>NZ_BONW01000020.1 GCF_016862915.1 Plantactinospora endophytica | reverse complement strand
AGAAAACCAGCCGAAACCAGCCACCCGGGGCTTATCTGTCCGCGCCTTCCGTTTCCGTCCGGCGCGTTTTATACCTTACCCGACTGTTTCCGCCTCGTCAAACCGTGTCTCCCGGTTTGTCATGCTTCGTCCAGCCGTCGTGCACCCGTACGGACGCAGCGGGTTACCGCCGCGATCGTTCGGGGTTTGGCAGGCCGGCCACCGCGGTGTTGCTCCGCGGGCTTGCCCGGTGCCCTGCCGGGAGAGAAAGTTACACGGCGGGGCCGGCAACGCCAAATCGGGGTGTCGGCGGCGACAATTCCTGCGGGTAAATCTGGAATATCCGACTCTATCGGCGGCCCTCCGTGACCGCGTCCCGACTCAGTCGACGGCGGCGATCACCGTCTTCGGCTCGGTGCAGAACTCACGGCTGAAGTCGCCGCCCTCCCTACCCACCCCGGAGAGCCCGAAACCACCGAACGGCGCCCGCGCCTCGCGTACCCCGAAGGTGTTGATCCAGACCGTGCCGGCCCGCAGCCTGGCGGCGACCCGATGGGCCCGGCCCAGGTCGCGGGTGAACAGCACTGCGGAGAGGCCGTACGGCGTGTCGTTGGCCAGCCGCAGCGCCTCGGCCTCGTCGTCGAACGGGGTGACCACCGCCACCGGCCCGAACACCTCCTCCCGGAGTACCCGGGCCGCCGGCCCCAGCCCGACCGCGACGGTGGGCCGGACCAGCAGACTCCCGTCGACCGCGCCACCGGTACGCAGCTCGCCGCCGTCGGCGTCGACCGAGTCCAGATAGCCGGTCACCTTGGCGTGGTGCTCGGCACTGGAGAGCGGGCCGACGTGCGTGGCCGGATCGTGCGGATCGCCGTACGGGAGTGCCTCGGCGGCCCGGACGAACCGGTCGAGGAACTCGTCGTACCCGGCCCGTTGCACGTAGATCCGGCTGGTGGAGAGGCAGACCTGACCGGAGTTGCTGTAGATCGCCCGGATCGAGCCGGCCACCGCGACGTCCATGTCGGCGTCGGCGAAGACCAGGTTGGCGCCCTTGCCACCGCACTCCAGGGAGACCGGGACCAGCGAGCGGGCCGCCGCAGCCGCGATGACCGCGCCGGTACGGGACTCGCCGGTGAAGGTGATCCGGTCGATCCCCGACGCGGTGGTCAGCCACTCGCCGGTGGAGTCCGGCCCGAAGCCGTGTACGACGTTGAGCACCCCGGGCGGCAGTCCCGCCTCCAGGGCCAGCTCGGCCACCCGGGCGGCCGAGGCCGGCGACTGCTCGGCCGGCTTCAGCACCACCGTGTTGCCGTAGGCCAGTGCCGGGGCGATCTTCCAGACGCCCAGGTTCAGCGGGTAGTTCCAAGGTGCGATCGCGGCGAAGACGCCGGCCGGCTCGTAGCGCAGGTACTGGTGCAGCCGGTCGTCCCCGGGGTAGGTGCTGGCCGTCGACTGCTGGGCGTGCGTGGCGAAGAACCGGAAGTGGTTGACCGCACTGGTCAGGTTCCAGTTCCGGCTGTTGGTCACCGGCATGCCCATGTCCCGGGTGTCCAGCCGGGCGAGTTCCTCGGCGTGCGACTCCATCAGGTCGGCGAGCCGGTGCAGCACGGCGGAGCGTTCGCGCTGCGGCATCCGGGGCCACGGGCCGGCGTCGAAGGCCCGCCGGGCCGCCGCCACCGCCGCCGCGACGTCCGCCCGACCCGCCCTGGCGACCCGGGCCCACGGCCGCTGGGTCCACGGGTCCACCGAGTCGAAGTACGCCCCGTCGGCGCTGTCGCCGACCTGCCCGTCGACCACCTGGGCCACCGGGTCGAGCCGGGCCGGCCCTCCGGTGTTTCCGACTGTCTGCATTGCGCGAACACCTCCGTGACGGGGCTGGTGCCGGAGGCTCTCGGCCCGGGCACTACTTCCGCACTATCCACCACACGAGAACTAGCGGCAGCAGGATTCTTCTTGGCGGAACTCGATGTCGTTCTACTGAGAAGAATCTGAGGATGCATCGTTCCGCATCCCGATCATTGGCGTTACTGTCGCCACATCTCGCCGTAACCAGTTCGACTCGATCGCCAGCGCGGCTCGACAGCAGGTACGAGGAGCGGCCATGACCAGTACGGTGCTCGCCCCGACCGACCGGAACAGCGGTACGCCGGCCGCGCACGCCCTGCTGGACGTACTGGTCGGCTGGGGAATCCGGCGGGTCTTCTGCTGCCCCGGCAGCACCGAGGCGGCCTTCCTGGACGCGGTCGTCGAACGGTCCGCCGAGGTCGAACTCGTACTCACCACGCACGAGTCGGTCGCGGTGGCGATGGCCGACGGCGCCGCCCGGATCACCGGCCAACCGCAGGTCGCGTACCTGCACACCAACGTGGGACTGGCCAACGGGGTGGCGCACCTGACCGCCGCACAACTCGGCAACGCCCCGGTGCTACTGCTCAACGGCCTCAAGTCCACCGCACTACAGGGCCGGGACGGCTTCACCACCGTGCCGTACCCGAGGGACACGATCCGGCAACACGTCAAGTGGGCCCGCCAGGTCACCTCGGCCGACGCGCTCGCCGCCGACGTCGCCCGGGCACTGCGTACCTCGGTCGCCGAGCCGGCCGGGCCGACCTGGATCGGGCTGCCGCAGGACGTACTGGAGTCGACAGCTCCGGCGGGCGTGGCGCCGGAGACGGTGCGGCCGGTGGACGTACCCCGGAACCGGCCGGACCGGGACGCGGTGGCCGACGCCGCGCGACTGCTCGCCGGGGCGACCCGGCCGGTGCTGGTGGCCGGCGGCGACGTCGCCCGGCACGGCGCGGTCGACGCCCTGGTCACGCTCGCCGAGCGGCTCGGCGCGACGGTGCTCGGCGAGGACCGGCGGGGCTTCCAGCGCACCGCGTTCCCGACCGCACACCCCCGGTTCGCCGGCTGGTACGCCCCGACCCACCCGGCGGTGACCGCCGCCGACCTGGTCTTCTTCGTCGGCTGCCGGGTGTTCACCGAGTTCGAGGCGCCGGTCGGGGACGAGTTCCCCCGGCACGCCACCGTGCTGCACGCACACGTCGACCCGACCGAGGTGGGCCGGCTCCATCCGGTACGGCTGGGATTGGTCGGGCACCTCGGCGCCGTCCTCGACGACCTGCTCGCCGCGCTGCCGCCGAACGCGACCAGGGCGACAGCCGAGGGCGGGTCGTCGCCGGCCGGGATCGGTGGCGGGTCGGCGCAGGGCGGTTCGGTCGCGGCCGGCGCACCGGGCTCCGGTGTGCGACCGGCGTTTCCCGGGCACGTCGGGCTGGGTGCGGTGGTGGCCGCGCTGGTCGACGGGCTCGGCACCGACCCGACCGTGGTGCTGGACGCCACCACCGCCACCCCGGCGCTGCTCTCCGCGCTGCCGCAGCACCGCCCGGACCAGGTGCTGCTCTCCTCGTCCGGCTCGCTCGGCTGGGGCGCCGGTGCCGCGCTCGGCGTCCAACTGGCCCGGCCCGGACACCAGGTGGTCGCCGTGCTCGGTGACGGGTCGTTCCAGTTCGGCATCCAGGCGCTCTGGACCGCCGCGCACTACCGGATCCCGGTCACCTTCGTGGTGCTGAACAACGGCAGCTACAGCGCGGTCGGCTCCGCGCTGCACCGGTTCGGCGGCGCGGCCCGGCGTACCGGTCGGTGGCCGGGTACCGACATCGGCGGACCACGGATCGCCGACATCGCCACCGGTTTCGGGGTACCGGCGACCCGGGTGACCGGTCCGGCCGATCTCGCGGCGGCATTGCGGGCGGTACGCGACACCGCCGGCCCGGCACTTGTCGAGGTCCTGACCGGCCCCGGCGCCCCGAGCTGACCGCCCCTGACCGACTGACCGAGCAACCGTCCTGACCGGGCAACCGTCCTGACTGACCAGACCGAGCAACCGAGCTGACCAGACCGAGTAAGCGTCCTGACCGACCGGACCGAGCAACCGAGCACGCAGGAGGGCCGTCGTGTTTGCCAGGAAGCCGAGCACCGGACCGTTCAGCACCGCCCGGGGGCTGCTGCCGCTGATCGTGGTCTGCGCGTTCCTCTTCGCCTTCCCGATCGTCATGCTGGTGGTCGGCGCCTTCCGCAACCAGGATCCGAGCCTGCCGGCCAACTGGGGGTGGGACGGTTTCCGGACGGCGTACACCAGCTCGGCGACGTACTCGACCCTGCGCAACTCGCTGCTGCTCTCCACCGCCGTCACCGTGCTCGGTACGTCGATCGGCCTGCTCTGCGCCTTCCTGGTCACCCGGACCCGGACCCCGCTGCGCCGGCTGGTCACCCCGTGCATGCTGCTGGTCGTCGCACTGCCGCCGCTGTTCTACGCGATCAGTTGGGGCATGCTCGGCAATCCCCGGATCGGGCCGGTCAACACGCTCTTCCGGGACCTGACCGGCAGCGAGGCGACCGTCTTCGACGTCAACTCGTGGACCGGGCTGATCCTGGTGATCGCGCTCAAGTCCGCCGGCTTCAGCTATCTGATGCTGCTCGGCCCGTTCCTGGCGCTGGACCGGGGGCTGGAGGAGGCGGCGCAGGTCTCCGGGGCGGGCAAACTGCGTACGCTGCTCGGCATCGACCTGCCGGTGCTCGCCCCGGCGGTCAGCGGGGTGGTCATCCTCAACTTCGTCATCGGGCTGGAGTTCTTCGACGTACCGCTCTTCCTCGGCACGCCGGCCGGGATCGAGGTCTTCTCCACCCGGGTCTACGGGCTGATCAGCGAGAGCAGCCCGGCCGACTACGGCGCGGCCAGCGCGCTGTCGCTGCTGCTGGTGGCGATCGTGATGGTGCTGGTCGCGGTGCAGTGGCGGGTGCTGGGGCGGCGCCGCTACACCACGGTCACCGGCAAGGGCTACCGCAGCGACGCCTGGGACATCGGCCGCTGGCGCTGGGCCGGCACCGCCTTCCTGCTGCTGTACGCGCTGCTCGCGGTCGTCGCCCCGATGGTGCAACTGGTGCTCGGCTCGCTCCAGCCGTTCCTCGGCGGCTCGGCCGGCTACTCGCTGGTCAACTACCGGGAACTGCTCGCCGACCCGGAAACCGTGTCCGCGCTGCGGTCCACCCTGGTCGTCTCGGTGCTCGGCGGGCTCGGCGCGATGCTGCTGGCACTGCTCATCGGGTACGCCGTCGGGCACAACCGGACCCGGCTGCGCCGGGTGGTCGAGATGCTCACCTGGCTGCCCTGGGCGGTACCCGGTGTGGTGCTCAGCCTCGGCATCGCCTGGGCGTACATCAGCGTGCCGGGACTGCGCCAGCTCTACGGCACGGTCTGGATCGTGCTGCTCGCCCTGATCGCCGCGACGGTGCCGATCGCGCAGCGGGCGACCGGGCCGGCACTGGCCCAACTCGGCCACGAACTGGAGGAGGCGTCCCGGGTCGCCGGCGCCGGTCCGTTGCGGATGTTCGCCGGCATCGTGCTGCCGCTGATCGCGCCGAGCTTCCTGGCCGGCTGGTTCGTCTCGGCCATCGTCGTCTCCGGCAACCTCGCGGTGCCGATCCTGCTCTCCTCGCAGCAGAACGCCACCGTGCCGCTGCTGGTCCTGGAGCTGTACACGGCGGGCGAGATCTCCCGGGCCGCCGCGCTCTTCGTGATCATGATGGTGCTGCTCTGCGTCGGCCTGGCGGTGTTGGCCGGGCTCGCCCGGCTGGTCGGGCTGCTGCGCCGCCGGGCGCTGACCGCCACCGCGTCCCGTCCCGCGCCGCCGACCCCGTCGGCCGGACCAGGCGCCCCGTCCCCGCCGGCCGACCCGTCGCCGGCCCCGATCCCGTCGTCGGCACCCGCCGCCCTCGGTTAACCGGCCCGCCCCCGTCGCCCGGCCCGCCCCTCGGTCGGTCGGCCCGCCCTCGATCAGTCCCCGCAACCCCTCGGTGAGGAGAGAAGAACGATGACTTCGCGGAACCTGCTCCGGACCGGCGCGGTCGCGGCGGCGGTCGCGCTGGCGCTGTCCGCCTGCGGTGGCGGCGGACCGGCCTCGGACGCCGCTGCCAACGTGGCCGGCGACGCCGACAAACTCGGCGGCCAGGCCGCCGTCGACACCATGACCGGGCTGTACGAGGCCGCCAAGGCGGCCGGCAAGACCGAGGTGGTGGTCTACGGCCCCGGCGAGAACGACAAGGCCGACGTCTACAAGGCGTTCCAGAAGCGCTTCCCGGCCATCCGGGTCACCGGCGAGTACCTGGTCGGGCCGCAGCTCGCCAGCAAGATCAATCAGGAGTTCGGCAGCGGCAAGCACGTCGCGGACCTGGTCCAGGGCGGTGACACCACCGTCGCCGCCCAGCTCGACGAGCGGCGGTACGCGAAGTTCGCCCCGGTCACCGCCGCCACGCTGGGCAAGGAGTACCAGGATCCCGGCGGAACGGTCTTCGCCGCCTCCGGCAGCATCATGGGCATCCTCTACAACGTCGACCGGGTACCCGCGCCGGACGCGCCGAAGGGCTGGCGGGACCTGCTCGACCCGCGCTGGAAGGGCCGGATGGTGCTCGACGACGCCACCAAGAACGGTGCGGTGGCGGGCACCTTCTCCCGGATGCTGCACGACGGCCGGTACGACGACACGTACCTGAGCGGGCTCGCCGGGCAGGAGATCCACTGGGTGGCCTCCGGGCCTGTCGCAGGCAACGCGGTGGCGACCGGTGAGTTCGAGGTGGCGCCGGTCTACCCGTACAGCTTCTATCTGCGGGACAAGGCGAAGCACGCCCCGGTGAAGCTGGTCTTCCCGGTCGACGGCGGCAACCAGGTCTCGCCGCACTACCTCGGACTGGTCGACGGCGCACCGCACCCGGACGCGGCGAAGCTCCTGATGACCTGGCTGTTCACCCCCGAGGGCCAGCAGGCGGTCGCCGACGCCGGATACGCCCCGACGATGCCGAACGCGCCGAACGTCGCCGGGCTGCCGCCGCTGAGCACGATGGACCAGCTCAAGCCGTTCGCCATCGCCGAGGTCAACGCGGCCCAGGCGGCGTACCTGGCGAAGTCCAAGCAGATCTTCGGCCGGGGCTGAGCCATGACGACCGACCTGGTGATCGAGGGGCTGGTCAAGCGGTTCGGCGGCACCGCCGCGGTCGACGGGATCGACCTGCGGGTCCGGCAGGGCGAGTTCCTCACCCTGCTCGGGCCGAGCGGCTGCGGCAAGACCACCACGCTGCGCTGCGTCGCCGGACTGGAGCTGCCGACCTCGGGCGAGATCTCGTTCCGGGGCCGGGTCTTCGCCGCGCCGGGCCGGGCGGTCTTCGTACCACCCGACAAGCGGCGGATCGGCATGGTCTTCCAGAGCTACGCGCTCTGGCCGCACATGACCGTACGGGCCAACGTCGGCTATCCGCTGAAGATGGCGAAGGTGCCGAGGGCGGAGATCCGGGACCGGGTGCACGAGATGCTCGGCCGGGTCGGGCTCGCCGACCGGGCCGACGAGATGGCGGTCGCGCTCTCCGGCGGCCAGCAGCAGCGGGTCGCCCTGGCCCGGGCGATGGCCAGCCGTCCCGAGCTGCTGCTCTTCGACGAACCACTGTCCAACCTGGACGCGAAACTGCGCTACCAGCTCCGCGACGAGATCCGCAGCCTGCACGACCAGCTCGGCACCACCTCGGTGTACGTCACCCACGACCAGGAGGAGGCGATGGCGCTCTCGGACCGGATCGTGGTGATGAACGCGGGCCGGATCGAGCAGGTCGGTCCGCCCCGGGATCTGTACGCCCGGCCCCGCAACGCCTTCGTGGCGGACTTCATGGGCTACCAGAACATCCTGCCGGGGGTGGTCGCGGAGGGCCGGGACGGCGGGCTCGCGGAGGGCCGGGACGGCGGGCATCTCGTCCGGGTCGACGGGTCGACGCTGGCCGTCGCCGTGCCCGGCGTACCGCCCGGACCGGCCGGCACCGCCACCTCGGTCGCCTTCCGCGCCTCGGCGGTACGCCTCGACCCGTACACCGACGGCCCGTCGACGGAACTCGTCGGCCGGGTGCTCCGGTCGACGTACCTGGGGCGGAGTCTCAACCTGCTGCTGGATGTGGCGGGGGTGCGGTTGCGTACCCAGCTCGACGAGGGGTCGTTGGGGCGGGTCGGGCCGGAGTTGCCGGCACCGGGGGAGGAACTGACGGTGCACCTGCCGGCACGGGCGGTCGTACCGCTGGCGCCGGTCAATGCCGCCGAGCCGGTCGGTGCCGCTCATCCGGTCGGTGCGGCGGCCGGCTGAACGGCGGTGCCGGTGCGGCCCGGGCGAGGCGGCAACCGCGCCGCCGGGATCGACGCACCGGCCCGGCTCAGGGCTGGAGTTCGGTCAGTTCTGCCAGGTAGGCGTTGCCGGTCCGGGCGATGGTGCCGGCCAGGGTGGTGGTGTCGGGGTCGGCGCCGGAGCGCTGTTCGGCGCTGGCGACCCGGACGGACTGCTCCAGGTGCGCCCGGAGGTGCCGACCGAAGAGGCGACGGAACTCGGCGTCGGGGGCCGCGCCGAGCGCGGTCAGCTCGGCGGCGGTGACCATCCCGGGCATGTCGTGCCCCTCGTGCGGATTGGTCTTCGGTGCGCCGGAGCGGTCGAGCAGCCGGCGGGACCGGTCGAGCTCGGTGCGGGAGGTGTCCCGGACCTGGGCGGCGAGCCGGCGGACATCCGGCTGCGCGGTGCGCTCCGGCACCAGCTCCAGCAGCGGCAGTACCCGCTCGTGCATGGCGACGGTCAGTTGCAGCCAGGCGATGTCGGTGCCGTTGAACGGGCCCGACGCGCTGGGCGTACCCGCCGGGGTGGCCGACTGTCCGGCGACGGCCGGGGCGCCGGTGGGCGTACCCGGAGCGGATGCCGGCGGTGCGGCGCAGCCGCCGGCCAGCAGGACCACCACGAGCAGCGCGGCGGTGGCCGGGATGCCGGCGGTCGGCCTCATCGGCTGTTTCTCCCTCTGGTCCTGATCTCCGCTTGCCCTCGCTCCGGTTGCCTCGCCCCGGTTGCCTCGCCCCGGTTCAGGAGGTGTCGACGGTCAGCTCGTCCGGATCCGTCGCTCCGGGCCTGGTCTCCGGTTGCCGTCGCGGGATGGACCCGGCCGGAGCCGGACCCACCCCGCGCGGCCCACGGTCAGCTCGGTCGGCCGTCCGCGCCGCACTTGATCACGGGACGGATGCAGTCCCGGACCCGGCGCATCATCTCGGCCTCGGGCCAGGCGTTGAAGAAGTCGCCGTGCATCGTGAACCCGGCGCCGGAGGCGAGTCGGAACCGGGCCGGGTTGCCGCTCACCGGATAGCGCAGCACCTGGCGCAGCTTCGGGACCGCGACCGGGTGGCTGGACGGGCAGGCCTGGTTCACCGGGTACGCCATGTGGCTCTTGTGGTCCGGCGAGTCGAGGTCACGGCCGTTCCAGCACTGCGGGAAGTCGAGGTACGACTCGATCATCGTCCCCGATGGACAGTTGACGAAGTCCTTGGATGCACCGACGTGCCCGGCGTGCAGGCAGGACCACCGGGAGTTGGTGGTCGAGTCCGGCGCGGTGGCCCGGGCGTTGCCCGCGACGATCCGCAGGCCCAGCGGCAGCGGCTGGGTGTTGGCGACGATGTCGCTGCGTACGCCCTCGCCGAGGTAGTAGAACGTGACGATGGCCGGCTCCACCGGCACGTTGTCCGCGTAGAAGGTCGGCACCCAGTAGGACGAGACGTCGACCCGGGGGTTGCAGGTGGTGTTGGAGTTCAGCAGGTCGGACAGGTTGGTGTAGGCGTTGGTGGTGGTCGCGCCGAAGAAGCTGTGCATGTGCGAGGCGCCCGGCAGGCCCGGGAAGATGATCGGGTCGTCCGGCAGGCGGTGGCTGTAGGGGCAGTCGGCCAGGAACTCGGCTACCCGGACGATGCGGGCCTCGGCCGGTGCCGCCCGCTCGATCACGGTGTAGCCACCGAGCAGGGCGAGCAGGGCGCCGAGCAGCGTCACGATCCGGAGCCGGCGGCGCAGGGTGGAGAAGGGTGCGGCCCTTTCCATGTGGGAACTCCTAGCGGGTGAGCGGCCAGCGAGGATTCCGGCGCCGCCGCCGAAGGCATCGGAGATCGCTGGCCAGACTTGGTGGTGGTCTGCCCTTGTTAGAGGGTAAAGAGAGCGCTCTCTCCCGCTCCAGCTTGAGCCCGCCGTCGAAAACTGTCAATACCTGTTAACTGCCGGCCGCGTCCGGTCCCAGTCGGAGGTGGTGCCCGACCGGTGGGACGCCGCGATCACTCGCGGCGGCGGGTGGGATCGAGGAAGACGTACCGGATCGCCGGATTGCGGGCGATCAGCCGGCGCTCGGCCTCGTCCGCCGCGACCTCGATCTCCGCCCGGCTGGCGTCGTCGTCGAAGTTGACCTTCACCGCCACCAGGATGTCCTCCGGGCCGAGTTGCAGGGTCATCAGCCGGTCCACGCTGCGCAGGTCCGGCACCGCCGCCAGCTCGCGCTCGATCTCCGCGCGTACCGCCTCCCCGGCCGCCCGGCCGACCAGCAGGGCGATGTTGTTGTGCGCCAGCGTGGTCGCCACCACCAGCAGCAGTACGCCGATCAGGATCGAGGCGATGCCGTCCCACACCGGACTGCCGGTCAGCTCCGACACCCCCACGCCGACGCCGGCCAGCACCAGCCCGACCAGTGCCGCGCTGTCCTCCAGCAGCACCGCCTTGACGGTGGTGTTCGGGGTACGCCGGGCCACCCGCAGCCAGGGCAGCCGCCACCGGGCCGCCCGGCGGCGGAGCTGGCGTACCGACCGGAGCAGCGAGATCCCCTCGGCGACGAAGGAGACGACCAGCACGATGTACGCGACCAACGGGTCCAGGTCCTCGTGCCGTTGCTGGATCGCCTGCACGCCCTGGAAGATGGAGAAACCGGCACCGACGACGAAGGTGACGACCGCGGCGACGAAGGCCCAGAGGTAACTCTCCCGCCCGTAGCCGAACGGGTACTGCGTGGTCGGCGGCCGGGAGCCGCGCCGCAGGGCGATGAAGAGCAGCAGTTCGGTGGTGGTGTCGGCGACCGAGTGGGCCGCCTCGGAGAGCACCGCCGCCGAGCCGGAGACCATCCCGGCGACCGCCTTGGCGACCGCCACGGTCAGGTTCGCCAGCCCCGCCACCACCACCGTGCCGATGCTCTGGGAGCGCTGCGAGGCGGCCGGGTTGAGCGGATTCTGCTGCCCCGGTGCCGTCGGCGTGGCCGGGCGTTCGGTGTGCTGCGTACTCCGCCCGCCGTCCGCCCCGCGTACGCCCGGCTCGTCCTCCGGGGTACGCGCCGGCTCGGCCATGAGGCCAGCCTAGGTGCCCGACGGGGCCCCAGCGGGTGGTTGCGGACGACACCCGCCCGCCCGGGGGCAGCGGTTCGTCGTACCCGGTCTCTAGGCTGAACGCCGAGCGTGCGGGCCTGACGGGAGGGGGACCTCGTGGCTTACGAGGCAGTGGTGGCGGCAACCGACGAACGGGCCGAGGGGCCTGCGGGGCCGGGCGGGGGCGCGGTCGACCCGGCCGGACCGGTGGCGGTCGATCCGGCCGGGCCGGTGGTCGACGCCGTGGACCCGGTGGTGGACGCCGTGGACCCGGTGGTAAACGCCGCGCTGGCCGAGCCGTTCGCGGACCGCCCGGCGTACGAGGCGGCGATCGCCGAGATCCGGTCGGCCGCCGCCAGCTACTACAACGGTGCCGACCTGGCGATGGACGACGCGACGTACGACGCGCTGATGGCCCGGGTCGTCGCCACCGAGACCGCCCGACCGGAGTGGAAGACCGACGACTCGCCCAGCGAGCTGGTCGGCGCCGGCGCCGGGCTGGTCGGCGACGTCGTGCACAGCACCCCGATGCTCAGTCTCGACAACGTCTTCGGCGAGGCGGAGCTGGCCCGCTGGGCGGCCCGGCTCGACAAGCTGCTCGGCCGTCCCGCCGCCGGCTACACCGTCGAGCCCAAGATCGACGGCCTGGCCATCGCCGCCCGTTACGTGGACGGCCGGCTGACCCAGGTCGCCACCCGGGGCGACGGGCTGGCCGGCGAGGACGTGACGCCCCAGGCGCGACGGGCCGCCGGCCTGCCGGAACGGCTCGGCGAGCCGCTGACCGTGGAGATCCGGGGCGAGGTGTTCATGACCGACGCCGACTTCGCCCGGGCCCAGGAACTGCGTACCGGACACGGCGAGCCGGCCTTCGCGCATCCGCGCAGCGCCGCCGCCGGCACGCTGCGGGCGCAGGACCGGGCGTACGACGCACCGCTCTCCTTCCTCGCCTACTCCGTGCACGGACTCGACGACGCCGACGGGGCGAGCGAGCCCCGACCGCACTCGGCCACCATGGCGTACGTCGAGAGCCTCGGTGTGGCCACCACCGCCGGCTCGCCGGTCGGGATGCCGCTCTGCACCACCGTCGAGGAGGTGCTCGCCGTGGTGGAGGCGCTCTACGCCCGCCGTGGCGAGCTGGGCTTCGGCATCGACGGTGCGGTGATCAAGGCAGACCATCCGGCCGACCGCGAGCTGGCCGGCTCGGGCACCCGGGCACCCCGGTGGGGCATCGCCTACAAGTTCCCGGCCGACACCCGCACCACCACACTGCTCTCGATCGAGGTGCAGGTCGGCCGGACCGGAGTGATCACCCCGGTCGCCGTACTGGCCCCGGTGCAGGTGGGCGGGGTGACCGTCACCTCGGCCACCCTGCACAACTTCGACGACCTGGTCCGGCGCAACGTCCGGGCCGGCGACACGGTCTTCGTACGCCGGGCCGGCGACGTCATCCCGGAGATCACCGGCGCCAAGCTCGACGAGCGGCCGGCGGACTCGACGGAATACCAACCGCCGACCGGCTGCCCGCGCTGCGGCGGCGAGATCGACCGCTCCCAGAAGCGCTGGCGCTGTACCCAGGGGCGGGCCTGCGGTGCCCGCGAGTCGCTCTCCTACTACGCCGCCCGGGACTCGATGGACATCGAGGGGCTGGGCAGCAAGATCATCGACCTGGTGGTCAGCGCCGATCTGGTCACCGATCCCGCCGACCTCTACGACCTCGATCCCGCCACGCTGGCCACCCTGGAGCGGATGGGCGAGACCTCCGCCCGCAAGCTCGTCGCCAACATCGAGGCGTCCAAGCAACAGCCGCTCTCCCGGGTGCTCACCGGCCTCGGCGTACGGATGACCGGCCGGTCGATGTCCCGTCGGCTCGCCCGGCACTTCGGCACGATGGAGGCGCTGCTGGCCGCCTCGGTCGCCGACCTGGAGGAGGTCGAGGGCGTCGGCCCGGAGCGGGCCGTCACCATCGCGGCAGAGCTGGTCGAGCTGGCCCCGGTCGTCGAGAAGCTGACCGCCCGGGGAGTCAACATGACCGAGCCGGGCGTACCGGGGCGGGCCGCGCCGACCGAGGGCGACGCCGACGGCGAGTCGAGCGTACCGGCGGCGAGCGCCCTGCCGCTGCGCCGGCCGGACGGCACCCCGATGACGGTCGTGGTCACCGGCTCGGTGCCGGGGCTGACCCGCAACGAGGGCAACGAGGCGGTCGAGCGGCTCGGCGGCAAGTCGTCCGGCTCGGTCTCGAAGCGGACCGATCTGGTGGTGGTCGGCGAGGGCGCGGGCAGCAAGGCGGAGAAGGCCGTCGGCCTGGGCGTCCGGGTGATGCCGGCGGAACGGTTCGCCGAGCTGCTCGCCGCACACACCGCCGGAGACGCGGCGACGATCGCCGAGATCCTGGCGGTACCGGAGGTCGAGCCGGAGGCCGGCGCGGAGGTCGGGGCGGTGGCCGGTACGGAAGTCGAGCCAGAGGGCCGCGCGGAACTCGGGGCGGAGGGCGAGCCCGCGCTGGCGACGTCCGGGGACGGGGGCGCGGTCAGCGACGGCCGATGACGACGGTCGCCGGCAGGTCGTCGTCGGTGACCACCGTCGGAGCGAGGCCGGCCCGGTCCAGTACGGCCACCGCGATCCCCGCCTGCTCCAGGCTGGTCTCCAGCAGCAGGTGGCCGCCGGGGGCGAGCCAGTCCCCGGCTCCGGCGGCCACCCGACGCAGCACGTCGAGACCGTCCCGTCCGCCGTCCAGCGCCACCAGCGGCTCGTGCAGCCGCGCCTCCGGTGGCAGCAGCGCGACCGCCTCGCTTGGCACGTAGGGCACGTTCGCCACCAGCACGTCGACCCGGCCACGAAGGTCCGGCGGAAGTGGCCGGTAGAGGTCCCCGGCGTACACCCGGCCGCCGAGCGGCGCGAGGTTGCGCCGGGCACACTCGACGGCGGCCGGTTCGATGTCCACGGCGTACAGCGCGACGTCCTCGACCAGCGCCGCGACCGCCAGCCCGATCGCACCGGAGCCACAGGCCAGGTCCAGCACCGTCGCTCCGGGTCGGGCCAGCGCGGCGGCCCGCCGGACCAGCAGTTCGGTACGCCGACGCGGCACGAAGACTCCCGGGTCGACGGCGACCCGCAGCCCGCAGAAGTCGACCCAGCCCAGGACGTGTTCGAGCGGCAACCCGGCGACCCGCCGCTCGACCAGGGCGGACAGCTCGGCCGGGTCCCGCGCGGCGGCGACCAGAAGTTCCGCCTCGTCCTCGGCGAAGACGCAGCCGGCGGCGCGGAGCCGACCGACGACATCGGCCTGAACGGCGCTGGCCCGGGTGGAGGTGGAGGTGGGTTTCGACACGTGCAGCCCTTCGGAACGCCTGGGGCACTCCCGTGGTTACCGCGACCCGACCTGCTCCGGAGAGACCGCCGGCCCGCAGGATGGGAGCATCCCGCTGATCATCGCGGAAATCGGTCCCACCCCCTCGGCTCGTGACGGTTCAGGCTGTCAACGTACCCCACGGGTGGGGCGGCGGGACGGACGGCGGCAGCCGGGCTCCCGGATTCGTGCCGTCCGTACGGCGTACCACGGCCGGCGTGCGCCGCCGACCGCACAGTTCTGGGTATGACTTCTCGTAGCCACCTCGCCGGGCGCGTCGCCGCCCTCTCGGCCCTCGTCCTGCTCGGCGCCGGCTGTGGCGTCATCGACACGGTCCAGAACGCCGTCGACACGGCCAACACGCTCGGCAACTTCGCCGACCGGCTGGGGAAATCGGCCCAGCTCACCTTCACCGCCGAATACCGGATCGTCGGCGAGGAGGCCGGCCAGCGGGAGACCGAGAACGTCACCCTCGCCCAGCAGCCGCCCAACTCCGCGCTCAGCACCCGGGACGGCCGGCTGATCTTCACACCGGAGCACATGGTCATCTGCTCGAAGGGCGAGTGCCAGAAGTCGGCGAACACCGCCGCCGCCACGACGCCGGAGGCCGGCATGGTCGCCGCGGTCGCCGGCCCCGGCTTCGTCACCCCGGAACTGGCGCTCGGCCTGGTCGCCGCCGCCGCGATCGTGCCGAACACCGACGTACGGACGACGGAGCGGTCGATCGCCGGCCAGGAATCGCTCTGCGCCGACGTCACAGGCGTCAGCGACCCGCAGGGCGGTACCGAGGGGACGCTGGACAAGCTCACGGTCTGCGTCACCGAGTCGGGCGTACTGGCCTCGTTCGTCGGTCGTACGGACACCGGCGAGCAGGCCGCGATCGAACTCGTGAAGTACTCCGAGAAGGTCGACCGGAAGGCGTTCACCCCGCCGCCCGGCGCGACCGTCGAGGACGTGTCGCAGCTCCAGTGGTAGTTCCGGAGCGAGAATGCCGCAGCTCCCGGTACCGGCCCGGGTCGAGGACTCCGAAGGGGCGGGCCGGTTCTGGGAGACTGGGCGGTGGCGGTGGCCGAGCGGCCCGGCGTCGTCCGGGCGTCGGGGGTCGGGGGTCGAGCAGCCGGCCAGGTGCGGCAGCGTCCGCCCGGCCCGGGAGGAGTCGCCATGTCGAGCGCGCCGGAGCCGCTCTCGATGACCGTCGACGGTCAGGACTTCCTCGTACGCGCCCGCGCCGGGCAGTCCGGCGTGTACGACTTCGAGTGGCTGACCGGCCCGTCCGGCTACGGCTTCACCGTGGCCAGGTCCGACCGCTCGCCGTTGGGTCACGCCGAGGCGGAGGAGGCCATCCGGGGCTTCCTCGCCCAGTCCGATCCCGCCACCGGCCTGATCGACTGACGGCCGGGCCGGACACCGGCCGGATCGGCTGAGGCCGGGGGCCGCCACCGGCCGGATCGGCTGAGGGCGGGGCCAGACACCGGCCGGATCGACTGACGGCCGGGGGGCCGGACACCGGTCGGATCGGCTGAGAGCCGGCCCGACCGCCGCCATCTCGGCGAATCCGCCCCTGGCTGTCGGTCCGGTCCGGCAGGCTCGATGCCGACGGGGGTGGCGGCAGTGCGGGTGGGGCTTGAGGTCACGGTGTCCGCCCGGGGCGTGGCGACCCGGGTCGGCCTCGCCGTGCTGGTGGCCGCACCGGCCGTCGTGATGCGACTGTCCGGCTCCCACCTGCCGCCGCTGGCCGGGATGGCGGTCTTCGGAGTGGCGGTACTGGCGGCGGTGGCCCTGCTGATGTGGGCTTCCGAGGTGGCCCGGGTAGATCTGCCGGGCAGCCTGGCGCTGGCCCTGCTCGCCCTGGTCGCGGTGCTCCCGGAGTACGCGATCGACATCTACTTCGCCTTCGCCGCCGGCTCCGATCCGGAGTTCGCGGCGTTCGCCCTGGCCAACATGACCGGAGCCAACCGGCTGCTGATCGGGGTCGCCTGGCCGCTGCTGGTCTTCGCCGCCATCTGGGCGGTACGCCGGCGCCGACGGCCCGGGGACCGCGACGGCGTGAGTCTCTCACCGCACCGCCGTACCGAGACGATCTACCTGCTGCTGGCCACCGTCTACGCCCTGGTGATCCCGATTACCGGCCGGCTGGCCTGGTACGACAGCATCGTCCTGGGCACCCTGTTCGCGCTCTACCTCTCCCGGACCGGACGTGCCGAGCACACCGAGGAGTCGCTGGTCGGGGTGGCCGCCACCCTCGCCAGGCAGCCGACCATCCGCCGTCGGCTCACCGCCGCCGCGCTCTTCGGCACGGCGGCGGTGGTGATCCTCAGCGCGGCGGAGCCGTTCGGCCGGTCCCTGGTCGAGGCCGGCACCATCCTCGGGATCGACGAGTTCCTGCTGGTCCAGTGGTTGGCACCGGTCGCCTCCGAGGCGCCCGAGGTGATCGTGGCGGTGGCCTTCGCGTTGCGCGGCCGGGCCGACGACGGGCTCGGCGCGCTGCTGGCGGCGAAGCTCAACCAGTGGACCCTGCTGATCGCCTGCCTGCCGATCGCCTTCTACCTCGGTGGCGGCGAGTTCGCCGGGCTGGCCCTGGACGAACGGCAGACCGAGGAGCTGTACCTGACCTCGGCGCAGACCCTGCTCGGCGTCGCAGTCCTGGCCGACCTGCGGATCTCCCGGGTCGAGGCGGCGCTGCTGTTCCTGCTCTTCGCCGTGCAGTTCGCCCTGCCCACCCCGGCGGTCCGGTACGGCGTCGCCGTCGCGTACGCGATCCTGGCCGGGCTGCTGCTGGCCCGGCACCGCCGGGAACTGCCCGCGCTGGTCCGGGCGACCTGGCCGACCGGCCGCGCCCGGCCCGACTCCTGAAACCCGGCACGGCCCGACTCCTGAACGCCCCGCCCGGCCCGACTCCTGAGCACCCCGCACCACGGCTCCTGAACACCCCGCACGGGTACGGCCCGCAGCGGAACTCCCGCCCGGGCCGTACGCCGGATCTTCGGGCTACAGGTAGCCCTTGGCCTCCCGCTTGGCGACCATCGGTTCGGCTCCCTTGCCCATCTTCCTCAACGCCTCCCGCAACTGCTGCTCGCTCATCTTCGAGCTGCCCTGGATGCCTGCTTCGTGAGCGCGTTGACGCAGGTCATGAAGATCGTCCCGACCAGTCATCTGAAGCCTCCCAGTTCCGCCGACGAGGGCGCCGCAGCCGGCCCCATCCTGGACGGCTGGCTTCCCCGGACGCTGCCCGTCAAACCGACCACACCGGCCGCTCCCGCTCGCCACCGCAGCAGCGCCGAGACCTCGGCCTCCTCGGAACACCGACCCATCGGCCCTCTCCGGACACCGGCCTCCTCGGAACATTTGCCTCCTCGGGACGCCAGCCGTCTCGGGACAGCCTCCCCCTCGGGACACCGGCCTCCTCGGGACAGTGACCCTTTCTCAGGCACCGGCCGGTCAGCCCGCGTCGGCTCGGCTCAACTGCTCGATGGTGATCGGCAGCGAGCGGAGCCGCCGGCCGGTGGCGTGGTGGATCGCGTTGGCGATCGCGGCGGCGACCCCGACGACGCCGATCTCGCCGAGCCCCTTCATCCCGACCGGATGGAACCGGTCCCGCTCGCCGACGAAGACGACGTCCAACTCGGGGGTGTCCGCGTGCACCGGGATCAGGTACTCGCCGAACGTCGCGTTCGCGATCCGCCCCGCGTGGTCGAAGAGGGTCTGCTCCATCAGCGTCATGCCGACGCCCATCACGGTGGCGCCGATCACCTGGCTGCGCCCGGTCTTCCGGTTGACGACCCGGCCCGCGTCGACCGCCGTGACGATGCGTACCACGTGCAGCAGCCCGAGTTCCTCGTCGACGCGTACCTCGGCGAACCTGGCCGCGAACGGTCCGGCCGGGGCCAGTGCGGTGCCCTCAGGGTTCGGGGTCGACCGGCCGGAGGCGGTCAGTTCGGCGAGCCCGTGCCGGGACAGGATCTGCTGGTAGCTCTCGCCGGCCGACGGGTCGCCGGTGAGGTGGACGCCGCCGCTGCCGGCGGTCACCTCGGCCGGCTGCCGCCCCCGCAGCGGTGACCGGTCGTCGTCGTGCACCAGGTTCAGCAGGTTGCGCAGCAGGTTGGCGGTGGCGTCGGAGATCGCCGCGCCGAGCGCAGCGGCCAGGCCGGATCCGCCGGACTGCGGGGCGGGCGGCAGGTCGCTGTCCCCGATCTCGACCCGTACCCGGGCCAGGTGCAGCCCGAGCAGTCCCGCCACGAGCTGGGTCACGATGGTGTACGTCCCGGTGCCGAGATCGGTCGCCGCGGTACGTACCCGGGCCGTGCCGTCCTGGCAGATCGAAACGGTGACCTGGCACGGCGCCTGGTACCACTCGAAGGTCACCCCGGCCATGCCGTAGCCGACCAGGAACCTGCCGTCCCGGGTCGACCGGACCTCCGGATCGCGGTCCGCCCAGCCGAACCGTTCGGCGCCGACCGCGTAGCACTCCCGCAGCGCATTGCTCGACCAGGGCTTCCCGGTCTGCGGCTGGACGTCGGCGTAGTTGCGCAGCCGGAAGTCGAGCGGGTCGATCCGGAGCTGGTGGGCGAGGTCGTCGATTGCCGACTCCAGCGCGAAGTTGCCCTCGGTGCTGCCGGGCGCCCGCATGTTGCCGGGATTCGGGATGTTCAGCCGGACCTGCCGGTCCCGGGTGGCGACGTTCGGGCAGGCGTACGCGTTGCCGGTGGTGAGGGTGACCGGCTCGAAGTTGCCCTCCTCGATCCCGATCGTCGAGGTCCCCTCGTGGTCGATCGCCACCAGCCGGCCGTCCCGGTCCGCGCCGAGCCGCACGCGCTGCACCGTCTCCGGGCGGTGGCCGACCGAGGTGAACATCTGCTGCCGGGTCAGCACCAACTTGACCGGCAGGTTCAGCGTCCGGGCCGCCAGCGCGGTGAGCACGGTGTGCGGCCCGACCCGCAGGCCGGCCCCGAAGGCTCCGCCGAGGTACGGCACCAGCACCCGTACGTCGCTCTCGGGCACCTCGAAGACGGCGGCGAGGGTCTGCCGGACCAGCATCGGCCACTGCGTCGTCTCGTGCACCACCAGCCGGTTCCCGGACCAGCAGGCCACGGTGGAGAACGGGCCGAGCGGGTTGTGGGTCTCCGGCGCGATCGTGTAGACGGCGTCTGAGACCGCGTCGGCGGAGGCCAGCGCCGCGTCGACGTCGCCGCGCCGCAGATCCATCCCGTACGCGTTGTCGAGCACCTGCGCCTGCGGGTTGTCGATGCCCAGCACCGGTACGCCGGCCGCGTAGTCGACCTCGACCAGCCGGGTCGCCGCGAGCGCCTGCTCCAGCGTCCGGGCCACCACCATCGCCACGTGCTGCCCGTGGTGCACGACGCGGTCGTCCCGGAACGGAAACCGGGGCGGCGGGCCGACCACCGACGGCGGCCCCTCCGGCAGCGCCGGGGTGTTCTCGTGGGTGAGCACGGTCAGCACCCCGGGCGAGGCGAGCGCCGCCGCCGTGTCGATCCGGGTGATGGTGCCCGCGCCGACGGTCGACTGCACGAGCGCGGCGTGCACCAGGCCCGGCATCGTGACGTCCGACGGGTACGGCGCGTGCCCGGTCACCTTCAGCGGCCCGTCGACCCGGTCGACCGGATCGCCGAGCAGCTCCTCCGCGAGCACCGCAGTCATGACCGCACCCCCGATACGGCGTCGGCCTCCACCGGGGCCGCCGCCCGCCCCCGAACTCCGCACGGCCGCACCCCGCTGCGAACCCTGCTGGAAATCTACAAACGGGCGTCGTGCCGAGCCGACCGAACCGGCAAATACCCCCGGACGGGGCCGGCGCCTTCCCGCGCAGGAACGGAAGGGCTAACCCCGGACGAGTACGAAACCGCTGCGCGGCCGGGTCGGCACCCGGCGCAGCGAGATCCCGAGATCCTGCTCCGGCACCTCGTAGTCGAGTTCCGCCAGCCGTCCGGAAAGTGCGCCGAGCAGTGCCACCGTGGTGGTCTCACCGGGACAGCGGTGGCCGGTACGGGGATCGCCGCCGCCCTGCGGCACCAGTTCGAACGCGCCGATCTCACGGCCGAGGAACCGCTCCGGGTCGAAGACGTACGGGTCGGGCCAGAGGTCCGGGTCGTGGTTCTGGCCGTACAGGTCGAGCAGTACCAGGGTGCCGGCTGGGATGGGCACGTCCCGCCAGGCGAGGTCCCGGACGGCGCGGCCGGCCACGAACGGCGCGAACGGATAGAAGCGCCGGACCTCGTGCCCGAACGCCGTGACGTAGTCGGGGCTGCCGGAGCGGAGCCGGGCCCGCAGGTCCGGCCAGCGGTGCAGGGCGTGCGCCGCGAAGGCGACGTACCAGCAGACCGCCACGGTCGGCCGGACCAGGTTGATGATCTCCACCGCCGCCAGCCGGGGATCGAGCCGCTCGCCGTCGGCGTCCCGGTAGCCCGCGATCAGGTCGACCGCCGAACCGCTGTCGGCAGCCCGCCGGCCCTGGCGTACCTCGTCGACCAGCTCGGCCAGCCACCGTTCCCGCCTGCTCCGCGCCTGCCGGGCCCGCAGGTGCCGGGGCCCGAAGGTGCCGAAGCCGTCCACCATCGCCACCATGTCGGCGGCGACCGGGGCGACGTCCGGCTCGGCCAGCGGTACCCCGACCCACCGGCAGACCGCCCGGGCGAGTACCCGGCTGACCTCGTCGAAGAGTACGACCGGCTGCCAGGAGGGCCAGCCGGCGACGGTCTCGTCCCAGGCCGCCGTGGCGTACCGCTGGAGGTTGGTGATCCCCTCCGGGTCGAGCAGCGACGTGAAGACCGCCTTGCGGTGCCGGTGAGCGGCGCCGTCGAGGGTGTGCACCGCACCCCGGCCGAAGAGCGTCGCCTGGACCGCGCCCGGTACCGCCCCGTGCCGCCGGAGGTGCTGCTCGTCGTAGAAGAACCGGGCCGCCTCCGGGCCGCACAGAGCCACCGCCCGTCCGCCGAGCAGCCGGGTCTGGACGACCTCCGTACCCTCCCGGCGGCGCAGGTTGGGCAGCCAGCCGTACCCCTCGACGGCCAGCCGCAGCGTGTTGTCGGCGAGGAGACCCGGGCGCGGAGGCATTCGCCCTTGATGCCCCGGCGGCCGGGGACTAAACCGGGTCGGGCGGGCGGGGTGGGCCGCCGACCTGGCCGCCCACCCCGCCGGCACGGTTCAGCTCGGCAGCCGCTCCGTCCACTCGGCGGTCAGCCGGTAGCTGGCCTGGTCGGCACCCTTGCCCGAGAAGCCGGCCTCGCCTCCCTCGATGGTGACGAAGAAGTTGGTCTCGCGGATCCGCGCGGTGGCCGGGTCGACGACCAGCCGGGCCTGCGTACCGTCGGGGAGCGGAATGCGCAGCCCCTGTCCGCCGTCGACCGCGCCGAGACTCTCGACACCTGGGTACCCGGCGATCGCCCGGAACGCCGCGGCCCGGACCCGGGGCGGTGCCGGCAACTGGGACACCAGCGACACCAGCCCGTTGAAGACCGAACGCTCCCGCAATTCGGCGTTCAGCGGTCCACCGCTGGTCCTGACGTTCCCGTCCCGTACGGCGTTGGTGATCCACTCGCGCAGTGCCGCCGGCTCGGTCGGCAACCTCCGTAGCTGGTCCAGGCTCACCTCGACCCCGCCGACCACCCAGGGAGTGGTACCGCCGAGCTTGACCACCTTGCCCTCCGACTTCGCCGCCCGGAACCAGGTCCTCCCGTCCCGGTGGATCCAGTACTCGTACTCGTACGGCGCGGAGCCGGCGACCCCGGAGGAGTGCACCTTGAGGTACCAGTAGTCGCCGGTCCCCTCCGGCGCCTGCTCGGCGGTGGTGGCGGCGACCAGCAGCAGCTCGCGGCCGGGGGGCGCCGCCACGGCCGGGCCGTCGCCGGAGGGGACCGCGTCGTCGCCACCGACCACCGCGCCCACCCCGACCGCGACGGCGGTGACGGCGGCCAGTGCCGAGGCCACCAGCACGAGCCGCCGCCTCGGGAAGCGGTGCGGCGCCGGTCGGCCCGCCCGCAGGTCCTCGTCGATCGAACTCATCAACAACTCCTGGAGTCGAAGGTGCCGCTCGCCGGGAAGGTCCCGTTCCTCCGGCGGCGGCAGCAGCCGGGCCAGTTCGGCGCGGTCGATCGGATCGGGCTGCACCGGTACGAGGTTCATCGGACGTTCTCCTCGGCGAACAGGGCCGCGACGTCGCGGCCACCTTCTAGCTGTCCATCGCCGGGCGCGGGTTCCACGCCGGTTCCGGTCGGGCTCCCGGTCGGGTCGGCGGCACCGGACCGGGGCGCTCCGGGCGGAGGCACCCCCGGCGGGCGGAGCCGGCCGGCGACGACGAGTTTCTCCAGCTTGCGGCGGGCCCTGGACAACCGGGAACGCACGGTGCCGACCGGTACGCCGAGCGCCACCGCCGCCTCCGCGTAGCCGAGCCCGGACCAGACGCAGAGCGCGAGTACCTCACGTTCGGGCTGGCGCAGCGCGGCCAGCGCCGTACGCACCCGGGCCAACCGTTCGCCGTCGTCGAGCCGGCCGGTGACCTCGTCGGTGAAGTCCGGTACCGCCTCCGCCCGGGGCAGCCGGGCCAGCGCGCCGTCGTAACGCCGGGCGGCCCGGCGTACGTTCCGGGCGACGTTGGTGGCGATGCCGAGCAGCCACGGCCGCAGCGAACCGCCGTCCGGGCCGACGTCGACCCGGTCCCGCAGCCGCCACGCCTCCAGGAAGGTCAGCGACGCCACGTCCTCGGCGGTCGACCAGTCGCCCGAGAGCCGGTAGGCGTGGTTGTAGACCGAACGGACGTGTCCGTCGAAGAGTTCCCGGAACGCGTCCGGGTCTCCGGCGCGAACCCGGGTTCGCAGACTTGTATCCACATCCACAGACTGTCCGCCCGGAGAGGTCCGGTTCCCGGCGCCGCCGGGCATCTTCGGCGACCCCGGCCGGCCCGAGGATCAGACCCGCCCGGTCCGAGGATCACACCCGCCCGGTCGGAGGCCGCCCGGTACGCCCGGTCGGAGGCTGCCGGGCCGGTCACGGGTACCGCGGTCGGCCGGTACAGTCCGAGGGTGATCTTCCACATCGCCGAGGAGTCCGACTGGGCGGCGGCGCAGGTCGCCGGCGACTACCGGATCTCGACCCGGGGCCGC
The DNA here is from genome assembly GCF_016862915.1 of Plantactinospora endophytica. GTDB lineage: Bacteria > Actinomycetota > Actinomycetes > Mycobacteriales > Micromonosporaceae > Plantactinospora > Plantactinospora endophytica. The sequence continues at coordinate 22,675 of NZ_BONW01000020.1, read as the reverse complement.
ACCCTGGCCGACGAGGGCTTCATCCACGCCTCCCGCCGGGGACAGGTGCTCGGCGTCGCCGAGGCCGCCTACCTGGACGCGGGTCCGCTGCTGCTGCTCAGCATCGACCCGGACCGCCTCACCTCCCCGGTACGCGACGACGAGGTCGCGCCGGGCATCGTCTTCCCGCACATCTACGGCCCGGTCAACCTCGACGCGGTGGTGGCCGTGGCCCCCCTGGAACGGACCGCCGACGGCAGGTTCGTGATGCCACCCGGCTGACCCGGCACGCCGCCCGTCCCCGCCGCGCCGGTCATTCCGGGCGCGCTGGTGCTGGTCGATCCGGGCGTGCCGGTGCTGGTCAATCCGGGCGTGCCGGTAGCCGGTCATTCCGGGTGTGCCGGCTCGGCGGACGCGCCCGCTCCGGACTCCCCGGGCAGGGTCGGTGCGGTGGTCGGCGGCAGTGCGGGTGGCCGGGGTCGCGGCCGGGCGGCGGTGTTCAGCAGGCGCAGCGGGGTCGGCTCGACCAGCGGCGGCGGGTTCGGGCTCACCGCCGTCCGGGCGAGCAGGCCGGCCAGCCCGGCCCGGGTGGCGACCACCAGCAGCCGGTCCGTCCGGACCAGCGGCCGGCGGTCCGGCAGCGTCCAGAGCGTCTGACCGGCCCGACCCGTACGGACCGCGATCAGCCGTACCTCGCCCGGCCGGCCGACCTCGGGGCAGAGCCGCCCCTCCAGTTCCGAGCCGGCGCCGACCGGCAGCTCCGCGACCAGCAACACCCGGCGGCCGACGGAGATCGCCCCCACCACCTCCCGGCCCATCATCGCCGCCGCGAAGGCGGGTGCGGCCAGGTAGGAGACACTGCGCGAGTGGTCGATCCCGAAGGCCCGCTTGACCCGCCGCGCGAAGCCCTCGTCGAAGAGCCGGAGCACCACCCGCAACCTGGCCCCGCCGTCACCCCGCTGCGCCTCCCGGTGCACCGCCCGCCCGATCAGCGCGGTCTCCAGGTTGGTCACGTCGTCGCTGGTGAGTACCAGCAGCGCCCGGCAGGTCTCCACCGAGGCGGCCCGCAGCGCCTCCGCGTTGTTGGCGTCCCGGACCAGTACCGGAATGCGCAGCTCGCGGGCGACCGCCACCCCCCGGGCGTGTTCCATCCGGTCGACGGCGACCACGTCCAGCCCGAAGTCGTGCAGCTCCCGGATCACCCTGGTGCCGATGTTGCCGAGCCCGACCACGATCACGTGGCCGGAGACCGGCTCGGTGAGTCCTCCGGCGGCCAGCGCGAGCCGGGCGTTGACGATGACGTCCACGATCAACGCCGTCACGGTGGGGATCAGCGCCACCCCGGTGACCACGAGCAGTACCGCCACCGCTTTCTCGGCCACCGAGGCGCCGGTGTCGGCGTCGGCACCGCCGAGGGCGGTGAGCACGGCCAGGTACGCGGCCTGGAGCAGGCCGGTGTCCTGGCGGGTGAGCGCCAGGGTGGCCGTACCGGTCACCAGTACTCCGGCCAGGGCCAGCAGGGCCAGTCGGAGGTTTCGCCCGAACAGCAGCCGGGTGGCCCGCATCGGATGCGGCCGACGGCGGCGTACCGGCCGGGGTCGGCTGGACGGTGCCCGGACGAGGACCAGGTCGGCGGCGTCCTCGTCGGCCGGCAGCCGAACCGGCTCGGGCAGCCCCTCGGTGATCGCCAGCCCGCAGAGCACGTCGTCGGGGTGGTCTCCGACGTCGGCGCGCCGGGCGGCCATCAGCAACTCGTCGGGCAGCCGTACGTAGGTGGGGGTGTCGTTGCCCAGCGCCGCCGCGACGAACGCGGGGGCGGCGAACTCGGAACCGGAGAGGACGCCGCAGTCGCCGAGCATGGTGGTGATGCCGTCGCCGAGTACCGGATTGAAGAGCCGGACCACGAGCCGGACGGTCGGACTCACCTCGCGGGCGATCAGCGCCGCGTCCACGTTGGCGACGTCGTCCCGGTCGACCAGCGCGACCGCGGCGGCGGTCTCGATGCCGGCCTGCCGGAAGACCTCCTGGTTGAGCCGGGGCGCGACGATGATCGCGGGCCGCAACGCCGGATCGCCGTCCTCCGGCACCAGCTCGACGATCTCCGGCGCCTGGTCCGCCGAGGCCGACGGCACGATCACCGTGACGTGTGCGGCATAGGTGTTCATCAGCTCGCCGACCAGCCGCTGGGCCAGCGCGTTGCCGCCCCACACCACGAACCGGGGCACCGCGTCACCGGACACGACGACATCGTAGTAACCGGGCGCCCGACCGAGGATCTTGATTTTCCGGGCCGCGAGGCGGTGCCGAGCGGGAGGCGGGTCAGCTCTCCGGTCGGCGGGCCTGGTAGACGTCCGGGACACCGTCGGCGTCCGCGTCGCGTTCCTCCACCGCCTGAAGGTTCTCGTAGTGGCGGTTACGGATCCGGAGTACCACCGTGGCGAGCAGTGCCGAGACCAGCGAGCCGACCAGTACGCCGATCTTGGTGTGCTCGGTCCGTTCCGCGCCCACCCCGAACGCCAGCTCGCCGATCAGCAGCGACACGGTGAAGCCGATCCCGCCGAGCAGGGCCAGCCCGAAGACGTCCCACCAGCTCAGCCCCTCGGCGAGCTGTGCCCGGGTGAACCGCTGGACCAGCCAGGTGGCACCGAGTACCCCGACGGTCTTGCCCGCGACCAGGCCGACCGCCACGCCCAGCGCCACCGAATCGCCCAGCCCGGCGACGAAGCCGCTCAACCCGCCGACCGAGACACCGGCGGCGAAGAACGCGAACACCGGTACGGCGACGCTCGCCGACAGCGGCCGGAACCGGTGTTCGAAGTGCTCGGCCAACCCCGGCCCCGGCCCCTCGGCCCGGCGGAGCACCGGCACCGTGAAGGCGAGCAACACCCCGGCAACCGTGGCGTGTACCCCGGACGCGTGCACCAGCGCCCAGGTCACGGCCGCCAACGGCAGCAGCAGCCACCAGGACCGGACCCGCCGCTGCACCAGCAGCCCGAACAGGGCCAACGGCAGCAGCGCCAGCAGCAGCGGAACCGGGTGCAGCGAGCTGGTGTAGAACAGCGCGATGATCACGATCGCCAGCAGGTCGTCGACGACGGCGAGGGTGAGCAGGAAGGTGCGCAGCGCCGCCGGCAGGTGGGTGCTGATCACCCCGAGTACGGCCAGCGCGAAGGCGATGTCGGTGGCGGTCGGGATCGCCCAACCGCGCAACGCGGCCCCGCCGGCACCGGCGTTCAACGCGACGTAGATCAGGGCCGGCACCGTCATCCCGCCCAGCGCGGCGGCGACCGGCAGCACCGCCCGGCGCGGACTGCGCAGGTCACCGGCGACGAACTCGCGCTTGAGTTCCAGCCCGGCGACGAAGAAGAAGACCGCGAGCAGCCCGTCCGCCGCCCACTGGCCGAGGGTCAGGTCCAGGTGCAGGGCGGCCGGCCCAAGCCGGAATTCGCCCAGCCCGGTGTAGACGTCCCGCCACGGGCTGTTCGCCCAGACCAGCGCGACGACCGCCGCACCGAGCAGCAGGGCGCCACCGACCGTCTCCGCGCGCAGGATGTCGCCGATCCGGCGTACCTCGGGCCAGCTACCTCGACCGAAGATCTGGCCGGAGGGGGTGCCCGGGGTCGGTGTCGTCACAGGTGGCCTCCGGCGGGGTCGGCAGCAGAATCGCCGACCAGACTTCCCGGCACACCCAGAGACCCACCCTAGCCGAGCAACCGCCCGAACCGCTCCGGGACGGCCCCGGCACCCGGATCTGACGTGCGGTGGTGCCGCCCGGGTGACGGCCCCCGGGAGGCTGCCGTCCGGGAGCGGGACCCGTGGTGGACGGATGTGGTGCCGGCGGGTGATCCTGTGGCGTGCTGTTGCGTGAGTTGGAGTACCTGACGGCGCTCGCCCGCGAGCAGCACTTCGCCCGGGCCGCCGCCGCCTGCCACGTGTCGCAGCCGTCGCTCTCCGCCGCGATCCGCAAACTGGAACGGGAACTGGACGTACCGATCGTGCGGCGCGGGCGCAGGTTCGCCGGGCTCACCCCGGAAGGCGAACGGGTGCTGCTCTGGGCGCACCGGATCCTGGCGGAACGGGACGCGTTGCGCCAGGACCTGTCGTCGATGCGCGGCGGGCTGACCGGAACGCTGCGGATGGGGGCGATCCCGACCGCGCTGACGGCGGCGTCCCTGCTGACCACGCCGTTCTGCGCGCGGCATCCGCAGGTACGGGTCTCGCTGGAGTCGGTGTCGTCGCGGGAGGTCGGCCACCTGCTCGCCGAGTTCGAGGTCGACGTGGCGGTGACCTATCTGGACGACGAGACGCTGGGCCGGGTCCGCACCGTCCCGCTGTACGAGGAGCGCTACCTCCTGCTGACCCCGGACGACGGCGCGCTGGCCGGGCAGGAGGTGGTGCGCTGGGCGCAGGTCGCCGAGTTGCCGCTGTGCCTGCTCGTACCCCGGATGCGCAACCGCCGGATCGTCGACGAGTTCTTCGCCGCCGACGGGGCGACCGTGGTACCGGCGGTGGAGACCGACACGGTCGGCGCGCTGTACGCGCACATCGCCACCCGGCAGTGGTCCAGCGTCATCGCGCACGCCTGGCTGCACACCTTCGGGGTACCCGAAGGGATGCGCGTCATCCCGCTGCGCAGCCCGGCACACGGACCCCGGATCGGCCTGGTGCTGGCCGACCGCGACCCCGAGCCGTTCCTCGTCCGCGCCCTGCTGGACGTCGCCCGCGAACTGGACGTCCGGGTGTCCCTCGACGGCGTGCTACGGAGATACCTCAGCCCCGCATAGCGCGTACGGCGACCCCGGGGTCGGTCGGCCACTGCGGGTCCACGGCCGGCCGTGCCGCACCCCGACGGCCCGGTACCAATCTCCATCCGGACGATTGATCTGGATATGTTGATGGGATCTCCGATCCGTGCAAGTTGTCTAAACTGGCCGCGTCAGCCACCGAGGGAGGACTTGTGCCGGGGGACCCGGAAGGCATGCTCATCGACTGGCAGCGGCGGGTGGAGCAGCAGACGGCGCTCACCACCGAGCTGAGCCAGCGAATGGAACAGAACAGGGCGACGGTCGAGTCGCGGGGCGGCGAGGCCGTCGTGACCGTCGACTCGTCGGGCGGCATGGCCGAGCTACGGCTCGACGAGCGGGCGATGCGACTGTCGGCGGACGAACTCGCCGCGATCATCCTGGACACCAGCCGCCGCGCCCAGGCGAAGATGGCACAGCAGATGGTCGACGTGGTGAGCAGCCTCTACGGGGCGAGTTCGGAGACGGCCTCGTTCATCGGAAACGCCTATACGAAACAGTTCCCGGAGCCACCTGAGGACGAGGAGCGTGACCACCGATGAGCGACATCAGGCTGTCGACGGCCGAGGTCCGCAAGCACGCCCAGATGGTGGACGAGGCCGGCCGGATGTGCCAGGAGGCCGCCGCCGGTGCGGAGTACGTCAACCTGCACGACGAGGTGTACGGCATCCTCTGTAGCCCGCTCTTCCTGCCGATCATCGATCCGTTGCAGGACTACGCGATGACGGAGATCCGCAACGGGGCCGACGCGACCATGCACCTTGCGGAACTGCTCCGCGCGCTGGCCGACAACGTCGACATCACCGACGGCGCGGCGGCGACCCGGATCAAGGAGGCGGGGAGCCGATGAGCACCGACGCGGCTATCACCCGGCCCTCGCTCATCGCCGCCGAGGGCGAGACGAAGGCGTGGGAGGGCGCCGGGATCTTCGAGTCGGCCTGCGGCGTGGTCGACGGCATCGCCAACCAGAACTGGCTGGGGGTCGGGGGCAACGCCGTGGCCGCCGGACTCTCCGCCATCGGCGCGATCATGGACCCGTTGCAGGCGGTCTTCGCCGCCGGGGTCGGCTGGCTGATGGAACACGTCAGCTTCCTGCGGGAGCCGCTGGACAAGCTGGCCGGCGACCCGAAGGCGATCGAGGGGCACGCCCAGACCTGGTACAACATCGAGCGGCGCATCTACGAGGCCACCGACTTCTTCGTCGCCGAGGTCAACCGGAGCACCGCCGAGTGGACCTCGCAGGCGGCTGCCGCCTACCGGCAGCGTGCCCGTGGGCACGCCGAGTCGGTGCAGGCGCTGGGCAAGGTCGCCGACGCGATGAGCAAGGCGACCACCATCGTCGGCGCCATGGTCGGCGTCATCCGCAACACCATCCGCGACATCGTCGCCGAGGTGATCGGCGCCTGCATCTCCAAGGCGATCCAGGCGCTCACCGTGGTGCTGATCCCCAAGGTCGCGGCCGAGGTCGCCATCCTGGTGGGCAAGACCAGCAGCAAGATCCTCGACCTTCTGGAGCGCCTGTTCCAGGCGATCAAGCAGATGGGCATCCTCACCAGCAAGTGCGACAGCATCCTGGCGCAGATCGGCCAGGCCAGCCGCAACACGCTGCGCCTCGAGGCGTTCCGCCTGCAGGCAATCGGCGAGGCCGGCGGAAGCGGCTTCAGCGGGTTCCGGGGGGCGTACAACACGATCGGGCAGGGCCATACCGCCGTGTACGGCACCGTCGACCAGGTGGTCCAGAACACCGCACGCAGCGCGGGACAGACCAACGGCTCGCAGAACGGTGGGCAGGCCGGCGATACGCTACGCGGTGGCAACCCGAGCCCCACCCCAATCGAACTGCCGCTCTGACGGAGGCAAGCCCGTGGAACCGCAGGACGACCGGATCGCCAAGCGCCTCGCCGAGATCGGGGAGCAGCAACGCGAACTCGACCGCCGGGACGCCGAGCGGCAGTCCGAGGCGCAGGACCTCGGCGCCTCGGTCGTACAGCGGCCCAGGAGCAATGGCCTCCGGTCGTTCCTGTTCCTCACCGGCGTACTCGTCCTGGCGGCCAGCCTGATCGGCGTCGCGGTGACGCTGAGCAGGCTGGCCGGCAAGGACATGGCTGACGCCCGGCGTACCGGTGAGGCGACCGTCGGCCGCTGCGTGGAGCACGGACCGATCAGCAACCGCGGCTTCGGCTACTGGGAGTCGTGCGAGGTCGACATCACCTGGGACGACGGCCAAGTCGAAGAGGTGACCGCCGGGGTCCTCTTCGACTCGTCCGACACCGGCACCACGGTGCGCGTCGGTGACCTGGGCCGGGACCGCACCACCCGGGTACTGGCCCGCGCCGACGTCGAGGCACGTCCCTGGCTGCTGTGGATCGGGTACGGCATCGGCGTCATCGCGCTGCTGCCCGGCTTCGTGGGCGTGCTGCTGCTGCGTGAGGTGCTGCGCTTCCGCAGGCGGAGATAGCCGTCTGTGGCAGCGCAGGACGACCGGATCGCCAGGCGGCTCGCCGAGATCGAGGAGCAGCGGCGCGAACTCGGCCGTCAGGGCGTCGTCGGTGACCGCGACGTGCCGGCGCTCGACGGCGAGGTGGTGCAGCGCAGGGCCGGATTCCTCCGATCGTTCCTGTTCACCCTGGGGGTGCTCGCGCTGGCGGCTGGGCTGCTCGGGGTCGGCGTCACCCTGGGCCGGCTGTCCGCGGACGACATGGCCGACGCGCGTCGCGAGGGCGAAGCCACGGTCAGCTCGTGCGTCGAGCGCGGCCCGGTCACCAACCGTGGCTTCGGCTACTACGAAACCTGTGAGGTGGAGGTCGTCTGGGAGGGGAGCGAGGTCGAGCGGATGACGATCAGCGTGGTGTTCGACTCGGCCGACATCGGCAACGCTGTCCACGTCGGCGACCTGGGGTACGACCGCAGCAGCCGGCAGTTGGCGCGTGCCGACGTGGCACCGCGACCCTGGTTGGAATGGATCGGCTACGGGTTCGGCGCGATCGCACTGCTACCGACGCTGGTGGGGGTGCTGCTGATGCGCGAGGTGCTGCGCTTCCGACGTAGGAAGTAGTCCACGGCCCGGCCCGGCACGACGTGCAACCCGGGCCGGGCCGGGTACGGCTCAGGCTGGGCGGATCCGTTTTCGACCGAGGCCGATCTTGCGGCCCTGGCGGGTACTGACCCTGGTCGCCTTGACGCTGCGGGTCTGCGCACTCACGCTTCGCGTCACGTGCTTACCGCCGCGTTCGGTCTTCCGTGGTCGCTTACGTCCCGCCTTGACGGCTTTCCTGCCCATCAGCACGCCAAGTTGGGCAGCCAACTCCTCGGCCCTACGGGCGAACCGGATCCGCCGCCGCTTCGTACGGTTCCGGATCGACCTGAGCCGTCCCGCAGCACCGTCGTTGCTGGTGATCCCACGCCCCATCGTGCCCACCTCCCCGAATTGCCGACGATCCCGGATTCCCCGTACCGCCAGAGCCAATCCATCGGCAGCCGCCACCCGACCTGCCGGGGTCGATCTCCGGCGGACGGTTCGGCCGGCGGCGAACCGACTCGGGTCTAGCGTGGCCGGCAGCCCGCCTTCCACCGAGTAAGGGATACCGAGAGATGAGCGACGACGACGTCCCCGCCACCGACGACCGCGACCCGGCACGGGTGATCGAGCAGTCCGTCGCGTACGCGCTGCGGCTCGCCGAGACCTGGACCAACTGGGACGGCACGCTCCGACAGGTCCAGGATCGGATCTACACCCCGCACAAGGCGATCCGGCGCCTCTCGGACCATCTCGTCGATCATCTCGCCGAACTGGAGGCCCGACTCGCCGGACAGAGCCCGCTTCCCGACCACTGGCACGCCTCGGCGATCACCACCTCGGCCGACCTGGCGCCGTTCACCCGGGAAGACCTGGACGAGGCCCGGAGCCGGCTGACCCGGCTGGCGCAGATCTGGTCGGTACGCCTGCGCAGCCTCGACGACGAGCGGCTCGACCGGGTCGAAGGCGACGCGTGGACGCTGCGGCAGCTCGCCTTCCACCTCGGCAGCACCTACTACGCAGACGCCGTCGGCGACCTCGGCACCGACCACCCGCCCCCGCTGAACCACTGAACCACGGAACCGCCGCCGCTGCCGTTGAACATACGGAAATCGCGTTGCGGCGGGCGGGCCGGGTGCGTACGTTCCCCGGTACGCCGACGAGCCGAGGGGAGGTCAGAACGATGTCCGATGTTCTGCGCCCCCTCCGCGCCCCGGCGTACACGCGGATCTGATCCGGGGCGCCCGCTCTCCGGAGGGTCACGCCATGACTGATCACGCCATGACTGGTCTGGTCATCCGCCCGCTCGTCGCGGGCGAGGAAAGTCTGTTCGACTCCATGCCCGATCCGCTGCCCCAACTGCGTCAGGTCGGCTACGCCGAAGGGCTGGCCGGCGGCGGTTACCGGCCCGAGCACACCTGGGTGGCGTTGCGCGCCGGCCGGGTGGTCGGCCGGGCGGCCTGGGTACTGCCACCGGGTGCCGTCGGTGCCCCGTGGCTGGAACGGTTCGACCTGGCCGCCGAGCCGGCGGTGGGTGCCGCGCTGCTGCGCGCCGCACACGAGGCGTTCGGCGGTCCGCTGGTCTACTACGCTGCCCTGCCGGCGTACTGGCGACGCCGGCCCGAGGTGCTGGCGGTGGTCGAGGCGCCGATGGCGGCGGCCAGGCTGGCCGGACTGGTCGAGCAGGGGGAGCGGCTGCGCTGTTCCTGGACGGGTACGCCGCTGCCGACGCCGTCCGGTCGGTACACGTTCCGACCCGCCGCCGACACGGCGGAGATCAACGCCCTGGTCGCCCGGATCGCCGAGCCGGACGTGCTGACCGGCCGGGAGATGGCCCTGGCGGCTGCCGGGGTGGACCTGTCCACCGATCCGCTGGCCTGGCTGACCGGGCCGCCCGACGACTGGCGGATCGCGCTGCGTGCCGGGCAGCCGGTCGGCCTGGCGGGTACGGCCGGGGACGCCTGCTATCCGCTGCTCGCCTATCTCGGCCTGGTCGAGGACGCCGTCCGGGGTGACCTGCTCGCCGAGGCGGTCCGGGTACTGGCCGACGGCGGTGCCCGGGAGGTGGTCGCCGACGTCGACGCCCACCGGGTGCGGGTACTGGCCGAACTGGAACGGACCGGGTTCCGGCGACTGCGGTCCCGGGTGATCTTCGCACCCGCCGGAGATCCGGCGACGGCGTCAGGAGTGGCGAACTCGGCGGACGAGACTCCGGCGGCGCCGGCCGGCGTACCCGATCGGGCCGCGACCGGCTGAGCGACGCCGCGTCCGCGACGACCGCGCGGTGGGCGGACCCGGGTCCGTGGGGTTCGCCCACCGTGGCGCCGACCGGGCGCTGATCCACATCCAGGGCAGACGGGCGTCGTCTACATCGGAGTGATTGACCGGGGCTGTCCGGTCGGCACCGCGCTCGCCCCGGCCGGCGTCGGGTTCGTCACGCGCGCCGCTCCGCTGGTCGGGGCGTCGACGAGCAGGTGGCCGCCGGGGCCGCTGATCCGGTTGCCGAACTGCTGGGCGAGGGCGGGCGTGACGACCGCCGCCGACCCGAAGACGTAGCCGGTGGCGAGCGCCGCCCGGTACGTGTCCAGGTAGTCCTGCGTCGCGATCGCGAGCGTCGACGCGTTGCCCGGGGTGAGCAGGAGCGGCGCCCGGAGGCTGCCGAGCAGGGCGGCGCCGGCCAGCGCGTCCGGCCAGTTCGTGCCGGTGGCCAGCCCGACGGCCTGACTGCTGCCGGTGATGTCGATGCCGTCGAAGTAGCGGTGCGCGACCTGCTGCGCCGTCTCGTAGCGATCGGCTCCGAAGGTCTGTCGAGGGGCGTACGCCAGCATCGCCAGGCTGGCCTGCCGGCCGATCGTGTGCAGCCCCCAGCGGCTCAGGCCCTTGGCGTCGAGGTAGTCGCGGGTGGCGGCCGGCAGCACGGCTTCGTTGGTGAGTACCAGCACGGTTCCCTCGCCGCCCTGGGTGGCAGGCTGGTTGTAGGCGCCCGCCACCGCGCCGGCGGCGAGGGCGTCGGGGAAGTCGGCCCCGGTCGCGGCGAAGATGTTCCCCGGGGTCGGGTCGATCTCATCGGCGATCGCCACCGCCGTGGCGTACCGGTCCGGCCCGTAGAGCCGCTGCACCCGGTAGCCGGCGCTCTGCACCGCCGCCGCCACGGTGGCGTCGATGGCTCCGGTACTGCCCAGCAGGTACACCGTTCGGCCGGGGGCGAGGACCCGCGTCAACTCGGCCCTGGTGGCCGGGTCCAGGGTGTGCGGCGAGGTCAGCAGCAGTGGCCCCTGCTTGGCGGCGGCCAGCACCGTGCCGCCGAGCGCGTCGGCGAACATGTCCGACCTGGCCAGCACCACCGTCTCGGCCCGGGTAGCCGGCGCCGACGAGTCGTCGGCACCGCTCCAGTGGGCCCGGGAGGCGGCGACGGCCGTACCGATCCGGTCCGCTCCGGCCAGCCGGACCACGCTCTCCTTGCGCTGCGGCTGGTACGCCGGCACCCCGGTCAGGCCCGGCACCATCCGGTGCCCGCCGCCGTCCGGCCGGGCGGTCGCCACCCCGGTGCCCTCGCTGAAGGCGAGCTGGTCCCCGGTCGGTGCCCAGACCGGATCGTCGTGGTCCACCGGATTCGAGGTCACCTGGACCAGGTTGCCGCCGCGCAGGTCACAGACGAAGATCTGCTGGTGGCTGCCGTCGGAGCGGACGAACGCCACCCGGCTGCCGTCCGGCGAGATCGCCGGGTTGGCGGCGTCGGCGACGATGTCCCGGTAGCCGGCCGCGAGGTCCCACACTCCCACCGACGGCTGCCCGACGAGCTTGCCGGCGTCGTTCGGCTGGACCTGGAAGACGAAGCCCCAGCCGATGCCGGTCGCGTCCGGATTCAGGTAGTGCCGGCCGTCGCCGGGCGAGTGTGCCCACGGCTGGTTCCAGGCCGCTTCCTTGGTCGGGTTGCGGGTCACGGCGATCTGCCACGGCTTCGCGGCCGACTCCCGGACCGCCATGATCAGACCCAGGCCGACCTCCCAGTAGCCCGGCGAGGCGTACTCGCCGCCCGGGTCGGCCGGCGGTACCGCGACCGATGTCCTCGGCGCGTCGTAGCGGAACCGCTTGACCTGGTGGCCGGCGTCGACGTAGACGGCCTCACTGCCGTCGGGTGCCCAGGCGAGGTCCGTGATCGGCTCGGCGGCGGTCAACACGCTGCCGGAGTCGAACCGGACGCTGTTGCTGCCGTTGCTGGCGGACAACACCACCGGCTCCGGCACGGCGGCCTCGGCACCGGTGGTGGCCGGCCCGACCAGTACCGCAGTCGTGGCGACGGCGGAGGCCGTGGCCAGCACGAGGATTCGGCCGAGATCATGTGACGACAAGAAAGGCTCCTGGCTGCGGTCGGTGCCGTGCTGGCCGGACGAGCGGCGGTCCCCCGTGGGACGACAGCGGCAGGAAACCCTAAGGCTTTCCGCCCGGTTGTCGCTGCCGCGTTTCCGGCCCGGATACCGAGCCGTTCGGCCGATGCCCGACCCGTTCGGCTCATCCCGACCTGAACCCGAACCTCCGGCCGATGCCCGAGCCGTTCGGCTCATCCCTGACCTGAGCCCGAACCTTCGGTCGATGCCCGGCCCTCGGCCCGAGCCGTTCGGCTGCGACTGGGACGTCCGACGACCGGACGCAGCGAGTCTTCGCCGACCCGGGCCGGTCAGGCGCGGCGGATCATGATGTCTCCCCAACTGCTGGTGGCGTGCACCTCGACCGTCTCGTCGTCGCCTTCGGGCTTGGCGGTCGTGTCGAGCGCGTTGTGCACCCGGCCGCGCCGGGACCTGACGTCGAGCCAGGCGGCCGTACCCCGGGGAACGCCGACCTCGATGCCGCCGTACGACGTCTCCACGTCCACCACGCCGGAGACCATCTCGCCGACCCGGACGCTGCCGTAGGCGGTCCGCGCCGTCACCGAGGCGAGTGCCCGGTCGACGGTGATGTCGCCGTACGCGGTCTTCACCCGGACCTCTCCGCCGCTTCGTCCGATCCAGCAGTCACCGGACGAGTTCTTGACCTCGGTCGTCCCGTCGACCTCGCCGATCCGTACCTTCCCGGACGAGGCGGTGACCCGCGCCGAGCCGGCGACGCGCTCCACCACCACCTCGCCGTGACTGCTCTCGACGTCGAGCTTCCCGGTGTGGTCGAGCCGGACCGCGCCGCCGGTCTTGAGCCGGCACTCACCGAGCCGTCCCTCGCAGCGGAACGCCGCCCACGACGCCTCGGCCTGCACACTCGACCCGCTCGGCACGTGCACCACGAGGTCGAGCGAGGGCCCGGTGCCGAAGAGGCCGAAGCGCCGCCAGTTCTTCGGGGCGCTGATCGTCAACCGACCGGCGGCGTACTCGACCGTGGTCTGCTCGGCGGCGGCGACGTCGGCCCGGCTCGACGCGTCACGGGGCCGTACCTCGACGACGGTGTCGGCGCGGTCGGTCGCGGTGATCCACGCGTCGCCGACAGGGAGGTCGACCTGGACGGAGATGGGTTCTGGGGTGGCGAACACAGGCATGGCGGTCTCCCGGAATGTGGTCGACATGTTCTGCCGGCGCACGGCAGGTCGTTCGGTAACGGAACAGTGGGAGTGGTTAACGGGCCCAACCGGTGTAGCGCTGGCCCGACCGTGGTTCGGCCCGCCGTGCCGGGCGGCGGTCAGGATCACCGGCCTCGACCGCGCTGGCGGCGGCTCGGACGAGCCAGGCGTTCACCGACAGTCCGGCCCGGCCGGCGGCCTCTTCGACGCTGGCCTTCAGCCGGTCGGGAAGCCGCAGGTTGATCCGCGAGGTGCCGCCGTCCTCGCCCTCCGCCGACGGCAGGACCGACGGGGCCGGCGGGGCCGGCGGTGGTTCCTCGTCCCGGTCGTCGAGCTGTGGGGTCGCCAGGGTCAGGACGAAGGACGGCTCACGCCCACGGAGTCGTACCTGCACCGAGCCCGGGGCGAGTTCGCGGGTGATCTCGTCGGCCGCGTCGGACAACGCGTCGAGCAGGGTGAGGCGGGTTGCCGCCTCCAACTGTGTGAAGAGCCGCTCCGCCAGCGCCCTGCCCTCTGGATCGGCTCCCTCGGCGGCGAGCGCGAACTGGTTGCGCAGGCTCTCGACGTACGACCCCAGATCCATGACGTCATGGTGGCACCATATTGGCTCAGTGTCCAGCCGACCGTGGCTCACAGCGGCGCCAAGCTGTTCTCCAAGGGGCTGCGGGCTGCCGTCAGGCGGAGGTCGCCGCCTCGTGCCTGCGGGGTGCTGCCGCGACCGCCCCGACCACCCGTTGCGCCCAGGTCTCCCAGTCGTCGAAGCCCAGGAACCGCCCCAGCCGCCCGAGCTGCGCCAGCGGATCGTCGACGAGAGCCTCGTACGTCATCGTCAGCAGTTCCTGCGGTCGGGCGTCGGCGATGGCCTGCTCGGCCTCGCTGGCGAGGAACGCACACAGGCCCCGGTAACGCTCGACGTCCCGGCCGCGCTCGCGGAGCGTCTGCGCCGTCAGGCGGTCGGGCAGGTAGCGCTCCAGTTCCGGCGGCACGGACTCGCCGGCGGCGACCTGGAACGGATCGATCCCGTACCGGCCGAGCGACTCCATCCTGAGCTGGAGGCACTGGAAGGACGGGTGCCGGCTCATCGACCGGGCGGTGTCCGCCCAGTCACGGGTCAGGTAGACGATCTTCGCGGTGGGGAAGGTCTTCAGCAGGTACGACGCCACGTGGCTGGAGCCACCGGAACGCTCCACCCAAGACCGCCGCTGGGTGAGCGTGGTGAGCATGTCCAGGAACATCCGGTGGTGCCGGGCCACCGACTGGTCCGGAAACCCCGGCACCAGTTCGGCGAGTGTGTCGTACAGGTGGTCGGGTTCGGACGAGATCTTCGGCAACGTGGTCGCGAGGATCCGGGGCAACGCGGTGAGGTTACCCGCCCACCGGCCGTCCTCCGGGTAGCACACCTCGACCGGTGCCAGACCGATCCGGAAGAGGGTGGTCAGTTCCGGCCGAGGACTGTCCAACCTCGACCAGTACGCGGCGCCGCTGAGCTCGTCCCCGGCGTCGGTCCAGGGCTCCACCGCCATGAAGAACTCCTGGACCGAGAGGGTGTCGGACTGCTCGGCGATCAGATCGGAGAGCAGCGTCGACCCGCACCGGCCGGTACTGATGATGATCGCCTGCGCCGGAACCGGTGACTCCATCGGACGTCCTCCCTGAACTGTGCGGATCAGTGGATGGTCTCGGGCGCGGACCGCTGATCCTGGCCGTCGCGCCCGCCGAGCCGTGCGGTGTCCGGGCGCCGGGGATGGACCCCACACTCCTGACGCAGCCAGGAGAGGACGATGTCGCGTACGGTGCTCGGCTGGTCGACCAGCAGGGTGTGTTTCTGGCCGGACACGGTGACGATCCGCGCTTCCGGCAGCAGCCGTCGTACGTCCGGAGCCAGCTCGACCACGGCCGAATCGCCGCCGTACACCCAGAGCACCGGACACCGGATCGCGGCGATCCGCTCCTCGGACGGCAGCCGACTGGTCGGCAGGTCGCGCGCGAGGCTGGTGGCGGCGAGCACCTCACGGGCCAACCTCGCCCGCCGGCTGGCCCACTCCCCCCGTTCGGCTCTGATCTCGGTCAGCGCGTCCTCGCGCGGCAGGTACGTGGCGGCGCCGTGTAGCTGTTGCACCACCCGTTCGAACCACGCCGCGATGGGCGGGGAGGATTCGACGGCGACGATGGCGGCGACCCGCTCCGGGTACCGCGTCGCGTAGCCGAACGCGATCGTGCCGCCGAAGGAGTTGCCGAGCAGGTGAACCGGGCCGGTGACGTCGAGCGCCGCCAGCAGCGCCGCCAGGTCGTCGACGAAGTCGTCGAGCGTGTACCCCTCCGGCGGACGTTCGCTGTGCCCGTGCCCACGGAGGTCGTACATGATCACGCGGAGGCCGGTGGCGGCGAGCGGGTGCGCCAGGGTGAGGTACCAGCTTGCCAGGGTGTCCAGGGCCATGCCGTGGATCAGCACGGCGGTCGGGGCGGCACCGTGCACCCCGGAGACCGTGCCGGCCACCGCGTCCGGTGGGGCGAGCTGCTCCACGTGCAGGGACAGGCCGTTGGCCCGGACCATGCTCATCCCGGCGCTCCGCTTCGCTCCACCGCGTCACCAGACCCGTTCGCCCTGAACCTGACGAGGCACTCGCAGGAACCACTCATGCCGGCGTTCCTGCCTTGCCGGGGCTGGCGTCGGCCCCGTCGAGTGCCGCGACGATGTGTTCAACGAGTTGGCCGACCCGCAGTTGTCGTACCGACTCCAGGTCGAAGCCAGCGATGAGCTGGGCGAAGTTGACCCGGTCGCCGTACCGGACCTGTAGGCGGCCGGCGAGGGAGATGACGTCGATGCTCTCCATCGCCAGGTCGTCCTGGAACCTGGTCGCCATGGTGATCTCGCCGTCGACTGCGTCGTCGCCCAGGATCGCCTGCAGCATCTCGGTAATGTCGGCGAGAATGCTCGCCTCGTTCACCTGCATGTGTTGTCCCTTCTCGTGATCGAAGTACCGCTACGGGCAGCCCGTCCGGTGGCCGTCCTCCGGTCCCCACGTCCAGCCGACGACGTACCGGGTGGACGGGTTCTCGGGGTTGGACACCTCTCGATGGGCGACCTGGTAGACGCGGTCGCCGACCGTGACGGTCAGCGCGGTCGGGGTGGCGGCCACCACCGCGAACCGTTGCGGGTCGCCGGCCAGGCCGGTGCCCTCTGCCTTGGCGGCGGCCTCCTTGGCGACCCGGAAGCGGGCGAACCACAGGCGCCGGTCCTCGGTGGCGGCGACCGAGTCGAGCAACCGCCGTTCCGGTCCGGACAGCATCGACCCGACTGTGCTCTCCGGATCGTCCGCGATCTCGGTGACGTCGATGCCGACGCCGGGGGCGTCGGGTGCGGCGCCCGGCGCGCGGGGCTTGGCGATCGCCACTCCGATCTGGGCGGCGTGCGCGAGCGAGACGTCACAGTCACGGAAGGCGCGGCCGGATCCCGGGTGCACCCGGGGTCTCCCGTTCGGCTCGTTCGTGACGGTCAGCTCGATCGGGTAGATGTCGGTGTGGCCGTCCTCCCACAACCGGAAGCGGACGGCGTCCTTGACCGCGATCCGGCCGAGCAGCCACTGCCCGCGCACCCTGGGTGGCTGCCGCTCGTAGTCGGCATAGCCGCTGGCGCCGAGGATGCCGCGAGCGGCCAGGCCACGGGTGACCAGGTCCGTCCAGCAGTCGAAGGCCATCGTCCAGCCCTCCGGCTGCCGCAGCGACATCGGATGGCGCTCCGGGAACCGCTCCGCCAGCCGGGCGGTGCGATGGCTGTCGAACCGCCGGTCGACACAGCCGTCGACCTGTGCCCACACCCGGCCGTCGACGGAGAGCTGGGTGTCGGCGACGAGGCGCGCGTCGTCGATCGCGCGTACCCGGGCGACACATTCGAACGCCGTACCGGTCGCGGGCGGCGGCCCGAAAAACCGTACGTGTCCGAGTTCCACCGGCAGCGCCACGGTCCGCGACGGTTGCGTGGTGATGAGCCAGTTGCCGATCAACTGAAGTGCGTTGTCGAGCAGCGCGCCGGGCGGTACCGGGGCGGTCACCACGCCTCGGACGTGCGTGTCACCGAGGGCGTGCACAGTCGTCACGCCGTGGAACAGCGGGCCGTGGAACATCAGGCGTTCGGCGTACATCTGCTCGGCGCCGATGCGTGGCGGCCGTTCGGTGGCCGGGTCGTGCCGCCAGACCGCCGGAGGGTCGGCCGGGTAGTCCGGTGCCACCTCGATCGTCGCCCGGGCGTAGCCGCCGAAAGTCACGGCGAGCCGGCCGGGGTCGACCGGCCGTACGGTGATCTCGACGTCCTGCGGCGGCGCGGCGATCAACCAACGGTTGAACCGGGCGTCCCGCACGCCGACCACCCGCATGCCCGGAGCGGCCTGCTCGGCCGCGTCGATCATGTGCTGTACGACGGTGGTGGCCGGCACCACGGGCCACCGGTCCGCCGGGTCGGGCCAGTCGTCGGGCTGCATGAAGAAGCAGTGGTCGCGCAGGTACGGCATCGTGTCGAGGGCGACCCGCAGAACCGTACGGTGCACCTGCGGCACCTGCGGCACCTGCGGCGGTGGCGGTGGCGGTGGCTGTGGCGGTGGCTGTGGCGTGCTGCCGGCGTCGGTGGTCGCCGCCTCCGTGGTGGCGTCGGACAGCAGCGAGGCGAGTTCTGCGGCAGCGCTGGAGTGCTCGGCAAGAGTGTCCAACGTGGCCAGTGCCGGCGACCTCGGCGGGGCCACAGCATCCTGTGCTGGCACGGAAGTCGGCGACCTGTCGGTGCCGTCCGGGATGTCCGCCGGACCGCCGTGCACGGATACGCCGAGCAGTTCCTCGGCTCCCTCACCGAGGCGAACGAGCGGGCCACCGAGGTCGAGCCGCATCGTCGGGCCGCGACGGGCGGGTTTGGCCGCGACCGGCGCCCCGGACCGGGTCTGCTTCGGGATCGCCGGGTCGAGCACGTGCAGGTCCGGTGCGGCGCCCTCGACCCACAGCGCGGTGGCGACCCGGCGCAGTTGGTCCAGCCCGCTGCGGTGGGCGACGTTGACCGGCATGGCGAGGTGGTCACGGCCGCGCAGATTCTCGGCGATGACCGAGGCGAGCTGCCCGGCGCCGACCTGCAAGAACACCCGGAAGCCGGCGTCGTACATGGCCTGGATGGTCTGCCGGAACCAGACCGGTTCGAGCATGTGTCGTACGACGATCTCCAGCACCCGGGCCGGCTCGGTCGGGAACGGTGCCCTGATGGTGGTGGACCAGACGGGTACCCGGGTCGGACGGACCTGCCAGCGGCGTAGGGCGACGCCGATCGACTCCAACCCGGGGGCGGACATCGGGGTGTGGAAGGCGGAGTGGAAGGGCAGCTTCTGGCAGAAGATGCCCTCCCGGCGCAGTGCCGCCACCACGGATTCGACCTCGCTCTCGGGTCCGTTGACGACGCACTGGGCAGGCGCGTTGTCGTGCGAGAGCACCACCCCCGGATACCGGGCGAGCCGCAGGGTGACCTGTTCCGCAGCCGCGCCGATGACGGCAAACGCGCGGCCGGGCACCTCGGCCGACGCCGAGTTGAACACGGCGAGGAATTCGTCCATGGACGCCGAACTGATCTGCCCGGTGGTGGCCGCGGCGGTCCACTCACCGATGCTGTACCCGGCGACCGCGTCCGGGGTGATCCCGATGCGGTGCAGGGCGGTGTCGAGCAGCTTGCCGACCTCGATCACCCCGGCGCCGTGCCGACCGAGGTCGCGGGCGGACCACTGCCGGTCGGGCAGGTCGAAGTGCGCCGCGACGTCCGAGGTACGCGGGTCGAGTTCCGCCTCCAGTCCCGGGTACACGAAGGCGAGCTGGCCGGGGGACTCCCCGGCGAGCAGCGGGTCGGGGCTGAACCAGATGTCCCGGGCGCCACGCCAGGGCTGCCCCTTGGCGACGGCGCGTCGGGCGGTACCGAGTCGCCTGGTGTCGGGGTTGACGATGCCGAGCCGGCAGCGTTCGTCCGGTCCGGGAGAGCGGGCGCCGACGGCAGAGCCGGCGGGACGGCCCCGGCCGGCGCCGAGGGCGCGTACCGCGTGGTCGTCGGTGTCGAGCAGGCGGGCCAGCGCGGTCGGGTCGGCGGCGGCCAGCCAGAGCACCTCGTCCGGCTGCGCGACGCTGACCGGCGCGGTGGCCCGGACGGCCTGCTGCGGCGCCGGCACGGCTGCGGTCACCGGCCCGGCCGCGCCCGTACCGCCCGGACCGGCCGCCGCCGGCACCTCCTCGAGGATGACGTGGGCGTTGATGCCGCCGAAGCCGAACGCGTTGACGCCGGCCCGGCGTGGCCGGTCGCCCTCCCACGGCTCGGCGGCCGTGATCGGGGTGAACCTGGCGCGCGCCAGCTCCGGCCGGGGATCGTCGCAGTGCAGCGTCGGCAGCAGCACGCCACGGTGCACGGCCAGGGCCGCCTTGATCAGCCCGGCGATGCCGGCCGCCGGCATAGTGTGACCGATCATCGACTTCACCGAGCCGATCACCGGTCGCGGCCCGCCCCGGTGCGGGCCGAACGTCTCGATGATGGTGGTGAGTTCGGCGACGTCGCCGGTCGGCGTGGCGGTGCCGTGCGCCTCCAGCAGACCCAGCGCGTCCGGGGCGGTCGGGTCCAGCCCCGCCGCTGTCCAGGCCCGCCGGATGGCCAACGCCTGACCGGCGCTGGCCGGGTTGACCATGCTCGCGGCACGCCCGTCGCTGGACACCCCGATACCGCGGATCGTCGCGTAGATCCGGTCGCCGTCGCGCAGCGCGTCGGCCATCCGCTTGAGTACGACGATTCCGGTGCCCTCACCGATGAGCAACCCGTCCGCCGTGCTGTCGAACGGCCGGATCTCGCCCCGTCGGGAGATCGCGCCGAGCTGGCTGAACACCGACCAGAAGCTGATGTCGTGCACGTGGTGCACACCACCGGCGAGGACCGCGTCGAGCCGGCCGCTGTTCAGCTCGGTGATCGCCTGGTCCACGGCGATCAGCGACGAGGCGCAGGCGGCGTCCACCGTGTACGCGGGACCGCGCAGGTTGAGCCGGTTGGCCACCCGACAGGCGGCCAGGTTCGGCACCAGTCCGATGGTCCCCTCCGGCCGGTGTTCGCCGAGCCGCTCGTCGAACTTCGCCCGTACCGCGTCGAGCCGGCTCTCCGGCAGGTCCGGGATCAGTTCCCGGAGTACCTGGATCACCTGGCTGGACATCCGCACCCGCTGGGCGTACCGGGCCTGGGCGGGGCTGAGGATGCCACCCCGGCCGATGATCACGCCGATCCGGTCGCCGTCCGGCAGCCGGTCGGCACCGCCCGCGTCGTCGATGGCCGCCGCGGCCACCTGTAGCGCGATGAGCTGGTCCGGTTCGATGTCGGCGATGGACGCCGGCATGATGCCGAACCTGAGCGGGTCGAAGACGGCCAGGTCGTCGACGAAGCCGCCCCGGCGGCAGTACAGCCGGTCGGGCCGGTGCGCCTGCGCCGGGTCGAAGAACTCCGGATCCCACCGGTGCGGCGGCACCTCGGTGACCGCGTCCACCCCGTCGACCAGGTTGCGCCAGTAGGTGTCCAGGTCACCCGCGCCCGGCATCAACGCCGCCATCCCCACGATCCCGACCTGGGCGCCGGCCATGCTGCTCACCAGCCCGACGCGGTGTGGACGACGGAGGTGACGGCGGGGTCGCCCCAGGCCAACTCGGCCAGCAGACTCAGCGCGCCCTCCTCGGGATCGATCAGCCCGATGCCGCGACGGGCGTACTCCCGGCCCAGCTCCGCGCTGACCATGCCGCCGTGGCCCTCGGACGGCGCCCACGGCCCCCAGTGCACCGTCAGGCAGCGGTTGCCGGTACGGGCCGCCCACCGGCTGCCGATCGCCGCCAGTGCGTCGTTGGCGGCGGCGTAGTCGCCCTGCCCCCGGCTGCCGTACGCCGCCGCGATGCTGCCGAACAGCACCACGAAGCTCGGCCGGCCGCCGAGGCTGTCCAGCGCGGACAGCACCGCCTGCGCACCCCCCACCTTCGTGTCGAAGACGCGGCTGAACGACTCCGGATCCTTCTCGGCGATCAGCTTGTCCTCGATCGTCCCGGCGCCGTACACCAGTCCGTCGATGCGGCCGTACTGGCCGTGGATCGCGGCGAGCAACCGCCTGGTCGCCTCCGGGTCGCGTACGTCGAGGGTGTGGTAGTGCGCCTCGGCGCCCAGTTCCGACAGTTCCCGCAGGGTGGCCCGGACCTCCCGGCCCGCCAGGATCGCCGCCGCCGTACGGCCGATCGTCGCCGCGGAGCCGATCCGCTGGCGGGCGAGCGCCGCCCGCAGCGCCGCCGGGTCGGTGGCCGCCGCCAACACCGGATCCTCCGGGCCCGCCGGCAGCGGAGTGCGGCCGACCAACTCGATGCGGCACCCGGCGGCTGCGGCGAGGGTACGGGCGAACCAGGAGGTGATGCCCCGTGCGCCGCCGACCAGCACCACCACCGAGTCACGGTCCAGGCCGACCGCCCGGGCCTCTGCCGCGCCGTCGCCGGCCGGTCCGGCACCGCCGGCCGCCAGCGCCCCGAGGCCGACCGGCGTCAGCTCCCATCCGCACCGCTCGCCCCCGACCCGGTGCACCACCACCGCGTCGTCGTCAACGAGCAGTTCGTCGACGACCTGCTGGGCGACCCGCTCCACGGGTTGCGCGGCATCGACGACGACCAGCCGGGAGACGGTCGACGGACACTCCCGGGCGATGGTGCGGAACAGGCCGCCGAGCCCGTCGGCGTACGCCCCGGTGCTCGGGTCGGCGACCGCCAGCATCCAGCGCGGCCCGCCGGCCAGAACCCGCTTGACGAGCCCGAAGACGCCCGGCAGCAGCGGGGGCTGCCCACCCGTCAACCCGTCGAGCAGGACCAGTCCGTCCACGCCGTCGACGGTGCCGGGCTCGACGGCCGTACCGGTGCGGACGGTCGCGCCGTGCCGGCGCAGCAACTCGACCACCCGTACGGCCGCCGGACCGGAGCCGGTGACCACCAGGGTGGCGCCCGCGAGCGCCGTCGCCGGTCTGACCGCCGCGCCCGCGAGCGGAACCAACCTGGGAAGCATCCGGGTCGGCGCGACGCCCACGCGCGCGTCGGCGTCCACGGGTACCGGTCTGTCCGGAGCCGTCACCGCAGCGGGCGGCGCGGGGCCGGCGGGGATCGCCGGGGACGACGCCGTACGCGTCCAGGTCGATGTCCTGGCCGACGCCGGGGCCGGCGCCGGTTGGGCGGCCGAGGTCTGCGCCGGCACCGTTGCGGCCACCGCCTCGTTCACCCGGGAGGTGAGCAGGTCGACCATCCTGCGTACGGTCCGGGCCTTGACCAGTT
>NZ_BONW01000019.1 GCF_016862915.1 Plantactinospora endophytica | reverse complement strand
AAATCGAGATCCGGCGGCTTGGCCGGGAGTGGGGCGGCGGCGACCGCACCGCCGATGCCGATGCCCGCCCGCCCGTTCCCGGACGGCCCGGACGCCGGCAACAGGCCGGACGCCGGCCCGGACGAAACCGGTACCGGTGGGTCGGCCGTGGCCAGCGCCGACGGGGCTGGTACGGACGCACCGGCTGCCGCCGACACCGGCGAGATCGGTACGGCCTGGCTCGGGGGCACCAGCGGGACCGGTACCGGTGAACTCACCGCGACGTCTGCCGCGCCGACCGGCGGACCCGCCGGGTGGGGTGTCCGCGACGCCCGCCCGGCGACGTCCACCCCGCTGGCATTGCCGAGGTAGGCGAGTATGACGTCGCGTTGGGAGGCGATCAGCTCGCGGTTGGTCCGGAGGAACTCGGCAAGTAGCAGTTCGTCACCGCCCTGCCGACCGGCATGGGTGTCACGGCCACCGGCGGTGGGCGCGGCATAGGTGTCACGGCCACCGGCGGTGGGCCTGATTGTCCTGGTCATCGACGACTCCTTGATGCGTCGTGGGGGCGTCATGCCGCCGGTGGGGCTGGCGCCATCGCGGTCACGGACGAGTTGCCCGTCGACAGTCCAGAAGGGACGACCGTCGGAGGCGGCAGCGGCGACTTCGACGGCGTCGCGGCCGTGGAACAGCCAGCCGGTCTGCACGGGTACGCCGGCACAGGCGAGCTGTGCCGCGGCGACGAGGAAGTCCCGGAGCCCCTCGCCGGTACGCCTGTCGCAGGCGACGGCGAGGTACGGCCGGTCGGCGAGGGTGGCCCGGACCAGACCGGTGAGCACCTGCTCCGGCCCGACCTCGACGAAGGTGCGTACGCCGGCCGCGTACATGCCTTCGATCTGTTCGACGAAGCGGACCGGGGCGCCGAGCTGGGCGGCGAGTTCGTGCCGTACCCGGTCTGCGTCCATCGGATAGGCGGTGGCGGTGCGGTTCGACCAGACCTCGACGTCCGGTGCGGTGACCTGGTGGGCGGCGAGCGCCTGCGCGAAGCGCCCCGCCGCGTCGGCGACGAGCGGGCTGTGGAAGGCGCAGGCGACGTTGAGGTGCCGGGCCGTCAGGCCGGCGGCCTTCAGCGCGGCGATCGCGTCCTGCACGGCGGCGGTGGGGCCGGAGATCACCTGTTGGGTGGGCGCGTTGCGGTTGGCCAGTACGACCCGGTCGGCGAGGCCGGCACCGGCCAGGACCGCGCCGACGCGGTCGGCGGTGGCGGTGACCGCGGCCATGGTGCCGGGATCGTCGCCGGTGGCGGCGAGGATCGCGTCGGCGCGTCGGCGACTCAGCTCCAGCAGGGTCGGCGGGTCGTAGGCACCGGCGACGCACAACGCGACGAGTTCGCCGTAGCTGTGCCCTGCGGTGAGGTCGGGGTGGATGTTGAGCCGGCGCAGCAGGTGGTCGACGGCGAGGCCGCCGATGCCGAGACCGGGCTGGGCCACTCGGGTGTCGCGGATCCCCTGCCGCTGGGCGCGTTCGGTGTCCGGGTCGAACGCGGCCGGTGGAAACAGCAGGTCCGCCATGTCCGCACCCAGTTCGAGGTACCGGCGCACCTCCGGAAAGGTGACGAAGAGTTCGGACAGCGCACCGGGGTACTGGCTGCCCTGTCCGGGGAACAGGAACGCCACCTTTCCGCCGGCCGTACCCTCCGCCGGCTGCCGGGGTGGCTGGACGAGTCCCCGCCCGGGGTCGTGCTCACCGGCGAGGGCCCGGCGCAGGAGTTGGTCGAGGTCGGCCGGGTCGCGGGCGACGATCGCGACCTGGACGGGTCCGGAGCGTGGGTCGGCCGCCGAGGCGGCGGTGACGGCCAGGTCGCGCAGTCGCCACGGCCGGCCGTACCGGTCGGTGGTCCGCAGCGCGGCGGCCAGTTTCTGCACGGCCCGGTGCGCCGTGGGCCGGTCCGGGCCACGGAAGCAGAACAGCTCGGCCGGCCACTCCTGCCGGGCGTGGCGCGGTTCGGGTGTGTGCGGGTGCGCGGCGAGCACCAGGTGGTAGTTGGTGCCGCCGAAGCCGAACGCACTGACCCCGGCGATCCGCTCACCGGCCGCGACGCCCCACGGGCGGGCCTCGGTGAAGAAGGCGAACGGGCTGCGGCTTGGATCCCACGCCGGGTTGGGGCGGGTCAGGTTGATGGTCGGCGGCCTGATCCCGGCGTACAGCGCGAGCGCCGTCTTGAGCACTCCGGCGAGCCCGGCGGCACACTTGGTGTGCCCGATCTGCGACTTGACCGAACCGAGCGCACAACTGCCCGGCTGCGCGCCGGAGGAGACGAAGAGTCGGGTCAGGGTCTCCAGCTCGGTACGGTCCCCGACGACGGTGCCGGTGCCGTGCGCCTCGACCATCCCGACCTGTCGCGGCGAGATGCCGCCCCGGGCGTACGCCCGGTCGAGCGCCCGGCGCTGCCCCTCGGCACGCGGCGCGGTCAGGCCCAGGGCGCGCCCGTCGCTGGAGGCACCGAGCCCTTTGATCACCGCGTAGACGCGGTCACCGTCGCGCTCGGCGTCGGCGAGCCGCTTCAGCACCACGCACGCCACGCCCTCGCCGAGCGCGATGCCGTCGCCGGTGCTGTCGAACGAGCGGCACCGGCCGGTCGGGGACAACGCGTGCGCCGAGGTAAACATCAGGTAGTCGTTGATGCCGTTGTGCAGGTCGGCGCCACCGCAGATCATCAGGTCGCTGGTGCCCTCGGTGAGTTCCTTGCATCCGGCGTCCACGGCCGCCAGCGACGACGCGCACGCCGCGTCCACGGTGAAGTTGGGCCCGCCGAGGTCCAACCGGTTCGCGATCCGGCCGGCGATCACGTTGGCCAGCACGCCGGGGAACGAATCCTCGGTGACCCTGGGCAGTTGGTCCTGCAACGCCGCCGGCACCTCACCCAGATAGGCGGGCAGCATCGTACGCAGCGTCTGCGCGTGCCCCATGTCGCTACCCGCCTCGGCGCCGAACACCACCCCGGTACGCGAGTGGTCGATGCCCGGCGTGTCGTAGCGGTACCCGGCGTCGACGAGGGCCCGGTGCGCGGTCTCCAGAGCCAGTAACTGGGTCGGATCGGTACTGGCCAGCGCCGCCGGCGGGATGCCGTACCCGATCGCGTCGAACGGCACCGGCGCGAGGAACCCGCCCCACTTCGACACGCTGATCCGGCCCGCCTGACCCGGCCCCACCTCGGATGCGTAGTACGTCTCCACCGGCCACCGCTGGGCGGGTACCTCGGTGACGGCGTCCCGGCCGCTGAGGATCGTCTGCCAGAAGCTGGCCAGGTCCGGTGAGTCCGGGAAGACGCAGGACATCCCGATGATGGCGATGTCCAGCGGTGTCGTCGGTGTCGACCCGGCCGGCTCGACGCCCGCCCCGAGCGTCGCCGCCAGCGCCGCGACCCGCTCGGCCTGGAAGCGCTGCGCCCCGACGGTCACGTCGGTGTGCAGGGCGGCCACCGTCGTCTCCGCGTGCCGCAGCACCGCCACCTGGCCGGCCATGAACAGCCCTTCGGCGCGCTGACCCGCCTCGTCCACCGCGACCAGGGCAGCTCCGTCGCGCCGTCGGCCCTTGCTGGCGATGCGCAGCCGGCCGACGTTGAGCATCTCCAGCCGCTCCCACACCTGCCGGCCGGCCGCCCCGGCCGCCACCAACTCCCGGCGTACCCGGTGGAAGTCGTCGACGTACGGGCTGGGCAGGCAGCGCGTCACGTGTCCCGGTGCCGTCTCCAGCACCGCCGTCTCCGTCGCCGCGATCACCTCACGCTGGAACAGCGGTTGGATCGCCCCGTGCTCGACCGCCTCCCTGGTGAACAGGTACGCGGTACCCATCAACACCCCGACCTGCGCACCGCGCCGCGCCAACGGCCCCGCCAGCGCCGCCACCATCGCCGCCGAACGCGCGTCGTGGACGCCACCGGCGAAGAACACCTGTACCTGCGCGGCGGTCCCGGCCGGCGCGTCGTCGAGGAACTCCTCCAACGCCAGCGCCTGCGCCTCCCACAGCGGAAAGCTCGTCCGCGGCCCCACGTGCCCGCCGCACTCGGCACCCTCGAACACGAACCGCCGCGCCCCGGCCCGCAGGAACTGCCGCAGCAGACCCGGTGACGGCGTGTGCAGGAACGTGCTGATGCCCTCGGCTTCGAGCGCCTTGGCCTGTGCCGGCCGGCCACCCGCGATGATCACCACGCGCGGCCGGACCTCGCGTACCGCCGAGAGCTGCGCCGCCCGCAGCTCCTCCGGGACGAAACCGAGCACGCCCACCCCCCACGGACGTTCACCCAGCGCCTGCGCGGCGTCCCGCAGCATCCGCCGGGACTGTTCGCCGCTGGCCAGGGCGAGCGCGACGAACGGCAGGGCGCCGTCGGCGGCCACCGCCGCCGCGAACCCCGCGACGTCGCTGACCCGCGTCATCGGCCCCTGGGCCACCGGTACCCGCACACCCAACGCCCGGGCCAGCGGTGCACCCGGCGCCAGCACCCCACCGGGCACGGCCTCCCCGACCACGTCCTCGATCGATTGGCGGACGCCGCGCACCGCCGCGGCCGTACTTCCCCAACGGTCCCGGAACACCGCCGCCAGCCAGCCGTCCTGGCCCACCGGCAGCACCTCGGCGGTGCCGTCCCGCCGACCGTCCCGGCGTATTCCCCGCACGCCCTCGTGCAGCACCGTCAACGAGCCGTCCATCCGCCCGATCACGGCCCGCACGTCCTCCGGCAGGTCCGACTCCGGCATCAGCGCCAACTGGCTGTCCAGTATCACGCCGGCCGCACCGCCGAGCACGCAGGCGGCGGCCGTACGCGGCCCGATGCCACCGGCCACCCAGACCGGCAGGCGCAGCGCCTCGTCGGTCAGCAACTGCTGCACCAGGACGAACGAACTCAGTTCGCCGACCCGCCCGCCCGCCTCCGAACCGCGCGCGATCAACCCGTACGCGCCGGCTTCGGCCGCCGTACGCGCCTCGGCCCGACTGGTCACCTCCACCAGTACCCGATGCCGCCGCGCGACCTCGCGCGGCGACCACGCCCCGTCCGGCGGCAACACCACCAGGCTCAGGCGGCCCTGCGCGGCGCGCTCCACGTCGGCCATCGTGGCGGCACAACCTGCCGGAACCCGCACCCCGACGGGCCGCGCCGACCACGACGCGGCCTGTTCCAGCGCCGCCAACGCCCGGCGGTCACCTCGGGCAAGATCCAGGACACCGAGGCCGCCGCCGGCACCGGCGGCCACCACGATCCGCGGACCGGGCTCTACGCCGCTACACGGGTTTATGACGATGACCGGCTCACTCCCGGCGGGCGCAGTACTCATCGAACTCCCTCATCGGGTCAGCTGCGCGGGCGCTCCAGCACTCCGTCCGCGGTGCGGGGAGATGTCGTGGACGCCGGCCTAGCCTCTGCTCCCATTTGGGGGGATTCTACGTGCGGATGCGCGAAGAGCCGGATTAGCGATCTGTCATCTTTTATCTGATTACTAGCTAACTATGGATCTCCTGGGACAACTATCCTATTCTGTCCGGCTCACCGCGCCCCGTGCGGCCACGCTCCGTCCGCCGCGCGGCCGGCGTCCCCCGCGGTGACCTGCTGGTACTGCGGGATCCCGGCGGTGGCGCACAGCCCTCGACCGCTTCCATGCCTTTCGCACCTGACGCCCGATTCACGAGCTATTGTCATGATGTAGTTAGTTGCCACCTACCTCGGGCTGGAGCTGTCGATGTTGGCAGGACATTCGTCTTCGTACCGGTTCCAGCAGACGTAAGCGGGTTGCCGGCACCGGCAGAACCGCCGCCGCCCTCCCACCCGGAGTACGGCGTCAGCGATCTTCACCATGGGGCGTCACCCTCCCGCGACCAGCGGGTGCTTCGCCCTGCCCATCGGGCGGTGCCTGCTCCCCGGTCCTCCGCCTACGCCGAGGTTCGTGGCGACAAGCCACGCGACGAACCCGCTATCAGGAAAGGATCACGCATGGACAGGACCCGGAACGTTGCCCGGTCACTGCTCCCCACCGCGACCGTTCTGGCAGCCACGCTGACGCTCGCCGGCCTGCCGGCCGCGCACGGCACCGCCAGCGCCGGACCGGCCGTACAGAAACACCTGCTCGACGACGTGTCACCCGACGCGGGCGAGCGGTCGGCACCGCCAACCGCCAGACAGTCGGCGGCACCGGGCGACAGACAGCGGGCGGCACCGACCGCCGGACCATCGGCGGCACCGGGCGCCGTACCGTCGGCGGCGCCACCAGCCGTAGAGTCGGCGGAAGCGGGGGGCAGATCGGAACTGCTGGCGAAGGCCATGCCGGACGAGTGCTTCGGCGGGATCGGTACGCCGTCCCCGCCACAGTGGCAGTGCGAGTACGGCAAGCCGAAGGTGAACCAGTCGTACGTGTGGGGGCTGACCAAGTCGGGCAACCACCTGTGGTTCGGCACGGCGGCCAACGTCCACTGCCTCACCCTCGGGATAAGCCTCACCGAGGCCAAGCCGATCGAGAACGACGACTACGTGTGCGAGTACGGCGAGAGCCGGCAGCGGGCCACGAACCCGTTCATACCGCCGGCAGCGGGTGACTGGCGCCCGCCGAAGGTCTACCTCTACGACACGTCGACCCGCAAACTGACCGACAAGACGGCAGCCATCACCACGAAGTCCCCGCTCGACCGGGTTCGGCTGGAGTCGACGGTCGGGATCCGTGCCGCCGGCACGCACCGGGGCGTGGTGCTGCTCGGCGGACCGGGCGTCCTCGGCATCAACCTGTTCGCCTTCGACGCCAAGTCCGGCCGGTACCTCGGGTCGACCACCGTCGCGGCGTACGGCACCATCCGGCACATCGTGGTGGCCGACGGGGCTCTCTACGCCGGTGTCGGCGCCGGACCCGACGGTCTGGCCGGAGGTGCGGTGCTGCGCTGGACCGGCAGCAAGTCCAGCCCGTTCAGGTTCACGGTGGTGGCAAAGCTGCCGGCACAGGTCGCGGACCTCGTCGTACACAAGGGACGGATGTTCGTCACGACCTGGCCCAGCATCGGGCGTGGTCTCAAGTCCAGCACCATCGCCGGTGTCTGGATGAGCGGGTGGTTGACGGACGGAAAGCGGGGCCTCACCGCGAGCGACGCCGGTTCCTGGCGGCAGGTGTGGAGCGCGGCGCAGTACGAGCCGGACAAGGCCGTGGCCGCGTCGTACGGCCTCGGCGGTCTCGCCTCCTACGGCGGTCACCTCTACTGGGGGACCATGCATGTGCCGATGAAGGCCACGCAGGCGCACGCGCTCCGCTACCGGCCGGCGAGTGACGAGGAGAGCAGCATCGCGGTCCAGAACACGCAGCGCTCGACGAGCGTCTTCCGGGCCAGCAACTTCGACAAGGGCAAGGCCAAGGCCCAGTTGCTGTACGGCGCGGCGGAACTGCCCGCGTTCGACCCGGACGCGAAAGACGGGGCGGGCGAGTGGCAACTCCGCCCGACCGGCTACAAGCCGAAGTTCGGCGAGTCCGGATTCGGCAACTCCTACAACAACTACACCTGGAAGATGGTGGTGGCCGGCGGTTCGTTGTACGTCGGCACCATGGACTGGACCTATGTCGGCAAGGACCTGCCGTCGACGGTCAGCGTACCGGTCCAGGCCGGGCTCGGTGACGCCGTTCCCGCCACGTCCGGGGCAGACCTGTGGGTCTTCGACAACCCGAAGAAGCCGGCCAAGCCGGTCAGCACCACCGGACTCGGGAACTACCTCAACTACGGGATCCGCACCATCGTGGCCGACCGGTCAGCTCTCTACCTCGGTATGGCGAACCCGATGAACCTGCGGACCGACAGGGAGGACGATGTTCCGGAGGGCGGTTGGGAGCTGATCCGGCTGCCCCTGGCCAACCCCAGGTCGCCCGCTACCAAGCGGTGACCCTTAACCAGGTAGAGATGGCCGGTCCCGGTCGGAGGCAACAACGATCCGCCGGGAAGTGACCATCGCGTGCGGTCGTTGGCCGGTCGGCGGTTGCCGACCGGCCAACGACCATCGGTGACGAGTAGCAGGACATCGCGAGGGGCCGAGGCTATGGACCAGCGAGTCAGGAGAGCCGCCGCCGTGCTGCGCAGCGCGTCGGCGGCGCTGGCGATCACGAGCGCCCTCGCCGTGCTGATCGGCTGCGACGCGGTGCGGCCGGCCCGGGAGCAGGCAGGGTCGACCGCACCCCCCGGGACCGCCCCGACCGGGACCGCGGCGCCCACACCGGGACCGGGCATCCCGGCCGTCGCCGTGGGATCCTCCGCCCGCAGCGTCACCGTGGGCGGCAGGGAACGCACCTACCGGCTGTACCGGCCGGCCACGCTGTCGCTGTCGGCGCCGGTACCGCTGGTGGTGATGCTGCACGGCGCCCTCGGCAACGGCCGCCAGGCGGAGACGGCGTACGGATGGAACAGCGCGGCGGACCGGTACGGGTTCCTGGTCGCGTACCCGGACGGTCTGCGCCGCTCCTGGGCGGTGAGCAGCGACTGCTGCGGACCGCCCGCCCGGGACGGCATCGACGACGTGGCGTTCGTCAGCGCCACGGTGGCCGCCATCTCCGCCGCGTTGCCGGTCGATCCGGCACGGGTCTACGCCGCCGGGATGTCCAACGGCGGGATGCTCGCCTATCAGTTGGCCTGCAGGACCACCGTCTTCGCCGCCATCGGGGTGGTGGCCGGCACGCTACTCGGGCAGTGCCCGTCACCCGCGCCGATCTCCGTGATCCATGTCCACGGCACCGCCGACGACGTGGTCCCGTACGACGGTCGGCCGGGGAAGTTGGACAACGGCGGCACCGGTCCGTTGCCGGTCAAGATCGACGGCGGACCCGTGCCCGACCAGATCGACAGGTGGCGTGAGATCGCCCGGTGCGCCGCGCCGAAGGTGCGTACCGTCGGACCGGTCAGCACGTCGGCCGCCCGCTGTCCGGGCGGGCGCGACGTCGAACTGATCACCATCGCCGGCGCCGGACACCAATGGCCGGGCGGTGCGCCGCAGACGGCGGCGGAGCGCCTGCTCGGGCTGGACCCGCCGGCAACGGCGCTGGCCGCTACCGAATCCATCTGGCGCTTCTTCAGCACCCACGCGCGACAGAGCTGATCCCGGCCCGGCTGACCGGTGGGCGCCTCCGCACCGGGAAGTTCACCCGGAGGCCGTCGGCCCGGGAACAGCGGGTTGCCGCTGTGGTCGTAGTCGACGGTGGCCCGGACCGCCGGGACCGAAGCCGTTCACGACGGGTTCCGCGTGCCGACGGTCATCAGGCACCGGGCGGCCGCCTCTGTTCCGTCGGTGCGTACGCCGGCGGCGATGGACCGGGCACGGGCACCGACGGAGGGTTGCAGGGTGTGTTTGAGAGCGCTCGTCAACGAGTCGGTGGTCGGTGCGCCGGCCGGGTGCGCGGCACCGAGACCGAGGCGGTCGATCCGTTCTGCCCAGTAGTGCTGGTCGTATATCTGGGGAACGATGACCTGGGGCGCACCGGCCCGCGCGGCTGCGGTGGTGGTTCCCGCGCCGCCGTGGTGGACGACGGCGGCGACCCGTTTGAACAACGCCTGATGGTCGACGTCGCCGATGACCAGGCAGTCGGGCTCGTCGTCAACCGTCGACAGCTCGGCCCAGCCCCGGGACACGATTGCACGGCGACCGAGCGCACGGGCCGCCTGGACCATCACCTGACCGAGGTCCTGCGGCGCGCTCATGCTGCCGAAGCCGAAGTAGACGGGTGGTTCGCCGCCGTCGAGGAACGTCTCCAGTTCCGGGGAGAGCGGACGCTCGTCCACCATCATCCAGGCCCCTGTCTGGAATCCGACCGGGTCTGCGGGATCGGGCCAGGGCGCCAACACCGGGTCGGCGGCCAGCCAGGGCCGGTCGGTGAAGATGTGGCTGCGTACGTCATTGACGGGGGCCAGCCCCAACGATGCCCGGTGCGAGTTGAGCACAGCGCCGAACGCGTCGTTGAAGCGTTGTCTGTTCGCAGCCCAGAGCTCGCGTTTGTCGGCGTTCGCGGGCGTTAACGGCTGTCCCCCTGGTAGCGGCATTATGGGTGGTGCGTGGAACGGCGACGGCAGGACCGTCGGGCAGTACGCGACAAAGACGTAAGGGATTCCCATAACCTCTGCCAGTGAACGAGCGGCGATCTGTAGGGCGGTCGCGGCCACGATGACGTCGCAGCCCTCGGCCGCCGCCGCGATCGTCTCGAACTGTGTGACGACCGTGGCTTCCGCGAGCTGACGTCGACGCTCGGGCGAGAGTTGGACCGGCGTACCCGGCGAACCGAGGGGTACGGCATTGCGCACCTCGTGACCGATGGGCGTCATGGGGATGCCGAGGCGCTCGCTCCAGTCCTGGAAGTCGGGCGGCGCGCACAGCCGCACCTCCTGACCGACGGCCCGCAACTGTAGAGCCAGTGCCACCAGCGGCTGAACATCGCCCCGCGATCCGATTGTCGACAGCAACACGCGCATCAGGACTCACTTCCGGCAGAGCATCGCCTGTTCTTTGGCTGGCGCATCTTCCTTGGCTGGAAAATCGTGAACATGAATTCGTCTCCGTAAACCGCGAGCTGATTACGCTCTCGGTCACAAATTCTGCACCTGCACCAGACTCTTAACGCAAGTCCCCATTATGGGCACATGTTGAAATGACGGCGGAACCCGATCGAGGTGTACCGGTGTCCAGGAGGTGCTGGCCCGCGAGCTGTGGGTCACGGATGGGGATGGCCGGTGATGCCGTCCAGGATGGTGATCAGGTTGTGGTGGAAGGTTTCCTCGGCGTCGAGGTGGGCGCCGTCGATCACGAGTCGGGCGACGGTGGGGTAGCGGCCCGTTTCGAGCATGCGCGTCAGGTAGGGCCCGAGGGCCGCCTGCCAGGCGGCGACGTCGGTACCGGTGGAACGGGCGGTACGCCGCTCGGTGATCTCGCCGCGCAGCGCGCCGACGACGAACGCGTTGAGGGCACCCAAAGCCCGCTGAAGATCGTCGATGCCGTGTACGCCAGGGGCCTGCCCGAGCGCCGCCGCGGTCGATTCGCCCACGGCGAGCGCGTGCGGTCCCAGGTGTGGCCTGGCGCCGAGCAGGTCGGCGAACCACTCGTGCTCAAGAGCGGCCTCGCGGGTCCGGTGCACGATGGCCAGCACAATGGCACGCCACCCGGAGTGCTGGCCGGTCTCGGCGATCTGGGCGTACACCGCGTCGACCATCAGATCGAGCAGCTCGGATCTGTTGGTCACGTAGTCGTAGAGCCGCATCGGACCGACACCGAGCTCTTTGGCGATCTTGCGTACCGACAGCCCGTCGAGGCCGTGTGCGTCGGCGATCCGGATAGCCGTGTCGGCGATCTTCGCGCGGCTCAGCGGCACCGGCGCCGCCCGAGGCTGGGGCTCGGGCCGTTCCCAGACGGGCAGCGGTGCGCTACCGTACGGCGTATCCATGAGGTACAGCGTACGGTAACGGAGATGATGATGCGAATCGCGATCGCCGGGGGTGGCCTCGGCGGCCTGACGCTGGCCCGAATCCTGCACCTGCACGGCATCGACACGGTCGTGTACGAACGCGAGGCAAGCCGATCCGCGCGATCACAGGGCGGCTCGCTCGACCTGCACCCGGAGTCCGGGCAACGAGCCCTGGCCGATGCCGGCCTCGCCGGCCGATTCCGGTCCGAGGCACGGCCGGAGGGCGAGGAACATCGCATCCTCGACCCGGCCGGACGCACGCTCGTGCACCACAAGCCAGCACCCGGCTCGCTCTCCGGACGCCCCGAGATCGACCGCAGCGCGCTGCGGGATCTGCTGCTCGATTCGCTCCCCGCCGACGCGGTGGCCTGGCAGCGCCGGCTCGTCACGGCGACGCCACGACCCGACGGAGGCTTCGGGCTGACGTTCGACGGCGGCCAGAGCGCCGACTGCGACGTCCTCGTCGGCGCGGACGGTGCCCGCTCGGTCGTGCGGTCGCTGCTGACCGACGCGCCACTCTCCGCCGTCGCCACCCTGGTGGAGCTGACCATCAGCGACGTCGACCGGCGCCACCCGGATCTCGCCGATCTGGTCGGCCCCGGAAACCTCTGGTGCATCGGCGTGAGCCAGATCCTGGCCGCACAACGCCTCGGCGACGGCAGCCTCCGAGTCGGCATCTCGCTGCGCGCGGACGATCACCACCTGGACACCTACCGCAGCAAGCGCGTCCTGCTGGACCTGTTCGACGGCTGGGACCCCAGCCTCACCGCACTCATCGAAGGCGCCGACAGCCCGCCGATCCCACGCCGGATCGAGGCGATGCCCAGCGATACCCGCTGGGCCCACCGGCCGGGCATCACCCTCATCGGTGACGCCGCGCACCTCATGCCGCCGGTCGGCGAGGGCGCCAACCAAGCCATGCTCGACGCCGCCGAACTCGCCGCCGAACTCGTCGGCAACCCCGCCGACCCCGACTCGGCGATCCGGACGTACGAGAAGGCGATGTTCAGCAGAATCCACCCGATCGCCGAGATGTCCACACGGGTACAGGCGATGATGCTGTCCCCCGGCGCGGCCGACGACATCGTCCGCTTCTTCACGCCCCGGCCCACCGAGCCGGCACCCGCAGTGGGTTCAGCTCCGGGGCCCCGCACCTCGGGCGAGCGCCTCTAAGCCTGACCGCCGCGTACCATGCGCGGTGGAGACGGCGGGTCCGACGCGGGGCGGGGACAGCGTGCCACCAGTCAGCACCTCAACCGCAAGCTTTACCTGGTCGCCGACGAGGTCACCCACACCGGCCCCCTGCCCGACACCGAACGCTGACCGGACCGACGCACCGTACGCGCCCCGGCGGCGCCGCCACGCGGATCGGGTACGTCCCGGATGTTGCCGCGTTCCTGACGTTGCGTCGAAGACCGGCGCCGGCTGCTCGTCGAGGGGCCGGACGGGTTCTGACTCTCCGTCCCGCACACGGATGATCAAGAAAAAACGCCTGACCGCGTTTCCGCAGGCCAGACGCCTTATGATCTTGCGCGCCCGAAGGGATTCGAACCCCTAACCTTCTGATCCGTAGTCAGATGCTCTATCCGTTGAGCTACGGGCGCAGGTGCCGGGCCAGTCTACACACCAACCTCAGCGCGGAGACTCCGGGATTCGAACCCGGGAGGGGCTTTAAGACCCCAACCGCATTAGCAGTGCGGCGCCATAGACCAGACTAGGCGAAGTCTCCCCGTGGTCTCACCAGACCACGTCGGTCGAGGATACAGGGCAGCGACCCGGCGGGGCAAAACGGCTACCCCCGGTGGCCCGCGAGTCGTCGGACCGCCGCCCGCCGCCTCCCCGCCGCCGACGTCACGACCTCCGCCGATTCCTGTTCGGTGCCGATCCGCCACCGAGACTAGGCTCACTCGACATGGAGGAGCAGTCGCCCACCGAGCCGCCCCGCCGCCGCCCGGAACCGAAGTCGACGCGCCGTTCAGGTCCGGCCAAGGCCGCCTTCACCTCCCCGCCGGACCCCGAGGACACCGAGACAGCCGGACAACCTCCGGCGCCCCGGCCCCGCAGGACACCGCCGACCGTGCTCTTCCAGCCCCCCGCCGAAGCGGAGCCGGCGGCAGCACCAGCGGCAGGGGCGCGCACGCCGACGGCACCCGGCGAGTCCGACGCGGCCCCGGCGCCGTCCGCCACTGCGCAAGCCGCCGCCGCAGAACCCGCCACTGCCGAAACCACTGCCGCAGAAGCCGGCCCCGTCGAGCCGACCACAGAACCCGGCACAGCCGGCACCACCGAGGAGCAGGAAACTACGAGGCGGACGACCGGCGCGACCAGGGCCACCGCCAAGAAGGCAGGCCCGGCGAAGAAGACCGCCGCCCGGAAGGCCACGAGTACGGCCAAGGCGACCGCAGCCGGCCAGAGCACCGCCGCGACGAATGCCACCCCCAGCAAGGCCAGCGCCGAGAACGCAGGCCAGGCGAAGAAGGCCGCCAAGAAAGCCGCGAAGAAAGCAAACCCGGCGAAGAAGGCCACCAGGAAGGCGACGCCAGCGACGGCAACCCCCGCAGCCGGGACGGTGCCCGCCGAGACAACCCCAGCGGTACCGGCGGACACCGCCCCGGCGCTGGTAGCACCGTCGACTGAGCCGACCACCGACGTCGACCCTGCCGTCGACACCGACGCCCCGGTGAGCGAGCCCACGATCCCCGTCGACACGGCCGCCGACACCGCCACGCCGACCACCACCCCTGAGCCGACCACCACCCCTGAGCCGACCACCGCCCGGGAGCGGATCGGCACGTCCACCGACACCGGAACGCTGCATCGGGACGGGACGCGGGACGAGACCCGTGCCGGGAGCGGCGTGGCCGAGCGGGCAGCTTCGGGGCGTACGGCTGGGCAGGGAGCGCAACCGTCCACGGCCCGGCAGATCCTCGACCATCCGGGGTACGCCCCCGAACTCCTCGCCCTGGCCGCGGTACGCGGGCTCGGCCCGGAGGCCCTCGCCTGGGCGACCTGGGTCCGGGCCGCCTATCCGGGTGCCACCCCTGACGGGCTGGTCCGACTGGCCACCCGGCGGTACGTCCGGCTCGCCGCCGCCGGTGGGGCCCTGTCGACCGCGACCGGCATCCTCGCCCCGCTCGCCGAGCTGGCCGCCGTCACCTGGGCACAGGCGGGCCTGGTGCTGCACCTGGCAGCCGCGCACGGCCACGACCCGACCCGGCCGGACCGGGCCGCCGACCTGCTGGTGCTGACCCGGGTACATCCGGATGCGGACAGTGCCCACGCCGCGTTGGCCGCCGCCGAGGCGGCGGTTGCCGTCAGGAAGGACGAGCCCGGCCCAAGCACCCGGACCGCCACCCGCTCGGAAGACACCGGCTCGGACGCCTTCGGCCCGGAGGGCAACGGCGGCGACGGCGACGGCAAGGGGGAGGGGGAGGGCGAGGGCGACAACTCGGAGGACGGCAGCTCAGGCCGTGACGACTCGGACGAGGTCGCGCCGGCGGGCCGGTTGGCGGAGGCGGGCTGGCGACTCGGCGCGCCGATCGTCGCCCGGACCGCCAACTGGCTGGCCCTGCGGCTGGCCGTACGCCGGCTGCCCGGGGCGTTGACGTTGGCCGCCGCCAGCCTGAACTCCGCTGCCACCGAGCGACTCGCCGCGCGGGCTGTCGCCCACTACCGACCGGGAGCGCCCTCGCCGGATCCGGCCGGCCGTTCCGTGCTGCCCGGTGGCGGCGACCCGTCGGTCGTCTACAGCCAGTCGAACCAGTCGCGGGGCAGCAGCGCGTAGCCGACGAAGGCGACCACGTCCAGCAGGGTGTGCGCCACCACCAGCGGCAGCACCCGCCTGGTACGCAGGAAGAACAGCGCGAACACCACCCCCATGACCGCGTTGCCGACGAACGCGCCGAAGCCCTGGTAGAGGTGGTACGAGCCGCGCAGCAGGGCGCTGGCGGCGATCACCGCACCGATCCGCCACCCCATCTCCCGTAGCCGGGTCATCAGGTAGCCGACCACGACGACCTCTTCGAGGATCGCGTTCTGCGCGGCCGAGAGGATGAGCACCGGTACCGCCCACCACAGGTCCGGCAGACTCGCCGGAACCACCGTGGCGTTGATGCCGAGGTGCGCGGCGACCCAGAAGAGGCCGAGCCCGGGCAGTCCGATCGCGGCGGCGAGCGCCGCACCCCAGGCCAGGTCCCGGCCCGGCCGCCGGCCGTCCAGGCCGAGCACCTCGCGGGCCCCGCCCCGGCCCTGGTCGGGCAGCGCGTCCCGGGCGAGCAGCCCGTCCCGGTCCAGGGTCCGGTCGCGGTTCAACAGGTGTACGGCGAGCAGCACCGGCACCAGCGCGAAGAAGATCCCGAGAAGCTGGTACGTGAGGTCGAACCACGGGCGGGCCGACTGGGAGGCGTTCAGGGTGGCGGTCTGCTGGGACAGCGGCCGGTCGGCGGTGAGCCGGGCGATGATCGTCACCGCCGAGTAGATCGCGGACTGTCCCAGGGAGAGCCCGAGGACCAGGAGCACCTCGGTGCCCAGCACCCGGCGGGAGAGCGGGCGGGCGAGATCAACCGTCACCCGACAACTGTGCCCGATCCGGCTGCCCGCCGGGACCGTCCGCTCCGGTCTTCGTGACCCGATCTCGGACCGAGTCGGCGCCTGACGGACTTGAGGGTCGGCCGCAGCGAGACCGGCCGCCACCCGCACCGAAAGCGGCGCCCACGGCAGCGGCAGCGGACTCCGGTCGTTGATCGCACACTCTGTGCGACCAACATTGACTCACGGTATTCATTCTTATTCGGGCAGTGGCCCCGACCGAGAAGGTGGCATGGACAACCTCGCGCAGCTGTTGAAGGAGAGCTGGACCCTCGTCGAAGATCGACGGGACAGGATCGCGGGATACTTCTACGCCCGGATGTTCCTGTCCGACCCCGCCCTGCGCACACTGTTCCCGGTGCAGATGGACGGCCAGCGGGACCGCCTGCTGGAGGCGATCGTGACCGCCGTGCACACCATCGACGACCCGGAGAACCTCGACGACTACCTCCGCTCGCTCGGCCGCGACCACCGGAAGTACCACGTCCAGCCGGCGCACTACGACACGATGGGCAGCGCGCTGCTGACCGCGCTGCGGGAGACCGGCGGCGAGCGGTGGACCGTCGAGTACGACCAGGCGTGGCGGGACGCGTACCAGGTGATTGCCGAGCGGATGCAGGCCGGCGCGGCCGACGACACCAACCCGCCGTTCTGGCACGCGGAGGTGATCGGCCACGAGCGCCGGGGCAGCGACATCGCCGTACTGACCTGCCGGCCGCTCCAGCACCATCTGCCCTACCGGGCCGGCCAGTACGTCAGCGTGGAGGTGCCGCGCTACCAGCCGCGCCTCTGGCGGACGTACTCGATCGCCAACGCCCCGCGCGAGGACGGCACCCTCGAACTCCACGTCCGGGCGGCCGGTGCCGGCTGGGTCTCCAGCGCCCTGGTCCGGCGGGTCAAGGTCGGCGACCTGTTGCGGGTGGCCGCCCCGATGGGTGCGATGACGTTGGACCGCTCGTCGACCCGGGACGTGCTCTGCGTGGCCGGCGGTGTCGGGCTGGCGCCGATCAAGGCGCTGACCGAGGAGCTTGCCGGGTACAACCGCACCCGGTGGGTGCACGTCTTCGTCGGCGCGGCCGGCCGGGACGACCTGTACGGGCTGACCGAGCTGTGCCGGCTCGCCGCCGAGCACCCCTGGCTGTCGATCATCCCGGCGTGCAGCGACGACCCCGGCTTCCCCGGTGAACGGGGCGAGATCTGCGACGTATTCGCCCGGTACGGCCCGTGGACCGCCCACGACTGCTACGTCTCCGGCTCGGCCACGCTGGTCCGGTCCGCACTGCGCACGCTCGCCGCCGACGACGTGCCCCCGGAGAACATCCGGTACGACGCCTTCGGCGACCTCTAGACCCTCCCTCTCCCCCCAGAGCCGGGTCTCCGTGCCCTATACCGGTAGGGCACGGAGGCCCGGCTCCCGTTCCGGGCTCGGTGACGGCGGGCGGCCGGGTCAGTAGCGCCAGGGGTTGCCGGTGTCCCGGTACTCCTCGATCGGCACCAGCGGGACCTCCGGGTCCATCCGGTCGACGTACAGCCGGCCCTCCAGGTGGTCGATCTCGTGGGCGACCAGCCGGGCCATGGCGAGTTCGAACGAGGTGATCATGCGTCCGCCGTCCCAGCGGGCGTGCTCGACGTCGAGCCGCAGTGGCCGGGCGACCAGGCCACGGAGGTCGAACAGGGAGAGGCAGCCCTCGTACTGCTCGTCGGTCTCCAGGGCGGCGTCGACCACCCGGGGGTTGAGCAGTACGACCGGGTCGGCGTCCCGGTCCGGCGGGCGTACGACGGCGGCGGCCCAGGGAAGCCCGATCTGGGGCGCGGCGAGCCCGACGCCCTTGCTGAACGGGTGCAGTTCGTCGAGGCGTTCCAGGGCGGCCCGGAGCCGGGTCACCACGTCGCGGGCACTGGCGTCGTCCCGGGGCAGGTCGAAGTGCCGGGCCGGCTGGCGGAGCAGGTCCGCGCCGAGCTGCACGATGCCGGCGGCGCGCATCCGGTCGCTGGCCCGCCCCTCGGTCTCCGCCGCCGGGGCGGCGGGCTGGGCCGGCTGGGCCCGGTAGCGCCACTCCAGCCGGTACCGGGCGTTCAGCGGCGGGTCGTCGGTCGACCACTCGAACAGCGACCGGCCGCCCTCGTCGTGCCGGACCAGTGGCGTACGCAGCGGCCCCTCCTCGGCCGACAGCGACGTCTCCACGCCCCAGACCTGGGGGTCCAGGTCGAACGGCAGGTCGAGCCGGAGGGCGAGCCGACGGGTGGGCAGCCGGACAGCCCGCTGGAACCACTGCCCCCACTTGTCCTGGTTGACCCGGTACGAGTATTCGGTGGTGACCCGCTCGCCGGGATAGAGCGGAAACCGGCCGTCGGCGTTCTCGAAGAGCAGCCAGATCTCCTTGAACGCGTCCCGGTCGTGCTTCTTGCGCCACTCCATCGGCTCGCGGGTGCCCTGGTCGTCGCAGAACGCCTGGAGGTCCAGCTCGGCGAAGGTGAGCGGGTTCTCCCGGTGGTGCCGGTTGGACCGGGCCGGGTCGTTGGGATAGCGGTCCACGGCCACCCGGACCAGGTAGCGGGTCACCGGCTCGGTGCCGGCGTTGTAGAGCGCCCGCCGGATCACGCACCGGTACGCGCCCTCGTGGTAGGCGAGCGTGGCGGTCTCCTGCTCCACGATCAGGCCGGTGCCGGGCGGCATCCACTGCTCGGGTACGGGCGGGTCGCGGTGCGCGACGGCACTCGACCGGGCCTGCCGGAGCTCGTCGTACTCCTGGAAGCGCTGCCAGATCGCACCGGCAGCCCCGAGTACGGCCTCCGCGCGCCGGGCGAAGTCCTCGGTGGGCCGGTGCCGCCGACCCTCGACATGGCTGACGTAGGACGGGTCGAACCCCATCCGGGCCGCGAGCTGCTTCTTGGTCATGCCCCGCTCGACCCGCCGGCGGGAAAGCTCGGCCGCGAACGAGTCGGCAGCCCGCTCGATAGGCGTGGTCATCAGGTTCCTCTGGCCGGGAATCTCAGTCTCCCGGCCGAGCCGGCCAGTCTGACAGTACTGGCGCGTTAACGACAATGGCTTGACATTGCCGCCTCGATCGATGATCATCCACGGCCCGATCCCACATCCCGAGTCAGATCCCTTACGCCTCAGCTAAAACATCACAGGATTTCCCCCGCGAAGCCCCAACTCTGGTTAGCCTTGCCTTAGTAGGCTATGGTGACGATCGGTCGTCAGACGTGGGGGGTTGATCCAGGTGGCATCGAGGCAGACCAGGCTGGTTGCGTCCGGCGTGCCGGGCACCTGCCCGCCCGCCGGAGCGCCACAGAACGGCAACCGAGCGTGACTGTGCTGGTCGGTGACCGGGCCGCCGCGCCGCTGGCTCCGGTGACCGCCTCGCTCCGGGCCGCCTTCGGCACCGACGAGTTGCCCGGCCTCGCCACCGGCCTGTTGGTCACCGACGAGACCGGCTGGACCCCGGCCACCGAGCTGGTGGACGGCACGCGGCTGCCCGAACTGCTGGCCGTCACCCGGCAGCGCTGGGGCGCCACCCCGCACGCCGCCGCCGCACTGGCCTGGAAGTCCTACACCTACTGGCTGCTGCTGCCCGTGGTGCTCGGCTGGGCGTCCGCACGTCGGGTCCCGCTGCTGCGCCCGAGTGACGTACTGGTCCGGTTCGAGGACCACCGGCCGCTGCTCACACTCGGGATGCGCCGCTCCACCGAGATCGCCGTACTCCCCTCGGACCCGCTGGCCCTCTCCGGCCTGCCCGAGGTCAGGGTGGTGCTGGGCGAGGCCGAGTTGCTGGCCGCGCTCCGGGCGTCCCTGCTCGACGCGCACCTGACCCCGATGCTCGACGCGCTACAGCAGCAGGTCCGGGTCGGCGCCCGTACGCTGCTCGGCTCGGTGGCCTCCGGCGTGTCGCACGGGGTGCTGCGGGCCGCCGACGCGCTGCCCGGCGGCTCCGCCGAGACGATCGGCACGCTGCTGGACACGCTCGGTGTGGCGGACCTGGTCGACCTGGTGCCCGGTCCGACCGGTGAACTGACCGTGCAGCGCAAGACCTGCTGCCTGGCCTTCACGCTCCCGCAGCCGAAGGTCTGCGCCGGCTGCTGCATCCGCACCGCCTGAGGCACGCCACCTTCCTGAGGAGCGCTCGTCTCCGGACGAGCGCGGACTCCTGACGAGCGCCGCGTCCTGAGAGGCGCCGCGTCCTGAAAGGCGCCGCTTTCCCCTGAGGAGCGCCACCTCCTGCTCCGGCGCATGCTCCCGGGGCTGCCGACTGGGGCACGCACCGGGGCGAAGCAGGCAAGGTATCGACACTGGACCGTTATCGCCAGGACACGACGGACGAACGTGGTCGAGCTATGTTCGGGTGGTCTTGTAACGAAACGCCCCCGAACTGGTCACAACCGATGCCTGAAGTCATGAGTTCGGCTCGCACGAGTGCCCCAATTTCCCTACGGTCGTCGTAGATGGTTCACTCTGTCGGTCCAGTGCAGGTCGAGTCAGAGCGTGAGGGATCTACGCATGGCAGAAATAACTGGAGATCAACGCATTCAGGAAGAGGTGCTGGAAGGCCTCGCCACCGCTGTCAACCACCGACGCTGGTTCGTCGAGCTGGCCCTGCCGTACCTCGGCAACAACCCGATCGAGATCGGCAGCGGCCTGGGCGACTACGCCATCGAGTGGGCACCCTTCCTGGAGCGCTTCACCGCGACCGAGGCCGACCCGGACCGGCTGGTCGCGCTGAAGGAGCGGCTCGCCGGCGAGCCCAGCATCGAGGTACGCCAGATGCTGCTGCCCAGCAACGAGCAGGGTGACTACAGCGCCGCCGTCTCCTACAACGTGCTCGAGCACATCGAGGACCACGTCGGAGCGCTGCGCAGCATGCGCGACCTGGTCCGGCCCGGCGGAGCGATCGTACTGATCGTGCCGGCCTTCCAGTTCGCGATGAGCCCTGCCGACATCGCCACCGGGCACGTCCGGCGCTACACCAAGAAGACCATGCGGGCCGCGCTCGAAGAGGCCGGCCTGGAGGTCGAGACGCTGCACTACGCGAACGCGCTGGGCCTGATCGGCTACTACATGGCGACCAGCGTCTTCCGGCTGATGCCCAAGGAAGGCCCGATGGTCAAGGTGTACGACACCGTCGTGCTGCCGGTGACCAAGGCCGCCGAGCGGGTGGTCCGCCCGCCGTTCGGTCAGTCCGTCTTCGCGGTCGCCCGAGTGCCCGCCTGAGACTCCTGCGGGCCACGGGCCGGCATCGACGGCAGACCACGCCGGATGCCGGCCCCGTCGCCACCGCTCAGCCCTTGACCTGGTACGTGGGCCGGATGACCGCCCGGGCCAGGGTGTGGAACGTCAGGTTGAACCCGACGTACGCCGGGCTGGCCTCCGGGGTGAGGTCGAGCTTCTCCACGTCGAGGGCGTGCACGGCGAAGACGTACCGGTGCGGGTGGTCCCCGGCCGGCGGCGCGGCACCGCCGTACGACTGCTCGCCGTAGTCGTTACGCACGCTGAACGCGCCCGAGGCGCCGGCCGACGGCGTCTGCCCGGCTCCCTGCGGCAGCTCGGTCACCTCGGCCGGCACGTTGACCAGTACCCAGTGCCAGAACCCGCTGCCGGTGGGGGCGTCCGGGTCGTAGCAGGTGACGGTGAAGCTCTTCGTCTCGGCCGGGAAGCCCGTCCAGGCGAGCTGCGGCGAGATGTTGGCACCGCCGACGCTCGGATGGGCGAACTCGGCTGCCAACGGCTCGCCGTTCTGGACGTCGTTGCTGGTCAGCGTGAAGGCCGGGACGGGCGGCAGCACCTCGTACGGGTCGGG
Source organism: Plantactinospora endophytica (assembly GCF_016862915.1). Taxonomy (GTDB): domain Bacteria; phylum Actinomycetota; class Actinomycetes; order Mycobacteriales; family Micromonosporaceae; genus Plantactinospora; species Plantactinospora endophytica. The sequence continues at coordinate 297,972 of NZ_BONW01000019.1, read as the reverse complement.
TGGAATCTGTCGGTCGAGATTCATCGGGAAGTCCTTTCGGCAGGGCGGGTGGCTCGCGCCGGAAAGCCGGCGTCGTGCCCTTTCTACCCGTTCGACGGGTGACCACCCCGCGCGGACCTCGCCACCGCCGGGTACCCGAACTCCCCGAGCGCGCCAACCTCGAAGCCGCTACGACTCGGCGTCCGACGGCAGCGCGGCGGCGGCGATCCGCAACTCGGTGGCGGTGACCCCGGGCGGCGGTACGGCAGCCCGGCGGTGGATCTCGACCACCAGCGGGCGTCGCGGCTCCTCGACCCGGGCCAGGTAGCCACGCGCCGCGGCCAGCGCCTCGCAGTGCAGGACCCCACAGGTGCGGCAGATGCCCTCGGCGTCCAGCCGATGGTCGGCGACGATCCGCCGGGCCACCAGAATCAGTCGGTTGCGCACCTGCACCGGGGTGAGCCGCAGCTCCATGGCGCCCTCGCTTCACTCCGTACGCCCACCGGGGCGTGACCGTGGAAGGCGGCCCCGTACCCGCCGATTCCGCAGAAGTTATGCACACAGAATCACCGTGCGATTACTACGCGTAGAGCGTAGGGACACTCCCTGCGTAGCCGTCAACCGAGTGTGGGACATCTCGCAGGTGCCGGACCACAGCCGTACGGACAGCTCCCTACCACTCGCCCTCACCCAGGGCGTTATCCACAGCCAGGCGGGTTATCCACAGAGGTCCTCGTGCTTACGGCGAGGTCGGCCGGGTTCGGAAGAGACTGGCGACGGGGTCGAGGCGTGTCGCCACACAGGGGTGGAGGGGACGGCGGTTGTCCAGGGAACATGAGCGTGACCAGTTCGAACGGATGCGCCTTGTCGAACAGATCGAGCGGGCCCGCGCGCTCATCGCGCAGTACGCCGAACACCAGGCGCACTACCGGGCCAGGGTCGAGGACAACCGGTATGAACTTGGGAGACTAGACGAACGGCTTGGTGATTGAGATGGCTGTCGATCCGCACATCCAGGCGCTTCGTGACCTGCTGGTTGCCGAGCATGAGGAGCGCATCGCCGAAGTGCAGCGCTGGGCCGACGAGGCAGCGGCTCGCGGCGACGAGTGGTACCAGCGCTGGCACCAGGATCATGCGGCGCGCCTCCGGGCGATGGTCTACCCCTGGGAGCAGCACCGAGCCGGATCCTGAGGATGGCTGGGAGGTTGCCTGCCAAGGTGCTGGCCGATGTCCGATCACCGATCGCCACCACCGCCCCTATGCCGGGCCGAATCCCGCCGCGCCCTACTGCGGTCCTGGGGCGGACCATGCTTCCCGGACGCGCTCCCGTGCGCTCTGAGGCGCCTCCAGACGGTGGAAGATGTCGCCACCGGCCCAATGCAAGCAGTCGATGCCGTACATGTGAAGGAGGCGGATGTCGCGGTCTGCGGGCCGTTCAGGGAACATTGCGGTCAACCGGTTGACGGGATGGCTCGCGTGGGCGGCGTAGTCGAGCAGTTGTCCAAGGGCGTCGCGTACGTAGCGGTGGGCCGCTGACCGCTTGGCTTCGATCAGGTCGGCGTCTTCGATGATGTAGAGGTCGGACCAGCCCACGTCCAGTTTCAGCCGGTGGGCCTGTGAGTCGGGGAGGGTCTGGCGGTATCGGGCGACTAGGCGGGCCTCGGCGCGCCTCAGGATCACCTTGCCTGCCTTTCGCTCGTACTCGGTCGTGTCGGTGTGGTTGCCCTCCGCGTCGAAGATCACAGATCCGTCGTTCAACGCGGCCACGAGGGTCTCTTCGGCGAGCGCGTCTTCATCGTCGTGCCCACTGTCGGCGCCGTCGAGCCCAAGCCCGGCGATGAGGGCGGCAGCTTGTTCGGGTGACGGGACGCGGGTCTCCTGGAAGACGTCGCGCGGTTTGTAGCCGGCGAGTACCTGGATCTCGCTGTAGCCGAGGTCGTGGACAAGGCGGAAGTCGACCACGCTGTAGACATTGCTCCAGCCGCCGGTCTTCGGGTCCGGCTGCCACAGCAGGTCGGCCAGTGCCTGGTTCCGTAGCTTGCAGCCGAGCTTGCCGATGGCCTGTACCTGGTTGTCGCCGGTGAAGAGGATGTGATCACCGGTGGCGAGGCGGTCCATCTTGCTGTCGTGCCGCGCCAAAGCGCCCCAAAACCGGGCGCTGCCGTCGGGGTGCAGCTTCAGCAGAGCGTCTAGTTCCTCGTCGCGAAGGGTTGCCTTCAAGGGCGGGGCCAGAAACGACACGGGTTGAGCCAATGTGTCGGAGAACCGTGCGCGGGAGGCAGGGTTGCCGTATGACGGCGCGATCAGCACGAGAGTCTGACGGCTGCTCGGCCGCGGCGCTGTCGAGGTACGCCCCTCGACGTTGAAGCCGAGCCGCCGGAGACGTCGCGCAACGGCCTGCTCACCCCCGGTGAAATCGTCAGAGCGAAGCGGGTATCCGACCGCGTACCGGTGCGCCACACCCAGGATCGCCTTGGAGTCGTACCGCTTACCGCCATGGATGAGGAAGTAGACCGTTGCCCGGCCAAACCCGTGACGAGTCAGGAAGACATCGCGGCCGGCTTCGTCGTACTCGGCCACGGCGGCGAGGACGGAGGAGTGGGTGATGTCCGACAGTCCCATGGCCCGGCAGAATATGCGGCCGGGGCGACAAGGTCTCGGCGGCGACCTCCTCCAGGCCGGTCCTCCGACGGCGTTGTGCTGGTCGAGGGAGGGCATCTTCCCTGTTTAGGGGGCGGAGGGGGTGGGATTCGAACCCACGAAGAGGATCGCTCCCCTTACCGGTTTTCAAGACCAGCGCCATCGGCCACTAGGCGACCCCTCCTCGGCCGTGGTCGTCAACGGAACGGCGATCCACGGCCGTGCCTAGTGTGCCATGACCGGCGATGGGGCGGGCGTACCCGGCACCCGACCGCGACTCCGATCGACGGGCGTGCCCGGGCATCGCCGGGTCGACGCTTGGGCCGAAGCCGGGATCGGGTAAGACTGGACCCATGAAGGCGATCACGATTCCGGAGCCGGGTGGACCCGACGCGTTGGTCTGGACCGACGTCCCCGAGCCGACCCCCGGGCCGGACGAGGTGACGCTCGACATCCGGGCGAGTGCGGTGAACCGGGCCGATCTGCTGCAACGCCAGGGGCACTACCCGCCCCCACCGGGCGCGCCGCCGTACCCCGGTCTGGAGTGTGCGGGTGTGGTCAGCGCGGTCGGTGCCGAGGTGACCGGCTGGAGCGTCGGCGATCCGGCCTGCGCCCTGCTCAGCGGCGGCGGCTACGCCGAGCGGGTGGCGGTGCCGGCCGGGCAGCTCCTGCCGGTGCCGGAGGGCGTCGACCTGGTCGACGCGGCGGCGCTGCCCGAGGTCGCCTGTACGGTCTGGTCCAACGTGGCCCAGTTGGCCCGGCTGGGCATCGGCGAGACCCTGCTGGTGCACGGCGGTGGCAGCGGTATCGGCACCTTCGCGATTCAGCTCGGCGCCGCGCTCGGCGCCACCGTGCTGACCACCGCCCGGGCCGACAAGCACGACCGGCTCCGCGAGCTGGGCGCCGCCGGGGTGATCGACTACGCCCAGGAGGACTTCGTCGAGGTGACCAAGCGGCTCACCGACGGTCGGGGCGTCGACGTGATCCTGGACATCATGGGCGCGTCGTACCTCGGTCGCAACGTCAAGGCGCTGGCCACCGGCGGCCGGATCGTGGTGATCGGGCTCCAGGGTGGTCGCAAGGGCGAACTGGACCTGGCCGCGCTGCTGGCCAAGCGGGGTTCGGTGGCCGCGACCGCGCTGCGCTCCCGGCCCGCCGTCGAGAAGGCCGCGATCGTCCGGGGCGTACGCGAGGAGGTCTGGCCGCTGATCGAGTCGGGCGCGATCCGGCCGGTGGTCTACCGCCGGCTGCCGATGTCTCAGGCGCCGGAGGCGCACCGGATCGTCGACTCCAGCGACCACTTCGGCAAGGTGCTGCTCACCGTCGACTGATCTGTCTCCCGATCAGCGAGCCGATCACGGTCGGTCAGCTGTCACGCTCACGCCCACCGGGCCGGTCGCGGTCAGCCGGCCGGTTCCGGCTCGGCGGCCGGGGCGGGCAGCATCCGGCGTGGGCCCGGCCCCTGCGTGGCCAGTTCGTCGTCCGGGTTGTAGAGGTTGCAGCTCCGCAGCGACAGGCAGCCGCAGCCGATGCAGTTGGTCAGGTCGTCACGCAGCCGGGTCATCAGGTCGATCTTCTCGTCCAGCCGGCGTCGCCATCTCGCGGAGAGCCGTGCCCAGTCGGCCTTGGTCGGGGTACGCCCGTCCGGCAGCTCGGCGAGCGCCACCCGGATGTCCTCCAGTGACACCCCGAGCTGCTGCGAGATCCGGATGAACGACACCCGGCGCAGCTCGGCCCGCTCGAAGCGCCGCTGGTTCCCGCCGGTACGGCCGGCCCGGATCAGCCCCAGCCGCTCGTAGTAGCGCAGCGCCGAGGTCGCCACCCCGGAGCGGGCGGCCAGCTCGCCGATGGTCAGGGTCTCCTGCCGCACGGCTCCTCCACTGTCCAGGACCGGCCAACTCGTCGGATCGACTGTCGTCCCTGCGGGCTTGAGTTCAAGCGCACTTCAACTTGCAGGGTAGAGGCATGACGACGACAACCACCGCACCGGGTCGTACCCGCCGGACCTCGGCGCAGTCCCCACACTCCGGGCTGCCGGCCGAACTCGGGTCGCTGCTACGCCGGCTCACCGGCGACGAGAAACACGCACCCAGCGCACACTCGACCCTCGACGTGCTCTGGGTGCTCTACGACCGGGTCCTCCGGATCTCCCCGGAAACCGCCGAGGACCCCGAGCGGGACCGGTTCCTGCTCTCCAAGGGCCACGGGCCGGCCGCCTACTACGCCGTACTCGCCAGCAAGGGTTTCATCCCCGAGCACTGGCTCGACGACCTGGCCGGCCCGGAGAGCCGGCTCGGCCACCATCCCGACCGGGTACTCGTGCCCGGGGTCGAGATCGGCAGCGGCTCGCTGGGCCACGGTCTCGGGCTGGGCGTCGGCATCGCCCTCGGGCTGCGCGCCCAGGGCCTGGACCTGCCCCGGGTGTACGTCCTGCTCGGCGACGCCGAACTCGACGAGGGCTCGAACCACGAGGCGATCGCGTACGCCGGGGCGACCGGGCTGGCCAGGATCACCGCGATCGTGCTCGACAACCGGTCCGCCTCGCACGGCTGGCCCGGTGGGATCGCCAGCCGGTTCACCGTGCACGGCTGGTCCGCCAGCACCGTCGACGGCCGGGACCACGACGCGATCGAGACCGCCCTCACCAGCCACCGACCCGACCGGCCGCACGTGGTCGTCGCGGTCGTCGACCCCGAGGAGTGACCGAGATGCGGGACGCCTTCATCGACACCGCCACCGCCCTGCTGGACGACGATCCGCGTACCGCGGTCGTGCTCGCCGACATCTCGGCGTCGAGCTTCGCGCCCGCCGCCCGGCAGCATCCGGACCGGGTACTCAACGTCGGCATCCGGGAACAGCTCATGGTCGGGGTGGCCGGCGGGCTCGCCCTGACCGGACTGCGCCCGATAGTGCACTCGTACGCCACGTTCGCCGTCGACCGGGCGTACGAGCAGCTCAAGCTCGACCTCGACCACCAGGGGGTGGGTGCCGTGGTGGTCAGCGTCGGCGCCTCGTACGACGGGGCGAGCATGGGCCGCACACACATGTCCCCGGGCGACGTGGCCCTGCTGGACACGCTCAGCGACTGGACCGTGCACGTACCCGGGCATCCGGCCGAGGTGCCCGGCCTGCTCCGGGCTGCCGCCCGGCACGACGAGCGGGTCTACCTGCGGCTCTCCACCCAGGTCAACGACCTGCCCCGGCCCGCCGCCGGGCAACTGACGGTGGTGCACCGGGGCGGCGCCGACGCGCCGCTGGTGGTGGCGGTCGGGCCGATGCTCCACCCGGTGCTGCACGCCATAACCGGACTGGACGTGACGGTGGCGTACACCCACACGCCGCGCCCGTTCGACGTCGTCGGGCTGCGGGAACTGGTCGGGGCGGCCACCTCGGCCGGTGCCGTGCCGGCGGTGGTGCTGGTCGAGCCGTACCTGGCCGGTACCTCCAGCGCGCTGCTCGGGGCGGCGCTGGGCGGGGTACCGCACCGGTCGCTGGCGCTCGGCGTGGGCCGCACCGACCTGCGGCGGTACGGCGAACCGGCCGACCACGCCCGGTGGCACGGCCTGGATCCGGCGGGTCTGCGCCGGTCGATCACCGAATTCCTCGGCTGACCGCCGATCGCGGCCGTGCTCCCGGCTCCCGCGCGGGGCCGGGGGACGGCCGTCCGGGTCCGGTCAGCGCCGGCCGGGGGTCTCCCGACGGCGGGTGCGTTCCCGGCCGAGGATCAGCAGCGCCTCGACGCCGTCCTTCCAGGTGATCTTCTTGCCCTCTTCCCGGTTGCGGGCCCGGTAGCTGATCGGCACCTCGTACGGGCGGATCCGGCGGCGCAGCAGCTTGCCGGTCACCTCCGCCTCCATCCCGAAGCCCCGGGACCGGACGTCGAGCGAGCGGTAGAGCGCCACCGGCATCAGCTTGAAGCAGGTCTCCAGGTCGCCGATGTAGGAGTTGAACAGCACGTTGGCGGCGGTGGTGACGGCCTTGTTGCCCATCACGTACCAGAAGCTGTAGGCGCTGTGGCTGCCGAACGTCCGATTTCCGTAGACCACCGTCGCCCGGCCGTCCAGCACCGGGGCGAGCAGCTTCGGGATGTCCTGCGGGTCGTACTCGAGGTCGGCGTCGAGGATCACCATGTACTCACCCTCGGCGCTGTCCACGGCGGTCCGGATCGCCGCGCCCTTGCCGGCGTTGCGCGGATGGGTGACGACCCGGAGCCGGGTGTCGTCGGCCCGGCCGAGGATCTCTCCGGTACCATCACGGCTACCGTCATCGACCACGACGAGTTCGATCTCGCACGGATAGTCGACCGCGAGGGCCTGCTTGAGGGCGTCCGCGATGCGTTCTTCCTCGTTGTAGACCGGCATGAGGATCGAGAGCTTCACGGGAGTCTCCACGGTGCCGACGACAAATCGGCCCTAGCCTAGCCTGATTACCGGGCTCCGCCATGCCTGGCATCCGCGTCCGGCCTCCCGGATCGGCTCCGCGGGCGGGACCGGTAAGGGCCGGCCTCCCCTGCGGCAGGTGACCGGCCGGTGCGGTGACCGAGGTGCAGGGCCGCCGGTACGTTCACCTCCCGGGAGGTGAACGTCCTAGCTCCCGGCCGGTAGCCGGACGGTGAACCGGGCGCCGCCCTCCGGCGCGTGTCCGGCCGTGATCCGACCGCCCAGCCGGCGGACGAGTCCGGCGGCGAGCGCCAGCCCCAGTCCGCTGCCCACCTTGCGTACGCCCTGGTAGCGCTGGCGCAGTACGCCGCGTTCGAAGGCGACGGCGAGGTCGTCGTCGGTCAGCCCCGGCCCGCCGTCCCGGACCTCCAGCTCACCGCCGGGCGGCTCGCCCGGTCCGGTCGGGCGTACCGCGAGCACGATCACCGCGCCGGGCGGCACCACCCGGAGCGCGTTTTCCAGCAGCCCGTCCACGACCTGCCGGATCCGGCCCGGATCGGTGTGCACCGAGATCGGCCCGGCCGGCGCCTCGACCCGCAGTACGACGCCGAGCGAGGCACAGCGGGCGCTCCAGACCTGTGCGGCGTCGGCGGTCAACCGGTCGAGGTCGACCGGTACCGGCTCCAGGGCGAAGTCGGCGGCCTCCAGCCGGGCCAGCGACAGCAGGTCGCCGATCAGCCGGTCGAGGTGTTCCGCCTCGGTCTGCATCGTCTGCCCGGCCCGCTGGGCACCCTCCGGGCCGACCACCCCGTCGGCCAGCGCCTCCGCATAGCCCCGGATCGCGGTCAGCGGGGTACGCAGCTCGTGCGAGACGGAGAGCAGGAACTCCCGCTGCCGACCCTCGCTCTGGGCCAGCGCGGCGGCCAGGTCGTTGAGCGCGTGCGCGAGGTCGGCGGCCTCCTCCGGCGGTTCCACCGGTATCCGTACCGCCCGGTCGCCGGAGCGCAGCCGGGCCGCCGCCGTCGCCGCGTGCCGGATCGGCCGGGCGAGCCGGCGGGCGAGCAGGGCCCCGGCCACCACCCCGGCGGCCAGCCCGGCGAGCAGCGGCAGCCAGAGCAGCCCGGCGACGTCTCCCCAGAGTCCGGTGGTGGCCGGCCGGGCCAGCACGATCCCGTTGCCGCCCGGCAGCCAGCGCCCCTCGACCATCGACCGCCGGCCGGCGACCGGACGCTGCCCGGAGAAGTTCCGGCCGGCCGCGACCCGGTCGACCACCTCGGCGGGCAGGCCGGGCCGGTCGGGGCTGCCGGCCCTGATCAGGTACGCGTCGATGCCCTGGTTGCGCAGTTGCCGGACGATCCGTTCCTCGTCGGCGGCCCGGCCCCGGTCCAGCCGGTTGCGCAGCGCCTCGGCTGCCAGCCGGGCCTGCGCCGTCAGCGCGTCCCGGGCCTGCCGTTCGGCCGAGCGGGCGGCCAGCGGGACGGCGACGACGGCGGTCACGACGACCGACACCAGGGCCACCGCGCAACTGACCGCCACCGCGCGGGCCGTCAGGGTACGCCCGAACCGGCGTCGCCGGCCCGGGTCGGATGTGCCCGGGTCAGCCGGCACAGGCGTACCCGACGCCGCGGTGGGTCCGGATCACGTCGGCGGCCGGACCGAGCTTGCCGCGTACCTGGGCGACGTGCACGTCGACGGTGCGGGTGCCGGTGTGCGCGGCGTAGCCCCAGACGCTGGCCAGCAACTCCTCCCTGGTGAAGACCCGGCCCGGCCGGCCCATCAGGTGCGCCAGCAGGTCGAACTCGGTGGAGGTGAGCTGCACCGGGTCACCGGCGACGGTGACCTGCCGGCGTACCGGGTCGAGCGTGACCGGGCCGGCCACCCGGGGCTGCTCGGCACCGTCCGGGGTACCGCCGGTGCGGCGCAGCACCGCCCTGATCCGGGCCACCAGTTCGCGCGGGCTGAACGGCTTGGTCACGTAGTCGTCGGCACCGAGTTCCAGCCCGACGACCCGGTCCACCTCGTCGTCCCGGGCGGTCAGGAAGATCACCGGAGTCCAGTCGCCCGCCGCGCGCAGCCGGCGACAGACCTCGGTGCCGGAGAGGCCGGGCAGCGCGATGTCGAGTACGCAGGCGACCGGGCGCAGTCGCTGGGCGGCGGCCAGCCCGGCCGTACCGTCGTGCTCGACGTGCACCCCGTAGCCGTCCCGCGTCAGGTAGAGCCGGACCAGGTCGGCGATGGACCGCTCGTCCTCGACCACCAGCACGAGCCCTCGGTGCGGGACGCTGCCCGGTTGTACGGTGTCGACGGCCACCGGCCAATGATGTCCGATCGGCGGCCCGGTGACTCGGACGGCAACGTTCGGATCAGGTACGGATCCGGTGAGCGGTGACGGCGATGTGCCGGCTGCCGGCTCGCCGGGTCAGGCCGCGACGACCGGACTGAGCCGGGGTACCCGGGCCGGGGCGGTCAGCCGGGCGGGCGGGGTCGCCGCCAGCGCCGGTACCGGGCGGGGCTCGTGCGACGTGCCGAGCACCGTCGGACGGTCCACCGGCGCGGCGGCGGCGACCCGGGACCGGGCCGCCATCCTCGGCCGGAAGACCTGGCTGAACAGGGCGTCGAGCTGCCACATCTGACTGGGCCGGCTGGCCCGGATCAGGAACCGCTCGCGTACCCCGTCGACCGCGGTCGCGGCCAGTTCGACCACCGAGGCCCGGGGGTCGGGGTTCCAGGCGACGTTGTTGAGATGTCGCAGTTCGGTGTTGAGATGCAGCCGGAGTCGGTGCAGCAACCGGGTCTGCTGGGTCACCACCAGCCGGCGGGTGGTGAGCAGGAGCAGGCAGCCGTTCGCGGGCTGTTCCGGACGGGTGCACCGGGTCACCAGGACGGTGACGTCGCCGGCCTGTACGCAGTTGCGCAGGACCGGCAGGTGCCGACTCACTGTCGGGCTGGCCACCCCGGTCTCCGCGGCGGCCGGCAGCAACGTTCGACAGAACACATCCACGCCTGTTCCAACGAGATCCTGCCGGGGATGACGCGGCCGAGGCATGGATGAGAATGAAATTATAGAAGTTCCACGATGGTCACGTTGGCCATCCCGCCGCCCTCGCACATCGTCTGGAGGCCGTACCGGACCCCGGAGTCGCGCATCTGCTGGAGCATGGTGGTCATGATCCGGGCGCCGGATCCGCCCAGCGGATGACCGAGGGCGATCGCACCGCCCCGGGGGTTGAGCCGGGCCGGATCGGCCTCGGTCTCGGCCAGCCAGGCCAGCGGTACCGGGGCGAAGGCCTCGTTCACCTCGTACACCCCGATCTCCTCGATGCCCAGCCCGGCCCTGCGCAGCGCCTTCGCGGTGGCCGGGATCGGTGCGGTGAGCATCAGTACCGGATCGTCGGCGGCGACCACGGCGGTGTGGATCCGGGCCAGCGGGCGCAGCCCGTTTCGCCGGGCCCACTCCGGCGTGGTCACGGCGAGCGCCGCCGCGCCGTCGGAGATCTGCGAGGCGGAGCCGGCCGTGACGACGCCGTCGGCCCGGAACGGGGTCTTCAGCCCGGCCAGCCGGTCCAGGCTGGTGTCCCGGCGGATTCCCTCGTCGGCGACCACCTTGGCGCCGTCCGGCAGTACCACCGGAACGATCTCCGCCTCGAACGCCCCGGCGTCCTGTGCGGCGGCGGCCTTCTCGTGGCTGGCCAGCGCGTACTCGTCGAGTTGCCGTCGGGTCAGCCCCCACCGTGCGGCGATCAGCTCCGCGCCGACACCCTGGTTGAACGGCACCGGATCGTCGGCGGCGAAGCCCGGCGTACCCCGGTAGCGGTCCCGCACCTGGCCGCCGTAGGGCAGCCCGGTGCCGGGCGAGGTGCCGGATGCCGAGGGCTGGATGCTGCTGCCCATCGGCACCCGGGTCATCGACTCCACGCCACCGGCGACCACCAGGTCGGCCTGGCCGGAGGCGACGGCCGCCGCCGCGAAGTGCAGCGCCTGCTGGCTCGACCCGCACTGCCGGTCGAGCGTGGTGCCGGGCACCGACTCCGGCCACCCGGCGGCGAGTACGGCGTTCCGGCCGACGTTCCAGGCCTGCTCGCCGACCTGGGACACGCAGCCCCAGATCACGTCGTCCACCTGGGCCGGATCCAGCCCGGTGCGTTCGGCGAGCGCCGTCAGCACCCGCGCCGACAGGTCCACCGGATGCACGGTGGCGAGCGCGCCACCGCGCCGGCCCACCGGGCTCCGTACCGCACCGACGATGACCGCGTCCGCCATGTCTACTCCCCAGTAACTTGGCTGTCCCGATCCTACGTCGTCCTGGCGCCGGGAAGGAGTTCCGGCGGTGGCATCCTGGACCCGTGCACTCCGAACCGGACACTCCGCCCCGGCGCTGGCGCGTCGAGACCACCCTGCCGGTGTTCAAGCTCGGTGGCGCGGGACTCTTCGTAGCCCTCGGCGTACTCTTCGCCGACGGCGACCCGGTACGGCTCGGCGCCGGCCTGCTCGTCGCGGCCGTACTCGCCGGCTGGGCGGTACGGGACCTGGTGGCGCCGGTCCGGCTCGCCGTCGACGACGACGGGATCACCGTGATCCAGGGCTTCGCCGGGCGGCGGCACATCCCCTGGTCGGAGATCGAACGGATCAGCGTGGACAGCCGGCCCCGGCTCGGGCTGACCACCGAGACGCTGGAGATCGACCGGGGCGCCGGCCTGCACCTGTTCAGCCGGTACGACCTCGGGGCCGCCCCGCGCGACGTCGCCGAGGTGCTGCGCGGCGTACGGTCGGGTCGGCCGTCCGGCCCGTCCGGCACCGGCCCGGCGCACTGACCCGTACGCCGGCCGGCCGACTTGCCCGGCACGGGCGACCGACCGAGCTGCTCGGGCGGCCCGGCGGCTCGCTGCGGGCAAGCAGGTCAGGCAAGCAGATCACGCGAGCATGTCAGGCGGGCAGGTCACGCGAACAGAGCCGCAGGCGGACAGGTTCAGGCGAGCAGGGCGGCGGACTGCATCAGGGTCAGCCCGATCAGCACCAGGCCGATGACCGCGCCGCCGCCGACCTGGAACAGGGTGCGTCTCGACCGGGGCGCGTAGGCGAGCACCAGGGCCATCGCCGCACCGGCGGTCAGCCCGCCGAGGTGGCCGGCGATGGAGATGCCGGGGACGGCGAAGGTGAAGACCAGGTTGATCACCAGGATCGGGATCACCGACGAGGTGTCCCGGCCCAGCCGCCGCATGATCACGAACAGCGCGGCGAAGAGCCCGAAGATCGCGGTCGACGCGCCGACCGTCCGGGCCTGTGGCGCGCTGAAGAGGTACGCCGCGACGTTGCCGCCGACCCCGGCGACCAGGTAGAGCGCCAGGAACCGCAGTGGCCCGAGGGTGGCCTCCAGGGACCGGCCCAGCACCCAGAGCGCCCAACTGTTCATCAGCAGGTGCAGCAGCCCGTAGTGCAGGAACATCGCGGTGAAGAGGCGGTAATATTCGCCGGCCGCGATGCCCTCCTCGACCCCGAACGGGCCGACCCGGTCCAGGCCGAGCACCGCGCCCCAGTCGGTGAGCGGGGTCGCCCCGCCGAGCAGGCCGCCGAAGCCGGCACCGGCCACCGCGTCGCCGCCCCGGGCGGTGTAGATGGAGAGCAGGATCAACGCGACGTTGATCCCGATGAGCACCTTCGTGACGTAGCCCTGGCGACCGGCGGCACCGCCACCGAAGACGGTACGCGCCGGCCGCTGCCCGCGACGGCCCTCCGCCACGCACTCCGGGCACTGGTGCCCGACCGATGCCTCGCGCATGCAGTCCGGACAGATCGGCCGGTCGCACCGCGTACACCGGACGTAGGTCTCCCGGGACGGATGGCGGTAACAGACCGGTGTCGTCGGCGGAGACTCGCTCATGCCGGTCCTCCACTCATGCCGGCACTCCGCTTCGCTCCGTCACGAGGCACAACCGCGCTGAGCTTGCCGATTCGCTCGCTACGCTCGCTCACGCCGGCACCCCGCCGTGCCCGATCATCCGCGACCTCCGCCCGCTACGACTCATGCAGGCAAAGGTACCCGGGATCGACGTCAGCCGTCCTTACGCTCGATCTCGACGCGCTCGATGACCACATCCTGGAGCGGCCGGTCCTGGGCGCCGGTCGGAGTGTTGGCGATCGAATCGACGACCTTCGCCGACTGCTCGTCCGCGACCTGACCGAAGATGGTGTGCCGGTTGTTCAGGTGCGGCGTCGGGCCGACGGTGATGAAGAACTGCGACCCGTTGGTGCCCGGCCCGGCGTTCGCCATCGCGAGCAGGTAGGGCCGGTCGAACCGCAGGTCCGGGTGGAACTCGTCGGCGAAGTTGTAACCCGGGCCACCCCGGCCGGTACCGGTCGGGTCACCCATCTGGACCATGAACCCGCTGATCACCCGGTGCGAGATGGTGCCGTCGTAGTACGGCCCGCTGCCCGGCTGGCCGGTGCGCGGGTCGGTGTACTGCCGGGTCCCCTCGGCGAGTTCCACGAAGTTCCGCACGGTCTTGGGTGCGTGGTTCGGAAACAGCTCCAGCCGGATCGGACCGGCGTTGGTGTGCAGGATTGCGTAGGCGGCCTCGGCCACGAGTACTCCTCGATCGACATGCCGCCGGCCGGAGGTGCCGACCGGCGGGGCGGTCCGCCGGCCAGGAGGCGCAGGCCGGCGCTGGTAGGTGCTTCTAAGCGGATCCTCCCATGTGCCCGTTCTGGCAGTGCGGGCGCATCCGAGGGTGCAGGATGACGGGGGAACAACACCCAAGGAGGTGGGGACCGGTGTTCGGATTCGGGGGGCGCAGATCCCGCAGGAAACTCGTCAAGGCCGAACTGGGCGAGAGCCTCGATCACCTGATGCGTGCGGCCACCCACGCCGCGTCCGGGGTCGGGGCCACGGTGGGACCTCGGGCGTACGCCGCCCGGGCCTACCTGTCGCCGACGGCGACCAGGCTGCGGACGACGGCGTCGGACGGTTGGGACTCGGCGGTGACCAGGTTGACGCCGTTGGCCTCGGCCGCCGCGGACAGTGCCCGCCAGGCCGGCTCGGTCGCCCGCAAGACGAGGTCGAAGAAGATGAGGGCGATGCGGAAGAAGAACTCGATGATGCGTCGACGCTGGCCGGTACTGACCGGGCTGCTGGTCGCCGGGGCGGTGGCCGGGGCCGCGGGCGCGGCGGCGATGCGCCGACGGGGCCAGCGCCCGTGGGACGAGTACGACCCGGCGGCCACGCTGGACGCCGTACGCGGCGACGCCGCCACGATCGTGGGCAGTTCGGCCGGCGGGATGACGCGCGAGCCCGTCGCGCCGAAGTCCGCGCCGACGGAGAAGGGCAAGGACCGTACGGCCTCCGCCGGGGAGAAGATCTCGACCGGGCCGATCACCGAGGGTGCCAAGAAGGTCGCGACCAAGGGCGGCGACAAGTCCGACGGACTGCTTGGTACGGCCGCCGCGCCGTCCCGCAACAGCGGTAGCTGACCGGCGGCGTGGGGCCGGGGATGGCCCCACGCCGCGACCGGTCGTCCACCGGGAACCGGTCGTTCCCGTGTCGCTCTGGTGGTTCGAGCAGCTCGCCGGAATCGTTCAGAGCCAGCGGTTGCGGCGGAACCAGCGGTAGAGCCCGAGCGAGATCACCAGCATCAGGGCGAGCACCACCGGATAGCCGTACTTCCAGCCGGTCTCCGGCATGAAGTCGAAGTTCATCCCGTAGATCCCGGCGATCGCGGTCCAGACCGCGGCGATGGCGGCCCAGGCGGCGATCTTGCGCATGTCGTTGTTCTGGTCGACGGTCACCTGGGCCAGCCGGGCCTGGAGGATGGAGTTGAGCAGGTCGTCGTAGGAGTTGACCTGTTCGACCGTACGGGCCAGGTGGTCCTGCACGTCTCGGAAGTACCGCCGGATCTCCTTCGGCACCTCCCGGTTCACCTGGGCGGTCAGGCTCATCAGCGGGCGTTGCAGCGGAACGACGGCCCGCTTGAACTCGACCAGTTCCCGCTTCATCTGGTAGATCCGCTGGATCCGGCCGTGCGCCTGCCGGGCGAAGACCTCGCCCTCCAGCACGTCCAGGTCGTCGCCGACCCGGTCGGTCACCTCCAGGTAGATGTCCACCACCCGGTCCATCACCGCGTACGCCACCGCCCACGGCCCCTGCCGGAGGATTTCCTGCCGGGCCTCCAGGTCGGAACGGACCGGCGCCAGCCGGCAGGCGTCGCCGTGTCGGACGGTGACCACGAAGTTCGGCCCGATGAAGAGCATCACCTGGCCGGTCTCGATCACCTCGGAGTTCTCGGTCAGCTCGCCGTGCCGGACATACCGGACGGTACGCAGTACCAGGAAGCTGACCTCGCCGAACCGCTCCAGCTTGGGCCGCTGCTCCGCCTTGACCGCGTCCTCGACGGCCAGCTCGTGCAGCCCGTACGCCGCCGCGATGCCGGCCATCTCCGCCTGGCTCGGCTCGTGCACGCCCAGCCACACGAAGGCACCGGGCTGGTCCCGTGCCGCCTCCAGCGCGTCGGCGTAGGTCACCTGCCCCGGCTGCCGTACGCCGTCGACGTAGAGCCCGCAGTCGACCACGCCCTGCCCGTCCGGCCGGGAGTCCTCCCGGTTCCGCTGCTGGTTGACGTCGGTGCTCAGTATCCGGGTCACCGCCGCCCGCACCGGGGCCGTCCAGGCGGACCGGGGTCTCGGCCGGCTGTTCCCGCTGACCGCCGTCCGATCGGAATCGACTTGATCCGGCATCGCCACCGCCCCCCTTCGGCCACCGTTCGGGTGCGGCTTGCAGCGTACGCCGCCGGTGCCCGGTGCCCGACATGTCACGGATCACCCCGCACCCTGCCGCGCCGGCGGCCGGACCGGCGCGGCAGGTTCCGGGCCTGTCCGGCGGAGCACGCGGGCCGGAAAAGTGGCGCCGGGTGGACCGTCCACGTCGGGGGGTAAGGTGCGGACGGCCCACCCGGCACCGTGGGGGGCGGGGGTTCTGCTCCGGGCGCGCCAGCCGCGGTCTGCGGCCCGCCGTCCCGGTCAAAGGGGCGGGCGTGACGCGAGTGGCGCTCGCAGCATTGTGGGCCGGCTACCGGCGCGTAGGAAGCCCCGAATCAGCCCTCGGCCACTATTGTCAGATATCTGACACAAGCCCCCGCCGCAACCGCCGGTCGGCTAGGCAACCGCCGCCCGCCCCGGCCGGAACGGCAAAAGCCGGGGTACGGCGACCCGGCGGCCTCCCTCGACCGCCCCGTCCCGTACCCCGGCTCCCGTGTCAGTGGTCGCCCGGCTCCCAGCAGTTACTCGCGTACCGCCCGTACCGCGTCGGCGAGCCGGCGGACCCCCTCGTCGATCTGGTCGACCGTCACCCCGGAGTACGCCAGCCGCAGCGCGTGCTGACCCCCCTCGACCAGGAAGTCGCTGCCCTTGACCACCGTGACGCCGCGCTCCGCCGCCGCCGGTGCGAGCCGGTCCACGTGCACGTTCTGCGGCAGCTCGACCCAGAGGAAGTAGCCGCCGTTCGGCTCGGTGAACCGGGCGTCCGGGATGTGCGTACGCAGCGCCGTGGCCAGCGCGGCAGCCCGGTCGCCCAGGGCGGTGCTGACGGTCCGGATCGACCGCTCCAGGTCGCCGCTGACGCAGAACTGGTGCACGATCGCCTGGGCCACCATGCCGGGCGAGATGTAGAGGTTGGTCGCCTCCCGGGCGATGTCGCCGATCAGCGGGGCGGGACCGACCAGGTAGCCGACCCGGACACCGGGACAGACCGTCTTGGTGAAGCTGGACGCGTGCACCACCCGCCCCCGCTGGTCGAGGGAGAGCATCGAGGGCAGCGGCTCGCCCCGGAACCGGATGTCCGCGTACGGGTCGTCCTCGAAGATCGTGAAGTCGTACTCGTCGGCCAGGTCGAGCAGGGCCTGCCGCTTCTCCGCCGACAGGGTCACCCCGGCCGGGTTCTGGAAGTTGGGGATGATGTGCGCCAGCTTGGGGCGTACCCCGGACTCCAGCAGCTTGCCCAGCTCGTCGGTGTCGACCCCGTCCGGCTGGATGGTCACCGCGTGCAGCTCGGCGCCCTGACGTTGCAGGTTGAGCAGGGTCCGGTCGTAGGTCGGCCGCTCCACCACGACCGCGTCACCGGCGGTCACCAGGTGCTGGAACAGGAACGCGTCGGCCTGGAGGGAGCCGTTGGTGACCAGGACCTGGTCGACGTCGACGCCGTGCTTCTCGGCGATCCACTTCCGCAGGGGCGGGTATCCGACGGATGTCCCGTACCCGGTGATGCCGGCCGGGTCGGCGTCGAAGGCGCGTCCGGCCGCGGCCTTCAGCCCCTCGATGTCGACGATGTCCAGCGACGGCGCCCCACGGGCGAAAGAGATCAGCTGCTCGGCAGTCATGACTACCCAGCGTACGGCCGCCGCCAGCACTCCGGGCGCAGGCACGACAATGTCCGTATCTTGAGCAGGCCATACCCGTCCGCCGGGCGTTTCGCCCCGGCCGGTACCGATCCGGCACCCGGCTGACCGGCTGGCGGCGGGGCCGGCCACCGGACCGGCCCCGGCACCGTGGATCAGATCGAGGCGACCGCCGGGGCGCCCACCCAGACCCGGACGATGTCCCGGACCGAGATCATCCCGACCACCTCGCTGCCGTCGAGCACCACCAGGTGCCGGAAACCGCCCCGGGACATCGCCTCGGCCGCCTCGTGCACGCTCCAGTCCGGCCCGGCGTAGACCACGTCCCAGGTCAGGTGCGCGGCGGTCCGCTCGACGTCGACGTCGAGGCCGGCGCCGACGGCTTTCAACACGTCGCGTTCGGTCATGATG
Organism: Plantactinospora endophytica; assembly: GCF_016862915.1. Classification (GTDB taxonomy): domain Bacteria; phylum Actinomycetota; class Actinomycetes; order Mycobacteriales; family Micromonosporaceae; genus Plantactinospora; species Plantactinospora endophytica. The sequence goes on along the minus strand of NZ_BONW01000019.1, from coordinate 280,184 downwards.
CCGACCCCCTCGGAGTCGGGGTCGATGACCACCGCCGAGCCGACACCCCGCTCGGCCATCATTCCGGCGGCCTGCCGGAGCGTGTGCTCCGGGCCGACCACCAGGACATTGCCGGACATCGCTTCACGTACCCGCATCACTCATCACATCCTTGGGACGGGGACACCGGTTACGGACAGACTGGACGCTCACCCGGGGAAGTACAAGCCGGCAATGTGGGGTACGGGACCGGGGTGGCTAGTCTCGACCCGTGTCCACAGAGCCCCTACGCTGCGCCGGAGCCCTGATCGTCGACGACGAGGGCCGGATCTTCTTCCAGCGGCGGTCCCCCGACCGGAAGCTCTTTCCCAACACCTGGGACATCGTCGGCGGTCATCTCGAACCGGGCGAGACGGTCGAGGAGGCGCTGTTCCGCGAGGTCACCGAGGAGACCGGCTGGACCGTCTCGCTGGTGCTGGGCACCGTCGGCGAATACCGCTACACGCCCGACGACGGCATCGACCGGATCGAGACCGACTTCCTCGTCCGGGTCGACGGCGACCTGGCCCGTCCCCGGCTGGAGCCGGGCAAGCACACCGAGTTCCGCTGGCTCCGCGAGGACGAGGTCGCGGTACTCGACGAGCACCGCGACGTCAACGACGGGCTGATCCGGCGGATCGCGGAGGACGGCTTCCGCGCCCTGCATCTGATCGGCCTGTGAACGACCCGGTCCCGCTCGCGCCGCACCAGGCCGCCGCACTGGTCTGGCCGGCCGTCGACCGGGTTTTCCGCGCGGTGATGGCGACCGCCCGCGCGCGGGGCGGCGCCGAACTGGTGCAGAGCTACGGCGGACCGGCGGCGACCGGCTTCCTGGTCGACTTCCGGACCAGGCTGGCGACCCCGGGCGGGACCGTCGACAACACCGGGCTGGCCGCCCTGCTCCGCTACGGCGACCCGGTCGAGTGCCAGCGGGTGCTGGACAAGCAGGTCGCGCACGGCATGCTGCACCGGCGGCCGGACGGCGCGATCTCGGCCACCGAACGCGGCCGGGCCTTCCTGGCCGAGCTCGCCACGCTGCACGCCGGGGTGACCGGGGAGATCTGGGCGGCACACCCCGAACGGGTACGCCGGCTCGTCGGTACCCTCGGCCGGCTGCTCTCGGCCGCACTCGACGAACTGCGTCCCGCCCCGGCACCGACACCCGGGCACGGTCACCTGCCGCCGGCACCGGTCGACTGCGGCGGCCCGGTCGAGGGGCCGGTCGACGGCCGGGCGTTCGCGGCGATGGCACCGCCGTACGAGCCGGACGGGACCCCGCCGGGCGTACTGCTGCTCAACCGGCTCGGCGTGCTGCGGTACCACCGGGCGGACGCGCACGCTGCGGCGTGGCAGGCCGCCGGGCACACCGCACGGAGCATCGTCGAACTCGCTGCGGGGCCGGAGCGGCTCGCCATCGAGTTGGAGACGGACCGCCGGGCCGCCGGGCCGTACGCCGTACTGGAGCCGCCGGAGCGGCTGCTCCTGCTCGCCGACCTGGCCGCGCTGCCCGGCTGACCAGGCCGGCGTCCCCTCCCCGGCACCGGTGGTCCGGTCCCTGTCCTGACGGGCGGTTTCCACCCGTTCACGATGCGTTCCATCGACATGGGTTGGCCGGCTGTTTGCCGGGAATTCGTACTCCTGACACGCAGCGCTATCCTCCCTGCGTTGGACGTGTCGCGAGGAAGGACCCGGGGATGATCGGTGTGGTACTGGCCGCGGGGGCGGGTCGCCGGCTGCGGCCGTACACGGACACCCTGCCCAAGGCGCTCATTCCGGTCGACGGCGAGACGACGATCCTCGACATCGCGCTGCGCAACCTGGCCGAGGTCGGGCTCACCGACGTGACAGTGGTGGTCGGGTACGCGGCCGAGGCGGTCGAGTCCCGGCAGTCCGCCCTCCAGGACCGGTACGGCGTGAAGCTCAGCCTGGTGCACAACGACAAGGCCGAGGAGTGGAACAACGCGTACTCGCTCTGGCTGGCCCGGGAGCACTTCGCCCAGGGCGCGCTGCTGGTCAACGGCGACACCGTGCACCCGGTCGACGTGGAGAAGACCCTGCTCGCGCGGCGCGGCCCGGGCATCCTGCTCGCGGTCGACACCGTCAAGAAGCTCGCCGACGAGGAGATGAAGACGATCTTCGACGACTCCGGCCAGCTCACCCGGATCAGCAAGCTGATGGACCCGGCGCAGGCGTACGGGGAGTACATCGGGGCGACCCTGATCGAGTCCCGGGTCGCCGATGAACTGGCCGACGCCCTCGAAGCGACCTGGCGGCGCGACCCGAACCTCTACTACGAGGACGGCTACCAGGAGTTCGCGGAGCGCGGCGGGGAGGTGCGGGCAGCACCGATCGGCGACCTGCCGTGGGTCGAGGTCGACAACCACGAGGACCTGGCCCGAGCCCGGGAGATCGCATGCCACTACTAGCCCGTACCGTCAACACCCCGCTGGTCATCGACGTGCGCCGCGGCGCGGTCGCGGACCTCGGCGCGCTGCTCGCCGACCGGCGCATCTCGGCCGGCGGCGAGGTGGCGGTGGTGGTCGGCCCCGGGCAGGGCGAGCGGATCGCCGAGTTGTGCCGGCCCGGTCTCGGCAACGCCGACGTCTTCACCGTCACCGGCGGCACCCTGGACGCCGCCCAGGAACTCGGCGACAACCTGCACCGCCGCTCCTACGACGCGGTGGTCGGGATCGGCGGCGGCAAGACCATCGACACCGCGAAGTGGGCCGCGTCCCGGTACGGCATTCCGATGGTGACCGTGGCGACCAGCCTGGCGCACGACGGCATCGCCTCGCCGACCGCCTCGCTGGACCACGACGGCGGCAAGGGCTCCTACGGGGTGCACATCCCGATCGCCATCGTGGTCGACCTCGATTTCGTGGAGAACGGCCCGGACCGGCAGACCCAGGCCGGCATCGGGGACGCGCTGAGCAACCTGAGCGCGGTCGCGGACTGGGAACTGGCCCATCGGGTACGCCAGGAGCCGATCGACGGGCTCGCCGTCACGCTGGCCCGCTCGGGCGCCGAGGCACTGCTCAACCACCCTGGCAAGATCACTGACGACGCCTTCCTGACCACGCTGGCCGAGGCGCTGATCCTGGGCGGTATCGCCTCCTCGATCTGCGGCTCGACCCGGCCGGTCAGCGGCGGCTGCCACGAGATCTCGCACGCGCTGGACCGGCTCAACCCGGGTACGGGGTCGCACGGCGAGCAGGTCGGGCTCGGCGCGCTGTTCTGCACCTTCCTGCGCGGCGACCTCGAACGGTTCGGCCAACTCGCGAGCTGCCTGCACCGGCACGGCCTGCCCACCACCCCGGCCGAACTGGGGATATCCGACGAGGAGTTCGTGGCGGCCGTCCACTATGCACCGAACACCCGGCCGGACCGGTACACCGTTCTGGAACACCTCGACCTGCCTCCTGCCCAGATCGGTGAACGGCTGGCAAACTACATCGATGCACTCCGTGAACATCTCGGCTGACCTGGTGTCCCCGCCCACCGCCGCAGACTTCTACCGGGTCAACCGGGGCGGTGGCCTGTTCAGCGAGGCGATCAGCCAGCGGATCGGTGCGGCACTGGCCCTGGCCGCGCACCGGATGGGGCTGCCGCCCACGGCGCTGACCATGGGCAACCTGGTGCTCGGGCTGGCGGTCTCGGTGACCGTGGTGACCCTGGCCGAGCCGGTCGCCGCCGGAGACGTACCGGCCTGGGTGGTCGGGCTGGTCGCGCTGGTCGGCTGGCAGGTCGCGTACGCCCTCGACTGTGCGGACGGTCAGCTCGCCCGGGTTACCGGGCAGGGCAGCCCGGCCGGTGCCCGGGTGGACGTGCTCTGTGACGTGGCGGCCCAGATCGCCCTGGTCACCGCGCTGTCGGCGACGGCGGTGGCACAGCGGCCGTCGGCGCCGATCTGGCTGGTCGCGGCGTTTGCCGGTACCTGGATGGTCAACCTGGTGACCTCGGTGATGGCCGCCGGCCCGAACGCGGCCAGCATGGTCACCTCGACTTCGCTGCCGGTACGCCTGGTGAAGCTGATCCGGGACTACGGCGCGGTGATCTTCCTGGCCGGGCTGGTACTCGCCCTGGTGCCGGAGTGGACGACCTGGCTGATCGCCGCGTTCACCCTCGTCAACGGCGGCTTCCTGCTGGCCAGCATCGCCTTCTCGGCCCGCGCCTCGCTCCGCTGACCCGTCCGCTCCACCTCCGCGCCATCCCGCGCGAGACCCGACCGCCGTTGCGCGCGCAAGGCTGACCGCCACCCCGGTGCACGGGGCTGACCGCCGTCCCGCTCCGCGCACCCCGGCCGCGATCCGTCGGCCGGGGTGGCGGCGGACCGGTCAGCGCCGGGCCATCCCGGCGTACACGTCCAGGAGTTGCTTGGTGACCACGTCGGGGTGGAAGGTGCGCTCGTAGCGGGCGCGGGCCAGCGGGGCGACCCCGGCGGCGGCGCTCCGGGCCGCCGGCAGCGCGGCGGCCAGGTCGGCGGCGTCCGGCCGGACGAGCCAGCCCGCCGCCCCGGCCGGGTCGTCCGCGCCGACGAGATACGGAATTCCGCCGAGCGCCGTACCCAGCACCGGACGCCCGGCGGCCAGCGCCTCGATCACCACCGTCGGCAGTACGTCGTGCCAGGTCGGTACGGCCAGCACAACGGCGGTGGCCCGGAGTGCGGCGGCCACCCCGGGCCGGTCCAGCGGGCCGAGGAACTCGACGTCGGCGCGTTCGGCGGCAGCCGCCTCGGCCAGCGGGCGCAGTTCGCCGTCCCCGGCGATGCGCAGCGGCCCGAGCGCGCCCACCGGATGCCGGCGCCAGGCGTCGAGCAGCAGCCCGACCCCCTTCTCCGGGGAGAGCCGGCCGAAGAACAGGAAGCCGTCGCCGAGCGGTGGCGGCGGGCCCGGGTCCGGGATCGCGTTCGGCTTGACCACGATCCGCTCGTCCGGGATGCCGTAGTCGCGCAGGTGCGCGGCGATCCCGGAGGTGAGCGCGATGTAGCGGTCCACCGAGCGCCAGGTCGGCCGGTGTACGGCCAGCGTCGTCGCCATCAGCGCGCTCTGTGCCCGGGAGCCCCGGTAGCAGCGGTGCACGATCGCCGGCACGCCGAGCGCCCGGCCCCGGCAGTCCTGGCAGATCCGGCCGTCCCGGAAGTAGAGCCCGGAGGAGCAGACCTGCCGGTAGTTGTGCACCGTCTGCACCACCGGCACCCCGTGCCTGTGCGCGGTCCGGACCACCCAGGGCGAGAGCAGCGGGTACGGGTTGTGCAGGTGCAGAACGTCCGGCCGGTGTTCGGTGATCAGTCGGCTCAGCTCCTGTTGCGCCTTTGGCGCGTAGATCGGCGAGATCGGCAGCAGCGCCTTGGCCGTCGGCGAGAACTCCGCGATCTCGTCGGAACTGCGCAGGAAGGGATGGACTGTCACCCCCGCCGCCCGGAGCTGGGTGATCTCCTGGTCGACGATGGTGTTCTCGCCGGACGGCTGCGCCTCGCGGTACCGGTTGTGCGCGACGATCACCTGCACGCCGGTCGTCCCTCCTCCATGATCGCGTCCTCCCCGTCCGCGCGTCCTGCGCGTGGCCGGGATTGAACGCTACCGTTTATCCCGTGCCCGAGTTACCTGAGGTGGAGGCCCTCGCCGGCTACCTGCGCGAGCGGGCGGTCGGCCTGCGCGTCGACCGGATCGAGGTCGCGGCGATCAGCGCCCTGAAGACGTACGACCCTGCGCCGTCGGCGGCGTCCGGGCGGGAGGTCGTGGCGGCGGGCCGGCACGGCAAGTTCCTCGACGTGACGCTGGCCGGTGACGGCGTACCCGACCTGCACCTGGTGACGCACCTGGCCCGGGCCGGCTGGCTGCACTACCGGGAGGCGTTCAACTCGACCCTGCCGCTGAAACCGGGCAAGGGCCCGATCGCGCTGCGGGTACGCCTCGACGACGGGTCCGGTTTCGACCTGACCGAGGCCGGTACGCAGAAGAGCCTCGCCGTCTACCTGGTGACCGATCCGGCGCAGGTACCCGGGGTGTCCCGGCTCGGGCCCGACGCGCTCGCCGCCGACCTGAGCACCTTCGCCGAGCGGCTGCGGAGTCGACGGGGCCAGGTGAAGGGGGTGCTGACCGACCAGGAGGTGCTGGCCGGGGTCGGCAACGCGTACTCGGACGAGATCCTGCACACCGCGAAGCTGTCGCCGTTCGCGCTGACGAACCGGCTCACCGACGAGCAGATGGCGACGCTCCACGAGGCGACCCGGCAGGTGCTCGGCGATGCGGTGGCGCGGTCGCTGGGGCAGCGGGCGGCCGAGTTGAAGGGGGAGAAACGGGCCGGGTTGCGGGTGCACGCCCGGACCGCGCTGCCCTGTCCGGTCTGCGGCGACACGATCCGTGAGGTGTCCTTCGCCGACTCCAGCCTCCAGTACTGTCCGAAATGTCAGACCGGCGGCAAGCCGCTCGCCGACCGCCGGCTCTCCCGGCTGGTCCGCTGACCCCGCAACGCCGTGCCCGCGCGCTGCGTGATCGGGGTTCGCTCCTGCGTGGTCGTGTTTGTAGGTTGAGCAATTCTGCTTGTACGTTAAGTGATCCCGGCTCGTACACCGGGTCAAAAACGCCCAGTGGGCAAGAAACCGGCCACCGCCGGGCTCTACCGCCGCCCTGATCCGTCGGTATAGTGACCCCGGTCTGCGACTCCGCTGTGGGCGGCCCCGGCTCTCGTGGCCGGCGGGGCGGGCGGCGTACTGTCCCTCGGGTCGGCGTCCCCGTTGGGCCTGCATGGGAGAGACTGAGACGGTGGGCGACCCGAGCCCTTACGGCAAATGGGCGGCACGTGTCACGCGGGAGGACGTGGGTGAGGTGACGACAAGCCTCCAGCGCCCGGTAGGCAGCGGCCGACCGAGTACTCTGCGTCACGTCGACAGCTTCGAGATCCAGCCACCGACCGCTCCGCAGACGAACGGGGTACCCCGTTCGGCGTGGGCGCGGGCGCGGCGGCGGATGTCCCGCTGGCACCGGCCGTACATCGCCATCCTGCTGCTGCTCGACTTCGGGGCGGCGGTGCTGGCGAGCTGGATCGCGATCCAGTGGTGGGACCAGGCGGCGGCCGGCTTCACCGACGCGGACAAGGACCCCACCTGGTTCCACACCGTGTCATATGCGCTGCTGCCGCTCGGCTGGCTGATCGTGCTCTGGGCCAACGGCGCGTACGACCGCCGCTACCTGGGGCTCGGCACGGACGAGTTCAAGCGGGTCACCCGGGCCGGTGTCGCGGTCGCGGCCAGCGTCTCCTTCCTCGCCTTCGCCACCAAGACCGACCTGTCCCGGTGGACCGTCGGCACCGCGCTGCTCGGCACGCTGCTGCTGGTCCTGCTGGCCCGCTCCGCCGCCCGGCTGGTCCTGCACACCGTGCGTCGGCGGTCCGGCCAGGCCGCGCAGCGGATCGTGCTGGTCGGCACCCTGCCGGAGGCGCTGGAGGTGCACACGGCGATCAGCCGCAGCCCGGCCGCCGGCCTCATCCCGGTGGCGATCCACCTCACCGACGGTTACGCGGCGGCCCGGGGCATCGAGACGCCGATCCCGGTCTACGCCGGCCGGGACATCCTCTCGCTGGTCCGCGAGGTCGGCGGCGACACCATCGCGGTCTGCGGGTCGGCCAGCACCGAGCCGGGCGAGCTGCGCCGGCTGGCCTGGCAGTTGGAGGGCTCCGGCGTCGACCTGATCGTGGCACCGCAGCTCACCGACATCGCCGGCCCCCGGGTGCACATCCGGCCGATCGAGGGTCTGCCGCTGCTGCACGTCGAGGAGCCGACGCTCTCCGGCCCGGCGCTGCTGGCCAAGAACCTGCTCGACCGGTTCGCCGCCGGGCTGGGGCTGCTGCTGCTGGTCCCGCTCTTCGTCGCGATCGCGGTCGCGATCCGGATCTCCGACCCCGGGCCGGTCTTCTTCCGGCAGCCCCGGGTCGGGCACGAGGGCCGGACCTTCCGGGTCTGGAAGTTCCGCACCATGTACGTCGACGCCGAGCAGCGCCTCGCCAGCCTGGTCGACCAGAACGAGACCGACGGCATGCTGTTCAAGATCAAGGAGGATCCCCGGGTCTTCGCGGCCGGGCGGTTCCTCCGGGCCAGCTCGCTCGACGAGCTGCCGCAGTTGATCAACGTGCTGTGGGGCGAGATGTCCCTCGTCGGACCCCGCCCGCTGCCCGCCGACGACGGCGACTTCCTCGGCGACGTACGACGCCGGCTGCTGGTCCGGCCCGGCATCACCGGGCTGTGGCAGGTCTCCGGCCGCTCCGACCTTTCCTGGGACGAGGCGGTCCGGCTGGACCTCTACTACGTCGACAACTGGTCGCTGGCGTACGACCTGAGCATCCTCTGGCGCACCGTCGGGGTGGTGCTCGCCCGCAAGGGCGCGTACTGAGCCGCCGGCCAGCGCACTCCGGCCGGCGACCGCCGCCACCACCGACGCACCACCGGCCGGGCCGACCCGGCGGCGCTCGGGCACCCGGGCGCCGAGCATCTGATCGATACACTCCCGCGCAGCGTCACCACGGCGACGATCCGGGGAGGCTACGTGACGAACCGGCCACTGACGGAGCGGGAACGGCAGCACTACTCCGAGGCACTGCACCAGCTCCTCAGCGCCAACCGCCTCGAACTGGCCGGCTTCGAGCAGCGGATCGCCGGAATCTGGGCGGCGGCCACGGTCGGGGAGGCGGACGCCGTCGTACGGGACCTCGGCATCGCGCCGCTGCGCCTCACATTCGCGGGCGCGGACGGCAGCGTGACGCTGGACCGGGACGCGGTCCTACTCACCTTCGAGCAGAAGTGGACAACCCAGCAGATCAAGCGGGTACGCAGCCCGCGCCGGATCGGTCTTCCCGCCATCGCCGCCGTGGAGTTCCAACCCCGGAAGTACCTCCGGCTGCGGCTGGCCGGCGAAGCGGCGGACTACCGGCCCCGACCGCCGGCGTTCGACGTGAACGCGCTCCAGCTCGGGTACCTCAAGGAGCCGGAACTGGACGCCCTGGTGGCCGAGCTCGACGAGCGGATCAGGTCGGAGCCCCGGACACCGGACCCGGGGCTGCTGCCACCGCAGGCCCGGGTGCCGGGGCTGCCCCCGCCGCCGCCGGGTGAGTTGTTCGTCCAGGTGGTGACCGCCTCGACAACGGCCACGCTGGACGAGAACGGTGTGCTGCTGGAGGTCAGGCGAGGCCGGCACCGGGGCAGCCGGAGATGGATCCCGCTCACCGCGATCGCGGCGGTGGAGTTCGTGCCGAACCCGCCGGGGCTCCGGCTGGGGTACCTCCGGTTCGTCCTGGCCGGGCTGCCGGCCAGCTACCTGCCGCCGAAGCCGGAGAACGACCCCGACGCCTTCGAGTTCGTCACCGGCAAGGAGGAGGGGCTGGCCGAGGAACTCGCCACCCAGGTGGCGGCGCGGATCACCCGGCCCCGGGTGGTCGATCCGACGTTGCTGCCCGGCAACGCTCCGGCGGGCTGGCCGGCGCTGGGATGGCCGGCACCGGTGCCGGCCCCCGGGCAGCCGGTGGGCAAGGTCCGCCAGCCTCCGCCAGCACCGACACCTCCGCCTGGACCGCCACTGCCGGCCGGCTATCCAGCACCGCATCCGCCTGGACCGCCACTGCCGACTGGCTATCCAGCACCGCATCCGGCCGGACCACCGCTGCCGGCCGGCTATCCGCCGCCGCAGCCGGGACTTCCGGCCCAGGCCGGCCCAGTCGGGCCGCCCGCACCCGGGATCGACGCGCCGAACCAGCTCCGGGAGTTGGCCCGGCTGCGCGCCGAGGGGCTGATCACCGATCAGGACTACGAGGCGAAGAAGCGGGAGATCCTGGACAGGTGGTGAGGCTCGTCGGCGGCGTGCCGGGCGTACCCGGACCGTTCGATCGCTTGGCGAACGAGCGGTAAGCCGTCAGGATCTCTGCGTGGGGTGGCCGAACCTGTCCACGGCGGTCGCCGTGGTGGCGATGATCAGTGCGTTGGGTGCTGCCCTCTTCGCCGTCGTCCGGCTGCGCGCCCGGCAGGGCATCGCCACCGCCACCCAACGGGCCACCTACGACGTGCTGCACACCGCCGGGCTGGCCGCCGAGCCACTGCGCGCCGGCCTGACCCCGGCCGGTGCGGCGAAGGCGGTACGCCATCTGCGTACCCTGGTCGGCTCCGCCGGACTCGCGCTGGCCGACCGGGACCGGTTGCTGGCCCTCGACGGGCGCGGCGGTCACCACGGCGAGCAGCTCCTCGCCGCCGCCGGCGGCACCATCAAGACCCGCCGGTCGGCGGTGCTCGGCGAGTCGGAGCTGCGCTGCGACCGGGTCGACTGCCCGGTACGCGGTGCCGTGATCGCGCCGCTGACCAGCCCCGACGGCCGGGCGACCGTGGCGCTGGTGGCGATCGCCGACGACCAGCCCGCGCCCGGCCTGGTGCAGGCCGCTCTGGAGACCGCACACTGGGCCGGCGCCCAGCTCGCGCTCGCCGAACTCGACTCGTCCCGGGAGCGGCTGGCCCGCGCCGAGGTACGCGCGCTGCGCGCCCAGATCAGCCCGCATTTCATCTACAACGCGCTGACCGCGATCGGCTCGTTCGTCCGGACCGACCCGGAACGGGCCCGGGAACTGATCCTCGAGTTCGCCGAGTTCACCCGGTACTCCTTCCGGGCGCACGGCGAGTTCACCACGCTCGCCGAGGAACTGCGCTCGATCGACCGCTACCTGACCATCGAGCGGGCCCGGTTCGGCGACCGGCTCCAGGTGAAGTTGCAGATCGCCCCGGAGGTGCTGCCGGTCAGCCTGCCGTTCCTCTGCCTGCAACCGCTGGTCGAGAACGCCGTCCGGCACGGGCTGTCCCGCAAGCCCGGGGTGGGGATGGTCAGCATCGAGGCCCGGGACGCCGGGGCCGAGTGCCACATCACGGTCGAGGACGACGGGGTCGGGATGGACCCGGCGGTGCTGGCCGCCGGCATCGCCGAGGCCGCCGCCGACCCGGCGGACGACTCCGGCCAGCACGTCGGTCTCTCCAACGTGGACGAACGACTCCGGTCGGTCTTCGGCGACCAGTTCGGCCTGGTCGTCGAGACGGGCCTCGGATCGGGTACGAAGGTGAGCATGCGGATACCGAAGTTCCACCGTCATGTCCGGGCGAGCGCGTGAGGGCTGATCCGTGACCGGTTTCCTGCGCGTCCTGGCGGTCGACGACGAGCCACCGGCGCTCGACGAGCTGGCGTACCACCTGCGGGCCGATCCACGGGTGTCCCGGCTGCACACCGCCGGGGACGCGACCGAGGCGCTGCGGGTGCTCCGGGACGCCGACGTCGACGTGGTCTTCCTGGACATCCGGATGCCGGGGCTCGACGGGATGGAACTGGCCCGGGTACTCCGCCGGTTCGCCCGGCCACCCGCGATCGTCTTCGTCACCGCGTACGACGACGGGGCGGTCGACGCCTTCGACCTCGGCGCCACCGACTACGTACGCAAGCCGGTCCGGGCCGAACGGCTGGCCGAGTCGCTGCGCCGGGTGGTCGGCTCCCGGGTGGTACCCACCCATCCGGCGGCACTGGCCCGGGCCGAACCCGACCCGACGATCCCGGTCGAGCTGGCCGGCACCACCCGGATGCTGCCCCGCTCCGCCGTACGCTGGGTCGAGGCGCAGGGCGACTACGCCCGGCTGCACACCTCGGACGGCTCACATCTGGTCCGGGTGCCGCTGGCCACCCTCGCCGAACGCTGGGCGGACGCGGGGTTCGTTCGGATCCACCGGTCCTACCTCGTGCAACTCCGGCTCATCGCCGAACTGCGGCTGGCCAACTCCGGGTACGTGGTGGTGGTCGACGACACCGAACTGCCGGTCAGCCGCCGGCACACCCGGGAGTTGAAGGACAAGCTCGTCCGGGCCGCCAAGCAGGACTGGAACCGCTGACGGCTGCGCCGGCGGGCTGCCGACGTACCCCGATCAGGGGTGCTGCCGGGCGTCGAGGTCGGCGGCGCGGGCGGCGAGCTAGCGGCGCTCGGGCAGGTCCGGGGCCGGCCGGCCCGCGCCGCGCTCTCCGGCCTCTCGGCGACGGAAGTCAACGGATCACCGACGGTCAGCAACGGGGGAACAATGGTGTCATCGCATCCGGTCGTCACTCGCCGGACCCTGCTCGGAACTGCCGCGCTCGCCGCGTTGGCCGGCTGCGGGAAGGGGCCCACAGCCGCCGCTCCGCATCCTTCGCCCACCACCGCGACGGCCCAGACCACCCCGCCGCCGACCACCGCCGCACCGACGGCCACGGTCAGCGGACGTCACGATCGCCTGGCCCGGCTGGAACGCGAGTTCGACGCCCGACTCGGGGTGTACGCCCTGGCCACCGGCACCGGTGCGGTCGTCGCCCACCGGGCGGACGAACGGTTCGCGTTCTGTTCGACGTTCAAGGGACTGGCGGCAGCGGCGGTGCTGGACCGGAATCCGCTGTCCCATCTGGACACCGTCGTCAGGTACGGCAGCGGCGATCTGCTGGATAACGCCGTCATCGCCCGACGGAACGTAGGCAAGGGGATGACGATCCGGCAACTCTGTGACGCGGCGGTCCGGCACAGCGACGGTACGGCCGGAAATCTCCTGCTCCGCGACCTGGGCGGCCCGGCCGAACTGACCGCGTACGTCCGCAGCCTGGGTGACACGGTCACCCGGATGGACCGGACCGAGCCGGCGATCACGCAGGCGACGCCGGGAGATCCCCGGGACACCACCTCGCCCCGGGCGTTCGGTACCAACTACCAGAAGATCGTGCTGGGCGACGCGCTGCCGCCCGAGAAGCGCGACTTCCTTCGGGACCTGCTGGAACGCAACGCCACAAGCGTCGCCCCGAAGCGGGTCCGGGCCGGCGTGCCGAAGGGGTGGCGGGTGGCCGACAAGACCGGAACCGGAAGCTACGGCACGATCAACGACATAGCCGTCGTCTGGCCTCCGGACTCCGCCCCGCTGGTCGTCGCGATCATGTCGAGCAAGGCCAGCAGGAATGCCGAGTACCAGCAGGCCCTCATCGCCGAGGCCGCCGCGTACGTGGTCGCCACCCTCACCTGAGGTCGCCACCCTCACCTGAGGTCGCCACCCTCACCTGAGGTCGCCACTCTCACCTGAGCCGGATGGGCTGCCGTTCCGCGTGCCCGGGGGTGCTGCCGGGACGCGGGTGGAGCGCCGTCCGGCGTGTCCCTGGCAGCGCCGCCGGGGACGCGGATGCACCCGGAGCCTTGACCGGCGATGCGACAATTCACTACTTCGCGGCGTGCGCGGGTGCCGGCCCGCCGGAAGCGCCCACGCCAGCGGGGATCGACATCAGCGCACCGGTCGCGCCGGAACGCCGGCCGGCGTGCCACACGGGGAGACAGACAACGATGCTCGACTCTGCGACGACCCAGGTACTCGAACCTGTGCCGCCACCACCACCGCCGAAACGACCCCGGAGCCGCGCCCGCTGGCTGCTGGTCAGCGGGCTGCTGATCCTGCTGCTGGCCGGCGCGGCACTGTTCGCGGTCGAACCGCTGCGCCATCCGCTGCCCGCGGCGGCCGTCACCCGTACCCTGCCCGTCACGGCGACCATCCCCGGCAAGGCCCCGGTGGTCCCGTGGCCGAAGACCGGACAGGCCGCGCTCTCGGTCGAGGGGGTGGGCTCGCTCGGCACCTCGGGCGGTCGCAAGGCGGTGCCGATCGCCAGTGTGACCAAGGTGATGACCGCGTACGTCATCCTCAAGGAGCACCCGCTCGACCGGGGTGAGCAGGGTCCGAAGCTCACGGTCAGCGCGGCACAGGCGGCGGCGTACCCGGCGGAGCAGGCCCGCGGCGAGTCGCTGGTACCGGTCGTCGCGGGCGCGGTCTTCACCGAGCGCCAGGCGCTCCAGGCGGTACTGCTGCCGTCGGCGAACAACATGGCCCGGATTCTCGCCGCCTGGGACGCCGGCAGCGTCGAGGCGTTCGTCGAGAAGATGAACGCCACCGCCGAAGAGCTCGGGATGAAGGACACCCACTACACCGACCCGTCCGGACTCGACCCGGACACGGTGAGCACCGCCGTCGACCAGGTGATCCTGGCCCGCGAGGCGATGAAACTGCCGGCGTTCGCGGAGATCGTGGCGCAGAAGAAGGCCACCCTGCCGGTCGCCGGGGTGGTGAAGAACTACAACTCACTGGTCGGCCGGGACGGCGTCGTCGGGATCAAGACCGGGTCCACCGACGAGGCCGGTGGCTGCCTCGTCTTCGCCGCCGTCGTCAAGGTAGGCGGCCGGAAGATCACCATCGTGGGCGCCGTCCTCGGGCAGCCCGGCGCCAACACTCCGGTACAACTGGACCGCGTGTTCAAGGCGACCCGCCCGCTGGTCCGTACCGCCGCCGCCGCGATCGGGGTACATCCGATCGTCCGTACCGGTGACCAGGTCGCCACCGTGCAGGGACCGCTGGACACCAGCACCACCATCCACGCCGGCAAGGACCTGCACGTCGTCGGCTGGCCCGGCATGCGGGTACGACTGGACGTCGAGATCCCGGCCGTGCCGGAACGGCTGCCGGCGGAAGCCGAACACGGCCAGGTCACCGCAGTCGCCGGCGACGGCGCACCGGTCGCCGGGACACTGCGCACCGGGGTACGGCTGGAGCCGCCGAGCAACTGGGAGCGAATCCGGCAACACCGCTGAGCGGATGGATCGTCGGGGACCCCGGTGGAACTCGCGTTCCTACCGGGGTCCGTCGGTTTGTGCGTTTGATTGCCGCCGTTACGCCTTCGGCTGGGTGAAGCGGATGCTGTTACCGAACGGGTCGCGCAGGCCGCAGTCGATCCCGTACGGCCGCTCGGTCGGCTCCTCGGTGAACTCGACACCCCGACCCAGCAGCGTCTCGTACGTCTTGCGGCAGTCGTCGGTGCTGAAGATCAGCCAGCCGCCGGTCGCCCCCTTGGTGACCAGCTCGCGGACCTGCTGCGCCGTCTCCTCGGACAGGGCCGGCGGCCCCGGCGTCGTCAGCAGGATCTGCCGGTTCGGGTCGCCGGGGACATTGATGGTCAGCCAGCGCATGAAGCCGAGGTCGGTGTCGGTGTTGACCTCCAGGCCGAGCTTGCCGACGTAGAAGTCAAGGGCCTCGTCCTGGTCGAGGACGAAAATCTGCGAGTGCGTGATGGCGTTGAACATGTGCATGACGCTACGGGCCGAGCCGGCCGAAAACTTATCCAAAACTGCTGAGTCGGTGGGCTGTATCAGCAGGTCAGCGGTCATCGGTCGACGGCTGGGGGCGGTCGGTGGCGGAGGTGCGGGACGGCTTGTCTCGGGCGGCTTGTGTGGGTGCCTGCCCTGGGCGCGTGTTCGGGGTGGCGGGGGCGGTGGTGGCGCGGCGGCGGTCAGCCGGTCGGCCGGGTCCAGGCCATCGTGAAGCAGGTCGGCACGTTCGCGGCCGGTGCCGCCTCCTTCCGGTACGTCCTCGGCGAGCTGCCGACGATGTCGCGGAAGGTGCGGCTGAAGGTTCCCAGGCTGCCGAAGCCGACACCGAAGCAGATGTCGGTCACACTGCGATCGGTCTCCCGAAGCAGGAACATCGCCCGCTCGACCCGACGCCGTTGCAGGTAGCGGTGCGGCGTCTCGCCGAACGTGGCCCGGAAGGTACGCGTGAAGTGCGCCTCCGACACGTGCGCGATCCGCGCCAGCGCCGGTACGTCCAGCGGCTGCGCGTACGCCCGGTCCATCGCATCCCGCGCCCGGAGCATCCGCCGGTTGCTCTCCTCCACGGCACGGCTCACCACACCATCACACCACGGTCGTCCGCCCTGCTAAACACGAGGACGGTCGCCCTGCTCGACACCCTCGTCGGGGAACGGGACGATCCCGCACGACCCCGCACAGGCGGTGCCCACCCGGGCGTGATGCGCGTTGGCCGGGTCGGTGGAGCTGAACGGGCAGCCCGAGGTGCAGTCCGTCCGGGCTCTGACGGTTGACGGAAACCGGCGGCCTGCCGATCGATGAGTTTCGGATCGTGCGTACGTCACAACCTGCAGGACCGCTGGCAGACCGACGCGGTCGTACCCGGAGGAGACGCATGGCAAAGCTCATCTACTCGATGATCACCTCACTCGACGGCTACGCCGAGGCGGCAGAGGGCGGCCTCGGCACCGGGGCCGACGACCAGGAGGTGCACAGCTTCATCAACGACCTCTTCCGCCCCGTCGGCACGTACCTCTACGGCCGACGGATGTACGAGACGATGGTCTACTGGGAGACCGCGCACACCGATCCCGACCTGCCGCCGCACATCCTGCAGTACGCCCGCGACTGGCAGGCCGCAGAGAAGATCGTGTACTCCACGACGTTGGAGTCGGTGTCCAGCGCCAAAACCAGGATCGAGCGAACCTTCGACCCGGACGCGGTACGCAAGCTCAAGGCCGAGGCTGATCACGACCTCACCGTCGACGGCCCCAACCTCGCGGCCCAGGCGATCGCGGCCGGCCTGGTGGACGAGTACCACCTGTTCATCACCACGAGCGTGGTCGGCGGCGGCAAGCGGTTCTTCCCCGACGGCGTACGCCTCGATCTCGATCTGGTCGAGCAGCGTGCCTTCGACAGCGGACTGATCTACGCGCGCTACCGGACCCGCTGAGCCGCACCGGCGGCGTACGGCCCGCGCCGTACCCGGCGCTCGGGGTCGTCGGAACGTCGAAGGCCCTGGCTGGGACTTGATGTCCTGACCAGGGCCTTCGGGTTGGAGCGGCTGACGGGAGTCGAACCCGCACTGTGA
Source organism: Plantactinospora endophytica (assembly GCF_016862915.1). Lineage (GTDB taxonomy): Bacteria > Actinomycetota > Actinomycetes > Mycobacteriales > Micromonosporaceae > Plantactinospora > Plantactinospora endophytica. Next base: position 263,434 of record NZ_BONW01000019.1, on the reverse strand, counting down.
GGTTCCAAATTGGACCGAGACGGTTCGGGATGGCGTTTCGAGTGGCATTGGATCGAACGTCGACCTACCGGGCGACGTGCCACATGTAGCGTCGGTCCCATGATCGTGTGGCTCAACGGCACCCACGGCGCAGGGAAGACGACGACCAGTGCACTCGTGCAGCAACTGATCCCGGACTCACGGGTGTTCGACGCAGAGAAGGTCGGCGAGACACTCATGGACATCACGCCGGGGCTACCTGCGACGGACAACTTCCAGCACTGGCCACCGTGGCGGCAACTCGTCGTCGAGACCGCCCACCGCGTACTCGACTACACCGGCGGCACTCTGGTGATGCCCATGACTGTCCTGGTCGAGCAGTACTGGCGCGAGATCAGCACCGGCCTCGCCCACCATGCCATCCCGGTAAGGCACTTCGTCCTCCACGCCGACCAAGACACCCTCCGCCGGCGTATCGCGGGGGAACACACCATCCCCTCCCCGTTCCGCCTCAAATACCTCGAGCCCTACGCGGAGGCCGCTCGCACGTGGCTACGCGACGAGGCCGAGTTCATCGAGACCACCCACCTCACGCCCGGCCAGGCCGCCCTGCAGATCGCAAAGACCGTCAAGAGTTGAGGCCCGCCACCCGCCAGGCGCCGCCGACCCGGCCAGCGGGACGACGGAGGGCACGGAGGGGCACGGAGGGCACGCGAAGCCGGAGGCACATCTGGGGCATGGCCCCGGATCAGATCGCCGAAGGCCCAGCGTCAGGAAATGTCCTCTGACCTGGGCCTTCGTTGTCCGAGCGGGTGACGGGAATCGAACCCGCACTGTCAGCTTGGGAACTCGCTGGGGCGCCAGTCCTGGCCAAGGTCAGCGGGCTGCGCTCCTGGTCACGGTGCCCGTGGTTGACCACGGTTCCCCGTGGCTTCCCGGCGCTACGGGCACGTAGGGGGCACGTGCATAGGCTCACCGGATGGGACCAGCCGCAGGACTGGGCTGCCTCCGTGGCGCTCGCCCGGGCCAGCAATGATGTCGTTGTGGCACCAGACGAGAACGCCTCCGTGGGGGAGCAGGATCCGGTCCGTTCACGGGGCTGGGCTCAGTCATTCTGGTCACGGTCCGAAGAGGTCGATGACCGGACGGTAGCCGGCCTACTGGCCTATCACGCGCTGATAGAGATTCGTGCCCTAGCCGGGCAGCCACGACGGAACCCGGAGAAAGCTGCCAGCAACGAAGTCCTTGAGCACATCCGGTTCCTGGCAGACCTGGCACACAACCTGCCCTTGGCCCCTAGCCCGCGAACCAGGCAGCGGCCCACCCGCACGGACCCTCCCAGCCGTCGGGAGCAAGCCATGCGGGATCGACCGATGAGCTGGACCTGGAACACGACCGGGACGCAAGGGCGGAAGTGGATGCTGCGCCACATCGCCAAGGCCGGGTACCGGTGGACGCCGCCTCCTCCGCTGCCGATACCGCGCAAGGACAACAGCGCCTGGACCTTCCGGCAACGGATCCGTGTGCTGTCCGGCTGGCCGGTTAGCACCCCGACCGGCCAGCGGCCGCTTCCCCGTTCGGCACGGGTGCTCAAGTCACTGGACCGGGACGGCATCTGCTCCCTGTACGAGGAGGCGGGCCGCGAACGGCTCGGGTTGGGTAGCGGCAGTCCCCGGTTCCGGGCTCATCTGGACCCCGATTCCCTCCACTACCTCTTCCCAGACCCGGCCGTCTACTACTGGCCCAACGACGACCGCCCATGGTGGCAATGCCGGGTGCTGCTACGCATGATCGATGGCGAGCAGATTACGGACATGGTGGCTGTGCTTCCGGAAACCTTTATTGCGCTGCCATCGACCCTGCCCCGGATGCGGCAACGTCGACTCGCACTGACCGCCCGAATGCTCGAACGGGACAACGGCCTGTGGTACCGGGACCACGAGGCAGACTGCTCCCCCCAGCGGTGCGGCTATCCTCCCGGCCTAACCGCGTAGCCGCTGGACGAACGCCCAGCTCAGAAAGTTCCTCTGACCAGGGCCTTCGGCTTGGAGCGGGTGACGGGAATCGAACCCGCACTGTCAGCTTGGGAAGTGTCGAAGGTTTGGGCTCCGACCAGCCGGCGCCCTAGTCGCGGCGGTCTCCAGCGGCCTCGGTTGACCCCGGTTGTCCTGGCTCAATGGCACGCTAATGGCACGTCGACCCGTGCAGGTCGGACTGTCGCTGCCCGAGTTCCGACCCCCGTGCAGCAGCCACGACGGCGGCGTCCGGGCGTGCCAGGGAGGGCTGAAACCCCTAAGCCGCGCATGGTCCGCATATCGCTCCGAACCGGGCGACACGAACGCGCGTCCGCGTCGTGCTCGTTAGGCATACCGACGCCCGAGGCAGCCCCGTACCGAAACTGACGTTGATTCATCAGGAGCACCCTGCTTAGCACAGTCTGGTGTGGGGGGCTTTTCGGGCGAATGGACACAAAAAGCGATGGGAAGCGCCAACCTGCGATCGGATGCGATACAGAGCGTTGCCGTGAGGCGGCAAATCATGGTAGGGAGCGTGGCCAGATGGATGGAAATGCCAGCCGTGCACTAAAAATCCTCGATCTATTGCTACATACCGTAACCACCGAGCGATTGGGCGCGGGATGCTATCACGAGGGTCCGACAGTCTTTAGTACACAACATGTTGACTAAAGATCTGTAGACGCACCTACATCTTGTGGTCAGTGACGTGAAGCACAAACACGTGTCTGACCGACCCGGACACACGGACTGTCACGGGGCCTTTGCTATCCTCGTCGGGACACGCAGAAAGCCCCGGCGGTCGGACGTCGGGGTCGACGCCCGTCCAGCCGGGGTTCTCTTGGAGATTGGTCGTCTCAAGGGAACTCTAATAGAGATCTTGAGCTCCGGGGTACCGGAGTGGCGTTTCTCTCTGGGCGCGGCGTCAGCGTGCGCTGTCGAGGCGAAGGGTTCGCCTCGACATGTCCACGAGGAGGCGCCCTATGCGCTGGAGCGAGCTGCACGGCATCCGCCGTACGGACCAGGACGACTGGTTTGACACCTACCTGCCCACCGACACCAACCTGTGTGTCGATCCCTTCCTCATCTACCCGGACACCGACGAACGGTGGTTCGAGGCGCATGATCACACCCTCGACTTCTTCGCGCTGGTCTTCGGGCTCGTGCGGGAGTCGAAGGGCAACGAGAAGTCGCTGGCCTGGAAGCAGGCTCAGGCTCTGCTGATGTTCCCGGAGCCGGCGGAGTTCTGCCTCGGTGTGGCCGACGGGACGCCGAACGGCTCCGGAGCGGGCCGTGGTCTACAGGAGGGCATGCTCGACGGAGTCAAGACTGCCCTCGGGCTCGGGATCGACAACGTCCCGCACATGGAGATGCTGGGTCTCTTTCAGGGTGGCATGGGGCTGGACCGGATCAGCGACGCGGTCTGCAACATCCTCAAGAGCTTCTTCATCAGGTACACGCAGGACATCGCCCGCCGGCACGGCGTGCCGATGAAGCGCTTCCGGGTGCGCAACGCCGCGTGGAGCGAAGAGTTTGCCTCCTGGCAGACGCAGGAGGTCGACCTGCCGGCCAACCCGTTCCTCGACCGGCCCGGCCCCGTCTTGCTCGTGCCGAAGCGGTTCCTCAAGGACATCCCGGTAGTCAGTGCGAACGGGTTCTGGAACTACGCCTGGCGCAACCACAGCGAAGAAGTCCGCGGGAACTTCAACTACTTGATCGCACGGAACGTGGACAGCCGGGAGAAGGCCAAGATGGCACGACAGAACCCGGCAATTGTCGCCTCCTACCTGAAGGACCTGGAGCACACAGAGCACGAGCCGTACCCGGTCGACAAGGATCCCAAGCTTCGTACCCGGTGGTGGGAGATGGGGGGCAAGATCGCGGAGCGCTCGCCTCTCTCCTACGTACCGAAGGATCACTCCGAGTTCCCGGAGTTCGTCGCGGAGGTCATTCAGTCCTTCCGGCACGGCATCGAACACCAAGACGAGTGGCAGATGCTCTGGCACCTTGGCGTCTCGCTGCCAGAGAAGAAGGTCCAGGCGCTGTTCCGTAGCTGTGCCAAGCACTACTGCAAGGCGAACGACATCAGCATGACGGGCGAGGCCAACGCCGGCCGAGGTCCGGTCGACTTCCACTTCGCCGCAGGCTGGGTCGCCCGGACGGTCGTTGAGATGAAGCTGATGTCCAACTCGAAGTTCTGGGACGGCATCCTCGCTCAAACACCGCAATACGCCATGTCCGAAGATGTTCACGTCGCGTTCTTCGTAGCGATTGCCTACACCGACGACGAGATGACAGAGAGCCAAACCAACAAGATCGGGCAAGCTGCTCGGATCGCCTCCGACCGGTACAACGTCGAGATCCGTCCAATCGTTGTCGACGCCCGTCCCAAGCAGTCCGCGTCGAAGATGAAGCCACCGCAGGACCTACGAGACGAACTGCACGGCGAGTCGGACAAGGCTGCCTAGCAACTCGATCGCTGCTGGATGATTCGTCTCCTCGCCATCCCGTCCGCCGTCGACCCACACACCGTGGAGCGGGCCGGGGCCAGGGTGACAAGGTGGAGCGCCCTACTGGACGAACGACCTTGGCACCCTGGCCCCGGTCTGCTCGGCTTGCCTGGGTCGATGGTGGTCGGGATGGCTCACCTCCATCCCCGAAGCCCGAAGCGCCCCCGCCGGAGGCACGCTCTAAGCCACCCCACCTCTTCATCTCGCTTTCCCTCTTCCCTCCTCTGCCTATCCGCGACCGGCCTCGTGTTCCGTGAGATGCCCGGGTGTCGGCGTCTGGTCGCTGCGGCTCGTGTGCTCGCTCTGGGGAAGGGTCTAGTTCGCTCTCGTCTGCCTGTCCGGGAAGCTGTGACTCGTCCCGTGGTTCCTTCTGGGACTAGGTGGACGCGCGGGGTGGGCGTGGGTTGCGGGCCGGCTGACTTTCCGCCCCGGCGCCGGAGGCGGCCGGGGCGGCGGCTCCGCAGGAGCCGGTTGCCGCGCCCGGCCCGCGCCGCGCGGAGCGCTTGATCTATCTACTAGAGGACTATTCGGCAACGGGCATCCGGTCTAAGCGGACGCATGCGCTTTTAGTCGGGAACATCCGATCTAGAATTGAAGATCCGGATGCGTGACTGGCACCCTGCGACGTCACACGATCAGTTGACCCCATAAAACGCTCATATGTACCCGGGGTTGGGCACCACTAGCCAAATAGACGAGCCGGAAAGGCCCTCTTAGTCTAACAAATCACCAATGCGAATGAATAGAGTCTGCACTCACGACTCATACGGACCGCACCGCTGGATGGTAGCCTGCCCACCACCCATCACGAGCAATACAGGAGGCGGCCTTGTCCGGCAGGAACTCTAGAAGCGACCGCCGGATGATCGTCGATGGACAGGAGGGCATTTCATCCCTCCTAACAAATATGAACCGCTTCTCTGAAGGATTAGTCCCCGCTGGTTCATGGAACGACATCAACAACCAAGCCCCTCACGTAATTCAATTTCACGTAGCTGCCATGGCCGAACTCCTTGTCGGCCAGGATGTATTTGATGTGCTTGAACTAGTGCGTCAGCATGAGATACCGCCATTTCTTACCGGCTACAAGGAGAGCCAGAATAGCGGGCTGGCTGCGGTGATTGACGTTGTGGCCCTGGTGGCTATCGGACTCGGGTCGCGAGTAGTTCCGGCAGATGGCCTGGATGCCGACGAGGAACAAGGCCTGCCGCATCCGAATGCCATAATCGAGGATCTCTGTGCGCATGCGCGAGAGATTCTTAAACTCACGACTCTGCTGGGTCTTTCGCTAGGCGCAAATCCAGACCTAGGTCCCTTGGCGGAACTCGCAGGCCAGCTACGATCGAGCGAGTTGATGATCCGAGGGAAACACTATGAGTCGATCGGCGAAATCCTCAACAGAGGTATCCTTGAGATACCGCAAATCGAGGAAACACTTGAGCGGATCGTCGGCTTTACATATGGTGAGATAAGCGCGGTAAGAGATACGATACGGGAGCAATATACAAGTAAGAAGTCGGCCCTACTTGATGCCATTGATCACGCCGCGTCTCTACATGCTGGCGGCACAAAACTAGACGCTAGTGATGAGGCTCTCGCCAGGCAGGCGTTCAACGATTTCTTCATTTCACCTGGGGCTCCTAGCGCCTTCAGCGCAGCAACAATTGCCTCAAGTAGTGGGGTTGAAATACAACGGGTAGAAGCCGTTCTACAGACATTCAGCCACCCGATAAGTGGTGGCGGCGCCGAGGCGCTTATTACCTCGTACGCGAACGGAAGTAACATCCTCTCCGGGATCGACCTACTTGCCGACGGCAACGGCAATTACTTGATGTTGCAAAATGGCATCCCAATCGACCACATAAGACGGCTTATCGAGAAGCAAATCAAGGCGTCGCCTGACAACAATGCATGGAACATCTATGGAGAACAGCGTGATAGTTTCGCCGAAAAGTTTGCATGCGAGTTAGTTGCCGGACTTCTTGGCGTCGCAGCGCCTACTTACAAGGGACTAAAGTACTTGGCGCCGCCCAGAGGCAGCTCCGATTGCGATTTAAGTCGCTCCGCCGTGAACCCAAAAGTTTACGCAGGAGACGGTGAAACCGACGGCCTATTTGTAGTCGACGACGTTGCGATTTGCATAGAGGTGAAAGCAGGCTCGATCCGAGAGAAGGCCAGGGGCGGCAACGCACTCCGCCTTGCCGACGATCTCAAGAAAACAATTGGGGAAGCCACACAGCAGGCACAACGAGTAGAGTCCCTTATTCTTGAGAATGGGGGCCTATGGCGTAAGAACGGACAGTGGATCGACCTATCTGTCGTACGAGAAGTCCACTCGATTGCTGTTTGCCTTGATGATTTCGGCCCGCTGGCGATCGCGGCCGATGCTCTTGTCCGAGCGGATTTACTTCCCGGAAACTCGATCCCTTGGATCGTGTCCTTACACGATCTTGCGGTTGCCGCGAAGCTATTCGACAGCAGCGCGTCGTTTCTTCTCTACCTGCGACGCCGAACAGAACCACAGGCCGCACGCTTATTCGTTGCAGTTGACGAACTCGATGTCTTGATGTGGTTCCTCAAGGGCGGGCTTTATTTCACAGCTGATCCCGATTTACTACACCAGCGCTTCCCGGAGTCTTCCCCCCCGAGGACCGGCGAGCGCAGACGCTTCAAGAAGGAAGTTCCTACCCGAGTCGGAACCCTTACCGATGACCTCGATGCCTGGATGTACTTCACGGAAGGATCCAGTGCTATTGAGGCGTCCCGCCCAACCCGTTCGGAAGAGCCCGGAATCGAGCGCATCCTAAGGTATCTTGAGGCCAATCGGAAGCCGGGTTGGCTCCGCTTCGGGGCTGATCTTGCTAACTATTCGTCAGATGCACAACGTAGATTGGCCCGCAGCATCCAGAAGGTAGTCGACAACACGCGAGAGGATAATGGCTTCCATACCCTTGCTCAAGGATTCTTGACACCTTGGGGCCAGGGAATGTTCTTCGTGGGCTCACAGCCAGAGGGTTATCCCGACGCAAAACGTCGACTGTCCGAATACATGAAAGCAAAAAAACATCAACTTCGGGCCGACCGCGTCCTCGGTGTACTAGTCGACGTAGGTGGATCGATTGTCGAGACGGACTATCAGAATGACCCATGGAAACCGGACGAAGAGTTGGATAAACTCGTTGCCGACATGCGTCTCGTGCCAGCCGAACGCATGAGTCAACCAACAGGGCGCCCACGACCGTGGCGGGCGAATGGGAGAACCAACCGGCGGAACGGAAAGGGTAAACGAAACAAGTAGTCTGATCAGAGTGCATCTTTAGCTAGGGCCGACGCGAGCCGGCCACCGCACCCATCTCATATCTTGATCTCATACTCCAATTCGAACCGATCGGCCGGAAGGATCGTACTGAATGCGGCTTCTACCGTCCGTTCGTGTGACCGTGTTTGCCGCGTGACCACAAGGAGTGGGACACCGGCCGGTATCCGCAGCAATCCGGCTTCTGCAACGGTTGGCATCCGCGCTCGTACGGCTTCGCGAATCGCGGTCACAGTGATTCCAAGCGATTCGAGCTGCGCGACATAGCCGCTTGGCGATGGCTCCCAAGCCGGCTCAGCGAGCGCCGTACCAGCGACTACTTCAAGCAAGTAGTACGACATCGTCAGGTGTTGGGGTAGTCCGTACCTGCTTACGAGCATTCGGCGTTCTAGCATCATCGTCCCGGGGGCGACCCCAAAAAGCGCGGAAACCTCCGGACCGGCAGGCACTTCCCGGCAACTGACCTCCGTTCGGTCAGCCTCACCAAGTCCGTCTGGGCCGTCCATCTCATTCAACAAGGGACTGTCTGATTGCTTGGCGCGGTAACGGTCATGTCCGAGGCGGCGCACAGGGAGATTGGGGCGAGCGTAGGACCCCCTGCCGTGTTCCGTAACAATCAAGCCCTCACTGCGGAGAACGTTGATAGCTTCGCGGATGGTTCCTCGGGCGACGCTGAACTCGGCGGTTAGCGCACCCTCGGAAGGGATAAGAGCCCCTGCTGGGATGGCTCCTGCCGCAATCCGGCGACGGAGTTCGTCGGCGATGGCGCGGTACCGGGGTTGCCTGTGCGGGGTTGGCACGAGCCTCACCGTACCTGTCTGCCATGTTCCTGGCAGCCATCCATGGTCATCTTGGACGTCTAGACAAGTCGCCTAGTTGTAGGTACCTTTCCAGATGTGCGGCCGGGACGTAGGCATGACAAGGGGTTGGCACGCCTTCGGCCCGGTCGCACAACCGCAGAGCACTCACGCGCTGGGCAGCGGTTCATCGCGTTCCTGTACGTGCCTGAGCTGGGCATGGCGATACCCGAGACCGCCAACGGGCGGTGCGCCGTGCCGTCGTCGGGCTGGTGGTCGGCTGCCTTCCCCCAGGCGCCGGCCACCGGCCTTCCTAGCCCTGCAAGGAGGTCGTGATGGTTGGTGCCCGCTTGCTCGTCCGTCTCGCGATCTGGCAATCATCACGGCGTCGCGCTCGTGATCCGGAGCCCGCCCCGGTTATTCGCCGTGGCCTCGTTCCCGCGATGCCCCCGCCTGGTGCCCCGTCGTGGGCCATCGCCCGCACGCACGAATACAACGTTTGGAGGTCTGCACCGCTGTTGACGCTCGGGCAGGAGTTCCGGGGGCATGGCGGGCGGTGGCCTCAGTGAGCGAGACGTCTCCGCGATGGCCTGACGTGGTACACCCGCCATGGTGCGTAGCGCAGCGATGTGAGTTCATGCTGCCTGCTGAGGTTGAACGGCCGCTACGTCGCCACAAGGGGTCGGTTCGAGCGATCGGCGACAGGCGCGGCGGCGGCACCGTCGTTGTGTACCTGTTCGCTGGGCAGGCAGGTTCAGCAGTTCTCGGGATCCATGCCGCTGGTCGGTTCCGGGGATCCGGCGGGGCGGTGCTCCGGCTGGCCGAGGCGTGGCGGCTCGCTCGGCACCTGGACGAGTTGCTGCGCCAAGCGGGATTCACGCCGCAGCAGGGGGGCGACGATGGTCGAGCGTGACCAGGGCGACGGCGGGGTGAGGCGGGTCCCGGTCTCTCAGCGTGATGTGTGTCCCGTGTGGTGTCAGGGCTGCCGGCCGACGGACCCGAAACACCGTAGCCGGCTGGCGACCGTGGGCCGGGAGGGCAGTGGTTGGCTTAGTGTTCAGCTCGTCGCCGATCGAGGAGCCGCGCACGCACCGCTGTTGAAGATCGATGTCACGCACTACGGGTCTACCGAAACGGTACTGCTCACGTTCGCGCAGACCGGTCGGATGATCGCTGAGATCCTGCACCTTCCGCATCCGGTCGGGGCCTGGCAGCTCCAAAAAGATCCGCTGCTTGGGGACGAGGGCGGTGTCTGACCGGCACGACAGGTCGACGGCCCGGCAGACGTCTCAACGTCTAGGCGGTAGCGTAAGCGGCGTGAACTCTCGTGACTGGCGCCCGCGCTACCTCCAGCTCGCCGAGGAGCTGCGCGCCCGGATCGAGAGCGGAGAGCTTGCCCGGGGTACGGCCATGCCGAGCGAGACGGAGTTGGCCGACTCGTCCGGACTGTCCCGGACCAGCGTGCGTAACGCCATCCGACAGCTTCGGGAGTGGGGCTTGGTCCGCGCCGAGCAGGGCCGGGGCACCTACGTACGTGCACCCCGGCAGCGGATCCGCCGGCGCAACACCGAGCGGTACCAGTGGGAGAAGGACCGGGTACTGCTCGACGAGGCCGAACGGCGGCGGACCGGCGGGACCGAGCATGACACCGGGCTGACGGTGGATGACCTCAAGTTCCACGCCGAGTACTCCGAGGTGAAGGCGGACGAGGAGATGGCGGCGGCGTTCGGGCTGCCGGTCGGTACTCCGCTGCTGCGGCGCGTCTACTGGACCAGTTCCCGGCACGAAACCGCACCGCTGTCAGCGTCCTACTCCTACCTGCCGTACGACCTGGTAAAAGGCAACAAGCACCTGCTGTCCGCCGACTACGAGCCATGGCCAGGCGGCACCCAACACCAGCTTTCCACCGTCGGCATCGAACTAGACCGCATCGAAGAGGTTGTACAGGCCCGGCCACCGCTGCCGGACGAGGCGGAACTACTCGACATCGAGGCTGGAGTTGCCGTCCTGGACGTGCGCAAGACGTCGTACGACATCCGGGATCGCGTGGTAGAGATCGCGGACGTTGTTTTCCCTGGTGACCGGACAGAACTCTGCTTCACGACGAAGCTGAAGCGGTGGAACGCTTGAGCCGACTCGTCTCGGTCGTCACACCGGTTCACTGGCCCAGCGTCGGATACCTTGCCGACGCCTACGGGTCGTTGGCCGGTCAGAAGATGCCGGACGGGTGGGACTGGCAGTGGCTCGTCCAGGAGGACGGGCAGGATGGGCTACTGCTCGACCAGCTCCCCGACGATCCCCGAATCCTCGCCGGCAGCGGCCGGCCCGGCGGCCCAGGCGTCGCCCGGACTCTCGCGCTGGCGCGGGCGGAAGGCGAGTTGGTCAAGGTCCTTGATGCGGACGACCAACTCACCCCGGGCGCGCTCGCCCGAGACATCGCCATGCTCACCGACAACCCACACCTCGGCTGGGTCACATCGCGGGTCCTGGACCTGCACCCCGACGGGTCGACACACGGATGGGACAAGGACCCGCCCGACGGACCGATCAGCCGCGGTGCGGTCCTCGCCTTCTGGAAGGCCAACGACTACCGAGCGCCCGTACACCCGGCGACCCTGTGCATGCGCCGGGATCTCCTCCTGGCCCTCGGCGGCTGGATGGCCCTACCCGCCTCGGAGGACACCGGCCTACTCATCGCGGCCAACGTCGTCAGTGACGGCTACTTCATCGCCGAACCTGGACTGCATTACCGCAAGTGGCCCGGCCAGATGACTGGCCAAGCCGCGCACCGCGACCCAGCCGAGCAGACCGCACGAATGCAGATCATTGAGGCACGCGCTTACGCGCTGCGGTCGATGCTCAACCTCACTACTAACGATCAGACCTAGTGGTTCACCCAATGCTGTCGACCGAGATTCCATAAAAAGTACATGTCTTTCGACTCTACGGAACTCTGGTCGTCAAATAGCTTTTTCAAGTCCACAAGCGGGGTGGCCGCAGCGGCTACGCCAGCGCCGATAATGACTGGAATGGCCGCAATCAAACCGGCCGTCACCAGTGCTGCGCCGAGTCCAATGCCGGCTGAGGCCTTCTTCGCGAACGCCCTCTTGGCAGATTTCATACTCTGTTCAATTTCCGCCAATGCCGGCCTGATGTGGTCACGCATGACCGACTCACCAATTGTCGCTGGATCAACGTCGCCTGCCTTCTCTACTTTCTCAGCAATTGCCCTCCGAACCGACGCCTGGAATCTCTCGAAACTCGGCCTCTCGTCCTGCATTAGAAGGATGATGTCTGCCGCCTTGAGGCCTTCGAGGAACGGCAGGCGAAGCGAAAGTGCAACATCATTCACTGAGGCTTTGTCTCTCAGCGGATCTTCTCTGAATAGAGAAGTACGGACCTCCTGCAGGAGCGGAAGACCGAGGTGTTCGCTCTGGTGAAGATCCTCTAGGAAAGCCCTAGAACCGCGATTTATCAGCTCTTCAAATACCAGCCATTTAACGGGCCTTTTTTGGGACCTTACCCAGATTCCTAAGGTTTCCGGAAGGAATTCATGGGTCACTTCGCATACCCAGCTACCAGTTCCTTCACGCAGGTTTCGGACCTCTGCCTCTAACTCTAATCTCGCAACTATCTCTCGCCTCGCCGCTCGGTCAACTACAGCCGTAAGACCAAGTCTCTCCGAAAGCTTTTGATGGCAGTCCCGGCAGAGGGAATATTCTTTATCTTGAAAGATTATGTACTTGTCCGCTCCGATGGATCGCAAGTATGTAAAAAACTCCACCTGGTCCGCAATCCGGGGGATAAGGCTCTTCTCGCGTTCTTTCCGTGGATTATTATGAAGGGCATGGAGTACGTCAACTGACGATGGCGCAGCTAGAACGATCGAGTCGAAATAGTGCCAGATACTCAGAAACGCTCGGTCGACACGCGTCGCTAGGCACGTGAATTCGGCGCACGTATATGAACTGGCCAGGTCAAGTGTACGACCTCCGACTACTGCACCTGTAGGGCAAGCGAGTTCTGTAGTCCGCTGCTCCATGTAGGTTGAGATAAGCTCACTAAGGCGTGCCACTGCGGCTGCAGATTTAAATACATCTGGAACATTTTTTCTCTCGACGCCATATTCGTCCATCCACTCATACAACCAATGCACTCCAGGCCGAAGCATCATCAGGTCAGTAGAGCGCTCGGCGGCGGCCATGTCAACGTTTCATCAGATATGCGAACGTCACCTGCTGCATCGCCGATTCCTCTGATGCCCCAACTCGGGCAACGGCCAATCGAGTCCCAAGCAAGCCGTAGCATCGGCGATGCCGCCCCTTTCTGGGCTATCAGCCAAGACCGGCAATTTTCGCGTAGTAGATATATGCGCATTACTTATTGCCGCAGACGTGCTCCCCAACAGCTCGTCGCGATCACTGGTTGACATGTCTGCCAAGTCGCGGCTACGGTCAGTGTGACAACTTGGCAGCCAAGCAAGAGTCTTGGCAGACAACCTTGGAGGTCGTGCGATGGCTCTGCGTGGTGGGACCCGGTTCGCGGTCCGGTGTGAGGACGTGTTCCCGGCGGGATGCGCGTTGGTGCCCGAGTCGCTGGGTGAGGTGGAGGACTACGACGAGAAGACGGGTCGGCGTACCCCGGCAAAGGACAAGGTGACGGGTCAGCGGGTGTGGCAGGTCCGGGTGATGGACCTCGACCCGGAGCTGGGCAAGCGGTCGCGGGAAACGACGGTCAAGATCTCGGCCGACTACCAGCCCGTCCCGCCGACCGGTACGCCGTTCGAGGCGGTCGAGTTCGACGGCATGACCGTCACGCCGTACGTGACGAACAACGGCCGGATGGCGTACTCGCTACGGGCCACCGGGATGCGCGCCCCGGTCGGCGTCACCCGTGACCCGTCGTTGGCGGCGGCCTGACCGCTGCTGGGTGGGCGGGGCTGTCTGGTCTTGGCGGACGGCAGCCCCGCCCCTCTTTGCCAAATCCCCCTGCTCATTGGTGAGAGAGGTCTTTGACGTGTCCAAGCGTAGGCGTCGTACGGCCCAGGTGCGGTCGCGGTGTGGTGTGTGTCAGTCCCGGTTCGACCCGACCGACAGCGCGGACGGCTGTTGCCCGTTGTGCGCCGATCAGCTCGTCCTGCCGCTGCCGGCGGTCCGGGACGCGTCGGGCCGGTTCGTGTCCCTGCGGGGGGCCAAGTGATCGGGCGGCCTCGCGGTGAAGTCGTGATGGCCTCGGCCGGGGACCTGATGGTGATCCGGCCCAAGCGGCTCAAACTGCCGTTGTGGCTGGTGCTTCCCGGCCTGCTGCTGCGCTGGGGCTGGCGCGCGCTGTGGTGGTGCCTACGCCACCCGGTCACCACCGCGTCGACGGCGTTCCTCCTCGCCGTGTACCTCGACCACGGCTGGCAAGGTCTCGTCACCCTGCTGGTCCTGGTCGGCGGGGTGTCGGCGGTGTGGCGGTGGCGGCACGAAGCATCGTGGTGGACCTGGTTCGCCGGTCCGCTGCTCGGCTGGTTCCGCCGGTTGACCGTCTACCGCCGGGTGTGGCGTGAAGCTATGACCCTGTGCGGGCTGGCCGAACGGTACGACCATCAGACGGTCCTGCCCCGGCTGCTATCGGTGCGCTCCGATCCGGCGTTGGACGTGCTAGCGGTCCGGATGGTGCGCGGTCAGACGCCGGAGGACTTCCAGCGAGTCACGTCGAACCTGGCGTACACGTTCGGGCGTCGGCATGCCCGGGTGTACTCCGAGTACCCCGACGACCGCCCTACCCGGTCGGGACGGTGGGCGTGGCTGCTCCGCGCGGTCGATGCCGTTCGGTTCCGCGACCGGCCCAGCGTCGTCTACCTGGTACTGGTCCGCACTGACGCACTCCGCGCTGTCGTTCCACCGTTCGACGTCCCGGCGGTGCCGGACTTCGCCGCGTTGCCGCTGGCCAGGCGGGATGACCTGAGTACCTGGTGCCTGCATCTGCTGGCGACTCACGTCCTGGTCGGCGGCGCCACCCGGCGCGGCAAGGGCTCCGTGCTGTGGTCCCTCGTGCGTGCGCTCGGCAACGGGGTCGCCTCCGGGCTGGTCCGGCTCTGGGTCATCGACCCGAAGGGCGGGATGGAGTTCGCCATGGGGCGGCCGATGTTCGCCCGGTTCGCATGCAAGTCGTTCGAGGCCATGGCCGACCTCCTGGACGAGGCGGTCACCGTCATGCGGGAACGGCAGGCCAGGCTTGCCGGCTCGGTCCGGGTCCACACTCCGACCGTCGCCGACCCCCTGGTCGTGGTCGTCATCGACGAAATGGCCGCGCTTACCGCCTACCTCCAGGACGTCGAGCTGCGCAAGCGGATCGCCGCGTCGTTGGGGCTGCTGCTGTCCCAGGGTGCCGGCGTCGGCGTCCTGGTGGTGGCCGCGTTGCAGGATCCGCGCAAGGAAGTCCTGCCGTTCCGGGACCTGTTCCCCACCCGCATCGCACTCGGTCTCACCGAAGCCTCGCAGGTCGACATGGTGCTCGGTGACGGTGCCCGGAATCGGGGCGCGCTGGCCGACCAGATGCCGCGCTGGGCCAAGGGCGTCGGGTACGTCATCCTCGACGGTAGCCCGGAACCCGCCCGGGTCCGGTTCTCCTACATCGCCGACGACGAGATCCGGGCCATGGCCGTGCGCTTCCCGGCCCCGGTCGATGCGGCGGACATCCTGGCCCAGGTCGGCCGGGAAACCGCGCCCGAACCCACCCGGCCATCCCTGCCCCGTCAGCGCTCCTCCGGGCCGCTGCTGCCTGACGCGCTCCTCAACCTCCTCCGACAGGACCCGGACAAAGACGGAGGTGAGCAGGCATGACCGAACGGACCGGACGACGGTTCTACCGCCTCCGCACCCCAAGCGACACCGGGCAGAGCACGGCCGTATCGGTGCGCGTCGACCCGGACCGGCCGGACCCATACCCCGTCTACCTCGCCGTAGGCGCCGGCCGCCGCCGCATGTACCTCACGCCCGATGAGGCGTGGGCGCTGTGGCGCTGCCTCTCCGAAGCCGTGTCCACGCTCGGCGAACCGCCCGACAACATCCGCACCACCATCCGACCGGCCCGGAGGTGACCAGCCATGACCCTGCTCAATCGCATCGCGGCTGCGCTCCGCCGGCCGCTACGGATCCGGCTCGTCGCTTCGCCCGACAAGGCGGCGGCTGCCCTGCGCGGTATCGCTGCGTTCCTCCACCACCGGACCGAGCTGCGGTACCGGCGCATCCGCATCGACCTGACCATTCGGCCCGACGAGGAGGGCAACCGATGAACTCGTGCACCCTCCACCCCGGTGAGCCGGCCTGCGACCGGTTCGGTCTGATCGAAATCGAGGACGGGACCGGCGCCCGTGCCTGGACCTGCGTCGAGCACGCCATCCGCGCCATCTGGACCATCGACGGTGTCCACGTCGTCCGGGACCTGCGCACCGAGCGAGCGGGGGCGGGCCGATGATGCGGGTACGCCTCGAAGCCGCTGCCCGGCTGCTGATCCTGCTCTCCATCGGTGGGATGGCCGGCGCTGCCGCGTTCACCCATGTGCATGACCTGACCGTCGCGCACGGCCAGCCGAACTGGATTGGCTGGGCCAACGCCGTTGCCGTCGAGCTGATGACCATCTACCTCGGGCTTGAGATCCGCGTCCGGCGTCGTGCCGGTCGTCCGGTCGGGTTCGTCGCCGTGCTCCTGGTCGGCTTCGCCATCCTGTCCCTCGCCGCTCAGGTCGCCGAAGCCGAACCGTCGGTCTGGGGCTGGATCGTGGCTGCCGTTCCCTCCCTCGCCTTCCTCGCCCTGGTCAAGGTCGTCCTGTCCAGCGCACCCGTCACCATCGCGGCCACCGACAACGAAGCGCCGGCCGCCGCCAACGACCCCGACCCGGCACCCGTCACCGTCGACCCCGAACCGGTTCAGGACCGTACGCCGGTCGTCTATGCCCCGGTACCGGCATCGCGGCCGGGATCGTCGACAGTGCTGCCTCCGCTGGGCGTCGTCCACCCCGCTCGGTCCACCGGGGTCGCCCGATGACGGCACCGACCCTGCCCGGCCTCGACCCGTCCGCCCCGACTCCGGAGCAACCCCGGCCGGGGTCGCGGGCGGCACGGATGGGCCTACCCCGCGCTGTCGACGTCCTCAAGGACGTCGCCACCGAATACGGCGTCTGCATCCGCCCGCTCGCCATGCGCCGCACCGACCTGAACACCGGGCAGACCGAGGTCATCGACCTACCGTGTGGCGCAACCCGGGAGGACAAGTGCCCGACCTGCGCGCGCAAGAACCGCCGGCTGCGGCAGGCGCAGATTCGGGAAGGGTGGCACCGCACCGACGAGCCGCTGCCCGGCCCGGAACCCGCGACCGAGGAACAGAAGGCGCTGATCGTGCTGCGGGCGCACCTCGAATACGGCCGCGACGAAGCGGCCCGCGCCTCCGAGTGGGAGCAGGTCGAAGACCTCGACCAGGCCATCCGCGAGGTAGAGGAGGCGATCACAGCCGAAGGGCTGCGCGGGCGGGTCGGTCCGCCTCACCAGTCGGACGATGACGGCCAGGGCGACGAGGACACCGGCCGGCGGCGCAAGCGGTCCACCAGGCGGCGGCAGGACGCACCCGACCTACCCCGCCGCAAGGTCGAGCGCCGCACGGTCGGCAAGGTCTACACCGCCCCGGACGGCACCGCCTACCGGCCGTCGATGTGGCTCACTCTTACGCTCGACTCGTACGGGCCGGTCCTCTCCGACGGCACCCCGGTCAACCCCGACCGGTACGACTACCGCCGGGCAGCCTGGGACGCCGTCCACTTCCCCCGACTCCTTGACCGGTTCTGGCAGAACCTCCGGCGCTGCGAGGGCTGGAACGTCCAGTACGCCGGCTGTGTCGAGCCGCAACGGCGTCTCGCCCCACACGCGCACTTCGCCATCCGGGGCACCATCCCGCGTGACGTGCTGCGCACCGTGGCGGCGGCCACCTACCACCAGGTGTGGTGGCCAGTCGTCGACGTGCAGCTCTACACGCGCGACCGGCCGCCGGTCTGGGACGAGCAGGCGGCGGCCTGGGTCGATCCCGACACCCGGCAACCGCTGGCCACCTGGACCGAAGCGCTCGACGCCATCGACCAGGACCCGGACGCCGAACCTGTGCACGTCGTCCGGTTCGGCAGGCAGGTCGACGCGCGCGGCGTCATGCCCGGCACCGATGACGCTGCCCGGACGATTCGCTACATCACGAAGTACATCACCAAGGCCACCGGCGACTGCCACACCATCGCCACCGAGCGGCAGCAACGCCACCTCGACCGGCTCTGGCAGCAACTCCAGATCACCCCGTGCACCGACCGTTGCGCCAACTGGCTGCTCTACGGCGTCCAGCCCAAGAAGGCGCACGCCAAGCTCAAGCCAGGCCGCTGCAAGGGCAAGGTGCATCAGCGAGAAACGCTCGGTATCGGCGGCCGGCGCATCCTCATCTCCCGCGACTGGTCCGGCAAGACCCTCGCCGACCACAAACACGACGCGCACGCCTGGGTGAAGGCGCTTCTCGGCGTCACCACCGACCTTGCCGGCGTCGACGACGCCCAGGGCGCCACCACCGAACCAGTACGCCACGCCTGGGAACTGGCCCGACCCTACGATCCCGACGTCGGACCCATGTCCCACCGACTCATGCGCGCCATCTCCGAACGCGCCCGATGGCGAACCGAACTCCTCGCCGCAAAGGACCGGGCAGCCAAGGGAGCGACGCCCGACCTTTCGGCAACCGCAGACAGCACCACAGTCAACGGGGAGGACTGACCACAGTGGATGATGTTCTGACCATCGAGCAGGCGGCGGCCCGAATCCAGATGAGTGAGCGGTACGTGCGGCGGCTCGTCGCGGAACGCCGCATTCCGTTCCACAAGCTCGGCCGGAGCGTACGAATCAGGGCCGTCGACCTGGCCGCGCACCTTGACGCCGGACGGGTCGAGCCGTTGACCGCCTCCGACGTGTGGAGCGGAATGCGGAGGGTCGCCTGATGCCGAACAGGGATGGGCACCGCCGCTTCGGCAACGTTCGCAAGCTTCCGTCCGGTCGCTATCAGGCGCGGTACCCGGGTCCGGACGGCCGGCTACGTCCCGCACCTGAGACGTTCGCTCGGAAGTCAGAGGCAGAGCGCTACCTGGTCCTGGTCGAATCGCAGATTGCCCGGCGGGAATGGACCGATCCCGAGCGGTCAAAGATCAAGCTCGGCGAGTACGCCGCGCGCTGGATCGAGCAACGCGCAAACCTCCGGCCGCGCACCATCCACCTCTACGGCTGGCTGCTCGGCAAGCACATCGCGCCGTACCTCGGCGGGGTGGAGCTGGGCCGGCTGGACACACCGCTGATCCGAGAATGGCGGGCGGAACTGCTCGGCAACGGCGTCTCGGAGAGCATGGCGGCGAAGGCGTACCGGCTGCTGCGGGCCGTGCTGATGACGGCCGTACGGGAAGACGAGATCCTGCCGAAAAACCCGTGTCGGATCACGGGGGCGGACCAGGAGAAGGCGGCGGAACGGCCGGTTCTGACCCTGGCTCAGGTCTTCGCCCTGGCCGACGCCGTACCCGTCCGCTATCGCGCCCTGGTCCTGCTGACCACCTTCGGCTGTCTGCGCTGGGGCGAGGTGGTGGCGGTGCAGCGCCAGGACATCGACACCAAGGCGGGGACGGTTCGCGTCCGCCAGGCGTTCACCGAACAGCGGGGCGTCGGCCTGGTCCTCGGCCCGCCGAAGTCCCGAGCTGGCCGACGTACCGTCAGCCTGCCTCCGGCCGTGATTTCGGCAATCGTGGATCACCTCGCCACCGAGGTCGACGACAACCCCGAGGCGTTCGTGTTCACCACCGAGAACGGGCGGCCGATCTGGCGAGGCAACTTCAACAAGCTCGCCAACTGGAAGGCGGCCGTTGCCAAGGTCGGTCAGCCGAATCTCCACTTCCACGACCTGCGGCACACTGGAAACACTCTCGCCGCGCAGACCGGGGCCAGCACCCGCGACCTAATGGCCCGGATGGGCCACGACTCGCCACAAGCCGCGCTGATCTACCAGCACGCAACGGCCGAAGCCGACCGAGCCATCGCCGCCGCACTGGACGCGGCGGTACGCGGCGAGGAGAAAGCCGAACGGAAGAAGGCGAAGAGGGACGCTCGCCAGGCGGACAAGAGGTCCGACGGCAAAAAGGCCAAGAAGAAGGCGCGCAAGACGGATGGCACGCGGCCCGGCGCCCCGGACGACGGCGCGGCCGGTGCCCTGGTGCGCCGGGGCTAATGGCACGCCAATGGCACGCGACATGATTACAGATCTTGAAACATCGAAGGCCCTGGCTGGGACTGATGTCCTGACCTGGGCCTTCGGGTTGGAGCGGGTGACGGGAATCGAACCCGCACTGTCAGCTTGGGAAGCTGATGTTCTGCCATTGAACTACACCCGCGAGCGGACCCCACTGTACCTGGTCGGGTCCGATCATGCACTCACCCTCCCCTCCGTACGGCTCCGCGCGCTCTGTCACCCGCTCGGATCGGTCGCGAACCACGCCGTACCGCGTCGTTTGCATCAGCAGCGGCAACGAGTAACGTCCGCCCCACCTGCAACTATGGCTCTGTGTCATCGCATAGCCACTCTTCGAAGGCAAGGGTGAGGTAATGGCGTTCCGTGCACGGCGCTGGTGGTCGTCGCGTTGGACCGGCGTGGCGAGTGTTCTTCTCGTCCTGCTGCTCGGACCCAGCCCGGTGGTCGCGGCGCCGCCGGACTCGACCGATCCCGGCCCGGCGGGCTGCGCCGAACCCGTCGAAGACCCCCAGAACGCCAGGACGAGGCCAACCAGCAAGGTGAGACCGGGTGCCCCGCACACAGCCGAACCGAACGAACTCACCGCGACCCAGGCCGCCGCCCTCGACCGCGCGGTCGACTCGGCGTACGCGCGACGGGTCGGGGTGGCGCCGCTGGGCGTACAGCTGAGAATCAGGATCACCGTCGACGTGGTGTTCCACGTCATCGCCGAGAAGCGGACCCGGGCCGACGGGGACATCCCGTTGTCCCTGATCAAGGCGCAACTGAAGGTGCTGAACGAATCGTTCGGCGGGCGTACCGGCGGGGCCTGGACGCCGTTCCACTTCAGGTTGAAGAAGGTGAACCGGGTGGTCAATCCGGCCTGGTATCCGATCGTGCCGGAGAGCCCGGCGGAGGCGCAGATGAAGCGTGCGCTGCGGGTCGGCGACAAGAACACTCTGAACGTCTACACCGGACTGCTGGAGGACCAACTGCTCGGCTGGGCCACCTTTCCGAAACCGAACCTCGACCCGTACGACGGGGTGGTGGTGCTCGCCGAGTCGTTGCCGGGCGGGACGGCGACGCCGTACAACGCGGGTGACACCGCCACGCACGAGATCGGGCACTGGCTGAACCTCTACCACACCTTCCAGGAGGGTTGTGCGGGCCGAGGCGACCACGTCTTCGACACGCCCGCCGAGGCGGAGCCGGCGTTCGGCTGCCCGGAGCGACGGGACTCGTGCACGACGCAGTCGGGCCTCGACCCGATCCACAACTTCATGAACTATTCGGTCGACACCTGCATGTACGAGTTCACGTACGGTCAGATGTTCCGGATGGTCAAGGCGTGGAAGGCTTTCCGCGAGCTGTAGGTCAGGGCGTCGGGACGGGTTCCTCTGCGACGGCCCGCCGCCGGCCGCGCCGCTTCGGCGCGGCGGCGGTGGGTCCGTTGCCGGTCACGGCGCCGGCCGGGTCGAGCCAGACCTGGACGGCGGGGCGTTCGGAGCGGTCTCCGGCGGCGAGCGGGGTGGCCCCGTTGCTGCCGTGCCGGGCCACCATCGCCACGTCGACGGTGAACTCGAAGAGCCGCCAGTCGACCTGCGGGGCCGCCCGCAGGTTGCCGGCCAACCGGTCCACCCGCGCCTGGTCGGTCACCGGCCGGGCGCGGCCGGCGACGTACGCCTCGTCGTCACTGTCCTCCGGCGGGAACGAGTGCAGCGCGTAGCGCCCGTCCCGTTCGAGGTCGCGGCGTTTCGGTGAGTCGACGACGAAACAGAAGAGTCCCTCGTCGGTGATGACCGGGGACACCGGGTGCACACGCGGCCCACCGTCGGCGCGCACGGTCGCCAGGTAGCCGAGACCCGGACCGTACTGCTGGATGAGGACGCGGATCGCGTCGGCGAGGCGGGGCTCGTCGGAGGCGAATTCGGACCAGGATGCCATGGGTACATTCTATCGAACACATGTTCGATCACCTACCCCGATCCCACCGATCGGCGAGGTCGCGGCCAGTCGACTTCGCGCGACTCGCTAAGGTTGTCCGGTGCTGCTCTCCGACCACGACCTAGTGATCGAGATCAAGGCGGGCACGCTCGCGCTGGAGCCGTTCGAGCCCGCGCTGGTGCAGCCGTCGAGCATCGACGTACGCCTGGACCGGCTGTTCCGGGTCTTCAACAACCACCTCTACACGCACATCGACCCGGCGGTGCAGCAGGACGAGCTGACCTCGCTGGTCGACGTGCCGGACGGCGAGCCGTTCGTGCTGCACCCGGGTGAGTTCGTGCTCGCCTCCACCCTTGAGGTGATCTCCCTCGGCGACCAGCTCGCCGGCCGGCTCGAAGGCAAGTCGAGTCTCGGCCGGCTCGGGCTGCTGACCCACTCGACCGCGGGCTTCATCGACCCCGGGTTCTCCGGGCACGTCACGCTGGAACTGTCGAACGTGGCCAACCTGCCGATCCGGCTCTGGCCCGGGATGAAGATCGGCCAGCTCTGCATCTTCCGGCTCTCGTCCCCGTCCGCGCACCCGTACGGGTCGGCCGTCTACGGCTCGCGCTACCAGGGGCAGCGCGGCCCCACCCCGAGCCGTTCCTGGCAGAACTGGCGCACCTGGCCGACCCGCTGACACCTCGGCCGACAACGCCGCAACAGCACCCGACACGACCGAACGACAGGACCGAAACGGTAGAACCCCCGCCGCAGGCTGCGACGGGGGTTCTACCGTTGTCAGGTCGAGGTGGAGACGTCAGCCCGGTCTGCCGAAGCTGTGGATCTGGCCGTCGTCCATCCGCTTCATCTTCACCGGTTCGCCGGCCCGGGAGGCGTGCACGATCCAGCCGCCGCCGACGTACATGCCGACGTGGCTGAGGTCGGCGTAGTAGAAGACCAGGTCACCGGGGCGTAGCTGGGAGCGGCTGATCGACTTGGTCTGCCCGCGCTGCGCCCGGGCGTTGTGCGCCAGCGACACGCCGCCCTTGGCCCAGGCGGCCAGGGTCAGGCCGGAGCAGTCGTACGAGCCGGGGCCTTCGGCACCCCACTTGTACGGCTTGCCGATCTGGGCGCAGGCGAACTTGACCGCTTGGCCGGACGGGCCGCCGGGGTAGGTGTCCGGGCAGGGTGCGGGGCGGAGCGGGCCGGCGGAGCCGTTCCCGTACGCCTGGATCCGCAGCTTCTGGAGCTTGTCGACCTCGGCGTCGATCTCCTCCTTCTTCGCGGCCAGTTCCGCCTCGGTCTTGGTCAACTGGGTGACCAGCCGGTCCAGCGGAGCCTTCTGCGAGGCGTACTTGTCCTTGAGGTCGACGACCGCCTGCACCTCGCGCTGCTGCTGGCGCGCGAACTGGTCGAGCACCGAGAGCTGACCGACCAGTGCGGCCGGCGACTTCGAGGTGAGCATGGCGTTGAGCGCCGAGGCCTTGTCACCCTTGTACGCCTGGACCGCGAAGTCGCTCACCCGGTTCATCGCCGCGTCGATCTGCGACTGGAGCGGAGCGATCTTCTTCTGCAGGGTGGCGGCCTGCTTCTTCTTGGCGGCCAGATCCGTCCGTGTGGCGTTGTGCTTCTCGACCACCGGCTCCAGCTTGCGCCAGGCGGTGTCGATCTGCGCTTCGATCTCGGCCACGGTCGGCTCGGCGAGCGCCGGCGTCGTGCCGGTGAACAGCACGGCGGCGCTGGCCAGGGCGGTGAGCGCGATGGCGAGAATGGACCTTCGAGGGCGCGGTTTCGCGGTCCCGGCGTCGGCAGGTGCCGACCGGAGGGATGGCGACCGCGGTGGGGCAGGGGGAGCCACCGGGGTCCGTACTCCTTCTTCCGTAGCCCGCCTACCGGGTTAGCTGACGGGTTCGGGCGGGAAGATTGTCGCCCTACCGCATGAAGCGCGGATTCACCCCATGGTGCTCGGGTTCCCGGTTCGCTCTGTGTGACGATTCGGCGGTGTCGAGACGTCGCCGCCCGGCTAGGCGGCCTGCCGTCGGCTCGACGGTCCCCAACACTAGAGAAGGGTGTTATCCAAACGCAACCCGTGATCTGAGTCGATTCGTTACGTGTCGAGCCGGTCGCTGATTGTGGGAGCCATTCGAACCCCGCACGGAAGCCTTTGGACACGCTCGGTATTGGTGAAAGATTTCTACATAGTGACGAGCTTCGCCGTCAGGTATTGACCATCGAGGGTCCCGGGTGGAGGGTGATCTTCAAGCCCACCCCCGGCTGATGGAGGTTCGATGCTTCCCACAAGAACGCCGCTGAGCAGGCGAATCGCGCTCGGTACCGCCGTGGTCGGCGCCGCCGCGCTGCTGCCGGCCGGTCCCGCGCCGGCCGCCGTCCCCAGCCCGCAGGACCGGCAATCCGAGTACGCCGCCGCAGCCGCCGAGTTCGGCGTACCCGACAGCGTGCTGCTCGGCGTCTCCTATCTGGAATCTCGCTGGGACACGAACACCGGCACGCCGAGCACCAGCGGCGGGTACGGCCCGATGCACCTCACCGACGTCGCCGGGCTGGCCGCCGAGCCGTCCGAGCACCCCGAGCACGGCGAGGACCGGCGCGGTGACCCGGCCCGCCCCGCCCGCCCGACCACTCCTGACGGACCAGCGGTCGAGCGGACCGCCGACCCGCAGCCGGGCGGGCAGACCCTCGACGCCGCCGCCACGCTGACCGGGATCGACGAGCGGGTGCTCCGCGCCGAGCCGGCCGCGAACATCCGGGGCGGTGCGGCGCTGCTCGCTTCGTACCAGCAGGAGTTGGCCGGGCCGACGGGCCGGGCCAGCGACCCGGCGACCTGGTACGGCGCGGTGGCCCGGTACGCCGGCAGCGACCGCGCCGACGCCGCCGCGGCCTTCGCCGACGAGGTGTACCGGACCATCGCCGAAGGCGCCGCCCGGACCACCGACGACGGCCACCGGATCGCCCTCGCCGGTCATCCCGGAATCGCCCCGCAGCGCTCCTGGCTGGACCGGCTCGGCCTGCCCGGCAAGCCCCGCCCGGACGGGCTGGAGTGCCCGCGCGACATCTCCTGCGAGTGGATTCCGGCGCCCTACCAGGCGTTCGGGGACGGCGACTACGGCAACCACGACCTCTCCGACCGACCCGGCCGGCAGAAGATCGAGTACATCGTCATCCACGACACCGAGGGCAGCTACGACACCACGCTGCGGCTGGTGCAGGACCCGACCTACGTGAGCTGGCAGTACACGCTCCGCTCGGCGGACGGGCACATCGCGCAGCACGTCAGGGGCAAGGACGTCGCCTGGCACGCCGGCAACTGGTACGTCAACGCCAAGGCGATCGGCCTCGAACACGAGGGCTTCGCCGCCCAGGGCACCTGGTACACCGAGGCGATGTACCGGACCTCGGCCAAGCTGGTCCGCTACCTCGCCGACCGGTACGACATCCCGCTCGACCGCAACCACATCATCGGGCACGACAACGTCCCCGGCATCCTGCCGGCGAACGTGCGCGGCATGCACTGGGACCCGGGGCCGTACTGGAACTGGTCGCACTACTTCGACCTGCTCAGGGCACCGTTCCGGGGGATCGGCCTGCCGGCCGCCGGACTGGTCACCATCGCCCCGGATTTCGTCACCAACCGACCGGCCTTCACCGGCTGCGAGACCGCCGGGGTGCCCTGCCCGGCGCGCGGCTCCTCCTCGGTGATCCTGCGCAGCGCACCGGCCGCCGACGCGCCGCTGGTCAACGACATCGCACTGCGCCCGGACGGTACCCCGAACACGATGCACATCTCCGACCACGGGGCGCGGGCGTCGGCCGGGCAGACGTACGCGCTCGCCGGTCGGCAGGGCGACTGGACCGCGATCTGGTATCTCGGGCAGAAGGCGTGGTTCCACAACCCGAGGGGCAACCCCACGGCGAAGTGGACGGTCGGGCTGGTCGCGACGCCGAAGCCGGGCCGGGCGACGATCCCGGTGTACGGCAGGGCGTACCCGGAGGCGGACGCCTACCCGGCCGGCGTACCGGTGCAGGCGGTCACGCCGTTGCAGTACACCCTCGCCGCCGGCCAGCGGTACGCCGTCGGCAACGTGCTGCCCAGCGAGTACTACCGGGCCACCACCTTCGCCGGCACCTCACCCGGGGACTGGACGGTGATCCGGGGCGACCTGCGGTACGTCCAGATCCAGTTCGGCCACCGGATCATGTTCGTGAACGCCGACGACGTACTCCTGCTCCCGTCGCCGATCGGCGCACCGCGATAGCGGGCGGCGCCTCGCCGAGCTGACGGCGACGGGAGCAACAGCGGCAGCGGCCGGTCCGGGAGAGGTCAGGCCGGCGCGGGTTGCGGGCCGGTGCCGGTGGGGTCGGTGGCCGCCCCGACGACGGCGGTGAGCACGTCGTCCAGGGTGACCACGCCCATCGGCACCCGCCCGTCGCTGACCAGCACCATGTGCCGGCGCTCCCGGCGCATCGACAGCAGCAGGTCGGCGAGGCTGCGGTCCGGCGGCACCACGGCCAGCGGCCGGAGCAGTTCGGCCGGCACCGGCGCCCGCCGGGCCGCCCCGGAATATCCGAGGACGTCCTTGACGTGCACGAAGCCGAGCACCCGGCGGGTGGACCGCTGCACCACCGGGAACCGGGACCGGCCGGTACGGGTCGCCAGCACCTCCAGCGAGGCCGGAGAGACGTCCTCGGCCACGGTGGTGACGGTGGCCCAGGGCCGCAGCGCGTCTCCGGCGGTACGCCGGTTCAGCGCCAGCGCGCCGGTGATCCGGGCGTGCTCCTCGGAGCCGAGCAACCCCTCGGTACGCGCCTGCGAGACCAGACCGGCCAACTCCTCGGCGGTGAAGACCGTCTTCACCGCGTCGGCGGCCTCGATCCGCCACAGCCCGAGGATCCGGGCCGACGCCCACTTCATCGCCAGCAGCAGCGGCTTGGTCGCCACGCAGAAGGCCAGCATCGCCGGCCCGAGCCAGAGCGCGGACGGCTCCGGGCCGGCCAGGGTGATGTTCTTCGGGACCATCTCGCCGATCACCGTGTGCAGGAAGACCACCACGCCGAGCGCGATCACGAAGGCGACCGGGTGCACCGCCCGGTCCGGCAGTCCCAGGTCGTGGAAGGGCTCCTCCAGCAGGTGCGCCAGGGCCGGCTCGGCGATCGCGCCGAGGCCGAGCGAGCAGATGGTGATGCCGAGCTGGGCGCCCGCGATCATCAGCGGGATCTGGTTCATCGCCGACAGCGCCCAGCGGGCCCGCTGCGACCCGGCCGCCAGCGGCTCCAGCACCGTACGCCGGGACGCGATCAGCGCGAACTCGCTGCCCACGAAGAAGGCGTTGCCGAGCAGCAGCCCCAGGGTGATCAGCAGGTTCACCCGCCGACCTCCTCCGGCCGGACCACCCGGACCTGCTCGATCCGGTGCCGGACCACCTCGATCACGGTGAACTCGAAGCCCTGTTCCTCGACGGTCTCGCCGGCCACCGGGATGTGGCCGAGCCGGGCCAGCAGGAACCCGGCCAACGTCTCGTACGGGCCCTCGGGCAGCCGGAAGCCGGCCTGTTCGACCAGCTCGTCGGCGCGGAGCACGCCGTCGAGCAGCACGGTGCGTTCCCCGCCCGGCACGGTCAACTCGACCGGGCTGCTCTCCTCGACGTCCTCCGAAGTGGATCCGTCGGACCCGTCGACGATCGGGTCGAACTCGTCGGCGATCTCCCCGACCAGCTCCTCCACCAGGTCCTCGACGGTCACCACCCCGTCGGTGCCGCCGTACTCGTCGACCACGATCGCCAGGTCGGCGCCGGCCGCCCGCAACGCCGCGAGTACGCCGTCCAGGTCCAGGCTCTCCGGCACGTACACCGGTTCCCGGGCCACCGCCGCCACCGTCGTGAAGTCCCGCCGGTTCGGCGGTACGCCCAGCGCGTCGACGACGCCGGCCACTCCGGTGACCAGGTCGACGGTCTCCTCGTAGACCGGGAACCGGGTCCGGCCGGTCTGCTGGGCCAGCGCCAGCAGTTCGGCGACGGAGGCGGTGGCCCGCAACGCCACCACGTCGACCCGGGGCGTCATCGCCTCGGCGGCCCGCTTGTCGCCGAACCGGATCGTCCGTTGCAGCAGCATCGCGGTCTCCCGGGGCAGTGCACCGGCCCGCGCCGAGATCGCCGCGAGCAGGCCGAGTTCCTCCGGTGACCGGGCACTGGCCAACTCCTCCTGCGGTTCGACGCCGAGTCGCCGGACCAGCCAGTTCGCCGAGTTGTTCAGCGCCCGGATCAGCCAGCCGAAGACCCGGGAGAAGGTACGCATCGGCGCGGCGGTGGCCAGCGCGACCGGCATCGGCCGGGCCAGCGCGGCGTTCTTCGGCACCAGCTCGCCGAAGAGCATCGAGAGGAGTGTGGCCAGGGCCAGCGCCAGCAGCGGGGTGACCCGCCCGGTGGCGTCCCCGGCGACCGGGCGGAGCACCGGGGCGAAGAGCTTCGCCAGGGCCGGCTCGGCGAGATAGCCGGTGAGCAGGGCGGTGATGGTGATGCCGAGCTGCGCGCCGGAAAGTTGGAAGGAGAGTTCGCGCAGCGCCTTGCGGACCGTACCGGCCCGCCGGTCGCCGCCGGTGATCCGCCGGTCGAGTTCTGCCCGGTCGACGGTGACCAGCGCGAACTCGGCCGCGACGAAGAACGCGTTGCCCCCGGTCAGCAGGACGAAGCCGAGCAGCGGCAACAGGGTGGTGAGGAGTAGGGCGTCGATGATCCGTTCACCTCGACCGTGGTTGCGTCCCGCCCGCGATTATCGAGCACAGTACCGGCCCGGCCGGCCGACGACCGCCCGGTGTCCAGGGTGACCTGGGCACGTGTGCGCGGCCACGGGCGCCGCAGCCAGGTCAGCGTCGGAAGCAGCGCCAGCCGAAGGCGTCCCGGCCCGCCGGGTTCTGGGCAAAGGCGTCGTCGCCGAAGGTGTCCCGGCAGGCCCGGTCCATGTCAACGCTACGGGACGAGAGCAGCAGCCGGTCGCACTCCCAGCCGCCGTCGCTGCGGGTGTCCGCCCAGCTCGCCAGGCCGACGTGGTCGTCGCAGTACTCCTCGATCATGTCGGTCAGCTCGCCCCGGCCGTCCGGGCCGAGTAACACCGGCTGCGGAGGCGGCGGCGGGGCGGCCGGCGGAGCCGGGCTGGTGGTCGCGGGAGGGGTCGGCACCGCCGCGCCCTCCAGGGGTGGCCGCGACGGCGTCGCCGGGGCCGACGGGGTGGGCGTCGGAGCACCGGTGGACGGCGAGGTCGGGCTCGGGCTCGGCGTCGCGGTCGGTCCGGGCGTACCCGTCGGCACGGCCTGGTCCGGCGTCGGCCCGGCGTCCGGCGTCGACACCGGTGGCGCCTCCGGCGGGTTGGCCGCCGCCGGTACCCCGACCTGTGGCTCGGAATCGCCCCCCAGGACCAGGGTCCGGACCGTGTCCGCCCCGAACGGGATGGCGAGCAGCAGCAGCCCGACCCCGAGCCCTACCGCGGAGATCAGCCGTAGCCGTCGCCCCGACCGGTCCCGCCGGTCGACCGGCGCGGCCTTCCGGTGCCGTCCGCTCGACTCCGCCCCCATCGGGTGTGGTGCGCTCTCCGCCACGCGGCGCCCGCCTCCTCGCGGTTCCGGGGGCCGTCGCCGGTCCCCCAATCGGCCAGTCGCGGACCGCCGACGGCGGCCCGACATCGACAAATACGAACGAACGCCGTGTGTGGTTCACCGCAGTCCGTGACTGTGGTGCCCGGCAGTCGACCGGGCGCCGCTCCACAGGGATCGGACAGGAGCCGACGGCTAACGTTCATATTCATGATCGATGCTACGGATCCGCTCGCCGCCGAACCGACCCCCCTGTCCGGGATCGCCGAATGGGCGACCGATTTGATGGACACGCTCGGCGCCCCCGGAGCGGGACTGGCGGTGGCCCTGGAGAATCTCTTCCCACCGCTGCCCAGCGAGATCATCCTGCCGCTCGCCGGCTTCGCCGCCAGCCGGGGCGAGATGAGTCTCTGGTCGGCGATCTTCTGGACCACCCTCGGTTCGGTGGTCGGCGCGCTGGCGCTCTACTACGTCGGCGCGCTGCTCGGCCGGGAGCGTACCCGGGCGATCGTCGCCCGGCTGCCGCTGGTCAAGCTCGCCGACGTGGACCGTACCGAGGCGTGGTTCGTCCGGCACGGGGTGAAGACGGTCTTCCTCGGCCGGATGGTCCCGATCTTCCGCAGTCTGATCTCCATCCCGGCCGGCATCGAACGGATGCGACTGGGCACCTTCCTGCTCTGCACCGCGCTGGGCAGCCTGATCTGGAACACCGTCTTCGTACTCGCCGGCTACCTGCTCGGCGAGAACTGGCACGTGGTCGAGGAGTACGCCAGTGTCTTCCAGAAGGTGGTGATCGTGCTGGTCGTGCTCGCGGTCGGCTGGTTCGTGATCGCCCGGCTGACCCGCCGGAACCGGCCGCCCAGCCGGCACCGGATGTGACCGGCCGGCGGGGCCCGAGCGCCGGGCCCCGCCGCGTCCGGCCGGAGGTCCGCGACAACCCCCGGATCGGGTACGCCGGTCAGCCGCCCAGATAGCGGAGCACGGCGAGCACCCGCCGGCTGTACCCGGTGACGTGCGCCAGGTCGAGCTTGTCGAAGATGGCGTTCACATGCTTCTCCACCGCGCTCTGCGAGACGTGCAGGTGCCCGGCGATGGTGGCGTTGGTGTGCCCCTGCGCCATGTGGTCGAGCACCGCCCGCTCCCGTACGGTCAGCCGGGTCAGCGGGTCGGTGTGGCTGGTCCGGGCCAGCAGTTGGCGTACCACCTCGGGGTCGAAGGCGGCGCCGCCGTCGGCCACCCGGGACAACGCGTCGAGGAACTCGCCGACCTGGGCCACCCGGTCCTTGAGCAGGTACCCGACACCGCCGCTCTGGCTGGTCAGCAGCTCGACGGCGTAACGCTTCTCGACGTACTGGGACAGCACCAGGACCCCGACGGCGGGCCAGCGGCGGCGGATCTCCAGCGCGGCGCGCAGCCCCTCGTCGGTGTGCGTAGGCGGCATCCGTACGTCGACCACCACCGCGTCCGGCGGATCGGCCGTGACGGCCGTGACCAGGGCGGACGCGTCGCCGACGGCGGCGACGACCCGGTGCCCCTCCTCGGCGAGCAGCCGGACCAGCCCCTCCCGGAGCAGGGTCGAGTCCTCGGCCAGCATCACCCGCACGGTAGCTCCGCGACGACGGTGGTGGGGCCGCCGGCCGGGCTCCGCACCCGGAGGCAGCCGTCCAGGGCGGCGACCCGGCGGGCGAGTCCGGAGAGGCCACCGCCGGCCGGGTCGGCACCGCCGACGCCGTCGTCGACGACCGTCACGACCAGTCGCCCGCCCCGGAGCACCACCTCGACGTCGACCCGGCCGGCCCGGGCGTGCTTGGCGGCGTTCGTCACCGCCTCGGAGATCACGAAGTACGCGGCCGTCTCGACCGGCCGGGCCGGCCGCTCGGCGAGCCGGTAGTCGACCTGGACCGGCAGTCCGGCGTGCTCGGCGACCCGGGCCAGCGCGTCGGCCAGCCCGAGGTTGTCCAGCGCGGTCGGATAGACCCGCCAGGCCACCTCGCGGAGGTCGCCGAGGACCCGGCCGGACTCCTCGTGCGCCTGGCGCAGCAGGTCCGCCGCCTTGGTCGGGTCCGTGGTCCGGCGGGCCCGGCCGACCAGCATGCCCAGCGCCACCAACCGCTGCTGTACGCCGTCGTGCAGGTCCCGTTCGATCCGCCGCCGTTCGGCGTCGACCGCCGCCACCACCCCGGCCCGGCTGGTCGCCAGCTCGGTGATCCGGCGTTCCAGCACCTCCCGCCCGCTCGGCCCGAGGAACCGCCGGGCCAGTCGGCGGTCCAGCGCCGCGACGCCGAGCACCCCCTGCACGGCGAGGAAGAGCAGCACCAGCGCGAACACGCCGAAGTACGCCACGATCAGCGGGGTGGCCTCGATCTCGTCGACCGGACGCCCGACGAGCCAACCGACCACCACCGCGCAGGCCACGACCGCGCCGTACAACATCATCCCCAGCACGATCCCGCCGAGTACGCCGACCGGCATCCGGGCGGCGAGATAGCTCACCGCACGGGCGTCGGTGACCGTGCCGGCCGGGCTGTCGCCGAAGAACCGTTCCACCCGTCGCCGGTCGTACTCGGCCAGCCGGCGGGCGAGCCCGCCGAGGCGTCGGCGGGCCTGCGGGGACCGGCCCAGCGCGGCGTAGCCGAGTAGTGCGCCGACGAGGTAGCCCAGGCCGACGGTCGCGGTAACGGCGCCGAGCAGTACCCCGACGGCGAGTCGCAGGCCGGCGCGGAACGACCGCCTGGGGGAACGGCCGGCGGGACGGTCCCACCACGCCAGCCGGCCGGCGGAGTCGTCCGATCCGCCCGGCAGCGCGTCCGTCGTCCTGATCCCCTGCTGCGGCACGTGTCGAAGGCTACCGTTGCGGCTTTCCACACCCCGCGAGCGGCGGAAATCCGCAACTGGGCGCCCGACGCGGGAGGCCTTCCGGCCAGCAGCAGCCGGCTGGGCCGAAAGGTCTTCCGGCTGGCGGCAGTCGGCTGGGCCGGCCGGTACGTCAGCTACCCGGTTTGACCGAGCGGAGCAGTACGGTGGCGACGTCGACCACCTCGACCTGGTCGCCGGCCTCCTTGCCGTTGACCCCGTCGTTCAGCATGGTCGAGCAGAACGGGCAGCCGACCGCAATGGTTCCCGCCCCGGTCGACATCGCCTCCTCGACCCGGTCGACGTTGATCCGCTTGCCGATCCGCTCCTCCATCCACATCCGGGCGCCGCCGGCGCCGCAGCAGAAGGAACGCTCCTGGTTGCGCGGCATCTCGGTGATCCCGCCGGTCGCCGCCGCGCCGAGTACCTCGCGCGGCGGGGTGAAGACCCGGTTGTGTCGGCCGAGGTAGCACGGGTCGTGGTACGTCAGCCCGCCGTCGACCGGCTGGACCGGGGTGAGCCGGCCCTCGGCGACCAGGTGGGCCAGCAACTGGGTGTGGTGTACGACCTCGAATTGGCCGCCGAGTTCGCCGTACTCGTTACCGAGGGTGTTGAAGCAGTGCGGGCAGGTGGCGACGATCTTGCGTTTGGCCGGCTCGCGGTCGCCGAACGCCTCGTTCAGGGTCTCCACGTTCTGCTGGGCGAGCATCTGGAAGACGAACTCGTTGCCGATCCGCCGGGCCGGGTCGCCGGTGCAGGTCTCGCCCTCGCCGAGGATGGCGAAGTTCACGCCGGCCTCGTGCAGCAGGGTGGCCACCGCCCGGGTGGTCTTCTTGGCCCGGTCCTCGAACGCCCCGGCGCAGCCGACCCAGAAGAGGTATTCGAAGTCCTCGACCTCGCCGACCCGGGGTACCTCGAAGTCGAGACCCTTGGTCCAGTCCTCCCGGGTGTTCGGCGGTGCGCCCCACGGATTGCCCTTGTTCTCCAGGTTGCGCAGCATCACGCCGGCCTCGGAGGGGAAGCTCGACTCGATCAGCACCTGGTAGCGCCGCATGTCGACGATGTGGTCGACGTGCTCGATGTCGACCGGGCACTGCTCGACGCAGGCGCCACAGGTGGTGCAGGACCAGAGCACGTCCGGGTCGATCACGCCGAGTTCCTCGGCACCGCCGATCAGCGGCCGGTTCGCCTCGGCCAGCGCCAGCACGTCGACGTGCGCCAACTGGGCCTCGGTCGCCTTCTCCTCGCCGGTCAGGTCCTTGCCCCCACCGGCCAGCAGGTACGGCGCCTTCGCGTACGCGTGGTCGCGCAGCGACAGCACCAGCAGCTTCGGGGAGAGCGGCTTGCCGGTGTTCCAGGCCGGGCACTGCGACTGGCACCGCCCGCACTCGGTGCAGGTGGTGAAGTCGAGCAGGCCCTTCCAGGTGAACTGCTCGACCTGGGCCACCCCGAACTGGTCCTTCTCGGGGTCGGCCTCCTCGAAGTCGAGCGGCTTGCCGTCGCTGGTCATCGGGCGCAGCGCGCCGAGCCCGGAGCCGGGCCGGCCGGGCTCACGCTTGAAGAAGATGTTCGGGAAGGCGGCGAACCGGTGCCAGGCGACGCCCATGGTCACGTTCAGCGAGATGACGATGACCCAGGTCATCGAGATGGCGATCTTCACCAGGGCGGTGACGCTGGTCCCGGCGTCCCAGGCCGGCAGCAGCGCGCCGACGGCGTGGCTGACCGGGGTGGCCCAGGCCGGGAACTCGAAGTGGTCCGTGGCGACCTTGAAGCCGCGGATCAGGAACCCGCAGACCAGTACGGCCAGCACCACCGCCTCGACGAAGTAGCCCTGCCACATGGTCGAACCGGTGAACCGGGACCGGCGGGCCGGGTTGTTCGGCCGGTTCGCCAGCCGGATGCCGATCAGTACCAGGATCCCGACCACCCCGAGGATCCCGATCAGTTCGGTGACCAGGCCGTAGCCGACCCAGTGCCCGATCAGCGGCAGCCCGCCGGTCGGGGTGACCACCTCGAAGTACGCCTCCAGCACCAGCAGCGAAAGGACGAGGAAGGCGACCATCACGAACCAGTGCGCGGCGCCGACCACGCTCCAGCGCAGCATCCTGGTGTGGCCGAGCGTCTCGACCAGCATGGTCCGGGCCCGGAGGCCACGGTCGGTGAACCGCGTCGGGTCGGGCTGGCCGACCCGGATCACCGCGGTCATCCGCAGCACCGCGCGCGTCGCCAGCCACACCGCGACCGCGGTGATGGCGGCGGCGAGGATCGTGGTGACGATCTGGACGCTGCCCATGCCTGTTGGCCTCCCCGTCCTGCTGCTGACCCCATCCGCCGCCGGGCCGGCCGTCCATCGGCCGGCGGCGACGATGTACGCAGCCTACGCGGCGAGGTTACTCGTTGGTAACGTGACTATCCTCGCAACGCCGGTCACCCGCCCCGGCTGCCGGAGCGGGTGGGGAAGTCGGCGGTCAGCGCCAGCGGGAAAGCAGGCCCAGCGAACCGACCATCGCGCCGAAGCCGATCGCGAGGTTCCAGTAGCGCCAGGTGGCGACGGGGTATTCCATGTCGGACAGGTAGAAGACCACCAGCCAGCCGATACCGAAGACGATCAACCCGACCGCCGTGGCCGGTAGCCAGACCGGGCTAGGCTTACGGGTCGCCGCGGTGGAGGTGGGACGGACGTCCGTCGGCGGGGTGTACACCTTCTTCTTACGTACCTGAGACTTGGGCACGGCGCTCTCCTGAGGGGGTGGTGATCCTCGTCCGGCCTGACAACCGGACGCAAGGGCGACGGTCCATGGCCAATAATGTTCGAAAGCTAGCGTAGTCGCGAGAACCGGTTCAGGCCACGGACCCGGGCACGTAGGTACGGACAGTTGAACGCCCGGATCCTCTCGGTAATTCCCGCGATTAGGACATAATTACCAGATCGGCATGATCGGGAGGGGGAAGCCCGCGATGGAGTACACCTCCGGCGTCGCTTCCTGGCGGAAGGTGCTCCGGCGCGCGGCCGTGGGGCTGCTGCCCCGGCGGTCGGGCCAGCGCCGCCCCGGCTGGTCGGTGGGGGTACCCCTGATCGCCCTCGCCGCCGGACTGCTCTTCACCACCACGGCCACCACCGCCGGCGGCACCTCGCTGCGCGAGGACCGTCGCCCGGAACTCGCCCAACTCATCGAGGACCGCCGTGACCAGGTGGCGTCGGGCCAGGAGCGGGCCGCCGCACTCCGCGACGAGGTGGAGAGCCAGACCGAGGCGCTCGGCGGTTCCGACGGCCGGGTGGCGGCCCAGCGGGACCGGGCCGCGGGCAGCCGGCAGGGCGCCGGCTTCACCGCGCTGACCGGCACCGGGCTCACCGTCGAACTGGACGACGCACCACAGCAGGGCGACGGCAAGCAGCCGGCCGACGCGAGCAACGACGATCTGGTGGTACACCAGGGAGACGTACAGGCGGTCGTCAACGCGCTCTGGGCCGGCGGCGCCGAGGCAATGACAATCATGGGTGTCCGCGTCCTCTCCACCAGCGCGGTACGCTGCGTGGGGAACACCCTGCTGCTGCACGGCCAGGTCTACTCACCACCGTTCCGAATCACCGCCATCGGCGATCCCGCCGCACTACAGCGAGCACTCGCCGCGTCCGAGGGGGTCCGGTTGTTCAAGGACGCGGTCACCCACTACCACCTCGGATACCACGAGGCAGTGGAGCCCAACGTGACGGTCCCCGCGTACGACGGTCCCGGCGGACTCCGGTCGGCCAAGGTTCCCGGGTGAGCCCGGTGTCCGGCGATCCGCACCCCGGCCGCAACGGTCGGCACCGCGCGCCCGACGGCGACGACCAGACCATGTACATCCCGCGTCTGCCGGAAGCCGACGAGCCGGCGGGCGACGAGCGGCGACCGCGTCAGTCCCGACCCGAGTCAGCGGAGCCGGCCGGCCGGCGACCGCGGATCATCGTCGACCACGTCGTGGCGCCACCGCCGGGCCGGCCGCCGCAGGCACCCGGGGCGCCCTCGCCGGACGACACCGCCGCCCTGCCCATCGGGCATCTCGGCCGGCACCCGGGCGGCGATCCGGCCGGACGGGCCGCCGCCGCGCCGCCCGAGCCGCGTCCCGGCGAGCGCCGGCAGCCGGACGAACACCGGACCGGCCGCCAACCCGAGGGCTTCCGCCCGCCGCCACCGCCGGTCGAGCCCGAGTTCCGGACCGCGCCCCCGCCGACCGACCGTTGGGAGCCGGCCCCGCCGACGGACCGCTGGGAGCCGGCCCCGCCGGCCGACCGCTGGGAGCCGGCCTCGCCGGCCAGCCGGCGGGAGACGACCGGCGACGCCGAGCGCTGGCCGCCGGGACCGAACACCCGCCCGGAGCGCTGGGAGCCGGCGGTCCGGCCAGGCGCCTGGGAGCCGACGCCGGACGCCGGCCGGGGCCGGTGGGAGCCGCCCCAGGGCGCCGGCCGCGAGGCGTCCGCGCCGGCCACCCCGCCGCCGCCCGGCCCGAACCCGTGGGCACCGTCGGCGGCCGGCGGTGCCTCCGCACCCTCCGGCGCTACCCCCGGCCGCTTCGGTCCCACGCCCGACCATCCCGGCGGCACGACCGGCCATGTCGGTGCCACCCCCGAACGGACCGGCGGTACCCCGGACCGGCTCGCCGGTGCGGCCCGTCAGTCCAACGGAATCGGCCAGACCAATGGAACCGGCCAGGCCGGCGGGACGGGCCAGGCGAACGGGATCGGCCAGGCGAACGGGACGGGCCGCGTCGACAGCCCGACCGCGCTCATCCCGAAGGTGGCGTCACCGGACTCGGAGACCACCGCGCCGATCCCCCCGCCGCCGAACCGTTCCGCCGGCGCCGACGCCACCACGGCACTGCCACAGCTCCGTGCCCCGGTCGCGGCACGCCAGGAGGACATCGAGTCCACCGCGCTGATCGGGGCGATCCCGCCCCGGCCGGCGGCCGGCGACGACGGCGACGACAGCGGAGCGGAAGTCGAGCGTCCCCGGCGCGGCGAGCGGGTCGTCCAGCTCCGGCCCGAGCAGACCGGCGAGGGGTACAAGAGCGTCTACTCCGAGCTGACCCGGCCGTCGATCGGCTCCCGGATCCGGACCGGCATCCGGGCCACCGGTGAGGTGCTGATCACCTTCGGCCTGGTCATCCTGCTCTTCGCGGCGTACGAGGTGTGGGGCAAGTCGACGATCGTCAACGCGCACCAGGACGACCTCGGCCAGCAGTTGGCCCAGGAGTGGGACGAGCCCGACCCGACGGTCGGCCCGACCCCGACCGCCACCCCCAAGCCGGTCAAGCCGGTGCAGGGCAAGCCGATCGCCGGGCTCTACATCCCCAAGCTGGACAAGCACTGGGTGGTGGTGGAGGGGGTCACCCAGAAGGACATCCGGTACGCCCCCGGCCACTACCCGACCAGCGCGCTGCCGGGCCAGGTCGGCAACTTCTCGGTCGCCGGCCACCGTAACCGGGCCACCTTCTGGCGGCTGGACGAGCTCGACGACGGCGACGCGATCGTGGTCGAGGCGAAGGAAGCCTGGTACGTCTACCACGTCTCGCAGACCCGGATCGTCAAGCCGTCCCAGGTCGAGGTGGTCGCCCCGGTCCCCGGCAAGCCCGGCAAGAAGCCGACCGAGGCGATGCTGACCCTGACCACCTGCAACCCCAAGTTCGACAACTACCAGCGGTTGATCGTGCACGCCGAGCTGGTCCGTACAGAGCCGAGGACGGTCGGCGCAGCCCGCCCGGCCGAGTTGGACGGCTGACCGGCGATGTACGGATGGATCTGGCGCAAGCTGCCGTTCGGGGTACCGGGCAAGCTGATCGGCTCACTGCTGATCACCGCGAGCCTGCTCGCCGCGCTCTGGTACGTCGTCTTCCCGTGGGCCGAGCCGCTGCTGCCGTTCGACGACGTCCAGGTGACCCAGGAGAACGGTGTCCCCGGGGATCCGGCCGGCGGCGAACCCGGCGTCGACGGCGAGGACCCGGGCGTCGGCGACACACCGGCCGAGGAAGGCCACGAGCTGCCGTACGACACCGAACGGAACAACACCCCGCCCCCGAGCCCGACCAGGTAGGCCCGCGATGCGCGTCCTCGTGATCGACAACTACGACTCGTTCGTCTTCAACCTCGTACAGTACCTAGGCCAACTCGGCGTCGACTGCGAGGTACGCCGCAACGACGAGATCGACCTCGCCGAGGTGGGTCGACTCGATGTCGCCGGTGTGCTGCTCTCGCCAGGCCCCGGCACACCGGACCGGGCCGGCATCTGCCTGGACGTGATCCACGAGTACGCCGGCCGGCTGCCGATCCTCGGCGTATGCCTCGGCCACCAGGCCATCGGCGCCGCGTTCGGTGGCACCGTCACCCGGGCACCCGAACTGCTGCACGGCAAGACGTCCGAGGTGCGGCACCGCTCCGAGGGCGTACTGGCCGGACTGCCGGATCCGTTCACCGCGACCCGCTACCACTCGCTCGCCGTACTGCCGGAGACCCTGCCGGCCGAGATCGAGGTGACCGGCTGGACCGAGTCGGGTGTGGTGATGGCGATGCGGCACCGTGAGCTGCCGATCGAGGGTGTGCAGTTCCACCCCGAGTCGGTACTGACCGAGGGCGGCCACCTGATGCTGGCCAACTGGCTGGCCGGCTGCGGCCTGCCGGAGGCGCTGGACCGGGCTCCGGCGCTGGCCGCCGAGGTCGACGCCCGACGCCGGGCCGCCTTCGTCACCGTCTGACCCCAGCTCGGCGCCGGCCGTCCGGCACCCCGGCCGTGCTCCTCCCGGCCGGGCCGGGCCCGGATACGCCTCGACCACCCCGGTCTGTCGGCCGGAGTGGTCGGAGGGTGTCGCGGTCAGCCGATCGGCGGCGCTGTGGTCAGCGGGTTTCCGGCCGGGTCGGCGGCGGGTTCACCGGTGGGAAGAGGCCACCGCCGCCGATCCCGCCGGTGGGGGTCGGCGAGGGAGTGGTCGGGGGCGGGTTCTCGTCCTCCTCCTCGGCCACACTGACGGTGATCGTCACCACCGTGCCGGTCGGCTTCCTCTCCCCGGCGCGCGGGTTCTGCGAGGTCACCTCGCCGGCCTCGGCGCGCGGTACCGGATCACCGTCGACGACCCGCACGTCAAAGCCGTCCTCCTCGAGCCGCTCCCGCGCCTCGTCCTCCTGGAGCCCGGTGACCCTCGGTACCTCGACGACGTTGCCCCGGGAGACCTCGACGACCACGGTGCTGCGCGGGGCGACCTTCTTGCCCTCGCCCGGGTCGAGCTTGGTGACGATGCCCTTCGGCTCGCCGCTGTTCACGTCCTTGCGCTGCACCACCAGTCCGAGGCCCTTGAGCTGGCCTTCCACCGACTCGAACTTCCCGCCCAGCAGGTTGCTCGGGATCTGCACCGTCCCCGGGCCGGTGCAGACCCGGATCTCCACCTCGGCACCCGGATCGACCTTGCTGTTCGCCGCCTGGCTCTGCGACGTGACCTGCCCCTTCTCGCAGTCGTCGCTGGTGTCGGCGGCACCGACCTTGGGCGTCAGGTTGGCCTGCCGCAGCGTGTTCTCGGCCGCCTCCTGGGTGCTGCCGACGACGTTCGGGACCTCGACGCTGGCCGTGGTGCCAGGATCGTCGTTCTGGTTCAGCATCAGGGCGGCGACCAGGGCGATCACCGCGAGCACGCCGAGACCGCTCAGCGTGGCGATCACCCAGGCGGACGCCTTGCGGCGCCGGGCGTCGCCGACCCGGGCCGGCGGCATCGGCCGACCGGCGCCGGCCGGGATCTGGCGGGTGGTCGCGGTGTGCGACATCGCCATCGTCTCGTCCTCGCGCAGCACCGGGGTGGCCATCACCGGCCGGCCGGCCGCCGCGCGGAGCAGGTCGGCACGCATCTCCGCCGCGCTCTGGTAGCGGTTGAGCGGGTTCTTGGAGAGCGCCTTGAGCACGATCGCGTCGATCGGCGGGGTGACGTCCGGGTTGAGGTCGCTCGGCGTCGGAGGCTCTTCGCGGACGTGCTGGTAGGCGACACTGACCGGGCTGTCGCCCACGAAGGGCGGATGGCCGCAGAGCAGCTCGAACAGTACGCAGCCGGCGGCGTAGACGTCCGACCGGGCGTCCACCGCCTCGCCCCGGGCCTGCTCGGGCGAAAGATACTGTGCGGTACCGATCACCGCGCTGGTCTGCGTCATCGTGGTGGCGCCGCTGGCCAGCGCCCGGGCGATGCCGAAGTCCATCACCTTGACCTGGCCGGTCTGGGTCATCATCACGTTGCCGGGCTTGATGTCCCGGTGGATGATGCCGTGCCGGTGGCTGAACTCCAGCGCGGCGCAGACGTCGGCGGTGATCTCCAGGGCCCGGCGGGGCATCAGCCGGCCCTCGGCGGCGAGCACCTCCTTGAGCGTCCGGCCGTTGACGAACTCCATCACGATGAACGGCAGCGTCTCGCCGGTCGGCGCGATCTCCTCGCCGGTGTCGTAGACGGCGACGATCGCCGGGTGGTTCAACGACGCGGCGTTCTGCGCTTCCCGTCGGAAACGCATCTGGAACGTGTCGTCACGGGCCAGATCAGTACGAAGCATCTTGATCGCGACATCACGGCCCAGCCGGAGGTCGCGCCCACGGTGCACCTCGGCCATGCCGCCGTATCCGAGCAGCTCGCCGACCTGGTACCTGCCACCCAGCAGGCGGGCCTGCGCCGTCATCTCGTCAGTCGTCCTTCGCTCATCTGGTCACCCCGTCGGGGTACACGGTCCGCTCCACCTGACGGTACGGCGCACCGGGCGGCGCGTCGCGTCCGGCTTCCGACCGCAGTTCCGTTATCGCCACCTTCGGCGCTGGCATGCTGCTGTTGTTGTTGCTGTTCTCTCTCCACTTGAAGGCAATCACGCCCGAGCAGATCAGTACCAACAGGCCCAGCACGACGAAGAGCGCGATCAGCAGCGAGCGGTTCCCGGGCGACGGCGGTGCTGCCGCCGGTGGCCTCGGGTACGAGTATGCGGCGTCGGGTCGAGGCCGGACCGGCTGCGGCACCGCCGCCGCACCCCGGTTGTAGCCGGCCGGGCCGACCGCCGTACCGGCCGGTGGGCGGGACATCGGCGGGACGGCCGGCGAGTGCGGGGCGTGCGGTGCCACCCTGGCGGCGCCGGGCGGTACCCGGGGAGCGGGCGGCACCGGGGCCGGCCCGTGCGGCACTGCGGGCGCGGCCGGCGGTCCGGGGCGCTGCGGCGGTACCGGCAGCGAGGCGACCGGACGGCCGGGCTGGTTGGTCATCCCGATCGTGGCGGCTGCCTGCCGGGACACGGCGGCCAGCTCGGACGCGGTCTGCCAGCGGGCTTTCGGGTCCTTCGCCATCGACCGCTCGACGATCGCCCGGATCGCCGGTGGGATGTCCCCGGGCAGTTGCCGTGGGTTGTCCCGGACGTGCTTCATGGCGATCTCGATCGCGCTGTTGCCCTCGAACGGCCGGCGGCCGGCCAGGCACTGGTACGCGACCACGCCGAGCGCGTACACGTCGGAACAGGCGGTGGCGACCTCGCCGGCCGCCTGCTCCGGCGAGATGTACGAGGCGGTGCCGAGTACCGACCCGGCGGCGGTGAGCTGGCCGACCAGGGCCGAGCGGGCGATGCCGAAGTCGGTCAGCACGAGCGTGCCGTTCGGCCGGACCAGCAGGTTGCCCGGCTTCACGTCCCGGTGCACGATGCCCTTGTCGTGGGCGGCCTGCAACGCGTCGGCGGCCTGCGCGACCAGCGCCATCGTGCGGGCCGGGGTGAGCCGGCCGACCCGGCCCAGCGTCCGGGACAGGGCGTCGCCCTCGACGTACTCCATGACCAGGAAGGCGATCTGCTGGTCGCTGCCGTAGTCGTAGACGTCCACCACGCCGGGGTGGTTGATGGTGGCCATGGTCCGGGCCTCGCCCCGGAACCGTTCGGCGAAGCCGGGCTCGTCCAGCAGCGCCGGCAGCAGGATCTTGACCGCCACCGTACGGCCGAGCACCTCGTCGGTGCCCCGCCACACGTCGCCCATGCCGCCACCGGCGATCCGCTCGTCGAGGCGGTACCGGTTACCGAGCAGCACTCCGGGCTTCAGCATGTCAGCGGCCTCCCCGGTCGGCGATGACCGCCCGCATGATCTGCTGGCTGATCCGCGCCGCCTCGGCACTGCCGCCCGAGCCGGCGTCCTCCAGGAAGACGCAGACCGCGGAGATCGGCTTGCCGGCGCTGTTGATCGCGAACCCGATGAACCAGCCGTGGTCGTCGCTGTTCCCGCCGGTCTCGGCGGTACCGGTCTTGCCGCCTACCCGGTATCCGCTGATCCGCGCGTTGGTACCGGTGCCGTTCTGCACCACGCTGACCATCATGTCCTGGAGCTGCTTGGCGACCTCGGCGCTGACCGGCTCGCGCAGCTCCTTGGGTACGGCGGTGTAGTAGTCGGTGGTGCGGTCCGGGCCGAGCTGCTGCTGCACGAGGTACGGCCGCATCTGCCGTCCGTCGTTGGCCACCGTGGCCGCGATCAGCGCGCCCTGCAACGGGGTCATCCGGACGTTGTTCTGCCCGATGGAGGACTGGGCCACCGACGGCGGGTCGTCGTTGCCGTCCGGCGTCGCCATCTCGCCGGTACGGCTGGCCGCCACCTTCTGGCCCGAGCCGTTGAGCCGGCCGACGGCCAGCTCGTCGTCCTCGAAGCCGAACTGCCGGGCCTCGTCCTTGAGCTTGTCGGCGCCGAGCTTGACGCCGAGTTGGGCGAAGCCGGTGTTGCAGGAGTCGGTCAACGCGGTGATCAGGGTCACCTGGGTCTGCGGGCAGATGCTCGGAACCGCGTTGCGGATCTCCTGTCCGGCGGTCGGGGCCAGGTAGGCCGGACCGGCCGGGATCCGGGTCTCCGGCTCGTACCCGTTCTCCAGCGCGGCGGCCGAAGTGATGACCTTGAAGGTGGAGCCCGGCGGGAAGGTCTCGGAGAGCGCCCGGTTCTTCAGCGGCCCGTTCTCGGCGGCGTCGAGTTGCTTGTACGCGGCCTGCGCCTTCTCGGTGTCGTGGTCGACCAGCGGGTTCGGGTCGAAGCTCGGCATCGAGACCAGCGCCTGGATCGCCCCGGTCGAGGGGTCGATCGCCACCGCCGCGCCCCGGGGCACGTCCTTCCGGTTGTTGGCCAACTCCCGGAAGGCGGTCTCCTGGGCCCGCGGCGACAGGGTGAGCAGGATGTTCCCGCCCGCCGTCTGGTTACCGGTGAAGAGGTCCCGTACCCGGTCGCCGAAAAGCTGGTCGCTGGTGCCGGCGAGGAAGTCGTTCTCGCTCTTCTCGATGCCGGTGTCGGCCAGGTTGACCGGCTTGTAGCCGAGGGCGTGCGCGTACACCTCGCCCTTCGGGTAGGTGCGGAGGAACTTCAGCTTGCCGCTGGTCTCCTTGCTGGTCGCCAGGGGTGTGCCGCCGGCCTCGATGATGCCGCGCTTGCGCTCGTACTCGGCGACCTGGACCCGGCCGTTGTAGTCGCTGTTGCGATATTCGTCGGCCTTGTACGCCTGTACGTAGTTCAGGTTGACGAAGAGCAGGCCGAACAGGACCATCACGACGACGCCCACCCGGCGCAACGGTGCGTTCACGGTCTGATCACCTCCGTTGTGGCGCCGTGCAACTGGGGCGGCGGTCCGGCGGGTGCTCCGCCGGGCCGGGCCGGGGAAGCCGAGTCGACCGGCCGGCGCGCCGCGTCGGAGATCCGCAGCAGCGCCGCGACCAGCAGCCAGTTCGCCATCAGCGACGAACCACCGGCGGAGAGGAACGGCGTGGTCTGCCCGGTGAGCGGGATCAGGCCGCTG
Source organism: Plantactinospora endophytica (assembly GCF_016862915.1). Lineage (GTDB taxonomy): Bacteria > Actinomycetota > Actinomycetes > Mycobacteriales > Micromonosporaceae > Plantactinospora > Plantactinospora endophytica. The sequence continues at coordinate 219,378 of NZ_BONW01000019.1, read as the reverse complement.
ACGCCACCGATGATCACGAAGAGCTGGAGGCAGACCGTGAAGGAGAGCCCGCCGGCGAGCAGCTTGCCGAACGAGTCCCGCACCGCCAGGGCGGCCCGCAGCCCTCGCTCGATGATCAGCAGGTAGACCACCAGCAGGGCGGAGAGCCCGAACAGGCCGATCTCCTCACCCAGCCCGGCGAAGACGAAGTCGGTGTGCACCTCGGGGATCTCGGTCGGCTGCCCGGCGCCCGGCCCGGTCCCGAACAGCCCACCGGTACCCAGCCCGAGCAGCCCTTGGAGGGTTTGCCAGCCGGTGCCGTACGGGTCGCCGTACGGGTCCAGCCAGATGTCCACCCGGGTGTAGAAGCTGGCGAACGGGCCGCCGATCGTGCTGCCGAGATACCAGGCGAGCACGGCGCCGCCGAAGAAGAGCAGCAGACCGATGATCAGCCAGCTCACCCGTTCGGTGGCGATGTAGAGGGTGACCACGAACATGCCGAAGTACAGCAGCGAGGTGCCGAGGTCCTTCTGGAAGACCAGCACCGCGAGACTGATCAGCCAGACCACGATGACCGGGCCGAGGTCCCGGCCACGCGGGAAGTCGATACCGAGGAAACGCCGGCTGGCCAGCGAGAGCACCTCGCGTTTGCGCACCAGGTAGTAGGCGAAGAAGACCAGCAGGGCCAGCTTGGCGAACTCACCGGGCTGGATCGTGAAGCCGCCGACGCTGATCCAGAGCTTGGCGTCGGACTCGGGGTTGACCTGCGAGTACTTGGCGGGCAGCAGCGCCGGGGTGATCACCAGCACGATGCCGGCCAGGACCAGGGTGTAGGCGTACCGGGAGATCGCCCGGTGGTCGCGGATCAGCACCAGCAGCCCGGCGGCGAGCGCCACCGAGAGCAGTGTCCAGGCGAGCTGCCGGCCGCCGGTGCCGGAGAACATCGTCAGGTCGGCCCGCTCGTCCGGGTTGGCCTTGCTCAGGTCCAATCGGCGCAGGAAGGCCACGCCGAGTCCGTTGATCAGGGCCACCGCCGGTATCAGCACCGGATCGGCGTACGGCGCCAGGAAGCGGACCACCACGTGGATCGCCAGGAACACGGCGGTCAACGAGACGATCGGTACCCAGAAGTCGAACGTCACCGTGTCGAGCAGGTTGGCCTCGGCCGTCGCCGCGTACGCCGCCGAGACGAGCATGGCCAGCAGCAGCAGCGCCAGCTCGGCGTTCCGCCTGGACCTGGCGGCGACACGGACACGGGGCAGCTCGCCCGTGGGTGCGGGCGTCGATGCCGATCCAGGCGGGGCGGTCACGTGATTTCCCTCGGATCGTCGGAGCTGACGCTCACTCGATCGACCGGCATCCCGCAGGGTCGGTGACCGGCGGGATCGGGTCGGACGGTGGCGCGTCGGGCGTGTCCGCCGGAGTGGCGGTGGCCCGCACGGTCTGGCCGGGGGTGGGAGTGGGCACGGACGGGGTCGGGGCGGTGGCGCTCGGCGTGGGGGTGGGAGTAGGGGTGGCGGTGACGCCGGGCGCGACGCTGGGCTGGCAGAGCGGCTTCAGGTTGGGGTTGCCCGGGTCCTCGTCGGTCAACTCGGCGAGCCGGCGTACCGCGTCGGGCTCGTTGTTGGCCTGGATGCCCTGCTTCACCTGCTCCTGGGCGGCGTCGGTCAGGTCGTCCAGCTTGGTCGGGCTGGTCGCGTGCACGTTCGACAGGTCGAGCCCGGCGATCCGCCCCGGAACGCCCTGGAAGACCGCGAGCTGGCCGTCGTCGGTGGCCCCGACGTAGTACTGCCGCTGGGTGTAGTCCCAGCCGAACCAGAGCCCGGCGCCGACCACCCCGAGCAGCGCCACCGCGAGTACGGCGGTGCGCAGCGGATGCCGGCGCGGACGCTCAGACTCGTCGTCGGAGGTCGGCTCGGGCTCGGCCGGCTCCGGGCTGGCCGGACGCGGCGGGGAGAGTGCCGAGGCCCGGGCGGCCGGCGTCGAGTCGTCGGCCGAGGTTGCCATGCCCCGGTCCCGGGCGGCAGCACCGCCGACGATCGGGGCCGCCTCCAGGATGTCCTGGTCGCTGGCGTCCGCGATGATCACGGTGATGTTGTCGGGACCGCCGCCGCGCAGCGCGAGCTGCACCAGCCGCTCGACGCACGCCTGCGGGTCCTTGAGGTTGCGCATGGTGTCCGCGATGGTCTCCGCGCTCACCACGCCGGAGAGCCCGTCGCTGCAGATCAGGTAGCGATCACCGGTCAGCACCTGGCGGACGGAGTATTCGGGGTCGATGTCACGACCGTCGAGTGCCCGGGTGAGCAGCGACCGCTGCGGGTGGCTACTCGCCTCCTCCAGGCTGATCCGGCCCTCGTCGACCAGCATCTGGACGTACGTGTCGTCCTTGGTGATCTGGGCGAACTCGCCGTCGCGGAGCAGGTAGGCGCGGGAGTCGCCGATGTGCACCATGCCGATCTTGCTGCCCGAGAAGAGCAGGGCGGTGAGCGTGGTGCCCATGCCCTCAAGATGCGGATTGGCGTCCACCGTGTCGCGCAACTGTTGGTTGGCGGTGTCCACGGCTCCCCGCAGCGCGTCGACGAGGGCGTCACCGGGGACGTCCTCGTCGAGCGGGGCCATGGCACCGATGACGATGTTGCTGGCGACGTCACCGGCGGCCATCCCGCCCATACCGTCGGCCACGGCGAGAAGCCGTGGCCCGGCATAGACGGAATCCTGGTTGCCGTCTCGGATCAGCCCGCGGTCGCTGTGCGCCGCGTAACGCAGGGTCAGAGTCATGGCCGTAATTCGAGGGAAGTGCGGCCGATTCGGATCGGCACGCCGAGGGGGACGGGGGTAGGTCCGGTGACCTTAGCGCGATCGAGGTAGGTCCCGTTAGTCGAACCGAGATCTTCGACGAACCACTGCCCGGAACGGGGCACGAGCCGGGCGTGCCGCGCGGAGGCGTAGTCGTCGGTGATCACCAGGGTCGAATCCTCCGCCCGGCCGATGGTGATCTGTGCTTCTCCCAGCGTGATCCGGGTGCCGGCGAGTTGCCCGGCGGTGACGACCAACTGGTGCGCCGCCCGGCCGCGCTTGACCTTCGCCGGCTTGTTGTTCCCCAGCACGGCCCCCACCCCGCGCGGCGCGGCGACGAGGCGGCTGGACCTCGCTCCCGCGAAGAGGTCTCGCCGGATCACTCCGACCACCGTGAACACGAAGATCCACAGCAGGACGATGAACCCGATCCGGGCGACTGTGATGACGAATGGGGGCAAGGCGCTTAGCCGTCCACGCGGAAGGTCAGGGTGGTGGTGCCGAGCTGGATCATGTCGCCGGGGTTGAGCGCGACGGCGGAGACCCGCTGGCCGTTGACCATGGTCCCGTTGGTGGAGCCGAGGTCGGTCAGCACCACCTGGGCGCCGTCGAAGTCGAGCCGGGCGTGCCGGCGGGAGATGCCGACGTCGGGCAGCCGTAGGTTGGCCTGGTCGCCCCGGCCGATCACCGTCGAGCCCATCTGCAACGGGTACGTCCGCCCGTCGCCGGAGACGAGCCGGATGTTCCGCCCGCCCGCGCCGTGCCCCGGCGGCGGGCCGTAGCCGCCACCCTGGTCGTACGGCGGGTAGCCGCCCGGCTGGCCCTGCTGGTCGTACGGCGACTGGTGCACCGGGGCCACGTCGCCGCCGGTGTAGACCTCGGCGGTGACCCGGAACATGCCCGTGTCGAGCCCGTCTCCGCGCTCGATCTCGACGATGACGTCGCCGTAGACCGTCCACGCCTGCTCGCCGATGAACTCCGCCTGCGACTGGGCCAGTTCCTGGGCCAGCGCGGCGGCGTACGGCGCCAGCCGACTGTGGTCGTACGGCGAGAGATCGATCACGTAGCGGTTGGGTACGAGGGTGCGCCCGCCGGCGAGGATCGCCTTGTGCGCCTCTGCCTCCCGCTGCATCGCGTTGAGGATCTCGACGGGGTGCACGACCCCTTTGAACACCTTTGCGAAGGCCCCCTCGACCAGGCCCTCCAGACGCTTCTCAAAGCGTTGCAGCACGCTCACCGGCTCCTCCTCGGGTTCCGAGGACATGATGGTATCCGGCCGCCGCACGTGCGGCTCGCACGCCGCTCGGCCGCCTGCACCCGGCCTCTCCTCAGGGGCCGGGGTTAGTCGTGCTACTCTTCCATCCGCCGCGAGCGGTAACGCCCGCGGCGGCAGTAGGGACAGCGTAGTATGTCCCGGCACATGCCGAAGAGTGGGCTCCGGACACGATTGTTATTGTCCTGTGGCGCGCTCGGGGGATGAGCCGGGTTGTCCCGGACTCTCGTCGAGAGGGTGCGGGGCGACGCGGGTCACGCCTCGCAAGGGGAAGTGGCGGAATGGCAGACGCGCACGGTTCAGGTCCGTGTGCCCGAAAGGGCGTGGGGGTTCAACTCCCCCCTTCCCCACCGCTTCGAGGGGCTCCGTGGTGACACGGAGCCCCTCGTTCATATCGGGGTCGAACATGTCGGGGCAATCGCGCCACCGCGCTATGCTCCGGGAGTTTCCGACCCGAGGGCGAACCAGGAGTCACGTGTGACAGTCGCGTTGGTGACCGGATCCGGCGGCCTGATCGGATCGGAGGCGGTCCGGCACTTCGCCGGGCTCGGCCTGGACGTGGTCGGGATCGACAACGACATGCGCCGGAAGTTCTTCGGCGCGGAGGCGTCCACCGCCTGGAACGTGCTGCGGCTCACCAGTGACCTCGGCGACGCGTACACGCACCACGACGTCGACATCCGCGACCGGGACGCGCTGGCGGAGATCTTCCGGCGGTACGGCCGCGACATCGGGGTGGTGATCCACACCGCCGCGCAGCCCTCGCACGACTGGGCGCTGCGCGACCCGTTCACCGACTTCGACGTCAACGCGGGCGGCACGCTGAACGTCCTGCAGAACGTCCGTGAGCACTGCATCGACGCGCCGGTGATCCACTGCTCGACCAACAAGGTCTACGGCGACCGGCCGAACAGCCTCCCGCTGGTCGAGCAGGAGACCCGCTGGGAACTCGCGGTGGACCACCCGTACTTCGACGGGATCAAGGAGGACATGTCGATCGACGGCTCGCTGCACTCGGTCTTCGGCGCCTCCAAGGTCGCCGCCGACGTGATGGTGCAGGAGTACGGCCGCTACTTCGGCATGAAGACCGCCTGCTTCCGGGGCGGCACGCTGACCGGCCCGGCGCACTCCGCCACCGAGCTGCACGGCTTCCTCGGCTACGTGATGCGCTGCAACATGGAGCACCGGACGTACAAGATCTTCGGGTACAAGGGCAAGATGGTCCGGGACGCGATCCACAGCCACGACGTGGTCGCCGCGTTCGAGGCGTTCTTCCGCAACCCGCGCTCGGCGGCGGTCTACAACCTCGGTGGCGGACGGCACTCGAACTGCTCGCACCTGGAGGCGTTCGCGCTGGCCGAGCAGATCAGCGGCCAGCAGATGGTCACCGAATACCACGAGGCGAACCGGGTCGGCGACCACCAGTGGTGGATCGGCTCGAACGCCGCCTTCCAGCGCGACTACCCGGACTGGAAGCAGATCTACGACGTGCCGATGATCCTCCAGGAGATCTACGCCGCCAACGTCGACAAGTGGGTGCCAGGGGCGTGACCGTCATACCGGTCAGGGGCTACAGGGGGAGACCGTGATCTCGCGGGGAAAGCGGAACGTGCTCGGGGTACTGGTTGACGCCGTCGACTACGAGGCCGCGACCGAGCAGGTGGTGGCCGCCGGGCGGGAGCGCCGGCCGCTGGCACTGACCGCGCTGGCCGTGCACGGGGTGATGACCGGGGTACTCGACCCGGCGCACAACGCCCGGCTCAACGCCTTCGACGTGGTCACCCCGGACGGCCAGCCCGTCCGCTGGGCGCTCAACCTGCTGCACCGGGCCGCCCTGGCCGAGCGGGTCTACGGCCCCGACCTGACGCTGAGCGTGCTGGCCAGGTTCGCCGACGAGGGCATGCCGGTCTACCTCTACGGCTCCACCGACGAGACCCTCGCCCGGCTGATCCCGGAGCTGGAGCGGATGTTCCCGGCCCTGAAGATCGCCGGGGTGGAGTCGTCGAAGTTCCGGCCGGCCCGCCCGGGTGAGGACGCCGAGATCGCCGACCGGATCCGCGCCTCCGGGGCCCGGCTCGTCCTGGTCGGGCTGGGCTGCCCCCGGCAGGAGGTCTTCACGTACGCGATGCGACCGCTGCTGGACATGCCGCTGATGGCGGTCGGGGCGGCCTTCGACTACCACGCCGGGCTGCTCCGCAAGCCGCCGCCGTGGATGCAGCGGGTCGGCCTGGAGTGGCTGTGGCGGTTCGGTCTGGAGCCGAAGCGTCTCTTCCACCGCTACATGGTGCTCAACCCGGCGTACGTGGCCCGGCTGACCGCGCAGCGGCTCGGCCTGTGGAAGGCCACCCCGCCGGCCCCGGCGAACGACCGTCCGGCCACCTTCGCGGTCTGACCCTCCGTCCTCCTCGGGAGGCCGGCCGGGCCAGGTCGGGACAGGTCTGGTGAGCCTGCCCCCCTGTCGCTTGGGATAGCGCTTTCCTATGCTGGGCCGATGATGAGGATCGACCAGGGCCTGACCCCGTCCGCGCTGTTACCCAAGATCGACCGACTCTGGGAGGCCAGCGCCCAGAAGATCGACTCGATCGAGAAGAGCTGCCCGCCCGGCGCCGCCTCGCCGGTGTTCACCGTGGAGGGGCAGTACACCGCGCGGGGCTGGACCGAGTGGACCCAGGGCTTCCAGTACGGCTCCGCGCTGCTCCAGTTCGACGCCACCGGCGAGCGGCGGTTCCTCGACTCCGGGCGGGAACAGACCGTCGCGGTGATGGCCAGCCACGTCAGCCACATCGGCGTACACGACCACGGGTTCAACAACGTCAGCACGTACGGGAACCTGTGGCGGCTGATGAACGAGGGGCGGATCCCGGCCGACCGTGCCGAGCGGGACTTCTACGAGCTGGCGCTCAAGCTGACCGGTGCGGTGCAGGCCGCCCGCTGGCGTACCACCGCCGACGGCACCGGCTACGTCTACTCGTTCAACGGGCCGCAGTCGCTCTTCGTCGACACCATCCGGTCCTGCCGGGCGCTCGCCGTGTCGCACCTGCTCGGACACGTGCTGATGGGCGAGCGCGACGAGCGGATCTCGCTGCTCGGCCGGCTGGTCGAGCACGCCGCCAACACCGCCCGGTGGAACGTCTACTACGGCAAGGGCCGGGACGGCTACGACGTCCTCGGCCGGACCGCACACGAGTCGATCTTCAACGTGAACGACGGCAGCTACCGCTGTCCCAGCACCCAGCAGGGGTACTCGCCGTTCAGCACCTGGACCCGGGGACTGGCCTGGGCGATGCTCGGCTTCCCGGAGCAGTTGGAGTTCCTCGCCGTGCTGCCTGACGAGGAACTGGCCCCGTACGGCGGCCGGGCCGAGGTCGAGGCGATGCTGCTTCGCGCCGCCACCGCCACCTGCGACTTCTACCTCGCGCACACCCCCACCGACGGGGTGCCGTACTGGGACACCGGTGCACCCGGACTGGTCCGACTCGGTGACTACCTGGACCGGCCGGCCGACCCGTACAACGCGCACGAGCCGGTGGACTCCTCGGCGGCGGCGATCGGGGCACAGGGACTGCTCCGGCTCGGCCGTCACCTGGAGCGGACCGGCCGTCCCGAGGAGGGCCGGAAGTACTGGCAGGCCGGGCTGACGGTGGCCGACACGCTGTTCGGGGAGCCGTACCTGAGCACCGACGGTCGGCACCAGGGCCTGCTGCTGCACTCGGTCTACCACCGCCCGAACGGCTGGGACCACGTACCGGCCGGGCAGCGGGTGCCCAACGGCGAGTCGAGCATGTGGGGCGACTACCACGCCCGGGAGCTGGCCCTCTATCTCCAGCGGGTGGCCCGGGACGAGCCGTACTACACCTTCTTCGGCCCGGCCGGCGAGGTGACTGCGTGAGCGAGCGCAGCGAGCGGATCAGCCAGCTCAGTGTTGAGGCTCAGGACGGCCCGGAACGCAGTGGAGGGGCGGCATGAGCAAGCGGAGCGAGCGAATCAGCCAGCTCAGTGCGGATGAGCCTCATGACGGCCCGGAACGCAGTGGAGGGGCGGCATGAGCAGCCGTCCCGTAGCCGTGGTGACCGGTGGGTCGCGGGGTATCGGGCGGGGTGTGGTGGTCGCGCTGGCCGGCGCGGGCTACGACGTCGTGGTCAACTACGCCAGCAACGCCGACGCGGCGGCCGAGGTCGGCAAGGAGGTCGAGGCCCGGGGCGGCCGGGCACACCTGGTCCGGGCCGACGTGTCCCGGGCCGAGGACCGGCGGCACCTGGTCGACGAGACGACGGCGGCGTTCGGCCGGATCGACCTGCTGGTCAGCAACGCCGGGGTGGCACCGAGCGTCCGGGCGGACCTGCTGGAGGCCGGTGAGGAGTCGTTCGACCGGTTGGTCGACATCAACCTCAAGGGGCCGTACTTCCTGATCCAGCTCGTCGCGAACACGATGATCGCGCAGCAGGCGGCCGGCCGGGTCGAACGGCCGAAGATCGTGGTGATCTCGTCGATCAGCGCGTACACCGCCAGCGTCAACCGGGGCGACTACTGCGTGACCAAGGCCGGACTGGCGATGACCGCCCAGCTCTACGCCACCCGACTGGCCGAGCACGGGATCAACGTCTACGAGATCCGGCCCGGCGTGATCGAGACCGACATGACCGGCCCGGTGAAGGCCCGGTACGACGATCTCATCTTCAACCAGGGGCTGACCCCGATCCGCCGCTGGGGACAGCCCGACGACGTCGGCCGGGCCGTCGTGGCGGTCGCCACCGACCTGCTGCCGTTCAGCACCGGGCAGGTGATCGACGTGGACGGCGGCTTCCACCTGCGTACCCTCTGATCCCCCCGGACGCGCGAGAGGGCCCCTTCCCACGCCGGGAAGGGGCCCTCCGCCTACCGTTTCAGCGCACTACTACAGGCTCAGGGTCCAGGAGTTGATGTACCCGACGTCGCCGCCGTAGACGTCCCGCACCTGCAACCGCCAGAGACCGTTGGCGGCCTCGGACGACAGGTTGACGGTGTACGTCGCGTTGACGTTGTCGGCACCGTCGGAGAGGTTGCTGTTCTTCAACCGGTACGCGCTGTTGTCCGGCGCGAGCAGGTCGATGACCAGGTCACCCCGGTAGGTGTGCACGATGTCCACCGCCACCGTCGAGGTGTTGGAGGCGTTCCGGTTGCAGCCGGCGATGGTGATGCCGCTGGTCACGTTGACGTTGGTGTCCGGGATGGCCACGTCGGTCCCGTTACTGGCCGTGCAGCCGGTGCTGGTGCCGGTCACCGTGAGCGTGAAGGGGGTGCTCCGGGTGGCCGACGTACCGGTGCCGGTGATGGTGAGCTGGTACGTCCCCGGCGGAGTGCTGGCCGAGGTGGCGATGGTCAACGCGGACGAGGCGCCCGAGGTGACCGTGGCCGGGTTGAACGTGGCGGTGGCGCCGGCCGGCAGGCCGCTCGCCGAGAACGTCACCGACTGCGCCGCACCGGCCGTGGTGGCGGTGCTGACGGTGGCCGTGACCGAACCGCCCGGCGTCGTCGACCCGGTGCCCGGGGAGACCGCGACCGAGAAGTCGTTGGCCGGAGCGTCGTTGACCACGTAGAGCAGCCGGTTCGGGGTACCGGTGCCCGGGTTGGTCACCACGTTCGGGGTGGAGTTGTTCACCAGGTAGTCGCGGACCTGCTGCGGCGACCAGGTGGGGTTGGCGGAGAGCACCATCGCCGCCGCGCCGGCCACGTGCGGCGACGCCATCGAGGTACCGCTGATGGTGTTGGTGGCGGTGTTGCTGGTGTACCAGGCGGAGGTGATGCCGACACCCGGCGCCAGGATGTCGACGCAGGTGCCGAAGTTGGAGAAGCTCGCCGCCGCGTCGTTGTTCTGGGTGGCGCCGACCGTGATGGCGTTCGGCACCCGGGCCGGCGAGTAGTTGCAGGCGTTCTGCCGAACACCGAAGGTGTCACCGTTGCCGGCCGCGACCACGTAGGTGATGCCGGCGTTGATGGAGTTGTTGACCGCGGTGTCGATGGTGCTGGACGCGCCACCGCCGAGGCTCATGTTCGCCACCGCCGGGCGCACCGCGTTCGCGGTGACCCAGTCCATGCCGGCGATCACCTGCGCGTTGGTGCCCGATCCCGCGCAGTTCAGCACCCGTACGCCGTAGATCCGGGCGGCCTTGGCCACCCCGTACGCCGTACCGGCGACGGTGCCGGCGACGTGCGTGCCGTGTCCGTTGCAGTCGTCGGCGGAGCCGCCGTCGATCGCGTCGAACCCGCTGACCGCCCGGCCGCCGAAGTCGTTGTGGGTGAACCGGATGCCGGTGTCGATGACGTACGCGTTCACGTTCGACGCCGTGTTCGGGTAGGTGTACGAGTTGTTCAGCGGCAGGTTCCGCTGGTCGATCCGGTCCAGGCCCCAGGACGGGGGGTTCGGCTGGGTACCGCTGATCCGGACCGTCTGGTTCTGCTCGACGTACGCGACGTTCGGGTCGGCGGCGATCCGCCGTGCGGCCTGTGCCGAAGCGTTGATCTCGAAGCCCCGCAGCACGGCGCTGTAGGTGCGGCCGACCTTGCCGCCGTGCTTGCCGATCAGGCCCCGGGCCGTCGACGGAACGTTCGCCCGGGCCACTGCGGTGTCCTTGAACACCACGATGTAGCTGTCGGCGACGGCGTTGGCGCTGCCGGCGGCCCGGATGGTGCCTTCCGGTGGTGCCGCGGCAGCCGGTACTGCCACAGCGGCGATCATGGCCAGAGTGGACACTCCGACGACGATGGACCTACGAGGGAGACTCATCTCCCCTCCTCCCCTCCGACCGGTACCCGGCCGCCCGCCCTGTTCTGAGTGACGAGTCAGCGAAACCGATCGTGCTGAGATTAGTCATTAGCCCGGCGGAACAGTAGATCCCGGATCTTCTATCTCTACGGAACGATGGCGATCGTTACGTTCGGTCGACCTGTCCGGACCCCTACGGGTGGTTTCTCCGGGGTTCGGTGGGGACCGGCCCGGATTCGCCAGGCAAGAAAACGGGCAACAGTGTTGGGCATGGACCCGGACTTCGCCATCCTGCTCGCGATCGCCGCCGTCTGGCTGGCGGCCGGTCTCGTCGTTGACGGGTTGCCCCAGCTACGGGCCGCGCGCCCGCTGCGTCGCCGTACCGGACTGCTGCTCGCGCTGGTCGGATCCGGCCTGGCCGGCCTGGCCGGGGTGCTGCTGGCCGGGCTGGTCGAGACGGAGCCGACGCTGGCCGACCGGACCGCGGTCGGCCTCGCGCTGCCGGCGGTGCCCGCCGTGGTCGTCGCCGCGCTGACGGTACGCCGGCTGCGGCAACTCCGGGGCGGCGCGGGCGCCTTCGCCTCGGCGCCGGAGACCCCGGCCCCACCCGCACTGCGGGCCGCCGCCGCTCATCCGATGATCGCCCTGCCGGTGCAGGTGACCGGCCTGGTCATGTTGCCGGGACTGGTCACCGCCACCGGTCTGGTGCCGCTGACCAGTCCCGGCATGATCGGCGTGGTGCTCACCGCGGCGGTGCTCGCGGTCGGCACCATCGGGGTACGGCACGCGCTGCGGCACAGCCGGCTGGTCGAGCGGGCGGTCACCATCCGGTCACGGTCATCGCGGACGACTCGAATCCTGCACGTATAGCAGTTCCAGGATCGCCCGGGCGGCCTCGAACCAGCGGTCGAGCCAGACCGAACCGGGGATGCTGCCCTTCGGCGGCAACTCCAGCAGCAGTCCGCGCAGCAGCGGGTGGTCGACGAGCGGCTCGCTCGGCGGCACGTCCGGCCAGCCGGCCGGCGGGAAGACCGGCTCGGTCAGCCCGCCCATGTCGAGCGACGGAAGCGTCGGCGTACGCTCCGGCGGGCTCGCCTGCCCCAGCGCGGCCGCCAGGTCGGAGACCCGCTCGGGCGCGACGCCCTCCGCCGACGACCCGAGGTCGGTGTCGGCCGACGACTCGTCGACCGTCGCGCTGGTGTCCCGGCGGGCACCCCGGTACTTGCCACCGAACCGTTCCGGCTTGGCCGTGCCGTTGCCCAGATTCTCCGACCCGATCGTCATCCGTCTCGCCTGCCTCGCTCGGTTGCGAACCCCCTACGGCGGCCGGTGATGCCGACTCGCCGTCAGGTACAACGACCCGACCGGCCACTGGCGACGGCCGATCATCCGTGGCGGCCGATCGCCGTGGCGGCCCGATCCGCTGCGGCGGCGCCGATCATCCGTGTAGGCCGATCCGCTGCGGCGGCGCCGGGTCGCCGGGTGGACCGTCAACGCAACCAGCGCGGCCACCCGGGCGGCTGCACTTCCGCCGACCGGCTGACCGCGCTGGGCTGATCGCTGGTTCGCCCGACCTCCGGGTCAGGTCCCGCTGGTTCGCGCGACCGTCAGGTCAGGTGTCGTTGGCTCCGTGACCTCAGGTCAGGTCGAATTCGCCGTCCTTGGCACCGCCGACGAACGCGTCCCACTCGTCGGGCGTGAAGATCAGGGCGGGCCCGCTCGGGTTCTTCGAGTCGCGTACCGCGATCGCGCCGCCCGCGAAGGCCACCTCGACGCAGTTGTCACAATTGGGTCCGCTACGCGAACTCTTGTGCCAGGCTGCCCCGCTCAGGTCGACGCGGTACCCCTTTGTCTCCACTTCCACAATGGCTCCTCTGCCAACTTCGAAATCAGGGCGACGGACTCCTCCGGGCGTAGGGCTGCCGCGCGGATATGATCGAAGATGAATATGTACTTCTGTAGTTCATCCCGCTTCTCCAGAAAAAGCCCGCCCGTGGCGTTTTCGGCGTACACCACGTCCGGATCACCCGGTTCGGGGAAGCCGAGGATGGTGAAAGTGCCGTCCATGCCGGCGTGTGCGCCGGCCTCGAACGGCAGGACCTGGAGCGTGACGTTCGGTAGGTCAGCGGCCTCTACCAGCCGCTCCAACTGGGCCCGCATGACCGCGTCGCCGCCCACCGGCCGGCTGATCACCGCCTCATCGAGCACCACCCACAGATCGATCGGATCGTCCGGGTCAAGTAACGACTGACGACCCAACCGGACACGGACCCGCTGGTCGACTTCCTCGGCGACCCAGTCCGGCCGCGCCGACCGGATCATGGCCTGGGCGTACTCCTCGGTCTGTAGCAGACCCGGCACGGTCTGTTGCTCGTACGCCCGGATCGAGCCGGCCGCCGCCTCCAGCCCGACGTACGCCCCGGCGAGCACCGGACTGTACGGATGCCACCAGCCCTTCTGCCGGGCCTCCCGGGCGATCTGGATCAACTCGTCGCACTCGGCACCCGTCACGCCGTAGATGCCGAGCATGTCGCGGACGTCCCGGACGGTGGCCGTGGTGTGGCCGGTCTCGATGCGGGACACCTTGGAGGCGGAGCATTCCAGCAGCTCGGCGACGGCCTCGATCGTGACTCCGGCCTTTTCCCGGCGCTGGCGCAGCTCGGCTCCGAGCCGGCGGCGGCGGATGGTCGGGCTCCGGCGCTCGGTCACCGGGTCACCTCCGGACGATCAATAAGGGAAGTCGGATTGCCGCCGCGCCTTCGACCGCCGATCGGCGGGGGTTCATTCGCGGCGGATGGAGCGATGACCCTGTCGGCCCCGCACGGGCCGGAAACCGGGTCCAGTCTGCCCGTTCCACGCGCGGCGCATCAAGCGCCGGACAGCCTCCTATCGCCATCCCGGAGCAAAGGGCAAACTGCAACTTGCATTGATCATGTTCTTGATGCACCCTGTCCGTATGGCTCGGGCTACGCAGCGTTCCCCTGCGGTCAGGCGATGCAATGCTCCCCCATTCTCGCCTGACCCGGGGGACCGTCGTGCCGGCGGTACGGCACGAAGCCCCGCTCCGGGGTAAGAGCCCCCGCCGCTGTATGCCAGGGCCGCTACGGCGGCTGGCGCGTCCCGGAGTCGACGGTGTCGGCCGGGGCGATGTGATGGCAACGACGCATCGCTCCGGCCGACGCCCCATCCCGAGCAGTGCGGGATGACCACCGCAGCAGCGTGTCCGGACCACCCACCGAAGAACCCCCGCCCGCCACTTCCGCCGGTCCGCCGGCGCCAGTCGGACAGGAGCTGATGTGCTTCCCCGCTCCGGTGATGTGCTCCACGTGAACCGCGCGGCGAGCGTTCAGTTCGCCGAGCCGATCTACTTCCGGGTGATCCGGGTACACGACTGGCCGACGTACCACGGCTGGGTCTGGCTCGACGGCTACGAACTCGACCCGAGTGGCGACGCGGTCGAGCGGCGGTCGATATTCGTGCAGCTCAACGGGTTGCGTCAGCTCCAGACCAATGCCGGGCGGCACAACTACCCGCAGGCCCGGCGACCCGTCCGGACCAACTCCAGCACGCTCGCCGCGCGGGTCCGGGTCGGCTGAGCCGAATCTCGCCGAGCAGTCGGCACGGGTCGGCTGAGCCGCGTCTCGCGGAACGGCCGGCAGCGGACCCGGCCACGGCCGTAGACTGGGCATACTCCACCCCGCAGGTCGACCACCCGCACGTCGTCGAGGGCCCCCGAGACAGGGAGCCGCCGATGCCCATGGAGTACACCGACCGACCTCGTACGACCCACCGCAACATGCGGGTCAGCGTGCTGCTGATCCTGATCACCGTCGGCCTGCCCGGCTGTGCGGGTGCCGCCGGCACCAGCCGCCCGGCCGCCGTACGCCACCCGGCGACCAATCCGAGCAGTCCGTCCCCGCCGACCGGGCCGGACGAACGGACCGAACCCGATCCGGGGCTCGCCGACCCCTCCGGGCACGGCGGGGCGGCCAACCCCGCTCTTCCGACCGACACCGACCGGACCGGCTGGCCGGGCCGACGCCTCGGGCCCTGGCACCGGCTGCCGGCACAGAACACCCCGGAGACGCCTGAGCCGGGCACCACACCCGCCCCGGCCACCCGACCGGACGAGCGGGACTCCTATCCGGCGCCGGCCGGACCGGCGAGGCCACCGGGCGACGACGTCGGGGAACAGCACGCCGCGCCGCCACCGCCCACCGGTGGACCGCCGCCGGGCTATCAGCGCTCGCTGGCGTACTCCGGGCTGTTCGGCCTGGTCATCTCGGCCGTCGGGTTGGCGATGGTCGGCAGCAGACGCCGGTACTGGTGACCGTCCGAGCGCTCAGCCGTCCGGAGTGGGCTGCGTCGGGCCGGTGGGTCCGGGCGGAGTGGTCGGTACCGGCTCGGTCGGCGGCGGCTCGGCGACCACCAGCACGACCTCGCTGCCCGGCTCGACCTCCGTACCCGTCGACGGATCCGTGTCCAGTACGGTCCCCGGCGGCCGGTTGGAGGTCTGCGGCCGGATCCGGGGCACGAGTCCCAGCCGCTCCAGCCAGTCCACCGCCTCCTGCTGGGAAAGTCCGACGAGCGGCGGCAGCGGTACCGGCGTAGCGGCGGGGGTGGCGGTCGGGGTGGCGCTCGGTGTCGTGGCGGCGGTGGTCGGCGGCCGGGTCGTCGGGGCGGTCGGCGCGGCCGGGCTGGTGATCGCCGGGGTCGGCGCGCTGGGTGCGTCACGCCGGGCCGAGTCGACGATCAGCCAACCGGCGACCACCAGAACGCCGAGCAGGACCAGCGCCACCGACCCGACGAGGATCGGCATCCACCAGCGCCGGTCGTCCGGCTCGTCGTCGTAGCCCCAGTTGGGCGGTGGCGGCGGCCCGGCCGGGCCGGCACCCCGGGCCGGCACCCCGGCCCGACCGGACCAGGCCGGCGCCCGGGGCGGGACCGGCCGGGTCTCGTCGGCCGCGCCGGGCGACCAGGTAACCCCGTCGATCCGGGTGGCGTCCTCTGGCCTGCCGGCACCAGTTCCCGGCTGCGGTCCAGCGCTTGATCGCCGTCCAGCGGTTGATCGCGGGCCGGCAGTTGGGTTCGACGCGGCGGTTGGTTGCGAGGCGTCTGGCTTCGAGGCGGCGTCCGGCGGCGGGTCGGGCGTTGCGGACGGGTTGGCCTGGCCGGGGACCGGTGGCTGGTCGTCGGGGCCGACCCGCTCACCTGGGCGGTCGTCGGGGCCGACCCGCTCGCCGTTCCCGCCCGGGGCGTCCGAGGGCTGCTGCGGGTCGTCGACCATGCCACGTCCTCTCCCCAGCGGATGGGACCGGGCGAACCGCGTCAAATCTATCCGGCCGGACGTGGCGGGGACCATCGTCGCCGGTCCGGGCGTGTCCGCCCGGACGGCCGCCCCGGCCGGCTACGGCGTCGGCGTGCCGCTGGGCGCGGGGGAGTCGGAACAGTACAGCCGGACCGGATCGTTCCAGCGCAGCACCGTGCCACCGGTCGGCTCCTGGTTCCGTACCTGGCCCTTCTCCCCGTCGGGGTAGCGAGGGTACAGGCCGTCGTCGACCAGGCGTCGGGCCGCCTGCTTGCAGGACTCGCCGGTGAGCGCGGGTACCACCACCTCCGGCGGCGCACCGACCACGGTGACCCGGACGGTGATACCCCGCTTCACCGCCGTCCCGCCCCGGGGGTTGGTACTCGCGACGGCGCGATCGTCGCCCGCCCGGCCGAAGGTGAACTGCACCCCGAGCCCGAGCCGGCGCAACTCCTCCCGAGCCTCCTCGAAGTCCTTGCCGACCAGGTCCGGCAGGAGCGTCTGGCCGATCCCCGGGGTGGGACCGGTCGGCTTACGGCTGGGGGTACGGGTCGGCGTGCTGCGCGGCGTGCGGGTCGGCGCCTCCGCGGTCGGTGTCGGGGCACCGGCGTCGTACGGCTGCTCGCCGGGGTCGCCGCCGTCGCCGGCCAGCAGGTAGCCGCCCAGGGCACCGACGATGGCGCAGATGACCAGCCCGACCGCCGCACCGGCGAACAGGCCCGTCCGGTTCGAGGATCCGGAGTTCACGCCCGGGTGTCCCGCCACAGCCTCATCAGTCATGCCGACCCTGCCTCACCATCCGGCGTACCGAACCACGCCGACCTCACGCCCGACCGGTGGTCGCGTGTCGTCCGACAGCATCGGTGGCCCGGCCCTCGGAACGCAACCGGCCACGGATCGTGCCTGGACGGCTGCCATCGGTCCACGGCTCGCCGTGGACCTCGGGTGGACGCTACGCTGCCCGGCATGGCCGCACGAGGCTGGGGAGCATCCGTAGCGACGGCGATCGGCGTAGCCGCCGGTGCCGGCGCCGCTCAACTGGGCTTCGGTTACGGGCTCGGCATCATCGCGTGGCTGCCGTCGGGCGACGGCAACAGCGAGGCCGCCTGGGTCGCCAGCCTCACCTGGGCGGCGTGGATCGCCGCCACGTCGACCGTGGCCGGGGCGATCTGCGCACACCGGCTGAGCGGTGGCGGCCGGCGATCGGCCACCGGACGGGCCGGAGGCCCGCCGCCAACCCTGGCCACCTTCCTGTGGCGGGCGGTACTCGCCGTCTCCAGCGCGATCGGTGCGCTGGTGACCGTGGTACTGGTGGCGGTACCCGCCCGGGCGGCGGTGCGGGTCGACGGTCCCTCGCCGCAGACCGTCGCGGCCGGGTACGCCGTACTCGGGGTGCTGCTCGGGCTGCTGATGGCGATCTGGGCGATCTCGTCGCCGGCCGTCGCCGGCAACGTGCTCGGTACGGTCTGCTGGCTCTGGGCGCTCGCGGTGATCGCGGTCGTCGACGGGGTGCTCTCTGGTCAGGGGCTGGCCAGCGCACAACTAGGCGTGTGGCAGTTGACCTCCGACGGCGAACGCTTCTGGTTCCGCGAGTACTTCTACTGGCCCGGGGCCGCGCTGTCGCTCGGCTCCGCGCTGGTGATCGGGGCGCTCGCCGCCCGCTCGGCGGCCCGCCGGCCGGTGAGCCGGGTCGGAGCCGCCGTCTCCGGCATCGGCGGGCCGTTGCTGGTGGCCGTCGCCTACTTCCTCGCGGCTCCCCGGCTGGTGGGCATCCGCCCCGAGCAGGTGTCGGCACACCTGATGGCGCCGTACGCGGTGGTCGCCGGCCTGGCCGGGTCGGCCCTGATGGCGGCGCTGGCACAGCGTTCGGAAGCACTGGCCCGGCACGCCGAGGAGATCGCCGCCCGGCACGCCGAGGAGCTCGCCGCCCGGTCCGGGTCGAGCCCGTCCGAGCCGACCGCGCCCGGTGGCGCCCCGACTGGCGACAGCGGGCCGACGACCGGCAGCGGGTCGGCGAAGGGACGAGTGGGCAGCGGGTCCGCGAAGGGCCAAGTGGGCGGCGGGTCGGGGAAGGAAGCGGTGGGCGGCGGGCCGGACGACCGTGACCGGTCGGCAGGTTCGACCGGTGTCGCCGCCGGGGGCGACGGCGACCGGACCCAGGACGCCGACCAGGCCGGCGAGGCCGGGGCCGGGCCGGCGGAGGGTGCCGCGACCAGGCGGGCCGGTGGTGCCGGCCGGTCGGGCCGGATGCCCGGTCAACCGAAGAGCGGGTCACGGCGTGCGAGCACCGACGCCGACATTTCGGGGGTACGCTCCACCGCCGGCTCCACCCGGCTGTTGGATTCCGGGTCGGAGGTCGGATCCGCACCGGACACCGCCGAGCCGGACGCCGGCACCGACGGGTCGCCGCCGGCCGGGCCCGAGGAGTCCGCCGAGCCGGCCACCGAGGGCAGGTCGAAGGGCAGGCTGGGCCGGCTCGGTCGACGTTCCCGCTGACCGGGTCAGTCGACCGGCCAGGTGTGCACGGGTTCGTCGGTCCGCTGTAGTTCGCCGTACCGGCGCAGCATGTGGTGCAGGGCCTGGGAACGGTCCATCCCCCGACCGCGCTGGGCGGCCTGTACCGCCTCCACCTGCCAGACCGCGCCGTTGCGACGGGTACGGCAGCGCTGCTCGATGATGCCGAGCAGCCGGTCCCGGTGTGCGGCGCCGACACCGAACCGGTCCAGTCCGGCCGCCGCCCTCGGCAGCAGTACGTCGAGCACCAGCTCGGTCACCTTCACCTCGCCGAGCCGGGGCCAGGCGACGACGGCGTCGATGCCCCGGCGGGCCGCCGCGTGGAAGTTCTCCTCGGCTGCGCTGAAGGTGAGCTGGCTCCAGATCGGCCGGTCCCCCTCGGCCAGGTCGCGGGCCAGCCCGAAGTAGAAGGCGGCGTTTGCCAGCATGTCGACCACGGTCGGCCCGGCGGGGAGTACCCGGTTCTCCACCCGCAGGTGCGGGCGGCCGTCCATGATGTCGTAGACCGGCCGGTTCCACCGGTAGACGGTGCCGTTGTGCAGCCGGAGTTCGGAAAGTCGCGGGGTGCCGCCGTTGTGCAGCACCTCGACCGGGTCCTCGTCGTCGCAGATCGGCAACAGCGGCGGGAAGTACCGGACGTTCTCCTCGAACAGGTCGAAGATCGAGGTGATCCACCGCTCGCCGAACCAGACCCGTGGCCGTACGCCCTGGGCCTTCAGCTCGTCGGGACGGGTGTCGGTGGCCTGCTCGAAAAGGGCGACCCGGGTCTCGGCCCAGAGTTGCCGGCCGTGCAGGAACGGCGAGTTGGCGCCGAGCGCGACCTGCACCCCGGCGATGGCCTGCGAGGCGTTCCAGTAGTCGGCGAAGCTGTCCGGCGCCACCTGGAGATGGAACTGGAGGCTGGTGCAGGCGGCCTCGGAGACGATCGAGTCGGTGTGCGTCTGCAACCGTTCGACGCCTCGGATGTCCAGCTCGATGTCCTCGCCCCGGGCGGCCACGATCTGGTCGTTGAGCACCTGGTAGCGCTCGTTCGTGGAGAGGTTGTCCCGGACCAGGTGCCGGGGGGTCAGGGTGGGCAGGATGCCGATCAGGATGATGTTGGCGTCGGACTTGACCGCCAGTTCCTCCGCCCGGCCGAGGCTGGCCTGGAGGTCCTGCTCGTAGTCGGCGAAGCCGGCGCCCTCGATCAGCCGTGGCCGGGCGTTGAGTTCGAGGTTGAACTGGCCCAGCTCGGTCTGGAAGGTGGGATCGGCGAGGTTGTCCAGCACCTCCGCGTTGCGCATCGCCGGCTCGGCGTCCGCGTCCACCAGGTTCAGCTCGATCTCCAGACCGGTGGTCGGCCGGTCGGCGTCGAAACCGAAGTCGTCAAGCATGAGCGCGAAGACATCCAGACACCGGCGTACCTTCTGCCGGTATCGGGTCCGGTCCTCCCGGGTGAAGGGGACCTCCGACACGTCCTGGCCCATCTACCCCTCCCGCAGCGCGGCGCTGTCTCCGCAGTCCGGAAGGCCATGCCCACCGGACGCCCGTTCGAACCCTTACCGTAGGAGCGCCGCGCGCACGTGGCCACAACCACAGCGCCCGCCCGCTCCGCGTGAGCGACCAGCGGCGCCGCGTCCACCATCGCACACGATCGCGCTGACCCCTCCACCGGGCGCATTACCCAACGAGGCGCCCCGGTCACCATCTGATCGGTGACCGGGGCATTCCGAACCGGTGTCGATCCGACCGTCGCGGGGACGGTCGGCGGCGCTCAGGCCTGGCGGATGGCCTCGCCCTCGATCTCGATCTTGATCTTCTTGCTGACCAGCACGCCGCCGGTCTCCAGGGCCACGTTCCAGGTCAGCCCGAAGTCCTCGCGGTCGATCTCGGTGCTCGCGGTGAAGCCGAAGATGTCCTGGCCGAACGGGCTGCGGCCGGCGCCCTCGAACTCGACCTCCAGCTCGACCTGCCGGGTGACACCCTTGATCGTCAGGTCGCCGGCGAGCACGAACTCGTTGCCGCTGTGCGACTTCACCCCGGTGCTGCGGAACTCCAGGGTCGGGTACTTCTCCGACTCCAGGAAGTCGCCGCTGCGCAGGTGGTTGTCCCGGTCGGTGGCGCCGGTGTCGATGCTGGCGGCCTGGATGGTGGCGGTGACTGCGGACTCGAGCGGGTTCTCGCTGACCGTGATCGTGGCTTCCGCCTCACGGAACTGGCCGCGCACCTTGCTCACCATCATGTGCCGGGCCACGAACCCGACGCGCTTGTGCGCCTGGTCGAGCAGGTAGGTGCCCGCGGTGGGGATGGTCAGACCTTCCCAGGTACGGGTGGTGGCGGACTCGGCGCTGCTGGTCATGGTGTTGCCTTCCCAGGAGATAGGTTGTGTGACCGATGACTGACGAAGCAACTATAGACACAGCAATATTCCCGCTGTCAACGACTGCTACGATGCAACCGTGACCAAGAACCTGTACGACGACGCCCGGATCACGGCCGTGGGCCTGGTCATGGAGGTGTACGCGGGGCTCGCCGCCCGCTTCGCCGCCCAGTTCGAGGAGCACGGGCTGTCGACGGTCGAGTTCGAGGTCCTGATGCGGTTGGCCCGCTCACCCGAGCACCAACTGCGGATGACCGATCTCGCCGCCCAGACCTCGCTCTCGACCAGCGGAGTCACCCGGGTGGTCGACCGGATGGAGCGGGACGGCCTGCTCTGCCGTCGCGCCTGCCCCTCCGACCGGCGCAGCGCGTACGCCGTGGTGACGGAGTCGGGCATGGCGCGGCTCGGGGAGACGCTCCCCGGACACATCCAGTTGATCCAGGACTGGTTCATCGGTCAACTCGAACCCGCCGCGCTGGAGAGCCTGCTCGACTCGCTGCGGGTCGTCCGGGACGCGGTCCATCCCGGCGCCACCGCCGGCAGCCGTGGCGGCAGCGCGGAGGCGACCACGCCCTGTTGAGTCCCGGACACGGGCTGCCGACAATCCTCACGGATCCCGATTATCGTCCCGGAGGGGACGACGGGCATGTCGAGGGAACACCGGCAGAAAGACCGGCAGAAGTCAGGCACGTATCGCCACGTCACCCATTAATCGGAAAAAACAGGCACCTGGTGCTGGTTAACCTTCAGGCAGCCGGGGGGCTCTGGGGACGTGGCGCGGGCGGGGATCAGTAAGGGGCTCTGTCGGGGGGCTGTCCCGCTCGCGCCACGGCCCCAAGGTGCCCCGGGGACCGACAGACCTCACGCGAAGACAAGACCGGGTGACGGAGACCGACAGACCGTCACGCGAAGACGACCACCGCCGCCACCTCCGGCCGGGGCGGCCGGTCGGCGTCGGCGGGAACAACGGGTGGCGCGGAGACCGGCGGTCGGCTCAGCCGTCGCCGGAGGCGGTCGGCGGCACGGTGTCGCTTCCCGAGGGCCCGACCGCCGCTGCCGGCCCGTCGACCAGCGCCCGTTCCCTCGGCAGCAGGGTGATCCCACCCTCCCGGCACACCTGGTCGAGACGGGTGCGCGCCGCCGCCCGAGCCGTCGGGTCGTCGGTGCTCGCCACCAGCCCGACCAGCGCCTCGGCCACGTCGCGCAGATCCCGTGACCTGGCGCAGGCCTGGACGGCTGCCGCGTACCACTCGGCCGCCCACTCCCGGTCGCCCCGCTGCACCGCCAGGCTCGCCTCGATCAGGGCGCAGATCCCGTCGTCCCGGGGAGTGATCTCGTCCGTCCGGGGAAGCCCGGACTCCAATTCCGCCGGCCCGGCCCCGTCACCGGCCTTCCGGGACCGCAGCTCGGCGAGTACCGCCGTGGCCTCGTCGATCCGTCCGTCCTCGGCGAGCGCCAGTCCGACCGTGCCGAGTGCCCGGCGACGGTGGCCGGGGTCGCCGAGTTCGGCCAGCGCCGACTCCACCCGCCGGCCGTGCCGGACCGCGTCCGCGTACCGGCCTTCGAGGCGGGCGACCTCGGCGAGGTTGGCCCGGGCGAGCACCCGGAGCCGTTCCTCGCCGCACTCACCGGCGAGCCGGTCCACCGCCGCCAGCCGGCGCCGGGCGGCGGGCAGGTCGCCGCGCCGGATCTCGTGCCAGGTCAGGTTGTTCTGGGCCACCGCCATGTCCCGGATCCGCCCGGTCCGGGTGGCCAGTTCCAGGGCCGCCTCGCCGTGCTGCCGCGCCTCGTCGTGGCCGCCGATCGCCGTCCACAGTCCACAGAGGACGTTGCGGGCGGCCAGTTCACCGGCGACGTCGGACAACCGCCGGAACGTCGCCACGGCCGCGTCGGCGGCCGGCAACTCCTGCGGGCCGGCACCGTGCTCCTGGGCGAGCTGCGCCACACCGACCTGGGCCCAGGCCCGGGCCGCCGGATCGGCGTCGGCGGTACGCGGATCGTCCAGCAGCCGACGCAGCCACTGCCGCCCGGCCACGTCCCGCCCCCGGTAACGCCACCAGCGAGCCAGATTTCCGGCCAGCCGCAGCGCGGTGTGCGGATCGTCGTTCGCCGAGTACGCCAGGGCGGTCCACAGGTCACCGGCCACCTCGTCCAGCCGGCCGACCGCCTCGACGAGCCGGGCACCGGCCAGGTCCGGCGCGACCCGGGCGGCCAGCCGGGCGAAGACCGAGGCGTGCCGGCGGCGGATGGCCGCCAGTTCACCGTCGGCGGCAGCCCGTTCGGCGGCGAAGTCCCGCACCACGTCGAGTACCCGGAACCGCAGCGGTCCGGTGCCCCGGGCGCCGATCAGCCCGTGTGCCAGCAGGCGGTCCAGCAGCCGAATCGGATCACCGGCTACGGGGGTACCCGGTGTCGTCGCGGCCGGGTCGGCACCGTGGGCGTTCGGGCAGGCGGAGGCCGGGTGGTCGACCGGCGGGGACTGGTCGTCGGATCCGTCGGGGGCGGGGTCGGGGGCCAGCATCCCCTCGGCCAACTCCACCGACCACCGGTTGCGCAGCACCGAGAGCCGGCGCAGCGCGGCGCGCTCGTCGGCGTCGAGCAGCCGGTAGCTCGCGGCGACCGCGTCCCGCAGCGTCACCACCGTCTCCCGGGCCACCGGTGGGCTGCCGAGGTCGAGCAGCCGGTTGCCGTACCGGTCGAGGATCTCGTTCAGGTTGAGCACCCGACCGTGCGCGGCGGCCAGTTCGATGGCGAGGGGAAGCCCGCCGAGTCGGCGTACCAGCTCGACCAGCGCGACCATCTCGTCGGGGTGCGGCGGCTCGCGGCCGATCTGGCGCAGCCGGGCCAGCAGCAGCGCGACGGCCGGATAGTCGGCCACCACCGCGAGGTCGGCCGGTACGTCCACCGGCGGCACCTCCAGCGGGGCAACCGGCCGGACCCGCTCGCCGGGCAGCCCGACCGGATGCCGGCCGGTGGTCAGCACCCGCAGCGTCGGCGCGATCTCGGCCAGCCGGTTCAGGGCCTCGGCCGCCGCTCCGGGAGCCCGCTCGACGGCGTCCACCAGCAGCAGTGACGGCGCGTCCGAGAACCGGGCGGCGAGGTCGCTGGCCCGGCCGACCCCGAAGACCGTGGCGACGACCGACAGCACGTCGCCCTCGGTGGAGCCCTCGATCATCACGATCCCGCTGGTGCCGCCGGGAAAGTCGTCGGCCACCTCCCGGGCGACCTTGAGGGCCAACCCGGTCTTGCCGACCCCGGCGATGCCGACCAGGCTGACGACTCCGCGCGCCACCCGGGGCTGCTCGCCCAGCATCGCCGCCAGGTCGGCGACGTCCCGGTCCCGGCCGATCAGCTCACCCGGCTCCGGCAGGCCGAATCCGCGCGGCGGCAGCCGTCGGGCCGGCGGGGCCGGGACGGTGCCGAACTCCACCGCCGGTCCGGCCTGGCCCCGGGCCAGGGCGACGAAGTCGGCTCGGTCCTGCCCGGCGAGACCGAGCGCGGCGGCCAGCAACTCCACCGTCGTCCGCTGCGGCCGGGACGCCCGACCCCGTTCGAGGTCACGGACCGTACGGATCCCGACGGCGGCTCGTTCGGCGAGTTCCGCCTGGGTCAGGCCGGCCGCCAGCCGGCGCCGGCGGAGCAACTCGTCGAAGCCACCCGGAACCCGGTCGGAGCCATGATCCGGAGTCATGGCCAGGAAGAGTACGCACCCGGGTCTGGCACCGGCATAGATACGTCGCGCTGCCGACCGAAGAAGACATAGATATCCGACAGATTATCGATGAGACGTTTCGGCCCGTAACAGCACCCTTACGGCTCGACGGAAACCGGCACCGGAGCGGACGGTACGGGCGTACCGGCGGGCTGGTCCGGGTCGCCGGAGAACCGGTCGCCGGAGAACCGCCGGTGCAGTCGGCGCAGCGGAGCCGGCGCCCACCAGTTCCACTCGCCGAGCAGGCTCATCAGCGCCGGCATCAACAGTCCCCGGACCACCGTGACGTCGAGGAGTACCGCCACCGCCATGCCGAAGCCGATCTCCTTGACGGCGGTCAGGTCGCCGAGCAGGAAACCGAGGAAGACGATGGTGATGCAGACCGCCGCCGAGGTCACCACCGGACCGGTACGGGTGATGCCGGCCAGTACCGCCCGCTCGCCGGCCCGGAGCCGGGCCGCCTGGGTGCGCAGTCCCGACCGGCGACGCCACTCCTCCCTGATCCGGGCGAGCAGGAACACCTCGTAGTCCATCGACAGCCCGAAGACGAACACGAAGAGCAGTACCGGGGTGGTGACGTCGATCGCCCCCCACGACTCCACCCCGAGCAGGCCGGCCCCCCAGCCCCACTGGAACACCACGACCAGTACGCCGAGCGTGGCGAGCAGGGTCAGCACGTTCATCACCAGTGCCTTCACCGGGATCACCAGTGAACCGGTCAGCACGAAGAGCAGCCCGACGGTGACCAGCAACAACACCAGTACGGCGTACGGCAGCCGTTGCGCGACCGACGAGCGGTAGTCCACCAGTTCGGCGGCCGACCCGCCGACCAGCAGCGGCAGCGGCTGCTCCAGGGTGCGTACCGCGCGTACCAGGTCACGGGACTCGGGGCCGCCGGTCGCGCCCTTCGGCGTCAGGTCGATCACCACGGACGCGCCCGGCACGTCCGGCCGGGGCTGCATCCGGATCACCTGGGGCAGGGTGTTGAGCTGGTTCATCAGGTCCCGCACCTCGGCGCTGGCCGGATCCGCCTCGACGACGACGGTGACCGGGGCGGCCCGACCCGCCTCGAAGTCGCGCAGCAGCACGTCGTGCACCTGCCGGGCCTCCATCGACCGGGGCAGCGCCCGGGCGTCGGAGTTGGCCAGGTTGGCGCCGCCCAGGAACGGCAGGGCGAGCAGCAGCAGGCCGGCGGAGACACCGAACGCCACCGGGCCGGGCTGGCGCTGGGCGTACCCGGCGAGCCGGCCGAGCAGGCCGGGGTGCTGCGCGGTGGGCGTACCCGATCGGGGGGCTGGTGCGGTGCGGGCCGGGACGGTGCGGCGGACCGGGCGGGCGACGGCGGCCAGGGCCCGGCGCGGCCAGGTCCGGGCGCCGGGGGCCGGGATCTGCCGGTGGGCGACCGCGACCAGCGCCGGCAGCAGGGTCAGCCCGGCGAGGGTGGCCAGCGCGACCGCGAGCGCGCCGCCGAGGGCCATCGCGGCGAGCAGCGGCTCCGCGAAGACGTAGAGCCCGACCATCGCGGCGGCGACCGCCAAACCGGAGATCAACACGGTACGGCCGGCGGTCGCCATCGTCCGGGCCAGCGCCTCGACGGGATCCCCGCCCTCCGGCCGGTCGCCGCCCTCCGACCCGTCGCCGTGTGCTGATCCGTCGCGGTGCGCCGAGCCGTCGCGGTGTGCCGAGCCTGCGTCGCGTTCCTCGCGGAACCGGGCGATCAGCAGCAGCGCGTAGTCCACGGTCAGGCCGATGCCGAGCAGTGTGACCACGTTGACGGTGAACTCGCCGACCCCGGTGACGGCGGTGAGGGCGTACAGGCCGAGCAGGGTCACCGCGACGGCGGCGAGGGCGGCGAGCAGCGGCAACGTCCCGGCGAGCAGGCCGCCGAGGATCACCACCAGCGCCACCAGGAGTACGCCGAGCGCGACCGACTCGCCGACGATCGCGTCGTCCACCGCCTGTTCGGCGAAGGCCCGCTCGGTCAACTCGTCGCCGCCGACCAGCACCTGTGGCGCGTCGATGCCGCGCAGCAGGGCGGCGACCCGGTCCTCGGCGGCCTCCCGCTCGGCGGCCGGCAGTCCGTCGGCGAGTTCGACCCGGACCAGGGTGCTGCGGTTGTCGGCGCCGATCCGGCCACCGGCGGCGTTGTAGAGGTCCTCGACCTCCTTCACCCCCGGTACGGCCTGGACCTCGGCGCGTACCCGGTTGACGCTGGCCACCAGCGCGGGGTCGTACGGGTCACGGTCACGGACGATCGCGACCACGGTCGAGCCCTCGGGCAGGAGTTCACCGATCCGGCGGTCGGCCCGCTGCGACTCGGCATCCGGGCGGAGGTTGTCGGTGTCGACCAGCCGGTCGAAGACCTGGCCGCCGAGGGTCGCCCCGGCCAGTACGAGCCCCAGCCAGCCGATCAGCACCGGCCAGCGCCACCGCCACAGCGACCGCCCGTACGCAGCGAACATGCCCCCGAACCTCCTCTGGCGCGACGCCGGACCAACGCCGGATCGGCGTACGGCCGACGCCGGATCGTCGCCCTCGGCGCACATGCAAACACCCTGAGCAGTCAACCGGCAGTCGCCAACCGGTCAGAAGTGACCGTCCGGTGTGCCGGGTCGGCCTGTCCTGCCTGGCGCGTCGCCGAGGTCGCCTGCACCGGACGGGTCAGCAGCCGATGCCAAGGTCGCCTGTGCCGGACGGGTCAGCAGCCGATGCCGAGGTCCTTCTCGGCCGGGCCGATGTCGTCGTACCGGCCGGTGATGTCGGCGAGGTGCCCGTCGCCGTCGGTGTCGCCCATGTCGACGCCCTCGAAGTAGACGACGTCGTACTCCGGCGACCAGCCGGTCACCACGAACGGCCGGCCGTTCGGGTCGGCGATCGGCAGTTGCCACGTCGTCCGGCCGGAGGAGAGTTCCGCGACCATCCGCCAGGTGACCGCCTCCCGTTCCGGGGCGGTCGCGCTGACCCGCAACGGCATCTTCTCGCCGGGCTTGAGCGAGATGACGTGCCGCTCGAAGTACGGCTCGCCGACGCTGCCGTCCTCGTGCACCTCCCGGGCCACCGGGTTGCTGTCGTCGAGGTCGAAGGCGATCTTCTCGACGTCGGCGGATCCGGCCGTCTGCTCGCAGAAGGCCGTACCGGCCCAGATCGGACCGCGCTGGACGACCTCCGCCCAGATCCCGGTGACGATCACCTCCTCGGCACCGTTGTTGGTGAGCACGACCTGGAGCTTGGTCTCGCCCACCCGGGCCGCGCCCCGCTGGATGAGCCAGTCGAAGCGCTCCCTGCCGGGCGCGGGTACGGCGATGCTGTCCGGCAGTGGTTCGGCGAGTGCCCACCGGTTCTCCGACTCGTACTGCGGATGGACGACGCTGGCGGTCGCCTCGACCGGGTACACCGCCTCGCTGGCGGTCGGGCTCGGCGAGGCGGCGGCCGGAACGCCGGTGATCGGTGCGGCCGGCGCGACGTACGGGGCGGACGCCTGCACCACGGCGGCGACCGCGGTGAGTCCGGCCAGTGGCAGGCCGATCACTGCGATCTTGTTGGTGATGCTCAGCCGCCGCCATCCGCCCCGTACCCGGTCGGCCACCGCCCTGACCCGGTCGACTGCGTTGCCCATCGCCCCTCCGCGACCGTTCCTCGGTGCCCAACTCGGGCATCAATAGATCACTTAACGTGAGTTCTCGATGCCTGAACGTAGGCGGACGGCTCGGGTGACGGAATGGGACATTGAGCCGGAAGGCGTTGCGCGGATGGCGACCGTCGGACCTGAAGGGGCGGGCCGGACGCACCACGACGGAAGGCGGACCACCGTCACGACCGGCCCGACTCCGACGATCGAGGAGCCGGTCAGCCCCGTTCGGTGGCGCGGCGGGCCCGAAGGCGTTCGGCGAGCGCACCGAGTGCCGGAGCGGCGTCGGCCAACTCGGCCCGCTGCTCGTCACTGATCTCGGCCATCGCGTCGGCGAAGATCCGGGCCCAGGCGTCCTCGACCCGGGCCGAGCCGTGCGCCGCGTCGAGGGTCGCGTGCAGGCGTACGGCCCGTCGGTCGTTCGGGTCGGGCTCTCGGCGTACCAGGTTGCGGGCCACCAGGGCGCGGACGGTCGCGCTCACGTTGCTGGCGTGCAGGCCCAGGTCACGGGCGAGTGTGCTGACCGAGACGCCGGGGACTTCGGCGACGTACCGGAGCACCTCCAGCTCGGAGGGCGGCAGTTGGCCAAGCCCTGTCTCGTCGACGCCTTGCAGCCGCATCACCCGGCTCAGTTGGTACAGAACCGGTACGAGTGTCCTCGCCTGCCGGAGGACCGTCTCGTCCGCCATGGTCACTCGTTTCACTTCACGAGGATAACGCTAGACATACTTATATAGTTATAGTAACTTGCCGTCGTGACTTCCGCCCCCTCGCGAAGCGAAGAGTCCAGCCCGTCTTCACCGCCCCCGCCGCCCGAACTGCCCGAGGCCGCCAAGACGTCCGCCTCAGCCGATCCCGCCGAGGCGTCCGATCCGGCCGAACCCGCCGAGACAGCCGGTTCGGCCGAACCCGGCGAGACAGCCGGTCTCCCCGACCCCTCCGAGAGAGCCGGGCCGGCCGAGACATCGAATCCGGTTGAGGCATCGAATCCGGCCGAGGCGGCCGAGGCGTCAGATCCGGCCGAGGCAGGCGGTCCACCGGAGCAGTCGGCACCGCCGGTCCGGCGACGGAGACTCCTGCTCCCCGCCCTGGTGCTGCTGGCCTTCGTGCCGCCGATGGGCATCGACATGTACCTGCCGGCCTTTCCCCGGCTCGCCGACGAGTTCCGTACCGACCCCGCCGGCGTCCAACTCACCCTCACCGCGTTCGTGATCGGGCTGGCACTCGGTCAACTCGTACTCGGCCCGCTCTCCGACCGGTACGGCCGGCGGTTGCTGATCCTCGCCGGCACGGCAGTCTGCGGGGCCTCCGCCGCCGCCTGCGCGCTCGCGCCCACCCTGGAGACGCTGACCGCGCTCCGGTTCGTGATGGGATTCAGTGCGGCGGCCGGGGTGGTGGTCGGCCGGGCCGTCATCTCCGACACCGCACAGGGACCGGCCGCAGCCCGGATGTTCGCGATCCTGATGGCGCTCAGTGGCATCGCCCCGATCACCGCACCGCTGATCGGGGGCGTGGTGACCAGCGCCGCCGGCTGGCGCGCGGTCTGGTACACCCTCGCGGTCGGACTGTTGCTCACGCTGCTGGTCGCGCTGGTCGGCGTACCCGAAAGCCTGCCGCCGGAGCGGCGGCACGCCGGTGGGCTCCGCGCCACCCTGGCCACCGCGCGGGCGTTGCTGACCGACCGGGTCTATCTCGGCTACACGTTCGCGTTCGGCTTCGGGTTCGCGGCCCTGTTCTGCTACATCGCCGCCTCGCCGTTCTTCCTCCAGTACGTCCTCGGGCTCTCCGTCCGGCAGGCCGCCGTCGCCTTCGCCGCCGGGGCGCTGCTGGCCACCCTGAGCAGCGCGGTCAACGCCCGACTCGTCGGCCGGGGCGCCGCACCGGCGGCGCTGCTCCGGACCGGGCTGGTCATCATGCTGGGTACCACCGCCGGCCTGCTCGGCGTCACCCTGGCCGGGCAGCTCGACCGGGTGGTGGCGCTCGCGCTGCTGCTCTTCTTCGTCGGACTCGGCATGATCATGGGGAACGCGACAGCCCTGGCGATCCAACGGGTACCGAAGGCCGCCGGCAGCGGATCGGCGGTGCTCGGCACACTCCAGGGGGTACTGGCTGCGGTGGCGGCGCCGCTGATGGGGCTCGGCGGGCGGGACAACGCCGTCGTGCTGTTCCTGGGCATGACCATCTGTGTCACGGTCGCCTGCTTCGCCCTGCTGCTCACCCGTTCACCGGCGGATACCGGAGCCGAAACGGCATGACCGGGCAAGCCCTCCGGTGGGTGAATCGTCCCTCAGCTCTCGGGTGACGCTTCGTAGCAGGTGGCGACGGCGGTGGCGCGTTCGCGCAGGGCGGTACGCAACCACTGCGGGGCGAGGGCTTCCGCGTTCGTGCCGAGCTGCCACAGTGCCCATTCGGCGTGTCTCGAATCCTGGAAGGTCACCTCCAGCCGCAGCCAGTCGTCCGCGTCGACTTCCTCGGCGTGGACGGCGAGCGCGGTACGCGCCAACTCGTCCCGCCGCCTCGGATGCACCCGTACCAGCACGGTGACCAGGTCGCCGCCGGTCCGGAACCGGGTGCTGCGTTCCTGCCAGGCCCGGTCCAGGTCGACCCGGTCCGGTCGCTGCGCGGGTTCGGTAAGTTCCTCGGCGGCCAACACCCGGGACAGCCGGTAGGTCCGGTCCGCGCCGGACTTCATGGCCAGCAGGTAACCCTGGTCGCGTACGGTGACCAGGCCGATCGGGTCCACCGTGCGCCACTGCGGGGTCTGGCCCGCAGCCTCGTAGTGGATGCGCAGCTTGTGTCCGCCGAGCACCGCACGCCGGATCTCGCTCAGTATCGCGTCGGGAATCTCCTCGGTGGTCAGCCGGCGCGAGAGCAGGTCGGTCTCCGGGTCGACGAGCAGTCGCCGGGCCGCGCCGGTCGCGGTGTCCCGGTGGCTCTCGGGCAGGGCGTCGAACACCTTTCGCATGGCGGAGGCGAGCGCCGAGCCGAGGCCGAATGCCTGCTTGCCGCGCCGCGATCCGACGATCAGCAGGGCGAGTGCCTCGTCGTGGTTCAGTCCGGTGAGTTCGGTCTGGAAGCCAGGTAGCAGCGCGAACCCGCCGTGCCGACCGCGTTCGGCGTAGATGGGTACCCCGGCTGCGGACAGCGCCTCGATGTCGCGCAGCACGGTGCGGGTGGACACCTCCAGCTCACGGGCCAGGGTGGCGGCGGGCAGCCGACCGCGCTGGCGCAGCAGCAGCACCAGCGAGACCAACCGGTCGGCGCGCATCCGGGAAGTATGCCCGGAATACACGACAGAGGATGTCGTGATTGGGCTGCGAAGCTCACCGGCACGTGGGGGCGGGTTACCACGCGCCCACTTCCGACGGATGGAGCTGAGATGGCAGTGGAACGATCGGCGGTCAACCCGTGGCCGTGGTCGATGGGGTTGGGATACCACCAGGGCGAGATGGTCTCCGGGCACACCCGGACGCTGTACTGCGCCGGGCAGACCGCGATGGACGGCGACGGCAAGCCCCAGCACGCCGGTGACATGGCAGCGCAGTTGGCGCTGAGCCTCGACAACCTGGAAGCCGTACTCGCCGAGGCCGGCATGTCCCTCGCGAACCTCGTCCGGCTCAACGTCTACACGACCGACGTCGATCGACTCTTTCCGCACTACGGCGTGCTGGCGTCGCGGTTGGGTGCCGCCGGGGTGGCACCGACCAGCACGATGCTCGGGGTGACCCGGCTGGCGCTCCCCGACCTGATGGTCGAACTCGAAGGAACCGCCGTCGCGTGACGCCACCTCGCCGACTTCGGCGGGGCTGCGGTTGAACGGGTACGAGTAGCCGGCAGACTACTGCTGGGCAAACTCGCGGGACGGCAAGGTCCACACGAACGACCGCCAGGCGGCCGGCGCGAAGGTCAACACCGGACCAGCCGGATCCTTGCTGTCCCGCACCCCGACCACCCCCGACAGGTTCCCGGCCACCTCGACGCACTCGCCACCGTGACCATTACTGCGGCTGCTTTTCCGCCAGGCCGCACCGCTCAGTCTCATGGCACCGCCACTTCCGGCCGAAGGCGCTGAAATAGAAAGCGTACGACAACCATCTCGCCGAGTTGAAGGGACAGCATCATGGCGAATAGCTGGACGGACGTTCGCGCCCGCGCCAACCTCGACGAGACCCGGGTTGCCGAGCGCAGAGACCGCATGGTTGCCGAGGTCCGTGTCGCTCGGCTCGTCGAGATCCGTAAGCGTCGCGACCTGAGCCAGCAGCAGGTCGCGGACCGGATGGGTGTGCCGCAGGCGCGTGTGTCCGCCATCGAGAAGGGCGAACTACCTGCCACCGAGGTCGGAACGATCAGCAAGTACATTACCGCCCTCGGCGGCCAATTGAAGATCGTGGCTGACTTCGACGGCGAGAAGTTGGTCCTCGATTGAGGACGCCGTCAGGCACGATCGAGGACGCGCGAACCTCCGCCGACGGCTGACACTTCCGTCGAGGACCGCACGACCGCGTCTGCCGTGGCCAGGGCCAACTCGGGCCTCAGGACGCCTTGCGGGCCTGCGTGGTAGCCACGAACGACCGCCAGGCGGCGGGTGCGAAGGTCAGTACCGGACCGCTCGGATCCTTGCTGTCCCGCACCCCGACCACCCCGGGCAGGTTACCGGCCACCTCGACGCAGTTGCCTGCGTTGGCGTTGCTGCGGCTGCTTTTCCGCCAGACCGCGCGACTCAACTCCACGACTCCGCCACCTCCTGAATCAGCTCGATGGACTGCTGGTGGGACAGTGCCTCGCACCGGATTATCTCCCAGATGTTGTTGGCCCTGGCAACCTCATCGGCACGCTCGATCAATCGACCCTCGATTTGATCGTCGAGAAAACCGATGTCGTCGCCACCCTTCATCGTCGCGATCACGAAGGGGCCGTTCACCCCGATGTAGGCCCCGGCCCTCGTCGGCACCACCTGGATCCGAATCCGAGGCTGTTCGGCACACAGCTTCACGATGTGTCGCAACTGATCACGCATGACTCCGGGGCCACCGATTGGCTGGTGCAACACCCGCTCATCGACAACGGCAGTGAACAACGGCGGCTTCTCCCTGGTCAGGATCTCCTGTCGGGCCATCCGGGTAGACACATGCTGCTCGACCTCGGCGCTGGTGAACAACCTGCCACCACTGAGCAGGGCACGAGCGTATGCCTCCGTCTGGAGGAGGCCGGGGATCACCGACAGCTCGAAGCAGCGGATGGCGACGGCCTCCTGTTCGAGGATCGTCCACTCCCGGAACCACGGCATGACCGGCCCGACTCCGATCACTGCCTGGATGCGTTCGAGGAGGCCGCCGGTCTCCAGTACGTTGTCGCAGCGCTTGGCGAACTCGCGGGTCGGGCGACGCTGGCACAGCTCGATCTTGGCGACCAAGGCCGACGAGAAGTTGATCCGCTGTGCCAGACCGTCCTGGGACAGCGAGGCGATACCACGGAACCGGCGTAACTCGCCGGCGAAGAGACCGAGGGTCGTCGGTTCAGCCACGGACAGGCTCCTTACCTGCGGATTGTGGACTCCGGACAACGGCTCGGGTCGTCCGGGCATTACTTCCGAGAGTAGTGGTTTGGTCACCAGACTGGGGGGCGGCAGGCGCCCATGAGCAGGCCGCGATCGCACCCGGATGGGCGCCCCCGGCCCCGGGGACCACCCGCAGTTCCTCCTTGCCGCGGACGGTCCCCGGGGCCACCCATCCGAGGAGGTCACGCTCCGATGTGGTCACGGCTGCGCCGGCAACCCGAACCCGTCCGGTACGCCCCACAGCACCGACGCGACTGGCGGCGACCGTGGTGGCGGCACTGCCGCTGTGGCGACCGCTGGCCGTGCCGGGACCGGTTCAATCCGCCGCCGCTCGTGCCGCCGTACCCGATGTCCCGGACCGGCGCGAACCTGCCGCCCCGGTTTCCGCGCGGGCGGCCGACGAACCGGGGACCGGTCTGGCAGCACCTGCCGCTGCGTCCGCTGTGGGTCTGTCGGGGCTGCGGGCATCCGTGGCCGTGCGCAACGGCCCGGCTCACGCTGCTCGCCGACTACCGCGACGACCGGGTCGGGTTGCACGTCTACCTCGGCTCGGCGCTCTACGCCGCCACCGCCGACCTGCACCGGCTGAACCCGAACCCCGGGCCGGATCCGGCAGCACTGCACGCCCGGTTTCTCGGCTGGGTCCGTCCGCGACCCTCGCCGTGAGTTCTCCTCCGGCCCGTCCCGCGATCAGCTCCGGCCGGCGCTCCTCGTCAGCGGGGCGGCGGGAGTTCGACGGCGGTCAGGCCGCGTCGCCGGTAGACGTCGGGATGTTCGGTGAGCACCGCGCGACCGGTCGGCCACTCGGCGTCCGGCCTGGCGACGACGACCGCGTGGGCGGCCTGCCAGTCCAGGGCACCGGCGACGAGCCGGCCGACCGCGATCGCCGCCGGGTAACCGAGTTCGACGACCTCCATCGCCGGCAGCGCTCCGACGTGCTCGCCGAGCGCTGGTCGGTCGGCCGAGGCCGCCGCCAGGCAGAGTGCGGGTACGTAGATGTGCCGTCCCGCGTCCTGGTGCGCCGCCGCGACCAGGCCGGAGAGCAGCCGGTGGCCGGCACCCAGCGCGAGCAGGGCGCTGTGGTCGAGGACGACCGCCGCGAGGGGAGCGGTCACCCGCGCGGTGTGGCGGGCGGGCGGACGACGCCGTCGAGAGTGGACGGTGCCACGCCCGACGCGATGCCCTGCCAGAATCGTTCACCGGCGGATATGTCGTCCGCGTCGAGGTCGACACCGAGCCGCGAGCGCAGGTATCGGGCCGCGCTGTCCGCGCGTTCCCGCAGCTCGGCTGCGGTCGGCGTGCCGTTGGACAGCTCGGCGACCAGGTCCCGCACGGTCACGCCGCGCTCCCGGGCGATGACGGCGAGCCGGTCCCGGACCGCCGCGTCCACCTTGATCGTCGTGTCCACGGACGGAAGTATACCGACGGTATACCGCCGCTCCGGGTCACTCGCCGAGCGTGCCGGCCCCGATATCCGAATCTGCCACCCGTACGGGGGACGACGGTTACTCTCCGGAGTATGACCCGAGGGTTACTCGCATTGAGAGTAGCCACCGCAGCACTGGTGCTGCCGTCGGTGACCATGACCGGCGCACCCGGAGCCGCGATGGCGAGAACTCCGGCCCAGGCCCGAGCGGGTACGCCGGCTAGGCCCTGCCCGGCGCCGCCGGTGGCCCGGCCGACCAGCCCCGCCCCGCCACCGCTCGACCCGGCGAAGGCGGCGGTCGGTGGCCCCGCACTGGCGACCGCCGGCCTGGTCACCCCGTCCGGCGCCGCCGAACCGCCGAAGGTCACCGCCACCTCGTGGCTGGTCGCCGACCTGACCAGCGGCGCGGTGCTCGGCGGCTGCGGCCCGCACGAGTACGGCGTACCGGCGAGCGTGCAGAAGCTGCTGCTGGCGGCGGCGGTACTGCCACACCTGGACCCGAAGCAGGTCGTCGAGGTGACCGAGTCGGATCTCGACTTCGAGCCGGGCAGTTCGGCGATGGGGCTGGTACGCGGCGGCCGGTACACCGTCGAGACGCTCTGGCTCGGCCTGATCCTGAACTCCGGCAACGACGCGGCGAACGTGCTGGCCCGGCTCGGCGGCGGTACCGGTGGACAGGCCGGCGGGGTCGCCGCGATGAACGCCGAGGCGGCCCGGCTCGGCGCACACCAGACGCACGCCGCGACACCGTCCGGACTGGACGGTCCCGGCCAGTACACCAGCGCCTACGACCTGGCGCTGATCTCCCGCGCCTGCTTCGCGCACGCCGACTTCCGGCGGTACGCGGCGACGAAGACGGCGGAGGTGCCGGCCCAGCCGGCGATCAACGCCAAGGGCTACTCGATGCTGAACGACAACCAGCTCCTGCACCGCTATCCCGGCGCGCTGGGCGGCAAGACCGGCTACACCGACCTGGCCCGGCACAGCTTCGTCGGGGCGGCCGAGCGGAACGGGCGTACCCTGCTCGTCACCCTGCTCGGCGCGGAGACGCAGCCGGCGCGCGGCTGGGAACAGGGCGCGGCGCTGCTCGACTGGGGCTTCGGGCTGCCCGCCGACGCGGGCGTCGGCCAACTCGTCGCACCGGCCCGGGCCGACTCCGGCAACCAGGTCTCCTCGCCGGCAGCCGGCGCCACCCGGGTACGCTCCGACGACCGCGGCTTCCACATCGACTGGCTACTCGGCACGGTCGGCACGATCATGCTGGTCGGTGCGCTGCTCGGGCTGCTGTTCTACCAGCGCCGGGCGGCCCGCCGACAGGTCGGCCGCTGATCCGAGCCGCCGGTCCCCACATCGTCCACGGTCCTTCGTCACTACTCTGCCGGGCGTACCGGGTCGACCTCGGAAACCTCCAGGAACCGGCTGGCCAGCTCGACGCCGCGCAACTCCCGCTGCCGGTACGCCGCGCGGCGCGGATCGGCCAGATAGGACTCGTACCCGTCCCGTCCGGCGAACGACACCAGGTGCACCTCGGTACACCCGTCCCCGGTACGCAGCCGCTGCTCCAGCCGTCCGCCGTGCTCGGCCAGCAGCGGCAGTACCAGGTCCTCGTAGCGTCGGAAGGCGGCCAGGTGCTCCGCCGGTACGTCGAGCACCGCGACCAGGCGGAGCCGACGGTGCGGGGCGGATCCGTCCGACACCGACACCGGCATCGGCACCGGCACCGGCACGGAAGAACGGGGCGGCGGGTGGTCGTCGTTGGTCATGCGGCGGAGTATGCCGGGCCGGGACTAACCTCGGCACCAGGCCGGGAGGGCCGGTGAGCCGAAGGAGAGCAGATGACCCGCTACGCCGCACTGCTGCGGGGCGTCAACGTCGGCCCGGGGAACCGGATCGGCATGGCCGACCTGCGCCGGATCGTCACCGCGCTCGGGCACGACGACGTCCGGACGTACCTACAGAGCGGGAACGTGGTGTTCGGGGCGGCGGACGGAGCCGATCCGGAGCGGCTGGGCGGCGACGTCCGGGCTGCCATCGCCGACGAGTTGGGACTGGACGTACCGGTGCTGGTCCGGTCCGGCGCCGAACTGACGGCACTGGCCGGCGCCAACCCGTACGCGAAGGCGCAGCCGGACGAGGTCAAGTTGCTGGTGGCGTTCCTCGCCGAGTTGCCCGACCCGGACCGGGCAGCCGAGCTGACCGTGCCCGGTACGGACACCGCCGAGTTCACCTTCGCCGGCACGGGTCGGGACATCTACCTGCACTACCCGGACGGGTACGGCCGGACTAAATTCAGCAACGCCTATCTGGAGAAGCGGCTGGCCGTGGCATCGACGACCCGGAACTGGAGGACCGTCCAGGCGCTTGCCGACCTCACCTCCGAACACTGACCGGCCTCGCAGTCGGCTGACCCGGACGGCTACAGCCCCAGGTCACGGGCAATGATCATCCGCTGCACCTCCGAGGTGCCCTCGCCGATCTCCAGGATCTTCGAGTCCCGCCAGAACCGGGCCACCGGGAACTCGTTCATGAAGCCGTACCCGCCGTGGATCTGGGTCGCCTCGCGGGCGTTGTCGACGGCGGACTCGCTGGCATGCAGCTTGGCGATCGCCGCGTGCCGCTTGAAGTCCTCGCCGGCCAGCATCCGGGCCGCCGCGTCGTAGTACGCCAGCCGGGAGGTGTACGCCCGGCGCTCCATGTCCGCGATCTTGAACTGGATGGCCTGGAAGTTGCCGATCGGCCGGCCGAAGGCGTGCCGGTCCTTGGCGTACCGGATCGACTCGTCGACGCAGCCCTGGGCGAGACCGACCGAGAGCGCGGCGATGGCGATCCGGCCCTCGTCGAGGATCCGCAGGAACTGGGCGAAGCCCCGGCCGCGCTGGCCGAGCAGGTTCTCCGCCGGTACCCGGCAGTCGTCGAAGGTCAGCTCGTGGGTGTCCGAGGCGCACCAGCCCACCTTGGAGTAGCCGGGCGCGACGGCGAAGCCCGGCGTACCGGACGGCACGATGATGGTGGAGAGTTCCTTGGAGCCGTCCGGGTTGGTACCGGTGACCGCGGTGACCGTGACCAGGGCGGTGATGTCGGTGCCGGAGTTGGTGATGAACGCCTTCGAGCCGTTGATCACCCACTCGTCGCCGTCCAGTACCGCCCGGGTGGCGGTGCCGCCCGCGTCGGAGCCGAAGCCCGGCTCGGTCAGCCCGAACCCGGCCAGCGCCTCGCCACTGACCAGCTTCGGCAGCCAGCGGGCGCGCTGCTCGGCGGTGCCGAACCGGTAGATCGGCATCGCGCCGAGCGAGACCGCCGCCTCCAGGGTGATCGCCACGCTGGAGTCGACCCGGGCCAGCTCCTCCAGGGCGAGGCAGAGCGCGAAGTAGTCGCCGCCCATCCCGCCGTGCTCCTCCGGGAACGGCAGGCCGAACAGGCCCATCTTGCCCATCTGCGCGACGATCTCGTACGGGAAGGTGTGCCGCTCGTAGTGGTCGGCGATGCCGGGTGCGACGACCTCGCGGGCGAAGGACCGCACGCTCGATCGCAGCGCCTCGTACTCCTCGCTGAGCCGGAAGTCCATGGGTTCCTCCATCGGTTCGGGTCGGTCGCCGGGGCGCTCGTGGCGCCGTGGGCGGGTGGGCTCGGTGGTGACCTCGGTGCTCCGGAACGGCCGGCGTACGGGTGACCGGTGCACGCGTTCCGGTTCCCCAACGGGCGGAACGCCGGGCCGGCGACGGTTTCCTATACGGGCGTGACGCCGTGCCGGCGCCGGGAGAACTCGCGGTCCTTGCCCCGGGCGGCGGCGAACCGCCGGACCAGGTCGGCCCGGAGGTCGCCCGGTTCGACGATCGCGTCGACGACCAGTTCGCTGGCCAGCCGGACGATGTCGATGTCCTGCTCGTATTCGGCGCGGCGCTCCGCGACGAAGGCGGCCCGCTCGTCCGGGTCCCCGATCGCGGCGATCTTGTTGGCGTAGACGGCGTTCACCGCCGCCTCGGCACCCATCACCGCGATCTTCGCGGTGGGCAGCGCGATCGTGGCGTCCGGCTCGAAACCGGGGCCGGCCATCGCGTAGAGGCCCGCGCCGTACGCCTTGCGGACCACCACACAGATCTTGGGTACGGTCGCCTCGCTGATCGCCGTGATCATCTTGGCGCCGTGCCGGATGATGCCCTGCTTCTCCACCGCCGTGCCGACCATGAACCCGGGCACGTCGGAGAGGAACAGCAGCGGCACGTTGAACGCGTCGCAGAGCTGCACGAACCGGGTCGCCTTGTCGGCCGAGTCGACGAAGAGCACCCCGCCCTTGAACATCGAGTTGTTCGCCACCACCCCGACGACCTGGCCGTCGAGCCGGCCGAAGCCGATCGTCAACTCCTTGGCCCAGAGCGCCTGGATCTCCAGGAAGGAGTCGGCGTCGAGCAGACCCTTGACGTACCGGCGCATGTCGAACGCCTGCCGCTCGCTGGCCGGTACCAGTGCGGCCAGGTCGACCTTGCCCGGGGCGTCGACGGGTGTCGCGGCCGGCGGGGTCTGGGTCCAGTTCGCCGGCAGGTACGACAGGTAGCGGCGGACCACGTCGAGCGCGTCCGCCTCGGTCTTGCAGAGGAAGTGCCCGACGCCGGACTCGGCGCAGTGCACCCGGGCCCCGCCCATCTCCTCCAGCGTGGTCTTCTCCCCGGTGACCATCTCGACCATCCGGTCCGAGCCGAGGTACATGCTGGCGTTGCCGTCCACCATCGCCACCACGTCGCAGAACGCCGGGATGTACGCCCCGCCGGCCGCGCTCGGCCCGAACAGCGCGCAGACCTGCGGAATCGAGCCGGAGGCGCGTACCTGGTTCCAGAAGATCTTCCCGGCGCCGCGCCGGCCGGGGAAGAGGTCGACCTGGTCGGTGATCCGGGCGCCGGCCGAGTCGACCAGGTAGACCATCGGCTGGCCGTTGGCGTACGCCCGCTCGATGATCCGGATGATCTTCTCGACGGTACGGGCGCCCCAGCTTCCGGCCTTGACCGTCGAGTCGTTGGCCATCAGGCAGACCGGCCGACCGTCGATGCTGGCCTGTCCGGTGACCACGCCGTCGGCGGGCAACCCGTCGGCGAGGGCGTTGGCGTAGAGCCCGTCCTCGACGAACGATCCCTCGTCGACCAGCAGCGCGATCCGCTCCCGGGCGAAGAGTTTGCCCTTGGCCGCGTTGGCCGCGTGGTATTTCTCCGCGCCGCCGGCCCGGACCCGCTTGCCGAGTTGTTCCAGCGCCGCACCGTCGAGTGTCACGCCGACCCCCTCGTCCGCACCGGGGCCGTGTCGCCCCGGGCCAACCGACCTGAACGATCGTTAGGGTACTGCATCCGGGCCACCCGGGGCCACCCGACCGCTGCCATATCGAACGACCACGTATCCGGACAGGATGTTGTAATTGACAATTGTCTATCACTACGCTGCTGGCACCCCCAACGAACCTTCCGGATCGGAGAGTGAGCCATGACCTCACGCATCAGCCGGCTGCTGGTCGCGTTCGTCGCGACGACGGGTGCCACCCTCGGCATCACGCTGGCCAACCCCACGCCCGCGTCCGCCGCGATGACCATCTGCTACAACACCAGCCAGGCACCCAGCTACGTCAGCATCGCGAACCAGGCCGCCTCGATCTGGAACAACGCCACGTCGAACCTGACGCTCTCCGCCAACTGCGGCACCAACCTGCGGATCTACCAGATCACCGGCGGCGGCTCGTACGCCGTCCGGACCAGCCTCGGTAACGGC
This sequence comes from Plantactinospora endophytica, assembly GCF_016862915.1. Lineage (GTDB taxonomy): Bacteria > Actinomycetota > Actinomycetes > Mycobacteriales > Micromonosporaceae > Plantactinospora > Plantactinospora endophytica. The sequence continues at coordinate 178,336 of NZ_BONW01000019.1, read as the reverse complement.
CGGGTCTACATCGACACCCGGCAGGCGGCGCAGTACAGCCCGCTGCGGATCATGACGCACGAGATCGGGCACATCCTCGGGCTGCCGGACAACTACAACGGCAACTGCTCGCTGCTGATGTCCGGCGGCAGCGCGGGTACGAGCTGCACCAACCCGTACCCGAGCACGGCCGAGGCCAGCCGGGTGACCCAACTCTTCGCCGGTACCCGGGTCGGACCCGACCGCGCCGACAGCGTCGGTGGCCAGATCTTCCAGGACAGTTGGCCGGCGACGACGATGCTCGCCCCGATCGGCTGACCGCACGACTGACCGAGCGGCGAGGACCGACACGACGAAGGGGCCGGCGAGACCGCCGGCCCCTTCCGTGCGTGCCGCATCGACACCCTGCCGTACCACCGCCGGCCGTACCGACACCACCGCTAATTGCGGTGCGGGCCACCGATCCCGGTACTACCGTGTGCGCCCATGCCGCCTCCCCGGGTACGTCCACCGTTCGTCGCCGACGAGCGGACCCAGCTCGTCGGATGGCTCGACATGCAGCGCTCCCTGGTGCACTGGAAGTGCGAGGGGCTCGCCGAGGTGGACAGCCACCGTGTTGTCCTGCCGACCTCGCCGCTGATGACGATCGCCGGAATCGTCTCCCACCTGCGCTGGGTGGAGCACGCCTGGTTCGAGGTGCTGTTCCTCGGCCGGCCGGCCGGCGACAGCCCCCACTTCCTGGAAGAGCCGGAGGACGCGGACATGCGGGTCGAGGGCATCCCGCTCGGCCAGCTTCTCGACGAATACGACCGGCAGTGCGCGGTGTCGAACGAGATCGTCGCCAACCACTCGCTGGACGAGCCGGGGCGGCACCCCGACTACCGGTCGTCCGCCGCCACGCTGCGCTGGATGCTGATCCACATGGTGGAGGAGACCGGCCGGCACCTCGGCCACCTCGACGCGATCCGCGAACTGGTGGACGGCAAGAAGGGATATTCCTGACCGATCGTCGGACGGTCAGTCGAAGGTGACCGACTGGCCGGGCGTGATCCGGGCGTACTCGGTCTCGGCCTTCTGCTCGAACCAGCGGTCGACGATCGGCGCCCCGCGCTCGCTCACGATCGCGTCGTGGATCGAGTACGCCCGCCGGGGCTTGACCGCCCGGACGAAGTCGAGCGCCTCGGAGATCTTCAGCCACGGTGCGCTGCTCGGCACCAGCAGGGTCGCCACCGGCAGGTCCGGCACGAAGAACGCGTCCCCGGGATGGTAGAGCCCACCACCGGCACCGCCGACGTCGACCACGAAACCGAGGTTCGGAATGCCGGGCAGCCCCTGGTAGATCTCGGCGTGGTCCCGGCCCACCGCCCGGACCGGGAAGCCGCCCGCCTCGAACTCGTCGCCGGAGGCGACCGGCACCACCGCCGGACCGAGATCCTTGAGCTTCGCCGCCACGTCGGCGTGTGCGTAGACGCGCAGCGCCGGGTTGCCGGCGACGGCCGCACTGACCCGCTCGACGTCCAGGTGGTCGGGATGCTCGTGGGTGACCAACACGTGGTCGACCGAGTCCAGCGCCTCGGCCTCGGTCCACGTGCCCGGATCGATCACCAGCGACCGCCCGTCCGCCTCCAGCCGTACGCAGGAGTGGGTGTACTTGATCATCCGCATTAGACGAGCCTATCCCGGTTTGTCCGACCCCACTCCCGTTACGCCGCCGTTGGCCCGCTCCTGCGCCCGCTCCCCGTCACGCCGCCGTGAGCCTGCTGCGCGGGCCGGCCCGGAGCACCCCGGACGGCAACTCCCGGCCGACGAGCTGCTCCGCGTACGCCGCCGCCTCCAGTAGGGCGTCCAGGTCGATGCCGGTCTCGACGCCCATGTCGTGCAGCATGTGCACCACCTCCTCGGTGGCCACGTTCCCGCTCGCCCCCGGGGCGTACGGGCAGCCGCCGAGCCCGCCCACACTGGCGTCGTACTCCGTGACGCCGAGTTCGAGCGCGGTCAGCAGGTTCGCCAGCGCGGTACCCCGGGTGTTGTGGAAGTGCAGCAGCACCGGGATGTCGGGCTGCCGGTTCCGCACCGTGGCGACCAGCTCGCGGACCCGGCGTGGGGTCGCCATCCCGGTGGTGTCACCGAAGGCGACCCGATCGGCACCGTCGGCCACCACTCGGTCGACGATGCCGGCCACCCGGCCCGGATCGACGTCCCCCTCGTACGGGCAGCCGAAGCTGGTCGCCACGATCACCTCGGCGGTCGCCCCCGCCTCGTGCAGCAGGGAGATCAGCCCGGCGATGTCGTCCAGCGACTCGGCGGTGGACCGGTTGACGTTGCGCCGGTTGTGGGTGTCGCTGGCCGAGACGACGACCTCGATCTCGGTGAAGCCGGCGGCCAGGGCCCGCTGGGCACCCTTCGAGTTCGGCACCAGCGCCGAATAGTGCACCTGCGGCGCCTTCGTCGCCCGGCGCCACACCTCGTCGGCGTCGGCCATCTGCGGGATCGCCCTCGGGTGCACGAAGGAGACCGCCTCGATCCGGCGTACGCCGGTGGTGGCGAGCAGGTCGAGCAGGCGTACCTTGCCGTCGGCGGGTACCGGGTCCTCGTTCTGTAGCCCGTCGCGCGGTCCGACCTCCCGGATCGAGACCGCACCCGGCAGGTCGGCGCTCATCGCGAGACCCCGTCCCGGCCGGTCACTTCTTCGCCCGCATCCGGCCGACGATGCCGGTGTCGTAGTCGCCGCCGAGGAACTCCGCGTTGTCGAACAGCTCGGCGAAGAACGACAGGTTGCACTTCGGGCCGGCGATCTCGAACCCGGCCACGGCGGTCCGGGCCCGCTCGACCGCCTCGGCCCGGTCCGCGCCGAAGACGATCAGTTTCGCCATCAACGAGTCGTAGAACGGCGTCACGGTGGTGCCGAGGGCGTACCCGGAATCCACCCGGACCCCCTCGCCGGCCGGCTCGGTCCACGCGGTCACCGCACCCGGGCCCGGCATGAACCGCTTCGGGTCCTCGGCGTTGACCCGCAGCTCGATCGCGTGCCCGCGCGGCGCGAGCGCGTCCGGGTCGAAGTTCGGGGCCAGCCCGGCCGCCACCCGCAACTGCTCCTCGACCAGGTCGACGCCGTAGACCAGCTCGGTCACCGGGTGCTCGACCTGGAGCCGGGTGTTCATCTCCAGGAAGAAGAACTCCCCGGTCGTCGGGTCGAGCAGGCACTCCACCGTGCCCGCGTTGCGGTAGTTCACCGCCTCGCCGGCCCGGACGGCGGCGGCCAGCAGCCGCTCCCGCAACTCGGCCGATACGGCCGGCGACGGCGACTCCTCGACCAGCTTCTGGTTGCGCCGCTGCACCGAGCACTCCCGCTCGCCGAGCGCCACCACCCGGCCGTCGGCCAGGCCCAGGATCTGCACCTCGACGTGCCGCACCCGGGGGAAGTACCGCTCGATCAGCACCGAGCCGTCGCCGAACATCCGCTCCGCGAAGGCGCGCACCTTGTCGTACTCGGTGCGCAGGCTGGCCTCGTCGGCGGCGACCGCCATGCCCATCCCGCCGCCACCGGCGGCGGCCTTGACCATCACCGGGAAGCCGATCTCCTCGGCGGCGGCCAGCGCCGCGTCGACGTCGGCGGCCGGGTCGGTGGTGCCGGGCGCGACCGGCACGCCGGCCTCGGCCATCAGGTTCCGAGCGTTGATCTTGTCGCCCATCGCGGTGATCGCGTCGGCGCCGGGCCCGACCCAGAGCAGGCCGTTCGCCTCGACGGTACGGGCGAAGTCGGCGTTCTCCGACAGGAAGCCGTAGCCGGGGTGGATCGCCTGCGCGCCCGTCGACTTGGCGGCGGCGAGGATCGCCTCGGTGTTCCGGTAGCTCTGTGCCGGATTCGCCGGCCCGACGCAGACCGCTTCGTCGGCCTCGCGGACGAACGGCAGGTCGGCGTCCGCCTCGGAGTAGACCGCGATCGTCCGTACCCCGAGTCGCCGGGCGGTACGGATGATCCGGCGAGCGATCTCGCCACGGTTCGCGACGAGCAGGGACTCGATCATGTTGATGCTCTACCTCTCAGTACTCGATCCGGCCGTTCCTCGACACCCGATCCGGCCGTCGCGCGACCTCGGTCGGTCGCCGAACGGCCCGGTGCGGGGCGGACCTGGTTCACTCGTCGGGCGGACCTGGTTCACTCGTCGGGCGGTCCGGATCAGTCGTCCGGATCGGCCAGCAGCGCAGCCAGGGTAGCGGCCCGGAGCAGGGCCGCCCGGCGCTGGCGGTCCACCTCGCCGCCGAGGAACGGCGTGGAGTTCATCAGACCGAACGCGGCATGCGCCAACACCCGCGCCTCGCCCGCCGACAGTTTCGGGTGCAGCGCGGTCAGCACCCCCACCCACTCCTCGACGTAGAGCCGCTGGAGCCGGCGGATCTGCCGGCGGGGCTCCTCCGGCAGCCGATCCAACTCGTGCAGGTGCAGCGCGATGACCGCCGGGTTGGCCAGCGCGAAATCGACGTGGAAGTCGATCAGGGACTCCAGCGCGGCCCGGAAGTTGTCCGGATGCTCCGCCACCCGCTGCCGCCCGCCGGCCAGCAGCCCGTCGCTCACCGGCATCAGCGCGGCGACGAGCATCGCCTCCTTGCCGGCGAAGTGGTGGTACAGGGCCGGACCGGTCACCCCGGCGGCCGACCCGATGTCGTCCATCGAGACCCCGTGATAGCCACGGGCCGCGAAGAGGCCGACCGCGATCTCCAGGATCTCCTCGCGCCGGGACCGGCGTCGCCGTACGCCGCTGGCGGGCGCGCCGGCCTCCGTCGCCATCACCTGCTCCTCCACCGTCACCCGACCAGCCTAGTCAGATATCAATCGGTGGTCCCGGTGCAGTGTCGGCCGCCACTGAACCCGTTACCCACCCCGTCAGTCGCCCAGTTAGCTCGGCCGGCCTGTCTGACCGGTTACTCGGTGTCGACGTCCTGCCCCGCCGGCTGCCCGGTTGTGCTGGTCCATTCGGTGCTGCTGGCCTGCCCGGTGCCGCTGGCCTACTCGGTGTCGGCGTCGAGGTCGTATCTGGCGCGGAGGGCGTCGGCCTCGGCCGTACGGCCGAGCGCGGCGAGCGCGGCGGTGAGCAGCCAGGCCGCCCGGCGTACCGCGTCGGAGTGCTCGGGCAGGCTGCCCAGGGTGGCCCGGAGCAGCGGTTCGGCCTCGGCCGGCCGGTCCAGCCGGAGCAGTACCTCCCCGGTGAGCAGGTCCAGGAAGAGGGCCTCGCCGAACGCCTGGATCGACCGCAGCGCGGCGGCGGCGCCGTGCAGCCGGGTCAGCGCCTCGTCGGGCCGGTCCGCGCCGAGCAGCGCCCGGGCCGCCGCGTCGGCCAGCATCGCCCGCTCCCAGCGCACCGCCGCCTCGACCTCGGAATCCTCGGAATCATCCGCGACCGGCGCAGCGGACCCGCCGGGCAGGGCCGACGCCACCCGGTCGGCGACGTCCAGCGCGGCCAGCGCCGCCGCCGGATCACCCGCCCAGTGCTGGGCGGAGACCTGCCGGCGCCGGACCCGCAACTCGTCGAGGGGCAGCCCGGCGAGCTGGAACGCGGTCGCGGCGGCGGCGAACCGTTGCGCCGCGAGATTGTCCCGGTCCTGGGCGTAGAGCAGGTCGCCGGCCTCCTCCAGTACGCCGGCCCGGGCGGGCAGGTTGTCCGGCCCGTCGAGGTTGTCGGCAAGCTCGTCCAGCAGGGCCAGGGCCGGACCGTCCTCGCCGAGCGACCGGTAGACCATGGCGAGCAGGTGCCGGCACTGGTCCGCGTCGGCCTGCCGGCCGAGCCGGTCCAGCTCGCCGACCGCCTCCTCCGCCGCCTCGGCCGCCTCCACCGCCCGATCCGCCCGCCGGTAGGCGTCGGCCAGCTCCCAACGCAGGTAGGCGGCGCCGTCCACGATGCCGCGCTCGACACAGAGCGCGACCGCCTCCACCAGGTCGTCGACCGCCTCGGCGGGGCGGCCGGCGGCGACCAGGGCCCGCGCCCGACCGGTCCGGGCCGGCAGCGCCAGCTTGTCGGTGGCGAGCCGCACCGCCTCGTCGTACGCCGTCACCGCCCGCTCCGGGTCGTCGACCGAGTTGGCGTACCCGAGGCTGGCGACCGCCCGGTGCTCGGGCAGCCCGAGTGCGTCGTAGAGGTCCCGGGCCCGCAGTGCCGCCGCGCCGACCTCGGCGGGCCGGTCCAGCAGCTCCAGTACCCGCACCCTGGTCAGCGCGACCCGGGCCACCAGGTACGGGTCGTCGGCGCCGGACGCCTCGGTCGCCGCCCGGTCCACCGCCAGCAGTGCCTCGTCGCCCCGCCCCTGCTCGGCCAGGGCGATGGCCAGCCTGTCCTGTGCGGCGGCCCGATGCCACGGCTCACCGTGTGCGGTCAGGTAGCCGGCGGACTCCTCCACCAGCGGCAGTCCCTCGCCCGGCTCGCCGGACATCACCAGCAGTACGCCCAGCCGGCCGGCCACCACCTGTGCGCGGAGCGGGTCCGGGACCTGCCGGTGCAGCGCCAGCGCCTCCCGGTTCGCCGCCACCGCCGCAGCGAGGTCGCCGGCCACCTGCTGCTCGACGGCCCGGAACTCGGCCCGCCGGGCGACGGCGGTCGGCTCCTGCTCCTGCCCGGCGAAGCGTTCGTCGAAGACCGCCAGCGCCGCGAACAGGTCGTCGTCGCGCTCGGTACGCCAGGCCGACTCGGCCAGGTCGAGCACCTGCTCCGGCGTCGCGTCCGCCGGCACGTCGAACCCGCTCCCCGGCAGGTCACTACCGTGCCCACCGATCCTCGACCCGCCCGACACCGTCGAGCCGGTCGATCCCGACTGCGATCCGGGCGATCCCGACCCGGGGCTGGCCGGTCCCGGCTCGGTCGAACCAGCCGATCCGGACTCCGTCGGGCCGGTCGGTCCCGGCTCGGTCGTCCTCGTCTGCGCCGAGGTCGGCGCACCCGGTGTCGCCGCAGCCCGCGTCGCTGCGGTTCGGGGCGCGGACGGGCCGGCGGTGGCGGCCGGGGACGGGCGGCGGCGTGCGGTTGCGGACAGCGGCAGGTACTCGCCGATCGGCCGCTGAGCGAGCAGCTCCGCCACGAAACTCGACTGCGCTGCCGAGCCGTTGCGGGCGTCGAACCGCTCGGCCAGCTCTCGGGCCGTACCGGTCAGCTCGTCCGCCAACGCCAGCACCGGTACCTCCTGCGCCGGCCGGTCCCCGAACGCACGCCGCCGTACGGTCAGCTCGCCGTGACCCTCCTCGGCCAGCCGGCACAGCAGCAGCGCGGCACTGGCCGAGAAGACCATCGCGTCGGCCGGTGACGGTGCCTCGTCCAACCAGCCCAGGTGCCGTTCGAGCAGCTCCAGCCCGCGCGCCTCGTTGCCGGTCAGCGCGCAGAACACCAGATGGTCACCGACGGCCGGCATGTTCGCGATGTTGGTGCGGTGCTGGCGGTACGCCCGCAGGTGCGCGTCCCGCGCCTGCTCCCGCCGGCCGGTGTGCAGGTACGGCAGGAGCAGCGCGGTCAGCACGCACTGGGGCTGCTCGACACAGCCCAACCGGCCGGCGAGCACCGGCTCGGCCAACGCCACCGCCTCCTCGTACCGGCCCAGCGAGGCGAGATATTCGATCTGGTCCGTCGGGTCGCATCCGGCGCAGTCGGAGAACTGGTCCCGGGGCGTGGTGGTCCACCGGCGGTACCACTCGGCGGCCTCCTCGGCCGCACCGACGTGTACGGCCACCTGGTGCCGGTATTTGTATACCGCCTGGAGGCTGTGCCCGCCGTCCCGGTACCGCCGCTCCATGTCGTCGAGCACGGCCCTGGTCCGGTCCAGCGGGATCTCCGGAAATTCGAGCAGGCCGCTGACCATGTGCTTGAAGTACCAGAGCAGGTTGTGCAGGTGCCGCTGGTGGAACGGCCTCGGGTTGCGGTCGAACTCGGCCAGGCACCAGGAGAAGGTGACGAACGACCGGGCCGGCTCGCCGCCGTAGTAGTAGGCGGCGGTGGCGAGCATCCGGGTCGCGAACGCGAGCTGCTCGTCCCCACTGGCGTCGGCCTGCCGGAGCAACTGCTCGGCGGCGGCGACCTGACCGCTGCCGTACGGCATCTCGGCGACCCGGTCGAGTGCCCGCCAGAGATCCTCGTGCGCACCGCTCATGTCACTCCTGTCCTGGTACGGCCCGACCGAGCAGGCCGAGGAACGAGCTGTTCAGCAGGGCGGCGTCGGCGGGCCGGATCGGGTGGTAGCCGAGCAGCAGCGCCTGGCCGTACAGGGCCTCGACGGCGAGCCCGACCAGTGCCGGGTCGCCGAGCGCGCTGACCCGGCGGACCAGCGGATTCCGATGGTTGAGCACCAGTTGCGGGCGCTCGGGCGGACCCGAGGCGGCCAACGCGTCGAGTACTCCGGCCCAGGTCTCGTCGGCCCGCTCCCGGGTCGACCGGAGCTGCTCCTCGAAGGCCGCCGACCGGCTCACCAGATAGAGCGCCGGAAGCGACGCCGGGGCGTACGCCCGGAGCACCACCTCGCAGCCGAGCCGGTCCAGGGCCCGCTGGGCGGCCACCACGAACGGCCGCAACGCCAGCTCCACACCCGGATCGAGGGTGTCGAACCGGGTGGTCAGGTCGCTCGGCTCCAGCCGCTCGACCAGCACCGACCGGTCCACCGTCGGCAACCGCTCGATGATCTCGGTGTCGTACGTGTAACCGGCGTTGACCACCGCCAGGTCCTGCGCCGCCGCCACCCCGGCGAGCTGGCGGAACTCGTCGATGCTGGCCGCGTAGCGGACGAGGCCGTGCCGCTCCCGGAACTCGGCCAGCGTGGTCTGCCCGGTGTTGGTCTCCATCGGCCACCAGCGCTCGACCAGCCGAAGCATCTCGTCGTCGTGCAGGGCCAGCGCCTTCACCCCGAGGTGGTGCACCTGGAGGAACTCGGCGAGCCGGCGCGGCGCGCTGCCGGCCAGCCGGACCAGCCAGCCCCGGAGCTGGTCGCCGAGCGCCTCCCGGGTCGCCTCCAGCAGGCTGTCCTCGTAGAGCGCCTCCCGGCTGGCGGTCGGGCGCAGCTCGGTGGAGTCGACGACGCAGCGGGCGAAGAACGCCCAGTCCGGCAACAGTCCCTCGGCGCCCTCGGTGAGCAGCATCCGCTTCAGGTAGACCCGGTGACCGGCCCGGCCCGCCGGGTTGACCGGGGTCGGCAGCACGAACGCCGCACCGGTCAGCCCCGCCTCCGGCACCGACAGCGGTACGACGTCGAACGGGGTGAAGCCGAGCACCTCGCGGGCGTACCGGACGAGGTTGTCCCGGCGGGCGGACGGTGACGTCCCGGCGGGGACCGACCACGGCGGCGGCCCGGTGGTCGTCTCGACCTCGCCGACCAGCACCCGGATCGGCAGCAGCGACCCGAAGAGCCGGGCCAGCTCGGTCACCGTCGGGCGGGTCAGCCACTGGTCGGCGTCCCGGCGCGGAACCAGCGTGACAGTGGTGCCCGGCTCGACGCGCTGCGCGTCGGCGGCGGCCGGCTCGACCCGGTAGCGGCCGTCGGCGAAGCCGGTCCAGAGCACGGTCGGCTCGTCGCCGTGCCGGGTGCAGACCCGCACCTCGTCGGCGACCAGGAAGCAGGAGAGCAGGCCGATGCCGAACTGGCCGAGGAACTCGTGCCGGGCGAAGCCCAGCTCGTCCCGCTTGGAACTGCGGCCGATGGTGGCGAGCAACTCGTGCACCTGGGCCTCGGTCAGGCCGATCCCGGTGTCGTACACGCGCAGGCTGCCGTCCCCGGTCAGCTCGGGCGGCTCGATCCGGACCACGGCCGGGGCGCCCGGGTCGGTGGCCCGGCGCGCGGTGATGGCGTCCACCGCGTTCTGCAACAGCTCCCGGACGTAGACCCGGGGACTGCCGTAGAGATGGTGGCTGAGCAGGTCGACCACGCCACGGAGGTCGACCTGGAAGGTGCGGTCCACGTCCTGTCACTCCCCGGTCCGGTGCCGGCGCTCACCGTACCGGGTCGGGGCTACGCTTGGCATTCCTCCGCACCGCCCGAGCGATCCGGCGGGCTTCGATGCCGGCCTCGCGGAGCGACCCGCCGAGAGAGATCCGGTAACCCGCGAAGAAAAGGCCCGGCGCGGACGCCACGCCGCCGTGGACCCTCGGCACCCCCCGCTCGTCGAGGACGTCCAGGTGGCCGACCATCTTCTCCAGGCCCCGGCGGTAACCGGTCGCGGCGATGACGACCTCGGGCGTGACCACCGACCCGTCGGCCAACCGCACCTCGGCACCGTCGAAGCCCGCGACCGCGGCCACGGGTTCGACCCGGCGGGACAGCACCGCGTCGATGAGGCCGGCATCCTGGACCGGCGCCGTGCGGTCGCGCAGCAGGCGCGTGTAGAGGCCGATCTGCGGCCGTGGCAGGCCGTACTCGCCAAGGTCGGGCACCGTACGCGAGGCCACCCGTGCGGAGAGTTTGTCCACAATGGCCGGTGGCAGGCGACGCAGCAGGATCCCGCTGCCCTGACTCGGCCAGCCCGCCACGTCCCGCCGGACGATGTGCGGTGGCGTCCGGACCGCGAGACGGACCCGACCGGCGCCACCCTCGACGAGGTCGACCGCGATCTCCGCCCCGGTGTTGCCGGTCCCGACGACCAGCACGTCGCGGCCGGCGTACGGGGTCGGGTTGCGGTAGTCCTTCGCGTGCAGCAGCTCGCCGGTGAACGTCTCCCGGCCCTGCCACGGCGGGACGTACGGGGTGTGGTTGTAACCGGTGGCGATGACGACCGTTCCGGCCGGCAGTTCGTCGCCACCGACGGTACTCAGCGTCCACCGCGTACCGGCCGGGTCGGTGTCCTGCCCGAGGTCGACCCGACACACCTCGGTACCGGTGCGCAGGTCGAGGTCGTGGTGGGCCGCGTACTGCTCCAGATAGCGGACGAGGTCGTCCCGCGCGACCCAACGGCCGCTACTGCGTGGGATGGCCAGGCCGGGCTGGCCCGACCACCGGCGGATCGTGTGCAGGCGCAACCGGTCGTAGTGGGAACGCCAACTCGTCCCGACCGCGTCTCCGCGTTCGAGGACCGTGGCCGGCACTCCGCGCCGGCCCAGTACCGCCGCCACGGCGAGCCCGCCGGGGCCGGCGCCGATCACGTACACCGGTCCAGTGCGACGCGGTCGAACGACACCCACTGGCCAACCTCGCGTCTCTCGCCGCCCCGGGGCGGCGGGGACCCGCAGCCTGGGGTTGTCGGATCCCGGCCCGTGCCGGACCGGCCTGCCGTCGACTCCGGCGGCGCCACCGTATCGGGTGTCGGGGCGGCGTCGCACGCCGTTCTGCTCGGCTGTGTATGTACGACTCCGCTCGGCTGGTTTGTTCGACGCGCGGACGGCTCGGGTCGTACGGCTTGACTCTCAGCCTGGTCGAGCCAGCACGGTACGCCGATGAGCCACCCACCGGCGTACGGCCGCTTCTGGTCACTGTGGACCGCAGTCGTGATCTCCCGGCTCGGTGACGCGCTGCGTACCCCCGCGCTGGCCCTGCTCGCCGCGGCACTGAGCCGGGACCCGCGTGCCGTCGCGGCGGTGGTGGTCGCCGGGCAGCTCCCGCCGCTGCTGTTCGGCCTGGTCGGCGGCGTCTACGCCGACCGGTGGGACCGGCGGCGGACCATGGCCACGGTGGACGGGCTGCGCGCCGTCCTGGTCGCCGGTTTCGCACTGCTGGTCGCCACCGGCGACACCGGGATCGTCGCGCTCGTCGGCTGCGCGTTCCTGCTCGCCAGCCTCGGTGTCGTGTTCGACGCGGCGGCCTTCGCGGTACTGCCCGGCATCGTGCCCGCCGAGCGGCTGGCGGTGGCGAACGGCCGCCTCCAGGCAGGTGCGGCGGTGGCCGGCGGGTTCGTCGGCGCCCCACTGGCCGGGGTGCTCTTCGTGCTGGCGGCGGCCCTGCCGTTCGCCGTCGACGCGGCGACGTTCGCCGTCGCCGCGCTGCTCGCACTGACCCTGAAACCGGCGACCCGGCTTCCACCGGAGGCTGTCCAAGCTCACCGGAGCCTCGCTCGTCCCTCCGCCCCGGCTCCGTTCTCCACCACTGCTGGTAAACCTGCCGACCGTCAGGCGGCGGGTGACCGACCGCGCCGCGTCGGGCGGGCGATCGGTGTCGGGCTGGGCTGGATCTGGCGGGACCGGACGCTGCGCCTGATCACCGTGCTGAGCATGGTCACCAACCTGGCCACCAGCGGCCTGATCGCGATCATCGTGCTCTACGCGCTGGAGGTGCTGGCGGTACCCGCCGCCGGCTACGGCCTGTTCATGTCGGCGGCGGTGCTCGGCGCGCTGGTCGGTGGACTCTGCGCCGGCCGGATCGCCACGCGACTCGGCACGCTGCCCGGACTGCGTTGGGTACTGGTCGCCGAGACCCTGGCGGTCGCCGGACTGGCGGTGGCCAGGCATCCGGTCCCGGGTGCCGTCGCCCTCGCCGTTTTCTCCGCCGGCACTGCGGTCTGGAACGCGCTGTGGTCGGCGTACGGGCAGCGGAACGTCCCCGCCGAACTGCTCGGCCGGGTCGGCAGCGCCCAACGTACGGTCGGACTGGCCGCCGCCCCGGTCGGCGCGGTCGGCGCCGGCCTGCTCGGCTCCACCACCGGCCTACCCTCGGTGCTGTACGCCGCCACCGCCATCTTCGCCCTGGCCACTGTCGCCTCGTGGCCCTCTCTTGCGAGCCGGGCAACCCGTTAGCTCCACTTCCACAACTGCCACGGACTTCCGACATCGATTTCGCGGCATATGCAGAGTCACGGCAAATCGTCCACCGCATCCAGCCGTCTCGATAGAGTTTCCTGACTGGTACCTCAGAACGTTCACCACAGCTCAACCCGCGCAGTTGGCAACTCCGGCACCAATCGGGCCGGACCCTTCCGTGAGGATGATCTATGGCGACGCTTCGCAACGAATGCGAGGACATCCTCGATCGGTTGCCCACATCCGCGCTCGCCCGAACGGCAACCGAATTGCAGGCGACCAGCCAACGGTTGGCGACCGTCCTGCACGGCACCGATCACGACAGTGCCCGCGACGCGATCCGCGAGGTGGACGCGGCGGTGGCCGCACTCGTCGAGGCGGTTCAACGACTGCACCGCTCCACGTCGGTCGGTCGCCGGTTCGCGGAGTCGCTGTGATCGGGGCGATCACGAGCGAACTACGTCGCGCGCTGGCCACGCTACCTGTCAAGGCCCTGCTCGGCCTCCGGCAGGAGATCCAGACCAGCTACCTCCGCTGGCACCGGACCACGAGAGGGTCGGCGAGACAGGAGCCACTCGACGCACTGACCGAGATGCGCCTGGCCCGCAGGCTGGTCGACGAGGCGATCCAGCGACTACGAGCAGCGGGCGAGGGCATCGAGACGTACGCGAGCCGGATCGACGGTGCACCCGCACAGCCGCCGGCCGCGCAACCGGATCACAGCAGCGCGAGCGGTTCGTCGCATTCGCAGGCCGGCCCTCCGGACTTCGACCCTGTCCCCTACCTGCCACCGGCCGCACCGCCGCGTACCCGAGGTGGCACCTACACCAAGACCCGGGGCAACTACGTGCGCGGGAATCGGGTCGAGGAGTTGGTGAGCGGCGAGCACGACCACTATTCGGCACAGGTGAACCAGCACGCCCGTCGGCTCGGGCTCGTTGAGTTACAGACAGCCGGCGACGTGGAGTTGCGGTTTGCCATGCGGATGCGCGAGGAAAAGATGGGCTCGGCGACGATCCTGCTCAACCGAGCACCCTGCAAAGGACGGCTCGGCTGCGACAGCCTGCTGAGTCGATTCCTGCCACCACGCGCGACGTTGACCGTCTACTGGCCCGATCCGGAGACGACCTATCGGCACAAGACCTACCGGGGAGGTGAGTAGGGGATGACGGGCAAAGTGACCGCGTACTACCTACACGAGCACGGCGACGGCCCGGTCGTGGTCCGGACTCCTGGCGAGATGGACCGGCTGATCGACGACCTGTTGACGCAGCCCTTCGACAACAGCGTCTGCACAATGTATTCCTCGGCCCGCCCCGATCGACCGAACGGCTTCCCTGACCACGAGTTCGCGGTGGCCGTCAACCTGGAGGACGCCGTCGGCGGCCTCTGGTTCACCGGCGACGGCGCGAGCTGGTACACCCTGGGCGGCCCGAGCAGGCACGACCAGGTCTTCTACTACTACATGGAGAGCGAGCGGGATTTTCCGCACGACTCAGAGATCCCACTAGACCTGGTTCGGCAGGCCGCTCAGGAGTTCCTGGTCACCGGCGGGCAGCGTCCCACCTGCGTCTCGTGGCAACGGATGCCGCCGTCCGACCTCGCGTAACACTCCGCGCCGCTCGTCGGCGGCGGCATGGTCGGTACGGGTGGGTCAGCGGGTGGCGACGCCCCGGACGAACGACCGCCACGCCTGCGGCGCGAAGGTGAGCGCGGGCCCGTGCGGGTCCTTACTGTCCCGCACCCCGACGACCTCCGGCAGGTTGTCCGCCACCTCCACGCAGTTGCCGCTGGCTCCGTTGCTGCGGGTGCTCTTGCGCCAGACCGCTCCGGTCAGATCCATCTCTCCGCCACTTCCAATATCAACTTGGAGGACTGCTGATGCGGCAGCGCCTCACTGTGGACAGACTCCCACGCCTTGCCCATCGACACTACGTCCGCCGGCTCCTGCACCACCACCCCCTTCAGATGGTTGTCGAGGAAGGCGGCATTTTCACCGCCGGGCAGGGTGGCGACGACGAATGATCCGGCCAGCCCGGCATAGGCGCCGACCGAGTTGGCCACGACCTGCAACCGGACGTGCGGCATCTCGGCTACCACCTTCGCCAGGTGCAACAACTGCTCGCGCATCACTGTCGGGCCGCCGACCGGCCGGTGCAGCAGCCCTTCGTCCAGCACGGCGATCAGTTGCGGCGGCTTCTCAGAGCTGAGCAATGCCTGCCGCTCCATCCGGGCGGTGACCCGAGTCGTGATCTCCTCTGCGCTCAGCACACCCATGCTGGTGAAGATCGCTCGGGCGTACGCCTCGGTCTGTAGGAGGCCCGGGATGAGGGCGTACTCGTACCAGCGGAGGGTTTCGGCCTTCCGCTCGATCTCGATCCACTCCCGAAGCCAGCTCGGCTCGCTGTCCAGGCTGAGCTTGATCAGCATCCGCTCGAAGAGCCCGCCCGTCGCCAACGCACGGTCGGCGCCCTGGACAAACTCCCGGGTCAGCGCGCGAGTGCCGTTCTCCACCGCGCTCACGTGCGACGCGGAGAAGTTGGCGACCCGGCCGAAGGCGTCCTGGGTCTGGTTGGCGACCACCCGGGCCCGCCGGATCTCATCGGCGATAAACGCGATCATGGATTGCTGAAGCGCCGTCAACATCTCAGTCCTCCTCAAACAATAGATCAACTATTCAGTGCTACTCAATGCAGCCCAGGACGGATCGCCGAAGTGCCGGTTAATCGCAACGGTAATCGACGTCTAACGAATTTAGGGGATAGCCGTCCAGAGTGGAAGGCAGCGGGACCGCTCGGGGTCGGAATAGGACGGGCGAAACCGAGCGGGGTCGTTCCGTCCGGTACCGGAACGACCCCGCATCCAATTCCCAGCGGAAGAACGGGAAGAAAGGATGATCATGTCCAGACGCCATCGCCTACCCATTCGGCATTACCGCGCCTGGTACTTCCTCTGGATCTTCTGTTCCTGCGGGCGCCGCTGGCGCTGCCCGCGTTCCCTCGCGACACCGCGCCGGCCCGGGCCGCCACCGGCCGACCTGCCCACCACCGACCCCCGCCAACTCGCCGCCCGGATCATCGACTGGCTCCCCCGCACAGCTAGCTGAAAACCACCCCACAACCCCGGACCACCAAGATTCTTGGAGAGTTGAGGCGAGCTGCTAACCCCAAGTCACCAAGAATCTTGGAAACCACCCCAGCGAGGCGGGGTGGAGGGGGCGGTGGGGTGGAACCGGCGGCGGGCGTCATGCCTCTACCGGGCATGATGACGACGAGGCGTGACGTGTTGCGGCTGACCGGCGCGCTGCTGGCCGGGACCGCCGGGATCGGGGCGGTCGCGGCCAGCACCGGCTGCCAGTTCCGATCCGGGGACGGGGACAGCAACGGGGACAGGGACGGCGACCGGGCCGACCAGGAGGCCGCCCGCCGCAGGCTGGCTGCGGGTGAGGCGCTGGTGGTGGAGTTGGCCGATGGCAAGCTGGCGGTGGTCGAGGCGGCGTCCGGGCGGATGCTGATCCAGCCCGCCCCGGCGGTGATCAGCGGCGACGGGCGCCGGCTGGTCCGGGTCGAGCGCCCGGACGGGGGTACCCGGGTGACCAGTCACCAACTGCCGGACGGCGCGGCGGTCAGCGCCGGAACGCTGACCGGTGCGCTCACCGTCCGGACCACCTCGGCCGACGGTGGCCTGGTGGCGCTCGCCGACGACGCCGGCCCGGGGCACACGCCGTACCGGCCGGGGCCACGGGAGCGGACCACGATCGTCGTCGCCGACGGGGCAGGTCAGCGTCGCCGGCTGGAGTTGCCCGGCAACCTCGAACCGGAGGCGTTCGACACGACCAACCAGGCACTCTTCGTCCTCGACTACCTGCCGCCGACCGCACCGGACCGATACCGGGTGCGGGTGGTCGACCTCGCCTCCGGTCGGGTGGAACCGCTGCTGACCCGGGTCAAGGCGGTGGTGCCGGCGGGTGCCGAGGAGGAGATGCGCGGCGAGGGTCGGCAGGCCGTGTACCACCCGCACCGCAACCGGCTGTTCACGCTCTACACGCACCAGCCGGACCACGTGCACACCCGGGACCGGATCGCCGCGACGGCGAATCCGGACGGGGCCCGCGACGACGCCCCGCACGTGCACGCCTTCGTACACACCCTCGACCTGACCGAACGCTGGGCGTTCTGCGTCGACCTGCCGGCGCCGTTCGGCGAGCGGCCGGCCAGCGGGCACACGATCGCGTTGAGCCCGGACGGCAGCCGGCTTTACGTGGCGGACACCGGCACCGGCACACTGGCCATGATCGACCCCGAGGGGCTGACCGTGATGAACACCTTCCGGTTCGACGTGCCGGGCGGCAGTGCCGGGTCGAACGCCACGGCACCGGCCGCCGCGAGCTTCGACGGCGCCGGGATGCTGCTGGTCGGGGCCGGACGCGAGGTGGTCGGGATGGCGGTCACCGCAGGCGGGGGCACGGATCCACGTTGGTCCACCCCGGCCGAGGTACGCGGCCTCGCCGCCCCGCCCGACCGCACCCGGCTGTACGTCGGCCAGCCCGACGCCGTACTCCGGGTCGACCCCGGCACCGGGACGGTACGGAACCGTATCGACGTACCCGGGTTGGTGTCCCTGCGTCGGGTCGTCGCCGCCGGCTAGACCAGCTCAGGACGGCGGGGCGAGACCGCCCGGCTGGTCGCCCTTGACCACGGGCGCCCGGACCAGGTTGCCCCACTCGGTCCACGAGCCGTCGTAGTTGCGCACGCGCGGGTAGCCGAGCAGGTGCCGCAGTACGAACCAGGTGTGGCTGGAGCGCTCGCCGATCCGGCAGTACGCGATCACGTCGTCGTCCGGCGACAACCCGAGCTGGTCGGCGTAGATCGCCCGCAGCTCGTCCGGGCCCTTGAACGTGCCGTCGTCGTTCGCCGCCGACTTCCACGGCTTGCTCAACGCGCCCGGGATGTGCCCGCCGCGCAACGCGCCCTCCTGCGGGTACTCCGGCATGTGCGTCAGCTCGCCGGTGTACTCCTTCGGGGAGCGGACGTCGACCAGCGGCCGGGCCGCCGCGATGTGCGCCAGCACCTGGTCCCGGTACGCCCGGATCGGCGCGTCGTCCCGCTGCGGCGTCGGATAGTCCGCCGCCGGCCGCTCGGTCTTCTCCCGGGTGAGTTCCCGACCCTCGGCGACCCACTTCTGCCGGCCGCCGTCGAGCAGCCGCACGTCGCGGTGGCCGAAGAGGGTGAAGACCCAGAGCGCGTACGCCGCCCACCAGTTGAAGTTGTCGCCGTAGAAGACGATCGTGTCGTTCCGGCCGATCCCCTTCGCCGCACAGAGTTTCGCGAACGACCCGGCGTCGAGGTAGTCCCGGGTCACCTGGTCGTTCAGCTCCAGGTGCCAGTCGACCTTGACCGCGCCCGGGATGTGCCCGGTCTCGTAGAGCAGCACGTCCTCGTCCGACTCGATCACCACCAGGCCCTGCTGACCCAGGTGCTCGGCCAGCCACTCCGTGGTGACCAGACGCTGCGGGTCGGCGTAGCCCTGGAGGCTCGGTGCGGGATCGCTCGGCATCGGCATGATCCCCACCGTACGCCGGGCGCCTGCTGGAGGAGGCCGGCTCTCCTCGGTTAGCGTCGTCACATGACCGAGCCGGCCCGGACAGGCGTACGACACGAGGGTCGGACCTTCCGACGCGAGGACTGGTACGGCGACGAGTTCGTCGAGCAGGAGTACGTCGACTGCGAGTTCTTCGACGTCGACCTGACCGAGGCGACGCTGGAACGGGTCAGCTTCACCAACTGCGTCTTCGGCAACGTCCGGTTCAACGCCTCCCGGCACGTCGACGCGGCGTACCTGCGCTGCACCTTCACCCGCTGCAACTTCTTCGAGGCGGAGTTCACCGGCTGCAAGCTGGTCGGCAGTACGTTCACCGACTCGGCGGTCCGGCCGCTGACCGTACTCGGCGGGGACTGGTCGTTCGTCAGTCTCTCCGGCGCCGACCTACGTGGCGTCACCGTGCAGGGGGTACGGATGCGCGAGGCGGACCTGACCGGCGCGAACTGCACCGACGCGATCGTGACCAACGTCGACCTGTCCGGTGCGCAACTGCGCGCGGCCAGGTTCGTCCGTACCGACCTGCGCGGCAGCGACCTCAGCACGCTCGACCCGACCACGGTCGAGCGTTCCGGCGCGATCGTCGACGCCACCCAGACGATCGTGCTCGCCCAGGCCCTCGGCTTCCAGGTCGGCTGAGGCTTCCGGGCCGGCTGAAACGGTGGCCCGTCACCCGTTCGAGTGGCGGGCCACCGCGCGAAGCTCAGTCGAGTACGCCGAATACGTGGTAGCCGACGTCCGTGACCGTTCCGGCCGCCGTCCTGCCATACACCGAAATCATGTACCAGCCGCCGGACGGCGGGGACAGCGTCACCGATGCGGCGCCGTCGGCACCAGCGTCGACGCTTACCTCGGGTCCGCCGTCGAACCGGTAGACGTACTGACTGATTTCCGGCACCCGGGAGGTGAAGACGAACACCCCGGGCACGCCCGGGCCTCCGCTGTAGGTGTTGCCGGGATAGGTCTCCGAGGCGATCGCCGGAGCGGTGCTGACCATGAAGCGGACCTCGACGGTCGGCGACCATTCGCCGCTCTCCGTCCGTGCCCGCATCGACAGCACGTTCTGGCCACCCCGGTCCGGGGTGATGGAGACCTCAGCCGTGCTGCCGTCGCTGACCGGCACCACCTGCTCGGCACCGCCGTTGAGCCGGTAGTGATATTCGACCGTGTCGCCGATGTCGGTGCTGAACCGGAACAACCCCGGCTCACCGATGCCGCCCCGGGGGTCGGACTCCCAGTAGAAGAGCGACTCGATCCTCGGCTTCGGATCCCGGACGGAGAAGGAGTATTCACGTGCATCGGTGGGGGTGCCGTCCGCAGTCCGGCCCACCACCGTCAACCTCCTCCAGCCGGGCCGGCTCGGGGTCCAGGTGATCGAGGCGGTGCCGTCGACCGCGGCGTCCACCGTCCTGCCCTCCGCCTCGTCGTCGAACCGGTAGTAGTAGCTGACGACTCCGCGCGACTGCGAGGTGAAGGTGAAAGCACCTGGTACGCCGGGCAGGCCGCTGTTCGTGTCGCTCGGATAGGTGCCGGAGTGCACCAGGGGTGCACTGTTGACCAGGAAGGTGAAGACCCGCTCGGGCGAGAGAGTGCCGTCACTGGCCCGACTGCGTGCGGTGAGCGTGTACCTGCCGCCGTACTCCGGGGTGTACTCCACGATGACCGGGGTGTACGGCTCGGGGGCCGGAACCGTCTGTTCCGGCTCGTCGTTGAACCGGTAGATGTACGCGGTCACGTCGGGTGCCTCGGAGTTGAACCCGAAGCGGCCAGGCTGGCCGGGACCGCCGTTCGGATAGTCGCCGGACCAGTACGGGTCGCCCCAGACGGTCGGCACCAGATCCCGCACCGTGAAGAAGTGGGACCGCTCCTGCGACTCGCGGCCGTTGGCGCTGACGCTCGCCACCCGCAGCTCGTACCATCCCGGCTCGTCCGGGGCCCAGGTCAGTGTCGCCGTGCCGTCGGCCCCGGCGTCGACGGTGCCCGACTGCCCGTTGATGTAGTACCGGTACCGCACCACGTCGGGCATCCGAGGGGTGAACGTGAAGGCACCCGCCACGCCCTGACCACCCCCGAACCCGTTTTCCGGGTAGACCTCGCTGGCAATGGTCGGCGCGCTGTCCAGCCAGAAGGTCTGTTCGGCGCTGGCCTCCAGACCACCGGTGGTCCGGCTGGTGACCGTCAGCGTGCGGTGGCCACCCCAGGATGCGGTGATCAGGACCTCGGCGGTGCCGTCCGGGCCGGCCGGTGCGGTCTGCACCGGATCTCCGTCGAGGTGGTAGCGGTACTCCACCACCCCGGGCATCCGGCTCTCGAACCTGAACGGCGTGGGTTCGCCGATCTCGCGGAAATATCCCGTCAGCCTCGGCCGCACATCGCGGACCCCGAACTCGTAGCTGGTCGCCGCGGAGGTGTTGCCGGCCTGGTCGACGCTGCGCACGAGCAGCCGGTTCCGGCCGCTGTTCTGCGGAGTGACGCTGATCGTGGCGGTGCCGCCCGGAGCGTCCGCCGCGACGTAGGTCGTCGCGGTCTCCAGCCCGTAGTAAAAGCCCTGCACCTCCGGCACGCCGTTCGCGCCCAGGGTGAAGTTGCCAGGAATGCCGGTGCCGTCGTGGGATGCGCCGTCGTTCGGGTAGTCGGTCGAGGCCACCGTCGGGGCTCGGGCCGGCCCCTCAAGATCCTTCCGGAAATAGCAGGTCTGGCTCCAGTCGCCGTTGAGGGCGCCGTCGGAACCACGAACCGCCCACGCGTACGTCCGGTCGTGCCCGAACTGATCGGCCGGAAACTCCGCCCACACCGAACCGTCGCCGGTGCTGCTCGTCCGTTCGACCCGGGCCGTCGGGTCATCGACGGGCCAGACCGCGAACGTCGCGCCGAGCCGGTCGGTGTTGCCCTGTTCTTCCTCGTCCGGATCCGTGACCTCGGCCGAAAGCCGGACTGGCCCCTGGGGCAACCAGGGATACGGTTCCGCGGTTACGCAGGGTCCGCGCCAGCTGATGGCAAGGTTGGTCGGCCGGTCGGGCGGACGGTTGAACGTGATGCTCATCCCGACGTCGTTGCGATAGTGGTAGGCCTGCGCGGGGTCGCCCTCCAACTCGGCGGGCAGTCGTAGCGCCAAGGTCAGCGTGGAACGCCCATCCACGATGGCCTGCTGCAACCCGTCGGCGACGTCCCAGTTGATATGTGGCCACGGGCAGGGGAGTTGACCGGGGCGGACGAAGGTGTCGAGCTTAGCCAGCTCGCGCGGCGGGTTCTTCCAGCTCGACCGGCCGGTGATCTCTTCGGTTCGCCACAGCTCGAGGGTCGGGCGCTGCGCACAGTCGGCCACCGACGCTTCCTCCGTGGTCAGCACGGCGGAGTCGATGACGGCATTCCGATAGCGGGAGATGTCGAAGGTGAAGTAGGCACGGCTGGTGTGCTTGCGTCCCCGCTCGTCAAGCCAGGACCCGACCGGGGCGTTGTCGGAGCCGTCCACATAGATCTTGCTGGGCCGGTGGGCATCGGTGTACGCCCAACTGGTCCGCTCGTCCCAGCGGACAACGGTCGCCGCGGCCGGTTGCCCGGTAACCGCGACCAGGCCGGCACCGAGCACGACCGCAAGGGTTCCAGCGACGAGCCGGCTGCGGGTTCTTCGTCTGTCGTCCGGGCTGGACCTCGAACGCATACCCTTCCTCACCTCCACAGAATCGTCCCGCCGAGGTGCGGGAGGGACGATGATCGTATCGGCGCTGATACAACTGTGCTAAGCGATTTTGCCGGGCCGGGCATATCCGAATCAGCCGCCCGACCTGGGAAGATACGGGCACAACCAGTCCCTAGTGGACGTCAGACGCGACAGCCCTCGCTATCACTCTCTAATGGACGGATCACCGATCACGGCAGCCGTTTCGACCGGCGGCGGGCGGTCATCCGGTAAACGGAAACTGCTCCTCCATCGGTGCCAGCGCGGGGCGCTTGGCGGTGATCGTGTCGCCGGACGAGCGGCCAGTGAGCCGGCGCTTGATCCAGGGCGCGAAGTGCTGCCCGACCCACCGCAGGTCCGCGCCCCGGGCCGCCAGCCAGGGCGTCGGGGCGGGCCGGGGCGGCACCACCAGCCACCCCTCGTCGGGTACGACGTCGAGGGCGGCCAGCACCCGGGCGGCGACCCGACGGTGCCCGGCCGCCGACAGGTGCAACCGGTCGGGGCTCCACAGCGCCGGGTTGAGAAAGACGTCGTCGGCGAAGAGGTCGACCAGCTTCGCCCCGTGCCGCTCCGCCGTCTCGCCGACCGCCCGGTTGAGCAGTGCCACCCGGGGGGCGACGAGCCGCTGGCCGGGCAGCCGGGACATCACGTCGGCGAACCGGAACAGCAGCACGTCCGCACCGCTGGCCCGGAGTTCGGCGACCACCTGGTCGAACCGTTCGACCAGGGCGGCCGGGTCGAAGTTGCGGCGCAGTACGTCGTTGCCGCCGGCCGCGAAGCTGACCAGGTCGGGACGCATCCGGAGGGCGGCCGGTACCTGCTCGGCCACGACGTTGCCGAAGAGCCGGCCCCGGATGGCCAGGTTGGCGTACCCGAAGTCGGGTCCGGCCTCGGCGGCCAGCGTCGCGGCCACCAGGTCGGCCCAGCCCCGGAAGCTGCCGTCCGGGTACGGGTCGTCGAGTCCCTCGGTGAAGCTGTCGCCCACCGCCACGAAGTTGCGCCAGCGCATGTCGCGCCTCCCCTGCACTACTCCCCAGTTCCACCACCGGCCGACGGCGGACTCCCACCGGCCGGGGCCAGTCTGTCAGCCGGACCCCGGCCCGGACACGCCCGTCGGCCGAAGGTGACCGGGACCGCAGACCGGTACCCGTGCCGCCCGGCATCGCAGGCCGCGACCGTGCCGACCGGGACCGTACCGATCGGGCCGCAGGTCGGGACCGTGCCGCCCGTCGATGCGACACCCCCGCCCGCCGGACCCGACAATTCGGCTGCTCCGCTCCGGTGCCGGGTCTAGGCTGCCCGGATGCTGCTACGGATGTCCACGCTGTTTCTGCGTACGCTGCGCGAGGACCCGGCCGACGCGGAGGTGCCGAGCCATCGGCTGCTGGTCCGGGCCGGCTACGTCCGTCGCGCCGCCCCGGGCGGCTACACCTGGCTCCCGCTGGGCCGGCTGGTACTGGACCGGGTCACGGAGGTGGTCCGGGAGGAGATGGTGGCGATCGGCGGCCAGGAGGTGCTCTTCCCGGCCCTGCTGCCCCGGGAGCCGTACGAGACGACGGGCCGGTGGACCGAGTACGGCGACGACATCTTCACCCTGAAGGATCGGCGGGGCGCCGACTACCTGCTCGGTCCCACCCACGAGGAGATGGCCGCGCTGCTGGTCCGGGACACCTTCACCTCGTACCGGGACTTCCCGGTCTCGATCTTCCAGGTGCAGACGAAGTACCGGGACGAGGCGCGGCCCAGGGCCGGGCTGCTGCGCGGGCGGGAGTTCCTGATGAAGGACTCCTACTCGTTCGACCTGGACCGGGCCGGGCTGGCGGCGGCGTACGACCGGCACCGGGCGGCGTACCAGCGGATCTTCGACCGGCTCGGGCTGGAGTACACCATCGTCGCGGCGACGTCCGGCGCGATGGGCGGGTCGGCCTCGGAGGAGTTCCTCGCCGCGACCCCGGTCGGCGAGGACAGCTTCGTCGGCTGTACCGCCTGCGACTACGCCGCCAACACCGAGGCGGTGACCACCCCGCCGGCACCGGCCGGCGACCCGCACGCCCGTCCGGCGACCCAGGTGCACGACACCCCGGAGACGCCGACCATCGAGTCCCTGGTCGCGCTCGCCAAGGCCCGCCGGCTCGCCGGCCGAACCGACTGGACGGCCGGCGACACCCTGAAGAACGTCGTCGTCGAGCTGCGCCGGCCCGGGTCGGACGAGCCGGAGCTGCTGGTTCTCGGCATCCCAGGGGACCGCGAGGTCGACCTGAAGCGGCTCGCGGCGGTGCTGAGCCCGGCGACCGTGACGATGTTCGACGGCTTCGCCGACCGACCCGAGCTGGTACGCGGCTACATCGGCCCGCAACTGCTGGCCAAGCTCGGCATCCGCTATCTGGTCGATCCCCGGGTGGCGCCCGGCACCGCCTGGCTGACCGGCGCCAACGAGCCGGGCCGGCACGCGACCGACGTGGTCTGTGGCCGGGACTTCACCCCGGACGGGACGATCGAGGCGGCCGAGGTGCGGGCCGGTGACCGGTGTCCGGCCTGCCGGCCGGGGGTGCTGACGATCCGCCGGGGCATCGAGATCGGGCACGTGTTCCAGCTCGGCCGGCGCTACACCGACGCGTTCCGGGTCGACGTGCTCGGCCGGGACGGCAAGCCGGTCCGGCTGACCATGGGCTGCTACGGCATCGGCGTGTCCCGGGCGGTGGCGGCGATCGCCGAACAGCACCACGACGAGCGGGGACTGGTCTGGCCGGCGGCGGTGGCGCCGTGCGACGTACACCTGGTGGCGGCCGGCAAGGGGCCGCAGGCGGAGGCGGCGCTGGAACTCGGCGGGCAGCTCGCCGGGCGCGGGCTGCGGGTGCTGGTCGACGACCGGACGCACGTCTCGGCCGGGGTGAAGTTCGCCGACGCCGAGCTGATCGGCATCCCGCGCGCCGTCGTGGTCGGCCGCCGCTGGACCGACGGGTACGTCGAACTGCGCGACCGCGCCACCGGTGAGCGCACCGAACTGCCGGTACCCGACCTGCTCGACCGGCTCGGCACGGCACCCCGGCCGTAGCGCCGGCTGCCGGTCAACGGGCCGGTCGGCGGGTGTACTCGATCTGGTAGTCCTCGGTGTACTCGGTCCAGGTGTCCCCGTCGCAGATGTACGTGGACGGATCCGGGGCGGCGTCCAGCGGGTCGCTGCCCCGGCTGCGGCCGTTCTGGGTGAACCGGCTCGTCCCGCTCGCCTTCAGCGCGGAGTAGACGATCGTCCGGTCGACGGTACGGATACGTCCGGAGATGGTGCCGGTGACGGCCTGCTGCCACCGGTCCCCGTCGACCCGGGCGGTCCGCGCGGCGCTCCGGTCGTAGTTGTGCACGAAGTTGCCGTCCGGCCGGATGGTCTTCACCGTGCCGCCCGAGCTGCGGAAGGTCGCCGGGAACTGGTCGATGTAGTTGGTGATCGAGTAGCTGGTCGACACCCAGACGCCGACCAGGCAGGGGTCCACGGCCGGCTTCGGGGTCGGAGTCGGAGTCGGAGAAGGCGTCGGCGTCGGCGTCGGAGCACCGCTCACCACCGGCGTCACCCCGTTCGTCTTCCGGTCGACGCGATCCGGTGGCGGCGACTCCCGGCCGGTCAGCCAGAACGCGGTGGCCGCGACGACCACCGCCACGGCGGCGGCACCGACCCAGCGGCGGTGCCGGTCGAGGAGCCGCGCCAACGGCCGGGCCGGGCTGCGGGCCGGCGGCTGCCGGTCGAGCGCGGGCCGGTCGACAGGCGCCCGGCCGTCGGCGTCCGGCCCACCGCTCGGCCCGGCCGTTGGCCCATCGCTCGGCCCGGCCGTTGGCCCATCGGTCGGCCTACCCGTCAGCACGCCTTCGGCGACGGCGAGCGCACCCTCGGCGACGGCGAGTTCCGGCTGTTCGATTCCGGTCGGTACCACCCCGAGCGTCTGGTGCAGCAGGGTCTGTACCAGCGGCATCCGGCTCGCACCGCCGACCAGGAAGACCGCGAGCAGCGGCCCGTCCGCGCCGACGCCGGCCGACAGGTCCCGGCATACCGCGACGGTACGCTCCAGCACCGGCCGGGCGAGCGCGTCGAGCCGTTCCCGGCCGAGCGGCAGTTCGTCGTCGAAGAGCGGAACGTGCACCACCGTCGTGGCGGTACGCGACAGCACCTCCTTGGCGGTGCGTACGTTCTCCCAGAGCTGACGGCGGGCCCGCTGGTCGGCCCGCCCGGTCGGCTGGCCCAGCCGGCGCCAGAGGTCCGGGTCGCGGGCCGCGAGGGTCTCGCCGAGGTGCTCGACGATGGCCGCGTCGATGTCCAGCCCACCGGCGTCGTCAAGCCCGGTGGAGGCGAGCAGTTCGACGCCCTCGGGTGTACGGCGTACCGCCGAGGCGTCGAAGGTGCCGGCCCCGAGGTCGTACACGAGGACGTGCCCGGGGCCGGTGAGCGGAAACCGGGAGAGGTAGTGGTACGCCGCCGCGACCGGTTCGGCGACCAGGTGCACGGTGCCGAACACGGACCGACCCGCCGCCGCCAGCCGGCTCCGCCGGGCCGTGGCCCAGGACGCGGGACAGGTCAGCACGGCGGTGTCGACGTGGGCACCGGTCACGCTGTCCGCCTCGGCCGAGACGTGCCGGAGCATCGCCGCGACGACCGTCTCCAGCGTCAACTCCCGGCCGTCCAGCAGCAGGCTGTCCTCGTCGATGTGCCGCTTCGGGAACGGCTCCAGTCCGGCCGGGTTGCCCGTTCCGGCGTGCCAGGCGTCCCGGCCGACGGCCAGCCGGCCGTCCACGGCCGCGTAGACGGCGGACGGCAGCAGGGGCGATCCGTCGAACAGCAGCGGTCGCGGCTCCCGGCCGGGGATCGACAGCATCGCGACCGTGTTCGACGTACCGAAATCGATGCTGATCCGCGTCGTCTCCATCGGCGCCCACGGTAGCGCCGGGGCGGTAGCCCGGATCAGGTTCAGCCCGGTCCCGGGCCCGCGCGTCTGGTCCGCTGTGCCCGGTAGAACCGCTGGCACTCGTCGTACCGGGGCAGCAGGCCGGCGGTGCGCAGTTCGGCCAGGGTGGGTGCCCGGGAGTCCCGCTCGGAGACGATCGGCTCGATGTCGGCCGGCCAGGCCAGGGCCAGTTCCTCGTCCCGGACGTGCACGATCCGCTCCCGGGCCGGGGCGTACCGGGTGGAGCAGAGGTAGCTGACGATGCTGCCCTCCTCCAGCGCGACGAAGGCGTGGCCCAGCCCCTCGGCCAGATAGACGGCGCGGTTGTCGATGGTGTCCAGCCGGGTCACCTCGTGCTGGCCGAAGGTCGGCGAGCCGACCCGCAGGTCCACCACCAGGTCGAGTACGGCGCCCTGCGGGCAGTAGACGTACTTGGCCTGGCCGGTGGGTACGTCGGTCCAGTGCACGCCCCGGATGACGCCCCGCCGGGACACGCTCTGGTTGGCCTGCGCGACCGGCAGCTCGAAGCCGAGCGCGTCGGCGAAGACCTCCGCGTCGTACCAGACGAGCAGCCTGCCCCGGTCGTCGGAGAACTGCTGCGGGAGGAACTCCCAGGCGCCGGAAATGGACAGCTCGGTGGCCTTCACTCGCACCTCACAGAGTCGCTCGGATCTCTCCGGCTTATCGGGGCCAATCGCACCATACCGTCCAACAACCCAGAGTGGCCGATCGGAAACCTGACATGGTGTTAGCGTGCCGGCCAGGGGGTAGCAAATGGTATCGGCAAACCCGGGGTTCGGAGGCACATCGTGGCCGAGGTCAGAGTCCGCGACGTCATGACCAGGAAGATCGTCTACCTTCCGGTCTCCACCACCCTGGACGAGGCCGCCCGCGCGATGCGGGACGCCGACATCGGCGACGTGGTGGTGACCGACGGGTCGAGCCTGTTCGGCATGGTGACCGACCGCGACATCGTGGTCCGGGCCGTCGCCGAGGGGCGGGACGCCCGACAGACCACGCTCGGCTCGGTGACCTCCCGGGACATCGTCATGATCGACCAGAGTTCCACCGCGACCGAGGCGGCGACCCTGATGCGGGACCGGGCGGTACGCCGGATCCTGGTCTGCGACACCGACCGCCAACTGGTCGGCATCGTCTCCCTGGGTGACCTGGCGGTACGCCTGGACCCGTCGTCGGCGCTCGGTGAGATCAGCGAGGCCAGCCCCGGCCGGTGAGGTCGGAGCCGAGCACGAGCATTCGGAAGCGACTCGGGGCACCCGAGTGCGACCTCCGCCACCTCCGCCACCCCCGGCCGCGACCGTCCGCCCTGCCCCTCGGCCGGCTCGGTAGCCTGGGCTCCATGCCGCAGTCGATGCCACCGAAGCTCGCCGAGATCGTGGCGGAGTTCGCCGCCGCCCCCCGGGACGTGGTCCTCGAAATGCTGCTGGAGTACTCCGACGCCGTTCCGCCGCTGCCGGCGGAGCTGACCGGGCACGCCGGGATGGAGCAGGTGCCGGAGTGTCAGACGGCGTTCTTCCTCCGCGCCGAGGTGGCCGCCGACCGGACCGTGACGACCTGGTTCGACTGCCCGCCGGAGGCGCCCACCACCCGGGCCTTCGCCGGGATCCTGGCCGAGGGGCTGGCCGGGGCGAGCGCCGACGAGGTGCTCTCGGTGCCGGACGACCTCTACCAGCGGATGGGGCTGGCCCAGGCGATCAGCCCGTTGCGGGTACGCGGCGGCAACGCCATCCTGGCCCGGCTCAAGCGGCAGGTCCGGGACCAGCTCGACTGACGCCCGCAGGGCCGGAACCCGAGGCCCGGCAACGTTTCACGTGCAACAGTATCGACAAGCATCGTTATGCTCATTCACGCAGGGGCTGGCCGCCGCCACTCCCGCCGACCCGCGAACTCGCGGGCGGTCAGAGTACGGCTCCCGCCACCCGCTCCACCTCGGCCAGCATCAGCCGCAGCGACAGGCTGTGCCGCTCGGACGGCAACCGGTCCAGGGCCCGGCGGGCGTGGCCGAGACCGCCGGCCGCGTCTCCGGCGGAGGCCATCATCAGGCCACGGTGCAGCTCGATGTGGGTGGCGAACCGGGGCAGGGTGTGCGGCCGGGTCCGGTCCGCCGCGTCCTGCGCGGCCACCGCTCCGGGAAGGCCGAGCCGGGACAGCAACATCGACTCGAAGGTGTGGAACCGCCACTGCGGCACCGCGAAGTCGGAGATCTGCTCGGAACTGCCGGCCCGGTCGAAGACCCGGCGGGCATCGTCCAACCTCGACAGACCGGTCGCGGTGTCGCCCCGGCAGGCGGCCACGTGGGCCTGCGCGGTGAGCGCGTTCAGCCGGCCCAGGGTCGGCCGGTCGGAGAGCGCGACGGCCTGCTCGGCGAAACGGGCGGCCACCGGCAGGTGCGCCCCCTCGTACGCCAGCGCCAGGGCGGCCCGGCCGCGTACCCAGACCCGGGTCTCCAGGTCGCCGGAGCGGTCCGCCGCGATGGCGGCCATCTCGTACGACCGGATGGCGCCCCGGCCACCGTCGTTGCCGGGCAGGGTCTTGCCGTGCACCGTCATCAGCCGGGCGGCGACGCCCCACAGGTGCGGGCTGTCCAGCTCCTGTTGCAGCACCACCAGGTCGGCGGCGAGCCGGGCCTGTACCTCGGCGGCGCCGAGCGACATGTAGTCCTGCCCGTACGCCTCGGCCCGGCCGACCCACTCGTTGACGTTCCGGCGTGGCGCGATGGCGGCGGCGAACCCGTGCTGGACCAGCTCGGCGACGGCGGAGGAGACGACGACGGTCGCGGCGAGCGCGAGGGCACCTCTGCGGTTCACGCTGTCTCCCAACACCCGCTCGTACGCCAGGACCAGATCCGGGGTGGCCGGTCGCTTGCCGAGCTCGACATTGCACAGATGACTTTTGCTGTAGTTGGTGCGGGCCGCCATCTGGGTCAGGGTGACCTGAGCGTCCGTACGCGCCACTCTCAGCCTTGCGCCGACGTGATCCATCCGTCTACCGCCTGTGCGCTCCGGAAAACACCTGAAAACCGCGCCTACTATCGGTAGTTCTCTCGTTACGGGAATGTGGGGATGTGGATCGCTTCTGTTCGATGTGGCACCGATCAATGTTCTACCGCTTCCAGGCCAGGAACGTAAGCCTGGGGTGACCTCGGGATCGGTGCCGGGACAGCAGTTCCACGGCCCGCGGGTATGACACGGCTCGACCTCATCGGCCTCCAGGTCGGCTCGTGATCGGTCCGCGCGGGGCCGGGGCGCGTACCCGCTGTCTTCCCCCTGGGAAGCGGGCGACGCCCCATCGGGTGCGGCGGCCGTGCCGGCGGTCGCCGCACCTCCCGGCCAGCTCAGGAGGCATCTCGTGCGCGGGGAGGGGCCGGTGCGGACCCCGTCCGGGTGCCGGAGCCGCGGCGATCCGCCATGACCGGTCCCGCCGCGCGTCGAATACGCAACCGGATGGCGCTCTCCGCCCGACTCATCATGATCGAACATTGGCCCCGCGCCGACGGTCGGTGCCCTATCTGCAAATTGCCGGGCTGCCGGGCGCTGGCGACTGCACGGGCATATTTAGAAATGGTGAACGACTCATTCGTACCCGCACATCCGTCGATCGGTGTGGTAGACATCGACAGCTACGCCACCCCGGCGGAGGGGGCGACCGGCGCGGAACCGGTCGACGGGGGCGAAGGGGAGTGACCCGGATGAGCGAGAAGACGCTGTGCCTGCCCTGCGCGCTCGCCCTGCGCCCCCCGGTGACCGACCCACCGCACCACTGTCCCGGGCAGGTACGCCTGGTCTCCGGTACCGGCCAGGTCCGGGTCGTCCTCTGCGGCTGCCCGGTCTGCTGGCCGGAACGCTCACCCGACCGGGCCGGCGACCCGCCGTCCCACCAGCGGTAACTCCTGGCGGCCGGGCGACGACGGGAGCTTTACCGTGCGTGTCCTCGTGACCGGCCACCGAGGTTAGCTCGGCCGGCCCGTCGGGCGGCGAATGGTGTTTCCACGGTCGACCGTCAGCCGACTTCGCGGGCCAGTCCCTCGACCACCTCGGCGTTCGGCAGCAGTCCGAGGGCGGCGCCGGGCAGGGCGATCTTGCTGTGCCGGACACCGGACCCGACGATCACGTACGGCGTGCCGACCACCCGGGCGTCCACCAGGATCGGCCACGATCCGGGCAGCCCGATCGGGGTGATACCGCCGTACTCCATGCCGGTCAACTCGACGGCCTCGGCCATCGGGGCGAAGCTCGCCTTGCGTACGTCGAGGTGCCGGCGTACCACGCCGTTCACGTCGGCCCGGGTGGTGGCCAGTACGACGCAGGCCGCGTACCGGACCGTACCCTCCCGCTTGCCGGCCACCACCACGCAGTTCGCCGACACGTCCAGCCCGACGTCGTACGCCTCGCAGAACGCGGCGGTGTCGGCGAGGGTGGCGTCGATCGGCGCGACCAGGATGTCGTCGACGCCGACCGGGGCGTCGGCGGGCCAGCGGTGCAGGGCCTCGGTCACCGGCGCGGCGAGCAGATCCTGGCGGGCCCGGGCCGGCTCCGTCTTCAGGGTTCCCATCACGCCCGTGATCCTCGCACCGCCCACCCCGCCCCGCTACGCCGCCCACACCCGATCACGCCCACAGAAGGTGCCGGCGGCGGGAGGTCAGCTTCCGGCGAGGAAGGCGTTGTCCGGCACGAGGGTGCGCTCCCGGAGCCGGTCCAGCTCCGGCGCCTGGGCCGCCCGCTCCCGCCGCGCGTCGATGTCCTCGATGGCGTGCCGGACGGCGAACCGCACCACGCCGTAGAGGAAGACGAAGCCGCCGACGTACATAACCGCGGCCAGAGCCATGTAGATCATGCGTTCGAGCTAGGCCCTCGACCAGGAAATTTTTCGCGTTCCGTCCGCCCGTCGCCCACTCGGGTGCCGAGGTCTGCTATTGATGTTAGCTTTGATGCTATGGAGACTAGCTATCTCGACCGGGGGCAGGGCCGGATCGGCTACGACGTGCGCGGCGAGGGACCGTTGGTGGTCTGCGTACCCGGGATGGGCGACGTCCGGTCGGTCTTCCGGTTCACCGTCCCGGCACTGCGCGACGCCGGCTACCGGGTCGCCACCATGGACCTGCGTGGGCACGGCGACAGCAGCGACGGCTTCGACCGGTACGACGAGTCCGGCGCCGCCACCGACCTGCTGGCCCTGGTCGACCGGCTCGGCGGCGGCCCGGCCGTGGTGGTCGGGCACTCGCTCGGCACCGGGGCGGCGATCCTGGCCGCCGTGGCGGAGCCGAGCGCGATCTCCGGGCTGGTCCTGGTCGGCCCGTTCGTCCGCGATCCGGACTTCGGCCGCATGCAGCGGCTGGCGTACCGGCTGATGCTGCGCCGGCCGTGGGGGCCGGCGCTCTGGGACTCGTACTACCGCCGGTTCTATCCCGGCCGGCCCCCGGCGGACCTGGCCGAACACCGCTCCCGGATCCGACGGAGCCTGCGCCGGGCCGACCACTGGCGGTCGTTCGTCCGGACCACCGAGGCGGTACTGCGGGACCGGGTCTCGGCCCGGCGCATCCCCGAACTGCGGGTACCTGCCCTGGTGGTGATGGGTGAGCGGGACGCCGACTTCCCCGACCCGCCCGCCGAGGGCCGGTACGCGGCCGAGCGGCTCCGGGCCGACCTGCTGCTGGTGCCGGACTCCGGGCACTATCCGATGGCCGAGTACCCGGAGGTGGTGAACCCCGTCCTCGTCTCCTTCGTCGACCGGGTCACCGACCGGGCCGCGACCGGCTGACCCGCTAGCGCGGCTGGCGGCGTACCGCGTCGAAGACCTGGGCCAACTCCGCCGCGTCCTCGCCGGCGTGGTGGGTGTGCGGAATGTCGGTCAGGCCGAGTGCGTGCTTGATCTTCCCCTTGTGCGTACCGGACCACTCGCCGCCGGTCCGGCCCATCCAGTAACTGCGCAGGTCCACCCCGGAACCGGTGGCGCCGAACGGGCTCCGGCCGGTGAACCGGACGAAGTACCAGTGCACGAACATCCCGTCCCAGACCGCCGGTGCGGCCAGGAAGACGGGCCGGCCCTGCCGGCGCAGCCCGTTCACCCAGCTCGCCGCCGCCGCCATCGCCTCCTCGGCCGGCGGTGCCTCCCGGAGCAGCCGGTCCCGGTCCAGTCCGGAGACCGCGAGCGCCTGGGGCACGAAGTCGTCGGAGATCGGCCGCAGCTCGGTGTAGAAGCCCAGCTCGGGCCGGCCGGCCACGGCCATGCCCAACGAGATCATGCTGTACGGACCGGGGATCGGCCCGTCCGCTTCGACGTCGACCGCGACGTACAACTCCGGAAGATCAGCCACCTGAACAGCTTCCGACGGCGAGCCGTCCCGGTCCATCGAAATTCGCCGGGTACGTCACACACACCTGAACATTAGTTGAGGTAGCCGGGATAACCTCGACCGGTGACCGAACCCGCACACACCCTCACCGTCGGACAACTCGCCGAGCGCAGTGGCGTGGCCGTGTCAGCCCTGCACTTCTACGAGACCAAGGGGCTGATCACCAGCACCCGGACCTCCGGCAACCAGCGTCGGTACGGCCGCGACGTGCTGCGCCGGGTCGCCTTCATCCGGTTCGCCCAGCGGGTCGGCGTACCCCTGGCCCAGATCAGGGAGGCGCTGGCCAGCCTGCCCCAGCAGCGCACGCCCACCCGGGCCGACTGGGCCCGGCTCTCGGCGAACTGGCGTGGCCAGCTCGACGAGCGGATCGTCGCGCTGCAACGGCTCCGCGACGACCTCTCCGACTGCATCGGCTGCGGCTGTCTGTCACTGGACCGGTGTGCGCTCTCCAACCCCGACGACGTACTCGCCAGCACCGGGCCCGGGCCACGTCACCTGCTCGCCGGTCTCACCGGTCCGGCACCGGCGCCCGAGGAGCCGGTCGACGACCCGGTCGGGTGCGGGCCGTGCGACGGACCCGCCGACCGCAGCCCGGAGAAGTACGCCGGTCCCGCCCTGGCCGTCCGGACCTGACCCGCTCCGGCGAGCGCTGTCGACCGCCGGACGGCACGACGAGGCACGCGGACGCCATCGACAGCCGGACGGCAGGACGAGGCACGCGGGTGCTGGCGATGGCCGGGCGGCGAGCCGGCACGACGAGGCGAGCCGGGCGCTGTCGACGGTCGGACGGCACGACGAGGCGCCAGGACCGGCACGGCGAGGCGGCCGGACCGGGTCGGCGCGGGCGGAAGTTTCGGGCGGAGGCGGGCATAACGGTGCGTCGCCTGGGAACGCAGGGCCGATCCACGGCTCTGGGAGGGCAAGCATGCGGTACCCGAGTGCGGCCAGCGACAGCCGCCCCGCCCGAGGGCGGAGCGGCCGGCCAGTCGGCGGCTCCGCTCGATGACCTCTCGCGGGTTGCGGCTGCCCGGCGTGGACCTGCGCCGTGTCCACCTGCCCGCCCTGCCCGAAGCCCTCTCGCCGCGCAGCGTGCCGCAGCTCGTCGCCGGGGTCGCCGCCAACGCCGAGTCGATGGTGACCCGCGCGGCCCGGGCCGCCGGGTTGAAACGCCGCGCCGTGTGGTCCCGGCCCGGTCGGCACCACATCGAGGTGCACGGCGTCGCCCAACCCGGCGGCGAACGACTCGCCGCCCAGGTCGAGCGGGCCCTCCAGGAGGTCTCCGGCGTCGTCTGGGCCCGGGTCAACGCACCCTCCGGCCGGGTGGTGGTGGCGGTCGGCCCGCCCGAACCACGACTACGGGAGCTGATCGCGGCGATCAGCGCCGTGGAGCACGCCGACGGCTGGGAGCCGCCCCCGGACTGCGAGGAACCGCACCCGCCCGAGGAGGGTCCGCGCACCCGCAGTGCGATGACCCGGATCGCCACCGACGCGTTCGGGCTCGGCCTCTCGGCGGCCGTCCGGATCCTGCCGTTCACGAGGGCGCCGGGCGAACTCGCCGGCCTGCTCCGCGCGGTGGACCTGCATCCGAGGCTGCACGCGCTGGCCGGGCGGGGACTGGGCAGCGACCACCGGGCGCACTCCTGGCTGCCGCTGGCCACCGTACTGGCCCAGGGGGTGGCCGGTGGCTGGGCCGGGATCCTGCTCGACGGCGCCCAGCGGGTGTTGCAGTGGGGCGAGGCCCGGGCCCAGTTGGCCGCCTGGGAACAGGCCGAGCCGCTGCTCGCCGGCTCCCCGGAACGGGCCTCGGCGCCGCCACCGCCGGACGAGCGACCGCAGGCCAAGCCGGACGGCCCGGTCGAGCGGTACCTGGCCCGGGTGCTGGAGTCCGGCACCGTCGCCGGAGCCGCCGCACTCTCGTTGGCCGGCCGGAAACGGGCCGCCGCGTTGGCACTGTCCAGCATCCCGAGCGCAGCCGTCGCCGGCCGCGAGGCGTTCGCCGCCCGGCTCGGCTGGCTGCTCGCCCGCCGGGGTGTGATCGCGATGGACCGCACCGTGCTGCGGGAACTGGAACGTCTCGACGTACTCGTGCTCGACGCCGCCGCGCTGCGCTCCGCGCGGGGCGTACTCACCGACCTGGTACCCCTGCCCGAGGCCGACGCCGAGGAGGTCGCGGGGCGGGCGTTCGGCCTGTTCGACCCGGAGCACCCCGACCGGGTACGCGAGGCCGACGGCTGGACCCTCGGTCCGCTCGACGCGCTGCGGCTCCCCGACGGGGCGGGCGCCGAGGAGATCGAGCGGCTCCGCCCGGACGGCGGCAGGCTGCTCGGCCTGACCTCCGACGGCGGCCGGCTCGCGGCGGTGGTACGGGTGGCCGCCGAACCCGCCCCGGGCATCGACGCGCTTCCTGCGGCGGCCCGCCGGGCCGGGCTGCGTCTGCTGGTTGCCGACGACGGTGCCGGCGGCGAGCACGACTTCGCGGACGGTCACCTGTCCGGCGGGCCGGACCTGGCCGGGTCGATCCGGTCCTTGCAGTCCGAGGGGGCGATGGTGGCGCTGGTCTCCAGCGATCCGCGCGCGCTGGCCGCCGCCGACTGCGGGCTCGGGGTCTGGCACGCCGAGGAGCCGCCGCCGTGGGGCGCCCATCTGCTGGTCGGCTCCGACCTGGGGGTGGCGGCGCTGGTGGTCGACGGCGCCGGGCTGGCCCGTACGGTGGCCCGGCACAGCATCGCGCTCGCCGCCGGCGGCAGCGGGCTCGGCGCGCTCGCGGCGTTCACCGCCGCCCCGGCCCACCTGCCGGCCCGGGCCATGGCGGCGGTCAACGCCGCAGCCGGACTCGCCATCGGGAACGGCGTCTGGCGGGCCGGAAGGCTGCCTCACCGACGTGCCTCGGCCGCCGCCCCGCCGACCCCGTGGCACCTGATGCCGGTGCGGACCGTGCTGGAGCGGCTCGACACCGCCGAGGCGGGCCTCTCCACCGAGGAGATCGGCCGGCGCGGCCGGAGCGCCCCGGCCGGCCTGACCGACGGTCTCGACCTGCCCAGGGCGTTCGTCGAGGAGCTGGCGAACCCGCTCACCCCGGTACTGGCCGGCGGTGCCGGGCTCTCCGCCGCCGTCGGCTCGGTGGCGGACGCCGCGCTGGTCGGCGGCGTGATCGGGCTGACCGCGCTGATCGGTGCCGTGCACCGGGTATCCACCGAACGGTCGCTGGCCGAACTGCTGTCCCGGTCGGCGGTGACGGCCCGGGTCCGGCGGGACGGCACCGAACGGGTGGTCGCCGCCGACGAACTCGTACCCGGCGACATCGTGGCGCTCGATCCGGGCGACGCCGTACCGGCGGACTGCCGGGTGGTCGAGGCGGTCGGGCTGGAGACCGACGAGTCGTCGTTGACCGGGGAGTCGCTGCCGGTGTCGAAGACCAGCCAGCCGGTGGTGGCCGCCGTCGTCGCGGACCGCCGGTCGATGGTCTACGAGGGGACCACCGTCGCCGCCGGGCGCGGGCTCGCCGTGGTGGTGGCGACCGGGGCGGACACCGAGGTCGGCCGGGGCATGGCGCTGGCCGGCGAGGCCGCACCGACCAGCGGGGTCGAGGCCCGGCTCGGCCGGCTGACCAGGATGTCCATCCCGCTCGCCGCCAGTTCGGCGGTGGCGGTCGCCGGGGCCGGGCTGCTCCGAGGGGTACCGCTGGTCCAGTCGGCCGGCACCGCCGCCAACCTGGCGGTCGCCTCCGTACCGGAGGGGTTGCCGTTCCTGGTCAGCGCCGCGCAGTTGGCGGCGGCCCGCCGGCTGGCCGAGCACGGCGCGCTGGTACGCAACCCGCGCACCATCGAGGCGCTCGGCCGGGTCGACGTGCTCTGCTTCGACAAGACCGGCACGCTGACCGAGGGCGAGCTGATGCTGGCCGGGATCGGCGACGGCGACCGGTACGCCGACCTCGACGCGCTCGACAAGTCACTGCGGGCGGTACTCGCGGCGGCGCTCCGGGCCACCCCGGCGGCCGACCGGCCGGAGGAGGTCAGCCAGCAGACCGACCGGGCGGTGCTGACCGGCGCCCGACGGGCCGGGGTCGGCACCGGTAGCCGGACCCACGCCTGGCACCAGGAGCACGCGCTGCCGTTCGAGCCGTCCCGGGGTTACCACGCCACGGTCGGCCAGTACCGGGGCAGTCACCTGCTCAGCGTGAAGGGCGCACCGGAGACCATCCTGCCCCGGTGCAGCCGGCACGGTGACCGGCCCCTGGACGAGGCCGGCCGGGCAGCCCTGCGGGAGACGCTGGACCGGCACGCCGGCGCCGGACAGCGGGTACTGGCGGTGGCCGAACGCGAACTGCCGGGCGAGACGGTCACCGAGGACGACGTCCGCGACCTGACCTTCGTCGGCTTCCTCGCCCTCTCCGACGGGGTACGCGAGAGCGCCGCCCCGGCGGTGCGGCGGATCCGGCAGGCGGGCGTGCACACCATCATGATCACCGGGGACCATCCGGCCACGGCGGAGGCGATCGCCGCGATCATCAGTACCGACGGCACCGACCAGCGGGTGGTCACCGCCACCGAACTCGACCGGCTCGACGACGACGCGCTCGCCGAGCGGCTGGCCCGGACCGACGTGGTGGCCCGGTGTACGCCGACGCACAAGGTACGGATCATCCGGGCGTTGCAGAAGTGCGGCCGTACCGTGGCGATGACCGGGGACGGCGCCAACGACGCGCCCGCGATCCGGCTCGCCGACGTCGGCATCGCGCTCGGCCAGCGGGGTACCCCGGCCGCCCGGGCCGCCGCCGACCTGGTGGTCACCGACGACCGGCTCGAAACGATCATCGCGACCCTGGTCGAGGGGCGGGCGATGTGGTCCTCGGTACGGCACGCGTTGAGCATCCTGGTCGGCGGCAACCTCGGCGAGATCGCGTTCAGCGTGCTCACCGCCTCGTTGACCGGCCGGTCCGCGCTGAACGGCCGGCAGATGCTGCTGGTCAACCTGCTCACCGACCTGGCTCCG
Source organism: Plantactinospora endophytica (assembly GCF_016862915.1). GTDB lineage: Bacteria > Actinomycetota > Actinomycetes > Mycobacteriales > Micromonosporaceae > Plantactinospora > Plantactinospora endophytica. The sequence continues at coordinate 140,101 of NZ_BONW01000019.1, read as the reverse complement.
GCGATGGCGATCGCGGTCCGGGCGCCGAGGCAGGATCGGATGGACGACCTGCTCACCGAGGGGCCGGAGACCTCCCTCGGCGCCACCCTCACCCGGGAGATCGCGCTGCGGGCCGGTACCACGACCCTCGGTGCGACCACCGGCTGGACGCTCGCCCGCTACACCGGTACCCGGCGCCGGGCCGGCACGGTCGCACTCGCCGCACTCGTCGGCACGCAGCTCGGCCAGACCCTGCTCGACGGCGGCGCGAGCCCGAGCGTGTTGGCCTCGACCGCCGCCTCGGTGGCGGTACTCGCCGGGGTGATCCAGACGCCCGGGCTGAGCCAGTTCTTCGGCTGTACCCCGCTCGGGCCGATCGGCTGGGGCATCGCCGCCGGCAGCGCGCTCAGCGCCACCCTCACCAACACCGTCGTGGACCGGCTGATCGCCCCACCCGCCGCCGACGCCGCCGGCCCGGACGGCGCCGCCCGCTCGGACGGCGCCACCGGGTCGGACGAGTCCGCCGGAGCCGGTTCGTCCGGTGGTATCTCACCGGCCGGGAGTGCGCCGGTCAGGAGCCCCGGGGCCAGATGAATTCCACCGCCGGACCCCGGCCCGGCAGTTCGGTGACCGTGCCCACCGCGCCGGTCGCCGGATCGATCACCTGGAGCGCGTCACCCCGACCGTCGGCGGTACGCAGCCGCAGCAGCACCCCCTCCGGCAGGTAGCCGAGCGGCTCGGTCCACCAGTTCCGGGCGGCCATCGGGCTCGGGCTGGGGAGCGGCGGTCCGGGCCGGTCGGAGTACGGCAGGGGAACCCGTCGCACCTCGCCGCCGGTCAGGTCGACCTCGAACAGGTCGCCACCATGGTCCAGCCCCGGCATGCCCCGGCTCGGATCCAGCACGTGGACCACGTCGAACAGCAGCGCCCGCCCGTCCGGGGAGAGTCGTGGCATCTCCGTACCGACGCTCTCCGTCAGCCGCAGGTACGGCCGCAGGTCCACCCGGATCGGCGTGGGTGCGGCGTCGCTCGCCGGGTCGACCAGGCGGATCTCGACATCGGTCCGGCGGACCGGCTCGGACGGGATCCGGGACAGCACCGCTTCCCCGCTGGGCAGTACCGCCACCGCCTGCCACAGCTCGCGGTCGACGCCGGGCACCGGCAGCCGCTGTCCGGAGCGGACGTCGAGCCGGACCGGCGGAGCGTCCTCGTCGAAGTTGTCGGTGAGCAGCAGCCACCGGCTCTGCGGCGACCAGGCGACCGGGGACGTACCGTCGGCGAACTCGTGCCGGACGTCGCCGGTCAGGTCCCGGACGACGTACCGGCCGTCGCGCTGCTCGCCCAGCCAGCGGCCGTCCGGGGAGAGGGTCGGCCGGGTGTGCGAGAAGCCCTGCGCCGAGGTGACCGGCTCGGCCAGCCGGTACTGCCGGCCGTTCTCGGTGAGCAGCACCGGCGGCGCGGCACCCGGCCTGGTGTCCGCGTAGACGAGTACGCCCCGGCCGGTCGCCCCGGCCGCCGGCAGCGGGTCCGGCCCGGAGACCGGCAGGTCGAGCCGGCCCGGCAGCCAGTCGACGACCGGTACCGGCGCCGCCGTCGAACCGACCGGCGGATCGGGACGGAGTCCGACGACCGCGACCGCCCCGAAGGCGACCACGGCCATCGCCGCGGCCACCGGGGCGAACCGGACGACCTGGCGGCGGCGCCGGGCGACCCGGACGGCTCGCCCGGTCACGTCGTACACCTTCGCCTGCTCGGCGACCTCACCGAGCATTTCCCTCAACCCGCTCACGTGCCACCTCCATCGGTTCCGTCATCAGTTCGGCGAGTTCGGGTGCGAGCGTCCGCAGCCGGCCGAGGGCATGGCTCGTCTGGCTCTTCACGGTGCCGATCGAGCAGCCCAGCACGGCCGCTGTCTCGGCGACCGACAGATCCTCGAAGAACCGCAGCACCAGCACCGCCCGCTGCCGCCAGGTGAGCCGGGCCAGGGCCCGCTCCAGCAGGATCCGCGAGACGACGCCGTCGGCACCGTCGGCGGTCGGCCCCATCTCGGGTACGCCTTCGGCGGGCTGCACCACCTGCCGTCGCCACCTGCGCCAGCTCAGGATCCGCTCGTTGTACATGACCCGCCGGACGTACGCCTCGGGGTCGCCGGTCGCGGCCACGCGCCGCCACCGGGCGGCAACCTTGACCAGCGCGGCCTGCAACAGGTCCTCGGCGTCGTGGTGCCGCCCGGTCAGCAGGTAGGCCACTCGGGACAGTCGGACCAACCGCGCCTCGACGAACTCCCGGAAGCCAACGTCGTCCTCCACGATCCCTCCCGTGACAACTCGCTCTGCCGGTTACATGCCGGCGGGCGGCGATCGGTTGGAACCGGTACCTGACACACCCGACCTACATCGGGGGCCGTCGGCGGCGACCTGCCCGGTGACCTGCGCGGAGGCGGACACGGGGCAGTCATATATCTCGCTGCTTCTATTAATTTCCCTTGGAGATCAGTAGCGTCACGATAGCCATCGGTGGCGGGGGCCACCGGACATGGCACGACGGAGGGGGATTTATGCGTCGACCTATCGCCATCCTGGCCGCCGGGACACTGGTGGCCGCAGTGCTGACACCGACCACCGCGCAGGCCCGGCCGGGGACGGACGAGCGCGGCAGCGGCGGTGCCAGCGCGCTGCCGGCCACACCGTTCGTCCTGACGAAGCCCGGCGCCGCGAAGCGGCCGGCCGGGCCGAACCCGTTCCTCGCGATGCTGCCCGACCCCGCGAAGGCGGACTACGTCGGGTGGAAGAACTGGTTGGCCAGGCAGGGGGACGAGCGGGCCGGACTGAAGGCCCAGCAGCGGGCGGCAGCCGCCGCGCCGGTGCTGGCCGACGAGGAGGAGCCGGCCGGCATCCGGGGTGGTAACGACACCCCGGCCACCGCACAGCGGATCACCGGCTTCGGTACGGGCGCCAAGGAGAACCCGAAGCTGCGGGTGCTCGGCAGCCTGTCGCCGGAGCAGGTGGACGCGGCGGAACTGACGCCGAACACCGAGGACGACGGCGCCATCCCGCTGGCCCGGGAAACCGGTGTCGGCACCGCCGAGCAGGCGGTCAGCACCACCGGAACGGTCGGCGACGGCCCGCACGGCAGCGCCGGGGACGGCAGCGGCGACTTCGACTTCTACCAGGTCACCGGCATCGCCGGTCGTACCCTGACGGTGGACATCGACACCCCGAGCGACGAACTCGACTCGGTCGTGCTGCTCTACGACGCCGAGGGCGAACTGATCGCGCTCAACGACGACAGCCCGGAGGGGCTGGACAGCCTGTTGGTGCACCAGTTCACCGCCGACGGCACGTACTACGTCGCGGTGGTCGGGTTCCCGTCGATTCCGGTGGACCCGTTCGACTCGGGCAGTGGTGACGGCACCGCCAGCGAGGGGCCGTACGGGGTGACCATCGGGATGGCCGAGCAGGACACCGACTTCTTCGCCGTACGCCTGAAGCCCGGTGACGTGCTCGGTGCCACGGTCGAGGGGTCGGCCGCCGAGATCACCGTGTACGACCCGGACCGCCGCGAGGTGCACGGGTCCGACCAGGACGGCTCCAGCCTCTACCCGCCGAACAGCCCGTTGCCGGGCGGCGGCAACGCGGTCACCGAGCACGTGGCCGACAAGGCGGGCTGGCACTACGTCGGGGTCAGCCTCGGCAGCGGCATGTACGACATCACGGTCGAGGCGTACCGGCCGGGGCAGCAGCCACGGCAGACGCTCTTCCTCGACTTCGACGGTGCCCGGATCAACACCGCCATCTTCGGCGGACCGGGCGTACGCACCCTGAGCCCGATGCGCGCCTTCCTCGGCCGCTGGGGGCTCTCCGCCGACGACGAGGACGCCGTGATCGACGGGATCATCGCCGCAGTCCGGGAGAACCTGCGGCACGACATGATCGAGAGCGGCCTCAACCCGCGCTTCGACATCCGGATCCTGAACAGCCGGGACCACGCGGACCCGTTCGGGCAGGCGAACGTCAGCCGGATCATCATCGGCGGCAGCATCCAGGAGTCGGGGATCCCGACGATCGGCATCGCCCAGTACATCGACCCGGGCAACTTCGGCACCCAGGACTCGGCTCTGGTGCTGCTCGACGTGCTGAGCGACCCGGCCGGTGACGACGCGTCGCTGAACACGTACATCACCGGGGCCAGCAACCGGGTCGACTTCGTCAGCCGGGCGGTGGGCAACGTGACCGCGCACGAGGCCGGGCACTTCTTCGGCAACTGGCACGTCGACCAGTTCAACGAGCAGGCGAACATCATGGACCAGGGCGGCAACTTCCCGCTGATGTTCGCGGTCGGCCCGGACGGCGTCGGCGGCACCGCCGACGACCCCGACGTCGACTTCGGCGAGGACGACTTCAACCCGGGCGAGGGCTTCACCGGTACCGAGGACACCCTCAGCCGGATCGCCTTCACGGTCACCCGATGACCACCCGCTAGCGCGTCCGCTGTTCGCGGAAGCCCTCGCCGGTCAACCGACCGGTGGGGGCTTCCGGCGTTTCGGCAGGTCACCGGTCCGGCGTACGGGCCGGAAGCGGGCCGGGAAAATTGTGCACGGCCGGTGTCCTCCCGGGCGTCCGCTCTTCGACGTGTTGGTGGACAGGCACCACGCCAGGACTGCGAAGGAGTTCGACGATGCGTTTCATGCTGCTGCTCAAGGGCGACCCGTCCCTGGACACGCCGCCGGCCCCGGACGCGCCGAAGCCCGAGGACGTGATGGCCGCGATGCACCGGTACGGCGAGGAGCTGACCAGGGCCGGCGTGCTGCTCGCCGCCGAGGGGCTGTACCCGAGCGCGACCGGTGCCCGGGTCGTCTACGCCAAGGGCCGGCGCACGGTGCTCGACGGCCCGTTCGCCGAGGCGAAGGAGTTGGTCGCCGGCTTCTACCTGATCCAGGTGGGCTCCCGGGAGGAGGCGATCGAGTGGGCGAAACGCTGCCCGGTGGAGTACGCCGTCACCGGTGACCAGGAGGCGGTGGTCGAGGTACGGGAGGTCGCCGACCTGGGCTGACCTGCGGGCGTACCCGATCGGGCGGGCGGGGCGGCGGTGGGCCGGGCGGGCCGGCGGACCTGGTGCCGCCGGCCCGCCCGGCCCGGTCGTGGTCGAGCCGGCGGCCGGTTCGGGTGTTAGATGGGTAGCTGTGCCGGCCACCGAGACGCAGCGTGCCGTGGAAGCCGTCTGGCGGATCGAGTCCGCGCGGCTGGTCGCCGGGCTCGGCCGGCTGGTCCGGGACGTCGGCCTGGCCGAGGAACTTGCCCAGGACGCGCTGGTCGCCGCGCTGGAGCAGTGGCCGTCGACCGGGGTGCCGGACAACCCCGGCGCCTGGCTGACGACCGTCGCGAAGCGCCGGCTGGTCGACCTGGTGCGCCGCCGCGAACGGTACGACCGCAAGCTGGCCCAGCTCGGCCGCGACCTGGAGACCGAGGCCGCCGACGGCACCGCCGCCATCGACGCCGCCGCCGAGGACCACATCGAGGACGACGTCCTCCGGCTGATCTTCGTGGCCTGCCATCCGGTGCTGTCGACCGAGGCGCGGGTCGCGCTGACCCTCCGGTTGGTCGGCGGGCTCTCCACCGGCGAGATCGCCCGGGGCTTCCTGGTCCCCGAGCCGACCGTGGCGAAGCGGATCGTCCGGGCGAAGCGGACCCTCAGTGACGCGAAGGTCCCGTTCGAGGTGCCCGAGGGCGCCGAGCGCGAGGCCCGGCTCGACTCGGTACTCGAAGTCATCTACCTGATCTTCAACGAGGGCTACTCGGCCACCGAGGGCGACGACTGGTTACGACCGGAGCTGTGCACCGAGGCGCTCCGGCTCGGCCGGGTACTGGCCGGGCTGACCCCGGACGAGCCCGAGGTGCACGGACTGGTCGCGCTGATGGAGATCCAGGAGTCCCGGTCGGCCGCCCGCACCGGCCCGGACGGCACCCCGATCCGCCTGCTCGACCAGGACCGGAGCCGCTGGAACCAGCTCTTCGTCCGGCGTGGCCTGGCCGCCCTGGACCGGGCCTGGTCCACCGACCGCCCACCCGGCCCGTACGCGGTGCAGGCCGCCATCGCCGCCTGCCACGTCCGGGCGCGTACCCCGGAGCAGACCGACTGGGTCGGGATGGCCGCCCTCTACGAACGGCTGGCGGCGCTCACCGGATCCCCGGTGGTGGAGCTGAACCGGGCCGTCGCGCTCGGCATGGCGTACGGGCCGGCGGCCGGGCTGGCCCTGGTCGACGCGCTGCGCGACGAACCGGCGCTCGCCGGGTACCACCTGCTGCCGAGTGTCCGGGGCGACCTGCTGGAGAAACTCGGCCGACAAGCCGAGGCAGCGGCCGAGTTCGTCCGGGCCGCCTCGCTGACCCGCAACTCGCGCGAACAGACCCTGCTGCGCGAACGGGCCGCCGCCTGCGCGGAGCAGCTCGGAGAGCCGGCAGGTGACCCGGCTCGGTGACCGGATCGTTCCGGAGTCGGGCATGATGGTGTCTGCCGCCGTGGAGCCGGACCGGACAGGATCGGAAGCATGTCATCGCGCGCACTCGTCGTCATCGACGTACAGGAGTCGTTCCGTCAGCGGCCGATCTGGGCGGCCACCTCGAACCCGGACCTCGTCGACCGGGTGCGACGGCTGACCGAAGCGTTCCGGGCCGGCGGCCACCTGGTGGTCTGGGTACTGCACACCGAGCCCGGCACCGGCACGGTCTTCGACCCGGCGCTCGGCTTCGTCCGGCTGATCGACGGGCTGGAGCCGGCAGCGGGCGAGCCGGTGCTGCACAAGACCTCGCACAACGCCTTCACCACCACCAACCTCCAGCAACTGCTGACCGAGGCGGGCGTACGGGAGCTGGCGGTCTGCGGGATCCGTACCGAGCAGTGCGTGGAGACCACCGCCCGGCTCGGCGCCGATCTCGGTTACCGGGTGACGTTCGTGACCGACGCGACGGCCACCAACCCGATCGAGCATCCCGACGCCCCGCCCGGCCGGCCACTGCACGAGATCCTCGCCGACCCACGCACGCTCGGCGTCGACGAGATCGTCACGCGCACCGAGTACGCCCTGGCCGGCCGGTTCGCCACCATCCGTACGGTCGCCGAACTGACCGCCGAGCTGACCGAGCTGACCGGCGGTTCCGCAGAACTGACCGGCGGCCGTGGCCCGGTGCTCCAGGGGCCGGTCGCCGGGTGACCGACGTCGTCTTCCTGCTCGCCGCCCGGCTGCACCTGCTCGACCTGGCCGGGCCGGCGCAGGCGTTCTCCACCGCCGCCGACCTCGGCGGTGGCTACACGCTGCACTACGTCGGCGAGCGGGAAGAGGTCGACACCACCCAGGGCGTACCGCTGCGGGCCCGGACCGACTGGCCCGAGCTGGGCCGGGACGACCTGATCGTGGTACCCGGCTGGCGCCCCGCCGACCAGCGGTCCGGGTACGCCGGCTTCACCGCCGCGACCCTGGATCGGCTGGCCGCGCACCACCGCCGGGGCGGCACGGTGGCCAGCGTCTGTGCCGGCGCGTTCGCGCTGGCCGGGGCCGGACTGTTGGACGGCCGCCGGTGCACCACCCACCACGACCTCGCCGACGAGCTGGCCCGGCGCAATCCCCGGGCCGTCGTGGTCCGGGACGTGCTCTACGTGCTGGACGACCGGGTGGTCACCTCGGCCGGCATCGCCAGCGGAATCGACCTGGCCCTGCACCTGCTGGCCGGGCGGCACGGGCCCGGGTTCGCCGCCCGGGTGGCCCGGGAGATGGTGGTCTACGCCCGGCGCAACGGCGACGAGCAGCAGGCCAGCGTGATGCTGCGGCACCGGGGCCACATCAGCGACGTGGTGCACCGGGTGCAGGACGTCATCGACGCCCGGTTCGGCGAGCGGCTGGCGCTGGCCGACCTGGCCGCCACCGCCGGGGTCAGCGAACGGACCCTGACCCGGGTCTTCGTCCGGACGGTCGGCGTGACGCCGCTGCGCTACCAGCAACTGCTCCGGGTCGAACGCGCCGAACACCTGATCGGGCACGGCGCCACCGTCGAGGCCGCCGCCCGGGCCGTCGGCTTCACCGACGCCCGGATGCTGCGCCGGCTCCGACACCGGGCCGCCGACCCGACCACAGTGCAGGATTAGCGGTTTCCCGGCCACCCCGCCCGCCGGTACGTTGCCTGGGGCCGGTGACCGACGGCTCGCCGGTGCGGCACGCGCACGACGACGGACGAGGCGAGGAGTACTGATGCGGTACGTACGGCTGGGCGGCTCGGGACTGGAAGTGTCGAGCATCGTCCTCGGATGCATGAGCTTCGGCGACCCGCAGCGCGGCACCCACGCCTGGTCGGTCGGCCTCGACGAGGCACGGCCGTTCATCCGGCAGGCGGTCGAGGCCGGCATCACCACCTTCGACACGGCCAACGTCTACTCCCTCGGCACCAGCGAGGAGATCACCGGCCGGCTGCTCGGCGAGTTCGCCCGGCGTGACGAGGTGGTCATCGCCACCAAGGTGCACGGCCGGATGGGTCCGGGACCGAAGGGCGGCGGGCTGTCCCGGGCGGCGATCCTCACCCAGGCCGACGAGAGCCTGCGCCGGCTCGGCACCGACTACATCGACCTCTACCAGATCCACCGGTACGACCCGGACGTGCCGATCGAGGAGACCATGGAGGCCCTGCACGACCTGGTACGCGCCGGCAAGGTCCGGTACATCGGCGCCTCCTCGATGTGGACCTGGCAGTTCGTGCAGGCGCAGTACACCGCCGATCTGAACGGCTGGACGCGGTTCGTGTCCATGCAGGACCAGTACAACCTGATCATGCGGGAGGAGGAGCGGGAGATGCTCCCGTTCTGCCTCGACCAGGGCGTCGGGGTACTCCCCTGGAGCCCGCTGGCCCGGGGCCGGCTGACCCGGGACTGGGACGTCAGCACCGCCCGCAGCGAAACCGACATGTTCGGCGGCACCCTCTACAAGCAGGCAGAGGAGGCCGACCGGCGGGTCGTCGGCGCGGTCGCCGAGGTGGCCGGCGAACTCGGCGTTCCCCGGGCCCAGGTCGCGCTCGCCTGGCTGCTGCACCAACCGGCGGTGACCGCCCCGATCGTCGGGGCGACGAAGCCGGAGCACATCACCGACGCCGTCGCCGCCGTCGAGCTGACGCTCGGCGAGGACGAGCTGCGCCGGCTCGGCGAGCACTACGTACCGCACGCCTCGGAAGGCTTCTGACCGTTCCGCCGACGGCCGGCCGGCGGTCGCACCGCCGCCGACCGGGCCGTCCGGCGCGGGTACGGTGATCGAATGCTGTCTCCGGGAGTCGTGCTCAACGACCGCTACCTGCTCGGCGACCGCGTTGCGACCGGCGGTATGGGAGACGTCTGGTCCGGCACCGACACCCTGCTGAAGCGCCGGGTCGCGGTGAAGGTGCTGCTCCCGGCCCTGGTCTCGGACACCGAGTTCATCACCCGGTTCCGCACCGAGGCCCGGCTGATGGCCGCACTCCGGCACCCCGGCATCGTCGGCGTCTACGACTACGGCGAGGACGCGGTGGTCGACGGCCGCCGGGTGGACTACCTGGTGATGGAGTTCATCGACGGCATGTCGCTGTCGAAGCGGATCAAGGCGGCCGGTCGGCTCGACGTCGCCGAGACCCTCTCCGTACTTGCCCAGGCCGCACAGGCGCTGCACGTCGCGCACCGGGCCAGCATCGTGCACCGGGACGTCAAGCCGAGCAACCTGCTGGTCCAACCGGACGGTTCCGTCGTACTCGTCGACTTCGGGGTGGCCCGGTCGACCAACATGACCAGCATCACCGGTACCAACATCGTGCTCGGCTCCGCGCACTACATGGCCCCGGAACAGATCGCCGGCCGGCCCGTGTCGGCGGCGACCGACGTCTACGCGCTGGGCGCGGTCGCGTACGCCTGCCTGACCGGTCGGCCGCCGTTCACCGGGGGCAATCCGCTGCACATCGTGACCCGGCATCTTGAGGAGGCGCCGCCCGCACTGCCGGCGGACGTACCGGTTCCGGTGGCGATGCTGGTCGGTCGGGCGCTGGCCAAGGAGCCGGCCGACCGGTACCCGAGCGCGGCGGCGTTCGCCGACGCCGTCCGGGCCACCGCCGACGCCATCTCGTCGACCACGACCGTGCCACTCCCCACCGGCCCGCTGCCGTCGACCCTTCCGCTGCCGTCGGGCGGTGCGCTGCCGTCAACCGGTCCGGCGCCCCAGTGGTCGAGCGGTCCGCTGCCGCAGCAGTCGACCGTCCCGCTGCCACCGCAGTCGACGCTGCCCGGCCTCGGCGGTCCGCAGCCGCCGGCCGCCGGCCGCGCCGGACGTCGTACCGCCGTGCTCGCCGGGGTGGCGGCCACCGTCGTCGTCGCGGTCGTCGGCCTCGTCGCGCTGCTGGCCCTCCGCTCCGGACCGGATGAGACGACGGCGGACCCGTCGAACCGGGTCCGGGTCGGAACGTCTGCCAGCGCGGAACCCGGGGAGGACGCCGAGGCGACCGAGCCGGCCGCCCAGGCGAGCGCGACCGCCGGCCCGAACCGGTCGGCGAGCCCGGGCAGCGCGCCGGGCCGCTCGACACAGACGCAGCCGACCGTGCCCGGCGGTGGCGAGTCGAGCCCCGATCCCACCACGCCGCCGCCCGCAGGGCCTGCCGAAAAGAATCCGCACACGCCGGGCAAGGTCTGCGGCAGCGGGTACTCGGTGATCGACTCGGCCACCCTGACCAGCCCGAACGGCACCCAACTGGCCCGGGTGTACCTGCTCTACAACGCCGGCAACGGCAACAACTGCACGGTCGCCCTCAAGACCAGTTCGGTCGGAAAGGCGAGTCAGGTCTCGGCGTACCTGGAGGTGCAGGGCGGCAGCCGGCACACCGACAGCGGCTCGTTCGAGTACTACGCCGGACCGGTACGCGCCCGCGCGGCCGGCGTCTGCGTCAGGTGGGGCGGCTCGGCCGGCGGAGTCAGCTACAACAGCTCTTTCGAACACTGCGACTAACCCGGTTCCACCGTCGAAACCGTACGCTCCGCTCCGACCTCCGGAGTGAACGCGACCGGGCCGGGCCGATCTCCACGTCGGGCCGTACCGATGCCCGGTGGCCGAAACCGCAGGCGCGGGACCTCGCGCCGCGCGGGTGACCCCGGGTGGCTGGACCCACCGGAGAGACGAGGAGCCGACGATGAAGTACCTGCTGCTGATCCACAGCAACCCGGAGAATTGGGGACATCCGACGTTCCTGCGCACGGCCGCCGCCCGGGCGATGTCGTCCGAGCAGCGGGCCGAGCTGTCCCGGCAGTTCGAGACGCTGATGGCGGAGATCGTGGAGTCCGGCGAACTGGTGGGCGGCGAGGCGCTGCCGGATCCGGCGCAGACCCGGACGGTCCGGGTACGCGACGGCGTACCGGCGGTCACCGACGGTCCCTTCGTCGAGTCCAAGGAGCAGTTCGCCGGCTACTTCCTCGTCGACTGCGAGAGCCTCGAACGGGCGACGGAGATCGCGGCACGGTTCCCCGACGCCGGGCTCGGCGGCGCCGTGGAGGTACGCGCGCTCATGCAGCACTCCGGCCAGGAGATGTGAACACCGGACGCCGGCACGGGCCACCGGCGGTGCGGAAGAGACGCCGCCGTGCACCCTGAGCACCGCGTCGAGGACCTGCTGCGCCGGTCGGCGCCACGGGTCCTCGCCGCGCTCGTCCGGCACTACGGCAACTTCGAGGCCGCCGAGGACGCCGTACAGGAGGCGCTGCTGGCCGCCGCGACGCAGTGGCCCCGCGACGGGACACCGGACAGCCCGCTGGGCTGGCTGATCCGGGTCGCCTCCCGGCGGATCACCGACGAACTGCGCAGCGAGGCGGCCCGGCGACGCCGGGAGGCGGCCGTCGCGACCCGGGCCGTACCCGACGAACTGCTCGCGCCCGCCGCCGACGCCGAGGACCTGCGGGGCTCGGACGACACGCTGACCCTGCTGGTGCTCTGCTGCCATCCGAGCCTCAGTCCGCCGTCCCAGATCGCACTGACGCTGCGGGCGGTCGGCGGGCTGACCACCGCCGAGATCGCCCGGGCGTTCCTGGTGCCCGAGGCGACCATGGCGCAGCGGATCAGCCGCGCCAAGCAGCGGATCAGGGCGGCCGGTGGCCGGTTCCACCCGCCTCCGGAGGACGAGCGGGCGGAGCGGTTCCGGGCCGTGCTGCACGTGCTCTATCTGATTTTCAACGAGGGTTACACCGCCACGGCCGGTCCGGACGTACACCGCGCCGACCTGGCCGCCGAGGGGATCCGGCTGACCCGGACCGTCGCCCGGACACTGCCCGACGACGGCGAGGTCGCCGGGCTGCTCGCGTTGATGCTGCTCACCGACGCCCGCCGCCCGGCCCGTACCCGCCCGGACGGCGGCCTGATCCCGCTGGCCGAGCAGGACCGGAGCAGGTGGCACCGGGCATACCTGGACGAAGGGATCGCGCTGATCACCCGTACGCTGGCCCGCGCTCCGATCGGGCCGTACCAGGTACAGGCCGCGATCGCCGCCGTACACGCGGAGGCGGACCGGGCCGAGCAGACCGACTGGCGGCAGATCCTCGGGCTCTACCGACTCCTCGAACACCTGGCGCCGAATCCGATGGTGACGCTCAACCACGCCGTCGCCGCGGCGATGGCCGGAGGCCCGCAGGCCGGGCTGGCCCTGCTCGAACCGCTGGACGCCGACGAGCGGCTGTCCCGGCACCACCGCCTGCACGCGGTCCGGGCGCACCTGCTGGAGATGGCTGGCGACCACGACGGCGCCCGTACCCGCTATCTGACCGCCGCCCGGCTGACCACCAGCCTGCCCGAACAGCGGTACCTACAGGAGCGGGCGGCCCGGCTGATCCCGGACGGCGAGTAGTTCCCGGCCAGAGCAGCCGGTGGTGGAATCTCGTGACGGCACGTCGAGCCGGGGCGGACGGCTCCGACCTCTGCGAGACCGTACCCCCGAGGAAGGAAGTCCCGGATGGCCCCGGAACAGATCTTCGAGTGGACGCACGCGGAGCGGCTCGGCCTCGCCGACTTCCTCGACGGACTCGACCCGCACGAGTGGCAGGCGACCTCGCTCTGTCCCGCCTGGACGGTGCACGAGGTGGTGGCGCACCTGACGCTCGCCACCCGTACCGGGGTCCGCGACCTCCTCGTCGGGGTGGTCCGCTCGGGTGGCAGCTTCGATCGGATGGAGGCCAGGATGGCGCGGGACCGGGCCGCCCGGTTCGGGCCGGCCGAACTGGTCGCCCAGCTCAGGGGAAGTGCCGACTCCCGGCGGCGGTCCCCCGGTTCCGGCCCGCTGGATCCGCTCGTCGACGCGCTGGTACACGGCCAGGACATCGCCCGGCCGCTCGGCCGGGTACGCGAGATGCCGCCGGAGCCCGCCCTCGCCGCACTGGAGTACGCCCGACACAGCTCCTTCTACGGTGCCCGCAAGCGTTTCCGGGGCACCCGTCTGGTCGCCACCGACCTGGACTGGGCGGCCGGTGACGGCCCCGACGAGGTACGCGGCCCGGTCGCCGACCTGCTCATGCTGGCCACCGGCCGAGCCGCCGGCCTCGCCACGCTCTCCGGTCGAGGTGCCGAACGCATCGCCGCAACGATGTAGGCCGCGATGTAGATCGTCGTCTCTCCGCCCTGCCTGCCCGCCCGCCAAACGCTCCGCCCGACGGGCCATCGGGCCAGCAGGGCGGCGGGGCGGCGGGGCGGCGGGGCGGCGGGGCGGCGGGGCGGCGGCGAACGGTTCCTGTCCTCGGGGTCACCCTGGCAGGGGCGCTAACGAACGATCCCTGCCCTCGGCGTCACGCCTGCCAAGGGCGCTGGCGAACGGTTCCTACCCTCGGGTCATGGCCGATACGGCGGGCGGTTCCACCCGTGGCTTCGTGATCCCACTCTTCGTCGTCGCCGCCCTGCTCTGTTGCGGCGTGCCGATCAGCGGTGCCTACCTGTATTTCAAGGACTCGGAGGACGAGTCCGGCATGCGCGCCGCCAGCCAGTCGTACCTGACCGCGGTAGTCGAGGACGACACCGGAACGGCGTACGACCTGCTCTGCGAGTCCGACCGCCGCGACCGGTCGCGGTCTGCGTGGAAGCCCGTCAGCGACGGCAGCACGCCGAACGGGTTCCGGATCACCGCCATCAGCATCACCCGACCCGCCGAGGCACCCACCCAACGCTCGGTCACCGCCGAGATCACCTACCCGGACCATCGGCGTACCGAGGTGACCCTGCACCTCAAGAAGCAGGACGGCGCCTGGAAGGTCTGCGCCCCGCCGCTGCTCTGACTCCGGGTCGCCCGTCCGGCAGGGCCGGGCACCGTGGAAGAATCGGCTGGTGCAGGTCGGGATGCTCGGGTCGTTGGAGGTTCGTGCGGACGACGGCACCCTGGCCGACGTGCCGGGCGCCCGGTTGCGCGCACTGTTGATCGCCCTGGCACTCGAACCGGGCCGCGTCGTCTCGAAGGCGACGCTCGTCGACTGGATCTGGGGCGAGAATTCGCCCGCCGATGCCACGAATGCCCTGCAACGTCTGGCTTCCCGGCTGCGTAAGGCGCTGCCGGCAGGTGTGCTGGAGGGACAGATCGGCGGCTACCGGCTGACGGTGGACCCCGACGCCGTCGACGCCCTCCGGTTCGAACGCCTCGTCGGCCGGGCTCGGCAGGAGGAGGGCCCACCACGGGTCCGGCTGCTCCGCGAAGCCCTCGACCTGTGGCGCGGTACGGCCATGCAGGATGTCGGGTTGACGGACAGTGAGGCGTTCGACGCGGCGGTGACGCGGCTGGAGGGGCTGCGCCTGTCGGCGATGGAGGAGCGCTTCGAGGCGGAGGTCAGGCTCGGCCACGGTGCGGAGGTGGTCGGGGAGCTGACCGACGTGGTGGCCGCGCATCCGCTGCGGGAACCGCTGGTCGCCGCGCTGATCCGGGCCCTGGTGGCGGCCGGCCGCGACGCCGAGGCCCTGCTCAGCTACGAACGTACGAGAGAGGCGCTTGCCGAGACGCTGGGCGTCGACCCGTCGCCGGAGTTGTCGGCCCTACACGTCGCGTTGCTGCGCGGCGAACTGGGCCGGCGGGAGGAGAACCGGAAGACCAACGTACGTGCCGAGCTCACCAGTTTCGTCGGCCGGGACGCCGAGGTCGCCGCCGTCCGGGAACTCGTCGCGGAGCATCGCCTGACCACCTTGATCGGGCCGGGCGGTTCGGGCAAGACCAGGCTGGCCACGGAGACCGCCCGGACACTGGTCGGTGACCTGCCGGACGGGGTCTGGTTGGTGGAACTCGCCGCCGTCGGCGCCGAGGGTGACGTCGCCCAGGCGGCGCTCGCCGGTCTCGGGCTCCGGGACGCCCTGCTCGGGGCGGCTCCGAGCGCGGATCCGGTGGACGGGTTCATCGCCGCCGTCCGCGAGCGGGAGGCGCTGCTGATCCTGGACAACTGCGAGCATGTGATCGAGGCGGCGGCGAGGTTCGCCGACCGGGTACTCGGGGAGTGCCGACGGTTGCGGATCCTGGCGACGAGCCGGGAACCGCTCGGCATCACCGGCGAGGCGCTGTGGCTGGTCGAGCCGCTGGCCGTACCCACCGACGCCGGCCTGACCGACGCCGGACTTGCCGACATCGCGTCCGCGCCGGCCGTGCGCCTGCTGCGGGACCGGGCCGGCGCGGTGCGCAGGGACCTCGGCGTCGACGCGCACACCCTGTCGACCATGGTCCGGGTCTGCCGGGCGCTGGACGGGATGCCGCTGGCGATCGAACTGGCCGCCGCCAGGTTGCGCACCATGACGATCGACCAGCTCGCGAACCGGCTCGACGACCGGTTCCGCCTGCTGACCAGCGGAAGCCGTACCGCGCTGCCCCGGCACAGAACGCTGCGCGCGGTGGTCGACTGGAGCTGGGAGCTGCTCAGCGGTGCCGAGCGGACCGTCCTGCGCCGGCTGTCGGTCTTCGCTGGCGGGGCGAGCCTGGAGGCGGCCGAGCGGGTCTGCGCCGACGACGACATCCAGCAAGATGGCGAGGTCGGGCAGGCTCACGAAGTCCAGCAGGACCACGAAGTCCAAAAGGACGGCGACGTCCGGCAGGATGACGACGGCGTCGAGCAGGATCAGGTGCTGGAGCTGCTCACCTCGTTGGTGGAGAAGTCGCTGGTGGTCAGCGAGGGCGGGGCCGTGCCGCGCTATCGGATGATCAGCACGATCCGGGAGTACGCCGCAGACCGGCTCGCCGAGGCGGGGGAATCGGACCGGGCCCGACGGGCGCACCTGCGCTACTTCACCGAGCTGACCGAGAGCGCCGAGCCGCACCTGCGCCGCGCCGAGCAACTGACCTGGCTCGCCACGCTCGACGCCGAACACGACAACATCAGTGCCGCGATGCGGGGGGCGATCGCGGCCGCTGACGCGCAGGCGGCGATGCGGCTCGCGGGGACCGCCGCCTGGTACTGGTGGCTGGGCGGGCGCCGGGCCGAAGGCGTCGACCTGCTGATCGCGGCCACCGACGTCCCCGGCGAGGTGACCGACGACGTACGGGCGATGACGTACGGGATGGTGGTGCTCTTCGTCACCTCCGGGCGGGCCGACGAACACCTCGGCGCGGAATGGATCCGCAAGGCGTACCGGTTCGGTCAGCAGAGTCGGCACCGCAACCCGGTGCTGCGCCTGGTCGACCCGCTCGAACGGATGCTGCGGGAGCCGGGCGCCGCAGTGTCCGCGTTCGAGTCGTTGCTGGACAGCGAAGATCCCTGGGTACATGCCCTGGCCAGGTTCCAGGTGGGCAAGATGCGGATCATGCTCGGCCAGGGCGGTCCGGAGGCGGAGGCCGACCTGGAGGGCTCGCTCGCCGAGTTCCGGACGCTCGGCGAGCGATTCGGCATCTCCATCGCCCTGTCCGAGTTGGCGGGCCAACTCGCCCTGCGCGGTGACTTCGCCGCCGCGTGCGACTACTACGAGCAGGCGGTCACGGTGGTCACCGAGGTCGGTGCCGTCGAGGACGTCATCCGACTACGGACCCAACAGGCCCTGCTGTACCGGATGAACGGCGACGACGACGCCAGCGCTGCCGCCCTCGCCGACGCCGAACGGTACGCCGAAGGGGTCACCTGGCCGCACGCGCTCGTCGAGCTGGCGCTCGCCAAGGCGGAACTCGCGCGTCGGGTCGGTGACGCCTCGGCGGCACGGCACCAACTCGGCATCGCGACCGCTCTGCTGGGCGACGACGCGGAGCAGGCACACATGCGCGCGGGCATCCACGACGTGCTCGGCTATCTGGCCGACGATCTGCGTGAGGCGCGGTCCCACCGGGTGGCGGCCTGGCAGGCGGCGTCCGAGGCGGGACACGCTCCCATGATCGCCCAGATCCTCGTCGGGTTCGCCGACCTCGCACTCCGGCAGGACCGGTACGAGCAGGCGGCCCGGCTGCTCGCGGCCAGCGTCGGCGTACGCGGACTGCCGGATCGCACCCACCCGGAAGCGGTACGGATCGAGCGGGAAACGCGGCGTCACCTCGGCGAAACACGGTTCGCCGAGGTGACGCTGGAGGGTACGCCGGCAAGCGCGGCAACGCTGGTCGAGGTCACGCTCGCCCTCTGAGGCTCAACCTGCCGCGCGCCGGATGACGATGTCGCCGTGCCGGGTACGCGCGTGGACCGAGACCGTGCTGTCCGCCGGGTCGGGGCTTCCGTGCGACGAGACGGAGTCGCGGACCGACCCCCGCTCGCTGTTGACGTCGATGGAAGCGGCGGCGCCCGCGCCGATCCCGACCTCGATGTTTCCCGAGCCGTTCGTCAGCGTCGCCCGACCGTCCGTCATCCGGCCGATCCGGATGGCACCGCTGGCGCTCTTGGCGGCGACGCTGCCGTCGGCGCGATCGATGTCGAAGTCGCAGGTCGCGCTGCTAAGTTCGACGTCGGCCGCAGCGTGGCCGATCCAGGCCCGCCCGCCCGAGTTCGACAGCCCGACCGGGCCCTCGACCTCGCCGATCCGGATCGCGAACGCCCCGCCGTCGATGTCGGCACGCCCGGCGATGTGCCCGATCGCGACCTCGCCGGACGCGACGTCCGCCCGCAGTGTGTCGATGTGATCGAGCTGTACCTGGCCCGACGCCATGTGCAGTTCGCACCGGCCGAGAAACCCGTCGGCCCGTACGTCCGAGTGCGCCAGGTAGGCGGCCAGACCGGAGCCGGTGGGCAGGTCGATCGTGATGGCGACCGAACCCTTCCGGTCACCGGAGGCGGTCGTCCTGACCGACAGTCGACCGTCGGCGAGGTCGACCTTGGTCCGCTCGGCCACCCTGACGTCCTTGCGGCTCGTTCCGTCGATCGGTTCGACCAGTACCACCGTGTCGGTCCGGTCGCTCGCGCTGACCCGTACCCGGGCACCAGCGACCTCCACGGTGGCGGCGACGGGCCCCGGCGTGGCGAATGTAGGCATGACGGCGTCTCCCTCTGCTTCGTGCTGCTTCGTGCCTGGTCTGTCGGACGGGGTGATCGCGCCGGTCGGTCAGGCGCGCTTCTTGAAGGTGGAGAGTGACCACACGTAGCCGACCAGGGCGATCCCGACGCACCAGAGGACGGCGACGATCGCGCTGCTCCCGGTGGGCGTACCGGTCAGCAGCCCGCGCAGGGTCTCGATGATCGGCGTGAAGGGCTGGTACTCCGCGAACTGCCGTACGCCCGGCCCCATCGTCTCGGCCGGAACGATCGCGCTGCTCAGGAAGGGCAGCATGACCAGCGGTACGGAGACCAGCCCCGCCGATTCCGGGGTCTTGGCGGCCAGTCCCAGGGCGACGGTGATCCAGCTCGTCGCGAAGGAGACCAGTACGAGGAGACCGATCGCGCCGAGCCAGTCGAGCGCACTCGCCGGCGGCCGGAAGCCCAGCGCGAACGCCACTCCGACGAGGGCCGCGATGGCGATCAGCGTACGAAGCAGGCTGGCGGCGACGTGAGCGCTCAGTACGGCACTGCGGGAGATGTCCATCACCTTGAACCGGTTGATGATCCCCTTCGTCATGTCGGAGTTCACGGCCAACGCGGTCGCGCTCAACCCGTAGCAGACCGTCAACACGATCATCCCCGGCGTGGCGTAGTCGATGTAGTTGCCGGCGATGTCGAAGGCGCCGCCGATCACGTAGACGAACATCAGCAGGAGCACGATCGGGAACAGGACCGCGTTGAACACCGCGACCGGGTTGCGGAGCGTGTGCTTGAAGTTGCGACCGAGCATGGTCGTCGCGTTGCTCATCGTGCATCCACCTTCGTACTGGTACGGCCGGTCAGGGAGAGAAAGACGTCGTCGAGGTCCGGCGTGTGCACCGAGAACTCCTCGACCTCGATCGAATGTGCGTCGAGTTGTGCCAGCAGGGTGCGGAGCGACCTGGCCCCACCGTCGCTGGGTACCCGCAGGACCAGGTCGTTCTCGTCGTCCCGCGTGGAGTCGCCCAGCACCCGCAGCGCGGAGTCGAGTTCGAGGTCGCCGCTGAACCGCAGCCGGACGTGGCCGCCTGGCATCTGGCGCTTGAGTTCGGCGGGCGTACCCTGGGCGACCAGCCGGCCCTGGTCGAGCACCGCGATCCGGTCGGCGAGCCGATCGGCTTCCTCCAGGTACTGCGTGGTCAGGAAGATGGTGACGCCGTCGTCGGCCACCAGCCGGCGGATGATGTCCCACATCGTCCGGCGGCTGCGCGGGTCCAGTCCCGTCGTCGGCTCGTCGAGGAAGATGATCCTCGGCTTGCCGACCAGAGTCATCGCCAGATCGAGCTTCCGGCGCATCCCCCCGGAGTAGGTGGCGGCCAGCTTCTGCGCCGACTCCGTCAGGTCGAACCGCTCCAGCAGGTCGGCGACGACCCGCTTGCTCTCGCCCGGGCCCAGCCGCTTGAGGTCCGCCATCAACCGCAGGTTCTCCTGGCCCGTCAGCAGCTCGTCCACGGCGGCGAACTGACCGGTGACCCCGATGGCCGCCCGTACGGCCTTGGTCTCGGTCGCCACGTCGTGACCGGCCACGCGCACGGTGCCGCCGTCGGCCTTCATGAGGGTGGTCAGCACGTTGACCGTCGTGGTCTTGCCGGCCCCGTTCGGGCCGAGCAGGGAGAAGATCGTGCCCTCGGCGACATCGAGATCGATGCCGTCGAGAACGACCTTGTCCTTGTACGCCTTCCGCAGCCCCGAGGCCGCGATCGCTGAATCAGTCATGCGCCCACCATCGCCGCGCGGCCTGCCACCCACCTGACACGGCGCTGACACGACGGCTGACACGAGCGGATACCCGCATGGGGCCGGACGTCGACGTTTCCGGCACGAGGGGAACGACGCGAGATCGAGGTCCAGAAACGAAGATCGCCCTGGTGGTGGACCGAGCGTCCTGCCAGGGCGTTACTTCACGCGCATTTAGGTGGAGCCGAGGGGACTCGAACCCCTAACCCCTGCCTTGCAAAGGCAGTGCTCTGCCAGTTGAGCTACGGCCCCGGGCGGGACGATGCCGTCCCGGGGATGCTGGTCCGGTCGCCGAACTACCGCAGGTCGGGAGCGGTGGTGGCCTCGTGCCAGAGGGCGCGCTCGTCGTTGGATTCCTTGACCTTCTTGTAGACGAGGGCCGCGACGCCCACCACGCCGACAACGAGCAGGATCTTCTTCAACATTGACGTATCCTCACGCTCGACGAGCCGTCGGACGGGTATGAAGTGGGGCTAGATGGAATCGAACCATCGACCTCAGAGTTATCAGCTCTGCGCTCTAACCGACTGAGCTATAGCCCCCTGTTGCGACGAGCAAGGTTACCGTACCTCCGGCGCCGATCCCAACTCGGGGGCGGCGGTTCGGAGCCCGGCCCGTCGACCAGGTACGACGCAGACCGTACCCGAACGACGGACGCCGGGGCCACCGCATTGCGGCGGGTGCCCCGGCGTCGGCGAAGCTGCTGTCGTACCGCTCAGTCGCGCTCGGCGAGGGTCAGCTCGACGCCGCCGACCAGGTCGGCGCAGACGTTGTAGATGAACGCACCGAGGGTGGCGAGCGCGGTGAACAGCACCACGTTCACCAGACCGATCAGCCCGGAGGTGAGGATGACGCCCTTCGCGGTGATCTGGAAGGTGTCGCCGCCCTGGCCGCCACTCGCACTGATCATGTCGGTCAACGTGCCGTTCACGCTGTCGAAGACGCCCATGGCGTCGAGCGCCAGGTAGAGCACGGAGGTCGCGACGATCACCACGATGAAGAGCACCAGCGAGACCGCGAACGAGAACTTCATCACGGACCAGGGATCGATCCGCTTGAGGTTCAGCCGGGCACGGCGAGGACCGCGTGAGGCGGCGGAACTGACCGTACTGCGGGCGGCGCGAACGGCCTCGGTCACCCGGGCCGCTCCGACGGCACCGGGGCCGCCGGCCGGCGCGCCCGGGGTCGCCGCCCCGGCCGCTGCGGGTGCACCGGTGGCCGTACGTGCGGCGGGGCTGCCGAACCCGAACCGGCTGGTGGCCGAGGTCTGGGCCGCTCCACCGGGCCGGCCCGGCCGGAACCCGCCCTGCGGCGCGCCGCCGGAGATCGGCTGCGTCGCCTCCGCCCCGGCGGGGACACCGGGGGAGCCGGGACGCTCGGTACGGGCAGAGATCCGCTCGGTACGGAACGCCTCACCGGGCTGCTCCAGCCGGGTCGTCGCGTTCGGATCGCTCGTACCCGACTGATCGGACCGGTTCACCCCGGCGCTGCCTCTGGAAGCTGCGGCGGTCGCCGCCGGAGACGTCGCGGCTGTCGCGGCTTCCGTCGTGGCAGACGCCGGTTTCCCGCCCTCGGCCGCCCCGGCCGACGGGGCGGCCGGCTCCTCGGGAAGCTGGTCGGGTGGCGGCGGCATGCCCGGCGCCCGGGTGAACTTGGGGGACGGCGTGTCGGCGCTGACCATCGCGCGGCCGACTGCCGCGCGGCCGGTCGCCGAGGCACCGCCGGCGGCGGCCTCCTCGTCGACCGGGTTGGCCGAGGTCCCCGCAGCCCCCGACTTCGCCTGTGTCTCCGTCATCAACTAGTCCTGTTCGTCAGGCTCGTCGGCATTGCGAGCAATCGCCACAATAGTCACGCCGTCTGGTAGGTCCATCAGTTTGACACCCATTGTGTTCCGGTCGCGCGTTCGGCGTACAGGCTTCACGGGAGTCCGGATCACGCCGCCGTTGCTGGTGATGGCGAACAGCTCGTCGTCCGGGCTGATGACGACCGCGCCGACCAGACCGCCGCGGCGCTCGGTGATCTTCGCGGTCAGCACCCCTTTACCTCCCCTACCCTGCACGGGGTATTCCTCGATCGGGGTACGTTTCGCGTAACCCCCGTTCGTCGCCACGAGGACATCCAGGTCCATGCCCTCGCGGACCACCTCCATCGCCAACAGCACGTCGTCGTCGGTGAACCGCATCCCGATCACGCCCGAGGTGGCCCGCCCCATCGGCCGGAGCGCCTCGTCGGTGGCGTTGAACCGGATCGCCTGCGCCTTCTTGGAGACCAGCAGGAGGTCGTCCCCAGGTCCCGCCAGCGCCGCTCCGACCAGCTCGTCCTCGTCGCGGAGGTTGATCGCGATGATGCCGCCGGAGCGGTTGGAATCGAACTCCTCCAACCTCGTCTTCTTCACCAGACCGTTCTTGGTGGCCAGTACCAGGTACGGCGCGACCTGGTAGTCCGGGATCTCGATCACCTGGGCGATCTGCTCGTCCGGCTGGAAGGCAAGCAGATTGGCCACGTGCTGGCCTCTCGCCACCCTACTGGCCTCCGGCAACTCGTACGCCTTGGCCCGGTAGACCCTCCCCTTATTGGTGAAGAAGAGCATCCAGTCGTGCGTGGAGCAGACAAAGAAGTTGCTGACGATATCGTCCTGGCGCAGCGTGGCACCACTGACCCCCTTGCCGCCCCGGCGCTGCGAGCGGTAGAGGTCGACCTTGGTCCGCTTGGCGTACCCGGTGCGGGTGATGGTGACGACCACGTCCTCGCGGGCGATCAGGTCCTCCATCGAGACCTCGCCCTCGAAGGGCACGATCTTGGTCCGCCGCTCGTCGCCCCACTTGGCGACGATCTCGCCGAGCTCCTCGGAAACGATCTTCCGCTGCCGCTCCGGCTTGGCCAGGATGTCCTTGAGGTCGGCGATCTCCAGCTCGATCTTGGCCAACTCGTCGATGATCTTCTGGCGCTCCAGCGCGGCGAGCCGGCGGAGCTGCATGTCCAGGATCGCGGTGGCCTGCACCTCGTCGATGTCGAGCAGTTGGATCAGGCCCTGTCGGGCCTCCTCCACCGTCGGCGATCGCCGGATCAGCGCGATGACGTCGTCGAGCGCATCCAGCGCCTTGACCAGACCGCGCAGGATGTGCGCCCGCTCCTCGGCCTTGCGCAACCGGTACGCCGTCCGCCGCCGGATCACGTCGATCTGGTGCTCGACGTAGTAGCGGATGAACTGGGCCAGGTTGAGCGTGCGCGGCACCCCGTCGACCAGGGCCAGCATGTTGGCGCCGAACGTCTCCTGGAGCTGGGTGTGCTTGTAGAGGTTGTTCAGCACCACCTTGGCGACCGCGTCGCGCTTGAGCACCAGCACGATCCGCATACCGGTACGCCCGGAGGACTCGTCCCGGATGTCGGCGATCCCGGCGAGCTTGCCCTCCTTGATCAGCTCGGCGATCCGCTCGGCCAGGTTGTCGGGGTTGACCTGGTACGGCAGCTCGGTGACGACGAGACTCGTCCGACCCTTCTTGTCCTCCTCGACGTCCACCACCGCACGCATCCGGATCGAGCCCCGCCCGGTCCGGTACGCGTCCTGGATCGGGGTGGTACCCACGATCAACCCGTGCGTCGGGAAGTCCGGCCCCTTGACGATCCCGATCAGCTCGTCGAGCGTGGTGGCCTCGTCGGCGTCCGGGTTCTCCAGGCACCACTGCACGGCGGCGGCGATCTCCCGCAGGTTGTGCGGCGGGATCTTGGTGGCCATGCCGACCGCGATGCCCTCGGAACCGTTCACCAACAGGTTCGGGATCCGGGACGGCAGGATCGTCGGCTCCTTGGCCCGGCCGTCGTAGTTGTCCTGGAAGTCGACGGTGTCCTCGTCGATGTCCCGGAGCATCTCCATCGCCAGCGGGTCGAGCTTGCATTCGGTGTTGTGGCTGACGAAGCCGTCGCTGACGAACGAGTGGTCGTCGGTGTCGACCCGCAGGCTGTAGACCGGCTGAACTCCCGCGTCGGTCACCTCCGCGACCTCGGCGTAGTAGAACCGACCGTCGACCAGCGGCTCGACGACGTCCAGTACCTCGCGTTCGGTGATCCGCGCCACTATCTCGGCGCGGTCCCGCTCCCAGCGCTCGATCCGGTCGACGTTGTGCCGGCGCAGCCAGTCCCGCTCGGTCCAGCGCTGCGCGCCGTGCTCCCGGACGAAGTCGCCGACGTACGGCACGTGGTCGCTGGACAGCGCCCTGTTAGTGGCCGGCACGGCGGCCAGTTCGGACTCCAGCTTCGCCTGCTTGCGGCCGAGGAAGCCGACGTACTGCGCGAAGAGCCGCGCGTCCCGGCGGTTGGTCACCACGACCTTGATCTCGCCGCTGTCGTACCGGCACTGCTTGCTGACGACGCCGAACTCCAGCAGCAGCTGCTGAACCTCGCGGGCCAGCCGCTCGCTGCGGGTCGAGTAGGAGATCTGCATGGTGTTGCGGGGCAGCAGCGACGACGAGCCGTCACCCTCGAAGAGCGCCTGGAGGAAGGCCCGCTTGACCGCCGCCGGCCCCTGCCAGACGAACTCCGGCACGAACTTCGCCGCGCTCCGCGCCCCGATCAGCTCGCCGAGCGCCGTACGCGACAGCTGTTTGATCCCCGCCCGGACCCGATGCAGCGTTTTGCCCGAGGCCATCCGCTCCTCGTTGAACCACCGCTTGCCACCTACCGCGACGTCAAACGCCGCGACCACCCGAGCGAAGAAGGCCCGATCAACGTTGGCAAACTCAACCCACTCGTCGGAGATCCAGCCTTCGCTGACAAGCGCACCGGCCAAGACCGCAGCCTCGATGTGCTCCAGCATCGGGTAGCCGATCTCGTCCGGGACCGTCCGCTGGAGCACCACCCGGTCGCCGGGGCTGACCTCGGCGAGCAGCTTCCACAGCAGCGTCGGCACGCCGGCCACCTGCACCAGGCAGAGCACCGGGTGGTTGTGCGTACCGGTCAGCTCGTAGCCGGCGCGGGTACGCAGCCGCAGCGTCGGATGCGCGCCGGAGTGGAAGAACTTCGAGGCCCGGACCAGGTCGCCGTTGCGGTCCCGAACCTTGAGGTCGATGTCGGTCTCGGAACTGGGCGCCGCGTCAGGGACGATCTGGTCGATCCGGACGGTGCCGTCGGCGGTACGAATCCGCACATCTCCGGTCAGACAGTAACGCATCGCCGCAGCCGGATCGTTACCTGGCGAACCGAAGTTGCCGTTGCCGTCGACCAGCGGGTAGCGCAGCGACCAGGTCTGGGCCATCCGGACCAGCGCGTCGTAGATCGCCGAGTCGCCGTGCGGGTGGAACTGACCCATCACGTCGCCGACCACCCGGGAGCACTTCACGTAGCCCCGGTCCGGGCGGTAGCCGGAGTCGAACATGGCGTAGAGGATCTTGCGGTGTACGGGCTTCAAGCCGTCCCGTACGTCCGGCAGCGCCCGTCCGACGATCACGCTCATCGCGTAGTCGAGGTAGGAGCGCTGCATCTCCACCTCGAGCCCGACCGGCTCGATCCGGTCGTGCTGCGCGACCGCGCTGGCGGCGGTCGCGTCCTGCTCCGGCTCGTTAGCAGAGGACTCGGGAGTATCCGTCACTGTCAACCCTTATCAGACTCAAAGCCGCATTCCGCTGTGGATAACGGCTGTGGAAACCGTGGAAGCTGTGGATAACTGTGTGGAACGACGGTCCCGGCTGACCGTTCGGCCGAGTCGGGAGGCGCGACCCGGCCGATGCCGGCAGCGACGGGAGCCGCCGTACCGCCACTAGATGTCGAGGAAGCGGACGTCCTTGGCGTTGCGCTGGATGAAGGACCGGCGGGCCTCCACGTCCTCGCCCATCAGGACGCTGAACAGTTCGTCGGCGGTCGCGGCGTCGTCCAGGGTGACCTGGCGCAGCGTACGCGTCGCGGGGTTCATCGTGGTCTCCCACAGCTCCGGGTAGTTCATCTCGCCCAGACCCTTGAACCGCTGGATGTCGTCCGGCTTGGCGTTCGGCTTCTTCTGCTGCCGCAGCGCGATCAGCCCGTCCCGCTCCCGGTCGGAGTAGGCGTACTGGGCGTCGTCGCCCTTGCGGTTCCACTTGATCTTGTAGAGCGGCGGTGCGGCCAGGTAGACGTGGCCCAGCTCGACCAACGGACGCATGAACCGGAACAGCAGGGTGAGCAGCAGCGTCTGGATGTGCTGGCCGTCGACGTCGGCGTCGGCCATCAACACGATCTTGTGGTAGCGCAGCTTCTCGATGTCGAAGTCGTCGTGGATACCGGTGCCCAGCGCCGTGATCAGCGCCTGGACCTCGTTGTTCTTCAGCACCCGGTCGATCCGGGCCTTCTCCACGTTGAGGATCTTGCCCCGGATCGGCAGGATCGCCTGGGTACGCGGGTCCCGGCCCTGCTTCGCCGAACCACCCGCCGAGTCACCCTCGACGATGAACACCTCGGACTCGCGCGGGTCGGTGGACTGGCAGTCGGCCAGCTTGCCCGGCATCGAGCCGGACTCCAGCAGCGACTTGCGCCGGGCCAGCTTGCGGGCCTGCTGCGCGGCGATCCGGGCCCGGGCCGCCTGGGTGGCCTTGGTGATGATCAGCTTTGCCTCGGCCGGGTTGCGGTCGAACCAGTCGACCAGCCACTCGTTGCAGACCCGCTGCACGAAGCTCTTCACCGGGGTGTTGCCGAGCTTGGTCTTGGTCTGCCCCTCGAACTGCGGGTTCGTCAGCTTGACCGAGATGATCGCCGCGAGCCCTTCCCGGATGTCCTCGCCGGAGAGCTTCTCGTCGCCCTTGAGCAGCTTCTTGTCCGTGCCGTACCGGTTGACCACGCTGGTCAGCGCGGCCCGGAAGCCCTCCTCGTGGGTGCCGCCCTCGTGCGTGTTGATGGTGTTGGCGAAGGTGTAGACCGACTCGCCGTACGACTCGTTCCACTGCATGGCGATCTCGACCGACATGCCCTCGCTCTCCTCCTCGGCCCCGAACTCGACCACCGTCTTGTGGATCGGGTTCTTGGAGGCGTTGAGGTGGCGGACGAAGTCGGAGATGCCGCCCTTGTAGCAGAAGGTGACCTCGCGCGGCTTGCCGTCCTCCTCCTGCACCCGCTCGTCGCGGAGCTGGATGGTCAGGCCCCGGTTGAGGAAGGCGTACTCCTGGATGCGCCGGTAGATCGTCTCGAAGGCGAAGTCGACGGTCTCGAAGACCGCCGGGTCCGGCCAGAACGAGACGGCCGAGCCGGTAGTGTTGGTGGTCTCGCCCTTCTCCAGCGGGGAGGGCTTGGAGTTGGTGTAGTGCTGACGCCAGACGTACCCACCCTTGTTGATCTCGACGAACATCCGGGTGGAGAGGGCGTTCACCACCGAGACGCCGACGCCGTGCAGGCCGCCGGAGACCGCGTACGCCTTGCCGTCGAACTTGCCGCCGGCGTGCAGCACGGTCAGCGCCACCTCGACACCGGGCTTCTTCAGCTTCGGGTGCAGGTCGACCGGGAAGCCACGACCGTTGTCGGTGACCCGGACGCCGCCGTCGGCGAGCAGCACCACCTCGATCGTGTCGCAGTAGCCGGCGAGCGCCTCGTCGACCGCGTTGTCCACGACCTCCCAGACCAGGTGGTGCAGACCGCGCTCACCAGTCGATCCGATGTACATCCCAGGCCGCTTCCGGACGGCCTCCAGGCCCTCCAGAACGGTGATCGACTCGGCGCCGTACTCCTGCTTCTTCTGCGCTGCCACCTTGGCCACTTTCTCGCGCGGCCCGCGCCGTGCGGCGCGGGAGCGCGGGTTCGGTGGGCGGCCCGCGACCGCACGCGCAGGGCCGGCACCACGAGGAATTCCGGGGTACGGTCGAACGCGCCGGTCGCCGTGGCAGCCCACGGATCGCGATCGGCTCGGACCCGGTGCGGTGCCGGCCGGGCCACCAGGGCCCGCCTCGCGCCACACCGAGTCGTCGTCTCGCCGTCAATCTTACTGTGCCCAGATGACATATTGGGTATGCGGCACCCCTGCGCGGCGCCCTGAGACCCTCGTAGGCGGCCGTACCCCCTCGCCCACGACTCCCCCCACACGCGCGCGGTCGAATCGTGGGCCGTTCCGGCACGGTCCCACCGTCCCGGGCCGAGACCGCCCAGCCTGGTCGTCGCCGCCCGCCGGGGGCGGCGACGAACCCGACGCCCGACGCGACGCCGCCCCGGGGGTCGCGCGGAGGGCGAGCGGTGCCGTAACTTGTCGACGCCGGAAGTAAGCTCCGTGGCCAGGATGCCCGGTAAGCGCATCGGACGGTCCAGACGACCGGTTTCGTCAGGTGCATGGAGAGGTGACGCCCGATGGGGCTGGACAACGTCGCGGTGCGCTGGCCGCGGACCGGCCGCTTCTACGACCCGGTCGCACCGGCCGAGTTCGTCGACTTCGGCGAGTTGGCCGACGTGCCGGAGGTGGCCGCGCCGACGGCCGCCCTCGCCGGCTACATCGCGAAGAACGGCTCGGTCCGGGCCACCGCCTACACCGAGCTGGTCGACCTGCTGCTCGGCCTCGACGGGGTGCTGTACGCCACCGAGGCCGCCGCCGAGGACGAGGACCCGGTGATCGACCCGGACGGCTGCGCCTGGATCGCGGGCGGGCTGGAGCGTTTCGTCGACGGACACCGCGAGCACGGCGAGTCCGTGACGTTCGACACGGTCAGCGCCGTACTGCGGTCCGCGCTCGCCGACGGCCGGCTGGCCGAGCAGCAGTTGCGCTGGCTGGACAGCCGGCTCGACGCGCTACGCGACGAGTCCGGCGCACCGCCGCAGTGGAGCTTCTCCCGCTCCGAGCTGGGGGTACTGGCCGGCTTCTACCGCCGCTGCGCCGAACGCGGCTTCGCCGTCTACGCCGACTCCTGACCCGGCTCGCCCCGACTTTCGCCCGGGTCCGGCAACTCCTCACCCGGCCGGGCCGGCTCGTGCCCTGGCCCGGGCCGGATCGTCGGAACGTCGGCGGGTGCGGTCGCACCCACCGGTCGACCCGACCTCCACCGAATGGCTATGCCCTGGTTGGCCCGAATTGCCAATTACCCGCCGAGGACATGTGACGCGGCTCATCGTCCCCTGAACGGCGGGGCGGAGCAGAAGTCAGACTTGCCCGTCGCTCGGAGGGTCACAGTCCGGTGACAGAGGGCCACGGCGTAGGGACGTAACCGCGTTCGCCGCCAACGAACGGGGAGGGTTCGCGGCTTTGCGTACGACGTTCGGGGCGCTGCGCCACCGGAACTACCGGATCTGGGCCGGCGCCGGCTTCGTCTCCGTGATCGGCACCTGGATGCAGGTGCTCGGAGTCAACTGGTACGTCCTCCAGCAGACCGGCTCGGCCACCTCGATGGGGCTGGCCGTACTGCTCCAGGCGCTGCCCACTCTGCTGCTCAGCGGCTGGGGCGGCGCGCTGGCGGACCGGCTGCCCGCCCGGCCACTGCTGGTCGCCACCCAGGTGGGGCACGCCGGACTCGCCGCCGGACTGGCCGTGGTGGCCTGGTCGGACGCACCACAGATGTCGACGATCTACGTAATCTCGCTGGTCAGCGGCGTGCTCTCGGCGATCGAGGGCCCGGTGATGGGCCGGTACGGCTCGACCATGGTCGACCGGGAGACCCTCGGCAACGCCCTCGCGCTGGGCTCGCTGACCAACTCCGCCGGACGGATCCTCGGGATGAGCGTCGGTGCCGTGGTGGTGGCCGCCACCGGGCCGGCGATGCTGTTCGTGGTCAACTCCGTCAGCTTCGCCGCGGTGGTGGTCGCGCTGCTCGCCGTACGCCAGCGGGAGCTGCACCAACCGGAGGCCGGACCCGCCGGACCGGGCGCCGACCGGCACGGCGTCCGCGCCGGGTTGCGCTACCTGTGCCGGCAGCCGGTCATCCTGACCGCCCTCGCACTTGCCTTCGTCCTCGGCAGTCTCGGCCGCAACTACCAGGTCACCATGGCGGCGATGAGCGCCGGCCCACTCGGCGGCGGTGCCGGCGGCTACGGCCTGCTCTCCACCGTCTTCGCCGTCGGCACGGTACTCGGCGCGCTGGCCGCCGCCCGCAGGCGCGACCTCAGCTACCGGCTGCTGGTCGGTGCCGGGGTGAGCGCCAGCGTCCTACAGGCCGTCGCCGGGCTGGCCCCCGGAGTCTGGACCTTCGCCGCCGCGATCCTGCCGATCGCCGCCGCCGCAGTGATCATCGACACCACCGTCGGCACCCGGGCACAGCTCGACACCGACGGCGCCATGCGCGGCCGGGTACTGGCCGCCATCGCGGTGACCGGCTCGGTGGCCGCCGCCGTCGGCGCGCCGGTCCTCGGCTGGCTCTCCGAGCACGTCGGTCCCCGGCAGACGCTGGTTTTCGCCGGCTGTGTCGGGCTGCTCGCCTCGGCCTGGGCCGGGCTGGCGCTGTCCCGCCGGCAGCGGGCCGCCGCACCGGAGACGCCGCGCCCGATCGCGCTGCCGGCCGCGCGTACCGCCGCCGCGCGGCGCCGGGCCGCCGCCGACCGGTTCGCCCGGCGGCTGCCGTCGGTCCGGCTCAGCCGTACGTATCCCGGGGGCCACGTCCTCGCACCCGCCGTGGACCCCGGGACCAGGACGGTGCCGTCGGGCCGTGCACATGGAGCCGACGAACCACGCCGTGCCCGACCTCGGCCGCGATCCGCTTCAGCAGCGACGCCGCCAGCAGTCGGAGCTGGGTCGCCCACGCGGTCGACTCCGCCTCGACCGTGAGTTCGCCGTCCTCCAGCTTCACCGGACGGCTGTGCTGGGCGACGTCCGCGCCCACCACCCGCTCCCAGGCGCCGAAGACGGTGGCCTCGGCGGCCGGCTGCTGCCAGCCCCGGGCCTTCACCAGCCGGGCCAGCACCGTACCGAAGAGTTGTGGATCACGAGGGTCGGGCCCGGGGCCGGAGTAGCCGCGCGGCCGACGCCGCTGTCCGCCCGACCGACCCGAGGCACCGGCACCGCCGGCCGCACCGTCGGCCGCCGACTCCGCGTCCGGATCGGCTCCGCCGGGGGTACGCCGACGCGGGCCGGTCGCCTTTCGTCGGGCGAGTGCCGCGTCGAGTACCGCCCGGGCCAGTGCCGGACCGGCCAGGTCACCGTCGCCGGCCGTCGCCCCCGGACCGGTCTCCCCTCCGGCCGCAGCCTGCCCGGCCGGGCCCGACGCGGTGTCCTGCTCCCGGCCGCCGGTCGGAGCACCCGCCGGCGGTGAACCCTGCCGCCGTGCTGTCCCCGACCGTGCAGCCCCTGAGGACAGGTTGTCCGGTCGCGGGGTCCCCGGCCGTGCCGACCCCGGGCGTGGGGTTTCCGGCTGCGCGGTCCCCGCCTGCGGGGTTTTCGAGCGTGGCGTTTCCGGGCGTGGCGTTTCCGGCGGGTCAGTCGGCACGGTTCACCTGCCCGTCGGAGACCTCGTAACGGGCGCCGCGCAGGGCCTGCGGCACGTCGTCGGCGACGGCACAGGTGACCAGGAGCTGACTCGCCCCGGCCACCAGCTCGGCGAGCCGCTCCCGCCGCCCGCTGTCCAGCTCGGCAAAGACGTCGTCCAGCACCAGCACCGGTTCGACGCCGTCGGCGCGCAGCAGGTCGTAGGCGGCGAGCCGGAGCGCCAGCGCGTACGACCAGGACTCGCCGTGGCTGGCGTAGCCCCGGGCCGGCAGGGTGCCCAGGGTCAGCGTCAACTCGTCGCGGTGCGGCCCGACCAGTGTCACGCCCCGGTCGATCTCCGACTGTCGCGCCTCGGCGAGCGCGGCGGTCAGCGCCGCCTCCAGCGCCGAGCGGTCCGGCACCGGGTCGGTCAGTTCCACCGACGGGCGGTACGCGATCGACGCCGCACCCCGGCCGGCGGCCACCGCGTCGTACGCCTTCGTCACGTGCGGCCCGAGCGCCGCGACCAGTTCCAGCCGGCCGGCCAACAGCTCCGCCCCGTGCCGGGCCAGGTGGGTGTCCCAGACGGCCAGCGTCGACAGGTCGTTTCCGCCCTCGGCCGGTTGCCCGTCGTCGGCGCGGGCGGCCCGGCCCCGCCCACCGGCGGTCTTCCGGGCCAGATACGAGGTACGCAGCAGTGCGTTGCGCTGTTTCACCACCCGCTCGTAGTCGGCCCGCACGGCGGCGTACCGGGGCATCCGGGTGACCAGCAGGTCGTCGAGGTAGCGCCGCCGCTCGGCCGGGTCGCCCCGGACCAGTTCCAGGTCCTCCGGGGCGAAGAGCACCAGCCGGAGGGCGCCGAGCACGTCCCGGGCCCTACGGGCCGGCGAGCGGTTCAGCCGGGCCCGGTTCGCCCGGCCTGGGGCGATCTCCAACTCGACCAGCAGTTCCCGGCCGTCGTGCACGATCGCGCACCGGAGCACCGCCGTCGCGGCACCGGCCCGGACCAGCGGGGCGTCGGTGGCGACCCGGTGACTGGCCAGCGTCGCCACGTAGCCGAGCGCCTCGACCAGGTTGGTCTTGCCCACCCCGTTCGGGCCGACGAGCACGTTGCCGCCCGGCTCCAGGTCGACCCCGACCCGCTCGTACGAGCGGAAGTCGACCAGTTCGAGCCGGCGGACGTACACCGGTTCAGTGCTTGCGTACGGCGTGCCCGCCGAACTGCTGGCGCAGTGCGGAGACGGCCTTCAGCGCCGGGGAGCTGTCCTGGCGGGAGGCGAACCGGGCGAAGAGCGAGGCGGTGATGACGTTCAGCGGCACGGCCAGCCGGACCGCCTCGTCCACCGTCCACCGGCCCTCGCCGGTGTCCTCGGTGTAGTCGGTGAGCTGGGACAGCTCCGGGTCCTCGTCGAGGGCCCGGTCGAGCAGGTCGAGCAGCCAGGACCGGACGACGGTCCCCTCCCGCCAGGACTTGAACACGCCCGGCACGTTCGTCACCAGCTCGGAGGCGGTGAGCAGCTCGAAGCCCTCGGCGTAGGCGTGCATCAGGCCGTACTCGATGCCGTTGTGCACCATCTTGGCGTAGTGCCCGGCGCCGACCGGGCCGGCGTGCACGAAGCCGAACTCGCCCTCCGGCTTCAGCGCGTCGAAGACCGGCATCAGCCGCCCGACATGCTGCTCGTCGCCGCCGACCATCAGGCCGTAGCCGTTCTCCCGGCCCCAGACGCCGCCGGAGACCCCGACGTCGATGTAGCCGATGCCGTGCCGGTCGAGCTTTTCCGCCCGGGGCAGGTCGTCGCTGAACCGGGAGTTCCCGCCGTCGATGACGATGTCCCCGGCGGAGAGCACCTCGATCAGCCCGTCGACGGTCGGCTCGGTGTAGGCCACCGGCACCATCACCCAGACCGCCCGGGGCGCGGCCAGCCGCTCGGCCAGTTCGGCCAGGCTGGCGACGTCGGACAGCGCCGGATTCTGGTCGTAGCCGATCACCTCGTGCCCGGCGGCGCGCAGTCGTTCGCGCATGTTGCCGCCCATCCGGCCGAGGCCCACCAGGCCGAGTTGCATGAACTTTCCTTCCAGAACCGGTGCGATCAGCGGGTGACCCGGATCGGCATGATCAGATAGCGGTAGCCGGGAATGATCTCCCCGTCCTCGCCGGAGGGCGAGATCACCGCAGGCTTGAAGGCGTCGACGAAGGAGAAGACCGCCAGCGCCGAGCCGAGGTTCTGGAGTCCGTCGATCAGGTACTGCGGGTTGAAGCCGATGGTCAGCGGCTCGCCGGTGAAGGTGGCGTCCATCGCCTCGCTGGCCCGGGCCTCCTCGGTGCTGCCGGCCTCGACGACCAGCCCGTCCGAGCTGAAGTTGAGCAGCACCGGCGTGGTCCGGCCGCCGACCAGCGACACCCGCTTGACGACCTCGGTGAGGGCGGCGACCGACACCCGGGCCTCGGCGTTGGAGCTGGCCGGGAAGAGCGAGCGCACCGGCGGGTAGTTGGCGCCGTCCAGCAGCCGGCTGGTGGTCCGGCGGGTGCCGCCGGCAAACCCGATCAGCCCCTCGCCGGCCGCCCCCTGGGAGAGCGCCATCGTGACGTCGCCACCGAGCGGGCCGAGGGCCTTGGCGGTGTCGTGCAGGGTCCGGGCCGGCACCAGCGCGTTGATGCTGACCTCCGGGTCGTCCGGCCGCCAGTCGATCTCGCGCAGCGCCAGCCGGTAGCGGTCGGTAGCCAGCATCGCCAGCGTCGACCCGGTCAGCTCGATGCGTACGCCGGTCATCATCGGCAGCGTCTCGTCCCGGCCGGCGGCGATCGCGACCTGGCCGACCGCGGCGGCGAAGGTGGCCGCGTCGATGGTGCCGGCGCTGCCGGGCATCTCCGGCAGGGTCGGGTAGTCCTCGACCGGCATCGTCGGCAGGGTGAACCGGGCGCTGCCGCAGACCAGCTCCAGATGCGCTCCGGCGGCGGCGATGTCCACCGGCTTCGCCGGCAGCGCCTTGGTGATCTCGGCCAGCAGCCGGCCGGAGACCAGCGCGGCCCCCTCCGCCTCGCTCTGCACGTCGACGGTCACCTGGCTGGAGACCTCGTAGTCGAAGCCCGAGACGTGCAGCCCGCCCTCACCGACCCGCAGCAGTACGCCGGCCAGCACCGGCACCGAGGGACGGTTGGGCAGACTCTTCGCGGTCCACGCCACGGCGTCGGCGAGCGCGTCACGCTCCACGCGGAACTTCATGCCATGCCTCCGGATCGACGTCAGCGACAACTGTCTCATGCCGGCGGCCGCCTTCCGGCCCCGCCAACCGTGCGGGTCTTCCTGGCACCTTAGGACCCGGCCACATCGGCTGTGCGCCCGACCCCGGTACTTCGGCAGATCTTGACCGATGGGTACGACGGTTCAGAAAGACTCCACAGGATGCCCAACGCCGATGATTGGTTTTTGTTCTCTTCTAGAGATAAACCAATCGTCTTCATCGGTGCTGTGCAAACTGTGGAGAAACCAGCTCTGCGCAGGTCAGCGGCTTGTCCACACGTGTGCGGCGTGTGGACAACCGGGCCCTGAACCGGCCCCGCGATCCACAGCCGGATCCGTCCCCAGGGTTATCCACGCTTGTCCACCGGTCGTCCACCGGGTTACCCACCGTCTTTTCCCCATCTGTGGGTACGGCCGGTCGAAGATCGACGAGTGCTGTCCCCAGAACCTTCAACACCTCGTACACAGCCGGCCCGGACCGGTGGACAACTCTGTGACTCTCGGTGACCGTCCACACACGTTTCCCCAGGCTTTGTCCACAGCTTGTGGGTTGACCGTCGTCGGCGGGCCGAGGGTTATCCACCGATGGTGGACAACCGGCTGTGGACAGCCTGGGTACAACGCGCGCGGCTGTGGGTGGGGACGGAGTGCCGTGCCGGCGGGTGGTGCTGCTCGGCCGCTCCGGCGAGGGGGACAGCGGCGGAAAAGGCACCGTCGGCGGATCCGGAGACGGGCGAGGGCCGGGTACCGGGACCGGTTCGGCCCGTACCCGGCCCTCGCCGGTGCGTCTCGGGTGGCTCAGGTGTTCTGCTTGATCCGGTTCGTCAGCTCGGCGATCTGGTTGTAGAGCGAGCGGCGTTCCGCCATCTGCTGCCGGATCTTCCGGTCCGCGTGCATCACCGTGGTGTGGTCCCGGCCGCCGAACGCCTGGCCGATCCGGGGCAGCGACAGGTCGGTCAGCTCACGGCACAGGTACATCGCCACCTGGCGGGCGTTCACCAGTACCCGGGACCGGGACTGCCCGCGCAGGTCCTCCAGGCTCACCCCGAAGTAGTCGGCGGTGGAGATCATGATCTGGTCCGCGGTGATCTCCGGACCGGAGCCGTCCGGGATGAAGTCCCGGAGCACCTCCTCGGCCAGCGACAACTCGACCGGCGACCGGGTCAGCGACGCGAACGCGGTGACCCGGATCAGCGCACCCTCCAGTTCCCGGATCGAGCTGGCGATCCGGGAGGCGATGAACTCCAGTACGTCCGGCGGGGCGAAGAGCCGCTCCTGGGCCGCCTTCTTCTGCAGGATCGCGATCCGGGTCTCCAGGTCCGGCGGCTGGATGTCGGCGAGCAGCCCCCACTCGAAGCGGGTACGCAGCCGGTCCTCCAGCGTCGCCAGGTCCCTCGGCTTCCGGTCCGAGGTGATCACGATCTGCTTGTTGGCGTTGTGCAACGTGTTGAAGGTGTGGAAGAACTCCTCCTGGGTCCGCTCGCGGTTCTCCAGGAACTGGATGTCGTCGATCAGCAGGATGTCGACGTCGCGGTAGCGGCGCTGGAACGCACTGGTCTTGTCGTCCCGGAGCGAGTTGATGAAGTCGTTGGTGAACTCCTCGGTCGAGACGTACCGGACCGAGCGGGCGTTGCCCAGCGTGGTGGCGTAGTGCCCGATGGCGTGCAGCAGGTGGGTCTTGCCCAGCCCGGAGTGGCCGTAGATGAACAGCGGGTTGTACGCCTTGGCCGGCGACTCGGCGACCGCGACCGAGGCGGCGTGGGCGAACCGGTTGGACGAGCCGATGACGAACGTCTCGAACATGTACTTCGGGTTCAGTCGGTTGCCGCCGACGTCTCCGGCGCCGCCGACCCCGCCCGGTCGGCGGTCGTCCCGCCCGCCCGGGCGCTGGTCGGCGAAGGCACCGCCCCGGCCCGGCCCGTTGTCGGGGCCGTCCCGCCCCGGCCCGAGCCGTCCGCCGCCGTCCCGCCCGTCGTGGTAGCGGCGGTCGGCCGGCCGGTGGTCGACACCGAACTGGCCGAGGTCGCCGGTGCCGGCGCCCCGCTCGTCGAAGTTCCGTCGGTCCTGGTGCGGCGCGGTCGGCCGGTACGGCTCGGGGTACGGCGCGCTGAACAGCGTCTCCTGGCCGTCGCGGCTGGCCGGGATCAGGTTGCCCCGGGGGCCGTCGGGCCGACCGGGCGGCCGGGCCGCACCGCCGGGCGGCACCTGCGCCGAGCCGGTGAACGGCGGAGGCTTGCGTCCGGCGGCCTGGTCCGGAACGGGGTTGTGATGTTCGGGTACGTCGGCGCCGGCCACCGGACCGGTCGGGAACTCCTGCTCCGGCCGGGCCGGGTACTCGTGCTCGGCACCGGGAAAGCGGAGCGGCTCGGTGCGGTACCCGACGCCCGGCTCCGGATCGGCGTAGCCGGCGGGTTCCCGGTCGCCGTAGCCGCCGCCCGGATTCGGCCCGGGGTAGCCGCCCGGCGGATCGGCGTCGTCGTACCCGCCGGCCGGTGCGGCACCGCCGGGATGGCCCGGCCCCCCCGGATATCCCGGCGGTACGGCCGGCCCGGTCGGCTCGGTCCCGATCGGG
Source organism: Plantactinospora endophytica (assembly GCF_016862915.1). Taxonomy (GTDB): domain Bacteria; phylum Actinomycetota; class Actinomycetes; order Mycobacteriales; family Micromonosporaceae; genus Plantactinospora; species Plantactinospora endophytica. The sequence continues at coordinate 102,777 of NZ_BONW01000019.1, read as the reverse complement.
TAGCCGGTGACCGGCGGGCGGGTCTGACCGTCCTCCGGCGGACGTACGGTGACCGCCACCTGGACCGCCCGGCCGAGCCGGCGGGAGAGGGCCTCGGTGATCGCCGGGCGGAGCCGGGACTCGATCACGTCCCGGGTGAAGGCGTCCGGCACGGAGAGCAGCGCGGTGTCCTCGATGATCGTGTGCAGACGGGTCAGCCGGAGGTAGGCGCGCTGCTGGGCCGAAATGATCTCGTCGGCCAGTTCCTCTGTCGTCGCCGCCCACACCGCGCCAAGGTCGATCGTGTCGGCCACGGTCGCGCCACCCCCATCGCCTCTGCGTCTCCGGCCGCCGTTGCCGTCCCAGTCGACCGTTCCAGGCTTGCTGACGTGCTCGAACAGGCACGACGCGGCGCCCGGCGGTTGCCGGCGCCGTCCACAGGTTATCCACAGCCTGTGTATCGACCGATTGTGTCGCCCGGCCGGGCGTCCGTGTCGTCTGCCCCCGGGCCCGACCGGCGTTGACGCGGGTTCATCTGTCGAACGATCGACGAGCTTGTCCGGTTTTGCCCGTCAGCGGCATCCCCACCCCTTGACGCTGACGTGCAATCGGGCACGCTAACAGCGTTGTCCACAACCCTTCAACCGTCGGCCCGGGCGGGACCTTGTCAACATCAGGGAAAAACGCCGGTCGGCGCTCCTGCCGCCGGCCCGGCCCGCTCGGGTACGCCCGGTCGGCCGGCAGTCGTCCGGCTGCCGGTCACGAGGTGCCGGTCATGAGCTGCCGATCATGACGTTTGACGGTCGTTGTCGGGCTGCGTAGGCTCCGACGGTTGCTCTGTCGCCCTCTGCTAGGGTGATGGAAGACTGTTGACCGCGGTCCCGCACGGGCCGTGGCTGACGCTTGGGCGGCATCGACATCCGGCCGCTCCGGCGACCAACGCCAGACAATCACACGACCCCGCTGTCGCACGACCGGGGCGTACGACGACGGAGAGTTTGACGTGAGCAAGCGCACCTTCCAGCCGAACAACCGCCGCCGCGCGAAGACCCACGGCTTCCGGCTGCGCATGCGCACCCGGGCTGGTCGCGCCATCATCTCCGCCCGCCGTGGCAAGGGTCGCGCCCGCCTGTCGGCCTGACGGCTGGCAAGGCCGGTCCGGGGATGTAGGCAGTCGTGCTGGCGGCCGCACAGCGACTGCGGCGCAGCAGTGACTTCGCCGCGGCGATCCGGGGTGGGCGCCGGGCCAATCGGGGATCCGTGGTGGTCCATCTCCATTCGGCCGGTACCCCGGAGCCGGCTTCCTCCCCGGCGACTCCTTCCCTGACGACGACATCGGAGCCGGCTCGTGCCGGTGCGGGACAGCCTCCCGCGCCGGCCCGGGCCGGCTTCGTCGTCTCCAAGGCGGTCGGCGGCGCGGTGGTCCGGAACAGGGTCCGGCGCCGCCTGCGGCACCTGGTCCGCGACCGGCTGCCGGCCCTACCGCCCGGCACCACCCTGGTCGTACGCGCGCTGCCCGGCGCCGCCGACGCGTCGTACGCCCGGCTCGGCACCGACCTGGACGCCGCGATCACGGCGGCACTGGCCCCCCGGAAGTCCTCCCGGCGGCCCCGATGACGGCGCCTCTCGACCGTACGTCCGGGATGACACTCGGTGCCCGAGTGCTGGCGGGAGCCATCGTCGCGTACCGTCGTTGGATAAGCCCGGCGCTGCCGGCCCGCTGTCGGTTCTACCCGTCGTGCAGCGCGTACGCCCTGGAGGCGGTCTCGCGGCACGGTGCGCTTCGGGGAGTCGTCCTGGCGGTCCGGCGGTTGTTGCGCTGCCACCCCTTCCACCCCGGTGGATATGACCCGGTGCCGGAGCCGGGCGCACGCCGCCATGCCGATGTGACTGGAGCCCCGAATTGAGTCTCGACTGGATCTACTGGGCGATCTCGTGGATCCTGCTGCTGTGGCACTCCGCCTGGGACGCCATCGGGGTGTCGGCGGGGGCGGTCCTGGGCACCAACTGGTCCTGGATCCTGGCGATCATCTTCCTGGTGGTCACCCTGCGGGTGATCCTCTTCCCGATCTTCGTCAAGCAGATCAAGTCGCAGCGGGCGATGCAGGCGCTCCAGCCCCAGCTGAAGGCGCTCCAGGAGAAGCACAAGGGTGACCGGGAGACGCTCCAGAAGGAGATGATGGAGCTCTACCGGAAGGAGAAGGCCAACCCGCTGATGGGCTGCCTTCCGATCTTCCTGCAGGCTCCGGTCTTCATCGGCCTCTTCCACGTGCTCCGCCGGCTCGACCCGGCCAACCAGGGCAAGACCCGGTACGGCTGGACCGCCGAGCAGTTCGAGAGCGCCACCCACGCCCGGCTCTTCGACGTGCCGATCGCCGGCAAGTTCGGTTCCACCGCCGCCGAGCTGGCCCGGCTGAACGCCAACGGCGTCTCCGTCAAGATCCTGGCCGGTGTGCTGGTGGCCATCATGATCGCCACCACCTACCTGACCAGCCGGCAGATGATCCTCAAGACCGGCTGGGCCGAGGACCCGCAGCAGCGCATGATCCAGCGGCTGATGCTCTACGGCATCCCGGCCTCGCTGCTGGTCTCCGGTGCGATCTTCCCGATCGGCGTGGTCATCTACTGGGTGACCAACAACCTCTTCACCCTCGGCCAGCAGCAGTGGGTGCTGCGCAAGTACCCGCCGCCGCCCACCCCCAGCCGGCTGCCGAAGCCGGGCGAGTCGACCCGCCGCCCCACCGGCACCGGCACCGGGACCGGCAACCGTCGTACCACCGACTCCCGCAACCAGGCGCAGCCGGGCAAGCCGGCGAAGCCCGCCGGGCGGTTCGGGCGGTCCAAGGCCAACGGCGCGCAGCCGGAGAAGCCGGCCGTCGACACCAAGGCGCTCGCCCCCAAGCCGGGCGCCAAACCGGTCAACCCCAAGAAGGGTCGTCCGGCGAAGCGTCAGGGTTGACGCGACCGGCCACCGACCGCAACTAGTCGGTCGGTGGCCCGGTAGGACTTCTGGGCCGTGCTGCCGCCAGCGCTGGCGCCGGACCGGAGTCCGCCGCGCCCCGCGACGACGGGCACCGCTGCCCGCAAAGACGTGCCCGTGGCACTCGGCGATCTCCCGCCGGGCCCCGGGAAACCAGCGGGACCGTACGGTCCGGCCGAGAGAGTACGGAGATGAGACGGTGACCGACACCAGTATTCCGCGCGCCGAGCAGCCCATCGGCGACACCGATCCGGTCCTGTCGGCGGGTACGCCTGCGGAGGCCGAGACCACCGAGACCGCCACGGTTGCCGGGGACAACACGGACGTCCGCCCGGACGACGTGGCCGACGCGGACGACGTGGACGGCGAAGAGGACGAGGACGAGGAAGACGAGGAAAGCGGCGAGGCCGCCAAGGCGACCAACGGCGGCCGGCCGGCCGGGGCCACCAGCGACGCCGACCTGTTCCGGCAGAGCGAGATCGCCGCGGACTACGTCGAAGGGCTGCTCGACATCCTCGACTACGACGGCGACATCGACGAGCTGGTCTCGGCCGGCCGGCCGGTGGTCGAGGTCGTCGGCGGGCGGTTGCAGGCGCTGGTCGGGCAGCGGGGCGCCACCCTGGAGGCGCTCCAGGAGCTGACCCGGCTGGCCGTGTTCCGGCAGACCGGTTCGCCGAGCCGGCTGCTGCTGGACGTCGGTGGCTACCGGGCGACCCGCCGCAAGGAGCTGTCCGCGGTCGCCAAGAACGCCGTGGAGAAGGTCAAGCAGCACGGCGAGGCCGTACGGCTGGAGCCGATGTCCGCCTTCGAGCGCAAGTGCGTGCACGACGTGGTCAACGCCATCACCGGGGTGGAGAGCGAGTCGGAGGGCGTCGAGCCGAACCGTCGGATCGTCGTACGTCCGGTCGACTGAGCGGTCGATGACGAACCGTTCCGTTTCCGGCCCGGGTGGCGAGTCGCCGCCCGGGCCGTTGCCTGTGCACGTCGGGCAGGACACCGTGCCGGCGGTACCGCTGCCGGCCGAACTCGTCGAACCCGCCCGTACCCTCTTCGCGGACCGGCTGCCGCTCGCGGCCACGTACGCGGAACTGCTGGCCGGTCCCGGTGTGCTGCGCGGTCTGATCGGCCCCCGGGAGACGCCCCGGATCTGGGACCGGCACCTGCTCAACTGCGCCGCGGTGGCGGAGTTCATCCCGACCGGAAGCTCCATCGTGGACGTAGGTTCGGGCGCCGGGCTGCCCGGAATCGTCCTCGCGATCGCCCGTCCGGACCTGACAATCACGCTGGTCGAGCCGCTGGCCCGGCGGGCCGTGTTCCTGGCCGAGGTGGTCGACGCACTCGACCTCGGGGAGACCGTCACGGTACTGCGGGCCCGGGCGGAGGAACTGGCGGCGAGCCGGCGCGAGGGTGCCGGTGGTCGGCGTCGTCGTCCGACCCGTGCCGGCCGGACCGGCGGCCCGCTTCCAGCGGCTCCCGGCGCTCCGGTGGAACTGGCCGACCTTCCGGCCGACCTGCGGGTACCGGCCGACATCGTGACGGCCCGTGCCGTCGCGCCGCTCGACCGGCTCGCCGGTTGGTGCCTTCCGCTCGCGGTGCCCGGCGGTCGGCTGCTGGCGCTCAAGGGGGCCAGCGCGGCCGACGAGGTGGCCGAGCACGCCGAGGTGGTACGCCGGCTCGGCGGTTCGGCACCGGTTGTCCGACAGGGTGGCCGTGGCGTGGTCGACCCGCCGACGACCGTGGTGGAGGTGGTGCGGGAGCGCGCCGGTCGTCCGGCGGCAACCGCGTCGCGCACGTCCGGCGGCCGGCGGGGCGGTACGCCGGGCGGACCCCGGTAGCGACGCTCCCCGCACCGCACTGTTCCCTGACTCGGCCGCGCTCCTGGCCGGCTCGTCGTTCGCTCGACCCACAGTCCACCTGGCTCGCTGCCCGCCACGTCCTCCCGCTTGACGAACGGCTCGTCCGGGTTGGTCCGGCCGGCCGGCGAGTTGGTGGGCGGCGGGCCGGCTATACCCTGGGCCGGTGACGCTGCCCCTGCCGCCCGGCGAGTTCCAGGCGTACCTCTTCGACTGCGACGGCACCATCGCCGACTCGATGCCGTTGCACTACACCGCCTGGCAGCAGGCGCTGGCGGAGTGGAACTGCGACTTCCCGGAGGATCTCTTCTACGCCTGGGGCGGCCGCCCGGTGGTGGACATCGTCGGCACGCTCAACGAGAGCCAGGGCCTCGCCATGCCGGCGGAGGAGATCGCCCGGCGCCGGGAGGACTGCTACCGCGACCTGCTGCCCGGTCTGACGGCCGTACCCGAGGTGTTGCACCACATCGACCAGGCGCACCGGCGGCTTCCGCTGGCCGTGGTCTCCGGCAGCACCAGGGAGTCGGTCACCGCGTCCCTGGAGACCCTCGGACTGCTGCACAAGTTCGACGTACTCGTCTGCGCCGACGACTACACCTTGGCCAAGCCCGACCCGGAGGGCTTCCTGCTCGCCGCCCGCCTGCTGGACGTTCCGGCACAGTCCTGCCTGGTGTTCGAGGACACGGAGCTCGGCATCCAGGCGGCCACCGCAGCCGGGATGGCCTCGGTACGGGTACCGCAGCCTCGGCAGCGCCCGACCTCCGCCCGGAAGGACCGTTCCGGGGACGCCCCGGCAGCACTCTGACGGAAACGTTTCCGCAGGCCACGTCGGCGTGACGGCGGCGAACGGTCGACGGCATCGTTCGGTCGACGGCACCGTTCGGCCTCCGACGTCGGTTGCCGACGAAGGGTCGACGTGGCGGATGGCTTCGGTGCCTGTCCCGCCGGCACAATTGTCGGCGGCCGGGCGGGGTCGTCGAATTCACTGACCAGACCCGGTGTTCCAGAGAGATATGGGCAGCGGCACCATTTTCATCCTACGGACAGCCGTGGCCCTATTTGCCCAGCGGCCGTAGGCTGACCGCGCGTCGATAGTGTAGACCGGGCAGCGGGTGGCGCCTCAGGCCTTCGCTGCTTCTTGCCGGGCCGCACGCTACGCCCGAGGCGCGGGCATGGGCGCTGACCGGGCCGACACCATCCGAAGCTGGCAGGGATGACACGGTGCATGACAACGGTAGGTATGACGACTCAGAGATGACGGACGCCGGGGGCTACCACTCCGGCGGCGCCGATGTTTCACGTGAAACCGACTACGAGGGTTGGTCTGCCAGCGGTCGGGCTCGGCCGCAGGGTCGAGCCGACGCCTCCGACGGCCAGTCACCCGGGTACGACTCGACGCCGCCGCGCGGTCCGAGTCGTGGTACCGCCCGGGTCGGGCCGCCACCCGGCTCGCCGGAGCAGGGCACGCCGGTGTACCACCAGCCGGGTTCCCCGTTCGCGCCGGAGCCGTCCGGCTCGGCAGGTGCAGCGGAACTGCCCCGCCAGTCGGCGCGCGGACCGGAGCCGGACCAGTCCGGGGTCGGCACCGAGCGCCAGCGGCCCGCCGGCCGGGCCACCGCACCGACGTTCTCGGCGCCGCCCGACGTACCGCCGCGTCCGGTGGCTGCGCCGGTCGGTGGTCAGGACCAGGCGGCACCGGTCGGGCCACCGGCACCGGCGGGTGTCGACGGGGCGGCCCGGGACAGCGGCCGTCGGGTGGCCGAGCCGGAGCCGACGACCGACACGCCGCCCGTGGTACCGGAGCCCTTCCCCGAGGAGACCCCGCCCGACGCGTACGTTTCACGTGAAACGCCGTCGCGCGAACAGGACGATCCCCCGTTGGCAATGGAGGCAATGCGCGCTGTGCAAATCCTGAACCCGAGTGGCGAGGTGACGATGCCACGCCCCGATCGACCACGGATCATGTGCGTCGCGAACCAGAAGGGGGGCGTCGGCAAGACCACCACCACGGTCAACCTGGCGGTGGCCCTGGCGCTGCACGGCAACCGTGTCCTCGTCGTCGACCTCGACCCGCAGGGGAACGCCTCGACCGGACTCAACGTGCCCCACCACGCCGGTGTACCGGATGTCTACGACTGCCTGATCGACAACGTGCCGCTGGCCGAGGTCGCCCAGGGCGTCGAGGGCATCCCCGACCTGTGGTGCGTACCGGCGACCATCGACCTGGCCGGAGCCGAGATCGAGCTGGTTTCGGTGGTGGCCCGGGAGTCGCGGCTGGCCCGGGCGATCGCCGGCCACCCGGAGAAGTTCGACTACGTCTTCATCGACTGCCCGCCCTCGCTCGGCCTGCTCACGGTCAACGCGCTCTGCGCCGCCCAGGAGGTGCTGATCCCGATCCAGTGCGAGTACTACGCCCTGGAGGGTCTCAACCAACTGATCAACAACATCAACCTGGTACGGCAGCACCTGAACCCGACCCTGGAGGTCTCGACGATCCTGCTCACCATGTACGACCGGCGCACCCGGTTGGCGGACGCGGTGGAGCAGGACGTCCGGAACCACTTCGGCGACAAGGTGCTGCAAGCGGTGATCCCGCGCAACGTGCGGGTATCGGAGGCTCCGAGCTACGGCCAGTCGGTGATGACCTACGATCCCGGTTCGCGGGGTGCCACGAGTTACTTCGAGGCGGCCCAGGAGATTGCGATGCGTGGGGTCAGAGAGTCTGTTGGCCGCAATGCATAGCTCGGTTGAGGCGTCGGGAGGCGTGGCATGAAGAACCGTCCGCGGGGCGGGCTGGGTCGGGGACTGGGCGCGCTGATTCCGACCACAGCGGAACCAGCCGCCGGGGTGGTGACGGCGGAGCCTCCGGCCGGACGTACGGAGGCCGCCACGTCGACGCTGCCCGCCGAGTCCTGGCCGGCGTCCACGCCCCCCGCTCCGGTGCAACCGCCCGAGCCGGAACTGGCGCCCGTTCCCGGTGCTCGGTTCGCCGAGATCCCGCTCGACGCGATCGTGCCCAACCCGAAGCAGCCACGGCAGGTCTTCGACGAGGACGCCCTGGAGGAACTCAAGCTCTCGATCCAGGAGGTCGGGTTCCTCCAGCCGATCGTGGTACGCCAGCTTCCCGGCGACCAGTACGAGCTCGTCATGGGCGAACGACGCTGGCGGGCCGCCCAGGCGGTCGGCAGGGAGGCGATTCCGGCGATCGTCCGGGAGACCCGGGACGACGCGATGCTCCGGGACGCGCTGCTGGAGAACATCCACCGGGCCAACCTCAACCCGCTCGAAGAGGCGGCGGCGTACCAGCAACTCCTGGAAGAGTTCGGGGCCACGCACGAGGAACTGGCCCGGCGGATCGGTCGGAGCCGCCCGCAGATCTCGAACACGATCCGGCTGCTGAACCTGCCGCCCGAGGTACAGAAGCGGGTGGCCGCCGGAGTGCTCTCCGCCGGGCACGCCCGGGCGTTGCTCAGCCTGGAGGATCCGGCCGCCCAGGAGGAACTCGCCCGCCGCATCGTGGCCGAGGGGTTGTCCGTACGGGCCACGGAGGAGGTCGTGAAGCTGGCCGAGATCTCCCCCAGCCGTCCCAGCCCGGCGGCGCGGCGTGCCAAGGTGCACGCCCCTGGGCTGACCGACCTTGCGGACCGGCTGTCGGATCGGTTCGACACCCGGGTCAAGGTCGACATCGGCCGTAACAAGGGGAAGATCACTATCGAGTTCGCCACCGTCGACGACCTTGAGCGGATCGTCGGTCTCATCGGCATGACGGGTGGGGAAGACGAGCCCGACGAGTTGGACTGACCTCCGATCGCGCCTGCCGTTCGGTACGGCGGTCGGCGATCTCGACACCGCGCAATGGCCACGGCCCCGGATGGATCGGGGAAGTGGCCATTGACGTATCCGGGTGGCGGATCGACCCGCTTGTTTCACGTGAAACCAGCGAGGGTCGGTGAGGGCTGCAAGCAATCGGGCGTACACCCGGGCGCCCACTGCTCGTCATCCTTCCTTCGGATCGGTTGGCGCCGGGCGTCGATCGGGTCAGGGGCTGGGGGCGAGTTTGCTCGCCGAGCGACGCGGGCCGCCTAGAGGCCGACAGCCCGGCGAATCAGCTCGACCCTGAGCCGGGGCCGGCGACGATCGATTGTCGCGCCAGGGGCGATCTCAGACGCTTCTCCGAGTGGCCTTCGACCAGGACCCGCCGCCGGGGCCGCGCCGGTCGGGTGGGTGCCTGGACTCCGGCGCGGTTCGCGGGGTGGTCGGGTCGCCGGGACCGCGTCGGATCGACTGTGGTGTCGGACCGGTCGTCGGTGCCTGTGGACGACGAGGATCTTCGGCGCATCCGGGGCGCGGACCGAACAGTCGCGCGGGTGCCGGTGGTGGCCCTGCGTCCCGCCTACTCGGTTGACAGAGACGGGTCGCGGAGTGGCGAGAGGTAATCCACAGGAGTTGTCCACAGGTACCCCTCGTTTCACGTGAAACAGCGCGTGGAACGAGGTGTGGGCCTGTGGATGACGGAGTGCAAACGAGCCCCGGGGAACGGCGTCTGGCGTCGTGCGGGCGGCGGCTCCGATCGTTTGGCCAGGATTGGCGATCGTTGGCCGGGGTGTGGATAACCGCGTGTCGGAAGTGGAACGAAGACCGGTAGAGGCCCGGCAGAGGCTCGGCACGGAGGAGCCGCGTACCGCCTTCGGTGCCGCTTCGCCCGAGGATTCCGGCACCGGCGGTCCGTCGGTGCTGGACGGCTGTGGCTGGCCGAACGGCTTGCCCTGATCTCGCCGATCGACGGCCAAAACAGGGTAGGGACAGCGGTCCCGAACTCGGTTAGGGTCAGCGTCGTGCCCCACACCCCTCCCGCTGTACCAGACTTCACCAGGTGGCCTTCGTTCCCCTTCGAGGGCGAGTTCCGGGTCAAGCAACTCGACGAGCCCGTAGCGGTCGAGCCGCTGCGCAAGGGCGAGGGTTCCGGCGAGTGCCACTCCTGCAATGCTCCCGACGACGCGTACATCTGGGTCAGTGAACGCTGGCGGGTGCGCGCCATGGACCGGCCGACCGGACTGCCGATGGTGCTGATCCTCGAATCGCGCTCGCATCTGGACCTGGGCGACCTGCCCAATCTGCTCGCCGCCGAACTCGGGGTGATGACGGTACGGCTGGAGCGGGCCGTACGGTCCCTCGACGGGGTGGCCCGGGTGCACGTGAACCGCTGGGGTGACGGCGCCGCACACCTGCACCTGTGGTTCCTGGCGCGGCCGTACGGGCGGCTCCAGTTGCGGGGCACCTTCCTGTCCCTGTGGGACGACATCCTGCCGCCGATTCCCGAGTCACAGTGGCGGGAGAATCTGGCAATGGTGGCGGCCTGGCTCGCCGAGTTCGGTGGACGCCCGCTGGCGGAGCCGCCCCGCATCCAGTGGCAGGCACCGTCGAGCCTGGCTCAGCAACTCAGCGCGGAGCAGTCGGCCGGCGTACCGTTGGCCGACGCCTCCCCGGCGAGTCCGTCCGATCCAGCCGCCGCGCCGGCTGCGACACCCGCGTCCGCACCGGCACCGGCAGCGATCCCGGCTCAGGCAATGCCTCCGGCTCAGGCGTCCGCGTCGACTCAGGCTCCGGCGTCGTCGCCCGCAGCGGAGGGCAGGGCGGAGGGCAGGGCGGAGTCGACGGGAACGGAGTCGGCAGCCCCGGCAAAGGATTCCGGTCCGGCCGCAGGCCGCGAATCACACGGCGACCCGGCCACCCGCGCCTTCTGACAACGACCGCCCAGCAACGACCGCCCAGCAACGACCGCCAGCAACGAGGGCAGGCAACACCGGGCGGCCAACGACCGCCCGGCAACGCAGGCAGGCGACGACAGGCGGGCGACGATCGACCCGGTGGCGGTGGCGGTCAGGGTTGGCCGAGGGTCCGGCGTCGGGACGCGCGGGCGACCAGGGTACGCAGCAGTTCGCCGAAGTCGAGGCCGGCGGCGTTGACGGCGAGCGGCAGCAGCGAGGTCTCGGTCATCCCCGGCGACACGTTCACCTCCAGCACGTGCGGCTGGTCGGACTCGTCGACGATCAGGTCCACCCGGGACAGGTCCCGCAACCCGAGCGCCGTGTGGGCGGCGAGGGCGGTCTCCGCCACCCGGGCCGCCGCGGTGGCGGAGAGCCGGGCCGGTGCGTGCCAGGTGGTGAGTCCGGCGGTGTAGCGGGCGGCGTAGTCGTAGACGCCGTTGCGGGGCACGATCTCGACGGCGGGCAGGGCGCGCGGACCGTCGCCCAGGTCGACGACGGAGACCGCGACGTCCATTCCGGGTACGAAGCGCTCGACGAGCGCCGTCGAGTCGTACGCGAAACAGCCGACCATCGCTGCCGGCAGTGCTCCGGGGTCCCGGACCACGGCGGCGCCGAGACCCGATCCGCCCTGGGCCGGCTTGATCATGAGTGGCAGTCCCAGCCGGTCGACGATCCGGTCGAGCACCGCCACCGCGCCGAGTTCGGAGAACCGGTCGTGCGGCAGTGCCACCCAGTCCGGGGTGGGGATGCCGTCCTCGCGGAGTACCGCCTTCGCCGACGGCTTGTCCCAGGCGAGCCGGGACGACCTGGCGTCACAGCCGACGTACGGCACGTCGCAGATGTCGAGTACGCCGCGCAGCGAGCCGTCCTCACCGGTCGACCCGTGCAGGGCGATCACCACCGCGTCCGGCGGATCGTCCCGGAGCACCGGCAGCAGCGAGACGTCCGCGTCCCGGAGTTCCGCCTCCACACCGACCGAGCGGAGTGCGTCGAGCACCCGTCGGCCGGACTTCAACGACACGTCCCGCTCGTACGACAGCCCGCCGGCGAGCACCAGGACGCGCAGGTCCGCCGTGGCCTCCCGTGGTACGAGGTCAGGCCATTCGGCGGCCTGGAGCGGATCGTCGGCTGAGTGCGTACCCATGCCGGAGATCATGCCAAGTCGGGACCTGGCACGTCCGCGCCGGCCTGCCCACGACGGCGGGAGGGGCTGCCCACGGTGCCGAAGACCTCCCGCATGGCGGTCTCCTGCTCCATGACGGTTGCCAGCCGGCGCACCCCCTCGCGGATCCGCTCCGGCGGCGGGAAGGAGAAGTTGAGCCGCATGTTGCCGGTGCCGGTGCCGTCGGCGTAGAAGCCGGTGCCGGGTACGTAGGCCACCCGGGCGGCGATGGCGCGCGGCATCATCGCCTTGGCGTCCAGCCCGTCCGGCAGCGTGGCCCAGACGAAGAGGCCGCCACCGGGCTCGGTCCAGCTCGTGCCGGCCGGCATGTAGTCGGCCAGCGCGTCGAGCAGGGCGTCCCGGCGCTCCCGGTAGACCTCGCGGTAGATCTTGAGCTGCTGCCGCCAGGGCATCGTCGACAGGTAGGTGGTGACGGCCGCCTGGGCGAAGGCGCTCGGGCAGAGGATCTGCGCCTCGCTGGCGATCACCAGCTTGTCGCGTACGGCGTGCGGGGCCAGGATCCAGCCGACCCGGAGCCCGGGTGCGAACGTCTTGGAGAAGGTGCTCAGGTAGAACACGCCGTCCCGGCGGCGGGCCCGCAGCGGCGCCGGAGCCTCACAGTCGAAACCGAGCTGGCCGTACGGGTCGTCCTCGACCACCAGCAGGCCGGCCCGCTCACAGATGTCCAGCACCCGCTCCCGGCGTTCCTCGGTCAGCGTCACGCCGGCCGGGTTCTGGAATGTCGGAATCGTGTAGAGGAACTTCGCCCGGCGCCCGGAGCGGGCGACCTCGGCGATGGCCAGTTCCAGCGCCTCGGGGATCAACCCGTCGGCGTCCATCGGCACGTGCACGACCTGGGCCTGGGCACTCTGGAAGACGCCGAGCGCGCCGACGTAGGTGGGCCCCTCGGCCAGTACCACGTCGCCGGGGTCGAGGAAGAGCCGGGCGATCAGGTCCAGCGCCTGCTGGCCGCCGACCGTCACCACCACGTCCTCCGGGGAGGCGCCGCAGCCGACGTCGATGCCGGAGAGCGCCATCACCTCGCAGATCCGTTCCCGCAGTTCGAGCGTGCCCTGACCGATGCCGTACTGGAGGGTGGTCGCGCCCTGGTCGGCGGCGAGCTTGTTGAGCATCTCGCCGACGGCGTCCAGCGGCAACGCGGCGATGTAGGGTGCGCCACCGGCCAACGAGACGACCTCCGGACGGCTGGCGACGGCGAAGAGAGCTCGGATCTCCGATGCCGTCATGCCGCGTACCCGCCGGGCGTAGCGGTCCGTGTAGTCGTCCAGCGTCGTGCCGGTCATGCCGCCTCCTCGCTGTGCTCCTCCGTCGTCACGACCGCCGCGACCGGGCCGCTGACACCCGCGTTCTGCCAGGTCATGCCGCCTCCCGCCACGCTCGTCGTGCCGCCGTCCTGATGGCTCGGGACTCCGCACCGAACGCTGTCCCCGGCGCGTCGGTCCCCGGCACGTGGGTTCCCCGAACAGGTCGACCTGATCCGCCCGGGCACCCTCGGCGCCTGGAACGCCGCGCCCCACGCTCCACCCGGTCCGCTGGTGCTCCGCTGTGCGGGCGGGTCGGCGGGGGTCGGCCGGCAACTCCGCCGGTCGGCGCTCGTCGCTCGATCGTAATCCGGCTCACGCCGTCCGGGCGTCCGCCCAGCGGGCGGTCCACATGTCGGACCGGTTGACCTGGCCGAGCGTCGGCTGACCGGGCGCAACGGTGCGTAGTCGAGCTGTCCTCTCCCGAGGCGGGTGGTAACGGCGTACGATCGCTCGTTGGGGGTAGGGACCGGAGATGGTGATATTTGCGGTCTTTGGACCTCCGGGATGATTTTTGGGGATGCGCCGATGTCGCGACGTCTGGTCAGTCTGACCCTCGACACTCTCGAAGACCTGCCCCGGCCGTGCCGCCAGTGCGTCTACTGGGAGCTGGATCCGGTGGCGGCCGAACGCGCCCGCGAGGCCGGCGATCCCGGCCTGGAGAAGGAAGCCTGGGTCTCGCAGACGCTGCTGGAGTGGGGCTCCTGCGGAAAGCTGGCATACGTGGACGGTATGCCCGCTGGATTCGTCATGTATGCCCCGCCGGCCTACGTTCCCCGGTCGATGGCGTTTCCCACCTCGCCGGTCTCGGCCGACGCCGCGCTGCTCACGACGGCACACATCGTCACCGCCTTCGCCGGTGGCGGGCTGGGCCGGATGCTGGTCCAGGGCGTGGCCCGGGACCTGACGAAGCGGGGGATCAAGGCGATCGAGGCGTTCGGCGACGCGAAGTTCGGCGACGCCGGGGAGGGTGCCGGCGGCTGCGTCGCCCCGGCCGACTACTTCCTCTCCGTCGGCTTCAAGACCGTACGTCCGCATCCGCGTTTTCCGCGCCTGCGGCTGGAGTTGCGTACCGCGTTGTCCTGGAAGTCCGACGTCGAGTACGCGTTGGAGAAGCTGCTCGGCTCGATGAGCCCGGAGGGGCTGCTCCGGCCGGTACGCCCGGCCACCCGCTCGACCTCGACCGCCGGCTGATCCGGCGACCGGGGCGGCTCAGGCCGTGATCGGGCCGGGTCAGTCCAGGGCGGCGCCGGCCGCGACGACGGCGCGCAGCTCGCTGACGTCGATGGAGCCGGTCGGCACGTCCTCCTCGACGGGGAAGTACATCCGCTGCACGGCGGCGACGACGGCGTCCACGACCCGGTCCCGGAACCGGGCGTCGACCAGCCGTGCCCGATCGGTCGGCGAGGTGAGGTAACCGACGTCGACCCGGACCGCCGGCATCCGGGTCAGCCTGAGCAGCTCCCACGTCTTCGCGTGGGTGTGGCAGTTGCGCAGCCCGGTCCGGACCACGATCTCCCGCTGGACGAGCCCGGCCAGCCGCTCGCCGACGCTGGAGGTCACCCCGTTGGCGGTGCCGTAGTGGTAGGTGGCCACCCCGTCCGCCTCCGGGTTGGCGTGCCCGTCGATGTGCAGCGAGATGAGCAGGTCGCCGCCGAGTTCGTTGGCCAGGTCGGCCCGGGTGAGGTCGGACAGCGGCGCGGCGGGCGCCGGACCTCGGGTGAGGTGCACCCGCATGCCGGCGGCGGCGAGCCGGCCCTCCAGCCGGGCGGCGAGGTCGTAGGCGAGGTCCGCCTCGGTCCACCGCATCGTGCCGTCCTGCACCACGAACCCCGGGTCGAACGGGTCGTGGCCCGGGTCGATTACGATGACCTTGCCGACCAGGTTCGGGCCGGACTGCCGGAACGCGTCGGACTCGCGCAGCAGTGTCGGCCGGCCGCCGACCACCTTCCGGCCCAGTCGGCGCAGTGCGTTCATGGTCTGCGGGCCGCAGGCGCCGTCCGGGGCCAGCCCGACCTCGCGCTGGAACTGGGCGACGGCGCGGGCCGTGCGGGCGCCGTACACGCCGTCGGCGCGGCCGACGTCGTAGCCCATCTCCAGCAGGCGCTCCTGGAGGGTACGGACGTCCTCGCCGATCAGCGGGTCGGGGATCGACTGGTAGAGGGTACGGGCGCCGAGGCGCCAGCGGGCGGCGTCAAGTGCCCGCCAGGTCTCCGGGCCGACCTGACCGTCGACGTTGAGCCCACGGTCCTGCTGGAAGGCGCGTACCGCACGCTCGGTCTCCGCCTCGAACTCGTCCGCGCCGGGCGGCCCGCCGGCAGGCAGCAGGCTCAGGCCGACCAGGACGGCTCGGATCTCGGTGACCGCACGTCCCCGGTCACCACGTCGGATTGGACGCACGGACGACCTCCCTCTGCGTGCCAGCGGCTGTTCGCCCGTACCGGACGGTGCCGGATCGGCGTCGACGACCCCGTTCCGGCGTCGGGCGGTTGTGTTCCTCCCAGGCGGCCCGGAGGACCGCTCGACGGGTCCGGCCCCACCGGGGCGCCGACCCGCCCGTCGCGACGAGGAACGCTTCCGGAGCGTACCGTGACGCTTCCGCCCCCGCCTGTCGTTGACCGTACGTGATCCGGCCGACCCCGCGCTGAGCTGCGGATATCCGAGCGACCGGCGGGCGACGCCCAGCGATTGTGCCGGTCCTGCCGGTACCCCGAGAACGGTGGGCCGGAACGCCGACGCGCCCGCGTCCGGAATCCGGAGACGGGCGCGTCGGCGTGGATGTGGCGTGCGCTACAGCGCCGTTTCGATGAGCTTGATCAGGTCACTCTTGGGTCGGGCCCCGGCGATGGACTGCACGGGCTCGCCGCCCTTGAACATCGTCAGCGTCGGCACCGACAGCACCCGGTACGCGCGCGCGGTCTCCGGGTTGTCGTCGATGTTGAGCTTGACGATCCGGACCTTGTCCCCCAGCTCGCCGGCGATCTCTTCCAGCAGGGTGTCGACCTTGCGGCACGGCCCGCACCACTCGGCCCAGAAGTCCACCAGTACCGGCGTATCGGACTGCAGCACGTCACTCGCGAAGTTGGCGTCGGTGACGGCGCTTGTTGCTCCCACTAGTCCTCCTCGGGGGTTTGCTTCCTGCGTTGGTTTCAGTCTTCTTCGAGCGTCGCCAGGAACCGCTCGGCGTCGAGCGCGGCGGCGCAGCCGGTGCCGGCCGCGGTGATCGCCTGGCGGTAGGTGTGGTCGACCAGGTCACCGGCGGCGAACACGCCGGGCACGTTGGTCCGGGTACCGGGGGAGTCGACCTTGACGTAGCCGTTCTCGTCCAGTTCCACCTGGCCCCGGAACAGCTCGCTGCGCGGGTCGTGGCCGATCGCCACGAACACGCCGCTGACGTCCAGCGTCTTGGCCTCACCGGTGTGCGCGTTGCGCAGGCGTACCCCGGAGACCTTGCCGTCGTCGCCGAGCACCTCTTCGACCACGCTGTTCCACTCGACGTGGATCTTGTCGTTGGCCAGCGCCCGGTCCGCCATGATCTTGCTGGCCCGGAACTCGTCGCGGCGGTGCACGATGGTCACCTTGCTGGCGAACTTGGTGAGGAAGGTCGCCTCCTCCATCGCCGAGTCGCCGCCGCCGACCACCACGATCTCCTGGCCACGGAAGAAGAAGCCGTCACAGGTGGCACAGGACGACACACCGTGCCCGAGGTACTCCTGCTCGCCCGGCACACCCAGCGGGCGCCAGGCCGAGCCGGTGCTGAGGATGACCGCCTTCGCCCGGTACGCCGTCTCGCCGACGTACGCCGTGCTCACCCGGCCTTCGCCCGGTACGCCGGTGTCGACCAGTTCGACCCGGGTCACGTCGTCGGTGAGGAACTCGGCCCCGAACCGCTCGGCCTGCTTGCGCATCGAGTCCATCAGCTCCGGACCCATGATGCCGTCCGCGAAACCGGGGAAGTTCTCCACCTCGGTGGTGGTCATCAGGGCACCGCCCGACTGCACACCCTCGATGACCAGTGGTTTGAGATTGGCGCGCGCGGCGTAGACCGCCGCGGTGTAACCGGCCGGCCCAGAGCCGATGATGATCAGGTTGCGGACCTCGTCCACTGCCGTCTCCCGATGTGTGTCTCTGCGCCACCGACGCCAGGCGCCGACGGCGGTCCGAGCGCCGGCCACGTACGGCACCGGCGCCTGCAAGCCAGAACGTCATCGTACGAACCGGGGATTCCCGAGCCGGTCATCCGGTGGGTCATGTCACTGCGTCGACGAAACGGCCGATGAGGCGTTGTTTCACCCTACCCGGCTCTGGTAGACGCGGTCGGCACCGGCGGCCGGTGAACCGCAGTTCGGACCGGTCACCCAGGCCCACCGGGCGCCGGACGGATCGGTGAAGACGACGACGAGCGCGGCGCTGCCCTGGAAGGTGGCGTAGTCCACCAACTCCACCGCGACCGGCCCCCGCGCGTGGGCCGCCGCGATCGCGTCGAGGCAGGCGGCGAGTACGGACCGGTCGGCGAGCCGGTCCAGTCCACCGGCGGCCCCCATCGGCGCGCAGCACGGCGGCGAGGCGCCGGTCGCCGTGTCCGGGGTGGCCTGCTCGGGTGCCGGGGTGCTCTCGTCCTGCTCCGTGCCGGAGGCCCGGGCCGACGGCGAGGACCGGGTGGTCGCGGCGGGCGGGGCCGGCGGGGCAGCCTGCTTGGCCAGGTCCGAGACGGTGTCCGGCAGCGAGGTCGGGGTGTAGTCGGTGCCGGTGGCCAGCACCCGCTCGGCGGACGGTTCGAGAACCGCCCGGGGCGGACCGGAACCGAACACCTGGGGCGCCGAGCCGTCCTCGGCGGTACTCATCGCCGTACCGGCGGGCTGGTCGGCGCCGCTGTTGCCGGCGTCGACCAGACGACTGACCGCGAACCCGGCGAACCCGGCGACGACGGTGGCGACCAGGATCGGGCCGGCCATCCGGCGGGTCCAGCGTCGCCGCCGGCCCGGCCGCCCGGGACCCGGCGCGGTGCCGGTGCCGGGCTGTGCGGGTACGGCGGGAAGCTGCCGACGTGGCCGACCGGCCGGACGGGTCGGTCCGCCCGGAGCACCGCCGGACGGACCGGGGCGGGTGTCCGGGGCAGCGGAGCCGCTGTCGCCGTCCGCCTCCGGGGAGTCGACGGGCTCCGCCGACGCACCGACCAACTCCTCGGCGTCGTTGTCGGCGGTGGTGCTGTTGTCGGTCCGGGTGCTGCTGTCGACCGGCGCGGTGCTGTCGGGCGGGGTGGGGTGGGCGGCACCGGGCGGGGTTGCCCTGGCGAGCGCCGAGGTGAGCCGGTCGACCACCGCCGACGGCATCGGGACCGGTGTGGCGGCCCAGTCCGCCAGGTCGAGCCGTACCGCGTCGATCCCGGCGGTGAGGTCGGCGTACGCCTCCGCCCAGGCCGCATCCTGGTCGACCAGCCGGGCGATCTCGATCTCGTCCGGGGTGCCGTCCAGCGCGCCACCGACATAGTCGGCCAGCAGGTCGAGATCGACCTCCCGGAACTGGCCCCCGGTCACGATTCCTCCTGGTCCTGGTCGCGTCGACCTCGACTGCGGCCCTCTGGTACCCGATTGTCCGCGCCGCGCCGGATCGATTCCGATCGGACGCCGCTACCCGAGCCGAGGTTCCCGCTGGTGACGGACGGCACCCTGGGGCCCGGCGCGGGGTCGCGACCGGCGCCCGCCGGCCGGAGGTGACCGAGCAGGACGGCGAGCCTGGCCCGCCCCCGGGCACACCGGCTCTTCACGGTCCCCTCGGCCACCCCGAGCATCTCGGCGACCTCGGCGACCGGGTAACCCTGGAGGTCGACCAGGACCAGGGCGGCCCGCTGCTCGACGGGAAGTTCCGCGAGCGCCTGGCGTACGACGAGTGTGGTGTCGTGGTCGGTGGCCGGCGCGGCCGGCTCGACGCCGCCCTGCCAGCGAGCGGTGTCGTTCGGTCGGCTGCTGTCCGGCAGTGGCACGGTCGGGTGCGCCTGCCGACGGCGGATCCGGTCGAGGCAGGCGTTCACCACGATCCGGTGCAGCCAGGTGGTGACGGCGGCCTCGCCCCGGAACCGGGCTGCCGCGCGGTGTGCCGAGAGCAGGGCGTCCTGGAGGGCGTCCGCCGCCTCTTCCCGGTCGGTCACCGTACGCAGGGCCACCGCCCAGAGGCGGTCCCGATGGCGGTGGAAGAGCGCCGCGAAGGCGTCCCGGTCACCCTCGACGTGTGCCCGCAGCAGTTCGGCGTCGGTGCGTTCCGGCGCCGCCTCCGGAGGGTGGTTCTCATCCGTCCAGCCGACACCGTCGGCCGACGCCGGATCTCCCGCCGGCACCGCGCCGGCCGGAGCGGAACCCAACCCGCCGGTCATGGCCGCACGATAACCGAGTGGCGCACGCGATGGGGCGACCGGTGGCTCACCGGCTCTGGACCGTGATCTCCTGAACGCCGATCTTGTACCGGCCGGAGCTCTCGGTCTCCGGCAGGTCGGTGATCCACAGCATCAGGTACTGGTATTTCTGTCCCGGCGGCACGAACTGGTTGAACAGGACGTTCGTGTTCTCGGTCTTCTCGAACGGGTTACCGATCCGGTTGGTGTACGCCGCGACGAGGGCCCGGTCGCCGCTGGCGCTGGCCGGGAAGTCCTTGGTGCCCCAGCGCAGCTCGGCCGAGACGCCGGGGTCGGAGAAGACCACCTGCACGCTGGTGACCTCGCGGGGCTCACCCAGGTTGATCAGGATGCCCATGCCGGACTTGGCGTTGCCGAACTTCGACCCGCCCCGGTAGCTCTCGGTCTCCCAGCCCTCGTTCGAGTCGCCGTCGACCGCCTTCTCCACATCGTCCAGTTCGCTGCGGGTGCCGTCCGGGTCGATCACCCGTACCTGGTTGCCCTTGAGGTTGACCTTGCGCGGGGTGGCGGCCGGCGGCTCGGGGTCACCGGCCACCGCCGGCTGGGTGCTGGTCCCGGTGCTCGGCGTCGGACCGGCCTGCCCGTCGGTCGAGTCCCCGTTGCCGACCAGGGCGTTGATGCCCAGCGAGAGCCCGACCAGCGCGATCACCAGCAGGGCGGCGATCCCGATCAGCATCTTGCGGTTGCCGGGCGTCGGCAGGTCGGGACCGCCGTCGTCGCCGGAGGTGAAGCGCAGCGGACCGCTGTCGAGGTAGTGCTCCTCGGCGGCGGCGTCCAGCCGGCCCAACTCGGCGGCGAGGACGTCCGAGGACGGCACCGCGAGCTGGGAGTCGAGCAGGTCCATGGTGAGGTCGTCGAGGTAGGCGGGCACACCGGCCCGGACCTGCCGGGGGGCCGCGATGGTGCCGCTCGCGTCGCGTACCGCGTCGGGCAGCGGAGAGCGGGACCGTCGGGTGGAGCCGGCGGTGAGGGACGCCTCGGTGTGCGGCCAGTGGCCGGTCAGTGCGTAGTAGAGGATGCCGCCGACCGCCCGTACGTCGGTCTCGGGGGTGTCGGCACCGTCGGTCCGTGCGTCGGCGAGCACCACCCGACCGTCGTCGCCGACCATCACCGTGCCGGGATGCAGGTTGCCGTGCACCATGCCGGTGGCGTGGATCGCGGAGATGGCACCGGAGACGGCGTGCGCGATGCTGGTGGCCCGGGCCGGGTCGAGTACGCCGTCGGCGACGAGCTCGCGCAGCGAGTGGCCGTCCACCCACTCGCGGACGACGTACGCCCGGTCCTCCTCGTCGATCGCGTCGTAGACGCCGACCAGGTTGGGGTGGATCACCCGGCTGGCCGCCACCGCGGCCTGGAGCATCTCCTTCGCCGAATCGCCCCCGGGATAACGCAGCACCACGGCGACCGGCCGACGCAGGATCACGTCGACGCCCCGCCACACCTGCCGGCCGGCGCTGTCGTCGTTGATGTGCTCGGCAAGCTCGTACCGCTCGGCCAGGATCTCACCGACGGCGGGCGCACCGAAGGTCATCACGGACGGAGCTGCCTCGTCCGCCTCCTGACCTTCGCCGACCTGGGTCACCCGTCCTCCCTCGGAGATCGTGTCGATCGATGGACCCGTGCTGCTGGGCATCTGGTTTCCCGTTCCGCCTTCGAAGGAAATCGGACGGCCACCGGCACTCCTAGCCTAGGCGCTCGCCGCACCCGTCGAGAGCGACCTTACCCGGGTCTGACTGATCCCCGACACGTCATCTTGCGGCCGTGCGCCGACCTGCTGTGCGGATGTGTCGGGAAGCGTGCGGGATCGCCCGCTGTCAGCCACCTTGATGGCCCGTGCTTTTAGCAATCTATAGGTTAATTTCAACAGTTTGCTACCGGGTCGGCGTGCCGGCCCGCCACCTCTCGTCCGGCAACCCCTGCCGTCCGGGGCGTCGGCGTGCAACCGGCACCTTCCCCCGTGCGCCGGAAGTATGCCGGATCCGAGAAGCCGGAAGCATCCGGGTCGTCTGGGACGGCGGTCACGTTCGGCCGCGCGGGTACGCCGGACCGAGCGGCCCGCCGCCCGCCGGAACCCTCGGCGAGGCCGACGCTCACCCCGGCGGTGCGCCGGCTTCGGGCGCCGCGTCCGGTTCCGTCGTCACGGCGGGTCAGTCGATCCTGACGTGTTGTTATCCACAGCCTGTGCAGGAGTTCCGGCGGGACCCGCCGGGTTATCCACAGGAACATCCCCAACCCGTCGCCGGATCCGTCGCCGTTCCATACCGGATCCGTTGCCAGGCTTCACCGATATCGAGCCCGGCCGCCACCGATAACGGCCGAGCCGGTCTTCACCGACACCGAGCCCGGCCGCCACCGACACCGGCCGAGCCGGTCTTCACCGGCCGAGTCGGCGCCGGACCATGCCGACCACGTCGGTTATCTCCCGGATCCGCAGCAACAGCGCCAGTCCGAGGTAGGAGGCGCCGATCGCGGTCCCGCCGATCGCCACCTCCAGGAAGCCCAGCCAGCGGTTCTCCAGCGCGTCACCCGGCAGCACGGTCACCACCAGCAGACCGACCAGGGTCGCGCCGAGGGCGGCCACCAGTACCCGGCCGAAGGTGTTGAACATCGCGCCGAAGCCGATCCGGCCGATCCGGGGCCGCAGCAACCAGGCGGAGATCACCGCCGCCGCGACGTACGAGACGGCGTTGCCGACCATCATCCCGGAGGCGAGTACCGAGGTGGAGAAGGCGGCGAAGACGACGACCTGCACCAGGATCCGGAGCAGTACGACCGGGATGTTGATAAGCGCCGGCATCCGGGTGTCCGGCAACGCCCAGAACGCGAAGGTGAAGACCTGGCTGACCGCGAACGGGATCAGTGCCAGCGCCGCGACCAGCAGCACCGGCGAGATCGCACCGGCGTCGCCCCGGGCCGCGCCGTAGTCGAAGAGGCTCACCGCGATCGGCTCGGCGAGTACGGCGTAGCAGACCGCGATCGGCGCGAGTACGGCGGTGACGGTCCGGACGGTACGGGACAGGTCGGCCGCCATGTCCCCGAACCGGCCGTCGGCGGCGGCGGCGCTCATCCGGGGCATCAGCGCGGTGATGATCGAGACCGAGATGATGCCGTGCGCCATCATCAGCAGCAGGAAGACGTTGTTGTAGATGGCCGGTCCGGCCGACTCGCCCTTCACCTGGTTGAGCAGGCGGAAGAGCACGAACAGGCCGAGCGAGTTGACCGCGACATAGCAGAACATCCAGCCGCCGAGCCGGCCCAGCTCGCGCAGGCCCAGCGCCCGGAAGTCGAACCGCCACTTCCACCGGAAGCCGACCCTGCGCAGCGCCGGCAGCAGCCCGACGACCTGCACGACGATGCCGAGCAGGGTGGCGCCGCCGAGCAGCAGGATCCGACCCGGGCTCATCTGCGCCGGGTCGATGATCTCGGCGCCGTAGACGGCGATGTAGAGCGCGCAGGCGGCGATGATGACAAGGTTGTTGAGGATCGGTGTCCACATCGGTGCCGCGAAGTGGCCACGGGTGTTGAGGATCGCGGCGACCAGCGCGCTCACCCCGGAGAAGAAGATGATCGGCAGCAGCAGGCGGGAGAGCGCGGTGACCAGGTCCTGGTAGTCGTCGCCACGCCCACCGGCGTAGATCTCGGACAGCAGCGGGGCGGCCAGGATGGCCAGTACCGCGGCCACGCCGAGGGCCAGCACGGCCAGCGTGAGCAGGCGTTGGGCGTACGCCTGGCCGCCGTCGGGGTCGACCCGGCGCCGGCGTACCAGCACCGGCACCAGCACGCTGGTCAGGATGCCGCCGAGCAGGAACTCGTAGACCATCTGCGGGATGATCAGCGCGGTGGTGTACGCGTCGTTGACCGCGAACGCGCCCAGCGCGGCCGTCACCATCAGGGTGCGCAGGAAGCCGGTACCCCGGCTCACCAGGCTGCCGATCGCCATGATCGCGCTGTTGCCGGCGGCGCTGCCCTCGGTCTCCGGCGGCGGGCTGGTGCTCTCCAGGGCCGGCGACGCCCCGATCAGCGTGGCACCGTCCAGGGGCGGCGGGACGCCGTCCGGCATGGCGTTCGCGCTGCGGTACAGCCCGCCAGCCATCTCAGCCTCCCAAGGGGTACGGCGGGCAGGGCGCCCACCGGCACTGTTGGAACCTTAGTCAACCCGGTCACCGGCCCGCCCGGCCGCGTCGGCTCCCACCTGGCCGCCCCGGCACACCGTGCAGGTACCACCCGGCCGGCCGGGGGCGCCGACCAGCCGGTGTGCCCGCCGCCGGCCGGTCCGGAACGGTTCAGTAGGCTGGCGATCCCATGTCCGAAACATCCGTCCCGAACAGCGCCAGCGCTCCGCCGTCCGCCAGCCGGTCGGCCCTGAGCGCTGCCCAGCGCAACGCCGTCACCGAACTGCTCCGGGTCTCGCCGGTCGCCGACGAACTCGGCCGCCGGTTCGCCCGGGCCGGCCACGAGCTGCACCTGGTCGGCGGTTCGGTCCGGGACGCCCTGCTCGGCCGGCTCGGCGAGGACCTCGACTTCGCCACCGACGCGCACCCGGACGAGACGCTCCGGCTGCTGAAGGGCTGGGCCGAGGCGACCTGGGAGACCGGGCGCGAGTTCGGCACGATCGGCGCACAGCGGGACGGGCTGCGGCTGGAGATCACCACCTTCCGGGCCGAGTCGTACGACCAGGTGAGCCGGAACCCGGTCGTCCGGTACGGCGACAACCTCGCCGACGACCTGCGGCGCCGCGACTTCACCATCAACGCGATGGCGGTCAGCCTGCCCGGACACGAGTTCACCGACCCGCACGGCGGGCTGGCCGACCTCGCGGACCGGGTGATCCGGACCCCGGGTACCCCCGCCGAGTCCTTCGGTGACGACCCGCTGCGGATGCTCCGCGCGGCCCGGTTCGCCGCGCAACTGCGCTTCGCGGTCGCGCCGGAGGCCCTGGCGGCGATGCGGGCGATGGCGGCCGATCTCGACCGGATCACCGCCGAGCGGATCCGGGACGAGTTCACCAAGCTGCTCTGCGGTGCCGACCCGATCGCCGGGCTGCGGCTGCTTGTCGACACCGGCCTCGCCGACCGGTTCCTGCCGGAGCTGTCCGGGCTGAAGCTGGAGATCGACGAGCACGCCCAGCACAAGGACGTCTACGAGCACACCCTGATCGTGGTGAGCAACGCGGTCCGGCTGGAGGAGGGCGGCTGCGACTTCGTACTCCGGATGGCCGCGCTGATGCACGACGTCGGCAAGCCGGCGACCAAGGCGGTCGGGTCGGACGGCCGGGTCAGCTTTCACCACCACGAGGTCGTCGGCGCCCGGCTGACCAAACAGCGGATGAAGGCGCTGCGCTTTCCGAAGGACGTGATCAGCCAGGTGGTCGGGCTGGTCGGGCTGCACCTGCGGTTCTACGGGTACGGGCGGGGCGAGTGGACCGACTCGGCGGTACGCCGGTACGTCACCGACGCCGGTGAGCTGCTGCCCCGGCTGCACAAGCTGACCCGCTCCGACTGCACCACCCGGAACCGCCGCAAGGCCGCCGCGCTGGCCGCCGACTACGACGCGCTGGAGGAGCGGATCGCGCGGATCCAGGCGGACGAGGATCTCGCCCGGGTCCGCCCCGACCTCGACGGCAACGCGATCATGGAGCTGCTGGGGGTACCGCCGGGGCCGATCGTCGGCCGGGCCTGGCGGCACCTGAAGGAGCTGCGCTTGGAGCGGGGCCCGCTGGACCGGGACGAGGCCGAGGCGGAGTTGCTGCGCTGGGCCCGCGAGCAGGGCGCCGCCGACTGACCGTCGACGCTCGGACCAGCGGCGTCGGGTTGCTGGCCCGCACCAGCCCGGCGTGGACGGGGGCTGGCCGGGCACTCCGACGGCGACGGCAGCACTGACGCGAAGCGGGCGACGCCGAGCCGGATGGCCGCCGACGCCGGAACGGCCCCGGTCGGGAAGGTCAGCGCAGCGCCGAGCGGGGCGTCGGGGCCAACCGCAACTGTCGTGGCGGCGCGGTGAGCGTGGCAGACAGCTCGGGCAGCACCTCGGCCTGCCATCGTTCGGACCGGTCCAGGCGCCGCAGGTGCTCGTCGAACTGTCCGGCGTCGGCGAACCGGGTGAGCCAGCAGACGACGTGTTCTCCGGTGCGTACCGGCAGGGCCAGGTAGTCGTTCTCGGCGTACTCGGTCGAGAGGCAGGCGACGGGTGCGGCTCCGGTTTCGGTGAGCAGTGGTCGGATCCGCCGGTGGTAGAGGTCGGTGAACGCCGCGTCGACGGGCTCGGCCCGATGGCAGAGCGTCACCGTGACGAGCGACGACGGTCGGTCCCGGTGACCGACCGGTGGGCGTACGGCCGGCGCCGGAAAGCCGGACCGTCCGTCGAGCGGCCGGAGCAGGAGTACGTCGTCCGAGTCGACCATGGTGGCGTTGGCCTGCTCCCGGTGCCGTTGCCAGACCGGGCCGCCGTAGAACTCGTGCAGTGCCGCCGCCCGGCGGGGTATGTCGGGGAATCCCCGGAGCCAGACGAAGCGGTCCGGGTCGGCCAGGTCGTGGAACTGCCCGACGACCGTCATCCCGGCCGCTTCCTGCGACTCGACGAACTCGCGGTCGAAGAGGTCGACCAGCACGTCCCGGGCGCCGGGGTACAGGGTGTACTGCCGGAGTTCGACCACCGGATGCCGGATCGCCGCCGCCACGTCAGCCGCTGCTGCCCCGTCGGTCAACGCTGTCCCGTCGGTCATCGCCGTCGCGT
Source organism: Plantactinospora endophytica (assembly GCF_016862915.1). Lineage (GTDB taxonomy): Bacteria > Actinomycetota > Actinomycetes > Mycobacteriales > Micromonosporaceae > Plantactinospora > Plantactinospora endophytica. The sequence continues at coordinate 76,572 of NZ_BONW01000019.1, read as the reverse complement.
CGGTCGTTGCGGTCCCGTCGGTTGTCGCCGTCCCGTCGGTCATTGGTGTCCCGTCTCCAGGGTCTCGTCCAGTACGTCGGCGATCGAGGCGCCCGCCAGTTGCCGGCGCAGCGCCTGCTCGGCGTCGCCGTAGAACCGGCCGAGCGCCGGGCGGATCCCCCGGCCGACCGGGCATTCCAGGTTCGGCTCGCTGTGGTGCAGGGCGAACAGCGGCTCCGGTTCGACCGCGGCGTACACGTCGAGCAGGGTGATCTCGTGTGGTGGGCGGGCCAGACTCCAGCCCGCCCCGACGCCGTGCCGCACGGTGACCAGACCCGCCCGTCGAAGGTCGCCGAGACTTCGCCGGATCACCACCGGGTTGGTCCGTACGCTCGTGGCGACCTGGTCGGAGGTGAGCACCTGCCGGCCACGCCGCTCGGAGAGGGCCATCCAGGTCAGCGCGTGCACCGCGATCGTCAGTCGACTGTTCGCCGCCACCGTGCCGCACCACCCCTTCTGCCGCAGTGCTCGGTCGACGGACTCCAGAGCCGCCCGCTTGCTGTAACAGCTTCTGTTACAGCAAGCGGCCTGTCAATGCCGGGACGGAGGGTTCGCCCGCCGCGCCCGCTGGCGATACCGTCCTATCCGGCGTACGACGGGTGGGAGGTGACCGTGGCCGTTCCGGGTCGACCGGGCGACCGTTCCTTCCTGGTACCGATCGTGGCGCTGGGGTCGACGCTGGTGGCCCTCGTCGTGGCGACCGCGCTGGTGCTGGTACTCCGCAACGACGAATCGGCGGATCCGACCGGCACCGGACCGACGCGTTCCGCCCCCACCACCGGTGCCTCGTCGGCCGGCAGCACACCGGGCGGCGGACCGGTCGCCGCCGAATGCCTTGTCGGCACCTGGCGGGTGACCTCGCACCAGGAGCAGGTGGACGTGCCCGAGGTGGGCCGGCTGAACTTCACCGGCGGAATCGGGTCGACGCTCACCCTCGGCGCCGACGGCGTCGGGATCGCCGACTACGGCGACGGCACCCTCTACACCAGCAGCCACGCCGGCCAGGAGGTGGCGCTCGAACTGCGGGGTCGGGTCGACTACCGCTACGTGCCCGCCGGGGACCGGATCGAACTGCGGGACGTACGCTCCGCCGCCGAGGTGCGGCTGCGGGTCGGCGAGGCCGGTACGCCCGGCCGCTGGCGGCCGTTCACCGCCTCCACCGCCCCGGCGAACTACACCTGTGCGGGCGACCTGCTGACCCAGCGGTCCCTGGTCGTCACCACCTCGTACGAACGGTCGCGATAGGAAACCCACGAGCGGCGGTACCCGGGAGCGGTGGCGTCCGGTCGAGCCGCCCTGCCCGGACGACGGGCCGGCGGACCCGTTCGCGGCCGGGCCGACCGGGGTGAGCGTCGGTCGCTGGGGCTCGCTCCGCATTTTCGTCTGCCCGACCTGCCCCGGCACCCCGTTCCGGCTCGACCTCCAGTAGCGGCTCGCGGCCCGGCCGTTGTTCCGGGCGTCCAACAACCCGCCGGACCGGGCGTCGTGCCACCGCCCTGCGAGGGCGGCGTCCTGGGCCGTCCGGAAACGGCAGGCGGCCCGGCACCGGAGCGGCAACTCCGGGGCCGGGCCGCGGGTGGAACGTCGCGGGTCAGTTCTTCGGCTCGACCGCCTTGCCACCGTTGGTCAGGGTGCCGTCGACGACCTGGTCGGTGCCGCTGCGGGCCGCGCCGAGCCGGGCGAGCAGCCCGGTCAGGTCGACCCCGGTCAGGTCGCTGCCGAGCTGGAGCCCCTGGGCCACGTTGGCGGCCACCGACTTGGTCAGCGACGAGGCACCGTCGGTGGAGATCACCGTGATCTTGTCGATCGCGCCGACCGGGGCGCTGGCCGCCTCGACCACCTGCGGCAGTACCTTGACCAGCAGGTCCAGCACGGCCGCCTCGCCGTACGACGCGAACGCCTCGGCCTTGCGCGACATCGCCTCGGCCTCGGCCTGGCCCTTGGCCAGGATGGCCGCCGCCTCCGCCTGGCCCTCCCGCTCGACGGCGTCGGCGATCGCGGTACGCCGCCGCTGCTCCGCCTCACCCTCCTTGGCACCCTCGATCGCGTTCGCCTCGGCCAGCGCCGCCCGGCGGGCCCGCTCGCCCTCACCGGTCAGTCGGGACTGCTCGGCGGCGGCCTGCGCGGCGGCGATGGTGGCCTGCCGCTCGGCGTCGGCGGTCAGCACCGCCGCGTTGCGGGCCGCCTCGGCCTCCTGCTCCACCTTGTACCGCGCCGCGTCGGCCGGCTTGCGGACCTCGGTGTCGAGCTGGCGCTGCTTCAGTTCGGCGTTGCGCTCGGCGACCTTCTGCTGCTCGGTGAGGATCGCCTGGTCCCGCTCGGCCTGGGCCAGCGGGCCGGCGGCGGCGGACTTGGCCTTCGCGGCGTCGATCTCGGCCTGGATCCCGGCCTGCTTCAGTGCCAGGTTCCGGTTCGCCTCGGCGATGGCCTCCTCGGCTAGCAGCCGCTCCTGCTCGGCGACCTGTCGGGCCCGGGCCTCGGCGATGGCCGCGTCCTTGAGTACCCGGGCGGCCTCCGGCCGGCCCAGGTCCTGGAGGTACGAGCCCTCGGCCAGGATGTCCTGGAGTTGGAAGGTGTCGAGCACCAGACCCTGGTTGGTCATCGAGTGCTCGGCCTCCTCGGCGACCGCGCTGGCGAAGGCCGCCCGGTCGCGGATGATCTCCTCGATCGTCAGCCGGCCGACGATCGAGCGGAGCGCGCCGGCCAGTACCTCGCGGGTGAAGCTCTCGATCTCGTCCTGCTGGTGCAGGAACCGCTGCGCCGCCGCGCGGATCGCGTCCTCGGTGCCGCCGACCTTGACGATCGCGACACCGTGCAGTTCGGCCCGGATGCCCTGCTTGCTGACCGCGCCCTTGATGCTGACGTCGATCCGCCGGCTGGACAGGTCGAGGGACTGGAGTTTCTGCACCACCGGCAGGACGAAGACCGAGGCGCCGAGTACGACCTTCTGCCCGGACATGTCGGTGGAGCGGCTGCCGTCGGCGCCCTGCGTCGTACGGCCCTTGCGGCCGGTGACGATGAAGGCCTCGTTCGGCCCGGCGACCTTGATCCGGGACAGCACGAACATGACGAGGATGAGGGCCAGGAGGACTGCTCCGCCGATGGCGATGAGGATCAGCATGACACCGTCCATTTCGGATTGGGGGTGGGCGTGCGTGGTCGACTGCCGGGGTGGTGTGGTGAGCGGTGCTGGAAGGTGCCGGTCGGGGGTTCCCGGGCGGTGAGGGCCGGGGTACGGACCGGCCGGGGTCAGTAGGTTTCGACCAGGACGCTGGTCTCGGTCAGCGCCTCGACGACGAAGATCTGCGCGCCGAGCGCGATCGGCCGCTCGGCCCTGGCGTTGAGTTTCACCGGCTGGCCACCGACCCGGACCCGCACCTCGCCGTAGCCGGCGTTCGGGATCGGGGTGACCACCACCCCGAGCGACCCGACCAGGTCGTTGCGGGTGGGCGTGGCGTCGGTGTGCATGTTCCGGGCCGCCCGGGAGAGCCGGGACGCGAGCCAGCCGGCCGGCACCGCCGCCAGCGCGCCCAGGCCGCCGGCGGCGACGACCTGGCCGACGGTACGCCCACCGAGCACCTCGTTGGCGATGGCCCCGCCGAAGCCGAGTACGCCGGCGAACCCGGCGATCGCCTCCAGGCTGACCGGGCCGTCGATGTCCGGGTTGCCGAGGTGCGCCAACTCCGTACCGAGCAGGGCGAGCACCAGCACCGCGACGCCGGCGCCGCCGATGATGAGGAAGATCAGAGTCCCCGCTGCCACGACTGTAAGGTAACCTCCCCGGGCAACCCCGGGATCGGCCGCGCCGCGACGACGGTCCACCTTGGACGACGACCGCCGGGGGCGGGCATCCGGGACGTGGTCGGCGGGGCGATCGCCTCCTGCCAGTGGGCCGCCGTCCGGACGCCGGCCGGTGGGCAGCGGATCGGGGCCTGGTTCACCGTGCCCACCCCGGCCGGACGTCCGTGCGACCCTAGCCGCTCACCACCGGCGAGCGGGGGTGATACTCCCCGCGCCCGGTGGGACGCGTACCGGATCGTTACCCGGCGATCACCTGGGCGCCAGCACGATCTCGTCGCTCCCGACCAGTTCGAGCGGGAGTACGGTCCGCTCGATCTCCTTGCCGCTGACGTCGAGGAGTACCGCGCTGACCCGGCCGTCCGGGCCTGGGGTGTCCAGGTAGAGCAGCCGGCGCGGCGTGACCCAGGTGACGTCGGCGCTCGGCAGCCGCCGCAGCACCTCGCCACTGTCCACCGCGACGAGTTCGGTGACGGACTGCCCGTCGGACTGCCCGGACGCGTTCCCGTCGGGGGGCGAGGTCGGATTCCCCCGGGCCAGCGCCGCCGGCTGGCTGGAGACCACCACGAAGGTGCCCCCCGGCGACCAGGCCGACGAATCGGCGACGGCACCCCGTACCGGCAGGTACCGGGTCGGCGTACCGGTGTCGGCCAGGAAGAGTTGGATCCCCGCCTTCGCCGCCTCGACTCCGGGCCCCGCCCCGGGGGGGATCGGTGCGGTCTCGGCCAGCGCCACCTCCTTGCCGTTCGGCAGCCAACTGAAGCGGCAGGTGCTGCCACAGGTCAGCGAGCGCATCTTCACCGGCTGCTGCCGTACCGCTGGTTTGACGGGGGACAGCAGCCCGATCACGTGCATCCCGGCCTTCGCCTGCCGGAGGGTGAGCAGGAGCTGCCGCCCGTCCGGTGACCACTCGGCGGCGGTGACCGTGCCGCCGGCCTCGACCCACTGCACCTCGCCGGTCGCCAGGTCGTAGAGCCCGACCTCGGTGGGCCGGTCGGGCTGGATCACCGCCGCGAGGCTGAGCCGCGAACTGGCCCGGACGGTGGGGTAGGCCGCCGGGATGCTGACGTAACGGCGCTTGGCAGGGTCGTACACCCAGGTCGGGCCGGCCTGGCCGGACGAGCCGGCGCTGAGCAGCAGGGCGCCGCCGGGCAGCGGCACCGGGCCGTTCCGCCAGGTGTCCAGCGTCGGCGGGTTGGTCGCCGCGCTGGCGGAGGCGGTCGGTGCGGGTGGTCCGCCGATCGACAGGGGCGGTGGCTGGGAGTCCGGCCGGAGCCAGACGTACGGTGCCACGATGGCGCCGACCGCGACGGCCGCCGCCGCCGTCGCGATGACCTGCCGGCGTCGCCGCATCCGCCGCCCCTGCCGGACGGCGGTGGCCGCGAAGTCCGACGGCTGGTGCGGGGTACCGGCCAGTTCGTGCACGGCCTCCCGCAGCAGCCGTTCCGCCCGCTCGCTCATCGCAGTGCCTCCGTCCGCGCCGTCAGCTCGGCGAACTCCGGCACGAGTTCGCGGAGTTTGCTCAGTGCCCGGGACGCCTGGCTGGCCACGGTGCCGGGGCGGCAACCCAGTGCGGCGGCGGTCTGCTCGACCGTCTGGTCCTCCAGGTAGCGCAGCACCAGTACCGCCCGCTGCCGGGGTGGCAGCATCAGCAGCGCGTCCCGGAGCATCATCCGTACCGCCGTGTCGTGGTCGTGCTGGGTCTCGGCGGCGGGTGGTTCCGGCACCTCGGCGTGCGGCACCTCGGCCCGCCGGCCGCGTCGGCGCCAGGCCGAGACCTGGTCGTGGTAGAGGATCTGCCGGACGTACGGCTCGGCGTCGCCCCGGATCCGGGGCCACCGGGCGTACGCCTTGGCCAGCGCGTTCTGTAGCAGGTCCTCGGCGGCGTGGCGGTCACCGGCGAGTGCCTGGGCGACGCGCAGCAGCACATCGCCCCGCTCATGGACAAATGCGGTGAATTCCCGCTCAGACGCCCGACCCACGACACACCTCCCGCTCTCTCCGACGCCGGGGACCGGGAAAAGTTTGCCTCCCTCGGACAACGTTCTGACCAGCGGCATCGTCAGTGGTGACGGGCGCCGCCGGCACCGACCGTAAACGCACCGCCGAATCCGTCACGACCGGGTATCGTCCGAGCCCGGCCGGACGGGGGTAGCTGATGCGGGACTTCGCCGACCGGGAACGGCTCGCCGAGGTGGTACGCGCCGGTCTCGGCTCGGACCGGCGCGTCGACGGCCTGACCCGGCTGCGCGGCGGTACGAAGAAGGGCGTCTACCGGCTCACCCTGGACGACCGGAGCACGGTGGTCGGCTACGTGTGGAGTGCCGACGAGAACTACTGGCCCGCCCGGCCGGGCACGACCGGCGACGAATCGTCGGAGGGCGGCGACGAACTGTCGCAGGGCGGCGATGAACCGTCGGACGGTGCGCTCGCGGACGCCTCCGACAGTGAACTCTTCGCGGCGGCCAACGCCGAACTCGTCGCCGCCGGGGTCCGTACCCCCGAGATCCTGCTGCTGGACCGGAGCCGGAGCCGGTTCCCGGCCGACGTCGCGCTGGTCGAGGACGTGCCGGGGCCGAACCTGGAGCGGCGGTTGGCAACGGATCCGACGGCGGTGGCCGGCACCGTGACCCGGCTGGCCGAGGCACTGACCGCGATGCACGGCCGGCAGGGGACCCGGCCCGGCAAGGTGGCGACACTGGCCCGGTCGGCCGGGCCGGCGCCCGCGCAGCGGTCGGCGGTCGACGTGGTGCTGGACCGGGCGCTGGGCGACCTTGCCGAGGCCGCCGGTCGGGACGACCGCCTCGCCCGGGACCGGGTACGGCTGACCGAACTGCTGCGCGGGCTGGCCGACGGGATCGCGCCGCGCCCGACGTACGGGCTGATCCACGGTGAACTCGGGCCGGATCACGTACTGGTGGACGGCGACGGCGCTCCGGTGTTGATCGACATCGAGGGGCTGATGTACTTCGACGTCGAGTGGGAGCACGTCTTCCTGCGGCTGCGGTTCGGCGTGCACTACCACCCGCTGGCCGTCGACGGACTCGACGAGCGGCGACTGCGCCTCTATCGGCTCGCCCAACACCTGTCGCTGGTCGCCGGCCCGCTGCGGTTGCTCGACGGCGACTTCCCCGACCGCGACGTCATGCGCGGCATCGCGGCGTACCACACCGAGCGCGCACTGTCCTTTCCGGACTGAGCCGACACCGGCGACCCTTCCCGGACCGAGCGGGCGTCGGCGACGCTTCCGGACCGAGTCGACTCCGGCGGCCGGTGATGCGAAGTGGCCTGCCGACCGCCTCGGACGAGGAGGTCGACAGGCCACGGTGGGGCGGTGCTCAGACCCCGGCGGGTACCTTCTCCTGCACCGGCTCGTCGGCCAGGTGCCGGCGCAGCCGCTCACCCTCGATGTCGACGTTGGGCAGGATCTTCGACAGCCAGCCCGGCAGCCACCAGGCGCTCCGGCCGAGCAGCGAGATCACCGCCGGCACGATCGTCATCCGGACCACGAAGGCGTCGATCGCCACCCCGATGGCCAGGGCGAAGCCCATCGACTTGATCACCGGGTCGTCGAGCAGGATGAAGCCGGCGAAGACCGAGGTCATGATGAGCGCGGCGGCGGTGACCACCCGGGCGCCGTGCCCCATCCCGTTGACGGTGGCCTGGGTCGGGGTGTCACCGTGTACGAAGTCCTCCCGCATCCGGGAGACCAGGAAGACCTCGTAGTCCATCGCCAGCCCGAACAGGATGCCGATCAGCAGGATCGGCAGGAAGCTGACCAGCGGCCCCGGGGTGTCCAGCCCGACCAGCTCACTGAGGTGGCCCTGCTGGAAGACCAGCACGGTGAGCCCGAAGGTGGCGCCGACGGTGAGCAGGAAGCCCAGCGCCGCCTTCAACGGCACCAGCAGCGACCGGAACACCAGCATCAGCAGCAGTACCGACAGCCCGACCACCAGCAGCAGGTACCACGGCATCGCGTCGGCGAGCTTCTCCGAGACGTCGATGCCGACCGCCGTCTGGCCGGTCAGCGACACGTCGGTACCGGCGGTGCCGTCGATCGGGCCGACCTTGTCCCGGATCGCGTGCACCAGCGTCTCGGTGGCCGGATCGGTCGGGCCGGTGGTCGGGATCACCGCCAGCAGGGCGGTCAGATTGTCCCGGCTCAGGTTCGGCGGGCTGACCGCGAGCAGGTTCTCGGTGCCCTGGACGGCGGCGGTGACCTCCTGGGCGACCGTGGCGGTCCGCTCGGCCGAGTCGCTCGACACCACCAGCGCGAGGCGGTTGTTGAACCCGGGCCCGAAGCCCTCGGTGATCAGGTCGGCGGCGGCGCGCTGCGGCGTACCGTGCGGGGCGGTGCCGTGGTCCGGCAGCGCGACCCGCATGTCGGCGGCCGGCAGCGCCAGCGCGCCGAGGCCGAGCACGGCGACCAGGATCAGCGGTACCCGCAGCCGGATGACCAGCCGGGCCCAGCGGAACCCGAACCCCTCCGCCTCGGCGGCCGGGGCCACGGCGGTTTCGTCCCGCCGCAGCCGGCGGGGCAGGATGCGCCGGCCGGCGAAGCCGAGCAGCGCGGGCAGCAGCGTCAACGCCACGAGTACGGCGACCGCGACGGTGCCGGCGGCGGCCAGCCCCATGATGGTCAGGAACGGGATGTTGACCACGGCCAGCCCGGCCAGCGCGATCACCACGGTGACCCCGGCGAAGAGCACCGCCGAGCCGGCGGTGCCGATCGCCCGGCCGGCCGCCTCCTCGGGCGCCAGGTCTTCGAGCAGGTTCTGCCGGTAGCGCGAGGTGATGAAGAGCGAGTAGTCGATCCCGACCGCGAGGCCGAGCATCAGGGCGAGCACGGGTGCGGTACTGGTCAGCTCCATGGTGCTGCTGAGCGCGTACAGGCCGGCCATTCCGGCGCCGACCCCGATCAGCGCGTTGAGCATGGTCATCCCGGCCGCGACCAGGGAGCCCAGCGTCACGACCAGTACGACCAGCGCGATGACCACGCCGATGCCCTCTGTGCCGCCCACCTCGGGCACGCTGGACATCACCTCGCCGCCGTGTTCGACCCGCAACCCGGCCGTCGTCGCGGCCGAGCCGGTCTCTTCGTACGCCTCGCGCTGCGTCTCGGTGATCTCGTCGGCCTGCTTCGAGAACTGCACCTGGATCAGCGCGTACCGGCCGTCCTGCGAGACCGCCCGGGTGGCGAACGGGTCGAGCGCGCCGACCACGCCGGGCAGGGTGCCGGCCTCGCGTACCAGGTCGGCCACTGCCGCCTGACGTTCCGGGGTGCCGAGCTGCTGGCCCTCGGGCGCGGCGACCACGATCGTGCCGGTGGCCCCGCTCGCCTCCGGGAACTCCCGCTTCAGCGCGTCGATGGCCCGCTGCGACTCGGTGCCGGGGATGGAGAAGTTGGTCGACGTCGGGCCCATGAACGCCACCGCGGCTCCGCCGAGCGCGGCCAGCAGGACGAGCCAGAGGACCACCACGAGCCGGCGGTGCCGGAACGAGGCCCGGCCTAGTCGGTAGAGGAGGGTCGCCATGTCGCTTCCTTTGGTCGAGGGGTCGGACGTGCGGTCGAGGGGGTGGCTGCGGATGTGGTCAGGAGTGCCGGTCGTCGTCCGGTGTCGATCTCACGATCGATCGGCCTCGGGGACGGATTGGGCGGCGGGTACGCCGGCCTCCGGCCGCAGTGCGCGGCGGGCCACCCGGAGGAGTGCCGGGCGGAGTACGCCGTCGTGGTCGGCGGTGCGCTCGATGACGATCGCGGAGATTCCGGCGAGCAGTACCTCGGCGGCGATCTGGTCGGCCGGGTCGGTGGACCGGCCGGCGACGGCGTCGACCAGCCGGGCGGTGATCGGGCGGATGTCGGCGAACGCCGGCTGTTCGAGCAGGTGCGCCGGGTCGTCGTAGATCAGGGCGACCTCACGCCGGTAGGTCAGCACCAGGTCGACGAAGCCGTCGATGGCGGCCTCCCGGGCGTTCTCGGCGTCGAGTCCGTCGAGCCGGGCGTCGAGGCCGGCCAGGTCGCGGGCGGCGGGCGCCACCAGCGCCAGCAGGATCGCCTCCTTGCTGTCGAAGTGGTACAGCAGGGTGGCTTTCGAGCAGCCCACCTCGACCGCGATGTCGTGCAGCGAGGTGCCCTTGAAGCCCATCCGGGCGAACTGTCGCGCCGCGACGACCAGAATCTCGTCCCGGGTCCTGCTGTTGCGCACCATCCGCCGGCTCACCTCCGCCCCCGAGCATGCCTGACCGATCGGTCAGAGAGTTGACCGATCGGTCAGAGTGTGACCCGGGTAACTGGAGACGTGCTCGCCGGCTCCGGCCGACCCTTCCGACTCTGCGAATACGGGTCGGGAGCGGGCCGCCCGCGCTGACGGGCGTCCCGCTCCCGGATCGTCGACGTCGCCGGTGCCCGGCGACTACGGTCGCCGCCCGTCACACCCCCGGCTCGGCGGCGGCCGGGCAACTGGCACCCCGGGCCGGTACGACCAGGTCGACCAGGTAGCGGTCCACCGTGCTCCGGGTACACGCCGTGGCGGAGTAGACGCCGTGGCCCGCGCCTTCGTACGTGAGCAGTACCCCGTGCCGGCCGAGCTGCCGGGCGACGCCGGTGGCCCAGTCGTGCCCGGTGGCCGGGTCGTGCACCGAGTTGAGCAGCAGCAGCGGTCGATCGGTGTCGACCCGCAACCGGTGCTGCGGGTGCTCGACCGGAGGGCTGCCGAGGCACGACTCCACCACCGCCAGCGCCTGCGGGTACGGCAGGTCGGTTCCGATCCGGGCCATCTCCCGTACCTGGGCGGCGTACTCCCGGTAGTCCCGGATCGGCAGGTGCCAGTCCCGGCAGGCGATCGCCAGCGGGTTGACCCTGGTCGGCTGTTCCGCCCGGGTCCGGTCACCGGTCGGTGCCGTGCTGGCCGGGCCGGACGTCGGCGCGGAGAGCGCGGCGATGGTCTGGGCGAGGTCGGCGTAGTCGGGGTCGTAGAGGGCCCGGGGCGCGAGGAACCCGCTGAGCGCGTACGGCGTCAGCGTGGCCGCCGGGTTCTTCGGGTCCGGCACCTCGCCTCGGCCGGCCCGGGCGAGCAGCTCGGCCCAGGTCGCCCGGACGTCCCGCCCGTGCAGGGCACAGCTCTCGGTCCGGTCGCACCAGTCCACGAACGCGTCGAACGAGTCCTGTGCGGCGGCGGTCGAGGTGTTCAGGAAGTCCCGGGTGCCGAGACTGTGGTCCATCACGCTCTCCAGCACCATCGCGCGGACCCGGTGCGGGAAGAGTTCGGCGTACCGCTGGCCGAGCAGGGTGCCGTACGAACTGCCGTGGTAGGTCAGCTTCGGCTCGCCGAGGGCGGCCCGTACGGCGTCCACGTCGCGGGCCATGCTCGACGTGTCGGCGTGGTCGAAGACCGGTCCGGTCCGGACCCGGCAGTCCGCCCGGAGCTGCCGGTTGTACGCCACCGTGGCGTCGAAGTCGGCCTGGCTGGTCAGCACCGGTGCCGGACGCCGGGCCAGCAGCTCGGCCGAACAGCGCACCGGACTGCTCCGGCCCACCCCGCGCGGGTCGAAGCTGACGATGTCGAACCGCTCGCGCAGCTCGGGGCCGAACCGGCCGATCCCGTCGACGATCCGCTCGACGCCGGAGTCCCCCGGGCCGCCGGGACCGAAGAACAGCGTGCCGACCCTGGCGGCCGGGTCGGTGGCGACGGTCCGGGCCAGGGCCAGCTCGAAGGTGGGGCCGCCCGGGTGGTCCCAGTCGACCGGTACGGACAGCGTGCCGCACTGCGCGTCGTTCTCCCCGGGGCAGGGGTGCCAGTCGACGGCCGTTGCCGGCACCGTGCCGCCGCGAGCCGGTGTCGCCCCGTCCGGCGGCGCCGCCAGTGCCGGCGGGGCGAGGGTCGCGACCGTCGCGGCGACGCCGGCCAGTACGGCGACGACGCCGGACGTCCGGCGGCGGGTGGCCCGGGGTGCCGCACCGGGGCCGGGCGGCTTGCTTCTGGGCAGCATCAAGTGCTGTCCTTTCTGCCGAAGGAGCGTTGCGCTGAGAACTCGCCCGAGGGCGAGGTGGTGCTTCTTCCTCCTGGGCCGTCGAGTTGGCGCTCGACGGCCCAGGGCCGGCGGTCGGCCGGGCGTTGCCCGACGTTCCCGAGATGCGGTTGCGTCGGGGTGGTAGTCGGTGACCGCCCCACGAGTTCCTCGACGGCAGCGGAGTCCGACTGCTCGGCGAGGACGCCTCCGTCCCGAGCCCGTGGCCTATTCGACGTCTTTGAGAACCCGTTCGAGCGAGGTCATCCGGGCTTCCATGCTGGCCAGCCGGCTGCCCAGCTCCGCCAACCGGTGCTCGGTGCCCTCCTGGGCCCGTACCGCCGTCTCGGCGAGTTTCCGGTAGTCCTCCTTGCGGCCGGCCGCCATCTTCGTCCGCTTGGTGCGGGCGATCTGGATGATGGTCGTGGTCACCACCGTGATGATCAGCGCGAAGACGCCGAACGCGCCGACCACCTCGGTCCAGTCGTGTTCACTCATGCCCCTGATCCCTCCTCGGCGTCCCGCCCGCCCGGCTCCGGAGGGGTCAGCGTCCGCGCCGCCGCCTCCAGCTCGTCCGGCGTCAGCCGTACGTCGAACTGGTTGACCTCGTAGAACTTCATCGCCTTACCGTCCTCGGAGAGTTCCAGGTGTGCCGACACCAGGCCGGCGGTCTCCAGCTTCCGCAGGTGGACCTGTAGCAGCGCCCGGCTGATGCCCAACTCGCGGGCCAGTTGACTCACGTAGTTGCGTCCACGGACCAGGGCCGCGATGACCCGTATCCGGTGCGGGTTGGCCAGGGTGGCCAGCATCCGGACCAGGTCGTCGCCGTTCGGGCCGGCCCGACTCATAACGAAAACCTGCACATGCTAAGTAAAGTTAGCAGGTGCCAACCGCATCACCAAGAGTGGTCCGGCCGGCGCCGGCCGGACCACTCGGTCGCGGGTGGAGAATGGTGGGATGCGCTGGACCGTGCTCGACTCCCCGATCGGGGAACTCTCCGTCGGAGTCGACGACGTCGGCATCTGTGGCGTGCACTTCGGGCCGGTGGAGGCGGCAGTGCCGGCCACCGCGCTGGCCGAGTTGCCCGCCCCGGACGCCGCCGAGTTGGCGACGGCGGTCGCCGAGCTGCGGGCGTACTTCGCCGGGACGTTGACGGAGTTCGGCGTGCCGCTGTCGGTACGCCGGGGCTCGGCCTTCGAGCGCGCGGTCTGGACCGAGATGTCGAAGATCCCGTACGGCGAGACGCGCACCTACGGCGAGATCGCGTCCGTGGTGGGTGATCCGGGGGCGGCCCGGGCCGTGGGGGTGGCCTGCAACCGCAACCCGATCCCGGTCATCGTTCCCTGTCACCGGATCGTCGGTGCCGGCGGCAAGTTGGTCGGGTTCGGCGGCGGACTGCCCCGGAAGCGCCAGTTGCTGGAGCTGGAGGCGAGGGTCGCCTTCGAGCGCGCCTGGACCTGACCTCCGCCCGATCGCACCGACCTCCCGGAAACGGCGGCGGGGGCCGGACCGTTCCCGGTCCGACCCCCGCTCGCGTGGTACGGGTCAGCGCTCGATCGTGCCGGCGATGAAGTCCTCGACGGCCTGGTGGGCGTCGTGGTCGGCGTACTGCTCCGGCGGCGACTTCATGAAGTAGCTCGACGCCGAGAGGATCGGGCCACCGATGCCCCGGTCGAGGGCGATCTTCGCGGCCCGGACCGCGTCGATGATGACGCCGGCCGAGTTGGGCGAGTCCCAGACCTCGAGCTTCAGCTCCGCGTTCAGCGGCACGTCACCGAAGGAACGCCCCTCCAGCCGGATGTACGCCCACTTGCGGTCGTCCAGCCACGGCACGTGGTCCGACGGCCCGATGTGCACGTCGCCCTTGGCGATCTCGTGCGGCACCTGGGAGGTGACCGACTGCGTCTTCGAGATCTTCTTGGAGATCAGGCGGCTGCGCTCCAGCATGTTCATGAAGTCCATGTTGCCGCCGAAGTTGAGCTGGTACGTGCGCAGCAGCTCGACACCCCGGTCCTCGAAGAGCTTGGCCAGCGCCCGGTGCACGATGGTCGCGCCGACCTGGCTCTTGATGTCGTCGCCGACGATCGGCAGCCCGGCGTCGACGAACTTCTGCGCCCAGGCCGGGTCGGAGGCGATGAAGACCGGCAGCGCGTTCACGAAGGCGCAGCCCGCCTCGATGGCGGCCGTCGCGTAGAACTTCGCGGCCTCCTCGGAGCCGACCGGCAGGTAGCAGACCACCACGTCGGCCCGGGCCTCGCGGAGCGCGGCGACGACGTCGGCCGGCTCGCGGTCGGACTCCTCGACGATCTCCCGGTAGTACTGGCCCAGCCCGTCCAGGGTCGGACCGCGCTGTACGAGTACGCCGGTCGGCGCCACGTCGCACAGCTTGATGGTGTTGTTCTCGCTGGCGACCATCGCCTCGGCGAGGTCCATGCCGACCTTCTTGGCGTCGACGTCGAACGCCGCCACAAACTCGACGTCCGAGACGTGGTAGTCGCCGAAGGTGACGTGCATGAGACCGGGGACGCGGTCGTTGGGGTCGGCGTTTCGGTAGTACTCGACACCCTGGACCAGGGACGAGGCGCAGTTACCCACACCGACGATGGCGACGCGGATGGATCCCATCGCGTTTGCCTCCTTTTTGCTCATTACGGCCGCTCCGACTCGTTCCCGGACTGGCCAGGCGGAGGCGGGTCGTTCTTTTCTGGATTGGTCGGGTCGCTGCCCGGGGTGGATCCGTCCGGGGTCCGACCGGAGCGCTCGTTGGCGATGAGCTCCTCCAGCCAGCGGACCTCGCGCTCACACGCGTCGAGGCCGTGACGCTGGAGTTCGCGGGTGTACGCGTCGAGCCGTTCGGCCGCGCGGCCCAACACGTCGCGCAGACCCTCGCGACGCTCCTCGACCTTGCGGCGCCGGCCCTCCAGGATGCGGAGCCGGGTCGCCCGGTCGGTGCGGGCGAAGAACGCGAAGTGAACCCCGAACCCGGTGTCCTCGTAGCTCTCGGGACCGGTCTGGGCGATCAGTTCGGCGAACCGTTCCTTGCCCTCGGCGGTGATTTTGTAGACCACCCGGCCGCGACGGCTGGTCAGCGCCGGGATCTCCTCGGCGGTGGCCGGCGTCTCGGCCGCCTCGGTGATCCAGCCGGCCGCCTGCAACCGACGCAGGGTCGGGTAGAGCGAGCCGTAGCTGATCGCCGCGCGGATCGCCCCGAGCTTGGCGGTGAGTTCCTTGCGGAGTTCGTAGCCGTGCATCGGGGACTCCTGGAGGAGACCGAGGATGGCGAACTCGAGCACGAGCACCCCTCTCCGTGTCCTCCGTCCGGACTCCGGTGAATTTTTGCTGTTGGAGCCCGTCTACCAGGCCCGATGTATCGGCCCGATACATCGCACCGTAGACCCTCGGGCTCGCCTAGGCAAACCCCCGGACGGCACGGGCTCGATCACAGTCAGTAACGAGAGTCGCCTCGTCCGGCCGGAGCCAGTACTCTTCTGCCCATGCGTTCGCAGCGCCAGGTCGTCGACTACTCGCTACAGAAGCGAGCAGTGCTGCGTGAGGTGCATTCGGGCCGGGTAGGGACGTACGAAGTGTGCGACGCCTCGCCGTACCTCAAGAACGCTGCGCGGTTCCACGGCGAGCCGACCGAGACGCTCTGTCCGGTCTGCCGTCGGGAAAATCTGACCCACGTCCACTACATTTACGGCGATGAACTCAAGCAGTCGGCCGGTCAGGCCCGCACCCGGGCGGAGTTGTCGGTGCTGGCGATGACCCTGCGTGAGTTCCAGGTGTACGTGGTGGAGGTGTGTCGCGGCTGCGACTGGAACCATCTCGTCGAGCAGTTCCTGCTCGGCCGGGACGGTGTCTCCGGTGACGACGGCGTCGGTGCCGCCGAGTCGGCCGCCGGCGCGGCGGTGGCCGCGTCCGCGACGGGCACCTCGGTCAGACGAAGGCGCGAGGCCCGCCGGTGACCCTGACTCGTTCCCCGGCCTGCGGGATCTTCCCCCGCCGACAGGACGAGTCGTATCTAGCAAACCGGATAAGTCCGGTTTTTCCGATGCCGTGCTGTCCGAGGACCGGTGCGTCCGGTACCGGACGGCGCGTGTTCCAACTCACGGCAACCCGGTGGTGGCGCGAGTGGCCATCACCGCGACCGGCAGGGTGTGACGAATGAACTCGTACGGCGATCCTAGTTCCGCGCGCGGTCGGGCGCAGTACCCGGGCGCGAACGGCGACTCTGGACCAGCGGACGATCCATACCAGCGCCCGTCCTGGGACGATCCGGGAGCCGCTCGCCGCTCGTCCGACGGCGACCGGGGCGGCTGGCCCGCCAACCAGGGCCGGGCCGGCGGCGCGTCGGCCCGAGCCAGCGTCAGCGGCGGGGCCCCGTCCGGCCGGGCCACACCGCCGGGGCGGGCCTCCGCCGACGGCGGCTGGGCCGCACCGGTGTCGCCCGCCTCCGGCTCGGCCTCGGTCGGCTCCGCGTCGGTCGGCTCGGCCGCACCCGGCCGCGCCCGGGTCGGTGGCCGCGCCGGGGTCGGCAGCGCCTCGGTCCCCGACGCGCCCGGGTCGGGTGGCGGCTACGGCGCCGGGCGGGCGTCCGCCGGCCGGGCCAGCGTCGGTACCGCCTCGGTGAGTGGGGGCGGCGCCAACGGCTCCGCCGGGCGGGCCCGGGTGGGCCGGGCCGTCGTGCCCGTCTCGCCGGCCGGTCCGGGTGGACCGGACGACCCGAACGGACCCGGTCGCCGGGGACGTCGGGGCGGCGGTGACCTCGACCCGGCGGCGCAGAAGCGGGCCAAGAAGCGCAAGCGGGTCAACATGCTGATCGCCGCCTTCGCCGTCTTCATCATGCTGGCCGGCGGCGGCGTGGTCGCCGCCACCTGGTATTCGACGAACGTCCCGATGCCGGACCAGCTTCCGCTGCCGCTGGCGACCACGATCTACGCCGCGAACAAGAAGAACATCGTCGCCAAGCTGGGCGACGAGAACCGGCAGATCGTCACGAGCAAGCAGATCCCCGCGCACGTGCAGCGCGCGGTCGCCGCGGCCGAGGACCGCAACTTCTACCGGCACGACGGGGTCGACTACGTCGGTATCGCGCGGGCCGCCTGGAACAACTTCACCGGCGGCAGCAAGCAGGGTGCCTCGACCATCACCCAGCAGTACGCGCGGAACGCGTACGAGAACCTCCAGGACGACAGTTACCAGCGCAAGGTCAAGGAGGCGATCCTCGCCTCCAAGCTGAACGACCAGTTCGACAAAGACGAGATCATGCAGCACTACCTGAACACGATCTACTTCGGTCGGGGTGCGTACGGCATCGAGATCGCGGCGTTGACCTACTTCAACAAGTCGGCGTCCAAGCTGACCGTGGCCGAGGGCGCCGTGCTGGCAGCGGTGATCAAGCAGCCGCAGATCGACACGTCCACCGGGCACAAGGGCTTCGACCCGGCGGACAACCCCGAGGAGGCCAAGGGCCGCTGGGAGTACGTCCTCAACGGCATGGTCGAGGAGAAGTGGCTGACGCCGGAGGAGCGGGCCAAGACCGCCTACCCGAAGATCCAGCCGAGGAAGAGCGCGAACGAGGCGTTCGGGGTGAAGACCCCGCGCGGCAACGTCGTCAACTACGTCAAGGCCGAGATGGCGGAGCGTGGTCTCTGCACCCTCGGCCCGGCGACGCCCACCAAGGTCGACTGCTCCAGTGCGCTCCGGGACGGTGGTTACAAGATCACGACCACCATCGACTGGAAGATGCAGACGGAGGCCGAGAACGCGGCCCAGCGCAAGAAGGGTTCGCCGATCTACGACGAGCCCAAGAACCTGATGTCGGCGCTGGTCTCGGTCGAGCCGAAGAGCGGCAAGGTGCTGGCCTACTACGGCGGCGACAGCGGGGCCGACTACGACTACGCCGGGTTGAACACCGACGGCGCCGGGACGGTGAGCGGCGGCCACCCGCCAGGGTCGAGCTTCAAGGTCTACACGCTGGCGGCGGCCATCAACGAGAAGATCTCGATCGACTCGATCTGGGACGCCCGGCCGTTCACCGTCAAGGGCACCAAGATCAAGGTGCAGAACGCCGGTCGTGACGTGACCAAGACCTGTGACCAGGCCTGCACGCTCAAGGAATCCACGATCAAGTCGTACAACGTGCCGTTCTACCACCTGACCGAGAAGATCGGCGCGGACAAGGTGCTGTCGATGGCCCGGCAGGCCGGCGTCCGGACCATGTGGGAGACCAAGGACAACCCGCCGAAGTGGCACGACCTGACCAAGGAGAAGCCGGAGGAGCTGGCGCCGGAACCGTTCTTCAACGTGGTGGCGTACGGGCAGTACCCGATCACCGTGCTCGACCACGCCAACGGGCTGGCGACGCTGGCCAACGGCGGTGTCTACAACAAGGCCCACTTCATCCAGCTCATCGAGCAGCAGGACCCGGAGACCGGTCAGTGGAAGAAGATCGGCGGAGCGAAGGCCGATCCGAAGCAGCGGATCTCGAAGGACGTGGCCGACGAGGTCACCTCGGTGCTGAAGAACATTCCCAAGGACAACAACGGCAACCTTGAGGGCCGCGAAGAGGCCGGCAAGACCGGCACCTGGGAATACAACCAGACCGACGACAACGCCCACGCCTGGATGGTCGGGTACACCCCGCAGGTGGCCACCGCGGTCTGGGTGGGCAGCAAGGACCCGAAGAAGCCCCAGATCAAGACCAAGGGCGGCGCCAACATCGGCGGTAGCGGCCTGCCGGCGGAGATCTGGCGGAAGTACATGAGCAAGGCTCTCGCCGGTAAGGACGCGATGTCCCTGCCGGACTCCAAGGACATCGGCGACAAGGAAGCCGGCAACGGCAAGAAGAAGGAGACGCCTCCGCCGGTCGACCCGAACGCGGGAGGCGGCAACCCCGGTGGCAACAACCCCGGCGGCAACAACCCCATCTGCCAGGGTCCGAACCCGCCGCCGCTGATCTGTCCGGGTAACGGCGGCAATCCGGGTGGCGACGGTCCGGGTGGCGAAGATCCGGACAACCCGCCCGGGCCCGACGAGGGTGGCGGCGGCCGAGGCGGCGACGGCTAGCCACCGACTCCGGCCCGGCACCACAGGGCACTGAGTGTCATCGATCGATACGGCCGGCGGCCGGGTCCCAGGACCCGGCCGCCGGCCTCGTTTTCGACTCCATCCGCCGACACGGCGGACCGGGCCGGACGGAACCCGGGCCGGTACGGCAGGATGCCTGTTCATGAGCGCGCAGTCGCCGGCTGGCATCGACGAACCTGAAAACGCCGACCACCCGTCCCGGTCGGACGGCTTCGTCCGGGGGCTCTCCGAGGTCATCGGCGGACCGATCGGTGCCCACGCCAGCGGCGTGGAGCGCCGGGGCACCCAGTGGAGCGGCCGGTTCTGGACGGCCGCCCGGATCGTACTGGCGCTGACCTGCCTCACCCTGGCCCTGCACTGGGTGCAGAAGTCGCCCTGCCAGGACGGTGCCTGGCAGAACAACGTCCAGTACACCCGGTTCTGCTACACGGACGTGCTCGCGCTCTACTACGCCGAAGGGCTCAACGAGGGCAAGGTCCCCTACCGGGACCACCCGGTCGAGTACCCGGTCGTCACCGGATACTTCATGGGCGCGCTCGGCCTGCCGGTGCACAACATCGGGGTGGACCGGCCGGAGATCAACCAGGCGCAGTGGTTCTACAACCTGAACGCGCTGGTTCTCGGGGCGCTCGCGGTGGCGACCGTGGCGATGATCCTGGCGCTGCGCCGCCGCCGGCCGTGGGACGCCGCGATGTTCGCGCTCTCCCCCGCGCTGCTGGTCACCGCCACCGTCAACTGGGACCTGCTGGCCATCGGGCTCGCCGCGATCGGCATGTACGCCTGGGCGAAACGACAACCCCTGGCCGCCGGCATCCTGCTCGGCCTGGCCACCTCCGCGAAACTGTGGCCGCTCTTCGTGCTCTGGCCGCTCTTCCTGCTGGGGCTGCGTACCGCGCGGGTCAGGGAGATGCTGGTGACGATCACCTCGGCGGTCGTCACGATCGTGGCCGTGAACCTGCCGATCGCGATCCTCTACCCGGAGAACTGGCGACGCTTCTTCGACCTCAACAGTGAACGGGCGGTCGACTGGGGCACGCTCTGGTATATCGGCCGCTATCTGGACAGCAAGTGGAACAGCGGCAGCCCCGGCGACCAGGGGCCGTTCCAGTGGCTCAGCAACAACATCCCGACCCTGAACACCGTGTCGTACGCGTTGATCACCGTCGCGTTCCTCGCGATCGGCGCACTGGCGCTCTTCGCCAAGCGCCGGCCCCGGCTGGCCGCGCTGGTCTTCCTGATGGTCGCGGTCTTCCTGATCTTCAGCAAGGTGTGGTCCCAGCAGTTCAACCTCTGGCTGCTGCCGCTGCTGGTGCTGGCCCGGCCGCGCTGGGGCGCCTTCCTCGCCTGGCAGTTCGCCGAGGTCGGCTACTTCGTCGCGTTCTACGGCGAGCTGCTCGGGGCCGGCGGCAAGCAGGTCTTCCCCGAGGGCGTCTTCGTCTTCGCCGCCACGCTGCGGCTGACCACCGTCGTGGTGCTCTGCGTGCTCGTCGTCCGGGACATCCTGCGGCCCGAGGGCGACCCGGTCCGGAGCACCTACCTCGACGACCCCGACGGCGGGGTCTACGACGGCGCCCTGGACGCGTCCTGGCTGCGCCGGATGCGGAGCATCCCGGAACAGCCGACCCGCACCCCCGCCCAGGCGACCTGACCGGCACCCGCCCGGCCCACCGGATCGGACCCGCCGGGCCGGGACCGGAGCCACCCGCCGGGACCGGAGCCACCCGCCGGGACCGGAGCCGACAGGCGGGACCGGAGCCGACAGGCGGCGGGGTCAGAGTCGGTAGACCACCGTCTCTCCGACGTCCTCCCGGCTGATCCCGAGGGTGTCGACCGGCAGGTCGACGGTGGCCTGCAACGGGGTACCGGCCACCCGGTCCCGGAGCACGACCACCGTTCGTACGCCCATGTTGCGCAGGTAGTCGATGCTCGCCTGGTCGGGGAAGTTCGCCGTGGCCTGGCGTACCTCGGCCAGCCGGGTCGGGGTGAACCCGCTGCCGCCGTTGACGATGTCCTGGAACCGGCTGGTCGACCAGAGCATCACGTGCTGGTCGGTCTTCTGGTCCGACGGCAGCACCAGCAGCGGGCCGTTGGCCACCCGCATCGCCGCTGGCTGCACCGGTACCACCGGATGCGGCGTGCTGTTCAGCCCTTCGGCCAGCACCAGCACGATCGGCAGCAGGGTGACCAGCCGGAGGAACGGCCCCGGCCGGGGCGGCACCCGTTCGGCGGCCGAGATCTGCCGGGCCCGTTCCGCGAACGCGCCGACCGAGCCGGCGGCGAGAACGCCGAGCAGCAGCGTCACCCAGATCATCAGCCGACCCGGCGTACGCAGCCCGTCCCATCCGGGTACGTGCTCGAAGAGCGGGAGGTAGGTCCAGGTGCCGCCGAAGAACCGGCTGCCCATCGCCAGCACCCCGGCGGCGAGTACGGCCACCAGCAGCAGCAGCCGCTGGCGTACCGTCCAGATCGAGAAGAACAGGCCGGCGAGGGCGAGCGCGAAGAGGACGTACCCCGGCAACAGGGTGGTCTCCGGCAACCCCGGCAGCCCGGAGCGCACCGGCTCGTGCAGGTCGCCCCAGATCAGCGACTCCGGCGGAGCGGTGAGGAAGCCACCCGGCGGCGGCGAGTAGTTGTGCAGCTCCTCGGCGGTGCGCCGGGCGTTGGGGTGCAGTTCGGCGACCTTGAAGTAGGGGATCGCCAGCAGGGCGCCGGTCGCCGCGAAGGCCGCGCCGCCCCAGAAGTCGGCCAGCAGCAGCCGGAATCCGACCGGCTGCCGCGTCCGGCGCAGGATCCGCCGGACCAGCCAGCTCAGCAGCACCACGACCGTGATCAGACCCATCACGTACGCGAAGACCAGGCCGATGCCGAAGCCGAGGCTGAGCTGCCAGGCAGCGACAAGCCAGCCGGCCAACGCCCAGCCGGAGCGACGGCGCTCGGGCCGGTAGCCGTGCCGCAGCGACCAGCCGTGTCCCCGGGCCAGCATGGCGAGGGCGAGCGGAATGCCGCCGTTGGAGATCACGTGCAGGTGACCGGCCTGTCCGAGCAGCCACGGCGCGTACGCGAAGCCGACCCCGGCCACCACGGCGCCGATCCGCCCCGACCCGAGCTGCCGCACCAGCGCGTACGCCCCGACCAGCGCGAGCGCGTGCGCCAGCACGAACAGGATGTTGTACCGGAGGATCGCCGCCTCCGGTCCCTGACCGATCATGCCGGCCGGCGCGTACCCGAGCAGCGTGTCGGAGAAGGCGAAGGTCCAGGTCTCCGGGAAGAAGGCGTTGCTCTGCCAGAGCTGGGCCGGCTTGGTCAGCAGGATGTGCCCGGACCAGGCGACCTGCCAGGCCTGGAGGGTCGGGTCCCAGGTGTCCTGCGGCAGGGTGTGCCGTGGGTAGCGCAGGGTCGGCCAGGTCATCAGGACCGCCAGGACCAGCGCACCGAGCCCGGCCAGGCTCCACTCGTGTACCAGCCGACGCCTCACCGCCCGACCGATCCGCCCGACCCGGCCCGGTACCACCTCCGGAGCGGGCCCGAACGAGGTGAAGGGGTCGGCGGGCTTCGCCGGCTCCGTACCGTCCGTCGCCTTGTCCTTGCCCTCCTTGCCGCCCTTCTTCTCCTTCTTCCCCTTGTCCTTCTCTTCCTTGTCGGCCTCGCTCTTCTCCTTGCCCTTGCCGTCCTGCTGCTCGGTATCGGTCCCGTTCGGTGCCTTGTCCCCGGTCCCGGCGGCCGTCTCGGGCTCGGCTCCGTCCACCTTCTTCGCGTCGGTCCCGCTGCCGTCGTCGCCGCCGGGCTCGACCGGCTTGCCTGGCGTGCTGCCGGGCTCGGCCGGCTTCTCCGGCGTGCTGCTCGGCCTCCCGTCCACCGGCCTCGTGGCCTGCGTCGAGTCGGTGGTCTGTGTCGAGCCGTTGCTTTCCGCCGAGTCGATGGTTCGCGGCTTGTCGGTGGTGTGTGGCTTGTCGGTCCGTGCGGTGTCCAGCTCTGCGTCCGGCGCAGGTCCGGCCGCCGCACCGGACTCCGGCTGCTGCTCGGCCGGCAACACTCCGGCCGCCGCGCCCGACTCCGGCTGCTGCTCGGCCGGCGTCGCTCCGGTGGCCGGGCCGGGCTCGCTCGCCCGGTCGGGGCTCCGGTCCGGGGTACCGGTGCCGGGCGGCTCAGGGGTGGCGGTGCTGGTGGGCGCGGTGGACCGCGCCGTGTCGTTGGCGGCGTCGGACTGGTCCGTCGACATCGGCTAGCGCCCCCTACCGGCCCACGCGGTCGCGGAGATAGGCGATGTCCGTGGCCTGACCGTCGGCCCCACCCGGAGTCTCGACGATGACGGGAGCGCCGGCCGCGCGGATCACCGCGACCACCAGCTCCGGGTCGATGGTGCCGTCGGTCAGGTTCTCGTGGCGGTCCCGGCCAGAGTCGAAGGCGTCCTTCGAGCCGTTGGCGTGGATCAGGTCGATCCGGCCGGTGATCGCGAGTACCCGGTCGACGATGTCCAGCAGGTCCTCGCCACCGGCGTGCGCGTGGCAGGTGTCCAGGCAGAAGCCGACGTCGTACTCGCCCACGGCGTCCCAGAGCCGGGCCAGGTTGTCGAACCGTCGGGCGCAGGCGTTGTCACCGCCGGCGGTGTTCTCGATGAGTACCGGAACGCCGTGCCCACCGGACTCGGCGGCCTGGGCGAACGCCTTGCGCCAGTTGTCGAAGCCGACCGTGATGTCGTCGCCCGCGTTGACGTGCCCGCCGTGCACGATCAGGCCCTTCGCGCCGACCGCGGCGGCGGCGGTGGCGTGCCCGAGCAGGAGCTTGCGGCTCGGGATGCGGATCCGGTTGTTGGTGGTGGCGAGGTTGATGACGTACGGCGCGTGGATGTAGACGTCCACCTCGGAGTCGCGGAGCTGGGCGGCGTCGGGTCGTGGTTGTGGTGTCTTCCAGTCCTTCTGCGGATCGGCGAGGAAGAACTGGACCGCGTCCGCCTTCCGGAGGGCCGCCTCGTCCAACGGATCCGTGGCGTCGACATGGGCTCCGATACGCATGAAGGCGAGCCTACGTCGCGCCGGCCGGCCGGGCGGGGACGGGCGCACCTCTCCGGTCCGGCCGGCCGGTGCCGTACCGCCCGATGACCGCCGCTCGTACCGCGCCGGGCCGGTGCGGTGCCGCGCGGCAGCCGGCGCCCGTGCCGTGCTGGAGCTGGTGCGGTGGCGCGTGCGAGCCGGCGCGTCACCGGCCGGCTGATGAATCGTTCTTCCAGGTGAGATCCGTTCGCCCGGCGTACGGGCGGGATCGATCCAGGAGCCGTGCCGAGTGCACGGACCGTGCCGGGAGAGGGAAGACGTGGCCCTGTCGCTCCGACGCCGCCGCGCCGCCGTAGCGGTCGCCGCGCTCGTCGCGGACACACCGCCGCTGCTGTCCGGTGTCGCGGTCGGCGCGAAGCGGTCACGTTCCGGGGCGGTCGCGCCGGTCCAGGTTTTCCCCGCCGGGTCGGTCGGGCGGGCCGAGGTGGGGTCGGTGCCGCATGGTCCCGATGTGGCCGACCCCCGGAGCGCCGGGGCGCCGCAGTACGCGGTGCCGGGCAGCCATCCTCCGCCGCCGGACCGACCCGGCGGGGCTGCCGCCGTCCTGGTACGCCGACCCGATCCGGCCCGCCGGGCTGCTCTCCCTGTCGGCGCTGGTGGCCGCCGTTGCTGTGGCGGGAGTCTCGACAGGAGCAAATCGGGCGATTTTCGCTCAACGCACAACTCAGACTGTTATCGCGTAAGATGACAATACAATAGGCTCCGCGGGGCGCCTTCCGTCCAACTCATCGGTGTGGTCGTTCCTCCCCAGGTCCCACCCAAAGAATGCGGACGGGATGCGCCCCGCGGCTCTGCGTCGAAGAGCCTCCTCCGGTCACCGCGCCGGAGGAGGCTCTTGTCGCCCCCGGGCGCACCGGCGGGACGCAGGGGTCCGACGACGCCCGGTACCGGTGCACCGGGTATTCTGCTCAGGTTGTCCGTGGCGCGACGGGATCCCTCCCGAGACCGCGCGGCAACGACGCATGACCTCCTGCCACGGAAGGACCGTGGCCGCTAGCCCAGAGGAGGTGAGCACGTCTTGCGTCATTACGAGATCATGGTCATCCTCGACCCAAGCCTCGAGGAGCGCACCGTCGCCCCGTCGCTCGACACGTACCTCAACGTGATCCGGACCGCGGGTGGCTCGGTGGAGAAGCTCGACGTGTGGGGGCGGCGCCGCCTCGCGTTCGAGATCGACAAGAAGGCCGAGGGGATCTACGCCGTCATCGACCTGCAGGCGACGCCTGCGGCGGTGGCCGAGCTGGACCGGCAGCTCCGACTCAACGAGTCCGTGCTGCGCACCAAGGTCATCCGGCCGGAGACGCGCTGACGCGTTTCCCGGCACGCCCGGATCAGCCTCACCAGACCTGTCGTACTGCTCTGGCAGCCTTGCAGGGACTGATGAGTGCGCGAGGAGATGGTCATGGCAGGAGATACCACCATCACGGTCATCGGCAACCTGACCGATGACCCCGAGTTGCGTTTCACCCCGTCCGGTGCCGCGGTCGCCAAGTTCCGGGTCGCCTCGACGCCCCGGTTCATGGACAAGGCATCCGGTGAGTGGAAGGACGGCGAGCCGCTGTTCCTCGCCTGCACCGTGTGGCGGCAGGCAGCCGAGCACGTCGCCGAGTCGTTGCAGCGTGGCGCTCGGGTGATCGTGTCGGGCCGGCTCCGGCAGCGGTCCTACGAGACCCGCGAGGGCGAGAAGCGCACCGTCATCGAGCTGGAGGTCGACGAGATCGGCCCGTCGCTGCGGTACGCCACGGCGAAGGTGCAGAAGATGTCGCGCTCCGGCGGCGGTGGTGGCGGATTCGGTGCCTCCGGCGGTGGTGGCGGCGGCGGTGGCCAGGGCGGCGGAGGCAACTTCGACGACCCGTGGGCCTCGGCGGCTCCGGCCTCCTCGCGTTCGTCCGGTTCGGGCGGCGGAAACTTCGACGACGAGCCCCCGTTCTGATTCGGGTGCCGAACACCCGAGATCGCAAACCAGGAGCAAGAGCAATGGCGAAGGCTGCGGCACTGCGCAAGCCGAAGAAGAAGGTGAACCCGCTCGACAAGGACGGGATCACCTACATCGACTACAAGGACACCGCGCTGCTGCGCAAGTTCATCTCCGACCGCGGCAAGATCCGCGCTCGGCGGGTGACCGGGGTCACCTCCCAGCAGCAGCGGCAGATCGCCCGTGCGGTCAAGAACGCCCGCGAGATGGCGCTCCTGCCGTACACGGCCACGGCCCGCTGAGAGGAGGCGCCGAAATGAAGATCATCCTGACCCAGGAGGTATCGGGCCTCGGTGCCCCCGGCGACATCGTCGAGGTCAAGGACGGCTACGGCCGTAACTACCTGCTGCCGCAGGGCTTCGCGATCGCCTGGACCAAGGGCGCGGAGAAGCAGGTCACGGTCATCCGGCGGGCCCGTGCGGCCCGGGAGATTCGCGACCTCGGCCACGCCAACGAGGTGAAGGCCCAGATCGAGGGCCTCAAGGTCAACCTGACCGCGCGCGCCGGCAACGGCGGGCGGCTCTTCGGTTCGGTGACCCCCGGCGACGTGGTGGACGCGGTGAAGGCGGCCGGCGGGCCGTCCCTCGACCGGCGTCGGCTGGAGATGCCCGGCGCCATCAAGTCGGTCGGCAGCCACCAGGTGCGGGTCAAGCTGCACCCGGAGGTCACCGCGCGGTTCGACCTGAAGGTCGTTCCGGGCAAGTAGCCGAGCAGGCGACAGCGAGATTCCGGGGTGCCGTCCGATCGGACGGCACCCCGGAACTGTCTTCCCGACCAGAACCTGCTGCTGGCGGAGCTGTCCGTTGACCGAACCGAACGGCAGGTTCTCGACGCGCAGCGCGGTCGAGCCGTTCACCACACCACCACCCCACCTGCCGGCGCGGCCCCCGCGAGCCGGTGGCGGCAGAACTCAGCCGAGCGGCTGACCGCTGATCGCGCTGAAGATCACGGTGGACAGCCCACCACCGACCACGGCGGCGGAGAGCCCGACGGTCACCGCCCGCCAGGTGCGGTTGAACCAGCGCATCAGGGCGGCGACCACGAGACCGGTCGCCAGCGCGGCGAGGAACCGTGGTGTTCCGGCCAGCAGCGCGGAGATCGCCTGGCTCCGCTCCGACTCACAGGCACCGGCGGTGCCGGGTACGCAGTCCACCGGCACACTCGCGTCGAGCGTGAGTACCCAGACGAAGACCGCGAGCACGGCGACCGCGTACCAGGCGGCGGTGTAGAGGACGGCGGTCAGTGGGCCGCTGGGCTGCGGGTCGAGCAGGTCGTCTTCGAGTCGTCGACTGAGCGGGCTGGGCCGCCCCGTCCGGGTCGCCGAGGGCAGTGGGTTGCCGGTGGCCGGCCGGCGCCTGGTCGTCGTACCCGCTCCGCTGACGCTCCGGGTCGAGCCCACCGCACCGGCCCGGCCCCGTACAGGTGCCGATGCCGATGCTGATGCCGTGGCGGCCCGTCGCCGTGGCGGTGACACGGAGTCGCCCGTCCGACGTGCCGGCGACACCGGCCGGTCCGGCAGCGGTGGGTACGCGACGGCCGGTGAACGCGGGGCGGACTCCGGAATGCCCATCCAGCGCGGGTCGTCACCGGCCAGCCGGGTACCGGACCAGAAGGCGTCACCACCGTCCGGCTCGGTACGGCCGGCCTGCCCGGATCCGCCGTCGGCGGTGTTCTCCCGCCCGGGGCCGGTGTCCCGGGCCAGTCCGGCGAGTTCGCCGTGCCGCCACTCGGTGGTGTCGGTGAACCGGTCCCACTGGCCGGTGTCGGTGAACCCGTCCCACTGTCCGGTCTCGCCGCCCCGGTCACGGCGGCGGCCGGCGCCGGAACCGCCCGGCGGCTCGGGGTCGGTCACCCGGTCGATCATGCCGGTGTCGGTGAGCCGGTCCCACGGCCCCGGGTCCGTACGCCAGCCCGGAGCTTCGGCGCGGGCTTCCGGCCCGGGATCGGCGTGTCGGCCCCGCCCGGCCCGGTCGTCGCCGACCCGGCGTACCGGTCCGGCGTCGCGGTCGCGGCGAACCGGCTCGGCGTCCGGTTCGCGTACCCGTCGGCGTGCCGTCGCGCCGCCCTGGTCGGACCGGATCGGCTCGGCGTCCGGTTCGCGTACCCGTCGGCGTGCCGTCGCGCCGCCCTGGTCGGACCGGCGTGACCGGCGTCCGGTGCCACTGTCCGGGTCGCTCTCGCTGGGCGAGCGCACCCAGCGGGCGGTGGCCCTCGACTCTTCGGTCTCCGGGGTTCGCCCGGTGGATTCCGGCTGCTCCGTGGCCGGCGTCGTCTCGTCGGCGGCGCGATGCCGGGAGCGTTGCCGCCCGACGGGCTGCGCGGAGCCGGTCGAATCCTCGGCTTCCCCTGCGGCCGGCTCGGCCCGGCGTCGACGCCCCGGAGCACGCGGTGCCGCGCCGTCCGGTGCGGTCCGCTCCCGGTCGCCACCCGGCGCACCGGCCCGGCTCCGCCGGCCCGGCCGGGACCCGTCGAGCCCGTCCAGCCAGTTGACCGCGGTGTCGGCCCGGTTAGGTCGGTCGTGCCGGCCGGTCTCTCCCGACGGCGGATCGGCGGCCCCGACGCCCCAGCCCGATGTGGGTACGGCCGTCGGATCGTCGTCCGCCTCGGCCCGGCGCCGCCGGCCGCGCCGTGGTGCCGTGGAACGTTCGCCCAGCACGCCGCCGTTCGCGCCGGCCCCGGTGGTGGGGGCGGCTGCGGCCCAACCGCCGGAGGTGGGTGCGTCGGCGATCCAACCGCCACTGGTGGGTGCGTCGACCCAGCCGCCGGTGGTGGTGGGCGCGGCGGCTATCCACCCGCTGGTGGGTGCGGCGGCGGCCCAGTCGTCGGGCTCGTCCGAGTGCCGACCGCCGCCGGCCCGACGTGCCGCACGCCGCCCGGTGGCCGGGGTACCGGTGAACCCGCCGCTGCCGCCTCCGCCACCGAGTCCGGTCGCGTCACTCGTACCCGTCCCGCTCGGGTCGGTCCTGCCACTGGTACCGGTCCCGCCGCTCGGGTCGGTCCCGGTGTCGGTCGCCCCGGTCGCCGCGCCGCGCCGCCAGCCGACGCTGCCACCACTACCGCGCCAGTGGTCGTCGGCAGTCTCCCCGCCCGCTGTTTCGTCACCCGCCGGGTCGGCATTCGTACCGCCGGAGTTGCGCCAGTAGTCGCCGCTGCTGTCCCAGGCGACCTCCGGGGCCACCCGTCGGCGCCCCGCCGGCCCGGTGTCGGCAACCGGGCCGGTCTCGGCAACCGGCTCGGCGGCCCGGTCGGCGCGGTGGTGCCGGCCTCCGTCGCGGCGCTCCGGCTCGGCGTCGGCGGACCAGCCGGAGGTGTCGGCGTACGGTCGGGCGGCGCCGGGCTGGAGCGGTTCGGTGGACTCCCGGGCCCAGGACGGCGTGTAGCTGTCGACCGGATCCGGCGCGCCGCGCCCCCGCGCCCGACGCCGGCTCGGGGTGCGATAGGTGCCGTCAGGACGCGAGTACGGGTCAGCGGGCCAGGGCGTGGCCGGGTCGGTCCGGCCGCCACTGTCCTGCCACTCTTGTCGGGCGAGCTCACCCCGATCCCGATGGTCCACAGCCGAGGCGTGACCTTTCTGGTTAGTCGATCGCGAGGAGTCTGGTACGTCGTTCGCGAGTAGCCGTACGCAAGATTGCCGTCGCCCGATGATACGCCGTCCCGGTAGCCCGAATTTGACCTGTTTCTTTCCTCCACATGCTGGGGACCGAGTCGTCGCAGGTCAGGCCTGCTCCAGGCTATCTTCCCCAATCGTTGTCCACAGCCTGTGCACAGGGCTGCACACACCCCGCCGGCAGCCGTCCACAGGTTGTCCCGAGTTGTGTCCACCGCAGTGGTTGAGTCCCTGACCTCGACCTCCGTATCGTTGCCCCCTGACCCTGCCGCCCGTGCCGACATCCCCCGGTCGAGTTGGCCGGCCAGGGCCGAGCGGTACGGCCCGCCGGTCGCCGGCCGGGCCGGAGCGGGGGACGAGACCGGCAACCGACCGGAGCCCCGGTCAGCCGAGAAATGTCGTACGTCGGCGGTTCGCTGGAGCCAGCCGGTGTGGTGGAGGGGGATGCCCGTGTCGGTCACCGACGAGGTCCGTGGGGATTCGCGTCCGTCCGCGCCACCCTCCAACGGGCCGCCGCGCGACGGCGGGTTCGACAAGACCCCACCGCAGGACATCGCCGCCGAGCAGTGCGTGCTCGGCGGCATGCTGCTCTCCAAGGACGCCATCGCCGACGTCGTCGAGATCCTGAAGTCCAACGACTTCTACCGGCCGGTGCACGCGACCGTCTTCGACGCGATCCTGGACCTCTACGGCCGGGGCGAGCCCGCCGACGCCATCACCGTCGCCGCCGCGCTCGCCGACTCCGGCGACCTGGCCCGGATCGGCGGCGCACCCTACCTGCACACGCTGATCGCCAGCGTGCCGACGGCCGCCAACGCCTCCTACTACGCCCGGATCGTCGGCGAGCGTGCGGTGCTGCGGCGGCTGGTCGAGGCGGGTACCCGGATCGTCCAGCTCGGCTACGGGTCGGCCGGCGGCGGCGGGCGGGACGTCGACGACGTGGTGGACCTGGCCCAGCAGGCGATCTACGACGTCACCGAGAAGCGGGTCAGCGAGGACTTCGCGGTGCTCGCCGACATGCTCCAGCCGACGCTGGACGAGATCGAGGCGGTCGGCGCGCAGGGTGGCGTGATGACCGGCGTACCGACCGGCTTCACCGACCTGGACCGGCTGCTCAACGGGCTGCATCCGGGGCAGTTGGTGATTGTGGCGGGACGCCCCGGTCTTGGCAAATCAACTGCTTCGATGGACTTTGCCCGGAATGCCGCCATCAGACACAACTGTGCGAGCGCGATCTTCTCGCTGGAAATGAGCAAGGTCGAGATCGTGATGCGACTCCTCTCGGCCGAGGCCCGGGTGCCGCTGCACGTACTGCGCAGCGGGCAGCTCTCGGACGACGACTGGACCAAGCTGGCCCGCCGGATGGGCGAGATCAGCGAGGCGCCGCTCTTCGTCGACGACACCCCCAACATGAACCTGATGGAGATCCGGGCGAAGGCCCGGCGGCTCAAGCAACGGCACGACCTCAAGATGATCGTGGTCGACTATCTCCAGCTGATGAGTTCGCCGAAGCGCACCGAGAGCCGGCAGCAGGAGGTCGCGGAGCTGTCCCGAGGGCTCAAGCTGCTGGCCAAGGAGGTCGAGTGCCCGGTGATCGCGGTCAGTCAGCTCAACCGTGGCCCGGAGCAGCGTACCGACAAGCGTCCTCAACTGTCCGATCTGCGCGAAAGTGGCTCGATTGAGCAGGATGCGGACGTTGTCATCCTGCTGCACCGCGACGACTACTACGACAAGGAGTCGCCCCGGGCCGGCGAGGCGGACTTCATCGTCGCCAAGCACCGGAACGGCCCGACCGACACCGTGACGGTGGCCGCCCAGCTCCACCTCTCGCGCTTCGTGGACATGGCGATCGTCTGATCCCACACCCCCGGTGGTGATCGTGCCCGACCTGACCGTCACGCACGGCCAACCCGAGGCGGGGACCGAACCATCCCCCGGGGGGCACCGGCCGACAGGCATGGCTCACCCGAGCAGCGGGAACCAGCCGGCGGCCTCGCCGAGCACCATCCGGTCGTGCGCGGTCAGCGGCAGTCGTCCGGTCCCCTTCAACAGGTAGTCGACGTCCGACCAGTCGGCGGGGCGGATCGCCTCGTCGCTGAGCAGCCCGTCCAGGGTCGCCACCGCGACGGCGACACCGGCCGGGTCCGGGGCCGGCGCGTCCGGGAGGTCCACCGTCAGGTCGAGGTGGTGCACCACCGCCTCGGTGACCAGGGTGGCGACGAACTCGGGCACGGCCAGCACGTGACCCTGGGTGGTGAGGTACCCGAGCGGGTCGGCCGAGGCAGCCGCCCGGGCAGCCGCCGGTGCGGTGTCGGTCCAGAGCCGGACCACCCCGCCCGGCCGGTCGAAGGCGGCGGCGGACCGGCGTACCCAGGTGGCGTGTCGGCCCTCGGTCGGGTCGTCCGGCGACCGCCAGTAGCTCACCGCGTCCACGTCGGCCGGGCCGACCGCCGGACTGGCGAGCGCCACCAGCGCCCGCTGGGCGTCGAGGACGAGATGCAGGAGCAGGTCGACGACCAACCACCCCCGGCAGCGGGTCGGCCGGAGCAGGTCGGCGTCGGCGAGGCCGTCGACGGTCGAGGTGATCCGGTCGTACGCCGCACCGAGCGCCCGCTGCGGCACCGCCGCCCGCGCCGGCAGGCCGGTACCCGCAGCCGGGGTCGCGTCGACGGACCCGGCCCCTGACCCGTCCAGCCCACTCACCTCCCGCCGAAAGCGGAATCCCCGCACTCAGGAACGTACGCCCGCCCGTCGGTGACGCGCGGAGTTCGTTGCCCGGGCACGGGGATTCGCAGGATTCGCCTCAGCCGGCCGGATCGGGGTCCGGTCTCCCGGTGGAGACCGGTGCCGTCCCGCCGGTGGGGCCGATCAGTCGAAGAAGTCGTTCAGGAAGCTCTTCCGCTTCTTGTGCCGGTAGTGCCCGTGGTAGCCGTGGTGCGGCTGCCCGTGCTGGCCGTACGCCGGAGCGGGTGCCGGCGGGTAACCGTGCGCGGGCGGCGGCGGTGGCGGCGGCGGGACGTGGCTCGGACCACCGTAGGCGGGCTGGTGCGGTGCCGGCGGCGGCGGAGGGTAACTGCCACCGGGGGCCGGCGCGTGCTGCGCCGCCGGGGTCTGCTGGCTCCAGTTGGCCTCGGCCTCGAACAGCTTCTCCAACTCGCCCCGGTCGAGGAAGATGCCACGGCATTCGGTGCACTGGTCAACCGTGACGCCGCTGCGCTCGTACTGGCGCATGTCGCCACGACACTTGGGACAGGTCATCTGCATCACTCGACGGTACCCGGTCGAATCACCGACTTCCTGTCAGTGCGTCCACCACTTCGGCATCCGACACCTCGTGGAAGTCGTCGTAGTAGCGGCTGACGGCGCCGAAGTCGGCCGGCCGCTCGGGACAGACCACCTCGTCGGCGGTACGGCTGAGCACCGCGTACGCCTCCGGCGCGCCGACCGGGACGGCGACCAGCACCCGCCGGGCGCCCAGTTGTCGGGCGACTCCGACGGCCGCCCGGGCGGTGGCACCGGTGGCCAGCCCGTCGTCGACGATCACCGCGATCCGGCCGTCCAGCCGCAGCGGCTGCCGGCCCTGCCGGTAGAGCCCCTCCCGGCGCTCCAACTCGGCGATCTCGGCCCGGACCACCGCGTCCACCTCCGCCGGCGCCAACCGGTCGGCGATCTCCTCGTTGAGTACCCGCAGTCCGCCCGGCCCGACGGCACCGAAGGCCACCTCCGGCGCCTCCGGCAGGCCCAGCTTCCGCACCACGAGTACGTCCAGCGGGGCGCCGAGCCGTTCCGCCACCGCCGCCGCCACCGGCACGCCGCCGCGGACCAGCCCGAGGACGACGACGTCGGGGTCGCCGTCGACCGAGGCGAGCCGATCGGCCAGTACGGCACCGGCCTCCGCCCGATCCTGATAGGTCGCGCTCATGCCTCAGGTCTACGCCCCGCCGGCCCGTCCCGCTCGCCAGACGCCACAGAAACCCTGCCCGCCGGACGCGCGGAAGGGTTCCGTCGGCCGCCCGTAGATCAGGTCAGGTTGCCGAGTTGCCAGCCGAGGGCGGCGGCGGCGAGCCCGACGACGAGGGTGGCCAGCACGTTCAGTGCCGCCCGGCCGCGTCCGCCCGGCCCGCTGCGGGACAGCTCCACGGTCTCGTAGCCGAACGTCGAGTAGGTGGTCAGCGCACCGCAGAAGCCGGTACCGACAAGTGCGCCGACCCAGCCCGGCAGCGCCGTACCGGTGCCGGCGAGCAGGCCCAGCACGAGCGAGCCGACGACGTTGACCGCGAAGGTGGCCCAGGGCGCGGGGCGGGACCGGCGTTCGACCAGCCAGTTGACGGTGAACCGGCACAGTGCCCCGACCGCGCCGCCGACCAGTACCGCGGCCCAGGTCAGCATCGTCGGCCCCGCCTGGCCAGGTCGGCCGCCCGGATGCCGAGGCGTACGGCGACGAGCGCTCCGACGAGCGTGCCGAGCAGGTAGCCGACCGCGACCCCGGGCCGGTCGGCGGCGAACAGTCCCCGGGTCTCCACCGCGTACGTGGAGAACGTGGTGAAGCCGCCGAGGATTCCGGTGCCGAGGAACGGCCGGACCAGCCGGTGCGGGGCGGC
This sequence comes from Plantactinospora endophytica, assembly GCF_016862915.1. Classification (GTDB taxonomy): domain Bacteria; phylum Actinomycetota; class Actinomycetes; order Mycobacteriales; family Micromonosporaceae; genus Plantactinospora; species Plantactinospora endophytica. Next base: position 42,405 of record NZ_BONW01000019.1, on the reverse strand, counting down.
GGCGGTGGTGACGAGCCGCATCAGCAGGCCGATCAGGGCGCAGCCGGAAAGATTCGTCACCAGGGTCGCCCACGGTACGCCGGTGGTGGCGTGCGGCCAGAGCACGACCAGCCCGTACCGGCCGGCCGAGCCGAGCGCCCCGCCCAGGGCGACCGCGACGAAGACGTCCCAGCCCGGCCGGGCGGGCAGTGCGGCCGGCTCGTCGGGTTCGTCGGGTTGGTCGAACTCGTCGGGCCGGTTGGACCCGTTTGGCCGGTCGGACCCGTCGGGGCGGGGCGGGTTCACGGGACGGCTGTCGGCACCGGCGCCGGGCGGGATTCCGTCGGGTCGGCCGGGACGCGGGCGAGCCGGAGCGCGGGGACCCAGGCCAGGAAGGCGACCGGGTAGAGCAGGTACCCGAACCGGGTCGACGGCATCAGCAGGATCGCGGCCAGCAGCCCGTACCCGCAGAACAGCGCGGCGGAGGCGGCCGTGCGCGGCGGACGGCGGAGGAGCAGGACGGCGATCAGCAGTCCGGCCGCGACCAGCAGCCCGGCGGCGATCACCCGGCCGCCGGGCAGCGCCTGCGCGATCAGGTACCCGGGGAACGGCGACGCGGCCGGGCTGCTGACCAGGCCGTGGCCGAGCGGGAAGCGCAGCACGTTCTCGACCAGCGCCGCCGAGTCGACGAGTTGGGCCGGGACCAGCGCGACGATCGGCAGGCCGAGCGCCCCGACGGCGAGCCGCAGTCCGGCCCGGCGGCCCTGGAGGACGGCGTGCACCAGCAGCACCAGCGCGACCGGCCAGGCGAAGAGCTTCAACGCCGCCGCCAGCCCGACCGCCAGCCCGGCGCCGAGGTACCGGTCCCGGGCGGCGTAGGCGAGGGCGAGCAGGCAGAGGGCGAGCACCGGCAGGTCGTCACCGCCGGTCGCCAGGGTCAGCGCGCAGACCGGCAGTACCGTCGCGAGCTGCACCGCCCGGACCAGCGCCGCGTCCCGGGCGGCGGCCCGCCCGGCCGTCGCCGCGCCGGACCGGTCGGCGACGGGGGACGCGGCGGAGATCGTCGGGGCCGGTCGGCGGAGCAGCATAACGGCCAGGCCGAGCGCGACGGCGGTGGCGACGGCGAACCAGATCCGGGCGTCGGTCCACCACGCGGTGCCGGCGAGGGCGCGGGGCAGCCCGAAGAGCGCCATGCCCGGCTGGTACGGGGTGTAGCCGAGCAACTGCTCGCCGCCGGGCAGGGCGGCGATGGCGTCCCTGGTCAGGTAGGGCGTGCCGGAGTCGAGCAGTCGGGCGCCGGAGTGCTCGACCACCAGCACCTCCTCCTGGGCCCGGTCGAGCCGGCCGCCGACCCGTTCGACGGCCTGCCAGACCAGCGGCAGCAGGGCGGTGCCCGCCCAGGTGACGACGGTCAGCACCGCCCGGGCGCCGGTACCGGCCAGCCGGGACTCGGGCCGACGGCGCCGGGCCAGCAGTTGCCCGAGTACCGCGATCGTGGCGGCCAGGTAGCCGACGGCGGCGACCGCGCCCCAGGCCCGGTGCGGCAGCAGGGTGGAGGTGACCGCGGTGACGGCGGCGAAGCCGGTGGCGAGCAGATAGAGCACCAGGTCGGCGGCGAGCCCGCCGGCAGCCCGGTCGACCCGGCGCCAGAACTGTCGGCCCGCCGGCTCTGCCGCACCGTCCAGGCCACCGGTCTGTTTTTCCGCCGCAGTCACGCGGGCAAGTGTCGCAGAACCTTCCGGTCGCGCGCGGCGTTCAGGCCGGCAGGTGTGGCAGCCGTTCCACCCGGCGCGGCCCGGAACGCCGGCCGGGGGAGAGCCGGACCACGGCGCCCTCGTCGTGCAGCGCGGGCGCGAGCGTGCCGGGTCGGCCACCGGCGCCCTGGTGCAGGGCGGCGAGCAGTCGGGCGGCCGGCATCGGCCGGGCGAAGAGGTGGCCCTGGCCGGCGGCGCAGCCCAGCTCCCAGAGCGCGCGGCGCTGCGGTTCGCTCTCCACGCCCTCGGCGACCACGCTCAGGTTGAGACTGCGGCCCAGGTCGACGGTGGACCGGATCACCGCAGCCGCCTCCGCCGAGGTCTCCATCGCGGTGACGAAACCACGGTCGATCTTCAACTCGTGTACGGGGATCCGGGAAAGCACCGACAGCGACGAGTACCCGGTGCCGAAGTCGTCCAGCGCGAGTTGGATCCCCGCGTCCCGCAACTGCCCGAGCACCTGGTCGACCACTTCGAGCTGGCTGAGCGTCAGCGTCTCGGTCAGCTCCAGCACCAGCCGGTCGGGCGGCAGGTCGTGCGCCCGCAGCCGGGCGAGTACGGAACCCGGGAACCGGGCGTCCAGCAGACTGCGCGGCGAGACGTTCACCGCCACCGGCAGGTCGAAGCCGGCCTCCCGCCAGGTGTTGACGGCGATCAGCGACTGGTCGAGTACGGCCTCCGCGAACGCGGGCAGCAGCCCGGACCGCTCGACCGTCTCCAGGAACCGGAGCGGGTCGATGGTGCCCCGGGCCGGATGCCGCCACCGGGCCAGCGCCTCGGCGGCCACCACCTCGCCGCTGCCGAGGTCCACGATCGGCTGGAAGTTGACGGTGAACTCCTGGTCGGCCACTGCCCGGCGCAGGTCGCCGCCGAGCGAGAGCCGCCCGAGGTCGGCGGTGTCCCGGGCCGGGGCGTAGGTGGCGATCCGCCGCCCGGCCCGCTTCGCCTGGTACATCGCCACGTCGGCCCGGCGCAGCAGCTCGGTCATGCCGCCGCTGCTCGGCGCGACCGCGATGCCCCCGCTGGCCTCGACGCTGATCCGCATTCCGTCCAGCTCGATCGGCTCGTGCAGGGCGGTGAGCAGTGCCTCGGCCCGGTGCGCGGCGACCGCCGGCGCGGGCAGGCCGTGGAAGAGCACCGCGAACTCGTCCCCACCGAGCCGGGCGACCAGGTCCTCGCCGTGTACCGCGGTGCGCAGCCGTTCGGCCACCTGGATCAACACCCGGTCGCCGGCCGCGTGCCCGAGCGTGTCGTTGACCTCCTTGAAGTGGTTGAGGTCGATCAGCAGCAGTGCGACGACACCCTCGGTGCGGCGCTGGCCGAGCTGTTCGGCGCCCCGGTCGAGCAGGTGTCGCCGGTTCGCCAGGCCGGTCAGCGCGTCGTGCGCGGCGGCGTGCGCGTGCTCCTCGGCCACCCGGTTCAACTCGGCGTACGCGGAGGCGTTGCGGATCGCCGTGCAGAGCGCCGAGGCGAAGGTACGCAGGGTGTACTGCTCCCGCTCGGAGAGCTTGACCGGGCCCCGGAAGCGCAGCCGCAGTACTCCGATGTCGCTGCCGTCGTGCCCCTTCATCTCGATCGGGATCACCGAGGCATCGATCGTGGAGGGCTTGGTCGTGAAGCAGTCGTACGTGACCGCTTCGCTGTTGCCCCGGACCGTACGCCTGCTCTCCCGCAGTTCGACCTCGACCTCGTCGGCGCTGAACAGGTTGGCGGCCCGGGCGACGGCGGTGTGCAGTACGGCGTTGATGTCCACCACGTTGAGCGCGTCGGTGGTGTGCGCCAGGTCCTGCCATGCCTGCCGCTCGGCCCGGGCCCGCACCCGTGTCGAGTACGCCAGGTGCAGGCTGAGCGCCAGCGGTGGAACGGCCACCAGCAGCCAGGTCTCCACCATCAGGAGGACCAGCGTGGAGACGGCGACGACGAAGCGCATCAGGAAACCGATGAGCCTGAGGTCCCAGTTGGCGCTGAACTGATTGCGGATCTTCGTCCGGCTGGCGATGGCGATCACCGGGATGGCGATGGCTTCGTCGAGCACCACCAGTACGGCGAAGGCTGCGGCCAGGGGCACCACCATCCGCTGTACTTCCGAGGGTGGCCAGCTCCAGCCGAGGGCTGTCAGGGTGGTGCCGGCCGCCGCCACCATCAACGTGTTCTTGCTGATGGTGAAGACCGCTTTGATCAACGGCAGGTGGAGAAGACGCACCACGATGGCGAGGCCGATCCCCGTGCACAGCACCATCCACGAGGTTGGTGCCACGGCGATACCGATGACGATAGCGGTCTCGTTCCAGGTGATGGCCTGGGTGGCCGAGCGGATCCGGATCGGAGCTTTCACGGTGGCGCTGATCACCACCGTGAAGACCAGTGCCGCCACCATGACCAGTTGGCTGACCGACCTGGGCGGGCTGGTGACGACGTCCACGATGGAGAGGGCGATGGCGCTGCCGGCGCAAACAGCGACGAGACCGATGAGCGGCAGGAGCCGCTGATCAGTCCCGTTGTCGCGTCGCTGTGCCTGACTCACGTCGGTTCCTGAGTGTCACCGAGACCGAATGCCTTGGTAACCGTAGCAACCGAACGCGGTCGGTGTGATGGTCTGTCGCTCTCAGTACCACTCGCTGCCGCGCATTGTGGCGACTCCCTTCGCTGCAAGCATTTGCCCACGCCCGAAATCGGGGAATGATCCCTGATTGCGCGTTACGTTCGATCGATGGGCAAAGCTTAAGGGAGTTCGGGCTGCTTAGCGACGATAAATGTCGCTATAATCAGTATTAGTCAACTAGCGACTGATTCGTCACGCTCTGTCCGGATATGGAAACTGAGAGCGCTAGGTCTCGCACGTGCACTAACGTTAGGGAGTGACGATGCTTGATTCCCTCGGGGATACCCGTTCCGCCGGTTCCGGGGAAAGATCTGATCCAGTGGTCGCAGGAGGCTGGTCGTTCGGCGCTGGCGGGCTGGTGGGGTGGACGTTCGATGTGCCGCACTCCGACTGATTGGCGTCGAGTCTCGGTGAGTCGGCTGGCGTGCTCCATCGGCTGACCTGGTAAAACTCGCTTCGTGTCGAGCTGTTGACCCTGCGTTTCGGCGCCGGCAACAAATCCGCAATCCTGGATTATCTCCTCATTGCAGGCGAATAAGACACTGCTTAGCGCGTATCGCAAGCAATGACGCTGGTAAATGTTTTCGTATGTTGGTCGACGGACTGCGCAGGGTCACCGCGCGACTCGTCCTTTTTGTGTGCCTTGGGGTTGACCGATCGAGATTCGGCTTCCGGTCGTCGCAGGTCGTCGCCGCTGCGGAGGTCGTTCCGCCGGTCTTCTCGACCGCGTGTGGGACGGCCGTCCTCTAAGCTCCGGAGGGTGACCGAGTCCGCGCACCTCACCCACGTCGATTCCGCCGGAGCGGCTCGGATGGTCGACGTCTCCGCCAAGTCGGTCTCGGTGCGCCGGGCCGTCGCCGCCGGCCGACTGCGTACCACGGCCGAGGTCATCGAGCTGCTGCGCCGGGACGGGCTGCCCAAGGGCGACGCGCTCGCCGTCGGCAGGCTCGCCGGCATCATGGGCGCGAAACGCACCCCGGACCTGATCCCGCTCTGCCACCCGATCGCGCTGCACGGCGTCACCGTCGACCTGGTGCCGGGTGCGGACACGGTGGAGATCACCGCGACGGTCCGGACCGCCGACCGGACCGGCGTCGAGATGGAGGCGCTGACCGCCGTGGCCACCGCCGGGCTCGCGCTGATCGACATGGTCAAGGCCGTCGACCCGGCGGCCTCGATCGAGGGGGTACGCGTGCTGCGCAAGGAAGGCGGCAAGACCGGCGACTGGACCCGCCCCGAGGACCGGCCGTGATCCGGGCCAGGGTGGTGGTCGCCTCCAACCGGGCCGCCACCGGCGTCTACGCCGACACCAGCGGCCCGCTGCTGGTCGAGGGGCTGACGAAGCTCGGCTGCCAGGTCGACGAGCCGGTGGTGGTACCCGACGGCGAACCGGTCGGCACCGAGCTGCGCCGCGCGGCGGCCGACGGCGTCGACGTCGTGCTGACCAGCGGCGGTACCGGCATCAACCCGACCGACCGGACTCCCGAGGTGACCCGCGCGCTGCTCGACTACGAGATCCCGGGCATCGCCGAGGCGATCCGGGCACACAGCCGGGACAAGGTACCGACGGCAGCACTCTCCCGGGGGCTGGCCGGGGTGCTCGGCCGGATGCTGGTGGTGAACCTGCCCGGCTCCACCGGCGGCGCCAGGGACGGACTCGCCGTACTCGGGCCGATCCTGGGGCACGCGGTCGACCAGCTCCGGGGCGGCGACCACCCGCGTACCGACTGAACTCCTCGGCGGGCCGTCCGGCCGCGACGATAGGCTCGGACGGTGAACGTGAGCAGCGCGCGGCAGCGCGCCCGACTCGGAACGGGCGGAGCGGCGTGAGTACCGAGGCCGCCGTCGCCGCCGATCCGACGACCACGAACTGGGCGGAGGCCCGGTCCCGGGTGTACGAGGCAGGTCGGTCCGCCGCACCGCCCCCCGTCGAGCTGCCGGTTGCCGAGGTCGACGGGCAGACCCTGGCCGAGCCGCTGACCAACCTCACCGACCTGCCCGCGTTCCCGACGTCGAGCGTGGACGGCTGGGCGGTACGCGGCACCGGGCCGTGGCGGCTCGTCGGCCGGGTACTCGCCGGCAGCACTCCGCCGCCGCTGCCCGAGGAGGGCACCGCCGTCGAGATCGCCACCGGGGCGATGCTGCCGGACGGCGCGACCGGGGTGCTCCGGGTCGAGGAGTCGACGCGTACCGCCGACGGACTGGTCGCCGGCACGCTGCGGTCGGCGCCAGAGTGGCGGGCCGCCGGCGAGGAGGCGCAGGCGGGCGAGGAGCTGCTGCCGGCCGGTACCCCGGTCGACCCCGGCGTGATCGGGCTGGCCGCCTCCTGCGGCTACGACACCCTCCGGGTGCGCCGGGCGCCCCGGGCCGCCCTGATCATCTTCGGTGACGAGCTGCTCACCGTCGGCCGCCCCGGCGCCGGCCGGGTACGCGACTCGCTCGGCCCCGCCGTCCCCGCCTGGCTGCGCCGGTACGGGTGCGAGATCACCTCCGCCGACGTTGTCGGGCCGGTCGCCGACACCCTGGAGGCGCACGTCGAGGCGCTCCGCCAGGGCCTCGCCACCGCCGACCTGGTCTGCACCACCGGTGGCACCATGCACGGCCCGGTCGACCACCTGCACCCGGCCCTGCGCGAGCTGGGCGCGGGCTACGTCGTCAACACCGTGGCCGTACGCCCGGGTTTTCCGATGCTGCTCGCCCGGGTGACCGGGCCGGACGGCCGGGTCCGGTTCGTCGCCGGGCTGCCCGGCAACCCACAGTCGGCGATCGTCGCGATCGTGTCGCTGGTGGCCCCGCTGCTGGCCGGGCTGCGCGGCCGGGTGATGCCGGAACTGCCCCGGGTGACGCTGGCCGAGCCGGTGCCCGGTCGGGGCGACCACACCCATCTGGCACTGGTCCGGGTCGACCCCGCCACGAACACCGCCACTCCGGTCCGGCACGTCGGCTCGGCGATGCTGCGCGGGCTGGCCGGAGCGGCCGGGTTCGCCGTCATCGCACCGGGCACGCAGGGCGAGCCGGGCGACCAGGTGCCGGTCGTACCACTGCCGTTGCTGCCCGGAGAACGCCCCCAGCGAGGAGTGTGAGATGAGCGTACGGAGCGAGTCGGCCGTCGACGCCGGAGCCGTGCCGCCGGCCGGTCGGCTGTACACGGCGGTCGGCACCGCACCGCTGGACGTGGCCTTCCACGAGTCCACGGTCGGCGATGCCGGCGCCGGTGCGGTGGTCTCCTTCCAGGGCGTCGTACGCGACCACGACCACGGCCGGTCGGTGCTCCGGCTGGAGTACGAGGGCCACCCGAGCGCGGCCGACGTGCTGCGGGAGGTGGCCGCCGAGATCGCGGCCGATCCGGACGTACACGCGGTGGCGGTCTCGCACCGGCTCGGCCCGCTGGAGATCGGCGACGTGGCCCTGGTGGCGGCGGTGAGCACCGCGCACCGGGGCGCGGCGTTCGCGGCCTGTGCCCGGCTGGTCGACGAGGTCAAGGCCCGGTTGCCGGTGTGGAAGCGGCAGCTCTTCGCCGACGGCACCGAGGAGTGGGTGAACTGTCCCTGACCCGGGGCGCCCGCCGGCCGTCACCCGACGACCGGCGGAATCGCTTCATGGCGCGGGACCACCTCGTCACCGGCTGACCGTTCCAGACCGACCGTTCCGGCTGGACCATGGACCGTTCCGGCTGGACCGTCGCGTCCTCCGCCGGAACGCTCCGTCCTCAGCCGGATCCCTCCGTCATCCGTCGCAACGCTCCGTTGTCCGTCGGAACGCTACGTCGTCGGGTGGAACGTGTCGTTACCGCTGGCTGGCGGCGAGGCGGCGGTCGAGACGGCCGTGTTCGGGATAGAACGCCGGCTCGGCACCGGGCCGCCACGGCAGCGCGGCGACCAGCAGGATCACTGCCAGAGCCAGGGAGTTCTCCATCAGCGCGCCGAAGAAGCCGTCCTGGTAGTGCGACACCTCCGGCAGTTGGTGCTCGTACGGCCAGATCGGTGAGATCAGGAAGAGCAGGTAGAGCCCGACGGCGGCGCCACCGTGCCGGAGACCGGTCAGGGTGGGGAACCAGATCGGTGCGCGCAGCCCGGTGATCCCGGCCGGGCCGGAGCCGGCCGCGAGTGGATTGCGCGGTCCGGGGCCCCGGCTGGCCGACCTGCGCCGGCTCGCCGCGTCGGCGAGGATCAGGATCGCCGGGATGACCCAGACCAGGTGGTGCGACCAGGAGATCGGGCTGATCACGTTGGTGGTGAGCCCGACCAGGGTGAAGGCGGTCAACTCGTCGCCGTCGGCGTGCGAGTGCGAGGCACGGGAGAGTCCGACCGCCAGCAGCAGCATCGCGAACGCGAGCCAGAGCAGGGTGGGCGTCTCGATCGAGTCGTACAGTCGGGCGAGCACCCCGGCCAGCGACTGGTTCGGCGTCATGTCGGCGGCACCGACCCGCTCGGTCTGCCAGAGCACCGACATGAAGTACGTCGTCGACTCACGACCGGCGATCGCGAAGGTGCCGACCGTGACGGCGATCCCGGTGCCCACCGCGGTCATCGCGGCCCGCCACTGCCGGGTGATCAGCAGGTAGACGACGAAGAGCGCGGGGGTGAGCTTGATCGAGGTGGCCAGGCCGATCCCGACGCCGGCCCAGGCGCCGCTGAAGAAGAGCCGGCGCAGCGGACCGTCGGCGGCGGTGATCCGGCTGCCGCGCCGGGCCCGCCAGCGCAGCGCCACCAGGTCGGCCATGACGAGACCGAACAGCAGCAGGTTGACCTGGCCGTAGCCGAGCGTCTCCCGGGCCGGCTCGATGGCGACCGCCATCGGTACCGCGATGCCGAGGGTGAACCAGAGCGACCAGCCGAGCCGGTCGGTGATCGGCTTGAGCAGCGCGGCGAGCACGATCGCGATCGTGGCGACACTGGCGACGATGTTGACCCAGCCGGCGAGGCCGAGCGGGATGCTCGCCATCGGCAGCATGACCAGACCGGCGAAGGGTGGATAGGTGAAGCCGAGGGTGGTCCTGGGTGCGATGAATTCGTAGAGCTCGTGTCCGCCCGCCCACCAGACCACCGCGCCGTGGTAGATCTTCATGTCGAAGAAGTTGTACGGCCGTCCGAACGTGGCGATGGCGAGCCACGCGGCATAGCAGACGACGGCGACGACGCCGATCCGTACGACTGCTCGACGGTCGATTCCACGAGCAAAGCGGCGGACTGGGGCGAGGCGGCCTAGCCGTCTTTCGACGGTCGCCGGCATGGCGTGGCCACCCCCGTACCAATGTCGGTCTTCCGCCCAGGTCCTCCAAGGAGCCTAGAACGGTGGGTCACTCGAATGCCTCCTGCGTTATGCGACCGTGTCCGATCCCACACTGGTTCGCGACATTTCCACCGCGTTAACGCAGGGAGTGCGGTTCAGGTGATTCACAGCCGCTCAGTCAGGTGAAACTAGCATATGTCCGGCATGGACCGTGGGCCGATCGACCTCCGGTCACCCTCGCCGTACCAGGGTGAATCCACTGGTCAGACCGGCTCCGCAGGTCAGCGCGGTGGAAGCCGTCGGAGTGACCCGACCCGAGGTCGGCGGAGTCAGCCGGGCAGCTTCCGGGCCGCCGCTGCGGACCGTACGGCGATGCGTGCGTCACGCCGCGCACTGCGCACCGCCCGGCGTACCCGTCGACGGCCGTCACCCACCGCGTGACTGGTGCGCCAGCCCAGCCCGGGCCGGCCCTCGGTGTCCGCCGCAGCGAGCAGCAGCCCACCCATCAGCCCGAGGTTCTTCATGAAGTGGATCTGGTGGGTCCGGCGCTCCGCCGGGTCCGGGTGGTCCCAGAACGGGTGCCCGGCGATCGTGGTCGGCACCAGCGTGCCGGCCAGCAGCGCGGCGGCCGGTCGGGTGAAGTGCCCGGTGGCCAGCATCAGCCCGCCGAGGAGCTGCGTGGCGCCGTGCAGCCGGACCAGGCTCTGCGTATCGGTCGGAATTCCCTCGTGGACGCCCTGCAACAGCGGGGCGACCCGGTCCGTCACCCGCTTCGCCCGCTCCACGTGCGCTTCGGGGTTGGCCACGGCGCGGGCGCCGCTGACCACGAAGATCGTGCTCAACAGGGTACGGGCCACGGTGCGTACGGGTTTCATGGGTCAAGTCTTACCCGTTCGCACCGTCTTTCACCCGTCGAAGTGGGAGACTGGACGGCGCGGTCGCGGTACCGTCGCGAACTGTGACGACTGTGCGGCTCCGGGCGGAGGGGCCGGCCGACGGCGTGGCGATCAACCGTCTGGTGGCCGAGGCGTTCGCCAGCCCGGACACCCGGCTGCCCGCGGAGGTGCGACTCGTCGAGGCGCTGCGGGCCAGCGACGCCTGGCTGCCCGAGCTGTCCATGGTGGCCGAAGTCGACGGCGAACTCGTCGGCTACGCCCTGCTGACCCGGGTCGACGTGTGGCCGGGCGGTGTTCCGGCACTGGCGCTCGGCCCGGTCGCGGTCCGGCCGTCCCGACAGCGTCGTGGGTACGGCCAGGACGTCGTCCGGGCCGCCCTGGACGCCGCCGCCGAACTCGGCGAACGACTCGTGGTGGTGCTCGGTAACCCCGCCTACTACCGGCGGTTCGGATTCGAGCCCGCCGCCCGGTTCGGGCTGACCAGCCCCTGGTCGGGGCTGGGCGATCCGTGGCAGGCGCTGGTGCTGCCCTCGGTGGACGGCAGCGACGACCCGGTACCGAGCGGCGAGGTGACCTTCCCGGCACCCTGGTCCCAGATCTGATCCCGGCCGCCGCACCGGGCCGGCCAGGTGGCGCGTCGAGCGGTGGTGGTCAGGCCGGCTGGGTGCGCAGGTACCGGCCGAAGTGCGGCACCGTGAACGCCACCGTGCCCCGCTCGCCCGAGTAGATCAGCCCCTTCTTGATCAGCGCGTCCCTTGCCGGCGAGAGGCTGGCCGGCTTGCGCCCGAGCGACCGGGCGATCTCGGCGGTGGAGACGGCGGCGTCCATGTCGTCCCGGGGACCGCCACCGGTGCCGTCCTCGCCGTCCGGCGGCTCGACCAGGGAGAGTGCGGCCATCGCCCGCATGTACTCCCGTTCCGCCGGAGTCGCCCGCTCGAAGCGGGACCCGAAGAACCCGACCGCCAACTCCGCCTCGGCCTCCGGCGCGGCGACCCGTACGTCGGCCGCCGTCACCGGTGACCGGGGCGCCGAATCCCAGGTGGCCTTCCCGTACGCCTGGACGAAGTACGGGTAGCCGCCGGACTTCTCGTAGAGCAGGTCCAGCGCCTTCGGCTCGTACTCGACCTGCTCCCTGGCTGCGGGGGCGCAGAGTGCCTGGTCGGCGGCGATCCGGTCCAGCCGGTCGATCCGCTGGTAGCGGAAGAGCCGCTCCGAGTAGGACTTGGCTGCGGAGAGCACCGCCGGCAGGTGCGGCAGCCCGGCGCCGACCACGATCAGGGGTGCGCCGAGCTGGGACAGCTCGTGGCAGGCGGCGCAGAGCCCGGAGACGTCCTCGGGGCCGAGATCCTGCATCTCGTCGAGGAAGACGGCGACCCCGGTACCGACGTCGGCGGCGACCTCGGCCGCGTCGGTGAAGAGTTCGACCAGGTCGATCTCGATGTCGCCGGAGTCCGCCCGGCCGCTCGCCGCCGGTACGTCGATGCCGGGCTGCCAGCGGTCCCGCAGCCGGCCCGCCCCGGCACCCCGACCACTCGAACCGGACCCGGCCGGAGCGGTACGCAGCGCGAACGCCTTGAGTACGCCGAGGAAGTCGTCGATCCGGTCGGGCGCCCGGTGCCGGGGTGCCAGCTCCCGGATCGCCATGTGCAGGGCGGCGGCCACCGGGCGGCGGATCGACTGGTCCGGCCGCGCCTCGATCTTGCCGGTGCCCCACAGTCGGTTGATCGCCTGTGACCTGAGCGTGTTGAGCAGTACGGTCTTGCCGACGCCGCGCAGGCCGGTGAGGACCAGGCTGCGTTCGGGGCGCCCTCGGGCGATCCGCTCCAACACGATGTCGAAGACCTCGAGTTCGCGGCCCCGCCCGGCGAGTTCGGGCGGGCGCTGACCGGCGCCAGGCGCGTACGGGTTGCGGACCGGATCCACGTATCGCACGCTATCGGGCCGTCTAGCCGCACCGCTAGACATCCGTAGATCGGTGTATTCGTGTCGCGCCGGTCGCTCGGTCGGGGCGCCGGGCAACGAGAGCCCGTCGAGCAGAAACTAGGACCGTCTAGCGTGGATGCTAGACGGTCCTAGTTTTACCTACCGTGGCCGGTCAGCGCTGGTCAGCGCGTTCCTCAGCCGGCCTGGTCAGCGCCGCTTCAGGCAGAGCACGTAGTCGCTCAGGTCCAGCGGGTCGTCCTGGACGTAGTTCGCGTCCGCCTCCGGTGCGCCGAAGATCGGGTCCTCCTTGCACTGGTCCGCGTCCGTGGTGAACGGGATCCGGGACAGCACCTCGTAGGTGTTCGGTCCACAGGGCACCTTGCGGATCTTCGGCGAGTCGTCCGTACCGTCGTTGACCAGGCAGTCGCCCTTGACGTACCGCTCGGACGGGGACTGCGGCGCGCTGTCGGGACGGCTGGGAGTCGGCCGCGCCGAACTGTTGGGCGGTGGTGCTCCGATGCCCGGCCCCGAGTCGTTGCCGGCCCGGTCGACCAACCACCACACGCCGCCGCCGAGACAGGCGCAGAGCAGCAGCAGGACGATGCCACCCACGATGAGGGCGATCTTCAGTCCGCTGCCCTTCTTCGGCGGCGCTCCGGGCGGGCCGAGTGGTGCCCCCGGCACCCCGGGCGGGCCGAGCGGTGCGCCGTACGGGGCACCCGGTGCACCGGGACCGCCGTACGGGACGCCGGGGGCCTGGTACGGACCGCCGTACGGGACGCCGGGCGGAGCCGACTGCGGCTGGTCGGTCGGTCCCGGGTACCCCGGTTGCTGCGGTCCCCCGCTCGACGGCGGCGGCGCCCACTCGGAACCCGGCCCGCCGCTGGACGGTGGCTGCCCCCAGGTCGGCGCCGGTCCGCCACTCGTCGGCGGTTGCCCCCAGGCCGGGGTCGGTCCGCCGCTGGACGGCGGTTGTCCCCACGCCGGACTCGGTGCACCGCTCGACGGCGGCTGGCTCCACTCCGGGTTCGGCGCGGCCCACTCGGGGTTCGGCGCGTCGCTCGGCTGCGGATAGCCGCCGCCCGGCGGCGGCGGCGGAGGCGGCGGGTAGCCACCGGCTGGTGAATGGCCACCGACCGGCGGATAACCCGGGGTCGGCGGTGCCGGAGGCGGCTGACCGGCGTTCGGTGCCGGCGGCTGGCCCGGGCTCGGCGGGTAGCTGCCCGGTGGATAGCTGCCTGGGGGCGGCGGCGGTGCGGGCGGGTAGCCATCTGCCGGCGGGCTCGACGAGGGGGACCGGTCGGACTCTTCGGGCGGCTGCCCTCCGGCGGGCGTACCGTAAATCGACATGCTTCTCCAGGGTCGGGCCGCGCGCTCCGACTGCGGTACGGAAACCTGGGATGGCTGGCGCAGGGGTCGGGGTGGGCGCGGGTCGTACGCGTCGGGTCGGTCGAACCTCCGCGCACGTCGTCGGAGTGCCGGGTGGAGGCACCCCGGCAACTATCGTTTCCGAAGACAGAGCACGAAGTCCAGTTCGTCCAGCTCGCTGTTGAAGAAGTAGAAGTTCGTGTAGTTCTGCACCTGGGCGCATTTGGTCTTGGCGTCCGGGGCGCCGGTGGTGGCCCCGTTGTACCGGGCGAGCACCTCGTAGGTCTGCGGCGCGCAGCTCGTGATCGCCAACTTCGGCGTCGCCTCCGTACCCTCGTTCCGGACGCACTGGCCAGCCTTGACGAACCGCGCGTCGGTGGACGGCTCGGCCTGCGCGGTCGTCGGCGCCGGCTCGGGCGGCGCGCTGGACTCCTCGACCGGGCCCCCGGTCTGCTCGCTGGCCGGCGGCTGGGCCTCGGAGGGCGGCTCGTCCTGCGCGAAGAGGTAGACGCCGATCGCGGCACCGCCGAGGACCAGCACCACAAGCCCGACCAGTACGGCGACGAAGGCCCGGTTGCCGCCGCCCTTCGGCATCGGGTCGGGCGCCGAGGTGGACCAGGAGGGGTCGGCGGCCGGTGTAGCCCAGACCGGGTCCGGGTCGGACGTGCTCCAGCCGGCGGGCGGCGGGCCGAACGGCGCGGACCCGCCCGGGGGGTGCGGCGCCGGCGCCTGGCCCAGGTCGTGCCGCCGGGTCGGCAGGTACCCGGCGCCGGGAGCACCGGAAACTGGCGGGTAACCCGTGCCCGGAGCGCCGGAGGTCGGCGCCGCGCCGGGACCGGTTGGCCCCGGATGTCCGGCCGGGTAGCCGGGGTGGCTGACCGGAGAGCCGGGGCCACCGGGTGGCGCGGAAGCCGGTCCACCGCCCCAGTGGCCCGACCCGCCCGACTGGTCCTGATCGCCCCAGGGGTCGACCGGCTGACCGTACTCGTCGGTGCCCTGTCGGTCGGGATCGTGCCACGGCTGCGACGGCGGGCCGTACCCCGGCCCGCCGGGCGGTCCGTAGTTGGCCATCGACTGTCCTCCTGGTACGGATCGGTGAGAGGCTCGCCACTCGCCCGGGACGAGCCTGCTGTGGTCACCGTAGCGTGACCCCCCGATGGGCTCACCTCCCGGAAGCGCGCCAATTCCGCCGGTCGGCGCCGCCCCGGTCGACCAGATCCGGGCCGCCCCGGCCGACTCGGTGCACGCCGCTGCGGGCGAGCGTCCGGAGTCGCCGGCCGGAGTCGCCCCACCGGCCCGCCCGGAGACGCCGGCGGGGTCCGGCCATGCGGACCAGCCCGCCGCACCGACCGAGCCCTTGGCAGCCAGGTCCGGCGAGCCGCCGACGGCGCGGGCCGCGCTGGTCTGGATCGCGCTGGGCATCGTCTACCTGGTCTGGGGCTCCACCTACCTCGGCATCCGGGTCGCCGTGGAGACCCTGCCGCCGCTGCTGTCGGCGTGTGCACGATTCGCGGTCGCCGCCGGGGTACTGGCGGTGGTGCTGCGGCTGTGGCGCGGTCCGGGCGCGCTGCGGGTGACCCGACGGCAACTGGGCAGCGCGGCCCTGGTCGGGGTACTGCTGCTGGCCGGCGGCAACGGACTGGTCGTACTCGCCGAGTCCGGCCCACCGTCGATCGCGGTCTCCTCCGGAATCGCCGCGCTGCTCGTCGCCATCGTGCCGCTGCTGGTGGTGGTGCTCCGGGCCGGCACCGGTGACCGGCCCGGGCTGGCCACCCTGCTCGGGGTGAGCGCGGGCTTCGCCGGTCTGGTACTGCTGGTACTGCCGACCGGAGGTGCCGGCGCGGCCCCGGTCGTCGGGGCGTTGACCGTCGTCGGTGCCGCCGTCTGCTGGTCCGTCGGCTCGTTCGTCTCCGGCCGGCTCGACATGCCCCGGGACCCCTTCGTGGCGACCGTGTACGAGATGCTCGCCGGCTCGGCCGCGCTCGCCGTACTCGGGGCGGCCCGGGGCGAGGCGCACGGCCTCGACCTCGGCGCGGTCTCGACCCGTTCGTGGCTGGCGCTCGGCTACCTCAGCGTGGCCGGCTCGCTGGTCGCCTTCACCGCGTACGTCTGGCTGCTGCAGAACGCGTCGATCTCGTTGGTGGCGACGTACGCCTACGTCAACCCGGTGGTCGCGGTCAGCCTCGGCGCGCTGCTGCTGGACGAGTCGGTGACCGGACAGGTGCTGCTCGGCGGTGCGGTGATCGTGCTCGGCGTCGCCCTGGTCGTTTCGACCGAACGCCCACGCGCTCGCGCGACCCGGGAGCGGGCCGGGACGTGAACCCGGGCGTGGTGGCGGCGGCCGGACTCCTCGGAGTCCTGCTCGGACCGCTGCTGCGCCGACAGGTCGTCCGGTACGCCGTACCCGCCGGGGATTCTCGGGAAGTCCGGGCGGACAGTGCCGGGGCCGTCGGCTGCCCGAGCGCCGGCCGGGTCGGGGTGGTCGCCGGGATGGTGTTCGCCGTGCTCGCCGGGATCGTGTTCGCCGCGCTCGCCGCCCGGGTCGAGGAGCCGCTTCCGCTGCTGGCCCACCTCTGGATCGCCGGCTTCGGCATCGTGCTCGGCTTCGTCGACGTGGCGGTGCGTCGACTTCCCGATCGGTTGACCCTGCCTGCGGCGGCCGGTGCCGCCGGGCTGCTCGGGGTGGCCGCGGTCGGCTCCGGCGAGTTCGGCCGGTACGCGGTCGCGGTGGCCTGCGCGCTGGCGCTCGCCGGGGCGTACCTGGGGCTGGTGCTGCTCTCCCCCGGTGGCCTGGGGCCGGGCGACGCCAAGCTCGCGCTCGGGCTCGGCCTCGTCACCGGCTGGTACGGCGGAGGTACGACGTTGACCGGCGCGCTGGCCGGCCTGCTGCTGGCCAGCGGGTACGCCGCCGTGCTGCTCCGGCTGCGTCGGATCGACCGCCGCCACCACCTGCCACACGGGCCGGCGATGCTGACCGGCGCGTTCGGCGCCGTCCTCCTCGCCGCCTGACCGCCCCGTCCGACGCGCAGCCACCAGCACCGGAACGCCGGCAGCCGACGAATCCGGCTGACCGAGCAACGACAGCATCCGACGCGCAGCCACCAGCACCGAAACGCCGGCAGCCGACGAACTCCGAAGACGGAGCAACGGCAGCAGGCGGGCAACGGCGGCAGCCCGGCGAACCCGGACCAGCGGATCAGAGCAGCCGGAGTTGCCGGTCCTTCGGCCGGCGGGGTGCGTTGTCGCCGAGCCGTTCGAAGAGTCCGGGGTCGATCGCGTCGAAGAACGGCGACGGTACGCAGTCCCGCTCCTGGCCGTGCCGCAGTCGCCGGCCGACGTGGCTGAGGTAGAGCCGGTCCTGCGCCCGGGTCAGCCCGACGAAGAAGAGCCGGCGCTCCTCCGCCACCTCCTCGTCGGTCGGCGTCGAGCCGGGCCAGCGCAGCGGCAGCAGCCCGTCCTCGCAGCCGGGCAGGAAGACCACCGGGAACTCCAGGCCCTTGGCGGCGTGCAGGGTGAGCAGGGTGACCGCCTCCGCGCGCGGGTCGAGCGCGT
Source organism: Plantactinospora endophytica (assembly GCF_016862915.1). GTDB lineage: Bacteria > Actinomycetota > Actinomycetes > Mycobacteriales > Micromonosporaceae > Plantactinospora > Plantactinospora endophytica. The sequence continues at coordinate 25,099 of NZ_BONW01000019.1, read as the reverse complement.
CGACCTCGGCGCCGGTGGCCAACTGGGACAGGAACAGTTCCAGGTCGTCGCCGCAGCGCCGGGCGAGCGGGGTGAGCAGGTCGGCAGCCGTCCAGATGTCGTCGGGGCCGATGCCGCCGGTGGCGTCCAGGGTCGGGGTGGCGTGCCGCTCGGCGAGTACCTGGCCGGCCAGGCGTACGCGGGCGGCGACCGAGCCGCCGAGACCGTCGGCGTGCCGCAGCTCGCGGGCGATCACCGAGACGCCGGGCCGGTCCCGCAGCCGGTTGTGTGAACGCTTCTGCACCGGGATGTTCGCCCTGGCCAGCGCGTCCAGGATCGGTGCCGCCTGGGCGTCGGTGCGGTACAGCACGGCGATGTCGGAGAACGAGACGTCGGTGGTCCGGCCGTCGATCCGACCCGAGTCGAGCGAGCGGTGCGACAGCCCGCCGACGAGTTCGTCGACGGTGCGTACCACGAAGTCGGCCTCGTCCGCGACGGAGGCGGCGGGATAGCGGCCGACCAGCGGCGCCTCCGGGTCGAGCCGGGCCGGGTCCAGCCGCCGGCCCCGGACCAGGGTGGAGGGCGCGATCGCCTGTCCGGCGGCGGCCAGGATCGGCGCCGACGAGCGGTAGTTGCGGGTCAGCCGGACCAGCCGGGCGTCGACGAAGTCCTCCGAGAACCGCAGGAAGTACGCCACGTCGGCGCCCCGGAACGAGTAGATCGCCTGGTCGGGGTCGCCGATCGCGCAGAGGTTGCCGTCGGCCGGGCTGAGCAGCCGGAGCAGCTCGTACTGCGTCGCGTCCACGTCCTGGTACTCGTCGACGAAGATCCACCGCCACCGGTCCCGGTACCGTGCGACCAGCTCCTCGTCGTCGCGCAGCAGCGCCACCGGCAGGCCTACCAGCTCGTCCAGGTCGACCAGGTCCTGGCCGCGCAGCAGCTTGACGTAGGCGGCGTCGTCGTCGCCGGCCTCGGCCCGGGCGGTCGCCCGCTCGGTGTCGTCGGCGATCCGGAAGGTGTCCGGCAGCCCGGCGGCCCGGGCGTTCTCCCGCAGGATGGTCAGGCCGAGCGAGTGGAAGGTGCCGACGGTGACGTCCTCGGCGACCGGCCCGAGCAGCCCGTCCAGCCGGTGCCGCAGCTCCTCGGCGGCCCGCCGGGTGAAGGTGATCGCCAGGCAGTGTTCCGGATAGACGTTCAGTTCGGCGCAGAGGTAGGCGATCCGGTGGGTGAGGGTGCGGGTCTTGCCGGTGCCGGGGCCGGCCACGATCAGCAGCGGCCCGCCCGGTGCGGAGGCGGCGACCCGCTGCATCGCGTCGAGCCGGTCCAGCAGCCCGGTGCCGACCTCCTCCATGCCGGCCAGCATCGGCTCGAACGGCTCGTGCGGCGACGGCGGCGGGGCCAGCGGCGGCGCGGGTTCGGCCGGCGGGGCGGCGGCCCGGGGCCGGCGGCGCGGCTCGGCCGGTGCGGCGGGCGCCGGGGACGCCGACCGGGCGGCCCGGGACGGCGCCTTGGGCTCCGTGGGCGGTCGCTGTCGCGGCACGGGTACGTCGAAGAGCGCGTCCGCAAAGAGCGTCTCCACCTGCCCCGCGCCGCCCCGGCCACCACCACCGCCGGAGCCGGCGCGCAGTTCACCGGGCTCGAAGAGGGTGATCACGCCGTACTCGCCGTCGTAGCCGGGGATCCGGCGTACCTGGCCGCGCCGGAGCCGCTCGATCGCTTCGGCGAAGACCTCGCCGCCGACCTTGCGGATCTCGTCGAGCGGCGTGACGGTGAGGATGTCCAACTCGGCGCCGAGGCCGGCGACCAGGGTGTTGAGCTGGCCCTCGACCGTCTTCGACTTCGGCCCGACATTGTTGATCTCACCGAGGATCTCGGCGAGCTGGATCAGGTGGGTGACCTGCGGCGCGTTCGCCGGCCGGTGCCCGTCCGGCCGGTCCGCGAGATCCTCGACCCGGCTGAGTACCCCGACCGTGAGCGGCTTGCCGCACTCCGGGCAGCGCCCGCCCGCCTCCCGGGTACGCTGCGGCTCCCAGTTGACCCCGCAGAGCCGGTGCCCGTCCGCGTGGTACTTGCCCTCCTCGGGGAAGAACTCGATGGTCCCGGCCAGCCCGTCCCCGGTACGCAGCGCCTCGCGTACGGCGAAGTAGTCGAGGTCGGTGGCGAAGACGGTCGCCTCCCGGGCCAGCGCGGGTGGCGAGTGCGCGTCCGAGTTGGAGACCAGCCGGTAGCGGTCCAGGCTGGACACCCGCCAGTTCATCTCGGGGTCGGAGGAGAGCCCGGTCTCCACCGCGAAGATGTGTTCGGCGAGGTCGGCGTAGCAGTCCGCGATCGCGTCGAAGCCGGACTTGGAGCCGAGCGCGGAGAACCACGGGGTCCAGATGTGCGCCGGCACCAGGTAGCCGTCCGGGCTGGCCTCCAGGGTGATTTCCAGCAGGTCCCGGGAGTCCAGGCCGAGGATCGGCCGCCCGTCGGAGCCGATGTTGCCGATCCGGCCCAGCGTGGCGTTGAACCGCGCCACCGCGTCCAGGTCGGGCAGGTAGATCAGGTGGTGCACCTTGCGGGTACGGTCGTCCCGCTTGTAGATGGTGGAGATCTCGACGCTGAGCATGTACCGCATCGGGCTGGCCTCGGCGACGCTGGCCAGCCGGGGCGGCAGGCGCCGGGCGATGTCCTGCTCCGCCTCCGGACTGAGCCGGTACAGCCCCGGCTCGGCCGGGTGCAGCGTCTCGCGCAGGTGCTCGTACCAGGCGGGGTGGGTGAAGTCACCGGTGCCGAGCAGGCTGATTCCCTTACGCCGGGCCCACCAGTTGAGGTTCGGCATCGTCAGGTCGCGGCTGCACGCGCGGGAGTATTTCGAGTGGATGTGCAGGTCCGCGACGAAGGGCACGGCGGCGGTGGGGGAGCCGTCAGCGGGTGCGGCGCGCAACGGAGACACGCCGCATCCTGTCACGACCTTGCGGGCGAACGCGTCTCGCCACGCGAGAGTGTGATTTCCGCACGCCGCCGGGCTGGCTCCGACACGAGCACTCTTTCGCCGAGGTAGTGGTCTCGCCCGATGCCTGATGCCACTACGTCAGGGAAACAGCGCGATCTCGCCGCAGGCGACGAGGGACGGGCGGGAGTCAGGGCGAGCGGAGTTCGACCAGGGTTACCTGGGGCGGGGCGCCGACCCGGACCGGTGGACCCCAGAAGCCGGCGCCGTTGGTGACGTAGAGCTGGGTGCCGTCGATGGTGGCGTGCCCGGAGACGACCGGCTGCTGCAACCCGACCAGCAGGCTGAACGGCACGATCTGGCCGCCGTGGGTGTGCCCGGACAGTTGCAGGTCGACGCCGCGCTTCGCGGCCTCGTACACGTTGATCGGTTGGTGGGCGAGGAGCACCACCGGCCGGCTCGGGTCGCGGCCACCGAGTGCGGCGTCGAAGTCGGGTCCTGCGGCGTTGCCGAGGTCCTCGCCGGCCGGGTCGTTCACCCCGGCGAGGTCGAGGGCGCCGCCCCGGGCCAGGATCTCCTCGCGCCGGTTCTGCAACACCCGTAGCCCGATCCGGTCCAGCTCGACCACCCACTCCTCGGCCCCGGAGTAGTACTCGTGGTTGCCGGTGACGAAGAAGCTGCCGTACCGGGAGCGGAGGTCGCGCAGGGGTGCGGCGGCGGGGCCGAGTTCGCCGACGGTGCCGTCCACGAGGTCGCCGACCACCGCCACCAGGTCGGCGTCGAGCCGGTTGATGATCGACACGATCCGTTCGGTGTGCGCCCGGCCGGTCAACGGTCCGATGTGGATGTCGGAGACGGTGGCGATGCGCAGGCCGTCCATGCTCCGGGGCAGCTTGGCCAGCGGGATCCGGACCCGGTCGATCTGCGGCGGGCCGAGGGCGGTGCGGACGCCGTACCCGACGATCCCGGTCGCGGTGAGCCCGGCGAAGATTGCGACGCCCCGGGCGAGCAGCAGCCGCCGCCCCGGCTCGTGGTCGGCTTCCGGCGGCGCGGTCGGCACCGGCGGTGGGGTAGGCACCGGCGGTGAGGCCGGCGTCGGCGGCGTGCCCGGCGTTGGCGGTAAAGCCGGCACGGGCGGTGGCGTCGCGGCCGGGGTCGGCTCGGGACGGACCGCTGCGGGAGCGGCTGCCCGGCTCCGGCGCAGCACCAGTCGGGTCGCCAGCATCGGGATCTCCAGCACGGCCAGCAGCACGAGCAGGTAGAACATGACGGCCAGCCAGAGGTAGCCCGGCCAGGCGAGCCAGTAGAAGCCCTGCCGGGTGCCGACCAGCGTCGCCGGGGTGAGCAGCGCCAGCACCAGGACGGTGACACCGCCGATCCGGCGCCAGCGCCCCGGCCGGGTGGTGTCCCGGACCAGCCGCTTCCAGAGGTAGAGATGGATCAGGCCGGTGACCAGCGCCAACGTCCCCGCGAAGCCGAGCACCCCGAACACGGCGGCGCTCAGCCGCCCGCGAACGGTGGCAGTACGTCGACCGTCGCACCGCCGGGCAGCGGCGCCTGCCGGTCGTGCCAGGCCACACCGTCGACGAGGAAGCTCGCCATCGACAGCACGCCGGCCAGCCGGCTTCCGTGCCGGACGGCGAGTTCGCCGGTCAGCTCGTCGAGGCTGCCGCCGCCGGGCAGGGTCTCCTCGGCGACTCCGGCAGCGGCCCGGGCGGCGGCGAAGTAGCGTACGACCAGCGTCGTCTTCCCGGCTGTCGAGGTCATCGTCAGCCGCCGATCGCCGACATCGGCCGGACCGGTTGGAGGAAGCTCGGATCGTCGATGCCGTGCCCGGCCCGCTTGCCCCACATCGCCGTACGCCACCGGTCGGCGAGTTCCTCGTCGGAGGCGCCGCCGCGCAGCGCCGCCCGCAGGTCGGACTCCTCGGTCGCGAAGAGGCAGTTCCGGACCTGGCCGTCGGCGGTGAGCCTGGTCCGGTCGCAGTCGCCGCAGAACGGCCTGGTGACGCTGCCGATCACGCCCACCCGGGCCGGCCGGCCGGCGGCATCGGTCCAGCCCTCCACCAGCCACGTCTCCGCCGGTGCCCCGCCCCGCTCGGCCGGGTCGGGCAGCAGGGTGAACTCGGCCCGCAGCGCGGCGAGGATCTCCTCGGCGGTGACCATCGTCGACCGGTCCCAGCCGTGTTGGGCGTCCAACGGCATCTGCTCGATGAACCGGAGCTGGTAGCCGTGGGACAGCGCGAAGCGGAGCAGTTCCGGCGCCTCGTCGTCGTTGACCCCGCGCATCAGCACCGAGTTGATTTTCACCGGGGCCAGTCCGGCCGCCACCGCCCCGGCCAGCCCGGCCAGTACGGCGTCCAGCCGGGGGCGGCGGGTCAGCTCGGTGAACCGGGTCGGGTCGAGGGTGTCCAGCGAGACGTTGACCCGGTCCAGCCCGGCGGCGCGCAGTGGCCCGGCGAGCCGGTCCAGCCCGATCCCGTTGGTGGTCAGCGAGAGCACCGGCCGGGGCGAGAGCGCGGCGACGGCGGCGATGATGTCCGGCAGCCCGGGGCGGATCAGCGGCTCGCCGCCGGTGAACCGGACCTCGGTCACCCCGAGCAGGCGTACCGCCACGCCGACCAGACGGATGATCTCGGCGTCGGTCAGCACCTCCGACTTCGGCAGCCAGGGCAGGCCCTCGGCCGGCATGCAGTAGGTGCACCGTAGGTTGCACCGGTCGGTGAGGGAGACCCGGAGATCGGTCGCGGCCCGGCCGTACCGGTCGACGAGGCCACCGACGTCCGGCCGTTCCGCCGACGTCCGGTCCGGTGCTGCCCCGGATCGTACGGGCCCGGATCGAACGGGAATGGTCATCGCTCGACGGTAGCGCGTCAGGCCGACAGTACGGGCGGCAGACCGACGACTACGGGCGTCACACCGGGACTCCGGTGCCACGGCCAGTGGTTCAGACGGACAGTACGGCGCGGGCCGCCGCACCCACCGCACCCCGGTACGTGGCGCCGAACAGCGCGGTGTGCACCAGCAGCAGGTGGAGCTGGTGCACCGGTACCCGTGCCTGCCAGCCGTCGGCCAGCGGCCACACCTCCCGGTACGCGTCCAGGATCGTGTCGAGGTGCGGTGCGCCGCCGAAGAGGGCGAGCTGGGCCAGGTCGGTCTCCCGGTGCCCGCCGTGCGCGGCCGGGTCGACCAGCCAGACCCGGCCGTCGGCGCCCCACAGCAGGTTGCCCGGCCACAGGTCACCGTGGATCCGGGCGGGCGGCTCGGCGCCGCCGTACTCCTCGATCCGGGAGACCACCAGCTCGACCAGGGTGACCTCGGCCGCGGAGAGTGCGCCGTTGTCGACCGACTGCCGCAGGTAGGGCGCGAGCCGGTGCTCGCCGAACCAGACCGGCCACGGGCCGGCGGACGCGGTGTTGTCCTGCGGCAGCGCTCCGACGAATCCCGGCCAGTCGGCGCCGAAGGTGTCCGCGCCGGTCCGGTGCAGCGCGGCCAGTTCGGCGCCGAACCGCCGGGCCGCAGCCTCGGTCGGCTCGCCCGGCTCCACCCATTCCAGGGCCAGCAGTTCCGGCAGCGCCGCGATCACCTCCGGCACCGGCACGGCACCGGCCGCGCGCAGCCAGCGCAGCCCGGCCGCCTCGGTGGCGAAGAAATTCTCGGGTACGCCCTCCGCCGCGCCCTCCGGCCAGGTCTTGGCGAAGACGGAGTTGCCGTCGTCCAGGGTGAGCCGGGTGGCGGTGCAGATGTCGCCCCCGGACACCGGCGTCTCCCGGATCCGCTGGTGGGTGAGGAACAGCGGAAGTTGCCCGGGATGCTCCCGCAGGTACGCCAGGTCCATCTGGGCAAGGTAACCGTTCGTGGGCCGCTGTTGGCCAACCAGGTGTCGCGGGGCGGCGATCCGGAGTAGATATGAGAAGGTGGCCGCCACCTCGATCCGACCGTACCGGCCCGCCGACCATCAGGCCGGCCGGCGCCTCTGGGCCGAACTGGCCGAGCAGCACCGCGAGCTGTACGACGATCCGACCTTCGGCGGCACCGACCCGGGCGCGGCCTTCGAGGAGTACCTGACCCGGCTGGACTTGTCCGGGATGTGGGTCGCCGAGCGGGGCGACGCCGGGGTGGTCGGGCTGGTCGGGCTGCTCATGGACGGCCGGGACGGCCGGGTCGATCCGGTGGTGGTGACCGCCCCGCACCGGGGCCGGGGGATCGGCCGGGCGCTGCTCGACCAGGTCGCCGAGGAGGCCCGGCGGCGCGGGCTGGCCCGGCTCACCGTGAAGCCGCAGTCCCGCAACGTGGAGGCGCTGCGCTGCCTGCGCGGCGCCGGCTACGACGTGCTTTCCGCCATCGAGCTGACCGTCGAACTCCGGCCGCGCTCCGGCGACCGGCACGGCCCCGTCGAACTGCACGGCCAGCAGTTCCACACCTGAACCGGCCCCGGTCCGGGGCCGTACGCTCTCGCGCGGCGTCTCCGGCGTCGAGGTCTGGCGTCTCCGGCATGGAGGTCTGACGTCTCGGGCGTCGAGGTCGGGCGTCTTCGACATCGCGGTGAGGCTTCCCGGCGTCGAGTCGGTCATGCTCCCGGCGTCGGGGTCGGTCGTCAGGAGCGGGTCAGGGTGGCGGTCGCCACGTTGGTCGGGTCGCCGAACTGCTGCCAGAACATGTCGAGCCGGTTCCTACCGGAGATGATCAACGTGTAGTCCCCCGCGTCGACGCACTTGGACTGGGGATCACGGGTGGTCCGGGCGCGCAGGTGCAGCTCGCGTTCGGTGGGTGCCGGTGCGACCACGGTCAGGGTGCCCTCGCACCTCAGCGAGCCGATCACGAATCTCCCGACGTCGGACCCGGTCGCGAGGGTGATCGCCAGGCCCCAGGACTTCACGACACCGGTCGGCTGGCTGACCCGCCCGGTCCACCGCCCCACGAACGGCGCCGGTACGCCCCGGCGGGGGGTGGGGGACGGGCTCGACGCGGCGACCGGGGCCGCCGACGCGGAGCCACCGCCGGCCGGTGGGCGGCTCGTCGAGGTGGCGGTGGGACCGGCGCCCGGGTTCCCGCCCGGGCCGTCCGCAGCCGCGTAGACGAAGCCGGCGAGCGCGACCAGGACCAGCCCGAGCGCGGCGGCGGTCCACCGCCGGTGGCGCCCCAGCCACCGCCCCGCCCGCTGGAACGACTGCCGTGTGACCGACGCGGTCGACGTCGGGTCGGTCGCGTCCGCCGGGACGGCCGAGGCAGCCGGTACCGGCTGGCCGGCCGGCAACGGCAGGGTGCCGGATCCGCCCCGGCCGGGCGGCGCTGTCGGGGCGGCACCCGTTGCCGCGTCGACCGGCAGCGGAAGGGTCGTGGCACCCGTCGCCCGGTCGACCGGCAGCGGATCCGTGGCGGGCGTCGGCGGCTCGGCCGGCAGCACCCGGGTGAGGGCACCGGGCGACCGGACCAGCAGGTCCGAGCCGACGACGCTGCCATAGGCGACCGCGAGTTCCGGTTGGTCGAGTACGACGGGTGGGCGGCCGAGCGCCCGGTGCAGCAGGGTGCCGACGAGCGGGATCCGGGTCGAGCCGCCGACCAGGAAGATCGCCGACAGCTCTGCCTCCGCGACGTCGGCGTCCCGGAGTACGGCGCGGGTGGCCGCCACGGTCCGGTCCAGCAGTGGCCGGGCGAGCCGCTCGAACTGTTCCCGGCCGAGCGGCACCTCGACGTCCAGCACCGGTACGTAGACCGAAGTCGCCGAGGTCCGGGACAGCATCTCCTTCGCCGTCCGTACGCCGTCGGTCAGCAGTTGCCGGTGCCGCAGGTCTGCCGGAGTCTGCGGTTGTCGCAGGTAGCGCCACGCCTCGTCGTCGGGGCGGAGGTGGGCGGAGACGGAGGCGACGATCGCCGCGTCGATGTCCAGCCCTCCGGCGTCCGGAAGGCCCTGGCTGGCGACCACCTCGAAGCCGTTCCCGGTCCGCCTGATCAGGGTGGCGTCGAAGGTACCCGCACCGAGGTCGTAGACGAGCGCGAGCTGTCCCTCGGGAAGTTCGACGTCGGGGAGCCCGACGAAGTGCGCGGCGGCGGAGACCGGCTCGTGAACCGTGGTGGGCGCGGGTAGCCCGGCGAGCCGAGCGGCGGCGGTCAGGGTGGCGAGTCGACGCGGTCCCCAGGTCGCCGGATAGGTCAGGGTCACGGCGTCGACCGGGCCGGTGGTCTGCTCGGCGGCGTCGCGTACCCGGCGCAGGATCGCGGCGAGCAGCGACTCGACGGGTATCTCCTGCTCGCCGAGGAGCACGATCCGGTCGTCGATGCAGCGCTTCGGGTTCGGCTCCAGCAGCGCCGGACGGGCGATCCCCGCGTGCCGGGCGTCCAGGCCGACGAGGGCGGTGTCTCCGTCGACGAGGACCGCCGAGGGGAGCAGCAGCGCACCGTCGAACAGCACCGGTCGGACCTCGTGGTCGCGGCCACGTACGGCCGCTGCCGTGTTCGACGTGCCGACGTCGATACCGAGGTGCACCGTGCCGAGCGGAGCCGGACTCTGCGTCATCAGCCGGAAATTCTATGTCCTTCCCGCACCCCGATCAGCCCGCGAAAACCACCCACACTGGACGATCGCGGCCCGGAGCCGACTAGTCCTCGATCGGCTTCCGCCGGCCGCCGCGAAACTCGATGCCCCATCGCGGCGGAACGCGTTTGCGGGATGAGCAGCGGAACTACGGTGAGTAGCTGTGGACAGCTTCGGGCGTGTCGTCCACAGGGGCGTCGGCCGACCACCCCGTTGGCCACGCTCGCCAGCATGACCTCGAACGATCGGGCCGTGCTCACCGTCCGCTCGACAGCGGATCTGTTGGCAGCAGTGCCGTACCTGCTGGGTTTCCACCCCGCCGACAGCCTGGTGGTGATCGCGCTGCGTGGCAACCGGGTGGTCTTCGTCGCCCGTGGCGACCTGCCCGACCTGGCCGCGACCAGCACCGGGAGCGGCACGCCCGCCGAGGTGGGCGAGGCCGCCGAACAGGTCGCGGCGGTCGTCGCCCGGCAGGGCGTCGACACCACGACCGTCATCGGGTACGGCGAGCCGGCCCGGGTCACTCCGATGGTCGGCGCGGTGACCGCTGCCCTCGGCGGGATCGGCCTGCCGGTGCTGGAAGCGCTCCGGGTGACCGGCGACCGCTACTGGTCGTACGCCTGTGACGACGCCGGATGCTGCCCGGCCGACGGCATCCGGTTCGACTCGTCGAGCACCCAGCTCGCCGCGGCGGCCACCTTCGCCGGCCAGGTCGCCCTGCCGGACCGGGACGGGCTGGTCCGACTGATCGCCCCGGTCGACGGGCCGGCCCGGGAGGCGATGCGGGAGGCGACCCGGCGGGCGGAGTCCCGCCTCAACGAACTGCTGGACAAGGCCCCGCCCGGTGACCTGCTCGGCAGGCGGGCACTGCGCCGGGCCGGCCGCGCGGCGGTACGCAAATCGCTGCACCGGCACCGCACGGGCGGCCAGCTCACCGACGACGAGTTGGCCTGGCTCAGCCTGCTCCTGGTGCACCTGCCGGTACGGGACGACGCCTGGCAGCGGACCGGCGGCGAGGACTGGCACCTCGCACTCTGGACGGACGTACTGCGGCGGGCCGAGCCGGACCTGGTGCCCGCTCCGGCGGCGCTGCTCGGCTTCGCCGCCTGGCGGGCCGGGCAGGGTGCGCTGGCCAGCGTGGCGGTGGAACGCGCGTTGGAGGCCCAGCCGGACTACTCGTTCGCCCAGCTCCTCGCCGAGGCGTTGCAGGCCGGCATCGGCCCCTCCGTACTCGACGGCCATCCCGAGTTCGGCGCTGCCGGGTCCCCGTCCGACTCCACCGGCGACCAGCCGTGACGACCCGCACCGCACCAGCCGAGATCGGGTGGGACGGCCTATCCGGCAGCACTTTCGCTAGAGGTTGCTGCGGCCGTGCTCTCGGTCGAGGTGGGGGCAGCGCTCTCGGTCGGGGTCGCTTCGGCAGTGCTCCCGGTGGGGGTGGCGTCGAAGGCCAGGGCGACGGCCAGGCTGTCCTCGTAGACGTGGTGCCGGACGATCAGCCCGTCCTCGACCGTGAGGTGCAGCGCGAAGCGGGTGCTGAACCGCTTTCCGGTGGCCCGTACGGTCTGCGCGGTCTCGCCGGTGACCACCGCGTGCGGGCCGTCCACCAGGATTCGGTCGATCGCGGCCGAGCCCTGTCCGGGCACGCTGTTCGCGGCCAGGGTCCGGTGGTGGTCGAGGACGTCCGCCCGGCTGGACCGGGGCCGGATCCAGGGCACCGCCGGGTGGGTCGGCTCCGGCCAGTTGACCTGCCAGTCGACCGTCTCTGCATAGAGCGCGGCGGCCCGCTCGGGGTCGCCGGCACCGATTCGGCGCAGCAGTTCTTCGACGGTGACTCGGGTGTCCATCGGGTGCCTCCAGTGCTGACCAGGCTTTGCGCTGTCGAGCTTGCCAGTCCCTGTGCCGGTAGGCGATTACCTCTGAGGTAGGCCGACCGGGCGTACCGCCGCATGTGCCGCGGTCGTCTGAGAGTTCCGAGGAGGCCGGGCCGCCGGGTGCCGGTTACCGTTACCGGATGACCGGAATCGGGCCGCCTGTCGGAACCCAGCCGGCCGACGGATTCGGGCTGCCGGCCGGAACCCATTCGGCCGACGGGGTCAGGCTGCCGGCCGAGCCGGACCCGGTCGGGTTTGCGGCGGTGGTGCTGACCGGTGGGGCTGCCCGCCGGATGGGCGGTGCGGACAAGCCGGCGCTGCCGGTCGGAGGCCGCCCGATGCGGGACCGGGTGCTCGCGGCGGTCGCCGACGCCGATCCCCGGATCGTGGTCGGCAGCACCGACGACCTGCCGGCCGGGGTACGGGGCACCCGTGAGCAACCGCCCGGTGGCGGACCGGTCGCAGCAGCCGCCGCCGGCCTGACCCTGCTCGCCGACGCCGACGCCGACGAGGCCGCCAACGTGAACGCCGACGAGGCCGCCAACGTGAACGTCGACGCCGACGAGGCCGCAGACGCCAACGCCGACGCGAGCGTCGGGACGGAAGGCGCCGGGACCGGAGGCGCCGGGACCGGAGGCGCGGGCACCGTCGCTCTGCTCGCCGCCGACCTGCCGCTGCTGACCGCCGAGGCGGTACGCCAACTTCGTACCGAGTTGCGGCGGGTCGGCACCGCCGACGGTGTCGTGTACGTCGACGACGCCGGACGCCGGCAGTTCCTCTGCGGGATCTGGCGGGTCGCGCCACTGCGGGCCGCGCTGGCCCGGCTGGCCGCCGAGCGCGACGGCGTCCTCACCGGTACGTCGATGCGCGCCCTGATCGCCGAGCTGACCGTGACCGAGGTGGCGTGGCCCGGGTCGGGTCCGCCGCCCTGGTTCGACTGCGACACTGACGACGACGTACGCCGGGCCGAGGAGTGGATTCGATGAACGTGATGGATCGCTGGCTGGCGGCAGCCTGTGCTGAGCTGCGCCTCGACCCGGCCGAGGTCGACGTGCGACAGGTACTCGATCTGGCTCGCGACGTGGCGCACAACGTGCTCCGGCCCGGTGCGCCGGTCACCGCGTACCTGCTCGGGGTTGCGGTCGGTCGCGGCGCGGACCCGGCGGTCGCGGCGGCCGGCCTCGCCGCCCTCGCCGACAAGTGGCCGACGGACCAAGCCGAAGCCGAGTCCGGAGCCGGCCGCGAGACTGGATCCGGGGCCGGAGCCACGTCCGACGCTCCGACGCCGGGACGCTGAACCGGGGCAGCGGTTGGCGGCGGATCGGCCGTCGGCAGATTTCCGGTGTAGGTGCGCGACTTTCCCGCGCCCGTAGCGGTCTTCCTCAATGTCCAGCGACATTCTCGCGACAGGGGAGGACACGTGCGACGAAGAATCGGTCGATGGGGCGGTGGTCTGTTGATCACCGCTCTCGTCGTCTCTTCGGCTGTGACGGGCGGGCCGGCGAGCGGGGCTCCTCCGGCGAAGCCCGCCGCACCGGCCGGCGGTACGGCGCGGCAGCCGGACCCGGCCAGGTCGGTTACGTTGATTACCGGAGACCGGGTGGAGGTGCGGGCCGACGGTTCGGCCGCGTTCGAGCCCGGCCCGGGGCGCTCCGGGATCCGGGCGTTCACCAGCCGGGCGGGCGGACACCTGCACGTACTGCCCATGGACGCGGAGCCGCTGGTGCGGGCCGGCCGGGTCGACGCCCGGCTCTTCGACGTGACCGGGCTGATCCAGCTCGGCTACGACGACCGCCGCAAGGATCTTCCGCTGATCGTGACCACGGACGGAAACCAGGCCACGAACGGAAGTCGGGCCACGGCCCGGAGCACGGTGCTGGGTAAGGGTGCCGAGGTGGTCCGGGAACTGCCCGCTGTCGGCGGTCTCGCGGTCCGGGCCGAGCGGTCCGAGCTGTCCGGCCTGTGGCAGGGCATCGCCGAGGGGGCCGGTGCCAGCGGCCTGCGCGGCGGGATCTCGACGGTGTGGCTGGACGGACTGCGCCAGCCGGTGTTGGACCGCAGCGTGCCGCAGATCGGCGCGCCGGCCGCCTGGCAGGCGGGGCTGGACGGGACCGGGGTGAAGGTCGCGGTGCTGGACACCGGCGTCGACGCCAGCCACCCGGACCTGGCCGGCCAGGTCGTCGCCCGGGCCAACTTCACCGAGGGCGCGGAGGACGACAAGGATCGGGTCGGGCACGGTACGCACGTAGCCTCGACGATCGCGGGTACCGGCGCCGCCTCGGCCGGAAGGTACCGGGGCGGCGCGCCCGGTGCGGACCTGCTGGACGGCAAGGTGTGCGCGCAGGACGGGTGTTACGACTCCGGGATCCTGGCCGGCATGCAGTGGGCCGTCGAGCAGGGCGCCGCGGTGGTGAACATGAGTTTCGGCGCCCCGGACGGCCCGGAGATCGACCCGGTCGAGCAGGCGGTGCAGACCCTGACCGAACAGCACGGCACGCTCTTCGTGGTCTCCGCCGGCAACCGTGGCCGGGACGAGTCGATCTCGTCGCCGGCCGGCGTCGACGCGGCGCTGGCGGTCGGTGCGGTGGACGGCTCTGACAACCTCGCCCCGTTCTCCAGCCGGGGACCACGGGTCGGCGACGGCGGCCTCAAGCCGGACGTCACCGCGCCGGGCGTCGACATCGTGGCGGCGCGGAGCCCGGACGGTCTCGTGGGTCAGCCGGGCGAGCCGTACGTGACGATGGAAGGGACCTCGATGGCGGCGCCGCACGTGGCCGGTGCGGCGGCGATCCTGGCGCAGCGACATCCGCAGTGGCGGTCCGCCGAGTTGAAGTCGACCCTGATGGGCAGCGCCGCACCCAATCCCGGGCTGGACGCGTACGCCCAGGGTGCGGGCCGGGTGGACGTGGCGCGGGCGATCGGCCAGACGGTCTCGGCAGACCCGCCGAGCGTCGGGTTCGGCCGCCAGCTGTGGCCGCACGACGACGACGTGCCGATCGCCAAGGAGGTGACGTACCGCAACGGCGGCACCGAGCCGGTGACGCTGGCGTTGACGGTGCAGGCCACCGGCCCGGGTGGGGCGGCGGCTCCGGCCGGGGCGTTCACGGTCAGCCCGTCGACGGTGACCGTGCCGGCGGGCGGCACCGCGCGGGTGACCGTCACCGCCGACACCCGGTTCGACGGGCCGGACGGCCGCTACTCCGGACAACTGGTCGGCACCGCCGGACAACTGGTGGTACGGACCCCGTTCGGGGTGGAACGCGAGTCGGAGGCGTACGAGATGACGGTCTCGCACCTGGACCGCAGCGGCGCGGCGACCGGCAACTACCGGACGACGCTCGACCGCCTCGACGGCCCGCCCGACCGCTACAACCTGTACGACGCCGACGGCACCGCCACCATCCGGCTGCCGAAGGGCCGGTATCTGCTGTCGAGCTTCGTACGCGGCGCCGACCCGGAGAACCCGGAGATGAGCCTGCTGGCCCAACCTCTGCTGGATCTCAGTCGGCCGGTCACGGTCGGTGTGGACGCCCGGCGGGCCGGGCCGGTCTCGGTCACGGTGCCGAACCCGGACGCCACCCTGCTGTTCGCGACGGTGGGCCTCGAAATGGTCGACGACACGGGTGAACGCATTCCGATCGACGTACTCAGCAGCAGCTTCACCGGCCTCTACACCGGCAGGATCGACGGGAGTGCACCGGTGGCCGGCTTTGCCGGGGAGGTGAGCAGCCTCTGGGCGAAGACGGACGCGGAGGGCGACGACTACAACAGTCCGTTCCAGTACAACCTGGCCTGGGCCGTCGACGGCACCCTGCCGGCCGGCTTCACCCGGAACGTACGGCATTCGGAGCTGGCCACCGTGCCGACGCGCTATGCCCGGAACGCGTCCGGTGCGGGCATCCGGGGCTGGTCGATGGACTTCCCGAGCGTGCCCGGGCTCACCGAGCACAGCTGGGCGCAGATCATGCGGTTCGACCTGCCCTTCGAGCGGACCGAGTACTACAACACCGAGGGCGGTGTGCTGTGGGAGCACGAGTTCGCGGAGTTGCAGGACGGTGAGTTCGGTGAGGAGGAGCTTTCCGGTCTGCGGCCGCCACCGGTCCGGCACCGGGCCGGCAAGGTGGTCCGGGCGAACTGGAACCACGCGGTGTTCGGGCCGACCCTGGCCAGTCCACGAATCCCCGAGACCTGGGACACCCGCCTCGGCGACACCCTGAGCCTGTCGTCGACGATGTTCGGCGATGGTGACGGCCGGCCCGGGTTCGCGCGGACCGAGTCGGCGAAGCTGACGCTGTACCGCAACGGTGTCAAGCATGCCGAGTCCGACCGGACCAGTGGCGACTTCGAGGTGCCGCCGGCGACGGCGGACTACCGGGTCGAGGCGATCGCGACCCGTGGTGCCCCGACGACCCTGTCGACCCGGGTGGAGGCGGCCTGGATGTTCCGGTCCGGGCACGTGCCGGGTGACACCCCGGTACGGCTGCCGTTGCACGTGCTGCGGTTCAGCCCCGCGCTGGACGGGTACAACGTGGCGCCGGCCGGGCGGCGGTTCACCGTACCGGTGTCGGTGCAGGCACAGCCGGGCTCGGTGACCGCGCCGATTCGGTCGGTGACCGTCGACGTCTCGTACGACGACGGCGTGACCTGGCACAGGGCGACCGTCGCCGGCAGCGGTGCCGACCGGCAGGTGACCGTCACGCATCCCGAGGGGCCGGGCTTCGTCTCGTTCCGGGCCACCGCCACCGACCGGGCCGGCAACTCGGTGCGGCAGACGGTGATTCGGGCGTACCAGATCAAGCCGTAGCCCCGGGCGCGGTGGGGCCGGCCCGTCCGGATCGGCCCCACCGCCGTTCCCGCCGACCACAGCGACGCGCGATCCGGACGACTCGCGGCGAACCGCTCCCCCGACGACTCGCGGCGACGCGCAGTGAGCCGGACAACTCGCGGCGA
Source organism: Plantactinospora endophytica (assembly GCF_016862915.1). Classification (GTDB taxonomy): domain Bacteria; phylum Actinomycetota; class Actinomycetes; order Mycobacteriales; family Micromonosporaceae; genus Plantactinospora; species Plantactinospora endophytica. The sequence goes on along the minus strand of NZ_BONW01000019.1, from coordinate 8,830 downwards.
CGCGCGCTAGCCGGATGACTCGCGAAGACGACGCGCTAGCCGGACGGCTCGCGGCGGCGGGCGAGTTCGGCCATCTGCTCGGCCATCCACCGGCACCACCGGATCCGGGGCGGCGTGCCGGCCAGCGCCAGCTCCAGGGTTGCGTACGCGCCGAACTGCGGATGCGACGGATCGTCCGCGTGCCGGCTGAGCAGGTCGGCGTGCTGTTCCTGGAAGGCGTCGAGCCGGCGCTGGTACGTCTCGGCCTCGGCGAGGTAGAACTCGCGCATCCCCTCCGGATCGGCGGCGGCCAGCGCGTACGTCCTGAGCAGCGTCTCGTCCCGGAAGGCCCGGGGTGCGGGCGGCTCGACCAGCCAGCCGGCCAGCGCCTCCCGGCCGGCGGCGGTGAGCCGGTGCGTCTTGCGCTGTCGTGGCCCGGGGCCGGCCTCGGCGTCGTGCTCGATGAGCCCGTTCGCGGAGAGCCGGGCCAGCTCCGGATAGATCTGGCTCTGCTGGGCCGTCCAGTAGTAGCCGATCGGCTTGCGCATCCGCTGGACCAGTTCGTAACCGGTCAGCGGACCGCGATGGAGGGCGCAGAGCAGGGCGTATCCCAGCGCACTGACGGTAGCCAAACTGTTATCTCCCGGAGCGGCCTTGCTATGTCAATTTTGACATAGTCTCCCGACCAGCAGCCGCACATCGAACGGGGAACTGATGCGCAGTGTCGGACGATCCATCCTGGCAGCGATCGCGTTGACGGCGGTCGTCGGCACGACCACGGCCTGCGGCGCGGCGGACGACGCCGCCGGCCCGGAGACCGCGCCGAGCCCGTCCCGGGCCGCCCGGCCGGCGGTCTCGCCGGCACCCGGGAACCACACCCTGGCCCTCGACCGGGCCGGCACCGAACGGACCTGGGCGGTGCACGCCCCGCCCGGCTACCGCCCCGGTACGCCGATCCCGCTGGTGGTCGCGCTGCACGGCACCGACCAGAGTCCCGAAGCGGTACGCGAGGACAGCGGGCTCGACGCCCTCGCCGACCGGGAGGGCTTCCTGGTCGCCTATCCGCAGGCGCTGAACCGGCAGTTCAGCCGGCTGGCCGAGCAGGGTGACGACGTCAACTTCGTCCGGGCCCTGGTCGAGCGGATGGTGCAGGAGTGGTCAGTCGACCCGGCCCGGGTCTACGCCACCGGCTTCTCCTCCGGCGCGGAGATGACGTACGCCCTCGGGGTCGAGGCGGCCGAGGTGTTCGCGGCGATCGCGCCGGTCAGCGGCGCCTTCGCCAGCGGTCCGGCCGCCAGTGACCCGAACTACAAGCCGGGCCGGCCGGTTTCGTTGATCACCTTCATCGGCCGGGACGACCGCAACTCCGCCCGGATGTACAGCGGACTGGGGCGCTGGCAGAAGAACCTGGGCTGCACCGTCGGGAAGCCGGTCTGGGTCGACCAGGCCCGAACGGTGAACCGTACGGCCAGCACCTGCCCGGACGGCAGCCGGATCGTCGACTACACGGTGAACGGGATGGGCCACGCCTGGCCGTCGGCGAGCGGCTACCGGGCCGCCGTCGACGCCACCGCCGCGATGTGGGAGTTCTTCGCCGCGAACCCCCGCCGGTAGGGGCGGCGGCCGGAACCCCGGTCGGCACGGCCCTCTAGTGTCTGATCGGGGTCCGCACTATCCCGGCCAACCGGTCCGCTGGGTAGGGTGTGCGGTGCCCTGACGGACGGAGGCGATTATGGCGGTTGACAACTCTGCGGCGCCGGCGGACGGGAAGACCGGGGGGAACTCGGCCGAACACTACGAGTCGATCCTGCTCGACGAACCCACCACGGCGGATCTCCGGGTGAAGGTGACCGAGGCGTGGCAGGAGTTCGCCCGGGCGCTCGCCGCCCAACTGCGCAGCCTGCCGATCGGTACGCAGATCGCGCTGACCCTCGACCCCACCGCCTCCGGCACCGGCGACGCGGTCTACTCGGTGAGCATCGAGGTCGGCGAGGACGGCCAGGTCGACCTGCGGGCGGTGGGCAACAGCGCACTGCCGCAGGGGTACCGGCTGGACCGGGCCGCGATCGCCGACATGATCGCGCTCGGCTGGTCGCCGCCCGGTGTGGTCGAGGGCTCCGGCGGGCACTTCGGAATGCGGGCGAACACGTCCGAGGCGGTCCGGCTCGCCACCACGGTCTCGCGCACCCTGCGGGACGTGTACGGCGCACCCCATCCGGCGTTCCTGGTCTTCCTGGTGCACGACGAGTCCGACGAGCCGGTCGCGGTCGAACCGCTCGGCACCGCCCGGCCCGAGGACAGCGCCGATCCGGGTGCCGACCTCGACCTCGACGAGGCGCTGGCGGCGGCCCGGGCCGCGCAGAGCGGCAACGACGCGCTGGCCCTGGAGGACCGGGTCCGGACGGTGGTCTCGGCGATGCTGAAGTCGTCGGCGGACCAGCTCCAGGTCGACTCCGACGGCGACATCGGCATCCGGGCCGGTTCGGCGATGGTCTTCGTCCGGGTCCGGGACAACCCCCCGCTGGTCGACGTCTTCTCCCCGGTGCTCACCGAGGTCGAGCCGACCGAGCAGTTGTACGTCAAGCTCTCCGAGCTGACCAACCGGATGCCGATCGGCCGGCTCTACTGCACCAACGACACCGTCTGGGCCTCGATCCCGGTCTTCGGCCGCAACTTCCAGGCCACCCACCTGATGCTCGCCGTGCAGGTGATGACCGGGCTCGCCGACGAGCTGGACGACCGGCTGCACGGCGAGTTCGGCGGCCGGCGCTTCTTCGGCGAGGGCGACAAGCCGCAGCACCGTGAGCCGGGCGAGCACCGGACCGGGATGTACCTGTAACCCTGCCGGAGGGTCACCGGCACGCCCGGCCCGGTGCGCGGATCCTGCTGTGCGGCCTGTTCGCCGCCCGCCCGGGTCAGATCCGGATCACGCCCAGCGTGCCGAGCGTGCCCAGGTCGGTTGCCTTGATGGCGCCGTCGGAGACGGTCCAGAGCACCCCGTCGACCACCAGCGAGCGGCGGATCATCCCGCTCGTCTCGGCGGTCCGCGCCTCGGCGTGCTCGACCAGACCGGCCTCGGTGAAGCCGCCGTCGGCCACCCGGAGCACCAGCGCACCGCCGCCGGGCGTGCCCTTGCCGTCGATCCCCGTCGGCCCGTACGTCGTCAGGGGCACCACCAGCGTGTTGGTGGCCGGCCAGTAGAGGAACGCGTGCGGGTCGAACTCGGCCTCGGAGTGGCCGTACCGGACGTGGTGCTGGGCGATCCGGGTCGGCTTGGCCAGGTCGGAGACGTCGAAGAGGGAGACCTGACTGCCCTCGGTCCGCCCCTGCCGGTCCGCCTCCTGGCCGACCCCGATCAACCGCCCGTTCCCGACCGGGTGCAGGTACGACGAGTACCCGGTGATCTTCAGCTCGCCGGTGACCTTCGGCTTGCCGGGATCGCGCAGGTCCACGGTGTAGAGCGGATCGGTCTGCCGGAAGGTCACCACGTAGCCGATGCCCTCGGCGAACCGCACGCTGTAGATGCGTTCGCCCTTGCCCAGCCCGGTGACCCGGCCGGTCTCGGTCAGCGTACGGCCGTCGGCACGCAGCACGTACACCGCGGAACTGGACTTCGGGTTCTGTCCCCAGGTACGCCCGCTGGTGGTGGCCACCCGCAGGTGCCCGTCCCACTCCGAGATCGCGTACTGGTTGACCAGCCAGCCGGGCAGGGTGGCGGCGGTGACGTAGCGGGGCCGGCCGGGGCCGGAGGTGTCGAACTGGTAGATGTCGGTCTGCTCGTCCTTCGGGTCGGGCGCCCGGTCGGCGGCGGTCAGCGCCGGCAGCACCCGCCAGCGCTGGTCGCTGGCGAGATAGAGCCGGGGCCCGTTGCTGTAGACGGTGTCGCCGTCGGCGGCCACGGTCACCGGGTCGCCGTCACCGAGGGCGGCGGCGCCGAGGTCGAAGCTGAGCAGGGTGACCAGCGAGGTGCCGGAGTAGACCGCAGGGCGGCTCAGCCGGTCGCAGCCGACCCGTCCGGTGCTGCTCTGCCCGCCGCTGCTGGTCTGGTAGCGGGGCAGCCAGGCGTCGATCGGAGCCTGGTCGACGATCTTCCGGTTGGCGGCCAGGTTCTTCTTCTCGTTGACCGGGCCCTCCCCCTTGTTCAGCGGGAAGTCGAGCCGGGGCCCGGACCGGACCACCACCCGGGCGGTCCCGCCGACCTGGCGGGCGTCGACCAGCGAGCCGTCGATCCGGTAGTTGCCGACGACCTTCGGGGCGCCGGCCAGGTCGACCAGGATCAGCCGGGGCCCGACGATGACCTGCTCGTCGATCGGCGGTACGCCGGGCGCGGGCCGCCGGGCCACCCCCTGCTCGACCACGCCGTGGTCCCGGACCAGCACCAGGGCCCGGTCGCCGTGCAGCAGCAGGTTGCTTTCGGCCCAGCCGACGTTCGGGTCGGCGTCGAGCTTCAACGTGCCGGTCAACCGTCGGCTCGCCGGATCCACCACCCGCAGCGTTCCCCGGTCGACGGTGACGATCCGCCGGCCGTCGGTCTTCACCAGGTCCGGCTCGTCGACGCCGGCCTCGTGCGTGTTGGTGCCCGAGTATCCGGGCCCGGCCCCGGGCGCCGCCGCGTTCTCGCGCGCCGCTGCCGCGTCGGCACCGGCGGCCCGCTGGGCCCCGCCGTCGGTGGCCTGGAACTCGGGGCGGCCCCAGCCGCCGCCGACGAAGCCGTACGGTCCGACGTACGCCCTGGCGGCGGACCTGAGCCCGGCCAGCGCGCTCGCGCAGGAGTCGAAGGAGACGAGCCGGAGCCCGCTGGCCGGTACCCCGGTGTCGCGCTGCGGCGGCGTCGGCGTGGGATCCGGGTCGGAGGTGCAGCCGGTGAGCAGGGTGCCGGTCAGCGCCAGACCGGCGACCAGCGCGGTACGAACGCCTGCGCCGGACCGGGACGCCCGGTCGGCGGATCGAGTTCCCCGTTCGCGTGTCATGCGCGGTTCGACGCGCCGGCCCGCGCCCGCGTTCCCGGCCGGGTTCCCGATGCCGCACAGTGCCCGGAGAGCGGTCGGCCCGGCGATGCCCGGTAACGCCGGTCGGTCCGAGGCGGCGATCACGGTGAGGCCGGTCAGTCCGGGGCGGCGATCACGGTGAGGCCGGTCAGTCCGGGGCGGCGACCACGGTCGGCGAGTCGACCAGCCGGGACAGCACGATCATGCTGCGGGTCGAGGTGACGAAGGGCTCGGCGCGTAGCCGTTCGAGGGCCTGCTCCAGGTGGGCGATGTCGGCCGCCCGGAGGTGTACCAGCGCGTCGGCCTCGCCGGAGACCGTGTAGGCGGCGACCACCTCGGGGTGTCGCCGGGTTGCCACGGTGATCTGGGTCGGGGTGGTCCGGCCGGTGCAGAACAGCTCCACGAACGCCTCGGTGTTCCAGCCGACCGCCGCCGGGTCGATGACGGTGGTGAATCCCCGGATCACCCCGGCCGCCCGCAGCCGGTCGACCCGGCGCTTCACCGCCGGGGCGGAGAGCGAGACCCGCGATCCGATCTCCGCGTACGACGCTCGGGCGTCGGCGACGAGCGACGCAATGATTCGCTGGTCCACGTCGTCGATCTGCAACGTTCCGCCTCTCCCAGGCAACAGTTCTGGCTGTTAGTAAACCTGCACGGTACCTACCCTTGGATCCGTGAACCAGCCGAGGATCCCAAGAAAGCGGACATATCTCCTGTGCCCGCCGGAGTACTTCACCGTGGAGTACGCGATCAACCCGTGGATGGACACCGCCACCCCGGTCGACCGGGAACTGGCGGTCAAGCAGTGGCACGGACTGCGCGAGACGCTGCTCGGCCTCGGTCACACCGTGCACGAACTCGACCCGGTACCCGGGCTGCCGGACATGGTCTACGCGGCCAACGGCGCCTTCGTGGTGGACGGCACCGTCTACGGCGCCCGGTTCAAGCACCCGCAGCGCACCGCCGAGGCGGCGGCGCACCGGGCCTTCTACGAGGCGTACGGCGCCCGCTTCGTCGCGCCGGCCGAGACCAACGAGGGTGAGGGCGACTTCACCTACCTGCCGGAGGCGCACGGCGGCCTGATCCTGGCCGGGTACGGCTTCCGCACCGAGCCGGCCGCGCACGCCGAGGCGCAGGAGGTGCTCGGCCGCCCGGTCGTCTCGCTACGGCTGGTGGACCCGCGCTTCTACCACCTGGACACCGCGCTCGCCCCGCTCGACGACGGCAACATCGCGTACTTCCCGGAGGCGTTCTCGACGGCCGCCCAGCGGGTACTGGCCCAGCTCTTCCCGGACGCGGTCCGGGCCGACGAGGTGGACGCCTTCGCCTTCGGGCTGAACCTGGTCAGCGACGGTCGGCACGTGGTGCTGAACAGCGAGGCCAGTGGGATGGCGGCCAAGGTCGCCGCCGCCGGCTATCTTCCGGTACCGGTCGAACTGGCCGAGCTGAAGAAGGGCGGCGGCAGCGTCAAGTGCTGCGTCGCCGAACTGCGCGACTGAGCCGTTTCCGGCCCTGCGCTGGCCCCCGGTCTGTCCCGGCCGGGGGCCGCACCGTCACTCTCCCGGTCAGTCCCGCGTCCACTCTCCCGGCCAGCCCACCGTCCAGCCTCCCGGTCAGTCCCGCGTCCAGCCCTCGATCGGCCCGTGTCCAGTTTCCCGGTCAGCCCAGCGTCGCCAGTTCGTTGATCAGCACGTTGGAGAGCACCTGCCCGTCCAGCTTCACCTCGCGCAGGTACCACTTCTGCTGCGGCGTACGCGGCTGGTTGAACTGCCACGGGCCGCGCGGGCTGTCGATCTGCCCCACCCGGCCGAGCGCCAGGTTGAGCTGCAACGGGTTGAGGTCGTTGCCGGCGATCCGGATCCCCTTGCTGAGCACCTGCGCGGCGTCGTACGAGGCCATCGCGTAGGTGGTGGGGGTCGAGCCGTGCGCCTTGCGGAAGGCCGAGGCGAACCGGCGGTTGGCCGCGTTGTTGAGGTCGGCGGAGTAGTTCAGCGAGGTGACGATTCCCTCGGCGTCGCGCTGCCTGAGCTGCCCGAGCACCGGTCCCTCGGTGAGGAAGCCCGGCGCGTAGATCCGGTTGCGGTAGCCGGCCTGACGCAGCTTCTTCAGGAACTCGATCGCCGCCTCACCGGAGTAGAAGCAGTAGATCGCGTCCGGGTCCCGCTCGACCAGTTGCTCGATGTACGGGGCGAAGCCGTTCCGGTCCGGCTTGCCGGGGAAGTACTTCGTCCAGATCACCGGGTCGGAGATCCGGTCGTCGGACTCCCCGAAGCTCTGCCGGAAGCCCTGCACCGAGTCCCGGCCGGCGTCGTAGTCCGGCGCGATGATCGCCACCTTGCCGTTCGCACCGACCGCGTCCTTGACGTACGGCGCCAGGGCCCGCCCCGGCTCGTCGTTGATGTACGACGTACGCCAGATGTAGACGACGCTCTGCAACGTCGACGGGGACGAGTTGGAGCCGATCAGCGGGATCTTGGCCTGCTCGACGGCGTCCCGCATGCCGAGCATGACGGACGAGTTGACCACTCCGGTGAGCGCCAGCACCCGCTGCTTGACCAGCTCGTCCAGGGCGGCCCGCCCCGACTCGGGCGTCTCGCCCTCGTCGGCGACGACCAGGTCGACCGGGTGCCCGCCGAGCCGCTGGTCGTTCAGGTCGAGATAGAGCTGGAAGCCCCGCAGCATCTCGTCGCCGATCGGCTTGTAGACGCCGGACTGGGCGACGATCATGCCGATCCGAACCGGCTCGTCGCTGATCGGCTCCTCGGTCTCGACGCCGTCCTGCCCGCCGCACGCGGCGGTCAGCCCGGTGGCGCCGAGCGCGCCGAGCGAGCCCAGCAACTTGAGCGCTCGTCTGCGGTCCATCTGCGACACGGATCCCTCCCGGAGCGGCCTGGGGCGCCGCAGTCCTCCCGGGGTTCTACCGGGAACGCGATGCTGCGTCAATGCCGCCTGATCATCCAGCTAGCCAATGTAACTCGGCCGACACCGTCGGCCACGCGCGGGACAGCGGATCTATCACCCCGAAATGCTCGCACTCGGGCAACTCGACGAAGCGCAGGTCAGCGCCGGTCCGGCGGGCCTCGGCGGCGTACCGGCGGCTCGGCTGCACCGGTACCTGCCGGTCCAGGGTGCCGTGCACGATCGAGATCCGGGTCGCGGGTGCCGCCGAGCGGGCCGGGTCGGCGGTCGCGTACCGCTCCGGGACGTCCTCGGGGCCGCCGCCGAGCAGCGCGGCGACCGCGCCGCCGTCCAGGTCGAGCCGGTACGCCTCGGCGAGGTCCAGCACCGGCGCCAGGGCGAGCACCCCGCGTACCCGTTCCGGAGCGCGCAGCGCGGCCCAGAGCGCGAGGTGCCCGCCGGCGGAGTGCCCGAGCAGGATCGGCGGCCCCGGTGCCGTCCGTCCGGCCGGCAACGCCTGCTCGGCCAGTGCGGGCAGCGCAGTGACCCCGGTGGCCACGTCGTCGAGGGTGCCCGGCCAGCCACCGCCCGGCTGCCCCGTCCGGCGGTACTCCAGTTGGACCACCGGGTAGCCACGGTCGGCCAGCTCTGCCGCCAGCGGGCCGGTGTGCCGGCGGTCGTACTCGGCCCGCCAGAACCCGCCGTGCACGACGATCACCAGCGGGCGGGCCGGACCGGTGGGTCGATCGGCGGGCAGCCGCAGGTCGGCGACGTGCTCCGGGTCGTCGCCGTACCGCAGCAGGGCGTCGGGGGGCGGCGCTGGGCGTTCGAGTACCGCCCGAGGGTCGGCCGGCACCGCACCCGGGCCGGCCGTCGTCGCAGCCGGCGCGGCGGCGTCGGACGCACGGCGGTCTTCGGGCATGGCGCCGACCGTACCCGCCGAGGTGAGCGGCCGTTCCGCTCGG
>NZ_BONW01000018.1 GCF_016862915.1 Plantactinospora endophytica | reverse complement strand
GCAGAGCGGTCGGTCCGGAGCGAAGGAGCCGGGTCCGGTGCCCGGCGCGCGTCCGGCGAGCCGGTTGCGCGAAGATGGGGGCATGACCGACGTGCCTCGTTCCCAGGAAGACAACGACGACTCGACCCCGGCGGGCAACCGTTCCGGCGGCGGCGCCGTGCTGGTGGTCGGCCCGGACGGACGCCCGGTCGGCACGGTGCCGGCCGACGGCGAGACGCCTGGCGAGGATCCGTCGCGGCTGATCGAGCAGCCGGCGAAGGTGATGCGGATCGGCAGCATGATCAAGCAGTTGCTGGAGGAGGTCAAGGCCGCACCGCTGGACGACGCCAGCCGGCACCGGCTGCGCGAGATCCACCAGCGGTCGATCGTCGAGCTGGAGGACGGGCTCGCTCCGGAGTTGCGGGACGAGCTGGAACGGCTCTCGCTGCCGTTCGGCGAGGACTCCGCGCCGAGCGAGGCGGAGTTGCGGATCGCCCAGGCACAACTGGTCGGCTGGCTGGAGGGGCTGTTCCACGGCATCCAGGCGGCCCTGGTCGCCCAGCAGATGGCAGCCAGGATGCAGTTGGAGCAGATGCGCTCCGGCGGCCGTCCGGCGCTGCCGGTGGGCCCCGCCGGCACGCTGCCGGGGATGCCGGGCGGCAACGCCGGTCAACCGGGCGAGGCTCCCGGACCCGGCCAGTATCTGTAGCTCCACCTGCCGGTCCCGGCAGCTCCACCGGTCCGGGCCGACCCGGGTCGTGCCGGTCGGTCGGATTCCGGCAGTTCCTCCGGGCCAAGCCGTGCCGATCGGTCAGGCCGTGGCGATCGGTCAGGCCGTGGCGATCGGTCAGGCCGTGGCGATCGGTCAGGCCGTGGCGATCGGTCAGGCCGTGG
>NZ_BONW01000017.1 GCF_016862915.1 Plantactinospora endophytica | reverse complement strand
CGTGGCGATCGGTCAGGCCGTGGCGATCGGTCAGGCCGTGGCGATCGGTCAGGCCGTGGCGATCGGTCAGGCCGTGGCGATCGGTCAGGCCGAGCCGACCCGGCCCGTGGGATGCGCCTGCGGGCCGGCGTCGCCGTCCGGCCGGTCGGCGTCGAGCAGGTTCTCCAGGTACGCCGCCACGCCGTCCTCCTCGTTGCTCGCCGTCACGTCGTCGGCGATCTCCAGTACGGCCGGGTGCGCGTTGGCCACCGCCACCCCACGGCCGACCCAGGTGAGCATCGGTACGTCGTTCGGCATGTCCCCGAAGGCGAGCACGTCGGCGGCGTCCAACCCGTGCTGGGCGCAGTACCAGGCCAGCCCGGCAGCCTTGGTCACCCCGGCCGCCGAGATCTCGATCAGCCCGCTGTACGACGAATGGGTCGCCTCGGCCAGCCCGGCCAGCGCCCCGGCGACCACCTTCACGAAGACGTCCGGGTCCTGGGCACCGGCCCGGGCCAGCAGCTTCACCGCCGCGACGGCGTGCAGGTCCGCCGCGGCGTCGATCATCCGGATGTCGGGGCTGCCGCGGTCCCAGTTCAGCGGAAAGTCCACCTCGTGCCGGAACTCCCGGCTGTCGGTCACCTCGACCGCGAAGCTCACCCCGGGCACCTCGGCACGGAGCCGCTCGACCACCTGGGCGAGCAGTTCGGGAGCGAGCGGATCGGCCCGGAGCACCTGGTCGGCGACCGGGTCGTAGACCACCGCGCCGTTGGCGCAGACCGTCGGCAGCGGGGTGCCGAGCTGGTCGTAGACGTGCCGGAGCCAGCGGATCGGGCGGCCGGTCACCAGGGCGACGTCGACGCCCCCGGCGGAGATCCGCGAGATCGCCTCGACGGTACGCGGACTGACCGTCTTGTCCGCCCGCAGCAGCGTGCCGTCGAGATCCGTGGCCACCAGCCGGGGTAGTCGTCCCATCAACGCGAGAGTAGTCGATCGAGGTAGACCGCCACGCCGTCGTCGTCGTTGCGCAGGGTCACCTCGTCGGCGGCCCGCCGTACCGTCGGGTGGGCGTTGGAGACCGCCACCCGCCCCCAGCCGGCCCATTCGAACATCGGCAGGTCGTTCGGCATGTCCCCGAAGACCAGCACCTCGGCGGGGTCGACGCCGAGGGCCTGGGCCACCACGGCCAGCCCGGTCGCCTTGTCCACCCCGGGCGGGCAGATCTCGATGAACCCGAGGCCGGCCTGGGTGACCGACGCCTGATCCGCCGGTACGACCCGGCGGGCCGTTTCGAGCAGGGTGTCCACGTCGTGGTCGGGCGTACGGGCAAACGCCTTGATCACGTCGTTGCCGAGACAGTCGATCCGGGCCCGTGCCTCGAACCGGTCCTGGTACGGCCAGGTCGCGTCGAAGTCGCCCCACAGCGGCGCCCCCGGGGCGTCCAGCGCCTCGACCATCACGGTCAGCGGTCCGACCTCGGCCTCCAGCGCGCGCAGCAGCTCGGCCAGGGTGGTGCCGGGCAGCCGCTCGTCCCGGAGGATCACCGGGCCGGCCGGGTCGGTCTGGTCGACCACCCGACCGCCACCGGCCATCACCAGGAAGTCGGCGGCCCGGATGTCGTTGCGGGTGAGTTCGGCCAGCCGGGGCCCGCGTCCGGTGGCACCCACCACCGGGATTCCGGCGGCCCGCACCCGGTCCAACACCTCGTGGGTGTAGGCCGAGACGGTCTCGTCGGTACGCACCAGTGTGCCGTCGAGGTCGGTGGCGATCAGCTTCGGCAATCCGGGTCGGGGCATGGCTCCTCCTCCAACCCCGCGCCCGCCGGGCGTGGATGACCTGCCGGAACCTGCTGCTACCGGGTCAGCCGGCGGTGACGGGGCAGCAACCGTATCTCACCTTCTGGGGTGGCTCCATGACTTTTGTGTGAAGTGCTCTTCACCGGCAGGGTTCACTTCGGTTCGAGTACGTCCCGGCCGCCGAGGTACGGCTGGAGGGCCTTGGGTACCCGTACCGAGCCGTCCGGTTGCTGGTGGTTCTCCAGGATCGGCACCAGCCAGCGGGTGGTGGCCAGGGTGCCGTTCAGGGTGGCGGCCATCTGCGGCCGGCCCTGTTCGTCCCGGTAACGCACGTTCAGTCGGCGAGCCTGGAAGGTGGTGCAGTTGGAGGTCGAGGTCACCTCGCGGTAGCGGCCCTGCGACGGTACCCACGCCTCGCAGTCGTACTTGCGGGCCGCGCTGCTGCCCAGGTCGCCCGCTGCCACGTCGATCACCCGGTACGGCAGCTCGACCTTGGTCAGCATCTCCTCCTCCCAGGCCAGCAGCCGGAGGTGCTCCTCGTGCGCCTCCTCGGGCCGGCAGTAGGAGAACATCTCGACCTTGTCGAACTGGTGCACCCGGATGATGCCCCGGGTGTCCCGGCCGTACGACCCGGCCTCCCGGCGGTAGCAGGACGACCAGCCGGCGTACCGGACCGGCTGGGCCAGGTCCACGATCTCCCCCGAGTGGTACGCCGCCAGCGGCACCTCGCTGGTGCCGACCAGGAACAGGTCGTCGGCCTCCAGCCGGTAGATCTCGCTGGCGTGCGAGCCGAGGAAGCCGGTGCCCTCCATCGCCTCCGGCTTGACCAGCGACGGGGTGATGGTCGGGATGAAGCCGTATTCGACCGCCTGGGTGATCGCGAGTTGCAGCAGGCCGAGCTGGAGCAGCGCGCCCACCCCGGTCAGGTAGTAGAACCGGCTGCCGGAGGTCTTCGCGCCGCGCTCGACGTCGATCGCCCGCAGCGCCTCGCCCAACTCCAGGTGGTCGCGCGGGTTCTCGATCTCGGGCCGGGTGCCGACCTCGCGGAGCACCACGAAGTCGTCCTCGCCGCCGGGCGGGGCGCCCTCCTCGACCACGTTCGGGATCGCGTACTGCGCCTGGCGCAGTGCCGCCTCGGCCGCGCCGACCGCCGCCTCGGCCGCCTTCACCTCGCCGGAGAGTTCCTTGGTCCGGGCGAGCAGTTCGGCCCTCTCCGCCGGGTCGGCCTTCGGCATCCGCTTGCCGAGCTGCTTCTGCTCGGCCCGCAGCGCCTCGAAGCGCCCAACCGCCGAGCGCCGCTCCTCGTCGGCCCGCAGCAGGTCGTCGACCACGGACTCGGACTCGCCCCGGGCACGCTGGCTGGCACGTACGGTGTCCGGATCGTCGCGGAGCAGACGCAGGTCAATCACGAGAACCGAGCCTACCGGTGCGTGCCGGGGCGGGTGTATCGAGATACGCCCGTCCCGGGCCGTCAGCGCGGGCACGGTCAGCCGTCGCCGCCGCGCCGAGCCGGTGCCGACGGAGCGCCGGTCAGTGCGCGAACGGCTTCGTCGGGGTCACCGTCAGGTCGATCGGCGGCGGACGGCCGTCATCGTCGTCGGGTACCTCCGGCGCGGAGGCCGCCCGGGGTCGCCGCCACGGCCAGTCGGACTCCTCCTGCGGCGGCACCTGTCCGGTCGGGGCGGGCGTGCCCGGCTCGGCGGCCGGTGCCGGCTCGGCGGCGGAACGCCGGACGAAGCGCCCGGCGAGCAGCAGGGCCAGCCCGAGCCCGCCGGTGCCGACGTACGCCATCACCAGGCCCTGGCCGTACTCGATGGTCATCCCGTCGAGTTGGCCGTACATCTGCCAGCGGTCGGCCAGGGTGTCGAGCGAGCCGGCGGTGGCGAACAGTACGCCGAGCACCGCCCCGGCCACGGCCAGCCCGGCGACCCGGGCGTCGTGGCGTACCCGGGGCGAGCCGAAGAACACCAGTGCCAGGCAGCCGACCACTCCGAAGACCCCGACCAGGTACGCCGTGCCGAACCCCGACATGTCCGCCACACCGCTGCCCAGCGTGACCGAACTCTCGGCGCCCTCGACCGTCATGCTGGTGACCGCCCAGTCGCCGACCAGTGAGGCGAAGACCGCCCCTGCTCCGGCCACGCCGACCACCGGTACCAGCCGACCGTCCCGACCGAGCCGGTGCAGCATCAGCCCGGCCCGCCCACCGGTACGCGGTGGGTCGCCCCACGACACGACGCCGGCACCGTCCGGTGTGGTGTCGGTGGCCCCGCCCGACGGCGCCGGATCCTCCCCGCCGGCGTCCCGACGTCCGTCCGGACCCTCCCGGCGGGGGACGGATCCGTCCTGGCGCGGGATGGAGACGTCGTCGGGCATCGCTGACCCCTTCCACGGCGGGCTCCTGGATCGATGATGGCACAGCAGGGGCCGACCAGCGCCGTGGCGCGGGCCGGGTGATCCGCGTCCCGGGCCGGGGTCGTCGCGCCGGGGGTCGCTTTGAGCTAGCGTCGGCACCATGCCTATCCGCACCGCATCCGCCCGCTGGCAGGGCAATCTCACCGAAGGTTCCGGCACGATCCGCACCGGCAAGGGCGGACTGCAGGGGAACTACTCGTTCAAGTCCCGCTTCGAGGAGGGCGAGGGCACCAACCCGGAGGAGCTGATCGGTGCCGCGCACGCCGGCTGCTTCTCGATGGCCTTCTCCAAGGCCCTCGCCGACGCCGGATTCACGCCGACCTCCGTCGAGACCACCGCCCAGGTGCACCTCGACAAGACCGACGCGGGCATGACGGTGACCCGGATCGACCTCGACACCGTCGGCGACGTGCCGGGGATCGACGAGGCCGAGTTCAACAAGCTGGCCGAGGCCGCCAAGGCGGGCTGCCCGATCTCCCGGCTGCTCTCGCCGGGTGCCGAGATCTCGCTGAACGCCCGCCTCTCCGCCTGATTCTCCCGGCGGGCTCCCCGCCACCCGTCCTCCGGTCGCGGTGGTCAGGGCGCGATCCGGCGTACCGCCGCGTGCGGCGCCGTCGGCCCTGATCATCGCGATCGCCCGTGCCGGTCCGGTACGGCACAATTGGGCGGTGCCGGTCGAGATGAACCGCGAACGTTTCGAGGAACTGGTCGCCGAGGCACTCGACGAGGTGCCGGAGGAACTGCTCAACCTGATGAGCAACGTCGTCATCCTGGTCGAGGACGACTCGCCAGCGGACGGCCCCGAACTGCTCGGCCTGTACGAGGGCCACGCGCTGACCAGCCGGGGCTGGGACTACGCGGGCGTACTGCCCGACCGGATCTTCATCTACCGCCGGCCGATCCTGCGGGTCTGCGACACCGAGGACGACGTCGTCGAGGAGGTCGCGATCACGGTCGTGCACGAGATCGCCCACCACTTCGGCATCGACGACGACCGGCTGCACGACCTCGGCTGGGGCTGACCACCGGAAACGAACACACCCCGGGAACTGCCTGGTTGCGCCGGTTGCCTACCCTCGGTCCTCCACCCGTCAGGAGGCACGTGATGCGCAGCGCGCTGTTCTCGGCAGAGAACCTGGAGAAGGAGTCCCACCAGCCGGGCATGCGGCTGCAGAACTCCAAGATGTTGAAGATCGAACTCAACGGCGAGGCGATGGCCCGGGTCGGCTCCATGGTCGCGTACCAGGGGCAGGTGCAGTTCCAGGCACTGGGCTCGGGCGGGCTCGGCAAGTTTCTCAAGCAGAAGCTGACCGGCGAGGGCGTACCGCTGATGAGGATCAGCGGGCGGGGCGACGTCTTCCTCGCCGACTACGCCGCCGACGTGCACATCATCGACCTGGAGCCGGGCGACGCACTGTCGATCAACGGCTCCAGCGTGCTCGCCTTCGACTCCACCCTGCAGTACGACATCAAGATGGTCGGCGGCGCCGGCATGATGTCGTCGTCCGGCCTGTTCAACTGCGTTTTCAGCGGCTACGGCCGGATCGCCATCACCACCAAGGGCACCCCGGTGGTGCTAAACGTCGACGCGCCGACGTACGTCGACCCGCAGGCGGCGGTCTGCTGGTCGGCGAACCTGCAGACCGGCTACCACCGGGCCGAGCAGCTCGGCCTCGGCACGCTGCTCGGCCGGCGTACCGGTGAGGCGTACACGATGAGCTTCGCCGGGCAGGGCTTCGTGATCGTGCAGCCGTCCGAGGAGCCGCCGATCCAGGGCATGGGCCGCCAGGAACAGAGCGGCGGCGGCGGACTGCTCAACCAACTGCTGGACTGACTCCGGCTGCTGGACTGACTCCGGCCTTCGGGGCGCCCGGTCCGGGCGCCCCGAGCCGTCGGTTCAGGCGAGTTCGCCGGTCCGCAGCCGGGAGAGCCAGGCCGCCGCGTCGGCGTAGTCGCCGTCGGAGAGCCCGGCCGGCGCCGGGACCGGCCGCTCGGCCATCGCCGTGGTCCCGCGATGCCTCGGGTACGACCCCAGGAAGCGCACCTCCGCACAGATCCTGCGCAGCCCCTGGAGCGCCTCGCCGACCCGGTCGTCCGCGACGTGCCCGGTGCAGTCCAGGAAGAAGGCGTACCTGCCGAGCGCCTCGCCGGTGGGCCGGGACTCGATCCGGGTCAGGTTGACCCCGCGTACCGCGAGTTCCATCAGCACGGCGAGCAGCGCACCGACCCGGTCGTGCGCGATGTAGACGGCCAGCGAGGTCAGGTCGTCGCCGGTCCGGGGCGGCGGTGGGCCCGGCCGGCTGAGCAGCACGAACCTGGTCACCGCGTCGTCATGGTCGGCGATCTTGTCCGCGAGCGTGGCCAGCCGCTGCCGGCCGGCGCTGATCGGCGCGCAGACCGCCGCGTCCTGCTCGCCGTTCGCCGCCGCGGCGGCTGCCGCCGCGTTGGAGAGCACGTCCACCACCACCGCGTCGGGCAGGTGCTCGCGCAGCCAGCGCCGGCACTGGGTGGACGCCTGCGGATGGGCCGCCACGGTGTGCACCTCGGCGAGGCTCCGGCCGGCCGGGGCGGCGAGCACGAACTCGACCGGCAGCACCACCTCGCGGGTGATCACCAGCGGCTCGCCGTCGACCATCTCGTCGAGGGTCACCGCGACGGCGCCGCCGATGGAGTTCTCCAGCGGTACCAGTGCGGCGTCGGCGTCACCGGCGCGTACCGCGTCCAGCGCCTCCGGAACGCTGCGCGCCGGCGTACGCGAGCCGCGTTCGGCGGCCGGGATGGTCCGCAACGCCTGCTCGGCGAAGGTCCCCTCGGGTCCGAGGAAGACGAAGCGGGTCGGCGGTGTTCCGGGCATGCCGTCCAGCCTACAAACCGCCGCCGAACGGCGGGGGCGCGTCACACACCCTCGTCCGGAGTATCGGCGGCGCCTCGGCCCGGACGGTGATGTTGCAGACGTCGGAGCCGGCGGTGACCAGCCGCAGGTTGCCGGGCCGGCCCCGGGTCACCGCCTGCAACGGCTCCCGGTCGGCCATCGACACGACGCTGTACTGCCAGTCCTCGACGCAGAGCGGTCCCGTGTCGAAGGTGACCCGGCCGGATCGGGGCAGGTTCGCGGTGCGACGCAGCAGTGCGATCACCTGGTCCCGGCTCGGTCGGCCGCCCGGACACGCGGCCAGCCCGCTGGGGCTCGGCGTCGGCGTCGCCGGCAGGCTCGGCCCGGGCGTCGGTACGCCGCTCGCGGTGGCCGTCGGGGAGGGCGTCGGCCGGGTGGGGGTGGCCTGCGGCTGTTCGAGTTCGGGCGGCACTCCGCAGGCCGCCGTCAGGGTGAGGCAGCCGGCCAGGGCGAGCGGGGCGGCCAGCCGGGCGAGCGGGGCGCCGACGGCACGGCGACGGCCGGTGGTGCGGTCGGGCGACGGGAGACGGAGCACGGCCGGGTCCTCGGGCATAGATGGCTGCCGTGGGTGGTGCGGCGGATGGCCCCGCCAATGGTAGGGCGTCGCGATCATCGACCCCGCCTCAGGTGGTGATCCGGTGTCCGAACTGCCGCAGCGCCTCCAGCGCCTCGGCTAGCCGTACCGAGGGGACCAGCAGGTAGTCGGTGTCGTACGTCGAGAACGCCACGATGTTCACCCGGGCGTCGGCCAGCGGCACGACCAGGGAGGCGAGGATCCCGGTCAGGGCCAGGTCGAGCGGACCGGCCACCCGCAGGCAGCGCCACGGGGTCTGCACGGTGGCGTCGGCCGGCACCTGGTCGGCCGGGCAGATGATCGACAGTTCGTCGCCGGTCCGGGTGACCGACACGACGCCGGAATCCGCCGGAGGGTTGAGCAGACCGGCCGGCACCGGTGAGCCGGCGGGGAGCCGGCACACGGCGTACTCCTCCGGCAGCAGAGCGATGTCCAGCATGAGGAGACCCTACGGGGGCTGCGGCATCGGCCCAAGACCGACGCCCGGTCGGAACGCCGGATCGCGACGTGCGTCACCCGCCCGGCCGCTGCTCGGACCTCCGCGACGGGCGATGTTCAACCGCCCGAAAGGCGACGTTCAGGGCTGCCCCGCGAACGGCGCCGTGTTCGGGGTGGCCCGGGAGAGGCGGCGGCTCGGGCTGCGGCGCGAGACGTGGGCGCTGCGGCCGGCTGGCGAGAGGTGGTGCTCAGACTTCCGAGAAGAAGGTCAGCGAGCCGGCGACCTGGCCGTCGGTGAGGATCGGCGTGGCGATCGCGTCGACGGTGGCGTCCGGCCCCTCGATCTCGGGGCACCGCACCCGGAGCAGCCCGCGGGCGAGCCGGCCCGAGTGCAGGGCGAGCAGCGGTGGGATCTTGTCGACGTCCTGCTCGGTGAGGTCGCCCCGGGCGGCGGTGAAGTCGAGCAGTCGCAGCTCGCTGCCGAGCAGCGGCCGGCCGAGCGCGTCGAACGGGCGGCCGAGGCCGAGCAGTTGGCAACAGGATGTGGAGACGGCGGCGATGGTGGTGTCCCGGTCGATCAGCAGGCACGGCTCGGCGGCTGTGGAGACCGTCTCGGACCACCGGCTGAGGCCGTCGAGGTGGCCTCGACCGTCGACGTCGTCGAAGCCGGTGGACCCGTGCTCCAGCGACGAGGTCGCCTGGGTCGGGAATGCCTCCGAGATCGAGAGCTCGACGTGGGCCACCGCGCCTCCTATTTGCCGCACCACACCCCACGCTATCCGGTACGTCCCGGGAGTCGCGACCCCCGCGGTGTACCGGCAGGTGAGGCCGTTCCGCAGCCCCCGCCGGTGCGGCCCACACCCCGCGCCCCCCGGGGGCGGCGGCTGGGCGCCGCCCGACGGGTGGCGTCGGATCGTGACGCTACCGGCGACCGGCGGCCTTGTCAGCCGCCGTTCGGCCCTCCTCGTACCACCGGTAGTCCGCCGCCGAGCGGTACGGGGCGTTCAGCCAGGTGGAGGGGGACTGGGCGACCCGGGACAGCTTCTCCGCGGTGGCGGCGCTGATCCGGTTGCCGCCCGCGACGAGCAGCCGGTCGAGTTCCCGGTGGGTCGCCACCAGGCACTCCTTGGGCAGTCCGTACACGCTGATCACGCCGGAGCCGACGAAGGTCAGCACCGGGGTGACCGGGATGGTCAGGCCGACCGCGTTGGAGAGCGCCTTCGCGGCCCGCTTCGCGTCCCGCCGCGCCTCCGACACGTACGCCGGTCGCTTGCCGTTGATCTGCACGACGTCCCCGGCGATCAGCACCCGGGACCGACCGTGGTCGGCAACGGTGACCGCGAAGAGGCCGCTGGGGCCGATCGCGAGGAAGCCCGCGCGCTCGTCCCGGGACCGGTAGTCCAGGTCGAGCATGCTCGACTCGGTCATCTCGGTACGCGGCCAGTCGACCACGTGCCACGATGGACCGAGGTGGTCGAGTCGGCTGAGCGCCCGGGCACCGGCCGCCTCGATCCGGCGGGTGTCCCGCTCCTGGCGGCGTCGACGGGCCCAGTCCATCGGGGTGGGTCGCACGGCCTCCAGGGTAGGAAGCGGGTTGCCCGGCGCGGGTGGGAGGGCTCGAGCGGCGGGTACTGCTGAGCGTGCAGGAAAGACAGTCATCGTGACCTCCGGCAAAAGGTCCCTCGAAGTTATCTCCTCACTACGGTACGTGGCCAGTCCTAGGGGTCGGCAAGTCGAAGCGCCGGAGTGAGTGTGGATGAATGCCCTATTCACCCAAAGCCCTTTTTCCCGGATGGCGCCAACTGCTGCCCTACGCTGCGAAGATGACCCATTTCGTGGACAGCGAGGTTGGGCGTCTCGGCACCGTACTCCTGCATCGTCCCGGACCTGAGCTCGCCCGACTCACGCCCCGGAACAACGACTCGCTCCTCTTCGACGCGATCCCGTGGGTCGGGCGGGCGCAGGAGGAGCACGACGCCTTCGCCGCAGCGCTGCGGGAGCGCGGCGTCGAGGTGCTCTACATCGGAACCCTACTCGCCGAGACGCTGGCCGTGGCCGACGCGCGGGCCGAAATGACCGAGCGGGTACTCGACGATCCCCGACTGGGCGACACGCTGCGGCGGCGGGTCGCGGCACACCTGTCGTACCTCGATCCGGCTGCGCTGGCCGGGGTGCTGATCGCCGGCCTCGCCCATGAGGAACTGCGGCTCGGCGGCCGGGGCGGCGGCCTGGTCTACCGGCTGATGGACCGGCTCGACTTCGTGATCGACCCGCTGCCGAACCTGCTCTTCACCCGCGACTCGTCCACCTGGATCGGCGACCACGCCGCGGTGACCAGCCTGGCCATGCCGGCGCGCGGCCGGGAGACCAGCCTGACCGACGCGATCTACCGGCACCACCCCCGGTTCGCCGGTACGTCCTTCGTGTACGGCCCCGGGCTGGAGCACCTGGAGGGCGGCGACGTACTGCTGCTCGCCCCGGGGGTGCTGGCCGTCGGGGTCGGCGAGCGGACCACCCCGGCCGGGGCGGAGCGGCTGGCCCGCCGGGTCTTCGACGCGGGGCTGGCGCACACCATCCTGGTGGTGCCGATCGCCCAGGAGCGGGCCACCATGCACCTGGACACCGTCTGCACGATGGTCGACGTCGACGCCGTGCTGATGTACCCGAACATCGCCGACACGCTGTCGGCGTACACGGTGGTGGCCGGTGCGGACGGCGATCTCCAGCTCGACGGGCCGGCCCCGTTCCTGCGGGCGGCGGCGGACGCGATGGACCTGGACACGCTACGGGTGATCGACACCGGCCTGGACCCGGTGACGGCGGAACGCGAGCAGTGGGACGACGGCAACAACACCCTCGCGCTGGCGCCCCGGCTCTGCGTCGCGTACGAGCGGAACGTGGAGACCAACGCGCAGCTCGAACGGGCCGGCGTCGAGGTGATCCGGATCGCCGGCTCCGAACTCGGCTCCGGTCGGGGCGGCCCCCGCTGCATGTCCTGCCCACTCGTCCGTGAACCGCTGCGGGGTCGCCCTACTTCCCTGAAGTAGGGCGTTCCAGCGCCCTGTGAAGCCACTACTCCAGGGAAAGAGCGCGATCTCCGGCCCACGCTGACGAATGCTAGACGCAGCAAACGAAAGCCATTACGATAGTTTCGGTGAGGGAAGAGATGAACGCGGCCACCCTCCGGCAGGAGACCTATCTGCCGGAGGGTGGTGGCGAGGTCGCCGAGGTCTACGACTTCCTGAAGGCTCACGAGGAGGCCGGCAGGGGCCGTCCGGGGCCGCGCTACTTCCTGGCCGGCGCCGAACCCGGCGATCAGGTAGAGCTTCCGTCCGAGGTCTACAAGGTGCTTCGGCAGGTCGTCGAGGCTCTGCGGCAGGGACTTGCGGTGACGGTCGCGCCCCTGACGCAGACGCTGACCACGCAGCAGGCTGCCGATCTGCTCGGCGTCAGCCGGCCCACCCTGATCAAGTTGCTCGACCAGGGCAGGATTCCCTTCGAACGGGCGGGTACGCATCGCCGAGTGCTGCTCCGAGATCTCCTCGCGTACCGAACACGCCGTCGGGCCGAGCAGTACGAAGCGCTTGCTGCGACAAGTGTCAGTCTGGATGACGAGGACGATCTCGATACCGCTCTGGAGCACTTGCGGACAGCACGACAGGCAATTGCCCGACGGCGACGGGGGGAAATCGGGTCGTGACGCAGCGGTGAAGTGCTGACAAGATTCGATGGTGTTTACGGCACTCCTGGACACCTGCGTCCTATGGCCGAGTCTTCAGCGCGACTTCCTGCTCTCGCTGGCAATCGAAGGTCTGTACAGGCCGGTGTGGAGTTCCGTCGTCCTGGAGGAACTCGAGTGGCACGAGGCAGCCAAGCTGATCAAACGAGGAAACGATGAGGACGCAGCCCGCCAGCGAGCCGAGGCCCTCGTCCGCCAGCTACGTTCTGCCTTCGAGGACGCCGAGGTTCAGGGCTGGGAAGGACTGCAAGGCACGTACGGACTTCCTGACCGTGACGACGAACATGTCGTGGCAGCGGCTGTTGTCGCGGGTGCGGGCGCCGTCGTCACGCACAACGTGAAGGATTTTCCGCACGACAGAATTCCCGCCGGCATTCAGGTACTCCAGCCGGCGGAGTTCGCCACGAACACCGTCGCTGTGGATCCGGTGCAGGCACGCGCTGCGGTGGCGGCAATCGCCAGCCGCTCAGGCAGAAAGGGTCCCTTCCTGACCGAGGACGATGTTCTCGACAGCCTTTCCCGTCGCTATGGCATGACACGTGCGGTCGAACTCATGGCGCAAGTCGACCTTCGGAAACAGGGATGACCGTCTGGTCCGTCCGGTCGAGGTTGCGGGCTAGCGGAGTGTGAGTTGGCGGCCGAGCAGGCCCTGCTTGGCGCGCCGGCCTGCCGCATCCAGCGGGGTCGGGTCGGCGAGAGCCGTGGCGTACCGCTTGGCGAAGTCGGCCAGCGGGGCCTCCCAGGACTCGGGCGCGGCGTCGCGCGGGATGTCCCAGACCGGTACGAGCCGGCCGTGCGCCCGGAACATGCCGGCGAACCGGGTCTCCGGGCCGAGTGGCAGCTCGCCGACGGCGGAGAGCCGGGACAGCGCGTCCAGCGCGGCGTCCTCGTCGTCGGGGAGTACCCAGCGGACGTGGCTCTTGTCGCTTACCTGGCACCAGTACGCGGCGGGCGCCGCGGCCAGCCGGACGGTCGGGTAGATCGAGGCGTTGGCGCGTTCGAGAGACGCCTTCACGTTGGGGTCGTCGGCGGCACCCGTGTCGAGCCAGAACTCGAAGCCCTCGTGCATGGTGACGTCGAGCGGGCCGTCGACCAGTACGTCCGGCAGCCGGGGACCCTCGCCGGGCAGCGCCGGCACCGACACCGTGCCGCCGGGCTCGGTACGCAGTGCACAGAGCAGCGCCTCGGCCAGGTCCCGGGAGACGTCGCCGGACTGCACGTGCCGCTGGAGACCGATCATGATCCGGCCGTCCGCCTTGGTGATCGCGGGCGTGGCCATCGGCAGCACGGTGGCCAGGGTGACCGGGCGGTCCCCGAACTCCTCGACCAGGTGGGGCGCGAGGGTCAACGGGGCGGAGGCCGCCGGCACCAGTTCGCGGAGCGCGATCCACTCCGCCTCGTCGGTCAGCCCCTCGAAGGGGCGGGGTACGAAGATGTCCCGTACCTTCTGCCGCTTCTCGGACCGGTTCTCCCCGCGCGCGGAGCTACTGGCGTCCGCCGTGGCGGACCGGGAAATCTTTCGACGCTTGCCCACGGCGAGACAGCCTAGGCGCTACCGCGCAGGCGTGGACACCGGGCGGCGCCAGCGGCGGGTCGCCCGCCGAGCACCGCGCGCTCCGGCGGCTGGCGGGAGTAGGTGCCGGGGGTGGCGGGAGCGCGTCAGTGGACGGCGAGGGCGTGCCGGGCCGGGTGGACCAGCCGGGCCCAGACGCTCTGGCCGAGCCCGTCGCGTTCGACCCCCCAGTCGGTGGCGAGCGCGGCCACCAGGAACAGTCCCCGGCCGTCGGCCGCGTCGGGCCCGACCCGCCGGATCCGGGGCGGTCCGGCCGCGCCGCCGTCGGTCACCCGGATCTCCACCAGGTCGGCGGTCGGGCCGGTACGCAGCAGCCAGGTCAGCCGGATCATCCCGCCGGGCAGCGGTGCGGCGTGCCGTACGGCGTTGCCGAGGAGTTCGGCGGCGACCATCTCGGCATCGCCGACCAGGGCTCTCGGCACCGTACCGTCGAGTTCGGTTCCGAGCCGGTGCCGGGCGGTACGCGCCCCCTCGGCGTGCTGCGGCACCAGCAGGCACCACGACCGTTCGGTCGAGACCCGAGCCATCCCAGATGCCTCCTCGGCGGACCACCGGGGCACGGCACCGCCGGTCGATCTCGGTTCAGCCTCGGGGCAGCCGGACCTCTGCGACCGTACCGCCACCTTCACGCGGGCGGAGGGAAACCCAGCCGTTCTGCCGCTCGACGATCCGGCGGACGAGATAGAGGCCCAGGCCGGCGCCGGGATAGCGACGCCGGTCACCCGACTCCCCCTGCCAGAACCGTTCGAATGCGCGCTCCACATGCTCGGGACGTACCCCGATTCCCCGGTCGCTCACCCGGAATGCCACGGTCCGTCGGTCGGCCTCGGCGGTCAGCAGCACCGGCGAGCCGTCCGGCGAGTACTTGCCGGCGTTGGTGGTGAGTTCGGTCAGCACGGTGGCCAGGCTGGCCCGGTCGCCGAGCGCCTTCGGCAGGTTCTCCGGAAGCTGGATGACCAGCCGGTGACGCAGTTCGGCGGGGAGGTCGGCGGCGGCGGCGCGGAGCGTGTCGAGCAGGTCGAAGGGGATCGGCGGGGAGCCGCCGACCGGGCCGGCGTCGTTGGTGGTGGCGAGCAGCCGGTCCACCAGCCGGGCCAGTTCGCCGGCCCGCTGGCCGATCACCCCGGCCGCCTGCCGCCGGTCCGGGTCGGGGAGCGACTCCCAGTGCGTGCCGAGCGTGTCGGCGTACCCCTTGATCACGGTGACCGGGGTACGGAGTTCGTGGCTGGTCACCGCCACGAAGAGGTCCCGGTCGTGGTCCCGGATGTGCTGGTCGCTGCTGTCCCGGAAGGTGACCACCCGGGCCGATGCGGTGCCGGGCAGTTCGCCAGAAGTGATCTTGAGCCATCGCCCGTCCGGCAGCCGGTGGTCGAGCACCTGGCCGGGCGGCGGCACCGGGAACGGCAGCGGATGGTCGAGCAGCTCGGCGGCGCGCAGCCCGGTGACCTTCTCGGCGGCCGGGTTCCAGAGCTGGACGGTGCCGTCCCGGGTGACGACCGCCAGCCCGTCGGCGAGCGCCGCGACCACCGTGCCGTCGCCGTGTACCGGCAGGCCGGCCTGGTCGCCGTACATGTGCGCGGCGGTGGCGGCCAGGAAGCCGAGTACCGACCGGTGCTCAGGGTCGGCGGGGCGCTCGGCGTCCGGGTACAGCGCGTAGAGGTTGCCGATGGTCAGCCCGCCGATCTCCACCCGGGCGGCGAGCAGGTGCCGCAGCCCGCGCCCGTCCAGCTCCACGGCCAGGTCCGGCGGCAGGACGTCGACGCTGATCGCCCGGACCCCGGGGCCGCAGAGCGACTCGTCGGCCGGCTGTTCGAGGCTCGGGATCGGCCGGCCGACCGCCCAGTCGAGTTCACCGGTGCCGGAGACCACCCGGCCGCCGTTCGGGCCGAACTCCACGAACGCCATGCCGGCCGCCCCGAGCGCCCGTACGGCGACCAGCACGAGCTGGTTGAGCACCGGGAGGCCCACCTCGCCCGCGTTGAGCATCTCCATCACGTGGGCGTGGCCGGCGACGAGGCAGGGGTAATCGGGGCGCTCCGGCATGCTCCGAGTCTGCCCGTTCACCGCCGCTTTCGGCAGTACCGCCACCCGTCCCGGGACCACTTGTCGATCTTCAGCTAGCTGGTGGGGCTCACCGGCCTAGCCGGTCGAGGACCATGGCGGGGCGGTCGGTGATGATCCCGTCCACCCCGCAGGCCAGGGCCAGATCCAGTTCGGGAGCGTCGTTGACCGTCCAGACGTAGACCCGGTTGCCGGCCCGGTGCAGGGCCGGGACGAGCTGCGGTCGGGTGCGCAGCAGCTTGAGGCTCGGGCCGGCGATCCGGGCGCCGAACGGCAGCCGGCCCCGGCGCAGCCCCGGCGGCGCGACCTCCAGCAGCAGTACCGTGGACAGCCGGGGCGCGAGCCGGCGGATCTGGCGTACGGCCAGCGGGGAGAAGGACATCACGGTCGCGCGTACCGGATCGTCCGGCCGGGGATCGGCCAGCCCGTGCCGGCGCAGCATCGCGACGAGCCGGCGCTCGACGCCGGAGCCGTACCGGGCCGGGTGTTTCGTCTCGATCAGCAGCTCGACCTCGCGGTCGGCGGCCCGGACCGCGCGGAGCAGGGCGTCCAGGGTGAGTAGCCGGGTCCGTTCCGGGTCCGCCGGCAGGCCGCCGTCGGGCGCGGTCCGGTCGTGCCACGAGCCGTAGTCGAGCCGTTCCAGCTCGGCCAGGGTGTACGCGCCGACCGGCCCCCGCCCGTTGCTGGTCCGTTCCAGCCGCCGGTCGTGTACGCACACCAGGTGCCCGTCCCGGCTCAGCCGTACGTCGCACTCCAGCCCGTCCGCACCCTCGGCCAACGCCCGGACGTACGCCGCCAGGGTGTGCTCCGGCAGCGCCGCCGAGGAACCCCGGTGCGCGAAGACCAGCGGGCCGGTCCCGAACCCCGGCACCCGGGGCCGAGGGGCCGGCCATCCCGGCTCACCCGTCGCGCTCACGGTCTTCGCCGACCTTCGGACACCTCACCCGCCGACCCTGAACGGAACTCGGACGACTCGGCTCGCACGGAACTCGAACGATTCGGACAGTACTCAGATAACCCGGGCCTGGTGCCCGTCCTCGCTGGCCAGCGGGCGGCCGGCGGCGGCCCAGTCCCGCATCCCGCCGTCGAGGTTGCGCACGTTGTCCCAGCCGTTGTTCATCAGATAGCCCACCACCTGGGCGGACCGGCCACCGGAGCGGCAGACCACGACGACGTCGCCGTCGGAGGGGATCTCGGACATCCGCGCGGGGATCTCCATCATCGGCAGGTGGTGGGCGTCGGGCGCGTGCCCGGCCGTCCACTCGTCCGCCTCCCGTACGTCGAGCAGGTAGGCGTCGGCGGGTACCTCGGCGGCGGTCACGGAGGGCAAGTTGGCTGCGAACACGGTTACCAAGGGTAGAGCCTCGCCGGGGTACCGCCGCAATCTAGAGCCGGTTGACCCACTTCGGGTGCTGTCGTGCCCAGTTGTCCAGGTCGGCGCCGTGCATCGCGCCGAACAGGGTAGTTGCCGGCTCGTCCAGCAGGACGTACGAGACTCCGTCGATGTCCTCCGAGTGGGACGGAAGCTGGATCCCGCGCAGCGCGTCGGAGCGGATCCGGCGCAGGCCGAAGATCAGCTCCTCCAGGGGTACCCCGTTGGTGTCGACGGTGAACGACGAGCCGATGGCCCGGATCACCTGGTCCATCCGGAGCGGGTTGCGCAGCATGTCCGTGGTGGTGGCCCGGTCCATCATCGCCCGCAGCAGTTGCTGCTGGTGCCGCTGCCGGTCGAAGTCGCCGTTCGGCAGGTCGTAGCGCTGGCGGGCGTAGTCCAGCGCCTGCGGGCCGCTCATCTGGTGGCAGCCGGCCTCGAAGACGTGCCGGGTGTGTATCGAGCGGACCGGGGTGTCGACGCACATGCGTATCCCGCCCAGCAGGTCGATGGCGCGCTGGAAGCCGGCGAAGTTGACCAGGGCGGCGCCGTCGAACCGGATTCCGGTGAGCCGGGTCAGGGTCGCCGAGAGCAGCCGGGTGCCGCCCTGGCCACCGCCGCCGTACTGGAACGCTGAGTTGATCTTGTCGGGTCCGCCGGGCCAGCCGCTGGCCGGCGCGGGCGGGATCTCGACCAGCAGGTCCCGGGGTACCGAGATCAGGTAGGCCCGGTCCAGCCCGGCGGGCAGGTGGGCGATCATGATGGTGTCCGACCGCTGGTCGGCGCCGGGGTCGGCGCTGGGGCGCTCGTCGGAGCCGACCAGCAGGTAGTTGAGCGGGCCGGCGACGTCGCCCCGCTCGCCCCGGGCGGCCGGATCGAGGAGCAACTCCTTGACCACGCTGTTGTCGTAGCGGTTGGTCAGCATGTGCAGGCCGGCGCCGCCGGCTCCGGAGATCAGCAGCAGCACCAGGCCGAGCCCGAGCGCCACCTTCGCCCAGGCGGGCGCCGGCCGCCGGTGCCGCCGCGCGCCCTCGGACCCGCCGGTACGGCCGGCGGTCACGTCGCGTCCTGGCTGCCCGGGTTGGTCCGGAACCGCCCGTTTGGGTGTGAACGTGACCCCTCCCCGGACCGACTGGGTGAAGCTTCTTCACCTCAGGCTAGGGGCCCGGTTTGAGCGTTCAGTGGCTTTTGGCATTTTCGCTGGCGCTGCCAGCCGCAGCCAATCCGATGCTGCGGACTACCTGTCCGGTGTGTGCCCGACTACCGGCGCCGGTGTACCGGAACCCTGTCCGGTGTGCCCGGCCCGGTGTGCCGGGTTGACCTGCCCGGTGCGCCGGGCTACTTGCTCGGGGCGAGCACGGTCGGATTGCTGATGATGAACTCGTCCAACCTGTCGTTCTTGACCGCGGTGAACATCTGCTGGCTGATCGGCTTGAGGGTCTCCCGGCCCTCGCCGTTGCCGCTGAAGTTGCCGTCGTTGGTACGCAGCAGCACCAGGTCGTTGGCGGCCACACCCCGCATGGTGAAGATGAAGTTGGCGATCGGCGTGCCGCCGGTGTCCAGGATGAGTGCCTCGCCGGCCGCCTTCATCAACGCGTTGAGCTTGCCGATGTCGGTCATCACGCCGTCGCTCATGGCCTTCTTGGCCATCGCCTTGATCAGTTGCTGCTGGTTCTGCTGGCGGTCGTAGTCGCCGTGGGTGAGGCCGTACCGCTGGCGCGAGTAGTCCAGCGCCTCCCAGCCCTCCATCTGCCGGCAGCCCTTCTTGTGCACCACCGGCTTCTTGGTGCCGCTGACCTTGTCGGCCTCGTGGTTCCACATCGGCTTGCCGTTGACCATCTTCATGTGGTGCGACTTGACCTCCTGGCGCACGCACATCGGGATGGTGCCAAGGGCGTCAATGATCTTCTTGAAGCCGCTGAAGTTGATGATCGCCGCGCCGTCGAAGCTGATCCCGGTCAGCTTGTTGACGGTGAGCGCCATCAACTGCGCACCGCCCTTGAGCCCGCCGCCGTTCTGTGCGCCGTGGTAGAACGCCTCGGTCGCCTTGGCGGTGCCGCCGCCGTACTTGCTGGTCTTGAACGCCGGCACCTGCACCTCGGTGTCGCGCGGGATGGAGAGCAGGTACGCCTGGTCGTGGGTGGCCGGGATGTGCAGCACGATGATGGTGTCGGCGCGGACGTTGTCGGCGTCCAGTCGGGCCCGCGCGTCGATGCCGAGCAGCAGCAGGTCGATTGGGCCTTCGAGGTCCTCGCCGCCCTCGGCGTCGGACTTGCTCGCCGCGCCGAGCAGGTTCTCCTGCTGGATGGTGCTGGTGGCCTGGTCGATCACGACCCGCATGCCGACGATGGCGACTCCGCTGGAGAGCATCAGCACCGCGCCGAATACCAGCGTGAGGCGGGCCCAGAGCGGGGTCTTGCGGCGCCGGGCGTTCTTGCCCCCCTTGCCCCTGCTCCCCTTACCGGTCGGGCCGTTCGGCCCGTCCCAGTCGTCGAGAGCCGCGACGGGCGCGACGGACGAGGCCGCACGGGCGGACTGGGCCGTCGAGTTGGGCCGTGCGGGACGTCGGCGGGATTGCACCGGCATGCCTGCTCCAGGGTCAGGGGTGGGGGACCGGGACGCCGTGACATGGTGCGGACACCGGCCAGTCGCCCCGAATTCAACTACGTTACCTGCTCCTGTTCATCTACGGGTACGCGCGCGGATCGGTTCAACCGCCGCGCACGCGACTCGACCCGGAAGTCGGCGCGTGCGCGGCGTACGGCCGGTTCAGCCGCCGTTGGCCGGCTTGGGCGTCGGCGAGACGTTCGCCGTCACCCAGGCGTCCATTGTGTCCGATGCCATGGCCTTGTACATGGCCAGCGCCTTCTCCCGGTTCGACACCACCACCGACTCGCCGTTGATGGTCTCGCTGCCGTTGTGCGGGCTGGTGATGAACTGGAGGTTCTCGCCCCGCAGGTTGCGGAACTGGACGGCCATGTCGACCAGGGAGAAGCCCTCGTCCACGGTGACCGCGCCGGTGACCGACTTGAGGAAAGCGTTCAGCTTGCCCGGGCTGGTCAGCGTGCCGCTGCTGGCCGCCTTGTCCATCAGGGCACGCAGGAACTCCTGCTGGTGACGCATCCGGGCGAAGTCGCCGTCCGGGAACTGCTTCCGCTGCCGGATCCAGTCCAGCGCCTCGGCGCCGTTCATGTGGTTCACGCCCTTGGTGAACTTCCGGTACGGCTTGTGGATCGAGGTGATGTTCCGCTCGACCTTCAGGTCGACCCCGCCCAGTGCGTCGGTGACCTCCTTGAAGCCGGCGAAGTCGATCGCCATCACGTGGTCGATCCGGACGTCGGTGAAGCACTCCACGGTGCGTACGGCCAGCGGCAGGCCGCCGAAGGCGAACGCCGCGTTGATCTTGCCGCGTTCGCCGCTGCCGCAGTCCGCCTTGGCGTTCTCCGGGATCGGCACGTAGAGGTCCCGGGGCACCGAGACCAGGTACGCCTTGTCGTGGCTGGCCGGGATGTGCATCACGATGATGGTGTCGGCCCGCCACTTGCTGGACTGGTCGACCGGGGCGTCCGGATCCCGCGAGTCGCTGCCGACCAGCAGGATGTTCAGCGCGCCGCTTACCGACTTGGGCCGACCACCGGCCAGCTCCGAGAACGGGTCGGTCCGGGCCAGGTCGTTGTCGAGGCCGCGGACGTAGAGCCAGAGGCCGCCGCCGGCGAGCAGGCCCAGCACCAGCACCGCGACACCTGCCACCAGGGCGATCCGACGCCAGTTCGGGCGGGGACCGCTCCGGCCCGGCCCGCCGGGGAGACCGGGGCCGCCAGGACCGCCGGGGCCACCGCCGCCGGGACCGGCGGGGAAGTCGCGTGGGCGGGCCTGACCTGGTACGCCCACGTGGGCCCGGCCGGAGATCCGGCTCGACCCGGAGGGCTGACCCGGGCCGGGCACCGACGCCCGACCGGCGGATCCGCCGGCCGTCATCCGGGATTGGCTGTTGGCCGCGTTCGGGGGAGGGCTCTCGAACATGCCCTCAGGGTACGTAGCGGATCCAAGGAACCGCTGTGTGCCACGGCCCGGCTGGCCCGGACCCGGTATCCTGCGCTACCCCGCCAGACGCTGGCTGAAGTGCTCGATCGTCCGGCGCAGGCCGTCGGCCGGAGCC
The DNA here is from genome assembly GCF_016862915.1 of Plantactinospora endophytica. Lineage (GTDB taxonomy): Bacteria > Actinomycetota > Actinomycetes > Mycobacteriales > Micromonosporaceae > Plantactinospora > Plantactinospora endophytica. The sequence continues at coordinate 201,820 of NZ_BONW01000017.1, read as the reverse complement.
ACCTCGGGCTCGTAGCCGAGCCGTTCGCGGGCCAGCGTCAGGTCCGGGCGGCGCATCTCCGGGTCGTCGGCGGTCCGGGTGATGTAGCTCACCTGGGACCGGCTCCCGGTCAGCGCGGCGATCGTCTCGGCCAGCTCCCGCATCGACACCTCGTGCTCGGTGCCGCAGTTGATCGGGCCGGTCTCGGTGGAGTCGAGCAGCAGCAGGATGCCCCGGACCAGGTCGCTGACGTAGCAGATGGACCGGGTCTGCGAGCCGGTGCCGTGTACGGTCAGCGGCTCGCCGCGCAGTGCCTGGGTGATGAAGGTGGGGATGGCCCGCCCGTCGTCCGGCCGCATCCGGGGCCCGTACGTGTTGAAGATCCGTACGATGCCGACGTCGAGCCCGTGGTAGCGGTGGTACGCCATCGTGCTCGCCTCGGCGAACCGCTTGGCCTCGTCGTAGACGCTGCGTACGCCGATCGGGTTGACGTTGCCCCAGTACGTCTCGACCTGCGGGTGCACCTGCGGGTCGCCGTACGCCTCGGAGGTGGAGGCGAGCAGGAACCGGGCCCGGTCCGCGACCGCCCGGTCGAGCAGGTGCAGGGTGGCCAGCGAGCCGACCCGGAGGATCTCGATCGGCAGCGAGGCGAAGTCGGTGGGGCTGGCCGGCGAGGCCAGGTGCATGATGGCGTCGAACCGCTCGGCGATGGCCGGGTGGTGCTCGGGCAGCCCCTCCGAGACGTCCGCCTCGACCAGGGTGAACCGGGGATGGTCCGCCAGATGGGCGACGTTCTCCTTCGACCCGGTGACGAAGTTGTCCACCGCGACCACCGTGCAGCCACGCGCGATGAGCGCGTCGACCAGGTGCGATGGGACGAATCCGGCACCGCCGGTGACGAGGATCCGGTGTTCCGCTCCGAAACGCTGGGCTACCACCATACGGCCAGCCTACCCAGATTGCTGATCTCCGGCTGGCCGAGGGACCCCCACCGGAGCCCTTCGGACGGGACAGACGGAACGGGTGGTGCCGGACAGTACTCGTGTCCGGCACCACCCGTTATGTCGACCTGACTGTGGGTGAGAATCCGCGTCAGTGTGCTCCGGCGCCGGTGAGCGCACGCACCTCCAGTTCGGCGTACTTGTCCTCGTCCGACTCCTTGGAGATCAGGGTGCCGATCCAGCCGCAGAGGAAGCCGATGGGGATGGAGATGATGCCCGGGTTGGACAGCGGGAACCACTGCCAGTTGTGGTCCGGGAACATCGCGGTGGGCGCCCCGGAGACCACCGGGGAGAAGAACACCAGCCCGACGGCGCTGATCAGACCGCCGTAGATCGCCCAGACCGCGCCGGACGTGTTGAACCTCTTCCAGAACAGGCTGTAGAGGATCGCCGGCAGGTTGCCGGAGGCCGCCACCGCGAAGGCCAGGGCCACCAGGAACGCCACGTTCAGGTTCTGCGCGAAGATCGACAGTACGATCGAGATCGCGCCGATGACCAGGGCGGCGACCCGGGCGACGTTGACCTCCTGGCGCTCCGACGCCTGCCCGCCCTTGATGACGTTGGCGTAGAAGTCGTGCGCCAGGCTGGACGAGGAGGCCAGGGTCAGCCCGGCGACCACCGCGAGGATGGTGGCGAAGGCCACCGCCGCGATGATCGCGAGCATCGCCGCCCCGCCGACGTCGCCGCCGAGGAAGTCGACCCCGAGCGCCTCGGCGAGCTGCGGTGCGGCGGTGTTGCCGGCCGCGTCCTGCGCGGTGATCGCCTCCCGGCCCACCAGGGCCGCCGCGCCGAAGCCGAGGGCCAGGGTGAACAGGTAGAACGTGCCGATGATGCCGATCGCCCAGAGCACGCTCTTCCGGGCCGTCTTGGCGGTCGGCACGGTGTAGAAGCGGATCAGGATGTGCGGCAGGCCGGCCGTGCCGAGTACCAGGGCGATGCCGAGGGAGAGCAGGTCGACCTTGTTGTAGAAGGTCTTCGTCGCGTCCCCGGCCACTTCCACGCCGTAGCGGAGTCCTGGTTCGAGGAACGCGGATCCCTTGCCGGAGGCGTTGGCCGCGTCGCCGAGCAGGGTGGAGAGGTTGAACTTGTAGTGCGCCAGCACCAGCAGCGTCATCACCAGGGCGCCGCTCATCAGCAGGAACGCCTTGACGATCTGCACGTAGGTGGTGCCCTTCATGCCACCCACGGTGACGTAGATGATCATGAGGGCGCCGACCATGATGATGGTGGCGATCTTCGCGGCGTCCGCGTCCATGCCGAGGAACGTCGTACCCGGCCGGATGCCCAGCAGCAGTGCGACCAGCGCACCCGCGCCGACCATCTGGGCCAGCAGGTAGAAGATCGACACAGTGATGGTGGAGACCGCCGCCGCCGTACGGACCGGCTTCTGCCGCATCCGGAACGCCAGCACGTCGGCCATCGTGTAGCGGCCCGAGTTCCGCAGCAGTTCCGCCACCAGCAGCAGGGCGACCAGCCAGGCGACCAGGAACCCGATCGAGTAGAGGAACCCGTCGTAGCCGTACAGCGCGATGATGCCGGCGATGCCGAGGAACGACGCGGCGGACATGTAGTCGCCGCCGATCGCCATCCCGTTCTGGAAGCCGGAGAACGACCGACCGCCGGCGTAGTAGTCGGTGGCGGTCTTGGTCTGCCGGCTGGCCCAGATGGTGATGCCCAGGGTCACCGCGACGAAGACCAGGAAGAGTGTGATGGTCAGGGTACGGGCGGTGCTGCTCCCCGCCTCCGCAGCCAGCGTGAAGCCGGCGATGACGTCCCGACTCATGCCGTCGCCTCCTTCTGCTCGTCGGTCGCGACCGCACTGGTCTCGCCGTTCAGATCCTCACGGATCTTGTCGGCGACCGGGTCCAGCTTCTGACTGGCGTACCGGGAGTAGAGCCAGGCGATCAGGAAGGTGGAGACGAACTGCAACAGCCCGAAGACGAGGGCCACGTTGATGTTGCCGACGAGCTTGGTGCCCATGAAACCGCGCGCGTACGCGGAGAGGATCACGTAGAGCGCGTACCAGAGGAAGAACGCCACGGTCATCGGGAAGACGAAGCCGCGAAGCGCCTTTCGCAACCCGACGAACTCGTCCGATCGCTGTGCGGCGACGTACCGATCCGGCGGTGCGCTGGCCGGCGCGGGAGTGTCCGTAGACATGCTGGTCTCACCACCTTCGCAGGAGCAGGGAGTTTCCGCGCACCGTAGGGAGCCGTCCGGTCATCGGAAAGCAGTGATCCGGAGCCTGGTCGCCGGGTGCGCCGAACGGGCCGGTGGCTGCGCCCAGTGACCCGGGTCACGCCGCTTGGCGACGGGACCGGGTCAGCACCAGGGCTGCGGTGGCCGGGTCGAGCTATCCGGCCAGTTCCGGGTCGAGCTACCCGGCCAGTTCGGGGTTGAGCTACCCGGCCAGTTCGCGGTAGCGGCCACGGTGGTGCAGCAGCGGTGCGGCCGTACCCGCCAGCTCGACCGTCTCGATCGTGGCCTCGACCAGCAACGCCCAGCCGTACTCCCGGGCGCCGTCCAGCCGGCAGCCGGCCCAGCCGCCGATGTCGGCACCGCCCGGTACCGGGCCGTAGGGCGTGCGCGTCCACTCGCCGGTGGCGAAGAGGCCGCCGGGCGAGGGGAAGAGCCCGGCGAACCGGTCGGCGAGCTGCCGGTGTGCCGGGCCGAGCAGGGTGACCGCGAACCGGCCACCGGCCGACGCCGCCGCCCACAGCTCCGACTCCTCGTCGACCAGCCCGAGCAGTCGACCCGGCTCGCCGTCGGCGACCAGCGTGGACGAGACGGTCAGCCCGGCCGGTTCGCCCGGGTCGCCGGTCGGGCCCGTCGTCGCGTACGCCGTCCAGAGCGTCACCGGTGCCGGTAGCCGGCCGCGCAGCCGGCGCACCGGGGAACGGTCCCGTTCCGGGGTGGCGAACGGGTCGGTGTGGTGGATCTGCCCGCCCGGCGGCTCGGCTCGGTTCACCGCACCATTGTGCCGGCCGAGCCGCCCGGCGGTGCCGCGCACGGCTCCCCCTCGCCCCGGCGGTGTCACGTCTTCGACAGGAGACAGGAAACCGTGGCCGGTCCCGGCGGGTGTTAGCGACAGGGGATCCGGACGGGAGGGGCGATGGCCCAGGGGAGTGATTTCGAGGAGTTCTACCAGAGCACCCGGCATCGGGTCGTCACGGTGCTCTACGCACTCGGCGGCAACATGGCGGACGCCCAGGACGCCACCCAGGAGGCGTACGCGCGGGCCTGGCAACGCTGGACGAAGGTGGGCGGGTACGCGGATCCGGAGGCATGGGTGCGGGTCGTCGCCCGGCGGATACAGCTCAACCGCTGGCGGAAGCTGCGGAACGGCCTGGTCGCGTACCGCCGGCACGGTCCGCCACCGCCGGTGGAGCCACCGTCGGAGAACAGTGCGGCGTTGGTGGCGGCGCTCCGGCAACTGCCTGCGGACCAGCGCGAGGCGATCGTGCTGCACCACCTGGTGGACCTGCCGGTGGCGGCGGTGGCGACCCAGCTCGGGGTACCGGTCAACACCGTCAAGACCCGGTTGGCCCGTGGTCGTCGAGCCCTCGGCCACCTGATCGGGGCCGAATTCACGGAGGAGAACGCGCATGCCTGACCGACTCTTCGAGGATCTCTACCGCGACACCGAGGGACTGCGCTGGGCGACGGCGACCCAGGTGCGGAAGCGGGGCCGGCAGCTTGCCCGGCGGCGGACCGCCACCGGACTGGCGGTCGCCGTCGTCCTGGTGGTCGCCGGTGCCGCCGGTACGGCGGTCGCGCTGGCCGGCTCCGGACCGTCGCCCGAGCTACCCGACGTGGTGGCGACCGCACCGAGCACGCCCCCGCCGTCGGCCGTAACGCCGTCCGCCACCCCGCCGACCGGAGGCGGGCCGTCCTCGCCGACCACGAGCCGGTCGGACCCGCCGGCCCTGGCCGACCGCACCGGCGGCGACGCGTCCCGGGCGATGCGTGTTCCGGCCGACGCGATGCTCCGGGCGTCCGACCTCGCGCCCGGGTACCGCGTCGACGACCCGGAGCACGAGGGCGACTGGCTGCTCGGCTTCTTCGCAGGGCTCTGCGACGGGTGGGACTCCGGCGGTCTGTCGCCGGTGGCCTACCGGGAGCGGTACTTCGTGCACGGCCGCGACGGCGTCCAGCAGCGGGTGGAGCGGTACACCCGGACGTTGGCGTCGGACTATCTGCCGACCCTGCGGGCCAACCTGCGGAACTGCCCGGAGATCGGTGTCGACGTCGTCGACGAGGGCTTCGCCGGTGACGAGTCGCTGCTCGCCGTCACGGACGACCGGCACGGCTGGATCGTCGTCCGCAGGGGCGACCTGGTGACCCAGATCGCGATCGACACGCCCGGCGACCGGGCCGGGGCCCGGCGGCTCGCCGAGCGGGCGGCCCTGCGGCTCTGCGCCGGTACCGACCGGTGCTGACGCCGGCCCGGCGTTGACCCGGGCGGACGTAGGGCGGACCGGTGCTGGCCCCGGCCCGGTGTCGACCCGGGCGGACGTAGGGCGGAGACGCTTCGGCTGGTCAGAGCCGGAGCGTCTCCGGGGCGTGCAGCCGCAGCATCGTCGCCGCGACGTCGGTCGGCGCCCGGCGCCGGGTCGCCCAGGAGACGGTGACCATCACCGTGAAGGCGAGCGGCACGGTCCAGGCCGCCGGCTGGGCGATCAACACGGCCGGCCAGCCGGCCAGCTCCGGCCCGGTCACGGTGAAGAGCACCGCGCCGACCGCCGCGCCGCCGCCGACCAGGATTCCGGCCGCCGCACCCGCGTCGGTCAGGCCGCGCCACCAGATGCCGAGCACCAGCAGCGGGCAGAAGCTCGACGCGGCGACCGCGAACGCCAGCCCGACGACCTGGGAGACGTCCATCCCGGAGACGTTCAGCGCCAGCACCATCGGCACCAGACCGGCGACCACCGTGGCGAGCCGGAAGTCGCGTACCGAGCCGCGGCCGAGAACGTCGGTGGAGAGCACCCCGGCCACGCTGGTCAGCAGCCCGGACGAGGTGGAGAGGAAGGCGGCGAACGCCCCAGCGGCGACCAGCGCGGCCAGCAACTGGCCGGTCAGGCCGTCGCCGAGCGCGGCGCCGGGCAGCAGTACCACCACCGCGTCGGTCCGGCCGGTCAGCAGCAGTTGCGGGGTGTAGATCCGGCCGAGGACGCCGTACAGGGTGGGGAACAGGTAGAAGGCGCCGACCAGGGCCAGCACCACCAGGGTGGTACGCCGGGCCGCCGCGCCGTCCGGATTGGTGTAGAAACGCACGAGTACGTGTGGTAGCCCCATCGTGCCGAGGAAGGTCGCCAGGATCAGCGAGTAGGTGGCGAAGAGTCCCCGGTCGTCGTCGCCGGCCATGCTCGGCAGCAGCCAGTCGAGCCCGCCGGCCGCGTCCACGCTGGAGATCTCCGGCACCGGCTCACCGGCCGCGAAGGTCAGCTCCTCGCCGGGGCGTACCTCCCGGAAGGAACCGTCCGGCAGGGTGAGCGTCGCCGGCTCCTCGACCACGACGGTGGTCGCGGCCGGAAAGACCGGACCGCCGACCGGGGTGACCGGCGGTCGGGCGTCCGCCTGCCACTGCAACACCAGGAAGATCGCGGGTACGGCCAGCGCGGTGAGCTTGAGCCAGTATTGAAACGCCTGCACGAAGGTGACCGCACGCATCCCGCCCAGCGCCACGTTGGCGGTCACCACCGCCGCGACCAGCAGCGCACCGAGTTCGTAAGGTCCGCCGGCGACCGTGGTCAGGGTCAGCCCGGCGCCCTGCAACTGCGGCACCAGATAGAGCCAGCCGATGAAGACGACGAAGAGGGTGGCCAGCTTGCGCAGCCGGCGGGAGCCGAGCCGCAGCTCGCAGAAGTCGGGCAGGGTGAACGCCCCCGACCGGCGCAGCGGGGCGGCCACGAAGAGCAGCAGGGCCAGATAGCCGGCGGCGAACCCGACCGGATACCAGAGCACGTCCACGCCGTACTTGAGGATCAGGCCGGCGATGCCGAGGAAGGAGGCGGCGGAGAGGTACTCCCCGCCGATCGCCGCCGCGTTCCAGGTCGGGCTGACCATCCGGGACGCCACCAGGAAGTCCGAGGTGGTCCGGGCCAGGGTCAGCCCGTAGAAGCCGATCGCGACGGTGACCAGGGTGACCACGATGATCGCCGGCACCGTGTACGCGTTACCCACCTCAGCGCTCCGGCCGCTGGACCACGTCGGTGAAGTCCTGCTCGTTGCGCTCGGCCAGGTGCACGTACGCCCAGCCGACCGCGACCAGGAACGGGAAGGCGGCCAGCCCGAGCAGCAGCCACGGCAGGTTGACCCCGAACAGCTTCGCCGCGCCGACCTCCGGGGCGATCGCGAACAGCAGCGGCAGCCCGCCGAGCCCGATCCCGACCACCAGTGACAGCCGTAGCGCCAGGGCGAGTTGGGCCCGGACCAGGCCGCGTACCAGTGCCTCGCCGACCTGGGTCTGCTCGGTCAGCTCGGCCCGGGTCCGTTCGGCGCCGGTGCCGACACGGGCCACCTCGGCCAGTACCACCCGGGTCCGGCGGGCCGGACCGGGCGGCCCCGGCTTGGGCTGCGGATCGACGGGGATGGCCACCCCGGCAGTCTCACCGCCTGGCCAGGAAAGTCAAGTCACCACCTGGCCCGCACCGGGCGGCCCGACTAACTGAACGACGTTGCCGGTAGCCGCCGTGGCGGACGCGTGGGTAGCCCGGGTGTCACTACGTCACGGCCTGCCATCGGGCGGGCCTGAAATGCGCGAAGGACCCCCGGCATGACGCCGAAAGCCCCTGCGGGGGTGCTGCGGTCAGTGCCGCTTTGCGAGGCCGACGAACGCCCGCCACGCAGCCGGCTCGAAGGCCAGCGTTCCGCCGTCACGGTCCTTCGTGTCCCGGACCAGGACGACGCCGGGCAGGTTGTCGGCAACCTCTACGCATGACCCGCCGTTCGTTGACGAGCGGGTCGACTTTCGCCACCGTGCGCCGGTCATGTCCATCTCTTGGCCACTTCCTTGATCAAGTCAAGCGACTGTCTGTTCGGGAGCGCCTCGCTCCGCACGGCCTCCCACGATCTTGTCAGATTAGCAATGTCGCTGGGGCGCTCGATGATGTCGGCGCCGATCTGGTGGTCCAGGTGGCCGTACTGGCGGTTGTCCTCCATCGTGGCGATGATGAACGACCCGGCCAGCCCGGGGTAGAGCCCGACGTCCGACGGCACGACGTGGACCTGAACGCTGGGCAACTCCGCGCAGACGATCAGGTGGTCAAGCTGCTCGGCCATCAGCTTTCCTGAGCGGCCGACCGTGCGCTCCAGGACCGACTGGTCGAGCACGACAGTGAGGCTCGGCGGCTTCTCTCTGCTGAGGATGCTCTGCCGCTCCATGCGTGATGCCACCCGCTTGTCGATTTCGTCCGGCGTGAACAGCTTGCCGACACCGAGTGTCGCCCGCGCGTACGCCTCGGTCTGAAAAATGCCGGGGATGAACGACTGCTCGTACCAGCGGAGCGCTGCGGCCTCGCGCTCCAGCACGATCCACTCACGGAGCCAGATCACGGCCTCCGCGTAGTCCTTGACCATCTCGTCCCAGGCGTTCTCGAAGTAGCCGTCCGTCTCCAGCGCGGCGTCCACGAAGCGCAGGTGTTCCAGGGTGAGCGGTGCCGTGCCGTTCTCGATCGCGGATATCTGGGAGCTGGAGCAGAAGCACTTCGCGCCCAGAGCTTCCTGGCTCATGTTCGCGGCCTTACGGCGGCGGCGCAGCTCCCGAAGCAAGAACTCCAAAGGTGAAATTCCCACGCCTTGCACACCTCTCCACGATTTTCCCGAAGCTGCCAGAGATCGCCAGGAGCCGCCGGACCTGGGTCTGATACGCCGGAAAGCAGCTCCTCCACTGTCGACTGTAGGCCCGCAAGCAGCAGAGTGTCACTCAGCAGAACTGTTCGGTGACCGCTTAGCGCCCGAGTGGAACTCGCCCGGGAGCCGGTCTCATCCCCCGCTGAGATTGGCTCCCCTCCAACTCCCCGAGGAGGTTGTGATGAGAAGGCTCCTTCGGTATTTGACCGGGCGGCCCTACCACCGGCGGGACTGGCGGCGGCTCTGGCTGTTCTGCCGGTGCGGGCACCGTTGGTGCTGCCCCGCTTCGTCGCCGTCAGCGTCGGTAATCCCGGACCGCGCTGCATTCCGGGCGGGGGTGCGCCGCGCCCAGGCCGAAGCCGCGATCACTCGCGTGGCCGCCACGGTCCGGCAGACTCACCCGGCGCCGGGGCGCCGCGTAGCCAACCGCCGCGACGGATGGAACAGCCCGACCCGCGCGTATCCCAGGCTCTCCAACGGCCGGGCCGGAAACCTCACGCCCGCCCAGGAACACCGCGCCCGGCACAGCGAGCGGGTCTGACCAGTGATCGGGCCGTGGGCGCGCTGGGATCGGCACATCGCCCGACGGCGCCGGCTTGAGCACCAGATCGGCCAGCATCTCCCCGGAGCCACGTACGTCTGTGTGGAATGCGAACACGACTGGCCCTGCCCACACGCCCGCCTGGCACTCCTGATCGGCTTCGACGGCAACCGGGTCGGGCTGATGATGTACCTCGCCGCGCATCTTCCTCGCGCCTTGGAGGCGTTACCCGACCGGCATCCCGCCCTGATCGTCGGCCAGATCCTCTACTGGGTACCGCGCCGACGTTGACGAACCTGCCTCATCACCCCACACCTGCCCCGGGCCGCCAGTTCTTCCCCCGTAACGAAGGCGGCCCGGGGTGGGCCTCGAAGTCAGATCGTCGTCGGGGCCGGGTCAGGTCACGATCCGGGTCAGGTCGGGCAGAACCTTCGGCTGGTCGCCGGGCGCTCGGCAAGAATCCGGCGGGCCTCGATCCGGGCGAGATTGGTCTCCCGCCAGTCGTCCGGTCGGGAACCGGCCGCCAGGCTCCACAGCGCGCAGTCGCGCAGCGAATCCGGCAGCCGGTCGAGCGCCGGTACCGCGTCGGCGGAGAGCCCGGACAGGTAGGCGATGTCGATCTGGCCGCTCTGCCGGTACCGGTCGACGTTGTGCTCGGCGATCAGCCGGTCCGGATTCGCCAGCGCCAGGGTGAGCAGCGCGAGGACCGCCGTACCGATCGCCAGTCCGGGCAGCCAGCGGGCGGCCAGCCGTACCCCGGCCAGCGCGATCAGCACGAAGACCAGCCCCAACCACGCCTCGCAGACGGCGACCAGCAGCCGGAGCCGGGTCGCGCCGTACGCGTCGGCGTAGACGTCCATCCGGAACAGTGCCGAGGCCACCACCACCAGGCTGAGCAGGGTCAGCGCGCCGAGCAGGATCCGGATCAGCGCCCGGTCCGTCCGGCTCTTCCGGGGCGCCCAGCGGGCGGCGGCGCCGATCACCAGCAGGGTGAGCAGGGAGACGGCGAGCAGTTGCCAGAAGCCGCGCCGGGCGTACTCGGCGTAGGTGAGCCCGGCGGTCCGCAGCACGTGCTCCGAGCCACCGAAGAGGGTGGTGACCTGGACCGCGACGAACCCGGCGAAGAGCGCGTCGAGCAGGACGACCGGCAGCATCCACTCGGCCCGGTGGAGCCGTCGACGGCTCGGGTCGGCCGCCATCCCGGTCAGGTCCGGCGGGGCCGCGAGCACGTACGCCGCGCCGAGCAGCGCCGCGCCGACCGTGACGAACAGGAACACCCAGCGGAACATGGTGCGCACCGAGAGTTCCGGAAGGATTTGGTCCAGCAGTCCGGCGAAGGCCGCGTCGGCGGAGGAGAAGAGCAGGCCGAAGACGACGAGCAGGCCGAGCGACACGACAACGCTGACCAGGGTACGCGCCACCGCCGGCCCCCGACCCGACCCTGCCGACCGGGTCAGCCCCTTGGCCAGCCACGGCATCGCCTCGATCACGGCTGCCGGCGGGACCAGGGCGGAGAACAGGAGTGCGCGTACCGACCGGCCGTCCGTGATGGTCAACGTCGCCGTGAGCGCGGCGGTGAGCAGGCAGAGTACGAACAGCCAGCCCGCCGCCCGGATCGTGCCGACGCCGAGCAGCGCGACGGTCGCGGCGGCCCAGAGCGGCCGGACCCAGCCGACTCGGCGCCAGCCCTCGGCCGGGCCGCTCGCCGGGCGGGTGCCGCTCCCGGTACCGACCGGGCGGGTGCCGCTCCCGGTGCTCGGCGGTCGGGTACCGCCAGGGGCGCCGGCCGAGTGGATGTTTCCCGGGGTGTCGGTCGGGCGGGTGTTGCCCGGGGTGTCGGTTGGGCGGGTGTCGGCGGGGTGTGCGGTGGGCCAGGCGGCGGTGACCAGGGCGGCCGTCCCGGCGAGTCCGGCGATCAGCCAGCCGATGCCGGCCCGGGTCAACGGGATGCTCACCGCAGCGACGGTCGCCGCCGCTGCCACCCCGACGAGCACCGGACGGGTCGGGCCACCGATCGGCCCGGGCCAGCGGGTGGCGATCCACGACGGGGCGGGCACGGCCACCGGACCCGGTGCCATACCCCAGCCGGCTACGGGTGCGGCCGGTGCCCAGACCATCGGGGCACCGCCGGGCGGCGGCGGCCCGAGTGGCCGGAGCGGGGTCGGACCCGGTGCCGGCCCGGCCACCGGACCCGGCGCCGTCGGGCCCGGACGCTGAGCCGGGGCGGGCACGCCGACCGGCCCGGCGGAAGCCGGCGGCGGCGGGTCGGCCGGGGCGGAGGCGCTGTCACCCGAAGCCGTGCTGCCGGGACCCCCGTCCCTGCTCGGCCCGGTCGTGGTCGGTCCGGTCGTGGTCGGTCCGGTCGTGGTCGGTCCGGTCGTGGTCGGTCTGGTCGTGCTCGGTCCGGTCGTGCTCGGCCCGTTCGGGGTTGGTTGGTCCGGGGTCGGTTGGTCCTGCTTCGTCGGGTCCACGTCGCTCACCTTTGCTCCACCAGTACGGCGGAATGCGCTCCGGCGAGCGGTGGCACCATCGGCAGGCTCACCCGGATCTGGCAGCCGACGGGTCGGTTCGCGCCGATCGACGTACCGGACTCGACCAGGGGGCGGTCGGCCACCGCGATGCTGCCGCCGTGCAGTTCCACCACCCAGTGCGCGATCGCCAGGCCCAGCCCGGTACCGCCGTCGCTGGTCCGCTCGCCCCGGGTGAACCGTTCGAACACCTCCGGCCGGAGCCGGGCCGGAATCCCCTCGCCCTCGTCGGTCACCTCGAACCGCATCTCGTCGCCGACCCGCTCGGCGCTGACCAGTACGGTGCCGCCGGCTGGACTGTGCCGGGCGGCGTTGTCCAGCAGGTTGGCGAAGACCTGGTGCAGCCGCCGGGGATCGGCCCGCACGGTCAGCGGGGCGGACTGCTGGCGTACCTCGAACCGGACGTCGCGCCCGGCACCGGACGCGGTCACCGCGGCCTGTTGGATCACCTCGGCCAGGAACTCCGCCACGTCGAGGTCCTCCCGGCGCAGCGGCAGCACCCCGGCGTCCAGCCGGGACAGGTCGAGCAGGTCGGCGACGAGGTGACCGAGCCGCTCGGTCTGGGCCAGCGCGACCCGCAGCGTCGGCAGGTCCGGCTCCGCCACCCCGTCGACGATGTTCTCCAGTACACCCTGGAGGGCGGTGATCGGGGTACGCAGCTCGTGCGACACGTTCGCGATCAGCTCCCGTCGACGCCGGTCGGCCTCGGCCAGGTCGCCCGCCATCTGGTTGAACGCGGCGGCCAGCGTGCCGACCTCGTCCCGGGAACTGGCCCGTACCCGCCGGGTGTAGTCGCCCCGGGCCATCGCCCGTGCGGCGGCGGTCATCTCGCGCAGTGGCGAGGTCATGCCGTGGGCCAGGAGCTGCGAGGTGAGCAGCGCCAGCACCACCGCCGTACCGGTGGTCCAGGGCGGCAGCCAGCCGATGCCGATGATGAAGACGGTCATCCCGGCGGCTCCCGAGCCGACCATCAGGATGCCGAGCTTCAGTTTGATCGACCAGATCGGGTCCAGCGGTCGGGGCAGTACGTCCATCGTCCGGTTCACCCCGGTCCAGAAGCCGGTCACGGTGCAGTCCTTTCGTTCGCGACTGCGGGGCTCGCAAGCTCACTCCTCGCGCTCACGGTGCAGTCCTTTCGTTCGCGACTGCGGGGCTCGCAAGCTCACTCCTCGCGCTCACGGGCGTACCTCCAACGCGTAGCCGACGCCGTGCACGGTGCGGATGAGATCGGCGCCGAGCTTGCGGCGCAGCGCCTTGACGTGGCTGTCGACGGTGCGGGTACCCGAGCCGTCGGCCCAGCCCCAGACGTCGGCGAGCAGCCGTTCCCGGGGCAGTACCGTCCGGGGCCGGTTGGCGAAGTGCGTCAGCAGGTCGAACTCGGTCGGGGTGAGGTGTGCCTCGACCCCGTCCCGGCGGACCCGCCGTTCGGCCTGGTTGATTTCGAGGTTCCCGATCCGGAGGATCTCGGCCCCGTCCCGGGCCGCGCTCGCGGCCCGGTCGACCCGACGCAGCAGCGCGTGCACCCGGGCGGCGAGTTCGCGCAGCGAGAACGGCTTGGTGAGATAGTCGTCGGCCCCGACGGCGAGCCCGACCAGCAGGTCCGTCTCGTCGTCCCGGGCGGTCAGCATCAGCACCGGTACCGGCCGGTCGGCCTGGATCCGCCGGCACACCTCCAGCCCGTCGAAGCCGGGCAGCATCACGTCGAGGACGACGAGTTCGGGGCGACCGCTGCGGAACGCCTCGACGGCGCCCGGCCCGTCCCGCGCGATGTCCACCACGAAGCCCTCGGCCCGCAGCCGGGCGGCCACCGACTCCGCGATGGTGCGCTCGTCCTCCACGACCAGGATCCGGCGTTCCGTCATGCCACTGACTGTAGAAACCCGGCGTGCGGGAAGCGGGACCACGTTGTGAACAACCTGTGTAAAACCGCGTCGCCCTGTGGATAACCGTCGGACCAGGGGAAATCCGGGCCGGATTCCGGCCGGAAAGCACCGGAAAGGGTACGTCTCCGGCTGGCGTCGCTGCGGTAGGTTGGGCGACCTTGGAGCGGCGGGACGAGAGGTGGGCATGCCGGACCGGGAACTGAAACTCAACTCGGTGTCGAGGTACGCCAAGGAGTCGCCGCTGTTCATCCTGGAGGAGCACGGGCACTGCGAGGTGCCGGCCGGTTGTGGCGGCGTGGTGCTCCGCTGGCGGGACCCGCTGGCCGGGGTGCCGCTGCGGGTCCAGCTCTACGCTGCCGGGGAGTGCCGGTTCCTGCTCGACGGCGTGGAGCCGCCCTCGGCCCGCCCGGTCGTCCCGTACGGCGAGCACGTCCTCGCCTTCACCGTCGCGGACGTCGACCCGGCGTTCATCGCGCTGATGTTCGCCGCCGTGCACCGCCCGGGCCACGACCCGCACGTCGACTCCACCCCGGAGCAGGCGGTCGAGATCTCGATCCTGTCCACCGTGGACGGCGGCTGGCGGTGGTCGCCGGTCGAGCCGGCCGACGACCGCTGGACCCGCCCGGGTTTCGACGACGGCGACTGGGCGCCGATGGAGCCCCGGACCGCGCACCGGCCGCCCGAGGGTACCGGCTGGGACCAGGCCGGCTACCAGGTCGGGCGGCTCGGCGAGCTGGGTGCGGTGGGGTTGGGCGTGCCGGTGGCCGCCGACCGGATCTGGGTACGCGCCGGCTTCCGGCTCACCCCACCCGGCGGTACCCGGTGACCGGCGCGGCGGCGGCCCAGTCCCCGTCCCCGACGCCGGCCACGATGCCGCCCCCGTCGCCGCCCCCGCCTCCGCTGGTGCTGGTTCCGCAGCACTTCGGCAGCCTGGTCTTCGACCGCCGCACCTCGCGGTACCTGCCGTTCGACGCCGAGGCCACCGCACTGCTGCGCCGGCTCGTCGACCGGCCGGTCGGGGAGGTGCTGTCGGAGGTGGCCGACGACGGGCACCGCGAGCGGCTGCTCCGGTTCTACGAGCACTTCTACGAGCTGGGCTTCTTCACGGTGGGGCACCGGTTCGCCGGTGTCGTGCTCGACGGTCCGGAACCGCCGGCCGACCACCTGGCCGGGCCGCTCGCCGTACACCTGGAGGTCGTCTCCGCCTGCAACCTGAGCTGTACGCACTGCTTCGCGGGGGACCTGCCGCGTCGGGAGCGGCGGCTGAGCCTGGCCGAGATCGATCGGCTCTTCGCCGAGATGGCGAGCCTCGGCAGTTTCCGGCTCGGCCTCACCGGCGGTGAACCGCTGCTCCGCAAGGACCTGTTCCAGATCATCGACCTCGCCACCGCGCATGGTCTCGCCCCCTGTGTCACCACCAACGGGCTGCTGGTCACCGAGGAGATCGCCCGGGAGTTCGGCCGGCGGGAACTGGTCTGGCTCAACGTCAGCCTGGAGGGCGCCACGGCCGAGAGCAACGACCGGGTACGCGGCGCCGGCACCTTCGACCGGGTGCTGGACCGGTTGGCGGTGCTCCGCCGGTACGCCCGGTTCACGCTGGCTTTCACGATCATGCGCTCGAACGTCGCGGAGGTCGAGGCGTGTGCCCGGCTCGCCCGCGAGGTGGGCGCGGACACGGCGGTGTTCCGGCCGCTCTACCCGGTCGGGGTGGCACAGCGGCACCTGGAGCTGATGCCGACCTTCGCCGAGTACAACACCGCGCTGAACACCCTGGCCCGGCTGGACGACGACCGGATGGAGCTGCGCCAGATCGACCCGTTCGGCCCGCACACCCGGCGGGATACCCAGTCGGTGGTGCAGCAGAACTACGGCTGCGGCGCCGGCAACCTGGTCTGCTCGGTCTCGGTCGCGGGCGACGTCAACCCGTGCAGCTTCCTCGGCCCCCGGTTCGTCGCCGCGAACGTCCGGGACCGGTCGCTGGCCGACATCTGGCGACACAGCACCGGATTCCGGTCGATCCGGGCGCTGCCGCACACCGAGCCGGCCAGCAGCCGGGGCGGGACCGCCACCTTCGGCGGCGGCTGCCGCGCGCGGGCGCTGGTGCTGAACGGCTCGGTGAACGCGCCGGACCCGTGGATCACCGACCAGGTCGCGCTGGAACGGCTCACGCCGGATCCGGTACGCAATCCGCTGGTGGTGCTCGACGTGTCGGCGGGGACGGGGCGGGGCCGCCCGTCCTGCGGGAGCTGACCGGGGTGACGGCGGTCGAGGAGTGGCTGCGCGCCGAGCGGGCGGCGACCGGTGGGCCGGTCCGGCTGCGCCGACTGGCCCGGAAACTGGTCCGGGCCGGCGAGCTGCGGGCCGCGGCGGCGGTTTACGACCGGGCGTACGCGCTCGACCCGGGCGACGCCGAGCTGGCCGGCGCGCGGCGGGACCTGTTGGACCGGTTGGCCGTCGAGGAGCACGGACTGACCTTCCGGTACGTCCCGGCCGGTACCTTCCTGATGGGCTCGGAGACGGCCGACCCGGACGAGTGGCCGGTGCACCGGGTACGGCTGGACGGCTACTGGCTGTCCGAGACGGCGGTGAGCTGGTCGACGTACTGCCGGTTGATGGGGTGGCGACCGCCGCCGGACGGGCAGCCGGAGCCGGACGACGATCCCGACCCGGCCGGCCGGCGCGGGCGGTTCGTGCTCGACTCGGCGAACCGGATCCGACTCCAGTACTGCGAGGACGAGACCACCCGGGCGGTCGACTGGCACGCACACCATCCCCGGATGACGCTGAGCCGGGGCGACGAGCCGGTCGACCCGGCGTCCGTGTTCGGCGTACCGCCCCGCGCTGATCCGAGCCGGCCGTGGGGGTACGACGACAAGCCGATGGTCTGCGTCGCCGCGCAGGAGGCCGAGGAACTCTGCGCGGCGATCTCCACGGAGACGGTCCGTTACCGGTTGCCGACCGAGGCGGAGTGGGAGCGGGCGGCCCGGGGCGGGCTGGTCGGCCGCCGCTATCCGTGGGGGGACGAGCCGCCGACGCGAGAGCACTGCGACTTCGACCGGTTCGACGAGTTGTCGATCCTGCCGATGCGCCGGCTTCCGCCCAACGGCTACGGCCTGTACGGGATGGCCGGCTCGGTCTGGGAGTGGACGGCCGACTGGTACGACGCCGAGTACTACCTCGAAAGCCCGGTGGAGAGTCCGACCGGCCCGGCCGACGGGGAGCAGCGGGTGCTCCGGGGCGGTTCCTGGGCCGACTGTGCCGGCGCGGTAAGCGTCTCGTTCCGGATGTCCCGCGCCTCGACGAGTTGGCGGGACGACGACTGGGGCGACCACCTCGCGCCGAACATCGGCTTCCGGCTGTGCCGTACGGAGCAGCCGCCGCCGGCCACCTGAGAGTCTCGGCACGCCTACGCTCGGCCACCTGAGAGTTCCGGCACGGCTACACCCGGCCACCTGGCCGACAGGGCACGACTGCGCCCGGTCGGTCAGGGGTCAAGGTCGGTCGGGGTGAGCAGGCTGTCCAGCCGGAGTTCGGCCGCCACCTCCGGGGAGCACTCGGCGACCAGGCAGGCGGCGCCGAGCACGGTGGCGCCGCGCGCGGCGGCGACCTCGTAGAGGGCACGTACCTGGGCGCCGCTGGCCACCCAGTCGTCCACCACCAGTACCCGGTCGCCGGGGCCGAGGTGCCGGTCGCGTACCCCCAGGGCCAGCCGGCGGCCCCGGTAGTCGGCGCCGGTCCAGGCCCAGGTGGTCGGCTCGGCGATCCGCCGCTCTCCGGTGTTCTTGTACGCCGGCACGAGCCCGACGCCCAGCGCGGTCGCCACCAGCGGCGCCAGCAGCAGCCCGGTGACCTCCGGGGCGACCACCACGGTGGGCGGATCGGCCCGGTACGGCTCGGCCAGCGCCGGACCGAGGTCGGCGAGGATCGCCGGGTCCCGCCACCAGCCGGAGGCGTCGCTGACCAGGTGGCTGCTCTCCGGCCCGGGGTCGGTCCAGCGGAACGCCTCGACCAGCCGTCCACGCAGCCGCGCCCGTACGGGAAGCATCCTGTGATTCTCCGTGACGTCCGACCCGGCCCCGACCGCCCCCGCCCCCCTCGCGGTACCGGGCACGTCCGACCCACTCGGGGTCGGATGATCGGCTACACGTTTCACCACATAACCGGGCGAAAACACATGATCACGTTGACTTCCGAAGTACCACCCTCGTTACGGTCCGACCTGATCTCTGTTGTTGCTGGGAGGGGACGGTCCGGTGGCTGGAAAGCATGCCCGTGCTCGGATTCTGCGCTGGCCGACCGGTGTGGTGGCCGCCGGTGCGGTCGCCGTCGCGCTGGTCGGCGCGGGTGCGGCCGGCGTGGTGAAACTCGGCACGGATCCGGCCGCCAGCACCTCGGCGCCCACCCTGGTCGACGTGACCAGTCCGGGTACCCCGGGCGGGCCGGTGACCACATCGCCGACCCCGGACGCGCTGCCGCCCAGCCCGACCCGGTCGCCCGAGCGCGCCTCCCGGGCCAGTACCCGCCCCTCGCCGAGCCAGACCCGGCGCAGCACCGCGAAGCCCGCCACCAAACGACCGGTGGCCAGCCCGACGAGCCGGGTGGTCGAGACCGGGTCCTGCGGCGCCTCCTACTACGACCAGGGCCAGGTCACCGCGAACGGCGAGGCGTTCGACCCGAACGCGCTGACCGCCGCGCACAAGACGCTGCCCTTCGACACCCGGGTCCGGGTGACGAACCCGGACAACGGCCGGTCCGTGGTGGTCCGGATCAACGACCGGGGGCCGTTCGTCGAGGGGCGCTGCATCGACCTGTCCCGGGCCGGCTTCGAGGCGATCGCGTCGCTGAGCCTCGGTGCCATCGACGTCCGCTACGAGGTACTCGGCTGAGTGCCCCGGACCGTCGGCGCGGCACCCCTCGACGCACTGGCCCGAATCCGTGCTCTGGTCCGGGATCGGCGCGGCGGCTCGGGATCGACGGGGCAGCTCGGGATCGGCGGTTCGGGATCGGCGGCGCGTCCCGGTGACGGGGCGACCGCGTGACGTGAGCCCGATGATCTAAGAATGTTCATTCGACTTGCAACGGTTGGCTGACTCGGCGACAAGATCCGGCGGATCCGGACCGCTGGGATGCGCCAGGTGGCCAGAACCCGATCGGACGAGGAGTCAACTTCGTACAATCGCGCTCGTCGATCAGGCATGCTGTTCGGCGTACCCATGCAACTGATGCCGCCGGGCCGTCGCCCGCTGAGCCAAGGTTCCCGCGCCGGCCTCGGCGCGGCCCTAGTGCTGCTCGCGCTCGTCTCGGTGGTGGAGTTCGCTGACGAATCCAGGGTCAACTATGTCGGCCTGGTCGCGGCGGCCCCGTTCCTGGCCGCCGCCTTCGCCTCCTGGCGGGTGGTACTCGCGGTCGGCGTGATCGCCACCGTGCTGGCCGCCTCGCTGGCCTGGGGCGGCCGGGTGGTGCCGCTGGCCACCACGGTCAACCTGGTCGGCGTGGTACTCGCGACGGCGATCGCGGCGCTGTTCGCGGTGATCCGGCAGCGGCAGGCCGACCGGATCGCCGAGTTGTCCAAGCTCGCCTCCGTGGCCCAGCAGGCGGTACTCCGTCCACTCGGTCCGCAGGTCGGCAGTCTGGCGGTGGCCGGGCACTACATCTCGTCGACCGCCGCCGCCGACATCGGCGGTGACCTGTACGAGGCGATCGACACCCCGTACGGCGTGCGGATCATCATCGGCGACGTCCGGGGCAAGGGGCTGGACGCGGTCCGGCTGGCCAGCATCGTGCTCGGCTCGTACCGGCACGTGGCGTACGAGCGGGCCGACCTGCGGGCGATCGTGGCCGACCTGGACCGGTCGGTGGCCCGGAACGTCGGCGACGAGGACTTCGTCACCGCGGCCCTGGTGGAGGAGCGCGGCGGTACGCTCACGATCGTCAACTGTGGTCATCCGGCCCCCCTGCTGCTGCGGCGTGGTCAGGTGATCCCGATGGAGCCGCCGGCTCCCGCGCCGCCGCTGGGGTTCATGCCGGTGGTCCGGCCCCGGGTCGAGCGGCTCGAACCGGGCGACCGGCTGCTGCTCTTCACGGACGGGCTCGGCGAGGCGCGCCGGGACGGGGAGTTCTTCCCCACCGCCGACCGGGCCTGGCGGCTGCTCGGGCACGGCACCGTCGCCGACGGACTGGCCTCGCTGGAGACGGCACTTGTCGAATGGGTACGCGGCCGGCTCGACGACGACATCGCACTGGTCCTGATGGAGTACCCGGGACCGCACTCGGCAACCGCCGCGCCGGTGCCGAGCTGGGAGGTCGGCGCCCCCGACTGAGCGACGCGGAACTCGGCGGCCCGGCGGTGCGGTGTCCGAACTGTGGACGGAGGCGGCGTCCTAGCCAAGAT
This sequence comes from Plantactinospora endophytica, assembly GCF_016862915.1. Taxonomy (GTDB): domain Bacteria; phylum Actinomycetota; class Actinomycetes; order Mycobacteriales; family Micromonosporaceae; genus Plantactinospora; species Plantactinospora endophytica. Next base: position 181,646 of record NZ_BONW01000017.1, on the reverse strand, counting down.
GGTGCGACCGGCCGCGACGCGCCGGGCGTCCGGTCCGGTACTGTGCGTCAGCTTGCTGTCACTGTGGTGCGGGTCACTGGTGTGGGTGCGCCACCATGACTTACCCGCGAGTAATATAACTCCTGTTACTGCCGGGTAACCTGTGTTCGCGACGTCCGGGGGGCAGAGGCGTAATGACCCACTACAGGAGCAATCGGCGAGACCTGGAGTTCAACCTCTTCGAGGTCTTCGGCGCGGACCAGGCGTTCGGCGCCGGCCCGTACGCCGAGTTGGACGCCGACACTGCGCGGAGCGTGCTCGCCGAGGTGGACCGGCTGGCCCGGGAGGACCTGGCGGCCAGCTACGCCGCGAGCGACCGCAACCCGCCGGTCTTCGACCCGGCCACGCACAGCGCACCGCTGCCGGAGCCGTTCAAGAAGTCCTACCACGCGCTGATGGCCTCGGAGTTCTGGCGGATGGACCTGCCGGCCGAGCTGGACGGCACGATGGCACCCCGCGCGCTCTGGTGGTCGGCGGCCGAGCTGATCCTCGGCGCCAACGCCCCGCTGTGGATGTACGCGGGTGGCCCCTCCTTCGCGCACACCCTCTACCGGGAGGGCACCGAGCGGCAGAAGAAGTGGGCGAAGCTCTTCGTCGAGAAGCAGTGGGCGTCGACCATGGTGCTCACCGAGCCGGACGCCGGTTCGGACGTGGGCGCCGGCCGGACCCGGGCGATTCCCCAGCCCGACGGGTCCTGGCACATCGAGGGGGTCAAGCGGTTCATCACCAGTGGTGAGCACGACCTGACCGACAACATCATCCACTATGTCCTGGCCCGGCCGGTCGGGGTGGAGGGCGTCGGCGGCCCCGGCACCAAGGGCCTCTCGCTGTTCGTGGTCCCGAAGTTCCACTTCGACTCCGAGACCGGGGAGCTGGGCGAGCGCAACGGCGCGTACGCGACCAACCTCGAACACAAGATGGGGCTCAAGGTCTCCAACACCTGCGAGATGACCTTCGGCGAGCACGGCGTACCGGCCAAGGGCTGGCTGCTCGGCGACGTGCACGACGGCATCCGGCAGATGTTCCTGATCATCGAGTACGCCCGGATGATGGTCGGCACCAAGGCGATCGCCACGCTCTCCACCGGCTACCTCAACGCCCTGGACTACGCGAAGAGCCGGGTGCAGGGTGCCGACCTGCTCCGCTCGACGGACAAGAACGCGCCCCGGGTGACCATCACGCACCACCCGGACGTGCGCCGCTCACTGATGCTCCAGAAGGCGTACGCCGAAGGGCTGCGGGCGTTGGTCTGCTACACCGCGACCTGGCAGGACCGGATCAACCTCGCCGAGGCGAACGGCGACGAGTCGACCGCCAAGCTGGCCAAGGGCGTCAACGACCTGTTGCTGCCGCTGGTCAAGGGAGTCGGCTCGGAACGCGCCTACGAGCTGCTCGGTCACGAGTCGTTGCAGACGTTCGGCGGCTCCGGTTTCCTCCAGGACTACCCGCTGGAGCAGTACGTCCGGGACGCGAAGATCGACACCCTCTACGAGGGTACGACCGCGATCCAGAGCCTCGACCTCTTCTTCCGGAAGATCGTCCGGGACCGTGGTACGAGCCTGATGGCGGTGGCCGGGGAGATCGCGGCGTTCGTCGAGTCCGGTGGCGGCACCGAGCCGGCCGACGCGGTCTCCGGCGGGCCGGGCGACGGCCGGCTCAAGGAGGAGCGGGCGGCCCTGGGTCGGGCGCTCGGCGAGGTGCAGGCGATGCTCGGCACCATGACCGGGTGGCTCGGCGACGCGCAGGGCGGCGAGGCGCGGGCGCTCTACAAGGTCGGGCTCGCCAGCCGGCGCTTCCTGCTCGCCGTCGGTGACCTGGTGGTCGGCTGGCTGCTGCAACGGCAGGCCGAGGTCGCGCTGCGGGCGCTGAGCGGCGAGGTATCCGCCCAGGACAAGGCGTTCTACACCGGCAAGCTGGCCGCCGCCCGGTTCTTCGCCCGGGAGGTGTTGCCCCGGATCGGTGCCGACCGGCGGATCGTGCAGGGCGCCGACCTGGAGCTGATGGACCTGCCCGAGGAAGCCTTCTGACCGAGCGGTACTCCGACGCTGTTCTCCGGCGGCCGGTGGAGCTGTTGCTCGCCGGCCGCCGCGCTATTGTTGAGGCGGTGCTAGGAGCAGTTTGACCTGATTTGTCATGAAAGCCCACGACCCATCGCACGGGGGAGTGCAGCGGACATGGGCATCGGTACAGGAATTTTCCTCATCACCCTGGGAGCCATCCTGACGTTCGCGGTCAGGGCGAACGTCTGGTGGCTCGACCTTCGTACGGTCGGCTGGGTCTTCATCCTGGCCGGGCTCGGCGTGCTGGCCACCACCATGTGGTACTGGCAGGACCGCAAGAAGCGGGCCCGGACCCTGATCGTCGAGGAGAACCGGCTGTCGCATCCGACGGCGATGATGCCACCGCCGCCGGATCCACCGCCGCCGAGCGCGCCACCCACCTGACAACCGTTTCGGGTGCCCGGCCTGGTCGCGACCGCACCGGCCGGGCACCCTTCGTCGGGGTACGCGGCACCGTGCCGCGATCCGTCCGGTCAGCCCCGGGCGGTGTGCCACTTGACGATCGGTCCCGCCCCGGGGCCCAGTTCCGCCCACCCGCCGTCAAACCGGTGGATGACGATTCCGCTGGTACGCAGCCCCTCCGGGTCGGCGTGCACCGGATCGAGCAGAGTGGACAGTTCCGAGATGGTCGGGTTGTGTCCGACCAGCAGCAGGGTGGGTGCGTCCGGATCGGTGCAACGGACGAGGTCGAGCAGATCTGTCGCGTACCCGTGGTAGATCCGCTGGTCGTACCGGACGGTCGGTACGCCGCCCGCCTGGCCGGTGCCGTCGGTACCTCCGGCGGGTCGGGCCTGGCCGTCGAGCGGGCGGATCGGTGGCGCGGCCATGCCCAGTGCGGCGTCGTGCCAGGTCTGCCGGGTGCGTTTGGCCGGCGAGCAGAGGACCACGGTCGGCAGGTAGCCGCCGTGGCCCAGCCAGGCACCTGCGGCGGCGGCGTCCGCGTGCCCACGGGCGGTGAGTGGACGGTCGGCGTCCGGCGCCGTGGTCGGCCGCTCGGCCTTGGCGTGCCGGAGCAGTACCAGACTTCGCGGCTGCGTTCCGGACGCGACCGGTGCCCCGGCCCCACCCGGCCGCCCGGCACTGCCCGACGCCGCACTCCCGCCCGATTCCGGGTTACCGCCCGACGCCGCGTTCCCGCCCGATTCCGGGTTACCGCCGGTTCCGCCGGCCGCGCTGGTGTCCGTCACGTTGTCTCCCCTGCGTCGCGTGGCGTGTGCGTCCGTCGCGTCGTCCCGGTGCGTGGCCGGCGTCGTCCCTGTGCTGCTCGGCCTCTGTCGCGGCGGCTGGCCCGGCCGGGCCAGCCGCCCGCCGGTTCGGCACCGGCAGCGACGCTGCTCCCAGCTTGCCGGATTCGGATTTGAAACGCCTGGGTATGTCGATGGACACCGCGACCCCGCGGACGGGACCGGCCCGACCGGTACCAGTCGACAGCCTAGGAGGGCGACACAGTGGGCATCGGTGGAAGCATCTTTCTCATTGCGCTCGGCGCGATCCTCGCGTTCGCGGTGGACGTCGAGACGGGCTGGCTCAACCTGAACGCCGTCGGCTGGGTACTGATGCTCGCCGGCGTGGTCGGGATCATCATGACCACCTACCTCTGGCGCAACCGTCGCCGTACCGTCGTCACGCCGGTGGTGGCCCCCCGGGTACCGGCCCGGGAGGAGCAGGTCGTCGAGGAGTACCACGAGGTACGCCGCCCCGGCCGCCCGCTCTGACGGCTGCTCCCCGAGGTCTGCACCGCGCGCGAATTCGCACCGTGCACCGCATCTGCACCCCGCACCGCCTCTGTACCGGGGACTGAGTCTGCACCGCGCGAAGTCGATACCGGGCACGGAGCCTGTACCGCCGGCCGATGGACGGGCGGGCGGGCGACGGCGGTCAGGCGGGCGGGGCGGAGCAGGTCAGGCGAACAGGGCGAAGTAGATCGCCACGTGGTGGCAGATCGCCGCGACCAGCGTGCAGGCGTGGAACAGCTCGTGGTGCCCGAAGACGGTGGGCCACGGGTTGGGCCGGCGCAGCGCGTAGCAGACGGCGCCGATGCTGTAGGCCGCGCCACCGGCGACCAGCAGCGCGAGCACGGTGACTCCGCCCCGGTCCAGGATGTCCGGCAACACCGCGACCGCGACCCAGCCCAGCGCCAGGTAGAGCGGCGCGGAAACCCAGCGGGGCGCGTGCGGCCAGACCAGCTTCATCGCCACCCCGGCCACCGCGCCCGACCAGACGATCAGCAGCAGTACGGCCGCGCTGCCCGCCGAGAGCACCAGCAGGCAGAACGGGGTGTACGTACCGGCGATGAACACGAAGATCATCGAGTGGTCCATCCGGCGCATCACCCGGTAGCCGCGTTCGGACCAGACCCGACGGTGGTAGAGCGCGCTGGTGCCGAAGAGGCCGCAGACCGTGACGCTGTAGACGGCGCAACTGACCAGCGGCGTCCAGCCGGGCCGGGTCGCGGCGATCGAGCAGAGTACGACGCCGGCCACCACCGCGACGAAGAAGGCGTACGCGTGCAGCCAGCCTCGCATCCGTGGTTTGCCCAGGTCGACAGGGCGTAGCCGGGTCGGCGCGGAAGTACTCACCAGATCAGGTTACGGCACCGTAGGTTACCCGGGGGTAGTGGTTGCGGGAGTGGTTCCTGTCACGTCCCTACTCGACCGTCGCCACGTCGCTGGTAGCCGCCCGTGCCGTGTTGGATGAAGAAGATGCCGGTTGGTGAGGTTCGCCGCCGAACTGCTCGGCCCGCGCGCCCCGTCCCCGGTCGGCGGCTCAACGGTCGGCTCACCTGTCGGCTCAACTGTCCAGGCCACGCAGGACGAGTGGCAGCCGGTGCACCCCGTCCGGGGTGATGCGTACCGGCACGCCCCAGTCCTGCCGGCTCAGGTGGCAGGCGGCGTGCTCGGCCTCGGCGTCACAGGTGGCGGCCTGAGCCACCACCTGGAGCACCCCGGAACTGACCTGGTCGTTCAGCACCAGCTGGCGGGACAGCTCGGTGCCCACCCCGGCCCCGTCGAGCAGCAGTTCCGGCGGGGAGGCGGAGACCTCCAGCCGGGTGGATGGGCCGAACGAGTCGTCCAGCTTCTGCCCCGGCGGTGGCTCGAAGATCACGTCCAGGGTCAGTTCACCGGCGGCGAGATCGGTCGGCGGACGCTCCGTACGGTGCCGGTTGCCGGCGACCGTGCTGGCACCGGCAGCCGACAGGGAGCCCGGCGCCAGCCGGCTCAACCGGTGCCCTGCGGACTCGACCACCAACACCTCGCCGTCCGCGGTGACCACCAGGTCGCTCGGCTCGGCGAGCCCGTCGGCGACCGTCGACACGGTCCCGGTCTCCGGGTCGAACCGCCGGACCGCCCCGTTGTAGGTGTCGGCCACCAGCACCGACCCGTCCGGCAGCGCGCCGACGCCCAGCGGATGCTGCAACAGCGCCTGCTCGGCCGGGCCGTCGACGTGCCCGAAGTCGAAGAGCCCCTGCCCGACGGCGGTGCTCAGCACCCCGCCCTCGACGTAGCGCAGCGCGCTCGTCTCGCTGTCGGCGATCCACAGCCGACTGCCGTCGGCGGAGACGGAGAGCCCGGACGGCTGCGCCATCCAGACGTCCGGCAGCGGGCCGTCCCGCAGCGCCTCCACGGTGGTGCCGGCGTACACGCCGACGGTCCGCTTGATCGGGTCGAACCACCAGAGCTGGTGGATGCCGGCCATCGCGACGATGACCCGGTCGTCGTACCAGGCCAGGTCCCAGGGGGAGGAGAGGTCGGCGGAGAGGGCGTCGTGGGCGTGGTCGTCCACGGTCGAGCGCCACTGCCGACCGGTACCGGCCACCGTGGTCACCTCGCCGGTCGCCAGCCGTACGCCCCGGAGCAGGTGGTTGACGGTGTCCGCGACCACGATGTCGTACCCGGCGATCTCGGCGGTGTGCTCGGGCAGCCGGCACACGCCCTGCGGCTCGGCGAACCGGGCCAGCTCGGCCGGGCCGTCCGTCCGGCCCCGTTCCCCGGCCCCGATCCGGCGCAGCACCGTCTCGCCGTCCGGCGCCAACTCGACCAGGGAGTGCCGGGCCGAGTCGGAGACCAGCAGCGTTCCGCCCGGCCCGCCTCCCGCCCGCGCCCCTCCGCCGTCCAGCGCGATCACCTTGCCGGGGAAACGCAGCGCGGTCTCCGGTTCGGCCGGCGGCACGTACGGGCCGTCGCCCCGGTGCAGCGTGCCCTTGGCCTCGTGGGTGGCGATCAACTCGTCTAGCAGCCGGGCGAGGCCCTCGGCGTGACCCTCGCCGGCCATCGAGGCGACGACGTACCCCTCCGGGTCGATCACGTTCAGCGTCGGCCACGCCTTCGCGGCGTACTGCTGCCAGGTGGCCATCTCGACGTCGTCGAGTACGGGGTGCGCGACGCCGTACCGCTCGACGGCGGCGGCCAGCGCCTCCGGGTCCCGCTCGTGTTCGAACTTCGGCGAGTGCACCCCGATCACCACCAGGGCGTCGCCGTACTTCTCCTCCAGCGGGCGCAGCTCGTCCAGCACGTGCAGGCAGTTGATGCAGCAGAACGTCCAGAAGTCCAGCAGGACGATCTTGCCGCGGAGGTCGGCGAGGGTCAGCTCGCGCCCGCCGGTGTTGAGCCACCCTCGACCCCGGAACTCCGGTGCCCGTACCCGTGCAGTCATGGCCCCATAGTGCAGGACCCGGCCGGAACCCGCTCCGTGACCCCGGCCCTCGTCGCGCCCCGGGACCGCCGACGACCAGCGCCCCGCCTCCCGGAGTACCGGAAGGCGGGGCGCCGTGATGGTCCTGCTGTCGTGCCGCCCGCTATCCGCCGGCCGGTGCCGCCGCCGGTTGCAGGCAGAGCACCTCCTTGCGGTCCGGTACGACGATCGTCTGCGGAGTCTCCGCCGGGCACTCCTTCTTGTCGGTCACCTTCGAGGCGACCTTGAAGACGCCCTGCTCGGCGCAGTCCGCGATCACCGGCGTGCCACCGGAGTCCTTGACGCAGGCACCCACCGCCGGGTTGAACGGCGGCGGCGCGTCCCCGCCACCGAACTTGCCGAGCAGCCAGAGCGTGCCGAGCGGCACCGCCAGCAGCAGTACCGCGGCGACCAGTACCAGGAACAGCACCTTGCCGTTGCGGACCTGCGGCGTCGGGGCCTCGGTCTTCGGCTCCGCCGACTCCGCCGCCTCCGGCTTGAACGAGTCGAACCGACCCTGCTCGCCCTCTTCCTGCCCACCCCAGCCGGGGCCGGAGGACGCGGGTGCGCCGTACGTCCCCGCCCCGCCGGGCGGCCCGCCGGGGGCACCGTACGTCCCCGGTCCCGCCCCGGGCGCTCCGTACGTCCCCGGTCCGGCACCTGCCGGTCCGGGCCGGCCGAACCCGGGCCCGTCCGCGTCGGGAAGCGGGCCGAAGCCCGGCTGTCCGGGCGGCGGCCCGAAGTCGGGGTGTCCGGGCGGTGGTCCGCCGAACCGGTCGGTGCCGGGCGGGGCGGACGCGCCGAACTGGCCGGCACCGGACGCTCCGGGACCACCGAAGCGGTCCCCGTCGAACGGCGCCGGTCCACCGAACTGGTTGCCACCGGCCGCCCCTGGACCGAACCGGTCAGGCTCGCCCTGCCCGGGTCCGCCGAACCGTTCGGGGCTGCCCTGCCCGGGTCCACCGAACCGGTCCGGGTTGCCCTGACCAGGGCCGCCGAACCGGTCAGGCTCGCCGTGACCGGGTCCGCCGAAGCGGTCGGGGTTGCCCTGCCCGGGCCCGCCGAAGCGGTCGGCGCCGCCCTGGCCGGGGCCACCGAAGCGGTCGCCGTCGAACGGGGCCGGTCCGCCGAACTGGTTGCCGCCGGCCGCCCCGGGACCGAACCGGTCAGGCTCGCCCTGGCCGGGGCCACCGAACCGGTCGGGCTGCTCGCTTTGCCCGGGACCACCGAACCGGTTCCCGTCGAAGGGAGCCGGTCCGGGTCCGTCCGCCCCGGGCCCGCCCGGTCCCGGCCCGAGCGGCGCGCCGGGCGGGCCGATCAGGTCGGCGAAGGGCGAGTCCTCCGACGGGCGGTTCGGGGCGTCGGGCTGTGCCGCCCGGGCGCCGGGAACGGCGACCCGGGTCGCGGGCGGGTCGTCCGGGAAGCCGTCACCGTGCTCGTCCGGCCCGGACGGGGCCGGCGGTGCGCCGTAGACCGTCGGTGCGGACCGGCGTGCCTCCGGGCCGCCCGGCCGGTCGGCGTCCCAGCCCCCGGGCGCGGCCGGCGGTCCGGACGACTGTCCGGCGTCCCAGCCGCCCGGTCCGTCGGCCGGCCCCGGCTGGTCGGGCTCGTCTCCGGCCGGCGGCCGGCCGTACACGCGTGGTTTGGGCGCCGGTACGGCGGGCGCGGCGGCAAGGTCGGCGGGGGGCAGTACCCGACTGGCCGCCGGTACGGCGGCACTGCCGGCCACGGCCCGTCCGGTGGCCCGGTCGGGCTGGGCGGCCGGCTCCGACTGTCCCGCCAGCCCGGGTACCGAGACCCGGCCGGCGACCGCCGACTCGGTCGGGATGCGCGGCTGCGGTACGACCGCTGCGGCACCCGAGCCGGGTGCGGGCGACTGTGGTGCCGCTTCGGGCCCTCCGGGTGCCCATCCGCCCGGCTCCCGAGCCGGTCCGCCGTACTCGCCGGGCACCTGGCGGCCGGCGGCCGGCGGGTAGTCGGCCGGCGGTGAGGCGGCCAGGCTGGCACCCGGGATCCGGGTCTCCTGCGGCGGCAGCGGTACGGCGTTCCCGGGCGAGATCCCCGGGCCCGGTCCGGGCTGGTACGCCGCCCCGTCCGGCTCTCGCCGGTCGAAGTCGGGTTCGCGCCGGTCGAAGTCGGGTTCGCGCCGGTCGAAGTCGGGTTCGCGCCGGTCGAAGTCAGGCTCGCGGCGTTCGAATTCGGGCCGGGCCGGCTCGAACGGACCCGGCCTGGCCTCCCCGGGCCCGGACGACCAGGTCGGCTGCTGCGGCGCCCAGGCGCCCGCCTGGGGTGCACCACCGGCCGGCCCGTCCGGTTCGGCGGGCGGCCGGGGGCGCTGTGGGTAGTCGTCCGGCGGACCGCTTGCGTCGCCGCGTGGTGCTGCCGCGCCCCATGCCTCGGCCGCCGGCCACGGCTCCACGTCGGGCAGGGACGCCCGGTTCACCGGTTGATAGCTCGCCTCGGCGGGCTGGGCCGGGCTGCCGGGTGCCGACGGCGGATAGGCGGGGCTGCCCGGTGCGGCTGGCGGGTACGCCGGGGCACCGTACTGCTGGCCGGGGTAGCCGGGGGCGCCCCCCGACGGCTCCGGATATCCGGGCGGTCCGGCGGGCGAGCCGGGCTGGTTGGGGTATCCCGCCGGCCCGGGGGGCGGGTCGGCCGGGGCCGGGTATCCCGGTGGGCCGCTCGACGGCTCGGCGGCCTGGCCGGCACCGGACCAGCGCGGCGGGCCGGACTGGCCGGGTGGGCTGCCCCACTCCGGCGGGAAGCCGGAGCCCTCGGCGGCCGGGGACGGGCGTCCGGCGGCCTCCGGCGGCGGGCCCCAGGGGCCGTCCGCGCGCGGGCCGGGTGCGCCCGGCTCGTCGCCGGGACCTCCCCAGCCGGCCGGGCCGGGGTGGCCAGGGGCGCCGCCCGGTGACTCGTTCCAGGCCACCGGCGCGCCGGCCCGGCCGGCCGGCGGTGGCGGAGCCCAGCCGAAATCGGCCGGCGGATTACTGCTACCCGGACCCTGGGGCGGAAACCGGTCGTCGTGGTGTGGTGCGGGGTTGCCGTACGTGGCTGGGCCTGCGGCGCCCGGCGCAGCCTCGTCCGGCCACCGGCCGGGGTGCTGCGGATCCTCGGACGTCATGCGCGCGCCTCCTCCATCACATGTCGGCCGCGCCGGTCTCACGCGCCGATCGCCGGCCAGGTCGCCGTCGACTCCGGCGTGACACCGGCTGGGCAAGCTCCCCGCACGGTAACCGGTCCAGGCCGGTACCGCCCGGGCAGCGCGGGTCGCCGGGCCCCGGTCGCCCGGGCGAGCCGAACGCAGATCTGCTCGGCGTACTTCCTACCGGCCGGTCGGGCGGCGACCGAGCCCACCGTACCGGGCGGTGTCGCAGGGGCGGTACTCCGGTGGCGTACGGGTGGGAAACGCCGACGGCCCGCCCGGAGCGCTCCGGGCGGGCCGTCGAACTGGTGCGGAGGAGGTGAGGAGTCTGTCGAGGTCAGCCGTAGTAACGCTGCGCGGCGATCAGGATCTCGTCACGGACAGCCGGCGAACTGGTCGCCCGCAGTGCCCGCTCGATCGCCCGCGCGCGACGCGCGCTGTCCCGGCGGTTACGAAGTCGGTTGAGCATGCTCATGGTGTTGCGCCCCCTGGCTATTCGGTTGTCGTCCGCGTCTGATGTGTCTATTCAACCTCGCCAGGCCGCGATCCGCCAGCGATTATTAGGTGAGCTGAGACACCAGCCTACGAATCAAAGGTCCGGCGGCCCTCAAGGTGACGGTTCTTCGTAACCTTACGGAAACAGCCGGTGTGCCCGGGAGTAACCCGGGACACACCGGCTGCCTCGTGCCAGGTGGTGGCGGACGGCGGATCAGGTCCAGCCGAGCAGCGCCGCCTCCGGATCGGCCAGGAAGTCGCCCACGTCACGCAGGAACTTCGAGCCCAGCTCGCCGTCGATGATCCGGTGGTCGAAGGAGAGCCCGAGCGTGGTCACCTGCCGGACCTTGACCTTGCCCTTGTGCACCCAGGGCATCTCCCGGACCGCGCCGAAGGCGAGGATCGCCGACTCGCCCGGAGGCAGGATCGGCGTACCGGTGTCGACGCCGAAGACGCCGACGTTCGTGATGGTCAGGGTGCCGCCGGACATGTCCGCCGGAGCCGTCCGACCCGTCTTGGCGGTCTGCACCAGCGCCGTCATCGCGTCCGCCAGCTCACGCAGGGTGAGCCGGCCGGCGTCCTTGATGTTCGGCACGATCAGGCCGCGCTCGGTCGCCGCCGCGATGCCCAGGTTGACGTACTCCTTGACGACGATCTCGTCGCCGGCCCAGGTCGAGTTGACCATCGGGTGCCGGCCGACCGCCAGCAGCACGGCCTTGGCCACCAGCAGCAGCGGGGAGACCCGGACGTCCCGCCACTCCCGGCGCCCGCGCAGCCGGTCGAGCGCCTTCATCGAGCGCGTCACGTCGACCGTCAGGAACTCGGTGACGTGCGGCGCGGTGAACGCCGACGCCGCCATGTTCTGTGCCGTGAGCTTTCGCACGCCCTTGACCGGGATCCGCTGCTCCCGGTCCGGCCCGAAGGCCGGTGCCGCCGTGCCCGGGCCGACCGGCGCCGGCTCGGCCGCCGTCGCGGACCCGCTCGCCGCCAGGTGTACGTCGTCCCGGGTGATCGAGCCGAGCGGCCCCGACCCGGTCAGGGTACGCAGGTCGACTCCGAGATCCTTGGCGAGTTTGCGTACCGGCGGCTTGGCCAGCACCAGTCCACCCGGTGCGACGGTGCTCCCGCCACTGCGGGGTGCCGGTGCGACAGCCGCCGGACGCACCGGCTCGGGAGCCGCACGCACCGGCTCGGGCGCGACCGGTGCCGGGGCGGCCACCGGGACACCGTTCGCGGCGGGTACTCCGGCACCCTTGCGCGGCCGGCGCTTGGCGGCGCCGGTCTTCGGGCCGTACCCGACCAGCACCGCCGTCCGGCCACCCGGAGCGGGCCCGCCGATCAGGCCGGGCTCGACGGCGCCCTCGGCGGGCGCGATCTCGACGGCGGCCAGCGAGGCCGCCGACGGCTCCGGCAGGTCACCGGCGCCCGGGTCGGTGTCCACGGCGAAGATCGGCGAGCCGACGTCGACCACCGTGCCCTCGTCGTGGAAGATCGAAGTGATCTTCCCGGCCCACTTCGCCGGGATCTCCACCGCCGCCTTCGCGGTCTCGACCTCGACCACCGGCTGGTTCAGTTCGACGACGTCGCCGACCTGTACCAGCCACTTGAGGATCTCGCCCTCGGTCAGCCCCTCGCCGAGGTCCGGCAGGGGAAACTCCCGCACCCGCGACATCCCGCTCACCAGCCGAAGGTGCGGTCGACGCCGTCGAGCACCCGGTCGAGGTTGGGCAGGTAGTCCTCCTCCAGCCGGGCGGCCGGATAGGGGGTGTCGAAGCCGGTCACCCGGAGCACCGGGGCCTCCAGCGAGTAGAAGCACTCCTCGGTGATCCGGGCCGCGACCTCGGCGCCGAGGCCGAGGTTGCCGGGTGCCTCGTGCACGACCACGCACCGTCCGGTGCGCCGCACCGACTCGTAGACCGGGCCGAGGTCCAGCGGAGAGAGGGTACGCAGGTCGATGACCTCCAGGTCCCGACCGTCCTCCTCGGCGGCGGTGGCCGCCTCCATCGCGGTACGCACCATCGGCCCGTACGCCAGCAGCGTGGCGTCCCGGCCGGGCCGGACCACCCGGGCGGAGTGCAGCGGGTACGCGTCGCCGATCGGGGCGTCCAGGTCGACCTGGCCCTTCTCGTGGTAGCGCCGCTTCGGCTCCAGGAAGACGATCGGGTCGTCCGAGGCGACCGCCTGCTGGATCATCGTGTACGCGTCCTGCGGCGACGAGCAGGCCACCACCTTGAGCCCGGCGGTGTGCGCGAAGTACGCCTCCGGGGACTCCGAGTGGTGCTCCACCGCGCCGATGCCGCCGCCGAACGGGATGCGGATGACCATGGGCACCTTGACCTTGCCCTGCGAGCGGTAGTGCATCTTCGCCACCTGCGACACGATCTGGTCGTACGCGGGGTAGACGAAGCCGTCGAACTGGATCTCGCAGATCGGCCGGTAGCCCCGGATGGAGAGGCCGACCGCGGTGCCGATGATGCCGGACTCGGCGAGCGGGGTGTCGATCACCCGGTTCTCGCCGAAGTCCTTCTGGAGGCCGTCGGTGATCCGGAAGACGCCGCCGAGCTTGCCGACGTCCTCGCCCATGATCACGACCTTGGGGTCGTGCTCCAGTGCGCGGCGCAGGCCGCGGTTGATCGCCTTGCCCAGGGTGAGGGTCTCGGTGGCCATCAGTGCACGCTCCCCTCGAACGAGTCCAGGTAACGGGCGGTGGCCTCGCGCTGGGCGTCCACCTCGGGCGAGCCGTTCGGGAAGACGTTGTCGAAGAGGGTCAGTGGCTCGGGGTCGGGCATCTCCAACACCCGTTCCCGCAGCCGCAGCGCCTCCTGCTTGGCCTGCTCCTCCACCTCGGCCAGGAACGCGTCGTCCGCGATGCCCTGCTTGGTGAGGAATGCCCGGACCCGTGCGATCGGGTCCTTCGCCTGCCACGCCTCGACCTCGCTGGCGATCCGGTAGCGCGTCGGGTCGTCCGTGGTGGTGTGCGCGCCCATCCGGTACGTGTACGCCTCGATCAGGGTGGGGCCCTGACCGTGACGCGCGTTGTCCAGCGCCGCCCGGGTCACCGCGTACGTGGCCAGCACGTCGTTGCCGTCCACCCGTACGCCGGGGAAGCCGAAGCCCGCCGCCCGCTGGTAGAGCGGGATCCGGGTCTGCCGCTCCAGCGGTTCCGAGATCGCGTACTGGTTGTTCTGGCAGAAGAAGACGATCGGGGAGTTGAAGACCGCCGACCAGATGAACGCCTCGTTCACGTCGCCCTGGGCGGAGGCGCCGTCGCCGAAGTAGGCGATCACCGCCTCGCCGTCGTCGGTGCCGGTCCTGCCGTCCATGTTCACGCCCATGGCGTAGCCGGTGGCGTGCAGGGTCTGCGCCCCGATGACGATCGTGTACATGTTGAACTTGAACTCGTTCGGGTCCCAGCCGCCCAGGTCGACGCCGCGGAACAGGCCCAGCGGCATGATCGGGTCGATGCCCCGGCAGTAGAGCACGCCGTGCTCCCGATAGGTCGGGAAGGCCATGTCCTGCGGGCGGAGCGCCCGACCCGAACCGACCTGCGCCGCCTCCTGGCCGAGCAGGCTGGCCCAGATGCCCAGCTCGCCCTGCCGCTGCAACGCGGTCGCCTCGGCGTCCAGCCGCCGCACCAGCACCAGGTCCCGGTAGAGGCCGCGGTACTCCTCGTCGGTGAAGTCGACGCGGTACTCCGTACCGTCGGACCAGGTGACCTTGTCGATCCGGTCGCCCTCGGGCGTGAGTAGTTGCACCAGGTCAGTGCCTGGGGATTTTCCGCCAGACCGTGCGGACCGGGGTGTGGCTCGCCTGCCGCGGGCCGTGCCCGCGGGATCGCCCTTCGCCATCCCTATCTCCCTGTCGTTCGTGCGTCGGCACCGGGGGTGTCCCGACCGCGCAGCTCGTGCGCCCGTCCGGCTGGTGCCGGGCCGGGGGTGGCTGCCGCGCCTGCCCCGGTAGGGGTAGCCACGCGGCGTGAACCAGATTCTGGCCGAGTCTGGTCCACCGAGCGCCGGCATCACGTCCTGCCTGCCGCGGGGGTGCGCGAAGGTCGCGGCCGCGTTGCCGTCGGCTCCATATTCGCAGAGCAGCTCAGTACCGCTATAGCTCGGCCTCCGCCGGATCCGGACCGCCGCCGGCTTCGCACCAGATAGGCCGATTTGATCGGGTACGGAGGTCGGATTGACCAAATCTCGGTCGCTGACACGCTGTGCGGCGCTGGCCAACACAGGGTTACTCCGCCACTGTAGGTAGCGACCCCGTCACGGTGGTCGCGATCAGTTCCCACCGGCCGCAGCCTGGCCCGCGCCGCCGACGACGAGGAGTTTCCCGTGCCCAACCACGGTTACGAGCCCCCGGCTCCCGTGCTGCTGGCCCGGCACCGCCGCTCCGGCGGCGCGCACGTCGGATATCGGAGGGTGACCGGGGTGCACCGGGCCGAGGGACTCGGCCGCCCGGCCCGCCGGTACCTGTTCACGGTCGCGCTGCTGGCCGGTACCTCCTCGCTGCCCATCCTGGCCGCGATCGGCAGCGGTTCGGCGACCGTCGCCGACGGGATGCCCCCGGCCGACGCCACCCCGTTCGTCCCACCCTCGGCCGGGCTGCCGCCGCTGCTGGTGTCGCCGCACCCGACCGTCCCGCCGGTGGTCGAACCGGGCCCGGCCGGTACGGGTGCCCGGTCCCAACGGACCGGCTGGCGCCCGTTCCTCGTCCCACCCGGCGGCCTGCCCGACCGGGCCGCTCCGGCCGACGGCGAACCCGGCCGGCTGCCGCCGGTCGAACCGCCCGGCGCGAACGACCCGGGGCTGCCCGGCGCACCGGTACCACCGACCGCCGGCCCGCCGCCCCAGTCGCCCGCCCCGCCCGCGCCGCCGTCCCCTTCACCGGAAACGCCGTCCCCCACCCCCTCCCCGGTGGCGTCCCCGTCCCCGTCCCGGGACTCGTCGACCGGATCGCCGTCGGCGGCGCCCTCCGGGCCACCCGCGCCGTCCGGTACGCCCACCGCGCCGTCCGGCCCGCCGGCACCGACCGGTGCCGCGCCCACGCCGGGCGCGACCGCCTCGGCCGGCCCGACCGCCACCCCGGAACCGACCGACCACCCGGCCACCCCCGCGCCGACTCCGGCACCGGTACCCAGCACCCCGCCCGTCTGACGGCGCCCCGGGGCGTCAGCTTCGGGCGACCGAGGGGCGGAGCATCGGTGGGTGCAGCAGTTCGGCCGGGCCGCGGCGGAACAGTTGTGCCGGCCGTCCCCGGTCACCCTCGGTGACCCGGCCGGCCGCCGCCACGAAACCGGGAGTACTGGTCACCTTCCGGTGGAAGTTGCGGGGGTCCAACCGGCTGCCCCAGACGGTCTCGTAGACCGTGCGGAGCCGGGCGATGGTGAACTCCGGCGGGCAGAACGCGGTGGCCAGCGGGGTGTACTCCAGCTTGGCCCGGGCCCGTTCGAGTCCGTCGGCCAGGATCACGTCGTGGTCGAAGGCGAGTTGGGCGTCGGCGATCCGGGACACCGGCAGCCAGTCCGCCGCGGCGGCGTCCGTACCGGCCACCGGTGGCGGCAGGTCGGGAAGCAGGGCCAGGTACGCCACCGTCACCACCCGGCCGCGCGGGTCCCGCTTCGGTGAGCCGTACGTGCCGAGCTGTTCGAGGTGGCCGATCGGCTCGGGTACCCCGGTCTCCTCGGTGAGTTCCCGGGCGGCGGCGTCCGGCAGGTCCTCGTCGAACCCGACGAACCCGCCAGGCAGTGCCCATCGATCCTGGTAGGGCGGTACACCACGGCGTACCAGCAGGATGCAGAGTTCGTCCGCGCGCACGGTGAGGACGACCAGGTCGACGGTCACGGCGAATGGCGGAAATTCGGCCATCTGAATTATCACCACCTTGACGAGAAGCTACCACAGTGGTTATCGTCAGTAGGACGAAAAAAGATTCGGTCCCGGACCCACCGGCCGGGCCGAACCACCGGAACAAGGTCGTCGACCGGCAACGACGGCCTTCGGCGGCGCTGGCCCTCGGGCCGGCGCCGCCGCCCTGATCGGCTGGCGGGGGGCCAGTTCGGTCACCGGCGGTGCCGGCGGGCCCGGCCTGCTCCCCCAGGGCGTGCCCGCCGGCCATCGGTGCCCGACCGTTCGCCTCCGGCCCGGCACTACCGGGCAGTAAGCGCACTCGTGTGGACGATTCACCGGCCAGTGACGCATGGCTATGCTGACCTCCCTCGATAAGACCGGTAACCCCGGTAACCCGACAGGGAGGCAGCGTGGGGCGCACCAGCAAACGATGGAGCCGTGGCCTACTGGCCACTACGCTCGTGACGGCGCTCGCGGTGACGGCCGCGCCGGCACCGGCGCAGGCCAGTTCCGGCCTCGGGAGTCTCGGCTCCTGGGTGCTGCGCAAGGCGGTCACGGCCAAGGGCGTGCACAAACACCTCAAGGAACTACAGAAGATCGCTGACCGTAACAACAACAACCGCGCCTCGGGCGCGCCAGGATACGACCGGTCGGTCGACTACGCGGAGAAGGTGTTCCGGAAGGCCGGCTACCGGGTCACCCGGCGGTCGTTCGACTTCCAGACCTTCCTCATCAACACCCCGTCCGAGTTGGCACGGGTCTCGGCCCCGGCCGGCGACCTGCCACATCGGATCATGAGCTACTCGGGCAGCGCCGACGTGACCGCGCCGGCCAGCGTGCCGGCCGGCGACTCGCAGGGCTGCAACCCGGGCGACTTCGGCCCGGCCAACGTCGGCACGATCGTCGTGATCAGCCGGGGCACCTGCCCGTTCGGGCAGAAGGCCACGACTGCGGCGGCGGCCGGCGCGGCGGCGGTGGTCATCTACAACAACATCCCCGGTGACCTCTCCGGAACGCTGGGCAACGCGTACACGTTGGACTTCGGGGCGGTCGGCGTCTCGCAGGCACTCGGCCAGGAACTGGTCGGCCAGGTCGCGGGCGGGCTCACCCTGCGGGTCTTCACCGACACCTTCAGGGGCCAGGCGACCACCGAGAACATCTTCGCCGAGTCGCGCTGGGGCGACCCGGGCAACGTCGTGATGGCGGGTGCACACCTCGACTCCGTACCGGAGGGCCCGGGCATCAACGACAACGGCAGCGGCAGCGCCGCGCTGCTGGAGGTCGCCGAGCAGATGCGGCTGTTCCCGACGAAGAACAAGGTCCGGTTCGCGCTATGGGGCGCCGAGGAGGCCAACCTGGTCGGCTCGACGTACTACGTCGCCAACCTGCCGCAGGCGGAGCGGGACAAGATCGCGCTCTACCTGAACTTCGACATGGTCGGCTCGCCGAACTACGTCCGGTTCGTCTACGACGGCGACAACTCGGCCTTCCCGCCGGGCACCGGCTCGGCACCCGGCCCGGCCGGCTCGGGAGCGATCGAGAAGCTGTTCCACGACTACTTCCGGTCGCAGCGGCTGGCCTCGGCCGAGACGCCGTTCTCCGGACGCAGCGACTACGGCCCGTTCATCGCGGCCGGGGTCGACATCCCGTCCGGCGGCCTCTTCACCGGGGCCGAGCTGGTCAAGACGGCCGAGGAGGCCCGGGTCTACGGCGGTACCGCCGGTCTGGCCTACGACCCGTGCTACCACCAGTCCTGTGACGACATCGACAACATCAGCCTCAAGGCGATCGACGAGATGTCCGACGCGCTGGCGCACGCGGTCATCACGTACGCCTACGACACCCGCAGCCTCACCACCCCGCTGACCGGCCCGACCAAGGGCACCACCGCGCCGGCCGGTGGCGGTGGCGGCCTGCACGACGACCACGACGTAGCGATCTAGCACCACCCGGTACGACGACGGGGGCGGCGCACTCGCGCCGCCCCCGTCGTCGTTGCGTGAAACTGTCGGTGCTCACCGTTACCGTGGCGCCCGTGAACCTTCCACCCCACGTTGACCGGCGCTGCGAGTTGATTGAGGGGCACACCATCGTCTCGGCGTCAGAGACGCTTGACCACAACACCGTCACGCGCTGGATCGCCACCATCCTCTGGGATTCCATTCCCTCCGACGATTACGTGATCGGCACCGACCAGTCGACCACGGTCGACGAGCACAACGAACCCCGGCCGGACGTGGTGGTCACCCGGGCCGAGCACGTGCGGCGTACGCCGTTCCCGATCAATGACGCGTTGCTGGTGGTCGAGGTGGTGTCGCCGACCTCGGCGCTGCGGGACACCGAGACCAAGCGGGCCCTCTACGCCCGGGCCGGCGTCCCGGCGTACTGGATCGTGGTGCCGGAGGAGGACAAGCCGACCATCTCACTGGCCGAGCTGGTGCTCGACCCAGGCAGTCGGAAATATCGCTACGTGACCCACTACACCACCGAACCGTTCGCCACCGAGCAGCCGTGGCCGATCCGGGTGGACCTGCCCGCGCTGACCGCCCGCCGGGCCCGGTTGCTCGGCCAGCCGACCGAGGAGCGCTGACGGCGCGGCAGCGCATTACGTCGGCGTCGTCCAGGTGCTGGCGGTTCGAGTCGACGGAGGAGCGCTGACGAGCGCGAGGACGCGCTACGCCGGGTCGTCGTCCAGGCGCTGGCGGTTCGACTCGATCCAGGCGTCCAGCGCCGCCGGGTCGTTCGGGTCCACGCCGTCGGCGATGAGCTGGGCCACCGCCGCCGTCGCCGGGCTGCGCCGCTCCCCGGTGGTGTAGAGCCGGACGAACTCCGGCACCATCTCCTCGATCGAGGTGTCGGTCTGGGTCGTCGCCTCCGCCGGCAGCCCCCGGAGCCGGCTGGCGTACGCGGCCCAGCTCCGGACCACCCGGGGCAGCATCGCCGCGTCGTCCATGTCGAGTACCGCCCGCCGGTGCACCCAGTCGAGCAGGAACAGGCCGGACACCGCCGGACTCCACCGCATCGGATCCGGGTCGGAGAACGTCGCCGAGTGGTCCAGCACCAGACTCAGGCAGAAGTGCAGCGAGGCGAGGTCCGCCTCGGGCACCTCGGGCAGGCCGAACCGGGCCGCCTCCGGCGAGGCGAGGAAGGAGCGGACCAGCCGGTCCCGCTCGGCCGAGGAGAGCGGCTCGGGCTCGTCGCCGACGACGGCGGTCGGCGCGGGCCGGGGCAGCAGCGCCAACCGGGCGCCGACCAGGGTCCGGTCGGTGGCCAGCGAGCCCTCGTCGGGCAGGTCACCCAGTTCGTCGGTGATGTCCAGGTGTCGGGCAACCTCGCCGCGCAGCCGGGCCGGATCCTCCTCGCGGAACCAGGTCAGCGCGTCGCCGGCACACATCTCCCGGACCTGTCCGAGGATCCGTTCGGCGGGGCCGCCGACGAAGACGTCCTTGGTGATGCCGATGTTGTGGTCGACCAGGGCCACCACGGCGTGTTCGGGACCGCCGGCCGCACTGTCGTCGTACGCGAAGGTGGCGAGGTAGGAGGTCTGGTCGCCGTACACGTCGCCGTAGGCGTAGCTGCCGGTCAGGCGTACCTTGCCGAGCTGGCCGGACCAGGACGGCGCCTGCGCGCCCGGCTTGACCGACGCGGCGCCGGCGGCATCCGGCACCAGGGCCGCGAAGACGGTCCGGATCGTGGTCGCGGCGGCGGTACGTCGACGGGACGTCGCGGAGAGGAAATCGCCCACGAAGGCCCGGACGGCGCTGTTGCGGTCCTCTTCCGCGATCGCGTAGACACTGCCCAGCAGTGCCGTGCCGAGCATCTCGGCGTCCAGCGCGCAGTCGAGCTTGGTCACGTCGCGGGCGGCATGCAGCACGGCTTCAAAGGGGGTGCGAGGCGAGGCCATGGACCGACCCTACGCCCGAGGGTGCCGGTCCAGCATCAGCAGCGCGCCGGGGCCCAGCACGCCGAACAGCAGCACGGTCCGGCTGGCGAGCAGATCGGCGCTGGTCAGCGTGCCGGCGTGTGCCAGGTGGAAGACCAGGTGCACGGTACTGAAGATCAGCAGGCCGCCCAGCACCACGGCGGTGACCCGGCGGTCGTCGAGCCAGGCGGCGGCCAGCAGCATCGCTCCCAGGGTCAGGAACGCCCCGCCCACATCCGTCATCAGGTGCGAGTTGTACGGCGGATAGCCGGCCGTCCAGGAGAGCCCGAACCCGGGAAAGTTGTCGAAGAACCAGCGCGGCGCCAACACGGCCGGCACACCCCAGGAGAGGTGGAGTACGCCGAGCAGCGCCAGCCCGCCCCGGACCACGATCCGGCGGGACCGGCCGGCGCTCACCGTGGCGCGGCGACGGCCAGTGCCGACCGTGCCTCGGCGTACGCCCGGAGCACCTCGCGGACCGGCGTCACCACGTACCCCCGGGCGGCCTCGGCCACCGCGTCGTGCATCCGGCCCTCGGCCCGCCACCGGGCCCGCCGGGCGGCCCACCTGATCACCGGCTTGACCAGCAGCGAGAGGAGTACGCCGGCGAGCAGGCCGCCGAGCAGCAGCACGGTGGGCAGCGGTGCCGACCCGACCAGCGGATAGTCGAGTTCGGGCAGCCCGAGGGCGCGTACGGCGTAGCCGAGCACCAGCCAGCCCAGCCCGACCGTGGCGGCGACGGTCACCAGCCACTGCACGGCGTTGACCAGCCGCCACCAGATCGGCTGACGTTGTACGCCGAGGTCGGTACTGGCCACCGCCCGGTCCAGCGCGTCCGGCAGGTCTGCCAGCCGGGACCGGGACGCTGCGGTCACCGCCGCCGACCAGGGCGCGGGCAGGGTCGCCCCGGCCCGCTCGGCGACCGCCCGGACGGCCAGCCCGACGGCGGAACGCTGTGCGGCGGTCGGCTCGGGTACCGAGGTCGCGGCCACCGGCGGGCGGTCGAGGCCGAGCAGCCCACCGTGATCCGGTACGCGCTCCGGCTCGGCGGGAGCCTCGGCCAGGTGCAGCCGCCGCAGCGGGTCGGGCCTGAGCCGGCGCAGCCCCCGGGCCAGCGGCCAGCCGGTGGCCGCCACCGCCCGGTGCCGGTACGCCTGCTCGGTCGCCTCGGCCACCGCCGGCACCCCGGCCGCACTGGCGAGCGCGTCGATCAGCCGCCGGATCGTCGGCCGGTCCACGTCGTCGTCGGCCCGCCCGGTGTCGACTAGGTCGGCGAGCCCTTCGACGACCGTGTCCACGTCACCGGAGAGCCGGCGCAACGCCGCCTGCCGCTCCGCGACCGCCTGCTCCAGGGTGGCCCGCAGCGGCGCGGTGCCGGCGTCGCCGAGCGCCGAGGTGGCAAGTACCGGAACCCCGCCGAGCTGGTCGGCGTCGACCAGCCGGCGCAGGTCGGCCAGTACCCGGGTCAGTTCGTTCGCGGTCAGCCGGTCCGCCTGGTTGAGCGCCACCACGGTGACGTCCCGGTGCCGGTGGAACTCGCCCAGATAGCTGTCGTGCAGCACCTTGTCGGCGTACTTCTGCGGGTCGACCACCCAGACGACCAGGTCGACCAGGCCGAGCAGCCGGTCCACCTCGGAGCGGTGCGACCACTCCACCGAGTCGAAGTCGGGCAGGTCGAGCAGGACCAGCCCGTGCAGGGCCGCCTCGTCCGCACCGTCCAGCGCGCTCTCCCGGACGAAGCGGTGCCGGGGCAGCACCCCGACCCAGTCGAGCAGCCGGGCGGCGCCGTCCAGCGGCCCCCAGACGCAGGCGTGGGTGACCCCGGTGGTCGGCCGGCGTACCCCGACCGGCGACATCTCGAACCGGGCCAGCGAGTTGAACAGGCTGGACTTGCCGCTGCCGGTGGCGCCGGCCAGGGCCACCACGGTGTGGTTCAGGGAGAGCGCCAGCCGGGTGCCGGCCCGTTCGATCAGGGTGTGCGCCGCGACCAGCCGCTCGTCGGGAAGGTGGCCGTCGACGGTGGCGAGGAACCGGTTGACCGCGTGCAGCCGCTCGACCAGCCGGTCCGGGTCGGCGCGCTGGTCAGGGCGGAACACGTCCCGGACCCTGCCCAGGATGTCGGTCATCGGGCCGCCTCCGCTCCGGCTGTCTCGGTGCCGTCCGGCCCGGCGTCGGCCCGCGCGGCGTCGACCAGCCGGGCCGCCTCGCGGAGCTGGTCGCCGTGGCCGGCGTCGACGCCGGCCGCCGCGGTGCGGGCCAGATAGCGGGCCGCCTCCTCGTCGAACAGTCGGTCGACCATACCGAGCAGGTCGGACCGGGCGCGGGTGGCCAGGGCCCGGATGGCCTGGTCGCCGAAGATCGCTTCGAGCACCTTCTGCGCGGCGACGGTGGTGCCGCCGGCCGCCGCCACCTCCAGCCCGGTCGGGATGAACGCGGTGGAGGCGAAGACCGCGACCATCACCGCCAGGCCGGTGGCGTTGACCGCGTACGCCGCGCTGCGGGCCACGAACCGCTTGTCGCCGCCCTGGGTACGGACCAGTTCGAGTACGCTCCGCTGCCAGTCCCGGACCAGCCGTTCGGCCCGCTCCGGCAGGTCTTCCGTGGGCCGGGAGAGTTCGTCGGTGAGCAGTGCGGCACCGGCCGGATGGGTCTGCCAGGCGGCTGCGGTCTGCTCGGCGGCCGTGGCGGCGGCCTCGCGGAGCAGCGTGACGAGCTGGGACTCGATCGCCGTCCGGAGCTGGGCGTTCGGGGCGGGTCGACCGGTCATCGCCGCGACGAGCCGGTCGCGGAGCTGGCCGACCCGGGCCTCCAGGGTGCGGAAGAGTTCGCCGGTGCCGACGAACTCCTGCCAGCGGGCCAACACCTCGCCCCGGAGCAGCCGGCCGTCCCGCAGCGCCTCCTCCACCGTACGGCGGGCGCCGCGATAGCCGCTGCGGACCCGTTCGTCCAGCGCCTGCGCGGCGGTGGCCTGCTGGTCGGCGGCGGTGGCCAGGCTCTCGACGGCCGGGCCGAGCGCGGCGACGGCGCCGTCCAGGGTCTGCCGGATCACCGCCGCCCGGGCCTCCGAGTCGGCGGCGAGCCGGCCGAACCAGGAGCGCAGGGGTTCGGTGTGCCGCCCCGGCAGCAGCCCCTGGCCGTCGACCACGGTCTCCGGCAGGACGAACAGCGGCGCGGCGCCGAGCTGGTGTGCGGCCAGCATCTCGGCGAGGTGCGCGGTCACCTCGTCTGCGGCGGCCGGCGGCACCCGGTCGAGGACCAGCGCGATCGCCGTACCGCGCAGCCGGGCGGTGCGCAGCAGTTCCCAGGGGACCGCGTCGGCGTACCGGGCGGCGGTGGTGACGAAGAGCCACAGGTCGGCGGCGGCGAGCAACTGGGCGGCGAGCGCCCGGTTGGCGTCGACCACCGAGTCGATGTCCGGGGCGTCCAGGAAGGCCAGCCCGGCCGGCAGTGCCGGCGCGGTGACCAGGTGCAGGGTGTCCGGCTGGTCTCCCGGGGTGGTGGTCCGGGTCAGGCCGGGCAGCAGGTCACCCTGGCGGAACCAGGCCGAGTCGAGCGGGCTGCACACGAGCACCGGTGACCGGGTGGTCGGCCGGAGCACCCCGACAGTGCTGACCCGGGCCTGGACCAGGCTGTTGACCAGGGTGGACTTGCCGGCGCCGGTCGAGCCGCCGACGACCACCAGCAGCGGCGCGTCGAGCCGGGCGAGCCGGGGCAGCAGGTAGTCGGCGAGTTGGGCGCGCAGCGACGAGCCGAGCTGGCGGGCGTCGTCCGCCCCGGGCAGGTTCAGCGGATAGGCGGTGACGTCGATCGCGGCACGCAGCCGGGTCAGCGCCCAGCGCAGGTCGGTACCGGCGTCGCCGTCCGGCCCGTCGGCGGCACCGGTCCGGCCCTGCGGCGCCGGACCGGCTTCGGCGGCGGCGTCCGGGGCGTCCGGCGCGGGTGCCGGCCGGGCCGGAGTGATCTGGGTGGTGTCCGGTTCCGGGGCGCGTCCGGGCGCCTGCCGGTCCGGGGCCGCCAGCGGCCAACTCGGCGGTGGCCGGCGCGCGGCCCCGTCGGCCCGGTCGCGAGCGATGTCGTCGATGGGGGCTTCTGCACCGACCGGGGGCGTGCCGAGGCCGGTGGCCGGATCGCCGTGGGTCGTCACGGGTAAAGACTGCCCGATCCCTGCAACACAGACAACAGGCACGGTTGCTTACGGATCAGCCGGTTGTCGGCTGCCGGTTCCCCGACCGGGTGTCCGGATCGCCACGATCGCCGTCGATGCTCCGGTCGCCGCACGGATTCGTGGTGGTAGAAGCCTTGCCGGGGGTTGCGTCGATGTGACTCAAGTCCGACTTTGCGCGGACGGGGGATCGTGGCACTATTGAGTCCGGTCCACTCAACTTGCGGTGGGTGCGCTGCGGGCCGGTGCCCGTCACCCGCCTTGTAACGAAGCGAGGAAGCGAAGATGGCACGTGCGGTCGGAATCGACCTCGGCACGACGAATTCCTGCGTCAGCGTTCTCGAAGGCGGTGAGCCTACCGTCATCGCCAACGCCGAGGGCTCGCGGACGACTCCTTCGATCGTCGCGTTCGCCCGCAACGGCGAGGTGCTCGTCGGTGAGGTCGCCAAGCGTCAGGCGGTGACCAACCCGGACCGGACCATCCGGTCGGTCAAGCGGGAGATGGGCACCAACTGGTCCGTCGACATCGACGGAAAGAAGTACACCTCGCAGGAGATCTCGGCCCGGACGCTGATGAAGCTCAAGCGGGACGCCGAGGCGTACCTGGGTGAGCGGATCACCGATGCGGTGATCACCGTCCCGGCGTACTTCAGCGACGCCCAGCGGACCGCCACCAAGGAGGCCGGGGAGATCGCCGGCTTCAACGTGCTGCGGATCGTGAACGAGCCGACCGCGGCGGCGCTGGCGTACGGGCTGGACAAGGGCTCCAAGGAGCAGACCGTCCTGGTCTTCGACCTCGGTGGTGGCACCTTCGACGTGTCGCTGCTGGAGCTCGCCGAGGGGGTCATCGAGGTCAAGTCGACGAGCGGTGACAACCACCTCGGTGGCGACGACTGGGACGAGCGGATCATCGACCACCTGGTGAAGACCTTCCGGGGTCAGCACGGTGTCGACCTGTCGCAGGACAAGATGGCGATGCAGCGGCTCCGCGAGGCGGCCGAGAAGGCCAAGATCGAGCTGTCCGCCGCCACCACCACCAGCATCAACCTGCCCTACATCACGGCCGGTCCGGCCGGTGGCGACGGTGCACCGTCGGCGCCGCTGCACCTCGACGTGACGCTGTCCCGGGCCGAGTTCCAGCGGATGACGCAGGATCTGCTCGACCGCTGCAAGGGCCCGTTCGACCAGGCCATCAAGGACGCCGGGGTCAAGGTCTCCGACGTCGACCACGTCATCCTGGTCGGCGGCTCGACCCGGATGCCGGCCGTCTCCGAGCTGGTCAAGCAGCTCACCGGGCGGGAGCCGAACAAGGGCGTCAACCCGGACGAGGTCGTCGCGGTCGGTGCCGCGCTCCAGGCCGGCGTGCTCAAGGGCGAGGTCAAGGACGTCCTGCTGCTCGACGTGACCCCGCTGTCGCTGGGCATCGAGACCAAGGGCGGCATCTTCACCAAGCTGATCGAGCGCAACACCACCATCCCGACCAAGCGCTCCGAGGTCTTCACCACGGCCGACGACAACCAGCCGTCGGTGCTGATCCAGGTCTTCCAGGGCGAGCGGGACATCGCGGCGTACAACAAGAAGCTCGGCACCTTCGAGCTGACCGGCCTGCCGCCGGCGCCGCGCGGCGTACCGCAGATCGAGGTCACCTTCGACATCGACGCGAACGGCATCGTGCACGTCAACGCGAAGGACCTCGGCACCGGCAAGGAGCAGTCGATGACGATCACCGGCGGCTCGGCGCTGCCGAAGGACGACATCGAGCGGATGATGCGGGACGCCCAGGACCACGCCGACGAGGACAAGCGGCGGCGGGACGAGGCCGAGACCCGCAACCAGGCCGAGCAGCTCCAGTGGCAGACCGAGAAGTTCCTCGCCGAGAGCGGCGACAAGCTGCCGGCCGAGCCGCGTGACCAGATCAACGAGGCGCTCGGCGACCTGCGCTCGGCGCTCGGCGGTACCGACCTGGAGAACGTCAAGACCGCACACGAGAAGCTGCTCAAGGTCTCCCAGGAGGCCGGCTCGCTGCTCTACGCGCAGCAGCAGTCCGAGCCGGGGCAGCCGGGTGCCGGCGGCGCGGGCCCGGAGGCCGGTCCGACCGGAGCCAAGGGCGGCGCCGACGACGTGGTGGACGCGGAGATCGTCGACGAGGACGACAAGAAGTGACGACGCGTTCGCCGCGTACCCGGGCTGGTCGTAAGCACAACGGATTGAGGTAGTGGTATGACGGACAGGCCACGAGCCGCCGATCCGGCGTCCACCGGATCGGCGCCGGGTGGCTCCGCGCCCTCGGGCACGGCCGGCGAGGGCGTCGTCATCCGGAACAACCGGAAGATCAACCTGACCGGCGACCAGCCGGGCTCCGGCGGAGCGGCCGGAGCCGGCACGTCCGGCGGCGCCGGGCTGGCGGCGAAGGACCCGAACCCGGACCCGGAGCCGCCGGCCGGCGACAGCGAGACCGTGGTGGCGGCCGGAGAGGTCGACGACACCGCGTCGACCGCCGCCGCCGGCTCGGTCGACGACGCCAAGTCGACCGAGAGCGGGCCGGAGGTGGCGGGCGACGAGGCGACGACCGAGCCGGCCGAGGCGACGAGCGACGCCCCGGACATCGCGACCACCGATCCGGACCCGGCCACCCCGGTCGTCGACGACAACGAACTGGCCGAGGTGCTGGCGGCGGAGCGGCCGTCCGGCACGGACGGGCCGGTGGTGGACGCTCCCGCGACGCCGGTCGCCGAGCCGGCTGCCGGCGACGCCGGACCCGGGCCGCTCGGCGCCGAACTCGCGGCGCTGCGGGCCGAGCTGGACGAACGGACCAGGGACCTCCAGCGGGTGACGGCGGAGTTCGCCAACTACCGCAAGCGGATGGACCGGGAACGGGCCCGGGACGCGGACCGGGCCACCCGGGTCGTCTTGGCCGCGCTGCTGCCCGTACTCGACGACCTGGACCGGGCCCGCGAGCACGGCGACCTGGTCGGGCCGTTCGGCACGGTGGCGGAGCAGTTGACCGCCGCGCTGACCAAGTTCGGGCTGACGCCGTTCGGTGAGAAGGGCGACCCGTTCGACCCGAACCAGCACGAGGCGGTCGCGCACCAGACCTCGGCCGAGGTGACCGAACCGACCTGTGTCGAGGTGCTGCGCCGCGGCTACCAGGTCAACGACTCGCTGCTGCGGCCCGCGCTGGTCGCGGTGGCCGACCCGGAGTGAGTGCTCCGACAACAGCGGAAACCGGGCCGGAGCGAGGTTGAGCCGGTGCATCGCGGTCGAGGTGTCTTCCGTGCACCGTCCGTAGGACGGGTCGCGGGCGGCACCTCGACCGCGCCACAGGGAGAGGGGGTGGACGACCGATGAGTTCCAAAGACTGGCTGGAGAAGGACTTCTACGCCGTGCTGGGGGTGGCCAGGTCCGCCTCCGCCGACGAGATCAAGAAGGCATACCGCAAGCTGGCCCGGGAATCGCACCCGGACCACAATCCGGGGAACGCCGAGGCGGAGGAGCGGTTCAAGGCCATCTCCGAGGCGTACGACGTGCTCGCCGACGCGCGCAAGCGCAAGGAGTACGACGAGATGCGCTCGCTCTTCGGCTCGGGCGCGTTCCGCCGCAACGCCCGGTCCGGCGGGCCGGGCGGCTACCCGTTCGACGTCTCCGACCTCTTCGGCGGGGTCGGTCAGCCGGGTGGCGCGGCCGGCGGTGACCGCCGGTTCGGCGGGGCGGGCTTCTCCGACCTGTTCAGCTCGATCTTCTCCGGCGGCGGTCCGACCCGGACCCGTGGCCCGGCCCGGGGCCGGGACGTGGAGGCCGAGGTGATGCTGGACTTCGACGACGCGGTACGCGGCGTGACGGTGCCGTTGACGCTGCGCGCGCCCGGGGTCTGCGACACCTGCCACGGTGACGGCGCCAAGCCGGGGACGTTGCCCCAGACCTGCCCGCAGTGCCGGGGCGCCGGGGTCGTCACCCGCAACCAGGGTTCGTTCAGCTTCTCCGAGCCGTGCCGGGAGTGCCAGGGCGTCGGCACGATCGTGGAGGAGAAGTGCCCGGAGTGCCGGGGTACCGGCGGGGTGACCAAGTCCCGCACCCTGAACGTCCGGTTTCCGGCCGGGGTCGCCGACGGCCAACGGATCCGGCTCGCCGGCCGGGGTGAGCCCGGTGACCGGGGCGGCCCGCCCGGCGACCTGTACGTCCTGGTCAAGGTCCGCGAGGACGACCTGTTCGGGCGCAGTGGCGACGACCTGACGCTGACCGTGCCGATCACGATCGCGGAGGCGGTGCTCGGTACGGACCTGCGGGTGCCCACGCTGGACTCGGCGGTGACGTTGCGGGTGCCGCCGGGCACACCGAGTGGCCGTACGCTGCGGGCCCGGGGGAGGGGGGTGGCCCGGCGCGACGGTCAGGCCGGTGACCTGCTGGTGACCGTGGAGATCGTGGTGCCGGAGCAGCTCTCGGCCGAGGCCCGGGAGGCGCTGGAGACGTTCGCGGCGCAGACTCCGGCGGCCGGACGGGAACATCTCGACGCCCGGGTGCGTCGTTTCAACTGAGCTAGTTGGCAGGATCGACGGGGCTTTCGGCAAGGCGGAGGTGATCAAGGTGGCTGAGGAGTACATCGTCGTCTCGATCGAGCAGGCGTCCGATGCCAAGGTTCTGATGATCTCGGTAGCCGCCCGGATGGCGGGCATGCATCCGCAGACCCTCCGGCAGTACGACCGGATGGGGCTGGTGCAGCCGGGCCGCGCGCCGGGCGGCGGGCGCCGGTACAGCGCCCGCGACGTCGCCCTGCTCCGCGAGGTGCAGCGGCTCAGCCAGGACGACGGGGTCAACCTGGCCGGCATCAAGCGGATCATCGTGTTGGAGCAGTTGGTCGACGAACTCCAGCAGCGGGTGGCCGGGCTTCAGGCCGAGTTGGAGGCCGCGTACCGCCGGATGGCCGAACTGGAGGCGCTCGGCGGCCTGCCCCGGCGGGATCTGGTACCGACCAACCGGCCCTCGACCGCGCTGGTCGTCTGGCGCCCCCGCCGCAGCAGCGATCCGTCGGCCTGACGTCCGGACCGCTCTGGCGGTCCCGACGGCGACGGAGCGTTCGCCTGACCGGCGGTGTCGTGCGGCGGGGTCCGGCCCGTAACCCTTCCGGATTCCGGCTGGCCGGTCCGGACGCCTTTCGGAAACCGGGTTATCCGCCGGTAAGCCTTCCCGGGCAGGCGGTGTCGATCCCTGGACGCCGCCGATACGACGCCGGGTGCTCCGAAACCATTACCCCGGGTGTTTCGGGAACATTACGCCCGATTCTCGGGAATCCATTAGTCGGAAGACTCGGAAACCATTACCCCGGGCCCGTCGTGAGGCTTCACCGTACATAGCGGTGACGTCGGAACTTCGCTGATCTTCCGATCGGCTGATCTTTCCGGCGTACGCACGGCGAAGGTCATGAAGCGAACTCGTCGATCCGGTCCGATGTGGGGTACGGGGCGGCGAGTCGCCGAGTGGTGTCCCGGTGCGCGCTATGTCGCGGCCCTGCGGTTGCCTGTGGCCGGCGTCGACAGAATTGATCAGCAGTTCCAGAAAATGTGGTTGGTAACAAGATTGTTTAATTGACGGCTATCTATGTTCTGACTATGGTGGGCTCGGGCGCGACCGCATCGCGACGACCGGAAGGAACTACCATGCCCAACGTGATGGCTGTCGGCGGCGTACTCGCGGCATTGTTTGCCTCGACGGTGGCTACCGAGCCCTTGGTGATCCCGGCCGAGCGGATCACCATCAGCGTGGAGACCGTCAATGGCTCAGGCTGCCCGGCCGGGACGGCCGAGGTGAGCACCGCAGCCGACAACACGGCCTTCACGGTTAGCTACAGCGACTATTTCGTGCTGGCCGGTGCCGGGGCGAAGCCGACCGAGTTCAGAAAGAACTGCCAGCTCAGCCTGAAGGTCCAGATTCCCCAGGGGCTCACCTTCGCGGTGGCCCAGGTGGACCTACAGGGCTTCGCGTACCTCCAGCGCGGGGCCACCGGTGCGCAGTACTCGCACTACTACTTCATGGGTACCTCGCCGACCGCACAGACGAGCCACGAGTTCACCGGGCCGTACAGCGGCGGCTGGCGTACGTCCGACCGCGCCGCGACCCTGGTCTACGCGCCCTGCGGCCAGGTACGCAACCTCAACGTCAACACCGAGCTGCGGTTGGACGCCGGTGATGCCGAGAGCGGCACGAGCTTCATGGCGATGGATTCGAGCCGGGGCAGTGTGCGCAGCATCTACCACCTGAGCTGGAAAGAGTGCTGACGGCGCCGCCGTGCCGCGTCCCCTGACGGCAGAGTGCGGGGCTGACGCGAATTAGGGCCCCCCGGGGTGGCCGATGGAATGGTTAATGTCCATCGTGCCGACTCGGGGGGCCCTTGCGTTTTTCGCTTCGGGTCGTCGTACCGTGTTTCGCTCTGTTGCGGATTCGTCTATAAGACATTGACGGACATCAATAAATAGAGCTAGGGTGTGCGTGCGCGCGCGACATTATCGCCACGATCGGGAGGGAACCCATGATCAGTGTGCTGGCCATTGGCAGTCTCGTTGCCTCGTTGCTTGGCGGCGCGATTGTCATCCCGACGGATCCGCCCGTGGAGCCTCCGGACGAGAAGATTCTCATCGAAGTCATCACCATCAACGGCTCCGGTTGCCCGGCCGGGACCGCGGCCGTCGCGGTCGCCCCCGACAACACGGCCTTCACGGTGACGTACAGCGACTATCTCGCCCAGGTCGGCGTGGGGGCGCGGCCGACCGACTCCCGGAAAAACTGCCAGTTGGCCCTCCAGGTGCACGTTCCGGAGGGCTTCACCTACGCGATTCTCCAGGCCGACTACCGCGGCTACGCGTATCTGGCCAACGGCGCGACGGCCCAGTCGCGGGCGAACTACTACTTCCAGGGCTCCTCGCCGACGACGTACAAGAGCCACTCGTTCAGAGGCCCGCTCGACGACAGCTGGCAGACGACCGACACCGAGGAACTCACGTCGGTGAGCTACGCCCCCTGCGGCGAGATGCGGTTCCTCAACATCAACACCGAACTGCGGGTGAACGTCGGGACGTCCAACCCGGCGACCACCACGAGTTTCATGGCGATGGACTCGACGGATGGCGGCATCAACACCATCTACCACTTCGCCTGGAAGAAGTGCCCCGAGTCCTGACACGTCTCCTCCGGGCCGGGATGCCGAGCTGCCGTTACGACATCCCGGCCCGGAGGCGGGCCCCGCCCGCCCGGCACTGGCGGGCGCGGGCGCCCGGTGAAAGAGGCCATCCGATCGATGGATGAAAGGTGATACATCGCGCGGGCAGAACGGCCCGCGCGACGGTGACCGAAGGGAGCCCGGAAATGTTGCACACGTTGGTTCTCGGCAGTCTGGCGGCGTCGTTGATGGGCCTGCCGGTACTCGCCGACCCCGTCCCGACGACCAATCCGCCGGCCGAGCGCATCACCATCGAGGTAGTCACGGTCAACGGGTCCGGCTGCCGGGCCGGCACGGCGGCGGTCGCCACGGCGCCGGACAACACGGCGTTCACGGTGACCTACAGCGACTACCTCGCCCAGGCCGGCGCCGGCACCGCGCCGACCGACTTCCGGAAGAACTGCCAACTGGTCCTCCAGGTGAACGTCCCGGGCGGCTTCACGTACGCGATCGGGCAGGCCGACTACCGCGGCTTCGCCCATCTCGAACGCGGTGCCAGCGGCATGCAGCGGGCGAGCTACTACATCCAGGGCCAGTCGCCGACGGCGATGCGGACGCACAACATCGCCGGCCCGACCAGTGACAACTGGCAGACGACCGACGTCACCGACGTGGCCGAGCTGGTCTACGCCCCCTGCGGTGTGGTCCGACTGTTCAACATCAACACGGAGCTGCGGGTGAGTCGCGGTACGTCGGACCCGAGGAGCACCAGCTTCCTGATGATGGACTCGGTCGACGGCAGCGTCAGCACGACGTACCACTTCAACTGGATGCGGTGCGAGTAGGCCCGTCCGGGACCGGGTCCCGGCGCGGCCAGCGCAGCGCACCGTCGACGTACGCCGGTACGACAGCCGCCGGTCGGCGTCGCTCGGCTCAACCGAAGATCCCCGCTGGCGCTCGTCGACAGGTCTTCGAGCGCCAGCTCTTCCTGCCCGGCCCCGCCGGCTGCCCGGTTCCGGCGCGCGCGGCCGACGAGATCAGTAACCTGACCAGTGGTGCGGACGACCGCATCTCGCGGTCCTCCGGTACGCAGGTCAGGTCCCGTGCTCCGCGCCGGCACCAGAGGTGACTGGTGGTCCGGGGGCCACGGGGGGTCCCGGCCCACCGCTCGCTCGCCCGGCGGCCCCGCCCCGACATCGACCGGTCGACCAAGCCGGCGGCGGGTCGCCCCGACCGAACGCCAGCCGCCCGGCGGTCAGCGCCCGGGCCGGAGCACGACGCCCGGTCCGCTGGAGAAGCTAGTCGCGGTCAGCCCAGCCGGCGGGCCTGTCGGACCAGGCCGCCCTCACACCAGTCGCGGTAGTCGAACAGCTCCGGCCTCGCCTGGAGCATCCGGGTGTTGTGCGCCCAGATGACCATCTGCTCGTCGCCGTTCCGCTCGGCCTGCTCGACCAGCTTGCGCAGCCGCCGCTTGGGGTGGGCCTGGAACTTGGTCCGGATGCCGTCCGCCGCGTAGATGTAGAGACAGTGCAGCGCGAACCGGCGGGCCGGGCACGACTGGTCCATCGCCAGGTCGAACAACGTGGTGATCAGCCGGTCACCGGAGACCAGCAGGTCCCAGTCCTTCGGCATGGTGTGCAGCGGCACCGAGTCCGGCTCGTACGCCCAGGCCCGAAGCTCGGCGGGAGAGGGGTCCACCGGGTTGGCAAAGCCCCGGAACGCAGAATCCTGCACGCTCAACGGGCCGCCTTTCCGCTCACGCGGCTGCCGGGCCCCGGCCCCCGCAAGTACCTGTGGCTATTGCGGCGACACGGTAACGCGCTGTTGCCAGCCTGCGAAAGGGTCGCCACGTGCTATTTCATCAACCCGTTACGCAGTGCTGGTACCGGCCGAACGGTGATCCCGAAATGTGGGGCGCGGGCGTGCCGCGCCCCACCTCAGTCCGTCGCCGGAGCCGGTGCCGGACCAGCCGCAGCCGACCGGCGCAGCCAGCGCTTGAACCACCCGAAGTCGGGCAACCGGGCCAACATCGGGCCGGTCACCACGGTGATCAGCACGTACGCGGTGGCCAGCGGGCCGAGTTGCGGGTTGACCACACTGGTGGCGACGGCCAGCCCGGCGATGACGATGGAGAACTCGCCCCGGGGCGCCAGGGCCAGCCCGGCCCGCCACCGACCCGGCAGGCCGATGCCGACCCGCTTCGCCGCCAGGTAACCGGTGAGCACCTTGGTGGCCATGGTGACCACGGCCAGCGCCAGCGCCGGCAGCAGTACCGGCGGGATGGCCCGGGGGTCGGTGTTCAGCCCGAAGAAGACGAAGAAGACGGCGGCGAAGAGGTCCCGCAGCGGCGAGAGCAGCTCCGTCGCGTTGTGTGCCACCGGCCCGGAGAGCGCGATGCCGACCAGGAACGCGCCGACCGCCGCCGACACCTGGAGCCCGGCCGCGATGCCGGCGACCAGCAGGGTCAGCCCGAGTACGCCGAGCAGCAGCGCCTCCGGATCCTTGGCGGAGAGCATCCGGGAGATGAAGTTGCCGTACCGGATCGCCACCACCAGCACCAGCACCACGGTGAAGACCGCGATGGCCAGCGCGATGCCGCCGCCGAGCAGGCTCTGGCCGCTCAGGATGGCGGTCACCAGCGGCAGGTAGAGCGCCATCGCCAGGTCCTCGATGACCAGCACCGACAGGATGACCGGGGTCTCCCGGTTACCGACCCGGCCGAGGTCGGCCAGTACCTTGGCGATCACGCCCGACGAGGAGACCCAGGTGACCCCGGCCAGCACGATCGCGCCGACCCAGCCCCAGCCGAGCAGCAGGCCGAAGGCCGCCCCCGGCAACGCGTTGAGCAGACCGTCGAACAGCCCGGCCGGGGCCGCCGCGCGCAGGTTGCCGACCAGTTCGCTGGCGGAGTATTCCAGGCCCAGCATGACCAGCAGCAGGATCACACCGATCTCGGCGCCGACCTCGAAGAACTCCTCGCTGGCAGACAGCGGCACCAGCCCGCCGTGCCCGAAGGCGAGCCCGGCGAGCAGGTAGAGCGGGATCGGCGAGAGCCCGATCCGCCGGCTGAGCCGGCTGAGCAGTCCGAGGGCGAGCAGCAGCGCGCCCACTTCGATGAGCAGGATTGTGGTGTGATGCATCCGCCTCAGCCGTCCGGATCGGTCTCGGCGAGGATCGCGGTGACACCGTCGAGTCCCTGGCGGGTGCCGACCACGACCACGACATCGCCGGCCTCGAACCGGAAGGTCGGATCGGGTGAGGCGATCACCTCGCGCTCCCGGAGGACCGCGACGATGGACGCGCTGGTACGGGTGCGTGCCTGTGTGTCGCCCAGCCGCCGGCCGACGTACCGCGAGCCGGCCGGGATGGCGATCTGCTCGGTGAGCAGCCCGGCGGCCTGCTGGCGCAGCCCGGAGAGCTGGCCCAGCATCAGCGAGGCGCCGAGGATGTCGGCCAGCGCCTCCGCCTCGTCGTCGGTGAGCGGGACGTCTGCCGTGCAGGAGTCGGGATCGTCGGGGTCGTACAGCACCAGATCCCGTCGACCGTTGCGGTGCGTCACCACACCGAGCCGACGCCCGGACGCGGTCACCACGTCGTGGCGTACGCCGATCCCGGGCAACGCGGTCTGCTCCACACGTACTCGCACGTAACCAACGTTACCCGTATGTCGATCGAGGGTTGAACCGGCCGGTACGCGGGGTGTGGCGGCGCGGGGCGGAACCGTACCGTCGGTCGGGGGCTCGGTGCTCTGTGGAGGTGACCGATGGGCGTTTCGGTAGGGCGTACCGGATCGGTGCTGGCGGCGGTCGTGGCCGGCGCGCTCGTCGCCGGCTGCACCACCGGCCCGATCGGGGAGATCCGGCGGGCCGCGCCGGCCCCACCGCCGGGGCCGGCCGACCCGGCGCCGACGGTGGAGCCACGCCACGTGCGGCTCGCCGTTCCGCCGGGCGCGGTGCTGCACCAGTTCGAGTTCACCGACGCCGCGCGCGGCTACGCGCTCTTCGTCGACAACGGCACGGGCGCGGCCTCCGGCCCGGGTACGCCGGCCGCCGGACCCTCCGGGCCGAACGCGACCAACCTGCTCTTCGGTACCGGCGACGGCGGGCGTACCTGGCAGCGGCTCCGGCATCCGCAGCCGGCCGGCTTCCAGCAGCTCTACACCGGCAACGGTCGACTGGTGCTCTGGGTCCAGCCGGCGGACTGGTACGTCTCCGTCGACGCCGGCCGGAGCTTCCGGCACTATCCGGGCGAGCAGCCGCCGGCCGCGTACCACCCGACGCAGGGGAGTTACCAGGTCTGCTGCGACGGCGACGATCCGCCGAGGGTGGTGCGCTGGGCCGGGGAGGAGCGCCGGGACGTGCCGACCCAGCCGCCACTGCCCGGGATCTCCGGGGTGGCGAGCAGTGGTGACCGGCTGCTCGTCAGCGGGTTCGCCGACGGCCGCCCGTACGCGTCGGTCTCGCCGGACGGCGGGCGGAGCTGGCGGACGACGGCGCTGCCGGCGGTGGACGGCGGTCTGGGGGCCGTGCTGCCGACGATGGCGGCCGACGGCGACTCCTGGCTGGTCGGCTACCACGCCGACGACCGGACCCGGTTCCCCCGGCTGTGGCGGCGGGTCGGTGTCGACGAGCCGGCCCGCTGGCTGCCGGTGGAGCCGGTGGGCCGGCCGGAACGGTTCACCTCGGCCGTGCCGCTCGGCGCCGGCCGGCTGGTGGTCTCGTCGCCCGAGGGGACCGGGCTGGTCGTCAACGGCCGGTACGCGGAACTGGCCTGGCCGGTCGGCGAGCACTACCTGCGGATACTTGACGACGGCACGTTGTTCGCCGCGGATCCACCGAGTGGCGAGGCGTGGCTCGGCCTCGGCTCCGGTACCGACCGGCGGTGGGTCGGGGTGCGGTTGAGCGGAATGTGACCGACGTCACGACCGTAGAGTTGAGTGGAATAGACTCAACTCTGGTTGTGTCGTCAGTACTGGAGGTGGTGTCGCCGGGTGCGGCGTCGCCGCCCGCCACGCTGCCGATGCCGGCCCGTGCCCACGGCCGGCGGACCGTATTGGGAGCCCATGAACGCCGAACGTCTCACCACGAAGAGCCGCGAAGTCATCACCGGCGCCGTCGCCACCGCCAACCAGCGCGGCCACGCCACCGTCGAGCCGTGGCACCTGCTGCTGTCCCTGCTGGACACCGGCGGCTCGACCGCCGCCGGACTGCTGCGGGCAGTCGGGGCGAATCCGGCCGACATCCGACGGGCCGCCGCCCGGGCCGTGGAGAAGCAGCCGGCCGCCCGGGGATCCAGCGTCGCCGAGCCGAGCCTGGCCCGGGAGTTCGTCAACGCGATCGGCGCGGCCGAGCAGATCGCCCGGCCGCTCGGTGACGAGTACACCTCCACCGAACACCTGCTGGCCGGGCTGGCCCGGGTCGGCGGCGAGGTCGCCGGCACCCTCAAGCAGGCCGGCGCCACCGAGGAGAACCTGGTCGCCGCCTTCCCCGCCGTACGCGGCGGCGACCGGCGGGTCACCACCGCCGACCCCGAGCAGACCTACCAGGCCCTGGAGAAGTACGGCGTCGACCTCACCGCCAGCGCCCGGGACGGCAAGATCGACCCGGTGATCGGCCGGGACGCCGAGATCCGCCGGGTGGTCCAGGTGCTCTCCCGGCGTACCAAGAACAACCCGGTGCTGATCGGCGAGCCCGGCGTCGGCAAGACCGCGATCGTCGAAGGGCTGGCCCAGCGGATCGTCGCCGGTGACGTCCCCGAGTCGCTCCGGGACAAGAAGCTGGTCTCGCTCGACCTCGGCGCGATGGTCGCCGGAGCGCAGTACCGGGGGCAGTTCGAGGAGCGGCTCAAGTCGGTGCTGGAGGAGATCAAGAACTCCGACGGCCAGGTCATCACCTTCCTCGACGAACTGCACACCGTCGTCGGTGCCGGCAAGGGCGAGGGCTCGATGGACGCCGGCAACATGCTCAAGCCGATGCTGGCCCGGGGCGAACTGCGGATGGTCGGCGCGACCACGCTCGACGAGTACCGCGAGCACATCGAGAAGGACCCGGCGCTGGAGCGGCGCTTCCAGCCGGTGCTGGTCGGCGAGCCGACCATCGAGGACACCATCGGCATCCTGCGCGGGCTCAAGGAGCGCTACGAGGTGCACCACGGCGTACGGATCACCGACGCCGCGCTGGTCGCCGCCGCCAGCCTCTCCGACCGGTACATCACCGAGCGGTTCCTGCCGGACAAGGCGATCGACCTGGTCGACGAGTCCGCCTCCCGACTCCGGATGGAGATCGACTCCCGGCCCACCGAGGTCGACGAGATCGAGCGGGCGGTACGCCGGCTGGAGATCGAGGAGATGGCGCTGGCCAAGGAGCCCGACCCGGCCTCGGCCGAGCGCCTCGAACGGCTCCGCAAGGAACTTGCCGACAAGCGCGAGCAGCTCACCGCGCTCAGCGAGCGGTGGCGGCTGGAGAAGGATCACATCACCCGGATCTCCACCACCAAGGAGGAGTTGGAACGGCTCGGCGGCGAGGCCGAGCGGGCCGAACGGGACGGCGAGCTGGAACGCGCCGCCGAACTGCGCTACGGCCGGATCCCCGAGCTGAACGCCGCGCTGACCCGGGCCGAGTCCGAACTCGCCGGGTTGCAGGCCGACGGGGCGATGCTCAAGGAGGAGGTCGGCGCCGACGACATCGCCGCCGTGGTTGCCTCATGGACCGGCATCCCGGCCGGCCGGCTGATGGAGGGCGAGACCGCGAAACTGCTCCGGATGGAGTCGTCGCTCGGCGCCCGCGTGGTCGGCCAGGCCGAGGCGGTGGCCGCGGTCTCCGACGCGGTACGCCGGGCGCGTGCCGGCGTCGCCGACCCGGACCGCCCGACCGGCAGCTTCCTCTTCCTCGGCCCGACCGGCGTCGGCAAGACCGAGCTGGGCAAGGCACTCGCCGAGTTCCTCTTCGACGACGAGCGGGCCATGGTCCGGATCGACATGAGCGAGTACGCCGAGAAGCACTCGGTGGCCCGGCTCGTCGGCGCCCCGCCCGGCTACGTCGGGTACGAGGAGGGCGGCCAGCTCACCGAGGCGGTGCGCCGCCGGCCGTACTCGGTGATCCTGCTGGACGAGGTGGAGAAGGCCCATCCGGACGTCTTCGACGTACTGCTCCAGGTGCTCGACGACGGCCGGCTCACCGACGGCCAGGGGCGTACCGTCGACTTCCGCAACGCCATCCTGATCCTCACCTCCAACCTCGGCTCGGCGGTCGTCTCCGACCTGACGCTCGGCGAGGAGGAGCGCCGGGAGGCGGTGCTGGCGGTGGTCCGGTCGCACTTCAAGCCGGAGTTCCTGAACCGGCTCGACGACATCGTGGTCTTCGCCTCGCTCACCGGTCAGGAACTGCGCGGCATCGTGGACATCCAGCTCGACCGGCTGCGCCGGCGGCTCGCCGACCGGCGGCTCGGCCTGGACGTCACCGACGAGGCCCGGAGTTGGCTGGCCGAGCACGGGTACGACCCGATCTACGGTGCCCGGCCGCTGCGCCGGTTGGTGCAGTCGGCGATCGGCGACCGGCTGGCGAAGGCGCTGCTGGCCGGCGAGGTACGCGACGGCGACACCGTCCGGGTCGACCTGGCGGACAGCAAGGAGTCGCTGACCGTCGTCCGGGCCTGACCGGCCGGCAGCCCGCCCACCGGACTGCCGGCGGGCGCTTCCGGCCGGTCCGGGTGACCATTGGGTGATGACCGAGTTGCCGGAACGGCCGGAGCGGCCGGTACAGCGGGAACAGCCGGAACGCGTCGACGAGTTGGCGGCGGCGCTGCGCGAGTTGGCCGGCGCCGACGTCGTCGCGTTCGGCGGAGTGGGCCTGGCGGGACAGGTGCTGCCACCGACCGAGGCGTACCGGACGGTGGCGGCGCAACCGCCGGAACGGGCCGACGAGATCCGTGGCCGGCTGGGCTGGCTGCTGGCCAACGGCTCGGCCGCCGGCAGGGCGTACGCGGTCACGCTCCTCGACCGGCTGGACCCGGCGGCGGCCCGGACAGCCTGGCGGGGACTGCTCGACGATCCGGCCGAGCTGACCACCTTCAGCGGCTGCCTGATGGACCAGACCACCCTGGGCGAGTACGCCGCCGCCCGCCTCGACCAGGACTGACGGGTACGGGGCAGCAGGAGGGTCGGCCGGGGCGGCGGGAACGGATCCGGGGCCGGGCCGGGCTGCCGGCGGCGGTTCGGCCCGGCTCGGCGAGACCCGTACCGATACGGTGGTCCGGAATCTGGGAAGTTGAATCCGGGAACACCCGATCCCGCACAGACCGATCCCGGGAACCCGCGCCGGGAACCCGAGCCAGGAAAGGAGAGCCGTGTCGGTACCCGCACAACCTGCGCCGACCGTGAGGCCGCGCCCAGGCACAGTCACCATCGCCACCTACCTGCTCTATCTGACGGGCGCCCTGTTCGCCGTGGTCGCGGCGATCGGCTTCGCCGTCCTCGGCACCGTCTCCACGGTCTACCGGGAGGCGTACGCCGGCACGCCCGCCGAGGGGTCCGAGGGCATCGTCGTCGGCGCCAGCGCGTTCGGCGCGGGCGTGCAACTGCTGGTCGGCCTCGGCCTGGTGGTGCTCGGCCTGCTGACCGCGCAGGGGCGCAACGGCGCCCGGATCGCCACCTGGGTGGTGGCCGGGCTGGGCGTCTGTTGCGCCGGGGGCAACGTCGTCGGCTCGGCGCTCTCCGGGTTGGGCGTCGGCAGCGGTTCCACAGGGGACTCCCCGGACCCGGCCGAGGTCCAGCGCCGGCTCGAGGCGGAGCTGCCGTCCTGGAGCGGGCCGCTCTCGCTGACCTTCTCGATCATCGCCCTGTTGGCGCTGATCGCCGCGATCATCCTGCTCGCGTTGCCGGCGTCGAACGAGTTCTTCCGCAAGCAGCCGGTCGGCTGGGAGCCGCCGGTACCGGGTACGGCGTACCCGGGCCAGCCGCCCTATCCGGGCCAGTCGCCGACCTACGGCACCGACCCGGGGTACCCGCAGTACCCGCCGACCAACCCGCCCACGAACCCGCCGACCAACCCGCCGGGGAGCTGATCCCGACGGCCCGGATCCCCCGGTCGGCACCGGCCGCCGGGGGATCCGGTGCGTCCGGCCGCCGGTCGTCGACCGCGCCGGCCAGGCGAGCGAAGCCCGTACGCCACGCGGCGGCGGGCTTTTCCGGTCCCGGACACTCGGCTACGTTGTGGGAGCGGTGCGGCTGGTCCGGCGGTACCGCTGGTGCCACCGCACGGTCGAAGCCGC
The DNA here is from genome assembly GCF_016862915.1 of Plantactinospora endophytica. Classification (GTDB taxonomy): domain Bacteria; phylum Actinomycetota; class Actinomycetes; order Mycobacteriales; family Micromonosporaceae; genus Plantactinospora; species Plantactinospora endophytica. The sequence continues at coordinate 140,892 of NZ_BONW01000017.1, read as the reverse complement.
GTCGCGGCCCCGCCCCGACCCGTGCCGTGTCCCGCCGTACGCCAGTGACGTCGTCGAGGTGAGGAAGTCCGTGGCAGCAGACGTTCCCCCGCAGGGCAGCGGATCCGACGCCGGTCGGCCGTCCGGAGCGGGACGGGACGGAGCGCGCCGGGCACTGGTCACCGGGGCCACCGCCGGCATCGGCGCCGCGTTCGCGCGACGACTCGCCGCCGACGGGTACGACCTGCTGCTGGTGGCCCGGGACGGTGAGCGGCTCGCGGAAGCCGCCGCCGAGCTGATTGCCCGACACGGCAACCGGGTCGACGTGCTGCCGGCCGACCTCGCCACCGACGAGGGTTGCGGCCTGGTCGAGGCCCGGCTCGCCGACGCGTCGGCCCCGGTCGACATGCTGGTGAACAGCGCCGGGATCAGCCTCAACCGCTCGTTCGTGCGGTCGACGGTCGCCGACGAGTCCCGGCTGCTCCGGCTGAACGTGCACGCCGTACTGCGGCTGACCCTCGCCGCCCTGCCCGGGATGACCGAGCGGCGGCACGGGGCAGTGATAAATGTCTCTTCCGTCGCCGGCTTCGGGCCGGTCATGCCCGGATCGACGTACCCGGCCAGCAAGGCGTGGGTGACCAACTTCAGCGAATCGGTCGCCCAGTCGGTCCGGCCGATGGGCGTACGGGTGCTGGCACTCTGCCCGGGCTACACGCGTACCGAGTTCCACGACCGGGCCGGCATCAACATGACGAAGACGCCCGAGTGGCTCTGGCTGCGCGCCGACGACGTGGTGCGGGACGCCCTTCGTGACCTGGATCGGGACCGGATGGTCAGCGTGCCGGACTGGAAGTACAAGGTGGCGGTCTTCGGTCTGCGGCACGCACCGGGCCGGGTCTGGCGGGCGGTGGCCAAGGACGCCCGGGGTCGGACCGGTCGCGGAGAGTTGTGATCCGGCTCCGGGGCGGCGATCCGGCGCTTCGACGGCGGGTGTGAGACGCCCGAGCCCGGGCAAGATTCAGTGCGGAGAGTAGCCGATTTTTCGTCCCATCGGCCACCGTCAGACCGACGCGAACGGCCCCGTTCCCGGGTCGGCCATTCGGCTCTCACCTTGGCGCAGTACCCTTACCGGCCATGGGGGACCACGACGACCTGCGTAAATTCATCACTGACCTCGCCGTCGTGCACGGGCGGGTGGTGCTGTCCTCGGGTCGTGAGGCGGACTGGTACGTCGACTTGCGCCGCGTGACGCTGCATCACGCGGCGGCACCGTTGGTCGGCCGGACCATGCTCGACCTCACGGCGGACTGGAACTACGACGCCGTTGGCGGCCTGACGTTGGGTGCGGACCCGATCGCCGTGTCGATGCTGCACGCCGCTTCGGCGGCGGAGCGTCGACTCGATGCCTTCGTGGTGCGCAAGGCCGGCAAGGCGCATGGTCTACAGCGCCGGATCGAAGGTCCGGAGGTTAGTGGTCGGCGGGTGTTGGCGGTGGAGGACACCTCGACGACGGGAGGCAGTGTGCTGACCGCAGTGGAGGCGTTACGGGAGGCCGGAGCCGAGGTGGTGGGTGTGGCGGTTATTGTTGATCGTGGTGCGGGCGACGCCGTACGAGCCGCCGGATTGCCATACCGGGCAGCCTATACGTTGGCTGACCTCGGCCTAGTGGCCTAAAAGTTTGCCGATTCGGATCTGCTGATATGCAGGCGGGTCGATGCTGCTGGTGGAAGGATGGAATACGTGGGAACTGCGTTGGCCGAAATGACTATGCCTCAGATCTCGCCGCTTGCCGGCGAGCCGATCGAGCGCGCCGACGCTGAGCGGCTGGCGGGGGTCCTCAAGGCCCTTGCCGACCCCGCTCGGCTTCGACTGCTCAGCCTGATCCAGTCGGCACCGGAGGGCGAAGCGTGCGTGTGTGACCTCACCGCGCCGCTTGGCCTCTCCCAGCCGACGGTCAGCCACCACCTCCGTATCCTCACCGAAGCCGGCTTGCTGGAGCGGGAGAAGCGGGGCGTGTGGGCGTACTACCGACTGGTGCCGACGGCGATCGCGACGATCGCCGATCTGCTGACCCCGCCGCGTAAGCGGGCCACGAAGAAGGCCCGCTGAATCAGGGTCCGGCCCGTCTGGTGTCCGCCCTGTGCAGGACGGCGCCAGACGGTCCAGCCGCTGATGACGCGGTGGGGCGGGGCGGGCTTCCGGCGTGAACTATCTGCGGGGTGACCTTCGGGATCAGCTCACGTACGTCGGACAGGACGTCGTCCGGACCGGTCTTGTGGTCGGTTCCGGCGGCAACCTGTCCGCCCGGCTGCCCGACGGCGACTCGTGCTGGGTGACCGCTGGCGGCACCTGGCTGGATCGGCTTGACCGCTCCTCCTTCGTCCGGGTGTGCATATCGGATGGTTCCGTCCTCACGGACGATCCGTTCCACTCGGACGATTCGCCGTACCCGGACGGGTCCACTCGCCAGGACGGCACCACCCTCCCGGCTGGTACGGCGCTGCCCGCGCCACGGGGTCCGGGCGCCGGTGGCAGGACGGGTTCCGTCACCATGCCCGCTGCCGCTGCCGCTGCCGCCGACTCCGACTCCGCCGACGCGATGCCGCCGGGCGGGCGGTCGAGGCCGGCGATCCTGCCGACCAGCGAGGTCGAGTTGCACCTCGCCACCTACCGGGCCCGGCCGGACGTGAACGCGATCGTGCACCTGCACCCGCAGACCGTGCTGCTGCTCGACGCGCTTGACGAACAGGTCCGGCTGGTCACCACCGACCACGGCTTCTACCTGCGCCGGGTGGCCCGGGTGCCGTTCCGGTCGCCGGGCACCACCGAGCTTGCCGAACTGGCCGCCGACGCGTCCCGGGACGGCACCAACTGCCTGGTCCTGAGCCGGCACGGCTGCTCCGTGCTGGCTGACAGCGTCGAGCTGGCGCACAAGCGGGCCGCCAACCTGGAGGAGGCGGCCCGGCTGACGTACCGGGCGCTGGCCGCCGGGCGCCTGGCCGACCTGCCGGAGCTGCCCGCCGAGTTCCTCGCCCGGATAGCCGACGGCGCGACCAGCGTGTGAGCCGGTCGCGCCGTTCTGCCGACCCTCGCCGGCATCTCGTCGGTCGCCCCTCCCGGGCCGCCGGGTCGCCGACACAGTTCTGGCGGCGCGCCGACCCGGAACAGTCCTAGTAGCCCTGGCGGTGGCGCTGGGCCTCCTGGGCGGCGTGCTCCAGTTCGGCCCGCTCGGCCGAGGTGGTGCCGCGCTTGGCGGCCAGCCGGGCCCGGAGCAGCTCGATGATGATCGGGACCACCGAGACGAAGACGATGGCGATCAGGATCAGCTCGATGTTCGCCTTGACGAACGGGATCTGGCCGAGGAAGAAGCCGAGCACCGTGACGCCGGTACCCCAGAGGATGCCGCCGATCACGTTGTAGATCACGAACGTGCGGTAGCGCATCCCGCTGACCCCGGCGACGATCGGGGTGAAGGTACGGACGATCGGCACGAACCGGGCCAGTACCACCGAACGGGCGCCGTACTTCTCGAAGAACTCGTGCGCCTTGATCAGGTTCTCCTGCTTGAACAGCTTGGAGTTGGGCCGGCGGAACAGCGCGGGCCCGACCTTCTTGCCGAACGCGTACCCGACCTGGTCACCGGCGATCGCCGCGATGGTGATCAGCAGGCAGACCAGCCACAGCGGGTAGGTGATGTACTCGCCGTCGGCGGTCAGCAGCCCGGCCGTGAACAGCAGCGAGTCGCCGGGCAGGAAGAAGCCGATCAGCAGCCCGGACTCGGCGAAGACGATGGCCAGGATGCCGAGCAGCCCGAAGGTCGAGATCAACCACTCCGGATCCAGCCAATCCGGACCCAGAGCCAGCGTGGTGGTGGGCGTCGGCACGAGGAGACCTCCGGAACTCTCGGCATGGCGCGGTGAAGGGCCGCCAGCATGGTGGCGGGTACCACAGCAGTCTAGGCGGACCTTCCCGGCAGCCGGCGAGTGATGCCGGCGCCGGCCGGATCAGGACGGAATCGGGCAGAACATCTCCCGAACCGCCGACCGGCCGGCGCGCGTCACGTTCAATCTCCCGCTTACGCGAAGCGTCTGGAACCTGCGATGCGTCCGGACCTAGAGTCGGGGATCGACCGGTTCCGACTCGCAGGCGAGGATCGCGAAGACCAGCTCGTGCCGTCGCCACAGCGGGGCGCCCTCGGCCAGCCGGTCCAGCGCGGCCAGGCCGAGCCCGTGCTCGCGCAGGGCCAGCCCCCGCTTACGCCCCAGCGACCGGTGCCGCAGAACGGCCAACTGGTCCGGTTCGGCGTACTCCGGGCCGTAGATGATCCGCAGGTAGTTCCGGCCACGACACTTCACACCGGGCTGGAGCAGCCGACCGTCGGCGTCCCGGGCGCCGAGCCCGGCGTACGGCTTCACCACCATCCCCTCGCCGCCGGCTGCGGTCAGCTCCAACCACCAGTCGGTGGCCGCCGCCTCCGCCGCCGGGTCCCCCAACTCCACCACCCGGCGCCGGGTCGGAGTGAACAGCTCCGGATCGGCCGCGTGCAGCCGGTCGGCCAGCGCCAGGTGCCAGCCGTGGTCCCGGTCGGCGTACGAGGCGCCCTCGCCGGCGAGCACGGCGAACGGCGCCAGGGTCACCCCGGCGAGGCCGTCGGTCGGCCGCACGTAGCTCTGGTACGCCTCGGTGTACCGGCTCAGGTCGGTCGCCCGGCGAGCCATCCGGGCCCGCAACTCGGCAACCGGCAGGTCCCGCCCGGCCGCCTGGTCCAGCGCCGCGAGTACGGCCGGCAGCGCGGCCCGTCCCGCCGCGCCGACGCCCGCGTACTGCTCCCGGATCAGGTTGCCGGCCTTGGCCGACCAGGGCAGCAGTTCGCAGTCCAGCAGCAGCCAGTCGGTGTCGAGTTCGGCCCACAGCCCCGCACTGCCGACGGCGGCGCGTACCCGGGACAGCAGTTCCCGGTCCCGGTCGCCGCCGAAGAACGGCCGGCCGGTCCGGGTGTAGACCACCCCGTCGCCCGGCCCGAACCGGCCGGCGGTCGCCGGTGCCGACGGGTCGACCTCGTCCCGGCAGACCAGCACCACCGCCCGCGAGCCCATGTGCTTCTCCTCGCACACCACCCGGTCGACCCCGGCCTTGCGGTAGTCCTCGAACGCCTGCGCCGGATGCTCCAGGAAGCCCTCCAGCGTCGAGGTGGAGCAGGGCGCCATGGTCGGCGGCAGCCAGGGCAGCCAGCGCGGGTCGACGGCGAACCGGCTCATCACCTCCAGCGCGGCGGCGGCGTTCTCGGCCGGTACGGTCACCGCGCCGTAGCCGTAGTCGACGTGCCGTCGCCCGGTGACGTCCCGCAGGTCCAGCCCGAGGTCGTCCCGCTCGACGGCGCCGGACCGGCCTCCGCCCGGCGTCGCTGGCGTACCGGCCGGCGTCGCGGTCAGCGGTCGGGCCGGCGGGTAGTACTCCTTCGCCGCCGGCACCGAGACGAGTTCCCGGCTCGGGTAGCGCAGCGCCGTCAACGTGCCGCCGAAGACACAGCCGGTGTCGATGCAGATGGTGTTGTTGACCCACTCCGGCGTCGGGGTCGGGGTGTGGCCGTAGACGACCGTGGCCGAGCCCCGGTAGTCCCGGGCCCACGGGTAGCGCACCGGCAGGCCGTACTCGTCGGTTTCGCCGGTCGTCTCGCCGAACAGCGCGAACGCCCGGACCCGGCCGGACGCCCGACCCTGGTATTCGGCCTTGAGCCCGGCGTGCGCGACCACCAGCCGGCCGCCGTCCAGCACGTAGTGGCTGACCAGGCCGTCGACGAACGCGGAGATCTCGGCGACGAAGCCGGGTTCCTCGGCGTCGAGCTGGGCCAGCGTCTCGGCCAGGCCGTGCGACACCGTGACGTTGCGGCCGCGCAGCTTGCGCAGCAGCTTCTGCTCGTGGTTGCCGGGCACGCAGAGTGCGGTGCCGGCGCCGACCATCCCCATCACCAGCCGGAGTACGCCGGGCGAGTCCGGCCCCCGGTCGACCAGGTCGCCCACGAAGATCGCGGTACGTCCCTCCGGATGCGTCGCGTTCACCGGCCGTCCCGCCTCGTCCCGGTGCAGCGTCCAGCCGAGCCGGACCAGCAGCGCCTCCAGCTCGACCCGGCAGCCGTGCACGTCACCGACGATGTCGAACGGCCCGGTCAGCTCCTTCCGGTCGTTGAACAGCTTCTCGTAGCGGATCTCGGCGGACTCGATCTCCTCGATCCCGCGCAGCACGTGCACCTTGCGGAAGCCCTCCCGCTCCAGCCGTCCGAGGCTGCGCCGCAGGTCCCGCTGCATCCGGCCGAGTACGGGCCGGCCGAACGTCCGGTCCGGGCGGGCCTGGGTACGTTCCCAGCAGAGCGGTTCGGGCACGTCCAGCACGATCGCCACCGGCAGTACGTCGTGCTCCCGGGCGACGGTGACCAGCCCGGCCCGGGCGTGCTGCTGGAGGTTGGTGGCGTCCACCACGGTCAGCCGGCCGGCGCGCAGCCGCTTCCCGGCGACGTGGTGCAGGACCTCGAAGGCGTCGCCCGAGGCGGACTGGTCGTTCTCGTCGTCGGCGACCATCGCCCGGAAGGTGTCCGAGGAGAGCACCTGGGTCGGCGCGAAGTGTCGGCGGGCGAAGGTCGACTTGCCCGAGCCCGAGACGCCGACCAGGGCCACCAGGGCCAGCTCGGGAATGTCCAGCGTGCTCATCGGGAACCTCCTCCGTCACCGCTCGTGCTGTCGCCGTTCGCGCTGCTGGTCGCGCTGCCGATCGCGTGTCCGACCGTGCTGTCGTCGGCGCCATCGGTCGCGCTCCCGGCTTCCGCCTTACTGGTCGTGCTGTCGGCTCTCGCGTCTCCGGTCGTGCTGTCGTCGTTCGCGTTGCCGGTCGTGCGGGTGGCGCGGCCGGTGTCCGCCGGGACGGTTGCCGGGGGCGGCGCGGCCAGGGTGAAGAGCGCGAGTTGGGTGGGGCTGCCGACCTCGGGGTCGTGCGCGCCGACGCCGCTGATCGTGACCGTGTAGCCGTGCTGCGCGCCGACCGCCTCGGCCCAGGCCGCGAACTCGGCCCGGGTCCACTCGAACCGGTGGTCGGTGTGCCGGAAACCGCCGGCCGTGAGTCCGGGGTACCGCACGTTGTACTCGACGTTCGGCGTCGTCACGACCACCGTCCCGGGCCGGGCGTGCCCGAAGACGGCCGCCTCCAGGGCCGGCAGGCGCGGCGGATCGAGGTGCTCGACCACCTCCATCAGTACGGCGGCGTCGAAGCCGCGCAGCCGGTCGTCCCGGTAGGTCAGCGCGGACTGCCACAGCTTGATCCGGTCGCGCTGCCGGGGCGGCAGCCGGTCCAGCCGCAGCCGCCGCTCGGCGACCGCCAGCGTCCGGGACGACACGTCGGTGCCGACGATCTCGGTGTAGCGGCGGTTCCGGACCAGGTCGGTGAGGAGCGCGCCCGCGCCGCAGCCGAGGTCGAGGACCCGGGCGGCACCAGAGGAGTCCAGTGCGTCGAGTACGGCCGCCCGGCGCAGCGCCGCGAGCGGCTGCCGGTCGACCGTCGCCGGCAGGTTCGCCTCCTCGTCCGCCCCGCCGTCGGTGGTCTCGACGACGGTGTCCGGGTCACCCGGCTCGTCCGCGAGCCGCTGCTCGGCCAGCCGGGCCAGCGCGGCACCGGCCAGCGCCCGGCGGTGCGCCAGGTAGCGGCGGGTGATCAGACCCCGTTCCGGATGTTCGGCCAGCCAGCCGGCACCGGCCCGGAGCAGCTTCTCGATCTCGTCCGGCGCGACCCAGTAGTGCTTGGCGTCGTCCAGCACCGGCAGCAGCACGTAGAGGTGGTTGAGCGCGTCGGCGAGCCGGAGCGTACCGGTCAGGACGAGGTCGACGTACCGGCTGTCGCCCCAGTCGGGCCGGGTCGGGTCGAGCGGGATCGGGGTGGCGGTGACCGTCCAGCCCAGCGGGGCGAACAGCTTGCCGGCCAGGTCGGCACCGCCCCGGCAGCGCAGCGCCGGCACCCGCAACTCCAGCGGGATCGCCGTGGCCGCCAACTCGGGCCGGTCCTTCGAGGCGCCGCGCAGCGCCGACCGGAACACGGTGGACAGTGCCGAGGAGAGCAGGCTGGAGGCGGCGTACGCCCGGTCGTTGACGTACTGGCCGAGGGTGAAGCCGTCCGGCGTCGGGCTGGTACCCCGGCCGGACTTCCCCCGCCGGGACCGGCCGCCGGCCAGGGCCAGTGGGTCGATGTCGAGGAGCAGGGCCGCGGTGCAGCGTTCGGTGCCGGCCTCCGGATACATCACGTACGCCGTACCGGTGGGCACCTCGAAGGTGTGCACCCGGTCGGGGTGCTTGACGAGCAGGTAGCCCAGGTCGGTGGCCGGCTGGTAGGTGGTGGTCACGGTGATCAACACGTGCACCATGCTGACAGTCGACCACCCATCCCGTCGCGTCGATTTACCGCCGCCGGGACCAGCCGGTTACCCCGCCCGGACCGGCCGGTTACCGTCGCAGGGACCGGCCGACCGGAGCCGACCGGACGTCTGGTTCGGTGACTCCGGCAATCTTTCGACTCCGTCGAACCGTCCCTTTAGGGAAGAGGCCGGAGGTGTCCGTGACGTACGAGGAGTTCGCCGACTCCAGACTCACCGCGCTGCTGCGCTATGCGGTGATGCTGACCGGCGACCCCCATCTCGCCCAGGATCTCGTACAGGAGACGATGGTGCGGGTCCAGCTCAACTGGCGGCGGGTGACCCGTGCCGACGCTCCGGAACGGTACGTACGCCGGATGCTGACCAACCAGTACCTCGACTGGCAGCGCGGTTCCTGGGTGCGGCGGGTGCTGCTGCGCGCGGAGCCCGACGAGGCGGTGGTCGTACGCGTCGACCACGCCGAGACCACCGTGGAGCGGGACCAGGTGTGGACCTGGCTGGCCCGGCTGCCGCGCCGACAGCGGGCGGCGCTGGTACTCCGTTACTACGAGGACCTGCCGGACGCCGAGATCGCCGAGGTGCTCGGCTGTGCGGTCGGCACCGTCCGGTCTGCCATCTCCCGCGCCCTCGCCACCCTTCGTGCCGAATTCGTGGAGGCCTGAGCATGAGCGACGACGACATCAAGGTGTCCGGCGACCAGCGCGGGGCCACCGGCCCGGGTGGTCCGGACCCGGCCCTGATCGAGGACGAGTTGCGGGCGGCGTTCGTCCGACACGAGTCGCTGACCCCGGACCCGGTGCCGCTGCGCGCCGCGATCGACCGACGGGCGGTACGCCGACGGCGGCTACGCCGGACGGCCACCGTCGCCGGTGCCGCCCTCGCCCTGACCGGCGTACTCGCGCTGCCGATGCTCGGCCGTACCGTGGGGCCGCCGCCTTCGGTGCCGGAGGTCGCCGCACCGCCGCCCGCGCTGGACCAGACCGGCCCGGCCGAGCCGCTGAACTTCCTCGTCCTCGGCGTCGACGGCGGAGGCGGGCAGAGCAACGGCCACCGCGCGGACACCGTACTCGTGGTGCACGTGCCGGCGGACCGGAGCCGGCTCTACCTCGTCTCGCTTCCCCGGGATCTCGGCGTCGAGGTGCCCGGGCACGGCTTCGGCAAGCTGAGCGCCGCGTTCTACCTCGGCAGTCACCGGCCCGGTCACCGGCCCGACCTGGCGGCGGGCGCCGCGCTGACCGAGCGGACCGTCACCGCGCTGACCGGCGTACGCTTCGACGCGACCGCGACGCTGACCTACACCGGGCTGCGCGAGGTGACCGACGCCGTCGGCGGGGTCAAGGTGTGCCTGCCCCAGCAGGTGCGGTCGTACCACACCACGCGTGTCTTCCCGGCCGGCTGCCAGAAGCTGGACGGTGCCGGCGCGCAGGACCTGCTGCGCCAGCGGTACGCCCTCGCCCAGGGGGCGCACGAGCGGGACCGCAACGGGCAGCGGTTCGCCGAGGCGCTGCTGCACGAGATCACCGACCCGGCCAGCGCCGTCAACCCGGTCCGGGTCGCGGAGATCGTCCGGGCGCTCGGCCGGAACCTGGTCCTCGACCTCGACGGGATGACCCCGGCAGAGCTGTTCACCACCCTGCGGGCGGTCGCCGCCGCCGACGCGGTGGGGATCGGCTGGACGCTGCACCCCGACTCCGGGCGGCGGAGCGGCATGGAGAGCCTGGACCCGATGCTCAGCCGGAGCCTGTTCGACGCGTTCCGGCGGGACGCCCTGGCCGACTGGGTCGTCCGGCATCCCGACCGCGTCACCCGCTGACCGGGCTCGTCGCCGGGCCCGCCACGCTCGACCTGCGGGTGGGCTGCGGCGTCTCGACCGCGACCCGGCCGGCCGCCGTGCGGCTACGGGGTCGGTCGGTGGGCGGGGTTCCGACGCGTGTTGTTCACCTTCGCGTCACCCGGTTCCCGCCCTGGTCGCAGGCGTCGGCCCGTACACTCGCCGGGTTCGTGGGACGGTGCGCGGGGCTCCGGCGGCGTGCACCGGCGCCGCCGGGATCGGGGACGGAGACGAGATGACGCCTGACGATGCCGGAGCGGCGGGCCGCCGCGTGCCGGGCCGGATCGTCATGCTTGTCGACAACGGCGTCAACGGGGACTCCCGGGTGCAGAAGCAGGCCCGCTCGGCGGCGGACGCCGGCTGGGAGGTCGTCCTGCTCGGCCGGTCGCCGACCGGGGTCGCGCAGAGCTGGCAGCTCGGCGGGGCGCAGGTCCGGTTGCTGCCGATGCCCGAGCCGCTGTTCCGCAAGCGCCACCAGTACAAGCGGGCCTGGCTGCGCTGGCCGCTCGGCTACCCGCCGAACGGGATCGCCGAATACCGGGCCCAGCAGGTCGCCGCCTGGCGGGCGGACCTGCGGTTCCGGGGCGCCCAGCTCGAACTGGCCGCCCGGGCCGGCCGCCGGAACCGGGCGGCGGAACTCTGGCACCGGGCCCGGCTGGGCGTGGCCGACCTGGCCGGGCGTTGGGTCTGGGTCCGGACGAAGATGCACAACCGGGGCATGTACGCCCGCCGCTACCGCAACCCGTGGGATCGCGGGTACACGTTCTTCTGGCAGAAGGTCCTCGGGGACGGGGCCTGGCGCCGGCTCGAACCGGGGCTGTGGGACTACGAACTGGCGTACGGGCCGGTGGTCGACGAACTGGCGCCGGACCTGATCCACGCCAACGACTTCCGGATGTTGGGCGTCGGCGCTCGTGCCAAGATCAGGGCACAGGCGGCCGGTCGACAGGTCAAGCTGGTCTGGGACGCCCACGAGTTCCTGCCGGGCATCCGGCCGTGGCAACCGAACATCCGCTGGCTGCCCGCCATGCGGGCGCACGAGCGCGAGTACGCCCCGTACGCCGACGCCGTGGTCACCGTCTCCGACGCGCTGGCGGACCTGCTCCGGGCCGAGCACCGGCTCGCCGAACAGCCGGCGGTGGTGCTGAACGCGCCCGCCGTCGAACACGCGCCGGACGGGTCGGACGACTCGGTCCCCGACCTGCGGCAGCGCTGCGGGCTCGGCCTCGACGTGCCGCTGGTGGTCTACAGCGGCAGCGCCGCCGAGCAGCGGGGACTGCGGACCATGGTCGACGCGTTGCCCGAGCTGCCCGGCGTACACACCGCGCTGGTGGTGAACCCCGACCTCCAGTACGTGCGCAAGCTCGTCGCGCACGCGCGAAAGATCGGAGTCGCCGACCGGGTGCACGTGCTGCCGTACGTCTCGCACTGGCAGGTGGTGCCGTTCCTGGCCGGCGCCGACGCCGGGGCGATTCCGATCCACCACTGGCCCAACCACGAGATCGCGCTGATCACCAAGTTCTTCGAGTACGCGCACGCCCGGCTGCCGCTGGTGGTCAGCGACGTGAAGACGATGGCCGGTACGGTCCGGTCGACCGGGCAGGGCGAGGTGTTCCGGGCCCGCGACGTGGCCGACTACGCCCGCGCCGTCCGGGCGGTACTCGCGGACCGGGAACGCTACCGGGCCGCGTACGACCGGCCGGGGCTGCTGACCGGTTGGACCTGGACGGCCCAGGCCGAGATCCTCACCGGGGTCTACCGCCGGCTGCTCGCCGGAACGGGCGAATCGGCGGAGATCACCGGCCCGCCGCCGACCCTCGCGGACACTCTGGACGCGCTACCGCTCCCGGCGGCGGCCCGGCGGTAACGCGACCGTCGACTCGCCGGCAGTCGTCGTGGGGGCTCGGCGGTAACGCGACCGTCGGCTCAGCGGTAGTCGTCGTCCTGCGGACCGACCACCCGGGCCTGTTCGAGGGCGTCCCACTCGTCCACTTCCAGCCCGCGCTGCACCTCCGGCTGGTCCTCGGTGTTCGGGTCCGCGACGGTCGCCTGCTCCACGGCGTCCTCGGCCGGCGCCTCCGGATCGCGCTCGTCCGGGGCGAGGTGGTCGCCGGGAGCGAAGTCCTCGTCGGGCTGGCCCATGTCCCACTCCTGCCGGTCGGCGTCTTTCTCCACCGTACGGGCTGATCGGACGGCCCGTACCCGGAGCACGGTGCCCGGTCCCGGACCGGGCTAAACCGCCCGTCCCGGAACGGGTCACGTGCCACGATGTGGCGGTGGGCTTCCTGATCAGGCTGGTGATCAGCGCACTTGCGCTGTGGGTCACCAGCCTGGTGGTGCCCGGCATCGAGCTGACCGGCCGCACCACCGGCGAGGACGCGCTGACCGTACTCGTGGTCGCGTTCATCTTCGGGGTGGTCAACGCGGTACTCAAGCCGATCATCCGCGTCGTCGGCTGCGTCTTCTACGTCCTGACCCTGGGACTGTTCGCGCTGGTCGTGAACGCGCTGCTGTTCCTGCTCACGGACTGGATCGCGCACGTGTTCGACCTGCCCTTCCAGATCGACGGCTTCTGGCCGGCCTTCTACGGTGCGATCGTGATGGCGGTGGTGAGCTGGCTGATCGGTGTCGTCTGGCCGGGCCGGTCCGAACGCTGAGCCGGGGCCGGGTGGGGTGAAGTGGTGCGAGCGGCCTGCGGGATACTTCGGGGCGGAGGACAGCGCGGTCCGGGCGTACCCACCGAACCCTTTTCAACCTGAACCGCGCGGCACCCGCGCCTCGACATCACCTGCGGCCACGACGGACCGGCAGGGGGTTGAAGAAGGTTCATTCAGACAGCGGCCGAGCAGGCCGAGAGCGGTTAGTAAGGAGCGTTTCACATGCCCATCGCTTCCCCCGAGGTCTACGCGGAGATGCTTGACCGCGCCAAGGCGGGCCGGTATGCGTACCCCGCGATCAACGTGACGTCCTCGCAGACCCTGAACGCGGCGCTGCGCGGTTTCGCCGACGCGGAGAGCGACGGCATCGTCCAGGTCTCGACCGGTGGCGCCGAGTACCTCTCCGGCCCGACCGTCAAGGACATGGTGACCGGCGCGGCGGCGTTCGCCGCGTACGCCCGCGAGGTGGCCAAGAACTACCCGGTCAACATCGCGCTGCACACCGACCACTGCCCGAAGGACAAGCTCGACAAGTTCGTCCGGCCGCTGATGGCGATCTCCAAGGAGCGGGTGGCGCGCGGCGAGGAGCCGCTGTTCCAGTCGCACATGTGGGACGGCTCCGCCGTACCGGTCGGGGAGAACCTCGAAATCGCCGCGCAGCTCCTCGACGAGGCGGCGGCCGGGCACATCGTGCTGGAGATCGAGGTCGGCGTGGTCGGCGGCGAGGAGGACGGCGTCGAGAACGCGATCAACGAGAAGCTCTACACCACCGTCGAGGACGGCATCGCCATGGTCGACGCGCTCGGCCTCGGCGAGAAGGGCCGCTACATGGCGGCGCTGACCTTCGGCAACGTGCACGGCGTCTACAAGCCCGGCAACGTCAAGCTCCGCCCGGAGATCCTCAACGAGATCCAGCAGGCGGTCGGCGCCAAGTACAACAAGGGCGACAAGCCGCTCAGCCTGGTGTTCCACGGCGGCTCCGGCTCGCTGCTCTCCGAGATCCGCGAGGCGCTCGACTACGGCGTGGTGAAGATGAACATCGACACCGACACGCAGTACACCTTCACCCGGCCGGTCGCGGACCACATGTTCCGCAACTACGACGGCGTGCTGAAGGTCGACGGCGAGGTCGGCAACAAGAAGATGTACGACCCTCGGGTCTGGGGCAAGGCGGCCGAGGCGGGGATGGCGCAGCGGGTCGCCGAGGCGTGCGAGCACCTGCGCTCGACCGGTACGACGCTGGCCAAGTAGTACCCCGGCGAACACCCGGCGGTGGGTGGGCCGCGCGACCGGTGCCGGAACTTCCGGTACCGGCCGGCCCACCCGTCCCGGGCGGTCGCCGCTGGCTACGGCGCGGTGGTGAGCAGCCGGACGGCCTCGTGCACGTCGTCGGTGACGTGCACCGAACGGGCCAGGTCACCGGCGGGAGCGAGAGCCAGCAGCGGGCGCAACAGGGCCTCGATCGGCAGCGTCTGGGTCCAGAAGGCGCGGTCCAGGAAGACGTACGGACCGCTGGCGCCGTCGGTGCCGTAGAACGTCTTGGTGGCCGCCTGGAACACCTCCTGCACCGTGCCGGCCCGGCCGGCGGCGAAGACGATCCCGCCCCGGGCCAGTCGGAGGATGGTGTCCTCGCGGATCGCGTTGGAGAAATACTTGGCGATCCGGCCGGCGAAGAGGTTCGCCGGCTCGTGCCCGTACAGCCAGGTGGGGATGGCGAGCCCGCCCTGCCGGGCCCACCGGTCCGGGTCGGCGTCCCGGCGCCCGTTCCCGTTCCCGTTCCCGGTGCGGGGCTGCGGTACCGCCGGTGCGAACCGGGCCCGGACCTGGAGCGCCGCTGCGGTGTAGGGATCGTGGTCGGTGAAGTCCGGCGCGGCGGCCAGCAGGTCGATCGCGGAGGTGAGTTCGTCCGCCGACCGCTCGGCGAGGTAGGCGCCCAGGTTGGCCGCTTCCATCACCCCCGGCCCGCCACCGGTCACCACCAGCCGACCGGCCCGGGCCAGTTCCCAGCCCAGCGTCGCGGCCAACCGGTACGCCGAAGTGCCGCGCGGTACCGCGTGCCCGCCCATCACCCCGACCACCGAGGCCGGCCCGTGCCGGGTCAGCCAGGACCGGGTGGCGTCGGCGAGCGCGTTGTCGACGGCGTGGTCGTGCAGCCGCTGGGCCAGCGCCTCCCGGAGTTCCGGCAGCGCACCACCGTGCCGCCGGAAGTGCTCGTAGACCACGGTGTCGTACATCCCGGCGAAGCCGTCGGTCTCGAACCCGTGGGCCAGTTCGTCGGCGGCATAGAGCCGGGACGGGTGCGTCGGGTACGGCAGCTCCCCGAACGCCGGCACCACGGTCGCGCCGCGCCGGACCAGCTCCGCCTCCACCTCGCGGGAGACGAACCGGCACCCGGCGAACAGGGTGTCGGTCAGGTCGACCGTGGTCAGGTCCGGCACCGGATCGAGATCCAGCCGAAGCCCCTGCACGGTCAGCCCGGCCAGGCTGCCGGTCCGGAGGTGGAGATCCAGTTCCGCGCGGGACTCGATCTCGTCGACGGTGTCGTCGTGCGGTTCGAGTACGTCTGCGGGCGGTGGGGTAGGCACCCTGCCATCTTGCCCCCGCCAGGCAACCGGCCCGGAACCGGGAAGTCGACCACAGATGGGGCGGAATCGGCGAGAGCCCGACGACACCAGGTCGCCGGGCTCTCTGTTACCGGGTCCTGGGGAGGCTCCGGACCTCCATTTGTAGTCCAGTCCCGGCCGAACCGCACCGGCCGCACGCGTGACGGATCCATCAGCCGTTCAGCCATGCCACGTGACACACCCCGCTCGCCATCGCTGCTGGCGGCCGGGTTGAATGGTCCGATGCAGAACCTCTTGCCCGAACCGCCGGCCACCCTGCTGCCCGCAGACGACGGGGCCGAGGCGGCGCTCGCCGACGCGCGGTCGGCGGACACCGACGAGGCGTACGCCTCGGTCGCCGCACAGCACCCGACGTTCAGTGCGGCCTGGGCGGCGCTGGGCGCGCGGGCGCTCGACTCCGGCCAGGTCGTCGCCGCCTACGCGTACGCCCGCACCGGCTATCACCGGGGGCTGGACCAGCTCCGCCGCAACGGCTGGAAGGGACACGGTCCGGTGCCGTGGAACCACGGGCCGAACCAGGGTTTCCTGCGCTGCCTGCACGTGCTGTCCCGGGCGGCCGGCGAGATCGGCGAGTCCGACGAGGCGGCCCGCTGCGCGCAGTTCCTCCGCGACTGCGACCCGGCGGCCGGGGACGCCCTCTCCGGCACCTGAGCCCGCGACTGTGAGCTGTTAGCCGGGGGCGCTGTCCGGCGTCCGAGCCCGCGACTTCGACCGGTCGGCCTGGGGCACTCTCCAGCGCCTGACTCCGCGACTTCGACCTGTCGGCCGGGGCGCTTTCTGGCGCGAGAGCCGTAGCCGCCGTAGCCGGGCGGGCGTACCGCCGGGTCGAGGGGCCGCCGTGTCCGGAGGTCAGAGCCCCTCGGCCACGGCGGCGGCGATCTTGAGCCAGGCGTCCCGGGTCGCGGAGGAGAGCTGGGCGTACCGGATCGGCTCGCCGGTGTCGATCAACCGCTCGTACGGCGCCAGCAGCACCGCCCTGGTGCGGGCGGCGAAGTGCCGCTCGATCGCCGGCAGGTCGATCTCCTTGCGGGACGGCGGCATGGAGACCACCGTCACCGCCTGCCGGACGAGCCGCTGCCGGCCGCTCTGCTCCAGGTGGTCCAGCATCCGGGCGGCCGTCTCGGCGGAGTCGTTACGGGCCGACATGGTCACCACGAGCTGGTCGGTGGCGTCGATCGCCGCCTGCCAGTTCTGGGCCCGGACGTTGTTGCCGGTGTCCACGAAGATCAACTTGTAGAACCGGCTGACCACCTCGCGGATCTCGGCGAAGGCGGCGGCGGTGAGCATCTCGCCACCGGTCGCCGACTCGTCCGAGGCGAGCACGTCGAACATGCCCTCGCTCTGCGAGCGTACGTACTGCGACAGGTCGCCGACCCGGCCGTGTGCGCCCTTGAACTGGTAGAGGTCACGCAGCATGTCCCGGACGGTGCGGGAGTGGAAGTCCTGCTGGGCCCGCATGCCCAGGGTGCCCTGCGTCTCGTTGTTGTCCCAGGCCAGCACGTACCCGCCGCGCTTCTGCCCGAAGGTCATCGCCAGCAGCAGGATCGCCACCGTCTTGCCGGCACCGCCCTTGGGGTTGACGACGGTCACCTGCCGGAGCCCGCCGAAGTTCCGGCGGATCATCTCGATGTCCTGCTTGATCTCCTGCTCGTGCCGTCCCGGAGCGAGCTTCACCAGACCCAGGGTGGTCTTGTTCACCGCAGCCCGGATCCCGGTCTGCGCGACCGGGTCGGCGGGGCGTACCGCCCGGCGCCGGGCGAAGTCCTCCGCCGTGGGGGTGCCGGAGTCCGGCGTCCAGAGCGGGTCGGGATAGGCGTTGACCGGCTGCTGCGGCGGCACCCGCTGTACCCCGGGCGACTCGGCGTACGGCTGCTGCGGCACGTCGGTGACGCCGGGGTGCGGCGGTACCGGTGGCGGCGGCGGGGCCCAGCCGGACTGCGGCGGGCCCGGTACCGGCGGCGGGGGCGGGTAGCTCGGGTAGCCGGGCTGGCTCGGGTAACCCGGCGGCCCGGGCTGGTTCGGCGTCGGCGGCGGGTACGACGGCTGCGCCGCGACCGGTGGCACCGGCGGCGGTGGCGGTCCCGGATGCTGGGGGGCCGGCCCCGGCCCGGGTGGATAGGCCGACACCGGACGCACCGCCGCCGAGTACGGGCCGGGCCCCATCGTGGGCGGATACGGGCCGACCGGGGGTGCGGAGCCGGTCGTCGGCTCCGGACCGGTGACCGGCTGCGGTGGCACCGGCTGCGGCGCGACCGATGGTGGTGCGACCGGCGGCGGGGGTACGACCGCCGGGGTGCCCTGCTGCGGGACGACCGGCCGCTGCGGCGGCTGCGCCCACGGTGACTCGGTGGCCGGCCGGGGCACGCCGCCGCCGTCCGGCTGGGGTCGGCTGGTGGCGGGCAGTGTCGCCCGGCCGCGTGCCGGTTCGGCGGCCCGAACGGGTTCCCGCTGCTCGGCCGGACCGGCCTGCGGCGGCACCGCACCGGCCTCGGCCGTCCCGTCGGAACCGCCGACGGCCGACACCGACCCGTCCTCCGCCGCGCCGGCCCGGGACTCGGCGCCAGCCTTGGACTCCGCGCCGACCCTGGACTCCGTGCCGACCCTGGACTCGGTCGCGCCGGCCCGCTGCTCGGTCGGCCCGGAACCGCCGCCGGCCGCACCGCTGACCGGCACCGGCCCGCTGGTCGTACCGGCGTCACCCGTCGTCGCCGTGCCACCGGTGGCGGTCAGTCCGTCGGTCGAGGTCGTGTCGCTGGTCGGGATGGCCGGGATCGCTCCGGTCGCCGGGCCGACAGTCGCCTTGCCGGCGGCCGCGCCCACCGTGGCCTTGCCGGTGGCGGCCGGCCCGACGGTTGCCTTGCCGGCGGAGGGGCTCACCGGGCTGACCGTCGCCTTGCCCGCGGTCGGGCTGACGGTCGCCTTGCCGGCCGCCCGTGGCTCGATCGTCCCGGTGCTCCCGGTACGCGGCTCCTCGCCGGTCGTCGACCGGTCCGGCGATTCCGCCCGGGCCCGGCCGACCACGTCCTGGCTGCCGGTGTTCTCCGGTCGGCCGGCACCGTCGGGACGGCGGATCTCACCCGTACCCACCGTCGCCCGGCCCTGGTTGCTCGGACTGATCGTCGGCCAGACCCGGGTCGGTCCGTTCACCGGGTTCGCCGGCACCGACGCCGAGGTGCCGGTGGTCGGGGCGGGTCCGGGCGGTGGCGGCACCGGCGGCGTCGGCGGATGCACCGGTACGGCGGCCACCGGCGGAACGGGTGGCGGCTGTGGAACGGGCGGCCCGGGTGGCGCGGGCGGGACCGGCGGCGGGCCGAACGAGTGGGGTACCGGCGGAACCGGGATCGCGGGAGGTGGTCCGGGGACCGGAGACGGCGGGGTGGACTGGTAGGGCTGGTGCGCGACGGGCTGCGGCACTCCGGCCATCGGTCCGGGCGGGGTCGCGTCCGGCGGCGGTGGCGGGGCCGGTGCCCAACTGATCGGATTGGACTCGTCACGCGGCTCGGCGACGATCTCGTCCGGCGGCCACAGCGGCTCCGCCTCCTGCGGCGCCGCCGGCACCTGACCCGGCGGTACGTACACCCGGTCTCCATGACTGTTCACCACGGCCTACCTACCTCCCTCCTACTGCCCGAGGATAAGCCCGTCGGTCGGCCTCGGCCGGGCACGGAGGTCCCCACCTACAGCCTTCCACAAGAGATCAGCGGTCGTACACTGCCCATGCCCCCGGCTCGATCCACCACGATCGCTTGCGGGTCAGCGTCCCGGTCACCCCGTCGTCCAGGAACGGCACCTCCGGGTCCCGGGGCGTGACCGCGACGGCACGGCCACGGGCCCGGCGTACCTCGATGCGGGCCGTCCGGCGTCCCCAACGGGACCGGACGACCACCGGTACGGCGACCGCGACCTCGACCGTGCCGTCGGCCGGGTCCGCCGTGGACAGTAGGCGTACGTCGCCCAGTTCGGCGTAGCCGCCCGCGTTGCCGATCGCGGCGGCGAGCAGCGGGTCGTCCCCGCCGGAGAGCACCGTGTCGTCCACCTCGACCCGGCCGCGCCAGGCCAGCGGGGTACCGGCGTCGTCGGCGGCACCGAGCAGCGCGCCGTCCAGGGTGACCGAGCCACCGTCGTTGCGGAGCAGGTCGAGTCGACGGACCCGCCCGTCGAGTACCGCCGCGGCGACCGCCGCCGGTTCACGAGGCAGGCCGAGCTGCCCGGCCAGGTCCCGAGGCGTACCGGCCGCCGTCGACCGGCTCGGGTCCAACGGCAGTACGCCGATCGGCGGCAGGTCGGGCACGGTCCGGTTGTCGGCCAGGTCGGCCGGGCGGCGGCTGGGCGGCGGGGCGTACCGGCGGACCAGCCGGCGCATGACGGCGCGTAACTGTCCGTCACTCGCGGTAGCGACGACGAGTCGGGTCTTGCCGTCCGGATCGGGCCAGTCGAGACCGTCCGGCCGGGGCGGACCGTCCAGTCGGGCCAGCACCGCATCGATCTCCCGATCCGAGCGGGCGGTCACCGACTCCACCCGGGCGCCCCGGGCGGTCAGCGCGTCCGCGCAGGCCAGGACCGGTACCCGTGGGGTGTCCGCGCAGTTTCCCCGCTCGGGTGCCGTACCGGACGAGCAGCAGTCGCCGCCCGTGCCGCAGCCCGCCGGGTCGTCCTCACCCGGGGCGAGGGTGAGCAATACCACGTCGTACACCGGGAGTCGCCTCCTGCCGCCAGCCCGGCCTCCGTAAGCCGGGTCGTCACTTTTTGTTAGCCTGACACCTCGGGCTCGCCACGCGGTCGCCACCTGGCACCCGAGCCCCCTGGAGGCGGGTTTAGAGATGCCGGCGATCGTGCTCATCGGGGCGCAGTGGGGCGACGAGGGCAAAGGCAAGGTTACCGACCTGCTGGGTGACCGGGTCGACTACGTCGTCCGTTACTCGGGTGGCAACAACGCCGGGCACACGGTGGTCACCCCGGACGGACAGAAGTACGCACTGCACCTGATGCCCTCGGGTGCGCTCTCGCCGAGCGCGGTGATCGTGATCGGCAACGGGGTGGTCGTCGACCCGAAGGTGCTGATCTCCGAGATCGACGGGTTGGCCGAGCGGGGCGTGGACGTCTCCCGGCTGCGGATCTCCGGTGACGCGCACCTGATCATGCCGCACCACCGGGCGCTGGACCGGGTGGTCGAGCGATACCTCGGCTCGGCCCGGATCGGCACCACCGGCCGGGGCATCGGCCCGGCGTACGGCGACAAGGTGGCCCGGATGGGCATCCGGGTGCAGGACCTGCTCGACCCGGGCATCCTGCGCAAGAAGCTGGAACTCGCGCTGCGCGAGAAGAACCAGATGCTGTTCAAGGTCTACAACCGCAAGGCGCTGGACACCGACGCGGTGACCGAGGAATACCTCGGCTACGCGGAGCGGCTGCGGCCGTACATCGCGGAGACCCGGGTGATCCTCTGGGACGCCCTGGACCGGGGCGAGACGGTGCTGCTGGAGGGCGCCCAGGCGACCATGCTCGACATGGACCACGGCACCTACCCGTTCGTCACCTCGTCCAACCCGACGGTCGGCGGCGCGTGTGTCGGGTCCGGCATCCCGCCGACCGCGATCAACCAGGTGATCGGGGTGACGAAGGCGTACACCACCCGGGTCGGGTCGGGGCCGTTCCCGACCGAGCTGTTCGACGACAACGGCGCGCACCTGCGCAAGGTCGGCGCCGAGTACGGCACCACCACCGGCCGGGAGCGCCGGTGCGGCTGGTTCGACGCCGTCATCGCCCGGTACGCCGTCCGGCTCAACGGCATCACCGACCTGGTCGTCACCAAGCTCGACGTCCTCTCCGGCCTGGAGAAGGTGCCGATCTGCGTCGGCTACGAGATCGACGGCGAGCGGTACGACGACATGCCGATGACGCAAACCGCCATCCACCACGCCAAGCCGATCTACGAGGAGCTGGACGGCTGGTGGGAGGACATCTCCAAGGCGCGTTCCGAGGCGGAGCTGCCGGAGAACGCCCGCCGCTACCTGGCCCGGATCGAGGAGCTGTGCCGGACCCGGGTCAGCGTGGTCGGCGTCGGCCCCGGCCGGGAGGAGAACATCGTCCGGCACGAACTCATCCCGGCCAGGAGCTAGCGGGTCCTGCCGGGCGGGTAGGACGGCCGGCAGGCGGCCGGGGCGAGGTCGGGCCAGGGCCGTAGGATCGGTCGTCGTGCGCGTACTACTTATCGGCGGCGGCGGGCGGGAGCATGCTCTCGCGCTCGGCCTGGCCGCCGACCCGGCCGTCGACCAGTTGATCGCCGCACCGGGCAACCCGGGCATCGCGGCGGTCGCCGAACTGCGCCCGGTGCAGGCCACCGATCCGGCGTCGGTCGCGGCGCTCGCCGTCGAGGTGCAGGCTGACCTGGTCGTCGTCGGTCCGGAGGCGCCGCTGGTCGCCGGGGTGGCCGACGCGGTACGGGCCAAGGGGATCGCCTGCTTCGGCCCGTCCGGTGCGGCGGCCCGGATCGAGGGGTCCAAGGCGTTCGCCAAGGACGTGATGACGGCGGCCGGCGTACCGACAGCCAAGGCCAGGGCGGTCGACAACCCCGGTACCGGGGTCGGGGCGGCGCTGGTGGCCCAGGCGCTGGACGAGTTCGGCCCGCCGTACGTGGTCAAGGACGACGGGCTGGCCGCCGGCAAGGGCGTGGTGGTCACCGAGGACCGGTCGGCGGCACTGGACCACGCCGCCGGGTGTGGCCGGGTCGTCGTCGAGGAATACCTGGCCGGACCCGAGGTCTCGCTCTTCGTGGTCACCGACGGCGAGACCGCGCTGCCGCTGCTGCCGGCCCAGGACTTCAAGCGGGTCGGCGACGGCGACGCCGGCCCGAACACCGGCGGCATGGGGGCGTACGCGCCGCTGCCGTGGTTGCCGCCGGGCACCGTGGACGAGGTACTGGCCACGGTGGTCGAGCCCACCCTGGCGGAGATGCGCCGCCGGGGTACCCCGTTCGGCGGGCTGCTCTACGTCGGGCTCGCCATCACCGCGCACGGCCCACGGGTGATCGAGTTCAACGCGCGGTTCGGCGATCCGGAGACGCAGGTCGTACTCGCACTGCTGGAGACGCCGCTCGCCGGCCTGCTGCACGCGGCGGCGACCGGCACGCTGGCCGGGCATCCGCCACTGCGCTGGCGTTCCGGCGCGGCGGTCACCGTGGTGCTCGCCTCGGCCGGCTATCCGGGCACGCCCCGCACGGGTGACGTGATCACCGGCGCGGAGCGGGCCGGGATCGTGCACGCCGGTACCGCCCGCCGGGCCTCGGACGGCGCGCTGGTCTCCGCCGGGGGCCGGGTCCTCTCGGGTACCGGCCTCGGCGCCGACCTGGACGCGGCCCGGTCCGCCGCCTACGAGCTGGTCGCCGGAATCGACCTGCCGGGCGCGCACCACCGGACCGACATCGCGGCGCTGGCCGCGGCCGGCAAGCTCGCCGCGCCCGAGCGCGTTCCACCGCCGGCCGACTGAGCGGCACCGGCGTCCCGGCCGAGTGAGCCGCACCGTCTTCCCGGCCGACCGAGCCGCACCGTCGTCCCGGCCGACTGAGCGGCGCCGTCGTCCCGGGCGGCCCGCGCGGATGCCGTCGTCCACCCGGCGTCCGGCACCGCCCCGGGTGCGGTCCGCTCCGGCTGGCACGAAATCGTGATTCGCCGATCGCGACGGGTTCCTACCGTGAGATCAACCCCGGCCGTCGGTCCCGGGGAATCCGAGCAGAGGAGCGACCATGCACAGGTACCTGGTTCGGGCGGCGCTGGTCGCCCTCGGCGGAGCGGTCGTGCTCGGCTCGACCGGCTGCGGCACGAGCGGGACCGGCGGCAACCGTCCGGCCACCTCGGCGCCGGCCCCCGGTGACGCGGGCCTGGGCAGCGCGCCGTCGGACGGGGCGAGCGGCCAGCCGGAGGCGACCGGCAGCCCCGCCGGCCAGGGCGGGCAACCGGGTGGCGGCCAGACCGGCAGCGGCGGCGACAACACCGGTGGCGGTAACACGGGCGGCGGCAGCAGCGGCGGTGGCAACACCGGCGGTACGAAGGACAAGAAGCCGGCCGGCCCGACCATCGTCAGCTACCGGATCAAGCAGAAGCCGCAGTGCGACCAGGGCACCAACGTCAACCGGGTACCCGGGCTCCCGGTGGTGCTGGAGTGGAAGGTGACCGGCGCCGACAAGGTGACCATCTCCGTCGACGGACCCGGGATCTACGACACCTATCCGGCGGTCGGCACGGCGACGATCAACTTCCCGTGCGGCGACGGGCAGCCGGGCGCGTACGTCAAGCACACCTACGAGCTGCGTACCGTCGGCGGCGGCGAGGTGCGGTCCAAGACGCTGAGCGCCTCGGCCCTGGTCCACGAGATCCCCCAGGTCTGAACCGGCGTACCGACCACCGGGCCGGGCGGCGGTTCAGGCCCGGTGGTAGCGGCGCAGTTCCCGGGTCAGCACCTTGCCGGTCGCGTTGCGCGGCAGCGCCGGTACGAAGAGGACGTCCCGGGGCACCGAGAACCGGGCCCGGTAGCGGCGGACGTACTCGCGTACCGCCTCGGGGTCGAGCGTCTCGCCCGGGTGCAGCACC
This sequence comes from Plantactinospora endophytica, assembly GCF_016862915.1. Lineage (GTDB taxonomy): Bacteria > Actinomycetota > Actinomycetes > Mycobacteriales > Micromonosporaceae > Plantactinospora > Plantactinospora endophytica. The sequence continues at coordinate 116,806 of NZ_BONW01000017.1, read as the reverse complement.
AGGTACGCCGCCAGCCGCTGCCCGTACGTCCGGTCCGGTACGCCGATCACCGCCACCTCGCGTACCTGGGGCAGCTCGGCGAGCAGGCTCTCCACCTCGGACGGGTGGACGTTCTCACCGCCGGAAACGATCATGTCGTCCGCCCGCCCGTCGACGAAGAGCAGCCCGTCGGCGTCCAGGTGGCCGAGGTCGCCGGTGTCCAGCAGTCGCCCGCCGGCCGGATCGTCCCGGCCCGCCCGCTCCGGTGCACCGGCTGTGTACCCCTCGAAGAGCAGTTCGTTGCCGACCAGGATCCGGCCGACCTGGCCGGTCGGGGTCGGTCCGCCCTGCCGATCGACGATCGCCAGCCGGGTGCCGTGCGGCGGCCGACCGGCCGTGTCCGGGGCCCGGCGCAGCTCGGCCGGGGTGGCGATGGCGGCCCAGGAGACCTCGGTGGAGCCGTACAGGTTGTAGAGGATGTCGCCGTAGCGGTCCATGAACCGGGTGGCCAGCCCGCCGGGCAGGGCCGAGCCGCTCACCGCGACGATCTCCAGCGGTGGTCGGGTCGCCGGTGCCGGCACCTCCAGCAGCCGCTGCACCATCACCGGTACGGCGAACAGCGCCGTGCAGGCGTGCCGTTGCACCGCCTCCAGCGCCGCCACCGGCTCGAACCTGCGGTGCAGTACGACCGTGCCGCGCAGCGCGAAGGCCATCTGGAGCGCGGCGTACCCCCAGGTGTGGAAGAGCGGGGCGGCGATCATCATCCGGGCGCCGCTGTGCAGCGGTATCCGGTCGATGATCGCGACGAGCGGGCCGAGGCCGTTCGGGGTGGGCCGGCGGGCGCCCTTCGGCGTACCGGTGGTGCCGGAGGTGAGCACGATGGTCCGGCCGTCCCGGGCCGGCGGGCGCAGTTCGCCCAGTGGCGCCCCGGCGAGCAGCTCCGGATAGTCCCGCTCGTCGATCCGCTGCACCTCCGGCGGCAGCCCGACCACCCGGTCGACGAACTCGGCGTCGTGCACCAGCAGCCGGAGCCGCTGCTCCTCGGCCACCACTGCGAGCTGCGCCCCGGAGAGCCCGGTGTTCACCAGTACGATGTCGGCGCCGAGCAGCCCACCGGCGAGGGCCGTCTCGACCAGTCCGGAGTGGTTGCGGCAGAGCGCCCCGATCCGGTCCCCCTCGCCGACGCCGTACCGGCCGCGCAGTGACCGGGCCAGCCGCTCGGCCCGGTCCAGCAGCTCCCGGTAGCTGATCTCGCCACGTTCCTCGTCGACCAGCGCCACCCGGTCCGGATCCCGGGCCGCCGCCTGACGCAGCTCGCCGGCCAGGCTGAACCCCCAGTTCCGCAGCGCGCCGAGCTGCGCCGCGATCCGCCGGGGCGAGCCGGGTTTGAGCAACCCGCGCCGGGTCAGCGTGGCGACGAGGAACGCGAGGTCGGAAGGCAAGGTGAGGCTCCGCGGGATCGGTTCTGCTTTCGGGTACGAGGCTCGCCGGTCGGATCGCGCCCGACAGCGGCGGTCAGCGGCAGTCAGCGGCAGTAGGCTCAGCGGCGGGACGGGTCAGCCGTGGGACGGGTCAGCGGATCTGGCGGCCGGAGATGGCCCGGGAGATGACCAGTCGCTGGATCTCCGAGGTGCCCTCGAAGATGGTGTAGATCTTCGCGTCCCGGTACCAGCGCTCGACCGGGTGCTCGCGCAGGAAGCCGGCGCCGCCGAGGATCTGCACCGCCCTCTCGGTCACCGAGACCGCCACCTCGCCGGCCTTGAGCTTCGACATCGAGCCCTCGCCAGCGGTGAACGGACGGTTGTTCCGGCCCATCCAGGCGGCCCGCCAGACCAGCAGCCGGGCGGCGTCGATCTCCATCCGCATGTCCGCGAGCTGGAACGCGATCGCCTGGTTCTCGATGATCGGTCGGCCGAACTGGACCCGCTCACCGGCGTACGCCAGGGCGTACTCGTACGCCGCCCGGGCCACCCCGATCGCCTGCGCCCCGACGGTGGGCCGGGACAGTTCGAAGGTACGCATCGCCGCCTGGCTGTTGCCGCGCTGGCCGGACCGGGCGCGGTCGAGCCGTTCGCGCAGTGCGTCCCGCCCGCCGAGCAGGCAGCGGCCGGGCACCCGTACGTCGTCGAGGAAGACGTCGGCGGTGTGCGAGGCGCGCAGGCCCAGCTTCTTCAGCTTCTTCGTCGCGGTCAGCCCCTCGGTGCCGGGCGGCACCACGAACGCGGCCTGGCCCCGCGAGCCGAGTTCGGGCTCGACCGAGGCGGTCACCACGTGCACGGCGGCGATCCCACCGTTGGTGGCGTACGCCTTCTGCCCGGTCAGTACCCACTCGTCGGCGGCCTCGTCGTAACGCGCCCGGGTACGCATGGCGGCGACGTCGGAGCCGGCCTCCGGCTCGGTGGTGCAGAATGCCGCCACCGCCGGCCGGTCGGTGTCGCCGTAGCACTGCGGCACCCATTCGACCAACTGCTCGGGCGTGCCGGCGCCGTAGATGGCGGCCACCGCCAGGGTGGTGCCGAAGAGGGCCATGCCGATCCCGGCGTCACCCCAGAAGAGTTCCTCGTTGGCGAGGGGCAGGGACAGCCCGGTCGGGTCGGCCCAGCAGTTCGCGATGAACTCGAAGCCGTAGAGCCCGACCTTCGCCGCCTCCTGGATCACCGGCCAGGGAGTCTCCTCGCGGGCGTCCCACTCGGCTGCGGCCGGGCGGACGATCTCGGCGGCGAAGCCGTGCACCCAGTCGCGCAGGTCCCGTTGCTCTTCGTTCAGGTCGAGCGAGAACTCGGTCACGCCGTCCCCCTCGTGGTAGGTCGTCGGGCGGTCCGGGCGGGCTCGCCGCCCGGACCGGCGCCGGGGTCAGGCCATGGGCATCTCGAAGGTCAGACCTTCTAGGAGTCGAGAGTCATGCCTTCGGAATGTCGAAGGTCAGGACTTCGTCGTCGTCCTGCGGGGTCATCCCGACGATCTTGGGATGTCGGGAGTCATGCCTTCGGGATGTCGAACAGGTTGGCGATGCTGGCCGCCAGGCCCAGGTCACCCTTTGCCTTCAGCTTGCCGGTCATGAACATCATCACCGGGTTCGCGCCACCCGAAACGATCTTCAGGAACTCGACCGGACCCATCGTGAGGGTCAGCTTCGGCTCCCGGGCGGGGGTCTCGGAGACCTGGCAGGTGCCGTTCTCGATGACGATCTCGTAGGTGTCCGAGCCGCCGTCGGGCCGGCCGGTGATGGTCCAGTGGATGACCGTGTTGGTATTGCCGGCCCGGTCGGCCCGGAACAGCGACGGCATCCGGCTGAACACGGCGTCGAGGATCTTGTCGCGCTTGTCGCCGCCCATAACCTCGGCCAGCTTGTCGTCCGGGGTGGACTTGACGATCTGGGCGAACTGCTTGGGCTCGAGCGAGGCGAAGTTCGCCGGGTCGAAGTCGGTCATGCGGAGGCCCTCCGGGCTGCTGATGGTTACCGCTGTTGGGATCAACTTTATTGGTTACTCATGCGTAACCTTACGCACGAGTAGGTAAGCTCGCAAGGGTGTCCACCACCCCCGCCTTCCGGCGGCTGCCCCGGGCCGTACGGGAGCGGCAGATGCTCGACGCCGCGGTCCGGGTCTTCTCCCGGCGCGGCTTCCACGCGGCGAGCATGGACGAGATCGCCGACGAGGCAGGCATCTCCAAACCCATGGTCTACGCCTACCTCGGCTCCAAGGAGGAGTTGTTCACCGCCTGCCTGCACCGGGAGGGCACCCGGCTGCTGGAGGCGATCGTCGGCGCGGTCGTACCGGACCTGCCGTTCGAGGAGCGGCTCTGGCGTGGCCTGCGGGCGTTCTTCCGGTTCGTGGGGGCGCACCGGGACGGCTGGGCGGTCCTCTACCGGCAGGGTCGCGGCGAGCGGCCGTTCGCCGGTGAGTTGGCGGCGATGCGGCACCGGATCATCGAGGTGGTCGCCGGGATGCTCGACCGGGGCCTGGCCGCCGACGGCCGCGAGGTCCGCCCGGCCGAGCTGGAGATAATGGCGTACGCCCTGGTCGGCGCGTCGGAGTCGGTCGCCGACTGGCTGGCGGACCATCCCGACGCCGACCCGGACGTGCTGGCCGGCCGGATGATGGACTTCGCCTGGACCGGCGCCGGCAACCTGCTCGCCGGCCGGCGCTGGAGCCCACCGCCCGCCCCGACGGACTGACCCGCCCCGGACCCGTCGCCGTCACCGGCGTCCTCCCCGTGGCCGCGCCCGCCGACGACGGCCGCCTGTCGGCCGGGCGGGTGTCCGCCTGGCTTCCCGCCTTCCCGCCTGGCTTCCCGCCTTCCCGCCTGGCTTCCCGCCTTCCCGCCTGTCCGCTTGCCTTCCCGCCTGTCCGCCTGCGCGGATGTCCGTGTGTGCATTGGCTGTGGGCGTCGGCTGTGGCGTTGGCCGTTGCGTCGATTGTGGAATTGCCGCTTGACGGCTGGCGCCGGGGGTGTCAGTCTCATCTGACAGGGGGGTGTCAGTTCAAGCTGACACCCCGGAAGGGAACCGGACGCATGGACCAGGACCCGCCGCCGGGCGAACACCTGCTGCGGATGCTCACCGCGCTGGCCAGCCCGCACCGGCTGCGGATCGTCGCGGCGCTCGCCGAGGGCCGCAGCTACGTCAGTCAACTGGCCCGCCGGCTGGAGATGAACCGGCCACTGCTCTACATGCACCTCCAGCGGCTGGAGGCGGCCGGCCTGGTCGTCGGCGAACTGGAGACGGCCCGGGACGGCAGCTCGGTGAAGTACTTCGAGGTGGTGCCGTTCGCGCTGGCACTCACCCCGCAGGTGATCGCCGAGGCCGTACCGACGCTGGAGGTGGCGGAGCCGGGAGCGGCCGGGCGAACGAGGAACGGCCCGGCATCGGGCGGATCGGGAGAGGACACGAGTACGTGACCACACTGTTGGCAGCCGAGCTGGACATCGCGCGGACCACCGGCATTGCCTCGGCCGCGCTGGACATCGCGCAGACCGCCACCATCGCCTCGGCCGCGCTGGGGGTCGCGGTGGCCGCCGTCGTCGGCTTCGTCGGGCTGGGCTTCTACCGCGCCCGGCGGAGCACGGCCGGGGAGGCGGCGTACCGCGTACTGGTGGAGCGGGTGGTGGAGGCGGAGGGCCGGACGGCGGAGGCCACCGCCGCGACCGCCGAGGAACTCACCGGCCTGCGTGCCGAACTGCGCGGCACCCGGGACGAACTGACCGAGGTCAAGCAGCGGCTGGCCGAGTTGGAGCGGCTGCTGAGCCAGATCGGCTGAGCCGCCGACCAGTCACATCCGCACGGGGGAGGAACAGAAATGGGCAACAGACTGCGACGCGTCGCCCTGGCGGCGGTGCTGACGCTGGTGGCGCTGCCGGCGACGATGGCCGCCGGGAGCGTACCGGCGGCCGGGGTGGCGCCGCCGGACGGCGAGGTCGCCCGGGTGGAGAGCTACCTGCGGCGGTACATGTCCGAGGTCCGGACACCCGGACTGGCGTACGCGGTGGTGCGCGGGGACCAGGTCGTCGGGCAGGGCGCCTGGGGGGTCGACGGGGACGGGGCGCCGATCACCCCGCACACACCGTTCGTCATCGGCTCGGTCAGCAAGTCGTTCACCGGGCTGGCGGTGATGCAACTCGTCGAGGCCGGTCGGGTCGCGCTCGACGCGCCGGTCCGCCGCTACGTCCCGTGGCTGCGGCTGGCCGACGAGTCGGTCGCCGCCCGGATCACCGTACGGCAGTTGCTGATCCACACCACCGGGCTGCCGCAGGTGGTGGCGATGGGGCTGACCGACCGGTACGACAACAGTCCCGGCACGCTGGCCCGCTCGGTACGGGACCTGGCGGCGGTCCGGCTGACGGCCGAGCCGGGCACGGTGTACCAGTACAGCAGCGCCAACTACATGATCGCGGGCGTACTGGTCGAGGAGGTGACCGGGGAGAGCTACGGCGGCTACCTGCGCCGGCAGGTACTCGATCCACTCGGGATGGTCGACTCCGCCGCCACCGGGCCGGAGGCGGAGTCGGTCGGGGTACCGCCCGGTCACCGCTACTACTTCGGCCGGCCGCAACGGTTCGCGCCGACGTTCGACGGTTCCGGGGTGCCGTACGGCTTCCTCGCGGCGAGCCTGACCGACCTGACCCACTACGCGGTCGCGCAGCTCGCCGACGGCCGGTACGCCGACCGCACGATCCTGTCGCCGCAGGGCATCGCCGAACTGCACACCGGTCAGGTCTCCGCCGGCGGCGACAGCCGGTACGGGCTGGGCTGGCGGGAGAGCACTCTCGACGGCCCGGACGAACGGATCGTCTGGCACGCCGGGGCGACGGCCAGCTCGTTCGGCCACCTGCTGCTGGTACCCGGATCGGACCTGGCCGTGGTGGTGCTGGCCAACGTCTACAGCCTGGCGATGGACGGTCCGCTGGTCTCGGCCGCCTTCGACGTCGCCCGGATCATGCGTGGCGGCGAGCCCGGTCCTGCGGCGACGGCGGATCCGATCTTCGGTTGGCTGCTCGCGGGGCTGGTCGCGGTCGTACTGCTCCTGCTCGGCCTGCTGGGCTGGTCGCTGGTCCGGGCCGTCCGGTGGCGTCGCCGGCCGGTGCGCTCACCCCGCCGGACCGTCGCCGGTGCGGTCGGCTGGGTCGGCGGCTGCGCGGCGTTGGCCGGCGTCGTGACCTGGGCGGTTCCGGCGAACTGGGACGGTGCCGGGCTGGCTCAGGTACGGCTCTTCGCACCGGACATCGGCGACGCGATCGTGGCGGTGGCCGTACTGGCCGGCCTGTTGGCCCTGGTCCGCGTCGTCCTCGCCGGACTCGTCCTGGCGGCCTGGCGTCGCCGGGTGCCGGTCGATGGGCCGTCCTACGAGGCGGTCGGCTGATCCTCCCCGCCCACCGTCGACGGGTGTCGATCGTGCGGGGCGGAGGGTCGGTCGGGGAGAACGGGGGGTGCGGGTGCTCCGGTCCGGTGGGACCGGAGCACCCGCGTCGTCGCCGTCGGCGCGGGTCGGATCGCCCCACGCCGTGCCGTCGGTCAGATCCGGCCGGTGCCGGCGCCGCCGGTGACGATGGACTTCACGTTGGCCGCCGGGTCGACGGTCACGCTGTACGGGAGGCTCCGGACGCTGCCGCCGGCCTGGCCGCTGCCGGAGTTCACGAAGTGGTTGTTGCGGGCGACCAGGGTGCCGGGGCCGGAGCTGGCCTCACCGAGGTGGTACGGGTCGTCGGTGTTCTCGAAGTAGTTCCCCTCGACGAGCACGCCCGCGCCTTCGGTGGAGGCGACGCCGTAGCCACCGACGTTGTTGTAGTAGTTGTTGAAGACGTGCACCGGGTTGCCGAAGCGGACCCGGGGGTGACGCTGGTTGGAGCCGTCGAACCAGTTGTTGTGGTACGTCACGCGCAGCTTGCCGCTGTCCTCGCCCGAGTTGTCGTCGGAGTGGCCGAGCAGGAACGACTTGTCGTGGCCGAAGACCCGGTTCCAGGAGACGGTGGCGCAGTCCGAGGCGCGCTTGATGTCGACCGCGCCGTCGTTGCCGTTGGTGAAGCTGTTGTGGTCGATCCAGACCCGGGTCGAGTACTGCACGTTGATCGCGTCGTCGCTCCAGTTCCGGAAGTTGATGTTCCGGATGATGACGTTGCTGACGCTGGCGACGTTGAGCCCGCCACCGGTGATGGCGGCACCGCTGCCCACGCCGATGATGGTCTTGTTGGCGGCGACCTTCTGCATGCCGCTGATCGACAGGCTGCCGGAGACCCGGATCACGCGCGCGCCGCTGGCCTGCATTTCGCTGACCAGTTGGCTGCCGCTGGTGACTGTCACCGGGGAGGCGCTGCCGCCGCCGGTGGTGCCGCCGCACTGGGTCGCCCAACCCTGCATGTTGAACGAGGCGGCCGACGCGGGGGGCGTCGCGACCAGTGTGCTGGCCACGAGCGCGGCGGCGGTGGCCGCGGCGAGCAGCGGTGCCCGGGTGATCCGCCGGGTGCGGCGGGTGGTGGCTTCGGTGCTGGACACAGGGAACCTCCGAGCGGAAGGGGTCCACACCGGCGGCCGGGTCGCGGGTGGGACGCGGCCACCGCCAGCGGGGGGTGGACGTGCGGCCGGCCGTTTCCGGCCGCACCGGGACGGTAAGCTGGAAAGCGCTTTCCAGCTATCAAGCGAAGACTATCGATGTACTTCGCCCCTGTCAACGACGGATGTCGATGCTTTTCCCGTCCTGTCGGTGTTGGCCCGAGAGCGTGGTCAGTCCGGTTCGAACGCTCGTGGCGACGCCCACGGAACCGCCCGGCCGGCGGCACGGGCTGGTGGCACAGGCCGGTAGCACAGGCCGGGGGCAAAGGCCGGTAGCACAGGCTGGCGGGCAGTCGGCCGGGTGCCAGGGCAACCGGCTCGGCTAGTTGCCGGCCGGCTACTCCTGACGTACCGGCCCGAGGGTCGCGGTGAGATGCGGTCGGCGGGTTGCCAGATCGTGCAGACCGAAGGTCCGACCCGGGGCGGCGGAGAACGCGACGGTCCCGGGCAGCGACACCGGCGACTTGAACGCCACGTCCACGGTGTACGCCTCCGGTAGCCGCCCCTCCAGCGCGGCCAGGCAGCGGGCCTTGCTCCACATGCCGTGCGCGATCGGGCGGGGAAAGCCGAAAAGCCGGGCGGCGATCCGCGAGGTGTGGATCGGGTTGTGGTCCCCGGACACCCGGGCGTAGTCCCGGCCGACCCGGGCCGGTACCCGCCACATCGCCGTCGGGGCCGGCGCCGCCGGACGGTCACCGGAATCGCGCCGGGCACCCTTCGCCGCCGTACGCTCCCGGCGCAGGTACGTCGACACGCCGCACCACACCACCTCGGCACCGACCGAGGCGGTGCAGACCACGTCGAACTGCCGCCCCCGGTCGTGCGGGCGCAGGTCGACGGCGCGTACCGCGAGGTCCAGCGGTTCGCTCGCGTCCACCCGGCGGTACGTGGTGATCCGGTTGGCGACGTGCACCAACCCGACCAGCGGCAGCGGGAAATCCGGCCCGCTCATCAGGCGCAGCGCCAGCGGAAAGGCCAGTACGTGCGGATAGGTCGGCGGCAGCGCGTCGGCGAGCCGGAACCCGCACACCCGGTCGTACGCCGCCAGGTGGTCCCGGTCGACGGCGACTCCCCGGACCAGCAGCCCGGCCTCCGGCAGCCGGTCGGGCCGCCGGCCCGGCCCCAGGCGCGGCGCGAGGCCGATCGCCGCCCGCCGGTAGAGCGGCCCGGCCGCCGGCAACCCCGGCAACTCCACCCCGGCCAGCTCCGACATCTCGGCCCCGGCCCGCTCGGGTCCTCGCACAGGCTCCGGTCCTTGCTCAGGTTCCGATTCTTGCCCGGATTCCGGTCCTTGCTCAGGTTCCGGTCCTTGCTCAGGTTCCGGTTCTTGCGTGGGGGCCGGTCTTTGCGCAGGCTCCGGTTCTTGCGTGGGGGCCGGTCCTTGCGTGGGTCTCGGTCCTTGACCGGGCTCCGGCACGTCGCGGGGCTGCCCGGGGTCCGGCGGCTCTGCTGCGACGGCGTTCGGTGGGCCGGTCATCAGGCACCCAGCAGGCTCTGGCCGCAGACCCGGACCACGTTGCCGGTGACACCGGCCGAGCCGGGCGAGGCGAACCAGGCGATGGCCTGCGCGACGTCGACCGGGAGGCCACCCTGGGCCATGCTGTTCATCCGCCGGCCGGCCTCGCGGAGCACCAGCGGGATCCGGGCGGTCAGCCGGGTCTCGATGAAGCCCGGCGCGACGGCGTTGACGGTGATCCCGCGCTCGGCGAGTACCGGGGCCATCGAGTGCACCAGGCCGATCACCCCGGCCTTGGAGGTGGCGTAGTTGGTCTGCCCCCGGTTGCCGGCGATCCCGGCGATCGAGGAGACCCCGACCAGCCGGCCACCCCGGGGGATCAGCTCGCGGTCCAGCAGTACGTCGTTGATCCGTTCCTGGCTGGAGAGGTTGACCTCCAGGACCGAGTCCCACCAGTCCGGGTTCATCCGGCCGAGCGTCTTGTCCCGGGTGATTCCGGCGTTGTGCACCACCACGTCCACCCGGCCGTGCCGGTCGGCCAGGTGGTCGGCCAGCCGCAGCGGCGCGTCCGGCGCGGTCAGGTCGAGCTGTACCGCCGTACCGCCGACGGCGTTGGCGACCTCGGCGAGCGCGTCACCGGCGGCCGGTACGTCCAGCGCCACCACCTGGGCGCCGTCGGCCGCGAGTACCTCGGCGACCTTCGCGCCGATCCCCCGGGCGGCGCCGGTGACCAGCGCGATCCGGCCGTCCAGCGGGCGGGTCCAGTCGACCTCCGGCACCTCGGCCCGACCGATCCGGACCACCTGCCCGGAGACGTACGCCGAGCGGCCGGAGAGCAGGAAGCGCAGGGTCGACTCGACGGCCCGTTCGGCGCCGGGCGCGACGTAGACGAGTTGCGCGGTCGTACCCCGGCCGAACTCCTTGCCGATGCTCCGGGTCAGCCCTTCGAGGGCGCGCTGGACGGTGGCCTCCCGGGGCGTGGTGCAGGACTCCGGCGGTGTGCCGAAGACGACCACCCGGCCCGACGGCTGCAACGACCTGGCCAGCGGGTGGAAGAAGTCGAAGAGTGCGCGGAGCCCGGACGAGTCGGTGATGCCGGTGGCATCGAAGAGCAGGGCGGCCTGCGGTGGCACCCGGCTGCCCGCGCCGTCGCCCGGTCCGGTCGCGGTGCCGGCCGACGCCGTTGTGCCGCCGACCGGGGTTGCGGTGCTGCCGGCCGGTGTCGTCGTGCCGCCGGCCGGGCCGGAGATCTCGACCCCGGCCGAGTCGAGCAGCTTCGCCAGTGGCTCGACCAGCCGGCCGCCGGAGGCGGCGTCGAGGCGTACCTGGGCGGTGGTCAGCGGGTCGCCGGGGCGGTGCCGGCGCAGCCTGGGCGGGTCGGGCAGGCCGAGGCGCTTGACCAGCGCCCGGCCGGGACCGGTGTGGGCGAAGCTCGCGTACCTGTCACTCATGGCCGTAGCCTACCGGCGGGTAAGGTAGTGACAACCCTGCGTTCTGGAGGCGTCACCATGGAAGCCGTACGTCGCGTCGCGATCCTCGGCGGCAACCGGATCCCGTTCGCCCGCTCCAACGGCCGGTACGCCAGGGCGTCCAACCAGGACATGCTGACCGCCGCCCTGGACGGGTTGATCGCCCGGTTCGGTCTGGCCGGCGAGCGGCTCGGCGAGGTGGCCGCCGGTGCGGTGCTCAAGCACTCGAAGGACTTCAACCTCACCCGTGAGGTGGTACTCGGTTCCCGGCTCGACCCGCGCACCCCGGCGTACGACCTCCAGCAGGCGTGCGGCACCGGCCTGGAGGCCGCCATCCTGGTCGCCAACAAGATCGCGCTCGGTCAGATCGAGGTCGGTGTCGCCGGTGGCGTGGACACCACCTCGGACGCGCCGCTGGCCGTCAACGAGGACCTGCGGCGCACCCTGCTGGAGATCAACGCCGCCCGAACTCTCGGCGGGCGGCTGCGGGCCGCCACCCGGCTGCGCCCGGGCCAGCCGTTCCGGCCGGAGATCCCGCGCAACGCCGAGCCGCGTACCGGACTGTCGATGGGCGAGCACGCGGCGGTCACCGCCCGGCGGTGGAACGTCGACCGGCAGGCCCAGGACGAGCTGGCGGTCCGGTCGCACCAGCGGCTCGCCGCCGCGTACGACCGGGGGTTCTTCGACGACCTGGTCACGCCGTACCTCGGGCTGACCCGGGACGCGAACCTCCGTCCCGACACCAGTGTGGAGAAGCTGGGCAGCCTCACGCCGGTCTTCGGCACCCGGGGGCCGGACGCCGACCGGGCGAGCATGACCGCCGGCAACTCGTCGCCGCTGACCGACGGGGCGTCCACGGTGCTGCTCGCCTCCGAGGAGTGGGCCAAGGCGCACAACCTGCCGGTACTCGCCTGGTTCGGCCCGTCGGCGACCGCCGCCGTGGACTTCGTACACGGAGACGAGGGGCTGCTGATGGCGCCCGCGTACGCCGTGCCCCGGCTGCTCGGCCGGGCCGGCCTCACCCTGGCCGACTTCGACTACTACGAGATCCACGAGGCGTTCGCCTCGCAGGTACTGGCCACCCTGGCCGCCTGGGAGTCGCCGGAGTTCTGCAAGGAGCGGCTTGGCCTGGACGCCCCGCTGGGGCCGGTCGACCCGGCGAAACTCAACGTCAACGGCTCGTCGCTGGCCGCCGGGCACCCGTTCGCCGCCACCGGTGGCCGGATCGTGGCCACCCTGGCCAAACTGCTCGCCGAGCGCGGCTCGGGTCGCGGGCTGATCTCCATCTGCGCTGCCGGCGGCCAGGGCGTGGTGGCCATCCTCGAACGCTGAACCCCTGGCGCGTCGGCGAGGTCCCGCCATGGATCAACCCGATCCGCCAGCCCAATCGAGAAAGCGGGAACGCAGTTCCTCGGGCGACAGGTCGGGCAGTTCCGCCACAGCCAGGGCCGCGTACCGGCCGAGGTGGCTGAGCAGCGCCAGCCGGTTGTGCTGATAACGAATCAGGAATCGTGCCTGCTGATCGGGGCACGGCCAGTCCTCGTCGCAGCCGGCGCAGGTCCAGTCGGGACGTCTCGGAAGGTGTGCCCGCCGAGGGCTGGTCGTGCCGTCGAAGGGTTCTGGTGATCGCTGGCCGGGAGCGTGTCGCTCGTCGGCTCGTTGTTCGGGTGGATGTCGGCGCGACAGTGGACCCGGTCGGATCGCCAGGGCGTCCAGCCGGACCAGTAGGCGCCGCTGGCGTAGTCGTACTCCGTCCGGGGGTTGCAGTTCGACCCCACGGAGGTGGAGCCAGAGGCCGTCGGTGTGTCGCTCCCGGCGGCCCAGCTCGATGACTTCCAGAATCAGTCTGCCGAGGCCGAAGCAGTAGTCGCCTTCGGCGACCTCCAGGATGTCGCCGACTCGGATGTCGGGCCGACGGGCACTCACGTCTTCGGGGCCGTGGCGGTCGTACTGAGGCGGCGTCGGCGGGCGGCGGTCAGCAGCGGCGCGGTGCGCGCCAGATATCGCCGGAGTGTGTCGGGCCATCCATGCCAGCCGCCCGATCGCGGCTGCGCGGGTTCGGGGGCGAGGACCTGCCGACCCAGCGCGACGAGGCGGTTCGCTGCCGCGTTGGCCGGCCGGCACGGTCCAGGCGTCAGACATACCAGGCAGAGCCCGGTCTCCCGATCGAGTACGTGTGTGTCGAGCGTGCCGTACGCCGTCTGCGCGTCGGTCGAGTCCCGCTCGGCAGGGCTGCTGGACAGGTAGGCGGTCATCGGCTCGCCTCTCGTCCGCAGTCGACCCGCTCTCAAACCTTACTGCCTTTCGAATAAGGTAGCAAGGATCACTTGTCCTGGACCGATCCGACGGGATTGGGCGGGCCTAGTCTGTGACGGGGTGTCGGGCTGCTCGTCGCCCTGGCGGGACCATCACAGGAGTCGGTCATGGAGAGTTCGGAGTGGGTCAGCATCGCGACCCCGTACCTGACGCCGCGATCGAGCGGGGATCTGGACGCCTGGAGTGCGGAGGCCGCAGCGAAGGGCGGTGTCGGCAGTCAGCGCCTGCTGGAGGTGAGTGAAGTTGTGCCCGGGCCAGAGGTAGCGGAAGCCCTGGGCATCGACCCTGGAGCTCGGGCTGTGGTGCGTCGTCGTTTGATGTTGTTCGACGACCAGCCTGTCGAACTGACGGACTCCTACTATCCGTTGTCCATCGCGCTGGGAACCGCGCTCGCCGAACCTCACAAGATCAAGGGTGGTGCGATCACGCTCCTCGGCCAGTTGGGCTACCTTCCCGTGAAGGTGCGCGAGGACGTGTACACCCGGCAGCCGAGCGAGACGGAACGGGTGACGCTCGGGTTGAGCGATCATGAGTGGGTACTGGGGCTGAGTCGGGTGTCGAAGACCGGTGATGGGCGGCCGGTCGAAGTAAGCGTGATGGCGATGGTTCCCTGGGGCCGCCGACTACGTTATGAGTTGTCGATCGACCGATGATGAACGGAGGGCCGCCGTGGCCAGCGCGGGTGACGGGCGGCCTCGTCACGAGCAGATAGCGGCCGACATTCGTGCCCGGATCATGGCCGGTGGATTTCCGCCCGGCACACAGTTGCCGTCGATCCCGACGCTGGTGGCGACCTACCACGCGGCAACCGCGACCATTCAGCGCGCTCTCGGGGCGTTGAAGGCAGAGGGCTCCGTCTACAGCGAAACGGGCAGGGGCGTGTACGTGCGGGATCGGCAGCCGCTCGTCGTGGACGCTGTCGCCTACATCACGCCTGCCCACGATGGCTACGAGTACCGGCTGATCAACGTTGCCGAGGTCGTGCCACCGACCGAGGTCGCGCAGGCACTCGGCTCGGGTGGCGATCTGGCCGTTCTGCGGCACCGGCTGCTGTTGCAGGGTAACGAGCCGGTAGAGCTCTCCTGGTCGTACTATCCGGCAACGATCGCCAGGGGCACGGAGCTGGCCGGTCGCCGGAAGATCACCGGTGGCGCCGCTCGCGTGCTGGCGGACAACGGCCAACGGCAGCGGGATCTGCACGACCGCATCTCGGCGAGGATGCCCACCACCGAAGAGGTCGAGGCACTGGCGCTGCCGCCGTACGTGCCGGTGATCCGACAGTTCCGCGTCGTTCGCGCCGAGTCCGGCCGCCCGGTCGAGGTGTCGATCCTGATCAAGGGCAGCCACCTGCACGAACTTCAGTACCGTCAGGCCATCCCGTCGGAAAGCTGACCGTCAGTCTGCCGACTGGCGGTCGTGGTCGTCGCGGTAGCGGTAGCACAAGCGGGGCAGTTCGACAGTTGCTGAGGCGGCATCGTCACCGGCCGTGCCAACCGGAACGAGAGTTCGTCGGGCGCCACTCCCAAACAAATGTTTGATAGTCGAGCTCGCGTCTCCTACACTCCCAAACATGTCTTTGGGAGTTGGCGATCCGCAACACGGGCCGGAGCACGGACCCGAGCCGGCCGACGGGCCGGATCCGACGGCCCGGCTGCGGGCGCTGGCCCATCCGGTACGGCTGCGGATCCTGTCGTTGCTCACCGCGTCCGCGCTGACCGCCGCCGAGATCGCCCGCGAACTGGATCTCACCCACGCCAACGCCAGCTACCACCTGCGGCACCTGCTGGCCGCCGAGGTGATCGAGGTGGCCGGCGAGGAACGCATCCGGGGCGGTGCCGCCAAGCGCTACCGCTACGACCCGGCCCGTGCGGCGAGCCGGCCCGCACCGGCGGCTGGCGGTACGGCCACCCCCGACCACCAGCTCGTCTACGCCGCGCTCGCCGCCGAACTGCGTCGCCGGGCCACCGGCATGCGGCCCGGCCCCGGCAACTTTCTCACCGACGCCGAGTTCTGGGTCGACGACGAGACCTGGGACGAGATCCGGAACACCATCGCCGAGGCGTCGGCCCGACTGCACCACGCCGCCCGGCCCGCCCGTACTCCCGGCACCTCCCGGGTGAGCGCCACCGTCGCCCTGTTCCGGATGGAGGAATGATCGTGAACACCCGGGACAGCGCCCTCGCCCCGCTGCGGCACCGACCCTTCCGCTACCTGGCGCTCGGCCGGGCCGCCACCATGCTCGGCAACGCGGTCGCACCGATCGCGCTGGCGTTCGCCGTACTCGATCTCACCGGAAGCGTGCGTGACCTCGGCCTGGTGGTCGGCGCGCGGTCGCTGACCAACGTGTTGTTCCTGCTCTTCGGCGGTGTGCTGGCCGACCGGCTGCCCCGGCAGGCGGTGATGGTGGTCTCCTGCACGCTCGCGGCGGCCACCCAGGGTGCGGTCGCGGCGCTGGTGCTGACCGGTACCGCGACGATTCCGGCGCTGATCGCGCTCGGCGCCGTCAACGGCGTCGTGACCGCGTTCGCCTGGCCGGCCGCCGCCGCGCTGGTCCCGCAGACCGTGCCGGCCCCGCTGCTCCAGTCGGCCAACGCGGTCAACCGGCTCGGCACCAACGCCGCGATGATCGGCGGCGCCTCGCTGGGCGGCGTGCTGGTGGCCGGCGTCGGACCGGGCTGGGGCCTGCTGGTGGACGCCGCGACGTTCGCGCTGGCCGGGCTCGCCTTCGCCCGGGTACGGGTCGAGCGGGTGACTCCCCGGAGCACCGAGCGGGCCAACCCGTTCCGCGAGCTGCGGGAGGGCTGGACCGAGTTCGTCGCGCGCTCCTGGGTCTGGGTGGTGGTACTCGGCTTCCTGCTGATCAACTTCGCCTACGCCAGTTCGGTGAACGTGCTCGGTCCGGCCGTCGCGGACGACACCATCGGTCGGCCGGCCTGGGGTCTGGTACTCGCCGCCCAGACCGCCGGGATGGTGCTCGGGGCGCTGGTCGCGCTCCGGATCCGGGTACGCCGGCTGCTGCTGCTCGGCGTGCTCTGCATGCTCGCCGACGTGCCGCTGCTGCTCGGGCTGGCCTGGGCGCCGTCCGTCGCCGGGCTGGTCGTGGCCGGCTTCGTCGCCGGGATGGCCGTCGAGCAGTTCTCGGTCGCCTGGGAGACCTCGATGCAGCAGAACATCCCCGCCGATCGGCTGGCCCGGGTCTACTCCTACGACGCACTCGGCTCGTTCATGGCGATTCCGCTCGGCCAGATGGCGATCGGCCCGGTGGCGATGGCCATCGGTAACCAGGTGACACTGCTGGTCGCCGCCGGAGTCGTCCTGGTCGCGGTGCTCGGCATGCTGGCAAATCCCGGGGTACGCCGGCTCTCCGCCGAATCTCCGACTATCGCCGAACCTCCGGCCGCTGCCGACACCTCGGCTGCTGCCGATCCTTCGACCGGTGTCGGGATGCCCGATCCCGCCGACGGTCCGGTCCCCGGGGCGGTGCCGATCCCCGCCCCACGCTCGAATGTGGACGAACGTCCGGTAGGTGCTGGCCGCGCCGCAGATACCGTTTGATCAACGGCCCAGTACCCTCCGCTTGGTCAACGCAGCGAACCACGAACGGGGCGGGTACGAATGATCGGTCCAGCGGTGCCGTCGGCATCCGACACCAGCCCGACTGACCAGCCGGAAGGACCGATGCTGCCAAAGCACCCTGAGCCTGAGCAACCTGAGTCGAAGCAGCCTGAGCAAGAGCAGCCTGAGCCCGAGCGACTTGAGTCGGAGCAACCTGAGCAGAAGCAGCTTGAGCCCGAGCAGCCTGAGCAGCCTGAGCAGCTTGAGTCGGAGTCTCCTGATCCGGAGTTTCCGGAGCCGGCGTTTCCGGAGCCGGCGTTTCCGGAGCCGGCGTTTCCGGAGCCGGTGCGGCGGCGCTCCCGGCTGCTCGGGTTCGCGCTGGTGGCCCCGGCGCTCGCCGCGCTGATCCTGTCGTACGTGGTGCCGACCTTCTCGACGGCGGTGTCGAGCTTCCAGCGGGTGAACCTATTCGGGCCGTCGGAGTGGGTCGGCCTGGACAACTACCGCTCCGTCGTCGAGGACGGCGTACTGGGACAGTTCGCCTTCGCGCTGCTGCTCGGGGTACCGCCGCTGGTGTTCGCACTGTTGGTCGCACCGCTGCTCGCCGTGCTCGCCGACCGGGCCGGGCGAGCGGCCCGACTGGTTACCCGGAGCGCGCTGGTGCTGCCCGTCGCCGGGTACGCCCCGATCGCCGTCTTCCTCGCCTGGGCGATCGACCGGATGGATCTGTCCACCCTGGACGGTGCTCGGGCCGAGCTGCTCTGGATGCTCTCGGCCACCTCGTTCGGGCTCGTCGTGGCGGTCGCGACCACGGCGTACCTGGGTGCGCTCCGGCCGGCGACGCCGGGCCGACACCCGACGCCGGCGATGCTGGCCGTCGGCGGTGTGCTCACCCTGGGCGTACTGGCCATGGCGTTGCAGGTGGTCACCGGGCCGAGGCTGATCACCGGCGGCGAGCCCGGGGGTACGACCCGGACACCGTTGCTGGGGGCGCTGACGAACTTCTCGATCGACAGCCTCGGGATCTCCGCCGCGACCTCCGCGCTGTTGCTGGCCGTGCTGGGACTGCTCGGTCTCGGTGCGGCCGGGCTGCTGCTGGCGACGCAGACGAGGATCGAGTTCGACGGCTGGCGGGACGCCCGGCCACCCTCGTCGGGCTCGGGCTCGGGCTCGGGGTCGGGCTCGGGATCGGCGGTTGCCGGACGGCGGCGGTACGGCCGGCTGGGCGTCCTGGTCGTCGCGCTGGCCGCCGTCCTCGGCATCGTCGGCTGGGCCTGCGCACCCTGGCTGACGAGGGTGTTCCCCGGCGACGGCGTACCCGGCAACCTCGACATCACCGTGCTGTTCGCCGACACCTGGCTGAAGCCGTTGACCGGGGCGCTGGTCTCGGTGTGCCTGGCGGCGGTCGCCGGCTTCGGCATCGGGGCGCTGCGCCCGCTCGGACGGTGGAGCGAACTGCTCCTGCTGCCGTTCGCGCCGTGGCTCTTCGTCGGTCTCGGCCCGGTGGTGCTGGACCGTGGCCCCCGTCTTCTCCTGCTGCTCGGATTCGAGCGTGGCCTGCTGGAGCTGGTCCCGATGACCGCGCTCTCCGTACCGGCGCTGTTCGCCTTCACCCTCCTCTTCCGGGTACAGCAGCGACGCTGGCGCGGCGACGACGACCTCGGACGGGCCCTGCTGCTGCCGGCGCTGCCGATGGTGGCCCTCGCCGTACTGCTGACCACGCTCTTCAACGCCCAGCAGTCGAACTGGGGAATGCTGACCGGCGGGCGGCCCACCGACACCGCACCAGGTCTCGCCGAGCAGACGACGTTGGAGACGGGCGAGTTGGACAGTGGCCTGCTGGGTCTGGTGCTGCCGCTGCCGATCTTCCTGGTGCTGCTGGTGGGGTTCGTCGGCATCCAGCTCGGCTACCTGGACCGGCTGGCGATCCGGGTCGGCAGCCCCGCCCCGGAGTCGCTGGCGGCACCGGCAGCCGCCCCGGAGTCGCTGGCGGCACCGGCAGCCGCCCCGGAGCCGGCCGCAGCACCGGGAGCCGCTCCGGAGCCGGTCGCAGCATCGGCAGCCGCCCCGGAGCCGGTGGCGGCACCGGCAGCGACGCCGGACCGGCCGGCCGACTGACAGACTGACCGACCCGAGCCTGGCGGGATCGGCAACTCCCGGTCAGCCGGTGTGGGTCCGTCGCACCGACCGCCGCCGGCCGGTACGGTCGCGGGTGGCCAGCGAGTCGAGCGCCGGGGGTACACGATGGGTCATCCGGGGCCACCACCGCCGCCGGGGCACGCTGTCCCGCCCGTCGGCGAGCACCTGCCCCGGCAGGCCGGAGCCGGCCCGGTGCAGTGGTCCCTGCTCGGCTTCGTGCTGCTGCTCCCGGCGCTGGTCGCGCTGGTCTGGTCGTACGTCGTGCCGACCCTCGGCACGATCTGGACGAGTTTCCGGCACGAGGACCTGATCCGGGATTCGCAACCGGCCGGTGTCGAGAACTACCGGTCGATCTTCGAGGACGGCTTCCTCGGCCAGCTCGGCGTCGCACTGCTGCTCGGTCTGCTGCCACTCGCCTTCGGACTGCTGGTCGCTCCACTCCTGGCCGTGGTCGCCGACCGGGCCGGCCGGCTGGCCCGGCTGGTCACCCGGGCACTGCTGGCCCTGCCGGTCGCCGGGTACGCCCCGGTCGCGCTGCTGCTCGGCTGGCGGCTGCGGCTGACGGAGTCCGGCTCCCCGGGCCAGCCCGGCCTGCTCACGCTGACCTGGGTACTCGCGGCGACCTCGTTCGGGCTGGTGGTGGCGGTCGCCGCGACGGCGTACCTGAGCGCGCTGCGGCAGCGCGAGGCCGGGCGTTGGCCGACACCGGCCCTGCTCACCGTCGGCGGGTTCGTCGGTCTGGCCGTACTCGCCGTCACGTTGCAGGTCTTCACAGCTCCGGCACTGCTCACCGGGGGCGGTCCGGGCCGGTCCACGGTGACCCCGGTACTCGGGGCGGCGCGGGACAGTTTCACCACCTTCCGGCTCGGCCTCGGCGCTGCCGCGTCCACGGTGCTGCTGGTGCTGCTCGGCCTGCTCGGGCTCGCCGCGACCGGGCTGCTGCTGGTCACCCGTACCCGGATCGAGTTCGACGGCTGGCGGGACGCGGTAGCCGAACCCGGGTCCTCGCGTGCGCCCGCCGTGGCGCCGGCCGGCCGTCGGGCCGTCGCAACCGTCCACCTCGGGATCGTCGTCGCCGCCCTGGTGGTGTTCGTCGGAATCGTCGGCTGGGCCTCCGCGCCCTGGCTGCGGTACGCCGTCGCCGATCCGGGCCTGCCGCCCGGGGTCGACGCCTCGGGCGTACTCGTCAACACCTGGCTGCCGCCGCTCGTCTCGGCACTCGTCTCGGTCGGGCTGGCGGCGCTGGCCGGCTTCGGCATCGGCGCGTTGCGGCCGCTCGGCAGGTGGAGCGAACTGCTGCTGGTGCCGTTCGCCCCGTGGCTCTTCGTCGGCATCGGCCCGCTGGTGGTCGACGGGTTCAAGCGGGCCGCCGAGGGTGGCGACCTCGACACGTTCCTCGGGTTGATCCCGCCGGTCTGGCTCTCCGTACCAGCACTGTTCGTCTTCACCCTGCTGTTCCGGGGGCTGGCTCCGAACTGGCGGGCCGGCGGCGACGCCGGTCGTACCCTGCTGTTGCCGGCGCTGCCGATGCTGGTCGGCGCGGTCCTGCTGACCTGGCTGGTCGGCGCCCAGCAGTCGCTCTGGTCCCGGCTGGTCACCCCGGACGCGGAGCGGGCGCCGGCGCCGCTGCTCGCCGAGGTGCTGCTCGGCCAGCGGGACCAGGCCGACGCCGGCATCCTGAGCCTGGTCCTGCCGCTGCCGCTGGTCGTGCTGTTCCTGCTGGCGTTCGCCGCGCTCCAACTCGGCTACCTGGACCGGCTGGCCGTCCGCGTCGGCCCCCCACCGTCCCCCTGACGCGACACCCAACCCCCGGTCTTCGCGACGCTGCTCAGTCGTCGGCGACGAGTACGCCCATCGAGC
The DNA here is from genome assembly GCF_016862915.1 of Plantactinospora endophytica. Taxonomy (GTDB): domain Bacteria; phylum Actinomycetota; class Actinomycetes; order Mycobacteriales; family Micromonosporaceae; genus Plantactinospora; species Plantactinospora endophytica. The sequence goes on along the minus strand of NZ_BONW01000017.1, from coordinate 95,988 downwards.
GGGCGGTGCCGGCGACCTGCCGCATCGCCGCCGCCACGTCGTCGGTGTTGAGGTCCGGCAACTTCCGTTCGGCGATCTCCCGCAACTGCTGGCGGGAGATCTCGGCCACCGCCTGGGTGCCGGGCCGCGCCGAGCCGCCGGCCAGGCCGAGCACCTTCCGGATCAGGTACGCCGTCGGCGGCGTCTTGTACCGAAGCGCGTACGAGCGGTCCTCGTAGACCGTGACGACCACCGGTACGACGTCGCCGCGCTGGCCGGCGGTGGCGGCGTCGTAGTCGAGCTTCATTTGCCGGGTGTTGACGCCGGTCGGGCCGAGCATCTTGCCGATGTCGACCATCGCCGCATTGCCGGCGTCGAGTTCCAGGGTGAGCTGCCGGGAGATCTTCCGCTGTGCTGCCATGCCGGCGAAGCTATGGACTCCCGTAACCGGAGGGTCAAGGCGGTTTTCTCGCCGTTGATGTCCTGTTACGGCTTCCGCATTCGGATCGATCCCGGCAGAACCGCCGGGATCCACCAGTTGCTCGTCTAGCAGGCCGGCCCCGTGCTCCTAGTCGAGCAGGCGGGCCCCGTGTTCCTCGTCGAGCAGGCGGGCACGTGCCGGCGGTCCCGGGCAGCGGATGCCGCCGGGCCGGCCGACGGCGGGATGGTCGAGAATGGCGGGGTGACCAGCATTCCCAACGTCCTCGCCACCCGTTACGCCTCGACCGAGCTGACCGCCATCTGGTCCCCGGAGGAGAAGATCCGGATGGAGCGCCGGCTCTGGCTGGCCGTACTCCGGGCACAGCGTGATCTCGGCGTGCCGGTGCCGGACGGGGTGGTCGAGGCGTACGAGCGGGTGCTCGACGATGTCGACCTGGCCTCGATCGCCGCTCGGGAGCGGGTGACCCGGCACGACGTGAAGGCGCGGATCGAGGAGTTCAGCGCGCTGGCCGGGCACGAGCACGTGCACAAGGGGATGACCTCGCGGGACCTGACCGAGAACGTCGAGCAGCTCCAGGTCCGGGCGTCGCTGGAGCTGGTCCGGGACCGGGTGGTCGCCACCCTGGCCCGGCTGGCCCGGCTCTCCGTCGAGCACGCCGACCTGGTGATGACCGGCCGCTCGCACAACGTCGCCGCCCAGGCGACCACGCTGGGCAAGCGGTTCGCCAGCGCCGCCGAGGAACTGCTGATCGGGTACGAGCGGCTGACCGACCTGATCGACCGCTATCCGCTGCGCGGCGTGAAGGGGCCGGTCGGCACCGCGGCCGACCAGCTCGACCTCTTCGACGGGGACACCGGAAAGGTGGCCGAGTTGGAGCGCCGGGTCGCCGAGCACCTCGGCTTCGCCCGGGTACTGGCCAGCGTCGGCCAGGTCTATCCGCGCTCGCTCGACTTCGACGTCCTCTCCGCGCTGGCCCAGACCGCCGCCGCGCCGAGCAGCCTGGCCACCACGATCCGGCTGATGGTCGGCCAGGAGTTGGCCACCGAGGGCTTCCGGCCCGGCCAGGTCGGCTCCAGCGCGATGCCGCACAAGATGAACACCCGGTCCAGCGAGCGGGTCAACGGTTTCGCGGTGATCATCCGGGGCTACCTGTCGATGGTCGGCGAGCTGGCCGGCGACCAGTGGAACGAGGGTGACGTCTCCTGTTCGGTGGTCCGCCGGGTGGCGTTGCCGGACGCCTTCTTCGCCGCCGACGGGCTCTTCCAGACCTTCCTCACCGTGCTCGACGAGTTCGGCGCGTACCCGGCGGTGATCGCCCGGGAACTCGACCGGTACCTGCCGTTCCTGGCCACCACCAAGATCCTGGTCGCGGCGGTCCGCCGGGGCGTCGGCCGGGAGACCGCACACGAGGTGATCAAGGAGCACGCGGTCGCGGTGGCGCTGTCGATGCGGGAGAAGGGCGCCGCCGAGAACGACCTCTTCGACCGGCTCGCCGCCGACGGCCGGCTCGGGCTGACCCGTCCCGAGATCGACGAGCTGGTCGCGGACCGCGCCGGCTTCACCGGGGCAGCGTCCGCGCAGGTCCGGGCCGTGGCCGACCGGATCGCCGCAGTGGTCGCCGCCCACCCCCAAGCCGCCGCGTACGACCCGGCGCCGATCCTCTGACCCGCCCGTCCTCTGACCCGCCCGTCCTCTGACCCGCCCGCCCTCTGACCCGCCCGTCCTCTGACCCGCCCGCCCTCTGACGCGCTGATCCTCTGGCCCGACGATCTGGCGGGCGGGTCGCACACTGGGACCGTGCTCGACGACCTGGCTGTCCGGGTGTCCCGGCTGGACCGCGCGCTCGCGCCGATCGCCGACCAACCGGTGGACCTGGCCGACCCGGAGTGGGCGGAGCGGCTGCGTCAGGCGCCACCCGCCGTCGAACAGGCCGGTGTCGCCGACGAGGCGGCCGTCGTGCTGGCCGCGCTCCTCACCCGGTACGCCGAAGGGGACGAGCCGACGCGTACGGCGATCCGTGGGCTGTTCCGCAAACACCGGTCGTTCCAGTGGGGAGTGGGGATGTCCTTCCCGGCCGACACCGTCGAGCGGTTCCGCCGTCACCTGCTGCTGCTCTCCGCCCGCGACCAGGGGATGGACACCCGGGACGAGTTGCTGACACTGGCCGAACTGTGCCGGCAGGCGTCGGCGGCCGGGGTGCCGACCGGGCCGGTACTGCGTGTGGTCGCCGAACTGTCCAGCGACGTCGACCGGTACGGGATGGGCTCGACGCGGCAGATCCTGCTCAGCCGCGTTCCCGGCGGGCGATCCGGCGTCCCTTGATGATCAGCCCGATGCCGACGCCGATCGTGACCAGCCCGACCAGTCCGCTGACCGCGGCGACCGAAGCCAGCCACACCAGGTAACTGGTGCCCTGGGCCGGCGCACCCGCCGGGGTGTGCTTCGGCGCCGGTATCTCGTAGCCGAGGGCCGGGCCGGCGACCTCCGCCGCGGCCAGGATGCCCAGCGGGATCAGGACGCCCAGCGCGACCAGCAGCCAGCCCAGTTCCTGGCGCCAGTTGGTCCAGCCGAGGCGCAGCAGCAGTCGGGGGGCGGCCACCTGATCATCGTAGGTGTCCCACGGCCTGGCGGTGGGGTCAGTCGCGCGGTGTGGGAGTGCCGGCGGCGCTGCCGAGGTTCGGCGCGCTGGGCGCCTCGGCGATGGCCCCGGAGTCCAGCGGCTCCGCCAGGTGCGCCGTCTCGGCGGCGACCTTCGGCTGGTCGGTGGGTGGATTGACCGGTGGCTGCCGGACCGCCACCACGGCCGTACCGTAGGCGCACAGTTCCATCCACATCTCGCCGACCTCGCGGTGGTCGAACCGCATCCCGATCACGGCGTTGGCGCCGAGCCGGGTGGCCTCCTCGCCCAACTTCTGCACGGCGTCGGTACGCCAGCGGGTCAGGTTCTCGGGCGCCTTGGGGTCGTAGGCGCCACCACGGAGGTTCTTCACGCCTTCCCGGTACGGGTTCCGGGTTCGGGCCTGGGAAGATACGACCTCGCCGAGTACTGCGCGGATCTCGTACCCCGGTAGATGATCCGTCGTCACGACCAGCACAGCTTGATGCTGGCAGAGCGGGGGGCACCCGCTTCGCGAGGACTGTTCACATCGCTCCAGTTTGCGAAACGGCGCGGCCACCGCGAAAGGTCCCCGGGAGCCCGACAGGACCCGACAGGGTCCGACACCGACGCCTCGTCGCCAAACGGCACGTGGACATCGGAACCGGCGCGGGCATCGGAAACGGCGCGTGGGCATCGGAACCGGCGCGGGCATCGGAAACGGCACGCCGATCCGGAAACGGCGCGGCGCGGACGTCCCGACCCAGTCGGTACGTCCGCGCCGAACCCCTGAGGAGGGTTTGGTTCGGGGTCTAGACCCCGGCCACCGAGGTGATCCAGGAACGGTTGAAGGCGACGCTGCCGTAGTTCTGGATGTTCACGCCGTCGGCGGTGGAGGCGACGCCCACCTGGGCGCCGTTGTAGACCTGCGGGCCGCCGGAGTCACCGCGCCAGGCGTTGCCGTTGACCCGGGTGCTGCGGATGGCCCGCCCGCCGTACGCGTCGGTGACGTTGGTGCTGGTCACCCGCACGGTGGCGGTCTTGAGGGTGGTGGAGGCCGAGCACCCGCTGTAGCAGGTCATGCCCCAGCCGTAGATCGAGTTGGTCGAGTTGACCGGCGGGTAGGCGCTGGACAGCGGCATGTAGCTGGTGCTGATCGAGGTGGACAGGTTGAGCAGCGCCAGGTCGTACCGGGAGTAGCTGGCGGTCACGCCGCTGGTGACGCCGCCGGAGGACCGGTTGACGCTGCCGACCCGTACCGACATCGTGCCGCTGACGCAGTGCCGGGCGGTGAGCACCCAGCGGGCCGCGATGATGGTGCCGGAGCAGGTGAACGAGCCGTTGCTGAGCACGGCCGCGGCCCACGGGGCCGAGGAGACGGTGCCGCCACCGATGATGAACGGGGTGACGGGGGCGGCGGAGGCGGAGGCGACGGACGGCGCGACGAGCGCGCCGGTCAGGGCGGTGGCGAGCATCACCAGGGTTCGGCGAAGACGCACGGGGGGCTCCTTCCGGGGGGTTTACCCGGGGTCACCGGGTCGGTCGAGCCGCCGTAGGCGGGAGGATGTCCGCCGTACGGATCTGGACAGTCAACGTTCGGTGTCGAGGACCGGACGTTTGACGCCACACGCTAAGCCGTTCGTCACCTATTCACAAGGGTGAACCTCTGCGGTCGGTTTCGGACCCTTCCCGACGGGTGAGCCGGTCCACCGGAGACGCCCGTCGGGCACCCGTGGGCCACCGGGGCATCGACGCGCCGGCCCGTGCGTCAACTCGCTGGTCGGCCGGGTACGCTGGCTCCGCTCGCCCCTTTCGTGGGCCGGCACCCAACTGCGTACACAGTCAGGAGTGCCCAGTGCCTCGCGTCGTCGTCGACGTCATGCTCAAGCCGGAGATTCTCGATCCCCAGGGCCAGGCCGTCGCGAATGCGCTGCCGAGGCTCGGAGTCACGGACGTGTCCTCCGTCCGCATCGGCCGGCGGATCGAGATCGAGTTCACCGGCCAGCCGGACCTGGACCGGGCTCGGGAGATCGCGGACAAGCTGCTGGCCAACCCGGTGATCGAGGACTTCTCGATCCGGGTGACCGAGGCCGGGGACGCCGAGGAGAGCCATCCATGACCGCCCGGATCGGCGTGGTGACCTTCCCCGGCTCGCTGGACGACCGGGACGCGGCACGGGCCGCCCGGATCGCCGGCGCCGAGGTGGTCCCGCTCTGGCACGACGACCCCGACCTGCACGGCGTCGACGGGGTGGTGCTGCCCGGCGGCTTCTCCTACGGCGACTACCTGCGCTGCGGGGCCATCGCCCGGTTCGCCCCGGTGATGGAGACGATCGCCGCCGGAGCCCGGGACGGGCTGCCGGTGCTCGGCATCTGCAACGGGTTCCAGATCCTCTGTGAGGCGCACCTGCTGCCCGGCGCGTTGACCCGCAACCAGCACCTGCACTTCCGCAACCGTGACCAGGTGCTGCGGATCGAGTCGGCCGGTACCGCCTGGACCAACGCTTTCCAGCCCGGTCAGGAGATCCTGATCCCGGTGAAGAACGGCGAGGGCTGCTACGTCGCCGACGGGCGCACACTCGACGAGCTGGAGGCGACCGGCCGGGTCGTGGCCCGTTACCTGGGCGGCAACCCGAACGGCTCGCTGCGCGACATCGCCGGCATCAGCAACGAGGCCGGCAACGTGGTCGGGCTGATGCCGCACCCGGAGCACGCCGTCGAGGCGCTGACCGGCCCCTCCCTCGACGGGCTCGGCTTCTTCACGTCGATCCTCAAGCATCTCGCGGGAGCGCCCGCATGATCGAACGGAGTGAGGTCATGGGCCAGCCAGAGCCCGCCCTCGCCGACCACCCCTCGGCATCCGACCCCACCACGGCACCCGGCCCGACCGTCGACCCGGTGGGCCAGCCGGCACCGGCGGAGTCGCCCGTGCCGGGCCAGGCGGTGCCGGTGGGCGTCGCCGACGAGCTTCCGGTCAACGGCTACCCCGGCGGTGTGGACACCGTGTCGAACGCCGGTGCCACCCCCGGCGACCTCCAGCCCTACGCCGAGCTGGGCCTGCGCGACGACGAGTACGACCGGATCCGGCAGATCCTCGGTCGCCGTCCCACCCAGTCCGAACTGGCGATGTACTCGATCATGTGGAGCGAGCACTGCTCCTACAAGTCGAGCAAGGTGCACCTGCGGCAGTTCAGCGAGAAGGCGCCGCCGAGCGACCGGATGCTCGCCGGGATCGGCGAGAACGCGGGCGTGATCCAGATCTCCGAGCAGCTCGCGGTGACCTTCAAGGTCGAGTCGCACAACCACCCGAGCTTCGTCGAGCCGCACCAGGGCGCGGCGACCGGCGTCGGCGGCATCGTCCGGGACATCCTGGCCATGGGCGCCCGGCCGGTCGCCGTGATGGACCCGCTGCGGTTCGGCGCCGCCGACCACCCCGACACCGCCCGGGTACTCCCCGGCGTGGTCGCCGGGATCGGCACGTACGGCAACTCGCTCGGCCTGCCCAACATCGGCGGCGAGGTCGTCTTCGACTCCTGCTACCAGGGCAACCCGCTGGTCAACGCGCTCTGCCTCGGCGTGCTGCCGGTGCAGCGGCTCCAGAACAAGGCCGCCGCCGGAGCGGGCAACGTCGTGGTGCTGCTCGGCGCCAAGACCGGCCGGGACGGCATCGGCGGAGTCTCCGTACTCGCCAGCGCCACCTTCGACGACGGCAGCGAGCAGCGCCGCCCGTCGGTCCAGGTCGGCGACCCGTTCATGGAGAAGCTGCTGATCGAGGCGTGCCTGGAGCTGTACGACGCCGGACTCGTCGTCGGCATCCAGGACCTCGGCGGCGCCGGACTGACCTGCGCGCTCACCGAGACCGCCGCCGCGGCCGGCACCGGCATGCGGGTCTGGCTGGAGCGGGTTCCGCTGCGCGAGGCGTCGATGCAGCCGCACGAGATCCTGGCCAGCGAGTCGCAGGAGCGGATGCTGCTGATCGTCTCCCCGGAGAAGCTCGACGCGGTGCTGAGGATCGCCGAGAAGTGGGGCGTACCGGCCAGCGCGATCGGCGAGGTGACCCCGGCCACCCCCGCCGCCGACGGTACGACCGCCGAGCCGGGCCGGCTGCTGGTCACCTGGCAGGGCCACACCGTGGTCGACGTGCCGCCGGGCTCGCTGGTGGACGACGGCCCGGTCTACGCCCGCCCGATGCGGGAGCCGGCCGACCTCATCCTGCTCCAGGCGGACCGGGCCGAGACGCTGCCCCGACCGGCCACCGCCGAGGCGCTCCGGGAAACCCTGCTGCGGATGATCGCCTCGCCGAACCTCTGCGACAAGACCTGGGTCACCGAGCAGTACGACCGGTACGTGCTCGGCAACACCGTGCTGGCGCAGCCGGAGGATGCCGGGATCATCCGGATCGACGAGCAGTCCGGGCTGGGCGTCGCCATCTCGGTCGACGGCAACGGCCGGTACACGCGACTCGACCCGTACAACGGGGCCAAGCTGGCGCTCGCCGAGGCGTACCGGAACGTGGCGGTGACCGGCGCGAAGCCGGTCGCGGTGACCGACTGCCTGAACTTCGGCTCGCCGGAGGACCCGGGCGTGATGTGGCAGTTCGCCGAGGCCGTACGCGGGCTCGCGGACGGCTGCGCCGAGCTGGGCATCCCGGTCACCGGGGGCAACGTCAGCTTCTACAACCAGACGGGTGCGGCGGCCATCCACCCGACCCCGGTCGTCGGCGTGCTCGGCGTGCTCGACGACGTCGCCCAGCGGGTGCCGATGGGCTTCGCCCGGACCACCGGGAACGACCACGACCTGATCTTCCTGCTCGGCGAGACCCGGCTGGAGCTGTCCGGCTCCGAGTGGGCCTGGGTCACCCACCAGCACCTCGGCGGGGTGCCGCCCCGGGTCGACCTGGCGGCCGAACGTACCCTCGCCGAGCTGATCGCCGAGGCGGCCCGGGTCGGGCACCTCCGGTCCGCGCACGACCTCTCCGACGGCGGGCTGGCCCAGGCGCTGGTCGAGTCGAGCCTCCGGCACGGCGTCGGGGCCCGGATCGCACTGCCGGAGGGCTTCACGGCCGGCTCGATGCCGTTCGTCTTCCTGTTCAGCGAGTCGGCCGGCCGGGCGATGGTGGCGGTGCCGCGCGGGCACGAGAAGGCGTTCACCGCGCTCTGTGCCGAGCGGGGCGTGCCGTGGACCCTGATCGGGGTCACCGACACCGCCGGCAACGAGCTGGAGATCCGCGACCAGTTCACGATCGGCCTGTCGGAGCTGCGTACCGTGCACGGCGCCACCCTGCCGAGCCTGTTCGGCGACGGTGCGGGCGCGCCGCTGGCCGACGCCGCACCGAGTGGTTTCGAGACCGGCGACGCGGCGGTCGCGCCGACCGCCACAGAGCAGGACGGCACGCCGCCGGCCGCCACGCCGACCGGCACCGACCAGCGTGCTGCCGCCGACCAGGGCGGCTCTGACCAGAGCGGTGCTGACCAGGATGGCGCCGCGCCGACCGGGTCCGACCAGGCCACGTCCGCATCGGCCGCCGGGGCGGACGAGCCTGCCGGCTCCTCCACCGGCCCGGCCACCGCAGCCGGCCCGGCCACCACCAGGGCCGACGACACCACCACCACCGCTGCCGACACCGCCGCCGGTACCGACGCCGCCCCGATCGACGGCGCGTCGGTCGCCACCGGGCCGGGCCAGGACCAGGACGCGGCCCGGACGGGCGACGGGGAACGCCCGACGGCTTGATCCGACTGTTCGGCGGTCGGGCCTGCCGGTGGTGGCGAAGGAAGCGCATCGTGACGGAGGAGACCGGAACAGGAGCCGGGCCGGCCGGGTCGGTCGGCTCGGCCGAGTCGGTCTACGCCCAGCCCGGCACCGGCGCCAGGCTCGACTGGGGGCTGGCCGGTGCCGCCGAGCTGAGCCGGGTCTGTGCGGTACTCGTGGTCGTGGACGTGCTCTCCTTCACCACCTCCGTCGAGGTGGCGACCGCCCGAGGGACCCGGGTACACCCGTTCCCCTGGGGCGCCCAGGCCGCCGAGTACGCCACCCGGGTCGGGGCGGTGGCCGCCGTCGGTCGTCGGGCGGTGACTCCGGAGCACCCGTGGTCGCTCTCCCCGGCGGCCCTGTACGCCGCCCCCGCCGTACCCGAGTTGGTGTTGCCGTCGCCGAACGGCTCGGCGATCAGCGCCGCCGCCAGCGCCACCGGGCTGCCGGTGGTGGCGGCCTGCCTGCGTAACGCCACCGCCGTCGGGCGCTGGCTCCTCGACCAGGGGTACGGCTCGACCACCGCACCGATCGGAGTCGTGGCGGCCGGTGAGCGCTGGCCGGACGACAGTCTCCGGCCCGCCGTCGAGGACCAGCTCGGCGCGGCGGCGGTACTGGACGTACTCTCCACGGTGTCCGGTGGGCTCTCCGTCGAGGCGGCGCTGGCGTTGGCCGCGCTGAACAGCCTTCCCGACGTACCGGCAGCGGTCCGGGGCAGCGTGTCGGGACGAGAACTCGTCACCCGGGGCTTCGGCCAGGATGTGGAGATCGCGGTCCAGGTAGGCGTCTCGGACGTCGTGCCGGTACTCCGCAACGGGGTCTACTCACCGGCCTGAGCCGGCGATCGCGCACCGGAGACCGGCGCTGGCTGTCCACGAACCACAGACCAGCCGTCCAGGAACCGTAGCCGGAACCACAGACCGTCGTCCGGGAACCGTAGCCGACTGTCCGCTCGGGAACCGGCCGGCTGTCCGGAGACCACAACCTGTAAAGCGTGGGGGCCCGGCTCGCTGTCGCGAACCGGGCCCCCACGTATTTCAGGTCGTGCGGGTCGTGCCAGTCAGTCGTCCAGCCAGTCGAGCGACCGGCGCTCCGAGCGGCTCGACTGCTGCGGCGCACCGGACCGGCTGTGCCCGGCCTGCGGGGCGTCGTCGTAGTAGCCACCGCCGCCCTGCTGCTGGTCGTAGCCGCCGCGGTCGTCGTACCCGTTCTGCTCGTCGTAGCCGCCACGCCGCTGGTCGTACCCGCCACCGGTGCTCGGCTGGTCGTAGCCACCCCGGTCGGCGTCGTAGCCCTGCTGGTCGTAGCTGCTGGTCCGGTTGTCGTAGCCCTGCTGGTCGTAGCCGTCGCCAGCGCGGTCGTACCCGGCGCCGGTACGCGGCTCGTCGTCGTAGCCGCCCCGGTTTCCGCCGTAGCCCTGCTGGTCGTAGCCGTCGTCGTCGCGGCCGTACTGCTGGGTGGGCTCGTAGCCACCGTGCTCGGCACCGCCGCCGGGCGCGCGGTAGTTGGTCGCGTACGGGTCTGCGGCCGGGCCGTAGTCGTCGGCACCGCCCCGGTCGCCCGTGTACCGCCCGGTCGGCTCGTCGTACCCCTGGTCGTAGCCGCCCGCCCCGTTGTGCGGGTAGCCGCCGCCGGAGACCGGAGCGCCGTAGCCGGCACCCGAACCTGGTGCGTTGCCGTAGCCACCCGCACCGGAACCAGGCGCGTTGCCGTAGCCGGCCCCGGACGCGGGTGCGTTGCCGTAGCCGCCGGCACCCGAGCCGGGTGCGTTGCCGTAGCCGCCGGCACCCGAGCCGGGTGCGTTGCCGTAACCGGCCCCGGAGGCGGGACGGTCGCCGTAGCCGTTGGCGTTGCCGCCCCAGTCCTGCTGTGCACCGGCGTAACCCGGCGACTGCGGCCCCGGCAGCGGCGCGCCGTACGGATCCGGGAACTCGTCGTCGACCAGCGGCGCACTGTGCATCATGGTCGGCGCGTCGGCCAGGTTGCCGCCCCGGTTGACCATCGTCGCGTCGGCACCGGCCCCGGCCCGGTTGGTAACCCGGGTTGCGTCGTCGCCCCGGAAGCCACCCGCGCCACCGCGCGGTCCCGCTCCGCCCGGACCGTCCTCGTCGTCATCGCCGCCGTCTTCCTTGCGGCGCATCAGCAGCAGCACGATCGCACCGACACCGAGCGCGACCAGCAGGCCGCCGGCCAGGATCAGCACCCACGAGCCGAGCCCGCCGGACTCCTCGTTGGCGGCCTGCTCCTGCCCGCCCGCCGCCTCCTCGCTCGCGTCGGCGCCGGCCTCCTCGGTCGGCTCCTCCTCGGCGGCGGCATCGTCGGTCGGTTCGGCCGATGCCTCCGGCGACGCGCTCGGCGAGGCGGCCAGGGCGAGCTGGATGCCCTGGTTGTTCAGCCGGGCCCCGGCGTTGCCGGTGACGTCCTTGGTGTCGGTGGTGCCGTTCTTGGTGGCCCGGATCTGCAGCCGGCCGGGCGCGATCGGCCGCTCCTGTGACCCGGTGAACCGGTAGTTGCCGCTGCTGCTCGTGGTGGTGTTGTGCGTCCGGCCCTGTCCGTCGGTGAGCCGCATGCTCACGCCGGAGATCCCGTCACCGGTGGTCTCGTTGGTGACCCGCCCCGACACCTCGGCAACGGTCTGCACCTCCGGCGGCGCCTCCGGCCCGCGCACGGTGATGTTCCGTTGCGCGGAGGCATCGTCGCCGCCTACCGAGGCGGTGATCCGCACGCTCCCAGACCGGTTCTGGCCAGCCGCGACATTGCCGGCACGCAGCGTGACGCTGTAGGACTTCGTGGCACCGAGGTCGATGGTGTCGGTGAAGTCGCAGCTGTTGCCCTGGCACTGCAACTCGTTGAAGCTCGTGGTCACGTTGATGTCGAACGAGGTATCCCCGCCCAGCACACCCCCGTTGTTGTTCTTGACGCTGAAGCTGAGCGTGGTCGTCTGCCCGGCGTTGAGGCTGCCGTTCACTCCGGTGATGGTGACCGTTGGGTCATCAGCCAATGCTGGTGTGGTGGGTAGAGCGAATAGAGCGCTGGTTGCCAGCGCCACGACCACACCGGCCCGGGAGATCCAGGCTCGTCGGTGTGCTGTCACGTCCACCGCCTTCCGGGGCTCCACCGCCGACCCGTCGTCCGCGGGGATCAACCCATACGACTACACCGTCGGCAACTATGCCTTGTCTGACCGGATGAGCGCGACCCAGGGGCGCCGAAAAATGCCACGAAGCCGGGTCGTATCGTCCCGACGTGTCCTCTCCGCACAGTAAGTCCGCAGCTCTCACGGCCGTGCTGGCGGATCTCGACGCCGGCCGTACGCCCGAGCGGGCGATGTTGCGGGACGCCGTTCGTGCCCTGCTGAGCGAGCTGGCCCGTAGCGTACCGGGCCGGGCGGTAGAGGTTCGGGTGCCACCCTATGGGGCGGTCCAGTGCTGTGCCGGGCCACGACACACCCGTGGCACTCCGCCGAATGTGGTGGAGATGGCACCGGTGACCTGGATCCGGCTGGCGACCGGACGGATGTCGTGGTCGGAGGCGGTCGACGGCGGCCTGGTGCAGACCAGTGGCAATCGTTCGGATATCTCCCCCTATCTTCCTATTTGACCCCACTCCTCCATCACCATCTGTCACTTACGGGGGTCGTGACGTGGCTCTCTGTATCGGCTGCGGTTCGCGTACACTGTCTGAGTCGACGAAACCCGAAATCACCCGGGCGACAAGGCGAGTCCGAGCAGATCAGCAAGAGGGAGCGGCAGGTGCCCCGAGGCGACGGCCGGTTGAGCCATGACCTCGACCCCCAACGACCCGGCCCACAGGACGCGTGCGGCGTGTTCGGAGTCTGGGCTCCGGGCGAAGAGGTGGCGAAGCTCACCTATTTCGGTCTCTACGCGCTCCAGCACCGGGGTCAGGAAGCTGCCGGCATCGCCGTCAGCGACGGGTCGGGCGTGGTGGTCTACAAGGATCTCGGGCTGGTCGCCCAGGTCTTCGACGAGCCGACGCTGGCGAGCCTGCGCGGCCACCTGGCGATCGGGCACACCCGATACTCCACGACCGGCGGCTCCACCTGGGAAAACGCCCAACCGACCATCCGGGCCAACACGGCGGGCACGACGATCGCGCTGGCGCACAACGGCAACCTGGTCAACACCGCCGAACTTGCCCGGGACGCCGTCGAGCGCGGCATGGACTCCGACGGGTCGACCTCGGACACCGCCCTGGTGACCACGCTGCTGGCCAGCCGCCCCGACCTCTCGGTCGAGGCCGCCGCGCTGGAGGTGCTGCCGACGCTGCGCGGCGCGTTCAGCTTCGTGTTCATGGACGAGACCACCCTGTACGCCGCCCGTGACGCGTACGGGGTCCGTCCACTGGTGCTCGGTCGGCTGGAGCGCGGCTGGGTGGTGGCGAGCGAGACCGCCGCGCTGGACATCGTCGGGGCGAGCGTCGTCCGCGAGATCGAGCCCGGCGAGCTGATCGCCATCGACGAGCACGGCCTCCGGTCGGCCCGGTTCGCCGCGCCCGAGCCGAAGGGCTGCCTCTTCGAGTACGTCTACATCGCCCGGCCGGACACCACGATCGCCGGCCGGAACATCCACTCCGCCCGGGTCACCATCGGCCGGCAGCTCGCCCGGGAGCACCCGGTCGCAGCCGACCTGGTGATCCCGGTTCCGGAGTCCGGCACTCCCGCCGCGATCGGCTACGCGGAGGAGTCCGGCATCACCTACGGCGCCGGCCTGATGAAGAACCCGTACGTCGGGCGCACCTTCATCCAGCCGTCGCAGACCCTCCGCCAGCTCGGCATCCGGCTCAAGCTCAACCCGCTCCGGGAGAACGTCCGGGGCAAGCGGGTGGTCGTGGTCGACGACTCGATCGTGCGCGGCAACACCCAGCGGGCGATCGTCCGGATGCTGCGCGAGGCCGGCGCGCTGGAGGTACACGTCCGGATCTCCTCGCCGCCGGTGAACTGGCCCTGCTTCTACGGCATCGACTTCGCCACCCGGGCGGAGCTGCTCGCCAACGGGCTGGACAACGAGGGCATCCGACGGTCGATCGGGGCGGACAGCCTCGGGTACGTCTCCCTGGCCGGGCTCATCGCGGCCACCGAGCAGCCGAAGACCCGGCTCTGCCGGGCCTGCTTCGACGGCGAGTACCCGATCGAGCTGCCGGCGGGGAACCTGATCGGCAAGCACGTACTCGAAGGAGTTGACCGCCGGGTCGCCGGCGCCGGGGGCGAGGAGGTGGGCCCGGGTGGGGCCACCTCCCGGGGGCCGGGCGGTCAGTCGTTCGCGAGCAGTTCCACTGGCGGCGACGTGTCGTCGCACGCGTAGGCACCACGCCGGGCGCGGCTGATGGGCACGTAGCCGGCGACAGGACCGGCCCGACCGGGAAACCGACCGGGCGAGCACGAAGTCGAGCGATCCTCGACCGCTACCGACGCGGCCAGCCGCGAGAACCACTAAGGGGAGAACCGTGACGCACGTGACCGAGCGCAGTGGTGCAGGAAGCGGCCCGGGTGGCACCCATCAGCCCTGGACGGCGGGGATGGGTCGGTCCGGTCGCAAGCGCACCGTGTCGTACGCGGACGCCGGCGTCTCGATCCAGGCCGGTGACCGCGCGGTCGAACTGCTCCGCCCCAAGGTCAAGAGCACCCGGCGCCCCGAGGTGATGGGCGACATCGGCGGCTTCGCCGGCCTGTTCCGGCTCGACGTGCAGAAATACCGCAACCCGATCCTCGCCTCGTCCACCGACGGCGTCGGCACCAAGCTGGTCATCGCGCAGCAGATGGACATCCACGACACGGTCGGCATCGACCTGGTCGCGATGGTGGTGGACGACCTGGTCGCCTGCGGCGCCGAGCCGCTGTTCCTGCTCGACTACATCGCCTGTGGCGAGGTCGTCCCGGACAAGGTCGCCGAGATCGGCGCCGGGATCGCCGACGGCTGCCGGTACGCCGGCTGCGCGCTGCTCGGCGGCGAGACCGCCGAACACCCCGGCGTGCTGCGCCCGGACGAGTACGACGTGTCGGCGACCGGCGTGGGCGTGGTGGAGGAGAGCGAGATCCTCCGCCCGGAGCGGGTCGAGGTCGGCGACGTGGTGATCGCGATGGGCTCCTCCGGCCTGCACTCGAACGGCTACTCGCTGGTCCGGCACGTGCTGCTCGGCGCCGGCCGGATGCGGCTGGACAGCGTGATCGAGGACTTCGGCCGGCAGCGCACCCTGGGTGAGGAGCTGCTGACCCCCACCAAGATCTACGCGCAGGACTGCCTCAAGCTGATCGCCGAGGCCGAGGTGCGGGCCCTGGCGCACGTCACCGGCGGCGGCATCCCCGGCAACCTCGTCCGGGTGCTCCCCGAAAACGTCGACGCGGTGGTCAACCGGGCCACCTGGCGACCGCAGCCGATCTTTGACCTGGTGCAGTCCAAGGGCCGGATCGAGGACCCGGACATGGAGTCCACCTTCAACATGGGCGTCGGCATGTTCGCCATCGTCTCGGCCGAGGACGCCGACCGGGCGCTGGCCTGCCTGACCGGCCGTGGTGTCGAGGCGTGGCAGGCCGGCGAGATCATCGAGGGCACCGGTGAGGTGCACATGATCGGCCAGCACACCCGGGGCTGATCCGCCCGTACGATTCCGGTGGCCGGCGGGCGCGACGCCCTGGTGGCCACCGGAGCCGTCGTTAGGTGATCACCTGTGCGACGCCGCCACCCGGAGTGCGACGCTCGCCGAGTACAGCAAAAACGCCAAAACCCGCATCCGCGATATTTGCCCGTGATTCTCGGCATACCTGGTCAGGACTTCACCGGGGTGGCTACCGCCACCTAGCCTGAGGGGCACCTCAGAGGCGGGGGAGGAGGGGCCATGGCTGTCCGTGGACAGGAGTTTTCCGGCATGCGGGGGATCGCTGCGGTCCCCGGTTACGTGGTCATGCAGCCGACGACGCTGTGCAACCTCGACTGCGCGTACTGCTATCTTCCGCTTCGGGCGGCGGACCACCGGATGACGGTGCCGGTGGCGGCCAGCGTGGCGGACTCGGTCAACCCCTGGGCCCGACAGGGGCGGTTCTCGGTGGTCTGGCACGGGGGCGAGCCGCTGGCCGCCGGCCGGGAGCACCTGGCGGCCCTGCTGGCGCCCTTCGATCCCGCGGTCGAGCACCACGTGCAGACCAACGCGACGTTGATCGACGACGCCTGGTGCGAGTTCTTCGCCACGCACCGGATCCGGGTCAGCGTCAGCGTCGACGGGCCCCGGGAGCGCAACCTGGAGCGGGTCGGCCGGGGTGGCCGGCCCTCGTACGACCGGATCATGGCCGGCGTCGACGCGCTGCGCCGGCACGGCATCGCGTACTCGGCGCTCTGCGTGGTCAGCCGGCCCGAGCCGGGGCTCGCCACCGAGCTGTACGACTACTTCCTCGACCTCGGCTGCGACGTGCTCGGCATCAACATCGAGGAGATGGAGGGGGTCAACACCCGGCGGAACGCCCATCCGGCCGAGCTGGTCAGCGGCTTCTGGGCGGAACTGGTCGCCGCCTGGCGCCGGGAGCCCCGGATCCACCTCCGCGAGATCGAATGGTCGCTGCGGTACGCGGCGGCCGTCCTCGACGGCACCGAGGACGCCGTACTGCCCCGTCAGCTCGACCCCATCCCGACCATCGGGTACGACGGCTCGGTCGTGCTGCTCTCGCCCGAGTTGGCCGGCTTCTCCGATCCGGACTACGGGGACTTCACCAGTGGAAACGTCCTGGAAAACCCGTTGGGGGACATTCTCGCCACGGCGTTGCGGACGACGCCCTGGGTGCGCGAGTTCCTGGCCGGCGTGGAGAGCTGCCGCACCCGGTGCCCGTACTTCGGGTTCTGCGGCGGCGGTCACGCCGCCAACCGCTACTTCGAGCACGGGCGTTTCGACGGTACGGAGACCAACCACTGCCGTAACAGCAAGATCCGTCTACTAGAGGGAGTGTTGGACCATGCCCGGAACCACGAGCCAACGGCCGCCTGAGCCCGGCGAGGCCGGACCGCACGAACCGGTGGCGGCCCGGGTCCTGGGTGCTCGGGCCGGACTCACCACGCTGCTGCGGGAGGCGGCGGAGGCGCGACGGCTCCGGGCCGAGGTGGCGACCGCCGGGGACGGTGCCAGCGCCGTCTGCGCCTGGAACCACTTCGAGAACATCCCGACGTTCTACAACTGGAACAACCGCCCCCGCTGAACCACCGGTAAGGGCCGTACCACCGCAGAACGGCTGTGCCAGCGGTAAGGACCTGCCGACGGGACCGGAGTCAGGCTCCGGCCCCGGCAGGTCCTTACCGGATGGCGTCCCGATCGGCGGTACTGCCCGCAGGCACTCGGACACGCGTGAGCACGCGGTGTTACCGCGTGCTCAGATGTGACCAGAGGTCAGCGGGTCGACGCCCAGTTACCCGGGTCGTCGTCCGCGTCGTGATCCTCGTCATCGTCGTCGACATACTCTTTGTAGTCGTCGTCGAAGTCGTGGTCCGACTTGCGGCTGCCGCCGAGTTCTCGCTGCAAGGCGGCGAGGTCGGTGTTCGGGGAGTGGTACTTCAACTCCCGGGCCACCTTTGTCTGCTTGGCCTTAGCACGGCCGCGCCCCATGGCTCGACCCCCTCGCACAGAATTCGGGGCAGCCCGAAGGCGGGCCCCGATGACGTCAGGCATCTCTCGTGGCTCTTACGGTACATGGGGATGCCCCGGTTCGGCACCTCGGGTTACCACCGCCCGTGCCCGCGCGTCGCGCGGGCATCGACGGACGGTCCCATCCTACTCAGTAAGGAGCGCCTGCCCGGCCCGGCCGTGACTTGTTTGCGGCCTCCAGACCCATCGGTCCAGTACAGCGTACTTTCCGCCTGATTACCCGGCAATCCACCCGAGCGTCGGTACGGCCGGGGCGGCGGGCCGGTACCGTACCCGCTCCGCGCCCCGGCCGGACGGGGTCAGCGCAGGTGGATGGTGCGCAGCCGGCCGACCTCGGCCATCCGGCGCTCGGCGAGCCGGTCGGCGGCGACCGCCGGAGGTACCCCCTCGGCGTCGGCCAGCCGCAGGATCTCCCGGGTGGTGTCGAAGATCCGGGTGGCCCGCAGCTTGGCCCGCTCGAAGTTGAAGCCCTCGATCTCGTCGGCGACCTGGATCACGCCGCCCGCGTTCACCACGTAGTCGGGGGCGTACAGCACGCCCCGGTCGGCGAGCAGCTTCTCGATGCCCGGGTGCGCGAGCTGGTTGTTCGCCGCGCCGACCACCACGGAGGCGCGCAGCGCCGGCACGGTGGTGTCGTCCAGGGCGCCGCCGAGGGCGCAGGGGGCGTACACGTCGATGTCGGAACTGACCAGGGCCTGCGCGTCGGCGACGACCTCGACCTGCGGGTACGCCTGCCGCACCCAGGCGAGGGCCTTCTCGTTGACGTCGGTGGCCAGCACCGATGCGCCGTCGTCGACCAGGTGTCCGGTGAGGTGCTTGCCGACCTTGCCGAGCCCGGCCACCCCGACCCGGCGCCCGGCCAGGGTCGGCGACCCCCACCTGTGCTCGGCGGCGGCCCGCATGCCCTGGAAGACGCCCCAGGCGGTCAGCACGGACGAGTCACCGGCGCCGCCGTGCTCGACGCTGCGGCCGGTCACGAAGCGGGTCTCCCGGGCCACCACGTCCATGTCCGGGACGTACGTGCCGACGTCGCAGGCGGTGTAGTAGCGGCCGTTCAGCGACTCGACGAAGCGGCCGTACGCCCGCAGCAGCGGCTCGGTCTTGATCCGGTCCGGGTCGCCCCAGATGACCGCCTTGCCGCCGCCGAGGTCCAGCCCGGCCAGCGCGTTCTTGTACGCCATCCCACGGGACAGGTCGAGCACGTCGTGCAGCGCCTCGGCCTCGGTGGCGTACGGGTAGAAACGGGTACCGCCGAGCGCGGGACCGAGCGCGGTCGAGTAGATGGCGATGATCGCCTTGAGCCCGGTCTGCTTGTCCTGGCAGAACACGACCTGCTCGTGGCCGTCGGATTCCGGACTGTCGCTACTGGCGAATACGTCCATGTCTCGCTCCTGATCTCCGGAGGGCATCCTCGTGGGATGCGGCGGGAGGGGGCTCCCGGTGTGCCGGCGGGGGATGGTGCCGACCTGCTCCGAGCCTAATCGTGATCGGCGCGGAGGTGGATCGCGGCCGGTCTGCCGGCGATGATCGGAAGGTTCATCGGACATGCTGGAGGCAGCCGGCTTCCGTTTCATGGGAGGATCGCGCCGTGCCGTCGCTCTTCGCTTCCTACCTGCGGGTGTACGAGCCGTTGACCGCCTTCGACCGGGACCGGCAGCTCTTCTGGCGTCGGTACGTCAAGGAGGGCAGGGCGGTGGCCCCGATCGAGGGGCCGGTGCGGCAGCGGACGGCGGTGATCGAGGCGCTGGGCGCCGGTTGGACCCGCCTGCCCGACCTGCCCGAGGAGGCGTACGTCCTGGAGGCGGACGACACGCTCCTGGTCTGCCCCTGGAACCTGCGCGTACGGGTTGCGGAGGCGGCGCTGAGCGCCCGGGACGGCGTACCTCCGGTGCTGGCCGACGCGTTCGTGCCGCCGGTGCTGGCCGGCCAGGCCAAGGCGGTGGTGGAGGACTGGCGCAGCGGAGCCCGGGTGCTGGAGCACGGGGTGCCGAGGCTGCACGAGCAGATCGCCACCTGGGGCGTACCGCTGCGCTGGTTCGTCTTCGTCGACCCGGAGGAGCGGGAGCTGACCACCCGGCCGGACCGACGGGTGCTGCGCTACCGCACCGAGATCTCCAAGGCCCGGCGGCGGGCCTCCCGGGGCCTGTCGGTGCTGCGCAAGTCGGTCGGGGACGCCCCGATCACCGAGGCGGTCGAGGAGGGCGCCCGCTGGCTGGAGGAGTTCCATCCCCGGTCGGTGGTGGAGCTGGACTACGGCGGGCTGGTGGACCTGCTGCCGGACGAGACGCTGGCCGCCGACGACTCGCCGGAGCTGGTCGCGGCCGGGCTGGCCGGGCTGTCCCGGGGCGACGCGGACGCGGCCACCGAGGCGTACGAGAAGCTCGTGGCGCGCTGGCGGGCGGTCCAGTTACTGGAGCGTTGCAATTAGCGAACAATGCGGCTCAGGGCCCATTGGGAGCGCACACAGGTGAATGCCCCTCGTAATATCAGCGTCACGAGGGGCAATCGGCCGTCCGGTTAAGTCTTTTTCTGGCATAAAAAAGGCCCATATATCGGTCATTGTTCATCCGTCCATCCAGGGACCTTCGGCCGTTCGGCCCATGTCGGACATCGGGGACTAGCCGGACCATGGGAGACGCGTCGGCCGGCGGGACCCCGGCCGATGTCTATAGGCACCTGTGGAGGAGTGACCGATGGCATCGCGTACGCATGAACCTGAGCCGCTACTCACGCCGGCAGAGGTCGCGTCGATGTTCCGTGTCGACCCGAAGACCGTGACCCGGTGGGCTAAGGCGGGGAAGCTCAGCGCGATTCGAACGCTGGGCGGGCACCGCCGTTACCGCGAGTCGGAGGTTCGTGCCCTGCTTCAGGGCCAGATCCCCCAGCAGCGGCAGGGCGACTGAGACTCGCAACCGAACGTCGGATCAGGGGTGGGGCTCGTACGAGCGTACGAACTCCACCCCTGATTCGTGTCCTGGGAAAGGTCAGCTCCCGGTCAGGACCGTCTCGTCCAGGCCCGCGCCGTCCACCAGTCGGCCGTCCCGCAACGTCAGTACCCGGTCGGCCAGATCGATCAGGGTCGGATCGTGCGTCGCCACCAGCGCCGTCATCCCCCGGGCGTGCACCAGCGCACGGAGCAGGTCCATGATCGAACGACCCGTCTCCGAGTCGAGTTGACCGGTCGGCTCGTCCGCGATCAGCAACAGTGGATCGTTCGCCAGCGCCCGGGCCACCGCGACCCGCTGCTGCTGGCCGCCGGAGAGCTCGTACGGCCGCTGCGCCGCCTGACCGCCCAGCCCGACCAGTTCGAGCAGCATCGTCACCCGCTCCTCGCGCTCCGCCCGGCGCCGCTTCGCCAGCCGCATCGGCACCCCGACGTTCTCGGCGGCGGACAGGATCGGAATCAGCCCGAAGGACTGGAAGACGAACCCGATCGTCGACCGGCGCAACTCCAGCAACTCGGCGCTGCCGGCGGCGGTGACGTCGTGCCCGGCCACCTGGATCCGCCCGTGGCTGGGCCGGTCCAGGCCGCCGACCAGGTTCAGCAGGGTGGTCTTGCCGGCACCGGAGCGCCCCCGGATCGCCACCAGCTCCCCCCGGGCGGCGGTGAACGAGACCTCCCGGACCGCGTGCACCACCCGGTCACCGGCGGTGAAGTCCCGCCCGACCCCCTCGACCCGGACCAGTTCCTCGCCCATCAGTGACCCTCTCCCGCTGTTTCCCCGCTCCGGACGGTGCCGCCCGTGCCGCCGTTCACGACCGCTCCCCGTTGCCGGTGCCGCCCGGCCGGACCTCCACGTGGTCCGGCTCCAGGTTCAGCCGTACCCGGTCGCGCAGGCTCAGCGCGTCCACGAAGGCGGCCGGCAACTGCATCCGGCCCGACCGGTCCAGCAGCGCGTACTCCTCGGTGACCAGCTCCTCGGCGCCGTCCGCGCCGAGCCGGGTGGAACGGCGTACCTCGGAGGCGGTCCGGCCGTCGCGGATCGCGACCGTCCGGCGGACCTGCGACGACACGGCGTGGTCGTGCGTGACGACCACGATGGTGACGCCCAGCTCGGCGTTGATGGTGCGCAGCGCACCGAAGACGTCCGCCGCGGTCGCCTCGTCCAACTCGCCGGTGGGCTCGTCCGCGAAGAGCACCTCCGGGTCGTTGGCCACCGCGACCGCCACCGCACAGCGCTGCTGCTCGCCGCCGCTCATCTGGTCCGGCCGACGGTCGGCGCAGTAGCCGACCCCGACCATCTCCAGCAGCTCGGTCGCCCGCTTCCGGGCCGCCCGGCCGCGCAGCCCCCGGGCCAGCCGCATCGGCAGCTCCACGTTCTCCCGGGCGGTCAGGTACGGCAGCAGGTTGCGGGCCGTCTGCTGCCAGACGAAGCCGACGGTGTGCCGGCGGTACCGCAGCCGGCGCTTCGGGGACATGGTCAGCAGGTCGAAGTCGGCCACCCGGGCGATCCCGGCGGTCGGCACGTCCAGCCCGGAGAGGATGTTCAGCACCGTCGACTTCCCCGAGCCGGAGGCGCCGACGATGGCGAGCAGCTCGCCCCGGTCGACCACCAGGTCCAGGCCCTGGAGTGCGACCACCTCCACGCCCTCGGTCTTGAAGATCCGGACCAGCCCGTCGCAGACGATGTGTCCACGCAGCCGGTCCTCGCCACCGGCCCGGGCCGCCGCCCGCTCCGCCGCCCGACGCTGTAGTACGGCGAGGTCGGGTACTGGCGCGGCAGTCGTCGTCGGACTCGCCATCAGTTCTCGTCCCCTTCCCGAGCCATCAGTTCTCCTCTCCGAGACGGAGCACCTCGCCGAGGCGCATCCGCCGGTTGACCAGATTCTCGACACCGAGGGCGGCGACCAGCGCCACCCCCACCAGCACCAGTACGCCGACCACCAGCAGCGGGTCCAGGTGGGTCCGGGCCGGTAGGCCGCCGGTGAACCCGGACAGTCCCAGCGCCGGCCCGAGCAGTCGGGGCAGGGCCACCCCGACCAGCCCACCGGCCAGCACCGCGACGCCGAGCAGTGGTACCAGCTCGTAGACGAGCAGTCCCCGGCCCTGCCGGCCGGACAGCCCCATGGTGCGCAGCCGGGACAGCATCCGGCCCCGGCCCGGCGCCTCGGCGAGTACCGCGAAGCCGACCGCGAGCAGTGCCAACGCGGTCGCCCCGGCCACTCCGGTGCCGAAGGTGAAACTGAGCAGCCGGTTCACGCCGCTGCGCTCCAGCGACCGGCGGTGCTCCTGCCAGGTGGCGACGGTGACCGCCGTCTGCGGCCGTACCTCCTCGACCGGCTGGGCCAGCACCTTCGACAGGTACTCCCGCTGCGCGGTGTCGACCGTCGCGGCCAGCTCCGGCACCGCGAAGCCGTCCCCGGCCACCACGAACTGGTTGGGCCGGATCGGCTGGAACTCCGGCACCGGCAACGC
The DNA here is from genome assembly GCF_016862915.1 of Plantactinospora endophytica. GTDB lineage: Bacteria > Actinomycetota > Actinomycetes > Mycobacteriales > Micromonosporaceae > Plantactinospora > Plantactinospora endophytica. The sequence goes on along the minus strand of NZ_BONW01000017.1, from coordinate 73,165 downwards.
CTGCCAGGGCAGTACGACGAACCGGCGGGCATCGGCCGCCACCCCCGGGAAGCCGGCCGCGACCTGGTCGACCCGGAACTCGTACCGGCGGCCCTGCACCTCGGTCACCGCACCGGCGCCGACCGCCTCGGCCACCTCCGGCGAGACCAGCGCCGGCACCGGGCCGTCGACCCGCCCCGGCGCCGTCAGCCCGGCCGGCAGCGCGACGTCGACGCCGCTGGCCGCCAGCACCCGGGCCAGGGACGGGCCGTCCACCACCAGCACCTGGGTCTGGCCCAGGTCACGCCCGCCGAGCAGATCCGGGGTCGGCGAGCGCAACGGCTGGCCGACCTCCATCGCCACCGGACTGACCGCGGTCACCCCGGACAGTCCGCCGAGCCGCTCGACGGTGGTGGCGGCGTCGGTGTACGAGCCGTTGATCCGCGCATCGGCGCCGATCTCCTGGTCGGTGACCCGGTCCCGGGCCTCGGCGACGGTACTGGTCACCACGCTGGTGAAGACCCCGGTGGCGATCGCCACCACGAGTACGGCCAGCGGCCCGACGGTCACCGGACCGCTCCGGCCGGCCCGGGCCAGGCCGACGAAGGGCACCACGGCACGGGCCCGGGCGGCGAGCCGGCCGACCTGGCGCAGCGGCCACGGCACCAGGCGCAGCGCCAACAGGGCGGCGGAGACGGCCAGCAGCACCGGCACCGACACCAGGTACGGGTCGACCCCGCTGGCCTGGCTCAGCCCGCGCCGGTGCAGCAGTACCACGCCGAGCACGGCGAGCAGCAGCACGAACAGTTCGGCGGTGAGCCGGCGTACCGAGGGGCGGTGGCGTACCAGGTCCCGCCGTCGGCCCACGAAATCCGCCCGGCGCTGGCTCAGGGTCGCCAGCAGCGGGATGGCCAGGGTGGTGCCGACGGCGACCAGTACCACGCCGAGCGGTTCCACCCCGGCCGGGCGACCCGGTGCCGTCGTGCCGAGCAGCCAGCCGACGAGCACCGCGAGCGGCAGTACCCCGATGGTTTCCCGCAGGGTCCGGGCGCCGATCCCGGCGGCCGTCGCCCCTCGGGCCCGGAGCAGGCTGAACTCCTCCCGGCGGCGCTGCACCGCGAGCCCGGCGGCCAGGGCGACCAGCCCGAGCAGGGTGGCCAGGATGCCGGTCTGCACCACGGCGAGCAGTGCCCGCACCGCGCGGAGTTGGCCGTCGAACCGCTGCACGGCGTTGTCCAGGCCGGTCGCCAGCACCAGGCCGGGCTCCGGCGGCGTACGCCGGCTCACCGCGACCCCGGTCAGCACCTCCGGGATGTCGGCGGTGGTCATCCGCTCCTCGTCGACCCGGTAGCGCCACTCGTAGCCGAGCCCGAGCCGTCGGCCGGCGGCGGTGATCCCGGTCAGGTCGGTCAGCAGCGCGGCCCGGTGGGTGGTGCCCTCGGTCGGGTTCGGGCAGGGCACCTCGGCGACCCGGATGGCGTCCCAGGTCGGTGCGGTCGGGTCGACCGGGTCGTAGAGCCCGACGATTCGGACCGGGACCGAGCCCTGGGTGAACCCCTCGCCGCTGAGCACCACGCCGGTGCCGACCCGCAGCTTCAGGATCGTGGCGGCCTCCCGGGACACCGCCGCCTCGACCCCGCCCGAGGATGCCGGCCACCGCCCCTCGACCATCCGCAGCTCCCGCTCGATGCCGGCCTGGCCGCGCAGTTGCAGCTCCGCCCGGCAGCCCCCGCGCAGCGACGGCGCGTCGCCGGCCACGGCCAGGTCCTGCGGGCCGATCCGGCCGGCGAACCACTGCTGGCCGACCAGCCCGGGCAGCGGTCCGGGCAGCTTCTGCCGGTACCGGTCGAGCTGGCCGGCGGCCTGGTGCGCGTCCGGGCTCTGCATCGCGTCCTGGTCTGCGGTGAAGGTCAGATCCCGGACCTGGTACGGCAGCCCGCGCAGGTCGTGCCGCAGCCCGTCGTCGGCGAACTCGTTCGCCAGCCGGGGTGCCCCGGTCACCAGCAGTGCCGCCACCAGCCCGAGTACGCCGAGCAGCCCCAGGTAGCCCGCGAAGACCCGGGCCCGACGCAACGGCCCCGGCAGTCGCCCCGACGGCCCGGTCCGACTCTGCACCGATCCACCCTCCACGCCTCGCCCACCCACCACCGGTTCCCCGCCCGCCAGCACTCCGCCCACCGGCACTCCGCCCACCGAACCCGGGTCCATCGGTCCGGTGCTGCCTGCTCCCCGGGTCACCGGTCCTCTCCGATCCGGAGCTGGGCGGCGGCCAGCCGTTGCCGCATGGTGGCGGCGGTCAGCCCGCTCAACCCCAGCGCCAGCAGCAGCAGTACGGCGGCGGTCCCGGTGGCCGGCAGCCAGGCGACGTCCAGCAGCGGCGCCGGTACCGGCCGTTCCGCCGACGGGGTGAGGATGACCAGTGGTGCCATGGTCGCCGCCACCCCGATCCCCACACCGAGCCCGACCAGCACGCCGATGCCGGCGAGGAACGCCTGCTCGACCAGGAGCGACCGGGCCAGCAGCCGGGGGCCGGCGCCCAGGGTGTGCAGCACGGCCAACTCGGTGACCCGACGTCGGGCGGTGGCCCGGACGTCCACGGTGATGCCGACCGCCGCCAGCAGGATCGCGCCGAGTGCGGCGGCGAAGAGGGCGGCCCGGGCGCCGACGCCGTACGGGTCGGTGCCGGCGCGGCTGGCCACCTCCACCCGGTCGGCGACCTGGAGTCCGCCGAGCGCGGCGGCTGCCCGGGCCACCTCGGCGTGCTGGTCGGGTCGGGTCGCCAGCCACCACTCCTCGGGTGCACCGACGATGCCCCGCTCGTGGAAGAGCGCGGTACTCAGCGAGGGCAGGTCGACCAGCAGCGCGGCGGACTCCGGCACCCCGGGTACGGCGGCGAGCGTACCGGTGATCCGGACGTCGACGGCGCCGCCGCCCAGCACCAGTACGGTCTGCTCGCCGACGCCCAGCCGCAGCGCCGCCAGCGCCTCCGGAGTGGCCACCACCGGCACCTCGTCCCGCTCGGGCGACACGGCGACGGCGAACGACACCGGCGAGTTGAAGCCCCACGTCCCCGCCCGCTCCGGCAGGGTGTACCGGCTGGTCAGCCCGTTCGGGCCGGCCGACGCGGCAGTGGTGTTGCCGGAGCGTTCCACCACCTGCCAGCCCCCGACGTCGGCGAGTCCCACCGCCGTACCGGTGCCGTCGGCCGGGGCGGCGCGCAGGTCGGTGAGCCGCCAGTCGACGACGTACCCGGACGGTCCCAGGGTGTCCACCGCGAAGCCGGCCAGTTTCGGCGCGGCCGGGCTCTCCGGCAGCGCCACGCTGAACCGCAGCGGTTCGCCGTCGTAGCTCGCGCCGAGCGGCACCCGGAGGTGTCCGCCGTGCGGCTCGGTGAAGACCGCCGTGGTCCGTACCGGGTTGCGGGCCGAGCCGCCGGTGCCGGTGGTGGTGATCTGGCCGGTGAGCCGGCGGGTGCCGTCGGGCAGCGCCACCACCGGGGCGGTGACCCGGCTGTCGGTCATCCCGGCGAAGAGTCCGGCGGCGTCGCCGTCGACCAGGTCGTCCCGGAGCCGTACCACCCGTTCGGCGTCGGCGACGTCCAGCGCGACCATGCCGGCCGGCAGGGCGTCGGTGCCGAGCCGTGGACTGTCCCGCCAGGCCGGCAGCACCAGTTCCGCGCCGGACAACTCGGCGAGCTGGCCGGTCCGGGCCGGCGGCGCCACCCCGCTCGCCTCGACCAGCCGCAGGTCGGCGCCGACCTGGTGGTCGGCCTGGTCGGTCAGGGACCGCTCCGAGGTGGCGGCCAGGCACCAGGCGAGGGTGCCGACGGCCACCGCCAGGGCGAGCAGCAGCACCGGGCCGGCGTGCGGCCGGCGGCCGGCCTGCCACATCCCGAGCATGGTGCCGGTCCAGGACCTCCGGTCGACGTACCGCTCGGCGAGGCGGGCCATCGGCGGCAGCCCGCGCAGTGCGAGTACGGCACCGGCCAGTACGCCGATCGTCGGGGTCGCGGCCAGCAGCGGGTCGATGCCGAGGGCGCCGTCCGAGCGGGACCCGGCCAGCGGTGAGGAGTACTGCCGCAGTTGCAGCCAGCCCAGCACCGCCAGGGCGACCAGCGCCACGTCCAGGCCGGCCCGCTGCGCGACGGTACGCCGGCTGGGCCGGGACCGGCTGGCCATCTCGCCGACGTAACTGCCGCCACGGCGCAACGCCGGCCCGAGCATCGCCAGCGCACAGCCGGCCGCCGCCAGTGCGGCGATCAGCCAGGCCCGGGTGTCGAGCCGGGGACTCAGGTGCAGCGCGGCGGCGGCCAGCAGCGGCGTACGGTCGGCCAGCCGGACCAGTTCGGTGGCGAGTACCGGCGCGATCGCTACCGCCGGCAGCACGACCAGCAGCGCCTCCCGGGTGGCCAGCCCGGCGAGCTGGCCGCGCCCGGCGCCCCGGGCCCGGAGCAGGGCCGCCTCGCCCCGGCGCTGCTCGGTGAGGAGCAGGGCCACCAGCAGCAGCGCGTACCCGCCGAGGACCACCACCAGCAGCATCGGGGTGACCAGGGCCGACCGGCCGACCAGACCGGCCCGGTCCAGTCGTTGCACGAGCTGGTCGAGCTTCGTGGTGACCAGGCCGGAACTGCCGAGCCCGGTGTCGGCGGGCAGGCTGGCGGCGGTCCGCCCGGCGGCCTCGCCCAACCGGCCCAGCGAGGCGGTGGTCGCCCCGGCCAGATCGGGCTCGACCAGCCAGCCGGCGGAGGCGTTGGCGATGAAGTGGTCGAGGAAGTCGGCCCGGTCGACGACCAGCGGCCCGTACGTGGCCGATCCGGTCGCCACTCCGTCGGCCACCTCGGGCACCAGCCGCCAGTACGGCTGCCGGCTGTCGCGCGGTTGCCAGATGCCGGAGACGGTCACCCGGGTGATCCGGTTGGTGACCCGGTCGGTGATCGGGATCTCGTCGCCGACCCGGGCGCCCAGGATGCCCGCCACCGGTTCGGCGATCGCGGTCTGCACCTGCCGCGCACCGGGGTCCGGCCACTCGCCGTCGGTCAGTCGCGCGTACTCGGGCAGATCGTCGAGGAAGACCACCCGGGCGAAGACCAGGCCCTGCGAGTCCGGTACGGCGTTGCCGGTGTTCCCGGAGAACTGCCGTCCGGCGGCGTACCCCGCCCCGGCGATGTCGACCGGCACCCCGCCCAACCCGTCGGCGACCCGGGCCCGTACGGCGTCGTCCCGCTCGGCGAGGCCCTCCCGGGTGCCGCCGGCGGTGCCGCGTACCAGGATCGACCGCTCCTCCTGGGAGGCCGACGCGACGGCACGCTCGGTGCCGGAGTCGACCACCTCCCGGCTGTAGCTGGCGAGGCCGGTGAGCAGGGCGGTGGCGATCAGAGTCGCCCCGGTCGCCGCAAGGAGCAGACTCTTCGCTCCCCGGGCACGCCGAAACACCAGCCTCATCGTTGTGCGTCTCCCCCATGGGCGAGGCGGGCGACGTCGGTCGTCGCCCCTCATGGCTGCGAAGCGCCCGAGGGTCGGCGAAAGGTTGGCGGAGGAGGCGGTGATTTCTCGGACAGGAGGACTTCGTGACCTGATCATGACGAAATCGAGATCGACTCGTTGCCGGTCAGCCCTGGCCCCGACCCTGGCCGCAGCCGGTCCCGACCGGCACCACGCCTGCTGCCCGGCCCGAGAAGCGCCGTGGCGGCGGTTCCCCGGTTCCGTCGTACCCGGGAAACCGCCGCCACGGCGTCTGCTGGTGTGGCGCGGGAGGCGCCGTCAGACGACCGGGGGGTGTCCGCCGTCCCCGTCCACCACCTCGTCCGGCTTGCCGTCCTCGTCGGCGTCGACCATGGTGATGTCGACCTTGCCGTCGCCGTCGGTGTCGAACTGGAAAAGGTCCGCCTTGCCGTCGCCGTCGGTGTCCACCACCCAGACGTCCGTCTTGCCGTCCTGGTTGGTGTCCGCCCGGAGCAGTTCGATCCGTTCGTCACCGCGGGTGTCGACGATCTCCTGCGACTCGCTCATCTGTTGCCCTTCCGTCAGCTTGAAGTTCTGGCCACGCCGGAACCCTCGATCTGCGTGCCGCCCGGACACCCACGAGAACTCTCCGGACACGATTACCCGACTGTGCCACCTCGAACTACCCCGGTGGGGCCCCGGCCATGCCGGCAGGGGCGGGGCACGGCGGCGTCCGGCAGGCCACGACCAAGCTGAACGGACCCGGCGGCGCGAACCGCCGAGGGGTACGCACCCGGCGGGCCGTACCGCCGGCAATCAGTTCGTCGCGTACGGGTTGGTCTCCCGGTCCTGGTAGTTGACCTGGTCGACGGTGCCGTCGTGGTCGGTGTCCACCATCAGTCGGTCGGCGCGGCCGTCCTCGTCGGGATCGACCCGGATCTCGTCCGGCCGCCCGTTGTAGTCGGTGTCCGTCATCCAGGTGTCCGGCCGGCCGTCGAAGTCGGCATCCGCGACCACCCGGTCCACCACGCCGTCCCGGTTCGTGTCGGTGACCACCGAGTCGACCCGGCCGTCCCCGTCGTTGTCCTCCAGCACCTGGTCCAGCTGACCGTCCAGATCGGAGTCCCGCTCGACGCTGTCCAGCCGGCCGTCCCAGTCGGTGTCCTGGTAGCGCACGTCGGCCACCCGGTCGCCGTTGACGTCGAACTCGAGCAGCTCGGCGTAGCCGTCGCCGTCGAGGTCGGTGGCCACCTCGGTGACGCCGCCCGCGTAGTGGGTCACCACGGAGGTGACCTGTGGGGGCTCCTCGACGTCCAGCGCGCCCAGCGAGAGCGGGTCCGACACGAGGTCCGTCGCCGGCCCGAAGCCCTGCTGGTCGTCGACCACGGGCAGTTCCTGCTCCGGAAGCGTGTCGCCCAGCAGGCTGGAATCACCGTCGTAGCTCATGTCGTACCTCCCCGGTCTCCGGTGACCGGCAGGACCGCCGGACACAGGGGTAACGCTAGGCCGACCGTCCCGTCCGGTGACTCCCGGAAACGTGCCACTCCGACGCGGTGTGGCGCGCCTACGCCGCTTCCGGGGCGGGGTGACACGCCCACGCCGCTGCCGGGGTGGGCGTGGTGCGATGAGCGGCCGGGGTTACTGCGGCTGGATGTTCACGCCGGCCTCGGCGAGCGCCTCGATGACCCTCGCCGACTCGCCGAAGCCGATGACCAGGATCGCATCGGCGCCGAACTGCTTGATCTCCTGCGCGCCGCCGCTGAAGTCGACCGGCGGCGCGTCCGGGGTGGCCGGCGGGTCGTAGGTGAACAGGCGTACCTGGCCGGAGCCGTGCCCGGTCCGCTCCAGCTCGGCCCGGACGTTGCCCTGGAGGCCCTCGCCGTACGAGTCCTTCCGGGCGATCAGGGCGATCCGGCTCGGCCCGTCCCGCAGGATCATGTCGGCGAGCGCCCGACCCTGGAGGATGTCCGAGGGCGCGGTACGGAAGTAGAGGCCCTGGTCGTCGATGGTGGTGAGCCCCGCGTCGGTGTTGCTCGGCGAGAAGAGCACCAGCCCGGCGGCCATCACGTCCGGCAGTACCGCCCGGGAGATGCCGGAGGCACCGGCCCCGATGATGACGTGTACTCCCGCGTTGACGTGCTGCGCCACGGTCGCCTTCGCGGTGGCCGGGTTGGTGCCGTCGTCGCCGTCGACCCAGACCACCGGCTCGCCGAGTACGCCCTGGGCGGCGTTGATCTCGTCGACCGCCAGCGCCACGGCCGCCGCCATCGGCGGATAGGCGAGTGCCAGGTCACCGGTACGCGGCAGCAGGCCGCCGAGCTTCAGCGGGGCGCCGCTGCGCTCCATGACCGCCTTCGTCTGCCGCTTGCCGGCCGGCGGCTTCTTCACGCTGGCCGTGGACTCGTCTCCGGCGCCGAGGAACTCGGTCTTGCCGTTGTCGAGCTGCTCGTCGGTGCCGAAGTGCAGGGTGCCGTAGCTCGCCGTGGAGGGCTCGCCGACGTCGGTGAAGCCGCCCCGGTTGAGCGAGACGCCCCGGTAGACGAGGTCGGTGCCGGCCCGGGCCAGTTGCAGACAGGCGGCGATCGAGTCGCAGCGTTCCCCGCCGGTGGTGACCCCGATGATCTGGCTGGCGATCTGGGCCGGATCGGTGGAACCGGCGAGCTGTGCCGCGATCGCGCTGATCGCGACGGCGTCGTACGACTCGGCGGCGTAGAGGAAGTCGGAGAGCCGGGGATCCTTCGTCGACAGCCGGTTCTTGAAGTCCTCGGAGAGCGGGGTGAGCGGTGTGGTGCCCTTCATGCCCTTGAGCAGGCCGGTTTTCTGGTCGAACTCCGCCTTGAAGGAGTTCTGCATGTTGCCGTCCGTGCCGTACAGGCGGACCTGGGCCGGCTGGGTGGCCTGCTCGGCCGCGCCGTCACCGTCCGAACCGCAGCCGGCCAGCAGCAGCGCCGCGCAGGCGGCAGCGGACAGAGCGGCGCGGCGGGAACCGCGTGATGCGAGCATGGGTCGTCCTTCCTCCCCGGAGATCCGTTGCGCAGATTAGCGCGCCTGCCGTCGGCGCGCGCCCGCGGCCGACCGCCAATCGCGGATCGACCAGCGGTATCGTCCTGGATAGGACGCACTCGGGCGGTTTGTCGGACGCGGCTTGACCCGGCGGCATACCCTTCCGCACGTGACGGACGTTCCGCAGGAGACGCTGGATGACGCCACCGCGGTGCTCACCTCCGCGCTGGCCGGTGACAGCGACGGCGTGGTCGGCACGTTCGACGCGGTGGTCGACCGGTGCGGCGTCGCCGGGGCGTACGAGGTGGCCTGGTGCCTCGCCGCCACCATGGTCGGCGACGGGGTGCCGATGGGCGCCTGGACGCTCGACTTCCCCGGCATCGACGAGGCGGGTTACGACGCCCGCTGGGTGGCCCGGTTCGTCAGCGCGTACGCCAACGCCGACGGCGACACGGGTGCCGCGCTCTTCGGGGCCGCGCTCGCGGACGGGCAGTTGCCGGACTGCCTGCTCACCCTCGCCGGGTCGGCCGTCGCCACGCTGCGACACCGGGCCGGATAGATCTCTCATCGACGCCCATCTTTGCATGTTGCACGGCCGGTCTGTCCAGGGGGCATCCGTCCGACCGGTGTGATAGCTCTGGTGCATGTCCGACGCGATGCTCAGCAAGGTCCGCAAGTTGCTGGCCAAGGCGGAGGACCCGGCCTGTACGCCGGCCGAGGCCGAGGCGTTCACCGCCAAGGCGACCGAGTTGATCGCGCGGTACGGGGTGGACCGGGCCCTCCTCGCCGCCCGCGATCCGGGCACCGACCCGGTCGGCGACCGGACCGTCGACATCCCCGCCCCGTACGCCCTGGACAAGGCGGGCCTGCTCGCCGGGGTCGCCGACGCGTTGCGCTGCCGGTCGGTACGGCGCCGTGGCGGCACCGGTTTCGTCATGCACCTGTTCGGCTTCGCCAGCGACCTGGAACGGGTGGAACTGCTCTTCACCTCCCTGCTGGTGCAGGCGGCGCACGGGATCTCGGTCGCGCCGGTGCCGCAGGGCGACCATCCGGCGGCGTTCCGCCGGTCCTGGCTGGCCGGGTTCGGCGTGGCGGTCGCCGGGCGGCTGCGCCAGGCCGAGGCGGCAGCCGCCGCGACGACCCCGCCGGGCTCGGCGCCGTCGGTGGCGCTGGTCCTCGCCGACCGCTCGGACCGGGTGGCCCGGCGTCTCGCCGAGGCGTACCCACGACTGCGGACGGCGGCACCCCGTCGGCTGCTCGGCGGCGGCCTGGAACAGGGCGCGGCGGCCGGCCGCCGCGCCGATCTCGGCGGTACGGAACTGCGCGCCGGTCGATCCAACCCGCTCCCGTCGACCTGACCGGCGGTCCCGCTCGCGGCAATTCCGGATCCTCGGCGGAAGCGAACGCATCCGCCTGCTGAAAATCGTTCGGCAACGCTCGATGATTCCGATCGAATTTCCCCATCCGGGCCCGGCTGGCATAAACCTCTACACCACCCGCCGGGCGGCGCCGGCCGACAGCACACCTGGCTGAGCTGTGAACACGCGCCCTCCAAGGCACGCACCGGCCCGAGCGGAACCGGACAGCGGACCGAATACCGCCCGCGCAGCCGACGCCATTCCGCACCCCTCTTCCGCCGGACCCCGGAAGCGCTGCCGGCGTACGCGCTCCCGGCCCGAGAAACCGCGTCTCCGGCCCGCCCAGAATCGCGATTGAAAGAAGTCCCTCCACCACGCGCCCCGTGACCCGAACCCGTCCGCCGGCCGGGATAAAGCGTCAACGGGGCGACGACCGAGGTGAGAAGGTGAGGGCGGGCGGCCACGGGGGCCGCGTTACGGCGCTGCCCACAGCTTCGTCGGCGTTCCGCCCGGCGGTCGGTCCGGTGGGAGCGGCGGAGGGCACCCATGACCAGGATCGGCGTCGCGGAGTGGCTGCGTCGGCGGGACCCGGGTTACCGGGTGCTCCGTCGGGGCGTCCGACTGGCACTGGTCGCCGCCGCCGGCCTATTCGGCGGCAGGTACGCCCTGGACAACCCGCTGCTGGGCCTCTACACACTGTTCACGGCGATCGCCACCGGGTTCATCTCGCAGGTGCCCGGCGGCCCCATCCAGCGGGCCCGTACGCTGCTCGCCGCACTGCCGGTCGCCTGGGCCCTGGTCACCGTCGGGACGCTGCTCGCGGTCGACATCTGGGTGGCGACGGCCGGGATGCTGGTGGTGGGATTCGTCATCCCGTTCTCCGCAGTCGCCGGACCACGGATCCTCGGCCTCGCCACCGGGCTGCAACTCTTCTACATCGCGGCGTCGTTCCCGCCGTACCAGCCGGACACCCTGCCGTCCCGGCTGGGCGGGGTGACCCTGGGCGTGGGGCTGCTGATCATCGCCGAGCTGCTGCTCTGGCCAGATCCGACGCCACCGACCTACCGGCAGCGGCTGGGTGGGGCGGCCGGCTCGGTGGCCCGGTATCTCGACCTGCTGGCCGGGCTGCCCGGCGGCGGGCCCGTCGACCGGGCCGAACTCGCCCGTCGGAGGGCCGAGGCGGCCAAGGCGATGGACGGGGTGTGGCTGGCCAGGCTGCCGCCGACCCAGCGGCCGGCCTCGGCGGGACGGCGGGACCGGGCGCTGCGGCACGGCGACCGGCTGCTCCGCCAGGTGCTCGACCACGTACACCGGCTCGGCGACCGGCTCGGCGAGGTCCGCGACGACGAACTGGCCGGTCTGCTACGCCAGGCGGCCGGGATCGTGCACGATGCCGGCCGGACGCTGCGCGGTGCGGCAGAGCCGGTCGAGACGACCCGGTTGACCGAGTTGGAGGGTCGGATCCGGGACCTCTACGACCGGCCGCCGGGTTTTCCCCGCCCCGAGTCGGGACCGGCACGACTCCGGATCGAGGCGGTCAGCCTGCGAGCCGCCGACCACGCCCACGCGTTCGGCGTCGTGGCCCGGATCGTCGCCGGGCTGCCACCGCCGGCCCGGTCGCCGGGCGGGCCGGGGCTGGACGAGTTCTGGTACGCCCACCACTCCCCGGTACTGCTCTACTGGCACCAGTTCCGGTTCCACCTCACCACCCGCTCGGTCTACTTCCAGGGGGCGGTACGCGTCTCCCTGGCCCTGGGCGCCGCCCGGGTGATCGCCGGGTTCTTGCACCTCAACCACGGATTCTGGGTGCTGCTGGCGATCCTCACCCTGCTGCGTACCTCCGCCGTCGACACCCGCAGCGCGCTGCGCCCGGTGTTGCTGGGCACGCTGCTCGGTGCCGCCGTCGGCAGCCTGCTGCTGTTCGGTGCGGGCGAGGTGCCGACGGTACTGCTGGTGGCCCTGCCGGTGGCCATGGTGCTGACCTTCGCGACCGGGCCGCTGCTGCCACAGCTCTGGGGGCAGGCGCTGTTCACCGTGCTGTTCGTGATGGTCTTCGCCCAGGCCGGGCCGCCGAGCCTACAGATCGCCGGGGTACGGCTGCTCGACGTCACGATCGGTGCCGTGGTCGGGGTACTGGCCGGCCTGCTGCTCTGGCCGAAGGGCGGCGGTGGTGAACTGCGCCGGTCCATCGCCCGCTATCTGTCGGTGAGCGCCGCCGCGGCCGAGGAGGTGACCCGGACCATGGCCGGCCGGCCCTCCCGGCAGGACGCGGTCGGGGCGGCCCGGCAGGCGTGGACGCTGGCCGAGGCGTCGTTCCTGCAGTACCAGATGGAGCGGGACGATCCCCGGTTGCCGCCGGTCAACTGGCAGGCCGCGCTCGCCGCCGGTCAGCACCTGCATCTCGGTGCGGTGTCCCGGCTGCGTCGTGGCGCGCACGCCCGGCTGACCCGGGTCGAGGACGCCGCCGGCCCGCTCGACGACCTCGCCGGCCGGGTACGGCGCCGCTACACCGACCTCGCCCAGCAGTTGTCCGCCGGCCGGCTCGACCGTCGGGTGGCCCCGCCACGGCCACCGGAGGACTTCGGCGATCGGGTACGCGGCGTGCTGGCGGCGGGCGAGTCCCGGGCCGCCGCACTCAACCTGGTCGACGTGGAGGTGTGGCTGAGCGGTGCCGCAGCCGACCTGGACCGGATCCAGCCGAAGCAGCCGGAGCCGTCGGCGGCGTGCGGGTAGTCCGGTGTGGCGCAGCGGCGTCAGTCCTGGCCGCTTGTCTCCTCGACGGCGGCGGCGTACCGGGAGAGCAGTTCGTACCAGCCGGCGGTGAGCGCCTCCCGGTAGCCCTCGGCGGCCTCTCCGTGCCGGTCGAAGTTCCGGTGTTCCACCTCGACCAGGGTGCTGCCGTCGGCCTGCGGAGCGAACCGGGCCTCCACCTCGCTGCTCTGCGCCGGATCCGGCACCGGGGCCCGGTCCGGGCCGATCTGCCAGTTGAAGACCAGCCGGCGGGGCGGCTGCCAGTCCAGCACCCGTCCCCAGTCGGCGCGGAACCCGTGCGGGCCGATCTCGTACAACATGCCGCCGCTGCCGGGCTCGATGCCGATCTTCGCCAGTTTCTGCGGGCCGGACCAGGTGTATTCCTTCACCCACCAGTCGGCGAGGCGCTCGGTGAAGACGGCGAAGGCCCGGTCGGCCGGGCCCGGGACACGGAGGCTGCTGCGTACGGAGTACGTGCTGGTGTCCTGCTGGATGTCGGAGGCGTTCGTAGTCTCCTGTCCCATACGCCGGGACCATACCGCCTGCTGTTGAGCTGTGCAGCTTTGCAGCGGCGGGCGGTCGATCCCTGCGCCGAGCGGTAGATCATCGATGGCTCGACGACGCCGGAGCCGGCTTTCCGTCGATGCCCGAACCGTCCTTCGGGCTCGTCTCCGGTGCCGCGCGGAGCAGCCGGCGGAGCGGGGTCGGCAGCCACCAGTTCGCCCGGTCGAGCAGGGTGACCAGGGCCGGCGCCAGCACACCGCGTACCAGCACCGCGTCGATGGCGATGCCGAGGGCGAGGGCGGTGGCGAGGATCCGTACCTCCACGGTCGGCACGGTGGAGAGCGCGACGAAGGCGAAGAAGAGGATCAGGCTCGCCGAGGTGACCAGCCGCCCGGTGTACGAGATCCCGTCCACCACCGCCCGCTCGGTGCTGTGGTGCCGGTCGTACTCCTCGCGCATCCGGGCCAGGATGAACAGCTCGTAGTCCATCGACAGTCCGAAGAGGAAGGCGAAGACCGCGATCGGCACCCAGGCGGTGATCGCCCCGCTCGGCTCGGCGTCGAAAAGGAGTTCGGTCAGCCAGCCGTGCTGCCAGATCAGCACCGTGACACCGTACGCCGCGCCGATCGACACCACGTTGAGCAGCAGCGCCTTGACCGGCAGCAGCAGCGAGCGTAGCGCCCGGGCCAACAGCAGCAGGGTCACCACCACGATCGCGGCCAACGCCAGCGGGGTGTTGGCGTACAGGGCCGAGACGAGGTCGGCGTCCTCGGCCGCGCTGCCACCGACCCGGGTACCCGGCAGTTCGGCCACCGCCGTCCGGATCCGTTCGACGGTGGCCTCCCCGTCCGGGCTGGCCGGATCGTCGGCCGTCCACACCTGCACCAGCGCGGTGCCGGCGACCCGCCAGCCGGGGCCGCCCGGCGCGAGCACGGTCGCCACCCCGGGCAGCTCACGCAGCCGTTCACGGACGGCCTCGGGATCGTCGGCCAGCACCTCGACCGGGCGCAGCGCACCGGCCGGCACCCCGGCGGCGGCCAGCCCGGCGTACGCCCGGCCGGCCCGGTCGTCGGTCGGATAGGAGTCGACGGCCGGGGAGCCGAGCCGCAGGGTCAGCACCGGCGCCGCCAACGCCAGCAGCAGCACGGTCGCCCCGGCGGCGGCGAGTCCCGGCCGGCGGGTCGTCGCGGCGGCGATCCGCGCCCAGCGGGGACTGCGCGGATCCCGGGGCGTACGACGCGGCCACTCCAGCCGGGGGCCGAACCGGGCCAGCAGCACCGGCAGCAGAGTCGTGGTCACCGCCACGCTGAGCAGCGGGATCAGCAGCCCGGCGTACCCGATGCCGCGCATGAACGGCACCGGCACCGCGATCAGGGCGGCCAGCGAGACCGCCACCGTCACCCCGCTGACCACCACCGAACGGCCGGCGGTACGCATCGCGGTGCGTACCGCGTCGAGGTTGTCGGTGCCGTGCGCCCGCTCCTCCCGCCAGCGCATCACGATCAGCAGCGCGTAGTCGATGGCGACGCCCAGGCCGATCAACGCGACGAGATACTGCGTCACGAACGAGACCTCGGTGACCGTGGTGAGGCCGAGCAGGCAGAGGAACGAGGTCAGGATCGACACGGTCGCCACCAGCAGCGGCACCCCGGCCAGCAGCGAGGCGAAGACCAGGGCCAGCACCACGAGCGCGCCGCCGGCCCCGAGCAACACCTCGATGAGTACGCTCCGGTCGCCTCCGCCGCCCGCCTCCCGCAACGCCTCGACCCCGGTGACCTGCGGCGCCGCCCCGCCCACCGTTGCGCCGGCGGTGATCCCGTCCAGCACCGGTAACGCCTGGGCGTACGGGTCCGGGCCGGGCACCGGCCGGGGGTAGACGAGCGCGAACGTGGTCCGCCCGCCGTCCGGCCGCAGCGCCGGGTCGTCGACGTCCGGGTACGCCAACACCCGCGCACCGGGCAGCCCGGCGGCGACCCGCCCGACGAGCCCGGTGAACTCCGCCCGCACCTGCGGCTCGGTCACCGACCGGCCGGGCGGGAGCGTGACGGCGAGTACCAGTGGATCGTGCGGCCCGCCGGTGCCGAAGCGTTCCAGGATCTCCTGGTTGGCCTGGTACGCCGGCTGGTCCGGCAGCGCGAAGTCGAAACTCAGCGCGTCGACGGTACGCCCGGCCAGCGCGCCGCCCGCTCCGGTGAGGACGAGCCAGAACAGCACCACCGCCGTACGGTGCCGGAGCACCCACTCCGTCCAGCCGCCCATGCCGCTCCTCCCGATGACCGCGCGGTCCGCTCACCCGCCCGGGACATGTGCAGTACCCCGGACGATCGTCGGTCAGACCGGCGGCCCAGCACTAGCATCGACCGCAACGCTGTCCCAGCGGGTTGACCGGCCGGCACCCCGAGGGCGACGGCGGCATGGGAGGGAGTTCCGACATGCCCGACGATTCCGCCGCCTCCCGCACCGACCCCGATCGCGCGCTGTCGAGCGCCGATACCCGCCGACTCCGGCGTCGCCTCCTCGTGACCGCCGCGTCCTATCTGCTGGCGGTGCTGGTGTCGGCCCTGGTCGCCCGCGCGGGCCTGGCGGCGGGCCGGTCCGGCGCCGACCGGATCGGCCTGCCCTGGGCGGTCGTCGGCCTGGCCGGCATGCTCGGCGCCGGCACCCTCGCCACCGCCGCCTGGTACGCCCGCCGTGCCCTCGCTGGTCCGGACCCGACCCGGTTGGCCCGGGCGGTACTGCTGGCCCGGATCAGCCGGATCGGGATGGTGCTGGTCGCCGCCGTCGCGGCGGTACTCGGGGTGCGGCTGGCGCCCGACGGCACCGAGCGGGGCTTCGCCATCCTGGCCAGTACCGGCCTTGCCGCCCTGCTCGCGCTCTTCGCCCTGGCCGCCAACGACCTCCCCCGACTCCAACGCCAAACCACCGCCCCCACCCCAAAAACCGCCCACCCCAGGACAACTCCAGATAGGACGTAAAGTCTGGCCGGCCCTGACCGGCCAAACCTTACGTGATCAAGGAGGGTCCGGACGGGACGGCGGTTACTCGCAGCTCGCGAAACGGATTGGCGACCAGCTTGCCTCTGACCCGTGAAAGAAAGAACGCCCACCTGCGTTTCCGCTGGTAGGCGCTCTGATAGCCCGGCGAAAGGCTATGTGGCCAGGGGCGGGGTCGAACCGCCGACCTTCCGATTTTCAGTCGGACGCTCGTACCAACTGAGCTACCTGGCCGGGTTACTCGGCACATGTTACCTGTCCGGCCTACCCGCTGCCGCACTGATTACCTGGGCCGAAACGCAGACCGCCGCGCGTTGGTACGCGCGGCGAGCGGCGCTGGCGGTCCTGACGGGACTTGAACCCGCGACCTCCGCCTTGACAGGGCGGCGAGCACTCCAACTGCTCCACAGGACCTCGCTCTGTACTGCTACCCGGCCGAGACCGGGGTCGTGCCCCCAACGGGATTCGAACCCGTGCTACCGCCTTGAAAGGGCGGCGTCCTGGGCCGCTAGACGATGAGGGCGGCCCCGCCATCATTGCACATGACAACTTCAGCGGCTGTGCTCCCATCCGGCCCCGCCGGAGGCTTCGAAAGCATACGTGATGGCCAGCCGCACGACCAAACCGGTATTGCCCATCGGGCAAACTACCCCAAACTCCCTCACCGCAGCAGCGTTATGCCGTACTTTCGCTTCAGGGAGCTGATCACCTGGGGGCAGGCGCCGAGGGTGCGACTTCGATCACCGCCGCCGTCGTGCAGCAGCACGATCGAACCGGGCCGGGCCTGCTGGGCCACCCGGCGGGTGATGACCGGCGTGCTGGTGTCGTCCCAGTCCTGCGGGTCGACGTCCCAGTGCAGCGGCTTCATCCGCAGGCCACGGGCGACCTGGACGACCGGCTTGGTCCACTTGCCGCCGGGCTGGCGGTAGTACGGGATCGAGGCCCCGGGCACCGCCCGGAGGATCTCCTGGTTGGTACGCCGCAGGTCGGCCCGGATCTGCGCCGTCTTGCGGCTGCCCAGCTTGAGATCGTGCTGCCAACTGTGGTTGCACAGCGTGTGGCCCTCGCGCACGATCCGGCGTACCAGGGTCGGATATTTGCGGACCTTCACCCCGACCACGCAGAAGGTGGCCTTGACCCCGGCCTTGCGGAGCTGGTCGAGCACCTTCGGGGTCCACTGTGGGTGCGGGCCGTCGTCGAAGGTCAGCGCCACCCCACGGGTCCCGGTCATCCGCTGGGTGTTCAGCGGGCCGATGGTGCTGCGCGCCGCCGGCTTCTTGCCCGGCTTCCTGGGCGCCGTGGCCGGCGGGGTCGGTGCGGCCGAGGGTGTCGTGCTGACCTGCGGGATCGGCGGATAGGGCAGCGGCGATCTGGCGGGTACCGGCTGCTCGCTCGCGCATCCGGTGGACAGCAGCACCAGCAGGACGAGGCAGCCGGCGAGCGCCGTACGTCGGGTCATGGGGCGGCTCCCGAGGGGGTTTCGGGTTACGGCTGCCCCACGTTAGCGGAGTCCGTACAGAGGCGATGTCCCGAATGCTCCCTACCCGGGCCAGCGTCCCGAAAATTCACTTACGTCCCGCAGCTCTGCCAGCGCCTCGGCCAGCGTCGCCGGGGTGCGTACCCCGACCGGCAGCCGGTCCGGCGGCGGCCAACCGGGACCGGCGGCGACCAGCACCGGCGGCGGCCGGGAGCTGGCGCGTACGGCGGTGAGCTGCGCCGGGTCGCCGGTGGCCGGCTGCTGCGACCAGACCACCACGGCCAGCGGCGCGGTCCGGCCCACCGCGTCGACCAGGGCGGCCACCGGCACCCGGGCGCCGAGCAGCCGGCAGTGCGTGCCGGCCTCGGCGAGCGCGGCGGCGAGCGCCTCCAGCGGCAGGCTGTGCTGCTCCTCGTCGGCGCAGGAGAGCAGGATCCGGGGCGGCGCCGCACCACCGGGCGGCCGGGGTACCGCCGCCAGCGCCTCCGACACGCACCGGGACAGTAGGTGCTCCACCTCGACGAATCCGGCGCTGGCGGCGTGCCGTTCGCCGATCCCGACCAGTACCGGCCGGAGCATCCGCTCCCAGGTGGCGACCACGCCGTCGGCGGTGAGCGCGGCGGTGATGCCGGCGCGCATCGACAGCGGGTCGAGCCGCATCGCCGCCCGGGCCAGCCCCCGGGCCGCCGGCCCGGCCCGGCCCACCGGGATCGCCGTGCCACCGCCGGCCCGCGCCGGAGACCGTTCCCCGGTCCGCTGCCGGCCGGGCCGACCGGCGGCAGCGGCACCGCCCCGGTCCGGCTCCTTCCCGGGTACGGCGTCCCGCGCCCAGTACGCCGCCTCGGCCGGCGGGAGCCCCTCGGCGGTCAACCGGCGCATCACGTCCAGCCGGGCGAGATCCTCGGGGCTGTACCGCCGGTGCTGGCCGGGCACGTGCCGGCTCGGGCCCAGCCCGTACCGGCGGTGCCAGCTCCGCAGGGTGGTGACGGCGATGCCGAGCCGCCGCGCGACGGCCCCGGGGCTCAGTCCGTCATCGGCCACCCGACCGCTCCGCCGGGTTCTCCTCCTGACCCGTGACGGTCGGGATCTGGTCGAACCGGCCCCGGTTGCTCGACCGGCGGCCCGCCCCGGACGGTGCGGCGGCCGGCGACGACGGTGCCGGATCGGTGAGCCGGCTGAGCACGCCGCCCAGCCACGGCGCGTACGCCTCCGGGTCGGCGTCGAGCCCGGCCCACAGCTCGTCCGGGTGCACCCAGCGCAGGTCGGCGACCTCGTCCGGGTCGGGCAGCACCGCCTGGTCGGCGTCGAAGTCGCCCCGGAGCACGTGGTCGTACTCGTACTCCACCCGGCCGGTGTCGGGGTCCTCGGCGCGGTAGAGGTATACGCCGATTTCGGTCAGCGGCACCGGGGCGATGCCGAGTTCCTCGCCCAGCCGGCGGCCGGCGGCGCTGTCGAGGGACTGGCCGGGGGCCGGATGGCCGCAGCAGGTGTTGGCCCAGCGCAGCGGGAACCGGGTCTTCACGGCGGCCCGCTGCTGGAGCAGGATCCGCCCGGCCGGATCGACCAGCAGCACCGAGAACGCCCGGTGCAGCATCCCGGGCAGCCGGTGCGCCTCGTCGACGGTACGCGCGCCGACCGGGGCGCCGGTCTCGTCGACCAGTTCCACCAGATGCCCCTCCCGGCTCGCCTCGTCGCTCCGGCCCGACGTGTCGCGGTCGGCTGTCATCGGCCACCTCCAGTCACCCGGGCGGCGGCAAGCTTCCCGGAGATCAACACCATGGGTACGCCCACTCCCGGCTGCGTACCGGAACCCACGAAGACCACGTTCGGCAGTGTGCGGTGCAGGTTGCCCGGCCGGAACGGGCCGGTCTGCCACAGGTTGTGCGCGGCGGCGAACGGCGTACCGGCGGCCATCCCCGCGTCGGCCCAGTCGGCCGGGGTGACGACCCGGAGCACCTCGACGCTGTCGGTCAGCCCGACGTAACCCCGGTGCTCCAGGGTGGCCAGCAGCTCGTCGGCATACCGCCGGGGCAGGTCGCCGCGCCAGTCCAGCCCGGCGCCGCGCTGGAGGTTGGGTACCGGGGCGAGCACGTAGTAGCCGTGCCGGTCGGCGGGTACGACCGAGGGGTCGGTCCGGCTCGGGTTGGTGACCAGTAGCGACGGGTCCGACATCAGTTCACCGCGCCGGATCACCTGCTCGAAGGTGTGCCGCCAGGCCCGCCCGAAGTGAATGTTGTGGTGGGCGATGCCCCGGTAGCCCTGCCGCGAGCCGACGTGCAGCACCACGCAGGACGGCGAGTAGCGCAGCCGACGGGGCGGGGCCGCCTCCGGCAGCAGGTCCCGGTACGCGACCGGCAGGTCGGGGTTGAGCACCACCACGTCGGCGGGGACGAACTCGCCGTCGGCGGTGCGTACCCCGGTGGCCCGGCCGGCGGAGGTCTCCACCCGGGTGACCGTGCGGTCGTACCGGATGCGTACGCCGTGCTTCTCGGCGGCGCCGGCCATCGCCCGGGGTACGGCGGAGATGCCGCCGCGTGGATGGAAGACCCCGGCGACCGAGTCGAGATAGGAGATCACCGTGTAGATCGCCAGCGCGTCGTGCGGGGCGAGGCCGGCGTACATGGCCTGGAAGGAGAAGATCCGCCGGGTACGCGGGTCGGCGAAGAACTGGTCGACCTTGGTCTGCAACCGGCGGAACGCCCCGGCGGCGAGCAGCCGGAGCAGGTTGCCGGTGAGCAGGTCCCGGGGGCTGTCCAGGTTGCGGTCGATGAAGTCGGTGCGTTCGAGCTGCCAGAGCCGGCGGGCGTAGTCGACGAACCGCAGGTAGCCGTCGGCCTCCCGGGGACCGCAGACCCGGGCGACCTCGGCGGCCATCCTGGCCGTGTCGGTGGTGACGTCCAGGGTGGACCCGTCCGGGTAGTGCGCCCGGTAGGCGGGGTCGAGGGGTACGAGGTCGAGCCAGTCGGCCAGTTCCTCGCCGACCGCGCCGAGCGCCTCCTCGATCAGGTCCGGCATGGTCAGCACGGTCGGTCCGGTGTCGAACTCGTACCCGTCGACGGTCAGCCGGCCGGCCCGTCCACCCGGGCCGGACTCCCGTTCCAGCACGGTGACCTGGCGACCGGCGCCGGCCAGGTGCAGGGCGCAGGCGAGGCCGCCGAGCCCGGCGCCGACCACCACCACCCGGTCGGTACGTCCGCGTACGGTTCGCACTCGATCACCTCCTGGAGCCGACCATCATCCTGTGCCAGGGGCCGGGGAGGCACCCTTCTTCTCGCTTTTGTAACTGAAAGATCCCTTACCGGGGAGCGGGACAGGCCGGAAGCGGCGCCCCCGAAGCGCGGTCGAGCGTACCCTGGGCCTACGAGTTGCGTCGATTGATGCGTCGATTAGTCCCTGGAGGATCGGTGGACACCAGTCTCGGCGGTTCCTACGAACGCTGCCGTGAGCTGCACAGACGGCATGGTCGGACCTACTATCTCGCGACCCGGCTGCTGCCCGCCTGGAAACGGCGGCACGTGCACGCCCTCTACGGCTTCACCCGGTACGCCGACGAGATCGTGGACCGGACCGAGGAGTTGCCCGCCGAACTGCGGGCGGAACGGCTCGCCGACTGGTCCACCCGGTTCCTCGCCGGGCTGCGTGGCGAACCGGTGACCGATCCGCTGCTGCCGGCCGTACTGCACACCATCGCGGTCTTCGACCTGGACCGGGCGGACTTCGCGGCGTTCCTGCGCAGCATGGCGCTGGACCTGACCGTCACCGACTATCCTCGCTACGCCGACCTGCTCGACTACATGGACGGGTCGGCGGCGGCGATCGGCACGATGATGCTGCCGATCCTGGGCAGCGCCGATCCGGCCGCCGCCCGCGAGCCGGCCCGGCAGCTCGGCCTCGCCTTCCAGCTCACCAACTTCATCCGGGACGTGGCCGAGGATCTGGCTCGGGGCCGGGTCTACCTGCCGGCCGAGGACCTGGCGAGGTTCGGGGTCACCCCGGCCGACCTGGTCGCCGCCGCCGAGCGGGGCCGGGCCACCGCGCCGATCCGGGCCCTGATCGAGTACGAGGTGAGCCGCGCCCGGGAGCACTACGTCGCCGCTGCGCCCGGGGTGACCCTGCTCGCGCCCGCCTCGCAGTCCTGCATCCGCACCGCCTACGTGCTGTACGGCGGAATCCTCGACGAGGTGGTCGCCGCCGGGTACGACGTCTTCACCCGTCGGGCCGTCGTGCCGCGCCGCCGCCGCGCGGCGGTGGTCGCCCGCGCCCTGCTGGCCCCGACCGGCGCCCCGGTGGTGGTACCCGGCGCCCCGGTCGCGGCCGAGCCACTGACCGTGCCCTGACGCGGCCGGTTCTCAGCCCTTGACGCTGCCGGTGGTCAGGCCGGACATGATGTTCCGCTGGAAGAGCAGGAAGATGACCACGGTCGGGATCGCGGCGATGACCGACGCGGCGATCACGACGTTCATCGGCGTACCGCCGGAGAAGGCGTAGATGCCGACGCTGACCGTACGGGTCTCCGGCGACGGCATCACCAGCTTCGGCCAGAGGAAGTCCTTCCAGACCGCCGTCACCGCGAAGATCGACACCACCCCGAGGATCGGCCGGGACATCGGCAGGATGATCGACCAGAGCGTACGCAGCGGCGTCGCCCCGTCCATCACGGCCGCCGACATCAGCTCCTCGGGGATCGAGTCGAAGAAGCGCTTCAGCAGGAAGATGTTGAACGCGTTCGCGACCAGCGGCAGCCAGATGGCGAACGGCGAGTCGAGCAGGTTGACGTGCAGGATCGGCAGGTCGATCACGGTCACGTACTGCGGGACGATCAGGACCATCGCCGGGATCATCAGCGTCGCCAGCATCAGCCCGAGGATCGCGTTGCCGAAGACCGGCCGCAGCTTCGACAGCGAGTACGCCGCCGCCGTGTCGAGGACGAGTTGGAACAGCAGCGCCCCGGCCGCGTAGTAGAACGTGTTGAACAGCAGCTTGGCCAGGTCCAGGTTGTTCCACGCGTCGATGTAGTTCTGCGGCTGCGGATCCTGCGGGAAGAGCGACGGCGGGGTCTGCGCGATTTCCTGGCCGGACTTGAGCGCGCCGGTGACCATCCAGTAGAGCGGCCCGAGGAAGACCAACGTGAACACCACCACGACCACGGTGAGCAGCGTCCAGTAGAGGACCTTGCCGCGCCCGCGTCGGAGCTGGGCGTGCGAGATGAGGGTCCGGGTACCGGAGTCCTGTGCCATGTTCCGCCCGTCCTAGTCCTGTTTCGAGGTCAGTCGGGCGTAGACGGCGGAGAAGCCGGCCAGCACCACGAGCATGATCACGCCGAGCGCGGCGGCGCCGTTGAGGTCGTTCTGGAAGAACCCGTGCTGGTAGATGAGGTACGCCACCGAGGTCGCGGAGTCCTCCGCGCCGGCACCGTTGGCCAGGATCAACGGCTCGATGAAGAGCTGCATGGTGGCGACGATCTGGAGCATCGCGAGCAGCAGCAGGATCAGCCGGGTCTGCGGCACGGTCACGTTGACGATCCGCCGCCAGATCCCGGCCCCGTCGAGTTCGGCCGCCTCGTAGAGCTCGCCGGGGATGTTCTGCAACGCCGCCAGGTAGATCAGCACCGCGCTGCCCATGTTCATCCAGGTCGACGCGATCACCATCGCCGGCATCGTCATCTCCGGCGACTGCATCCACTCCGAGGTCGGCAGGTGCAGCGCCTTGAGGACGGCGTTGAACAGGCCCGCCTCGCTGGGGTCGTACGCGTAGTACTTGAAGAGGAAGAGTGCCGAGGCCGGCGGCAGCATCACCGGCAGGTAGACCAGGATCCGCAGGTACCCCTTGGCGTGCCGGAACTCGTTGAGCACGATCGCCACGAAGAACGGCACCAGGTAGCCGAGCACGAGCGCCAGGACCGTGAAGTAGAGGGTGTTCTTCCAGGCGGTCCAGAAGCTGGGGTCGTCGACGATCCGGAGGTAGTTGTCCCAGCCCACCCAGGTCGTCTCGCCCCGGCGGGTGCGCTGGAAGCTCATCACGATGCCGCGGATCATCGGGTACCAGGAGAAGATGGCGAAGCAGAGCACCGCGCCGATCAGGAACGCGTGCCCGGTGAGGTTGTCCCGCACCTTACGGCCGAGGCTGCTGCGCCCACCCCGGGTCAGGCGCGGCGGCGCGGGGCGACCGGGTTCCCTGCTGGTACCCGGGACGGTGGTGATCGCCAAGGCGTCTCCTGGGAGGTTCGGTGACCGGACGGTGCGGCGCGGGAACGGTGCGGGAGCCGGCGGACCGGCCCCCGCACCGACGGGTCACTTCTCGGCGGCCAGGACCTGGTTGACCTTGTCCTCGGCGGTCTTGAGCAGCGCGTCGATGTTCGAGTTCGGGTTGGTCAGCACCCCGGACATCGCGCCGTCGAGTACCGCGTAGATGGCCTGCGCGTTGCGCGGCTCGCCCTTGATCGGCACCGGGGTCGCCTCGAAGATCGCGAAGTTGGCGGTGTCCACGTTGGCGTTCGCCTTGCGCAGCTCCAGCTCCTGCTTCTGCGCCTCGCTGCCGTTGGCGAAGAGCAGCGGCTGGGGCAGGCCCACCGGGTAGTTCTGCGGCTTGGCCCGTACGTAGTCGAACTGGCCCTTGCCCGGCGTCAGCTTCTGGTACGCGATCCACTTCAGACCGGCCTTGACCTGCTCCGGCGTGAGGCCCTTCTTGAAGAAGTAGCCCTCGCCGCCACCGAGCGTCCCCTTTGCCGGGCCGCCCTGGCCGGGCAGCGGGGCCATCGCCCAGTCCTGGAACTTGCCCTGGAACTGGCTGACGATCGCCTGGGTCGAGTCCGGCGCACCGACGAACATGCCGACCTTGCCGGCGCCGGCGTTGGTCAGCAGGTCGCCCCACTGGAGGAGCTGGCGGGCGCCCATGCTGTTGTCGCCGTACCGCATGTCCTTGAGGTTCTGCAGGACCTGCTTGCCCATCGGGTTGTTGAAGTCGGCCTTCTTGCCGTCCGGGGTCAGCACCTGGCCGCCCTGCGAGTAGAGCAGGGAGGTGAAGTGCCAGCCGCCGGTGTTGCCGGCGCTGTACTCCGCGTACCCGGCGATGCCGTTGCCGAGCGCGGAGATCTTCTTGGCCGCGTCCCGGACCTCGGTCCACGTCTTGGGCGGGTTGTTCACGTCGAGCCCGGCCTGCTGGAACAGCACCTTGTTGTAGACCAGACCCATCGAGTAGTTCTTCACCGGTACGGCGTAGAGCTTGCCGCCGTCGCTGAAGACCTCCTTGAGTGCCGGGTCGACGCTGTCCCAGGTCGGCACGGTGTCCTTGTTGGCGAACTCGGTGATGTCCATCGCCTGACCGGAGTCCAGCACCTGCGCCAGGTCGGTCATGTACCCGTAGAACACGTCGGTCACGGTGCCGCCGGCCAGTCGGGCGGTGAAGTCCGGCGGGTTGTTGCACTGCTCGCCGACGCTCACGCTCTTGATGACGATGTCCGGGTTCTGCTTCTGGAACTCGACGACGTCGTCGTTCCAGTTCTGCAACAGCTCCTTCTGGGAGCCGACCGGCTGGCAGTCCACCGTGATGGTGACCTTGCCGCCGGCGTTCGAGTTGTCGTCGTCGCCCTTCGTGGAGCACGCCGCGAGGCTGAGCCCCAGGCCGGCCGCGAGCGCGAACGCCGTGGCCTTCCGGTACTGCGGTACGGACATCTGTCCATCCCTTCGGGAACGGGAATCTCCATGACCTGCTGATGCGCGGGATCGTCACCGTGGCCGTGCCTGCGGGTCGGTGTCCGCCCAGTGACCGGCCCTGGAGCTGTGTGGTGTCGAGTGTGAGTGGGGTCACTGTAGCGAGGCCGACTCATCTCCGCAAGATATCGATCGTGCGATGAAAGGACACGACTTCATCACGGCAAGAAATGACGAGGCATTGAGGGCGTGTGAGAAATGAACAGCATTCGCCGGGTTTGCCGCGCCGGCTCGACCGAGGCGCAGGGCGGTTCGGCAGGGCCGGACCGGCCGGCAGAAAGTGCGGTGCTGCGCCGGGTCAGCGCCCGCCGAGGCTGCGTACCGCGCGGTGCAGGTCCCGACCGCGCAGCGGCGGCGGCACGGCGCCGAGCAGGAAACGGTCCGGGCGTACCACGAGGACGGCCGGACCGGCGCCGAGCGCGGCGGCGGTGTCCCCGACCACCTGGACGCCCGACCGGACCGACGGGTCGGTGGTGAGCGTCACCGCGTCCCGGGCGGCGAGCCAGGACAGCGCGTCGGCGTCCGCCGTGGCCGTCGGATCACAGCCGACCCCGACCACCGCCCAGCCAGATCCGAGCAGGGCGTCCAGCCGGACCGGCCCGTCGGCGGTCCGCAGCAGCGGGTTCGGCAGCATCCGTCCCGCGCCGGGCAGCACCCCCGCGGTACCCCTCGGCAGCGCCGGTCGCGGCCGGCCCTGCCGAGCCGCCCGGGCCGGCACCCCGGGCATCGCGGCCACCGCCCGGACCAGCGACCGGAGTACGGCCGACACCGCCCGGCGGCGGGTCTGCAACACCCGGCCGACCGCCAGGCTCACCCGGATCGTCTCGTCCACGTGCGGCCGGCGTTCCCGCTCGTACCCGTCGAGCAACCCGTCGTCGGCCAGCCCCCGGAGCACCTCGACCAGCCGCCAGGCGAGGGCGTGGGCGTCCCGGATGCCGCTGGCCAGGCCCTGACCGGCGAACGGCGGCATCAGGTGCGCCGCGTCGCCGGCCAGCAGGATCCGGCCCTGCCGCCAGGGCGTCGCCTGCCGGGCGTGGAAGGTGAAGATGGTCACCCGCCGGATCCGGACCGTGTCCGGGTCGACCCATCCGGCGACCAGCCGCCGGACCGACTCCGGGGCACTCAGCGCGGCCGGGTCCTCGCCCGGGTGCAGCATCCACTCCCAGCGGCGCCGGCCAGGGCTGACCATCGTCACCAGCGGGCGGCGCGGGTCGAGCACCATCGAGGTGGCCGGCTCGACCTCCGTCTCGTCCGTCTCGGCATCCACGACCAGCCACGGAGCGGCGTACGTCCGGCCCTGGAAGGGCAGCGCGGCCAACCGTCGTACCGGGCTGGACGCCCCGTCGCAGCCGACCACCCAGCGGGCCCGCACCGTCGTACCATCGTCCAGCCCGACCCGGACGTGGTCGTCGGCCGGTTCGAGGGCGACCACCGCGCGGCCGAGTCGGACCGACACACCGGGCAGCCCGTCGACACCGGCCCGCAGTGCCGCCTCCAGAGCCGGCTGGTCGATCAACGCCGCCGCCGGCAGCCCGAAGCCGCTGGCCGTCGGGGAGAGGTCGAGCAGCACCGAGTGGTCCGGCGCCAGGAACCGGGAGTGCCGGACCTCGACCGCCCACCGGCCGAGGTCGGCGACCTCCGGCAGCCCGGCCAGCACCCGCAGCACCTCGGCGTCGAGCACGGCGGCCCGGGGCAGCGGATGGGGCGCCTCGCCGGGATCGACGACCGTGGTGGCGACGCCGTGCCGGCCGAGCAGCGCGGCCAGGGTGGCACCGACCGGCCCGTACCCGGCGACCAGCACGTCCACGTCGATCATCCGGCTGCCCTCCCCGTGAGCCGGTCCGACCCCGCGCCGGGCCGGGCAGCCGCAGCGTACGCCCCGACCGGTACGCCGGGTGACCCGTCGCACCTGGCTGACCGGCGGCGGATCGGGAAAGCTGGCGGTATGGCTGAACGGGAAGTGGCGTACGGGGACCGCGACGCAGGCACGCCGACCGACGTGGACGTGGTGGTGGTCGGGTTGGGCGTCGGCGGTGAGGAGACGGCGAACCGGCTCGCCGCCGCCGGCCTCTCGGTCGTCGGGATCGAGCGGAACCTGGTCGGCGGCGAGTGCCCGTTCTGGGGCTGCGTGCCGAGCAAGATCATGATCCGGGCGGCCAACGCGCTGGCCGAGGCGCGCCGGGTCGACCACCTGGCCGGCCGGGCCCGGGTCGAGCCGGACTGGACCCCGGTGGCGAAGCGGATCCGCGAGGACGCCACCACCGGCTGGACCGACGACGCCGGAGTCGAGCGGTTCACCTCGAAGGGCGGCCGGTTCGTCCGGGGCACCGGCCGGCTGGTCGGCCCCGGTCAGGTCCGGGTCGGCGACGACGTCTACCGGGCCCGGGTCGGGGTGGTGCTGGGTACCGGCACCGTGCCGGTGATCCCGTCGGTGCCGGGGCTGGCCGGTACGCCGTACTGGACCAACCGGGAGGCGATCGAGGTGGCCGAGCTGCCCGAGTCGCTGGTGGTACTCGGCGGCGGGGCGATCGGCGCCGAACTGGCCCAGGTCTTCGCCCGGTTCGGGGTACGGGTCGGCATGGTGGAGGCCGGCGAGCGGGTACTCGCGCAGGAGGAGCCGGAGTCGTCGGAGCGGGTCGCCACGGCGCTGCGCGCGGACGGGGTGACCGTGCACACCGGGGCCCGCGCCGAGCGGGTCGAACACGACGGCGACGGCTTCACCGTGCACCTGGCCGACGGTGACCAGCTCCGGGGCGAACGGCTGCTGGTGGCCACCGGCCGGCGGGCCGTACTCGACGGGCTCGGCCTGGAGTCGGTCGGGCTGGATCCGACCCGGCGGTTCCTGGAGACGGACGAGCGGATGCGGGCGGCCGACGGGCTCTGGGCGGTCGGCGACCTGACCGGGCACGGCGCCTTCACCCACGTCGCGATGTACCAGGCCGGGATCGCGATCGACGACATCCTGCGCCGGGCCGGAGTGGTCGACGGCGCGGCCGGCGACGGGCGGCGGGCGGACTACCGGGCCCTGCCCCGGGTGACCTTCACCGATCCGGAGGTGGGCGCGGTCGGGCTGACCGAGCGGCAGGCCCGGGAGCGCGGACTGAACGTCCGGATCGGGTTCACCCCGCTCTCCGACTCCACCCGGGGCTGGATCCACCAGGTCGGCGACGAGGGCTTCGTCAAGCTGGTCGGCGACGCCGACCGGGGCGTACTGGTCGGCGCCACCTCGGTCGGTCCGGTCGGCGGCGAGGTGCTCAGCGCGCTGGCGGTGGCGGTGCACGCCGAGGTTCCGCTGACGACGCTGGCCGGAATGATCTACGCCTATCCGACCTTCCACCGCGCGATCGAGACGGCGGTACGCGATTTGTTGCAGTAGCCCGACGAACTCTGGTTCGGTTTTTGCAAGTAGCTGCCGTACGATCGCGGCCGTGACCAGAAGACTCACCGAGGTGGCCCGGAAGGCCGGGGTCAGCGAGGCCACGGTGAGCCGGGTGCTCAACGGCCGGGGCGGCGTCTCCGAGAGCACCCGGGTCGCCGTCCTCACCGCCCTGGACGTGCTCGGCTACGAGCGCCCCAGCAAACTGCGCGGCGAACGGGCCCGGCTGGTCGGGCTCGTCCTGCCGGAGTTGCAGAACCCGATCTTCCCGGCCCTGGCCGAGGTGGTCACCGGATCACTGGCCCAGCGGGGATTCACCCCGGCGCTCTGCGCCCGGACCATCGGCGGGATCTCCGAGATGGACTACGTGGAGATGCTGCTGGACCACCAGGTCTCCGGGGTGATCTTCGCCGGTGGCTCGTACGCGCTGGCCGACGCCCCGCACGACCACTACCGGCGGCTCACCGACCGGGGCCTGCCGGTCGTACTGGTCAACGCCGGTGTCGACGAGCTGAACTTCCCGGTCGTGTCGACCGACGACGCGGTCGCGGTCGAGCAGGCGTACGGGCACCTGCGGTCGCTCGGCCACGAGCGGATCGGTCTGGTGCTGGGCCCGGCCGACCACGTGCCGTCCCGGCGCAAGCTCGCCGCGATGGCGAACATCGCCGGCTGGGCCGACGACGAGGAGTGCGTCGAGCGCTCCAGCTTCTCCATGGAGGGGGCCCGGGTCGCGGCGAGCAAGCTGATCGAGCGTGGCGTGACCGGGGTGATCTGTGCCAGCGACGTGATGGCGCTCGGCACCATCCGGGCGGCCCGTCGGCTCGGGCGGGCGGTACCGGCCGACATCTCGGTGGTCGGCTTCGACGACTCGGCGCTGATGACCTGCACCGACCCGCCGTTGACCACCGTCCGGCAGCCGATCGAGATGATGGGCCAGGCGGCGGTGGACCTGCTGGTGAACCAGATCGAGGGGGTCGGGGTGCTCACCGACGAGCTGCTCTTCGAGCCCGAGCTGGTGGTACGCGGCTCGACCGCGCCGGCACCCGGCCACTGACCCACCCGTCCGACCCCGCCACCTGCCAGCCGGCCGGGCCAGGACATTTGCTCTTCCGTGTCATGCCACAGGGTCATGAACACGACTCTCTGGCATGACGCCCGTCAGGGGGATGCCCGGCCGGCGGCCCGGTGCGCGGGCCGGCGACCGGACCGCCGAGCGGCCGACCGCGACGCTGCGGCCCGCCGCCCGGGTGCCGTTCCGGGACCCTGACGCCCTGTTCAACCGACCTCGCTGCCGCCGACCGACGATCGGTAGCGCTAGTCGCCATCTTTCAGAGTTCTGTCGAATTATTGCAATCGGGTAAGCGAGTTTGTATCGTCATCGCCACGAAACGAGGCACACCAGAGGTCCCCACCACGCTACGACCGCCCGGACCCCGCGTGCAGGTGCCGGTGGACGGCTCACCGGACCGATCCAGGAAGCAGGTACTCGTGTCCACATCAGACAGCCGCCCGTGGTGGCGAGACGCGGTGATCTACCAGGTCTACCCGCGCAGCTTCGCCGACGACAACGGCGACGGCATCGGAGACCTCGCCGGCATCCGGAAGCGGCTGGGCTACCTGTCCGAACTGGGCGTCGACGCCATCTGGTTCGGTCCCTGGTATCCGTCCCCGATGGCCGACGCCGGCTACGACGTCGCCGACTTCCGCTCCGTCGAGCCAGTCTTCGGGTCGCTCGCCGAGCTGGAGGAGCTGATCGCCGAGGCGCACGGGCAGGGCCTGCGGATCATCGCCGACCTGGTGCCGAACCACTGCTCCGACCAGCATCCCTGGTTCCAGGCGGCGCTGGCCGGCGGGCCGGACGCACCGGAGCGGGACCTGTTCTGGTTCCGGCCCGGTCGAGGCCCGGACGGCGACCAGCGACCGACCGACTGGGTCGGCGAGTTCGGCGGCGAGACCTGGACCAGGACCACCAACCCGGACGGCACCCCGGGCGACTGGTATTTGCACCTGTTCGCCGCCGAGCAGCCCGACTTCAACTGGGACCACCCCCGGGTACGCGCCGAGTTCGAGGACATCCTGCGGTTCTGGTTCGACCGGGGCGTGGACGGCATCCGGATCGACTCGGCGGCGCTGCTGCTCAAGGACGCCACCCTGCCCGAGGTGGTGGACGGCGCACCGCACCCGTTCCACGACCTGGACGGGGTACACGACATCTACCGGAGCTGGCGCCGGATCGCCGACAGCTATCCCGAGCGGCGCGCGCTGATCGGCGAGGTGTGGCTGCCGGACCGGCAGCGGTTCACCAACTACCTCCGCCCGGACGAGCTGCACACCGCGTTCAACTTCGACTTCCTGAGCTGCGCCTGGGACGCGGCGAAGCTGCGGGAGAGCATCGACGGCACGCTGGCCGAGCACGCCACCATCGACGCCCCGGCCACCTGGGTGCTCTCCAATCACGACGTGACCCGGGTCGTCACCCGGTACGGCCGGGCGGACACCACGTTCAGCTTCGCCAGCAAGCGCGAGGGGACGTACACCGACCTGGAGCTGGGTACGGTGCGGGCCCGGGCCGCCGCGCTGCTCTCCCTCTCGCTGCCCGGTGCCGCGTACGTCTACCAGGGCGAGGAGCTGGGGCTCTGGGAGGTCGAGGACATCCCGCCGGCACTGCGCCAGGACCCGATGTTCCCGCGCTCCGGATTCGTCGACCCCGGCCGGGACGGCTGCCGGGTGCCGCTGCCGTGGTCGGGTGACGTGGCGCCGTTCGGGTTCAGCCCGGACGACGCGTCGACCGCGCCCTGGCTGCCGCAGCCGGCCGCCTGGAAGGACCAGACCGTACAGGCCCAGACCAGCGACCCGCACTCGATGCTGGAGCTGTACCGCGAGGCGATCCGGCTCCGCCGGGAACTGCCCGCGCTCGGCGACGGGACGCTGCGCTGGCTGCCGGCGCCGGACGGCGTACTCGCCTTCGCCCGGGACCCCGGGTTCGCCTGCGTGGTGAACCTCTCCGAGGCTCCAGTGGAGCTTCCGCCGCATCAGGGACGCCTGCTGGCCAGCCGGCCGGTGGACGGCGACCTGCTGCCCCCCGACACCGCCGTCTGGCTGCGTACCGGCGACCGGAGTTGACGGTACGCGGGCCGGCCGTGACCACCGTTCGCGCGGTGGTGCTGGCTCCGGTGAGTACGCCGACCTCACCGGTGTCGCGGTGATGCACGCCGGCGGTGGGGACGCCGACCCTGCCGCCGGCGGGCGCACCGTCCCGGTCGCCCGGCCCCTTCCCCGACGGTGAGTTTGATCGGCACGGCTACGGTGGGGTCGAGCTGACCAGGGGGGATCACCGGATGGGAAAGACGTACGACCGGATCGACGGCAGGCTGCGCGGCTTCATCGAGGCGCAGAAGGTCTTCTTCGTGGCGACCGCGCCGCTGGCCGCCGACGGGCATGTCAACCTCTCCCCGAAGGGGCTGGCCGGGTCGCTGGCGGTGCTCGACGAGCGGACCGTGGCCTATCTCGACTTCGGCGGCAGCGGCGCGGAGACCGTCGCGCACCTGCGGGAGAACGGGCGGATCACGCTCATGTGGTGTGCCTTCGACGGCCCGCCGAACATCGTCCGGGTGCACGGCTCCGGCGAGGCGGTGTTCCGGGACGACCCCCGGTGGGCGGAACTGGTCCGGCACTTCCCCGAGCAGGCCGGCTCGCCCGGACTGCGGGCGGTCGTCGTGGTCACCGCCCGCCGGATCAGCGACAGTTGCGGCTACTCCGTCCCGTTCCTCGACTACCGGGAGGAACGGACGCTGCACGCCGACTACTTCGGCCGGAAGACCGACGAGGAGTTCAACGCGTACTGCGAGCGGAAGGACCACGTCGGCAGCAGCCTCGACGGGCTGCCCGCCATCCCGCTCCCGCTGCCGCCGCTGCCCGCCTGAGATCCCGGCCGCGCCTCGGCGCCCTCAAGCGCGGCCGAACGACCCGTGCCGGCCCTCGCCCGAGGTGAACCGGGCCACCCCCTCGGTCGCGTCGGTGGCCAGCGAGTTCATCCCGTACGCCAGTTCGGTACGCATCGCCTCGTCCTCCGGGAGTCCGGCGGCGGCCAGTGTGGAGAGCCGGTCGTTGCGCAGGCAGGTCTGCGGGAAGGCGGCGATCTCGGCGGCCAGCGCCTCGGCGGCGGCCCGCGCCTCGCCCGGCTCGACCAGCCGGTTGACCAGACCCATCTGGTACGCCTCCGGCGCCGGCACCGGCCGCCCGGTGAGGATCAGGTCCATCGCCCGGCTCTGCCCGATCAGCCGGGCGAGCCGCACCGTCCCGCCGTCGATCAGCGGTACGCCCCAGCGCCGGCTGAACACCCCGAACACCGCGTCGGACTCGGCGACCCGCAGGTCGCACCAGAGCGCCAGCTCCAGCCCGCCCGCGACGGCGTACCCGGAGACAGCGGCGATCACCGGCTTGCCGAGCCGCATCCGGGTCGGCCCCATCGGCCCGTCGCCCTCCGGCTCGACCCGGTTGCCGCTGGAAGTGGTGATCGCCTTCAGGTCGGCGCCGGAGCAGAACGTGCCGCCCTCGCCCCAGAGCACCGCCACCGAGGCGCGGGCGTCGGCGTCGAAGCTCCGGAACGCCGCCGCCAATTCCCGGGCGGTGGAACCGTCCACCGCGTTCCGGGTCTCCGGCCGGGAGAGTACGACCGTCTGTACCGGACCGTTGTCCTCAACTCGTACGACCACCGGACAAGGATGCCCGGCCCGCCCCCGGCTCCGCACCCCCCACCCGGCGCCGGTGCACGGGTCAACCGGTCCGCTCGGGGCGGCCGGTGATCGCGCCCAGCGAGGCGGCGACGACGCAGCCGATGCCGAGCAGTTGCGGCCAGCCCAGCGTCTCGTGCAGCAGCGTCACCCCGACCAGCGCGGCCACCGCCGGCTCCAGGCTGAGCAGCACCGCGAAGACCCGGGCGGGCATCCGACGCAGTGCCGCCATCTCGGCCGAGTACGGCAGCACCGAGGAGAGCAGTGCGACCCCGAACCCCAGCGTCATCGTCCACGGGTCGAGCAGTGCCGAGCCGCTGCCGGCCACCCCGAACGGCAGTACGCAGATCGCGCCGACCGCCATCCCGAGGGCCAGCCCCCGGCTGCCGCCCAGCCGGACGCTCACCGCCTTGCCGAGTACGACGTAACCGGCCCAGCCCAGCGCGACGAGCCCGCAGCAGAGCAGCGCCGTACCGCCGAGCGGAGCCGTACCGCCGCCGGAGCCGGCGCCGAGGTCGACCAGGCCGGCGAGCAGCGCGACGCCGAGTCCGGCGAGCACCACCCAGCCGAGGTCCCGGACCCGGCGGCTGGCCGCGACCGAGACCAGCAGCGGACCGGTGAACGCGATGGTGACCGCGACGCCGAGCGGCACCCGTTGCAGCGCGGTGTAGAAGGCCAGGTTCATCCCGGCCATCGCCACCCCGAACGCCGCGACCAGCCCGGCGGTGCGCAGCCCGAGCCGCAGCGTCGGCCGGGCGAGCGCGAGCAGCACCAGGGCACCGAAGCCGAGCCGCAGCGCGGTCGTACCTCCGGGACTGGTGGTGCTGAACAGTTGCTTGGCGATCGCCGCACCGACCTGCGTGGAGACCATGCCGAGCAGCATCAGCAGCGGCGGCGGCACCGCGTCCGGCCCGACGGCGGCGACGAGCCGGCCCAGACCGGCCGGCGCCGGCTCCGCGCCCGACGGGCCCACGGCAGAGGTGTACGTCCCGGACATGCCGATCATCCTCCGACCCCGAGCACCCGAAACGCGAGCGGGTTACCGACCGCTGGACGTGCCGGAGCCGGCGGCGGTGCGCGGGTTATCGACCGGTGAGCGTGCCGGAACCGGCGGCGGTGCGCGGGTTATCGACCGGTGAGCGTGCCGAAGCCGTCGGTGGCGAGCGGATTACTGCCCGGTGAGCGTGCCGAAACCGTCGGCGGCGAGTTCGGCCAGTTCGTCGAGGGCGCGCCGGGCCTTGGCCGCCGTCTCCGGTTCCCGCTCGGGCAGCCCGCTGGCCAGGAACTCGTCCTCGTCGAGCCGGAGCACCCGGCTCAGGTCGGCCGACGCCCACAGGTCGAGGTCCAGGTCAGGTACCACGACCACGTCGTCGGCCACGGTCGCCGGCCGGGCCACGTCGCAGTACCAGCCCTTGAGTGCGCCGTCGGCGTCGTACACCTCCTTGACCGAGTACCAGCGGTCCCGCCAGTAGTGCTCGGTCCAGACGTCGCCCGGCTCGAACCGGACGAAGCCCATGTCCCGGATCGCGGCGTTCCCCCAGGGCGCCCGGACCACCAGGTGGGTGCCGTCGTCGGAGAGCACCGTCCCGGGGTAGCACAGATCCGGCCGGGGCGCCTTGACCAGCCGTACCGTCACCGGCTGGCCGGGCGTGAGCGTTACCGCGTCGGTCCCGTCCCCGCCGGGCGTCGCCGTCCCGCCATCCGCGCCGTCCCACCCCGTCATGCCGTACCCCCGTCCGCCGGTCCCGTCCGAGCGACGGTACCCGGCCCCCGGGGCAGACGCCTCGGGGCTCCGCCGCGACCGCCGCCGCCGAGGACGGGACATGCCGGCCACCCTGACGAGGACATGCCGGCCACCCCGGCGGGGACATGCCGGCCACCTCGACGGGTCGGTCGGTCAGGTCGGCGGCGAGTAGGGCCACTCCTCGAACGCCGTACACCGGCCGTCCCCGGTGAACGTCATGATCCAGAGGTCGCGGAACTGCTCGCCGTTGCCGTACCGGACCTCCAGCCGGGCCACCGCCACGTCGCCGTCGACCGCGACGATCTCGCTGGTCATCTGGAACTCCTCGTCCGGGCCCTCCCGCTCGGCCTCCCACATCTCGCAGATGTCCCGCAGGCCGACCACCGGCTCCCGGTACGGCGCCGGGAGATAGCTCGCGTCGGCGGTGAAGAGCGCGGCGAGCGGTTCGGTGCCCGGGGCACGCCAGGCCCGCTCGTAGTCGTCGATCCACGCCCGTACGCCAGTCCGGTCCATGGTGCTCCACTGTGCCACCTGTCCCCGCCCCGGGGGCGCCGCTTGGCACGTCGTACCCCGAAACACCCGCCGTACCCCGAAACTCCGTCGCGGGTCAGGCGGCCCGGCGGGCGGGCCGCATCGGCGGGCTGGCCGTTCCGGCGCCGACGGCGATCCCGGCGAGCAGCTCGCGCAGCGCGTCCCGGGCGTCCCGCCGGGGTCGCCAGCCCAACTCCCGTTCGGCCCGGGAGCAGTCCATCAGCGGTACCGCCGCGCCCATCTCCAGCCAGCCCTCGTCCGCCGGCACCAACCGGCCCCGCCAGGCGACCCGGTTCAGCAGCCGGAGCAGGGCCAGCGGCAGCGGCGCCGCCCAGCCGCCGAGTTCCGCCGCGACCAGCGGCCCGTCCAGTACCGGCTCGGCGGCGATGTTGAACGCGCCGGTCCGGTCGCTGCGCAGCGCCCGCAGGTACGCCTCGGCGGCGTCGTCGGCGTGCACCACCTGGATCCGGAGCCGGCGATGCCGGGGTACCAGCGGCAGCCGGCCGGAGCGGAGCAGCGACACCGGGGCGAACCGGCCCAGGAAGTACCGGGTGATCTCCGCCCCGGCGTCGTGTTGGAGCACCACCGCCGTACGCAGCCGGGTCACCCGCAACACCGGATAGTCCCGCTCGGCGCCGACCAGCATCGCCTCCACGGCCGCCTTGTCGACGCTGTAGCCGGACCGGCCGACCCCGGTGGCCGGCCAGTCCTCGTCGACCCGCCGGTCCTTCGGGCCGGGCGCGTACGTGCCGACCGAGGAGGCGTGCACCAGCTTCGGTACGTCGGCGGCGAGCATGGCGTTGAGTACGTGCCGGCTCCCGTTGAGATTGGTCTGGCGAAGCCGTGCCCGCTGGTGGCCCGGCTGTACCTGCCAGGCCAGGTGCACCACCGCGTCCACCCCGGCCAGCCGCTCGGCGAGCGGGTGCAGGCAGGACGGGTCACCGAGATCGGCGGCGTGCCACCGCACCCCGTCGTACGGCGGACCGGCATCAGGGGCCGGGCAGCGCCGGGCGATGCCGATCACCTCGACGTCCGGCTCGACCGCGAGCCGACGCAGCAGCGCCGTACCGACGTTGCCGGTGGCCCCGGTGACCGCGATCCGCATGTCGGCCGGTCTACCCGGCCGTCGTCCCGGTAACCCGTCCGGGGGTATCCGGCCGGACGGGGCCGCCGCGAAGTTTGTCCCGCACTGCGGCGGGTAGTCGCCGTCGGTGCGAACCTTGACCAGACTTGAGCAGGCGACCAGCCTGGACCGGACGGCGGAACGCGTCCAGCGGATCGTCGCCGCCGCGATCCGCCCACAGCGGCTGCGCGACTTCCTGCACGGGGTGGCGCTCGGGCATCCACTGCACCCGGCGATGGTGCAGGTGCCGATCGGCGCCTGGGCCAGTACCGCGGTCCTGGACCTGATGCCCGGCCAGCGGCGTGCCGCCACCGCCCTGGTGGCGCTCGGCACCGCCACCGCCCTGCCGACCGCGGTCGCCGGGTGGAACGACTGGGCGTCGCTCTCCCGGGAGCAGCAGCGGGTCGGTCTGGTGCACGCGCTCGCCAACGGGCTGGCCATCGGCATGTACGCCGGCTCGCTGGCCGCCCGGCTGACCGGGCGGCACGGGCTCGGCCGTACCCTCGGCTTCCTCGGCATGGCGGCGGCCGGCAGCGGCGGCTTCCTCGGCGGGCACCTCGCCTACAAGCAGGCGGCCGGGGTCAACCAGGGTGTGCCGGACCTACGCCGGATCGAGGACGGCTGGCACGCGGTGGCGGACATGTCCGCGCTGCCGCAGCAGAAACTGCTGACCCGCCGGATCGACGACATCGCGGTGATCGTCTACCGGGACGGCGACGACGTCACGGTGATGCTGGAGCGGTGCGCCCACCAGAGCGGCCCGCTCGGCGCCGGTGAGGTGACCAGGGAGGACGGGCGTACCTGCGTCAAGTGCCCCTGGCACGGCAGCACGTTCGAACTGGACGGCGGCGAGGTGGTGCACGGCCCGGCCGGCACCGACCAGCAGGTGCTACCGACCCGCGTGGTCGGCGGCGTCCTACAGACCCGCCTGCCCTGATCGTCGCCTCCCCACTTCCAAGGCCGCTCCTTTCTCCGGCCCGGTCCCGCCGATCCAGGCCCGCTCCGGCGGCTCCGGACCGGCCCGCACCCCGAACGGCGGTCAGTCGGTCGACCGGTGTCGACCGTTCGGGAAAGACGGCCGGCGGCGGGAGCGGTTCCGGAGTCCGAAGACCGCGCCGACCTGCGCGCCGACCATGCTGGCCACCGCGACGACCGCAGAGATCGCGAGCGGCCGGTTCAACTCCTCCGCCTCCCCGGCCCGGGACGCGCTGACCGTGTACCTACCCCCGTCGTCGCCGCCGGTACCCGACGACCCGTCGGTCGGCGGCTGCGAGTCGGTCGACGGCTGGGGCTCGGCGGGTGGTTGCGGCGCGGGCGGCTGCTCGGCCTTCGGGGCCGGATCCACGGGTACGCGCTCCGGCCAGCCACCGGGCGGCGGCGGGGTCGCGACCAGGCCGGTGGCGTGCTCGCGTACGCCGCCGTCCTCGGCGGCCTCCGGTAGGTGCAGCAGTTGACCCGGCCGGATCCGGTCCGGATCGCGGATCTCGTTGAGCCGGGCCAGTTCCGGATAGCGGTCGAAGTCGCCGAGGTACCGCCCGGCGATGTGTCCCAGGTAGTCGCCCTTCTCCACCCGGTAGACCGGCTCCGGTCGCTCCTCCGGCTCGCCGGCCAGCCACTGCGGCGCGGGCCCTGACGCCGGCTCCGCCGCCAACCAGTGTGGCGCAGGCCCCGACGCCGGCCCGTCCCCGGTGACCGGCTGCCCCGCCACCGCCGCCTGGCCCACCCCGGCCGCCTGGCCCGGGGTGACCGGCTGGCCCGCGACGAGCGACTGTCCCACGGTGACCGGCTGACTCGGCAGGGCCGGCACGACCGGCAGGCGCGGCGAGCTGGCCGTGGCCGTCGCGATCGTGTCGGCGGCGGCGGTGGCGGCCGGAGTGACCGCCAGGACCAGCGCCACCGAGCCGACCAGGGTGGCGGCCCAGCGCTGCTGGCGACGGAGTCCGGGCAGCCGGAGCGCCGGCCGGTGGAGGATCCGGGCCGGGATTTCGACGAGTACCGAGAGGGCGAACGTCGCCCAGCCGGCCCAGCCGACGACGGCCAGCGCCCGGAGGAAGAGTTGCCCGTCGTCCCGGCTGGTCAGCGTCGTGCTGATCTCGTCCAGCCCCGGTACGTGGTCCGGCAGCGGGTTGCCGGCCAGGGCCAGCAGCGCCAGCGGCGCCCCGACCAGCAGGCCGAGCAGGACGACCAACGCCCCGAGCCCGGTGCAGAACTGGCCGGCCCGGCGGGCCGCCCGGGATGCAGGCATGGCGATGCCCCCTATTCAGCGGTTCGTCGTGGTGAGGAGTGTCGCGGTGGCCGTACCGGGCACCGTGATGTTGTCGGCGAAACCGAACAGGTCGAGGAAGACCGTGTCGTAGTCGACTTCGAGGTCGACGGTCAGCGTGGTGTTGTCCCCGACGACCGCGAAGTCCACGTCCCAGCGCTCGACGCCGTCCACGCTCGCGAGGTAGTTGCGTACCGCCGTCCGGGCCGCGGTCTGGTCCAGCACGGTGGTGCCGTCGAGCAGGAGTTGCCCCAGGTCGATCGCCTGGCCGCCGGCCCGGGCCGCCTCGGCGGCGAGACTGTCGGCACGTTGCATCGTGCGGAGCTGGCCGGCACCGTCGTACGCCAGCCCGACGATCGCCAGTACCCCGATCAGCGCGACCGCGAGGAACAGGCTCACCCGCCCCGCGTCCGGCCCGCCCCGGTCTCCCCGAGGACGGCCCCGGCCGCTCACTGGGCGCTCCGGCCACGGTAGCGGTCCAGCGGCGACGCGAACGTCGCCTCGACGGTGCTGTACGTCCGCACTCCCGGCAGCAGCGGCATCCGCAGGTCCCGCACCGAGACGTCGCAGGTGACCGTCACGACCACCGAGGCGTCGGTACCGAGTCCGGTGACGTACACCTCGTCGAAGCCGGCCGGCTGGCCGTTGACCGTACCGGTGAAGTCCAGCACGGGATCGTCGGTGCAGGCGAGCCCCTCGGCGTCGAGTCGGCTCTGCACCGCGTCGCGGGCCGCCGTGCGACCGTCCAGCGCCGTACGCGAGATCGAGGCGGCCCGGGCGGCGTCGTGCGCGGCGGCGTCGACGGCCTCGTGCGCGACGGCGGTCCGCCCGGCGACCCCGGCCAGCGCCACCAGGGCGAGGAAGGCCGGGGTGAGGATCGCCGTCTCCACCGACACCGACCCCCGGTCCCGACTTCGCGCCCGACCCAGGCCGCTCACGGCGCCTCCTCCTCGGTGAACCGCTCCACCGTGCCGAACGCCGTCTCGCTGATCGGCGGCAACGAGATCAGCGGTACGACCCGGAGCGGCTGTCCGGTCACGGTGGCGCTCACCTGCGTGTCGTCCGGCTCCGGAACCGTGACCGTGACCTCCCAGCCCTCCAGCCAGTCACCGGCCCGGTCGAGGAAGTCCTCGGCGCGTTCCTGCCCCACCCCCGGCTCCGCCTGGTACGCCCGCTGCGCGCTGACCGCCGACTGCGCGGCGTTCAGCGCGGTGGCCCGGGCGATGAACCAGGCGGCGGCCTGGATCGAGGCGAGCAGCAGGATCAGGATGGCCGGCATCAGCACCGCCAGCTCGACCGGATTCGCCCCCCGATCGCGCTCCACCCCGGGCAACGAACGCCCGCCGAGGAGCCGACGTACGGGGATCACTACTGCGGCACTCCGCCGGGATCGCCACCGGTGTCCGCGCCGCCGCCCGGCTCCGGAATGGCGTCCATCCAGTCCGTGACGCTGCGCGACACGGCGACGGTGACCGCGAGGGCCGCGGCCACCAGACCAAAGATGATCACTGCGGTGGGTACCGGGCTGTCACCCCGATCCCCCGTACGGCGCAGTTCGGCGAGCCGCACCCTGAGCGCAATGTGCAGGTAGTTGATGATCGACATTGCGGTCTCCCTTCAACGTGACGGTGGATCGGGTCAGATCCGGGCCACGAACGGATAGAGGACGAAGCCGACGAGTACGAACACCAGCAGCGCGCCCGGCACGTCGAGCCGGCTGGTCACCGCCTCGGCCCGGGCCAGGTTGTCGGTCCGGATCTGGTCGCGCAGCGAGTCGGCCCGGCCCCGCAGCGAGTCGTGCACCTGTGCACCCTCGGTACCGGAGGACTGCATGATCGCCCCGACGTCACCGAGTTCCGGGATGCCGATCTTCTCGGCGAGGTCGCGCAGCTCGTCCCAGGGCGAGTGCATCTGGAGCTGGGCCAGTCGCAGCGACTCCCGGATCCGCTCGAAGACCCAGCCGTCACAGACCTCGGCCGCCCGCTCCAACGCCTGCACCGGCCCGTGCGCGGCGGAGAGCTGCAAGGCGACCAGGTCCAGGTAGGCGCAGACGGCCTGCCGGAACTCCCGCCGGGCCCGCTCCGCCTTGACCAGCACACTGCGGTGCGCCATCAGCACACAGAGCAGCGCGAACCCGAGGGCGCCCACGGTCGGCACCACGAACGGCAGCCGGATTCCGGCGAGGAAGAGGATCGCGCTCGACACCGCCGGAGTCGCCAGCCCGATCAGCCCGGAGAGCAGCAACGACAGCGTGTACTGCTCCGGCGACTGCCCGATCAGCGCGAGTTGCCGGTGCGGCGGACGCAACCACCGGGCCGCTCCGGCGAGCCAGTCGAGATCCCGCCCCCTGGCCCGTACCGGCCGACTCACCCCGGCCGGTTGGTGCAGCCGACCCAGTGCGGGACCGAGCGCCGGAGTCACCGGCAACGCCTCCCGGACCAGCAGGAACAGCCCCAATCCGACGACGGCGCCGCCGACCACCCCGAACGTCAGGTACCAGTTGAGGATCACGACGTCCCCCCACCCGTCCGCGACCGCAGGCACACCGGAACCGATCCACGCCACACACTCACCGGAGTGCCTCCTCACGGTCCGGCGGGGCGAGGAACCGGGCCGGCCGGGGCGGCAGGCTCATCGACCGCACCCAGGCGAGCAGGGCGACGAAGGCGGCACCGAGCAGCACCATCACCAACTGCCCGTCCGGAGTCCCGTACGGCTCCATGTAGTCCGGGTTCACCAGCCCGTACGCCAGCACCAGCAGGGTCATCCCGGTCAGGAAGCGCACCGCGAACCGGGGCTGGGCCCGCTTCGCCTCGACCTCCCGCCGGGTCACCACCTCCGCCGCCGCCGCCGAGGCGATCGCCCCGAGCACGTCGCCCAGCCGCTCACCCCGGTCGGTCAGGTGCAGGATCAGCGCCGCCACCACCTGGTCGCAGACCGGGTCACCGATCTCCTCGGCGAACGCCAGCAGCGCGGCCCGGCCCTGCCAGCCGGCGGCCAGCCGGGCGGCGAGCAGGCGTACCTCCTCGTCCACCTGCTCCGGCGCGGTCGAGACCGTACCGATGATCGCCTGCTGGAGCCCTTGACCGGTGCCCGAGACGTCCTTGAGCCGCCGGGTCCACTCGCCGATCGCCTCGATCCGGTTGATCGCCCGCCGCTCGGCCCGCCCGGTGCCGAGCAGCCACGGCACACCCGGCACCGCGACCGCGACCAGCAGCCCGACCACCGGCAGCCCGGTCAGCAGGAACGCCACCGCCCCCAGCACCACCGCCCCGACCAGCAACGTCTGGTGCGCCCGCCGCTCCCGGGCACTCGTCCCGTTACCCACCCAGAATCGCCGCAGCACGGAACTGCCACCGGGCCGGGCCGGCCGGCTCGTCCCGACGAACGCGACGACCACCAACACCAACCCGGTCACGCAGGCGATCCCGGAAAGCACCGCGATCAGCTCGATGTTCGACGGCAGGTTCACCCCGCCACCCCCGAACCCGCCGGCCGGCCCGCCGGACCCGCCGGCCCGGCCCGCACGACGCGCCGCGCGCTCACCCGAACATCCCCAACCGACTGTGCCGAGCCCGCCGCCACGCCCCGGTACCCGCCTCGATGTACCGGGTCAGCAGCCGCGCGTCGTACCCGACCCGCAACAACTGCTCACGAACCCGCTCCGGCAGATGCCGGGGCACCGCCCGCCCGTCCGACCCCGGCCCGAAGACCGTCGTGGTGGTGATCCGGTTCCCCTCGCCGACCCCGATGACCTCCTCGACGTGCGAGACGAACCGGTGCTTCCGGCCGCCGATCGCGGTCTCGTCCTCGATGGTCACGTAGACGATCAGGTCCAGCGCGTTCCCGGCCATCCGCCGGGCCTGCTCGACGGTCATCTCCCGGCCGTGCGCCAGCGCCAGCTCGATGATCCGTTCGCTGACCCCGGCCGGGGTACGGGCGTGGATGGTGCACATCGAGCCCCGGCTGGTCGTCATCGCCTGGAGCATCGG
The DNA here is from genome assembly GCF_016862915.1 of Plantactinospora endophytica. Taxonomy (GTDB): domain Bacteria; phylum Actinomycetota; class Actinomycetes; order Mycobacteriales; family Micromonosporaceae; genus Plantactinospora; species Plantactinospora endophytica. The sequence continues at coordinate 30,188 of NZ_BONW01000017.1, read as the reverse complement.
CACGATCTCCCGGGAGCGCACCTCGCCGACGATGATCCGGAGTACGCCCATCCGCAGCGCCACCGGGATCAGGTCGGCGATGGTCACCTCGCCGGCCGGGCGCCCGTCCGGGCCTCGGTCGCCGTGCCCCTCCCGGGACTCGAAGCTCATCACCGCCCGGTGCTTGCGTCCCCGCCGCGCCGGCAGCAGCTCCCGGCTCTCCTCCAGCAGCACGTACGGCTCGTCGGCCGGGATCTCGTCCATCAGCGCCCGGATGATCGTGGTCTTGCCCGCCCCGGCCAGCCCGGCGACCATGATGTTCAGCCCGGCCCGCATCGCGGCGCGGAGGAAGTCCCGGATCAGCACGTCGAGCATCTCGTCCAGGTCGGCCCGGGCGCCGGAGATCTCGTCGAGGGTCACCTCGACGGTGTTGTGTTTCCGGATCACCGCGTACGGGCGGTGGCTGACCAGGAAGACCGCCGCGAGTCGGCTGCCGTCCGGCAACTGTAGATCCAGGGTCGGTTTCGAGGTGGAGAGCGACCGTTCGGTGGCACCGGCCCGGCGCGCCGCCGCCTGGAGGATCTCCACCATCTCCTCGTCGCTGTCCGCGATCGGCTCGGCCCACTCGACGCCACCGTTGCGCCGGGTGATCCGGACCGAGTCGCAGCCGAGGATGTGCACCTCTTCGATCGAGTTGTCGACCAGCAGGGTCTGCAACCGGCCGAGCCCGACGAGTTCGGCGTTGACCTGGTCGAGCAGCATCCGCTCCTCGGCCGCCGACATCGGGGTACCGGCCCGGCGGGTGGAGTCGGCGTACTCGGAGACGACCGCGACGGCGAGCCGGGCCCGCTCGACGTCCTCCTCGGCGGGACTGAACTCCCGGCCGCGCTGCCACAGGGTCAGCCGTTCACTCAGTTCCCGACGGAGTTCCCGGACGACTCCGAAGTCGACCCGGGGCCGGCTCGGTGCGGGCGGCGTCACCGGCTGCGGCACGACCGCGTACGGGGGCAGCGGGCCACTGCTCGGCAGCGGTACCGGCCGGTGCCCGTTGTGCGGGACGACCTGCCAGATCGGGGCGGTGGAGGGCGCGTCCGGGTCCTGCGGTCGCGGGTCGGAGTAGACGGGCTCAAATCGCACCCGGCACCCCCTCGATCGCGACCGGCCGGCCGAGCCGGGCCCGGCGCCGGTCGAGGACCGCCCGGACCGGCACCTCCAGGGCGCTGGCCGCGCGCATCAGCGGCCGGTTGCCACGTACGGTTCCGCCGTGGCTGAGCACCTCGGCGGTACGCGGGTCGTCCGGCAACTGGGCGATCACCGGTAGCCGGAGCGCCTTGGCCACCTCGCCCCGGCTGTGCTCTCCGCCGATCAGCAGCAGTCGCAGCGTGTCGGCGGGTACCCGGTGTTCGGCGAAGTCCCGCTCGATCGCCCGGATCATGGCCTGGGTGCTGGACAGGTGCGGCAGCCGGGCGGTGGCGACGACCAGCACGATGTCGGCGGCCCGGAGCAGTGGCCACGGCGGGCCGACCACCTGGAGCCGGCCGCAGTCGACAAGCACGTCGTACGCCGGCCGGCCGTTCGCCAGTCCGGTGAAGAAGTCGGCGAACCGCTGCCACAGCGGTACGACGCTGCCGGCCTGGGCGGGGTCGACGACGCCGGGCAGCAGCAGTCGTTCCCGCCGGGGGGCGTCGAGGTCGACGAGCTGCGACCAGAACGCCTCTTCCAGGTTGCCGTCCCGCAGTTCGCCGACGGCCAGTTCGCCGATGCCCCGAGGGCCGGGCAGTGCCCCGCCCAGATAGCCGGCCAGCACGGATCCGCCGGACGGGTCGCACTCGGCGAGTACCAGCCGGTGGTGCCAGGAGAGGGTGCAGGCCAGCGCGGTCGTGGTGACCCCCGGCGATCCCTTGGCCGAGACGAGGGCGACGATGGCCACGGTCAGGCTGCCGCGTTGAGTACGACCGCGACCCGGTCGGCGGTGGCCAGCGCCACCACGGCCGGTACGTCCTTGGCGGCGAGCGCGAGGTAGAGCACCACCGAGTTGCTGGCCGGTACGGCCATGTCGATGACCGTGGCCTGGAACCGGGTGGCCGGCGCGGCGGCGGCCCGGGTGTCGGTACCGGCGGTGCTGAACAGCAGCACCTTGTCGCCGGGCCGGAGCCGTTTCGCCGGTACCTCGCTGGGGCGCAGCCCGACCGAGATCTGCTGCTGGCCGGGGCCGAGCAGCGGCTTGTCGGTGAGCTGCGCCATGGTCAGCAGGGTGCCGGGGGTGAGCGTGACGGTGGCCCGCTTGCCGACCACCTCGGCGAGCCGGTCGGCGGCCACCGGTTCGAGGCCCTGACCGCCGGCCACCTGCACCGCCACCAGGTCGTCGGCGCTGAGTGCGGTGCCGACCGGTACGGCCCGGGCGACGGCGAGGTAGCTGCCGGTGGCGCGTACGGAGGTGATCGCGAACGCGGATCCGAGCCCGCCGAGCGCGATCAGCAGTACGGCGAGGCCGAGCAGGCCGGGTCGCATCCGACGCTGCCGGACGATCCGGGGTGGGGTGATCGGCGCGTCGAGCGGTACCCCTGTGGTCGGACTGGTCGCCACGGTCACCTCGTCACCACCTGGAGTTCGTCGATCAGGATCGTGGCGGTGGCGGTGCGCTCGGTGGAGAGCGCGTCCTCGTCACCCTCGCCGGTACTGCTGCCCCACGGCACCGTCCACTGCTTGACCGCGGTGATCTCGTACTTCCCGCCGGGTTCCGCGCCGCTGGACCGGGGATAGCCGGGGTATGCGCAGGCGCCGGGCGGTGGCTGGCGCGGGTCGTGCACGCCGGCCTTGAACGGGATGCCGGCCGAGCTGCACTCCTTCGTCTCGCCGTTGCCCATCCGCCAGAGGATCTTCGTCGGGGTGGCCTCGATCCAGACCGTGACGCCGCCCTGGGTGTCCGTCTCCCGCTCGGTCTCCCAGCTCGACGCGTCGTACAGCCACACCGGTACGCCGACCAGTCCGGGTGCGTCGCTCGGCGCGGTCCGGATCTCCGGCGGCTCCAGGACCAGGTTGGCGAAGAGGTTCATGGCGATCTGCTCGGGGTCGGGCGGGTCGAAGCCGGCGGGCGGGTCGGCCAGGAAGACGAGTTCCGAGCTGCCCGCTCCGCTACAGGTCCGCAGGTAGGCGGTCAGCCCGGGCTCGACGTCCGGCGGCTGCGGCTCGGCCCGCTTGTAGTAACAGTCGTCGGCGCTGTTGAACCAGCCGAGTACGTCGTCGTAGCAGGGCACCACCGTGCCGTCGTCCTTCTCGCAGGTCCGGTCCCCGCCGCCGGACCCGCCGCCGTCGCCGGGGTTGGTCGGGCCGCCGCCGTCGCCGCCGGGAGTGCCGGGCAGGTCTTCCCAGACGTCGCAGTTGCTCTGCCCCGGTGGGCACTCGGCGCCCGGGTCGGCGGCGGCGGGCCCGCCGGTGACCGCCAGCGCGGCGGCCAGGACGAGCGTGCTGGCCGCGCCGGTCGCCAGCGCCCGCGCGAGGGCCCGCCGGGTCAGCACGGCTGGTCCTCGTGGCTGGCGCCGACGTTGATCAGCCAGCGGCCGTCGGGGTAGCGGGTGGCGGTCGCGGTGGCGAGGTGCCGGCTGCCGGCCGATCCGGGTACCACTTTCTTGTCCTTCTTGTAGACCAGCCGGTAGCCGGTGGCGTCGATGCAGTCCTGGATCGATACGGTGGCCGGGTCGGAGTCGAGATCGACGGCGGTGACCGACGGATTGGAGACGAGCTTTCCGGTACGCATCGCGCCGTGCTCCTTCGCGTCCCGAATGGTGAGTCTGACCCGGGTCAGTAGTGGATCTGCGAGATATTTCCGCAGTTGCGGATCGAGTGGATCGCCGGACTGCTCCGCTTTCCGTACGGCGGTCAGATAGCCGGCATAGGCGGCGAGGGCGGATTTCTCCGCCTCGGCGCCCCGGGTGTCGGGGCTGGCGGCCGGTGCGGCGTCGGAATCGCGTGGCGCGGCGCTGCCGGGCCGGTTGCCGCAGCCGGTGCCGCCGAAGACGAGTGCCAGCCCGAGCAGGGCGGCCCAGAGGTACGCCGGTTGCCGGGTTCGCAACGGTGCCTCCTCCTGCTCCGCCGCTGACCGCCCACCTGAGCAGAGTTGTCCGGTTCGCTCCCGCCGATCTGATCCGCCGACGGGTCGTGGGCGCGGCCGCTCCGCCCCGGCGGCCCGCTACCGGGCCCGGCGCCGCTGCATCCACATTCGGGTGAGTCGATCTAGATTCTGGGTGTCGTATTGCCAGTCGATCTCTTTGTCGCCTAGTGGTCGACGGTTGTGCGTCGCCGTCCAGATGGCGAGCATAGGCTGACCGCCGACGATACAACAGGGGCTATTTGAGAGAATACGTACGGTTACGATCTCTGTTGTCGATCGACGGCGTGATCCTATGATGTCGATCGATGGCAGCTATTTGATCAATGGTCGGTGGACGGTGAAGATCCGCCGCCCCTTCCGTTCCGATTGTGCCGGCTCCGGGGAGCGAAATGCCATGGATGACGATGATCTGACAGCTTCCGTACCCGAGTCTGTGGGCGCGCCGGCCGGGGTCGACGGGTCGTCGTCGCGGCGCCGATCGGTCCTCCTCCGACGGGCGGAAGCGCGTTCGCCCGAGCAGGGAAGATCCGAAAATAGCGATCATGAAGTTACCCTGCGTGTCCGAAGTCGCCTGGCTTGGTGGCTCGCGTCGCTGACCGTCGCCCCGGTACTGCGCTGGCTCGTCGTCACCGACTCGGTTCCGTACGGCCAGCCGCGCCGGTCCGGCTGTGACCACTGTGGCGTCCCGATCGGCCCCACCGGGTCGCTGCGCGCCCTCGGCCCGACGGCCCGCTGCCCCGGCTGCGGCAGCCGGATCGGCGCACCGCCGCTGGCCGTCGAGCTCGTACTGCTCCTCGCGGTGGCGGCAGTGGTCGTGGCGGGCCGGTCGCCGGTCGAGTCGATCGCGTTCGGCTGGTGGGCGGCGTGCGCGGTGCCGCTGCTCTTCGTCGACCTGGCCGTACACCGGCTGCCGGACCGGCTGACCTACGCCGCCGCCGGTGGCACCCTGGCCCTGCTCGGCCTGGCCGCCCTGCTGGTCGGCGACCCCACGGCCTGGTGGCGGGCCGTACTCGCCGGGCTCGGCGCGGCACTGTTCCTCGCCGGTACCACCCTGCTGCTCGGTCGCCGGGGCTTCGGGCTCGGCGACGCCAAGTTGGCGCTGAGCGCGGTCGCCGTACTCGGCTGGCTCGGCTGGCCGGCGGTGGTACTCGGCACGCTGCTGACCTTCGGCGCCTCGGCGCTGTGCGGGCTGGCTCTGCTCGCCACCCGCCGGATCGGCTGGGGCGGCCACCTCCCGTTCGGCCCGTTCCTGGTGCTGGGCACGCTGGGCGCCCTGGCACTGAGCTGACCAGTCAGGACGGCCTGCACCGCCGGGCCGCGCCGAGCTGGGCACCGGTCGGAATGTCTCCTCCGGACGGTGGAGCGGCCGGCCGGCTGGCCGGTCGAGGTTTCCCGCCGATCACTCGACCGGCAGCCCGGCACACCGCCGTAAACGCGACACAACCCGGCACTGTGGCGGATGCCGGACGTGAGCAGGCGATCACCGGGTCGGCGGCCCCATCCGGCGGCCGGTACCGTACGTCGGTCATCCGATCTTCGACCTGGTAAAACGGGGGAACCATGAAGTTGCGTACCCAGCGCCTGCTGGCTCGGGCCGGCGCGGGCGGCCTGGCCTTGTTCGCCAGCGGTGCGATGATCGCCGTCGGCGGCGCCGCCCACGCGGACGCCGGTGCCGACCTGGAACTGACCGTGTCGTCCGGCACCGTCGCGGTCGGCGAACCGCTGACCAAGCACCAGGCGACCGCGTTGAACAAGGGCCCGGGAGACGCCACGGGCTGGCAGTTCGAGTACGACCTCAGCGGGCTCGACGACAGCCTGGTGACGCTCGGCGACCGCCTGCACCTCGGCTGCGAACTGATTGGCGAGAAGGTCCGCTGCTCCACGATGGGTCTCTCGCCGGGGCACAGCCTCGCCCAGTCCACCCCGTTCACCCTGACCCAGGTGCCGGGCAAGCACGGCAAGGCGGGCTCCTACACCGTCACCGCGGTCTCCGAGGCCGATCCCGACCAGACGAACAACTCGGCGAAGGTCGAGGTCGAGGTGCCGGCGATCGGGGTGGACCTGGCGGTCTACGCCGAGGACGTCTACCAGGTCACCGAGGAGGGCGAGTTCACCGACCGGCCCGTGCCGCCGGGCGGCCGTACCCTGACCTTCGGGGTGGTCGGCAACCTCGGTGACACGATCGCCAAGGGCATCAGGGTCCGGGTCACCCTGCCGGAGTACCTGACCTTCGACGAGGTCGAGCCGGGCTGCGAGTACTCGGCCGGCAACCGGACGGTCACCTGCGACTACGAGCAGATCACGCTGGTACCGGCCGACCAGGACACCGACGACTCCGACGACGTCTTCTCCGCCGTCGGAATCGTCTTCCCGGTCAAGGTCGCCGAGGACGCGCCCGGCCCGGTCGTCGCCCGGGGCGGCGAGCTGTTCAGCAGCGCCCTCGCCGTCCAGGACGGGGTCGACCCGGCTTCGGTGGCCCGGAGCCGGAGCACCGGACTGCCGGAGGGCGCCAAGGGGATGTCCGCGAAGCAGATCGACGACGCCGACCCGGCCGACAACACCGACACCTTCCGGGCGCACATCGCCGCGCCCTCCGGTACGGGTGGCGGGGACGGCGGCGGTCTGCCGGTGACCGGTGTCCAGGCCGGCCTGATCGGCGGCGCCGGAGCCGGTGTGGTGCTGCTCGGCGGGGTGCTGTTCCTGCTCGCCCGGCGCCGCCGGGTCGTACTGGTCACCCCGGGTGACGAGCGGACGAGTTCCTGACCTGTCGCGTGATCTCCGGGCGGGGCGGCGCGGCCGTCCCGCCCGGAACCGTTTCCGACACGGTGCTTCGCGAGGCGAAGGACGCGAAGATCCCGGTCATCCCGACCGACGGGCGATCGGACCGGACCGGTCGGCGCCCTTGAGGTCAGCCGACGGAGCGACCGGCGGACCGGCCGGCCCGGTACGCGCGCATCTTGGCCCGGCTGCCGCAGACGCTCATCGTGCACCAGCGACCGCGTCCGGCCGGGCTGTGGTCGTAGTAGACCCACTGGCACCGGTGCGCCGCGCAGGCTTTCAGCCGGGGCCAGGTGCCGACGGCGGCGGCGTTCAGGATCGCCGCCGCCACGTCCGCGATCAGTGCCGCCGACCCGCCCAGCCCGGCCACCGGCACCGCCCGGGCCGCACCGTCGGCGTCGATGGTGAGCAGCAGCGGGGACGTGGCGAGGGTGTAGCGCAGCGCGGCGGTGGAGGCGGCCGGCACCTGACTGCCGGCGTGCCCCCGGCAGGCGTCCCGTAACGCCTCCCGGAACCGCCGGGTCTCGGTCACGTCGGCGTCGGTGAAGCCGAGGCCGGTCGCGCCGTGCCTGGCGGCGAAGGCGGTGAGTTCGGCGATCGTACGGAGCCGGTCGCGGCCAGCCTCGATGTCGACCGTGTTCAACAGGTTCTGCACCAGCGCTAGCGGTCCGGGCGCGGGGGCACGGTCACCGGGCTGCCTCATGGCGCCACCGTACGCACCCGGCGCCAGATACGGAAACGTCTGTCGATGTATTCGCCCGTCCTCCCAGCCCCTCGCCGGCAGACCGGGCGGCCGTCCCGGGATGTTTCCCGGCGCGGTCGACGGGCAGCGGTCCGAGGGATCTGCCCGGTGACCTGCACACGAATCACTCCGGGAGAAGCCGGTGGGTGAGTGCGGTGTGTCGGCGACCGGTGCCGGCGGTGCGTACCGCGATCGCCAGCGCCTTGCGCGAACCGGCCAGCACCACCAGCTTGCGGGCCCGGGTCACCGCCGTGTAGAGCAGGTTCCGTTGCAGCATCGTGTAGGAACTCATCGTCACCGGTACCACCACCGCCGGGTACTCGCTGCCCTGCGACCGGTGCACCGTGATGGCGTACGCGTGTTGCAGCTCGTCGAGTTCGTCGAAGTCGTACCCGATCTCCTCGGCCTCGTCGGTGCGGACGGTGAGGTTCCGGTTCTCCACCGACAGCCCGGTGACCACCCCGACGGTGCCGTTGAAGACCCCGGCCGCGCCCTTGTCGTAGTTGTTCCTGATCTGGATCACCTTGTCGCCGACCCGGAAGACCCGGGCACCGTGCCGGCGCTCCGGCTGCCCCTCCCGGTACGGCGAGATCGCCTGTTGCAGCGCGGTGTTCAGGTTGCCGGCGCCGGCCGGTCCCCGGTGCATCGGGGTGAGCACCTGGATGTCCCGGGGGCGCAGGCTGAACTTGCGGGGCACCCGGCGGGCGACGATGTCCACCACCAGTTCGGCGGTGGCCTCCGGCTCGTCCACCGGAAAGAGGAAGAAGTCGGGATATTCGCCGAGCAGCGGCGACTGGCCGGCGTTGATCCGGTGCGCGTTCACCACCACCCCGGACTGCTGCGCCTGCCGGAAGATCTTCGTCAGCCGTACCCGGGGGATCGACTCGGCGCCGAGCACGTCCCGGAGCACCTCGCCGGCCCCGACCGACGGCAACTGGTCGACGTCACCGACCAGCAGCAGGTGTGCGCCGGGCGCGACCGCCTTGACCAGCTTGTTCGCCAGGATCAGGTCCAGCATGGACGCCTCGTCCACCACCACCAGGTCGGCGTCGATCGGGTTGTCCCGGTCGTGTGTCGGGTCGCCGCCGGGCCGCAGTTGCAGCAGCCGGTGCACGGTCGCGGCCGGATGCCCGGTCAGCTCGGTCATCCGTTTCGCGGCCCGGCCGGTCGGCGCGGCCAGCACGATCTTCGCGCCCTTGGCGGCGGCGAGGGCGATCACCGACGAGACCGTGAACGACTTGCCACAGCCGGGTCCGCCGGTCAGCACCGCGACCTTCGAGGTCAGCGCGAGCCGGACCGCGGCCTCCTGCTCGGGGGCCAGGTCGGCACCCGTCCGGGTACGCAGCCAGGCCAGCGCCTTCGTCCAGTCCACGCCCGCGAACGCCGGCATCCGGTCCTCCCGGTGCCGGAGCAGCCGGAGCAGGCTGGTGGCGAGCGCGGACTCGGCCCGGTGGAACGGCACCAGGTAGACGGCCGGGATCGTGCCGCCCTCGGTGCTCCGGTTCGGCACCGGCTCCCGCACCACGCCCTCGTCGGCGGCGAGGTCGGCCAGGCAGTCCCGGACCAGTTCGACAGGTACCCCGAGAATCTCGGCGGCGTCCGCCACCAGGTTCGGCTCCGGCAGGTAGCAGTGTCCGGCGTCGGCGGCCTCGGAGAGGGTGTACTGGATGCCGGCCCGGACCCGCTGCGGGCTGTCGTGCGGGATGCCGACACCCTGGGCGATGGTGTCGGCGGTCTTGAACCCGATTCCCCACACGTCGGCCGCCAGCCGGTACGGCTCGTTGCGGACGACCGGGACCGAGCCGTCGCCGTACTTCTTGTAGATGCGTACGGCCAGCGAGGTGGAGACGCCGACGCCCTGGAGGAAGACCATCACCTCCTTGATGGACTGTTGCTCCACCCAGGCGGCGGCGATCAGCTTCGTCCGCTTCGGACCGAGGCCGGGTACCTCGACCAGCCGCCCGACCTCCTCCTCGATGACCCGCAACGTGTCGACACCGAAGTGCCCGACGATCCGCTCCGCCATCTTCGGGCCGATCCCCTTGATCAGCCCCGAGCCGAGGTAGCGCTCGATGCCCTGCACCGTCGCCGGCAGCACAGTCGTGTACGACTCCACCTCGAACTGCCGCCCGTACTTCGGGTGCGAGCCCCAGCGCCCGACCAGCCGTACGCTCTCCCCGGGCTGTACGCCGAGCAGCGAGCCGACCACGGTGAGCAGGTCGGGGCCGGTCCGCTCGGTGGCGAACCGGGCGATGGTGTAGCCGGTCTCCTCGTTGGCGTAGGTGACCCGTTCGAGTACCGCCTCCAGCACCACCCCGCCCGGCCGTCCGCCCGGCCGCTGCCCGGCGGTCGGCGCCGGTTGCCGTCCGGCGTCCGGCACCCGCTGTCGGCCGGTCTGCGGCGCCGGCTGCGGTGCGGCGGTCGGCGCCTGCTGTCGGCTGGTCTGCGGTGCCGGCTGCGGTGCGGTGGTCGGCGCCTGCTGTCCGGTCACCGGAGCATCATGCAGCACACCTGCGTCAGCCACGCACCGTCGCCACTGACGGCACGCTGACCCCGGCGGTCTCCAACTGGCGTGATCCCGGCCCATGTCCGGACGGCCCGGCCTAGCGTGAGGCCATGAACGACGGGGAGCGGGCGCTGGTTATCGACGGGGAACTGCACGAGCTGCTGGTGATGCTCGCCAACAGCCGGGACGAGACGGTGGGCGAGACGGCCACCCGACTGATCGAGGCCGAGTTCGACCGGATCAACCCGGGGATGCTGGACGACATCCGTCGCCCCGGCGCGGCGATCAAACGCCTCTACGCGGCGACCGGGCGGCCGGTTCCGCCGGCCTTCCAGCAGATGGTCGACCGTGAGTTCGGCGGCGCCACCGGGCTGCGCGAACTCGACGAGACCGGCGAACTGCAACGGATGTAGCCCGGTGTCCGGGATCGTCCCGTCCGGCAGCCGGACGTCGCGCCCCCCGGTGCGCGCCGGTCCGGGTGAGAATGGCCGGGATGATCGAGGCCGTCGCACTCACGAAGCAGTACCGCCGGGTTCGGGCCGTGGACGGCGTCACCTTCTCCGCGGCACCGGGCCGGGTGACCGGATTTCTCGGACTGAACGGCTCGGGCAAGACGACCACGCTGCGGATGCTGCTCGGGCTGAGTCGGCCGACCTCCGGCCAGGCACTGATCAACAGGCGCCGGTTCCGTGACCTCGCGCATCCGCTGCGGCAGGTCGGCGCCGTCCTCGAACAGGGCATCAGCCATCCCGGCCAGAGCGGCCGGGCGCATCTGGTGGCCCAGGCCATCCTGGCCGGCGCGAGCCGGTCCCGGGTCGACGCCCTGATCGGGTACGTCGGGCTGGCCGATGCCGCCGACCAGCGCACCGGCGACTACTCGCTGGGGATGCGGCAGCGGCTCGCGGTGGCGACGGCGCTGCTCGGCGAGCCGCCGGTGCTGATCCTGGACGAGCCGGCGAACGGCCTCGACCCGGAGGGCATCGCCTGGCTGCGCGGACTGCTGCGCGAGCACGCCGACGCGGGCGGCACCGTACTGATCTCCAGCCATCTGCTCGCCGAGCTGGCCCAGCTCATCGACGACGTGGTCGTCATCGCCGAGGGCCAGGTCCGATGCGTGGCCCCGCTCGCACAGCTCTACGGCGGCACCACCCGTCGGCTGCGGATCCGGGGGCGCGACCCCCGGCGGCTGTGGCAGGCGTTCGAGCAGGCCGGCGGCCGGGTCAGCTCGGACGGGCAGGCCCTGGCGGTGACCGGACTCTCCCCGGAGGACGCGGGTGAGATCGCCTTCCAGGCGCGGGTACCGATCTACGAGCTGACCAGCGACGCCCCGAACCTCGAACAGATCTTCCTCGACCTGGCGACCGCCCGATGATCGCCCTGGTCCGCAGCGAGCTGTACCGGATGGCGACGGTCCGGTCGAGCTGGATCTCGATCGCCGTCTTCGGTGTGCTGGGCGCCCTGTTCGGGGCGGTGAGCGTCGACGCCTGGGCACTGCTGGCCGGGATGGGCGCGTTCGGGCTGGCCGTGCTGGGCGTGACCCAGCACTTCCAGCACCGGACGGCGGTGCTGCTCTATCTGGCCCGGCCGGCCCGGCTGTCGACCCTGCTCGGTCAGGTGCTCAGCGGTGTGCTGGTGGCGGTGGGGTTCGCCGCCGTCAGCGGCGTGGTCGTGCTCGTCAAAGGTGACCTGACGCAGTACCGGAACACCCTGACCATCGTGCCGCTGCTGGCCGTCTTCGGTGCCGCGAACGCGGCGGTGGTACGCCGACCCACCTGGCTGTTCCTCGGGTACGCCGGCTGGTTCGTCTTCGTCGAAGGACTGCTCGGCCGGCTCAGCGCGCCGCTGCCGTTCTCCGCGTTCCTCGGCGCGGGCGGCGGTGACCGGACGAGCCTGCTGATCGCCGCCGGCTGGACCCTGCTGGCCCTGCTCTGCGCCGCCCTCACCGTCCACCGCGACCTCACCGGCGACTGACGCCTCCCTGCTGCGTACGCAGTTCATGATCTCGTAGTTTCCGGCCTGCTGGGACAGGCCAGACGCTACGCGATCATGTGCGGGTGCCGTCGTTGCAGGTGTCGCGGGGCAAACGCGTCTGGAGTGAGTGGAATGGCGACACACCGTGTGGCGGCGGCCGTCGCGCTGCCCGAGGTGGCCTGGCACGTCAGCACCCGCAGCGGCAGTGGCAGCGGGAACTGCGTGGAGGCGGGTCCGGTGCTCGACGGCAGTGGTCGGGTCGCGGTCCGGGACAGCAAGGACCGTGGTGGGCACGTGCTCGTCTATCGCAATGCGGGCTGGAACGCGTTTCTCGACGCGCTCAGGGGCGGCCGGCTCGGCCCGGGGAACTGACCGGGGTACGCGCTCTCGCAGTAGTGGCCGGGCGGGGGATCCGGGGTACTGATTCATCGGTCAGGATGAATGTCTTGGCGCCCGTCCCGGTGCCGGTACCCGAGAGCGAGGGTTCGTCGTGCGCAGTCGTCCGTTCCGCCCGCCCCGGTGGTTGGCCCGTACCCTGATCCTGCCCTTCCTCGTCACCGTCCTGGCCGCCACCGGCGGCACCGCGTACGCGGCGGACGAGGACACCAGCCCGCCGAGTACGCCCGGCCCGATCACCGTCGCCGGGACCACCACCAACTCGGTGCAGCTCACCTGGGCCGCCTCGACCGACAACGTCGGGGTCGCCGAATACCAGGTCTCGTACATCTTCACCGACATCGCCATGCTGTTCCGGACCAGCACCAACAGCATCGTGATCACCGGCCTGCTGCCGTCCCGGACCTACACCTTCAGCGTCTGGGCGCTGGACGCGGCGGGTAACCGCTCGACCGCACCGCCGTCGCTGCGGTTCACCATGCCGCCGGGGGACAATCAGCCACCGACCCCGCCCACCGCGCTCACCGTCGGGTTGGTCGGGGAGACCACCGTCGGCCTCAGTTGGGGTCGGTCCACGGACAACGTGCTGCTCGCCCAGTACGAGGTGCTGTCGATCGGCCCGGACGGCAGCACCACCGTGGTGGGACGGGTCTACCTGATGCCGCCGGCCTTCCCGAGCACCAGCCTAACGGTCTCCGGGCTGACGCCGCGTACGGCGTACCGGTTCACGGTGCGGGCGGTGGACGAGGCGGGCAACCGGTCGGCGATGGCGGCCCCGGTCGCCGTGACCACCGGACCGGCGCCGACCTGCACCGCCTCGGCGCGGCTGCGTGGGGCGGAGGTCTGGCTGACGGTCCGGAACGTCGCACCGACGACGGTCGACGGCTGGACGCTGACCTGGGCCCTGCCCGACTCGCAGCGGATCTACGCGATCTGGAACGCCGCGCTGGTCAGCCACACCGGCGGCATCGTCACGGCCCGGAACCTGCACTGGAACGCGGTACTCGTGCCCGGCGCCACGATCACCGTCGGGTACGTCGCCGGCGGCAACGTCCCGCCGGGCAACATCGCGCTGAACGGGCAGGTCTGCCAGCCCGGTTAGCCGCCTGCCAGCCAGTTGGCCGCCTGCCAGCCAGTTGGCCGCCTGCCAGCCGGTTAGCCGCCTGCCAGCCCAGTTGGGCGTCCGCCGGCCCGGCAGGGCGGGAATCGGCGCGGGTCGGACGGCGACCGGCCGGCGACCGTCGGGTCCGGGGTGGAGGGCGCGCCGGAGCGTGCGCGCCCTCCACGACCACCACGCCGGTACGGCGACCGTCCGCACCCGGGCCGGCTTCTCCTCCGGACCGGATGTCGCGTGTCCTGCGGTGCCGACCGGCGTTTACCAAGGTAATCGCACCTGTGCCGGTGCTGTCGATTGACAGGTCTGCCGATATGAGAGGCAGCCGGGAGCGGCTCGCCCCGTCGTCGGCCGGCGTTGCCGAACGGACCGCGGAACTCTTCACGGTGCGGCGGCGCCGTCCCGGACCCGGGCGGCCGTATTCGCGCTCCGGCTGGGCCTGTAGTGCCACGATCACGATCATCGAGCCGGAGCAGAAGATGACGCGTTCCCCCGCACTGCCCGACCTCTTTCGGGAGGCGGCGGCGATCGTCGCGGGCCCGGTCGGAGCCGACCGGACGGCGCAGTGGCTGTCCCTGCTGCGCCGGGTGGTGCCGTACGACGCTGCCTGGCTGTCCCTCTTCGACGAGCGGCAGCAGCGCTTCGCCGAGGTGGCCAGCACCGGCTACGACGACCGGATCCGGAACTACTTCGGCACCTGGGAGGTGGTGCGGCAGGCCGAGCAGGCGGGGTTGACCGAGTCGCCGGTGCCGTACCGGGGCCGGGACCTGCCGACCCCGGCCGCCGAGTACCCGATCTGGAGCGACTACTACTTTCCGGCCGGGTACCGGGAGGGCCTGGCGGTCGGGCTCTTCGGACCGGACCGCCGCCACCTCGGCATGCTCGTGCTCAGTACCGAGGGCGCGGACCATCCCACCGACGCGGAGCGGGCCCTGATCGGCGTACTGGCTCCCCGGATCGCCGCCACTCTCGATCCGTTGCGGTCGCTGTCGGTACTGGCCAGAGTCGTGCACGACGCCGAAGCCGGGATGGTGCTGACCCGGGTGGGTGATCCGCTGCCGCTGCCCGGCCTGCCCGGACATCCGCTGCTGGCGGTGGGTTCGACCCTGCTGGCGGTACTCGACGAGCACGCGCCCCGGGGTGAGGGCTCGGTCTCGTTCCTCTGGCCCGTCCAGTCGCCCCGGCGGCGGTCGTCCCGACGGGTGGGTGGCCGGTGGGAGGGGCGGGACGGGCTGCTCCGGGTGGTGGTGCTGGGCTGCGCCGCCGCACTGGCGCCGCTGGTCGGGGTCGCGATGCTCGCCCCGCTGCCGGCCGGCCGGTGCCCGCTGAACCTGCGCGAGCTGGTGCTGCTGGGTCTGCTGCTGGCGGGCTGGACGGACGAGCGTGTCGCAGTCGGTCTCGACCTGCCGATCGAGGCGGTCGGCCAGGCGGTGGAGCGAAGCATCTCCGCCCTACAGGCCCCGGACCGGCACGTCGCCCTGCTCCGGGCCGCCCGCTGGGGCTGGTTCATCCCGCATCTCTCCGGCACGGCGCCGATGGGCTGAAGCCGCCTCGCATGATCGCCGTGTCCGGTACCGCGCCGATGGGCTGAAGCCGGCTCGCATGATCGCCGTGTCCGGGGGCGGCGCTCGCCGTTCTCTTAGGTAACCGCAGCAGTGCGGGACGTCCTCGATCGACAGGACCGCCGAGACGGCGAGGAGTGGATCAGCATGCGGGCGATGGCTCGGCGCACCGGCTCGGGGGATGGTTGACCTGCCCCCCGGTGCCGCCGAGATCATGTCCGACCTGGAGGGGGTCGCGGCGTTACCGGGAGACGTTGACGACCGCGTTCCGGAACTGCTGGCGGTGCTGTACCGGCTGGTGCCGTACGCCAGCTCGATGATGCATGTGCTCAACCCGGAGCTACGGGAGTTCCAGGCGCTGGGCGAGTCCGGTTACGACGAGGCGATTCTCGCCTATTTGCGCAGCTCGGAGCACTACCGTGAGATGGAGTTGCTCGGCATGGACCGGAACCGCCCGCCGATGTGCGTACGTGACGCTCCCGTGCCGCCGAGCGAGCTGCCCTCCTGGGCGGAACACCTGGAGCCGGCGGGCTTCCGGGAGGGGATCGGGCTCACCCTGTTCAGCTCGGACGGCCGGCACCTCGGGCTGATCACCCTGCACACCGACGACCCGGAGCATCCGAGTGACCAGGCCCGGGACTTCCTCGGGCTGCTCACCCCGGTACTGGCCGACGCCGTCGACCCGATGCGGTCGATCATCACGCTGTCCCGGATCGTCGCGGACGCGCAGTCCGGGGTGGTGCTGACCCGGGCCGGCAACGTGCTGGCACTGCCCGGCCTGCCGGGGCACCCCGTGCTCCAGCCCGGATCGCCGGTGCTGGCGGTGGCGGCGGCGAGCCTGGCCGAGGGCTATGTGCACAATTCGTTCCTGTGTCCGTACCGGGTACCGGGCGGGGCCGACGGGCACCTCCAGGTGACCGTGCTGCCCTGTCCGGCCTCGGCGCCGGCACACCTGCTCGCGGTGGTGCTGACCGCACCCGCGACAGATCTGCGCGGGTTGACGAGGCGGGAGTTGGAGATCCTCGGCCTGCTCGTCGACGGCTGGTCCAACCAGCGGATGGCGAGCCAGTTGGTGATCACCCAACGCACGGTCGCCGCGCACATGGAACACATCCTGAACAAACTGCAGGCCCCGAGCCGTACCCTGGCCGCCGTCCGCGCGCTGCGCCTGGGCCTGTACGTCCCCCAGCCCCTGGCCCGGACCCGGCGCTGACCACGCCGTGGGCCGGCCCGCGCCCAGGAAGTAGCGTGATGAGTGGTCTTCCACCGGCGACGCCGAACGTCGTCCGTGACGTGACGCAGTTCGCCCGGACAGCCCAGCAGGTCGACGCACCGGCGGAACTGCTGTCGCAACTGCGCCGGGTGGTGCCGGCGGTACAGGCCGGCTGGCTGGCGCTCCTCGACGACCGGCACGGTCGCTACGCCGAGATCGCCAGCTTCGGGTACGACACCCGGACCCGGGACTACTTCGGCACCACGCCGCTGCTGGAGCAGATCGAGTTGGTCGGGCTGGCCAGCTCGCCGGAGCCGCAGTCGGCCCGCGACTCGCCGATTCCCCTCGGCGACCTGCCGATCTGGGGCGAGTACTACTTTCCGGCGGGTTTCTCGGGCGGGGTGGCGGTCGGCCTGTTCACCCCGGACCACCGGCATGTGGGCGTACTCGTCATGTGCACCGACGACGCCGGCCGGCCGAGCGACGCCGAGCGGGACCTCGTCGGGGCGCTGGCTCCCCGGATCGCCACCGCCGTCGACCCGGTGCGGTCGCTGGCGGTGCTGGCCCAGGTGGTGCGGGATGCCCAGGCGGGGGCGGTACTGACGGAGTGCGGTGAGGTGCGCCCGCTGCCCGGCCTGTCCGGGCATCCGCTGTTGGAGCCGGACTCGGCACTGCCCGGCGTCGCCCTGCGCCAGGCCGGCGAGGGCGGCGGCTCCGCCTCGTTCCGCTGGCCGGTCTCGGGCAAGACCAACGAACCCGACGACTGCGGCGGGCTGCTCCAGGCCACCGTGTTGGCCTGTCCCACCGGCCCGCCGCACGTCGTCGGGGTACTGGTGCTGTCTCCGGTGCCCGCCGGCCGGTCGGTGCTGACCCGCCGGGAGTTGGTACTGGTGGGCCTGCTGCTGGAGGGCTGGTCCGACCAGCGGATAGCGGTCGGGCTGGATCTGCCGGTCTACAGCGTTGTCGAGACGGCCGTACGCGTCACGGCGAAGCTCGGCGCTCCGGACCGGCACAGCGCACTGGTCCGGGCGGCCCGGGGCGGGCTGTTCATTCCCTATCAGCCGGGTCGTCCTCCACCGGCCTGACCAGCCGGTTCGCCGTACGGGGCGGATGTCGGGGAGTGGCCTGGGTCACAAGCCGGAACATGGAGCACCGTTTGTTACTTGAGTCGTACAAGCTCAACTAACGATGGCAGGTGTTTGATGGCAACTCTTCCGGTTCTTCCTCTGACCGACGCTGTCCTTCTGCCCGGCATGGTCATCCCGGTGACCCTGGACGCGACCACCCAGTCCGCGGTGGACGCCGCTCGGGCCACCGGCGACAAGAAGCTTCTGGCCGTGCCCCGGGTGGACGGGGAGTACGGCTCCATCGGCGTCGTCGCCACGATCGAGAAGGTCGGCCGGCTGCCCAGCGGCGAGCCCGCCGCCGTGGTACGCGGTGAGGCCCGGGCACGGATCGGCTCCGGCGTACCCGGACCCGGTGCGGCGCTCTGGGTCGAGACCGTTCAGATCGACGAGCCCGCGCCCGCCGGCCGGGCCAAGGAACTCGCCCGGGAGTACCGGGCACTGGTGACGTCACTGCTGCAACAGCGCGGTGCCTGGCAGGTCATCGACGCCGTCGAGCGGATGACCGACCTGACCGAGCTGGCCGACTCGGCCGGCTACGCGCCGTGGCTCACCCTGGAACAGAAGATCGAACTGCTCGCCGCGCCGGACGTGACCGCCCGGCTCGAACTGCTGGTCGGCTGGGTGAAGGCGTACCTGGCCGAGCAGGAGGTCACCGAGCGGATCAACACGGACGTCCGCGAAGGGCTGGAGAAGTCCCAGCGCGAGTTCCTGCTCCGCCAGCAGCTCGCCGCGATCCGCAAGGAACTGGGCGAGGACGAGCCGGACGGCTCGGCCGACTACCGGTCCCGGGTCGAGGCCGCCGACCTGCCCGAGAAGGTACGCGAGGCGGCGATGCGCGAGGTCGGCAAGCTGGAGCGGGCCAGCGACGCGTCCCCGGAGGCGGGCTGGATCCGTACCTGGCTGGACACGGTGCTGGAGATGCCGTGGAGCACGCGTACCGAGGACAACACGGACCTGGTGCAGGCCCGTGAGGTGCTGGACGCCGACCACGCCGGCCTGGCCGACGTGAAGGATCGCATCCTGGAGTACCTGGCGGTGCGCAACCGGCGCGCGGCCCGCAACCTCCAGGTCGTCGGCGGTCGTGGCTCGGGCGCCGTGCTGGCCCTGGGCGGTCCGCCCGGAGTCGGCAAGACCAGCCTCGGCGAGTCGGTCGCCCGGGCGCTCGGCCGGAAGTTCGTCCGGGTGTCGCTCGGCGGCATCCGCGACGAGGCCGAGATCCGTGGCCACCGCCGGACGTACGTCGGCGCGCTGCCCGGTCGGATCGTCCGGGCGCTGCGCGAGGCGGGCTCGATGAACCCGGTCGTGCTGCTCGACGAGGTCGACAAGATCTCGGCGGGGTACGCCGGTGACCCGGCCGCCGCCCTGCTGGAGGTGCTGGACCCGGCGCAGAACCACACCTTCCGGGACCACTACCTGGAGGTCGACCTCGACCTGTCCGACGTGCTCTTCCTGGCCACCGCCAACGTGGTGGAGGCGATCCCCGGCCCGCTGCTGGACCGGATGGAGCTGGTCACGCTGGACGGCTACACCGAGGAGGAGAAGGTCGCGATCGCCCGGGACCACCTGCTGCCCCGGCAGATCGAGCGGGCCGGACTGACCGCCGACGAGGTCAGCGTCTCGGACGAGGCGCTGGGCCGGATCGCCGCCGAGCACACCCGCGAGGCGGGGGTACGCCAGCTCGAACGCGCGCTGGCGAAGATCCTCCGCAAGGTCGCGGTCGCACTCGCCTCGACCGACGACCCGGTACGGGTCGACACCGACAACCTGGCCAGTTACCTGGGCCGGCCGAAGTTCACGCCGGAGTCGGCGGAGCGGACGGCGGTACCCGGGGTGGCGACCGGGCTGGCGGTGACCGGTGCCGGCGGTGACGTGCTGTTCATCGAGGCGACCAGCATGGAGGGCGAGCCGGGGCTGACCCTGACCGGGCAGCTCGGCGACGTGATGAAGGAGTCGGCGCACATCGCGCTCTCCTACCTCCGGTCGAACGGCCGGGCGTTGGGGCTGGACCCGAACGCGCTGGCCGGGCGGCGGATCCACCTGCACGTACCGGCGGGCGCGGTACCCAAGGACGGCCCGAGTGCCGGCATCACCATGGTCACCGCGTTGGCCTCGCTGGCCAGCGGCCGGCCGGTACGCCCCGAGTTCGGCATGACCGGCGAGGTCACCCTCTCCGGCCGGGTACTCCCGATCGGCGGGGTGAAGCAGAAGCTGCTCGCCGCGCACCGGGCGGGGCTGACCGAGGTGATCGTCCCGGCCCGGAACGAGCCGGACCTGGACGACCTGCCGACCGAGGTCCGGGAGGCACTGACCGTGCACACCCTGGCCGACGTGGCCGACGTCCTGGCGCTGGCCCTGCGGCCGGCCGAGGACCTCGGTGAACTCGGCACCGTCGACGGCCCGGCACTCGCCGCGGCCTGACCGGGCAACAGGCCGGCTCGACCGGCGACATGTAGCGACGATGGGCGCCTGCGGTTCGCGGGCGCCCATCGCCGTCTCCGGGTGCACGTCGCGGTCAGCCGCACCGGACCTGACGAGTCAGTCCGGCGGTGCCGGGTAGAGGTGGTAGCCGCCCACGGCCTCCGGGGCGGTGCCGGGCAGCCGGCGGGCCAGTTCGGCGTCGAGCGGGGAGCCGACCGGCGCCAGTACGGCCTGCGCCGACGGGCGCCAGTAGCCGGGGTACCGGTTGAGTCCCCGGTCGAGCCGGTCGTCGACCACACCGCAGGTGATCCGCTCCGCGCTCAGGTACGTGATCCAGTTGCAGGTCCAGTAGCCGCCGTGCACGTACGTCAGGTCCCGTTCGCGCAGCGCCGCGAGTATCGCCGCCTTGTCCGCCCGGTCCGCCCGGTATTCGGGTACGGCGCCGGTCAGGCTCACCGTGGCGGCGAGCATGGTCACCGCCAGCGCGGCGATCGGCACGGCGGCGGGCAGCGCCCGGCGATCACCGTTGCGGGCGATCCGGTAGAGCGGCCACAGCGCCACCGGGAGTGAGATCGCCAGCACCGACAGGTAGCGGGCGCTCTCGACCGGCGAGTCGGCGGCGGCCGGGCTGCGTACGTAACTGAGCACGCTCAGCAGCCCGGCGGCGGCCAGCACCAGCCACATCGCCGGCCGTACCCGGTCGACGGCCTCGGATCGGTCACCCACCTCGGATCGGTCGTCCGCCTCGGACCGGTCGGCGGCACGCAGGTGGCGGATCGACAGCACCAGGGCGACGGTGAGCAGGACCAGCAGCACCGGTCCCCACCACAGCGACCAGCCGGCACAGGCGCTCGGCTCGCAGAGTCCCATCCCGAGCGGCAGGCCCAGCCAGACGCCGCCGACGACCCGGTCCCACCACCCGGCGTCGGTACCGGCCCCGTTGAGCTGGAGGAAGACCCCGATCGAGTTGCTGCCCCAGCCGGCCTGCACGTTGCCGACCACCAGCGGCAGTACCCCGACCAGCAGCCCGGCCCCGGCCAGCCCGACGGCCCGCCGGGTCAGTACCCGGGACGTGCCGAGCACCAGCGCCGCGCCGAGCAGGTACGGCGCCGGCAGCCAGTGGTTCCAGAGGATCAGCCCGAGCAGGGCACCCCAGCCGACGAAGGCGTACCAGCGGGTCTGGGCGCGGGTGGCCAGCAGGTAGGTGAGCAGCAGCAGGCCGGCGACCATCGGCGCAGTCTCCGGATAGCCGCCGCCGGCGATCAACTGGTTCTTGACGATCCGGTCGGAGCCGAGCGCCAGCAGCCCGACGGTCAGCACCGCCAGCCCGGCGGTGAACAGGCGCTTGACCAGCACGTACATCAGCACCAGGAAGAGGGCGTATAGCAGCAGCGTGGGGATCCGCAGCGCGGTCACCGACGGTCCGGCGAGCGCGACGAGCGGCGCCGACAGGTACGCCTCGATGGTGCCCATGTAGTGCTGGCCGTAGAAGAAGACCGGCAGGTCCCGCCCCTGCGCGATGTGCAGCGCGGCGAGTCCCATGGTGGCCTCGTCGCTGTTGGTGGGCGGGGTGCCGACCACGGTCAGCCAGATCCGCCAGGTCAGCCCGAGCGCGCCCAGCACGACGGCGAGCAGCCCGGAACGGTCTGGGCGCGGGAGGCGGAGCGGCACGAGTCGCGAGTCTGTCACATGTTCAGCAGCTTCGTGCTGCCCCGACGAGAGCCCCGACCGCCCCGAGGAGAGCCCCGGCGACTGATCCGGCTACTGGCCAGCCAGCCCTGCCGGAGATTGACCTCGACATTGCTTGAGGTCGTACTGTCGGTGGGCGCCGGTATGGTCCCGGTGACTTTGTGGCGACCGGGGGAGCGAACGATGGACATGGAAGTCACGGCGTGGAACTCGCTGTACCACGCGATGCACGCCCAGCAGGACAGACGTCCGTTCTCCATGGCCACGCTCCGCCGCATCGCCGGCTTCGCCCGGCCACACCGCCGGCGACTGATCCATTATCTGCTGCTCAGCGTGGTGACGGCGGTGCTCGCGGTGGCCACGCCGGTACTGGCCGGCCGGGTCGTCGACGGCATCGTCGGGGGCGGTTCCACCGACCTGGTGGTCGGGCTCGCCGTGCTGATCGGGGTCGTCGCGCTGGCCGAGGCCGGGCTGGCGCTGCTGACCCGCTACCTGTCGGCGAGCATCGGCGAGGGGCTGATCCTCGACCTGCGTACCGCCGTCTTTGACCACGTGCAGAAGATGCCGGTGGCGTTCTTCACCCGGACCCGGACCGGTGCCCTGGTCAGCCGGTTGAACAACGACGTCATCGGCGCGCAGCGGGCGTTCTCCGACACCCTCTCCGGGGTGGTCGGCAACCTCGTCACGCTGCTGCTCACCCTGGTCGTGATGATCGGGATCTCCTGGCGGATCACCCTGCTGGCGCTGGTCCTGCTGCCGGTCTTCGTGCTGCCGGCCCGCCGGATGGGCAGCCGGCTGGCCCGGCTGGAGCGCGAGGCGGCCAACCACAACGCGACGATGAGCACCCAGATGACCGAGCGCTTCTCGGCGCCCGGTGCCACCCTGGTCAAGCTCTTCGGCCGGCCGGCGGAGGAGTCGGCCGAGTTCGCCGAGCGGGCCCGCCGGGTCCGCGACATCGGGGTACGCACCGCGATGGTCCAGTCGGTCTTCATCACCGCGCTCACCCTGGTCTCGGCGCTGGCCCTGGCCCTGGTGTACGGCCTCGGCGGCTTCTACGCGCTGCGCGGCCAACTGGAGCCCGGCGCCGTGGTCGCGCTCGCCCTGCTGCTCACCCGGCTCTACGCCCCGCTGACCGCGCTGGCCAGTGCCCGGGTCGAGGTGATGAGCGCACTGGTCAGCTTCGAGCGGGTCTTCGAGATCCTCGACCTCGAACCGCTGATCAGCGAGAAGCCGGACGCGCGGCAGGTGCCGGACGGCCCGGTCTCGGTCGAGTTGGACGCGGTGACCTTCGGCTACCCCGCCGCCGACAAGGTCTCGCTGGCCTCGTTGGAGGAGGTGGCGACCCTGGACACCCGGGGCGGGGTGGACGTGCTGCGCGACGTGTCGTTCCGGGTCGAGCCGGGCCAACTCGTGGCACTGGTCGGCTCCTCGGGGGCCGGCAAGTCCACCATCGCCCAACTCGTACCCCGGCTCTACGACGCCGACTCCGGTGCCGTACGCCTGGCCGGGCAGGACGTACGCGATCTCTCCGCCGACTCGATCCGGGACACCCTCGGCCTGGTCACCCAGGACGGGCACCTGTTCCACGACACGATCCGGGCCAACCTGCTGCTGGCCCGGCCGGGCGCGACCGAGGACGAGTTGTGGGACTCGCTGCGCCGGGCGAGGCTCGCAGACCTGATCGAGAGCCTGCCCGACGGGCTCGACACGGTGGTCGGCGAGCGCGGCTACCGGCTCTCCGGCGGCGAGCGGCAGCGGCTGACCATCGCCCGACTGCTGTTGGCCCGGCCCCGGGTGGTGATCCTGGACGAGGCGACCGCACACCTCGACTCCACCTCCGAGGCGGCAGTGCAGGCGGCGCTCGGTGAGGCACTGGCCGACCGTACGGCGCTGGTGATCGCGCACCGGCTCTCCACCGTACGGGCCGCCGACCAGATCCTGGTGGTCGAGGAGGGCCGGATCGTCGAGCGCGGCACCCACGACGAACTGCTCGCCGTCGGTGGCCGCTACCAGGAGCTGTACCGGACCCAGTTCGACCAGCAGGACCAGCTCCCGACCCCGGTCGAGCGGGACGCGGCACTGGTCGCCGGCTGATCCACGGGGGACCGGTTGGCCGTCGAGGAGGCGGACGGTGCCGGGGACGCCATGGCGGAGCGGCGCGGCCCGGCCCGACAATGACCGGGTGACAACGGAGCCAACCCGAGCCGAACCAGCCCGACCCGTGTCGTCCGCCGGCTCGGTCCCCGCCCAGCCGGCACCGCCGGAGATCGCACCACCGGTCGTGCCGGAAACCTCACCGGCGCCCGAGACCTCGCCGCCGGAGGTCCCGGCCAGCCCCGCGACGCCGGAGGTCCCGATCGCGGCCGACGCCCCGACCCCGCATGCCGCGACGCCGGCGCCGGCGCCGGACGGCAGGGAACCGGCGCCGGCCGAATCGGCGGCGGCGAGGTCGTTGGGCGACAACTCGGCCAACCCGACCAAGGTCCGGATCGACACCCCCGGCGCCACCATCGAGATCGAGGCGAACGAGTCGCTGGCCGAGGTCGTCGCGACCGCGCTGCGGCTGTTCCACGAGGCCGGCGGCTGGCCGCAGGTGAACAGCCGGTCCGCCGGGTTCGCCCAGGCCGAACGCCGGGAGACCTATCCGGTGCAGCCGAGTTCGATGCCGTACGGGCCGGGGTCATATCCCGTCCAGATGCCGTAGCCGACGGGCGCGGGTGATCAACAGGCGCGGCCGGACCCAGCCCAGGAAGCGGGCGTACATCCGGGTCGGGTCCGGTGCCGTGTCCGGGTTGAGCCGGTACAGGTCCTCGGTCGCCGCCTGGAGCATCGTGGCCAGGTAGACGTGCAGGGTCAACGGGTCGGCCTCGTGCTCGACCGGCAGCAGGGTGCGCGCGGTGGGGCAGGGCCACTCCAGTACGCAGACCCGGCAGAGCCAGATCGGCCGCTGCGGCAGATGGGGTCGGGCCGACCGTGGCTCGACGCTGCTCATCGGGCGGCCCCGGGCCGACGGCTGTGGATGAGGAAATGGCCCGGGTTCGTCGGTCGGTGCGGGCTCCGCGACGGCGGACCCGGGCAATACCACCGCCGTCCGCACCGGCAGTAACGCCACAACCGGCGCCAGTCCGCGCGATGTTCTTCGAGGGTACGGCGCAGCCACTTCACGGACGGGCTCCCTCCGAATCTGAAGGTCAATTCCTGGACGCCCCCGCGCGGTTTGGTTGCTGACACTCTGCTATGGACACCACTACGATCGATAGCCGTTATCGGCGTCCGGAGCGTGCCGGAAGACCGGCTGTTTTCCCTGGTGGTGGCGCTGTGGTGTCGGTCGGCGGAAGTGGGGGAAGGCTGTGGGGAACGTGGGGACATCGGCGGCGGAGTTCCTGCTCGACGAGTTACGGCACCTGCGCCTGAGCATGAAACTCAACCAGGACGACTTCGGCAAATTGATCAACTATTCGGGTTCGCACGTGAGCGCGGTGGAGATCGGCACCCGGCCGCCGAAGGAGGACTACCTCACCGCCGTCGACAAGCGCTTCAACACCGGGGGCCTGTTCATGCGAATGCTCAAGCGGGTGATCGAATCCGATAGCGCGCCACCCTGGCTGAGAAAGGTGATCAACGTTGAGCAGCAGGCCACCTTCCTGCGTTGGTTCGAACTGGCCTGGGTGCCCGGTCTGCTCCAGACCGATGCATACGCCCGAGCGATCTTCGCAGCGGATGGACGGCTGAGCGCCGAGGAGGTGGAGACTCGTGTGGCGGCCCGGATGAAGCGCCAGGAACGCCTTTCCGGCGACACGCCGCCGCAGCTCGTCGCAGTGTTGGACGAGGCTGTGCTGCACCGCGCTGTCGGCGGATCGGCGGTGATGCGGGAGCAGCTCTTCCACCTCGTCCGGCTCAACGAGGCCCGCCGCCGCACACGGATCCACGTCGTGCCGTCGAACGTCGGCGCGTACCCTGGGCTCGGCGGGCCGTTCATCATCGCGACGCTGCCGGGACGCGATGAGGTCGTGTTTCTCGACAACCGCCTCCAGGGCCAGATGGTAGAACGCCCGGATGACGTGGCCGAGGTGCGCGACCACTGGGAAGACACCCTCGCCGAAGCTCTGACCCTCTCGCAGTCGACCGAGTTGCTATCGAAGGTGGCGAAGACATGGATCTGAATGCCGCGTGCTGGCGTAAGAGCAGCCGCAGCGGTTCCAACCAGGCCGCCTGTGTCGAGGTGGCGACGAACCTGTCCGGGGTGGTCGGGGTTCGGGACAGTAAGGATCAGGGCGGGCCGGTGCTGGTGTTCGCTCCTGAGGCGTGGCGGGCGTTCGTCAGCCGGGAAATTCCGTGTACCAGGGATAGGTGAACGCGGCGCAGCCGCCGTACCGGTCGATCCTCGTCCAGAGTTGGTCCTCGCCGGCCGAGGTGTGCCGGTCGAGGGCGTGCATGCCGTCGTCCTCGGCCCAGCACAGGTCCTGTGCGATGTAGACCGGATCCCACTCGCGGATCTGCCAGTAGAGCGTGAGTTCGTGGTTGCGCCAGCCAGGTCGGTCGTCCCGCTCGCCGGGTCCGGCCACCGACACCCACGCCCGCCAGGCGGGGCGTACAGCCGGCCAGGGTGCCACCAGCATCGTTCCGCGCCGGAGTGCGGCGATCAGCTCGGGTCGTTCCATCGCGGCTGCTCCTGGATCACGGTGCTGCCTGCCACTACACCGCAGATTCTCCCTGCTCGTGGCGGTCGGTGGTGATGACCCGCCGGGGCTCCCAAGCTTGGTCGGGGCACCCGGTCGGCCCGGACCGCGCGACAATCCGTCGCATGGGCTACACCCACTACTTCTCGTACTTCCCGCGCAGTGACGGGTTCCGCGCTGCCTGGCCACGGATGCGGGCGGACGCGGCGCTGATCCTCGACCGGGTGGAGGCGGCCGGCGTACGGCTGCGCCGAGATCCGTTCGGCGGATCTCTGCCGGCGGAGTACGAGGTCATCGCCGTCAACGGCAGCGTGGCGGACGAAGAGGACGGTGAGCCGTTGGTGATCGCGCCGCGCTGGCCCGTCCGCCGGTTCGAGGGCGACGACGGCAGGCTCGTCAACTTCTGCAAGACCGGACGCCATCCCTACGACCTCGCCGTCACCGCGATCCTGCTCCGGTGTCACCGGCTGCTGCCGGACGGGTTCGCGATCCACAGCGACGGCGGCTGGGACACCGAGTGGCGGCACGGGAGGCAGCGGCGGGCCCCGTTGCTGCCGAGCGCCTCGTTGTTGCCGAGTCCCCGGGACCTCGTCGCCGAACTGTTCGGCGACGAGGCGACCGACTCTCCCCTCGACCGCATCCGGGTGTTCGGCCCGACCGCCAACGCCTGACCGGCACAAACCCGGCCGAGACAGGCTGGCTGGGACCGTCTCCTCCGCAGACTGTCGAGCTGCCCCGCTTGTGCGCCCACCGCTGTCGAGGTGGTAGTTCGACAGCCGCCCCGTCTGTGCACCCAGCTCGACAGTGTGCGCGCGGGAGAGTGTGTCCGCCGGCGTCGGGCGTCAGAACGTGGCGATCGGGTTGACCGGGCTGCCGGACGTACCGGCGAGGCGGACCGGCGCGATCGCGAGCTGGAAGTCCCACTGGCCGAGCTCGGCGGCCGTGGTCGCGCACGCCTCCAGGTCGCAGTTGTCGAGCAGCCACAGACCCATGGCGACGAGGCCCACCGCGTGCACCGGCATCAACACGCCTTCGTACCCCGACGGCTGAACGTCCTGCGGGGTGTCGGCGCCGATCAGTGCGACCTCCCGGTCACGCAGCCACGGCAGGCAGGACGCGTGCCAGCCGGCCTGCGTGAAACCGCCGGCCGGGCCGCTCTCGTGCCGGGCGCGGCCGTAGCCGGTCCGCAGTAGTACGGCGTCACCGGAGCGCACCCGCACACCCTGGCGACGCTCGGCCTCTTCGAGGTCCTCGGGGAACACACCCTGCCCCGGTTCCAACCACGGCACGTCGCGGACCCTCGCGACGTCCAGCAGGACACCACGCGTGACGATCCCGTTCGCCGCCGCCGTGACGGCCGCCCACCCCGATCCCGTCGCGGGGTCGACCAGCGAGTGCGACCGCCCGTTGTACATCGTGCCGTCCCAGTACAGGTGGCACGGCGAGTCGACGTGGGTGATCGTGTTGCCGTGGAACGAGATGCCCAGCCGCTCGGACGAGAAGCCCCAGCGCCGGTCGGCGTGGAATTCGGCCACCGGCATGTTCTCGGCACCCGGCATCTCGGCGGCGCACGGGCACGTCGTCGTCGACCGCTCCATCTCTGCCGGTACGGTGACCTCCCACGCGCACGACACGCTCCTGCCGTGGCGCACGGCCCGCGCCGCCGCCAGCCGGACGTCGTCGGTGATGTGGTTGAGGGTCCCGAGCTCGTCGTCGTCGCCCCACCGTCCCCAGTTCGACAGCGTGTCGAAATATCCGAGCACGTCGTCCCGGGTGGGCATCTGTCGCTCCGCCGTCATCCCCGCATCGACTCCTCCGGTCACGCGCTCCCAGGCAACGCAGGCAGGGTATCCCGCCTCGGGCGGGTACCGTGGCCTGGTGGGCAACCCCTTGCAGACACTCTCCCTGGCCGACCTGCGACGCCGCACCAGCGAGAAGTGGCGGCGGTATCCGGCGGACGTCCTTCCGCTCTGGGTCGCCGAGCTGGACGTGCCGCTCGCCGAGCCGGTCGCGCAGGCGCTGACCGAGGCGGTCGCGCTGGGTGACACCGGCTACCCACTCGACGGTACGGACTACGCCTCGGCGCTCGCCGGGTTCGCCCGGGAACGCTGGGGCTGGGCTCCGAAGATCGAACACACCAGGCTGGTCCCGGACGTCATGCTCGGCGTGGTGGAGATGCTGCGGCTGGTCACCGGGTACGGCGACGCCGTCGTGATCAACCCGCCGGTCTATCCACCGTTCTACGACTTCATCCGCAGTATTGCCGACCGACGGATCGTCGAGGCGCCGCTGAACGCGGAGTACCGGCTCGACCCGGACGCCCTGGACCGGGCCTTCGCCGAGGCCGTCGCCGGTGGTCGGCAGGCCGCCTACCTGCTGTGCAGCCCGCACAACCCGACCGGCACCGTGCACACCGCCGACGAACTCGCGATGGTGATCGAGCTGGCCGACCGGCACGGCGTACGCGTCGTGGTGGACGAGATCCACGCCCCGCTGATCTATCCGGACGTGACCTTCCGGCCGTACCTCTCGATGCCCGGCGCTGAACGCGGCCTCGCGCTCTATTCCGCGTCGAAGGCGTGGAACCTGGCCGGGATCAAGGCGGCGCTGGCGGTCGCCGGGCCGGGCGCCGTCGACGACCTGGCCCGGATGCCGAAGGTGGCCGGCGACGGGGCGAGTCACCTCGGCGCGATCGCGCACACCGCCGCGCTGCGTTACGGCGGCCCGTGGCTCGACGAGCTGATGGCCGGCCTCGACCTGAACCGCCGCCTCCTCGGCGACCTGCTCGCCGAGCACCTGCCGGCCGTGCGCTACCGGGCGCCGGAGGGCACCTACCTCACCTGGTTGGACTGCCGGGAACTGGCCCTGCCGGCCGGCACCGACGGCGCCCCGGCCGACCCGGCGGAGGTGTTCCTGGAGCGGGGGCGGGTCGCGCTGGTTTCCGGGCCGTTCTTCGGTACCGGCGGGGCCGGACACGCCCGGTTCAACCTGGGAACCTCCCCGGAGCTGATCACCGAGGCCGTCCGCCGGATGGCCGCCGCGCTGCGCTGACACTGCTGAGTGGACGGTACGCCGGCCGCCGGTGGCACACTGCTCGACATGACGACGGGTGGGGGTGGCCCGGCGACCCCGGGCGTACGGGTCGGTCTCGGCGGCGGTGCGGGTCAGCCGGTACTGCTGCTGTTGCACGGGATGGGTGCGACCGGGGACGTGTGGCGGGGCTGGGCCGAACTGCTCGACGATCGCTGGCCGGGCCGGTGGCTGGCCCCGGACCTGCCCGGGCACGGCGGCTCCACCCCGCTCGACAGGTACTCCTTCGACTCGTTTGCCGCCGGTCTTGCCGGGTTGCTGCACCCCGGCGACCGGGTGGTGGTGCTCGGACACTCGCTGGGCGGTGCGGTCGGCCTGGCCCTGGCCGGTCGCGGCGCAGGCGGTGCCGTCGGGAACGGTGCCGATCTGCCCGGGTGGTCGGTCGAGCGGGTGATCGGGCTCGGCGTGAAGGTCGGCTGGACACCGGACGAGTTGGCCAAGACCGACGCGCTGGCCGCCCGCCCGGTCGTCTGGTACGACTCCCGGGCCGAGGCCGCGCAACGGTACCTCCGGGTGTCGGGCCTGACCGGCCTGCTCGAACCGGACGATCCGGCGGTGGATGCCGGAATCGTGCCCGACGGGGACGGCCGGTGGCGGTTGGCGATGGATCCCCGGGCGTTCGGCGTCGGCGCACCGGAGATGGCTCGGCTGCTGGCAGCGGTGGCCGCTCCCGTGCTGCTGGCCCGGGGCGAGCAGGATCCGATGGTCGCCGATGCCGAGTTGGCCCGGTTGGCGAGGTCGACCCACACGCTGCCCGGTTTGGGGCACAACGCCCACGTCGAGAACCCGGTGGCGGTACTCGCGCTGCTGGAG
>NZ_BONW01000016.1 GCF_016862915.1 Plantactinospora endophytica | reverse complement strand
CGAGCCGGTTGTTGTCCTGGCGGATGCGGTCGTTCTCCTTCAGCGACGCCCGCAGTGCCTCGACAAGCTGCTCGGTTGACGTGGTCATGGGATCTCCCGTTCTCGTCGGGCCGGCCGGGGGTGCGGGCCGGGCCGGGATGGAGCAAGGCCGCTTCCCACCGCCGTACGAACCTCGGCTCCCCGAGCCGGGGCAGGTGAAGGAAGCGACCACAGTGGCCACCGAATGCGCGCACGAATCTGTGCCGAACCTATTCGGGCACTCACCAGACCGGACACCCCTACCGAGGTGATCCACCCCCTATCCGGGCGGGCAGAAACCGCCGCGAAACATTTCCCGTACGGAGGGCCGGCACGCTACCCGATGATCACCACAGCCGACACCCCTGACGTACCCCTGGATCGATTTTCCAACGAAGTAGAGCCGAATGCACAACGTGCCCGGGTCTCGGCTACTACCCCTGACTAGGTCCGTTCTGCTATCCAACACAGGTGACGACGTGTTGTCATGGCACCATCCGCTAATCGGCACGCGCCGCCCCGACAGCGACGTCGCCGATCAGCCGGCCAGCGCGACATTCATATCCCGGGACGACCCGACCGGGATTTCTCTCAAGCGGAGAAGATTCATGACGCTACCTGCGCCCGCCCCGGTCCTCACCCCTGACCGGGCACACCTCCCGCCGAAGATCGTCAGCGTGGGCGCTGCGGTGCCGCCCGATTCGTATTCGCAGCAGGAGATCCTGGACATGTACGGGATCACGGACCGCCGAATCCGGTCCGTCTTCCACAACAGCGCGATCGAGCGGCGCTTCCTGAGCCTGCCCCCGGAGCTGCCGGAGGGCACCCGGGCCACCGAGACCCAGGGCGAGTTGCTCCGCAAGCACAAGCTCACCGGCATCGACATGGGCAAGCGGGCGATCCTCTCCTGCCTCAAGGACTCCGACTACGAACTCGACGACGTCGGCTACCTGTGCTGCATCACCACGACCGGGTTCCTGACGCCCGGCTTCAGCGCCCTGCTCATCAAGGAGTTGGGGCTCAGCGTCACGACGAGCCGCCTCGACGTGGTCGGCATGGGCTGCAACGCCGGGCTCAACGGCCTCAACGCCGTCGCGGGCTGGGCCAGCGCACATCCGGGCCAGCTCGCGCTGATCGTCTGCGTCGAGGCGTGCTCCGCCGCGTACGTGATGGACGGCACCATGCGCAGCGCGGTGGTGAACAGTCTCTTCGGCGACGGCGCGGCGGCCGCGGCCCTCATCACCGACGAGGCCGGACTCGAACCGGGTCCCACCGTCCTCAAGTTCGCGAGCTGCATCATCCCCGAGGCCGTCGACGCGATGCGCTACGACTGGGACGACCAGCAGGGCAAGTTCAGTTTCTTCCTCGACCCCGAGGTGCCCTACGTGGTGGGCGCGCACGCCGAGGAGGTCATCGGCCGGCTGCTCGACGGTACCGGCCTGCGCCGCAGCGACATCGCCCACTGGGTCGTGCACTCGGGCGGCAAGAAGGTCATCGACTCGGTGATGGTCAACCTCGGTCTCACCCGTCACGCGCTGCGGCACACGACCGGGGTGCTGCGCGACTACGGCAACCTTTCCAGCGGCTCGTTCCTGTTCTCCTACGGTCGACTGCTCGAAGAGGGTGTCACCCAGCACGGCGAGTACGGCGTCCTGATGACCATGGGCCCGGGGTCGACGATCGAGTCGGCCCTGCTGCGGTTCTGAGCCGGCTCCAGCGCTTCGGCGAGGGTGACGGGCGGGATCGCCGCTCGGACGGATCGGGGGTCTCCCGGTCGAAGCAGGGCGGTCGAGGCGAGACGGCTCCGGACCGCACTGGTCACCTTCTGACACTGACGACACCCGAGAAGGCGGTGCACTTTGACGGACATATCGGAGATCGGCACGCGGCAGGTCGTACACCTGTCGATCGGCAGCGGGCAGCGGATCGGCCCCGAGCTGATCGCGGAGGTCGAACGGGCCTGCGCCCGGGCCGAGGATCTACCGGACGCGACGGTGGTCCTGCGGCTCACCGGGGAGCAACCGGGCGGCGCCGACGCCGAGCTGAGCATCCACACGGTCAACAAGTGGGAGCGGGCACTGCGCCGGCTCGAACGGCTGGACGCCGTCGCCATCGCCGTCGCCGAGGGCCTCTGCGCGGGACCGGCCCTGGAGGCGCTGCTCGCGGCCGACTACCGGATCGCGGCTCCGGACCTGCGCCTGCGGTTCGTCCAAGGAACCGGCGAGCCGTGGCCCGGCATGGCCGTGCACCGCGTCGCCAACCAGGTCGGGGTGGCGCGCGCCCGCAGCCTGGTGCTCTTCGGGACGCAACTCTCGGCCACCGAGGCGGCCGGGCTGGGCCTGGTCGACGAGATCACCTCGGATCTCGACGACGCCGTGGCGCGACGCACGGCGGCAACCCGCGAGCTGGCCGGCAGCGAGCTCGCGATCCGCCGACGACTGCTGATGGAGGCGAGCGCGGTGAGTTTCGAGGACGCCCTCGGCACCCATCTCGCGGCCTGCGACCGGATGCTGCGGCGGATGAAGGGAACCCAGCCCGCATGACCGCTACCGCCGCACCGGTGCGTGCGCCGCGGATCACCGGCGACCTGCGCACGGACGCCGCCGCCCTACGCCGGCATACCGCCGCCGACGACGCCCGGCTGGCGGAACTGCCCGCCAACCCGGACCGGACACCGGCGCAGCAGCAGGCCGCGGACGGACTGCACCGGTCCAGCCGGTCGTTACGGTCACGCTTCATGGCGGCGCACGCTCCGGCCGTGCACGCGGAACTGACCGAGGGCGGCACCGGGTGGCTGCGGATCGCCGAACTCGCGGAAGCCGCGACCGACCGCTTTCCCGGCCTGGTACCCACGAAGGAACAGCTCGCGCAGGAGCGTACGCACCGGCAGGCGCACAAGGAGGCCCGGGAGATCGACCAGGCCATCTTCCTGCACGGACTGCTGGGAGTTCCGGCGGTCGGACGGCACGTCGTCGACGCCATGCGACAGCCCACGCCCCGCGCCCTGGCCCTGCTCGACGACTTCCGACGCAGTGGCGTGGCCGAGTTCGCCACGGTCCGACTCGAACGCGACGGCGACATCGGCCGAGTCACCCTGTGCAACGCGCACTGCCTCAACGCCGAGGACGACCAGCTCACCGCCGACCTGGAGACCGCGGTCGACCTGGTACTGCTCGACGACGGGATCCGGGCCGGCCTGCTGCGCGGCACGACCATGACCCATCCTCGGTACGCCGGACGCCGCGTCTTCAGCGCCGGCATCAATCTCAAGCACCTGCACGAGGGCAAGATCTCGTACATCGACTTCCTGCTCGACCGGGAACTCGGCTATCTCAGCAAGATCGTCCGGGGGCTGTGGACGGGTGCGGACGGCGGCTGGGCGGAGAAACCCTGGGCCGCCGCCGTCGACACGTTCGCCATCGGCGGCGGAATGCAGGTACTGCTCGCCTGCGACCAGGTCGTGGCCGGCGCCGACGCCTACTTCACCCTGCCCGCCGCCCAGGAGGGCATCGTGCCCGGTCTGGCCAACCTCCGGCTCGGGCGGTGGGTGGGCGCCCGGCTGGCCCGCGACATCATCCTGACCGGACGCAGGTTGCACGCCGTCGAACCGGAAGCGCGCCTGCTCTGCGCGGAGATCGTCGACCCGGACGAGGTGGGAGCAGCCGCGGACCGGGCGGCGGCGCGGCTGACCGCCCCGGCCGTCGTCGCGAACCGACACATGCTCAACCTCGCCGACGAGCCGGTCGACGTGTTCCGCACGTTTGTGGCGGAGTTCGCCCTCGTGCAGGGCGACCGGTTGTACAGCCCGGACGTGCTGGCGAAGGTCGGCGCCCGGTGGAGCACGGGAGAGCGCCGATGAGGCCCATCGAGGCGATGCTGACGATCCTGCGCGAGGAGGGTGTCACCCGCGTCTTCGGCAACCCGGGCACCACCGAGTTGCCGTTCCTGGACGCGCTCGTCGGGGAGCCGGACATCGAGTACGTGCTCGGCGTCCACGAGGGGTCGGTGGTGGCGATGGCCGACGGCTACGCGCGGGCCACCGGACGCCCGGCGTTCGTGAGCCTGCACATCGCGGCAGGACTCGCCAACGGCCTCTCGGGTCTGCTCAACGCGAGCCGGTCCCGTACGCCGATGGTCGTCACCGCCGGCCAGCAGGACCGGCGGCACCTGGCACAGGACCCGATGCTCTCCGGCAACCTGGTCGGACTGGCCCGGTCGGCGGTCAAGGAGACGTTCGACGTCCAGCACGCCCGGGACCTGCCGGTCATGCTGCGCCGCGCGTTCCGGCTCGCCGTCCTGCCGCCGGCCGGCCCGGTCTTCCTCTCCGTGCCGATGGACCTGCTGGCCGAGCAACCCGACGTCAGCCTCTTCGACGCGCCGATCGCGGCACAGCCCACCGCCACCGGGGTGGCCAGCGCCACCAGCATCCTGGCCCGGGCCCGGCACCCGGCGATCGTCGCGGGCGACGGCGTCGGGCGCGAAGGCGGCGTCGAGGCGCTGGTCGCGATAGCCGAGGCGATCGGCGCGGTCGTCTACCACCAGCCGATGCACGACGGCATCGACTTCCCGATGCGGCACGATCTGTACGCGGGCGCCCTACCCCCGATCAACGCCGAGATCCGCAACACGCTGGCCCCGCACGACCTGGTCCTCATCGTCGGGTGCCACGCCTTCATGCCGCACCACTACTCCCCCGGTCCCGCCATCGCACCCGGCACCCGGGTGGTGCAGATCGACTCCGATCCCACCGAGATCGGCCGCAACTTCGCCGTCGAACTCGGCCTGGTCGGCACCATCGAGCCCACCCTGCGCGGCATCGCCGAACTGCTACAGGAACTCCAGCCCGACACTGGGCAGCGCTGCGCCGAGCTGCGGGAACGGCACCTCAGCCAGCGGGCCGCGGCGGAGACCGTCGCGCTGAAGGCGTACGGGCCGGCACCGCTGGACCCGGAGGCGGCCGCGCACGCCGTGGCGTCCGCGCTGCCCGGCGACGCGGTGGTGGTCGAGGAGGCCATCACGACCGGGGTGCTGTTGCGCCGCTTCCTGCGGCTGGAGCGGCCCCGCTCACTGGTGCACACGGTCGGCGGAGGGCTCGGCTTCGGCATCGGCGCCGCCGTCGGCACCGCGCTGGGCGACCCGGGCCGCCCGGTGGTCGCCGTACTCGGGGACGGGTGTGCCATGTTCGGGTTGCAGGGGCTGTGGAGCGCCGCCCGCTACGGCGTACCGGTGACGTTCGTGGTGATGAACAACGGGGAGTACCGCACGCTCAAGGACACCCTCGACGGGTGGGACAGCCGCGCCACGCATGCCGGCCACTACCCCGGCCTCGACCTGGGGCCGCTCGACTTCACCGCAGCGGCGGCGTTCTTCGGCATCGACGCGCGCCGGGTCGGGCACACCGACGAGCTCGTCGACCTGATCACCGGTGCACCGGACCGCAGCCGTCCGATGCTGATCGACGTACCCATCCTCGGGCACGGATAGGCCCGACACCCGTACCCGGCCCCACACCTTCCCACCGCAGGAGACGTTGTGACCCTGATCGATCTCGCTCGCACCGGCGGCAAGGTGTACAGCGGCGGCTGGCGGGAGCCGGCCGGCGGCAGCACGAAGGTGGTCGAGCCGGCGACCGGCGTGGTCCTGGCCGAGGTCGGAGTCGGCGACGCCGGTGACATCGACGACGCGGTACGCGCCGCAGCCCGCGCCCAGCCCGGGTGGCAGGCCCTCCCGGCACCCGACCGGGCCGCCGTGCTGCGCCGCGCCGCCCTGGTGCTCGTCGAGCACACCAGCGAGGTGGTGGAGTGGCTGATCCGCGAGAGCGGCTCCGTCCGGGGCAAGGCGGAGTACGAGGTGGCGTCCGCCGCCGACGAGTTGTGGGCCGCCGCGACCCTGCCGATGTACCCGCACGGCGAACTGCTGCCCGACCCGGCCGGCCGGCGGAGTGTGGCGCGGCGGGTCCCGGTCGGCACGGTCGGCGTCATCAGTCCCTGGAACGTGCCGCTGCTGCTGGCGCTGCGGGCGGTGGCCCCGGCGCTGGCGCTCGGCAACGCCGTCGTCCTCAAGCCGGACCCGCGCACCGCGGTCTCCGGTGGGCACGCGGTGGCCGCCGTGTTCGACCGGGCGGGCCTGCCCGAGGGCGTACTGCACGTGCTCGCCGGCGGTCCGGAGGCGGGTGAGGCCCTGGTGCGCCATTCGGGCACGGACATGATCGCGTTCACCGGCTCCTCGGCCGTCGGACGGCAGATCGGAGCCACGGCGGGCGGCGCCCTCAAGCGGGTGTCGCTCGAACTGGGCGGCAACAACGCCCTGTTGGTCCTCGACGACGCCGACGTGGTGGCGGCCGCGTCGGCCGGCGCCTGGAGTTCCTTCTTCCACCAGGGGCAGGTCTGCATGTCGGCGGGCCGGCACATCGTCGTCGAGGCGGTCGCCGACCGCTACGTGGACGCGCTGTGTCGGCACGCCGCGCAGGCCGTCGTCGGCGACCCGTGGACCGAGCAGGTCGGGCTGGGGCCGCTGATCGACCTGGCGCAGCGGGACCGGGTCGACCGGATCGTACGCGAGTCGATCGCCGCCGGTGCGATGCTGCGCGAGGGCGGCAGCCACGACGGGCTGATGTACCGGCCGACCGTACTCACCGGGGTGACGCCGGAGCTGCCCGCCTTCCGCGAGGAGATCTTCGGTCCGGTGGCGCCGGTGATCGTGGTGGCCGACGAGGACGAGGCGGTCCGGATCGCCAACCTCACCGAGTACGGCCTGGTGGCGTCGGTGTACACCGGCTCGGCAACCCGTGGTGCCGCCCTGGCCGACCGCCTGGCCACCGGCATCGTCCACGTCAACGACCCGACCGTCGACGACAACGCGTACGTCCCGTTCGGGGGGCGTGGTGCGTCCGGCAACGGGCACCGGCACGGCATCGGGCGTAACACCGAGGAGTTCACCCAATGGCAGTGGCTGACCCTGCCCGCCGCCGGTTGAGGCGGTGACGCCGGTGCCGACCACTGTGGAGTACCGCAAGGCCGGGCACCTGGCCACGATCACCCTGAACCGCCCCGAGGTGCTCAACGCGATGAACCTGCGGATGCACGAGGAGCTCGCGGAGATCTGGGACGACTTCGAGCGTGACGACGAGATCTGGGTCGGCGTACTCACCGGCTCGGGCGACCGCGCGTTCTCGGTGGGGCAGGACCTCAAGGAGTTGGCGGCCCGCGAGGACGCCGGCGTGGCGAAGCCGTCGACCTTCGGCAGCCGAGGCAAACCGGGCTGGCCCCGGCTGACCGAACGGTTCGGCCTGACCAAGCCGCTGGTCGCCCGGGTACGCGGCTACGCCCTGGGCGGCGGGTTCGAACTCGCCCTGGCGTGCGATCTGATCATCGCTGCGGACGACGCCCGTTTCGGGCTTCCCGAGGCGCGGCTCGGCCTGATCGCGGGTGCGGGCGGCGTGTTCCGGCTCAGTCGCCAGCTTCCGGTACGCACCGCGCTGGGTCACCTGATGACCGGCCGGCAGCTCGGCGCGCGCCGCGCCTACGAGCTGGGACTGGTCAACGAGGTCGTGCCTGCGGCGGAGTTGGACGACTGTGTCGGCTCCTGGGTCGGCGACCTGCTGACCTGCGCACCGCTGGCCGTCCGCGCCGTCAAGCAGGCGGTGCTCACCTCACTCGACCTGTCCGTGGAGCAGGCGTTCGCCACGCGGTACCCGTGTGAGGAGATCCGGTTGCACAGCGAGGACGCCAGGGAGGGTCCTCGGGCGTTCGCCGAGAAGCGGTCGCCGCGCTGGCAGGCCCGGTAGCGGAGAGATCCCGGCGGGCGCGACACTCGTCGCGCCCGCCGGTTCGGCTCAGCCCTCGACGCTGACCAGGGTCAGGCTGCCCGGCAGGTCTGCCCGCCGGCTCACCTTCAGCTTGCGGTACGTGCTGGTCAGGTGCTGCTCAACGGTGCTGACGGTGATGAACAGGCGACGCGCGATCTGCCGGTTGGTGTGTCCCTGTGCCGCCAGGGCGGCCACCCGCCGTTCGGACTCGCTGAGATCTTCCAGGATGGTGGTCTCGCCCGGCGCGACCCGTTCCCGCGCCGTACCGGGTGCCGGCCACGGCGGCTCGGCGAGGGCCGCCGTTCCCCGGTCGCCGAGTTCGCACTGCCGCGCCATGTCGCGGGCCCGGGTCTCCGCGAGGCGGGCCGCGTCGAGCGCGTCGGCGCGCGTGTAGGCCCGGCTCAGGTCCATCACGACCTTGGCGTGGTGGAGCAGGTCGCGGGTCGCCGAGAGCGCCACGTCGGCCTCCTCGAGCAGTCTGATCCGGTCGGTGTGCCGGGAGACGGTCGCGGCGAGCAGCCGCAACGCCATGCCCGCGACCCGTGGGTTGACATCGCGGGCGAGGTCGAGTTGCGCTTGGGCGAGCTGCCGGGCCTGCTCCGTCTCGCCCGCCCGCAGGTGCACCTCGGCGACTCCGAGCCGCCACGGAACGAATCCCGGCAGGTCGAGCTTCCACTCGGTGAGCAGTTCGCCGCAGACCCGGAAGTCGTCGAGTGCCATGTGGACCCGGCCACGGGCGAGGAAGTACCGGCCCCGGGCGTACAGGTAGTGCACGCCGGCCCGGCTCTCGAGCATGGCTTCCGGCAGTCGTTGCAGGACGACGCTGCCGGCGCGGTCGAGCCTGCCGGATTCGGTCGCCGCGAGCAGGAGCACGGATTTCGCCCAGCCGTCGATCACGCCCCATCCGTCGGCGTCGGAGCTGGACAGCGCCTGCTGCGCATGCTGCATCGCGAGCGCCAGGTCACCCTGTCGGAGCGCGATCTCGGCGCGGTAGGCGGCGAAGGCCGCCTGCCAGGTGACGGCACCCCGGACGGCCGCGCGGTGCATCAGGTCGTCGCAGCACCGGGCGGCGACGTCGAGCCTGTCGGCGTAGATCAACGCAGCGAGCGCGATGACCGTCGGCGCCAGGGTGGCGTCCTCCAGGTCGCAGCTCTCCAACAGGTGCTCGGCATGGTGCAGGCACCGCTCGTCGAGTTCGCCCTGCTGTACGGCGGCGCAGATCTCGATCGCCGCCCGGGCCGGTCCCTGCTGCGGCATCGCGCCGGTGGCCGCACCGTCGACGAGGGCGGCGGGCAGGTGCGCGGCCAACCGTGGGTACGTGACGACGAGCCAGGCGCGCAGCAGCCCACCGCAGGTTTCGGCGACGGCGGCCGGGGCGGCTCGGCCGGCGAGCCGTTCGAGCACCCTCTCGCCTTCGCCGACGCGGCCGTGGGCGAGCAGCAGGTACACCAGGGCTGCGGTGTCGGCCCAGCCGAGCTGCCCGGCGTCGACCGC
This sequence comes from Plantactinospora endophytica, assembly GCF_016862915.1. Lineage (GTDB taxonomy): Bacteria > Actinomycetota > Actinomycetes > Mycobacteriales > Micromonosporaceae > Plantactinospora > Plantactinospora endophytica. The sequence goes on along the minus strand of NZ_BONW01000016.1, from coordinate 566,130 downwards.
TTCGAGGAGCAGCGGGAAGCGCCGCTCCACGAGGAGCCGGTTCTCGCGCCACTCGATGAGCGTGACCCGGGCGAGGATCGCGGCGTGCTCCGCGGCGTCGGTGGTGGTCTCGCGGGCCAGTTCGAGGCAGCGGACAGCGTCCTTGGGGCGGCCGTCGGCGAGGGCGTCCTCGGCGGCGGAACGCAGCACCGGCACCGCCCAGCCGGGCAGGGGTACGCCGGCGTCGAGCAGGTGGTCCGCGGACAGTTCGCTCGGCATCCCCTCGTCGCGCAGCAGTTCGGCGGCGCGGATGTGCAGTCGCCCGCTCTCCCGTGGGCTGAGCTGGGCGAGTACCGCCTCCCGGATCGCCGGGTGACGTTGGCACCAGTCCGACGTCAGGCCGGCTCCTGCCAGCGTCGGCTCGCACCGCTGGACCGTGCCCTCGTCGAGGCCGAGCAGGGCCGCCAGCCTCTCCGGCGTCGGCATCTTCAGGATGGCGGCCCCGGTGACGATCCGTTGCACCTCCGGAACGCTGCGGTGCATGCAGGAGATGACCGCCTCGCCGAACGCGCCGTTGACGAACTGCTGGACGGCGGGCAGCGCGCCGGAGGCACCGGCTGCGGCGAGGTCGTCGAGCAGGCCGGTGACCAGCAACGGGTTGCCGCCGGTCAGGGCGTGGCACTGGGTGGCCAGGTCCGACGCCACGTCCTCCGGCGCGAGGCCACGGGAGACCAGCAGATCGCGGACACCGGCCGGCGTGAGCGGGCCGAGGCGGATGCGACGGCAGTGCAACTGGTTGAACAGCTCGGCGTGCAGCAGGGGGTGCTGGCTGTGCGGCAGCCCGACCTGCTCGGAGATCACGATTAGACAGTTGGCGAACTTGACCCGCCGGGCCAGGTAGAGCAGCCCGCGCAGGGAGCTCTCGTCGGCGTGGTGCACGTCGTCGACGACGATCACGACCGGTCGCTGGGCCGTCTCCCGGGAGAGCATCCGCCACAGGTCGTGGAAGACCCGGGCGTATTCGCGCTCGATGTCGTGGGCGGGAGCGCCGGCGATCACCATGGCGGCGACCTCGGAGCTGACCAGCCGATTGACCTCGTCGCGGTGGTGCGGCGAGCGGGCCAACTGTTGAAAGACCTGGGCAAGGGTCTCGAACGGCAATGCCCGCTCCGCACGGGACGCGTTCGCGCTGAGTACGAGTGCTTCTGATTCAAGTGCTCGGTTGGCAAATTCCTGCAGCAATATTGATTTCCCTGTCGCAACCGCCCCCGCGACTACCAGAACGCCACCCTTTCCCCCGACGCAATCGGAGAACATAGCATCGAGAAGATCCGAATACTGATTCCGATCGACCATTGGCGACATGCCTTCTCCCACAGCCGAGTGCACCGCCGCGAACCCTCGCGCACGACCTCAACTCCAGGCCGTTCGTCCGGGAACGCCCTACCCGAAGCGATACAGACTGCTGCGAACCTACCACCGGATGGTTACGGCATCGATACCCGCAAGTGAGCCGCAGGTCACAGCCCCGACATGGAGCCGCCGGTACGCCCGACGCCCCCGGGATCCACAACCGACAGTCGATCACAGTGCCGTCAACCGAAATTACCCGTCGGTACACAACCGCTATCCGACATAGAAGCACTTCGCTTAGATCCACCGGGCACACAAGCATCCCTTGTGGAGGCCCGACAGGTCCCTCGCCAGCCAAGAAACGAATTGTTTACATCACCCCACCGCGCCCGACAACTGCCCTGGTCCATTCGACGCGACAGTCATTTCCTCCCACCTTGTGGACCAGCGATCCGCCGTACCCGCCGACCGGCGGCAGGGCGCTGCCTGTGCCGCTACGGCCGGCGCAGCGTCACCAGCAGGCAGCCGATGTCCCGCTCGCCGCCCAGGACGGCCGGAGCGGTCGTCATCTCCGTACGCCGCTGGTCGTCCAGACCGTCCACGACGACGTCCGGCACCAGGCTCCGGTCACCGGCCGTCATCCGCTCGCCGAGCTGCTGGAGCGTCTTCCACAGCACGTTCTCGCTGACGTCCAGCACCTCCACCACCTCCAGGCCGGCACCGGCGGCGAGGCTCAGGTAGTCGTTCCGGCCGATCAGCGGACTCATCAGCCAGAGCCGGGCAAGAACGTGGATCATCGAGTCCTCGCCGGCCGTGCCGCCGGTGCGGTCGTACAGGTCGGTGAGCACGATCCGGCCACCGGGGCGGACCACGCGGGCGATCTCGCGCAGCGCCGCCCGGCGGTCCATGTGGATGAGCGACTCCAGAGCGAACGCGGCGTCGAACGAACCGTTGGCGAACGGCATGGCCATCGCGTCGGTCAACTCGAACCGGACCCGGTCGCCGAGCCCGGCCGCCGTGGCGAGTTCGCCTGCCCGGCGTACCTGCTCAGCACTGACCGTGATACCCACGATGCCGACTTCGGCGCGGGCGGCGATACGCAGCGCGGGGACACCGAGCCCGCAGCCGACGTCCAGCAGCGAGGCCCCCGGCACCAGCTCCAGCTTCTCGGCGACGACGTCGGTGAGACGGTCGGCGGCCTGCTCCAGGGGTGTGTCGTCGTCGAGGCTGTCCCAGTAGCCGAAGTGGAGTACGCCCTTGTTGTCGATCTGGTCGTAGAGCTCACCCACGCGGCGCGGGTCGGGAACGATGTCCTGCCGCAAGTCGGACCCTTCTCCTCTCCAGGCCGCCAGCAGCCGGCGGACCTGATCCGCGGCGCGGCGCCCGCCGTCGCCGACGGCCGATCGCGCCGAAGCTAACAAGACACCCGGAAGGCGAGACCCCTGAGCCGCCCCTGGTACCGCAACGGCAGTGTCAGGGGCGGCCGGTCGTCACCCGACGAGGATGAAGATGGCTGTCGCCGGCGTCGCGGTCGGCGTGCAGACCAGGTGCTGGCCCAGCCAGTTGGTGGACTCCAGGACACCCGGCGTGAAGCGCAGGACGCCGCGCGCCGTGGGAGTCACCGTGGCCGTGCCGCCGGTGAGCGTCATCAGCTCACCCGCAGGCACGATCGCGGTGTTGGTCAGCCCGGTGGCGGTGACGACGCCGCTCTGCGAGCCGCTGAGCAGCGCCTCGACCGAGCCGTCGACACCGTTCGCCGGAACGTCGATCGGAATGGTGACGGTGGCCTTGACGGTCGCGCGCAGGGTGACCTTCGAGCCCACCCGGACCGCCAACGGCGCGCTGAAGGTGACGTCGAAGGTGGTGTCGCCGCCCGGGTAGGGCTCCTCGACACAGTTGTAGGCAACCGTGCTGGTCCCGGTGATGACGGGCTGGGTGCCCGACTCGCCGGCCGCCGCAGGCTGCGTGGTGGAGACGACTCCGAGTACGGCTACGGCGATGGCAGCGAACCCGGTGAGCGCGCGGGAGCGGATCATATGGTTCCTCCATGGCTTCGGTGTACGGGACCGGATCGGCCCGGCATCGAACGTAGGTGAACGCGGTGGGGCCGATAACCCCTAAAGCGCGAGCCCCGGTCACCGGCCGTTACCGGCCGCCTTGGCGAGCACGGCGGTGATCTCGGCGCTGCGCGCCCGGAACCGCTCCTCCAGTAGCCGCGCCATGCCCGACTCCAGGATGTCGGCCAGCAGCCCGAGTTGCAGCCTGATGAACGCGGCGGAGAGCGGGTCTGTCAGGCGCCAGGCGTCGCCGTCGGGGACGAGCGCCGTCTCCGCCGAGTTGATCACCACCTCGGGGGCCGGCACCACGATGTTGCGCAGCCCGGTGAGCAGGCTCTGCGCGTCGCCGAGGCTGCGGTAACCGAGCGCCCGCCCCGGCGTGGCCACGAGCACCAGCACCGCCTTGCCGCTCAGCGGCGGCGCGTGCACCGGACGCGACGCCCAGTCGATCGCGTTCTTCACCACGCCCGGCATGGAGCGGAGATACTCGGGGGTCGCCAGGACGATCCCGTCGTGCGCCTCGACGGCGGCGCGCCACCGGAGCACCGCGAGCGGCGGATCGGCCTCCAGGTCCTGGTCGTAGGGTGGCACCTCGCCCAGGCCGGTGAAACGGTCGAACTCCATGCCCGCCGGGGCGAGCGCCGGCAACGCCGTCAGCAGGGCGGAGTTGTACGACTCCCGGCGCAACGATCCCGACACCGCCAATATCCTCAGCACACCCATTCCCCAGATGTGATCGGAGCGCGGCGCCGCCCACCACCCCTGCCCCGCCCTTGACGTACCCGACTCGGTCTACGACGTAGATAGGGGTTGTGCCGAGCGGACACCCCCGGTAGAAGGCTCCCGGGGCGGCAGTGCCGGAAGCGACGCCAGCAACGACGCCGTGTAGGGATGGCGCGGCGCGTCGAGCACCTCGTCGGTCGCACCCGACTCCACGACCCGGCCGTCCTTCATCACCAGCACCCGGTGACTCATCTCGCGGATCACCCCCAGGTGGTGGGAGATGAACAGGTACGCCAACCCGTGCTCACGCTGTAGGTCGGTCAGCAGCCGGAGCACCTGGGCCGCGACGCTGACGTCCAGGGCGGACACCGGCTCGTCGCAGACGACCACACGGGGCCGCACCGCCACGGCCCGGGCGATCGCCACCCGCTGCTGCTGGCCGCCGGAGAGTCGGGAGGGATGCCGCCGGGACAACTCCGGATCGAGACCCACCAGCTCCAGCAGGTCCCCGACCGTACGACTGCGGTCCCCGGCGGCCTCGAGCGCGTGCCGCAGGATCCGGCCGACGGTGTGCCGGGGATCGAAGGAACTGAGCGGGTCCTGGTACACGGTCTGGATCTCCCGCCGCCGCCCGCGCCGCTCCCGCTCGCCCAGGTCGTGCCACCGGCCGCCGAGCAGCTCGACCCGGCCGGCGTCGGGCGCGGTCATCGCGGTCACCAGCCGCGCCAGCGTCGACTTGCCCGAACCGGACTCCCCCACCACGCCGAGCGTCTCCCCGGCCCGCAAGGTCAGCGAGACGTCGTCCACCGCCCGCAACGACCCGTCGCGACCGGGCAGCCGATACGTCTTCACCAGACCTTCGGCGCGGAGCACGACCGGCCGCGCCGCCGCATCGGGCAGCGGCGGCGGACGGCCGGCCCCGGGCACCGCGTCGAGCAGCATCCGGGTGTACTCGTGCTCCGGCGTACCGAGCACCCGCCGCGTCGGACCCCGCTCCACGACCCGGCCGCCGCGCATCACGACGACCTCGTCGGCCAGCCGCGCCACGACGGCGAGGTCGTGACTGATCAACAGCATCGCGGTGCCCGTCCGCCTCAGCCCGGCCAGCAGTTCCAGGATCTGCGCCTGCACGGTGACGTCCAGCGCCGTCGTCGGCTCGTCCGCGATGACGACACGCGGGTCGCAGGCGATCGCCGAGGCGATCAGCACCCGCTGACGCAGGCCGCCGGAGAGTTCCCCGGGACGCTGTCGGACGCGGACGTCCGGCGCGGGCACACCGGCGGCGCCGAGCAGTCCGATCACCCGGTCGCCGACCCCGCTGGCCGGCACCGTGCGGTGCAGCCGCAGCGGCTCGGCCACCTCGCGGCCGACGGTGCGCAGCGGGTCGAGCGCGACCAGCGCCGCCTGAGGAATCAGCCCGATCACGCGTCCTCTGAGCCGTTGCCACTGTCGGGGCCGCAGCCGGGTGAGGTCGGTCCCGTCCAGTTCCATAGTGGAGGCGCGGACGGTGGAGCCGTCGCCGGCCAGGCCGAGCAGGGCCCGGGCCGTGACGCTCTTGCCGGAGCCGGACTCGCCCACGATCGCCAGGCACCTGCCCGCTTCCAGGGCGAACGACACCCCGCGTACCGCGTCGACCCGACGCCTGCCGGAGTCGAACGAGACCGTCAGGTCCCGCACGGTCAGTACGGCGCTCACCCGGGCACCCGGCCCTCGAAACGACGTTGTAGATACTGCCCGACGGTGGTCACCGACAACACCGTCAGGGTGAGCACCACCCCGGGTACGGTCGCGGTCCACCACGCGACCGCGAAATAGTCCTGACCCTGCTGGAGCATCGCACCCCACTGCGGGTCCGGGGGCCGAGGGCCGAGCCCGAGGAAGCTCAGGGCGGCGCTGGCACCGATCGCGGCGCCCGTACCGATCGTGCCGAGCAGCAGAACCGGCGGCAGCGCGTTGGGGATCATGTGCCGCCACGCGACCCGGACCGGCCCCAGTCCCTGCGCCACGGCCGCCTCGACGAAGCCGGAGCCGCGCAGCCGCAGGATCTGCCCCCGGACGATCCGGGCGTACGGCGGCACACCGATGACCGCGATCGCCAGGACCACGGTGCCGGAGCCGGGCCCGAGCGCCGCGGCCACCAGCAGGGCGGTGACCATGCCGGGCACCGCGAGCAGCACCTCGACCAGGCGCATCGCCGCGCTGTCGGCGGCTCGTCCGGCGAGCGCGGCGAACGCGCCGACGAGCACTCCCGCCACCAGGGCGAGCGCCGTGGCCGCCAGCCCGACGAAGACCGAGTCGCGGGCGCCGTACACGATTCGGCGGTAGATGTCGCGGCCGTTCTGGTCGGTGCCGAACAGGTGGTCCGCGCTCGGCGGGCGCAGGATGTCCGCCGTCGACGTCGCGTCGGGCGAGCCGGGCGCGAGCAGTTCCGGGGCGATCATCGCGACGGCGAGCAGCGCCAGGAACGCCCCGGCGAGCACCGGTCCGGCGCTACGCGGACGGCGCCGGCTCAGGACGGCGAGCTCGGCCGACGGCAGATCGGCGACGGCCACCGGTCAACCCTCCACACGGAGGCCGGGGACGGCCGGCGCCGGGCCGGCGGCCCTCAGCCTCGGATCGAGGACCGGGTAGAGCAGGTCGACGAGCGCGTTCAGCGTCACATAGCCGGCGGCGGTCAGCGCGACCACGCCGAGCACGACCGGGATGTCCTTGCCCGTGACGGCGTTGAGCAGCAACACGCCGACCCCGGGCCGCGAGAACACCCGCTCCACCACCACCGTGCCACCGATCATCCCGCCCAGCAGCAGGCCGAAGAGCGTCACGACCGGTGGCAGGGCATGACGCAACGCGTGCCGCAGCAGCACACCGCGCTCCCCCTGGCCCCGGGCCCGGGCGGTGGTCGCGAACGGCTGCTCCAACGCCCGCTCCAGGCCGTCCCGCAGGATCTGCGACAGAACCCCCGCCATGGGTACGGCCAGGGCCACCGCCGGAAGCACCAGCGACGCCGGTCCGTCGCCGAACGCGGGGAACCAGTGCAGCCCGAACGAGAAGACGGTCAGCAGCAGGATCGCCAACCAGAACTGCGGCAACGCGACCCCGGCCACCTCCAGCAGCGTGACCGGCCCACGGATCCACGACGGACGCCGCGTCGTCGCCACCGCCACGGCCAGGGTGGTCAGTACGGCGATGCCGGTCGCCGCGCCCATCAACTGCAGCGTCGGCGGCAACTGCGCGGCGATCGCGTCCCGGACCGGCATGTTCAACTGGTACGAGGTGCCCAGGTCTGCGCGCAGCAACCGTCCGAGGTAACTCAGGTACTGCCACCACAGCGGCTCGCCCAGCCCGTGTTCACGGGCGATCCGGTCCCGTACCTCGTCGGTGACCTGGGTGTTGTTGCCCACGATCGCGTCCACCACGCTGCCCCGGCCCAGGTGCAGCGCCAGGAACGTCAGGGTGAGCGCGCCCCAGAGGACCAGCAGCGCGTGCCCGAGCCGGGCTGACGCGCGCCTCATCGGGTCCGGGTCGCGGCGTAGAAGTTCGGCGACGCCTCGCCGTCGAAGGTGACGCCCTGCACCGAGCGGGACGTGGCGATCACCGTGTTGGCGGCGTACACCGGGAAGACCACGGCGTCCTCGACGAGTTGCCGCTGCACCTCGGCGTAGGTCGCGGCGCGCCGGGCCTCGTCGGTGGTGCGCTGGGCCGCCACGAACATCGCGTCGACCGTCGGGTTGCGGTACTTGGCGATGTTAGAACCCATCCTGCCGGGCACGGCGACGCCGTCGCTGCCGAACAACTTGCGCAGCACGTCCGCGTCCGGCCCCGCGAATCCGGTACCCATCAGCTCGTACGTGCCGTTCTGGGCGTTGTTGATGACCTGGCTGATCGGCACGTCGACGATCCGTACGTCGAAGCCGAGCTTGCGTGCCTCGGCCTGCACCTGCTCGCTGAGAGTGATGTTCTCCGCGGACTCGGCGGCCCGCGAGGAGGAGTACCGCACGGTCAGCCGCTTGCCGTCCCTGACCCGGTACCCCTCCCCGTCCCGCGCGCTCCAGCCGGCCTCGTCCAGCAGCCTCGCGGCCAGCGCCGGGTCGTACGGCACCGCGGTGTCCTCGTCGGCGGCGGCGAACCGGGTGGCCGGGGACAGTGGGCCGAACGCCGTCCGGTAGGCCCCCGCGAACAGCCGCTGCACGAGCGTGTCCCAGTCGATTCCGGCCCGGAACGCCTTCCGGACCCGGACGTCGGAGAAGGTCGCGGACGCGGTGTTCGGGTACAGGCTGTAGTTCTCCCCCGGCGCCTCGGCCCGCAGCACCCGCGCGCTGCTCTCGATCCGCTTGCTGTCCAGGGCCGGCACCCGCGCGACGACGTCCACCTGGCCGCTGGTCAGCGCACCGATCCGGGCCGCGTCCTGGGTGATCAGCTTGATGTGCAGGCTGTCGAGCCGGGCCGGGCCGCGATGCGCGGCGCCCTCGGGCGGCCAGGCGTAGGCGTCGTTGCGCTTGTAGTCGACGCCCTGCCCCTTGCGCCAGCCGCCCTCCATCACGAACGGCCCGGAGCCGACGATGCTCACACAGGTCGCGGCGACGCCCTTGGCCAGCGAGGCCGGCGACTGCATGCCGAAGGCCACCGTGGACAGTTGCAGCGGCAGCGACGCGAACGGCTGCCGCAACCGCACGGTGACCGTCCGCGCGTCGACGACCTGGGTGTCGCGGTAGTACGGCGCGATGATCGACGCGGCCCCCAGCGACTTGGTCGCGGGGTCGACGACGTGGTCGAGGTTCACCCGCACCGCCTCGGCGTCGAAGGCGGTTCCGTCGCTGAACCGCACCCCGTCACGCAGCACGAACGTCCAGCCGAGCTGGTCCGCCGAGGTCGTCCAGGAGGTGGCCAGCCACGGGCGCAGCGCGCCCGTGTCGGGGTCGTGCCAGACCAGCGAGTCGACCACCGGCCGGGCGACCGCGGTGGTCACGGACTGACTGGCCACATGCGGATCGAGGCACAACGGCTCCTGGTTGATCGCGTACGTCAGTCTGCCGCCGGCCGAGGTGGCGGGATCGTCCCCGCACCCGCCGAGCGCCACCACTGCCGCCAGCATCATTGCGGCGCCGCAGCGCCGCGCCCGTCCTGTCGCGCTCAAGCCGGCCCGTCCTTTCACCGGCACCCGGGCCGGAGATACGGCGATGGAGCGGACGCTACCCCGCCGCAAGTGGCACAGAACCCCTATATCCACCCCTGACTCCGCGCCGTCCCCGGCGTCGCGTCGGCCGGCTCCGGCCGGCCGCCGCTCCACCGCAGCACCCCTAAAGAACGGCTAAGGGTTGCCGATACCTTGCCCGTCGGTAGCGTTTTTCACGATGCTCCGTCGCACGGTTCCGCCACGTGAATCGCGATTCTGGCGTACCGCGACGGAAAGCCCACACCAACTGGCCGCCTACGGTGAGGAAACCAATTATGGGTCGGTTCGCCTATTACAGCAGCTCCACCCGCCAGCCCGAGCCCGTGCTCAGCGACATCGAGATCACCGTGACCACACCGGACGAGGTGCGTACGGGCGAGACGCTCAACATCGAGGTCACCCTGCGGACCCTGCACGGCACCATCAAGGACCGCCCGGTGGGCGACATCAAGGGCAAGGTCGTCATCCTCGTCGAGGGCCCCGAGACGCAGCAGGTCGTCGCGGTCGGTCTGACCAACACCAACCACGTCTTCGCGGGCAAGAACGTCCTGCTGACCGGGGGCCACGCGGAGATCACCCCCACCCAGCCGGGCACCTACACCTTCGCACCGGGCGAAATCACGGTCGCCACGTCGGACTACCCGCTGACCAGCGTCCCCAAGGACCCGAACCCGGCTGACAGCAAGACCACCGTCGTCTGATGGTCGACTGGGAACGCCTGCGCGCCGGCCTCGCCGGGGAACTCGTGCTACCCGACGACGCCGCCTACCGGACCGCACGGCAGTTGCAGCTCGCCGAGTTCGACAGCGTCCATCCGGCCGCGGTCGCGTACTGCGCCGACGAGGACGACGTGCGGGCGTGCCTCACCCTGGCCCGCGACGAGGGCCTACCGCTCACCGCGCGTGGCGGCGGCCACAACTTCGCCGGTTGGTCCACCACCACCGGGCTGGTCGTCGACCTGTCGCGGATGAACGCCGTCGGGCTGACCGACCGTACGGTCCGGATGGGCCCCGGCGCGCAGGCCGTCGACGTCGTACTCGAACTGGCGCCGCACGATCGTCAGGTCATCACCGGAGTGTGCCCGACCGTGTGCCCCGCCGGCTTCCTCTCCGGCGGCGGCCTCGGATGGCAGACCCGCAGCCACGGCGTCGGTAGCGACCGGCTCGTCTCCGCCCGGCTGGTCCTGGCCGACGGGCGGGTCGTGACCTGCTCGGCAGACCGGGAACCCGACCTCTTCTGGGCGCTACGCGGCGGCGGGGGTGGGAACTTCGGCATCGTCGTCGACCTGGAGGTGACCCCCGTCCAGGTGCCGCGCCTGGTCAACTTCACCGTGGTCTGGGCCTGGGAGCACGCGCTCGACGTCCTCCACCAGTGGCAGCACTGGATGGTGGACGGCCCGGCCGAACTCGCCTCGGAGATCGGCTCGGTGCTGCCCGACGCGGCACCGGGCGCCGTCCCGTTCGTCATGCTGCACGGCGGGTACGCCGGACCGCGTGAACGGTTCGACGAGGCCCTGGCCGAACTGTGTCGCGCCGCCGGGGCCGCACCGGTATCCGTCGAGGCCGACGAGTTACCGTACGCCGATGCCATGCTCAAGCTCTATCGTTGCGAGGGCATGACGCCCGGCCAGCGCCGGCGCGTCGGCACCACCCCCGAGGCGATGCTGCCCCGGCAGGGGTTCCTGCGCGAGCGGCACCGACTCTTCACCGACCCGATCAGCCGGTCGCTGACCGAGCAGGCTCTGGCGGTCTTCGACGACGAGCGCCGGGCCGGCCAGTTCCGCTACTTCGCGCTGACCGCGCTCGGCGGGGCCGCCAACCGGGTCGCGGCGACCGAGACCGCGTACCCGCATCGCGACGCGCAGTTCCTGGTCAAATACACCCTCGTCGGCGACAACGAGACGCCGGGCGAGGAGGAGACCACCGCCGCCGAACAGTGGACCGATCAGGGCTTCGCCCTGCTCGACCCCCATTCCAACGGGCACTCCTACGTCAACTATCCGGACCCGACGCTGGACGACTGGAAGTGGTCCTACTACGCCGAGAACTACGATCGGCTGGTCGAGGTGAAGAAAACCTACGACCCCACCGGCGTCTTCACCCACCCGCAGAGCATCGGGAGCTGACCGCTCCCGCAGCGGCACGGGGCCCGGATCCGCAAGACTCCCGGATCCGGGCCCTTCCGTCATGCCTCGGTGTTCTCGATGACCATGGCGTTGAAGATGCCGCCCAGCCCCGCACCCAGCACCAGGATGTACCGCCAGGAGACGCGTTCGGTATGGATGAGGTGGTCCAGCCCCACCAACGGGTCTGCCGCGCCGATGTGCCCCACCCGGCGGGCGAACTCCCACGGGACCGCGCCCATGTCGAACGACAGCGGCTCGAGGAACTGCTTTGCGATCTGCTCGTAGCCGATGAACGGGCAGACGAAGTGGTCGATCTGCGACATGTCAATGCCCGACCGCCGGACCGCCTCCGACACCACGCCCTGCACGGCCTTCACCACCGCGCTCCACTGCGCCACCTTGTCGTCGCCCCGGCCGCCCCGGTCCCGCAGGACGATCGGCCTGGTGTGCCCGGCGCCGTCCGCCGTGAACGGGTCGTACCCTCGGTTGATCGGCTCCAGGAAGGGCTCACTCAGCGACGCCGCGCCGGCGATCCGGGCGAACCCGCCCCGGGAAGAGAGCACCACCGCCACCCCGCCGTCCCCGAACGGACAGGCGGCGGTGCGCCAGCGGTCGACCATGGGGAGCCGCCAGCAGTCGGCGGCGGTGACCACGGCGAGTTCGTCCTCGTCGCGGCTGCGCAGGTATGCCGAGGCCGTCTCGAGACCGATCAGGGCGGTGGCGCATCCGGCGTCGAGGTCGGTCGCCGCACACCCGCCGGCCGGCAGGCCGAGCTGCCGATGGATGTAGCCCGCGCCGTGCCACATGGCGACGGGTGGGGCCAACATGCCGTGCAGCAGCATCGCGACCTGTGCCGGATTTCCCCCTGCCCGCCGCAGTGCCAGCCGTGCCGCGTCGACGGCCAGATCCGGCGACTCCGTCCCGTCGGGCGCGACCGTGACCGAGACCTGTTGCGTCCTCGCCGCCAATTCCGCCTCGTACCGCCCTGCGGCAACGGCCGCGTCGACCGACTCCATTGGCGGCAGGGCCGAACCGATCCCGGCCAGATAGACATCACGCAGCATGAAGCGCTCGCTTTCTCGTCCGATCACCATTCATGCCGGCAGAAAAGGGCCGGGCGAAGAAATCGTAACGTGCGCCGGAACACATCCGTCATTTGTTAGGGGCCGCATAGGGGTGTCCCGGCGAGACCTACCACCGAATACTGCGGTGGTAATGCGGCCGGACGACGTCAGGAAAATCCGATGGCGAACCATCTTGTCAGCGGCGGCACGGACGGCGTCGGCCGCGTCGTGGCGCTCGACGCCCTGGCCAACGGTCATCACGTCGTGGTCGTCGGCAGCACCCAGGCCAAAGGGGATGCCTTCCTGACTGCGGCGGACCAGGTCGGCGCCTCCGGGCGAGCAACGTTTCTGTGCGCGGACCTGCGGCTGATGAGCGAGAACAGCCGGGTCGTCGACGCCGTACGGGCCCGCTTCGACCGGCTGGACCGGCTGGTGCTGTGCGCCCAGCGCTACCTGACCCGGCTCGGACACACCGTCGAAGGCGTCGAACGCAACTTCGCGCTGACCTATCTGAGCCGCTTCGCCCTGACCTACGGCCTGCTCCCGCACCTGCGCCGGGCCGATCGGGCACTGGTGGTCAACGTCTGCGGCACCGGCACTCCGGCTGGGCGAATCCGCTGGGACGACCTGCAGTTCCGGGCCGGTGGCGGCGGACTGCGGGCGCTGGCCCAGGCCGGCCGCGCCACCGACCTGCTGGGCGTCGCCTTCGCCCGGCGACCCGACACGAGGGACATCCCGTACGTACTGTTCAACCCGGACGTCGTACGCACCAACCTGCAGCGCGAGCTCGGCTATCCGTGGCGGCTGTTCGCCCTCGCGGCCCTGACCCTGCGCGGCAAGCCGGTCGAGGCCGGCGTTGCCCCGCTGCTACGGCTGCTGGCCGATCCGCCCGCCGAGCGGCTCAGCGCCTTTCGCGGTACCCGCCCTGTCCGCATGACCAGCCGGCTGCTCGCCCCGGGCTACGACCCGTCCGACGCCGCCCGGCTCCACGCGGAGACCGAGCGGCTGCTGTCCGGGATGGGCCGGGTCGACCTGCTGCCCTGACCGCTGTCAGGTCACGGTGGTCTTACTGTCCGGGGAATGCGGCTGCTTGGGGATGCTCCGCAGCGGATAGTCCGACGTGGTGACCGTGATCTCGTCCGGCGCGAAGGTGTAGGTCCCGGCCTCCACCGGTACGAACTCCGCGTGCCCGCCGGTCATCAGCACGTTCTTGCCCTTGAAGACGTAGTTGGCGTTGGTCAGTCCGACGGCGACGAGCTCCCGCTCCTCCGCCCCGCCGACCACGATGGTGACCTCGCCTCTGATGTCGCGGGTGGGGAAGTCCTTGAAGACACCCTCCAGCGTCCACAGAGTGACCTCGATGTTGAGAATATCGCCCCGGCAGATCTCGTCCGGCGTCGTGATGGTGATCTCGATATCCTTCTCCTCGGGCTCGGGCTGCCGACCGGAAGTACTGACGTAGGCGAAGCGACCCATTCTCCACATCCCTTGCGAGAGATCCCCGGATACCGGGTCGACGCTACCGCGCACCGCAGCACGGACAACCCTTGTCCGCACCCCTAGCCACGCCCACGCCGGGACACGGACGGCCTCAACAGGGAAGGAACACCGAGGTACGTATCCCACACAAGTGTGCCTTCTTTCCAAGGTCGGCAGAACGGACCACAATTTCAGGGCACACCTGGAACCCATCCGTGGTGCGTGCCTTCGCAACGAACGGTATTCACAGGAGCCGACATGCTGCAGCAACCTGGAAGCAAGACGATCGTCATCTCGGGCGGGACCGACGGCATGGGGCGCGGCACGGCCCTCGCCCGGCTCGAACGCGGCGACACCGTCGTGGCGATCGGCACCAACGAAGCCAAGGGAGCGGCGGTCGCGACCGAGGCCGCTCGGCTGGGTGCGGGCTCCCGCTTCCACTTCCTGCGGGCCGACCTCAGCTCCATCGCGACCGTCGAGCAGGTGGTCGGGCAGATCGCCGCCGAGCATCCGGCCGTCGACGCGCTCGTGCTGTGCGCCAACCGACAGAGTCCGCAGCGACGGGAGTCGGCGGAGGGACTCGAATTCACCTTCAGCCTGTACTACCTGAGCCGCTACCTGCTGGGGCACGGCCTACGGGAACAGTTCGACGCGGCCGACAACCCCGTCATCATCAACTTCGCCTCCCCCGGCTTGAAGGTCGGCTCGGTGAACTTCGACGATCTACAGGCCGAGCGGCGCTACAGCGTGCTTCGCGCGCAGGCCCAGTGCGGCCGGGCCAATGACCTGCTGGGCCGCGCCTTCGCCGAGCAGCCGAGCAGCAAGGCCCGGTACGTCCTCTACCACCCAGGCTTCACGGCCACCCTCGGCAGCATCGGCGACGTGAAGGAGCCGGTGCGGACGATCATCACGCTGTTGAGCAAGGTCGCCGCCAAGCCCGTCGACAAGGCGATCGCCCCGATGGTCGAGCTGATCGACAACCCGCCCGCCGAGCGCCTCACCGCCATCGACCGCAGCAAGAAGGTCGACCTGGGCATCAAGACGTTCGACCCGGACAAGGCGCGCCGGCTCGCCGAAGTCTCCCGGCAACTCGTGCTGAAGAACTACGGAGACACCCGGCTGCTGCCGGCACTCGACACCTCTGGCAACCCGGGCTGACGCCACGTGGCGCATCCTCCCACGACGTCGCGGGGGGATGCGCCACCATGCGGCACACCTTCACCGCAGCGACGGACGCCGGCCTGACCACGACGGCCGACGTCCGCGCAGCTCAGTCTGGTCACGTGACTACTCACGCGGCTCCCGCGACTGTTCACGGCGCTCGTCGGCGGTGCGGTCCACCTGCGGGTGACCGGTTCGCACGTCGATGTCCGCCGCCAGGAGGTCGTCCCACAGCGTTCGTTCCAAGGCGGTCAAGGCGAACGGATTGGCCGGCATCCGTTCCGGATGACCCGACGGCAGGTTCGCCGGAACGTGCGGTGGAGTCTCCCGGTCCGCCGCGTCCGCGTCACTCACCCGCTCGGACCCGGCCCCGATCGGCGGCGCCATCGGTGCCAGGAGGGCCGGAAGCCTGCTGAGCCCCTCGACCCAGAGGCGCAGCACTGCCCGCAGGAATCGGAAGGCAGGACGACTCATCACGCCCTCACAAGGAGCTTTCCCGGCAACATTCCGCTGGAATCGCGCATGGCCTCTCCTCGAAGAGCGGCATTGCTACTTCGGGTGACTTCGGTGTCGAAACCACACCGTATTCATCAATTTAGAGCGGAGCCAGAGGGGGGCCAACCCTTATCCGAACCCCTATCGCAGGCGGTCGCCGCACCACGGCTGACGACGCAGGTGTGCGACGCCGGCAGAGTCGGGTTAGGACGTGACGGCGGTCGGTCGGCCGGCCGCGACCGTGGTCGCCGATCGGACGAACCTGCGTAGGTCGGCGCTGCGGCTTCCCGCTGGCCAGGCGATCAGCAGGGTAACTGGCGGCGCGTCCGGGACGGGTACGCAGACCACGCCGAGGCTGCGGAACACCTCGAACCACTGACGCTCGCCGGGATGCGCGATAGCGGATTCAGACAACGACCGCCTCCCTTGCTGTGAACGCAGGTCAGCCTTGGACGGCGCGCTGGCAGGCGGCCGTTCGCGGGCACCGTAGGCGACCGGCGTCGTCCGGTACTCTCCCCGCATGGTGGAGGAAGTGGGCAGGGTCGTGAGCTGGGCACGTGTGACGGAGCGGCTGCTCAGGTCCGCGGAGATCCCGGCTCTGGAGCTGTACGGCACCTGGACCAATCGGCCGCCGCTCGCCGAGCCGCAGCACGGCAGCTTTCTTCTGACCCGGCTGCCCGACCGGCAGTGGTTCCTCGAGCAGCCGATCGGGACGACCCGTCTCGTGGGCGACGCCGAGAGGCAGGCCGCAGTGGTGGACGGTGACGTACGCATCCATACCGACGAGGCCGGCTGGATGCGGGAGCCGGCCGGCATGGTGGCTGCCCCGACCTCGTGGTTCAGCAAGAACGAGGACATCCAGGTTCAGGAGTTGCCCGGACACGAACGGATCGCCGGGCGCCGCTGTTCGCGCCTGCTGGTGAACTATTCCCGGCACAGCACCCGGAAGATGATGCTGTGGCTCGACGACGAGTGGCCGCTGGTGCTGGCCGCCCGGTCGGTCGACCAGCAGTCGCGCGACGACGCACGGTTCGAGCTGACCATCACCGAGTTGCGGCCGGCACGCGACAGCCATCTGCTCCGGTGTACGCGGATCGCCGCCGACACGTTGCGGCAGGGCCTCTCCCTTACGGTCTGAGTGAAGCGACAGAGCCCGCAGACCGAGCGATCGGCTCACTTACCTGGATAGCCAGACGCCGGTTCCGGCGGTCGTCCGCCCTGGTCCGCATCATTTCGAGCGCAAGAGGGCTGAGTCAGCCATCCGTCGTCGTCCGACCGAGTCACCGGAGACACCGCCGGTGAGACGGTCCCGTGGCCGCTGATCGGCGGCAACCTCGGCGGCGGTACGGACGAAGGTGGCGAGGGTGGCGGAGCGGGTGTGCTCCGGCCAGGCGAGTACCAGTGAGATCGGTTCGGCGTCCAGGACGGGTACCGCGACCAGGTCGTGCCGGAGGTGCGCCTTGGCGGCGGCGGGCACAATCGCGATTGTCTCGCCCAGGCTGATCAGTTGCATCAACTGGGCGGCATCACGTACGACGGGGCCGGTGCCGGGCATGCCGGGCCAGCGGGGCTGTGTCTCGCCCTGCAGGTCGTCGAGGCGGACCGAGGGCCGACCGGCCAGCTGGTGACCGGCCGGCAGGATGGCGATCTGCCCGTCGATGCGCAGCAGTTCGGTGTCGAAGCCGCTCGTATCGTCGTACGGCAGGACCATCAGCGCCATGTCGACGGCGCCGGCGCGTAACAGGCCAGCCTGCTCGCCGACACCGCACACGTGGACGTCGACGGTGGCGGCGGCGGGCTGTGCCCGGTACGCGGCGAGAATGTCCGGGAGCATGCCCGCGTCGGCGCCGGGCTTCATCGCGAGCACCAGCCGTGGTCCGGTCTCGCCGGCGCGGCGGGTGCGGTGGCCGGCGGCGGCCGCGGCGTCGAGCACCTTGCCTGCCTCCCGCCTGAGCACCTCGCCGGCAGTGGTGAGCCGGATGCCCCGCCCAGCGCGTTCGAGCAGCGGGACGCCGATGCGACGTTCGAGTTTCTTGATCGCCCGGGACAGCGGTGGCTGAGCCATGCCGAGGCGTTCGGCGGCCCGACCGACGTGCTGCTCCTCGGCAACGACGACGAAGTAGGCCAACTCGCGGGTCTCCAGCCGTTCCATACCCGCAGGGTATCGGTTGCCGACCCAACCGGTCATGGATCGTCACGCCGGCTCCTGATGGGCTGTGGACATGATTGACAAGGATGGGACGGCCGGGCGGATCGCGCTGGTCACCGGCGCGAACAAAGGGATCGGGCGGGAGGTCGTCGCGCAACTGGCGCGGCGAGGGATGACAGTGCTGCTGGCCGCGCGCGACGAGCAACGACGCGCGGACGCGGTGGCCGCCCTGCGCGCCGACGGCCTGGACGTGCATCCGGTGGCGCTCGACGTCACCGACGTGACATCGGTGGCCGAGGCGGCCAGGTGGGTGGATGACGAGTACGGCCGGCTGGATGTGCTGGTGAACAACGCGGCAATCACCGGCGGACGTCCGGGACAGCCGTCGGTGATGGACCTGGACCGGCTGCGGTCGGTGTTCGAGACCAACGTCTTCGGCGTTCTCACGGTCACCAACGCGATGCTGCCGCTGCTCCGCCGGTCGGGCGCCGCAGTGGTCGTCAACGTGTCCAGTTCCGTGGGGTCGCTGCAGCGCGCTGCCAGTGGCGAGTGGGACGTCATGCCGCCGTCAGCGACGTACGTGCCGTCCAAGACGGCACTGAACTCGTTGACCGTGCAGTACGCCAAGGAGCTGCAGGCGGACAAGATCCTGGTGAACGCGGTCAACCCGGGGTGGTGCGCCACCGATCTCAACGGGCACCAGGGACAGTTGAGCGCAGCCGAGGGGGCGAACATCGTGGTCCGGTACGCCACGATCGGACCCGACGGGCCGACCGGTGGGTTCTTCGGTGCCGAGGGCGTCGAACCCTGGTGACCCAACGAGCTGGCTACGGGCCCCCTGCCCGGCCGCTACGGAAGCCGGTCGCCGGGGGCGGCCGTCGCTGCCGGTCGCCAGGGTTTCGTCGTCGGTGACCAGGCGTCAACCGACGTGCGGCGTTGGTGTGGCAGAGGCGCGCGGCGCCCACGCATCATCGAGCGGTGGCTGATGCACATGACGTCTGGGGTGAGGCGGGGCGTTGGTACCCGGAGATCGTCGCGGTGGGCGGCGCGAGTCGCGCGTGGCAGGCCGAGTTCGACCGGATGGCGCTACCACTTCGGGTAACCACGCGGGAGGGCGGAAATCCTCATCGCACGACGCGGGTGGAAAGTGGCGAGTTGCGCGCGGACCTGCTGCTGAGCCCGTGGCAGCGGAGATTCCACCTCGCGCTACGCGCCGGCCGGTACACCCTCCTCCAGGGCTACGCTCCGGACCTGGCGGCGGCGGCCGACGCGGCCCGGTCGTGGCTGTCCGGGACCCGGCCGGGACAGGTCGCGGCAGTGTGGCCGTTCCTCGGCTCGGTAGCCTTGGCCGAGGCACGCGAACGCGGCGACCGCCGCGAGTCGAGCTGGCTGTGGTTGTACGAGAACCACTGTGCACAACCGCAGGGCATCCGGCTGCGCTCCTTTCTCGCCCTGGCGTTCCACGAACCGCGACTACGCGCGTTGCACCCGTACACCAGCCATTGGACCCTGTGCTTCAGCAGGAACCAGCACTGGCCGTACAGCCTGGATCTTCCCGTGGTCGCCGCGGTAGCGACCCCCGACCGCTACGTGGTGCGAACGCGTGACGGCCGCGCCTACGACGCGGCCGGCGCACTCCGGCTCCTGCTGGCCGAACTGCCCGAGGGTGCACTTGATCAAGGACTCTGATCGCCGATGAGCCCACTGGTTGGCAAGATCCTCTCAGCATTCGAGCCTTATCCGGTAACTCCCCGGCTTTCAGCAGAATTGCGAATACTGGGTGAACGGCGAGCCGCTGCGATCGGTTTCAGCCAGAACACGCTCCTTGGTCTAGGAGCACGCCGGTCGTATCGAGACAGACCGCCGGACGGAGCATGGTCGCGCCTTGGTGTAGCCCACTATCGTTCTGGGCACCATGCTTGTCCGGATGAGAGGGACCGCTCATGGATCCAGTCGTTGCGGCGTTCGGTTCGGCCCTGGTCGCGGCCATGGCGACTGACACGTGGCAATGGGCCCGCACCGCGGTTGCCGAACTCTGGCGGCGGCGCAACTCCGGGGCGGAGGCCATCGACGGCGAGTTGGTGACATTGCGCCAGCGCATCCTTGACGCCCGCGAGGCGGACCGGACCGATGGCGAGCGGGCGTTGGCCGCAGTGTGGCAGGGCCGGCTGCAAGAACTGCTGTTCGACGACCCGACTCTCGCCGCTGAGCTGCAGCGGATCCTGAACGAGACGCTACTCCCGATGCTGGCGCCCGCCGACCGGGCGCGTATCGGACAGATCACGATGAGTGGTGAATCTCGCGATAATAGTACCTTCAACCAGTTCGTCGGCGACCAACACAACACCATCCGACCTTGACCGAGTCGCCCGCATCGGCCGAGCCGCGCGACCCGCGCGGCAGCACGCACCTGCACGGAGCCTCTCACGGCGCCAGCACCTTCAATCAGTTCGTTGGTGACCAGTTCAACCAAACGGTGCAGATCATCGCCCTGCCGGTCGCGGCGCCAGTGAGAGTCGCGCGTGCGCTGCGGGCGGACATCGCCACTTTCACCGGCCGGCAAGACCAGATTCGAGGGATAGCCGATACCGTAATCGGCCGTGACGGTGGTGGTGGGGTCGTGGCCATTCATGCGGTCGACGGCATGCCGGGAGTGGGCAAAACGGCGCTGGCCGTCCACGTCGGACACAAGGTTGCCGACCGCTTTCCCGATGGGCAACTGTTCGTCGATCTACATGCCCACACGCCAGCTCACGCCCCCGTCGATCCGGCCGATGCCCTGGCCACCCTGTTGTCAGCTACCGGGATGACCGCCGACCAGATCCCCGACGGCCTGGAAGAACGGGCCACGAAATGGCGTGACCGGACATCCGACAAGCGGTTCCTGATGGTGCTGGACAATGCCGCTACCGCAGACCAGGTCGCCCCACTGCTGCCCGGATCGGCCAGTTGCCTGGTCCTGGTTACCAGCCGGCGCCGGCTGACCCGCCTGCGACGCGACTACGGCGCCACCATGATGCTCCTCGGGCTCCTGCCTGAGCCCGACGCGGTGGCCTTGTTCGCACGCGTATGCCCCCGCGCCCTAGCCACCCACGAGCAGCCGGCGGTGGTGGGACTGGTCCGTTTGTGCGGATACCTGCCGCTTGCCATCGCCATCGTGGCCGCGGGTATGGACCCAGACGACGGCATCAGCATCGCCGAACTGCTCGCCGAACTGGAGGCAAGCCAGGACCGGCTGGCCGGCATCGATGCATACGTCGACGGCCCCGACCCGGGAGTCGTCGCTTCGTTCGATCTGTCCTATCAGCGCCTTGACGTCAGCGAACAACGCGTGCTGCGGCTGCTCAGCCTGACTCCGGGGGCCGATATCGATGTCTATGGCGCTGCGGCGCTAACCGACCTGCGCCCGGACGTCGTACGGCGGCATCTGCACCACCTACATACCTACCGTCTGATAGACCAACCCGCGCATGGCCGCTACCAACTGCACGATCTGGTCGCCGCTTACGTACGTACTCACACCACCTCAGCCGAACGCGATGAGGCGCTCGCCCGGCTGCTGGACTACTACCAGTACACCGCCGCCTTGGCGGATGCTCAGCTACCCCGCCGCAATGCGCCCCCACCACGCGCCCACGAGCCGGCAGGGGCTATCCACATCCCCGACCTGCCCGGCAGCGCCGCCGCGATGACGTGGCTTCGCTCCGAACGCGCCAACCTCGTCGCCTGCCTGCAACACGCCCAGCGAACCGAGCAGCGCACCCGACTGGTCGACCTCGCCGCCAGTCTTGCCACACTCCTGCGCCGAGATGGCCCCTGGACGGATGCGGCCAGCCTCCTGGAACAGGCCGTGGCCGTCCGGCGGGAACTCGGGGATCGACGCGGCGAGGCCTGGAACCTCGCCGAACTCGGCGCCCTTCGACTGGTCACTGGCGACTATCCGCAAGCTACTCGCCTCCAGGAACAGGCACTTGCCGCCTTCCGCGCCCTCGGAGACCAGAGCGGCGAGGCCGCAGCACTCGGCGAACTTGGCACGCTCCGGCGACGCATCGGCGACTATCAAGGGGCCACTGCCCTCCACGAACAGGCGCTGGCCATCTTCCGCGTCCTCGGAGACCGCAGCCGCGAGGCCTACACGCTCGGCGAAATCGGCACCGTGCGGTTGAGGACCGGCGATTACCCGCAGGCCAGCGCGTTGCTGGAACGGGCTCTCTCCATCTTCGAGGAACTCCGGGACCACAACGGCGAGGCGACCACGCTCGGCGAACTGGGCGCTCTGCGCCGTGCCACCGGCAGGTACCCCGAGGCCACTGCACTACAAGAGCGCGCCCTTGCGATCCGCCGAGACGTCGGCGATCGAACCGGCGAGGCATACACCCTCTGGGAGCTGGGCGTCCTGCGGCGTCTGATCGGCGACTACCGGCTGGCTATCGAGCTGCTGGAACTGTCGCTCAGCATCCGCCGGGAACTCGGCGAACGCGTTGGCCAGGCATGGGCCCTCGCTGAGCTCGGGTACCTACGGCGGCAGACCGGGGACTACCCGCTGGCAATCGAGCTGCTGGAGCAATCGCTGGTCATCCGGCGCCAGCTCGGTGATCGCCACGGCGAGGCCTACAGCCTCGGCCAACTCGGACATGTTCGCGCAGTGACCGGCGACTTCGCGCAGGCTGCTGCTCTACTGGAGCAGACCCTGACCATCCGGCGCGATCTGGGTGACCGCGGCGGCGTGGCCTACACCCTCGCTGGATTGGGCAACCTGCACCGCCTAACGGATGACTACGCGCAGGCCACTGAGTTGCTGGAGCAGGCCATAGAAGTCTTCCAGGACCTCGGCGCCGAACTGGGAAGGGCCACTGCGCTCGGCGAGCTAGGCGCCGTGCGGTCTGCTACAGGCGATTACCCGCTGGCCAGAACTCTGCTGGAACAGGCATTGGCTATTTTCCGGGATATCGGCGACCGCAATGGCGAGTCCGAGGTCCTCAATCACTACGGGTCCATGCTTCTGAGTTCTGGCGATCCAGGGCAGGGACGCGAACACCACCGCCTCGCCCTCGACCTCGCCCGCGAGGTGCGCAATCCATTGGAAGAGGCGCGCGCTCTCGCAGGTCTGGGCCGATGCGCCGAAGCTACGAATTCCGCCGACGGACAGGACGACCTCAGACGCGCGCTGTCAATCTTCCAACGCCTGGGTAGTTTCGAAGCCAAAACCTTGGCCACCGAAATCAACGACTAGCCTGCCAAACCGATCAACTCGGCCCGTATCCACCGATCAATAGTGGCCGCGTGGGTGTGTCGTTGCCGCTAGAGATGTGACCTCCACAAGGTGTGATAGAGCAACACCAACTCGTATGTCAGTGATCACCCGGCAGCAAGATCAGACGTACGGATCTGCCGCAGGCCGTGGGCGCAAGCAGGCGAAGAGCCGCCACGCTCGGTATACAGCCGCCCTCGGAGACCTGCTATCCAGCGGTGCCGACGACGCGCGCGTCCGATGTTGCGGAAGGACGGGGGTCGGCGGTTCACTGTCTTGCCGTCGACGAGCCGGGCACCATCTGGGTCGGCTACTTCGACGAGGGCATCTACAGCGGAGATCCGCTCAGCGCATGGGACGACCGGATCTGTCGCAACTCGCGCGCTACCCACCGTTACCACCCGCATCGACGCATCGGCACGGCATTGTCACGGGATCGCGATCACGTGACCGCCACAGAGCCACGGTTCCGACGCGGACGTACAGGACATCCCGACGGGCGGGTCAGTGAGATCCTGGGTGGCATGAGAGACCTCGACGCCAAGGCGAATCTCCATCGCTACCTGCGGGAGGCGCGCGAGGCGCTGCTCGGAAAGCTCGAGGGGTTGTCGGAGTACGACGTGCGGCGCCCGCTCGTGCCGACCGGAACGAACCTGCTCGGGCTGGTCAAGCACGTGGCCTCGGTGACCGCCGGGTACTTCGGCGAGGTGTTCGACCGGCCCTATCCCGAACCCGTCGCGGGTCTGGACGAGGACGCCGAGCCGAACGCGGACATGTGGGCCACGGCCGACGAGTCCCGCGACGACATCATCGGCCTGTGGCACCGCGTCTGGGCACACGCGGACGCCACGATCGAAACGCTCCCGATCGACGCGCCCGGCTCGGTGCGGTGGTGGGGACACACGCCGGTGACGCTGCATCTCATCCTCGTGCACGTGCTCGCCGAACTGAACCGGCACGCCGGGCACGCCGACATCGTGCGTGAACTGGTCGACGGCCAGGTCGGCTGGCGGCGGCCCGGCGACGACGTGGTCGAGGGCGACGAGGCCTGGTGGGCCGCCTACCGCGAGAGGCTGGAATCCACCGCGCGCGAGTTCGCCTGAGGACGCGGTTCGTTGCGCAACCGGCCAATGCTGTCCCATCCGGCTGAGATCCCGTTTGCGTCCTGCCAGCGGCGTCGCAGCCCGAAGCCAAGGTCACATGCACGGATTCGTCGCCGAACGAACGTCACCGATCGTGAGGGCAGACAGCGCGGACGTGCCGAGGTCGGTGCGTTGTGCGGCCTGCTGCCGAGAATGCGGCTCCGAACTACCCGTTCGCTGGCGCCCGATGTGCCACCTCGATGGCGTAGGTGTCGGTCATATCGATGTCGCTGACCGCACGCATAGCGGCCGCATACCCGTCTCGCTCGGAGAGCAGGCGCACCAGGAAGTACAGGGCGCTCTTGTCACCGCGCTGGGCACGCTCACGTAGTTCACCGTCGCGGCCTTCCTCGTACAGAAACCGGTCCAGCCTGCGTCGTGCGTGCACGTCGATCTCGGCTCGATCGACCAACTCGCGCAGCAGTCCGGCCTTGACGAGGAGATCCATGTGCCACAGGTGCGCGTTGTGCCGGTGAGGGTCACGGCTGTAACACTGGGCGAACTCACTGACCGTGGCGATCGCCGTAGCCCAGTCATCGCGCGCTTCGGCCGCTTCCGCCGATGCTTGGTCGAACCGCGATCTCACCTCATCAGTATGCCTCCGGTCGCAGTGCACTCAGCTACCGCCGACCGTGCACGCCACCACCGCCACGCTCCGTCACCACCTTCGGCGTCAGCGACGTCCGGACCTGGCTCCGTGTCCGCCGCACTGCGGGCGCCCGGGCGGCAACCCTCGGCACCTTCCGTAAACGCTGTCGTCTGACGTCAGCCGGCCGCGAGAGAGCGTGCACGTGCCGACGAGCCGGCCGATCATGCCCTTGAGACCGATCATGTTCATCGTGGGTCACTGTGGCTCCGATTCGCCCCTGGACCTGCGGGCCTGTGCGAACACGGGAGCCTGCTCCTGGAGTACTCGAATCGGACGCCCGGCGGTCAGTCCCCCGAGTTGGGGCCGCGCTCGGAATCGTGCACCGCAACGGCCATGCCCACCTCCTCCAGGACCTCCGCTGGAGTGTCGCCGCCACGGTTGGCGGCGAGTTGGGCAAGCAGGGTAGCCAGAACGATCAGGCCACTGATGGAGGTACCGGCCGTACGTTCGTTGATGAGGGGCGCGATGCGGTCAGCGAGCGCGTCGCCGTCGGCGCCGGCCTCGATTGCGAGGGTGACCAGGGCGATGGCGTGGGTGACCGCGTCAGCGGAGGTGGTCATCGCCCGATGCTACGGCCGACGTCGGACGGCCAGGGCGAGAAGTTGACGAACCGGGCACCAACGTCAGCCGTCCCAAGCAGCGAGGTCCTGCCCCCGACGGTCCGCGGACCGATCGGCGTGCCGGCAGCCCGGCGAGTCGGGCCAACAGGCAGAGGCTGCGGCCACGGCACAGCGGCTAGCCTGCCGTCATGGCAAGCACCGAACTGGATGAGTTGATCGTCGCGGACGCAAACGCGCTGCGCGAGTGGTTGTCGGCCAACCACGCCACCTCGCCCGGCGTCTGGCTCGCCCTGACCAGAAAGGGCGGCACGATCACCACCCTGACCTGGCAGCAGGCGGTCGACGAGGCCCTGTGCTTCGGCTGGATCGACGGGCAGGCCCGAAAAAGGGATCAGGAAACCTCCTGGATCCGGTTCACGCCCCGCAGGCCCCGCAGTTCCTGGTCACAACGCAACGTCGCCCACGTGGCCCGCCTCGAAACCGAGGGAAGGATGCTGCCCCCGGGCTACGCTGCGGTCGAAGCCGCGAAAGCGGACGGACGATGGGCGGCTGCGTACGCCCCGCCGTCGGAGGCCGAGGTGCCGGCGGATCTTCTCGCCGCCATCGCCGCCGACCCCGCCGCCCAGGCCATGTTCGACGTACTCACCAAGACCAACCGGTTCGCGCTCATCCACCGCGTCAACGCCGTCAAACGGGCGCAGACCCGTGAGCGGAAGATCGGCGAGTTCGTCGCCATGCTGGCCCGCCACGAAACGATCTACCCACAGAAGGCCAAGCCTCAGCAGTCGCCGTAATCGAACATTCTCATGATTACGTGCACCAACATGCTGGCGACCGGGCATCTACGACCTCGCTCACGGGTCACGCTGCGTCAGTTCGGCGTCGGCGCGTGGCAGTACCTCGGCGAGATGCCGCAGCATCTCCTGGTCGTTGGCGGCGCTCCCGAACCGGCCGCCCCGCTCGGCACGGGCGAACTCTGCGCGGATATGTGGCAACGCTGGTGCGGCGGCAGAGCCCATCCGTTTCAGGCAGGCCGCGACACGGTTTCCCGTCGCCGGGTTTCGCTGCCATGCCTGAAGGAGGGTGTTCAGCACGACTGGGGCTTCCAGCTCGCCGGCGATGTCCCAGATCGCCGCGGCGGCGTACACGCGATTCCACTCGTACCTGTCGGTCAACAGTTCGCGTAGGCGCGGAAGGGCAGTCGCGGCAGGCGAACCGATCTGGCCCAGTACCTCGGCCGCCTCCCGCAGCGCGAAGGTGTCGAGCAGCGCGAGAGCGAGCGGCAGTACCTCGTCGCGGTCGCCGCCGACCGCCCAGAGCGTGCCGACAGCCTCGGACCTGGTCCACGTATCGTCGACGGCGACCAACGACCTGATCGCGGCGAGCGCGGGTGCCGCCGCCGGCCCGAACGCCCGCAGCGCCGTCAGAGCCGCTTTCACCACGTCCCAGTTCTGCCGCTCGGCGGCGGCAGCGAGCGTCTCGGTGATTGTTGGCAGTGCGCTGGGGTCGCCGAGCTTGGCTAGAGCGGACAGGATGCCTCCTGCGTTGGACGGCCACTGCGCGGACAGGTCGGCGCGGCTCAGCCGGTCACGGAGGCGAGGGACCAACTGATCCGCAGCCTGCGGCAGCGCTCCCGCCACCTGGACGGCGAGCCAGGCGTCGACGTCGCTGTCCAACGCCGTCAGCAGGCTGGGCAGTGCCCGTACGTCCCCGAGCCGGGCCAACGCCATGCCCGTCTTCTGGTGCAGCCGGCGCACATGCCGGCGCGGACTGGTCCAACCGTCCGGCCCGTGATCGGTAAGTAGGGCGGCCATGGTTTCCCGGGCCGACTCTGCGATCGCGCAGTCCTTCTCCAGCAGCGTTGCCGCCTCCGCAGCGACTTCGAGGTTGCTTGCGCCGAGTTGGGCGGCGACCAGCCGGATCAGGGCGCTGTGGTCACCACGCCAGGCTCCGACGAGATCGTCTGCCATCCGGATCGCGTCCAGCCGGACGCCGGGATCAGGACTGGCCAGTTGCTCGACCAGCAGGTCGGTACGCTGCCGAACCCGCGCGTCCAGCAGTGTGTGCAGCGTTCGCAACAGTTCCGTGGTCACTGCGTACCGCCGGTTGACGCGGTCCAGATCCTCGAACGCGGCGGCGACGAACGGCGGCACATTCGGAGCCGGCGGAGCGACCGGCGGCGGCTCCGGCCACGGCTGCTCCGGCGGTGCCGCGTCGGCGATCTCGCGCAACAGCCCGACCACCGCTGGTACGAGATCGTCGCTGATCGCATCCGGGGCGCACCCGGCCCGGTGGATAAGCGCCGCGAGCCGGAACTCCGGTTCACCGGCCGGGTCCGCAGCCAGGCCGGCGAGCCACGCTTCCGCCGCCGGCATGGTCACCGGAAGTCGTCGGGCCAACGTAACCGCCGTCTGCGTCACCAGGAGGCGTTCGAGCAAGCAGAATTCCATCGCCGCCCGGTCTTGAAGCAGGTCGAAGGCCCGGCTGGCATCGTCGAGAAACAGGCCAAGGCTGGGAATGGCAGCCTGACGCACCCGGCAGGTCGCATCCCCGGCAAGGTCAACGAACGCCTCTGCGTGTGCCCGTAGGAACGCCGCAGCGCCCGCGTAGTCCACATAGTCCGCGTCGACGTAGTCGACCTCGCATCGCCCGACCGCCTCCTCGCCGATGCTGACCAGCAGCGCGACGATCCTGTCACGGTCCGGTGTCGCCGGGTCACCGGCAAGCTCGAGCAGGAACGGCAGGCTCGCCGTCGTGCTGGGGTAGACGTCACCCTGGTGGTGAACCTTGCCGTAGAAGTCGCGCAGCGCCGCGCCCCGTTCCTCGGCATCCGGAGACCGCAGTGCTTCCAGGAGCGCCGGCACCTCTTTGGCTGAACCGTACGCATGAGACATCGACGCCCAGTCGACATCGCGAATCCCGCTGAACATGCGCGGCACTATGCCCGGCCCCACCGACAGTTTGGGCGAGTCGGCCCGCTGCCCAGCAACGACCTCATGCCGCCACCCCCGCGACGGAGCGTCGCGTACCGGTCGACCACCGTACGGCCGGACGTGATGCCCGGCACTCGCGCTAGCCTTGCCGCTCATGGCCTATCGCGTCGGAGACGTGCTGCGTATCTCCTGCCCGTTCACGCCGACCGTCGTCACCAGCATCGACGATTTCTACCTCACGGTGCGATGGCCCTGGTGGGAGATCGACCCGGACGCGGAAGGACTGCGCTGGAACGGCAATGTAGCCCTGGACCGCACCGACCCGGGCGAACTGTACGCCAGCGACCCACCCGCCCTCGACCTCGTACCCGGCGAGGCCTGCCGGGTCGGCATCCCGGCACGGGTCATCCACGTCGTCAACGTCCACAGGTACGACCCGCCGCAGGAGACGGGCTGGCTGCCCCGCCCCAGTCTGAGCCTGCTCGTACTGCCCGTCGGTGAGGCACCGGACCCCGCGGCAGAGTTCCAGGGCACCAGCATCGAACCCGACGCCGGTGTGCCGTTCACGCTCGAACCGCTCTTCCGGCCGTACGCCTTCCTGGAGCCCGGCGACGACGTCGCCGACGCCGGCGGGCGGGCGTGGCGCTTCGACGGTCCGTGGACCTGGGCCGCCTACGACGGTGCGGGCGGTGTGCCGACCTGGCCCCTGGCCCTACTGACCGGCAAGGCAGATCCGGTGGCGGTCAGGACCGCGACCGCCACCGGTGGACACGGAGCCGAAGTCGCCCGCTGGCGCCGAGCGGCCGGCCTGCACGACGGAGCCCAGCCGCACTGAACGGGTGACGACGCTCAGCGCAGCCCAACGGGTGGCACCTTCGTCCGACTCGGGTGGCGCCACCTGTACCTGTGGGCTGGCGCATCCGAATTCGCCATGGTCGGCGCAGTTCGCCGGGAGCACGTCGTGTTGGCAAGGGTGCCATGCTGAACGCGGCATCCCTGCCGGCCGTTATTCCGCCAACCCGGTCGGGCGGATCGAATCGGCACTCAGGCGGACGGCTGCGCGGTGTCGCCGCTGCGGAGGCGGTCCAGTTCGGCGAGGTACATCGCCTGCATGCGGTCATAGTGCCGGACCAGCAGCATGATTTCCTCGACGCTGTAGCCCTCGATGAGCTGTTCCGCCCGCTCGGCGAACCGCTCGTACGGTCGCTCCAACTCGGCGATCCGCTCCGGCCGCAGGGTGACGATCACCCGCCGCCGGTCCGCCGGATCGCGCTCGGCCGTGACGTAGCCTGCCTGTTGGAGCCGGCGGAGCATGCTGGTCACCGCCCCGGTGGTGAGGTTGGTCCGCTCGGCGATCTGCCCTGCGGTGGCGGATCCGACGTCCGCCAGCTGGTCCAGGCACTCCAGGTCGCTCACGGTGAGGCCCAGCCGCTCCGCGATGGCGTACCGGAACACCATGGACAGCCGCGACGTCTCCCGCCCGGCGTGCATGAGGTCGGCGATCGCGGACGCCCTGGCCGGCTCGTGGGGCATGTCGGCAATCATGCCTCCGGTACGGTGACCCGGTGCAGCCGAGGTAACACGCGGGTCAGCACCCAGTGCGGTGCGGTCGCGGCCCCGGTGAGGCGGCGCATCAGCCCGGCGGCGGTGTCGACGGCGCGGAAGGCGTAGGGCACCATCTCGTCCTGGTAGCCGGCGATCGCCTCCTCCACCGGCGCGCCGCTCGTCCGGGCCTCGACCAGCCGGTGGCCGAGCAGGGCGGCGTCACGGAGCGCGGTGTTGCCGCCGTGAGCGCCGAACGGCGGCATGACGTGCACGGCGTCACCCATCAGGGTGGCCCGGGGCACCGCCCACCGGCGCGGACGCCGGCCGCTGGCGAAGAGGTTGAGCACCGTGGCGTCCAGCTCGGCCGTGTCGACCAGCCGCCGGACGAGCGGGTGGAAGTCCGCACTCATCCGGGTGGCCAGTTTCCACAGCGCCAGTGGGTTCCCGCGCACGCCGACGGCCACCTCCTCCTGCCGGAGCAGCAGTCCCCACATGACGTAGTCGTCGCCGGTGGGCGCATAGCTGCCGGGTGCCAGGCGCGCGAACGCCTCCCGTGGGTTCTCGCCGAACCGCATCGAGGTGAAGAAGAAAGCGCGGCCCGGCCGGTCGGCGATGGCCAGGACCCCGCTGGTACGCAGCGCGTCCGGGATGACGCTCTCGCCGTTGCGCCGCAGGGGTGACCGGCCGTAGATGCCCGCCATCGGGGTGCTCGCCGGGTCCGCGTCCGGCATGAGCTGCGCGCGCAGCGCCGAGCCGACGCCGTCCGCGCCCACGACGACGGTTGCCGTGGCTGCCCTGCCGTCGGAGAACCGCAGCCGCAGCCCGGCCGGGCCGCCGCTGTCCACCGCGACGGCGGCCTTGCCGTAGTGGATGCGCCCGTCCAGCCCGGACTGGAGGATCGACCGCAGGGTCAGCCGGTCGACCTGGCGGGTCGCGTGCGGCTCGTCCTTGAAGGTGATGGTGAATGCGTCCCGCAGCCGGCTGTCGGTGAAGCGCAGGTGCCCGCCGGGCTCGTCGCCGGTGGTCAGCGCCAGACGGTACAGCGGGCGGGGCAGGCTCCTGCGCAGCGCCTCCAGCCCGTACCGGTCGAGGATGATCCGGTAGCCCTGCCGCCGGACGAAGGGGCCCGGGTCCCGCTCGTATACGTGCACGTCGATGCCGGCGCGCACCAGGTACTGGGCGAGGCAGAGGCCGGAGAGGCCGGCGCCGGCGATTGCCACCGAGAAGTCAGTCGATATGCCCATGCGATTATCTTAATGACTAAGATGATTTGGGCAAGGCCGCCGGCACGTCACGGTCCGCCAAGCGCCCGGCCGGCCACCTCGGTGCGGTTCGCCGCATTATCGCGTCCTGGACGCGGTCCCGGTCCCCGGTAGCCAGCAGGGCGAGCAGCAGCCCGCACACCAGCAGGACGAGCAGGACGAGCAGCGGCACGGTGCAGACGGGCAGGCCGGACCGGCCGACATGATGCGGATCTCCTCGGCGCTCGCTTGTCCGGCCGCCGCGGCGGTGCCTAGACTGCGCTGGACTGTAAGGCCCGTCCGATGACTGGGAGGTGACGGCGTGCGGACCG
Source organism: Plantactinospora endophytica (assembly GCF_016862915.1). GTDB lineage: Bacteria > Actinomycetota > Actinomycetes > Mycobacteriales > Micromonosporaceae > Plantactinospora > Plantactinospora endophytica. The sequence continues at coordinate 534,719 of NZ_BONW01000016.1, read as the reverse complement.
ACAGCGGCGCCGTCATGCTGCGGATGCGCCGGCACATCGACTTCGGCCGTGCCGTCAGCGCGGCCTGTCCGGGCACCTCCGTCCGCTGAGCGCCCCCGCCTCACCTGGCGGCGTCGTGGCGGGTCCGAGGCCGACGAAGCCCGGCGCTGTGGCGCGGGCGACACCGATCGGACCCTAGCGCCCCTTACGTCGCACCCCACCGATCCATCGCTCCGGGAGCGGGAATCGGAATACCGGCGACCAAATCCCTACAAACCCGATCGGATAGCTTGCGATGTCATCTCAACTGGCCGCCGAGGACGCGGCCCAGGACGAGTGGAATGCCTGGCACCAGGCCCGCGAGGCGGCGCTGACCACGCCGACCGGCAAGCTCGCCCTCGTCGAGACCCGCTGGCTCGCCGAGGGCGAAGAACCGCCGCCGGAGCCGGAGGGGAACGGGGTACTCACGACCACGATCCGCCAGGTCGACCCCGTCACCGGACGGCCCCGGCACGGCATCCGCCGCTGGGACCCGCGCTCGGCCGCCATCACGCACTTCGTGGGCACCGACCCGTACCCGTACGACCCGGGGTGGGTGGTGCCGGCCCGCTTCGTGCCGGCCGGGCTGGACCACCGCGTCCCGTTCGCGCACCGCCGGGACAACGGCGCCACGCGTGACCTGCCGGTGCCCGGACACATCGAGGTGACCATCGCGGGCACCGAGTACACCGTGCACGCGTTCGACGACGAGGGCACCCTGTTGCTCGTCTTCGGGGACCTCACGAACGGCCGCCAGACGTACGGCGGTGGACGGTTCCTCTTCGTGCCCCGACCGTCCGGCTCCGACCGCACCGTCCTCGACTTCAACCGGGCCCACACCCCACCGTGCGGCTTCTCGGCCCACTTCAACTGCCCGCTTCCGCCACCGCAGAACCGCTTCCCGTTCGCCGTCGAAGCCGGCGAACGACTGCCCGTCTTCCGCGACGGCTTCACCGTCGAATGAGGACATCCAGCACCCTGTCAAGGAGCACATCCCCGTGAGGAAAATACTGACCGCCGCCGTCACCGTCGCACTCGGGCTGAGCCTGGCCGCCTGCGGCGCCGACGACACCCCGTCGGCGGCAGCCGGCGCCGACGCGACGATCGGCGTCGGCTCGCTGTACGAGCCGCAGAACCTGGACAACACCGGTGGCGGTGGCCAGGGCGTCACCGAGGCCCTCAACGGCAACGTCTACGAAGGGCTGTTCCGGCTCACCGACGACGGCAAGACCGAGAACCTGCTGGCGACCGACTACACCGTCAGCGGCGACGGCCTCACCTACACCTTCAAGCTGCGTACCGGGGTCACGTTCCACTCGGGCAAGGCGCTCACCGCGGCGGACGCCAAGTACAGCCTCGAAAAGGTCATCGCGCCCGACTCGAAGTCGGCCCGCAAGAGCAGCTTCGGACCGGTCAGCGGCATCACCGCACCGGACGACAGCACTCTGGTGGTCACGCTGAAGACCCGCTCCATCTCCTTCGTCTACAACCTGAGCTACGTCTGGATCGTCAACTCGCAGAACCAGAGCCCGACCACGACCGCCGACGGCACCGGCCCGTACCGGTTCACCGAGTGGAAGCGCGGGTCGACGTTGAGCCTCGCCCGGTTCGACGGGTACTGGGGCACCAGGGCGTCGAACAAGGAGGTGGTGTTCCACTACTTCACCGACGCCAGTGCGCTCAACAACGCGCTGCTGACCAACCAGATCGACATCATCACCAGTCAGCAGAGCCCGGACGCGCTGAGCCAGTTCACCGGCAACCCGGAGTACAAGGTCAACGACGGCGCGTCGACGACCAAGCTGCTGCTGGCCTTCAACGACCGGGTGGCGCCCTTCGACAACGTCAAGGTGCGCAAGGCGGTCTACTCGGCCGTCGACCGGAAGAAGCTGCTCGAGTCGATCTGGGGCACGTACGGCAAGCTGATCGGGTCGATGGTGCCGCCGAAGGACCCGTGGTTCGAGGACCTCGCCGAGACCAACCCGTACGACGTGGAGCTGGCCAAGCGCCTGCTGACCGAGGCCGGGCATGGCAACGGGTTCAGCTTCACGCTGGACACCCCGAACTACGACCCGCACCCGACCGTCGCCACGTTCCTCAAGTCCGAGCTGGCCAAGGTCGGCATCACGGTCAACATCAACGTGATCACCGCCGACGAGTGGTACACGAAGGTGTTCCAGAAGCGCGACTTCACCGCGACGCTCCAGGAGCACGTCAACGACCGCGACGTGGTCTGGTACGGCAACCCCGACTTCTACTGGGGCTACCGCAACCCGCAGGTGACGCAGTGGGTCACCCAGGCCGAGCAGGCGACCACGGCCGACGAGCAGACCTCGCTGCTCAAGCAGGTGAACCGGCAGATCGCCGAGGACGCGGCGAGCGTCTGGCTCTACCTCTACCCGCAGATCGTGGTCGCCTCCGCCGACCTGTCGGGATATCCCGTCAACGGCCTGAACTCCCAGTTCTACGTCTACGGCATCACCAAGCAGGAAGGCTGACCGGCACCACATGGTCAGGTACCTGGTGCGGCGGGGCGGCCTACTGGTCGCCTCGCTGCTGTTCGCCAGCGTCGCGCTGTTCCTGCTGCTGCGGGTGCTGCCCGGCGATCCGGCGAACGCGTTGCTCACCGTGGACGCGACGCCGGAGCAGATCGAGGCCGCCCGGCGGCAGGTCGGCTCGGACCGACCGCTGCCGGAGCAGTTCGTCACCTGGCTCGGCCAGTTGGTACGCCTCGACCTCGGTCGCTCGTTCGTCTCCACCCTGCCCGTCGGCCCGGAGATCACCGACCGGCTGGCGGTCACGGTGCCGTTGGCCCTGACCGCCTTCGCGCTCGCGATCGTCATCGCGGTGCCGGTCGGCTATCTCTGTGCCCGCTGGTCCCGTACCTGGTACGGCGCCACCATCTCCGCGCTGTCCCAGCTCGGGATCGCGGTGCCGGTGTTCTGGGTCGGCATGCTGCTGGTCTTCGTCTTCGCGCTGCGGCTGCGGGTGTTCCCCTCCGGCGGGTTCCCCCGAGCCGGTTGGGCGGACCCCGGGGCGGCGCTGACCGCCCTGACGTTGCCGGTGCTGACCGTGGCGCTGGTGATGTCGGCGTCGCTGATCCGCTACGTGCGCTCGGCCACGCTCGACGTACTCCACAGCGACTACCTGCGCACCGCCCGTGCGTTGGGCGCCTCGTCCGCCGAGGCCATGTGGCGACACGGGCTGCGCAACGCCGCCGGACCGGTCGTCTCCATCCTCGGCATCGAACTCGCCACCACGTTCCTCGGCACGGTGGTGGTGGAGAGCGTCTTCGCGCTGCCGGGGCTCGGCAGCATGCTGGTGAAGGGCATCATGCAGCACGACTACCCGGTGATCCAGGGCGTTCTCTTCGTCAGCACGGTCACCGTGCTCGTCATCGGATTCCTGGCCGACCTGGCCCAGCGCCTCCTCGATCCACGGCTGCGCCGCGCCTCGTCCGGGAGGTCGCGGTGACCCGACGCCGCCGGTCCCTGGTCGCCGGAGCCGTCCTCGTGGGGCTCCTCGGCGCCGTCGCACTGCTCTCCCTGCTGTGGACCCCGTTCGCGGTCTCGGACACCTCCGGGGGCCGCCTCGCGCCGCCCGGCGGGGCGCACCTGTTGGGCACCGATCGACTCGGCCGCGACCTGGCGACCCAACTGATGGTCGGCGCCCGGATCGCACTGCTGACCGGGCTGGGTGCCGTGGCGATCGGCGGCACGCTGGGCCTCGCCGCCGGGCTCGCGGCCGGGTTCGCCCAGCGCTGGCTGGACGACGGGATCGCCGCGACGCTGGACGTCGTCATCGCGTTCCCGACCCTGCTGCTGGCGATGCTCGTCGTCGCGGCCCGGGGCGCCTCGCTCGGCTCGGCGGTACTGGCGCTGGGGCTGGCCATGTCGGCGGTGGTCGCCCGGCTGACCCGGATCCTCGTCAAACGCGTACTGGCACTGGACTTCGTGACCGCGGCGCGTACCTCGGGCACGTCGTGGCCACGGGTGGTCGCCGAGCACGTGCTACCCAACGTCTGGCCGACCCTGGTGGTCAACCTGGCACTCCAGTTCGGTCTCGCGGTGCTGGCCGAGGCGAGTCTGTCCTACCTCGGGCTGGGCCCGCCGCCGCCGAACCAGTCCTGGGGCCGGATGCTCCAGGAGGCGCAGTCGACGGTGCTCACCGCACCGGCCGGCCTCGTCGCGCCGGGTCTGGCCCTGGTGGTCCTCGTCGTCGGCGCCAACCTGGTCGCCGACGGCCTGCGCGAGGTCGCCGATCCGCTGGCCGGGCGGGCGTCATGAACCTACTCACCGTCGACATGCTCACGATTTCCGGCACGGACGGTCGGGCTCTCGTCTCCGAGCTCTCGTTCGCACTCTCCCCGGGCGAGCGGCTGGGACTGATCGGGGAGTCCGGCTCCGGAAAGTCGCTGACCGCCCTGGCCGTACTCGGGCTGCTGCCCGCCGGGCTGCGTGCGTCGGGCAGCATCCGCCTCCAGCCGGCCGGTGGCGAGCCCACCGAGGTCGTCGGCGCGGCGGACCGTACGTTGCGGCGGCTGCGCGGCCGGGTGGCGACCGTGGTCTTCCAGGAGCCGTTGACCGCGCTGGATCCGCTGATGCGAATCGGCAACCAGGTCGGTTGGGCCATCCGGCGTACCCGGGGACTGCGCGGATCTGCGCTGCGCGACGCCGTCCTGTCCGCGCTCGCCGAGGTCGGTCTGGACGACCGCATCGCCCGCGCCTACCCGCACGAGGTTTCGGGCGGGCAGCGCCAGCGTGCGGCCATCGCCGCCGCCGTGGCCTGCCGGCCGGCGCTGCTGATCGCCGACGAGCCCACCACCGCGCTGGACGTCACCGTCCAGGCGGACGTGCTGGCGCTGCTCGACCGGCTCGTCGCCGACCGTGGCATGGCGCTGCTGTTCATCAGTCACGACCTGGCGGTGGTGGCCCGGGTCGCCGAACGGGTACTGGTACTCGCCCAGGGAGTCGCCGTCGAGTCCGGCACCGTCACGGAGGTGGTCACCGCGCCCGACCATCCGGTCACCCGCGCCCTGCTGAGCAGCGCGCGGCAACTCGACGCGGCCCTGGACGGGAGGCAGCCATGATCCTGGAGGCGCGCGAGGTCGGCTTCACATATCCCCGTGGACGTGCCGTGCTCGACGGCATCGACGTCGGCGTCACCGCCGGACGCGGCGTCGCCCTGGTCGGCGAGTCCGGGGCAGGCAAGACCACCCTGCTGCGGATCCTGCTCGGGCTGCTCCGACCCACCGCCGGCGAGGTGCTCTTCGACGGGGCGCCGCTCCGGCTCGGCGACCGGGCGCTGATGCGGCGGTTCCGGCGCGGCGTGCAGACCGTCTTCCAGGACCCGTACTCGTCGCTGGACCCGCGTCAGCGGGTGGGGCGGATCGTCGCCGAACCTCTGCGGTCGCTGGGCCTGGACGCCGCACCGGAACGGGTGGTGGACGCGCTCCGCGAGGTCGGCCTGCCCGAGGACGTGGTACGCCGGTACCCGCACGAGTTCTCCGGCGGTCAACGCCAACGCATCGCCATCGCCCGGGCCATCGTGTGCCGTCCACGGCTGCTGCTCGCCGACGAACCGGTCAGCGCGCTCGACGTCACCACCCGGGTCCGGATCGTCGACCTGCTCGCCGAACTGCGCGAAACCCGCAACCTGACGGTGGTCATGGTGACCCACGACCTCGCCGTGGCCGCGCTGTTGTGCCAGGAGACGGTGGTGCTCTCCGAGGGCCGCGTCGTCGAACGCGGGGACACCGCCTCGGTGCTCGGCTCCCCCACCCATCCGTACACCCGCCGGCTGGTGGCCAGCGTGCCACGGTTGCCGGCGCCGGCCAGCGTGCCGCAGTCGCCTGCGCCGGGACGAGCCGGGCCGGCGTGAGCCCGGGATTTGTTACAGCGGTGACCGGAGTCAAGGCGAAAACGTTTCAGATTACGTTTGACCCCGCCTGATAACAGACATATCAAGGATCGTAAACCATCGATCGACGGTGCCTCCCTAACGTCATTGCCGCGCCCAACCAGGCGCAGTCACCACACGGTCCTCGGCGATCGCACAGCGCCGACGGACGACGCGAGCCGTGCCGGTCGCCCGAAACCGCGGCGACCGGCACGGTCGAAGGAGGAGCAGCAATGAGTTCCAGTCCCCCCACCCGCCGTCGGATCCTCACCACCCTGGGCGCCGTCGCCCTCGCCGGCACGATGTCCGTCGCCGTGGCGATCCCGGCCGGCGCAGCGGTTCCGGCAACCGGCACGATCCTCGGCGCGGCCAGCCCGACCGCCGTCGCCGGCAGCTACATCGTCGTACTCAAGGACGGCCAACAACTCGATCCCGCCACCGCCGGCAGCCTGACCTCCCGTTACGGCGGCAAGGTCACCCGTGTCTTCGGCCGGTCGGTGCACGGCTACTCCGCCACGCTCAGCGAATCGGCGGCCCGACGGCTGGCCGCCGACCCGGCGGTCAGCTACCTGGAACAGGACCAGGCGATCCACGCCGTGGCCACCCAGTCGAACCCGCCCTCCTGGGGCCTGGACCGGATCGACCAGCGAAGCCTGCCGCTCAACCAGTCCTTCACCTACGGCACGAGCACCGGAGTCCGGATCTACGTGATCGACACCGGGGTACGCATCAGCCACCAGGACTTCGGCGGTCGCGCGTCGCACGGCTACGACGCCGTCGACAACGACTACAACAGCGACGACGGCAACGGTCACGGTACCTTCGTCGCCGGGGTCGCCGCCGGCACGGCGTACGGGGTCGCCAAGAACGCCAGCATCGTCGGCGTCCGGGTACTCAACAACAGTGGCTCCGGCACCACCGCCGGAGTGATCGCCGGCATCGACTGGGTCACGGCGAACGCGGTACGGCCGGCAGTGGCCAACCTCAGCCTCGGCGGCGGCGCGAGTTCGACCCTGGACGCCGCCGTCCGCCGATCGATCAACGCCGGCATCACCTACACCATCGCGGCGGGCAACTCGGGCGTGCCGGCCACCGGCACCTCCCCGGCCCGGGTCACCGAGGCGCTGACCGTCGGCGCCACGAACCGCACCGACACCCGGGCAAGCTGGTCGAACTACGGCACCGCCCTGGACCTCTTCGCCCCCGGCGTGGACATCACCTCGGCCTGGCGGACCAGCAACGCCGCCACGTACACCGGCAGCGGCACCTCCTTCTCCGCACCACACGTGGCCGGAGCCGCGGCGATCTACCTCCGCAACAACCCCGGCGCGAGCCCGGCCACCGTGAACGCCGCCGTCATCGCCGCCAGCACCCCCAACGTGGTGACCAACCCAGGCGCCAGTTCCCCCAACCGCCTCCTCTACATCAACACCCTCGGCAGCTGACACCGACAACCGGGCGCCCCTCGCGGGCGTGGCCCGTCCCGCTCCCCCGGGTACGGGCCACGTCCGCGCGGGCGGCGGTTGTCGTGTCGACCGGTACCGGAGGGGTCATCGGTCGGGTGCGCCCGTCCCCGAGGTCAGGGCTGCCCGGACGATGCGGACGGCCTCGTCCGGATCGATGCCGACACTGGCGACCACGGCCGCGTACTCGGCGGCGGCGCGACGCGCCCGCTCACGCCCCTGCTCGCCGGCCGCCGACACGAAGGACCCCGCCCGGCCACGGGTCTCGATCAGCCCCGCCTCCTCCAACTCCCGGTACGTCCGGGCCACCGTGTTGGCGGCCAGACCGAGTTCGGTCGCGAACTGGCGGATCGGCGGCAGCCTGGTACCCACGGCCAGCGTGCGGGCCTGGATCTGCCGGGCGAGCTGCACCCGGAGCTGCTCGAACGGCGGCACCGGCGAGGCCGCGTCGATGACGATCCCCGCACCCGCACCCGACGAACCTCTTCCCGCCATGCCCCCTCCTCGGGTAGTGAGCCCTGTCCCCGCATGATCCGCCATATTCTTCCTCCCCGGATCGGTTGCCGGCGGGAGGCGCTTCGACCCGGAGGCCTACACCGGCTGACCGGTACGACGAGGCGTCAGGCCGCTGTCCCGCCGAGAGCCGTGAGCGCGGCAGCCAGATCGGTGCTGGTACTCAGGGGGCGGGCGCCTTCCCGCTCGTGCAGGTCGATGCGACAGCCACCGGGGGCGACGCGAACGGTCACCCACTGGCCCGGATGGTGTGCGCCGAGCCGGAGCAGCATCGGTTCCGGATCGGCGATCGGTTCCGACATCGGCGCCCGTGGCGTCGCGATCGGCTGGACGGGGTCGTCCGGCGTCGCCTCGGCGAGCACACTCGGCAGGTAGTCGAGGGCGTAGGCGATCGCCCCGGCCAGGGTGGGTCGGCTCGGGACGTCGACCGCCTGCGCCGGCTGTGCCGGGGCGGCGACGGTGATCTCGACGTACCAGGAGATGTCGTGGTCCGGGCGCGGGTCGGCGGTGTGGTGCCGGCGGTTGTCGCGTACGGAGACGTCGACCGCGAGGTTGAGGGCGTGGGCGAGCCGGATCAGTTGCGGCAGCGTGGCGACCTCGGGCGGGGCGGCGAGCACGATCAGCCGGGCGGCGGGTCGACCCCGGCCGGCCTGGGCGAGCTGCTGGGCCAGCGGCTCGACGCCGGTCGCGGGCAGGATGACGTACCCCTGCCGGAGATGCTGGTCGACCGGCCAGCCGCCGTCGGCTTCGGTGAGGTCCTCCGGACGTACGCCGAGGGTCCTGGCGTGGGTCTCCAACCTGAAGCGCTCGGGAAGCCGGACCACCGGCGTGCCGTCGGGGTCGGTGCCGACCGGCGGCGCGGACGCCGCGTCGCCGGCCCGCCAGTTGAGGTGTACGACCTGATGGTCGAGGTCGGTGAGGGTGACGACCAGTCCCTGGTGGATCCGGTGGCTGTCCAGGCAGGTGTGGCAGGTCGACGGCCCGGGGCGCAGGCCGGTGCCGCCGCATCTACCGCAGTCGGAGTCGATCGTGGAAGTGTCGACGGCGCAGGTGCAGGCCCGCCGGCCGTTGGCCGGGTCGCAGTCGGGGCACGGGGTGTGCGGGATGGCGTCGCCGAGCCAGGATGGGTCGGGCGGCTCCCAGCCGCGACGCAACAGTTGGGTGCGGCGGCGCAGCAGTTGACCGGTTTCCTGCTCGACGAGGCGTTCGGTCCAGCCGGCGACGCGCAGGCTGCTGTGCCACCAGTGGCCGTCGCGCCAGATCGCGCAGGCGCCGGGCAGCGGCTCCCCGGTGCGGGCTGGTGGCACGCGTACGGCGACGCCATCCCCGAGTGGTTCGAGCTGTACGTCGGCCTGGAGTCCGGCGCCTCGCGGCAGCGGCGGTACGACGAAGCCCTGGTGCCCGGACTGCTCCAGACGAGGGGCTACGCGTTAGCGGTATACCAGCATCGATCGGCCATGAGCGAGGAGGAGCGGAACCGCCTGGTCGAGGTCCGACTCCAACGTCAATCCCTGCTGACGAGACGCTTGCCTGCCGCACCTAGGCTTGAGGTGATCATCCACGAAGCAGCCCTGTTGAGGACCGTTGGCGACAGCGCGACGATGGCCGCCCAGCTACGCCACATGCTGGAGATCGGCGCTCTACCCAACCTCTCGATCCGGGTGCTGCCGCTAGCCACTGGCCTGCACTACGGCGCGGTCGCAGGGACGTTTGTCCTGCTGAGCTTCCCGCCCGGCAACCGGAACACTCCGGAGCCGCCAATTGTCTACTGCGAGTCGCTGACCGGGGCACTCTACCTCGATCGGCCGAGCGAACTGGCCGCCTACGAAAACGTCTGGGCGGGGCTAACCGCGCTCGCTCTGGATGAGGGACAATCGAGGCACATGATCGAGAAGATCGTCGCGGAGGTCCACCATGGTTAACCTGACTGGCGCCCAGTGGCGCAAGAGCACCCGCAGCGGCGACAACGGTGGCGACTGTGTCGAGGTCGCTGACAACCTGCCTGGCGTCGTCGCCGTACGCGACAGCAAGGACCACGGCGGCCCGGCGCTCGCCTTTTCGCCGTGCGCCTGGGCCGCCTTCGTCGCCGGAGTCCGGAACACGACGGCTCCTCGCTGACCGACGCGTCTCGACAGATGTCCGTCGGCTAGCTCAGCGTAATTGAAACCAGCCGTCGGCCAGCCCGCCCTTGGCGGAGCAGTAGGCATAGGACCAGGTACCGTAGAACGTGTCGGCGGCGTACCAGTTCCCGTAGGCCATCTGGCCGTTCTTGCACCTGGCCGTGGCACGGAACTCCGAGCCGCTGCCCCATCCCTCGCACAACTCCCCGTGGGTGTTGTGGTCTTCCCAGACATAGCACATGGGCTGAGCCTGTACCGCGTCCGCCGAGGCGGCCGAGGAGCTGGTCGTGAGGGCTCCGGCCACCAACCCGAGTGAGGTGACCGCAGCCGCGACAAGACGCCGTCGAACCATGCTGTTTCTCCTTCTCGTTCGTGAGGGCACCAACTGCTCGCGGCTCAGGGTGGGCGGGGACTTCGACGCGACCGGGATCACGTGCGCTCCGCAGAGCCGGCCGCCTCCCGGCGGCGTACGGTCCGGGCCGGCGCGCGCACCAGAAGTCGTTGCGGCATCTGCTCGGGCGGATACCGGGTCGCCCGCACCGGCTCGACGGGCAGTTTGCGTTGCAGGATCGCCCGGTGCAGGGCCGTCAGTTCGGCCCCCGGCTCCATCCCGTACCCGGTGATCAGCGCGACCCGCGCGCTCCGGTACGCCGCCAGCGCCCCCGCCAGGTCACCGCCCCGGTAACACGCCACCATCAACTGCCCCCAGGCCCGCTCCCGGTGCGGATGGTCGCCGAGGAACTCGTGCAGCATCGCCCGAGCCGCCTCGTACTCCCCCAGGTTCACCAGCACATCGGCGTACTCCTCGGTGGCGGCGAACCGTTCCGCCTCCAGGACGGCGGCTCGGGCGGCCAGTGGCCCTCCCTGCGGCACGTCCTGTAACGGCGCTCCCCGCCAGTACCCGAGTGCGTGGCGCAGGTGGCGACCCGCCCCCGCCAGGTCGCCACCCTGCACCGCCCGCCGCCCCTGCGCCAACGCGGCCTGGAAGCCGGTCACGTCGACCGTGAACCGCACCGGAGGCGGTGGTACGAGCCGCCACCCGGAGCCGTCGCGTACCAGGTCGGCGCGGTCGGCCAACCACGCCCGCAGCCCGGACAGGTAGGTGCGCAGGTTGGCCGGTGCCGACGGTGGTGCCTCCCGTCCCCACAGTTCGGCCACCAACCTGGTACGCGACACGGCACCGCCGTCGAGCAGCATCAGGGCGAGAATGCGGCGTCGGTTGCCGATCGGCGCCACGACCGACATGCCGTCCTGACGGATGTCGAAGGGTCCCAACAGTCCGACCGCGAGTTCCATCGCGACCGCTCCCTCCCCGCTCCCCGGAGCACCGTGTCCCCAGGGTCACACGTCCGATGTGGAAGAAGCGTGGAAGGACCGTGGATGATGCATCGGTAACATCGTGGGGTTCCACTGTCGCGGCGGACAGGGCTTCGAAGTGGGAGGGTGAATGCTGCTGGTTTCGGTGCTGGGCCCGGTGCGGGTGCTCCGCGACGGCGTCCCGGTCCGGCTGGGTCCGCGACAGGTCGAGGTGCTGTCGATCCTCCTGCTCAACCGGGGTACGTCGGTGCCGGCGAACCGGATGGTGAACCTGCTCTGGGGCGACGGTGCGGCCCCGGACGCCGCCGCTGCGACGCTGCGTAGTCACGTGTCGCACGTCCGCCGGGCACTGCGACAGGACTCCCCCGGCGCCGCCATCATCATCAGTGGCGCCGGCAATCCGTCCGGGCGGGGGTACCGGCTGGACCTGGCCCCGGAGCAGGTCGACGCGTACCGGTTCGAGCAGGAGTACCGGCAGGCCCTGCAACTGGCGCAGGCGGGCGGGACGGACGAGACAACCCGGGCGGTCACTGTGCTGCACGACGCCCTGGAACTCTGGCGTGGACCGGCCTTCGCCGACGTGGCCCACCGCCCGTTCGCGCTGAACGAGGTTGCCCGGCTCACCGCACTGCACCGCTCGGCCCGGCTCGCCCACGCCGAGGCGCTGAGTTCGCTCGGCCGGTACGGCGAGGTGGTCATCGCGCTCTCCGGTGCGCTGGCCGAGGAGCCGTACGACGAGGCGCTGCGCCGACTGCTCGCCGTCGCCCTCTACGCCGAGCAGCGGGTCGACGAGGCTGCCCAGCTCTGCCGTACCGGGCTGGTCCTGTTGCGCGAGCGCGGCATCGACGCCCCCGAACTGCAACAGTTGCAGCGCCGTATCCTGCAACGGGACGTACCCCTGAACCAGCCGCCGGTCACGACGGGCGGCGCCGCTGCGGCCGGCCCGGACCGCGCCACCGGCGCAGCGCCACCGGCGCCCGGCACCCCGGCAGCTCCCGCCACCGGCATCGCCGCACCGCCGCCCCCCGAACCTGTCGTGCCGCACCTGCTGCCGCCCGACCAGGCCCGCTTCGTCGGCCGCGAGGTGGAGCTGTACGACATCCGCGAGCGGCTGCGCGACCTCACCGGCCGCTCCGAGACCGTGGTGATCACCGGTCCACCGGGAGTGGGCAAGTCCAGCCTCGCGATCCGGGCCGGGCACGCGGTCGCGGACCAGTTTCCCGACGGCCAGTTGTACGTCAACCTGCGCGGCTTCGACCAGACCGGTCCGGCGCTGAGCCCCGGTGAGGCGATCCGCGGCTTCCTCGACGCGCTGGCCGTACCGCAGCAGCAGATCCCGCTCACCGAGGCGGCCCAGGCCGGCCTCTACCGCGCCGCCCTCGCCGGCCGCCGGATGCTGGTGGTGCTGGACAACGCCCGCGACGCCGACCAGGTCCGGCCGCTGCTGGTCGGATCGCCGGGCTGTGCCGTGCTGGTCACCAGCCGGAACCAGCTCGCCGACCTGGTCGCCACGGAGGGGGCGCATCCGCTGGGCCTGGACCTGCTCTCCGTCGCCGAGTCCCGGCAGTTGCTGGCCCGCCGGCTCGGCGACGAGCGGGTGGCCGGTGAGCCCGGCGCGGTGGCGGACATCGTCAGCCGGTGCAGCCGGCTACCGCTGGCGCTGGCGATCGTCGCCGCCCGGGCGGCCACCAACCCGCGCTTTCCGCTCGGCTCCTTCGCGGACGAGCTGCACCACGCCGAGCAGGGCCTGGACGGGTTCCGGGCGACCACTCCGGCGACCAACATCCGTACCGTCTTCTCCTGGTCCTACCACACCCTGACCCCGGCGGCGGCGCGGCTGTTCCGGCTGCTCGCCCTGCATCCCGGGCCCAGCGTCACGGTGCCGGCGGCGGCCAGCCTCGCCGCCGAGCCGGCCGACCGGCTGCGCCCGGTCCTCGCCGAGCTGGCCGGTGCCCACCTGGTCGCCGAGGTGTTCCCCGGCCGGTACGCCTGCCACGACCTGCTGCGGGCCTACGCGATCGAGCTGGCCGGCGAGGATCCGGAAGGGGAACGGCGGGCGGCCACGCACCGGCTGCTCGACCACTACCTGCACACCGCCCGCGCCGCTGACCGGCTGCTCTGGCCGCAGCGGGATCCGATCGCCATTGCGCCGCCCCGCGACGGTGTGGTCCCCGAGCAGTTCGTCGACCAGCACGCGGCGCTGGCCTGGTTCGCCACCGAGCACGCCGTACTCATCGACGTGGTCGCGCAGGCGGCCGACACCGGTTTCGACGCCTCCGCCTGGCAGCTCGCCTGGACCCTGGTGAACTTCTTCGACCAGCGGGGACACTGGGACGACTGGGCGGCCACCATCGGGCGGGTGCTGCCGGCGCTCGATCGCCTCGGTGACCGGTCCGCCCAGGCGCACGCCCACCGCCTGCGCGGTGCCGCGTACGTGCGGTTGGAGCGGTACGACGACGCGCGGGCGGAGTACCGGCGGGCGCTGCGTCGCTTCGGCGAACTCGACGACACCGTCGGGGAGGCGTTCACGCACCGCAGTCTGGGCTGGTTGGCCGAGCGTCAGGGCGATCCGGAGAGCGCGTTGCGCAGCGACCTGGAGGCGCTGCGTCTCTTCCGCACGGCCGGCCACCTGGACGGCCAGGCCAGTGCGCTGAACTCGGTCGGCTGGTGCCACGCCCTGCTCGGCCACTATCCGGAGGCGGTCGACCACTGCGAGCAGTCACTCCTGCTGCACCGCAAGAACGGCAACCGGGGCGGTGAGGCCAGTGCCCTGGACAGCCTCGGCTACGCCCACCACCTGCTCGGCGACCACATGGCGGCGATCGGCTACCTGCGGCAGTCGGTCGCGCTGTGCCGGGAACTCGGCCGGTGGACCCAGGAGGCGGAGTCGCTGCACCATCTCGGTGACGCGCTGTACGCCGCCGGGGCGGTCACCGACGCCGGCCGGTCCTGGCAGGAGGCGCTGGCCATCCTCGACCGGCTGGGTCGACCGGAGGCCGAGGCGGTCCGGGGCAAGCTCGACGCCCGCCCCGGCCCCGCCCCGGCCCCACGTCACTTGTAGTACCCGCCGTTGAACAGGTTCGCGTCCATCTCGAACGGGTTGTAGCAGGCGCCAGGACTCGTGCACCGCTGCTTGCCGAGCACGCGCGGGCCGAACACCGCGTACGCCCGCTGCGACAGGGCGTCCATCTTTCCGTAGAGGATCGGGAACCAGAACTTGCCGAACAGCGCCCACTGGGTGGCGTGCCGGACCTCGTGCGCCAGCAGCAGCTTGTCCTTGAGCACGTCCTTGGTAGGCCGCTTTGTCAGGAAGACGTTCCCGTGGGTGTACTCCCGCCCCTTGAACGTGATCTTCACGCCGCCGCAGACCACCAACCCGCCGTTCGTCTTCTGACAGTCGGCACCGGTCCCCGCCTCGATGCGGCCGGCGATGCTGGCTTCCGTGTTCTGCCGGGCCCGCCAGTTGGCGAACTGCTTGCCGAGCACCGTCTGCACCAGCTCGCCGAGCGAGGTGATGAAGTTCGCCAGGGTCTGGATCCGCGCCTTGAGCCCCTCCTTGGCCTGGCTGCTCAGCGACTTCGCGCCCAGTTCCTTGTAGATGTCGTCGACCTCGGCGTTGATGATGTTCGCTATCTCGGTGAGCTGAGTGCGGACCTCCTTGCTGTACGGGTCCTTCTTCAGCAGGTCGACCAGCTTCAGCAGGATTTCGTAGAGCCCGTCCGGGTCACGGAACGCCTGCTTCGTCAGCTTCTTCAGCTCGGCCAGGACCTGCGTCTGCTGCTGCTTCTTCGTCTTGCGCCCGTCCGCGTCGCTGAACGAGGTCGGGTTGTTCTCCGCGTACGCGTAGCCCTGGAGCTGTTGCGGATCCTCGACGTCGGTGACCGGGTCGGCGGAGATGAACCGGCCGATCGTCGGATCGTATTCGCGGGCACCGAGATGGGTCAGCCCGATCGACGGGTCGCGCTGACCGCCGACGAAGCCGCGCTCGTCCGGCCAGGTCGTCGGGGTCGCCCCGCGCGGCGCCCCGAACGGCAGCTGCCGGCGCACGGTCACGGCCAGCGTCGTCGCGTTGATCGCCAGGTCTGCGGTGCCGTGCAGGTCGGTGGCGATCCAGCTCAACCCCGCCGGGGTACGCACGGCGACCGTCTCGCCGCCGAACCGGTACTGCCGGGTGCCGGTGACCGCACCGGTGCCCGAGTCCGCGCGCAACTCCATCCCGTCGAGATAGAGCGTGGTGCCGCCCGGGTCGCGGCGGAGCAGCCGGTTGCCGTCGGCGTCGTAGACGAAGCTGGTCGTCGCGCTGCCTGCGGTCACCGTGGCCAGGTGCCCCTCGGCGTCCCAGGTCAACACCTGCCCCGGTCGAGCGGTGGTGTTGCCGGCGGCGTCGTACGAGTAGGAGTCGGTACCCGGGTCGCCGGGACCGGTCCGGGTGACCGTGCGTACCGTGTGCGGCTGCGCGGTGCCGGCCGCCGGATAGGTGTAGCTCGCGGTGCTGTCGCCGCCGGTCGCGTGCCGCACCTCGGACAGCCGGTTCCCGGCCACGTCGTAGCTGTAGTCGTGCCAGTACGGCGCCGGGCCGCCGAGCGCGGCGGTGCTCGGCGCGGCGGCACAGCCACCGGTCGGGGTCCAGGCCGACACCAGCCGGCGCAGGTGGTCGTAGCGGAAGCACTGGGTGTCCGCCGTGCCGCCGGCCGGGGTGTCGGCGACCGAGCGCAGGTTGCCGGACTGGTCGTACTCGTAGCGGCGGTCGGCGACCGACTGCTCGCTCGCCGTCTGCCGGGTCACCTGCGCCCGCACCACCCGCCGGGTCGCGGCGTCGTAGCCGAACGTCTGCCACACCTGCGACCCGGCCGCGCCGAACGTCTGCTCCAGCGGCTCAGAAAGCTCCGTGTAGCGGGATCCGGCCACGTAACTACCCAGCCCGGTCAGCGTGGCGGAGAGTCCGAGCGAGGTGTAGCCGAAGGTCAGCGTCTCGTCGGGCAGCCCGCCGAGGCTGCCGCGGCCCGCCACGAACGGCATACGTACCGTGGCGACCTGGCCGGCGTCGTTGTAGGTGAGCTGGTTCTCGTACCGGCCGGCGAGCCCGTTCTCGACCGCCGGGACGGTCACGGCGGTGCCGGTCGGCCGACCCGCCTGGTCGTAGCCGAGCACCTCCGTGGTGTAGGCGTGCCCGTCGACGTAGCGGGTGCTGGTCGCGGGCAGGCCCACCCCGCCCGGGGCGGTGTCGTAACTCCACGACGCCAGCCGGGTCCCGTCGAGGCTGCCGGCGTAAGCGCCGGTCTTGCGGCCGACGGCGTCGAAGGCGTAGGCGACCGTCTGGCCGCGCCCGTCGGTGGTGGAGACCAGCCGGTCGTCCTCGTCGTAGGTGTAGGTGACCGTGCCGGCGTCCGGATCCTCGGTACGGATCTTCCGGCCGCGCAGGTCGTAGCCGTACCGCCAGACGTTGCCGGCCGGGTCGGTCACCGAGGAGAGCTGCCCGGCCCTGGTGTAGGTGTAGCGGGTGGCGTCGTACGCCCCGGTCGGCGCCCCGCCGGAGTACTGGCGCAACTCGACCATCTTCCCCTCGACGTCGAGGATCCGGGTGGTCGCCGTCTCGCCGTCCGGCGGGTCGACCGAGACCCGGTCCCCGCCGTACGTGGTCGTGGTGCGCCACTGCTCCACCCCGTACGACCGCAGCGCCTCCACCGTCGGCCGGCCCGCCCCGTCGAAGCCGTACGTCGTCGCCGCCGAAACGGTCGCGTCGGCCGCCGACAACAGGGTGCCGGCCGGCGGGGACGAGTTGTAGAACGGACCGTTCTTCCGGACCACCCGACCGTGCGTGTCGTAGAGCACGTCGGTGACGATCCGGCCCCCGGACGGCGACGGCTCCTGGGTCTGCCGTTCCCGCAGCAACCCGTCCAACAGCAGGTACCCGGTGGTGTAGCCGCCGTCGCCGCGCAGCGTGGCGGTGCTCACCACGCTCGGCCCGCCGGTACTCACCTGGTAGGTGTACCGCCGGCTGGCGGTGGCGCACGAGGTACGCGGCCGGCCCGGCTCCCACACGCAGCTCAGCCGGCCCAGTGCGTCGTAGCTGGCGTCGGTGCGCCGGCCGGCCGCGTCGACCTGGGCGAGCGGCTGGGCGCGGGCCGGGTCGAGCACGGTGGTCTCGGTCTGCCCGAGCGGGTTGGTCCGGACGAGCTGGGTCAGCGGGCCGCCGCTGGCCGGGGTGTAGGTGGTGGTCGACCGGTTGCCGCCCGAGTCGAGGGTCTCCACCGCCCGGCCGTGGCTGTCGTAGGTCGCCCGCACGTTGGTGACGAACGCCTGCCCGGTGGCACCCCACGAGGACGTCTTGTCGTGCCGGGTGGCGTGGCCGGCCGCCGGGATGGTGCCGGTCGTCGCGGCACCGTCGTAGTAGAGCCGCTCGTCGGAGATCAGGTCGGCCGGGTACCGGGGTATCGCGTCGCACGACCTGCTCAGCTTCAGCACCCGGGACGGCAGGTTCGTCAGGTGCCGGTCCGGGCTGGTCGCGTAGCTGGTCTGGGTGCACCGGTCGTCGGTGCTGTCGGCCACGTCGCCGAGGTCGTTCACCTGCCGGATCCGGCCCTGCGCGTCGAAGCTGCGGTGCTCCTCGGCGACCCGGACACCGCCGCCGGCCAGCGCCGCCCGCTTGCGCACCACTGCCGTGTCGAGCTGGTACGCCCGCAACGGGTCGTTGCCGCTGCGGGTCCGGGTGGCCAGCGCCGCGCTCAGGTAGGGGTCGTTGATCGTGGTGGTCACCATCGGCCCGCCGACGCCGTCGAAGACGGTCGTCTCCCGGGTGAAGCCGCTCAGCCGGGGATGGTCCTCGACCTGCACTCCCGTCGAGTCGGTGACCCGTACGTCGCGCCGCCCGCCGCCCACGCGCGGGTCGTCGTCCATGCCGCGCAGGAACAGGTGCTCGGTGAGCCCCTGCACGCCGGCCGAGGCGTTGCCGGTGCGTACCCGCACCTTCTGGTAGCCGCGCCAGTGGTTCCAGTTCCGCTGGTCGGTCGGGGTGGTCTCCGAGTCGTCGTAGTGCCAGGCGGCACCGTCGACGTACTCGTACTGGGTGAGCCGGGTCGGGCCGCCGCCGACCAGGTCCGCCTCGGCGACCTGGGTGACGACGTACTTGTAGAAGACGTCCGGGCCGGCGTACGGGCTGGGCATCCGCCCGTTCGGGTAACACCTGCTCACGTTCTGGTCCGGGACGATGTACGGCTCGCCGCCGCACTGCGCGGCCGAGTACGAGATCCCGATCTGTCCGCCGGTCTCGGTGTTGATCCGGGCGACCCGCCACTTGTAGAGCGACGGGAAGTCGGAGTTGCCGTTGTGCCGGTTCTTCATCGACACGCCCGCGAACGTCACCTCGGGCAGCGCGATCGCGGTACCGCCGGAGCGGCCGGTCCGGGTGATGCCGTTCAACCACAGCGACCGGGAGGCGTCGTTCTCCTCGCCCCACGGCTCGTCCGCCGGATACGGGTCCGGGTACGACTGCCGCAGTGCCCACGAGTCGACGTCGCGCAGCGTGCCGTCTACCCGGACCTGCGTGCTGACCGCGCCGAGCCGCTTGCTGGTCCAGAAGGTGGGCGTCCAGTAGTAGGTGCAGGAGCTGGCGCAGTTCTGGTCCCACGGCACGTCCGGCCAGTTGGACCAGTTACCGGAGGCGGAGGTGCAGGTGGAGCCGGCGGTACGGCACCGGTCGGCGGCGGTGAAGTTGACCCGGGCCCCCGGAGTCGTGGAGTAGACGGTGCCGTCCCGCTGTCCGTAGTCGATCCGGGCCAGGTAGGCGCCCCGGACGTAGGAGGTGGTCTCGCCAAAGTACGGCATGCCGTTGTAGCGCCCGTAGTTGTTGGTCTCCCGCTGGTACCAGTACGACATCGCGTCGCCGTTGCGGTCGACCACGTAGTCGAGGTTCCACCGGTACGCCTGCTGGCACCAGGAGGTGGCCGCGCTGGACGTCCGGCACGGCTCGCCCGCGTGGTTGCCGAAGACCGGCGCGGTCTGCGTCGAGTTGGTCTCCGGCCGCCCCGACGCCCAGCCGGTGGGCCGGTTCAGCCCGAAGTAGTACTGCGTGCCGTCGGGTGAGGTGAGCCGCCAGTGTTCGCCGTCGTTGTCGCCGTTGTTCGCCCCGGTCAGCTTCTCGATCTTCCAGCCGCTGTCGTTCTGCGCCCGCCAGGTGCCGGTGCTGTCGTCCCGGACCAGGGCGCCGCCGACGCCGGGGAAGGATGCGACGGCGTTGTCGGAGACCCAGCACAGGTCGCTGGCGTCGACCGAGCCGCCGGTGTCGTCCCGGCAGGTCCGGTAGGCCCGCTCGATGTAGCCGGTGGAAAGGTCGAAGCCCTCGCCGACCCAGGACGGCTGGTTGTTCGACGAACCGGCCCGGCCATCCACACTGGAGGCCGAGTAGGTGAGCGCGAGTTCCGGCGTCGGGCCGGGCACCTTGGGCGCCTGGAGCGGATAGTTCCAGGCGAAGTCGCCGGACTGGAGCCCGACCTGCCAGGTCGCCGACGGCGCCAGCTTGGTCGCGGCGAACGAGCCGGTGCTGCCTTCCGGCGCCGCCGCCACCGCGTAGACCGCGTCCGAGCTGCCGGACAGCTCCACCTCGGCGACCAGCCGCCGGTCCGCGACCTGGTTGCGGCCGGTCACTGGTACCGCCGCCCCGGTGCACGCCGCCGTGCCGTTCGCGTCGCCGTCGGCCGCCGCACGGGAACCCGCCGCACGGGAACCCGCCGCACGCCCGTTCGCCGCACCGGAGTCCGCCGCACGGGAACCCTCCGCGCCGGAGTCCGGGGCGCCGTCGGCCGGTGCGGCGCAGTCCGGGAGCCGGAGCAGGCGTAGCCGGGCGCCGAAGCTGCCGCCGGCCGCCGCCGCGAAACCGGAGTAGTCGACCTCCACGGTGGCCCGGCCGGGCGCCGCCACCCCGTCGGCGCGGCGCAGCTTCAGCAGTACCCCGGAAAGGCCGATCGCGCGGGAGGCGGCCTGGTCCAGCACCTCCACGCGTACCCGATCCGGGCCCGCACCCCCGGTCGGCGCGCCCACCCGGACGGGCAGGGTGCCGGCGCGGACCCGGCGGGGTTCCCGCTCGGCGGCCCGGCCGGTCTGCGGTGCCGGCCGGGCCACCTCGGCGACGCCCGCCGCCGGCCAGCGCACGGTGACCGGCTCCCGCGAGTCGGCCAGGGTGGCCGGGTCGACCTCGGCCCCGCGCACCGGCACCGCCTTGACCGGCACCGATTTCATTTGCTCGACCGCCGGCCGGGCCGCGTCACCGGCCCGCTGGTCGGCGGGCGGCCGGGCCGCCGCACCGACACTTCCGGCGGGTACGACCAGAGGGGTTGCCACGGCCACCGTCAGGGCCACGGCCATCACCCGGATACGCGCCATGTCCGTCCTCCACGCCTCGGGAGACATCGACACCCGCAACGCTAGGAGCGCCCCCGTCCAGGGCGGTGCACATCGCGGCGCACATCGACCCGGACGGTCGTGCGCGGGTTCGGACAGCCGTGACCCCGGCGCGCGCCGAACGCGCCGGGGTCACAGGGTCGGTCGGATCAGAGGGTCAGCGACCAGCCGTTGAGATAGCCGCTGTCGCCGATGATGGTGTCCTGCACCCGCAGCCGCCAGGTGCCGTTGCGGCCCTCCCCGGACAGGTCCACGGTGTAGGTCTGGTCGATGTTGTCCGCCTCCCCGCCGGTCTTGTTGTGCAGCACGTACGCGCTGCCGTCCGGCGCGACCAGGCTCACCACCAGGTCACCGATCCAGGTGTGCACGATGTGCACCTCGACCTCGCTGGCCGTCGACGCGTTGCCGGAGCACCCCGACAGGCTGATCGCGGACTGCACGGTCGACAGGTCGGAGATCGTCACGTCCGTGCCGTTGCTGCCGGAGCAGACCGTCGGCCCGCCACCGCCGCCGCCCAGGTCGAGCGACCAGGTGTCGAGATGACCCGTGTCGAGCAGCGCGGCGTCCTGCACCCGCAGCCGCCACACGCCGTTCGCCGCCTCGCCGGCCAGGTTCACGCTGTAGACCTCGTCCAGGTTGTCGGCGTCCCCACCGGTCCGGTTGTGCAGCACGTACGCGCTGCCGTCCGGAGCGACGAGGGTCACCACCAGGTCACCCCGGTAGGTGTGCACGATCCGTACCGCGACGGTGCTAGACGCCGAGGCGTTGCCGGCGCAGCCGGAGATGCTGATCGTGCTCTCCACGGTGGAGCCGTCCGGGATCGTCACGTCGCTGCCGTTGCTGGCCGAGCAGACCTGCGGCCCGCCGCCACCGCCGCCGCCCAGGTCGAGCCGCCACGAGTTGAGGTAGCCGACGTCCTGGGCGGCGGCGTCCTGCACCCGCAGCCGCCAGGTACCGTTCGGCGCCTCGCCGGAGAGGTCGACCCCGAACGTCTGGTCGAGGTTGTCGGCCTCGCCGCCGGTCCGGTTGTGCAGCACGTACGCGCTGCCGTCCGGCGCCACCAGGCTCACCACCAGGTCACCCCGGTAGGTGTGCACGATGTGCACCTCGACGGCGCTGTTCGCCGACGGGGTGGCGGCACAGCCGGAGATCGTGATGCTGCTCTCCACGCTCGACGAGTCCGGGATGGTCGCGTCGGTGTCGTTCGACCCCGAACAGCCCGGCGCTCCCTCCACGGTCAGCGAGTACGTCGCCGTACGGGTCGCCGCCGTCCCGGTACCGGTGACCGTCACCGGGTAACTGCCCGACGGAGTCGACGCCCCCACACTGATCGTCAGGGTGGACGACCCGCCGGAGGTGATCGAGGCCGGCGTGAACGACGCCGTGGCGCCGGCCGGCAGGCCGCTCGCGGTCAACGCCACCGACTGCGGGTCGCCGGCCGTGACCGCCGTGTTCACCGTCGTCGTCAGCGAGCCGCCCGGCTGGGTGGAACCGGCGGCCGGCGAGACCGAGACGCTGAAGTCGTGCTCCGGCGGCGCGGCACTCTCGACGTAGAGCAGGACGTTCGGCGAGCCGGTTCCCGGGCTGGTCACCACCCCGGTGGTGCCGGTGCCGACCAGGTGGTCCCGCACCTGCCGTGGGGTGAACGTCGGGTTCTGCGCCAGCACCAGCGCGGCGGCACCCGCCACGTGCGGCGACGCCATCGAGGTGCCGTCCCACGCGTCGCTGGACGTGTTGCTGTCCATCGTCGACGACGTGATCGCCACGCCCGGCGCGAAGATGTCCAGGCAGGTGCCGTAGTTGGAGAACGACGCCCGCGCATCGCTGCGCCCGGAACCGCCCTGGAAGCCCCCGGTGGCACCGACCGTGATCGCGTTCGGCGCGCTGGCCGGTGAGCTGTCGCAGGCGTCGCTGTTCTCGTTGCCGGCCGCCACCGCGAAGCTCACCCCGTCGGCGATCGCGTTCTGCACCGCCGTGTTGACCGTGTCCGCCGCCGGGCCGCCGAGGCTCATGTTCGCGACCGCCAGCTCGCCCGGATCGTGGTCACCGGTGACCCAGTCGATGCCGGCGATGACCTGCCCGTACGTACCACTACCCTCGCAGTCCAGCACCCGTACCGCGACCAGGGTCACCGCCTTGGCCACCCCGTACTCGCGGCCACCGGCCGTGCCGGCGACGTGCGTACCGTGGCCGTCGCAGTCGTCGGCCGTCCCGCCGTCGATGGCGTCGAAGCCGGAGACCGCCCGGCCACCGAAGGTGCTGTGCGAGAACCGGATACCGGTGTCCACGACGTAGACGCGGACCCCGGAGGCGGTCGTCGGATAGGTGTAACTGTTGTCCAGCGCCAATGGTCGCTGGTCGATCCGGTCCAGCCCCCACGACGGCGTCGGCGACTGGGTGTCACTCTTGCGCGCCCGGTGGTTCTGCTCCACGTACGCCACCGACGGGTCGGCCGCGAGCTGTCGCGCCTGCTCGGCCGTACCGGTGAACTCGAATCCGCGCAGCGCGTGCTGGTAGGTACGGGCGACCTGGCCGCCGACCCGGCCGGCCACCGCGCCGGCCCGGTCGGCCACGGCACGCGCGGCGACGACGGAGTCCCTGAACACGACGATGTAGCTGTCCGCCACCGCCGTCGCCCCACCGGCGTGCCGGATCACGCCCTCGTCGGCCTGGCTCGGCGCCCCGGACGCGGGTGCCGCCATCGCCGCCGCCAGCACCACGGCAAGTACCGCAGCCGCTCCGGCCAGCATCCCGCGCGTCCTCCACCGGCCGACCGGCTCGATCGGATGTCTCATTGCCTGCCTCCTCCCCTCGCGCCGAGACGGGCCCGCGCGGGCGGCTGCCGCCGGCGTCGGACCCGAGATCGACTAACGGCGATGCTAGGTGAGGTGACGACCGAAGGACGGCGGGTAACCAGGCGGAAAATCCCCTGTATACGGCGCATGTGCTGCCCGGTATACGCCCACCTCCGCGCGCACGTTTCCGTTCGTGGCATCCGGGCGCGGATCGCCCATACCGGGACCGAGCCGGTGAAGTCGCCCCAGTCGGCCGGCCCGCTACCTCCGGCCCGGCCGAGGGAGGGACGAGGTGTGACAACCGAACCGAGACGAGCAGCGAAAGGGCCGAGATGGGTGTACCGGCCGACGGTGCGACGCGGTCGCCACCCGCCGTGACATGATCTCTGCCGGTTGTTCGCGGGTTCACGACGAGGAGGACGGGATGTACGCGGTAGCCCTGGGTGACGACGGCGCGCAGTTGCGCCCGATCGAACCCTGGCAGGCCGAGGAGTTCCTGACCCACATGGAGCGGGGCCGGGAGTTCGTCGGGCAGCACATCGCCCTGCCGGACGTCGTGACCGACCTGGAGTCGACCCGCGCCTTCCTCCAGCGGTACGCGGAGCGGGCCGCCGCCGACACCGGGCGGATCTACGGCATCTGGGCGGACGGCGTGCTCGTCGGCGGCGTGCTGTTCCGGACGATGGACGTGACGCACGGCCTCGCCGAGGCGGGCTGCTGGCTGGAACCGTCGGCGGTGGGCCGAGGGCTGGTGACCCGGGCGGCACGCGTCATCATCGACTGGGCGATCGAGGAGCGCGGCATCCATCGGGTGGAGTGGGTGGTCTCGTCGGCGAACGAGCCCAGCATCGCGGTGGCCCGACGGCTCGGCATGACCAGGGACGGCGTGTTGCGGGAGAGCTATCCGTACCGGGGGAAGCGGCACGACATGGAGGTCTGGTCGGTCCTCGCCCCGGAGTGGCGGGCCGGCAAGGCGGACGCCGGCAACGCCTGATCCGGCCGAGGCTTCGCAGGCTGGTCGTCCCGCCAGCGGACCCGGGTGGGGCGCTCGCCCGTGGCGGCGTACTCCAGGGCGGAATCGCGGACGGCACCTGCTGTCACGCGGGTCAGGGTCGGACCACAGACGAGTGGATCACCGCCGTAGTCGAACTCGATCATCGACTCTCCGTCCGGCCACGGCGGCAGCTCCGGCTCGTAACCGAGGCTGCTCACGGGACCGGTCCAGTAGAGGAACCCGCGCACCGGATGCCCGATCCCGAGTTGTAACGACGGCGACGTGCGCACGTTTACGGGACGGAAGTCAGGCTCCAGGAACCTGGGTGGATACAGCCCTACCACGTGCGGCCCCGTCGAGATCAGCGCCAGGCGAGCCAGCAGGGCTTCCAGTTCGGCGATGCCGTGCACGGCGCGCCACCGGCCCCGCCCCCAGACCATCGCCACGATCACCCGGCCACCCCGGGATCCGCCGTGGACTTGCCGCCGCCCGCCGCGCGATGTCGTGGCAGATCGTCGAGCCGGCCAGCCAGGACAAGGCGTTCGTAGGCCCATCGCCACTCGTCACACCGGCTCCGCCCGCACCGGACGCACACCCCGGTCACCGGATCGTTGGCGTGGGTCAGCATGGTGTCCCGGAAGTGCGCGGCCATCTCGTCGGACACCTCGACCGCCGCCGAGGGCCGCTCGCCCGGTCGCCCCGTCACCGTCGCCGCCCGAACCGAGCGGTCCGGAGGTCCGTCGAGGTCAACCTAGGACGAGCCGCGCCGGCCGACCCACCGCCAACCGATCCGGGTACGCACACCAACTCCCCAGACGCACCACCACCCCACCCCGCCCTCCGGGCGGCTCCCGCAGCCGAAGACATCGACACCCCTCCCGACGTTCCGAACCCTGTCCCGTGGATCGGCACCGAGGCGGGCGGGGTCGGCATCCCGCCACGCCGACCTGGCGGAAACCGTTGGCCGCAGCACCCGCCCCGGGCCGTACGACCAGCCTCGTCAGGCGGCATGGTCGTGGACAGGGCGAGCGAGACGAAGAATGGGTGCATGGGTGTTGCGTCCGCCTTCACCAGCTGCTAACTGTTTAGAACCGATTCATTACCACCAGCGACAAGGGAGCGCGGGGTGGCTTCTAAGCGGAAGCGGCTTGCTCAGCGGCGTAAAATCGTCGGCCACACCCAGGAGTCTTTGGCGCACAAGCTCGAAGTGGACCGGACGACCGTCGTTCGCTGGGAGCGCGGTGAGACCGAGCCGCAGCCGTGGTTCCGCCAACGGCTCGCGGCCGCCCTCGACGTCTCATTGACAGAGTTGGAAGATTTGATCTCAGATGCCGTCCACGCCGTTCCGGACAAGATCCCACCTGTCGCGAGTGGTGTGACAGTAGAGATCGACGAGGGAGGTGCCACCTTGGACCGGCGAAGATTCACCGTCAACACAGCTCTGGCAGCTCTCGGGATCGCGGCACCGCTGCCGGACTGGCTCACATCCCCAGACGTTCCCGCACGGATCGGAAGCGATCACCTGCGAATGATCACCGCGATCATCGACCGCTTCGAGCAGGGCGACGCGGCGATCGGAGGAGACCTCTTCTGCGACATGGCGATCACGGTTCACGCGCAGATCTGTTCCTGGCTGCGGCACTCCGCGTACAGCCGGACCGTCGGTGACGGTCTCCAGAACGCAGTCGGTGATCTGGAGGCATGGATCGGATGGTTGGCGCTCGATGCGGAGCGTCGGGACGTGTCCCGACGCTATCTTCACGAGGCGATCCTGCGTGCCCGCGTACGGGATGATCCTCGACTTGAGGTCCGCGCAATGGCCTCGCTTGCCCTGCTGCTCGTCCGCGAGCCGGACCCACACGAATCGCGGCAGTGTGCCGAGGCTGCGCATCGGATCGCCGCCTCCTGGGCCACCCCCCGGCTGGCGACCCTTCTGCACCTTCGCACGGCACGGGCCTGCGCGGCGGCCGGCGATGTGTCCGGGTTCTCCAGTGCGCTCGCGAGAGCCAGGACCGAAATGGATCGCGGCTCCAGCGAGGAGGATCCGTCCTACATCAGATTCGTGACACCGCTGGAGTTGACCGGCATCGAAGGACTCTCGCACCTCGCCCTCGGTCGACCTGACCGTGCCGTCTCCGCGTTCCGCCGGATCGTCGACACGCCGGATCCGACCTACCGTCGCAACCACGGCTACTACACGCTGAAGCTCGCCGACGCATACCATCGGCGCGGCGACATCAGTGGGGCGAGTGAGACCGCGCTCGCCGCGCTGCCCCTGACCGATGGCCTGCGCTCCCGACGGGTCACGGAGATCTTCCGTACGCTCCGGACCGAGCTGGGCGCGCACGTCTCACGAGTGTCCCGCGCAGCCGAGTTCACGGCCGCCTACGACCGGGCGGTCCGTAGTTGACTGCCGAGATCCGGTTGCGGACGTTCAACGCGGATCAGGCTGGACCGGTCCTCGAAGAGTTGGTGGCGATCTACGTTGAGGTTTACGACGACTCGACGGACGCCTTTCACGGGGAGCAGCGCTACCGCATCCAACTCGCCGGCCATATGGCGACGCCGGGCTGGAAACTCGTGACCGCAGGCACGGATGACGAGATCATCGGCTATGCCTACGGATTCCCCCTCCCGCCCACAACGCGGTGGTGGCGAGGTTTGCAGACCCCACTGGACAGCGGGTTCACCGAGGAAGACGGCCGTCGCACCTTCGCTGTCAGCGAGATCATGGTTCGAACCGCTTGGCGGCGGAAGGGCATCGGTCGCAGTCTGCACGACACATTACTTGCCGGCCGACCCGAGCCACGCGCAACCCTTCTCGCCGAGCCCGACAATTTTCCGGCCCAGGCCGCGTACGCGGCCTGGGGTTGGGACAAGGTTGCCGTTCTGCGTCCGCGCTGGGACAACGCCCCACTCTACGAAGTGCTCGTGAAGGGCGTCGCACCCCAGCTCTGAACCCTCTTGCGCTCGGAACATTGCTGGTGGTCGACTGGGTGGCTGTCGGGCGTCCAAGGCGTCCACGATCCCAGCCGCCGCCTGCTCCCCGTCAGGACGGGGCGAGGACGCAGAACTCGTGGCCCTCCGGGTCGGTCAGGCACGTCCACGAGACATCGCCCTGGCCGAGGTCGAGGTCGGTGGCGCCGAGAGCCCGCAGCCGGGTCACCTCCGCTGCTTTGTCGTCACCGGGATATGGCAGCAGATCGAGATGGACACGGTCCGGAACGGTCTTCGCGTCGGCGGTACGCAGGAACTCGAGGTACGGGCCGACGCCATGGACGGAGCGCAACGCCGCCTGGTCGCCCGTCACCTCATGCAGGGTCCAGCCTGTCGCCTCACCCCAGAACCGGGCCATGGCCGGCGGATCCATGCAGTCGACCACCACTGCGGCAATCGGCCCGGTGTCCCGGTAGACCTCCCGAGGCTCCAGGACACAGAACTCGTTGCCCTCAGGGTCGGCGAGGACCGTCCACGGCACTTCGCCCTGGCCCACGTCAGCGGGCGTCGCACCGAGAGCCTGGAGGCGCGCCACCAACTCCGCCTGATGGGCCGCAGAGTTGGTGGCAAGATCGAGGTGCACACGGTTCTTCGTCGTCGTCTTGGCTTCCGCAACGGGAACGACGTCGATGCAGACGGCGACCGGGTCCGGCCAGACGAGGCCGCCGGCGGGTCCGACGTAGGTGGTCACGCCGGGGCTGTAGGCATTCCAGCCGAGCGCCTCCGCCCAGAACCGGCCGACTGCCGAGGCATCAACAGACTTCATGTTCACCTGGACAGGTCTCAGTCCCATGCCGACGATCCTATGCATCCGCCTTGCGACGACAGCCGACCCCGCCGCGCGCGGCACGGGGTCTGCCACACCAACCGACCGACGCCGTCGCCATTCTCACCGGTCCATACCCTCGGGCATAACGACGAGGGCCTTCCCGGTACCCGTCTCTGCCCCCCGCCTCCGTCAGCGTTGCATCAGCGCGACGTAGCCGTCCTCAAGGGACGGTGTGACCGGCACCGCGTCCGCGCTCGGTCGGGTCGGGCTGACCACCCGGTAGTGGGTACCGTCGGTCCGGCTGATCGCCGACACGACCACGCCGGCCGGCGGTGCGACCCCGACGCCGGTCACCACCTCCCAGGTGGCGCCCTCGCCGACCCGGACCAGTTCGGTGACCATCCCGGTGTAGACCACCCGACCGCCAGCCATCACCGCCGCGTACTGGCAGGTCTGCGCCACGTCCTCAACGATGTGCGTACTCAGCAGCACCGTACGGTTCCCGGCCAGCCCGGACAGCAGGGTGCGGAAGCGTACCCGCTCCTCGGGGTCGAGGCCGGCGGTCGGCTCGTCCACCACGATCAGGGCCGGGTCGCCGAGCAGCGCCTGCGCGATGCCGACCCGCCGCCGCATGCCACCGGAGAAGCCCTTCATCCGCCGGCCGGCGACCTCGGTCAACGCCACCAGCTCCAACAGTTCGTCGACCTGGCGGCGGCGGGCCCGGGTGTCGTCGAGGCCCTTGAGCAGGCCGACGTAGTCCAGGAACTCCCTTGGCGACAGGTCGGGATAGAGGCCGAGATCCTGCGGCAGGTAGCCGAGCCGGCGCTGTACCGCCAACCGGCCAGCCCCGGTGGCCAGGTCGTGCCCGCCGACCCGGACCTGCCCGCCGCTGGGCGGCAGCACGCCGGCCAGGATCCGCATCAGCGTGGTCTTGCCGGCGCCGTTCGCGCCGAGCAGGCCGTACATGCCGCCGGGGATGGCCAGGTCGACCGAGTGCAGCGCGGTTACCTTGCCGAACCGGCGGGTCAGGCCGGTGGTCTGGATGTCCATACGAAACAGAGCCTTTCCAGGAAGCGGGGCGTCAGGCGGCGTGCCGGCGGCGGGCCAGGACGGTGTGCGTGACCAGCAGCGGGAGCAGGCCGAGCAGGAGCAGCAGGGCGATGCTGAGCAACGCGCTGCCGGCGCCGGGTTCGGGGCGCAGGAAGTTGAGCCAGCCGGGTACGCCCGCAAACAGCGCCAGCTCGCCCGACAGCCAACTTGCCTGGTAGTCGCCGATCGGCGTGACCAGCGTGCCGGTCAGCGAGGGCAGGAAGTCCGGGGTGAGCATGTTGCCCCAGAACCAGTAGCCGACGAAGAGCACCCGGAACAGGGGCGCGGAGACGGCCAGCGGGCAGGTCAGGGCGAAACCGGCCACGAACGCCAGGCCGGGCAGCATGACCAGGGCGAACGCCAGCACCGCCCAGCCGAGTATCAGCGGGTCGCCCCGGTGCACGGTCTCGTAGCCGCCGGCCACCAGCATCAGCAGCAGCGCCGGCAGTCCGGTGGCGGCCACCCCGCCGAGATACTTCCCGGCCAGCAGCAGGCCCGGCCGGACCGGCAGGCTCTCCAGCAGCGGAGCGGTGCCCAGCCGGCGGTCCCGGATCAGCCGGTCCGCCAGCACCATGCCGAAGGCGAGCGGCACGACGATGCCGAACAGCATCGCCCAGCCGGCCATCACCTCCGGCGCCGGGGCGTCCGCCGGCAGGTAGCGGGGTCCGCGCGGACCCTGGAACACCCCGATCACCGTGGCCAGCACCGCCGTTGCCAGCCACAGGGAGCGCTTGCGGGCCTGCATCCGGAACTCGTACCGGCCGACCGCGAGCAGTTCCGACATGCCGCTCACTCCGCTGCCCCGGACACGCTCACCCTCCTCTTCGGACACCTTCACTCCTCTTCTTCGGACAACAGCAGATGGGGCCGGCGCAGCAGCAGTACGACCGCCGCGACGAGCAGCAGCCCGGTGAGGGTCAACACCAGCCGGTTCGTCAGCCAGCCGTCCCCGGTCCCCACCCGGCTGGTGGTGAACAGGTAGAGCGGCCGGGTCCAGTCGTGGCCGACCAGCATCGGGGCGAACAACTGCTCGCTCAGCCAGAGCGCGGCGATCCCACTGGTGGTCAGCACGACACTGCGGCCGAGTACGCCCAGCAGCACGGCCAGGGCGGTGAGCCAGATCGTCGGCGGTGCCCAGACCAGTGGCGAGGCGAGCAGATCCGGCCCGGTCCACCAGCCGGCGAGCCAGAGGCCGGCGGTGTAGAGCAGCGCGGAGAGCGCGGCGGCCAGGGCCAGTACCCCGAGCCGCCGGCCGAGCGTGCGGGCGTACCGGGTCGGTAGCGAGAGTTGCAGTTCCCGGCAGCCGTCCCGGGCCACCAGGGTCACCGCGGTCATCGCCACCGCCAGCGGCAGCAGTGCCTCCAGGCCGGTGAGCAGCAGGTCGCCGATCTGCTGGCGGCCGGCGCCGCCGTTGCCGGCGAGCAGGGCCGTCGCGAGCGCGACCAGCAGGGCCACCGGAGGTGAGATGCCGGCCGTCTGGCCGGCGCGGCGTGCCTCGTACCGCCAGAGGAGGCGGGACCCGTCGGCCCGCAGGGGGACCCGCCACGAAGTTTGGACCATCACGGGACTGGGTGGGCCGGTCGGCCGTCGAGGTTCACCGCCGGCGCCGGTGACCCGGGCCACATCCACGGCGGCGCGAACCGGGCGACCCCGCGCGAGGTCAGCGTCCGTAGCGACGGCGGCGCCACATTTACAGCAGCCTGAACCGGGCGACCGGGGCGGGTCAGCGGCCGTAGGCGCGGCGGCCGACGGCGGCCGGCAGGTGTGGCAGCAGCAGGACCGTGCCGGCCATCAGCAGTGCCGCCGTCAGCAGCAGGGGCCCGCTGGTCCGCCAGAGCGGCTCGACCAGCCGGTCCACCGTGCCGTCCAGGGCGTTGCCGCCGGCCAGCAGCCGGAGTACCCACAGGGCCATCGCGACCCCGATGCCGACCGCCGGCCGCCACAGCACCGACAGGGCGAAGCTGACCGCCGAGAGCAGCGCCATCGGCCCGAGCCAGGCGGCGAAGAGCCCGAGCGGTGCACCGGCGTCGACCCAGGCCAGGCCGAGGGAGGCGACCGAGGCTGCGCCCAGGATCGCGCCGAGGACCAGGGTGAGCCGGGCCAACAGCACCGCGCGTACCCCGGTGAGGCTCGCCGCGACGAGTTCGTCGGCCGGATCGGTGCCGTTGCCGCAGGCGCCGGCCACGCCCAGCGCCGCGACCAGCGGTACCACGATGGCCAGTACCTGCTCGGATGTTCCTGGCGGCGACCAGCCGGCGACGGCGGCGCCGACCGCCAGCACCACGGCGGCGACCAGCCAGGTCCGCCGGTCGACCAGGCGGCGTTGCGCGGCCAGGATCCGCACCGCCCGCCGCCACGCGGCGCCACCGAGCGGAGCCGCATACCGGGGTACGACCGGCGCACCGGCCGCCCCCCGGACCGACGCGAGCCGGGCCAGCAGCGTGTCGCGCAGTCTGGCCGGCGGTGCGGCGAACGCCGCGACCCGGTCGCCGACGGCGTCGGCCACCCGCCGCCAGGCCGCCAGTTCGGCGGTGCAGCCGGAGCACTCCGCCAGGTGCCGGGCGACCGAATCGGCCCGGTCGGCGGAAATGGTGTCGGCGGCATACGCCGCCAGCAGGTCACTGGGGTGGGTCATCGTCCCGCCTCCCGTCCGGAAACCCCGACCGCCGGTACGTCGTCGGGCAGTGCCCGGGCGAGCCCGGCCCGGGCATGGAACAGTCGACTCTTCACGGTGCCGACCGGGATGCCGAGCACTTCGGCGATCTCGGCGTGCGCCAGCCCGGCCCCGAAGGCCAGGTCCAGCACCTCCCGGTGCGCGGGAGCGAGTTCGGCCAGCGCGGCGGCGACCGCGTGCGCGTCGGCCCGGGCCAACGCCACCGCCTCCGGGCCGGGCTCGCCGGCCGGCACCTCGGCGGCGGCCTCCATCGGCAGCGGAACCGGCCGCTGTGCCGTCATCCGGCTCAGCGCCTGCCGGCGGCAGATGCCGAACAGCCAGGTACGCACCGTGGACCGCCCCTCGAACGAGCCGGCGCCGCGCCAGGTGGCCAGGAAGGTGTCCTGGAGCGTCTCCTCGGCCCGCCCACGGTCGGCGAGCAGCCCCTCGGCGTACGCCAGCAGCGGCTGGCCGTGCCGGGCGTACAGGTCCTCGAAGGCCCGCTGGTCCCCGGCGGCCACCCGGTGCAGCAGCTCGCGGTCGACGTCGTCCATCCCGTCCTGGGTAGCCCGCCGGACCGGCCGGGTTCACCTTCCGGGGCCGGATGTGTCGCTGCTCACAGCCGGGTCGGCTGATCCGTGATCAAGAAACGATCAAACCGGCAGCTACCGCCACGCATCATTGATCGAATACCGACGATGGATCGTGCGCGTTCCGGAAGGCGGCAACAGGAAATGATCTTGTAATGCCGAGGAAAACCCGGACTCGGACGATGCCCGGTACTCCCATCCCCGAACCGGAGGTCACGTTGTCCAGCCTTTCCGATCGGCTCCGGCCGACACCCCGGCGCCTCTCCGCCGTACTCGTTCCGGTCCTCACCGCAGCCCTCGCCGCCACCATCGTCTCCGTCGTCGACCGGTCCTCCGAACCGACGGCGGTGGCGCTGCCGCCGATCAGCGGCGCGGTCTCCGGCGTCACCGGAGCGACCGAGATCCGCAGCGTCGCGTACACCCAGGCGGTGGCGGCGGCGAAGGCGAAGAAGCCCAAGGTCACCGTGATCGGCACCGGCGGCACCATCTCCGGCGTCGCCACCTCCCGGAGCAGCTTCACCGACTACCAGTCCGGCCGGATCGCCATCGGTGACATGGTCGCCCGGCTCCAGCCGGAGATCGGGCAGGTCGCCGACGTCTCCACGGTGCAGTTCGGCAACAAGGGCTCCGGCGGCTACACCATCGCCGAGTTCCACGCCCTCACCCTGGCCGTCGAGACGGCACTCGACAAGGCCGACGCGGTGGTGGTGACCAGCGGCACCGACACCATGGAGGAGTTCGCGTACTGGCTGGACCTGACCGTGCAGAGCCGCAAGCCGGTGGTGATCACGGGTGCCATGCGTCCCTGGGCGGCGGTCACCCCGGACGGGCCACAGGTGATCGGCGCCGACGGGCCGGCCAACCTCTACAACTCGATCGTGCTGGCGGCCAGCCAGTCCACCTACTGCTACGGCACCGTGCTGCTGCTCGGCGACGAGTTCCACGCCGCCCGGGACGTGACCAAGACCAGCTCCTACCGGATGGACACCTTCCAGACCCGGGAACTGGGCGTACTCGGCTGGGTCGACGGACCGAACATCAAGGTCGGCCGGGCACCGGCCCGGGTCGAGGACTGCGACGCGAAGAAGCGCTGGCTGACGCCGTTCGACCTGTCGAAGGTCGCCCCGACCGCCGTACCCAGGGTGGAGATCGTCTACGGGTACCAGCAGGCCGGCGGCGAGGCAATCACCGCCTTCGCGGACGCCGGGGTCAAGGGCATCGTCACCGCCGGTACCGGTGCCGGTGGCATCTCCTCGGCGCAGAGCAGCGCCCGGACCGCCGCCGCGGCGAAGGGGGTCGTCTTCGTCAGCACCACCCGGACCGGCTCCGGCTCGGTCTACGGCGGCAGCACCAGCGCGCCGATCATCGCCGGGGACGACCTGCTGCCGCAGAAGGCGCGCCTGCTGCTGATGCTCGGCCTCGCCTTCGCCCCGACCGACGTGGCCCAGGTCCGCACCTGGGTCACCACGCTGGGCAATCCCGAGTGGAACACCACGCCCAAGGGCAGCCCGAAGAACTGACCGGGGTACGGCGGTGCCGGGTGGACAGTGCGCTCCGCCCGGCACCGGAGCCGGCGTCGATCGCGACCTGGCCGGTCCACCATCCCGGTCATGGCGGCCAGGCTCACACCCGTTGCCGTGCCGACTCCCTGGCCGGTGGCCGGACCGGTCGGAAGATCGACGGAAGGCGGGCGGAAAGCGTGCTGGCGCAGGCTCGGTCGCATGTCACTGCCAGTCAGCCGGACCGGCCTGCGGCTGCGATTCGCCCTACTCGGCCCCGTCCGCGTGTGGCGGGACGGCAGGCCGGTACGCGTGCACGGCGCCCGACCACGGACCCTGCTCACCGCCCTGCTGCTCGAACCGAACCGGTCGGTCTCCCTCGACCACCTCACCGAACTGATGTGGGACGGTACGCCGCCGGCCTCGGCCATCGCCAACCTGCGGACCTACGCCACCCGGCTGCGGACCAGCCTGGGCGGCTCGCCGGAGGCCGGACGCAGCCGCCTCACCACCACCAGCGGCGGTTACCTGCTCCGGGTGGGCCCGGACGAACTGGACCTCCAGGTGTTCACCGAACGGCTCCGGCTGGGACGTGCGGCGCTCGCCGGTGGCGACCCGGCGCAGGCGGTGACGCAGTTGTCGGCCGCGTTGTCGCTGTGGCGCGGCGACGCCGCGAGCGACGTACCCCGCAGTCCGGTGCTGGCCGCCCGGCTGGGCGCCGTGGAGGAGGCGCGGCAGCTCGCGATCGAATGGCACCTGCGGGCACGTCTCGGGATAGGCAGCAGCGAGGAACTCGTCGGCGACCTGCGCCGGCTGACCCTGGTGTATCCCACCCGGGAGACCTTGTGGGCGCAGCTCATGCTGGCGCTGTACCGGCGTGGCGACGTGGCACCGGCGCTGGCCGCGTACGGCCGGGCGCGGGCCGCGCTGCGGGACCAGTTGGGCGTGGAGCCCGGACCGGAGCTGACCGCCCTGCACCGGGCCATCCTGAACCGCGATCCCCGGCTCGGCTCCTCGCCGCACTGGTTGCCGTGGACCACGTCGGACGGTCCGCACTGCGCACACTGTCACCGGCCGGTCGAGCCCGCCCGGCCCACCTGATCCGCGCCGGAGGCGCCGCTGGACCGGTGATGTCACCGGAGCCGACCCGTACCAGACATACCGCAGCCTGCGGCCCATCCGGCCGCAGGCTGTCGGCGCGTGCCGGCGGGCGGCCCCGCGTCGGGGCGTGGGTTGCCGAGATGCGCCAGAAGAGGTACGCCGGGAACGCAACCTTTGGTTCGCGCTAATTGTGGACAGTACGTCGGGCCGATCCAGCGAACCCGACGGCGCGGTGCGGCACACCTGCACCATCGGGACCCGAGATGCGGAGGGGGCATGGCAGGCCGTCCGACCAAAGCGGGCAGCTCTCCTCGGTCCGGCCCGGCCGCCACCCCCCTCCCATGCGCTGCCCCGAACGGTACGGCGTACACATACACCGGCCATGTCTGGCGAATACACCATGATCGACGGGACACGAGATGCGCTTCCAAATTCTGGGCCCGGTGCAGGTGGAGCACGACGGCCGCCCGGTGGCCGTGGGCCGGCGCCGGGAGCGGTGCCTACTCGGGCTGCTGCTCCTGGAAGCGGGCCGGCCCGTGCCGATCCACCGGCTGGTCGACCTGCTGTGGGCCGGCGATCCGCCCGACACCGCGCCGGCCGTGCTCAGCACCTACGTCTCCCGGCTCCGCACCGCGCTCAACGCCGCCGGCGACGGCAGCGGTGAGGTGCTCGTCCGGCGCGGCGACGGGTACGCGATCGAGGTCGACGCCGAGGCCGTCGACGCGCACCGGTTCAGCCGGTTGGTCGAGCAGGCCCGCTCGGTCAGCGGCGCCGGCCGGGCCGACCTGCTCCGTCAGGCGCTCGGCCTGTGGCGCGGCACTCCGCTGGCCGACGCGCCGGAACCGCTGCGGGACCGGGTCTGCGCCGGGCTGGAGCGGCTGCGCGGGTCGGCCACCCTGTTGCGGATCGAGACGGACCTGGCAATGGGCGGTCACGAGGAGTTGCTCGGCGAACTGACCGAACTGGTCGAGCGCGATCCGTCGGACGAGGTTCTCGCCGGTCACCTGATGGTCGCGCTCTACCGCGCCGGGCGTCGCCAGGACGCGCTCCAGACGTACCACCGGGCTCGGCAGCGGCTCGCGGACGAGTTGGGCCTGGACCCGGGAGCCCAGCTCAGCGACCTGGCCCGGGCCATCCTGCGCGGCGACCCCGTGCTGGACCTGGACCCCGCCGACGAGGACGCCCCGGCCGGTCGGGACGACGATGCCGGGTTCCCGCCGTCCCGAGGTGACCTGCGGGCAGGCCCGTACGCCCGGGTACCGCCGTCCCGGCCGGTGGTGCCGGCGCAACTGCCGCTGAGCCTGCCGGTGTTCGTCGGCCGGCACGCCGAACTCGACCGGCTCGACGCCGTGCTGCTGCCGGCCGCCGACCCGCCGTCCGGACTTCCGGTCGCGGTCGTCTCCGGTACCGCCGGAGTGGGCAAGACCGCGCTGGCGGTGCAGTGGGCGCACCGCCGCGCCGAACGGTTCCCCGACGGTCAGTTGTACGTCGACCTGAGCGGCTTCGCGCCGACCGGATCGCTGCCGCTGCGGCCGGACCAGGCGGTCCGCGGCTTCCTGGGCGGGCTCGGGGTTCCGCCGCAGCGTATCCCGGCGGACCCGGCCGAGCAGGTGGCGCTGTACCGCACCCTGGTCGCCGGGCGGCGGTTGCTGGTGGTGCTGGACAACGCCGCCGACGCCGACCAGGTCCAACCGCTGCTGCCCGGCTCCCCCGGCTGCGGCGTGCTGGTGACCAGCCGCAACCGGATGAGCGGTCTGGTGGCCACGGTGGGCGCCACCCCGCTCGCCCTCGACCTGCCGCAGGTCGCCGAGGCCCGGCAGTTGTTGGCGCGCCGGATCGGCGCCGACCGGGTGGCCGCCGAGCCGGAGGCGGTCGACGAGATCATCTCCCGGTGTGCCCGGCTGCCGCTCGCCCTCGCCCTCGCCGCCGCGCGCGGCACCACCCAGCCCGGGTTTCCGCTCCGGGCGCTGGCCCGGGAACTGCGCACGGCCGACGGCCGGCTCGACGGATTCGGCGACGGCGATCCGGGTACGGACGTCCGGGCCGTCTTCGCCGGCTCGTACCACACCCTGACGGCTCGGGCGGCACGACTCTTCCGACTGTTCGGCCTGCACCTCGGCGCGGAGATCGGTGTCAGCGCGGCGGCCAGCCTGCTCGGCGAGCCGGTCGCGGCGGTACAGCCGGCACTGGCCGAGCTGGCCCGGGCAAACCTGCTGGTCGAACGCTCCCCGGGCAGGTACGGCTGCCACGACCTGCTCCGCGCCTACGCCGCCGAACTGGTCCGGGACCGGGAGACCGAGCCGGAGCGGCAGCAGGCGGTACGGCGGCTGCTCGACCACTACCTGCACGCCGCGTACGCCGCCGCCCGGCTGACCCATCCGCACCGGGACGAGATCGCCACCGGTCCTCGGCTGCCGGGGGTGACCGTCGAGGCGTTCGCCGATCCCGAGCAGGCGCGTGCCTGGTTCGCCACCGAGCATCCGGTGCTGCTCGCCCTGCTCGGCCGGGACGTCGGGGTGGACCTCGGGGTGGACTCGTCGCACGCCTGGACCCTGGCCTGGACGCTGGCGCCCTTCCTCGACGAGCACGGCCACTGGCACGATCTGGTGACCGTACTGGAGGGTGCGCTGGCCACCGTCAGCCGGCTCGGCGACCGGCCGAACCAGGCGTACGCGCTGCGCTATCTCGGCATCGCCTACGTCCGGCTCGACCGGCACGAGGACGGACACACGCATCTGCGCCGCGCCCTGGCGCTCTTCGCCGAGTTGGACGACCCCGTCGGCCAGGCACAGGTCCAGCACAACCTGGCCCTGGTGGCGGAGCAGCAGTCGCGGCACCGGGACTCGCTGCGGCACGCCCTCCGGGCGCTGGAGCTGTTCCGGGCGGCGGGACACCGGATCGGCCAGGCCCGGGCGCTCAGCTCGGTGGGTTGGTGCCAGGCCCAGCTCGGCGACTACGAGCCGGCGCTGACCTCCTGCTATCTGGCCCTGGCCGAGCAGCAGGAGCGGGGTGACCGGCCCGCCGAGGCGCACACCTGGAACAGTCTCGGGTACGCCCACCGGCATCTCGGCCAGTTCACCGAGGCGATCGCCTGCTACCGGCGGGCTCTCGACCTGTTCCGCCGGCTCGGCAACCGCCCCGCCATGGCCGACACACTGGTCTGGCTCGGCGACGCGCGGTATTCCAGCGGCCGGTCCGAGACGGCCCGCCGCGCCTGGCTGGAGGCGGTGGACATCCTCGACGACCTCCGCCGTCCGGACGCCGCTCGGGTGCGGGCCCGGCTACGACAGGTCAATTCCGCCGCCTTCACGTACAACTCCCCGTACGGCGGAAACCGGCTCGCGGTGGCGCCGGACCGGTCGTGACCACCCGGCGACCCGCCGCACCACCGTGGCGGGTGCACCGGCCCGTACCCGTGGACCGATACCGTCCGACGTCCCGACCGGCGCCTCGGGCGACTCGGCCCGGTAGGACGGTGCCGGTAGGACGGTGATGGACATCGTCGGGCCCGGCGGGTTCAATTCGTGACCATGGGTGAGCCGAGCAAGATTCTGCTGGACGAGTCGGAGATGCCGCGCCGCTGGTACAACATCGTGGCCGACCTGCCCGCCGCACCGCCGCCGGTGCTGCATCCGGGCACGATGGCCCCGGTCGGTCCGGACGACCTGGCAATCCTGTTCCCGATGGAACTCATCCGGCAGGAGGTCACCACCGAGCGCTATGTGGACATTCCGGAGGACGTACTCGACGTCTACCGGTTGTGGCGGCCGTCCCCGCTGTACCGGGCGCACCGGTTAGAACGGGCGCTCGGCACCCCGGCGAAGATCTTCTACAAGTACGAGGGTGTCTCGCCGGCCGGGTCGCACAAGCCGAACACGGCGGTGCCGCAGGCGTACTACAACGCGGCGGCCGGGATCCGTCGGCTGACCACCGAGACCGGCGCCGGCCAGTGGGGCACCGCGCTCGCCTTCGCCTGTGCGCAGTACGGGTTGGACTGCGAGGTGTGGCAGGTGCGCGCCTCCTACGACCAGAAGCCGTACCGGAAAATCATGATCGAGACGTTCGGCGGGGTCGTCCATCCGTCGCCGTCCGAGCTCACCGGGGCCGGCCGGGCGGTGCTGGGCCGGTACCCCGACTCACCCGGCTCGCTCGGCATCGCGATCTCCGAGGCGGTCGAGATGGCCGCCGGCAGCCCGGACACCAACTACGCGCTGGGCAGCGTGCTCAACCACGTACTCCTGCACCAGACGGTGATCGGCGAGGAGGCGATCGCCCAGTTCGGTAAGGTCGGGCTGACGCCGGACGTGATCGTGGGCTGCACCGGCGGGGGTTCCAACTTCGGCGGGCTCGCGTTCCCGTTCCTGCGGGAGAAGCTGGCCGGCCGGATGGACGTGACGATCCGGGCCGTCGAGCCGGCGAGCTGTCCGTCGTTGACCAGGGGCGTCTACGCGTACGACTTCGGCGACACCATCGGCCGGACCCCGCTGATGAAGATGCACACCCTCGGACACGACTTCATCCCCGACCCGATCCACGCCGGTGGACTGCGCTACCACGGGATGTCGCCGCTGATCTCGCACGTCTACGAGCTGGGGCTGATCGAGGCGGTGGCGAAGGGTCAGCGGGAGTGCTTCGAGGCGGGGGTGCGGTTCGCCCGTACCGAGGGCATCGTGCCGGCCCCCGAACCCACCCACGCGCTGGCCGCCTGCATCGAGGAGGCGTTGCGGTGCAAGGAGACCGGCGAGGAGAAGGTCATCCTCACCGCGTTGTGCGGGCACGGGCACCTGGACCTCGCCGCGTACGGCGCCTATCTCGCGGGTGAGCTGGTCGACCACGAGCTTTCCGAGACGGACCTGCATGCCGCGACCAGCACGTTGCCGGCGGTACCCGCCCCCTCGGCGTAGCCCGTCAACGGACCCGTGCCGGCCGCGCTTCCCCGGCCCTGTCCGATGTCGCTGCCCCGGCAGCCCAGGCGTCCGGAGGTGTCGGCAACACTCCGCCGGTCCCGAGCCGAGGCGGAGCGGGCCGTGCCCGGGCCGAGGCGGAGCGGGCCGTGCCCGGGCCGAGGCGGAGCGGGCCGTGCCCGGCGTCCGGAGGTGTCGGCGGCCGTGTTCGGCCGTCCGGGTGTCGGGCGGCTAGCCGGTCGCCGGTACGGCCGGATGGTCGAGCACGGTGGCGAGGCGGCGGGCCTCGGTGAGCAGCCGGCTCGATCCCCGACGGGCGGCCAGCTCGGTCAGCCCGGGGACGGTGATCGGCACCCCGGTGGCGGTCGCCGTCTCCGCCGCCAGGGTCAGCAGGTCGGGTGTGCCACGGGGTGGCTTCGACGCGGCCAGCAGCGCCGGCAGCGCGGCGGCGAGCAGTCGCCAGGCACTGAGCCGGGCACCGGCCAGCACCAGATCCCGGAGCGGCTCGACCACGCGGGCCAGGGTGACCGTCCCGCCCACCGCCAGTTCGCCGAGCTGCCGGCCGACGGACGCGGCGTCCAGCTCACCGGCGGCGGCGAGGGTCAGCAGGGCGTCGACGGCGGCTACCCGGTCGACCGGGTGCCGGGCGGCGAGCCCGTACGCCAGAGCGAGGTCGAACGCCACTCCGCCGGTACCGGTCGCCTCGGCGAGCAGCGGCAGCACCTCGGCGCCGCCCCGGATGTCCTGGTCGGCGGCGCTGGCGACGGCGGTCAGCGCGTACGCGGCGACCAGTCCCCGGTAACCGGGCAGCACCGTCGGCCAGAGCGGGGACCAGCTCGCGCAGTGGTTGTCGAACCGGACCACCCGGCCGGTGAGCAGGCCGAGTGGATCGTCGAACGACCCGGCGCCGGAGCCCGCCGCGCCGACCTCGACCTGCACCCGCTGGGTCGGCATCCGGTAGTCGCGGGAGTGGTAGGAACTCACGTGCCTGAACCTGACCGTGACGGTCCGGAACGTCGGCTGCGGCAGCCCGCCCGAGCGGAGCCAGGCGGCGAGCCGGTCCCCGCCCGGGGTGCGCAGCGCCGAGGCGCGTCCGGCCAGGTCCTCGTCGACGCCGGGCGGCAGCCGCAGCAGCGCCTGGGTCAGATCCCAACGCCACGGGTGCTGGTCGCCGAGCGCGGCCAGCCGGTCGTACAGCACGGACGGGTCGAGGGCGCCGTTCGTCGCGGTGGGCGCCGCGAGCAGGCCCGCCCCCCGGGACTTCCCGAGGTAGGTGCCGATCTCGGCGATCCGGACCCGGAGCAGCCGGTGTGCCGGGGCGACCCGTGGGTCACTGGCCAGTTGGGACTTGTGTGCTGCCGCGAGCAGGTTGGCCCACCAGGCGCGCAGCGCACTGGTCCGGACCGGACCGGCGGCGGCGCGCAGCAGGTCGTCGACCGGACCGTGCAGGCAGGACGGCGACCAGCGGTGTTCGGCGGCGCCATGCCGTGCGAGTACCGGCGTCAGGGCCCGGGTCACTCGGGGCTGGTCGGTGCCGGTCAGCCGGGTCACCGCGTCGAGCACCCGCTCCAACGGCAGCGCGCGCAGGCCCGTGCCGAGCAGGCCGGCGACCTCCTCGGCCAGTTCGTCCGGGTCGGTGATCGGCGGCGGAAGCGGCGGCGGTGCCGGGACGGGCGGCAGATCGTCGCCGGACCGCACGACCACACCGGCCGATGCCGATGCCGATGTCGGTGCCGATGTCGATGTCGATGTCGATGTCGATGTCGTCCCGTGCTTCGCTGCGAGCGCGGCGGCCCGGTCCCGCAAGTCGACCGCCGGGTGCCCGGCCGCCGTGCCGAGTACGTCGACGATCTCCGCCGCCCGCGCGGGATGTTGCCGGGCGAGCTGGTCCAGCCAGCCGAGCTGGGTGCGTACCAGTCCCTTCTCCGGGCGGGTCAGCACGGCTCGGGAGGTGTCGAGCAGCTCGTCCAGTTCGAGGTCGATGTCGACGCGCAGCGCCTTCTGCGCCATCGACGCGACCGGTCCCGGGCCGTCGGCGAGCAGCCGCAGATAGTCGCCGGACCGTTCGGCGCGCTCCGCCGGAGTCGGTGCGAGCAGGTCGTGCAGTACGACGAACGGGCGCAGCGCGGCGGCCCGGTCGCCCCGGACCAGCCGGTCGACGCAGCCGCCGAGCAGCACCGCCCGGTCTATCCGGCCCTCGGCGGCGAGCCGGACCAGGGCGTGTGGCAGGGCCATCGGCGTACGGGTCCGGTGGTCCTCGAAGCCGAGCCGGCCGCCCAGCCCGTCGACCTCGAAGAGTCGGGGCAGCAGCGGGTCGAGGAACGGGTCGGCCCGCAGCCGGTCGACCAGCGGCGCCGCCCGCGCCCACTCGGTCGGCCAGGACATCTCGGCGAGCCACCCCTCGACGAACCGGTCTCCGGCCGGCGGAGGCAGCTTCTCCTCGGCGAACAGATAGGCGACCAGGCCCCAGCTCTGCGGCGGAGTCCCGCTGAGTCGGTCGGCCAACCGTCGGGCGAGGTCGGGAAGCCAGTCGATGCCCCGCTGCCGGGCGGTCGCCACCACCGGCGGTCCGGCCGCCATGTCGACGTCGACCGTGCGCCGGCCCAGCACCTCGGCCGCCTTCGCCGCGCTGGGCAGGCAGCCCACCGCCGCCACCGCGAGCGCCGCCGCCTCCCGGCCCGACCACGAGTTGTCCCGGAGCCGCCGGACGAAGGCGACCAGCTCGACGCCGAGCTGCCGCCGCGCCGGCTCGGGCAGCCCGGCGAGCGCGTTGGCGACCGACTCGACCTCACGCCGAAGGATGAGGTCGAAGATGCTCCCGGTCACGCCGGCACCTCCGGCTGGGCGCCGGCCGTCATCGACACGGCCAGGGCGTGCCGGCACGGCCCGCGCTGCCCCCGGTGCCGGACCCACCAGGGACAGGAGCAGGTGTACCGGCCGTCCGGGGAACTGCGTACCCGGTAGACCTCGGCACCGCTGCGTACCGTCGCGGCCGTCGCGTCGAGTTCGACCGCGCCCGCCTCGACCAGCGCCCGAGCGCCGACCAGCCGAGGGTTGTCCCGCTCGGCCCGGCCGGCGTCGTACGGCAGCACCCGGTGGAAGTACGCCGCCCGCGACACGTCGAAGCCCACCCGGCCGGCGGTGCCGAGCTGCACCAGGGCGGCCCGCACCCGGGCGGCGTCGAGGCCGGCCGCCTCGGCGAGGGTGTCGACCTCGATCGTCGGATCCCAGGCGAGCAGGGTACCGATCAGCTCGGCATCGTCGACGACGTCGTCACCGGTCAGCGCGGCAAGGCTCGCCCCCTCGCCGGAGAAGCCACGGTACGGCTCCGGCGAGAGGGTCAGTGACAGCCGCAGCTCACCGGTGTCCAGCTCCCAGGTGCTGGGCAGCGGCGGGGAGCCGGCCGCGACGGTCGGGCCGTACGCCCTGAGGGTCTTCGCGTAGCGCAGCAGCCCGTGCAGCGTGCCCAGCCGGTCGGCCCCGGCCAGGCAGACCGCGCCCGGCACCGGCCGCCCGGTCAGCCGCATCGACCGCCCGGCCGGCACCGCCCAGAGCACCGACCGGGTTCCGGCACCGGGGAGGCGGCGCAGGAACGCGGTCGCCTCGGCGACCGGGATCTCGGCCCTCGGCTCGAAGGTCGCCGCCAGGACGTGCACCTCGGCGAAGCCGCGCAGCCAGCGGCCTGGCAGCGGGACCTTCTTCTCCACCACCGGACCGTCCAG
Organism: Plantactinospora endophytica; assembly: GCF_016862915.1. GTDB lineage: Bacteria > Actinomycetota > Actinomycetes > Mycobacteriales > Micromonosporaceae > Plantactinospora > Plantactinospora endophytica. The sequence goes on along the minus strand of NZ_BONW01000016.1, from coordinate 490,881 downwards.
AGTGGAGACGGTGAGATCGTCCGGCCCGACCGACAGGTGCAGCGGGTCGAGTCCGCCGACCCGGGCCAGCGCGGCCCGCAGCGGCGGGTTGACGTCGACGTTCGTGGTGCCGTGCGCGACGATCTCCCCGTCGATCCCGGCCGGCAGCGCGTCGAGCCGGGCGTAGACGCCGGCACAGCCGGAGAAGGACTCGAAGCGCAGCCGGTCCCGGCTGCCGGTCACCACCGGGTCGAGGCTCGCCGGGTCGGCCGGCCGGTAGTAGCGGCTGCGGGCGACCTCGGCCACCGCCAGCAGGCCGGCGGCGGCGGCCCGGGGCGTGGTCAGGAACCCGGAGAAGAACCGGGGATTCGCCACCGGCCCGCCGCTGGTCTGTAGGGCGAGACCGTCGGGTCGGAGCACGGAGGGGCCGAGATACCGGTACGTCTGGACGGCGGTCACGGCAGCGGATGCTACGTGGCCGTACCGACATCGGACCGGTGGCTCGGTGCCGTCGGTCGAACCCTGGGGCACCGTGCCCGTCGAGGGCGGCTGGGTGGTGTGGGCAGCGCTCGACACCGGCCAGCCGGCTCGTCGTCGATGCTTCGCGGAGCGGCCTCACAACAGACCGGCTCGTTGTCGATGCGCTGCGGAGCGGCTTCACAACAGACCGGCGTTGCCGGCCACGGCGGCGGCCTCGGTACGGCTCGACACCCGCAGCTTGCGCAGCAGGGACGCCGTCAACCGCTTCACCGTACGTTCGGAGAAGTTCAGCTCTTCGGCAATCTCCACCGTGCGACGGCCCTTCGCAATAAGCTGCAGAAGACGGCGTTCCTCCTCGTCGAGTACGGCCGTCGCCGGTGGTCCGTTGTGTGCCGGACGGAGCAGGGCGGCGAGCAGGCCGGCAGGAAGCACCGCCCACCCGTCCAGGATCGCCAGGAGCGGTGGCAGCAGTTCGTCGGGCTCGCTGCTCTTGGGCAGGTAGCCCTCCGCGCCTGCACGCAGGGCCTGCACCATCAGCTCGGTCTCGTCGAGACCGGAGATCGCGACGATCCGTACCCGTGGCGAGGTTCGCCGGATCGCGGCGATCGCCCGAACACCGCCCGGCGGCGGCATGTGGAGGTCGACCAGCGCCAGATCGGGCACGCTCCGCCGGACCACGGCGGCGGCTGCCGAGGCGTCCCCGGTCGAACCGACGATCCGCGCCCGCCCCTGGGTGCTGCCCGGAAGCAGGAGTTCGAGACCACGGACGAATAGGGGATGGTCATCAACCACCACGAGGCGGAGGGCTGCGGATCCGGACACCCGGTCGCGTTTCCCGTTCCGCGCCCGATCATGCCCGTCCGGCAGCAGACCACCCATCTCGCCGGTATCCGGACCCGACGGGCCCGCCGCCCCGGAGCCGTCCACCCCGGCCGGCGGCCGTCCGGCGTCGTCGGCACCGCTCGGTTGTCCCGGTTCGCCGATGGCCGCGTCGTCCGCCGGGTGTGGGACTCGATCGATCCCCGGTACCGGCCGGCCGAGCCGCCACGATTCTCCGCCGGGGACGAACAGTCGCTGCTGCTGCGGATGTTCTGCCACGAACTGCGTACCCCGATCGAGTCGTTGCGCGCGTTGACCCGAGCCCTCGCCGAGGAGCCGCAGCCGCTCGGCCCGGCCGGACGACGGGACATCGCCGCACTCGCACAGGAGCATGCGACACACCTGGCCGACCTGTGGCAGCAGACGGTGTCGGTGGTGCGGAGCCTGGCGGAGCCGGTCGACCGACCCGTTCCACTGCGTCAGGTGCTGCCGATCGCGACCGCGACCGCGCCGCCGCACCGGTTGACGGTCCGGCTGTCCCGCAATGCCGGTGACCGGCTCGTGCCCGCCCACCGGGTCCGCCAGATCCTGGTCAACCTGGTGGGCAACGCCCTGCGGCACGGCCCGCCGGACGGCCGGGTACGCGTCTGCGCCTCGGTCCGGGCCGGGCTGCTGGTCCTGACCGTCGCCGACCAGGGACGGTCCTGCGGTCCCCTGCTGGCCGCGTTGCGCCGGTCCGCGCCGCCGCCCGGGATCGGCGGACTCGGGCTCTGGATCGTGCGACACCTGGTCGCCGCCGAGCACGGCACGATCACCGCCTACCGCAGCACCGACGGGATCGCGGTACGGGTATGCCTGCCCGCGCCGCACCGCCGCACCCGCGCGGCAAACACCGACGTCGACTGACGTCCGGGTACGGCAGTGATCCGTACGACCTGCCCACCGCGACTGATCTCGTCCACACCGAGTACCGCGTCTGCCGTACGTCACTCGCCCGGACGTGCCGGTCAGCACCCAGGCCAGCTTCGTCGTCGAGGCAGGCCGCCCCGGGGGTACAGACGGACACCGTTTCCTCCTGACCCCACCCGCTTACCGGTGGCAGCGGTCCCCTGCCGCCGGCGGCACCCCCTGGCCGCCGGTATCCGTCCGGTCGGCGCCCGACAGGCCGGCCGAACTCGGTCAGGGGCTAGAGCTCGACGGAGCGGGTTCCGAGGCGCTCCTCGAGGTCGCCTGACTGCTGTAGGCCGGCCGCGAAGGCGCTCTTCGCCCAGTTCTGGTACCGCGGCGTGCCGAGCCGGGCCGCGAAGGAGTCGGACTGAGGTGGGAACTCGCTGTCGTCGGGGAGGGTGATCGCGTTTACCCAACCCTTCAGGTCGGCCAGTGCCGAGCGGTCGACTGTGGCGACCCGGCTGGCGAACGCGGTGACGAACTCGTCGAGTTGTACGTCCGGGACGGCGCGGTTGACGTAGCCGTAGCGTTCGGCGAGGTCGCCGTCGAAGTCCTCGGCGCCGACGAGGATTTCGAGGGCGCGGCCTCGGCCGACGAGACGCGGCAGGCGGGCCGGGGCTCCGCCGCCCGGCGGAACGCTGCCGGCGCCCATCTCGAACTGGCCGATCAGGGTACGCTCCCGGCTGGCGAACCGGATGTCGGTCGCGAGCAGGAACTCGCTGCCGGCCCCACGCGCCCGGCCGCGGATCTTGCTGATCGTCAGGACGGGAAGCCTGCTCAGTCGCACCATGATGTCGACGAAGGGCTGCTGTCCGGTGACCGGTGGCGGCTGGTCGGCCAGCGCCGACAGGTCGTCGGCAAGATCCCAGTGCGCGATGAAATAGTCGGGGTTTGCGCTTTCGAACACGATGACGGTCAGCTCGGGGTCGTTTTCGGCGGCGTCGAGAAGTGCGCGCATTTCGATGACCATCTGTGCGCCGAAGACGTTGACCGGTGGATTGTCGAGCGAGACGCACCAGAACGACGGCGACTTTTTCGTGAGGTTGACCTGTGCCATGCACGAAGTATGTTGCAAAACAACGGTCAAATTAGGCTGAATTGTTTACAGCAAGCCAGAAGAGTGTGGGGGTACGCCATGAAGACTGCGGTCCGACCGCAACAGGGAGATGTGCGCCCGACCGTGGCGGGCGCGTAGCAGCCGTCGGGTGGACGGTCTTTCGGGTGCGGCTGTTCCTTCAGCGGACCAGCCGGAAGAATGCCCGTAGCTCACGGACGAAGGTGTCGGGCTGTTCGAGGGCGGGGAAATGACCGCCCCGGTCGAGTTCGTTCCAGTACCGGATGTCGGTGTACCGGCGGGCCGCCCAGCGACGCGACGGGCGCGGTACGTCCCTCGGGAAGACGGAGCACCCGGTGGGCACGGTCACGGTGTCCGTCGTGGCCGACCGGAACCATTCGGCGACCTGTTCGAAGCTCTCCCAGTAGAGGCGGGCGGCAGAGGCACCGGTGGCGGGCAGCCAGTAGAGCATGACCGCGTCGAGGAGTTCGTCCATGCTGACCACGGTCGTCAGGTCACCATCGTGGTCGGTCCACGACCAGTACTTTTCGGCGATCCAGCCACAGAGCGCGGCGGGCGAGTCGACCAGGGCGTAGCCGATCGTCTGCGGTTTGGTCGCCTGCTCTGCCGAGTAGCCGGATTCCCGATCCTGCGCGTCGCGCAGCGCCGCCAGGCTCTCCCGCTCGACCTGGGTGAGAGTGTCGAAGGTGGCCGGGTCCGGGGCCGCGATCGGCGGTACGGGGTGGATCCCGACGACGTGTTCCGGATCCTGCTGGCCGACGGCGGTGGTGATGCTGTTGCCCCAGTCGGTCCCGTGCGCGCCGTACCGCCGGTAGCCGAGCCGGGCCATCAGTTCGGCCCAGGCACCGGCGATCCGTGACACTCCCCAACCGGGGCCGGTCGGCTTGTCGCTGAACCCGTACCCCGGCAGGGTCGGCAGTACGAGGTGAAAGGCGTCCGCCGCGTCACCGCCGTACCGCACCGGATCGGTCAACGGGCCGACCACCTTGAGGTATTCGGCGAGTGAACCCGGCCAGCCGTTGGTGAGGACCAGCGGTAACGCCTCGGGGTGCGGCGAGGGCACGTGCACGACGTGGATGCCGAGCCCGTCGATCACCGTCCGGTACTGCGGCAGGGCGTTCAGCCGCGCCTCGGTGACCCGCCAGTCGTACTCCTCCGCCCAGTACCGGCACAGCTCCCGCAGGTACCGGATCGGCACTCCCTGGGACCAGTCCGGCACGGTCTCCGGCTCCGGCCAGCGGGTCGCGGCCAACCGCCGCCGCAGTTCCACCAGCTCGGCCTCCGGAACGTCGATCCGGTACGGAGTCATCTCCTCGGTCACCGTTCTGCTCTCCGTTCGTGCTGCCGCCGGTACGGAAACGGCTGGCTGGCTGACGCCGACCAGCGACCGTTCGCCGCGACCGTCACATAGCCCTGGCGCCGATGCTAGATCGCATAGCCGGCTTGCCGCGCCTCACCCGCAACGGCCCAACGTCCGTTCGGTAGCCCCGGTCAACCGTGGCGCCTCGGGCTCAGGTTCGCGTCCGGAATGGCGCAAGGGTGGCACGGATCTGGTCGGCCGCGCCCCAGTCGTCGTCGAACTGGGCCAGCACGGCGAGGTGTTGTCGCAGTTGGAGAATCGGCATGCGGGTCTGCCAGCCGCTGTCCAGTGAGGTCAGCTCCGCGTAAACGTCGAAGAACCGTTGCGCCTCGGGCGGTGGTGAGGTGGACCAGACGTGGGCGAGGTCGACCTCGGCCCACAGGTAGGACACCGCCGGATCGATCAGCGCGGGCTGCCCGTCCGTACTGGCCAGGATGTTCTGTGCCCACAGGTCGCCGTGCGTCAGGCAGGCCGGCCGGTCCGGCAGCAGGTCGGGCAGCCGATGACACAGGCGCTCCAGTGCCGCCCGGTCTGCGGAGTCGAGTGCCGCCTCGACGCGGGGCTCTCCCAGCCACCGAAGCAGCCGGTGCTGCGCGAAGAAGGTAAAGCCGTCGTCGTCCCAGGTGTTGAACTGCCGGCGGCGGCCGAGCCAGTTGTCGCGGTGCCATCCGAAGCGAGGGTGGGTCGTGCTCGTGTGCAGGCCGGCGAGCATGTGCGCGAACCGCTCCCAGAAGGTCTCGCCACCCGGCCTCGGTCGCAGTACCGACAACACCAGCAGTTCCGGGCCGGCCAGGATCACCTCGGGTGTCGTCACGCCGCCGAGCTCGCGCAGGGCGGCCAGCCCTTCGGCCTCCGCGACGAAGACGTCGTCGGCCGGCGCCTCGACGAACGCCTTGACGAACACCGACGGCGCGTCGCGGCGGGTGGCTATCCCGGCGAGCGCGGCGACTCCGCCCGTCGCCGGCTCCACCGTGACGACATCGCGCATCCCCGCCCGGAGCAGGCACTCCAGCAGGAACGTCGTCGAGTGCGGCACGACAGGCTCCTCCTCGTCCGGTGCTTGTTCGCGCAGGATCTTATGTGACCGGCAGTCGATCATCGCCGCAGGAACGACCTCCGGGTGCGGCGACCTGGCCCCAGACGTCGAGGGACACAGACCGGCCCCGGACGGCGAGAAACACGGACCAGCCCCAGACGTCGAGGAACACGGACCAGCCCCAGACGTCGAGGGACACGGACCAGCCCCGGACGTCGAGGGACGCCGGCTGACCCGTCGGGGCCGCCTGCTGACCCCGGCGGGCCAGCAGGACGGGTAGCCGGGCACGGATTTCCACTTCCGTCAGGAGGCGTCGTGTTCAGTCACGTCAAGGACCTTCAGTTCGAAGCCAAGCCGGATGCTCCCGACGCCGCCTTCGCCCGACGCCTCCAGGAGGTGCTCGGCGGCAAGTGGGGCGAGATGACGGTCGCCACCCAGTACCTCTTCCAGGGCTGGAGCTGCCGCCTGCCCGGCAAGTACAAGGACCTGCTGCTCGACGTCGGCACCGAGGAGATGGGGCACGTCGAGATGATCTGCACCATGATCGCCCGGCTGCTGGACAGTGCCCCGCTGTCCCTCCAGGAGGCGGCGGCCGAGGACAACCCGATGCTCACGGCGATCTACTCCGGCTCGAACCCGGCGCACTTCATCCACTCCGGCGGCGGTCCACTGCCGGTCGACAGCAACGGGGTGCCGTGGAACGGCTCCTTCATCACCGCCAGCGGCAACCTGCTCGCCGACTTCCACCTCAACGTCACCGCCGAGGCACAGGGGCGGCTCCAGGTCGCCCGGCTGTTCCACATGACCGACGATCCCGGCGTCAAGCAGATGCTGCGGTTCCTGCTGGCCCGGGACACCATGCACCAGAACATGTGGCTCGCCGCGATCGAGCAGCTCAAGGAGGACGGCATCGAGGAGATGCCGGTCCCGGAGGCGTTCCCCGACGCCGAGCAGGAGAACAGGTTCGCGTACCAGTACCTCAACTTCTCCGCCGGGGAGGAGGCCGCCGAGGGACGGTGGGCCGCTGGCCCGAGCCCCGACGGCAAGGGTCAGTTCAACTACCAGGCGAGCCCGACGCCGTACGCGCCCGCGCCCGAACTGCCACCGGGCGATCCGCGCCTGCACGGCACACCGCCGCCCGACGCCTGACGGCGGTAACCGACTGCCCTGTCCAGTCCCACCACGCCTGTCCAGTCCCGCCACGTCGGTCCGTCCTCACGGTGCCGGACCGGCACGGGCCAACCCGGAGGACGAGTACATGATCGAATTGCTGGTTCGTCCGTTGGCGGACGCGTTCATGCAGGTCGGGGTCTACGTCGCCGTCATGGTCGCGCTCTTCGGCTGGCTGCGCTGGCGGTACGGCGACCGGGTCACCGACGGGCTCACCCGCCGGCCCCGGCTCGGCCCGCTGGTCGGCGCGCTCCTCGGCGTCAGCCCCGGCTGCGGCGGGGCGATCATCCTCATGCCGCTGTACGCGCGCGGAAAGGTCTCCTTCGGGACGGTCGTGGCCGCCCTCGCGGCGACCATGGGCGACTCGTCCTGGGTCGTCATCGCCGCGAACCCCGAATTCGCGCTCAAGATCCACGCACTGCTCTTCACCGTCGGGCTGGCCACCGGGTACGCCGTCGACCTGCTCGGCATAGACCCGGCCAACGCCGTAGCGGGCCGGACGTGGCGATCGGCGTGGCGGCGTGCCGAGACCCCGGTGCCCAGCGCGAGCCTGCCGACCGGAGCCAGGCAACCGTGCCCCGTTGCCCCGGGTGGTGCCGACAGCCGACCGGAGCCGCTCGGCAACCACCCGGTGTCGGCGACGCTGGCCGTGCCGACGGCCCCGGACGCGGCCCCCGGACGCTCCGCCCGGATGTCCCTGGCCTTCTGGGGCCTCTCCACGCCGGCCTTCCTGGTGTCGGTACCGGTCGTGTTCCACGCCGTCGACCCGCAACGCCTCACCGGCGCGCTCGGCGGAATCGACCCGTACCTCGCGCTCGGCTGCTGCGGAACGCTGGTCGCGCTGCTCATCTTCGCCGCCGGAAAGGGTCGGTTCGCCGACGACACGGTCGCCACCGCCACCCCGGCCAGCCGGCGGGAGGCGATGCGGCACAGCGCGCACGAAGCCTCGTTCATCACCGTCTGGGTCGCGGTCGCCTACCTCGGCTGGCAGGTGCTCAGCAGCACCACCGGCTTCGACGGCTCCCAACTGGCGCTCGCCGGAGCGGCCGGGGTACTCGTCGGCGCGCTGATCGGACTCGTACCCGGCTGCGCCGTACAGATCGTCTTCACCGGCATCTTCGTCAGCGGCGGCCTGCCAGTGACGACACTGGTGGCGAACGCGATCAGCCAGGACGGGGACGCCCTGATCCCGCTGGCGGCACTGCGCCGCCGGGCCGCCGCGACGGCAACCGTGATCACCACCATCCCGGCCATCCTGGTCGGGCTGGCGCTCCTCGCCCTGCTCGGCTGAACGGGGAACATCCGTTCGCTGCCACGACCTCTCGGCTCCCCCCCTCTCGCCGTCCCTCCCGGCGGGCCACGCCGGCCGGCCCTCGCCCTCGCCCGCCGCTGCCAGCAGCCCTCGGCCGGGGGCCGGCCTGCACCGGCGCGGTCACCGCGTTGGGCGGTCAGGCCCAGAAGGTCAACGCACCGCTACCCCCGGGCCGAGATCTGCTGCACCGCCCAGCCGTTGCCGTCCGGGTCGTTGAAGAAGACGAATCCGACGTTGTCCAACGGCTCCCCGGTCGGCGACGGATTCTCGCCCAGCACCTGGATCTCGCTGACGTCGACGCCCCGCTCGACGAGTTGGTCGCGGGCCTTGACCAGGTCGGCGACGACGAGTTGCAGGCCGCGCAGCGACCCGGGCGGCGGCAGGTCCCGGACGACCCCGGTGCCGATCACCACCGAGCAGCCCGAACCCGGCGGGGTGAGTTGGACGATGCGTACCTCGTCGTTGATCCGGGTGTCGTGGTCGACGTGGAAGCCGAGCTGGTCTGCGTAGAAGGTCTTCGCCCGGTCCACGTCGGAGACCGGGACGACCACCACTTCCAGGGTCCAGTTCACGGTGACTGCCTCTCTGTTTCGACATCGGTGTCCCGGTACCGCCCTGCGCGGCGTCGGGTCGAACGGGTTCTCAGCGGGCGTCGGCCAGCTCCACGAGCAGTTCGTCCAGCCGGCGGTAGCCCTGGGTCACGCCCCGCCGCATCGGATAGCGGAGCACCCGGTCCCGGCCCTCCGGGGTGGCGTACCGGATCGTGCTGGTCAGGGTGGTGACTCCGGCGTGCTCGACGAGCCGGTGACTGATCAGGGTGTCGCCGGGGTACGACTGGTCGTCGTACCGCTCGGTGTAGACGAGCTGCCGGGGCGGCTGGATCACCTGGTACGTCCCACCGTGCGCCTGCTCGGCGCCGCCGGGGCCCTGGGAGACGAACCGCCAGGCGCCACCGACCCGCAGGTCCGTCTCGCATTCGACGAGTTGCCAGCCCTGTGCTCCGAACCAGCGGCGGAGCAGCTCGGGGCGGGTCAGCGCGTCGAAGACCAACCCGGCCGGGGCGTTGAAGGCCCGGGTCAGCACGATCTCCCGGTCCGACGGGGTGGTCACGGTCAGCTCCCGGCCGCTCATCGCCGTTCCCCGGTCCGGCCCTCGTCGCCCTCGGCCTGGAGTTCGGCGAGCAGCCCGTCGAGTCGCTGGTAGCTCTCCGCCCAGTAGGCGCGGTAGTTCTCCAGCCAGTCCAGGGCGGCCTTGAGGGGTTGCGCCTCCAGCCGGCAGGGCCGGCGTTGCGCGTCCCGACCCCGGGAGATCAGCCCGGCCCGCTCCAGCACCTTGAGGTGCTTGGAGACGGCGGGCTGGCTCATCCGGAACGGCGCGGCCAGCTCGGTCACGGTGGCCTCGCCGACGGTCAGCCGGGCGAGGATCGCCCGGCGGGTCGGGTCGGCCAGGGCCGCGAAGGTCGCGTCGAGCAGGTCAGCAGGCATCTCTTTGGTAACCCCTCAGTTCTATAACCATGTGGTTTATATCGTCGGTCGGTCGACACCGTCAAGCCGACCCACCGGTGCGTCCAGCATGGACGAACCGGGTCACGACCTTCCGGACGGATACCATGGGACATGGCCAGACCACGGATCGATCCCGTCGTGTGGCGACCGCCGCAGGCACCGGCCCGGTCCCGCCAGGGCCACGGCGCCGACCCGATGCCCCCGGTCCTCCGGCACGCCGTGCCCGGCCCGGGGCCCGAGGACGTGGCGATCGACTCCGCCGGCCGGCCCTACACCGGGCTCGCCGACGGCCGGCTGGTGCGACTGTCGGCGGACGGGACGCACCCGCAGGTGGTCGCCGAGACCGGCGGCCGGCCGCTCGGCATCGAGGTGGACCGGGACGACCACCTGGTGGTCTGCGACGCCGTACGCGGGCTGCTCCGGGTCGAGCCCGACGCGTCCCGGGTGCGGACGCTGGTGGCCGCTGGCACCCCGGTCGGGTCGGCGCCGCTGCGACTGTGCAACAACGCGGCGGTGGGCGCCGACGGCTCGATCTGGTTCAGCGACTCGTCGCAGCGCTTCGAGTTGCCGTACTGGAAGGCGGACCTGCTGGAACACTCCGGCACCGGCCGCCTGCTCCGGTGGCACCCGGACGGGCACACCGAGGAGGTACTGACCGGGTTGCAGTTCGCCAACGGGGTGGCACTGGCCGCCGACGAGTCGTACGTGGTGGTGGCCGAGACCGGGGCGTACCGGTTGACCCGGGTGTGGCGCAGCGGGCCGCGTACCGGCGAGGTGGACCGGTTGGCGGAGAACCTGCCGGCCTTTCCGGACAACCTCGCCCGCGACGACGCCGGGCTGCTCTGGATCGCGATGGGGTCGCCCCGGAACGCGCTGCTGGACCGGGTCTCGCCGTGGCATCCGGCCGTGCGCCGGGCGGTCTGGGCACTGCCGGACCTGCTGCAACCCAAGCCGGCGAACACCGCCTGGGTGCAGGCCGTGGACGCCGACGGCCAGGTCCGGTACGACTTCCAGGCCACCGTGCCGGGCTTCTCGATGGTCACCGGGGTACGCCGACACGGCGACACCGTCTGGCTCGGCAGCCTGCACGGCGGAGCGGTCGCCTCGTTCGACCTGCCGTCCCGGCGGGACTGAGCCAGCTTCGACAGGGGCCACCTGCCCGTTTCCCGGCCCGGCACGTCGCCGGGACGCTGGTCACGGAGACGACGCTGTTCACCGAGAGGTCGTCGCCGCACGGAGTGACGCCGGCAATAAACTTCCCTATCAGTCCCCTGTTCGGGGTAGGTTAGGTGCTGATGGGTAATGACATGTATTCGGTCGAGCAGGTCGCCGACCGGCTCGGCCTGCATGTCCGGACCGTGCGCGGCTACATCCGCTCCGGCCGGCTCAGGGCGGTACGGATCGGCAAGCAGTACCGGGTCGCCCGGGCCGATCTCGACGCGCTGACCGGTACGCCGGACCCGGCCCGGCCCGACGTTCCCGTGGCGGCGGAGGTGTCGAGCATCGTGCAGGTCGACGGCATCCATCGGCACGGCGCCGACCGGCTCGGCACCCTCCTGCTGGCCGCCGCGAACACCAACCACGACCCCGCGAACCCGTTGCGGGTGCAGACCCTCCACGACGAGGAACGAAGCCGGATGAAGGTCGTCATCATCGGTGGCGTCGCCGCCACCGCCGAACTGCTGCACCTGCTGCACGGCGTACTCGACGGCGACGACAGCCTGCTCGGAAAGGAAATCGGCGATGCCTGACGTGATCGAGGAGCGGGCCGGGGTGACGGTACTGGTCTGCGATCCGGCCGGCCCGCCGGTGGCCACCGTGCAGGACGCGCTCGACCTGATCGGCGCGGCGTTCCTCGGTGCCCAGGTGGTCGCGGTGCCGGCGAGCCGACTGGCCGACGACTTCTTCTCCCTCGGTACCCGGTTCGCCGGCGAGGTCATGCAGAAGTTCGTCAACTACCGGCTGCGGCTTGCCGTGCTCGGCGACATCTCCCGACACCTCGCCGCCAGTTCGGCGCTGCGCGCCCTGGTCCACGAGTCGAACCAGGCCGAGCACGTCTGGTTCGTCGCCGACCTCGACGCGCTCGACGAGCGGCTGCGCGCCTCGGCCGAGCAGTCCGGCCGTCGACCGGGCTGACCGGAACATCCCGGCGCCGCCCCGCCGGGCCCGCCGGGCCGTCCCGGACGCGCTGCCCGGTGTGATACTGACGCGATGGATCTCGCGCTCGTCGGCGCGTTCGTCGTCGCCGTCTTCCTGCTCACCGTCGCGCCAGGGCCGGACATGCTCTTCGTGGTGGCCAACGCCCTGGCCGGCGGGCGCCGGGCCGGGCTGGTCGCCGCACTCGGCATGTCCACCGGCCTGGCCCTGCACACCTTCGCCGCCGCGCTCGGGCTGAGCGCGCTGCTCGCCGCCGCCCCGCAGGCCCTGGACGCCGTACGCCTGCTCGGCGCGGCCTTCCTGGTCTACCTCGCGGTCAACTCGTGGCGGTCCGCCCGCACCGCCGACGGACCGACGGCCGCCACGGTGCCGGCGCCCCGGCGACCACTGCGCAAGGTCTACCTGCTGGCCACCCTCACCAACGTCGGCAACCCGAAGATCGTGCTCTTCTACCTGGCGTTCCTGCCGCAGTTCCTGACCACCTCCGATCCGGCTGCCTGGCCGGTCTGGACCCAACTGCTGGTCCTGGGTGCCGTGTTCATCGGTGTCGGGCTGCCCGTCGACGCCGTGGTCGGGCTGACCGCCGGCAGCCTCGCCGAGCGGCTGTTCCGGTGGCCGTCGTTCCGGCGCCGGCTGGAACGGATCTCCGCACTCATCTTCGGCGGCCTGGCCGTACGTCTGCTGCTCGACGCCCGCAACGCCTGACCCCGGCCGGCAGCAACGGCCACAGGTGGCGGCGCCGCGCACCGGTGCCGTCGTACCGGCCCGGTAGCCTGCCCGGCGTGAACAGCCCAGCGGGGGCCGACGTCGGGGTGTGCGACGAACGGGCGGCCCGGCGTGCCGTCCTCGACCACGTACTCGCGCTGGTCGGGGCGGCGGCGTGCGGCGACAGCCTGGTGCTCCGGGGCAGCATGACGATGCGGTCCTGGGTCGGTGACCAGGCACGCGAGCCCGGCGACCTCGACTGGGTGGTGCTGCCCGGTGCACCCGTCCCGCTCGACGACCTCGACCCGCACCCGTACCTGAACCGCCTCGACCAGGTCCGGCTCTGGCCGGAGGCGGTGCACGGGGTGCCCCGGGACGAACCGTGGATGTTCGAGGACTTCGACACCGGCGGCCTGCCGGTGCGGCTGCCGCCCGAGGGGCTGAACTGGGTCGACGCCGAGGAGACCGCAGCGCTGCCGTCGCCGCACCAGGACGTCGTCGAGCTGCTGCACCGGCATCCCGAGATTCCCGGCGGCATCCGCGTCGACCCGGACGCCATCACCGTGGACAACACCTGGAGCTACTCCTACGACTCCGGATACTTCTTCGGCCAGCCGGACGGCGACGGCCCCGGCGGGACTCGACTGGTCGTGCCCTGGCGGGTCGGCGACTCGCTCGCCGGCACGGTCCAGCTCGACTTCGCGCACGACGAGCGGCTGCCCGAGCCGCCCGAACTACTCGCGGTGCCCCGGCAGGACGGCGGCGATCCGCCGACGGTGGTGTGGGCGGCGACCCGGGAACTCTCACTGGCCTGGAAACTCCAGTGGCTCTGCACCGACCAGGCGGCCGACGGACGCTCCGCCGGCAAAGACCTCTACGACGCGGTGCTGCTCGCCGAACTGCCCGACGTACGCCTGTCGGCCCGGCTGCGCCGCACGCTGCTGCGCCGGGTACCCGATCCGGAGCTGCTGCGACCGGCGGCGATCCAGGGCTGGACGGTCGACTGGCCGGCCTTCCGGCGCGGGCATCCGTCCGTCGGGCCCGATCCCGCGCCCTGGCTCGACCGGCTGGCCGCCACGTTACGGTCCGACCTGCTGTCCGGCGGCGAGGTCCGGGACACCACCGTCGGGTGACCCCATTCCCGGTGGACTAATCCGGGAGGTCGTCGTCCCGCACGTTGACCACGGTGTGGGTGTATCCCTGGCCGCCCTTGATGACCACGCCGTTGCGCCAGGCGAACAGTGGTGAGAAGGACCATCCGGCTCGACCGGCGGCCGGTGCACCGGCCGGGGCGGACTCCTCGGGCCCGTTTCGCTCGGCTGCACCTTCGGGGCCGGTCGTCGCCGAGCCGGCCCGCCTGCGCAGCGCGGCGACGGCGGTGACGCTCGCGACCAGCAGTGCCAGCAGGAAGGCCGCCACACTCGCGTACCGGTCCGCGTGCTCTAGATCCTGTCGGGCGAGGAAGACGAACGCACCGACCAGCCCGACCGCCGCGACGAGAACGGCACCAAGCATCCGGAGTCTCATGCTCACCTCCTGTCGATCGACTGATCCCGGGGCGACCGTCGCCGTGCCGGGGACGGTCACTCCATGGTGGGGAAGTCCAGGCTCGGAGCGGGCGGGGCGTGCCGGTCCGGACGCCGCCGGAAGCCGCCCAGACCGGCGGTGAGATCGACTCGCCGCACGGGACCGGGGACCTGGACCACCGGCGGCAGAGCAGCGACTGGAGACCACGCTGTCGGTGTCGGCGGTTCTGCCTCCTCCCACGGGTCGAGCACCGGCTCCGGCTCCGCGACGGGCTCCAACTCCGGGACCGGCTTCAACTCCGGAACGGGCTCCAACTCCACGACCGGCTCCGGGACTGGCTCCGGCTCTGAAATTGTTTCCGGCTCTGGCACGGATTCCAGGAGTGGCTCCGGGATTGGTTCTGGCTCTGGGACGGGCTCCAGGACGGGCTCCGGCTCCTGGACCGGCTGCGGCGCGAAGCTGCGCAGTTCGGCGAGCTCGGCGAGGAGGTTCTGCTTCTTGGGCACCGCCCGGTTGACCCGGGTTACCGCCTCGCGGGTGTTGCCCGCACCGATCATCACGGTGGCCGCGTCGCCGACGTCGTACGCGCCGAAGAGGCTGAACACCTTCGTCTGCCGCTGCGGCAGGTCGATCGCGTGCTCAAGCAGCGCCAGTTCGCCGAACCGGCCGCCGGCCCGCAGCGCCGCCCGTAGGAACTCGGCCGTCTGGTCGCCGGCGACAGGTTCGAGTACGGCTTCGGCGAGGAATCGGACGAGTCGCCCGTCCCCGATCAGCAACTCCGCCACCGGCAGCACCGACTCGTCCACGACGTACCGGCTGTTGACCGTGGTACGCGATCCGTCGGCCTGCACCACCACGGCGGCGTCGTTGGTGCCGACGATCGGGTTCGAGCGGGCGGCCACGCTCAGCTCGGTCTGCCCGGGCGGTTCCGGTGTGGCGGCGACGGCACGCAGGGAGCCTTGGAACGCACGGATCCGCGCCGCATCGGTGGGATCGGCGAGCAGTTCCGCGAAGGCGGGTGTCCCGGCCACCCCGTCGAGCGAGAGCGTGACCCGGTTGACGTGGTAGTGGTCGACCTGTTTCAGGCGGCAGTCGTCGCCGCGTACCACGGTGGTCGCCCGGTCGGTGTGGATGGTGTGGGCCGGAAAGAACCGCGTGAGAGCGGTGGTGTGGATGCGCCCGTGCAGCGGGGCGTAGATCTCCATCCGGACCGCCCGTACCTTCGGGCTGACCTGGTACGCCCGGCCGTCCGGAGTCTCGACCCGGTAGCTGAGGGCGGGATCTCGGCCTGCCTCGCCAGGGCGCTCCGCCGGTCCGCTGCGATGCCACCACATGTCGGAGCGCGGCCTGGGTCGGTCGATCTCCACGGTACTGGGCGGGATCGGACTGATCGACAGCTCGGGCGCCGGGGCGGGCCGGCCGAGTTGGTGGCTGGCCTGCGCCGGTGAGCCGGTCCACTGCTCGTCCGGCCAGTCATCGAAGTCCATGGTCGCCCCTCGGGTCGGGGATCCAGTCCGTCCAGCGTGACATGCCGGCGCGAGGTCGCGTCGCTCGCTGCGTCCCGGCTGCGTCAGCGGGTCGACCACACCTGGTTCCGGGGTCGCGGAGCGCCGCCCCGCGCCGCCCGGAACTCGCTGGAGGCTTTCTCGGCAGCATAGGATCACTGACTGCCGCGCCTGTCGGAGGCCGCGAACTCGGAACCCGAAGTGCCGGGTGAGCAGCGCTGTTAGCGTGAATCCATGTTCACCCGGGCCCGAGGCATCGCCCGGTCCCTGCTGATCTACCACTGCCGACCGGGCGCACAGCGCCGGGCCGCACGGCTCTACGGACAGTTCCTGCGTCCCGGAGACGTGGGCTTCGACATCGGGGCGCACGTGGGTAGTCGGGTACGCACCTGGCGGCGCCTCGGCGCACAGGTGATCGCCGTCGAGCCGCAGCCGGACTGCCTGCGCATCCTGCGCTGGGCGTTCCGGCGGGACCGGAGCGTCACCATCGTGCCGGCGGCGCTCGGCGCCCGGCCGGGACGGGCGACGCTGGCGCTCTCCACCGCCACCCCGACGGTCTCCACGATGTCGGCCGACTGGATCCGGTCCGTGGCGACGGACCGCAGTTTCGCGCAGGTGAGATGGGATCGCGCGGTGGAGGTGGAGGTGACCACCCTCGACCGACTGATCGCGGCCTACGGCGTACCGGCGTTCTGCAAGATCGACGTCGAGGGTTTCGAGGCGCACGTGCTCGCCGGGCTCAGTCGGCCGCTGACCGCACTCTCCTTCGAGTACGTCCCGTCCGCGCACGACGCCACGCTGGGGGTACTCGACGTCGTGGACCGGCTCGGCTCGCCGGCCGGCGGCTACCGCTACAACTACTCGCCCGTCGAGACCATGCGGTTCGCGAGCCGCCGTTGGCTCGGCGCCGCCGACCTGGTACGGCTGCTCGACCGGTTCCGGCCGCTGGGCCGCTCCGGCGACGTCTACGCGTACCTGCCGGTCACGACGGACCGCGATGGCGGTGAGAGTCCACCCTCACCGCCATCACCGCCCTTGACGCCCTCGCCCTCGACGGCCTAGCCGCCCTCGACGACCGCGCCGTTGCGCCGGTCGGGACGAGCCCGGTCAGCGTGACATACCGGCGTGGGACTCCGGGAGCGGCGCGACTCGTCCCGCTCGCGCCGGGTCGTTCACCGACGTCTGCGCAGCTCACCCATGCGTCGGTAGCTGCGCTCGGCCGCGCCGATCGAGCCGGGCGGATTCGGCTGTACGTTCGGCGCGGTGTCCTGCTCCCAGAGGTACCCGTGCCGGCCGTGCCCGCGCAGCGCGCCGAAGAACTCGGCGAACGGGATCTCGCCGAGACCGAACTCCACGTCGGCGTAGGAGTTGCCCTGCTGCGGGTCGGGCAGCGGCACCCCGTCCTTGACGTGGAACAGCGGATAACGGTGCGGGTGGGCGTTGACGTAGTCGACCGGCCGGAACCCGGGATACTTCCGCGCCCCGCCGTACGCCCAGAGGATGTCCATCTCCAGCGCGACCAGTCGCGGGTCGGTGTGCTCCAGGAAGACGTCGTAAAGGCGTACGGCCGGCTGGTCGGTGGCGAAGCTGAACTCGATGGTGTGGTTGTGCTGGTAGATCGTGATGCCTCGGCGGGCAGCCCGCTCGCCCCAGCCGTTGAACTCCTCGGCGGCGGCCCGGTAACCGTCCACAGTGCGGTCCTCGGTCGGTGCCTGGGCGGTGCCGAGGTAGCGCATGCCGAGGGTGCGGGCGATGTCCAACTCCTGGTCGAGGTTGGTCCGGAAGTCGCCGAGTCCCCGGTGGCTGCCGGAGGCGCGCAGGCCGTTGCAGTCGAGCAGCCGCCGGATCTGCTGCGGGGTGATGGCGCCCACGCTGCCCTGGGTGTAGCCGGCGAACTCGACCTCGCGGTAGCCGATCCGGGACAGCTCTTCGAACACCCGGGCGAAGCCGTACTCCGCGATCTTGTCCCGCACACTGTAGAGCTGGATGCCGGTCCGCCCCTTCGGGATGAGCCGTCCCCCGCCACCCCGGCCGTCGCCGGCGGCCAGCGCCGGTGCCTCGGTCAGGGTCGCGGCGCCGACCGCGACGGTGGTGCCGGCCAGCCCGCGCAGGAACGCCCGGCGGTCGATGCTGTGCTTACCCATCGTTCCGATCCCTTCTGAACAGCGAATCCGTCTCGACAGCAGGTCCGTTCAACGACGGACGCGGGGGCCGGGATCGCCGTCCTGGGCAGCGGCGGCGTCGTTCGGCATCCGGGTGCTGCGGAAACTGATCACCTCGCTGGTGCCACGGTGGTCATCCCGAGGTCGAGCCGGCTGGCGAGGGGTCGGGGCGCCCGTTGCGCCCTCGCCTGGCCCGTCTCCTGGCAACTTTTGGCCGCCGAACCGAAAGTTATGCCTAAGCTATCGAAGCTTTTCAAAGCTGTAAACCTTCTTCCGATCTTCGGCATCGAACGTTTCGTTCGCGGTCGCACGAATGCCGGTGGATCCCCTGCCGCCATCGCGCTGCTGGCGGGGGCGGATGCTCGGGCCGAGCGAGGACGCCCGCCGGACCGCCCGAAGATCCGATCCGGCGGTCTGGCCGGACGCCGGCAGCACCGGCCGGTAGGCTGCCGGATCGTGGACGCCTCGGACTGGGACCGCCGCTACGCCGCGGCAGAGCTGCTCTGGAGCGCCACGCCGAACCTGTTCGTGCACGACGAGCTGGCCGACCTGCCACCGGGCCGGGCCATCGACCTCGCCGCCGGTGAGGGCCGCAACGCCATCTGGCTGGCGGACCGGGGCTGGCGGGTCACCGCCGTCGACTTCTCCGCCGTCGCCATCGACAAGGGGCGCCGGCTGGCCGAGTCGGCAGGGGTCGGGGTGACCTGGATGGTGGCGGACCTGCTGGACCACGCACCGGAGCCGGGTTGGTTCGACCTGGTGCTGATGGCGTACCTGCAACTGCCGCCCGAGCAGCTCGACACCGTGCTGGAGCGGGCCCGCCGGGCGCTCACCCCGGGTGGGGTGCTGCTGGTGGTCGGGCACGACGCGGAGAACCTCCGGCACGGCGTCGGCGGGCCGCAGGACCCGGCCGTGCTGTACACCCCGGAGGGCATCGTCGACCGGCTGCCGGGGCTGTGGGTGGACCGGGCCGAGCGGGTACGCCGCCAGGTCGCCGGCACCGACCGCGAGGCGATCGACACCCTGGTCCGGGCCCATCGGCCGGCCGCGTGACCGGACGGGACCTGGCCGGAGGCGTACCCGTGCTGCGCCGGCTCGGCGGGGCGGAGGTGCCCGCGGTACGCGACCGGCTGGTCGAGACGTACACGGCGGTGTTCTGCGCGCCGCCGTGGGACGACTCCCCCGCACGAGCCGTCCGGTTCGCCGAGTTGCTCGACGGGTGGGCCCGGCAACCGGGCTTCGTCGCCGTACTGGCCGACGACGCAGGCAGGGAGACCGACGCCGCAGGCAGGGGGACCGGCGCCGACGGTGCCCCGGTCACCGGCTTCGCGCTCGGCCTGCCCACCCCCGCCCCGTTCCCCGCCGACCGCGCCTACGGGCAGGTACGTCGACTTCTCGGGCCGGCCGTCGAGACGCTCTCCGACTGGCTGGAGGTCGCCGAACTGGCCGTTCATCCAGTCGCTCGGCGGGCGGGGCTCGGTCGGCGGCTGCTGGCCGAGCTGACCGCCGACCGACCGGCGTGGCTGCTGACCGTCCCGACGGTCGCCGGCACCACCGACTTCTACGACGCCGCCGGCTGGATCCGGCACGGCACGGGCTACGGGATCACCATCTACACCAACCGGCCCCTATCGCGCTGACCCGTCACCGGCACGGGCTACGGGATCACCGTCTACACCAACCGGCCCCTACCGCGCTGACCCGTCACCGGAGCGCGGTGCCGCCGGGTCGGACCGTGGTGTCAGCCCACCGGACCGGGGCTCCGCCGGGCCGGACTGCGGCGGCACTCCGACCGACTGCGATGCCGCCGGACCGGACTGCGGCGCGACCCCGGCGGGCTGCGAGGTCGCCGGTTCGGGACGTTCGGTGCGCAGCCGCCAGAACGCCCCGCCGAGCAACGCCAGCGTGAGCAGGCTGAC
Organism: Plantactinospora endophytica; assembly: GCF_016862915.1. Classification (GTDB taxonomy): domain Bacteria; phylum Actinomycetota; class Actinomycetes; order Mycobacteriales; family Micromonosporaceae; genus Plantactinospora; species Plantactinospora endophytica. Next base: position 471,222 of record NZ_BONW01000016.1, on the reverse strand, counting down.
CGTCACGTCGCCGACCAGCGCCGCGGTCGGTGAGGCGGCGACGTAACTCGGCGACAGGTACGCCCCGACCGCCGCCACGACCAGCCCGACCCCCCAGGCGGCCAGTACGTGCCGCTGGCCCCAGCCGGTACGCCGGGACCACCTCACGATCAGTACTCCGGCCAGCGCACTGGCCACGACGCCCAGCGCCACGCCGAACCAGGTGGGCGAGACGTCGACGGCCAGCCGGGCGCCGAGCACCACCAGCCCGGCCCAGACCGGATGCGGCGCCCGGACGGCCAGCGCCCGGCGCCGTCGCCGCCATCGGGGCAGCAGAGCGGCGCCCACCAGGACGAGCACGGTCGACGCCGCGAACGACAACTGGAGTGGACTGGCCAGGAAGTCCTTCCGGCCACTGTCGTCGGAGAAGATCAGGAGGCTGCCGAGCAGGTAGAGGATGCCCGTCACGACCAGGCCGACCGGTCCCAGCCACGGTTGGTGCCGCCGGTCCCGTCGAACGAACGACTCGACGATCGCGATCGGGACGCAGATGCTCAGCACGACGTGGCCGCTGAGGTACGAGAGTGCCTGTTGGGCGCTGAAGTCGAGGCCGGGCAGCATCGTCGCCCGGGCGGAGGCGGCCGCCTCGGCGAACTCGGTGTCGTCGAGGAAGGCGTCGTTGAACAGCGACTGGTCGACCAGGCCGGCCTGGACCATCCCGAACGCCGCGCCGAGCAGCACCATCGCCGGCCATCCGCCACCGGTCCGCCGGGCGGTCTCCCGGATCAGCAGCGCGGCCCCGCCGTACAGCGGGCCAAGGAAGACCACGACCATCAGGTAGTCGTCGACGGTGAAGCCGCCCCAGGAGCATTCGGCGGCCCACGGGGCGAGCAGCCAGAGCGCGACGACCGGCCCGATCCGGCGCCACCGGGACGACCTCGCGGGACAATCCGGTCCCGCGCCGGGGAGTTCCGCCTCCAGACCAGCCGGAGTAGGCGGCGGGTCCGGGGCGGCCGGTTCCGCCGAGGCGGGTGGTACCGCCGGGGCGCCGGTGGCCGGAACTGCTTGCTCGTCGGGCATATCTGGGCTCCTCGTTGCCGGACCTGCCGGCTTGGGGCGGGGGCGGGGGCACGGCGTGGCCGCACCGACCACGGTTCCGGGTCGGGTGCCCTGCGGGTAGCCGTCCTTGGGCGATTTCCGGTGGACCAAAGTCGATGTCCGGCATCGACGACGGAGACACCGTCGCCATGTCTAGAAAACTTGACACGGTGTCTGGGGTTCTTTACTCTCTACATGTCAAGAATTCTTTACCTCTCGAAGGTGACGCCAATGTCGTACGAGGAAAAGGGCACCTGGGTCGCCCTGGTGGTCGCCGTCGCGGTCTACCTCGGCTACCTCGCGGTCGTGCTGGGTCGACTGGCCGGCACACCCGTCTCCGACGTGCACTACGTGTCGACGCTGCTGCTGACCATCGGCATCTCGATCGTCGTGTCGATCGTCGCCCGCATCGCGGTGGAGATCGCCCGGCCGAGCGAGAGCCACTCCGGCGACGTCCGGGACCGGGAGATCCACCGACTCGGTGAGCGCATCGGCCAGCAACTGCTGGTGGCCAGCGCGCTGGCGGCGCTCGGCCTGGCCCTGTTCGAGGCCGACCACTTCTGGATCGCGAACCTGCTCTACCTCGGGTTCGTCGCCTCCTCGGTGGTCGGCTCGGTGGTCAAGCTCGTCGCCTACCGCAGGGGTCTCTAGCCGTGGTCAAACCAACCAGGGTCACCAACTCGATCCGCGCCCTCCGGTTCGCCACCGGCGAGATGACCCAGGCGCAGCTCGCCGAGCGGATCGGGGTGACCCGCCAGACGATCATCGCGATCGAGCAGGGGCGTTACAGCCCCTCGCTCGAGATGGCCTTCCAGATCGCCCACGTCTTCGGGGTACCGCTCGACGACGTGTTCCAGTACCCCAACCCCGGAGGTGTGCAGCCATGAGAGCCGCCGTCTACCGCACGTTCGGTCCGGCCGAGGTCGTCCGGGTCGAGGACGTCCCGACACCCACCCCCGACGCCGAGGACGTGTTGATCCGGGTACACGCCGCGACCGTCAGCGTCACCGACGCCACCGCCCGGCGCGGCTCGCCCGCATTCTCCCGACTCTTCTTCGGCCTGCGCCGCCCGAAGTGGCCGGTGCTGGGATCCGAGTTTGCCGGCGTGGTCGAGGCGGTCGGGCCGGCCGTGACCCGGCTGCGGGTCGGCGACGAGGTCGTCGGCGTCACCGGGCCCGACTTCGGCGCACACGCCGAGTACGTCCGGGTGCACCAGGACGCCGCCCTCGCCGCCAAGCCGGCCGATCTGGACTTCGCCGAGGTCGTCGCCCTCGCCGACGGGACGGCGCTGGCGTTCCTGCGCGACAAGGCCAGGCTGGGCGCCGGCCAGACGATCCTGGTGAACGGCGCCTCCGGCAGTGTCGGCAGCGCCGCCGTGCAACTCGCCAAGCACTTCGGCGCGCGGGTCACCGGGGTGTGCGGCACCGCCAACCTCGACCTGGTCCGAAGCCTCGGCGCGGACACCGTCCTCGACCACACCACGGACGACTTCACCCGCGCCGGTCAGACCTACGACGTCGTCTTCGACGCCGCCGGGAAGAGTTCGTTCGGCCGCTGCCGGCGGGTGCTCAACCCGGATGGGATCTATCTCAGCACCGTGCCGTCGGCGGCGATCCTGTTCCAGATGCCCTGGACGGCGGCGTTCGGTCGCCGGAAGGCCGTCATCGCGTTCACCGGGCTGCGGAAGCCGGCGGAGAAGGGTCGTGACCTCGCCCTCGTCACCGAACTCGCGACGGCCGGTCGGATCCGGCCGGTCATCGCCGACCGCTATCCGCTGGAGCGGATCGCCGAGGCGCACCGTCACCTGGATCGCGGCAAGTACGGCAACATCATCCTCACCATCCCCGGCCCGGCCGATCCGCCGGCCAGTTGACCCGGCCGCTCCAGCACTGGCCAAAGTGGACGGTCGTATGCCACCACCACGGTACGCTTGCCGGTTGGGAGACCTTCGTCTGCTTAGTCATCCTTCGCGATGGGAGATGGCACGATGACCGCTTCTCCGACCCTTCCCCTGAAGCGCACCTGCCCGTACGCGCCGCCGGCAGAGCACGTCGCACTGCAACGGCAGGAGCGGGTGACCCGGGTGAGGCTCCCGGACGGCTCGTCGGCCTGGGCGCTGAGCCGCCTCGACGACATCCGTACCATGCTCACCGACCCTCGGTTCAGTTCCGACCGGCGACGCGAGGGCTACCCGTTGCAGACGCCCGGACCGCCGCGCCGGGCCACGGAACGGCCGACGCTGATCGGCCTCGACCCACCGGAGCACGGTGCGGCCCGGCGTGCCGTCGTCGGCGAGTTCACCATCAAGCAGATGAACGCGCTACGCCCCCGGATCCAGCAGATCGTGGACGAGCGCGTCGACGCCATGCTCGCCGGACCGCGCCCGGCCGACCTCGTATCGGCGTTGGCCCTGCCGGTGCCGTCGCTGGTCATCTGTGAACTGCTCGGCGTGCCGTACGCCGAGCACGACTTCTTCCAGGACCGCTCGGCCAGGCTGCTGCTCCGCTCGGTCCCGCCGCAGGAACGATTCGCGGCGGCCAACGACATCCGCGAATACATGGCCACACTGATCGCGGAGAAGGCGAAGAACCCGGCCGAGGACCTGCTGAGCCGGCAGTTGGCCAAGGGGGCCGATCAGGAGGAACTGGCGGGACTCGGCTTCCTGCTGCTGCTCGCCGGGCACGAGACCACCGGAAACATGATCTCCCTCGGCACGATGACGCTGCTGGAGCGGCCGGAGGCGCTGGCAGGGCTGAAGGCCGATCCGACGGTCACGCCACAGGTCGTCGAGGAACTGCTGCGATACTTCACGATCGCCGAGTACGTCACCTCCCGGATCGCCGTGGCGGACGTCGAGCTCGGCGGGGTGCTGATCCGGGCCGGCGAGGGCGTCATCACCCTCGCCAACGTGGCGAACCGCGACCCGGCCGCGTTCACCGACGGCGACACCTTCGACATCGGGCGTGCCGCCCGGCACCACGTCGCGTTCGGCTTCGGCGCCCACCAGTGCCTGGGCCAGAACCTTGCCCGGGTCGAACTCCAGATCGTCTTCGACACCCTCTTCGGCCGAATCCCGGAACTCAGGCTGGCCGTGACGGCCGACGAGCTGTCCTTCAAGGACGACTCCGACGTCTACGGCCTGCACTCCCTTCCGGTCACCTGGTAGGAGACGCGATGCGGATAACGGCGGACCTGGACCGCTGTGTCGGGGCCGGCCAGTGCGTGCTCACCGAGCCCGCCGTGTTCGACCAGAGCGACGACGACGGCACGGTGGTCGTCATCGACGGCGCTCCGGAGGACGAGGAGACGATCGACCGGGTACGCGAGGCGGTGCACCTCTGCCCCAGCCGGGCCCTGACCCTCGCCGAGCCCACCTCGACGCCCTGATCCTCCGGCAACCGGGGCGGATCGCGGCGCCGGGGGCGTTACTCGTGCCGGCTGACACCTTCGGAGTGCATGCCTGTCTCCTCCTCCAGCGGATTGTTCCGGAGGTCGTCGAGCGCCGTGTCGTCGGGGAACAACCGGCGGCCCGGACCCGGGTCCGACGGCGCTCCACCCGGGCCCGCTTCCGGGGTACGGGTCGGCTCGACCGGACCGAACCCGTGCTTGCCCGCGCCGGGCGTCCACGGTTGGGACTGCTGCTCGTCGGCACGCCGTTCACCACGGCGGGCGGGCGGGAGGCCGGTCTCCTCGCTCCCCTCGTCCAGCGGCGAGTTCCCGGCCTCGCCCCAGGGCGCGTCCCGGTCCTCGGTGCCGCCGGTGGTCCCCCACGGCTGGACCGACTGCGGGCCACGGTTCGCCCCGTCCGGCCCTGTCGGACCGCCGTCCGGTCGCCCGGTCGGCCCGAGTTGGGCACCCGCGTCCTGGTCCACCGGTCGCTTCTTCGCGCTCATCCCCACCACCCTCGCCGACGGGTCGTCCTGCCGGTCGACCGGGCTGGGCCGGTACCGGCGGGTGTGCCGTTCCCGGCCGGGCGCCGGACATGCCGCCGAGCGAGAAGGAATCTCTCCTTCCCCGGTCGAGCCCCTGTCGGGTAGACAGTTGGCGGACCGTCCGCCCCGGGGCGGAAGCGCACGGATACGGGTCGCAACCGGGCGAGAGCGGACAAGAAGCGGACTAACGGTTGCGCAGGGCCGCTTCGGGATCGGCGTACGCCAGGCGGTGGCGGCCTCGTCTGGTAGCGGGGAGTGGTCAGGCCCGCATGACGGTGGCGATCGGGATCCGGGCGGCCCGGATCGCCGGGATGAGACCGCCGAGCAGTCCGGCCACCAGGCCGGCGATGACACCGGCGACCCCCGCCCGCCAGGGGAAGACCATGTCCACCAGGAACGGCGCCTGGCCGGCGAAGAGGCTGCCGGCCGCGCTCAGCCCGAGTGCCGACACCGCGATCGCGGCGGCGGCGGTGAGCAGCCCGGTCAGCAGGGTCTCGGCGAGGACGATTCCGGCCAGCAGCATCCGGGAGGTGCCGACCGCTCGGCGCAGCGCGAACTCCTCGACCCGCTCCCCCACGGTGGCCAGCCCGACGTTGAGGATTCCGGCGACCCCGATCAGCAGGACCAGACTCGCCATCCCGAGGAAGATCCAGCGGATCAGCGCCAGGTCCCGGGCGATGTCCTTGCGGGCCTGGATCGTCTCGAACCGGATCTCGCCCTCCGGTATTCCGGTCGCGACGAGCCGCAGCACCAGCAACCGCTCCAGTTCGCCCGCCGCCGGGGCCATCATCACCTGGAGTCCCGGACCGTAGTCGCCGGTGCCGGCCGCCGGGGGCGTCCAGTTCGCGAGTTCGTCGGCCCGGGAGTACGCCGTCGGATGCGGGATGCCGTCGTCGACCACGCCGATGATCTGCGGCGTCGGGTTGGCGGTCGCCCCGTCGAACCGTAGCCGGGCCGGCACCTGGTGCTGGTTGAAGCCCTTCGCCGCCGCCAGGTTGAGCACCAGTCGGGGGGCCAGGGACGGCGCCGAGGTGAAGTCCAGCCACTCTCCGGAGACCCGCCGGAAGGGTTTGAACCGGCGGATGTCACCGGTCAGCGAACTCAGGCTCAGTTCGATCGCCTGACCGGGTACGGGCACCTCGGTGCCGTCGGGCGGCGGCATCGGCCGGCAGCCGTACTGGTCGCAGTACATCCCGCCGCTGCCCGGCCCGTACCCGCCGGGCTGGTCGAACGGGGCGCCGCCCGGGTTGAGCGGTGCGACTCCCGGCTCGCCCACGATCGCCTGGCGGGTGGCGATCGCGACGCCGTCCGTACGGCCGAGCAGAGTGTCGTTGCTGACCTGGACGCTGTTCCCGCTCCCCGGCAGGTACGCCTGTCGGGTGCCGTCCTTGCCCACCTGGAGTTCGAGGTCGGCGAGCCGGGCCTGTTCGAGGGTCTCGGCCCCGGCCTGCACCACCACCACGGCGAGTACCCCGAGGAAGAGGCTGACCATCGACAGGAAGGTACGCATCTTGCGGGCCCGGATGCCCTGGACACCGATGATCAGCGCGGACCGGAACCGCCCGGAGAGCCGCATCACCGGACGACCTCGTCCGGCTCGGCAACCGCTCCGCCGCCGGACGGGGCGGCCACGCTCGCCTGCGGACCGCCCCCGGACGGGACGGCCGCACTTCGCGGCGGACCGTTGCCGCTCGCAGCGGGAACGGTGTCGATCGTGGTCGGAACGCTGTCGCCGTCGGAGGTGACGGCACCGCCTTCGGACAACTCGGTGTCCCCCTCGAATCCGACGGCACCGGCCGGCGCGGATGCCGGCGCCCACGCCTCGTCCGGAGTGGCGTCCACCGGCTGGAGCAGCCCGTCGGTGAGCCGCAGCACGCGTTGCATCTTGTTGGCGTGGTCCCGGTCGTGGGTGACCAGGATCAGTCCGCAGCCCCGGTCGGTGGCCGCACGCATCACCTCGATCACCAGGTTTCCGGTCTCGGTGTCCAGCGCGCCGGTCGGCTCGTCGGCGAGCAGCAGGCGTGGTTCCCGGACCAGGGCCCGGGCCACCGCCACCCGTTGCTGCTCGCCGCCGGAGAGCCGGGCCGGACGGTGTTTTGCCAGGTGGGCGATGCCGACCTGGTCGAGCGCCGCCATGGTGCGGGCCCGGCGCTTGCGGCGGGGCAGCCAGCCCTGCCCGTTGACCAGCGCCATCGCCACGTTCTGCGCGGCGGTGAGGTGCTTGAGCAGGAAGAACCGTTGGAAGACGAAGCCGAACTCGGCGCTGCGCAGCGCCGCCGCCCGGCGTTCGGAGAGCCGGGTGATGTCCCGGCCGCCGAGCAGGTACCGGCCGCCGTCCGGACGGTCGAAGAGGCCGATCAGGCTGAGCAGGGTGCTCTTGCCGGAGCCGGACCGGCCGAGGATCGCCACGCTCTCGCCCGGCTCGACGGTCAGGTCGACGCCGTCGAGGATCGTCCGGGGCGTGCGCTGTCCCTTCAACGTCTTGGTGATGCCGTGCAGTTCCAGCAGTGCCGTCATTTCCCGCCCATCGGGTCGGCGGGCCCACCGGGCTGTCCCGGCTCGGCCGGTTTTCCGGGCGGCAGGTTCGGCCCCGGTAGGGCGACCGTCTCGTCTCCGGTCAGCCCGGACTTGATCTGCACGACCTTGCCGTCGCTGAGTCCGAGGACCACGTCCCGGGTCTCCCGGCTGCCGTCCGGGCCGACCACGTCCACCTTGCCGCTGCCCTGCCGGCCGGCGACCGCCTCCACCGGAAGCACCAGCGCCTTCTCGGCCCGAGCGGTCACCACCTCGAGGGTGGCGGTGGCACCGTTGATCAGTTTGACGCTCGACGGGGCCGTGCAGACCAGACGCATCCCGGTCGGCTCCGACGGCGTGACGGGCTGCCGCTGGTCCGGTGGCGGGCCGACCGGTGCGACCTGCGCCGCCGGGTCGGCGGACGGGTTGGTCGACGGCTCCGGGGCCGGCGGGTCGGGGATCGTCCCGGCCGGCAACGCGGCGATGGTGCCGAGGACCTTGCAGGCGAACGGCCCCGGCCCGTTCTTGATCTGGGCCCGCACGGTCGCCAGCGAGTCCGAGATCTGGTACGCCTGCGCGCCGTCGATCTCGGCGACCAGCCCGTACCCGATCCGCTTGGCCGACACCACCGGCATCCCGACGGTGACGTTCGACCGGTCGTCGACGAGTCGCCCGGCGAAGACGGCACCGGCCGGTACGTCGACGCGGTGCGACTTGCCCTTGGCCCAGATGCTGGCCACCCGGGTCGGCTTCGTCGGGGTGCTCTCCGGCACGTCGACGTCGCGGTAGCGGACCTGCCCGGCGACCGGGGCGACCACCCCGAAGACCGGGTTGATGGTGACCCTCCCGACCAGGCTCAACCGGTTGTCGAGGTCCTGCCGGGTCGGCTTCGTCGTGGTCAGGGTGGTGTCCCGGGCAGCGAGACCGGGTGTCTGCGTCGCCGGATCCGACGCGCTGCAACCCGCACCGGCGGCGGCGACCATCACGAGCACGCACGAACGCAGCAGTAGTCGCCTTCGCACCGGCACCCCTCACTGACCCAATCCCGGACCGACAACTGACAAGACGCGACCTGCCGCTGTCTGGTTGCCATGTGGACGGTACGACTTTGCGGCAAACGACCGGCAAGGTGGCGGTGCGGTGGCATCCGCACCGCTACCGCCGTATCAAACCAGAACCGTCGCCCGGGTAGTGTCCCGAGCCATCGGGGCCGTGCCCACGGTCAGTCGAAGTGCCGGATGCGGGGCCACATCTCGGCCCAGGACAGTCGGCGCTGGTGGCACACCACGACGGGTACGCCCTGTTCCTCGTTGTCGACGCCGACGCCGTTGTCCAGTCGTGCGGCGAGCCGGCAACCGCCGAAGTACCGCACGAGTTCGTCGGGCTCGCCTATTCCGACTCCGACCAGCACCGTTGCCGACTCCGGTGGCGGGCCGTAGTAACCCAGCTCATTGTGTCCACTGTAGATGGCCGGGAGCCGGTCGGCGCCGAGCCGGGTGAGCGCACCGGCCTCGCCGTAGTTGGCCGTCAGCACCACCGCCGCGGCCCGGTCGGCGGGCGGCAGTTCGTCGTACGCCCGGACCACCTGGTCGACGTAGCGGGGCCAGCCGACCGAGTCCGCCGCGGTGACGTTGATCCCGGGCACCGGGGAGTCGCCGAGCATCCCGACCGGCAGCAGCGGCAGGGCGATCACCGCACTCGCCAGCACGTTGGCCAGGAACGCCGTACCGGTCAGGGTGGCCCGGAGCCGCCGACGCCCCCGCCCGAGCCACCCCTCCAGCAGTACGCAGCCGGCGGCGAAGAGCGCGCCGAGCAGCCCGTACGTGTAGTACGGCTGACCACCGCTGACCAGCACCAGTACGCAGACCGTCAGGTACGCGACGGCGAGTGCGCGTACCGGTCGCCACGGCCGGCGGCGCAGCAGCCCGACCAGGCCGGCGAGCCAGACCGCCGCCAGTGGTGGCCCGATCAGCAGGAGTTGGAAGGGCACGAAGGTGCTCCGGGACTCGGCGCCCTTGTTGTCGGCGATCGCGCCGGCCATGTCTGCCTGGGGCAGTTCGTGGGTGAACTGGTAGACGAGGTTCGGCGCGCCGACGACCAGGGCGAGCGCCACACCGGCCCAGAGCCAGCGACTGGCCAGTACCCGGCGCGGGCCGACGGCGAGCAGGCCGGCGCCGAGGCCGACCAGCAGCAGTACGACGAGCAGTTTGTTGTAGAGCCCGACCCCGAGCACCGCCCCGGCCGCCAGCCACCAGCGCGGCTGGTCGCGCAGCAGGGCCCGGGCGGCGCAGAGCACGATGCCGAGCCAGACCACCAGGTCGGGGCCGGCGGTCAGCAGCACGTGCCCGAAGATCAGGGTGGCCGCGCCGGTGCCGAGGCCGAGCGCGGCGAGCGTCTGCGCCAGCGCGCCGCCGCCGAGTTCGCGGGCGAGCAGGGCGGCCAGCAGCAGGGCCGCCAGCACGAAGAGGGTGGCCGGCACCCGCAGGCCCCAGAGCGAACCGCCGAAGAGGGTGTCGGCCAGCCGGGCGATCGCCGGGGTGAGCGGCGGCTGGTCCCGGTAGCCCCAGTCCGGTCGGAGCATCAGGAAGTAGAGCTCGTCGCGGTGGTAGCCGTAGCCGCTGTTGGTCGTCAGCAGCAGCGCGGCGACCAGCCCGGCGACGACGCCGAGCGGACGCCAGGCGATCGGGGCGAGCGCGGCGCGCCCGCCGTCGTCGGTCGGGCTCCTTCCGGGTACGCCCGGCGGCGCGACTGTCGCGGCCGGCCGGACGGCTTGTTCGGTCATGGATCGTCCCTCCCCTGGCGGCGGGGCCGAGCACCCGCGAACGCGGGACCGTTCCGCCGATACATAACGGTTAGAGCTTAACCGTTAGGTATCGACTGTCAACACGCTTCGACCAGCACCGGAAGACGAACGACCGGCCACGGTGGACGCCACCGTGGCCGGTCGAGGGTCGGTACCCCGGACTACTCCACCGCCTGGACCTGGCGGGCCGGGTTGCCCCGCCAGACCGTGCCGGCCGGCGGGCTGCTGCCCTTCATCACGAACGAGTCGGGCGCCACCACCACCCCGTCGGCCACCTCGACGCCGTAGTGCACCAGCGCACCGACGCCGACCGTGCAGCCGCTACCGAGCCGGATCCGGTCCATCTTGAACGTCCCGTCCTCCAGCGAGTGCGAGTGCAGCGTCGACCCCTCGCTCAGGGTGCAGTGGTCACCGATTTCCACCAGAGTGCGCTCCGGCATGCCGCAGCCGTCGTCGAAGACCCGGCGGCCGACGCGGATGCCGTGCAGGCGCATCAGCACCGGCTTGAGCGGTGTGCCGTTGAACAGGCCGAGGTGCCCGACTCCGGCGAGCTTCCAGTAGCGCTCGTGCCGCCAGTACCTGGGGTCGTAGATCGAGCAGCAGAGCGGCCGGAGCCGGCGGAAGCCGAGGCAGAGCCAGTCCAGCAGCACCGAATAGCTGATCATCAGTAGCAGGGCCACCACGATCCCGGCGCTGAACGTGTAGAGGTTCGGCCGGTGGCCGTCGTGGATCCCCTCGACCCGTACCACGATCTGGATCGAGAGGTAGAAGATCAGCCAGTTGCTGAGCAGGTAACAGCCCATCGTGAACAGGTTCGACCGGTTTTTCCGGGACAGCCGGCGACGGAACTCCTCGCCGGTCTTCAGGTCGTCGAACCCGGCGTCCCGGCGTACCGAGCGGGGGATCTCGAACGGCGGCGAGCCGAGCAGCCCGACGTCGGACCGGACCGGGCCGTCGATCGGCACCATCACCTTCGTCGCCAGCAGACAGTTGTCGCCCAGCCGCGCCTCGGCCGGGAAGACGATCCGGTTGCCGAGGAAGTTCTCCGCGCCGATGGTCACCCGGGACAGCGCGAACGAGCTGGCGGAGTACCGGGCGTTGCCCATGGAGAGCCCGTCGGAGACCAGCACCCCGCCGTGCACCTCGCAGAGGAACGGGGTGTCGTGCTTCTGCCCGCAGCCGAAGTTCGAGCCGGTCTGCCGCACCTGCCGGAACCGCCAGCCGATCGCCCGGAGGTAGCCGACGATGTAGGAACTGTCCCCGAAGAGCATGTTGAAGGACGTCACGTTGCTGAACCGGGAGACGGTCTGGTAGCACATCCAGCGCCAGCCGTAGAGCGGGTACGACCGGTCGGCGGCCAGGAACAGACTGGCCACCCTCGGCACGACGAGGACCAGCAGCAGGCCGAGCAGCAGGCCGCCGACGAACATCAGCACCGACCCGGAAACCGTGCTGACGTCCAGCGCGAAGGCCACCGCGACGAAGACCACCATCAACTGGGTGTCCAGCAGCACCCGGCTGAGGAGCTGGTACGCCCCGTAGGCGCCCCGGCGCACTCCCGAGCAGCGTCGGGGCTCCGCCTCCGGGTTCCCGCTCCCGCCGGGTACGGCCGGCGAGCCGTGCCAGACCGCACCGGCCGGTACGACCTGCCCGGACCGGGGCGACGAGACGTGCCCGAGTTGCGACCCGTCGCCGAGTACGGTGTCGATGTCGAGCACACTCGCCTCGCCGATGTGGACGTCGCGGCCGATCCGGACCGGGCCGGTGGTGATCCAGCCGGCTTCGGCGCGGTAGCCGAGTACGGTCACGCTCTTCCCGACCACCGCCCCGGCACCGATCTCCACCAGGTCGGTGCAGACCGGCACCGACCGGGACAGCACCAGCGCCCCCCGGCCGACCTTCACGCCCAGTGCGCGCAGGTAGAGGTTGTAGACCGGCGAGCCGGCGAAGAGCACCAGCGGGTTGGCCCGGACCATCCGTTTGACGACCCAGAACCGGAGATAGCGCAGGCCCCAGATCGGGAAGGTCTCGGCCCGCCATCGCCCGACCAGCAGCCATTTCACCGCGACCGGCAGCACCGACAGCACGACGAACCAGCCCATCCCGAAGGTCATCGAGCGCAGCACGGTGTCGACCGCGCCGGCCCCGTCGGTGATGAAGTTGTAGCCGGTGAGCGCCACCAGGGCGAGCAGCAGGATGTACCCCAGGCCGAACAGGGTCTGCACCACCGCACAGCCGTACCACTCGAGGTTGCTGGGGGTGCGGGGCGTCGGGTGCGGCGGTTCGGCCGGTGTCTCCGCCGCCTCGCCGCCGACCACCGTGGCCAGGGCACGGACGGTCGGGTTCAGGTACACGTCCTTGATCGGGACGTCGGCACCGAGCCGTTCCCGCAGCCGGGTGCAGTACCGGGACATCACCAGCGAGTCGGCGCCCAGGTCGGTGAAGAAGTCGTCCCGGACCGACACCCGGTCCACCCGCAGCAGCTCGGCGAGAACCTCCGCCAACGCCGACTCGGTGGGGCCGACCGGGGCGACCACCGGTGTCGTCGGCAGCGCGCGCGGCCCGGACGGCTCCGGCAGCCGCTTGCGGTCCACCTTGTCGCTGGGCAGGGTCGGCAGCTCCGGCAACTCCTCCAGGTAGGCCGGGACCATGTAGCTGGGCAGCCGGGTCCGCAGCGCCGCCAGCGCCGCCGTGTGGTCCAGCGCCGCCGCACCGGGCCGCCGGGTGTAGAAGGCGGCGAGTTCGACGACGCCGGGCTCCGGCTGGTACGTGGTGACCGCCGCCTGGGCCACCTCCGGCAGCCGCAGCAGCACCGACTCGATCTCGGTCAGCTCGATCCGGTACCCACGCACCTTGACCTGGCTGTCGATCCGCCCCAGATACTCGATCTGCCCGTCGTCGGTGATCCGGCCGAGGTCCCCGGTCCGGTAGATCCGCCCCGACGGATTGTTCGGGATCCCGGTCCGGTCGGGGATGAAGGCCCGGGCGGTCAGGTCGGGCCGGTTGACGTACCCCGGGGAGAGGCCGATCCCGGCGACGCCGATCTCCCCGGTCCGCCCCGCCGGCAGGATCCGGTCGTCCGGGTCCAGGATCACCACCGAGTACGTCGGCAGCGGCACTCCGATCGTCACCGGCCGGTCCGGCTCCAGCCGGGTCCAGGTGGCGGTCACCGACGTCTCGGTCGGCCCGTAGACGTTGAGCAGGACGCGTCCCGGCCGGTGCCACCGGTTCACCAGGTGCGCCGGGCACGCCTCACCGGAGACCAGCACGAACCGCAGCCTCGGCAACTCCTCCTCGATCGTGGCCAGCAGCGTCGGTACGCAGCAGAGCGCGGTGACCCGGTGCCGGGCCAGGAAGCCGGCCAGGTCGCTGCCGACCAACGCCCCCGGCGCGGTACTCGGTACCAGCGTCGCGCCGGAGACCAGCGGCACCCAGATCTCCTCGACCGAGAAGTCGAAGGCGATCGTCATCCCCTGGTAGACCCGATCGTCCTCGCGCAGTCCGTAGACCTCGACGGCGACCCGGACGAAGTTGCAGATGTTCGCCTGGTCGATCGCGACGCCCTTGGGCCGGCCGGTGCTGCCGGAGGTGTAGATCAGGTAGGCCAGTTCGTCCTCGTCCGAGGACGCCGGCAGGTCGGCCGGGTCGATCCGGGCGGTGGCCTGCCGGTCGAACTCGGGGTCGGTGTCGATCCGGATCACCGTGCCGTCGATGCCGTCGAGCCGGTCGGCCAACGTCGACAGCGTGACGATCGTCCGGACCTCGGCGTCGGCGACCACGAAGGCGATCCGGTCGGCCGGGAAGTTGGCGTCGACCGGCACGTACACCGCATGGATCTTGGAAACGGCGAGGATGGCCAGATAGGCGAAGGCGGACCGGTCGAGCAGCAGTCCGACCCGGTCTCCCGGCGCCACTCCCCGGGCCAGCAGCAGCCGGGCGAACTGGTTCGCCCGGGCATCCAGTTCGGCGAAGGTCAGCCGGCGTTCGCCGTCGTCGACGGCCAGGTGTCCCGGGTCGCCCTCGGCGGCGAACCGGTCGCAGCGCTGCTCGAACAGGTGGTGCAGGCGCTCACCCGGCCGCCAGCGGACCCGGTTGTCGACGCCCTCGGCGGTCAGCACCAGGCCGGCGCCGGAGCGGGTGGCCTGCACCGGAGTGCGCGGGACCACCGGTGGCGCCAGGCTCGGCGCCACCGGAGCCTGCCCGGTCACGCGGGCACCAGGCCGGAGGCGCCCAGGACGTCCCGCGCCGGTCCGACGGAGCGCCTCGCCCCGACGGACTGTCCGGTACCGACGGACTGGGCCGCCGCCAGCAGGATGTCCATGCCCCTGTTGAGCAGCTCGTCGGAGGTGGTCAGCGGCGCCATCACCTTGACCACCTGGTCGTGCGAGCCGGCGGTCTCCAGCATCAGGCCGTTGCCGAAGCAGCGCCGGCTGATGGCCGAGGCGAGTTCCTCCGAGCCGACGTCGACGCCGCGCATCATCCCGCGCCCCTTCACCACCGCGTCGGGTACCACGTCGGCCACCTCGGCCAGCCGGACGGCGAGCAGGTCGGCGCGGCGGGCCACCTCGTCGGTGAAGGTGGGATCGGACCAGAACTTGGTCAGCGCCACCTGGGCGGTGACGAAGGCGTGGACGTTGCCCCGGAACGTGCCGTTGTGCTCGCCGGGCTGCCAGACGTCGAACTCGGGCCGGATCAGCAGCAGGGCCATCGGCAGGCCGTACCCGGAGATCGACTTCGACAGCACGACCAGGTCCGGGACGATCCCGTACGGCTCGAAGCTGAAGAACGATCCGGTACGCCCGCAGCCTGCCTGGATGTCGTCGACCACCAGCAACGCACCGCTGCTCCGGGCCAGCTCGGCGATCCGCCGCAGCCAACCCGCCGAGGCGACGTTCAGGCCGCCCTCACCCTGCACGGTCTCCAACAGGATCGCGGCCGGCGCGTCCAGCCCGCTGGACGGGTCCTGCAACATCCGCGCCAGCAGGTCGGCGGTGTCGACGCCGGCACCCTGGTAACCGTCGTACGGCATCCGGGTCACCCCGGGCAGCGGGATCTGTGGGCCGCCCCGGTGGTGCCGGTTCCCGGTCGCCGCCAGCGCTCCCAGCGAGACGCCGTGGAAGCCGTTGGTGAAGGCGACGACGTTGGTCCGCCCGGTGACCTTCCGGGCGAGCTTGAGGGCCGCCTCGACCGCGTTCGCTCCGGTCGGACCGGTGAACTGCACCCGGTAGTCGAGGTCCCGGGGCAGCAGTACGAGCGACTCGAACGCCCGGAGGAACGCGCTCTTGCTCGAACTGGACAGGTCCAGGCTGTGTGACATCCCCCGCTGTTCCAGATGGGAGATCAGGGCGTCCCGCATGTCGGGGTCGTTATGTCCGTAGTTCAGCGAGCCCGCGCCGGCGACGAAGTCGAGATACTCACGGCCGGACACGTCCCGCACCACGCTTCCCTCCGCCGTGTCGAATACGGAGTCGAATCGACGGCAGTAGCTCCGCACCGCCGATTCCCGACGTTCAAAAATCAGGACTTCATCCGCGCCCGCCGATCCGCGCACTGTCATCGCTCCTTCTGAGACGCGCCCGACGACCCAGCCAACCGCAGCCGTTGACCAGGACCGGGACAGTGGAATGTCGGTAGGTCCAACCGGAAGACGGCGCTCGGGACACGGCGAAATTGGCCGGCAATGTCAATTGGTTGGATTGCCGACTCAACGCTTGCATTGCCGACGACTCGGCATCCAGATATGTGACTGCTCTTCGAGGGCCGACTGCGTTATCGATGACTGGTCAACCGATAGCCGCACCAACCTGGCCACTCGGCCAGAACGCTTTCCACCGTATAGCCCATACCGCGTGCGGAGCGCCCGATCCAGCGGAATCCACCGATTTCGGTACGGACGGCGCGACGCGCGGCGGCGTGGCCCCGGTCAAACCACCGGTCGAGGCCGGTCAATGTGATCGTGCCGCCGGGGTGCGCCGGCCCGGCCACACCGCCCGGCCGAGCCGGTGCACCCGGTGCCCGGCCGTCCGGGAGTTCGGACGGCCGGGCGCCGGTCGGGGTCGGCGTCGGGGTCGGGGTCGAGGTCGGGGGCGGGGTCGGTCAGCGGTAGTCGCAGACTCCGGTCGGGAAAACTTTTTCGAGGCGCCGCCGCTCGGCGTCGGTCGGTCGCCACTCGCCGTAGAGGCCCCGGGCGATCGCCGATCGGACCGGCTGCCGGTCGCAGGCGTAGACGCCGCCCTCGATCGGACCCCCGGCGACCGTGCGCGACGTGCCGTAGAGCGGGAACTCCCGGGTGCAGGCGCCGTCGGGACGGCTGTCGAGGATGCCGTCCCAGACGTGCTCGCCCCGGGCAATCTCCGTACCGTCGGTCCGGAAACAGCGGTCCACGGCGAGTGCCGGCTTGTTGCCCTGCACACCCCGCCACGGCCGGGTACGCAGATTCGCCATCCAGTCGTCGATCACCGCCAGCGCCTCCGGGGTCTGGTCGAACGCCTCGGCCGGGCGGGCGTCGGTGAACCAGATGACCTGGTTGCCGGCATTCCGGTCGTGGTCGCGCATCCGCTGCCGAGACGCGAACGACTGGTGCGAGTTGTGCATGTCGAGCTGCTCTTCGAGGTAGTGCCGCCAGTCGACGATGGGGATGTCGATGTCCCCGGTGAAGACGATCCCCGACTCGTACGCGGCCCGGATCGCCTGCCGGTCACCGGTGGTACGCGGTGCCGGCGTCACGCCGCCGTCCGGGGAGAGTCGCATGTTCCGGGCGGACCAGGGGTCGAACTGGGCCGGGTCGGCACACGCCGTCGGAGTGAACGGGCAGCCCTCCTGCACCATCTCCGGCTGTGGCTTCCAGGAGCCGACCCGGGCGTTCAGGTCCAGGAACTCGGCCGGGGTGATCCGGCCCGAGGTGAGCGCCGAGAGGCCGTACTGGACGCCGACGTTGTCCCAGGTGGACCGGGCGTAGCCGTCCGAGCCGGTGCCGTAGATGTTGACCAGGTCGCCCCAGTGCGACCACTGCACCGTCCGCTCCACGCCGGGCGGGTCCATCTGGGCCCAGAGCGGGTCACCGGGGAACCAGCGCGGGTTCAACGCCAGCGGGGTCAGCCCGCGCCAGCCCTCGATGCACTCGGTGGAACCGGGCGCGCCGCCGAGGTACGGGTTCGGCACCGTCGCGCTGGCGTTCATCCCGATCAGCCAGGTCCGGTTCTCCCAGTTCCGCCACTTCGGGTTCGCCCGGTCGGTGACGTCCATGTAGTGCTCCAGCAACTCGCAGTCGCCCACGTGGATCGTCTGGGTCGCCATGTCCGGGTAGGAGTACTGCGGGATCGCCGCGTCGATCACCCGGTTGCCGTAGTTCTGGCCGTAGACGTACTGCTGGAGGCCGCCGCCGGAGCCGCCGACCCCGACCGTGTAGAGCGGGACGCCGTACTCCTCGACGAAGTGCTCCTTGAGCATCAGCGCGGTCTCGCCGCCGAGTACCAGGTTGTAGTGGGTGGCGGTGCGGGTGCCGGTGGAGAAGAGCACGGCGTAGCCGAGCGAGAGTCCCTCGTGGTAGAGATGGGCGCCGGGCAGTCGGCCCTGGTCGTGCCCGATCGCCACGCCGCCGTCGAAGCGGTAGATGACCCGCCGGTTCCAGTTCGCCTCCAGCACGGCGATCGAGTAGACGAAGCGGTTGATGGTGCCGCGCTCGCGGCGTACGACGTAGTCGACGGTCCGGCCGTCGAGGGTGCGGGTGGTGGTCAGGTCGGCCGGCCGGGTGCCGTCGGACGGCATCGGCTTGTAGGTGCCGTCGGCGGCCCGGTAGAGCCGGTCGACGACGGTCGGGGCGGCACAGTCCCGGCTCCAGCCGACGACCGTGCCGTCCGGGCCGCGTACCCGCATGCCCTGCCCGTCCTGGTTGTCGACGGTCGGGGCGCCGAGCCCGTTCTGTTCGGTGCGGCAGAGGAACGGGTACTGCCGCGGCCCGGAGAAGACCGGCCCCGAGCCGGGATGGTTGCGCACCGCGAGGGTCGCGGTACGGGCCTGCCGGGCGCTCGCCCGGAGCTGGTTGGCGCCGTCGCGCAGCCCGTCGACCACGCCTCGGAGAGCGCGGCCGTCGACCTGGAACGCCCGGGTGACGTCGGTGCCGTTGCGGGTGACCCGGACCGAACGCGGGTCGATCCGACCGGTGAGCGTCACCTGGACCAGCGCGTCGCCGCCGCTGACCTGGTCGGGGCGGCTGGAGAGGATCTCGATGTCGAGCCGTTGCCCGGCTGCGGTGCCGGTCCAGGCGGCGGCCGGCGTCGCCGCACCGACGGTGAGTGCGACGGTCAGGACGATCCCGAGTCCGCCGGTGAGCGCCGGCCGGAGGCGGGGTGCGAGCGGCACGCTGTCGGCTGCGCCGCGCGCCGCCGGGCGGGTCCGTCGGTCGCGCTGGCCGACATGATCGCTGCGGTCAGCGGTACGCCGACGGCGGGCGAGGAAACTGAGCACGGACATCGGTCTCTCCGTCTCTTCGGGAGCCCCGGATGGTGGCGATCACCGACGATGTCATGAGGATCGTTCACTTGTCGAGATCGGAGCGACGGCATCGCGGCAACCCCTCGAACTTGCCCGGGTTTGTGCCGCCCCGTCCACCGGATGCCCAACCCCGGCCCCGCCCCCGGACAGCGCCCACAATATGGAACAGTCCTCATGATTCTTGGCGACTTGTGGCTCGCCACGAACCATAAGTCTCCATGAATCTTGATACCTCGACTGACGACGCGATCCAGATTGGACAGACAATCTTCGCGGATCATCTTGTAGCCTGTGCCGGGTCGCTGCCGATCAATAGGCGCGAGAAATATGGTCGTCAGTCACCAATTCATTCATACGGAACGGATTGATGTTTCAGCGGAGGCGGCAGCATGTTGCAGAATCGACCGTGGGGAGTGATCACATGACCGAGGACATGGGTTCGACAGTGCCCCGCCGCCAGCTCGGCCGAACCCTCAAGCAGCTCCGTACCGAGGCCGGGGTGACCCTGGACGCGGCGGCCGTCGCCCTGGAGTGCAGCCGGCAGAAGGTCTGGCGGATCGAAAGTGGACTCGGTGTCGTCCGCTCGCTCGACGTCAAGGCGATGTGTGGGCTCTACGACGTCCGGCCGGACCTGGTCGGCGCGCTGGTCGGGCTGGCCAGCCAGACGAAGGCCAAGGGCTGGTGGCACGCGTACGGCGACGCCATCCCCGAGTGGTTCGAGCTGTACGTCGGCCTGGAGTCCGGCGCCTCCCGACTGCGTTTCTACTACGAGGCGATGGTGCCGGGTCTGCTGCAAACCAGAGACTACGCACGAGCTGTCTATGATCACCGGTCCGAGGTGACCTACGAGGAACGCGAACGCCTGGTCGAACTCCGGCTGCAACGGCAAGCCCTGCTGACTCGGCGACTGCCACCGGCGCCCAGGCTTGAGGTAATCGTCCACGAGGCAGCCCTGCTACGCACGGTAGGAAGCCGGGCCGCTATGGCCGAGCAACTAAGCCACCTGATCGAGGTGAACGACCTGCCCTCCACCTCGATCCGGGTGCTACCGCTGTCTGCGGGGCTGCATCGCGGAGTGGAGGCAGGAACCTTCGTCATGCTTGACTTCCCGACCGGCAACCGGAACACCCCAGAGCCGCCCGTCATCTACAGCGAGTCCTGGACCGGCGCCCTCTATCTTGACCGACCCGACGAGGTAGCCGCCTACGAGACGATCTGGGACAGCCTGACTGTCCTGGCACTTGATGAGGGACAATCGAAGCGCATGATCAACAAGATCATCGGGGAGGTTCACCATGGTTGACCTGACGGGCGCCCGGTGGCGGAAGAGCACTCGCAGCGGAAGCAACGGTGGCGAGTGCATCGAGGTCGCCGACAACCTGACCGGCATCGTCGCCGTACGCGACAGTAAAGAGCCGGCGGGACCGGTCCTGACCTTTACTCCGTACGCCTGGTCCGCCTTTGTTTCGGAAGTCACGACCGCTGGTCAGCGCCTCGCCGCGTTCGCGGGTTGAGGCCGAGCACCACGACCCGTCGCCGCGTTCGGCCCGGCCGAGGGCGAACTCGCGCAGCGTCACGTTGGCGCCGCCGGAGTCAGGGGTGGTCGAGGGCGTCGGCCAATTCCACCCCGTCCAGCCGGGCCAGCACCATTTCCTGGAAACGCGGGCACGACT
Source organism: Plantactinospora endophytica (assembly GCF_016862915.1). GTDB lineage: Bacteria > Actinomycetota > Actinomycetes > Mycobacteriales > Micromonosporaceae > Plantactinospora > Plantactinospora endophytica. The sequence goes on along the minus strand of NZ_BONW01000016.1, from coordinate 450,730 downwards.
GGTAGTCCTCGTGCCGGCAGCGCAACCCGTGTTCCAGCAACGTCTGCGACAGTGTCAGCCGGGCCAACCGCTCCCGTACCTGGGCCAGTTGGCCGCGTAGCACCTCACGTCGGCGGTCGCGGTCCGGCGCGGTGAACAGTTCACGCAACTGCTCCAGGCTGAAACCGGCATCCTTGCCCAGCAGGATCTCGGCCACCCGGGTCAGGTGCGCCGGACCGTAGACCCGCCGGCCGGCGACGCGTCGGGCCGGGGAGAGCAGGCCCATGTCCTCCCAGGGCCGCAGCACGTGCGTGGCCAGCCCGAACCGGGCCGCCAGCTCGCCGATCGTGTACTCCACCGACCACCATCCCAGTTCAGGTTGACCTTAACAGCAGTCGGGTTGACTTCAGGTCAACCTGAAGTCGCAGACTCGGGCCATGACCGAGACGCACACCGCCTACACCGACACCGACACGCTGATCCGGCTGCTCGACGCCGCCGACGCCCTGGCCGGTGCGGCCCAGCTCCGCGCCCGTAGCTACGAGTTGCTGCGGCTGGCGCCGGGCGCGACCGTGGTCGACGTCGGCTGCGGCGCCGGACGGGCGGTCGCCGAACTGACCGGACAGGGCGCCAGCGCCGTCGGCGTGGACCTCGATCCGGCGATGCTGGCCGCCGCGCAGGCCCGGTTCCCCGACATCGACGTACGCGAGGCGGACGCCGCCGACCTGCCGCTGCCGGACGGGCAGACACACGGGTACCGGGCGGACAAGGTCTACCACGTGCTGCCCGACCCGCACGCCGCACTGGCCGAGGCCCGCCGGGTCCTCGCCCCCGGTGGCCGGATCGTGCTGCTCGGCCAGGACTGGGACATCGTGGTGATCGACTCCGACCTGCCCGAACTGACCCGCCGCATCGTGCACGCCCGTGCCGACACCGTGCCGCACCCGCGCATCGCCCGCGCCTGTCGCGCCCTGCTCCTCGACACGGGATTCCAGGAGGTCGAGGTCGAGGTGCACACCGCAGTGTTCACCGACGCCACGATGCTGTCGCTGCTGACCGGGCACGTCACCGCCGCCCGCGAGGCGGGAGCCGTCAGTGACGCGCAGGCCGAGCAGTGGCTCGCCGAGCAGGGCCGCCGCGCCCGGGACGGCCGGCTGCTGGTCGCCGTCCCGATGTTCCTGGCCTCCGCCACCCGCTGAGCGTGACCGCGACCACCGTTGCCACACGGTCGGATCGCGTCACTACCCGGTGCGCTTGGACTCCAGGAGAAGTCCGAGGGCCTCGACGACGAGGCGGTGGTCTTCGAGTTGTGGCAGGCCGGAGACGGTGACGGTACCTACCGGGCCGGTGCCCCGCAGGATGATCGGGAAGCAGCCGCCGTGCGCCGCGTACAGCGCCGGATCGAGGTGCGGTTGCCGTTCCTCGAAGGTGGTGCCGGCGTCCCGGTACCCCTGACCGACGAGGTAGGAGCTGTGCCCGAACCGACGGACCACCCGGATCTTGCGTTCGATCCAGTCGTCGTTGTCGGCGGAGGTACCGGGCAGCGCGTAGTGGAAGACCTGCTGGTCACCGAGGCGGATGTCGACGGTGACGGCGTAGCCGCGCTCTCTGGCCAGCCCGACCAGGCGACTGCCCAGCCCCCAGGCGTCGTCATGGTCGAATCGGTCGAACTGGAGACGTTCTTCCTGCTCCTGAAGCTCTGGCGTCACGGCGTACCGTTCCCTTCCTCGATCGTCGCAACGATCTAAGCAGAGGCGGGAGGGGCGAGCGGTCGTACGGTGCCGGTGGCCACCGACCGTTTCGCCAGGCATCGATCTTGACAGCGTCGAGGTCGCCGGGGTCGAGGCGCGGGCATCCTGACCTGCTGCCTGGTGTCCGACCGCCGTTGTAGGGTGCCGTGGACCTGGCCGGTGACGGGTCTCGACCTGGAGGTGTCATGGGGGCGAAGACAGCGATCCTCGCGTACATCGACGGGAACGCGGGCCAGCAGCTCGGCCGCTCCGAGCGGTTGACAGTCGAGGTCGCCCGGCAGTTGGTCAACCGGATTCATCCGGACCGCCCCGCCGAGCAGCTTCCGGACGCGACCCTTGCCGACGAGGTCTGGCCGTCGGACGACCACACCTACGTCGCCGCGTTCGCCGGGGTGTACCTGGTCTGCGACCAGCGGTTCGCCGTCGAACGTCCGTCGCAGCTCGCCCCGCACCTGTTCGATCTGGCGGCCGGCCGACGGGTGCTGCTGCACACGATGCACTCCGGCAGCGACGCCCTCGCCATCGGCGTGTGGGAGGCCGGTCAGCTCCGACGTGCACTCGGCGTGCGGTCGGGAACGGTTGTCGAGAACGTCGGCCCGCTGCTGCCGTTCGAGGCACCGTACTGGCGACACCACGACGCGGACGGCGAGACCACGTCGGTGCCGATCCGACCACTCGACCTCGGCGAGGCCGCGCTACGCGCCTGGTTCGGGTTCGCGCTGGAGGGCGAGATCAGCCGCAACCAGATCGACCCGGACGACATCCCGGTGTACGGCTTCCGCACCGCCGACCCGACCGGCGCGGAACAGGCCACCCGGCAGGCTCTGCTCGAACAGTTCCGCCGTACCCACACTCTGCGCCGCTACAGCATGGGACCGGACGGCACCCTCGTCGAGATCATCGACGCCTGAGCCGGTTCCATCCTGCGCTGCCGCCACGGACACGTCGATGCCCGAACCGGTCCACCACGACCGGTGTCGTTCCGGAACCGTCCGGATGACGCCGGCCGCGACCGCTCGACAACCGATCCGTCACATGCACGCATCGTGGTCGACCGCCGGTCCACCACAGACAGGCATCGTGGTCGAACGTGGATCCACCACGCACCGGCACTGTGGTCGAACATGGTTCCACCACGCACCGGCATCGTGGTCGACCGCCGGCCCGCCACGCACAGGCGTCATGGCCGAACGTGGAACCACCGGACGCAGGCGAGGCGGTCGAACCGTCCGCCCCGGCCTGGCGGCGAACGGGCGTCACGATTCGGCTGGCCCCGGCGTCGGCCGTCGCGGACCAGGGACGCCGGGGCCAGCCGGTTCAACGGGCGCCGGCCGCCCCGGCGAGCAGGTCGGCGACGGCGGAGGCGGTCGTCGGTTGGGCGGTGAGCAGCAACGCCGCCTCGCTCGCCCGCGACTCGTCGGCAGGCGGTTCATCCGGCCGCCAGCCGGCGTCGCAGCCGAGCAGTTCCGCCACGGCGTCGCAGGCGCCCGGATGGGCGCGCAGCAATCCGACCACCGGCCCGGTCGACGCGGCAGCCACCCCGTCGCCCGATACCGCCGCGACGGGCGCGGGCGCGTCGGCCGACCACGGCGGTACCCAGGCGTCGAGCGCGGCGAGACCGGCCGGGAAGGTCCGGCCCGCCTCCCTGACCAGCAGCGGAACGAGATCCGGCGCCCCTTCCCGCAGTGTCGTGATCAGCTTGGGCAGCCAGGGCAGCAGTACCGGATCCGGCAGCCGGGCGAACGCCTCCGAGATCACCTCCACGACGAACGGGGCCAGCGACGGCACCGCCTCCAGCGCCTGGACGAAGCCGCTCAGATAGTGCGGGAACGCCGGGACCACGAGCGGATTCGTCAACAGCTCCGCACACCGGGTCCGAAGCTGTGCCAGCGGAAGCAGCCCCAGGTGCGACTGGGCGGCCCAGAGCAGTGCCACCTTCGCCGGAGCCTCCGGATGCGACTGCCGTACCGCCAACTCCAGTTGGGCACGGTCGCAGCCGAGGGACAACGCGAGGCTCTCCATGGAGAAGAGGAAGCCGAGCATCGCGGCGACCTGGCGTACGCCGGTCTCCTCCTCCACGAACGCCGTCGGCAGCAGGGTGCAGTAGTGGGCGTACCCGGTGGTCACGAACGCCTCGCACCAGGCCGGCAACTCCGGTTCGGTGTTGCGGTAGTGGGCCAGCAACCGGCGGATCCGGCGCAGCACCTCGGGTGCGTCGTCCACGGTGCGCTCGGCGGCGAGCAGCTCGACCGCCCGCGTACCGAGTTCGTCGACGAACCGCCGGCTGGGCAGGAACAGGATCGCGTCCTCCACCGCCGCCAACGCGATCGCGGCGGTCGCGTCCGGTGCCCAGACCGAGCGACGGAGCCGCTTCTCCAAAACCTGCTCGACGGTGATGCCCTCGTACCCCAGCTCGATCACCGCGCGTTGGTGCCGGCCGAGGCCGAGGTCCCAGCTCTCCTGGATGGACCGCTCGCCGAGCCGCCGCTCCCCCATGATCGGCCGTACGATTCCGTCCGGCAGCAGCCGGTGCAGCACCCAGAGCAGGTCCGAGCAGGGTACCAGCTCCGGGCGGGCGGTCAGGTCCAGCAGGGCCCGCTGGATGGTGCGGGTCTCCAGGGCGAGCCCGAGCGGCGCGAGCCGGTCGAAGACGTCCCGGGCCAGCGGCGGCAGCGCGTCGTAGCCCACCTGGCCGATCCGGTCACCGCCGAGCAGGATCTCGCAGAGCCGACGTACGTCCCGGCGGCCGGGCACCACGTCCTTCTCGATGCAGGTGACCGCCGCGTCGGCGAAGTCGTACGGCGTCGGTCGGGCCCGGTTGCGGATGCCGGCCAGCAGGATCGACGTCTCGAAGACCGCGATCGCGTCGGCGGTGCTGGCCAGGTAGCCGTTGCGCCGGGCCAGCCGCACGATGTCGACGCACCAGCCGAGCAGTTCCGCCTCGTCGACCTCGTCCAGCACCGGCGGCCGGGACAGGAACCCGGAGAGCCGGTCGGTGACCGGCGCCGGTGCGGCCGGCACCGGTGCCTGCTTCTTCGACCTGCCCCGCTTACGGCCCTCCTGCTGCCCGGACAACCGGTACGGCGTGACGCCACCCCGGCCGACCGCCTTGGCCCAGCCCGCCTGGGCGATCGACACCGAACCGGGCGCGAGGCCGAACTGGCGCTCGATCGCCGACTGGCTGGACGGGATGAGCCCGTAGAGCCAGCGGGTGCCGGTGGGCGGGCTGATCTCCCAGTCGGGTGTGCCGGGTGCGGTGCCGAACTCCGCCACCGGGCTGGCCGCGTGGAAGGCACCGCAGACGTACAGACAGCGGGAACGGTCGACGCCGGAGGTGGCCATGTGCTGCCGCATCCGGGTCCACATGTAGCGCTCGCGGTCGGCGTCCCGGTCGTCGTCGTGCGCGTCGGCGGGCGGGCGCAGGCGCCGGAACAGGCTGCCGATCAACACCATGACCTGCCGGTACGTGTCGTAGTCGGCGTCGGCGAGCGGCTGTTCGACGTACTGGTCCCACCACTCCGACCAGTGCCGCACCTTGCCGTGGTGCAGCAGGTGGGAGCGGAGTTCGGCGAACCGTGGTCGCAGGTCGCCGATGCCGATCCCGACCGCCTCGCCGTGCAGCGCCGACTCCTCCGGCGGCTGCCCACCGGTGTCGTCGGGTACGGCGTCGTCGTCCTCGGTGTCGCTCGACTCCGGCCCGGCATCGGCGGCCGGATCGGACGACTCGGCCGGTAGCCACTGGAAGACGTGGTCCGCCGAGCGGTCCACCAGGACCAACTCGACGCCCGGGGTCTCCAGCGCGTACGCGATGGCCTGGTATTCGGCCGACGCCTCGCTGATCGGTGCGACGATGTTCAGCGGTGCCCAGGCCGGCGGGAAGCCGTCGAGGTCGGAGGCGAACGCCTGGAGGGCGACCGGCAGCCGGCAGTTGCGCAGTTCCTCCAGCAGCGGCCGGAGGTCCTCGCAGAGTTCCAGGTAGATGACGGTTGGCTGCTTCTCGCGCAACCGGCGGGCCATCGCCAGCGCGGAGGCGGGCGAGTGATGGCAGACCGGGAAGATCTCCAGCTCCTCCCCCAGCGCCCGGTCGACGTCGTCGACGATGCCGGTGAGGATGTCGGCCAGCGCGTCCGGACCACCGGCGAACGCCGTCGCCGCCGCCTCCAGTTGCGCCCGCAGCGGGGCGAACGTGCCTGCCGAGCCACTCATGAGAGCGTGGCGATCGCCTCACGACCGCCTTCGAGGAACTCCGGCCACGATCCGCCGTCGGACTTGCTGCGCGGCTCGACCACGCCGTGCCAGTACTTGTTGAGGATCGCCAGGTCCTCCGGCGCACGCCGGGCCAGCGAGCCGACCAGCGACCCGGCCAGCGTTCCGGCCCGCAGCGTACGGTCGCCGAAGAAGTGGCTGTGCAGGATCGCGTCCTCCAGTACACCGATCTGTTCGGCGGTGGAGAGCGCCGACTCCAGCTTCTCGTCGTCGCTGCCGGCCGCGGCAGCCGCCGCCCGCAGGTCCGCGAAGCTCTGCAACAGGATGTCCAGCAGCGTCGGCGGTACGTCCAGCTCGATCCGGTGCCGGCGCAGCAGTTCGCTGGTGCGGAACCGGACGATCTCCGCCTCGCTGCGCTTGTTGGTCACCACCGGGATGCGGACGAAGTTGAACCGGCGCTTGAGCGCCGAGGAGAGGTCGTTCACGCCCCGGTCCCGACTGTTGGCGGTGGCGATGATCGAGAATCCGGGTTGGGCGAAGACGATGTTGTCGTCGTCGAGTTCGGGGATGGAGACGTACTTCTCGGAGAGGATGGAGATCAACGCGTCCTGCACGTCGCTGGTCGACCGGGTCAGCTCCTCGAACCGCCCGACCACGCCCTGCTCCATCGCCGTCATGATCGGCGAGGGGATCATCGACTCCCGGGACTGGCCCCGGGCGATCACCATCGAGACGTTCCACGAGTACTTAATGTGGTCCTCGGTGGTGCCGGCGGTGCCCTGCACCACGAGCGTCGAGTTACGGCAGATCGCGGCGGCGAGCAGCTCGGCGAGCCAGCTCTTGCCGGTGCCGGGGTCACCGATCAGCAGCAGGCCCCGGTCCGACGCCAGGGTCACGATGCTGCGCTCGACGAAACTCCGGTCGCCGAACCACTTCTGCGAGATCTCCCGGTCCAACCCGTCGGCCCGCTCGGAGCCGAGCACGAACAGCCGGACCATCCGGGGGCTGAGCCGCCAGGAGAACGGCTTCGGGCCGTCGTCGACCGACTCCAGCCAGTCGAGTTCCTCGGCGTACTTCACCTCGGCGGGGGCACGCAACATGTCGGTCATTCGGTGGGTCTCCTAGCTGAGGAAGTTCTTGAGTTCGAAGACGAGCTTGCGGATGTGGCCGGAGAGGACCGGCGTACCGAGATCCTTGAAACGCTGCCGGAACCACGGGTTGACGCTCTGCTGGCCGCCGCTGTTGACGGAGCCGACCGGGATCACCCGGGCGCCGCTGCGGTGCATCGCCGCCAGCCCGTCGAAGACGCCCTGCGGATCCGACTCGTAGTAGTCGGAAATCCAGACGACCACGGTGTTGCGCGGCTCGGCGATCTTCGGGCGGACCAGGGTGAGCGCGGCCGTGCCGTCCGTACCGCCACCCAACTTCGTCCGCAGCAGCACCTCGAACGGGTCGTGCACCCACGGCGTCAGGTCCAGCGCCCTGGTGTCGTACGCCACCAGGTGCACGTCGACCTTCGGCAGCCCGGCGAAGATCGAGGCCAGGATGGTGCAGTTCACCATCGCGTCGACCATCGACCCGGACTGGTCGACCACCACCACCAACCGGGCCGGGGTGGTACGCCGGGCGGTCTGCCGGTAGTAGAGCCGGTCGACGTAGAGCCGCTGGTCCTCCGGGCTCCAGTTGGTCAGGTTCTTCCAGATGGTCCGTTCCAGGTCGAGGTTGCGGAACACCCGCTTCGGCGGCACCGACCGGTCGATGGTGCCCACACTGGCCTTCTCCACCTGGGTACGCAGCACCTCGGCGACCTCGTCGACGAACCGCCGGATCAGCGCCTTGGCGTTGGCCAGTGCCACGCCCGACAGGTTGTGCTTGTCCCGCAACAGTTGTTCGATGAGCGACATGCTCGGGGTCAACTTGCTGGCCAGGGCGTTGTTGCCGAGCACCTCGCGCAGTTGCATCCGACGCACCAGGTCGCCCTCGATCCCGGCGAGTACGCCGGCCAGCTCACCGTTGCCGGGCTGGTTGCCCACACCGGACCCGCCGCCGGCACCGGGCCGGCCGCTGCGCAGTTGTCCGGGCGCCAGTCCGAGCCCCTGCTCGAACCAGCCGGCATCGGACTGCCATCGGGCCAACTGCGTGGCGGTGACGTTGCCGGAGCCGGTCGCGAAGATGTTGAGCAGCAGTTTCGACACCAGAGCGGCCCGGCGCACCTCGGCGGTGCCGACCCGCTCGTCCAGCTCGGCGTCGGCCGAACCGGCGTCACCGTCACCATCGCCGTCACCGCCACCGCCACCGCCACCGCCACCGCCACCGCCACCGCCACCGTCGACAGCATCAGGGGCATCGACGGAACCAGTACCGGTGTCGACGTTGACGTCGACGGTGTCGGCATCGCCGGTCTCGGCGTCGATGGCGTCGATCGTGTCGGCGTCGTCGGTGTCGGTGTCGGCGGCTGGCGGTGCCATCAGGTTCCGCAGATCGGCGGCCAGCTCCGGGAAGCGCTGCACGATGGTGTCCACCGAGACCGTCGGGTCCAGCAGCGCCGCCGGCAGGCCGAGGTCGTCGACGATCGCCACGCTGGCCGACTCCAGCGCCGGCTGCTCGTCCGCGTCGAACAGCCGCGCCAGCAGCCGCCAGTAGAGCACCTGCCTCCGGTTCTCCGGGGCGCGTACGGTGCCGTCGGACTGTCCACTTCGCTCGTTCATCGGCGCAGCAACCGTCCCGCCCGCTCGCGGAGTACGGCCACCGCGTCGCCGGCCTTCGCCTCGGCCTTGACCACCTTGGGGTCGGTGGGACCGAGTGCCCAGTCTCCGGTGTGCGCCTCCGCCGTCGCACGTTTCACCGTGTACTGCACGGCGAGCGGTTGCAGCCGCCAGCGACCGGCGTCCCAGCGGAGCAGGCCCAGGCACGCCGACGAGCGGGCCACCGACTCCGGGGTCAGCGGCGCGCAGGTCGGCAGCCGGGACACGTCGACCGGAAGGGAGTTTCCGCCGAGTTCCAGGGTGATCCCGCCACTGTCGTCGACGGTGGTCGAATAGTCCTCCAACAGGACCGGCTCGGCGAGGCGTACCGGATGGCGGTCCAGCGGCGGCACCGCCGGAGCGACCGCCTCGGGCAGCCGGAGCCGGGCGGTCGCGAAGGGGTCGGCCGGCGCGTCCGGCCGGGCCTGGTCGTCGCGCCACAGCAGGTCGCCGCTTGGCAGCAGCGGCAGGTCGGTGATCTCGACGGCGTGCCGTTTGGCAAGCGCGCCGAGCAGCACCGGATGGTCGGCGAGCAGGCGCCAGACCGCCGGGCCGGTGATGGTCTCCACCTTGGCGGCGGAGACGCTGGTCCGGACCAGTCGGGGTGCGGCGTCACCGGCCGGTTCGAGCACGGCGTGCACCTGTATCTGGATCGCGGTGCCGTGCTCGTGCACGTCGGCGCCGAGTGGCAGCAGCCGCCCGGAGACCGCGGTGGCGGTGGCGGTGGCGACCGGCCAGCCGCCGGGCTGGGCCAGCAGCAGTGCGCGCGACCACAGGTCGGCCCACCGCCGGGTCGGCAGCCGGTCCATCGTCGCCACCGGGCAGCAGGCGCGCAGCTCGGCGGCCAGCCCGTCGAGCAGCACCGCCAGCCGGCGCGACGACGGTGCCGCCAGCACCGCGTCGAGGGTCTGCGCCGAGGCGGCGACCAGGTCGTGGTCGACGCCACGCCAGCCGGCGATGGCCAGCTCACGCAGCCAGGACCGGCATCCGGCGAGGACGTTGTCCGGCGGCGTTGCCGGGTCGGCCGGCCCGGCCACCGCCCAACTCGCCCGCGACCGGCCGAGCACGCCGTCGAGCCGGGCCAGCAGTGCGTCGTGTACGGCACCGAGCAGCGCCGCCCGCCCGCCGGCCAGCGCCGTCAGGTGCTCGTCGGCGAGCGACCCCGCGACGATCTTCTCCACACCCTCCCGCACCCGCTCACCGAGCGGGGTCACCGCGACGGCTCCGGCCAGCGCGGCCAGTGCCGCCCGGGGTTGCTCGCCCAGTCGGGCGAAGCCGTGGGTGAAAGCGTCGTCGAAGCCGCCGACCAGGTCGAGCGCCTCCTCGATGCCGGGATCGACGGCGGGGTCCGGAGCCGTCAGGCCGGCCAGTTGGGTAGCGAGCATCAGTCGACCGCCCCCGTCGCCGGAAACCAGTGCAGTTCGGGCAGCGGCTCGGTGCTGCCCGGCACCTCGAGGTACGCCAGGTGCCGCAGGAAGCGGCTGAAGACCACCGCTGCCGGCGTCGGTTCGTGACTGCCGTTCAGCCGGACCAGTAGGTCGGAGCCGGACGACGCCCCGTCGGACACGTCGATTCGCAGATAGCGGGCGACCCGCTCGACGCCGTACTGCAAGATGGCCTCGTCCACCAGGGCGTGCAGGTGTTTGCAGGGGGCGCCACGCAGGCCGCCGCAGGGGCGGTTGTTGTTGGTGCTGCAGTTGAAGGCGTGGCTGCCGGCGACGACCGACGAGACGTAGACCCGCTCGATGTCCGACCCGCTCGACACGACGCCCTGCAACCGCCCGTCGGCAAGCTCGACGAAGGGTACCTTCGCCAGCTTGCGGGGCTGCACCGCCGGCAGCACCCGGGCGGCGCTACGCCGCTCCCAACCGACCTCGATCGTTCCCACGACCCCCGCCCTTCTCGTTCGATGCCCCGAGAAGATAGACGGGCGCGGCGACATTTTCCCGCGCGGCTGGTCAGGGTCGTGGGAGACGGCTCGTCGTCCCGATTTCCGCCCGTGCCGACCCGCGCGACCGTCCGGTGTGCGGGCGGACCCACGCCGGACCGGAGGCCACGGGTGGATCCACGGCGGACCGGCGGCCACCGGGACGGGCGGGTCAGTGCCGCCCGCCCCGGTGGCCCGTCGACGGTCAGTCGGCGCTGCGGGCCATCGCGCGTACGCCGACGGTCAGCCCGACGGCGGCGGTGACCAGGGCCGCGACCCAGCCCCAGAGCACGGTGGTGGAGCCGAGGTCACCGGCGAACAGTGCGCGCTCGGCGTCGACGAGATAGGCCAGCGGGTTGAAGTGCGCCGCCACCCGCATCCAGCCCGGGCCGGTATCCAGCGGCAGCAGCATCCCGGAGAGCAGCATCAGCGGGAAGATCAGGGTCTGCTGCACGACCCAGAACATCCAGTCCTGCTTGCGTACGGCGATCGCCAGCGCGTAGCTCAGCGCGCCCAGCCCGACGCCGAAGACCGCCAGCAACGCCAATCCGACCAGCGCGCCGACCGGGTACAGCCGGAAGCCGAACGGGATCATCACCAGTACGATGATCACCGCCTGTCCGGCCAGCGGCACCATCTCCTTCAGTGCGCGGCCGACCAGCAGCGACGGGCGGGACAGCGGGGCGACCAGCATCCGCTCGTGTGCACCGGTCTGGAACTCGAAGAGCAGGTTCGCCCCGGTGGTCGAGGTGCCGAACAGGGCGGTCATCACCAGGATCGCCGGCACGAACCACTGCCACACGCCGCCGTCGCCCAGCGTCGTACCGGCCTGGCCGCCGAGCGAGCCGACCAGCAGCGGCCCGAACAACCCGAGGAAGACCAGCGGCTGGATCATTCCGAAGATCACCGAGAACGGGTCGTGCAGCAACGGGCGCAGTTCGCGGGTCAGCACGATGCCGGTGTCCCGGAGCAGACCGAGCGGGCCGCTCCGGGTGCCCTGCGGTGCGGGGGTCGGCGACGGCGCGGTGGCGCTGATGGTGGTCACGGAACGTCCTTCCGGGTCTGCGGGTCCTGCGGTACCGGGGTCTCCTGCTCGGCCTCGCGCAGGCTGCGGCCGGTGAGGGTGAGGAACACGTCGTCGAGGGTGGGCTGATGGGCCTGGGCGGTGCCGACCCGTACCCCGGCCTCGACCGCCGCCCGGAGCAGCTCCGGCAGCGCCGCCGGCCCGTCCGCGACGTGTGCCTCGACCCGGGAGCCGTCGCACGACACGTCGCGGGCGCCGGGCAGCCGGTCGACCAGCCGGGCCAGCGGTCGGGCGTCGTCCCCGGCGGCGGTGACCACGATCCGGTCCCCGGCGAGTTTCGCCTTCAGCGCCGCCGCCGAGTCGTCGGCGATGATCTCGCCGTGGTCGACGATCACCACCCGCTCGGCCATCGAGTCCGCCTCGTCCAGGTAGTGCGTGGTGAGCACCACCGTCATCGCCGCCTCGGCGCGCATCCGCAGGATGTGGTCCCACAGGTTGGCCCGGTTCTGCGGGTCGAGCCCGGTCGAGGGCTCGTCGAGGAAGAGCAGCGGCGGCGCGTGCACCAGGCCCATCGCCACGTCGAGCCGGCGACGCTGGCCGCCGGAGAGCGCCGAGACCTTCCGGCCGGCGAGGTCGGTGAGGTCGAGGGAGTCCAGCAGGTCGTCGGCCCGCCGCCGGGCGGCGCGCCGGTCCAGGCCGTAGATCGCCCCCTGGGTACGCAGTTCGTCCCGGACCCGCTGGGTGTGCCCGGCCCCGTTGCCCTGGCCGACGTACCCGATGTGCCGGCGCACCTGGCCGGGTGCGCGTACGACGTCGTGGCCGGCGACGGTGGCGGTGCCGGAGGTCGGCGCGATCAGCGTGGTGAGCATCCGCATCGTGGTCGTCTTGCCGGCGCCGTTCGGGCCGAGCAGCGCGACCAGTTCGCCGGGCTCGATCCGCAGGCTGATGCCCCGGACGGCGTGCACGGTCTGGCTGCGGCTCACCACGAAGTCCCGGGTGAGCGAGCGGGCGTCGATCATCGGTGGCTCCCCGGTCGGCTGGGTCGGCGGGTCGGTCGAGTCCGGAGCCGGCGAGCTGCGCCGGCAGCGCGTCGCGTGCCGCCGGAAGCGTCGGGTGGCCAGGGTCGGCGGGTCGTTCGTGTCATGCCGGAAACGCTAGGCGGCATAGCGGCCACTTTCTGGCCTGAATGTCGGGCACACTTGCCGGCATGGCGAACACCAGCTCCCGGACCCTCCGCCTGCTCTCCCTCCTGCAGACCCATCGCTACTGGCCCGGCACCGAACTGGCCGACCGGCTCGGCGTCTCGGTACGCACCCTCCGCCGCGACGTCGACCGGCTGCGCGAGCTGGGCTACCCGGTCGACGCGCACCGGGGCGTCGACGGCGGCTACCAGCTCGCCCCCGGCGCCGCCCTGCCACCACTGGTGGTCGACGACGAGGAGGCGGTCGCGCTCGCCGTCGGACTACAGGCGGCGGCGCACGGTGCGGTCGCCGGCATCCAGGAGTCGTCGATCCGCGCGTTCACCAAGGTCGTCCAGGTGATGCCGGCCCGGCTGCGGCGCCGGGTCGACGCGCTGCGCGCGATGACCGTACCGGCGTTCTGGGGCGACGGCGGCGGGCCGACCGTGGAAGCCGCCGTACTCACCACCGTCGCGCAGGCCTGCCGGGACGCCGAACGCCTGCGGTTCGGCTACACCGCCCGGGACACGCAGCGCACCGAGCGGCACGTCGAGCCGTACCGGCTGGTCTCGCTCGGCCGGCGGTGGTATCTGGTCGGCTACGACCTGACCCGGCACGACTGGCGCAGCTTCCGGCTCGACCGCCTGCACGATCCGCAGGGCACCGGAGCGCGGTTCCATCCCCGGCAACTGCCGGCCGAGGACGCCGCCACGTTCGTCCGGGACGGGATCGAGAACCTGGCCATGCCGTACCGGGTGGACGTCCTGGTCCAGGCGCCGCCGGCCGTCGTCGAACAGCGGCTGGCCCGCTGGGCCACCGTCGAGTACGTCGATGAGCGGAGCTGCCGGATCGTGATGACGACCGACACGCTGGACTGGCCGGTGATGGCGCTCGGTTCGCTCGGCGCGGAGTTCGAGGTGCTCTCCCCGCCCGAACTCGTCGACCAGCTCCAGGAGTGGAGTGAACGGTTCGCCCGGGCCACCGCGACCGCCGGGCCGGGTGCGGGAGCGGGTGGCCCGACCGACGGGACCGGCGCCTCGGGTTGACGACGATTCGGTGCGGGCCATCGGGTCGCCGGAGGTTCGGCCTGGAGGACGAAGTCGTGGTGGGCGAGCGGAACGGCCGGTCCATGCCTCGCCCGGGGCGCACCTGCACCGCGCAGGCTGCCGAGACTGGTCGCCGGTACGCCACCGCGACCAGAGGACGGGCGCCCGGCGGTACGCCCACCTCGCCGAGTTGACGCCGGGTCCGGCGTAGGCGAGGCTGTGGCAGCCGATTGTGGATCTTCGACCCCGAGTGCGTGGCCGGGGCGCCTGGGATGCCGGGAAACCAAACATGGAACAGACATTCGAGTTGACCGTCAACGGCGAGCGGCGGCAGGTCGACGCCGACGGCGACAGCACGCTGCTGCACGTACTCCGGGAGGTGCTCGACCTCAGGGGTTCCCGGTTCGGCTGCGGCCTCGGCCTCTGCGGCGCCTGCTTCGTCCTGCTGGACGGCCGGCCCGCGCCCTCCTGTGACGTTCCGATGTGGTCGGTCGCGGGTCGGACGGTGACCACCGTCGAGGGGCTCGCCGACGGCGACGAGCCGCATCCGGTCCAGCGGGCCTTCCTCGACGAGCAGGCGGCGCAGTGCGGCTACTGCGTCTCCGGAATCCTGGTCAGTGCCGCCGCGTTGCTGGCCGAGCAGCCACGACCGGACGAGTCGACGGTCGCCGCCGCGCTCGACCGGCACCTCTGTCGGTGCGGCGCCCAGCGGCGGATGATCCGGGCGGTGGTCCGGGCCGGACGATCCACCGACACCGACACCGACACCGGGCCCGGCATCTGCGGTGACGGAGGCGGTGCGGCGACCGGCGTGGGCAGGGCCGGGGACGGGACGCGCGGTGACCACGGCGGCGCGACCGGCACCGCCGACGGCATGGACGGAAGCGGGACGAACGGCGCCGCGACCGGCGTGGGCGGGGCCGGAACAGGGGCGGGACGGTGAGCGTGCACCACCAGGAGGTCGCACCGGCTCCGCCGCCGCTGCCCCGAGGACTGGTCGCCAACCCCCGGCTCGGCCGCTGGGTCACGGTGCACCGGGACAACACCATCACGGTGCGGGTCGGCAAGGTGGAGTTGGGCCAGGGCATCCTGACCGCCCTCGCCCAGCTCGCCGCCGACGAACTCGACGTCGACCTCGCCGCCGTGCGGATGGCGGCGGCCAGCACCACCGAGGGGCCCGACGAGGGGCTGACCGCCGGCAGCCTGTCCGTCAGCGACTCCGGGGCGGCGGTCCGCCAGGTGTGTGCCGAGGTACGGGCGCTGTTCGTCGCCGAGGCGGTGGCGGCGTTGGCCCTCGATCCGGGTACCGTCACCGTCCGGGACGGGGTGATCGGCGACGCGTCCGGTGCGCGGCAGACGTCGTACGGCGAACTGGCCGACCGGGTCGACCTCGACCGGGCGGTGACCGGCACGGTCCGGCCCAGGCCGGTGCACGAGGCGCGCTGGTCGGGCACCAGCGTGCCCCGGCTGGACCTGCCCGACAAGGTCACCGGCCGACCCCGCTTCATCCAGGATCTCGCGCTGCCCGGACAGCTCTCCGGACGGGTGGTCCGGCCACCGTCTCCGGCGGCGACCCTGGTCGAGGTCGACACCGCCGCAGCGCGTGCGCTGCCCGGAGTGCAGGCGGTGGTCCGGGACGGCGACTTCCTCGGCGTCGTCGCCGAGGGCGAGCAGAACGCCGAACGGGCCGCCTCGGCGTTGGCCGCCGCCGCCCGCTGGCACGAGGAGCCGACTCTGCCGGACGAGGACGACATCGCCGGCTTCCTCCGGGCGGGACCGGTCGAGTCCGTCGAGGTCGCGGAGCCGGGCCGGCCGTCCCCGTCCCCGGCACCGGGGCCGGGGCCGGGGCCGGGGCCGGGGCCGGGGCCGGGGCCGGGGCCGGGGCCGGGGCCGGGGCCGGGGCCGAACGGTGTCGCGCCGGGCGGTGCATCGCCGAACGGTGCTGCGCCGGGCGGTGCGGGCGGTGCTTCGTCGGGCGGTGCCGTGCCGGGCACTGCTGCGCCGGGCGGTACGGCACCGTCGACCGTCGAGGGCGACGTGAGGGCCGACGTCGTCGGTCAGGTGGTCCGACGGTTGTCGGCGAGCTACAGCCGGCCGTTCCTGGCGCACGCGTCGATGGCGCCGAGCTGCGGCGCCGCCCGGTGGGCCGAGGACGGGTCGGCGGTCAGCGTGTGGAGCCACAGCCAGGGCATCCACGGGCTGCAACGGGCGATCGCGACGGTCCTGGAACTCGACGCGGACCGGGTCGGGGTACGGCACGTGGAGAGCGCCGGCAGCTACGGGCACAACGGCGCGGACGACGCTGCCTTCGACGCGGTACTGCTGGCCCGCGCCGTCCCCGGCCGGCCGGTGCACGTACGGTGGAGCCGCCGCGACGAGCTGACCTGGGCACCCTTCGGCTCGGCGATGGTGGCCGAGATCGAGGCCGGCGTCGACGCCACCGGAGCGGTGCTCACCTGGGACTACGACGTGTGGAGCCAGGGGCACACCGCCCGGCCCGGTTACGCCGGCAGCCCGGGGCTGCTCGCCGCCACCCACCGGGACCGGTCCGGCCCGACGCCACCGGCGGCCGATCCGCCGGCCTGGGGCGGTGGCGGGACGACCCGCAACGCCTGGCCGATCTACACCTTCCCGCAGCGGCGGATCACCGGCCACCGGGCGCTGCGGACCGCACTGCGTTCCTCCTCGCTGCGCTCCCTCGGCGCGTTCACCAACGTCTTCGCGATCGAGTCCTTCATGGACGAACTCGCGCTGGCCGCCGGGGCGGACCCGGTGGCCTACCGGCTGGCGCAGCTCGCCGATCCCCGGGCCCGGGAGGTGGTTGGCACCGCCGCCGAGCTGGGCGGCTGGGCGCGGCGCGGGACCGAGGAGAACGTCGGCCACGGCATCGGCTTCGCCCGCTACAAGGACCGTGGGGCGTACTGCGCGGTGCTGGCCGAGGTGGAGGCGGTGCACGAGGTACGGCTGCGCCGGCTGACGCTGGTCGTCGACGTGGGACGGGTGGTGAACCCCGACGGGGTACGCAACCAGATCGAGGGCGGCGCGGTGCAGGCAGCGAGTTGGACCCTGAAGGAACGGGTCCGGTTCGACAGGTGGCGGGTCACCAGCGCGGACTGGGAGAGCTATCCGATCCTGCGGTTCAGCGAGGTGCCGCAGGTGGACGTACACCTGGTGGAGCGGCCGGCGGAGCCCTCGGTCGGCGCCGGCGAGGCGGCACAGGGCCCGACGGCCGCCGCCATCGCCAACGCCGTCGCGGACGCGCTGTCGGTCCGGGTACGCGACCTGCCGATCACCAGCGAACGGATCGTGGCGAGCCTCGACCAGGTCGGTGAGCCCGGCGTCGGCCGATGACCACGGGTACGGTGCCGAGCCCCTCGCCAACCCTGATCTCCAGCGGCGTGCCGTCGGCTCGGGAAGGGCGAGAGTGCCATAGGCAAACCTTTTCCCTTGTGAATCCCTTCGCACTGCCTGTGCGACAAGCACGGAGGCTGGATCGATAGCCTTCGGTGATGCGAGGCTCGCGGGAAGACGACGGTTCGGCCGACCTCGACGACGTCGAGCGCCGACTACGGGCGATCAGGGACGATCCGGAGAAGTCGACGACGTTGCGGGAGTTGGCCCAGTACCAGCTCGAACGGGTCGCGGCGCTGCGGGCGGCACGGCACGGCACCGGTACCCCGGCGGTGACCGTGGACCGACTGGGCCCGTTCCGGTTCTCCGCGATCCCCGCCACCGGCATCGTCAGCGTCGAGATCGACCGGGGAGACGGCCTCGTCCCGCTGGTGGCGGTGGTCTCCGCCGACGAGATCCGCCGGTTGACGCCGCTGTTCCAACACGTCCGGGAGCATGCCGCGGCCGGCGAGTCGATCCGGATCGACCTGCGGGAGGCGTTCCTCGACCTGCTCGGCCACGACCCGTTCGACGGCCAACTCGACGACCGCTGACGGCCACCCCGGCCCGCCGCCGCGAGCCGCAGCCGACCCGACGACCGCTGACGGCCGCCCCGGCTCGCCGCCGCTATCCGTAGCCGACCCGACGACCGCCGACGGCCACCCCGGCTCGCCGCCGCTATCCGCGCGGGGCGCCGATCCGGTACTGGTGCGGGCTGACGCCCCGTTCCCGCTTGAAGGCGGTGCTCAGCGCGAACGGACTGCCGTAGCCGACCTGTCGGGCGACCGAGGCGACCGTACTGTCCGGCTCGCGTAGCAGGTCGGCCGCGAGCGCCAGCCGCCAGCCGGTCAGGTACGTCATCGGCGGCTCGCCGACCAGATCGGTGAACCTGCGGGACAGGCCGGCCCGGGAGACGCCGGTCGCGGCGGCCAGTGACGCGACCGTCCAGGCGTACGACGGGTTGTGGTGCAGCATCCGCAGCGCCCGCCCCACCACCGGATCGCCGTACGCCCGGAACCAGGCCGGCGCCTCGACCTCGGGGCGGGCGAACCAGGTCCGGAGCACCGCCACCAGCAGCAGGTCGAGGAGCCGGTCGAGGATCGCCTCCTGCCCGGGCTCGTCCTTGACGATCTCGTCGCCGATCAACGTCAGCAGCGGGCTGAGCCGCCCGTGCTCGGGCAGCACCAGCAGCGGCGGCAGGGCCGTGAGCAGCCGCCGGCCGATCTCGCCGTCCAACTGGTACGTGCCGGTGAGCAGCACCGTCGAGCCGTCCGGGCGGTTGCCCCAGGTGCGGACGCCCAGGTCCATCGCCTGGGCCAGGCTCTCGCCCTGGACCGTCGTACAGCGCTGGCCCGGGTGGATCACCACCTGCGGTGCGGTCCCCGGATCGTCGGCGACGGTGTACGGCTCCGGGCCACGGATGATCGCCACGTCCCCCACCCCGAGCGACCGGACGTCGCCGACGTCGGGCAGCACGACGGCGCTGCCCCGGACCATCACCACCAGCGTCAGCGGCGCCTCGTCCTGGATCCGTAGCGACCAGGGCGGTTCGAGCACCGAGCGGAGCAGGAAGGCGCCCCGGGCCCGGGGCCCGTCGAGTAGGCCGGTCAGCGCGTCCATGCCGCCAGGTTAGACGCTGGAACATGCGATTGCGATTCTGGACTATGGGAAGTCGCAGCCGAGCGGGCTTGACTCGTAGGCATGACAGAACACGAAGCCCAGACGACAGCACCGATCCTGGTCCTCGGCGGTACCGGCAAGACCGGGCGCCGGGTGGTGGAGCGACTCGCCGCGCGGAACGTACCGGTCCGGGTCGGATCCCGCTCCGGCGCGCCGCCGTTCGACTGGTGGGACCGGGCCACCTGGGCCGGCGCGCTGCACGGGGTGACCAGCGCATACCTGTCGTTCTATCCGGACGTGGCGGTGCCGGGAGCCGCCGAGACCGTACGCTCCTTCGCCGAACTCGCCGTACGCGGCGGCGTACGCCGGCTGGTCCTGCTCTCCGGCCGGGGCGAGGAGGAGGCGCAGCGGGCCGAGAAGATGGTGCAGGACTCCGGCGCGGAGTGGACGATCCTGCGGGCGAGCTGGTTCGACCAGAACTTCAGCGAGGGCCAACTGCTGGCGCCACTGCTGGACGGCGAACTGGCCCTGCCGGTCGGTGACGTCGGTGAGCCCTTCGTCGACGTCGACGACATCGCAGAGGTGGCCGAGGTGGCGCTGACCGAGGACGGACACGTCGGCCAGCTCTACGAGCTGACCGGTCCCCGGCTGCTGACCTTCGCCGAGGCGGTTGCCGAGATCGCCGAGGCGGCCGGCCGGGACATCCGGTTCCGGACGATCCCGGTCGAGCGGTACGCCGCCACGCTGGCGGAGCAGAGGTTGCCGGCGGACGTGGCGGCACTGCTGACGTACCTCTTCGTGGAGGTGCTGGACGGGCGCAACGCGCACCCGGCCGACGGGGTCCGGCGGGCGCTCGGTCGGGAGGCCCGGGACTTCCGCGACTTCGCCCGTGCCGCCGCCGCGACCGGTGTCTGGTCCGGCTGAGGCCGACCGACTCCCGGCGGGCCGCACCGGGCGGCCGTCAGCGGCTCGGCGGGGGTGGCGGGTTTCCACCGCCCCCGCCCGCCTGCCGGCCTCGGCGCGTCACGTCAGACGCGGACGGCCGGCTCCGGGCCGACGGGCACGGTTTGGCCCTCCCCCGACGCCGCCGAGTCGGCCGGTCCCTCCGCCGACACCGGCGGCTCGACCGGGCCCTCCGCCGACGCGGGCGGGTCGGCCGGTCCGTCCGCCGACGTAGGCGGGTCGGCCGGTTCTGCCGGTGGGTCGAGCGGGTGTGCCAGTTCGTCCTGCGGCATCCGGGCCAGCCCGATCGCCAGTATCGCGAGCAGGGCGGGCAGCAGGCCGGCGAGCGCGAACGTGGCGCCGAGGCCGATGCCGGTGCTGACCGGGCCGGCGACCGCCATCGACACCGGCATGAAGACCAGCGAGACGAAGAAGTCGAGGCTGGAGACCCGCCCGAGCATGTGCGGCGGCACCCGCCGCTGGAGCAGGGTGCCCCAGATGACCATCGGGGCCGAGAAGCAGATGCCGACGGCGAAGACCGCCACGGCGATCACCCAGACCTGGCCGGCGACGCCGACCACGGCCAGCGGCAGGCAGCCGAGGCCCCAGAAGAGGTTCATGACCGTCAGGTAGCGCCGGGGCATCCGGAACGCGGCCATGCCCAGCGAGCCGATCGCGCCGCCGACGCCGAACGCCGCCATCACCAGGGCGTGGTCCCCGGGGCCGCCACCCGCGCGGTCCTTGACCACGAAGGGGATCAGCACCTCGATCGGCCCCATGATCAGCAGGATGAGCACCGAGGCGTAGAGCAGCGTGGCGAGCAGCCACGGCGTACGGCCCATGTAGACGAAGCCGTCGCGCAGGTCGGTCAGGGTCGACCGGATCGGATGGGCCGCCGGTGCCGCCCGGTCGTGCCGCAGCGGCACCGGGCGCAGGGCCACCAGGAACAGCACCCCGGCGACCTCCAGCACGGTCACCACCAGCAGCGCGGCACCGGGTGACCAGGCGGCGACCAGCACGCTGGCCAACGCGGGACCGGCGGCCTGCATGATGGTGGGCCGGAGCATCCCCTCGACGCCGTTGGCCGGCAGCAGGTCCTCCGGCGACAGGATCGACGGCAGCAGCGCCGAGTATGCCGGGTAGTGGAAGCCGTTGCCGACGCCGATCAGCAGCGACACCGCCGCGAGCTGCCACAGTTGCAGCCGGTCGGTCAGGGCCAGCGCCGCGACCAGGCCGACGGTGACGCTCCGGACACCGGCCACCAGCAGCAGGATCCGGCGCTGCGGAACCCGGTCCGCCAGGACCCCGCCGAGCAGAGTGGTGGCCAGCATGCCGGCCGCCGCCGCTGCCGAGACGAACGACAGCTCGCCGGGCCCGCCGCCCATCTCGATGATCTGCCAGACCACGGCGATCATCCACACCCCGGCGGCGAACAGCGACATGGTCAGCGCGCCGGCCAGGAGCTGGTACTGCCCGCTGCGGAACGGGCGCAGCGGTCCGCGCAGCCAACCCGGGCCCTGCTCGTCTCTGCTGCCGGTCATCAGTTCGTCCCCCTCGTGTCGCGACGGCGCCCGATGATGACACGGACCTGTGACACCCGGACGGCGATGGCCCGCCGTCTCCCCCGAGCCTGCACACGCTCACCCGGCCACCCGGACCAGACCCGCGCCGTGGATTCCGACGCACCTGCTCGTCGGCACGGCGATTCCGCGTCCGGGCGGCCGGCTGGCGGCAACCACGGTCGGCTCCACCTCCGTCACCACTGGAATACCCTGTCGCTCGCCCCGGCAGCTCCCAGGTCCGGGCTGGTCAGCGTACGGAGGCGCGGTGGTACGCCGCCCGGGCCCAGAAGTAGCCGACCGTGGCGATCCCGACGCACCAGAGCACGGCGACCAGACCGCTGTTGCCGATCGGGGTGCCGGTGAGCAGCCCTCGCAGCGTCTCGGTGACCGGGGTGAACGGCTGGTACTCGGCGAACCAGCGCAGGCCGCCCGGCAGCGACTCGGTCGGTACGAACCCGCTGCCGAAGAAGGGCAGCAGCACCAGCGGCATCGGTACGTTGCTGGCGTTCTCGACGCTGCCGGACGCCATGCCGAGCGCGACGCAGAGCCAGGTGAGCGCGAGGGCGACCAGCGCGACCATGCCGACCGTACCGAGCCATTCCACCGGGCCGGCGGTCGGCCGGAAGCCGACCAGTACCGCGACGCCGAGCACGATCCCGACCGCGATCATGGTCTGCACGATGGAGCCGACGACGTGTCCGGTCAGCACCGCGGCACGGGAGATCGCCATCGTCCGGAACCGCGCGA
This sequence comes from Plantactinospora endophytica, assembly GCF_016862915.1. Lineage (GTDB taxonomy): Bacteria > Actinomycetota > Actinomycetes > Mycobacteriales > Micromonosporaceae > Plantactinospora > Plantactinospora endophytica. The sequence goes on along the minus strand of NZ_BONW01000016.1, from coordinate 428,614 downwards.
CGATCCCCTCGGTCATGTCCATCGCGACGGAGAGCGCCGCACCCTGGGCGGCGGCGGCCACCGCCATCAGGACGATGCCGGGGGTGACGTACTCGACGTACTGGGCCCGGCCGCCGGACACGCCGCCGAGGCCGGCACCGAGGGTGCCACCGAAGACGTAGACGAAGAGCAGCAGGAAGATCACTGGCATCCCGGCGAGGATCACCGTGACCGACGGATAGCGCAGCATGTGCAGCAGGTTGCGCCGCAGCATGGTCCACGAGTCGCTGGTGGTGTGGGCGAGGCTGCTCATCGTACGGTCTCCTGCTCCTGCTTGGCCTGGCCGGTGAGCGCCAGGAAGACGTCGTCGAGGTCGGGGGTGTGCACCGAGAGCGTGTCGACCTCGATCGACTCGCCGTCGAGCCGGGCCAGTAGCGCCCGCAGGTCCCGTACGCTGCCGTCGGTCGGCACCTGGAGGGCGAGCGCGTCGTCGTCCCGCACCGATCCGACCAGCCGCCGCGCGGCGGCGTCGAGGAGGAACAGGTCGGCGAAGCGCAGCCGGACGTGTCCGCCGGGGATCATCCGCTTGAGTTCGTCCGCCGTCCCCTCGGCGACCAGCCGGCCGCCGTCGAGCACGGCGATCCGGTTGGCGAGCTGGTCCGCCTCCTCCAGGTACTGCGTGGTGAGGAAGATGGTGACGCCGTCCGCCACCAGGTCGCGGACGATCCGCCACATGGTGCGCCGGCTGCGCGGGTCGAGCCCGGTGGTCGGCTCGTCGAGGAAGATGATCCGGGGCTCGCCGACCAGGGTCATCGCCAGGTCGAGGCGACGGCGCATCCCGCCGGAGTACGTCGAGACCAGCTTCCGGGCCGCGTCGACCAGGTCGAACCGGTCGAGCAGTTCGGTGACCCGGTCCCGGGCCGCGCGACGCCCGAGATGCCGCAGGTGGGCCATCAGCCGGAGGTTCTCCTCGCCGGTGAGCAGGTTGTCCACCGCCGAGAACTGACCGGTGACGCCGATCGCCGCGCGTACCCGGTCGGGGTGCCGGGTCGGGTCGTGCCCGGCGATCCGCAGTTCGCCGCCGTCGGCGGCCAGCAGGGTGGAAAGGATCTGCACCGTGGTCGTCTTGCCGGCGCCGTTCGGGCCGAGCAGGGCGAAGACCGTCCCCTCCGGCACGTCCAGGTCGATGCCGTCGAGCACGACGTGCGTACTGAACGACTTGCGCAGTCCGGTCACGGCGATCGCCGATGAGGGCGTGGTCATGTCCGCTCTTCTCTCCTGATCAGGGTGTGGGTGGGGGCACTGGGTGGCGCCATCATGGTGCCATAGTGGCACCATGATGCTGCCAAGCGCAAGCCACATTGCGCCACCCGGGGCATCCCCGCTGCTCAGGCCGTTTTCGGCCCGGCGCCATGCACCGAAGGATGTACCGCCGAATCGTCACGGCGGGCGACGGAAAGCCCGACATCGATCGACACGCTGGGACGATGCGGAAACGGATCTTCACCGGTGTCGGCCTGGCCCTGCTGCTCGTCGCCCCCGTGGCCCTGGCCCTGTTCGCCGGCCCCGACGTGCGGACCTCCGCCGACGCCGAGGCGCCGGCCAAGCCCCTGGCCGGGATCGTCGCGGCCCTCGTCGTCGGCCTGCTGCTGGTCCGGCTCGTTCCGCTCCGGCTGCCGGCCATCGCGCCGGCCGACGCCGCCGACCGGCCCGCGCTCACCCGGCAGGCGCTCGGGCTGGTCGTACTCGCCCTGCTGCTGCCCGCGCTGGTGCTCGCCGTCGACCCCGGCATCTGGTACGGGCCGATCAAGCTCGCCCTCTTCCTCGGCGGCGCGGCGCTGGTGCTGCGGATCTGGCGGACCGGCTGGCGGGGCGGCCCGACACACCGGCGCTCCCTGCCGACCCGGTGGTACCGGCTCGGACCGCTGCCCGCCCTGCTCGGCTGGGCGTACCTGCTCTACTACAGTCCGCTGGCCGGCAGCGAGGACGTCTCCGGATACCGCGAGTACGACCGGATCTACCTGCTCAGCGCCATGCTGTTCACCTTCGTCACGGCCAGCCTCACCGAGGAGATCTTCTACCGGGTGCTGTTGCAGACCCGACTGGAGGCGCTGTACGGGCGCTGGCCCGCCATCGTCGCCAGCACGATGCTCTTCGCCGTCATGCACGTACACCGGATCGGCGACGGTCCACTGTGGGAGATGGTCGCGGTGATGCTCGCCTGGAACGGCGGATTCGGGCTCCTGATGGGCTACCTGTGGGCCCGCTACCGCAACGTCTGGGCCATCGTCGCGGCACACACCGCGGTCAACTCACTCAGTCTGCTGCCGGTGGTGCTGGGTTGACCGCATCCACCCGGTGCCGCACCGGCGATGCCGCACCCGGTTGGCGCTCACCACACCGGACCCGGGCCACCTGGTACGGGGCCCGGGTCCGCAACGACTCAGCCGTTGCCGGTGGCGCCGAGGATCGCCACCGTCAACAGGATCCGCCGCCGTCGGCGGCTCAGCGTGGCGAAGCACGCCGCCAGGGCCACCAGCTCCAGCTCCGGCCAGGAGCCGGTGACCTCGACCCGGACCGGTGCGCCGGGACGCCCGGCCTGGTGCACCTCGATCCGGCCGCCCTCCCGGACCAGTACCCCACCGCCCCGGCTCGGCGACCAGCGGGCCGGTCCACCGGGTCCGGGAAGCTGGCAGCCGTCCGGGTGCAGCCGCAGTACCGGCCGTCCGCCGATCCGGGCGACCACGCCGCACCGGCGGGCATCGGTCACGTCGAGCTGGAACCCGCCGGCGCCGGTACGGATCTCGCCGCGTCGCATCGACCCGCCGGTCCGCAGCGTCGCGGAGTAGCCCTCCAGGTGGTACGCACCGGCCTTCCGGCGTAGCCGCAGCGCGGTCATCGGGCCACCGCCGGCCCACCGGAACCGCTCGCCGTCGATCGGCCCCTCCGCGGAGGCACGGTTCGGGCCGTCCAGGACAGGCCGACGACCAGCACCGCCGCCGTCACCAGGTGCAGGGCGGCCAGCCCGAGCCGCGCGTCCGCATCGACGCCACCGGCCGGACCGAGCAGCGAGACGCCGAAGGCGAGCACCGCGACGACCGTCCAGAGCAACCGTCCCCGCGAGGTGAACCGCTCCAACAGGGCCAGCAGGCCCCAGCCGGCCAGCCCGGCGAGCACGGCGGTGACCGCCACCGCGACCGGACCCACCCGGGTGAGCGTGTCGCCGCCGCCGGCCGCGAGGTCGATGCCGGCGCCGTCGCGCAGTACGAAGAAGGTGGCCTCGGCGGCGAGGAGGGTGGCGCCCACCACCCCGAGCCGGCGTACTCGGGTGCGGGTGGCGGCCGGAGGTGTGCTGTGGTCCGTACTGGTGTGTGTCATGCCGTCGAGTTTCGGAGCGGACCGGGGGCGCCGGCATCGGTCTGCCCGCACGCCGCCCTACGACTTTGGTCGGTGGCCAAGATCCCCGACCGGCTCTAGCCTGGGCCGCATGGCGCTGACCGGGACGGACTGTGGGGTCGGGGCGGCGGTGCCGCGCCCACCCCGGCTGGCCGTGCTCGGCTCCACGATCGCCATCGGTCTGCTCGTCGGCACGGTGCTGTGGTCCATGGTCGTGTCGGGGCCGGTGCCGCACCTCCGGCTCGACGTCCTGGCCGCCGTACTGGCCTGCGCGCTCGTCCCGGTGGCCATGACCTGGCCGGTCGCCGGTGGGCTGGCGCTGGCCGCGCTGGCGGCGGTCTCCCCGGTCGCGACCCCGGCGGCCACCTTCGCCGCGATCAACGCCGCCCGGCAGCGACGATTCCCGGTCGCGGTCGCGGTGGCGCTCGCCGGGGTGGCCGGGCACGCCGTGCAGGGCCGGCTGCGGCCGTTCGCCGGGCTCTCCTACGGCTGGTGGCTGCTGCTGATGGCCGCCGCCTACGCCGCGCTGCTCGGCTGGGGCACCTGGGCCCGGGCCCGGCAGGCGTTGGTGATCTCCTTGCGCGAGCGCGCCCACCGGGCCGAGGCCGAGCAGGGACGCCGGGTCGCCGAGGCCCGGATCGCCGAGCGGACCCGGATCGCCCAGGAGATGCACGACGTACTGGCGCACCGGCTCTCGCTGCTGGCCGTCTACGCGGGCGCGCTGGAATACCGCCCCGACTCGTCACCGCAACGGCTCGCGGAGGCGGCCGGGGTGATCCGTGGCGGGGTGCACCAGGCGCTGGAGGAACTCCGCGAGGTGGTCACGGTGCTCCGGCGGGAGGAACCGGGCCCCGACCCGGACAGCCCGCCCGGACCGGAACTGCGGGACGTGCCGCGCCTGGTCTCCGAGGCGCGGGAGGCCGGGCTGACCGTGTCGTTCGAGGACGGGACCGACGGCGGCATCGAGGAGGCGGCGGTGGCACCGGTGACCGGGCGGACGGCGTACCGGGTGGTGCAGGAGGCGCTGACCAACGCCCGGAAACACGCGGCGGGCCAGCCGGTACGGGTACGCCTCAGCGGCGCACCCGGCGGGACGCTGGCCGTCGACGTACGCAACCCGCTCTCGTACGAGCTGCCGGAACTGCCCGGGGCCGGCGTCGGACTGGTCGGCCTGACCGAGCGGCTGAGCCTGGCCGGCGGGCGGCTCGACCACGCGGTGGACGCGGCCGGCGAGTTCCACCTCCGGGCGGAGTTGCCGTGGCGGACCTGACCACCCCGCCCCTGCTGCGGGTGGTGATCGTCGACGACGACCCGCTGGTCCGGACCGCCCTGACGATGATGCTGGACGGGGCGCCGGGGCTCGCGGTGGTCGCCGCGCTGGCCGACGGCGACGAACTGCCGGGTGCCGTCGACCGGCACCGGGTCGACGTGGTGCTGATGGACATCCGGATGCCCCGGGTCAACGGCATCCTCGCCACCCGACGGCTGCGGGCCCGGCGCGACCCGCCCGAGGTGATCATGCTGACCACCTTCGACACCGACGACCACGTCGTACGCGCGCTGCGCGCCGGGGCGAGCGGCTTCCTGCTCAAGGACACCCCGCCGGACCGGATCGTCGACGCGATCCGGAAGGTGGCAGCCGGTGAACCGATCCTGTCGCCCGCGGTGACCCGACGGTTGATGGAGCGGGTGACCACCGGCGCCGACGCCTACGAGCGGGCCCGGTCGGCGCTGGCGTCGCTGAGCCCACGGGAGCGGGACGTCGCGCTGGCGGTCGCCCAGGGGCGGACGAACGCGGAGATCGCGGCCAGTCTCGGGATGAGCGTGGCCACCGTGAAGGCGCACCTCACGCACATCCTGACCAAGCTCGACCTGAGCAACCGTACCCAGGTCGCGATGCTCGCCCACGACGCCGGCCTGATCTGAGTCGCCGCGCCCGGCGCAGACGGACGCCGGATGCCCGCAGCCGTGGCCGGCGGTGGCCCGAGCCGACCTCGATCTCCAGCCCGGCGGACGGACCGGAACGTCGGATGCCCGGAGTGACCGGAACGCCGGATGCCCGGAGCCGGATGCCGGGGCGCGAGCCCCCGGTCAGGCCGGGACCGGGGTGAACCGGGCGACGTAGCGGCGCTGCCAGGGCGTCTCGACCGCACCCCTGGCGTAGTGCTCGCGGACGAAGGCGACCGCCCGGTCCGCCGGTACGCCGTCGAGGACGGCGAGGCAGGCCAGTGCGGTACCGGTGCGGCCCTTGCCGCCGCCGCAGGCGAACTCCACCCGCTCGTCCGCCGCCCGCTCCCAGGCCTCCCGGAGGATCGCCTGGAAACCGGAGGCGTCGCGGGGCAGCCAGAAGTCCGGCCAGTGCACCCAACGGCTCTGCCACGGCGTCTCCGGCGGGGTCCGGCCCAGCAGGTACACCCCGAACGTCGGCACCGGTCCGGACGGCAGCGGCTTACGCAGCCCGCGCCCCCGCACCAGCCGGCCGGAGGGCAGGCGCAGCACACCGGGGCCGGACGGCGTCCACGGCTCGGTCATCCCGGCAGTCTAGGCCGGTGCGGCCCGTTCCGCCGGGCCGTCGGGCCCCCTCCGGCACTGCGAAACGACCGGAGGAGGCCCGACCGGCGGGTCAGGCGGGTGTGCCGCGAACGGTCAGGCCGCGCAGCCGTCCCACGTTGTCGAACGAGCCGAAGCCGACCCGGCCCGAGGTGAACGTGGGGTCGGCGGCGGTCATCAACGGGTCCCGGGAACCGTCGAGGTAGACCGCGATCTCTCCGGTCGCCGGCCGGTGCACCAGCCGTACCCGGTGCCAGCGGTCGTCGGTGACCGCCGGGGCCGCGCCTTCGGACCGGCCGTTCCACTGGTAGTCGAGGCGTTCCCGGTCGGCGTCGTCCACCTTGAAGATGCCGTTGTGCGGGTAGATGGTGTTGTCGGTCGACAGGTGCGCGTAGTAGAACTGCGTGTCCGACTGCCAGCCGAAGACGACGATCACGTCCCGGTTGGTCTCCTCGACCGGCGTGTCGAGCCGTACCTCCGCCTCGACCTCCACCGCGCCGAACGCGGGTCCGGCGGTCAGCACCGCGTACTCGAACGGGCGGCGCGGGCCGGGGCGCTGCACGCCGGCCTCGGCGAGGATCACCTGCTTACCGGTGAACTGCCACTTCTCCGGGGTGACCGGCTGCCAGCTCGTCGGGTGCATGGTGTCCCGGACCCGGGTGGTGCCGACCGGCCCGGCGGCGTACTCCCGGGTGCCGGTCACCTTCCAGATCTTTCCGTTCGCCTTGGCCAGGACGTACAGCTCACCCTGGGCGTCGGTGCCGAACCGCAGGTCCACCCGGTTGGGGTCGCCCGGTGCGCCGGGACCGGAGAGGTCCTGCATCCGCACCGGGTTGCCGGCCGGGTCGAACAGGGCGAGCCGGTGGATCGGGGCGAGGTCGCGGCCCCGCCGCATCTGGTCGACCTCGGTGTAGAGCACCCGCCCGTCGACGAGGTCGCCGAAGACGTACTTGCCGCGCAGCGCCGGTACGTCCCGACCCCGGTAGACGAAGCCGCCGGCCACCGCGACCCCGACGTCGGAGGTGCAGTCCCAGCCCGGCGCGGGTTCGTGGTCGTACGCGGCCACCGGGTAGGTGTAGCCGAAGCCGGCGTCGTCGGGCGGCAGCGGGAAGATCCGGTCGCACGGGTTCGTCGACGTCTTGTCGAAGACGAAGGCGCCCTCGCGCTCGCTCCAGCCGAAGTTGTCCCCGGGCCGCACCTCGTAGATCGCCTCGATGGCGTGTTCGCCGATGTGCCCGAGGTACATCCGGCCGGTGGCCCGGTCCCAACTGAACCGGTGCGGGTCGCGCATCCCGACCGCGTAGATCTCGCCGAGCGCGCCGGCCCGGCCGACGAACGGGTTCGACGGCGGGATGCCGTACCGGCCGTTCGGGGCGTTGCTGCCGGCCGGGTCGATCCGGAGCAGCTTGCCGTGCGGCATCGCCAGGTTCTGCGGATCGGTGTTCCGGACCCCGACCCCGCCGTCGCCGGCGGCGATGTAGAGCAGCCCGTAGTCGGCGGTGCCGGGCCGGGCGGTCGGGTTGAAGTTGATTTCCTGGATGCCGTGCACCCGGCCGCCGAACCCGATCCGCAGCACCTCGCGGCGGGAGCCGGCGAAGGTGTCGGCCGCCGGGTCGGTGGCGGTCCACTCGGTGATGATGCCGTGGAAGACGGTGTTCGGCTGGCTGTAGTCCGGCGTCGCGGTAAACGGGGGCGACTCGGTGTGCACGGTGTAGAACCGGCCGTTGCGCCCGAAGTCAGGATGGAAGGCGACGTAGCCGAAGCCCTGGCCGAGCCCCTGACCGGAGAAGAACCGTGGGGCGAAGGTGCCGGCCACGTCGAGGTAGACGTGCGGCAGCCCGTCGCGCACCAGGTAGAGGCTGCCGTTGAGGTCGGGTACCGCCCGCCGGCCGGAGCCGTCCGGCAGCTCCATGATGGTGTTGATCCGGGCGTGTCGCATCAGGCGCTGGTCGGTCGGGGTCGGCGTCGGATTCGACTTCGGGAACGCCGCGTACTCGGTGAGGACCAGCCCGAGCCGGGACTGGATCTGCTGTTCGGGTACGGGATCGTAGACCGCGTCGGCGGCCCGGGCCGGTACGGCGGCGACCAGGCTGGAGAGGACGACGGCGGCGACGGTGAGCGAGGCGGTGGTCAGGGTTCTGCGGAGCCGACGGGTGGGTGTACGCACGCGGGGTCACTCCGTTCTCGGTACGGGAGGGGTTCGTGGGTTGGGGGTCAACGTCCTCCGGTCACGTACTGGTACTGCTTGCCGATCTGGCGTGCCGAGACGGCCCGGTCGAGGAACATCAGCGAGTCCATCCGGCAGTCGCACGGGTTCTGCTCCCGGGTGTCCTGCGGGAAACTCCCGCCGATCTTGATGCCCCGGGGGTCGGTGGCGGTGCTGCGGTGCCGCCCCGGCCCGGCGACCAGCCACGGGTCGTCGGTACGGGTGTAGAAGCCGTCGAGCGGCCGACCGTTGCGGTAGAGCGCCATGCTGCCGTCGGTGAAGTCGAAGGTGGCGGCGAGGAAGACCCACTCCCCCGGCGGCAGCAGCGTCCGCCAGTCCTCGACCGCCGCGAAGGTCTGCGACTCGCCGCCGTCCAGCCGCCGGCCGAGGGCGACCAGCCGCAGCTCGCCGTCCACGTTGATCAGTTCGAGCAGCGCCCGTACGCCGTGCCCGTCGGAGTCGCCGGTCAGCAGCCCGGCCAGCCCGATCGCGTTGTACCGGTCGGCCGGGTTCGCGCTGTTGGAGTTCGGTGCCGGCCCGTCGCCGAGCACCTTGAACCAGCCGAGCAGGCTCGCTCCGGCGGTGGCGTTGAACGCGTGCAGGCTCGGCAGCCCGGTCGGCGCGTAGACGCCGGCCTTCCAGTCGTCGTTGCCGGCCACCGCCGGATCGACCTGCCGGGTCTGTACCGCCCGACCGCTGCCCCGGTGTGCCCGGTCCGGCACCCGCATCGCGGCGCCGCCGTTGACCAGGTCGAGCGTGGTACCGGAACGGCCCAGGTCGCGTTCCCGGGCGGGATCGCTCCACAGCGGATGGTCGAAGTCATAGTGCGCGACGAGGTGGCGGCGCAGTTCCGGGTGGACGGCCCGGTGGCGGTCGCCGTGTCCATGGGCCGGTGTCGGCGTACCGGTGGTCACCAGGAGTGCGGCCAGCGCGGCAGCGGCAACGGTGACGACGGCGCGTCTGGGTCTCGACATCGCGTACACCTCTCTGTGCGTTCGCGGCGAGTGGCGCCGGGGGCGGGTGACCCGCCGCGCGGAACTATCCGGTGGTGTCGCCGGTGCCGTCGTCACCCGTCCGGTCGGTGGTGGACCGGCTGGCCGTGGCGACGGCGGTCGACGACCGGCCGGGCCGGCCGCCGAGATAGAGGTCGCCGAGCTGCGGGTCGGCCAGCAGGTCCGCCGCCGGTCCGGAGATGTGCACCCGACCGAGGTCGAGTACGCAGCCGAGGTCGGCGGTCTCCAGCGCCCGGCGGGCGTTCTGCTCGACCAGCAGCACGGCCGTACCGGCGTCGCGCATCCGGACCACCTGCTCGAACACCGTGCTGGTCGCCTTCGGGTCCAGCCCCATCGACGGCTCGTCCAGCAGCACCACCCGGGGTTCGACCATCAGCGACCGGGCGAACTCCACCTGTTTCTGCTGTCCGCCGGAGAGCAGCCCGGCGAGGGTGTCCCAGCGCTGCGCGACCACCGGGAAGACGTCCCGGACGAAGTCGGCCCGGCGGGCCAGCAGCGTCTTGTCCCGCAGGGTGTAGCCGCCGAGCATCACGTTCTCGGCCACCGTCATCTCCCGGAACACGCTGTGCCCCTGGAGCACGTGCGCCACCCCGGCGGCGAGCATCCGCTGCGGTCCCTGGCCGGTGACGTCGACCCCGTCGACGAGGATCCGGCCGGAGCGCGGCCGGAGCAGCCCGCTGGCCACCTTGAGCACGGTGGACTTTCCGGCGCCGTTGGGCCCGACGAGGCAGACGATCGAGCCGGCCTCGACCGAGACGGAGAGCCCGCGCAACACCGGTGCGGCCCGCCCGTACCCGGCCTGGACGTCGACGAGTTCCAGCTCAGACGCCAAGGTACGCCCCCAGTACCCGCTCGTCGGACCGGATCACCGACGGCGGCCCCTCGGCGATCGGCCGTCCCCGGTCGAACACCACGACGTGGTCGCTGATGCTCATCACCAGGTCCATGTTGTGCTCGACGATCACGAAGGTCCTCCCCTCGGCGTTGAGCTCGCGCACCAAGCTGCCGATCCGGTCCAGCAGGGCCGGGTTGACCCCGCCGGCCGGCTCGTCCAGCAGCACGGTCTCCGGGCCGCTCATCAGCACCCCGGCGAGTTCCAGCAGCTTCTGCTGCCCCCAGGACATGTTCCGGGCCTCGACGTCGGCGAGGTGCTCGATGCCGAGCCGGGTCAGCCAGCCCCGGGCCAGGTCCACCTCGGCGCGGCTCCGGGCGCCCCGCAGGCCGCGCCAGAGGCCGCCGGGCCGGGCCGCCGCGAGGACGTTGTCCAGGGCCGACATCCGGGGGAAGACCCGGCAGAGCTGGAAGGTACGGCCGATCCCGGCCCGGGCGATCGCGTGCGGCGCCCGACGGGTGATGTCCGCGCCCCGGTACGACGTCCGGCCGCTGTCCGGCCGGATCATCCCGGTGACACAGTTGAAGAAGGTGGTCTTGCCGGAGCCGTTCGGCCCGATAAGCGCGTTGACCAGGCCGTGCCGGAACGTCACGGTGGCCGCGTCCAGCGCCGTCACCCCACCGAACGCCTTCGTCAGCCCGGTCGTCGCCAGGCTCCCCGTGCCGTCCGCAGCCGGGGCCGCCGCGCCTTCCGTGGCCGGGTCGCTGATGGCCGGGTCGCTGGTGACCGGGGTGCCGGTCCCGCGCGTCTCGTCGCTCATGGGCCCTCCTTCCCCGAGCGGCCGTCGACGGCGCCGACCGGCAGCTCGGTCGGCGGGTCGGCAGCCCGGTCGGCGCCGGGCGGAGCGGTGTCGCGCTGCTCCCGCAGCTCGGCGGCGGTGACCTCGCGGATCGAACTCTGCGCCGGTCGCAGGAACCGGTCGGCCAGCGCGCCGACCGCCGGCAGTACGCCGTCCGGCATGAAGAGCACCACCAGGGCCAGCAGCAGTCCGGTGGCGGCCAGGTGCAGCGGCGTGTTGCCGAACTCCACCTTGAAGTACTCCAGTCCGACGCCGACGACGAGCGCGCCGACCAGCGGGCCGAAGAGCTGGCGTACGCCGCCGAGCAGCGCCATCAGCACCAGGTAGGAGCCGGTCAGGATGGAGAACTGGAAGACCGGGTCGAGGTCGCCGAACCAGAGCGCGTACAGGCCGCCGGCCAGTCCGGTGAAGCCGGCCGAGACGACGAAGACCACCAGCTTGTACGCGAACGTCGGCGTACCCAGCGACTCCGCCTTGTCCTCGTCCTCCCGGATCGCCTTCAGCCCGAGCCCGAAGCGGGACCGGTCGACCAGCCACCAGACCAGCAGCGCCAGCGCCAGCAGGGCGGCGAAGAGGTAGAAGAAGATCCGATGGTGTTCGGGCCGGAGCAGTCCCGGGAACGGGCGCGGCACGACCAGCCCGCGCGACCCGCCGGTGAGCGACGCCCAGCTCTGCGCCACCAGGAGCAGGATCAGCACCAGCGCGATCGACACGATCACGAACGAGGCACCGCGCACCCGCAGCGCCGCGTACCCGATCGGCACCGCGACGGCCGCGACCAGCAGGGTCGCCGCGGCCAGCGCGACGAAGCTCGGCAGGCCGGCCCGGACCACCAGCAGGCCGGTGGCGTAGCCGCCGAGCCCGGCCAGCGCGCCGTGCCCGAGCGAGATGTACCCGGTGAACCCGCCGACGAAGTTCCACGACGTCGACAGCACCGCGTAGTTCAGCACGACGACGCCGGCCGACAGGATGTACGGGTTCGGTGCCCAGGACGGGAAGGAGAGTACGGCGGCGGCCAGGGCCAGGATCGCGACCGCCCGCAGCGGTCCGCCGAGCCGGTGTGCCCGGGTGGGGTCAGAAGCGCTGGGCAAGGCGGCCTCCGAAGAATCCCTGCGGGCGGAACGCCAGCGTCGCGAAGAGCGCGAGATAGAAGACCGTCTGCGCCCAGGTGGTGCCGAGCGGAATCTGCAACAGGCTCTGTACCAGCCCGAGCAGCATCGCCGCGACCGCCGCCCCCGGTACGCTGCCCAGCCCGCCGACCACGATGATCGCCATCAGTGGACCGATCCAGTGCCAGTGCAGCGACGGGTAGATGGTGGTGTCCAGGGCCAGTGCCGTACCGCCGACGGCGGCGGTCGCCAACCCCACCCCGAAGCCGAACCCGGCGATCCGGTCGGTGTCGATCCCGATCAGCCGGGCGGCGTCCGGGTGCTGGATCGTCGCCCGCAGCGCCCAACCGAACCTGGTCCGCTTGAGCAGCAGATAGAGCGTCAGCAGCGCGACGGCGGCGAGCCCGAACGCGATCAGCTTGACCACCGCGATCCGGGCCCCGAACAGGCCGATGCTGGCCGAGCCGTAACCGAGTTGGATCCGGCGCTGGGTGCCGGTGAAGGCGTACCCGAGCAGCCCCTCGATCAGCACCGCGATGGCGAAGGTGAGCAGCACCGACATCATCGTGAGGGTGACCGGGCGCAGCCGGGCCAGCAGCAGCCGTTGCAGCAGCACGCCGAGGCCGAAGAAGAGCGGGATGGTGACCACCATCGACAGCAGCGGGTCGACGCCCAGCCTGGCGTGCGACCACCAGGCGAGGTAGGCGGCGAGGATGAGGAACGCCGAGTGGGCGATCATCACCACCCGCATGATGCCGAAGTAGAGCGTCAGGCCGGCTGCCAGGAGGGCGTACAGCCCACCCAGCAGCAGGCCCAGGATGACGCTCTGGAAGAGCAGGGCGCCGGACGGCATCCGCTACCTCACCAGGCCGGCTTCGGGTAGACGATGTCGACTTCCTTCGCCTCGGTGGGCAGTACGATCTGGATCTGCCCGCCGACCCACTGCTGGATCATGTGCGCGCCCTGCGGTTTGCCGGTGGCGTCCCAGGTGAGCGGCCCGACGACCGTCTCGACCTTGTTGCCCCGGATCCAGTCGACCAGCTTCTGCTGGCACTCGCCCTGCTCGGCGCAGCCGGCGGCGGTGACGGCCGCGGCCACCACCTGGCCGGTGGTGTAGGCGTTCGCCTCGTCCTCCTCCGGCGGCGAGCCGAACTGCGCCGTGTACTTCTCGACGAACTCGACGTTGCTCGGATAGGGCGCCTTCTGCGTGTAGCCGGTCGGCGCGAGGATGCCCTCGGTCTTGTTGCCGATCGCGGCGGCGAACTCCGGGCTGGTCGGCGCGGTGGAGAAGGCCGCCAGCTTCGGCTGGTACCTCAACTGTTGCAGGGCGACGATCAGGTTCACCCCGTCCTGGTACTGCGAGCCGCCGACCACCATGTCCGCCCTGGAGGCTGCGATCTTGGCGGCGATGGTGCTGAAGTCGGTGGTGTTCGGCGGGTACACCTCGTCGACGACGGTGCGCACCCCGCCCGCCTCCAGCTTCGCCTTCAGCCCGTACGCGGTGCCCTGGGCGAACGGGTCGTCCATGGCGGCGTACGCGACCGTGGTCGGCCGCTGGCCGGGTGGCAGGGCGAGCAGGTATTCGGCGAGGTGGTTGTAGTGGTCGTCGGCGACCGCCGGTGCGGCGTAGAACAGGTTCTTGAAGCCCTGTGTGAAGACCTCCTTCGCCGCGCCGGCCGGCTCGACGAAGAGCATGCCGTACTCCTCGGCGACCCGGGCGGCCGGGACGACCAGGCGGGTCGAGAACGGACCCACCACAATGTCCACGTTGTCCTTGCCGATCAACTGCTCGTAGTCGGCCACCACCCGGTCGGCGTTGGACTGGTCGTCGAGGATCTTCAGCTCGACCTGCCGGCCGAGCAGGCCACCCTTGTCGTTGGTGATCTTGGCCCACGCCTCGTAGCCGCGTTGCACACCCTTGCCGGGCTCGGAGAAGTCGCCGGTCAGCGGGAGCGAGATCCCGACGACGATCGGGTCGTCGGAGGAGCCCGACCCGCCGTCGTCGCCGCAGCCCGCCAGCAGAAGTGCCACCGCCGCGCCGAGGGCCGTGGCCCGTCGTCCGCGTGTCGCTCGGGATGTCCGTGTCGCTCGGGATGTCATTCCTGACGCTCCTTCGCAGAGGTAACGAAAGCGCTTACGGAAGCGCTTTCGTACCATAGGCTGTGGCTTGCGTCACTCGCAATAGTTACGGCGATGGTCGTTGATGTTTCCGGGGAGTTGCGGATGCCCAAGCCTGGCGCGCGGCTGCGCCTCGTCGACGTCGCCGAACGGGCCGGTGTGTCGCTGGCGACCGCCTCCCGGGCGCTGGCCGGCCGGGACGGGGTCAGCGCCGAGGTGGCCGACCGGGTCCGGCAGGTCTCCCGGGAACTCGGCTACGTCGCCAACCCGTACGCCCGCACGCTGGCCGGGGGCGTCAGCTCGACCGTCGGGCTCGTCGTGCACCAGGTGGACGACCCGTACTTCTCCGAGATCGCCGGCGGGGTCATCCAGGTCGCCGACGAGCAGGGGCTGCTGGTGCAGATCTGCCACTCCGGCCGCGATCCCGAGCACGAGTTGCGCCAGTTGCGGCACCTGATCGCCCAGCGGGTCGGCATCATCCTGATCGCCGGCTCCGGCTACGACGACCCACGGATCCAGGCCGAGGCGCGCCGCGAGCTGGCCGCGTACCAGAACGTGGGCGGCCGGGTCGCGGTGATCGGCCGGCACCCGCTCGGGGTGGACGCGGTGCTGCCGGACAACGAGGCGGGCGGGCACGCGCTCGGGGAACACCTGCTGGCACTGGGCCACCGCCGGATCGCCGTCGCCGCCGCCACCGGCGGACTCACCACCGTCATCGACCGGCTCGCCGGGGTGGCGACCGCGTTGGCCCGACACGGACTCGCCCTCGACGAGCTGCCGATCGTGCACACCGACTTCACCCGGGACGGCGGTCGGGCCGCCGCCGACGAGATCCTGCGCAACCATCCCGACACCACCGCGATCGTGGCGTTGAACGACTCGATGGCGATCGGCGTACTCGCGACGCTGCGGGCGCGCCGGGTCGGCGTACCGGATCGGATCTCCGTGGTCGGCTTCAACGACGTCTCGGTGGCCGCGGACCTGGCACCCGGGCTCACCACGGTCCGGCTGCCGATGACCGACATGGGCCGGATGGCGCTGGAACTCGCCCTCAAGCCGAGGTCGAAGCGGCCCCGGCGGCGGCCGACCGGCCACACGCTGGTGATCCGCGACTCGACCGGACCGGTCCCCGACTGACGCCGGCCGCCGGTCACCCGGCCCGCCCCGGATCGCGACCGCCCGGCGCGTCCACCGACGATCCGACGTCCGGCGCCGGTGTGCCGCCCACCCCCCGTCAGGTCGCGGGCGGCACACCGGCCCGCCGGCTACTCCGTGCGCAGTGCGGTGGCGGTCCGGGTACGGGCCGCCCAGCCGGCCGGCAGCAGCGCACCGAGTACGGCGATGCCGAGGCCACCGAGACCGAACAGCGCCAGCGTGACGGGTGTGTAGACGTCGACGACCGAGGCGGGCAGCTCGAAGCCCGTGACGCGGCCCATCTCGCCGAGGGTCAGCCGCTGCATGAGCACGCCGACCGGTGCGCCGACGGCGCCACCGATCAGTCCCGTCACCACCACCGAGGCGACGACCATCGTGATGGTCTGCCGTGGCGTCATGCCCAGCGCCTTGTGTACGCCGAGATCGTGCACCCGTTCCCGGGTCTCCAACACGACCATGTTGAGTACGCCCAGCGCGGCCACCGTGACGAGCATCAGGGTGAGCAGGGTGGTCAGCGTGTTGATGACGATGAGGACCTCCTCGGCCTCCTGCTCGACGACCTCCGCGGTGGCCTCCACCGACGACAGTGCGGTGTTCAGCGCCTGCACGTAGGCGGCCGGATCGGTGCCCGGGGTGAGCGTGACGAAGTACTCCACGGCCCGCAGGTCCGGCTGGGCGGCCGCCAGGGTCGCGACGGCGGTGAGCACCTGCATCCCCCTGGACTCGGGATTGAAGACCTCGCCGACGATGCGGACCGGGATCTGCCTGCCGTGGTCGGTAAGCACGATGCTGTCCCCGACCCGGGTACCGGTGGCGGTGAGGAACGGTCTGGCGACCACGATCTCGCCGGGCTGGCGGAACCAGCTACCGGAGATCATCTCGTAGCTCGACGCGGCACCGTCGCCGGTGAAGGCGAGGGCCTCGACGGCACTGGTGAGTCCGGCGGCGGTCACCTCGGTCTGCGCGACACCGCTGTACCCGGCGGTCCCGGCCTGTGCGGTGATCGCCTCGACCACCGCCACCGGGTCCGGCGCGGGCGGCGGCCCCGACGCGACCCTCGGGCTGCCCTCGACCGGCGGCCCGCCCTCCGGCGGCGGCGCGGACATCGGGCGGCCCGGGAAGATGACGACGTCGCCGTGCTTCTCGGTGGCCCGGACCTCGTTCAGCGAGGCACCTAGGCCGACGGCGAAGGTCGCGGCGGCGGCACCGAACGCGATCGCCGCGACGACGGTCGCCGACCGGAGGACCCGGGCGAACGGCTGGGCCAGCCCGAGGGTCACCGGTCGGGGCAGCGGAAGTCGGGCCGCCAGCCGCGCCGCCCACTGGCCCCGCCCCGGCCCGGGCGTACGACCGACGGCCAGCACCTCGACGGTACGCAGCCGGCCGGCCCGGGACGCCGCCGCCCACGCGGTCACCGCGACCACAGCCAGCGCTCCGACGAGCACCAGGACGTTGACCGACGGGGTGACGCCACTGTCCGAGGTGCCGTACACCGCGTTGGTCTGCGCCAGCACCGGCAGGACCAGGAGGTTGCCCGCGACGACGCCGAGCAGCGCACCGACCACGGCGGGAACCAGCGCCTGCACCGTGTACGCCCGGACCACCTGCCGGGGCGTGAAGCCGAGCGCCTTCAGCACACCGATCCGGTGCGTACCGGTGCTGACCGCCCCGGCGATGACGTTGCCGATGATGAGCACCGCCATCAGTACGCCGAGTACCCCGAACGCGATCAGGAACGGCACGAACAGCACCGTGTTGCCGGCGCTGTTGGTCCGGGTGGTGAGCCAGGACCGGGCACCGGTCAGCGCCTCCGCGGGTACGCTCGCCTGCACCGCCGCGCGGCCGGCGTCGACCTGCGCCGCCGTGCCGCTCGCGTCGAGCCGGTAGAGCATCTGGTATCCGGCGGTGGCGCCCGGAGCGGTCAACGCCGCGACCTGTTCCGGCACCACCCAGCCGCCGGCGGTCTCGCTGACCGACCGGGCCACTCCGACCACCGTCAGGGCCGGTCCGCCGGGCAGGTCCGGCAGCGACAGCACGTCGCCCACCCCCGGTTGCAGGCTCGGCGGCAGCCGGATGTCGCCGTGCAGCACGATCTCGCCGGGGCCGGTCACCCACCGGCCCTCGGTCACCGTGACGGCGTCGACGGGTCCGCCGGCATCGGCCCGCCCGACCACGGTGATCGGTCGTACCGGTCCACGCTCCTCGGCAGGAGTGATCGTCGTGATCGGGAACGGGCCGGCGGCCTCGGTCACCCCGGCCGCCGTCGCGGACGCCGCCAGTTGCGCCGCCGTCGTCCTGGCCGCGTCGAACTGTGCGGTCAGATGCGCGCCGTGCTGCTGGGCGAAAGCCCGGTCGAACGGCGCCTCCGCGGCCACCATCAGCGATCCGCCGAGCACGGCGGCGGTCACCGCGATCATCACCACCAGCCCGATCACCACCGTCTGTACCCGCCGACGTCCCACGCCGGACCGGACCACCCCGCCCAGCGCGCTCATCGGACCGACTCCAACCTGCTGTCGGCGGCGACCCGGCCGTCGACGAGCTGGACCGTGCGGGTGGCGCACGCCTCGGCCAGGGTCAGGTCGTGGGTGACCAGGACGATGGTCTGACCCTCCGCGTGCAGGTCGGTGAGCAGTTGCCGCACCTCCTCGCCGGAGGCGGTGTCCAGCGCACCGGTCGGTTCGTCGGCGAGCAGCAGCGCCGGCCGGTTCATCAGGGCTCTGGCCACCGCGACGCGCTGCCGCTCGCCGCCGGAGAGCCGGCCGGGGTAGGCGGCGGCATGCCGTTCGATGCCGAGCGTGCCGAGCAGCTCCGTCGCGCGGCGCCGCGCCACGGCACGGGCCGTTCCGACCAGTTGGGCCGGCAGCATGACGTTGTCGACCACGGTCAGGTCGTCGAGCAGGTTGAAGAACTGGAACACCATGCCGATCTTCGCCCGGCGGTAGCGGGCGGAGGCGGCCTCGCCCAACCCGTCGACCCGGACACCGTCCACGGTCACCGTGCCGCTGCTCGGCCGGTCCAAGCCGGCGACCAGGTTCAGCAGGGTGGACTTGCCGCTGCCCGAGGGCCCGAGGACGGCCACCGCCTCCCCGGCCCCGATCCGCAGCGACACGCCGTCCAGCGCGGGCGGCCCCTCGTCATACCTGCGGCTCACGTCGGTCAACTCGATCACCGGTGCGGTCATGGTGGTTCCCTCCTGGTCTCCTGCGCCTCCTGGCCGGTCGACGCTAGGTCCGGCCCGGAATCGCGGGCGTCGGCCGCCGGAGGCAAATCCGGTACCGCCCGGGGATGAGCCGGGCGGGCGTCATCCCCGAGGCGTAGTCGACGGAGGTAGCCGGGTGGTCAACTCGACGGATATCGCGGGCCGGACACGGTGGGTGAGAATGGCCCGGTGAGAAACGGGGCGCTGACCGGCCGACTGTGGGCCCGGGTCAGGCTGCTGGTGCAGCCGTCCGGTCCGCTGCCGAGCCTCACCTGGCGCGGCCGGATCTTCGACGGACTCCTGGCGCTGAGCCTGCTCCTCGCCGCGATCGTGGAGGGGGACAGCCAGGACCGGGGCGAGCGGACGTCGGTCGTCGCGTTCGACAACGCGGACTTCCCCGAGCCGGCTCCGCAGCCACCGGCGCCCGACGGGTACCCGCCACCGGCGCCGCCCGCCCCGCTCCGGCCCCGGGAGGTGCCCGAGCCCTTCCTGCCGATCGAGGACTACGAAATCGCCTCGACGGTCGTCATGCTCCTCGTGGTGGTGCTGCCGCTGGTCCTCCGCCGCCGGTACCCGCTCGCGGTGCTCTGGGTCGTGCTGTTCACGGCTCCGCTGGCGAGCGACTTCAACGCCGCGTTGCGGGTCTCCTTCTACGCCTGCGTCATCGCCGCCTACACGGCCGCCGTCTACAGCCCCTTCCGGCTGCCCGCGCTGGCCAGCCTGCCGGTGGCGGCGTTCATCTACACCCAGCTCCGGGAGCCGGCGGTGCCCACCGTGCCGGACAGCGCCGTGCCGTTCCTGATCCTCATCCCGATCGTGCTCGCGGCCAACGGGCTGCGCCGGTGGAAACGGCGGGCCGACGAGGACCGGGCCCGGCTGTCCACACTGGAGCAGGAGCAGGCCGAGGCGCTGCGGCGGGCCGCCGAGCACGAACGCGCCCGGATCGCCCGCGAACTGCACGACGTGGTGACGCACAACGTGAGCGTCATGGTCATCCAGGCCGGCGCCGCCCGTAAGGTGATGCGGGCCGACCCCGACCAGGCCCAGCAGGCACTCCTCTCCGTCGAGGCCGGCGGCCGGGCCGCGATGGCCGAGCTGCGCCACGTGATGGGGCTGCTGACCATGGACAGCGACGGTGACGATCCGGCGGCCACCAGCGGGCTGACCCCCCAACCGGGCCTCGACCGGCTGGAGGCGCTGGTGCGGCGGGTACGCGACACCGGGATACCTGTCGAGCTGACCGTGACCGGCGAACCCCGCCCGCTGCTGCGCGGAGTCGAGCTGACCGCCTACCGGGTGGTCCAGGAGGCGCTGACCAACACGGTCAAGCACGCCTCCGGCGCGACCGCCCGGGTCCTCGTCGAGTACGGCACCGACGAACTCCGGGTCGAGGCCACCGACACCGGCGGCAGCCCAGGCGTCTCCGCCGCGAGCGGTGCCGGGCACGGCCTGATCGGCCTGCGCGAGCGGCTGGCCGTCTACGGCGGCACCCTGGAAGCCGGACGACGGCTCAGCGGAGGCTACCGGGTCACCGCGCGGATCCCGCTGGAGGCGCCATGACCGCACCGCCGCTGCGCGTCGTCGTCGCGGACGACCAGGCGCTGGTCCGTACCGGCTTCCGGATGATCCTCACCGCCGACGCCATCGACGTGGTCGCCGAGGCGACGAACGGCAGCGAGGCGATCGACGCGGTCCGGCGTACCCTGCCGGACGTCGTGCTGATGGACGTCCGGATGCCGGAGATGGACGGACTGGAAGCCACCCGGCGCATCCTCACCGGCGCCGCCACCGATCCCCGGGTGATCATTTTGACCACGTTCGACCTCGACCACTACGTGTACGCGGCGCTCTCCGCCGGCGCCAGCGGATTCCTGCTCAAGGACGTCACCCCCGAGCACCTGGTCGCCGCCGTCCGGATGGTCCGCTCCGGCGACGCGCTGCTGGCTCCCACCATCACCCGACGGCTCGTCGAACGGTTCGCCAGCCGCAGCGCCGACCCGGCGGCGACACACCGCGACCTGTCCACCCTGACGCCACGCGAACTGGAGGTGCTGCGGCTGCTCGCCCAGGGCCTGAGCAACGCCGAACTCGCCGCCCACCTGCACCTGTCCGAGGCGACCGTCAAGACGCACGTCGCCCGCATCCTCGGCAAGCTCGGACTCCGCGACCGCGTCCAGGCCGTCGTCGTCGCGTACGAGACCGGACTGGTCAGCCCCGGCGGGCAGTAGCCGGCGGCGCGGGCGGGGCCGGGTCGACGGTGTTCAGCCGCCCGGGCACTCGGCGGGTCTGCCCAGCAGCAGCGGGTCGTCCAGGTGGGCCGCCGAGACGAAGCCGGTCTCGCCCAGGATGTCGACCCGGCCCCACAGGTCGGTTCCGTCGGTCGGCTCGCCGGTGCGGTAGCAACTCACCCGGCCGAGCGTGCCGTCCGGGACCCGGCGGAGTACCGGATCGCCCCGGGACGGTCCGGACCGCAGCGCGACGTCCGGTTCGGCCTCGACCGCGACGAGGCGCCCGTCCCCGGGTACGAGCTGGTCCTGGAGTTGTCGGCAGACCAGCGTGGAGGAACCGATCCAGATCACGGTGAAGTCCTCGCCCGAACGCCGGTCCCGAGCGGTGTTGAAGCAGAACGTCGGGCTGTCCCGCTCGGGACCGTCGCCCCGGACGCCCAGGCCCAGCGAGGCGATCTGCTGGATGAGGGCGCAGGCGGTCACCTCCGCCGCCGCGCCCAGCCGGCCCCGGACCACGGCGGCGATCCCGACCGCCCACCGGTCCTGCCGGCTCTGGAAGATCCGCATCGCCAGCCGGTCCCTCCGGTACGCGCACTCGGCGACGTCGTTCACCACGCTGAGCCGGTTGACGAACCGGTCCAGCCGGCCGACGAACTCGGTGGCCCGACCCGCGCCGGTCCGCTCGGCGGCCGGGATCATGCTGATCACCTGACCGACCAGCCCGGCATGGGGCAGGCAGGGATTCTCCACCGTGACGTACCGGTCCGAGTCGAACTTCGGCAGCCGCGCGCCGGTCAGCTTGCCGGCCTTCGGGCAGGCCCCGGACTCCGGCTCGGACTCCGATCCACCCGCGACGTTCCGGTCCGGCGGATCCTGCTGGGTCGGTTCGCAGCCGGCCAATACGACGCCGGCAACGGCGAGCGCCGCGAGCCATGCCCGGGGCGTACGGATCGGACGCAGTACCCGTGCGGCTCCCCGCCGCACACCGCTCTCAGTCATACTCTGTCCGAGTACGGTCGGAGCGCCGTTGATGCACCGGGACGGATACCGGTCAACCCGGAATCCCGTACGGCCCGAGTCGACGGTCGAGGACCGCCACGACCCGAGACCGGCTGTGCATTACCTTCCTCGAATTCGACTCTACTTGTCATAGGCGCAGCGCCTACTGGTCACGACCCTTGGCACCGAGGGGGCCGGATGCTGGGAAGCCCGGACAACGACAACGCCGACCTGCTCGTCCGCGCCGCCGACGGCGACCAGGTCGCCTGGAACGCGCTGGTCGACCGGTACAACAATCTGCTGTGGTCCATCGCCCGCGGCTTCCGGCTCGACGTCGCCGACGCGGCCGACGCCGTGCAGAACACCTGGCTGCGCCTGGTGGAGAACCTGGACCGGATCGCCGATCCGGAGCGGCTCGCGAGCTGGCTCGGCACCACGGCGCGGCGGGAGTGTCTGCAACTTCTCCGCCGGGCCGGCCGGCAGCCGACCGCCGGCACCCCGGAACTCCTCACCGAACTGCCCGACCCGGCGCCACCGCTGGACACCGACCTGCTGCGCGACGAGCGTGATGCGGCGCTCTGGCGTGCCCTGGAGAGCCTGTCGGAACGGTGTCGCCAACTGCTCCGGATCCTGATGGCCTCGCCTCCGCCCCGGTACACCGAGGTCGCCGCCGCGCTCGGGATGGCGGTCGGCACCGTCGGACCGGCCCGACAGCGCTGCCTGGAAAGCCTCCGGCAGCTCGCCGAGGCCGACGAACTGCTCGGCGGCCGGGCCTCGGCCGCACCGGAGCGACCATGACCAGGCGGAGCAACGCCGTCGGGCGGCGCGACCCGGCGCGGCGTCGGCGGGCCGGGTGGAAGGAGGTACGGCGATGACCGACGACGAGCTGGTCGACCGGTTGCGGGCGATCGCCGTACGGGTGGATCCGCCGCCGGACTTCGTGGCCGAACTGGCCCGGGCCGCCCTGTCGACCCGCCGGATCGACGAGGTGCTGGCGGAGC
The DNA here is from genome assembly GCF_016862915.1 of Plantactinospora endophytica. Classification (GTDB taxonomy): domain Bacteria; phylum Actinomycetota; class Actinomycetes; order Mycobacteriales; family Micromonosporaceae; genus Plantactinospora; species Plantactinospora endophytica. Next base: position 405,967 of record NZ_BONW01000016.1, on the reverse strand, counting down.
TGGTACACGACTCGACCACGGAACTGCCGGCCCTCGCCCGCAGCGACGACGAGCAGCTACGCCTGCTCTCCTTCGAACACGGCGCGGTGTCGATCGAACTCCAGGTGCACACCGTGGACGGCACGGTGTCGATCCGTGGCCTGGTCGACGGGGCCACCGGGGACGTCACCGTCGAAACGTCGCGCGGCTCGCGGGAGGCACCGGTCGACGAGGAGGGCTGGTTCACCGTGGACGGTCTGGCCACCGGGGTGCTGCGGCTGCGGGTACCGGCCGGCGACACGACGGTGACCACCAGTTGGATCACGCCCTGAGCGGATAGCACCGGGCCGGGGGGCCGGGCTGGATACGGGACGGGAGGCTTCGCGCGATGGGGGGTGCCCAGCCGGCCGGTACGGCGCGAGCGGTCGCGGACGGCGCGCTCACAGCACGGGCGGTCGCCGACGGCGCGCTGCCGGCGCGGGCGGTCGCCGACGAGGCGCTGGAGCTGGTCGGCCGGGCGCCGCGAGCCGCGCTGGACCGCGCGGACGCGGCGGTCGCGGCGGCTCGGCGGGAGGGTGACGGCACCGCGACGGCGATCGCGCACCGGGCGGCCGGGCTGGCCCTGCGGGAACTCGCCGAGCTGACCGCCGCCGAACGACGGGTTCGGGCCGCCGTGGCGGCAGCGGTGCGGGCCGGCGCGGAACAGGTCGCCGCGCAGGCGCGGATGAGCCTCGCGCTGGTGCTGCTGGACCAGGGCCGGACCCGGGCCGCCCTGGCGGCGGCGGACCGGGCCGCCCTGGCGCTGCGCGGTCTGCCGGCCGCCCAACTCAAGTGCCAGAAGGCCCTGATCCTGCAACGCACCGGCCGGCTGGACGACGCGCTGGCGACGTTCGCCGAGGCACTGCCGGTGCTGCGCCGCTCCGGCGACGCGCTGTGGGAGGCCCGAGCGCTGAACAACCGTGGCCTGTTGTACGGCTACCGGGGCGCCCTGGCCGCCGCCGAGTCCGACCTGGCCCGGGCCCGCGCCCTGCACCTCGGGCTGGGCCTGGACAAGTTCGCCGCCGACGTGGACTGGAACCGGGGCTTCGTGGCGGCCCGGCGGGGCGACGTACCGGCCGCGCTGGCGCTCTTCGACGCGGCGGAGTCGGCGCTCGTCCGGCACGGCGCGGTACATCCACAGCTCTATCTGGACCGGGCCGAGGTGCTGCTCACGGTGGGGTTGGCCGGCGAGGCACGGCGGATCCTGGGCCGGACGATCGACGGGCTGCGGGCGGCGGGTCACGGCGCCGACCTGGCCGAGGGACTGGTGCTGCTGGCCCGGGCGGCGCTCGCCGACGGTGATCCGGAGCAGGCGCGGTCGGCGAGCCACCGGGCGCGGATCGAGTTCACCCGGCAGGGTCGTACCGGCTGGGCGGTGCAGGCGGGCGTCCTCGAACTGCGCGCCGCCGAACTGGCCGACGAGCCGCCCGGCGCCCTGCTCCGGTCGGCGCTGGCCCGCGCCGCCGAGCTGGCCTCGGTCGGCTGGCGCGCGGCCGAACTCGACGCGCGGCTGGTCGCCGCCGCCGCCGCGACCCGGCTCGGCCGGGCGGCGGTGGCCCGGGAACAGCTCCGCCTCGCCTCGACCGCCCGGGGCGCGGCCTCGCTCGACGTACGGACCCGTGCCTGGTATGCGAGCGCGCTGCTGCGGGTCGCCGACGGAAGCCGGGCCCGGGCGCTGGCGGCGGTCCGGGCCGGGTTGGCCGGGGTCGAGCGCCAGCAGGCGGCGGTGGGTGCGACCGAGTTCCGGGTGCACGTGGCCGGGCATGGCGGGCAGTTGGCCCGGCTCGGGCTGGAGCTGGCCGTCGCCAGGGGCGATCCCCGGCTGGTGCTCGGCTGGGCCGAGCGGATGAGGGCCCGGTCGCTGCGCCTGCCGCCGGCCCGTCCGCCCGCCGACACGGCCCTGGCGGAGGCGCTGGCCGAGTCCCGTCGGCTGTCGGCGGAACTGCTGCGGGACCAGCTCGCCGGCCGGGCCGGTAGCGGCCTCGCCCAGCGGCAGCGGGCCGCCGAGGAGCGGGTGGTGCAGGCCAGCCGGACCGCCCGCAGCCCACTGCACGCGCCGGCCGGTCCACCGCCAGGGATACCGGAGCTGGTGTCCACACTGGATGACGCGGTACTCGTCGAGTACCTGCTGCACCGGGGCGAGCTGTTGGCGGTGACGGTACGGGCCGGGCGGTGCCGGTTGCACCGGCTCGGGGCGGCGGCGCGGGTGGCCGCACTGATCGAGGCGGCGCACTTCGGACTGCGCCGGCTGGCCCTGGGCCTCGGCACCGTACGCTCCACCCGGCTCGTCCGGGAGGCCACCGTCACCGCCGGCCGGCGGCTGGCGGAGGTACTGCTGACACCGCTGTCGGCCGAGCTGTCGGACCGGCCGGCGGTCGTGGTGCCGACCGGTGCGCTGCACGCGGTGCCGTGGGGGCTGCTGCCCGACCTGGCGACCCGACCGGTCCGGGTCGCCCCGTCCGCCGGAGTGTGGCTGCGGGCGAGCCGGTCCGCCGGCTTCGACCCGTCCGGTGCCGCGCTGTTCGCCGCCGGGCCGGGGCTGCCGGCCGCCCGCGACGAGGTACTCGGCATCGCCGGGACGTACCCGGAGGTCACGGTGCTGACCGACGGGTACGCGACGGCCGGCGCCGTACTCGACGCACTGGACGGGGTCGGACTGGCCCACCTGGCGGCGCACGGGCGGCTGCGTACCGACAATCCGCTCTTCTCCGCGCTCGTACTCGGCGACGGGCCGCTGACCGTCTACGACCTCGAACGGCTCACCGACCCGCCGAGACTGGTCGTGCTGCCGTCCTGCCGGTCCGGGGTGTCGGCGGTACGCGCCGGCGACGAGCTGATGGGCCTGGCGGCGGCCCTGCTGGCCCTCGGTACCCGGACGGTCGTCGCGGCGGTCACCCCGGTGCACGACGCGGCCACCACCGCGCTGATGGCCGCGCTGCACCATCGGCTGCGCGCGGGCGAGTCGCCGCAGTCCGCGCTGAGCGGGGTGCGGGCCGGCGTCGACCCGACCGACACCGCCGCCTGGGCCTCGGCGGCCGCGTTCAGCTGTTTCGGCGGCTGAACACGGCCGACCGGCAGGTGCTGGCAGCTCGGTGTCAGGTGGTCAGGTCGATCGGCGGCTGGTAGAGCAGACCCAGGTCGGGCCAGGGCGACGGGGCGAGTTCGGCGAGCAGCTCAAGTGCCGCCTGGCGGCCGGTCCGGGGCCCGCCGGGTGCGGCGAGCCGCCGGGCGATCTCGGCCGCGACCAGCGGTGCGGCAAAGGAGGTACCGCTCCAGCCGGCCCAGCCGTCGAACTCGCGATCGCCGTCGTGCGCGGCCCAGGTGCCCCGGACGTACGTGCTGCCGAGCCGGACCGCCGGGGCGCAGACGTCCACCCAGTCGCCCCGGTTGGAGAAGGAGGTGCGGGCCTGCCCGCCGCCGGTGGAGTCGTAGCCGGCGACGGCCACGACGTGCTTCAGCGCTGCCGGCCAGAACGGCCGGCTGCTGTCGTTGTTGCCGGCGGCGGCGACCACGGCCACGTCCGGGCCCTTGGCGGCGAGTGCCGCCGACAGTCCGGGCGGCGGGTTGTCGTCCTCGGTGTAGCCGCCGAGGGACAGGCAGATCACCGGGGCGACGGTCTCGACCAGTTCGGCGGCGATGGACGCGTCGTCGCCGAGCCCGGTCGGGTCGAGCACCAGGCCGGGATCGACGACCAGTCCGGGCGCCACCCGGCGGACCAGCCCACTGATGAACAGGCCGTGCCCGGCCTGGGTGGCGAGGACACCGGCGGCGCCGGCACCGGGCGGTACGAGCAGGTTCCGGTTGTTCACGTCGGGGGTCAGCCAGGTGGCCAGCGACGGATGCAGGGACATCCAGTCGATCGGCAGACCGGTGTCGAGCACCGCGAGGTCGACGCCGTCCGGCGTGATCCCGGCCGGCACGGCGGCCAGGTCCAGCGGGTCGATCGGGTACGGCTCGCCGCCCGGCCCGCCCTGGTAGAGCGGCTCGCCGAAGTAGACCTGGTTGAGGTCCACCCGGGCGGTGTGGTCGTCGGCCGGCAGCAGGGCACGCAGCTCGCGGACCAGCACCGGCAGGTCGGTCTCGGGCGGCACCTCCCACAGCACCCGGTCAACGGTCTCCAGCCGGGCGTTCAGGTCACCGCTCTCGACGGGCATCCCGACGGTGTTGCGCCAGCCGTCCGGCCCGGCCCATTCGTAGCGGCGGCCGGCGTACCGATCGCGGAGCACGTCGGCGAGTTGGTTCTCGGCGCCGAGGCTGAGCAGCAGTTCGCCCGGGCGGTACAGCGATCGTTCGGTGCTCCTGACCGGGGACAGGCCGTCGCGCACGTCGAGTTCGGCCTGGCGGCGCCGCCGGATCCACTCGCGTTCCACTGCGGTCATTCGACTCTCCTCTGATCTGTCACGTCGCCAATATCAGAGTTCCGGCAGGTGCATTCTGATGCGTCGGCTCTGGTCCGCGACGTGTGGAGCCGAGACGGTTATCCGACAGGTACGGCCGACGGCGGGCGGACCCGCAGGCCCAGCCGGTCCGGAATGGTACGGGCCGGACAGACTCCGGCCCCCGGAGGTCGTACCCGGGGGCCGGAGTGCGGTTCAGAGTTCCCGGCACTGCCCGGTGGCCGGACCCCGCACCGTGTTGGGTACGCCGTTGTCGACCGGCGCCGGGGTGTTGCCGGTGCAGACCAGTGGGCCGCCGACGGTGTTGCCGGCGAGCACCGGTGCCGATTCGGTGTCGGTACCGGTGACGACGAGCGGACCGCCGACGCGTACGCCCTCGACGACGAGTTGCCCGGTGGTGCCGGTGGCCGTCACCGGGCCGGCGACCGAGCCGCCGAGCAGTTCCAGGGTCACCGCACCGGTCGCCTGCACCGGTCCCTGGACCGAGGCCGCCGTGGCGATCAGCGAGCCGCCGGGCCGGATCGTGACCGGGCCGGTGACGGTGGCCCCGGCCAGGCAGGTGACTCCGGTGTCGACCACCAGCGGTCCGCGGTGTCGGTCGGAGACCCGGCTGGTGCAGGTGTCGACGGTGACGGTGAACTCGGAGCTGCTGCTCACCCCGCCGGGTCGGGTGACGGTGACGGTGGCCCGGTAGACGCCGTCACGGGCGTACCGGTGGTTGGCGGTGGCGGTGTAGAGGCCGTTGATCCTGGTGACGGTGCCGGCCGTGCCGCCGACCGTGGCCGGGGAGCTGGTGCCGTCGCCCCAGTCCACGGTCGCGGTGACCTGGTCGGGCGCGACACCCGGCGCGGAGATGGTGGCGAGCGCACCGCCGACCGTACGCGTGTCGCTGTCGACGTCCGGGGCCGCCACGTCGACCTGCCACGGCACCTGCGGCGACGGGTAGAAGTTCTGGCCCCGGAGCTGCCAGCGCAGGCCGTGCCCGGCCACCCGGTCGACGTAGGAGGCGAGGTTGCGGTCCGGGTGGACGTTCGGCGACCAGCCGATCTCCGCCGTCGCCGGCAGCCGGGGGAACGCCTGGAACTCGATGTCGGCGCCGGTGATCAGCGTCTCCGACCACATCGGCGCCTCGACGCCGAGGATGTCCGCGTCGGTCACCGCCGGCAGGGTCTCGCCGCCGACCGTCCGGGCCGGGATGTAGCTGCCCGGGTCGCTGCTGGTGCCGGACCAGTGGTAGAAGTGCGAGACGTCCAGGACGCCGGCCCAGGCGAGGCCGAGCGGACTGGTCGGCCACTGCCGCATGTCCAGGTAGGTGTGGTTGGCCGGTGACATGACGACCTTCATGCCCTTCTGCACCGCCCGCCGGGCCGAGTCGCCGCCGGCACCGGCCGGGTTGCCGTTGCTCCAGAACTGGGCGACCGCCGGAGCGGCGCCGGGGCGGTCGAAGTTCGCCTGGGAGATCTCCGCCCAGCCGATCGAGGTCTTGCCGTGTGCGGTGACGAGGTCGGCCTTGCGGTCGACGAAGTCGACGAACCGGTCGTGCGAGAGGATGGACGCCGGTACCTCGTCGCCGCCGAAGTGGTAGTACGGGCCGGGGGTCAGTGCGCTGAGCTGCGCCACGATGTCGGTGAGGATGGCCCAGGTGTTGGGGCTCTCCGGGCAGAGCGCGCTGTAGCCGACGGCCGTGGTGAGGTTCCACACCGGAGGCGTACGGTTGCTGCAGTTGACGTCCGGCAGCACCGGGTCCGCCTCGGGACCGGCGTACGACATGATGATCGCGTTGGTGTGGCCGGGTGTGTCCACCTCGGGGATGACGGTCATGAAGCGTTCCGCCGCGTAGTTGACGACGTCGACGTACTCCGCCTGGGTCCAGTAGCCGCCCGGGTCGTTGTTGATGGAGAACTGTGCGCCGATCTCGGTGAGTTCGGGTCGGCCGTCGATGGCGATCCGGAAGCCCTGGTCGTCGCCGACGTGCAGGTGCAACGTGTTGATCTTGTATGCGGCGGCCTGGTCGACGTACCGCTTGACCACGGCCGGCGGCTGGAAGTGCCGGGCGATGTCGAGCATGATCCCGCGGTACTCGTAGCGCGGCACGTCCTCGATCCGCACCCCGGCCACCGTCCACGGTCCGGGTCGGACGGTGCGGCTCTCGATCCACGGGGGCAGCAACTGGCGCAACGTCTGTACGCCGTAGAAGAGTCCGGCCGGCCGGGCCGCCGACAGGCGTACGCCGGCACCGGTGACGTCCAGCCGGTATCCCTCGTCGCCGAGTTCGGCGGCGGTCACCAGCCGGAGTTCGATGTCGCCGGGTCGCGGCGCGGCGGCGGCTATCGGGACGGGGTAGCCGGTGGACGGGCGCAGCAGCGCCGCCAGCTCGTCGGCGACCCTGCTGGTCTCGGCGCCGCCGCCGGGGGCGACGACGATCCGGCTGCTCCGGGTGAGGGTGAAGGTCTCGCCCGGCACGGTGACCGCGTTGGCCGGTACCGGGACGACCTGGGTCAACCCGCCCGGGGCGGCGGCTGCCGGGGCCGCCGGGGCGGCCAGTTGCCCGGCCAGCACCACGCTCTGGACCACCAGGGTGATGCCGAGTGCCGCCCGTCCGAGCCGGGCCCGACCGCTCCGGGCCGTACGTCTGTCGTGCTGCGATGTCGACAAGTCCGGCGTCTGCATTGTCACGCCCTCCTGCTCCGGCCGGGGCGGGCGCCCACCGGGCACCGGCTCGTCCCGGAGGCCCGGGGTGTTGCGGGCGCGGACGGCGGTCGATCGCCACGGATCTGGGTCATCGACGCAAGAACGTTCGCCGAATGATAGAGATCGGACAGTCGTACTGTAAAGAGTCCTTACACTCCGGGTGGGCGGAAGCGCGGCGCGGCGCCGATCCGCGCGCCCTACGACACCACGGCGACCGGCGGCGACCGACATTGACAGCTCTCGCTGATTGATTCAAAGTAGTCGAGAGAGCGCTCTCTCATCGAACCGTCACCAGCCCGCAACCCACCCGAAAAACCGTTGCGGGCCCCACCTCATGGGAGCACCGATGAACAGCGCTCTGTCCCCACCCCACCGCCGACCAGCCCGGCCGCGCCGATGGCGCGCGCTCGCCAGCTCGGTCGTCGCGGTCTCCGCCCTGCTCGCCGGCTATCTGGCCGTCTCCGGCACCTCCGCCGGAGCCGCCGAGACGCTGCTGTCCCAGGGCCGGCCGGCCACCGCCTCGTCCGTCGAGTCCGCCGCCTACCCGGCCTCGGCCGCGGTCGACGGCAACGCCGGCACCCGGTGGTCCAGCGCCTTCGCCGACCCGCAGTGGTTGCAGGTCGACCTCGGCAGCGTCACCCCGGTCAGCCGGGTCGTACTCAACTGGGAGGGCGCCTACGCCCGCGCCTTCACGATCCAGACCTCGACGAACGGCTCGACCTGGACGACCGTGCACACCAGCACCACCGGGGCCGGCGGCACGCAGGAGATCGGCGTCACCGGCAGCGGCCGGTACGTCCGGCTGCACGCCACCCAACGGGCCACCGCCTACGGGATCTCGCTCTGGGAGTTCCAGGTGTACGGCGAGACCGGCGGCAGCGGCTGCGGCACCGCCAACGCCGCACTCGGCCGGCCGACCACCGCCTCGTCCACCGAGTCCGCCGCCGCCTACCCGGCCTCGGCCGCCGTCGACGGCAGCACCGGTACCCGCTGGGCCAGCCTCGCCGCCGATCCGCAGTGGTTGCGGGTCGACCTCGGCAGCAGTCAGTCGATCTGCGGGGTCACCCTGGTCTGGGAGGCGGCCTACGCGTCGGCGTTCCAGATCCAGACCTCGGCCGACGGCACCACCTGGACCACCGTGCACAGCACCACCACCGGCACGGGCGGGACGCAGAACCTGACCGTCACCGGCACCGGCCGGTACGTCCGGATGTACGGCACCGCGCGGGCCACCGCCTGGGGCTACTCGCTCTGGGAGTTCGCGGTACGCACCGGCGGCGGGCCGTCCAACCCGCCGACCAGCACTCCGCCGCAGACCACTCCCCCGCCGACCACTCCCCCGCCGACGACTCCGCCACCGACCACCCCACCGCCGGGCGGCAGTGTGCTGCTGTCGTACCAGAAGCCGGCGGTCGCCTCCAGCAACCAGAACGACGGCACCTGCTTCGAGTGCGTACCCGCGCGGGCCTTCGACAACGATCCGGCCACCCGATGGGCGACCAGCGGCACCACCGGCTGGGTCGACCCGGGCTGGATCTACGTCGACCTCGGCGCCACCGCCACCATCAGCCAGGTGGTGTTGCAGTGGGACCCGGCCTACGCGACGTCGTACCAGATCCAGGTCTCGCCGAACGCCACCACCTGGACCCCGATCTACTCCACCACCACCGGCCGGGGCTTCAAGGAGACGATCAACGCCACCGGCACCGGACGGTACGTCCGGATGTACGGCACCGCCCGGGTCGGCCCGTACGGCTACTCGCTCTACGAGTTCAGGGTCTACGGCACCGGGGGCAACCCGACCGCCCCACCGGCGATGCCGCCCGACCCGACGTTCCCGGCGAACAACCTCGTCTGGAGCGACGAGTTCAACGGTGCCGCCGGCAGCAAGCCGGACCCGGCGAAGTGGACGATCGACCCGGGCACCGGGCAGAACAACGAGATCCAGTACTACACGAACAACAACAACGCCTCGATGAACGGTACCGGCGCGCTGGTGATCGAGGCCCGTCGGGAGACCGCCGGCGGGCGCGACTACACGTCGCACCGGATGAACACCGGCAACAAGTTCCACGTCCAGTACGGGCGGATCGAGGCCCGGATCCAGGTGCCGAAGGGCAACGGCCTGTGGCCGGCGTTCTGGATGATGGGCGCCGACTTCCTCACCGGGCGGCCGTGGCCGTACAACGGGGAGATCGACATCATGGAGGTGCTCGGCCGGAACACCCTGGAGGGGTACTCGACGCTGCACGCGCCGCAGTACAACGGCGGTGGCGGCTACGGGCAGAAGTACCCGGCACCGGGCGGGGTCGACTTCGCCGGTGGCTTCCACGTCTGGTCCGCCGAGTGGGACAGTCGGGGCATCACGTTCAAGGTGGACGGCCAGACGGTCTTCTACGCCAGCAAGGAGACGGTGGAGTCGACCCGTGGCCCGTGGGTCTTCGACCACCCCTTCTACCTGATCCTCAACCTCGCCGTCGGCGGTGACTTCCCGGGGCCGGTCGATCCGAGTACGCCGTTCCCGTCCCGGATGCTCGTCGACTACGTCCGCGTCTACCGCTGACCGAGGGAGTACACGGGCAACGCTGACCGACGCAGTACACCTCTACCGCTGAACATCGGATGGCCGGTACGGCGGACCGGCCACTCCGCAGCCCCGGCCTCGGCGTCGGAGGCCCCGGCGGGCCAAATGTCGGATGACCGCTACCGGTCATCCGGCCCTTGTTTCGCAATCCGGCGCGGGCCACCCTGTTAGGCATGGGGGCGGCATGGTCGTAGCTCGCGAAAGCGCTTCTGGCGTCAGCGCTTTCGGTGACTGGAGCGACGGCGTCGAGACGGTACGGGTGGAGATCCTCGGCTCCGTCCGGGCCTGGCGCGGCGAGCACCAGATCGCCTTCTCCTCACCCGGTCAACGGGCCGTACTCGGCCTGCTGGCACTGGCCGCCGGCCGACCGATGCCCCGAGCGGAGATCATCGACGCGCTCTGGGACGACGACCGGGCGCCGACGACCGCCACCAACGTGATCCAGACGCACGTCAAGAACCTCCGCCGACTCCTCGAACCCGACCGCCGTACGCACACCGCCAGCGTCGTCCTGCCCCGGGTCGGCGACGGGTACGCCGTCGGCATACCCGCGCGCAACGTCGACCTGTGTCTGTTCCGTGAACTCGCCAGCGCGGCGGCCGAGGCGCACCGCCGGGACGACCTGGCCGGCTCGGTCCGGCTGTGGCAACGGGCCCTCGCGCTGTGGCGGGCCGCGCCGCTGGTCGACGTACCGTCGCTGGCCGGGCATCCGAAGGTGGTCGCGCTGGTCGAGGAGCGCCGGGCGGCCGTGCGCAGGTACGGCGAAGCCATGATCGCTATCGGTCGGACGGCCGACGTACTGCCGGCGCTGGAGGAGGTGGCCGGCAGCAGCCTGCTCGACGAGACCGCGCAAGGGCTGCTGATCCGGGCCTACCACGCGCTCGGCCGGCGGGACCGGGCGGTCGCCGTCTTCCGTGACGCCCGGCGCCGGCTCGTCGAGGAGCTGGGAGTCGAACCGGGCCCCGAACTCACCGCCGCCTACCGGGCCGCGTTGCAGACCGCCGGACCCGCGACGGTGGTACCGGTCGCGCCGGCCGCTGCCCGCTCCGGCCCGGACGACGATCCACCGGCCGCTCCCGCGCAACTGCCCGCCGACGTACCCGGGTTCGTCGGCCGCTCGGCCGAGCTGTCCGGGATGGACCGGATGCTGCTGCGCTCGGGCGAGGACGGGCGGCCGAGACGGTCGACCGTCCCCACGGTCGTACTGGCCGGCACCGCCGGGGTCGGCAAGACCGCCCTCGCGCTGCGCTGGGGACACCGGGCCCGGCACCTCTTCCCCGACGGGCAGCTCTACGTGAACCTGCGCGGCTACGACGTCGACCGGCCGATGCCGCCGCAGGAGGCGCTGGGCGGATTCCTCCGCGCCCTCGGCGTGCCCGGTACCGAGGTGCCGTTCGAGCTGGACGAGTGCGCGGCCCGGTACCGCAGCGAGCTGGACGGCCGGCGGATGCTGATCGTGCTGGACAACGCCGCCTCGGTGGAACAGGCCCGCCCGCTGCTGCCAGGTACCGCCTCCTGCGCGGTACTGGTCACCAGCCGGGACACCCTCGCCGGGCTGGTCGCCCGGGACGGCGCCGAACGGATCGAACTCGGGCTGCTGTCCAGCGCCGACGCGGTCGAGCTGCTCTGGCGCACCCTCGGCGACCGGGTCACCCACGAGTCCAGCGCCGCCGCCGCGCTCGCCGAACGCTGCGCCCACCTGCCGCTGGCCCTGCGGGTCGCCGCCGAACTCGTGCTCACCCGCCCCACCGCCCCACTGGCGGTACTCGTCGCCGAACTGGCCGACCAGCAGCACCGGCTGCGGCTGCTCGACGCCGGTGGCGATCCGCGCACCGGGGTACGGGCCGTACTCTCCTGGTCCTACCAGCAACTGCCGGCCGCCGCGGCACGGGCCTTCCGGATGCTGGGGCCACATCCCGGACCGGACATCGACCGGTACGCCGCCGCGGCGCTGTTCGACACCGAACCGGAGCCGGCCCGACAACTGCTCGACACGCTCGCCCGGGCGAACCTGGTGCAGCCGGCGGGCGACCACCGGTACACCTTCCACGACCTGCTCCGCGCGTACGCGGCCGAACGCTCGGCGGCCGACGAGCCCGCACCGGAGGCCGACGCCGCCCTGGACCGGCTCTTCGACTACGAGATCTCCGCCGCGACGGCGGCCATCGACACGCTGTACCCGGCGGAACGGCACCGCCGGCCACGGGCCGGCCGGGCAGCGGTCCCGCCACCGCCGATGCCGGACGCGCAGGCCGCCCGGGAGTGGCTGGACGCCGAGCGGCCGACCCTGGTGGCCACGGTGGTCCGGGCCGCCGAACGCGGCCGGCCGTCGCACGCGGTACGGCTCACCCTGACCCTGCTGCGGTACCTGGAGAGCGGCGGCTACTTCGTCGAGGCCGAACGGATGCACGAGCACGCCCTGGCGGCGGCCCGGGCGGCGGGTGACCGGGTCACCGAGGCACACCTGCTGACCGGGCTCGCCGTGATGTACGCCCAGCAGGGCCGTTACGCGCCGTCCATCGCGCGGCTGCGGGACGCGGTGGCGCTCAGCCGGGAGAACGGCGACAGTGCCGGGGAGGCCCGGGCGCTGGGCAACCTCGGTCACGTCCAGCAACGCCAGGGCCGGTACGACGAGGCCGCCGAGGCGCTGCGGGCCGCCCTGTTGCTGTGTCGGCGGGTCGGTGACCCGGCCAGCGAGGCACGGGCCGGCGGCAACCTCGGGCACGTACTGCTGCGGCAGGGCAACTACCGCGAGGCGGGAGTGCACCTGCGTACCGCCACGCTGCTCTGCCGGCGGATCGCCGACGCGACCGGTGAGGCGTACGCGCTGACCAGTCTCGGCGACCTGCACCTGCGCGGTGGACGGCTGCTCACCGCCGCCGGCCGGCACCGCCGGGCGCTCGCACTCTTCGAGGCCGTCGGCGACCAGGCCGGCAAGGCGCTCGCGCTGGACGGCCTCGGCCGGGTACGCCTGCGGCAGGGCGAGCACACGTCCGCGCTCGATCTCGTCGAGCAGGCGCTCACCCTGCTGCGCCGGGTCGGTGAACGGGCCGGCGAGGCGTCGTCGACGAACAGTCTGGGCGAGGCCCTGCACCTGCTCGGCCGGCTCGCCCCGGCCCGGACACAGCACGCCACCGCGCTGAGCCTGGCCACCGAGATCGGGGACGCCTACGAGCAGGCCCGCGCGCACGCCGGGCTGGCCCGGGCGTACCAGACGGGCGGCGACACCGGACGGGCGGTAACGCACTGGAGTTCCGCCAACGCGCTCTACCGGATGCTCGGGGTGCCGGAGGTGGCCGAGTCCCGGAACCAGTTGGCCAGCCTCGACCAGCCGTCCTGATCCTCCGTCCCGCCCCGTCCCGCTCCGGTCCGACCGGTGCCGGGACGTGGCAGGGCGGTCACTCCTCGATGGCGCCACCGGTCCGGCGCAGGTGCCGGCGGAAGCTGTACGCCGGGTCGGCGGCGCGCCGGAGCAGGTAGTCCGCGAAGCCCGTCTGTTCGCGCAGCGTCTCCCCGGCACGGATCCGGTCGGCCTGGTCACGCTCGGTCCGCCGGATCCGGTGTGCGGTCGCCAGCACCTCTCCGGTCGCCTCGGCGGCGACGAACAGCGCGCCGTCGTCGTCGGCGAAGACGACGTCCGCCGTACCGACCAGGTGCGGGCCGAACCGTGCGCTGACCAGCGCCGCCGGCTCCCGCTCGTCGAGGCGTACCGGGCCGGGTGGGTAGCTGCCGTAGCTGAGCACCGGGAGGCCGATCTCGACCAGTTCCGGCGTGTCCCGGTGCAGGCCCCACACCACCAGACCGGCCAGCCCGGCCGCCCGGGACTCCAGCACGATCAGGTCGCCGACACACGCCTCGTCGGTGCGGCCACCGTTGTCGACGACCAGGACGTCGCCCGGGTCGGCACCGTCCAGCGCCTCCAGGAACACGTCCACGCTGCCGTAGTGCCGGGCCGGCAGGACCCGTCCGGCGAGCCGCTGCCCGGGTACGACCGCGGCGATGCCCGGCGGCGCGATCCGCAGCGGCACACCGAGGCGTACGCAGGCGTCCGCCACCAGCGGCGTGGTCAACTCGGCGAAGGCGTCGCGCACGGGTCCTCCTGGTCGGGTACGGCCGGCGACGGTCTACGCGCCGACGGGGCACGATGCTATCGACGGTCGGCGGGCGTTCGGCCGGGCCAATTCCGTGCGCGTGGCCCTGGTCGGCGATGCGGCGGCGCGGTTCAGTGCACGGGTCGGCCGGAGAACCGTGCCGCCGCCTCGCCGTCGAGTCGACCGGGTGGCAGCCGACGGCCGCAGAGCACGAGCAACAGGTCCTGGGCGAGGCCCCGGAGCGGGCTACCGGTGCCGTACTGCCAGTCGAGGTCGGTGGCGTGCAGCGCGACCCCGGTGAGGTCCACCCCGAAGTACGCGGCCTGCCTGGGCCGGATTCTGGACACCACCAGGCCGACCCGGTCCGGTGGTACCCGACGGTCCAGCCCCAGCCCCACGGTGATGTCGAGTCCGTGGATCACGTCGTGCGACAGTGCGCCGTGCACCCCGCCGCCCGGTGGCGTCCACGGGTGCGCGATGTTGTCGCGCAACGACGCGAGGAGTTGTCCCGAGGACAGTTCGGCGGCGTCGCGCCGGGCACGCCGGTCGGCCATCCGGTTGACGTTCCCCCGCGCCCTGAGCAGGTCCCGCAGAGTACTCCCGAGCGAGGCGCGGAACGGCAGCGTGGTGTGTGCGACGACCTCGCGTACCCGCCAGCCGGCGCAGAGCGTGGCCGCGTCCCACTGCCCGGGTTCGAGCCCGGCGAGCAGGTCCGCCTGCTCCTGGCGTTCCGCCCGTACCTCGGCCCGTAAACGATCTTCACTCATGCTCTTCTCCTGTCTGGTTCCACCGGCCCTCTCACAGGGCTCCTCGGGTGGTACGGGGCGGGCGCCCGAAACTCATCGGTCGGTCGGTCGGTCCGTCCGTCCGTCCGTCCGTCCTCGGCCTCGGCCTCGGCCTCGGCCTCGGCGGCAACGGTGCTGGTCGGGGCGGCTGGGTATGGTCGGGCGGTGGAGACGACGGCGCAGCGGTACCGGCCGGGCGGGGAGATGTCCCGGCTGGAGCCGTTCCGGACCGAGTTGACCGGTTACTGCTACCGGATGCTCGGCTCCGGGTTCGAGGCCGAGGACGCCGTGCAGGAGACGCTGGTACGCGCCTGGCGGTCGTTCGACCGGTACGACGAGCGGCGCGGCTCCCTGCGGACCTGGCTCTACCGCATCGCGACGAACATCTGCCTCGACATGCTGCGCAGCGCGCAGCGCCGGGCGCTCGCCGTCGACCTGGGTCCCGCCGCCGACGGGCCGGGCATCGGTGCTCCGGCGGGGGAGCAGTTCTTCGTCCAGCCGATCCCGGACGGCGTGGTACTCCCTCCGCACGGCGACCCGCAGGAGATGGCGGTACGCCGGGAGACGATCCGGCTGGCGTTCGTCGCCGCGTTGCAGCACCTGCCGCCCCGGCAGCGGGCGGTACTCATCCTGCGGGACGTGCTGTGTTGGCGGGCCGAGGAGGTCGCCCAACTGCTGGAGACCACGACCGCGTCGGTGACCAGCGCGTTGCAGCGGGCGAGGGCGACGCTGCGCGGAGTCGAGCGGACCCCCGGGGAGGCGCTGCGGCCGGCGGATCCCGCCCAGCGCGATCTGCTCGCCCGGTACTGCGCCGCGTTCGAGCGGCACGACGTCGAGGCGCTGGTGGCGTTGCTGCACGAGGACGCCACGATGTCGATGCCGCCGTTCCGGTGGTGGCTGCGGGGCCGGGACCAGATCCGGCTGGTGCTGCGGGATCCGGGCGCGTCGTGCGTCGGTGCCCGGCTCGTACCGGTGGCGGCGAACGGGTCCCCGGCGTTCTGGCAGCTCCGGCCGGGCCCCGACGGCCGGTACCTGCCGTTCGGGCTGGTCCTGCTCGACGTGCGGGCTGGGCTGGTGGCCGGTTCCACGATCTTCCTCGACGCCGACCGGCTGGTGTCCCTGTTCGGCCCGCCGGTCGAGGTGCGGCCCGCCGACCGATGAGTTCCGGCCCGTCGGCCCGTACCTCTTGGTGACACTGACACTGGTACGCCGACAGCGAAGGAATCCGACGTGACAACCGTCCAGCCGATCGTCATCACGCCCGACGTGTCCCGGCTGCTGGTCTTCTACCAGCAGTTGCTCGGCGCGGTGCAGGTGCGCCAGTTTCCGGCCGACGGGCCGGTCTTCTTCGTGGAGTTGCGGTTGGGCGACTCCACGCTCGGGCTGGTCAGCGAGGCCGACGCGGATCTGTCGGCGTCGCCGCGGATCCTGCTCAGCGTGGCCGTGCCAGACGTGGACGCCCTGCTGGACCGGGTGGCGCCGCTCGGCGGGCAGGTGCTGGGCCCGCCGAACGACATGCCGTGGGGCCAGCGGGTGGTCCACCTGCGCGATCCGGACGGCAACCCGGTCAACCTGACCCAGAACCTGACCGACGCCGACGGGTCAGCCTGAACGGTCGGGCGCAGCGATCAGCCTGAGCGGGCGGGTGCCGGGCGGCCCCGGTGGCTCCGGCGGGCGACTCGGCCCGGCCGGAGCCACCGGGTGGCCGGCGCGCGAGGGGGTCGGCGCCGGCCCGCCGGTCAGCAGCCGACGACCCAGTGCGCCGGGCCGGTCTGCTTGAGGGTGGTGGTGGCGAAGACGTTGTAGAGACCCATCCGGGTACCGGAGCCGAGCGCGTAGGCGTAGCCGCCGGACTGGTAGGCCCGGCCGGCCTGGACGTGCGCGTAGTTGCTCGCCGTGACGCAGACCGGGTCCTCGCCCGGGTCACCCGGATCGCCGGGGTCGCCGGGATCACCCGGGTCGCCCGGGTCGCCCGGGTCGCTGCCGGTGCCGAGGCCGAAGAAGAGCGCGTCCCGGTACGCCGAGCAGATCGTGTCCAGGAAGTACGCGGCGGCGGTGCCGCACTGCTCGGCCCCGGAGCCCGGGTCGACCGGGGTACCGTGGCCCATCCCGGTCACCCGGTAGACGCGCACCTGGTCGGCGCCGTACGTCTCCAGAGTGGTGCCGGGCAGCGTCGAGGTGCCGGTGGGGGTCTGCGAGATCCCGAGCACGTTGGTCCACTGGTCGCGGGACTCCGTCGCGTTCGCCGTGCCGACCGTGTAGTCGGCGGTGCCGTGCCAGACCGCCACCTTCGGCCGCGCGCCGGAGTAGCCCGGGTACGCCTGCCGGACCAGGTCGCCCCACTGGGCCGGGCTGCGGTCGACGCCCGGGTTCATGCAACTGAACGCGTTGACCATGCTGGTGGCGCAGCGGTACGGGATGCCGGCGACGATCGAGCCGGCGGCGAAGGTGTCCGGATAGGTTGCCAACATCGCCGCCGCCATGGCACCGCCGGCGGAGAGCCCGCTCACGTAGACCCGGTTGGCGGCGATGCCGAAGCTGCTCCGGGCGTGGTCGACCATCTGCTTGATCGACAGCGCCTCGCCCTGGCCGCGCGCGGTGTCACCCGGCTCGAACCAGTTGAAGCAGGAGGTCGAGTTGTTGGCAGACTTCTGCTCCGGCACGATCAGCGCGAATCCCCACTGGTCGGCGTACTTGCGCCAGCCGGAGTTGCTGAAGTAGCCGTTGGCGTTCTGCGCGCACCCGTGCAGCAGCACCACCGCGGCGGCGTTGCCGGGCAGGTTGTCCGGCCGGTAGGCGTACATGGTGAGGTTGCCGGGGTTGGAGCCGAAGCCGGTCACCTGGCCGAAGGTGGCGGCCCGGGCGGGCCCGGCGACGGCGAGTACGCCCACCGCGACGAGGAGGGGTACGAGGGCGGCCCGCACGAGGCGGGCCAGGACGGGTCTGCGGCGCATGGGAGCCTCCGGCGGCGGTGTGTGGGCTGAATCACGCTGAAGTTGCCGCGACGTTACGGCCCTAAGACGAAGTGTTGACATGGCGCGCGGTCACACATTTCCGGACATCGAAGTGATGGCGACCCCCATGGCAGCGCGCCCGACGTCCTGCTGACAGAGACACGGAGGCTGCCCACCCCCGGTCGTCCGACAACGACACACCCGCTTCCAGCGATGGCGCACCGGCTTCCGGCCAGCAGAATCGCCAGCCGATCCCGAGCTATAGAGCGATATCTGTCTCTATAGTCGACAGCACGGACCGGCTGGTCGATCGTGACGGCCGGCGTCCGATCTCCCGAGCGGCTGCCGGGAACGCCGGGTCGGGACGAGTCTTCCGCCGGTCGTCGCCCCCGGGGGCGGGGTACGACAGAGAGGACGGATCATGGCCACCAGACGCTTCACGGCGCCGGCCGACTTCCCCGAGCCGGCCGCCCTCGACGAGTTCTACGGCGCCCTGGCCGAGGCCGACGTACAGCCACTGTGGGCACAGCAGGGGCTGATGCCGCGTACGCCGCCGCTGCGCGACGTACCGGCACTGTGGAAGTGGAAGCGGCTGCGGGCGCTCGCCGAACGCTCCGGCGAACTCGTGCCGATCGACCGGGGCGGGGACCGGCGGGTCCTCGCGTTCGCCAATCCCGGCGGCGGCGGACTGCCGTACGCGACCAGCACCCTGTGGGGCGCGGTGCAGTACCTCGGCCCCGGCGAGCTGGCACCGGCCCATCACCACACCCCCGGCGCGCTGCGGTTCGTCCTGGAGGGCAGCGGGGTCTGGACCCTGGTCGACAGCGACCCGGTGGCGATGAACCCGGGCGACCTGGTGCTCACCCCGAGCTGGCGTTGGCACGAGCACCACAACCCGGGCACCGGGCCGATGCTCTGGTTCGACGGCCTCGACATCCCGATGGTCCGGGCGGTGGACGCGGTCTTCTTCGAGGACGGTCCGGACCGGATGACCAACCGGGCGGTCGACACCGTCTCCCGCGCCGAGCTGCGCTACGCCGGTGCCCCCGGCCTGCTGCCGCTGGACGACGAGCCACCGGCGCCGCACTCGCCGCTGCTGGCGTACCGGCGGGCGGAGACCGACCGGGCACTGACCCGGCTGCTCGCCGCACGTGGTGGCCCGCACGCGGCCCTGCGGTTCGCCGACCCGACCTCCGGTGCCGACGTGATGCCGACGCTGCGCTGCGCCATGCACCGCCTGCTGCCGGGCCTGCGCACCCCGACGACCCGGCGCACCGGATCGTCGATCTGGGTCGCCTACTCCGGCGCGGCGACCGCGGTCGTCGACGGACACCGGTTCGACCTGGAACCCGGCGACGTCCTCGCCGTTCCGTCCTGGGCGCCGTTCGACCTCGCCGCGACCGAGCCGACCGACCTGTTCAGCGTCTCCGACGCCCCCGTGCTGGAGGCGATGCGGTTGGCCCGCACCGAGACCCTGCCGGCACACCAGGAGCTGCGTTGACGCCCTCGCGGCGGCGCGTGCCGCCGGGACCTGCGGGGTGGCGGTGAGCCGGGGCGGGCGGCGCCGGCCCGACGTGCTCGTCGTCGGCGCCGGGATCGGCGGACTCACCCTGGCGCTGGAGCTGCACGACGCCGGCATTCCCTGTCGGGTCTACGAGGCCGTGCCGGCGATCGCCCCGGTCGGGGTGGGCGTCAACGTACTGCCGCACGCGAGCGCCGTCCTCGACCGGCTGGGCCTGACCGGGCCGCTGACCCGGGTCGCGGTGACCACCCGGGAATCCGTCTTCTACAACCGGTTCGGGCAGCTCGTCCACCGGGAACCGGCCGGCCGGCACGCCGGCTACGACTCGGCGCAGTTCTCCGTGCACCGCGCGGACCTGCACCGGGTACTGCTGGACGCGGTGCGCGAGCGGCTCGGCCCGGCAGCCGTGCGACTGGGGTACCGGTGCACCGGGGCGACCCAGGACGACGACGGCGTACGGGTCGGCTTCCGGGGCGTACCCGACGACGCGGCCCGGCCCGACGAGCGGGCGGCGGTGGTGGTCGGCTGCGACGGCGTCCACTCGGTACTGCGCCGGCAACTCCATCCGGACGAGGGAGAACCGGTCTACAGCGGCGTCAACATGTGGCGTGGCGTCACCCGCTGGCCGCCCTTCCTCACCGGTGCCAGCATGGTCCGGGCCGGCTGGCTGCGTACCGGCAAACTGGTGGCCTATCCGGTCCGGAACGCGGTCGACGACGCCGGCCGTCAGTTGGTCAACTGGGTCGCCGAGATCGAGACGCCCCGGTACGCGCGGCGGGACTGGAACCGGACCGGCAACCTCGACGACTTCCTCGGCGCGTTCGAGGACTGGCACTTCGACTGGCTCGACGTGCCGGCGCTGCTCCGGGCGGCCGACCTGGTGCTGGAGTACCCGATGGTCGACCAGGACCCGGTGGACCGCTGGACGCTCGGCCGGACGACGCTGCTCGGCGACGCGGCCCATCCGATGGTGCCGCGCGGCTCCAACGGGGCCGGCCAGGCGATCCTGGACGCCCACGCGCTACGCGAGGAACTGGACCGGACCGACGACGTGACCGCCGCGCTGCGGGCGTACGAGGCACGCCGGTTGCCGGCCACCGCCCGGGTCGTACGCGCCAACCGCAGCAATCCGCCGGACGCCATCCTCCGGGAGGTCTACCAGCGCACCGGCGACCGGCCGTTCCGCCGGATCGAGGATGTGATCAGCGCCGCCGAACTGGCAGCCATCTCGGACGCCTACAAGGAGGTGGCCGGATACTCCCCCGAGGCGCTGCGCGCTGGCCGGTGACCGTCCACCGGCCGGCGACCGGGACCGGGTGGTCGTCCGCGCCGACGAGGGAGGTCGAGCCCCATGCGGTTCGCGGTGTCCGGAGCAGCGCTGGATGATCCCCCGGTACGCCGCCGGGTCGGCTTCGCCGCCGCGCTGACCGTGTCGATGGCGGTCGGACCGCTGACGGTCTACTCGCTCACCGCGCTCGGGCCGCTCGTCGTCGCCGATCTCGGCCTGTCCGGCGCCCGGTTCGGTTTCCTCGCCACCCTGGTCTTCGTGGTCGCGGCCCTGCTGTCCGGGGTCGCCGGGGCGGCGGTGGACCGGTTCGGCACCCGAGCGCCCCTCCTGGCGGTCTACCTGACCGCCGGGTCGGCCCTGGCGGCGCTGGCCGTCGCCCGCTCGTACGAGTGGCTGTTGGTCGCGGTCGCCGTCTCCGGCGTCGCCCAGTCCCTGGCGAACCCGGTGACCAACCAGTTGATCGCCGAGCAGGTGCCGGAGGGCCGGCGGGGTGCGCTCACCGGGGTCAAGCAGGGCGGCGTCCAACTGAGCCAGATCTTCGCCGGGCTGGCGGTGGGCGATCGGCGTGGCGGCCGGGACGGCGCTGCTCTGCGTACTCCTGGTGCGGCGGTATCTGCCCCGGACGACGGCCAGGTCGACCGGACGGGCCGGGTCCGGTCCCGGGCCGGCGCTGCCCACCGACGTCCGGTTCCTGCTCGGCTACGGGCTCCTGACCGGCGCGTCGCTACAGGCCACCAACGTGCACATCACGATCTTCGCGCACCGTGAGGTGGGACTGGGGGTCGACACCGCCGGGCTGACCGCGGCGGTGATCGGCATGGTGGGGCTGGCCGGCCGGGTGTTCTGGGGCCGGCTCTTCGAGCGGGTGGCGGCGGCACACTGGCTGCTGCTCGGACTGGCCCTGGCCGGGATCGCCGGGATCGGGCTGCTGCTGGCGGCCGGGGCCACCGGCATCGGCGCGCTGGTCTGGGCGGCGGCCGTCGTGCACGGCGGCGGTGCCCTCGCCGCCAACCTGGTGGTGATGCTCGCCGCGATCCGCCGGGCGGGCCGCAACGTCGGCCGGATCAGCGGGGTGATGGGCGGCGGCCAGTTCCTCGGCTTCGCCGCCGGGCCGGTCGCGTTCGGCGCACTGGTCGACGCGACCGACAGTTATCCGGTCGGCTGGCTCGCGGTGGCGACGGCGTACGGGCTGGCGGCCGTGGTGATGGTCGGTTGGGCCGGTTGGCTGCGCCGCCGTCCCGTCCCGGTCGATAACGAACCTCTGCTGCTCGACGACCGGCCGGCCGGCCGGAGCAGCCGCTCCGGATCGGCCGCCACACCCTGCCTGCCGTTGCCGCCACCGTCCAGGACCAGGAGGTCGAGCGGGCCGTAGCCGTCGATCAGGGTCCAGTCGCCGGCCACGATCTCCACCTCCGGCACGTCGGCGAACAGCCGGGCCACCCGGGCCGCCGGCTCGACGTCGCGCTCCACGCTCACCACCCGTACGCCGGGCTGCCGGCCCAGGTTACGCGCGGCGACCGGATCGGACCGGCCGGGCGACAACGCCGACCGGCCACGAGCGGCTCCCGGGACTGGTACCCGGAAGCACGCCCGTGGCCGGTCAGGCCCGGACCCGACGACTCAGTCGACGGCCGGTTTGCGGGGTTGCCGGAGGCCCGACTGCCCGCCGGTGATGGTGAAGCTCGACCCCGGTTCGACCACGATGTTGCCGGTCGCCGAGTTGGTGATTGTCACGTTCGACAGCGTCGCACTGCCGCGTGCCCCGTTCATCGCCAGGATTCCGGCGCCGTTGTTGGACCGGTCGATCCGGACGTTGCTGATCGCCACGTTCGGCATGTTGCCGCCGCCGGTCTTGAACTGGATGCCGTCGTACGTCGAGTCGGCGATCTCGGTGTCCCGGATGGTGACCCCGACGATGTCCCGGGTCGCCGGGAAGAGTGTGATCGCCCCGAACTTCTGCTGCTCGCCCCAGAAGGCGCCACCGGTGCGGTAGAGCCCGTTGTTGGCGATCAGCGTCTGCCCGGAGAACGGCAGCGGATCGTGGTCGGTGGCCAACATGATCCCCGGGTAGTTCATCGTGTCGTAGATCAGGTTGTTCTCGATCCGGTTGCCGTAGCCGCCGTAGATCGCGACGCCGTTGGCCCGCCACGGAAGCTGGATCGTGTTGTTGACGAAGGCGTTGGAGTGGCCGATGTCGACCGAGGTGTCCCGGACGTACCGGCTGGCCCAGACCGCCAGGGCGTCGTCACCGTTGTTCCGGAACGACGAGTTGAAGACCCGCGAGTTCCGGGTGCCGTTGGTGAAGTTGATCCCGTCGGCGTACGTGTTGCGGATCCGCATCCCGGTGAACTCCAGCCCGTCGCCGGGACCCCAGAGCGCCGGGATGTTGTCGTAGTCCCGGCCGACCCAGACGCCGACGTTGGCGTGCTCGATCCAGACGTTGCTGATCCGGGTACCCACGCCGAACCGGCCGTTGAGCCCGACGCCGCCCTCGGCACCGCCCGGCCCGCCCCGGATCCGGCCCGAGCCGAAGATCGCGATGTCGGAGATCTGGGTGTTGGCGTCGATGTCGAAGCCGAAGTTGCCCTCGTGCGGATGGTTGATCCCGCCGACCACCAGGTGCGGCTCGGTCAGCGTGTAGAGCTGCGAGTGCCACATCCCGGCGCCCCGGATGGTGACGTTGCTGATCCCGACCTGGTTCCACTGACCCCGGTTCAGCGGGTCGTCGGTGAGGATCTTCTGCTCCTGCCGCCACTGCCCCGGCGGGATCCAGACACAGCCGATCACGCCGTTCTGGTCGTCGGTGACCGCCCGCTGGATCGCGGCGGTGTCGTCGAGCCCGTCGTTGGGCACCGCACCGTACTGCGTGATCGACGTGCAGCCGGCCGGCTGGCTGGTCGCCGGGGCCACCTGCTCCAGGTCGATCATGTCGATGATGTAGAACGGCGCGTTGTCGCCGCTGTCCCGCTGGAGCTTGAACCGGGTGCCCGGCGGGTACGACTGGGCCAGCAGGGCGTTCGACTCGTCGAAGAGCCGTCGGGCGTCACCGCCCGGGCTGTTCGACAGCCCCTCCGGGTCGTCGGTGTTGCCGTACAGCCAACTGTGCCGGGAGGAGAGGGTCAGCTTCCGCAGGAAGGTGTCGTTGACGTACAGGCTGATGGTGGCCTCGATGCCGCCGCCGCCCGGTGCGTCCGGGATGGAGTTGCGCACCACGATCGAGTTCGCCGCGTTGGTCGAGGTGAACTCGACGAACTGGCCGCTGCTGTTCAGCCGTACCGACCGGCGTCCCGAGGACTCGGTGGCGAAGTTGGTGTGCCCGAAGGTACGCAGCGGGTCCGCCTCCAGCAGGGTGCCCTGGTAACGGCCGGCCTCCGCCTCGTACGAGGTGTACGGCACCGCCGCGCCGCGACCGACGACGATCGAGTGGGTGCGTACGTTGTTGCCCTCGTTGGTCTCCGCGACCACGTTGGTGGCGTCGGCGGTGGCGGTGACGGTGGCCCCGCCGCTGGTGGCGGTCCAGCTACCGCTGATCGCCACGTTGCTGGTCGCGCCGGCCGCGATCGACGGGGTGTCGGTGTTCAGCGTGGTGCCGCCGACGGTGACCCGGGTGACCGTGGTCGCCCCGGTCGCGGTGGTACCCCGGTTGTTCACCGCGACGGTGAAGGTCACCGCCGCGCCGACCGCCGGGTTCGGCGGGTTGGTGGTGATCCCGAGCACCTGGAGGTCGGGGCCGGGCGCCTGGCCGACCACCAGCGGGGACGGCGCGGTGAAGCTGTTGTTGGCGTCGTTCTGTTCGATGATCGCGTTGGTCGGGTCGACCACCGAGGTGACCGGGTAGCTGCCCTGCGGCCGGGTGCCGGCGCTCACCGAGACGGTGGCCGAGGCTCCGGCGGCCAGGGCGGGCACCGGCGCGCTGCCGGCGACGGTGCCGCCGAGGCTGACGTTGACCGTGCTCGCCGGAGCCGCCGCCGAGCCGTCGTTGCGGACGGTGGCCGACAGGGTGACCGGGGTCGTCTCGGTCGGCGCGGCCGGCGTCCAGGTGGTCGCGGTGACCACCAGGTCCGGGTTGGCCGCCGGGGTGCCGCAGACCTCCAGCTCGGCGACCTGGCCGGACGGTGCGCCGGTGTTGGAGTTGAACCGGAGCTGCACGTCCGCGGTGGTCGCGCTGACCGGGACCACCACCACGTTGTTACCCTGCACGAACTGGTAACTCGCCGCCGGTACCAGACTGGTGTACGTCGTCGCGGCCTGGTCCCGGCCGAGGACCTGGAAGTTCTGGGTACGGGTGCCCCAGGCCGGATCCGGGTTCAGCTTTACCTGCACCGCCGTGATCGCGTGGTTGGCGCCGAGCGCCACCGTCAGGTTCTGCGGATAGCTGGGCGCACCCTCCCAGTACGTCGTCAGCGACCCGTCGACGGCGTTCGCCGGTACGAAGCTGAAGGTGGAGCCGCTGGCGGTGACCGGCTTGCCCCGGGCCACGTTGGTGCAGCCGGGCGGCTGGGTACCGGTACGGGTGACGGTGTTGCTGTTGCCGGAGAGGTTGCCGGCGACGTCCCGGGCCCGGACGAAGTACGAGACCGTGGTGTTGGTCGGCTGGGTGTCGCTGAAGCTGGTCACGTTGCCGAGCGAGGCGACCTGCGCGCCGTTGCGGTAGACGTTGTAGCCGGCCAGGCCGCTGCCGCCGGTGTTGTCGGTGGAGGCACCCCAGTTCAGCGCGATCGTCGTACCGGACTGGTTGTAGGAGAGGGTGCCGGGGACGCTCGGCGGGGTGGTGTCGGTGCCGCCGCCACCGTCGGGGCCGTAGACCTCCAGCTCGGAGACCTGTCCGGCCGGCCAGCCGCTGTTGGCGGTGATGTTGATCCGGACGTAGCGGGTGCTGGCCTGCCCGAAGGTGATGGTCACCGAGTTGGCGTCGACCGCCGGGTTGAAGGTGTACGTCCGGGACCCGACCAGGTCGGCGAAGAAGGACCCGTTGGTGCTGCCCTGCACGGAGAGCGTCTGCGTACGGGTGCCCCAGCCGGCGGTCGGCAGCCGCAGCACGACCCGGTCGACCAGTACGGCCGAGCCGAGGTCGACCTGGATCCACTCCGGGAAGGCGTTGTTGACGCTCTCCCAGTAGCTCCCCTGGTTGCCGTCGACGGCCCGACCCGAGTCGTAGACGTCGGCGTGGCCGCTCTCCTGGGTGGGGCGGCCCTGGGCGAGGTTCCCCGGGGCCAGCGCGGCGGCCAGGTCGGCCGCGACGGTCTGTTGGCGGGCGAGGTCGGCGGGGCCGGCCGCGTGCGCGGCGGGCACCCACAACCCGAGGGTGGCAATCACGGCGGCGGCGACCGTCGTCGCTGTCGCCGGGACCAGATCGGAGCGTCTCATCACTGTCCTTTTCGCTGGGGGACGGTTCCGCGGGTGGCGGGGCCACGGGCGCGGCGGCGGGGGTCGGCAGGCGTCGGCCGGGGGCCGGAGGACGGCGGCGGCCGGCTGGTTGCCGGATGGCGCGGCGGAGGTGCGAAGCCGGCGGCGTGGACAGGCGGGTGACCAGGGGCGTCACCGACATCCGTCGATCGGTGGGCGCGAGCCGATCGCATCACCGGCCTCTCTGGACCGAGGAGGACCACCAGCGGAAAGAGCAACCTGTACGGAAGTTCCGCTTGATAGTGATGAACAGAGCATGGATCTGTTCTGTTCTTGCAGGAGGTTGGCCAAAGGTTACCGGCGTGCTACCGGGACGTCAACGCTTCCACCGCGATCGATGCGCGGTGGCGGTCCGACTCCGGATCACCGGTCCAGGTCGGACGGCGCGGATCGACCACCTCGCGGGCTCGCTGTCGAGCTGGGCGCACAGCCGGGGCAACTCACCGCCGGGTGGCCGGCGGGACTTGCCGTCGCCGGCTCATCATCTCGGCTCCAGCGAGCCGGCTCCGGCACCCGGCGCTTCACCGACACTCGCCCGGCCCCCGGAACGGTCTGGATCACGCCCGAGGCGGGCGGTGGGTCAGGAGGCCGTGCCGGGCTTTCGGGTGGACTCGGTCGGGGTGGGGCTCTGGGTCGGACGACGGGTCAGGACCTGGGGGCCGGCGGCCGTGATCGCGACGGTGTGTTCGGAGTGGGCGGTACGGGAACCGTCGGCGGAGCGGATCGTCCAGCCGTCCTTGTCGTATCTGATCTTGTCGGTGGAGCGGCAGAACCAGGGTTCGATGGCGATGGTGAGGCCGGGGTCGAGTTTCAGGCCACGGCGGGCGCGGCCGCTGTTGGCGACGTGCGGGGCCTCGTGCATGGTGCGGCCGATGCCGTGGCCGCCGAACTCGGCGTTGACGCGGTAACCGTAGGAGTGGGCGACCTCGCCGATCGCGGCGGAGATGTCGCCGAGTCGGCCGCCGGGCTGGGCGGCGGCGATGCCGGCCTCCAGTGCGACCTCGGTGGCCTCGATCAGCTTCAGGTCGGCCGGATCCGGGGTGCCGACGACGACGGAGAGCGCGGAGTCGGCGACCCAGCCGTCGATGCCGGCCGCCATGTCGATGCTGAGCAGGTCACCGTCGCGCAGGACGTAGTCGTGCGGCAGGCCGTGCAGTACCGCGTCGTTGACCGACAGGCACAGCACGTTGCGGAACGGACCGCGTCCGAACGACGGGGCGTAGTCCCAGTAGCAGGACTCGGCGCCGCGTTCGGAGATCCGGCGGCGGGCGTGGTGTTCGAGGTCCATCAGGTTGACGCCGACCTCGGCGACACCGGCCAGTTCGGCGAGCAGTTCGCCGACGAACTGGCCGGTCACCGCCATCCGGCCGATCTCCTCGGCGGACTTGAACTCGATCACGACAAGCCTCCCCTTCCGTGTGCGGTATTTTTATACCACGCCGGGCGGGGGCGTTCCGGAGGGATATCCTGCTGGCATGGTTCGCCAGCCACTCACCGCCGAACAGATCGCCGCGGGTCAGCGTCTCGGAGTCGCCCTCCGGGCCGCCCGGGCCGGCCGCAGCCTCGTCGAGGTGGCCCTGGCGGCCGGCATCTCCCCCGAGACGCTACGCAAGATCGAGGCCGGCCGCCTTCCCGCACCGGCGTTCGGCACCGTCGTCTGCCTCAGCCAGGCCCTCGACGTCCCGCTCGGCGAGCTGGCCGACGTCTGGCTGGCCGACATGCCGATCCGCCAGGCCTCCTAGAGACCAGCCGCCCAACCACCCCGGCAGGAGGTCCGGTCGGCACTCGTAGACGGCTGAGCGCCGGCTACCACGACCAGCACCGACCGGACAGGTTCGATCTTCGACCGCGGGTTCGCGTGGATCATCGGATCGGCTGGCCGGCGGGTGCGAGAAGTCGCCGGAGTGGCAGGGCGACGACCAGTGCGATCGCCACCAGGAGGCCGCTGACCCACACCGGGCCGAGATCACCAGCGTCGGTCCCGAGGGCGGCTGCCCCGACGACGGGGCCGCCGGCAGCACCGATGTTGAGCGCCACCGTCGCGTACGAGCCTCCCATGGTGGGGGCGCCGGCCGCCTCGTAGAGCACCCTGGCGATCAGGGTGCCGCCCAGCGCGAACGACAGCACGCCCTGCACGAACACGAGGAGCAGAAGCGCGGCCGGGCGGGCGGCCAGCGTCGCCAACGCGATCCAGCCGAGCGACAGCAACGGGCCGCCGACGGCGATCACGATGCCAGGACGCTTGTCGGAGAGCCGTCCCGCCAGGGTGACGCCGACAAAGGACCCGACACCGAACAGCGCCAACACGGCCGAGACCCACAACTCCGCCAGGCCGGCGACGTCGGTCACGATCGGTGCCAGGAAGGTGAACGTGGCGAAGGTGCCACCATTGACCAGGGTACCGAGCAGCATGACCAGGAGCAGCCTGGGCATCGCGAGCTGGGCGATCTCGTCCCGCAGGGACGACGGGTCGACCGGAGCCGCCCGAGGAGTCCCTTCGACCCGGGCCGGTTCGACACGGGCCGGGATGCCTTTCGCGACGCCGAGGGCGGCGGGAAGGCAGAGTAGGACGATCGCCCAGAAGGTGACCCGCCAGCCGAGCACCGTACCCAGCACCGCACCGCCGGGAACTCCGGCGATGGTGGCCACCGTCGTACCCGAGAGCAGCACCGCCAGCGCGCGCCCCTGCCGATCCGGCGGGACGAGCACGGTCGCCGTACTCAGTGCCACAGCCAGGAAACCCGCGTTGGCCAGGGCGGCGAGTACCCGGGTGACAAGCAGTACCGCGAAACTGGTGGTGAGCGCGCCCACGACGTGGGCCACGGCGAAGAGCAGTACGAAGCCCAGCAGGCTGGCCCGGGCAGGCCACCGGCGCGCGAGCGCCGCCATCAGCGGCGCACCGACGATCATCCCGACGGCGAACGCCGAGGTCAGAAGCCCGGCGGCCCCGACCGACACGTCGAGGCTTACGGCGATGTCCGGCACCAGGCCGGCGAGCATGAACTCAGAGGTGCCCATGGCGAAGACCGCCACGGCAAGCAGGTACAGCGGAAGAGGCATCGAAGACTCCGGGGTGAGAAAGAACGGAAAGGCGTCTCGTCACCACGGCCAGCGCCCCGAGGGTGCGCGCAGATGTCCCCACGCAGCGAAGACTGCTGCGAAGCGGACTGGAACTCAGCGGTTCAGGGGGCTGACGGCGTGACCGAAAGCCCCCACCCTGGATGCCTCAGGGCTCGACATGGTGCAGACACTACTCGGTCGCACCGGCCGTCGAGCAACCGCGTTCCGCCCGGGGCACGTGTCGTCGACCTCCTGCCCGGAGGGATGTCACAGCGAGCCGTTGTGCCAGGGGCCGGTGATGGCGAACGTGATGCCCGGAGTCTGGATGTTCGCGAACAGCCAGTTGCCGCGTCTCGGCTCGAAGGTCGAGCCGGCCCACTCCCGGGTGCTGTAGTCGCCAGGTGCGATCGCCGGCTTGCCCGGCACACCGTCGGGGATCACGACGTTGTTGGCCGCGAACGGGAAGATCTCGCCGTCGGTGGTCAGCCCGTGCATGAACTGCACGCCGCTGCCGTCCTCGCAGAGCACGATGCCGCCACGCGGGCTGACCCCGATGTTGTCGGGATTGCTGAGCACGTCCTGGCCGGGCGACGCGAACAGCACCCGCAGCCGACCGTTGCGCGGGTCGAACTCGAAGACCTGACCGAGTCCGGCCGGGCCACCGCTGGTCGAGACGATGTAGACCAGGCCGTTGCCGTACCAGGCGCCTTCGAGCCGGGAGAACGTCGCGCCGCCTCTGGCGACGCCCTGGTCGGTCGGGCCGGGCGCGCCGGGCTCCGGGTCGGGGTCGTCGATCCGTACCCAGGACGTGTTCCGGTACGCGGTCCCCATCGCGTCGCCGCTGGTGTCGTACGACGCGTCGCCGATCTTGAGCATCTCCAGCACGCCACCCCGGTGCAGGTCACCGCGCCGGTGTGGCCGGAACCGGAAGAACCCGGCCGAACCGGCGTCCTCGGTCTCGTAGACGTACCCGGTCGCCGGATCCACGGCGACGGCCTCGTGCTCGAAGCGGCCCATTGCGGTCAGTGGTCGAGGATCGCCCCTGCCGCTGCGCGGCACCTCGAAGACGTAGCCGTGCAGCCTGCCGCTGGTCGGGTTGACGTCCGAGGTCTCCTCGCAGGTCAGCCAGGTCCCCCACGGCGTCGGTCCACCGGCACAGTTGCGTACGGTGCCGGAGAGGCTGGCGTAGCTCTCGACGAACTCCGCGTCGTCCAGGTCGAAGACGACGGTGGAGGTGCCACCTCCGGCGTCCGGGTCGTAGGCGGGGGTGGCGAACCTGCCCCCGAAGCCGCTGACCTCGTGGTTGCGGACCAGGTTGACCCGGTTCCGGCCCCGGCCCCGGTCGTCGTCGCCACGGCGCCGGTCGTCGTCGTGGTCGTGGTCGTGCTGGCCCTGGCGGTCCATCCGGAACGCCGCCATGCCGTCGTGCAGGGCCGGGGTGGCGATCCCGTCGCCCATCCGGTCACCGGTCCAGCCGTAGCTGAGGTATTCGAAGCCACGGGGCAGCATCAGCAGCGGCAGCCCGGTCGTCTGGTCCCGGACCGGGACCAGCGGACCGTAGTCGCGGCTGTGCGGGTGCCGGGCGCGCCGGTCGGCCGTGGCCCGCGCGGACCGCGCGGCGAGCGCGTCCAGCGGCACGAGCGCGGTGGCGCCGGCCGCGACCGCACCGGCGAGCAGTGCCCGCCGGCCCAGCCCGCCCCCGTCGGTGTCACCCGGCTGCGCCGGGGCGGGGTCGGAGGTGAGGTCGGAATCGAAGGACTCGGCTTCGGTGCGGTGGATGTCGGCCACAGGTACCTCCCGAGGTGGAGAGTACGAACACGGTCAATCCGCGGTTCCGCTCGACTGCGACGTTGCCGGCCCGTGGCCGACGGGCGCAGTGGAGTCCGTGGAACGGCTGGCCGACACCGAGGTGAACACCTGGGGCACCGGGTCGGGGCGGGTCACCGGCTCCTGCCGTCCGGCGAGTTGCCTGAGTCGCTCGTGGGCGTACTCGCAGACGACCGCGTGCTGGTAGACCGCCTGCGGTACGTCGACGCCGCTGTCCACCCGTACCACCGGGATGCCGGAGCACCAGCGCAGGAACGTCGGGTCGCCGGTCAGCTCGGCGAGGACGACCAGCAGCGAGTCGTCCAGCCGCAGCGAGTGCACCGCGCGCCGGTACTCGTCGTCGGTCAGGCAGAGCGCGAACGGGATGTTCATCAGGCACAGTGCCGTCTGGATGTCGAGCCGCGCCAGCCGGGGCACCCCGGGCGACGCGTCGATCGCCGGCACGGTGAGCATGGAGAAGTCGAGCACCTCCGGTCGGGCCGACCGGCCGCCGAGGCCGAGCCCGGTGAGCACGGCGTAGACGTTCAGGTCGTGTTCGATGACGGCGGAGTCGCCGAGTCCGGCAAGGGTCGTCGGGCGCAGCGTGACCTCGTCGACGCCGGGCGGGGCGGAGTTGCGGACGACGAAGTTGAGCAGGTTGGTCTCCACGACGAAGTGCCGGATCAGCAGCGTCCCGGCGGTCGCCGAGACGAACCGGCGGAGGAACCAGACGCACAGGGTGTCCATCGTGGAGTGCGCGGACACCGGCACCGGAAGGAGTCGCTTCCCGATCCGGATCAGCGTGACGGCCAGCCGGGACAGCGGGCGTACCACCGGATAGAGCCAGCGCCGGGACGGCCGGCGCTGGTCCGCGACGACCAGTTCCAGGGTGGCCCGGTCGAACGGTACGGTCGGATCGGCCAGCAGCGCCGTCCAGATGCCCGGCCCCCTCATCCGGTCACCTCCGCCAACTGCCAGGCGTAGAGCCGCGCCACGACCTCGGCGGTACGCACGATGCGCTCCGCCCGGGCCCGGTCGACGACGTCGGAGCGCAGCATCCGGGCCAACTCGGCGAAGTGCCCGTCGTCGGCCGAACCGTGGTACCGGAGGAACCGGGTCTGGTCCTCGCCCAGGTCCAACTGCTCGCGCAGCCGGTCCGCCCAGTCGGCGGCGAGCGCCGAGCCGAGACCCTCGATGACGAACATCGCGCCGAGCAGGTCCACCGGGTCCGGCTGGCTCGCCTGGTGGAACAGGTACGCCGACAGCGCCTCGGAGCCCAGGTTCTTGCGACCGTTCCGGATCTCGGCCAGGTCTCCGCCGACCGCGCAGAAGTCCTGTTCCAGCAGGCGGAAGTCGCGATGCTCCTCGGCGGCGTGCCGGATCGCCGCACTGCGCAGGTCGAACAGCTCCACCGAGAAGTTCGACGCGGCCCGGCTGATCCACCGACCGCCCTCCACCACCTGCTGCCGCAGGTGCAGCAGCAGCGCCCGGTAGTCGTCGACGGTCGCGGTGCCGGCGTCGATCCGGCTGACCAGCGGAGTCTGCCGGACCCGGCGTTCGAAATCGGACCAGACCCGGGCCAGTTCCATCACGGTCCAGCGCACCGTGTCGGTGTCCCCGGTGTCCGGCTCGCCGAGCGGCGACGGGGTGACGGTCGGCGCGGTCCGCCCGGCCGGGGCGGCCCCGACACAGGTCAGGTGGGCGAACGCGAACGAGAACCGGCCGGACTCCGGCACGATCAGCAGGATCCGGTCACCGGGCCGGAACCGGCCGCCGTGCCAGGCTTCCTCCAGCATCACGAAGATGCTCGCCGCACCGGTGTTCCCCCTGGTGTGCAGGTTCGTGAACCAGCGCTCCTCCGGGATCATCAGGTCGGCACCCCGCAGCAGGTCGAATATCTCGCCCCGGAAGTGCTCCGCGCTGTAGTGGCACAGCACGTGGTCGACGTCGCCCGGCCGGAACCGGCCCTGGCGCACCAGTCCCACGAACTCGCGCAGCCCCAACCGGAACAGCCGGGGCAGTGCGCGTACGTCCTGGCGCAGACGCAGCATCCCCTTCCGGTCGGCCTCGGCGGCGTCGGGCAGGTCCAGCCAGCTCCGACCGCCGCTCCCGCCCGCCGACATGCAGACCGGGTACTGGTGCGCGTGCGAGACCAGGTGCGTCCAGTCGACCCGCAGACTCAACCCGTCCGGGCGGGGTGCCGGTTCCACCACGACCGCACCGGCACCGTCGGAGAGCGTCCAGCGCAGGAACTCCGCGTCGAAGTCCGACCGGCCGCCGTCGTACCGGCACTGCCGCAGCGACCGGCTGACCAGTTCCGAGCCGACCACCACGGCGTTGTCGTGCTCGCCGAGGCGCACCGCCCGGACGGCTGCCGTCAGGGCCGCCATGCTCGACGCGCAGACTCCCCCGGCGGCCAGGAGTTCCAGCTCGGTACCGCCGAGCCGGCCGTGCACCATCGAGGCGAAGCCGGGTACCAGCAGGTCGCCCTGGGTGGTCCCGGCGGCGAGCATCCGCAGTGACTCCAGCGGCAGGTCACGGTGCTTGAGCGCCCGCCGTACCGCCTCTGCGGCGAGTTCCTCGTTGAGCATCGTCGGCTCGCCGCGCTCGTCGAGCGCGTAGTGCCGGGTACGAATACCGTTGGCCGCGAGCACCCGGCGCCGCCACGCCGCCGCGGTGCCGTCGCTGCCCAGTCGTGCGGCCATCTCGTCGTTGTCCAGGGGCTGGCCGGGCAGGTACGCGCCGGCAGCCGTGAGGTACGCGTCAGCCATACCGACTAGCAGGCCACCCGGGACGACCGGGCGCAATCCCCCTGTGAACTCAGGCGTTCTGGTGGCCGGTACTCATCCGCACCCGGTCCGCCCGGGGTCCGGGTGCGCCGGTCGTCGTGCCGGCCACCCGTACCGCAGCCCGTCGGTCGCGGTGCGGGTGGCCGGACGTCGGCGCTACCCGCCGCTACCGCACAGCGCGTCCTCGACCACCTCGTCGGACCGGCGCAGCACCGCCAACGCGGCCTCCTCCTCGGCGAGCTGGGTGGTCAGGGAGAGTACGACCGCCCGCCGACCGTCGTCGGTGACGCCGTTGACGGTGCTCGTCCCGGGCACGTCGCCGCCGTGGCTCCAGTACCCGCCGCAGGCGTTCGGCGCCCACATGATCCCGAGGCCGTACCGGGCGCCCGGTTGGTATTCCTGGAAGGTCTCGGCGAGCACGGTACGCCGCATCTCGGCCAACTGGGCCGGGGCCAGCAGCCGGCCCTGGTGCAGTGCCTGCCAGAAGCGGACCAGGTCGGACGGCGTGCTGACGAGGTCACCGGCCGCGTACGCCATGGTGGTGTTGAACCGGGTCGTGTCGTCCAGCGGCCCACCCGGCTCCCACTGCTGGTAGCCCTTGGCATGCGGCTCGGGCAGGTGCGCCCGGTCCCCCGGGCTGGACGTCTCGGTCAGGCCCAGCGGGCGCAGCACGCGGTTGCGCAGTTCCACCGCCCAGGTCCGGCCGGTCACCCGTTCGATGAGCATCCCGGCGAGGATGTAGTTGGTGTTCGAGTAGTCCCAGCTGGTGCCCGGAGCGAAGTTCGGCGGATGGGCCAGGGCGAGGGCCACCAGCTCCTCGGGGTCGTAGTGGTCGAACCGGTGCCGGGCGTACCCCTCGGCGGAGGAGAGGCCGGGCAGGTCCCAGGTGTAGTTGTAGAGGCCGCTGGTGTGCTGGAGAAGCTGCCGGACGGTGATCCGCCGGCCGTCGTTGCCGTTCCCGGTCACCAGGCCGGGCAGCCAGCGCTCGACGGTGTCGTCGAGCCGGAGCCGCCCCTCGCCGACCAGTTGCAGTACGACGACCGCCGCAAAGGTCTTGGTGTTGCTGCCCATCCGGAAGTAGCCGTCCCTGGGTACCGGTGCTCCGGTCGCCAGGTCGGCCGTCCCCGCCCGGGCATAGTTCTCGCGTACGCCGTCGCGGGCCAGTGCCTGCACCCCGGTGATGCCGAGGGCGTGCAGGTCCGCCACGCCGGTACGCAGCCACCCTGCACTGTCGACGGTCGGGGTCGCGTACGCGGGCGGTGCGGCGGCGACGCCGAGCATCGCGGCCACCAACGCCGCCACCGTCAGGCGCCGGACACCTCGGGCAATTGAGCCGGACATATCGGTCTCCTCCTCTTTCGACCAGGCAGCTCCCAGCCTAAGAAACCGGTCTATGTCGGGGTATCGGTGTTCGCCCCCAGGGGAGGTTCCCGGTGAGGACAACCCGACCTGGGATGTGGGTGCCCGCACCACCTGTAGAGCGTCCTAGGACAATATTGGTCCGAGCGCGCCGTCAATCGCGGGGAACCTGTCCGGGGCGGCCGTATGGTTCAGCTCCGGCCGGCCGCCGACGCGGACCGGCCGCATCCCTGACTTGTCCTCGTGAGGAGATTCGGGGCTGGAGCCGGCTCCCGCAACCGTCCCGGCACCGGCACCTCGGCCGATCCAGGTGATCTGCGAGCACCCACCGCGCACCGCGGATCTGTACCACCGTCGTGCGGAACTGTACGAGCGCGGAGGGCTGCGAAGCGAAAACGGTCGGGGCACACTGCGTGCATGAGTCATCACGGTGAGCAGGTGCCGGATCATCTGCTGATCCGGATCACCCAGCGGAACGATCCGGTGTCGGCGGTATCCGAGGACGACGCACGGCGCCGCTCGGTCGCCTACCCGAAGCTGATGTGGGGTGCGCCGGTCTTCGGCCACGCCGAGGAGGCGGCTTCGGGCCGGTGGCGAATCCTCGGTCTCGGCGGCGACCAGCCGCAGGGCAGCCGGGACGCCCTCGGCTCGCACTTCCGGCGCCTGTTGGGCGAGACACCGGAGACCGCCGGGCACGCGGCCGTGCGGAGGGAGTACCAGGCGGCGATCCGGCTGCTGGACTGGGAGGTGGTCGACGACCTCACCGTCGACGGCCGCCGCTACCGGATCATCCGCGCCCAGCCGTTCGTCCGAATGGGACCGGACGGGCCCGAACCGCCCCGGCCCACCGACCCGGACCCGTACCCGCCGGGCCGGACGCGGAGCGCCCGGTCGCCGGAGGAGGGCTTCGTCATCGACCCGACCGCGACCACCGGCCTCTCCGACGGCCTGCTCCGTCTGGAGATGGTCCCCGCGTGCTACCAGGCCGGAATCGTCCCGGACGAGGTACGGGCCGACTCCCGCCGAGCGCTGGCCACCCATCCGAACGTGGTACTGCTGCCGGTCGGCTTCACCGTCGGCGAGTACGTCGACCGGGCCTGGCAGCCCCGGTCGTTCACCACGTACCCGACCCCGCAGGCCGCGCGTGACTCGGCTGCCTTCCGGTTCAGCGACATCGTGCCGAACGAGGACGCCTCGCTGGACGAGATCCGGGCCGCGTACACCCGGGCGCTGGAGCAGTTCGAGGCTCCCCGGACGGACGAGTTCGAGATCCGGGGCGTCCGCTGCCGGGTGACCCGGGTGGAGCGGTTCGTCCGGGTCGGCCCGGACGGTCCGGAGGGGCCCCGACCGTCCGACTGGGACCCTGAGCCGCCGCCGGAGCTGCACTGCCAGCAACTACGGGAGCAGGGGCTGCTGCCCGACCCGGACTGAGCAGCGGCGGGCCGCCCTGTCGACGTACCCGATTCCGGCGAGCCGACCGGATGGCCGGGCCGGCGCGGATGTCAGGCGGTGGTGGGGCGCTCGGGGCGGCGGGGTCGGAGTCGGCGGCGGCCCGCGACGAGGCCGAGCCCGACGAGGGCCACGACCAGCAGCGTGCCACCGACCAGGAAGGTCCGCCGCGACGTCGCCTCGGCCGGGTCCGGCGCCGCCCGGGATCCGGCCGGCGCGGCGGCGGCACCGCTCTCCTCGACCGGTGCCGGGGCGGCCACCTCGCTGTACGGGTCACGGTCCAGGTCGACCGGCACCGTCGGCGGGCGGATCGCGCCGGGCCAGTGCTTCTCGGTCTCGGCCGACTGTAGCGGCGACGGCACGCCGAGCACGGTCAGCTTCCCGGGCGCGGTGAGGGTGCCGATCCGGTAGTCGGCGAACCGGCCCTGCACGGCGACCACCGTCCACACCCCGGAGCGAGGCACCGCGACCGCCGCCGCGTAGTGCGCCGGCTCCGGCAGCGCCGACGCCGGGAACGACACCGACTCGCCGTCGGCGCCGACCAGCCGCAGGGCCACCCGACCGAGGTCACCCTCGTAGGGATGGAAGCCGTGCTGGAGCACCCAGAGTCCGACCGTGTAGCCCCGGCCCGGCTCCAGTCGCTCCGGCAGCGGGTCCAGCAGCGTCACGGCGAAGTTGCCGGCCCGGGCCGGTGCCGACGTCAGCAGCGGGGCGCCGGCCAGTCCGACGAGGATCGCGGCGACGGCGGCGAGAATCCGACGGGTACGCATGGTTGACCACCTCCACCGGGGACGAGCCGCGTACCCGCCGCCCGGTTCCCGGGACGGCCGCGCCGATCCGCCGGCCGGTCGGGGTGGCCGCGAGCACGCCGACGGGCCCGGCGCCGTGGAGGCGGCACCAGGCCCGTCGGCGCCGGTCAGCGGCCGGGTAGCGGCACCCGGGCCCAGTCGATGTCCGAGCCGAGATAGAAGCTCGGGTACGACGGCTGGTTGTAGGTGGTCTGCTGTCGGGCCACCTCGACCCGGTACTGCGGATCGTGCATCAGGGTGTAGAGCTTGCGGTCGGTCAGCTCGGTGCTCAGGTGGATCCGGATCGCCGAGCTGTCCACGGTGCGGGTCAGCAGTTCCTCCCGCCAGTCGCCGAGCACGTCGGCGACCAGCCCCGGGTTGCCCTTGGTGCCGTTGTTGGTCCGGGTGCCGTCGGCGGTGAGCAGCCGACCCCGCTGCCAGTCGTCGATGCTCGGGGTCACCTCCCCGGCACCGTTGACAATCTGGGTGGTCATGTCGGCCGCCCACCTGATGCTCTGGTTGGTACCCGGGATCACGGTGCCGAGCAGGTCCCCGTCGGCGGTACGCAGCCCGGGGCCGTCCGGCTGGCCGCCGACCACCGTCGCCCAGGTCTCCAACCCCGGCTCGGCGGGTACGACGTCGCCGACCATGCCGCGCCCGGTGTCCACGCCGGTGTAGCCACCGTAGATCACCTCACCGGTCGCGGCGTCCCGCAGCGCGTAGCCGTAGGGCGCACCGCTCGCGCCCTCGTGCACCATGAAGATCTCCAACCCGGGACGGGCCGGGTCGATGTCGGTGACGTGCATGGCGTCGCCGTGCCCGACCTTCGCCCGGGCACCCGGGTTGGCGCTGCCCGGCGGCAGGATCCCGTAGGAGCTGTAGAGCAGGCTGCCGTCGTCGTCGATGGTGGCGCCGCCGTAGACGATCTCCTGCTTGCCGTCGGCGTCCACGTCGGCGACGCTGAGCGAGTGCGCGCCCTGCGTGGTCAGGGTGCCGTACTCCGGGTCGGTACCCTCCCGGCCGTGCGGTCCGTCGTTGAACGGGTTGCTCATCGGCACCCAGCCGCTGTCGACGTACCAGTCCTCGCGCAGTCGCCGGCCGTCCCACCGGTACGCGACCAGGGTGGCCCGGGTGTAGTAGCCCCGGGCGAAGATCGCCGACGGGTGCCGGCCGTCCAGGTAGGCCACCCCGGAGAGGAACCGGTCGACCCGGTTGGCCGGCTCGATCCGGCTCATCGCGTAGTCGCCCCACATCAGCCCGTCGTCGTGCCGGCCGGGCTTGTAGTGGATGGTCTGCAACTCACGGCCGGTGGCGCCGTCGAAGACGGTCAGGTATTCCGGTCCGTCCACGACGAAGCCCTGGAACGCCCGCAGCGCGTTGCGGGTGCTCCGGGCCGGGGCGTAGACGTCGACGAAGTGGTCGACCAGCGTCTCGGCGTCGGCCCGGGACAGCGGGTAGGAGTAGGTCGGCGTGATCCCGAACGCCTGCTCCAGGGTCGCCGGCCAGCGTCCGGCCAGCACCTCCGGGTGGCGGTGCCAGCCGAGGAACAGGTCGACCAGCTTCTGCCGGTACTTCTCCGGGGTCAGCCGGTAGTCGTCGGTGTGCGCGTAGCCGGCCCGTACGTCCTCGCGGGGCATCGTGACGAAGCGTTCCGAGACGATCCCGCCGCGCCGGTCGTACCGGGTGACCTTGGTGCCGGGGGCGGTCTTGAGCATCGTCTCGGCCCGGCCGTCGCCGTCGAAGTCGTAGACCAGGAACTGCGTGTAGTGCGCCCCGGCCCGGATGTTGACGCCCAGCGAGATCCGGTGCAGCAGGGTGCCGTCGAGTTCGTAGGTGTCGAGGAACACCTCGCCGGTGTAGCCGACCTGGGAGACGTCCTTGGAGTTCGACGGATCCCACTTGACGACGTACTCGTACTGCCCGTCGCCGTCGACGTCCCCGACGCTGAGGTCCGAGGCCGAGTAGGTGTACGCCTCACCGGTCGGGGTCACGCCGTCGGCCGGCCTGCGCAGCGGCAGGTCGCGGTGGCCGGCGGCCCACGGGGCGGCGGGCGCGCTGCGGGCGGCGGTCCGGCCCCGGACCACGGCCGCGACCTGGTAGCTGGCGGTGCCCGTGCCGGCCCGGTCGAGGTAGTTGGTGCTGTCGGTGACGGTGGCGATGCGCCGCCCGTCCCGGTAGACGGAGAAGTCGGTGCCGGTCAGGCCGGCGCCGCTCCGTCCGGTCGCCTCGGTGCCGAGCAGTCGCCAGCTCAGGAACACTCCGTCGGCGGTGGCGACCGCGACCAGGCCACGGTCGAGCTGTTCGAGGCCTGGTCCGGGCTTCCCTGCGCCGCCGGGCTGGGCGGTGACCGCCGTCGGGCTGGCGACCAGCAACGTGGTCACCGCGACGCCCGCGACGACGGCCCGGGGCAGCACGGTGAGCGTCCGGCCTCCCCTGGTTCGAGATCTCATGGGTCTCCAATGTGGGTGCGACCCGATCCTCGGGTGGGACGAACCGACCGGGCTGAAACGATACAATCCACTGAGGATTGTGGATTCCCGATGGCCTTGTCAAGGCACGTCGCCCCGGACCATCTGCGCGGCGTCCCGTGCCGCCCGAACTACCTGCGCGGCGTCCCGTGCCGCCCCGGGGCACCCCGCCCCGGGCGGCCGACCGGTGTGGCGGCGGCCGTCAGCCGGTCGCGGCGGCGTCCAGCACCAGGCAGGCGAGAGCGAGTGCCAGGAAACCGCCGGCATAGCCGACGTTGTGGAAGACTCGGGCGCGCAGGTGCACGGTGACCGCGCCGACGAAGAACAGCACCAGCCCGATCGCGGCGGCGAGCCCGACCAGGGGCACGCCGAGCAGACCGAGCAGCAGGCCGGCCGCTCCGGCGGCCTTGAGCGCGGCGAGCGGCGGCAGCCAGGACGGCGGCACGCCCACCTCGGCGGAGTTGGCCAGCACCGACCGGGTCCGGGCCAGGTCGACGGCGGCGCTCCAGAGGCAGGCGACGGCGGTCACGACGACCACCACGACGTACGCGGTCAGCACGGCAGACCTCCGGGCGGCAGGCTGTTCCGGGGCGGCAGGCTCGGGTGGGTGGGACGGCACAGCGTCGGTACTCTCACAGCGTCGGTCTCCTCGGTTCGCGAGTACGGTCGTCTCGGGCTGGTCACCCCCATGACGTCCGATACCTCCAGAAGGTGACCCATGAGTGCCGACGAACTCCTCGCCGACCGTTTCGCCCGCGACCGGCCGCATCTGAGGGCGGTCGCCTACCGCATGGTCGGTTCGCTGCCCGACGCGGAGGACGCCGTCCAGCAGGCGTGGCTGAAGGCCAGTCGGGCCGACCTGCGCGAGGTGCGGAACCTGACCGGCTGGCTCACCACCGTGACGGCCCGGGAGTGCCTGGACCTGCTACGGACCCGGCGACGCCGCGCCGAGGTCGCCCTTCCCGAGCCGGAGTTCCCGGCGCCCGAGGCGGGTCCCGGGGGCACGCCGGTGCGGACGGCGGAGGAGGAGGTACTCCTCGCCGAGTCGGTCGGGCTGGCGCTGCTGGTGGTGCTGGACCGGCTCTCCCCGGCACAGCGGGTCGCCTTCGTGCTGCACGACCTCTTCTCGGTCCCGTTCGACGAGGTGGGCCGGGTGCTGGATCGTTCGGCGGTGGCGGCGAAGAAACTGGCCAGCCGGGCAAGGAACCAGGTGCACGGCGCCGCTCCGGCCGACCGGCGGCCAGCCGCCCGGCACCTTCCACTGGTGGCGGCCTTCCTTGCCGCGTCCCGGGGCGGTGACCTGGAGACCCTGCTCGACCTGCTGGCGCCCGACGTCGTCCGCCGGGCCGACCCGGTGCTGCTGCCGCCCGGCATGCCGACGGAACTGCGCGGGGCGCGGACGGTGGCCGAGGAGACCCGGCACTTCGCCGCCCGGGCCCGGATGGGCAGCGTCGCCTGGGCCGACGGCGGTCCCGGGATCGTCATCGCGCCGGGTGGCCGGCTGATGGCCGTGCTGCGGCTCACCGTCGAGGCGGGACGGATCGCCATCATCGAGGTGGTCGGCGACCGGGCCCGGCTCGACGCGGTGACCATCGCGCTGCCACCCGGCCCCGGACGGTACGCCGGCTGAACCGACGTGCTGGTCGCCGTACCGGCCGCCTCCGCCGTGATCGGTGAGCGGGATCGGGGATGTGGGCCGGTCGGCGGCCAGCACCTGCGTTAAGATCATCACCTATGACGGTCGGTGACCGGGATGCGCGCCGCGCCATGGGTGAGCACCTGCTGGGCAGTTCTCCGGTGACCCTGTTCCATCGCGTCGACGTCCTCGACCGGACACTCGCGACGCTCCGGGAAGCCGGCTACCACGTGCTACGGGCATCGGCCACGCAGTGGCGGACCCCGAAGGACATGCACCGGGAACTCGCCCGCCTCCTGCACTTTCCGGACTACTACGGCGAGAACCTCGACGCGTTCAACGACTGTCTGGGCGACGTCGCCGAGCGGGCGTACGGATTCCCTTCCGATGCCACCGGGCTCGTCCTCGTACTCACCGGCTACGACACGTTCGCCCGGGAGTTTCCCGAGCTGGCGCACGGCCTGCTCGACATCTTCGCCCTGCGGTCCCGGGACGCCCTGCTCTCCGGTGAACACCTCGTCTGCCTGGTCCAGTCCACCGATCCACGCTTCTCGCTGCCACCCGTGGCTGCCACCCCGGTGCCGTGGAACGAGGCGGAGCGGCGCGACACCGACCGGGACGCCTGACCGCACCCGGGGTGCGCCGTCCGGGCGAGACTGCCGGGTGGTGTAAACGGAACGCGGCTGCCAGGATCACCGCCATGGGCATCACCCGTCGTACCCTGGTCAGTGCCGGCCTCGCCGCCGCCACCGCCGGTCTCACCGCCTGCGACAGACCCGACCCCGGGCATTCCAAGGCGGCCGGCGGCCCCGGCGGGACGGCGAGCGTGACCACCGGCGGAAGCCCGGCCGGGAACACCGCCGGTACGCCCGGCACGGGCCCTACCGGCGCGGCGCCCGCCACCGGCGCGGCCGGTCCGGCGGCCGTACCCGATCCGGTGCCGGGCAGCCGGTTCCGGTACGCGGCCGACGTGACCGCCCTGCTCGACCGGCACCTCCCGGCCACCGCGTCGACGTTCCAGCACAGCGGCTTTCCCGGCGCGGTCGCCCTGGTCCTGGTCAGAGGCGTGACGACCGCGCACACCGCGGTCGGCGAGGCGCTGCGCTACGGCGCCGGACCGAAGCTGCTGCCGGCCGCCCAGCGGGTCCGGATGCGCCCCGACTCGATCTTCGACCTCGCCTCGGTCACCAAGGTCTACACCACCATCCTGCTGCTTCAGCAGGTCGAGAAGGGCCGCGTCGACCTCGCCGCCCCGGTCCGGGACTACCTGCCCGGGTTCACCGGCACGGGCAAGGACCGGGTCACCGTCGAGATGCTGCTCACCCACACCAGTGGTCTGCCGGTCGGCGCCAAGGTCACCGGCCTGCCGGACAACACCGCCCGCTGGAACGCCGTCCTGGCCACCCCACTGCTCGCGGGAGCCACTCCCGGCGACACGTTCCGCTACTCCAGCGTCGGCCTGATGGTCGCCGGCAAGATCGTGGAGAAGGTCACCGGTCAACGCCTCGACCAGGCTCTCAAGATCAACCTCACCGGTCCGCTCGGCCTACGCGACACCGGCTTCAACCCCAACACCTGGCTCTCCGCCGGGGCCCGGGCCGACCGCCTCGTCGCCACCGACGCCCGATCGTCCCGTGGGCTGCTCCGGGGCACGGTGCACGACGACGTCGCCAACCATCTCGGCGGCATCGCCGGGCACGCGGGCATCTTCGCCTCCGCCACCGACCTCGCCGCGATCGGCCAACTGCTGCTCGACGGCGGCACCTACCGGGGCAAGCGCATCCTCTCCGCCGACACCGTGACCCGGATGCTCACCAACCACAACGCCGGCAAACCCGCCGTCGACCCCGACCGGCCGCAGCGCACCTCCGCGCACGGCCTCGGCGTCGTCCTCGACCAACCCTGGTTCATGGGCAGGCTCTCCTCGCCCCGC
The DNA here is from genome assembly GCF_016862915.1 of Plantactinospora endophytica. GTDB lineage: Bacteria > Actinomycetota > Actinomycetes > Mycobacteriales > Micromonosporaceae > Plantactinospora > Plantactinospora endophytica. The sequence continues at coordinate 362,943 of NZ_BONW01000016.1, read as the reverse complement.
ACCTTCGGCCACACCGGCTTCGCCGGCCCTTCGCTCCTGGTTCACCCCGGTCGCAGGCTCGTCCTCGCGCTGCTCACCAACCGGGCCCACCCGAACTGGAGCTGGGCCGACCCCGACCCCGTACGCGCCGCCGTGGCCGACCTGCTCGCCGCAGCCGTCAGATGATCGACGGCACCCGGCGGGTCGACGTCGCGGGTGGCGAGTGCCGCACCCGGTGATCCGCCGTCCCTCGCCGCACCGCCGACGCCCGCAGTGCCACCGTTCCCCACAGCGCCACCGTTCCCCCACAGCGCCACCGTTCCCCCACAGGGCCACCGATGCCCGCAGTGCCACCGTTCCCCGTAGGGCCGCCGGTGCCTACGGCGCGGCGGTTGGCGACGGTTGGTCGGTCAGTCGGAGTCGTCCCGGCCGTCGTCGGTACGCATCGGGTCGGGCAGCGGTACGGCGCCCACGGCCGACTCGAAGTCGGGTCGGCGCAGCGAGGCACCGAAGACGGGCCCCCCGGGTTCGAACAGGCGCCCGGCGGCCAGGCTGTCCACGCGTACGGCGTCGTAGCCGACGCGTTCGACGAGTTCGGCGACCAGATCCGTCGCGCCCTTGTCGTCGCCGGCGACGCCGAGCGCCCGCCGCTGCGGGTCACCGGTCGGCCGGCGCTGCTCCTCCAGCTCGTGGTAGCCGGTGTGGTTGAAGGTCTTCACCACCACCGACCCGGCGAGCCGCCGGGCGACGATCTCGCTGCTGCCGTACCGGGGATCCTCGAACATCTCCTGTACGCCGTCGGTCGGCGGCCAGTAGTTCATCGTGTCGACGACCAGCTTCCCGGCGACCAGCCCGGCGTCGAAGTACGGGAAGCGGTGCAGCGGGATGGCCAGCACCACGAGGTCGGCGTCCCGGACGGCGTCGACGGCCCAGCGCGGCTCGGCCCCCGGCACCAGGATCTGGGTGATCAGGGCGATCTTCTCCGGGTCGCCGGAGGCGGCGAGCGTCACGGGGTAGCCGGCGGCGAGCGCGACCCGGGCGATCGCCGGGCCGACGTGCCCGGCGCCGAGCACGGCGATCCGAGGCAGCGATCCGGGCACCGTCAACGGCAACGATCCGGGCATCCTGTCCGATTCGGTCATGATTCTCCGGCCCAGCCTCTTTTTCATTGACGCGTCAACTATAGCGTCGGGGCGGACGGTGTCGGGGCGGGCAGCCGGAGTTGCCAGTCCGGGCCGCGTCCGAGCAGGCGAACCACTGCCAGCGGTGCCACGTCCAGCCGCCAGAAGGTGTCGGCCGGCAGCCGCAGCGCCCCGACCAGCGCCGCCCGGACCACCACCGGATGGGTGACGGCGACGATCCGCCCGCCCCGGTCGCGCTGCCCGGTCAGCCAGCGGTCGACCCGGTCGAGCAGCATCCCGACGGACTCGCCGCCGTGCGGGGCGGCGTCCGGCGTACCGAGCCAGTCCCGCAGCGCGTCAGGTTCCCGGGCGCCGACCTCGGCGACGGAAAGTCCGGTCCACCGGCCGTAGTCGCAGTCGGCCAGCGCGGGCTCGTCGACCGGTCGCAGGCCCAACGCGTACGCGGTCTGTCGGCCCGCCGCAGCCGGGCTGCTCAGGCAGGTGTCGACCCGGCCGAACGGTCCCCGCCGGCCCGGATCCGCCGGTACGAGCGCCCGGGCCGCCCGTAGGCCGCCCGGGTCGAGATCGTCGTCGCCACCGCCGAACACCGCGCGCCGCAGGGCGGCGGTGTGCGCGTGCGCGACCAGGTAGAGGCTGGTCGGGCTCACCGTCCGGCCGGCGCGTCGGCACCGTCCGGTGTCCCGGCGGACCGCCCCGGTCCACCTTGCACGGTCGGGCGCCGGTTGCCGCCGGACATGCCGAGCAGGACGGCGAAGAGCAGGCCGATCCCGGTCCAGAGCACCACCTGGGTACCGAGGGAGGCGAGCCGGAACTCCCACAGCAGGGTCGCCGGGAAGTCCGCCGGCACCTCCGCGAACGACGGCAACACCGTGTACGCCACCGCCGTCACCAGCAGGAACCCACCGACCGAGGCTGCCGCCCGGAGCCCGTACGGCGCGTCCGGGCGGACCGATCGGTGGCCGAGCGCGGCGGCCCAGACGGCCACCAGACCGAGGACCACCAGCAGCAGATAGCTGCCGGTCCGCTGGTCGATCGTGTCCGGGTTGCCGACCGCCGGTGGGTTCGCCGGGTACTTCCCGAACGGTACGACCACCGCGCCGAGCAGCGCCGCACCCGCGAGCAGCAGGGCGGCCCGGCCGTCGTCCACGGTCCGGAGGCGGCGGCGCAGCAGGACGTACCCGGTGGCGAGCAGGCCGCCCATCGCGGCGCCGAACAGCCCGGTGGCCAGGAACAGGCCGGCGCGCTGCCCGTCCCGACCGACCAGTTCCTCCTCGTGGTGGCCGGCGTCGGCCTCCGGCGCGGAGTGGCTCGCCCGTTCCTCGATGGCGATCGCGGCGTCGATCCGCGGCTCGCCGACGAAGTAGGCGAAGGTCCCGGCGACCAGGCCGGCGACCAGGCCCGCGAGCAGGCCACGCAGCAGTACTGACGGAAACGTCGGCACGGGAACGGGGATGCTCAGTGGCAGGGGACGCCGAGCAGGTGCCGGCCGTCGTGCATCAGCTCGTGCAGGAACATCCCGTTGCGGGAGACCGCCCCCTGGTCGAACGCGACCAGGTAGGTCAGCAGGGCGAGCACGGCGACGACGGCGAGGGCCGTCCACAGTAGCCGGGCGGAGACCGCCGGCTGGCGCAGCGGACGGGCCGAGGTGGGGTTGGACATGCGCGTAGGACCTCCTTGGGGATGACGCGTCCCCTTCGACAGGCTGCGACGACCGAGCGTCCTGGCTCGCGGCACCCGACCGGGGTCGGGACCGCTCACAGTGGCGCGACCGCGCCGGATTCTCACCGGCTTCCCTCGCACCGCCGCAGATGGCCAGTCGACCGTAACCGGGCCGTACCCGCCGGTCAACCGGGACGGCGGGCGGACGGCGGTGCCCGGACTTGGCGGTACCGGGCGGGGTGTCGGAGGTCACCGGCCGGAGGCCGGCCGATTGTGTCGACCGGGGCCGGCCGATACCGTCGCGCCGTGACGACCCGGGTGCTGCTGCTCGGCGGTACCGCCGAGGCGCGGGAACTGGCCGCCGCGCTGGTCGACCGCCCCGACACGATCGTGGTCTCCTCGCTGGCCGGCCGGGTCGCCGATCCTCGGCTGCCGGTCGGTGAGGTGCGGATCGGCGGGTTCGGCGGTCCGGCCGGACTGGCCCGCTGGCTGGACACCCACCGGATCGACGTACTCGTCGACGCCACACACCCGTACGCGGCCCGGATGAGGTCGTCGGCGGTACGGGCGGCCGGCGAGACCGGGGTGCCGTACCTGCGGTTGGAGCGTCCCGGCTGGACGGAAGGTCCCGGCGACCGGTGGCACCGGGTACCCGATCTCGACGCCGCCGCCGAGCTGGTACCCCGGTTGGGGCGGCGGGCCTTCGTCACCACCGGCCGGCAGGGGCTGGCCGCCTTCCTGCACCTGACCGGGGCACACCTGCTGGTCCGGGTGGTCGACGAGCCGACGATCCCGTTGCCGGAGAACGTGACGGTACTGCGCGACCGTGGACCGTACCGGGTGACGGCGGAACGGGAACTGCTGACGGCGCACCGGATCGACGTGCTGGTCAGCAAGGACAGCGGTGGCACGTACACGATGGCGAAGCTGGACGCCGCCCGCGACCTGGGGCTGCCCGTGGTGCTGGTGGACCGGCCCGCGCCGGTCGCCCTGCCGGCGACGGTCACCGAGGTGGCGGCGGCGCTGGCCTGGCTGGAGACTGCGCCGCCGCGACGCTGACGCCGTCGACGTGACCGTCCCGTCCGCCGTCACGTTCGTCCGGACGTCCGCCGTCACGTTCGTCCGGACATCCGCCGTCACGGTCATCCTGACGAACGAACGGACGGACGGACAGACGACCGCGCCGCTCCGCCCGGTAGCCGGACGTCCTCCGGGTCAGCCGGGATAGGTGCGGGGCGTCCAGACCACCGTCGAGCCGTCCGCCCGCCGGTCCGCCCGGGTGGTGGACGAACCGACGATCAGCAGGCAGCGCATGTCCACATCGGAGGGATCGAGGTCGGCCAGCGGTACCACGGTGATCCGCTCCCCCGGCCGGCCGACGTCCCTGGCGATCACCACCGGCGTCCCGGCCGCCCGGTGCCGGAGCAGCACCTTCCGGGCCGCCTCGACCTGCCAGCGCCGGCTGGCCGAGGCCGGGTTGTAGAGCGCCAGCACCAGGTCGGCGGCGGCGGCGCCGGCCAGCCGCTGCTCGATCACCGCCCACGGCTTCAACCGGTCCGAGAGCGAGAGCACCGCGAAGTCGTGGCCGAGCGGGGCACCGATCCGGCTCGCCGCTGCCTGGGCGGCGGTCAGGCCGGGCAGTACCCGTACCGGGACCGCGTCGAAGCGCTGGTCGGAAGTGGCCGCTTCGAGCACCGCCGTGGCCATCGCGAAGACTCCCGGGTCACCGGAGGAGACCACGGCCACCCGGGCGCCGCCGAGCGCGAGTTCCAGGGCGTGCCGGGCCCGGTCGATCTCGACCTGGTTGCCGGAGGTGTGCCGGTGCTGTCCCGGCCGGTGCGGCACCCGGTCGACGTACGGGCCGTAGCCGACGAGGTGTTCCGCCTCGCGCAGCGCCTGGCTCGTTTCCGGAGTGAGCCAGCGCGTGCCGGCAGGACCGAGGCCGACCACGGTCACCCCGCCGGTCGGCGCCTCGGTCGGCACGGCCGCCTCGACCGCCACTGCCGCCTCGGCGCGATCGGACTTATCCGTCGGGGTGTCGGTGCCGGGTGCCGCGTCGACGCCGGCCGCCACGGCTGCGCCGGTGGGGCTGGTCAACACCGCCAGCGAGAAGTACGGCACCCCGTCCGGGTCGACCTCGGCCAGCGGCAGTTCCCGGCCGGTCCGGGTGGTGGCCCGTTCGACGTACCAGGCGTCGTCCAGCCGTCCGGCATCGGCGAACGCCGCCCGTACCTGCGGAAACGTCCGCCCCAACTTGAGTACGGCGGCGGCGTCGGTGTCGGCCAGCCGCCGGGTCAGCTCGTCCGGCGACAGCGTTCCGGGCAGCACGGTCAGCACCTCGTCCCGCTCGACCAGCGGCCGACCGAGTACGGCGGTGGCGGCGCTGATCGAGGTGACCCCGGGTACCACCTCGGCGGGGAACCGGTGCGCCAGCCGCTCGTGCAGGTACATGTAGGAGCCGTAGAACATCGGGTCGCCGGCGCAGATCACCACCACGTCCCGGCCGGCGGACAGGTGCCCGGCCAGCCGCTCGGCGCTGGCGTCGTAGAACTCGGTGATCGCCGCCTCGTAGCCGCCCGGATGGTCGGTCGTCTCGGTGGTGACGGGATACACCAGCGGCTCGTACCGCTGGCCATCCCGGAAGTACGGCTCGGCGATGCTCCGGGCGATGCTGCGTCCGTGCCGGGCCGAGTAGTACGCGACCACGTCGGCGGCGCCGATCAGCCGGGCCGCCTTGACCGTCACCAGCTCGGGGTCGCCGGGGCCGACGCCGACGCCGCGCAAGGTGCCCGGCCGCTTTCCGCCGGTCGGGACCGATCCACTGTCGGGCAGGTTCGCGCTCCTCCGAGCCGCACCGTCCGCATCGTCCGCGCTCATCCGACCGGCAACGTCCGCGCTCACCCGGGCGGCGTCGTCCGCACTCGTCCGAGCGGCGTCGTCCGCGCTCACCCGGGCGGCATCGTCCGCACTCGTCCGAGCGGCATCGTCCGCGCTCGTCCGAGCGGCATCGTCCGCACTCGTCAGAGCGGCATCGTCCGCACTCGTCAGAGCGGCCACGTTCGCGCTCATTCGACCTCGCTCGCGATCGCGTTGAGCGCGGCGGCGGTGATGGCGCTGCCGCCGCGCCGGCCGTGCACCACCAGGTAGGGAATGCCGGCGTGGTGCACGGCCAGCGCCTGCTTCGACTCGGCCGCACCGATGAAGCCGACCGGCACGCCGACGATCGCCGCCGGCCGAGGGGCGCCCTCGTCGAGCATCTCCAGCAGCCGGAACAGTGCGGTCGGCGCGTTGCCGATCGCCACCACCGCACCGCCGAGCCGGTCCCGCCACAGTTCGAGCGCCGCCGCGCTGCGGGTGGTGCCGAGCCGCCGGGCGAGGTCGGGCACCGCCGGGTCGCGCAGGGTGCAGAGCACCTCGTTGTCCCGGGGCAGCCGAGCCCTGGTGATGCCGGCGGCGACCATCGCCGCGTCGCAGAGAATCGGCGCCCCGGCGCGCAGCGCGGCCCGACCGGCGCATACCAGGTCGGGCGCCACCTCGACGTCGTCGACCAGGTCGACACTGCCGCAGGCGTGGATCATCCGGACCACCACCGGCGCGATCTCGGGCGGCAGTCCGGACAGGTCGGCCTCGGCCCGGATGGTCGCGAACGACCGGCGGTAAATCTCCGCCCCGTCGCGGATGTACTCGTAGCTCACGTCTGCCTTTCTGCCCGTGCGGCCAGGGCGGCCGACGGGGTACCCGACCCGCTGTGTCCAGGCGCCTCGATCCGGTATCCGGCGCCGGTGGCGACCGCCAGTACCGCCGGCCCGACTGGCCGGCCGCACCGTCGCTCGCAGCCGACGACGTGCACCGGAAGCACGGCACCGGTCGCCGGGCCGGCACCGACACCCACACCGACGCCGACACCGACTTCGGACAGCGCGTCGGTGACGTCCCGTCGTACGTCGGCGAGAGCGCTGGCGCAGCCGGGCCGGCCGGTGCAGGCGGTCACGCCGAGCCACGGCGATGCCGGGTCGACCAGCAGTCCGGCCGTGGCCAGCCGGCCGACGATATCGGGTCCGCCGGTGTCGAGCACCAGGCTGCGCCACGGGGTGATGATGATCTCGTCCGTGCTGGCCATCTCGGCCAGCAGGTGGGCCTGCTCGGCGGTCAGCCGGCCGAGCCGGGCGGCGGCCACCACGACCCCGCCGGGGTAACCGCCCACCACCGGTGCCGGCCCCGACCGGTCCGGCGACCCGTCGTCGGACGTCCCATGCGGCGAACGGACATCGGAGATCCCTGGCGGCAGCCCGACGCCGGACATCCCACTCGACGGCCCGACGGTGGTCGACCCTGTCGACAGCGAGACGGTCGACATCCCACTCGGCGATCCGACGGTGGCCGGGGCTGTCGGTCGCGGGGCCGCTTCGGTGGGGCGGTCGAGTGCGGCGGTCACCCGGGCCGGGCCGTCCGGCAGGTCCGCCAGCCGCCACAGGTCGCGCCGGTCGGCGCGTACCCGGAGGAAGGCGCGGGCCGCCGCGATCAGCAGCTCGACCGCGTCGTCCGGGCCGGCCCGCAGGCCGGTGTCGGTGCCGGCGAGCAAGAGGATCCCGGAGCCGCCGGTCCAGCACAGGTCGGCACCGAGGGCGGCGACGTCGTACCGGCCGTCGTCGAGGGCGAACAGGAACCGGCCGCTGAGCGACGCCAGGTCGGGGGCGCCACGCAGCGCCGCGTCGAGGTCCCGCACCATCGGGCGTACGTCGAGCCGCCCGGCCCGGTCCCGTCCGCTCAGCGGGGAGGCCAGCAGGTTGCGTACCCGCTCGTGGGTGGCGGTGGGCAGCAGTCCGGCGGCGGCGACCCGGTCGGCGACCCGGCGCACGGCGGTGTCGTCGGCGAGGCCGCGCAGTTGGAGGTTGGCCCGGGAGGTCAACTCCAGCGCGCCGTCCCCGTCGGTACGGGCGAGGTCGGCGAGGACGCGCAGTTGGACGGGGCGCAGTTGGCCACCCGGCAGCCGTACCCGCACCAGCAGCCCGTCGGCGGCCTGGTGGGCCCGGAGCGCGCCGGGACAGCGGTCCTCCGGCGGCCGGGGGGACGGGGTGACGAGGGCGGACACCGGCTCATCGTAGAGTCGTGGTCCTCGGCGCTCCCTGCGGCGAGAAAAGCATCACGCGGTGGACCCGGAGGAACCCGGTGCGAGTCCGGGGCGGTCCCGCCACTGTCACCGACCTGCGTGCGGGTCGGGAGCCAGACACTCCGGACCACCGTCGGACTCGACCACGACCACGGGCGCGGACCCGGGGAGGAGCCACCCATGCCTGCGGCGGACGCTGCCACCACCATCCTGCTGCTGTCCACATCGGACACCGATCTGCTCTCGGCCCGGGCCGGCGGAGCGGCGTACCGGCTGGCCAACCCGGCCCGGATCGATCTGGCCGAACTGCCCGACCTGCTCGACGGCGTCGACCTGGTGGTGGTACGGATCCTCGGCGGCTTCCGGATGTGGGAGGAGGGGCTGACGGCGCTCTGCTCCGGGACCCGGCCGGTGGTGGCGCTCGGCGGCGAGCAGACCCCGGACGCCGACCTGATGGCCCGGTCCACGGTGCCGGCCGGTACCGCCGCCCAGGCGCACGCGTACCTGGCCCAGGGTGGGCCGGAGAACCTGCGCGAGCTGCACGCCTTCCTCTCCGACACGGTGCTGCTGACCGGGCACGGCTTCGCCCCACCGGTCGCCCAGCCGAACTGGGGCGTGCTGCCCCGGGCGCCCCGCTCGACGACCGGGCCGGTGGTCGGCATCCTCTACTACCGGGCGCACCAGCTCAGCGGGAACACCGGGTTCGTCGACGCGCTGGCCGAGGCGGTCGAGGAGGCCGGTGGACAGGCCCTGCCGGTCTTCTGCGCGAGTCTGCGTACCCCGGAACCGGAGCTGTTGGCGACGCTCGGTGCGGCCGACGCGTTGCTGGTCACGGTGCTGGCGGCCGGTGGCACCCGACCGGCGGACGCCAGCGCGGGCGGCACCGAGGAGTCCTGGGACGTCGGTGCGCTGGCCGCACTGGACGTGCCGATCCTCCAGGCGCTCTGTCTCACCTCCACCCGGCAGACCTGGTCGGACAGTGACGACGGCCTCTCCCCGCTGGACGCGGCGACCCAGGTCGCGGTGCCGGAGTTCGACGGGCGGCTGATCACGGTGCCGTTCTCGTTCAAGGAGACCGACGTCGACGGGTTGCCGCGTTACGTGGCGGATCCGGAACGGGCCGCCCGGGTGGCGGGTGTCGCCGTCCGGCTGGCCCGGCTCCGGCACACCCCGGCCGAGCGGCGCCGGATCGCGCTGGTGCTGTCGGCCTATCCGACCAAGCACGCCCGGGTCGGCAACGCGGTCGGGCTGGACACCCCGGCCAGCGCGGTACGCCTGCTCCGGGCCCTGCGCGACCTCGGCTACGACGTCGGGCCGGTCGACGGCCCGGACGCGCTGCCGGGCCTGGTACCGACGGCCGCCGCGAAACCCCCGACTGACGCGAAACCGCCGACTGACGCGAAACCGCCGGCCGACGCGGACCTGACCGCCGACCCGAAGCTGCCCGCCGACCCGGAGCTGGCAGCCGGCCCGAAGCTGCTCGCCGACCCGAAGCTGCCCGCCGACCCGGAGCTGGCAGCCGGCCCGAAGCTGCTCGCCGACACTGAGTTGCCGGACGGTGACCGGCTGATCCACGCGCTGATCGCGGCTGGCGGCCAGGACCAGGAGTTTCTCACCGAAGAGCAGCTCGCCGCCAACCCGGTGCGGGTCCCGCTGTCCCGTTACCGGCGCTGGTTCGAGGCGCTTCCGGCGGAGCTGCGGGCGGCGATGATCGCGCACTGGGGTCCGCCGCCCGGACAGCTCTACGTCGACACCTCGGGCGACCCGGAGGGCGAGATCGTGCTGGCCTGCCTGCGGGCCGGCAACGTGATCGTCATGATCCAGCCGCCGCGCGGGTTCGGCGAGAACCCGGTGGCCATCTACCACGACCCCGACCTGCCGCCGACCCACCACTACCTGGCGGCGTACCGGTGGCTGGACGAGGAGTTCGGCGCGGACGCGGTGGTACACCTGGGCAAGCACGGTTCGCTGGAGTGGCTGCCCGGCAAGACCGTCGGGCTCTCCGCCTCCTGCGGGCCGGACGCGGTGCTCGGCTCGCTGCCGCTGGTCTATCCGTTCCTGGTCAACGATCCCGGCGAGGGTGCCCAGGCCAAACGGCGGGCGCACGCGGTGATCGTGGACCACCTGGTGCCGCCGATGGCCCGGGCGGAGAGCTACGGCGACATCGCCCGGCTGGAACAGCTCCTCGACGAGTACGCAAACATCGCCGCGATGGACCCGGCCAAGCTGCCGGCGATCCGGGGCCAGATCTGGACGCTGATCCAGGCCGCCCGGCTCGACCACGACCTGGGTCTGGACCAGCGCCCGCACGACGCCGAGTTCGACGAGTTCCTGCTGCACGTGGACGGCTGGCTCTGCGAGGTGAAGGACGCGCAGATCCGGGACGGCCTGCACGTGCTCGGCGAGCCGCCGACCGGTCCGGCCCGGGTCAACCTGGTACTGGCGATCCTGCGCGCCCGGCAGGTCTGGGGCGGGCAGGCCGGCGCCGTCGACGGGCTGCGCGCCGCGCTCGGCCTGACCGAGTCCGGCTCCGAGCAGTCCGCCGAGGTGGACCGGGTCGAGGCGGTGGCCCGGTCCCTGGTGGAGGCGATGGAGCAGCGAGACTGGGTGGTGGACGCGGTACCGGCGGTGCTGGGCGACCTGCTCGACGCCGACGACCCGCGCGTGGCGGCGGTACGCCCGGTGCTGGAGTTCGCCGCGACCGAGGTGGTGCCCCGGCTGGCCCGGACCACCGACGAGCTGACCAACCTCCTGCACGCGCTCGACGGCGGGTACGTGCCGGCGGGGCCGAGCGGGTCGCCGCTGCGCGGACTGGTGAACGTGCTGCCCACCGGCCGGAACTTCTACACCGTCGACCCGAAGGCGATCCCGAGCCGACTGGCGTACGCGACCGGGCAGGCGATGGCGACCTCGCTGGTCGAGCGGTACCGGCGGGACACCGGCGAGTGGCCCCGCTCGGTCGGGCTCTCCGCCTGGGCCACCTCGGCGATGCGTACCGCCGGGGACGACGTCGCCGAGGTGCTCGCACTGATCGGCGTGGCGCCGACCTGGGACGAGGCGTCCCGCCGGGTGAACGGGTTCGAGGTGATCCCGCTGCCCGAGCTGGGCCGGCCGCGCATCGACGTGACCGTCCGGATCAGCGGCTTCTTCCGGGACGCGTTCCCGCACGTGGTGCTGCTGCTCGACGACGCGATCCGGGCGGTGGCCGCGCTCGACGAGCCGGACGAGCAGAACTTCCTGCGGGCGCACGCCCGGGCCGACGCCGCCCGGCACGGCGACGAGCGGCGGGCCACCAGCCGGATCTTCGGCTCGAAGCCGGGCGCGTACGGGGCCGGGCTGCTGCCGCTGATCGACAGCGGGAACTGGCGCGACGACGCCGACCTCGCCGAGGTCTACACGGTCTGGGGCGGGTTCGCCTACGGGCGCGGGCTGGACGGGCGGCCGGCCCGGGAGGAGATGGAGGACGCGTACCGGCGGATCGCGGTGGCGGCGAAGAACACCGACACCCGGGAACACGACATCGCCGACTCGGACGACTACTTCCAGTACCACGGCGGGATGATCGCCACGGTGCGGGCGCTGACCGGGCAGGCGCCGAGGGCGTACATCGGGGACAGCACCACTCCGGACGCGGTACGGACCCGGTCGCTGACCGAGGAGACCGCCCGGGTGTTCCGGGCCCGGGTGGTCAACCCGCGCTGGCTGACCGCGATGCGCCGGCACGGCTACAAGGGCGCGTTCGAGCTGGCCGCGACCGTCGACTACCTCTTCGGGTACGACGCCACCGCCGGAGTCGTCGCCGACTGGATGTACGAGGACCTGGCGAAGACGTACGCGCTCGACGCGGAGAACCAGGAGTTCCTGCGCCGGTCCAACCCGTGGGCACTGCGCAACATCATCGAGCGGCTCTCCGAGGCGGCCGACCGGGGACTGTGGGCGAAGCCCGACCCGGCGACGATGGCGGCGCTGCGGGAGACGTACCTGCGGATCGAGGGCGACCTTGAGGACGCCGGCTGAGCCGGGCGCCCGGCACCGACAACACGGTCCGGGTCATCGTTGACTGATCGGCGGTACCACGGTCGGCGTTCGTCCGACCATCATGGATGTCTGGGTGTCGGGGGCACCCCGCCGCCGGCTTGAGCCGTTTGCGAGGTCAGTCATGCACAGCCGTCCATCCCGCCCGGCCCGCTGGGCCCGGATCCTGCTCGTACCCGTGCTCGCCGCCGCCCTGGCCGGGGCCTCCGGCACGGTCGCGTACGCGGCGGCGGCGGAGCCCGCCTGTGGCGTGCGGTACCGGGTCGCCGGATCGTTCCCGCCCGCCGTACAGGCCCAGTTGGTGATCAGCAACCTGGGCCAGAACGAGATCAACGGCTGGACGCTGCGCTTCTCCTTTCCCGACCGGCAGCCGCTGCGGATGATCGGAGCGGAGCTGGTCAGCCGCGCCGGAGGGACCGTCACCACCCAGGATCTCGGGTACAACGCCGTGGTCCCGCCGGGCGGCACGGTGACCATCGGCTACCTCACCGTCCTGCCCGCGCCGACCCCGACCGACTTCACCGTCAACGACCTGCCCTGCCAGGTCGGCTAGCGCCCTTCCGCCGACCACGCCCCGTGTGCCGGTCGCAGCGCGAGCAGCACTGGGGCCGCGCCGGGACCCGACCACCGGCCGGACTTCGGACCTTCTCGTCTAGTCTCCGGTACCTGGGCCGCACCGGCCCGACCGACGGGAGGCACGCAGATGACCGAGACCGAGACCTCGACCTTCGGCTACGGACCCGAGTGCGACTCCGGTCTCGGTTTCGGCCTGCACCACGTCCAACTCGCCATCGCGCCGGGCAGCGAGGACGCCTGCCGGGCGTTCTACGTCGGGGTACTCGGCCTGGTCGAGGTGCGGAAGCCACCGGCCCTCGCCGCCCGGGGCGGCCTCTGGGTACGCGGGGACCGGTTGGAGATCCACCTCGGAGTGGAGCAGGACTTCCAGCCGGCCCGTAAGGCACACCCGGGCATCCTGGTGGGCGACCTGGACGCCCTGGCCGCCCGGCTCGGCACGCACGGCGTCGAGGTGACCTGGGACGACAACTTCCCGGGACACCGCCGCTGCTACGCCTACGACAACCTCGGCAACCGCCTCGAGTTCCTCCAGCCGGATCCGGAGAACCCGGCCCGATGGTGACGCCGACACCGGCGCTGCGGCTGGGCGACCTGCTCCTGGCGACCGGCGTGCGCGGCCAGGAAAACCCGGTCGTCCAGGGCGGGAGTCCGGCTCCGGCGAGACGGGCGCATGACCCGGGCGACACAGGTCCGGGCCGGCCGCGCAGCGACCGGCCCGGACCGGGAGATCAGCGGAGGTCGTACCGGTCGAGGTTCATGACCTTGTCCCACGCGGCGACGAAGTCACGGACGAACTTCTCCTGCGCGTCGAAGGTCGCGTAGACCTCCGAGTTGGCCCGGAGCTGGGAGTGCGAACCGAAGACGAGGTCGACGGCGGTGGCCGTCCACCGGACCTCACCCGTGGCCCGGTCCCGACCCTCGTACACGTTCTCCGCCGACTCGGCCGGCTTCCACTCGGTGCGCGCGTCGAGCAGGTTGACGAAGAAGTCGTTCGTCAACGTGCCGGGGCGGTCGGTGAGGACACCGTGCGGGGACTGCCCCGCGTTGGCGTCCAGCGCCCGCATGCCGCCGATCAGCACCGTCATCTCCGGTGCGCTCAGGTTCAGCATGAACGCCCGGTCCAGCAGCAGGGTCTCCGGGGACAGCTTCTCCCCGGCGCGCAGGTAGTTGCGGAACCCGTCGGCCCTCGGTTCGAGGACGGCGAACGTCTCCACGTCGGTCTGCTCCTGCGACGCGTCGGTACGCCCCGGCCTGAACGGGACCGTGGTGTCGTGCCCGGCGTTCCTGGCCGCCTGCTCGACCGCCGCGCAGCCGCCCAGCACGATCAGGTCGGCCAGCGACACCTTCTTGCCGCCCGACTGTGCGTCGTTGAAGTCCCGCTGGATCCGTTCGAGCGTACGCAGCACGCCGGCCAGGTCGGCCGGGTTGTTGACCTCCCAGTCCCGCTGCGGGGCGAGGCGGACCCGGGCCCCGTTGGCCCCGCCACGCTTGTCGGTGCCCCGGAAGCTGGCCGCCGACGCCCAAGCCGTGCTGACGAGTTGGGCGAGGGTGAGGCCCGACTGGAGGATCGTGTCCTTGAGCGCGGCGACGTCCTCGTCCGTGATCAGCTCGTGGTCCACGGCGGGAACCGGGTCCTGCCAGAGCTGGGGCTCGGGCACCCACGGGCCGAGGTAACGCGAGACCGGCCCCATGTCGCGGTGCAGCAGCTTGAACCACGCCTTGGCGAACGCCTCCGCGAGCTGGTCCGGGTTCTCCCAGAAGCGCCGCGCGATCGGCTCGTAGATCGGGTCGATCTTCAGCGCCAGATCCGAGGTCAGCATCATCGGGGCGTGCCGCTTCGACGGATCGTGCGCGTCCGGCACGGTGCCCTCGGCCGAGGCGTCCTTCGGCTTCCACTGCTTCGCGCCGGCCGGGCTCGTCGTCAGCTCCCAGTCGTACCGGAACAGGTTGTCCAGGTAGCCGTTGTCCCACCGGATCGGTTCGGTGGTCCAGGCACCCTCCAGGCCGCTGGTGAGGGTGTCGGCGCCGCTGCCGGTGCCGTACGAGTTCCGCCAGCCGAGGCCCTGCTGCTCGACCGGGGCGCCCTCCGGCTCCGGACCGAGGTACTGCGGGTCGACGGCACCGTGTGCCTTGCCGACCGTGTGGCCGCCGACGATCAGCGCCACCGTCTCCTCGTCGTTCATCGCCATCCGCCCGAAGGTCTCCCGGATGTCCCGGGCCGAGGCCAACGCGTCCGGGTGGCCAGCAGGTCCCTCCGGGTTCACGTAGATCAGGCCCATCTGTACGGCCCCGAGCGGGCCGGTCAGCTCCCGGTCCCCGCTGTAGCGCTCGTCGCCGAGCCAGGTGTCCTCCGGTCCCCAGAAGATCTCCTCGGGCTCCCAGATGTCCTCGCGCCCGAACCCGAACCCGAAGGTCCGCAACCCCATCGACTCGTACGCGCAGTTGCCGGCGAAGACCAGCAGGTCGGCCCAGGAGATGCGCTGGCCGTACTTCTGCTTGATCGGCCAGAGCAGCCGACGCGCCTTGTCCAGGCTCGCGTTGTCCGGCCAACTGTTCAGCGGCGCGAACCGCTGCGAGCCGCTGCCGCCACCACCCCGGCCGTCGGCGATCCGGTACGTGCCCGCGGCGTGCCAGCTCAGCCGGATGAAGAGCGGTCCGTAGTGGCCGTAGTCGGCCGGCCACCAGTCCTGCGAGGTCGTCATCAGCGCGAAGAGGTCCTGCCGGAGCGCCTCGACGTCGAGGTTCTTGAACTCCTCCGGGTAGTCGAAGTCCGCGCCCATCGGGTTGGACCGGGGTGAGTGCTGGTGCAGGACCGAGAGGTCGAGCTGGTTCGGCCACCAGTCCCGGTTGGTCCTGGGCCGGGTCTGCTTGACGGTGGGGGCGGGAACTGCGGGATTCTCGCTCTCGCTGACGCTCTGGGTCGCATCTTTCTTGTCGGACACGTCTGTCCTTCCTCTGTCGGTCTGCTGACTGGTCGCTACCCAGCACACCGGTGGTCGAATCGGGCCGGGTGTCCGGACCAGGATATTACTGCCCAAAAGCACATCAGGTCACCGTACCCGGACCAGCGTCGTCGTGATCGGAGCCGCACATGCGCCGGGGGCCACCGCCGGATGGTTCGGCGGTGGCCCCCGTCGTCGGGTCGGCCGAGAATCGCGGTCCAGGTCAGCGCATCACCACATGCCCCAGGTGCCGTTGGTGAGGGTGAGTCCCATGCTCGCGCCGCCCCAGGCGTTGGAGTGGTAGCTGGCGCCGATGTGACCCCGGCTCAGCGCCGCCTCGGCCCGCCCCAGTCCCCGGCTCATCGCGCCGCTGGCCCGATGACCCAACCGGGTCGGCAGGTTGGGACTCCGGATCTTGCTCACCGCCTTCGCGCCCCGGCCGGCCAGTTTCGCCCCGGCGCCGAAGGCCGCACCGGCGCCGCCGGTACCTGCGGAGAGCAGGTTGATCACCCCGGAGCGGTAGTTGCCGCCCTTGAAGTCGCGGTACGCGTCGAAGCCGCTGCTGATCGCCGCACCGACCCCGCAGACCACCACCGCCACCACCGAGCAGGCGGCCAGCAGCGTCGACCTGTTCTTCCAGGCCCACTTGCCGACCTTGGCCGCGCCCCGACCGACCGCCTTGACCGCCCGGCCGGCGGACTTACGGCAGGCACTGCTCCAGAAACTCGTCCACTTGCAACTACTGCTCTTCTTCCGCTTGGCCGCCGCCTCCCGCGCCTTCTTCGCCTGCTCCTTCCGCTGCTGCTTCGCGGCGTACTCCCGGGCCAGCCGGCGTGCCTCGGCCGCGATCGCCTGGTCGTGCTTGCGCAGGTCACCCGGGTACACCTTGGGCTTCGGCTTGCTGTAGTGACAGCTGTCGCAGTAGTAGCTGCGGGCCGGGCTCTTGCCGGCGCTCGACCTCTTCCCGCTGGACTTCTTCTTCGCCTTCTTCTTTTTCTTCGGCGGCGGGTTGTTGTAACCGCCGCAGCCGTCGCAGTAGTGCCCGCCGGGCAGTACCCGCCACTCGCCGTCCGGGTCGCTCATCGTCACCGGGGTGTTGTCGGCGTAGGCGTACCCGTTCATCTGCTGGGGCTGTTCCGGGTCGATGAGCGGGTCCACCGAGAGGAACCGCCCGAGGTCCGGGTCGTACTCCCGGGCGCCGAGATGGGTCAGCCCGGTGGCGGAGTCGACGGTGCCGCCGACGTACCCCCGCTCGGTCGGCCAGCTTCCGCTCCCCGCTCCCCGGAGTTCGCCGAACGGCAGGTAGCGCCGCTGGGTGACCGCCAGGTCGGCCGCGCCGATCGAGAGTTGCGCGGTGCCGAGCCGGTCGGCGACCTCGAAGGCGAGCCCGCTGGAGCTGGTGCGGACCGCGGTCACCTCGCCGAGGTCGTAGAAGCGGGTCGCCGACACCGCGCCGGTGGACCGGGTCAGCTTCAGCTCCGAGTTGGCCAGGTAGAGGGTCACCGAGGCGGGATCGCGGCGGATCAGCCGCTCGCCGTCGGCGTCGTACAGGAACTCGGTGACCTTGCCGCCCTCGGTGACCTTGTCGAGCTGGCCCTCGGCGTCCCAGGTCAGCACCTGGGTCGCGCCGGCCACGGTCCGCTCGGTGGTGTTGCCGACGGCGTCGTAGCGGTACCGGTCGGTCCGGCTGCCGGTGGTCACCGAGGCGAGCGCGTGCGGCTGGGCGGCACCGGCCGCCGGGTACGTCGAGGTGCTGGTGACCCCGGCACCGGTACTGGGGCTGCGGTTGGTCTCGGCCAGCCGGTTCCCGGTCTTGTCGTACTCCCAGG
Organism: Plantactinospora endophytica; assembly: GCF_016862915.1. GTDB lineage: Bacteria > Actinomycetota > Actinomycetes > Mycobacteriales > Micromonosporaceae > Plantactinospora > Plantactinospora endophytica. The sequence continues at coordinate 345,671 of NZ_BONW01000016.1, read as the reverse complement.
ACTGCCAGTACGGTGCCGGGCCGCCGAGCACGGCCGGGGTCGGTGCGGCGGCACAGTCGTCGGTGGCCGTCCACGCCTCGCGCAGCCGACGGAGGTGGTCGTAGCGCAGGCACTGGGTGTCCCCGGCCCCGGCCGTCGGCCGGTCGGCGACCTTCGTGACGTTGCCGGCCGCGTCGTAGCCGTAGGTGACGTCGGCCAGCCGGTTCGGCGACACGCTCCGGTCGACCAGCGCCCGGCTGAGTTGCCGGGTGGCGTCGTCGTAGAAGAACGTCTGGACGAGCTGCTTGCCGCTGGCCTCCTGGAGGGTGTATTGCGACACCTCGTCGTACGGGGTGTAGCTGGCCGCGACGAGCTGGGTGCCGAGCCCGGACTGGGCGGACCGCAACCGGCCGTGGTCGTCGTAGCCGTAGCGCAGGGTCTCCGCCGCGAGCCCGCCGGCCGCCGGATAACCGGTGGTCAGGTCCAGCCCGGTGTCGGTGTAGCCGCTGTCCATCCGGTAGCTGCCGGCCAGGCTCCCCTCCGACGCCGGCACCGTCACCGTGGTACCGAGCGACCGGTAGCGGGTGTCGTAGCCGTTGGTCGAGACGACGTAGGCGTTGCCGTCGACGTACCGGGTGGAGCTGGTCAGTTGACCCCGCACCGTCGTGCCGTTGACCAGCCGGTCGTAGCTCCACTCGGCCCGCTTGGCGCCGGCGGTCGAACCCTCGAACAGGCCGGTCTTGCGGCCCAGCGGGTCGTAGGCGTACGCGAGGGTGACGCCACGGGCGTCGGTGGTGGTGAGCACCTGGTCGGCGTCGTCGTAGGTGTAACGGGTGGTGCCCTTGTCCGGGTCCTGCTCCTCGACCTTCCGGCCGCGCAGGTCGTAGCCGTACCGCCAGACGTTGCCCATCGCGTCGGTCACCGACGTGAGCTGCCCGTCCCGGGCGTACGTGTACCTCGTCGCGTCGTAGCCGCCCGACGCCGTCGCCGCGTGGTACTGGCGCAGCTCGGTGGTGCGTCCGTCGGCGTCGAAGACGGTGGTGGTGGCGGTACCGCCGGCCGGCGGGGTCACGTTCGTCCGGTCCCCGCCGTACGAGCTGGTGGTACGCCACTTCTCGGTGCCGTACGAGACCAGGATCTCGGTGGTCTCCCGGTCGACGCCGTCGTGCACGTACCTGGTCTGGGCCGGGACCGTGTTGTCGGCGACGACCAGCAGGGTGCTGCCGGCCGGGTCCTCGTTCCAGTAGGCGCCGTTCTCCTTCGACACCAGCCCGCGCGAGTCGTAGAAGGTGTCGGTGACGGTCCGACCGCCGTCCGGTGCCGGCGCCTGCGTCTGGCGTTCCCGCAACTGGCCGTCGTAGAACTCGTACGTCGACTCGTACCCGCCGTCGTCGCGCAGGGTCTGCGTGGTGACGACGTTCGGCGCGTCGGTCCGGACCAGGTAGGAGTACTTCTGGTTCGGGCTCGCCCCGCCCGCCTTCGACCGGTCGGCGAACCAGACGGCGGTGGCCCGGCCGAGCGGGTCGTACGTCTGGTCGACCCGGCGGCCGTTGGCGTCGACGATCGACGTCTCCTCGCCCCAGGCCGGTTCCAGGGTGGTGGTGACCGTGTGCCCGAGCGCGTTGGTGACGGTGGTGCCGGTGGTCGGGCCACCGCTGGGCGGGGTGAACGCGGTCGCGGTCTTCCGGTCCAGCGCGTCGTACGCCTCGACCGTCCGGCCGTAGCCGTCGTACCGGGCCCGGGTCGCCTGCGCGTAGACCGGGGTCGTGCCGTTGTAGCCGGCCAGCTCCTGGGTCAGCGTCACGTCACCCCGGGTCGGCGCGGTGCCGAGTGTGGTCGAGCCGTCGTAGAAGGTCCGCAGGTCGGAGATGACGTCCCGGGGCCGCGACGGGGTGGCGGAACAGGGCACCGCGACCCGCTCCTGCCGGGCGACGAACTCCAGCAGCCAGGTGTCGGTGTTCCGGGCGTAGCTGGTGCGGTTGCACTCGTCGTCGGCGGTGGTGGACAGGTCGCCGAGGTCGTCGACCTGGGTCGGCATCCCGTACCCGTCGAAGCTGGTCTGGGTCTCGGTCCGCCGCCACCCGCCGTCGGCCAGCGCGAGCCGGCTGCGTTCCTTGGTGATCCCGGTCAGGTACGCCCGGGTGCTGCCGCGCGTGGCCGTCGCCGCCGACACCCACGGGTCGCGGATCTCGCCGTCCACGACGGCACCGCCGGCACCGTTGTAGGTCGTCTCCTCCCGGAGGAACCCGGCCAGCGCCGGATGGTCGGCGATCGCCACCCCCTCCGAGTCGGTCACCGAGGCGCTGCGGGTGCCGTTGCTCGTCCTGTCGCCGTCCATGCCGCGCAGGTACAGCTCCTCCTGCTGCGACCGCACCCCGTCGGGTGCACCACGGGTGGTCCGGACCCGCGCGTAGCCACGCCACTCGCTCCAGGTCCGGTACTTCGCCGGGGTCAGCTCGTTGTCGTCGTAGTGCCAGGCCGCGCCGCCCAGGTACTCGTAGTCGGTCTGCTCGATGCCGGCGAGCCCGGACTGGTCGTCCGCCAACACCTGCACCGCGACGTACTTGTGGAACCAGTCCAGTTTCGGCGACAGCGCCCCGTCCGGCACCCAGTACTGCGGGAAGCAGCGGGAGGTGTTCGCGTCCGGGGTCGGTGTCGCCGACCGGACGCACTCCTTCTTCGAGTAGTTCACCCGGACGTGCCCGCCGGACTCGTCGTACACGTCGCTGAGCCGCCACTTGTACATCGGCGGGATGCCCTCCTCGGCATCCACCCGGTTCTCCAGTTGGACGCCCTCGAACCGCACCGCCGGCAGGGCGAGGTTGCCGCCCACCTTGCCGGTGTTGGTGACGGTGGCGAGCCAGAGCGACTGCGAGGTGCCGTCGCCGGGCTCCCGGAACTGGTAGCCGAACGTCCACGAGTCCACGTCCCGGTAGGTGCTGCCGGAGGTGAGTACCCGGGTCGTCACGGTCGCCAGCCGCTTGCGGCTCCAGAACGTCGGCGCGAACAGGTCCTTGCAGGTCGCGCCCGAGGCGCACGCCTGGTCGTACGGCACGTCCGGCCAGTTCTTCGCGGTGTCCTTGGTGATCGCGCCGGTGCCGCAGGTGGCGCCCGCCGCACAGCGCTCCTCGGTGTCGAAGACCACCCGCATCGGCGCGGACGCCGAGTACATGCTGTCCGACCGCTGCCCGTAGTCGATCCGCTTGAGATGTCCGGAGCGCACGTACGCCGTACCGGCGCTCGCGCTGAGGTTCCGGCCGTAGTGGTTCGTCTCGGTCTCGTAGAAGTACGACATCGCGTTGCCGTTGGGGTCCACGACGTAGTCGAGGTTCCACCGCCACGCCTGGGTGCAGTACGACGTGGCGAAGGTGCTCCCGTGGCACGGTTCCTTGTCGTCGTTGCCGAAGACCGGTGCGGTCCAGGTCGAGTTCGTCACCTCGGCGCCGCTGGTCCAGCCCGGCAGCCGCTGCATACCGTAGTGGTACTGGGTGCCGTCCCGGGCGGTGATCCGCCAGTGCTCGCCGTCGTTGTCGCCGTTCGTCGCCCCGGTCAGCCGCTCCACCCGGGACCCGTCGTCGTTGCGCAGCCGCCAGGTGCCGGTGGTGGCGTCCAGGACCAGTTCGACGGTCCGGCCGCCGGTGGACAGGAACGCGTTGTCGGTCTCCCAGCACAGGTCGTGCGGCTTGGGAGTGCTGGTCACCTCGTCGGAGCAGGACTTGTAGCGCCGCTCGATGAAGCCCTCGCTGAGGTCCCAGCCCTCGCCGACCCAGGACGACTGGTTGTTCGTCGACGCCGTGCGGCCGTCCACGCTGCCGGACGAGTACACCAGGTCGAGGTCGGGGGTCGGGCCGCCGAACGCGGGCGGCGCGTCCATGGCGTACGACCAGGTGAAGTCACCGGCCGAGCCGCCGGCCTGCCAGGACGACGACGCGGACAACTTCGTCGCCCGGTAGTCCCCGGCGCTGCCGGCCGGGGCGGCGGTCACCGCCAGCACCGTCGGCTCGGCACCCGCCGACACGTCGGAGCGCAGCCGCGCGTCGCGGACCGAGTTGCTGGTGGCCAGCGGGGTTCCCGCCTGGCAGGCGGCGCGTTCCGGGGTGGCCAGCACACAGGCCGGCATCCGGACCAGCCGCAGCCGGGAGGCCCAGTCGCCGCCGTACGCCGACCGGAACGAGGAGTAGTCGACCTCCACCGACAGTGGTCCGGCCCGGTCCGGTGTCACCGTGAGGAGCAGTCCGGCAACCCCGGCCCGCTCGGTGGCGCTCCGGTCCAGCACCTGTACCCGGGCCCGGCCGGGTGCCCGGCCCGTCTCGTCCGCACCCGGCCGGGCCGGCAGCGCGCCGACCCGCACCGGCAGGTCGCCGGCCGGGGCCCGGCTGCCGGCCGGTACCGCCGTCTCCGCGCTCCCCGCCGGCCAGCGCACCGTCGCCGGTTCCCGCTGTACCCGGGCGGCGGCCGTACGGTCGGCCGACGCGGTCTGCGGCGGCACGAAGTCGGTGCCCGGGACCGAGCGCTCCACCTGGGTGTCGGGGGGCCGGAACGCCGGGGCGGCCGAGGCCGGCGGCGCGGGTACGACCAGGACGCCGGCCGCCACCGCCACTGCGGTCAGCCCCGCCAGTACGGCCGTCCGGGGGTTCCACTGTTGGGTCTGCACGAGTCTCTCCTGCCCTCGGACGCTAGCTGGGGTTGGCGATGACGCTGTAGAGGTCGAAGACCTCCTGGTCGGAGAGGACTCCCGCGTACGCCCGGACGTCGTCGACGCCACCGGTGAAGTACTGCGAGAAGGTCACGTTCGAGACCTGGCCCCGGCCGATGAGCAGCGCGCCACCGGCGTGCCACGAACCGGCGTGGTACGTCTCGTCCGCCATCTGGCCGTTCACGTACAGCCGCAGCCGGTGCGCCTGGGCGTCGTAGACCGCCGCCAGATGGGTCCACTCGCCGACTGTCGGGACGGTGATCAGGTCCTCGGCCTGCCGCAGTTCGGCTCCGGAGGCGTCGGTGGCCGAACTGCGTACCGACCACAGGTAGGCCGCGTAGTCGTCGTTCCACGAGTAGCCGAGGTTGAACCCGCCGACGGCGGTACCGAGCTGGCTGACCACGATGCCGTTCTTGGTCAGCGCGTCCGGCCGGGCCCAGGCGGTGACGGTGTAGCTGGCGTCGGTACGCACCGCCGGACCGGTGGCGGTCAGTACCCCGGTGCTGCCGTTGACCGCGACCGCGTTGCCGCTGACCCCGCTGGTCCGGGTCACGCCGGTCGACGACCAGGTCGCCGGGTGCGTGCCGGCGGCGTCCGCCGCGCTCGTGCCGGTGGTCTCGTCGAGCTTCCAGTGGCCGGCCAGCCGGGGCACCTGCTGCATCTCGCCGGGCAGCAGCACCCGGTCGTACACCCGTACCGCGTCGACGTCGCCCGGCCAGTACTCGCTCCAGACGCCGGCCAGCTTCGACCGCCCTACCTGGAACGCGTCGGTGCCGCTCCACGGGGTGGTGAACGCCGTCTCCGCCTCCAGCACGCCGTTGACGTAGAGCCGGATCCGCTGCGCCGACGCGTCGTAGACGCCGGCCAGGTGCAGCCAGGTGTTCGCCGCCGGGACGGTGCTGGAGATGGCCCGGACGAAGGTCGGCTTGTCGACGTCCGCCGTCGTCCGGTTGAAGATCCACCGGTTGTACGAGCTGGAGTAGTAGAGCGCGAACGCGCTGGCCCGGGTACCGGGCTGGGTGAACAGCACCGAGTTGCGGGACAGGTCGTCGAGCCGGGTCCAGGCGCTCACCGAGAACGACCGCATGGTGTCCAGCACCGGCCCGGCGGTGCTGGCGTACCCGCTCACCCCGTCCAGGTCCAGCGCGCCGCCGGTCACCCCGTCGGCCCAGGCGGCCGTGCCGCCCAGGGTGGCGTCCCAGCCGTTGCCGGTCGAGTCCGGTGCCGTCGTGCCGTCACCGGACTCGTCCATCGTCCAGTCGGCGACCGGGCCGGACGGCGAGGCCGCGTAGAAGACCACCGTCGCCACCGTGGACCTGTTCGACGCCCGGTCCACCGCCCGGACGTGGAGCCAGTTCACGAACCGGTCCGGGGTGACGGAGACGGTCGCCGAACCGTCGGCGGTCGGGGTGGCCCGGCCGGGCAGCGCGGTCGAGTCGCCGTTGAGGACGTACTCGTACGCGGCGACGTCCGTGCCGCCGTTCGGGGCGAAGGTGACGGGCACGCCGCGGCCCATCACCGCGTTCCCCTCGGCGCCGTCCGGGAACGCGCTCGAACTCAGCGCCGGGATCGGCGGGCGGCTGGTGTCCACCTGGAACTCGCACCAGGGACCCCAGGCGCTGGTGTCCGTACCGTCCTCGGCGCGTACCCGCCATCTGCCGGTCGCGCCGTTGCTGAACGCCCCGGCCGGGATCTGCTTGGCGACGATCGTCGGGGTCTTGCCGGCCACCGAGGCGGAGAGGAACTCCCCGACCGGCGCGGTCCCGTCGAGGGTCCACCACTGGAACCGGGCCTTCACCGAGTTGTCCGAGTCGCTGACCGTGGCCCGCAGGGTCGGGGTGACCGTGCCGATCACCAGGCGTCCGGTGCCGGTCTTGCAGACGCTGGCGCTGTCGGTGGTCAGGTTGGTCGGCACCCCGGGCGCCGTGTTGTAGGTGATGGTGATGGACGGGTTGTTCCGGAACCGCTTCCAGGAGAGCGTGTCCTTGTTCTTCTCCGCGGTGGCCGACGCCCGCAGGCCCTGGTCGAGGGTGTCCCGGCCGGCCGCCGCCGCCTTGACCACGTGCGCGGTGACGTTGAACTCGACGCCGCCGGCCGGGCAGCTCGACGAGTACCCCTTCGCCACGCTCTTCGCCGCGAGCTTGGTGATCCAGCTCGGCTGGTTCTTCCAGGTCGTCGACGACGAGATGCTGCCGGTCTCCCAGACCTGCACCTCACGGGCGGTGCAGGAGCGCGACCACAATTCGTGGGTCTGGAGGGTGGCGCTCAGGATGTGCTTCTTCTTGACACCGCTCACGTTGAACTTGAAGAAGGACCGGGTGGTCTTGCCGTCGGTCGCGTCGTACCCGACCCGGGCCTCGTCCTCGGCGTCGTTGGCGCCGTTCCAGAACGACGTCGTCGACAGGTTGCTCCACACCTGCGTCCAGGCGGTACGCGAGCCGGACCAGGACGGGTCGATGTAGACCGGGTAGCGGGTCGTCTTCCCGGTCAGCAGGTGCCGGTCCGGGGTCAGGGTCACCTCGCCGGCCCCGACGGTGGCCTCGATCGGCCGCACCTGGCCACCCGGCACGCTGTGCCGCCCGGTGCCGCTGGAGTCCCACATGTACGGCGCGGGCGCCTCGAAGACCGCCCGACCCGCCGCGTCGACGGCGGCCAGGCTGCCGTCCACCGCCCTGCGCACCGAGAGTCCCGTGGTCGAGGTGGCCAGCCGGAGCCGGGCCAGCGCAGGGTTCGCCGCGGCCTGCGCCGACTTGACCACGAGCAGTTCGGAGAAGCCCTCCACGGCGGCCCGTACGGTCAGGTCGACCCCGGGCAGCACCTCCGGGTACGTCGCCGTGTCGCCGGTGAGCACCGGCCTCGGCAACGGGGCGGGCCAGCCCAGCGCCAGTTCCGTGCCGTCGCGGCGCAGCCGGGCCAGCGGCGCCGTACCGCCCCCGGAGAAGGTCATCGCCAGCGGGGTGGCGGCCGGCGCCACCTGCCCGTCGGCGGTGAACCGGAGGGTGGTGTCGACCGGCGTCCAGCCGTCGTCCCGGCGTACCCGGGTCGGCACCACCGTCTGGGTGAGCGTGAAGGTGCCGTCCGGGTTCGCCACGACGCGCTGCCGCTCGTCGCCCAGCGCGGTCACCTCGACCTGCCGCCCGGAGGTCACCGCCGCCGACCGGGCCGCCGCCTCGTCCAGTTCCGCACCGGACCGGACCGGCGCCGCCGTGGCCGGCGAGGTGGCGACGCAGACCGCGCCGACCAGCATCGCCAGCACGGATCCGGTCGCGACCGGCCGCCGACCGCGACACCCCCACGGGGTCGATCCCGACCCGCGCCACAGCCGAGTAGCCATCACACGCTCCTCATCAGACGGTTGTCGGCGCGGTGGATCTTTTGCGACCTCCTCCTGCGGTCGGGGGACCGCAGGAGGAGGTCGGGACGCGCGCGCCGCGCTGTCCAGGTCGACGAAGGTCGGTGGTGGTGCACCGAGCCAAGATCGACCACAATTCATCTTTGGTCCTGGGGTAAATCGGAGCCTGGTCTGCGGTAAATCCCCTGGCTGGCCGGGGGAAGGAAGCTGCGGATGCCGGAGATCTGGTTCGGGGTGCTGGGACCGCTGGAGGTGCGGATCGCCGGTGCCGCCGTCGCGGTCCCGGACGGCCGCCCCCGGCAACTGCTCACCGCCCTGCTGCTGAACGCGAACCAGTTCGTCTCCGTCGAGAGCCTGATGGACCTGCTCTGGCGGGAGAACGAGGCGCCGCCGACCGCCCGCAAGGCCGTCCAGGTCTACATGTCGAAACTCCGCCAACTCTTCGCCGACGTTCCCCAGGTCGCCGTCCGCGCTTCCCGGCACGGGTACCGGCTGGACGTTCCCGCCGACGCCCTCGACCTGCGGCGGTTCCGGGACATCGCCGCACGGGCCGCCGCCGCACCGCCCGGGTCCGCCGATCCGGACGCCACCGCCCGGCTGCTCGCCGAGGCGCTGGACCTCTGGCGCGGGCCGGCCCTGGCCGAGCTGACCGGGACTGCCCGGGGCCAGCGGCTCAGCGCCGCGCTCGGGGAGGAACGGATCGTCGCCACCGAAGCCCGGTTGGACGCGCTGCTCCGGGCCGGCGCGCACCGGCAGGTCGCGGGCGAGGCCGCCCAACTGCTTGCCGAGCATCCGCTGCGGGAGCGGCTGCGGGGCCAGCTCATGATCGCCCTGTACCGCTGCGGGCGGCAGGCGGAGGCGCTGTCGGTGTTCGAGGCGGGCCGCCAACTCCTCCGCGAGGACCTCGGCCTCGACCCCGGCCGGGAGCTACGTGACCTGCACGTGGCGATCCTGAACGGCACCGTCGAACACCTCGTGCCCCGGGTCGCGGCGACGGCGAACCTCCGGCCCACGCCGCTGGCGGTGCAGCCGGTGGTACCCGCGCAGTTGCCGACCGACCTGCCCAGCTTCGTCGGCCGTACGTCGTACCTGGACCAGCTCGACGGGCTGGTGGCGGCCTGGTCCGGTCGCCCGTCCGCCCCGTTGGTGGTGAGCCTGACCGGCACCGCCGGGATCGGCAAGACCACCCTGGCGGTGCACTGGGCCCATCGGATCCGGCACCGGTTCCCGGACGGGCAGCTCTACGTCAACCTGCGCGGCTTCGATCCGGGTGCCGCACCGACGAGCCCGGGTGAGGCGATCCAGGGCTTCCTGGACGCCCTGCCCGCGCCGGCCGGGCGGATACCGCTCGGGCTGACCGCACAGACCGGCCTCTACCGCAGCCTGCTCGCCGACCGACGGGTCCTGATCGTGCTGGACAACGCCCGGGACGCCGAGCAGATCCGGCCGCTGCTGCCGGGTGCCTCCGCCAGCCTGGTGGTGGTGACCAGCCGGAACCGGCTGACCAGCCTGGTCACCGCCGAGGGCGCGCAGCCGGTCCGGGTGGACCTGCTCACCGCCGCCGAGTCCCGCGAGCTGCTCGCCGCCCGGCTGGCGCCGCACCGGCTCGCCGCCGAACCGGAGGCGCTGGACCGGATCGTCGGGCACTGCGCCCGGCTCCCGCTCGCCCTCGCCATCGTCGCCGCCCGGGCCGCCACCAACCCGGAGTTCCGGCTGGCCGCCATCGCCGCCGAACTCGGCGAGGCGCGGGGCAACCTCGACGTGTTCGACGACGGAGACCGGGCCACCGACGTGCGGGCGGCGTTCTCCTGGTCGTACCGCACGCTCGGCCCGCCGAGCCAACGGCTGTTCCGGCTGCTCGGCCTGCACCCCGGCGGCATCGGCACGGCGGCGGGGGCGGCCAGCCTGGCCGGGGTGCCGGCCGAGCGGGTACGTCCGCTGTTGACGGAGTTGGCCAGGGCACACCTGATCACCGAGCCGACGCCCGGCCGGTACGGGATGCACGACCTGCTCCGGGCGTACGCCAGGGAACTCGTCGACGGTCACGAGCCCGAACCGGCCCGGCGGGCGGCGGTGCACCGGCTGCTCGACCACTACCTGCACACCGCACACCGGGCCAACCGGATGCTGTACCCGTACCGGATGTCCATCACGCTGCCCGACGTCGCGCCCGACGTGGCGGGTGAACGGCTCGGCGACAAGCAGCAGGCGCTGGCCTGGTTCACCGACGAGCGGGCGACGCTGCTGACCGCCGTCGAGTACGCGGCGAGGAACGGCTTCGACGGCCACTCCTGGCAGTTGGCCTGGACCCTGGCCACGTTCCTGCGGCGCGGCGGGTACTGGCACGGCAAGATCGCCGCACACCGGGCGGCGCTGGAGGCGGCCCGCCGGCTCGGCGACCGGGCCGGCGAGGCGCACATGCAGCGCGGGCTCGGCGTCGCGTACGCCGGCATGCTGCGCTACGACGACGCGCACCGGCACCTCGTGCTCGCCCTGGACCTCTTCGCCGAGTTGGCCGACCCCGTGCAGCGGGCCGACGTCCACCACGGGCTCGCCTGGGTCTGCGACCGGCAGGGCGACCACGAGACGTCGCTGCACCACTCGCTGGAGGCGCTGGCGCTGTACCGCCGGATCGCCGACCTCGCCGGCCTGGCCGCCACGCTGAACAGCGTCGGCTGGACCCACGCCCGGCTCGGCAACTACTCCGAGGCGCTCCGGTACTGCCACGAGAGCCTCGTGCTGTGCAACGAGTACGACGACGACGCGTACCGGGCCAACGCCTGTGACAGTCTCGGCTACACCTACCACCAGCTCGGCGAGGACGAGAAGGCTGTCGAGCACTACCGGCGGGCGGTCGAACTGCACCGGGGGGCCGGCAGCCGCTACTACGAGACGCGTACCCTGACCCGCCTCGGCGACCTGTTCGCCGCCTCCGGCGACCTCGGCGGCGCCGACCGGGTCTGGCGGGAGGCGCTGGACATCCTCACCGAACTCGACCATCCCGACGCGGCCGAGGTGCGCGCCAAGCTCGACGGCGGCGCCCTGGCGGTGCCGGACCGGGCCGGCTGACCCACCCCGGAGCACCCGAACAGCTCGGCAGGGGCACGACCGGACGGCGGTCGGCTGTTGTCGGGAACGAGGCGTCCGGCTCGGGTGGGACCAGTAGGGTGAGGTCAGGGAGGCGGCGATGACCAGGACGGATACCCGCAGCGGCGCGACCGCGACGACGAGCGTCGAGAACGTCGACATGAAGCTCGAGGTGGTCGTCGTGCCCGTCTCGGACGTCGACCGCGCCAAGGAGTTCTACGGACGCCTCGGCTGGCGCCTCGACCGGACCCCGCCCGGCGTGGTCCAGTACACGCCGCACGGCTCCGGATGCTCGGTGCAGTTCGGCCAGGGGCTCACGTCGGCGGCGCCCGGCTCGGCCGAGTCGTACCTGGTCGTCTCCGACCTCCGGGCGGCCCGGGACACGCTGGTCGCCGCCGGTGTCGAGGTGGACGCCATCTTCCATCTCGGCCCGGATGGTCCGGTCGACGGACCGGATCCCGAGCGGTCCAGCTACTCCTCGCGCGCCATGTTCCAGGACCTGGACGGCAACAGTTGGGTGCTCCAGGAGATCACGAACCGGCTGCCCGGGCGCGTCGAGGCCGGCCAGACGTCGTTCGACTCGGCGAGCGACCTGGCCGGCGCACTACGACGCGCCGCCGCCGCGCACGACGAGCACGAGAAGCGGACCGGCGCGAGCGACCCGAACTGGCCCGACTGGTACGCGGCGTTCATGGTGAGCGAGCAGACGGGCGCGGAACCGCCGCGTTGAGCCGTGGCCCGGCGGTGTTGCCACCGGGCCGGTCGCGCTAGTTCGGGCTGCCCCCGACCTCTCCGTCGAGACGCGTGTACTCGACCATCCGCTGGTCCCGGGGATGTCCCCAGTCGCCCATGTACCGGAAGGACCACGGGCTGCGGCTGGCCGCCCAGCGCATGTCGTCCTGGTAGTACCAGAAGGCGTTGCGCTCGGTGAACAGCCGACCGGACCAGCCGATGCCGTCGATCGGGAAGCCCTCCGGCTGCTCGAAGAAGGTCACGTAGAACCTGCCGCCCGGCGGCATGACCTTCGCGACCCGGTAGAGGCAGAGCCGCAGCCAGTTGAGCGAGATGTGGGTGAAGACGGACTGGGCGATCGCCATGTCGAACGGAACTCCGAAGTCGGCGTCGAACCGGTCCGTGGCCCGGAGGTTCGTCCTCGGCAGCCGCGCCCGGCCCGCGTCGTCGAGTTCGTGGTCGTACCCCGTGGTCAGCAGGCTGTGGTTGATGTCGATGCCGTAGTAGTTGCCCGGGTCGAGGTGGGCGGCGATCAGGCGGCCGGCGCGCAGCGAGCCGCATCCGACGTCGAGGAACCGGTTGTCGGGCTTGAGCCCCTGCTGCCTGAGAAACTCGAACTGGAGTTCACCGAGTTCGTCCCAGTAGCCACCCACCGCCTCCCGGTGAATTCCACGCGCCAGCAGTTCGGGCTTGCCGAAGTCGACGGTCTCGTACGCCGGGTCCGGAAGTCCTCCGGCCTCGGTCCGGATGTCTATCTCAGTGCTCATGGCTCTCCCGAGTGGTGACACGGCGGCAATGGCATGGCGTTCCTGCGGCCCGACCATACTCGACGGACGACCATTCGCGACACCTTCCTATTTAGCTGCGCCTTACACTCCCGGCGGCGCATCGGCATTACCAGTGTCTTTTACACAGAATCGAAATACGTGTGCCGCAAGAAAGGTCATCGCAAATCCGCCGCCGAGGGCATGACCACACTCTTCCGGCGGCTCCGCCAGCCGGTACGCCCGATGACGGAACGGCCGGTCGGCTCCCGTGGGTGCCGACCGGCCGGTGCGGTGCGGTGTCGTCCGCTCCAGGTCAGGCCGCGCAGATCGCCTGGGCGACGATGAAGTCCCAGTCCTGGCCGACCGGGGTGTTCTCCACCGCGAACGCCTGCACGTAGCCGAGCAGGCTGGACGGGTACGCCACCTGTAGCGCCACGCCACCGGGCGCGGTGTCGGAGATCGCCGCTCCCGCCCCGTGCACCCGGGTGCCGCTCGGGCAGTTGGCGAGCGCGAACTTCTCCGCCTCCGAGTCGCTCTGCGCCGACGGCTCCGTCACGACGGTGTACCCGGCGGGGGTGTTCACGCAGACCGCGTACGCGTTGACGGTCCAGTTGCCGGAGTAGCCGTCCGCGTCCTCGTGTGCCGCGCCCCGGAAGATGTCACCGCTGGCCGAGGCCCTGGCGACGTGCAGGGCGACCTGCCCGCCCGAGTTGACGATCTCGGCGCCGCCGCCGAGGGCCCGTCTGGTGCCGCAGCCGGCCGACGCGGCGGCCTCGACAGGTGACGAGGTGGCCTGGTTCTGGGTGCCCACCACCTGGTAGCCGGCGAGCCCGGACGGGCTGGCGCAGATGGCGTACGCCTCCAGCCACCAGTTCCCGGTCATCGCCGTCGTGGTCTCGGTGCCGGTCACCAGGAAGCTGTCCCGGGTACCGTCCGTGCGGTGCTCCGGGACGAGCTGCACCAGCGCCACCTTGGCACTGTCGGCAGCGGCGACGGCGAAGGCCCAGCCCCCGCCGCCGATCACCCACGTACCGACCGGGCAGAACGCCCGGACGGTACGCGCCGTACGCGAGTCGGTCGCCGACAGTTCCGACGTCCGCTCGATGCCGGTCACCGCGGCGGCCGGAGCGGTGTCGACGAGTTGGATCCCGGCCTGGGCCGCCACGACGGTCACGGCGGCTCCGGCCAGGCCGAACCAACGGTTCCTGCGCTTCATCTTCCTGTTCCCCTCTCGTTCCGGACCGGCGATCGGTCCGGGCAACTGCGACCACGGTCGCGGTCGGGGCTTCGGTGATGTTTCGGTGGCGATGAAATCGCAGGTCGTCCGCGGTCGAGGGCACAGGCGCGGTGCGCTGGGCGGTGCTGGTCGGAAGAGTCGACGGCGAGGGTGCGGCCCGTTGCCGGATCAGCCCATCGACTTGCCGCCGTCGATGGCCTCCCGGACGATGTCGGCGTGCCCGGCGTGCTGTGCCGTCTCGGCGACGATGTGCTGCAACACCCGCCGCGCACTCCACCGCACCCCCGGCTCGAACCACGGCGCGGGCGGCAGTTCGTGATCGGCGTCGAGATCGGGCAGCGTACGCACCAGCTCGTCCGTACGCCGCGCGACCTCCTCGTACTCCGCCAGCAGCCCGGCCAGGGTCTCCCCCGGCAGCATCCGGAACCCGGTCGCGTGCGTCTCGTACGTCGCCGGATCGTCGAAGGAGGGCATCGCCGAGGCCCCCTCGACGATGAACCGGGTCCACTGCCGCTCGCCCGCCGTGACGTGTTTGATCAGCCCACCGATGCACAGCTCGCTGACCGTGCTGCGGGTGGCCGCCTGCTCGTCGGTGAGTTCCCGCGCGGTGAAGCGCAGGAAGAACCGGGCCTGGCCCAGCGAGGCCAGCAGGTCGGCCCGCTCGCCGGTCACCGTGTTCTGCAAGGTGGTCACCATGGTCGTCATCCTTCGTCTCGAGGTCGCCTCGTCGTGCTGGCAACCTCGACGCTACGGCCGATAGCGGTCACTTTCTGGCCGCTATGGCCGGATGCCTGACGACAGGTTGGCGATGCCCCTGGAAGGTGCGGAAGCGCTCGACGTCAGCTCTCAGAGCGCTCCCCGGTCGACGAAGCTGAAGCTCGCGGTCGGGGTGGCATCGCCGACCTGCTCGACGTACACCGCCCTGCGCTCGGCGCTCCACTGCACGAAGCCGTACCTCTCGTTGTAGATGTGGTAGGTGCGCCGGTTCTTGTCGTCCCGGGCGCCGGTCGCGGACAACGAGAAGAGCGTCGCCTGGGTCGGGATGCAGTCGGCGGCGACCAGCGACCCTCCCACGTCCGGCGTGATCTTGACACCGAGGCAGGTCTCCGGATTGTCGGCGCGACCCTCGCCACGCAACGACCTGATCAGGTAATCCACGCCCGTCGGCACCAGGACGAACTGGGACTTCATGCCGGTGCCGTCGGAGGCCGCCACCTCGTACGAGTGGTAGTCCAGGGCCAGATCCCGGTCGATCTCCGCCAGGTGGATCAGCGTACGCCGGTTGCCCTGGAATATCAGGGTGTCCGCGTCCGGCGCCGCCGAGGTGGCGCCGGCGGTCGTCGGGCTCGCGCCGGCCGGCGCGGACGTCGCCGGGGAGCCGGCCGGGTCACCGCCGCCACGGTCGAGGACGTCCAGAGCGGCGAGGCTGCCCACGCCGAGCAGCACGACGAGGACGGCAGCGGCGGCGCCGACACCCAACAGCCGCCGGCGACGCGTGCTTCCCGGCCGGGTCTCGGTCGGCACCTTGCCGGGACCGCCGCCCGTCGCCTGGACTCCGTCGCGGGCGGTCAGGGCCGCCCTGGCGACCATTGTGGTGACCTCCGGCTGCGGGGTGTCGCCGGCGAGCAGCACGTCGAGCAGTTCGCGCGCCGTCGGGCGTTCGGCGGGATCCTTGACCAGGGCCCGACCGACGAGATCGTGCAGCGACCTGGGCAGCCCGGAGAGGTCGGGCGGCTGGGTGAGGATGCGCATCGCGGTGGCCGGCGCGGAGTCGGCGGCGAACGGCGTACGCCCGGTCGCGGCGTACGCCACCACCACGCCCCAGGCGAAGATGTCCGCAGCGGTGGTCACCTGCCGGCCGCTCTCCGAGTCGAAGCGTTCCGGCGCCATGTACGCGACCGTGCCGACGATCTGGTCGGTACGGGTGTGCTGGCTGGTCGCCTCGAAGGCTCGGGCTATACCGAAGTCGATCACCTTGATGCCGCCCATGGCGAACAGCACGTTGCCCGGCTTGAGATCGCGGTGGATCACCCCGGCGCCGTGGATCGCGGTCAGGGCGGTGGCGATGCCGACGGCCACCCCGTGCAGCGCGGACCCGGCCAGCGGTCCCCGCTCCTTGATCACAGTGGCCAGACTGGGGCCGTCGACGTACTCGACCACGAGGTAGGGCGGGTCGTGGTCCGGGTCGGCGTCGAGGACCTCGGCTGTGGAGAACGGCGGCACCTGGCGGGCCCGGTTGACCTCGCTGCGAAACCGCCCCCGGAACTCGGCATCGGCGGAGTACTCCGACCGGACCATCTTGATGGCCACCCGGCGCCCGTCCCGGTCCTGACCGAGATAGACGGTGCCCATACCGCCCTCACCCAACCGGCCCAGCAGTTCATACCTGCCGAGCCGGGTCCGCTCCCCCGGCAGCAGCGGCACGCTCATATCGAAATCCCCCCTCGCCACGGCGCCCCCCGCCAGCGGTAGGGAGACGATAGCCGGACGAGCCGCACGCACGAACACCGACGCACTGTCGGAAGGACGCGCCGTACCGTCCGCGAGGCCCGCCCCTGGTTCCGGAGGGCGGGTGCCGATCCGTAGCACCCGCAGCCGAGGCTCTGACCTGGATCCGACACCCCGGCGGGGATAAACCACAGGAGTCGTGCGGAAAAGCGCATGGTCCCCGCCCGGCCGGACGGTAGCGTCAGACCGCGAAGCTGTCGCCCATGCCTCCCGTACGGCTGCGACCCCGATCGCCGGGTCAGCTCCGCCGGCTCGCCGGTCCAGGTCGGCCGGCGGGCTCGTCTCCCCGAAGGATGATCGCCGTGCAGGTCACAGTGTGGAACGAAGGTCTCCACGAGCGCGCCAAGCCGGAGATGGCCGAAATCTATCCGGACGGCATCCACGGCGCGATCGCCGACGCGCTCCGCTCGGCCCTGCCGGACGCCGAGGTCCGGACCGGAACGTTGGACGAGCCGCACCAGGGACTTCCCCCCGAGCTGCTCGATCGGACCGAGGTGCTGCTCTGGTGGGGGCACCGGGCGCACGAGCAGGTCGAGGACGGGCTGGTCGACCGGATCGCGGCCCGTGTGCTGGGCGGGATGGGCCTGCTCGTGCTCCACTCCGGACACTACTCGAAGGTCTTCCGGAAGCTCATGGGTACGACCTGCTCGCTCGCCTGGCGCAACGAGGGCGAGCGTGAACTCGTCTGGACGACCGATCCGAGCCACCCGATCGCGGCCGGGGTGGACCAGCCCATCGTCATCGGCGAGCAGGAGATGTACGGCGAGCCGTTCGACATCCCGAGCCCCGACGAGGTCGTCTTCATCAGCTCCTTCGCCGGCGGCGAGGTGTTCCGGTCCGGCGTGACGTTCCGGCGCGGCCGGGGCCGCGTCTTCTACTTCAGTCCCGGCGACGAGGCGTACCCGGTCTACCGTCATCCGCAGATCCAGCGGGTCCTCGCCAACGCCGTCCGCTGGGCGATGCCCGGCGCCCCGGTGGTGGCCCCGGCCCGCGCGGTCAAGACGCCGCGCGCCGACTGGCACGACTGACCGCCGCGACGTTCGCGGAGCCCGAACACTCCGATACAGGAAGCGCCCGACCGGGACGCACCGCTGCCGGGCGTGTTCGATCGGTACCTTTCCGGTTCCGGAAGCGCTCGATCCGGGACCTCCCGGCCGAGCGTTCTGCGGCGGCTGCCGAAACCTGTTCGCCTGATGCCGGCCGGGCATCCGACGGCCGAGTTCGCGCTGTCGTCCCGCTGACCCGACAGCTCTACGCCTCCTGGGAACTGCTCGCGCCGCGTCGAGACCATTTCCCGCCGGGATTCCGCCGGGGAATTCGCCTTGTCGAAATATCTCCGGAGCCGTGCGAAACGACGCATGGTTGCCGGGCGGACGCGTTACTAGCCTCGAATCGAGATCGATTTTCAATCGTCGGGTACGCGCGATCATCCGACGCCCATAGGGAGGGTGACATGCCCAGAGTGGTGAGCTTCACGGGTCCGCGAGCGGCCGAGGTGGTGGACGAGCCGGCGCGGCCGCTGACCGAGCAGGACGTACGGCTGCGAACGCTGTTCTCCGGCATCTCGGCGGGTACGGAACTGACTGCCTACCGAGGGACCAACCCCTACCTGTCGAAGCGGTGGGACAACGACCGTCGGCTGTTCGTCGACGGCACCGCCTCCCGGGAGTATCCCCTGCTCGGCTGGGGCTACGAGGAGGTCGGCGAGGTCGTCGAGATCGGCGGTGGCGTCGACACGGTGTCGGTCGGTGACCGCATCTGGGGCACCTGGGGGCACCGGAGCGGCACGGTCGTCACCGCCGAGTACGCCCGCGACCGCGTACTGGCCCCGGAGGTGGACCCGCGGGTCGGGATGTTCTCGCAGATCGGCGGCATCGCGCTCAACGTCGTACTCGACGCCGACATCCACGTCGGGGAGACCGTCGCCGTGTTCGGGCTCGGGGTACCCGGTCAGTTGGTCGCCCAACTCGCCCGACTCAACGGCGGGCGGGTGATCGCGGTCGACGGTGTCGCCTCCCGTCGTGAGCTGGCCCTCAAGCTCGGCGCGGCGGAGGCGCTCGATCCTGCGGACGGTGAGATCGCCGAGCAGATCCGGGCCCGCACCGACGGCCGGGGTGCGGACGTGTGCCTCGAGGTGACCGGCAACTACGCGGCGCTGCACGAGGCCATCCGGTCCGTGGCCTACAGCTCCCGGGTCTGCGCGGCCGGGTTCATGCAGGGCGACGGCGTGGGGCTCCGCCTGGGCGAGGAGTTCCACCACAACCGGGTCCAGGTCGTCTCGACCCAGATCTCCGGGGTGGCGCCCGCGTTGCAGCACCGCTGGAATCGTTTCCGACTGGACAGCACGGCGATCTCCCTCGCCGCCTCGGGCGCCCTGCGGGTAACCGATCTCATCAGTCACACGTTTCCGCTGGAACGCGCGGCCGAGGCGTTCGAACTGCTCGACGGGGCGTCGCAGGATGTCCTCCAGGTCGTGCTCCAGGCGAATCCCTGAACCTCGCCGGACGCCTCGCCGGAATTCCCGACCGCGAGCGAACGTAAGAAACATCAGGAGAGCAGCACGATATCGCATGGTTCCCGCAGGTCGGGCGACCTAGCTTTTTGGAATCGCCGCACCCGTCCGCGGCGGCATACAGCGAATACAGCGGAGTCAGGATGATCAATCTGTTTCACCGCAGCGCACATAGACCGCACCGCCGGACGCACTGGACGAGCGCGGTCGCGGCGCTCACCGCCGTACCGGTGCTGCTCGCCGGCTGCACGGCAGCCGACGTCGAGGAGAACGTGCCCCCCGGCGAGATCGGCGGCACCCTCAACATGTGGGTCGGTCTGGACACCGTCGACGACGCCACGATGGCCGAGTACAAGCGGCTTTACATCGAGCCGTTCCAGAAGCAGTACCCGAACGTCGAGTTCAAGCTCAGCCCGCAGAACAACGAGGGCCTCACCGCGAAGGTCCAGACGGCGCTCGCCGCCGGCCAGGGCCCGGACATCATCCCGCTGAACTCGTCGGTCGCCATCCCGTTCGCCGAGGCCGGCTACCTCGCCGACCTCGGCGGCGTCGCCGAGCAGGAGAACTGGAAGGAGAAGATCTTCCCCTGGGCGATGGACATCGGGGTCGTCAACGACAAACTCGTCGTGATGCCGGTGAGCTACGAAACCATGGTGCTCTTCTACAACAAGACCCTCTTCGAGAAGAAGGGGTGGCAGGTGCCGACCGACCGGGCCATGCTCGAGGACGTCATCGCGAAGATGACGGCGGCCGGGATCACACCGTTCGCGAACGCCAACGCGGACTACGTGGGCGCCACCGAACACGTACTCTCGTGCTTCCTCAACATGGTCGCGGGCCCCGGTAAGATCAACGATGCCCTGAACGGCAAGATCCCGTTCACCGACCAGGCGTTCGTTGACTCGGTCGAGATGATGGTCGACTACTTCCGGAAGGGCTACTTCAACGGCGGCGTCAAGCAGTACTTCTCGACGCCTGACACGCAGAAGATGGCCAAGCTCGCCAACGGCAGTACCGGCATGTTCCTCTCCGGAAGCTGGGAAATCGGCGGGATGAACGAGTACTTCAAGGAGAGCGGGAACGAATGGGACTGGGCTCCGCTGCCGTCCCTCGCGCCCGGAGTGCCCGGCAACGTCTTCCCGCTCGCGATCGGTGACGCCATGGCGGTCAACGCGGCGAGCAAGAACCTCCCCGCCGCGAAGGCATACCTGAAGTGGAAGTTCTCCGACACCGAGGCGCGGTGGCAGGCGATCAAGGAGGTCGGCGACCTGCCCCTACCGGTGAAGTTCGACGCCTCCGGGGCGCCGGAGGGCATCGACCCGCGGTTCCTCTCGCAGTACACCGCCATCAGCGACGCATCCCTGAAGAAGCAGGTGGGGTACGTGACGTGGGTGTCGTTCGGCGCTGCGGCGGAGAGTTATCTGCTGGAAAACGAGGATCGGCTGCTCACCGGCGACCTCTCCGCCCGGGACTTCCTCGAAAACGTCAACAAGGCCTTCAAGAAGGATCACGACGAGGGTCTCATTCCGCCGGCTTTCGAGACGGCGGCGAGGTAGCCCGCCGGGGTGGGTGGGTCGGGGCCGGCCGACCGGGAAGGACGATCTCGTTCCCGGTCGGCCGGCCCCGGCGTTGTTCTTTACAGGAAGCTCCGCAACCCCAATTCTCCCAGCGGTACCGCCGATTTCGCCTGGGTGTAAGAAAACTCAGGAAGCAGAGAAGATACCGCATGGCCCCACCCCCGGGTCCAGACATAACGTGACGACTGCCACGGCGAAGGCCGCGGACCCGGAAAGACGACCACGGAGTCCAGATGACCATTCGAGCCAATCGCTGCGCAGCCCGATGACCGCAGCACCCACATCGGCGCCGGCGGAACAGGGCGCACGGGAGGCACGGGTGCCGCCCCGTCGTCGTGTTCGACGCCGCAGGAATTCTCGTCTCGTCGCCATCGCATTCGTACTGCCGGCGCTCGCCCTCAACCTTCTGGTGATCGGCGGGCCGACGGTCAGCAGCATCGGGTACTCGTTCACCGACTGGAACGGCATCACCACGCCGGAGTTCGTCGGACTGGAGAACTGGAGACGGCTGGTCGGCGACGAAGCGTTCTGGAACGCCATCGGCAACAACTTCGTCTACCTGCTGATCTTCCTGACCGTACCGATGGCGATGGGTCTGGTCGGTGCGTTCATGCTCTCCCGGATCCGGCGCGGAGCCGCGCTCTTCCGGGTGCTCTACTTCATCCCGTACCTGCTGGTCAGCGTGATCACCGCGCAGATCTGGCGGAACATCCTCGACCCCGAGTTCGGTCTCGCCTCGGCGTTGAACGACGTCGGCATCCACTGGCTCGACGAGGTCTACTTCTTCGCCGACGGGAGATTCGCGCTCTACAGCGTCGCGTTCGTCGACAACTGGCACTTCTGGGGTTTCCTCGTCGTGCTCTTCCTCGCGGCGATGCAGGGAATCGACGCGGGCCAGTACGAGGCCGCGCGCATCGACGGCGCGAACGCCTGGCAGGAGTTCTGGCACATCGTGTTGCCGGGCATCCGGCCGACGTTGACCTTCGCGCTGACCATCGTCGCGATCGGCAGCCTGCTCGTCTACGACTACCCGTTCATCCTCACCGGTGGCGGGCCGGCGGGCGCCACCGACGTCGCCTCGCTCATGGTCAACCGCACCGCCTTCCTCGCGCGGGACGCCGGTTACGGCTCGGCCATCGCGCTCGCGCTCTCCGTGCTGAGCGCGATCTTCCTGGTCCTGTTCGGCTTCCTGCGTCGTCGTGAGGAGGAGGTCTGATGTCGATCCTGGCGACCGTCCGCGATCGTCGACGTGAACGACCCGTGAACCGGCCGCCGGGCGGTCTCGGCCGCACGCCGGTCTCGTACTCGGTGCTCGTCGTCCTCGGTCTGTTCGCGATCCTTCCGGTGCTGGTGCTCGTCTTCAACTCGTTCAAGTCGAGCCTCGAGATCGGCGCCAACCCGCTCGGTCTGCCCGCCACCCTCGACCTCTCCAACTTCGCGGCGGCGTGGAGGCGGGGCAACATGGCCCGCGGCTTCGCCAACACCGCGTTCCTCGTCGCCGGGACGATCCTCGGCACCTGGCTGGTGGCCGGGGCCGCGGCGTACTCGCTGGCGAGGCTCAACCTGCCGGGCAAACGGAAGATCGAGACCTACCTCTTCGTCGTCATCTCGCTGCCCGTGCAGATGTTCATCGTCCCGCTGTTCTTCCTCTGGGTGAAGCTCGGTCTGATCAACACGCTCGTCGGGCTCGTCGTCATCTACGTCGCGCTGAACACCCCGTTCTCGGTGCTGCTGCTCCGCACGTTCCTGGTCGGCATCCCGAAGGAACTCGACGAGGCGGCCCGGCTCGACGGCGCGAACGAGTGGCAGGTGGCGACCCGGGTCATCCTGCCGCTGAGCTGGCCCGGCTTCATGACCGTCGGTCTGGTCTCGGGGCTCGGCGCGTACTCGGAACTGCTGTTCGCGGTCACCTTCCTCATCGACGTGGAGAAGATGCCGGTGGCGACCTCGTTCTTCCAGTTCAGCCAGGGCTACAGCCAGTTGTACAACCTGGTCAACGCGGCGGGCGTGATCATCGTGCTCCCGCTCATCGTCCTCTTCCTGCTCATGCAGCGCCGCTTCATCGCGGGCCTCGCCGCGAGCGGCAGCAAGGGATGACCAGCGCCCACGGCCGGCGGAGCTCGGTCGTGGACACCGTTGCACGGCACTAGATCGGCGCGCAGGCGCCGGAAAGGACATCATGCACACCAACGACCGACCGGAGACCGAGCTATGACGTTCCGACTGGCCGCCCAGGAGCGGATGCTCGACGGCGACACCCTGGAAGAGAAGTTCGCCTTCGCGCTCTCGGTGGGCTTCGACGGCATCGAGCTGTCCGGCCGGGGTGACGGCGTGTTCGCGGCCCGGGCGGACGAGCTGCGGCGGGCTCGCGCCAACGGGGTGGTGATGCCGAGCGCCGTGGTCGCCCAGGTCCCGTTCCTCGGCGACTTC
Organism: Plantactinospora endophytica; assembly: GCF_016862915.1. GTDB lineage: Bacteria > Actinomycetota > Actinomycetes > Mycobacteriales > Micromonosporaceae > Plantactinospora > Plantactinospora endophytica. The sequence continues at coordinate 322,794 of NZ_BONW01000016.1, read as the reverse complement.
GACGCCGAGCGCAGGCAGCAGGGGATCTCCGAACTCGGCGAACTGCTGCGGACCCTGCCGCACGCCGGGGCGGCCGGGATCGTCTCCCCCAACTCGTTCGGCGTCTTCTCGAAGCGGCTCCCTCCGTTCGCCGCGCCCCGGGACGACGACGAGTCCCGGCGGCTGCTCGTGGCGGCGCTGCGCGAGGTGGCCGCCGTCGGCGAGGAGCACGGCACCGCCGTGTTCCTCGAACCCCTGAACCGCTTCGAGGACTACCTGGTCAACACCCTGGAGCAGGCGTCGCGGGTGGTCGACGATGTCGCGTCGCCGGCGGTACGGGTAATCGCCGACACCTTCCACATGTCGATCGAGGAGGCCGACATCGGTGCGGCCATCCGCGCGGCGGGTCAGCGGATCGCGCACGTCCAGCTCGGTGACAGCAACCGGCTCGAACCGGGGGCGGGCCACTACGACTGGGACGAGACGCTGACCGCGCTGGAGGAGATCGGGTACGACGGCTGGCTCGCGATGGAATGCGGGCTCAGCGGCGAACCGGCCGACGTCCTGCCTCGGGTGTCCCGGCTCCTCAAGCGGTGAGCGGCACCGCCGCAGGTGTCCCGGCGCCTCAAGCGCGGTGAGCGGCACCGCCGCCAGGTCCCGGACGACGGCGTCCCGGCACCGGCCCGAGGTCGACAGACCGCGAGGCGATGTCCAACCGCTTCCCGATGCCCGCAGGTCAGCCGGGCAGCGGGGAGCGGTTGGCCCGGCGGTACTCGCCGGGTGACTTGCCGCTGTACTTCTTGAACGCCACGCCCATGTACTCGGCGTGGCTGAAGTTGAGCCGTTCGGCGAGCCGGGGCAGCGTCCAGTCGGTGCGGATGAGCAGGTCGGCCAGGCGTTCCATGCGTACCCGGGTGATCTCCTCGTGCACGGTGCGGCCCAGCACCCGCAGGAAGCGGTAGTCCAGCGCGCGGCGGGAGAGTCCGACGTGCCGCTGGACCGCCGAAACCGGGATGCCCTCGTCGACCCGGTCCCGGATGAGCTGCAACGCCCGCGCGACGACCGGGTCGGCGACCGCGAGGATGTCGGAGGACTGCCGGGTCTCCACCCGCAGCGGCGGGATCAGGTGCAGGCAGGGGTCGAGGGCCTGGCCGGACATCATCTGGTCGAGCAGCGACGCGGCGAGGAAGCCGGTACGGGTGGTGTCGGGCTGGATGCTCGACAGTGCCGGCGTGGTCAGGTTGCACATCAGCTCGTCGTTGTCGACGCCCAGCACGGCGACGCTGTCCGGCACCGCCAGCCCGGCGATCTTGCACGCCTCGAGGACCTCCTGCCCGGCGATGTCGTAGCAGGTCAGGACGCCGACCGGCTTGGGCAGGTCGAGCAGCCAGCTCGCCAGCGCGAGCCGATCGCCGGCCAGTGTCCCGGACGGCTCCATCCGGAACTCGTGCGGCTCGTGCCCCAGCCGCCGCACCTCGGCCGCGTAGTGGTCACCGCGCTTGACGGACCAGCCGAACCGGGCGTCTCCGCAGTAGGCGAAGTTGCGCAGCCCCCGCTCCGCGAAGTGCTCCGTCGCCCAGCGGGCGATCGTCGCGTCGTCGGTCTCGACGCACGGCAGTTCCGGCGTGAGGTACGCGGCGCTGAGGTCGACGGCGGGCACCCGCAGTCGCCGTACCCGCTCTGCCGTCTCCTGGTTCTCGATCCGGGCGATGACGCCGTCCCCGCGCCAGCCGTCGAGCCACGACAGGTCGGTTTCGTGCCGGGAGTGCTCGGCCAGGTAGATCGACCAGCCAGGGTGGCTGACCAGATATTTCCTGATCCCGACGAGCAGGCCGCGGGCATAGGCGTTGGAGGTCTCGACCAGCAGGGCCACATGCCGGGTGCCGCTGCTTCGGACGGGGGTGGCGGTGTGCGCGATCGCTGTGTCCACGGGTCTGTGCTCGCTTTCAGGGGCCCGCCGCGACGGGGGAATTTCTAAGGGTTGCAGCGGGATAGTTCATGGAGGTTCCGAACCGCCGTCCGTACCTTTGGTTCGTAACGAAGAAAGGTACACGCATGAGGCAGAAGGTACGGATCGGGATCATTGGGCTAGGTTTCGGCGCCGAGTTCATCCCGATCTACCAGGCTCACCCGCACGCCGAACTCGTCGCGGTGTGCCAGCGCACCGAGGACTCGCTGCACCGGATCGCCGACCATTTCGGGATCGCCGGCCGCCACACGAGTGTCGAATCGATGCTGGAGGACCCGGATATCGATGCCGTTCACATAAATTCACCAATCGCAGCGCACGCCGAGCATTCTATTGCCGCACTGAACGCAGGAAAACACGTCGCGTGCACCGTACCGATGGCGACCTCGGTGGCGGACTGCGCGCGAATCGTCCGGGCCCAGCAGGACTCTTGCAAGTCCTACATGATGATGGAGACCGCTGTCTACACCCGCGAGTTCCTGTACGCCAAGGACCTTCGCGACAGCGGACAACTCGGGAGGATCCAGTTCCTCCGTGGCGCCCACATGCAGGAGATGGCCGGCTGGCCGGACTACTGGCTCGACCTGCCCCCGATGCACTACGCCACGCACGCCGTCGCGCCGCTGCTCGCCCTCGCCGAGCGGGAGGCGGAGTCGGTGCGCTGCCTCGGCTCCGGCCGCGTCGACCACGCCGCCACGCGCGGCGGGCCGCCGTTCGCCGTCGAGACCGCCCTGTTCCGCCTCCGCGACTCCGACCTCGCCGCCGAGGTCACCCGATCACTGTTCGACGTCGCTCGGGAATACGTCGAGAGCTTCGACGTGTACGGCGACAAAATGGCGTACGAATGGCAGCAGCTCGAACGGGACAGCCCCGTCGTGTTCACCGGCGAGGACGGCCGGCGGGTGGATATCCCCGATTACGCCGACCGACTTCCCGCCGAAATCCGCGAATACACCACGCGCGGCGTGTACGACGCGGACGAGAACCGGCACCTGTCATTCACCCAGGGCAGCGGACACGGTGGTTCACACCCCCACCTGGCCCACGAGTTCGTGGCGGCCATCGTCGAGGGCCGCGCGCCGTTCCCCGACGTGTACGCCTCGGCGAACTGGACCAGCGCCGGCATCTGCGCGCACGAGTCGGCGCTGCGCGGCGGCGCGGAGATCACGCTTCCCCTGTTCTCCCGTTCGGAGGTGGCCGTCGATGCCTGACCTGACCGTGCACGAGGAGCTGGGCCTGGTCCGGGTGTTCCGGGCCGGATCCGGCACACCCATCCTGACCCAGCAGGCGCGACCGCACACCCGGCCCTACATCCATCCGATCGTCTCGCCGACCGGGGTCGGCACCGTCACCGAGGACGCGCCGGACCACCACCCGTGGCAGCACGGCCTCTCCGTCGGCCTCAACGACGTCAACGGTGTCGGTTTCTGGCACGAGGGTCTGCATTCCAAGCACCTGCGGGACGGCACGTTCCACCCGGTGCTGGCCGGCGAGCCGTCCACCGAAGGCAACCGGGCGAGCTGGGAGGTACGCACCGAGCTGCGCGCCCCGGGCGGTGAGCCGCTGCTGCACGAGACGCAGGCGTGGACGCTCACCGACCACGGGGACCGCTACGAACTCGGGCTCGCCCTCGGATTCCGGGCGGCCCGGGACCTGACGTTCGGTCGGTACCCGTACGGCGGGCTGTTCCTGCGGATGCCCTACCGGCCCGAGTCCGGCGGCACGGCGTACAACAGCGAGGGGCAGGCCGGTACGGAGGCCGAGCAGCAGCCCGCGCGGTGGGTGGCGGTGCGGATGCCGCTGCTCGACGCCGGCCCGGACGACGATCCGCCGCTGGTCGTCGTGATGGACCATCCCGGCAACTTCCGCCATCCGGTGCCGTGGCGGATCGACAACGAACTCGGGGTCGGCCCGAGTCCCAGCATCGGCGGCGCCTGGCAGCTCCCCGCCGGGCAGGAACGGCGGTTCCACCACAACGTCGTGGTCTTCGGCGCCCCGGTCGGAACGCCGGAGATCGAGCAGGCGTGGCAGGCGTTCACGACGGCGGTACCCGGAGAGGCGGCATGAAGACAGCGATCGTGGTGCACCCCGACTTCGAACGGTCCTGGCCGTTCGTGGCCGACCACCTGCACCGGCTGCTCCGACCCCGCACCGACGTCTCGTTCACCCGGCTGTCGACCACCGAGGTCGTAGCACTGCCGGCGGCCGTCGGCGCGGGCGGCGCCGACCCGGACACCGTCGAACGGCTGTTCTCGCTCGGGGTCGAGCCGACCGACGCCGACCTCGACGGGCTGCCGGCGCTCGCCGAGGCGTTCGTCGCCGACTCGTGGCCGCCGTCGGCGGAGCTCGACGAGCGGCTCGGGCGGCACGGTGTGCGTCGGCTCCGGCAGCCGTCCGAGGGATACTGGGCACAGTCCGTCGCGGAGTACGCCCTCGGCCTCACGATCTGCGGACTGCGCCGGATCCCGCAGCAGCACGCCGCCATCGTCTCCGACGACTCGCCCTGGCAGTACGCGTACGGGCAGTTCGGCGACGATCCCGCGTTCAGCCACGGCACGGTCGCCGGCAAGCGGGTCCGGATCGTCGGCGCCGGCAACATCGCCAGCCGGTACGCCAGTTGGACGCACATGCTCGGTGCGGACGTCGCCGCCTGGGACCCGTACGCGACCGAGCCGTCGTTCCACCGGTCCGGCGCGCGCCGGGAGTGGCACCTGACGCGGCTGCTCGCCGACGCGGAGATCTTCGCCCCGATGGTGCCGTTGAATTCCGGCACCGAGGGGCTGGTCACCGCCGAGCACGTCCGGGCCCTGCCGAAGGGCTGCCTCGTCGTGCTGGTCACCCGCGCGACCATCTGCGACGTGCCGGAACTGCGCCGCCGGGTACTCGCCGACGAGCTGAGTCTCGCCGCCGACGTCTTCGACGTCGAGCCGCTGCCGCTCGACGACCCGCTGCTCGGCCGGCACAACGTCGTACACACCCCGCACAACGCGGGTCGCACCCTGCACGCCAACCTGAGTTACGCGGAGCTGCTCGCCGCGCAACTCCCGGACTGACGCCGGCCGCCCGGTGCGGCTCGGAGCACGGAAGTGACGGACGGGCCGCCTACCATCGCCGGATGAGCAAGATAATCACGTTCTTCGTCGCCGCCGACCACACCGTCGCGGCCGGCGTCGGCGAGGGCGGGCCGGGGGACGAGTTCGAAACGGCGGAGTACGGCAACTTCGACGTCTGGTCCACCCTGGAGAAGTGGGAGAGCGTCCTGACGAATCGGAGCCTCGACGACGTCATCAGCGACGGGGAGCAGGACGTGGTGGTCGGCGACGGGGAGGGCCCGCTCGTGCTGGTCGCGTCCCCCGCGCTCACCACGGCGTTGGCCGAGGCCGACGACCGGACCCTCGCCACCACGGCGGAGCAGTGGATCCGGCTGCGGGCCGAGGAGGGCGAGACCATCGAGGAGGAACTGGCCCACGACCTCGTCGGCGAGGTGGCGGCGCTGTCGGTGAGCGCCGTCCGGGCCGGAGGCTCGGTCTACTGCTGGGTCTGCTGACCTCCCCGGTCTCGGCGGTCGTCCGCCGCACCGCACCGGGCAGAGAATCCTAGTACCGGCGCCACGGCCCGCCGCAACCGCCGATGTTCATTAATTGATGTCCGTGTATGAATCTGTTCGAGATCTGGCGCGTCGCCGCACCCTCGACTACCAAGATGGTGCCGGACCACCACCACCTGCGGTCCGGAGGGTTGGCCTGCCGGAGGCCGGCGACATCGCCCGAGAGCCGGGTCGGCGGTGCGCCAGGGCGGCACCAGCGGGCCCGTCCGCCCACGCGCGATCGCGCAGGACCGAACAGAGAGGACAGAAAGGTGATCAGGAACAGGCGGTTCCTATCGCTCGGGCTGTCGCTCGCCGTCACCGCAGCGGCGACCATGACGGCGGTGGCCGGGACGGGCACGCCCGCTCAGGCGGCACCGGTCACCATCACCAACGGCACCCAGTTCAGGGACACCAGCGGCAACCTGCTCCAGGCCCACGGCGGCGGCATGCTCAAGGTCGGCGACCACTACTACTGGTTCGGCGAGAACCGCAACCCGGACAACACGTTCCGGGCGGTCTCGGTGTACCGCTCCACCAACCTGCGCGACTGGGAGTTCCGCGGCAACGTCCTCACCCAGTCGTCCGCGTCCGAGCTACAGGTCGCCAACATCGAGCGGCCGAAGGTCGTCTACAACGCCAGCACCGGCCGGTACGTGATGTGGATGCACAAGGAGAACGGGTCCGACTACGGCGAGGCCCGCGCCGCCGTCGCCTCGTCGGCCACCGTCGACGGCAACTACACCTACCACGGCAGCTTCCGGCCGCTCGGCCAGCACATGTCCCGGGACATCACGCTCTACAACGACAACGGCACCGCGTACATGATCTCGGCCGCCGACGAGAACTACGACCTGCACATCTACCGGCTCACGGCGGACTTCCTCAACATCTCCACCCTGGTCGGCAACTTCTGGAACGACGCCCACCGGGAGGCGCCCGCGATGTTCAAGCGGGGCAGCACGTACTTCCTGCTCACCTCGGCGGCGACCGGATGGAACCCCAACCAGGCCAGGTACGCCACCGCGTCGAGCATCTCCGGACCCTGGACCGGCTGGACCAACGTCGGCGACTCGACCACGTTCCGGTCCCAGCCGACGTTCGTACTCCCGATCCAGGGCAGCTCCACCACCAGCTACCTCTACCTGGGCGACCGCTGGGCCGGCGCCTGGAACGGGCCCGTCAACGACTCGCAGTACGTCTGGCTGCCGATCACCTTCCCCTCCAGCACCAGCATGAGCCTGAACTGGTACCCGTCGATCACCATCGACGCCGCCACCGGCACGATCACCGGCCAGGCGCCGCCCTACCACCGGATCACCGCCCGGCACAGTGGCAGGGTCGTGGACGTGGTCGGCAACTCCACGGCGAACAACGCGGAGGTCAAGCAGTACGCCTGGAACGGCGGCGGGAACCAGAAGTGGGAGTTCCAGGACGCCGGCAGCGGCTACGTCCGGATCGTCAACCAGAACAGCGGCAAGTGTCTCGACGTGGCATCCGCGTCGACCGCCGACAGCGCGAACGTCATCCAGTACACCTGCGGCGGCGGGACCAACCAGCAGTGGCAGTGGGTCGCCACCGGCAGCTACTTCCAGTTGCGCGCCCGGCACAGCGGCAAGTGTCTCGACGTGGTCAGCGGCGGCACCGCCGACGGCACCGACATCGCCCAGTACGCCTGCGGCAGCGGCACCAACCAGCAGTGGACGCGTACCCAGGTGTGAATTATCGACACATCGACCCCAGTCATGCTAGTAAGGGGTGAATGGCACCTACTTCAACTGCTCTGCTTCCCCCTACCTGTGACGCCCACGGTCAGGAGGCACCACCATGAAGTTCAGCTACGCCATGCTCCCCGACTATCCGCTCGGCGAGTCGCTGGCCTCGATCAGGTTGGCGGACGAACTCGGCTTCCACGCCGTCTACGCGGCGGACGAGCCGTGGCACAAGGACATGTGGCTGCTGTTCGCCGCCGCCGCGGCGCAGACCTCGCGGATCCGGATGGGCCCGAGCGTGTCCGCCGTCACGCTGCGCGAACCGAGCCTGATCGCGCAGGCCGCCGCGACCCTGGACGAACTCACCGACGGTCGCGCCGAGGTCGTGCTGGGCAGCGGCAACTTCGGCGTACTGGCCCAATACAAGATCGACTGGACCACCACCAAGCCGCTCAGCCGGGTCAGGGAGGCGGTCGGGGTCGTCCGCACGCTGCTGGACGAGGGGACCATCACCCGGGACGGCGAGTTCTACTCGTACGACGGCCTGTTCACCTTCGCCCGCCCGGTGCAGCGGCACCTGCCGGTCAAGATCGGGGCGATGCGGGGGCCGAAGTCGTTCCAGGCGGCCGGTGAACTCTCCGACGGGGTGCACCACGCGCTCAGCTACTCGCGCGGCGCGTACGAGTACGCGGTCGAGCACTTCCGGATCGGTGCGGAACGCGCGGGCCGGGACTGGCGGTCCCTGGACATCGGCGCGTGGGTCGTCTTCGCGGTCGGACCGGACCCGGCCGCGGCCAGGGAAGCGGCCCGGAGCATGGTCGGGCTGTACGCCTCGGCGATGCCCGCCGAACAACTCGAACGCAACGGCGTCCACCCCGGGGAGATGGCGCCGATCGTCGATGCCATCGCAAAGGGCGACCTCGCCCGGGGCATCGAGCTGACCACTCCGGAGATCACCGAGAAGCTCTCCCTGGCCGGCACTCCGGACGAGGTACGGGCGAAGATCGAGCGGGACATCGCGCCCACCGGGGTCAACCACATGATCTGCGCCATCACCGACGCCAGCCTGGTGCGGGCCTTCACCGGCCGCGACGTACCCGGGGTCGCCGACGTCGACAGCCAGCTACGCCTGATCCACGACGAGTTGATGCCGGCCTTCGGCTGACCGACGCCGCGTCCCGGTCTGTCGGACCTGCGGGCGTCCCGCACCTCGGCACCGCGAGGGCGGGACGCCCGGACTCCGCGAACCCGTACGCCGGTCCGGCTCAGTCCGAACCCGCGCCGGCCCCCGACACGCTGACCGCGCAGGAGGCCGCGCCCCCGGTGTCGAGGCAGTCGGCATAGTCCAGATAGGACTGGACCGGGGTCGGTCCCTGGTTCCACTGCGCGTAGTAGCCGCTCTCCGAGTGGCCGCGCCCGCCGTACACGGAGACGCCCCGTTCGCCGAAGCTCGGTCCGCCCGACACCCCGACGGAGACCGTACGGTCGTCGCTGACCGCCACCTCGACGCCGCCCTCGTAGTTGCCGAGCTTCACGTCCCCGCCCACCGCCGTCTCGCCGCCGGCCAGTCCCGGGATGTCCGTGTTGGCACCCTTGACGCCGACGTTGCCGCTGACCGCGCTGCCCGCGCCGAAGTACGTCTTCGTGCCCGTGGTCCACCCGATCCCCTTGCCGTCCACGGCCAGGCACATCTCGTGCGACCGGCCGACACCGGCCTGCACGTCGCCGCTGACGCAGAGCGCGCCCGACCAGTTCCCGGGCCTGCCCATCTCCTGGATCTTCCGGATCTCCTCGGCAGCCCGCAGCGCCTCCCGGGCCGCCCGCTTTGCCGGCTCGCCGGCGGCCGGCGGGCACTGCCGCGCACCGTCGGCACACCGTACGTCGCCACGCCGCAGGTCCCGCCCGGTCTGCCGCCACCAGCGTTCGACCGCCCTGGTCTGCGCCGCCTTCGAGTTGTCCCGCCACCGCTGTCGGTACGACCGCCACCGCTGGTAGTTCGCCGGATCCCGCTGGTCGCCGAAGCCCTGCTTGCTCACCTTGTGACCACAGTCGATGCCGTCCGGGCCGGAACACGGGGCCAGCCCGGACGGGTCGCTGAACGTGACCGGGTTGTTGAAGCCGTACCCGTAGGCGTTCAACTGCATCGGGTTGGCCGGATCGAGGACCTGGTCGACCGAGAGGAAGGTGCCGGTCGCCGGGTCGTAGTCGCGGACGCCGAGCCGGGTCAGCCCGGTGCTTCCCTCGGTGGTGCCGTCGACGAAGCCCCGGTCACCGGGCCAGCCCGCCGGCCGGGCGCCGCGCGGGGCGCCGAACGGGTCGAAGCGCCGTTTGGTCGCCGCGAGTGTGCCGGCGTCGACGGCGAGGTCGGTGGTGCCGTGGTGGTCGTGCACGAGGAAGTCGACCCCGGCGCTGGTCCGGCTCGCCACGTCGACCTTTCCGTGTCGGTAGTAACGGGTGCCGGAGAGCTTGCCGGTAGCGGTGTCCAGCCGGACCTGCCCGCTCGGCAGGTAGAGGGTCGCGCTGGTGGAGTCCCGGCTGACCAGCAGTTCGGCGTCCGGGGTGTAGGTCCGGCTGGTGCTCGTGCCGCCGACGGTCACCGAGGTCATCAGGCCGTCCGGGCTCCAGCCGATGGTCTGGTCGGCGTCGGCACCCTGCCGGCGTACCGTGTTGCCGGCGGCGTCGTGCCGGTAGCTGTAGCTGCGCGCCCCGGCCGGACCGGAGACCGCGACGCCGGTCGCGGCGTGCGGGCGTACGGCGTCGGCACCGGGAGTGGGATAGCTGCTGGTGTGCACGGTGTCGGCGGCACCGCCGAGGCCGTGCCGGACCTCCCGGGTACGGTTGCCGATGCTGTCGTAGCGGTAGCTCGACCAGTACGGGGCCGGGCCGCCGATCGAGCTGCCGGGCTGGCCGGAGCAGTTCGCGCCGGCCGTCCAGGCGTCGGTGAGCTGCCGGAAGGCGTCGTACCGGAGGCACTGGAGATCACGGGTGCTGCCGGCGGTACTGCCGTCGCGGGCGGTGATGTTCCCGGCCGGGTCGTAGGTGTAGCCGGTGTCGTCGACGGCGGCACCGGACGTCTCCCGCTCCACGAGGGACCGGTCCAGCCGTCGGGTCGCCTGGCCGTAGTAGAGCGAGTGCCACAGTTGCGGGTTCTCGGGCTCGCCGAACCAGTACTGCGCCGGTTCGCCGAACTCGCTGTAGACGGTCTTGTTGACGTACTTCTCCGTGCCGGCGACGGTGCTCAGCGCGCCGAGGTCGTCGTAGGTGTAGACGACCGTCTCGCGCTCGGTCAGGTCGCCGAGCGGGGGCAGCCCGACCGAGGCGGGACTGCCGTCGACCCGGTAGGTCATGGTCGTCTCGTAGCTGCCGGCCAGCGCGCCTTGGGCTGCGGGGACGGTCAGCGTGACGGCCGTCGGGCGGTAGCCGGGGTCGTAGCCGGTGACCGTGCTGGTGTAGGCGTCGGTGCCGACGTACCGGGTGGCCGAGGCGAGCTGACCCTTGGCCACGGTGTCGTAGACCCAGCCGGACAGCTTCGGCCCGGTCGGCGAGTCCTGGTGGGTGGCGGTACGCCGACCGAGCGCGTCGTAGCTGGTGGCCACCACCTGACCCCGGGCGTCCGTGCTGGTCGTCTTCCGGCCCAGCAGGTCGTACGTCGTCCGGGTCCGGCCCTTGTCCGGGTCCACCGCCTCGACCGGCCGGCGGCGCAGGTCGTAGCGGTAGCGCCACTCGTTGCCGGCGGGGTCGACCAGCACGGCCAGGTCACCGGCCCCGGTGTACCGGTACCGGGTGGACCGGTATTCGCCCTCCGGCCTGGCGGCACCGAACTGCCGCAGCTCGGTGGTCTGCCCCAGCGCGTCGGTGTAGGTCGCCGTCGGTGTCCCGCCGCTCGGCGGCGTCACCTCGACATGGTCACCGTGGTACGTGGTGACGGTGGCCCACATCTCCTGGTTGAACTTCTCCAGCGCCGACCGGACCACCCGGCCCGCACCGTCGTACCGGTGCACCGTCTGGCTCGGGATCAGCGTCTCGTCGACCGGGGTCAGCAGCGTGCCGCCGGGCGCGGTCGCGTCGGTCTTGTACAGGTTGTTGGTCCTGACCACCAGTCCCCGCGCGTCGTGGTAGGTGTCGGTGACCGCCCGGCCGCCGCCCCAGCTCGGTGCCTGGGTCTGCCGGGCCCGGAGGAACCCGTCGAAGAGCGCGTAGCTGGTGACGTAGTTGCCGTTGGCCCGCAGCGTGCCGGTGGCGACCGAGGTGGCCCGGTCGTCGCGCAGGTCGTAGTCGTAGCGGTGCTGCGGGCCCTGGTTGGCCGCCCGGGACCGGCCGGGCAGCCACACCCCGGTCACCCGGCCCAGCGCGTCGTAGCCGATGTCGGTACGCCGGTCGTTGGCGTCCACCACGGTCACCGGCAGGTTCCAGGCCGGCTCCAGCGTGGTGGTGCTCCGGTGGCCGAGCGCGTTGGTCGACACCGTCGTGTTCGGCAGCCCGGTCGCCGGAAGATATTCGGTGCGGGTCACGTTGTCGAGCGCGTCGTACGCCTCGGTCGCCCGGCCGTACCGGTCGTAGACCGTACGGGCCGTGGTGACGTAGCTCGGCTCGCCGTCCGCGTACCCGGAAAGCTCCTCGACCTTTGTCACGTTGCCGGCCGAGGGCGCGGCGCCCAGCTCGCCGCCGTCGTAGTAGGTAAGCACGTCCGAGATCGCGTGGTCGGGCAGTACCGGCTCGGTGCCGCAGGGCACCCCCATCGTCCACACCCGACTCGCGGTGACCAGCATCCAGCGGTCGGTGTTCCGGGCGTAGCTGGTGCGGGTGCACCGGTCGTCGGTGTTCGTCGACAGGTCACCGCGCTCGTCCACGCTGACCGGCGTGCCGTGGTCGTTCTCGAAGGTGGTCACCGTCTCGGTCCGCCGCCAGCCGCCGGTGGCGCCGACGCCGAGCGCGGTCCGGGTGGCCGTCCTGCCGACCTGCACCTGGTACGCCTTTGCCGAGCCCTGCACGGCCGTCGGGCCGCGCTGCCACGGATCGTTGATCTCGCCGCTGACCACCGGTCCGTCCACGCCCGAGGCGTCGACCCCGTTGTAGGTGATCTCCTCGCGGAGGAAGCCGGCGAGTTGCTCGGGGTCGTCGTGCGAGACGCCCTGGGAGTCGACGACCGGCCTGCCGCCCATGCCCCGGAAGTAGTGGTAGCGGGTGCTGGACTGCGCCGGGCTGCCGGGATCCTGCGGGTCACCCCGGCGCACCCGCACCTTCTCGTACCCGCGCCACTGCGACCAGGTGCGGTACTCCGGCTTGACCAGCGGGTCGTCCCGGTACGCCCAGGCCGCCGCGCCCTCGTAGTCGTAGTTGGTGAACTGCGTCCGGTTGCCGCCGACCCGGTCGACCTCGGAGACGGTCTCCACGACGTACCGGTGGAACCAGTCGTCGAACGTCTGGCCGCCCTGCGGCGTCCAGCGGACCGGGAAGCAGCGTTTCCCGTTGCCCTGCACCGGCGGCAGGGTCGACGGGGTGCAGTCCGCCGGGGCGTACCGGACGCCGAGCACGCCACCGGCCCCGGTGTTGACCGCGCCGATCCGGTACTTGTTCATCGGCAGGCAGCAGTCGGTGGCGGAAACCACCCTGTTCTGCATGGCGACGCCGTTGAAGGTCACCGGCGGGGTGGGGACGCTGCCGCCGACCAGTCCGGTCTGGGTGATGCCGCGCAGCCACAGGGCCGCGGTGGTGTTGTCGCCCGGGTTCGGGTACTCCTGGGTGAAGCTCCACCGGTCCACGTCCCGGTAGTCGGCGCCGCCCCAGACCTGGGTGGTGACCGACGTCAGCCGCTTCGTCGTCCAGAACGTCGGCGAGAAACGGTTGGCGCAGGTGGCGGTGTCGCAGTTCTGGTCCCACGGCACGTCCGGCCAGCTCGCCGGGGTCCGGACGGTGCAGTTCGCGCCGGGCACGCACCGGTCGGCGGTGCCGAAGACCACCCGGGCCGGGGCCTGGTCCGCCGAGCCGTCCCGGGTGCCGTACTCGATCCGGTCCAGGGTGCCGCCCCGGGTGTAGGTGGCCCTGTCGGCGGCCATGTTCACCCCGTAGGCGTTGGTCTCCTTCAGGTAGCCGTAGGTGATGGTGTTGCCGCGCGGGTCGACGACCCGGTCCAGGTTCCACCGCCAGCCCTGGTTGCAGCGGGAGGTGGCGAACGTCGTGCCGTGGCAGGGCTCGCCCGGGTCGTTGCCGAAGACCGGCACCCCCCAGGTGGACTGGCTCTCCGGGCGGGACCCGAAGTAGTACTGCGTGCCGTCGGTCGTGGTGACCCGCCAGTGCTCGCCGTTGTCCTCGTCCGGGGTGGCGGGGCCGAAGAGCTGCTCCACCCGGGAGCCGTCGTCCTTCTTCGGTCGCCATCTGCCCGGACCCGCGTGGACCAGCTCGGTCGAGCGGCCGGCGAACGACATCGTGGCGTTCTCGGTGCCCCAGCAGAGGTCACCGGTCCTCGGGCTGCCGCCCGCCGTGTCGTCGAGGCAGGACCTGTACCGCCGCTCGATCGACCCTGACCACAGGTTCCAGCCCTCGCCGAGCCACGAGGTCTGGTTGTTGGTGCTGGCCACCCGCCCGTCGGTGCCGCCGGAGGCGTACGCGGCGGTCAGCTCGGGTACCAGCCCGCCGGGCACCGGCGGGGTCCGCATCGGGTACGACCAGGAGAAGTCGCCGGTCTGCACGGAGACGTCCCAGGAGCCGGCCGGGGAGAGCGAGGTGGCGGTGTAGTCGCCCGTCCCGCCGGCAGGTGCGGCGGCGACCGCGAAGGTCCGGTCCGTCCCGGTGACCGGAACCTCGGCGACGAGGTGTCCGGCGCCGGGGTCGTTGCGGGTCGGCAGGGCGGTCGGCTGCCGGCACTCGGCCCGGTCCGGGGTGGTCGCCGCACAGTCCGGCAGTCGGGTCAGCCGCAGCCGGGACGCCCAGTCGCCGCCGTAGGCGTGCCGGAATCGGGAGTAGTCGACGGTGAGCGTGACCGGTCCGGCATCCGGCCGGCCGTCGCCGCGCCGCACCCGCAGCAGCAGCCCGGTCACGCCGGCCGTGGTCGCGGCGGCCCGGTCCAGGAGTTCCACCCGGACCTTCGTCGGGGCGGTGTCGGCGGCGGCCCGTCCGGCCGTGCTCGGGCGACCGACCCAGACCGGCAGGTCACCGGCGCGGGCCGGGGTCGGGGCCGTCGAGCCGGACCGCTGCCCGGCGACCGCCGGCAGGGTGACGTCGGCGGCGGCCGGTGCCGGCCAGGTGACCGCAGGGGTGCCGCGCAGGGTGGGCATCGCCGGTTCCTCGGCGGGCGGCACCACCATCGTCCGCACCGGCACGACCGGCTCCTGCTGCGGCAGGCTCGGACCACGGCGGGTGGGCTCCGCGTACGCCGGTGGCGTCGCCACCGCGAACGAGGCCAGCAGCACGAGCACGGTGCCGGCGGCAAGACCCGCCCGTCTCGGTCGAGGTTTCGGTCCAGCAGGCATGGTGTCACTCCCCCAGTGTTGTGACGACGTATCCGAGCGGCCGGACCGCCACCTGCCCCTCGCAGGCGGGATCGAGCGACTCGAAGAGTTCTCCGCCCGCCCTGGTCCGGCAGCGGTGGAGCTGCCTGGCCGACCAGCCCGGCGGCGCGGCGGTCCACAGGTAGCCGGCCATCTTGACCTCGGTCGCGCCCTCGCAGCCGGCCTGCGTGGAGAGGAACTCGTCGGTGCCGCTGCGGCAGCGCAGCAGCCTGACCGTGTTCGGCTCGGCGTACAGCGCCACCAGGCCGAGACCGCCCTCCGGCCGGTAGCTGCCGGGCAGCATTCCGGTGTCGGCCGCGTGGTCGTCGCGATGTTGGTGCCGGACCAGGTGGGCGTAGGCGCGGGCGTACCCGAGGACCGGCCCGTCCACCGTCGCGCCCTCGCAGTTCGGGTCGCCGCTGTCGAAGCGCTCGCCGGCGGCACCGACCCGGCAGCGCCAGATCGGCGTGCTCGGCACGTCCGGTGGCGGACTCTGGTAGACCGACCCGAGTACGCCCAGCCGGCGCTGCCCCTCGCAGTTCGGGTCGGCGGAGGTGAACCCGTCGGTCTCGCCGAGCAGGCAGGCGTAGAGCAGCCGGGTGTTCGCCGCCCCGGCCGCTGCCGGGAACCCGAGCGATCCCTCCACCCGGTAGCCGGGCGGGACCGCACCGATCCCGGTCAGATGATCCCCGTCGTGGTTGGTGTACCGGCTGAACTGGCCGGCGAACGGGGTGTACGCGGTCGTCGGCGGGTTGCCGAACTCCTCGCGGATCTGGTCGTCGGTGAGTACCCCGGTGAAGACGTGCACGTTGTCGATCTGGCCGGTGAAGAACTCGGCCGGCCGCCCGGCGATCTTCGACCGGCCGATCTGCAACCCGCCGGTCGCGTGCCAGCCGCCGTCGAACGGGGTGGTGCCGACGATGCTGCCGTTGACGTACAGCCGGAGTTGTCGGGCCGCGACGTCGCGTACCGCCACCAACTGCGTCCACTCGCCGGGACGGGCCGGGTCCGCCGACTCGGCGCGGACGAAGGACGGTCCGTCGATGTCCCCGGACGGGACGCTGATGCTCCACTTGCGACTGTCGACGCGGTACTTCAGGCCGAAGCCGCTGGCCCGGTTGCCGTCCTGGGTGAGGATCGCCCGGGTGCCGTCCATGCCCGCCGGATCCAGCAGCACCCAGGCGGCTGCCGTGAAGCTGCCGTCGGTACGCAGCGCCGGCTTCGCGGTCGACAGGTGACCGGTGCCGTCGAGCCGGACCGAACCGGCGCCCACCGCACCCGATGCCCAGGTCACCCCGCCGGTCGCCGTCGCCGTGCGGAAGTTGCCCGAGACGTCGCCGGCCGTGCCGCCCTGCCCCTCCTCCATCGGCCAGAGTCCCTCGTCGTTCGCCGGAGACGAGGCCAGCTCGCGGATCTCCTCGTCGACGAGCAGCCGGTCGAAGACCCGTACCTCGTCGACGGCGCCCGTCCAGTGGTCGACCGGCGCGCCGTTGTGCCGGGCCCGCCCGATCTGCACGGTGCCGCCGTCGTGGTGCCACGGGGTGCCGTGCGTGGTGGACGCCACCGGTACGCCGTCGACGTACAGCCGCATCGTCGCGGTCGCCACGTCGTACACCCCGGCGAGGTGGGTCCAGACTCCGACGGGTGCCGGGGTGGCAGCCACGGCGCGGTCGGCGAGGGCGGCGTCGACGTCCGAGCGCAGCATGGCGAAGGCCCAACTCCGGGACATCGGCACGTACTGGAGGTAGAAACCGCTGCCCCGGTTGCCGTCCTGGCTCACCGCCGTGTGCCAGTTGCCGTCGGCGTCGTCCAGCCGTACCCAGGCCGCGACCGTGAAGGTGGCGTCGGTGCGTACCGTCGAGCCGTTGCCGGTGCTGACGTGCCCGGCAGTGCCGTCGAAGCGCAGCGCGTCCGCGTTCCGGCCCAGGGTCCAGGCGGCACCGACGGGTGTCGACCCGGAGTTGCTGACGGTGCCGTGGTGCCCGTGGCCCGACCCGTCCAGGGCGCTCGTCTCGGCACCCTTCCCGTCCAACCGCCAGTACCCGACCGGCCCGGTGCCCCGGCCGACCCTGAAGTGGTAGTTCGTGATGTTGGGGCTGGGGTTCCCGGCCCGGTCGAGGCTCTGCACGTACAGGTCCGTCGGTCCCCAGTCGGTCGGCGTCAGCCGGGCCGTCGCCGCTCCACCGACGTTCGCCGCGTCGACGACGTGCGGCGGCGAGTTGCCGAGCCAGTACCGGTAGCGGGCCACGTCCGGCACCCCGTTGGCGGTGAACGTGAAGGTGCCGGTCCGGCCGAGCCCGCCACCGAGGTCCTGCTCCGGATAGTCGGTGGAGGAGACCAGCGGTGCCCGGTCCGGCGCCACCTGGTCCACGGTGAGGTCGCACCAGCCGGTCCAGGGTGACTCGTCGCGGTCGTCGAGCGCCCGGGCCCGCCAGCGGATCTTGCTGCCGTCCTGGAACGCGCCGGACGGGACGGTCACCGCGAACGGGGTACCCGAGGACTGGCCCAGCGTCGTCGTCGAGCCGACCAGGGTGTTGGTGCCCCGGTTCCACCACTCGAACCGCAGCTTCACCTGGTGGCCGTCCGGATCGCTGCCGGTCGCCCGCAACACCGGTGCCGCCGTGTAGACGTACGCCTCGTTCGGCTCCGCCGCGCAGGCCCGGTGCTCTCCGGACAGCCCGGTCGGCACGGTCGGGACCTGGTTGTAGGTGATCGTCAGGTTCGGGTTGGTCTCGAACTTCTTCCAGGCGATCCGGTCACCCTCGTCGCCGGCCCGCAGCATGAACGCCACCGCCGGGGAGCGCCCGCCGAGCGCGCTCCGTACCCCGCCGAGGGCGTCCCAGCCCACCCAGTTCGGGCCGCAGGCGGCGCTGTAGCCGTGCGCGACGTTCTGCCCGCCGAGGTAGGTCGCCCAGGGCTGGGTGTTCCAGCTCAGGCCGGGGCCGATCGGTCCCACGTGGTAGAGGTCGACCCAGCGCGGGCTGCACGACGCCGAGTAGACCGCCCGGGCGTTGAACTTGGCCCAGCTCACGGTGACGTTCCGGTCCCGCAGCCAGGCGATGTCGAAGAGGAAGTACGACCGGTACCGGACCGTCGGGACCTCCCAGTCGGAGAAGCCGACCTTGGCGACCGGGTCCCCGTCCCCGCCCCAGTACGACTGGCCGGGATGCTGTTCCAGCACCTCGCCCCAGCCGCTGAGCCCCGCGCCGAAGTCGGGGTCGACGAAGAGCGGAAAGTTCGTCGACGGGTCGCGCAGCAGTCGCGGGTCCGGGATCACGGCGAGGCTGCTCCTCGACAGCTCGACCCGGCCCTGGGCCCGGTGCTCGGCCCGCGCCGCGCCGCCGTCGGCTCCGGCCGTGGCCGTCCGGGCACCCGACGACCTGTTCCCGTCGGCCGGCTCGACCGGCGGGTCCGACGGCATCGGTAGCCGAGGGCCGCCGCTCGGCGAGTCCCACATCCGGGGCGGCGGCGCCTGGAAGACGACCTGCCCGTCGGGATCCTTCGCCGTCAGTGCACCCGATCTTTCCGCCGCCAGCGTCACACCCCGGCTGGAGAGTCCGAACTGGAGCCTGGCCAGCCGTGGGTTCCGGGCCGCCTCCCGGGTCTTGACCACCAGCACCTGGGCGTAGCCCCGGCTGGTGGCCCTCATCCGCAGGTCCACCCCGGGCAGCACCTCCGGATAGCTGGCGGTGTCGCCGTCGACCACGGGCCGGGGCAGGTCGCCCGGCCAGCGCAGCTCGATGCGCCGGTCACCGTCCGCCAGCCGTACCAGGGGTGCGGCCCCGCCGCCGGAGAAGGCCAGCGACACCGCCGAGGCGGCCGGGCTGAGCAGGCCGTCCGGGCCCGCCCGCAGCGAGGTGTCCACGGGTACCCAGTCGGTGCCGCGCCTGACCCGGACCGGCTCGACGGTCAGCTCTGCCGTGACCGTGCCGTCCGGGTTGGCGAACACCTGTCGCGTCTCGGACCGCTCGGCCATGATCTCGACACGTCGCCCGGAGGCGCGCGCCACGGCGGCCGGTGAGCCGTTGTCGCCGTCGGCGCGCGCCCCCTGTCCGGTCCCGTCCGGTGCACCCGCTTCCGACCCGCGCCCCTGTGGTCCGTCCGGGCCCGGCGCCTGCGGAGTGGCCGGTGCCGCGACGGTGGGCGTCGGCCCGGTGACCGCCAGACCGGTCGGCACCAGCACCAGCAGTGCGAGCGAGGCGACAAGACCGCGCGACAGGACCACGGCATCCTCCAAGGGTGAGAGCCGGACGTTATCCGGGCACCCCTTTCAGATCACTGTCCGCAGGCTGTCAGCCACCGTCCGATTCGGGTTCGGCCCCGCACCGGCCCCCCACGCGTGGGTCCGGTCGGCGCTACCCTGCGGTGATGGTTGGCAGCTCGCTCACCGACTGGCTACTGGACTCCGACCCCGCCCTGCGCTGGCAGGTCGAGCGGGACCTGCTGCGGCTGCCGGCGGAGGTGTGGGCGGCGACGAGGGCCCGGGTCGGGACCGAGGGGTTCGGCGCACGGCTGCTGGCGCTACAGGATCCCGACGGGCAGTGGGCCGGGGGCGCATTCTTCCCGGCCGACTTCGACTGGCACGGCCCGGAGGCGCAGGAGGGCGGCCAGCCGTGGACGGCGACCACCTGGACGCTGAACACGCTGCGCGAGTGGGGGCTGGACGCCGACGCGCTCGCCGGTACGGCGGAGAAACTCGCGGCGAACAGCCGTTGGGAGTACGACGACCTGCCGTACTGGGGCGGCGAGGTCGACTGCTGCGTCAACTCGTGGACGCTCTCGAACGGTCTCTGGCTCGGTGCCGACGTGGACGGCATCGTCGACTGGTTCCTCGCCCACCGGCTGTCCGACGGCGGCTGGAACTGCGAGTGGGTCGACGGGGCGACGAAGTCCTCGTTCCACTCCACCCTCAACGCGCTCAAGGGTCTGCTCGACTACGAGCGGGCGACCGGCGACCGCGAGCGGGTACGCGAGGCGCGCCGCTCCGGCGAGGACTACCTACTCGCGCGCGGGCTGTACCGCAGGCTGTCGACGGGTCAGCCGGTCGGGCCCTGGGCACTGCGTTTCGGGTACCCGTTCCGTTGGACCTACAGCGTGCTCAACGCGGCCTGCTACTTCCGGGCGGCATCGCTGCACGACGGCACCGGGCCGGACCGGCGGATGGCGGAGGCGGTCGAGCGGATCCGCGCCGCCCGTCAGCCGGACGGTGTCTGGCTCCAGGCGGGGCGGCAGCCCGGCCGGGTCTGGTTCGAGGTCGACGCCGCCGCCGGGGAGCCCTCGAAGTGGCTGACGTTCCTCGCGACCACCGTCCTGCGGTGGTGGGACGACCCGGAACGGCGCGGTCGAGGCGACGTGCCTGCCGCCGTCGGCCCGCACGTCCGGCCCGACGGATCACGACCATGACCACGACCTCGTGGGCGAGCGCGGTGGCCCGACCCGGTCGGGACGAATCCGTGTCCCGGCCGCCGTGCCGGTGGGACGACGCCGAAGTCGCCCGGCGCCGATCCGGCGACCCGGCAGGGCGGATGCCCGTTCGACGGAGACCCCGCTGACGGTTCGTCGTCGCAGTACCGCCCGTTGTCGTGAGCCGGGCCGGGCGTACCCGTGTGAGCCTTACTTTCATCATCATCGATGTCCCAGGGCCCGGCTCGACGGGGAGTCTATGCACTGTGGACGGTATCGGGAGGAGGCTTCATGCGCGGACGCAGATGGGCGACCCTGGTGGCAGCGGTGACGCTCGCCCTGGGCGGCCTGGTCGGGACCGGCGCCGCTCCGGCTGCCGCAGACCCGCCGGGCGGCACGCTGCGCGGTGTCTACTACGACGGCCAGTTCTGCAACAGCTACGGCAGCGAGGGTGCCCGGACCGGCCTGTGGAGCTGGTACTACTGCGAGTACCGCCAGTACGGCCCCACCGGCCCCGGTTACTACTTCCTCTGGACCTTCACGTACTAGCACCGGGGTCGGGTACGCCTGCCCCTTGACCGCCGGCATCCGGTCGTCCGGCGAAGGTACCCGTCCAGCCGGCGACGGGCCTTTCCACGTCGACTGTGGGAAGGCCCGTCCGCACTGGCGTGCCCCGGGCAGGACATCTCTGCCGGCGTACCCGCTTCCCGGCTGCCGCCGTCCCCCGTGCGAGCTACCGCCAGGTGTCCACCGTGCGGTGACGATTCCGGGCCGCGAGATCCATAGCGTCGACGTCGTCGCGGCGCTCCGGCCGCGCAGTCTCGCAGGAGGAGTCGTCATGCGACTGTTGAAGCAGCTCGGTGCCGTGGCGGTGATCGCCTTCGTCGGCGGCCAGGCCGTCGCCGCGATGGACGGGAACCCGCTGCTCACGCTCGTCCTCGGCATCGCGACCGCCGTACTCGCGCTGCTCACCTACGGCTGGGTGGTGCGGCGGACCGAGCGCCGCGCGGTCGTGGAGGTGGGCCGGTCCGGGGCCGGCGCCGCGACCGGTCGGGGGGTGTTGGTCGGTACCGGGATGTTCGCGGTCGTCATCGCGGTGATCGCCCTGTTCGGCGGGTACCGGGTGGACGGCGTGGGCTCGCTGACGGGCATGACCGCGCTGTTCGGCTTCATGGCCGCCGCCGCCGTGACGGAGGAGCTGATCTTCCGTGGCATCCTGTTCCGGATCGTTGAGGAGCGGGCCGGCACCTGGGGCGCGCTGGTGCTGACCGGCCTGCTGTTCGGCCTGGTACATCTGCTCAACCCGCACGCCAGCCTCTGGGGTGCGCTCGCCATCGCGGTCGAGGCCGGCGGGATGCTCGCCGCCGCCTACGCCGCCACCCGCACCCTGTGGCTGCCGATCGGCCTGCACTTCGGCTGGAACTTCGCCGGGGCCGGCATCTTCGGCGCCACCGTCTCCGGCAAGGACGGACTGGACGGGCTGCTGGCCGGCGTCACGTCCGGCCCGACCCTGCTCAGCGGCGGCGACTTCGGGCCGGAGGCGAGCCTGTCGGCGGTACTGGCCGGCGTGCTGCTGACCGCCGTGTTCATGCGGCTGGCCCACCGGCGCGGCCACGTGGTGCGCCGGCGGCGACGGGGCGACACCCCGGCCGACGCGGTCGCTACGCTCACGCCGTGACCGACCTCTGGCGGCGGCTCCCGGACCGGTGGCGACGGTACGACGTCACGGTCCGGGATCTCCCGCTCGCGCTGCTGCTCGTCGTCGGGTCGCTGCTTCCGGCGTTGCACGGTTACGGAACCCGGGTCGGCGACCTGCCGAACCGCCCCTTCGACGCGCTGGCCGTCGCGGCGGTCGCGCTCGAATGCCTTCCGCTCGCCCTGCGCCGCCGGTGGCCGGCGGTCTGCCTCGCCCTGGTCTGCCTCGGTTTCGCCGTCGACCAGCTCCGCGGCTACCACGCGTTCGCGGGCACCGCCCTGCCGATCGCGCTGCTGAGCGCGGGCCTGCACCTGGACCGCCACCGACACGCCACCGCGATCGCTCTCTCCGTGGCGTACGTGCCGTTGGCGGTGGCACTGGACCGGGCCGGCGCGCCGGAGCGGCCGGTCGGCTTCGTGACGTTCTACCTGGCCCTGGCCGTCGCCTGGGGCATCGGGGCGTGGCTGCGCTCCACCCGGGCCGCCGAGGCGGAACGCCGCCGCCACGTCGCCGAGACCAGCCGCGCCGCCGAACGCACCCGCATCGCCCGCGAGCTGCACGACGTGGTGACCCACCACGTGACGGCGATGGTCGTACAGGCCGAGGCGGCGCGGTACCTGACCGCCGTCCCCGAACGCCTCGACCAGACCCTGACCGCCGTCACCGACACGGGTCGGCGGGCCATCACGGACCTGCGGCACCTGCTCGACCTGCTCAACCCGGACCACGGCACCGAACCGGTGTCGCCGTCCGTCGGCGAGTTGCACGCGCTGGTGGACCAGACCCGGCGGGCCGGCCAACCGGTGGAGTTCACCGAGGAGGGCGGTCCACGGGAGACGGTCGGCAGCGCGCAGGCCGCCGCGTACCGGGTCGTGCAGGAGGCTCTGACGAACGCCCTCAAGTACGCTCACGGCAGCCGCACCGTGGTCCACGTGCAGCACGGCGCGAGGGAGATCACCGTGGAGGTCAGTACCGACGCTCCGGGTTCGCCGGCCGGGTCTCCCGGCGGGAGCGGGCGGGGCCTGCGCGGGCTCCGCGAACGGGTCGGCGTACTCGGTGGTGAGTTCAGCGCGGGCGGGCGTCCGGACGGCGGGTTCGTGGTGCGGGCCCGCATCCCCGGCGGGAACCCCGGGTGAGCGCTCCGGTCCGGGTACTGGTCTGCGACGACCAGGCGCTGATCCGCACCGGGTTCGCGACGATCATCGACGCCCAGGCCGACCTCGAGGTGGTGGGCGAGTGCGGGGACGGGCGCGCTGCGGTCGACCTCGCCCGCCGGTTGCGCCCGGACGTGGTGGTGATGGACGTACGGATGCCGGTCCTGGACGGCATCGAGGCGACCCGCCTGCTGGCCGGCGTCGGGGTCACTGATCCGGTCAAGGTGCTCGTGGTCACGACGTTCAACCTCGACGAGTACGTCTACGAGGCGCTGCGCGCGGGGGCGAGCGGGTTCCTGCTCAAGGACGCGCCGCCGGCCCAGTTGCTGCACGGGATCCGGACCGTCGCCACCGGGGTGTCGCTGCTGGCCCCCGAGGTGACCCGGCAACTCGTGGGCAGGTACGCCGCGCGGATCCGGCCGGCCGGGGACGCCCCGGAGGTTCCGCTGACCCCGCGCGAGTTGGAGGTGCTGCGCCTCATCGCGGACGGCCGGTCCAACAGCGAGATCGCGGCGACGCTGGTGATCAGCCAGGAGACCGTCAAGACGTACGTGTCGCGCATCCTCACCAAGCTCGACCTGCGCGACCGCGTGCAGGCGGTGGTGTACGCCTACCGCCGTGGTCTGGTGACCTGAACCGTCGGGCCCGCCGCTGCCACTGCCGTATCCGCGTGCGGCGAGGCGGCCGTCCGGCTCGCCTGGCCGCGTACCCGGATGAAGCAGGCCGCGCCCCAGGCCCTGGCGGTGGCCGGGTAGCCCGAGCGGGATCACGTCGGCCCGCCCTGCGGATCGCGCACGGCCAGCGGCGCCGGCACCCAGCCCGGGTCGGCTGCCGGGGTACCCGTCAGCGTCGGGCCGGGGCCGCCGCCGGGACCGAAGTAACAGTTCTTATATAAGTTCTGTTACTTTACTGGCATGGCCGATCAGCAGAATCAGGCGAGCCGCCAGGACCTACTGGACAGCAGCCACTGGCGTCCCCTCTGGCGGATGCTCGGCGAGATGGACCAGGACATCGCCACGCTCTACCGGCAGGCGGGCCTGCCCGGCCTGCGCCCCCGGTTCGTGGGTCCGCTGATCCAGCTCTCCCGGCACGAGTCGATGACGATCCAGGAACTGGCCACCGCCGTGGAGGTGACCCACTCGGCGATGAGCCAGACGGCCGCCGCGATGCGTACGGCCGGGTTCGTCGAGAGCGCCGAGGGCGGTGACGGTCGGACCCGACGGATCCGGCTCAGCGACCGGGGCCGGGAGATCCTGCCGCTGCTGGAGGCGGAGTGGCGGGCGACCGAGGCGACGGTACGGGAGTTGGAGGAGGAGATCCCCTACGCACTCAGCCGGGCCGTCGAGGACGTCAACGCCGCCCTGGCCACCCGTTCGTTCCGGCAGCGCCTCGACGACAACCTCGCCAAGGCCCTCGACGGACGTCTGCGATGAAACTCCTCGGCGCCCTGGTCGACGTCCGCCCGCTACGCGAGTACCCCGCCTTCCGCCGCCTCTGGCTGGGCACCACCGCCGCCGGATTCGGTGGCCAAATGAGCGTCTTCGCCGTCACGCTCTACGTCTGGGAACACACCCACGACCCGGTGAAGGTCGGGCTGATCGGCGCCTTCGCCGCCGCCCCGCTGGTCGCGTTCGCCCTGATCGGCAGCGCTTTCCTCGACCACGTCGACCGACGCCGCCTGGCCCTGGTCACCACCTGGGGGCAGATCCTCACCAGCCTGCTGATGGCCGCCGTGGCCGTCCGGTCCGACGACGGGGTGTGGGCCATGCTCGCGCTGGTCGGTGTCGCGGGAGGCTTCTCGGCGGTCGGCGGCCCCGCCCGGCGTACCTTCGTCCCCCGGCTGCTCCCCACCGACCGGCTCGCCGGCGGGCTGGCCCTGAACCACCTGTCCTTCCAGATGGCGCTGCTGCTCGGCCCGGCCCTCGCCGGGGTGCTCACCGCGCGGTGGGGCACCACCGTGTGTTTCGTGGGCAACGCGCTGCTCTGCGTGGCTGCCCTGATCGGAATCGCCGGACTGCCGCCGACGAAGCCGGCCGCGGCGGCCGGCCGGGCCGGCGCGGGCGCGGTCTGGGCGGGCATAGCGTTCGTCGCGCGTACGCCCGCGATCCGAGGTGCATTCATGGTGGACCTGTGCGCCACGGTGCTGGCCATGCCGATGGCCCTGTTTCCGGTCGTCAACCAGGAGCGGTTCGGCGGGTCGCCGGAGGTCCTCGGCCTGCTCACCTCGGCGGTCGCGCTCGGCGGAATCCTCGCGTCCGCGCTGTCCGGTACGGTCACCCGGTCCCGCCGTCCCGGCCTCGTACTGCTGGGCTGCGGCGCCGGGTGGGCGGTGTCGCTCGCCGGAGTCGGGGTGAGCGGTCAACTTCCGGTCGTACTCGCCCTGCTCGCCCTGGCCGGCGCCGCCGACACCTGGTCCGTCGTGGCCCGAGGCACCATCGTGCAGTCGTCGACACCGGACTCCCACCGGGGACGCGTCGCCGCACTCGAACACATCGTCGGGGTGGCCGGACCGCACGCCGGTGGCCTCCGCGCCGGGCTGGTCGGAGCCGAGACCTCCGCCGGTACGGCGCTCGTCGTCGGCGGGGTCACCTGCCTCTCGGGACTGGCACTGATCACCGCCCTCGTCCCACCACTGCGGCGCTTCACCATGACCCGACCCTCGCCCGCTTCCGCTCCCGCCCCCGTCTGACCCCGCCCGTGGGCGGTCCGGCGGCGCCGCACACCGTCACCGGCCCGCTCGGCACCGACGCCAGGACCCGCGCCCGACCAGCACCGGCCTGCTCGACACCGGACCGGGCCCGACCAGGTGACAGGTCAGGCGATCGTCGACGCCAGCCGGGCGACGGCCACCGACGTCAGGACCGGGTCCGACCAGCACCGGCCGCGCGTGGGCGGACGGGGCAGCGGGTCAGCCGCCGACCGGTCGCAGTGCGATCTGCCGGGGTGCCTGGCCCGGCTCGAAGACCCGGCGGCGGTCGATCCGCGCCCGCACCTCGTCCGAGCCGAACCGGTAGTCGATGCGGCGTACCGCCTCGGCCCAGTCCCGCCTGCTCCGGATGCCGCGCAGACACTCCAGCACGAACGGGTCCTGCCACCGGCTCCGGGACCGTTCCCACAGGACGTACGGGTCCTCGGTCAGCAGGTTCCCGACGGTGCCCTCGTAGATCGGCATCGCCCGTACCCCGCCGTCCGGCTCGATCTCCAACGGCCGGAAGTCGGGATGGCTGGCGATGTAGTCGGGATGCATCTGCACACCGAAGTTGTCCGTCGTGCTGACGGTGACCGATCCGGGGGCGGCGCGCTGGAGCCGCTGCCGCGTCTCCTCGTCGACCAGGGCCGCGACCTGCTCGTCGGAGAGCATCTCGTGCTCGCCGTACGACACTCGACTGGCCAGACCGGTGGGCACCACCGCGCCGAACGCGACCTCGCTCAGGTGCGGGAACCGGGGTGCGACCGAGGTGCACATCTCGTCGAGCTGGTGGTAGTTGCTGCGGACCACCACGTTGTCGATGCCGAACCGGAGCGGCGACTCCCCCGCCGCGACCCGCCGGGCACTCTCCGCGTCGAGCAGGGCCAACGCGGCCATCGCCCGGTCGAAGGAACCGGCCCGGCCACGGATCCGGTCGTGCACCTCCGCAGTGGCGCCGTCGACGCTGACCACGATCTTGGCAACGATGCCGGCCAGGTCCCGGACGGTCTGCTCCGGCATCGACCATCCACTGGTGTACAGGAAGACCCGCACGCCGGCCCTGGCGAAGTGTTCCACCACCTCCACGATGCGTGGCACGGTGAGCGGTTCACCCCCGCAGAGCGTGATCATGACGGGCCGGAAGGTGATGAGCGCGTCCGCCACCCGCAGCATCTCCTCGTGGCTGAGATTCTGCGGACGGCGCCGGCCCGACTCGGTGTAGCAGTGCGAGCATCGCAGCGGACAGGCGAACGTGACGTCCCAGATGAGGACGTTCGGACCTGCGTCGACAGTCATGAGACGGATCTCCCGGCGGGATCGGCAGTGCGGTCGCCGGAACCCTACGAGCGCCGCACCGACCGGGACATCGGCGTCGGGTACGCAAGCACCGCGACCGGCTACGCAGGTCTGACGCCCCGGTGACGCGTACCCGACGGTCGCTCCTCGGTAGTCCCGGCGGCGCCGTTGCGTACCCGACTACCGATTCCCCGGTCCACCTCGGCGCCTAGCGTTCTGGCGTGGCAGCCGCCACGGTTCGCTGCTCGTCGCCAGCGCAGGAGGTGAATCATGTCCGCTTACCCGCCGGTCGACCCCGCCTGAGGGGCAGGTGCCTGACAGCGGTGGTCACCCCGTGCGGGTGGCCACCGCGGGCCCGGCAGCGGAGGACCGAAACCGTCGACGTCGCAAGGAGTGTGCCACCGTGTCGACCTCAACGACAGCCGGCGTGACCCACCGCCGTGGCAGCGTACGGGCGCTCGTCCGCGAACTGCCGCGCATCGACGCCCCGCTCACCATGCTGCTCGTCGCGCTCGTCGCCGGACAGGTCGCGGGCGTCGTGCTGCTGCCACTGGCGATCGGGCGACTGGTCACGGCGCTGGCGGCCGGCGACGGTGACCCGACGGCGGCCCGGCACGCGTGGTCCGGGCTCACCCTCCTGGCGCTGGCGCTCGTGCTGGACATCGCCCTCGAACCGATCCGCACCATGGTCACCGCGAAGTTGAGTACTGCGGTGGACGGCGCCCTGGCCCAACGTACCGTCGAGGGCGCGCTGCGTCCGCCCGGGGTCGCGCACCTCGACGACGCCGGGGTCGCCGACCAGATCGAGCAGGCCCGTGGGGTCGGCGTCGGCGCGCACGCCCCCGGACAGGCGGTCAACGCGCTGGCCGCGCTGGTCCCGCTCCGGCTCACCGGGTTGGCGTCCGCCGTCCTGCTCGGCTGGGCCGGACAGTGGTGGATGCCGGTGGTGCTCGGCGCCGCCTGGATCGTCACCGGCCGGTGGCAGGAGCAGGAGATGGCCCGCGCCGTCGTGGCCAACACCGCGCGAACCGTCCAGCTCCGGCACGCGGCGTACCTGCGCGACGTCGCGGTCACCGCACCGTCGGCCAAGGAGCTGCGCCTGTTCGGCCTGCACCACTGGCTCGTCGAACGCTTCACCCGGGAGTGGTGGGACGGCATCGTCGAGATGCGCCGCAGGACCACCGACGGGCGGCGGCACCTGGCGGCGAGTTCGCTCCTGCTGGCGGCACACGTCGTCGTGGTGGTGCCGCTGGCCTACGGCGCCAGCAACGGCGACCCGCCGGTCGGCCAGCTCACCGTCGCGCTACAGGCGCTGCTCGGGCTCTTCGCCCTGGGGTTCACCGGCGACCTGCAACGGCGGCTGCACCTGGCCAGCGCGGCGGTACCGCCGGCGCTCGCCGTGGGTGCGCTGGGCACGTCGGCGAGCACCGTCGCCGGGAGCGAGGCGACCGGTCTGCCGCGCCGCGAGATCCGGTTCGAGCGGGTGTCGTTCGGGTACCCCGGCGACCGCCGACCGGTGCTGGACAGCCTGGACCTCGTCATTCCGGCCGGTTCCTCGCTGGCGATCGTCGGGGACAACGGCGCCGGCAAGAGCACCATCACCAAGCTGCTGGCCGGGCTGTACCGGCCGGATTCCGGTCTGGTCCGGGTCGACGGCCACGACCTGCACGACCACGACCTCGCCAGTTGGCGCCGGCAACTGGCCGTGGTGTTCCAGGACTTCGGCCGGTACCCGTTCTCCGTACGCGACAACATCGCGTTCGGCGCGGTCGAGACGACCGCCACCGGGGAGGCGGTGACCGAGGCGGCCCGGCTCGGCGGCTTCCTCGGTGTCGAGCAGGGGCTGGCCGACGGCTGGGACACCCTGCTCACCAACGCCTACACGGGCGGGACGGAACTGTCCGGCGGCCAGTGGCAGCGGCTGGCGCTGAGCCGGGCGCTCTACGCGGTGCGCCAGGGTGCCAAAGTCCTCGTCCTGGACGAACCCACCGCACACCTGGACATCGAGGCGGAGTACGAGCTGTACTCGCGGTTCCTGGAGATCACCGCCGGCATCACCACGATCCTGGTGTCGCACCGGTTCGCCACGGTCCGGCTCGCCGAACGGATCGCCGTGGTGCGGGACGGC
Source organism: Plantactinospora endophytica (assembly GCF_016862915.1). GTDB lineage: Bacteria > Actinomycetota > Actinomycetes > Mycobacteriales > Micromonosporaceae > Plantactinospora > Plantactinospora endophytica. The sequence goes on along the minus strand of NZ_BONW01000016.1, from coordinate 293,695 downwards.
CGGGTCAGCGAGTACGGCAGCCACGACGAGCTGCTGGCCGCCGACGGCCGGTACGCCCAGATGTTCCGGGTGCAGTCTGCGCCCTTCACCGAGTCCGCAGGAGGCCGTCATGCGTAGCTGGCTGGGCGCCGCCCGCCTGGTGGTGGGCGTCGCCGTTCGGGCGGATCCCCGGCGCGCGGTACTGGTCATGGTGTTCGTCCCGCTGTTCAACATCGTCGCGGCGACGCAGGCGCTGGGGCTCCGCTGGATGGTCGACGGCGCGGTCGCCGAGCAGTTCACCGAGGCGCTGACCGGTGCGCTGGTCCTCGTCCTCGTCACCGTCTTCGTCCACCAGGCGAGCGCGGTCGCCACCGATCTCCGGCAGGTGCTCCAGCAGCGGGTCGGACTCGAATTCGACCGCCGGTTGATGAACCTGTGCGCCGGTCCCGCCCACGTCAGCCACTACCACGACCCGAAGTTCCTCGACACGGCCGAGCTGGTCCGGCAGCGTCGGACCGAGTTCGGCGGCGCGTTCGCCGCGCTGGTCGAGAACGCCGGCCTGTTGGCCCGGTTCGTCGGCGCGGTGGCGCTGATGGCCACCGTCAGCCCGACGCTTGCCCTGCTGCCGCTGTGCATCGTGCCGCTGGCCGTCGCCATCCGCTGGCAGGCGAACGCCGTCGCCGCCGCCGAGGTGGCCGGTGCCGAGGCCGACCGTCAACGCGCCGCCCTGCTGACCCTGGCCACCGATCCGGCCGCCGCTCCGGAGGTCCGGCTCTACCGGCTGGGCGACGAGATCGCCGCCCGGCACCGGGCCGCCTTCACCGTCTCGGCGCGCCGCCGGGAAACGGCCCGGGCTCGCGGCGCCGTCGCGGTGGCGGCCGGCTGGCTGCTGTTCTGCGCCGCCCTCGTCGGCGGGCTGTACGTCGTCACCCGGTCCGCCCTCTCCGGCACCGCGTCGGCCGGGGAGGCGGTGCTGGTCCTGCTGCTCGGCACCCGGCTGGTCGGCGCCACGACCGGCCTGAGCTGGCTGATCGGATGGCTGCGTCGGTCGCTGCACACCGTCGCGCTCTACCAGCGCCTGGCCGACCATCCAGTCAGCGGCGCCAACGCCACCAACGGAACCGACGCCACCAACCGGACCGACGGCGCCAACCGAACCGACGGCGCCAACGGGACGGAGGGCGCCAGCGGAACGGACGGTGCGAACGGGATCGAGGGAGCCGACGGGACCGACGGAGCCGACAGCGCCAACGGCACAAGACGAACCAGCGGAGCCGGCGCAACCAACGGCGGCCGGAGCCGGGATCTGCCCCGGCGCGGCGACCTCGTCCTCGACGGCGTCAGCTTCCGGTACCCCGGCGAGGCGACCCCGGCCCTGGGCCCGATCGACCTCCGGCTGCCCGCCGGTGCCACCGTCGCGGTCGTCGGCGACAACGGTGCCGGCAAGTCCACCCTGGTGGCCCTGCTGGCCGGTCTCTACCCGCCGTCGTCCGGGCGCATCACCTTCGGCGGTACGGATCTGGCGCGGGTGGACCCGGCCGAGTGGCGGGGCCGGGTCACTGCGGTGTTCCAGGACTTCTGCCGGTTCGAGTTGCTGGCCAGGGAGTCGGTCGGGGTCGGCCGGCTGAGCGCGATCGACGACCGGGAGGCCGTGGGCGCGGCGCTGGAATCGGCCGGCGCGGCGACCATGGTGGCCCAACTGCCCGCCGGCCTCGACAGCCGTCTCGGTCGGACGTTCCCCGACGGTACGGACCTTTCCGCCGGCCAGTGGCAGAAGCTCGCACTCGCCCGGGGCCGGATGCGGACCACACCCGAGGTGGTGCTGCTCGACGAGCCGGCGGCCAGTCTCGACCCGGACAGCGAGGCCGAACTGCTGCGCCGGTATCTCGCGCCGACCCGGTCGACCGCCGACGCACCGATCACCGTCGTCGTGTCGCACCGCCTCACCACGGTACGCGACGCGGACCTGATCGTGGTCCTGCACGACGGCCGGGTGGTCGAGTGCGGCCCGCACGCCGAGTTGGTCGACCGGGCGGGCCGCTACGCAGCGATGTACGCGCTACACGCCGCCGCGTACGCCGCCGGGCCGCCGACCCCGGCGTCTCCGTCGACCCCGTCGTCTCCCGCGTCGCCGTCGTCTCCCGCGTCGCCGTCGTCTCCGCCGGCAGCTCGTGGCTCGGTCCTGGCCTGAGGGTCAGACCGGGTAGTTGCCCGGGGTCGTCCTCGATCCCGGGCCGCCGCCGACCGGGAGGCTGTCGAACCAGTGCGTCCGCAGGTCCCGACGGGAACCGATGCCGAGCTTCCGGTACACCCGGGCCAGATGGCTCTCCACCGTCCGGGCCGACACGACCAGCCGGGTCGCGATCTCCCGGTTGGCCAGACCGCTGGCGGCGAGGGCCGCGACCTCGGTCTCCCGGATCGTCAGGGCCGGTGAGGCCGGATTCGGTGCCGGCACGCCGAGCGCGGTACGGAGCCGACCGGCGAGCGCGACGGCTGCGGCGTGGTCCTGGTCGCGGCCGGGTGACGCCCTCGCGGCGGCAGCCTCGGCCAGCCGCCAGGCCCGCCGGGGCAGGCCCAGCTCGGCGAGCCGGGTGGCCTGCTGCAGCAGCCCGGTCGGGTCGGAGTCGGACAGCGCCAGTTCGCCGCGTGCCTCGGCCACCAGCCGCCCCGCCTCGACGTGCCGGATGCAGCGGGTGAGCCGGTCCGCCAGCGCGACCGGCTGGTCGGCCGGCGGAAGCTGTGCCGCCCAGGTCAGGTACTGCAGCTCGATGCTCCAGCAGCCCGCCGCGTGTGCCGCCGCCACCGCCGCCTCCAGCCGGCGCCCGGCGGACCGGGTGTCGCCTCGGGCGGCGGCCACCGCACCGTCGGCCCACGGCCGGAGGCCCGGCAACACCGCCAGCCGATCGGGCGGGTCGGCGTCCAGCACCTGCTGCGCGTCGTCCGGGCGCCCCGTTGCGGCGAGCGAGACGGCGAGCCAGGCCGACGCCTCCGACCGGAACAGCCGGAACCCGACGGACTGTTGCGCCAGTGCCTCGCGCAGCGGCGGGATCGCGGCCGGGTATTCGCCCCGGAGCAGCCGGGCGTACCCGGCCAGCAGCGGCCAGTCGACGGCACGTAGGCCGGTCCCGGGTACCTTCCCCGGTAGCCTCGGCCAGCGTCCGAGGACCGGATCGGTGACCGTCGGCGGTGCGCTGCCGTCCCGCCACAACCCGATCAGGGACAGCACGGCCGAGGCCAGGCCCGCGGTGTCCGGGGGTCGGGCGTGCTGACCCCGGGCATCCGCCAGTACCGCCGCGCCCGCGACGGCCGCCTCGTCGGTACGGCCGAGCAGGGCCAGCGCCATCGTCCGGACGATCCGGCACCGTAGTGCGGAGTGGCTGACGGCTCCGGCGTCGGGGAGCCGGTGCAGCAGCCGGTCGGCGACCCGCGCGGCGTCGGCCGGGCGCTGCCCGATCAACAGGACCGTCGCGTCGGCGCCGTCGATGGCGTCGTGTCCGGTGGTCGACGCCACGGCGCGGAGCGCCCGCAGGTCGGCGTGGGCCGACGCCGGGTCACGCTCCGTCACACACCGGTGCAGGGCGAGCGCGGCCGAGAGCAGCACACGTCCGGTGGGCGACCGGTCGGAGGCGGTCGCCTGGTGGAGTACCGACTGGGCCTCGCGGCCGGAGCCGACCTCGGCGAGGGCGTCGGCCAGCAGTACGGCGGCCCGCGCGGACCGGTCCCGACCGAACGCGACCCGGGCCAGCCGGAGCGCCTGCTCCGGCGCGTGCGGTCGGAGCTGGCGGGCGGCGTCCGTCAACGCCCTCGTGGCGACCGGCGCACCCACGGCCAACTGCCAGCGGGCGACGGTGGCCGGATCCGGTGTGGTGTGGCCGGACTGGTGCGCCGCTTCGACGAGGGCCGACGCGACCCGACGCCGCCGGGCCGGCGACACCTGCGACCAGACGATCGCCTGGAGCAGCGGATGACCGAACCCCACCGCCACACCGTCGTCGGTGTCGGTGGTACGCAGCAGGTTCAGGTCCTCCAGTTCCTCTACGGCGTCCGGGGCGATCCGGTCGACCAGCTCGATCGGCAGGTCGTCGCTCACCGCGACCGCCGCCAGCGCGTCCCGGTGTGCCGGGGTGAGCCGGTTGGGTTCGGGCAGGAACAGCTCGACCAGGTGTGGTGGCACGCTGAGCTGCCCTCGCCACCACCACAGTCCCCGGTCGTGGACCATCCGACCGGTGACGGAGCCGTGCCGCACCAGCTCGGTCGCCAGCCGTGGGTTGCCTCCGGTCCACTGGTACACCAACTGTGCGGTGGTCGACGCCACGGCGTGGCCGAGCATCGCCTGCGTCAGGGTCGCCGTCTCGGTCGGGTCCAGCGGTGGCAGGTCGACCCGGCGCAGATGCCGGTCCTTCCACAGCGCCACGACGGCGTCCGGCGTCGCCGTGTCCGAGCGCGTGGTGACCATCAACCGGACGCGACCGTCGTGGGCGAGGCCCAGCAGGGTGTTCGCCGACCGGTCGTCGATCCAGTGCGCGTCCTCGACCACCAGCAGGGGCGTACGCGACCGGCCACGTCGCACCAGCTCGGCGCGGATCCGACCGGGCACCAGTGCCGGGTCGCCGCTCACCGGAAAGAGCTGGCCGAACAGGCCGAACGGGATCGGACGTGCCGCCTCGGTGGCGGTGGTACGGGTGACGGCGTAGCGGTCGGCCGACAGATGCCGGGTGACGAGTTCGACGAGCGTCGTACGCCCGGTCCCCCGCTGTCCCACCACCACGGCGCCACGATCGGTGGTCACCGCGGTGAGGACCTGCTGGACCAGACTGGACCGTGCCACCAGCGGTGTCTGGATACGGTTCACGGCTGCCCCCTCCTGCCGTGGGTGCCGACATCCGGGAAATGTCGGCAGGTGCCGGTCGAAAACCGGCTCGTTTCGGTGCCTACGGAGAGCCGTCGATCATTTCGATGGCGACCTTCCGCCGACGTACCCGAATTGCGGCACGTCGGTGACCGATGACGAATGTGCCACGATCATCCATCGGGAAGCCCCGGCGCGGCATTCGGCGGCCAATATTCGTGGTAATGGATCACGTCCTCGGCCGGTACGACGACCGGACGCCACGTACGGCGAATCAGCAGCCGGCCTCGTCGGGTACGGCTGCTACCAGCGGCGATACGCGCCCCCCAGGCGGATCGACGCCGACGACGGCCAGGAGTCCGGGGCGCGGCGGTGTCGAACTCGGACCGACCGATTGACTCAGTCCGTTCGATCTCTTTGTGCGGAGATGCCGCATTGGAATCCCGCATCAACATCACGAGAACCCACTCAACGTCGTCGGATCAACCGACCATCCCAGGCGCGACTGGACGGCGGCTGAACGGCGACTGGATGACCGATCCGACCACTTTCCCGGTAATGCGAGTGGTTCACGTTCCGTCGGCGCGCGGCGCCGACCGGCGCGGTGCAACTCGCCGACCGGCACGGGCCGGCAGACCTCGCCCGCGATCCGCGATCGCGGCATCAGCGGCACAGGCGTACGTCGCGGCGCCGGAAGACCTCGCCCGCGGTTCGCGTACCCGACCTGGCGGCGCGGGCGCCCGTCGCGGCGCCGGAGTTGCCGACCGTCAGGCGATCGAGGCCAACAGCCGGGTGTACCGCGCGGCGCGGTCCCCCGTCCGCAGCATCGATGTGAATGGATGCTATCCAAGCTCCGGCCGACGACGGAAGTCCGGCCGCCGAACCGCGGTTCCTCCGGACATCGGCCCGTGTCGAGGTTCGCGCCCATGCCGCCGACCTGGTCGCCGCCGACGTGTCGGCGGGACCGGTCGACGGCATGGGCGTGGAAGGGCTCCGCGCCGCTGACCGAGAGCGGGCCGCTGAGCGCGAGGCTCGGTGGCTGCGGTCAGCCCGGCAGGGTCACCTGCGCCGGAGTCGACCGCTGGGTGGTGGTGCCGTCGCCCAGTTGCCCGGCCGTGTTGTTGCCCCAGCACCACAGGCCGCCGTCGGTGCGTACCGCGCAGTTGTGGTAGCCGACGACGGAGCCGTTGGTCCAGGTGGTGGCGTTGCCGACCCGGGTCGGGGCGTACCGGTGGGTGGTGGTGCCGTCGCCGAGCTGTCCCGTGGTGTTGTTGCCCCAGCACCACAGGCTGCCGTCGGCACGGGCCGCGCACGACGAGTCCTCACCCGCGTTGACCCTCGTCCACGTACTGTTGTCGCCGACCCGGACCGGTGCGGTCTGGTGGGGGCCGGTGATACCCAGTTGCCCGTACCCGTTCTCGCCGAAGCACCACAGGGTCCGGTCGGTGCGGACCGCGCAGGTGAAGGCGTAGCCGGCGGCCACCCCGGACCACGTGGTCGCGGTACCGACCTGCGCCGGACTCGTCCGGTAGCTCAGGGTGCCGATACCGAGCTGTCCGTTCGAACTGTCGCCCCAGCACCACAGGGTGCCGTCGGTGCGGGTGCCGCAGGTGTGCGCGTACCCGGTCGTGACGCTCGCCCAGTTGGTCGCCGTGTCGACCCGTACCGGGGTGGTGGCGTTGGCGAGGGCGCTGCCCGTACCCAGTTGCCCGTTGCGGTTGAGGCCCCAGCACCACAGCGTGCGGTCGGTCCGGATGCCGCAGGTGTGCCGGTTGCCGGCGCTGACGCTGGCCCAGGTGGTGGCGTCGCCGACCCGGGTCGGGGTGCTCCGGTTGGTGGTGGTGCCGTCGCCGAGCTGGCTGCCGTTGTTGGCACCCCAGCACCAGAGCGTGCCGTCGGTGCGGATCGCACAGGCGTAACTGGTGCCGGCGCCCACACTGGCCCAGGTGGTGGCGTCGCCGACCCGCACCGGGAGGGTCCGGTTGGTGGTGCTGCCGTCACCGAGCTGGCCGGCACCGTTGGTACCCCAGCACCAGAGCGTGCCGTCGGTACCGACCGCGCACGTGTGCGCGTAGCCGGCGGCGACGCTGGCGACCGCCGGAGCGGCCGACGCGGTGTTCGACGAGCCGCGTTCGGCGGCACTCAGACCGGCGGCAGTGGCGCCCGTCGTTGCTCCGACGGCGAACACCGCGATTCCGACGGACGCCGCCACCGTGGCGAGAAGGGTGCTCGCCGACCGCCGCCACCGAGCCCGCAGCGAACCATGTTGATCTTCGTTCATGTACTGTTCTCTCCCGAATGACGTCGATACTTGAGCGGTGGAGGCGGCATTGCCCGTGGTAGGTCGTCAACAACCCACCAATTCATAGCATCGACGTTCGGCATTGACCAGAGGCAATGCGAAATAGTCGGATCGGCTACCGGGAAACCCGTGCGACGAGACCGTTCCAGGAGCCGAAAAAAGCCGTACGGTCAGCAGTTGTGACTAATCGTCCGTTGACCGACCACTCAGGTCCGGAGGTACGCCGACCATCAGCCCGCGCGAGCGCCACACCATTCAGGACGGCGGTGGAACCTCGTCGCGGTCCGCTGTCGTCCGCTGGTCGGGGCCTGGCAGGCCCACCTCGCCCAGCCCGTCGAGGAGCCGTTCGCGGGCCTTCTCCAGCCGAATCGCGTAGTCCGGCGCGAAGATTTCCGCCAGCGAGGTCTCCAAGGTGCCGGCAATCGTGTGCAGCGGTGACCAGACGGCACGGTCCTGGTTCACCAGGCCGTCGAAGGCGGCGGTGCCCATCATCCGGTAGAGCCAGTCCGACAGCACGAACGCCTGGTCCCTGGTGAGCTTCACCGTGAAGTCGTCTTCGGGCATCCGCGCAGGCTATACCCGTCGATCCTGACGTCGGCGGGCCCGCCCTCCGGGACTCCGCCCACCGCGCCAGTCGGGTCGACGGTGGGCGCGGCCATCGCGGCGGCGAGGAACCCGGCCCGTCCCACGGGCTGGCGGGCACCCACCCGCAGGCCGCGACCCGCCGCCGGGAAATGCGCTGGGGACGCGGCCGGCCGATCGGGTACGGTCGGGCCATGTATTCAGGCAACGTGACGATGAAGCCCTGGTCCCTCCGCTGACGGCGGCAGGGTTGACCGACTTCCTCTGACCTAACTCTGCTCCGCCGTCCTGGCGTTCCCGTCGGGCGGCGCGTTCGTGCTGCCCGGCTCCAAGACGAGCCGAAGAGCACACAATGAATAATTCTGCACGGATTTCATCTCAGGATCTGACGGCGGGGCCCGACCTCGCCTGGGGCGGCCCGTTGCCGGCCGGGGACCTGGCACACGTCCGGGCCGACGGCGTCCGGGTCGTACTCGGTGGGCGCGTCGTGCTCTCCGAGGTCAGCGTGACCGTCTCGGCGGGCTCCCGCCTGGCGATCGTCGGCGAAAACGGCCGGGGCAAGACGACGCTGTTGCACGTACTGACCGGCATGATCCAGCCCGACCAGGGCACGGTGGCCCGGATCGGCACGATCGGGGTGGCCCGGCAGGCGCTGGAAGCGCGCGACGGCGAGACGGTCGGCACCCTCGTGCGGGGCGCCACCCGGGAGTCCAGACGCGCGTTGCAGGCGCTCGACGACGCCGCGACCGCGTTGGCCGGCGGCAGGGCGGGCGCAGAGACGGCGTACGCCGCCGCGCTCGACGCGGCCACCCGGCTGGACGCCTGGGACGCGGAGCGCCGCGTCGACGTGGCGTTGGCCGGACTCGACGCCTGCACCGACCGGCGGCGTCCACTGGCGACGCTCTCGGTCGGCCAACGCTACCGGGTCCGCCTGGCGTGCCTGCTGGGGGCGCGCTACGACCTGCTGATGCTGGACGAGCCGACCAACCACCTCGACGCCGACGGCCTGGCGTTCCTCACCGTACGGCTCCGTCAACATCCGGGCGGCGTGGTGGTGGTGACCCACGACCGTGCCCTGCTGCGCGACGTGGCCGGGGAGTTCCTGGACCTCGATCCGAGCGAGGACGGGCGACCCCGCCTGTACGTCGGCGGCTACGCCGGCTGGCAGGACGGTCGTCGGCGGGAGCGCGAGCGCTGGGTACGGGACCACGAGGCACAACAGGCCGAGCACCAGCGGCTCGCCGACGCGGTGACCGAGGCACAGGGCCGACTCAGCACCGGATGGCGACCGGAGAAGGGGCACGGCAAACACCAGCGCCAGTCCCGCGCCCCCGGTCTCGTCCAGGCACTCCGGCGCCGGCAGGAGTCGCTGGAGGCACACCGGATCACCGTGCCCGAGCCACCGATGCCGCTGCGCTGGCCCGGCCTCGGTACGCGTCCCGGGCTACCGATCCTGCGCTGCCATAACGTGACCGTGGCCGGGCGCCTGCACCGGCCGGTCACGCTCACCCTCGACGGTGCGGACCGCCTGCTGGTGACCGGCCCCAACGGGGCGGGCAAGTCGACGCTGCTCGCGGTGCTGGCACAGGATCTCGAACCGTCGACCGGGGACGTCCGGCGGCTCTCCGGGGCGCGGGTGGCGTACCTGGGACAGGAGGTGCCGGACTGGCCACCGACCGTGCTCGCCCACGACCTGTACGACCAGCACGTCGGCCGGCTCCGCTCCACGGGGCGCCTCGGCGACCGGGACCTCCTGCCGTTGACCGCGACCAACCTCCTCGACCGGGAGGCCCTCCGTACGCCCGTCGGGCGGATGTCCCAGGGCCAGCAACGCAGGCTGAACCTCGCGCTGCGGCTGGCCGAACGCCCCGACCTGCTGATCCTCGACGAGCCCACCAACCACCTGTCGGCGCCCCTGGTCGACGACCTGACCGCCGCCCTGGTCGAGACTCCGGCGGCGGTAGTGGTGGCCACCCACGACCGTCAGATGCTCCACGATCTCGCGGCCTGGCCCACCCTGCCGCTTCCGGTCGACGCCGTGCAGCGGAACGAGATCGCCCACCGGCCGAGTGACGACGCGGCAGCAGACCGACAACCGCCTGCCGCTTCCGGTCGACGCCCTACACCGGAACGAGATCGCCCACCGGCCGAGTGACGACGCGGCGGTGGAACGACAACTGGCGGAGTGAGCGTGGGCGGGATCGCGGGGGCGTGCCTCCCGACCTCGCCCACTCACCTGCCGGCCGACCGACCGGCGGGCTTGCGGGTAGGTGTGGCGTGAGGCGCGGCGAGCCGGCGGCGCCGAGCCCGGCCGGGCGGTGCCGCAGCACCGTCCACCGAGGCCGATCCGCCGGCACCGACGACGGCCGGCCGGACGAGTCGTTCACCGAGGGCGATTGCCAGGGCGACGACACCGAGCAGCCCGCCGAGCAGCACCGTGCTCCGCACGCCGTGGCCCGGCAGCACCAGGCCGCCGAGGAAGGCGCCGGCGGTGATGCCGACGTTGACGGCGGCGGAGACTGTGGCGGCGGCGAGGTCGGAGCGGCCGGGCGCCACCCGCAACACGAGGCCGCCGAGCACTGCGGTGAACGCGGCGAACGCCAGCCCGGCCAGCGCGATCAGGACGACGGCCGCCGCCGGCCGATGGCCGAACGCGTACAGCCCGAGCAGCGCCGCCGACTGCACCGCGACGGTCACGACCAGGGCGAGCCACGGGCTGCGGTCCACCACCACCCCGACGGCGATGATGCCGAGCACGCTGGCGACGCCGCGCGCCAACAGGACGGCCCCGACCGAGGCGGCGGCGAACCCGCTGACCTCGGTGACGAAGAGGGCTACATAGGTGTAGCCGGCGATGGCACCGGCGGTCGCCAGGACGGCCACCGCGACCAGCAGCCAGAACCGGCGGGCGTCGGGGGTGGCGCCACGGGCGGCGTGTCCCTGGTCGGGCCGCGTCGAGGGCAGCAGCGCGGCCACCACGACGAGCACGATCGCACCGAGCCCGGCCACCGCCAGGAACGACGCCCGCCAGCCGGCACGCTCCCCCAGCCAGGTGCCGGCGGGTACGCCCAGGGTCAGCGCGACGTTGCCGCCGGCGAACACGATCGCGACCACCCGCCCGCGTAGTGCGGGTCGGAACAGTTCGGCCGCCGCCGGCACCACCACGGCCCAGAACAACGCATGTGTCGCCGCGGTCGCCATCCTGGCCGCCAGCATCAGCGCGAACGTGTCGGCGAGGACCGTCGACGCGGTGCTGACGACGAAGCCGGCCAGCAGCGCCGACAGCAACCGTCGACGGGGTACCCGCCGGACCAGCGCCGTCAACGGGACCGAGGCGACCATCACCACCGCGCCGTACGCCGTGACCAGCATGCCCACCTGCGACGGCGGGACGGCCAGGTCGCCGGCCATCGGAAGCAGCAGCCCGATCGGCAGCGCCTCGGCGGTGGTGTAGAGGAACGTCCCGCCCGACAGTCCGATCAACGCCCCTACCGCCCGGCCGCGACCCATCCGCCTCGCCCCCCTGTTTCCGGCTAAATTTGTTATGACGGCAACATGCTATTGGCGGCTCCGCCGAGGGTCAACTGGTAAAGTCGGTTTCGATGGAAACAGTCGAGGACGTCACGCGGATGCGCCTGGTGGGCGGCGATCTCGCCCTGGACTTCGTCAACACCCGCAGCGGTCCACCCGTCGGCCCGCCGGACGACGACGTGCTCACCGGCTACCCCGAGCTGACCGCCTGGGGCGTCCACGCGGGCGCGCTCACCCAGGCCGAGGCCACGGCACTGCGCCGGCTGGCCCGCGACGATCCGGCCGGCGCCCGGGCGACCCACAGCCGAGCGCGGCACACGCGCGACTACCTCGACGAGATCTTCCGGTCGCTGGCCGCCGGTCGGAGCCCGAGCAGGTCCGTGCTGGCCCGGCTGCGGGACGACGAGGCGGACGCACTCGGGCACGCACAGCTCGACCGGGCAGGCACGTTCGGGTGGACCTGGCGGGACGACCGCACGCTCGCCCGGCCGCTACGACCGGTGGTGCACGCGGCGGTCCAGCTCCTCACCACGGGCGCGCTGGACCGGATCAAGGTTTGCGGAGGCTGCCGCTTCGTCTTCAACGACGAGAGCAAGAACCGCAGTCGCCGCTGGTGCAGCATGGACGACTGCGGAACCACCGAGAAGATCCGCCGCTACGTCGCCGCCCGACGCACCCGCGCGACCCGCTGAGCGTGGCGGGCTGCTCCCGTCACGGACGACCGGGCGACGGTTCCCGCACCGCTGACCGTCCCCGGACCGCCCGCAAGCCCAGCACTGCGGTGGTGAGCGCCGCGACGGCCAGCGCGGTGCCCAATACCCCGGGAAGGGTGTGCGGTGCGACGAACCAGCCCCCGGCCAGCATGGCGGCGATGCCGGCCCAGAGCGGCCCGGCCGGATGTCGGCCGCCGGCCGCCACCTCGGCGTTGACCAGTACGAACGCCACGGCGTAGAGCGCACCGACCGCCGCGAAGTACGGCGCCTGCCCGGCCAGGTGGACGTACTCGGCACCGCCGACGAGTCGGATCGCCAGCTCACCGGCCAGCGCCGACGCGGTGACCAGCACTCCGCCGAACGTCGCCACCAGTGCCAGGGCGACGGCCCGGGTACGCCGGTCGCCCCGGGCCAGTCGGGGCAGGGCCAGTACGGTCACCACCGCCGGCGCCCAGATCGCGCCCTTGGTGAGCACGCTACCCACCGCGTACGCGCCGGACTCGGCGGGCGGCAGCAGTTGACGGGCCAGGATCAGGTCGGCGTAGGAGATCGCGAGCATGGCCAGCGTGGCACTGCTCGCCGTCACCACCCGCCGGACCCCCGAACCGACCGCCGCCGGCAGCACTGCCCGCGCCGGCGATGCGGCCCGCTCCCGCGCTACCTCCTGCGCCGGTGGTCCGTCCTGCTCCCGCAGTGCGACCTGATCGGGCGCGGCGACCTGACCCGGCGCGACCATCGGGTCCGGCGCGACCATCGGGTCCGGCGCCACGACCTGATCCGATGTGACAGTCGGGTCCCCTGCGACGACCTGATCCGGTGCGACGGTCGGGTCCGGCCGGGCGGTCGCGGCGGCCAGCCGGGCCAGCAGGGGCAGCACGAGGTACCCCAGCACGGCCCCGGCGAGCAGCGAGCGCAGCAGACCGGCACCGAGCAGCAGACCCGCGATCACGCCCGCGTACCGCCCGACGGAGAGCAGGACCAGCCCGGCCGCGAGCCGGACGAACCGTTGCTCACCCTGCAACTCGCCCAGCCACCGGCCAGCCAGCACGACCGGTACGGTCATCGCGGTGAGCAGTGCGGCGATCTCGACGGGCAGCCGCAGCACCGCGACGATCAGCGGCGAGACGGTGACCAGCACGCCGGTGGTGACGGCGGTGGTGAGCAGGGTCAGTCGGGTCGTCGAGGTCGGACCGTACCGGGCCCGGTGCACGGCGACCGCGAGTTGCAGGCCCATCCCGGGCACACCGGCGACGGCGCCGAGGGCCAGCACGGTGGCGAGTACGCTCAGGTCGGCGGCCGACAGTTGCCGGGCCCCGAGCATCGGTACCAGGTAGGCCAGCAGGTTCGTCAGCACGCTGCCCACCGTCACGGCCGCGCCGGCCCGGCCCACCCGCCGTACGGTCCGGTTGCCCGTCGTCCGTGTCATGCCCGCCCAGCTCGCCCCGGTCCTGTCGCCCGGGCCGTCCCGGCGCTCGGACGTTCGGCGGTCAGCATAGCCAGCCGCCGGACGCCCGACGCCGCGGCAATCGCCGGGACGTCCCCGGCCGGACGTCGACGGGCCGAGAGCCGGGGCGGATCCGATAGTCTGTGAGCCGTCGTCCGCTGCACGCGCGGGGTCTCTGTTGCACGCGGGGGGTCTCTGTGGACCGGGGCACGAACGGCTGGTTTCGCGGCACGACGGGCGGACGACCCGCCCGGCGGATCTGGGTCGCGCTCGTCGCACTCGTGGTGCTGCTGGCCGGCAGTCTGGTGGTGGTCAGGTTCGGCGCCCCGTTCCTTCGCCGGTCGGCGCAGACGGTTGCCGCCGGCCCCGGCATGGCCGCCGCCGAACTCACCGCCCTCTTCAGCAGCTACGGGAACACCTCCGGCCGGTGGAGCGGCGCGGACCGGACCGCTTCGGTGGCGCTGCCGGACGACCGCCTGCTGTGGCTCTTCTCCGACACGTTCCTCGGCACCGTGGACGCGAACCACGCCCGACCCCGCGACTCGCCGTTCATCAACAACTCCGCCGTGGTGCAGCGCGGGCGACAACTCGAACGGACGGTGCACGGCGGTACGCCGGAGCAGCCGACGTCGCTGGTGCCGACCGGTGTCGCCGGTGAGTTCTACTGGGTCGGCGACGCGGTCGTGGACGGCGCGAACGTGCGGGCCGTTTACAACCGCTACCGCCGGACCGGTTCCGGCCCGCTCGACTTCGCGCTGCTCGGCTCGGCGATGGCCACGTTCGCGCTGCCGGGCCTGCACCTGACCGAGGTACGGCCACTGCCGTTGTCGGACCGTGTCGCCTGGGGCTCGGACCTGCTGACCGACGGCGGCTACACCTACGTCTACGGCTCCGAGCCGGTGGACGGGATGAAGTTCGCCCACCTCGCCCGGGTACCCGGGACCGACCTCGGCGGCGCGTGGGAGTTCTGGACCGGCACCGGCTGGTCGGGCCGCGAGGCGGCCTCGCACAGGTTGCTCAGCGGGGTCGGCACGGCGTACGGGGTGCAGCGGGTCGGCGACCGTTACGTACTGCTGACCCAGGAGAACAACCTGGTCTTCAGTCCCGAGTTCGTGGCCTACACCGCCAGCTCGCCGGCCGGACCGTTCGAGGGCCCCGTACCCCTGTTCCGGGCGCCGGAGACCGACGCCGGCAACATCGTCTACGACGCACACCTGCATCCCGAGCTGGCCCGGCCGGGTCGGCTGCTCGTCTCGTACAACGTCAACAGCCTGGACGTCGAGTCGGCGTACACCGACACGCGGATCTACCGGCCCCGGTTCGTCGAGGTCGACTGGCCCCGACCGGAGCCGGATCCCCGGGTGCTGCCGGCGGCGCCCACCGAATTGCGGGCCGAGTCGCAGGGGGCGGGCAACGCGGTGCTCAACTGGCAGGCGCCGGCCGGGGCCGGGCACGAGTACCGAATCCACCGTCGGGACGTGACCGCCGGGCAGAGCCACTTCGTCCGACTGCCGCAGTCGACGTCGGCGACCAGTTTCAGCGCCGACTTCCTGGTGAACGGGCATACCTACGAATTCCGGGTGAGCGCGGCGAACGGTGCCGGCGAGGGACCGGCCTCGAACACGGCCACCGCGACCGCTACCGTACCGCCTCCGCCGGCCCCGGCGAACGTCCGCGCGGTGGCCGGCACCAGGGGTGACGTCGTCGTGCACTGGGCGGAGATCCCGCTGGTGCAGGTCTTCCAGGTCTTCTACCGGGACCGGACCTCGATGCAGCGGAAACCGACACTGGCCGGCTCGTTCACCGGCACCTCCGCCCGGATAGCCTCGCTGCGGCACGGCCACCGGTACGAGTTCACCGTGGTCGCGGTGGGCGGCGGCGGTACCGGTCCGCCGTCCGCCCCCGTGCCGGCCACCGCCTTCGTCGCACCGCCGGAACCGCCCGACAGGCCGACCGCCGTGGCCGCCGAGGACGGCACGATCCGGTTGTCCTGGCGGCCGGTCGCGCCGGGCCTGTCGTACCAGGTCCACCGGCGCGACCTGACCGCCGGGGAGACCGCCTTCACGCTGGTCTCGCCCGGTGGCGGCGGAACCGAGTACACCGCCCGCCTGCTGGAGCACGACCACGAGTACGAGTTCGTGGTGCGCGCCGTCAACCAGGGCGGCCCCGGACGGGCGTCGGCACCGGTGCTCGCCCGCAGCCGCTACGCCGCACCGGCGACGGCGCCGACCGGGCTACGGGTGGTGCCGGGCGCCGGGCCGGGAGAACTCGCCGTCGACTGGAAGCCGACCGCCGGTGCCCTCGGCTACTGGGTGTCCATCCGGGACGTCACGGCCGGGCAGGCCACGTTCGTCCGGGACGAGGTGCCGACCCTGGGCACCTCGACCAACCGGATCCTGCTCACCAGCGGCCACACCTACGAGGTCACCGTCGCCGCGTTCAACCAGGGCGGGATCGGTCCCGCCGCCACCGCCGTGCCCGCCGTCGTCCGCTAGCCTCCGGAGCCAGCCAGCCAGCCAGTCAGCCAGTCAGTCAGCCAGACTGGGTCAGCTCGGCCCCGGAGTCAGTTAGTTTCTGGGGTCAGCTCGGCCGCTCTCGTCGTCGTCCGGACGGCGGCTCGGGGTCGTCTCCCTGCGCCACCTGTCCGAGGCCGCCGGCACCGTGTCCGTCATCGGCCCGTCCGGGTACGACTCCTGTTCCGTCACGGCACCGTCGCCCTGCTGGCCGGCGCCGTCACCGGTACGCGGAACGTCGTCGCCCGCCCGGTGCGCGCCGCCGCCACCGCCGTTGCCCCGGATCACCAGCACCAGCCCGCCGATCACGGCCAGCAGGCCGAGCACGCCCAGGCCGATCGGCCCCTGCCGGCCCACCAGGGCAAGACGGGAGCCGTTCTCGTCCGCCCGCTCGGCGGCCTCTTCGACCGTCTGGTCCGTGTACGTGAACGTCGCGTCCAGCAGCACCGTCGGGTTGCCGGTGTTCGGCACCAGCTCCTTGTGCTGCTGCTCGCGTACCTTCAGGTACTGGCCGGTGTTCGGCTCGACCCAGAGAGTACGGGTGTTGCTGTACTCGATCCGACCGCTGGTGGCGCCGGCCGCGAAGCGGTTCAGCAGCGGCTGGACGCGGTCGGCGGGCACCTGCTGCGGCTGCTTGTCGATCACCTGCTCGAACCGGTAGACCTCGGTGCCGAGGATCGTCTCGACACCCTTGAACTCGATCGGCAGCGCCTGCCGCAGGTCCCGGTCGAAGTACCGGTAGGTCTTCTGCTCGGTACCGAACGGGAACTTGTAGGTCTGCCCCGCGTAGTCGACGTCGACCGCCGACGGTCGCTCCTTGTCGGCGCGTGGGTCGAACTTCTGGTCGGAGTCGTCGAGCCACTGCTCGTCCCAGTCGACCGCTTCGCCGGAGACCCGGTCCAGTGCGAGGCCGGTGGCGTACGCGTTGATCAGTTCCTGCCGCTCCTTCCAGTTCACGGTCTGGTACACCTCCCACGCGACGGCGTCGTCGCGCAGTTCGGCCGGGAGCTTCGTGTTGGTGCCCTGAGCCTGCGGCACGACCTCGATGGTCGACACCAGGGTGCCCTCGCGGATCTCGATGGACACCTCGTCGCCGACCCGCTTGATCTGCATGAACCTGGCGTTCGGCGCCTCGGCCACCGAAGTGGACGCTGCCAGGTCGTACGGGAGCTTGGTGACCCTGGGCGCCACGTAGAACGCCAGCCCGACGGCGAAGACCAGCAGCAGGACGCCCAGCCCGAAGAGAGCGGCGCCAATCCGAAACCTCACTCGTGCCTCCTCAACAGAATTCGGCAGGGACCTGTTGCACCGCTCGTCCCGTCCATAGCATGGCGGCAGGTTACTCCCCGGTCACATTCAGCGCGAGCCCCCTGGACGGTTGATGTCTGCCTCCGCCAATCCGCCGACGACATCGCGGCTTCCCGCGCTCGACGTGCTGCGTGCCGTCGGTGCGGCCGGAGTCGTCGGCCACCACGTCGGCTTCGCCACGGGGGTGACCGTGAACGCCGGCTGGGGTGGCTGGCTCGCCCGGCTCGACGTGGGAGTGGCGCTCTTCTTCCTCCTCTCCGGGTTCCTGCTGTTCCGCCCGTACGCGTTGGCCGCCGCAACGGGGGAACGTCGCCCGGCCACCTCCCGGTACCTCTGGCGGCGGGCAGTGCGGATCCTGCCGGCGTACTGGCTCGCGGTCGGCGTGTGCCTGCTGCTGCTGGCACCGCGCGGCCCCGCCCCGCTCGCCGACTGGCTGCGGCACCTGACGTTCACCCAGATCTACCAGCCGGGGCAGTTGCGGGCCGGACTCGCCCAGACCTGGAGCCTCGCCACCGAGGTGGCGTTCTACCTGCTGCTGCCGGCCCTGGCCGGGCTGGCGTTGGGCCGCCGGCGGTGGCGTCCGGTGCGGGCGGTGGTGGTCACCGCCGCCGGCATCGCGGTCACCGCCGCCTGGATCGCCGCAATGGCGGCGGGTTGGCTGGACCTCGGGCTGCACACCATGTGGCTGCCCGCGTACGGGGGCTGGTTCGGTGGCGGCATGGCGCTCGCGGTGGTGCACGTGGCGCTGCGTACCGGTACGGCGCCGCCCGGGTGGCGGCTTCTCGACGACCTCGGCGCGGCACCGCTGGCCTGCTGGTCCGTCGCGCTCGGTCTGTTCGCGGTGGCGACCACACCGCTGGCCGGGCCGCGTGACCTCGCCGAGCCGACCGCCGGCGAGTTCGGCACCAAACTGATGCTGTACCTCGCGATCGCGGTGCTGCTGATGCTCCCGCTCGCCTTCGGCCCGGGTACGGCGGTCCGGGACGCGGTCAGCCTGCCGCTCGCCCGGGGACTCGGCGCGGTTTCGTACGGGCTGTTCCTCTGGCACCCCCTGGTCCTGGAGTCGATCTACCTCGGCACCGGTCGGCCGACGTTCACCGGGGACCTCCTGACGACGTTCACGCTGACCCTGCTCGGTGGACTGTTGCTCGGCACGCTCAGCTACGCGCTGGTGGAGCGGCCGTTGCTGCGGGTCGCCGCCCGCTGGCCGGGCAGGTCGGGTCGCGGCGGCGGGTCCGCTCGCCCGGCCGGAACCGGCCGTACCGGCCGCTGGTCGGGTCGGTTCGGCCGCCGGCTCGGCAGCACCGCCGACAGCCAGAGCGCGACCACACTGGTCAGTCCGAAGAGCTGAGCGGCGATCATCGTCGTGCCGGTGGCGCCGGCCGGGTCGCCCGCCGCCCGCCAGGCCAACCAGCCGGCGACGGCGAAACAGACCGGCGGCAGCCACCGGGCGGCGGCCCGGACGGTACGCAGTACCGCACGCCGGTCCGGCCCGCAGAGCTGCGGTAGCAGCGCCCAGTAGACCAGCACCGCCGCCAGCGCGAGTGCGGTGAGCCCGATCGCGGCGTACCCGCCGGTGGCGACCAGCGCGGTCCCGCCGACGCCGGCCACGAGCAGCCAGCCCCGACGCCGGGACAGCGGCGCCCCGGCGTCACCGCCACTCCGCGCTCCCCGAACCGGTCCCCGGCGCCGACCGGGAAGCACCGCGACCAGCGCAAGTACGGCGAGCAGTCCGGCCCCGACCAGCAACCCCGTCCGGTACGCCCCGGCGGACGCGAACCGGACCAGCACGGTCCCGTCCACCCCGGCCGGTACGACGAAGCCCTGCTGCCACCCGTCCAGGGTGACCGGGGTGAGCTGCCGACCACCGATGCTGGCCCGCCAGCCGGGATTGGCGTTCTCCCGCATCGCCAGCACCCGGTCCACGCCGTGCGTAGTCAGCAGCAGCCGTCGTTCCGCCGGTGACCAGGACCGGATCTCCACCGCCGTCGACGATGCGGTCGCCGACGATGCGGGTTCCGAGGGTGCGGGCTTCGACTGTGCAGGCTTCGACGAGGCGGGCTTCGACGGTGTCGGGTCGAGTACCACCCGGGTGGGTGTCGCCAGCGTGGTCGGGGTGGCCCGGACCCGCGACTCGCCCGCCGGCAGCACCAGCCGGGCATCCGGCGCCGTCCGGCCACCCTCCACCTGGCACACCGTGGCCGGCAACTCCCGGAGTTCCAGCAGTTCCTGCCGGGTCCCGCCGATCTTGGTCAGGAGGGTCGTCCCGGCCACCTCGACCTTCGGGCCGCTGCCGCAGGGCAGCGTGATCCGCTCCGCCGGATCGGCCGGGATGATCGCCTCGGCCGGCAGCGCGCTGAGTTCGCCGACCGCGACCGGCAGCGGTTCCCAGAAGTCGAGGTACGGGTCGTGTGTGCGGGCCGCCGCCGTGTCGGTGATCAGCACCGACAGGTCGTCGGTGTCGAGCGGTTCGCCGAAGGTCACCGTGCCGTCCTCGGCGACCAACCCGCCGCGTACGCCGTCGTCGCCGATCGCGGTTATCGTCCAGGGGCGCGCCCCGGCGACCGACGGGTCGACGGCGAAGCGCAGGCCGGTGACGAGCCGTCGGGCCGGGAACGCCAACCGCAGCCACGGGTGCCCGTCGTCGGTCGCCGGGGACCAACTGGTGGCCGGGTTCCCGTCGACCACCACCCCGGGCCGGGCCGCCGGGTCCTCGACCCCGGTGCTCGACGCGGTGACCTCCGGCTCGGCACGGGAACGGTCGAGGACCGCGTCCAGCGCGGGCCCCGGGCGCGGGCGGGCCCAGACCGACGGCAGGTACCCGGTGTCCGACGTCCCGGGCAGGGTCAGCGTGCGGTCCAGCAGGTCGGCGTCCTCCGAAGCCCGCGCCAGACTCCGTACGCAGCGCGGGCGCCCCTCGTCGAACAGACAGGCCGGCACCGACGGCGCGACGGTGAGTACGACGGTGGGCGACGTCGCGGCCCCGTCCGCCGCCGTACCGACCTCGCCCGCCGACCGCTGTTCCGGCACCGGCCGGACCAACAGGCTCCGCTCCGCCCGCACGTCGGGAATCCGCACCTCGGCCAGCCCCACCCCGCCGCCGCCCTTCCGGACGTCGACCACCCCGTCGATCCGGACCAACACCCGTTTTGTCGACGCCGCACCGGAGAGCCGGACCACCACACCCGCGCCGAAGGTCTCGACCGTCCGCACGTCGACCCCGGCGGCAACCGTCACCCGGGTCGGCAGTGTGTCGGCGCCGAGGTCGAAGTCGAGCGCCACCTCGGCGACCGGTTGTGGCCGGAGCAACTCGACCTCCAGCCACTGGCCCTCGGAGACCGTCTGCGGCGGCGTACGCCACGACGTGCCGGGGTCACCGTCGAGCGCGGCGTACGGGTGGTGCGCCGGCCGCGAACCGTGCAACGGCTGGGCGTCGGCCCACGAGGACGACGCGCGTACGCCCGCGATGCCCTCGTACCGCACCATCGTGGTGTGCTCGGTCGCCGCCGGGGAGAGGTAGTCGTGGGCCGGTGCCGACAACCGCCACTCGTCCCACCGCGCCATGGTGGCGGAGCTGTTGTCCTGCAACAGTCCGAACGCCGTCTCCCGGCGCCGCAGCCCGTCGGTCAGAGTGACCGGTGCACCCGCCGGCCAGTCCGGTGGCCGGTCCACGGCCAGCACGGTCGGCGCGGCGGGAAGCCGGTCCACCGCGGCCAGGTCCAGCAGCGACTCCGGCCCGCCGACCACCGTTGTCACGTCGGCCGCGTCGTAGGCCACCACCGGCTGGACGGCCCCGTCGACCTCGAAGATCTCCACGGCCGGGACGGCGACGTCGAGTCCCCGGTCGTTGAACGTCCCGGGCAGGAAGCCGCCGCCTACGGTCGGGCCGAACGACGCCACCCGGCTGATCCCGGGCGACCGGGCGAGCGCCTGCCGGACCGCGAGCGGTCGGGCACTGCGGGCCTGCCCGTAGTCGAGATCGGACCGGACGAGCAGGTAGCGGACGCCGGACCGGGACAGCACCTGGGCCAGACCGGCCGAGCCCTGCCCGGTCGCGACCACCGACTCGACGGCGTCGAGCAGCCGGATGGTCATGGTCGGGGTGAGCGGGATCGAGCTGCGTACCGCCCAGGGGGCGTCCAGCAGCGGCTGGGTGATCTCGTCCGACGGATTGCCCCACAGGTAGCGGGGAAAGCGGGCCGCCGGGACGACCAGTACCCGCTCATGGTCGAGGCGCTGGTCCAGCCAGCCGGCGGCCTCCCGCCAGTAGCCGGGCACGTTGAAGAAGCTGCCGGGTGCGGCCAGGTGTCCGGTGACGGCCGGGGTGCCGACCCCGACGACACCGGCCAGTACCAGCACGGTGACCGTCACCGCACGCAACCGGGTCAGGCTCAGCGCCGGAACGTACGGCGGCGGAGGCACCGGGTCCACCATGGTGCGCGCCGCACCGACTGTGGTTACCGGACGGGATGCGGGGCCGCCGTCGACCGCTGACCGGTCCTCGGCGGTCGCGCCGGCTGCGGCAACCGGGGGGCGGGCCGGACCGACCTCTACCGGCCAGTCCTCGGCCGTCGCACCGGCGCCGACCGCACGGGCTGCGGCGGTGCGACGGCGCGGTGGCGGGCGCCAGGGGCCGGCGGTGACGGTGGCGGCCCGGCCGACGAGGCCGAGCAGGTGGGCGAGCCCGAGCACCAGCGGCAGCCGCAGGACGACGTCGAACTTGTGCACGTTGCGCAGCGGTGCCCCGGCACCGTCGAGGAACGTCCGTGCCGCGTCGGCGAAGAGCCCGCTGCCGGTCACCGCGCCGCCGAGCGGGCCGGCCGCGACGTGACCGAGGCCGACCAGCGCCAACCCGACGAGCAGCCCGGTCAGCAGGAACCGCCGGTGCGGCATCCCGCGCCGGGCCAGGCCGACCAGGCCCGTTCCGGCGACGACCAGGGTGGCGACGACCAGCGGTGCCACGGTGGCCAACCGCCAGCCGCCCGGCCAGAGCGGCCCGTGCGCGTCGGTCAGGTACGCGTGCCAGTGCGCGGTGCCGCGCAGCACCGAAACGACGTCGGTGGGTCGGGTGGTGACCTCGGCGGTCTCGATGTAGTCCAGGAACGGCGGGCTGTAGCGGCCGAGCAGCAGCAGCGGAACCAGCCACCAGGCGGTGGCGGCGGCCACCGCCGTACCCCAGGCGACGAGCGCGACGACCCTGCGGCGCAGCGGTCGCAGGGTGCACAGCCACAGGGCGGCGAGCGGGACGACCGCCAGTACCGCCGTCGCGTTGACACCGCCGGCACAGGCGACGGCGAGCGCGGAGAGGGTGACGGCACGGCGTAGCGGGGTGGACGGGTTGCGGGCCAGGCCGACCAGCGGTACCAGCACCCAGGGGGCGACGGCGCTCGGCCAGGCTTCCACCGAGACCGGACCGATCTCGGTGACCAGCCGTGGTGAGAGTGCGAACGCGACCCCGGCGACCAGCCGGGCGACCGGGGTGCCGATGTGCAGCCGCCCGGCCAGGGTGACCACGCCGAGGTAGCCGACGCAGAGCAGCAGCGTCCACCAGAGCCGTTGGACGGCCCACATCGGTACGCCCGCCAGGTCGCCCGCGAGGAAGAACGGCCCCATCGGCCACAGGTAGCCGTACGCCTGGTTCTGGAGTTGGCCGAAGGTGCCGGCCGGGTCCCAGACGTGCAACGACCGTTCCAGCCAGCCGAGCGGGTTGACCGCCAGGTCCACCTTCGTGTCGACCACCATCATGCCCGGGTCCTGGAGGAACGCCAGGGCACCGAGCAGTACGCAGACGGCGGCGTGCCGCAGTCGCCAGACGACGCGCGCCCGTCCGGCGACCGGCTCGTCCGTTCCGCCGGAACCGGTCCGGGTGGCGGCGTCCGGGCTCGCCCCGGCGGTGTCGTCGGACGGACCGTCGGCTCCGGCGGCGGGGCTCACCAGCGGTGCCCGATCGGAACCGGTGGCTGGTCCCCGCGTCATACGGCCTCCCTCTTCAGCCCATTGCGACAGCGCTACGCCAGACCGTAGTCTGGCGCGATCGCGAACACTACTCGCCAGTAGGAGCGCGCGTGGAGTCGTACGATGCCACACCCCGGCACGTCCTGTTCCTCAATTGGCGTGACACCCGCAACCCGCACGGCGGCGGCTCGGAAGTGTATGTCGAGCGCATCGCGGCCGAGCTGGTGGCGCGCGGCCACGCCGCCACGCTGTTCTGCGCCGCGCATCCGGCCGGACCGGCCGAGGAGACCAACCCGGCCGGCGTACGGATCATCCGGCGCGGCGGTCGACACACCGTCTACATGCGCGCCGCGCTGACCTACCTCGCCGGCTGGTTCGGGCTGGGCCGGCTCCGGCGCGGTGTGGCCGGACGAGGTCGACCCGACCTCATCGTCGACGTCTGCAACGGGCTGCCCTTCCTGTCGCCACTGTGGTCCCGACGTCCGGTGATCATGCTGGTCCACCACGTACACCGCGAGCAGTGGCCGGTCGTCCTGCCGCCGTGGGCGGCCCGGTTGGGCTGGTGGATCGAGTCGTCGCTGGCGGTCCACGTCTACCGCCGCTGCCGGTACGTGACGGTCTCCGCCGCGACCCGGCGCGAGTTGGCGACGCTCGGCGTCGACCCGGAACGGGTGACCGTGGTGCACAACGGCACCCCGGAGTCGGTCACCGCTGCCGGCCCGGAGAGCGTCGAGCCGACGCTTGTGGTGCTGGGCCGGCTCGTGCCGCACAAGCAGGTCGAGGTGGCGCTGCGGGTACTCGCCCGGCTCGCGCCGCAGTGGCCGACCCTGTCGGTGGTGATCGCCGGCCAGGGCTGGTGGGAGCCGAGACTCCGTGAGTACGCGGCGGAGCTGGAGGTCGGTGACCGGGTGCTGTTCACGGGTTTCGTGAGCGACGCCGAGCGGGACGCGCTGCTCTCGTCGGCCTGGGTGGCGTTGACGCCCTCGTTGAAGGAGGGCTGGGGACTCACCATCGTGGAGGCCGGCGGCCGGGGTACGCCGACGGTGGCGTTCCGCAGTGCCGGTGGCGTCGCCGAGGCGATCGTGCACGGCCGCACCGGACTGCTCGCCGACGGGGAGGAGGAGTTCACCGCGTACACCCGGGCACTGCTCGCCGACGACGCACGGCGGACCGCGATGGGTGCCGCCGCGCGGGCCTACGCCGAGAGCTTCACCTGGAGCGCGGCGGGCGAGAAGTTCGACGCCCTGGTCCGGCAGACGGCGGGCGTCGGGACGCCGGTGGCGGTCTGAACGCGCGGACCGAGGGGCGGCCACCGTCGGGCCACTCCTCGGATCCGGCAGGTGTCAGCGGGTGCCGTAGCCCTGCGGCCTGGGCGCCAACTGCGGCGGGCGGCCGGGCTCGGCCGCCTCCCTCAGGTTCTCGGCCTCCTGCTTGGCGGCCTGCTCGGGCGTCGTGCTGATCGCCGAGGCCACGCCGGCGACGCCGACCACGCCCAGCAACGCCGCGACCAGTCCCACCACCAGCACCGGAAGCGTCCTGCGCATGTCAGATCCCTCCCACGGACCGCCGAACCACGACTGTCGACCATGACATCGCCATGTGACGTGGCGTGCACGTTACCACGGAGTAGGGTGCCGGCCCAGGCGCGAAACGGCCCTGATCCCCAGGGCCACCAGGGCGGCCAACGTGATGCCCAGGGCGAGCGTTCCCGCACCGGCGGCGAGCCAACGCCGCCAGGTCCAGACGGACCGGTCCGCCCGGGCCGGCGACGTGTCGTCGAGCCCGAACTGCGGGTTGGCGTAGAGGGTCAGCTCGGGTCCACTGTAGACGACGTGGAGTCCGGCCAGGGTCTCCCCGGCGACCGGTCCGGCGGCGTCCCGCTGCACCACCACCCACCGGACGCCGGACCGGGCCACCGGTGCCCCGCTGCCGACCAGCCGGCGGATGCCGCCCGCCCGGGAGTTCTCCCCGGCCACCGCCAGGTCGCCGACGACCAGGGTGTCGTCCACGACCACCTCCGCCGGCAGGTACCTCGGCAGCGGGTCGAGCACCACCGACCCCGGGTTCCACGGATAGTTCCGGTAGGCGCTCAGCGGCAGCGAGAGCACCGGGCCCGGCTGCTCGGCCACCCGGGCGGCGACGATGTCCCAGTCCGCCGGGTAGTGCACCGGCCGGAGCCGCCCGGCCACGCCGTAGCCCAGATCGGGCAGCGTGGCCACCGGCAGCAGGAGAAACCCGAGCAGCACCGCGCCGGCCGCCGCCGGCACCGCCGCCAGCCGGCCGGCCAGCCGCTGCGCGCCGAGCGCCGCACAGAGCACCAGGAACAACGCGTACGGCATCAGGAACTTCTGCCCGTCGCGGAGCAGGCCGGCCCCGGGTACGGCCACGACCAACCAGGCCAGCCCGTCCCGGAGTACCGGCAGCGCGCCGGCCGAGGCGAGCAGGAAACCGACGGCGGCGATCCCGGCGAACCTGCCCGCCACTCCCCCGCCCACCCCGACATCCGGGGCGTCGTCGCCGTTCGCGTACCGACCTGCCGCGACACCGGCCCAGCGCCGCCGCAGCACCGGGTACCCGGCCACGGCCAGGGCCAGCAGCGCCAGGGTGGCCACCGGGACGAGCCCGGACGCCCGGCTGCCGGGCGTGGTCTGGGCGTTCCAGATGCCGCCGGTACCGGCGAGCGCGCCGAGCACCCCGCTCCAGTTCTCGGCCCGGGCCGCGAACGCCGGCACGCCGAGCGGGTCCGAGCTGCCGCCCGCCGTGGTGGTGACCGAGGCGACCAGCCACGGCAGGTTGAGCGCCGCCACCGCGAGGACGGCGAGGATCGCGGGACGTCTGGGCACGCCGCGACCGGGGACCAGCGCGGCCGTGACGCCGAACGCGATGAGCCCACCCGTCGGGGTGAGTACGGCCGGCGCGGCGGCCAGCACCACCCTGGCGAGCGCCCCGGGACGGCCCGCCCGCAACCGGAGCACGGCCTGCACCAGCCAGGGCAGTGCCGCGTACCCGAGCAGCAACGCCCAGTGCCCGATCAGCAGCCGCTCGGCGAGGTACGGCGTCCAGGCGTACCCGAGGGCCGCCCCCAACCGGATCGGCAACCGGTCGGCCGGCACCAGGCGCCCTGCCCCGACGGCGGCGACCGCCAGGACGGCGACGAGGGCGAACCGCTGTACCAGCCAGCCCGGCACGACCTGGGTGACCAGCGAGACGACCGCGTCGAGCGGCACCGACCGGGGCAGAACGTCGGCCGGCGCCACCAGGTCCCACCGCAACGGCTGCCGGGGAACGAAGACCATGTCGAAGGCGAGTACGTAACCGGGCGCGGCGAGCGGGGCGAGCACGGCGACGCAGATCGCCGCCGCCAGCCCGTAGAGCGCCACCCGTTCCCGCACGACCGACCTCCACCGCCCCGATGCCATCACGGTGGCGACACCGTACACACGACGGTCGGTCCGCACCGTGTCCGCCCGGCGCAACCCGAACGCCGTCTCCCGGTTCCGGCCAGGTCGCGACGGGACGCTCCGACCGCACGCGTCGCCGCGTCGGACGATGCCTGCCGCCGCGCGGTACCGCTCATCCGCGCCGGTCCGCCACCGACCCCGTCGACGGCCTGGCTCCAACGCGGAGCGCGGAGTTGGCGGACCGGGTCAGCGCGCTGCCGCGCCCGCCTGGTACGGGCCGGGGGTTGACTTGAAGCGAGGTTGAGGTCGGAGACTTCTCCGGCGCCCACACATCGAACCGGAGGACCTGCCGTGGCCGAGTTGACGGACCAGATCGACCGAGCCGAACTCACCGCCCTGGTCGGTCGCCTCGGGCGGTGGCTGGACAACGGCGACGACGACGAGACCGCACGGCGGATCTACCACCGGGACGCGGTGGTGCACAGCCCGCGCGGCACCGCCACCGGGATAGCCGAGATCGTCGCGTACGTGGCGCGGACCAGCGACGACGCCGAGCGCACCCAGCACCTGGCCACCGACGTACTCGTCGACCTGGACGGAGACCGCGCCGACGTGACGGCGAACCTGCTCGTCGCGTTCTTCCCCTCGGGGCAGACGTTCCCGTCGGCGCTGCGGCTCGTCGGCCTGCGCTACGCGTTCGGCGCCCTCCGCACCGCCGAGGGCTGGCGCTTCACCCGTGCCGACGTCACGCCGTTGTGGCGGCAGGAGCCGTGACAACCAACGGCGGACGGCTTCGCGTCCTGGCGGGCCGACGGGCCGTCGCCACCCGAAGCTAACGCCGGCGCATGACCGCCACGACGGTCCGGTTCGCCATGGTGAAGGCGGAAGCTAACGCCGGCGCATGACCGCCACGACGGTCCGGTTCGCCATGGTGAAGGCGGCGAGTTCCCAGCCGATCTGGCCGAGCGTCTCCACCGCGCCCATGACAAGCGGAATCTGGCTGTCCGGCGTGCCGATCTTGGCGACCTGCACCACGGCGAGATGCCGGTAGGGATAACTGGACGGGTCGAACTTCCGGTCGACCACCTCGCGGGCGGTGACGGTCAGCGTCTGGCCGCTGTTGGAACCCACGCCCGCACGATAGCAACCGTCGCCCCGCCCGGCGGGTTGACCACACTTCCACCCGTGGGCCTACCCCGCCGGCCGGTCGACCACGCCGCCAGGAGCAGCGCGCCGGACGTCGGTCAACCGGCGCTCGGCACCGGGCCGGTACGGGCGTGCCGCAGCGCCCAGTCGAGTACCTCGTCCGCGATCGCCTCCCAGCCCTGCTGCGCCGGCAACAGGTGGGCGTAGCCGGGGTACTCCCGGATCTCGGTGACGGTGTCCGACTTGTAGTGCCGGTGGTTCGACTGCTGGATCGCCGGCGGCATGATGTGGTCCTCACCGCCGGAGACGAACAGCAGCGGCGCCCGGTCGTCGTTGTGGTAGTCGACCCAGGTGTCCTGGTGGCCGGGCTGGAAGTTGGCCAGCACGCTGCCCCACAGGATGCCGCCGTTGGCGGGGATGTGGTAGCGCTCGTACAGCGCCTTCGACTCCTCCGGGGTGAAGGTGTTGGTGAAGGCGTACGTCCACTCCTCCAGGGAGAGGCCGACCGCCCGGTGCCGGTTCGCCGGCGATTTCAACACCGGGAACGTGGACTTGACCTGCGACAGCGGCACCACCCGTACGCCCTCGGTGGGCGCCGAGTTGAGCGCGACGCCGGCCGCGCCGTACCCGTGGTCGAGCAGGATCTGGGTGAACGCCCCGCCTGCGGAGTGCCCCATGATGATCGGCTGCTGCCCCAGCCCCTGGATGATCTTCTCGATCTTGTCGATGATGCCCTTGACCGTGACCGAGGTGATGATGTCGGGGTCGGCGTTCAACGCCTCCACCTCGACCTCGAAGCCCGGGTAGCCGGGGGCGATCACCCGGAACCCCTTCTGCTCGTAGTGGCTGATCCAGTGCTCCCAGCTACGTGGGGTGACCCAGAAGCCGTGCACCAGGACGATCGTGTCCGGAGCCATCAGACAAGTCCCTTCGGAAACAGTCAGGAAACCAGGACGCGGGGAGGTCGCCGTCGACCGGATCCCTGAGTCGCCGATCAGGTGCTCGCACCCTTGGCCGAGACCCTAGGCGCGGGACCCGGTCCGCCGCTTTAACCGGTAGTGCGTCGTGCTGTGCGTCCGGTGCACCGGATTCCGGGCCACCTGCTCAGGGCGCCCGGATGTGCACGCCCGGCACAGCAAGATGCACGTCCGGCCGGCGCGAACGGAGCCGGCGTGGCGCTACTCTTCGCGTGTGGTGGAGCGGCTGATGTCGCCTTGAGTGGCAACCGGAGGCCCACGGGATGCGCTACTTCAACCTGACCGACTGCGAGCCCTCCTCCCGGGTCGACATCCTCGACGAGGCGGCCCGCACCTGCTCCGTGCCGTTCCGGGCCCGTCCGGCCGACCGTGGCCGTACGGTCAGGTTCCAGCACATGGACCGCTACTTCGGCGGGATCAACGTCACCCGGACCACGCTCGACAACTTCCTTGGCTACCGGTCGGCCAGCCTCGCCCGGCGGGATTCGGCGGCCCGGCTGGTCCTGACCGTCACCACCGGGCCCTACACGATCGCCCAGAACGACCGGGTGGATCGGCAACGGTCCGGCTCGATGGTGCCGTACTGGAGTCGGGACGCCCTCAGGCTCCAGTCGGAGGAGCCCGTCCTCGCCTGGTCCGTCACCGTGACGATGGAGGAGTTGGGGCTGCCCTACCTCCTCCTCCGCGACGTGATGGTCCGCAACGTCGGGCGCAGCCCGCTCGGGCCGCTGGTCGGCAGGTACCTGACCGAGTTGGCCGCGCTGCCCGAACTCTCCCAGGCCCAGGCCGCCGCGCTCGCGTACCCGACGATCGACCTGCTCCGCGCCCTGTTGACGACCGCGGCCGGCGACGAGTTCCTCAGCCGGCAGCCACTCAGCCAGACGCTGGGCACACGGATCATGCTGCACCTACGGGCCCACGCGCGCGACCCGGAACTCAACGCCGACAAGCTCGCCGCGCACTTCGGCATCTCGAAGCGGTACCTCTACACGGTGCTCGCCCGGATGAACATCTCGCTCGGCGAGTGGATCAGGACGGAGCGGCTCAACCGGGCCGCCCGGGAACTCGCCAACCCCGCCAACGCACTGGTGTCGGTCGCGACCATCGCCCGGACGTCCGGGTACCCCGACCACTCCTCCTTCTCCCGCGTGTTCAAGCAGCAGTACGGGTGCACGCCGTCGGAGTGGCGGCTCCTCACCGAGGCCGACCGACAGAGCCGGCTCCCCCCGAAGGTCTCGCTGCCCGACATCGAGGAGGCGGACTCGGACAGCCGCTCCTGATCGCGGCGCCCGGGGCCCGCCCTGGTCCGGAGATGGCACGATCGCAGGCATGCTTCGTCGACATGTCGTCGCCGTCGGACTGCTGGCCGGGCTCGTCACCGGCTGCACCGAGTCACCGTACCCACTGCCGGACCGTGACACGGCTGCCGTGCGGGACGAGGAGAAGCGCCTGGCCGCGCTGCTGCCCGACACACTGCTCGGCGCCTCCGGCACCTGCCGGGTACGACTGCTCGGCAGTGCGGGCTCGTCGTCGTTCGCCTGGGCGATCTGCGAGACGGCGCCCACCGCCGACGGTCCGGCGCAGGGCGTCTCCGTACCGGTGCGGGTGGACGAGGACCAGGTCACCGAACCCGCCGACGGTGCCGGCTACGCGGCGAGCGTACGGCGGATGTTCCCGCGCCGTCTGGCGGAGACCGTGCTACAGGATCCCGGGCGCCTGCATCCCTAGACCGACGAGGTCGAGAAGGAACGACCAGACCGATGAGGTCGGAGCCGGCCCGAGCTGCGGCGCCCGCGCCGTAGCGGTCGGTGCGGTCACCGGCCCGCTCCCTCGGCGGCGACGCCGAGGTCGGCCAGGGCCGACGCGCCGGTCACGGCATGCTCCCCGCCGAGGAGTACCAGCGTCCGGGCCCACTGGTAGCGGCAGCCGGCGGCATCGAACGCCGTCGCGGCGGCGAGCAGCCGGTTCCGGTCGCCGTCGAGCATCGCCTCCGCCCGGTCCAGTTGGGCGGCGGCGACCGGATTGCCGGCCACGATCGCCCGGCCGGCGGCGATCCGACGACGCGCGTCGGGGTGCCCGGTCAGCGCCGCCGCCTCGGCACGCAGCGCCACATACCAGTGCAGCCAGATCCAGGTGACCCACTTCCAGATGTCCTCCGGCTCGGCGGCCAACCGCGCCAGCGCCGCCTCCGCCTCGCCGTGCTGAAGTTGGACGATCGCGTCGTAGACGGCGCCGTAGCCGGCGCTGCGGTCCGGTGTGGAGCCCAGCTCTTCGGCGACGGAGAGCCACTCCCGCCGCGCGCCGTCGTCGCCCCGCAGTCCGTGGATCATCGCGACCGCAGCGGCGGCGGCGCCGAGACGCGGTGCCCGGACCCGGCCGGTGCGCTGCCACGCCTCCAGGAACCGCCCGCTCAACGCGAGCACCGAGTTCCCGTCGCCGGCGAGCGCGTCGACCGTCAACAGCCAGGACGTGGCGTAGTGCCCCACCTCGGCCAGCAGCGGCAGGTCGGCGAGCTGCCGGGCCCACCGGCGGGCCGTCGGCAGGTCCCCCACGCCGAGACTGGTGTCGGTGCCCGAGACCAGCGCGTCGGTCAGTTCGAGCCGGGTGGCCGGGGTCACCGGCATCGAGGAGAGCAGTTCGACCCGGCGCCGTGCCGTGGCCGAGGCAGCGAAGCTGTCCCCCGCCCAGCTCTGCGCACCGGCCAGCGCGTCGAGCGCTGCGGATCCGGTCAGCGGATCGTCCGTCCGGCGGGCCAGCTCGACCGCCCGCGCGGCGGCGGCGAGCGTGTCGGCGACCATGTTCTCCGCCGGGCCCTGGTCGGAGCCGAACGCGTCGGTGAGCACCGCGGCCTCGGCCAGCGCCACGGCGGCGTCACCCGGGTCGTCGCCGGTCAGCTCGCGGGCCGCGGTCAACAGCTCCATCGGCTCCGCCGGTGGCGGAACCCGGACGAACGCACCGGAGAACCGGTACGCGACGGTGGCCGCCGTCGCCAGGTCGCGGGCGGCGCCGGCCTTGTCCCCGGCCCGCTCGGCGGCGTCGGCGGCGGCACGGTGCAGCCGGTACATCTCGTCGCCGAGCAGCCGACAGCCGGCCACCGCCGCCGCGTGCCGCAGCGCCTCGGCGGTGGCGGCGGCTTCGCCGGTGAGCGTCGCCGCCTGCTCGTACCGCTGCTGCGACTCGCCGACCAGGTTGCGGGCGAAGGCCAGTTCGGCCAGGGCGACGGCCAACCGGTGGGCGTCGGCGTGCTGCTCGGGAACACCGGCCGCCCAGCCGAGCGCGGCCCGCAGGTCGTCGGCCACCACGTCGAAGCGGGCCCGCCAGGGCCCGTCCACCGCGCGCACCCCCGCCGCCAGGTCGATCGCGCCCGACAGGCACCAGCGCAGGTGCCGGGACCGGACCTCGGCGAGCGCACCGGCGGTGGCCAGCCGCTGTACGCCGTACTGGCGCACGGGCTCGAGCGTGCGGTAGCGGGTACCGCCGGTGGACGGGGCGGCCGTCAGCAGGCTCTGCTCGGTGAGCCGGGCCAGCCCGTCGACCACCGAGGACGGTTCGAGCGGCGCGAACCCGGCCACCTGCCCGGCGGCGTCCACCGTGAACGGCGCCACGAACACCGCGATCCGGTGCAGCAGCGTACGGTCGGCCGGCTCCAGGAGGGCGTCGCTCCAGTCCAGCATCGCCCGCACCGACCGGTGCCGGTCGTCGGCCCGGGCGCCCCCGGTCAGCAGCCGGAGCTGGTCCGGCAGCACGTCGGTGAGACCGTCCAGGCCGAGCGTGGGCAACCGGGCGGCGGCCAGCTCGATCGCCAGGGCCACGCCGTCCAGCCCTCGGCAGATCTCGGCGGCCTGGTCGCGCTGCTCCGGGGCGAGCGGCCAGCCCACCGCCGCCGCCCGGTCGAGGAACAGCGCCACCGCCTCCGATTCGCCGTCGCCGTTCAGCGACAGGGGTGGCACGGGATGGACCCGCTCGAACGGCACCATCAACCGGGCCCGGCTGGTGGCCAGTACGGTCAGTCGCGGGCAGGCGGTGAGCAGCCGCTCCAGGAACGGCGCCACGCCGTCGCGGACGTGCTCACAGTTGTCGAGGACGAGCAGGGCGTGCCGGTCGGCCAGCGCGGCGGCCACGGACTCGTCGATGCCCCGGCCCTGCTGCTCACCGATGCCGACCGCCCCGGCCACCGCCGCGCCGACCATCGCCGGGTCGGTGATCGGGACCAGGTCGACGAACCACACGCCGTCGGCGAAGTCGCCGGCCGCGTCCGCCGCGACCGCCAGCGCCAGCCGCGTCTTGCCCACCCCGCCCGGCCCGACCAGGCTCACCTGCCGGTGCGCGCCGACCGCCTCGGCCAGCGCCGCGCGCTCCCGTACCCGGCCGACGAACGACGTCACCGGCGCCGGCAGCCCGGCTGCGGCGTCGCCTCCGCGCGCCGCCCGGCTCCACTCGGCGGCGAGCTGTGCGAGGGCCCGCCGGTCCGACGCGTCGAGCTTGCGCAGCAGCGACGAGACGTGGGTCTCGACGGTACGGACGGAGATGAACAGCCGCGCCGCGATCTCGGCGTTGCTCAGGTGCTCGCCGAGCAGGGACAGCACCTCCGCCTCCCGGGCCGAGATCCCCGCCTGAGCCGCCGCCACGGAGCCCATCCTTCCGCATCCGGGTACGACTCCGTGGGCGACCCCGTGGTCAGCACGGATGTAGCGGAGGTGGTAGCCGGCGCAGGCTCTATCCGTGGTCGTCACCGGCCACGTTCCGAACCGATCCGACGACCTCAGGAGTGCACCATGACCGGTTCCGCCACCCAGGGGATCAAGACCGTCCTGCATCCCGTCTCCGACCTGGCCAGGGCCAGGGACGTGTACGCCGCCCTGCTCGGCGTCGCCCCGCAGACTGACTCGTCCTACTATGTCGGCTTCGAGGTCGAGGGCCAGCAGATCGGGCTGGTGCCCGGCGGCGGCCCGCAGGGCATGACCTCGCCGGTCGCGTACTGGCACGTACCGGACATCGAGGCGAAACTCGCCGAGGTGACCGCCGCGGGCGCGACCGTGCAGGACCCGGTACGCGACGTCGGCGGCGGTCGGCTGGTGGCCACCGTCACCGATCCCGACGGCAACGTGCTCGGACTGCTCCAGGACCGCTGAGCACCCTCCACCATCAGGAGATCCCGTGAACTGGAACAACTTGGTTCGGCAGACCCACCGCTGGCTGGCCGTCATCTTCACGGCGAGCGTCGTCGCCACCTTCGTCGCCCTGGCGCAGGACGATCCCGCCGTCTGGGTGTCGTACCTGCCGCTGCTCCCGCTCGGCCTGCTGCTGCTCACCGGCCTGCGCCTGTTCGTCCTGCCGTACGCCGCCCGCCGACGTGGTCGACGGGCGGCGACCTGAGGAACCGGCCCTGGGTACGGGCCCGCCGGGCGGCGTACTGACGGGAACCCGACGTCTCGGGTGGACCGTCACCGGGACGGGCGCGGAGGCCGGCTCTCAAGGAGAGCCGGCCTCCCTTTGCCGGACCTCGCATTCCTTGCGACGTATGGCGATCCGGGCTCGGCAGGTCGAGCGGTAAATACCGCGTGATCAATTGACTGCCGCACTGGTTTGGCGCCGGGGTCAGTGTATGCTCACCACATTCGACATTGCCGTCCGGCAATTGATCAAGGCTGGCCAACTTCTCTGCGGCTCACCGTTGTCGATCCATTCGATGGAGGCACAGTCCGGTCCCCGATCAGTTCTGGCGATGACCGGCACTCTGCCTGCGCGGACGTCGGCGACGGTCACGTGACAACACGGCCCCGGCGCCGGTCCAGGAAGGCGGATGCGATGGATGAACCCACGGCACGTCCACCCCGTGACGGCCTGGTCGACACCACGGGACGGTCACTGGCGGAGTTGTTGGCATCGACGCCCAACTCCGCGCTCAAAACAGTGCTGCGACAACTGTTGCAGGACGAGATGGCGCAACCCGAAAAGCAGACGGTCTCCCCGTTCAACTCCGCGCTCTGACCGATGCGGAAAGGGTCGACCGAAAGCCTCGACGACGCCGTCGCCCCGGTCCGCGAACTGGTCGTCAAGCTGCACGAGCGGTGCAACATAGCCTGCGACCACTGCTACATGTACGAGGCCGCCGACCAGGGCTGGCGGCGGCGTCCGACCCGGATGGCGGACGAGACCGTCGACCGGGCCGCGTTCCGGCTCGGGGAACACGCCCGGCGGCACCGCCTCGGCAGCGTCCGGGTCGTCTTCCACGGCGGTGAACCCCTGCTGGCCGGTCCCGCCACGATCGAACGCGCGATGCTGTCCTTCCGGGCCGCGCTCCCGCCGGGCAGCCGGGTGAGTTTCGCCGTACAGACCAACGGGATCCTGCTCGACGAGCGGTTCCTCGACCTGTTCCGCAGGTTCGACGTCGGGGTCGGGGTGAGCCTTGACGGTGACCGGGCGGCCAACGACCGCCACCGCCGGTACGCCACCGGCCGCAGTTCCTACACCTCGACCGTGGCCGGCATCCAGGCGTTGCGGTCGGCACGGAACCGACGCATCTACCGTGGCCTGCTCTGCACCGTCGACCTGCGCAACGATCCCGTCCGGACCTTCGAGGCGCTGCTCGACCACGAGCCACCACGCATCGACTTCCTGTTGCCGCACGGCAACTGGGCACATCCGCCGCCGGGGCTGGACCCTGAGGTCGGCGACGACCGGCCGACGCCGTACGCGGACTGGCTGATCTCCGTCTTCGACCGCTGGTACGACGCCCGCCCGCCGGAGACCGGCATCCGGATGTTCGAGTCGATCATGTCCCTGCTGCTCGGCGGGACGAGCCGGACAGAGGTTCTCGGGCTCGCCGCACCGGCGGCCGTCGTCGTCGAGAGCGACGGCACGTTCGAGGGTAGCGACGCGCTCAAGACCACCGGACCGGCCGGCGGCTCGACCGGCCTGTCGGTGTTCGCCGACTCGCTGGACGACGTCCTCCGGCACCCCGTGGTCGCCGGGGCCCGGCGCGGCCTCGCCGGCCTGGACGCCCAGTGCCGACGCTGCCCGGTGGTGGACGTCTGCGGCGGCGGCCTCTACGCGCACCGCTACGCGCCGGACGGCACCTTCACGCACCCGTCCGTCTACAGCGGAGACCTCCGCCGGCTGATCGAGCACATCCAGGGCCGGTTGACGGCGGATCTGCGAGCCAGTGCGGCGAGGGTGTCCGGATGAGCCTGCCGGTGCTGCGGTTGTCGGACGACCAGATCGACGAGTTGGCGTTCCGCCGGCCGGGCGACGACACCCTTCGACTGATCCGTGCAGGTCAGGCGTCGCGGCGTCGACTGCTGCTGCTGGCGCTGCGGCAGGAGCTGACCGAGGCGCGGGCGGAGGGCGTACCCGAAACCTTCGACCTGCTCGCCCGCGCCGCCGCGACCGCGCCGGACCTGGTCGAACGCGTCGTCACCCGGCCGCTCGCCGCCGCCTCGGCGGTCCGGTCCCTGCGTGAGCTGCGGACCCGTCCGCGCGGCCCGCGCGAGGCGGCCGAGCCTGGGCGGCCGGCGGGTCCGGCGACGACCACCGCTATCGGGTACGCCCGCGCCCTGGCCGCCGCCACGGCGATCCGGGCGGGCCTGCCGTTCGAGGTCGACGTCCCGGCGCCCGGCGGATCCCTGTTCCTTCCGGAGGTGGGCACCGCGCACGGCCTGCACTGCGCCACGGTCACCGTCACCGGAGACCGGGGCGGCTTCTCGGTCGGCTGCCCGCACCTGGACGTCCCCGGATCGTCGGGTCCGCACTGGCGTCCCCGGCAGGCCATTCCGGTGGACGGCGAGCCGCCCTGGTCGGTCGAGTTGGAGGACCAGGATCCGGCCCGCGACTGCTTCGACCACCGTCCCGCCGGACCGCTCGACGCCGCGTCGGTCGACGCCGTCCGGGCCGCCGTGAACGGCGGCTGGCGGCTGTTGGCCGCCGACCATCCCGAATACGCCCGGGTCGCCCGGGCCTGCCTCCGATCCGTCGTGCCGCTCGCCCCGACGCCGGAACCGCCCGGCCCGGGCGACGCGACCGCCGAAGGCGACCCGATCGACGCGGGCGGCGAGGGTGGCGCGGCCAGCGCGCTCGGCAAAGGCGGCGAGGCCGGCGCGATCGGCGAAGGCGACGCGGTCGGCCAAGGTGGCACGGCCGGCGCGCTCGGCGAAGGCGACGCCGCCAGCGAAGGCGACGAGGGCGACGCGGCCAGCGCGGTCGGCGAAGGCGGCGGGGCCGGCGCTGGCGACCGTGTCGCGAGCGCCTCGTCCGAACTTGCCTTCGGTTGCATCGCGATGACGCCGTCGGTGTCCCCGGAGACGGCGGCCCTGCTGATCATGCACGAGACGCAGCACAACGTCCTCGGCGCCGTCCTCGACCTGGCCGGTCTCGTACGGGAGCCCGGACGCGAGCTGCACCACGCGCCGTGGCGGCTCGATCCACGGCCGCCGCGCTCGCTGCTTCAGGGCGCGTACGCGCACTCCGCCGTGACCGACTACTGGCGGGTCCGCTGGCGGCGCGGCGCGGCCGGGCAGGCCGGCTTCGAGTTCGCGTACTGGCGGGAGGCGACCACGACGGCGATCGGCACACTGCGACGGTCGACAGAACTCACCCGAACCGGCCGGCGCCTGGTGGACGGGATGTGGCGGGCCGCCGCCGACTGGTGGCGGGAGGATCCGCCGCGTCCGCTCGTACTCGCGGCCCGACAGGTCACCGCCGCCGACGCCGTACTGTGGCGGGTCAGGAACTGCCGGCCGGTGCCCGGCCTTGCCCCGCTGCTGCGCGACGCGTACGCCCGAGGGGCAGACTGTCCCGCCCTGCCGGCGTCCGAGGTGCTGGCCACCGCGCCGACACCGGCCCGGCACACCCGGATCGCCGCGGCCATCCGCCGACGGGCCGTACGTCAGCTCTCCGACGACAGTTCACCGGGCACGGACGACGGCGAGAAGCTGGCCGGTTACCGTCGGCGCGTCGCGGACGACCCGTCGGACGACGAGGCCTGGCCCGGGCTGGCGCACTACGCGGGTCGGCTGCGCAACGCACCGGCGGCGACAGTGCTCGCGGAACGACCGGAACTCGTCCGGGCGGTACTGCTCGCCTACCGCGACGATCCCGCCGCACCGACCGCACCGCCGCCGGAGGAACTGGCCGAGTGGCTGGCCGGTGGGCAGCTCCGGGACGCTGTTCACACGAGTGACACTCGTGACACGGCTCAGTACTATCGGTGAATCCAGCAAAACGATCTGTAGGGACGCGCGCAGCGGTGAATTGCGCTCATGCCGGTCAGGATGGCGGGACAATGGCATCGGATCGCAGTGGACCGGACGCTGCCGGGTTAGCCGCAGACCTCGGCCGGCTGGGAATCGCCGACACGCCGGGCATTCTGGTTCACTCCTCCCTCCGACAGCTCGGCCACCTGCCCGACGGCGCGGCGACGCTGTTCTCCGCCATCCGTAGCGCGGCCGGTCCACACACCACCGTGGTCGTACCGACGCACACCGCGAACAATTCACTGAGCAGCCGCGATTTCGTCACCGCGACGGCGGGGCTGGACCGGGCCGGCGTCGAACGGCACATCCGGAAAATGCCCGGCTTCGATCCGGCGGAGACGCCGTCGAACGGCATGGGCGTCTTTGCCGAGTACGTCCGCCGCAGGCCGGACTCGGTCCGGTCGACACATCCGCAGACCTCGTTCGCGGCTGTCGGCCCGGCCGCCGCCGGCTGGATGGCGGTGCACGACTCCGACTGCCACCTCGGCGAGCGGTCTCCACTCCAGGCCCTCTACGCGGCCGGCGCCCAGGTGCTGCTCCTCGGTGTCGGGTTCGACCGGTGCACCGCCTTCCACCTCGGCGAATACCGGATGGGCGGGTCCGTGCCGGTCCGCGAGTACGACTGCTTCGTCCAGGGGTCCTCCGGCCGGCAGCCGCTCCGGTTCACCGACATCCGGCTCGACGACGGTGACTTCGAGGCGCTCGGCGCGGACTTCACCCGGGAGACCGTCGTCGCCGACGGCCGGGTCGGTGCCGCTCGGGCGATGGCGTTCCCGATCCGGGCGGCCGTCGACTTCGCCGCCCGCTGGATGAGGCGCTACCGGCCCGGATCGGGCCCGGCCGACGCCGGGGCGGCCGGATGAACCGGCGACGGTGGTGGTCGAGTCCGCCGCGTACGGATGCGAACCCGCAGCGGTCCCTGAGTCCGGTCGCGGCCGCCCATCCGGCGGAGATCGGCCCGCAGTCCGGCCCGGCCTTCTTCCTCAGCTACGCCCGTGCCAAGGCACCGTCGCCACGTTCCGGCGGTGGCCTGACCGACCCGAACAGCGGAGTCCGGCAGTTGTACGCCGACCTGAGCGACCGGGTACGGCAGATGCTGCCGTTGCGGGCCGGCGAGGAGGCGGGCTTCATGGACATCCGCATGGAGGCCGGGCACCTGTGGAGCGACGAACTGCTGCGCAACCTCGGCCGGGCGCGGGCGTTCGTCGCACTGCTGTCGCCGCCCTACCTGGAACGCAGCGAGTGGTGCCCGATGGAATGGGACTTCTTCGCCCGCCGGACGGTCAGTCAACATCCCGGGTCGGCCCGGGGGCCGTTCGCCACCGCGATCATCCCGGTGCTGTGGACGCCGATCGACGAACCGGGGCCGTCGACGGTGTCCAAGGTGCAGCGGTTCACCCCGTCACCCGTGGTGCCCCGGGAGCACATCCAGCTCTACGAGTCCGAAGGGATCCTGGGGATGTCGGACGTCAATCCGGGCGCGTACCGGGCGGTGGTGTGGGCGCTGGCCCGCCAGATCCAGGACACCTGCGCCGCCCTGCGGGTGAGCCCCACGACCGACACGTCAACGGCGGACCTGCGCCGGTCGTTCGCGGACGACGCGTCATGACCGCGCCGGCCGGCTCCGGCTCGTCCGGTGCCTACTTCTTCGTCAGCTACGCACAGGTCCCGCCGGCCGAGGGCGGCCCCTCCCGGAGCGATCCGCTGGTCGACCGCTTCTTCGCCGACCTGGTCGCCGGGGTCGGCCGGCACGCCACCGACGCCACCCGCCGGATCGGCCTCTACGACAAGACCCTGGAGCCCGGACGGGACTGGGCGACCGCGGTCGGCCGCGCCCTCGGCGAGGCCGAGGTGCTGGTGGCCCTCTACTCGCCGCGCTATGTCACCGGGTTGTTCACCCGGCGCGAACACCGGTCCTTCGAGGAGCGGATCCGCGCCGCGCACGCCGATCCGGCGCGGCACATCCAGCCGGTGCTCTGGATGCCGTTCCCGGCCGGCATGCCGCCGCCGGCCGACGGTGTCGAGGATCTCGGCGCGGAGATCCCCGAGTACGAGGCGATGGGGCTGGGCGCGCTCTGCGACGTGGTCCGGGCCGACGAGGCCGACGACGGCGACGGGGTGTCGGAGTACCGCGCGGCGTACGAACGGGTGGTGGAGCGACTGGCCCAGCGGATCGTCGAGGTGGCGGAGCGGTCGCCGATCGGGCCGTCGGCGGTGTCGGGCCCGGCGGAGTCGGATCCGGTCGCACCGGAGACCGCGGATTTCGTGATCGCCGTGTTCGCCCCGAACGCCGAGCAGGCGCCACCGGGCGGCGATCCGGCCGCGTACGCGAGCGAGGCCGTCGGCTGGGCACCGTTCGCCTCGACCCGCCCCGTTCCGATCGCCCGGCAGGCGACGTACGTGACCGAGCGGCTCGACGTCAACGCGACGGTGACCGCCGTACCCGCCGTCCGGTACCTGTGGCAGCACAAGCCGGCCATCCTGCTGGTCGACGCGTGGCTGGCGGCCGACCGGCGCGGCGCGGCGGCCCTGCTGGCTCTGCTCAAGCGGATGCCGCCCTGGGTCGTCCCGCTGGCGGTCACCGACCGGGACGACGGGACGACGGCAACGCGCGCCGCGGCGGCGCGGGCGGCAGCCGTCGCTATGCTCATCGACGCCGGGGCCGACCCGGCAGTCGCGGCGGCCGAAGGATTCGACCGGTTCATGGACGTCATGCCCACGCTCGTGGCCCGGGCCCGGCGCCGTTTCTTCAACGAGATGCCCAGCACCTATCCGGGCCGGCGGCGGCTGGGCGGTAGCGAACCCAGCCATTCCGCGATGGAAGGCGATGACCGATGACTGAAGAACCGACCGGCAAGGTCGTCACGTTCTACTCGTTCAAGGGCGGCACCGGGCGCACCATGGCGCTGGCCAACGTGGCCTGGATCCTCGCGTCGAGCGGCAAGCGTGTCCTGGCGGTGGACTGGGACCTCGAATCACCGGGCCTGCACCGATACTTCGCACTGTTCGCCGGCCGGCGGGACATCCGGACGAACCGGGGCGTGATCGGGCTGATCCAGGATTTCCAGAACGCGAAGATGCGCCAGCTCGGCGGCCGGCCCGAGCCCGACGTCGCCGAGTACGTCGACCTCACGGACCGGGTCATCACGCTGGAGTGGCCGGCGTTCCCGGACGGCGGGAAACTCGATCTCCTGCCGGCGGGCAAACTGAGCAAGGACTACGCCAAGTTGCTCGCCGGGGTCGACTGGGACGACTTCTACGAGAAGCAGGGCGGTGAGGCGTTCTTCCACGCCCTCCGTACCGCGATGAAGGAGCAGTACGACTACACCCTGATCGACAGCCGCACCGGCTACAGCGACGTCGCCGACATCTGCACCATCGAGCTGCCCGACGTCCTCGTCGACTGCTTCACCCTCAACGAGCAGGGCATCGACGGTGCCGCCACGGTCGCCCAACTCGTCCTGGCGCAGAAACCGGAGATCCGCATCCTGCCCGTGCCGATGCGGCTGGACCCGGCGGAGAAGGTCAAGGCCGAGGCCGGGCGGACGGTGGCCCAGCAGCGGTTCGGCGACATCCCGACGTTCGGCAGCCAGACCGAGCGGGACCGGTACTGGAGCCGCGTCCACGTGCCCTACCAGGCGTACTACGCCTACGAGGAGGTGCTCGCGACGTTCGGCGACTCGCCGCACACCCCCGGCACGCTGCTCGCCGCGTACGAGTTGTTGACGGCGGAGCTGACCGAGGGCGTGGTCACCGAGATGCCGCCCATCGAACCGTCGCTGCGGCGCGCCGTCAACGCTCAGTTCGAGCGTCGGATCGTGGTGGCCGAGTCGGACATCGCGCTGCGGTACACGGACGAGGACGCCGTGTGGGCGGAATGGCTCGGCCACGTGCTCAACGCGGCGGGCGTACGGGTCGTCGACCCGACCGCCGATCCCCGGGCCGACACGTCGGGCTGCCGCGACCTGCTGATCATGTCGGACTGGGCCACCGCCGACGCCACCCTCCAGTTGTCACCGCTGGGCGCACCGCGCAGCGCTTTGGCGGTGTACGTGGCGGACATCCCGCCGGTCCAGCGCGTCTCCACGAACCAGTCGATCTTCATCTCCGGTCTCACCGAGTCCGTCGCCGTCGAGGCGGTACTGCGACTCGTCGGCCGGTCGGAGGTCAGCCTGGCCCCGCAGGTGCACCAGGGCGCACCGCGATTTCCGGCCGACGAGCCGATCGTGTCCAACCTCGAACCCCGCAACACCCGGTTCACCGGTCGCGAGAACGAACTCCGCACGCTACGCCGGCAACTGGGCAGCGGTGGTGCGATCGTCCTCTCCGGCGCGCAGCCGGTCACCCTCCAGGGCATGGGCGGGATCGGCAAGACCCAGATCGCCCTGGAGTACGCGCACCGGTTCCGCTCCGCGTACGACCTGATCTGGTGGATCACCGCCGAGCCGGTGACCTTCATCGACCAGCATCTGCACGACCTCGGCCGACGGCTCGGCGTACCGCTGAGCGCCGCCGCGCCGGAGAACGCCCGGGCGGTGCTCGACGCGCTGAACCGGGGCATGCCGCACAAGCGGTGGTTGCTGGTCTTCGACAACGCGGAGGACCTCGACCGGGTCGGGCAGTTCCTGCCCACCGGACCGGGCCATGTCCTGGTCACCTCGCGGGTTCCGTCCTGGGGCGACCGGGCCCGGACGATTCCGGTCGACGTCTTCGAGCGGCGTGAGAGCATCGCGCACTTCCGCAGCCGTACCCCGACGATGTCGACGCCGGAGGCGAACCGACTCGCCGAACTGCTCGGCGACCTGCCCATCGTGGTCGCCGCCGCGGCGGCCTTCCTCGCCGAGACGAACTACCCGGTCGCCTCGCTGGTGCAGGACATCGAGGAACGCGGCCCGGAGAAGATCCCGCTGCCGGCACAGTCCGGCGCGGAACATGCGTCGGACGAGCAGGTCCAGGCACGGTCGGTGCAGGTCATCTGGGACGTCTCGCTGAACCGGCTGAGGGAGCGGTCGATCGCCGCGTACCGGCTGCTGCAACTCTGTTCCCTGATGGACACGGCGGTCGCCCTCGACCTCATCTACGGCGAGGAGATGGCGCAGGCCCTGACCCCGTACGACCCGAGCCTCACCGAACGGCTGCTCCGGGGCCGGATGGTGCAGGAGATCAACCGCCTCGCCCTCGCCCGGGTCGAACCGCGCGCCGAGCGGCCCGGCGGCGAGATCTCCGGCGGCCGGATCTCGGTGCACCGACTCGTGCAGTACGTCGTCCGGTCCCGAATGTCCGAAGAGGACGTCCGGGAGGCCCGGCACCAGGTACACCTCATCCTGGCCCGGTCCCGGCCCGGCGGCGAGGTCGAGGACCCGGAAACCTGGCCCCGGTTCCGCATCCTGTGGCCGCACCTGGAACGGTCCGGC
The DNA here is from genome assembly GCF_016862915.1 of Plantactinospora endophytica. Taxonomy (GTDB): domain Bacteria; phylum Actinomycetota; class Actinomycetes; order Mycobacteriales; family Micromonosporaceae; genus Plantactinospora; species Plantactinospora endophytica. The sequence goes on along the minus strand of NZ_BONW01000016.1, from coordinate 250,330 downwards.
GCGGTCGAGTGCGAGGATCCGGCGGTCCGGCAGTTGCTGATCGACCGGGTGCGCTACCTCTGGGTGAACGGCGACTTCCACCGTGGTCTGGAACGTGCCCGCCAGACCGAGCAGGTGTGGGTCGACCGGCTGACCCGGATGGAGGCCGACGACCAGACCCTCGACGACGTACGCCAGACGTTGCGCGGCCAACTGCTGCACCTGCGCTTCAACATGGCAAACCTGCTGCGCAGCATGGGTGACTTCGAGAAGTCCCGCACGCTCGACGAGCAGGTCCTCGCCGAACAGCAGGAACTCCTCGGCGCGGACCATCCGCTAACGTTGATCACCGCCGGCAGCGTCGCCGGTGACCTGCGCGGGCTGGGGCACTACCACGACGCGCTCAAGCGCGACCAGGTCACCTACGCGGCCTGGCAGGACCTCTTCGGCGAGCGGCACGCCCGGACGTTGGCCGCGCTGAACAACCTCGCCACGTCGTACCGGCTGATCGGGGACTACCGGCAGGCGCTCAAGCTCGACGACCAGGCACACAAGGGACGTCAGGGCGTCCTCGGCGAACGGCATCCGAACACCCTGCACTCGCTCGGCGCCGTCGGCCGCGACCTGCGCGAGGGCGGCGAGTACGAGCGCTCCGTGCACCTGCTGCGGATGGTCGCCAACCTCTACGCCGAGGAACTGTCCGCGGAATCCCGGGGCACGCTGAACGCCGAGGTGAACCTGGCCATCTCGCTGCGCAGCTCCGGCCACCTGGACGAGGCGAACGAACTCTTCGACCACGCCTACGACCGGCTCAGCGACAAGTTCCCGTACGCCCCCGACACCCTGGCCTGCCGGTTGAGTCGCTCCATCACGCTGCTCGGACTCGGCAACGACCTCGCCACCTCGGAACTGCGGGCGGTGTACGACGCCTACCGGAGCAACTTCGGCGCGAAGCATCCGCACACGCTGGTCTGCCTGAACAACATGGCGATGGCGGTGCTGGGCGGGGGCGAGCCGCACCAGGCGCGCAAGCTGGCCGAGGAGGCCGCGCGTGACTTCGCCGAGGCCGTCGGGGTGGACCATCCCTACACGCTGGCCGCCGAGACGAACCTCGGGATCTGCACCGCCGAGTGCGGGTCGACCGAGCAGGCGCTGGAGATCCTGACGCGTACGGTCGAGCGCTTCGCCCGGACGCTCGGCGCCAACCACCCGGACGCGCTCTGCTGCCTGGCCAACATCGCACTGACCAAGGTGCGGGCCGGGCGCGCCGACCAGGGCGTCGTGCAGGAGGTCGGCCAGCAGCTCGCCGACCGGGTGGGCGTGGCCCATCCGTCGGTGCTAGCAATCAAGCAGAATCGGCTCCTGCCGCGCGTCATCGACCCGCTGCCCTTCTGACCATTGCCCGTCTGACCGCAGCCCTTCTGACCACTGCCCGTCTGACCGTTGCCGGTCGGCGTCGACCGGCGCCGGCCGGGCCGGCACGTCGCTGGACAGCCAGGTCAGCATGTCCGGCAGCACCTCGATCGCGCTGAAGTGGGCGGAGTCGGGTTGCAGGTCGAGCAGGGCGCCGGGAATCTGCCCCGCGAGCCAGCGCGCGTGGGCGACCGGTGCGAAGTTGTCGTCGACGCCGTGCCAGACCCGGACCGGCACCGTGATCGCACCGAGCCGGAAGCCCCAGTCGCGGCGCAGCGCCAGCACGTCGTCGATCCACCCGTACGGTCCGCTGCGCACGGCCTCCTCGTAGGCGTCGACCAGCAGGACCCGGATCGTCGCGTCGTTGAGCACGAGCCGGTCGGCGGCGGTCATCTGCGGCAGCAGGTGGTCGAGCAGGCTGCGCGGGTTGGTGGCCGTACGCAGGGCCTTCAACAGCAGTCGTTCGTTGATCGCGGACGCGTCGGCCTCGCTCGCCTTGGCGAACTCGGAGACGTTTTCCGGCGTCATCCCGGAAAACCAGTCGATCTCGGGGACGTCGGGGGCCATCCCGACGAGGGTGGCCACCCGGTGGATCCGGTCGGGCAGCAGCGCTGCGCAGGCGAGGGCGTGCGGGCCGCCGCCCGAGCGGCCGACCACCGAGAACCGCGCGAGCCCCAGGTCGTCGGCGATCGCGGCCACGTCGGCGACGGCGTCGGCGACCCGACGGTCCGGTTTCCGGCTCGAACCGCCGTAGCCCGGCCGGTCGTAGGAGATCAGCCGCACACCGCGTCGGAACAGCACAGTGGCCCGGGGTCGCGGACCGGTGCGGCTGCCGGGCGTGCCGTGCAGGAGGAAGACCGGCCAGCCGCGCGCGGGGCCCGCGATCGAGGCCGCGAGGACGCGTCCGTCCTCGGTCTTCACCTCGTGCGAGGCTTCGGCGCGGTCGAGCACGCATTCCCCCTGTCAGCCGTCGGGGTGCACCCGACTCAATCATGCTCGTCGACATGGATGGCGATTTGCGTAGGCTAGTGGGCTGACGCCTCCACAGAAAGAGGCTGTCCGGTTTGCCACTTTGCGTGCCGATGCTAACGCCCGCTGTGGCACCCGGCGGGCAAACGGTCGAAGCCGCGCCGGTGCCGCCGCCGATCGTACGCCGACGGATTCAAGAGCACCGCTGCGCGATCTGGCGGAATCATGACGGCGACCTCCGCCCGGTTTCCTCGTTTACCGGTCCACCGGACGGGACGACGCCGGTCGGCCGGGGTCTGGACAAGAACTGTTAATAGTCCTAATAATTAGGTCCCCTGTCGACGGCCGTGGATGCCCAGTGACGTCTCCGGAGGACCCCCATGACACGCTCCCGAACACTGCTGCTCACCGCCGTCGCCGCGATGCTGGCGACCAGCGGCGCCATCGCCGTCGCGCTGCCCGCGTTCGCCGCCGGGCCCACCGCCACGTTCACCAGGACCGCCGACTGGGGAACCGGCTGGGAGGGGAAGTACACCGTCAGCAACGGCGGCACCAGCACGCTGACCTCGTGGTCCGTAGCCTTCGACCTGCCGGCGGGCAGCACCGTCGGCAGCTACTGGGACGCGTTGCTGACCTCCTCCGGCCAGCGGTACACCTTCACCAACCGGTCCTGGAACGGCACCCTCGCGCCGGGCGCGTCCGCGTCGTTCGGCTTCCTCGTCACCGGCGCCGGCCTGCCCGCCAACTGCACCCTCAACGGCGCCGCCTGCGGCGGCACCGGCACGCCGCCCACCACCGCGCCGCCGACCACCAGACCGCCGACCACCCCGCCGACCACCACCCCACCGCCGAGCACCCCACCGCCGACCACCCCACCGCCGACCACCCCACCGCCGACCACCCCACCGCCGACCACCCCGCCGCCGACGACTCCGCCGACCGGCGGGCTGCCGAAGCGGGCACTGATCGGGTACCTGCACGCCAGCTTCGCCAACGGCTCCGGCTACCTGCGGATGGCCGACGTACCAAGCGACTGGGACATCATCAACCTCGCCTTCGGGGAGCCGACCTCGGTCACCTCCGGAGACATCCGCTTCCAGCTCTGCCCGACCACCGAATGCCCCGGGGTGGAGACCGAGGCGGCGTTCGTCGCGGCGATCCGGGCCAAGCAGCAGCAGGGCAAGAAGGTGCTCATCTCGATCGGTGGGCAGAACGGCCAGGTGCAGTTGACCACCACGGCGGCCCGGGACCGGTTCGTCAGCTCGGTCAGTGCCATCATCGACCGGTACGGACTGGACGGGCTGGACATCGACTTCGAGGGGCACTCCCTGTCGCTGAACACCGGTGACACCGACTTCCGGAACCCGACCACCCCGGTGATCGTGAACCTGATCTCGGCGATCCGGTCCCTGAAGCAGCGCTACGGAGCCGGCTTCGTCCTCACCATGGCGCCGGAGACCTTCTTCGTCCAGCTCGGCTACCAGTACTACGGCTCCGGTCCCTGGGGCGGGCAGGACCCGCGCGCCGGGTCGTACCTGCCGGTGATCCACGCGCTGCGTAACGACATCACGGTGCTGCACGTCCAGGACTACAATTCCGGACCGATCATGGGCCTGGACAACCAGTACCACACCATGGGCGGCGCGGACTTCCACATCGCCATGACCGACATGCTGCTGGCCGGCTTCCCCGTCGCCGGCAACGCCGCCAACGTCTTCCCGCCGCTGCGCGAGGACCAGATCGCTTTCGGCACGCCGGCCGCCACCAGCGCCGGCAACGGGTACGTGGCACCGGCCGGCGTGCAGCAGGCGGTGACCTGCCTGGTCCGGGGCACCTCCTGCGGCGGCTACACCCCGCGCAGCGGCACCAACCCGAACTTCCGCGGCCTGATGACCTGGTCGATCAACTGGGACCGCTACTACGGCTGGGAGTTCCGGAACGCACACGAGCCGTTCCTCAACTCCCTCTCCTGAACTGCCCCTCCCTCTCCTGACCTGCCTTTTCGCAGCCCCTCCCGACGGCACGCCCGTGGTCGTCGCCGGGAGGGGCGAACGGGACTCCCGGCCAGCCTCACAGTCAGCGCAGCAGGGCGGCGCCCAGCCGGCGGATCACCTCGGCCTCGCCGGCGTCGACCTCGTCACCCGACGGCGCGTGTTCGGTGATCGCCGCACCGACGATGTCGTCCACCTGGGAGACCAGGTCGACCAGCCGCTGCGGCGGTACGCCGTCCGGCTCGGGGTAGCAGGTCGCGCCGAAGGCCGTCGGCTCCAGCACGTCGAGGTCGACGTGCACGTACACCGGGCCGCGCAGACCGTCCAGCACCCGCTCCAGGTCGTCGACGCCGTACCTGCGCAGCCCGGTCTTCGCGAGGTACTCGTGCTCGGACGCGGCGCCCGCCCGTTCCCCGGCGATGATCACCTGCTCCGGCGAGAGCGGCTGTTCCGGGACGAGTCCGGCCGGCCCGTCGCCGAGCAACGCGCGTACCACCATGCCGTGGAAGGCGCCCGACGGAAGGGTCTGCGGGCTGTACACGTCCGGGTGCGCGTCGATCCACAGCACCGTCAGCGCGTTACCGTAGCGGGCCCGCGCGGCGGCGATCGGCGCGATGTCGACCGCGCAGTCGCCGCCCACAGTTAGCACGAAGTCGTCGACACCGGCCAGGGCCTGCTGGGTCAGCCGCCGGTTCTGCACGAGTACGTCGAGCGCGCGAATTCCGTCGACCTTCTCCCCACCCGTCTCGGCTACCGGCACGGTCACCACCGTCTCGGCCGGAACGAGCCCTGCGGCGCGGCGGGCACCGGTCATGAGACGCGGTGCCGCATCCGAGGCCGACCCTTGCCACTGGGGCACACAAAGCACAGTCGTCACGCGGCAAGAATACGAGACACCGGCGACGGGACGAGCGTGTCGACCACGCCTGGATCGGGCACCCGCACCGGGCACCCGAGCGCGGCCGGGAACTCGACGCAATCGACACGGGACTGGGTGTCACATCTGCCGGAACCGTAACCCGTGCCGAGTCCGGAACTGACTTCCCGCCCGCCGGTCGGTGCCGAGTTTCTCAGTCGGCCTGTTACCTACCGGGGGCATCCGTTTGGCGCGACGGCGGGCATACACGCTAATGTGCTCCTGTCGAGGCGACACCCACTCGAAGGAGCATCCACTGTGGCCAAGCAGGTTATTCACAAGCTGGTAGACGACCTGGACGGCGGCGACGCCGACGAGACCGTAAAGTTCTCCCTCGACGGAGTGCAGTACGAAATCGACCTCTCCACGAAAAACGCCGGAAAGCTGCGGGACCTATTCGCCCCGTACACCGCGTCGGGGACCAAGGTCGGTCGCGGCGCCGTGGTCGTCGGCGGTCGCGCCGCACGTAACCGGGGCAGTGCGACCGCCGACCGGGAACAGAACAAGGCCATCCGCGCCTGGGCCAAGAAAGAGGGCCGGGAGATTTCGGATCGTGGCCGTATTCCGCAGGAGATCGTCGACGAGTACCACGCGAAGGCCGGTCGCTGAGGGTTCCGCGTCACGCGGGTAGGCGCTGGACGCCGTAGCCGGAGAAGGCCCGCTCCGGCCCGGCGTCGGTAAACCGGTGCCACCTTCCGGGCCGAACGAGTCCATCCCGCGTCGGCCGCTCGGCCGTTGCCGGGAATGCGAACACTGGCCGATGATGGCTTGGTGCGACGGAACGGTGGCTCCGAGCAACCAACCTGGTGGTGGGTGAGCTGGACGGCGTTGCTGTTGGCCGTCGCCGGTGTCGCGGTCTTCGTCTGGTCCGGCTCAAGTGAACTACTGGATCGCAGCGACAAGCTGTTCGGTGTGGTGGGCGGTCTGGTCGCCGTGGTCTCCGCGGCGGTCAGCGTGGTCACGTTGTGGGTGTCCTGGCGGGCCGCACCCGCCGGGATCGACCACGAGGTGCTGCGCGACCGCGCGGCCCGGGACCTCGCCCGCTCGGTCGAACGGCAGTGGCGCCAGGAGGCGACCACCCGACTGCTCGACCGCCCGGAGCCGCTACGGGTGCGCTGGTCGTCGACGTGCGGGCCGCTCGCCCCGACGCCTGCGGAGGTGCTCGGTGCCGGCGCGTCGGGCTGCGACACGCCGTCCCTGCGGCTGCACGGTGACGTGCCCGAGCTGATCGACAGGTACGACCAACTGCCGCACCGCCAGATGGTGGTCCTCGGGCGGCCCGGCGCCGGCAAGTCGGTGCTGGTACTGCTGCTGATGTTGGGCCTGCTCCGCCGGTGGTCGCCCGGTCGGCCGGTACCGGTCCTGCTGACCCTCTCGTCCTGGCACCCGAAGCGCGAGCACCTGCACACCTGGCTCGCCCGGCGGCTGGTCGAGGAGTACCCGGCGCTGGGCAACCACGGTCGGTACGGACCGGACGCGGTCGCCGGACTGGTGCGCGGCGGCGCGCTGCTGCCCCTGCTGGACGGGCTGGACGAGATGCCGCAGCCGCTGCGGACCGCGGCGATCACCGGCCTGAACAACGCGGTGGGCGGCGGGAGTCCACTGGTGGTGACCTGCCGCGCCGAGGAGTACCGGGCGGCGGTCGCGATGACCGGGACGACGCTGGGGCGTGCGGCCGTGGTGGAGGTGGAGCCGGTCGAGGCCACCGACGCGGCGACCTATCTGCCGGCCGGACAGTTCGAGGGCCGGCGGCGGTGGGCGCCCGTCGTCGCGCGGCTGCACGCCGATCCGCACGGCCCGCTGGCACAGGCGCTGGCAACTCCCCTGATGGTGTACCTGAGCCGCACGATCTACACCTCACCGGACCGGGATCCCGGTGAACTGTGCGACTCACCGGGGCACACCACCCCGGAACAGATCGAGAACCATCTCCTCGACGGCTACCTGCCGGCGGTGTACGCCCCGACCGGCGCACCACCCGCAGCACCGGAAGACCGCCCGGCGACCGGGTACGACTACCCGGCGGACCGGGCCCGTAACTGGCTCACGTTCGTCGCCACCCGGACGGCCGACGGGAACGTCCGGGACTTCGCCTGGTGGCGCCTGCCCGAGACGATTCCCCGGTTCGGGCTCCTGTTCGGACTCGTGGTCGGCACCACCGTCGGCATCGCGTTCACCGTCGGGTACGGGCCGGTGTTCGGACTCGCCCTCGGCCTCGCCCTGGCGGTCTCCGTCGGGTCGGCCACCGGGCGTGGCCGCGCCGCCGGGCCGGTCGCGGGTCTCGTCGCCGGCCTGACCGGCGGTCTCGTCGCGGGCGTGTGGGAGTACTCGACGGACGGCCTCGGGGTCGGCCTCGAGTCCGCGTTCGAACTCGGGGTCGAGGCGGGATTCGTCGCCGGACTGGGCATCGGTCTGGCGAGTTGGCGGGGCCGTCCCGTCAGCCGGCGACCACGGCAGGTCCGGCTCAGCGTCGCCCGGCTCGTCCGGGCGACCGCCCGGGCCCTGCCGGTCGGGCTCGGCGCCGGCCTGCTGTTCGGGCTGGTGTTCGAGGCCACCTACCCGGCCAACTACGTGGGGCTCACGACCGGGCTGACCTTCGGGCTCACCCTCAGTCTGGTGTTCGGCATCTCCGAGGCGGTGGTGTTGCCGGTGGACGACCAGGACGCCACCACACCCCGATCGCTGCTGCTCAGCGACCGGAACGCAACCGTGGTACAGGTACTGGCCTTCATGGCGGCCGCCGGGATGTCCGACGCGCTGAACACCTGGCTCGTGGCGCGGTTCACCGGCGAGAGCATGGATCTGGCCGCGTTCGGGTACGCGGCGAGGGTCGGGCTCACCTACGGGTTGGCGTTCGGCCTGGCGGCGAGTGTCAACTCGGCGTGGCTCCGGTTCGCGGTGGCCCGGGTGTGGCTCGCGTCGCGTGGTGACCTGCCGTGGCGGCTCATGCGGTTCCTCGACGACGCCCACCGGCGTGGCGTACTGCGCCGAGCTGGCGGCGTCTACCAGTTCCGGCACGCCCGTCTCCAAGACCGCCTCACCCGGTTGACGGTCGGCCGCACCGACCTGCTGCCCCGACCGGGAAACCCGGTCGACACCGACCCGGCACTGGGGCACCATCACGGTTCGTGAAACGCCTGCTCCGCCGGATGGCGCTCGACGTCACGCCGCTACGCACCTCGCGGGACTTCCGGCTGCTGTTCACGGCGAGCGGCGTGTCAGGGTTCGGCTCGTTCATCACCTACGTCACGATCCCCTTCCAGGTGTACGCGCTGACCGACGATCCGCTGCTGGTCGGCCTCCTCGGCGTCTGCGAACTCGTACCCCTGCTGGTGATGGCCTTCGTCGGCGGTGCCCTGGCCGACTACCTCGACCGCCGCGCACTGGTGCTGGGCGCGGAGGTCGCGTTCACCGTGCTCTGCGGCGTACTGCTGGTCAACTCGCTCTTCGACCGGCCGCACCTCTGGCTGCTCTACGTGATCGCCGCGCTCACCGCCGCGATCGACGGCATCCAGCGGCCGGCGTTGGAGGGGCTGACCCCGCGCGTCGTCACGCTGGACGAGATCCCGGCCGCCAGCGCGCTCAACGCCCTGCGGATGCAGATAGCGCAGCTCGGCGGTCCGGCCGTGGCCGGCCTGCTGATCGCAACGGTCGACATGCCGTGGGTGTACGCGGTCGACCTCGCCACGTTCGCGTTCTCCCTGGTCTGCCTGTGTCTGGTCAGGGCCGTGCCGCCACCGCCGGCCGCCGAGCGTCCGTCGCTGCGTTCGGTGGTGACCGGCCTGCGGTACGCGCGGAGCCGGCCCGAGCTGCTCGGCACCTATCTCGTGGACATCAACGCGATGTTCTTCGGGATGCCGCAGGCGCTCTATCCGTTCATGGCGAGCAAGCTCGGCGGCCCGGCGGTGCTCGGGCTGCTCTACGCCGCGCCCGCCGTCGGGTCGCTGCTGGCGACGGTGACCTCCGGGTGGACCGGACGAGTGCACCGGCACGGGCTGATGGTGGTGGTCGCGGCCGGGCTGTGGGGCGTGGGGATCATCGGCTTCGGCCTCGCCGACTGGCTCTGGCTGGCGCTGGTCTTTCTCGCGTTCGCCGGGGCGGCGGACATGGTCTCGGGCATCTTCCGGATGACCATCTGGAACCAGACGATCCCCGATCACCTGCGTGGCCGGCTGGCCGGCATCGAGATGCTCTCGTACGCCACCGGACCGCTGCTCGGTCAGCTCCGCTCCGGCGTCGCCGCGCGGTTCATGGGCATCGGCGGGTCGATCGTCTCCGGCGGCGTGCTCTGTGTCGTCGGCACGCTGGCGCTGGCGGCGGCCCTGCCGGCGTTCATGCGCTACGACGGGCGGGACGGGCTGGCCCGGAAGCGGGCCGCCGACGAGGAGTGGGCGGCCCAGGCAGCCCCAGCGGTCGCCGCAGGCGCGGTCCCGGGGTCGACACCGCCCGGTTAGCGGTCCCGTCGTGCTCCCGGGGTCCGCGACGACCGGACAGCCGTCTCGTCGTGGTCCCGGGGTCCACGACGACCGGTCGTGGACGCGGGCACGGGCACGGGCCGACGAAATCGCCGCCCGTGCCCGCTCGTCGAGAGCCGGAAATCCAACCGCCCCGCCGGTGCGCGTGGAGCCACGCCGGCGGGGCGGTATCTACCGGACGGGACTACTTCCTGATGGTGATCGTCGCCGTGCGGTACTTGTCGCGCCGGTCCCGCTTCGTCGGGTCGTAGTTGTTCTCGATGTTGCCGGCGGCGTCGATGGAGAACCACCGGAACGTCGTCGTCTCCGTCACGTGGAACACCTCGCCCGGCTCCCGGAACTCGGTCGCCTCGTAGCGCGGCGACTCGAGGGTGGGCCGGCTGCCGTCCGTGGTGTAGTAGATGGTGGCCGGCTCGTTCGTCTCGAACCGCACGTCGACGGGGTCGCGGTACGTCCCGGCACCGGGGACGAGCTTGGACGTCGGGTCCTTCTTGTCCTTGCCCCAGTCCGCCGCAACCCGGAACATCTCCATGATCCCGTTGGCGTACTCCATCGTCTCGGCGTGGCCGCTGACCAGGTTCGGGTCGCCCTCCCAGACCGGCTGGAACGAGCCGCCCTGCCAGTTGCCGGTGGCCGGGTTGTAGATCGAGCCGCCGACCTCCCAGCCGAAGGCGTAGATCCCGTACGTGTGGTAGAGATCCTCCCGCACGTTGCCGGCCGAGGAGTAGAGGACGTCGGACGAGCCGCCGACGTTCTCCGGCGTCACGACGGTCTCCCGGTGCGCCTTGACCTGCGACAGGATCCTGGCCGCCGACTGCCAGTAGAACGCCTCGTCACCCAGCGGCGGCCGGGGCGTGGTGATCCGCCCGTCCGCGATGTAGGCACCCGGCTGCCAGAACAACTGGCCGCCGTTGGAGTGCACCGACATCATGAACTTGATGTTCCGGTACTTCTCGACCAGCCAGATGATGTTCTTCGACTCGGGCTCGGACAGCTCCGCCGGCCCCTGGAACGTGTCGCTGACACAGCTCGTCGACGCGCCCGAGTACCCGTCGTGGCCCGAACCGACCCGGTAGTTCCGGTTCAGGTCGACACCCCACGAGTTCCGGCGGGCCGGATCGGCGTTCTCGTCCGGACAGTGGTTCGTCATGTTCCGGCGCTGCGAGGCGAAGTTGTAGAAGCTGTAGTTCGCCCCGTCCGGGTTGTTGGAGAGGATGAAGAAGACCTCGGTGTTGTCGACGATGTCCTTCGTCTCCCGGTCGGACCGGTAGTTGTGCACCAGCCGCTCGGCCGCCTCCAGCGAGGTCGTCGCGGGCACCCACTCGCGGGCGTGGTCCTGCGCCTGGATCAGCACGCCCGGCTTCTTGCCGTCCCGGTGCTTGCCGATCCGCAGCACCGGGATCGTCGCCGGACCGCGCGGCACCTCACCCTCGGGTGCGCCGACCCGCTTCTGGTCGAGGAAGTCGGTCAGCGCGACCGGAGCGGCCGTCGGTGCGACGATGCCGGTACCCGCGTTGGTGCGGTACGGGTGCGCCCGGTCGATCAGCCCCTGTGAGCCGCTCTCCAACGCCGTCGCCACCTGGGCCGCCGTACTCGCCAGCGCGCCGGAGGCGTCCTTGCCGAGGAGTACCCGGACCGCCTTGCCGGTGACCTCGACGCCGAGCGGGAGGTTCGCCCCCGGCCGGTCCACGAACTCGACGGTGATGTCGTTGCCGCCCTCGTGGCCCCAGGCCGCCGAGCTGACGACGACCGCCTCCTGACCGGTACCGCCGATGGTGGCCTGCGCCTTGCGCTGGTAGCCGTTGGTCTTGTTCGGCAGGTACACGATCTCGGCGATGCCCGGGTACTGGCGGGCGATCTCCTTCGCCCGCGCGTAGAGCTGCTGCGGGTGCATGTAGCCGTCGATGAAGTCCCACTTGTAGCGCGGGTTGTCCGTCAGCGGCGGCGGGGCGTCCTCCAGCCAGTCGGAGACCTCGCCGGTGGTGACCCCGCCGGTCGAGCTGGTCACCCGGATCTGCTTCGGGCGCACGTCGAGCTTGAACAGGTTCCGGTGGAACATGTACTGCCCGGAGTCGACGAACCGGCTCATCGTGCGGGCGAAGCCGAACGGCGTACCCCGGCCCGAGTCGTTTTCGAGCTGCATCCCGACGACCGGTTCCGCCTGCTGTCCCTCGGTGGTCCGCGCCTCGACGTACAGGAAGCCCTGGCCCTTGGTGGTGAACCAGTCGGCGCGGACGACCCGTACGGTCTGCTCGTGGTTGAGCGGCTGGACGGACCGTGCGCCGAGGGTGGCCTGGAGACCGCCGTCGGCCTGGTCGCTCCAGGCGAAACCCTCGTCGTCGCCGAGGGTCCGGACACCCATCGCCGTCAGGTCGGCGAGCTGCTCGGCGGTCACCACCGCCTCGCCCTCGATGCCGTTCGGCACCCGCCGGAGGCCGTGTTCGAGGTCGAAGCCGGCGGCGGTCACCTTGTCCAGCATGTCGGCGCCGGTGAGCTGGATGCGTACCAGCCGTACCGACTCCCGGTCCTCAAGCTGGGATCGCGCGGACGCGGCCGTGCCGGACCCCGTGGGATCCGCCCCGGCCGGCGTCGTCGCCATGAGGACTGTCCCCACCAGGGCGGGCAACGCGACAAGCGCGGTACGCAGTCGTCTGCGTCGCATGCTCCCCTCCTTCTGTTTGCGGCCTGTGGATGATGCAGTGGCCGGCCCGGGTGCGGGCCGAACCGGTCTGTTCAGGACGGTCGAACAGGGCTCGCCCACGGTGCGCCCGGCACGACGACGGTCGCCGTCGTACCAGGTGGTGGTGCGGCTGTGAGCGAGCTGGGTGCGGTGAGCGTAAGCGCATTTTTGCATCGAGGGGCCGCGCGAACCGGATCTTGAGCATTACTTGAGCTTGAGCCGGTCAGGCGAGGCTGAAGCGTTCCGCGTGCACCTGGCGGCGGGGCACCCGGAGGGCGCGCAGGCTGCGCAGCACCGCCGAGGTCATCGCCGGCGGACCACAGACGTAGACGTCCCGCTCCCGGATGTCGGGTACCAGGGCGACGAGCTGATCCGGGTCGAACGGGTTGTTCGGCGGCGATCCGGCCCCGGTGCGGCCGGTCAACACGTGCAGTTGCGCGCCACGGGCCCGTACCAACCCCTCCAACTCGGTCAGCAGCGCGGCCTCGGCCTCGGTACGCACCCGGTAGAGCACCACGACCGGTCCGGTCGCCTCCTCCAGCAGCGCCCGGACGGGCGTGACGCCGACGCCACCGGCGACGAGCAGCATGGCGTCCTTGACCTGGTGCAACGTGGTGAAAGCGCCATACGGGCCCTCGGCGAAGACCCGGGTTCCGACCGGGACGTGCCGCAGCGCGGCGCTCGCCGAACCGACCGCCTTCGCGGTGAGGCGCAGCGATCGGCCGTCGGGAGCCGCCGAGAGCGAGAACGGGTTCGCCTGCCACCAGCGGCCGTGGCCGAGGAACCGCCAGATGAAGAACTGCCCGGGCCGGGCCGGCAGCCGGTCGAGATGCCGCCCGGTGACGTGCACCGACACCACGTCGTCGGACTCCGGCACCACCGCCGCGACCCGGAACCGGTGATAGGCGTTGCGCCACAACGGAAGCACCACCCGACCGCCGACGAACGCCACGCCGACCGCGATCCAGAGCAGCGACCAGTAGGCCGTCGCCCAGCCGGAGGAGGTGAAGGTGGTGGTTTCGAGGAACTGGTGGACCAGTCCGAACGCGACGGCGGCGTAGAGGAGGAGGTGCAGCGCGTGCCAGGTCTCGTAGGAGAGGCGGCGCCGGGCGTACCGGACCGAGACGGCCGCCGTTCCGACGATGATCGACGCGGCGATCATCCCGAACAGCGAGGCGGGTACCCCCGCCAGGGCCAGGAACGTCTTCGGTACGGGCGCGTCGTCCAGCGTCGCGTACCCGACCACGACGAGGGTCGCGTGCACGAGTACGGCCCAGAACAGCGTGAACCCGGTCCAGCGGTGCCAGACGGTCAGTCGGTCCATGCCGATCCTGCGGTCCAGCCACGGCAGCCGGGCCACCAGGACGAGCTGCACCATCATGACCAGCGCGACGTGCACTCCGACGAACTTCGCGACGGTGAGCAGGGAGTTCTTCCCCGGCCCGGCGCTGACGAAGAACGCCTCCACGACCAGCAGGTTTGCCAGTACGACGGCCAGCAGCGTACCCAGGGCCAGCGTCCCGGGCGGCGCGAACGATTTCGTCGGGTAGTGCCTCGTAGTGGTCATCGCCCTCTCCCCTCCGCGCCAGGTGGTCGTCGGCCGACGAGCCCACCGTTGCGTCACGTCCGCCCTCGCCGCCGTGTCGGACCTGCCGGGGCGGAGCCGACCTCGACCTTCTTCGGTTACACGGGACGACGCCGGCTCCGGTTCACTCCGGCGGCCCCCGGCCCGCCCGGTTCCCGGCCGGCCGGCCGTACCGCCGACCTGTCGGCCGAACTTCAGATTCACTTAGATGAATGCGTGCAGTAGCATCGTCGCGGGAGCCAGCAAGCCACCGCAGGCAGCACCGCCTGCCCTTCCGAGGTCCGTCATGACCGACGCGTGCTTCCTCGCGGGCCAGGGCATCCCGCCGAGCGTCACAGGCGTCGGTGGAACGTTGGAGCATTGATGAGAGTCTCACGAACCGCCCGCCGGCTGGTACTCGCCGCGGTCGCCCTCGTCGTCACCGGGTTCACCATGGTCGTCGTCGGCCAGCCCGGTCCGGCGTCCGCACACGGGTCCGTCACCAACCCGCCGTCCCGCAACTACGGCTGCTGGGAGCGCTGGGGCAGCGACCACCTCAACCCCAACATGGCGCAGACCGACCCGATGTGCGCCCAGGCCTGGCAGGCCAACCCGAACACGATGTGGAACTGGAACGGCCTGTACCGCGAGAACGTCGGCGGCAACCACCAGGCCGCCGTTCCGGACGGCCAACTCTGTAGCGGCGGCCGTACCCAGGGCGGGCTGTACGCCTCGCTCGACGCGGTCGGGGCCTGGGTGGCCAAGCCGATGCCGAACAACTTCACGCTGACCCTGACCGACGGGGCCCGGCACGGCGCCGACTACATGCTGATCTACATCACCAAGCAGGGCTTCGACCCGGCCACCCAGCCGCTCACCTGGGGCAGCCTCGACCTGGTGCTACGCACCGGCAGCTACCCCACCACCGGCCTGTACGAGGCACAGGTGAACGCGGGCAACCGGACCGGGCGGCACGTCGTCTACACGATCTGGCAGGCGAGCCACCTCGACCAGCCGTACTACCTGTGCAGTGACGTGATCTTCGGCGGTGGCGGCAACCCGACCACTCCGCCGCCGACCACCCCGCCGCCGACCGTGCCACCGACGACCCCGCCGACCACTCCCCCGGCCGGCAACGGTGCCTGCACCGCGACGTACACGAAGACCAGCGAGTGGGGCGGCGGCTTCGGCGCCCAGGTCACGGTCCGGGCCGGCAACGCCGCCATCTCCGGCTGGACGGTGCGCTGGACCTGGCCCAACGGCCAGAGCATCACCAGCTCGTGGAACACGACGATAAGTTCGAGCGGGTCGTCGGTGACCGCCACGAACGTCGGTCACAACGGGGCGTTGAGCGCCAACGCCTCGACGAGCTTCGGGTTCAACGGCTCGTGGAGCGGCACGAACGCCGCACCGACGCTGAGCTGTAGCTCCAGATAGCGGTAGTTGCCGTAGCTTTCGGACGGCAGTGGTCGCGACGGGGGTGGCACCGGTCCGGTGCCGCCCCCGGTCCGGTGTTCCCGCCGGGCGCGCCCGCCGCACCGCACGGGCCGGTCTCGGTGCCGCCTGCCCGGGTTCTCCGCTAACACCGCACCCCGGCGGAGTAGCGGGAGGCCGAGGCGGTGAACCGGCTGGCCAGACCGGGATGACCGGCCCAGTGCACGTGCAGGTAGGAGGCGTGCACGCTGCCGCCGACCCCGGCGACCACGCCCTCCTCGACCGCCGCGTCCAGCCCGTGCGGGCGGGACGGCCGGGGGCGGAAGCGCCACGCCGACAGGCGGCCGTCGGCATACTCGACCTGGGTGCGGTGGAACTCGTGCCCGGTCACCGCCATGCCGGGCTCGACCAGCGGGCCGGCGCCGACCGCGACCCCCTCCCGGTAGCCGAGGGTGAGCTTTCCGGTCATCCGAGCCGAGGCGTCCAACACCCCGCTCATCGGATGCCCGTCGAGGTCGCGGCAGAGGTAGAGCAGCCCCGCGCACTCGGCGACGATCGGCATCCCGGCCCGGGCCGCCCGGGCGACCGCGCCGCGCAGCCGGGCGTTGGCGGAGAGTTGCGCCGCATACACCTCCGGGAAGCCGCCGCCGAGGTAGAGACCCGCGCAGTCGGGCGGCAGCTCCTCGTCGTGCAGCGGATCGACGGGTACGACGTGCGCGCCGGAAGCCGCGAGGAGTTCGTCGGTCTCGGCGTACCGGAAGGTGAAGGCCGACCCACCGGCGACCGCGACCGTCGTCGGAGCGAGCCGGGGCACCTCGTCGGAGGGACGCCACTGCCCGGCGGGCAGTTCCGGCGCCCGGCGGGCGACGGCGAGCACCGCGTCCAGGTCCACCGCCCGGGCCAGGTGCCCGGCGAGCGATTCGACGGTACGCCGGGCGTCGGCCCCACGCTCGGCGGCCGGCACGAGCCCGAGGTGCCGGCTCGGGGTGTCCAGCGACGCGTCCCGGCGCAGCGCCCCGAGCACCGGTACGCCGGTTCGGGCGACCGCCTGCCGCACCTCCGACTCGTGGGTCTCCGAGCCGACCTTGTTCAGGATCACCCCGGCCAGGGTCAGCTCCGGGTCGAAGTTGGCGAACCCGTGCACCAGCGCGCCGACGCTCCGGGAGCTGCCGGAGACGTCCACCACCAGCAGCACCGGACTGCGGGTGAGCCGGGCGACGTGCGCGGTGGAGGCGAAGCCCTCCCGACCGACGGCACCGTCGTGCAGCCCCATCACGCCCTCGACCACCGCGACGTCGGCCGGGGACGGCACCGTCGCGCCGTGCCGCAGCAACGGGACGATCCGCTCCTCGCCCTGTAGGTGCGGGTCGAGGTTGCGCCCCGGTCGACCGGTCGCCAGGGCGTGGTAGCCGGGGTCGATGTAGTCCGGGCCGACCTTGTGCCCGCTGACCGTCAGGCCCCGGGCCCGCAGTGCCGCCATCAGCCCGGTCGCCACGGTGGTCTTGCCCTGTCCGGAGCCGGGCGCGGCGATCACCACCCGGGGCAGCCGGCTCACCACTCGATCCCCCGCTGTCCCTTCTGGCCAGAGTCCATCGGGTGCTTCACCTTGGTCATCTCGACCACCAGGTCGGCGGCCTCGACCAGCCGGGGGTCGGCGTCCCGGCCGGTGACCACCACGTGCTGGCCGTCGGGCCGGTTCCGCAGGGTGTCGACGACCTCGGCCACGTCGACCCAGCCCCACTTCATCGGATAGGTGAACTCGTCGAGTACGTAGAGCTGGTGCCGCCGCCCGGCGAGCCGACGCTGGATCTCCCGCCAGCCTTCCAGGGCGTCGGCGGCGTGGTCGGCCTCGCTGCCCGACTTGCGGCTCCAGCTCCAGCCGGAGCCCATCTTGTGCCACTCGACCGGACCGCCCTCGCCGGTCTGCTCGTGCAGCCGGCCGAGCGCGAGCAGCCCGGCCTCCTCGCCGACCCGCCACCGGGCCGACTTGACGAACTGGAAGACGGCGATCGACCAGCCCTGGTTCCAGCCGCGCATGGCCAGCCCGAACGCGGCGGTCGACTTGCCCTTCATCGGGCCGGTGTGCACCATCAGCAGCGGCCGGTTGCGGCGCTGCCGGGTGGTCAGCCCGTCCTCGGGTACGACCTCCGGCTGTCCCTGCGGCATCAGGCGGCCCTCCCCCGGCGTACGAGGCTGCGGCCGGAGCTGTTCGACCCCGTGCTCGACCCGACCGCGCCGGTACGGTGACCGGTGCCCGTGGCCTGGATCGCCGTGCCGGTCCGGGCGGCCGGGTCGGGGCCGCTGCGGGTACGGCTGTCGGTGCGGGTGCGTACCGCGCTGGTCAGGGTGCCGGCGGCGACCTGCTCCAGTGGCAGGTGTTCGGCACCGAGTGCGGCGGCCAGCTCGACGGCCAGACCGAGCCGAATCCGTCCCGCCTCGCAGTCGACCACCACCGACCGGACCCCGTCGGCGGCGAGCAGTCGGGCGGCGTACCGGGAGCGGGACACCGCGTCCGGGCCGGCGGTGGCCCGACCGTCGGTCAGCACCACCAGCAGCGGACGGCGGCGCGGATCCCGGATCCGTTCCACCCGCAGCACCGCGCCGGCCCGCACCAGCCCCTCGGCCAGCGGGGTACGCCCACCGGTCGGCAACTCGGCGAGCCGGGTCGCGGCAACGTCCACACTGGACGTCGGCGGCAGCACGAGTTCGGCGGCAGTGCCCCGGAAGGTGACCAGGCCGACCTTGTCCCGCCGCTGGTACGCGTCGAGCAGCAGCGAGAGTACGGCCGTCTTCACCTCCCGCATCCGCTGCCGGGCGGCCATCGAGCCGGACGCGTCGACGCAGAACAGGATCAGGTTGCCCTCCCGGCCCTGCCGGACCGGCACCCGTACGTCCTGCGCCCGCAGCTCCAGCCCGACGCCCCGCCGGCCACGGGCCCGCTGGTGCGGGGCTGCCGCCCAGAGCGTGGCGACCAGATGCGGCCGGTTTCCCGGCCCCGCCCCGGGCGCAGTGGTCCGGATCGTCTGCCCGACGGTGGTGACCGCCGGTGACCGGCGACCCGCGACGCCCGCCCCGATCCCCGGCACCACCAGCAACCGCGCCCGGTACGGCCGGTCGGCGGTCAACGTCCGGCTCCCGCTGCCGGAGGTGGTGTCCGGACCGACCGGCCCCGGGTCCGCCGAGCCGTGCGGTGCGGCCGGTACCGGCATCTGGTCCGTGCCGTCCGTGCCCTCCGTGCCGGCTTTGTCGCCCGTGCCGTTTGGCCGCGACCCGCCGTTGCCGGGATCGGTGTCGGTCGCCGAAGGGGTCTGTCCCGGCACGGGGCCGCTGTCGTCGGGTGCTGGCGCTCCGCCGCCCGGCCCGCCCGGATCGGGCTCGTCCGGGCCGGCGCCGTCCGGCCCCGGACCGCTGCCCGGCGGTGGCTCGGGCTGGTCCAGGCCGGCGTCGGCGAGCGCCTGGTCGAGCCGGTCCTGTTCGATGCCGGGCGGATCGAACGGGTCGCGCCGACGCCGGTGCGGCAACGCGAGCCGGGCCGCCGCCCGGATGTCCGTCGCGGTGACCGTGGTACGTCCGCACCAGGCGGCATGCGCCATCGCGGTACGCGCCGTCACCAGGTCGGCACGCATCCCGTCGACCTCGAACGAGGCGCAGACGGTGGCGATCCGGTACAGGGTGTCGTCGTCGAGCCGGACCTCGGGCAACAGTCGACGGGCGGCGGCGATCCGCGCGGCGCGCTCGGCATCCGTCGCCGCGTACCGGGCGGCGAACCCGTCCGGGTCGGCCTCGTAACCGAGCCGGCGCCGGGTCACCTCGGCCCGTACCGCCGGGTCCCGGCTGGCCGCCACCTCGACGGTCAGCCCGAACCGGTCCAGCAGTTGCGGGCGGAGTTCACCCTCCTCCGGGTTCATCGTGCCGACGAGTACGAACCGGGCCGCGTGTGCGACCGAGACGCCCTCCCGCTCCACCGTGGCCCGACCCATCGCCGCCGCGTCGAGCAGTACGTCGACCAGGTGGTCGTGCAGCAGGTTGACCTCGTCGACGTAGAGCAGTCCACGGTGTGCCGAGGCGAGCAGCCCCGGCTCGTACGCGGTCACGCCGTCGCGCAGCGCCCGTTCCAGGTGCATGGCGCCGAGTACCCGATCCTCGGTCGCGCCGACCGGCAGCTCGACCAGCCGGGCGGCTCGGGTCGTCGTTGGCGCGGCCGGATCGTGCGGCCCGTCCGGGCAGTCGGGGTCGGGGGTAGCCGGGTCACAGGAGAACCGGCAGTCGGTGACGACGGTCACCGGTGGCAGGAGTCCGGTCAGCGCCCGGACGATGGTGGACTTCGCGGTGCCCTTCTCGCCCCGGATCAGCACCCCGCCGATGCCCGGCGAGACGGCGCTGAGGGTGAGCGCGAGTGCCATGTCGTCCATCCCGACGACGGCGGAGAACGGGTACGACCGCACGGGTCAACCTCCTACCCCGCGGGTGTCCACGCCCGCGACCGGTCCGGTACCGGGCCGCCCGGAGGGCCGACCCGGGACGGGGGCGGAGTGTCTGGCTCCCGGCCGTCGTCGGCCGGTCACAGTGGCGGGACCGCCCCGGAGTCGCCGGTCCTGTCGGACCGACCCACCGGTGTTCCTCGCCGCACCGTCGCCGCCGATGATGACACAGCCGACCCGACCGGCGCCGACTCAGCCCACCCGGCCGGCGCCGACGCGGTTGGCTTGGACGCGCCATCTGGTCCGAGTGCGGCTGCGCCGGCGTCGGCAGTCCGCCGAGGCAGGGCACGAGGCTGCCGATGACTCGGCTCACCCGGACGGGCATCGGCGGCGGCAGGTCGGCTAACGTTCCGGCTCGTGACCGCGACGAGTGCCCGACCTGGGACGAGTGCCAGACCAGGGCTGACCGTGGTCGGCATCGGCGCGGACGGTTGGGCCGGGCTCGGCGAGGCCGGCCGGCGGGCACTGCGCGCGGCCGAGGTCGTCGTCGCCGGTCGCCGACAGCTCGACCTCCTACCCGAAGACCTGCCCGCGCAGCGGATGAGCTGGCCGTCCCCGCTGCTCCCGGCGCTGCCCGGCCTGCTCGACACGCATGCCGACCGGCGGCTCTGCGTACTCGCCAGTGGCGATCCGATGTGGTTCGGGATCGGAGGCCGGATCGTCGAACTCGTCGGCCCGGACCGGGTGGAGGTGCTGCCGCACCCGTCGTCGATCGCGCTGGCCTGTGCCCGACTCGGCTGGCCGGTCGAGCGGGTCACCGTGGTCAGCGCCGTCGGCCGCGACCTGGCCCGGGTACGCCGGGTGCTCGCCCCCAACCGGCGGATTCTGGTACTCAGCGTCGACGCGTCGACACCGTCGGCACTCGCCGGCCTGCTCACCGACGCCGGCTATTCGGCGAGTTCACTGACCGTTCTGGAGTCACTCGGCTCCGGGCAGGAGCAGCGGCGCGACGGCACCGCCGGGAACTGGCCGCACCCGCCCGGTGACCCGTTGAACGTCGTCGCGGTGCACGCCACCGCCGGACCGGACGCCGTACTCCGGTCGAGCGTGCCAGGCTTGCCCGACGAGGCGTACGAGCACGACGGGGCGCTGACCAAGCGGGAGGCCCGGGCACTGGCGCTGGCCAGGCTCGCCCCGGCGCCTGACGAGCTGCTCTGGGACGTCGGCGCCGGTTCGGGCAGCATCGGGATCGAGTGGCTGCGGGCCGAGCCGACCTGCCGGGCGGTGGCGGTCGAGGCCCGACCGGACCGGGCCGAGCGGATCGCCGGCAATGCGAGCACGCTCGGCGTACCCGAATTGGATGTGGTGGTCGGTCGGGCTCCGGCAGTGTTGGCCGGGCTGCCGGCGCCGGACGCGGTTTTCGTCGGCGGCGGCCTGGCCACCGAGGGCGTGTTGGACGCGTGCTGGGCGGCGCTGGCCCCGGGCGGCCGGCTGGTGGCGCACGCGGTGACGATCGAGGGGGAACGCGAGTTGACCATCCGTGCCGCGCAGCTCGGCGGTGACCTGACCCGGCTCGGCGTCGAGCGGGCCGCGCCGCTCGGCGGCTTCACTTCGTGGAAGCCGGCCCGGGCCCTGGTGCAGTGGGCGGTGAGCAAGCCGTGCCGGTGACCTTCATCGGCGCCGGACCGGGCGCCGCCGACCTGATCACGGTACGCGGCCAGCGGGTGCTGGCCCGCGCCCAGGTCTGCCTCTACGCCGGCAGTCTGGTCCCGGCGGAGCTGCTCGAATCGTGTCCGCCCGATGCTGACCTGGTGGACACCGCCGACCTGACGTTGGACGAAATCGTCGCCCGGATGGTCGACGCGCACCGGGCCGGGCACGAGGTGGCCCGGCTCTGCTCCGGCGACCCGTCGATCTACAGCGCGGTGGCCGAGCAGTTGCGCCGGCTCGACGAGGCCGGCGTGCCGTACGAGATCGTGCCCGGTGTTCCGGCGTTTGCCGCCGCCGCCGCGACGCTGGGTCGGGAACTGACCGTGCCGACGGTCGGCCAGACGGTCATCCTGACCCGGGCTCGGGCCCGCTCGACGGTGATGCCGGAGACCGAGGACCTCGCCGTACTCGGGGCGAGCCGGGCGACGCTGGTGCTGCACCTGGCGGTCGGCCGGACCCGGGAACTGGCCGAACAGCTCGTACCGCACTACGGCGCCGACTGCCCCGTCGCGGTGGTCGCCAGGGCCAGCCGCCCCGACGAGGTGGTGCTGCGCGGCACCCTCGCCGACATCGCCGACCAGGTCGAACAGGCCGGGGTACGCCGGACCGCAGTGATCGTCGTCGGGCGGGTACTGGCTGCCGAAGGCTTTCCGGACAGTTACCTCTACTCGGCCGGCCGGGACCGGTCGGCGAAACGGGACGGCTGAGCATGCGGAAGATCCTGGTCATCGGGATCGGGGCGGGCGACCCCGAGCAGTTGACCCTGGAGGCGGTACGGGCGATCGCCGAGGTCGACGTCTTCTTCGTACTCGACAAGGGCAGCGTGAAGCAGGATCTGGTCGGGCTGCGGCAGGAGATCCTGCGCCGACACCCGACGAAGCCGGGTCACCGGGTGGTGGAGTTACGGGATCCGGACCGGGACCGGAGTGCGGCGGCCTATGTGGACGCGGTGGACCAGTGGCGTCGGCGCCGCGCCGAGCTGCTGCGGGACCTGGTCCGGGACGAAGTTCCGGCGGACGGTTGCGGCGCCATGCTGGTCTGGGGCGATCCTGCCCTGTACGACAGCACGCTCGGGGTGCTGGAGGAGATGCTGGCGGACGGAACGGTCGACTTCGAGTACGCGGTGATTCCCGGGGTGAGCAGTGTGTCGACGCTTGCCGCCCGGCACCGGATCGGACTGAACCGGGTCGGCCGGCCGTTCCAGGTGACCACGGGACGGCTACTGGCCGAGGGCTGGCCGTCCGGAGTGGACGATTTGGTGGTGATGCTCGACGCGCACTGCACGTTCACCACCGTGACCGAGCCGGACGTGCTGATCTACTGGGGCGCCTACCTGGGTACCCCGGACGAAATCCTGGTCGCTGGACCGCTCGCCGAGGTCGGCCCCGAGATCGTCGAGGTACGCCGGGCCGCGCGGGAGCGTAAAGGCTGGATCATGGACACGTACCTGCTACGCCGCCCCGTTGCTTGAGCGGAGTAGACACCGTCGCATGCGTCGATCTACTGGTCGCGGTCGCGCTCGTCCTGTTGCTGGTGACGGGGGCTGCCGGGCACGAGCTTGCCACCCGTCTGGCGACCGGCGCCCAGGTCGGGGTCGGCGGTTGGTCAGTGACCGATGGCGAGGCGACCTGGCGTCGATGACGAGATAACCAGTCTGTACGGCGGGATTACCCCATCGGCGCGCGGAGAGTAGAAGCCTGACTTGCCGTGCCCGTCCGGCCAGGATGTCAAGGGTGACGTGATGAATCGGATCACCTGCGCGTGCGCTGGGAGCAGTCCGGGCTTGAGGTTGCGTACAGCTGGACCGAGGGGATCACCCCGCGTGCACGGGGAGCAGCACGGATCGTCGTCGGGGTCGGCTGCGCACGCGGGATCACCCCCGCGTGCGCGGGGAGCAGGCCGGCTACTCGATCGCCGTCACCGACACCTCGGGATCACCCCCGCGTGCGCGGCGAGCAGGCGTAGGCGTTCGACTCGACGGCCGGGTGTGGGGGATCACCCCCGCGTGCGCGGGGAGCAGGAGTCCCACGAGTCGTAGCCGAGCGCCTTCCAGGGATCACCCCCGCGTGCGCGGGGAGCAGCATGCACCCCCTCGACTACTCGCCTCGCAGGACGGATCACCCCCGCGTGCGCGGGGAGCAGGGTGGGTCGGCTCTCTGCTGGCTGCGCGAACCGGGATCACCCCCGCGTGCGCGGGGAGCAGTGGCTCCGGTCGGCACTACCGAGCCGACTAGCGGGATCACCCCCGCGTGCGCGGGGAGCAGACTTCTTGACCTGCGGCCCTATAGATCAAGTACGTCAATCTTGTTCACTAGTGTCCCCAAGATCATTCCGAGCTCGCGAGCAAGGGCGCGACACATCGTTTGGCCCGACTACTGGCGGCGAGCCACGCCGTCCACGAACGCCCGCCACGCGCCCGAGTCGAATGCGAGGGAGCCGCCCTCGCGGTCCTTACTGTCCCGAACTAGCACTCTGCCGGGAAGGTTATCGGCAACCTCGACACAGGCGCCGCCGTTGTTGCCACTGCGGGTGCTCTTGCGCCAGTGGGCGCCGGCCAGGTCATCCATGCTGGGCTGCTTCCTTTATGAGTGCCAGTGAGGCGGAGCTCGGGAGCGCAAAGCTGCGGATTCTCTCCCATCTACCCGCCAGCGTAGCAACGTCCTCGACTCCCTCAACGATGTGCGCAGCCACCTGACTGTCGGCGTACCCGGCGCGTAGCCCATCGCTCAGTTCGGCAATGATGAACTGGCCGCCCAGCCCCGGATACAGGCCGATGCCGGTCGGAACAATGTGGATTTCCACGTTGGGCAGCGCAGCACGCTCGATCAGCCGCTCTAGTTGTTCGGCGCAGAGCCCGGCCGGACCTTCACGAAGCCGCCGTATGACGGCTTCGTCCAAGACCGCCACGAGCAGCGGCGGACGGTCCCCGGTCAGGATGGACTGCCGCCGGAGACGTGCGGCCACGAGGCGGTCGACCTCCTCGGCGGTCAGCATCTCGCCTGCGAGGGTCGCCCGCGCGTACGCCTCGGTCTGGAGAACACCCGGTACCCACGCCGGTTCGTACCAGCGGAGCGACACGGCTTCGTGCTCGGTGTCGGCCCACGGTCGAAACCAAACAGGATCCCGTCGTTTCAATACGTCCGGCCAGAGATCTGCAACGTCCCGGCCCACCAAGTCAGCGATCTTCGCCCTGTGCCGCGACTGCGGGATTCGTCCGGGGCTCACCCACCGGGCTGCCGTTTTCGGGTCCACACCAACTTGCTCGGCCAGACTCTCGGGGGTCTCACCTGCCTCGGTCATCGCTTCCAAAAACGCCCGATTCATCATTTGCTCCCATCAGAACATCCAGAACGTCCCTAATCCATATTGCAACGGAGTGTGTTTGGAACACAACTCTGAGCAGAGTGGACTCGGGCGCCCCGACAGGCCGACCCTCCACCGCTACCGGAGGCGCCCATCGGGCGGAGCCACCCGAGCCCGAGTCTGGGTTGCTGCGCCGACCACGTTCGTTCGTCGAAGGGAGGCATCATGAAACTCAGCCGCAAGGCCAAATCTCACCATCGCCGCGCGTGGTGGCGGCTCTGGCGGTACTGTCGCTGCGGTTTTCGCTGGCGCTGTCCGGACTCGGTCGGGCGCATACCCATGCCCTACCAGCCATCGCCCGTGCCACGGCTCACCCGCCGGAAGTACCGGGTCGCTACCCGCGCGACGCCGCCGGTGGAACTGACCGAGAAGGAGCGAGCCGAGATCCAAACGCTGGCGCCGGAGGCCCCTCCCCTGCCGACCCGCGCGGCTGTGACCAATCAACGACTCAGTTGGGACGCGTCGACCCGCCCACATCTGGCGAACGCGCGTGCGGGAACACTCGCCTCGGCGCAGACGCACCGCGCCCGGCATGGTGAACGGGCATGACTGGTGATAGGCCCACAGGAGCGTTGGTACCGACACGTACGGCGGAAGCACGCCCGGAGCGCACACCATCTCCCGACGCGGGCGTACGCCTGCCACGCCTGCGCCGCCCCCTGGCCGTGCCGGCACGCCCGCCTGGCACTCCTGACCTCTTTCCGGGGTGACCGGGTTGGGCTGATGGTCTACCTCGGCGCGCACCTGGCCCGCGCGCTGGAAGAACTGCCCGACACCCATGCAGCGCTGATCGCCGGACAGATCCTGTACTGGCTTCCCCGCCGTCGCTGACTTGCCTTATCGCCCCCACCCGCCCCGGATCGCCTCCCCGATCCGGGGCGGGCGACGATCCTGGTATTGGCGGGAAGCACGCCGGATGCCTCGCCGCCCCGTACTCCGCCACCGGATCATCCCCACGGACACGGGCGCACGAGCGGAGCAGCTTCGACAGGTCCGGGGCACCCTGGATCATTCCCGCGTGCGCGGGGAGCAGTGCACCCAGTCCTCATG
Organism: Plantactinospora endophytica; assembly: GCF_016862915.1. Taxonomy (GTDB): domain Bacteria; phylum Actinomycetota; class Actinomycetes; order Mycobacteriales; family Micromonosporaceae; genus Plantactinospora; species Plantactinospora endophytica. Next base: position 224,365 of record NZ_BONW01000016.1, on the reverse strand, counting down.
CGACTGTCGCACCCGGGGATCAACCCCGCGTGCGCGGGGAGCAGACGCCAGCGGCGATGTCCGCGCCGCTGCCGCCGGGATCAACCCCGCGTGCGCGGGGAGCAGGACGACGGCCGCGCCGGTGACCACGGTCGGCAGGGATCAACCCCGCGTGCGCGGGGAGCAGGACCGGCACTGGTGCCCGGTCTGCGGATCCCGGGGATCAACCCCGCGTGCGCGGGGAGCAGGCGGCGCGGGAGATCCGTCGCGACCAGCCGATCGGATCAACCCCGCGTGCGCGGGGAGCAGTCCACCACCTGGTGGCAGTCCAACATGCTGTTGGGATCAACCCCGCGTGCGCGGGGAGCAGGTGACGGTGTCCGTCTCCTCGGTTCGGGTTTCGGGATCAACCCCGCGTGCGCGGGGAACAGCCAGCACCAACAGGCTGAGGTGCGCTCGTACAGGGATCAACCCCGCGTGCGCGGGGAGCAGTTCGTTAGCCCGCGCGAAGTCAGCGCGCACTACGGATCAACCCCGCGTGCGCGGGGAGCAGTGTCGTCTGCCTCCAGGGGTGTGCCGAGCACGAGGATCAACCCCGCGAGCGGTGGTTGCCAACGCGCGCCCCCTTCTGAATCGGATCAACCCCGCGTGCGCGGGGAGCAGAGCAGGTCCGCGCGGTCTTCCGGACGCTCGGCAGGATCAACCCCGCGTGCGCGGGGAGCAGGGCGGTCGCGGCCAGCCGAGACGTGGACGCCTCGGATCAACCCCGCGTGCGCGGGGAGCAGCGCTGGCTGCTGGCCGAGGGTGCAGAGGGGGACGGATCAACCCCGCGTGCGCGGGGAGCAGGGGGCCGCAGACCACCGGGTGAAGCGCCCAGCCGGATCACCCCCGCGTGCGCGGGGAGCAGTCCGCCTCGGGCAGCTCCAGGAGGCAGACGCCGGGATCACCCCCGCGTGCGCGGGGAGCAGGGCAAGCAGATGTCCCGAAGCCTGTCCCGGGCGGGGATCACCCCCGCGTGCGCGGGGAGCAGACTTCTTGACCTGCGGCCCTAGAGATCAAGTACGACGATTTTATTCACTTTCGTTTGCAAGATCATGCCTCCATGGCGATAGGCCGACGGCGGTGGTGCGCGATGATTCGAAGGCTGGGGGCAGCGTACACGGCCAGCACGCCGCAGGCCGTGGCTTGACCTTCCAGCTCCGGAATGTCCGCTGTAGCTTCCCGGAGGAACCGGCCCACGCACGGCACCGCTCGGATCTGCGTCCCGGCACCGTCCGTTGGACGGACGAAGCGTCACTCACAATTCCGCCACGTGGCTTTCCAGGCGCAGCGCGCCGACGTGCAGACCGTCCTGGTCGACGGCCGACTGGTCAAGCACGAGCACCGGCTGGTCGGCGTCGACCTGGGACGGGCCCGCCGCGAGGTGGAACGGACCGCCGAGTACCTGGTCGAGACGATGGGCCGGGACGTCTGGACGAAGGGCATGAACCCGCACGTGCCAGAGACGAAGGTGGGCGAAGACCCCTACACGTACACCGACTGGGAGGCCGGCTCGGCCCAGCCAGGAGACTGAGCCCGACGCTGTCCTCCCCGGTCCGGCCCTGCTGCGGGCCGGACCGCACCCTTCGGTCTCGGCGCGCGGATGGGCATCCGTTCGTCCCGAGGTGCGCGGAAGCACGGAGCCGTTGTCAGCCGGGTGGCGGTAGTCCGGCGGTGAGGTCCAGGGCGGTGGTGATGAGCGCGTGGGCCCGGGCGGTGATCGCGGTCAGCAGGCCGTTGGCGTGCTCGTCACTGTGCCGGGCGGCGGCCTGGAGTGCGTGCAGGGCGTCGTCGAGCTGGCCGAGCTTGGCGTCGAGATCCTCGCCGACCGGTTGCCGCAGCGCCGCCGCGATCTCCTGCAACGGCACGCCGTGGCTCTCCAAGGTACGGATCGTGGCGATCCGCTCGACCACCTCGGGGCTGTAGAGCCGGTAGTTGCCGCCGGTGCGGGCCGCCGGGGTGATCAGGCCGAGACTGGTGTAGAAGTCGACGGTGCGCGGCGACACGCCCGCCTGGGCGGCCACCTCCCCGATGCGCAGCACGGTCTGGTCGATGGTCCACCTCCCTGCCTCGGCCGGGCTCCCCTCCCGGAACTTTACAGCCGCACGTACCGCTGTCCCGCGTCCTTCGACCACCGGTCCGGCGAGCCGGAACCCGGCTCGCCGGACAGCGTCCGCCGGGCCGGGACCGGGCTTCGGTGCGGCTGTGGCGGACTCAGTCGCGCGAAGCGGTCGCGCTCTCGGTCGGCGGCTCGGCCGCGCTCTCGGTGGGGTTCTCGGTCGGCGGCTCGGCCGGGGTGTCGGTCGTCGTCTGCCGGGACTTGACGTACGTGGGGTGCAGGTGCACGGGCTGCGCCGCGCGCCGCTGCTGGCGGGCCCGTACCCGGAGGTTGAGGAACTCGACGAAGATCGAGAACGCGATCGGGCCGTACACGTAGCCCTTGGGGATGTGCTGGTCGAAGCCCTCGGCGATCAGGCTGGCGCCGATGAGGAGCAGGAACGACAGGGCCAGCATCTTGACCGTCGGATGTGTGTTGACGAACCGGCTCACCGTACCGGCCGACACCAGCATGATCACCATCGCCACCACGACGGCGGCCACCATGATGAACAGCTCGTCCACCATGCCCACGGCAGTGATCACGGAGTCGAGCGAGAAGACGATGTCGAGGACGAGGATCTGGGCGATCACCCCGGCGAACGACGCCGTCGCCCGGCCGGAGGAGCCATGTTCGGCGCCCTCCAGATGCTCGTGGATCTCGTAGGTCGCCTTGCCGAGCAGGAACAGGCCGCCCAGTAACAGGATCAGGTCACGGCCGGAGATCTCCTGTCCCCAGACCGTGAACAGCGGCGCGGTCAGCCCGATCACCCAGGACAGTGACGCCAGCAACAGCAGCCGGGTTATCAGGGCCAACGACAGGCCGATGGTGCGGGCCCGGGCCTGCTGGTGCTCGGGCAGCCGGCCGGCCAGGATCGAGATGAACACGACGTTGTCGATGCCCAGCACGACTTCCAGCAGCAGCAGCGTCGCGAACGCGACCCACAGCTCGGGACTGCTCAAGAACTCCATGTCACCCTCGACGTCTCGGCCCGCCGACGCGGGACCGCCGGCCAGATCTGCAAACCATACAGTGCGACGTGGTGGTAGAGGTGACACGGTGGTCGGTGCGGGTGCGCCGGACGGCTGAAAAGGGACTCGACGGACCGGCAGCCGGATCAGGACTGGCCGGACCGCACGGAGCCTGGGCGGCGGCACCGGTCGGCGCTGCCGCCCAGCAATACGGGGGCCGTCAGCGGGTGCGCTGCCAGTAGCGGCAGGTCCAGTCCACCGAGACCAGTTCGTCGGTGATGCCGTACTCGGCCCGGAAGTCGTCGACCGCCTGCCGGCAGCCGCGTACGGCGTGGTAGTCGTCGACGATCACGTACCCGCCGACCGACAGCTTGGGATACAGGGACCGCAGCGCCACGCTTGTGGAGTCGTAGAGGTCCCCGTCGAGCCGCATCACCGCGATCCGCTGGACCGGTGCGTCCGGCAGGGTGTCCTCGAACCACCCCGGCAGGAACCTGACCTGGTCGTCGAGGAGTCCGTAGCGGCGGAAGTTCTCCTGCACCTGGTGCAGCGGTACCGCGAGGAAGGGCACCTGCCACAACGCGTCCTCGACGTCCTCGGTCCGGTGCGCCTGCGGCCGGGGCAGGCCCCGGAACGAGTCGGCGACCCACACCACCCGCTCCCGGTCGCCGTACGCGGCCAGCAGCGCACGCATGAAGATGGTGGTGCCGCCCCGCCAGACCCCGGTCTCGATCAGGTCACCGGGCACCTGCTGCCGGAGGACGTCCAGGACGCACCGTTCGACGTTGTCGAGGCGGCGCAGCCCGACCATGGTCTCCGCGTCCGGCGGCCAGTCGCGGCCGTTGGCCCGGGCCTCCGGGTCGAACGGGAACCGGCACACCAGATCCAGTCCGCGTCGACGCAGCAGCCGCTGTCCCTGGCGGAACAGCACGCTTCGCAGCCGGCCGGGGCGGGGCGTGAACGGCTGCCACGTCTCGCCGAAGGCGTACCTGGTGAGGGCCTTCTTCAACAGGTCGCTGTAGAGCTCTCGCGGATCGTCGAGGGTACGGCCCGACGGTTGGGTCGGCACCAGGGTCTCGCTCATGGTTTCTCCAGATCTCGGTTGGGACGTCGGGACGTGTGCGGCACGGTCGGCCCCGGGGAGCCGACCCACGGAAGCACCGCTGACGACGGTTGCCGCTGCATGGCCGCCCGGAACCTGGCCAGGATCGGCAGGTCCGCGTCGAAGGCGGACGAGGGTTCCGGCCAGCCCTGGTCCGGCATGTGATCGTCGGGGCCGGCGGAAGCTCCGACCGGAACCGGGGCAACCCGGCCCGAACCGGCGGGAGCTCCGACCGGAACCGGGGCAACCCCATCCGGACCGATGGCAGTTCCGACCGGAACCGGGGCAACCCGGTCCGGACCGGTGACGGCCGGATCGCGCCCGCCGGCCGGTACGACCGGGCGAGTGGTGCCCGGAGCCGGGCCACCGGCCGGCGCGGCCGGGCGTGCGACGGAAGCCGTCCGACCGGCCGGCGCCGGTACCGGCGCGAGCGGCGTGCGGGCCGGGCGTGGCCGGCGGGTCGGCGTGCCCGCCGGATCGGGGGCAGGGTCGTGGTGCGGTACCGGCCGCGCCGCCCGCACCGCCGGCCAGGCCGAGGAGACCGGGTTGTCCGACTCGTCGGCACCGCCCACCAGGAGCACTCCGACCAGGGGTACGTCGAGCCGTTGCAGCAGCAGCGTCGCCCGCTTCGCCGCGCTCTTGCGGGTCCGGTTGGCGTGCACGACCAGCAGTACCGCGTCGGCGTGCCGGGCGAGCGCCGGCAGGTCGGCACCGGTCAGCACCGGCGGGGCGGTCGCCACCACGGCGCCGCCGCCCTCCGCGAGTTCGTCCAGCAGCGTGCCGATCCGCTCCGCACGGGGCGGCGCCGCGCCGAAGGTACGCCGGATCGGGTCCGCCGGGACGACCGACAGCGACCCGCAGCCGGCCAGCGGCTCCGGTCGGCGCTCCCCGGCGATTACCTGTTGCACGGTGCACCGCTCCGAACCGGGAAAGACCTCGGCCAGGGTCGGCTGGCCGATCTCGCCCTCCAGCAGGGTCGCCCGGTGCAGTTGCTCGGCCAGGCCGAGTGCCAGGATCCCGGCGACCAGGTCGACGGTGGTGGTGTCGTGCACCCCGACGACCAGAACCCGGCAGCGGGGGCTGGGCGCGGTCAGCACACTCAGCGCCGCCACGGCTCCCTTGACGGTGCCGGCGACGTCCGGGCGGGCGTACGTCTCGCCGGCCCTGGCCGTGCCCCGGCGCGGCAGTTGCGGCAGCACGCCGACCACCGGCAGGCGGAGGTACTCCTCGGTCTGACCGAGCCGGCGCAGCCGGTCGTCGAGCCGGTTGCGCAGCGAGGCGAGAGCCAGTCCGGCGAGCAGCCCGGCGAACCCGCCGAGCAACAGGTTGAGCTGCGGCTTCGGCGTTTCCGGGGTGAGCGGCGGCGCCGCCCGGTCGAAGGGCTCGGCGGTAACCGGGGAGTCGCCGCCGATCCGCATCGCACCGACCTCGCGGCTCAGCGCCTCGGTCACCGCGTTCGTGATCGCCGCCGCCTGGGCGCCGGTACGGGCCGTCGCACGGATCGTCACGATCTGGAGACCGGGTTCGGAGGCACCGCTCACCCGCCCCACCACCAGTTCCTCGGCGAGCCCGAGCGCGGCCGCCGCGTCGGTGGCCACCTGCCGGGACTCCGCCAGCCGGGCGATCGTGGGGGCGAGGTTCTGCGCGACGCTGATGTCGACGCCGTTCGGGGCCCCGCCGTCGGCCGCCTTCGCGGGTACCACCATCACCGAGGCGACCGCCTCGTACGTCGGTGGCACCGAGATGGTCACCGCATAGGCACCGGCCGCGCCGGCCAGCAGGGCGAGCACCGGGATCGCCGCGTGCTGCCGTACGGTGCGCAGCGCCTTCCGTACCCTGGTCCGGGTCCTCATGTCGTTCTCGCCTTCCCCGTGTCCGGATCGGACATCTCCGCCATTGCCGGCCGGGGTGCCGCGCACCAGGCCGGATTGTCGGCGCGGCTGGACCACAGCAGCCGCTGCCAGACCTCGCACATCGTGTCGGCCGCCCGGTCCCAGCCGAACTCCGCGGCGCGGCGCAGGCCCCGCTCCCGGAGCCGGCCGGACAGGCCGGCGTCGTTCCGCAGCCGGGTCAACCGGTCGGCCAGGGCCAGCACGTTGCCGGCCGGATAGCTCAGCCCGGCGTCCCCGAGGATGTGCGGGATCTCCCCCACGTCGCTGCCGACGACCGGTACGCCGCAGGCCATCGCCTCGACGAGTACCCGGCCGAACTGTTCCCGCAGCGGTATGCCCACCCAGGGCAGCACGTTCCGTTGCACGACCTCGATCGACGGCAGGACCAGCACGTCCATCCGGCGGAGCAGGCCGGGCAGCGCGGCGTGGTCGGCCCAGTCGTGCAGCCGTACCCGGCCGGGGCGGCGGGCCGCCGCCCGGGTCACCGCGTCGGCCAGGCTGCCCCGGCCGACGGCCAGCAGGTCGGCGTCGACGAGTTCGACCGCGCGCAGCAGGTCCGCGACGCCCTTGTGCGGCTCCAGCCGGCCGACGAAGCCGACGGTGAAGGGCTGCCGGCGCCGTGGCCGCGACGCGGGCGCGAACAGCCGGGTGTCCACACCCAGCGGTACGACCGTCGCCGGTCCCCGGTACCCCTTCGTCCGCAGGACTCCGAGCGCCGCCGGGGTGATCGGGAAGGCGTGCGTGACGGTGTCGAACGCCCGCCGTTCGAGCTGCGGGAACGGTGTCGGGAACCGGGTGACGACGTTCTGCGCGGCGTACAGCGTCACCGGCAGCCGGGGCCAGCGCCGGCGCCGTACGCCGAGCGCCTGCCAGGTGCTCAGATAGGCGGCCTCGCCGATCACGTGCAGTACGTCGGGCCGGGCCGGCAGGACCTGCCGTAGCTGTCGGCGCCGGAACAGCACCGACGCCATGTGCCCGGTCCGGTCCTCGCCCAGCAGGTGCGGCACCCGGTGGTACCGCAGCCGTGGCACCTCTTCGGCCAGCGCCCGCAAAGTGCTGTCGGTGCCGGCCGAGACGTCGGCGGCGACGATGGTCAGGGACAGCTCGGGCCGGGCGCAGAACAGGGTGAACAGGTCGGTCCAGTGCTCGGTGCGCTGGCCCACCGCCGTGATCAGGATGTGCATGCGGGTTGCCTTTCCGGGGCCGTCGAGGTGGCGGTGGCCGCAGTCCGGGCGACGGAGTACCAGGCGCGGGCCCGGGCGGTGCCGGACCGGGGTGACACGGTCAGGCGTACGGCGGCCAGGCCGATCCCGAGCAGTGCCCGGAGCAGCACCGCCAACCGGACCGCCTGGTACGTCGAGCGGCGGTGCCGGGCGAAGAAGTGCAGCATGCTCCGGTAGAGGTGCGGCCAGATCCAGTTCGGATCGGCGCTGCTGCCGCCACCGGTGTGCGTCGCCGACACGGCCGGCAGCAGGACCACGTCGGCACCCCGCCGATGCACCTGGAGGCACAGCTCCTCGTCCTCGTAGTACATGAAGTAGTTCTCGTCGAGGCCGCCGACCTCGGTCAGCAGGGAACGCCGGACCGCGAGGCAGGCGCCGGAGAGCCAGTCGACGCTGACCGGCCCGGACGGTGCCCGGCACGCGTCGTACGCCGACCGGCGCCGGCCCCCGCTGACCAGCCGGCGCAGCGGTACCGGGACCAGACTGCCGCCGAACCGGGACAGCAGGACGCTGGTCAGGTTCTCGAAGGGGTGGGCACTGATCGCCACCCGTCCGGCGGCGTCGACGAGTCGCGGCCCGACGACGCCCACCTCGGGGTGGCCGTCGAGGTAGCCGAGCAGTGCCCACGCGGCGCCGACCGGCAGTACGCAGTCCGGGTTGACCAGCAGCACGACCTCCGACTCGCAGCCGGCGAGCGCCTGGTTGACCGCAGCGGCGAAGCCGACGTTGCGCCGGTTGGCGGTCACCTCGACGTCGGGGAACTCCCGGGCCAGCAGCGCGACCGTGCCGTCCTGGGAGGCGTTGTCGACGACCCGGACGGCCAGGCCGGCCCGGAGCAGCGGGGTCAGCGCGGCGGCGATGTGCCGGGCCGAGTTGTACGTCACCAGCACGGCGGTCGCCACCGTGCCGCTGGGCGGCACCGCCGCGCCGGCCGGCCCCGGCCCGCTCGGCCTGGTCGCGCCGTAGCCCGCCCGCGCGGTCACGACCCCACCTCCGCCGGTGTCCGCGCGGTCATGACCGCACCTCCGCCGGTATCCGGGCGGCGAGCATGGTCAGCGCCGGGAGCAGGCCGAGTTCCCAGTGCCCGTCGGTCGGGCCGGCGAAGAAGGCGGCGGCGAGGAAGCCGCAGGTGAGCGCGGCGAAGGCCAGGGCGAGGTCGTTGTGTCGGGTGAGTCCGGCGCGCAGCGTCCGGGCCACCGGCCAGAGCACGGCGACGAGTCCGAGCAGGCCGAGGTTGGCCAGGATCATCACCCAGAAGGCGTGGTAGACGGGTCCGACGTCGGTGACGGTGAAGCCCTTGACGTAGACCTGCGGGCTGGACTGGCCGAGTCCGGCGCCGAGTAGGGGCGCGGCGGCGAACGCGTCGAGTCCGACGGTGCTCTCCGGGACACGGTGTCCGGAGTCGCGCTGGAACGCCAGGCTGACGACGGAGGAGCGTTCGCGTACTCCGGAGTGCAGGCTGCTCGCGCCGAGGACCAGGATCGCGCCGGCCACGGCGGCGAGTACTCCGTACCGGACGACGCGCCCGCCCCGGACGAGCATGATCAGCATGGCGGTGCCGGCGGCGAGCCAGATTCCCCGGTAGGAGGCGAGCACGACGTCGGTGAGGAACAGAGCGGTCAGGAGGATCAGGCCGGCTCGGTACCAGCCGTGGGCGCGGCCGGCGAGGACCATCAGCGGGGGTACCGCCAGTGCGGAGAGCAGTCCACCGTGCCGGCCCGGGGTGGCGATCTCGATGGCGGTGAGTACGCCGACGACGGAGAGGTAGCAGACCGCACCGGCCCGTAGTCGTCGGGGGGTGTCCAGGGTGTAGGTGGCGAGGAAGTAGTACGCCGGGATCACCGCCACCTGGTAGGCGGCGACGAGGACGTTCCAGGGCTGGTTGCCGAGGGCGAGGCCGTAGACGGCGGCGACGGCGGTGGCGACGGAGAGTCCCGCCATCGCGACGGTGCTGGTCGACGGCCGGCCCACGGCCACGGCCGGCAGCAGCATCCGCCGTACGACCAGCGCCGCGCAGCCGGCCACCAGCGGCAGGGTGTGCAGGAGGACGAAGGTCTGCACGTCGGCCACCCCGAGCAGACCGCTGGCGATCGACCCGCCGATGATGCCCATCGGCAGCACCGCCCACGGCCAGACGACGAAACCCAGCCCGCACAGCACCGTACCGGCGGCGGCGATGCCGAGCTGGCCCGGCAGGACAGCCGCCGACACCGCCACCGTGGTGCCGGCCACGGCCGCGATCGCGACGGTCGACACCGACACCGCGCTCACCGGAGGGCCGGCACTTCCGCGAGCAGTTTCCGCAGCCGCGTACCACGGGCGGCCCAACTGTGCCGGGCGGCGACGGCACGCCGCAGGTCGACCGCCTCCGGGCACCAGGCGGTACGGAGTTCGTCCTCGACGGCCGCCTCGAACTGCCCGGCGGTCGCCGCCAGTCGGATCGGCGCACCGAGGTCCCGCAGCGCCGGCAGCGCGGTGGCGACCACCGGCCGACCGGCGGACAGGTACTCGAAGCACTTCTTGGGATGCACGTAGTCGACCAGCCCACCGGTCCGGTACGGGATGATGCCGACGTCGAAGCCCCGGACCAGCGCCGGGGCGTCGGCGAACGGCACCGGCGGGCTCAGCCGGACGTTGGGCAGTCCGGCCAGCGGTGCCCGGCCGGCCCGGGTCGACGGACCGACGAGCGCGAACGTCCACTCCGGACGGCGCCGTGCGACGGTGGCGACCAGCTCGGCGTCGAACGCCCGGGTGTCCACCGCACCGAGGTAGCCGAGGATCGGCCGGGGCAGCCCGGTCAGCCCGGCCGCGACCGGCCCGTCGGCGGTGAACCGGTGCGGATCGCAGCCGTTGGCGATCACCACGGGCGGGCGGCGGGCCGCCGGCAGCCGTTCGGGGAGCGCCGAGGAGGAGGCCAGGACCAGGTCGGCGGCGCCGACCGCGGCCCGCAACGCCCGATGCAGGTGCGCGCGGTTCCACCGTCGGGTGAAGGTCCAGTCCAGGTCGGTGGCGTCGTAGACCACCACCGTCGGGTCGAGCCGGGCCGGTACCGGCCAGGCCAGGTCCTCGTCGAGCCAGACGATCCGGGCGCCGGACGGCTCGCCGGCCGGGCCGTGGGCCCGATGCCGCAGCCAGTGGTCCAGCAGCGCCGCCTCGACCCGGCGGGTCAGCCGGTTGACCGCCGGCAGGTGCCGGCCGAACGGGAGGACGGCCGGCGGCACGGCGTGCCAGAGCGAGTCGTCGACCCGGCGTACCGTCCACCGCCAGCGCGGCCGGTTCCCGGGCGGGTCGACGAAGACCACCCGCCAGTCGGCGGCCAACTCCCGGGCCAGCGCGTGCTGCCGGTGTGCGGCGGCCCGCCACGGGCTGCCGCTGAACATCAGCACCCAGCCCGGTCCGGTACGCCCGACGCCGCCGACGGCCGCGACCGGACCACTTCGGGAGCCCGTCCGGGGAGGGGCGGTGCTAGCCACGGGACAGCTCCAGGGAGGGCGTGCCGGTCGCCACCGGCACGACCTCGTCCTCGTCGATCCGGCCGACCAGGTAACGGCTGGTGTCGTCGAGCCGCAGCACCCGGACACCGGGCCGGTCGTCCAGCCAGCGTCGTACGGCGGCAGCGGCGAACCAGGCGTTCAGCGCGCGTACCGGAGGCAGCCGCCAGCCGACCGGCAGCAGTGCCGGCGGGGTGGCCCGCCAGACCGACCCGCCGTCGAACCGGACCCGCAGTCGTCGGCCGCGCAGCCGGCGTGGCCGGTCCACCAGCAGGATCCGCTGGTCGTCGACGCGCTCGCCGACCAGGGTCCGGAAGTAGTGCTCGGCGGCCCACTGGCCGTCGCCGGAGAGTACCGACCATTCCCGCAGGTCTCCGTCGGGCAGCGCGCCGACGTCGCCGCGCAGCGCGGCGGTCAGGTCCCGCAGGCCGATGCCGGTCGTACGCCGGAAGAGCCGCTTGACGGCGTGGTCCGCGAGGAGTACCAGCCGGAACACGCCAAGCCGGTATCGGGGCTGGGTGAGCCGGAGATAGCAGACCAGCCCGCCGACGAGGTGTCGGGTCCGGGACGGGGTGCCGAGCAGCCGGCACGACGCGCCCCGGGTGTGGGTGACCACGGCCTGCGGGATCATCCAGAGCCGGTGCCCGGCGGCCTGCAACGTACGGGTGAGCACGGCGTCGTTCCAGTAGATCGGGAGGCGCTCGTCGAAGATCCGCTCCGGTTCGAGCACCCGACGCCGGAGCAGCATGCAGCTTCCCGAGGCGAGTTCCCGGGGCCGGGAGAAGTCCTCGCCACGTAACTGGAACCGGTGCAGCGCGGACCGGAACCCGGGCAGCCGGCGCAGCGCGGTGTACATGGTGAGTGCGGCCGGAAAGGTCGGCAGTTGCACGTAGTGCTGTTGGAAGCTGCCGTCCGGGTTGAGGTACAGCGGGCTCACCCCGGCGGCGTCCGGCCGGTCCCGGAGAAACTCGACCATGGTGTCCAGGGCGCCGGGATGGAACCTGACGTCGCTGTTGAGCAGCAGGACCAGCTCCCCGGTCGCCTGCCGGTACGCCTGGTTCACCGCTGCGGCGAACCCGACGTTGCGCGGATTGCGGATCAGTCGTACCCGGGAGTCGGCGGCGAGCAGTTCGGCGGAGCCGTCCGCCGAGGCGTTGTCGACGGCCACCACCTCGTAGTCGACGTTCCCGGCGGTACGCAGTGCGGCCAGGCACCGGCGGGTCTCGTCCCGGGTGTTCCAGCTCACCAGCAGCACCGACAGGGTGGGCCGGTTCATCGCTGCCTCCGTCGCGGGCAGGTGGTGGCCTCCAGTTGAGCGGTCACGATTCCTCCCTTCGAACGCCCCGAGGCAGGCGCGCGATCAGCCGCAGCAGATCGCCCCGCCTGGGCTGGGTCAGCCGGAGCGAGCCGGTTCCCCGCCAGTCGGACGGCAACAGTCGACGTACGTGTCGAAGCCGGTACGTCACCGGCATGTAGTAACGGAAGACCGCCGTGTCGCAGCGCACGACGTCGAATCCGCTCCGGGTGACGAGTCGGATCAGCGAGTCCGGGTCGAAGTGCCAGCGGTGGTAGCGGGGTTGCAGTCCCGGCCACGCCTGCCCCAGCCGGCCGGCGGCCCCGGAGGCGATGTTCGGGACCTCCAACGCCAGCCAACCCCGGGGCGCCAACCGCTCCCGCGCCGCCGACAGGAACACACGCGGATCCTCCACGTGCTCCAACACATGGAACGCACACACCGCGTCCACCAGACGAGACGAAACATCCGACTCGAAAAACCCGTGCCGCACCGGCACACCCAACCGCTCCCGGGCAAACCGCGCCGCCGCAGCCGAAACCTCCACACCCTCCGCCGCAATACCCGCCCGCAACGCCGCCTCGACGAAAAACCCGCCCGCCGAACCCGCCTCCACCAACGAACCCGGCCGCGTCACCGACAACAACCACCGCAACCGACGACCCGACTCGAACCGCCGAGGCGCCGGCAGGAAGTAATCCTCGTAACCCGCACCGGAGAAATACGACTCGTCATACAACTCCGACAGCGACGGAAACTCACCGACCGTCCACGAAAAACCACACCCCCCACAACGCCGCACCACACCTGCGAACGCCACACCGTGCCCACCGACCCGACCACAGAGCAGGCAGCGGTCGCAGTCCACCGAGACGCTCACCGGACGACACCGTCCGGAGCCAGGGCCGGTGACCCGGGCCGCCGGAGCAGTCGGGCGAGCCGGGTCCGGTCGGCCGGGGCCAGGAAACCGGCGGCCAGCAGCACGCCGACGGCGAGCAGCAGTACCACGCCGGAGCGGGTCAGCACCGCGAGGGCGGCGTCCAGCCGCCCGGGGCCGTCCGGCAGCAGTCGGGCCGCGAGTCCACCGCCGAGACCGGCGACCGCGCCGGCCAGTACGGAGGGCCGGACGGCCCGCAGTACCGGACCGATCGGGCGTGCGCTGGTGCGGTGGAAGCGCGCGATGAAGTAGGCGGTGCCGAGGGCGACCCCGATCGAGGTGGCCAGCGGAACGCCGGCCGGGCCGACCAGGTGCAGCAGCGGCCAGGTCAGGGCGAGGTTGAGCAGGACGGAGAGCAGCGCGTACCCGGTCTCCTGCCCGGGCCGGCCCTCGACCCGGAGCACGATCGCGGTCGCCCCGGCGGCGAGGTTCAGCGCGTAGCTCGGGGCCAGCACGACGATGCCGACCGTCGCCCACCAGACCGGCTGACCGAGCCAGAGCCGGACGAGCGGGTCGGCGCAGACCACCAGCAGCGCGCTGCTGACCGCGGCGAACGCGGTGAGATGCTTCGTCGCGGTGAGGTGGAACCGGTCGAGCCAGGCCGGCCCCTCGGTCGCCGCCCGGGACACCGCCATCGGGAACATCGTCAGCAGCACGATGGTGGGCGGCAGCCGCAGCATGTTGAGCAGCCGGTTGCCGAGTTCGAAGCCACCGGCCACGGTGGGTCCGGCAGTGCCGCTCAGGATGAAGCGGTCCAGTTCCAGGTTCGTCGCCCCGGCCGCACCGGTGCCCTGCACCTGCAGCCCGTACCCGAGAAGGTGGCGCAGCTCGCCGGGGCCGGGGGCGCGCAGGCTCGGGCGCAGTCGGGGCTGCCAGCGGCTGGCGGCGGCCACCACCAGGGCGGCCCGGACCGCACAGGTCGCGGCCATGGAGGCGGCCAGCGCCAGCAGGCCACCGCCGAGGCGTACGACGAGTACCGCCAGCGCCGCGCCGAGCACCGCCGTACCGCCGCTGGCCCAGGCCAACGCGGTGTACCGCTGGGTACCTTCCAGCACCGCCCGCCAGGGCAGCGCGACACCGTCGCAGAGCAGCCCGAGCAGCAGAGTGAGCGCCGCCTGGCGGGCCTCGCCGGCCAGCTCGCCCAACTGGAGCAGCCGGGCCAGCCACGGCCAGCCGACCAGGGTGCCGGCGGAGGCGAGCAACCAGAGGAGTACGCCCCAGACCAGGCCGACACCGAGCGCCGTACGCGCCGACCGGTGCAGCGGCTCGGTCAGCGCTCCGGCGACCTGTCGTACCAGCGCGGACCCGAGTCCGAGGTCGACCAGGGCGACGATCGCCACCAGGCCGCCGAGCAGTGCCCACACCCCGAAGCGCGCCGCGCCGAGCTGGTCGTAGAGAACCGGCAAAGAGCCCAGTCCGGCCACGGCCATCACGATCCGGGCGGTGATCAGGCTGGCGGAGTTGCGGGTCAGCCGGCGGCCGGTGGAGGAGCCGGAGGCAGAGCTAGCCACGGGGGAACCCCCGGAACAGCTCGACGATGGTCAGCACCACCAGCAGCAGGTCCAGCCGCAGCGACCGGCAGTGCAGATAGAGCAGGTCGCAGCGGAGCTTCTCCTCGACCGTCGCGGCGTAGCCGCCGGTGAGCTGGGCGATCCCGGTCATCCCGGGCCGGATCCGGTGCCGCAGCTCGTAGTGCGGAAGTTCCCGGAAGGTGGCGACGAACTCGGGGCGCTCCGGGCGCGGGCCGACCAGGCTCATGTCGCCGCGGACCACGTTCCACAGTTGCGGGAGTTCGTCGAGCCGGAACCGCCGCAGCACCCGGCCGACCCGGGTCACCCGGGCGTCGTCCACGCTGGCCAGCGCCGGTCCGGTGTGCCGCTCGGCGTCGGCACGCATGGTCCTGAACTTGACCATGTGGAACCGGTGCCCGCCGGCACCCACCCGTTCCTGGCGGTAGAGCGGCGGCCCGCTGAGGCTCACCGCCGCCGCGACGACCAGCATGAGTGGTACCACCAGCGGGGCGCCGAGCAGGGTCACCGCCACGTCGAGGGCGCGCTTCACCTTCTCCTCCCCCGACCGGCCGGGCCGGAGCCGCAGCCACGGCAGTCCGCCGAACCGACGCAGCCGGGCGGGTTGCAGCAGCCCGTAGACCGGGTGGGCGAGTACGAAGATCTCGACGTCGTGGGCCAGGCAGACGGCGGCGAGCCGGGCGTCGAGGCTGTCCAGCGGGTGCTTGCAGAGCAGCAGCTTCGGCCGCCACCGCAGCAGTGCCTCGTCGAGCTGTTCCATCCGCTCCGGCAGTGGCAGGCGGGCGGCGACGTGGAACTCGTCGGCCAGTCGGTCGGGGGTGGCGTCGCCGGTACGCGGCTCCAGTACCAGTGCCCGGACGCCCCTGCGGGCCGGCGCGGACCGGCGGCCGGCGGTGCTGTTCCGGCCGCGTCGGTGCCGCCCGGGCCGGCGGGGCGGGCTCGGGACGACGGCGTGTCGCGCACCGGTCCGGCGCGCTCCGGTGCCGGTACGGCGGTCCGCGCCGGCCTCGGCGCCGGGCGGCGCGGACGGGACGAGTTGCGTCTGGTCGATGCTCAACGTCGTGGGGCTTCCGGTTTCGGGTGGTGGACAAATCTGAATCGCTCAACACATTCGATTCATGGTTGGACATACCTTAAACGCCCTAAAAGGACTAATACCGATAAACGACGTAAATACCCACCGACACCTCCCGCCCGACGGTCCGGCGTGGCGCCACCACCGAACGCGAGAGTCCTTGCGCACGGCCATCGCCGGTACTCGATGAATTATGACCGATAAGGGGTTTTTAGGGATAGCTGCGAACACTGGGGTGTTTCGCCCCTAATGTTACTGCTGACCGGAGCGAAGCAAGACGGGGGTGATGGTCATGTACGGTCCCAAGGGGCCACCGACCGGCGGCGGGCTGGCCCTGACCGGGGTGGCGTTGCAGTCCTGGCTACTGGCCGGGTTGGGCCTGGTCATCCTGGGTGCGGCGATGGTGCTGCTGGTGTTGCAGAAGCGGTCCCAGTGACCGGTACCCACCTGCGGAGCATCCACCGGAGTCCCGTGGCGGCCCGGCGGCCGAATGCCCGCCCGCCGGCCGGCCGGCCCTCCCGGCTCCGCCTCGTGCTCGCCGCCCTGGTCGGCGTCGGTGCGGCCGGTGCGGTGGCCGCGAACCTCCGCTGGATCGCCGGCGGCGAAGCCTGGTTGAGCGCACGCTTCGTGGACGGGCTCGGACTCGCCGAGGCGCGCTCCAGCTACTCGACCGTGATCTTTCCGCTGGACGAGCGGTGGGTCGGCTTCATGGTGACGCTCGGCTGCTCGGTCGGGCTGCTGCTGATCCCGCCGGTGGCCCTGGCCGCCTTCCTCATGTTCGTCGGACGGGTCAGCGTGTCCCGGGCGACCGTGTGCTGCGCGGTCACCGCGGTCCTGCTGGTCGCCGTCAACCAGCTCCGGCTCGCCGCGGTCGTCGGCTCGATGCGGCTCTGGGGATTCGAGCAGGGCTACGAACGCAGCCACGTACTGATCGG
Organism: Plantactinospora endophytica; assembly: GCF_016862915.1. Lineage (GTDB taxonomy): Bacteria > Actinomycetota > Actinomycetes > Mycobacteriales > Micromonosporaceae > Plantactinospora > Plantactinospora endophytica. Next base: position 207,800 of record NZ_BONW01000016.1, on the reverse strand, counting down.
ATCGGTGATCACCACCCTCGGGGTGGTCGGCAGCGCGATCCTGTTCGTCGTGCTGCTGACCCGGGGCCGAGCAGTTCGGAACGCCGATCATGTCACTTGAACTCAGCGCCCTGGAACTGCTGAACACCCTGGCGTTCCTGCTCTGCGTGACCTTCTGCGCCTACGTGGTCGGCATCATGGTCATCTTCCTGCGGAACGACCGGAGCACCGGCGGCGATCCCGCCGGATTCGAATGGCACCTCCTCGTACCCTGCCGCGACGAATCCTCGGTGATCGCCGAGACGGTACGCGCCCTACGGCGTGCCTGCCCGGAGGCGACGATCTGGTGCGTCGACGACGCGTCCACGGACGGCACCGGCGAACTGCTCCACACTCTCGCGGCCGACCCGCGCGTCCGGGTGGTGCACCGGGTGCTGCCGGAGGCGCGGCAGGGCAAGGGTGCCGCCCTCAACGCAGGCTGGCGGGCGATCCGGGCCGGCGTACCGGCCGACGCCGACCGGAGCCGGATCCTCGTCGGGGTGGTCGACGCCGACAGCCGCCTCGACCCGAACTGCCTGACCGCGCTCGCCGGCCGGCGCTACTTCGGCCGGTCCCGGATCTCCGCCGTGCAGATCGAGGTACGGATGCTCGACTGTGGGCGGGCCCGCTCCCGGGTCGGCCGGCGGCGGTGGAGCCAACTGCTCATCCGGTTGCAGGACATGGAGTTCCGGGGCCCGATCGCCGCGATGCAGGAACTGCGGCGCCGGACCGGCAGCGTGGGCATGGGCGGCAACGGGCAGTTCACCCGGCTGGACATGCTGGACCGGATCGCCGAGTCCCAGGGCACGCCCTGGCACGGCGCGCTGCTGGAGGACTTCGAACTCGGCCTGCACGTGCTGCTCGCCGGCGGCCGGACCGAGTACTGCCCGGAGACCTGGGTCGCCCAGGAGGCGCTGGTCAGGCTCCGACTGCTGATCCGGCAGCGTACCCGCTGGGCACAGGGCTCCATGCAGTGCGCCCGGTACGCCTGGGCCGTGCTGACCTCCCGACACATCCGGAACACCGCCGCCGTGGAGATCGCCCACTTCCTCTCCGCGCCGTGGACCCAGCTCGGCGGAACCCTGGTCTACCTGGCCTGCTCGGCAGTGCTCGGCTACTACATCTGGCAGACCCCGTCCGGCCTGGTCGGCTGGTGGTCGCACGGCGGCTGGGGCGTACTGCCGCTGATCGTGGTCTTCGGCATCCTCCCGTTCGCCGCCTGGGGGCTGATCTACCGGGCCCGCTGCGACCGGAGCCTGAGCGTGCCGGCCGCAATCGGGCTCGGCCTCGGCCACTGGCTGAACAGCTACGTCCAGTGCGTGGCCGTCTGGTGGGCGTTCCTCCGCCTGCTCACCGCCCGGTCCGACTGGCAGAAGACCGCGCGCTCCCAGGACCTCGTCCGGGTCGTGTTGACGCGCGGCGCGGCAACGCCGCATCCCTGAACCTCCCCCGGTGCGGAACTCCGTGCAGGGTTCCACCCCCAGTCCAGATCCAAGAAAAACAAGGAGCGGTTCAAACATGACGAAAAAGTGCTTACCGTTCGGGCGGTTGGCTGTGGCGGCGGCCGCGGGCTGCACCGCCGCCCTACTCGCCGCATCGCCGGCGCTGGCCGACACCTCGCAGGTCTCGGCGTCCGCGCTGAACATCACCCTGCTCGGCGGCTCGGTGGCCAGTTCGGGCACGTTCACCGCCAACAACACCGACGGCGGCAGCGAGACCACCACCGGGGACTCGAGTCCACTGCTGAGCGTGTTGGGCAGTCAGAACGTCATCACGGCCGGCGTACTCGGCCAGTACGGTACCGCGCTGTTCGGCGGCGTCTCCCGTGGCTGTGCCGGACTGCTCGGCACCGGTGGCGAGTTCGTGGTCGGTGCCGACGGCACCTGCACCGTCGACAACGGCGCCGAGGTCGACCTGGTGCTGGGTGTCGTGGCCGGTGCGACCATCGCGCTGACCGCGGACGCGATCTACGCCACCTGCGAGGCGACCAGCGCGCCGACCGCCGACGGCGCCGCCTCCCTGGTGAACGCGCGGATCACCTCGACCGTCCTGGGCATCGAGACCACCCTGCTCAACCTGTCGCCCAACCCGGCACAGAACACCGGGCTCACCCTGCCGGGACTGCTCAACGTCGTGCTCAACGCGCAGACCAGCTCCGGGCCGGGCCAGATCGACGTGACGGCGTTGCAGATCGAGGCGATCTCCGGGCTGCTGGTCTCGCTCGACGTGGGCAACGTGGTCTGCGGACCGAACGCGATCGCGCCGCCGATCCCGGTCATCCCGCTCGCCGGTGCGCCGATCGCCGCCGGCACGCTCGGGCTCGTCGCCGTCGGTGGGTTCCTGCGCCACCGCAGCCGCCGCGAAGCCGCGATCCGGTCCTAGGGAGCCAGCATGGGAGACAGGAACTTCGACCAACCGGAGATCGTCCTGCTGGCGGGTACCCGTCCGGAGGGGATAAAACTGGCGCCGCTGGCGTTGGAACTGGGTCGGGACGGTCGCTTCACGACGACGCTGATCGACAGCGGGCAACAGCCCGACCAGGTGGCCGAAACCCTGGCTCCCTTCGGTCTGGCCCCCGACGAGGTGTTGATCCCGGTCCGCCGGGACGGCTCGCTCGCCGAACTCGCCGTCGCACTGCTGTCCGCCGTGGACGCCGCGCTCGGCCGGCGGAACCCGGCCGCCGTGGTGGTGCAGGGCGACACCCTGACCGCACTGGCCGGCGGACTGGTCGCGTTCTGGCGCGGCATCCCCGTCGTACACCTGGAAGCCGGCCTGCGCACACACAACCTGCGGGAACCGTTCCCGGAGGAGGCGAACCGGGCCCTCCTGGCCCGGATCGCCGACCTCCACCTCGCACCGACCGACACCGCGCGACGCCACCTGCTCGCCGAGGGGGTGGCAGCGGAGCGCATCGTGCTCACCGGGAACACCGTGGTCGACGCCCTCGACCACCTGGTCGACCACGACCTGGCCCGGCCGCCGGACTGGCTGGACCACGGCCGACCGGTCGTGGTCGCGACGATGCACCGCCGGGAGAACTGGGGCCAGGGAGTACGCGACATCTGCGCGGGACTGGTGAAGCTCGGCGAGGTACGCCCCGACGCGCAGGTGATCGTGGTCCTGCACCCCAACCCGGCGCTCGGGGCGGAGATCAGGACCGCACTGACCGGCGTACCGTCCGTGCGGGTCCTGCCCGCACTGCCGTACCCGGAGATGATCGGCCTGCTGCTCGTCGCCGACGTCGTACTGACCGACTCCGGCGGCATCCAGGAGGAGGCGGTGACGATCGGGGCGCCGGTACTGGTGACCCGGGACCGGACCGAACGTCCGGAGGTACTCGCCGCCGGCCGGGGTCGGCTGGTCGGTACCCGCCCGGAGCGGATCGCCCAGGCGGTCGTCGAACATCTCCGCTCGGAACCGGTACCGACGATGTCCTCCCCGTTCGGGGACGGCCGGTCGGCCACCCGCGCCGTCGCGGCCCTGGCCGACCTGCTCATCCCGGTGTCCCGGCCGGAGCCGTCGGCCGCCCGGGCCGACCTGCCGGCGACGACGGGCGTCGAAGTCGACCCCGTCGCGGTGGACCCCAACGGCTCCGAGGTCGACGACCTCGACCTGGTCCGCCGGCTCGTGCAACGGGCCGGCCCGCCCCGGCCGGTGCTCTCACCGACCCGATAAGTCCGCAACCACCAACACTCGCGGCCGGCTCGTCAGCGCTGTCCGACGCCGCCGGCCGCGAGTGCTCGTGACCCCGGCGACGGGGGTACCCGGGTCACGGGTGTCGACAGAAAGTTCCGATCGCAATGCGCGTGCACACATCACTGCGCCGGCTGGGCCTCGTCGCCGTCACCGCCGGCCTGACCCTGCAACTGACCCCGGCGACGGTGGCGGCATCGGCCGCCGTCGACAGCGGCGGCGCGCTGGAGGTACGCGTCGCCGTCCCACCGGGCGACAAGCCGAGCGATGCCGACCTGACCCGGCTGGCGGCGCACGCCCGGCCGGGCGACGTCGTCGACCGTTGGATCGAGGTGGTCAACCCGTCCCGGCTCCGGCAACACGTCACCGTCTATCCGGCCGGGGCGACCATCCGCAACGACACCTTCAGCTATGCCGAGGGGCGCACCGGCAACGAACTGAGCCGCTGGACCCGCGTCCCGTCGTCGACCTTCCGGCTGGAGCCGAGGGCGAAGAAGCCGGTGCGGATCAGGCTCACCGTTCCGGCATCGGCCGCACCGGGCGAGCGGTACGCCGTGATCTGGGCGCAGATCGCCGCAGCGGCACCGAAGTCGCCGAAACGGGCCGGCAAGGCGCCGCCGGCCCGCCGTACCGGCCTGCGGGTCTACCTGAACGTCGGCACCGGAGCGGAACCCCAGCCCGCCTTCGAGATCGTCGGCATGCGGGCCGAACAGACCGCCCGGGGCGTCCCGGTGGTGGTCGCCCAGGTCCGCAACACCGGTCCCCGGGCCCTCGATCCGCACGGCACCCTCCGGCTGTCGACGGCGTCCAGCCCGGCGGCGCTCGGCCCGTTCACCGCGCTGGGCGGGGTCACCATCGCCCCGCAGAGCTCCGGGTCGATGACGGTACCGCTCTACGGGCGGCTGCCGGCCGGACCGTGGAACGCCGAACTCGCCGTCGCCGACGGGGCGGTACTGCGGGAGTCCAAGGCGACGCTCAGCCTGCCCGAACCCCGGCCCAGCTCGCTGGTGGTCACGAAGGACGACGGGCCGTCGATGATCCTGATTCTGGCGGCGACGGGGGCGCTGCTCGGCGTACTCGTGCTGCTCGGCCTGCGGTTGCGGCGGCGCGGGCGGCGCCCGGTGGGTGCACACCGCGCCCGCCGAACCGGGCCGGGCGCGCCACGGATCGCCCCGCCCGAACAGGGACTCCACTGATCCGATCCCTGGTGGATGCGCCTCCGGCCTACCGCCGAACAGCGGTAGGCCGGAGCATCGGGCGGTAGACCGGAGGGTCGAGCCGGAGGATCGGGCGTTAGCCGGTGCATCGGGTGGTATGCCGGTGCATCGGGCGTTTGCCGGAGGATCGCGCGGTGGGCTGGAGAATCGCGCGGTGGTCCGGAGGGCCGGCCGGGTGCTCGCGCACCGCGAAGCCGGTCAGGACAGCGCCGGTGCGGCCACCCCCGGCGTGTCTCCGGCGTCCTGCGGCTCCGGCGGGCAGGTGGCCGGGCCGGCGGGCCGGCCACCTGCCGCCGCGATGGACCGGATCCGCATGAACGCCGGGCTGGCGAGCTGCGCGGGAGCGGCGGGCGTTGCCGGCGGCAGAGGGCTGCGCGGCGAGCGGGCGGAGGCGCGGTGGCTCGGACGCCACCGGGTCGGGCCGGTGTACCGGGGCGGCCAGCCACCGTACTGCCTGAGTCGCAGGGCGGGTCGCTCGACCAGGTGCCACGAGGCGACGGCGAAGAGGAGGGTGCTGGCCAGCGACAGCAGCAGGTAGCCGAGCAGGCCGTACCGGGCGCCGCCGAACAGGGCGATCAGCTGTTGCAGGGGGAAGGCGTACAGGTAGGTGCCGTAGGAGTAGTCGCGGTGCGGACCGAGTACCGCCAGCCGGCCCGGCAACGCGACGCCGAGATAGAGCAGCAGGTAGGCGTACGCGGGGAGCCCGACGGCGATGTACCCGCCCTGCCACAGCGACCCGACGACCAGTACGGCGGCCAGCGAGGCCATCGCGCCGGTCATCGGTACCCGGTGCAGGTAGAGCCGGGCCGCCGTGCCCAGCAGGAAGAGGAACCCGAGATAGACGACGTGGTCGGCGGCGAAGGACCCGATCAGCGGGAACGGACCCACCACGCCGTGCTGCGGGGGCCAGACCGTCCAGTCCGGTGCGGTCAGCAGGTCCCGGAGGATGATCGCGTAGAGGCCCAGCAGCAGCAGGAGCACCGCCCGGGGTGCCCGACGGAGCACTGCGGTCGCGGCCAGCGTACCGACCACGGCGTAGCAGGCCAGCTCGTACCGCAGGCTCCACAGTGAGCCGTCGAAGGCGGCCGGTGCACCGACCATCCGCCCGAACGGGGTGTCGGCGAGCAGGCCGGAGATCGGGTACTGCTCCATCGAGCCGAACCAGTTGGTCAGCAGGTAGTCCAGCGGGCCGTCCGGGTGGCTCCAGAAGCCGTCGAGGCTGCCGCGCTCCCGGTACGCCGCCAGCGGCGCGAAGACGAGTGCGGTGACCAGCAGACAGGCCCACAGGGCTGGGAAGATCCGCAGGGCCCGGTGCCAGCCGAACCGGACGGCGGAGTGGCGCAGTCCGCTGCCGGCGACCAGGAAGCCGGAGATGACGAACAGGCCCTGCATCGAGAACATGCCGAGGTTGCTCTGCCCGGAGGTGGCGTACCAGCCGGGGCTCGGCTGCCCGAGCCCGAGCGGCCAGGCGTGTGCCACCAGGACCCCGACCGCCAGGGCCAGCCGGAGCAGCCCGAACGCGTTGCGTTCCGGTAGGTAGCGGTCCCGCAGTACGGGCATGCGCGGTTCGGTCGTTGTAGTGGACTGCATCGGGAACCCCTCGTCGAGCCTGACAGCGCGGTCAGGTGAGTCGTTGTGCCGAGGGGTTCGGCCGGCGGCCAGGGCGGCGCCGAGCCGGTGACAAAGATGGTAGATGTCCATCTCGGTAGATGTCCCAGGAATCGGTGAAATGCCCGATCGGGCCGTTGTGGCGGTGCCTGGAAGGATCGATCGGATTCGTCGGGGACGTCGACACGCGAAAACGGCCCGCATCGAGGACGTGGGGCCGGGGAAGAACCCGACTGTCGATCCTAATAGGAGCGCGCCGCCGGGTCGGGTGTGGTCAGCCGAGACGCTGTCGGATCGCTTGCAGGTAGGCGAGGTTGTCCCGCAGCCGGTCCTCCAGCGGCAGCACGGTGGAGAAGTCCTCCACGGTCACCCAGCCGTCGTAGCCGTGTCGGTGCAGCGCCCGCAGGTACGCCTCGACGTCCGCCTGCCCGTCGCGCAGCGTCGCCCACTCCTCGGTCCAGATCGACGAACCGTCCGGGGTGTAGCCGGTACGGTGCCAGGCGGCGTTCTTCACGTGTACGTGCGCGAGGTAGGGGCCGAGCATCTGGAAGCCGGCGAGATAGTCCTCGCGGCCCTCGACGACCAGGTTGCCGACGTCGTGGATCACGCCGACGGCGGCCGGATCGAGCCCGTCGACCAGCCGGATCGCGGCGGAGGCCGAGGCGACCAGGGTGCGGTGGTGCAGTTCGACGAGCGCGGTCACGCCGTGCCGGGCCGCCCGCCCGGCGACCCACTCCAGGTCCCGTCGGGTGGTCTCGAACAGCTCGCGGTAGTCGCCCCGGGACAGCGCGGGCATGGTCACCCGGACCCGCCCTGCTCCGAGCCGCGCGGTCGCGGCCAACATCCGCTCGACGCCGGGCCGGTCGTGACAGGGGACGTACCCGCCGATGCCGGAGAAGTCCAGCCCCGCCTCCCGGGTGAGCCGGGCGATCGCCGGCAGGCTCTCCTCCAGTCCGGTCAGCGGCCAGGTCGCCCGGTTGCCGGCCCAGAAGCCGGGGTCGGGCGCCTCCTCCTGGTCCGTGATCCGCCACTCGACGCCGTCCCAGCCCTGGTACGCCAGGATCGCCGTCACCTCGGCCGGCGTCCACTCCGGCGTCGAGGCGGTGAAGACCGAAAACCTCATCGCCGGCTCTCCCGCTCCTGCTCTTTCGCCACCGGCCCGCCCGGCGGTCCCGTCAGCACCGACACGTCGTCGAAGGCGCCCCGCCGGACCTCGTCGACGGAGATCGGCCGGCCCAGGGTGGCGGCCAGGTAGACCGCCCTGACGAGGGCGAGCGCGGCGAACCCGTCCTCGACCCGGATGCTCGGCGGGCGCCCGGCGTCGATGGCGGTCACGATGTCGGCGTACTGGCGCAGGTGGCCGAGGAGGAAGCTGTCCGGCGGCTTCGCCGCGCCGCGCAGTTCCGCCGCCGGCAACACCTCGGCCGCCTGGTTGGCCGGATCGGTCGGGTCGTCCGCGCCGGTCCCGCCGGCCGCGTGCAGGTACTCCAACTGGTCGTCGTCGAGGATCGCCGAGCCCCGGGTGCCGTGGATCTGGAGCCGGGCCGACAGCCCCGGATAGGCGCCCGTGCTGGCGTGCAGCACCGCCAGCGCACCGGAGGCGAACCGGACGGTGGCGACCGCCACGTCCTCCACCTCGATCCGCTCGTGCGCCAGCCGCGACGTGTACCCGAACACCTCGGTCGGCCGACCGAGCAGCCAGAGCAGCAGGTCCACGGTGTGCACCGCCTGGTTCATCAGCGCGCCGCCGCCGTCCAGCGCCCAACTGCCGCGCCAGTCGGCGGAGTCGTAGTAGCGCTGGCTGCGCCACCAGGCGACGGAGGCGACGGCGGAGGTGATCCGGCCGAGCCGGCCCGCCGTCACGGCCCGGTGCACCGCGAGGCTGGCCGGGTCGAAGCGGTGTTGGCTGATCACCGAGCAGACGATGCCCCGGGCTTCGGCGTCGGCGGCCAGCCGCGCGAGTTCCCGGGCCCGGGTCAGCGAGACGTCCAGCGGCTTCTCGACGACGACGTGCCGCCCCGCGTGCAGCGCCTCCTCGGTGAGGCCGGCGTGCGTACCGCTGGGGGTGCAGATGACGACCAGGCCGATCTCCTGCTTGGCGAGGGCGTCGGTCAGGGTCTCGTACCGGGCCGGTGGCGGGGCGCCGGTCTGCGCCGCCACCCGTTCGGCGAGGTCCCGGGCGGCCAGCGGGGCCGGGTCGACGACGCAGCCGAGCCGGAGCCGGGGATGCCGGAGGACGGCGGTGGCGTGGTGCTGGCCGATGACGCCGCCGCCGACGATGGCGACCGGGATCGGCGCGGCGCCCGGGGTCGGTTCCGGGTCGTTCCCGGTACGCCTGCTCGTCACTTGACGCCTCCTGCCGTGAGTCCGCTGATCAGGTAGCGCTGGAAGACGAGGTAGAGCACGACGACCGGGGCGGCGCAGACCAGCGCGGCGGCCATGAGCTGGCCGTACACCGGGATGGCGCCGCCCTCCTGGGTCGCCCCGAACACCTGCAACGCCACCGCCGCCGTCCGGCTGTCCGGGTTGGTCAGCACCGACGCGAAGAGCACGTCGTTCCAGCCGAGCAGCAGGGCGAAGATGCCGGCGACGACGAGACCGGGCCAGCTCAGCGGCAGGATCACCCGGGTCAGCACCTGCCAGGCGGACGCGCCGTCGACCCGGGCGGCCTCGTCCAGTTCGGGTGGCAGGCCGCGCAGGTAGGTCACCATGACCCAGGTGGAGAACGGCAGCGCGAAGGTCAGGTAGGTGACGAAGAGCGCCCACCGGGTGCCGATGACCGGTATCCCGAGCAGTTGCGCCGCACTGGCGAAGAGCACGAAGACCGGCAGCAGCATCAGGGTGCCCGGGATGCTCTGTAGCGCGAGCAGCCCGCGCAGGATGGCCAGCCGGCCCCGGAAGGCGTACCGGACCAGGACGTACGCGCTGCCGAGCGCGACGAACGCGCACCCGGCCGCCACCGTGCCGGCGACCAGCAGGCTGTTCGCCAGTCCCCGGCCCAGCTCGACTGTCGACCAGATCCGCAGGTAGTTGCCGAGATCGAGGCTGGTGGGCAGGAACGCGCCCTCGGCGACGGAGAGGTCGGAGTTGACCGAGGCGAAGACCATGTAGAGCACCGGGGCGAGGACCACCACCAGGAGTACGCCGATGACGAGCACCCGCAGCGGGCCCGGCAGCAGCCGGGTGACCGGGCCGGTCCCACTCCCGGTGCGTCGGCGCGTCGACCCGGTCATGCCCGGCTGCCCTGGTCCACGCCGTCCTGGCCCACGTCGAGCCGGACCGCGCGCAGGTAGCCGGCGAGCGGGATGGCGATCAGCACCAGGGACAGCACCGCCATCGCCGCACTCAGCCCGAACCGGAAGTTCTGGAAGCTCTCCACGTAGGTCAGCACCGGCAGCACCTCCACGTCCCGGGGACTCGGCACCCCGAAGAGCACGAACGGCAGGGTGAAGTTGTTGATGTTGTGCAGGAAGGCGATGATCACGGCTAGGCCGACCGGTCCGCGCAGGTGCGGGAAGATCACGTAGCGCAGCTTGTCCCACCAGCCGGCGCCGTCCAGGGCGGCGGCCTCGTGCAACACCGGGTCGACCGACTGTAGGCCGGCGAGGGCGAGCAGGTAGAGCAGTGGCCAACTGGCCCAGATCTGCACCACGACCAGCGCCCAGAAGCTCTGCCGGCCGTTCAGCCACAACCCGCCGTCGATGCCGAGCCGGGCCAGCAGCCCGTTCGCCACCCCGTCGGGTTGGAGGATGATCCGCCAGACGGTGCCGACGACGAACGCCGGCAGCACGTACGGGACGAGGAAGACCGAGCGGACGAGTCCCCGCCCCCGGAACCGGTCCTGGGTGGCGAGCGCGGCGGCGACCCCGATCGGCAGGGTCACCACCGTGACGATGGCCGCGTACGAGGTGCTGAGCACGATCGCGTGCACCGCCCCGGAGGCGCGTACCGCCTCGGTGTAGTTGGCCAGCCCGACGAAGGGCGCCCGCACCCACTGCCGGAACGAGTACTGGTCGAGGTCGAGCAGCGAGATGTGCAGGGCCACCGCCAGCGGCACCACGATCACCAGTACGGTGAGCACCGCGCCGGGCGCGAGCAGCCACAGCGGACGGTGTCGTCCGGGCATCACTTCGCCTTGTCGAGGGCCGCCTGGGCGGACGACTGCGCCTGCGCCAGCAGTGTCGACAGTCGGGACTCGTCGACCCGGCCGGCCGACAGCCCCGGCACGGACTGCACCACGACGTTGACCAGCGCCAACTGCACCTGGCTCCACGCCCCGCTGAACGGCGTCGCCACCGACCGCGCGGACGAGTCGACCATCGCGGCCAGCGCCGGGTCGGCCTGGAGTGCGGTGGCCGCGCTCGCGTCGGTGGGCAGCTCGCCGAACGTCTCGTAGTAGGTCCGCTGCTGGTCCGGGCTGGTGAGCAGCTTGACCAGCACGAGGGCGAGGTCGCGGTGCTTGGTGTACTTCGCCACCACCAGGTTGTCCCCGGAGAGGATGCTGGTGGCGTCCTGGCCGCCGGCGGGTCGGGCGGTGGCGCCGGGCGGGACGGTCGGCATGACGGCGTAGCCGTACTTGCCGGCGACGGCGGAGGCGTCGAGGGTGACCTTCGAGGTCGCCGAGACCATCGGCAGGTACGCCGCCCGGCCGGCGCCGAAGGCCGCGATCGCCTGGGCGTTCTTCCAGCCGACGGCGGCCGGGTCGACCACCCTGTCGGTCGCCAGCCAGCCCAGGTACGTCCGGTACGCGTCCCGCACCGTCGGCTCGTCGAGTCGGGCCTTGCCGTCGCTGACCAGCGGGTTGCCCGCCTGGAGGCTCATCGCCCAGACGAACTTCCACGGGTCGAAGCTGTCGGCGTAGGCGACCGCCATCCCGTACCGGCCGCCGGTGGTGAGCCGCTTCGCCTGCTCGCGCAGCCCGTCCCAACTCTCGGCCGGCTTGTCGATCCCGGCCGCCGCCAGCAGTTCCCGGTTGTACGCCATCACGAACGGCCGGGTGGTGAACGGTACCCCGACCTCGTGCTCCCGGTCCGGGCCGGAGATGCCGAGCGTCGCCGGCAGGAACCTGTCCCGGCCGCCGAGCTTGGTCCAGTCGTCCGGGGTCAGTTCGAGGAACGCGCCGGTGGCGTAGACGGTCGGGGTGAAGGTGGTGCCGATGGCGTAGATGTCCGGACCCTGACCCGAGAGCACCGACGTCTGTATCTTCGTCAGTTCGTCATTGGGCGTGGCGAATGTCTCGAAGCGCACCGTGGCTCCGGACTCCCGCTCGAACCGGGCGGAGATGTCGTCGAACCATTTCCGCTGCTCTTCGGGGTAGATCGTGTTGGCTCCGATGAGGACGTTGAGGGTCTCTCCCCCACCGGTCGAACCGCTGTCGGAACCACAGCCGGCCAGCGTCGAGGCAAGGAGAATCGCGCCGGACAGCGCGCTGACGACTCGTTTCGCTGTCATGTGCCTGCTCCTCGGGAGGAAATGCAGATAGCGAATGCCGGGTGGGGCGAACGGTTGGCATTCAGGCATCACATTGATCGCGGACTAAGGGGGACCGTAACAGTCTGGCAATCTGGTGGCAATCGTTTGCCAACTTTTGCCACCTGTGCTTCTCTGTGCCTCGTGGACAGCCCTCGGCAACCCGACCGCCCCCGCCCGGTCACCATCACCGACATCGCCGCACTCACCGGAGTGGCACCGTCCACCGTCTCCCGGGCGCTCACCCGGCCGGCCCGGGTCAACCAGGCCACCCGGGAGCGGATCGAGGCCGCCGCCCGGGAGCTCAACTACGTACCGAACTCGCAGGCCCGGGCGCTGACCTCCGGCCGGACCAGGACGATCGCCGTACTCGTCTCCGGCGTCACCAACCCGTTCTACTTCGGCATCATCCGCGGTACCCAGCAGGAGTTGAAGGCCGCCGGCTACGCCCACCTGCTCATCGACGTCGAGGACTCCGGCGAACTCGAAACCCAGATGCTGCACCGGATGCGGCAGTCCCTCGACGGCGCCATCCTGGCCGCGTCCCGGCTCTCCGAGCGGGAACTGGTCGGCCTCGCCGCCGAGATCCCGCTGGTCACCATCAACCGGGACGCGCGTGGCGTACCGAGCGTGGTGATCGACACCCCGGCCGGGATCGGTCAGGCCGTCGAGCACCTGATCTCGCTCGGCCACCGCGACATCGTCTACGTCTCCGGCCCGGAGCGGTCCTGGCCCAACGAGGCCCGGTGGCACCGGATGCGGGCCACGGCGGCAAGCCACGGCCTCCAGGTACGCCGGGTCGGGCCCTTCCCGCCGGAGCGGCCCTCCGGAACCGCCGCCGCCGACGCGGTGGTCAACACCGGGGCGACCGCCTGCATCGCCTTCAACGACCTGCTCGCCATCGGCATGCTCACCCGACTGCGGGACCGGGGCGTCCGGGTGCCCGAGGACCTCAGCGTCGTCGGCTGCGACGACATCTTCGGCGCCGACTTCTGCAATCCGCCGCTGACCACCCTCACCGCCCCGATCGACCAGGCCGGCCGGGTCGCGGTGGCGATGCTGCTCTCCGGGCTAGCCGAGCGGAGCACGCCGCATCCGCCCCGCCGCTGCGTGGTGCTGCCCACCCACCTCACGGTCCGCGAGTCGACCGGACCGGCACCGGCCGGGACCGCCTGAGGTCGGAAGCGGGTACGTACAACAGGAGTTCGACGCCGGATCGTCGTTTTCACGACACATGCAGATAGACCGGTTTCACTGGGATCAGTAGCTTTCCACTGAACCTTTCTCAACCTCCCCTCGCGGTCCGACGGGCCGCAGGGTCGGACGCTTCGCCTGAGCGCCGCGGTTCAGGTTGGAAAAGGTTCACTGCCGCCCCACCGTCGGTCTACTCTGGAGGTCAGACATGTCCAGGCGGTTAACCGCCCTACTCGCACTGGGCGCCCTCGTCACCACAGGTTCCGTGGTCGGCACCGCTCCGGCATCCGCCGGAACACTCCCCGCCAGCACCGTCGGCATTCCGTTGGACGCACCCGACGCCCCCAATCTCGCCGGTCAGGGGCAATTGGCGGTAACACTGTTCAGCACGGCCACGGTGGACGCCAGCAGAATCGACCCCGACACCGTCCGGCTCGGCCGGAACACGATGGCCGACGCCCGCAACGGTGCCCCGGTCGCCCGATGGGTCGGCGGCGGACTACTCAGCACCGTCACCGACGCGAACTCCGACGGCCGGTCGGACCTGCGGCTGTACTTCGACAAGGAGGCGCTGCGCACCGCCGGCCACCTCGACGCCGCCACCACCGGACTGACCGTCTCCGGCCAACTGCCCGACGGCCGGCTGGTACGCGGCTCGGACGCGGTGACGCCCGACGTCGTACTCGAAGTGAAGTTCGCCGAGACCTCGGCGGTACGCGGCGCGGACCGCGCGCTGCGCAGCGACCGTGGCCGGGACCTGGGCCCGGTCCGGAGCGTCCTCGACCGGCACCGCGCCGTACGGCTCGAACCGCTGCTGCCCGAGCAGACGCTGTCCCGGCTCTCCGGGCTCGCCGCGACCGCGACCGCCCGGGCCGGCCGGGCCGTCCCCGACATGGCCTCCTGGTATCACCTGACCCTGCCCGCCGGGGCGGACGTGTCGGCCGCGCTGCGCGACCTCCGGGCCCTGCCCGACGTGGCGTACGCCTATCCGGCGCCCGAGGCGGCGCCACCGCCGGCCACCCCCGACTTCACCTCGATGCAGGGCTACCAGCGGCCGGCACCGCAGGGCGTCGACGCCGACTTCGCCCGGCAGGACCCGCGCGCCCGGGGTGCCGGGATCCGCATCGTCGACCTCGAATACGACTGGAACCCGTTCCACGAGGACCTCCAGCTCGACTGGACCAGCGACCTCGGCGGCACCCAGTTTCCCCGGAACACCAGCTTCGCCGACGAACACGGCACGGCGGTCTTCGGCGAACTGGTCGCCCAGCCGAACGGCTACGGGGTGACCGGCGGCGTACCGGACGCCGACATGTTCGGCATCTCGCCGATGCAGCGGACCAGCAGCGGCGGGGCCAGCTACCGGCCGGCGGCGGCGATGACGCACGTCGCCCAGTTCCTCGGCGCCGGTGACGCGCTGCTGATCGAGCAGCAGACGACGGGCCCGAACGGCGGCACCCGGTACGTCCCGGCGGAGTGGGTGCAGTCGGTCTTCGACGCGACCCGGCTGCTCACCCAGCTCGGCGTGGTGGTGGTCGCCACCGGCGGCAACGGCGGCGAGAACCTCGACGCCCCCGAGTTCCAGGGTCGCTTCAACCGGTCGGTACGCGACTCCGGGGCGATCGTGGTCGGCGCCGGCGCCAGTACCGACCGGTCCCGGCTGAGCTTCTCGGTCTACGGCTCCCGGGTGGACGTGCAGGGCTGGGGCAACAACATCACCACCACCGGCAGCAACGGCAACCTCCAGGGTGGTACCAGCGCCGCCAACCGCAACATCCGGTACACCCGGTCGTTCGGCGGTACCTCCGGCGCCGGCCCGATCGTCACCGGCGCCGTGGTGGCGATCCAGTCGTACCTGAAGGCGACCGGCCGGCCGGTGCTGACCGCCACGGCGGTGAGCAACCTGTTGAAGAGCACCGGTACCCCGCAGGGCGGCAACACCGCACAGCGGATCGGACCGCTGCCCAATCTCCGGGCGGCGCTCGGGGCCGTCCAGTCCCCCGCCGCCGCGCGGTGACGACACGCGGTAGGTGACGGTGCCGACGCGGGGTAGGTCGAAGTGACGACGCGGTAGGTGACAGTGACGACGCGCGGTAGGTGACAGTGCCGGCGGGCTGCCGGGTCGAACGGGAGACCCGGCAGCCGGGTTCCGTCGGGGACGGCGAGCTGCCGGTCCGGTCGGACCCACAGCCCGCCGTCGGCGGGGCACGGTGTGCGGCGGCCGGTCAGGCCCGCAGCTCGCCGTTGACCCGGCGGGGGATGCCGAGGGGGTTGGCCGCGCGCAGCGCCGCCGGCAGTAGTTCGTCGGGAAGTCCCTGGTAGGCGACCGGGCGCAGGAACCGGCGCAGCGCGGTGACCCCGACCGAGGTGTGCAGCGAACCGGTGGTCGCCGGCCACGGCCCGCCGTGCTGCATCGCCCAGGTCACCGCCACCCCGGTCGGCCAGCCGTTCCAGATCACCCGGCCGGCCCGCCGGGCGACGAGGTCGACCACCCGGGCCGCCACCGGGTCGTCGGCCCCCTCGCCGTGCACGGTGGCGGTCAACGCTCCGGGTACGACGGCCAGCGCCGCCAGCAGTTCCGCCTGGTCGGCGTACTCGACCAGCAGGGCGGCCGGGCCGAAGCACTCCTCCAGCAACTGGTCGGCGTGCCGGACGAGGTCACCGGCCGAGACCGCCAGCAACTGGGCGCCGGCCCGGTAGCCGGGCTGGTCGACCGGGGCGGGCGGGACGACGGTCCGTACCCCGGGCACCGCCGCCAGGGTGGCCGCACCCTCCTGGTAGGCGTCCCGGATCCGGGCGTTCAGCAGCGGGCCGAAGGAGGCGGCGCCGACCGCCTTGCCGAGTACCCCGTCCAGGTGGTGTCCGGCGGGCACGAAGAGCAGGCCGGGCTTGGTGCAGAACTGGCCGGAGCCGAGGGTGACCGAGCCGACGAACGCCTCGGCGATCGCGTTGCCCCGGGCGGCGAGCGCCGCCGGGGTGACCACTGTCGGGTTCAGAGAGCCGAGTTCGCCGTAGAACGGGATCGGGTCGGGGCGGCCCGCGGCCAGTTCGGCCAGGGCCGCGCCACCGGCGGCGGAGCCGGTGAACGCCCCGGCCGCGATGGCCGGATGGGTGATCAGGGCCCGACCGGCCGCCATGCCCCGGACCACCGCGAACGTGCCGACCGGTGCGCCGCCCTCGGCGAGCGCGTTGGTGACCAGCGCACCGCACAGGTCGGAGAGTCCCGGATGACCGGGGTGCGCCTTCACCACCACCGGGCAGCCGGCGGCCAGCGCGCTCGCCGTGTCGCCGCCGGGCACCGAGAAGGCGAGCGGAAAGTTCGACGCGGCGTAGACCGCCACCGGACCGACCGGGACCAGCATCCGGCGCAGGTCCGGCCGGGGTGCCGGCAACGCGTCCGGATCGGGCAGGTCGATCACCGCCTCCAGGAACGATCCTTCGAGTACGGCGTCCGCGAACATCTCCAACTGCACCCGGGTCCGGGTCAGCTCGGTGTTCAGCCGGGGTACCCCGAGTCCGGTCTCGGCGTCGCCGAGCGCGACGATCTCCGCCCGGGAACCCTCAAGCGCGGCGCCGATCCGGCGCAGCAGGTCGGCCCGGGTGCCCAACGGCAGTGCCGCGTACGCCGGGGCGGCGGCGGCCACCACCCGGCAGACCGCGTCCAACCCGTCGGTGCCGGTGTGCGGCACCGGATCACCGACCGGCTCACCGGTGTAGGGGTTCATCGGCTGGTCGACGTCCATGCCAGTCTCCACGGGTGCGATCGGGGTCACGGGGCGATTACCAGTTTCCGCAGCGCGTCGTCGAGGGTGGCGGCGTCCACTCCGCCGGGCCAGCCGCGCAGCAGCGAGCCGCCCTTGGCGACCAGGATCACCGCCGGTGGCTCGCGGACCGCGTACGACCGCGCGATCTGCTGGCCGGCGTCGACCAGTACCGGATATTCCACCCGGTGCTGGCGCAGGTACTCCTGTAGGCCGTCCGGCTCGTCCTCGCCGGCCACCCCGACGAAGACCACCCTGTCACGGTAGCTCCGGGACAGCTCGCTGAAACCGTCCTGCCGCTCGGCGCAGGTGTTGCACCAGGAGGTGAAGAAGGTCAGCACCACCGGCCGGTCGCCCCACAGCTCCGCCACGGCGAGCGAACTGCCGTCGGTGAGCGTACCGGTGACCTTCGGCGCGGCCGGCGAGTCGGTCGGCGCGGGTCGCAGGGCGAGGCCGCTCGGCACCGGTCCGGGCAGTACCTCCGCACCACCGGCCACCGGGGCCGCCGGTCGCGCGTCCCCGCCGTCCCCGCCGTCGCCGGTGCAGCCGGCGGTACCCAGCGCGACCGCCACGGCGATCCCGGCGGCCAGTACGGCGAGCGGTCGTCGGCCCATCACGCCTCCTCGGCGCATGCGTCGGCGCCAGGCCACACCGGAGCCGGCCGGTACGTCCGCCCGGGCGTCGACCCGTCGGCCGAGGATGCGGCGGTCACGACGGCACCACCGCGACCAGCGCGGGTCCTTCGCTGTCGTCCCTGGTCAGCGGGATCGGCCGGCGGTCGTCCACGATCAGCCGGTACGCCTTCCGGTCGGCCACCGAGACCGGTACGGCGAACTCGCAGAAGGTCGGGATGCGCGGCACTTCCAGGTCCTCCTCGAAGGTGCGGACCGACTTGCCGGGCGGCAGTTCTCCCTCGGCAAGCGTCTCGCCGTCGCCGTCCACCACCCGGTACCCGGCCTTGTTGTGGAAGTAGGTGTACGGCCCGGTGCCGGCGCACTCGACGCCCTCGGGCCGGATGTTGATGTCCCGCACCAGCACCCGGACGGTCATCGCGGCGCGCGGCTCCTCGTCGCCGCCGCAGCCGGCCAGCGGCCCGAGCAGCAGCAGCGGCAGTACCGCGATCAGGCGGCCGTGGCGGACCTGCCGCATCTTCCCTCCGGGGTGGTCGGAGCGAGGTGCCCGGGAGGCGGCGCCGTGCGCGCCACCTCCCGGGCGTCCCGCCGAGCGCGTCAGGACTTCTGGACGCGGCACTGCTTGGTCACGGTCTTCGTCGGGTCGCTCTCCGACTTCGCGGTGAGCTTGACGACGCCCGTCTGGGTCGCGGACGGGGTGGCCCCGACCGAGACCCGTACCGTGGTGGACTTGCCGAACCCGGCCGTGGCCAGCGCGTTCGGCACCTCCACCCGCCAGCCGCTGCCGTTCACCTCGGCGGAGAGCCGGTACACGTCGGACTTGAGGTAGGCCGTCGCGTTCTCCGGGTGCGCCTGACCGCCGGCCGCGTACGCGCCCGTGTTGGTCAGGGTGAACGAGCAGGTCACGCCCCGGTTGGTGGGCCGGGTCGCGGTGCTCACCTCGCCGTTGGACAGGGCAACGCCTCGGCTGCTCTGGCCGGCGCCGTCGAGCGAGCGCACCGCCACCGTGTACGACAGCTCACCGTCGGCGTTGCGCTTCAGGTCGAGTACGTAGAAGTGCAGCCGGTTGGCCTCGTCCACGTACTCGTACTCGCTGCCCGACCGGGTGCCGGCGTGGAACAGCGCGTCGGAGAGCTGCCGGTAGTCCCCCATGGTGATCTTCTGCGGGGTGCCGTTCGGCTGGTAGAAGTCGATCATGTCGATGTCCTGCGGGTTGGCGTCGACCACCCAGACGAAGGGAGCGCTGTCGGCGTTCTTCGTCTTGGACACCAGCACGCCGCTGTCCGGGGTGAACGAGTCCGCACCCATCCGGTCCACGACCTCGACGGTGTAGTTGTTGTAGCTGCCGCCGTCGCAGAGCGGGTCGGTGCTGGTGTCGCAGGCCGGCGACCGGTCCCGGTTCATCGCGATGTTGATCCCGGTGAGCCCCTTCGGACCGGCGTCCACCGCCCGGGCGGTCACCGTCGCCACCACCATGCCGGAGGTGGCCAGCGCCTCCCGGCTCAGCCGGAGCAGGTGCTCCTCACCGAGCAGACCGATCTTCATCTTGTCCCGCACGGTGTGCAGCGAACCCATCGAGCCGCCGTTGACCGGCGGGATCTGCCACCGGGTGTGCGGACCGCCGGGCCCGTTGAACGAGCCACGCGACATCATGCTCCAGATGCCGGTGTACGCCCGCCGCAACGGGGTGCCGTACGGGTTGTTGTAGTTGTCGCCGATGCTGAGCAGGTGGCTCAGCTCGTGCGCGTACACGCCCATGCCGGAACTCTCGGCCTGGGTCGAGGAGCCGCCTCCGGCGTTCGGCCAGATGGTCGACGCCGCCTTCCAGGAGGTCCACGGGACGTACCGGGTACTCGCGTAGTTCGGCAGGTTCGGGTCCGGCGGACCCCACGCGTCCGGCACGTCCTCCTTGGTCTGGAACATCATCTGGCCGAACTCCTGCCAGGTGGACGACTCGTCCTGCCCGGCGGAGAGGATGAAGACCAGCTCGAACGAGTTGGCCACCTCCTCGCCGACCGCCGCCCGCCAGGCGCCCAGCCCGTCGGTACGGATGTTCTTGGCGCACTGCTCGCCGCTCGGGCAGGCGCCCGGGTTGAAGCCGTTGTCGATGCCGTACTGGTAGGACTTGGCCGGCATCTCGTACGGGCCGAAGCCGGTCAGGTCCACCCCGTACCGGCCGTTCGAGTCCTGCATCCAGTACTCGTGCAGGGTGTGACCCTTGTTCAGGTCGTTCGGCCTGTTGAGGAAGTCGGTGTAGAAGGTCGAGACCTGGTCACGCGGGATGTTCGCCGCCGTCGACTGGGGGTTGCCGAAGACCGTCGAACGGGCCCGCTGGGTGACCACGAACGGCTGGTCCGGGTAGTCGAGGGTGACCAGAGCGATCTTGAAGTTGCGGACCGATCCGGAGACGGTCGGGTCGGCCCAGTTCGTGTTCGGCGGCGTGACGTAGTCGTCCCAGGTCATCCCGTCCGGGTTCACCCAGGACTGCGGGTCGAGTACGTCGAACGGGCCGGTACCGCCGGCCGGGTTGCCGGGTGCGGCGGCGGCCGGGGTCGTGGCGACGCCGGCGACCAGCGCCGCCGCGAGGGTCGCGGCCAGCGCCGAGCGCCAGGCCACGCGTCTATTGGACAGTAGGTGCATCCAGTCACCTCTCGTTCGGTTCGGGAACGCCGGCGGCGCTTCCACAGCGGTGCGCGGGCCGGCTCCGTCCGGTCGGTGGGCCAGCAGGGAAGCCTGTCCCGACACCTCGGCATGATCATCCATGATCACGCCGACGCGAATCTATGCGGCACGACCCGCGGCGTCACCCTACAGATGTCGGCCGGTACCCCGACCGGTTCCGACACCTGCCGAAGCCCTCCGCCCCGGACCGACCAGATCGGACGCCCCGGACCGGACGAGCCACCCGAAGCCAACGGCCCGGACCGCGAAGATTCAGATCTGGAAGCCCTCGGGAAACGGGTCCTCGGGGTCGAGCAGGTACTGGGCGGTGCCGGTGATCCAGGCCCGGCCGGTCACCGTCGGTACCACCGCCGGCAGGTCGCCGACCACAGTGGTCTCGACCAGCCGACCGGTGAACCTGGTCCCGATCACCGACTCGTTCACGAACGGCGTGTCCAGGTCGAGCAGGCCCCGGGCGTACCGCTGGGCCATCCGGGCCGACGTGCCGGTGCCGCACGGCGAACGGTCCACCCAGCCGGGGTGGATCACCACGGCGTTGCGGGCGTCGGCGCCGTCGGTGCCGTCCTGCACCACCTGCACGTGCCGGCAGTCGTCGATCGCCGGGATCGTCGGGTGCCGGGGCGGCGCCTGCTCGTTGATCGCGTCCATCACCCGCAGCCCGCGCCGGATCAGCTCCGGCACCGCCGCCGGCTCGACCGGCAACCCGAGGTCGGTGGCGTCCACGATGGCGTAGAAGTTGCCGCCGAACGCCATGTCGTAGCGGATGGTGCCGATCTCCCCGCCCACCTCGACTTTCCGGTCGGCGGCGAGCAGGAACGACGGCACGTTGCGTAGCGTCACCCCGGTGGCCCGGCCGTCCCGGACCGCCACGTCGACGCTGACCAGCCCGGCCGGGGTGTCCAGCCGGATGGTGGTGACCGGCTCCACCACCGGCACCATCCCGGTCTCGACCAGCACCGTCGCCACCCCGATGGTGCCGTGCCCGCACATCGGCAGGCAGCCGGAGACCTCGATGAACAGCACCCCGACGTCGGCGTCCGGTCGGGTGGGCGGCTGGAGGATCGCCCCGGACATCGCCGAGTGGCCGCGCGGCTCGAACATCAGCAGCCGGCGCAGCCCGTCCCGGTCCCGCTCGAAGAGCCGCTTGCGGTCCAGCATCGTGTCGCCGGGCAGCACGCCGACGCCGCCGGTGATCACCCGGGTCGGCATTCCCTCGGTGTGCGAGTCGACGGCGGAAAGGACGAGCCGGCTACGCATCGGCGTCGGCCTTCAACGCCCGCTCCATGTCCTTGGTCACCTGGATCCGGACCGGCTCGGCGAGGGCACCCCGGGGCGGCCGGCACGGACCGCCGTACCGGCCGGCGAGTTCCATGCCGAGCTTGATGGCCTGGACGAACTCCGGCTTCGAGTCCCAGCCGAAGATCGGGTGCAGTTCGGTGTAGAGCGGCAGCGCCGCCGCCAGGTCGCCGGCCCGGCACAGCTCGTAGAGGCGTACCGAGAGCTTGGGCAGCGCGTTCGGGAAGCCGGCGATCCAGCCGGTCGCCCCGCAGACCACCAGTTCCAGGAGTACGTCGTCGGCGCCGGCCAGCACGTCCAGGTGCGGGGCGAGGTCGCGGATGCGGTGCAGTCGGCGTACGTCCCCGCTGAACTCCTTCACCGCCACCACCCCGTCGGTCTCGGCGACCGTGGCCAGCAGTTCCGGGGTGAGGTCCACCTTGGTGTCGAACGGGTTGTTGTACGCCACCACCGGCAGTCCGACCGCGGCCACCTCCCGGTAGTGCGCGAGCACGTCGATGTCCCGGGCCGCGTAGGTGTTCGGCGGCAGCGCCAGTACGGCGTGCGCGCCGGCCGCCTGCGCCTGCTCGGCCCAGTGCCGGGACTGCCGGCTGCCGTACCCGCCGACACCCGGCACCACCGAGAAGCCCTCCGGGGCCGCCTCGGCGGTGGCCCGCACCACGTCGGCCCGCTCGGTGTCGGAGAGGTTCTGGTACTCCCCCAGCGAACCGCACGGGGTCACCCCGTGGCAGCCCTCCTCGGCCAGCCACCGGACGTGCTCCTGGAGCCGGTCGAAGTCGACGGAGAGGTCGTCGCGGAACGGCGTGGGGATGGCGACGACGACACCCTGCCATGGTTTGCGAGAGTTCACTGGGGTGGTCCTTCCTCGGCGACGGCACCCAGCGGCACCGGCATGACGATCTGACGCTTGGCGAAGTCTTCGAGCGGCTGGTCCCGGCCGGACGCGGCGGCGAGCAGGCAGGCGGCGGCCCGGCCGCAGACCCGGCCCTGGCACAGCCCCATCCCGACCCGGGTGACGAGTTTCAGCGCCCGGATGTCGTCGAGGCCGTACCCGGTCACGTCGGCGCGGAGCCGGCCGGCGGTGACCTCCTCGCACCGGCAGACCACGGTGTCGGGGCGCAGCCACTCCGTCCAGCCGTCCGGCACCCGGTGC
Organism: Plantactinospora endophytica; assembly: GCF_016862915.1. Taxonomy (GTDB): domain Bacteria; phylum Actinomycetota; class Actinomycetes; order Mycobacteriales; family Micromonosporaceae; genus Plantactinospora; species Plantactinospora endophytica. The sequence continues at coordinate 185,077 of NZ_BONW01000016.1, read as the reverse complement.
ACCCGGTGCATGGCGGCGGCGAACCGGCGTTGCCGGGCGGCCCGGCGCAACACCGGCGCGGCGGCCCGGCCCAGCCCGGCGTCGTCGAGCAGCCCCAGCCGGTGCGCGGCGGCGAGTCCGGCCAGCCGCCCCTCGTCGACGGCCAGCCCCGCCCCACCGACCCCGGTCGCCTCGCCCGCCACCAGCACCCCCGGTACGCTGCTGCGACCCAGCTCGTCCACGGTGACCACCAGGCTGCCGTCGGCCGGGTCGATCCGGGTGGCGCAGCCGAGCGCGACGGCCAACTCGACCGACGGGGTGAAGCCGTACCCGACGCAGACGGCGTCGACCGGAACGGTCCGGGTCACCTCGCCGGGCCGCCAGTCGGCGTCGACCCGGCGCACCGTGGCACGCAGTCCGGCGCCGTCCTCGACCACCTCGGTCACCGCCTGGGCACGCCAGAGCGGGATCCGGTGTCGGCGCAGCGCCGCGAAGTGCCGGGCCGCCTCGGCGAGCTTGCCCGGCTGACCTGCGACCGCCAGCGGATGGCGGGACCAGCGGTGCAGCGGTGCGGCCTCCACCACCCCGGCGACCTGGGCGCCGGCCGAGGCCAGTCCGGCCGCGACGACGAGCAGGAACGGGCCGGTGCCGGCCACCAGTACCCGCCGGCCGACCAGCACGCCCTGGCCCTTGGCGAGCGCCTGGGCGCCCCCGGCGGTGACCACTCCCGGCAGGTCCCAGCCGGGAAACGGCACCACGCGGTCGTACCCGCCGGGGGCCAGCACCACGACGGGCGCCGTCAGGGTGTCCGGGCCGGCCGGACCGAACAGCCGCAGCGTCACCGCACCGGCGGGCCCGCCGCTGGACGAGTGCCGACGGCTCGAAGGCCACGTCTCGCTCGGGTCGTCGCCGGCCGGCTCGGCCGACCAGACCTGGTGCCCGGACCGGAAGGTGATCCGGGGATGCCCGCCGGCCTGGCGCAGCAGGTCGCCGGCCCGACCGGGATGCGGGTCCGGCCGGACGCCGGCCACGGTGGGCTGGCGCAGGTACTGCCCGCCGGGCCGCTGGCCGAGGTCGACCACGGTGACCTCGGCCCCGGTCTCCGCCGCCGCTACGGCGGCGGCGAGTCCGGCCGGGCCGGCACCGACCACGGCCAGCCGCGCCGCGCCTCGGCGGTGCTCCGACCGGCGGTCCGGCGCACCGCTGCTCATCGGACTCCCTCGCCGGCGTCCGGACCGCCGACCCCGGCCCCACCACGGCCGGAGTCGGCGGTCGTCCCGGGCCGCTGACCGGTCTCGACGGTGTCGCCGGCCGCGGCCGGGCGCAGGCAGGCCCGCACGTTCGGCTCGCCGTTGCAGACCACCAGGCAGTCGAAGCAGATCCCGATGCCGCAGAAGACGCCGCGCGACGAACCGGCGAACCGGGTACGCCGGGTCGACCGTCGACCGGCGGCCAACAGTGCCGCCGCCAGGGTCTGCCCGGCCCGCACGGGCACCGCTGCACCGTCGACGGTGATGGTGAAGCCGTCGGCGGTACCGGGCTCAGGCGGCGGCACGGGCGGCCTCCACCTCGGTACGGAACCGGGCCGGGTCGAACGGGCCCAGCGCCAGGTCGGGCCGCTCACCGCTCACCACCTGCGCCACCAGGTGCGCGGTGGCCGGTGCGAGCCCGATCCCGGCCCCCTCGTGCCCGTGCGCGTGCACCAGCCCCGGTACCCGCGAGTCGGCGCCGATCACCGGCAGGTGGTCCGGGGAGAACGGCCGGAAACCGTGGTAGACGCGCATCGCCCGGACCGCCGCCAGCGGTGGGAAGAGCCGTACGGCGCCCTCGGCGAGCCGGCGTACCGCCTCGGCGTTGTACCGGTGGTCGAAGTCCACCAGCTCCCGGGTCGCACCGATCAGGATGGTGCCGGCCGGGGTGCCCTCGACGACTGTCGAACTCTGCAACCCGGCGTCGCCGCTGGCCACGTTGTCCAGGTAGTCGGCCGAGTAGACCTTGTGCCGGACCAGCGGCGGTACCGGCTCGGTGACCAGGATGAAGCCCCGGCGCGGCGCGACCGGGGTGTCGGCGCCGGCCAGTCCGGCGAGCGCGCCGGCCCAGGCGCCGGCCGCGTTCACCACGTGCCCGGCGGCGACCGGGCCGGCACCGGTCCGCACCCCGACCACCCGGCCGCCGGCGTCCCGGCTCAGCCCGGTGACCTCGGTCCGCAGCCGCACCTCGGCGCCGTCGGCCCGGGCGGCGGCCAGTAGGGCGGCGGTGGCCTTGGCCGGCATGAGCTGCATGTCCTGCGGATAGAAGAGGCCGCCGGCCAGCTCCGGGGTGATCGCCGGCTCGCGCTCACGCACGCCGGCCGGATCCAGCGACTCGACCAGTACGCCGGCCGCCGCCTGTGCCCGGGCGGTCGCCCGCAGCCCGGCCAGCCCGGCCGCGCCGTCGGCGCCGGGGCCGACGCCGGTGACCACCAGGCCGCCCTTGGCCTCCAGCTCGATGTCGCCGTACCGGTCGCCGAGTTCGGTCGCCCAGCGCCGCCAGAGTCCGTTGCTGAACAGCGCCAGCTCCAGCTCCGGGCCGGGCAGTTTGTCCGACACCAGCAGGTTCCCCTCGCCGGACCCGGTGGCCCCGGCGACCAGGCCGGCCCGCTCCAGTACCGCCACCGTCAACCCCCGGCGGGCACAGGCGTACGCGCAGGCCGCACCGACGATGCCGGCGCCGACCACCACCACGTCGAAACTGCCCGCCATGCCCTTCCCTCCTTCAGCCGGCTGGACCACCTCCGCGCACCGGCCGGCGCGTGGAGGTGGTCCAGCGGTCCGTTCCGCTACCGGGCCACCTGGCAGGTGGCCGTCGCCGTCCGGCTCGGATCGCTCTCCGACCTCGCGGTCAGGGTGACCCGGCCGGTCTGGGTCGCACCGCTGGTGGCCGTGGCCACCGCCCTGACGTTCACGGTCCGGCCGAACTCGGCCGTGGTCAGCGCGTTGGGCAGGGTGACCGTCCAGCCCTGCCCGGCGACCGTGGCGGAGAGCCGGTAGACGTCCGCACGCAGGTACGCCGACGCGTCCTCCGGGTGGGCCTGGCCGCCGGCCACGTACCGGCCGGTGTTGTTGACGGCGAAGGTGCAGGTCGCGCCCCCGTTGGTCGGGCTGCCGGTGGGGCTGCCGGAGGTGGCCGCCGTGACGCCGCGTACCGAGTTTCCGGACCCGTCCAGGTGCCGCACCCCCAGGGTGTACGACAGCACCCCGTCGGCGCCGACCCGCCGGTCGATCACGTAGAAGTGCAGCCGGTTGGCGGTGTCGACGTACTCGTACTCGCTGCCGGAGCGGGTGCCGGCGTGGAACAGCGCGTCGTTGAGCTGCCGGTAGTCGGCGATCGTCCGCTTCACCGGGGTGCCGTCCGGCCGGTAGTAGTCGACCATGTCGATGTCCTGCGGGTTGGCGTCGACGACCCAGGTGAAGCAGGTGTAGCCGCAGGTGTTCGTCTCGGCGTCCTTGTTCTTGGCCAGCAGCACCCCGTTGTCCGGGGTGAACGAGTCCGCGCCGATCCGCTGCACGGTCTCCAGGCTGTACCAGTTGTAGACCGGGCTGCCCGGACAGAGCGGGTTGGTGTTGATGTCACAGGCCGGGGTGAGGTCCCGGTCCATGCCGATCCGGACACCCTGGATGTCCCGGGCCGCCGGCACCGCCGTACGCGCCTTCACGGTCACCACCGCGACGCCGGAGGTCCGCAGCGCCTCCCGGGAGAGCCGGAGCACCTGCGCCTCGGCGATGTGCCCGAGCTTCAGCTTGCTGCGCAGGGTCTGCCCGGCCGGCATCGCCGCGCCCTGGGCGGCCGGTACCACCCAGCGGTTGTGCGGGCCACCCGGCCCGTTGAACGAGCCCCGGTCCATCACGTCCCAGGTGCCCGAACCCACCCGCCGGTACGGCGACACGTACGGATTGTTGTTGTTGTCGGCGATCCCGAAGGTGTGCGCGATCTCGTGCGTGATGGTGCCGGAGCTTTCGCCCTGCCGCATGCTGGACGAGCCCCAGAGCTGGGAGCCGGCCTTCCAGGAGGTCCAGTCGACGTAGCGGGACCGTACCCAGTTCGGCAGGTTCGGGTCCGGCGGCCCCCAGGCGTCCGGTACGTCCTCCTTGGTCTGGAACATCATCTCGCCGAACTCCTGCCAGACCGACGTCTCGTCGTAACCGGCGTAGACCCGCAGCACCAGGTCGAACCGGTTGCGCACGTCGGAGCCCTCGGCGGCCCGCCAGAGCGTGTCCACGTCCGCGTCCAGGTTGCCGTTGCAGGTGGAGCCGGCCGGGCAGCCGCCACCGTTCTGCCCGATGTCGTTGAGCCCGTACTCGAACTGCTTGCGCGGCAGCCGGTACGGCCCGAACGGGGTGAACTCGGCCCCGATCCGCCCGTTGGTCTGCTCCATCCAGTACTCGTGCACGGTGTGCCCGTGGTTGAGCGTGCTCGGCCTGCCCCAGAAGTCGGCGTAGAACCGGGACACGTCGGCCCGGGCGACCGGCGCGACCTGCGGGTTGCGGAACAGGTCGGAGCCACGGTTCTGGGTGATCACGAACGGCTGGTCGGGATAGTCGGCGGCGACCAGGGCGATCCGGAGCTTGCGCTGGCTCGGCTGCCGGGTCGGGTCGGCCCAGTTCGCGCCGGGTACCGCCCGGTAGTCGTCCCAGGTCATCGTCTCCTGGTCCTGCCAGGTCTGCGGGTCGACCGGGTCCAGTGCCGCGGCCCGGGTGCCCGGTCCGGCCTGCGCCGGTCCGATCCCGGGTCCGCTGAGCAGGGCGGTCGCGGCGACGACCGCGACGGCCGCGGTGAACGCCCTGCGGAGCTGGTGTGTGCGGTTAGCGCGGCGCAACGCATCTCCTTCGGGTCGGAAACTCGGGTCGGTGCTGCGGTGCTGCGGTGCTGCGGTGCTGCGGTGCTCGACCGCTCGGGGTGCTGATCGGCTCGACCGCTCGACTGCTCTGGTGTTCGGGGGGCTCGACTGCTCTGGTGTTCGGGTGTTCGAGGGGGCTCGACTGCTCGGGAACGTGCGCGGTCCGGGGGCGCGGGGGTGGCGCCACGGTCGCGGCATGTCGCAAGCACGGTAAGGACATCGACGTTTCCAGGTCTTCGGACAGATGCAGGAAGCCCGCTGGGTGGATCAGGACTTCTGTCGGGACTTGTGCCGTACGCCCCGAACCTCTTGCGTACCGGGCCGGTGCCGTCGGAGGGTAAGGACCGGCGGTGCCCGACGTCGGTGCCCCGGCGGTGCGGGCCGCCCACCGGCCACGAGGAGGATCAGGGGAAGGCATGCACGCGGAGCTGCAACGCATCGTCGACGCGGTGGCGGCCCGGGTGGGCCGGCCGGCGCTGATCGAGGACCGCCGGCAGCGGGTGGTCGTGTACAGCGAGCACACCGGCCTGATGGACGACGTACGCCGGACCTCCATCCTGCGCCGGCACACCACGCCCGAGGTCATCTCGTGGTTCCACGACGTCGGCATCATGAAGGCCCGGACTCCGGTCCGCACCCCGGCCTGCCCCGAACTGGACCTGCTGCCCCGGCTCTGCGTGCCGATCACCCACCACGACCTGCTGCTCGGGTTCGTCTGGTTCATCGACGCCGACGGCGGCATGACCGACGGCGACATCGAGACCGTGACCAGGGCGATGTCCGACCTGTCCCTTGCCCTGTACCGGGAGAACCTGCTCGGCGAGCTGGCCTCGCAGCGGGAGGCGGAGGCGGCCCGGGCGCTGCTTGTGGACAGTCCCGAGATCCGCACCGAGGCGGTCCGTTCACTGCTCGCCGAGGGGGTGGTCGCCGCCGACGGGTCGGCGAACGCGGTGGTGGCGCAGCTCGTCCCGGCCCGGGGACAGGTACTCGACGAGGTGGCCCGGATCGCCCTGGAGCAGATGCTGGTGGCCACCCGCCGTTGGGTCGGGATCCGCGAGGCGCTGCACCTGATCCGGCACGACCAGGGCGTACTCCTGATCTGCGGCGGCCAGGGCGCCGGCCGTCCGTCCGCCGAGGCGACCGCCAAGCACCTGAGCGACGCGCTGCACAAGGCGACCCGGAGCCTGCCCTCGGTGGCCCGGGTGGTGGTCGGCATCGGCGAGCCCCGCTCCCGGCTTGCCGACGTCGTGCACGCCTACGACGAGGCGCTCCAGTCGGCCCGGGTGGGTGGGCAGCTCTCCGCGCTCGGCCCGATCATCTCCTGGTCCAACCTCGGCATCTACCGGATGCTGTCCCGGATGAACGGCCAGCACCTCGACGTCGCGGGCGTGCATCCGGGGCTGGACCGGCTGCTGCGCGACGACTCCAACCAGGTGCTGTTGGAGACCCTGGAGGCGTACCTCGACCTGGCCGGGAACGCGCACGCCACGGCCGAGCAGCTCCGGCTGCACCGCACCACGCTCTACTACCGGCTGCACCGGGTGGAGCAGCTCGCCGAGACCGATCTCAAGGACGGCAACGAACGGCTCTGCCTGCACCTGGCGCTGAAACTCGGCCGGCTCACCGGCCACTACCGCCCAACCAACTGAACCGCCTGGTCGCGGCGGCCCGAGCCCGACCGGCGCTCGAAGCCTGACCGCCCGCCCGTCAACGCGGATCGCCGGGGTGAGCCCGGGACCCGTGCGGTCACCTCAGTCGACCGGACCGTCCCGGCCGGCGTCCGGCGGCGCCAGCCGGCTGCGGTACGAGTCGATGAGCGCCTGGCCGGCCGGGTCCTCGGCGCCGAGCGACCGTACCGTCGCCTCGGTCACCTCGCGCAGCAACTCCGTCCCGGCGGCCCGGACGGTGGCCAGGATCTCCGCCGCCACCCGGGCCGCCGGCCATTGCCGGGTCCGCTCGTCCAACCGGAGGTCGACGAGGATCCCGGACGGGTCGAGCGTCACCTCCACCAGCCCGTCCGGGTTGCACGTGGTCACCCGCAACCCGGTCAGTTGGCGGGACAGCTCGGCCGTCCGGTCGGCACGGTCGGCGAACGACGCCTGCCAGGCACCCACCCGGCGCTGCGCCGCGTCCAGCTCCGCCTTGTTCTCCCACATGCCAGATCCCTCCCCGCCCGCCGGGTATCCCGTCGACAAGTCTGCCGGGTGGGCGCCGGCGCGACCTGCCGGAAGGGTGGGAACGGGTGGTCCACAGGTCTGCCGGCGAGGTAGGAACAGGCGACTCCCAGGTCCCGGCAGGGTCGTCCAAAGGTCTCTCGGCAGGGTCGGGACGGTCCGGTCAGAGGTCCCGGCGCTGGAAGGAGATTGCCGCCAGCCCGAGGGCGAGCACGACCCAGAGACCGGTCCAGGCGAGGTAGGTGGGAGTGAGCGCCGACTCGCTCAGGAACGGGTGTCCCTTGAACGCCTCCTGGAACTGGACCAGCAGGCTCGGGTCCTGGAAGGCGTTCATGGCTCCGCGCCACAGGCCGTCGGTCGGCAGCAGCATCCGGGAGACGGTGCCGATCCGGGCGACACTGTCGTTGCCGAGCGCCTCGCCGAACGCGCCGACCACCCCGCTGATCCAGGTGGCGCCGAAGAGACCGACCGCCACGATGCCCGACGCCATCGGCGAGACGGCGGTGGAGAGCAGCAGGCCGAGGGTGAGCAGGACGGCGGTCTGCGCGGCCAGCAGCCCCAGACCGGTCACCGGCCGTGGTGGCCAGTAGCCCGTGGTGACCACGACGATCAGGAGCTGGGTGAGTCCGGCCACGGCCACGAAGCCGCAGCCGAAGGTCACCAGGCCCAGCCACTTGCCCACCAGTACCGCCGCGCGGCGGACCGGACGGGCCAGCACCGCCAGCGCGATCCCGGTCTCGGTCTCGCCGGCCAGGGTGGGGCCGGCGAGGAACGCCGTGCCGAGCGCGGCGGTCAGGCTCAGGCCGAACATCACCAGGTTGAGGACCAGGGCGGCGACCAACCGGGCCTCGCCGCTGGTGAGCCCGCCGAACTCGGCGTCGATCCGGGAGAAACCGAAGGCGCTGAGCCCGAGCAGCACGACCGTCAGGGCGACGAGCGCCAGCAGTACCCGGCGACGTGCGGCCTCCCGGATGGTGAGCGCGGCGACGGTGAACACGGTACGGGCGGTCATCGGTGCTCCTCGGTGGGACCGGTACGGAGGATGTCGAGCAGCCGCTCCTCGAGGCTGATCCGCCCCGGCTCGACGGCGTGTACGCGTACCCCGAGCCGGACCAGGTCCGCCACCAGCTCGGGTACGATGCCGCCGTCCTGCTCACCGGGGAGCGTGACGGTGAACGTGTCCCCGGTACGGGTGAGCGGGCCGGCGGCGGCCAGCCGGGCTTCCGCCTGCGCGTCCACCCCGTCCAGGCGGAGCCGCAGTTCGCGCTGACCGAGCAGCTCGGCAAGGGTGCCGGAGGCGACGACCCGGCCCTTGTCGAGGATGACGACCCGGTCGCAGACCCGCTCGACCTCGCCGATGAGGTGCGAGTTGAGCAGGACCGCGACCCCACGGGCCTTGAGGGCGAGCACCAGGTCCCGCACGTCGGCCCGACCGACCGGGTCGAGGGCGCTCGTCGGCTCGTCGAGGATGACGAGTTCGGGGCGGGCCACGAGCGCGACGGCCAGCCCGAGGCGCTGCTGCATGCCCTTGGAGAAGCCGCCGACCCGGTCGGTGGCGCGGTCGGCGAGGCCGACCGTGGCCAGGCATTCCTGCCGCTCCTCGGCCGGCACGGTGAGACCGGTGAGCCGGACGTGCAGCGCCAGCACCTCGGCGGCGGACAGCCATGGCTGGTAACGGAAGAGTTCCGGCAGGTAGCCGACGCGGGCCCGGGAGGACGGGTCCCGCCCCGGTCGCCCGAGCAGCAGCACTTCGCCGGCGTCCGGCCGGACGAGGCCGAGCAGCATCTTGATCACGGAGGTCTTGCCGGCTCCGTTGGGCCCGAGCAGGCCCACCACCTCGCCCCGACCGACGGTGAGCGACACGTCGTCGACCGCCGTCCGTCGCCGGTACCGCTTGCGCAGACCCGAGCACCAGACCGCCGGTGACGGGGACAGGTCGGCGACGAGCCGCTGCGCGGAGTCGAGAGCCGAGACCTCAGCCGCAGGGGTGTCACGCGACGGGACGTCGGAGGAGGGGGTGTCACGCGACGGGACGTCGGAGGAGGGGATGTCACGGGACGGGACGTCGGAGGAGGAGACGGCACGGGACGGGACGTCGGAGGAGGAGACGTCGGCGGAAGAGCGGCCCCGGGAGGAGACGTCGGGGGAAGGGGTGCCGCCCGGCCGGGCGGTGGGGCCGGTCATCATCGGTCCCACCGCAGCCCCCGGGCCACCGACAGCACCTCGTCAGTGCTCAGCGAGCCGGCCACCGCGTTGACGATGCCGTCCTTGACCCAGAACACGGCCGCGAGGGCGCCGTCCCGGGTGTGCAGTACGGTGGCCGGTGCGCCGTCGACCTCGGCGGAGAAGCTGGTCTCCCGACCGGTCTTCACGATCAGGGGCAGCGTCGTACCGGTGTCGGTGAAGCCGCGCAGTTGCGACGCCACGTCCGCCGGCAGGCCGGGCAGCGAGAGCAGGTAGTCGCGGGCCGTCTCGAACGGGATGCCCGAGGAGTAGACGGTCGGCGCGACCACCCGGCCGACGATCATGGCGGGCCTGCCCTGCGACTGCGACCAGACCGCGGCGAGGCCCGGACCGGCGGTCATCCGGAACGGGCTGCCGTCGAGGCCCGGCGGGGGCGGCGGCAGCGGCTTGCCGGCGGACGCCGCAGTTTGCGCCGCCGTCGCCGTCGAGAAGGTGAACGTGGCGCTCACCCGGTTGCCGACGTGGTACGTCGGCTGCCCGGTCACGCCACGGGGCAGCTTGGCCACCCTCGGGGCGGTGAGACCGGTGACCTTCTGCGCCGCAGCGGCGTCGGCGACGGCGCGGACGTCGGCGACCTCGGTCACCTTGGCCTCGCCGTAGGCGGAGAGGTCGGGCAGGCTCAGCAGGTCGGCATGGGTGACGGTGATCGGGGCGATCCGCTCGGTACGGAAAATCGGCAGCCAGTTCGCGGCAGCGGCGGCGGTGGCCCCGGTCAGCAGCGCGACGACGGCGACACCGGCGATCACCGGGCGGCGCAGTGCCGTACCCCAGCGCGGGACGCGGGCGGTGATCGCCGTTCGCCGGGGCTCGGCCGTGGCGACGGCGTGGGACAGGCGCTGCCAGCCGGCCTCGACGTCGGCGGTGACCTCGACGTCGAGTACCGCGCTGGTGACCGCCGCGTCCCGGCGGGCGGTGGCGAGCCCGGACAGGCACTGCGGGCAGCCCGTGACGTGCTCGCGGTCGGCGTCGGCGACGCCGGCTGGCTCGTCCACCAGCCGGCGCAGCGTGCCGTCAGTCGGATGACGCATGCCGGTTCAACTCCTTGCGTAGGGCGGACTCGGCGCGGCGCACCACGGTGCCCACGCTGCCGGGGGACAGATCGAGAGCGGCGGCCACCTCGGCGTAGCTCAGGCCGCTGTGCCGCAGTACCAGGGCTACGGCCTGCCGGCGGGGTAACCGGGCCAGTGCCGCCCGCACCCGGCGCCGTTCGTCGAGGGTCACCACCAGGTCGGCGACGTCAGGACTGACAGGGGCAGCGCCACTTACCGCCTCCTCCCGGGAGGCGCGACGCCGGCCGGTACGGAGATGGTTGAGCGCGGTGTGCGCAGCGGCGACACAGAGCCACCCGACCGCCTCCGCCGCCGGCACCGAGGAGCGGCCGAACGCCAGGAACACCTCCTGCGCCACGTCGTCGGCCTGGTCCCGGGAGCCGAGTACCCGGGCGGCGACCCCGACCACCCGTGGATAGGCGGCCCGGAAGACCCGTTCGAGATCAGGTCGGATGGCGTTCCGTCCCGCAGGAGTCGACACTGCCACGGCATCCTTCCGTCCGGCTCGCCCGGCCGCCCTGCTGCCGCCCCGGGACGGCAGCGCGCTGGCGACGGCGGCCAGTGCCGTCACACCGTGCCCGACGAGTTCCACATCTTCCTCCACATCTTTCAAGCACCGCCGGCCCGCCGGATGTGACATCCGCCGACCGGAAAACTTCGGAACTCCTTCCACGGCTGCGCCCCGCCCTGGCGAGTTCAGGCCGACACCTCGGCGGACAGAGCACACCGCCCCCGCCGAGCCGACGCCCGTCCCGGCGGACAGAGCGCCCCGGCCCGCCAGCCGCGCCGCGTCGGTCCGGAGCGGTCCGTCGGCGGGCGTGCCGGCCCCACATCACCCGGCTTCGAGTTCCGAGGCTTCGGCGGCTGGCCAGGCGTTGGGACCGGCCGGCGGAGGCGACCCGTCGGTGATCTCCCAGCCCCGGCGCCCCGCAGCCCGTCCACCGTCCATGATGGCCGGACGCCCGTCCGTGCCGGCCCGAGATGTCCTATAGGATCCACCGGGACACGGGTGAGACCCTCCGGAAGAAGGATCAATGACGGAGCAGGACCGACCGACTCCCGTCGGTATCGACACCTCGAAACCGAGCATCGCGCGCGCCTACGACGTCGTCCTCGGCGGTAAGGACAACTTCGCGATCGACCGCGCCGTCGTCGGCGAGATGCTCAAGATCGTGCCGCAGCTTCCCGAGGTGGCGGCCTACAACCGGCAGATCCTCAGCCGAGGTGTCCGCTACCTGGTCGAAGAGGCGGGCATCCGCCAGTTCATGGATCTGGGCTCCGGACTGCCGACCCGGGAGAACACCCACCAGGTGGCGCAGCGGTCGGCGCCCGAGGCCCGGGTCGTCTACGTCGACAACGACCCGATCGTGCTGGCACACGGCCGGGCGCTGCTGGTCGAGAACGAGAACACCACCGTGGTCACCGCCGACCTGCGGGACCCGGAGGCCGTGCTCGCCAACCCCGAGGTGCGGAGCTTCATCGACTTCTCCCAGCCGGTCGGGGTACTGCTCGTCGGCATCCTGCACCACCTGCACGACAGCGAGGACCCGCAGGGCGTCGCCAAGGCGTACATGGACGCGGTGCCCTCCGGCAGTCATCTGTTCATGACCAGCTTCTGCGCGTCCTTCCCCGAGGCCGCCGCGCTCGAGGAGACCTACCTGAGCGTGCTGGGCACCGGCCGGTTCCGTACCCTGGACGAACTTCAGGGGTTCTTCGGAGACCTCGAAATGGTCGAGCCGGGCCTGGTGTCCCTGCCGGAATGGCGGCCGGAGACTCCGCTCGGCCACGAGCTGACCGTGGCCGAGCGCCTGATGGCCGGCGGCATCGCCCGCAAGCGCTGACCTGTCGCGCCCGGGTCGCACGAGGACGACGTACGGGCGCGGGCCGGTGAAGCCGAACGGAAGGCTCCGACTGCTTCGATCGCGGAACTGCTGACCGCACCGGCCCCCGCCGAAGGCGCCGCCCGGGCGGCTCGCCGGTCGCGAGCCCGCCCGGGCGGCGGAGCCGGTGCCGTCAGGCGGTCGGGACGAACTTCTCCAGGTCGTCGAGGATCTTGCCGGCGGCGGTGACGCCGATCCCGGTCATCCAGGTCTCGTCGGCGACCACGTACGCCTTGCCGGCCTTGACCGCCGAGAGGTTCTTCCACAGGTTGCCGCCGGTCACCTTGGCCTGCTCGGCGGCGGCCTTCTCGCCGAACGCGGTGACGAAGATGATGTCCCCGTCGACCTCGGAGATCCGCTCCGGGCTCACCTTGTCGAACCGCTTGTCCTCCTTGTTCGCCAGCAACTGGCGCTCCGGCCGGCCCAGCCCGACGTCACCGAGGACGAGACCGGAGAAGGAATCCGGGCCGTACACCCGGATCTCGGTGGGCCGGAAGCGGACGATCGAGATCTTCCGGGCGGCGGCGTCGCCGAGCCTGGTGCCGAGGTCCTTGGCCCGCTTCTCGTACCCGGCCAGCAGGTCCTTGGCCTCCTGCTCCTTGCCGAGCGCCTGGCCGTCGAGGAGGAAGTTCTCCTTCCAGGTGATGCCGACCCGCTCGGTGAAGACGGTGGGGGCGATAGCGGACAGCTCGTCGTAGAACTTCTCCTGGCGGAACTTGCTGCCCAGGATCAGGTCCGGCTGGAGCGCGGTGATCGCCTCCAGGTCGGGCTCGGTGAGCAGGCCGACCTGCTTGATCCCGGCGACCCTGTCCGCACCGAAGTACGACGGCCAGCCGGCGACCTCGCCGGCCTGCGCGGCCCCGACGGGTACGACGCCGAGCGACAGCGCGCTGTCGATCTTGTCGGAGTCGAGCACCACCACCCGCTTCGGCTGCGCCGGGACCTCGGTGGTACCCATCGCGTGGGTGATCGTCCGGGTCTGCTCCCCGGCGCCCTCCCCGGCCACCGGATCACTGCTGGTGCAGCCGGCCAGGCCGGCGCCGAGCGCGGTGACGGCGAGAAGGGTTATGACTGTGCGGCGCATGACGAACCTTTCTTCAGGGACAGCGTGCCGAATGCCGGGACCACCAGCGGCGCCCCGGTCACCGGACAGGGCACGACGACGCAGTCGAGCCCGAACACGTCGCGGACCAGGTCCGCGGTGAGGATCTCGCGGGGCGGCCCGGCGGCGACCACCGCGCCGTCCCGCATCGCGATCAGGTGGTCGGCGTACCGGGCGGCCTGGTTCAGGTCGTGCAGGACGGCGACGACGGTCCGGCCGCGCTCGGCACGCAGCCGGTGCAGCAGGTCGAGCACCTCCACCTGGTGGGCCAGGTCGAGGAAGGTGGTCGGCTCGTCGAGCAGCAGCGCCTCGGTGTCCTGGGCCAGCGTCATGGCGATCCAGACCCGCTGCCGCTGCCCGCCGGAGAGGGTGTCGACGGGCCGCTCGGCCAGCGTCTCGACGTCGGCCAGCGTCATCGCCTCGCGGACCGCGACCTCGTCCTCCGGCGACCACTGCCGCCACCACCGCTGGTACGGCTGCCGCCCCCGGCCGACCAGGTCGACGACGGTCACTCCTTCGGGCACCAGCGGGCTCTGCGGCAGTACGCCGAGCCGGCGGGCGACCGCGCGGGTCGGCAGGTCCCGGATCGCCGCCCCGTCGAGGAGTACGGTGCCCCGGCGCGGGGTGAGCAGCCGGGCCATGGTCCGGAGCAGGGTCGACTTGCCGCAGGCGTTCGGCCCGACGATGACGGTGAACGCGTCGGCCGGCAACTCCAGGTCGAGCCCGTCGATGACCGTGCGGTCCTCGTACCCGACCGCGAGATCGCGCGTGGAGAGCATCTAGGAGACCTTCCGTCGGCCACGGAGCAGCAGGTAGATCAGGTACGGCCCGCCGAGCGCGGCGGTGAGTACCCCGGCCGGTAGCTGGGTGGGGGCGAACAGCCGGCGCCCGGCCAGGTCGGCCAGGACCACCAGCAGCGCACCGACCAGGGCGGCGCAGAACAGCGGCGGGCGTTCCGCCCGGACCAGCCGACGGGCCAGTTGCGGGGCGGCGAGCGCCACGAAGTCCACCGCCCCGACCTGCGCGGTCACCATCGCGGCGGCCAGTACCCCGGTGGTGGCCAGGCCGATCCGGCGGGCCACCGGACGCAGCCCGATCCCCCGGGCGGTGTCGTCGTCGAGCGCGCTGCCGTTCAGCGCCCAGCCGGCCCAGAGCAGCACCGGCAGCAGCACCAGCAGGGTCGCGCCGAGGTACGCCGCCTCCTGCCAGCCCTTGCCGGCCAGCGTGCCGACCAGCCAGATCTGTGCCCGGACCCCCTCGATCGGGTCGGCGGAGAGCATCACCACCTCGGTCAGCGCCCGCAGCGCCACCGCGACGGCGACACCGGCCAGCACGAACCGCTGCGCGGCCAGTCCGTGTCGCAGGCCGAGCAGCAGCACCGCGACCGCCGCGAGCAGGCCGCCGGCGAGCGCGGCCGGGGCGATCAGCGCGGCACTCGCCCCGCTGGTCAGCGCCACCGTGGCGGCCAGTCCCGCCCCCTGGCTCACGCCGACCACGTCGGGACTGGCCAGCGGGTTGCGGGCGACGCTCTGGATCAGTGTGCCGGCGATGCCGAAGACCGCCCCGACCGCCACCGCCAGCACGACCCGGGGCAGCCGCAGGTCGAGCACGACCAGGTCGTACCGGGTGCCGGCGCCGGTGAGCGACCGGAGCACGTCCTGCGGTGCGACGTACGGGGTGCCGACGCAGAGGGCCAGCACCACGGCGGCGGCGAGCAGGACGACGAGTACCGCGCCGACCATCACCGGCCGGTGCCGGACGACCAGCCGGGTGGGGCCGAGCCGGACCAGGGTACGGCCCATCGGCACCGAGGTCATCGCACCTCCTCCGTACCCCCGCCGACGGGCGCACCTCGCCCGCGTCGCCCGGTCAGCGCCGCAGATAGCCCGGCCACGGCGACGCCTCGCCCGGCCACCACGGCCGCACGTCGCCCGGTCACGGCCGCTCGCCGCCCGGTCATGCGGTCACCACCCGGGCGCGCCGGATCAGCAGGACCAGCAGCGGTGCGCCGAGCAGCGCGGTGACGATGCCGGCCGGCACCTCTCCGGGCGGCGCGACCAGCCGGCCGATGATGTCGGCGGCGAGCAGCAGTACCGGCCCGAGCAGCGCCGCCAGCCCGAGCGTCCAGCGGTGGTCGGTGCCGACCAGGGCCCGGGCCAGGTGCGGCACGGCGAGCCCGACGAACGCGATCGGCCCGGCCGCCGCGACGGCCGCCCCGACGAGCAGCACGGCACCCGCGCCCCCGGAGAGCCGGACCAGCCCGATCCGGTGGCCCAACCCCTGGGCGACGTCGTCGCCGAGGGCGAGCGCGTCCAGGCCACGGGCGGCGAAGGCGGCCAGCAGGATGCCGGCGATCACGAACGGCGCGACCTGGCCGGCGACGGCGGTGTCCCGGCCGGTCAGACCGCCGACCACCCAGAACCGGTACTCCTCGAAGGTGCGGGCGTCGGTGGTGAGCAGGGCGATGACCATCGCGCCGAGGCTGGCGTCCAGGGCCACGCCGACCAGCGCCAGCGTCACCGGACTGGCACCCTCGCGGGCCCGGTTGGCGATGCCGAAGACGAGCAGGCCGGCGAGGAGGGCGCCGACGACACCGAACCAGACGTACCCGGCCAGCGTGCCGACCCCGAACACCGCGATCGCGAGTACCACGCCGAGGGAGGCACCGGCACTGATCCCGAGGATGCGCGGCTCGGCCAGCGGGTTGCGGGTCAGCGCCTGGAGGAGTACCCCGGCCAGTGCGAGTGCCGGGCCGACGACGAGCCCGAGCAGGGTACGCGGCACCCGCAGTTCCCGGACGATGGTGCTCGCCTCGCCGCCGTCCGGCGCGACCAGCGCGTACCACACCTGGGCGGGCGCGAGCGGCTTGCTGCCGAGTGCGAGGCTGGCCAGCACCGTCAGCACCAGCAGTACGGCCACCGCGCCGGTGACCGCGACGCGCCGGCCGCCCCGGCGACCCGGTCGGGTGCCGGGGCTGGTCACCCCGGCCGCTACCGTCGTCACGTCGTTTCTCCGTACCCCTCGAATTAGGTTCGGCTAACCTTACGGTTCGTGTTTCGCCGCACCTAACCGGGATGACGGATCTCACCGCCGCGACCTGCGCCGGAGCCCGGATCCGGGCGATCCGCTCCGATCGGCCGGGCGGACAGCAACCGTCCCCTTACCCGACGTGACAGGTTGCGGGGACGTGGAGGTATCGTCGGCGCCCGAGACCCGACGGCCCTGACCCCACCGGGCCGGGCCGTCGGACCACCGGCTAGCCGTCGTGACCGAGGATCGACGGCGGCGCGTCCGCCTCGTCGCTCCACTCCAGCGTGCCGTCGTCGGACCATGCCGTGCCGTCGCTGGCGAGCCGGGGATCGGTCATCGGATAGCCGCCGCCGGGAGCCCCGGCGCCGACGGCGCCCGCCCCACCCATCATCGGCATCGCGCCCGCGCCGGCAGCCGCCCCCGAAGCCGCGACGCCGGCACCGGGGCGGCCCTCGACACTGCCCGCGCGACTGATCAGGTGGCTGCCGCCGCCGGCCAGCACCGGCCCGGCTCCGCTCAGCGAACCGGTCGGCTGGGTCGACGGCGACGACAACGGAGCGGCGGCCAGCGGGCCGACCCCCGGCGGCGCGTCGCCGAAGGAACCCGCACCGGCGAGCGCGGTGCCGGCGGCCGGCACCTCCGTGGCGATCGGCGACGGATCGGTGACCGTGACCCCCGCCGGCAGGTCCAGGTTGCCGACCAGTCCGCCGACCACCGGCAGGTCGCCGGGCTCGACCGGGATCGTCGCCGGCCAGCTCCGGTGGTCGGTGACCGCGTACTCGGCGGCGAGCCGGGCCACCTGGGCGGAGACCCGCTCGCGCGCCTTGGCACGCTCCTCTTCGGACAGCGTGTGGCCGAGTACCGGGGAGAAGTCGTCGTACCCCGCCTGCGCCAGCTCGGGGCGGTCCGCCTCCACCTGGCGCTGCGCCTCGGCAAGCGAGCCCGACATCACGGTCAGCCCGGTACGCAGCGCCGCTGCCTCCTCGGCCAGCTTCCCGGCGTAACTGATGATCAGACCCAACCGGTACTGGAAATCCCGGCTGCCCGGCCCGGTCCACTCCGGAAGTATCCGGGAGAGGTCCTCGTGCAGCCCCGTCGCGATCGCCCCGAGCCGCCCCTCGACGGCGTGCCAGGTGTCGGCGATGCCGTCGACCTGCGCCGGCTTCCCCTCCATCAGCAGTCGGTAGAGCTCCTCGTGGGTCTGCTGCCGGTAGCGCTCGTGGTACTCGTCAACCATCGCGTCGGCCACCATGCAGAGCCTCACTCACCGCGCCGAGGGCGCCTGCGATCTGTCCGGCGTTCCTGCCGCTGATCTCGTCGACGGTCCGGTAGATCTCGATGACCTGGGCGGTGGCGGCCTGCGCCACCGTCAACGCGGTGACCAGGCGGCGCAGCCGGGCGACGTACTCGTCGTGCAGTTCCTGGTGCCGGTCGGCGGTGCGCTGCGCGTCGTGGAACCCGCCCAGCGCGGGCCGTTCGTTGCCGGGCGCGGTGGTCAACGCGGTGAGCGCGGCGTACGCCGACTCGATCCGGGGCTGAAGCCGGTGTTGGAAGTCTTGCAGCGACAGGAGATTGACGGCGAACTCATCGGCGGCCATCGCAGCCCTTCCAAGCGCCGAGACGGGGGTGACGGCAAGTCTAGCCAACGAAGCGGAGAGTATCGGGAAGCTCTCCGTATAGTATCCCGGTTCGTGGAGGTCACCGAGGCCCAGTCTCGCCTTCCCGGCGCCCGCGAAGGTGCCGCGGGCACCGTCCTGTTCCGCCGGCCACCCCGCCAGCCGTCACCACCGCTGCCCCGGGGGGAACTCCCGCTGGAGTCGCCGCCCGAACTGTCGGAACCGCTGCCCCGCAGCCTCGCCCAGGTGCTGATGCTGGTGCCGATGGTGGCCGGCGTCGCCGCGATGGCCGTGCTCTACTCCGGTCGGGGCGGCGGCCCGCTCACCTACGTGGTCGGTGGCCTGTTCGGACTCTCCATGCTGGGCATGGCGGCAACCTCGATGGGCGGCGGACACGGCAACAGCCGGGCCGAGGTGGACGCACAGCGCCGCGACTACCTGCGTTATCTGACGCAGGCCCGGCGAAAGGCCCACAACGCGGCGGCACAGCAGCGCACCGCCCTGCTGTGGCGGCATCCCGCCCCGAACGCGCTCTGGTCGATCGGCGCGTCCCGACGGATGTGGGAGCGGCGGAGCACCGACGACGACTTCGCCGAGGTACGGGTCGCGTCCGGCACCCAGAAGCTGTCGGTGACGATCAAGCCGCCGGACACCAGGCCGATCGAGGACCTGGAACCGTTGACCGCGATCGCGTTACGCCGTTTCGTCCGGGCCCAGTCCGTGGTACCGGACCTGCCGCTGGCCATCCAGCTCCGCTCGTTCAGCCGGCTGGTGCTGCGCGGCGACCGGGATCCGGTGCTCGGCCTCGCCCGGGCGCTGCTCGGCCAGCTCGCGACGTTCCACTCGCCGGACGACGTCCGGATCGCCGTGGTGACGGCGCCGGAGCGGCAGCCGGACTGGGACTGGGTCAAGTGGCTGCCGCACGCCCAGGACGACCGGATCAGCGACGGCGCCGGGGCGACCCGGCTGGTCTTCGAGTCGACGGCCGCGCTGGAGGAGGCGTTCCAGGAGGAGTTCACCGTCCGGCCGCGACACTCGCCGGACGCCCGACCGCTGACCACGGCGGCACACCTGCTGGTGGTACTCGACGGCGGCGAGGTGCCGGCGACCTCGCAGCTACACGGCGCGGGCGTACTCGGCACGACCGTGTTGGACCTGTCCGGGATGGTGCCCCGGGACGCCGGCCGGTGGCTGCTCTGCCTCGACGTCACCCCGGAGACGCTCTCGGCCGACCGGGGCGACCGGAGCATGCCGCTGGGCGTACCGGACCGGCTCGGTGTCGAGCAGGCCAACGGACTGGCCCGCCAGCTCGCCCCGCACCGGCTGTCCCGGCACGTGGAGACCGAGGAGGCCACCGCACGGGTCACCGAGCTGCCCGAGCTGCTCGGCTTCGGCGACGCCGGTGCGGTCGACCCGGCCCGGAGCTGGCGGCCCCGCCCGGACCGGGACCGGCTGCGCATCCCGCTCGGCATCGGCGTCGACGGCTCGGTGGTCGAGCTGGACTTCAAGGAGGCCGCCCAGGACGGCATGGGCCCGCACGGGCTGATCATCGGCGCCACCGGATCCGGCAAGAGCGAACTGCTCCGCACGATCGTGGTCTCGCTGGCCGTCACGCACTCCTCCGAGGAGCTGAACCTCGTCCTGGTCGACTTCAAGGGCGGCGCCACCTTCGCCTCGCTGGACGTGCTGCCGCACACCAGTGCGGTGATCACCAACCTGGCCGACGAACTGGCCATGGTGGACCGGATGGAGGACGCCGTCGCGGGCGAGCTGGTCCGCCGGCAGGAGCTGTTGCGGGCGGCCGGCAACTACGTCTCCCGGTACGAGTACGAGAAGGCCCGCCGGGCGGGTGAACCGCTCGCACCGCTGCCCAGCCTGTTGATCATCTGCGACGAGTTCAGCGAACTGCTGGCGGCCAAGCCCGACTTCATCGACCTGTTCGTCACCATCGGCCGGCTCGGCCGCTCGCTCGGGGTACACCTGCTGCTGGCCAGTCAACGGCTGGAGGAGGGACGGCTGCGCGGGCTGGACACCCACCTGTCGTACCGGATCGGGTTGCGGACCTTCTCCGCGATGGAGAGCCGGGTGGTGCTCGGCGTGCCGGACGCGTACGAACTGCCGAACGCTCCCGGGCACGGCTACCTGAAGGCCGGCACGTTGACCATGCTCCGCTTCCGGGCCGCGTACGTCTCCGGCCCGTACCGCGCGGCCATGCTCTCCGGCCCGGTGGCCCAGGCCCTGGTACGCCGTCGGATCGTGCCGTTCGGCATCGGGCACGTACCGATCCCGCCGGAGCTGCCGGCGGTGCCCGACGATCCGGCCGGGTCGACCGGGGACGCCGCCGACGTCGGCCGGCAGACCACCATGCTCGACGTGATCGTGGACAGGCTGCGGCACGGCCCACCGGCGCACCAGGTCTGGCTGCCCCCGCTGGACGTGGCGCCGAGCCTCGACGCACTCCTCGGCGAGCCGGTCGTCGACGAGCACCGGGGCCTGGTCACCGCGACCTGGCCCGGCGTCGGGCGACTGGTCGTGCCGGTCGGCATCGAGGACCGCCCGTACGAGCAGCGCCGCGACCCGTTCCTCGTCGACCTGGCCGGAGCCGGCGGAAACGTGGTGATCGTCGGCGGGCCGCGTACCGGCAAGAGCACCCTGCTCCGCTCGATGCTCTGCGCGCTCGCGCTCACCCACAGCCCGCGTGAGGTGCAGTTCTTCTGTCTGGACTTCGGCGGCGGCACGCTGCGCTCGCTGGAGGGCCTGCCGCACCTGTCCGGAGTCGCGGTACGCCGCAACCTGGAGGCGATCCGGCGCACCGTCGCCGAGGTGAGCGTACTGCTGGACGAGCGGGAGGCGCGCTTCGCCGAACTCGGCGTCGAGTCGATCGACGCGTACCGGACGCTGCGGGCCAGCGGCGAGATCACCGACGACCCGTTCGGGGACGTCTTCCTCGTCGTCGACGGCTGGGGCACGGTGCGGGAGGAGTTCGAGCAGCAGGAGGAGACCATCACCAAGCTCGCCGCCCGCTGCCTCGGCTTCGGCATCCACGTGGTGATCACCGCGACCCGCTGGTCCGAAGTCCGCTACAACATGCGGGATCTGTTCGGCACCCGGCTCGAACTGCGGCTGGGCGACCCGAGCGACTCCGAGATCGACCGGCGGGCCGCGGCGAACGTACCCGAGAACACCCCTGGCCGTGGCGTGACCCGCGACAAGCTCCAGTTCCTGGCGGCGGTGCCGCGGATCGACGGCAAGGCCGGTGCCGACGACCTGCCGGCCGGGGCCGCCGACCTGGTGGCGCGGGTCCGGGCCGGCTGGCGGCACGAGCCGGCCCCGGCGGTACGGCTGCTTCCCCGGATGCTGGCCGCCGCGCAGTTGTCCGAGGCTGCCGGGACGGCCGAGCCGGGCATCCCGATCGGCCTAAACGAGACCTACCTGGCCCCGGTACGCCTGGCGTTCGACACCGAACCGCACCTGATCGTGCTCGGCGACGCCGAGTGCGGCAAGACGAACCTGCTCCGGCTGATCGCACGGACCATCGTGGAGCGTCATTCGCCGGGCGAGGCGAAGCTGGTGATCGTCGACTATCGGCGCACCCTGCTCGGCGTGGTCGAGGGCGAGCACCTGCTCGACTACACGCCGTCGGCGCAGACCACGGCGGGGATGGCGGGCGGGATCGCCCAGGCGATGACCGCCCGGCTGCCCGGCCCGGACGTGACCACCGAGCAGCTCCGCAGCCGCTCCTGGTGGCAGGGCCCGGAGATCTACGTCCTGGTCGACGACTACGACATGGTCGCCACCAGCAGCGGAAACCCGCTGGACGCGCTGGTCGACCTGCTTCCGGCGGCCCGGGACATCGGGCTGCACCTGATCCTGGCCCGGCGGTGTGGCGGCGTCGGCCGGGCGATGTACGAGTCGGTCCTGCAAACCCTCACCGACCTGAACACCCCGGGGCTGCTGATGTCCGGCAACCCGGACGAGGGCGCCGTACTCGGACACCTCCGGCCGAGTGCCCAGCCACCCGGCCGGGGCACCCTGATCCGGCGCAGCGACGGGGTGAACCTGGTGCAGACGGCCTGGCTCGATCCACAGTGAACCACGCCGTACTGCCGTCGGCCGACGGTTCCGGGCGAATCGAAACCGTCGGTTCGTCGGTCGGTAATCGTCGACGGTGCTTTTCGATGCGGGCATCGGCTACCCTGGCCGGATAGAGACGCCGACGAGTGGGCGTCCCACCTCTGCTCAGTTTCCGGAGGGTAGCGTGGCACAGGTCTTCGACCACCAAGAGGGCAACGCCAAGGGCGCCTCTAATCTCGTGGATCAGGCGCACGGGGTCATCAACATGCAGATCAGGAACATCGAACTCGCGGTGAACCAGCTCCGGACCCGAGGCTGGGAGGGCGAGGCGGCCAGCAAGTTCTACGCCGTGGCGAGCGAGATGGTCGACGGAGCGCGCCGGCTCCAGGACAAGATGGCCGAAATGCGGGACGACCTGGCGACGGTCAACCGCTCGTTCGCCGACGCGAACGCCTCGATGGGCGAGTCGGTCAACGCGATCAAGTACGACATCACCCGCACCGGCTAGCCCGGCCCGGTCGAAACGGCGGGTGGTCCCCGGTCGGGGAAGCCCATCTGGACTTCGGCACCGTTCGAGACGGAGGAAGCATGAGCAGCCAGATCCGGATGGTCCACGGTGAGGCAGAGGCCGCGGCCATGAAGCTCAAGAAGCACGGCATCAACATCGAGGTCACCACCAAGAACTTCGTCGCGGATCTCGCGAAGATCCCGTGGGACAGCGACGCCCGGGCCGAGTTCGAGGTCTGGAAGCGGCAGATGGAGCAACTGTGGAACGAGTTCCACCAGGTGGTCCTGAAGGCCGGCACCGTCGTCAGCGACGCGAGCGAGTCGCTCAAGGAAGTCGACCGCAAGGCGGCGGCACTGATGAGCAAGCGCTGACAGCAACGGGTGGGTGATCGGTGCGCGGGTCGCACCGGCTCGTCTTCGGGTAGCCGGGAGGGTGTCCCCTGGCTACCCGCCCCGGCGTGACGGCTTCGGTGCCGTCCTCGCCCCGGCGTGGGACTGTCGCGGATCGACTCTCTGGAGATCCCAGGCTGGACCGGGACCACGTCCGGTCCAGCAACGCATCTCTCCCCGGTCCAACCGCTAGGTGAGAGCGACGCGGTAGCGGTGAGGCGGCGTCCGCTGTCTTGAGCCGAGTGATCTCGGTGACCGCGTCGCCGGTGACCAGGCGGGTGTGGTCCCCCTCAGCCGATCACACCGTCCGGCGCGTCGCCGGACCTGAACGGCTCGCCATCCTCGACCAGCCAGTCCGCGACCTCGTGCTCGCCCGAGTCGCCCGCCCCGCCGCCGTGACCGCCGAATCCGCCGACGCCCATCATGGACGAGCCGACGCCGGCCCGGCCGGCACCCGCCGCACCGGCTGCGCCGGCCGCAGCGGCCCCGGCCATACCCACACCCGCCACGCCGCCCGGCAGCGCGACGGCGGGACTACCTGCCGACGCCCCGCTGAGCCCCAGTCCACCCGGGCCGGCCCCGAGGGCACCGGCGCCACCGAGCGGACCTCCGGCACCCGCGCCGGCCAGTGCCGTCGTGCCGGTCAACTCCGCACCGGCGCCGAGATCCACCCCGACCCCGGTCGGCAACGGCCTCGGCGTCGATCCGCCCAGGTCACTGCCGACGGGTGCCGGGATTGTCGGCGCCGGCAACGGGGACAGCGGCGGCATGTCCGGAAGCGCGGGTACCGAGGTGGTGCCCGCGTCGGAGTCCTTCTGGAACAGGCTGCTTAGGTAGTCGGTGGCCAGCTTCACCAGCGCGGTGGTGAGTTGGGCGTCCAATGTCGACGCCTGCCCGGTGGTGGCGGCGATCTGCGCCGTGTACTGCGCCGCCCGCATCTCGTACATCGCCCATCGGGCGGCACCGCCGTGCGACCAGGTCGCCTTGCAGTACGCCCGCTGCCACGCGCTCGGCGTCACCTGCCCGGTCGGCAGCACCTGGTAGCCGCCCGCGACCGCGCTGGCGACGATCGCGTCGAGTTGGGCCTTGCTGGCCTGCAACTGGGCGCTGCCGGTGCTGGTGGTCTGCTGTGCCCCGACGACCCCACCGATGACCTGCTGGAGCGCGTTCAACGCGATGCTCCGGCGATCCTGCTGCGCGGTTCCGGCCGCGCCGGTGAGGTTCGGCAGGGCGGCGGCGGTGCCGAAGTTGCTCTGCGTCTTCGTCATGCTGCTGACGAAGGACTGCACGACCGGCAGGAGAATGGCCTGGGCCACCCCCGGATCCGACAGCTTCAGGCCCATGAAGCTCACCGTGCCCATCAGGCCACCCCTCGGCTCGGCAACAGGCGGTCGTCGAAGTGCAGGGTGCCGACCCGCTGCCGCTGGGCCAGGTCCTCCTCCTCGAACTGTTGCGCCGCCTGGCGCACGTTCACCGCCTGGGTGTCGAGTTCGTCGGCGACCTTCTGGATCGCCGCCGAGAGGGCGACGGCGAAGAACTGTGCCAGCATGCTGAAGCTCGGCAGACCCGCATTGCTGGCCACCGTGCCCTCGACCGCGCCAGTAATCGGCTTGAAGGAGCTGCGGTAGTCGGAGGCCAGGCCCGCGATCTGGTTGGCCGCCGCCCGCATCTCCGGCAGTTGCGCCTGGAACAGCGGTGCGCCAGCGGAAGTGGAATCGTCCGGGATGCTCAACGCCGTCTCCCCAGTTTGTCGCTTCTGCCTGGCATGGAGGAACATCGAGTCGGTCTCCGTAAAATATAGTGCCTGTCGGGCCGAGGTCCCAACGTTGCGGAGGTGGCGATGCCCGCGGACGATCCCGACCCGGCCGACGCCGCGTCCGGCGCCGCCGCACTGGCCGCGCTGGAGGCATCGATCGCCCGCACCGAGGCGCAGTGGCAGCGGCTGTCGGCCGACACCTACCAGGGCAGTGATCCGGCCCGGCTGGTCACCGCTGTGGTCGACGGCCAGGGCACCGTGGTCCGGGTGACCTTCGTGAAGACTGTCGCTCGGCACGACCCCGCCGTGGTGGAGGAGGCGGTGCTGGCCGCGGTGGCCGCCGCCCAGCAGCGTCTCGGCGACGCGATCGCCGCGATCGCCGCCGAGGTGCTGCCGCCCGTACCGGCACGGCTCGGAGAGCAGACCGGTGCGGAGGGCTGGCGTACCGCCGGATCGGCGCCCGGCGGAGCGGAGTTGACCGGCGGGGTGTTGGGAAGGGACGACCGGTGACCGGACACGACGATCCCGAGGACCTCGAACCGTTGGCGTACTCGCCGCACGACGAGGCCGGCTACGAGGAGCTGTCCCGCCGGGCGCTCGCCG
The DNA here is from genome assembly GCF_016862915.1 of Plantactinospora endophytica. Classification (GTDB taxonomy): domain Bacteria; phylum Actinomycetota; class Actinomycetes; order Mycobacteriales; family Micromonosporaceae; genus Plantactinospora; species Plantactinospora endophytica. The sequence goes on along the minus strand of NZ_BONW01000016.1, from coordinate 159,797 downwards.
CACTGGACGACATGGACGGTCCGCTCCAGCGCCTGGCGGCGGCGCAGGTCGAGGGGCACAGCCGGGACGGCCGGATCAGCGTCCGGGTGACCGGTGCCGGCGTCGTCACCGAGGTTCGGCTGCGCGGAGCGGCGTTGCAGCAGTACCACCACGTGAAGCTCGGCGAGGTGGTGACCCGGGTGTTGCAGGCCACCCAGCAGCGGGCCCGTGCGGCGTACGAGCAGGCCGCCGCCGAACTCACCCCGCCCGAGGTGGCCGAGTGCGACCGGCTGGTCCTGCGCACCACGCCGCCACGCCGACCAGGGGCGTAGCCGGTCCGGCCCGCCTCGGCCACCTCCGGGTCAGCGTGGCCCGGAGGTCTGGCCCGGCACCTGGCCGCCGAGACCGGCGTCGGGGCCGGCCGGGGCGACCGTCGGCAGCGGGGAGAGCCGCAGTGCGGCCTCCGGATCGAGGGCCACTCCCGTCGGCACCAGCGCCAGGATGCTCGCCGGCACCTGCACCGGCCGGACGCCCCCGTAGCCGAGCGACGTCTGCACCTTCTCCAGGTTGGGCCGGGACAGCGGGAACTTGAGCCCCTGGTCGGTGACGAGATAGACGTTGCCGGCGGCGTTCGCGCCGATCGGGTTCGCGGCGCGGACCAGGGCCGCGTGCCCGCCGGGCAGGGCCACCCGGTCCGCCGGCCGTACGCCGTCGGCGCCGGCCCCCGCCGCCTGCTCCTCGACCGGCGGCACCTGCCCGGGTACGGCGCCGAAGGTTTCGATCGTCACCGGGTGCTCCGCCGCGCCGCCGTCGTCGCGGTAACTCGCGCACACCATCGGGGTCGGGGTCTGCGCGCCGCGTACCTGCGGCACCTCGTCGGGGAAACCGGGCGGCTCGGCCGGGGTGTCCACGATCAACCGGCCGGCCTGCTGGGCGGAGATCTCGTTGACCGCACGTCCGGCGGCCTCCAGCAGCCGGGCGCTGACCGCGCCGACCGGGGCCAGCCCGTCCGGCAGCATCACGTACGACTTGCCCGCCGCCCGGAACAACTGCCCGATCCGGGTCCGCTCGCCGTCGATCCTCGGCCGGGCGGTCGAGCCGGCGCCGGGCAGCGCCAGCGCCACCAGGTCCGGACCGGGTGGTACGGAGTTGAGGAACGCCTCGCCGACCGCGACCGGTGGAATACCCGCCCAACCGAGCGCGGCGAGTACTCCGTTGCCCCGGATCCGCAGCCGGTGCTCGTCCCACAGCAGATAGCGGTCGCCACCGTCCACACTCACCAGCAGCCCCTGCCGGCCGACCGGCGCGCCACCGGTCGGCGCCCAGCCCAGCAACACGTGGGTGGCCCGGGCGACCGAGGTCAGCGACCGGGGCGCGCTGCACACCGTCATCGGCAGGCCCAGCAGGGCCGACCTCGACGGCAGCGAATCGGGCGCGTCGGGGATCCCGATCGGCAGCCCGCGCGGCACCGCACGCAGCGAACTCTCCGACATGTTCCGTACGGCCGGATTCGGCTGCCCGATGATGAGCAGCGCGGACGTCCAGTTCAGTACCGGATGCAGTCGGCCCTGGGTGTAGACGAACTTCGCCCCGGTGCCGCGCTCCACGATGATCGCGTTCTCCACCGGCTGCCGGCCGCCGGGCCGGAGCAGCCCGTAGACGGCGAAGCCGGCGAAGAGCAGCACCGCAGCCAGCAGTCCGCCGAGCATCGCGACGGCGAACCGCCGCATCGGCAGCTCGTTCGTCTCGGGCTCGCCGGCCAGCAACGCGGAGACGATCCGTCGGATGAGGAACCGGTATGCCTGGACCTGTTCCCGACGGCTGCGCATCCCCCACCCCGCCCTCGCCCGATGCGACATCATAGCGTCGGCACGTAGGGTGTGGACCATGCCGGAGTTGATGGCTGTCGGTCGACCCACCGGCCGGTTCGGCACGGTCCAACTCGTCGCCGTCGAGCTGGGACTGTTCGCGGCCGGCGCCGCCGTCTACGCACTGTCCCCGCTGCCGGGTGCGCTGGCCGGCACCGCCGCCGCCGTGCTGCTGGTCGGCACGTTCGGCCGGTCCGGTGGCCGCTGGTGGTACGAGGCGCTGGGCGCCCGGCTGCGGCTGGCCCGTCGCCGCCGGGCCGGGCTGCGCGCGCTGCGCCGGGCCGGGGGGTACGACCCGCTGCTGGCGGTGCTGTCGCCGAGCCCGAGCACCAGCACCGTCACCGACCGGTCCGGCACGATCGGGGTGGGCCAGGACGCGCTGGGCTGGTTCGCGGCGATCGCCGTGCAGCATCCGGACGGGTTGTCCGGGCTCTCCCCCACACCGCTGCGGCTGGACTGGCTCGCCGAACTGGCCGCCGACCCGGCGCTGCCGGCCAGCACCGTACAGATCGTGCTGCGGCACTCGGCACTGCCGATCGCCGCCGTCGACCCGCGTACCGCCGCCGCGCAGTCGTACCTGGAACTGTGCCGGGGGCTGTCGGTGCCGGTGCACCACGACGTCTGGATCGCCGCCCGGCTCTCGGCCCGGGACGCGGCGACGGTGGCGGCGGACCGTGGGGGCGGGCTGGCCGGGGTACACCGGGCGTTGACCGCCGCGATCACCCGGGTCGGCACCGGGCTGGCCAACCTGGACGTCGAACACACCGTGCTGGACGGGGACGGCCTGCGGCAGGCGTTGGCGTACTCGTGCGGCGTCGACGGGGGCTCGGCGGCCGGGCCGGGCCACGAACGGTGGTCGCACTGGCGGGGCCAGCACCGGGTGCAGGTCTGCTTCGCGGTACGGGCCTGGCCGGCGAACACCACAGTGGATCCGTTGCGGGCGCTGACGCAGGTCCCGTCCGCGCTCGACGTGAGTGTCGCGGTGGTGTTCGGCCGGCGCGGCGAGTCCCGCCCCCGGGACGACCGGGCCAGGGCCCGGACCCTGGTCCGGGTCGCCACCGTGCCGGAGTCGGTCGACGCGTGCGTACGCGAGTTGCGGGCTGCCGCCGCCGCTGCCGGGGTCCGACTGGTCCGGCTCAACGGCGAGCACGCCACCGGGGTGTACGCGACCGCGCCGACCGGGGCGACGCTGGGACTGGTCCCCCGGTGAGCCCGGCCCGCCGACCGGCCCGCCCGGGCCCCGCACGAACGGGAGCGAGCGATGCCGACCGGTGATCCGAAGACCGTCGCACCGGAGCGGCGACTCGTCGGCGACCTGCTCGACCGGCTCGCCGTCGACGTCGACGCGATCGGCGTGCTGTTGGGTCGGACCGGGGCGAACCAGCCGGTGGTGCTGCGCCTGTTCCGCCCCGAACCGCTGACCGTGGCGTTCGTCGGCGACTGGTGGACCGCCCAGGTGCTGCTGTTCCGCTGTCTCGGCCACGGCGCGCGGGTCGCGGTCGACGCCGTGGACGCGGTCAACCCGGCGGCGGCCGGCACGATCGCCACGATGGCGCACTGGCTCGCGCTGGACCAGGCCGCCGGTGGCGCCGGTGACCGGGTGTGGCGCTCGGCCTATCCCGGCGGCGACGAGCCGGCCGACCCGAGGAGACCGCTGCTGCGGCTGCGTGACGTCGGCGTGCACGGGCCGGAGCGGCGACCGCCGACCCGGGCCTGGGAGACCCAGCTCACCGTGCTGCCCCGGCTGACGACGGCCGGCGTACCCGTGCTGGCCGCCGCCGACGTGGTGCTGGTGCAGCGGCTGACCCAGCCGGAGGCGGCGCTGGTCGGTTCGACGCTGGCCCTGCCCAGGGCGCGCTGGATGGCGCTGACCTCGATGAACAACGAGATGGTGGCCGCGTTCGGCGGCGGCTCCGCCCGGTACTTCTGGCTGGCGCCGACGCACGTCGAACGCCAGCTCTTCGGCTGACTCCCGGGTACGGTCCGGGCGGCGCCGCCGCGAGCGACAGCCCCGGGACCGCAGCCGGGGAACGGAGCGCAGCACCCGGTGGCGTCGCGGGTTCAGCCTCGGATGGCGCGGATCCAGCCGAGCAGGCCGCTGACCCAGACCGCCAGCGGGAAGATGGCCAGCACCAGCACCACCTCGACGATGTCGAGGGTGCGTCCCCAGACCGGCGAACTCGGCCGGCGTCCGCCAGCGAGCGCGAGGCCGACGCTGATCGCGGCGACCAGCAGCAGCACGCCGAGCAGCGCCGTCAGTCGCCACACCAGTCCGAGGTCGTCGTAGGCGGCGACCGCGGCGGCGGCGAGGGCCACGGCGCCGGCACCCAGCAGCGGCAGCCGCTGGGTCCGGCTGAGGAACCAGCGGGCCCGGGCCATCATCGTCAGCCCCAGCACGACGCAGAGGGCCAGGCCCCGGACACCGTCGGTGGCGACCGCGACGGCCGCCGCCGCACCGATGATCGCCAACGCGCTCAGCATGCCGGCCAGGAACGCGTCGGCCCGGTCGGAGCGGGTGAACGTCTGGAGGCCGTCGACCGCCTGCTCGTCCTTGCGGAGGTGTTCGGGTTCGGTCGGCACCGACGGGTCGGGCAGCCGGCCGAGCCGGTAGGCGAACATCGGCAGCAGCGGAAGCATGGCGAAGACCAGCGTCACGGTGATCGCCGCCGCAGCCGGGGTACGCACGTCGAAGAGCACCCGGATCGCCGCGGCGACCAGCAGCGCCACCGCGCAGGCGGCGCCGCAGACGAAGACCGGCCCGGCGTCGCCGACCCCGATCGCGGCGGCTGCCGCCACCAGCACCACCGTGGTCGCGGCGACCAGTACGTGCGGCGGGGCGAGCTGATCGACGGTCCGGTCGCCGGCCAGCACCAGCAGGCCGCCCACGGCCGCGTAGCAGAGCGCCACCAGGGCGAACACGGTGGCGCTCTGGGCGTCGCCGACCGCGCGGGCCAGCACCACCGCGCCGAGCAGCAGCGCGGCGGAGAGGCTCAGCCCGACCAGGCCGCCGGGCAGTTGTGGTGGGCCGGCCAGCAGCACCGCGACCGCGCCACCGAGCAGGGCCACCACTCCGAGGGTGAGGCCGAGCGCCCGGGTGGCCGCCGGGCTCCACCGGCCGGTGCGTTCCCGGGCGGCCGTGGCGACGGCGTCCACCACGTCGTCGAAGACCGGCAGCGGGGCCTCCTCGCCCCGGGGCCGCAGGTAGAGCAGCTCGCCGTCGCGTACCTCGAGCTGGGCGGGGCTGCGCGAACTGTCCAGCGCCGTACCGCCGAGCCGGGACAGCGTCCAGCCGTTACGGGCCGCCGGATCGTCGGCCAACTGGTCGCCCGCGTAGCCGAGCACCGTCGGCAGCAGGTCGGCCAGGGGTACGTCCGAGGGGAGGGCCAGATCGACGCGACTGCGCGGCGCTACCACCGTGACCCGGCTGAACCCACTGGCCACGTCTCAACCTCCGTGTCGACGATGCCGGGACATTATCACCGCGACGGGCGGCCGTGGACACACCCGCACACCACCGCGACGACCGGAGCCGGTCCGTCGGAAGTGGACTGTGCTCCGGCTGGCCCGCCCGTCACTTCCGGGCCGTACGCCAGCCTCGGCGGCGGCCCCGCCGGACGACCGGTACCGCCGCCAGGAGCAGCAGTGCGAGCGCGACTCCGACCACGGCGATCACTCCCGAGGCGGCGCTGACCCCGCGCAGCGGCGACGGGCGGTCGGCCGGACGCGGCACGCTGACGGCCGCTCCGGCTTCTCCGGCACCGGCCGGGCGCAGTGCGCCGACCGCCCGTACCGGGTTGACCACGCCGTGGCCGACCTGCGCGTTCCACAGTCCGTCGGGGTGGTCGGCGGTCTGGGTGATCCGTTCCGCCACCTGGTCCGGGGACAGTGTCGGGTCGTACGCCCGGATCAGCGCGGCGAGCCCGGAGACGTACCCGGTGGCGAAGCTGGTACCGCCCTCGGCGGTGAACAGGTAGCCACCACCGGCTGCCGCCGGGCCGGCGATCCGCTCGCCCGGTGCCGCGACGTCCACGAAGTTCCCGGCAGTCGAACTCTGTACGTGCGCGTCCTGGGCGTTCACCCCGGCGACCGCGATCACGCCCGGATAGGCCGCCGGATAGGTGGGTTGGCCCGCCTCCACACCCGACTCTCCGGAGTTGCCGGCGGCGGCGACGACCACCACCCGGCGGTCGAGGGCGTGTTCGATGGCCGACTGCAACTGTCGGGTCGGTGGCGTGGTCAGCGACAGGTTGACGACGTCGGCGTCGCCCTGGTCCACCGCCCACCGGATCGCCTCGGCGATTCGCCCGGAGAGGTCGGACTCGGTCGACCGGCGCTGGTCCCGCAGCACCCGTACCGGCACGACCTGGGCGCCGGGTGCGACGCCGTAGAACCGGAATCCGGCGCTCACCGCCTCCCGGCCGGCGATAATGCCGGCGATCAGGGTGCCGTGGCCGTTCTCGTCGCACTGGCCGTCGCCGTCGTCGTCCCCACCGTCGTCGGGCGGGACCAGGTCCCGGCCGGGGAGCACCTTGCCGTCCAGGGTCGGGTGGTCGGCGGAGACGCCGGAGTCGACGACCGCAACCCTGACTCCCACTCCGGTGCTCAGTGGCCAGGCGAGGTCGGGGCGGAGCCGGGTCAGCGGCCAGGGTGCGGCGGCGAGGGGGTCGGTGACCGACGGACCGCAGCGCGCCGCCGCCGCGTACCCGATCGGCGGGGCCGCCGCGACCGGGCCGCCGGCCGCGACCAGCAGGCAGGTCAGCAGGCCGGCCGTCGCCGGCACCGTACGCCGGGCGGCTCGCCGCGCCGACGGCGCTCGGGCGGCGTGGTCATTCCGGGCGGTCGACCGTCTCAGTCCGCGCGGCGCCGCGACCGCCACCGGATGTCGGCTCCGTAGCGCGTCCAGGTCAGCTCGCACCCCCGCATTATGCCGCCGCACCGGCCACTCTGGACCATATCCTATTAACTCGATAGGATATATCGAGGCCCCACGCCGAGCCACCGGAGGTCTCCGATGCCGAGACTGTCGCGCTTCAGTCGGCTGGCCAGCCCGGTCGACACCGCCACCTACGGCGAGTACCGCGTCGTCACGCGGGCCGACGACCCCCGCCCGCGCTACCGGTTCACCGGACGCGTCACCGAGGAGAGCTGGGCCGGCTTCACCCCCCGCCCCGGCCGTTACCACCTCTACGCCGGCTGGTTCTGCCCCTGGTCGCAGCGGGTCACCATCACCCGGGCCCTGGCCGGCCTCGACGACGTGGTCAGCGTCTCCTACGTGGACAATGTCCGGGACGGGCGCGGTTGGGCCTTCCGCGAACCGCACGGCCCGGATCCCGTCAACGGGTTCACCCTGCTCCGCGAGGCGTACGAGGCGACCGAGGAGGGCTTCGACGGCCACGTGTCGGTGCCGGTGCTGTGGGACCGGGCCACCGCCGCAGTGGTGAGCAACGACTTCCGGACCATCGGCATCGACCTCGCCACCAGGTTCCACCGGCACGCCGTCCCGGTCGTGGAGACGTACCCGGAGGAGCACCGCGACGAGATCGAGGAACTCGACGCCTGGCTCGGCCCGGCGGTGAACCACGGCGTGCACGCTGCCGGCCGACCGGGAGCGGCGGGGGCCGCCGCCCGTGCCGCCCTGCTCGACGCGTTCGGTCGGCTCGACGAACGACTGGCGGACCGGCGCTACCTGCTCGGCCCGCGCCTGACCGAGGCGGACGTCCGGCTCTGGGTGACCCTGGTCCGCTTCGACGTCGGCCCCAACGCCGGCCGGGCGATCTGCCCCGGCCTGGCCACCTACCCGCACCTGTGGGCGTACGCGCGGGACCTCTACACCCTGCCGGCCTTCCGCCGGACCACCGACTTCGGTTCGTTCACGGTGCCCGGCGCGGCGGTGCCGGACTGGCACGCCCCGGCCGACCGGCCCGGCCGGACAGCGCCGGGCGGGCCGGTCCAGGCACGATGACCGGGATCAGCCGGACGTGCGGCGGCGGGCCGAGGCGTCGGCCAGCGAGGGTGGCTGGTATCCGGCGTCGGCCGGGTTCAGCGTGGTGCCGGGCGGCACGATCTCGTCGATCCGGTCCAGGACGTCCCGGGACAGCGTCACCTTCGCGGCACCGAGCTGGGACTCCAGATGCTCCAGCGTCCGGGGGCCGATGATCGCCGAACTGACCGCCGGATGCTCCAGCACGAACGCGATGGCCAGGTGGATCAGCGATAGCCCGGCCTCGGCGGCGAGCGCGCCGAGCGCCTCCACCGCCGCCAGCTTGCGCACGTTCGCCGGCAGCCGGGGATCGAACCGGCCCGGGAAGCGCTCCGCCCGCCGGGAGATCGGCTCGGTCAGCCCCGGGTGGTACCCGCCGGCCAGCCAGCCGCCGGCCAGCGGACTCCACGGGATCACCGCCAGGCCGTACCGCTGGGCCACCGGCAGCACCTCACGCTCCACGCCACGGGCCAGGATCGAGTACGGCGGCTGCTCGCTGACCACCCGCTCCCGCCCCCGCCGCTGCGCGATCCACTGCCCCTCCACGATCGCCGACGGCTCGAAGGTGGAGGTGCCGATGTAGCGCACCTTGCCCTGGTGCACCAGGTCGCTGAGCGCGCCGAGGGTCTCGTCGAAGTCGGTGTCCGGCTCCGGCCGGTGCACCTGGTAGAGGTCGATCCAGTCGGTACGCAGCCGACGCAGGCTCTGCTCCACCTCCCGGACGATCCACCGCCGCGAGTTGCCCCGGTGGTGCGGGCTGTCGCCGATCTGGCCGTGGAACTTGGTGGCCAGGAACACCTCGTCCCGGCGGCCGTCGGCGAGCGCCCTGCCGACGATCTCCTCCGACTCGCCCTGCGAGTAGACGTCGGCGGTGTCGATCACGTTGATGCCCTCGTCCAGCGCCCGGTGGATGATCCGGATGCTGTCGTCGTGGTCCGGGTTGCCCCGGGCACCGAAGTTCATCGCGCCCAGGGTCAGCGGGCTGACCAGGACTCCGGTACGGCCGAAGGGCCGGTAGTCGACCATGTCGCTCCTATGAGACGGACGCCGCGGGCAGTCGTCGGGACCTCGACGGCGGCTCGACGGCATCGGCGGTGAACTGGTTGGCGGGGCGGGCCAGGCCGTAGTTGTCCCGCAGGGTACGGCCGGTGTACTCGGTGCGGAACAGCCCGCGCCGTTGCAGGATCGGCACCACGTGGTCGACGAAGGCGACCAGGCCGGAGGGGAGCACCGGCGGCATCACGTTGAAGCCGTCGGCGGCCCCGTTGTCCCACCAGTCCTCGATGGCGTCGGCGACCTGCTCGGGGGTACCGGCGAAGGTGCGGTGCCCGCGACCGCCGCCGAGCCGCCCGATGAGTTGCCGTACGGTCAGCCGCTCCCGGCGGGCCAGCGTGACGATCAGGGTACGGCGGCTCTTCGCCCCCTCGATCTGCTCCTCGTCGGGCAGTTCGGCCGGCAGTTCCCGGTCGAGATCGAGGTCGTCGGGCGAGATGCCGAGCGTGGTGGCGAGCTGGCGTTTGGCGTACTCCGGGACGATCAGCCGGTCCAACTCGTCCGCCAGGGCGTGCGCCTCCGCCTCGGTTGCGCCGAGCACCGGCACGATGCCGGGCAGGATCTTGATCCCGTCCGGGTCCCGCCCCAGCGCCGCCGTACGCGCCTTCAGGTCGGTGTAGAACGCCTGCGCCTCGGCCAGCGTCTGCTGGGCGGTGAAGACCGCCTCGGCGTACCGGGCGGCCAGCTCCTTGCCGTCCTCCGAGGACCCGGCCTGCACCAGCAGCGGATAGCCCTGCGGTGGCCGGGGCACGTTCAGCGCGCCGGCCACCTTGAAGTGCCGGCCGGCGTGCCGGGGCGGGAAGATCCGGTTCTGGTCGCCCCAGACTCCGGCCGCCTTGTCCCCGAGCGCCGCGTCGTCGGCCCAACTGTCCCAGAGCTTGCGCGAGACCTCGATGAACTCGGCGGCCCGCTCGTACCGGTCGCGGTGTGCCGGCAGGTCGTCGAGGTTGAAGTTGCGGGCCGCGTCCGCGCCGGCGGTGGTGACGATGTTCCAGCCGGCCCGGCCGCCGCTGACGTGGTCCACCGAGGCGAACCGGCGGGCCAGGTTGAACGGCTCGTTGTAGGTGGTCGACGCGGTCGCGATCAGTCCGATGTGCTGGGTCACCCCGGCCAACGCGGTGAGCAGCACGGTCGGCTCCAGCGCGCCGGACGGGCGGCGGCCGATGTTGTTCCACAGCACCGGGCTGTCGGCCAGGAACAGCGAGTCGAGCCTGCCCCGCTCGGCGATCCGGGCCAACTCCTGGAAGTGCCCGACGTCGGTGTGCGCGAACGCGTCGCTCTCCGGCAGCCGCCAGGCCGCCTCGTGGTGCCCCACCCCCATCAGGAACGCGTTCAGGTGCAGGGTGCCGGGTCGTCGGCTCATCGGGAAACCTCCTCGGTCGCGATACGCCCGTCGGGCGACGCCGATGCCGGACCGACGCCGAGCGACGCCGATGCCGGACCGACGCCGAGCGACGCCGATGCCGGACCGACGCCGGCCGCCGTCGGTGGCTGGTCGACGCCGAGTGCGGCGAGCAGCCGTTCGCGGTACGCCAGGAAACGCGGGTGCCGGTGCTCGCGCGGGGTCGGCAGCGTGATGGCGGTGTCGACGGTGATCCGGCCCTCGTCGAGTACCAGCACCCGGTCGGCGAGCGCGATCGCCTCGTCCACGTCGTGGGTGACCAGCAGTACCGCCGGCCGGTGCCGCTGGCACAGCTCGCGGAGCAGGCCGTGCATCCGGATCCGGGTCAGTGCGTCCAGCGCGCCGAACGGCTCGTCGGCGAGCAGCAACCGGGGCTCGCTCACCAGCGCTCGGGCCAGCGCCACCCGCTGCTGCTCGCCGCCGGAGAGCTGGTTGGGCCAGGCCCGCTCCCGTCCGGCCAGCCCGACCTCGGCGAGCCGTTCGGCGCCGCGCCGGAACGCCGCCGCGCCGGTCGAACCGAGTACGACGTTGGCGAGTACCCGCTGCCAGGGCAGCAGCCGGGCGTCCTGGAAGATCACCGACGAGTTCGCCGGTACGTCGATCTCGCCCTCCCCGGCCACGTCCGGGTCGAGTCCGGCCAGCGCCCGCAGCAGGGTGCTCTTGCCCGAGCCGCTCCGGCCGAGCAGGGCGACGAACTCGTTCTCCCGGATCTCCAGGTCCAGCCCGTCGAGCACGGTACGCCCGCCGAACCGCCGGGTCAGCTCCCGCACCCGGACCACCGGGCGGGTGTCGACCTCGGCCACGGTGTCGACGGTCAGTCCGCCAGGGTGCGTCGCCATGACAGTGCCCTCCTCTGCACGAGCCGGACGGCGCCGTCGGAGAGCAGTCCGAGGATGCCGTAGAGCACCAGGCCGACGATGATGATGTCGGTCTGGCCGTACTGGCGGGCCAGCTCCATCATGTAGCCGATCCCGCTGGTCGAGTTGATCTGCTCGACCACCACCAGGGCGAGCCAGGCGGAGACGACCGCGAAGCGCAGCCCGAGCAGGAAGCCGGGGAGCGCGCCGGGCAGCACCACCCGGCGGACGAACTGGGCGGGGCTCAGCCGCAGCGACTCGGCCAGCTCGACGTAGCGCGAGTCGATGCTGCGCAGGCCGTTGTGCGTGTGGATGTAGACCGGTACGAAGACGCCGAGCACGATGGTGACCACCTTCATCCGCTCGTCGATGCCGAGCCAGAGGATCAGCAGCGGGAGCAGCGCCAACGCGGGAATCGCCCGCTTGATCTGCACCGGGCCGTCGATGATCGCCTCGCCCCACCGGCTCAGCCCGGCGACCAGGGCCAGCACGGTGCCGATCAGCACGCCGAAGGCGAGGCCGAGCCCGGCCCGCTGGGTGGAGATCAGCAGGCTCTCCTGGAGCCGTCCGCTGGCGATCAGGTCCCCGGTGGTGGTCAGCACGGTCCACGGCGCCGACAGGGTCCGCTCGTCGAGCAGACCGGTGAGCGAGCCGAGCGACCAGACCGCGAGCAGCAGCAGCGGCCCGACCGCCGCGCCGAACGGGATCGGCCGGCCCGGCCCGAGGCGCCGTCGGCGGCGGGCGTCCGGACGGCGTACGCCGGGCTTCGGCGGCTCGCGGTCCGGGGTGCGCGCGGCGGCCGGGGTCAGTCGGGTGGTGATCGGATCGACCTGGGTGGTCACTTCGGTCCCTCCCCGAACGCGGCGGCGCCGAGCGGCTCGTAGCGCCGGTCGTAGAGGTCGGCCGCGTTCAGCGGCTTGTTACCGGTCTCCTTGGCGAGCAGGTCGATGGTCTGCTGGTGTCGGGTGATCACTTCCGACCAGTCCGCCGGGATGTCCGGCACTCCGGCGTTGTCGACCAGCCACTGACCGTCCTCACGGGACAGTCCCTGGTCCTTGACGTAGTACCGCTCGATCCACTCGTCCGGGTTCTGCTCGATCCACACCCAGGCCCGCGCCCAGCGCTGCACGTACTCCCGGATCGCCGCCGCCTTCGCGGAGTCCTGGAGAATCCGCTCCGGCGCGTACAGGTGGCCGGGGTCGTCCCGCAGGCCGTGCGAGATGGCGGTGCCGCCGTCCCGGCCGTACTTGGCCAGGTAGCGCTTGATGTTGATGCCGCCGATCGGCGCCACGTCGACCTGGCGGCTGGCCAGCGCGGTCGGGTACACGTCGCCGGTGCTGGCCAGTTCGACCAGCTTGACGTCGCCCTTGGTCAGGCCGGCCTGGTGCAGTACCCGGAGCACCAGCGCGCCCTGCGCCTGTCCCGGGCTGTAGGCGATCCGCTTGCCGCGCAGGTCGGCCAGGCTGGCGACGCCGGCACCGGGTGCGATGCCGAGCTGGTAGATCGGGTGGTTGATCGGGTCCTGCCGGAACTTGGCCGCGACGATCCGGGTGGGCAGTCCGGTCCAGGCGGCGTGGATCGGCGGGATGTCGGCGACCGAGCCGATGTCCAGGGCGTCGGCCCGGAACGCCTCCAGGGTCTGCGGGCCGCCGCTGATGTTCGCCCAGGAGACCTCGAAGGTGAATTTCTCCGCCTCGCCGGAGAACTCGATCGCCTTCTGGAGTTCCTTGTCGCCGACCCGCAGCACCGTGCCGCCCGGCACCTCCGCCGGAAGTGGCGCGTCGAAGGCCAGCCGGACCGTGGGGGTGTCGTCGCCGGCACAGCCGGCGAGTCCGGCTGCCGCGACACTGAGGGCGGCGCCGAGGAGGGTACGCCGCCGGAGCAGCGGCGGTCCCGATCGGGAACGGGCGGAAGGGGGTGAGGGTGACATGGCGGACTCCTGCACGACAGGACCGGCGGGGCCGGCGGAACGGATCAGGGGAAGGCAGTGGGGTCAGGCAGCCAGGGAGGCGTACCGGCCCATGTGGTAGAGCAGTGGCGCGTCGCCGTCCTCGGTGTGCTCACCGGTCAACGGCTCGGCCAGCACGATCGCGTGGTCACCGGCGACCACCCGTTCGACGACCCGGCAGACGAGCCAGGCGACCGGACCGTCCAGCAGCGGCACCCCGTACGGGCCGGGGCGCCATCCGGGGTGGCTGGCGAACCGGTCGATGCCGCTGGTCGCGAAGGTCCGGGCGACCTCGTGCTGCCCCTGCGCCAGCAGGTGTACGGCGACGTGCCCGGTACGGGCCACGGTCGGCCAGCTCGACGACGTCCGGGACAGGCAGAAGGAGACCAGCGGCGGGTCAAGCGAGACCGAGGTGAACGAGGTCGCGGTGAAGCCGACCGGCGGCTGCCCGGCGGCGGTCACCACGGTCACCGCGGCGGCCTGCCGGCGCAGCAGCGCCCGGAACCGGGTCGCGTCGATCGGGGTGTCGGCCGGGGTGTCGATCGGGGTCACGTCCGTGATGGTCATGACGTCTCTCCTAACCGTCCGGGACCTACCGCGGACGGCGGCAGGTGGGCAGCGCCCACCCCCGCTGCCGGTCCACCGTGGAGGGTGGAGTTGCCGGCACCGGCGGGATGGGTCAGCAGGGTGAGGTCGCCCGCACGACGGTGTGCGGCGGGATGACGTGTGGCGGATCAGCGGGCGTCGGCCCGACGACGCGGCCGGCGGGAGGCCGGGCGGTCGAGGTCAGCGGGGACAGCCTGCGCTGGCGTGGCGCACCAGATCGATGTGCAGGCGGCTGACCAGGTGGAGTTCGTATCGCCGCTGCATATGATCCATCCTCGGCGGCTCGTCGGAGCAGGTCAACGTCCTTCCACAGTGTGAGAACATGGCGTTCTTCCGATCAGATCGACCCGTTCCACACCTCCGAAAACGCCGGCCCCGCTCGACGAATTTTGAACTCGACAGCAGGTCAGCGGAGTGTTTACATCCAGCAGCACAAGATCTTTCCCCGATCCGGGAATAACCCATCAGACCTATGGGGTTTAAGAAATATCTCGGCGGCACCGTTCCGGCCGTACGACGCCGCCGGCGCCGCGCCGACCGGCTCATCCGAACCACTCCTTGGCGAGCAGCGCGTACGAGTCGACCCGGGCCGCGTGCTCGTGCGTGATGGTGGTGACCAGCAGCTCGTCGGCACCGGTGACGTCCCGCAGGACGCGCAGTTTCGCCGCCACCGTCGCCGGGGCGCCGACGAACTGGGTCGCCACCCGATCGGCCACCAGTTCCCGCTCCTCGGCACTCCACTCGTACCCGGCAGCCTGCTCCGGGCTGGGGAACGGAATCGCGCCCTGCCCGGTACGGATACCGCGTACCCAGAGCCCGTACGGCGCCGCCAACTCCCGGGCCGTCTCGTTCTTCGCCGCCACCACCACGTCGGCGGAGACCACCACGTACGGCTCGGCCAGCGCCGCCGACGGCCGGAACGCCGCCCGGTAGGCCCGCACCGCCTCCAGCACCGTCGCCGGGCTGACGTGGTAGTTCGCCGCGAAGGGCAACCCGAGCGCCCCGGCGAGCTGCGCGCTCTGCCCGCCACTGCTGCCGAGCAGCCACACCTGGAGGTCGGCCCCCTCCCCCGGCACCGCGTGCGCGTCCAGCCCGGACTCGTCGCGGTACTCCCCACGCAGCAGCGCGAGGATGTCGCCGACCTGGTCGGCGAAGTCCGGCGACTCGGCACCGGGCTGCTGCAACAGCGCGGAGTAGAGCGCGAACCTCGGCGAGGTGAGCAGCTTGGCGAAGGAGAACGGCGCCGGGATCAGCAGCCCGTCGACGACCTGCGGCCCGGCCCGGTGCGCCGGCTCCGGCCCGCCCGCCGCCAGTTCCCGGACCGCCTCGACCCGACGCTGGCCGGACCGGCCGAGACCGAGGTCGATCCGGCCGGGAAAGAGCGCGTCCAGCGTGCCGAACTGCTCGACCACCGCCAGCGCCGTCTGGTGGCCGAGCTGCACCGCGCCCGAGCCGACCCGGAGCGCACTGGTGGCGGCGGCCACCTGTCCGATCAGGACGGCCGGCGCCGCGCTGGCCACCCCGGCGGCGAAGTGGTGCTCGGCGAGCCAGTAGCGCCGGTAGCCGAACTGTTCGGCCCGGCGGGCCAGGTCGACGGTGTTGCGCAGGGCGTCGCCGACCGTGCCGCCGGACGGTACCGGGGAGAGGTCGAGGACGGAGAGCGGGGTCGGTGACATGGGTGCTCCGGATCGGTCAGGCCGCCACCGTGGCGGCGGACGGCTGGTGCAGGGGACGGCTGGGGATCTCCCGACGCAGCACCGGGGCGATCTCGGTCTGGAACAGTTCGAGGGCCCGCCGGTGCTGGCGCTCGGTCAGCCCGTCACCGTCCGCCGGCAGGTGCATCACCTCGTGCCCGAACCGCCGGTGGTAGCGGAGCACCTTCTCGACGATCTGGTCCGGGCTGCCGACCAGGATCGAACTGCGGGCGATCGCGTCCTCGAGATCGGTGAAGACCGGCTCGACGCCCAGCCGGCGGAAGGCGGCCGTCCGCGCCGCGAAGATCGGCCGGTACGTCGCCACCGCCTCCTGCGAGGTCCGCGCCGCGTAGAAGCCGGCACTGCCCGCCCCGACCAGCGCGTCGGCCGGATCGTGCCCGTGGTGTTCCCAGCGCTCCCGGTAGTACCGGACCAGTTCGGCGTACGGCTCGATCGGGTTGGTCACGTTCGCGGAGAAGAGCGGATCGCCGAAGCGTGCCGCCAGCTCGACCGAGTCCCGGCTGGTGGCGCTGCCGTGCCAGACCCGGATCGGCCGTTGCAGTGGCCGGGGCCAGGTCTCGGCGTCGGTCAACGACGGGCGGAACCGTCCCGACCAGGTGACCTTCTCCTCCCGCCAGAGCCGTCGGAACAGCTCGTAGCTCTCCCGGTTGCGGTCCCACTGGTCCTCCGGCGTGACGTGGAACAACTGCGCCTGCGCCGCACCGTTCCCCTTGCCGATGATCAGTTCGAGCCGGCCGCCGGAAAGGTGGTCCAGGGTGGCGTAGTCCTCGTACGCCCGCACCGGGTCGAGCAGGCTGAGCGTGGTGACGGCGGTGAAGAGCCGGATCCTGGTCGTCCGGGCGGCGATGTGGCTGAGTACCACGGGCGGCGACGAGGAGATGAACGGCCGCTCGTGGCGCTCGCCGACGCCGTACCCGTCGAAGCCCAACTCCTCGGCCCGCACCGCGCCCTCGACCACCTCGCGGAGCCGGTCGGTGGTCGACTTCCGCTCCCCCGTCACCGGATCGGGCAGGTGGGTGATCAGGGTGATCAGCAGGAACTTCATGCCGGCACCGCCGGTCGGCCCGCACCGGCCGCCGCCCCGGCGGCGTCGACGTGGCCGGGGGTGACGCGACCGGCGCGCGGCGGGCCGAGCCCGAGATGCCCGCGCAGGGTCGTCGTCGTGTACTCGGTCCGGAACACCCCGCGCTCCTGGAGCAACGGCACCACCCGGTCGACGAACTCGTCCAACCCGCCCGGGGTCAGGTGCGGCACCAGGATGAAGCCGTCGGCCGCGTCGGACTGCACGAAGTGGTCCAGTTCCCCGGCCACCCGCTCCGGGCTGCCGATGAACGACTGCCGGCCGGTCACCTCGATGACCAGCTCCCGGATGCCGAGCCCCTTCGCCTCGGCCAGTTCCCGCCACTTCCGGGCGGTGTCCACCGGGTCGGCGTGCATCCGGGTGCGGCCGGCGATGACGGACCGGTCCGAGACGTCGGGGTCCTCGGCCGGCAGCGGCCCGTCCGGGTCGTACCCGGAGAGGTCCCGGTTCCACACCTGCTCCAGCAGCCGGATCGCGGTCTGCGGACTGACCTGCTGGCGCCGGATGTGCCGGGCCCGCTCCTGCGCCTCGGCGTCGGTGTCGCCGAGTACGAAGGTCACGCCAGGGATGATCTTCAGATCGTCGGGCGAGCGGCCGTACCGGACCAGCCGGGACTTCACGTCGGCGTAGAACGCCTGACCGGCCTCCAGGGTGCCGTGCCGGGAGAAGATCGCGTCCGCCTCGGCGGCGGCGAACTCCCGCCCCTGCGGGGAGTCGCCGGCCTGGATCACCACCGGATGCCCCTGCGGGCTGCGCGGCACCGTGAAGTGCCCGGCGATGTCGAACTGCTCGCCGTGGTGCGCGAACGCCCCCGGGTCAGGCTCCCGGACGAACCGGCCGGTGAGCTGGTCGCCGAGCACCGCGCCGGCCGGCCACGAGTCCCAGAGCCGGCGGGCCACCCGGACGAACTCGGCGGCCCGCTCGTAGCGCAGCCCATGGTCCAGGAAGCCGCCCCGGCGGAAGTTCTCCCCGGTGAAGGCGTCCGACGAGGTCACCACGTTCCAGCCGGCCCGACCGGCGGAGAGGTGGTCCAGGGTGGCCAACTGCCGGGCCAGCTCGTACGGCTCCCGAAAGGTCGCGTTCATCGTCCCGGCCAGCCCGAGCCGGCTGGTCACCGCCGCCAGCGCGGCCAGCACGGTCAGGCTGTCCGGCCGGCCGACCACGTCCAGGTCGTAGATCTGCCCGTGCTGTTCCCGCAGCCGCAGCCCCTCGGCCAGGAAGAAGAAGTCGAACTTCCCCCGCTCCGCCGTCCGGGCCAGGTGCACGAAGGAGGCGAAGTCGATCTGACTGCCGGACTCCGGGTCGCTCCACACCGTCTGGTTGTTCACCCCGGGAAAGTGCGCGGCGAGGATGATCTGCTTGGGCATGGCTTCCTCCACGGTCAGGCGGACGCCACGGCGGCGTACCGGTTGGCGGGTCGGGGCAGGCCCAGCAGGTCCCGCAGGGTGCCACCGGGGTACGCGTCGCGGAACAGCCCCCGGTCCCGCAGCGCCGGCACCAGTTGCCGGGTGATCGCGGTGAGGTCGTGCGGCAGCACTGCCGGCCGGAGCCGGAAGCCGTCCAGGCCGACCCGCCGCCACTGCCCGAGTTGCTCGGCGAGCCTGCCCGGAGTACCGGTGAAGCTCGCCGCGTCGGAGTCGAACTCGCCGCCGTGCAGCCCGGTCAACCGGTCCCGCAACCGTCGGGCCGTCGAGTCGTCCTCGTCGAGCAGCACCGTCAGGTCGGCCAGGATCCGCAGCGGCGCACCGGTACGCCCGACGGTCTCCTCCGCCGCCCGTACCTCGGTCACGATCGCCTCGGCCTGCGCCGCGTCGGACGGGGTGACGAAGACGACGTCCGCGCTGCCGGCCGCGAAGGCGTACGGCACCGAGGAGTGGGCCAGCGCGGCGACCACCGGCTGCCCCTGCGGCGGCCGGGGCACGATCGACGGTCCCTTGACGCTGAACCAGCGGCCCCGGAAGTCGGCGTAGTGCAACCGGTCCCGGTCGACGAAGCGCCCCGTCGACACGTCCCGGATCACCGCGTCGTCCTGCCAACTGTCCCAGAGCCGCCGCACCACCTCCACCGCGTCGGCCGCCTCGGCGAAGAGGTCGCCGACGAGCTGGACGTACCCGGGCTCGTCGAGCCGGTCCGGGCGCAGTTCGGGCAGCTCGCGGCGGCCGAAGTGGGCCGCCTCGGAGCGCCGGGCGGAGACCCGGGGCCGCCAGCCGGCCCGACCGGAGCTGACGTGGTCGAGGGTGGCTATCCCGGTCGAGACGTGGAACGGCTCGGTGTGCGTGGTACTGGTGGTCGGGATCAGCCCGATGTGGCTGGTCAGCGGCGCGATCCGGGCGGCCAGCAGCACCGCGTCGAGCCGTCCCCGCACCTGGTCGGTACGCCCGTCCGGGCCGTCCGGCCGGGTCGACTGGAGGTCGAGGGAGTCCTCGATGGTGACGAAGTCGAGCAGCCCGCGTTCCGCCTCGGCGACCAGTCCGGCCCAGTAGCCGGCGGAGAAGAGCGTCCCGGGTTCGACGGCGGCGACCCGCCAGGCGGCCGGATGCCAGCCGGCGCCGTCCAGGGCGACGGCGAGGTGCAGAGGTGGGTGGGGCATCGGGTTCCTTCCGCCGGTCAGCCGGTGACGAGGGTGGGCAGCGCGTCGAGCAGCGCCCGGGTGTGCGGGTGGCGCGGATAGCTGAAGACGTCGCCGACCGGCCCCTGCTCGACCACGGCGCCGTCGTGCATCACCAGCACCCGGTCGCTGAGGTGGTGCACCACCCCGAGGTCGTGCGAGATGAACAGCAGCGCGGTCCCGTCGGCGGCCCGGATGTCGGCCAGCAGGTCGAGCACCTGGGCCTGCACCGAGACGTCCAGCGCGGAGACCGGCTCGTCGCAGACGATCAGGTCGGGCCGGGGCGCGAGGGCGCGGGCGATCGCCACCCGCTGGCGCTGGCCGCCGGAGAGCTGCCGGGGATGCCGGTCCAGCAGGTCGGCGCCGAGTCCGACCCGGTCGAGCAGGGCGACGACCCGGTCCCGGCGGTCGGCCCGGTCGACCGCCGGGTCCAGGGCCTCCCCGACGATCCGGCCGACGCCGTACCGGGGGTCGAAGGAGCCGAGTGGGTCCTGGGAGATGAGTTGAAGCCGTCGCCGCAGTGGACGGCGGGCCCGCTCCGGCACCCTGGACCACGGCCGGTCGGCGAATCGGACCGTACCGGCGTCCGGGTCGAGCAGTCCGAAGAGGAGCTGCGCGACGGTGGTCTTGCCGGAGCCGGACTCGCCGACCAGGCCGACGGTCTCGCCCCGGGCGATCCGCAACGACACGTCCCGGACGACCTCGCGGGAGCCGTACCGCTTGTGCAGGCCGGTCGCCTCCAGCACGGTCCCGGTCGGCGCCACGGTCCGGGCCGGCAGCTCGGCCCGGAGCGCCGGTGACCCGCCCGTCCGGTCCCGGACCTCCGTGGCCAGGCGGCGCCCGCGCGACCGCGCCGACGGCACGGCGGCGAGCAACCCCCGGGTGTACGGATGCTCCGGCGCCCGCAGCAGCCGGTCCGTCCGCCCCCGCTCGACGATCTCGCCGTCCCGCATCACCAGCACCCGGTCGGCGAGCTGGGCCACCACCGCCAGGTCGTGGCTGATCAGCAGCAGGCTGGTACCGGCCGCCCGACGCTCGGCGAGCAGTCGCAGGATCTGGGCCTGCACCGTCACGTCCAGCGCGGTGGTCGGCTCGTCGGCGATCAGCAGTCCCGGTTCCCCGGCGATGGCGCTGGCGATCAGTGCCCGCTGGCGCAGCCCGCCGGAGAGCTGGTGCGGGTACTGCCGGGCCCGCAACGCCGGCTCGGGCACGTGTACCTGCTCCAGCAGGTACTCCGTCCGCCCGGCCCGCTCGCCCGCCCGCACCATCCCGTGGGTACGCAGCACCTCGCCGATCTCGGCACCGACCGTCCGGAGTGGATCCAGCGACACCAGTGCGTCCTGGAGGACCAGTCCGGCCAGCCGGCCGCGTACCCGTCGCCAGTCCCGGTCGCGGTACCGCCGCACGTCGGCGCCGGCCAGGTCGAGTCGTTCCGCCCGGACCTCGGCGCCCGGCCCGGCCAGCCCGACTAGGGTCCGGGCGGTGACGCTCTTGCCCGAACCGGACTCGCCGACGATCGCCAGGCACTCCCCCGGGCCGACCTCGAAGCTGATCCCGCGGACCGCCGGCACCTCCCGCCGGCCGGTCCGGAACGTGACGTGCAGGTCCTCGACCGCGAGCACCGGCGGCCGGGCCGGTGACGTCGACGGCGCCGCGAGCCGGTCCGATGGGTCGAACGGCGCTGTCATCAGCCGTCCCGCCCGTCGAAGCGCCGCTGTAGATGCCGGCCGAGCACGGTCAGCGACACGACGGTCAGCGTCACCGCCACCCCCGGCAGGATCGCGCCCCACCAGGCCACCCGCAGGTAGTTGCGGGCCTCGGAGAGCATCGCGCCCCACTCCGGCGACGGCGGCTGCGGTCCCATGCCGAGGAAACTCAGCCCGGAGGCGACCAGGATCGCCTCGCCCAGCCCGATCACCGCGAGCACCGGCACCGGCCCGACCACGTTCGGCAGCACGTGCCGGAGCACCAGCCGGAACCGGGACGAGCCGAAGGCGACCGCCTGGCGGACGTACCCGGCCCGCCGGACGAGCAGGGTCTGTGCCCGGGCCACCCGGGCGTAGTGCGGCAGCGTGGCGATGCCGATCGCGACGATCAGGCTCGCCGTGCCCGGCCCGGCGACCGCGACGAAGAGCAGCGCCAGCAGCAGCATCGGGAACGCGGAGAGCGCGTCGAAGGTCCGGCTCAGCGCCTCGTCGGCAATCCGGTGCGCCAGGCCGGCGAGCAGTCCGAGCAGCACACCGGCGGTGACCGCGAGCCCGGTCGCCGCCAGCCCGATCGCCAGCGAGTGCCGGGCGCCGTACACGACCCGGGCGAAGACGTCCCGGCCGAGGTGGTCGGTGCCGAACCAGTGTGCCCCGTCCGGTGGGCGGAGCACCGCGAACGGGTCGGCAGCGAGCGGGTCCACGTCGGTAAGCGCTGCCGGCCAGAGCACCGCGAGCAGCACCACCGCCAGGAAGCCGCCGGCAGCGACCAGGCCGGGCCGGATCCGGGTACGCCGACCGGACGTCGTCCGGCCCCGGCGTGTCCCGGCGACGACCGGTGCGGCGAGTACGCCCGGCTGCCCGGGTGCTCCGGTCGGTGCCGCCGAGGTGCCGTCGACCAGCAGACTCATCGTCAACTCCTCCGCAGTCGGGGATCGATCAGCAGGTACGCCAGGTCGGCGGCGGTGCTGACCAGCACGTAACCGGCGGCGGAGAGCACCACCACGGCCAGTACCACTGGCATGTCCTTGCCGGTCACCGCCGTCAACGTCACCTGGCCCAGGCCGGGCCGGCCGAACACCTGCTCGACGATCACCGACCCGCCCAGCAGTACGCCGAAGAGCCAGCCGGCCAGGGTCACCGCCGGCAGCAGGGCGTGCCGCAGCGCGTGCCGGACCAGCACCGCGCGTTCGTGCAGTCCTCGGGACCGGGCGGTGACCACGAACGGCTCGTCCAGGGCCCGGTCCAGCCCGTCCCGGAGTACCTGGCCGAGCAGGCCGGCGATCGGCAGTGCCAGGGTCACCGCCGGCAGCACCAGGGCGGCGAACCCCCGGTCACCGGCGACCGGGAAGAGTCCGAACCGGAACGACAGCAGGCTGAGCAGCACGATGCCGATCAGGAACGGCGGGGTGGAGACCAGCACCAGTTCGGTGGTGGAGGTGACCCGGCGCAGCCACGGCCGGCGGCTTCCGGCGGTACCGGCCGAGGCGAGCAGGGCCAGTGCCACGCCGAGGACGGCGGCGGCCAGCGCCAGCTTCAGGGTCGGCAGGAGTTGGTCGCCGACCACCTCCGCCACCGGCCGCTGCAACAGGTACGACCGGCCGAGGTCGCCGTGCGCCAGCCGCCACAGGTAGTCGAGGTACTGCACCACCTCCGGCCGGTCGAGTCCCCACTCGGCGACCACCTGGGCCCGGATCTGAGGACTGTCCGCACCGTCGCCGACGATGCTGTCCACGGTGTCGCCGGGCGCCGCCAGCAGCGCCAGGTACGCCGCGGTGGCGGCGGCCCAGAGCACCACCGCGCCGGTACCCAGCCGGCGCAGCACCGGCCGCAGCCGGGTACCCGGCACTCGCCGCAGCCGGTTGCGCGGCACTCGTCGTAGCCGGGCGGGCGGCTCCGGCCGCAGCCGGGTACCGTCCCGGTCGCCCCGGCCGTCGGCGGGGTCCCGTCCCATCTCAGCCCCCGATCCAGAGGTCGTAGGCGCTGGCCGGTACCCCGGCGGTGGGCTCGAAGCCGACCCCGCCGACCCGGTTGCTGGCGGCGACCTGGTCGGCCGGGGCGTAGAGCGGCAGCACGAACGCCTGGTCGGCCACCACCCGCTGCTGGAGGTCGGCGTAGATGCCGGTCCGCCGCTGCGGGTCGCCGGTCGCCTGGCCGGTGTCGAGCAGCCGGTCGAGTTCCGCGTCCCGGCTCCGGACCCGGTTGATCGCGCCCTGCGAGTGCAGCAGCAGGTTGAGGGCCGCTCCGGCGTCGGTGTCGGCGCGGGAGTTGTCGAAGACCTCGTACCGGTTGCCGTTCAGCGCCTCGGTCGCGGTGCCCTGGTCGACCACGGAGACGGCGAGGTCGATGCCGGCGCTCTGCCGGACCGCCGCCTGCACCGCCTGGGCCAGGATGTCCCGCCGGTCCCGGACGAACGGCGCCGACTGGACCAGCCGTACGGTGAGCCGCCTGCCGTCCTTCGTCCGGTAGCCGGCGGCGTCCCGGCCGGTCCAGCCGGCCTGGTCGAGGAGTGCGTTGGCCCGCTCCGGGTTGCCGCCGTAGCTGCCCTCGAACCGCTTGTCGTAGAAGCGGCTGGCCGGGCTGACCACACTCCAGGCCCGGGTGGCGGTGTCCTGGTAGACGGCTCTGAGCACGGCGTCGACGTCCACCGCGTCCCGGAACGCCCGCCGGACCCGTACGTCGTCGAAGGGCGGATGCGAGACGTTGAAGTAGTACGAGTACGCCGAGCCGGAGTTGAGTTCCCGGTGCAGCCGCAACGTCGGGTTGCCGGCGATCAGCGGCTGGTCGGTCGCGGGTACGCCCTCGACAAGCTGGACCTGGCCGGAGGTGAGTGCCCCGACCCGGACCGACGACTCCTTGAGGAAGCGGTAGGTGATCCGGTCCAGGTGGGCCGGTCCGGTGTGCCCGGCGGTCGGCGGTGCCCAGTCGTAGGCCGGGTTCTTCCGGTAGCGCAGTTCCTGGCCGGGGGCGTAGCCGTCCAGGACGAACGGTCCGGTGCCGACCACGTCGGTCCCGCCGGCCTTGAGGTTGGCGGCGGTACGCAGCGACCTCGGCGAGACCTGCGCGCCCTGCGGGGAGGCGAGGAAATCCAGGATCAGCACGTCCGGCCGGGTGAGCACGAACCGTACGGTGGCCGGGTCGACCACCTCGACGTCCTTGAGGTTGCGTAGCTGCACGGCGGCGACCGCCGGGGCGTAGCCGGGTTGGCGGAGCTGGTCGACGTTGGCCTTCACCGCTGCGGCGTCGAACTTCTCGCCGTCGTGAAAGGTGACGTCGGTGCGCAGCGCGACGGTGTAGGAGAGCCCGTCCGGCGCGACCTGGTAGCCGGTCGCCAGCCACGGCACCAGGTTGCCGTCCCGGTCGTGCGTGAGCAGCGCCTCGAAGCTGTTCCAGACCAGCAGCCGCGCTTTGGCCTGGGCGTACTGGTGCGGGTTGAGGGTGATCGGCTCGGTCTCGATCGCCCAGGTCAGCGTGCCGCCGGAGCGGGGCGGGCCGGCGGCGTCGACGGGTTCACCGCTGGCCCCCGAGGAGCAGCCGGCGGAGCCGAGGAGCAGGGCGGTCAGGGTGGCCAGCACGGCCGACCGGGTACGACGGGTAGCGGGCATGGCGAGGTCTCCCGTCCAGCAGGGGGATGCACGGGTACGCCACGGTCGGCGTCGACGGTGGCGTACGGAGCCGCTACGGCGGCGGTAAAGATGAGGTGGAGCGGCGGACGGCCCGGAACGGGCCCCACGGCCGACGCGCGTCCGGTAGGGAGCGACGGCGAGGGTGGTGGCAGCCGGTCAGCTCAGACAGGAACTCGACCACACCCGACCGAAGTCGATGTGGCCGCGGATCGTCAGCCGCAGCTCGCTGGACATGAGTCGAGTTCACCCGGCGGCGGGTGCAGCGTCAATGTTTGGTCCCTTCGATGTCGTTCTTCGCACGTCGGGACGTGATTTCGTTGACCTAATACCTACTTTTACGGTAGGATTTATGGGTTACTCGGCCGGCACCCGACCCCCGCGCGGTCACGCCCGACGCGCGGCACCGACCCTGGCGATATGCGAACGGTCGTGCTATCAATGCGGTGTGAGCAAGGGTGAGGCCACCCGGCAGGCGGTGCTGGCGGAGGCGACCGAGATCGCCAGCCGGCTCGGTCTCGGCGGCCTCACCATCGGCTCCCTGGCGGCCCGGGTCGACATGTCCAAGAGCGGCCTCTTCGCACACTTCCGGTCCAAGGAGGCACTGCACCTCCAGGTGCTCGGCTACGCCCGGGACGCCTTCACCGCCGAGGTGGTCCGCCCGGCGCTGCGCGCACCCCGGGGCGAGGCCCGGATGCGGGCGCTCTTCGAGAACTGGTACCGCAGCGTCAGCCTCGCCTCCGCCTGCCTGTTCGTCTCGGCGTCCACCGAGTTCGACGACCAGCCCGGCCCGGTCCGGGACCAACTGGTGTCCGACCACAAGGACCTCTCCGACGTGATCGCGCAGATCTTCCGCACCGGGATCGCGGAGGGGCAGTTCGACGAGGCGGCCGACCCCGATCAGTTCGCCCACGACCTGCACAGCGTCATGCTCGGCGCCTTCCACGCGGCACGCCTGCTGGCCGACCCGCGCGCCGAGACCTGGACCCGGCGGGCCTTCGAGGCCCTATTGGACGCCGCTCGCCCGAAGCCCGACGCCATCCGCGCGCAGCCGGACACCGTCCACCCGAAGCCGGACACTGCCAGACCGAAGCCCGACGCCGCTCGACCGAAGCCGGACACTGCCCGACCATAGGTCCGCCTGAGCGCACCCCAACCCGAGGAGCCGTCATGACCAGCCGACACACCCGATCCAAAAAAAGCACGATCGTTCGTTCTTTTCGCCGCGCCGCCGTCACCGGTACGTTGCGAGTCGTCTTCCGTACCCTCGAACACCTCGCCCCCGAAGCCGGCGGCCAGCTCGCGCTACGGCTCTGGTGCACCCCGCCCCGTCGGCGCGCCACCGCCCCCACCCCGCCGGCCGGGCCGGGTGGCGCCGCCACCTTCACCGGCCCGTACGACGGCGCCGCGTTCACCGTCGCCGTCGACGGCGGCACGGTCCACGGCCGGGCCTGGGGCAGCGGCCCACTCGTCTACCTGGCCCACGGCTGGGGCGGCACCGCCGGCCAACTGCACGGATTCGTCCCGCCGCTGGTGGCCGCCGGCTACCGGGTGGTCACCTGGGACGCCCTCAGCCACGGCCGCTCCGGGCCGGGCGCGCTCGGCCCGCACCGCGCCACGCTCAGCGAGTTCGCCGACGTGCTGACGGCGGTGGTCCGGAAGCACGGCCCCGCGCACGCCGTGATCGCCCACTCGCTCGGCGCCAGCGCGACCGGGCTCGCCGTCCTCGACGGGCTGCCGGTGAACCGACTCGTGATGATCGCCCCGCTGGCCGACCCGCTCCCCTACATCGGGGCGTTCCGACGGGCGCTCGGCATCGGCCCGGTGGTCGGCGACCGGCTCGTCACGATGATGGAGTCGCTGGTCGGCCGGTCGATCGCCGACTTCGACCTGGGCACCCGGGCCGCCGCCCGACCGGCCGGGGAACTACCGCCGCTGCTGGTGCTCCAGGACCGCAACGACCGAGAGGTCGACCCCGCCGACGGCGCCACCATGGCGACCGCCTGGCCGGGCCGGCTGCACCGCACCACCGGGCTCGGGCACAACCGCATCCTGGCCGACCCCGAGGTCGTACGCCGGGCGGTCGACTTCGTCCGAGAAACCGGGACCGACGCGGAGCCCCGGCGTCCCGCGCTGGCGGAGGAGATGCCTCCGGTGTCGAGGGCAGGCGGCGTGATGGCCGGGCGTCCCGCTATGGGCTGACTCCCGCCGGGTACCGGCCGGCAAACGTGAAACCCCGTGCCACACTTGCCGGATGCGGCGCCTGGTGACCCTCGTGGCGGCGGCGGTGCTGGCGCTCCCGGTGGGCGGGTCGGCAGGCGAGCCGGCCGCTGCTCCGCCCCCCGGGCAGGTGCCCGCCGGCCTCCGCGCCGCCGCCGGGACCCCGGTCTGCACCGTCGACGACAAGCGGCTGCCGGAGGTCTCCGGGCTGGCCGCCACCGACGACGGCTACGTCGTGGTCAACGACAGCTCCGACGTGGACAACCGGCGGCGGATCTTCTTCCTCGACCGGGACTGCGCGGTCGACCGCACCGTCCGCTACCCGTCCCGGCCCCGGGACACCGAGGACCTGACCCGGGCCCCGGACGGCACGATCTGGATCGGCGACATCGGCGACAACGATCGGGTACGCGAGACTGTCGCGCTCTGGAAACTGGCCCCGGGTGCGGATTCTCCCGTGCTGCACCGGGTCAGCTACCCGGACGGCGCACACGACGCGGAGGCGCTGCTGCTCGCCGCCGACGGCACCCCGATCATCGTCACCAAGGACCCCGGCACACCCGGTCTCTACATTCCGAGCCGGGCACTGCGGACCGGGCAGACGACCCCGCTGCGCAAGGTCGGCCAGTTCAGCCTGCCCAGGAGCACGACCAGCAACCCGTTCTCCATCTTCGGCCGGCAGCTCGTCACCGGCGGCGCGGTCGCTCCGGACGGCAGCCGGGTGGTACTACGCACCTACGCCGATGCCCTGGAGTTCGACGTCTCCGGCGGCGACGTGGTCCGCGCGATCACCGAGGGTACGCCGAGGACCGTCCCGCTGCCCGACGAGCCGCAGGGCGAGTCGATCGCCTACAGCCCGGACGGCAGGACTCTGCTGACGCTCTCGGAGAAGGGGGACGGGGACTCGGCCGCCGATCCGGTGCTGTTGCGCTATCCGACGGCGCACCAGCCGAGGCCGGAGCCCTCCGCCACCCCGAGCACCGTTCCTCGCTCCGTCCCGGGCGGCACGGCGGTCAACGGGGAACGGCCGGCGGAGTCGAGCCGGGAGATCAGCGGCAACTTCGTCGGTGCGGTGGCGGGGATCCTGCTGGCCCTCGTGGCGATCGCCGGATTCGCCGTCCGGCGAGCCCGCCGCCGCGAGTCCGGCGGAGTTCGATAGCCAGCACGCCCGCGAGCGGGCTGCCGGGCCACGGTAGGTCGGCCGCCCCCAGCTCCACCGACTGCTTCGGCCGGCTCGACGCGACCTGCGGCGTACCGACGTAAGCCCCCCGCCCACACCCCCCGAGCAAGCCTCGGACCACGTTCCCGGACCACGACGATGCCCGGTCGGCGGCGGTGCCGACGAACGCCCGGCACGACATCCGAGCTCCTGTGGACACTGTGGAATCCAGAGCCGGGCGACCACCGTGGACCGCGCCCGCGCTAGCCCGTGGGGGTTCCCGGCGTCGAAGACTCAGCTCCTTTGGCCACTGTGGACGGCGGTATGTCTTCCGATTGCTGAATGTCCGGTGGCAGCGCCGTTTTGAAGATCATCCATAGATGACGTTCGGATGGCATCCATAGAGCGGCATACCGAAGCCTCTCTGGAAGGCACCGCAGCACGCGGTGACCTTCCCCTCTTTTGGAGGCCTTCGTGAACCGTTTCCGACGGGTGTTCGTCGCGTTGACCGGGGTGGCTGCCGCAGTCGCGGCCGGCCTTACCGGCGGCGGGGCGGCCACGCTCGCCGGTGCCGCGCCGGCGGCTCAGGCAGCCGGACCGCGTCCCCTGTTCCAGTTGCCGTTCCCCTGTGGCGAACAGTGGGTGCTCGCGACCTACCCCGGGCACGACGACTACGACATCGACATGACGCCGGTCAGCGGCGCGGCCTCGGGTCGGCCGATCCTCGCGGCCTACGGCGGTACCGTCGCTGCGGCGGGCTGGTCGGAAGGCGGCGGCTACCGCGTCCGGATCGACCACGGCAGCGGATGGCAGACGCTCTACCTGCACATGATCGAGAACCCGCCGGTCTCCGCCGGCCAGCGGGTCGTCCAGGGCCAGCAGATCGGCCGCGTCGGCAGCACCGGTGACTCCAGCGGCCCGCACCTGCACTACGAGCAGCTACGGGACGGCGCCAAGTCGGAGGCGTACTTCAACGGCGTCGCGTCCGGCATCACCGACGACGGCACATCGCCGGCACGGCGGGTCACCAGCGCGAACTGCGGAGGCAGCGGGGGGTCTACCGAGGATGTCGTGCAGTTCGGGGACCTCAACGGCGACGGACTCGACGACCTCGTCGAGCGCCGGTCGGACAAGCGGGTCGTCGTCTACTGGAACCGCAACGCCAACCCCAACTACGCGTACTCCTACAACCACGCCGCACTGACCGCCATCAGCAACCCCATCCGGGTCGGCGACTTCAACGGCGACAACCGGGACGACATCCTGGAGCTGCGTCCGAACAACAACGCCGTGATCTTCTGGAACAACGGCAGCGGCACCTTCTCGTGGTCGAACAACCACCTCGCGCTGACGGCGGTGCCGGCCAACGAGATCAAGGTCGGTGACCTCAACGCGGACGGCCTCGACGACATCGTCCAGGTACGCGACAACGGCGACACGGTCGTGTTCTGGAACGCCGGAAACGGCGGCTTCTCGTGGTCGAACAACCGGCTCGTCCTGACCGCCATGGAGGCGGCCCGGGTGCAGGTCGGTGACGTCACCGGGGACGGGCTCGACGACATCGTGCAGACGCGCAGCAACGGCAACGTCGTCGTCTTCGTCAACACCAACGCCAACCCCAACTTCAACTGGAGCACCAACGCGGTCGTGCTGACCGGCCAGGGGAACCCCGGCGAGGTCCGGATGGCCGACCTCGACGCCGACGGGCGCGACGACCTCATGCAGATCCGCAGCAACGGCGACGTGGTCGTCTTCTGGAACTCCGGCGGCAACCCCAGGTACAGCTGGAGTGAGAACCGTCTGGTGCTCACGAGCATCCCGAACTGAGTAGCGGCGCAACCCGCGTACGTCCGTCGTGCGCCGTGGCGGTGGCCGGTCGGTCACCGCCACGGCGCCGCCGTGCGCGGGCTAGCCGAGTCCCGCCGACCGCCTCGCACTGATCAACGCGGCCTGCTCCTCGCCAGCGAAGTAACCCCAGGGCCATGACGATGCCCGGTCGCCGCCGCGCTCCAGGTGAATCCGGGCCCGGTCGGACACCCCCGCCTTGCTGTAGTACGCGCCGAACATCTGGTGCGCCACCATCAGCCAGGGATGATCGGCGTACCCGGCCGGGTCGGCGAGGATCCGGTCAGAGGCCGCGTCGACCTCGGCCCGGGCGGCACGCTTCTTCAACGCACTGGCGGAAGTGAACCGGTACAGCCGGCCCAGCAGGTTGCCGACCATCCAGCCGTCGACCCAGACCTCGATGTACGCCTGCGGCACGAGCGACCACAGCGGATGCCCGTCCGGCAGTACGGCGGAACGCTCGCGTACGAACCCGAGCATCTGGTCGGTGCTGCCGTACCACTTGCGGCACAGGATGCTCAACCGCTGGTGGTTGCCGAGAAACGAGTCCGGGGCGAGTGCGAGCAGCTTGTTCCAGACCATGTGCGGCTCGTCGGGGCGGACCGGAGCCGCCTTGGCGATGCTCTGCCACACGGTCCACACCACCGGATCGTCCGGCGTCAGCTCCGCCGCCCGTTGCAACACCTCGCGGGACTCCCGGGACAGCACGACCAGTCCGCGTACCTGTTGCTCCGAGGTGTCCTTCATCTGTGCCGCGCCGCGTGCGGTGAACGCGGCGGCGGCCAGTGCGGCACCGAGCAGCAGCGCCCGGTGCGGGTCGTCGGCGGCCTGCTCCGCCTCGGCCCGCAGCCTGCCGAGGTGCAGGGCGCCGAGGTCGCCGAGCACGTCGGTGTACAGCTCACGGCGGTCGAAGTCGGCGGCGCTGTCTGCCAGTGCCTGGTAGCCGGGGATCGGATCGCCGGAGGCCAGGGCGTCGACCGCGTGTTGCAGCACCGGGTCCGACCAGGCCAGGTTCATGTCGCTCGGCAGAGTCACGGCGGCGCACACTACCAGGTCCGCCACTTCCGCCGCCGGTCGCCCGGTCGGGAACCGCGCGGGACGATCGCAATCCGGGAGCAGTCTTGTAGCGTTCGATGAATTGCGGTAAATGGCTTCTGTGAAATAGGAAAGGGCTGGAATTGACTTCCGGCGAACAGATGAACGTTTCAGCGGGGACGGCCGGATGTTGCAGAATCGAACGTGGGAGTGACCGGATGACCGAGGACATGGGTTCGACAGTGCCCCGCCGCCAGCTCGGCCGAACCCTCAAGCAGCTCCGTACCGAGGCCGGGGTGACCCTGGACGCGGCGGCCGTCGCTCTGGAGTGCAGCCGACAGAAGGTCTGGCGGATCGAAAGTGGACTCGGTGTTGTGCGCTCGCTCGACGTCAAGGCGATGTGCGGACTCTACGACGTCCGGCCGGACCTGGTCGGCGCGCTGGTCGGGCTGACCAGCCAGACCAAGGCCAAGGGCTGGTGGCACGCCTACGGCGACGCCATCCCCGAATGGTTCGAGCTGTACGTCGGCTTGGAGTCGGCCGCATCTCGACTTCGTTTCTTCAAGGACGCGTTGCTTCCCGGCATGGTGCAGACGCGTGACTACGCGCTCGGGCTGTACCGCACGGACCAGCCGGAGATGGACGAGGACGGCCGGGAAAGGGCTGTCGAGGCGCGTCTGCAACGACAGGCTCTGTTGGTCCGTCGTCTGCCCCCGGCGCCGAACGTGGAGATCGTGCTGTCCGAGGCCGCCTTGCTCCGGCCCGTCTCCGCGCGCCAGGTCATGATCGAGCAGCTTGAACACCTGCTTACACTCTCCGCGCTACCGAACGTCGTCATCCGAGTCCTGCCACTTGCGGCCGGACAGCACCGGGGCGCACTGGCCGGCTCGTTCATCATGCTCGACTTCCCGCCCAGCAACCGGAGCACTCCCGAACCACCGATCGTCTACTGCGAGTCGCTCACGGGGGCGCTCTACCTCGACCGGCCTGTCGAATACGCCGCCTACAAAAAGGTCTGGGCGAGCCTGGATGCACTCGCACTTGATGAGGGACAATCAAGAAGCTTGATCAACAAAATCATCGGGGAGATGCAGCATGGCTAACCTGCCCAACGCGCGCTGGCGCAAGAGCGCTCGCAGCGGAGGCAACGGGGGCGAGTGCGTCGAGGTCGCCGACAACCTGGCCGGCCTCGTCGCCGTACGCGACAGCAAGGACCAGGGCGGACCGGTACTCGCGTTCCCGCCGTACGCCTGGTCCGCCTTCGTCGCCGAACTGAAGGCCAGCAGCCTCACCCACTGACCACGGGGTTCAACTCCCCTTGGCACCGTCGAAGAGTCGGCGGTACTGCCCGTAGCCCTCGCGTTCGAGGTCGGCCACCGGGACGAAGCGCATCGCGGCGGAGTTCATGCAGTACCGCATCCCGCCCCGGTCCCGTGGGCCGTCGTCGAAGAGGTGGCCGAGGTGACTGTCCCCGTGCGCGGACCGCACCTCGGTACGGACCATCCCGAGACTCACGTCGTCGATCTGCACCACGTTCGCGGGTTCGATCGGCGCGGTGAAACTCGGCCAGCCGGTACCGCTGTCGTACTTGTCGATCGAGGCGAACAGCGGTTCGCCGGAGACGACGTCGACGTAGATGCCCGGCTCCTTGCTGTCCCAGTAGGCGTTCCGGAACGGCGGTTCCGTGCCGCTCTCCTGGGTGACGTGGTACTGCTGCTCGGACAGCCGGGAAACGGCCTCCGGGTCCTTGCGGTACTCCTTCGACACCACCGGTCCTCCTTGCCCGGATCGGCCCGACGGGATGCGCCGGGCACCGCGCCGCACACGCGGTCGGCACCACTGCCGCAGGCACCGGTCGCGTGGGCGTCGGTCGCGCGGGCGGCAGAGCCGCAAGTCCGTACCCGGCCTGCGCTGCCGGAAACTTCGCCGCCGTGCCGGGCACACCCGCCGGTCACGCGGTCCGGCAGTCGTTCGTGTGCGGTTGAGCCGGCGGTCACCGAAACCGGGTGGTCAGGCAACGTCCGGTCGGTAGACCTCGGGGCGATCAGTTCTGACCCAGCTCAGGAGGACCGATGACCGCACTTGATCGGCGTACCCTGCTTCGCGCCGGCCTGACCACCGGAGCCGGACTGGCCGGCGGTGTCCTGCTCGGCGGTGCCGCCGCGTCCGCCGCCCCCGACCGGGCCGTGCGGTCCGGTGCGCCCGGTTGGCGGCCCGGCGGACGCCCGGTGCTGACCCACGGGCTGCAGAGCGGCGACGCGACGGCGCACTCCGCCGTGGTCTGGACCCGGGCCGACCGGTCCGGACGGCTGCACCTGGAGATCGGCCGCCGTCCCGACCTGCGCGGGGCCCGCCGGGTCCGCGGCCCGGTGCTGGACCCGCGCGGCGACTTCACCGGCAAGGTACGCCTGACCGACCTGCCCGCCGGAGAACGGCTCTACTACCGGGCCAGGGTGGAGAGCCTGGACCGGCCCGGCCTGTTCAGCGAGCCGGTCGACGGCATCCTGCGCACCGCCCCCGGCCCCGGTGACCGGCGCGACGACATCCGGTTCGTCTGGACCGGTGACATCGCCGGCCAGGGCTGGGGCATCGCCCCCGACCTCGGCGGCATGGGCATCTTCCGGGCCATGCGGCAGGTACGCCCCGACTTCTACCTGTGCAGCGGCGACACCGTCTACGCCGACGGCCCGCTCGCCGAGACGGTGACGCTGCCCGACGGGCGGATCTGGCGCAACATCGTCACTCCGGAGAAGAGCAAGGTCGCCGAGACGCTTACCGAATACCGGGGACAGTTCGCCTACAACCTGCTCGACGAGCACTTCCGGGCGTTCGTCGCCGAGGTGCCGCAGGTCAACCAGTGGGACGACCACGAGGTGACGAACAACTGGTACCCGGGCGAGATCCTGGAAGACGCGCGTTACACCGAGCGGCGGGTCGACGTACTCGCCGCCAGGGCGCGACAGGCGTTCCACGAGTGGGTGCCGACCCCGTCCGACGGGCGGCTCTACCGGCGGCTGCCGTACGGGCCGCTGCTGGACCTGTTCCTGCTGGACATGCGGACCCACAAAGACCCCAACGACGGCAACACGTACGCCGACCCGAAGCGTGGACTGCTCGGCCGCGAGCAACGGGAGTGGCTGGTCCGGGAACTGAAGCGGTCGAAGGCGACCTGGAAGGTGATCGCCGCCGACCTGCCGATCGGGTTGGTGGTGCCGGACGGGGCGACCGCGCAGGAGGGCATCGCCCAGGGCGACGGCGGGGCCCCGGCCGGGCGTGAACTGGAGTTCGCCGAGATCCTCCGCGCCACGCACCGGGCCGGCGTACGCGGCATCGTCTTCCTCACCGCCGACGTGCACTACACGGCGGCCCACCACTACGACCCGGCCCGGGCCGCGGTCGCCGACTTCACCCCGTTCTGGGAGTTCGTCTCCGGGCCGGCGCACGCCGGTGCGTTCGGGCCGAACGCCCTGGACGGCACGTTCGGCCCCCGGGCCGTCTTCGTGCACGCCCCGCCGCAGGCGAACACCTCGCCGGCCGACGGGTTCCAGCACTTCGGCGAGGTGGCCATCGACGGACCCTCCGGAGCGCTGACCGTGCACCTACGGGACCAGGACGGCCGTTCACTGTGGACGACCACCCTGCCGGCGCCCCGCTGACCGGACGGTAGCGAGATCGTCCAGGGGGCCGGGCCGGCTCGTCGCCGGACCCGGCCCCCCGCACCCCGACAGCGACGGCCTACGTCGAATGGCCGCTCACCAGCGACGTGACGCGGATGTGTCGGCGCCGATTCCGGTCCCGACCACCTGGACCGGCTGTTCGAGCGTGGCGAGTTTCGTCCGCACCTTCCCCGCCTCGACCTGGTCGACCTCGCTGAGCAGTTCCAACGCCTCCCGCCAGACGTCCTGGGCGGCCCGGGAGTCGCCGAAGGCGTGGTGGGTGTCGCCGACGTGCGACAGCGTGATCCCCTCCAGGTGGCGGTCGCCGACCGCCCGGAACAGCCGCAGGGCGTGCTGGTAGCAACCCACCGAGCGGGACCGGTCGCCGAGATGGTGGTGCGCCCGCCCCAGACTCTCCCAGGTGCTGGCCTGGCCCATCCGGTCGTCGAGTTCCTGGAGGTACACCAGGGCCTGCTCGCAGTAGGTCAACGCCGACGAGTGGTCCTCCAGCAGGGTGTGGTACCAGCCGACCGCGTTCAGCGCCCGTGCCTGCCCGTGCCGGTTCCCGGCAGTCTCGAACAGCCCGAGCGCCTGTCGGGCGTGGTCGAGTGCATCGGCGAGCCGGCCCCGCCGCTCCCACATCAGCGACAGGTTGAGGTGGGTGTGGCCCTGCCCGGCCTGGTCGCCCGAGGTCCGGTACAGCTCCAGGGCGTACCGGAGCTGGGCGTCGGCGTCGTCGAGCCGGGCCAGCCGGGTGTAGGCGCGGGCGAGGAAGCGGTGCGCGCTGGCCTGTGCCGCCGGGTCGGCCATCCGCCGGGCGGCAGCCACCGCGGCACGCTGGGCGGCGACCAGGTCGTACCAGTGGCTGGCCCGGTCCAGGTAGGTGCCGACGGCCCAGCCGAGCTGCCAGGTCTGGACGTCCCGTCCGGAGTTGCCGGCGTCTTCCAGCACGGCCAGCAGCACCACGCGTTCGGCGGCGAACCACTCGAAGGCCCGCTGGTGGTCGACGGGACGCTCCGGGGTGACCCCGGCACGCGGTCGGTCGAGCGGGACCGGACTGCTTTCGGTGCGCAGCAGCGCGTCAGCGGCTGATGCGCTGTGCAGGTAGTGGTCGAGCAGCCGGTCGGTGGCAGCCCGGCGCCGCCGTTCCGGATCGCTCCGCTCGGCGAGTTCGACGGCGTACGCCCGCAGCAGGTCGTGCGGGGCGTACCGGCCGTCGGGGCGCTGCCCGAGCAGGTTCGCCCGGGCGAGTTCGGTAAGCGTCTCCCGTACCTCGGTCACCGGCCGTCCGGCGAGACTGGCCGCCGCCGCAGCCGAGAAGTCCGGCCCCGGATGCAGGCCGAGCAGCCGGAACAGCCGGGCACCGGCCCGGCTCAGGCTGCGGTACGACCAGGAGAAGACCGCCCGCAGGTCGGTTGTCGGGTCGCCGGTGCTCAACGCGTCGAGTCGATCGGCGCCCCGACGGAGCTGCCCGGCCAGATCGGCCAGTGACAGGTT
Source organism: Plantactinospora endophytica (assembly GCF_016862915.1). GTDB lineage: Bacteria > Actinomycetota > Actinomycetes > Mycobacteriales > Micromonosporaceae > Plantactinospora > Plantactinospora endophytica. The sequence goes on along the minus strand of NZ_BONW01000016.1, from coordinate 123,962 downwards.
CCGGCTGGTGGCGATCCGGGCGGCCACGATCGCCAGCGCCAACGGCAGTCCGGCGCACCGGGCCAGGATCTCGGCCGTCGCCTGCGGCTCCTCGACGGTCCGGCGCCCGCCGATTCGCCGGACCAGCAGTTCCCGGGCCTCCCGGGCCGGCAGCGGGTCGACGGGTACCGGCGCAGCGCCTTCGATGGCGACCAGGTCCGCCAGCCGGGCCCGGCTGGTCGCCACGACCAGGCAGCCCGGGCCGCCGGGCAGCAGCGGACGGAGTTGGGCGGCGTCCCGGGCGTTGTCCAGCAGCACCAGCATCCGCCGGTGGAACATCTCGCTGCGGTACAGCGCGGCCTGGGCGTCGAGTTCGGCGGGAATCCGCTCGGCGGGCACCTGGAGGGCGTCGAGGAGCTGCCGTACCGCCTCGGCCGGGTCCACCGCCGCGCCGGCCGGGTCGAAGCCGCGCAGGTTGACGTAGAGCTGGCCGTCGGGAAACCGGTGGGCCACCTGGTGCGCCCAGTGCACCGCCAGGGTGGTCTTGCCGACCCCGGCCGTCCCGGAGACCACGGCGATCACCGTCGCGGCCCGCCCCGAGGGTCGGCCCGCCCGGTCCAGCAGACCGTCGAGCCGGGCCAGTTCCGCCGTCCGGCCGGTGAACTCCGCCAGATCCGCCGGCAGTTGCGCGGGCCTCGGCAAGCCCCGGGCCGGAACCGCCGGACCGGACGGACTCCCTGGACCCGACGGACCCGCAGGACCGGACCAACCCGCTGGACCCGCTGGACCCGCTGGACGGGCTGAAACCGCTTGAACCGCCGGGCGTGCGGGTGAGGTGACCGGGGCGGCCGGCCGGCTGGGCGGTTCCTCCTCGTGCAGCAGCGCGCGGTGCGCGGCGGCCAGCGCCGGCCCGGGGGCGACGCCCAGGTCGTCGGCGAGCCGGCGGCGCACCTCGTGGTACGCGGCGAACGCCTGCCCCCGCCGCCCCGCCGCGTGGTACGCCCGGATCAGCCGGGCGTGCGCCGCCTCGTCCAGCGGCGCGGCGACGGCCGCCTCCGCCAGGATCGGCAACCCCTCGGCGGCCCGACCGGCGGCGATCATCACCTCGCCGTACCGGCCGAGGGCGGCCTGCCGCTCGCCGCCCAACGCGACCACCTTCGGATGGGTCGCCAGCGCGGGTACGTCGGCGAGCGGTGGACCGTGCCAGAGCGCCAGCGCCTCGCCGAGCAGTTCTGCGGCAACGTCGAGTTGCCCGCACCGCTGTGCGGTCGTGGCCGCCTCCGTCCGTTGCCGGAACTGCGTGACGTCGAGCCCGGCGGCGGGCAGGTGCAGCGCGTAGCCGTCGCCGACCAGCCGCAGCACGGTACCCCCGTCCCGGGGTCGTCGGTCCGGCTCCAGCAGCCGGCGCAGGTGCTTGACGTGGGTCTGGATGACGTTGGCGGCGCTGGTCGGCGGCTCCCGGTCGTACCAGAGTCCACCCATCAGGTCGGCGCGCAGCAGCGGCTTGCCTCCGGCGAGCGCCAGCAGTCCCAGTACCACCCGTCGGGCCGCCGGCCCCAGGTCGAGCGGTTCACCGTCGCGCCAGGCCCGCACCGGACCGAGCAGCTGAATCCGCAAGAGCGCCCCCCGGCGTCCGTCCACCGCCGCCGCGAAGCAGGACGATCCGGATGCGGCGGCAACTTGCCGTCGAACTTAGATCAGCCTTGGTAGATGTGACTATCGGACCAACGGCGGTTTCCGGACGTCCGGTCCCGAGCATCGGCCGGCGGTGCCCGGCGGCCACCCCATTTCTTGACAGCCGGTAGTGCTGCACCCCTATAGTGCTAGGAGACTAGATAAATAGAGGTAGCAGTGATCGATTTCCACCTGGACGCCCGCTCGGGCCTCGCTCCGTACCTCCAGCTGGTCCAACAGGTCCAGCAGGCGCTGCGGCTCGGCCTGCTGGCCACCGGCGACCAGCTCCCGACGGTCAAGGAGGTCGTGGCGCGGTTGGCGATCAACCCCAACACGGTCCTCAAGGCGTATCGGGAGCTGGAGCACCAGGGTCTGGTCTCCCCGCGCCCGGGTGTGGGGACGTTCGTGACCCGGACGTTGACCGACGACTCTCTCGCCGCGCACGAGTCGCTCCGCACCGAACTGGTCGCCTGGCTCGCCAGGGCGCAGCACGCCGGCCTCGATCCCGACAGCATCGAAGCCCTCTTCATGACCACATTTCGAAAGGCCACAGAGGTGACACCATGACCCCGGTCCTGCGGACCGACGCACTCGGCAAGCGCTACGGCCGGCGCCAGGCCCTCACGAACGTGACCCTGAGCATCCCCGCCCGACGGGTGGTCGGGCTGGTCGGGCCGAACGGCGCCGGCAAGTCCACCCTGCTGAACCTCGCCTCGGGCATGATCGCGCCGACCACCGGCACCATCGAGGTGCTCGGTTCCCGGCCCGCCGCCGACGCGACACAACTGGCCAGGGTCGGTTTCGTCGCGCAGGACACCCCCGTCTACCCGAACCTCTCCGTCGGCGACCACCTGCGGCTGGGCGCCCGGCTGAACCCCGGTTGGGACGACCGGCTGGCGCAGCAGCGGATCAACCAGGTCGGCCTCGACCCGACACAGAAGGCGGGGCGGCTCTCCGGCGGCCAGCGCGCCCAGCTCGCCCTGACCCTGGCCGCCGCCAAACGGCCGGAGCTACTGATCTTCGACGAGCCGGTGGCCGCCCTCGACCCGCTCGCCCGGCGGACCTTCCTACAGAGCCTGATGGAGTTCGTCGCCGAACTGGAGGTCAGCGTCCTGCTCTCCTCCCACCTGCTCGGCGACCTGGAACGGGTCTGCGACCACCTGATCGTGCTGGCCGCCTCCCGGACCCAGCTCGCCGGGGACGTGGAGGAGCTGCTCACCGCCCACTACCGGCTGGTCGCCGCGCGCGGCGACCTCGATCCGCCGCCGCCGGGGATCGAGGTCATCCAGGCGACCCACACCGCCCGGCAGACCACGCTGATCGTCCGGGACACCACCGGTACGCTCCGCGACCACATGCCCGCCGCGGAACATCTCGACCTGGAGGAGATGGTCCTCGCCTACCTGGGCCGGGCCGCCGAGCCCGTCCCCACCGCCAACGCCGGACAGCCCCTGGAGGTCTCCCGATGATCTGGCTGACCTGGCGTCAGTTCCGCGGCCAGGCCCTGGTCGCCGTGGCGGTGCTGGCCACCCTCGCCACGTACCTTGTCGTACTCGGACTGCGGATCCGCACCGCGTACGAGGTGAACGTCGACTGCGCCGGCTGCTCCGTCGAGACGGCCAAGGACGTCTTCGAGAACGCCTATTTCACCCCACTGCTGCTGACCGGATTCCTGGTCGTACTGGTGCCCGGCATCGTCGGGGCGTTCTGGGGCGCGCCGCTGCTCGCCCGCGAGTTCGAGGCCGGTACCCACCGTCTGGTCTGGAACCAGAGCATCAGCCGTACCCGCTGGCTGGCCGTCAAACTGGGCCTCGTCACGCTGGCCGGCGCGACCCTCACCGGCGCGCTCAGTCTGCTGCTGACCTGGGCCGCCAGTCCCTACGACAAGCTGTTCGACGGCCGGTTCGACCCGTTGCTCTTCCCCGCCCGCAACATCGCCCCGCTCGGCTACGCCGTCTTCGCGGTCGTCGCCGGGGTCACCGTCGGGTTGCTGGTCCGCCGGACCGTTCCCGCGATGGCCATCCTGCTCGCCGGGTTCGTCCTGCTACAGATCCTGGTCCCCACCATGGTCCGCCCGCACCTGCAACCGGCCGTCACCGAGACGGTCGCCTGGACCGCCGCCAACGCCAGGGGCCTGATGATCAATGGGACGGGCGAGGTTCGGACCGAGAATTTCGCCGTACCGGGCGCCTGGGTGCTGACCAGCAATCCCCAGATGTTCGACGCCGCTGGCAACCCGGCGACCCAGGAGCAGATCGAGAGCTGCCCGCACAGCGAGCCCAGCGTGCACAAGGCGTGCATCGAGACGAAGGGCTTCCACATGACGCTGTCGTACCAGCCCGCCGACCGGTACTGGACCTTCCAGTGGCTGGAGTTCGGCTTCTACCTGGTACTCGCCGGGTTGCTGGCCGGGTTCGCCTTCTGGCGGATCCCGCGCGGGCTCAACTGACCCCGGCTCGGTAGTCGGCGGCCGGTCCCGCCCGGACCGGCCGCCGCGCCGTCCGCCCCGCCGTCGTACTGGTAGCCCGGCCCGCGCGATTACCCATGCCGCCGTCGGGTAGCCGGCAGCCGTGAGTGGGCCAACCGACGAGATCGGCGCACGGACGGACACCGGTCGTGCCGAGGGCTTCAGCGACGGTGTTCTGGCGATCGTCATCACCCTGCTGGTACTGGAGCTGCGGGTACCGGAGGGCGAGCCGGGCGAGCTGCTGTCCGGGCTGGTGAAGCAGTGGCCCAGCTACGCGGCGTACGTCGCGTCGTACCTCTACGTCGCCGTCATCTGGCTCAACCACAAGGCTACGTTCAGCCGGGTCCGGGAGGCCGACCGTGGGCTGCACTGGGCGAACCTGCTCGTGCTGTTCAGCACGGCGCTGCTGCCGTTCCCGACCTCCGTACTCTCCCGGACGCTCCAGGAACACGACCTGCCGGACCAACGCGTCGCCACCGTGCTGTACGCGCTGGTCGGCGTGGTGGTCTGCATCAGTTGGCTGATGCTGTACCACTACCTCGCCACGCACCGTGAACTGCTGGTGGAGGGGGTCGCCCCGGGGTTCTTCCCCTCCGAACGGCTCCGCGCCCTGATCGGGCTGGTGCTGTACGCGCTGGGCGGGCTGCTCGGCTTCCTGGTCAACCCGCTCGCCGGTCTGGCGATCTTCATCCTCCTGCCGCCGTTCTACGGGCTGACCAGCGGCGGGCTGTACAGCACCCGGCTCGTCCCGCACCGGCGCGCGGCTGACGACTGAGGGACGGGGGCCGGCCCGACGAGTGGCCGGGCGGCGTGGCCCGCCGACGTGGGTGCCGGCGGGCCACGGCCGAGTTGCCCCGCCGGCACCCAGGATGCCGACGGAACCGCCTACTGGCGGGGGCCGTTCCAGTCGACGAGTTGCACGATGACGCCGTTGGGGTCGCGTACCTGGAAGGCCCGCTCCCCCCACTCCTCGACGGTGAGCGGCATGGTGATGGTCACGCCCTCGGACCGCAGCCGGGCGAGTTCGCCCTCCAGGTCGTCGACGACGAAGGCCAGGCTGAGGCCACGGGCGTGCTCGTCGCGCTGGTCGGCCGGCAGCGACGGCAGGCCCTGGCGCAGGAAGATGACGTTCATGCCGGCGTCGTCGCGGGTCAGTGACGAGAAGCCGTCGGCGGACATCTCCTCGCGGAACCCGAAGTGCTGGCTGAGGAAACGGCTGGAGGCGGCGACGTCCGCCACGTTCAGCGAGACGGCGGACGAGGTGATCTTCACAAGCGGCTCCCTGGCGTAGAACTAAACTCCTTACATCGTACAACGTAGGGTGTACGGATATTCCCGGGAGGCCGGGGAGATCCGCCGGGGACGCCGGGCGCCGCAGCGTCGGGCCCGGACGGTTTGCCCCCGGACACGCCCGCCCCCACCCGGGCGGTTCGCACACCTGTCGGGTAATTTCTGATGCTGGCCGTCGCCGGCCGAAGAGCCGGCGCCCGGCGGCCCCGCCCGGACAGGAGATAGCGCAGGCATGGGTAAGCGGACGGTTCACGTCTCCGACTTCAGTGGCAAGGTGGTGCACTCCGCCGACAAGGTGGTCCGGATCGTGGTGCTGGACCATCCCGACCTGGTCGCCGGGCCGGTGCAGTTGGAGGCCGAGCCGACCGAGGTCGAGAACATCGACGACGCGGCGTTGGACGTCGCGGTCGTGGAGATCCACGACGGACAGCCGGGCGAGGCTCCGCGCCGGGTCGTCCTCACCGCCAGCGAGTTCGACGCGCTCGCCACCGACGTGCCGATGGCGCAACTGCTGCGCACCGCCGAACGGGTACGCCCGGCGAAGACGAGTCGGGAACGGATCGACTACAGCAGCCTGGAGCACGCCGGCAAGCCGCACCGGGGGCGGGTCACCGAAGAGGAGGCACGACTGGTCCGCGACCAACTCGACGAGGTCAACAAGCGACTCGCCGACGAGGGGATCCGGCAGATCGACCCGGCCGACCCCGAGCACGCCGCCCGGTACGGCTTCCCGACGCCCTGACCCGGCGCACCGACGTACCCGGCCAGGGCTATCCGGCCGCCCCGGCCGGTACGCTCGCCGCGCTCGACTCCGGACGTAGTGGGAAGTGGCAGGCCACCTGGTGCACGGCGCCGGCCAGCGGCGGCTCCGTCCGGCAGATCTCGGCCGCGATCGGGCACCGGGTACGGAACCGGCACCCGGTGGGCGGGTTGACCGCACTCGGCAGCTCGCCCCGGATCGTCACGCTCTCCCGCTCCGCCGCCGCATCGGGGCTGGCCGACGGCACCGCGTCGATCAGCGCCTGGGTGTACGGATGCCGGGCGGACCGGACCACGTCGTGCGCCGGACCGACCTCGACGAGCTTGCCCAGGTACATCACCCCGATCCGGTCCGACATGTAGTCGACGACCGAGAGGTCGTGGCTGATGAAGACGTACGCCAGGCCGAGTTCGCGTTGCAGGTCCCGCATCAGGTTCAGCACCTGTGCCTGGATCGACACGTCGAGTGCGCTCACCGGCTCGTCGCCGACGATCAGCCGGGGTTGCAGCGCCAGTGACCGGGCCAGGCCGATGCGCTGCAACTGGCCGCCGGAGAACTCGTGCGGATAGCGTTCCAGTACCCGTCGGGAGAGCCCCACCTGGTCGAGCAGCGTCGCGATCCGGGCCCGTCGCGCCGACCCGTCGCCGACCTGCTGGATCTCCAGCGGCTCGGCGAGGATGGCGTCGACCCGCATCCTCGGGTTCATCGCCGCGTAGCTGTCCTGGAACATCAACTGGACCTGCCGGTGCATCCGGCGGCGTTCCCGCCGGTCCAGGGTGGAGATGTCGGTACCGTCCAGCACGATCCGGCCGGCCGTCGGCCGCTCCAGCCCGACCACCAGCCGGCCCACGGTGGACTTGCCGCACCCGGATTCGCCCACCAACCCGAACGTCTCTCCGGGGTGGACGTCCAACGACACCCCGGCGACCGCGCTCACCTGCCCGGCGGCGCGGCGCAGCAGCCCACCCCCGCCCGCCGGATAGTCCTTGACCAGCTCCCGGACCGACAGGATCGGCGCGGGCTCCCGGACCGACAGAATCGGCGCCGGCTCACGGCCCGACAGGACCGGATTCGGCTCCGGGACCGACGGGACCGGTGCCGGTGAGACCGGCCGGGACTTCGTTGTCCCGACCGGCCCGCCCGGACGCGGCGCCGGTGCCGGCTCGCCCGCCCGGAGCGTCACCACCTCGACCGGACCGGCCCCCTCGTCCGGCCCGATCGACTCGTCCGGCCCGATCCGCTCCGCCGCCGCAACCGGCTCCGCCGGCCCGGTCGGCCGCATCGCCTCGACCGGCTGCACCGGCTCGGCGGAGGTGCCGGCTGCCGGGGCGGGGACCGGGTGCAGGCAGGCGTACTGGTGGCGGCCGGCGGTCAGCGTCACGTCGGTGGTCCGGCAGTCGTCGGTGGCGTACCGGCAGCGGGCGGCGAACCGGCAGCCGGTCAACGGCCGGGACAGGTCCGGCGGCAGCCCGGGAATGCTGTAGAGCCGCGAGCCCTCCTCCCGGGTCGCCGACTCCGGCAGCGCCTCCATCAACGCCTCGGTGTAGCGGTGCCGGGGCGACCGGAACAACTCCCGCGTCGCGGCGGTCTCGACCACCCGGCCGGCGTACATCACCGCGACCCGGTCGGCCCGGCCGGCGATCACGCCCAGGTCGTGGGTGACCAGCACGACCGCCATGCCGAACTCTTCGCGCAGGTCGTCGATGAGTTCGAGGATCTGCCGCTGGGTGGTCACGTCGAGCGCGGTGGTCGGCTCGTCCGCGATCAGCAGCTTGGGCGAGCAGACCAGCGCCATGGCGATGGCGACCCGCTGGCGCATCCCGCCGGAGAGTTCGTGCGGATAGTTGTCGACCACCCGGTCCGGGCGGGGCATCCCGACCCGGCGCAGGATGTCGATCGCCTGTTCCCGGGCCTGTGCCTTGCCGACCCGCTGGTGCACCCGGAGCGGCTCGGCAACCTGCACACCGATCCGCATCGTCGGGTTCAGCGAGGTCAACGGATCCTGGAAGACCATGCCCATCCGGACGCCCCGAATCCGGCGTACCTCCTCGGGTGGCAGCGAACGCAGGTCGCGGCCCTCGAAGAGGATCTCCCCGCCGACCACCTCGCCGCCGGAGGGCAGCAGGCCCATCACCGACAGCGCGGTCATCGTCTTGCCGCTGCCCGACTCGCCCACGATGCCGAGGGTCTCCCCCGGCCGGACCGCCAGGCTGACGTCGTCCAGGGCGTGCACCGTGCCGCGCCGCAGCGCGATGTCGGTACGCAGGTGCCGCAGTTCCAGCAGCGGACCGGACCGGCCGGACGCCTGCACGGTTGCGGCGGTCGAGTTGATCGGTGCGCTCATTTCCCCACTCCCCTAGCGGCGCCGGAGCCGGACCTCGAAGGCGTCCCTCAGCCCGTCGCCCATGAAGTTGAAGGCGAGCACGATGAGGATGATGGCGATTCCGGGCGGGTACAGCAGCCACCAGTGGCCGCTGTAGGTGTCCGCGAGACCGTCGGAGAGCATCCCGCCCCAGTTCGCGGCCGGTGGCGGCACGCCGAGGCCGAGGAAGGACAGGTAGGCGACGTAGAGGATCGCGTCGGCGACCTGGAAGGTGGCGTTCACGATCACCGTGCCGATGGCGTTCGGCACGATGTGCTTGCGTACCGCCCGGCCGCCGGTGCCGCCCATCCCGCGCATCGCCTGGACGTACTCCCGGGAGCGCAGGGTCAGCGCCTCGCCCCGGACCAGCCGGGCCGGGCCGAGCCAGGCGAAGGCACCGATGATGACGATCAGCATCGGTACGCTCGGCGTGACGATCGCGGCCAGCAGCATGAAGAGGAACAGCGACGGGATCGACATCATCGCGTCGACCACCCGCATCATCGCGGCGTCCACCCAGCCGCCGGCGAACCCGGCGACGGCGCCCCAGACGGTGCCGAGGAAGGTGGCGAGGATGCCGGCCGCCAGCCCGACGACGATCGAGGTCTGCCCGCCGAGCATCATCCGGCCGAGCTGGTCGTAGCCGACCCCGTCGGTGCCGAGCGGCTGCCCGGCGCCGGGTGCCAGGTGCACCCTGGCGAGGTCGGTGTGCACCTGGTCGGTGTGGTAGAAGAGCGGGCCGAGGAAGCAGACCCCGGCCAGCAGTACGAACAGGCCCAGGCCGACCAGGGCCAGCCGGTTCTCGCAGAAGACCGCGAGCCCCTGCCGCCACAGGCCGCGTACCGGCGCCTCGTCGGGGGTGGTCGGCTGGGGTGCGCCGACCGGTGGGGTGGGGGCCAGTTCGGAGAGGGTGGTCACGACGTACTCCCCCGGAGTCGTACCCGCGGGTCGACCGCGGCGTAGAGCAGGTCGGCGAGGAGTGCGCCGAGCACCGTCGCCACCGAGATGATCAGCGTGACCCCGAGCAGGATCGGGAAGTCGCGTTTGAGCGCCGCCTGCCAGAAGAGCTGCCCCATGCCCGGGAAGTTGAACAGCGACTCGACCACCAGGGCACCGCTGAACAGCGCCGGCAGGTACATCCCGAGCAGGGTGATCACCGGGAAGAGGCCGTTGCGCAGGGTGTGCCGGACCACCACCCGGCGCTCGGAGAGGCCCTTGCTGCGGGCGGTCCGGACGTAGTTCTCGTTCAGGTTGTCGACCATCGAGGAGCGGACGTAACGGGAGTAGACCGCGATGGTGACGATCGCCAGCGTGACGGTGGGCAGCACCAGCCCGGCCGGATCGGCCAGCACCTCGCCGACGGTGAAGCCCTGCGGCGCCTCCGGCGGCAGGATCGGCCAGACCTGCGAGAAGAGGATGATCAGCATCAACCCCATGAAGAAGATGGGGGTGGCGTACGCCAGCAGCGACAGCGAGGTGATGGTGTAGTCCGGCCAGCGGTTGCGGCGTACCGCCTGGATCACCCCGAGCGGGATCGCCACCACGATCGCCAGCAGGGTGGAGAGCAGCGACAGCACCATGGTCTTGGGCAGCCGTTGGGTGATCGCCTCGGTGACCGACTGGTTGAGCTGGAACGAGTAGCCGAGGTCGCCGTGCAGCAGGCGCTGCACGTACATGCCGTACTGCTGGATCCAGGGCCGGTCGTAGCCCATCTCGTGGTTGAACGCCGCCAACTGCTCCAGCGTCGCCTCCTTGCCCAGGGTCGCCCGGGCCGCACCTCCGGGCAGGAGGTGCAGGATCAGGAACGCGATCACGGTGACGAGCACGACGACGACGAGCGCCTGGCCCAGGCGGGTGACGAGGTACCGGACCACTCGCTGATCCCTCCTCGGTCGGGGGCTCCGACGGCACCCGCTGGGGGCACCGCCGGAGCCGGACGGTCAGTGACTGCCGACTACTTCCAGGACCAGTCCTGGAAGTACATGTTGTTCATCGGGTCCTGCGGCTCGACGCCCTGAAGCCCGGACTTGTACGCCGAGATCTGGAACACCGGGTTCGGCATCCACAGCACCGGCAGGTCCTTGGCCAGGAACTCGTTGTACGCCTTCAGCGCGCTGTCGTCCCCGCTGAACTGCGTCGCCTCGATGAGCTGGTCGGCCTGCGGGTTGCTGTAGCTGCCAAGGTTGACCGGCGCGTCGGTGGCGAAGAGCCGCTCGCCGGACGCGAAGGCCGGGTAGTACCAGCTTCCCTGGGAGCCGAAGAAGGACATGTCCCACGAGCAGGTCGCCTCGGTCGGCTTGCAGGCCGGGGTGACCGCGACCGAGTCCGGCACCTCCTTGATGGTCAGCTCGATGCCGAGCTTGGCCATCTGCGACTTGATCTCGGCGAACATCTTGGTGGTGGCGGCGAACCCGCTCTGGCTGGTGACCGTGAAGGTCAGCGGCGTACCGGCGGCGATCCCCTCGCCGCACTGGTTCGCCCCGGTGCCCGGCGTCTGGCAGGTGGTCTTCCCGTCCGGGGTCACCTTCCAACCGTGGGTCTCCAATAGTTCTTTCGCTTTGGCCGGGTCGAACGAGTAGACGCAGCCGTTCTCGGCGGAGCCGGCGGTACCCGGCTTGAGCGGCACCGGGCCACAGGTCGGCTCGGCCATGCCGGACCAGATGACCTTGTTGATGGTCGGCTGGTCGATCAGCATCTGCATGGCCTGACGCAGGTAGTCCTGCTTGAACAGCACACCCGTCTTCGGGTTGTTGAAGTTGAGCTGGAGGTAGGTGACGGACCAGCCGTACCAGGGCGCGACCTTGTAGTCCTTGGACTCCAGGTACGACTTCTGCGACAGGTTGGCCGCCGGCACGTAGCCGTAGTCGATCTCACCGGCCCGGAGCACGTTGAACTCGGCGTCGTCGCTGGTGAACGGGCGCAGCACGACCTTGGCCAGTTTGGGCTTGTCGGTGCCGGAGTAGTTCGGCTGGGCGGCGAGCACGACCTCGCCGTTCGGGACGTACTTCTCCAGCTTCCAGGGGCCGCTGTTGACCTTCCAGAGGTCGTTCGTGGCGTACGTCTTGGGGTCCTTCGAGGCCGCGATCAGGAAGTCGAAGACCTTCTTCGCCCCGTCCGGGGTCTTGTCCAGGTCGCTGACGCCCGCGGTGGCGGAGTCCCTGTCCCAGACGTGCTGCGGCATCGGGGTGATCCGGTTGAGCTGGTTCCCGACGAACCAGGCGGTGTTGTAGACCTCGGTCGTCGTCACCGAGAAGGTCTTCGCGTCCTTGATCGTCCAGGCGGCGATGTTGTCCGGGAAGCCGCCCTTGCGGTACGACGCCCACTTGTCCTTGTTCGCCGTGACGACGTTCCACCAGAAGTCGATGTCCCGGGTGGTGATCGGCTTGCCGTCGGACCAGGTGTTGTCCTTGAGCGTGATGGTCAGCGTCTTGCCGCCGTCGCTCACCTCGGGCGGGTTGGCCAGCGAGCGCTCCGCGTCGATGTTGTACTTCGCCGAGCCGTCGAGCCTGTACTGGTAGAGCGGGCGGTACTGGGCGTTGCCGAAGATGGCGTTCTCGCCCTGGGTGAAGCCCGGGGCCGAGATGGGCAGGATCCAGTTCGGGGTGCGGAACGCGACGGTCGCGGTGTCCTTGCCCTCGCTCCCGCCCTTGCCGGACGAACTGCTGTCGCCGCTACAGGCGGCGAGGCCCAAACCGAGGGCGAGTGCACTGGCGACGGCGACGGTGCCGCGGAGTGCGCCCCGGTGGAATCTGCTCCTCATGAGTCTCCTCGATCGATGTGCACGTGCCCCGCGTCGCCGGGCGCGAGGGGCGTCGCGTCCAGCCACCTGGTGCTGCCCGAGCCACCTGGTGCTTCCCGAGCGATCAATGCGGAGAATGTATAGGCAATGAAGTTTCGCGTCAACGAAATTAACGTACTTCCTTCGGGGACTTCCGTCAGGCTAGGATCAAAGCCGCCGAACATCGTCCGATACCCTTCGCGGTGATCCCCCCGTCCCGTAACCCGGTGACCGCACAGGGCACCCGGACGAACCCGGCTGGAAGAAGGAGAGGTATGTCGGACCCGTCGATCTCCGCCACCCTGCGCGACCAGACGCTCAACCTGCTGGCCACCGGCGAGGCCACCTCCCGGGCCGACCTCGTCGAGGCACTCCGGGTGGCACCCTCGACCGTCACCGGGGTGGTGCGGCGCCTGCTCGAAGAGGGCGCCATCTCCGAGGAGGGCGTCGGTCGCTCCACCGGCGGGCGGCGACCCCGGATCCTGCGCCTGCGCGAGCCGGAGGGCGTCTTCGCCGTCGCCGAACTCGGCGCCCGGCACGCCCGGGTCGGCCTCTGCACCCCGGACGGGCGACTGCTCGCGGCCGAGGAGGTCGGCATCGACATCGCCGCCGGCCCCGCCGAGGTCTTCGAGGTGGTCGGCACCGCCTTCACCAGGATCCGCACGGCGACCGCGCCCGGACAGGCACTGCTCGGCATCGGCGCGGCCATGCCCGGCCCGGTCGAGTTCCCCCGGGGCCGGCTGATCGGTCCGGCCCGGATGCCCGGCTGGAGCGGCGTCGACGCCCAGGCCGAACTCGGCGCGCGGTTCGACGTACCGGTCGTGGTCGACAACGACGCCAAGGCCGCGGCGATCGGCGAGTACGTCACCCGGGGCCGGGACGGCGGCGACATGATCTACGTCAAGGCCGGTACCGGCATCGGCGGCTGCCTGGTCAGCGGCGGGCAGATCTACCGGGGCGGCCGTGGACTCAGCGGCGACGTCACGCACGTACGGGTGGCGGACAGCGGCGAGCGGCAGTGCTCCTGCGGCAGTCGCGGCTGTCTGGAGACCGTCGCCAGCGGTGCCGCCCTGGCCGCCCAGTTGACCGAGCAGGGCCAGCCGATCGCCACCACCCGGGACGTCATCGGCGCGGTCGTCGACGCCGAACCGGCGGCGGTGACCCTGGTCCGGCGGGCCGGCGGTCTGCTCGGCGTGGCCCTCTCCGGCCTGGTCAACTTCCTCAACCCGGACGCCGTTGTCATCGGCGGAGCCCTGTCGAGTCTCGACGTCTACGTGGCGGCGGCCCGGGGGATGCTCTACGAGCGGTGCCTGCCGTCGATGACCCAGTCCCTTTCCATCGAGGCCAGCGCCGCCGGCCCGGATGCCGCCCTGGTCGGCCTCGGGCATCTGGTCCGCGCCGTGGCCGACGCCCGCCCCGCCTGAGGAGTACCACCCGTGCACCGTCCCCTGCGGATCGCCGTCGGCGGCATCCACATCGAGTCCAGCACCTTCTCGCCGCACCTGAGCACCGCCGACGACTTCGAGGTCACCCGGGGCGACGCACTGCTGGCCCGCTACGCCTGGCTCTCCCCCGCCCAGCCGTGGGCCGCCGACGTCGAGTGGCTACCCCTGGTGCACGCCCGGGCGCTGCCCGGTGGTGCCGTCGACGCCGCCAGCTACGACGCCTGGGCCGCCGAGATCGTCGACGGGCTCGCCCGGCTCGGCCCGGTCGACGGCGTACTGCTGGACATCCACGGCGCGATGAGTGTGGTCGGTCGGTCCGACGCCGAGGGCGACCTGGTCACCGCCGTCCGCTCGGTGATCGGGCCGCAGCCGTACGTCTCGGCCGCGATGGACCTGCACGGCAACGTCTCGCCGGTGCTCTTCGCCGGCTGCGACCTGCTCACCTGCTACCGCACCGCGCCGCACGTCGACGTCTGGGAGACCCGCGAGCGGGCGGCCCGCAACCTGGTCGAGGCGCTGCGCCGGGGTGAACGCCCGCACAAGGCCCTGGTGCACGTGCCGATCCTGCTGCCCGGCGAGATGACCAGCACCCGGGTCGAGCCGGCGCGCGGGCTCTACGCCCGGATCCCCGAGATCGAGGCCCGGGACGGCATCGTCGACGCCGCGATCTGGATCGGCTTCGCCTGGGCCGACCAGCCCCGCTGCCGGGGCGCGGTGGTGGTCACCGGCACCGACGCCGACGCCACGACCGGGGCGGCGCGGGAACTCGGCGAGCACTTCTGGGCGGCCCGCGACGAGTTCGCCTTCGTCGCACCGACCGGCAGCATGGACGAATGCCTCGACACGGCACTGGTCGCGGTGAAGGAGCCGGAACGGCGGCCGTTCTTCGTCAGCGACTCCGGCGACAACCCCGGGGCCGGCGGCGCCGACGACGTCACCTACGCGCTGGCCAGGATGCTGGCCCGGCCGGAGATCCGGGACGGCGCCGTGCGCGCCGTGTTCGCCTCGCTTGTCGACCGGGACGCCGTGGCGCAGGTCGCCGACCTGCCGACCGGCAGCCCGGTAAGCGTGTCGGTCGGTGGCCGGATCGACGCCCGGGACCCCGGTCCGGTACGCCTGGACGGCGTACTCGAGGCGGTCGCCGAGGACCCGGACGGCGGGCGGTGCGTGAGCGTACGGGTAGGTGGGCTGAGCGTCTTCGTCACCTCGCGCCGGATGCAGTACCGCCAACTCGCCTCGTACGAGCGGCTGGGCGTGCCGGTGGACGCCGTCGACCTGGTGGTGGTGAAGATCGGCTACCTCGAACCCGAACTGTTCGAGGCGGCCGGCGACTGGCTGCTCGCGCTGACTCCGGGCGGGGTGGACCAGGACATCGAGCGGCTGCCGTACCAGAACCTGCTCCGGCCGGTGTTCCCGCTGGACCGCGACTTCGTCGCGGACCTGACCGTGGCGACCCGGTGACTCCGCCCGTTTCCGGCACCCGGTCCGCCGGCTCGTCTGCCGGAGAACCGCCCACCGGTCGCTGCGTGCTCGCGGTCGACGTCGGCGCGACCACGATGAAGGGGGCGGTGTTCGGCGAGGACGGCGGGGTCCGCCACTCGGTCGTGGTGCCGTCCCGGGCCGACGGCGATCCGGTCGGCGCACTCCGGGAGCTGTGCCGGCGGCTGCACGCCGAGGCGGTTGCCGGGGGTGCCGCACCGGCCGGGATCGGGGTGGTGACACCGGGCATCGTCGACGAGGCCGCCGGCCTGGTCCGGTACGCCTCGAACATCCGGTTCCGGGACGTACCGCTGCGTGCGCTCGTGCACGACGACCTCGGCCTGCCCGTCGTGATCGGACACGACGCGCGGGCGGCCGGCGTGGCCGAGGCGGTGGCCGGGGCCGGCCGGGGGCTGGCCAACTTCCTGCTGCTGCCGCTCGGCACCGGGATCGCCGCCACGGTGGTGCTGGACGGCCAGCCGGTGCCGGGCACGGCCTGGTCGGCCGGGGAGGTCGGACACATGCCGGTGTACCCCGGCGGCGAGCCGTGCACCTGCGGCCAGCGCGGCTGTCTGGAGGTGTACGCCTCGGCCGGTGGTCTGGCCCGGCGCTACGCCCGGCTCGGCGGCGATCCGGGGCTGGACAGCCGGGCCATCGCCGCCGCCGCTGCGACCGACCCGCTGGCCGGCGAGGTCTGGGACACCGCGACGCAGGCGCTGGGCATCGCCCTGGCCACCCTGACCCTGACCCTGGACCCGGCCCGGATCGTGCTCGGCGGTGGTCTGGCCGAGGCCGGCGCCCAGCTCTTCGACCCGGTACGCGACGCGCTGCGTGCGGCGCTGGCCTGGCGGACCGCGCCCGAGGTGGTGCCGTCCGCGTTCGGTGCCCAGGCCGCCCGGGTGGGCGCCGCGATCCTTGCCCGTCGGGCGGCCGGGCTGGCCGTACCGGACGGCTGGGCGGCGCCGGTCCCCGCCTCCGTCGGCTCCTGATCCGGGTCGCCGGCCCGCCCCGCCTGTCCCGCCCACCGCCGTGCCGGCCTTCCTCGGCGGCAACCAGGGTCACCGTGACAGGTCCCGCCAGCGGAAAGCCCGTCATCAGGGGGCAAGATCGATGAGATCCGCACCGTGGCCCATAATCGGTGCGGTGCCGTACGAAGGCACCCTGTCCGGCCCGGGTCGCCCGTCTCGGCTGGCCCCACCCGCAGACCCGGCCGGTGAACCGACTTCTCGGAGGTGCCGTGAGCGACACGACCAGTCCGGCCGCGAAGCTGGACACCAACGTGGCGCATCCCGCCCGCCGGTACAACTACTGGCTGGGCGGCAAGGACAACTTCGCCGCCGACCGCCTCTCCGGCGACCAGGTGGCCGCCGTCTTCCCGACGGTGAAGCGGGCCGCACAGGAGAACCGCCGGTTCCTGCGTCGCGCGGTCGGGTTCCTGGCCGGTGAGGCCGGCATCCGGCAGTTCCTCGACGTCGGCACCGGGTTGCCCACCGCCGACAACACCCACGAGGTCGCCCAGCGGATCGCGCCGGAGTCCCGCGTCGTCTACGTGGACAACGACCCGCTGGTGATGGCGCACGCCCGCGCCCTGTTGACCTCCTCGCCGGAGGGGAAGAGCGCCTACATCGAGCGGGACCTGCGGGACCCGCAGTCGATCCTGGACGCTCCGGAACTGCACGCCACCCTCGACCTCGGCCGGCCGGTCGGGTTGACGCTGGTGGCCATCCTGCACTTCGTACGCGACTTCGAGGACCCGTACGGGGCCGTCGGCCGGCTCGTCGCCGCGCTGCCGTCGGGCAGTTTCGTCGTGCTGTCGCACGGCACGTACGACGGGTTGCCGGCGGAGACGGTGGCGAAGCTGGAGGAGGCGAACGCCGCGACCGGCGGCCTGAGCCGACCCCGGAGCCGGGACGAGTTCGCCCGCTTCTTCACCGGTCTCGACCTGGTCGATCCGGGCGTACTGCCGATCGGCGACTGGCGCCCGGAGCCCGGCAGCACCCCGCCCGACCCGATCGACATCTGCATGTACGGCGCGGTCGCCCGGATCCCCTGAGCGGCCGGCCACCCTACGCGGGGCCGGAACGGTCGGCGCCGCCCTGGTCACCGCCGGCCTGAAGAGTTCCTTAAGCCGGCCGGTCCGCCCCTGGCCGGCCAGGTCCCGGGACCTACGATCTGCCGGTGCATACCAGGATCACGGCCGGGTTGATCGCGACGGTGCTGGTGGCCGCCGCCGGCCTGGCGGGTTGCGGCTCTCCGCCGGCCGACCCGTCGGCGGGGCCGCAGTGGGCTCCGGCGGCCGACGCCAGCGGTGCGGCGAGCGGGTCGCCGACCGCTCCGGCCAGACCGTCGCCGACCGCTAAGCCGTCCGCCTCGACCAGGCCGGTGCCGGCGCTGCCCCGACCGGGCAACCCGAAGGGCCGGGCCAGCGTCCCGGCCGAGGCCCGTGCGGTGGACACGGCCAGGCCGACCCGGGTGGTCGGCAACGGTACGCCGGCGAGCTGCACCTCGGCGGCGGTCGTCGCGGCGGTCGCCAAGGGCGGGATCATCACCTTCTCCTGCGGCCCCGCCCCGGTCACCATCACGATGCAGGCGACCGCGAAGATCCGGAACTCGACCGGTCCCCGGATCGTGCTCGACGGCGGCGGCAGGGTCACGCTCAGCGGCGGCGGCAAGCGTCGGATCCTCTACATGAACACCTGTGACCAGGCCCAGGGCTGGACCACCTCGCACTGCCAGGACCAGGACCATCCGCAGCTCACCGTGCAGAACCTGACCTTCGCCGACGGCAACTCCACAGGTGACGAGGCCGAGGGCGGCGGTGGCGGGGCGATCTTCGTCCGGGGCGGCCGGTTCAAGGTGGTCAACTCGCGGTTCGTCCGCAACCGCTGCGACCAGACCGGCCCGGACCTCGGTGGCGCGGCGATCCGGGTGCTCAGCCAGTACCGGGGGCTTCCGGTGTACGTCGTCAACAGCACCTTCGGCGGCGCCGCCGGGCAGGGCGGTGTCTGCGCCAACGGTGGCGCGCTGAGCAGCATCGGAGTCTCCTGGGTGGTGCTGAACAGCGTGCTGAGCCACAACCGGGCGGTCGGCCGGGGCGCCAACCCGGCCCGGGGCGGTACCCCCGGCGGCGGCAGCGGCGGTGCCGTCTACACCGACGGCAACCGGTTCACGGTGACGATCGCCGGCAGCGTCGTACAGGACAACCGGGCCAACGAGGGTGGCGGGGCGGTCTTCTTCGTCAGCAACGACCGGACCGGGACGATGCGGATCGAGAGTTCGACGCTGCGGCGCAATCCCAGCGACGGCTTCGAGACCCGGGGTTTCCCCGGCATCTTCTTCCTCGGCGCCCGGAACCCGACGGTGACCGGCTCGACGCTCGACTAGCTGGTGGTCGACCCCCGTCGTGGCGGGCCGGGCAGATGTTCCGGTCCCTCGGATTCTGCCCCGTCCGTGGTAACGGATCGGACATCCTGGAAGGTGCCGACGACCGGTCCGGTCGTCGCGGCACTTTCCATGATCGTAACCTTCCTGGCGTTCCGGGCACCGGTTCGGCCAGGGCACATCGACGAGCGGACTTGAGGATTGACCGAGGACGACAGCGGGCCGACCGGGGCGGCGGCCACCTCGACCAGGGCGCTGGTCGAGGAGTTGCTGAACGACGGCGGCGGGGTGCTGCGCCTCGCCCCCGCGTTCGTCGCCCGTGACCTGGTGCCGCCCGGCCGGCGGCTCGGCCTCGCCGAGGAGGCGTACGACCTCGGCGAGCGGGGCTTCGTCTGCGAGCGCTGGCTGGGTTCGACCACCCGGGCCGACAACCGGATCGGTCCGCCGGACGAGGGGCTCGGTCACGTCGTCGACCGGAACGGGCGGCCCCGGCTGACCCTGCGCGACGCGGTACGTGCCGATCCGGCCGCGATCATGGGCTCGGCGTACGCGGCCAGCCACCCGCAGGGCCTGGGCCGGCTCGCCAAGCTGCTCGACTACGGGGCGCGGATCCCGTACCACATCCATCCGCCGCAGCGCTTCGCCGAGTTGGTCGGGCGGCGGTCGAAGGACGAGGCGTACTACTTCCCCGCCGGGGTGGACGGCGGCGCGCACCCGGAGACGTTCTTCGGGGTGCATCCGTGGATCCTCCGCGAGCGGGCGTACGACGTGCTGCTGCCGTATCTGGTCGACTGGGACAGCGACCTGATCCTGCGGCACTCCCGGGCCTACCTCCAGGTGCCCGACGACGGGTTCGGGGTGCCGTCCGGGGTGCTGCACGGGCCGGGCACCGCGCTGACCGTGGAGTTGCAGGAGGACTCCGACGTCTTCGCCATGTTCCAGGCGCGCAACGCCGGCCGGATCATCTCGAAGGAGTTGCTCTTCAAGGACGTCCGGCCGGCGGACCGGCACGAGCACGGCGAGCGGTTCCCGCTCCGGTTCGTCGAGTGGGACCTCAACGGTGACCCGTACTTCTACGAGAACAACCACCTGGCGCCGCGTCCGGTCGCCCCGGACGGCGGCCGGGAGTGGTGGATCTTCTACAACACGCCCAAGTTCAGCGGGAAGAAACTCGTCGTGCCGGCCGGTCAGCGCCACGCGAGTCGACCGAGCGCGGCGTGTACTCGATCCTCGTCTGGTCGGGCGGCGGACGCTACTGCGGCCACGAGGTACGCGGCGGCGACGCCGACCGGGACGAGCTGCTCGTCTCGTACGACGTCGCCACGACCCCGCACCTGGTGGAGAACACCGGCGGAGACGACCTGGTGGTCTTCAAGTTCTTCGGCCCGGACCTGAACGACGACGCGCCGGTGGTCCCCCAGACCGCGCCGGGCTAGCGCCGTCTCACGAATCTTCGGCGGGACGGGTCCGTGCCGCGACGGGTCGGTTGGTCGCCGCACGCCCACCGCCCGCACTCCGAGTACTTCGAGGCTTGTCAGCGCGAAGTGAAATTGCATACTGTAGTCAGCATAACGCATACGGGAGGGCACGCCGCTGCTGCGTCGCCTCGACGCCGCGCGGACGTCGTACGAGAAGGGAGCAGCCCGTGCGAGTTGCTGTGCTCGGAGCCGGCGCCATCGGCGCGTACGTCGGTGCGTCCCTGTGCCGGGCCGGGGTGGAAGTCCATCTGATCGCCCGTGGCGCACACCTGGCCGCGCTGCGGGCGAACGGGGTACGGGTGCTCAGTCCCCGGGGCGATTTCGCCGCGCACCCGCACGCCACCGACGACCCGACCGAGGTCGGTCCGGTGGACTACGTGTTCCTCGGCCTCAAGGCGCATTCCTACGCCTCGGCCGGGCCGCTGCTCGAACCGCTGCTCGGCCCGGAGACCGCCCTCATCGCGGGGCAGAACGGCATCCCGTGGTGGTACTTCCACAAGCTCGCGGGGCCGTACGAGGGTCACCGGATCGAGGCCGTCGACCCTGGCGGGGCAACCTCGGCGGTGATGGCACCGGAGCGGGCGATCGGTTGCGTGGTCTACCCGGCCACGGTGATCGAGTCACCCGGGGTGATCCGGCATCTGGAGGGAACCCGGTTCTCCATCGGCGAGCCGGACGGCACGGTATCGGACCGGTGCCTGCGGTTCAGCGCGGCGATGGTGGCCGGCGGTCTGAAGTGTCCGGTCGAGCCGCGACTGCGGGACGACATCTGGATCAAGTTGATGGGTAACGCTTCGCTCAATCCGATAAGCGCCCTGACCAGGGCGACCATGGCGGAGATCTGCGAGAGCCCGGGCACCCGCCGGGTGGTCGAGCAGATGATGGCGGAGACCCTAGACATCGCCGGCCGGGTCGGCAGCACGCCGGAGATCTCGATCGGCAAGCGGGTCGAGGGCGCCCGGCGGGTCGGCCACCACAAGACCTCGATGTTGCAGGACCTCGAGGCGGGCAAGGAGATGGAACTCGACGCCGTCGTCGCCGCCGTGGTGGAGATGGCCGACATCACCGGGGCGCCGGCACCGACCCTGCGCACCATCTACGCCGCGACCGAACTGCTGGCCAAGACCATGGCCAGGCCGGCGCCGACCCCGAGCGTGGCGGCGGCCTGACCGGCCGGCCGACCGCTACCGGCGTACCGGCGAGGCGTCGCGAGAGGTATTGCACTGGGACTGCCGACAGAATACTGTATGCAGACCCTCCTAGCTGGTCTTCCAGGCACCGGGATCCGGTGTCGGTCAGCCATCGACGGGACGCACCGGAGGTAGCGACCCGTCCCGGCCCGGCGATCTCGCCATCCACACAGGACACCCGAAGCCCCGGAGGCTCCCGTGACCCTGATCCGCAAACCCGGTACCGCCTGGGACGTCGGCGAGCGCCGGTACCGCACCTTCCCCACCCACGCCCACCACCCGGAGGTCTGAACCCATGGCCAAGATTCCCTGCATGGACGCGGTCGTCTCGGTGCTCGCGTCGGAGGGCGTGGACATCGCGTTCGGCTGTCCCGGCGCGGCGATCCTGCCGCTCTACGCGTCGCTGCGGCGCAGCGACATCCGGCACCTGATCGTCCGGCACGAGGAGGGTGCCACCCACATGGCCGACGGCTGGGCCCGGACCAACGGCCGGGTCGGAGTCGCGATCGGCACCTCCGGCCCGGCCGGCACCAACATGATCACCGGCTTGTACACCGCCCAGGCCGACTCCATCCCGATGGTCTGCATCACCGGCCAGGCACCGACGAACAAGCTGCACCAGGAGGCGTTCCAGGCGGTCGACATCGTCGAGATCGCCAAGCCGGTGACGAAGTGGGCGGTGCAGGTCAAGGAGGCGGCCCAGGCGCCGTGGATCTTCCGGGAGGCGTTCCGGATCGCCCGCTCCGGGCGGCCCGGCCCGGTGCTGATCGACCTGCCGGTCGACGTGCAGCGGCAGGAGATCGAGTGGGACGCCTCGATCGACGCCCCGCTGCCGGTGCCCCGGGTCGAGCCGCACCTGCCCCGGGTCGAGCGGGCCCTGGACATGCTGCTGGCCGCCGAACGGCCGCTGATCCTGGCCGGCGGCGGCGTCATCATCGGCGAGGCCAGCGACCTGCTCCGCGAGGTAGCCGAGACGTTGAACATCCCGGTCCAGGTCACCCTGATGGGCAAGGGCGCGATCCCGGAGGACCACGACCTGTTCGCCGGGATGACCGGCATCCAGACCACCCAACGCTTCGGCAACGCGTCCTTCCTGGAGTCCGACCTGGTGCTCGCGCTCGGCGCCCGGTTCGGCGACCGGCACACCGGCGACCTGGAGACCTACCGGGGCGACCGGAAGTTCATCCACGTCGACATCGAGCCGACCCAGCTCGGCAAGGTGTTCGGCCCCGACCTCGGGGTGGTCTCGGACACCGGGGCGTTCCTCGCGGCACTGCTCGACGCCGCCCGCCGCCGGGGCGTCGCGCGGGACCGTGGTGAGTGGGTGTCGCTGGTCCGCAAGCTCCGCGAGACGCTGCGCCGCCGGGACGACTTCGACGCGGTACCGGTCAAGGCGCCCCGGGTGTTCAAGGAGATCAACGAGTTCTTCGGCCCGGACACCTACTTCGTGACCGCGATCGGTCTCTACCAGATTTGGTCCGGGCAGTTCCAGAAGGTCTTCAAGCCCCGGCACTACCAGGTCTGCGGCCAGGCCGGCCCGCTCGGCTGGGAGATTCCGGCGGCGATCGGGGTGAAGTCCGCCAAACCCGACGCCGAGGTGGTGGGCGTGGTCGGCGACTACTCGTTCCAGTTCCTGGTCGAGGAACTCGCGGTGGCCGCGCAGTACAACATCCCGTTTGTGTTGATCATGTTGAACAACGAGTATCTCGGGCTGATCCGGCAGGCCGAGATCGGCTACGAGATGAACTACGAGGTGGACATCCACTACGACGAGTACGGCACCGACAATGTCAAGGTGATGGAGGCGTACGGCTGCGCCGGCCGGCGGGTGCTGCGGCCGGACGAGATCGCCGACGCGCTCGCCTGGGCCAGCAAGGAGGCCCGCCGGACCAGCCGTCCGGTACTGGTCGAGGTGATGATCGAACGGGAGGCGAACACCGCGCACGGGCTCTCCATCGCCAAGGTCAACGAGTTCGAGCCGGTGCCGGAGATCGAGTACAAGGACGCGGTTTCGGGGTGATTCCCACGACGGCCCCGGAGGGGCGCCGGGAATAGCGTGCCTAACGAGCGGCGGGGTGGGCGGCGAGACGCCCACCCCGCCGACGCTACCCCGGACACCGCCGACGTCCCGCCGCGATATCCGGGCCGATCGGTCTATTTCCCGCCACCACCCGTGGTGGCGGCCGATTGCATCTAGACGACTGTATGCTATAGCCCAGAAAAGGGCGCGAGCGCCCGATCGATTTCTCGCAGCCGGAGGTAGTCCATGACCGAATGGGGGGGCTCGGCCTCACCAGGCGGCGCCAATGGTGGTCGACGACGGCTCACCGCGGCCCGCCGCGAGCCACGGGCCGCACGGCAGCCTCTGGAGCGCCCCGCGCCACTGCGGCAGGCGGTCTACGACGTGATCGCGGAAATGATCATCAACCGCGAGCTGCGCCCCGGCGAGCACCTGGTGGAGAACGAACTCGCTGCCCAGCTCGGCGTCAGCCGGCAGCCGGTCCGGGAGGCCCTGCAACGGTTGCAGAGCGAGGGCTGGGTCGACCTGCGCCCCGCGCTCGGCGCGTTCGTGCACGTGCCGACCGAGGAGGAGGCGGACCAGCTCCTCGCCACCCGCACGCTGCTGGAGTCGGAGTCGGCCCGACTGGCGGCCCGGCAGGCCACGCCGGAGCAGGTCGAGCGGCTGCGCGAGCTACAGGAGGCCGGCGAGAAGGCACTGCGCGACGACGACCAGGTCGAACTCGTCGCCGCGAACGCCGCCCTGCACGCGTACGTCGTCGAGATGTCCGGCAACAAGGTCCTCGCCGAACTGATCGCCATGGTCGACCGGCGGGTGCGCTGGTACTACGCCCCCATCGCCCGTTCCCGGGGCCGGGAGGCCTGGGACGAGCACGCCGAGCTGATCGAGGTGATCGCCGGCCGGAACGGGCGACGGGCCGGCGAGATGATGCGCCGGCACACCGAGCGCACCCGGGAGAGCTACCACCAGCGCCGCAAGGAGGCCGCTGAACGGGAAGCCCTGGGCTGACGAGAGCCCCTACCCGCACGTCCCGCCGGCACTGACGGGACGTGCGGTGTTTCCGACGCCGTACGCCGCCCAGAACGCCTCCGCGCCCGCACGGCGGTTTGTGGCCCGGTTCTCCCGGCACCGTCGCGCTCGACGGGCCGGCCGGTCTGCCCTCGGCTGCCCGTACTGCCGCCTCCGAACGGCCGAAGGTGCCCGTACCACGGGAGCGTCCCTGCTGGACACGACGAGCGTGTCCCGCCCCACGCGGTACGGGCACCTCCGGTGGGTTACGTCCGACGGACGGGTTCCGACCCGCCGGGCGTACCCGGGTGCGACGACTACCTGTGCCTGGTCTGGTGCACCGTGCTCGGGTCGTACGCGGTCGGCACCGCGCTACAGGCGGATGGATTTCTTGTTCATGAACTCCTCGATGCCGGCCGGGCCGAGTTCCCTGCCCATCCCGGAGCGCTTGATGCCGCCGAAGGGCAGGTCGGCCTGGGATCCACCGGCGCTGTTCAGGTACACCATGCCGGACTCGATCTGCCCGGCAACCCGGCGCAACCGGTCCGGATCGGTACCCCACACGCTGGCGCCGAGCCCGAACGGCGAATCGTTCGCGATGGCGACCGCCTCCTCCTCGGTCTCCGCCCGGAACACCAGCACCACAGGGCCGAAGATCTCCTCGTAGTAGGCGTCCATCTCGGGGGTCACGTCGGTCAGCACCGTGGCCTCGAGATAGGCGCCGGGCCGGTCGATGCGATGCCCACCGGTGCGTAGCGTCGCGCCCTGCTGGACCGCCTTCTCGACCTGACCGGCCACCTCCTCGGCCGCCGCGACCGACGCCAGCGGTGGCAGCTTCGTCGCGGGATCGCTCGGGTCGCCCGGCACGAAGGTCTCGGCCACGTGCTTGGTCAGCCGGTCGACGAACTCCTCGTAGATGTCGGCGAGCACGATCATCCGCTTCGGCGAGTTGCACGACTGGCCGCAGTTGCGCATCCGGGCGGTCGCGGTGGCCTTGACGGTCTTGTCCATGTCGTCGGTGTCCAGCAGGATCAGCGGGTCGGAACCGCCCAGTTCCAGGACGACCCGCTTCAGGTTCTTCCCGGCCTCGGCGGCGACCGAGATGCCCGCCCGCTCGCTGCCGGTCAGCGAGACTCCCTGGATGCGGGGATCCGCGAGCATCCCGGGGACCTGCGCGCTGGACGCGAAGATGTTCACGTACGCGTCCTCGGGCACCCCGGCGTCGTGCAGGATCCGCTCGATCGCCGCCGCCGACCGGGGACAGATCGAGGCATGCTTCAGCAGGATCGTGTTGCCGAGGACCAGGTTCGGCGCCACGAACCGGGCGATCTGGTAGCAGGGGAAGTTCCACGGCATGACGCCGAGCAGCGCCCCGATGGGGTTCTTGGTGATGACGGCCCTGCCGCCCCTGATCTCCATCGGCTCGTCGGCCAGCAGCGCAGGACCGTTGTCGGCGTAGTACCTAAAGATGTCGACGACCACGCCGACCTCGCCACGGCCCTCGTTGATCCGCTTGCCCATCTCCAGCGTCATGATCGCCGCCAGCTCGTCGGCGCGCTCGGCGAACAGGTCCGCCGCACGGGACACGATCTCGGCCCGCTCGGCGACCGTCCGGCGCCGCCACGACACGTACCCGCGGTGGACGCGATCGATCGCTTCCCGGACCTCCGCGTCGGTCGCGTTCTCGATCTTCTCGATCAGCTCGCCTGTCGCTGGGTCGGTAACTGTGTACATAGGGATCCACGCCTCCGTCTTCTACCAACGCTGCGCCGGGACACTCTGTCATTGGTCTGCATGCCGTCTACAGACGTGCCGGATGCGAAGGCGAGGCCGGTCGGGCGCTCGCCGACCGACAGCCGACATTCCTCTCCACCGTGCGCCGCACTCCCCCGACCGCTTCGAGGCACCGGGCGCTCGTCGCCCGTCGCACGTCGGACGCAGGGCGAGGACGGTGTCCTCGCCCTGCCCCCGGAACCATCCCGAAACCGTTCGACAGGGAGCGCGGGACGCCGCCCCGGGCCGGCGCGACCCGGTCGACGGCGGCGAGCAGCGCCACGGCCGTCGTGTCCGGGTCGGTCAGACCCGGACCGGCGGCACCCCGTCGGCGCTTCCGCTCACCGCTGCACGGTGATGCCCTTGGGGTTGAGGTGGGCGATGTTGCCGCTCTCCGTCCCGTCGGTGGGGTCGATGACGCAGTCGATGAGCGCGGGCCGGCCCGCCGCCAGGGCCTCGCGCAGGGCGGCGGTGACCTCCTCGGGCGTCGTCGCCCGATAGCCCTTGCCGCCGAAGGCGGCGATCATGAGATCGTGCCGGGCCCGGAGGGCGGTCGGTGCCGGGTCCCCGGACGGTGACGCGTCGTCGCCTCGGTAGACGCCGCTGTTGTTCAGCACGACCGTGACGACGGGCAGGTTGTAGCGGCAGATGGTCTCGATCTCCATGCCGCTGAACCCGAACGCACTGTCGCCCTCGATGGCGACGACCGGGTCCCCGCTCTCGACCGCGGCGGCGATCGCGTACCCCATGCCGATGCCCATCACGCCCCAGGTGCCGCTGTCCAGGCGGTGTCGTGGCACCTGCATGCCGATCGTGTTGCGGGCCAGGTCCAGCGCGTTCGCGCCCTCGTTGACGACATAGGCGCGCGGGTTCTCCCGCAGGACGTCGCGGACGGCCTGGAGCGCGCCCAGGAACTTCATCGGGTGTGCGGTCTCGGCGGCCTTGAGCCGCTTGGCCATCTTGCCGACGTTCTCCGCGGAGCGGGCCGACAGCTCGTCCCGCCACTGGCTCGGGACGGTGATCTGGCCCGGTTCGGTCCGGTCGATCAGCGCCTGCATCACCGAGCCGACGTCACCGACGAGCGGCGCCGCGATGGGCTGGTTGCTGTCCAGCTCGGTGCTGGCGATGTCCACCTGGATGAACTTCGCGTCGGAGTTCCACTGTGGTGCGTCGCCGTGTCCGAGCAGCCAGTTCAGGCGCGCACCGACGAGCATCACGACGTCGGCCCGGCGTAGGGCCAGCGACCTGGTGCTGGCCACCGACTGCGGGTGGTCGTCGGGCAGCAGGCCCTTCGCCATCGACATGGGCAGGTAGGGCACGCCGGTGAGTTCGACGAACCGGCGGATCTGGTCGTCCGCCTGCGCGTACGCGGCGCCCTTGCCGAGTACGACGAGCGGCCGCTGGGCGTTCGCGAGCAGTTCGATCGCCCGGTCCAGGGCCGCGGGTTCGGGCACCTGTCGCGGCGCCGGGTCGACGAGCCGCCACAGTGACGCCGCGCCCGCCTCCGCGTCGATGACCTCGCCGAGAACCGCCGCCGGGATGTCGAGGTAGACCCCTCCGGGTCGCCCGGACACGGCGGTACGGATCGCGCGGGCCACGCCCCGACCGATGTCCTCCGCCCGGTGCACCCGGTATGCCGCCTTGGCGAACTGTCGGGCCGCCGCGAGCTGGTCCATCTCCTCGTAGTCGCCCCGCTGGAGGTCGACGAGGTGCCGCTCGCTGGATCCGGAGATCTGCACCATCGGGAAGCAGTTCACCGTGGCGTTGGCCAGTGCCACCAGCCCGTTGAGGAATCCCGGGGCGGAGACCGTCAGGCAGATTCCCGGCTTCTTGGTCAGGAACCCGGCCGCCGCCGCCGCGTGCCCGGCAGCGCTCTCGTGCCGGAAGCCGATGAAGCGGATGCCGGACGACTGCGCCAGCCGGGCCAGGTCGGTGATCGGGATGCCGACGACGCCGTAGATGGCGTCGACCTCGTTGAGCTTGAGCGCGTCGACGACCAGATGGATCCCGTCGGTGAGCTTCTTCGCACCCACGAGATCGCCAGCTTCTGACTCCCGGAGGGAAGCGATGGTCATGGTCAGAGTCCTCCATCATCGTCGTGCGACTTCTGCGTACGTATGTAGTTCGGCTACCGCTCGTCGAGGTTGGCTCGGCCGGCGACGGCGACGACGGGCACTGCGCGCGAGCGCGCACGGGAAGCGACGCCCTTCCCCCTCGCTGTCCCTAGAAGTGCATACCGTATGGGGTAGGCAATAATCGTGGACCACGTAACAGCGGGGTGTCTAGGGGGTAGCAGGGACGTTTTCCGGGCAGGCCGGCGCGTACCGGCGCCGAACCGGTGGTCACGGCTCGGGTCGGCGGCACGGTGGCTTTGGTCACTGGTTCGGTTTTTTGTATACCGAAGGCGGTATCCTGGGACCGTCGAACAAGGACCTGTCGCCGGACGGGACGAGCGCGAGGGTTTGTGGTGGCACGGCACCGGGTAGCTCCACAGAGGAACCGCCTGCGTACCGTTCACACCGCGGTCCGGGCCACGAGGCCACGGCTCCGCGCGGCCGCTGCGGGCCGACCCCCGCCGGTCGTCGATGCGGCGACAGACATAGATCCGGCCGCCACGCGACGAGGCGTGACGGCGAAGATCCGGCGACCCGGGGTGTGCCCGGCCCCACCAGGCACATCCCGGGTGTCCTGCCGGACCACCGGCCCGGACGGTCTTCTCTCGTCCGGTCCGGTGCGCACGGTCCCGGGAAGCGTCGTTTCCCGGGAAGACCGACAAGCAGGAGTGATGTTGTCATGACCACCTGGCGAACGTTCGCACGTTCCCTGACCCGCCTTACCGACCGGCTGGCCCTGCCGACCGGGTTCCCGGCCGACGGCCGGTCCCTCGGGCTCGGCCTGGCGGCCGCGCTGGAGAACCAGCGTCGGGCCGCCCGGCCGAGCGACAGGGAGATCGAGGACTTCCTCCGTGGCTCCGCCACGGACGAAAACCTGATCAAGGTCTGACGAGCGGTCAGACCGCGTCCCGGTCCGCCGTCACGGAGTCGTGGGTACCGGGGGCTCCGGCCTCCAACCCCTCCGTGGCGGCGGACGGCCGTTCGCGCTGGTCCCGCCGGGACTTCGCCAGGCTGGCGACGGTGGTGACCACCAACGTTCCGACGATGACCCCGAGCGAGACGGCGATCGGCACCGCCGGCGCCCAGGAGAACCCGTCGTGATGCAGGGCCTCCAGCACCAGCTTGACCCCGATGAAGGCCAGGATGAACGCCAGGCCCTTGCTGAGGTACACCAGCCGGTCCAGCAACCCGCCGATCAGGAAGTAGAGCTGCCGCAGGCCCATCAACGCGAAGGTGTTCGCGGTGAAGACCAGGTACGGCTCCTGGGTCAGGCCGAAGATCGCCGGAATGGAGTCCAGCGCGAACAGCAGGTCGGTGGTGCCGATGGCGACCATCACGATCAACATCGGCGTCACCATCAGCCGACCGTCCACCCGGGTCAGCACCGAGGCACCCCGGTACGACTCGGTGGTCGGCAGGA
The DNA here is from genome assembly GCF_016862915.1 of Plantactinospora endophytica. Classification (GTDB taxonomy): domain Bacteria; phylum Actinomycetota; class Actinomycetes; order Mycobacteriales; family Micromonosporaceae; genus Plantactinospora; species Plantactinospora endophytica. The sequence goes on along the minus strand of NZ_BONW01000016.1, from coordinate 94,344 downwards.
TCCGCTTCGCCGTACGCAGTGCGATGTTCTCCGAGAACTCGTCCTCCTGCTGCGGCCCGACGAGCTTGACCGCGGTGTAGATCAGGAAGGCGCCGAAGAGGTAGAACAGCCAGTCGAACCGGGTGATCGCCTGCGCGCCGGCCGCGATGAAGATGCCCCGCATCAGCAGCGCCAGCACGATGCCGATGAGCAGCACCTTCTGGCGATACTTCAACGGCACCGCGAACCGACTCATGATGATGATGAAGACGAACAGGTTGTCGACGCTGAGCGAGTACTCGGTGAGCCAGCCGGCGAAGAACTGGCCGCCGTACGAAACCCCGGCCGTCGCCATCAGGACGAACCCGAAGGCGATCGCGGCCAGGACGTAGAAGCTCACCCAGGCCACGCACTCCCGGAAGGCCGGCTCGCGTGGATTGCGGGCGACCAGGTAGAAGTCGAAGGCGATCATCCCGAGGAAGCCGACGATCGTCACGGCCCATACCCAGACCGGCAGGTTCATAGCTCTCCCTTTGCTCGGAACAGAGCCGGTCGGCCGTTACCCCGACCGGCGGCCCGGGCCCGCCGACGACTCTCCCGCGCCTTCCACTGCGCCTCGGCGTGCTGGAGGTAGAAGGCGTACAGCCGGTCGGCGGCCGGGTTGCTGTGCCGGATCCGGCGCAGCCAGCCCGGTGCGATCCGCTCGTGCAGCCAACTGAACCCGATCGCGAAGCCGAGGCTGACGATCGCCTGGTAGGCGAGGAAGCCTGGCAGGTCCGGCGGCAGCGCCGGCCGACCGACCACCATCAGGCCGACCAGCATCTCGTGGACCACCCGGGCGACCGGGAAGCCGATGAACCAGTACAGCGCCGCCGGGGCGAACACCCCCGGCGAGGCGATGCCGGAGCCCAGCAGCAGCCCGAACCCGCCGCCGAGCAGCACCAGCGGCAGACCCAGCCCCAGGCCGGTGGCGAGCGCCCAGCCGATCGGCTGGCCGGCGAGCACGGCGAGCGCGCCGGCCGCCACCCCGGCGGTCGCCCCGATGCCGGCTCCCGGCAGGGCGAGCTCGCCGAGGTGGCGTACTTTGTTGCCGGTCACGGCGTTACCTCATCCCGCTTCGTCATGACAACTCCTTCCGTCCGGCTCAGTCGATGACCACGCCGAACCGGATCAGGCTGTAGGCCAGCATGCCGAGGTAGAACACGGCGCCGAACCCGATCACGGCGTTCTGCACGATGCCCGGCCGGATCGGCTTGGGCAGCATCCGGTTGTTCACCAGCAGCAGCACGACGCAGTACGCGCCCATCGCGAAGGTGGACAGGAAGGCCAGTACGTCGAGGATCGCGCCGGGGCCGTCCGCCGGACCGAAGTTCAGGATCAGGATGCCGAACGCGATGACGCCCCAGAGGAAGCCGGCGTACAGCTTCGACATGCTGAACCGCTTGGCCCCGGGTACGAAGTGGTAGGTCATGTCCGCCTGGCCCCGGGAGAACGAGTCGAAGAGGCCGAGCGTGGCGTTGAGACCGATCAGCGCGATGAAGCCGAGGAAGACCCCGTGCAGCACCGGCGCACCCGCCGAGGCGAACGCGTCGGCCATCGCGGTCAACGCCGCCTCCCGCTCGCCGTCCCGGATCACGTCACCGACGCCGGGGTTCTCCCGGACGGCGGTCTGGGCCAGCACCGTGAACGAGATGGTGACCAGCATCGTGACACCCCAGAAGAGCAGCAGGGCGTCGAAGGTCACCCACCGCCGCCAGCCCTTCCACTTCTTCATCTCCTCCGGGCTGTCGGTGTCGAACATGAACCCGCGGGACGGCATCTCCTCCTGCTCACCCGCGTGCCGCAGGCCGCGGATCTTGGGGATGTGCGCGCCCATGCCGGCACCGGAATCCCGCAGGTGCAGCGTGTACCACATCTGCTGCATACCGGACGGGCCGGCGAAGGCGATCGCACCGACGATCACCGGGAACCAGGCCGCCGACATCGCCTCGCTGGGCAGGTAGCCGAAGTGGAACATGCCGGCGAGGGTCGAGGTGACGTCGCTCCACTGGCCGACGATCGAGGCCACCACCGAGGTGCCGACCACGAGTACGCCGATCAGCAGACCGAGCAGGCTCTCCAGCAGCGGATAGATCACCTTGGCCAGGCTGAACACCACGCCGACGAGGATCAGCCCGACACAGGCGCTGACCGTCCAGGGTATCCCGGTCACCTCCTCGAAGGCGGCGGCGCCGGTCGAGAGGTGTCCCGGCCAGATGTAGACCAGGATCGCCACGCTGAAGAAGAACCACATCAGTGGTTTGAACACCCGGGCGGCCCCGAAGAAGATGCTCTCCCCGGTCGCCATCGCGTACCGGGCCATTTCCAGCATCACGAAGGCCTGCAGGGTGACACCGATCAGGAAGAGCCACCGGATCTCCGGCCCGAAGATCAGGACCAGACGGGGCCACATGTACGACTCGCCCATGCCCACGCCGAGTGCGACGAGGAAGACGGTCGGGCCGAGCAGGTGTACCGACGGCGGGGCCTTCGGCAGCTCCCGGATCGGCATCGGTTCGAGTTTTCCGGCCCGCCACACCCGTTCCTCGGTGGGCGGGGCCGGCGGGGCGGTACCGCCACGCTGCTCGGGCATCGCAGTGGTACCGGCCGCCGGGGTGGTACTTGTCGGCTGGGTCGGGTAAGGGCTGTTCGAAGCGTCCACGCTGGACCTCCTGGGGGACTGTGACGTCGTACGGAGCCGGAGGACGGGCCGGTTCCGACGCTTGTGTCCGTTGACCCTTGGCCGCGGAGCGGGTCGCCGTGTGGCTAGTGGCCCCTCCAACTGCCTGGTCGGGTGGAACTGTCGTGCATCGCTCGGCGACCGTCCGGTCAGCCGCCGAGCAGACCGGCGGAACGTGCCCACCGGTACTTGGCGCCGAGCACCGCGACCGGCTTCTCCGTGGTGTACGGATAGGCGACGATCCCGTTCCGGTACAGGTGCTCGCTGGCCTCCTCGACCTCGACGTCCCCGGCGAGCGAGGCGACCACCGGCTTGTGGATGCCCTTGGCCCGGAACTCCTCGACCACGTCGACGACCAGCTCGGCGAAGACCATCGGCGGGGTGACGATGGTGTGCCAGTAACCGAGGATCAGCGAGTGGATGCGGGGGTCGGACAGGCCCAGGGCAATGGTGTTGCGGTAGGTGGACGGCGGCTCGCCGCCGGTGATGTCCACCGGGTTGCCGGCCGCGCCGAACGGCGGGATGAACTTGCGGAACGCCTCGTCCAGGTCCGGCGGGATCTCCATCAGGGTGAGCTTGTTGTCGACGCAGGCGTCGGAGAGCAGCACTCCGGACCCGCCGGCGCCGGTGATGATGACGACGTTCTCGCCCTGCGGGGTGGGCAGCAGCGGGATGCCCCGGGCGTACTCCAGCAGGTCGTTGAGGCCGGGGGCCCGGATCACGCCGTTGGAGCGCAGGATGTCGTCGTAGACCTTGTCGTTGCCGGCCAGCGCGCCGGTGTGCGAGCTGGCCGCCTTGGCGCCCTGGTCGGTACGGCCCGCCTTGAGCACCACCACCGGCTTGGTCTTCGAGACCCGGCGGGCGGTGTCGGCGAACGACCGGCCGTCCTTGAGGTCCTCCAGGTGCATCGCGATGAGCTGGGTGTTCGGGTCGCTCTCGAAGAAGGTCAGCAGGTCGTCCTCGTCGATGTCGGCCTTGTTGCCGACGCCGACGATCGCCGAGACGCCCATCCGGGCGGCCCGGCTGAAGCCGAGGATCGCCATCCCGATGCCGCCGCTCTGCGAGGAGAGCGCCACCCCGCCCTTGACGTCGTACGGGGTGCAGAACGTCGCCGACAGGTTCTCCGGGGTGTAGTAGTAGCCGTAGATGTTCGGCCCGAGGATGCGTACGCCGTGCTCGCGGGCGACCCTGACGACCTCGGCCTGCAACTCGTGGTTGCCGGTCTCGCCGAAACCGGACGGGATCAGGATCGCCCCGGCGACCCCCTTGGCACCGACCTCGGCCAGCGCCTGCGGCACGAACTTCGCCGGGATGGCGAAGACCGCCACGTCGACCGGGCCGGGCACGTCGGAGATGCTCTTGAACGCCTTGCGGTCCAGGATCTCGCTGGCCTTCGGGTTGATCGGGTAGATCTCGCCCTGGTAGCCGCCGTTGACCAGGTTTTTCATCACCGAGTTGCCGATCTTGCCGGTCTCGGCGGAGGCGCCGATCACGGCGACCGAGGCGGGCCGCATGATCCGGTTCATGCTGGCCAGGATCTCCTCGTCGGTGAACCGCTCCGGCTGGGCGGCGGCGGCCGGGTCGACCAGGATCCGCACGTCCACCGCGGTCGCGCCGGCGGCGGTGGCCAGCACCGGGTTGAGGTCCACCTCGGCCAGCTCCGGGAAGTCGGTGACCAGGTCCGACAGTCGGACGATCAGGTCGGCCAGCACCTCGCGGTTGGCCGGCTCGGCGCCGCGTACGCCGCGCAGGATCTCGGCCGAGGCGATCCCGTCGAGCATCGAGAACGCGGTGCCGGTGTCGGTCGGGGCGAGCCGGAAGGTGACGTCCTTGAGCACCTCGACGAGTACGCCGCCGAGGCCGAACGCGACCACCTTGCCGAAGGTCGGGTCGGTGACCGTACCGACGATGACCTCGTGGCCGGAGTCGAGCTGCTGCTGCACCTGCACCCCGACGATCTTGGCGTCCGCCTTGTACGCCCGGGCGTTGGCGAGGATGGTGTCGTACCCGGCGGCCACGTCCGTGGCGGTGCGCAGCCCGACCAGTACGCCGCCGGCCTCGGTCTTGTGCAGGATGTCCGGCGAAACGATCTTCAGTACCACCGGCAGGCCGATCCGCTCGGCCAGCGCCACCGCCTCGTCGGCGCTGCCGGCCAGCCCCTCACCCGGGGTGGCGATCCCGTACGCCTCGACCACCAGCCGCCCCTCGGGGGCGGTCAGCGAACTCCGGCCCTCCGCAGCGGCCTGCTCCAGCACCCGCCGTACGGCTTCGCGGTCGTAGCTGCTGTCGTTGGATGGCATTACGTCGTCTCCTTTAGGAACGCCGGCGCCGGTGGGGCCGGCGGCCGGGGAACGTGCGGGTTCTGGTGGGACGGGACCGGTGGTGGCGGTGCGGTGCCGGGCGCCGCCGAGGCGGCGCCCGGCCGGGTCAGACGGCGCCGGCGGCGCGCAGTGCGCCGACCTGCTCCTCGGAGTAACCCAGCTCGCCGAGCACCTGGGCGGTGTGCTCGCCGAGCAGCGGCGAGCGCTCGACGTCCACGTGCGAGTCGGAGAGCTTGATCGGGTTGCCGACGGTCTTGTAGGCCCCCCGGTCCGGGTGGGCGACCTCGACCACCGAGCCGAGCTGGGCGAGGGTCTCGTCCTCGATCAGCTCCTTGGTCGACAGGATCGGCCCGCACGGGATGTTGTACGCGTTGAGCTTCTCCATGACCTCCTGCTTGGAGTGCCGCTCGGTCCACTCCTCGATCAGCGCGAACGCCTTGTCGAGCTTGTTCAGGCGCACCTGCGGGGTGCTCCAGGCGGGGTCGTCGGCCAGCTCGGGCTTGCCGATCAGCTCGCAGATCGGCTTCCAGCCCACCGGCTGGATGATCACGTAGATGTAGTCGTTCGGTCCGCCGGGGGCGCACCGCACCGCCCAGCCGGGCTGGCCGCCGCCGGAGGCGTTGCCGGAGCGCGGCACCTCGTCGCCGAAGCTCTCGTTGGGGTACTCCCCCAGCGGGCCGTGCGTCAGCCGCTGCTGGTCACGCAGCTTGACCCGGCACAGGTTGAGTACCGCGTCCTGCATGGCGACCTGGACCCGCTGGCCCCGCCCGGTGTTGGTGCGCTGGTACAGCGCGGCCAGGATGCCGGCGACCAGGTGGATGCCGGTGCCGGAGTCGCCGATCTGCGCGCCGGTCGCGGTCGGCGGCCCGTCCTCGAAGCCGGTGGTGCTCATCGCCCCGCCCATCGCCTGGGCGATCACCTCGTACGCCTTGAAGTTGGCGTAGCGGCCGGGACCGAAGCCCTTGATGGAGGCGTAGACCAGGCCGGGGTTGATTTCCTGGAGCTTCTCCCAGGGGAAGCCGAACCGCTCCACCACGCCGGGGCCGAAGTTCTCCACCAGGATGTCCACCCCGGCCACCAGCCGGGTGAAGACCTCCTTGCCCTGCTCGTTCTTCATGTTCAGGGTGATGCTGCGCTTGTTGGCGTTCAACATGGTGAAGTAGAGGCTGTCCACGTCGGGAATGTCGCGCAACTGGGTGCGGGTGATGTCGCCCTGGCCCGGCGCCTCCAACTTGATCACGTCCGCGCCCAGCCACGCCAGGATCTGCGTGGACGAGGGGCCTGACTGTACGTGCGTCATGTCGAGGACCCGTACGCCCTCCAGTGCCTTACCCATGCCAACCTCCTGTGCGCGCCCCGCCGTGCACTGCCTGCCGTGGAGCTGAACCTCGGTTGCCGTCGTCGTCTCGGTTGCCGTGGACCGGTCGCCCGGCCCGCCCCTTCTCGGGATTGCATACCGTATGGGGTAGGCAATATCGTGGCGCATGTAACAGCGGAGTGTCTAGGGGGTAGCAGGGACGTTTTCCGCCGAAGCCAGCGAGGCCCCGGCGGTGCGACCCCCCGCTCGTCGGCACGGGCCAGAGCCCGGATTCGCTGCCCAGCACCCCACCCCGGTCCGATCTCCACATCCGGTCCGATCCCCACTCCCCCGTCTCTCCGCCCGCCCGTCCGGGGACCGCCCACGGGCGGGCGGAGCCAACCCACCGAAGGTCGAGAAGAAGGGAGGCCCGGTGGACCTGTTGGAGCACCAGGCACAGGAACTCTTCGCCAAGCACGGCGTACCGGTCAGCCGGAACCGCGTCGCCAGCACCCCCGACGAGGCGCACGCCGCCGCCGCCGAGATCGGTGGACGTGTGGTGGTCAAGGCCCAGGTCAAGACCGGCGGCCGGGGCAAGGCCGGCGGGGTGAAACTGGCCGACGGACCGGACGCCGCCCAGGACGTCGCCAGCCGGATCCTGGGCATGGACATCAGAGGCCACACCGTGCACCGGGTGCTGGTCACCGAGGCGAGCGAGATCGCCGACGAGTACTACGTGTCGTTCCTGCTCGACCGGTCCAACCGGTCGTTCCTCGCCCTCGTCTCCGCACAGGGCGGCGTCGAGATCGAACAGGTGGCGGCCGAGAACCCGGAGGCGCTGGCCCGGCTCTGGGTCGACCCGGCGGACGGCTTCGACCTGGACGCGGCACGCCGGCTGGCCGCCGCCGCCGGCCTGCCCGACGACGTACGCGAGGACGTGGCCCGGGTACTCGTCCGGCTCTGGAACGTGTTCCGGTCCGAGGACGCCACCCTGGTCGAGATCAACCCGCTGGCCCGACTGGCCGACGGCAGCGTACGCGCCCTGGACGGCAAGGTGACGCTGGACGACAACGCCCGGTACCGCCAACCCGGCCACCCGCAGTACGTGGACGTCAGCGCCACCGACCCGCTGGAGGTCAGGGCGGCCGAGAAGGACCTCAACTACGTCAAGCTCGACGGCTCGGTCGGAGTGATCGGCAACGGCGCCGGTCTGGTGATGAGCACTCTCGACGTGGTCGCCTACGCCGGCGAGCAGTACGGCGGGGTCAAGCCGGCCAACTTCCTCGACATCGGCGGCGGGGCCTCGGCCGAGGTGATGGCGAACGGTCTGGAGATCATCCTCGGCGACCCCGACGTACGCAGCGTCTTCGTCAACGTCTTCGGCGGGATCACCGCCTGCGACGCGGTCGCCGACGGCATCGTCGCGGCGTTCGCGCTGCTCACCGACCGGGGCGAGACGATCACCAAACCGCTGGTCGTCCGGCTGGACGGCAACAACGCCGCGCAGGGGCGGCAGATCCTCACCGAGGCGGCGCTGCCCGGCGTACGGCTCGTGGACACGATGGACGGCGCGGCGCGGCTCGCCGCCGAACTCGCCGGCAAGGGGGCGTGACAGCCATGGCAATCTTCCTCACCGAGAAGAGCAGGGTGCTGGTCCAGGGCATCACCGGTACCGAGGGCACCAGACACACCCGCCGGATGGTCGCCGCCGGCACCAACATCGTCGCCGGGGTCACCCCGGGCAAGGGCGGCCGGGACGTGGACGGCATCCCGGTCTTCGACAACTGCGCCGACGCGGTCAAGGCGACCGGTGCCGACGTGACGGTGGTCTTCGTACCGCCCCGGTTCGCCAAGGCGGCTGTCGTGGAGGCGGTCGACGCCGGACTCGGCCTGGCCGTGGTGCTCACCGAGGGCATCCCGGTGCACGACACCGCCGAGTTCTGGGCGTACGCCCGGGGCACCGGCAACCGGACCCGGATCATCGGGCCGAACTGCCCCGGACTGATCAGTCCCGGACAGTCGAACGCCGGCATCATCCCGGCCGACATCACCAAGCGGGGCCGGATCGGCCTGGTCAGCAAGTCCGGCACCCTCACCTACCAGATGATGTACGAGCTGCGCGACTTCGGCTTCTCCACCTGCGTCGGCATCGGCGGCGACCCGATCGTCGGCACCACGCACATCGACTGCCTCCAGGCGTTCGAGAACGATCCCGAGACCGAGGCGATCGTGATGATCGGCGAGATCGGCGGGGACGCGGAGGAGCGGGCGGCGGCGTACATCGCCGAGCACGTCAGCAAGCCGGTGGTCGGCTACGTCGCCGGGTTCACCGCGCCCGAGGGCAAGACGATGGGGCACGCCGGGGCGATCGTCTCCGGTTCGTCCGGCACCGCACTGGCCAAGCAGGAGGCGCTGGAGGCGGTCGGGGTCCGGGTCGGCCGCACGCCGTCCGAGACCGCCGCACTGATGCGCGAGACGTTGCTGGCGCGCTGATCCGGGTAGCTGCCGGCGGCGCGCCGAGCCGCGAGACGTTACTGGCGCGCTGACCGACGGCGGGAAGCGCCGGGTGCCAGGTCGGGCGGACGCGACCGGTGCCCGGCGACCGCCGTACCCGAAGGTCGGCGCCGGTCCGGGCGGAGTCCGACACCTCCGCCCGGACCTCTCGCGCGTCCGGCCCCGGCCGCGCCGTCCACGACCACCGGGGCGGTCCGCACAGTCACTCGGCAGCCTGCCGCTCCCGGCCTGGCGCTTCGTTCCCAGGATCAACGGTGAGCACCGGCAGTGCCGCTCACACCGCCGGGCGGTCGGCGCCCCTCCGCCGACGTCCGGAGACGACGAACCCGCCGCGGCCGGACGGCGGCGGCGGGCTGGTCGGGATCGGTCAGGCGGAGAGGCTGGTCGGGGTGCGCTGGGTCAGCCGGTGCGCTCCGGCGTAGACGTTCATCGAGGTGCCACGGAGGAAGCCGACCAGGGTGAGCCCGGCGTCCTCGGCCAGGTCGGCGGCGAGCGAGGACGGCGCGGAGACCGCGGTCAGCGCCGGGATGCCGGCCATCACCGCCTTCTGCACCAGCTCGAACGAGGCCCGGCCGCTGACCATCAGCACGGTGCCGCGCAGCGGCACCCGCCCGTTGCGCAGCGCCCAGCCGACGACCTTGTCCACCGCGTTGTGCCGGCCGACGTCCTCACGCAGGCAGTGCAGCCGCCCGTCGGCGGAGAACAGCGCCGCCGCGTGCAGCCCACCGGTCCGGTCGAAGACCCGCTGCGCGGCCCGCAGGGTGTCCGGCAGCGTGCTGACCACCTCGGGGTCGAGCCGCACCGGGTCGTCCCGCACCGACCAGGCCGCGATGGTACGCACCGCGTCCAGGCTCGCCTTGCCACAGAGCCCGCAGGACGAGGTGGTGTAGAAGTTGCGCTCCAACGACGGGTCCGGCGGCGCCACCCCGGCCGCCAGCACCACGTCCAGCACGTTGTAGGTGTTGACCCCGTCCGCCGTGGCGCCCGCGCAGTAGCGGATCCCGGCGATGTCACCGGCGGCCCGCACCACGCCCTCGCTGACCAGGAACCCGGCCGCCAGGTCGAAGTCGTCGCCCGGCGTCCGCATGGTCACCACCAGGGAACGCCCGTTCACCCGGATCTCCAGCGGCTCCTCGGCGGCCAGCGTGTCCACCGGCTCGCTGACAACCCCGTCGACGATCCGCACCAGTCGACGTCGACTCGTCACCCGTCCCATCGCACCCACCACCGATCCTTGCTCGCTCTGCCCCGCGCGGCCGGCCTCCCCCTCCACGGTAGGGCCGAACGGACGTAATCCGTACCGGACATGCCCGCCGGTTTCGCCCGGCGGTCGGCCCGACCTAGAGGCGGTCGACGCCGAGCGGCGAGGGGAGTCGTACCACGGCCAGGCCGGGCTGGCGCATCCAGCGGGTCAGCGCCGCGCCGAACAGCCCCAGCGAGCCGGCCACCAGGAACGGAACCACCGAGTCCGGAGTGGTCACCACCAGCCCGGCGAGCACGATGCCGAGCAGCCCGCCGACCGCCTTGCCGGTGTAGACGATGCCGTAGTTCGGCACCGTGGCGGCGTCGCCGAACCAGTCCCGGACCAGGCTGACCAGCAGCGAGTAGCCGGCCCCGGTGCCGGCGCCGGCCAGCGCGGCGAAGCCCACCACGGCGGCCGGGTGGTTGTCGTTGGCCGCTGCCGCGAGCAGACCGAACTGGGCGATCCCGCCGACCAGCAGGGACAGGCCCAGGGTGCCGCGCCGGCCGATCCGGTCGGAGAGCGAACTGGTCACCGCCCGCCCGATGCCGTTCGACGCGGCCAGCGCGCCGATCCCGGCCACCAGGGTCAGCGCCGGCAGCCCCTGGGTGTACGCCGCACCGGCCAGGTACGCGATGTCGAACAGCGCCATCGTCGCGGTGAGTACCACCACCACGAACATCAGCGGCAGCATGCCGCTGCGTACCGCCGCCCGGGGCGGGTAGGGGCGGGCGGCCGGGCGGTTGTGCGGGATGCTCCGGTTGAGCCGCCGGTCGACCGCCCAGCGCTGCGGATCGATGTGCCCCGGCCACCAGTTGCGGGGCGGCTTGCGCATCAGTACGCCGCAGACGGCCACCACCGCGAAGACGACGAGGGCGGTCCCGGTCAGCACGGTCGCCCGGTTGCCCGGGTCGAGGCCGTAGCCGGCGAGCACGACGAACGGGAGCGAGCCGTAGCCGAACGCGGCGCTGACCACCGCCACCCGGCCGGCGATCCGCTCCGGGAACCACTCGGTGACGCAGGCGATGCAGGTCATGTAGACCAGCCCGGCACCGACGCCGCCGAGCACCGAGTAACCGAGCAGCACGGTGCCCAGGTCGGCACGGTGGGCCAGGGTGAGCAGGGCGGTCAGGCAGCAGGCGGCGCCGACCAGCATCGGTACGGCCAGCCGTCCGCGCAGCCGCTGGTACCACCATCCGGCCAGGGGTGAGCTGGCCGCCTGGCAGACCACCCAGAGTCCGAGTACGGCGAGCGCCTGCCACAGGCTCCAGCCGTTCGACTCGACCAGGGTGGGCAGGGCGGCGCCGTAGCCGTACTGGAACAGGCTGATCGCCAGCATGGCGGCCCAGGGCAGCAGCAGCATCCACGCCCGGGACCGGCCCAGTAGGGCGCGGTCGGTCTCGCCGATCCGGTAGCGGCGGCCGTAGAGGTCGCTGATCTCGCGCACCGCCGTGTCGTTGCTGGAGTCCGTCATCTGGTGCCTCCAACTGGCCACTGTATACTGTATGTTGAGTGCACTATTCTCTACCACCAACGGGCGACTGTCCAGGTCGATCCCTTGGGCGAGCGGATCGGCCGGCCAGGTTCCGAGGTCAGAACGTCGACGGGCGCAGCGAGGAGATGGGCATGAGCGTGCTGGACGAGTGGACCCGACAGGCCATCGAGGAACTCGGCCTCGACCCGGCGGTGCTGGACCAGCGGCTGGTCCTGGACGTCGCCCGGGACGTCGCGCACGGCGTCACCCGGCCGGCGGCGCCGCTGGGCACCTTCCTGCTCGGCGTGGTGGTCGGCCGAGGCGCGACCCCGCCGGAGGCGGCGGCCCGGCTGACCCGGCTCGCCGAGGAGTGGTCGAGGCGGGACACCGGGCGATGAGCGCCGTCACCTGGCACGAGGCCCGGCGGTACGCCCGGGAGGTGGGCCGCCCGCTCGGCCCGGTCCAGCGGCCACTGCCCGAGGCGGTCGGCTCCGCCCTGGCAGTACCGCTGGTCGCGCTCTCCCCACTGCCCGCGTACGACTCGGCCGCGATGGACGGGTACGCGGTCGCCGGCCCCGGCCCGTGGCAGCTCGTCGGGCGGGTACTCGCCGGAGACCCGGGCACCCCGGCCGCGCTCTCCCCCGGGCACGCCGTCGAGATCGGCACCGGTGCCATGGTGCCGAACGGCGCCGACGCGGTGCTGCCGTACGAGCGGGCCGGCCGGACGGGTCGGACGGTCAGCGGCGGGATCGCACCCGGCCGGCACGTACGCCGACGCGGCGAGGACTGCCCGGTCGGCCGCGAGGTGCTGCCCGCCGGTACCGTCGTCAACCCGATCGTGCTCGGCCTGGCCGCCAGCCTCGGACACGACACGCTGACCGTGCACCGCCGTCCCCGGGTCGGCATGGTGGTCACCGGCTCCGAGCTGCGTACCGCCGGACTGCCGTTGCCGGGGCAGGTCCGGGACGCCATCGGGCCGATGCTGCCGGGGCTGGTCCGGGCGGCCGGTGCCGAACTGGCCTGGGGCAGCCGGATCGCCGACGACGCGTCCGCGCTGGTCGCCGCGTTGCTGCGGTGCGACGCCGACGTGCTGGTGGTCTGCGGAGCGACCTCGGCCGGGGCCGCCGACCACCTGCGCCGAGCCCTGGACACGCTCGCCGCCGAGGTCCCGGTACGCGGCGTCGCCTGTCGGCCGGGGCACCCGCAACTGTTCGCCGCCCTGCCGCACGGCCGGTACGTGGTCGGACTGCCCGGCAACCCGTACGCGGCTCTGGTCGCCGCGCTGACCCTGCTCTCTCCGCTGCTCGGCCGGCTCTCCGGGCGTACCGAACCGGCCACCCAGACCGCGACGCTGGCCGGGCCGGTGACCCCGCACGACCGGGACACCCGGCTGGTCCCGGTGGCCCGGGTCGGGTCGGCGGCGCTGCCCGTCGGGCACGACCGGCCGGGTTCGCTGTGGGGCGCCGCCGGGGCGGACGCCCTCGCGGTGGTGCCGCCGGGCTGGAACGGCGACGAGGTCGAACTGCTCTCGCTGCCGGCCGCCGAGACGGCGCTTCCGCTGCCGGCCATCGTCCCCTGGCGGCCGACCGTCGCCTCCGCACCGACCCGACCGACCGCGCAGGCCGGCGACATACCCAGGGTGTCGGCGGCACCGTAGCAGCGGCGCCGGCCGGCCGACCGACCCGACTCGGCGCCGACCCGGTCGCCGACGCGCCGGGCCGACCGCAGATCGACGGGTGGTCGCATCCGGAGCGATCGGCTGCGACCATCACAGGATGGATGGCAGCGATCACAGCGCGAGTCGGACCTCCGCGAGCGCGGACTTCGTGGAGTGGAACTTCTCGATCATGGCGAACAGTTCGCCGTGGTCGGTCGAGCAGGGGATGACGCAACTCCTCGCCCACCAGAGCGCGGAGGGCTTCGGGCCGCCCCTGGCCGACGCGGTGCAGGACGACGCCAGGGTGATCCACGAACTGGGCCGGCGGCGTACCCCGACCGCCCTCGCCGCACTGCGCGCCTTCCAGGCCATGTGCACGATCGACACCCAGCGCGAACTCGCCCGGATGAACGCCGACCGGCTCGTCGAGCACGGACTGCCGGAGCCGCCCTGGGGCTCCCGGCTCGGCCGGGTACGGGTCGACGGCTGCTGGTGGGCGCACGACCAGCTCGACGAGACCGCGATCCTGCTCTGTGCGTTCTCCTACGACGGAGCCGACGAACACGCCATCCTGGCCCTGATCGACCGCACCGTCGGCGGTGGACTGATCCGGGAGCTGACCCTCGGCACCGAGGTGGATCCGCTGCTGCAAGCCCTGCACCGGGCCGACGGCGGCGTCGACGGCTTCGTCAGCGAGCAACTCGACCCGGCGTACGCCCGACGGCTGCTCGAAGACGCGGTGGCCACCTCGGACGAGGTGACCGAGTACCGGGAGTACGAGGTCAAGCCGGTGCCGGCGGCGTACCGGAAGATGCGCGCGCTGACCCTGGCCCGCGCCCGCGCGCTGAGCGAGGTCGCCACGGCGCCCGAGCCCCTGCCCAGTACCGTCGAGATCGAGCTGATGAAGCAGACCTTTCTCGCCTCCGGTTCCGCTGCCGGACTCCCCCGCGCCGACGCGACGAGCCGGGCCGTCGACCTGCTCGTCACACACTTCGTCGAACAGGCCGCCTGCCACCCCGTCCAGCTCGGCCCCCGGCGGATCCAGGCCGTCCTCGGCCTGCCCATCCTGGCTCCCGACGCGATCGGTGGCCCGGAGGTGGCCCGGATCCTGCCGGACGTGGCCGGTGCCTGGATCTCCTGGACCGCCGCCGAACGCGGCCTCACCGGCAACGCCGCCGAACAGCTCGAAAGGGCTGCGGCGGAGGCTCAGGAGCGACTCCGGTCCGCCGGAATCGAACGCGAGAATCCGACCTGACGCACCCGCCACCGTCGAGGATCTCCCTGGCGAGGTCCCCTTGTCCGGCGTCGACCTGGCCCTCGAAACCGCTGCCTACCGTGAACTGTCGCCGGCCGGATCGAGCCAGTCGGCGGCCAGCGTCTGGGCGACCTTCTCGACCAGCTCGGCGGCGCGCTCCTGGCAGGCCACCGGATCGGGTTCGAGATCGGTGAGCGGATACGCCGCCCGAATACCGGCGTGCCGGAGTTCGTCCGGGCCGACGCCGACCTGACCGGCGACCGCCACGGTCGGCACCCCGGCCCGGGCCGCCGCCCCGGCCACCCCGACCGGCGCCTTGCCACGCAGGCTCTGCGCGTCCAGTGAACCCTCGCCGGTGACCACCAGGTCGGCTCCGGCCACCGCCTGCGGAAAGCCCAGCAGGTCGAGCAGCAGCTCGATACCGGGCCGGAACCGCGCCCCGAGGAAGGCGAGCGCGGCGAACCCGACCCCGCCGGCCGCGCCGGCGCCCGGCCAGACGCTGACCGGTCGACCCGGCCCGGACCCGTCCGGGCCGAGCAGGTCCGCGTCCCGTACCGCCGTCTCGGCGAGGTCGGCCCAGCGGGTCAGGCCGGCCTCCAGCAGCAGTACGTCGTCGTCGGTCGCGCCCTTCTGCGGCCCGTACACGGCGGCTGCCCCGGTCGGGCCGAGCAGGGGGCTGTCCACGTCACCGGCCACCACGAACCGGGTACGCCGGACCGCCGGATGCAGCCCGGCCAGGTCCACCCGGCGCAGCCGACGCAGTGCCGCACCGCCCGGCGGCAGCTCGGCGCCCCGCTCGTCGAGCAGGCGTACGCCGAGCGCGGCGACCAGCCCCGCCCCGCCGTCGGTACTGGCGCTGCCGCCGAGCCCGAGCACCACCTCCGGGCAGCCGTGTTCGAGAGCCGCCCGGATCACCTCACCGGCACCGTGGCTGCTGGCGCGCAGCGGGGCCGGTACCCCGGACGGCAGCCGGCGCAGGCCGCAGGCGTCCGCCAACTCGACCACCGCCACCCCGTCGGCGTACCCGAACGCGGTCTTCACGGGTGCACCGGTCGGGCCGGCGACGGTGACCGGTACCCGTCGAAAGCCGGCCGAGACCGCCGCGTCGAGGGTGCCGTCGCCGCCGTCGGCGACGGGGAAGCCGCGTACCTCGATGTCGGGTGCGGCCCGGCGCAGCCCGGCGGTCAGGTGCCGGACGACCTCGACGGCGGTCAGCGAGCCCTTGAACTTGTCCGGTGCCAGCAGCACATGCCCCATCCGCGCGACGGCCCGGCCGGTCAGCCGGCCGACCGGCCGGAGAGCTGCTCGACCAGCTTGAGCAGGGCGCTGTGGTCGAGACCGCCATCGCCCTGCGCCTTGAGCGCGGCGATGAGCTGGGCGACCGCCGCGCCGAGCGGGATCACCACCCCGGCGTCCCGGGCCGCCGAGGTGACGATGCCCATGTCCTTGTGGTGCAGGTCGATCCGGAAGCCGGGCTGGAACTGCCGGGCCAGCATCCCGGCCGCCTTGCGGTCCAGGATCCGGTTGCCGGCCAGGCCGCCAGCCAGCACCTTCACCGCCGCCTCGGTGTCCACCTCGTACGCTTCGAGGAAGACGATCGCCTCGGCGACCAGTTCGATGGTGCCGGCCACGATGAGCTGGTTGGCCGCCTTCACGGTCTGGCCGGCGCCGGCCGGGCCGACGTGTACGACGGTGCCGCCGAGCACCTCCAGGATCGGCAGTGCCGCCGCGAAGTCCTCCGACTCGCCGCCGACCATGATGGAGAGGGTGCCCTCGATCGCGCCGGCCTCACCGCCGCTGACCGGCGCGTCGAGTACCCGGACCGAGAGGATCCGGGCCGCCTCGGCGACCTGGCGGGAGGTACCGGGCGAGATGCTGCTCATGTCGACGTAGAGCTGGCCGGGGCGGGCGTTGGCCAGGATGCCGGAGTCGCCGAGGGCGACCGCCTCGACGTCGGCCGAGTCGCGGACCATGGTGATCACCACGTCCACCTGTTGCACCAGCTCGCCGATGCCGGCGGCGACCTTGCCCCCGGCCTGTTCGAGGGCGACGTTGCGGGCCGGACTGACGTCGTACCCGACGACGTCGTGGCCGGCCTTGATCAGGTTGACGGCCATCGGGCCGCCCATGATGCCGAGGCCGATCATCCCGATGCTGGTCATGTCAGCGGTCTCCTTCGTTCGTCCGGTCGGCGGCGCCCTCGTTCGTCCGGGCCTCGGTGCTGCCCCGGCGGTGTCGGGGCAGCCATTCGAAGCTGTCCTCGGTCGGCCCGTCGGGCAGGTACTCCAGGCCGACCCAGCCTCGATAGCCGCGCTGTTCGAGCTGGCTGAGCTGGCCGTCGATGTCGATCTCGCCGGTGCCCGGGGCGTGCCGGCCGGGGGCGTCGGCGATCTGCACGTGCCCGATCCGGTCGGCGTGTTCGGCGAGCACCTTGGGCACGTCGTCGCCGTTGACGGTGAGGTGATAGAGGTCGGCGAGGAAGGCCAGGTTGCGGGCGTCGCGTTCGACCAGCAGTTGGTCGAGTACGGCGACGACGTCGGCGCCGGTACGCAGCGGGTAGGGCTGGGGGCCGCTGACCGCCTCGACGAGTACGGTGCCGCCGATCCGGGCCAGCGCGGAGGCGGCGAAGGCCAGGTTGGCCACCGCGGTCTCCTCCTGGGTGGTCGGGTGCACGTCGTCGATCCGGTTGCCGTAGAGGGCGTTGAACGACCGGCAGCCGGTGGCGGCGCCGATCATCGCGACCAGCTCGACGTTCTCCCGGAACTCGGCGGACCGGGCCGGCCAGGAGACCACGCCCCGGTCGCCGCCGGGCATGTCTCCGGCGAAGAAGTTGAGCCCCACCAGTTGCACGTCCGCGTCGTGGATGGCGGCGAGGAACGCCTCCACCTCGGACGCCCGGGGCACCGCCTCGGCGAACGGCCACCAGAACTCGACGGCGTCGAAGCCGGCCGCCTTGGCCGCTGCCGGCCGCTCCAGCAGGGGCAGCTCGGTGAAGAGGATCGAGCAGTTCACGTCGTAGCGGAGCTGGTGTCCGGGCACAGGCCCTCCCTGGCGGCTCGGCGACACTGCTATTACCTACAGAATTCTGTATGCAGTATGGAAGCGAGTCAAGGCGCAGTCGACTGCCGCAGGGTGTTCATCGGCCACACCCGGACGCGGGGCGTCGCCAGCGGCAGCGCTTTGTGTGCGGCCCGGCCGACCAGGATGAGCGGCCCCGACGGCTGCGGGAAGTAGCCGGTGCGCGGACTGTCGAGCTGGGTGCACAAACGGGGCACGCAGCGCCGGGTTGCCGGGACGGCGCTTGGTGGGCTGTAGTCGGGGTCGACCGATCGGTGGAGATCGGGGCCCGGAAAGGCTCCGGGATCAGTGGGCGCACAAGCGGGGCAGCTCGACAGTCTCTCGGGCAACTACCCCGACCGGGCACCGGCGAATCACACGATCAACCGCCACCCTCGCGCGATCGGTCTCCCGACCTCAACCTCAACCTCAAGGCCGTAGCCCACTTCAGTCGCTGCCGGCGCGGGGGTGGCTCAGCCCGCCTGGCCGGGCCGCTTGGCGAGGTCGAGGAACGCCAGCCAGCCCGACGTCCCGAAGACCAACGTGCCCCCGTCCCGGTCCTTACTGTCCCGCACCAACACTCGCCCGGAAAGGTTGTAGGCCACCTCGATGCAGTTCGTACTGTCGCTACGCGTCGACTTGTGCCAGCTCGGGGCGCTGTTCACATCCATTTCTCGACCGTCCTCCTGATCAAATCCAGGCTCTGGTTACTGGGTAGAGCGTAGTCCCGGATGGCCTCCCATGCGCCTTCAAGATCCTTCGTAGCGTCCGGACTCTCGACGACGCGACCCTCCAGGTGCCCTTCCAGAAAGCCCACCGACCGGCCGTCCACGGTCGCGATGGCCAACGGGCCGTCCAGTCCTACATAGGCGCCGGCCTCGAAGGGAACGACCTGCACCCGCACATTGGGGTGGTCACACGCCGCCATCAGGGCTGTCAACTGCTCGCGCATGACGTCCGCGTCGCCAACCTGACGGTGCAGGACCCCTTCGTCGACCACCGCGACCAATTGGCAGGGATTGGGCCGACAATGCAGGATCTCCTGTCGTCCGAGCCGCGTCGCCAGCATGGCGTCGACGGAGTCGGCTTGGCACCGGCGCCCCGTCAGGACGGCCCGGGCGTACGCCTCGGTCTGGAGGATGCCGGGCACTACCAGCGGGTGAAATACCCTAAGCAGGCTTGCCCTGCCCTCGTGCTCGATGAAGGGTCGATACCAGACTGGGACGAGTTCCCTCTTCACAAACATCCGGTAGAACTTCACGAAGGCAGTCCCGAAGGCGCTGTCGACGGCTGCCAGGTAGTCCGGAAGGGCTGGCCGCTCGCCTCGCTCCACGGCACCGACGTGCTTTGCCGAGAAGTGGATCCGGTCTCCCCACGCCTCTTGGGTCAGGCCGAGGAGTTCCCGGGTCCGGCGAAGGTCATCTACCAGATATTGGCTTGCAGACATAGGCTTTCACGTCCCCCAGATCTCTTCCATCCTGATGGTCATTTTCCGTCGGTCTGTCATCGGCTGTTCCGTGACCATCCAGCATCTTCCGTCAAGCGGGGACGACGGTCCAGGGTAGATTCGACGGAGGAATCCCTATGCCGCCCGTCGATATAACGATGGAACGGTTCAGGTTGAAAGAGATTTGATAAGAGTGGACTCCAACAGGTCGTGGCCCCGCGCGTCGCGCGGGGCCACGATGTGAACGGTCGGAGGGCGGGGCCGTCAGCCGGTGAGCAGCCGGGCGGCGGCCAGGGCCCGCGGGTCGAGCGCGTCCGGCTCGGACTCGGCCCGCTGCAACAGCTCGGTCCGCATCCGTGGATCCCAGAACGCCCGGATGTGTTCGGCGATCGCCGTTGCGGCCTGCTCCGGCGGCTGGTGGTGGAAGTGCACGGCGATCTCGTTGGCGAGCCTGACCTGCGGAGACATCCCGGTGTGCGTGGTCATCTCAGTCTGCCATCGCCGGCAGTCGGTGCTCCGAGGAGGCGACGTCCGCCGTGGCCGGCGGATTCTTCAACCCCACCTGGACTGCCGTGACCTTGTATTCCGGACAGTTCGTCGCCCAGTCGGAGTTCTCCGTGGTGACCACGTTCGCGCCGGTCACCGGGTGGTGGAAGGTCGTGTAGACCACCCCGACCGGCATCCGGTCGGAGAAGACCGCCCGCAGCGAGGTGGCACCGACCCGGCTGGCCAGGGTGACCTCGTCACCGTCGTTGATGCCCCGGACCTCCGCGTCGTGCGGATGAATTTCGAGTACGTCCTCCGGGTGCCACGCCACGTTCCCGGTCCGCCGGGTCTGCGCCCCGACGTTGTACTGGCTGAGGATCCGGCCGGTGGTCAGGATCAGCGGGAACTTGCGGGTACTCCGCTCCCGGGTTGGCACGAACGGCGTCTGCACGAACCGGCCCTTGCCTCGGACGAAGCCGTCCATGTGCATGATCGGGGTGCCCTCGGGCGCGTTGTCGTTGCAGGGCCACTGCACACTGCCCAACTTGTCGAGCTTGTCGAACGACACCCCGGCGAAGGTCGGGGTGAGCGCCGCGATCTCGTCCATGATCTGGCTCGGCTGGTCGTACCGCATCGGGTAGCCCATCGCCTGGGCGATCTCGGCGACGATCTCCCACTCGTGCTTGCCGGTCTTCGGCGCCATCACCGGGCGTACCCGGTTGATCCGGCGCTCGGCGTTGGTGAACGTGCCGTCCTTCTCCAGGAAGGAGGTGCCGGGCAGGAAGACGTGCGCGAACTTCGCCGTCTCGTTGAGGAACAGGTCCTGCACCACGACCAGCTCCATCGCCGCCAGCGCGGCGTGTACGTGCTTGGTGTTCGGGTCGGACTGCGCGATGTCCTCACCCTGGACGAAGATCGCCCGGAAGGTGCCCTCGATCGCCGCGTCGAACATGTTCGGGATCCGCAGCCCGGGCTCGGGCAGCAGGGTGCTCCCCCACATGTTCTCGAAGACGCCGCGTACGACGTCGTCGGAGACGTGCCGGTAGCCGGGCAGCTCGTGCGGGAACGAGCCCATGTCGCAGGAGCCCTGCACGTTGTTCTGCCCGCGCAACGGGTTGACCCCGACACCGTCCCGGCCGATGTTGCCGGTCGCCATCGCCAGGTTGGCCATCCCCATCACCATGGTCGAGCCCTGGCTGTGCTCGGTGACGCCGAGACCGTAGTAGATCGCGCCGTTGCCGCCGGTGGCGTAGAGCCGGGCCGCCGCCCGCAGTTCCTCGGCGGGTACGCCGGTGAGTTCCTCGACCGCCTCCGGGCTGTTCTCCGGCCGGGCGATGAACTCGGCCCAGGCGTCGAAGTCCTCGCAGCGCTCGTCGACGAAGGACCGGTCGACCAGTCCCTCGGTCAGCACCACGTGCGCCATCGCGTTCACCACCGCCACGTTGGTGCCGGGGGCGAGTTGCAGGTGGTGGGCCGCCTCGATGTGCGGCGAGCGGACCAGGTCGATCCGGCGTGGGTCGACCACGATCAGCTTGGCGCCCTCGCGCAGCCGGCGCTTCATCCGGGAGGCGAAGACCGGGTGCCCGTCGGTGGGGTTCGCCCCGATCACCATGATCACGTCGGACTTCGCCACCGAGCGGAAGTCCTGGGTACCGGCGGAGGTGCCAAAGGTCTGCTTCAGGCCGTACCCGGTCGGCGAGTGGCAGACCCGGGCGCAGGTGTCCACGTTGTTGTTGCCGAACGCGGCTCGGATCATCTTCTGCACCACGTAGACCTCCTCGTTCGTGGTACGCGAGGAGGTGATGCCGCCGATCGCCCCGACCCCGTGCCGGGTCTGGATGTCCTTGAGCTTGCTGGCCGTGTAGGAGATCGCGGTCTCCCAGTCGACCGGGCGCCACTCGTCGGTGATGCTCTCCCGGACCATCGGGGTGAGCACCCGGTCCGGGTGGGTGGCGTAGCCGAACGCGAACCGGCCCTTGACGCAGGAGTGCCCCTCGTTGGCCCCGCCGTCCTTGTACGGCACCATCCGGACCAGCTCGGCACCGCGCAACTCGGCCTTGAAGGAGCAGCCGACGCCGCAGTACGCGCAGGTGGTGACGACGCTCCGGGTCGGCATGCCGAGCTGCACCACCGACTTCTCCTGCAACGTCGCCGTCGGGCACGCCTGCACGCAGGCGCCGCAGGAGACGCACTCGGAGGACATGAAGTCGGTGCCGCCGGCCGACACCTTGGAGCCGAAGCCGCGCCCCTCGATGGTCAGCGCGAACGTCCCCTGCACCTCACCACAGGCCCGGACACAGCGGGAGCAGGCGATGCACTTCGACGCCTCGAAGTCGAAGTACGGGTTGCTGGAGTCGGTCTTCTCGTCGAGGTGGTTCTCGCCGTCGTAGCCGTACCGGACCTGGCGCAGGCCGACCACACCGGACATGTCCTGCAATTCGCAGTCGCCGTTGGCCGAGCAGGTCAGGCAGTCCAGCGGGTGGTCGGAGATGTACAGCTCCATCACGCCCTGGCGGAGCTTCTCCAGCTTCGGTGACTGGGTGGTCACCTTCATGCCCTGGGTGACCGGGGTGGTGCAGGACGCCGGGGTGCCGCGCCGGCCGTCGATCTCCACCAGGCAGAGTCGGCAGGAGCCGAACGCCTCCAGGCTGTCGGTGGCGCAGAGTTTCGGGATGTCGATGCCGCTCAGCGCCGCCGCCCGCATCACCGAGGTGCCCTCGGGTACGGCGACGGGATGTCCGTCCACTTCGACGGTGACGGTCGCCGGGCCGGGCTTGGCCGGGGTGCCGAGGTCGGGTTCCTTCAGCAGACTCATGACGCCACTCCGCTGCGCTCCGTGCCGCCATGAGACACATCGGCACTGAACTGGCTGGTTCGCTCGCTACGCTCGCTCACGATGTCTTGGCCTCCTCGTATCGGCCGGTGGACGGCTTACCCCGCGCGGTGAAGTCGTCCGGGAAGTGCAGCAGTGCGCTGCGTACCGGCATCGGTGTCAGGCCGCCCATCGCGCACAGCGACCCCTCGGTCATCAGCTCGCACAGGTCACCCAGCAGGGCCAGGTTGCCGTCCGGGTCCTGGCCGGCAGTGATCTTGTCGATCACCTCGACGCCACGGACCGCGCCCACCCGGCACGGGGTGCACTTGCCGCAGGACTCCTCGGCGCAGAACTCCATCGCGAATCTCGCCATCGCCGCCATGTCGACGGTGTCGTCGAAGACCACGATGCCACCGTGGCCGAGCATCGCGCCAGCCGAGGCGAAGGCTTCGTACTCCATCGGCAGATCGAGGCCGTTCGCCGGCAGGTACGCCCCGAGCGGCCCGCCGACCTGGACGGCGCGGACCGGGCGGCCGGTGCGGGTGCCGCCGCCGTAGGTGTGGATCAGCTCGCCGAGCGTCATCCCGAACGCGGTCTCGAAGATGCCGCCCCGGGCGACGTTGCCGGCCAGTTGGAACACCTGGGTGCCCCGGGACCGCTCCATCCCGAGCGCCTGGTACGCCGCCGCCCCGTCGGCCAGGATGGTCGGCACCGAGGCGAGGGTCAGCACGTTGTTCACCACGGTCGGCTTGTTGAACAGGCCGGTGATCGCCGGGATCGGCGGCTTGGCCCGGACCATGCCGCGCTTGCCCTCCAGGCTCTCCAGCATCGCGGTCTCCTCGCCGCAGATGTAGGCGCCCGCGCCGACCCGGACGAACAGGTCGAAGCGCAGGCCGGAGCCGAGGATGTCGCCGCCGAGCCAGCCCTGCTCGCGGGCCACCGCGATGGCCTGGCGCATCGTCCGGACCGCGTCCGGATATTCGGAGCGGATGTAGACGTAGCCCTCGGTGGCGCCGACGGCGTACGCGGCGATGGTCATGCCCTCGATGAGGGTGAACGGGTCGCCCTCCATCAGCATCCGGTCGGCGAAGGTGCCGCTGTCGCCCTCGTCGGCGTTGCAGCAGACGAACTTCAGCTCGCCGGGGGTGTCCAGCACGGTCTTCCACTTGATGCCGGCCGGGAAACCGGCGCCGCCCCGGCCGCGCAGCCCGGACTCGGTGACCTGGGCGACCACCTCGGCGGGGGTCAGCTCCAGGGCCCGGCGCAGCCCGGTCAACCCGCCGTGCGCGACGTAGTCCTCCGCGGAGAGCGGGTCGGTGATCCCGACCCGGGCGAAGCAGAGCCGGGTCTGGTCGCGCAGCCAGGGCAGTTCCGCCACCACGCCCTGGCACAGTTCGTGGTCGGCGCCGTCGAGCAGCCCGGCGGCGACGAGGTCGCCGACCTCCTCCGGCGCGACCGGCCCGTACCCGATCCGGCCGCGCTCGGTGACCACCTCGACGAGCGGTTCCAGCCAGAGCATGCCGTGCGAGCCGTTCCGGACCACCCGGACCGACCGGCCCGCCTCGGCCGCCGCCCGCTCGATCTCGGCGGCGACCAGGTCCGCGCCGACCGAGAGCGCGGCCGAGTCCCGGGGTACGTAGACCGTCACCGGCGTCGTCATGCGTCCACCGCCTTCGTCACCAGGGCGTCCAACCGGGCGGGGGTGAGCCGCCCGTGCACCCGCTCGTCGATCTGACCGGCCGGGCCGAGTGCGCAGTTGCCCAGGCAGAACACCTGCTCCAGGGTCACCGAACCGTCCGGTGTGGTCTGCCCGACCTTGACCCCCAGGGTCCGCTCGGCGTACGCGACGAGCTGTTCGGCGCCGACCGACTGGCAGGCTTCGGCCCGGCAGAGCTTGACCACCGTCCGGCCGGCCGGTTCGGCCCGGAAGTCGGTGTAGAAGGTGACCACGCCGTGCACGTCGGCACGGGAGATGTTCAGCTCGGTCGCCAGCACCGGCACGACGTCGGAGTCGACGTAACCGAACTCGGCCTGGATCCGGTGCAGGATGGGCAAGAGCGCACCCCGGTCACCACGGTGCGCGGCGACCAGCGCCCGCACCCGATCCGTCACCGAGGGATCCGGACTGGCCACGGCGATCCCACCTCCACTCGACGCCGACTGGACCTCCACCATACGTCGCTCTGGATACCGTATGCAATATCGCCGGGCCGAGCCGAGCGCTGGCCGGCAGCGACGGGGTACTGCCTCCGGTGATCGCCGACGAGCAGGGCGTCAGATGATCAATTTCCAGTATCGCCTGCGGAAAGGCGTTCCGACAGGGGGGCGTTCCGACAAGGGGCGTTCCACCAGGGACGGTGGTCCCGGCGTACCGGATCGGGCCAGAATTCCGACGGCGGCGACACAGCAGGCACCGCCGACGGCGGCCAGCACCGGCGGGTAACCTCCGGCGATCTGGAGCAGCCCCGCCGCGCCGAGCGGCGCCACCGCCCTGACCAGGGTGACCGGGGTGGCGAGCAGCCCGGCGACGCTGCCGAAGGCGGCCGTGCCGTACCGGTCGGCGAGCAGCGCCGGGGCGGCGAGACCGGCCACGCCGAACCCGAGCCCGAAGGCGGTCACCGCGAGACCGGCACCGACCCGACCGGCGGCGACCAGCGGCAGGCAGAATGCGGCGACGGCCTGGATCCCGAAGATCGTCGCCACCAGCGTGGTCAGCCGGACACCCCGCTGGGCGGCGGCCAGCAGCAGCCGCCCGGTCACCGACATCACCCCGAGCAGGCCGGCGACGGTCGCGGCGAAGGTGGCCGGATGGCCCCGGTGGACGAGAAACCCGACCAGGTGCACGGTCATCGTGCTCATCGCCCCGCTGTGCGCGACGAAGGCGACCGCGAGGCACCAGAACCGGCCGTCCCGCAGCGCCGCCCGGACCACCGCCGCCCGGACCGCCGGGTCGTCGCGCGGCGCGCTCGCCGCCGAACGGGGAGGCCGCCGCAGCACGATCGCGTGCAGCGGTACGGCCACCAGCCCGTAGCCGCAGGCGAGCACGAGCAGCGCGGTCCGCCAGTCGTACCGGGCGACCAACTGGCCGGTCAGCGGCAGGAAGACGGTGCTGGCGAAGCCACCCACGACGACCATGCCGAGCAGTGCCCGGGACCGGCGGGCCGGCTCGAACCAGGAGACGAGCACGGCGGTGGCCGCCTCGTAGAGCACCATCGCCATGGCCAGTCCGAGACCGGTCAGCACCAGGTAGAGCTGGACGACGGTGCGTACCTGGGACCAGGCCACGAGCAGGCCGGTGGCCAGTACCGAGCCGGTGGTCATCAGCGCCCGGCCACCGTGCCGGTCCAGCCACCGGCCCACCGGCACCGCCAGCCCCGCCCAGGCGAGCAGCGCGGTGGTGAGGGCACCGGTCAGCACGGCAGTGGAGGCGTCCAACGACGCGGCCATCGGCTGGAGCAGGACGGCGAAGGCGTAGTAGAGAATGCCGTACCCGAACATCTGGGTGACCGCCAGCGCCGCGACGATCCGCCAGCCGGGGAACCGGTACCAGCGACCGCCGGACGGCACGGCCGCGGTCATAGGGCCCGGATTCAGCCCGTGAAGTGCGGGTTGCCGGCGGTCAGCCGGAGCGTGAAGGCGTCCGGAGCCCGGTGCAGCGCCACGTGGTTGCAGGACTGGTAGGTGATCCACAGTCCCAGACCGCCGGCACCACCGTCGGCCGCCGGCAGCAGCCCCGCGAACGGATCCGCCGGTCCGCCGCCGCCGTCGGCGACCTCGACGACGATCCGGTCGGCGCCGACCCAGAGCCGGAACCGGACCGGCGGGCGGCCGTGCCGCAGCGCGTTGGTCACCGCCTCGCTCACCGCGACGACCAGGTCCTCGACGTCGTCGGCGGGCAGCCGGCCGTCGGCGACCCCGTCGACCGCCTGCCGGGCCCGGGTCGGCGACGGGTCCACGAGTTCGACGACCGGCGCCGCGCGCTGGAGCGGATCGGGCAGCGGCGCACGGTCCTCGCTCAGGTACGCCTTCGGCTCGGTGTACGCCTCGCTCGGCCGCCGGCCGTCCGCCGTGACCACCCGTGGATGGGTCCGGAGGACGTCGTCGAGCACCGGCGCCGGAGTGATCCGGGTGTCGTACGCGCACATGCTCCAGAGCGGGAAGGTGTCGTACGCGTGGTTGATCGCGGATTCGTAGCGGGCCCACCAGTCCCAGGTCGGGCCGAGGGCGGCCCGGGGCACCTCGCCGATGATCCGGATCTGGGTCGCCCCGTCGGCGACGTACCCGGCCAGCATCCGCTGGTACGACCGGATCGCCACGGCCGGGCGGGCGTACAGGTCGCCGCCGGGCAGGAACGTGACGCCGGAGTCGGCAGGCAGCGCGGCCCGGACCAGCCCGCCGGTGCGCTCGCCGAGGGAGACCACCGTCGGCTCCCCCGCCTCGACCCCGCCGAGCAGGAACGGCACCACGACGGCGAGGAGTTCGTCGTCGGAGTGGTACGGGACGGCCTCGTGGTAGTAGCCCTCGTGTCCGGCGGCGGCACCCGTCCTCATCGCGCCGCCTCGACCCGGACGCCGGACAGGCCCAGCAGCTCGACGAGGCGGGCGGCGGCGGTCCGTGGGGTCCGCAGCACGGCGGTGGCGTCCCGACCTCCGGCGTAGTCGCGCAGCCGGGTCAGGCAGTGGTGGTCGATGAACCGGAGATCGCCGGCCCGCATCACCAGCTCGCCGTCGACCGGGCACAGGTCGGCGCGCTCCAGCGCGGTGGCGAACAGCTCGTGGTTGAAGGTGTCCAGCTCCCCCGCCAGTGCCGCCGCGCCGTCGCCGGGCGGGCAGGCGTAGAGCCGGAACAGCACCCCGTCGACGTTGCTCTCCGGGTGCAGGCAGGCCAGCTCCGCGACGGTCCGCTCGCCGAGCGCCGTCCGCTGGTAGCCGCACATCGCCGAGAGCGGCCGGACCCGCATGTACCGGTCGATCGAGTGCTCGTAGCGGGCGAACGCCGCGAGCTGGTCCGGAGTACGCACCAGGGACGTCACGTCGGCGACCACCCGCAGCCCGGTGTAGCCGTCGGCCAGCGCCTCCTCGGTCGCAGCCGCGTACCTGCGGACCTGGGCCGTCGGGTCGACGCTGTCGCCCGGATAGGTCGAGTCGAGCGATACGACCTGCGCGGCGCCCCGCCGCAGCGCGTCGGAGAACTCGGCGAGGCCGCGCAGCCGCTCGGTGACCCGCTCGGGCTGCTCCGCCGTCACATACCTGACCCGCTCGCCGGCGGCCAGCCCTTCGGCGAGGAACTGCCGGGCGCGGCGGTCGAACGCCGCCGGGTCGTCGTAGGACCAGCAGACATGACCGTACGACGCCGCCGTATCAAGATCACTGATCATGCTGG
This sequence comes from Plantactinospora endophytica, assembly GCF_016862915.1. GTDB lineage: Bacteria > Actinomycetota > Actinomycetes > Mycobacteriales > Micromonosporaceae > Plantactinospora > Plantactinospora endophytica. The sequence goes on along the minus strand of NZ_BONW01000016.1, from coordinate 66,701 downwards.
ACGTCCCACATCCGAAGAGTCTAGGCCGCCGCGCCACGACCGTCATCCGCCAGGTGACCGGCCGCCGCCGCCCTTCCGCTGGTACGGCCGGCACGGCGGCCCACCGGGTTTGAAGACACCCCACCCGGGTAGCCGCCTGTCTGCCAGCACCGTCACCGGTCGGAAGGGGCGTGCGATGAGCGGTCCGGGACAGGCCGTGGGAAGTCAGCCGTGGCTGCACCAGCAGGACGGACGAGTTCAGGAGTTCGGCACCGTCCGGCAGTTTCCGCTCGGGCTCTCGTCGAACGCCCGGATGTACTCCTGCGAACGGCTCAACCGGGTACTCGCCGACACCCAGATCCTGTACGCCCTCTACAAGAAGCACCACTGGCTGATGCGCGGGCCCACCTTCTACCAGCTCCACCTGCTGCTGGACAAGCACGCCGGCGAGCAGTTGGCACTGGTCGACATGATCGCCGAACGGGTGCAGACGCTCGGCGGGGTGGCGGTCGGCGATCCCCGGCACGTCGCCGAGATCACCCGCATCCCCCGCCCGCCGGACGGCGCCGAGCAGGTGCCGGTGATGCTGTCCCGGCTGCTGGAGGCGCACGAGACGATCCTGATCGACGTACGCGACGCCGCCGGGCGGGTGGCCGAGGCGGGCGACGACGGCAGCAACGACCTGCTGGTGTCGAACGTGCTGCGCACCGGCGAACTCCAGGCGTGGTTCCTCGCCGAGCACCTGGTCGAGATGCCGCTGGCCCGGAGCTGACCAGCGACACCAGCGTCGATGAGTGGTCAGCTCCGGTAGACCTCCAGCTCGGAGAGTTGGCCGGCGGGCCAGCCGGTGTTGGCGGTGAAGTCGAGCCGGACGTACCGGGTCGGGGTGGCCGAGAACGTCACGGTGACCGTGTTGCCGCCGGTCGGGTTGAACGACCGCCCGGCCGCCGCCGAGAGGGTGCCGAACGAGACACCGTCGGTGCTGCCGCGTACCGCCACGGTCTGGGTACGGGCACCCCAGGCGGGCGACGGCGGCAGCTTCAGCACCACCCGCCCGACCGGTACGGCAGCGCCGAGGTCGACCTGCACCCACTGCGGGAAACTGTTGTTCGGGCTCTCCCAGTAGCTGTCCGGGTTGCCGTCGACGACGTTGCCCGAGCCGTAGTTCTGCACGTGCCCGCTCTCGGCGGTCGGCCGGCCGCGCGCCAGGTCGGTGGTCGGGGCCGGGTCGGTGGTCACGGTCACCGCGTTCGACGGCGCGGAGAGGTTGCCGGCGGTGTCCCGGGCGACGACCGTGAAGGTGTAGCTGGTCGCCGGGCTGAGCCCGGTCGCCTGGTACGACGTGCCGGTGGGCGAGCCGAGCACCGTCGTACCCTGTCGGACCTGGTAGCCGGTCACCCCGGCGTCGTCGGTCGACGCCGTCCAGGACAGCGAGACACTCCCGGCGGTCTTCCCGGTCACCGTCAGGCTGCCGGGTGCGGTGGGCGGGGTGTCGGTGCCACCGGTGCCGGCGTACACCTCGACCTGGGATAGCTGTGCCGCCGGCCAGCCGGTGTTGCCGGTGACGGTGATCCGGACGTACCTGGCCGGGGTCGGCGACAGGTCGAGGGTGACGGTGTTCCCGGCCGCCGGACTGAACTGGTGGCCGGCCGACGCCCGCAGCGTGCCGAAGGTGGACCCGTTGGTGCTGCCCTGCACGGACAGTGTCTGGGTCCGGGCGCCCCAGCCGGCCGGCAGCCGCAGCACGACCCGGCGTACGTCGTGGCTGGCGCCGAGGTCGACCTGGAACCACTGCGGGAACGCGTTGTTGGCGCTCTCCCAGTAGCTGTTCGGGTCGGCGTCGACCGCGTTGCCGGCGCCGAACCCGGCGTTCTGGCTGCTCGCCGACGTCGGCCTGCCGGCGGCCAGGTTGCCGCCCGGCTCGGGGTCGGGCCCGCCGGTGGTCGGCGGGGTCGGGCGGACCGGGGTCAGCGCGAGTTGCCCCTTGAGCATCCGGCCGCCGTCGGCGGTGATCCGCAGGTAGTAGTCGGACGAGCAGAACGTGCCGTCCTCGTCCAGCGCCCGGATGCCGGCCCCGGCCGGGGTGGTCGCCTGGGTCTCGCTGGTCTTGGCGATCTGGTTGCCCTCGTTGAACTCGTCGAACATCGAGACGTAGAGGCCCTGTGCGCCCAGCCGGATCATGTTGTAGAGGTGCCGCCAGTAGAAGTCGCCGTGCCGGCGGGCCCCGGACGACAGGTCGCCCGGCATCACGCACGGCTGGTAGTCGATGCCCCGGGCGTTGCAGTCGGCCTGGTCGGGCTGGTTGACGTTGGTGTAAAACCAGTCCAGCCCGTCGAGGGTGCCGGTGCGGCCGACCATCCACGGCGAGATCATGTTGAACGCGTGGTAGACGTCGAGGAAGCCGGGCCGGAAGTCGTTGATCCCCTGCCGCCAGTACGTCGGCACCCCGCCGATGACGTAGCAGCCCTGTGCCTTGAACCAGTTGACCACGTCGAGGCAGGGCGCCGGCGGGAACGGTCGGCCGTCGTCGTTGAAGCCGAAGCCCCAGATGCAGACGACCGGCTTGCCGTTCTGCCGCGCGTACGCCGGGGAGGCGGTGTGCGCCGACATCTTCGTCGACCAGTCCGTCTTGATCTCCGACTGGAAGTTCGTCCAGCTCGTGACGTCGTACATGATGTAGTACTTGCGGCCGAACCGCTCGGCGGCGTCGCGGACCTTGGCCGCCATCGCGTCCCGGGTCGGTCCCTCGTCGCCCATCGGGTTGAAGCGTTGCAGCGCGGCGGTGTCGCAGTTGTAGTCCCGCATCCACCTGAAGTGCGTGTCCACGGTCTGCTGGTCGTACGAGGAGAACAGTTCCGCCCGGGCGCCGTTGCCGAGGTTCGGGTACGCCGTGGGATAGCCCCGGCTCAGCTCGCGCATGTCCGGCCAGGAGACGATCGTGGTGTTGCTCGGCGACGGCGGCTGGAACCGGTCACGGCTCCAGTGCCACCAGCCACCGATCGGCGCGCCGTCGCCGGGGCAGGCGAACCAGCCCTGGTAGCCGATGGAGATCTTGCCGACCACGTCGCCGGGCGGACTGGCCGCGCGGGCCGGGCCGGTCATCGCGGCGAGCAGTTCGGTGGTGGAGACCGCGGCCAGGGCTGAGCCGGCCGCTGCGGACATCAGTAACCGTCGGCGTGGAACCGCCATGGCTGCCGCTCCTCGGGGGGAAGGGATGCGGATCGATGCCTTAGCCTGCCAGCACTCGACACATTCTCGCAATACTTCGACACATCCCTGAAAGATTTGAGTCGAGCGACAGGAAGAAGCGAACCCTCGCCGATCGTGGTCCAGGTTGCCCCGATCTGGACCGAAGACTGGGCCGGCGAACGCCGACAGCCGCTCAGCGCCGGCTCCGGCCGCCGGTTCCGCTCAGCGCCGGTCCGCCCGCCGGTTCCGCCGGGGTTCCAGCCGGGCCCGGGCCCGGGCCACCTTGATCGCCCGGGTCAGCGTCTCGATGTCGTACGCGCCGTAGTGCCGGCGGTCGTTGATGAAGAAGGTCGGGGTGCCGGAGACCCCGCTGACGTCGGCCGACTCGACGTCGTGCGCGACGCGGGCGGCGTGGTCGTGCGTCGCCAGATCCTCCTGGAACTGCTCCTGGTCGAGGCCGAGTTCGCCGGCGTACCCGACCAGGTCCTCGGTGCGCAGCCCGTCCTGGTGGTCGAGCAGCAGGTCGTGCATCTCCCAGAAGGCACCCTGGGCGGCTGCCGCCTCGGCCGCCTCCGCCGCGAGCTGCGCCTGCGGATGGACGTCGGTGAGCGGCAGGTGCCGCCAGACGTAACGCAGGTCGGCATCGGTGAGCAGTTCCCGCACCACGGGCTCGGCCTGCCCGCAGTACGGGCACTGGAAGTCGCCGTACTCGACCACTGTCACCGAGGCGTCGGCCGGGCCACGGACGTGGTCCCGGCGATGGTCCACCGGCGGGACGAGGTCGACGAGCTGGTCGGCGTCGCCCAGCAGCGCTCGGGTCCGCTGCGGCTTCGGCAGCGCCTGGGTGATCCGGAAGACGGTCCAGGTGAGCAGGGAGGCGACCAGCCCGGCGGCCAGTACCCCGACCTTCGCCTCGGCGAGCTGGTCGCCCTGGAAGGCGAGGGTGGCGATCAGCAGCGACAGGGTGAACCCGATGCCGGAGATGGTGCCGCTCGCCAGTACACCCGCCCAGCCGACCGAGGGGCGGATCCGCCCGCCGCTGGCCCGCTCCACCAGCCACGAGACGCCGAGCACCGCGACCGGCTTGCCGACGACGTAGCCGAGCAGGATGCCGAGGGTCACCGGGGTGGTGAACGCCCTGGCCAGGAACGCGGCGTCGAGGGCGATACCGGCGTTGGCCAGGCCGAACAGCGGGACGATCAGATAACTCGACCAGGGGTGGTACATCCGCTGGAGCCGGTCGTTCGGCGACAGGCTCCGGGACAGCCCGAGGGTGGCGCTGCGGGCCAGCTCGGCGGTGGGCTGCTCCCGGAACAGCTTGAACAGTCCACTGGCGGTCTCCAGGGCGCCCCGGGCCGGCGAGTACGCGGTCGCGGTGAGCCCGATGGCGAGCCCGGCCACCACCGGTTCCACGCCGCTGGCCAGCAGCGCGGCCCAGAGGGCGACACAGAACGGGAGGTAGACCAGGCCGCGCCGCACCCCCAGCGCGCGCAGCCCGAGCAGTACCGCGAAGAGTCCGATCGCCACCAGCAGCGGCACCGTGTCGACGTGCTCGGTGTAGACGACCGCGATCACCACCAGCGCCACTAGGTCGTCCACCACGAAGACGGTGAGCAGGAAGATCCGCACCTGGTCGGGTACGTTCCGGCCGAGCAGGGTGATCAGGCCGAGCGCGAGCGCGGTGTCGGTCGACATCGCCACACCCCAGCCGTGCGCGCCGGAGCCGCCACGGTTCACCAGCAGGTAGATGGCGACCGGAACCGCCATGCCGAACACGCCCGCCGCCAGCGGCAGCGCGAACCGGCGCCGGTCCCGCAGGTCACCGAGATCGAACTCCCGACGCGCCTCCAAGCCCACCACCAGGAAGAACAGCGTCATCAGGCCGCTGTTCACCCAGGTACGCAGGTCGTACGCGACACCGACGTCGTCGATCCGGATGGACAGCTCGGTGCCCCACACCGCCTCGTACGAGTGCTCCGAGACGTTCGCCCAGACCAGTGCCGCGACGATGGCCAGCACCAGCACCCCGGCGCTGCCCGACTCGGTACGCGCGAAGCGGCGCAACGGCGCCGCGATGTCCTGCGCCCAGGCCGTCCGGCCGGATAACCGGGACGAAGACGGCTCGGTCACCGGTATCCCCCGTCCGGTTGGCTACCTCCACCCCGGGCATGAACCCGACATACCAGGTGTCGGCCGACGAACCCGCCGTCGTCCGGCGACGGATCGTCGCGGAGGTGCCGGGTTGTCGCAGTGTGATCCCCGGCTCCAGCCCGAAGGTCGCGCCGGAGTCGACCTTCCGAGATTTACCACGTCCCACCTGGTCGACTGGGCCGGTCGAGCAAACCTCGCCGGGGAATCCGCACCCCGGGCCGGGCGTTGACATGCTCGGACGACGGCGGAAGAGCCGCCGCCGCGAGGCCGAGAGGAGCCAGTCATGAAGGTCCGCACCTCGCTCCGGGCCCTGAAGCAGAAGCCGGGCTCGGTGGTCGTACGCCGGCACGGCCGGGTACTGGTGGTCAACCGCGCCAACCCGCAGTGGAAGAGCCGCCAGGGCTGACCCGTACGCACGTCCCGCCGGGGGCCGGGCCCCCGACGGGAGGTCACCCCCGGCCAGTGACCTAGATAGATATATTGTCACCGTTCCACCACACTGCGCGTCGATGTCCGCGAGGCATGGAGGACGGGTGACCGACTGGTCGGGCGAGCGACCACCGGAACTGCCGGCACAGGCCGTGACCCGGGTGGAGAGCGTCGCCGAACTGGCCGCACTGCTCCGCCAGCTCCGCCGCCGGGAGGCCCGGCTGGAGGGGGCCAGCCCGCTCACCTACCGCGAACTGGCGGCCAAGACCGGCTGGTCCCGGGGAATCCTCGGCGAGTACTTCGCCGGCCGGGTGTTGCCGCCGACCGACCGGTTCGACATCCTGATCCGGCTGCTCGGCGCCACGCCGACGGAGCAGGGCGCGCTGGCCACCGCCCGGGACCGGGTCGAGGAACTACGCCGCGCCACGGCCACGGCCGGCCCCGCCGCCCCCACGGTGCCCTCGCCGCGCCAGCTTCCACCGACCGTGCCCAACTTCGCCGGCCGGACCGCCCAGCTCGCCGAACTCGACCGGCTGCTGGAGACCGACCCGGCGGCAGCACCGGTGGCCCTGATCACCGCCGTCTCCGGCACGGCCGGGGTCGGCAAGACCGCGCTGGCACTGCACTGGGCGCACCGGGCCGCCGACCGGTTCGCCGACGGGCAGCTCTACCTCAACCTGCGTGGCTTCGACCCGACCGGACCACCGGCGGCGCCGGCCGAGGCGATCCGTACGCTGCTCGACGCGCTCGGCGTACCGCCACAGCGGATTCCGGCGACCCTGGACGCCCAGGCGGCGCTCTATCGTGGGCTGCTCGCCGACCGGCAGGTGCTGGTGGTGCTCGACAACGCCCGCGACGCCGACCAGGTACGCCCGCTGCTGCCCGGCGGCCCGGCCTGTCGGGTACTCGTGACCAGCCGCAACCAGCTCGCCGGACTGGTCAGCACCGGAGGCGCCCGGCCGATCCCGCTGGACCTGCTCACCGGTACCGAGGCCCGACAGTTGCTGGCCGCCCGGATCGGTGCCGCCCGGATGACCGCCGAGCCACGGGCGGTCGACGACATCGTCGCCGCGTGCAGCCGACTGCCGCTGGGCCTGGCCATCGTGGCGGCCCGGGCCGCCCTGCACCCCGAGTTCCCACTCGCCGCACTCGCCGACGAACTACGTGACGCGCGGGGCGGGCTGGCGGCGTTCACCGGTGCTGATCCGGCCTCCGACGTGCGCGCGGTCTTCTCCTGGTCGTACCGGGCGCTCAGTTCCGGCGCGGCCAGGCTGTTCCGGCTGCTCGCCCTGCATCCGGGGGCCGGCGTCGGCGGGCCGGCGGTGGCCAGCCTCGCCGGACTGCCACCGCCCGAGGTCCGGCCGCTGCTCACCGAGCTGACCGCCGCCAACCTGCTCGCCGAGCACGGCCCCGGCCGGTACGCCTGCCACGACCTGCTGACCGCGTACGCCGCCGAGCTGAGCACGGCGGTGGACCCGGAACCCGACCGGCGGGCCGCGAGCCGACGGACACTCGACCACTACCTGCACACGGCGCACGCCGCAGATCGCCGGCTCGACCCGCACCGCGACCCGATCCCGCTGCTGGCGGCCTCGCCGGGGGTCACCCCCGGACAGGTTCCCGACCACGGCGCCGCGCTGGCGTGGTTCGACGTCGAACTGCCGGCACTGCTGGCGACCGCGACGGAGGCCGCCGACGCCGGACTCGACCGGCACCTGTGCCGACTGACCCGCACCATGGCGCACGCCCTGGAACGCCGTGGGCACTGGCAGCGGTGGGCGGCCGTACAGGAACTCGCCGTCGCGGCGGCCCAGCGGCTCGCCGATCCGGCCGAGGAGGCGCACGCCCGGCGGAGTCTCGGCCGGGCCCAGACCCACCTCGGGCGCACGGACGCCGCCCTCGCCCACCTCGACGCGGCACGCCGGCTCTACCAACTCGCCGCCGACCGGCTCGGCCAGGGCCGGATCCAGTTCGACCTGAGCTGGATCGCGGTCCGGCAGAACCGCTACCCGGACGCGCTGCGGCACAGCCGCGAGGCACTCGACCTGTTCACCGCCGCCGGCAGCCGCTCCGGCCAGGGCCGGGCGCTGAACAACATCGGCTGGTGCGTGAGCTGGCTCGGGCAGCACGAGGAGGGCATCGAGTACTGCCGACGGGCCCTCGACGTGCTGCTGGACCTCGACGACCGGTTCGGCGCGGCCGACGCCTGGGACAGCCTCGGGCACGCCCAGCACAAGCTCGGCCGGTACCGGGAGGCAGCCGAGTCGTACCAGCACTCGTACGCGCTGTGGCGGGAACTCGGCCACCGGTACCAGGAGGCGGACCTGCTGGCCCGGCTCGGCGACACCCAGTCGGCGGTCGGCGACCTGGAGGCCGCCTCGGACACCTGGCACCGGGCGCTCGACATCCTGGACGACCTCGACCACCCGGACGCCGAGCAGGTGAAGGCACGGCTGGACCGGGTCGGCCGGACACCGAGCCGCTGACCCGCATCCACATCCGCACGGGGAGACCTGAATTCAGACCCGGACCTGGACCCGGGAGCGGACACAGTCCTGGACTCCGACTCCGACTCCGACTCCGACTCCGACTGCCGGCCGGCCGGCGGGACGGTGCTGCCCCGAACCTGGACCGGGTTGGACACCGTTGGACACGCACACCGTGCCCGTACCATCCGGCTCGCCCGGCGCCGGCCGAGGGAGCGCGGGCGGGAGGCCCGGTGTCGACCGCCGTCACCTGGGTAGTCCGGGTCGGCGACTGACCCGCGACAGCGACCCGGACCCCGGGACCGGCGGCGGTACCCGGAACACCGGTGCGAGGGGTCGCGTCGGAAGAGCGGTCCACGGTCCTCGTTCGTGACCCGCTCACGACCGGAGTTGCCGGATCTTGTCCCGGGCGACCGTGGCCAGGGTGGCCATCCGGTGCGGCTGCCCACGCAGGAACGCCTCGGTGAACTCCTTCGCCTGCTCGTAGCGGATTCGGCCGGGCATCGGCGGCTCGTTCGGGTTGACGGTGCAGTCGACCAACGCCGGGCCCGGGTGTGCCAGCGCCGCCCGGACCGCGTCCGACACCTGGCCCGGCTCGGTCACCTTCACGCCGTACCCGCCGCAACTGCGGGCCCACGCGGAGAAGTCGGGCTCCGGCTCCCGGTGCCGGACGGCGTACTCGGGATAGCCGAGCAGGATCTGTTCCCAGAGGATCTGCCCGTACGAGTTGTTGTTGTTCACCATCACCTTGATCGGCAGGTCGTGTCGGACGGCGGTGAGGAACTCGGCCATCAGCATCGCGAAACCGCCGTCCCCGACGTACGCGATCACCTGCCGGCCGGGGTGGGCGAGCTGCATCGCGATCGCGTACGGCAGCCCGCAGGCCATCGTCGCCAGGTTGCCGGAGAGGTAGTACTCCCGGCCGCCCCGGATCGTCCACTGCCGCGCCGACCAGGTGGCGATGGTGCCCGAGTCGCAGGTCAGGATGGCGTCGTCGGCGGCGAGTTCGTCGACGCACCCGATGAAGTACTGCGGTGCGACCGGCCGCCGCGCCGGATCCCGCAGCGCCGCCATCTCGGCCCGCCAGTCCGCGCCGGCACGCTGGTACTTCTCCAGGAACGACCGGTCGGCGGCCCGGTCCAGCAGCGGCAGCAACTGGCGCAGCGCGGTCGCGGCGTCGGCGGCCAGCGCCACCTCCACCGGCAGCCGAACGCCGATCCGGCTGGCGTCCCGGTCGACCTGCACCACCCGGACCCGCCCCGGCGCCGGCAGGTAGCTGCCGTAGGGGAAGCAGGTGCCGACCATCAGCAGGGTGTCGCACTCCTCCATCAGTTCCTCGCTGGGCCGGGTGCCGAGCAGCCCGAGACCACCGGTGGTCAGCGGGTGCTCGTCCGGCACCACGTGCTTGCCGGGCAGTGTCTTGACGATCGGCGCGGCGAGGCGGTCGGCGACGGCCAGCACCTCGTCCCGGGCGTTCCGGGCGCCGATCCCGACCAGCATCGCGATCTTCCCGCTCTCGGCGAGCACCCGGGCGGCCCGGTCGAGGTCGTCCTGCGCCGCCGGCACCGGCGGGTGCGACAGCACCGGGCTGCTCGCCGGCGGGGTCCCCGGACTGACGTGCCGGTACGGAGAACTGCCGGTCTCGGCGACCGAGATGTCGTTGGGGAAGCTCAGGTGTGCCACGGTCCCGTTGGCCAGGGCGCTCCGGACGGCGATGTCGACGACGCCCGGCATCTGCCCCGGGTTCGTCACCATCAGGTTGTAGCCGGCGACGTTCTCGTACAACTGCGGGGTGTGCACCTCCTGCTGGTAGTACGAGCCGAGTACCGAGGTCTCCTGCATGCCGGTGATCGCCAGTACCGGCACGTGGTCGAGCTTCGCGTCGTAGAGGCCGTTGAGCAGGTGGATGGCGCCGGGGCCGGAGGTGGCGACGCAGACCCCCAGCCGGCCGGTCGACTTGGCGTAACCGGTGGCCATGAAGGCCGCCGCCTCCTCGTGGTGCACCAGCACGAACCGGAGTCGGTCGGCGCACCGGCGGAACCCCTCCATCAGCCCGTTGATGCCGTCGCCGGGCAGGCCGAAAACGGTGTCGACGCCCCACTCGCAGAGCCGGGCGGCGAGCGCTTCGCCGACTATCTCCCGCATCGCCGATCCCCTCGTGAACCCCGCCGTCCCGATCCCCCGGTGAGCCCGCCGCTCCGGCTCCCCCGCGACCAGTGGTGCTGTGGAACTCAGTGGTGCAGTCGGCGGCCGAGCAGGTAGCCCAGCAGCACGCCGAACGCGACCAGGGCCGGCACGGTCAACTGGCCGCGCAGCGCCCGTACGCCCCGCTTCGGGTCGACGACGGTGCCGGCGGCGGCACCGGCCGCGCCGGTCACCGCGTCGCCGATCCGCCCGTGCGACATGGCCCGTTCCCTTCGACGTGACCGCCGGTTCAGGAGTCGTCGGCCCGGAGCTGCCGGGCCGCGACAACCCGATTATTCCGGCGAATCCGAAGGATCGTCATCAAACAGCGAAAGCTTGGGCCGGTCAGCGGAAGGAGGGGCGACAGAACGATCTTGCGCATCGCACATCCACCCCGGACGACGGCAGTAATTTCACCAATACCCCCGCGCCCGGTCGCATCGGTAGGTTCGAATGGCCCAAGGATGTGAGGAGAGGCCGTGACGGTGACCGTTCCCCAGCTCGGCGACCGTGTCGGCTCGTCACCGACGGCCCCGCGGCACACCATCGACGCCCTGGCCCGGCTGGTCGGGATGTCGCCGCGCAACATCCGGGCGCACCAGGCCCGCGGGCTGCTCGCGCCACCGGCCAGATACGGCCGGACCGCCTACTACAGCGCCAGCCACGTCCGCCGGTTGGAGAGCATCAAGTCGTTGCAACGGCAGGGCTTCAACCTGGTCGCCATCGAGGCCATGCTCGGGGTACGCCGCCCGGCGCCCCCGCCCGCCGAACCGCTGACGGCAGCGCTGAACCGGCTGGCCAACGAGCACCCGACCCTGCTGCACAGCCTGGTCCGGCACGGCGTGCTGGTACGCGCCGACGACGGCTCGGTGACCGCCGTCCGCCCCCGGGCCGTGCAACCGGCGCTCGACCTGCACTCCGCCGGAGTACCCGTGCTGACCGCCCTGCGCCTGCTGGGCGACGTACTCGAACGGCTCCGACCGGTCACCGACGAACTGGTGCCGGCCGCCGGCAACCGGCTGGCCCAGCCGCACCGGGCCGGCGCACCGGTCCCCTCCTGGCAGCAGATCGACCACGAGACGGCGGTGTTGACCCAGGGCCTGGTCCGGCTGCTCAGCGAGGCGTTCCGGGTGGCGGCGGAGAACTCCTGCGCGGCAGCCGTCATCGGCGTCACCACCGGTCCGGGAAGTCCCTCGACCACCGGCTCGTTCCCCACTGGCTCGTTCCCCACCGGCGGCACCGCCGGGGCGGTCGGCCCGTCGACCACCGGTTCGACCCCCACCACCCCCGCCACGACCGGCCCGGCCCCCACCGGCGGCCTCGGCACCAGCAGCCGCGACACCAGTAGCCTCCGCACCGGCGGTCAGGTCACGATCGGCGGCCGTTGACCGGGACCGGGACCGGGGCTGGGAACGGGGCTCGGTCCGGGGCCGGGGCTGGAATCGAGGCCGGGAACGGGGCCGGAATCGAGGCCGGGATCGGGGCCGGCCCGATGTGCCGCGTCGGCCGGCGGGGCGGCCGACCCTCCGGCGGTCCGGCCGTCCGGGCGCGCGTAGCGGGCCGGTGTGGTGCCGAGGTGCCGGACGAAATGCCGGTGCAGGTGCGCCTGGTCGTGGAAGCCGACCGCCACGGCGACGCTGGCCGGCCGCTCACCGGCCAGCAGCAGCCGGCGGGCCCGATCGACGCGCCGGCCGGTCAGGTACGCGTGCGGCGGCAGGCCGTAGGTCCGGGTGAAGGACCGGATCAGGTGGCTGGGATGGGCGTCCAGCAGTACGGCGGCCTCCCGCAGGGACATCCCGACCGAGATCCTGGCATCCAGCAGCTCCCGCAGCCGGCCGGCCAGCCGATTCGACCGGCTCGCGGGCGGGGCGGGCGCGAGCGTGTCCAGGTGCCCGCGCAGCCGTTCCCGGATCAGGGCCAGCCGGGACTCGGCCTCGAACCCGTCGCCCGGGTGCCCGAGCGAGGTGTGCAACTGGTGGATCCGGCGCCGGAGCAGCCCGTCGTCGAGTACCGGACCGTCCACCGCGCTGCCGACCAGTCGCTCCGGCAGCACCGTCGTGTCGAGATAGAGCACCCGCTTGCGGAAGCCGGCCGGGGTGACGGTCCGGCCGTCGTGGGTGACCCCGGGCGGAAGCAGCAGCACGGTACTGCCGGCGGTGATGCCGTGCCGGTGCCGGTCGAGCGCGAAGTCGACCGAACCGCCGTCGAGGATCATCAGATCCCAGGTGTCGTGGGTGTGCGCCGGATAGGCGTGCTCGGTGAAGTGCGCGTGGAAGACCTCGGCGATCCCCGGGACCGGCGGTCGCCAGGCGCTGATCGTCGTACCGGGCCGCTGGGCTGCCATGTCAGGAAACGTACAAGACTGTCCGTCACCCCCTGGCCAACAGGCTGACCAGCGCGGTACGCGAGGTGACGCCGAGCTTCCGGTAGATCCGCATCAGGTGCGCGTCGACCGTCCGGGGGCTGATCTGGAGCTGCCGGGCGATCACCCGGGAGGTGGCGCCGGTGACCGTCAGCTCGGCGACCTCCCGCTCCCGGGCGGTCAGCAGCGCCAGCGGATGCCCCTCGTCCGGTACCGCCCCGGGCCGGTCCGCCGGTGCGGTACGCCGGGACAGCCGGGCGGCCAGCCGGCGCTGCGCGCGGTCCGCCTGCCCGGCCAGCCAGCGCGCGCCGCACTCCGCGAAGAGCTGCTTGGCCCGGCCGAGCTGCTCCCGGGCCGACTGCGGATCGCCGGTCGCCACCCGTGCCTCCGCGAGCACCAGCCGGGCCCGCCCCTCGGCCACCGGCATGCCGGCCGCGGCGAGTTGGCCGACGACCGGAGTCAGCGCGGCGACGGCGTCGCCCGGGGTGCCGTAGGCCAGGCTCAGCGTCGCGCCGGCCACCGCGACCAACCCGAGCCGCCCCGGCAGGTCACCGGCGGTGCCGGCAGCCCGGGTCAGCCACCGCCGGACCTGCGGCGGTATCCCGTTCGCCGGATCCGGCCGGACGGGGTCGGCGCAGGCGAGGGCCCGCAGGGCGAGGACGTTCGCCTCGGCCGGCCCGAGACAGCGGTACGTCTCCGCGTCGGCCAGCAACTCCTGGCAGCCGGCGTCGTCGCCGACCGCGGAACTCGCCTCGGCCAGGTGCATCCGCACCACCGCCCGGGACAGCATGGATCGTGGTGGGGCACTGCCGCGCAACCGGTCCAGGGCCGGGCGTACCGCGTCCGGGCCGGCGAGCCAGAGCAGCGGGCGGAGCCGGACGGCCGCCGCCAGCGTCGCCGCCTCGCCACCGCCCTGCCAGCGGGCGATCTCCTCGGCCTCCTCGGCGTCCCGCAGCGCGTCGTCGACCCGACCGACGGTGCCGTACAGGACGGACCGGGCCGCGTAGAGCAGCGGGTGCACGTGGATCCGCCCGTACCGTAGCCCCACCTCGATGCCCCGCTCCGCGTGGGCGAGCCCGTCGTCGACCCGGTCCAGCATCGCCTCGAGCCAGGCGAGCAGCGCGATCGCGCCCAACTCGTCCCGGAGCGCGACGTCGCCGAGGGCGTCGATCAGCCGGCTGGCGTACGACACCCGGAGCCGGGCGGTGGACAGCGGCTCCCGGGCCACTGCGCAGGCGGCGAGTACGCTGCTCGCCGCCGCCTCGATCCCCCGGTGCCCGCCCTGCCGGGCCCGGTCCATGGTCTTGCCGGCGTGCCTGGCGCCGGCCCGCCAGCGACCGGCCAGCATCTCCGTGACGGCGAGTTCCAGCCGGAGCATCGTCTGCGGCGCACCGGTGGTGTCGAGCCGTTCCAGTTCGGTGGTGAGCAGCGCGCTGGCGACGTCCAGCCGGCCGGCCAGTCGCTCCAGCACGGCGAGTTGTTCGACCGCCGCGTGCCGGTGCGGGCCGGGCACCGTGACCAGCTCGTGCAGTACGATCCGCGCCTCGTCGAACCGGCCGGTCACCCCGAGCGCCTTGGCGAACAGCAGGCGCAGTTCGGCCCGGCGGTCCGTCCGGCCCGGGTCGTCCGGCAGCGCCGACAGCGCGACGCGTAGCCAGGCGGCACTGGTGCTCGGCGCCGTACCCAGGGTGGTCATCGCGGCCGTGGCCAGCACTCCGGCAGCGGCCTCGTCACCCGGCCGGATCGCTTTGGCCAGGTGGTGGGCCCGCAGGGTGAGCGGGGCGCCGCCGCGTTCCAGATGGGACGCGGCCCGGCGGTGCGCGGCGAGCCGCCAGGCCGGGCCGGCCAGCCAGTACGCCACCGCCCGGACCAGCGAGTGCCGGAAGTCCAGTTCCGCGCCGGCCTGGCGGAGCAGGTTCCGGGCGACCAGCCCGTCGAGCGCGGCGGCGGTCCGGGGCAGGTCGAGCCCGGCCGCCGCGGCCACGGTGCCGATGTCGAGCCCGGGTCCGACCACGGCGGTGGCCTGGAGCACGAGCCGCTCGGTCGGGTTCAGTCCCCGGATCTCGTTCGCCATCGCGCCGTGCAGCGCCGTGGTCACCGGCTCGTCCGGGAAGTCGCCCCGACGCAGCGCGCCGAGGACCTGCGTCGAGGTGCCGGCGAGCAGTTCCAGGTAGAGCGGGTTGCCGCCGCTGACCTGGTGCAGCAGCCGGCGCCGGGACGCCGGCTGCGCCGGCAGCAACTGGTCGACGTCGGGGCCGGTCAGCGGGCCGAGCCGCAGCCAGGTCGGCGACGGTGCCAGGTGGGCGAGTTCCTCGGCCAGCCTCGGTGGGCACTGTTCGGACCGGAACGCCAGCACCACGGTCATCCGGGTGTCCGGCGGATGCCGCAGCAGGTAGCCGAGGAACTCGACGGAGGCGTCGTCGGCCCACTGCACGTCGTCGAAGACCAGCAGTGCCCCGGCCGGCCCGGCGGCGGCGGTGACCAGGCTGCGCAGCCGCCGGTGCCGCTGGTGCCGCTCGACGGCGGCGGTGTCCGGCCCCGGGCCGCCCGGGTCGCGGGTCACCAGGTCGTCGAGCAGCGCGTGCAGGTCGGCCCGATGATCGGGTACGTCGGCCAGCGCGTCCAGCAGCACGCCGTACGGGAGGGAGCGCTCGAACTCGGTCGCCCGGCCGAGCAGCACGGTCCGGCCCCGGCCGCCGGCCACCGTCGCCAACTCGGCGACGAGCCGGCTCTTGCCGATGCCCGGTTCACCGTGCAGGACCAGGAAACGGGGCCGTGCCTCGTCCTCGTCGAGCAGCGCGCCCATCCGGGTCACCTCGACGTCCCGACCGACCAGGGCGGCGACGCCCGGCACCCCCGGCTTCGGTACGGCACTCGGCTCCGACGGTGATGCGACCGGCACCCGCGACCTCCAGGACATGTGGCAATCCTGGTCCGAGGTAACCGTGTCGACCGTTATCCATACCAGACCGATCGGGTTAGACAATCAGCAGTCATCAGTCCATTGACACCGCAGGGCCGAGAATTTATGCCGTCGCCGTCGCCGTCTCCCCGGCCGTTGGGGATCTTGGGTCTCGTTCGTGCTGGTGGAGACGGCTGACCGACGGCGCTCGGCGGGCGTGGTCGGGTGGGGTCGACGCCGCGTCCGGAGGCGGGCGGAATTCCGGATCCCGCCCTCCCCGGCGGCCCGTACGGCCCCGGTTCCTCCCGGAGTACGGGACAGGTCGGTCCCGCAGGTAGGAACGTCGGTCCCGCAGGCAGGACCATCCGCCACGGTGGTGCCGCGCTCGGCGTACCGGAACGGGGTTGCGCGGACGCCGTCCGGCGGCCACGGCGGAGGTACCGGTGCCGTGGCCGCCGCCTCGACGGACCGTCAGTGGCGCAGCTTCGCCACCGCCATCCGGGCCACCCGCATCCCGGCCATCCCCGACGTCGCGCGGGTCAGCACCGCCCGCACGCCCTCGCCGGTCATCCCGCTCCGGCCCTTGCCGGCCATCCCGTTCATGCCCCTACCGGTCATGCCGCTCATGCCCCTGCCGACCATCCCGCCCATGCCCTTGCCGGCCATCCCGTGCATAGCCTTGCCGGCCATCCCGCCCATGCCCTTGCCGGCCATCCCGCCCATGCCCTTGCCGGCCATCCCGCCCATGCCCTTGCCGGCCATGCCCCGGATACGCCTTGCGGCCATGCCTCCGGCGGTCATCTGCTGGAGTCCCCTGCTCCGCCGCCCGATCCCGCTCATCCGGGCCAGCACACCCCGGTACACCTGGCCGGGTTTCTGCTGCTCGCCGGCGAGCGCGGTGACCACGATCAACCCGCCGGTCAGGGCCGGGATCACCCACTGCAACACCCGTAACTGTCGCTGCCGTGCCGCGACGTCCCGAGGCGTCCCGTTCTCCGGTGCCGTCGTCGCCACCACCGGCGCCTCGCTGCTCTTCTGCAACTGCATGCCGAGCAGCCGGCTGTAGCCGGTCACCGCGAGCGCCGCCACCGTCAGTCCGGTCTTGACGGCACTCATTTTTCCGACTCCGGACTGCACCAGCATCCGGGGACTCTCGGTGATCAGTTCACCGGCGGCGCCGGCCACGTGCGTACCGATCGCCGCCGCGTTCACCGGAGTCCAGCGCGCCCAGCCGGCCGAGGCCACCCCGAGCCGCTGCCTCGAGTCGCTCACCTTCGCCGCCGCGCCGTTGACCCCGACCGCCCCCATCAGGGAGCCGCCGAACCAGGCAGCCAGGCCGAGATCGTGCATCGAACGCAGTACGGTATGCCGCTCCGACATCTGCCACCCCCCGTGGTAGGAGAACCGCCGGGTACCCCCGCGGCAGGGCTCCAATCCCGCATCGGCGGCGTTTAGGGGCCTTTCTCGTGGATCTCGGCGAGACGGCCGCTAGTCGAGCACGATGTCGTCGTCGGGTACGCCCAGGTCCTGGACCTGGTAGTCGATGCTGTGCAGGGGCAGGTTCCGGACGAAGAAGACCCGCGACGGCAGCCCGCTCGACTGCCGGGCGCCCTGGGTGATGCCGGTACCGGTGAAACACAGCCAACTGATCCCGAGCACCTCCCGGATGAAGTAGTCGGTGCCCCACGGGGTGTACCTGCGCTCCCGGGTGGTGCAGCTCGAATACCACGCCTGCTGGTCGTCCGAGTAGTAGTTGCGGGGCGGCCGGCCGAGCAGCGCACGTTCCTCGTCGGTCGCCTCGAAGCAGGCCGCCCGGGTCGGGTCGGAGAGGATCCGGAACGCGGCCTTCCAGGTCGCCGGCAGCAGGTCCATCTTGCGCCGGTTGAGTTCACCGAGGTCGAAGGTGAGGGCCAGCCAGGGGCAGTTGGAGTTGTCGACCTGCTCGAAGGCGTCCCCGATCCAGAGGTTGGAGAGGACCTGCCGCAGCGTACGGTGCCGCTGCTCCTCGTGGTCGCCGACGAAGACGTACTTGCGGCTGGGCAGTCCGAGTTGGCCGGTCGGATCGAACCCGTCCCGGGGTACCAGCCGGACGGCCCGCTCGACGACCGTCCGGTCCTCGTACCGCCGCAGCAACTCGTCGGGGGGCAGGGCCAGGCGGTGCCGCAGCGTGCTCCGGAGCCGCTCGGCGACCTGCCCGAGTCCACCTCCGGCGGTGACCGGGATGGCCTGCTTGAGCCGCAGTCCGTACGGCAGTTCGTCGGCACCGGCCGACTCGTCCAGCAGTACCGGCACGACCCGGTGCAGGCCGTCCTCCCGCCGGGACAGCTCGACGGCCCGGGCCACCTCCTCCCGCTGGTAGTAGGCGCGCTCGCTGCTGGCGGAGATCAGTACCAGGGTGATCGCCGCCTGGCGCTGCGCGGCGGGCAGCCGGCTGTCCCAGTCGTCGCCGGGCAGCAGGCTCCGGTGGTCGAGGAACACCCGGAAGGGCGGAGTGAGCAGGTCGTACAGCTCTTCGGCGGCGGTGCGGTCCGCAGCGGCGTACGCGATGAAGAAGTCCCACCGGTCCTCTTGGGTCATTCCCTGCTCCCTCTCCTCGGCCCGCACCGATCGGGATCGCATCGACGCCCCATCCAAGCAGGCCGCACGGCGTCCGTCGATGCGAACCACGGACACGAGGTGCGCCGGTCCGGGGACCACGTCGCCGCCGGTGACCTCGTCCCGATGGTCATCCCGGTGCCGCCGATGATCTGGGTGCGGCAGCGGACGCGTCGGCCGCCCGGTGGAGGGCGGGTTCGCCGGGCCGGCCCGGTGGCGCCGGACGACCGGGGCTACTCGGCGAGTTCGCCCAGGGTCAGCGGCCCGACGGGAGACGGTAGACGGAGACGTGTGATCGCGAGTCTGCGGTGAACTCGGCCCCGGTCCAGTCCGCGTGCCGGCTCTCCAGCTCGAATCCGGCCAACTGCGCCATCAGGTCCAGTTCGGCCGGCCAGATGTAGCGGTGCGGGCTGCGGAACACCCGCGCCTGCCGGCCGTCGCCGAAGCGGAAGTGATGCGACACCACCTGCTGCCGCAGCACGTCGTAGGTGTCCAGACCGACGTAACCGGGCTTGGACTGGAAGACCACCGCCTGCTGGCCGGGCGGGAGCTTGCGCAGTTCGGGCACCCAGAGTTCGATGACGAACCGGCCGCCGGGGATCAGGTGACGGGCGGCGTTACGGAAGCACGCGACCTGCTCGGCCTGGCTGAGCAGGTTGGAGATGGTGTTGTAGACGAGGTAGACGAGCGAGTACTCGCCGGGCGCGGTGGCGGTTGCCATGTCGCCGACGACCACCGGAACGGTCGCCTCGTCGACCTTCGTACGCAGTTGGTCGATCATCGGCCGGGACAGTTCGATGCCGGTGACCGGCACTCCCCGCTGGCGCAACGGCACGGCCACCCGACCGGTGCCGATGGCGAACTCCAGCGCCGGCCCGGCACCGGCCAGCTCGGCGAGGCGATCCACGGTGGGCCCCAGGACCTCGGGGGCGAACATGCCGGAGCCCGGACTGTCGTAACCCTGCGCGGCCTCGGCGTCCCAGATCTCCTCCTGTCGCATCCCGCCAAGGTTGCTGCCGGAGATCTCCACTGTCCACCGATTTATGCCCGCGAATCGACCTGCCCCGGCCGAGCGCTCGTATCCGGGAACGGATCCGCACTGACTGTCCGACGGTTCGCCCTGTGCGTGGATCCGCAGGTCGGTGCCGCCGGCAGCGGCACCGGACTGGTGGCGTCGGCCCGAAATTGGGCTGCCGGCCCATTGCGGGACGGCGATGATCGCCGGGTGGCGATGCACCCCAACGAGCTGACCGTGACCGTCGACGTCGTACGCGCGCTGGTGGCCGAGCAGTTTCCCGAGTGGGCCGAGCTGCCGGTCCGGGCCGTGGTGTCGGACGGTACCGTCAACGCGCTGTTCCGGATCGGCGACCGGCTGGGGGCCCGGTTCCCGCTGGAGCCCGGCGAGGTCGACCGGACGCTCCGGTGGCTGGAAGCGGAGGCGGAGGCGGCCCGCGAGCTGGCCGGCCGTACCCGTTTCCCGACTCCCGAACCGGTCGCACTGGGACGGCCGGGCCACGGCTATCCGCTGCCCTGGTCGGTCCAGACCTGGATACCCGGCACGGTCGCCAGCGAGGCGGACCCGAGCGGATCGGTGGCGTTCGCCGAGGACCTCGCCGACTTCGTCGCCGGGGTACGCGCGATCGACACCCGGGGCCGGACGTTCGGCGGTTCCGGCCGGGGCGGCGCGCTGACCTCGCACGACGGCTGGATGGAGACCTGTTTCTCCCGCAGCGAGGAACTGTTGGACGTGCCGGAGCTGCGGCGGATGTGGGCAGCCCTGCGGATCACTCCCCGACCCGACCCGACGGACGTGATGAACCACGGCGACCTGATCCCGGGGAACGTCCTGGTGACGGCCGGGCGGCTGGCCGGGGTGATCGACGTCGGCGGGTTCGGACCGGCCGACCCGGCCCTGGATCTCGTCGCCGCGTGGCAGCTGCTCGACACTGGACCGAGGCAGGTGTTCCGGGACCGGCTGGGCTGCGATGACGAGGAATGGGAACGTGGTAAGGCATGGGCCTTCGTCCAGTCCATGGGGGTGGTCTGGTACTACGTCGAGAGCAACCCGGGGATGGCCGCTTTCGGACGCCGCAGCCTGGAGCGCCTCGTCCTCGACCACCTGTCCGGGCGGACGGGCGGCATCGGCCGGTAGCCGAGCCGCAGTGTGGACCCGACCTGCCGGGCCGGGCTGCCGGGCGGACCGGCCCGTCTGCCGAGCCGGGCTGTCGGCCCGGGCTGGACGTGGCTGCCTGCCGGGCCGGGATGGTCGGGCCCGGTCGAACGTGGCTGCCTGCCGAGCCGTGCCCTGGGGTGCCGGCTGACGTCGCCACCGCCCGCCGTCTTGTAGCATGACCGGGTTCTCCAGGCGGCTGCTGAAACGAGACGACATGCGGTGGTTCCGGCTTCTGCTGGGTAGGAAGCAGGTCCAACACGATCCGGTCCGGCAGGAGGCACTGCTCCAGGACCTCCGGCAACGGTTCGGCGCTCGCGTCCAGGCCCGGTTTCCCGACCAGGCCGACGCGGCAGCCCGGTTACTGGACGACGACGACGGCCTGGTCGTGGCGGCCAGGATCCTCCGCGAGGTGGCCGACGAGGGGCATCGGGAACTCTCCGCCCAAGCCGTCGACCTGCATCGTCGTACGGGGCACTGGCTCAGCGTCAACCGGCGGAACTACCGACCACTGTGGGAGGCGGCCGGCTCGGAGCTGCGTTGGCCGCTGTTCGCGCTGCCCTGCGGCTTCCACCCGTACGCGCAGGTCGCCGCCGCCGTCACGGTCGTCGGCGCCCGCGCCCCCCGGCTCGTCCAGGCGACCGACCCGTACCCGCTGCTGGCCCACGTGTTCGAGGTGCTCGACCTCACCGCCGTCGGCTGGGAGTACGGCGGCGTACGGGTGGACACCGACGCCGCCGCCCTGGCCCACCAGCTCATCTCCAGCGCCGCGAAGATCCGCGCGGCGATGGACGAGCCACCTCCGCTGCCGCCTCCGGCCCGGCAACTCATGCGCCGCAACAACACCATCGATGTCTACGACTCCGGCAGCCACCGGGTGGTCAACGGGATCAACCTGGGCGCGGAGATGAGACCGGCACTGCTCGCCTGACCGGTGCCGCCGGTCGCCCCGGCCAGCCGCCGACCACTCGTCTCACGCTTCCACGCGTCGGGACGAACGTCCGCTCCATCGCGCGGGATCGTCTGGGCGGCGTCGCCGGGACTCGCCAGGTCAACGGGTCCGCCCCACCGCAGAGGATCGTCTGGCCTGCGTCGCCGGGACTCGCCACGTCAACGGGTCCGTCCCAGCTCCGGGACGATCGCCCAGGACCACAGGTCCTGGCTCCGCAGACCGGACGGATAGGCCGACGACGTCGACGCCGATCCGGAGCCGGTGACCCCCGCGCCGTCCAGCCGACCGGTGGCCCGCCCTGCCGACCGGCCGGTACCGGCATCGAACAGCAGGTCGGTGACGTCGACGCCCTCGGTGTGCCGGATCACGTACTGCTCCCGGCCGTCGACGGTGACCCTGGCCGCGCTCAGTCCGTCAAGCCCGCCGAGTACCCGGTAGAGCGCGACCCGTACCGCCGGGGTGAGCACCGGGTCGGCGGTCCGGAGCAGGGTGCCCAACACCTCGGCCAGCCAACGGTCCGGGGAGCCCCGCCGCTCGCCGACTTCGGCCAGCAGTTGGGTACGCAGCAGCGCGGGATCGGTCGGCAGCTCGGCCAGCCACTGCGCGGTCGGCAGACCCAGACTCGGCCCCTCCGCGAAGAGCCGCTGTATCGCCTCGCTCGCCGTCTCGCCGCCCCCGAGCTGCACCTGCACCCCGTTCCGGCGGGCGTCGAGCACGATCATGCCGGCCGGGTCGACCCACATCTGGAGATCGGTCGGCAGCGGCTCGGCGGACGGGTCCGACCGGCCGGCCGCCGGTGGCGGGGTCGTGCCCGCACCGCTGGCGGGTCCACCCGGTCCCATTCCCGCCGTCGGCCGGCCGGGCTCACCGGTACCGCTGCCCGCCGGGTCGCCGAGCCGGGGCACGGCCACCGTCCGGGTGTGCACGTAGATGAACTGCCCGTCGGGAATCCGTACCGGGTCGACCGTGCCGGCGCGGGCGGTCAACTCGTCGAGCGCGGCCCTGACGTCGACCGGACCGTCGTACCGCACTGTGCCGGCCGGCGTTGCCGTACCGTCCGGCACCCGGGTGTCCGACGGGGCGAACAGCAGGCCCGCGCCGAGGGCGAGGCCGCACACCACGGCGGCGGCGGTGACCGGCAGGACCAGGCGCGGTCGCCAGGGCCGCCGCTGCCGCGCCGCACGCTTGCTGACGACGGCCCGCCAGGTACGCGCGACCGCCTCGTCGTCGGGCTCGGGCAGTCCGGGCGGCAGGGTACGCACGGCCACCAGGTCGGGATCGGTTCGGCTCATCGGTTCTCTCCTTCGGCGGGCAGGGCGGCGCGCACCTTCGTCCGGGCCCGGTGCAGGGCCGACTGGACCGAGCCCAGCGGAATGTCGAGCGCGGCGGCGATCTCGGCGTACTCCAGTTCGGCGACGGCGTAGAGCATCAGCACGTCCCGTTGTCGTCGGGGCAGTTTGGCGAGTACGGCTGCGAGCCGGGCGACGGATCGCTGGGCGTCGACCCGTTCGGCGCTGCGCAGTGCCGGACCCTCGCTGACCAGGTCAGCCGGGACGGCCGTACGCAGCAGCCGGAGTTCGGTGCGCAGGTGCCGCCGCAACAGGTTGGTGGCGATGCCGTACAGCCAGGGCAACAGGGCACCCCTGGTCGGGTCGTACCGCTCGCGTCGCTCGTACGCGAGCAGGAACGTCTCGGCGACCACGTCCTCCGCGACGTCGTCGCCCACCCGGCGTGCGCAGTACCGCAACAGCTCCCGGGCGTACCGGTCGAAGAGTCCGGCCAGGTCGCCGGCGTCGACCGACTCCCGGTCGGCGATGTGCGTCTTCATACCCTCTCTTGCCAGCACCGTCCCGCGATGTTCCCGTGCCGCCGATCGGGCACCGTCCCGGGGTACCGGATGTCAGGGACCGTCCTCCGCGTCGGGTATCGCGGTCGTGGCCCGGCCGTCGCCCTCGGCGACCCGGGGCAGCGCCCGCCACCGGTCCGGCGCGTCGCCCGGCGGATAACCCTCGGGCGGCCCGGCGCAGATCACGTAGTGGTCCGGCGCCCGTACGTCGGTCCGGCCGCGTAGCGCCGCCATCACCGCCGCGTGTACCCGCCGCACGTCGACGTCCCCCAAGCCTGGCACCTCCCCCGCCTCCGGCGGATTCGACACGCTCGGCAGCTTCAGCACGCCCGGCAGGTCCGCCGCGTCCGGCGGCTTCAGCAGGTGCGGCCGGTCCGCCGCGTCCGACAGCTTCAGCAGGTCCGGCCGGTCCGCCGCGTCCGACCGATTCGACATCTCCGGCAGGTCTGCCGCGTCCGGCAGTTTCAGCAGGTCCGGCAGATACCCGGTGAGCCGGGCCGGGCTGGCCGGGCCGGCCGGGCCGGTGCTCGGCTCGACGGCCACCGCGACGTCCTCGGCCCCGGTGGCGGTCCGCAGCACCGCCCGGACGGCGTCGAGGTTCAGCCAGTCCGGCCCGACCCGGATCCAGCCGTCGGGACGGTGGACCGGGCTGATCCCGGTCACCACGCTGATCCGGTGCACCGGCAGGTCCTCGTCGACGCCGTGCACGAGTAGCGTCTCCACTCCGGTCAGCAGGCTCGCCGCCGCGACCCGGGACAGGTACGCCGTGTCCGCGAGCAGGTAGAGCAGGCAGCGGTCCGGCGCGTACTCCACGGTGAAGAACGCCTTCGCGTGCGCCCTCGGGGTGCTGAAGTCGACGAAGACCCGGCCGTCGGCGGCGGGCGGGGCGGGCAGCCCGGACCACGGCTGTCCCATCCGGATGTCGTTGAAGAAGACCAGCAGGTCGACGGTGGCGCCGCGCTCGTACCGGATCCGGCTCTTGATCCGGTCCAGCGCGGCCGGATCGTACTGGCCGTTGCGGTAGCCGGCCCGGGCCCGCTGGTGTCCGTGCCGGAGGAGTTCGGCGAGGGTGGTCGGTGTCGTCAGGTCCAGCACCAGCAGTGCGTCCTGGGCGAGCTTGCCGACCATGTCCCGCACCGGCGGCTCGCGCCGGTTGGCCGAGACCAGGCGCACGGCTGCCCGCTCGTGCCCGGTCAGCGTGGCCAGCAGGGTGGTGCAGGCGACCGCGAGCACCGTCGTCGTACTCACCCGGCATCTCGCGGCCAGCAGTTCGGCGGCGGCGGCGATGCCGGGCGAGTCGATGCCGAGCCGCAGGTAGCGGTCGGGTTCGGGGGTACGGGTCGGCACGTCGAACAGCGACCGTGGCGCGACCCGCAGCCCGGCCTCCCAGTACGCCAGCGCCGTGCCGCCCCGGTCCGCGACGGGTCCGGCCGCCTCGGCGGCAGCCTGGTCCAGGGGCTGCCATCCGGGGGTACGCCCCGGCTCCGCCCCGGTCAGCAGCCGGGTCCACTCCGCCTCGACGACGTGCAGGGCGGCCCAGTCGGCGGCCAGGTGCGAGACGGCGAGCGCGACCGCGTACGGCCGTCCTGCGGCGACGACCACCGCGCAGCGCAGCGGTAGTTCCCCGCCGTGCCGGAACGGCGTGCCGGCGAGTTCGCCCGCCACGTCGGCGGTGAACTCGTCGGGCGGGTTCGTGCCGGCGTTCCGGACGGCCACGGTCAGCCGACCGCCGCACACGACGTGCTGCTGGGGACCGTCCGGCCCGTCCGGAAAGACCGTGCGTAGCGACTCGTGCCGCTCGACCAGCACCCGGAGCGCAGCCGCCACGTCCGCCAGCTCCGGCCCGACCGGCGCCGCCTCCCCTGACCGGGCCGATGCCGCCTCCCCGGGCCGCGCCGATGCCGTCGACGTCTGCCGGGCGGTGGTCGGGATCGGCAGCACGTACGGGAGGTTCAGGCTCGTCTCGTCCGGGCCGAGCCATTCGACCCAGCGCCAGACCGAGCGCTGTCCCCAGGTCAACGGTGCCGTGCCGCCCCGGGCGCCGGTGAAGGTGATCTCCACGGACCGGATCGCCGCCATCGCGATCTACTCCCTCATATGCTTATATGTTTGGATATGGAGGACGAGTTCGAGTTGCCGGCCGACTTCGCCGGGTCGGCGCGTCCACACGAGATCCTGGGCCGGCTGCGCGCCGCCGGCCCGGTCCAGCGGGTGCGGCTGCGTCCGGGGCCCGCCGTCTGGCTGGTCACCGGATATCCCGAGGTGCTCGCCGCGTTCGGCGACCGGCGCCTGAGCAGCGAGGCCCGGTACGCCGCCGACGTGTTGCTGGCCGAATCGCCGAACGCCGGGCAGGTCGACGACGGCGACCACCTCGGCGGCAGCATGCTGACCGCCGATCCGCCCGACCACACCCGACTGCGCCGGCTGGTCTCGAAAGAGTTCACCGCCCGGCGGGTCGCGGCGCTGCGCCCCCGGATCGAGCGGCTCGTGGCCGACCTGCTCGACGGGCTCGCGCCGCGCGGCCGGGCCGAACTGCTGGCGGACTTCGCGTTGCCGCTCTCCATGCGGGTCATCGGCGAGCTGCTCGGCGTGCCGCGCGCCGACCGTGAGCAGCTCCGCCGCTGGTCCGACGCGCTGTTCGCCCCGCCGGTGGACGAGGCGGCGGTGGCCGCGGTGCTGACCGCCCGGAGCGCCCTGCGCGGCTACCTGGCCGACCTGGTGACCCGGAAGCGCCGGGTGCCCGGCTCCGACCTGCTCAGCGCGCTGGCCGCCGGGCCGGTCGGCGGGCCAGTCGACGGACAGGTCGCCGGTCCGCTCGACGGCCCCGTCGCCGGGCTGGTCGACGGGCCGGCACGAAGGCAGTCCGACGGGCCGGCACGAGAGCCGTCCGATGGGCCGGGCCGAGGGCTGTCCGACGACGAGTTGGTGGCCACCGGGGTGCTGCTGCTGGTGGCCGGCTACGAGACGACCGCCGGTCTGATCACCACCGGTGCGCTGCGGCTGCTGGCAGAGCCGGGCCGGCGGGACGCCGTACGGGGCGACCCGGGGCTGGTGCCGGGTGCGGTCGAGGAGTTGCTCCGGGTCGACGGTGCCGTGGTGCTCGGCGTCGTCCGCTACACCACGGAGGACGTCGAGATCGCCGGGGTGCCGATCCCGAAGGGACAGCCGGTACTGCTCAGTACCCCGGCCGCCAACCGCGATCCGGGACGCTTCCCGCACCCCGACGTGCTGGACCTGACCCGCGCCGACAACCCGCACCTCAGCTTCGGGCACGGCATCCACTACTGTCTGGGCGCGCCGCTGGCCAGGCTGGAGGCGGAGATCGCGCTCGGTGGCCTGCTGCACCGCTTCCCCGACCTCACCCTGGCGGTGCCGCCGGACGAGATCCGCTGGCGGCCCGGGGCGGTACGCCGGCTCGCCGCCCTGCCGGTGCTGCTGACCGGGGACCCCCACGGCGCGGATCACTCCGCCGAGCCGACCAGGTGACCGGCGGCGGTACGCCGTACCGCGACGGCGCACGCCGCCAGCGCGGCCGCCCGGACGACCGCGTCCGGGGTGTAGAGCCCCTTCCCGATCCAGAGTTCGGGCGGATCGGCGTCGTCGACGTGCTCGCGCAGGTACGCCCCGGCCAGTTCGAAGACCTGCGGCGGTACCGGATGCCGGTGGTCGAGCGCGTCCAGGGCGAGCACGGCGTACGCGGTCTCCTCGGCGGTGCCGGCCGGCTCGCCCCACGAACCGTCGGCGCGCTGGCCGCCGACCAACCACCGCCAGGTGTCGGCCAGCGGCTCCGGCGGCGGCAGCCACCCGTCGACGCCGTCCGCTGAGCCCGACCGGTGTGCGGGTCCGGCCAGCGCGAAGACCACCTGCGCGGTCGCGTAGTACGCCGAGGCGTGCCACTTGTCCCGCCACCAACCACCGTCCTGCCGCTCGCCCCGGAGGTAGTCGAGGATCTTCGCGAGCTGGCCGGGGTACCGGTCCGGTCGGTGGGCGAACGCCTCGTACACCCGCGCGTTGGCCGAGACCGACGCCACCCGCTCGTACGGGAAGGTGCGGAAGCAGCTTTCGCTCTCGAAGACCAGCAGGTGGTCGAGGAGCCCGGCGACCGGGTAGCCGGTGTCGAGCAGCGCGTTGTACACCATCGCGGTGTCGTCCGAGTCGGGCACCGGAAAGCTCGGGTCGATCGCCGCCAGGCCGGTGTCACCGAGAATCCGGTGGAGCCGGTCGAGATGCGGCCGGGCGGCGGTCACCGGCAGCAGCTTGGCGCGGTTGAGCAGGTACACCGCCCAGGCGGTCTCGAACGTCGCCACCGGCCACACCTCGGGTACCCCGCCGTCGGGGTTCGCGTCGACCAGCCGCTCCAGGTAGCGCAGCGCGGCCGGGTCTCCGGTGGCGGCCCAGTAGGCGGCGGTGGCCGACGGCGAGTTGCCCAGCGAGCCGTTCCCAGAGCGGAACCTGCCGGCGAGTCCCGGCGCGAACACGTCGCCGAGCACCTCCAGCGAGTACAGCAGCGTGGTCGGCCGGGTGCGCAGCGCGTCGGGCGGGATCCGGTCGAGCTTGTCGGCGCGCATCCGGTCCAGGTCGCCGAATTCGGCGTACGGCAGCCGCAGCCCCGCCCGCCGCGCCTCGGCGAGCAGGTGCGGAACGGCCAGTTCGAAGGCGATCGTCTCGTACCCGGCGTCGCGCCAGTCGGCGGCGTGCCGCCACAGGTACCCGGTGGCCGACTCGATCGCCTGCCGCGCCCAGTCCTCGGCCGAGCCGGCCAGCGCCAGCAGCGCGGCCAGGGTGCTGACCAGCCGGTCCGGCGGCTGCGGGACGGCACCGCCCCACGAGCCGTCCGGCCACTGGTGCCGGCGCAGCCAGTCGAGCGCGCCGGGGAACAGCGGACTGCCGTCCGGTCGGTGCAGCCGGGCCACGAACGACGTGCTGTAGGCGATGGGCCGGATCGACCCGTCCCCGAGCCCGTCGACAAGTACGGTCGCCCGGTGGGCGAGCCGGTCGGGTTCCTCGTACGTCATGTCGCCCCCGTGATCCAGTCGAGAAACTGCCAGTCGTCCTTTCCCGGCCCGCGCCCGCCCGGCGAGCGGAAGTCGATGTGCTGGTAGATCCGGGTGCCCCAGACGGCCATCCGGTGCACCGCGACGGCGGGCGGGAAGGCGGCGGCCAGCAGCGGGGCGAGCCGGTCGTGACAGCGGGCCAGCAGGTCGCCGACCATGGCCCGGACCTGCTCGGTGGTGAGCCCGAGCCGCAGGGCGTCGAGGTTGCCTTCGGCGCTCTCCCGGGCGTGCCCGCGCAGGTCGTTGGCGAGTCGTACGGCGAGCGCCGCGTCCCGCAGCGCGGGCAGCAGGGCGGGGGCGTCGAACGGCGGCATCGCCGCCCACAGCGCGGTGACGTACATCGGCACCCCGACGGTGTGTACGGCGTGCCGCAGGTACTCGCCCGGCTCGGCGGGTGCGGCGCCGGTCGCGAGGGCCCGCCCGGTCACCGCCTCGTAGCGCATCCCGTCGACCAGCCGGTGCACGGTGTCCCGCCACAGCGGCTCGACAGTGGCGAAGCCCGACCGGTCGGCCAGGTCGGCGCGGATCCCGGCCAGCGCCGCCGCGATCGGGTCTGCGGCGTCCACGCGGGCCCCGCCGGCCGCCGCCCGGCAGTTCGCCAGGATCGGGTCGAGTTCGGCGAGGTCGCCCGGGTGGTTGTCGACGGTGTCGTCCAGTGCGGTGATCCAGCTCCAGATCCGGGTCGCCAGGTGCAGCGTGTCGACGTCCAGCCACGGCGTGACGAACGCGGTGCTCAGGCAGAAGACGTTGACGTGTGCGGCGGGGAACGGCGGCCCGTTCGCGGCGGTCCAGTCCGCCAGCCGGTCGATCAGGCGCAGTGCGGTGACGCAGGTGTCCACGGCCGCGTCGATCGGCAACGGCTGCGGCTGCGGTGGCGCGGGAACGGGGGCGGAGACGGGGTCGGGAGCGGCCGGACGCGTCGGTACGGGATTCATCGGCCGACCCCCTTTGACATATCCATTGATATGCCTCAATGCTAGACATTCGGCAACATAACTTCCACGGGGGGAACGTGAATGAAGAGCGGACCGGACGATCTCGCGATCTTCGGCGGCACACCGGCCTTCGACCGGCCCCGGTACGTCGGCCTGCCGAACATCGGCGACCGGGACCAGCTCTTCGCGCTGCTCGGCGAGGCGCTGGACCGACGCTGGCTGTCCAACGGTGGGCCGCTGGTCCGGGAGTTCGAGCGGCAGGTCGCCGACCTGGCCGGGGTACGCCACTGCGTGGCGACCTGCAACGCCACCGCCGCACTGGAGCTGGCGATCCGGGCGGCCGGGCTGACCGGCGAGGTGATCGTGCCGGCGTTCACCTTCCCGGCCACCGTGCACGCGGTGCGCTGGATGGGACTGACCCCGGTACTCTGCGACGTCGACCCGGACAGCGGCCTGATCGACCCGGCCTCGGCCGCCGCCCGGATCGGTCCCCGGACCAGCGGGATCATCGGGGTGCACCTGTGGGGCCGGCCCTGCCCGGTGACCGAGCTGACCCGGGTCGCCCGGCGGCACGGCCTCGCCCTGCTCTTCGACGCGGCCCAGGCGTTCGGCTCGGCGTACCCGGGGCGGCCGGTCGGCGGGGCCGGGCTCGCCGAGGTGTTCAGTTTCCACGCGACGAAACTGGTGAACGCGTTCGAGGGCGGCGCGGTGGTCACCGACGACGGGGCCCTCGCCGCCCGGGTACGCGCGATGCACAACTTCGGCATCGTCGGCGAGGACGAGGTGGCGCTGACCGGTACCAACGCCAAGATGAGCGAGGCCGCCGCCGCGATGGGGCTGGTCTCGCTGCGCGGCATGCCCGACTTCGTGGCCCGTAACCGGGGCAACCACCGGCGCTACCTGGCGGCCCTGACCGGGGTGCCGGGCGTCGAGCTGCTGGACCCGGATCCGGCCGCCCGGCACGGCCAGCATTACGTGGTGCTCCGGGTGGACCGGGAGCGGTTGGGCGTACACCGGGACGACCTGATGGCCGTGCTGCGCGCGGAGAACGTCGTCGCCCGGCGGTACTTCTATCCGGGGTGTCACCGGATGGCGCCGTACCGCTCGGACGGGTGGTCGTTCCCGCACGCCGACGCCCTGGCCGACGCCCTGCTCACCCTGCCGACCGGCACGGCCGTCGAGGCGGCGGAGATCGACCGGATAGCCGAGGTCGTCCGGGTGGTGGCGGCGCACGCGCCGGTCGTCGCGGCCCGGCTGGCCCGCCCGGCGGAGCAGGCGGCGGTTGCCCGGCGGTCCGGCGCGGCGCGGGCGGGGCATCAGCCCGGCGTCCCGCTACCGGTCGCGGCCGGCGACGAAGTCGCCGAGCGCGGCCAGTAGCCGACTGGCGGCGCCGTGCCGGGACAGCTCTGTCAGCGCCCGGCCGGCCGCCGCCACCTCCTCGCCGACGGCCCGCTCGGCCCAGGCCCGGCCGCCGGCCTCCTCGACCAGCCGGGCGGCCCGGGCGAGCCGGTCCCCGGTGAGCGGATCGGTTCCGGTGTAGAGCCGGCCGAGCTGGTCGGCCGCGTCGTTGCCGGCGGCCAGCGCGGCGGCGACCGGCAGGCTCTTCTTGCGCCGGCGCAGGTCGACCAGGGCGGGCTTGCCGGTCTGCCGTGGGTCGCCCCAGATGCCCAACAGGTCGTCCCGCAACTGGTACGCCATCCCGAGGTGCCGCCCGAACCGGGCCAGTACGTCCCGGGCCGCCTCGCCGGCACCGCCGAAGAGACCGCCGAGCCGGCAGGCACAGGCCAGCAGCGAACCGGTCTTCGCCGTGGACATCCGTACGCAGTCCGCCAGCGAGACCGACTCGGCTCCCTCGAAGGCCAGGTCCATGCTCTGCCCCTCGATCAGCTCGTCGATGGTCGCGGCGAGGTCGTTGGCGGCCTGTGCCGCCGCCGGATGGCCGGACCGGGACAGCACCTCGAAGGCGAGCGCCAGCAACGAGTCGCCGGCCAGGATCGCCCGGGCCGGACCGAAGACCGTCCACGCCGCCGGCCGGTGCCGCCGGGTCGGGTCCTGGTCCATCACGTCGTCCTGGAGCAGCGTGCAGGTGTGCAGCAACTCCACCGCGACGGCGGCCGGCATGGCGGTCGCCGTCGCGGTGGCACCGCCGACGGCGCGGGCGCTGGCCAGGGCGAGGGCGGGGCGGATCGCCTTGCCGCCCGGCGCGCCGTCCGGCCGGCCGTGCCGGTCGAGCCAGCCCAACTGGTACCCGCAGACCCGGCGCGTCCAGGGATTCAGCCGGTCGACCGCGGACATCACCTCGGGGGTGATCTGGGCCTGGATGTCGGCGAGCCAGCCGGCGGGGTCGTCGACCCCGGTCTGCGATCCGCGCGTCATCGCCATCCCCCCGTGCCGTCCCGGTCGTCCCAGCGGGCGGCACGACGGCGGGCCACGGGTCAAGCCTAGCCATCCATCGATAGATTTACCTATATTGCATTTCGCTCCGAGCCGTGAGATCGTGGCGACGGACAGTGATCAACCGCCACGCCGTCGTCGCCGCCGGTGCGGCGTGGACGCCCCTGTCCACACGGGGAGGTCGATCGTGAGCAGCCCGAACACGTCCGCGCCCGTCGCACCCGACCGGCTACCGCTGCTCGGCCACGCGGTGCAGCTCCGGCGCCGGCCCCTGGCGTTCCTCCAGTCGGTACGCGGCCTCGGCGACGTGGTCCGGATCCAGCTCGGCCCCCGCCCGGCGTACGTGGTCAACCATCCCGAACTCGTCCGCCAGGTGCTGGTCACCGACGCCCGCCGCTACGACAAGGGCGCCTTCTTCGACAAGGTACGCGCCATCGTCGGCAACGGCCTGGTCAGCTCCAACGGCACGTTCCACCTGCGCCAGCGCCGGCTGATGCAACCGGCCTTCCACCACCGGCAGATCGCGCACTACGCCGACATCATGCGGGACTACCTGGTCGACCTCGCCGAGTCGTGGCGCCCCGGCCAGGCGCTCTCGGTGCACGAGACCATGCACGAGGTGGCGCTGGCCCTGATCGGCCGGACCCTCTTCTCCTCCGACATCGGCGCGGAGGCGGTCGCCGAGGTGAAGCGCTCCATCCCGATCGTCCGGGACGGCGTCACCCGACGCACGCTCGCCCCGATCGAGCTGCTGGAGAAGCTGCCCACCCCGGGCAACCGGCGCTTCGAGGCGGCGATCGTCCGGATCCGCCGGGTCATCGACGAGGTCATCCGGGCGTACCGGGCGGACGGGGTGGACCGGGGCGACCTGCTTTCCATGCTGATCCGCAGCCGTGACCGGGAGACCGGCGAGTCGATGACCGACGAGCAGGTCAGCGACGAGGTGGTCACCGTGATGCTGGCCGGTAGCGAGACCACCGCCAACACCATGGCCTGGGCGTTCTACCGGCTCGGCCGGCACCCGGAGATCGCCGACCGGCTGGCCCGGGAGGCCGACGAGGTGCTCGGCGGCGAGCCGCTCACCTTCGCCGACCTGCCGAAACTCGAATACACCGGCCGGGTGCTCAAGGAGGTGGTCCGGCTCTATCCACTGTGGCTGGTGATGCGCCGGTCGCTGACCGGGGTGACGCTCGGCGGCGTACGGCTGCCGGCCGGCGCCGAGGTGGTGCTCAGCCCGCTGACGATGCACCGCGACCCGGCGCTCTTCCCCGATCCGCTGCGCTTCGACCCGGACCGATGGCTGCCGGAGCGGGCCGGACGGGTCCCCCGGCACGCGTTCATCCCGTTCGGCTCCGGCAACCGGCAGTGCATCGGCGACGAGTTCGGCTGGACCGAGGCGATGATCGCGCTGACCACGATCGCCGCCCGGTGGCGGCTGGAGCCGAGACCGGGACACGTGGTGACCGAGGCGGTCGCCGCCACCGTCTACCCCAGCTCGCTGCCGATGGTCGCGGTGCCCCGGCGCGGTGCCGGCGGATGAGGGTCCTCGTCCTCTCCTACGGCACCCGGGGCGACGTACAGCCGATGGCCGCCCTCGGACACGCCCTGCGGGTCGCCGGGCACGAGCCGCTGCTCGCCGCCCCGGCCTCGTTCGCACCGCTGGCCCGAGGCCACCGGATTCCGTTCGCCGGGCTGGACGAGGGAGTACTCCGGCTCTGGTCGGCACCGGAGATCCAGGAGGCGGCGGGACACGGCCGGGGTGGTCTGCGCTCGCTGCGGGCGTACACCGATCTGGTCGCCCGGATGCGCCCGGCGGTGCGGCGGCTCCTCGACGGCGCCTGGGCGGCGGCCCGGGACAGCGGCGCGGAACTGCTGGTGCACTCCCCGGTGGCGATCGCCGGCCCGCACCTCGCCGAACGGCTCGGCATCCCGGCGGTGGTCGCCGCGCTCGACCCGCTCTACGTGCCCACCCGCGAGTTCGCCAACCCGCTGCTCCTGGCGCCGAGCTGGCTGCCCGCCTCGGCCAACCGGCTCACCCACCTCGCCTTCGTACGCGGCCAGCTCCGGCTCGCCGGCCTCGGCGTCGACAGGTGGCGGGCCGAAACCCTCGGCCTGCCCCGGCGCCGGCACCGGTACGACCCGCTGCGCCGCCCCGACGGCCGGCCCACCCCGGTGCTCAACCAGGTCAGCCGGCACGTCCTGCCGCCACCGGCGGACTGGCCGCCGACGGTGCACACCACCGGCTACTGGTACCTGCCGACCGAGCCCGGCTGGGCGCCGCCGCCCCGGCTGGCCGAGTTCGTCGCCGCCGGCCCGCCCCCGGTCTACGTGGGTTTCGGCAGCGTCGTCGGCTACGACCCGGCCGGTACCGCCCGCGAGGTGCTGGCCGCGCTCGACCGGGCCGGGGTGCGGGCGGTGCTGGCCACCGGCTGGGGTGGCCTCGCCCCCGGCACCGCGCTGCCGGAGAGCGTGCTGGCCATCGACTCCGCCCCGCACGACTGGCTATTGCCCCGGATGTCGGTGGTGGTGCACCACGCCGGCGGCACCACCTGGACGGCAGCCGCCGCCGGCCGGCCGCAGGTGGTCTGCCCGGCCGTCGGCGACCAGCCGTTCTGGGCCCGCCGGATGCACGCGCTCGGCGTCGCCCCGCCGCCCGTGCCGGCCCCCGCGCTGCGCGCCGACCGGCTGGCCGGGGCGATCCGGACGGCGTACGACGACGTCGGGATGGCCGACCGGGCGGCCCGGCTCGGCGCCCTGGTCCGGGCCGAGACCGGGGCCGCCGACGCGGTCGCCGTACTGGAGAAGGTGTACGCGCAACGATGAGCACGGACAGCCGACATCCCCTGACGGCCGGCGCGGACGACGTGTTCGGCGCCGAGTTCGCCGAGATCTACGACCTGACGTACCGGTTGCGGGGCAAGGACTACGCGGCCGAGGCGGACTGGGTGACCCGGCTGGTCCGGCAGCGGCGTCCCGACGCCGGTTCGCTGCTCGACGTCGCCTGCGGTACGGGCGAGCACCTGGCCCGGTTCCGGGCCCACTTCGCCGAGGTGGCCGGGGTCGACCGGTCACCGGCCATGCTGGACGTCGCCCGGGCCAAGCTGCCCGGCGTACCGGTGTGGTTCGGTGACATGTGCGAACTGGCGCTCGGGCGCACCTTCGGTGTGGTCACCTGCCTGTTCAGCAGCGTCGGCTACCTCGACTCCCCGGAGGAGCTGGCGGCGGCGGTCGCCGCGATGGCCCGGCACCTCGACCCCGGCGGCGTGCTGGTGGTCGAGCCGCTGTGGTTCCCGGAGGACTTCCGCGACGGGTACGTCGCCGGCGACGTGCTCCGGGATGGTGCCCGTACCCTCGCCCGGGTCTCGCACTCCCGCCGAACCGGGCGGGCCGTCCGGATGGACATCCACTACCTGCTCGCCGACTCCGCCGGGATCCGGCACGTCGCCGAGAGCCACCGCAACACCCTGTTCAGCCGCGAGGAGTACCTGACGGCGTTCGACGCCGCCGGGTGCGTCGCGGAGTACCTGCCCGGTGGCCCCGGCGGTCGGGGCCTGTTCGTCGGCAGCAGCCCAGGGAGGACATCGTGACCACCACCGAGCGGCCCCCCGCCCGCGCCTACCCGTTCAGCCCGTTCGACGGGCTCCGCCTCGACCCCGCGTACGCGCGGCTGCGGGCGACCGAGCCGGTGAGCCGGGTCCGGCTGCCCTACGGCGGCGAGGAAGCCTGGCTCGCCACCCGGCACGAGGACGTCCGGCTGGTGCTCAGCGATCCCCGGTTCAGCCGGGCCGCGGCCGGCGGGCACGACGAGCCCCGGATGATGCCGCACCCGCCGAACGCCGGCACCCTCAACCTGGACCCGCCGGAACACACCCGGCTGCGCCGCTTCGTCGCCAAGGCGTTCACCGCGCGCGGCATCGAGTCGCTGCGCCCGCGCACCGCCGAGATCGCCGACGAGCTGGTCGACGACCTGTGCCGGCAGGGCGCGCCGGCCGACCTGGTGGAGCACTTCGGGGTACCGATGCCGGTGCGGGTGATCTGCGAGATGCTCGGGGTGCCGTTCGCCGACCACGACAGGTTCCGGATCTGGTCCGAGGCGGTGGTCTCCAGCACGTCGCTGAGCGGCGAGCAGATCGAGGAGTACCTGGGCGCGCTGATGGAGTACATGGCGGACCTGGTGGCGAAGCGCCGGGCCGCACCGGCCGACGACCTGATCAGCGCCATGGTCCGGGCCCGGGACGAGCACGACCGGCTGAGCGAGTACGAGCTGGTCGACCTCGCCGCCGGGCTGCTCGCCGCCGGACACGAGACCACCGTCACCCAGATCCCCAACTTCGTGTACGTCCTGCTGACCGAGGCGGACGCCTACCGGCGACTGTGCGACGACCCGACGCTGGTACCGGCCGCGGTGGAGGAGCTGATGCGCTTCGTCCCGCTGGTGGCGGGTACCGTCTTCGCCCGCTACGCCACCGAGGACGTAACACTGGGCGGGGTGCTGGTCCGGGCCGGCGAGGCGGTGGTGGTCTCGCTCTCGTCGGCGAACCGGGACGAGCGGGTCTTCCCGGAGCCGGACCGGCTCGACTTCCACCGCCGGAGCAACCCGCAGCTCGGCTTCGGGCACGGCATCCACCACTGCTTCGGCGCCCAGCTCGCCCGAATGGAACTCCAGGTGGCGCTGGAGACGCTGGTCCGGCGGCTGCCCGGCCTCCGGCTCGCGGCGCCGGAGGCGGAGCTCCGGTGGAAAACCGGGATGCTGGTACGCGGGGTGGCCGCCCTGCCGGTGGCCTGGTAGGTCACCGGCCCGACGGTCACGGCTGCCCGAGCCGCACCCCGATCCGGCGACACCGAAGACAATCTCGGAACTCGCGTCGTCCACGGCGAGCCGGTGCCTGTCGCCGTCGTCCAGCGGAGGGAACCGCGCCTACCGAGGCGCCGTCGCGGACGGGTCGAGCCGGTAGTCCAGCAGGACGAGCCGCTCGTCGAGCACGTCGGCGGAGACCAGCCGCAGGTTGACGTCGGGCACGCCCACCAGCATCCGCTCCACCCCGCTCTCCCCCAGCACCTGCGGGAACACGATCAGGCGCAGCCGGTCCACCAGGCCGAGCCGGAACAGGCTGCGGGTCAGCGCCAGGCTGCCGATCACCCGCAGCGGATCGCCGGGCTCGTTCTTCATCGCGGGTACGGCAACTGCGGCGTCCTCGGCCACCAGCGAGGTGTTGTGCCAGCTCAGCGGCGGTCGCAACGACTTCGAGAAGACGACCTTGGGCAGCTCGTCCATCCGCCCGGACCTCGGGTCGCCTCCCCCGGCGACGATCTCCGCCATCGCCCGGTAGGTGTTGGCGCCCATCAACATCACGTGCGGGTGGGCCACCTGCTCGTCGATCCAGGACTGTAGCTCCGGGCCGTCGTAGCCGAAGTAGGCGGGCGAGTCCCGTCCCCGGAGCCAGCCGTCGACGGTACTGAACAGGTCCACCGTCAGTTCCCGCACCGGGCTCATCCCCGCCCCGCCAGGTACGCCACCAGAGCCTCGTACGACTCTCGGGCGCCGTCCTGCATGCCGGAGGCGACCATCCCGTCCCGCTGTTGCCTGGTGTCGAACCGGGTGACGCTGGTGACCGTGGTCCTGCCGTCCTGCTCCGTCAGCTCCAGCGTCTCCACGCAGACCTGGCCGGGCATGCCCTCGAACTCGAACGTCTGCACGATCCGCTCGGGTGCCCGGATCTCCAGGTACTCGCCCCGGAACGCGTACTGCTGGCCGTCCGGCGCGTGCTCGACGAAGCGGTAGCCGCCGCCCGGTCGGAAGTCGAGTTCGCAGTCGAGCGGGTTGCCCCGGCCCCACCAGTGCTTGAGGTGCTCGCACTTCGTGTGCGCCTCGAAGACGAGGTCGCGCGGTGCGTCGAAGACCCGCACCATCCTGACCTCCAGGTCGGACGGCAGGGTCACCGTCAGTTCGTCGCCCATCTCACTCCTCCGGTCGCGTCCCGTCCTGCTGGAGCTGTCGCAGATATCCGTCGAGCCCGTCGTAGCGCTGCTCCCAGAAGCGCCGGTATTCGGTGACCCAGTCGGCGACCTCGCGCAACGGCTCGGCGTCGAGCCGGCACGGCCGCCACTGCGCCGCCCGGCCCCGGGTGATCAGTCCCGCCCGTTCCAGCACCTTCAGGTGCCGGGAAACGGCCTGGAGGCTGATCGGGAACGGCTCGGCGAGCTGGTTGACCGTCGCCTCGCCGTCGGCCAGCCGGGCCAGGATCGCCCGCCGGGTCGGGTCGGCGAGGGCGCTGAACACCTCGCTCAGCCGGTCCACCACATCCGCCTTCCTCAACAGCTCGGTTAATTAACGTACTCGTTGAATATGCACCGTACCGCGCCTCGTGTCAAACCGCGCCGCGCAGAGCGTCGGAAACGGCAGGGAGTCGGCGTCGGGGACGGGCAGCCGGGGGTGCGGCTTTCCCGTTCCGCCGGCAACGCGTCGGCCGGTGCGGCAGGCTCGGCGTATGCGGGGTACCGGCTCGCCGACCCTGATCCGACCGATGCTGGCGGTGGCGGGTGACCTGCCTGCGGAGCCGGGTTGGGCGTACGAGTTCAAGTGGGACGGGGTACGGGCACTCGGGTACCTGAGCCGGAGTGGCCGGTTCCGGCTGCTCTCCCGCAACGACAAGGACATCACCGGCAGCTATCCGGAGCTGGACGTGCTGCCGTCGCTGCTGCCGGGGCGGGACGTCGTCCTCGACGGCGAACTGGTCACCCTGGACGAGCGCGGCGCGCCGAGCTTCTCCGCGCTGCAACGCCGGATGCACGTGGTCGCGCCGAGCCCGGCCCTGGTCGCCTCGACCCCGGTGCGGTACGTGCTGTTCGACCTGCCCCGCCTGGACCGGCCGCTGCTGGACCGGCCCTGGTCCGTCCGGCGGGACGCGCTGCGGGAACTGGGACTCGACCATCCGCGTGTAACAGAGTCCCCCGTCTTCGACCGGGACCCGGACAGCGTCATGCGCGCCGCCCGGGAGCAGGGCCTCGAAGGGGTGGTCTCCAAACGGGTGGACTCCCGGTACCAGCCGGGTCGACGCTCGCCGGACTGGCGCAAGACCGCGCTGATCCAGACCACCGAGGTGCTCGTCGGCGGGTGGCGGCCGGGCGCGGGCCGCCGGGCCGGTACCGTCGGCTCCCTGCTGCTCGGCGTGCACCGACGGAACGGCGGACTGGCGTACGTCGGCGGGGTCGGCACCGGGTTCACCACCGGGATGCTGCACGACCTGGACCGGCGGTTCCCGGCACTGGCCCGGGAGACGTCGCCGTTCGCCACGCCGGTCCCCGCGTCGGAGGCCCGAGGCGCCCGCTGGGTCGAACCGGTGCTGGTCGGCGAGGTGGTCTACCGCACCGTCACGCCGGACGGCCGGCTGCGACACTCCTCCTGGCGCGGACTGCGCCCCGACCGGAACCCGGACGAGGTAACCCTCGGCTGACGACGGTGGGCACGGCGGGCCGGTTCACCGATGCCGAGCCGATCGTCGGCGGCAGTGGGTGTGACCGCTTGGTCGACCGGCTCCGTGCCTTCGCGCGGACCCGTCCGCCCCGCCGCCGTCGAGCGGTCAGGCCACGGTGACGGGGTGCCGGACGACGGCCCCGAACAGATAGCCCTGGGTGTTGTGCGGCACCGTGTCCGGCTGGGTCGCCCCGGTGACGTCGGTGGCCCGCGCCCGCAGCGCGTACGTCCCGGAGGCCGGCGGCTTCCAGGAGATCTCCCACTGCTGCCAGCCCTGGTCGACGGTACGGCCGACCAGCCGGGCGCGGCGCCACGAGGAACCGTCGGTGCTCACCTCGACGTGCCGGACCGGCCCGTTCGCCGACCAGGACCGGCCGCGCAGCACGTGCCGGCGGCCCGCCGCGAGCGACGCGTCCCAGGCCAGCTCGAAGGCGCTCTTCACCACCTGTGCACCGACCAGTGTGCCCTCCGCCGGATAGTCCGGCCCGATCAGGCGGTAGAACTGGGTGTTCCACGGCGAGAAGAGCGGGCTGGCGGAGACCTCGATCGGGCCGACCCATTTGATCGACGAGATGCCGATCCAGGACGGCACCACGAGGCGGACCGGGGCTCCGTGGTCCGGCGGCAGCGGCTCGCCGTTCATCTCGTACGCCAGCAGCACGTCACGGAGCGCCTTGGCCACCGGCAGCGGGCGGCGTACCGGACCGAGGTTCACGCCGCCGCTGACGAAGTCCGGGTCCAGCCCCTGCGGCATGACGTCGACCGCCGCCCGGGTCAGCCCGGCCAGACGCAGCACGGTGGAGAGCGGCACTCCGCGCCAGCGGGCCACCCCGACCGCACCCAGCTTCCAGGCCGTACCGGACACCTGCTGGCCCTGCTGACTGGTGAAGAAGCTGCGACCGTTGCCCGCACACTCCACGAAGGCGGTCAGCGTACGGGCCGGAAGGGCGCGCAACTGCCGGAGGTCGAACTCGACCGGGTTCTCCGCCGTCGGCGTCCCGGCCAGTCCGGTGCCGTAGAGCCGCAGCCGCCAGGTCACCGGGTCGAGTACCGGGGTCTGGGTGTGGTTGCGGACGAAGAACCGGTCGATCGGCACCAGGTACCCCTGGCCGTGCAGCGCGTCCCAGCGCGTCTCGGCGTTGGTGCCGTGCACCTGGAACAGCTCGGGCGGCAGCGGCTTCAGAACCGGCCCGGCCGCCGTCGACGCGGGGCCGGCCGGTGCGGCGGACGCCGCCGTCGCGGACAGCACCGGCGACGCCATCAGCGGCAGTCCGACACCGGCCGCCACCCGGAGCATGTCGCGGCGGGACAGTCCGTCGCTCCGGGCCTCGCCGCGCAACCACTGCCGGAGCCGCAGCCGGTCGTAGGCACCCTCGTTCGTCAACTCGTCGCGGTCCATCTCAGCCTTCCTCCTCAGCGGACGGACGGCCCACCGCAGCCGACCACGGCAGCCTACTTATCCCATGGGTTCAATAGGTTATCGGACCGCCAGTCCCGGCGCGAGACCACCGATCCGGGCAGCGCGGTCCGACCAGCAAAAGAGATACCTTCCGCGCGAAGTCGACCATGCGAATCACCGATCGGGCATCCGAAACGGGGCGCCGGCCGGCCCAGGTCCTGGAGATACGAGCCCTCGCCGCCGCACCACGGGTCGGGCTCCGTCGGGGCGCTGCCGACACCGAGTCGGCCCGGCAGAAATTCGGGAAAACCCGCGGGCCCGGCCAGTAGCGTGGCCCGGATGAACCCCGATCCGGTAGCGCACAACCGAGCCGCCTGGGACCGGCAGGTCGAGCAGGGCAACGAGTGGTCCCGTCCGGTCTCGTCCGAGACGATCGCGCAGGCGCGGGCCGGGACCTGGTCCGTCGTACTCATCGGCTACCAGCCCGTGGACCGGTCCTGGTTCCCGGCCGACCTCGCCGACACGGACGTGCTGTGCCTGGCCTCCGGCGGCGGTCAGCAGGGTCCGACGCTCGCGGCCGCCGGCGCGCGGGTCACCGTCCTCGACAACTCGCCGAACCAACTCGCCCAGGACGAGCTGGTCGCCCGCCGGGACGGCCTGGAACTGCGGACCGTACTCGGCGACATGCGCGACCTGTCGGTCTTCGCCGACGGCTCCTTCGACCTCGTCCTCAACCCGGTCTCGAACCTGTTCGTACCCGAACTCGCCCCGGTCTGGCGGGAGTGCTTCCGCGTGCTGCGTCCCGGCGGGACGCTGCTGTGCGGGTTTCTCAACCCCGACGTCTACCTCTTCGACTCCGAGGCGTTGGACAAGCGCGGCGAACTGGTGGTACGCCACCGGCTGCCGTACAGCGACCTGACGCACGTACCGGCCGAGGAGCGCGAGCGGCTGTGGGGCGCGGACGCACCGCTGGAGTACAGCCACAGCATGGCCGAGCAGCTCGGTGGGCAGCTCGCCGCCGGCTTCGTCGTCACCGGGTTCGAGGAGGCACCGCACCACTCGGACGCCACCGCCGGCTGGCTGCCCGGCTACTTCGCCACCCGGGCGGTCAAACCCCGGCCGGGCGCCACCTCGCCGTGAGCCCGCCTGTCGACGCCCGCACCGACCGACTACCTGCCTGGGCTGGTCAGCTCGCCGTGAGCCCGCCTGTCGACGCCTGTACCGACCGACGCCTTCCGAGGCTGGTCAGGTGGCGAGCAGTTGGGCCTGGTCGACGGCGACCGTGCCGGCGTGCACCTCGGGCGCGATGCGTACCCGTACCGTGGTTCCGACCTGGAGGTCCATCGCCAGGAACTCGTTGCGGGTGAGGGTGACGGTGACGACCTGGTCGTTGCCGGTGACCTCCACCCGGATCTCGAAACCGACCCGGGTCACCCGGGTCACCCGGCCGGTCACCTCCGCCGGGTCCTCCTTCCCCTCGCCGACCTGGATCTGCACGTCGTGCGGGCGGACCAGCCGGTCGCCGAGCTGCGTGACGGGGCCGAGGAAGCGCATCACGAAGTCGTTGGCCGGCCGGTCGTACAGCTCGTCGGGCGACCCGATCTGCTCGATCCGACCCTCGTTGATCACCACGATCTCGTCGGCGACCTCGAGCGCCTCCTCCTGGTCGTGCGTGACGAAGACGGTGGTGACGTGCACCTCGTCGTGCAGCCGGCGCAGCCACTCCCGCAGCTCCTTGCGAACCTTGGCGTCGAGCGCGCCGAACGGTTCGTCGAGCAGCAGCACGGTGGGCTGCACGGCCAGGGCGCGGGCCAGCGCCATCCGTTGCCGCTGGCCACCGGAGAGCTGCGACGGCAGCCGGTCGGCGAACTGTTCGAGGTGCACCAGCGCGAGCAGTTCCTCGACCCGGCTGCGGATCTCCGCCTTCGGGCGGCGCCGGATCTCCAGTCCGAAGGCGACGTTGCGCCAGACCGACAGGTGCTTGAAGGCCGCGTAGTGCTGGAACACGAAACCGACGTTGCGGCGCTGCGGCGGCAGATTCGTGGCGTCCAGGCCCTCGATCTCCACCCGGCCGCTGTCCGCGCTCTCCAGGCCGGCGATGATCCGCAGCAGGGTCGACTTGCCGCCGCCGGACGGACCGAGCAGCGCGGTGAGCCGGCCGGACGGGATGCTGACGGAGACGTCGTCGAGGGCGACGAAGTTCCCGAACCGCTTGCTGACGTTCGCGATCTCGATGCTCAACGTGGTTCCTTAGGGCGGAGGACGGAGACGACGATGATGGCGGCCACCGCGACGAGGGTGAGCAGCAGCGCGGTGGCGTACGCGCCGCCCTTGTCGAAGTTCAGGTACTTCTCCTCGACCACCAGGGTGGCGGTGCGGGTCTGCCCGAGTACGTTCCCGGAGACGACCTTGACCGCGCCGAACTCGCCCAGCGATCGCGCGAGGCTGAGCACGACGCCGTAGACGACGCCCCACTTGATGGTGGGCAGCGTGATCCGGAGGAAGGTCTGCACGGCGCCGGCCCCGAGGCTGCGGGCCGCCTGCTCCTGCTCGTCGCCGACCTCCTGGAGGACCGGTACCACCTCCCGGATCACCAGCGGCAGCGCGACGAACACGGTGGCCAGCACGATCCCGGGGGTGGCGAAGATGACCTGGAATCCGGCACTTTCCAGGGTGGGACCGAACCATCCGCTGCGACCGCCGTACACCAGCACCAGGGCCAGGCCGACCACGATCGGCGAGACCGACAGCGGTACGTCGAGCAGGGCGTTCAGCAGTCGCTTGCCGGGGAAGTCGTAGCGGACCAGCAGCAGCGAGATGCCGACCCCGAAGACCGTGTTGATCAGCACGGCGGTGACCGCCACGGTGACCGTGAGCCGGAGCGCGTGCACCACGTCCGGGTCGTTGAGGATGCCCTCCAGGTCCGTCAGGCCGTTGCCGAACGCGTTGCGTCCGACCAGCGCCACCGGCCAGGCGACCAGCAGCACGAGGTACACCGTGACGACCAGGCGCAGCACGTGCCGGGCCGGCCCGGGCCGGTTGTGCACGGCAGTGCCGGTACGGCGGTCAGCCACGGCGCACCACCCGGCGCTGGATGACGTCGACGGCGACGATGACCACGAACGAGATCACCAGCAGCACCGCCGCCACCGCCGCCGCACCTTCGAGATTGTCGTTCTCGATGCTGCTGAGAATCCGCACGGAGGTCACCTCTGTCCGCATCGGCAGGTTTCCCGAGAGCAGCACCAGCGAGCCGTACTCGCTGACGCCACGGGCGAAGGAGAGTGCGGCGCCGGCGGCGATCGCCGGAGTGAGGCTGGGCAGGATGATCCGGCGGAACACCGTGAACCGGCTGGCACCGAGCGAGGCCGCCGCCTCCTCGGCCTCCCGGTCGAGTTCGGCCAGTACCGGCTGGACGGTCCGGACCACGAACGGCAGGGTGACGAAGAGGAAGGCGAAGAAGACCGCGACCCGGGTGTTGGCGATGTTCACCCCGAGCGGGCTGTCCGGGCCGTACAGCGACAGCAGCACCAGGCCGGCGACGATCGTGGGCAGGGCGAACGGGATGTCGATGAGCACTTCGAGGACCCGCCGGCCGACGAAGCG
This sequence comes from Plantactinospora endophytica, assembly GCF_016862915.1. Lineage (GTDB taxonomy): Bacteria > Actinomycetota > Actinomycetes > Mycobacteriales > Micromonosporaceae > Plantactinospora > Plantactinospora endophytica. The sequence continues at coordinate 22,594 of NZ_BONW01000016.1, read as the reverse complement.
GTCGTCTCGGACCAGGACCCAGGCGATGGTCGTACCCATCACGATGTTGATCAGGGTCACCAGGAACGCGGTGCCGACGGTGAGTTCGATCGCGGCCAGGGTCTGCTGGTTGGTGACCGTCGCCCAGAACTCGGCCCAGCCGCCGTCCGAGGCGGTGACCACCACGGCGGTGAGCGGGATGAGCACGAGCAGGCTGAACCAGAGCATCGCCACGCCGAGTCCCAGGCCCGAGGCCCGGGTCAGGCGCCGGCCGCTCCGGACCGTCCGGCGGGGTGCCGGCCGGTCCGGAGCGAGGGTCGCCGAGGTCACTTCGCTTTCCCGGAAGCGGCAATGATCTTGACGATGATCCCTTCCTTCTCGTCGAAGTACTTCTTCGACAACGCCGACCAGCTCTCGAAGTCCTTGCTGACGGTCAGCAGCTTCTGCGGCGCCGGGAACGGGTTGTTCGGGTCCAGTGCTCCCTCGACGCCCTTCGTGTCGATGCCCTCGACGATCGGCCGGAAGCCCTTGAGCGCGAACTGGCGCTGCCCCGCCGGGCTGAGCACGAAGTTCAGGAAGGACTGCGCCTTGGGGCCGGCGTTCTTGAGGATGGCACCCGGGTTCTCGATCAGGATCGTGGTCGACGGGATCACCCAGTCGAGCTTCTCGCCGTTCTGGGTGGCCAGGATCGTCTCGTTCTCGTAGGCGAGCAGCACGTCACCGGTGCCGCCGAGGAAGGCGGTGGTGGCGTCCCGGCCGCTGTTCGGCAGCGAGACCACGTTGGCGAAGAGCTTCGTCAGGTACTCCTGGGCCTGCGCGTCGGTCCCGCCGTTGGCCGAGATGTGTCCCCAGGCGGCGAGGGCGTTCCACCTGGCCGCACCCGAGGACGCGGGGTTCGGGGTGACGATCTGGACGCCCGGCTTGACCAGGTCGTCCCAGCCCTGGATGTTCTTCGGGTTGCCGTCCCGTACGGCGAGGACCACGATCGACGACGACACGATGCCCTTGTTCGGGCCGTCGTCCCAGTTCTGGTCGACCAGTCCCTCGTCGACCAGCCGGGTGACGTCGCTGGAGACCGAGAAGTGCACGTAGTCGGCCTTGAGACCGGCCACCACCGCGCGGGACTGGTCGCCGGAGGCGCCGTACGAGGTCTGGAAGCGTACGCCCCGACCCTCGTCGGTCTTGTTCCACTCGGCGATGATCGCCTTGTTCGCCGCCTCCGGCACCGCGTAGCCGACGATCGACAGCGTCGTGGTGCCCTCGCCGGACGCCCCACCACCGCCGCAGGCCGACAGGGCCAGGGTCGCCGCGAGGGCGAGCGCGCCCGCCACTCTGGTCCGGTTCATCTATCTCCTCGTTTTCCTATCAACTTGGTCGGCTAGGTAGGGTTACGCTAGGCCCCGCACATTCACGCGTCAACAGCCGTTCGGCCGAGCGGGAGCACGTACGCCGGGACATGGACCTGGCGGGAGGGTCAACCCTGGGCCGGGAAGCCGATCCGGCGGGGCCGGACCTGGACGACCGTCACCCGGCCTGCGACCGCGCCCCGTCGGCGAGCAGGTCGGCCAGGGTGGTCCGGTCGACTATCTCGGTGATGGCCCGGTCCAGCGAGAGCCAGACGTCGCGCAGGCCCCGGGCCACCCCGTGATAGCTGGCCAGGGCGGTCGGCCGGCCCCGTACCGTCGTGATCAGGACGCCGTCGGTGGCCCGCAGGATGTCGCCGACGCTGATCGCGTCCGCCGACCGGGCGAGCGCGTGGCCGCCCTCGGTACCCCGGAAGGTCAGCAGCAGCCCGCTGCGCCGCAGTTCCATCAGGATCTCCGACAGGAAACTCGCCGAGATCCGCTCGGCAACGGCGATCTCCGAGGTCTTGACCAGGCTCGGGTGGGCTTCGGCGATGACCAGCATCGCCCGGACGGCATAGTCGGTACGCGCGGAGATGTGCACCGCGGATGCGCCTCCGATCGGTTCGATCGCGACCCGGGGCCGGCACCGGCCCGGCCATCCTCGCCGGCACCGCGCCCCAACCCATAATCCCTATCTATTAGCTAGGAATACTGTCGGTCGGGAACCGGGGAGTCAATTCACGTCCCACCGCGATCCCCGGACCCGCCGCTCCGGGTGCGTTGGGTCAGCACCACACAGCCGAGCACCACCAGCGCCGCCGCGACCGAGGCCGGGGTGACGGACTCGCCCAGCAGCAGCGCCGACCAGCCCAGGGTGAGCACCGGCTGCACCAACTGGACCTGCCCGACCCGGGCGACGCCGCCTCGGGCCAGACCCGCGTACCAGGCGAAGAAGCCCAGGAACATGGAGACCACGGTGAGATAGCCGAACGCCGACCAGGCGACGCCGTCGGCGCGCGGTGGATCGGCAAGCGCGGCGACGGCCGTGACGGGACCGGTGACGGGCAACGAGAGCAGCAACGCCCAACAGATCGTCCGGGCGCCGCCCAACTCGCGGGCGAGGGCGCCGCCCTCGGCGTACCCGAGGCCGCAGAGCAGCACCGCCACCAGCAGGAACAGGTCGGCCGGGGACAGTGCACCGTGGACCGCGCCACCGACGCCGAGGAACGCCGACACCGCCAGCAGTCCACCGGCGCCCGCCACCCAGAACAGCGGCGGTGGGCGCTCGCCAGCGCGCAGCACCGCGAACACGGCGGTCACGGCGGGCAGCACGGTGATGACGACCGCACCGTGCGCGGAGGTCTGGGTGAGCAGCGCCAGCGAGGTGAACAGCGGGAAGCCGACGACGACGCCGAGGGCGACGACCGACAGCCGCCGCCACTGGTCGCGGGTGGGTCGCGGCGCGTCGGTGATCCGCAGGTACGCCCAGCCGAGCAGTGCCGCGCCGACCGCCCGGCCGAAGGCGACGAACCACGGATCGAGTTGCCCCACGGCGACCCGGGTGGCCGGCAGCGACACGCTGAAGGCGAGTACGCCCAGCGCGCCGAGGGCGAGGCCGACCAGCCGGTTCGCCGTTACCGTACTCGGGACAGTAGCGCTACTCTTTCCTGTCATGAATGACGGTAACGCAGCGGCCCGCGTCGTCCAAGATCTGCGTACCCTGGCGACCGCCGCCGAACCCGGCACCCGACTGCCCCCGGTACGCGAGCTGACCGCCCGGCACCGGGCCTCGCCGGTCACCGTCGCCGAGGCGATCCGGCAGTTGGTGGCCGAAGGGCTGGTCGAGACGCGGTCCGGCACGGGCACCTTCGTGGCCGTACCGCCGGACCGGCGACGCGACGCCGACCTGTCCTGGCAGACGGTGGCGCTCGGCCCCCGCCGACCCGGCGAGGACGAGCTTCGGGCGTTACTGGCGTTACCGCCCGCCGGAGCGATCCCGCTGACCGGCGGCTACCTGGACGAGGAACTGCAACCCGGCACCGCGCTCGGCGCCGCGCTCGCCCGCGCCGCCCGGCAACCGGCGTCCTGGCAGCGCGGACCGACCGAGGGGCGCGCGGACCTGCGCGCCTGGTTCGCCCGCGAGACCGGGGCCGGACTGCGCGCCGACGACATGGTGATCTGCCCGGGCGGACAGGCCGCGCTCTCGACGGCGCTGCGCGCGCTCGCCACGCCCGGCGACACGGTGCTCGTCGAGTCACCGACCTACCTGGGCGCGCTGGCCACCGCCCGGGCGGCCGGCCTACGCGTGGTGCCGGTACCCGCCGACGCCGACGGGGTACGCCCCGACCAGCTCGCCGCCGCGTTCGCCCGTACCGGCGCCCGGCTGTTCTACTGCCAGCCGCTGCACGCCAACCCGCACGGCGCGACACTGGCGAACCGTCGCCGGGGCCGGGTCGCCGACGCCGTACGCGACGCCGGGGCGTTCCTGATCGAGGACGACTACGCCCGCGACCTCACCATCGACGGGGAGCCCCCGGCACCGCTGGCCGCCGACGATCCCGACGGGCACGTCGTCTACCTGCGGTCGCTGACCAAGTCGGCGGCTCCCGGGCTACGGGTCGCCGCGATCGGCGCGCGTGGCCCGGCCGGTGCCCGGCTGCGCGCGGCCCGGCTGCTCGACGACTTCTTCGTCGCCGGCCCCCTGCAACAGGCCACCGTCGAGTTCGTCACCGCCCCGGCCTGGGCGCGGCACCGCCGGGCGCTGCGCACTGCGCTGCGTACCCGCCGCGAGGCACTGCTGGCCGCGCTCGGCCGGCACCTGCCGGACCTCGTCCCGCAGCGGGTTCCGCGAGGCGGCCTGCACCTCTGGGTCCGGCTGCCCGAGGGCACCGACGACGTCGCGCTGGCCACCGCTGCGGCAGCCGAAGGCGTGGTCGTCTTCCCCGGCCGTCCCTGGTACGCCGCCGAGCCCCCGGCCGCACACCTACGCCTCAGCTACGCCGCCGCCCCACCCGACCTGATGGACGAGGCGGTCCGCCGGCTCGCCCGCACCCTGCACGGCGCCACGGCGTCCTGACGGCCGTCTCGCGGCAGCCCCCCGGAACGAGCCGTGGCAGGCCGACAACATCCACACCGCGTCGTGCCTCGATCGCCTCCGCGCCCCGGTTTTGTCGATCTCGGATGGCGGCGCCACCACCGGCCGGCGCCACCACCGGCCGGCGCCACCCCGTGATGCCGACGAAGGTGACGGTCGCCCTGACCTCGGTGGAAGATTCACGGGTGAGCCTTGGCCGGGCCGCCGGGACAGCCGGCCAGGTAGTCGGCGACCCGCTCGTCGGTCCAGCCGTGACTGGCCCGCAGCCCACGGGCGATGGTGGCGACGTACGCCGGTGCCGGCGGATTCGGCGGCACGTCCCCGGCCCGCCACGGCGCGGTGAGGGTGAGCACCGGACAGCCGTCGAGGACGCCCGCGCAGACCACCGTCTCGTACCGGCCCGGCCCCGTGCTGGCCCGCCCGTCCGCGACCGCTGCGGCGATCAACTCCAGCGGTCCGCTCGGCAGTCGGTGCATTTCCTGCGCGGCCACGTCGGCGAACTGGTCGGCCGTGAGGAGGTACGCCCGCGCCGCGACCGCACCGGGCAGCTCCGGATCGTAGAACGCCATTCCGCCGGTCCAGGTACGCGACTCGAGCGCGAAGTACAGCCCACCGGCCAGCAGGACCGGCCGGTCGTCCAGCGGTGGACTGCTGTCCCGACAGCCGGGATGATCACGGCTACCGCCGGGCGGCCGGCCACCGGAGAGATAACAGCGGAACCGCTCGGCGTCCAGGTTCGACCCGTAGCCGGCGTACCAGACCGGGTCGAGGGAGCGCACCCGGTCACCGGGGCGGCGGCTGATCTGGATCGGGTCGCGTCCGGCCATGCACCATCATGTGCCCTGGCTGCCGGGCGGCCGGCTGTCGCCCCGCTGTGTCACACTCCGAGACTGCGCCACTGCGTACCACGTCGCGGTATCCCGGCCCCAGGTGCGCCGGGCACCCCCACACAAAAAGGAAATTCCGCCATGCAGCTCGATGTGCTCCAGTCCCAGCGCCAGTTCCACATCCGGCAGCGAGTCCGGTTCATGGTCAACCAGTACGAGGTGCACGCGGTCCGGCCGGACGGCGCCGAGGGCGAGCTGTTGGCCTTCGCCCAGCAGAAGCGGCTCGCCTTCAAGGAGCAGGTCACGCTCTATGCGGACGACACCAAGCAGCAGCCGGTGCTCGGTTTCAAGGCCCGTCAGGTGATGGACCTCGGTGCCACGTACGACGTGACCGACGCCGCCGGCACCCCGATCGGACTGTTCCGCAAGGACTTCAAGGCGTCGCTGCTCCGCTCCACCTGGCACGTCGAGCAGCCCGGTCTCGGCCAGGCCACCGGCCAGGAGCGCAGCCTGCCCGTCGCGCTGCTGCGCCGGTTCATCGACTCGCTCTCCTGGCTGCCGTACCACTTCGACTTCACCATCGGTGGCCAGCCCGCGTTCTCGGTGGTGAAGAAGTGGGGCCTGCGCGACCGGTACGTCGTCGACGTCCACCTGCCGCAGCTCGACCGCCGGCTGGTCATCGCGATGGCGGTCGGCCTGGACGCGTTGCAGAGCCGCTGACCCGGCCAAGTCGGCCGGAGGACCGACCGGTGGGGCCGGCGCGTACGCACCGGCCCCACCGGATCCGGACGGCTACCTGATCTCGTACGCCCGGATCACCGTCTGCCGCACGGTGTTACCGGCGCTGTCCGTCGCGGTGGCCCGCAGCGAGACGAAGCCCGGCGCCGCCGGATGCGCGACGCGCGCCACGCCGGTGCCGCCGGGCGCGACGACCTGGGCCGGGCGCCAGGTCGCGCCGTCGTCGTACGACACGTCGACCGTCAGCGACCGGGTCCGCGCGGCCGGCGCACCGGGCTGGGGCCGCACCGACACCGGAATGCTGAACGGCCGGCCCGCCGGGGCGGCGTTCCACTGGTCGAGTTCGGGGCTGAACCGCACCGCGGCGAGCGGCAGCGGCACCGGCCCGTCACCTGGGACGTGGCCGGACCGGAACGTCCACACCCCCGCCACCGTGGTCGAGAGCGCGAACGGCGCGCCCCGGGTCGCCGTCGCCTCGATCCGGTAGTCGGCCGCAGCGGCCGGCACCTCGACCAGCGCGCCCAGACTGTCGGCCTCGGCGATCCTGTCGCCGTCCCGGTAGAGCACGAACCGTGCCGACTCCATCGCCGACCAGGTGGACCGCCCGGCGCCGTCACCGAACAGCGGCACCCGGACGTCCAGTTCGTCGCCCCGCCGAGCGACCCAGGGCCAACCCGCCGGGTAGCCCTCGAAGGTCGGCCCGAAGACCGCCTGGTTCCACCGGGTGGCCGTCACCGTGCCAGACCAGTAGGTCACGGGTGGCGCGGAGAGACTCGACACCCTCCTCCCGAACGGATCCTCATCGGTGCGGAGCAACTCCTGCACCCCCTTGGCCCACCGCACGCCGCCCTCGGTGTTGAAGTACTCGGTTCGCGCGAACGGCGCCTCGAACTCGACCATGCGGGACAGGCTGGAGTCGGAGAACCCGGGCATCACCGGGAACTCGCCGACCAGGAGCCGCACCCCGTCGCCGTACGCTCCCCGGTCGTACCGCGCCCGCACCGTGGCCAGCTCGCCCGGACGGACCGTACCCCGGAAGCCGTCGAACATCGTCCCCTTGGCGTACCAGGCCAGGTTGTACTGGTACGGGCTCGGCGCCTCGGCCGTCGTACCCGCCCGCTCCCACATCCCGTAGACCCGGTTCACGAAGCCGGGCACGATCGTCCCGCCGCCGCCGAGCAGCCCGGTGTACGTCCCGCCGGCCGGATCGCCGCCCACGACGATCCCGCCGGTACCGGTGGCGATCTCGATCTCCGCCGCGACGGTGAAGAACAGCGGGGTCGCGTCCGGTCGCGGCGAGGTCGCCGATACCGGCTTCGCCCGACGGCCGTCCACGGCCACCGTGGTCGCCGCCGTCAGCTCCAGCGCCGGTTGGGCCAGCAGGCTGGTCTCACGGTTGGCGCCGTCCCGGTCGTTCACCGCGCTCACCAGCGCGTACCGGCCCTTCGGCAGGCGGATCGTGACCGTGCCGTCCGCGTCGTACGGCTCGTACCCGCCTATCCCGTCCGGTTCGTCGAGCCGGTGCAGCACCGTGTAGTAGTCGTCGGTCGCCTTACCGGCCCGGTTGGTGTGCACCAGGGTGAGCGGGTAGCTCTCGGCCTCCCGCTCGATCGCGAACGGGGTCTGCACGACCAGGCCGTCGGCGGTGCCGACGAGCCGGCCCGTGTAGTAGCCGGTCGGGCCGCCGACCCGGGTGTCCGCGGTGAGGGTCACCTGGGCGCTGCCGCCGGCCGGTACGGTCACCGTGGTCGCGCTCGACGTGAACATCCCGGCCGGGGCGGGCCTGCCGTCCGGACCGGTGCCCTCGGCCGTCAACGCCAGCGTCACCGGAGCCGAACCGCGGTTGTGGTACGTGACCGTCTTCGCCATCGGCACGTCGTCGGTCGGCGGCCACATCTGGAGGCCGAAGCCGACGCTCGGCGGGTCGGCCCGGACCGTCTGGCCGACCGCCCGGGCCACGTCCACCCGGCCGGCGCCCTGCGCGTAGGCGCTCAGGCCCGATCGTGGCCTGGCGGAGGCCATCAGCGTCGCCTTCAGCGCGCCGGCCGTCCACTCCGGATGCCGCTGGGCCAGGATCGCGGCCGCGCCCGCCACGTGCGGCGTGGCCATCGAGGTACCGGACATGGTCACGTACGGCTGCCCGGTCGGACCGTCGGACGCGTCCCGGCTGTTCGCCGCGACGATGTCCACACCCGGCGCGGTGAGGTCGGGCTTGAGCCCACCGTCGCCGAGCCGAGGGCCCCGACTGGAGAACCAGGCCAGTTCGTCGGCGCGGTTGACCGCACCGACCGTGAGCGCGGCCTCGGCACTCGCCGGTGAGCCGATGGTGGCGTCCGCACCTTCGTTACCGGCGGAGATCACGAAGAGGGTGCCGTGCCGCTCGGTGAGCGACTGCACGGCCTGCTCGACCGGATCCACCTCGGGGGTGTCCGTGCCGCCGAGACTGATGTTGACCACCGAGGCACCCTGCTCGACGGCCCACTGCATGCCGGCGAGGATCCACGAGTCGAGACACCCGTAGACCACGCACACCTTGCCGTCCAGCAGCCGTGCCCCGGGCGCCACCCCCTTGTTCCTCCCGTCGGAGGCCGCGCCGGTGCCGGCGATGGTCGAGGCGACGTGCGTACCGTGTCCGTCCAGGTCCCGGTCGTCCTCCATGCCCTCGGTGAAGTTGGCCTGGCCGGCCACCTGACCCGCCAGGTCCGGATGGCCGGCGTCCACCCCGCCGTCCAGCACCGCGACCTTCACACCGGTGCCGTCCAGCCCGCCCTGCCAGGCCGACGGCGCGCCGATCTGCGGCACGCTCTGCTCCAGCGTCGGCTTGCGTACCCCGTCCAGCCAGAGCGTGGAGACGCCGCCGCGCAGCGCGGCCGGGCCGGCACCGTCGGCGAGTTCCCGCCACAGCTCGGCCAGCTCGGGCTTGTCGGCCCGGACCGCGAGACCGCGCACCGCCGGCAGTTCCCGGATCACCCGGGCGCCCGGCCCGGTCACCGTGCCCCGCGCCGCGCCGAGGTTCCCCGTCGAGGTCACGATCAGCGGCAGGTCGGCCCGCCGGTCGTCGTAACCGGACTCCAGCAACGTGGTCACGTCGAAGAGCCGGGCGTCCACTCGGCCGGCCCGGACCAGCGGTTCCGCGTCCGCCGGCATCACGTGTAGACGCCCGCCCACCCGGCGGGCCTGGATGGAGATGTCGTCCCGACCGGCGCCGGGCGCCAGTCCGACGTTGCCGTCGGCGCCCACCGTGACCAGGTCCCCGGTGACCAGGGTGACCGACCGGGCCTCCGGCAGCCGTTCCGCCACGTCGGCGGCCGGCGCCGGCGCCGCCGCTGCCGGCGCCTTGCCGGCCGGACCGGCCGCGCCGCCGAACGAGACGACGAAGGCGGCGACCGCCAGGCCGCCGCCCCACCGTGTGGATCTCCTTCGCATGAGTACTCCCCGCATCCGTTCGGAAGTTCCGGACACCAGAAGGACCCGGGCCGGTGACGGAACGTTGAAGACGGATGGCGCAAAACTTCGACCGGGATCGAGGCGTCCGTCGCCGTCCCTGGTCAGCGCCCTTCCACGCCGGAACAACGGCCGGCAGCGCGCCGGAACGGCGGGACCGGACCAGGGACCCGGCTGGCGCCGTACCCCGTCCAGGGGGCAGCATGGCGGGCGTGTCTCAGCCTCCACAACTCGCCGCCGTACAGGGCCGCGCCCGGGCACTCCGCGACGGCGGCGACGATCCGGCCGCCCGGCGGCTGCTCGCACAGGCACTCGACGCGGCGCGACCGGCGTATGGCAAGGACCATCCGGAGGTGCTCGGCACCGTACAGGTGCTGGCCCAGTGGCACCGGGAGGCCGACGACCCGGCGGCGGCCCGACGGCTGCTGGAAGAGGCGTTGCTCGACGCCCAGCACCGTGGTGACGCCGACCCGCTGATGCTGGCGCTCAGCTTCGAACTCGGCGCCGTCGCCGAGGAGTTGGGCAACCGGCACGAGGCCCGCCGCAACTTCGGCCGGGTCGCGTCGTTCGGTCCCGGTGTGCTCGGCGACGACCACTGGCAGGTCCGGGCGGCCCGGGACTACCTCGGCGAGGCGCCCGGCGGCGGCGGAGAACCGGTCGGGCCCGCGCCGGTCTCGGCACCGGCCGCACCGTACTCGGCCCCGCCCGCTCCCCTGTCGGCACCACCCGCCCCATTCTCCGCGCCGCCCGGGCCGCAGCCCGTGGCCTCGGCACCGCCCGTGCCGCCGGTTTCGGCACCGCACCCGACGCAGGCACCGCCGGCCCGGCCGGGCGGCGACGGACTGTTCCAGTCGGTCGCCAGCACTCCGACCTACCCGTCGGCCACCGAGCCGGTGTCGGGATATCCGGCGGTAGCGCAGACCTCGGCGTGGGCGCCGACCGCCGCCGAGCAGACGTCGTCGACGTACCCGCCGTACTCGGCGCAGTCGGTCGCGCAGCTCGAGTCGTACCCGGTGATCACGCCGACCCCCACCTCCGCCGCGCCGGCACCGGCCCCGGAGCCGAGCCGGGGCCGTGGCTCGACCGTGGCCGCCGCGGTGGCCGCCGCCGCAGCGGTGGTCGCCGCGATCGTGGTGGTGGTCGCAGTCGTCGTCGACAAGAGCGGCTCCCCGGACTCCGGGCCGGCCGACGAGCGCGGCGAGCCGGTCGTGGCCGGTGAACCGCCGACCGACCTGAAGCTGGTCGACGAGGGTACGGCGATCACCATCAGTTGGACCGACCCGAGCGGCGGGACGGTACCGTTCGTCGTCGCGGCTGCCCGTGCGGGCCAGCAGACCAAGCCGATGACTACGCTCAGTGCTGGCGAGACCACGTACAAGGTAAACGCGTTGAACCCCAAGCTCGATTACTGCTTCTCGGTGCTCGCCGTCTATTCGACCAACGAATTCGCCCCGTCGGATCTCGCCTGCACGAAGCGGGACGGCGCCGGGGCGACGCCAGGCTGATCACAATTCGACAACCGTTCCCACCCCGCTGACCTGCGGAGACGGGAGCGGACCACGGAGCTTATCCACAATTCACGCCGCGTCTGTCCACAACGGCACGTTCCGGGTACCCGCAGGCATAGCCGGGGCCCTATGATGGCACGCGGTTTCGGGAAAGATTCGCTGACAACGGCGGTTGGACACGACCGCCCACGGGGTGGGGAGGCGGCCGGCTGTGGTCACCACAGGCAACGGCTTGACAGGCAGTGACGGCATCGGCGGGGCCCCTCCCGCCGATGTGGCGCCGGGCGCGCCTCCAGCCCGCCGTCGGTCCCGGCTCCGGGGTGGAGTGGTCACCATCGCCACCGTGGCCGCGCTGGCCGCCGCGATGGGGCTGACCGTGCTCGGCCTCGGCGCCGCCGACAACGCCGTGGCCAGCTTCGACGCCAGTTCCTGGCTGTGGAGCACGACCAAGAGCGAACTGGCCCGGGTCAACGGGGTCACCGGTCGGGTCGACACCCGGGTGCAGGTCCCGCAGGGCCGCAGCCACCAGATGCAGGTCGTGCAGACCGACCGGCTGCTGATCCTGCGCGACCTCAACACCGGCCAGGTCAGCTCGCTGGACCTGGCCACCCTCCAGATCGTCGCGACCACCAAGACCACCGCCGGACTCGGCGTCAACGTGGCGCTGCACGAGGACGCGGCATTCGTCGTCGACGCGGTGCAGGGCATCGTGCGGCAGCTCGACCCCCGCTCGCTGACCCCGGTCGGCGAGCAGATCAACTATCCACCGGGGATCACCGGCGGCCAGTTCGACGGGACCGGCCGGCTCTGGGTCGCGGTGCCCAGCGAGGGGACCGTCTCGGCCATCACCGCCGCCAAGCTGCCGGAGTCCGGCAGCGGCGGCACCGGCGGCGGCGTCAGCCCGGAGCAGGTCTTCAACGACGCGGTCGCCGACCCGAGCCACGACCTGGGAATCTCCACACTGGACGACGGCGTGGCCGTGCTGGACCGGACCACCAACACGCTGACCACGCTGCGCGGCAAGGACAAGCGGCCGGTCACACTGCCGCTGACCGGGCCCGGTTTCATGCCGCCCCGGACCACCGGCCCCCGGGTGCCGGTCACGGTGCTGGACGACCGCAACGTCGTGGTGGCCGACAACGGCGCCGTCGGGCAGCAGTTCAAGGTGCCCGGCGCCGGCAGCCAGCTCAGCCCCGCCGTCGCCTGGGCCAACCGGTTCTACTGCGCGGAACAGGAGACCGGCACGGTCTACTCGTTCGACGAGACCGGGAAGCTGCTGGAGAAGATCGAGATTCCGGGTGCGAACGGGCCGCTGGAGCTGGAGGTGCGGGAGAACCACCTCTTCATCAACGCCCCGAACTCCGCCGTCGCCCGGGTCATCGACGACAAGCACCAGGTCAAGGACGTCAACAAGTACGCCAACGACATTCTCGGTGGTGACCCGCCGCCGAACCCGCCGCCGCCTCCGCCGCCGCCGAAGCCGGTGATCAGCAAGCCGAGCGCGCCGAAGTCGGTGACCGCCGCCGCCGGCAACGCCCAGGCCCGGGTGAACTGGCGGCCCGCCGCCGCCAACGGTGCGGCCATCACCCGCTACGTGGTGCAGGGCGCCGGCCGGACCTTCGAGGTGGGCGCCAACCAGCGCTCGCTGGAGGTGACCGGCCTGACCAACGGCGAGACCTACCAGTTCTCCGTGCACGCGGTGAACAGCAAGGGCGCCGGCCCGGCGAAGAAGAGCAACCCGGTGGTACCCACCTCCGAGGTGCCGGACCCGCCGGCCAGCGTCACCGCCGAGGAGCGACCGGACGGCACCGTCGTGGTCAAGTGGCCGGCCGCCAACGGGCAGGGCTACAAGATCAACAAGTACGCGGTGACCGCGATCTCGGCCGGCGCCAACGCACCCGTCGGCGAGTCGACCAAGACCGAGCTGGTGATCCCGGCCGGCGAACTCGACTACGGCAACCAGTACGCCTTCACCGTCGTCTCCATCAACGAGAAGGGCGCCGGTTCGGCCGCCTCGCCGGCCAGCAACAGCGTCGTGCCGTTCACCACTCCGGAGGCGCCGGTCGGCCTCGAGGCGCGTACCGTCGCCGGCTCGCGCGGCACCATCTCGATGAGCTGGAACCCGCCCGCCGACAACGGCCGCCCGATCACGAAGTACGTGGTCGACGCCGGTGGTAAGAAGAGCGAGGTGACCGACACCCAGGCCACCGTGGGAGAGCTGGGTGACGGCGCGAACGTCACCGTCCGGGTGCAGGCGGTCAACGAGGCAGGTCCCGGCGCCGCCGCCACCGACAGTGCCAGCACTGTCGCCGCGCCCCGGGTCACCATCACCGGCACCACCGCCGACGCCACCTCGGTCACGGTCAACTTCACCGTGAACGACGGCGGCGGCGAAGCGGCCTGCTCGGTGACCCCGGCCGGCCGGGCCAAGGTCAACGGCAACTGCTCCAGCATCCGGGTCACCGGACTGACTCCTGGCACCAACTACGACTTCACCGTCACGGCGACCAACGCGGCCGGCAACGGCACCGACACGGTCGGCAAGGCGACCGCTGCCGTCTTCGGCATCGCCACCTGCAACAACGGCTCCTCCGGCGACCAGCGGACGTACTGCGACTCCGACGGTCCGGGCCGGAACGGCAACGAGATATTCTCGGTGACCCGGCAGGACGACGACCGCAAGGCCGGCTGGGCGAAGCCGGGCACCCGGATCAAGTCGCTCTGCAAGGCATCCGGTGAAGAGGTCTACGCGTACGTCTACAACAACGACAAGCGCAGCACGTGGTGGGTCCGGATCGAGTGGAACGGCGGTACGCCGTACATCCCGTTCGCCTGGCTCAACCTCGAGGGGGGCGACAGTATCAACATCCTGCCCACCTGCTGACCGCGTCAACCGGTAACAGGCAGCACCCTGCGGTAACAAGGAGCACCACGACCGTGAACAACCACGAGCCGCTTACCCCGCACCATGTGCAGGGCTTCGCCAACCTGGCCGCCCGGATCGCCGAGAACATCAACTCGGTGGTGCTGGGTAAGCCGCACGTGGTCCGGCTGGCGCTCACCGCGCTGTTCGCCCAGGGGCACGTCCTGCTGGAGGACGTGCCCGGGGTGGGCAAGACCACCCTGGCCCGGGCGATCGCCGCCACCGTGCACGGTCAGTGGCGGCGCATCCAGTTCACCCCCGACCTGCTCCCCGCCGACGTCTCCGGGGTGACCATCTTCAACCAGGGCAGTCGGAGCTTCGAGTTCCACCCCGGCCCGGTCTTCGCCAACATCGTCATCGCGGACGAGATCAACCGGGCGTCCCCGAAGACCCAGTCGGCGCTGCTGGAGGTGATGGAGGAGCGCAACGTCACCGTGGACGGCGTCCGGCACCCGGTGCCCAGGCCGTTCCTGGTGGTCGCCACCCAGAATCCGGTCGAGATGGACGGCACCTACCGGCTGCCCGAGGCGCAGCTCGACCGGTTCCTGGTGAAGCTCTCGGTCGGCTATCCCGACGAGGCGGTCGAGATCGAGGTGCTCCGGGGTGCCCCGATGCGCTCCCCGGAGGCGTTGGAGCCGGTGACCGACACCGCCACCGTCGGGGAGATGGTCCGGATGGCCCAGCGGGTGCACATCGCCGACCCGCTCTACGCGTACGCGGTCCGGCTGGCTGCGGCGACCCGCAACCATCCACACGTACGGGTCGGGGTCAGTCCCCGGGGCGTGATCGCGCTGACCCGCGCGGCCTGCGCGTACGCCCTGATCGACGGGCGCGGCTGGATCCTCCCCGAAGACCTCAAACTCCTCACCGAGCCGGTCTTCGCACACCGGGTCCTGCTCTCCCCCGACGCCCAGGTCCGGGGCGTGACCGCGACCGAGGTGCTGCACGAGGCGGTCGCGTCGGTGCCGGTGCCGCTGCCCTCGGGGCAGTTGGCCCCGGCAGGCACCTGACCGCGTCATGACGATCACCTCACGTGGCATCGGTCTGCTCGTCGGTGCCGCCATCCTCCTGGTCACCGGTTTCCAGTTCGGCTACCCGGGGCTCGCCCTGCTCGGCACGGCCGCGACGATCGCGCTGGCCTGCGCCGCCGGCAACGCCGCCTGGCGGCCCCGGCTCGGCGTGACCCGGGTGGCCGACCCGGACCGGGTGGGCCGGGGCGAGCCGGCCAGCATGACCCTGACGGTGCGTAACAGCGCCCGGCTCCGCTCGGCCAACCTGATCGCCGAGGACCGCTGCGGCAACCGTGGAGTGCCGGTGCCACTGCTCCGGCTGCGTCCCGGCCGGGACACCACGGTCAGCTATCCGGTCCCGACCACCCGGCGCGGCGTGATCGCCGTCGGTCCGCTCCGGGTCACCGGCCGGGACGCGCTCGGGCTGATCACCGTGGCCCGCTCGCACGGCGACACCGCCCAGGTCTGGGTGCACCCCCGGATCCACCCGCTGGCCGCAGTCCCCGCCGGGATCGCCCGGAGCATGGACGGGCGGATCGACAAGGTGCCGCAGGGCTCGATCACCTTCGACTCGCTCCGGGAGTACGTCGTCGGCGACGAACTCCGCCGGGTGCACTGGCGGAGCAGTGCCAAGGTCGGCGAGCTGATGGTCAAGGAGCAGTTGGACACCAGCCTGCCCCGGATCGTCGTACTGCTGGACAACCGGGCCGGTGCCCATCCGGGGCGGGTCGACGGCGTCGCCGAGACGTTCGAGTCGGCCTGCGAGGCGGCGGCCTCGGTGGTGGTGGCCGCCCGTCGGGAGGACCTGCCGGTGACCCTGCTGCTGGTCGCCGAGACCGACGGCTCCGGGGAGTTCCTGGACCGGCTGGCCGCCGCCGACCTGGTGCCGGGGACGCGGGGCGGCGAGGGCGACCCGCTGCGCACCACGACACTGCGGCTGCGGCAGGAGAAACTCGGCGACACCCTGGTCTTCCTCACCGGTCCGGGCGCCGCCGCCGACCTCGGCTACGTCGGCGCGCTGCGCCCCGCGTACCCGTCGGTGGTGGCCGGGATGTTCGGGGCCGGCGGCCAGACCCCGGCCGGCTCGACCGGACTGGTCGTGATCGACGCCGCCGACGGGGCGGAGTTCGCGGCCGAGTGGGACGGGGTACGCCGGTGGTGAGCCTGCTCCGGGCGCTGCCGGTGCCGCTGGCCCTGGTGGCGATGATCGGCCTGGCCGGCGCGGTCCTCGGCGGGGTGTACGCCGACCCGCTGCTCAGCCGGCTGGTTCTCGGCGCGGCCATCGGCTCCGTCGGGGTCAGCCTGGCCACCCGGCGCCTGCCGTCCTGGCTGGTCGCCCCGCTCTCGGTGCTGGCCCTGCTCGGCTACACCGCCGCCGCGCTCTGGTTCACCGCGCAGCGCGCCGACCTGCCCGGCTCGCTCGGCACCGTGGCGGCGGACGCCGCCCGCAACGGCATTCCTCGGCTGCTCACCGCGCTGATCCCGGTGGAGCCGTTGCCGGACACGGTGATCGTGCCACTCGTCGCGGCCTGGCTTGCCGGGCTGGCCGGTGCCGAGATCGGGATCCGGGCGGACAGGGTGCTGCTCGGCCTGACCGCCCCCGCCGGCCTGTACGCGGGCGCGCTCTACGTGGTCGGCCCGAACGCCGACACGACGCCCTGGTTGACGATCGCGTTCGCCGCCGCCGGAGCGGTGGCACTGGCCGCCGGTGCACGGCCGGCCCGGCCGGACCGGAGCGGTTCGCCCGACCCGGCCGGCGACCTGACTCCCGCCGTCCGGGCCGCGCTACGGGCCCGGACGCTCGCCAGCACCGCACTCGGCCTGGTCCTGGTACTCGGGCTCGCCGCGCTGCTGGCTCCGGTGGTGGCTCGGCAGGTCGGCACCACCCCGGTCGATCCGCGCCGCTACGTCCAACCGCCCCAGGTGGACAGCCTGGACGAGAATCCACTGATCCGGATCTCCGGCTGGGCGCTGAACCCGGACCAGAAGTTGCTAGACGTGGCGAGTGGCGGACCGGGCGGACCGGCGCCGGCCGGCTCTCCGGCGGCCACCGCCGCGCCGACCCCGAGCGGCGAGGGCGAGGAGCCGGCCGTCGAGGAGGAGGACGGTCCGCCGGCCGGGCTGCGGATCCGGCTCGCGGTGCTGGGCGACTACGACGGGGTGACCTGGCGGGTCGGCGCGACGTACCGGAACGCCGGGCGGGTGCTGCCGGAGACGGACCCGCTGCCGGACGCCCGGGTGGAACAGGTCGTGCAGCAGATCACCGTGGACAGTCTGACCGGTCGGCTGCTGCCGGCGGTGTCCACGCCACGCGAGGTGACCGGCGCCCGGGTCGCGTACGACCAGGACAGCGGGACGCTGATCCGGCCGGAGGGGCTGACGCCGGGCCTGAGTTACTCGGTCACCTCGCGGCGGGAGTACCCGGACTACAGCCTGCTGACCTCGGCGAACGTCCCGGCCGGGGACGCGGTGGCCCGATACCTGAAGGTCGAGCCGGGCGCGCCGGAGCAGATGCAGCAGCTCGCCGCCCAACTCGCCGAGGACAACGGGGCGCCGTACGCCCGCGCCGACGCGATCGCGACGTTCCTCGCCGAGCACTACCGGGTGGTCGCCGACGCGCCCAGCGGGCATGCCTATCCCAACCTCAACTTCTTCCTCTTCGGCCCGAGCACCGGCGGCGGGCAGCGCGGCACCTCCGAGCAGTTCGCCGCCGCCTTCGCCGTGCTCGGCCGGATGACCGGGCTGCCCACCCGGGTGGTGGTCGGCTTCCAGGCGCCCACCGGCACCGGACCGGTACGCGGCGCGGACGCGCTCGCCTGGCCGGAGGTGCTCTTCGACGGTCTCGGCTGGGTGGCGTTCGACCCGCTGCCGAAGCCGAACACCCGGCCCAAGCCGGTCGAGCAGGACTTCAAGCCGGAGCCGGAGGATCCGACCCCGCCGCCGGACGAGGCGACGCAGAGCCCGGAGGCGACACCCAGCGGCAGCGCCGGTCCACAGGCCGGTCCGGGCCGGGGCGCCGGGCTCGGCACGCCGGTACTGGTCGGCGGCGGTACCGGTGGCCTGCTGCTCCTGCTGGCCGGGCTGGCCACCCTGGTCGTCGGCCTGCGCCGGGCCCAGCGCCGCCGGCGGCTCGCCGAAGGGCTGCCGGCGCAGCGGATCGCCGGTGCCTGGCGGGAGGTGACCGACGCGCTGCGGCTGGCCGGACGGCCGGTGCCGGAGCATCTCGCGGCCACCGAGGTCGCCGCGCACGCCCGGTCCAGCCTGGCCGGTGCGGCCGGCCCCGGCTCCGACCTCGGGCCGCACGCCGACCTCGTTCCGCAGACGCCGGAGCCGGGCCGTCCCGAGCCGCTCCGTCCGGCCGCACCGCCGGTGGACGACCTGGCCGCGCTGGTCAACCTGGCCGCGTTCGCGCCCGGCAACGCCACCGACGAGCAGGCCCGACAGGCGGGCGAGCTGGCCGTGGCGTACGCGGCCGAACTCCGCGCCGGCCGGCCGTGGTGGCGTCGGGTGCTGTGGTCGCTGCATCCCGGCCCGCTCCGCTGGCGCCGCTGACCGGCAGCCACCACCGGATCAGTCCGGCAGTGTGGTCACCGGGCCGAGCTGGGCGATCAGGGTGGTCAGTGCGGCCGCGCCACCGGCGGCCAGTTCCGGGGTGGGCAGCAGGGCCAGCACCGGTACGTCCACTCCGGCCGTGACGTAACGCTGGACCCGGGACCGGCAGGTCTCCGGGCTGCCGTGCACGACCAGGGCGTCGACCAGCTCGTCCGGTAGCGAGTCTGCGGCAGCCCGGCGGTCGCCGGCCGCCCACGCCCGCCACATCGGCGCGAGCACCGGCTCCCGGCCGAGCCAGCGGTGGAACGCGGCGTACGCCGGCACGGTCAGGTAGGTGGCGATCAGCCGCCGGGCGAACGTCCGGGCGTACCCGGCGTCCTCGGTCGGGCAGACGAAGATCCGGGCGGCCACCTCGAACCCGGGTCGGCGCTCCCCCAACGCGGCGAGCACCTTCGGCACGTCGTCGTCGGCCAGCCAGTTGAGGATCGTCCCGTCCGCCTCGGCGCCGGCCAGCCGCAGCATCCGGGGCCGGAGCGCGGCCAGCAGGATCGGCGGCGGTACGGCCGGCGGACGCTCCAACCGGAACCGTCGTACGGTGAAGGTGTCGTAGACCTCGTCGACCAGCTCGCCCCGCAGCGCCGCCCGCAGGAAGCGCAGTACGTCCCGGCTGCGCCGGAACGGGTCGTCGAACCGGACCGCGTTCCAGTCCTGCACCAGCACCGGTGACGAGGCGCCGATGCCGAGCGAGAACCGGCCGGGCGCGGCTTCGGCCAGCGCCGCCGCGCTCATCGCCAACAGCCCGGGGCCCCGGGTGAACACCGGGGCGACGGCGGTACCCAACCGCAGCGCCGGCTGCCAGGCGGCGGCGAGCGCCAGCGGGGTGAAGGCGTCACTGCCGGCCACCTCGGCGGACCACAGGTCGGTGAACCCCGCCTCGGCGAGCGCGGCGTAGATCCCGTCGTGCCCGTCCAGCGGCACGCCGCTCAGCGGCACCGTCATTGCCCAGCGTGTGGTCACCGATCGATGGTGCCCGCTCCGCTCTGCCCCGGCAACATCTCCGGCCAGATCTTGTAGCCTCTGCCGGGTGACCTTCTCCATCGTGGCGCGATCCGACGACGGCCGGCTGCACGGTGTCGCGGTCGCGAGCAAGTTCCTCGGGGTCGGCGCCCTGGTGCCGGCGGCCGAGGCCGAGGTGGGCGCGCTGGCCACCCAGGCGCAGGCGAACCTGGCGTACCGGCCGCAGGGGCTGGCTTTCCTGCGTACGGGTCTGGGCGCGGCCGACGCGGTGGCCGGGCTGGTCGCCGCCGACTCCGGCCGTACGCACCGGCAGCTCGGAGTGGTCGACGCGGACGGTACGGGTGCCACCTACACCGGGGCCGACTGCCACGACTGGGCCGGCGGGCAGGCCGGTACCGGCTGGGCGGTCCAGGGCAACATCCTGGTCGGGCCGCAGGTCGTCGACGAGATGCGGGACGCCTGGCTGGGCGGTGTCGACCGGCGCTTCCCGGACCGGCTGCTGGACGCGCTCCGGGCCGGTGACCTGGCCGGTGGCGACCGGCGCGGCCGGCAGAGCGCCGCCCTGCTGGTGGTCGGCCGCCGTGGCGGGTACGGCGGCGGCAGCGACGTCGTGGTGGACCTGCGGGTGGACGACCATCCGGATCCGGTTACCGAGCTGGCCCGGCTGCTCGAGGTGCACCGGATGCTCTTCGAGCGGCCCGACCCGGAGACGCTGCGCGAGCTGACCGGCGAGCTGGCCGACGAGGTGTCCCGTCTGCTGGCCGGGCTGGGCTTCCGGGGCGACCGTTCCGAGCTGGACGCCCGGCTCGCCGCCTGGGCGGGCGTGGAGAACCTGGAGGAACGGCTGGTGCCGGCCAGGATCGACCCGGTGGTGCTGGCCCACCTGCGCGCCCGGTCCTGACGAGCGGGCCGGCACCACGGCGGTGACGGTGCGGGCGTCGGCGAGCGCATGGCGGTCAGCCGAAACGCGGCCGGCGCACGCCGCGCCGATCGGGAGTCGGCGACCACGCCAGCCAGCCGAAACACGGCCGGCGCACGCCGCGCCGACTGGGAGACGGCGACCGCACCGGTCAGCCGGAAGCGGAGCCGGCGAGCCTGGCGTCGATCAGGAGACCGCGACCACGCCAGCCAGCCGGAACGCGGCCGGCGCACGCTTCAGCCGAAGGCGAGCCAGCGTACGCCGCGCCGGTCGACCTCGGCCCGTTCCGGTGTGGTGAGCGGTTGCCGGCCGGTGGCCTTGGCGACCAGGGTCAGCCGGTCCCAGCCCAGTTCCTCGGCCAGCCCGGCGCCGGCCGGGCCGGCCGCTCCGGTCAGCAGTCCGGCGATCAGTTCGCCGGCCGGCTCGGTCAGCCACGGCTCCCGGTCCAGGGCGGTGGCCAGGTCGAGTCCGTGCACGCCCAGCTCCACCACCCGGGTGACCAGGAACTCCTCCAGGGTCATCGGATCGCCGTGCCTGGTCCGGACCACCCGTCCGGGCGGGGCCGCGACGCTGGCCGCGTACGCGGCGCGCCAGGTGCGGGCGAAGTCCTCGGCCAGTTCCCGGCCGCTGCCGAACCCGGCGCCCTCGGTCCGGGCCATGTCGATCCGGGCGGCGTCGGTGTCGGGCGTGAACTTGGCCGGCCCGAAGTACCGGGCGGCGTCGACCTCGGCGCGTGGTGGTGCCGGCGCCGCCAACATCCCGACCACCCGGCCGGCCCCGGTGCCGACGTGCGCGGCCAGCTCCCGCACGGTCCAGGGTGGACAGGGCGTGGGCCGCGTGAAGTCCGGTTCGGCCAGCCCGGCCAACACTTCGGCGAGCCGGGCCGCCTCGGACCGGAACGCCTCGATCACCCGCACGTCGCCAGGCTAGTCCTCGGCCGGAACAGCGCCCCGGTCGACCCGGCTAGCGACCATCCGGCTCGTCCTCGGCCGGGACAGCGCCTCGGCCGACCAGGCTAGGGACCATCCGGCTCGTCCTCGGCCGGGACAGCGCCCCGGCCGGTGTGCCGGGGCACCACCCGGTGCAGGGCGACGAGTACCAGTGCGGTCATCAGGGCGGCGGTGCCGGCGATTCCGGCCGCGCTGCCGCCGTACGCCACCAGGAGTTGGTGCCGGTCGAACTCGGGGATCGGGGTCGACCGCACGCCGTCGGTCCAGCCGAGGGCGATCGCGGCGACCAGCAGCAGGGCCAGGCCGACGATGGCGAGTACGGAGGTGACCCGGCGGTTGCCGTCGGCGGCCTCGACCTGCGCGGTCTCCCGCTGGGTCAGCAGCAGCACCAGGCTGGCCGCCGACGCCCAGGCGCCGACCACCAGCAGCGCCGTCACCGCGTCGCTGGGCCGGTGCCAGCCGGCGGACAGGGTGGCGACGCCGGCAGCGGCGGCGTAGCCGGCGCCGACCAGGGCACCCCAGCCGCGTACCCGGGGCGGCAGCACCATGACCAGCGCGATCGCCACCGAGGCGGCGACCGTGGTGTGTCCACTGGGCAGGCTGTTGCCGGCTGCCTCCCGAGCCTCGTCCACGTCGAAGTCGGGCCGTTCGATGAAGTGCTTGAGTATCTGGGTGGTGAAGTTCGACCCCGCGATCAGCAGTACGGTCACCACCGCCAGGGTGATCCGGACCCGGATCAGCGCGATGAAGCCGATGACCGCGGTGGCGACGAGCAGCGAGAGCAGCGAGACCGCGTTGAGTACACCGCCGACGATGCCCTCGATCCGCTGCTGCCCGATGGAGTTCCCGGTCAGCGCGATGGTGTCCAGCAGTTGGCCGTGTTCGGTGCCGACGGCGAACCGCCAGACCACGACGAACGCGAGGACCTGCACGGCGGTCAGCAGGACCAACCAGGACGCTGTCAGAATGCCGCTTCGGCCACGCACGCCGGACACCGTATCGGACGCACCCGGCATAGCCGACACCGCACCACCCGGACTCGGAAGGGGCGGGACAACAAGAAGCGGGAGGGGCCGCCACGGGGGAAGCGGCCCCTCCCACTGACGCCAGGATACTCCGTCTTGGGTCCCCGGGGCACCCCGGGACTGACTGGAAACTCAGTGTCTTCGCCCGGGTACGTCACGAAAATCTTCGCCAACTCAGCTCCACGGAATGACGTTCCGCTGGCAGGGACATCCGTGGTACCTCCGACCGGAACACGGAACCGGGCGGGCGGCACCCCCTGGT
>NZ_BONW01000015.1 GCF_016862915.1 Plantactinospora endophytica | reverse complement strand
GGGCGGCACCCCCTGGTGCCGCCCGCCCGGTGGGCGGTGGTGGCCGCCCTGTGTGCTGTCCGTGGAGTGGGAGTGGGAGTGGCGGGCCGGCCGGATCGCTGCGTTGGCCAATCCGGCCGGGCCCGCCACGGTTGGCCTGACCGTGGGAATCAGGCCCGTCTGGTGACCGGGATCAGCCGATCAGCCGGTCGTAGTCGTGCAGTGCCATCGCCACGTCGATCTGCGCCCAGAAGCGGTGGTACGTGAACGTCGGCACCGCGCCACCGTTCAGGTACGACTGCACCTTGGGCCAGTCCGGGTCGTCCTGGAGGAACGAGCGGATGCTCAGGAACGTGGAGTTCGAGTTGATCGGGTCGCCGTTCGGCATGGTGCCGGAGAAGCCCGGCGGGATGTAGAGACCCTGACCGGTGCTCGAGTTGTAGGTGTCGTCGAAGCGGTTGTAGTCCGCCTTGGTCTCCGTAACCGCGACGCCCTTGTCGGTCTTGTGCTGGAGCACGGCGTCGAGCAGGGCCTTGGCGGTGTCCTTGGACGCCTGGTGGTTCGCCTTGGCACCGTAGTAGATCAGCGTACGGGCGTACGCACCCGCGACACCGACGTCCTGGGTGTGGTCGACCACCGAGACCCGCAGGTTGCTGTTGTTCACCGAGGTGGTGCCGGAGGTCCAGTTGCCACCGGGCTGACCGCTCCAGCTCAGCGTCGACGGGATCTGGTAGTTGGCACCGCTCACCGTGGTGTTGGCGATCGCCCAGTTGACCCACTTGTCGAGCAGCGCCTTGGCCCGGGCGTCACCACTCTCGTGGTAGTACTCCGCCACCCGCTCCATGCTCCACGCCTGGAAGCCGAACCACTGGTTCGACGGCGGGTCGTGGTAGACCGGCTTGGCGTCGTACACCATGCCGTAGAAGGTCGGCACGCCGGACGGGCGGGCGCTGTAGTCGCCGTTCCAGCTGTTGGTGGCGCCACCCGCGATGGCACCGTCGGCGGACTGGAGCCAGGTGTAGAAGTCGATCTGCCGGGTGAGGCTGGTGGCCCAGTCGGTCCGCGCGGTCGAGGACCGCGGGATCAGCTCGGTCACCGTGGAGAGGGCGTACGCGGCGAACGGGTTCTGGTAGCCGCCGTGGTTGTGGCTGGAACCGATCCGCCACGACCAACTGCTGCTGCCACCCTGCGAGCCGCCCCAGGCGTAGTACCAGGAGAGCAGGTACGCGGCGCTGTTCTTGCCGGTGCCGGTCGCGCAGGACGGCGAGGCACACCCGGGCTGCTTGAAGTACTTGTCGTACATCGCGTAGCGCAGGTAGTCGCCCATCTTGGCGGCGTTGGCGATGGTGGCCGAGATCTGGCCCTGCGCGCCCTGCTCCTTGGCCCACTTCAGCGCCCAGTACGCGGCCTGGACGGCACGCGCGTCGGCGTCGGGGGCGTTGGTGTAGCGCCACTGCTGTGCGTAGGAGGAGTCACCGATGAACAGCGGCAGGTAGCCGTTCGGGCCACCGTCCGCGAAGGTCTCGCAGGAGGGGTGCGGAACGGTCTCGAAGACCGACTCCTGCGGGCCGCGCTGGTAGGTGTTGATGTACGCCGGCTTGGTGGTGCCGTCGCCGCAGCGACCGTAGCCGTAGACGTTGTCCACGTCGAGCAGCCAGTGCATGCCGTACATCCGGCCGCTGTTGTAGGTGGACTGGAGTTCGGCCGCCAGCGGGTCCTGGCCCACCCGGACGTTCGCGTCCAGCTTGCCGCCCTGCTGCGGGTAGAGGTCCGGCCGGTTCGCCTCGGGGGCGTAGTCGGCCGGGTCGCTGGCGTTGTAGTTCGACTGGGTCTCGGACGGGATGATGTACCGGTCCATGATCTGCCAGGCGTTGTTGAACGGGCTCCAGTTTCCGGTGGTACGGCCGTACATGGCCTCCAGGAAGAGCCAGTAGCTGAACGCCTCGGAGGTGGTCTCGTGACCGTGGTCCGGTGCCTCGACCAGCAGCGTCTCGACCGAGTGGTACGGCACGCCCTCGGGGCTGAAGTAGCCGTTCGCCGGCGCCTTGATCTTGTTGTAGAGCTCCAGGAACTCCTCGCCGTACTCGCCGGCCGGTCCGCCGCCCTCGTCGTCGGTGACGGTCACCTGGGTGGTGCCCGGAGTACGCCCGCTGGCGCTGGCGGTGATGGTCGCGGTGTCGTTGGTGTCGTCGGCGTCCTGCGCGGCGTTGACCGTGACGTTGACCCCGGTGTTCCAGTTCGACGGGGTGATCGTCGCGGTGCTGGCGCCGAGCGTCACGTCCGCGTCGCCGGTCTTGGCCAGGCTGACGGTGACGTTGCTGGTCGGCGCGGCGCTGAGCCTGACGTTGAGCGCGGCGTTGCCGCCCTCGGGGATCGACAGTGTCGCCGGGACGACCACGCTCGCCTGGCTGGTGCCGCCGACGGTGAAGGAGACCTCGTCGATGCCGCTCAGCCCGGCACTGTCGTACGCGCGGGCCTGGGCGGTGTAGCTCCCGGCCGGCAGCGAGCTGTTGGTGTAGCTGTACGGGCTGCTGGTGTCGGTGCCGACCAGCAGGCCGTTGCGGTAGAACTCGACGCGCTGGACCGGCCCTTCGGCGTCGGTGGCGGTCGCCGCGACGGTGACGTTGGCGGGCGCGGTGAAGGTCGCGCCGTTGGCCGGGCTGGTGATGTCGACGGTCGGCGCGGTGTTCTGGGCGCCGTTGCAGGGGTTGCCGTTGATGGTGAACGCGGTCGGGTTGGCGTTGGTCCCCGAGTAGGAGCCGTTGAACCCGATGCTGGTGGAGGCACCGGTGGCCAGGTTGCCGTTCCATGCCGCGTTCGTGGCGGTCACGTTCGCGCCGGACTGGGTCCAGTTCGCCGACCAGCCCTGGGTGATCCGCTGGTTGCCCGGGAAGGTGAATCCGAGGCTCCAGCTGGTCAACGGGTCGCCGACGTTCCGGATGGTCACGGACGCGCTGAACCCGGAGCCCCAACTGTTGGCGGTGTAGGTGACGTCGCATCCGGGGGCCGCGTAGGCGGTGCCGGGGACGACGGCAACCCCTCCGACCACCAATATGCCGGCGGCGGCCATCGCCAGTCGGCGTCTTCCTAACCTCAGCTTCATTTCGTGACTTCTCCTCGCGGACCGGGCCGCGGTACTGCCGCGGCTGGGGCGCCTCCTGCGCGTGTGGTGCGGGGGCGTTGCGCGTGGGTGGGTAGGCGCCGGAATGGTGGTGGTCAACCCGTCCCGGACCGGGGTCGGCGGACGCCGGAGGAGACGCCGGACGTGGCGGCTCCGGAGCTGTGCGGGTGTGCCGTTCCGAGGAACTCGGATGCCCTGGCGACCCGTGATCGCGTCAGCTTGTGGCTCCCTGCCGCGATAGTTCGACAGTGTTGCATGGGAGCGCTCCCGCAGCAAGTGGAGCCGCGCCCAGCTCCACTACGGACGATCGGAGATGGCCGTTGACCTGGGAGAAGAGTCGATCGAGCGGAGCACGACGGAGTTTCGTCGACGTTGGCCCGATGTTTCGATCTTATTTTGGGTCTTTCACAAACCCGTGACGCGGGCTACAGTCCAACCAACGTCGATGGGAGCGCTTCCATTGATGATGGTGTAAGTAGCTTGGATCGCACCACCACGGGGCTGCGAGGGTCCGGCTCGCCGGACCGATCGACCCCGTTGGGCGAGCTACGCCAGATGTTACGTAGCCGCCGACCGCTCAGCCACAGGGCTGACGGCGGGCCAGCCCGGACTCCGCCGCCAGCCAGCTCACCACCGTCGGAAGGAGGTGGAACCAGAGCCACTCGCGTGGCCCGGCTCCCGCGCGGCACGCACGACCTGGACGCCAATTCCGCTCGTGCGTGTTTGTAACTCACGCTGGGGACGGGGGTTGCCCTCCCCGTCCCCACACTAACCCCCAGCCAACGACGGGAAAATCGGTCAACGGTACAGCGTCTCGACGCCGAACCGGTCGACCGGCTGCGTCATCGGCACCTCAGACGGCGACCGGCCTCGTCGCGACGCGACGAACGGTCGCCGTGGTCATGGTGCGCAGTGAACCTTTCTCAACCTCCCCTTGCGCTTCGGGGGACCACAAGGTCGGACGCGGCACCCGAGCGCCGTGCGGTTCAGGTTGAAAAAGGTTCAGTGGGGACGGGCAATGGACGAGGCCCAGACCCGCCATTGCCATCCGAACAACCCATACGCAACAGCCCGGTAGATCGCTTACGCTCTTGCATGGGAGCGCTCCCGGGAATCATGCGGAGGGCCCCACTCACGAGGAGACAGCATGTCCGTACTGACTCGGCGGCATCTGCTGCGCCGCGCCGCGTTATCCGCCAGCGCCGTTCCGGCCGCCCGCCTGTCCACGAGCACCGCGGCCGGCGCCGTGGCCGGCGGGATGACGCTGGGGAGTTGCGACACCGACTCCGAGGCCGACGACGAGCGACGTACGGCGCCGGACGCGCAGCTCGGACTCCGCTTTCCGGACGGCTTCGGGTGGGGCGCCGCCACCTCGGCGTACCAGATCGAGGGCGCCGCCAAGGACGACGGGCGGGGCGAGTCCGTCTGGGACACGTTCAGCCACACCCCCGGACGGGTCCGGGGCGGGGACACCGGCGACGTCGCCGCCGACCACTACCACCGGTACGTCGAAGACCTGGACCTGATGCGCGACCTCGGGCTCGGCACGTACCGGTTCTCCATCTCCTGGCCCCGGATCCAGGCCGACGGCACCGGCGCGCCCAACCAGCGCGGACTCGACTTCTACCGGCGCCTGGTGGACGGCCTGCACGACCGGGGCATCGCCCCGATGGCCACGCTCTTCCACTGGGACCTGCCGCAGTCGCTACAGGACATCGGCGGCTGGGAGTCCCGGGACGTCGCCTACCGCTTCGCCGACTACGCCGAGGCGGTCTTCGAGGCACTCGGCCCGAGCGTGCCGGTCTGGCTGACCATCAACGAGCCCAAGACCGTGGTGCAGAACGGCTACCTCCAGGGTCACCACGCCCCCGGCCTGCGCGAACCGGCCGCCGCCTACCTGGTCGCACACCACCTGCAACTCGCGCACGGCCTCGCGGTACGCGCGCTGCGCGCCACCGGCAGCACCAGCCGGATCGGCCCCGCGCTGAACCTGCACCCCTGCTACCCGGCCGACGACGCCCCCGGTGCGGTCGAGGCCACCCGGCTCTTCGACGGCTACGAGAACCGGCTCTACCTCGACTCGATCTTCAAGGGCGCCTACCCGACCGACGTGCTGGACGACCTCGGGCCGGACGACCGGATGGTCCGGGGCATCCGGGACGGCGACCTGAACATCATCTCGTCGCCGGTGGACCTGCTCGCCGTGCAGTACTACACCCCGATCTACGTCACCGCCGACGGCGGCACGATCCGCAAGTGGCCGACCTCCGAGGCGAGCTGGCAGCAGATCTTCCCCGACGGCATGTACGACATCCTGACCCGGGTGACCCGGGACTACGGCGACGTCCCGCTCACCATCACCGAGAACGGCCTGCCCACCCCGGACCGGCTCGGCGCCGACGGCACGGTGGACGACCCGGACCGGATCGCGTTCCTCCGCGACCATCTCGCGGCCGTACACCGGGCCATCTCCGACGGCGTGCCGCTGGAGAGCTACCACGTCTGGTCGCTGATGGACAACTTCGAGTGGAACGAGGGCTATGAACAGCGCTGGGGATTGATCTATATTGATTTTCCCACCCAGCGCCGGATCCTCAAGCGCAGCGCGGAGTGGTACCGACGGGTGATCGCCGACAACTGCATCTGACCCCGAACGGCACACCGGCCACCACTCGGGTAGGCACCGGCACCGCCGCCCGACCGCACCGCCGAGGGGGTTGCATGGAGATCGAGAGTTCGACCAGACGGCACGTCACCGAGACCGAACTGGCGTCACTGGTCCAGCGCGGCTTCGGCGGGCGGGTCGGGATCGACGGCTGGCGGGAACTCACCGGCGGCACCTACAACGCCGCCTACGCCGTCACCCTCGGCGACGGCACCGAGCTGGTGCTCAAGGTCGCACCGCCACCCGAGCTGAAGCTGCTCAGCCACGAGGTCGACCTGATGCGTACCGAGGTCGACTTCTACCGCCGGGCCGCCCGGGTGGTGGCCGCCGTGCCGGACGTGGTCTACGCCGATTTCGACCGGGATCTGATCGGCACCGACTTCGTCTTCCTCAGCCGGGTCGCCGGGACGGACCTGCACCGGACCCGGGACGAACTGACTCCGGCGCAACTCGCCGCCGTGCGCGGCGAGATCGCCGCACTCGCGGCCCGCCTGCACACCGTCACCGGCCCCGCGTACGGCTATCCGCTGCGCGGCAGCAGAAGCTGGCAACCGTCCTGGCGGGCCGCCTTCGGCGCGATGGTCGACGACATCCTCGCCGACGCCATCCGGCTGGGCAGTGCCCTGCCAGCCCCGCCGGATCGGATCGGCGCCCTGCTGCGCCGGCACGCCGACGTCCTGGACGAGGTGGACCGCCCCGCCCTGGTCCACTTCGACCTGTGGGACGGCAACGTCTTCGTCGCCGCCGATCCTGCCGGCACCGTCCGGGTGACCGGCCTGATCGACGGCGAACGGGCCTTCTTCGGCGACCCGCTGGCCGAACTGGTCTCGCTGACACTCTTCCGCGAACTGGACGACGAACCGGAGATCCTCGCCGGTTACGCGTCCGCCGGGCACGGCCGACTCGAACTGACGACGACGGCCCGCCGCCGACTCACCCTCTACACGATCTATCTCTATCTCGTCATGTGCATCGAAGGCGCCACCCGGGGCTGGCACAGCCCAGAGCGGACCGAGTACGAACGCTGGCTCGCCGGGCAGCTCGACGCCCAGCTCAGCCGGTTGGACCAGGCCGGGCGGGCATGAGACGACGCCACACCGTCGCCCCGTCGACCGGACGCGGACGGTCAGCGGGGCAGCGCCTGCTGGAGTTCGGCCCGCAGTGCCGGAGTCAGCATCTCGCCGGCCGCCTTGACCAGCTTCGCCATCTCGTAACCCACCACACCGATGTCGGCGTCGTTGGCCGCGAGCGTCGCCAGGATCGAACCGTCCCGGATCTGCATGACCAGGAAATAGCCCCGACCCATCTCGACCACCGTCTGCTTGACGATGTCGCCGTCGAACATCTCGGCGGCCCCGGTGGTGATGCTGGACAGCCCCGAGGTGACTGCGGCGAGCTTGTCCGCGTGATCCCGGGGCAGGTGTTCGGATACCGCGATCAGCAGTCCGTCCGCGGAGACGACGATGGCGTGCGCCACCCCCGGCACCCGTTCCGTGAACCCGCTCACCAGCCAGTTCAGATCCCGTGCCTCTTGACTGAGCGTGCTCAATACTTCTCCTCTTCGGTGCGCGCGCCGGTCGGCGCCATGGGTATCACCATCGTGTCCTCGGCCTCCGCCCGCCGGAGACCACCGTAGTACCGGGACAGCATCCCGCCCACCTGCTCCGGATCCGGCGCCTCACGCTGGACCGGCACCCTGGGCCGGGCCGGCTCGGATTTCGTCCGGAGCTGCGCCATCGGCACCCGGATCGGCAGCCCGTTGGCGTTGACGCCACCGGTCACCGGCACGGCGGGCGGGGCGTTCCCGGTGGCCAGCGCCCCGGTCGGGGCCTTCCCGGCGACTGCTGCCCCGGCCGGCGCGCCCTCCACGGCCGGGGGTGTCGCCGCGCTCCCCTTGCCCTGCCGGGACCACCAGGTGCTCGGCGGCCCGGCACCGGCACCCGAGGCCAGCCCGAGCACGTCCTCGGCCCGGGTCGGCATCTCCCGGCGCGCCGTGCGTCGCTGCGGGCCACCGTCGGAGCCGGCCGTGACCGCCGGGCCGGCCGGTGCGTGAACGCCGTTCGGACCGGCCACGGCACCCGCGACGACCTCGAGCATGCGCCGCCCCGGACCACTCGCCGGGTCCGGCGCCGGGGCGGGAGCCAGCAGGTTCACCGGCAGCCGTACGGCCGCCACCAGGCCACCCTGCCCGGTGCTCCGCAACCCCACCCGAACGCCCTGTCGGGCGGCCAGGTGGCTGACCACGAACAGACCCATCCGCTCCGACGCGGCGACGTCCGCGTCCGGCGGGACCGCGAGCACCTCGTTGGCCCGCTCCAGGGCGCTCGGGCTCATGCCCAGGCCCTGGTCGACGATCTCCACCAGGACACCGCCGTCCGGTTGACCGGACGCCTCGACCATCACCACCGTGTCCGGCCGGGAGAACGACGACGCGTTCTCCAGCAGCTCGGCGAGCAGGTGCACGAGGTCGGCGACGGCGTGCCCGACGACGTACAACCCGTCGGCGACGTCGTGCCGGATCCGCTGGTACTGCTCGATCTCGGCGACCGCCGCGAGCATCACCGTGGAGAGCAGCACCGGACGGTTCCACCGCCGGGTCGCCTCGCTGCCGGCGAGTACCAGCAGGCTGTCGTCGTTGCGTCGCATACGGGCGGCGAGATGGTCCAGCTTGAACAGGTTGTCGAGCTGGTCCGGATCGCTCTCGTCCTGTTCCAGATCGTCCAGCAGCTCCAACTGCCGCTCGACGAGTACCTGGCTGCGCCGGGCGAGGTTGACGAACATGGCGTTGACGTGGCGACGCATCACCGCCTGCTCCAGCGCCACCGTCACCGCGCTGCGGTGCACCGCCACGAACGCCTCGGCCACCTCGCCGATCTCGTCCATCGACCGGACGTCGGCCGGCGGCACCTCGAACTCGGCGGCGACCGGGTCCACCGTACGCAGCCGTTCCAGCGTCTCCGGCAGCTCGACCTGGGCCACCCGCAACGCCTGGCCCCGCAGCATCCGCAGCGACCGGGCCACCGACCGGCCGATGGCGATCGAGGTGAGGATCGCGGCCAGCAGTACGGCCAGTACGCCACCGGCGGTGAGCAGGGTGCGCCGCAGTTGCTCACCACTGCGGGAGTCCGCCAGCGTCACCGCGTCGTCGACCGCGCCCGCCTCGACCTGCCGGAGCAGGTCCGCGCGCTGCTGACTGATGGTCCACCAGCGACTTGGTTCGAGTACGGCCGCGGTACGGCCACCGGCGGAGAAGGTGGTCTCCTCCAGCCGTACCGCCGCCACGAAGTTCGGATCGGTCGAGGCGTTGTCGTACCGCTCGATCTGCTGGTCGGTGGCGGCGAGCCGGAAGCCGGCCAGCCCGGTGAGCTGCTGTGACCGCAGGTCGGCCAGCTTGACCAGGTCGGTCTGGTCGTAGCGGCCGGCCCGGGCGGCGGCGTAGAGCTGCCCCCTGATCCGCGAGTTGATCTCCTTGACCTGCGCGAACTCGACGTACCGCAGCACCGCGTCGGTCAGGTCGGCGTGGTCCGCGCCCGGCGACGGCTCGGCGAGCAGCACCAGCAGCACCTCGATCGCCCGGTCGTACTCGGCGAGCACCGGGTCGGGGTTCTGGCCGGCCGCCGGCACCGAGGCCCGGACCTCCGGCAGCCGTTCGAGGGCGTCGTCGACCCGGTCGTAGGAGATCCGCCACGATGCCTCCCCCGTGGCCAGCGGCGACGCGGCCTCCCGGAAGCGGCCGATCGCGCGGTCGGCGACCGGATAGACCCGTTCGAGCGCCGGCAACGGGCGGCCCGGCTCGACCGGCGACGCCGCCCCGGCACCGAGCGCCGCCAGCTCACCGGCGGTCTGGTCCCGCTCCCGCTGCAACTCGTGCACCAGCGCGGTGATCTCGCGGCCCACCGTCACCTGGTCGGCGAACTCGTCGAGCAGGTCGGCCTGGCCCACCAGCGCACCGGTCTGCGCCCCGGCGAGCACCAGGAACGCGACCGACGGGACCACCAGGACCGCGCCCAGCTTGGTACGCATCCGCCAGTCCTGCAACCGGAACGGCGACCTGCGGCGATGTGGCACCACTCGGACGTCGAGACGGCGCCGGCGGTGACGCGAGACGGCGCCATGTGACGGGTCCGGGGCGACAGCCACCATGCCTCCTACCGTCCTCGATGCGGGGCGCGCCAAGGAGCGGAGCTATTTCAATTCAGGCCCGGACCTGCTGTCAATGATCAGGGGGGCTCAACAGCTCACGAAGGATACTGCGGGCGATCAGATCTTGTCGCTGTCGCCGACTCGTCCTCATCCGTCCGGACGATGCGTTCGAGTCCGGACGCCCCGTCGAGCCGACCGATCGCCAGCAGAGCCGCGCCGACCGCACCGATTTCCGGATTCCGGACGTGGCGGACCTCGCGCGGCGCCAGCGCGACCGCGAAGCACCGCCGCCACCACTCGGACGCGGCGACCGCCCCGCCACCGAGGACCACCTGCACCGACTTGTCCAGGGTGGACTCGATCGCCGCGACACCGAAGGCGACCTCGCGGCAGAGCGCGTCCATCAGTCCGGCCAGGATGTCCACCGCCGTGCTGCTGAAGCCCAGCCCGGCCAGGGCCCCGGAGCCGGCCCGGGCGAGCCCGGGTGGACGGTCGCCGCCCAGCCGGGGATCGGCCGGCACCCCGTCACCGGGGGCGACCCGGGCCAGCGCCCGGTCGAGTTCCGGCCCGTCCGGCAGCTTCATCTCGCGGCGTACCCAGGCGTAGAGGTTGCCGCCGCCGGAGAAGGCGGTGCCGGTCACCACGTGCTCGTGATCGACCCGGTAGCGCCAGAGCTGCTCCGGCAACGGTGGCAGTTCGGCACCGGCCGGGGCCCGCTGGACCAGCCGGACCGCCGCCGAGGTACCGACGGTGACCGCCGCCCGCCGGCTGTCGTAGCAGCCGGAGCCCACGTTGGAGGCGGCGCCGTCGCCGCTGGGCGGTGCCCAGCGGGCGGACCGGAGCGCCGGCCAGCGCCGCGCGTACTCGGCCCGGAGCCGGCCGTGCCAGTCCCGTGGGGCCAGCGTCGGAAGTTCACCCGGACGTACCCCGGCCAGCTCGCACGCCTCCCGGTCCCAGTCCAGGAGGCGCAGGTCGAGCAGGCCGGTGCCGGAGGCCTGGGAGATCGACATGACCGCCTCGTCGAGCAGGGTGCCGAAGACGTACTCGACCAGGCCGACGAAGCGGATCCGGCCGCCACCGGCCCGCTCCCGCAGCCACGGCAGCCGCACCGACCAGTAGAACCGGTGCCACCAGGTGCCGGTACGCCGGTGGTAGTCGTCCGCATCCACCGGCCCGGTCACCCCAGGCGGCGCGATCGGGCGGGTGTCCAACCAGGTCAGCACCGGGCCGAGCGGGTCACCGGCGCCGTCCAGCGGCACCACCGAGTGCCACTGTGCCGAGGCGACGACGAGTTCGACGCCGTCGAGGTGCTCCGCCGCCGACAGCTCGTCGAGGCAGTCGACGAGGGCATCGAGGTAGGCCGGCCCGTCCAGGCTGGCCCGGCCGTCGCCCCCGATCGTGACCTGCGCCGGCCGACGGGCCAGCGCACCGGGCAGCGGCCGGGCGGCGGCGTCCAGCACCAGACCGCGCACCGACGACGTACCCAGGTCGAGAGCGAGAATCCTCATCGACGAAAACCGTACCCGTTCCCCGGCGCCGACCAGGGCAAGTGGCGCGGTACCGGCCGGAAGGACGGCCCTTCGCCCCGGGGTGACCACCTGGTGGGCAGGTACCCCGAAGGGGCACCGGGCTCGGCTCCGTTGCCCTAGACTCATTCCGTGCTCGCGCGACTCAACTCCTGGTGGCCCGCCATCCCGGCGGCCGACCTCCGCGCGTAGCTCTTCCACGCGGCCGCCCCACGCGGCGGCCGTCAGCGTTCCTCCCCCGCCTTCCGGCCACCGTTTCGGGACGGCCCCCGGCTGTGAGGGACGACTCCGATGACCCTGCTCGACCACCTGCTCCGCACCATCGCGACCGGTGCCGATCCCGGCCCGTTCGCCCTGCTGCGCCGGGACGGCGCCGCCAACCTCGAAGTCTTCACCGGTGTGCCACAGACCGTCGCCGACCTCGCCGCCATCCCGCTGGCCGCCGGGCCGGTCGGGCCGCGCACCCTGGCCGTGGTGCCGTACCGGCAGATCGCCGAGCGGGGCTTCGCCTGCGTCGACGACGGCGCCCCGCTGGAGTGCCTGGTCCTCGGCGAACCCGACCGGGTGCCGCTGGCGGAGGCGCTGGCCGCCCTGCCCGAGGTGCCGGTACCGGTCCTGGACGCCGGCTTCGACATCCCCGACCCCGAGTACGCGGAGATCGTCGGCCGGGTACTCGCCGACGAGATCGGCCGGGGCGAGGGCGCGAACTTCGTGATCCACCGCTCCTACCTGGGCACCCTGGCCGGTCCGGCACTGCCGGCGGCGCTGGCCGCGCTGCGTCGGCTGCTCACCGGCGAGCGCGGCGCGTACTGGACGTTCCTGGTCCACACCGGGACCCGCATCCTGGTCGGCGCCTCGCCGGAACGCCACGTCAGCGTGGAGGAGGGGCTGGTGATGATGAACCCGATCAGCGGCACGTTGCGCCATCCCGGCCGTACCCCGGACCGGGAGGCCCTGCTCCGCTTCCTCGCCGACCCCAAGGAGATCGACGAGCTGTACATGGTGCTCGACGAGGAGCTCAAGATGATGGCGACGGTGGCCGAACACGGCGGGCAGGTGATCGGCCCGTACCTGAAGGAGATGGCGCACCTGACCCACACCGAGTACCTGCTGGCCGGGCGGGGTTCGCTCGACGTCCGGGAGGTGCTCCGGGAGACGATGTTCGCGCCGACCGTCACCGGCAGCCCGATGGAGAACGCCTGTCGGGTGATCGCCCGGCACGAGCGGCGCGGCCGGGGCTACTACGCGGGCGTACTGGCGCTGCTCGGGGTCGACGAGGCGGGGCGGCAGACGCTGGATGCGCCGATCCTGATCCGTACCGCCGAGATCTCGCCGGCCGGGGAACTCCGGGTACCGGTCGGCGCGACCCTGGTCCGGCACTCCACCGCCGCCGGTGAGGTGGCCGAGACGCACGCCAAGGCGGCCGGGGTGCTGACCGCGCTCGGCCTCCGGCCGGAGCCGACCGGCTCGGCGGAGCCCGGTCCGGGCACCGTCACCCCGGACGAACCACCACTGGTACCGGTCGACGACACGTCCGGCCCCGTCACCCCGGGCAGCGACACGTCCGGCCGGGTCGGCGGGGTTGCCCCGGCGGCGGAGGTCCGGCTCGCCGACGACCCGGCGGTACGGGCCGCGCTGGCCGCCCGCAACGTCGGGCTGGCACCGTTCTGGTTGGAGCAGCGGACGCCGGGTGCCACGGTCCGGCCCGAGTTCACCGGCCGGCGGGTGCTGGTGGTCGACGCCGAGGACACCTTCACCGGCATGCTCGCGCACCAACTGCGGTCGCTCGGCCTGACCGTGGCGGTACGCCCCTGGAGTGAGGTTGCCGAGGCGGGCAGGTTCGACCCGGCCGGCGCCGACCTGACGGTGCTGGGCCCCGGGCCGGGCGACCCGGGACACCCGACCGACCCGAAGATGGTCGCCCTGCGTGGCCTGCTCGGCCGGCTGCTCGACGCCGGGGCACCGACCTTCGGTGTGTGCCTGGGCCACCAGGTGCTGGCCGCCCGGCTCGGCCTGACCCTGCACCGGCGCACCGCGCCCTACCAGGGACTGTGCCGCGACGTCACGCTCTTCGGCAGCCAGGCGCGGGTCGGCTTCTACTCCAGCTACACGGCGCTGGCCGACGCCGACGAGCGGGACACCGCGTACGGGCCGGTGCGGCTGGCCCGGGACCCGGCCGACGGGGCGGTGCACGCGCTGCGCGGGCCGACGTACGCCGGGGTGCAGTTCCATCCCGAGTCGGTGCTGAGCCGGGACGGGTTGACGGTGCTGACCGAGGTGCTGGGCTGGCTGCTGCCGACCCCGGCCCGGGCGCCACTGCCCGGCTCGCCCCCGGCCGGGACGACCTCGGCCGCAACGGGTGTGGCCGAACCGGCTGCCGGGACGCCGGTGCCGGGCGCGCCGATTCCGGCGGAGCCGGGGCAGAACGCATCCGTGGCGCATACTTCCCGCCATCCCGGGTAGGCATTTCGCCAGCCGGTGGTCCGGGCGGGTTGAGAGCCCCCGCCCGGGCCGCCGGTCCGCACCTCGGGCCCACCGCCCCTCGCCTCCTGGCC
>NZ_BONW01000014.1 GCF_016862915.1 Plantactinospora endophytica | reverse complement strand
TTTCAGCGGCCACCCTGCGCCTGGCACGATCGCGCGGACGGGCGTGGGAGCATGGGCGGACCGGCGTGCGGCAAGGGTTCCGCCCCGCGTCGGGTGCACCGTCCCCGCGCCCGACGCGTTGGAGGTCCGCCGCGATGTCCGACCACCTCTCGTCACCCCGGTCGACCGGCGCTGTCGCGGCACCCACGACAGTCCCGGCACCGACCGCCGCGCCGAACCCGACCCATGCGCCGGACCCGACCGTCGACGCCGCGCCGCAGTCGGCTGTGGCGCCGGAGTCGGCCGTCGGGCCGGAACGTGCCGAGGGCAGGCGGCCCGATCCGGGAAGTTGGGCGGCCCGCTACCGGTTCTGGGACGTCTACTTCGGGCTGGTCACGCTCGGCGTCGCCGGCTTCCTGGCGGTCGACGGCTCCGAGCCGGTGCCGCAGCGGTTCGCGGTCCTGCTTCCACTGGCCGCACTGACCGCCTGGTACGTCAGTTTCGGCCGCCGGCTGATGCGCGACGAACTCGAAGACTGGCGCGGGTACGCCTACCTCGCCGGCGCACTGGCGCTCTACGTACCGGCCGTACTGCTCGACGGATCGGCGTCCTTCGTCCTGTTCGCGCTCGGGCCGCAGGCGTACATGGTTGCCACTGCGGTACCGGCGACGGTCGCGGTGGTCGCGTTCAACTCCGTACACCTCCTGGTGCTGCTGGGCCGGGATGTCGAACCCGGCGAGGTGGCGTCGGGACCGTTGCCGGTCGCGGTGCTCGCCGTCCTGCTCACCGCGGTCCTGGGCACCTGGAGCCGGCGGGTCGTCGCGCAGAGCCAGGAGCGGGCACGACTGATCGACGAACTCGCCCGGTCCCAGGCGGAGGTGGCCCGGCTGTCGCACGAGGCCGGCGTCCTGGCCGAACGGCAACGGCTGGCCGGCGAGATCCACGACACGATCGCACAGGGCCTGACCAGTGTGGTGCTGCTGTTGCAGGCAGCCGACGCCGACGTCGACGGCGATCCGGAACGGGCGCACCGGCACCTGGCACTTGCCGCGCGTACCGCCCGGGAGAACCTCACCGACACCCGCGAGTTGATCGCGGCCCTGACCCCGGCGGCGCTGACCGGCTCTTCCCTGACCGACGCGCTCACCCGGCTGGTCGCCCGGTTCACCGCCGACGCCGGCATCGCCACCGACTTCCGATGCGTGGGCGATCCGGTTCCGCTGCCGACACCGACCGAGGTGATGCTGCTGCGCGCCGCCCAGGAGTCGTTGACCAACGTACGCAAGCACGCCGAGGCGCGGACCGCGTCGGTGCGGCTGGACTTCCGGCCGGACCGGGTGGTGCTGACCGTGACCGACGACGGTCGTGGCCTGGCCGCGCCCGCCGCTGCCGAGCCGGCGTCCGGCGGCTACGGCCTGACCGCGATGCGGGCCCGGGTGGCACAGGTGTCCGGGGTGCTCACCGTCGGCCCCGGGTTGGACGGCGAGATCGGCGCTGGAGCGGACGGCCCGGCCGGGACCGGGACGACGGTACGGGTGGAAGTGCCCGCCTGACCGGGTCGCCAGCTCGGCGGCCAGGTCAGCGAGCGTCGGTCTGGTGGCCGGACCCGGCCCAGGCGTCCAACTGGGTCAGCATGCCGCGCAGCCCGGCGCCCCGGGGAGTGAGGCCGTAACTGATCCGGGTGGGTGGGCCGGGGTCCACCCGGCGGTACAGCAGCCGCTCGTCGGAGAGTTCCCGCAGTCGTTCGGTGAGTACCCGACGGGAGACGCTGGGCAGCGCGTCGAGGAGATCGCGGAACCGCGCCTCGCCGTGGCTGAGTACGTGCAGCAGGTCGAGGGTCCAGCGCCGACCGAGCAGTTCCAGTGCCGCCGAGGTGGCCGCCGGGGGCCGCCGACTCGCCGATTTGGTTACTTTTTGAAACTTGGTTGTCTCGTCGGCATATCGCTCTCCGAGTAGGCCTGCCGACCCGTTGACCGTGCCGTCGCCGGAGACGGCCGGGGCGGACTGTCCGGCCAGGAAGACGGCGAGTCCGTCGAGCACCCGGCGCAGGCCGAACTCGAAGTCCTGCCGCCCGGTGGCCGGATCGTCGCCGGCCTGCTGGATCAGCCGGGAGAGCACCGGAAACCGGCCGGTGCCGAACAGTCTCGTCAACGTCGACGTCTCGGCCACCCACCACTGCTCGCTGCTCAACCCGGTACGCCGCTCCGCCTCGGCCTCGATGCCGGCGTACCGGGCGGCGCCCTGCACGTAGTCGCTGACCATGAGATAGATCTGGAGCATCGTCGCCGGGTCGAGTCCGAAACCGTCGACCGCGTCCAACACCCACTCCACGCTGGCCAGCACGTTCGGCCCGAGCGGCGGCCGACGGGTGCCCGCGACGATCGGCAGCACCCACGGATGCCGCTGGTACATCGCCCACTCCCGGCGGGCGGTCAGTTCGATCCTGGCGCGCCAGCCGGCCGGGCCCGGCTCCGGATACTCGATCTCGCCGAAGACGGTCTCCACCATCAGGTCGACCAGCTCGGCCCTGCCCGGCACGTACCGGTAGAGCGACATCGCCCCGGCGTCCAGGGCGCTCGCGAGCCGGCGCATCGAGAGCGTCGCCAGACCGTGCGCGTCGGCGAGGCCGACCGCCACCCGCACGATCTGGTCCAGACTCAGCCCGTTGGTGGTGCCCGGGGCTCCGCCCCCGCCCTCGTCCCGTTCCATCCGCTCCCCCGCCTCCGGCCGCCGCGCCTCCGCTACAGAGTACGCAAGGTCGCGTACACTGTACTCTCGTGACTGCGGACCGCAAGAGCGGACGGAACGCGAGCTGACGAGGTGACGATGACCGAGACCATGACGGTACGCCGGGCCGGGCTGGCCGACGCCCGGGCGATCGCCGCGACGGTGGGCCGGGCGGGGATGGACGAGGCGGTCTTCTGCTGGGTGGTGCCGGACGAGAGCGCCCGCCAGGCGTGCACGGAGGCGTGGGTCGAGTTCGCCGCCGGCTGGGTTTCCGGCGCACTGGAGATCGGCGAGATCCTCGTGGTGCGGGACGGCTCCTCGCAGCTCGGCGGCCTGTCGGTGTGGGAGTTCCGACCCGCCGGCCCGGCCGAGCCCGCCACCGCCGCAGATCCGACGCGACCCGCCACCGGCCACCCGACACAGTCGACGACCGCAGAGCCGACGCAGTCCGACACGGCCGGTTCGACGCAACCGGCCACCGCAGCGCCGACGCGGTCCGCCACGACGGACCTCGGGCCGGACGAGCGGCAGGCCGCCTTCCTGGAGCGGGCGTACGGCCGGTACGCCCCCCGGATGGTACTGGTCAGCGAGCTGATCGCGGCTCGCCATCCGGATCGGCAGCCGCACTGGTACCTCCAGCAGATGGCCGTGCTGCCGGGCTTGCGCGGCCGGGGCCTCGGCGGCGCCATGCTGCACCACCAGTTGGTCCGGGCGGACGCGGAAGGAGTCGGCACCTACCTGGAGGCGAGTTCACCACGCAACCGTGCCCTCTACGAGCGGTACGGCTTCCGGGCCCATGGCGAGCCGATCCAGTTGCCGGACGGCGGCCCGGCCCTCCAGCCCATGTGGCGTGATCCCCAGCCGGACCGGGCCGCCACCGAAGGCCGAGCCACCCACAGCGGCGCCACCGAAACCTGAGCTGGCGCCTGGCGCCATCGAAACCTGAGCTGGCGGCCGGCGCTGCCGAAAGCTGAGCCGGCGCCAACTGCCACCGAAACCTGGGCCGGCGCTCGGCGCTGCCGAAAGTTGAGCTGGCGCCAACTGCCACCGAAACCTGAGCTGGCGCCCAGTGCGACGGCGCCCGGTGCGACGTCGGCTCGACGCCGGACGGGACGACCTGCACGGCGCCAGATGCCGAGCCGGTCACCGGGAGCGGAGCCACCGCCGGTGCGGCGGTGGCAGGCCGCATCCACGTCGGGGAGGTCAGCCGCCCTCGAAGCCCTCCCGGCCGGTCGAGCGGGTGCTGGCCAGCCAGATCCCGAATCCCATGGCCAGCACGGCGGGCACCTCGATCAGCAGCCGGAGTCCGCCGAACGACAGCGTCTCGTGGAACGCGGTCACCCCGATCACGATGCTGGCGACCGGGTCGACCAGGGTGATCGAGGTGAGCGGTGCGGCCAGCGGACCGTTCTGGAACGCGTTCTGGTTCAGCGCCACCGAGGCGAACCCGACCAGCGCCAGCGCGTACAGGTGCCAGTCGGTCAGGGTGGCGAGCGGATCGGCGGTGACCCGGTCGGCGACGGTCTTCAGCAGCGACGCCGTACCGGCGTAGAGCAGGCCGCTGGCGATCCCGAGCAGGGTGCCCCGGGCGGCGCCCGTCGCGCGGTGGGCGAGGAACAGACAGACGCCGACCAGGGCGCCGCCGATCAGTACGATGCCGAGCCAACCCATCAGGGACGGCTGGGTCACGCCCGCGCGCGGCCGGGCGGCGAACAGGAAGGCGGCCAGCCCGAACACGCAGGCGGCCACCGCGGTGACGTCGCGTGGGTGCGGTCGCCGGTGGTCGAGGGCCGCCTCCAGCGGTATCGCCAGGAACATGCCACTGATCAGCAGGGGCTGGATCAGGGTCAGCGGCCCGAACCGGAGGGCGACCGCCTGCAGGACGGTACCGGTCAGGTCGGGGATCTTGGCGAGCAGCCAACTCTTCCGACGCAGCAGCCGGATCAGCAGTCGCGGGTCGGCGGTGCCGTGCTGCGGCTCCCGGCGCGCGGCGCGCTGCTGGAGGGCGGCCCCGAAGGCGAAACAGACGGCGGAGCCGAGCGCCAGCGCCACCGCCGCGATGGTCACGCGGCGGTCCCGGCCGCAGCGGGCGGCCCATGCTCCGTACCCACGGAACCACGCTACGTGTCCGGCCGGCTACTTACGGGAAGTTCGGTCGCCATCGGGTCTTCCGCCGGCCGCGCCCATCGCCGTTCGGTCCTCCGCCGGCGGCGCCGATCGCCATTCGACCGTCCGCCGGCCGCGCCGGTCCCGGCCGCCACGCCGCCCCCGGCCCGCCGGGGCGTCCCCGCCACACGGGCGGCGGACGTCCCGGCGGACGGGGAGGGAATCAGGAGGCGAGCGCCCCGGCGGCCCGGCCCTCGTGCAGGGTCAGGTTGCGGCCGTTCGCGGGGTCGAAGAGGTGGATCTTCTCCAGGTTGAACCAGATCCGCCGGTTCTCCCCCTCCGTGACCGTGGACTCCGCCGACAACCGGGTCACCAGGTTCGCCCCCGCGCCGCCCAGGTCGTCCGTACCCACGTCGGCGGCGAGTTCCTCCAACTCCGCCGCACTGGCCCGCTCGCCCTCGACGGTGAGATAGACGTACTTGTCGGAACCCATCGACTCGACGATCTCGACCGGCGCCTCGAACTCCATCCCCCGACCCCGGGTCTGTTCGTCGACCAGCCCGGCGTCCTCGAAATGCTCCGGCCGGATGCCGAGGATCAGTTCCCGGGGCGCGTCCTCGGCCGCCAGCTCGCGGCGGATCCGGTCCCCGAGGGGTACGTCCCCGATCGCCGTCCGCAGCGTCTCCTCCTCGACGGCCGCATGCAGGAAGTTCATCGACGGCGAGCCGATGAACCCGGCGACGAAGAGGTTCGCCGGGTGGTCGTACAGCTCCTGGGGCGGGCCGACCTGCTGCACCGCGCCGCCCCGCATGATCACCACGCGGTCGCCGAGGGTCATCGCCTCGGTCTGGTCGTGCGTGACGTAGACCGTGGTGGTACCGAGCTGCTTCTGCAACCGGGACACCACCGTACGCATCTGCACCCGCAGCTTGGCGTCGAGGTTGGAGAGCGGCTCGTCCATCAGGAACGCCTTCGGGCTGCGGACGATCGCCCGGCCCATCGCCACCCGCTGGCGCTGCCCGCCGGAGAGGTTCGCCGGCTTGCGGTCCAGCAGTGCCGTCAACTCCAGTACCTTTGCCGCCTCGGTCACCTTCTGCTCGATGGTCGCCTTGTCCAGCTTGGCGAGTCGGAGCGGGA
The DNA here is from genome assembly GCF_016862915.1 of Plantactinospora endophytica. Lineage (GTDB taxonomy): Bacteria > Actinomycetota > Actinomycetes > Mycobacteriales > Micromonosporaceae > Plantactinospora > Plantactinospora endophytica. The sequence continues at coordinate 24,008 of NZ_BONW01000014.1, read as the reverse complement.
ACGCCATGTTCTCCCGGACCGTCATGTTCGGATACAGGGCGTACGACTGGAACACCATCGCGATGTCCCGGTCCCGGGGTGCCTTGTCGTTGACCCGCTCCCCCGCGATCCGCAGTTCGCCGGAGCTGATGTCCTCCAGCCCGGCGATCATGTTGAGTGTGGTCGACTTCCCGCAGCCCGACGGGCCGACCAGGATGACGAACTCGCCGTCGGCGATCTCCAGGTCGACGTCCCGGACCGCGACCGTCCCGTCCGGGAAGCTCTTGCTCACCTTGTCCAGCACGATGTCAGCCACTGCGACCTCACCCCTTGACGGCGCCGGACGTCAGGCCCGACACGATGCGACGCTGGAAGAACAGCACGAACAGAATGATCGGAATCGTGATCACCACGGCGGCGGCGCAGATCGCCCCGGTCGGGTCCTCGAACTGCGACTCCCCGGTGAAGAACGACAGCGCCACCGGTACCGTGCGGGACCGCTCGGTGGAGGTCAGCGAGATCGCGAAGAGGAAGTCGTTCCAGCAGAAGATGAAGACCAGGATCGCGGTGGTGAAGACTCCCGGCGCGGCCAGCGGGGCGATCACCCGGCGGAACGCCTGCCCCGAGGTTGCCCCGTCCATCTTGGCGGCCTTCTCCAGGTCCCACGGGATCTGCTTGAAGAACGCCGACAGGGTATAGATGGCCAGCGGCAGCGCGAAGGTGATGTACGGCAGGATCAGCCCCGGCCAGGTGTCGAAGAGCCCGAGCGACCGCTCGATCTCGAACAGCGGCGAGACCAGCGAGACCTGCGGGAACATCGCGATCAGCAGGGAGACCCCGACCAGCGCCTTCTTGCCCGGGAAGTCCAGCCGGGCCACCGCGTACGCGGCCATGGTGCCGAGCACCACCGCGACCACGGTGGCGATCAGGGCGATCCCGATCGAGTTGCCCAGCGCCCGGACGAACTGGCTGGTGGAGAAGATCGTCCGATAGTTCTCCAGGGTCCACTCCCGGGGGATGAAGTTCCCGTCGGTCAGCGTGGCGGTGGTCTTGAACGACAGCGAGGCGATCCAGAGCACCGGGACCAGCGCGAAGACCACCACCACGACGTCCAGCAGTCCCCACCGCCACTTCGCGGCGGCAGTGGTGTCGGCGGCAGCCATCAGAGTCTCCTTCCGTTCGCGACTGCGGGGCTCCGCTCCGCTGCACTCCTCGCGCTCACCAGAGCCTCCTTCCGTTCGCGACTGCGGGGCTCCGCTCCGCTGCACTCCTCGCGCTCACCTGCGGCCTCCCTCGTCGGTGCTGCCCGGGGCAGCCGTGCCGAACAGCTTCACGAAGACGAACGCGATGACCGCCACGGTCAGGAAGATCAGCACCGACATGGTCGAGCCGATCCCGAGGTTGAGCCCGCGCATCAGGTTGTTGTAGGCGAGCATCGACACCGACGACGTCTCGTTCGCCCCGGCGGTCAGCACGAAGATGTTGTCGAAGACCCGGAACGCGTCCAGGGTGCGGAACAGCAGCGCCACCAGGATCGCCGGCTTCATCACCGGCAACATGACTCTGGTGAACCGCTGCCAGGCGGTGGCGCCGTCCATCGAGGCCGCCTTGAGCAGGTCCTCCGGCACCAGGGCCAGGCCCGCCATCAGCAGCAACGCCATGAACGGGGTGGTCTTCCAGATCTCCGCCAACATGATGATCGCCAGCGCGCTGGCCCGTTCCGTCAACGGCGCCCCCTCGCCGAAGAGTGTGGCGAGGTAACCGGTGCCGGGCGTCCAGGCGTACCGCCAGGAGAAGGCGGCGACGACGGTGACGATGCCGTACGGGATCAGCGCCGAGGTGCGGACCAGCCCGCGCCCGACGATGGTCCGGTGCATCACGACGGCCAGTCCCATGCCCAGCACCAACTCGACGGCGACCGTCACGACGGTGATCAGCATCGTCACCCCGAACGCCGTCCACCAGTAGTCGTTGGTCAGCACGGTGACGTAGTTGGCCAGGCCGACGAACTCCCGCTCGTCCGGGAACTTGAGGTCGAACCGCTGCAACGACAGCCAGACCGAGTACAGGATCGGATAGGCGGTCACCGCCACCATCACCAGTGCGGCCGGGGCGCAGAGCAGCCAACCCAGTCGGCGCTCGGCCCGCTTCCCCTCGCTCAGCGGCGCCCGGCCGGCGCGGCCGGTCCGGCCGCGCCGGGGCGCCGGCACCGCGCCGGTCCTGCCGGACCGCTCCGCAGCGGTCCCGGTCTCGGTCTCCGTCTCGGTTCTCATGGCAGCACCCCCTTCGAGTCGAGCGCGTCCTGGGTCGCCTCACGCATCCGGTCCGCGGTCTTCTCCGGGTCGATCGCCGACGGCGGTGACAGCGTCGCCGACAGCACGGTCGAGATGTTCTGGTACGCCGGGCTGCGCGGCCGGGTCGCCGGATCCTTCAGCTCCTCGAGGATGGTGTCCCGCATCGGGTACGCCTCGGCCATCTCCGGCTCGGCGTAGACGCTCTCGATGGTCGGCGGCACCCCGTCGTTGATCGCGGAGAACTTCTGGTGCTCGGCGTCGCGAAGGCAGGAGGCGGCGGCGAAGGACTCCTCCGGATGCTTGGAATAGCGGCTGACCGCCAGGTTGAACCCGCCGATGGTCACCTTGCTCGGGGTGCCGGCGTCCACGCCCGGGAACCGGGCCCACTTCACCTTCTTCGCCAGCTCCGGGTCGGCCTCCTGCATTGCCGGATAGACGAACGGCCAGTTGAGCTGGAAGGCGCCCGCTCCGGACTGGAAGTCGAGCCGGGCCTGGTCCTCGATGGTGTTGGAGAAGGAGGAGGTGGTCACCCCGGCGGTGGCGAAGTTCCGCAGCACCTCCAGGGCCCGGACCGCGCCCTCGTCGAAGACGGCCTTGCTGCCGTCGTCGCTCAGGATCCGACCGCCGGCGCTGGCCACCAGGGTGTTGTAGAGGACGACCAGCCCCTCGTACTGGGCACCCATGGTGATCACCCGGTACGGCTGGCCGCGTCCCCGCAGGTCCTGGGCCATCCGGATCATCTCGTCCCAGGTCTGCGGCGGCTGCGGCACCAGGTCGGAGCGGTACCAGAGCAGTTGCACGTTCGTGTTCTTCGGCGCGGCGTAGAGCCGACCCTCGTACCGGGCGGTCTCCAGCGGACCGGCCAGGGTGCCGCGTTCGACCTCGGCCCGGCGCTCGCCGGTCCACTCCAGTACCCACCCCGCGCTGGCGAACTCCTGGGTCCAGGTCACGTCCAGACCCAGGACGTCCATTCCCGGGTCCTCGGCGGCGAGCCGGCGGACCAACTGCACCCGCTGGTCGTCGGCGGCCCGGGGCAGCACCCGGTACGCGATCCGGTAGCGCCCGCTCGCCTTCGCGTTGCAGTCGTCCACCACCTTCTGGATGTTCTGCTCCGTGGTGTAGTAGAGGTTGACGGTGGGGATGCCGCCGTCGTCGCCGGAACCGCAGGCGGCGAGCGGGGCCAGTAGCACCAGCGTCGTCACCGCCGCCGCCAGCCGGTTCCGACGGCTCCGGACCGGACCACCTCGGCCTGGACCACCCCGGCCTGGCTCAGCCATCCCGGCCTCCCGCTGCCCGCCCGGCCGGCCCGCCGACGTCGACGTCCGCACACGGTGACCGCCGATGGCGTCGCGCCGACCGCAGGTCGCACATTCGGTTACCGCTCATCACGCCGCCCTCCCCTCTCCACGACGACCGGGGCGGTATCCGTCCCGGCACACGGCGAAAGCACCTCGCCTCAGGCCGCAGACGAACCGCCTGGCCAGACGCAGGTGTCGGACATCCCCACTGCCCCGCCGCCGACCGGCCGAAACATCGACGGAGCTCAGCGGGACGGCGGCTCCCGGACGCCGTCCGGACGCCTTGGACACGGAATCGGCGGGCGACCGAGACGGAACTGCCAGGCGACGGGGATGGAACCGACAGGCGACGGGGATGGAACCGACAGGCGACGGAGGCGCGGGGCGGCAAGGCGACCGGGGCGCGGGGCGGCCCGGTCGGCGGTCCTCCGACCGTGGTCCACAGTGGTATTCCCGGCGGCCCACGGCTCCGCTACCGTGGGTGCTACCTCCGGCGCCAGCAGGTCGCCGTCGACGCCGACACGCTCCCGGACCAGCTCACGTCGCCCGGGCGGGCGCGTCCCGGTCCGGACCGTCCCGAGCAGCAGGTTCCGAAAGGCGAAACGCGCCCCGTCCCCGCGATCCTTCGGCAGGATCGTCCGCAAGAGGAGGTGCCGCCATGCAGAACACCCGGGCGCTCACCCTGTCCTTCGAGGTCAACGGACCACCACCGGTCAAGACCGAGGCGCTGTCGATCTTCGCGGCCGGCCACCGGCAGGCCGCCCGGGTCCGTACGCTGCTCCAGGCCGCCTGCGGCGCGGCACAGCGCAGCGGCTGGACCGCGTTGGCCGAGCCGGTCGCCCTGGAGGTGGTACTGCGCTGCCCGCCGGGCCGGCGGACCTCCGACGCGGCGACCCTGATCGGCGGGATCGGCGCCGTGCTCCAGGACAAGAAGCGGGCCGCCGACATCGGCCTCGCCCACCTCGGGGTACTCGCCGACGTCGCGCTCTACGTCGACGACCGGCAGATCCAGCAGATCTCGTACCGGGAGGAGCCGGCCGAGGAGATGTCGTACCTGGTCCGGGTGACCTCCCTGCCGCCACCGGTGTGAGCCGCGCGAGCCGGCCGCCCCGGCCCGTACCGCACCCGCACCCGCACCCGCCGGAGCGGACCCGGTTTGACCACCACCCTCGGCTGGGTACGCGGACCGGAATCCGGCGGGTTGACGGGGACCGGCGGGCAGCGGCATCGGCGACGAAGGGAGCGGTCATGTCGGAGCCACACGTCACGCTCGACCCCGCCGGGCTCGACCCGGCACGGCGGCATCTGCGCGGCCCGCTGGAGGAACAGCTCAGCTCCGCGCTGCGCGCGGCCACCGAACGGGTCTGGGCCGACTACGCGGGTGAACCCGTCGAGGTGGTCTGTCGCCGGCTGCTCGACGAGACCAGGGCCGGGCTGCATCCCGACATCGCCGACGGGTTCACCCCGGACATGGACGAGTTCTGCCGGGTGGCGGTGGCGATCGTCCGACGCGACCCCGCCGGCTCGACCTGACTGCGGGCCGACCTGACCGCGGGCCGACCTGACCGCGGGCCGACCTGAGTACGGGCCGACCTGAGTACGGGGCTGGGCCTGACCGGGGAACCGGACAGACGAGGCTGACAAGCGACCGGATAGACGATCGTAAGCCCGCCGGCCGGACAGGATCGACGGCCGTCGGCGTAGGGGCGTTGGCCGTGGGCATCCGGCCTCCGTAGACTCAGTGCGCCGTTACGGCCGACCGTGCGCGTCCCGCGTTCCACCGGATCCGGTCGATCTCCACGGGAGGCCCTGTGCCCGCACTGCCGTCCAGCGTGCCCGCTGCGGTGCTCGACACCACCTCCACCGCGCTGCTGACCGCTTCCGAGCGGGGCGAGGTGACCTGGTACAACCGGGCGGCGCAGCGACTCGGCCAGTTGATCGGCGCGGACATCGGCTCCCTGCCGTTCGCCAGCGCCGTCCCGGACGGCCCAGCTGTCGAACTGCGCTGCCCGACGGCGGACGGCACGCTCCGGCACCTGCGGGTGACATGCCGGCGACTGCCGTCGTCGCGTACCGGTCCGGAGCCGGACAGCCGGCTGGTCTACGAACTGACCGACGTCACCGAGCAGCGCGCCGACCGGCGCCGCGCCGACGACTACGCCTGGCGGCTGGCCCACATCGAACAGTTGGCCCGGGTCGGCACCTGGGAGTGGCACCTCCCCACCGACCAGGTGGAGTGGTCGCCCACCCTGAAGGCGATGATCGGGCTGGCCCCGGAGACCGCGCTGGACTACCCGACCTACCGGACGTTGATCCACCCGGACGACCTCGGCATGATCGAGGCGACCCTGGAGCGGGCGATCCGGGAGGCCAACTCGTTCACCTACACGCACCGGATGTACCAGGCGGACAGCCGGCAGATGCGCGTACTGGAGTGCTACGGCGAGGTCTTCACCGACGAGTCCGGCAAGCCGCTGCGGATGCTCGGCACGGCGCACGACATCACCGAGATCCGGCAGGTCCAGGACGAGCTGGCGTACCTGGCCGAGCACGACCCGCTGACCGGACTGCCGAACCGGCGGGCGTTGACCGCCCGGATGAGCGAGCTGACCGGCGCCGACGGCCCGGCCACCACCGCGCTGCTGCTGATCGACATCGACAACTTCAAGGACATCAACGACCTGCGCGGGCACGCCGTCGGCGACGAGGTCCTCCGGCTGCTGGCCCGGCTGTTGACCAACCACCTGCCCGCCGGGGCGGTGCTCGGTCGGCTGGGCGGGGACGAGTTCGCCGTACTGCTGCCGTCCTGTCAGGCCGACCGGGCGCTGGCGATCGGCGCCGGCCTCTGCGACACGGTCGCGCACACCCCGTTCGCGGTACGTGGCGAGCCGTTGCGGGTGACGTTGAGCATCGGCGCCGCGCCGCTGGATCCCGCCGACGACGACACCCTGCTGCTCGCGCACGCCGATCTCGCGCTGTACCAGGCCAAGGGCGAGGGCCGTAACCGTGCCCGACTCTTCGCGCCCGAGCAGCAACGCCTGGCGGCCCAGCGGGTCGACCTGGTCTCCCGGGTACGCCGGGCGTTGGACAACGGCCAGTTGCAGCTCGACGCGCAGCCGATCATCGACCTCGCCGACGCCCGGGTACGCAGCTACGAACTGCTGTTGCGGGTACGCGACGACCAGCACCGGAAGATCGGCCCCGGGGACTTCCTGCCGGCGCTGGAACGCGGCGACATGATCTACGAGTTGGACCGGTGGGTGGTGGAGACCGCCACCGGTGCGCTCGCCTCGGCTCGGGCGGCCGGGGTGGAGCTTCGGCTGGACGTGAACATCTCCAGCCGCTCGTTGGAGGATCCCAGCTTCGGTGACTGGGTGGTGGGTACGCTGGCCGCCGCCGCCGTACCGGCCACCCAGCTCGGCCTGGAGATCACCGAGACCACCGCGATCGCCAACCTGGCCGCCGCCCGGCGGCTCGCCTCCACGCTCACCTCGGCCGGCTGCCGGTTCAGCCTGGACGACTTCGGTGCCGGCTACGGCTCCTTCGTCTACCTCAAGCACCTGCCGTTCAGCGCCGTCAAGATCGCGGGTGAGTTCGTCCGGCAGGCCGACCACGGGGGCTCCGACCCGATCCTGATCGACGCCGTGGTTCGGGCCGCACACGGGCTCGGGATGCGGACCGTCGCCGAGCACATCGACCGGCCCGAACTGGTTCCGGTGCTGCGCGGACTCGGGGTCGACCGGGGCCAGGGCTACCACCTGGGCCGGCCCGAGCCGCTGCACGAGCTGATGGCCCGGACCACCGCCCCGGGCGGAGTCTCCGCGACGATCTCCTAGCGCGCCGCCGACCCGCGACGATCCCCTCGTCCACCACTGCCCCGCGAAGGTTTCCCGGTGCTCCGCCGACCCGCGACGATCTCCCCAGGTACCGCTGACCGGCGTCCGTCCCGCCGGACGGGTCGCTAGCCGCCGGCCAGCGTCACCACCTCGTCGGCGCAGCCCCAGCCGAGGGTGACGCCGGCACCGCCGTGCCCGTAGTTGTGGATCAGCCGGGCCGGACCGGCCAGCCCGGACACGTCCTCGGCCACCCGCGCTCCGCCGTGCCGGCCGGGCCGCAGCCCGGCGAGCTGCCCGAGCACCGGCGCACCGGCCAGTTCCGGGACCAACGCGACGCACCGGGCCAGGATCGCCGCACCGGCCTCGTCGTCCGGCCCGGTCTCCGTCCGGTACGGCTCGACGGTGCCGCCGAGCACCACGTCCCGGCTACGCGGGTGGACGTAGGTGATGCCGGCCGGGTTTCCCTCGTCGCGTACCGAGGTGGTGAGACCCGGGTTGGCCACCAGCACGATCCGGCCCCGGACCGGGTGCACGGCCGGATCGTCGGCGAGCTTCCCGGCGCCCAGCCCGGTCGCGTTGACCAACAGCGGCGGCCGGTCCGCCGACGGCAACACCTCGGCGGCGATCCCGACCGCGTCGACGAGCCGGTCGACCCGCTGCCGGCGCACCGGTACGCCCAGTCCGGCGAGCCGCTCGACCAGCCAGTCCAGGTACGGTCCCATCTCGACCGTCGGCACGGTGAACCGCCACTGCCCGGCGTACCCGTCGGGGGGCGGGACGGTCCGGAAGTCCGGCACCGCCGAGGCCCACCACGGGTTCCCGGTCACCGGCTCACGCAGCAGCATCCGGGTCGGCCGCATCACCACACCGGGTACGCCCTGTCCGGCCTGTCCGGCGAGGACCTCGAAGGTGCGCCGGGCCCAGTCCAGTACCCGGGGATCGGCGCTGGTCCGGCTCGGATACCAGACCGCGCCGGCGACCCGGGAGACCGTGCCGGCCGGCTCGTCCTCGGTCAGCACCGCCACCCGGGCCCCCGCCTCGGCCAGTCGTACCGCGGCGGTCAGCCCGACCACGCCCGCGCCCAGCACCAGTACGTCCCGCATCCGACCAGCATCCGGCGCGGCGGCGGAAGGTGGCAAGCAGTCGCGGCGAGCGTGCCGTCAACTCCGCCGGACGTCCACCGCGACCACGTACCGGCCGTCGGTGCGGACCAGTTCCAGCGCCCGGACCGGCAGCGCCTGGTCGCTGCCGGGGGCCACCCGCAGCCCCAGCCCGTAGGTGAGGTAGCCCTCGAAGTCACCGCCGAAGGCGTACCCGCGCAGGGTGGGGAAACCGAGGGCGGGCGGGGGTGCGGTGGTGACCGAGGAGCGGCCCCGCTCGTCGTGCGCCTGTGCCTGCACGAACCGGATCCGCAGGAAGGCGTTGCCGGGCAGCCGGAGCGGCTCGCCGGTGCCCTCGGCCGGTACCCGGGCCAGGTAGGCCAGTTCGTAGGAGGGGAAGCCGCCCCGGAAGTAGAACGAGATCCGGGTGTAGCCGGGCCGCTCCTCCGGATGGTCGGCCGCCCGGATCTCCACCAGGTACGGCAGCGGCGGTGCGGGCGGCGCTGCCACCGGTGGGCGTACCCGGTGCCGGACGAGCGCCGGCTCGGCCGGTACCGCCCACCCGTACGCGGTCCGGAACGAGGTCACCGGCTCGTCCCGGTCCGGCCGCGCCGGCCGGGTCGGGGTACCCGGAAGGGCCGTGCCGTCGTCGGGCGGTGCCGGGGTGCCGGACGGATCTGCCGGGGTCGTGGCCGGTGGGCTGCCCGGCGGCGGGCCGGGACGTGGTGCCGGGTCGCAGCCGGTCAGGCCGACGAGCAGCAGGACGGGGAGCACGGCGAAGAGCGGCGGTGGTCGGTGCGGTCTCATGTGGCTGTGACGCGCGACCGGGCCGCCCGGTTTACCCGTGACGGGCCGCCCGGGTGGCGACGCGGGGCGGCGGAGCGGGGCGTTACGAGGTCACGGACGTGAGCAACACCATCCCGCAGGGTAACGACATTCTCACTCCAAGTCCATAGAGGAAAACCCCTAAACCGCGCCGGATCCCCGTAAGTAAATAAACGTGCTTCACGAGGGATCAATGAGGGTGTCTGCGCATGAAAGGTACGACTATCCTCGGTAGCGTGAAGGAAGAGATGGACCGCGAGCTCAGCCCTTCCACCCGGACCCAGCGCTACGTGGTGGTGTCCGAGGTCGTCGTCGAGGTGGAGAACGACTACCGCCTCAGGGCGGCGGCGCTGGTCAAGCTGGACGCCGTGGCCGCCAGCACCCCCGAGGGACTGGAGCGGATGCGCAGCCGCATCGAGGGCGACACCGCGGTCGCGCTCGACTTCCTCACCGATCCGGTCGCCGCCATCGCCGCCGCCGACGGCATCCGCGCGCACGGCCACGCCATCCGGGTACGCCGATATTTGCCCCGCGACGACGGCGACGGGGAACCCGAGGACCGGCAGCGGTAACCGCTACCGGGGCAGCAGCCGTTCGACAAGCATCGGGACCAGCCGGTCCGCCTGGTCGTCGAGATAGAAGTGCCCGCCCGGCAGCGACCGCACCTCAAGCCCGGCGCTGGTGTGCAGCACCCAGTGCCGCGCGTCGGCGGTGGTAAAGGTGTGGTCCCGGTCCCCGACGAACGCGGTGACCGGACAGTTCAGCGGCTCGCCGGCCGCATACCGGTAGGTCTCGATCAGTCGCAGGTCGCTGCGGACCATCGGCAGCGTCAACTGCCGGATCTCGTCAAGCTCCAGCAGCTCCGCGTCGCCGCCGAGTTCCCGGACGTAGGCGACCAGCCCGTCGTCGTCACGCAGGTGCACGCCGAGCGAGCGCCGGGCCGACGGCGCCGGGCCGGCCGACGCGAAGAGCCGGCGCACCGTGATCGAGTCGCCGGCCTGCCACCGCCGGGCCACCTCGAACGCGACCACCGCGCCCATGCTGTGTCCGAAGAGCGCCACCGGCCCGGACAGCTCGCGTTCGGCCGCCGCGACGATCTCGTCGACGAGCGTGGTCATGTCGTCGATCACCGGCTCGCCGTACCGGTTCTGCCGGCCGGGGTACTGCACCCCGATCACCTCGATCGACTCCGGGACGAGTTCCGCCCAGCGCCGGTACGCCGCCGCGCCGCCGCCCGCGTGCGGAAAGCAGACCAGCCGGAGCGTGGCCCGGGGCGCGGCGGCGTAGCGGAGGAACCAGTCGTTCGTGACTCTGCCGTACGTGCTCACCGGTCGGATCCTCTTCCTCGTCGAAACGCCCCGGTGCGGGGCAGGGCGGTCACCCGTTCTCCTGGGGGCCCGGACCGGAGCGGCTGCCGAAGGTGCGGTCCAGCGCCGCGTACCGTTCGTCGGCCGTCTCCTCGTCGGCGGCGTGCTCCAGCGCCAGCGCCCGGACCAGGTCGTGGAAGAAGTAGCGGGCCTGGCTCGCCCCGTCAGCCTGGGCGACGTCGAGCAGCCGGGCGTCGACGAGCTGTTCCAGCAGTTCCCGCGCGGTGCCGAGGGTGACGTCGAGCAGCACGGCGGCGGTCCAGACGGTGAACCGGGGCGCGTCGAGCAGGGCCAGCAACCGGAAAGCGCGGCGGGCGGGGTCGTCCAGGCCCTGCAGGCTCAGCGCCACGCTGGCCCGGACCTCCAGGTCACCGATCCGCAACTCGTCGAGCCGGCGGCGCTGGCTGGACAGCCGGTCGGCGAGCCGGGCCAACCGCCAGTGCGGCTTGGCGGTGAGCCGGGCACCCGCGATGCGTACGCCGAGCGGCAGGTGGCCGCAGAGCTGGACGATGCGTACCGCGGACTCCGGCTCGGCGGCCACCCGGGCGGCACCGACGATCTTGGACAGCAGCTCCAGCGCCTGCACGTGTTCGAGCACGTCCAGGTCGATCAGGGGTACGCCCTCCAGCGCCGCCAGCCGCGCACGGCTGGTCACCATCGCGGCGCACGTCGGGCTCTCCGGCAACAGTGGGCGTACCTGCTGTTCGCTGGCGGCGTTGTCGAGGAGTACCAGCACCCGACGCCCGGCCAGCCGGCTCTGGTAGAGCTGCACCCGCTCCGTCATCGAGGCCGGGACGTCGGGCGGCGGTACACCCAGCGCCCGCAGCATGGTGGCCAGCAGGCCGGCCGGATCCGCCGGCTGTGGACCGGCACCGCGCAGGTCCAGGTAGATCTGCCCGTCCGGGTACGACGACCGGAGCAGGTGGCCGACGTGGATCGCCAAAGCCGTCTTGCCCAGCCCGGCCATCCCGCCGATCACGCAGGCCAGCCGCCGCCCGCCGTTGTCCGCCCGGCTGCGCAGCAGCGCCACCACCTGGGCGGCCTCCCGGTCCCGGCCGGTGAAGTCGGCGACGTCCGGCGGCAGCCGGGCCGGCAGCGGCTCGGCCGGTACCCGCCCGACCGGAAGCCGGACCTCGGTCGCCGGCAGGGTGAGCGCCGCCTCGGCGGCCAGGATGGACTTGTGCAGGTCCTGTAGCTCGCGCCCCGGGTCGATGCCGAGTTCCTCGGCGAGCAGGTGCCGGTAGTCCTGGTAGCTGGCGAGCGCGTCCGCCTGCCGGCCGCACCGGTAGAGGGTGAGCATGAGCTGTCCACGGAGCTGTTCGCGCAGCGGGTCGGCGGCGACCAGCCCGGTCAGTTCGACGACCAGCCGCCCGTGCTGGCCCAGCGCCAGCTCGGCGTCGATCCGGTCGCCGAGCGCGGCCAGCCGGGCCTCCTCCAGCCGGGGCCGCTCCGCGTCGCTGAGGTATTCGGTGACTCCGGCGAGCGCGGGACCACGCCACAGCGCCAGGGCGGTCCGCAGTGCCTCCGCCGCCTCGGCCGGCCGGCCCTCGGCCAGCGCGTCCCGGCCGTGCGCGGCGAGCTGCTCGAACCGCACCAGGTCGAACCGGTCCGGCGCGACCCGCAGCACGTAGCCGGGGCGCTGCCGGACGATCTCGGCGTCCGGCGCCAGCTTGGACCGCAGCCGGGAGACGTACGTCTGGATCTGCGCGGCGGCGGTGACCGGTGGGTCGTCTCCCCAGAGCACGACGGCGAGTCGGGAGTCGGAGACCACCCGGCCACGCGCGAGCAGCAGCGCGGCGAGCACGGTACGCACCTTCGAGGCGCTCAGCTCGACCACGCCGGTCGAGTCGACCACCTCGACCGAGCCGAGGATCCGAAATTCGATCTCTCTCCACCCGGGGTCGCCGGCCGGGTCGGCGCCGGTGGTGTCGACCGGTGCCGGGGTCGGCTGCGTTGCGATCATCGGGATCTCCCGCCGTACGTCATCGGAAGTCCTTGCCGTGGCTCACCGCGAGCGTCGGGCCGACGGCCCGGTAGCGGCGCCGCGTCTCGATGTCCAGGTCCTCGTAGACCGGGTCGAGGGCGTCGGCCATGAACAGCTCCCGCATCAGCGCCCGCTGCACCTTGCCACCGGGTGACTTGCGTACCTTGCCCGGACGCAGGAAGGCCACGTTCGCCACCCGGACCCCGAAGCAGCGGCTGAGCCAGTCCTTGACGCTGCGGGCCAGGCAGGACAGCGTCGCCGGGTCCGCCGGCTCCACCCGCACCTCGTGCAGGACGACGATCTCCTGCCGGGGTGACGGCACCGAGAAGACTGTGCCGGTCAGGTCGGCGAAGCGGATGTGCGAGGTGCGGACCGCCTTCTCCATGTCGTGCGGGTAGAGGCTCCGCCCGCCGATCACCAGCATCTCGCGCATCCGACCCAGCACGTACAGCTCGGAGTCGGCCCGGACGCCGAGGTCACCGGTACGCAGGTAGCCGCACTCGCCGTCGGCGGTGGTCGCGTCGAAGACCCGGTCGCTCTCCACCTCGCGCCGCCAGTAGCCCCGGGCGACGCTCCGGCCCCGGATCCAGATCTCGCCGAGTCGCCCGTCCGGCAATACGTCGGCAGTATCCGGGTCGACAATCTTGACGTCAAGACTATTCACCGTGCCACTGCTGACAAGTGATCTCGCCGTCGCGGCATCGGCCGCCGCCGGCAGGAGGATGTTCTGTTCCAGCCGGCTCGGATCGAACTGTTCCACGGCGAGCGGTCGACCGGGTCGGGTGCCGGAGACGAAGAATGTCGATTCGGCGATGTGGTAGCCGACCCGTACCGCCTCCGAACGGAACCCGGCCGGGGCGAATCTGTCGACGAATTCGATCAGCGGCTCCGGCTCGATCGGGTCCGCCCCGCTCACGCAGGCGTGCTCCCACCGGGTCAGGTCCAAGCCGCTGACCTGCTCGTCGGTCAACTCGCGGGCGCACAGCCGGTAGGCGAAACCAGGGGCGGAACTGAGCCGGACATCGTACTCGTCGATGGCCCTCAACCAGCGGGACGGATCCGCGAAGAAATCATCGGCGGGCATGATTACGGCGGTGGCACCACGATAGAGCGGTTCGAGCAGCATTTCGATCAGACCGGCACCGTCGTGCAACGGCAGCCAACTCAGGGAACGATCCTTCGGCGCCAGGGAGAAAGCATTCCGGAATGCCTCGAAATTGTGCGCCAGATTCTCGTGGCTGATCATCACGCCTTTCGGGTCACTCGTGGACCCGGTCGTATAGCGCAGCAGCGCGAGCGCGCCGGCACCGATATGGGTCGACCCGTCCCACGCCTCCGGGACACCCGGGACGGAGATGTCGGTGGCGGTGCAGAGCAGCCGGTCCAGTCCGTCCTGACTCATCCAGTCGGATACCGTCACCAGGCTCGCGCTGTCGGTCAGGACGATGCGCGGATCGCAGTCCAGCGCGATCCCGGTGGCCCGCATCAGGTGGTGCTTGTCCCCGTCCGGCAGCGGCGCCGGCACCGGGACGACGCCCGCGTACATGCAGCCCAGGATGCTTTTGACGAACTCCAGGCCGGTCGGATAGAGCAGCAGGGCGCGGTCACCGGGCCGACAGCGCTCCCGCAGTCGGCCGGCCAGCGCCCTGGCGGCCCGGTCCAGCTCGCCATAGCGGATCGTTTCCGAACGATCCTCACGTTCACTCCGGCACAGGAGGACGACCGCCTCCCGGTCCGGATCCTGGCCAGCGTGTCGGGTGACCCGCTCCACCAAACCCACATTTCCCACCCGCATTTCCCCCCAAATGTTGGCTGCGGGAAAGCGTGGCGGGCGGCGGCGGGCCCCCGAATGAGCGACAGCGTCTCGGCGGCCACGACCGCGCGCGCCAGATCTCCCCAAACGCTCACGGACGGTTCCGCCTACAATATCTGTGCGCCGATATTCAATCAAGTCGGGTTGGAGACACCGATAAGAACTTCGAGCGAAACATCTGGAAAACGTCCCGACGCTAATCGGGACGGGTCCTTTACTACCGCAAAGTAACCTGGACTACCTTGCCACAATGTCCCGCCCACCAGGGCAATTGACCCGGCCGGCCGGGATACTCCCCGTTTCTTTGCCGAGGCGGACAACATAGTCGGGCGTCGTCTGGATACGGCGGCGTATCCAGAAGACAAGACAGTTTCACGTACTCGTCCTCAACCCGGGCAATCCGCGATCGGATCGGGCAATCCGAGTCGGAGCAGGCCGGGGCGAGCCGGAAATAATGGGACGACATGTCAGAAGCCCGCCCCGGCGGCCAGAGGGCTGCCGGGGCGGGCTTCCGCCGCGCGGGGTCAGGCGTTCGAGGGTTCCGCCATCGCCACCGCGATCTGCCGGGGGCCGGTGAACGGCTCCCGACCGTGCGCCGCGAGCATGTTGTCGACCACGAGCACGTCGTCGTACTGCCAGTCGAACCGGGTGGTCGCGGCCCGGTAGCAGTCCCGCAGGTGGCCGATGACGTCGTCCGGGATCCGGCCGCCGTCGCCGTAGTAGGTGTTCGTCGGCAGGTCCTCCTCGTCGAAGATCTCCAGGACCCCCTCCCGGACGTCCCTCGGCAGCGTCGTCACGTGGAAGAACGTCGCGTGGTTGAACCACACGGTCTCGCCGCTGACCGGATGCGTGTGCACCGGCCTGCGGACCGCCCGGGTACGCAGCCCGCCGCCGTCCCGCCACTCGGTCTCGATCCCGTTCGACGCGCAGTACGCGGTGACCGCGTCCCGGTCGTCGGTGTTGAAGATCTGCTGCCACGAGGTGCCGAACGAGCCGTGGAAGTTGCGCACCACCATCCAGCCCCGGCGGACGAACTCCTCCCGGATGGTCGGGTCGATCGCCCGGTACACCTTCCGGATGTCGGCCAGCGGGGTCGCACCCCGGGTCGCCGGCGCCTGCCGGCAGTAGAAGTAGAGCGTCAGCGGCCAGACCGCCTGGTACGAGTTCTCGTTGTGCAGGAAGATCTCCTCTTCCGGCGGGTAGTCGGTCGACGTGTAGACCTGGCCCTTGATGGTGCTGCGCGGCGAGGAGCGCTCCGAGTAGGTCAGCGGCGGGCCGGACAGCGCGCGTACCACCGCGTCGAAACCGTCGACACCGCCGACGGAGAAGCCGCGCAGCAGCAACGCCCCGCGCTCGTTGAGGATCTTCCGCAGACCGGCGCGCTCCGCCCGGATCAGCTCCCCGATCTCGGCCCCGGCCGACTCGCGGGTGACCAGGTACGGCATTGTTCCGATGTCAGTGGTAGAGAGTGTCATGGTCCGGCCCTTCCGGTCTGGACAGTTCCGCGCGTCGGGGCACGGGTCAGTCGGACATGGCCACCAGGACCCGACGCCGCCCGGTGAACGGACGCCGGCCGTGGCCGACCAGTACGTTGTCGATCAGCAGCACGTCGCCCTGCCGCCAGTCGACGTCGACGGCACTCTCCAGGCCACGGTCGCGCACCTGGATGACGTACTCGTCCGGGATCGGGCTGCCGTCGGCGAAGGTGACCGACTGCGGCAGCTCGTCCGGCGGCAGCACCTCGGCCAGCGACTTCGCGGTCTCGTCGCCGAGGGCCGCCGGGTGCCACTGGTCGGACTGGTTGAACCACACCTCGACGCCGGTCACCGGGTGCCGGGTGGTGGACGGCCGGTCCTGGGTGACCCGCAGCCCGCCGTCGGGCTTCCACTCCCAGTTCGCCTCGGTGCTGCTCAGGAACGCCTCGACCTCGTCACGGTCGGAGGTCTCGAAGGTGTCCTGCCAGCTCTTGCCGAGGCCGAAGCCGTCGTGCAGGTTCTGGGTGTAGCGCACCCCGCCGGTGTACGCGGCGCGTACCTCCGGGTCCAGCGACTCCAGCCACCGGACGCCGTCGACCACCGGAGTGGCGCCGCCGGTCTCCGCCGCCGTGTGGCAGAAGAACATCAGCCGGGACGGCCACTGGTGGGCGTACGACAGTTCGTTGTGCATCGAGATGGTGAACTCGGGCGGGTACTCGGTAGAGGTGTAGACGTTCTTCCCCACCTTGGTACGCGGCGAGTTGCCGTGCACGTACGCCAGCCGGTTCGGCAGCAGCCGGTCCATGACCGGGTCCAGCGTCTCCTCCGTCACTCCGAAGCCCCGGAAGACCAGCGCCTTCTCCGCGGTCAGCAGCTTCGCCAGTTCCGGCGTGGTCGAGAGGTAGTCGACCAGCCCCTGCGGGCTCGCCTCCGCCCCGGCGGCCACCGGGTCGATTTCCATCGGTCTCCAGGTCTGGTGACCTTCCATCGGACTCTCCCTTCGAGGGGACTCCCGCGAAGGTGGAGACCGGTAGCGGGAATCGGAAGGTAATGCGTTGGTGACACAGCCGTCATCCAGTCCAAGGATGAGGGCAAGATCTATACTTTCTCTCTACTGCGGCCATGGGGGCGCTGGACTGCGGAAACGGCCGGGTCGGGGCCGACGTTCCCGGTTGGGCCGTCGGTGGTCCGGGTGATGTCGCTGCGGGCCGTTCGGACGGAGTCGTTGCGGCCGGGCGCGGCGTGCCGGCCGAGCCGGCGGACCATCCTGGCGTTCTCCGGAGTCCTGGCGATGCCCCGCACCGCCGGACTGAGCACGGCGAGCACCACCAGCGAGGACATCACCGCGGCGAGCCCCAGCACCGTCGCCCGGATTCCGGCACCGGCCAGCAGCACCCCGCCGGCCAGCGCGCCGAGGAAGTTCGACCCCGAGGCCAGCAGCGTGGCCACCGCGCCGACCCGGCCCATCAGCGGGTCCGGGGTGATCCGTACCAGGTAGACCATGCCGACCACGTTGAACAGTCCGCCGACGTAGCTGTTCGCGGCGAAGATCATTGCCAGGCTGACCGGGTCGGTGGTGAACGCCATCAGCGGCACCGTCACCGCCCAGGCGGCCAGCCCGCCCACCACCAGGGCGCGCAGGGTGGCCCGGCGCAGCCACCACATGCCGGTCAACGCGCCGAGCATCCCGCCGACGCCACTGGCGCCGATCACCGCGCCGACGACCGCCGCCGAGCCGCCGCCGTTGCGGACGATGACCATCAGGGCCAGGGTGAGCGCCTGGAAGACGGCGTTGCTGATCGCCACGAACCCCAGCACGGTACGCAGGAAGCGCTGCCGCCACAGCCAGGCCACCCCCTCGGCGATGTCGGCACGCAACGTCGTACCGCGTCGCTCCGGTCGGGCCTGTTGGAAGGGCTTGCGGATCAGCAGCAGCGCGACCAGGGAGCCGAGGTGGGCGATCGTGGTGAACAGGAACGGCGCCCACTTCGCCACCGTGAACAGCACGCCGCCGACCGGCTGGCCGATCAGCACGGCGGCTCGCCCCCGGGTCTCGTTCTGGGTCAGCGCGGTCGGTAACTGCTCGGCCGGGACGAGGTGCCGGACGGCGGCCCGCTCGCCGAGCTGGTAGAAGACGCTCAGGCTGGTCTGCACGAACGCCACCACCATGAGTTGCGGCACCCAGACCCGGTCGAGCAGCACGGCCAGGGCCACGCTGCCGGTGGCGACGAGACAGCCCAGGTCGCAGAAGATCATCAGCCGGCGCCGGTCCCACCGGTCGACGAACGCGCCGGCCGGCAACTGGACGAGCAGGTGCGGCAGCAGCGCGGCGGCGCCGACCAGGCCCGCGTTGCCGGCCGATCCGGTGTACCAGAGCACCAGCATCGGGTACGCGATCGAGGTGACCCGGGCCCCCACCAGGGTGCCGGCCGCACCGGCCCAGAGCAGCAGGAAGTTCCGGTTGCGACGCAGCGGCGGCGGCGCCGCCACCCCGCCGGGCGCCCCGTCCGACGCCGTGGCATCGGGCGGCGCCGCCCCGCCGGCTGGCGGGGCGGGTTCCTCCACGATGCTCACGGCCCGGCCACCGGCGGTTCGGCCACCGGGCCACGCCGGCACCACTCCAGCACCGCCATCGCGCTGTGCAGCTTGTTCTCGGCCTGCTCGAAGGCGATGCTGGCCGGACCGTCCAGCACCTCGGCGGTGACCTCCTCGCCCCGGTGCGCCGGCAGGTCGTGCATGAACACCGCGTCCGGGCTGCCGACCCACAGCTCCTCGCCGACCTGGAACGGCGCGAAGATTTCCCGCCAGTTCGGGTCGGGCTTGCTGGTGCCGGTGGTCTGCCAGCGCGTGGTGTAGACGACGTCGAAGCCGCCGGGCAGCTCGGCCATGTCGTGCCGCTCGTGGATCGTCGCCGTACCCCGGGCCGCCTGTGCCGAGGCGGTCGCCAGGACCTCCCGGGTCAGCCCGTACCCGGGTGGTGTACGCAGTTCGAGGTGGGTGCCGGCGTACCGGGTCAGGGCCAGGGCCAGCGCTGCGGCGCTGTTGTTGCCCTCGCCGACGTACAGCACGCGCAGCCCGTCGATCCGGCCGAAGTGGTCGAGCATCGTGGTCAGGTCGGTCAGTGCCTGGGTCGGGTGCTCGTCGGCGGTCATCGCGTTGACCACCGACATCCGCTGCTGGGCGGCCAGCTGGCGCAGCTCCGCCGGGTCGCCCGAGGTGCGGGCAACCAGCACGTCGAGCATCCGGGACATCACCTGACCGGTGTCGGCGTGCGTCTCGCCGGTGTTGAGCTGGAGGTCGTCCGGCCCGTACGCGACGATCTGCGCGCCGAGCCGCAGCGCACCGCTGGAGAACGCGGTCCGGGTCCGGGTCGAGGTCTTCTTGAAGTAGATCCCGGCCACCTCGCCGTCGAGCGGCCGTTCCCGCCGGGCCTGCCCGGAGCGGAACCGGACCCCCCGGGCCACGATGGACCGCAGGTCCTCGTCCGTCAGGTCGTTGATCGAGATCAGATGCCGGGTCACCCGCGCCTCCTCGTCCGCCGCGCCCGCGACCGGCGGCGCGTCCCGGGCCCAGTCGGCGGCGAAGCCGTCCCGCCCGGCCGGCGCACCGACCCGGACGGTCCCGCCGTCGTCGGTGGCGGCGTAGCCCGCGGTCTCCGCCCCGCCGCCGGGCCGCTCGGCCCAGCCGGCCAGTTCGGTGGCGACGAACGACTGCACCGCCTTGCCGGACTCCGAGTTGGTCAGCACCACGAACCCGTCACCCGCCCGGAGCCGGCCCAGCGTCATCGCCCGGTAGCCGACCGTCTCGCCCGGATGGCCGAACTCCAGGTCCGGCGCGGTGTCGTCGACGACGGTGCCGAGGCCGTAGAAACTGCCCGGCGCGGCGACGGCGACCAGCTCGGCGGCGAGTTCCGGGGTGAGCAGTTCGCCACCGCCCAGGTGGGCGCGGTGGATCTCGACCAGCACCCGGGCCAGGTCCGCGGCGGTCGTCCAGAGACCCCCGGCGGCCAGCGCCGGCCGGTTCCGCCAGCCGTCGGGTACGGGTACCCCGTGCTCGTCGTGGCCGAGCGCCACCCGTCGGGCGGGGTCGGCCGGAAAGGCCGGGTCGAAGCTGCTGTCGGTCATGCCCAGCGGTGCGAAGACGAGCCGGTGGATCAGCTCCGGGAACGGTTCACCGGTCAGGTCGACAAGTACCTGCTGCAACACCGCGTAGTGGCTGTTCGTCTTCCGGAACGACTCCCCCGGCACCAGCTCGGGCCGGACCGGCTCGGAGGTCGCGGGCGGGCGGCCGTACAGCACGTCGAGCAGGGACGGTGCCGGCTCGGTCGGGGCGTACCCGGTGTTCGGGCTGGTGGAGAGGCCGGAGAGGTTGGCCAGCAGGTGTCGTACGGTGACCGGGCGGGAGCCCTCCGGCAGCCGCCAGGCGGTCAGGTAGCGGTTCACGTCGGCATCCAGCTCCAGCCGACCCTCCCGCACCAGCCGAAGTACGCCGAGCGCGGTCACGTGCTTGCTGATCGAGGCGACCTGGAACGGGGTCTCGGGGGTCACCGGCTCGGATCCGCCGGCCAACAGGACGCCGTAGCCGCGTACCTCGGCGACCTGGCCGGCCCGGACCAGCGCGACACTCGCCCCGGGCACGTGGTGCGCGGCCATGGTGGCCAGCGGCGACGGACCGGCGGCCAGCCGGCCGACCAGTTCCGGGGCCGACCCGACGACGGACGGCTCCGGGGCCGGCGCGGCGACCGTGCTGGTGGGGGCCGGTGCGCCGAGTGCCACGGCCAGGTCGGCGACGGTCGCGTGCTGGTAGAGCATCCGCAGCGACACCGGCAGCCCGGCCCGGCGGGCGGCCGTGACGAGCTGCACGATCCGCATCGAGTCGGCGCCCAGGTCGAAGAACCTGTCGTGCACACCCACCCGGTCGATGCCGAGCACGTCGACGCAGACCTCGGCGATCCGCCGCTCGGTCTCGTTGCGCGGCGGCACGAACTCGCGCTCGCCGCCGAACGAGGTCCGCTCCGGTGCCGGCAACGCCCGCCGGTCCACCTTGCCGGCGGAGTTCAGCGGCAGCGCGTCCAGGGTGACGAAGGCGGCCGGCACCATGTAGCCGGGCAGCGTCGCGGCCAGGAAGTCGCGCAGGTCGGCCGGGTCGACCGGCCGGCCGTCCACCGGTACGACGTAACCGGTGAGCCACTTCTCCCCGCCGGTGTCCTCCCGGGCCACCACCACGCCGTTGCGGACGTCCGGATGGGCGAGCAGCCGCTCCTCGATCTCCGGCAGCTCGATCCGGTGCCCCCGGATCTTCACCTGGTGGTCCGCCCGGCCCAGGAACTCCAGGTTGCCGTCCTGGCCGTACCGGACGAGGTCGCCGGTGCGGTACATCCTGGTCCCGGCGGTCCTGCCGAACGGCTCCGGCAGGAACTTCTCGGCGGTCAGCTCGGGTCGGTTGACGTACCCCCGGGCGACGCCGTCACCGGCGATGAACAGCTCGCCGACGACGCCGACGGCGACCGGCTGGAGGTCCCGGTCCAGCACGTACGTGCGGGTGTTCGCGATCGGCCGGCCGATCGGCACCGCCTCGACGTCCCCGGGTACGTCCCAACTCGTCGACCAGATCGCGGTCTCGGTCGGGCCGTACACGTTGACCAGCCGCTTCACCCGGCGGCGCAGCTCGCCGGCCAGGGCCGGCGGCAGTGCCTCGCCGCCGACCAGCGCGACCACCGGCCGGTCCCCGAAGCCCGCGTCCAGCAGCAGCTTCCAGCCCGACGGGGTGGCCTGGACGTGGGTCACCGGATACCGGTCGAGCAGGCCGACCAGCTCCGGGCTGTCCCCCACCTCGTCGTCGTCGGCCAGCACCAGCCGGCCGCCGCTGACCAGTGGAAGGTACAGCTCCAGCCCGGAGATGTCGAAGGAGAGCGACGTCGCGGCCAGCCAGACGTCGTCGGTACCGGCGTCCAGCAGCCGTCGCATCGAGAAGAGCAGGTTCAGCAGCGCCCGGTGCGAGATCTGCACGCCCTTCGGCCGGCCCGTCGAGCCGGAGGTGAAGATGATGTACGCCAACTGGTGCTGGTCGTCGCGGCGGGGCACCGGCTCCGCCGACCGGGACTCGATCGTCTCCTCCTCCCGGTCGGCGAGGACGTGCCGGCCGGAGTAGACCCCGTCCAGCCGGCCGACCAGCGTCGACTCGCTGACCACCAGCTCCGCACCGGCGGTCGCCAGCATGTAGCCGAGCCGCTCCGGTGGCAGTTCCGGGTCCAGCGGCACGTACGCCGCCCCGGCCTTCCAGACCGCCAGCAGCCAGGCCACCAGCGACGGCTGCCGCCCCAGCAGCACCCCGACCACCGACTCCGGCCCGACGCCCACCGCCCGCAGGTGCCGGGCGTACCGGTTCGCCAGCGCGTCGAGTTCGGCGTACCGGACCCGCTCGCCACCCTGGACCACCGCCACCGACTTCGGGGTGGCCGTGGCCTGCGCCTCGAAGACGTGGTGCACCGATCGACTCATCCCACTCACCACTCCACAGCCGTGTCGTTCCAGTCGGTCAACACCGCGTCCCGTTCCGCCGCCGGCATGTACGTCGCCCGGGCGTCCCCGTCGGCACCGGCGGCCATCGACTCCAGCACCGCCCGGTACATCGCTGCCACCCGCTCCGCGTTCTCCGGAGTCAGTGCCGAGCGCCGGACCCGCAGCATCAGGTGCCCCGGACCGGTCGACACCGCGAGCGCGAACTCGTTGGCGGCGTCGCCCGCCCCGGCCCGTACGTCGACGAAATCCGTGTCGACCTGGTGGAAGTCCTGGTAGCTGAACATCACCTCGATGAGCTGCCGGCCGCCGACCTGACGCTGGATCGCCGGCATCGGATAGCGCCGGTGCGGCCACAGCTCGACCTCGCGGTCGAAGACCTGCCGGACCAGCTCACCCCAGGTGCCGGCCGTCCGGTCGTGCGCGAACGGCAGGGTGTTGAGGTACATCCCGTAGACCTTGTCGGCGCCGTCGACCTCGGGGCGGGCGCTGCACACCAGGCCGGTGAAGAACGCCGGCTCGTCGGTGAGCTGGCTCATCACCTTCAGGTGCGCCGCGTGCAACACCGCCTTCAACGAGGTACGTGTCGCCGTGGCCAGCGCCCGGAGTCCGGGCTCCAGGTCCGGGAAGCCGACCGGGACCCGGAAGCTGCCGGCCTCGTCGGCGGCACCGCCCCAACCGGCGGGCGGGGTGAACCGGGCATGCCCGGTGACGATCCCCTGCCAGTAGTCCCGGTCCGTCGCCGACTCCAGCGAGTCGAGTTCGGCGGCGACGAAGTCCGCGTACCGGACCTCGGGCGCGACGACCGGCTCGGGCGTCTTGCCGGCGGCCAACTGCCGGTAGAGGTCGAGCACCTCCATCAGCAGCGACTGTTGACTCCAGCCCTCGGTGATCGCGTGGCACTGGGTGAAGCCGAGCCGCCAGGCGTCGTCGCTCTCGACGAACCCGGCCATCCGGAGCAGCGGCGGGGCGGCCAGGTCGAACAGGCTGGCCCGTTCCCGGGCGATCAGGTCGTGCAGCGCCCGTTCCCTGTCCTGGTCGGCCAGGTGCCGTACGTCGCACACCTCGACCGGCATCTCGGCACCCTCGTGCACGAGTTGCATCGGCACCGAGTAGCTGGTCAGGTCGAACGAGGTACGCAGCAGTTCGTGCCGCGCCACCACGATCCGGGCCGCCTCGCGCAGCGCCGCCGGCTGGAAGGGCTGCTCGTCCCGGATCCGGTAGAAGCTGGTGTTGTGGTAGCGGTTGCCACCCACCCCACCGAGCATCTCCACCACCATGCCGAGCTGCACCTGCGACAGCGGGTACGCGTCGACCACCCCGGCCGGCAGCGCGGCCCGGTCGACGGCGGAGACCAGGGCGAACGGCGCCACCGGTCCGGCCTCGACCTGCTGGTCGGTGACCGACTGGCCGGAGAGCTGCTCGGCGAGTTCGGCGACGGTGCGGTACTGGAACACGTCCCGGACCGCCACCTCGAACCCCGCCGCCCGCAACTTCCCGACCAGCGCCACCGCCCGAA
>NZ_BONW01000013.1 GCF_016862915.1 Plantactinospora endophytica | reverse complement strand
GAGATCGCCGCTCACTTCGCGTACCGATGTCGCGCCTTCTCTGCGTACAATGATCGACGATGACAAACGAAACAGCAGCAATAGGTCGAGCATCAGAAGCTCTAGGGAAGCCGCTGATCGACTTTGTTCTCAATACCCAGTCTGGCAACGCACTAAGCGCCTTGACGCCAGAACAACAGCAAGCACTCACGGAAATCAATAACATCCTTACAGGCCCTCTGGCGAAGCAGTTCGAGCCCGCCGCTCTCTATAGCCTGCTAAGGAGTCACATCGTCACGCCGGGTCAAACTGGACTATCGCCAGCGATTCAATTGCACATGACCTGCGGTGGCTCACTCCCAGACTTACCTGAAGATGAATCGCCAGAAAGTCTGATTTTTGCCCTTGCGCGAGACACCTACCCGGCCTTCCTGCTACCACCAGATGATCTGCCCATTCATCTCGGTCCGCAGGAGAGTGTGCAGGCGACCAGAGTCGCCGTTGCCCACCCGAAGGCGAAGGCCTTCGAGCTTGCAGCTCTCACAGATCCGGTGGTCGGTTCGGTATTCGGGGAGGACAAGCCGCACTCCGGGCGATCGTTCACGGTCTACGCCAGCACCTATAGAGGCGGCGGGCTTCAACTGTCCATGCTGGCGTCAATTATTCTGTCCGGCGTATGGCGACACAGCAGTGGCCGCGAAGATCCACCCACGATCGCCGACTTTTGTCGCTCCGCAAAGAAGCAATATGCCTTTATACGCACGGCCTTGGTTGGCGAAACCCAGGCGGTCAAGGCACGTCTAGCGTTTACTGGCATACGACTGCCACCCGACACTTTCTGGAATGCCTCTGAAGGTGTAGTGATCCGAGAGACGACTGACCACGATCGCACATTCGCCCCCGAGTCGCTAAGGAAGCAATTGTCAGGCTCGGATGCCACAGGCGTCTCGACCACCGTGAACTACGATGGCGACGTTGTAGTTGAGATGGAACATCCGTACCGAATGAAGGCCTTTCACGACCATCAGGAAGTTCCGGCAGGAGTATTTCAAGAACTTGCGGACTTTCAGCCACAGGAGCGCCTGCAGACGCATCTACGGCTGAGCTTGATGATCGCAGTCAGCCGTGAGCATAAGGTTCAGATTGTCCCTACGTGGCGGTACATCGAAGACCCGTTTGCCAGTGGGGTATCCGTGTCGTGGACGGACCCCACGCAAATGGTTGGACTCACGCCAACCCAGCTTACCGTGGATGACCTTGCCGCGTGGCAACAATGGTTCGAGTTGCTGAAGAACCCCCATGTGGAGCGAATCTCGCTTGCGTTGTCCCGGGTGGTTAAGGCAAGTGCGGAACGTCGTGATCCGACCGACGTTCTGGTGGACTCGGTGATCGCGTGGGAGAACCTCTTTGGCACGAAGGACGGTGAGCCGACATTGAGGGTGACTGCATCTCTCGCTCTACTGCTGGAAAGTGACCCTCAAGCGCGGAGGAAGTTGCGCTCGCGGCTGGCCAAAATATACTCGTTGCGTAGCGACGTCGTACACGGCAGTGCCGTACCAGACTTCAAGCAAGTTCCCCTGTGCTATGAAGCACTTGAAATAGCAACGAAAGCCATTCGAGTCTTACTGAGCGATCGCATCGATGTTCTCAATGAAGTCGATGGCGCCAATCGCAGCTTACATTTGATAATGGGACAGACACAGCAATAGGCCCGAGAGAGCCGAAGCATCATCAACTCTAGTCAATTAGATCGAAGGCACTAATATTGGCTCGTCACTTTGCCCCCGCAGGAATGCGAGGCGCGGTCCACGAGTTCCACCGACGGCCTCGCCCTAGTCTCATTCCGGGTGGAAGGTCGCGGACGCCTGCTCGGCGGTGGAGGTGACCGGCTCGACGTAGAGCAGCCCGGACCGGTGCCGGAGGTACCGGCCGGCGACGTTCTGCGCCTCCAGCGAGACGGCGGTGCCGTTGGCCAGCCCGGCCCGGCGCAGGAAACTCGCGTCGGCGCGGAACTGCGTCGACCCGTCGTTCCGCTCCACGTGGACCTCGTAGTTGCGGTGCCGGAGGTAGTAGCCGGGGAAGTTGGTGGACTCCAGCGACACCGACCCGCCGCCGGCCAGCCCGGTCACGATCCGGAACTGCGAGTCGGCCAGCGGGGTCACGTTGGCCTCGACCCGGCCCCGGTAGTCGTAGTGCCGCAGGTAGCTGGTGGCGAGGTCGTGCGGGCGCAGCCGGACCGGGGTCGCGCCGTCCGGCACCGGGATGCCGAGGTTCGGGGTGCCGTCGGCGTTCCAGTACAGCTTCTGAATCCGGGTACGCCGGTTGGGGTCGTTCAGCGGGTCGCCGTTGATGTCCCGGTAGTTGCGGTCGTGGTAGACGAGGATGTCGCTCTGGCCGTCCTCGGAGACGGTAAACGAGTTGTGCCCGGGGCCGTACTGGCCGGTCGCGGCGTTGCTGGTGAAGATCGGGGTCGTCGTCTTCGTCCAGGACGACGCGTTGAGCAGGTTCGCGCTCGCCGAGGCGGTGAGCAGCCCGAGGCAGTAGTTGGCGTCGGTGGCGCTGGCCGAGTACGTCAGGAAGATCCGCCCGTTGCGTTGGATCACCGCCGGTCCCTCGGCCACCCGGTAGCCCCGGGTCTCCCAGTCGTACGTCGGCACGGTCAGCCGGGTCACCGTGCCGGTGATCTGCCACGGGTTGGCGCCCATCCGGGCCAGGTAGAGGTTGGAGTTGGTGGAGATCCCCGGCTCGGACTGGGCCCAGACGAGATAGCGGACGCCGTTGGCGACGAAGGTGGAGGCGTCCAGCGAGAAGGTGTCCCACGGGGTGCCGATCCGGCCGCGTTCGGTCCAGGAGCCGGTCAGCGGGTTGGCGCTGGCGTTCTCCAGCACGTACATCCGGATCCGCCAGATGTCGTCGGTGCGGCCGGCGGCGAAGTAGACGTACCAGCGGTTGTCGATGAAGTGGATCTCGGGTGCCCAGATGTGCGCGCCCATCTCGCCGCTGGTGTGCCGGCGCCAGATCGTCGTCTCGGCGGCGCTGGCGAGGCCCTGCAGGGTGGTCGCGCGGCGGAGCACGATCCGGTCGTACTGCGGGACGGTGGCGGTGAAGTAGTAGTAGCCGTCGGTGTGCTTGAAGATGTGCGGGTCGGCGCGCTGGCCGACCAGCGGGTTGGTGTAGTTCACCGCCGGGGCGGCGGCGGCCGGCATCCCCGGCAGCAGCCCGGCCAGCAGCGCGCACACCGTGGCCAGCACGGCGAGCACCGGTGCCGTTGACGCCCTTCGCTGGTACCGGCGCATGGTGGTCTCCTCGGCCCAGGGAGCGGGAGTTCGCCGTCGGCGGCGCGACGGGTGCCCGCTCGGCGAAACCCCGGTGGACGTCGGGGCGGTTACCCGAGTGTTACAGAGACAGTGTTATCGCTAACATTGATGAGAGTCAAGGCCATCCGAGGTCGCCGGAGAAAGCGGATTCCCACCTTGACATCGATGGGTGTTAGCGCGAACATCATCGATACGTCCGGGCCGAGCGACACGCCGCGCCACCGGCTGCGCGCCGGCACCGGGCACTGCGACAGCGCTCGCCGGCAGGGCTGACCTGAGCCGGCGTCCCGAGCGCGTCCCCACCTGCGCAGGACGATCCACCGCATCGACCACCCCTGTCGACCCGCGGAAACCGTCGTCCCACGGCACCGCGGGACCGGCACCGTCCACCGGACGGACCGACGGAAGGAAACCCATGGAAGCTCCAGCTTCCCCAGGCCCCGGCCGGCCACAGCGGCGCCGGCTCGCCCGTACCACCACCGTGCTCACGGTCGCCGCGACGCTCGTCGGCGCTGTGGTCGCCGTACCGACGCGGTCGGCCTCGGCCGCGACCGTCGACCCGAACGCCTGGTACGTGCTGGTCTCCCGGCACAGCGGCAAGGCCCTCGACGTCTACGACCGGTCCACCGCCGACGGTGGTCGGATCGTGCAGTGGAGCCGCAACGACGGCAACTGGCAGCAGTGGCAGTTCGTCGACTCCGGCAGCGGCTACTACCGCCTCCGGTCCCGGCACAGCGGCAAGGTGCTCGACATCCGCGACTCCTCCACCGCCGACGGCGCGGAGGTGATCCAGTGGGCCGACCAGGGCAGCACCGACCAGCAGTTCCGGCTCGCCGACTCGGACGGCGGGCACGTCCGGCTGGTCAACCGGAACAGCAACAAGGCCCTCGACGTGTGGGAGTGGTCCACCGTCGACGGCGGCCGGATCAGCCAGTACGCCGACCAGGGCGGCGCCAACCAGCAGTGGCAACTGGTCCGGGTCGGCGGCACCGGAACCCCGACCCCGACGCCCACCGGCCCGGGGAACCCCGGCACGCCACCGGCCGCCTACCCGGCGCCGATGCGGGTGACCGGGGACGTCGGGGTGCACGACCCGACCGTGGTCCGCCGGCCCAGCGGCGACTACCTGGTGGCGCACACCGGCAACAACGTCTCGCTGAAGACCTCGACCGACCGGGTCGCCTGGCGCAACGCCGGGTCGGTCTTCCCGAACGGCGCGCCGTGGACCACCGCCTACACCGGAGGCAGCCGCAACCTCTGGGCGCCGGACATCTCGTACCGGAACAACCAGTACTACCTGTACTACTCGGCCTCCACGTTCGGCTCGAACCGGTCGGCGATCTTCCTGGCCACCAGCCCGAGCGGCAACTCCGGCACCTGGACCGACCGGGGCCTGGTGATCGAGTCGCAGACCTCGGACAACTTCAACGCGATCGACCCGAACCTGATCGTGGACGACCAGGGCCGCTGGTGGCTCTCGTTCGGCTCGTTCTGGTCCGGCCTCAAGCTGGTCGCCCTCGACCCGGCCACCGGCAAGCGGTCGGACAACACGATCCGGGCCATCGCCGGCCGGGGCGGCGGCGCGATCGAGGCGCCGACCCTGGTCAAGCGGGGCAGCTACTACTACCTGTACGTCTCGTTCGACCGCTGCTGCCAGGGCGCGGCCAGCACCTACCGGGTGATGGTCGGGCGCTCGACCAGCGTGACCGGACCGTTCGTCGACCGGAACGGCACCGCGCTCACCTCCGGCGGCGGTACCCAGGTGCTCGCCTCGCACGGCGACATCCACGGGCCTGGCCACCAGACGGTGCTGACCGACAACGACGGGGACTTCCTCGTCTACCACTACTACGCGAACAACGGCGCCTCGCTGCTCGGCATCAACCGGATCGGCTACGACTCCGCCGGCTGGCCGTACGTCTACTGACCGTCCCATCGACCGTAGGGAGCATCCCATGACACCGCCGTACCCGCGCCGGGCCCGCTGGCGGGCCGGGCTCGCCACCGGCGTCGCCGGTCTGCTCGTCGGCACCGGCGTACTCGTCGCCGCCCCACCGGCCACGGCCGCCACCGCCGACCCGAACGTCTACTACGTACTGGTCAACCGGAACAGCGGCAAGGCCCTCGACGTCTACAACCTGGCCACCAACGACGGCGCCCCGATCAACCAGTACGCCCGCAACGACGGGAACTGGCAGCAGTGGCGGTTCCTCGACGCCGGCAGCGGCTACTACAAGGTGCAGTCCCGGCACAGCGGCAAGGTGCTGGAACTGCCGAACGCAGACGACGGCGTGCAGTTGGTGCAGAACGCCGACAGCGGCAACAGCCGGCAGCACTTCCGGCTCGCCGACTCGGCCGGCGGCCACGTACGCCTGATCAACCGGGCCAGCGGGAAGGCGCTGGACGTCTGGGAGTGGTCCACCGCCGACGGTGCGATGGTCTCGCAGTACCAGGACCTGGACGGCGCCAACCAGCAGTGGCAGATGGTCAACGTGGGCAGCGTCGGCGGCGGCACTCCGACGCCGGGCAGCTTCACCAACCCGATCAAGCGGAACGGTCCGGACCCCTGGCTGCAACACCACAACGGCTACTACTACCTCGCCACCACGACGTGGAACTCGACGATCACCATGCGCCGGTCGGCCACCCTCGCCGGCCTGGCGAGCGCCGCCGACCAGGTGGTCTTCAACCTCTCCGGCCGGCCGAACGGCTGCTGCAACATGTGGGCGCCGGAGTTCCACCTGATCAACGGCCCGAACGGCAACCGCTGGTACCTCTACTACGTCGCCGGGCAGAACGTCGGCGACTTCAACCCGACGCAGCGGTTGCATGTGCTGGAGAGCGCCGGCACCGACCCGATGGGTCCGTACACCTTCAAGGCCGACCTGGGCAGCGACTGGCAGCTCGACGCCAGCGTGCTGCGGGTGAACAACAGCCTCTACCTGCTCGGCACCTACAACGCGGGCGGCAGCTACGGGCAGAGCCTGTTCATCACCCCGCTGAGCAACCCGTGGACGATCAGCGGCTCCCGGGTCCGGCTCACCTCGCCGACCCTGAGCTGGGAACGGCAGACCCATCCGGTGGCGGAGGGTCCGGAGCCGCTCTACCGCAACGGCCGGACGATGATCGTGTACTCGGCCAGCGCCTGCTGGGGGCCGGACTACAAGCTCGGGCTGCTCACCCTGACCGGCAGCAACCCGCTGAGTGCGTCGTCCTGGACCAAGAGCCCCAACCCGGTGTTCCAGCGCAGTGACGGCAACAGCGTCTTCGCGCCCGGCCACAACGGCTTCTTCAAGTCGCCGGACGGTACGGAGGACTGGATCGTCTACCACGCGAACGACTCGGCCGGCGGCGGCTGCGACATGAACCGCTCGACCCGGGCCCAGAAGTTCACCTGGAACAGCGACGGTACGCCCAACTTCGGCACCCCGGTCCGGCTCGGCACGCAGCTCACCGCACCGTCCGGCGAGCGGTAGCCGCTGGTGGTGACCGCCCGGGAAGAACCGGCGCACTCTGCCGGTCCTCCGGGCGGTCGCCGCCGACCCGTCCCGTCGGCAGCGATGGCGGGTCGGGCCAGAGTGCCGTCGGCAGCGATGGCGGGACGGGTCAGAGTGCCACGTCGACCGTTGCCGGGCCCGGCTCGTCGAGCCGGAACGTCACGGTACGGCCGGCCGTCGACACCTCGTACTCGCCGAGGAAGCCGGTGAACCCGACCCGGCCGTGCGGGTCGGTGCCCAGTGGGGTCGGCGGGACCCACCACTCGTCCCGGACCAGCGAACGCAGTGCCTCGTACGAGGGCTTCGGGGTGCCGTCGGCCCGGACGAAGCCGCCCGGCGCGCCGAGCCAGCCTCCGTCCACCATCCCCCAGTACGTCGTCGCCCGCACCGACGGGTGCGACAGCAGCGTCTTGTAGTGCCGGACGATCTCGTCGGCCTGCCGCTCCTCCCCCTCCGGCGTACTCGGCCAGTCGGAGACCTGGTAGTCGTTCAGGTCCACGATGTCGGCCGGCATGAGCTGGCCGGAGAGCAGGGTCGTCTCGGTGAAGTGGATCGGCAGGCCGTACCGGGCGAACCGGTCGAGGATGGCGAGCGTCTTCTCCTCGCCCCAGTAGCCCTGGTGCATGTGACTCTGCAAGCCGAGCGCGTCGATCCGGATCCCCGCCTCCAGCACCCCCTCGACCAGGCACTCGTACGCGGCGGACATGTCGAAGTCGTTGAGCAGCAGGGTGGCGGTCGGGTTGGCCTCCCGGGCCGCGTCGAAGACCATCCGGACCAGCGGGATCCGCCCCAGCTCCCGGCAGATCCGGGTGAGACCGTTGTCGTACCTGTCGAAGATCGGCATGATCACGGCCTCGTTGATCACGTCCCAGGTGTCGATCACACCGGCGAAGTCGGTCACCTCGCGGCGGATCCGGCCGAGTTGCGCCTCGACGATCTCCGGGTTGGACAGCTCGGTCAGCCACTCCGCGCTCACCGTGTGCCAGGCCAGCGGATGGCCCTTGACCAGGCAGCCCCGCTCGGCGAACCAGCGCGCCGTCTCGCGCAGCCGGTGGGTGTCCGGCCGGCCGCGCTCGGGCTCGAACCGTCCCCAGTAGAACGGCAGGGTGGCGAAGTTGAACAGGTCGAGCCAGAGGTCCGCCAGCCGCTCGACCCGGCCGGCGTCGGCCTCGCCGAGCGACCCCGCAACACCGTCCGGGCCGACCTCCGGAGCCGTCGCCAGTTCGCCGTTGGCCAGCGGGACGAACTCGAACCCGGTGCAGCCGAACAGGAACTCGTGGCTGCGCTGGGCCACCACCACCTCCTGCCCGGCCAGCGGCTCGCCGTCCCTGGTCACGGTCAGGGTGGCGGTGGCGGTACGGTGCTGCCGGATCAGCGCGTCGGCGTCGGATGACATCGGACATCCTCCATAGCTGGGTGGTTGTGCGGGCGGCCCACCGTACGCCCGGCCGGGTACCGGCGATCGGCCCCTGTTCCGCCGGCCACTGCGAACGCACACGCTGCTGCGCCGAACGTGACGACCGACGGCCCGCGCTGGCCGTGGTCGAGCGGATTCCGAGGCCGGCGGAACCGCCGAGCTATCGGCCCGGACCTGTTCGAGCGGGCCGCGCCGGGCTTCCCGCGTACCCGGCGGCGGCGGAGGGACCGAGCCACCCTCGCCGCTCGGGGTACGGCGGGTGCGGGCACGATGGGGGTATGCGCCTGGTGTCGTTGCTGCCCTCCGCGACGGAGATCGTCTACGCCCTCGGTCTCGGTGACGATCTCGTCGGCGTGACGTTCGAGTGCGACGAGCCGCCGTCGGCCCGGACCGACAAGACCGTGGTGGTCGGCGGTCGGGACACCCGGGACATGACTCCGGCCGCGATCGACGACTACGTGAAGGCGCAGATGGCAGCGGGCGCCGACCTCTACACCCTGCACGCCGACGCGCTTGCCGGACTGGCGCCGGACCTGATCCTCACCCAGGATCTCTGTCGGGTCTGCGCGCTGCCGTCCGACCACGTCGAGGACGCGCTCGACTATCTCGGCTGTCGGGCCGACGTGCTGTCGCTGGACCCGTACTCGCTGGAGGAGGTCTTCGGGACGATCCTGGCGGTGGGCGCGCGGACCGGCGTACCGGATCGGGCCGAGGCCCTGGTCGCCGGGCTGCGGGACCGACTCGCGGCGGTGGCCACGGCGGTCCGGGGTCGGCCGCGTCCCCGGGTCGCGGTGGTGGAGTGGGTCGAGCCGCCGTTCACCGCCGGGCACTGGGTGCCCGACCTGGTCCGGGCGGCCGGCGGCGAGCCGGTGGCCGCCCGGCCGGGTGCGCGGTCCGTGCAGACCACCTGGCCGGAGTTCGCCGCCGCCAGGCCGGAGATCGTGCTGGTCACGCCGTGCGGGTTCCACCTGTACGGCGCGGCCCGGCAGGCCGAGGTCGTGGCCGCACGGCTGCCCGGCGTGCCGGTGTGGGCGGTCGACGCGGACGGTCTGGTCGTCCGTCCAGGTCCCCGTCTGGTGGACGGGGTCGAGGCGATCGCCGCGATCCTGCATCCGGACGCCGTGCTGGAGCCGCCCGAGGGCACCATCGCCCGAATCGCCTGACCTGTCGCGCGGTAGGGCGGTTACCTCGGCGGCGACGCGCGCCGTTGCGGCGCCCGGCTACCACTGGGTGACTTCTGGACCGAATCAGGCACGTACCGTGCGGAACGCCCCGGCGGTCGCCGTCACAGGTCTCGTTCCACGGTGGGAGCGGCGTCGGTGGCAGCCTGGGCGAGCGCGCGGATGACGGCTGTCTCGCTGACGGTCCGCCATACGAAGGCCCAGCGGCATGACGGTGCGTCGCGTATCGGCAGATAGACGATGTTGGGCCATGGGTAGAAGCGGGCGGCGTCGCCGGCGACCCCGGTTACGGCCTCGCCGGCGGCGACGACACTCATCTCTTCGTGCCAGTCGGAGACGGTCGGGCCACGGCGGACGGGACGTCCGGACGGGGTGCGGAGCGGGTTGAAGGTCTCCTCCATGGCGGTGGGCACGTCGGTGCCGGCCAGTACGACGCAGTCGCCCATGTCTTCCAGGCAGATCGATTCCCGGTCGGCCAGCGGGTGCTGGGCGCCGACCATGAGCATCACCTGCGACGTGTGCGTGACCGGGCCGACGGTCAGGTCGGGTTCGCGCACCGGCAGCCACACCAACGCGACGTCGACCTCGCCCGCGCGCACCTTCTGTAGCGGCGCGGTCGGATGGATCTCGCGATAACGCAGCCGTACGGCCGGATGGCGGGCCTTGAACAGGTCGATGATGTGGCTGACCTTCCACGGCTGGGCGCCCATGGCACCGATCGTCAGGGTGCCGCCGACGCCTCCGGTGGCCGTGGTCGCGGCGTCGATCCCGGCCATGATCTGCTGGTAGCCGGCACTGAGCTGCTGGTGAAGCTGCTGACCCAGTGCGGTGAGCCGCACCGTGCGGGTCGTACGCTCGAACAGCGCGCCACCGATGCGCCGTTCCTGCCTGGCGATCGACTGGCTGACCCGGCCGGGAGTGATGTGCAGCCGTTCGGCGGTACGACCGAAGTGCAGCTCTTCGGCGAGCGCCAGAAAGATCTCGATGTCGCGCAGCTCGATCATCCGATGATTATGTGCGGATCGCTAAACAGTACGTTCGCGGAGCCGTCGTTGATCAGCGGCGCACCGGGGCGGGACGCTGAGCATCAGTCCGAGGCAGTACGCCACCGACGCAGCCCACCCGCGAGGTCCACGTTGTGATGAACGCCGTCCCCACCCCCACCGAAACGTCCACCCGGATGCCCGGAACACGCAAGATCTATTACGCCGCACACACCTACATGATCCTCGGCCTGGTCAGCGGTCTCGCCTCCCGCGAGATCACCAAGATCAAGCACTTCACCGGCGACACCCAGCTCACCCTGCTACACACACACCTGCTCGCGCTCGGAATGCTGTTCTTCCTCATCGTGCTGGCCATGGAGAAGCTGTTCGACCTGACCGCGGACACGCTCTTCGGCTGGTTCTTCTGGACCTACAACGCGGGGCTGGCCCTGACCATCGCGGTGATGGCCGTCCACGGCACACAGACCGTCCTGGCCGTGGAGCCCGCCGGATCCATCGCCGGCATCGCCGGACTGGGCCACGTGGTACTGACGGTAGGACTCATCTTCTTCTTCGTCCTGCTCGGCAAACGGCTCCCCCGGCGTCCCGACGGCCAGGGCGTCACCGCACATCGTCGCGCGTCATGAGTCAGGCGAGGGCCTTCGCCAGCCTCGTCCCGGATCGGGCGGAGGTGGGCAGCTCAACGTGCCTGAGGCGACTGGCCGGCCACGGGCACGTCCGTCTCGTACGGCAGGCCGGCGTCCGGGCCTCGCCCGCGCGGCGCGGGTGAACCGCGCCGAACTCCTGCGAGGATCCCGGTACTGCCCGTGCTTTCGTCCGCCCTGTGGCTGTTGCCGCCGGTTTGATTGACAGCCCCTAGATCGGCATGTATCAAGATGACACTCTTCGAAGTCCAAGATCTCCAACCTGAACCGCCAGGGAGGAACCAGTGAGCGACCCGAATCTCCGGCACGTCCTGGACCGGCGTGCCGTCCTGCGTCTGGGCGCGGGACTCGGCGCGGGAGCCTTCCTCGCCGGTTGCAGCGTGCAGACCGGTGACGGCGGCGACGGCGGCGATTCCGGCTACCCGGAACGCTCGGTCGAGCTGATCGTGCCGTTCGCCCCGGGCGGCAGCACCGACCTGATCGCCCGGACCCTCGGCAAGGCGATCGAGAAGCCGCTCGGCCAGTCGATGGTGATCATCAACCGGGACGGCGCGGCAGCCGCCGTCGGCACCAAGGAGGTCGCCTCGGCCAAGGGCGACGGCTACAAGATCGGCTTTCCGCCCAGCTCGCTGTTCACCCTCACCCCGCAACTGGGCAAGGGCGCCGCCACCGTCTCCCTCGACGAACTGCGGGTGGTGATCGGGCTGACCGTCGAGAACATCGTGCTCGTCGCGCACAAGGACTCCCCGTTCAAGACCATCGACGACGTCATCGCGTTGAGGGGCAGCGGGCGGCGGATCACGTACGGGCACTCCGGGGTGGGCACCGGGGCGTACTTCGCGCAGACCGCGTTCTACAAGCTCGCCGGGATCAACGCCACCGACGTGCCGTTCGGGGGTGGCGGTCCGGCGGTCACGGCGGTACTCGGCAAGCAGGTCGACATCGGCGCGTCCCAGCCGGCCGAGTCGATGCGGCTGGTGCAGTCCGGTGAGCTGCGCTGGCTCGGGGTGTTCAGCCAGCAGCGCAGCCCGTCGCTGCCGGACCTGCCGACCGCCGCCGAGAAGGGCTTCGACCTCACCGTCGACCAGGCGCGGTTCATCGCCGGGCCGAAGTCGATGCCCGACGACGCGGTGACCGCGCTCCAGGAGGCGTTCCGCGAGGCGGTCAAGGCACCGGAGTACGACGACTTCCTGAAGAAGAACTACATCGACCGGTTCGAGGTGGACGGCGCCGAGGTGACGAACAAGATCAAGGGCGACTTCGACCGGTACAAGGCTCTTATCGACCGGTTCGGACTGGGGCCGAAGTGAGTCGACCCGACCTCGGCGAGGCCGCTCCGCCGGCCGGCGAGGGCGAGCCGGCAAACCTGTCCGGCGACGAGATCCCACCGGCCGGCCGGGTCGGGCAACTCGTCGCCGGGGTGGTACCGGTCGCCCTGGGGCTGGCCGGCCTCGGCTACTCGGTCTCGCTGTCGCTCGGCACGCCCGCCGAGGCCGGGCCGGGGCTCTGGCCGGCGTTGGCCAGCCTGCTGCTGCTCGGCGCCGGGCTGTGGTCGCTGGTCTTCGAGCGGAGCACCCCGGCGGTCGAGCAGTTCAGCCGGGGCGCGATCGGGATCGCCGTCGGTGTCGTCAGCCTGGTCGTCTTCGTACTGCTGATCAGCCGGATCGGCTTCGAAATCCCCACCCTGCTGATCATGGCGTTCTGGCTCAAGGTGCTCGGCCGGGAGTCCTGGCTGGTCACCGTCGCGGTAAGCGTCGTCACCACCGCCGCGCTCTACCTGCTGTTCATCACGCTGCTGGACGTGAAGATCCCGAGATTGGCCTTCTGAGTGGACTTCCTCGACCCCGTGCTGGCCGGCTTCGGGGTGGTCTTCACCCCGATCAACCTGCTGTACGTCCTGGCCGGTGTCGTGATCGGCATGGTCATCGGCGTACTGCCCGGCCTCGGCCCGGTCGCCACGATCGCCCTGCTGCTGCCGATCACCTACGAGATCCCGGCCGAGTCGGCGATCATCATGCTCGCCGGCATCTACTACGGCGCGATGTACGGCGGCACGATCACCTCGGTGCTGCTGCGGCTGCCCGGCGAGGCGGCCACGGTCATCACCACCATCGACGGCTACCAGATGGCCCGGCAGGGTCGGGCCGGCTCGGCGCTGGGCATCGCCGCGATCGGCTCGTTCATCGGCGGGACGGTGAGCATCATCGGGCTGACCCTGGTCGCCCCGATGCTGGCCAGGTTCTCGCTCGGCTTCGGCCCGCCGGAGAACGCCGTACTGGCCGCGATGGGGATTCTGCTGGTCGCCAGCCTCGGTACGGTCTCCACGGCGAAGAGCCTGGTCGCGGCGGGGCTCGGGCTGTTGCTCGCCGCCGCCGGGCCGGACCCGCTGTTCGCCTCGCCCCGGTTCACCTTCGGCAGCATCAACCTGGCCGACGGGGTGGATTTCGTGGCCCTGGCGATGGGGCTGTTCGGGCTCGGCGAGATCCTCTACCTCCTCGAACACCGGGCCCGGAACAAGCTGCCGAGGCCCCAGGTCAGCAACGCCTGGCCGTCCCGGGAGGACTGGCGGCAGTCCCGGGGCGCGGTCGGTCGGGGCTCCGTGGTCGGGTTCTTCACCGGCCTGCTGCCCGGCGGCGGCGGGGTGCTGTCGTCGATGGCCGCGTACGCCCTGGAGAAGCGGCGGAGCAAGACTCCGGAGCGGTTCGGCCGGGGTGCCATCGAGGGCGTGGCGGCGCCGGAGACGGCGAACAACGCCGCCGCGACCTCCTCGTTCATCCCGCTGCTGACGCTGGGCATCCCGACCAACCCGGTGATGGCGCTGATCTTCGGCGCGCTGCTGCTCCAGGGCATCCCGCCCGGCCCCCGGCTGATCAACGAGAATCCCGAGGTCTTCTGGGGCGTCATCGACTCGATGTACGTCGGCAACATCTTCCTGCTCATCCTGAGCGTGCCGCTGGTCGGCGTCTTCGTCCGGCTGGTCTCGGTCCGGGACAGCATCCTCGCCCCGATCGTGGTGACGGTGACGATGCTCGGCGTCTACACCGTCAACAACAGCACCTTCGACATGCTGCTGGTGATCTTCTTCGGCGTGGTCGGGTACCTGATGAAGAAGACCGGCTTCGAGCCGGGACCGCTGGTGCTGGCGTTCGTGCTGGGCAGCGTGCTGGAGACGGCGTTCCGGCAGTCGATGCGGATCTTCGACGGCGACCCGACCGGCTTCGTGACCCGGCCGATCTCCGGAACCCTCTTCGTGCTCACCGTACTGGCCCTGCTGGTGCCGGTCGCGGTGCGGCTGGTCGCCCGGCGCCGGCAGGCCACCACGCCCGGCTCCGCCACCACGCCGTCCACGAACACCGGCCCCGCCCCCTCGCCCACCCCGGAGCCGCAGCACGACCAGGACCGGGAGCCGGAGCGGGTGGTCCCGACCCAGCGGGAGGGCGTGACCGCAGCGGACCGGGACGCCGACGACGCGCCACCCCCACCCGCCGCGCCCCGACCGCCGGACCAGTCGTGACGGGCTGTTCCCGGTGCTCCCACCTCGGACCGGACCGGAGGTGGGAGCACCGGGAACGTGGTCAGCAGGGACCGAGGTCACGCCACTGGGCGGTCAGCCCCGGCTCGGAACCCTGCGTCCACCAGTTCGCCTGCCACAGCCGGCCGTTGTGCCGGACCCGGGCACCCTCCAGATAGACGGTCCCCCAGTTCCAGGCCGGCGCGCCGGAACAGTTGGCCGGCGGCGGGGTGGTGGTCGGCGGGGTCGTCGGCGGCCGGGTGGTGGGTGGCGTGGTCGGCGGCCGGGTGGTCGGCGGGGTCGTCGGGCAGGCGCCGCCGGTGCCCACCGTGTCGACGTGGGTCGTCCCGGCCGACCGGTACGCGGCCACCCGGTTCTTCGCCTCGGCGGCGCTGATCACCTCGCGGTCGGCGTAGTAGAGGTAGTCGACCTGCTGGATGTAGCTGGCCAGCCCGGTACCGGTCCGCCCGGTCAGGTCGATGAACCAGAGGTTGAAGTTGATCGACATCGGCGTCTCCGGGTAGTACCGGTCGCCGTGGTCGGCCACCTGCTGACCGTCCACGTAGTACTTCACCCGGCCGCCGGAGACCGTGAAGACCAGGTCGTGCCAGCCGGCGAAGCTGCTCCGCTGCGCGGTGTGCGTGTTGTCGGCCTGCCACGGCTCGTTCTGGTACGTCTCCCAGGTGGTCTGGTAGAAGATCGGCCCCTGCTCGCCCCACCCGCCGTTCGGCAGGTACTCGAAGTCGATCTCGCCGTAGTTGGGGTCGAGCGGCCGGTCCAGCGGGGTGATGGTGAAGAAGGTCTCCACCAGGTGGTCGCCGTCCGGGCCGGACTGCGGCGCGTCGGTGAACCGCACCCGGCTGGCGTAGGTGCCCTCGAAGAACTTGCGCTGGTGGAAGAACTCGGCGTGGCTGGTGCCGCCGGCCGTACCGTCGGTGCGGGCGGTCAACTGGAGCACCTTCTGGCCGGCGTCGGTGGGGAAGCTGACGTTCGACGCCGGCCAGGCGGCACCGGGCACACCCGGGCCGCCCGAGTTGGTGCGGACGGTCCAGCCTCGCGCGCCGATCGCGGAGTCGGACGGCGACGAGTAGCCGAAGTCGTCGAAGAGGACGCCGCAGGCGGCGGCTGCCGCAGGGGCGTCGGCCGGTACGGCACCGGCGGTGGTCGCGGTGATGCCGGCGAGCGTGCCGGCGGCCAGCAGGGCCGCCGTACCGGCGGCGAGGCTTCGCGCGCTGGGTCTGGCTGACACGGGGGTTCTCCTCCCGGTGGGGGTGACAAGGGGGTTGCCGGGTGCCGGCCGACGGTGGCCGGCACCCGGGTGGTGACCCAGGGAGAGGTGCGGGGAAGCTAGCGGACCGCCCCGGCGGTCAGGCCGGTCCGGATCTGGCGTTGGAAGAGGACGTACGCGGCCAGCACCGGCAACATCGCGATGGTGAGGCCGGCGAAGAGACCGCTCCAGTCACTGCGGTAGCCCTGGCTGACCGAGAGCGCGGCGAGCCCCTGCGCCAGTACGTACCGGTCGGGGTCGGGGTTGAGCACCAGCGGCAGCAGGTACTGGTTCCACAGTCCGAGGAAGTTGAAGATCGCGATGCTGACCAGGCCCGGCCGGGCCAGCGGCAACATCACCCGGAACAGCACGCCCCAGTGCGAGCAGCCGTCCAGGAACGCCGCCTCGGCCAGCGCCGAGGGCAGCGACCGGAAGAAGCCGTGCAGGAAGAAGACGGTGAACGGCAGGGCGTACGCGGTGTAGACCAGGATCAGTCCGGAATAGGTGCCGAGCAGGCCGAGTTGGCGTACCACGAAGAAGAGCGGCACCAGGGCGAGGAAGACCGGGAAGAGCAGCCCGGCGACGAAGAGGTGGTAGAGCAGCCGGTTGCCGGGGAACGAATACCGGGCCAGGGCGTACGCGACCAGCGCGCCGAGCAGCATGGTCAGCACCAGCGCGCTGCCCACCACGATCGCGCTGTTCAGGAAGTAGCTGCCGATCGACGCCTCGCCCCAGGCCCGGGACCAGTTGTCGAACCGGGGTGTCGCCGGCACCGTCCACGGGCTGGTCAGGATCTCCCGGTCGGTCTTCAGCGAACTGAGTACCGCCCAGAGCAGCGGCGCGGTGACCAACGCCGCCCAGCCGACCAGGAACAGGTGCGCGGCCAGGTCACCGAACCGTCCGGTACGGCGGGCCGGCGCCCGGACCGGACTGGTGGACGGCTGCCGGCGGGCCGGACGGTCGAGCAGCGTCGTCATGACAGTTCCACCTGCTCCCGGCGGCCGGCCCGCAGCGCGACGACGGCGAGCGCCAGGGTGAGGAAGAACAGCGCGACCCCCATCGCGGCGGCGTACCCGAACCGGCCGTAGGTGAAGGCGTTGCGGTACAGCCCGAGCCCGATGACCTCGGTGGACCCGTCCGGGCCGCCGGGACCGACCGTCATCACCTGGACGACGGCGAAGCCGTCCAGTGCCAGTACGCCGAGGTAGACGAAGGCGACCTGCACGTTCTCGCGGACCAGCGGCAGCACCACCCGGCGGAGTACGGCGAGCCGGCCGGCCCCGTCCAGCACCGCCGCCTCCAGCACGTCGCGCGGGATCGACTCCATCGCGGCGGAGAAGAGCACCATGTAGAAGCCGACCGACGACCAGACCAGTACCCCGGCCACCGCCCAGAGCGCCAGGTGCGGGTCGCCGAGCCAGGTCCGGGCCAGGAAGTCCAGCCCGACGGCCCGGAGTACGCCGTTCAGCACGCCCTCGTTGGGGTGGTAGACGAACTGCCAGAGCACCGCGATGATCGGCAGCGAGAGCAGTTGCGGGAAGAAGTAGGCGACCTTGTAGAACTCGCCGCCGCGTACCCCGCCGACCATCGTGCTCCCCCGCCGGCCGCCGAAGTTGACCAGTGCGGCGAGCAGCAGCCCGAGCCCGATGGTGGCCGCCGGTACGACGAGCAGCAGCAGCCCGTTGTTGCGCAGCGCCGCCAGGAACAGCGGGTCGTCGACGAGTCGCCGGAAGTTGTCCAGCCCGACGATCTCCACCTGCCCGGAGACGCCGGTCCAGTCGGTCAGCGCCAGATAGAACGCCTGCGCGTACGGGGAGAGCACGAAGACCGCGTAGAGCAGCAGTCCGGGCAGGATCGCTCCGGCGAGGAAGCGGTACTTGCCGTGCCGCAGGGCCGCCATCGCGGGTCTACCGGGTGTACTTCTTGACGGCGGAGTCGGCGGCGACCGCGTCGGCGGCCTTCTGGATCCGGTCGGCCCACTGGCCGGGGGTGATCCGGCGGGTGGCGAGTTCGCCGGTGGCGTCGTCGACCGCCTTGGCCAGCGGGGCGTACCAGGTGCGGAACCGGTAGGTGACGGTGTTCGGGCCGGCGGCCTGCACGGCGGCGCGGACCGAGCCGAGCCCGGTGCTGACGGTCAGCCCGTCGGTGGCTCCGGCGACGCTGGGCAGCGTGCTGTTCAGCTCGGCGAACCGCCGGGCGCTGCCGGAGGAGAAGAGCACCCGGAGGAACTCCAGCCCGCCGCGCGGGTTCTTCGCCCGGGCCGGGACCAGGAACGATTCGCTGCTGGCGGCCTGGATCGTCCCGTACGGCAGCTTGTCGGCCGCGCCCAGCGACGGCACCGCGCCCATCACCATGTCGAAGCCGGCCGGGGTGACCCCCTGCTGCTCGGCCTCCAGCCAGGAGCCGCAGGGGATGAACGCGACCTTCCCCTGCGACCAGGCGGCCTGTGCCTCGGTGTGGGACAGCGCCTCCGAGCCGGGAAGCAGGTAGCCCCGGCCGGCGAGTTCGGCGATCGCGGTCGCCGCGTCCAGCAGCGGCTGCTGCTTCCAGGCGCCCGGCTGGAGGTTGTCGACCGCCTGCACCAACTCCGGCCCGCCGGCCTTGGCGGCCATCGCCAGCAGCGGGTCGTTCAGGTACTCCGGGTATTTGCCCTGGTAGGTCCAGGGCGCGACGCCCGCCTTCTTGATCTGGTCGCAGAGCGCCAGCATCGCGTCCCAGTTCGTCGGGTACGCCCAGCCGTGCCGGTCGAAGAGCGGCTTGGAATACCAGAGTCCCCAGACGGTGTAGGTGAAGTTGAGCGTGTAGACCTTTCCGTCGAGCGTGCCGTCGGCGACCACCCCGGGCAGCAGGGTGTCCCGGACCTTCGTGCCGGGGTCGTCCAGCGACGGCGCGTCGAGCAGCTCGGTCAAATCGGTGAGCTTGCCGGCGGCGACCAGGGTGGCCAGGTCGAGCCGGCCGGCGCCGGTGTTGTCGACCACGTCCGGCGGGGTGTCGGCGACGAACCGGGGTTGCAGCGCCTCGCCGACCTTCTGGATCGCCTTGTGGTCGACGGTGGCACCGGGAAACCGTCCCTTGTAGATGGACTCGGCGTTGGT
This sequence comes from Plantactinospora endophytica, assembly GCF_016862915.1. Lineage (GTDB taxonomy): Bacteria > Actinomycetota > Actinomycetes > Mycobacteriales > Micromonosporaceae > Plantactinospora > Plantactinospora endophytica. Next base: position 691,876 of record NZ_BONW01000013.1, on the reverse strand, counting down.
GGCGTACTCGTCGCCGTAGCCGCCGTCGAAGACGACCACCTCCAACGGCGTCGACGCGGGCACCCCGAGCGGATTGTCGGCGCTGGTCTCGCCCTTGGCGGCGGCCGGCTGCCCGTCGTCGCCACCACTGGTGACGCAACCGGCCAGCGCGGGAGCGGCCAGCCCGACGGCGGCGGCCCGCAGCACACTCCGTCGACTCGGGCCGGTGGTGGATGCCGGCCCGCCGACAGGTGCCGGGCCGGTGGTCGGTGCCGACCCGGAGCGGGCCGGACGGAAAGAGTTCATGGCGCCTCGCCTTCTTCTCGTCAGGCGGTGCGCCGGATGCGTCCGGCGTACCGCGCCTCTAGCTCGCTGTTCTGTTCCCGGCCGCCCGGGACGTTCGCGGACAGGTAGACCGGTGGCCGGGTACCGGCGTCGAGCAGCCGGGCGACGACCTCGGCGACGACCTGCTGGGCGAGCAACGCACCGGTGATCGAGGAGATGGCCCCGACGGCACCGCCACCGGGCAGGGGCAGGGCGGCGTCGCCGTACGGCGCCCCGTTGTCGAGTACGACGTCGGCGAGGTCGGCGAGCCGCCGCCCCGACGGGTGCCCCGGGGTGACCCGGGTGGTGTGGTCGAGTGAGGTGATCCCGATCAGCGGATGGCCGTGCTCCTTCGCCAGCAGGGCGAATTCGACGATCACCCCGTTGACGCCGGAGTTGGAGGTGAGCACGAATACGTCGTCCGGCTTGACCGGGGCGAGTTCGTAGAGCCGGTGTGCGACCGTCGGGTCCCGTTCCAGCAGCGGGTTTTCGAGGACGGTCCGGTCGGCGCCGCCGTAGAGCACCAGGTCGCGCAGGGCGATCCGGTTGCTGGGTACCAGTCCGCCGGCCCGACCGGCGATCTCCATCGAGAGCGCCTCGGAGTGCCCGCAGCCGAACGCCTGCACCACGCCGCCCCGGTCCAGCGCGGTGGTGATCAGGTCGGCCGCCCGGCGTACGGCGTCGGTCTGGGTGGTGGCGACCCGGTCGATCGCGGCGGTGACGGCGGTGAGGTAGGCGGCGGCGCCGATCTCGGTGGTCATGTTCCCTCCGTGGTCTTGAGCGGCCGGCGGGCCGTCCGGGGCGACTCGTCCGGCACCCGGTGCGCGTCGACGGCCCGGGCGGTCACCTCGAACGCCTCGGTGGTGCGCTGGTAGGTCCGCTGGGCGACGGCGACGTAGATCAGGTCGAGCACCAGCAGTTGGGAGTGCAGCGCGGAGAGCGCGGCCAGCCGGAACGTCGTCTCCTGCACGGCGGTGGTCAGCACCACGTCGGCGACCTCGGCCAGCGGGGAGCGCCGGAACGAGGTGACCGCGACGGTCAGCGCGCCGTGGTCGGCCGCCTCGGCCAGCACCTCGATCACCTCCCGGGTACGCCCGCTGTGTGAGAGCCCGATCGCCACGTCGCCGGGGCCGAGCAGGGCGGCGTTGGTCAGCGCGGTGTGCGGGTCGGCCCGGTGCCAGACCGGGATGCGGATCCGTTCCAGCCGGAACGCCATCTCCCGGGCGGCGTTGCCGGAGCTGCCGAGCCCGAACAGGTCGACGCGCTGGGCCCGCGCGACGGCTCCGGCGACCCGGTCGACGGCGGCCAGGTCGACCTGACCGGCGGTGTCCTGGATCGCCCGGGCGTCGGCGCTGGCCACCACCCCGAGCAGGTGGTCGAGCGGGTCGTCCGGCCCGATCTCCCGGTCGATGTCGGTGTCCCAGCGCGCCTGGGCGGCCCGGCCGATCTCGGTGGCCACCGCCACCCGGAGCTGGGCGTACCCCCGGTAGCCGAAGACGCGGCAGAACCGGGTCACGGTCGCGGTGGAGGTGCCGGCCCGCTCGGCCAGGTCGATGATCGTGGCCCGGGCGGTCTCCTCGGGCGCGATCAGGATCTGCTCGGCGACCCGCTGTAGGGCGACCGGCAGCGTGGCCAGCTCGGTGCGCAGCCGGCCCAGCAGCCCGCTCTCCTCCATCAACATTCCTTTCACGACATCCAGGTGATGAAAAAAGTTATGACCGCAGTGGCTCATGAGTCAATAGGTTTGACATTTTCGATCGGTACCCCGACCATCGGCACCATGGTCGATGCGCTCGTGCTCGGCGCCGACTGCGGCGGCACGGCCACCCGGGTGGTACTGGCCACCGTGGACGGTCGGATCGTGGGGCGCGGCAGGGCGTGCGCCGGCAACCCGGTGGCCGCCGACCCGGCCGAGACCGCCGCCGCGCTCGGCGAGGCCGTCCGGGCCGCGCTGCACGGGCACGATCCGGCCCGGGTGGTCGGCGCCGTGGTCGGGCTGGCCGGCGTCTCCCGGCTCGCCGAGCCGGCAGTGGCCGCCGGGTACGAAGCACAGTGGTCACGGCTCGGGCTGACCTGCCCGATGTCCCCGGTCGGCGACGCGGTGGTGGCGTTCGCGGCTGGCACGGCGGCGCCGCGCGGCACGGTGCTGATCGCCGGCACCGGTGCGGTCGCCGCCGAGGTGCACGACGACACGGTCGGGCGCGTCGCGGACGGCCTCGGCTGGCTGCTCGGCGACGAGGGCTCGGGATTCTGGCTCGGCCTGGCGGCGGCACGGTCGACCGCCCGGGCGCTCTACCGTGGCCCGCCGACCAGTCCACTGACCCGGGCCGTCGCCGCCGAGATCGGCGCGAGCGACCCGGACGCCTTCGTCACCCGGATCTACCGGCGCAGCCGTGAGCGGCTGGCCCGGCTGGCGCCGTTGGTCGGTGCAGCGGCCCGGGACGGGGATCCGGAGGCGGTCGCCATCCTGGACGCCGCCGCCGAGCGGCTCGCCGGGACGCTGCTGTCGCTGCACCCGGTGCCCGGCCCGGTGGTGCTGGCCGGCGGAATCCTCGCCGGGGTACCGGAGATCCGCGACGCCGTGCAGCAACGCCTCACCGCCCGGCTCGGTCGACCCGGCGTGCCGGCCGGCGACCCGGCTGCCGGCGCCGCCTGGGTCGCCGCCCGCCGCTTCCTCGGGTACGCCGACCCGGCGCTGCACGCCCGACTGCTGGCCGAGGCACCCGGTGGCCTGCCGGGTGACGATCCGGGCGCCCAGGTTGCCGGGGCTGCGGGCCGGCCTGCCGGCGATCGGTCCACAGACGAGTGGGCCTGAGAGTCACGATCATGACTCTCAGGCCCACTCGGCAATCGGGCTATCGCGCTGCCCGGGGCTACTTCGGGGTGAACTCCACCCAGTTGAGGTTCACCAGCCCGGTGGTCGGGCCGCCGGTGACCGGCTGGAAGACCAGATAGAGCCGGTGCCCGCCGGCCGGCTGGTCGACCGCCAGGGTCTGGCTGGACCAGTCGTTGTTGCCGGTCGTGGCGTTCAGCGTGGCGGTACCGGCCAGCGGACCGGTCGGCGAGTCGAGCCGCAGTTCGACGGTGGCCCGGGGCGTACCGGCGGTGGCTGCCGAGCCGCCGGAGACCCGGAAGGTCACCGCGCTGGCGTCACCCAGGTTGATCGGGTCGAACGCGATCGAGTCGCCCGCGTCGATCCCGTTGACGTGCTGACCGCCACCGGCGTCGCTGGTGTTGGCGATCGTCACGTTCTGCTTCACCTGGGCGAACTCGGCCTGCTGCCGGGGCACCTGCACGACGACCTGGCTCACCGTGGTCAGCGCCGGCTGGCCGCCACCGCCGAGGTCGGTGTACATGGCGCTGATCCCGCCGTACAGGTAGCCGCCGGCGTGGTCGGCGCCGTCGGCCGGGGACTGGAGCACCCCGGTGCAGCCGGTGGTCGAGCCGTGCTCGTGGCCGTGGGTGTCGTGCCCGAGTACGAAGCTCACGGTGACCCGGGAGCAGTCGATGGTGCCGTCCTCCGGGTCGGTGACCGTCACCGTGTACGGCACCGGGTCACCCCAGTTGAAGAAGGAACCCGGGACCGGGCCGGTCACCGTCACCGTCGGGGCGGTGTTGCCGACCGTGATGGTCCGGGTCAGCACCCCCGTCTTGCCACTGGAGTCGGTCACCGTCAACCGCGCGGTGTACGTCCCGTTCGCGGTGTAGGTGTGCGACGTGCTCGGATCGGCCGAGTCGACCGTACCGTCGCTGGTGAAGTCCCAGGCGTAGGAGATCGACTCGCCCGGGTCCGGGTCGTACGAGCCGACGGCCGAGAAGTTCACCGTCAGCGGGGCCTGCCCGGAGGTGGGGCTGGCGTTCAGCACCGCGACCGGGGACCGCTTGCCCTTGACGTACCGGATCACCGAGAGCTGGGCGTCCGGGTTGGCGGTGAAGAAGCCGTCGCCGTACTCGAGCAGGTAGAGGCTGCCGTCCGGGCCGAACTCCATCTCCATCGGGTTGTCGAAGACGAAGCCGGGCAGCAGTTGCTCGACCCCGGTCAGGTTGCCCCTGCCGTCGGTCCGCATCATGAAGATCTTGTCCCGGGTGAACTCGCCGAAGGCGACGGCGTTGTCGTAGTACTCCGGGAACTTCGTCTCCGAGGTCGACTCCGGGTCGTAGTCGTAGATCGGTCCGCCGTGCGGGCCGACGCCGCCGGTCCCGATCACCGGCCACTTGAAGTCGCAGCTCGTCGGCGGCGTCTCCAGGTACGCCCCGGGGCACGGGGTACGCGCCTCGTAGGTGTACCAGAACTGCGGGTCCTGCACCGGCGGCAGCACCGTCCGGCCGGTGTTCCGGGGCGAGTCGTTCACCGGGGCGCCGCAGTTGAACGGCTGACCGGAGGTACGGGTGGCGAAGTCGAAGTCGACGTACGGCAGGCCCGGCGAGTAGCAGTACGGCCAGCCGTAGTTGCCGGCCTGGTTGGTGGCGAACCACCGGCCGGTCCCCTCCGGCCCGCGGGCCGGGTTCGAGGTGCGGCTGTCCGGCGAGTAGTCGGCGACGTAGACCCGGCCGGAGGCGTCGACGTCGAACCGGAACGGGTTGCGCAGCCCCATCAGGAAGATCTCCGGACGGGTCCGGTTGTCGTGGTCCTGCGCCTCCGGGAAGAGGTTCCCGGCCGGGCTGGTGTACGTGCCGTTCGCCCGTACCTTGATCCGGAGCACCTTGCCGCGCAGGTCGTTGGTGTTGCCGGAGGAGCGCTGGGCGTCGTAGCCCGGGCCCTGGGTCGGCGACTCGTTGATCGGGGTGAAGCCGTCCGAGCCACCGGCGTTGGTGTCGTCACCGGTGATCAGATAGAGGTTGCCCTTGCCGTCGAACTTCACCTTGCCGGCGACGTGGCAGCAGATGCCCCGGTCCACGTCCACCCGCATGATCTGCTGCTCGGTGCTCATGTCCAGGTGCGGGGTCTCGCCGTCGACGAACTTGACCCGGGAGAGCTGGTTGTAGCCCTTGAACTTGTCCCAGACCGTCGGGTCGGCGCTGGTGGCCGGCGCGTCGCCCTCGTTCACGCCCGGGGTGGCCGGGTTGTCGACCGGGGTGGAGAGCGGCGGCGAGTAGTAGAGGTAGACCCACTTGTTGGTGGCGAAGTCGGGGTCGATCGAGATGGTCTGCAACCCGTCCTCGTCGTGGCTGTAGACCGGGATCGTGTTGATCACCGGGCTGGCGCCGCTGGTCGGGTTGTAGAGCCGCACCTGGCCGCCCCGGGTGTTGTGCAGCACCCGCCCGTCCGGAAGTACGGCGAGCGACATCGGTTCGCCCGGCTCGTCGTTGAGGGTGACCTTCTCGTAGTTGCCGATCACCGTCGCGCCGCAGTCGCCCTCGACCACGCCGGCGGCCCACTGGATCCCGCCGAGCAGGTGCCGGGTGAACGGCTTCGACCGGTAGGTCTCGATGGAGTGGCCGAGCCCGGTGTACCAGGAGCGACCGCCCTGGTAGTCCTTGCACCAGGCGACCGGGTGGTCGAAGCCCATCGTGCCGCCCGCGAAGCTGCGCTCGTCGGCGGTGGCCAACACGTGCGACACGCCCCGGACGTTGGCGGAGAAGTTGTACCACTCCTCGGTCAGGGTCAGCGTGCGCGGCACCGTCTCGGTGGACGGGTGCGCCCGGTCGGCGACGTCGATGTTGCCGGGCTCGACCGGGGAGGCGCCGGTGGCCTTCGCGCCGAGCAGGCTCTGGTAGAACGCCCAGTCCGGCTCGGTCTCGGCCGCCGCGTGCACCCCGGCGAAGCCGCCGCCGGCCTTGACGTAGGACTCGAACGCCGCCTCCTGGGTGGCGTTCAGGATGTCGCCGGTGGTGTTGAGGAAGACCACCGCACGGTACTTTCCGAGGTTCTGCTCGGTGAACTGGGCCGCGTCCTGGCTGACGGTGACCCGGAAGCCGTGCTCCTGGCCGAGGTCGCGGATCACCTTGACCCCGTCCGGAATGGACGCCCGCCGCGTGCCCGCCGTCTTGGTGAAGACCAGTACGCCGTAGTCGCGCGGCGCGCGGGCGTCCGAGCGGAGTGCGGCCGGGCCGTTCTCCTCGGCGACCAGCGTCTCGGCGGGTACGCCGCCGGGACCCGGTCCCGGATCCGGTACGGCTGCCGCCGGTGCCTGGACCGTCAGCGGGGCGATCGTCGCGGTCGCCACCAGCACGGTCAGCCAGCGACGTTTGCTTGTCCTCATTGCTCCTCCGTCTGCACGCCGTAGGGGGTTACGGGAAGCGGGCGGGACACGGCGGTCCGTGTCCCGCCCGGAGGGTCACCGGCGGTAGATGGTCAGCTCAGACATGTTGGTGTAGCTGAGCGCGGCGAAGTCGAGCGACTGGCCGGGGTTGGTCGCGCCGCCGGGCGCGGTGTCCTGCTCCCAGTTGGCGTGCCGGAACTCCGGGTCGCCGATGGTCTGGAAGAACTGCTGGAAGTTGATGTCGCCCTCGCCGAGCGGGATCATCTCGTAGCCGTTGGCCAGCGCGCTGTTCCGGTTGCCGTCCTTGGCGTGGAACAGCGGGAACCGCTTGCTCTGCGAGACCACGTTGAGGATCGGGTCGAACAGGTCGGTCTTCTCCCGGCCCCACCGGTCGACGTACTTCTGGTGCTTGAACCGGGCGACGTAGGCCCAGTAGATGTCCAGCTCGAAGAAGACGTACCTGGGGTCGGTCTTCTGGAAGAAGTACTCCAGCCGGCGGGTGCCGGAGGAGCGGGTCGGTCGGCCGTTGGCGTCCAGCGGCCCCGCGTCGAGCAGGAACGAGTACGCGGCGTCGTGGTTGTGCGTGTAGAGCCGCAGTCCCCGCTTGCGGGCCTGTCGGCCCAGCTCGTTCCAGACGTCGGCCGCCGCGTCCCAGTCCGACGTGTACGACGAGTTCGTCGGGTCGCTGCCGGTGCCGATGTTCTTCATGCCGAGGGTTTCGGCGATGTCCATCTGCTGCTCGAAGGTGGCCGGGTTGATCGAGGCGTGGGTGCCGTTGGCGACCAGCCCGTTGTCGTCGAGGATCTTGCGGATCTCCTCCGGGGTGATCTGCCGGCCGAGGATCTGGGTGTTCTGGGTGTAGCCGGCGAACTCCACCTCCTTGTAGCCCAGCTCGGCGATCCGGGCCAGCACCCGCTCGAAGCCGTACGGCACGCCGCTGTCGTCGGGCGCGGCGGAGATGCGGTCCCGGACGCTGTAGAGGATGATGCCCCGGTTGCGTCCGGGGATCAGCGGCTCGGCCCGCAGTTGCCCGTGCGCGACGGCGGGGGCCTCGGTCCGGACCACGTTGGCGCCGACCGCACTGAGCGCTGCCGCCGCGCCTGCCGAGGCGGCGAGGATGCTCCGCCGGGTGAGTCGGCGTCGGGCCGCCGGGTCCATCGGCGATTCACTCTGCGTTGTGCCCATGTCCTGCACCTTTCCGGGCGGCGACGCCTCCGCCACCCATGCTTGTATCGATTCAAGAAGCTTTCGGTGGACAGTTCGGACGGGACCGGTGCCTGCCCACGCCGGGGGAAGTCGAGGTGACGGGCGCGCTCACGTGCCACTCGTGGCGCGCGGGGACGTACGTCGCGGCCGTGGCCGGGCCGGACGTCTTCGTGGGCTCCTGCTCCGGGCGGCCACCCGGGCGGGATATGACGATCAGCGGTCGTCTCTGTTACGAATAGACACACGCTAGAGGCTGCGCCGCGAGAAGAAAAGGGCAGGACGCAGCAACTTTGGTTCTGGCCTACAAAAGTTCGTCGTGCCCTGCGGAAAGTTTCCGTCGATTGTGGTCGAACGGGACGACGGACCAGGCCGGGGCGGCGGTGGCCGGCCTCCTGCGGCTCAGAAGTAGGTGCGCAGCACGTCGACGATGACGTGGTCGTCGTCGACCACCGGCATCGCTCGCCACTTGTCGAAGGCGGTGCACGGATGGGAGATGCCGAAACAGACCAGGTCACCGGGGTGGACCTCGACGCCGGGCGGCACCGCGAGATATCCGTGGTGGTCGTTGAGCCGGTCGACGGACATCCCCTCGACGGCGTGCACCTCGCCGGAGCGACGCCGGACCCGCAGCGGCACCGGCAGGCCCTCGTCGTACGACGCGTCCCGCTTGCCCATGCCGACGATCGCCAGCCCCGGCTCCGGAGTGGAGGTGACCTGCGCCCAGAGTTCCAGGGCGGCGTCCAGCCCACCCTCGCCGGGGATCCGGTGGAACGGGGTGTGCTCGGCGTAGAAACCGTGGTCGTGGGTGACGTAGGCACCGCTGCGCAGCACCACCCGTAGGTCGTGGCCGGCCAGCCAGTCGCCGCCGAGTTCCTCGGCCACCAGGTCGAACCAGGCACTACCACCGGCGCTGACCAGCACCTCGGGGCCGACCAGCCGACGACGGGCCAGCTCGGTCGCCGCCGCGCGGAGCCGCCGCAGGTACGCCGTCACCGCCGCATCGTCCGGCAACCCGCCCTCGTAGCCGGCGACGCCGTCGAGGCGTACCCGGGGGGTCGCGGCGACCGCCTCGGCCACCTCGACCACCTGCTCGACGGTGCGGCAGCCGGCCCGACCGCCGGGGAAGCCGAGTTCGACGAGTACCCGCAACGGCGCTTCGCCGGGCTGGTCGGCGAGGGCGGTGGCGATCGCCTCCACCCCGGCAACCGAGTCCACGAAGAAGTACGCCTCGAAACCCCGGTCGAGTTCGCCGGCCAGCCAGCGCAGCGGGGTCGGATCGAGCAGTTCGTTGGCGAGCAGCACCCGGGGTACGCCGAGGGCGCGGCAGGCGAGCAACTGGCTGGCGGTGGCCATGGTGATCGCCCAGGCACCGGCGGCCAACTGGGCGTCGAGGAGCGACGGCGCCATGGTGGTCTTGCCGTGCGGCGCGAACGAGAACCCGTGCCGGGTGCAGAAGTCGGCCATGGTGGCGACGTTGTGCGCGACGGCGGAGCGCCGGACGGCCAGCACCGGCCAGGTGACGGCACCGCCGAACAGGGAATGCCCGGCGGCGGCGAACACCGCGTCCGGGACCGGCGGGTCGGGCTGCCAGAACCCCTTGGCCCGCCAGTCGAGCGCAGGCTCGTCGAGTTGGTCGTGGCGCACCGGCTGTCCCCCGTGGCAGGTTCGGATGTGGCTCGCTGTTAGCTGCTCAGCCTGCCGGACACGAGCCGTTCTCGTCAACGTCTTGACGAGGAAGGGCAGGAAGAGCCAGGCTAACCGCGCCACCGTTAACGGACCATTTTCGAACCTGGGGAGCCGGATGGTGATCGGTCTCGTCATCCACGCCAGCCATCGCGCCGTCTTCGAGGACGCGGCGCGGACGCTGGCCGGGGTGACGCTGGAGTGGATCGTCTACGAGCACGAGGACGCGGTCCGGGAACTCGTCGACGGCTCGCTCGCCCGGCAACGCGTCGACGGCCTGCTGCTCGGCCCGGTCCCGTACGCGAAGTGCCGTGATCTGCTCCCGGCCGACCTGCCGGTGGCCATCCTGCGCTCGGCCGGGCTGGACCTGTCGCTGGCACTGTTCAAGGCGCTGGCCCGGGGCTGGCGGCCCACCCCGGTGAGCGTCGACACCTACGACAGCCAGACCGTGGACGAGGTGGCCCGGGCCCTGGAACTCGACCCGGCGCAGATCACCTGCCTGCCGTACGACCCGGAGCAGAGCGTGGCCGAGATCGTCGCGTTCCACCGGGCGGCGCTGGCCCGGACCGGCGCCGACTACGTGATCAGCCTGCGTACCGCCGTCGCGGCCGAGCTACGGCAGAGCACTCCGGTGCTCGGCGGGCTGCCCGGACCGGCCACCCTGCGGGCCCAACTGCACGAGCTGGCCCTCCAGGTGCAGTCCAAACAGGCCAGTGCGCTGCGCTTCGCCGCCGGCATCTTCCTGGTCGGCCGGGCCGGTCCGCAGCTCGACCTGGACCGGGCCCGGGTCGGGCTGATGAACCTGCTGCTGAACACGCCAGAGTTCGGCGACGCCTGGATCGACAACCGGGGCCGGCGCGGCGTGGTGGTCTTCGCCCACCAGGCGCTCTTCGAGCAGGCGACCAACAGTTGGGTGTCACTGCCCGCGCTCAACCAGGCGCAGGAGACCCTCGGCATCCGGGTCGCCGCCGGCTTCGGTGTCGGTGCCTCGGCCCGGAGCTGCCTGCACCTGGCCGAGCGGGCCGTCGCGCGGGCCGAGCAGGAGGAGTCGCCGAGCGCGTACCTGGTGGAGGACGGCGGGGTCATCATCGGTCCGATGAGCCCGGCCGGGGCCGCGCTGGCCTTCACCTACCGGGAACACGGTGCCGAACTCGAACGGCTGGCCGGCGAAGTCGGGCTGAGCGCGGCCACGCTGTCCCGGCTCTCGGCCATCGAACGGGCCCTGGAGGGCCGGGCCATCTCCCCCAGCGACCTGGCCCAGCATCTCGGCATCACCGACCCGAGCGGCCGGCGGCTGATCCGCAAGCTGAGCGACTCGGGACTGGTCGAGGTGGAGGGCAGCACACAGGTGCACCGCAAGGGCCGGCCGGCCCGGCTCTACCGGCTGCGGATCGGCTCCGCCGTCGACGGCGGAGCCGCCGTCCCCGCCGAGGCGGCCCGATGAGCGGGCACCGCGCCGAACCCGTCGCCGGACAGCACCCGCCACCGGCCGAGGACCCCGGTCCGGGCCGCTGGGACCTGCTGCTGCGCGGCGGAGACCTGCTCGATCCGGGTACCGGCCGGGCGGGGCGGCACGACGTCGCCGTCCGGGGTGGCCGGATCGCGGCGGTGGCGCCCGAACTGCCCCGGGAACGGGCCGCCGAGGTGGTCGAACTGGCCGGGAAACTGGTCACGCCCGGCCTGGTCGACCTGCACACGCACGTACACCCCGGGGCGACGTACTGGGGTATCGACCCCGATCCGGTGGCCTGGCGCTCCGGCGTGACGACCTGGGTGGACGCGGGCTCGGCCGGGGCGTACGGGTTCCCGGCCTTCGCCGCCGCCTCCGCCCGGTACGCCGTCCGGGTGCCCGCGCTGCTCAACATCTCCGCGGTCGGGCTGGTCGCACCGGTCGGCGAGTCCCGGGAACTCGCCAACTGCGACGTCGGCCTGGCGGTGGCGACCGTACGCGCACACCGGGACCGGATCGTCGGGATCAAGGTACGGATGGACCGGCACAACGTCGGTACGCACGGGCTGGCCCCGTTGCGCCGGGCGGTTGAGGCGGCTCAGGAGTGCGGGCTGCCGGTGATGGTGCACATCGGGGCGGCACCGCCGACGGTGGCACAGATGCTGCCGTTGCTGCGCCCCGGCGACCTGATCACGCACTGCGCCAGCGGAATCGCCGCCGGACCCGACGGCTTCGATCCGGCGGCGAAGGAGGCGTACCAGGCGGGGGTGCGGTTCGACCTCGGGCACGGTTCCGGGGGCTTCGCCTTCGACGTACTGGAGGCGCAGTTGGCGGCCGACATGCCGCCGCACGCGGTCTCCACCGACCTGCACAGCCGGTCGGTGCACGGTCCGGCCTTCGACCTGCCGACGACGATGGCCAAGATGCTGGCGGTCGGGATGGCTCTGCCGCAGGTGGTGGCGGCGGCGACCGTCGGGCCGGCCCGGCTGCTCGGCCTGCCGGACGGGATCGGCACGCTGGCGGTCGGCGCCCCGGCCGACGTCGCGGTCTTCACCCTCGAATCCGGCCGCCACGAACTGGTCGACGTGCACGGGCAGCGCCGGTACGCACCGCTGCGGCTGGTCACCGAGCTGACCTACCGGGCGGGCCGGCTGCTGCCGCCCCGGCTGCCCGAGCCGGTGCCGCCGTGGATCCCGCTCACCGACGCCCAGCGTGCCGGGCTGGCCGACCGGGACCGCGCGGTACGCCGACTTTTCACCCCACCCCTGGTGGGCCCGGACGGGCTCGCCGAACAGTTCCCCCGACACGGAGGTTGACCCATGCGGAAACTCCTGGCACTTCCCGCGCTGCTCGCGCTGGCGCTCGGCGCCGGCGCCTGCGCGCCCTCCACCGACGCGCCCACGGACAGCACCGACAGCCGGACCGGCACCCTGCGGGTCTGGCTCTTCGACGAGGCCAACCGGACCGCCAAGGAGGCGGTGGTCAACGAGGCGATCGCCGAGTTCACCGCGAAGAACTCCGACGTGAAAGTCGACGTCAGCTACCTGGCCACCGACACCCGGGCCGAGAAGTACAAGGGTGCGCTGAACGACCCGGCGAGCGCGCCGGACGTCACCGAGGTCGGCAACACCGACCTGGCCAACTTCGTCGCCTCGAACGGGATGGCCGACGTCACCGAGGACAACAGGAAGTGGGCCGAGGCCGCCGACCTGCCGGCCGACCTGGTCCAGACGGTGACCGTCGGCGACAAGGCGTACGGGGTGCCGTGGTGGATCGGCGTGCGGGCGCTGTACTACCGCACCGACGTCTTCACCGCACTCGGGCTCACCCCGCCGACCTCGTACGCCGAACTGGTCACCGCCGCCAAGAAGATCCGGGCCGAACGCAAGGACATGCTCGGCATCGCCGTCGGCGGGCTCTACACCTTCGGTGCGCTGCCGTTCGTCTGGGACGCCGGTGGCGACATCGCCACGAACTCCGGCGGGAAGTACACCGGTGCGATCGGCTCGCCCGCGTCGAAGGCCGGGATCAAGGCGTACACCGACCTGTTCAGTCCGGAGATCTGCCCGGCGCAGCAGTGCGTCGACCTGACCGGCGGCGGCACCGTCGAGGCGTTCGCGGCCGGCCGGGCCGGGATGGGAATCCTCGGCAACTTCAACCGCTCGGCGGTGGAGGCCGGTGCGGTGAAGGGCAAGTACGCCGTGGTCCCGCTGCCCGGTGCCAAGCCCGGCTCGATCGCGCCCGCCTTCGCCGGCGGCAGCAGCCTCGGGGTGTTCCGGTCCACCACGCACCGCAGCCTGGCGGTCGAGTTCATGCAACTGCTGGCCAGCAAGAAGTACACCCTGAAGCTGTACGACGCGATGGGCTTCGTGCCGGCGATGAAGTCCGGCCGGGCCGAGGTGATCGCCAAGGAGCCGTTCCTGAAGCCGTTCGTCGACACGATGGAGGCGGGCACCAAGTTCGTCCCGGTCGACAAGGCGTGGACCACCATCGACGCCGAGAAGATCCTGCCGACCATGCTGCAAAAGGTGATCACCGGTAAGGCGACCGTCGACGCGGCGGCGGCCGAGGCGAACACCCAGATCACCGCGGCGTTCGGGAAGTAGTCACCGGTGCCGTCGTCCGCAACGATCCGCCGGCAGCAGCGGCTGATGCCCCTGTGGCTGCTGCTGCCGGCGCTCGCCGTGCTGGTGCCGATGTTCGCGTACCCGCTCTACCAGCTCGGCCTGCTGTCACTGTTCGACTACGGGCAGCCGCAGGTCAGTGGCGGCGAGCCGGCGCGGTTCGTGGGGGCGGGCAACTTCCGTACCCTCTTCGCCGATCCGGCGTTCTGGACCGTGCTCGGCCAGACGGTGGTCTTCGCCGCCGGTTGTGTGCTGGTGACGCTCGCCCTCGGCGCCGCGCTGGCGGTGCTGATGACCCGGATCGGCAAACTCGCCCGGACCCTGCTGTCGTACGCCGCGCTGACCGCCTGGGCGGCACCGGCGATGACCGGCTCCGTGGTCTGGATGTTCCTCTTCGACAGCAACCTCGGCCTGGTCAACGAGGTGCTGGGGCTGGACGGCCACAACTGGCTCTACGACCGCACGGTGGCCTTCGCCCTGGTCGGCGCGGTGGTGGTCTGGCACTCGTTCCCGTTCGTGATGATCACCCTGTACGCCGGCATCCAGGCGATCCCGCCGTCGGTGCTGGAGGCGGCGGCCCTGGACGGCGCGAGCGCGGCGACGGCGTTCCGCCGGGTCACCGCCCCGATGCTCCGGCCGCTGATCGCGATCGTGGTGATCCAGTCGATCATCTGGGACTTCAAGGTGTTCACCCAGATCTACGTGATGACCCGGGGCGGCGGCATCGCCGGCCAGAACATGGTGCTCAACGTGTACGCGTACCAGAAGGCGTTCGCCTCCTCCCAGTACGGCCTGGGGTCGGCGATCGGCATCGTGATGACGCTGATCCTGCTGGTGGTCACCCTCTTCTACCTGCGCGCCCTGCGCCGCACCGGGGAGGTGCTCTAATGCGTCGTCGCGTTGCAGACACGGTGGCGATCCTGGTCGCGCTGGTCACGGTCTTTCCGATCTACTGGATGGTGCTGTCGGCGCTGAAACCGAACGGCGAGATCCTGTCGGCCGATCCGCGCCCGTGGACCCTGCATCCGACGCTGGACCACTTCCGCTCGGCGCTCGGGGTGAGCGGCTTCGGCCGGTACTTCCTGAACAGCCTGGTCGTGGCGCTGGCCGTGGTCGCGTTGAGCGCGCTGGTCGCCTTCCTGGCCGCGGTGGCGCTGACCCGCTACCGGTTCCGCAGCCGCAGCACCATGCTGGTGATGTTCCTGATCGCCCAGATGGTGCCGGTCGAGGCGCTGAGCATCCCGCTCTTCTTCCAGATCCGCGACCTCGGCCGGACGGTGCCGGGGGTCGGGCTGAACACCCTCGGCTCGCTGGTGCTGGTGCAGTTGGCCTTCAGCCTGCCGTTCGCGATCTGGATGCTGCGCGGCTTCGTCGCGGCGGTGCCGCCGGAGGTGGAGGAGGCGGCGATCATGGATGGCGCGTCCCGGTTCACCATCCTGTGGCGGATCCTGTTCCCGCTGATCGCGCCCGGTCTCGCCGCGACCAGCGTCTTCTCCTTCATCACCGCCTGGAACGACTTCCTGTTCGCCAAGACCTTCATCATCAGCGCCACCGAGAACCAGACCCTGCCGGCCGCGCTGCTGGTCTTCTTCAAGCCGGACGAGAACGACTGGGGCGGCATCATGGCCGCCTCCACCCTGATGACCGTACCGGTGCTGGTCTTCTTCGTCTTCGTCCGCCGCCGGCTGGTCTCGGGTCTCGGCGGGGCGGTGAAGGAGTGAACTCCCTGCTGCCCCGCCCGGTCACCGTCCACGGTGGAGAGGGCGTCTTCATCCTCGGCCCGGCCACGGCGCTGCGCGCCGATCCGGCGTCCGGCGGGGTCGCCCGGCTGCTCCGGGAGACGCTGACCCGCTCCACCGGCCTGCCCCTGCCGGATCTTCCCTCCGGCGAGGGCCGGCCCGACCCCTCCTCCGGCGACGGCGCTCGCAACGGGGGTGGCGCCGTCGCCGGAGGAGGCACCATCTCGCTCGCCGTCGACCCGGCACTGCCCGCCGAGGGCTACCACCTGCGGGTACGCCCCGACGGGATCACCGTCACCGGTGGCGCCCCGGCCGGGGTCTTCTACGGTACGCAGACACTGCTCCAGTTGCTGCCGCCGGCCGTGCACCGGCGTTCCCGGGTCGGGGCCGGTCCGTGGACGGTGCCGGCGGTCGAGATCACCGACGCGCCCCGGTTCGGCTGGCGCGGCTGCATGCTCGACGTGGCCCGGCACTTCCTGCCGGTCGCCGGGGTGCTGCGTTTCGTCGACCTGCTCGCCGCGCACAAGCTGAACGTGCTGCACCTGCACCTCACCGACGACCAGGGTTGGCGGGTGCAGATCCGGCGTTACCCCCGACTGACCGAGGTCGGCGCCTGGCGGCCCGAGTCGATGGTCGGCTCGCGCCAGCACGAGCGCTTCGACGGCCGGCCGCACGGCGGGTACTACACCCAGGACGACATCCGGGAGATCGTCGGGTACGCGGCGGAGCGGTTCGTCACCGTCGTACCCGAGATCGACCTGCCGGGGCACACCCAGGCCGCGCTGGCGGCGTACCCGGAACTCGGCAACGACCCCGACGAGCCGGTGGCGGTCTCGACCCGGTGGGGGATCTCCCGCCGGGTGCTGAACGTCTCCGACGCGACCCTCGACTTCGTCCGGCACGTACTGGACGAGGTGACGGAGCTGTTTCCGAGCCGGCACGTCGGGATCGGCGGCGACGAGTGCGACAAGTCCGAGTGGCGGGCCAGCCCGGCCGCCCGACAGCGCCGCCGCGAGCTGGGACTGCGCGACGAGGACGAGTTGCAGAGCTGGTTCGTCCGGCAACTCCAGCAACATCTGGCGGCCGGCGGGCGGACGCTGTTCGGCTGGGACGAGGTGTTGGAGGGTGGCCTGCCCGAGCGGGCCACCGTGGCCGCCTGGCGGGGGCCGGCGGTGGCGGTCGCGGCGGCCCGGGCCGGGCACGACGTGGTGGCCTGCTGGGACACCTCGGCCTACCTGGACTACCGGCAGTCGGACCGGCCGGACGAGCCGATCCCGGTCGGCACCGTGCTCACCGTGGCGGACGTACGCGCCTTCGAGCCGGTACCGCCCGAACTCCCGGCCGAGCTGCGGCACCGGATCGTCGGGGCGCAGTGCAACCTGTGGACCGAGCACGCCGACAGTCCGCGCACCCTCGACTACCTGGCCTTTCCTCGGCTCTCCGGGTTCGCCGAGGCGGTCTGGTCACCGGCGGGCAGCACGGACGGGTTCGACGACCGGCTGCGTACGCACCTGGGCCGGTTGGACGCGCTCGGCGTCGAGTACCGGCCGCCGGCCGGGCCGCTGCCCTGGCAGCGCCGGCCGGACGCGGCGGGCTGGCCGCGCCAACGGGCCGACCGGGACGCCGAACTGGCCCGGCTCACCGCCAACGTGCTGCGGCCCCCGAATCCGCGCGGCGTTCCGGGCAGCGGATCGACGGCGGGTACCGACATCGGCCATCCGACGGCTCCGCCGAGTTCATGATCCGGCCGATGCCCGGTCTGTCCTCTCTGGAACAATGCTGGCCGGATCCGGCGCCGTGCCGGACCGATCATCGAATGGGAGCATCCGTGCCGGTTACCGCCAACCTCGCCAAGCTGGTCGACAAGGACTACCAGGACAAGAGCGTGGCCGAACTCGTCGACGCCCCGGTCGCCGCGCTGGCCGGCGTCAGCGAGCGGGCCGCGACCCACCTCAAGGAGGCCCTGGGCATCAAGACCATCGGCGACCTCGGCCGCAGCCAGTACTTCCGCACCGCCAGCGCACTGGTCGCGCTCGCCGACGACAAGTAGCCGGCACGGGGCGGGTGACCAGGGCGCCCACCCGGTCACCCGCCCCCTCGCCGACCACCGGCGCCCCGGAACCGACCGCCGACCGGCCCGACCGCACCCCCGCTGCTCCGGTGGCCACCAGAACGACGACCGCCACTCACCTCAGCCGCTGCGGGCCTCAACTGACCTCGGCCGCTGCGGGCTTCGCGCATGTCAGCCGTCGCGGGCTTCACTCACCTCAGCCGTTGGGCGAGCACGGCACCGTCCTCCTCGTCGTCGTACGGCAGCACGACGAGGCTGCCGTTGTCGGCCAACTCCGCGTCCGCCAGGTCCACCCTGTCCGGGGTGAGTCCGGCGGCGACGTCGTACCAGTCGCCCCGGTCGGCGTCGAGGACCCGCAGATGGTCGCCCTCTTCCAGGTCGTAGACGGTGAGCTGCTGGTAGAGGATGGTCCGGCCGTCCGCGCTGATCCCGATCGGCTCGTGCCGGCGCCCGAAGCCGTTGGGCAGTACCACGTCCGTCGGATAGACGGCGGCGGCAGCGGCCGGGGCGCGGGCCAGCCCGTCGAGGTCCCGCGCGTCGCCCGGATCGGTGTACATCCAGGAGCAGGTGATCGCGGTGCCGTCCCGGGAGATCCGGATGTGGTTCAGCGAGGTGTGGATCCGCTCGATCTCCTCGGTCTCCGGATTCAGCAGCGTCCGTGTCCCGCTCGCCACGTCGATCCGGTACGCCTGCCCCGCGCTGGCGAGTACCACGGTCGCGCCCGCCTCGTCGACGTCGAACCGGTTGCACGGGAACAGGTTGTCCGCGTTCCGGGGGCAGGGCAGCAGCGTCGGCTCGCCGGGGCCGGTCGCCAGGTACAACGCCTCCCCCTGGAGCGCACCCACCGAATAGACCGCGCCGAGACCGTCCCGGATCATCCTGACCGGCGACGCCATGCCCTGCGGATACCGCCCGGCGGTCAACCCGAGGAAGGCGGTGGTGCCGGTGTCCAGGTCGTGCACGAGCAGTTCGGCCTGCCCCGTGGGTACCTCGGGAGTGCGGACGAACAGCACCCGGTTCCCGTCGCGGTTCACGTCGAAGCTGGCCGCGCCGACGAACGTCGCCGGGGTCCGGCCGTCCCGCTGCCGGCTGGCCAGCCTGAGCTCGCCGGTGACGAGGTCCTTGCGGAGCAGCACGTTGCCGCCGGCCGCGCAGCCGGTACGGACCTCCGGCGGCGCGAGGTTGCTGCACACGCTGGTGCCGAAGACGACGTACCGGCCGTCGCCGGAGACCGCGACGCCCTGGCTGCCGGCGACCCGGGTGCTGTCCGGGATTCCGGCGGGATCGACCGCGACGTTGAACACGTCGCCGTCGGGTCGCAGTGCGGCGGTCGGCACCACCGGTGCGGTCGGCAGCGACGCGGCGCTGCGGCCGGACGCGTTGACGGCATAGACCGTGAACTGGTACGGACGGAACGGGGTCAGCCCTCCGATCCGGACACTGGTCCGGTCGCCCGGGACGTACGTGGTCGGACCGTCCGGCAGGGTCACCACCGCGTAGTCGGTGATCGGCGACCGGCCGTCCGTCTCCGGCGGCTGCCACGACACGTCGGCGGCCGACGGCGCGGATGCCGCTCTCGGTTCGAGAGGTGGGCTGGGCACGCTGACGCCGTCCACGAGGACCTGTGCCCGGCCGGTCATCTCGCCCAGTACCCCGGCGTCGCTGCGCGCCTCGACGACCGCGAGACCGGCGAGCGGTGACACGAACACCCCGTCGGCGGTGACGCCGCCCGGCCCGGAAACCACCCGCCAGGTCACCGGCGCGCCACCTGGCCAGCCGGTGGCCGCCGCCCGGAACTGCTGCGGCTGGCCGGGCTGCACGGTCGCCTTCTCCGGATCGAGTGTCAGCCCACGGAACGGCCCGTCGGCCTGGGCGATGGTGAGGAAGAAGTTGACCAGGTCGTCCCTGCGGAACTCGATCTTCTTGCCGAAGAACTCCCGGCTCTCCAGGAACACCCCGATGGTGATCCCGAGCCGCAGTTCCCACCACGGATTCTGGGTGGTGTCGAACCTGCCCTGGATGTAGGGACGCAGCGACAGTCCCGGCCCGGCCGTGTTGTAGAGGTACACCACCAGGGTCGTCCGGAACGCGAACGTGATGCTGCCGTCGCCGTACGGGTCGAGGTTGTACCGGGCCGGGGCGTAACTGTCGTTGATGCCGTTCGTCGCCGTCACGACACCGTTGTGTGTCACCATCTCGGCGCCGAGGGTCCGGGCGATGCCGACGGCGCCGCTGAGCCCGAACGAGCCCTGGAGGTCAAGGGCCGGGGCGAGGCCGAGTTCGGGGCAGACCACCACCGGCACCGGGCCGACCGGAACGGTCACGCAGGGCACCTTGAGCCCGAGGTTGCCCCACTCGAACTGCCGGTCGAGCAACACGCCGACCTTGCCGCGGAACTCGGCCTTCATGATGACCAGGTTGCGGTGGTGCGACCGTACCCCGTCGGTCAACGAGACGGATATCGAGTTGTCGATCTCGGGATCCAGGTCGAGCTGGAGTTCGAACTTGCCGCCGACCGGCGGGGCCTTGCCCGCGTTGCCCAGCGGGTCCTGCCCCTGGTAACTGGACGCCCAGTTGAGTTCCACGATGAAGTGGCCGTCCCGGATTCCGATGTCCACCCCTGCGCCGGCCCGCCGCGCGCCCTGGTCGAGCGTCCGGCCCCCGATGGTGGGTTGCTTGCGGCGCAGCCCCGGCGAGCCGCCGAGCAGGTCCTCGACGTCGGAGTCGCCGAGGTTCGTCGTCGCGTTCAGCTCACCCTCGGCGAAGACGTCGGTCAGCGGCGTCTGCCGGGTGGAGACCCGGAGCAGGTTGCCGTCCTGCGCCAGCGCGGTGACCGTCCGGAGCAGGCCCCGGGGTGCCTGCCGCTGCGGCGGCACGGCCAGGATGGTTCCGTTGCGCAGTGCCGTCAGCGACGCGGGCGGGTCGGCGAAGACCAGCGTCGAGTCGCCCTCGACCGCGGCGAGGGTGCCGAGTTCGGCCGGGGTGAGCGTCCGGGGTGCGGTCCTGATCTGGAGCGCGGGGCGGACCGGCCGGCTGGTCGTCGCCGCCGGGCCGGTGCCGGCCGCGTTGGTCGCGGTGACGGTGAAGGTGTAGCCGGTCGCCGGGTCGAGCCCGCCGATCCGGGCCGTCGGGCCGGTCGCGGTGACGGTGGCGCCGCCCGGGTCGGCGATCACCCGGTACGACGTGATCGCGCTGGTCCCGACGTCGACCGGGGGTGCCCAGGCCACCTCGACGGTGCCGGTCGCCAGCACGCTGGCCCGCAGGTCGACCGGGGCGTCGGGGGCCCGGGACGCGCTCGGCCGGACTACGGTCGCCTCGGCGGCCTCCCCGGTGCCGGCCTTGTTGGTGGCGGTGACCCGGACGGTGTACGCGGTGCCGTTGGTCAACCCGTCGACCCGGGTGACCGTGGTGTCGGCGGGTACGGCGACCCGGTGTCCACCGGGCTCGGCGGTGACGGTGTACCCGGTGATCGGGGCGCCGCCGTCGACGGGCGCGACCCACTGCACGTCGACGCGGCGGTCCAGGGCGACGGTGAGCAGGCCGGCCGGGCGCAGCGGGACGTCGGCGGCGTACGGCGTGACGTACTCGGAGGGGAACGACGTCGCCCCGGTGCCGTTGGCGTTGGCGGCGGTGACCGTGAACCGGTACGCCGTGCCGTTGGTGAGCCCGGTGACCACCGTCTCGGTGACCGTACCCGCGACGGTCACCTCCTGGCCCCCGGGCACGGCCCGGACCCGGTAACCGGTCACGCTGTCCGCGCCGTCGGGTGGCGCGGCCCAGCTCACCCGTACCGCCGAGTCCCTGGGGTACACGTAGGTGACGAACGGGGCGCTCAGCGTCGGCGGCGGCCCCGGCGTCGTCGGGCTCGTCGGCACCGACGGCGGCGACTGCCGGGTGCCACTGTGTGCGACGACCGTGAAGGTGTACGCCGTGCCGTTCGTCAGCCCGGCCACGATCGCACCGGCGGTGTTCCCGGCGGCGGTCACCGTCCGGCCGCCGGGGCTGGCGGTGACGGTGTACTGCGACAGCGGGGCGTCACTGGCCGACGGTGTCCAGGCGACGGCGACGTAGCCGTCCCCACCGGTGGCGGTGACGTTGGTCGGGGCCGGGATCGGGCGCGGGTTGCGCAGGTGGCAGGTCACGTCGAGGGCCACCCGGGCGGCGACTGAGCTGCCGTTGTAGACCCGGACGCTGCCGTTGGTGCCGAGCCGGACGTATCCGGCCACGCCCGCGCGCAGTGCCGGCAGCGTGGTGGCGCTGACCCCGTTGGGCCGGCTGGCGCCCGTCGGGTACACCGTCAACGGCACCGACCGGGTCGAGGTCGGCTCGGTGTGCAGCACCAGGCAGACCCCGCCGGCATCGCCGGGTACGCCGGCCACACCGGCCACACCGGCCACCGGAACGTCGACGGTGCCGAAGGCGCTCACCGAGAGGGCGTCCCGGACCCGGGCCGGCGGGATCGGCACCACCGCCAGGCCGGGCGCCGTGGCCAGGGCGGGGGCGTAGTAGCCGTTCGCGTACAGGTCGACGGTCACCGGGGCGGTGCTGGTGTTGGTGACGGTCAGCGCGCCTGCGGCGCCGGGACGTACCAGCGCGTGCGCGGTCGCCGGCTGGCCGGCCACCAGTTCGAGCTGTGGCATCGTCGCCGCCGATCCGGCGGGGTGCACGGTGAGCTGACCGGCGGCGGTCGCGGTCGCGGAGACGGCGAGCGCCAACGCGGTCACGCCGGTCGTCGGCAGGCCGGAGCCGGCCGGGGTGACGGTGGCGGCGCCGTTCGCCGGTACCGTCAGGTTGGCCGCGACCCGGACCGGACCGATCGGGGTGAGCGCCCCCGCCTGCGGGTCCGGTGTCGCGGTGAGATAGCCGCCGACCTCGACCGAGACGGTCGCGACCGCGCCGGTCCGGTTGGTCAGACTGAACCGTC
This sequence comes from Plantactinospora endophytica, assembly GCF_016862915.1. Lineage (GTDB taxonomy): Bacteria > Actinomycetota > Actinomycetes > Mycobacteriales > Micromonosporaceae > Plantactinospora > Plantactinospora endophytica. Next base: position 669,673 of record NZ_BONW01000013.1, on the reverse strand, counting down.
CCTGGCCGTCGACGCCGACGATCCCGGCCCCGCGCGACCACCGTCCCGCGTTGAGGTCGAGCGCGACCCCGACCGGCGCCGTCACGTCGGCCGGGTACGCCGCCAGCGTGCCCGCCGCGTCGGACCGGGCGCTCACCGTCACGGCCGCCCCGGCCGCCCCGGCACCGAGTTGGTCGACGTCGAGGGTCACCGTGCCGTTCGCCGGGATGGTCGCCGCTTGGGCGATCAGCCGTGGTGTGACGGTGACCAACCGTCCGCTGCCGACCGCGTCCGGCGGCGCGGCGGCGGCCGGGTTGCCGGGTCCGAGCACCTGTGCGGAGACGGCGAGCTGACCGAGCAGCGCGGCGACCGCGACCGCACGGCGGAGCGCCGGGAACGTCGAACCTGCCATGGGACCTCTACTCGGACGGGAAGGGACGGACCGAAGGCGATCGGTGGCTGGAGCGGCCCGGCCCGGACCTCGGCCGCCTCCGCACGGGGGTGCCAGAGATGGAGGCGGCCGAGGCGTCCTGGGCGGTGCCGGCCTAGCGCCGGACGGGCCGGGGCGCGGATGCTGTGCCGGCGGAGCCGGACAGGGTCAGATGTCCAGCCAGACGTTCGCCTGGATGCGCATGTCCTGCCACATCTGGGCCGGCGCGGAGATGTCCAGCCACACGTCGGTACCGTCCGAGATGGTCTGTCGGATCTGCTCGGCACTGGCGGCGGCAGGTGCCGCCGCCACGCCGGCCGCCAGCCCGACTGTCGCGACGCCGAGCGCGATTCCGTGCCCGACCCTTCGGAATGCTTGCTTCATGCCGTACTCCTCGATGGACTCTCAGGTGGACCGGACGGCCCCGCCTTGGAGCCTGCGGCTCCCTGCCATCCACGGCTCACACACGCGCCATCCGTAGGTGATCAATGACATGGGGGAAACATGCGGTTCCGGCTGCTGGGCACGGTGGAGGTGGGCACGGCCGCCGGTTGGGTACGGCTGGACCGTCCCCGGCGACGTGCGGTGCTCGGATATCTGCTGCTGGCCGCGAACCGGACGGTCACGGCAGGCGAACTCGCCGAAGCGGTCTGGGGTGCGCTCCCGCCGGCCACGGCGCGCAGCCAGACCCAGAACGACGTCGCCGCGATCCGCAAGGCCCTGGCCGGGTACGCCAACCCGGCGTCGATCGTGACCCGGACCGGCGGGTACGAACTGGTGGTCGAGCCGGACGGCATGGACTACGAGCTGTTCCGGAGCCGGACGAGCGCGGCGACGGCGGCGGCCGGGCGCGCGGACTGGGCGGCAGCGGCGGACCAGCTCCGGGCGGGACTGGCCCTGTGGCGCGGCCCGGCTCTGGCCGACGTCGTCGCCGCGTACGTCGAGCCGACCCGGGCACGGCTCGACGAACAGCGGCTGGACGCGGTGGAGCGGCTGGCCGAGGCACGGATCACCCTGGGTGCGTACGACGAGCAGGTGCCGGTGCTGCGTGAACTGCTCGCCGAACACCCGCAGCGGGAGCGTCCCGCCGCACTGCTGATGCTCGCCCTGCACCGTGCGGGGCGGCGGGCGGACGCGCTGGCGGTCGCCCGTGAGCTGCGCGCACACCTCCGCGAACAGTACGGGCTCGACCCGTCCCGGACGGTGGTCGAGATGGAACGCCGGATCCTCCAGGACGACCCCGAGGCGGCGTTCGGCGGCACCGACGGCAAGGCCGGCAACGCCGGGGCGGGCGGCGACGGGGCCAGGTCGCCCCGGATACGCCGCCCCTACCAGTTGCCGATGGACGTCCGCCTGCTCGCCGGGCGGGACGGACAGCTCGCCGAGTTGTCCGCGCTCGCCCGTCGGCCCGGGGGCGACCGCATCGTGCTCGTCACCGGTACGGCCGGGGTCGGCAAGACGGCCCTCGCCGTACGGTGGGGGCACCGCGACGGCGACGGGTTCGCCGACGGCGTGCTCTTCGTCGACCTGCGCGGTTACGACCGGCGGCGCCCGTTGACCGCGTTGGAGGCGCTGCACCGGGTGCTCACCGGGCTCGGGGTGACGGCGGCACAGTTGCCGCCGGACCTGGACGACGCGTCGACGCTGTTCCGGTCCCTGACCGCGAACGGGCACTACCTGGTGGTGCTCGACAACGCCCGCTCCGCCGAACAGGTCCGGCCGCTGCTGCCCGGCGGTCGCTCCTGCTTGGTCGTCGTCACCAGCCGGGACAGCCTGCCGGGACTGCTGGCCAGTCACAGCGTCACCCGGATCGACCTGCCCGTCCTCGGCCGGTCGGCCGGCGTGCGGCTGCTGGAGCAGGTGATCGGGGCGGGCCGGACGTCGGCCGAGTTCGCCGCCGCCGCCTCGTTGGTGGACCTCTGCGGCGGCCTGCCGCTGGCCATCCGGATCGTGGCTGCCGAGTTGTGCGACGCACCGGACCGCCCGCTGCGTCGTCAGGAGGCGCTGCTGCGGGAGCACCGGCTGTCGGCACTGGACAACCGGGGCGATCCCGAGGCGGGCGTACGGTCGGTGCTGCGTACCACGTACGCGACCCTGCCCGGTACCTGTCAACGGCTGTTCCGGCTGCTGTCCGTGCTGCCGTACCCCGAGATCGGGGTCGGGGCCGCCACGGCCGTGGACGGCCGGGATCCGGCGGCGGTGCGGGCCGACCTCGACCGGCTGGTCGGCATCCACCTGGTCGAGCGACGCGCGGCCGACCGGTACGGCTTCCACGACCTGCCGCGCGCCTTCGCCGCCGAGCAGGCGGAGACGGTGGACAGCGGGCCGGCCAGGGCGGACGCGACGGCACGGGTGTCGGCCTGGTACCGCGATCGGCTCGACGAGGCGTCGACGGTCCTCTACCCGGAGGCGATGCGGCTGGTGCGGGGGGCGACGCGGGCGACGGCGACGGCGGAGCCGGACGGTGTTGCCGGGCCGGCCGACGCGCGGGCGTGGCTCGGCGCCGAGTACCCGAATCTCCTCGCCTCGGTCACCTTCGCGCCCGAGCAGGGTTCCCCGGCGACGGCCTGGCGGCTGGCGGCGTCGCTGCGCGGGCACCAGCTCTCGATCGGCGCCTGGCACGACCTGCTGGCGACCGCGTCGATCGGGGTGACCGCCGCGACCGCCTGCGGCGACACGCGCGGTGAGGCCATCTCCCGGCTCAGCGTGGCGGACGCGCTGCGCCGGCTCGCCCGGCACGAGCCCGCGATCACCGAGTACGTCGCCGCGCTGCGGCTGGCCGAGGCGGACGACTGGCCGGAGGGGCAGGCGGCGATCCTCGGTCATCTCGGCATCGTGCACCTGCGACGCGGCCAGCTCAGCGTGGCCGCCGGCTACTACCGCCGGGACCTGGAAATCTGCCGGCGGATCGGCTGGCCGGCGGCCCAGGCGGTCGCGCTGGGCAACCTCGGCAAGTGCGCCTACCACCTCGGCCGGTACGACGACGCACTGCGCGCCTTCGAGGAGGCCGCGACGCTGGCCCGGCAGACGTCGTCGGTCGCCGTGGAAATGATCGCCTGTCTCAACGCCGGCACGGTGCACCTCGACCGGGGTGACCCGGAGCGGGCCCGGAGCTTGCTGGAGCAGACGCTGGCGCTGCACGGCGTGCTGGATCGACCCGCGGACGAGTTGGACACCCGCAGCCAACTGACCAGGTTGGAGTGCGCGACCGGGGATGTCGTGGCGGCCCGGGGGCATCTGCGGCGGGCCAGGGACCTCGCCGGGCGCCTCGGCGACTCGCTCGACCCCAGTATGCGGGTGCAACTGGACAAGGCGGAGGCGACGGTGGCCGTTGCCGACGGTGAGCCGGCGGAGGCGGCGGGCACGCTGGCCGGGGCGGTGCAGCGGGCGGAGGCGGCCGGGCTGGCGTTCGAGTGGGCCGAGGTGCTGATCCAGCTCGCCGGAGTGTCGGCGCGGCTCGGCCGGACGGAGGAAGCCCGGGCTCAGGCCGGGGCGGCTGTCACCCTGTGCCGGCGCAGCGAGTTCCACGGTCTGGAGGCCGCCGCCACCGCGCTGCTGGCGTCGATCGAGCCGCCGTGCGCCCATCCCCGGCAGGCCTCCCCGGACGTGCGACGGCACGCCGGGGACGCCTGGGGTTCGCAGGACCGTCCCTAGGCCGCCAGGGAGTGCCGGGACTCGTGCCGGCCGGTCGACGGCTGTGCCGTCACCAGGTGCCGGGCGTACGCGTCGGTGGTGAAGAAGGCCGGCAGTTCCTCACCGAGCGCGGTCCGGACGAAAATCTCCGCCGCCCGGGTCAACCGGTCCCGTTCCTCGACCGTGCGGGTCGCGCCGAGGGTCGCCACCTCCTCGACCAGGATGGACCGGACCAGTTCCTCGGTCACCCGGCCGCCCTCGGCCACCGGCGTCGCGTGGTAGAGCCACTGCCAGACCTGGCAGCGCGCGATCTCGGCGGTCGCCGCGTCCTCCATCAGGTCGAAGATGGCCGCCGCACCGGTACCGCCGAGCCAGGCGTCGAAGTAGCGCAGCGCCACCGCCACGTTGCCGCGCAGCCCCGCACCGGTCACCCGGCCCGGCGTACGGTCGACGGCGAGCAGGTCGTCCGCGCCGACCGTCACCTCGGGGCGGAGCCGGTCGAGCTGGTGCGGCCGGTCGCCGAGCACGGCGTCGAAGGCGTCCCGGCAGACCGGGACCAGACCGGGGTGGGCCACCCAGGATCCGTCGAACCCGTCGGCGGCCTCCCGTTCCTTGTCCGCCCGGACCTTCGTCAGCGCCCCGGCGTTGACCTCCGGGTCCCGGCTCGGGATGAAGGCGGCCATCCCGCCGATCGCGTGCGCCCCGCGCCGGTGACAGGTCCGGACCAGCAGTTCCGTGTACGCCCGCAGGAACGGCACCGTCATCGTCACGTCCCCCCGGTCCGGCAGGACGAAGTCGTCCCGCCAGCCGAAGTTCTTGACGATGCTGAAGATGTAGTCCCACCGGCCGGCGTTCAGTCCGGCGCAGTGCTCGCGGAGTTCGTACAGGATCTCGTCCATCTCGAACGCGGCGGTGATGGTTTCGACCAGTACGGTGGCCCGGATGGTCCCGTACGGGACGCCGAGCCAGTTCTGGGCGAACCGGAAGACTTCGTTCCACAGCCGCGCCTCGCGGTGGCTCTCCAGCTTCGGCAGGTAGAAGTACGGCCCGCTGCCCGCGTCGAGCTGCCGCTGTGCACAGTGGAAGAAGTAGAGCCCGAAGTCGACCAGGGTGGCCGAGATGGCCCGCCCGTCGACCACGATGTGCTTCTCCACCAGGTGCCAGCCGCGCGGCCGGACCACGATGGTGGCGAGGTCGTCGCCGAGGGCGTAGCGCTTGCCGCCCGGCGCGGTGAAGTCGATCCGCCGGTCGATCGCGTCGACCAGGTTGAGCTGCCCGCCGATCACGTTGTCCCAGGTCGGCGCGAGGGCGTCCTCGAAGTCGGCCAGCCACACCTTCGCCCCGGAGTTGAGCGCGTTGACTGTCATCTTCCGGTCGGTCGGGCCGGTGATCTCGACGCGCCGGTCGTGCAGGCCCGGTGCCGGCGGGGCCACCCGCCAGTTCGGGTCGGCCCGGATCGCCTCGGTCTCGGGCAGGAAGCCGGGTAGCTGGCCGGCGGCGTAGCGGGCCCGGCGGGCCCGCCGGGTGTCCAGCAGGGCCACCCGGCGGGCCGCGAACTCGCTGTCGAGCGCGACCAGGAAGTCCAGCGCCTTGGGGCTGAGGATCTCGTCGTACCGCTCGCGGAGCGGGCCGGTGACTGCAATTCTCATCAGAACTGCTCCTCCTCGGTCGACCCGCGCAGGGCGGTGGTCTCGGCGGCGGGGTTGAGTACGGTGCTGACCAGGTCGAAGTAGCCGGTACCGACCTCGCGCTGGTGCTTGACCGCCGTGTAGCCGTACGCCTCGGCGGCGAACTCCCGCTCCTGCAACGACACGTACGCCGGCATCCCGTCGGTGGCGTAACCCCGGGCCAGGTCGAACATCGAGTAGTTCAGCGCGTGGAAGCCGGCCAACGTGATGAACTGGAAGCGGTAGCCCATGTGTCCGAGTTCGCGCTGGAACTTGGCGATGGTGGCGTCGTCGAGGTGCTTACGCCAGTTGAACGACGGCGAGCAGTTGTACGCCAGCAGCTTGTCCGGGTACACCGCCCTGATCTCCTCGGCGAACCGGCGGGCCAGGTCCAGGTCCGGGGTGCTGGTCTCCATCCAGAGCAGGTCGGCGCAGGGGGCGTAGGCGAGCCCTCGGGCGACGCAGGCGTCGAATCCGTTGCGTACCCGGTAGAAGCCCTCGGCGGTCCGTTCGCCGGTGACGAACGGCTGGTCCCGCTCGTCGACGTCGGTGGTGAGCAGCGTCGCCGCCTGCGCGTCGGTACGCGCGACGATCACCGAGGGGACGCCGGCCACGTCGGCGGCGAGCCTGGCGGCGTTGAGGGTCCGCACGTGCTGCCCGGTCGGCACCAGCACCTTGCCGCCGAGGTGGCCGCACTTCTTCTCCGAGGCGAGCTGGTCCTCCCAGTGCACCCCGGCCGCACCGGCCACGATCATCGCGGTCATCAGCTCGTACGCGTTCAGCGGCCCGCCGAAGCCGGCCTCGGCGTCGGCGACGATCGGGGCGAGCCAGTCGATGCCGCCGTCGTCGCCTCCGCTGCGGCGGCCCTCCGCCGTCTCGATCTGGCCGGCGCGCAGCAGCGCGTTGTTGATCCGGCGCACCACTGCCGGCACCGAGTTGGCCGGGTAGAGGCTCTGGTCCGGGTAGGTGTGGCCGGCGAGGTTGGCGTCGGCGGCGACCTGCCAGCCGGAGAGGTAGATCGATTTCAGTCCGGCCCGGACCATCTGCACCGCCTGGTTGCCGGTGAGCGCGCCGAGCGCCGGGACGAAGTCCTCCTCGTGCAGCAGCCGCCACAGCCGCCGGGCGCCCCGGTCGGCGAGGGTGTGCTGTTCGGAGACCACTCCGCGGAGCCGGACGACCTCGTCCGCGCCGTAGACCCGCTCCACGCCCCGCCATCGCGGGTCGGTGGCCCACTCGGTACGCAACTGCTCGGCCGGCGTGCTCATGGAAATCTCCTCCGGAGTTCGATGGGATAGTCGATAACTGTCGTGCATCAGGCCATGTCGAAACTGTGGCACGGTCGCCGTCGACGGGTCGAGGCACGGAAACAGCCAACTATTGAAAAGTCCGGGCGCCATTCTGCGAACTTGCGAATCCGCCACTTTACAGACGTGTTAATGTGACGGGATACGGGCGGAGGGAGGCGCCGTGACCAAGACGTTCGCGGGCGCGCGGCTGCGCCGGCTGCGCGAGGAGCACGGCATCAACCAGATCGAGCTGGCCCGGCAGCTCGCCATCTCCCCCAGCTACCTCAACCAGATCGAGCACGACTCGCGCCCGCTGACCGTGCCGGTGCTGATCCGGATCACCGAGGTCTTCGGCGTCGACACGGCCTACTTCGCACCGCACGACACACCCCGGCTGGTGGCCGAGTTGCGCGAGGCGCTGCCGACCCGGGCGAGCCTGCCCGACCTGACCGAGCTGGCCGGCAAGCTGCCCGAGGTGGCGGAGGCGGTGATCGACCTCTACCGGCGCTACCGGCAGGTCAACGACCAGCTCGCCGAGGTGGTGGGCGACCGCGAGCTGGTTCCCGGTCGCAGCCCGCACGACCAGGTCAGCGACTTCTTCTACCGCCGGCAGAACTACGTTCCCGAGCTGGACGAGGCGGCCGAGGCGCTCGCCGCGCAGATCGGCATCCGCCGGGGCGAGACCCGGACGGCCCTGAACGACCGGCTGGCCGGCCGGCACGGCATCCGGATCGTCCGGCAGGACCCGGACTCGCTCGCCGGCGACCTGCACCGGTACCGGCCGGAGACCCGCACCCTGCACCTGTCCACGTCGCTGCGCTCGGGGCAGCGGGCGATCCGGATGGGCGCCCAGATCGCACTGCTCGAATTCGCCGACGTCATCGACGAAATCATCGAGGAGGAGAACGTCACCGACCTCCAGACCCAGATTCTCATGCGGGTCGGACTGGCGAACTATTTCGCCGCCGCGCTGATTCTGCCGTACCGGGAATTCCTCACCGCGGCCGAGACGATGCGCTACGACATCGAACTGCTCACCGACCACTTCGCGATGGGTTGGGAGAGCGTCTGCCACCGGCTGAGCACGCTGCAACGGCCGAGGGCGCGCGGGGTGCCGTTCTCGTTCGTCCGGGTGGACCGGGCCGGCAACATGTCCAAGCGGCAGTCGGCGACCGGCTTCCCGTTCTCCCGCTCCGGCGGGACGTGTCCACTCTGGAACGTCTACGAGGCGTTCGGCGCACCTGGCCGGGTGATGACCCAGGTCGCGGCGATGCCGGACGGCCAGCGCTACCTCTGGATCGCCCGCACGGTCATCCGGCACCACGGCGGGTACGGCCAACCCGGCAAGACCTTTGCGATCGGGCTGGGCTGCGAGACCCGGCACGCCGGACGGCTCGTCTACTCCGCCGGAATGGACCTGCACGCCACCGAGGCGGCCACCCCGATCGGGCCGGGCTGCAAGACCTGCGAGCGGATGACCTGCCCGCAGCGAGCCGCCCAGCCGATCGGCCGGCGCCTCGACCTCGACGAGAACCGGAGCACCTTCATCCCATACCCATTGCGGGACCAGGATGCGGCGTCCGGTTAGGACAATGCGGATATCCGCAGCCGAATACAGCAGCGGAAATGCTCACCGTGGCGGATCAGTAGTCACAGGGTGACAGCTCGGCCCGCCTTGCGTCGCATGCTTGACACTAGGTGGACGACCTCCGGGGTGCTGCGGACTCTTGGCCCTAGTCGACCGAGACCGGCATGGTGCACCGGCCGGATCGGCTGGTCCGCGCCGATCGCGGACGTTCACGGGGGTCAGACCGAACGGACGCACGTTCCGTCGTCGTGCGTACGAACCTGTCGTGTACTTCCCTCCCCCGTCAGCCGAGCCGGGTCCGGGTGCCGGTCACCACGAGGGAGGAACGACGAATGAAACGCCACATGCGGGAGGACTACCTCGTCGAGGGCGAGGGCCTGCTGTGCTTCGACGAGAACCACGAACCCACGACCCGGCGTCCGTCGACAACGGCCGAACTGCGCAAGTTCCGGTTCTCCCGGCTCGGCCCCGAGGGGCGGGCACTCGACAAGCGGACGCGGACGGCACTCGCCGAGGCGATGGTCAACACCGCGTCCGTCGACTCGGCGGATCCGGCGGTGCCGGCCGGCTACACGTACCTCGGGCAGTTCGTGGACCACGACCTGACCATGGACAACACGGCTGCGGCGCTGGGCGAAGACGTCTCCGTCGACGAGTTGCTCCAGGGCCGCTCACCGGCGCTGGACCTCGACTCGCTCTACGGGCGGGGGCCGGAGGACAAGACCGACCGGGTCTTCTACGCCGCTGACGGCGTACACCTGAAGACCGGTGCCACCGCCGGGCTCGGCGGCGCGGACCCGGCGGTGGCGCCGGACCGGGACGGTTTCGACCTGCCCCGGTCCGGGCTGGGGTCGAGCAAGCGGGAGCGGCGGGCGGCGCTGATCCCGGACGCCCGCAACGACGAGAACCTGGTGGTCGCCCAGACCCACCTGGCGTTCATCCGGTTCCACAACCGGGTGGTCGACCAGTTGGCCGAGGGCGGCCTCTCCGGGCGGGCGCTGTTCCAGGCGGCCCGCTCGGTGGTGGTGCGGCACTACCAGTGGCTGCTGGTGCACGACTTCCTGCCGAGGATCGTCTCGCCGGAGGTCGTGGAGGAGGTGTTCACCCGGGGCCGGAAGTTCTTCGAGGTCTCTCCCGGCTACGGCCAACGCCAGCGGCGCAGGGCCGTGCAACCGGGCGACCGGCCGACGATGCCCATCGAGTTCTCCGTCGCGGCCTACCGGCTCGGGCACAGCATGATCCGCGAGGTGTACGACTGGAACCGCATCTTCAACACCTCGACGCACCGGGACGTGCTGGCGCCCGGCACCCTGCAACTGCTGTTCCAGTTCTCCGGTACCAGCGGCATCCTCTCGCCGGACGGCACCATCGCCGACCCGGAGTCGGGTTCGTTCGAGCGGCTGCCCACCAACTGGATCGCCGACTGGCGGCGCCTGTTCGACTTCACCGAGGCCGGCCGGGACGACCTGGTCGCGGTCGTCGACGTGGACGAGAACGACACCGAGCCGGGGGTACGGCAGCTCAACCTGACCAAGCGGATCGACACCAACCTGGTGGACCCGCTGCGCGACCTGCCGCTCGGCTCGTTCGGCGGCCAGGACGTGCCGCCGGCGATCGAGCTGAACCTGGCCTTCCGCAACCTCACCCGCGCGGTGATGGTACGGCTGGCCAGCGGCCAGCAGATGGCCCAGCTCTTCGACCTGGTGCCGTTGAAGGCCGACGAGATCCTGGCCGGGCTGGACGGTGCCGTGCTGGACGGGCTCTCCGACGCGCAGAAGGCCGAGTTGACCACGAACACGCCGCTGTGGTTCTACATCCTGCGGGAGGCGGAGTTCAACGGCGGCCGGCTCGACGGTGTCGGTGCGCGGATCGTCGCCGAGGTCTTCCACCGGGCGATCGAGGGCAGCCGGATCTCGATCCTGCGTGACCCGACCTGGCGGCCGACCCTCGGCCCGGACGACGAGACGTTCCGGATGGTCGACCTGCTGCTCTACGCCTTCGAGGGCAACGCGGAACTGCTCAACCCGGTCGGCGACCCGGTGCCGGCGACGCCGGCCGAGCCGGAGGTGCCGGCGGAGGTCGTACCGGCCTGAGGCGGCCGGCGGCGACGCCGCGTCGGTACCCGGTCCAGGGCCCGGCCGCACAGGTCGGGCCCCGGACCACCGAAACGATCAGGAGCTAAGCCATGAATTCACCACATCTGTGGACAACCTAGCGTTTAGGTTTGATCACGAAAGGATGGTCACCGACCGCGAGAGGTGCCACTGTGTTCGCCGCTGTGGGACGGTTCGTCGTCCGGCACCCGATCTGGGTGATCGTGGCCTGGGTGGTCGCCGCCGCGGCGGTGATCGGCTTCGCGCCGACCCTGACCGCCACCACCGACGAGGCGTCCTTCCTGCCCGCGCACTACGAGTCGATCCGGGCCGCCGAGGTCCAGCGGAAGGCGTTTCCGCAGGCCACCACGCCAGCCGCGATCATCGTCTTCGAACGCCAGGACGGCGCGCCGCTGACCGACGCCGACGCGGCCAAGGTGGCGGCGATCGGGCAGGCGCTGGCCGGGCAGCGAATCCGCAACGTGGTCGCGGTGACACCGACGCCGCCGTCACCCAACCGGCTGATCCAGATCGTCGCGGTACAGCTCAATCCGCAGCGCAGCGCGGGTGACCGGTCCCAGGCCGACGCGGTGCAGGCGGTACGCGACGCGCTGCCGGCCCAGCTCGCCGGCTCCGGCCTCAAGGCCGGCACCACCGGTACGGCCGCGCAGGCGCTGGACGCCCAGAAGTCCGGCGACCGGGCCAACGCCATCATCGGAGTCGCGACGATCGGGCTGATCCTGGTCCTGCTGCTGGTCATCTTCCGCAGCCCGATCATCGCGCTGCTGCCGGTGGTGGTGATCGGTGCGGTGTCACAGGTCGCCACCGGTCTGATCGCCTGGGCCAACGACGCGTTCGACCTGAAGACCGACAGCTCGGTCAGCGCGATGCTGATCGTCGTGCTGTTCGGGGTCGGCACCGACTACATCCTGTTCCTGATGTTCCGCTACCGCGAGCGGCTGCGGCTGGGCGAGGACGCGAAGACCGCGATGATCAGCGCGGTGGCCCGGGCCGGCGAGGCGATCGCCTCCGCCGCCGGTGCGGTGATCATCGCGTTCCTGGCGCTGATCCTCTCCACGCTCGGCCTGTTCCGGTCGCTCGGCCCGGCCCTGGCCATCGCGGTCGCCACCACCCTGGTCGCCGGGCTGACCCTGATCCCGGCCGTGGTGTCACTGCTCGGCACCAGGGTCTTCTGGCCGTCGAAGGCGTGGCGGCACGAGCCGACCGGCGCCCGGTTCACCGCGATCGGCCGCTCGCTGGGCCGCCGCCCCGCACTGTACGCGGCGGTCTCCGGCGGCGCGCTTGTCGTACTCGCCGTCTTCGCCCTCGGCTTCCATCCGAACTTCGACCTGAGCAGCGGCTCGACCGCGACCGAGTCGGAGTCGAACGTCTGGAGCAGGGAACTCCTCAAGGGGCTGCCGGCCGGCGCGACCGAGCCGTCCAACGTCTTCCTCCGCTCCGACACCGGCGCCCCGCTGCCGGTCGACCGGCTCGGCGGCTACCGGGAGGAACTGGCCCGGGTGCCCGGAGTCGGGCAGGTCGGGCAGCCAGCCCTGTCGCCGGACCGGACGGTGGCGAACTTCGTGGTCACCCTGGCGGACACCCCGCAGTCCGCCGCCGCGCTGCGTACCGTGGACGGGCCGCTGCGGGACACCGCGCACGCGGCGGCACCGGACGGTACGACCGCGCTGGTCGGCGGCATCACCGCGGTCTTCGTCGACATCCAGGCCGCCGTGGACCGGGACTACGCGGTCGTGTTCCCGGTCGCCGCCGTACTCATCATGGTCATCCTGGGGCTGCTGCTGCGCAGCGCCGTGGCGCCCTGGTACCTGATGCTCTCGGTCGGTCTCGGCTTCGCCGCCACGCTCGGCGCCACCGTACTGATCTTCCAGGTCGGGCTGGGTGAGCCCGGTCTGATCTTCATCCTGCCAGTGATCATGTATCTCTTCGTCGTCGCGCTCGGCACCGACTACAACATCCTGATGATCGCCCGACTTCGGGAGGAGGCCCGGGAGGGGCGCAGTCCACGCGACGCCGCCAGCATGGCGATCCGGCACGCCGGACCGACGGTCGCCGCCGCCGGGCTGATCCTGGCCGGTACCTTCGCCTCGCTGATGCTGGCCGGCAACAGCACCCTCACCCAGATGGGCTTCGCCATCTCCTGCGGCATCGTCATCGTCGCGTTCGTGATGTCGCTCTTCCTGACCCCGGCCCTCACCGCCCTGCTCGGGCACGCCGCCTGGTGGCCGGGGCACGAGGACACCGCGCCCGCCCCGGGCGGCCGGCACCGGCGGGACGACGAGCCCGCCGGATGACGCCGACCGGGGCGTACCGGGGCAGGGGCGTCAGCGGACCACCCGGAACCAGAGGTTGGTGCCCATCGGGGCCTCGGCCACCCGGGTACGTTCGAGCCTGACGTCGGCACCGCCCGGCTGGACGAAGAGCCGGGTGCCGTCGCCGAGCAGCACCGGGACGACGCAGACCAGGATCTCGTCCAGTACCCCGGCGGCGAGGCACTGCCGGGCGATGTCGGCGCCGAGGACGTTGACGTAACGCTCCCCTGCGGCGGCACCGGCGGTGGCGACCGCGCTCGGCAGGTCACCCACGAAGGTGACCCCGGGCACCGGCCGCTCCGGCGGGCGGTGGGTCAACACGAACTGCGGCCCGCTCCACCCGCCGCCGAACGCCTCGCCCTCCTGCGGCGTGTCCCGGTACGGGTCGTCGCCGCCGAACGTGCGCGCTCCGGCGAGGATGGCGCCGACGTTGCCGACCAGGTCGTCGACGGTCGGGTTCGCCCCGAGATGGGCGGCCAACCAGGACATGTCACCGCCCGGTCCGGCGATGAAGCCGTCCAGGGACATGCTCGCCGAGTAGAGAAACGTGGCCACGGGCTACCTCCGGCTGGTGGGGAACACACTTCCCCGGTTGAGACGGCGGCCCGGCCGGAAACTCATCGGTGCCGGCCGGGCCGGTCATCGGTGCCGGCCGGGCCGGGCATCTGTGCAGGCTCAGCCGGGCATCTGTGCAGGCTCAGCCGGGCATCTGTGCAGGCTCAGGCGGGCTCGGCCGCCGGCAGCGACCCGGGCAGGTACGCCGGCAGGGCGAACGCCGTGAACAGTTCGGGATCGTGGAAGGCCACCATCTCGGTGATCTTCCCGGCCTCGATCCAGAGCAGCCCGATCGCGAACGGCCGGTAGTCGTGCTCGCCCGGCCGCCGGACGTACGACGCCACCGCCGGCCGCCCGTTCGCCCGGGTAGGCAGGGTGCGGAACCTGCCGACGTAGTCCGGCAGATCCGGGTCCCAGCTCGACTCCAGCGCCCGGAGCACCGACTCCCGCCCCCGGAACCACTCCGGGAACGGCGGCATCGTCGTCCGTACGTCCTCGGCCAGCAGCCCGGCCACGGTGGCCAGGTCGGCGCGTTCCAACGCCGCCACGTAGCGGCGCAGCACCGCCCGCTCCTCCTCGGTGGGCTCCGTCGCCGGTGCCCAGTCGAGCCGACGCTCGGGCAGGTGCGCGCGGATCGTCCCCCGGGCCCGTTGCAGGGCACTGTTCACCGACGCCACGCTCGCGTCGAGCAGGGTCGCGGTCTGGTTGGCCGGCCAGCCGAGCACGTCCCGCAGGATCAGCACCGCCCGCTGCCTCGGCGGCAGGTGCTGGATCGCGGCCAGGAAGGCCAGCTCGATCGTCTCCCGGGCGACCAGTACCGCGTCCGGCTCGGCCTCGGCCGGCGCCGCCGGCTCCCACAGCCGGTCCGGAAACGGCTCAAGCCACGGAATGTCGGTACGCGGCGCCACGTCGTCGGCCGGATCCGCCGGGCCGGACAGGTGGTGCGGGAGTAGCCGGCGGGCGCGACCGTCGAGCGCGTCGAGGCAGGCGTTGGTGGCGATCCGGTAGAGCCAGGCCCGGAGCGTGGACCGGCCCTGGAAGCCCGCGATGCCCTTCCATGCGCGCAGGAACGTCTCCTGGACCAGGTCCTCCGCGTCGTGGTACGAGCCGAGCATCCGGTAGCAGTGCACCCGCAGCTCGCCCCGGTGCCGCTCGACCAGCACCGTGAACGCGGACTCGTCGCCGCGTCGGGCGGCGTCCACCAGCCCGTCGTCGCCACCGCTCATCGGTCGGCCTCCGTTTCCCCCGTACCGGATCAGGTCTACCAGGTGCCGGCGCGGCGGTCCCGCAGGGCACGCCCGTCCGGGTCGTAGACGAGCCGGTACGCCGGGACCGCCCAGAGCCGCTGGTACCACGGCAGCCGGCGGGTCTCGTGCGGGACCAGCCGGCCCGGCGGCCGGGGTCCGACGCGTCCGCCCGCGTGCCAGTCGCGCAGGGCGGTGGCGGTGGCGTCGATGGCGCCGACCGCCGATTCCGGGTCGAGCAGGTCCGCGGCGTCGTCGGCGGCGCGGTCCAGGTGCTCGCGGAGCAGGGCGAGGCGCAGGTCACGGGGGAAGCGCCGGGCGCCGTCACCGAGCCCGGCCGGGTCGCGCGGCTCCCGTTCGTCCGGGGTGTCGTCGAGTACGGCGCAGGACAGCTCGCTGTCGTGGGTCCAGGAGCGCCGGTTGAAGTTGTCGCTGCCGACACTGCACCAGACGTCGTCCACCACGCACACCTTCGCGTGCACGTAGACGGGGGTGCCGGCGTGGTTCTCGACGTCGTACACGTGCACCCGGTCGGCGGCGGCCTCCTTGCAGAGCGCGATGGCCTGCTCCCGGCCGACCTGGTTGGGCGGCAGGGCGAGCCGGCCGTCGACGTCGGGATGCCGGGGCACCACGGCGACCAGGTGCAGTTCGGGGTTGTCGCGCAGCGCGTCGGCGAAGAGCTTCGCCACCTCCCGGGACCAGAGATACTGGTCCTCCAGGTAGATCAGTCGCCTGGCCCGGTTGATCGCCTTGGTGTAGCCACGGGCGATGGTCTGCTCACCCAGTTTCGCGAAGCCATAGGCCGGGCGCATCGCCGGATAGGTCCGGAGCACCTGGATCCGGTGCGGGCCGCAGGGCGGCGGGTCGGGCGGCTGCGGCGGAAGCCGGTCGGCGTGCAGGTCGGCGCCGCGCAGCATGTCGCGTACGGTGCTGACCGGCCCGTGCTGGTCCAGCGGCGCCGGGTCGGTCCAGCGCTCCCGGAAGGTGGTGTCGAGCGCGCCGACCACCGGGCCGCGCACCGCGAGCTGCACGTCGTGCCAGGGCGGATGCTCGCCGTACGCCTTCGCCATCCGCACCGCCTGCGGATCGCCGTGATGCTCGGCGTCGTCGCGCCGGCTGTGGCACAGGTCGATGCCGCCGGCGAACGCGACGTCGCGTTCGGGCCGGCCCGGATGCCGGAGTACGACCAGCTTCTGGTGGTGCGAGCCGCCACGCCGTACCCGCTGGTCGAGCAGCACCTCCCCGCCGGCCGCCTCGACCTCCTCGCCCAGGTGGCGGTTCTCCTCCTCGCTGTAGGTGAACCGGTCGAGATGGGAGCGCCAGATCAGGCCCTTGACGACCACGCCACGCCGGGCGGCGGCGGAGAGCAGTTCGGCGATGGTCGGGCCGTCGTCGCGCATCCGCTCGTCCGGGTCGCCCCGCCAGTCGGTGAAGAAGACGTGGTCGCCCTCGCGCAGAGCCTCGATCTCGGTGGTGAGCCGGTCGAAGTAGCTGGCGCCGTGGATCAGTGGTTCGGCCAGGTTGCCCTCGGTCCAGGCGGGGACGGCGGAGTCGGCGTTGTCCCGCTCCGCCTCGCTGAGAAACCAGTCCTGAACAGGCACGCGGCACCTTCCGGTAGGCGATCACCTCACCGTAGGACGGGTGCCGACCGTCTGCATCCCGTACGCCGGTTCGGGCCGCCCGGCGGCGATTGCTACCTGGCCCGTCGACTGGTTCGCGACAGCTTCCTCAACGCCGCGACACGGGAGGATAGAACAACTCCGTCCGGTCACCGGAGTAAAGCTCCGTTGATCCATCGGCCCGGGTAACAACCATCACGGGAACACCTTCGGCGATGTCCAGCTCGCGCCGTTCCGCCGGACTGGGCATCCGGGCGATCACGGTGTCGCCCTTGCGGAGCGTGACAGTCTCGGGTGCCTCGGCCGCCCGCACCCTGGTGCCACGCGGTCGATCCACGACCACCAGTCCTTCGGCGCGGAGGACGGCCATCGCCTGACGAACCGTAGTGCGGCTGATTCCGTACTCCTGCGTTAGCCGAAGCTCGCTTGGCACCTTCTCCCCCGGCGCCAGTTCTCCGGAGAGGATCCGATCCCGCAGCAGGTCGGCAAGCTGCCGGAACACCGCGCGGTCCGCGTTCGGATCAACCACGAAAACTACGCTAGGCGACTACCAGCCTACGTCTTATTGTATCTACGTTCCTACGTTGCTACTGTAGGCCAATGTGATAGCAGCGACGGGAGAGGGCCGGTGTTCCTGATCAGGTACGTACGTGGAGAATTGCGCCGACTACTTACCAGGCACGGCTCCGCCTGGTCGACGCTCCATCACAGGACGGTTTGCCGCTGCGGCGAAGCCTGGCCTTGCCAAACCTTGCAACGACAGCTCAAACGGCGTAACGATCGCTGGGCGCGACACCGGTGACCCGCGCACCCGTGGCCGGAGACGTGATCGGAGTCGGCCCGGCGGCCAGCATCCAGTTCGGCGGTAGGCGCTCGCTGCGGTTTCGCGTCATTGCCGTCGATTCCCGTCCGACTTATTACGGGTTCGCCTGGATCACCGGCTACGTCGTCGACCGACACGGCGCGGCCGAGGACAAGCGCGAGATCTACGTACAGGTGGCCGGGCTTGTGTTGTTGCGCCCGGCGCCCCGATCAAGACGCCGCATCACCTGAACTGCCCTGCCGCCGCTTTCCCGGCCCGCCACCGTTGAAAGAATCCGGCGGTTTCATTCCTGGCTTGCCGGTCCCCGGTCCGCCGGGTCCTGGTCGCCGTACGACCTGACATCGTGCCTGTCATCGCGTCGGCGCCGGGTGGCCAGTTCCTCCCCCACAGCCATCCCGACGACCACCAGGAACAGGGCCGCGACCATGACGAGGGCCGGGATCAGCGTGGCCAGCGGCAGCAGTACCAGGCTGAGCACCGCTGCCCCGACCCGGTGCCAGGCGATCCTGCCCCGGATCCGCCAGTGTGTGTACGCGAAGGTGGCCATGAAGAGCGCGGTGCCGCCGAAGAGGAGCGTTGCCATCTCGACACCGAGCGCGTCGAGTGGAGTGGGCACCATGTCGGCCAGGCCGACGGAGACGGTGATGATCCCGAAGCTGAAGAGCAGGTGACCGTAGACGAGGACCGCGCGGCGGAGGTCCGCCTGGTTCGGGGCGTGTTCGAGAGCGCGGCGGAAGCTGGGCAGCCCGTAGCTGAAGTACGCCCACCAGAGGCCACCGACCAGGGCGTAGCTGGCGGCGATGGCGGTGAGCCGGACGAGGGTCAGCGGCCGGTCGGCGGCGACCGCCCCGACCTGGATCACGGACTCGCCGAAGACGAGGATGATCAGCAGTCCGTACCGGTGCGAGTAGTGCAGCGGCTCGGCCCTGGTCGGGGTGACCAGGTAGCGCGACACCCAGGGGCTGACCAGGTCGCTGACGGCGGCAGCCGCCCACAGGCCGATCCGGGCCGCGCCCTCGGTCAGCGCACCCGCCACCAGCAGCGGTCCGGTGAGCAGGAAGACGCCGTACGGGCCGACGAAGAGGGCTCGCCAGCCCGGCAGGCGGCGCAGGGCGAGGGTGGCCAGCAGGGCTCGGCTGGTGACGTAGATGGTGACGAAGAGCAGGCCGAGGTCGTCGTACGCACGGGGGATGGTCAGGGCCATCAGGAGGCTGCCGAGGCCGAGGGCCAGGATGCCGAGGCGGTCCAGGACGGGGCTGAGGTTGCGCTGGTCGGCGTAGAGGGTCACGCCGCCCCAGGCCCAGTAGACCGGGACGAAGAGGATCAGCGCACGGCCGATCCCGGACCATTCGGGATTCTGGTGCAGCAGCCGGGAGAACTGGGTGAGGGCGAAGACGAAGGCGAGGTCGAAGAAGAGTTCCTCCCAGGTCACCCCCTTGCCGGTGGTCCGGCCTGCTGCGGCGGTCACCGCGCCGGTGCTGCCACGAGGCCCGGCACCAGCCCACCCTTGATCGGCCTAATCGTCCAGATATCGTGAGGTTAACCCCGGTGCAGGCGGATTCTGCCGAGCGCCGCGCCGCTGCGGCGGCGATCGTCAGTGCGCGGGCACCGACACGCAGACCATCGTGGCGTCCTCAAGGGCCTCGACCACCCCGGGCGTCTGCTCCGGAACGTACACGAAGTCTCCTTTGTACACCGTCACGGCGTCGCCTTCGGTGCCCACTCGTAGCGCTCCGCCGAGCACCACCCAGACCTCCGCGTAGGAGGCTGGCAGGTCGGCACGCGCCCCCGCGTGGAGAAACGATGTATAAGCGCTCATCGACCCGCCGGCCTCTTTGTCGAGGGCGGGTACGAGGAGGATCCGGTCGCCGAAGCGGACGGCGTCGTCGCCGATCGCCGAACTGAACCTGCGGACCCCCGAGGGCGTGCCAGCCATGTCGAACCCTTCCTGCGTAATGGTCAGGCGTCGAGTTGGACCGTAGAACCTCAACGTTTGTTGAAGTCAAGTGCCGGCGGCGACCCCGAAGAGGACCGGAGGAGCGTGAGCACTGTCGACACGCTCGACGCCGTGCGGCTCTAGGCGAGGGCCTGCTGGATGGCCACGGTGTTCTGGTACTCGCGCCAGAGCGCGATCCTTCCGTCCCGGGCGGTCAGCACGCCGACGAAGGCGGCGGTCGCCCGCCGGTCGGTTCTGGTGGAGGTCCCGGTCAACTCGTACTCCACCACGATCGTGTCGGGATCGGTGGTGTCGTGAATGGCGATGGTGCGGCACGCGTCGAAGCGGACCGGGAACGCGGCGCGTTGCGGGTTGACGAAGTCGAGGAACTGCTGCTTGCCCTGGATCCGGTACGGACCCGGGGCGGCGAACGGGATCTCGACGATCACGTCGTCGGCCAGCAGGTCACCGGTCAGCGGCGCGACCTGGCCGAACCACTGCTGCCGCATCTGCTCGAACAGGTCACGAGGGGCGCTGGGCATCTGCCGAACCTCCATAAGATGAGTCGCGACTCAGGTTCTTCGAACATAGTGAGTCAGCATTCATCTTGTCCAGAGGAGCGACCCGCAACGGACCAGCGGGCGACTAGGCCCCCGGCCGGTACGCCCGAAGGAACGCGCGTACTCCCTCGACGAGGAGCGGACGGACCCGGGGATCCTCCGCCGCGTTCGCCGAACGGAGCCGGTTCAGCGCGACACCGAAGGTCAGCGCGACGAAATGGTCGGCGGCGAGGCGCGGATCGGCGGCGTCGATCAGCCCGGCCCGGGCCAACTCGCCGAACCGCTCGGCCAGCGCCTCCTCCGGGGCGTTCTCCAGGTCGTAGCGGTCCAGCTTCGCCAGATGCCCGGATTCGGTCTGCACCAGCCGTTGCAGGGTGGCGTACTCGGGTGAGCCGAGCATGTCGGTCGAGACCCTGACCGAGAACTCGACCAGCGCTGGTTCCAGCCGGTCGGCCCGGGCATCGTGGAGTGTTTCGTCGAGTGCCCGCCGGATCGCGGCGACCAGCGACTGGCCGACGGCGTCCACCACCGCGTTGAGCAACGTCAGCTTGTCGCCGAAGTAGTCGTAGACGGTGCGCTTGGATACCCCCGCCCGGGCGGCGATCGCGTCGACGCTGGTCCGGTCGAAGCCGTCGACGAGGAACAGTTCCCGGGCCGCCGTGACGATGGCGGCCCGCTTCTGCGTCGACCCCTCACGCAGCGTCTTCGCGGTCGGCATGAGCCGATCGTACCGGAGCTACACTGCACGGTGTAGTGTAGTGAACGGGAAGACGACGAGAGGTGAGGCGGCCATGAGAAAGGTCCTGATCTCCGGCGCCAGCATCGCCGGGCCGACCCTGGCGTACTGGCTGCACCGATACGGCTTCGAGGTGACGGTGGTGGAGAAGGCCACCGGCGTACGCGACGGCGGCTATCCGATCGACGTCCGGGGTACCGCGATCGACGTGCTGGAGCGGATGGAGGTGCTGCCCCGAGTCCGGGCCGGGCACGTCGACACGCGCCGGCTCACCTTCGTCGACGGGAACGGCCGTACCGTCGGATCGCTACGTCCCGAAGCGTTCAGCGGCGGCGTACCCGGCCGCGACCTGGAGGTTCCCCGCGGGTATCTGACCTCGGTCCTCTACGCCACGATCCGCGAGGACGTCGAGTTCCTCTTCGGCGACTCGATCGCGGCCCTGCAGGACAACGACGACGGCGTACGGGTGACCTTCGTCAGCGGCCGACAGCAGGAGTTCGACCTGGTCCTCGGCGCGGACGGGCTGCACTCGAACACCCGGCGGCTCGCGTTCGGTCCCGAGGAGCGGTACGTCCGCTACCTCGGCTACTGCTTCGCCGGCTTCACCCTCCCCAACGACCTCGGACTGGCCCACGAGGGCACCATCTGCACCGCGCCCGGCCGGATGGCCACCATCTACGCACCCGGCTGCACCGACACCCTGCACGGCCTCCTGACCGTCGCCCGGTCACAGCCACCGCTCGCCGAACTCGGCGACGCCGAGGCGCAGCGCGAGTTGATGGCCCGGGTCTTCGCCGACGACCGGTGGCGGGTGCCGTACCTGCTCGACGCGATGCGCGCCGCCGACGACGTGTTCTTCGACGTGGTCAGCCAGATCCACATGCCGGAGTGGTCACGCGGGCGCGTTGCCCTGGTCGGCGACGCGGCACACGCGCCGTCGTTCTTCTCCGGCCAGGGCACCAGCATCGCCCTGGTCGGGGCGTACGTGCTGGCCGGCGAACTCGCCACCCGCGCCGAACACACCGCCGCCTTCGCCGCGTACGAACGGATCGCCCGACCGTACGTCCAGGTCAACCAGGCTCTCGCCGACACGGGCGGCAGTACTCTCGCCCCGACCACGGCCCGGGCGCTCTGGCTGCGCAACCAACTCCTCCGGGTCGCACCCCTGATCGCCCGGACCGGGCTGGTCGGCCGGTCCGCCCGCCGCGCCACCACCGCACTCGACCTGCCCGGCTATCCCGACCCGGTCGCCCGGGCCCGATAGCCGGGCACCCGCCGAACCGCGTCCCCGGCCGGCTTCTGCCGGTGCGCCTGCGCTGCGGGCGCACGGCCCGGTCAGTTCGTCAGCGGCAGGGTGAGTCGGCTGGGCGAGAGCTGCACGGTGACCCCGGCGGCGGACAGGTCGGTGGTCAGGTACTCGCCGTGGTTGGCGACCAGCACCAGGCCGATCCGGCTGCCGACCGGGAAGACGTAGTCCTTCGGCTCCAGCCGGATGGTGACCGTGTAGGCGGTACCGGGCGTCAGCGGCGTACCGGTCGTCAGCGAACTGCGGTTCTTGGTGTCGATCGCACCCCGGCTCACCACCCGGGTCGCCACGCCGTTCGTGTAGTGCACCAGCAGCGCGGTCAGCGGAGTACTGGTCGAGGTGGCGGTGAACCGGACCTCGGCGGTGCCGGCCCCGGCCAGCCGCCGGGCCGTGGTCAACGCCGGGGCGAGGTAGACCAGCCGGTTCGCCTTGGCCGTCTCCGGCTGGCCGGTCATCGTGGACTCGAACTGCCCCCGGCTGTCCGTGAACGACTGGCTGGCCGTCGGGCCGGGTGCGGTGAGCAGGGTACCGGCGGCACCGCTGACCGGCCCGCCCAGGTAGTAGTTGGTCGAGGTGACCGTGCCCGGCCAGACCGGATAGGTGGCGGTGGTGCCACCCGGCCGCTTGATGGTGGCCTGCGGCTCGTTCATGATCCCGTTGGCGATGTCGTAGAGCCAGTGGTCCATCCAGCGGCCGACGGTGTCCCGGCCGGTCAGGTCGCTGCCGAACGGGTCGGTGTGCCCCGCGTCGTGCAGCCACAGCTTGCGCGGTACGCCCTGCGCGGCGATCGCGTCCCAGTAGCGGCCGAAGTGCGTGGTCTTGGTGTTGTTGTCCTGCTGACCGTGCACCAGGAAGACCGAGGCGTCCACCGACGCCGCGCCGTCCCGGTAGTCGCGCTGCTGCCAGAAGGCGTTCATGTCGGCGGTCGCGTCGTCGGCCGAGTTGCCGAGTTGGACGTAGCGGGAGTCGCACTCGGCGTCGTGCGCGGGCGAGGAGACGTACCGGGCCAGGGATTCCGGGTACCGACTGCCGAAGCCGCCGTACGCGATGCCCTGGGCACGGGCGTAGTCGTACCAGGCGGAGATGGCGGCGATCGGGACGATGGTCTCCAGCCCGTCGATGCCGGTCTCGGCGACCGCGATCGGCAGCGTGCCGGCGTAAGAGACACCGATCATGCCGACCGAACCGGTGCTCCAGTCGGCCACCGCCGGCGTACCGTCGGCGTAGGTCGCCGTGGTGCGCCCGTTGAGCCAGTCGATCGCGGCGCTCGCACTGCGGACGTCCTCCGGCCCGCCGATGGTGGCGCAGCCGTCCGAGCCGGCGGTGCCCTGCATGTCGACCTCGACGACGGCGTAGCCGCGCGGCACGAAGTAGTCGTCGTACCAGGCGGTGAAGTGCGCCGGGACGATCAGGTTGCCACGCGGCGCGGTGCTGTCCCCGAAGTACGGGCTGGCGTGCATCACGGTGGCGACCTGGAGGCCGCTGTCGGTCTCCTCGGGCCGGATCACCTGGACGGCTATCCGGTCGGTCGTACCGTCGCCGTCACTGTCCATTCCGGAGCTGACGTAGACGGTCTCCTGGATCGCCGCGTCGCGGGCGAAGACGGGCTGGGTGGCGCCGTCCGCCACCACCAGGCCGGGTGGCGCGGCGACGGCCGGCACCGTGCCGACCAGTACGCTTCCGGCGGTCGTCGCCGCGACCAGCACGGCGGCGGCGAACGATCTGGACATGGTTGTGCCGATGCGATGACGCATGGTCCCTCCCCCGTACGGACACGTGCCGTCACCATATCGATCAACAGCGATCTGACGGAAGTCGATGTGATGTTCGCTATCCGGTCGGCACCGCGAACGGACAGCAGCGCAACCGAACGACGGTCAACGCAACGGAACGATGGTCAGTGCAGCGGCACGCTGGTCAGTGCAGCGGCACGCTGGTCAGTGCAGCGGCACGCTGGTCAGCGCAGCGGAACGCTGGTGAGTACCGTGGTGGTCGGCTGGGCCGAACCGGTCGCCGGTTCCACGGTCACCGCGACGGCGTCCCGGCCCGACATCCCGGTCACGACGGAGGTGTCGTCGCCGGCTCCGGCCGTCAGCATCCCGGCCGGACGTGGCGTCGTCCCCTCCATCAGCCACAACTGGTACGCCCGGTCGGCGGGGAGCGGCGGGGCACCGGCCAGCAACACCACCCCGGCATCCTGGCCCGGCGAACCGAGCACGGTCAGCACGCCTCCGCCGGCCAGCCCGTTGCGCCGGACGGCCAGCTCCGGCTCGTCGAGAATCTCCTGCATCCGGTCCAGTTCCGAGCGCGCGGCGACGGCGGCGGCCTGCTCGTCGCGTACCCGCTGCTGCTGCACCAGGTAACCGGCTACCCCGGCGGCCACCGCAAGCACGGCGGCGGCGACCGAGGCGGCGGTGAGCGTACGCCACCGGGACACGGCGGTGCGGGCGTCCCGGCCCGGCCGGCGCCCCGGCCGCACCTGCGGGGTACGGGACACCTGGGCCAGCACCTCGGCTTTCAACCGTGGCGGCGGTACCGACCAGGCACCGTCGGCCAGCCGGGCGGCGGTCTCCAGCAACTCGCCGACCTCGGCCGCACAGGAGTCGCAGTCGGCCAGGTGCCGGTCGAAGGCGGCCCGTTCGAGATCGTCGACGGCGTCCAGCACGTACGCCCCGACGAGGGTGTGGATGTCGCTCACCGGGTCACCTCCATCCCGAGTACGCCGAGACAGTCCCGCAACCGGATGAGCCCGTCCCGCATCCGGGTCTTCACGGTCGGCAGTCCGGCGCCGAGCAGGTCCGCGACCTCCCGGTAGGTGTGCCCGGCGTAGTAGGCGAGCGTGATCGCCTCGCGTTGCAGGTCGGTCAGGTCGCCGAGACAGCGCCGGACCTGCTGCTGTTCCAGCCGACGGGTGGCCTGGTCCGGTACCTCGTCGTGCGGGGTCTCGGCCGGGCTGGCGGCGACCCGGGCCTGACGTTCGGCGCTGGCCTGCTCGGCCCGGACCCGGTCCACCGCCCGGCGGTGCGCGATCGTGCAGATCCAGCTCGTCGCGGAGCCACGGGCCGGGTCGAACCGGGTAGCCGTGCGCCACACCTCGACCAGTACCTCCTGGGCGACCTCCTCGGTCTGCGCCGGATCCCGCAGCACCCGGCGGACCAGGCCGTACACCCTGGGTGCGACCAGGTCGTAGAGCCGGCCGAAGGCCGCCTCGTCGCCGAGGGCAACCGCCCGCAACAGCCCGTCCGCCTCGGCCCGCCCCGCGTCCGGCGCCGGCCTTGGCGACGGTACCGGGGTGAGGTGGTCGGGCCGGCGTCGCGCGCCGCTGGGATCCGTCATGGCACCAGCCTTCCGTCAGCAGTCCACCGGACCACGATTGGTATTCGACACGACAACCCGGCAGATCGGTATCCCACCGCGCCACCGGTTTCCGGGCCACAGCTCCGGCGCTCGCCGAACGGCAGCTCCGCCGGTTGTCCGAACGGCAGCTCCGCTGGTTTCCCGGCGACGGCTGCTCCATCGGTTCCGGGCGACGGCAGCTCCATCGGTTCCGGCCGACGGCAGCTCCGCCGGTTCGGGGCGACGGCAGCCGGTTTCTAGGCGGCGACCGCGCCCAGGGCTCGGCCGGCGAGGACCAGGCCGACGACGAGCACCAGCGCGGCCGTGCCGATCGGCGCGGCGGCGGCGAGCACGGCCAGCCGCCGCCACCGGGCTGTCCGGTCGGGCCGCCGCCGCTGGTCCCAGCGCTGTCGCAACCGGACCACCAGCAGGCCCGCGGCGGTCAGCGTGGCCGCCATCCCGACGCCGTAGCCGACCACGAGCAACACCCCGAATCCGGTACGGCCGAGCCCGATCGCGCCGAGCAGGATCACCAGCGCGGACGGGCTGGGTACCAGCCCACCGGAGACACCGAGCCCCAGGATGCCGAGCCGACTCGGACCGTGGTGGTGGCGATGCCCCGCCCCGTGCCGGTGCGAGTGATCGTGGCTGTGGCCGTGCTCGTGGCTGTCGGCGTTGTCGTGCTGGTGCGCGTGCTCGCGGCCGGGGGCCTGTGTGGACCCGTGATCCGGGATGGATTGTTGCTCGTGGGTGGACCCGTCGGCGTGGACGTGCCGGTGGGCGGACCTCGGGCCGGTTCCGGCGCGGCGGCGTCGGAGGTCGAGCAACATGCTCGCACCGACCACGGCGATCAGGCCGCCGCTGACCACGCCGAGCCAGCCGAGGACGGTCTCGCCTACCAGTCCGGCCATCGTGGTCAGCAGCAGGCCGAGCACCAGTACTCCGCCGGTGTGCGTGAGCGTCACCGTGGCGCCGACGGCGACGGCGTCCCGGGGCCGGCCGGCCCGACCGGCCAGGTAGGCGGCCATCACCGTCTTGCCGTGGCCGGGCAGCGCCGCGTGTGCCGCGCCCAGCACCAGGGCGAGCAGCACGGCGAGTACCCCGACCAGTGGCGTCAACTGGCGGCTGCCGACGAGGTCGCGTAACCGCCGCTCGGCGCCGGCCGTCCAACCGGCGGCAACCGAGGCGGGATTCCCGGTGACGGTGCCCGAGGCCGGATCCCCGACCACGGTCGTCGAATTGCCGCCGGGGGATATCGCCCCACCGCCCCCGACCGGCGCCACCCGCAGCCGCGCCGACCGTACGTCCAACGGCGAGCTGAGCAGATCCGCCGGGTACGCCCGCAGCCCGGCACTGACACTCCGCACCGGCAGCGGGGAGTCGACGATCTCGACGCCGTACCCGACGGCGGTCAGCTCGCGCCAACCGACCCGGTCGATCCGGTACCGGTTGACGATCTCGACGGTCGTCGCCGAGCCGAGGGCGGCGTCGGCGGTCAACCGGCAGCGCAACCGGCTGGTCGGCAGTCCGGCGGTGCCGGAGGCGTACTCGAAGGCACTGTCGGCGACCGTCCAGCCGAGCCGGCGGCCGGCGACGGTGGCCGAGAAGTCCCGGGCCAGCCCGGCGCAGCCGGCAGTGGCGTGCGCGGCGCGCTCCGGCCCGCTCGCCGTGCCGTCGCCGTCCCGGTCGACCGTGCCGGACTCCTGTGCCGTCGGCAGTTCGGCGAGGTCGACCTCGGCGGCCACCTCGACCCGGTCGGAACGGAGTTCCACCGCCGCGAGTTGGTTGACCGAGAAGTTGCCCAGCGGGTGGGCGGTGGCCGGACCGGGCGGTACGGCCAGCGCGCCGGCCAGCCCGAGTCCGAGCCCGAATCCGAGCCCGGTGACGACCACCCGCGCGATCCTGCTCATGGTGACCCCAGTTCGGCGAGGGCGCGCACGGCGGCCGGCGCGTCCAGTGGTGAGAAGTGCGGGTTGATGTCGAGCGCGCGGCCGAGGTCGCGCCGGGCGGCGTCCCGGTCGCCGAGCGCGAGTTCGATCACTCCGAGGTGGTACGCGTACCGGGCGTCGCGGGCGCCCAGCGCCTCGGCGCGGCGGGCGTAGCCGAGCGCCTCGGCGTTCCGCCCGTTGGCGTGCAGCGCTCGGGCGAGCGCGTCGGCCACCTCGGCGAACTGCCGCCGCTGCCACTCCCGGCGGGCCAGCGTCAGCGCCTCGGCCGGACGCGACCGGGCCAGCGCGATGGCGACCCCGGTCAGGTCGTCGGCACCGCCGTTGCCGGTGAAGAGCTGGTGTGCGGCCTGCGCCAGGGTCCGTTGGGCAGTCGCCTCCGTGCTCCGGCCGGCGGATTCCAGCAGCTCGGCATATTCGAGGAGGTAACCGGGCGTCGGTGACCGGGCGGTGAGATCGGCGTAGTCGGCGAGTGCCCGGTCGAGCCGACCCTGGGCGGCGGCGACCTTCGCCCGGCCCTGGAGTAGCGGCAGGTAGCCGGGGTCGGCGGCGCTGCCGGCCGCGTACTCCCGCTCCGCGCCGGCCAGGTCGCCGGAGTTCCAGGCCAGCTCGCCGAGCTGGTAGCGGCAGAACGCGACGTCGGCGGGATCGAGGGCGGTGTCGAGGGCCTGTCGCAGCAGGGCGGTCGCCTCGGTGATCCGGCCGCGCTGCTCCCGGTCGTAGGCGGCCCGGGTCAGCGCGGTCAGCCCGGGGCGCAGGTCGAGCAGGCGTTGCACCGCGTCGGTCGCCGCATCGGCCCGGCCGAGCTGGGTCTCGGCGTCGCCGAGCACCGCGTACGCCTCCGCGCTGTAGGGGTTGATCCGCAACGCCTGGCGGGCGTAACCGGCCGCCCCGGTGAAGTCGTGCCGGGCGTTGGCCAGGGCACCGAGTCCGGCCAGCGCCGGGTCGTTGCCGTCCGGGCGCACCGCGAGGGAGCGGCGCAGTGCCCCCTCGGCCTTGCCGAACCAGCTCGGGTCCGCCGTGATCCGGGACTTCTCCAGGTACGCCAGCCCGAGCGTCGCCCAGCTCCGGTGGTCGCCGGGTACTCGCCGGAGCTGTTCCTGTGCCCGGTCGATCGTCGCGGCGAGCCGGTTGACCCGGGGTACGACCTCGCCGGTGGCCGACGCCGGTGTCGGTGCCGGTGCGCGGAGTCCCAGTACCCCACCGACGCCGAGCAGCAGTACGGTCGCCAGCCCGAGCACGACCAGGGAACGTACCCGGATTCGTGGTAGTGGCCGCCTCATCTCTCCTCCTCTGCCTCTTCCGGCCTTCCGGTTCCTCTTCCGGCCTTCCAGGGCCGGGGGCCGGGGGCACGGCCGGCGGGCGAGCGCCGTGCCCCCGGGGCGGGGCGAACTACAGCGGTTGGGTGGGTTCGGAGCCGACCGGCGCGGGGCGGCGGCGCCAGCGCAGCCAGCCGACCAGCAGCAGCGTGCCGAGTGCGGCGGCCACTCCGGCCAGCCCCCAGGCGACGGTGGTCGCGACCGTCGTCGCGGCGGTGTCGCCGCTGTTCCGGCTGGCCAGCCCGGCCTGGCTGCCCGGGGTGCCCGACGGATCGGCGGACTGCGGCGACGCGGTGGCCCGGTCACCGTCGTCCGACGCCGCTCCGGTACCGGCCCCGGTGCCGCCACCCTTGTTGACCGCGCCGACGTTCGGCAGGGCCAGGTACGGGAAGGAGTCGCCGAACCCGTTGTCGTTCGCGTCCACCTTGTCTCCGGCGGCGAGCGCCTCGACCAGCTTGCCGCTCTGCGCCGCACCCTCGACGGCCTGGATCGCGATGTCCACCGCGTCGTCGGTGAGCCGCCGCCCGTTCGGGAAGCCCTGTAGGTCACCACCAAGTACGCCCAGCCGGTTCGGCGACTCGGCCACCGGCGTCGACAGGTTCAGCCGGAGCATCTCGGACGGCTGGAACCGGCCCGGCGACACGTCCTGGTTGTTGAGCTGCGAGTTGAGGTCGACCTTGATCGGGCCGTCCGGTGTCTTCGTGGTGATCCCGGTCAGGAAGATCTCCACGAGGTCCTGCCGGGGCGCCGGCGGCGCCGGTACGTTATAGATCTTCTCGATCAACTGTGGCAGTTCGGGGTTGGTCACCCGGGCCACCACCTCGGGAATGCTGGCGTCCTTGTCCGGCGACAGCGAGTTGAACGCGTCCTTCAGCTTCGCCGGCACCACCACCTCGTTGACCAGCGGGTTGCCCAGCCGGGAGACCTGCACCCGGTCACCGCTGCGCGGCACGTCGCCGACCTTGCCGGAGATCCGTACCCGGGGCCGGTCGGTGGTCGCCCAGACCCCGATCACCGGATTGCGCTTCGCGTCGCCGCGCAACGCCACGTCGGAGAACGGCACCTGGAGGGCGATGCTGTTGACGTTGTAGCCGGCCAACGTGTCCTGACCGGTCTCGCTCAGGTCCCCGCCATAGAGCAGGTCGAAGACCCGCAGGTCCAGGAAGAACGGGTCGTCGGCCTGGCCGGCGAAGACCTTCCAGCCGCCGGGCAGGGTGGTGGTGGCGTCCCGGCGGAGCTTGGCGTAGTCCGGCATCGAGGCGTTGCCGACCCGGGACGGTGCGACCATCCCGCCGGTCACCCGGGTCTTGAACGGTTCGCCGTCGAACGACGACTCCAGCTTGTAGGTCTGCCGGAACAGCAGGTTCTCGTCGTCCAGCGAGGTGACCGGGCCGTTGTTGTAGAGGAACGTCGAGCCGCCCCGCCGGTCGACGTTCTGGAACGTCCACCGGAACGTCGCGTCCGGCTTGGCGTCACCGTCGTTGTCGACCTTGATGTTGTACGCCGCGTCGGTCGCGAACGGGTAGAAGTTCGGTCCCCCGTTCGGCTCCTCGAACGGTACCCAGTTGGCGACGAACGTGAGATAGCCCGGGCGCTCGGGGCTGACGAAGGCGTACAGGTCGGTGTTGTCGATCGCCGGGTCCATGGCGACCAGGGGCGCCTCGCGGTGGCTGGACGCCCCTGCGGTGCTCGGCCCGAGGCCGGCCACTCCCCCGGCGAGCGCGACGCAGGTGGCGGCGGCCAGCGCCGTGGTCACCCGTCGCGCGGGCCTCGGCCGTGTGGCCGGGCCAGGTGTCGTGGTCATCTTCCCTCCCGATTCCGGTGCGGACGGTGGTGTCGTCTGCCGGGCATTCGGAAGGGAAGCGGTCGGTGATGGCCCGTTGTGAGATTGCCGTCAGCCACCCATCCGCACCGGGCGGCGGCTCCGAATGTCGATATCCGATGTCCGACGGTCATCCGGGCCGCCGTCCGGTGGACCGCCGTCCGGGCCGGTCCACCGCGACGGCCGACGGTGCCGGCGGCATGGATGCCGTTGGTCTTGCGCGGGTCGAGGTCGTCAGGACGCCGAGACGGGCGCCGGTGCCGGGGTTACCAGGTCGGCGCCGGGCCGGCGATGGGCGGGAGGCCGGGCGGCGGCGAGGCCCGGACGAGGCCCGCCGGGCTGTTCGGGCAGTGCGCGATCCGGAAGAACTCCTGCGTCGCGACGTCGATCGGGTGCGGCTCGGCGGCGAACACCTGGTAGTGGCTCAGGTTGCTGCTCAGCGACGCCTGCCGGCTGCCGTCCCGGGTGTGCAGGGAGATCGTGAGCTGCCCGATCACGCCGCCGTCGTGCCCCCAGACCTCGCCGCAGGGCGTGCCGAGTTGGAAGATGCCCAGACCGTAGCCGCCGAGTTCCGGCGCCTCGGTGTCGAACGGTACGGTGCGGAGCATCTCGGCGAGCGTCGCCGCCGAGAGCAGCCGGCCGCCGAGCAGCGCCCGGAAGAACCGGTTCAGGTCGTCCATCGTGGCGATCAGCTCACCGGCGGTCCAGGCCCAGGTCATCCCGTACTCGCCGAAGTTGCGCACGCCGAGCGGGGCGAAGTAGGCACCGGCGTGCGGCCCCCGGATCGTCGGGTCCCCGGCCGGGAAGTAGGTACCGGTCAGCCGCAGCGGCCGGATCACCCGCCGGGTCACCTCGTCGGTCGCGTCGTTGCCGGTCACCCGCTCGATGATCAGTCCGACCAGGATGTAGTTGGTGTTCGAGTAGGCGAAGCCCTCGCCCGGTTCCCCGGCGCGGGGCAGTCCGAGCCCGATCGAGGCCAGCTCGGTCGGCGGGTACGTCGTGTCCCCCACCCGATCGACGGCGGCGAGCGAGTCGAGCAGCACGTCGGTGTAGTTCCCGATCCCGCTGGTGTGGTTGAGCAGCATTCGTACCGTCGCCCGTTGCCCGAGTTCGCCGGGCAACAGCTCCGGCAGCCACCGTCCGACCTGGTCGTCGAGGCCGAGCGCGCCCTCGTCGACTAGCCGCAGCAGGGTGGTGGCGACGAACGTCTTGGTGATGCTGCCGACCCGTTGTCGTGACCACGGCCGGATCGGCGCGGCGTCCGCCAGGTCCGCGATGCCGGCGGCCCCGGCCCAGGGTTGGCGGTCGATCCGGGCGGCGGCCACCGCTCCGGGTACCCCGGCCGCCGGTAACGCGTCGAGCGCCATCCGCAACGCCGACCGGTCGATCTCGGGCGCCGCCTCGACCCGGTACACCCGCTCTGCCACGGCGGTCGGGGCGACGACGACTGCGGTGGTCAGTAGCAGGCCGGCCAGCATGATCCGATTTGTCTTTGAAAATCGCAGCATACTGTCCTACCGAGCGGCCGGATGACAGGTAACGCCATCACCGTCCTCCGCCGGACGAACATCCCGCGTTGCGGGACGACGTAGATCAGGCCCTGCCAGACAGCCTCGGGTCGGTCGGAGGCGATCTGCCGATCCGGTAGCCGGACACATCCCTGGTCGGATCGACGCCATCTGGATGCCTGGGCGGATGCGGGGGTGTGGACACCGTCCACACCCCCGCCGGGCAGTACCGCTAGGTCAGGCTTGCCGTCACCGAGCTCGGCAGGAGGCGAGCGCCCCGACCACGCCGACGCCCGGCTTGCGCAGCGGCAGCCTGGTCGACGCCGCCGGGCACCGGGGTACCGTGAGGTCGTAGACGCCCCGGCCGAAGGTCGCGGCGGTCAGTTGCCGGGTCGGCTCGTGGTAGCGCAGGTACATCACGGCCGCCTGCGGCAGGTTCGTGCCGAGTGCGGCCCACTCCCCGCCGTTCCAGGCCGAGAGGTAGACCCCGACGTCGGTGCCGACCACGAGCAGGCCGTCGGCGGTCGGGATGACCGAGTTGACCGGCGCGTCCGGCAGGCCCCGGCCGATGTCCGTCCAGGTACGGCCGCCGTCCTGGGTCACCATGACGTGCGGGCGGTCACTGCCGGACCGGAAGCCGGAGAAGGTGGCGTACGCGATGTTCTTGTCCGTCGGGTGCACCGCGACCCGGGTGACCCAGGTGCCGGGGAGTTCCGCCGGGTCGACCTGGTGCCAGTTCTGCCCGACGTCGTCGGTCCACCACAGCCGGCCGTCGTCGGTGCCGACGTAGAGCTTGCTGCCGTCGGTCGGCGCCGCCGCGATCGTGGTGATCGTGCCCCACGGGTACCCGTTCGGGTCGTTCGGGCCGCCGCCGGTCAGGTCCGGGCTGATCGCCGTCCAGGTACGGCCGTTGTCGGTGGACCGGTTGACGATGTTGCCGGCGTAGTACATGACGTTCGGATCGCTCGGGTCGAACTGGAGCGGCGTCTGCCAGTTGCGCCGCTGCGAGACGGTCTGGTTGGTGCCGATGGTCTGCCGTGGGGTGCCGCCGCTGTTCTCCGAGCGGTAGCAGGAGCCGTACTGGCTGCATCCGAAGACGATGTTCGACGCCTCGGGATGGATGACCACCTGGAGCCCGTCGCCGCAGCCGATCGCGTCCCACGGGCCGCCGACCCCGTTGTAGCCCCGGTTGCAGCCGTTGTCCTGCGCTCCGGCGACCTTCAGCGCCGGATCGGTCTCGGCGACGTCGACCGTGTAGAACTGCGTGTACGGCTCGTACGTCGCCTTGGTCCAGCCGCCCACGCCATTGACGTCGGAGCGGTACATCCCGCCGTCGTTGCCGAGGTAGGCCCGGTCCGGGACCTTCGGGTCCCAGCGCATCACGTGCTGGTCGGCGTGCACACCGCTGACCGAGGCGAAGGTCTGCGCACCGTCGGTCGAGCGGACCAGGTTCACCCCGGCCAGGAAGACGTGCTCGGCGTCCTCGGGGTCCACCCAGAGCTTGCCGAACCACCAACTGAAGGTGGACTGCGATGCCTGGTTGGCGGTGACCGGGGTCTGGGTCCAGGTGTCGCCGCCGTCGTCGGAGCGGTAGAACGCCCGGAACGGGCCGAGCGCGGTGCCGACGTACGCGTAGAGCCGCTCCGGATCGCTCGGCGCGAGTGCCAGGCCCCAGCGGCCCTGGTCGGCGTCGGTCGGCAGCCCGTTCGTCATCCGCTGCCAGGTCCGGCCGCCGTTGTCGGAGCGCCACAGGCTGGAGCCCGCCCCGCCGTACGTCCGCTGGTGCGGCTCGCGCAGGTGGTCCCAGAGGGCGGCGTAGACCCGGTTCGGGTTGGTCGGGTCGACGAGCACCTCGGTCGCCCCGGTGGTGCTGTTCGGCGGGGTGAGCACCCGGCGCCAACTGTCGCCGCCGTTCTCGGAAAGGTAGACGCCGCGCTCACCGCCCGGCTTGAACAGGTTGCCGGCGGCGGCGGCGAAGATCCGCCGCTCGTTGCGCGGGTCGATGGCGAACCGGGCGATGGCGTGGCTGTCCGTCAGCCCCACCCGCTGCCACGTCCTGCCCCGGTTGGTCGACCGGTAGATCCCGTCCCCGCCGAAGGTGATCGAGCCACCGCCGGGCTGCGCCTCGCCGGTGCCGGCGAAGAGCACCCCGCTGCGGGTCATCGCGACCGCGCCCATGCTCTGCACCCAGTTTCCCGGCCAGACGGACTCGTAGGTCATCCCGGCGTCGCTGGACTTCCAGATCCCGCCGGAGGCGGCGGCGACGAAGATCTGGTCGTCGACCTTCGGGTCGATCGCGATGTCGACGATCCGCCCGCCGATGTTGGTCGGGCCGAAGAAGTGCCACTTCTGCCGGGCCAGGTCCTGGTACGCGCCCCGGCTGCGTGCGGCGACCCCGTCCGCCTCGCCCCGGGCCTTGACGTACTTGGCGGCGGAGAGTTCCCGGCTGCCGTCGCTGAGCCGCTGCGAGGTCATCCACTCGGCGGGCAGCTCCATCGGGCCGGTCGGCATGGTGGTGGCCAGGGAGCGCTGGTCGGCGGGCTGCCGAGCCAGGGAGGTCGACGACGAGGAGGCGAGGGCACCGGCGGCGAGCAGTACCAGGGTCGCTGTCACTGCGATGCTGCGGCGGGGCGGGCGGGGGGTGGCCTTCATACGGTCTCTCTCCTGTCCACGCTGGAGTGCGATCCGAAATCCGGTCGACGTGCGGCCAGGCTAGATTGATCACCGATCAAGGTCAATGCAGCGCTGTCCCATTTCGACCTCCGGGTCAACCCCCGTGCCGGGGGCGCTATCCGCCGCCACCGCTGCGGAATCCCGGCAGGCCCGCGTCGTCGGAGTCCGGACCGATCACGGCGGTCAGCGCGGTACCGTCGGCGCAGAGCGCGGTGGCCCGCAGGTACATCCGCCGGTCCTGGGCCCGGAGCAACACCTCGGACTCGAAGACCTCGTCCTCGACACTGAGCAGTTCGATGTCGGTCCGCTCCTGGTAGTGCGCCCGTACGTCCAGCGGGGTCCGCCGGATCGTCGCCTCCACGGTGGTCAGTGCGCCCTGGGTGGCCGTACCCGTCACCCGGGCGCCCGGCGGCAGCACCAGACCAGTGACCTCGGCGGTCACCTCCGTGCCCTCGCCCATCGGCACCCGGTCACAGCTCGGCAGGTTCGCCAGCAGCGCCTGGTTCCGGTCCGGCGTCGCCGGCTCGCCCGCACCGCCACCGCCACCGCAGCCGACGAGCCCCGTCCCGACGAGCCCGAGTACGGCGACGGTGAGCGCGAGCACCCGGGATCTCATCGGTGCAGGATGCCACGGTCAGCGCAGCACCCGCCAGCGTCGTACCGCGAGCAACTGCACGGTGATGACGGCCGCGCTGATCACCATCAGGACGATCGTCAACAGTGCGCCGTAGGCGAATCCGGAGAACTCGAAGGCGTGGTCGAAGATGTAGACCGGCAGGTACTGGGTGGCGTTCGCCGGCCGCCCGTCGGTGAGGACGTACGCCGGCACGAAGTTGACCTGGAGGGTGAGGATCGTGTCCCGGACCGCCAGCAGCACCAGCACCGGGGCGAGCAGCGGCAGCGTGAGCCGGCGCAGTTGCCCGAACGGGCCGCAGCCCTCCAGCGCCGCCGCCTCGTAGAGCCGCCCGTCGAGCAGGCGCCGGGCGGCGAGGACGACGAGGAAGCCCTCTCCGATCGGGAAGAGCAGCATCAGCACCACCCCAACCCGGGCGGTGGTCGGCTCGGCCAGCCAGGTGTAGCCGGGGTGCCCGACCAGCCCGAGGAGCTGGTTGAGCGGCCCGTAGAGCGGGTTGAGCACCCAGAGGAAGAGCACCGCCAACGCCACGTCGGGGATCACCGTCGGCAGGTAGACGGCGACCCGGAACCACCGGCCGCCGGGCCGGGGCGCGGCGAGCAGCAGGCCGAGCCCGACCGCCGCGAGCAGTCGCAGCGGCACCGAGACCGCGACGTGGAACAGCGACGCCTCCAGGCTGTCCAGGAAGAAGTCGTCGGCGAGCAGCCGGCGCAGGTTGGCCAGCCCGGTGAACCGGGGGTCGCGGGTCAGTCCGGTGTGGTCGGTGACGGCGTACCCGACGTTGAGCAGCGCCGGCAGCGCGATCAGCAGCAGCACGGCGACGCCGTACGGGGCGAGGAACATCCACGGGGTGAGCGGACGTCGGAACCGACCGCTCATCGACGTCGGCCGGTCTCGGCGACACTTCCTCGGCGCTGGCCGGTCTCGGCGACGCTCGCTCGGCGCTGGCCGGTCTCGGTGTCGAAGCGGTGCATCCGCTGCGGGTCGGGGCGCAGCCGCAGCCCGGCACCGGCCCGCAGCCCGTGCCGGGGGCCGGTGCGGACCGCCAGCCGGGTGCCGTCCGGGCAGCGGGTGAGCAGGATCGCCTCGCTGCCCAGCGCCTCCACCGCCTCGACCGTCGCCTCGATCGGTCCGTCGGGGTCGAGGGCGAGGTCCTCCGGGCGTACCCCGACGGTCAGCCCGGGGGCCTCGCCGAAGATCCCGCCGCCGGCCACCAGGTTCATCGGCGGGCTGCCGAGGAACCCGGCCACCACCAGGTCGGCCGGCTCGTCGTAGACCTGCTGCGGCGGGCCGACCTGGTGGAGCCGGCCGGCGTGCAGCACCGCCAGCCGGTCACCGAGGGTCATCGCCTCGGCCTGGTCGTGCGTGACGTGCACCATCGTGGTGCCGAGATCGCGGTGCACGGCGAGCAGGTCGGCCCGGGTGGCGAACCGGAGCTGGGCGTCCAGGCTGGCCAGCGGCTCGTCCAGCAGATAGACGGTCGGCTCCCGGACCAGGGCGCGGGCCAGCGCCACCCGCTGGCGCTGCCCGCCGGACATCTGGTCGGGATACCGGTCCAGCAGGTCGGCGATGCCGAGCCGCTCGGCGGCGGCCCGGGCCCGCCGGTCCGCCTCGGCCCTCGGCACCCGGCGGACCCGCAACCCAAAGAGCAGATTCCCGCGTACGGTCAGGTGCGGATAGAGCGCGTAGTCCTGGAAGACCATCGCCACCGCCCGCCGGTGCGGGGGCACCTGGGCGACGTCGGTGCCGTCGACGAGGATCCGACCGGAGTCCGGCCGGTCCAGTCCGGCGACCAGTCGCAGGATCGTCGACTTGCCCGAGCCGGAGGGCCCGACCAGGGTCAGCAGCTCGCCGGCCCGTACCTCCAGGTCGACGTCGTGCAGCGCGGTGACCGACCCGTACGCCTTGGTCAGCCCCTCCAGCCGGATCGCGCCCCGGTCGGCACTCACCGGGGCGGGTCCCGGAACAGCGGCCGGATCTTCTCCTCCAGTTGGCGCAGCCCTTCCTCGCGACCGACCCGGCCGTAGAACGCCTCTTCCAGCAGGGCGTCGGTCTCGCGTTCCACCCGCGACCAGCTCGCGGTGCGCGGGGTGGCCCGCAGGTGCGGCTCGGCGTCGAGATAGACCTGCGACGAGCGCGGCGGCAGACTCGGCTTCAGGAACTCGTCGGAGCGGGCGACGTCGAGCCGGGACGGCACCGTACGCCCCGACGCGGCCAGGATCCGCTGCCCCTCGGCACCCATCGCGAACTCGATGAACCGCCAGGCACTGCGGTGGTCGGGCCGCCCGGCGCTCATGCAGTACGCGTCGCTGTGCAGGATCGACGCCGGTACCCCGCCCGGTGCGACCGGCAGCGCCGCCACGTCCCACTCGAAGTCCTTGATCGTCCGCAGGGTCGGCACCGCGACCCGGCTGTTCAGGTACATGCCGAGGGTGCCGCGCAGGAACCGGGCCTCGCTCGACTCGCTCTGCTCCTCGGCGTCCGGCGGCACCACGTGGTGCACCAGTTGCAGGTCGAGGAACCAGTCGACGGCCTTCCGGGTGGCCGGCGAGCCGGTCAGGGTGAGCGTGCTGGGCCGGTTGGGGTCGTCGACCAGGTCACCGCCGTTGGACCAGACGAACGGCGCCAGCCGGGGCACGCTCGGCTCGACGCCCACGCCGTACCGGCCGTCCCGGGTGAGCGCCTTCGCGCTGGCCAGGAAGTCGTCCCAGGTCCAGCCGGCCGTCGGCGGTGTCAGACCGGACGCGCGGAACAGGTCGGCGTTGTAGTAGACGACCAGCGACGACAGGTTCTGCGGCAGGCAGGTCAGGGTGCTGCCGTCGAACCGGAAGGCGTCCAGCGCCCGCCTGCTGAAGTCGCCCTCGTCCAGCGCCCCGCTTTCGTCCAGATAGGACTGAGCGGGCTCGATCGCACCCTGCGCGGCGAACTGGCCGTACCGGCGGTAGTTCAGCAGGAAGACGTCGGGTGGGGCGCCGCCGGCGAACGCCGTGGTCAGCCGGGCCATCAGCTCGTCCTGGGTGGCCACCGGGGAGAGCGTGACGTCCACGTCCGGGCTGGCCTTCTCGAACGCCTCGACCATCGTCCGGTAGCCGGCGATCTCCTCGGCGTCGCCGAAGAGCACAACAGTGATCCCCACGCTCTCCTCGGGGTCGTCCGCGCCGCAGCCGGCGAGCAGGCCGGCGACGAGCAGGCCGGCGGTCCAACGCCGCCAGGATCGGGTCGAGCGCTGCCAGGATCGGGTCATCTGCGTCCTCCAGATCTCAGTGCCGCCAACGGATCATCGTTCAGCAGGATCCGCTGGGCCAGCAGGAAGACCAGCACGCACGGCAGGGTCGCGACGACACAGCCGGCCATCAGCAGCGGCCAGTCGGTCGGGTTCAGCAGGCGCAGGAACTGCAACCCGAGCGCGTACGTGTAGCGGTCACCGCTGTGCAGGTAGAGCAGCGGGTCGATGAAGTTGGCCCAGTGGTAGGTGAAGGCGAGTACCGCCACCGCCAGCGTGGTCGGGCGTACCTGGGGCAGCGCCACCCGACGCCACACCGACAGCCACCGGGCGCCCTCCAGCCGGGCTGCTTCCAACTGGCTCTCCGGTACGCCACCGAAGCTCCACGCGTAGAGCAGCACCAGGAACGGGCTCACCGCGAGCAGGGCCGGCGCCAGCAGCGGCAGGTAGGTGTCGACCACCCCGAGCAGCCGGAACAGCTCGAACCGGGTCGCCCAGACGGCGGTGACCGGGACGAGCAGCACCACCAGCAGACCGAGTACCACCCGGCGTCGGGCGACCGGGCCGAGCAGCCGGATCCCGAACCCGGTCAGCGAGGCGGCCAGCACCGTCACCGGTACGGCGAGCGCCACCACCAGCGCCGAGTTCGCCAGATAGCGGAACAGCGGGATCAGCTCGGGCAGCCGGGCGTACGCGGCCAGCGTCGGCTCGGGCGGCAGGACCTCCAGGGTACGCGGCGGCGGAAGGCCGGCGGGGCGGAGCGAGCCCACCACCATGAACCACAGTGGAGCGGCGAAGAGTGCCGCGACCAGGGCCGGCACCACGAACCGGCCGACGATCCGGGTCGTCCGGCGACGTCCGTCCCGCCGCGCGGGGTGAAGGGGACGGCCGGAGGTCGGGCGGCGTCGCGGACCCGACGCCGTTCCGGGGGAAGTGCCCGGTCGGGGGGAAGTTTCCGGCACGCCGCGAACCGTCATACCGACCCGCGACCCGCCTCTCACCACGCTTCGATGACCGATCCCGCCGCTCGGCGCCCATCCTACGCTGATGATCGATATCGCCGTCCAGCCTCGATTCCACCGACCCGGCGGCCAGCCCAGGCTCCGTTGACCCGGCGGCCAGCCTCGGTTCCGTCGACCTGGCGGCCGGCCCCGGCTCGACCGGGCGACGTGGACGGTGGTGACTCCGGTGCCGGCGTGGACCGCGAGGGGGCCGGTGGCACGGGCGGTCGCCGCGCCAGGCAGACGACGTACTCGACCGTGGCGCCCTGGTGGATCCGGGTTCCCGCCACCGGGGTCTGCGCGACCACCCGACCCGGTCGGCAGTCTGCGGTCCACCGCTCCGGCCGGGGCTCGGCGTGCAGCCCGGCGTCGTGCAGTTCGCGTACGGCGTCGCCCTCCGGCAACTCCACGAGCTGCGGGACCCGTACCTCGGTCGGCCGGGTGGTCAGCCAGAGGCCCGTCCCGGCGAGCCCGAGCAACAGGGCACAGAGTCCGAGCAGCAGGGCCGGCGGGCGCCAGCGGTCGTTCCGGTACCGGCCGGGCGACGGCAGGGCGTCGGCCCGCCAGGCCGGTACCTGCCCGGGTGGTACGACCGGCTGACCCGGTGGCGTGGCGCGGGGCTGCCCGGGTAGGGCGGCGCGAACCTGCCCGTGCCCAGCGGGACCGGCCGGTCGCCCGACGATCTCCGACCGCAGCGGATACGGCTCCGACACCCCCGGCCGGTACGCCGCCTCGTCGGCGTGGAACCGGCGGAACGCGTCCAGCGCCATTTGGCGGGCGTACCGCAGATCGTCCTCGTCGACCCGGGTCACCCGACCGCCCCGGCACACGAAGCCGTACGCCAGGACCAGCGGTCGGCCGGCCCGGTCGAGCAGCGGCACGGGTCGGCCGGCTCCGGTGGTACCGGCATCGGCGGCGCTGGGTCGGAGCGTCCGGTAGACGACGCAGAGTTCGCCGCCCGGGCGTGGGTCGAGGACCGTGACCACCGGTGGCGCGTCCTCGGGCACCTCGCCGGTCACCACGGCGAGCAGCGCGGCAGAGTCGTCCGCGTCGGCCACCGGACGCGGGGTGAGCAGCATCCGGTAGCCGGCGTCGCGACCCCGGCCGACCAGGAACGGCCAGCCGGACCGGGTCGGCGCGGCGCTCACCGGACACCCCAGGTGGTGAGGTCGGAGGCCGGTAGCTGCCGACGGAGCACCACCATGTTCTCCCGGAACTCCTCCAGCACGGCCTGCCGGGCGAGCCGGATCTGGTCCGCCGAGCGGTGCGCGTCGTCGATCGCCTGTGCCACCTCCCGGGCCTTCGCCTCGAACGGCTCGCCGATCCAGTCGAGGAAGGTGCCGACGATCTGTTCGCTGAAGACGTTCCGTCCGACGGCCAGGTCGGCGGCGAGGCGTACCGCCTGGCCGGTCGGGCGGGCGAGGAACCGGCCGACCGCCGACATGGTCTCGGTGAGGGAGAGCCGGGAGAGTGCCCGGGACTCCTCGGCGATCTTCCGCTCGACGGCCGCGTCGAGCTTCGCGCTCACCTGGGCGAACAGGTCGGGCAGCACGGCGCAGAGCGGCAGTTCGACGTTGACCGGCCGGAGCCGGCCGTGCGGCAGCTTGACCATGTGCCCGTCCTCGGTCATCGTCGCGAACTGCCGCCCGATCGCGCTGACCGGGATGAGCCGGACGATCTTGTGGGTCCGCCGTCGCTGTTCGACCAGGTTGCGGATCGGCGGGTACGACAGCAGTTCCTTGCGGGCGAGTTCGAGCCGGTCGTTCTCCTCGTCCTCGTCGGCGCCGACGGTGTCGAACAGGTCCCACTTGGTCAGGACGAAGTGCACCGGACACTCGGCCCGACGCATCAGGACGATCATCGGGACGATGGTGTTCTCCAGGTAGAGCTGGCCGTCCCGCCCGCCGCGCAGCGCGTCCACCATGCGTCGGCCGTCGATGATGCCGAAGATCGCGTGTGCGGCATCCAGCCGCTGCTCCAGGTCCTGCTGGCTGACCTGCCGCCCGTGCACCGGTACGCTCGCCGCCCGTCCGCCGCCGACCAACTCCCCCGCGTAGTCGAGGTAGTTGAACCGGAGTACGGCATGGTCCCGGCCGCCGGCCGTGCCGACGCAGTCGAAGCTGAACGACCTTGTCTGTCCGATCATCGTGCCGGGTGGCCAGGCGTCCCCCGGGTCGCGCAGGGTGGCGTACAGGTCGGTCAGGTCGGCGGCCTGTTCGAGCCCGGTGACGAGGCGGAAGCCGCCCTCGCGCAGTTCGGTGCTGAGCCGGTGGAACATGCTGGCCAGCAGGACGGTCTTACCGGTCTCCTGTGCGCCGAGGGCGATGATGTTGAAGGTCGGCAGTTCTGCGGTCACGTCGATGGTGGACGGACGGCCGGCGCCGGCCGGGGCGGGCCGCGCCCTGCGGTGGCGCAGCAGGCGGACGACCAGCACGACACCGGTCGTCACGACGGCAAGCAGCAGCAATATCCCGATGGGCTGCATGGGTCACCGATTCCGGACGGGGTACAGCCGGGTCGGGTCGGCCACGGCTCACCAGAACAGAGGCCACCGCCCCCGCCGTAGATTCGTCCGGGCCGAAATCCGATCGGACCGGCTTCGGTCGGGCCGGGGTCGACGGGGCCTGGTTCGGTCGGGCCGGGGTCGACGGGGCCTGGTTCGGTCGGGCCGGGGTCGATCGGGGCCGGGGGTCCGGTCGGGGTGTGGTCAGTGTCGGCGGCGGCGCCGGGTCTCCTGCTCCTGCATCTCCTCGACCGCCTGGCAGGCGTTGTGCATCGGGTCGAGCCGGTCCGCGTGGATCGCCACGCGTTGCAGCAGCTCCTTGAAGGCCGGCTCGTCCCGGCCGAGCACGGAGAGGATCTCGGCCTCAGCGCTGGCCAGTGCGGCCTGCCGGTCCTGCCAGAGCGCCTTGCCGGCCTCGGTGGCGACCACCCGGCGGCTGCGCCGGTCGGCCGGATCCGGCTGCCGCGAGACCAGTCCGGCGGCCTCCAGGTCGTCGATCAGGTAGGTGAGGACCGTCCGGTCGATGCCCAACTGGGCGGCCATCGCGCCCTGGTTCGTCGCGAGGTTCTGGCTGGCCGAGGCGACGACCTGGTAACCACGCGGGCCGCCGGGGACGTCGTTGACGATCTCCTCCGCCGCGCGCAGGTAGCGCCGCATGATCACACCGAGTGCCCAGCCGAAGT
The DNA here is from genome assembly GCF_016862915.1 of Plantactinospora endophytica. GTDB lineage: Bacteria > Actinomycetota > Actinomycetes > Mycobacteriales > Micromonosporaceae > Plantactinospora > Plantactinospora endophytica. The sequence continues at coordinate 627,237 of NZ_BONW01000013.1, read as the reverse complement.
CGTCCTTGAGCAACTCCGCCGCGATCCGCCCGGCACCGTCGCGGGGACGGGCGTCGGATGGCGCGGGAGCTGCGGTGTCGGACACCTCACCAGCATACCTGCCCGGGAGATCATCCCGTTCATGGATGTTCTGTAACACAGAAGTATCAAGTCGAAGATAATATAAATCACAGTCCTGCTGCACAGCAGTCGATCTGCGGTTAATTTGGTCGCGCTTGCAGAACTTTTCTTCGGAGGTAGCAGTGAGCCTGTTCCGACTCGACGCCAGCATTCGCGGCGAGCAGTCCGTCAGCCGCGCGGTCGCGGACACCGCCGAGGCGGCGTGGACGCGTACCCATCCGTCCGGTCTGATCACCCGGCGCGACCTGGCCGTGTCGCCGGTACCGCACGACGCCTGGCCGGCGGCGGTCAGCGCCGGGTTCGTACCCGCCGACCAGCGCACCGAGCAGCAGGTGCGGGCCGCCGCCCTCGCCAGCACGTACGCCGACGAACTGGTGGCGGCCGACGCCTACCTGTTCGCCGTGCCGCTCTACAACTACGGCATCTCCCAGCACGTCAAGTCCTGGATCGACATGCTGCTCACCGAGCCCCGGCTGGCGCCCAACCAGGAGTCGCCGCTGCGCGGCCGGCCGGCGGCGCTGATCATCACCCGGGGCGGCGGCTACGGGCCGGGTACGCCCCGGGAGGGCTGGGACCACGCGACGCCGTACTACCGGCGGATCTTCGGCGACCTGTTCGGCCTGGACCTGCACGTGAGCGAGGTCGAGCTGACCTTGGCCGAGGTCACCCCGGCGATGGAGCCGCTGCGGGACCTGGCCCGGCAGTACCTCGACGCCGGTCACACCTCCGCCGGCAAGCACGGCGAACTGCTGGCCCAGCACACCCTCGGTCTGGCGGCCTGACCGTTCCGGCCGACCGGTACGGGTACGGGGCGGGCGGCCGACCCGCCCCGTACGCCCGCACGGGTGGGCTGCGTAGGCTTGCTGGTCGTGCTGATCCTGCTGCCTCCGTCGGAGGGGAAGACCGCGCCCCGCACCGGCCGGCCGGTGCGCCCGGACGCGCTGACCCTGCCGGCGCTCGCCCCGGGCCGGGAGCGTGTCCTGGCGGCACTCGTCGACCTCTGCGCCGGGCCGGACCGGGAACGCGCCCGCGAGGTGCTCGGGCTCAGCCCGGGGCAGGACGAGGAACTGGACCGCAACGCCCGGCTCCGCACCGCCCCGGCCCAGCCGGCGGCCAAGATCTACACCGGGGTGCTCTACGACGCCCTCGACCTCGGCACCCTGCCCGCGCCGGCACGCACCCGGGCCCGGCGGTCCGTCCTGGTCTTCTCCGGCCTATGGGGCGTGCTGCGGACGGACGACCGGATTCCGGCGTACCGCTGCGCGATCGGGGTGAACCTGCCCGGGGTGGGCGGGCTGGCGGCGTACTGGCGCGGACTGCTCGACCCGGTGCTCACCGAGGCGGCCGGTGGCGGGCCGGTCCTCGACCTGCGCTCCATCGGGTACGCCGCGATGTGGCGGCCCAGCGGCCGGCTGGCCGAGCGCACCGTCACCGTCCGGGTGCTGCACGAACAGGTGGTCGCCGGGGTGGTCCGGCGCTCCGTGGTCAGCCACTTCAACAAGGCCAGCAAGGGCCGGCTGGTCCGGGACCTGTTGCTGGCCGGCGCGGCGCCCCGGTCGGCCGGCAAACTGGTCGAGGCGCTGCGCGACCTGAAGTACACCGTCGAGGAGCAGCCGGCGGTGGCCGGCCGCCCCCGTCAGCTCGACCTGGTGGTCACGGAACTCTGAGATCGCACCGGGCCGCCCGGCCGGGACGACCGGCGCCCGACCCGGTACGGCACCCGGCCGCCGCCGGACCGGGACGCTTGTCGGTGACCCGTGGGCCGTGCGAGGTCATCAGCACCGGTACGTCGAGCAGGCCGCCGATCGTGGTGGGCCAGTCGTCCGGCCGGAACAGCACCGCCGGCCGGGCCCGGTACAGCAGCGCGGTCAGCTCCGCCTGCCGGGCGAGGTCCCGCGCCGGGCCGGGGACCAGCCGGAACACCGGGGCACGGTCCACCTCGTAACCGGTGCAGACCCGCAGCGCCGGTTCCCGCTCCGGCGCGTCGACGTGCGTGACGGCCAGCGCGTCGACGCCGCCGCAGACGCCGACGGCGTACCGGTGCGCGACCGCGTCGAAGTGGCCGACCCGGAACGGGCCCTGCCAGCGACCTGTCCCGTTGTGCGGCTCCGGCAGGCGCAGCGCTGGATCCTCGGTGACGAACGGCCCGGCGCCGTGCCGGGTGGTGTACGTCCGCACCACACCGAGCCGCAGCGCCGACTCGTCCGCCTCGGCCAGCAGGGTCGCCGCGTTGTCGAAGGTCGTCGTCGACCACGTCGTGTACGGGTGCCAGCCACGCCACTCGTCCAGCAGCACGCCCTGCGCCCCCTCGAACACGCACGGTCCGGCCCGCAGCAGGCGGCGCCGGGCGGCGGCGCCGTCCACCACCGCGACCGCCTCGCCGAACGCCCGGAACGCCGCCACCACGTCGTCCACCGACGGCACCTCGAAGCCCGGCGCGTCGAGCGGTGCCGGGGCGGGGCGCGGGACGGTGGCCGGCGCAGCGTCGAGGGACGGGACGTTGCCCGGTGCGGCATCGGGGGGCTGGGCGTCGAGCGGACCGAGTTCGTCGGTGAGGCGGTCACGCAGGCTGGTGAGCCGGTGACGCAGGCGTACCGGATCACGCACGTCGGCGACGCGCGGGGCGTCGGGGTGGCGCTCGGCGTACCGCATGGTCTCGCCGACGCCGACCCCGCACGAACCGTGCCGGTCGGCACCGCGCCGCAGTTCGCGGAGCTGGTTCGCGGCCCGGTGCCACGGTGTCGTGAGCAGCGCGTCGCCGTCGACCGTCAGCAGCCCGAACGGGTCCGGCACCCCCAGGCGGGCCAACTGCGTCGCCTCGGCGGCCAGGGCGAGCGGGTCGACGGCGACGAACCGCGACAGGTGGGTGGGTACGCCGCGCAGCGTGCCCGAGCCGAACTGGGCGAAGGTGTGGTGCCGCCCGTCCGGCGTCAGCACGTTGTGTGCCGCCTGCGCGCCCCCGTTGAACCGGATCACGGCGGTGACCGGCGCCCGGGTGCAGAGCCACTCCACTGTGGTCCCCTTGCCCGCGTCCCCGTAGCCGAGGTCCACGACGACCGTGTGTTTCACAGCCGGAGGTTCCCGCCGGTGCCCCGGTCGAGGCCGGTCAGCGCCACCGAGCTGCCGACCGGGTCGGGCCGGATCGCCGCCAGCGCCCGGCCGACGCTGTCGCCGGCCGTCGAGCCGAGGTCGTCGAGGTCCCGCAGGCCGGCGTCGAGGTCGACGGCGCGCTCGCCCAGCCCGACGGTGAGGGCGATGGTCTCGCAGACCGCGTCCAGGTCGTCGAGTTCCAGCACGTTCTGGCCGAGCAGCTTCCGCCAGGCGGTCAGGGTGCGCGAGTTGCCGGCGTAACTCGAACCGCCGGGCAGGATGTAGTAGACCTCGAAACTGCGCCGCAGCTCCCGGACGATCTCGTCGACGGCGATCGGCTCGGTGAGCTGGTCCCCGATCACCCGCCGCACCTCCGCCGGCTTGACCCGGTCGTACGGCAGCTCGTCGCCGATCAGGAAGAGATAGCCGGTACGGCCGCGCTTGCGGACGCTGTCCAGCACGGTGTGCCGGGCCATGAAGTACATCGCCAGTTCGTACGACTCGGTCTGCTGGCCGCCGCCGCCCCCTTCGAGGACGATGTTGGCCAGTTGGTCGTCCATCCGGTTGTCCGACTCGAACTGGCCGATCTGCAACGGCACCCGGTCGCAGGTGGCGTCGCCGACCGCACCGAACAGGATCTGCGGATCCGTGGCGTAGCCTTGGCGCAGCAGCAGGCCGAGCAGTTGCGGCAGCTTCGTCTGGAGTACCCGGGGCACGTCGTACATCGAGCCGGTGACGTCGAAGAGTACGGCGATCGGGGTCGTGTGCGGGTGTTCGGCGCTGTCCCGGCTCTCCCGGGCGGTCACCTTGTACGGGCTGAGGTCGGGGTGCGCGGTACGGGCGCCGCTGTCGTTGTACGCGAACGGGCTCGCCCCGCGGGCCGCCCGGTAGCTCGCGGCGGCCGAGTACACGTCGGTCGACCAACGTCCACTGCCCATGATGCTTTCCCTTCGGTCGGGCCTGAGCGGTCAGGCCGGGATGACGAACGGTCGAGATCGAGTGGGGGTCGGGTGGTCAGGCCGGCAGGGACGAGCGGCCGGAACCGGCGGGGGCCGGGGTCAGGTGGGCAGGACGAACGGTCGGAACCGGCGGGGGCCGTAGAGGTCGTGCAGCAGGTCGTCGAGTTCGGCGAGCAGTCGCCAGGCGTCGTCGGGGCGCATCGAGGGCCGGTCCAGGCGGCAGCCGTCCGCGAACCGGCGCAGGGCCGGCGGCAGCCGGGGGCCGATCAGTCGGGCCATCAGCTCGGCGGCGGCGTACAGGTCGGTGGCCGGGGTGGCGGGTCGGCGGCCGGGCACCTCCGGCGGGTAGGTGTCGCGGTAGCGGGCGACGAGCGCGGCTATCCGCTGGCCGGGCCGGACCGCGTAGCACCAGTCGACCAGGGCGAGGCCGTGTTGGGCGGGGTGGATCAGCACGTGCTCGGGGAGTACCGCGCCGTGCACGAGGCCGGCCCGGTGCGCCCAGCCGAGCCCGACGAGCAGACGGCGCCACATCCAGGCGGCGTCGCGCGGGTCGACTCCGTCGGGGTACCGCCGGGCCACCTCGGCGAGGCTGACGAACCCGTCGAGGCGTTCCAGCACCGGTCCGGTGCGACGCGTCCCGGTCGCCGGATCGTCGTGCACGACGGTGTCCAGCAGTCGTGGGGCGTAGTCGCGGAACCGGTGTTCGCCGTGGCTCGCCAGCCGGTCGAGCGCGTCGATCTCGGCCCGTACCAGATCGGCGTCGGCCGGGTCGCGCGGCAGTTTCAGCAGGCCGGACAGGGGTCCGTCGGTGACCTCGCGGAGCGTGGCCAGGTCGCCGACGGCGATCTCGGCACCGACGGACCAGCGGTGCCGCCGGGTCCGGATCACCGCCGTGGTCGTGGCCCAGAGCGCGGTGAGCCGGGCCAGCGCCGCCGTCGCGGTCGCGGTGCGACCGGCCGGTGCGACATCCGGGTGCAGGATCTTGACCAACCGGCGGTACGCGGTCGCGCCGTCGGCGAAGATCTCGGCCGGGGTACGCGCCCGCTGCACCAGGGCAACCGCCTCGTCGAAGGTCATCGTGTCGGTCCCCTCTCGCGGCCGGCTCCCGGCGCCGCGTCGGCCACCCGGCCTCGTCCTCCGCCGGCCGCCGTTGCGGCACCTCGGCCCCGTACCGCCGTCGTCGCCCGTCGCGTCCGCACCGCCGTCCCCGGCACCGCCCCGGTTCACCGCACCTGCTCCTCCCGGGTCGGCCGGAGCAGAGCCGGATGCAGCAGGGCGGCGTCGCCCGCACGGTAGAGGCGGGCCCGTGGCCCACCCCGTTCGCCGCCCCGGCTGGTCGTCCCGCCGGTGCTCTCCACGAAGCCGGGCACCGACAGCACCTTGCGGTGGAAGTTGCCGGCGTGGAGTTGCTCGCCCCAGACGGCGGCGTACACGGCGCGCAGCTCGCCGATGGTGAACTCCGCCCCGAGGAACGCCGTGCCCAGCGGGGTGTACTCCAGCTTGGCGCGGGCGCGTTCGAGTCCATCGGCGAGCACGGTGTCGTGGTCGAAGGCGAGTTCCCGGGCCTCGTCGACGGGCACCCATCCGGCGGTGGCCGCGTCGCCGCCGGCCCGGGGGTCCGGCAGGCTCGGCGCGAATCCGAGATAGGCCACGGACATCACCCGCATCCTCGGGTCACGTCCGGGATCGCCGTAGGTGCGCAACTGTTCGAGGTGGACCCGGGCCAGGGCGGCCTCGCCCGGGCACAGCCCGGTCTCCTCGGCCAGTTCCCGGCGGGCCGCCTCGGCCAGCGTCTCGTCCCGGACGAACCCGCCGGGCAGGGCCGACCGCCCCCGGTACGGATGTTCGGCCCGCTCGACCAGCAGCACGTGCAGCGCACCGTCCCGGATGGTCAGCACCACGATGTCGACGGTGACCGCGACCGGCGGATATCCGGCCGGGTCGTACGCCGCCAGGAACGTGGACTCGGCGCGCATCGGCCACCCTCTCGTTATTCTCAGATTGAGTCTTACTCACCTAGAGAAGAAGTTACCGCGCCCGCCTCGCCGACTCAACCCCCACCGACACACGGATTTCCGCCAACCGCGCTCCGCCGTCCGGCGACCACAACCGACCGTCCGGCGACAGACGGGTTAGGGAAGCCTTTTCCCGCCGCCCTCCGTGCGGGCCACCGGTGATCGACGGGCTAGGATCGGCTCGCCTTCAGCAGCCCTCGAACCTCTCCCGGGAGTGGCCTTGCCCATCCAGGACTCCGCGCCGTCCGGTGTCGACACGACGCAGATGAGCCACGCCCGCGCGTACGACTACGTGCTCGGCGGCAAGGACAACTTCGCGGTGGACCGGGAGGCGGCCAAGCAGGTCATCGCGCTCGCCCCGGACCTGCCCGCGCTCGGCAGGGCCCAGCGGCGGTTCCTGCTCCGGGTCACCCAGATGTGCGCCGACCTCGGCATCAAGCAGTTCCTCGACGTGGGCGCCGGCATTCCGACCGCACCCAACGTGCACGAGACCGCCCGGGCCATCACCCCCGACGCCCGGGTGGTCTATGTGGACAGTGACCCGATCGTCTTCGTCCACAACCGGGCACTGCTGGCCACCGACGAGAACGTGGTCTCGATCCAGGCGGACGTCCGCCGCCCGGACGAACTCCTCGACGACCCGCAGGTGCAACAGCTCATCAACTTCGACGAGCCGGTACTGCTGCTCTTCATCGGCCTGTTCCACCTGGTCACCGATGCTGAGGACCCGGCGGCGCTGATCGCGCGGTTCCGCGAGCGGTTGGCGCCGGGCAGCTACGTCTGCATCTCCCAGTTCTGCGTGGACGGCAGCGACCCGGCGGCCAAGGCCAAGCTGGAGGAGATCTCGGTGAACTCCCCCGCGCCGATGACGTTCCGCCGCCGGGAGGAGATCGAGCGATTCTTCGAGGGCTTCGAACTGCTGTCACCCGGCGTCGTCGACGTGCAGGAGTGGTGGCCGGACGAGACCGCACCGCCGACCATGTTGAAGGTCGCCGCCGGGGTCGCCCGGAAGCGATAGGCGGCCGGCGACGGGTCGGGTTCGCTGCGGCGGTGAGACAGCCGTAGGCGCGACCTCCGACCGCCACCGTGATCGGGTACGCCCACCGACCGGTCCCGACGGCCCTGGTCAGGTGCGGCGCGGCGCCAGGTCGGCGAGTACCTCCAGCATCGCGGTCACCGCCGGCGCACGGAATGCCGGCGTGGCCGTCGCGGCGTAGAGCCGACGGGTCGGCAACACCGGAACGGTGGGACGCAGCACCACGTCACGTCGTACCGCCACGGCGGCCAGCGTCGGCATGAGCATCACGCCGACACCGGCCGCCACCAGCGCCTGCTTGCCGTTCCAGTCGTCGCACCAGAACCCGATCCGGGGCGCCGTGCCGAGCGCACCGGCCAGCGGGGCGACCGGCCCGAGACAGTCCGGATGCGCCCCGTCGATCCACGTCTCGTCGCCCAGGTCGGCCAGGCGTACCCGACGGCGCCGGGCGAGCCGGTGCTGGGCCGGCAGGACTACCTGGAGTTCCTCGTCGAGCAGGGGTACCAACTCGACACCCTCCATGGTCGTCCGGGGCAATTCGACACCGGCCGGGGCGTCCCGGGCCGCCTGCGGCTCGTCGTACAGGTGCCAGTCGGTTACCAGGGCCAGGTCGATCCGCCCGTCCCGTACCGCAGGAAGCAGGCCCGCCTGGTCGAGTTGCCGGAGGCTGAGGGTCACGCCCGGATGGAGCTGCCCGAACCGGCGGACGGCCTCGGGCACGAAATGCGTGTTGGCGCTCGGAAAGGCCGCCAACCGGAGTTCACCCGACTCCAACTCGGCGAAGGACGCCAGCCGGGCCTCCAGGGACCGCAGTCGGGTCAGGCTGTCCCGGGCGAGTTCGATCGCGACCGCACCGGCCGGGGTCGGCCGGACCCCACGGGCGGCCCGGCTGAACAGCCGGACACCGAGTCGCCGTTCCAGACCCGCGATCTGACGCGAGACGGCGGGCTGGGTCAGCGAGAGCGCCGAGGCCGCCGCCGAGAACGAGCCGCGCTCGCCGACCGCGACGAGCACCTGCAACGACCAGGGGTCAAGCATGCGTCGAGCTTATGGCAGACCCAACCAACCCGCAGTTGTGTGCATGGGATGCCGGACCGACGCTTGACCGGTGAGTCCAATCAGCACCGACCGGGGGTACGACCCGGATGCCGGGGTGACGGCGGCCCGGATCGCCGACCAGATGGCGTACCTGTCCGGGTGGCTGCCGCCGGCGCCCGCCCGGATCCTCGACGCGGGATGCGGACGGGGCGACCTCGCCCGCGCCCTCGCCCGCGCCGGCTACACGGTCACCGCCGTGGACGTGGATCCGGTGACCGTCGGTACGGCCGTCGCGCGTGGCGCTCCGGCGATCGTCGCCGACCTTCTGCACTACCAGGACGACCGGCCGTTCGACGTGGTGCTCTGCGTACTGTCCCTGCACCACATGACCGATCTCGCCGGTGCGGTCCGGCGGGCCTGGTCGCTGCTGCGGCCGGGCGGGCTGCTGGTGGTCGACGAGTTCGCCTGGGAGCGGGCGGACCCCGCCACCGCCGGCTGGTACCACGACACGGCTGCGCTGCTCGCCGCCGCCGGACGACTCGCCCCGGTACCGCTCGACCCCCCGGAGGCGGCACCGCTGGCGACGGTGGAACCGCGTGACAGGACGGCGGAGCCGGGCGACGGGACGCCGGAACCGCGAGGCGGGACGGCGAGGACGGCGAGCACGACGGCGGAGCCGGGCGCCGCACCCGACGGGACGCCGTACGCGCGCTGGGTCGGACGGCACCGCGACGTGCACCGTCTCCATCCGGGCGACGCCGTGACCAGGGAGATCGCCAGGCTCTTCGAGATCCGCGAGGCGGTGCGGGTGCCGTACCTGCACCGCTACCTCGCCGACCGACTCGGCGACGACGCCGACGGGCTGGCCGTGTTCACCGTACTTCGCCAGATCGAACGACTGCGGGTGGCCGACGGTGGCCTCGCCGCGGTCGGCCTGCGGCTGCTCGCCCAGGCCCGTCCGAAAGGAAACTGAGATGCGCATCGTCAACACCGACCAGGCCGAGGCGTGGAACGGGCCGGAGGGCGCCAACTGGGCCGAGCAGGGCGACCGGGACGACCCGGTGAACGCCGCACTGACCGGGGCGCTGCTCGCCGCCGCCGGGATCGGGCCCGAGGACCACGTCCTGGACGTCGGCTGCGGCACCGGCGAGACGACCCGGCTCGCCGCCCGACTGGCCGACCGGGGACGGGTGACCGGCATCGACCTCTCCGCACCGATGCTGGAGCAGGCCCGGGCCGCCGCCTCGGCGGCGGGGTTGCGGCACGTCGAGTTCGTGCGGAGCGACGCGCAGGTGCACCCGTTTCCCGATGCCAGCTTCGACGTGGCGATCAGCCAGTTCGGCATCATGTTCTTCGCCGACCCGGTGGCGGCGTTCGCCAACCTCCGTTCCGCGCTCCGCCCCGGCGGGCGGCTCGCCTTCGTCTGCCCCCGCGACATGGCCGACAACGCCTGGTACGTGGCGCCGATGTCCGCGCTGCGCCAGGGGCGGGGCACCGGCCGACTGCCCGAGTCGGCGATGTTCTCGCTGGCCGACCCGGTACGGCTGACGCACGTGCTCGGCCGGGCCGGCTTCACCGACGTACGGCCCCGGCCGCTCGACGCGCCGATGAACTTCGGCCGCGACGTGGAGCAGGCCGCCGACTGGTACCTCGGGTCCGGGCCGGTGATGGCCGTCCTCCAGCAGGAGAACGGGCCGACCGCCAAGGCCGCCCGGGCGATCCTGGTCGAGACGCTGCGGCCGTACGAGGGGCCGGAGGGGGTACGAATCCCCGGCGCCAACTGGCTGGTCACCGCCGTCCGGCCGTGACCGGGGTGGGCGGCGCCGGCCGGTGTCGGGTCTTCCACTCCGGCGCCACATGCCACATCCTGGATCCATGGGCGAAGTACGGCCGATGCCGAGCGTTGGTGACCTGTTCATCGATACCCGTGGCGGCGACCGGACGATGCGGGTCAGCTACCACGGCGACCGGGGCACCGTGGTGGTGTCGTTGTGGCTCGGCACGGTGTGCCGGGGATCGTTCCGGATGGCGACCGACGACGTACGCAGGTTGGTCTCGACGCTCAACGAGATCGACCGGACCGCCGCCGTGCCGGTCGCACCGGTCGGGGCAGGACCGGTCGACTCCGGGCCGGGTGTCACCGGCACCGCCACGGTCGACGCCGCCGGGCCGGCCGACCCGCCGGTCGACGAGACCGGCGACATCTCCGGCATCGCCAGGATGGTGGCCGCGCCGACGCTCCGGGTCGCCTGAGCGTGGACGCCCGAAGGCTGAGCGTGGACGCCCGTCGGCTCTGCGTCGCTCCGGGTCGGCCGAGCGTGGGCGCTGCACCCGGGCACTGTGGACGCCGCCGGTTAATGTGCTGTCGGCGGTCGACGGCTGGGCTGCGGGCGTACCGGTGAGGGGTAACGCCGGTGTGCGGACCCGGCGCGGACCGACGGATGGAGGCCCGTGAGGATCTGGGAGTCGGCGCTGCTCACCGTGCTGGGTGGGCTGATGGCCGCCGGGGCGGGCCTGTTGGCGGCGGTACTCCAGGGCCGGCAGGCGGCACGGGCACGGGCCGAGCAGCAGAGCCGGGAGGACCGGTACCGCCTGCACCAGGACCGGGTGGCGGCGTACCTCGATTTCCACCTGTCGGCCAGCAACGCGCGGGGTGTCATGCAGGACGTCACGGGCGAGACCGAGGAGGCCGATGCCGAACGGCGCGCGGCGCGGAACGCGACGCAGCACAGCTACGTCATGGTGATGCTGATCGGTGGCGCCGAGACGATCGCCGCGGCCCGCCGGACGATGGTCTACATCGACGGCGTCGTGTTCCGGCGGGAGCCGTTCGACGCGCCGGCCTGGAGCGACATCATCGGCGGCTTCCAGCAGGCGGCCCGGTACGACCTGACGGGGCACCGGGACCTCGCCGAGATCTGGCGGATGGTGGACTGGCCGCCACCGCCACCGCGCGGCCACCCCGGCCACGGGTCCGGTGTGCCCGGGGCCGACCCCGAACTACAGCACGCCGAGCCGGACGGCGGCCGGCCCGGTAGCTCAGCCGGCACCTCCGGCGCCTGACGTCCGCAACTCGCTGGCACCGCGACGGGATAAGGCGTCCGACGAGGGCTAGCGCAGCGGGCACCTCCGGCGCCTGACGTCCGCCGCTCGGGCCAGCTCGGCCCGGTAGGCCGGGGCCCTGAGGTCGCGTCGCATCGCACCGTTCCGGGTGTTCGGCCGGCGCACCGTACTTTTGACCGGTTCGGCAAGTGGCACCGCACCTCGTAGCCTGACCTACGTGAACGTTCGGAAGTGGCTGGCCGGGCGGTCCTGGGTCGCGGCCGACACCGGGCTCGGCATCGTGTTCGGCGCGGCCCTGCTGGTCACGGCGACCGCGCTCGCCGGAAGCTGGGGCGGCAACTACTGGCAGTTCGACTGCGCCGCCGGGGCGCTGGCCTGCGGCATCGCGCTGGCTCGCCGACGGCACCGGCTCGCAGCGGCCGTCGCCGGCCTGGCCGTGGCGGTGCTCGCCATCCTGGTCGCCCGGTCCACCGGGCTGCCCGCCGAGCCCGGCCCCGCGATGGCGCTCGCGCTCGCCGTACTGGTGGCCTCCGCGCTGAGGACTCTTCCGGCGCCGTCGGCCGGCGCCGTCACGGCCGGCGGGTTGGCCGTCGTGGTCGGCAGCCAGCTCGCCTTCCCGCCCTCCTCCGGCGCCGGCCTCGGCGGGGTCACCGCGCTGAACGCGGCGAGCTGGCTCGGCGCGCTGACGGTCGGGCTTGGCCTGCGGCTGCTGGCCGCCCGACGGCGCAGCGTGGCCGAGCGGATCCGGCGCAACGAACGCCTGGAGCTGGCCAGAGAGCTGCACGACGTCGTGGCGCACCACATCACCGGCATCGTGGTGCAGGCCCAGGCGGCCCAGCTCGTCGCCCGCCGGCACCCGGAACAGGCCGGCACCGCCCTGGCCGGCATCGAGGCGGCCGGCTCGGAGGCGATGGCCGCGATGCGCCGCGTCGTGGGACTGCTCCGGGACACCGACGACGCGGCTCCGGCCAGCGGCGGCCCGGAACAGCTCGGCGAACTGGTCCGACGCTTCGCCGGCCACGGACCGGCGGTACGGCTCCGGCTGCCGGACGGCGAGGACGAGTCGAACTGGCCGCCCGAGGTGACCAGTACGGTGCACCGGGTGGTGCAGGAGTCGTTGACCAACATCGCCCGGCACGCCCCGCAGGCCCGGTCGGTCACCGTGACCGTCGCCCGGGAACCGACGGCGGTCACCGTCGAGATCGTCGACGACGCCCCACCGGGCGGCAGCCGCCTACACCAGCGCGGCGGATACGGGCTGCTCGGAATGCGGGAACGCCTCGAAGCGCTCGGCGGCACCCTCCGGGCCGGCCCGCGCCCCGACACCGGCTGGGCCGTGCACGCCAGCCTGCCCGTACCGGTCGGGAACCGTCGATGAGCATCCGGGTGCTGCTCGCCGACGACCAGGCGATGGTACGCAGCGGCCTGCGGCTGATCCTGGAGGACCAGCCCGACATCGACGTGATCGCCGAAGCCTCGGACGGCGGGCAGGCGGTCGCGCTCGCCCGACGGCTGCGCCCGGACGTCTGCCTGGTGGACATCCGGATGCCCCGGCTCGACGGCATCGAGGTCACCCGCGCGCTGGCCGGCCCCGACGTCCCGGATCCGCTCCGGGTGGTCGTGGTGACCACGTTCGACCTGGACGAGTACGTCTACGGCGCGCTGCGCGGCGGCGCGGTCGGCTTCGTACTCAAGGACGCCGGTCCGGCCCTGCTCGTCGAGGCCGTCCGGGCGGCGCACGCCGGGGACGCCCTGGTCTCGCCCTCGGTGACCGTACGGCTGCTGCGTCACCTACGGTCCACCACCGCGCCCGGCAGCGGGCGGCCCGCCCGGGCACTGACCGAGCGGGAGGCCGAGGTCGTCCGGGCCATCGCCCGGGGACGGACCAACCGGGAGATCGCCGCCGAACTGTTCATCACGCTGAGCACGGTCAAGAGCCACGTCTCCGGCATCCAGACCAAGCTCGGGCTGCGCAACCGGGTCGAGATCGCCGCCTGGGCCTGGGAGAACTCGGTGGTCGGGCTCGGCTGACGACCGAGCCGGACCGGAGGTCCCCGCCGCCGACGGGGACCTCCGGAACTTCGTGCCGGTGGTGTGGAACCCCGGTGCCGGTCACCTGGTGCCGGCTGGTTCAGGACCCGGTGCCTGTCACTCGTCCTCGAAATAGCAGGACCACGAGGCCCAGGCCGAGACGAACCCGTTGGCGCTGTGGCTGCGTACCCGAATGTGGTGGCACTCCGGACTGGTCGCCCGGAACGAGATGTGCGCCGTACCGTCCTCCTCGGCGGGTACGGTCCGCGGCTCGTCGCGGTCCAGCACGTACTCATACCGGTCGACCTGGACGCCCCGGGCCGGCGACGCCTTCAGCACCACCTCCTGGCCCAACTCCGGCTCGGCGCCGAGGCGGGTCACCCCGGGGGCCGAGGACGGCACGGACACCTGGTAGACGGCGGTGGGCGACGCGTTGCCGGCCGCGTCGAGCGAGCGGACGAACAGCCGCTGCACACTGCTGCCCGGTGGGTTCAGGGTCACCGTGGCGGAGCCGCCCGGCGCGTTCGCCCGCACCGTGCCGGGTCGGCTGAACACGGGCTGGCAGACCAACTGCCCGACGTCACCGCCCGACTCGCAGCCGGGAACGCTGAACTCGGTCCAGCCGTACTGGAAGCCGGCGACGTCCCGGTCGCCGTTGCCGGAGAAGGTGAAGATCCCCGGCTCGCCCGGCGGTGTCTGCTGGCCGTCCTCGTCCGGCGGATAGTTCGACGAGCTGACCGTCGGCGGCTCGGCCGGGCTGCTGCGGTCGTAGGTGAAGTAGCACTTCTTCGACCAACCGGAGAGGTCGGCACCGTCGCCGGCACGGGCCTGCCAGACGTACGAGGTGCCGTCGACGAGTACGCCCTCCGGCAGGTTCACCCCGTTGGCCCGGCCCGAGCTGCCGTGCTCGCCGGTGAACTCGGCGCGGGCCTCGGGTCGACCGACCGGCCAGATGGCGACGGTGGTCCGCACGTTGTGCTCGTCCTGTCCGTCGGCGTCGGAGCCGCGCGCCTGGAGAACGTCGGCGAAGGCGCCGATCCTCGGGTACGGCTTCAGGGTGCTGCACGGGAAGCCACCGTTGTAGAGGCGGCTGCTGTCGACGGTCGGCACCGAGTTGTACCGGACGCTCAACTGCACCGAGTAGTACGCGGAGAGCCGGCGGGCGTAGCTCGGGTCGTTCTCGTACTGTTCCGGCACCCGGATCTCGAAGCTGATCCGTCGCTGCCGCTGCTGGAGCGCGTCGAGCAGCACCGCACCTACGTCGAAGTTGATGGTCGCGCCCGGGCAGAAGTCCGCCGTGTGGATCTCGTCGGCTCTGACCAGCGGTGCGGGAGACCGCCGCCAACTGGGCGTGGCCCCGATCGGCCGGGTCCGCCACACCTCGATGGCCCGCTTCGTGCAGTCGGCGGCGCTGTCCTCCTGGATGAAGAGTGAGCCGGCGTAGACCTTCCTGCCCTCGAAGGCGGAAAGGTCGAAGGTGGCGTAGACCCGCGAGGTGTGCCGGATGCCGTCCTCGTCCGGCCAGCTTCCCAGCGGCAGGTCCTCCGCACCGGCGTCGTACGCCTGTCCGGGGTTGGCCGAGTCGGTGTAGCCGATCTGGACCGGCGGCGGCGATTCGTTGAAGGGTGCTGCCCGGGCGGCCCCGGCGGTCGCGACCATGCCCAGTGTGCTGGTCACGAGCGACAGGGCGAGTGTCGACACCAGGAAACGGCGTGGCCCACGTCCGGTCACGATCGATCCTCCCCGTTTGTTTCCGCGTCGATGTGCGGATAGTGAGGAGGATTGAAACCGCCGCCCGGGAGAACGGCAATCACCGTGTATCCCATGCCGAACGGAACTGTCAGGTAAATGTCCGACGATCCGCCCGGTAAGCAATCCTATTTCCCGGTAAAACCAGCTCATTCGATTACGGAAAAGCGCCGGCCGTTGCGGATAACGGCAGTCGGCACCGTAGGGGCGCGTGTATGGCTGGCTCCGGGGCTGACGGCGCGCGTTCCGCCGCTGCGCCCAGTCGTCCCGCCCCCGCCGCATCCCGATCACGGTAGCCGGTCGGAGACCCGGTCAACCGGCCCTGACGCCGGCCAATTCGGCCTCGCCACGCTCAGGCGGCCCTGCCTGGTCACGGTCCGCCGAACCGGCCTGGTCACGGTCCGCCGAACCGGCCTGGTCGTGGGCTGTCCGACCTGCCTGGGCGCGGTCGGCCGGCCCCGCCTGGTTGCGATCTTCCCGACCTGCCTCGTCATGGTCGGCCGGGTCGTCCGCCTGGTCACGGTTGGTTGGTGAAAGCGGGTACAGGGCCGCCAGGCCGGCGACGGTGGCGGCCAGCCGCTGTCGCAGCGACTCCGGCGCCAGCACCTCGACCTCGGCGCCGAGCCGCAGGAACTGCCGCTCGGCGTGGCTGTCCGACTCGATCGGCACCCGGGCGAGGATCCAGCCGTCGGGCTGCGGCTCGCCGTCCGCCACCGCCGCCGCCACCGCGTTCCCCAGCAGGTGCGACACCTGGTCCAGCACGCCCGGTGCGAATCGGGCGAGCGCCTCACCCTGGTGCAGCCGGGCACGAAATTCCAGGACGTGCGCCCGCCAGTACGCCGCCAGGTCGAACTCCGCCGGCCGGTCGAACCCCTCGGCGAGCACCGACAGGTGACGGATGTGGTTGACCCGGAACGTCCGTACGCCCCGCTCGGCGCGAGCCACCAGATACCACCGGCCGGCCTTCAGCACGAGCCCGTACGGCTCCAGCCGGCGGTCGACGATTCGCGTCCAGTTCTCGTACCGCACCGTGACGACGCGTTGCCGCCACACCGCGTCGGCGACGACGGCGAGCTGGTCGGCGCTGTCCCCGTCGTGGTACCAGCCGGGGCTGTCGAGGTGGAAGACCTGGCGCATCCGGTCCGCCCGCTCCCGCAGCGCCGCCGGCAGCGCGGCGGTCAGCTTCAGTTGCGCGGCGGCCACCGCCTCGGCCAGCCCCAGGTCCGCCGCCGCGCCCGGCAGCCCGGTCAGCACCAGCCCCCGGGCCTCGTCGGGGGTGAGCCCGGTCAACTGGGTCTGGTAGCCGTCGACCAGGCAGTAGCCGTTGGCGTCACCGTAGACCGGGATGCCGGCGGTGCCGAGGGCCAGCACGTCGCGGTAGATCGTCCGGACCGAGACCTCCAGCTCGGTCGCGAGCTGCCGGGCGGTCAGCCGGCCCCGGCTCTGCAACAGCAGCGCGATGGAGAGCAGACGGTCGGCGCGCACGGTGCCGAAGTCTGCCAGTCGGGTCTGACAGAACGTGTCAGGGGTACGGCCGTAGCGTCCGGGCCATGCGGAACACGGATTTCGACTTCCTGGCCGGACACTGGACCAGCCGGCAGCGCCGCCTCGTCAAGGTGCTCGCCGGCATCGACGAGTGGTACGAGTTCGACGCGACCCTGGACTGCCAGATCCTGCTCGACGGTACGGGCGTCTTCGACGTGCTCCGGGCGCCGGAGCGGGACATCGAAGGCGTCACCCTGCGGCTGTACAGCCCCGAGGAGCGGGTCTGGCGGATCTGGTGGGCCGCGAAGACCAGCGGCGGCCAGTTGGACGTACCGGTCGTCGGGCGGTTCACCGACGGGGTCGGTGTCTTCGAGTGCGACGACACCTGGCAGGGGCGCCCGATCCGGGTGCGCTACACCTGGTCCGACGTGGACACCGGGCGGCCCCGTTGGGAGCAGGCGTTCTCGGCCGACGGCGGGCAGACCTGGGAGGTGAACTGGGTGGCGGACTTCCGCCCCGCCGAGCGAGGCGGACCGGCC
Organism: Plantactinospora endophytica; assembly: GCF_016862915.1. Classification (GTDB taxonomy): domain Bacteria; phylum Actinomycetota; class Actinomycetes; order Mycobacteriales; family Micromonosporaceae; genus Plantactinospora; species Plantactinospora endophytica. The sequence goes on along the minus strand of NZ_BONW01000013.1, from coordinate 610,112 downwards.
GCAATTGCGTGAATCAGCACGGCGCAATCCCGACAACGCGCCTCGGGACGCCATTCCCCGGCTCTAGAGTCGAGTTTGTCATCGATCCACCTGCGGACAAGACAGGGGAGGGCACCGCAGTGCGAGGACACGAAACGGCATCCGAGATCGGCATCGTCGCGGTCGCGAACGACAACACCTTCGCGCACGCGTACCGGGACGTATCAACCCTGCTCAGCGACGACATCATGGGAATCGACAGTCTCCACCGCGACGATCTCGCGTTCTTCGACGCCACCGGGCACCGGCTGCTGCCGGTCTTCGGCCCGGAACGGGAACTGGTCGACCTGCGGAGGTCGACCGAGGCGCCCGACCCGGAGGGCCTTCGGCGCCGGCTGGCCGAGGTCGTCCGGCACGTCGAGAGCTACCTCCGGGCGCATCCGGAACTGGCCGAGCGCTCGGGGCTGACGCCGGAGGCCGCCGTCGCCGGACTGCCCGACCCCGAGCGGCAGAGCCTGGCGGAGTTGCTCGCCGCGTTCCCGCACGAGGTCCGGCCCGAGGTCGAGGCCGCCTGGTGGCAGCCGCGCACGATGGCGTACGCCGACCGGGGCAGCTACTTCCACAATGCCCTGCACGCAGCCGGCTGGACGCACTGACGTCTTCGTCGACCGAGTCGGCCGGGGTCGACGGGCCGCGGCTGACCGCCGTACGTCCCGGCCCCGGTCCCGGCTGAACCCTTCCGGACGTCTGCCGCCCCGGGTGGCGAACGTTTACGGTCGGGCCGCCCGGGTAGCCCGCCGGACAGCGTGGCGGACGGAGCCGGCGGTTGAGGATCACGAAATTTCTGCACTCGTGCCTGCTGGTGGAGCAGGACGGGGTGCGGCTGCTGCTCGATCCGGGCCGGTTCAGTTTTGTCGAGGGCCGGGTACGCCCCGACGACTTCGGTCGGCTGGACGCCGTCGCGCTCACCCACCACCATCCGGACCACGCCGACCCGACGGCGCTGGCCGAGATCGTGCGACGGACCGGGGCGCCACTGCTCGGCAACCAGGAGACCGCCGAGGTGCTGCGCGGGGCCGGGCTCGACGTGGCCGTACTGGCGCCGGGCGAGCACCGGATCGGCGCGCTGCGGCTCGATGCCGTACCCGCCGATCACGAGCCGGTGCTCGACGACAGCACCCCACGCAACACGGCGTACCTGGTCGACGGGCGGCTGCTGCACTGCGGTGACTCGCTGCATCCCGGGCTGCTGGCGTACCGGGGTGTGCGGGTGGCGGCCGTACCGGTGATGGCGCCGTTCCTGACCGAGCGCGCGGTGGCCGGGTTCGTCGCCCAGCTCCAGCCGGGCGGGGTCCTGCCGGTCCACGACGGGTTTGCCCGCGACTTCTTCCTCCGGCAGCGCTACGACACCTACCGCCGGTACGTCGAGCGGCTCGGCATCACCTTCCACGAGCTGGCCGAGCCCGGCGCCAGCCTGACGCTCTGACCCGCCTGCGCCGCACCGCCGTCCGCAGGGTGATCAGCCTCGCCCTGGACCCTGTCAGGGTGTCACGGCGATGTTGGTGAGGCCGCTGGTCGCGTTCGTGACCGTGTTGCTGGCGTACACCACGTTGAGGTTGCCGGCGCACTTCGAGGTCGAGGTGACGTTGACCGCCCAGCGACCCACTCCGCCGAGGTCGGAGCTGTTACGCCGCCAGATGTTCCCGCAGCCCGAGCCGGCCACCGGGTTGTGCGTCTCGTAGCCGTTGGCGAAGGTGCCCGGTGGGGCGTACGAGCCGGTGTTGTCCTCGACGAGGTAGCCGGTGCCCTTCAGGTCGACCCAGGAGTCGGCCGAGTTCTGCCCGGACAGCCCGCGACCGTCGAAGGTGTTGCCCCGGATCACCCCGCCGACGGTGCCCTCCTTGACGTCGATGTGTTCCGCGGTCACCCCGGGGCCGAGCCGGTTGCCGAGCACCTGGACCCGGTCGGAGCGGTCCACTCCCCCACTGTTGCCGTGGCAGGACCAGTTCGAGTTCGCCGAGCCGAGGTAGACCGCCTCGCCGTAGCCGGGCTGGGTCAGTCCGGTGTGCTCGATCCGGGAGTTCCGCAGGATCCCGTCGGCGGAGGAGCGGCGGAAGTGCACCGCCTCCTCGTCGACGTGGTGCACGTACACGTCGTCGATCGTCACGTGTGGCGAGTTGTCCAGCACGATGCCCTTCTTCGACTCGGCGACGGTGAAGCCGGAGAGTCGCCAGTGGGCGGAGTCGAAGAGCCAGAGGCCGTAGCCGGAGTCCCAGCCGGTGGTCGGTACCGGGCAGGCCGGGCCGGTGCCGCTCGGGCCGTCGTTGACGAGGATCGCGTCGCGGGGGCCGGTGAGCACGATCGGGGCGGCGGCGGTACCCGGCCGCCGCGCCACGAACGCGCCCCGGTAGGTGCCGGGGGCGAGCTGGATCCGCTGGCCGGGGATCGCGTCCGCGAGTGCGGCCCGGAGCTGCGCGGCGGTGGCCACCGGGACGACCGGCCCCGACGGCGGCTGACTCGGCGTCGGGGTCGGAGTCGGGCTGGCCGGTGGGGTGGTCGGCGCGGGTGGGGTGGTCGGGGGCGGGGTGCCCGGGTCGCCGCCGAGGCAGGGCTCGCCGTTGACCAGGCAGTTGGTCGGCCGGCCGAGCCCGCTGACGTTGAAACCGAAGTCGGCCGAGGCACCGGGTGCGAGGCTGCCGTTCCAGGTGGCGTTGCTGAACCGGTAGCGCTGACCGGTCTGACTGCGTACCGAACTCCAGGAGCTGGTCACCTGGGAGCCGGCCGGCAGGTCGAACTCGACGGTCCAGCCCTCCGCCCCGGCGTCGCCGGTGTTGCGGACGGTGTAACCGCCGCCGTAGCCGGTGCTCCAGGTCGACGCCTCGACGTAGCCGGCGGTCAACCGCGCGGCGGCAGCGTACGCGGCCGGGGCGGTCAGCGGAGGTACTCCGGCCAGCGCGGCGACTCCGGCGAGCAGCGCGGCCAGGCCAGCCGCGACGGCGGGGCGCGGCGCTTTGGCGGGTACGGGCACCGGAGGCTCCTCCCTCGGCCGCCACATGGCGACATCCGTCTATCCGTTAGTTAACTTAACAGTTCCCCTCCCCGTCAAGGCCGAGGACGTGCCGACCCGCCACACACAAGCGCCGCCACGACGACGGCGAGTCGTCAAGGGACGATCCGCCCCTGCCGTGTCGACGGGTGGCCGGAGGTACTCAGACCGATCGTCCCGCCACCGACCAAAGACATATCAGATCGATGAACGTCGAGCTAGCACAGTTTGGTCAGCGCCCTGTCACTTAGCGCGCATGAGCCGCATTCACATCGCTCCATACTCCCTCTGGCGCGACATCGGGTTCGTATCCCCCATTTCCCCGCGCGCCCCGACGAGGAGGAGTTCATGAAGCGTGCAAGGTCGGCCTGGGCCGGCACCGCCGGCATCTCGATAACGGCGCTGGCACTCGTTCTGACCACCGGGCTGCCGGCCGGCGCCGTCGACGGCAACCTGCCCGGCGGCACCAGCATCTCGGTCACCATCGACACCCCGGCCGACGGGGCGGTGCTGCCGCCGGGCCCGGTGACCGTGACCGGGACCGCCTCGGTCGGCGTCGGCCAGCCGGTGGCGAACACCGCCGTCGTCTACGTACTGGACGTCTCCGCCAGCACCATCGCGGGCGGCAACAGTTGCGGACAGATCATCGACTGCGAGATCGCCGCGGCCCGGAACCTGAACAACAAGATCGTGACCGATCCCGCCGTCGCCGGCACCGTCGGCAGCGTCGGCGCGGTGGTCTTCGGGTCGACGGCCGTGGCCGCCGACGTGGTGCCGGGCGGCACACCCGACGATCTGATCACCGGCCCGGACAGCGACCTCGGCGGCACCGGCGCCGACGCGGGCGACCGGGACATCGAGGAGGTGTTGAGTTCCGCCTTCGCCAGCAACGGCAACGGCGGGGTCGACGACTTCACCCACCGCGAGGTGGCGGGCTCGACCGACTTCGCCGACGCGGTGACCCAGGCCCGGGCGGTCGCGGCGGCCACCGACGAGCAGCGCAAGATCGTGGTCTTCCTCTCCGACGGCGTGGCCACCGACGGCGCGGTCGGCGGGGTGCAGGCGGCCCTGGCCGGCATCCCGGAGAACGTCGACATCTACACCTTCGCGGTCGGCTCCGGCTCCTCCTGCGCCAACAACGGCGGCGGGCGCGGCAGCCTCGAACAGATCACCGCGGCGACCGTGCCCGGCGGGCACTGTGTCGCGGTACCCACCGAGGCCCTGCCGGACTTCCTGCCCGGCGTCATCACCTCCGAGCTGACCTCGCTGGCGTTGAGCAGCACCGGACCGGGCGGGCCCTACACGCCGATCGGCAACGCCGACATCCAGCCCGACCTGCCGCAGTCCCCCGGCCCGCGCAGCGTCACGTACAGCACCAGCACGCCGGCGCTGGCCGCCGGGACGCACGAGATCTGCGTACGGGCCAGCGGCAGTGACGGCGGTGGCACCGGCTCGGTCACCGACTGCCGTACCGTCGTGGTCAACGCCCCACCGGTGGTGGAGCCGGGCGGCCCGTACGCCGGCCAGGAGGGCACCCCGGTCGGCATCGCCGGCACCGTAACCGACCCGGACGGTCCCCCGGCCACCCTGGACTGGGACGTCAGCGGCGGCGGCGAACCGGGCGCCACCTGTGCCTTCGGTAACCAGGCCGCCATCTCCACGACGGTGACCTGCACCGACGACGGCGTCTACACGCTCACCCTGCAAGCCGACGACGGGGTCAACCCGCCGGTCTCGGCCAGCACCACGCTGACCCTGAGCAACGTCGCCCCGGCGGTCAGCATCTCCGCCCCGGCGAACGGCGCACTGTTCACCCGGGGTACCCCGGTCAGCTTCACCGCGCCGTTCACCGACATCGGCACGAACGACACGCACACCTGCTCGATCGACTTCGACGACGGCAGCCCGCTGGCCACCGGCACCGTCACCGAGTCCGGCGGCGCCGGCACCTGCACCGCCAGCCACCCGTTCACCGCGCTCGGCCCGCACAACGTGCTGGTACGGGTGACCGACGACGACGGCGGCTCGGCCACCGCCGTGGTCCGGGTGGTCGTCTACCTGCGCGGCGGCGCCTTCGCCCTCCAGGCCAGCGGCCTGCTGCTGACGGTTCCCCGGACACCCGATGTCACCTGCCCGCCCGACGACGCGCGGACCTCGGTGGCGGTCAACGCGCCGCCGCTGCTGAGCACCGGTGTACTGAACGCCAGTTGCACCCTCGACCCGGCCACCGGGACGACCACGGCCAGGGCGACGGTCGCCGGGGCCAACCTGCTCGGCGGTCTGGTCAACCTCTCCACCATCGAGAGCACCAGCGTGGCCGGGCCGGCCGGCATCACCCGGACCTCCCGGGTGGTGGGCACGGTCAACGGTGCCGCGGTCGGCACCAGCAGCCCGGTGACGATTGGCATCCCCGGCGTCGCGGTCGTCTACCTGAACGAGTCCAGCACGAACGCCAACGGACAGCTCGTGCAGACCGCCGTCCGGGTCCAGGTGCTCGGACTGCTCGGCCTGCCGAGTGAGGAGATCGTGCTGAGCCGGAGCTATCTCGGCTGAGGCCGGAGCAGCCTCGCAGCGAGGTCGGGACACCGGGATGGCGCCACGCCGTCCCGGTGTCGCGGCACGTCCGGGCAGCAGAAGTCGATCGGCCTTTGCGGACTTCCGCAATTGATTCGAGAATTGATCATCCTCCGGTCGGAAACCCGATATCGTCAGTTGTCGCGACCCTGTATGTGTACGTCAGGCTGCGTATTTCCGATTGTCGTCTGTTGTGTCAGCCTGTCGGAGACACGGGGCGGAGAGGGCGATGATCAACGGGGTGGAATTCGGGCTGCTCGGGCCCATCGACGTACGAGTGGGGGGCCAGCCGGTGCCGGTGCGTTCGCCGAAATGCCGGATACTGCTGGCGACACTACTGCTGGAGCCGGGCCGGCTCGTCTCGGTCGGGCGACTGACCGAGGCGATCTGGGACTCCCGGCAGCCGGACAATCCACGACGGGCGGCACAGTTGTGCGTCACCCGGCTACGCGCACTACTGGACGGGGCGGGATCGCCGCCACTGATCGCCACCGGATCCGACGGCTACCGGATCGAGGTCGGCGCGGACCTGGTGGACGTCGGGCGGTTCCAGCACTGGCTGCACCGGGCCGACTCGGCGGCACAACGGTCCGACCTGCACGGCGAGTCGGCCGCACTGCGCGAGGCACTGCGGCAGTGGCGCGGCGACGCGCTCTCCGACGTACCCTCCGAACTGCTGCACCGGGAGAGCGTCCCCGGCCTGCGTGAACGGCGGCTGCGTACGCTGGAGCGGCGGATCGACGTGGACCTGAGCCTCGGCCGGCACGCCGAACTCGTCGAGGAGTTGCGCGGGCTGACCGCCCGGGACCCGCTCCGGGAGCGGCTGTGGCGGCAACTGGTCACCGCACTGCACCGCAGCGGGCGTCGGGCGGAGGCGCTGGACGCCTACCACGAGGGCTGCCGGCACCTGGCCGAGGAACTCGGGCTCGACCCGGGCGAGGAGTTCCAGCGGCTGCACGCACAGGTTCTCGGCGGCAGCCCGACGGCACCGGTCGAGGCGGTCGGACTGCCGCCCGTACCCCGGCAACTGCCGCCGGAGGTGTCCGGCTTCGCCGGCCGGGCCGCCGAGGTGGCCCGGCTGCACAGCCTGCTCGACAACGGCGAGCACGGTTCCGGCGGCCCGTCGGGCATCCTGGTGCTCAACGGCACCGCCGGGGTCGGCAAGACGGCGCTGGCAGTGCACTGGTCGCGGCGGATCGCGGAGCGCTTCCCCGACGGGCAGCTCTGGGTGGACCTGCGCGGCTACGACGGCCGGGCGACGGTGCGGCCGGGACACGCGGCGACGCTCTTCCTCCGCGCGCTCGGCGTCCCCGCCGCGCAGATCCCGGCCGACCTCGACGGCCAGACCGGACTCTACCGGTCCCTTATGGACGGTCGCCGGATGCTGGTGGTACTGGACAACGCGGGCGACGCCGAGCAGGTCCGGCCGCTGCTGCCCGGCGGATCCGGATGCTTCGTGCTGGTCACCAGCCGCAGCGAGCTCTCCGCGCTGGTCGTCACCGAGGGGGCCATGACGGTACGGCTGGACCCGTTCACCGCGTACCAGGCGCGGCAGATGCTCGGCTCCCGTCTCGGGCAGCAGCGGATCGACGCCGAACCCGAGGCGGTGGGTCGGATCGTCGAGACCTGCGGCCGGCTGCCGCTGGCGCTGGCCGTCGTCGCCGCCCGGGCCGTCGCCCGACCCGCCTTCCCGCTGGCGGCGCTGGACCGGCAACTCGCCGAGGCCGGCAACGGGCTGGACAGGTTCGCCAGCCCGGACACGGCGGTCGACGTACGCGCGATCTTCTCCTGGTCGTACCGGACGCTGAGCCCGCCGGCCGCCCGGCTGTTCCGGCGGCTCGGGCTGCACCCCACGCCGGAACTGTCGGTACCGGCCGCCGCCGCCCTGGTCCGCGCCGACGAGCCGGAGACCCGGGCCCTGCTCGGCGAACTCGCCGCCGCGCACCTGGTCGGCGAACACGCCCCGGACCGGTTCGTGGTGCACGGCCTGCTCTACGCGTACGCCGCCGAACTCACCGCCGAGCAGGATCCGGCGCGGCTGCGGGCGGCCAGCCAGCACCGGCTGGTCGAGTGGTTGACCCGGAGCGCGCTGCACGCCCGGCCGCTGCTCCAGCCGAGCGAGTCCGAGGTGACGGTGCCGGGGGTGCCACGCGGCGTCACCCCGCTGACCTTCTCGGGCGAGCGGCAGGCCCGGCAGTGGTACGAGACCGAGCGGCACAACCTGATCGCCGCCGTCGACCTGGCCACGGCCTGCGGCCTCGACGACCTGTGCTGGCGCCTCGCCTACGCCACCTGGATCCACCTGCACCTGACCAGCGCCTGGGGTGATCTGATCCGCACCCATCGGGCCGGGCTGGAGGCGGCCGAACGGACCGGTGACCTGATCGGCCAGGCGCACATGCTCAGCGGGATCGCCACCGCCTACCGGTCGACCCGGCAGGCCGCCCTGGCGGTGCAGACGCACCAGCGGGCGCTAGAGATCTTCCGCGAGGTCGACGACCCGGCCGGCATCGCGACCGTGCTGAGCAACCTGGGTGCCGCGTACCGGGACACGGGGGAGCACTACCGGTCGCTGCGGTGCAGCCGGCAGGCGTACGCGCTGGAGCGGGCGCACGGCGACACCGGGAACATGTCGATCTCGCTCTACCAGATCGCGCTCACCCTGACCGACGCCGGCCGGCCCGCCGAGGCGGTACCGGTGATCACCGAGTCGATCCAGCTATTCCGGACGCTGGGCCACCGCCGGGGCGAGGCCCGTGCGTTGCAGGCCGCCGCGACCGCACACGGCCAACTCGGCCGGCACGGCGCGGCGATCGACGACTACCGGCGGGCCGCCGAGATCTACCGGGACCTCGACGACCGCTGGTACCAGGCGGCCACCCTGCACCGGCTCGGCGACGCGCTGCGGGCGGCCGGACGCGGCCAGGACTGCCGGGCGGCCTGGCGGCAGGCGCTCACCGTCTACGAGGAACTCGGGGCACCGGACGTCGCGGTCCTGCGCGCCAAGCTCCACACCTGACCGCGCCAGGCTCCGCACCGCCCGGTCGAGGGGCGGCGGGTGGGCCGGGCAACCTGCCCCACCCACCCGCCAATCGTCCTGTTCGGACGGACGGCTACGCCGTAGCGGTGGGCTTGTCCTCGGTGCCGGTGGCCGCCGGGGCGGCGGTCGCGCTCGGTTCCGCCGCCGGAGCCGCCTTCGCGGCCTCGTCGGCCTGCTCGGTCTCGGCCGCTTCGGCTTCCGCCGTCTCGGCCCCTTCTGCTTCCTCGTCCTCTTCTTCGTCCTCGTCCTCGTCTGCTTCGTCGTCTTCCTCGGCGGCGGCCGGGGCGGTCCAGGAGAACTCGATCTCTACCGAAATCTCCGCGCCGTCGCGCTCGATCTCCAGTTCACACTCGACCTCGTCGCCGACGGCGACCGCGCCGCCAGCGCCGTAGAAGATCTTGCCCTCGGAGTCAAGCTGGTGGGCCAACTGCCGCAGCCAACCCGCCAGGTCCGCCCGCGACACCGTCCGCTCGTCCTCGTAGTTTCCCATGGCCGCCATGCTCGCACTCCACACAGGACCGTCCGCGCCTGGGTCCGGTACGGCTACGCCACCGGCTCCAACCGGAGGAACGACACCCCCGGCATCGGCAGCGGGAAGTCGACCGTGCAGGAGCCGTCCAGCACCGGCACCACCTGCTCCGGCCGGTACTCGTCCAGGCTGTCCCGGGCGCGCAGCAGCTCCCACTGGTCCTCGGTCGGCCAGTCGTCGCCGCCCAGTTCCTGCCAGACCCGGCGGATGTTGGAGTGGTCCCGGTCGACCCGCCAGTGACGTACCCGAAAATTGCCGGCGGCCAGGCCACGGACCTCGACCCGGACGTCGCGGTCCAGCCGCCGGTCCCCGCCGGCCTTGGACTGGTCCAGCGTGCCGTTCCAGACCAGCACCGTCACCGTGCCGCCGTCGTCCCGGGCGGCCCACGTCTCGACCAGGCTTCCCGCCCCGTCCCCGCTCAGCGTGGCCGGCAACTCGTGCTCGCCGAGCCGGTCGGCCAGGGCGAGCGCCCAGAACCGGGGCTTGCGCAGGTTACCGACGGTCAGCAGGCCGAAGCCGCCGTGGAAGAGCCGGGGCGGGCGGCCCAGCTCCTCGAAGTGGTCCGACGCCACCCAGTAGGCGAGCGCGTCCACCCGGCCGGCGGCCGAACGCATGCCACGGAGCAGGAAGGTGGCGGCGAAGACCTCGTCACCGACCGGGTTGAAATGGGTCGGCGTGATGCCCCACTCGGTCCACAGGATGCCCAGCTCCGGCCGGCCGTACCGGGCACAGAGCGGGCGGAAGTCCAGCGGCGGGGCGCCGTAGGTGTGTGTGGAGACGAAGTCGATCGGCGCACCGGAGGCGTCGACGTGGTCGAGAAGTTCGCCCACCCAGCCGGCGGCGGCCGAGGCCGGGCCGCCGACCGTGAGCCCCGGATCGACTTCCCGGACCGCCCGGACGGTCACCTCGTACAGTCGCCAGAACTCGGCCCGGGTACCGGACCAGAACACCTCCAGGTTCGCCTCGTTCCACACCTCGAACGGCCAGTGCCGCACCTCCTCCCGCCCGTACCGGTCGAGCAGGTGGGTGACCAGGGCACGGATCAGTTCCGTCCAGCGCTGCCAGTCCCTGGGCGGTGAGATGACCGCCCCGTACGCGAAGACGGTCCTGTCCGGGTCGCTGGCCAACTCCCTGGGCATGAACGACAGTTCGACCACGGGCCGGAGCCCGAGGGCCAGCAACCGGTCGTAGACCTCGTCCACCCGGCTGAAGTCGTGCACCGGGGCACCGTCGACCTCCCGGTAGACGCCGAGGTCGTCACAGAGGATGGCGTGCGCACGTACGCTGCCGACGCCCAGCTCGGTACGCATGATCCGCAGCGCCTCGGCGAACTCCGCGCCGATCGGCCGCCCGCCGGTGGTGTCCGTGCTGAGCAGGTGACTCAGGTGTTCGGAGCCGACCATCGGACGCCACGGCCGGTGCACCGGGCGGGTCCGGCCCGCCGCGTCGACCGCCACCCGCACCAGCGGGTCCCCCGGGGCCGTACCCGGACCGGCTGCCCCGGCGCCCGGAGCTGCTGTGTCTTTGGCGGAAGCGGCTGTGCCGCTGCCCGGATCGGCTGCACCGGTGCCCGGAGCTGCTGTGTCGTTGCCGGGGACGGTCTCGGTCTCGGTGAGGGCGGTCGCCCGGACCGGGGTCGAGAGCGGTCCGGGCTGGTCGACGTCGTGCAGCGCCGCCACGGCGTACTCGTAGGTGCGGCCGGGTTCGCCGGTGGTGTCCGCGTACGGCGGGTGCGGCACCGCCAGCACGTCGCCGCCGTGGTGGTCCAGCGGCGCGGGTGGCGCCCCGTCGACCGAGCGGTACACCTGGTAGCCGATGGCGCCCGGCACCGGCGTCCAGTCGAGGGTGACCTGCCCCCGGCCAGAACTCGCCAGCAACGTGGCGGGCGCGTCGAGGCGGAGCTGCCCGCCGTCGTCGCCGGCCCGACGTCGCCCGATCCGCCCCTGCCAGTCCGCCCGCGCCCGCGCCGCGTGCTCGGTACTCGTCGTCTGTTCGCTCATCCTCGCGTGATCCTCCGTCTGGATGTCCTGCTGTCTGTGCCGCCGGCCGCCGTACTACTGCCGGGCCGGTACGGAGAACTCCTCCATCCGCATCACCGGACGCAGCAGCCGCTCCGGGCCGCCCGGGGTGAACTGGTCACGGAGCACGTCGTCGCCGAGCAGGTTGCCGAGTGCGCCCAGCACCATGCCCTGGTCCAGCGCGAGATAGCGCTTGGCGACCGTGCCGCTGCGTACCGCCACCGAGTCGTAGAAGCCGCCGGGGCCGTAGACGTCGAACTCCCGGCGCAGTTTCGCCAACTCGGCCTGCGCCTGCGCGGGCGCGTACTGGAGGGCCAGGAAGACCGCGTGCGGGGTGACCACGCCGTCGCCGTACGCCGCCGGCTCCGGCTGGGCGGGGCGGTCGGGGCAGCCCTCGAACCCGTAGTCGACGCTGGTGCGCTCCTGGTCACTGGTGTAGCCGGGGGTGTCCAGCCCCATCGCGTCCACGCCGTACTCCCGGTAGCCGCCGGCCGGGTCGGAGGCGGGCGAGAAGCCCCAGTGGCCGTACTTCGCGTCCTCCAGGCCGTGCGCGATCTGGCCGCGTACGTACACCGGGTGGTTGCGGGCCCAACTGTTCGGCCCCCACCTGGTCTCCGGGACGAACATGTCCGGCATGAACGCCTCGAACATGTCCCCGCCCCAGGACGGTACGAACTGGAGGCCCCGGTAGCGGTATGCGCCCTCGAAGACCCGGACCCCGGCGTACTCCCGGTACCCGCCGACCGGCTTCATCTCCTGCCAGGACCAGTCGCAGGTGTCCGGGAAGGTCCGCCACGGGCCGAAGTAGTGCGCCGGCGGCACCTGGCCACGGGCGATGGCGACATAGCTGATCATGCGGGTCTCGCTGTTGAACGCGCCGTAGGTGTGGCAGGTGTAGTGCACGTCCGGCCCACGACCACGGTAGTTGCCGGGCAGCGAGCAGCCCGGTGGCGGTTCGACCCAGAAGCCGCCGCGCATCAGCCCGACCGGCACCTCGGCGCCGAGCGCCTGCGGGTCGTAGTAGAAGCCGAAGTCCATCGTGTTCAGCAGCGGGTCGGACTTGCCGCGCAGTTGCGGCAGCGCGTTGTGCACGATCATCAGCGCCGCCGCCAACCAGGCATTGTCCACACTGGAGGCGAACGGGTACACCGGAGTGCCGTCGACCGGCCAGGTCCGCAACAGTTCCAGGGTGGCCGGGTCGTACCAGTTGAAGAACATGCCGGAGTCGGCGTGCCGGTCGAGTCGGGCCAGCGAGTCCAACGCGGCGTCGACCCGCCGGACCAGCTCCCGCTCACCGATCAGCTTGAGCTCGCGGGCCACCACGGCGGACCAGATGTACGAGCCGATGTTGGTCGGCGAGGTGTACTTCGCCCGGCTGTCGACGGTTAGGTCACCGTCGATGTTGTCGGCCGGCAGCCCGGTGCCCGGGTCGGTCATCGCCACCATGGAGCGCCAGGTGTCGGCCGCCCAGCGGGTGGCGGCGGCCCGGTCCACGGCGCCGGTCGGCGCCCCGGCCGGCGCGGCCGAGGCGGCCCCGGCGGGAACGGTCAGGGCGAGGGTGAGGGTCGCGGTCAGGGCGACCCGGAGGGGACGGATCACGGATTACCTCCGGAGGTACGTCGTCACTCGGGTTGCGGTGTTCAGTTCAGGCCGGTGTTCACTTGAGTCCGGTGGTCGCGATGCCGCGCACGAAGTGCCGCTGCAACACGATGAAGACGACCACCACCGGCAGCACCACCACGACCGAGCCGGCGAGCAGCAGCCCGAACTTGGTCTGGTTCTGGCCGACGCTGTAGAGCGCCAGCGCGACCGGCAGGGTGTACTTGTCCTCGGTGGTCGCCACCACCAGCGGCCAGATGAAGCTGTTCCAGTTCGCGAGGAAGGTGAGGATGCCGAGCGCGGCCAGGGCGGGCCGGCACAGCGGCAGCACGATCCGGACGAAGATGCGCAGCTCGCCCGCACCGTCGACCCGGGCGGACTCGATCAACTCGTCCGGGATGGAGAACATGAACTGCCGCATCAGGAACGCGCCCAGCGCCCCGGCCAGGAACGGCAGCACCAGCGCGGCGTAGGTGTTGGTCAGGCCCAGGTTGGCGATCAGGACGAAGAGCGGTACGAAGGTCACCATGCTGGGCACCATCACGGAGCTGAGTACCAGCCCGAACAGCGCCCGGCGCCCCGGAAAGCGCAGCTTGGTCAGGGCGTACCCGACGGCCGAGCAGAACACCAGGTTGCCGACGGTGACCAGGGTGGCCACCAGGGCCGAGTTGAAGAAGTAGGTCGGGAAGTCGAGTCGGCCGAACAGCTCGCGGTAGTTCGCCAGGGTGAACCGCTCCGGCCACCAGGTCGCCGGGACGCGCCAGATCTCGGCCTCCGGCTTGAACGACGACAGTGCCATCCAGAGGAACGGGCCGACCATCACCAGCAGGCCGACCACCAGCACCACGTGCAGGACGATCACGGCGACCCGGTCGCGGCGGCGGCGTACCGGCCGGGCCGGACCGGCGGCGGTTGCCGGCGGTACCGCCACCGTGGGCCGGGTACTCGTCGTCGGGGCGGTCACCGCGACACCTCCTCGCCCGAGCGCAGCAGCCGGAACCACAGGATCGACAACCCCACGATGGCGACGAACAGCACGTAGCTCATCGCCGAGGCGTAGCCGTAGTTGCCGAACCCGAACTGGTTGTAGATGTGGTACGAGACGGAGAGCGTCGAGTTCAGCGGCCCGCCCCGGGTCATCACCAGGGGCTCCTCGAAGAACTGGAGGTAACCGATGGTCGCGATCACCCCGACGAAGAGCAGCGTCGGGCGCAGCGACGGCAGCGTCACGTACCGGAACTGCTGCCATCGAGTGGCCCCGTCGATCCGGGCGGCCTCGTAGAGGTGCTGCGGGATGGCCTGCAACCCGGCCAGGAAGATCACCATCTGGTAGCCGAGGTTGCGCCAGGCGGCCATCACGATCAGCGACGGCAGGGCCAGGTCGGTCCGGCCCAGCCAGTTCGGCCCGTCCAGCCCGACCAGCCGGAGCACGCTGTTGACCAGCCCCGAATCCGGCTGGAGCAGGAACCGCCAGACCACGGCGACCGCCACGATGCTGGTGACCACCGGCAGGTAGTAGCCGACCCGGAACATCCCGCGCAGCCGGGTCAGCCCCGAGTTGAGCCCGAGCGCCGCCGCCAGCCCGGCCACCATGGTCAGCGGTACGCCGAGCAGCACGAAGAGTGCCGTGTTCACCGCAGCCCTGACGAACAACTCGTCGTCGAAGAGCCGGAGGTAGTTGTCCAGCCCGACGACGTTGACGGCGAACGGGTTGCGGACGTCGGCGCTGCGCAGGTCGGTGAAGCTCATCAGCAGCGAGGCGAGCACCGGCCCGGCCAGGAAGACGACGAACAGCGCGGTGAACGGCAGGGCGAAACCCCAGCCGACCACCGCCCGGCGCAGTCGCGGACCGAGACGTCCACCCCGGGTGCCCGCGTCGGGCGCGACGGCGGTCATCTCACACCCCGGTACCGATCGAGGTCGCCCGCTGCTGCATCGCCTTGGCCGCGTCCTCCGGTGCGGCACCGGCCTTGGCCATCTTCTCCACCTCGCCGTCGATCGCCGCGGCGACCTGCTCCCAGGTGGCGATCGCCGGTGGCGACTTGGCGTCCTCCAACTGCCTGCCGAACGCGGAGAGCAGCGGGTCGCCGCTGAGCGCCGGGTCGTCCCAGCCCTTCTTGACCGCCGGCAGGTCGCTGACCGTCTGGTACCACTTCGTCTGCACGTCCGGCCGGCTCAGGTAGGCGACGAACTTCCACGCACCGTCGCGGTTCTTCGCATCCTTGAAAACCGCGAGGTCACCGCCGCCGACGAAGGAGGTGGCCGACTTCCGGCCCGGCATCTGCCACAACTCGAACCTGTCGGCGCCGCCCTGCTCCCTGAGTACCCCGATGTGCCAGGGGCCGGACGGGAACGCGGCGATCTCGCCCTTGAGGAAGGCCGGTTCGAGCGCGCCCTGCGCGAGGTCCTTCGGTGCCAGCCCTTCGACGAAAAACGACCGGTAGTACGCGTACGCCTCGGTGGCCTGGGGGCTGTCGAGGGTGAAAGCGCCGTCCCGGGCCACCTCGCCGCCGTTCTGCCAGACGAACGGCATGACGCTCTGCCAGGAGCCGATGGTGGAACCCGGCGGCTGGAGGTTGACCCCCCACTTCGCCCCGCCCTTCGACTTGAACGCGGCGATCGCGGACTTGAACTCCTCCCAGGTCTTCGGCGCGGTGGTGATCCCGGCCCGGGCGGCGACCGCCTTGTTGACGTAGAAGAGCCGGGTCTCGACGTACCAGGGGACGCCGTAGGAGGTGCCGTCGACGACTGTGGTGTTCCAGGCACCCTCGTAGAAGTCCTCCTTCCTGATCAGGTCGGCCGGTGTCGGGTCCAGCCCGCCGGTCTTGGCGAACTCGCCCATCCAGGTGGTGCCGATCAGGCTGACGTCCGGGGTCTGCTTACCGGCGATGGCGGTGGCGAGCTTGTCGTGCGCCCCGTCCCACGGGATCGGCGTCACGTTGACCTTCGCGTCCGGGTTCTCCTTCATGAAGTCGGCCGCGAGTACGGAGAGCTTCTCCCCCTCGGTACCCATCGCCCAGACCGTGATGTCGCCCGTCGCCTTGCCCTCCGCGACCGGCGCGGCCGCCTCCTGGCCGGCTCCCTCGTCCCGGCCGCAGCCGGTGACCGTGAGCACCGCCGCGAGCAGCACGGCGGCACCCGGCCGTCTCCATGCCTTCATCCTCGGACCTCCTTCTCGGCGTCATGTGGACCGCAGCTCGTCCGCACGACGAGCCGGGTCGGGAGAACCTCGCGACGCACCGCCGCCTGGCTGCCGGCCATGCGGTCCTGCAACCACCGCGCCGCGGTCGCGCCCAACTCCCGCATCGGTTGGTGCACGGTGGTGAGCCCCGCGTAGCGCGCGGCCATCACGTCGTCCCAGCCGGTGATCGCGACGTCGGCGGGGACGGTCAGTCCCTGCTCCGCCGCAGCCGCCATCGCCCCCAGGGCGACCTCGTCGTTCGCGCAGACCAGCACCTGCGGCCGGGGCGATCCGGCCAGTGCGCGCCGGGCCGCCCGATGGCCGGCGTCCACGTCGAACGCGCAGCGCACCGGTGACCGGGGCGGCTTCCGGCCGGCGTCGGTGAGCGCTTCCCGGAACGCCCGGTACCGGTCGGTCACGTCCGGCGAGGAGTCCGGGTCCCCCAGGTAGGCGAACCGCTGGTAGCCGTGTTCGAGCAGGTGCTCGACCAGTTGCCGGGCGCTGGTGTCGTTGTCGGCGGTGATCGTGTCCAGTGCGCCGACGGCCGCCCTGGCCAGCAGCACCGTCGGTACGCCGATCTCGGCCACCTGCGCGACGACGTCGTCGGCGACCGTCCGGCCCATCACCACCATCCCGTCGACCCGGCGGGCCAGTTCGAGCACCTTGCGGGACGGGTCGGGCCGGCCGTGGGTGGCCAGGATCAGCACGCTGTTGCCCAGTTCGGCGGCGACCTCCTCGTAGCCGAGGACCACCTCCGAGTAGTAGGGGCCGGAGAGGTCGGGGAAGACGATGCCGTTGGCGGCGTGCCGCCCCTCGGCGAGCGACTGCCCCAGCCGGCTCGGCCGGAACTGCAACTCCTCCACCGCCGCCAACACCCGGCGACGGGTCTCCGGCGCGACGTAGTCGGTGCCGCGCAGTGCCCGGGACACGGTGGCGATCGAGACGCCGACCCGCTGGGCGACCTCGTAGATCGTCACCTGTTGGCGGTCCTGCACGGCCATGCCGACTCCATATCAAATGCGGTCAAACCAGTCCGGAAGCGCTTACAGATCGCGGAGTATCGACCGGCTTCCGGAAGCGCTTACAGTGGCCCCAGCCTGACCCGGTGACCCGTCGCTGTCAAGCCGAGCGACCCATCGACCTAGCACGAGACTGTTACGAAAGTTCGACGATGCCGTGACAGACCGGGGCACACCGGCCCGGCCGGCCGGTGCCACGGTCCCGCCGGGCCGACCAGGTTCGTGATAGGCAGGGACCGCGACCGGATCGTCCACCGGCCGAGGGTCGGCGGCTCGGGCGCCAGGCAGGAGAAACGGAAGAGCATGACTGGTCAGCGGATCGGCTTGGTGGTGCACGAGGGCCGGGCGGCGGCGGTGGAGGCGGCGGCGGCCGTCCGGCGCTGGGCGGGCGACCACTCGATCGGCGTCAGCGACATCGACGTGTGGGAGCCGGCCTGGGGGCACCGGCAACGCCGCAACGCGGGCGACGAGGCCGAGGCCGCCGGCCATCCGGCGCTGGTGGTGACGATCGGCGGGGACGGGACGTTCCTGCGCGGAGCCAGGATCGCCGCCAAGGACGGCGTACCGGTGCTCGGCGTCAACGTCGGCCGGGTCGGTTTCCTGACCGAGATCGAGCCGGCCGAGATCGACATGGCGCTGGACGCGTTCTTCTCCGGCCGGGTACAACTCGACGAGCGGCTGATGCTGACCCTCTGCGCCTCCCGACCGCTGGAGATCCCCGGTGGGATGGAGGCGCTGCTGCGGTACGGGCGCGGTCCACTGCTGCCGCCGCCACCGCCGCTGCCGCCCGCCGCCGAGCCGGTCGACCGTCCGGGCGTGGCGCTGGACGTCACCGCGCTGAACGACATCGTCTTCGAGAAGCTGGCCCGCGACCGGCAGGCCAGCCTCGGGGTGTACCTGGACGAGACGCTGTTCGCGTCCTACTCGGCCGACGCCCTGGTGGTGGCCAGCCCGACCGGCTCCACCGCCTACAACTTCGCGGCCGGCGGGCCGATCCTCTCCCCCCGGCTCGCCGCGCTCGTCTTCACCCCGGTCGCCCCGCACATGGTCTTCAACCGCAGCCTGGTGATGGCCGCCGAGGAGGCGGTGACGGTTCGGGTGCTGGAGCGGTCCGGCCAGGTGGCGCTCAGCGTGGACGGCCAGCTCCGGGGCGTACTCGACCCCGGGGACTGGGTGACGGTGCTGCCGGCGAGCGCACCGGCTCACCTGGTACGGCTGCGCCCGTCCCGGTTCTACTCACGGCTGCGTGAGCGGTTCTCCCTCGCCGACGCACCGGCGGCGGTCGCCGACAGCCGACGGCCCGACCAGGCCGACGGCTGACCTCCCGCCCGGCCGGAACGACGATCTCCCGGCCGGACGGGGATGCCAACCTCGCGGCCGGACGGAACGACGACCTGCCAGCCGGACGGGGACACGACCCTCCGGCCGGAGTGGGACAAAATCCCCCGACCGGCCGGGGACACGAGCTCGCGGTCGCCTAGTAGCGGGTCGGGTCGACGCCGTTCGGGGTGTAGACGGGCGGCGAGTGGTGGTGCTGCGGCTGCTGCGGGGGCTGGTGCGGCTCGAACATGTTCATCGGCGGCTCGGGGCGTTCGACCGGCTCGGGCTGCACCGGGTGCTCGATCGCCTCGGTCACCTCGGTCACCTCGGTTACCTCGACCGCCTCGACCGGAGGCTCGATCGGCCCCTCCACCGGGCCACGGTTGGTCTCCGACCGGACCGCCACCATCTGGTACTCGCCCGTCTCGCCGGTGATCGCCGCCGCCGCCATCACCGCGGCAGCGGCCCGGTCGGCCAGCCGCTTCGCCTCGCGCTGCGTCCGGGCCCGCACCTCGGCCGCCTGCCGCTCGGCCGTCTCCGCCGACCGGCGGGCCTCGTCCAGCCGGTTGAGTTCGGCCGTCAGGTCCTGCCGGACCTCACCGAGCCGCTGCTGCAACTGGGCGAACTCGTGCTCCGCGGTGACACCCTCCTGGCGGGACTGCGCCAACCGCTGCTGTGCGGTCTCCTGCGCCGTCTGCAACTTGGTGAGCGACTGCTGCCGGGTCTCGATCTCCTCCTGGAGCGCGGCGAGCTGCTGCTGGTGGGCGGTCGCCTGCTCGTCCGCGCGTCGACGCAGCTCGGTGGCGTACTGCTGGGCCTCCGAGCGGAGGTTCGCGTTCTCCTCCTCGGCCTGCTTCTGCTGGCGGGACAGCTCCGACTCGGTGCTGCTGCGCAGCTCGGTCAGCTCCCGCTCCACGTTGGCCTGCCACTGGGTCAGCTCCTGCTGGGTACGCGACCGGGCCGCCTCGATCTCCTGCTGGATCTGGGTCCGGGCGGCGTCCAGCATCGACTCCGCCTGGGCCTGGGCCCGCTCGACCTGCTGGGCGCTCCGCTCACTGATCCGTTGCGCCTCCTGCTCGGCGCGCTCCCGGCTGGCGTCGCCCTCGGCCACCAGCTTCTCGGCCTGCTCGCGGGCGTCCGCGAGGGCCCGCTCCGCCTCGCTCTGGTGCTCGTTGGCCCGCTGCGCGGCGGCGTCGACGATCACCCCGGCCTGCTTCTCGGCCAGGGCCATGATCTGGTCCACCATCGGCCCCAGGTCACGGAAGGACGCCCGGTCCACCTGCGGCGGGCGCTCCCGCAACTCGGTCAACTCGGACTGCACCTGCTGGAGATGGACGGTCAGCCCCTGGATGTGGCTGAACGCCTGCTCGCGCTCGGACACCAGCTTCGAGAGCTCGTTGGCCGTCTGTGCGACGTACTGCTCGACCTGCCGTTTGTCGTAACCACGCAGGGTGGTTTCGAAGCTTGGTCGCGAAGTCTTGTCCTCGTGCAGGTCGAACAGCTCCTGGCCTTGGGACATGCGCCATCCTCCATACGCTCGCGAGCCTGCCGGCGTCCGGGGTACCCGCCGTTGGGGTAGGGCTCAACCGGCGGATCATACACCTGTGGACGGCGATGGGCCGCCCCCGGCCGGTGGGCGGTACGGCAGCACTCCGCCGGCCGTCCGGGACGGCCGGCGGAGTGGCCGGTCAGAGCCCGGCGGCGTGCGCGGCGGGCGTGCCGCCGATGACGGGCAGCACGATGTGGCTGGTCTTCAGCGCCACGTCGATGCTGGCCCGGTTCGGGTCGGCCTGGCTGGAGTACTGCGGGTAGCTGCCGACGATGACGACGCCGATCCGGTGACCCGGCTGGAAGACGTAGTCCTCCGGCAGCAGCGGGAACTCGAAGTTGTAGAGCTTGTCCGGGACCAGCGGGGTGGCCGTGCGGATCGACTGGCGGTTCTGCGCGTCCAGGATGCCCTTGGTGACCAGTTCGAGGTCGGCGGTGGCCACCCGCTTCTGGGTCTGCTTGTAGCAACCGTCGTCGGTCGGGCTGGTCTCACCCCAGCAGTCCTGGGTCTCCAGGGTGATGATGCCCTCCCCGGACGTCCGGTGTGCCACCCGTTCGGCGGTACCGTAGTCGACCAGGATCGCCCCGAAGTTCGTGTCGGTCTTGTCCGCGCCGGCCCGCAGCTTCACCACCGGCGTACCCGAGATGTGCAGCGGGGCGCGCAGCGGCTCCGACAGGTACGCCAGCCGGCTCGGCTGGACGGTGTCCGGGTTGTTGACCATCGCGTCCTGGCGCTGTGCCGGGTCGTCCGCGAAGGTCTGGGTGACCTGCTTCTGCTGCGGTACCAGCTTGAGACCGCCCGCTCCGCCGGTACCCGGCTGGAGGAAGATCTCGGTCTCCCGCATCCCCGGGATCGGCCAGTCGGCGTGCGTCTCCCACACGTCGGCCGAGCGTTCCAGGTCGACCCGGGGCTCGGTCATGATGCCGTTCGGCACCTGGTGCAGCCAGTAGTCGAACCACCGGTGCAGGGTGTCCACCCAGACCGTCCGGCGCGAGTCGAACGGATCGACGTGCCCCTCCTGGGAGAGCCACAGCTTGCGCGGCACGTTGTGCGCGGCCAGCTCGTACCAGAACTTGCTGAAGTGGTCCGCCCGGACGTTGTCGTCGTTCAGGCCGTGGTAGAGCAGCACACTGGACTTGATCTTGTTGACCTTCCGGACGTAGCTGCGCTCGGTCCAGAAGGGCGTGTAGTCGCCGTGCTCGTCGCCGTCGGCGGCGGCCATCGCGTCCCGGACCGGCTTGCAGTACTCCCTGCGGTCCGGATTGGTCACCGTGTTGGCCAGCGACGCCACGTAGCTGTTGCCCCGGGTGATCACCCCGTTGCTGCGGACGTAGTCGTAGTACTCCGTCGGGCCGCTGATCGGCACGATGGTGGTCAACCCCTTGACGCCGGTCACCGCCGTCGCCATGGCCAGCGAGCCGTCGTACGACTTGCCGATCATCCCGGTACGACCGTTGTGCCAGTCGGCCCGGACGACCTGCCCGGCCGCGTTGCGCGCGGTGGCCCGGCCGTTCAGCCAGTCGATCGCCTGCTTGGCACTGAGGTTGTCCGGCGCGGCGTTGGTGGTCGGGCAACCGGTGGAGTTGTTGGTGCCGACCATGTCCAGCAGGATCACCGCGTAGCCGCGCGGCACGAAGTAGTTGTCGTAGAAGAGCGGCCACTTGTCGAGCAGGCCGTCGCCGTCCAGGTCCACCTTGCACTCGGACTCGTTGCCCCGGCAGAGCGTCGAGTAGTACGGGCTGGCGTCCATGATGACCGGCACCTTGAGCCCGTCGGCGGTCGCCTTGGGCCGCATCACGTCGAACGCGATGATGTCGCGTAGACCGTCGGAGTCACTGTCGAAGGTGGACTCGACGAACAGCCGTTCCCGGATGGCGTCGGCGTAGCCGAACACCGGTTGGGTCACGCCGTCGGAGACCACGATCGACGGCGCCGGGCGGGCGAACGCCGGTGGCGTGACGCCCAGTACGGTCACCGCCGTCAGCGGCAGCACCGCGAGTCCGACTCGCCAGATCCTACTGATCCGCCCCATACACACTCCTCGTTCGCTGGTCAGAGGCGTGGGTAGGCTACGGGCGGATTCCACGATCGAACAACGTACATTTGTCGGAACCTGCGCCGTCCGGGTTCGACGGCACGCGGAACGGCATCCCCGACCGTCGCCGGGTTGGCGTCCGGCGGCAGGCGGGTGGACGGGGCGGCGGTCGTGGTGCGGCACAGTGGAGCGGAACCGGTGGCGGGTTTTCGGGTCGTACCGGGCGCGGTCGACAGTGCGGTCCTGCTGCACGTTCCGCACGCCGGCTGGCTGGACCCGCCGGCCGTACGCCGGGACCTGCTGCTCGACGACGCCGACCTGGCGGCCGAACTGGCCCTGATGACCGACGCGCACACCGACCTGCTGGCGACCGAGGCCGCCACGGCAGCCGGGCGTGTCCCGTGGACGTTCGTGAACCTGCTCTCCCGGCTGGTCGTCGACCCCGAGCGCTTTCCCGACGCCCGGGAGGTGATGCGGGCGGTCGGAATGGCCGCGGTCTACACCCGGACCAGCGGCGGCCGACGGCTGCGCGCCGACGACCCGGTGGTTGAGGAGGAGCTGCTCAGGCGCTGGTACCGGCCCTATGCCGAGGCGGTCGGCGATCTCGTGGACGCCCGGTTGGCCGCCCGGGGCCGGGTGACCATCCTCGACGTGCACTCCTATCCGAGCCGGCGGCTGCCGTACGAGATCGGCGGTGCCGACCGGCCGGCGGTCTGCCTCGGCACCGATCCGGCGCACACCCCGGACTGGCTGTTGGCGGCCGGGCGGGCGGCCTTCGCCGGCTGCGGCGGCACGGCGGTCGACACACCGTTCGCGGGCTGCTACGTCCCGTTGCGGCACTACGGCCGGGACCGCCGGGTCACCGCCCTGATGGTGGAGATCCGCCGGGACGGCTACCTGGTGGAACCGGGCGGACCGCCGACCGCCGGGCTGGCCGGCCTGGCCGGGTCACTGGCCCGGCTCGTCGACGCGGTGGACGCCGCATCCGAAGCATCCACGGGCTGACCGGGCCGACGCCCCCGACCGCCCCAACGCTCCCGACCCGGCCAACGCCCCTGGCGCGTCGGGCGTCGTCGGGGAGGCCGCTCCGCCGGCCTTCGCCCGTGCCTCGCGCACCATTTCCGGGTACGTCCCGCCCGGCGGCCAACGCCGCTGGCCCGGCCGACGCCCCGTGTCCGGCTGCCGCAGTTCCGCCGAACCGGATGACGCCGGGGTGCACCGGCACCGGGAACGGCCGCCCGACAGATCGACGCCGAGCGGGCCGGGAGGAGCCGGCTCCCGGCGACTCGCCTACCGCGACCCGTGCCGCAGTTCCGGGACGGGCCGGCTCCCGGGACTCGCCTACCGCGCCCCGTCGGTCACCGTGTCGGCCTCCGGCCGTTCCCCGGCCGCCCGCACCGCACGGTGGGTCGGCCCGGCCGTGAGTGCCGGCGTGCGGCGCCGAAGGTAGCGGGCCAGCAGTGCGCCGGCGGGTCGCGCGGGTCGCCGATGTCGGGCCGGTGGCCGTGATCCCGGCCGCGATCCCCGGTCGGTCCGCTCCCCCGCCACCCGTCCCACGCCGGCCGGTGCGGCGCCGATCTGTGCTGCCCCGGCCTCTGCGGCGACGGCCTGTGCCGCACCGTGCTGTACCGGGGCGGCCTGCACGGCGGCGACCTGCACGGCGGCGGTCCGGGCACCGGTGTCCGGCACCGGTCGTGGCTGCGGGGCCGGCGGCTCGGGCCGGTCGCCGACGCCGTGCCGCCGCCGGTACGTCGCACCCGGGCCGCGCCGCTTCCACCGGCTGGCGGGACCCTCCACCAGATGCCAGGACGGTATCGCGAAGAGCAGCGCGCCGAGCAGGCTGAGCAGGATGTAGCCGGCCAGGCCGAACCGCTGCGCGCCGAGCAGGGCGAGCACCTGCTGCACCGGGAAACCGTAGATGTAGACGCCGTACGTGTAGTCCCGCCCCTGCCCGAGCCAGGCCAGCCGGCGCGGCAGCGCGACCGCCAGATAGAGCACCAGATACCCGTACGCCGGCAGGCCGAGCGCGAAGAACCCGCCCCGCCACAGCGTCGCCACGACCAGGGTGGCGGCCACGGCGGCCATCGCGCCGTGCAGCGGAATCCGGTGCGCGTAGAGCCGGGCGACCGCGCCGAGCAGGAAGAGGAAGCCGAGTTGCAGCATCCAGTCGGCGGCGAACGACCCGATCAACGGGATCGGGCCTACCGCGCCGTGTGCCGGTGGCCGGGCGGTCCAGGTCGGGGCGGCGAGCACGTCCCGGAGCAGGAGCAGGTAGCAGCCGACGGCCAGCAGCAGCACCGCCCGGGGCGTACGGCGCAGTAGCCCGGTCCCGAGCAGGACGGCGATCACGGCGTAGAAGGCCAGGTCGTAGCGGAGGGTCCAGAGCGAGCCGGCGAAGGCGCTCGGACCGCCGACCACCTGCCCGAACGGCGTCTCCGCGAGCAGCCCGGAGATGGGGAACTGCTCCATCGAGGCCAGCCAGTTGGTGGTCAGGTAGTCGAACGGTCCCTCGGGATGGCTCCAGAACCCGTCGAGGCTGCCGCGTTCGTAGAGCGCGACCAGCGGGGCCAGCCCGAAGGCCGTCACCAGCAGGCAGACCCAGAGCCCGGGAAAGATCCGGAGGAACCGGGCCCAGAGGTACTGCCGCAGCGACGACCGGAGCCCGCTCTCGGTGATCAGGAAGCCGGCGATGAAGAAGAAGCCGTACACCGACAGCGTGCTGAGGTCGCTCTGCCCGGAGGAGAACGCGTGGCCGGGGCTCGGCAGCCCGAAGCCGAGCGGCCAACTGTGTGCCACGATGACTCCACCGGCCAGCAGCAGCCGGAGTACGCCGAAGGCGTTCTGCCGGGCCGAGTACCGCTCGGCGAGCGTCGGTAACCGACGCGGATGGGTCCGTACTCCGTACACAGCCGCTCCCGTACCGGATGGCTGGTCGGATGCGCGGCCCCGGCTGCGGCGCCCAGAGTTGGGCGGCCTGCCCCGAGCCATCCACTCCAAGCCGGGCACCACAGCCATTGTCACGCCGGATATAGTCCAGTTCGTCACTTTTCGTCAAATATCACCCCTGACGCCCGGAATCGGGGGGCGGAATCCGGCGGCGGTCAACGGTAGGCTTCGAAGCCGGCAACTCGGGAATAACCGCCCGATGCTGGGCTTTCTACCCGCCACGCCCTGGCCGATCGCGGTGAGCATCGGCGTCTTCGCCGTCGCCGGCCTGATCACGATCCTCGGCAGCATCCGGCTCGTCGCCCTGGGCGACGCCCTGGCGGACCGGACCGGCTGGGGCGAGGCCGTCTTCGGCGTGGTCTTCTTCGGCGTCGCGACCGGGCTCTCCGGGATCGTGATGACCGCCGTCACCGCGGCCGGCGGGCATCCGCAGCTCGGCTACAGCAACGCCGTCGGCGGCATCGCCGCGCAGACCACCGCCGTCGCGGTCGCCGACGCCTTCTACCGGCGGGTCAATCTCGAACACGCCGCCGCCTCCCCGTCGAACCTGCTCTTCGGCTGCCTGCTGATCACCCTGCTGGCGCTGGCCCTGCTGGGCAGTTACAGCCCCAACGTCACCGTCCTCGGCATCCATCCGGTCTCGGTCGCGATCGTCGCCCTTTACCTGGGCGGGCTCCGGCTGATCCGGACCGCCGGCACCAGACCGATGTGGCAGGCCGTCGGAACGACCGAGACCCGCCCGGACGTACCACAGGACCACGGTGCGCTGGAGAACCACAGCCTGCGCACGCTCTGGGGGCGGTTCGTCCTGGTCGGCGCGTTCGTCGCGGCCAGCGGCTGGGCGGTGTCGCTGGCCGCCGAGAGCGTCGTCGAGACCACCGGGCTGACCGCCGGGTTCACCGGTGGGGTACTGCTCGGCATCGTGAACGGCCTGCCGGAGACCGTCACCGCGATCGCCGCCGTCCGGCGGGGCGCCGTCACCCTCGCCGTCGCCGCCGTCCTCGGCGGGAACATCCTCGACGTGATCACCCTGGTGGTCGGCGACATCGCGTACCGCCAGGGGTCGATCTACCACGCCGCCGGCAGCGAGGACCTGTTCATCACCACCAGCGGGCTGTTCATGACCGCGATCCTGCTCGGCGGGCTGCTCGTCCGGCAGACCTGCGGCTGGGGACGGCTGGGTTTCGAGGGCATACTGCTGCTGGCCACGTACCTCGGGATGACCATCGTGCTCGCCACCTGAGCCGTACGCCGACGGCGCCCGGGCCGCTCCCGTCGTCGGACGAGCCGTCCGGGCCGGTGACCCGCTAGGTTTGGTGCCCACACCACACCCAGCAGGACGAGGAGGCCGGACGTTCGGTGGACGGTTACGGGCTACAGGTGGCACTGGTGCTGTTCCTGGTGCTGGTCAACGCGGCGTTCTCCGGCAGCGAGATGGCGCTGGTGTCACTGCGGGAGAGCCAACTGCAACGACTGGAACGCCAGTCGCGCGGCGGTCGGGTGCTGGCGAGGCTGGCCCGCGACCCGAACCGGTTCCTGGCCACCATCCAGATCTTCATCACGCTGGCGAACTTCCTCGCCTCGGCCGCGGCGGCGGTCTCCCTGGCCGCACCCCTGGTACCCGCGCTCGGCTTCCTCGGCTCGGCCGCCGAACCCGCCTCGGTGATCCTGGTGACGATCGTGCTGACCTTCGTCAGCCTGGTCCTCGGTGAACTGGCGCCGAAGCGGATCGCGATGCAGCGGGCCGAGGGCTGGTCGCTGGTGGTGGCCCGACCGCTCGACGTGCTCGCCGCGCTCTCCCGGCCGGCGGTCTGGCTGCTCAGCAAGTCGACGAACGTGGTCGTCCGGCTCACCGGCGCCGACCCGGACGGCGGCCCGGAGGAGGTCAGCGCCGAGGAACTGCGCGAGATGGTGACCGCCCAGCGCGGGCTCTCCGCCGAGCACCGCACCATCATCAGCGGCGCGTTCGAGATCGCCGACCGGATCCTGCGGGAGATCCTGGTACCGCGTGGACAGGTCGTCACCCTGCACGCCGAACTGCCCACCGGGCAGGCCCGGCGGCTGCTCGCCGAGTCCGGTCACAGCCGCGCCCCGGTCGTCACCCGGGGCGGTCTCGACGACGTGGTCGGCGTCGTCCACCTGCGGGACCTGCTCGACGACGCCGGCACGGTCGCCGAGCACACCGCCCCGGCGCTGTTCCTGCCCGAGACCCTCGGCGTCACGGACGCCCTGCGCCAGATGCGGCAGCAGCGCCAGCAGTTCGCCGTCGTGGTCGACGAGCGGGGCGCCAACGACGGCATCGTGACGATGGAGGACCTGATCGAGGAGATCGTCGGGGAGATCTACGACGAGACGGACCGGGACGTCCAGGCCGTGGTCCGGCAGCCCGACGGGACCCTCCTGGTGGCCGGCACGTTCCCGATCCACGACCTGCCCGACATCGGACTCGACCTCGACGAGCCCGACGACGGCGACTACACCACCGTCGCCGGCCTGGTCCTGGCCCGCCTCGGCCACATCCCGACGGCTCCTGGTGAAACCGTCGAACTGCCGGCCTTCACCGCCCAGGTCGCCGAGATCGACCGGCACGCCATCACCAAGGTACGGCTCCGGCCCCGGCCGGCCGGGGCGACCGAGGGCGAGGCGGAGGTGGGTGCGGCCGGCGCGGCCACCGCCGAGCGCCGGTGAGCGGAGGCGGCCGGCCGACACGGTGACCGTCCGTCGTCGCACCACTCCCGGCTGTCGACCGGACGCCCGCGCGCGCGTCGGATGCGGCCGGTGACACCACATTGGACGGCACAGGTACGTGCGTCAGGGAGATCGACGCTCTACCGTGGAGCGGTCGTGTCTGCCGCGAAGACCCTGAGGAAGGCCACGTGACGAAGGAAGCACTGCCGCCACAACGTTCATGGCCCGACGGGCTCGACACCGGCGTGCCGCACTCGGCCAGGATCTGGAACTACTGGATGGGCGGCAAGGACAACTTCGCCGCGGACCGGGATGCCGGAGACGCCTACCTGCGGCAGTTCCCGGGGATCGTCCCGCTGGCCAAGCAGTCCCGGCGGTTCCTGATCCGAGCCGTGCACCACCTGGCGGCCGAGGCCGGCATCCGCAACTTCCTCGACATCGGCACCGGCCTGCCCACCCTCGACAACACCCACCAGGTCGCCCAGCGTGCCGCGCCGGACTCCCGGATCGTCTACGTGGACAACGACCCGCTGGTGCTGGCGCACGCCCGCGCCCTGCTCAGCAACACCACGCCGGAGGGTGTCACCGACTACGTCGACGCGGACTTCCACGACCCCGACCGGATCGTCGCCGACGCCAAGAACATCCTCAACTTCAACCAGCCGATCGCGGTCATGTTCATGGGCGTGCTCGGCCACGTCGCCGACCACGACGAGGCGGAGTCCATCGTGGCCCGGGTGATGGCCGCCGTCCCCAGCGGCAGCTACCTGATCCTCTGGGACAGCACCAACACCACCGAGGGCTTCGACGAGGCCCAGCAGGGCTACGACGACACCGGCGCCGTCCCGTACGTGCTGCGCAGCCCGAAGCAGATCGAACGCTGCTTCGCGGGCCTGGACCTGCTGGAGCCGGGCGTGGTCTCCATCTCGCAGTGGCGACCGGAGGACGTCGACGCGGAGCCGGTCGACGGTTACGGCGGCGTCGCGCGCAAGCCCTGACCGCAAGCCGCTACCTGCCGGTTCTGGAGCCGGCAGGTAGCGGCTGGTCGAGCCGGCGGGGTCGGGCGGTCAGTCTCCGCCCGTTGCGGCCGTTCGGGCGGTACCGGTGCGCGGCCCGAACGCGGTCAGGAAGCGGTCACGGAAGGCGTCCATCCGCCAGACCGGCGCCTGCGGGCCGGGCTTCAGTCCAGCCTGCCAGCCCCACCGGGAGATCCGATCCAGCACCGCCGGGTCGTGGGCCACGACGGTGATCGGCACGTCCCGACTGGCACCGGTACCGGTGACGATCGGCGAGGGCTGGTGGTCACCGAGGAAGACCATCACGGTGTCGTCGTCGCCGTACTTCTCCAGGTAGCCGATCACGCTGTTCAGCGAGTACTCGATGGAGCGGCGGTACTCGGCCCGTACCTTCCGCTGGTCGCCCCAGAGCACGCTCTTCGGCTCGCCCTCGCCGGCCATCGGCGCGAAGACCGACCCGTCACCGAGGTCGTCCCAGTCGACGAGCCGGGGAAGAGGCGTCCAGGGCGCGTGACTCGACACCAGGGTGATCCCCGCCATCAGCGGAGGGCGGTCCGGCGTCCCGTGCTCGTACCGTTCGAAGGCGGCCAGGGCGTACTGGTCGGGCATGGTGGCCCAACTGAACTTCGGGCCGTGGTAACCGAGCTGCCGGGAGTCGTAGATCTTCTCGTAGTCGTACAGCTCCCCCTCGGGCCAGGCCCGGGTGACGCCCGGCATGATGCCGACGGTGCGCCAGTTCGCCCGGCGGAAGGCGCCGGTCAGGGTCAGCCGGTCGCTCGTGACGATGTTGCGGTAGCGCTGCTGGTTGTCGATCCAGAGCCCGGACAGGAACGTCGAGTGGGCCAGCCAACTGCCGCTGCCGGCGGTCGGCGAGGTCAGGAAGGCACTGCGCGCGGCGAAGCCGGCGGCGGCCAGCCGCTGGGTTCCGGCGTCGAGCACCGTACCGACCTGTGGCGCGAACGCCGGGTCCTCGACCGCGTCGCGCCCGTAGCTCTCGACGAAGACCAGCAGGACGTCCTTGCCGCGCAGGCCGGTGAGAAGCTGGTCACCGGGTACGTCACGGAAGGCGTCGACCCCGGCCTGCCGGGTGAACTCCTGCTGGCTGCGCAGGCCGTCGTGGATCTGGTGCGCGCGCCCGTGCGCCAGGCCGGCCGTGTTCCTGGCCGCCACCGGTACGCCGGGCACGATCTGTACGCCCAGCACGGCACAGGCCAGCCACCCGGCCCCGACCACCACGGCGGTACGCCCGGCGGCGACGTCGTGCCGGGCCACGAGGCGGGTCAGGCGCAGTACCGCCGACGTCATCAGCACGAGTACCGCGACGACGAGCAGCACCGCCACGATCGCGGCGCCGACCGCGCCGACCCGGCCGAACGAGTCGGTGAGGAACGAGATGGCGTCGTCGACCAGGATCCAGTCGAGTACCGGGTCGAACTGCCGGGCGAGTACCGCGTAGAAACCCATGTCCACGAGCTTCAGCAGGCCCAGCAGCCCGAGAGTGATCCCACCGAGTACGGCGGCCACCTGCCGCGCCCTCGGCCGCAACGCGAGGACGAGGCCGAGGCCGAGAAGTGCTTCCACCGGTATCCGCGCGAGCGTGCCGAGGGTGAACTGGTCCGGCTTGTTCGGCGCGGTGAGGGCGACCAGGACGAGCAGGGCCGCCAGTACCGTCGTCACCTGCGTGCGGATCCGCCTGGCGGGCGAGCGGCGTTCACCTGCGACCGCTTCTCCGCTCCCACCGTCACCGGACGCCTCCGCACGCCCGTCGGCACCGGGCGCTCCCCCGCTCCGCTCCCCACCGGCAGCCAGCGACGGATCGGCGGCCGGCGACTCAGCAGCAAGCGGCGGATCGGCGGCCGGCGACGGGTCAGCGGCCGGGGTCGGGTCGGCCGCCGGACGCGCATCGCCGTCCGGCGTGACGCCGCTGTCGGCATCAGGGGCGGCCTTGCCGGCCTGCGTGACGCCGCTGTCCGGGTCGGCACCGCCGGGCGCGCCGGTCGGGTCGTGGGTGCTGGAAGCGTCGTCCAGGCGCACGGTGGCCTGCTCGGCGGAGTCGTCGCCGTCGCCGTCGCCGTCGCCGGGCGGATCGTCGAGCGGGCGGTCTTCGCGGTCTCCGTCCGGCGGCGGGTCGTCCTTCGCGGTTGCCCGTTCCTGAGGTGGTTGCTGACGGAAGCGCGTGAAGAGTGACAACCCGAAGATCCTCTCCCGGAGGCCGTGGTGACATGGCGGGCCAGGCTCGGAACGGCGTGGCCGTACGTGATCTGAAACGGGATTTCGGCGCCGACAGTTCAATCCCCGTGCCGGCACGCCTCGGCCGGGTCGTTGCGGAATCACGCAACGAATCAACTCGATGATCTTGTCGGCCCGAGACATCGGTGCGGTCCTGTGTTTGTATCGCGGCAGACCGTTCCCGGGGGGAGGGAGTTGTCGATGGCGGGCAGGGGCACGGGGGTGCTGACCGTCGGACAGGCGGTGCCGCTGCTGGTTCGCTGGGGCGTCTCCGCAGACGCCGACCTGGTCTACCGCTGCCTGGTCAGCTTCGGTGACCGGAGCGCGGGAGCCGCCGCGGCGAGCCTCGGTCTCGCCGTACGGCGGGTCCGGGTCGCGCTCGACGAGTTGAAGGACGCCGGTCTGGCCGGCCGGACCGGTCAACCGTCGGGCGTGGGCGCGGACGCGGTGCGCTGGCAGGCGGTGCCGGTGGACGTGGCGGTGACGGCCCTGCAACAGCGGGCACTGCGCCGGGTCGGACCGGTACCCGATACCGGTCCCGGCCTGGTGCGGACGGGCGCGGACCGGCCGTTCGCGGCTCGCCGCCTGCCGGACCGCGAGGCCACCCGCCGCCGCATCGCCGAACTGGTCGCGGTGGAGCGGGCCGAACACCTGTCGATGAACCCGGAGGAGGTCTTCAGCACCGACGCCCTGGCGATCGCCGCACCCATGGACATCGCCCTGCTCAAGCGCCGGATCCGGCTGCGTTCGCTGGGTCGCGCGCCGGCCGACGGTGACCGGTCGTCGAGGCACGCGACCGAGTTCGCCCGGCTCGGCGGAGAGTACCGCGAGGCACCCCGGCTGCCGCACAAGCTGATGATCTTCGACCGCCGGGTCACGCTGCTCGCCGTCGACCCGCTCGGCCTGCACCAGGGTACGTGGGAGATCGTCGAGCCCACAGCGGTCGAGTCGTTCGTCTCGCTCTTCGTCCGGCACTGGACGGAGGCGACAGACCCACGCCGGAACGGAGTACCCGAGGTCGTGCTCACGCCACGAGAGAAAGCGGTCGTCGCGCTGCTTGCCGAGGGCCACACCGACACCAGCGTCGCGCAGGCGCTCGGCATGTCGACCCGTTCGGTTACGTACGCACTGCGGTCGCTGATGGACCGGCTCGGTGTGGACAACCGCTTCCAGCTCGGCCTCGCGCTCGGCGCGATGCAGGTGGCGAGCCCACCGAAGAAGGAAATCATCGAGGGAGAACCTGAATGAGACGCCTCGGCGCGGCACTCGCCGCCGTTGTGATCACCCTGCTCACCGCCGGCCCCGCGCTGGCGGCCGAACCGGTGTGGGAGCGGATCCCGTGTTCGTCGGGCAACCTGGACACCGCACTGCTGGACCGCACCAAGGAGGGCGGCGACTTCCTCACCCTGGCCGGTCAGCTCGACTGCGCCGAGCCGAAGGGCGTCGCCAGCTTCGGGTACGCCATCTACCAGTCTGCCTTCGCGCACGGCCTGGTGTACGAGTCCCACCTGCGGCCGTACGCAACCGTCGGTGCCTCCCCGTTCGCCGACCGTAAGCAGGTCCCGGCCGGGCCCGTCGACTTCGGGATCTGCGTGGTCACCGACTACCTGGTGCGGATCCAGTGCGTCCGGGTGGTGTGGGACCTGTTGGACGCCGCTCTCGACGTACGCTGGCTGTCCACGACCGATCCGTTGGTGGACCGGACGGTCCGGCTCGTCTCGTCGGACTGGGGACCCCGCCCGGTCTGCGGAACCTGCTGGTGACGGTCGGCCACGGTCGAACGAGATTCGGTCGTCGGTGCTGTTCCGGACACGCCGCCGAACTCGACGGTGACGAACACCCCGCCGCCCGGTCGGTGCCGTCGGTGCCGTCGCTGACTGCGACTGCGACTGCGACTGCGACTGCGACTGCGACTGCGACAGAACCATGACAGGATCCGCATAGGTTCCGCATCCGGACGCTGGATCCTTGCCTGGTGCATCCGCTGTCGCCGTACCCGAATCCGTCCGTGACGCCGCTGCGGCACCCGGGGCGGTCCGCCGCTCGGGCGCCGGCCGCTCGACTGCGCCGCGCCGCGCTCGGGTACCTGCTGGCGTTCGTGGTGACCGCCGTCGGGTTCGTCGGCACCGCCCCGGGACAGCGCCTCGACGGCCGGCTGCTGCCCCGGGCCGAGCGGGGCGGCGGTTACGAGCAGCCGACCGACCTGGTCGGGCCGGCGAAGGCGGTACTGGCCTGGTTCGGCAACCCGACCGTGCTGGGCCTGCTGCTCGTCGTGGTGCTGCTGCTGGGCGTGCTGTTCCGGCGGGTGTGGGCCGGGGTGGCCGGTGTCGCCCTGGTCGGGGTCGCGGTGGTCCTCGCGAGCGTCGCCAAGCAGGTGATCCTGCGGCCCGAACTCGGGGTAGCGACGTCGACGACGCACAACAGCTTCCCCAGCGGCCACGTGTCCGTGGCCATGGCATTGCTGCTCGCGGTCGTACTCGTACTCCCCGCACCGGCCCGCTGGTGGATCGCCGTGCCGGGCACGGCCGGGGTCTGCACCGTCGCCGCGGCCACGATGATCGCGGGCTGGCACCGGTTCAGCGACGTCGTCGGCGGTGTACTGCTCGCGGCGGTGCTGTTCTGCCTGGCCGCCGCCGTGCTGGCCCGGCCGCGCCGGGACACCGTTGACCGGGTCGGTCCGACCGGCACGGCGATGCGGCTGCTCGACGGGACACCGCTGCTCGGGCTGCTCGGCGGGGTACCCCGGCTTGGGTTGCTGGGCGACCGGCCGCCGCTCAGCCCGGACGCCGCGCCGGACGGCGTCGGTGGGCTGTTCGTGGCGGTCGCGGCCGGCAGTGGAGTCGTCGTCGTGGTCGTCGCCACCGTCCTGGTCCTGCTGCGGGCGGTGGACTTCGTGGACGTTCCGGTTATCCGGGCACCTCGCCGAGGTCGCGGATGATCCTGTCCAGGATCTGGTAGGTGTCCTTGATCGGCGCGGCCTCGACGAACAGCCGGTTCACCGCCTCGAAGTAGCAGTCGACGTCCTCGCGCTTGTCGAGGTAGAGCGCACTGGTCAACTGTTCGATGTAGACCAGGTCGGCCAGGTCGGGCTGGGGAAAGCGCAGGATGGTGAAGGCGCCGCCGGCCGCCGCGTGCCCACCGGCGGCGAGCGGGATCACCTGCAACCTCACGTTCGGCATCTTGGTGACGATGGCGAGCAGCGCCTCGAGCTGGTCGCGCATCACCTGCGGGCCGCCGACCGGGCGCCGCAGCGCGGCCTCGTCCACCACCGCCCACAACTTCGGCGGATCCGGACGGCTGAGCACCTGTTGGCGCTCCAGCCGCAGCCGTACCCGGCGCGCGACCTCGTCCTCCTTCGCGCTGCCGTGGCCGAGGCGTACCACCGCCCGGGCGTAGTCCTCGGTCTGCAACAGTCCGGGGACGAACTGGACCTCGTAGGTCCGGATCAGCGTCGCGGTCGCCTCCAGGCCCAGATAGCGCTGGAACCAGTTCGGCGTGACGTCGCTGTACGGGTGCCACCAGCCCGACGTGTTGGCCTCCCGGACCCGGGTCAGCAGCACCGCCCGTTCCTGCTCGTCGTCTACGCCGTAGAGCGACAGCAGGTCCAGTACGTCGCGCTCCTTGAAACCGACCCGTCCCAGTTCCATCCGGCTGATCTTCGATTCCGAGGCGCGGATCGGCTCGCCCGCCTCGGCCCTGGTCAGTCCTCGTTCCTCGCGCAGTCGTCGTAGCTGGGCACCCACGAGTATCCGTACGGCCGTGGGACCGTCGCCGGGTCCGTCGTGCTGTGCTGATCCGCTCACCACACACCTCCGGGTTCTTCCCCGCCGCCAAGCATGCCATCGGGCTCGGGCCGGAGCTACCGATCGGTCACGGATTGCGGGTGTCCGGGCGCCTCTGTCACCCTGCGGTGCCGCAGACTACACCGTCAGTACGATCTTGCCCCGGGCGTGCACGGTCTCGACGAGGTGCAACGCCTCGGCGGCCTCGCCGAGCGGGTACGTCCGTTCGATCACCGGCGTGATCCTCCCCGCCGCGACGAGTCCGGCCACCTCGTCGAGGTCGGCGACCCTGGTCGTCGCGGCCAGTACCCGCAGCCGCTGGCGTACGAACGGCGTTGTGGCGGTGACGGCTACGAGCCGGGGCAACGGGCCGAGCAGTGGGCCGCCGGTGCCGGTCGAGCAGACGTAGACACCGGTCGGGGTGAGCAGCCGGCGGACGGCGGCCAGCCGCTGGCTGCCGGCGAAGTCGATGACGGCGTCGAAGCGGGCCGGAACCCCGGCGACGTCCTCGCGGGTGTAGTCGACCACGTGGTCGGCGCCGAGCGAGCGGGCCAGCTCCACGTTGCGGGTACTGCAGACGGCGGTCACCATCGCACCACGCACCTTCGCCAGTTGCACCGTGAACGTACCCACCCCGCCGGAGGCTCCGTTGACGAGCAGGGACCGGCCGGGGCGCAGGTCGGCCCGGCGTACCGCCTGGAGGGCGGTGGTCGCCGCGACGGGCAGGGTGGCCGCCTGTTCGTGGGTCACCCCGTCGGGGCGGCGGGCCAGCCGGTCCTCGGGCACCGCCGCGTACTCGGCGAAGCCTCGCTGGTTCACCTCGCCGAAGACGGCGTCGCCGACCGCGAACCGGGTTACCCCGGGCCCGACCGCCTCGACGGTCCCGGCAACGGCCCGGCCCAGTACGGTCCGGTTCGGCCGGCGCAGTCCGGTCGCCAGTCGGGCCGCCCGGGGCAGGCCGTGCAACCAGACCCGGTCACCGTGGTTGACCGACGCGGCGCGAACCCGGACGAGCACCTCGTGCTCACCGGCGGTCGGCATGTCGACGTCGCCGTAGCGGAGGACGCCGGGCGGACCGTACTCGTCGTGGATGATCGCCTTCATGGGTGTCTCCCTTTCGTCCGAGGGCTTCCAGGGCGGGGTGTTCAGGAACGGTCGGTCGGTGGCACGGGTTGCTGGTGGCACGGGTTGCTGGTGGCACGGCTGTCCGGTGGCACGACTGGCGGTGGTGAACGGACGGGCGTGGCACGGGACGGCGGTGGCGCGGGGTGGTCAGCGGCGACGGGCCTGGCCGGCGGCCTCACCGATGCTGTGCAGGATCGTGAGGACCGCGAGGACGACGAGGCCGGTGCCGATCCACCTGGGCACCTCGGGCGACCAGCCGGCCGCCTCGACGAACGCGGGGTTGAGCATCCGGTCGGTGGTGGCCAGCCAGATCAGCATCGCCGGGGCCGCCAGGTTGACCAGGGTCCCGATGATGCCCAGGGCGAGGTTCCACCGCAGGTAGTACTTCGCGTACGAGAAGCCGAGGCTGAGCGCGGCGACGGCGACGAAGACGTAGACGACGCCGGTGTCCCACAGCCAGGGCGAGAGGACTCCGACGGGTCGGCCGTCGGCGTCCCGCTCGATGCTCAACACCGGCGACAGCAGGATGAGGCTGGAGAACAGGACCAGCGCGGCGGTCTCGCTGACCAGCTCGGCGTACCGGATGCGGCGGCTGGGCGGCTCGGGCAGTGCGGCCGGGTCCCACCGGCCCGGTCGCCAGCCGCCGGGATGACGCCGGGACGGGACGCGCTCGACGATCGCGAAGGCGAGTGTGGTCCAGAAGGCGATGTGCACCGCGACGGTGATCGCCGTGCCGAGGGCGGTGCCGAGCACACCGGTGACGGTGTCGCCCTGGACCGTCCGGAGCAGGGCGACGCCGACGGTGGCCGCCGGCACGACGGTGGCGAGCAGGGTACGCAGCAGCCGCGTGTAGTCCACGAACAGGGCGGGCCCGATCAGGTACGGCGGACGGTCGGCGTAGCCGGCGGCCAGCCGGTCCGGGTCACCGAGTTCGGTGAGTACGGCGGTCTCCGCCTCGGTCGGGTCGGCCCCGGATTCCAGCCGCTCGTCGATCGCGTCGGCGATCGAGGCGCGCAGTTCCCGCTCGATGTCGGTACGCTGCCGCGCCGGCAGCCGGCGGAGGGTCGCCGCCACGTAACGGTCGGTCAGGGTGCTGGTAGCGGTCGTAGTCATGGCTCATCTCTCAGGGTGCGGAAGGCGGCGTTGAGCGTTTCCCAGTCCTGGTGCAGCAGGTCGGCGACCTCGAAGCCCTCCGCGCTGGTGCGGTAGAACTTGCGCGGCCTGGACTCGTCGGTGTTCCAGTCGCTGGTCAGCAGCCCCTGCTTCTCCAGGCGGCGCAGCAGCGGATAGAGGGTGTTGGCGTCGACGGCGAACCCCCGCCGTTGCAGCAGTTCGAGCAGCGCGTAGCCGTAGTTCGGCTTCTTGAGGATCAGCAGGCAGGCCAGCACGACACTGCCCCGTCGCAACTCCTGGAGATGGGTCGAGAGAAGCTCGTCGTCCGGCATGAGTTACACGATACCGTGTGCCACACAGCATTGTAAGAGGACGCGGCGTCGTGTGCGCGACAGCATCATCTCTACGGCCGACGCCAGGCCGTACCGGCACCGGGACGACAAGCCCCGCCGAAAGGGAAAGAGACGAGCCCGCCGGTACGGCGGAACGAGCCTGCCGGGCACCTCGGACGTGCCGGTACGCCAGAATGACGCCGTGACCGTTTCGAGTAGCCGATTCCTGCGGATGGTGGACGACCTCGCGGAGGTCGAGCACGCCCAGGCGCGGGACTACACGTCGTTCAGCGTGCGCGGCAGGCGGTTCGGCTACCACTGGCCCCGGACCCGGACGGTCGGCCTGAAGCAGACCCTCTCGGAGCAGACCGCGCTGGTCGCCGAGCGGCCGGACGTCTTCGAGGTGCAGTTCATCTCCGGCGGATTCGGCTGGGTGGTCGTACACCTGGCCGGGATCGACGCCGACGAACTCGCCGAGCTGCTCTACGAGGCCTGGTGCCTCTCCGCGCCCGAACAACTCGTCGACGAACACCCGCTGGTCCGCCCCGCGAGGTAACGCGGCCGGTCCGCCGTCAAGGTGACCGACAAGGGGCAGCCGGTCCCGGGTACCGGCTCCGCCACGCCGGGTGCCCCTGCCGGCGGCCGGAGGTCCGACCGGGCAGGGGCGACGACGCCGGAGGTCAGCCCCGGCCGGGGCGCTTGCCGACCAGCGTGGTCAGCGACCGGGGCGCCAACTCGACCGTGGTGTGCCGGCCCCGCTTCCCCAGCACGCCCGGGGACCGCTCCAGGTTGTGGGTGGAGTCGGTGAGGTAGGCGGTCGGCCGTGACAGGTTGACGTCGGTGCTGACGGTCGCGGTCGTGGTGTTGATGATCTGCACGACCTCGGTGCCGTCCGCGTTGCGGTAGGCCGACACCAGCACGCCGTCGGGCGCGCCGTCGACACCGATCCGCACCGCACGGGGGCGGACGAACCTGCTGTACGCGGCGAAGGCGTACAGCCGCGACGACACCCGGAAGGTGTCGTTGGCGTCGTCGACCTGCACCAGCGCCGCCGTACCGCCCCGGGACGAGCCGAGCCAGAAGAGGAAGGCACTGCTGTCGGCCAGCGCGAGCGTGTCGTGGATCCGCTGGGCGATCGCGATGCCGTCGGTGCCCTTGCCACTGTCCCACGCCTCGTTCCAGCCGTCGGCGACGCTGGACGGAGCCCACTCGGTCATCCAGGTGGTCTCGCCGGTCGGCAGCGGGCGGTTCGACGGGCTCGCGTAGCCGTGCCCGGTGAAGAGGTCGACATGCCGACGGGCCGCCGGATCCGCCTCGATCGCCTGCACGTAGGCGTCCGACTGCTGCCACCCGAAGGAGTCGCAGCAGGCCACCTTGACCCCGGCCGCCTCGGCGATCGGGCCGAGTACCTTCACGAACTCGGCGGCCTGCGCCGGGGTGAACCGCATCGAGGCGTACGAGGCGGTCCAGTCGGGCTCGTTGGTGAAGCCCAGGGCGTCGAGCCTGATGCCCTCGCGCTTGTAGAACGTGGCGTACTGGACCAGGTAGCGCGCGTACGCCTCGCGCCAGTCGCCGCTGGCACAGGTGACGCCCTGAAGACCGCAGAGGGCACCGCCGTTGCTGTCGCTGCCGTTGTCCTTCATGTAGCCCGGCGCACTCCAGGCGTCGGCGTAGAACTGGTCGATGCCACGCTTACGGGCTTCCTTGACGTACCACACCTGGGCGCCGTCCCAGCCGTCCCAGGTGTAGTTCGGGGTGGCGTCCGGCCCGCCGGGGTCGGTCGGCTGGATGGAGAGCATCGAGTCGTACTGGTTGGTCGCCGAGGATCCGATGCCGAGCCGCAGGATGCTCGGCGCCGCACCCTTGTGCCGGTCGAGCAGCAGTTCGAGGGCAGCTTCCCGGTTGGCCTCGGAGAGGTTGTGCACCAGCGACGACCGCTGGAAGGCGATGGAGTAGCCGAAGCCGTCGATGACCTGGTGCCGCTCGGCACGGTCGACTCTGATCGCGGCTCCGGGGGCTGCCTGGGCCGGCGTACCGGTCAGCACGGTCACCGCCACGACAGCGGTCACCAGGAAGGGGGATCGAAGCACGACACTCTCCTTGGAATGGTTTCGGTCGTGTGGGCTGCCCGTCCACCCGGTCAGGTCCGGCTCAGAAACATTTAGCAGTATGATTCGAACTGGTTCGACTGGCAACCCCGCGAAGCCAAACCTCCAGGCGTCCCGCCCACCGCCCACGCTCCGGCCACGGCAGACGATCGTCCGGCGCCACTGCGGACAATGCCCAGGACATCTCGCCGCGCTCGCCTTTCACCGCGAAACAGCCCATCGGCGTACGCCACTGGTCGTGGAGCGATTCGTGGAGCCAGTTTCGATCGGGCATGGGGTGAGGTCTGTTAGGGTCGCTCCATGTCGGACCCCTCCGCCCGGCGCCGCCCCCGGGGCGAGATCGAGACCCTGCCCAGCGGTTCGCTGCGGGTCCGGGTCTACGCCGGCATCGACCCGGCCACCGGGAAACGGCGCCACCTCGTGCAGACCGTTCCGGCCGGTCCGACGGCCGCGCGGGAGGCCGAGGCGGTCCGCGCCCGACTGCTCGGCGAGGTCGGCGAGCGCCGGGGCCGGCAGCCGCGCCGGACCGACGACCGGCGCGCGGACCGGCGGGCGGTTCCCGACGTCGCCGATGCCGGCCGGGCGGTCACGACCACGCCGCCGGTCGGCGGCACGGCCGGACGGCAGCGCGGGCGCCGGCACGGCGAGTTGACCGTGGCGTCGATCGCGGCGCTGGCCGGAGTGTCGGCGGCCACGGTGTCGAAGGTGCTCAACGGTCGTCGGGACGTGGCACCGGCCACCCGGTCCCGGGTGGAGATTGTGCTCCGGGAGCACGACTACCGCCGCCCGGAGAGCGTCGTCCGGGCCGCCGGCATCGAGGTGCTCTTCTACGGTATGCAGAGCCACCTCGCGGTCCAGGTCCTGCACGGCGTCGAGGAGGTGGCCGGTACGCACAAGCTGGCCGTCTCCTTCGCCGACGTGGTGCACCAGGCGTCGACCGGGCGGCCGTGGGCCCAGGACCTGCTGGCCCGGCGCCCGACCGGCGTGATCGCCGTACACCTGGGTTTCACTCCGCAACAGCACGGGACGCTGACCGCGAGTGGCATCCCGCTGGTCGCCCTCGACCCGACCGGCGAGCCGGAACATCCCGTCCCGTCGGTGGGGGCGACCAACTGGAGCGGTGGGATCGCCGCCACCCGGCATCTGCTCGACCTCGGACACCGGCGGATCGCCGTGATCACCGGACCGACCGAACGACTCTCCGCCCGCGCCCGGTTGGAGGGCGCGCGGGCCGCGACCGACGCCGCCGGCACTCCCCTGGACGAACGGCTGGTACGCATCGGACAGTGGTTCGCCTTCGAGGACGGGCTCAACCACGGCCGCGAACTGCTGCGGCTACCCGAGCCGCCCACCGCGATCCTCTGCGGCAACGACCTACAGGCGCTCGGCGTCTACGAGGCGGCCCGCCAGGCGGGGCTACGCATCCCGGACGACCTCAGCGTGGTCGGCTTCGACGACATCTCCTACACCCGGTGGTGCGGCCCGGCCATGACCACGGTGCGGCAGCCGCTCGCCGAGATGGGCGCCGCCGCCGCCCGGCTGGTCCTGGCGGTGGCCGCCGGCGAGACGCCGGCCCAGACCCGCCTCGAACTGGCCACCACCCTCATCGTCCGGGACAGCACGGCGCCGCCACTCCGGCGGCACTGACCGGCCCGGCGGGCACAGCACGGCGGGCACAGCACGGCGGCCACAGCACGACGGCCACAGCACGGCGGGCACGGCACCGCGCGGCGAGACGGCACGGCACTGCAGCACAGCGCGGCGAGTCCGGGACGGCGGCACCGCGCGGCGTGCTAAGCGCGCGGGCCCGCGCCGGGTGGGCCATCCGGCCGTTCTGTCCGGACCGGGTCACCGCGGACGAGTTCGTCGTGGATGCGCCAGCGGGCGGTGACGACGGCGCGGCCGGCGACGCTGTCGGTGTCCGCGAGGCGTTGCCGGAGCAGTTCCACGGCGAGTCGCCGGTTCTGGCTGAACTGCCGCTCGGTGTCGACCACGACGACGGTCCCGGAGGGCCGGTGCGTCGCCCGTACGGCGGTGCTGGCCTTGTTCCGGTGCTGCCCGCCGGGGCCGCCGGTGCGGCACGCGACGAAGTCGACGTCGCTCTCGACGAAGGACGAGCGCGGGGCGTCGACCTGGCACGGCTGGGCGGTGACGTACCAGTTCTTCCGGCCGGAGCCGGTCCGGTAGGGGCTGGCCGCCTGCCAGCAGAGAGTGCCGGTCCAGGAGGAGAGGAACTCCTCCGCACCGGTCCCGTGCACCCGTACCAGCACCGACCGGTAGGTGCCGGGCCGGGCACCGGCGACGGTCTGCACCCGGTACGTCGACAGGCGACGCCGGCCGGCGTCGGCCTCCAGCCGGCGCAGCAGCTCGGCCACCGCCCAGGAACACTCCTGTGGACCGCGTCCGGCGGAGAGCAGCAGGTGGCCCTGCTCGGGCGGCGTGGTCACGACCGGCCCCGGCTGCGGCGGTTCTGCTCGCGGTCCCGTCGGCCGGCCGGTCGGGCGGTGCCGTCGGGCCGGTCGAGGGTCTTGTAGGTGACCAGCGGAATTGTGCTGGCGGCCGGGGTGGCCAGGCCGTGCTCGACCAGGTCGGCAATCACCTGCTCGATCCGCTTGTACGCCGTCGGCGCCTCCTCGACCAGCAGTTGCCGGTCGCCGCAGACGACCAGCGAGCCGAGCGGGGTACGCCGGAGTTCCTCGACGGTGTGCTTGGCCCGGCCCCGGCGCAGCGCGTCGGCGCGGGACATCTTGCGGCCCGCACCGTGCGCCACCGAGCGGTTGGCCTCCGGCCCGGCGTGCGCGGCCACCAGGTAGGAGTACGTCCCCCGGGTGCCGGCGACCAGGACGTCGCGGCCGTCGCCCGGAGCGGCGCCCTTGCGGTGCAGGTAGACCCCGTCGCGGAACTCGACCAGGTTGTGGCACATGTCGACGATCGGCTCGGTGGGTCGGGCGCCCAGCGCGGACAGCACCCGGGCGGCGATGAGCCGACGGTTGAGCGAACCCCAGCGTACGGCGGCGTCGTGGCTGGCCAGGTAGCCGGTCGGGTCCTCGGCCGGACCGGCGCCGTGCCGCTCGGTGTGTGCCCGCAGGATGCGCTCGCCCAGGCCGCGCGAACCGCTGTGCACGATCAGGACGAGGTCGTCGGCGGCGAGCCCGAGCCGGGCCGTGTGCCCCGAATCGAGCACGGTGTGGATCCGGGCGAGTTCCACGAAGTGGTTGCCCCGACCCACGGTGCCCAGCCCTTCCAGGTGACCGGCCGGGATGTCGCCGTCCACGACGGACCAGGCCGGGTCGTCGGCGTCCCGGTCCGGGTCCAGAGCCCGGTCCAGGTCCGGGAACCGGCGGGCGACCTGCTCGGGTACGACGCGTTTGCGGTCCACCGGGAAGACCGCGATGCCGCAGCCGATGTCGGAG
Source organism: Plantactinospora endophytica (assembly GCF_016862915.1). GTDB lineage: Bacteria > Actinomycetota > Actinomycetes > Mycobacteriales > Micromonosporaceae > Plantactinospora > Plantactinospora endophytica. The sequence goes on along the minus strand of NZ_BONW01000013.1, from coordinate 567,471 downwards.
CCGACCAGGAACGGGTACAGCACGGTCGAGGCCATCGCGGCGCCGATCGGGGCACCCTTTCCGGGATGCAGGTCCGGCATGCCGGCGACGTGGATCATCCCGTCGAGGGCGGCCACCTGGTGGCACTGGGCGACGGCGTCGGACTCGATCCAACTGCGTTCGGAGGCGAACACGCTGACGGTGGCGGACCCGGCGCGCGGAGCGGACTCCGGCCGGGACTTCTGCTGGGACAAGGACGCTCTTTTCTGCGGGGAAGAACTACGGGCGGACGGCGTCACGGCCGCGGAGGCGGCGTGGGTGGCGCGGTCGAAGGTTTCGGCTGCACAGGGAACTGCCCGTCAGAACGTCATGCGCCCACCATCCCGGAACCCGCCACCTGCGGCAACCTGATTTCCGCCCGACCCTGCGGACGCGCGGACGTCCAGACGCGCGGCCGAGCCCCGGGACGGCCGGCCCGGCTACCGGGGCGAGGGATCGGCTACCAGCGCAGTGGGAGGGTGCCGAGGAAGGCGGTGAGCCGGTCGGCGATGATCTCGTGGTCCCGCAGCGAGGGGTGCCAGTGGCAGCCGCCGTAGTCCAGGCCGGCGCTGTCGTAGTACCAGTAGTGCACCCGGTCGGTGCGCTCCTGCACGACCTGCCGCGCGGTCTCTGCGAAGACCTCGCCGCCGGGGACGTGGGTGGCACTGACCACGATGGTCGTCCGGGGGCCGTACCGGGCGCGGAGCTTGTCGAGGAAGGCCAGGTAGGCGGCACGGTAGGCGGCGACCAACGTCTCCGGGGTCCACTGCTCGCCCGGGTCGACCGGGGTCGAGAAGTCGTTGATGCCGAGCCCGATCACCACGAGCTGCGGTCGCCAGCCGCCCCGGTCCCGCCAGACGTCACCCTCGACGTTCAGCAGTGCCCGGTCGTAGTAGGTCCGGTAGCTCGTCCCGGGTTCGCCGCCGTTGTAGTTGCGGACCATGCCCCGGCCGGAGAACGCGTTCACCTGGTAGTCGGCGTTCAGCCGCCGGGCGGTGAGCGCGCCGAAGCCCAGGTCCGCGTTGGTGGTCCGGTTGACCTGCTCGCCGGTGCAGTCCCGGCTGTCGGACATGTTGCCGTACCCGGCGGTGTAGGAGTCGCCGACGAACTCGACCTGCCGGGCGCGGGCCCGGGGCCGGTCGAGGATCGCGCCGCCCGGTGCGGCCACGAAGCCGCCGAACCTGCCCGCCGCCCACGGGCTCTCGGTCCGTTTGACGAGCCGGACCCGGTGCACCCCGTCGGCCAGGCCGTCGACCCAGTGGGTGGTCCGGCCGGGGGTGACCAGGGTGGCGACGGTCGTACCGTCGACCGCGACGTCGTAGTCGTTGTCGGCGTCGTCGAGCACGATCCCGACCCCGGTGCCCCGGAACCGGCCCTCGAAGTAGACGCCCGGCCAGGTGTACGCCAGCGTGCTCCGGTCGACCACGACCCGACCACCGACGTGGGTACCGGCCAGGACCGGGGAGGTCGGCTTCGGGCGGGCCGGGTCGGTCGCCCCGGCGGTACCCGGTGACAGCGCGGTGGCCAGCAGTGCGACGGTCAGGGCTGCGGTGAGGCGTACGGGTCGCACGAGATTCCCCTTCCGGTGCCGACGAGGCGGGCACGGGCACTCCGGACCCGGGTAGCGAGCCGGGCCGCCCGGTAGAGAATCGCATATGTCGATGGATTGCCGCGACTCCACGGGTGGAGGCCGACGGCGGTGTGGAAGAGTTTTCCCACATCCCCGCTACCGCTGGTCCTCGGGAGGTACCCGGATGAGCCGTCCGGATGGTCGGCCCACGATCGTCGTCGCGCACGGCGCCTGGCACCGGCCGTCGAGTTGGGACGCCACCCGGGAGGCGCTGGCCGGGCTGGGCTACCAGACCCGGGTACCCGCGCTGCCGAGCGCCGGCCGGGAACCCGCACCGACCGCGTCGATGTACGACGACGCCGAGGTGCTCCGCCGGGAGGTCGCCGCCGTCGACGGCCCGGTGGCCGTGCTCGCCCACTCGTACGGCGGCGTCCCCACCGCCCAGGGCGTGGCGGACCCGACCCGGGTCACGCGACTCGTCTTCGTCGCCGCCTATCTGCTCGACGAGGGCGAGTCAATTTTCACCTTCCACCGTCTGGCAACGCCGGAGGACACCAGCGGCACCTTCCCGCTGATCAGGAACCCACGGGTGGCGCTCTACCACGACATGCCCGACGCACCGGCCGGCCAAGCCCTGGACGGGCTCGTCGCGCAGAGCCTCCGCTCCTTCACCGACCCGGTCACGACGGCGGCCTGGCGGGACATCCCGTCGACGTACGTCGTCTGCGCGGACGACCGTGCGCTCCGGCCCGTACACCAGGAGAAGATGTCGGCCCGGGCCACCACCAGGCGCCGGCTCGCGGGCGGGCACTCGCCCTACCTGGCCGCCCCGGAGCGGTTCGCCGCACTGGTCGACGAGATCCTCCGGTCCGACCTGGCATGATCGTCGATGCCCAGCTTCGGTGTCGAACGCTCTCGGAGGCGGAAATGTCCCTACGTCGTATGGTCGGTTCGGTGACGGCGGTCGCCCTGGTGGGCGCCGGGCTGGTCCTTCCGGCAGCACCGGCGGCCGGTGCCGTGGCCAGCGGGGCGATCTTCAACAACCCGACGGTCGCCGCCGAGCAGAACCGCATCGTCGACCACGTCCGAGGGCTCGTCCAGGGCGCCCCGGCCGGCTCGACCATCTCCATCGCGATGTACCACTGGACGTCCGCCCCGGTCGCCGACGACGTGGTGGCGGCGCACAACCGGGGCGTGAACGTACGGCTGGTGCTGGACCACCTGTCGGAGCAGTACCCGGCGGTGGACACCATGCGGGCGGTGCTGGGCACCAACCGGGCCAACCGGTCGTGGCTGACCTTCTGCACCCAGAGTGCCGCCTGCATCGGCACCGTCAACACGCCGATCATGCACAACAAGTTCTTCCTCTTCTCCAGCACCTCCGGCTCGACCAACGTGGTGGTGCAGAGTTCGGCCAACCTGACCGCCAGCAACTCCACGGGGTACTGGAACAACGCGGTCACCCTGGTCGGGAACGCCGGCCTCTACACCGCCTACCTCGACTACTTCGACGACCTGGCGGCGAAGGCGAAGAACAGCGACTACTACCGCACGGTCGGCAGCGGCAACGCGAAGGCGTACTTCTTTCCCCGGGCCGGGTCGGACAAGACCAGCGACACGATCTACAACATGCTCAACGAGAACGTGACCTGCGAGGGCAACACCACGGTCGGCACCGAGACCGGACGGACGATCATCCGGATCGGGATGTGGTATTTCAGTCGCAACGGCATCGCCGACGAACTCCGCGCGCTGGCCGACCAGAAGTGCTGGATCGAGGTCGTCTACACCACGATGGACGCCGACGTGCTCGACATCCTGAGCGGCCACCCCCGGATCGTGCTCTACCGGATCAGCGGCGACTACATCGTGCACTCCAAGTACATGCTGGTCGAGGGGACCTACGCCGGTACCCGGAACAGCAAGTGGGTGATGACCGGCAGCCACAACTACACCACCGCCGCGCTGCGGGAGAACGACGAGGCGCTGCTGCGGATCGAGTCCGCCCCGATCCACGACCAGTACAGGTCGAACTTCTGGGCCCTGCGCGCGGCGGCCTCCTGAGCCGCGACCGCGCGCCGGAGTTGTGGACCGCCGGTCGAGCCTGACCCACCACCGCCTGCGGCGGCGCGCCAGCCGCGTCGGGCGAGGACCAGGCGAGGATCAGGCGCCGAGGCAGTGGTGCCAGCACCACCGATCGCGTTGCCCGGCACCGGCGGGGGCGGCGGGTGGTGTAATGGCCGGGTACTCCCAAAAGGGGCGTTAACCGGCACCGAAAGGGATCGCATTGACACCGCCACCGGCAACCACCTCGGGTACCTCGATCGATCGCGCGGCCGGCGCAGTGCCACTGCTCGCGGTGGCGGCCCTGGTCGCGGTCTGGGGACGCAGCCTGCCCGCAGCGGTCGAGGTCGTCGTCGTGATCCTGCTGGCCGGCTCGGTACTCGCGGCGGTGCACCACGCGGAGGTCGTCGCACACCGCGTCGGGGAGCCGTTCGGTTCGCTGATCCTCGCGGTCGCGGTGACCGTCATCGAGGTGGGGCTGATCATCACACTGGTGGTCTCCGGCGGCCCCGGTACGGCTTCGCTGGCCCGGGACACCGTCTTCGCGGCGGTCATGATCACCTGCAACGGCATCGTCGGACTGGCCCTGCTGGTGGCGACCGCCCGGCGCGGCGTGGCGGCGTTCAACGCCGAGGGCACCGGGGCGGCGCTGGCCACCGTGCTCACCCTGGCCACGCTCAGCCTGGTCCTGCCCACCTTCACCACCGGCACCCCGGGGCCGGAGTTCACCGGGGCCCAACTGGCGTTCGCCGCCGTGGCGTCGCTGGTGCTCTACGCCCTCTTCGTCGTGGTGCAGAACGTCCGGCACCGGGACTACTTCCTGCCGGTGGACCACCACACCGCGTCGCGGGGCGCCTCCACCGGAACGCCGGGCGCGGACGCCACACCCGGGCAGGCCACGCCGGTGGGCGCCACATCGGTGGACGGGATGCCCGTGCACGCCACGCCGGTGGACGACGCGCACGCGGCGGCCCCGTCCACGCGTACCACGCTGATCAGTCTCGGGCTGCTCGTCGCCGCCCTCGTCGCGGTGGTCGGGCTGGCCAAGGTGGAGTCCAAGACGATCGAGGCTGCGGTCACCGGTGCCGGCCTGCCGCACACGGTCGTCGGCGTCGTCATCGCCCTGCTGATCCTGCTGCCGGAGACCATCGCCGCCGTACGCAACGCCCGGCGCAACCGGGTGCAGATCAGTCTCAACCTGGCCCTCGGCTCGGCCATGGCCAGCATCGGGCTGACCATCCCGGCCATCACGATCGCCTCGATCTGGCTCGACGGCCCCCTGGTGCTCGGGCTCGGCTCCACCCAGATCGTGCTGCTGGGACTGACCGCCGGGGTCGGCATCCTGACCGTCATGCCCGGCCGCGCCACGGTGTTGCAGGGTGCCGTGCACCTGTCGCTCTGCGCGGCGTTCCTCTTCCTCGCCACCAACCCCTGACGGAGCGGCCCGGACGGTCGGCGCGGCAGCTCCGGTGCCGACCTGGCGCCGACCGGGTGCGCCCGACGCTGCCGGCACAGCATCGGACGCACCCGGTCGGCGGGCCGGGGTCAGTGGCCGGAGGTGCGCGGTGCCGCCCACTCCTCGGGCCGGGTGAGCGGTACCGGTACCGGCCGCTCCGCCACCGTCGTCAGCTCGATCCGCCGGCCCTCGGCGGCGGACCGGAGCAGCGCGGTCATCGTCTCGAGTACGTGCAGCCCGAACTCGCCACCGGCACGGGGCGGGCGCTGCCCGTCGGCGTCGACGAGGTCGACCAGGCCGATCCCCCGGGACGCGCCGACGTAGCCCGCCGACGGTTCGAGGACGTGCCATCCGGTACCGCCGAGCGCGAAGTGCCGGACCTCGCCGTCGAACCGGTTCGGATCGGGTACGGCCAGCGTGCCGGTCTCGCCGTGCACCTCGATCGGCGCGGCCGTGGTCGCGACCGCGTCGAAGCTGGTGGTGATGGTGGAGAGGGCGCCGCCGACGTGTTCGAGTACCCCGGTGACGTGACTGTCCACCTCGACCGGAATGCGCTCGCCGACGCGCGGACCGGAGCCGATGACCCGTTCGGCGCGCAGCCGACTGGCGGCACCCACCACCGCACGCACCGGCCCGAGCAACTGGACCAGCGCGGAGACGTAGTACGGCCCCATGTCCAGCAGCGGGCCGCCGCCCTCGGTGTAGTAGAAGTCGGGGTGCGGATGCCAGCGCTCGTGCCCCGGCGTGACCATCACGGCCGACGCGGAGATCGGGCGGCCGATGAGCCCGCCGTCGACCGCCGCACGCGCCGTCTGGATACCGGTGCCGAGCACGGTGTCCGGCGCGCAGCCGAGCCGGACGCCGGCCGCACCGGCCCGCTCGACCACCGAGCGGCCGTCCGGGAACGTGGCGGCGAGCGGCTTCTCGACGTAGACGTTCCGGCCTGCGTCGATCGCGCCGAGCGAGATCTCGGCGTGCGCGGCGGGGATCGTCAGGTTCAGCACCGTCCGCACGTCCGGATGCCGGAGCAGCCCTTCGACGCTGAGCGCCTCGGTGCCGGGCAGCGCGGCGGCGACCGCCGCCGACCGGGCGGCGTCCAGGTCGGCCACCGCGACGACCCGCACTCCCGGATGGCCGGCGAGCGTGTCCAGGTACGCGCGGGAGATGACCCCGAGCCCTACGATGCCGATGCCGTGCGGGTCGCCCACAGCATCCCCCTTTCGATGACGGTACGAACGCTCGGATGTTCCAGCACGTCGAGGCTGTGCCCCGGAGTCGTCACGACGATCCGCCCGGCGCCCCAGCGTCGGGTCCAGATGGCCGGCGAGGTGACCGGCCGGTGCCACGGCTGCCACTCCCGGGTCGGATGGGTGGTGGTGGCGAGTACGTCGACGAGGTCGTCGTGCAGCACCCAGTACTGTTCGGTGACCAGGTCGAAGTCCTCGATCCCGGCGGTGATCGGATGCTCCCGGCCGAGGTCGGTGAGCCGCACCGTGTGCGGTAGGAAGTTGTCCTCCTCGCCGCCCTGCCGCTCACACGGTTCCTTGCCAGGATGGGTCGCGAACTGGCCGCCCACCAGGTGGAGGTAGTCGGACGACGCGCGGAACGAGTCCGCGATCCCGCCGTGCCAGCCCGTGAAGCCCATGCCGGCGACGACCGCCGCGCACAGCCCGGCCACCTGTTCCGGGCTGATCTGCGACATCGTCACGCACTGCACGACGAGGTCGGTGCCGGCCAGCTCGGCGGCGTCGGCGTAGATCTCCGGCGACCCCTCGACCCGGACGGCATAGCCGTTGCTTTCGAGGAAGGGGATGAACAACTCCGTCGCCTCGACCGGTCGGTGTCCCTCCCACCCGCCGCGAACCACAAGTGCCCTGCGCTGCGCCACGCTCACTCCCTCTGCCGCCCCGTCGCGCCGGGACCGGCCGCTCCCGCCCCGGCCTGCCGCCGGTGCCCGTACCTGTCGATCTCCCGAACCTATCCGTCCGGTCTGCGAGGGTCACCGTGATTTGCGTCGTCGTCGACGTCGGCGCGGGTACGCGGAGGCGTTCCGGCCACGGTGGACGCCAGGGCCGTCGCGGTCAGCCGTTGAACGCACGTCCGGTCGCGCCGAGCGTCTCGCCGAGAATCCGGACGGCTTTCGGGCCGACCCCGTGCATCGCCAGCAGTTCGGCCTCGGTCAGCTCGGCCACCTGGTCGAGAGTCGTGATGCCGGCGCCGGTCAGTGCCCGCGTGGCCGGCCGTCCGATGGCCTTCGGCAGGTCACCGACCGCTCCGGGAACGGCGCTGTCGGCGGCAGCGACCCGGGCGGCGAGCCGCTTCGGTGCCCGGGCCAGCCAGGCACGGCGTACCCAGTGGTTGAGCTGCTGGCCGTCGAGGTCACCGAGCGGCACGCGTACGCCGACCGGTGCGGCGCCACGGGTCAGCCGCCCGCCGGTCGGGTGGGCCGCCAGCAGCTCGTCCGCCTCGGGGCCGGGAAGGTGCAGTAGCAGGTGCCCGTTCTCGCCAGCCGAGGCGAACCAGCGGTCGTGCACGGTGAACTCGACCGGGCCGGGACGGCTGCCCCGCTGAGCCGTCCCGGGCAGGGCGAGCGCGGTCCTGCGCAGGTGCGCGAGGGTCGTCATGGGTCCACCTCGTAATGCTCGCCGGTCTCCTCCGTCAGCCCGGGCGGCTGCCGGTGGAGGTCCCGACGCGCCCGGGCTGAGCAGTATACGAACGCCCCCACTCCCCCGCCCCGGGGATCGGCGGGCCCGACGGTTCGGTGCCGGACGAGCGGGGTAGCAGCACCGGGGTACCGAAAAATCGATCGAGTCAGGGGTGGATTCCTGTGGGTACTCTCCGTGCACTGGTGCTCTGCTGCACGCTCAAGCCCTCCCCCGCGCCGTCCAGCGCGGAACTACTGGGTCGGGAGGTACTCGCGGCACTGGCCGACCACGACGTCGACGGCGACCTGGTCCGGGTGGTGGACCACGACGTACGGTTCGGGGTCTCCACCGACGAGGGCGACGGCGACGGGTGGCCGGCCATCCGGGACAGGCTGATGAAGGCGCAGATCCTGGTCGTCGCCACGCCCATCTGGCTCGGGCAGCCGTCCAGCGTGTGCAAGATGGTGCTGGAACGCCTCGACGCCGAACTGTCGGAGACCGACGAGCAGGGCCGGCTGCGCACCTACGGCAAGGTCGCGGCCGTGGCCGTGGTCGGCAACGAGGACGGCGCGCACCACGTCACCGCCGAGGTGTTGCAGGCTCTGAACGACGTCGGGTTCAGCGTCGCCGCCGCCGCGTCCACCTACTGGGTCGGCGAGGCCATGGGCGGTACCGACTACCGCGACGCCGGGCCGAAGTCCGACACCACCGGCAAGGCGACCAGGACGCTGGCCACCAACGCCGCACACCTGGCGCACCTGCTCACCGCGCAGCCGTACCCAGCCAGTTGAGCACGGCTGCCGCCCCGGCCACCGACTTCGGCATCGACTTCCACACCGTCGACGGGCGGGGTACCCGAGGCTCGCTGTCGCATCACGCTGCGGTCCGGTCCCGCCCGGCGAAGGGCTGGACAGGCACGGCCGAGCCGGCGACCGGATCGAGGACCCGGGCGAGCCAGTCGTTGCGGGTCCGGCGGGCGGCGGCCGAGATCCGCGCCTGCGGGTACAGGGCGTCGAACCCGTGGCAGCCGCCGGCCCAGACATGCAGTTCGGCCTGGCCGCCGGCCGCCCAGATCCGGCTGGCGTACTCGACGTCCTCGTCCCGGAAGACCTCGGCCGTGCCGGCGTCGAGATAGGTGGTCGGCAGACCCGACAGGTCCTCGACCAGCGCGGGCGAGACGTATCCGGGCACCTCCCCGTCGGCGAGGTCGCCGAGCACCGACCGCCAGCCGAACCGGTTCATCTCCCGGGTCCAGACCCCGGGCCCGCCGGAGTACTGCCGGCTGGAGGTGGTGCGGTCGCGGTGGTCGAGCATGGGACAGATGAGGACCTGGGCGGCGATGGCGGCGGTCCCGCGGTCGCGGGCCATCAGCGTGACCCCGGCGGCGAGACCACCTCCGGCGCTGGCACCCGCGACGACGACGCGGGCCGGGTCGATCCCCAGTTCGTCGGCGTGCTCGGTGACCCAGAGCAGGCCGTGGTAGCAGTCGTCGACCAGGGTCGTGCCGGTGACCTCGGGTGCGAGTCGGTAGTCCACCGAGACCACGACCGCGCCGAACAGGTCGAGCCACTCCAGCGGGATGTCGAGCTGGGAGAAGCGATCCCCCATGATCATCCCGCCGCCGTGGATCCAGTAGACGCAGGGTGCCGCCGCACCCTGGTCGAGCCCAGCGGGCCTGAAGATCGACAGTGGGATGTCCGCGCCGTCCGGGCCGGCGACGGTGACCTCCCGCCGTTCGACCGCACGCCCGTCGAGCAGGGTCTCGATCGGCGTCGACGGGAGTTGGCGCAGTTGGGCGAGCAGTTCGGGATTGAGTTCGGAGATCGGCGGCATACCGGCGAGCAGGGTACGCAGCTCGGGGTCGAGGTCGGGGCGGGCGGGGGTCACGGCGGGTTCCTTCCGGTGGGGTTCCGTGGGCTTCGGCTCAGGTTCGGCGGGTTCGGCTGGGTTCGGTGGCTCCGGCCGAGGGTTCAGTGGGGCACGGCGGGGGCGCGGTCGGTGCCTCAGAAGGCGGCCTTGCCGCCGACCGGTACCTCGTCGACGTATCCGGACTCGCCGGCGAGCAGCGGCTGGAGCTTTCCGACCAGTGCCTGCGCCTGCTCGGTGGCGAAGAACCTGGCGTGGGCCTGCTCGCTGGTCCAGCCCTCGGTGACGAAGACGACGTCCGGGTCGCCGGCCGAGCGGCCGACCAGGAAGACGACGCAGTCGTCGTTCGACAGGGACGGCGCGTCGAGCAGCAACTCGACCACCTCGTCGGCCTTGCCGGGCCGGGCGGTCATGGTGGCGTGGAAACCGTGGGTGGCGCGCATGGGCGGGCCCATCCTCCTCGTTCGTGGAGCTGTCGTTCGCTCCTGGGATATCGACCAACCCATGTAAGCACCGCTACCAGCAGAAATGTTAGAACGATGCTCCTGATCTCTTGCCTGATCCTACCGTTGCAGGGGCTATCGGTTCGGTGCTTGAATCGGCTCGTGGCCCTCGACGAACTACGTACGCTGCTCGCCCGGCATGCCCGGCCGGATCAGCAGACCGCCATCGACGGCGTCCTGATCTCGAAGGTCGACCGGCCCTATCCGCCGTCGCCGTCGATGTCGGGCACGGTGCTCGCGCTCATCGCGCAGGGCGCGAAACGGATCGCGCTCGGCGACCGGGTGTACGAGTACCGCGCCGGGCAGTACCTGATCGCCTCGGTCGACCTGCCGATCACCGGCCACTTCACCGAGGCCGCTCCCGAGCGGCCGGCACTGGGCTTCGGCCTGACCCTGCGCCCGGCCACCGTCGCCGAGTTGCTGTTGCAGGCGGCGCCCGGCGACCTGCCACCGGTCGGCGGCGGCGCCCCGCCCGGGATGGCCGTCAGCACCGCGCCCGACGAACTGGTCGACGCGGTGGTGCGGCTGCTGCGCCTGCTCGACCGGCCGCGCGACCTGACGGTGCTCGCCCCACTGCTCAAGCGGGAGATCCTCTGGCGGGTCATCACCGGCGAGCAGGGCGCCGCCGTCCGCCAGCTCGGCCTGGCCGACAGCAACCTCAGTCACGTGGCACGGGCGGTCCGGTGGATCCGCGACCACTACACGCGGTCGTTCCGGGTCGAGGACGTGGCGCAACTGGCCGGGATGAGCGGCTCCGCCTTCTACCGCAACTTCCAGGCCGTCACCGCGATGAGCCCGATCCAGTTCCAGAAACAGATCCGGCTCCAGCAGGCCAGGCTGCTGCTGGCCACCCACCCGAACGACGTGACCGGGGTGGGCCAGCGGGTCGGCTACGACAGCCCGTCCCAGTTCAGTCGGGAGTACCGCCGCCAGTTCGGCGTACCGCCCAGTCAGGACGCCGCCCGGCTGCGCGATCCGACGCTCGATCCCGCCGCCGCCGGGACGGTCAGCTACGCCACCGTCTGAGCACGGGAGGCCCACCGGCCGGGTGCCGCAGCCCGCGCCACGGCACCCGGCGACGGTTCAGGAGGTGGTGCCGGTGACGTTGCCGCCCGACTCGGTGACGTGGTAGGTGACGGTCGTGCCGCTCCAGAAGTGGAACGTCAGGGTGACCCGCTGCCCGTCGTTCACCTCGGCGAAGAACTCCGGCTTCAGGGTGATGGTGTTCGCGGTGTAGTTCGGGGCGAACGCGACGTCGAACTCCTTGAACGAGGTCCAGTTGTGCGGGCCGGCGTTGCTGCCGTCGGCGTACTTCGCCTCCATGGTGGCGAGTTGGTCGCCCCGGAACTGGGTCGGTACGGCGAACGAGGCCGCCGCCCCGGTCGCGTTCGAGAGCACCGGCGGGTCGTACGTGATGATGCTGATCCGCCACGGCACGCCCTGCGAGAAGCGGGCCTGGAGGTTGGCGTTGACGCCGTACGCCCGGGAGCCGACCAGCCGGGTGACGGCGGAGGCGGTGAGCGTGAGGGTGCTGCCGGAGACGGTGTAGTCGGTGCCGTTGACCAGGTCGGTGCTGCCCTGCCGCAGCCCCTGGAAGGTGGGGCCGTTCAGGTTGAGGGTCAGGCTCTTGGCGGTGATCGCGCCGGTACGCGGCACGTACACCTGGTCGCTCGACGCGGTGCCGGAGCGGGTGGTCCAGCTCGACCTGATCTGCCCGAACAGCTCCGGGTCGCTCCACTGGAACGACGTACGGCCGAAGTGCTGGCCGTTGTCCCACAGCTGCGTGGTGATCCGCCGGTTCCTGGCGTAGTAGCCGAGGTACTCGAAGAACTTCAGCTTCTCGCCCTGCTCGACGGTGCCGGTGTGCCGGTCGAAGCCGAGCAGCCCGTACTCGCCGATGATGACCGGGATGTTGCGGGAGACGAAGGCGTTGTGGACCCGGTCGAGGACGCCGGTCAGGTCCTGCTGCACCGTGGCGTCGAAGCGGGTGCCGCCGGCGACGTTCACGCTGAACGGCCAGTACCCGTAGAAGTGCACGGTGGCGATCAGGTTCGGGTCGTTCAACGTGTTGAAGGTGCTGACCAGTTCGTCCACCCGGGGCTGGTCGGCCGAGGTGTGCAGGGTCGGCAGCACGAGCAGCCGGGTGGCGTTGCCGCCGCCGGACTGTCGGACGATCCGGTGGAACGACGTGTTCAGCTCGTGCAGCAGGGTCGCGTTCTGGGCGTCGCCGGAGCTGCCGGTGAACTGCGGTTCGTTGACGCTCTCGAAGGTCAGCCGGGGCGAGGCGTCCCGGAACGCGGCGGCGATCTGGGTCCAGAGCGCGTTGTACCGGTTCAGCACGTTGGTCCGGTCGGTCGGCATGGTGTTGATCCACTGCCACGAGTCGTGATGAATGTTGATCATCACGTAGAAGCCGTCCGCGAGCGCCCAGTTGACCACCTCGCGTACCCGGTTGAGCCAGGCGGCGTCGATGGTGTAGCCCGGCGCCGCGCCGTGGTGGTTGCTCCAGGTGACCGGAATCCGGATGCTGTTGAAGCCCTGTGCCCGAATGTTGTCCAGCAGCGCGGCGGTGACCCGTGGGTTGCCCCAGGCGGTCTCGTCCGCGCCGACCGCGTCGAACGAGTTGCCCAGGTTCCAGCCGGGCTGCATCGCGGCCACCGCCGCCATCGCGTTGCCGGCCGGCGGCGGCGTGGTCGGCGGTGCGCTGGTGGGCGGCCGGGTGGTCGGCTGGCCGGTCGGCCCGACGTTGCCGGTGCAGGCCACGCCGTTGAGCGCGAACGAGGTGGGTGCGGTGTTCGTGCCCGACCAGGAGCCGTTGAAGCCGAACGACACCGTCGCGTTGGTGGCGAGCGCGCCGTTGTAGCCGACGTCGGTGGCGGTCACCTGGCTGCCCGAGGAGGTGACGTTGGCGTTCCACGCCTGGGTCACCCGCTGCCCGGACGGGAAGGTCCAGACCAGGCTCCAACCACTGATCGGGTCACCGAGGTTGGTGACGGCCACGTTGGCGGTGAAGCCGCCCGACCACTGGGCCGTCGTCGAGTAGGCCACCCGGCAGCCGGCGGCGGCCTGCGCGCTGACCGCCGCCATCGCGCCTGTGGTCAGCAGCAGCGCGACGCCGCCCGCGACCAGCCCCACCCGCCAGCGGGCTCTCCGCGATGTGCTCTGTGGACTCACAATGGCACTCCTTGCCTGGATGTCGGCCGCTCGGAGGTGGGGGCACGCCGGAGGCGAGGGCACCGCTTCGACCTCCGGACAGCCGACATTAAGTTTGGATACCAAACTTTGTCAATCGGCGTACGACTATGGCTTGCCGGTTGTCCGGCCGACGGCCCGGCACGGTACCGGTCGATCGGCGTATCCGGTCGGGTCGGTTGCCCACGTGCACGGCGTGGGCGTCGGCGGATGGCAGGATCTTCCGGATGGAAGACGTACCGCTGTCCGAGGCCGCCGCGCCGCTCGCCCGGGCCCGTCGGGACGTCGTCTTCACCGGCGCCGGGATCTCGGCCGAGAGCGGCGTACCGACGTTCCGGGACGACCTCACCGGACTGTGGGCCCGGTACGACGCCGAGCGGCTCGCCACCCCGGAGGCGTTCCACGCCGACCCGGACCTGGTCTGGGGCTGGTACGAGTGGCGGCGCGCCCGGGTACGCCGAGCGGAGCCCAACCCCGGGCACCTGGCCACGGCGGCCATCGAGGCCCTGGTCCCCGGCAGCGTCGTCGTCACCCAGAACGTCGACGACCTGCACGAGCGGGCCGGCTCCCGGTCCCCGATCCACCTGCACGGCAGCCTGTTCGCGCCCCGCTGCGTGGCGGAGGCGGCCCATCCGGCCCCGCTGCCGGCGACCGGGACGGGTGAGGCCGCCGAGCCGGAAGAGGGTCGCCGGCTGGCGCCACCCCGCTGCGCGCACTGCGGAGCCCTCGTCCGCCCCGGTGTGGTGTGGTTCGGCGAGGCGCTGCCCGAAGCCGCGCTGACCGCTGCGGCCGAGGCCGCCGCCGGCTGCGACGTGCTGCTGACGGTCGGCACCTCCGGCGTCGTCTACCCGGCCGCCGAGATCCCCCGGATCGCGGCACGCTCCGGCGCCACCGTGATCCAGGTCAATCCGGAGCCGACACCGCTCGACCGGGTCTGCGCGGTCAACCTGCGCGGCACGGCGGCCGAGGTACTGCCCGCCCTGGTCGCCGCCGCCTCGTCCTGACCGCCCCCGACAGCACTCGGTTGAGCGTACGGCGGTCAGCGGCCCACCCTCGCCTCTGCGCGGCGTCCCGCCTCACATGACGTACGTGAGGCTGACCCAGAAGACGAGGACGGAGGCGGCGAGCAGCCCGCTGAGCGTGGTCCCCGTCAGCACCAGTGCCGGCGCGATCCGCACCCGGGTACGCAGCAGGAGGTAGACGCCGACGGCGGCGATGAAGGCGATCACGGCGAGGTAGACCACCAGCAGGAAACTCGCGGTGACGACGGCCGCCGAGCCGGCGGCGGCCAGTACTCCGCGCCGGGTGCCGAGGTCGCGCCGGAGGACCAGGTAGCCGACGACACCGCTGCTCAGGGCGACGAACCCCAGCAGGGCGGGCAGGGCCAGCGTGGCGAGGTAGAGCATGAACAGGAAACTCGCCGCGACGGCCGCCGCCGTGCCGGCGCCGGCCAGCCCGGCCCGGCGGGTGCCGAGGTCACGGAGCAGGACCAGGTAGCCGACGGCGCCGGCAAAGACGGCGGTGCCGCCGATGAGGATCGCGAGAGACGAGTCCACGGCCTTCCCTCTCGGGTACGGAACGAACGGTCATCGGACGTGATGAATGGTATGGACCCCAGGCATCCCCGGCGGACCCGGTTCCCACCCGGCTCGGCGCGGTCCGGCCCAGCTTCGGCTCGGTCCGGGCCGCGACGGCGCAGGCCGGTCCCGTAGCGCCGCCCGACAGAGGTTGTCGCTGGCACGAGTCAGGAGTCGTGCACGAGTAGGCAACCCTCGCGGCCGTCGGTGGAGAGGAAGGCCGAGGCCACCGGTGCCGCGCCGAGGTTGAGGTAGAACGGCGTCCAGTTCGTCGTCAGCCGCAGCAGCAACCGCCACGGCCCACCCTCGGGCAGGTCGGCCGGGTCGAGCGGCAGGTCCGTCCCGCCGATCTTGTCCTGGTCGACCGCTCGGAAGTAGTCGTCCCGCCGTCCGGGCGGCAGGGCCAGGTACGCCTCGAACGAGATGGGTTCGGGGTCCTCGCCCCGGACCAGGTCGACGGTGTACTCCGCAGCCGACCCGTCCGCGTGGTAGAGCGTCGGGCCGCTGGTCAGTGGACGGGTCGGCCCGGCGAAGGCACCGGGCTGGACGACGACCGCGTTCTCGCCGCCGTCGGGCAGCACGACGTCCGGGTCGAACTCCTCGACGTCACGGCCGTGGTCGCCGTGCGTGACGAAGACGTAGGCGAGCCGCACCGGGCCGGCACCGACCAGCTCGGGCTCCAGCACGATCTGACACACGAACCGCATCGGCGTGCCCCATGCCGCGCTGACCGGCCACTGCGCCGGCCCGAGCCAGTGGGGTTGGCCGCCGAACTTGGTGACCGGCCCGGTGACGGGTGCCTCGGCGCGCCGGAACTTCACGATCCGCCAGACGGCGACCATGGCTACCGGCCCGACTCGGCGGGCGTACTCGGGACGAGTGCGGAGTCCCGGCCCTCCGCCCGGCCTTCGTCGCGGGCCCGGGCGAGCAGTTCCGCGAGCCGCCGCCGACGGCGCCGGATGACGGTCCGGACGGCGAGGACGAGGGCGCCGAGGACGGCCGCGAGGGCGAGCTGTGGCCAGGGCAGGGTCCAGACCGTCACGGTCGCCGCCGCCGGCCGGACCTCGGCGGCGGCCGGGCTCCCGTCGGGTACGGCCGGCGCGAGGTCGATCGTCGTGTGCAGCGGCCCGAGCGCCCACACCCCGGGTACCCGGATGTCGACCTTCCGGCCGCTACCCGGCAGCAGCTCCTCGACGCCGGCCCGGGTGTCGTGGCTGGCCAGTCCGAACAGCTCGGTCACCGCCACCCGGCCGGAGCCGGTCACCGCGATGTTGCCCGCGTTCCTGGTGGTGTACCCGAGCCGGACCGTGCCGGCCGAGAACGGGTTCCACGAGTGCCGGTACGTGACGGTGAGGTCGTCGACGGCGAGCGCCGCCCTGGTGGTGCCGCTGGCTCGCAGCATGACCCGGAAACCGACCCGGCTCTCCACCGCCACCGTACCGCCGGTGCTGGTGACCGACGCCGCGATGCCGGCCGGATGGTCGCCCGGGATGGCGTCCCGGGGTGCGGTGACGGTGAACGGCACCACCTTCGTCGCCTTGGCCCCGACCGTGACCGTCTGCTGCACGGTGATCCAGGTGCCGCCGTCCACCGACGACTGGGAGGACGGCAGCATGTTGAAGCGTCCCTTGTCGGTGAGGTAGCCGTCGGCCGCCTTCAGGGCGAAGACCACGGCGTTGTCGCCGAAGTTGCGCACCGCCAGGTGCTCGGTCACCGCCTGCCCCGGGTCGAGGGTCAGTGCGATCCACCGCCGGCCGTCCGGACCCTGCCGGTCGGCCGGCTGGACCGCCCAGGTGACGGTCGGCTTGGCCGGCTCCGCCGTCGCGGCGACCGGCGCGATCGGCACGCTGCCGAGCACCGGGGCCAGCACGGCGAGCAGCCGTGGCAGTACCCGCGACAGGGTTCGGGTCATGGCGGAGTCCTTCGCGGCCGGCGGGTGGTGGGGACCGCGTCGCCACGGCCCCCACCCGTACGTCATTCGAACAGGGACAGGGTCAGGGTCGAGGCGTACGAGCCGGCGGCGACATCCGCCGGGGTACGCAGGTACAGGTCGGCGTCGACGGCGTACGAGTTCCCGGTGACGGCCGCCGAGTCGAACGTCGACACCAGCAGTTCCTGGTCGACCAGACCGACATTGTTGCCCGGCTGGGTCGGTTCGTCGAGGACGGTCACCACCTCCTCGCCCTCGGTGACCTGACCGGTCTCGCCACCGTCGAGCAGGCGCGGCTTCCAGCCGAGGTGGCCGGCGCTGATCGGTGCCTGACCGGCGCTGCCGACGAAGTCGGTCGCACTGCCCAGCACCGCCCAGCCGGCACCCTCCGGCACCTCCGCCGGAGTACGGGTGTCCGAGACCGTCACCGTCGGCAGGGTGCCGACGAACTGCCGGACCAGCAGGGTCGAGCCGTCCTCGGAGAGTGCGACGGAGTCGGCGGCGATCGACAGCGCGAGTACGCCCGGCTCCTGGATCTCCTCGATGTCGACCGTCACCTGTACGTCGGTGCTGTCGCCGGGTTCGGCCAGGGCCGGCGACTGCAACGCCACCGTCCCGGCCAGGACGGCACCGGCCGCGCCCGCCGCGACCAGTCGTCTGCGATTCGATGTGCTCATTCGATGCTCCGTTGTCCTTCGTGGTCGGTGGGGGTGGGCGGACATCAGGTGGTGCAGGTGAGGCCGGGGTACGGCGCGGTGTGGACGGTGCTGTTCACGGTGTCGGTCTTCTCGCATCGGGGCGGGGTGGCGGCGCCCGGTCCGGCGCCGCCACCATGAACTAGCCGCAGGTGAGCGCGGTGTACGGCGCCTCGAGCCGCGCCGTCACCGGTTGGCCGTCGACGGTTCCGGTGACCTGCACCGTCGCGGTGCCGGCCGGCACCGTCGCGCCCCGGGAGTTGAACGCCTGGTAGGCGGCCTTCCCCGGCGCCACGTTCGACACCGTCCGAGATCCGTACGGCGTGACCAGCTCGATCGTCAGCGGCACGTCGTCGGCGTTCACCGCGTTGACCGAGACGTAGCCGTTGCGCCCGATGCACTGGGTACGGGCCTGCACCTCGACCTGCCAGGCCGGCTCCTCCGGTGGGTCGCCGACGGTGAGGGTCAGCGTGGTCCGGGTGGTACCGGCCTCGCTGACGTACTCGGGCAGGATCAGGTTGCCGACCACGGTGTACCGGCCGGGCCGGTCGACGAGGCGCTCGTCGAAGTCCCAGTCGACCCTGATCGCCTGGTTGTCCCGCGACCCGTCGTTGTAGGAGACCTCCACCCGCTCCGGCAGGTAGGGCTGCTCGCCCACCTCGACACGCTGCTCGAACGTCTCGGCGCCCTGGATCGAGATGCCGCGCGGTGCCGTCTCCGGCCGCACGTAGATCCGGGCCTCGGCGATCAGGCCGTAGGCGTCGTTGGTGCCGTGGACCACGAACGGCTCGACGTTGGTCTCGGCGACCATCGCCGGGGTGATCTCCTGCCAGGCGAACCCGACCTTGCCCCGGGCGCCGCTGGCGTAGATCCCGTCGAGTTCCGCCGGCAGGGTCGGCACCTGACCGACGGTGGTCCGGATCAGCACCGGCGAACGCACCGACTCGACGGTCTCGCCGTTGGCCCGCCAGCGGAGCACGCCGGTACCCGCCCCGGCACCCTGCACGCCCCAGATCCGGATCCGCAGCCGGCTGGTGGTGATCGGGGCGAACTTGAGCCGGTTGTAGGCGTTGGTGGCCAGCGCGTCGGCGTACGTGGAGCCGTCGGTCAGGGTGACCGGGGTCCAGGTCGTGCCGTCCGTGGACGACTCGACGACGTACGTGCTGGCCGTCGGCCGTCGGGTGCCGCCGTTGTCGTCGTACCAGTAGACGTCGGTCGAGGAGAGCCGGACCGGCGAGGTCCACTGGTATTGCAGCCACGCCTCCCGCTCGGGGCTGGTGCCGTTCTGCGGCAGGTTCCAGTTGCCCCAGCCGTTGCCGGAGCCCGGGTTCGAGTTGGCCGGGGTGGTCGCCTCGTTGACCCGCTGGTGGTTCTCCCACGACGTGGTGCCGCTGGTGGTGACCGTGGCCGAGGAGCCGAACTCCGCGGTGACCTCCCGCTCGGTGAGGGTCGCCGCCACCGTCGCCGTGCTGCGCCGCTCGCCGTCGTCGGCGAAGAACCGGAACACGTAGTTCCCGGCGACGGTGCCGGTGACCCGGGTCGCCAGTGCCTTCGGATCGGCGAAGATGACGCCGGCACCCTGCGGTGCGGAGACGGTCTCCCAGCCGAAGGTGAGTTCGCTGTCGTACGGGATGCCGTCGTCGGCGGCGGTGCCGACCAGCCGGGTGGAGAGGTTTCCGTCCGCCGAGCCGTCCCGGGTGGCGGTGACCGCCGGGGCCTGGTTGGTGACCTCGGGTACGTCCCGACCCGAGTCGAAGACCTGGAGCTCGGAGATCGCGGTGAAGAAGGTCGGGTTGTCGGTGAACGCGATCCGCAGCCTGTCCGAGGTGACGGTCTCGAAGAGCGCCTCGTTGAACTTCGCCGAGGGTACGGTCGGGTTCTTGAACTGGTTCGGCACCTCCCGCCAGCCGCCGTTGCCGTCCGGCACCTGGATCCACCAGCGCGCCGGCTCGCGGTAGCCGCCGGCCTGCCGGTCGCTGACGAAGAACGCCTTGACGTTGTCGAACGTCTTCGCCGAGCCGAGGTCCAGCTCGACGTAACCGTTCTTCTCCGTCGTGCCGTGGTTGCCCCAGTACGGCTCGTTCGCGGTGCCGCCGTCGGTGACGGCGGCCAGCGACACCGGTCGCTCGGTCTCCCTGATCGCCCCCGGTGTGTGGTTCATCGAGGTGCTGCTCCAGCCGGGCGTGTGGAACTGCCGCCACGGCGTCGGCCGCGCCCCCTGCTGGGTGTACGACGAACGCAGCTCGGCGCCGGTCGCCAGGTTCGGCGCGTCCTCGGTGAGGTCGATGCCGGCCGTCTTGAGGTAGTCGACGACCCGGTCGTCCTGCACCGGGGTCTGCACCGCGCTCGGGAAGTCGGTTCCGGTCGACGCGGTGAAGGTGACGGTCAGGCCCGCCTCGGCCTGCACCTGGTTGGTGTTCGGGTCGTAGGTCAGCTTGCCGAGCCTGTCGGTGCTGACCTTCTTCTGACCGTTCAGGAAGAGGCTGTAGCCGGCGCCCAGGCCGTACTTGTTGCCGTCCGGGTCCCAGACGATCGTGACGTCCTGGCCGTGGTAGCGCAGGTTGTTGACCATGAAGTGGTCGTAGCCGAAGGTGATCGGCCACAGCTCGATCCTGTCGTCGGAGCGCGGCTGTAGCCCCGCCATGTCCTCGACGAAGATGTAGCTCATGTTGCCGAGCATCACGTGGTTGGGGTTGTTCCGGTTGTAGGTCTTCGCGGTCGGGTTCCAGTTGGAGTAGTACTCCGCCTGGTTCGGCGCGCGTACGTCCGCGTTCGGGTAGATGCTCCAGGCCATCCAGTCCAGCAGCCGCCTGGCGTACTCCGGGGTGAGGTACTTCCGCTCCGGGTCGTAGTGCCGCAGCGCCGACCGGACGCCGCGATACTGCACCGTGAAGTTGATGTTGGAGAAGTTGTTCGAGCCGCCGATCCCGTACGCCGCCCGGTCGTACTGGTTGGCGGTGTAGAACGGGAAGATCGGGAAGTTGTCGCCGTAGGTGAGGAAGCGGTACCCGTCGACGTACTTCTGCCACTGGTCGAACGGGATCAGGTTCTCGGCGTAGACGTCGTAGAGGTTCGACTCCTTCGCCGGGATCAGGTCGCGGGCCGACTCGGGCAGCGGGTTGGGCCGCCCGTTCGAGCTGGCCGCACTGCGGGCGCCGTGCGAGGTACCGGCCAGGAACATCCGCATGTCGGGGCTCCACAGCCGGTCCAGGATCGCGGCCCGGATCGCGTCGGCGTTCGCGCCCATCCGGTCGACGGTGGCCTGGTCGCTGCCGGCGATCTGGTGGAGCTGCCGGGCCGCGTCGAAGGCGCCCCAGACGTACGCCGACTCGGGGCGCTCGATCGTCGAGGCCCCGGGTGCCCCGGCGTTGGCCTTCGGGAAGCCGAACGTGATCGCGTCGGAGTCGTTGCCCGGCATGTAGTTGCTGTTGTAGGCGATCAGCCTGTCGCCGTTGCCGTCGTAGTGTTCGAGCTGCCCGACGCCGTCGCCGCCGAAGTAGTCCGCGAACCTCCGGGCGATCTCCTTCCCGCCGCCGTGCACGTTGTACGCCTCCAGGCCGGCGGTGCCCAGATACTGTGAGTAGTGGTTGTTCCAGCTCGTGTGGCCGGGGCTGTCCAGGAAGGCCGACGAGCCGGACAGCTCGCCGATGTTCAGGATCTGCCCGTACGGCAGGTACGGCGTACGCAGCCACTTGGTGTCCTGGAGGTGCATCGGCTGGGTCAGCGCCACCGAGTTCTGGTAGAGGTTCACCCCCTCGATCGTCGTCGGGTACTGGTAGACGTGTCCGGGCGCGTTCGCGTCCAGGCTGTTGTAGCGCTCGCCCCACCACCGGTAGACGATCGCCTTCTCCAGTGCCGGATCGGGCACGTCGACGTACGGCACGTCCTGCGCCCACCGACGGTTGAACTCGGTGATGCCGGTCCGGACGGCCTCGGCCGGCGCCTTCTCCGCGTACTCCCGGTAGCTGCGCACGGTCTCCGGCAGGGTGGCCGAGGAGACCGCGCCGACGACGGAGAGCGAGACCGTGCCGCCGGCCGGCACGGTGACCTCCCGGTCGAGGTTGCTGCCGCTGCGGGTGAAGCCGGCAGCGGTGAGCCCGACCCGGACGGTGTTCCACGCGGTGTCGACGAGCCCGTTGTTGGAGCCGCTGGTGATCGTCCGGGTACCGGTGAGTTCGGCGTCGCCCTCGCCGGCCTGGGTCGCCAGCGGCGACGCGGCCCGGACGGTGAACGTCGCCGCCGCCTCACCCGGATTGCGCAGGTCGATCGCGGTGACCGCGACGTTGTCGTAGGTGATGAACTTGGTCAGGTCGGCGGTGACGCCGGTGCTGCCGATCGTGTACCGACCCTTGGCGTGGCTCGGCGCGTTGAACCGGTTGGCGCCGACCTCGGTGACCGCCTGCCCCGGCACCGTGACGGTGTAGAGGTTGCCGAGGTTGTTCGGCCCGCCGACGAAGGTACTGCCGGCGAAGCCCATCACGGTGAAGTTGTTGTTGCTGGCGCCGCGCAGGTAGAGCGAGCGTCCCCGGGTCATCAGCACCGCCGAGCCGACCGTGCCGCGTACGCCCAGCACCCGGTCGAGGTAGTAGTCGGTGCCGCCGGCCGCTAGGTCCTTGTCGAAGATGGACTGGTACATGCTGGACGCGGTGAACGGGACGCCCGGCGCGAGCTGTTCGGCCACCTCGGCGACGCCTGCGGTGTAGACCGGGTCGCCGATCTCCATCACGTGGTGCTGCCCGTCGGTGTAGACGCCCACGTCGCCCTCGTTGCCCGGCAGGACCGGGTCGGCGGCGTACCCGGGCGAGGGCAGGCCGACCACCCCTCCCGCCACGAGCGCGGCGAGAGCCGCCCAGGTGGGCACTCTCCTGACCCGTCTATTGCCCATCAGTTCCTCCTGCTGGTGGTGGGGTGAAGGTTCGGCTGGAATGCCGGGCGCGAGCCGTGCCAGGACGGCGTCGCGTTCCCGGCGCGGTCTGCGTCGGGTCGTCGGGGTGGCGCCGGCCCCGATGGCTGCTCGGTCCGGCGCCCGGGTACTCAGATCGTCGGCAGCCAGACCCGCATGGTGGACGGCCCACGGTTGGCCCAGGCGTGGTACGGAATCAGCGGCACCTCGACGAGATCGCCGCTCGGCACGGCTGCCGGTGTGGGCCCCTGCCCGTCGTACGGCCAGTCGCGGTCGGGCGGGTCGAGGCGGCGGCAGTGCACCTGCACCCGGCCGCCGGCCAGGGTGGGTGGCCGACCGGTGTCGACCCGGAGTTCGTCGACGTTCCCGCCGCCGGCCAGGTCGACGGACTCCACCGCGAACACCAGCGGGCCGCGCTCGACGGCGACGCAGCCCCGGGTCGCGTCGATCCGGTCGTCCGGATAGCTGAACCGGGGCGCCATCGGCAGGTCCAGCACCACCTCGTCGCCGCCGCGCCAGGTCCGCCGCTCGACGGCGTAGCCGGGGCGTACCGGCCGGACCTCCCCGTCGACGGTCAGCGTCGCGCCCTCACCCGCCCAGCCCGGCACCCGTACCGACAGCGTCCAGGGGTGCGCGTCGGCGTCCTCGACCCGGATCCGGATCTGCCCGTCCGCCGGATAGCCGGTGCTGACGGTCACCCGCCGCTCGGCACCGTCCGCCGGGCGGTACCCGATCGTCCCGGGCACGTACTGGTGGATCTGGAGGCCCTCGTCGTCGGTGCTGGCCACGTACGCCCCGAAGCTGGCCAGCGTGCGTGCCACGTTGGTCGGGCAGCACGACACCTCGAACCACGGCGCCCGCTGGGCGGCGGCGGCCCGGATGCTGGGCCGGTCGGTGTCCGGGACGGTGCCGAGTTCCCGGCGGTGCAGGGTGTTGGTGTAGAAGAACTGCCGCCCGTCGGCCCCCGGTGACGTCGAGACCACGTTGAACAGGGTCCGTTCGACGAGGTCGGCGTAGCCGGAGTCGCCGGAGGCGAGCAGCAGCCGCCAGGCGAGCATCACCGAGCCCACCCCGGCACAGGTCTCCGAGTAGGCCCGGTCGGCGGGCAGCACCCAGTCCTCGCCGAACGCCTCGTCCTGGTGCCGGGAGCCCTGCCCGCCGGTGACGTACGTGCGCCGGGCGACCGTGTTGCGCCACTGGTCGCGTACCGCCTTCAGCAGGCCGGGGTCGTCGGTCTCGGTGGCGACGTCGACCGCACCGGCGGCGAGGTAGTTCGCCCGGACCGCGTGCCCGCGCAGCACGGTGGCCTGCCGTACCGGGGTCTCGTCCTGGAAGTACTCCCGGCCCCACTCGACGTCGCCCAGCCGGCCGTGGCCGCGCCGCTCGACGAAGAGCGCCGCCTGGGCGAGGTATCGGCGCTCGCCGGTGGCCCGGCCGAACTCCACCAGCGCGGTCTCGATCTCCGGGTGGCCGCACAGCCCGTCGATGCCGTCCCGTCCGAAGGTGTCGCAGATGTTGTCGGCGGCCCGGCAGGCGACCGCCAGCAGCCCGTCGTCCGCGCCCGGCCGGGTCCGGACCCGGGCGACGGCGGCCTGGAGCAGATGGCCGACGCAGTACAGTTCGTGCCCCCATTGCAGGTCGGACCAGCGCGGTGGCTGCCCGGCGTGCCCGAACCGGGTGTTCAGATAGCCGTCGGTGTCCTGGGCCCGGGCCACCCGCTGCACGATCGCGCGGAACCTCGACTCCCACTCCGGGTCGCCGGTCCGGCCGATCTCCCAGGCCGTCGCCTCCAGGAACTTGTAGACCTCCGAGTCGGAGAACTCGCGGCCCCGGCGCTCGTCGGCCGGGCCACCGGTGGCGACCAGGTCGAAGTTGCGGATCCAACCCTCCCGTTCCAGCCAGTACGCGATGTGTTCGAGCGTGGCCGCCGCGTTGACGGACTGACGTTCGGCCCAGAAACCGCCGGTGACGCGGACGTCGTCCAGTCCGAGCGGCCGGAGCCGCCCTCGGCTCGGCAGGACGGGTGCCGCCGTGGGCGCGGCGCTGGGTGCCATGGTCATCCCTTCAGTGCGCCGGACATGAAGCCGCGCACGTAGTGTCGTTGGAGCAGCAGGAACAGCACGATGCACGGCAGCGCGAGGACGACGACGCCGGCTTCGGTCGCGCCGTAGTCGACGACGCCCTGGACCTGGCCGCGCAGGTTGGAGACGGCCAGCGGCAGGGTCATCCGCTCGGAGTCGTTGATCAGGATCAGCGGCGCCATGAAGTCGTTCCACGCGGCGAGGAACGAGAAGAGCCCGACGGTGATCAGACCCGGCTTGACCGCAGGCACGAGTACCCGCCACAGCGCGCCGAACGACGTACAGCCGTCGACCATCGCCGCCTCGTCCAGTTCGCGCGGTACCGCCTCGAACGAGATCCGCATCAGGAAGGTGGAGAACGGCAACTGGAACATGGTCAGCACCAGGGCGACCCCGACCAGCGAGTTCTGTAGGCCGACCTCGTTGAGCAGGACGTAGAGCGGGATGAGCAGCGTCGCGTACGGGACCATCAGGATCGCCAGGGTGAGCAGGAACAGCAGGTTCCGGCCGGGAAAGCGGAACCGGGCGAAGGCGTACCCGCCGAGGAACGAGATCAGCAGGGTGAGTACGACCGTCAGCAGCGACACGAACGCCGAGTTGCCGAGGTAGCGCCAGATGCCGGCCTGGTAGTCGGCCAGGGTGGTGTAGTTGCCGAACCCCCAGCCGTCCACCTGGTTCGTACCCGCCTGCGGCGAGACCGAGGCGACGGCGGTCCACGCCAGCGGGAAGAGGAAGACCACCGCCACCGCGCCGGTGAAGACCCAGTAGGGGGTCCGCAGCGCGACACCGGCGATGGTGGTACCGCGCGGCTTCCTCGGACCGGTCGGCCGCTCGGCCGGAGCACGCGGCGTGCCGGCGACGGCGGCGCTGGTGGGTTTGGAGTCCACGGTCATGGCGTCAGTTCCCCTCGGACCGGAAGGCGCGCATCTGCAGCGCGTTGAGCAGGACCAGGGCCGCCAGTACGAGCACCGAGAGCGCCGCGGCGACGCCGAGGTCGTTCTGGCCCTGGAACGCGATCATGTAGATGAGCTGGACCACGGTGATGGTGCTGTTGTCCGGGCCGCCCTTGGTGAGGATGTAGAACTGCTCGAAGGCGAGCAGGGAGCCGGTCACGCAGAGCACGGTGGTCAGCGCCAGCGTCGGGCGGAGCAGCGGCAGGGTGACCCGGCGGAAGGTCTGCCAGCGGGTGGCGCCGTCCGAGCGGGCCGCCTCGAAGACGTCCGCCGGGATGCTCTGCAACCCGACAAGCATCAGCACCATGTAGAAGCCGGCGTAGCGCCAGACGATCAGGAACACCGTGGAGAAGAGCGCCGCGTTCGGCGAGCCGAGGAAGGTGATGCCGAGCCGGTCCACCACCGGCGCCAGCGGGCTGGCGTAGGGCGAGTAGAGCACGTAGAACAGCAGCGACGCCGAGGCCAACCCGAGCGCGCTGGGCACCAGGAACGATGCCCGGAGCAGGTTGTTCCACCGGCTGGACTCCTGGACCAGCAGGGCCATCCCCAGGCCGAGCAGGAGCAGCAGTACGGTCGCGATCACCGTGTACTTGACGGTGAAGACCACCGAGTCGGTGAAGAAGCGGTGGTCGATCGCCTTGGTGAAGTTGTCGGGTGCGTTGATCCCCTGGTCGCCGGTGAGCAGCGGCCATCTCGACAGCGACATCTTGACCACGATCAGCAGGGGCAGCAGGAACAGCGCCACGACGAACACCGCGGTCGGGGTGGCGTAGAGCCAGCCGAGCAGGGCCTGTCGGCCGGAACGGAAGCGGCCGCGCATCGGCGCACTGGGCGGGCGTGCCGGTGCGTTGACATCCATGACGACTCCTCGTTCCCTCGGGCGTTGGGCCGGATCGGTGACGCGTTCCGGTGCCGTGCGGCGGGCGTATGCCGGTCCGGGCGGGCCGGCGGCCGGCATACGCCTGCGGCGAGGCGTTGCTACTGCTGGAGTACCGCCGTGATTTCCTCGTTGTCCTTCTGGAGGTCGCCGCTGCCGTTGAGCACCTGGTTGCGGACGAGGGTCAGCCAGGGGCTGTTCGGCGCGTTGAACGCCTGCTGGAAGTTCATCGCGACCGGGGTGTCGCCCTTGCCGGCGACCTGGTTGATGGTGACCAGGCGCGGGTCCTCGGCGGCGTACCTGTTGTTCGCCAGGTCGGAGCGGGACACCACGTCCTTGTTCTTCGCCAGCACCTCGACCTGGGCCTGGTCGGACATCATCCAGCTCAGGAAGTTCCACGCCTGGGCGGCCTTCTTCGAGTCCTTCGACACGCCGATGCCGTCGCCGCCGACGAAGGTCGACGCGCCGCCGTCGGGGCCGGGGATGCCGGCGACACCGACGTCGAACGGCGTCGAGGAGAGCAGCGTCGCCGGGTAGAACATCAGGCCGACCTTGCCCTCGGTGAACGCGGCCGTCCAGGTCGGGCCGGTCTCCCCGGACGAGGCCGGCAGTACGGCGCCCGACTTCCACAGGTCGGCCCAGGTGCGGTAGACCTGCTGGGCGTTCTCGTCGGCCAGTTTGGACTCCCGGCCGTCGTCGCTGAGCACCTCGCCGCCGGAGGCCCAGATGGACGGGAACCAGGTGAAGACCAGGCAGCCGCCGCAGTTCAGGCCGGCGGCGGTGCCGTAGACGCCGCTCTTCCTGGTGGCCTGGACGGCCTTGGCCGCCGCCGCGTACTCGGCCAGGTTCGCCGGGGCCTTCTCCGGGTCCAGTCCGGCGTCCTTGAAGAGCTGCTTGTTCCAGAACAGCATCGACAGGTCGAGTACGAACGGCAGCACGTGCTCCTTGCCGTCCTTGGTACCGGCGGCGAGGTGGCCCTTGTTGATGGTGTCCTTGAAGCTGAGGCCGGCGACGTTGCTGCTCAGGTCCTGGAACAGTCCCTGTTCGACCCAGTTCGGCACGTAGACGATGTCGGCGGCGAAGAGGTCCGGCAGCCCGTCGGAGCCCGCCGCCGCGCCCACCTTCGCGACGTAGTCGTCGTTGGGTACCACGGTCAGGTTGACCTTGTTCTGGTGACTGGCGTTGTACGCCTCGACGAGCAGTTTCGCCTGCTTCTCCAGCGGAGCCCGGGTCCAGAGCGTCAACTCGCTGCCGTCGTCGACGCCGGTGGGGCCGGCCTGGGCCACGCCGCCCTGCTCGCCGTCGCCGTCGTCACCGCAGGCCGCCACGCCGAGGACCAGTGTCGCCGCGAGCACTCCGGCCAAGGACCGCAGGACGGTCCGCCCGCCCGATGTTCTTCTCATGTCTCTCCTCGAAGTCGTGTGAGTAAGAGCCGTTCTCCCTGTTGTTCCGGTGGAGCTGCGACCACGCCCGGACCGCTCATCGCGCGCCCCTCCCGCCCGGTGACGGTGCTGGCGGACAAACGGCCACCCCGGTGCGCCGGCCGGTGGTGGCCCGCCGGGCCGGCGCGGTTGGTGGCGAGCGGCGGGGGTCCGGGCGCGGCCTCGGTGCGCGGCGGTTCCACCATCGGCACCCGACCGGTTCGCATCACGGTCACCGGCCTCCTCCGACGTGCCGAAAACCTTTTCGGAGATTCTGTCCGCCTGTTTCGGGCCTGTCAACAGTTGATTTCGACGCCTGCCTGCGAATCATCGACCGGCGTCAGGAGTGCGATCCGCGCCGCCTGTACCCGAAATTTTTCGATGATCGTCGGCGCCGGTCGGGCCGCGCCGGAGGCGTGTTCGGCCAGCCGGTCGGCGGAAACCTCCGGCTCGATGCACGTTCGACGCTCTTACTGCGGGACCGACGCGGGCGACCGCTGCCGCCGGCTCCGGTCAACCGGCGGACCCGTTCGGTGACCGCGCTCGCCGCGACGCCACGGAGTATTCGGCGGGCGCTCCTTACCGCAGCTCGGTCCTGAAAGCCTTTTCGGCGCGAGCTTCCGGCCACTTCGCTGACCTGTTCGGCCCCATCCCCACGTCACCGCCCGTCGCCGACTCCGCCGAGACCGGTTCCGCCGGAGGTCGAGGAGTTGCGGTACCTGCCGGGCGAGGTGCCGAACTCCCGTTTGAACGCCTTGGCGAAGGCGAACTCCGACGAGTAGCCGCTGCGTTGCGCGACCAGCCGTAACGGGGTGTCGGCGCCGGAGCTGAGCAGTCGGCCGGCCACGGTCATCCGCCACCAGGTCAGGTAGGCCAGCGGGGGTTGCCCGACGACGGTGCTGAACCGCCGGGCGAACGCCGCCCGGGACAGGCCGGCCCGTGCGCCGAGTTCCCGCACGGTCCACGGCCGGGCGGGGTCGTCGTGGATCGCGTGCAGCGCCTCGGCGATCGCCGGATCGCCGAGAGCGGCGGCCCAGCCGGTGACCGCGTGCTCGGCGTCGCCCCGTAGCCAGGCACGCACGATGAACAGCAGCAGCGTGTCGAGCAACGCGGGCAGCACCGCGTCCGAGCCCGGCCCGGGCCGCGCCAACTCGCCGCCGAGCAGGTCCACCGCCGCGCGCAGCTCCGGGTGCACACCGATCCGGGCCGGCAGGTGTACGACCTCGGGCAGGCCGGTGAGCAGCGGATGCGCCCGCGCCCGGTTGAGCCGGTAGGCGCCGCAGAGCAGCACGGTCGTCGGGCCGCTCCCCGCCGCCACGTCCTCGCCGAGCACCCAGCTTCCGTGCGGCCCCGGCACGACGTCGACCAGCGGCGTCGCGGGATCGTCCGCGAGCCCGTGTCCGCGCCCGTGCGCGAGGAACACCACGTCACCGGGGGCCAGCCCGATCGGCTGCTGCCCGCCCGGCGGGGTGAGCCAGCAGGAGCCCTGGAGTACGACGTGGAAGCCCGCGCCGTCGGAGGCGGCGAACCTCAGGCCCCAGGGCGCACGCTTGACGGTCCGGGAGGAGTGCGGCATTCCGGTCCGCATCGCAGTGATCGCGTCACTGAGCACGTCCATCCGGCCCAGCCTAGCCAGCAGTCCGATGCAGAAGACGATGGGACAAAAGTCCGAGACTTTGTGCCATGGAGGGTCTCGCCTGCCGCTCCGTAGCGTCGTTGGCATGACGACCGAGGCACGTGCGGTGTTGTTCCACCGGACCGGCGATCCCGACGTACTGACGATCGAGCGGGTGCGGCTCGACGATCCGGGACCGGGCGAGGTCCGGATCCGGGTCGACGCTCTCGGCCTGAACCGGGCCGAAGCCCTGTTCCGGGCCGGCAGGTACTACTACCAGCCCACCCTTCCCGCCTCCCGGCTCGGCTACGAGGCGGCCGGCGTCGTCGAGTCGGTCGGTGCCGGGGTCACCGAGTTCGCGCCGGGGGACCCGGTGCTGACCGGCCCGCAGATCGAGATGAGCGCCCAGGGCGTCTACGGCGACCGGATCGTGCTCCCGGTCGAGTCGGTGATCCCCCGGCCGGCCTCGGTCGACGCGGTGACCGGCGCGGCCACCTGGCTCACCTACGCCACCGCGTACGGCGGACTGGTGGAGACCGGCGGGCTGCGGCCCGGCGAGCACGTCGTGATCACCGCCGCGTCCAGCGGTGTCGGCACCGCGGCGATACAGGTCGCGGCGCGTACCGGCGCCGTCCCGATCGCGGTCACCCGGAGCGGTGACAAGCGGCGGCGGCTGCGCGACGTCGGCGCGGCACACGTGATCGTCGCCTCGGAGGTGGACGTGCCGGAGGAGGTCAGGCGGTTGACGGGTGGCCGGGGTGCCGAGCTGATCTTCGATCCGGTCGCCGGTCCCGAGCTGCCCGCGCTGGCCGAGGCGGCGTCGGTGGCGGGGACGATCGTGCTGTACGGCTGGCTCGGTGGACAGCCCATGCTGATGCCGCTCAACTGGCCGCTGACCATCCACGGGTACGCCAACGGTCACTTGTCGGCCACCGTGTCCGGTCGCCGCCGGATCAACCGGTACATCGAGGCCGGCCTGCGGGACGGCGGCCTCCGGCCGGTGGTCGGGAAGGTCTTCACCGGCCTGGAACGGATCGTCGACGCGCACCGGCTGATGGAGTCGAACACGCACGTCGGAAAGATCGTGGTCACCGTCGAACACTGACGCCCACGGGTAGCCGCCCGACACAGGTCGCCGCCAGAGGCATGTGGAGCGGAACCGGATCCCGGACCGGATCGTCTACCGAGTGACCACGACCAACTCGACACCGATCACCACCCGGTACGCCGACAGCGGCGGATTCCCCTGGCGAAGGAGCAGCGGTTCGGATGGCGCCCCTGGCAGACCTGTGCACGGAACGACACGTCCCGGTTCGTCGCGACACCGAAGGCACCCGAGGAGTGGCTCACCGCCGGCGACTCGATCCGGCAGCACCGGGTGAGCCACGACCGGCCCCGGTACGAGCGGGGCGCGCCGGACACCGGGACGGTCGAGCGGCCGACCGGCGCCCGTGCCCGTAGCGCCGAGCAGACCTGGCTGGGAAGACGCCACGAACCGGGGTACGCCGGTACGCCGGGTGGCGGTCGCGCCGGACCGGTCCCCCGCCGGACGGTCGCCGCCCGCACACGCCGCCCTGGATACCGGCTCAGTCGGTCGGTAGCAGCGGACGCATGAAGGTCCGCTCGTACCGCAGGACACAACCCGAGTCGCTGCGGATCCGGTCGGCCGCGACGAACTCGGGGTCCGTGCCGAATCGCGCGCGGTAGCGCTCGTAGGCGGCCAGGCTCTCGAAGCTGAACAGCGCCTCGGCCCGGTCGCTGGCTCCCTCGGCCGGCAGGAAGTAGCCGTGGTGCACTCCCCCGTGCTCGGCCACCAGCCGCATCCACACGCGGGCGAACCGCTCGAACGCCTCGATCTGCCCGGGGTCGATGGTGTAGTGCAGGACGCAGGTGATCACGGTCCAACCGTACGCGTCGGTGCGCGCCCGCGTCCCGGCGCCACTGCGCGCAGCGTCTGCGGGTCCGTGCGGCGGAACCACGCGCCGCAGGAGGTCCGTCGGCAGCGGCCCGGGGCTGCGGTGATCGCCCGGAACCGACGGACCCGTCGTCTAGGGTTGCCGGGTGCATGTCGCAGACAGTCATGACCTGATCCAGGTCCACGGGGCCCGCGAGAACAACCTGAAGAACGTGAGTGTCGAGATCCCGAAGCGCCGGCTGACGGTGTTCACCGGCGTGTCGGGGTCCGGCAAGAGCTCTCTGGTGTTCGGCACGATCGCCGCCGAGTCACAGCGGCTGATCAACGAGACCTACAGCGCCTTCGTGCAGGGATTCATGCCGAGCCAGTCCCGGCCCGACGTCGACCTGCTCGAAGGGCTCACCACGGCGATCATCGTCGACCAGGAGCGGATGGGCGCGAACTCCCGCTCCACGGTCGGCACCGCCACCGACGCCAACGCGATGCTGCGGATCGTGTTCAGCCGGCTGGGCGTGCCGAGCGCGGGGCCGTCGTTCCACTACAGCTTCAACGTACCCGCCGGGGCCTGCCCGAGTTGCGAGGGAATGGGTACTGCGACCGACATCGACCTCGACGAACTGTTCGACCGGGACAAGTCGCTCGCGGAGGGCGCGATCACCATCCCGGGCTACAGCGTCGACGGCTGGCTGGTACGGATCTTCGCGGCGTCCGGCTTCGTCGACGCCGACAAGCCGATCCGTGACTACACCGACCAGGAACTGCACGACTTCCTCTACAAGGAGCAGGTCAAGGTCAAGATCGACAGTATCAACATGACCTACGAGGGGCTCGTCCCCCGGGTCCAGAAGGCGTTCCTGCAGAAGGACAAGGAGGCGCTGCAACCGCACATCCGGGCCTTCGTCGAGCGCGCGGTCACCTTCACGGAATGCCCCGAGTGCGGCGGCACCCGGCTCAACAAGGCCGCGCTGGCTTCGCGGATCGACGGCGTCAACATCGCCGACGCCTGCGCGATGCAGATCAGCGACCTTGCCGACTGGGTACGCGAGCTCAAGGACCCCTCGGTCGCACCGCTGCTGGCGACCCTGCGGCAGACCCTCGACTCGTTCGTCGAGATCGGGCTGGGCTACCTCAGCCTCGACCGGCCGTCCGGCACGCTCTCCGGTGGCGAGGCGCAGCGTACGAAGATGATCCGGCACCTCGGGTCCAGCCTCACCGACGTGTCGTACATCTTCGACGAGCCGACGGTGGGTCTGCACCCGCACGACATCCAGCGGATGAACGGCCTGCTGGTGCGGTTGCGCGACAAGGGCAACACGGTGCTGGTCGTCGAGCACAAGCCGGAGACGATCGCGATCGCCGACCACGTGGTCGACCTCGGGCCGGGCGCGGGCGGTGCCGGCGGCACGGTGTGCTTCGAGGGCACCGTCGACGGGCTGCGCGCCAGCGACACGCTCACCGGTCGACACCTCGACTACCGGGCCACCCTGAAGACGCGGACCCGGGCCTCGACCGGCACGCTCCCGATCCGGAACGCCACCCGGCACAACCTCCGGGACGTCAGCGTCGACGTGCCGCTCGGCGTGCTCTGCGTGGTGACCGGGGTCGCCGGGTCGGGGAAGAGTTCGCTCATCCACGGCTCGATCCCCAAGGGCGCCGGGGTCGTCTCGGTGGACCAGACCGCGATCCGCGGGTCACGCCGCAGCAACCCGGCGACGTACACCGGCCTGCTGGACCCGATCCGGACGGCCTTCGCCAAGGCCAACGGCGTCAAACCGGGCCTGTTCAGTGCGAACTCGGCGGGGGCGTGCCCGAACTGCAACGGTGCCGGCGTCATCTACACCGACCTGGCGATGATGGCCGGCGTCTCGACGGTGTGCGAGGAGTGCGAGGGCAAGCGGTTCCAGGCGGCCGTCCTCGACTACAAGCTCGGCGGTCGGGACATCAGCGAGGTGCTGGCGATGTCGGTCACCGAGGCCGAGGAGTTCTTCGCCGCCGGGACGGCCAGGTCGGCCGCCGCGCACGCCGTGCTGCTCCGGATGGCCGACGTCGGACTCGGCTACCTCACCCTGGGCCAACCGCTCACCACGCTCTCCGGCGGCGAACGGCAGCGGCTCAAGCTGGCGATCCACATGGCGGAGAAGGGCGGCGTCTACGTACTCGACGAACCGACCACCGGCCTGCACCTCGCCGACGTCGAGCAGTTGCTCGGACTGCTCGACCGGCTCGTCGACGCCGGCAAGTCGGTGATCGTGATCGAGCACCACCTGGCGGTGATGGCCCGGGCCGACTGGATCATCGATCTCGGGCCAGGTGCGGGGCACGACGGCGGACGGCTGGTCTTCGAGGGCACTCCGGCGGACCTGGTCGCCGCCCGCTCGACACTCACCGGCGAACACCTCGCGAGGTACGTCGGGGCGTAGTCCGGGCCGCGCCCAGGGACGGCAGCTTGTCCAGCACATGCCGGCGCCGGGCGGGTCGACGTACGGGCCGACGACGAGTGTGGCGACGGTGTGGAGGTACCGGGCGGGTAGCGTGCAGACGCTCGCCCGCACCGGACCACGCCCCTACCGTCGCAGGGTATGCAGACAGTGGACGTACTCGTCGTCGGTGCCGGCCTGGCCGGGCTGCACACGGCCCGCCTGCTCGCGCAACGGGAACTGGACGTGCTGGTGGTCGACCGGCGCAGGTCGCTGGCGACGGGCATCCGCACGACCGGGATCTTCGTACGCCGTACCCTCGACGACTTCGACCTGCCGGACCACCTGCTCGGCCCAGGTGTCCGGGACGTGCTGCTGTATCCGCCGTCGCGGCGGGCACCGGTCCGGCTGCACAGCGACCGGGACGAATACCGGGTGGCCGACATGGCGGCCGTCTACGCGCACGCACACCGGGCGGCGGAGTCGGCGGGCGCCCGGGTCCGGCTGGGCGTGCGGTACCTCGGCGCCTCGGCCGGGGTGGTCCGGTTCGCGGGCGCGGAACCGGTGCGGGCCCGGTTCGTCGTCGGCGCGGACGGCGCCCGCTCGCGGGTGGCCCGCGACCTCGGACTCGACGTCAACCGGCGGTTCCTCGTCGGGGCCGAACTCGTGCACCCGATCGCCCCGGGCCACGCCGCCCCGGCGTTCCACTGTGTGCTGGATCCCCGGGTCGCCCCCGGATATCTGGGCTGGGTCATCGACGACGGCCGGCACGCGCACGTCGGCGTCGCCGGATATCCGGAGGCGATGCGCCGGGGCGTCCGCCACCTGCTGGACACCTTCGCCGCCGACGCGCCCGGCCGCACCCCGCCGACCGGTCCGGTCGAGCGCCGGGGCGGTCCGATCCCGGTCGGCGGCGTGCTGCGGCGGCTGGCCTGTCCGGCCGGACTGCTCGTCGGCGACGCGGCGGGCGCGGTGTCGCCGCTGACCGCCGGCGGGTTGGACCCCTGCCTGCGGATGTCCGAACTGGCTGCGGCGGTGGCCACCGATTACCTGCGTACCGGCGACGAACGGGTGCTGCGCCGCTACGACGGGGACGCGTTGCGGAGCCGGTTCCGGGGCCGGCTGCTGCTGCGCCGGATGTTCGCCGGCATCCGGTACCCCGTCGCGGCGGAGGCGGCGGTGGCCGCGCTGCGCCACGGCGCCGGTCGGGTACTGGCGGCGCGGGTCCTGTTCGGCGACGGCTCGTTCCCGGACGTCGGCCCCCGGCTCGCCGACCCGGCGACCAGCCACCCGTAGCGGCACCAGGTTCTGTCTCGCGGATCATGAAGGTCTAGCCCCGCCGGTCGCAGCGATGTCCGGCGGCCGGGCGTAGCGGTATCGCCCTGCCGGTCGCAGCGGTGCCCGGGGCGGCCCGTCTGCGAGCTTGTGCCGGTGACGGTCGGCGTGGCCACCCCGTCGGCGGGGAAGACGGATTCCTCGGCGGACATCTTGTCGGCGGGCGGTCCTAGACTCCGGCGCCATGGCGATGGTGAGTTTCGTCGACGAGACGACGGCAGGCGAGCGTAGTGCCGAGTGGCATCTGGAGATCTTCGAGGAGCGCCTGCCGCTGCGGGAGGTGATCCGCCGCCGCGTCTTCCAGGAGGTCGCCGAGCACAACGCGAAGGACGGCGACGTCTTCCGTGGACTGGTGCAGCCGACCGACACCGAGCGGACGCTCAACGGCTTCAAGCTCAGGCAACCGCGCCGGGTCGACCCGGAGCAGCAGGCCGCCAGCGCGCTGGACGCCTTCTCCCGCAACGGTTACGTGGTCCTCGTCGACGACCGGCAGGTCGAGGAGTTGGACGAGGTCGTGGAGCTGAGCCGGGGCACCCGGATCACCTTCCTCAAGCTCGTACCGCTGGTGGGTGGCTGATGTCGACGTCGACGCCGCTGGGCGAGCGCACCGAGCGGATGGCGGAGCTGGCCCGCCACGGTGACATCGAGGGGCTCGCGGACGAGGTGGTGGCGTACGCCGCCGCCGGCAACGAGCACGGGCGCCGGGGCGGCCGCACGGTGACCAACGCGCTCGGGCTCGTCGCGGCCGGGCGCGGGGCCGAGTTGCTGATGGCGGTGCTGGAACGCTGCTGCCTGGTCACCGACAACGAGCAGCGCCGGGTCGTCAACGAGCTGTTGGAAGCTCTTGTGCAGCCGTACAGCACGAGCCCTACCCCGGACGCGGCGGCGGTCGCGCTGGCCTTCGCCGCCCGGCACACCGCCTACTTCGGCGGCGACGAGCAGCGGCACATGGCCGAGCTGCTGCTGGCGGCCGGCCGGCCGGTCCCGCTGGAGGTCGTCGCCATGATGCGGCGCACCGTCGCGCACGGGTACTGGGGATCGCCCGGGGCGCTCAAGCCGTTCCTGGCGAAGCTCGACGCACCGGCGCTGAACCCGGGCGAGATGTGGGCCGACCGGGCCCTGGCCGACGTCGGCTCGCTCGACCCGGCCGAGGCCGCCCGGTGGCACGCGCTGTTCCGGCACGCGGCGACCGCGACCAGCGCCAGGCCGGCGCAGAAGTGGGAGACGGCCGGTCGGGAGCTGCTCGACGGGCTGACCGAGCCCGGTGACCGGCTGCGGAGCTGGCTCACGCTGGTCGGCCGACCACGCACGATCCGGCTCAACCGCACCCAGTGGGAACACGACGTCAACGAGACCTTCGACCAGTACAACGCGACAGCGCTGCGCGGGCTCGTCTGGTTGGTGTCGTTCCTGCCGGACCATCCGGAGACCTCCCGGGTGCTCGGCGCACTCGTCGAGACCGCACTGCGCAAGGTCGCCGGGGTCGGGCCGCGCAACCCCAAGATCGCCAATGCCGCCGTGTACGCGCTCTCGCGCGTACCGTCCGAGGACGCGCTCGCCCAGATCGCCCGGCTCGCCACGCGGGTCACCTTCAAGGGCACGCTGAAGGAGTTGAACGCGGCCCTCGACGCCCGGGCAGCGGCACTGGACCTGAGCCGGGACGAGGTCGAGGAGCTTGCCGTCCCGGCGTACGGGCTGACCGAGGTGGGCCGCCGGGTCGAACACTTCGGCGACGTCTCGGCGACGGTGGACGCCACCTCCGGCACGGTGGTGGTCACCTGGCGCAACAGCGCCGGAAAGGTCGTCAAGTCGGTGCCCGCCTCGGTCCGGTCCGGGCATCCCGAGGAGCTCGCCGAGTTCAGAGCCGCCGTCAAGGATCTCGAAAAGATGCTGTCGGCCCAGGTGGAACGCCTCGACCGGCAGTTCCTCGCCGAACGGGTCTGGCCGTTCGACGCCTGGCGGGCCCGCTACCTCGACCATCCGCTGGTCGGTACGCTGGCCCGCCGGCTGATCTGGCTGGTCGACGACGTGTCCTGCGCGTACGACGACGGGGTGCTGCGTACCGCCGGGGGCGACGAGGTCACGGCCGGCGGCACCGTACGGCTGTGGCACCCGATCGGCCGCGAGGTGGCCGAGGTCCTCGCCTGGCGTACCTGGTTGGAGGCCAGGCAGGTGACCCAGCCGTTCAAGCAGGCCCACCGCGAGGTCTACCTGCTGACCGCCGCCGAGGAGAACACCCGGGTCTACTCCAACCGGTACGCCGCGCACGTCCTGCGCCAGCACCAGTTCCACGCCCTGGCCGCAGCCCGGGGGTGGCGCAACAGGCTGCGGCTGATGGTCGACGACACGTACCCGCCGGCCACCCGTGACCTGCCGCGGTGGGGGCTGCGTGCCGAGTTCTGGATCGAGGGCGCCGGCGAGGACTGGGCGGCCGACGCGACCGAGTCGGGGGCGTACCTGCGGATCGCCACCGACCAGGTCCGGTTCTATCCGGCCAGCGCGCCGGAGCACCACGCGCACGCCGGTGGCGGCGGCTACGAGCAGTGGGTGCACCAGGACGAGCAGCCGACCGACCCGCTACCGCTGGCCGAGATCCCGCCGCTGGTGCTCAGCGAGATCCTCCGCGACGTGGACCTGTTCGTCGGCGTCGCCAGCGTCGGCAACGACCCGACCTGGCAGGACGGCGGTCCGGACGGCAGATTCCGGGAATACTGGGCATCCTACAGCTTCGGCGAGCTGAGCGGCACCGCGCAGACCCGCCGGGAGATGCTCGAACGCCTGGTTCCCCGGTTGGCGATCGCCGATCGGGCGAAGGTGGAGGGTCGTTTCCTCGTGGTCCGGGGTGACCTGCGCACCTACAAGATCCACCTTGGTTCGGGCAACATCCTGATGAGCCCGAACGACCAATACCTGTGCATCGTGCCGAAGCAGTCGGTCGGCTCCCCGACCGGCGACCTGTTCCTGCCGTTCGAGGGGGACCGGGTGCTCGCGGTCATCCTCAGCAAGGCACTCATGCTGGCGAAGGACACCCAGATCACCGACCGGACCATCACCCAGCAGCTACGGCTCTGACGCGGCTCGACCTACCCGCGATCGCCGCCGGCCGCCACGCGTCGCCCGGATGTCGGGACGACGGAAAGGATGCGGGTCGGTCCTCCGCAGTTTGCGCTCCGTGAGCAATTCCGTTTGACGGACACGTTCGGCAGTCACAGGAAAAAGAGTTCATGCACTTCAATGGAATCGCAGCGTCGGAGCCATTACCCAACGAATCTGTCGACGTCACTGTCCGAGTAGCAGGATAGGCTTTTGTGACAATGATCTCACTCGACAGAAGGGCGCCGACACCGTCATCATGCGCCTTCTGGCGAGCACTTCCGCAGCGGCCGTCGACGTGGACGCGGGTGGCCGCCGGCCGGTGGCCGCTCGGCGCGATCCCGACCGCCGCACGACTGCGAGCGGCCCCCGGGTACGGCGGGGCGTCGGCGGTAGCAGCACCTCGGAAGCCCAGCCACGCTGCGGTGGTGGCAGGTGCTCTGAGCCACGTCAGCCCGCCACCCGGGCCGTCGACCGGCACCAGCCGCCGCCCGGCGCGGCAGCACCCCGGGGATCTTGTTCGCTCTGGGTGATCAACTCAATCCGGAGCGACCGATGCGGCCAGCAAGCCGACGCGACATTTCCGCACCTCACAGAATGGATCCTCGGCACGCCGCCAATAATCGAAGTGGGTCAATGTCACGCTGCGCGATAACCGGCGACACCCACCCTCGGGTCGCACCGACGGAAGCCCTTGGTTCGCGCATGTGAAAGCGTGTTCACTCGCATTGACACCCCGGGTCTAATGGGTCACTCTATGCCGCATGAGCTCGGACCATAGCCTGGGCCGGACGGTGAGCAACCCTTGGTTTGGCGGCTCTCACGTGCGGGATCTGCGGTTTGCCGAGTTCCTCTGTGGATTGTGGGGCAGCGCGTGCGACGCGCTCGGCGTGCCCGCCGGACAGGCCACGCGGACCGTTCGGGAGCTGCGCGAGCTGCTTCCGGCGTGGGCCGACGAACGGATCGGGGACGAGCCGCGCCAACCCTCGTTCGTCGCGGCGGACGGGTTCCCGGCGGAGATGTCGCTGAACTGGTCGGGCGGACGCCCCGAGCTGCGAATACTGTTCGACTGCCTGTCGGATGCGGACAGCGTCCGGCCCGCCCTGGCCGCGACCTCCCGCCGCTTCGAGCAGGTCAGCGAGGTCTTCGCGGCGGCACCCCTGTGGTATTCGATGGCGTGGCGCCCGCCCGGGCCGGCGGCCTACAAGGCATACTTCGGGCTGTACGCATGGCCGGCCGAGCAGCGCTCCGCCGCACTGGGCCAGGCGATGGAGCGGCTGGGCATGGCCGAGGCGTGGGACGACACCCGCCGCCGGGTGGACGGGGACGACCAGGGCGGCCGGCGTGAGATCGAGTTCCTCGGCCTCGACCTGACCGACACCGCGGAGTCCCGGGCGAAGGTCTACTACCGCAACCACGGCGCCGGAATCCGCGAACTGGACCGGATGGCGTCGGTGGCGTTGGCGCACAACACCGACGAGGCGCTGGCCGCGTACCAGACGCTGACCGGTGCGCCGGTCGACGGGGGCCAGGAGGCGTTGACCTGCCTGGCGTTCCGGTCCGGCCTGGGCCGGGCCGCCGAGTCCACGACGTACCTGCGGATGCCGAGCCTGACCTCCTCCGACCAGGAGGCGGTCGACCGCGCCGCCGA
Organism: Plantactinospora endophytica; assembly: GCF_016862915.1. Taxonomy (GTDB): domain Bacteria; phylum Actinomycetota; class Actinomycetes; order Mycobacteriales; family Micromonosporaceae; genus Plantactinospora; species Plantactinospora endophytica. The sequence goes on along the minus strand of NZ_BONW01000013.1, from coordinate 527,694 downwards.
CCTGCTGCGCCGTGCCGGGGTGGACCCCGGGCCGTTGCACGCCGTCGCCGCCGCGCTGGCACCGACCAGCCTGGCCGAGAGTCAGGGCCTCCTGGAACTGGTCAGCTACCGGGCCGCACGACGCCCCGGTGACATCACCACCTACTTCCGGTTCCCCGTCTACCACCAGCCCGCGGCGCCGCCGGTCGCACCCGTCGACCCGGCGTACCCGATGGAGAGGATCACCCCGATGAGCCAGCCGGACCTACAGCGCGTCGCCGACTTCAACACCGGGCGGCAGGAGGAGTACGAGTCGTCCCGACTCATCCGGCTGCTCGCGGACGAGGCGACCCCGGACGCCACCAAGAAGGCCGTCCTCACCTACCTACAGCCGTGGTCGAACGCCTTCCAGCGGATGATCAGCGCCCGGGTCACCTACGAGAGTGACTTCGCCCTGCGGACGATCGCCCTCGAACACCAGCGGGAGGAGATCGGCCACGACGAGATCCTCGCCCGCACCCGGGCGGAGGACCAGCGGGTGGTCTGGGACCCGGTCATCGAGGCGGGCGCGTCGTGGTTCGTCGACCAGTTCGCCACGCTGCCCGGGGTGCAGCGGGCGATCCTGGCACACCTGGCCCTGGAGGCCGGCAGCCTGTCGCTGAGCAAGGCCGGTGTCCGCGCCTTCCCCAACGATCCGTACTTCTCGCTGCACGACGAGGCCGACGTCGAGCACCTGGAGATGGGCTACGAGATCCTGCGGCAGCGCAGCGACTGGAACGTGGACGACATCGTGACCGTGCTCGATCGCGCCTGGCAGGTCATCACCGTCGTCTCCGACCGCATCGCCGAGTGTGCCGTACGCGACACGGCCGCGTGAGCACTGTCATCGGGCCGGATCCGGCGACCACGGCGCGGGCGGTCGCCCTGGAGGCCGCCCACGCCCACCGGACGGTCTTCGCCGACCGCTTCGTCGCCGGGTACGCGCTGGGCAGCCTCGCGCACGGCGGCTACGCCCCGGCGGTCAGCGACATCGACCTGGCGGTGATCCTGACCGACACCCGCAGCGGCGACGCCGACCGGATCGCCGAGACGTTCCAGGCCCTGCGCGAGCGCGGCGAACCGCACCGCAAGCTCTCCGTGTTCTGGGGCTCGCTCGACGCGCTGCGCCGAGGTCACGACGACGGGCGGTTTCCCGCCATCGACCGGCTCGACCTGGCCGAGCAGGGTCTGCTCCTGCTCGGCTCCGACGTGGCCCGGCAGGTCGCCGTTCCCGGCACCGACGAGCTGCTGGTCGACAGTGCCCGGTTCGCCGTCCAGGTGCTGGCGACCGACGAGGTGCTCGCCGAGCTGGCCCGACCCCGGCGCCTGCTAGAGGATCCGGTGTGGTTCACGAAGGCCGTACTCTTCCCGGTCCGGTTCTTCTACAGCAACGCCGTCACGATGGGCCGGGCCGCCGTCAACGACGAGGCCATCAGGTGGTATCTGGTCCAGCCCGGGGCCGTCGCAACGCCCCTGGTCCGGCTGGCCGCCGAGGTACGGTCGGGGGCGCCGCTGGATCCGTCGGCCGCAGCACCGCTGCTGGAAGCCGGCCTCACTGCGCTGTATCGGCGCTACGCCGAAGACCAGGTACGGCGGCTGCGCCAGGCGAGCGCGCCCGCCGACCTGGTCAGCGCCTTCGAGAACTGGCGCGAACGGCTGGGTGACTGAGGTACGACCACCGCACCGACGCCGCACCCCCGGTCCACCGGCCCGGGCGGCCGATCCGGCGCACCGCCCAGGCAGGTCGAGCCGGTCGAATCAGTTGGACACCGGCATCCGGGCGAGCGCGTGCCGGACCAGTCCGATCAGCGCCTTCTTGCTGGACTCCCGGTCCCGGGCATCGCACCAGAGCAGCGGCACCTCGTCGTCGAGCTTCAACGCGGCCCGGATCTCCGCCTCGGTGTAGAGGCACTCGCCGAAGAACCGGTTGACGGCGGCGACGAACGGAATCCCCCGCCGCTCGAAGTAGTCGACGGCCGGGAAACTCGTGTCCAGCCGCCGGGTGTCGATCAGGACTACCGCGCCGACCGCGCCCTGGGCCAGCTCGTCCCAGATGAACCAGAACCGGTCCTGCCCGGGTGTGCCGAACAGGTAGAGCACCACGTCGGAGGTGATGGTGATCCGTCCGAAGTCGAGCGCGACGGTCGTCCGCGTCTTGCCCTCCACCCCCGTGACGTCGTCCACGCCGACGCTGGCCTGGGTCAACACCTCCTCGGTGGTCAGCGGCGGAATCTCGCTTACGGCGCCGACCAGGGTGGTCTTGCCCGTACCGAAGCCGCCCGCCACGACGACCTTGACCGACTTGCGATCCACGTTGCAGTCCCTTTGCCTAAAGCCTCTCGAGGCCAGCGAGAACCGTTTCCAAAATGCGCCGATCCGCGATCTTCTGCTGTGCCGGCGCGCCGACGCGCACGTAGCCCTGTTCGAGCAGCACGTCCACCATCACCTTCGTAATGGTGAGCGGTCGGTGCAGATAGGCCCCGATCTCGGCGATCGATATCCAGCGGGCGCAGCGGTCGATTATCTCCCGGTACTCCAGCTCCAGTCGGCTCGGGTCGACCGGCAGTGCGATGACCTGGGTGGCCAGGTCGAGGTTCGTGTTGCGCGGGCTCGTCCGCCCGTTGACGAGGATGTACAGCGGCACTAACCGCCCGGCCTGCGCCTCGTCGTCACCGTCCCACACGTCATACGCCATAACCCCTGCCCTGCTGACCATTGGCGGCCGTCGCGGTTCGGCGTACCTCGGCGCCGAGGTGCTCACCGATCCGGGTTACCAGCCGGCTCATCTCGTACGCGACCGTTCCCATGTCGACGGTCTGTTCACAGAGTACGGCCAGCCGCGCGTTCTGGCCGGCTGCGGCGACGAACAGGGTCCGGCCGTCGTACTCGATGATGACCTGCAGCACCTGCCCGCTCTCGAACCGCCGGCCCATCCCGGCGGCCACGCTGTGCAGCGACGAGGCACCGGCGGCCAGCAGCTCCGCCGCGTCCTGCGCCAGCGAGGTGGATTTCTGGACGATCAGCCCGTCGGTCGACAGGACGACGGCGTAGACAACGTCGGGAACCTCTACTAGCTCGTCCAGCATCCAGGTGAGGTCATTCCCGGAGGTCGAGTTGGTCACGCTTTTCCGCCTTGGTTGTCGCTGGTTGACGCTTCCTCGTTGCCATCTGTCTTACCGGCGGCCCACGCCCGCTGGTACCGCGTGAACCGGTCCCGGGCCTCCTCGGGTGTCCTCGCCGTGCCGGCCGCCGGTGTGGCGGTGCCCGTAGCAGGGGTGTCGTCCCGCAGTTCGGGCGCGATGTGCTGCTGCGGTTGCCGGTTCGGCAGCGGTGGGCGGGAGGGTCGCGGCGGAGCCACCCCGGCGTCGGCCGCACGGGGAGCGGAGGCTTCCGGTGTTGTGCCGGCGCTGCCGTTGACCTGACGCTCTCGCTTCATCTCGCCCGCCCGATCGGGTCGTCGGCTCTCGGCCGTCCGAGGGTCGCGGCGTACCTGGGCCGCCCCGTTCGTGACCGTACCGACTCCGCCGCCATGACCGCCGCCCGCGGGGCGTGGAATCCGGTGACCGGTGCCGGCCCGGCCCGGCACCGCACCGGCCATCGCCGGCAGGTGGAGAAGCTCGGGATCGGTCCGGTCCGAGCCGGAACCGGCGGCCTCGGGGGTGATCAGCCGGTCGGGCAGCAGCACGATGGCGAGCAGCCCGCCGTAGGCGGAGGTACGGAGACTCACCTGGATGCCGTCGCGCTTGGCGAGCTCGGCGACGACGTGCAGACCCACCTGCGCGCCGTCCTTCAGCGCCGCCACGTCCGGGGTGGGTGCCGTCGCCAGCAGTTCGTTGGCGGTCTGTAGCGCCTCGGAGTTCATCCCGACGCCGCCGTCCTCGATCTCGATCGCGACGCCGTGCTTGACCTCGTTGCAGGTCACCCAGACCGTCGTCTTCGGCGGGGAGAACGCCAGCGCGTTGTCCAGCAGCTCGGCCAGCAGGTGGATGGTGCCGGCGACGGCGCGGCCGGCCAGCGCCACGTCGGGCGCACCACGCAGGGTGATCCGTTGGTACTGCTGGGCCTCCGCGAACGCGGCCAGCAGCACCCGGCGTACCGGAACGGGGTTCTGGAACCGGCGGCCGATCTGGCCACCGGCGAGGATGACCAGGTTTTCCAGGAACCGTCGGGTCTGGGTGAGCTGGTGGTTGATGTCGAAGAGTTCGGTCAGCAGCTTCTCGTCGCCGACCCGGTCCTGCAGTTCCTCGATCACCTTCAGGCCGCGCTGGAGTGGACGCTGCGGACGACGGGCCACGCCCATCAGCATGGCGATACCGGCGGCCCGGGTCTTCGCCTCGTCGACCGCGGCTGCCGCCGCCGCCTTCAGGGACCGGTTGATGACCTCCGCGACCTGGCCGATCTCGTCACTGCCGTAGTCCCGGCCGGGCAGTTCGACCGCGAGGTCGACCTTCTCCCGGCGCCGCAGCCGCGCCATCATGGCCGGAAGACGCTCGTCCACGATCGCGGCGGCGTCCTGGCCGAGTCGGGCCAGCCGGACGGAGAGGGCCTGGTCCACCAGGATGCGTGACTGGCGGAGCGCCCACAGGATCGCGGCGACCGCGATCGACAGTGCGAGGAGACTACCGAGCGACGCGGTCAGAAGTTGGTTGTTACCGGTGTGCAGCGCCTTTGCCGAGACCCCGTCGGCCTGTAGCACGGCCAGGCTGATCAGCTCGTCGGAGACCTGCCGGGTGATGGTCTCCCAGCGGGTCCGGTTGACCGGAATTCCCCGGGGTACGCCGTCGTCCCAGGCGCCGGCCCCGATCAGGGCGTTCTCCGCGGCGACGAGCTGTTTCCACGGCGCACCGGCGGTGATGCTCTCGTAGCGTGCCCGCGCGGCCGGTTCCAGGTGCGGCGCGACGTTGGTGAGCGCGGCACGGTAGGCGCCGACCAGGGCGGTGAACTCCAGGTGTTCCTGCTCGTTGAGCGAGCGGGAGCTGAACGCACTGTCGATCGTCGAGCCGGCCCGGGACATCTGGTCGCTGACCCGGAACGCCTCCGTCGCCGCGATGCCACCCAGGCTCGCCTCGACGTCGGGCACCACCCGGGACTGGGTGTCGAAGAGGATGGTCGCGGCCGACAGGAGACCGTTGTAGAAGTCGTAGACCCGGGAGCCGCTGGCCGCCCTGGAGTCGATCGTCGGACGCAGGTTCGGCAGCTCGTCCAACTGGTCCGTCAACGCCTGCCAGCGGGTGGTGATGGACTGCGGCGCGTTGGACAGTGCCGCGTTCGCGGCGCTACGCAGCGCGATCAGCCGCTCGTCGGTCTCCTTGCGCTGGTCGGCCAGCGCCTTCAGGTCCCTCGACGACTCGGCGAGGTAGGCCACGCTCAGCCGGCGCTCGTGCTGGAGCGACGCCAGCGCCGGAACCGCCGGGATCGACACGTCACGGACGCTGTTGGCGACCGCGCGGTTGTAGAAACCCTGAAAAACAAGGTATCCCGAGGCGACGAGCCAGATGACGAGGGCGACGACACTGGGAATGAGCACCAGCCTCATCACGCGTCGTCTGATCGACTGCTGCCGACCACGCCGCCGACTCGTCGTCGACTGACGCTGCGCTTCCGAATCAGGTTGCCTGCTCGCGCCGTCGGCTTGCTTGTCCGCCAACTTCGATCCAATCGTGGGCAGCCCGGAAGAATTCAGCGGCAAGGCACAGGAGGCCGTTGCCGATGTGTGCGCAACCCTACCAATCTGTCCGGTCTCGCACTAGCCGTCCCGTCCAGATACCGAAACAGCCGATCGTCGCGTCCCTGGAGTCGATGCCGCCCACGCCAATCCGGCGACGTCGGCAAGCCACTCCATTGTGGACCTGTCTGACCGGTGGCGCTGTTCGTTCCGGTGCACGGGCGGCATAACGCCTCGGAGCGGCGCCGCACGGTCTCAGTCGTGATGTTCTCGTTCGGAACTACCGCGGTCGGCGGCGGAATCCGGGGCCGGGCTGTCTGGGATCCGGAATGCCACCATCGCCGAGGGAGGAGGTTACACGCCACCCCACGGCGGCTCCAGACCGCACCGCACCGATCTCGTAACCGCTGCCCGGACCGGCTGCCACGGCGTCCGGTAATCCGCGCGGGTGGTAGCCGTGGAATCAAGGCATTCGGCGCCGGATGCCGTGGGACGAAAACCTCCGGCGCCTCGCTTCGGAATTGTGCCGAGGTCGGGGATCGGCCGACATCGACCGAGGTGGTCCGGCGGCTGTCCCCGCCGCACCTGGACGGCCTCGACGTCGACAGCGCTCGGTAGTCGCGGTGCGGCTCAGCGCAGTTCCTGGATCCGGATCAGGTTGCCGGCCGGGTCGCGGACCGCGCAGTCGCGTACCCCGTACGGCTGCTCGGTCGGCTCCTGGACGACCTCGGCGCCGCTGCCGTCGGCCTGCAACCGCTCGAAGGTGCCGTCCAGGTCGGCGGTGGCCAGGGTGATGCCGGCGTAAGTGCCCTTGGCCATCATCTCGGTGATGGTGCGGCGCTCGTCGGCGGTGATGCCGGGGTCGGCGGCCGGCGGCTCCAGCACCAGGGACGTACCGGGCTGGTCGGCCGGACCGACCCTGATCCACCGCATCCCGTCGTAGCCGACGTCGTCGCGGACCTCGAAGCCGAGGGTGTCGCGGTAGAAGGCCAGGGAGGCGTCCGGGTCGACGTGCGGCAGGAAGCTGGCGTGGATGGTGATGTCCATGCAAGCCACGCTAGGTGCGGCACGGACGCCGGTGCTTCTCGATTCCTGACCGGTCCGGCCGGCCTGTGACGACTGCTGCCGTACCGTGGGACGACCGCTGTCGCGGACCTCGGAGAAGGGTGGTGTTCCTTGGCTACGCCGATGATCCTCGACTGCGACCCGGGACACGACGACGCGCTGGCCCTGCTGCTGGCGGCGGCCGACCCCCGGATCGAGCTGCTCGCCATCACCACCGTCGCCGGCAACCAGACCCTGGACAAGACCACGGTGAACGCACGGCGGATCTGCACCATCGCCGGCATCACCGACGTGCCGGTCGCCGCCGGCTGCGCCGCGCCGCTCGTCGGCGAACTGCGGGTGGCGCCGGAGATCCACGGGGCGAGCGGACTCGACGGCCCGACCCTGGGCGAGCCGACGGTCCCCGTCGTCGACGAGCACGCCGTCGCGCTGATCCGCCGGATCCTGCTCGACCATCCGGAACCCGTCACGCTGGTACCCACCGGACCGCTCACCAACATCGCGACGCTGCTGCGGGACCACCCGGAGGTGGCGCCGAGGATCCGCGAGATCGTCTTCATGGGCGGCTCGACGGGGCGCGGCAACGTCACGCCGTACGGTGAGTTCAACGTGGCGGTGGATCCGGAGGCCGCCGATATCGTGCTGCGCTCCGGTCTGCCGGTGACGATGTGCGGGCTGAACATCACGCACCAGGCGCTGGCGACGCGGGACGTCATCGCGCGGTTCCAGCGGCTCGACACCGACCTCGCCCGGTTCTGCGTCGACCTCATGACGTTCTTCGCGACGACGTACGAGACCGTGTTCGGGCTGGCCGACCCGCCGCTGCACGACCCGATCGCGGTCGCCCGGGTGATCGACCCGTCGATCGTCGCCTGTGTGCCGGCACCGGTCGCGGTGGAACTGGCCGGTACGCACACCCGGGGCGCGACAGTGGTCGACCTGCACCACCGCACCGCCGCACCGGACAACGCCAACGTGGCGATGCGGCTGGACGCCGAACCGTTCTGGGACCTGGTGGTCGGCGCCGTCGCACGGTTGGCCCCCACCCCGCCGGTCCCGGGATAGAGGCCCGTCCCGGGTCCTCCCGCACCGGTCCTGCCGGACGAGTCGGCACGGCGAGATGCGGCGGGCAGCGGTCGTCGGCGGCCGGAGGCGGCGGCCCGGGGCCGGGTCAGTCGCCCACGAACACAGATACAGGTGCTGTCCATTCTCGACCTGCGCACAGAGCGCCTCGATCTCCGCCACGGCATCCGCCCCGAGGATCTCCCGGACCTCGTGGGCGGCGAGTTCGCGCCGGAGCCTCGGCGTCTGCCGCGAGTTGAACATGGTGTCCGCGTAGGGCAACAGGCTCCCCAGGAACGGGAACCGCTCCTCGTCTATCCGACCGACCGTCGACGTCCAGGCCAGTTGGCTGGACCCGTGCACCAGGATCTCCCCGGTCTCTCCGCGTACCTGTAGATTGATCATCGTTCCTCCGAGCTTCCGGGACGCGGCACCGACGAAAGCACCCCCGGGGCGACCACCACGGGTTCGCCTCCGCGACCTGAACCGGTCATCAGTCTCGTACCGGTGGACAACTGGCGCAGTTGCGACAGCACGGGTGGGACCGACCCGTCGCGGTCCGACCGGGCGGACAGCTCCGGCGGGATCTCCACCGAAGGCGGCGACCCGCGCCGAGGTGTCCGGCCGACAGGCAGCGCCCAGTCCGCCGGGGTGTCCCAGTCGGTGGCAGTGGTCTGTCCGGTCGGCAGGACAGCCCGCGCAGCGGTCGGTGCCGCCGTCGGCGTCTGCCGCTCGCTCTGACCATCACTGCGGACCCACCCCTAAGCCGTGAATCCGGACTGGACAGATAACTGTCGCATTCGGCCGGTATCGTCGGGGATCTCGTGAGCAAGTGCGGATGAACCAGGCATTACATCGACATCCTTCATCAGGACGGAAGAGGCGACCCGCACGCTCATCCAATCGCTTTTGTCACAACGAACGAAAGTGCGTCCTATCTCTTCGAAAGATCTAGACATGTTGACGCCAAGACGGTTAGTGTCGGACAACATCAACATGTTTCATCGAGGTAACCGGCGGCGCGGTTAGCTCAATCGTCTGAGAGCCACGGCTCGGCCGGGGAGGCCCGTCTCCCCAGGTCGGCGTGCCCGCAGACCGTCCTGGCGGGGCCAGCCCGCGCCAGGCCCGTACCGACGTCGGTCCCGGCCAACCCCCGGGCGAGGCGACCGGCGGCCCCTCCGGTGCGGGTCCGACCTCGTCCGCGTCCACCTACCCCCGATCCGACACCCCCACACGCCAGCCCTGACAGGCCGCCAGCCGCAGCACCGGACCCACCATCGTGGATCACACCGGGGTGCGGTCTGCCGCCATGTCACCCGTCGATCCACGCGAGCCCCCACGGGTCGTCGACGTTCATGCCAGACTCGCGAAAGGTGTGTTCGACATGCCAGCTTTTCCTGTGCGAAGCGGCCCGCCACGGCGTCCGCGGCTGCTCGCCCGGCTCGCCACGGGCCGGTCGGGCCGACCGATGAGGATGCTCGCGGCACTGGCCGTCCTGCTCACCGGCTCGGTGCTCGTCGCCGTACCGGCCGGCGCCCGCCCCGTGGACCCCGAGCCAATCGCACCGATCGGTCTCCGATCGGACCGCCAACTACAGGCCCAGGTGCTCACCTGGACGGCCGGCAACAGTACGCAGTCCTACACCTCCGCGCCCACCACGGCGGTCGCGGGACCGGCAACGCTCATCTTCGAGAACAGCGCCGCGACCGGCAACACCACCGGCATGCAGCACACCCTCACGTTCGACACCGGTAACCCGGAGTACAACAACGACGTCAACGTGAACATCCTGGCCGACCCGTTCGATGCCAACCAGGGCCGGTGGACCGTCGACGTGACGCTGACGCCCGGCACCTACCGGTACTTCTGTGCGATCCCCGGGCACGGGATGATGACCGGCACCTTCGTCGTCACCGGCGGCGGCGAGGACACCACCCCGCCGACGGTCGCCGCGCAGGTCACCGGTGAGCAGGACGAGAACGGCGCCTACGTCGGCTCCGCCACGGTGACCCTGTCGGCCACCGACAGCGGATCGGGCGTCGGCCGGATCGAGTACTCGCTGGACGGCGGGGCGTACGGCACCTACTCCGGCCCGGTCACGGTGAGCGCCTACGGGCAGCACACGGTGACGTACCGGGCCACCGACGTGGCGGGCAACACCTCCCCGGTGGGATCGACCGCCTTCGAGGTGGTGCGGCCGTCGAGTCCGGACACCACCGCACCGACGGTGACCGCCGCCGTCACCGGCGAACAGGACGAGAACGACGCGTACGTCGGCACGGCCACCGTCACGCTGAGCGCCACCGACACCGAGTCCGGCGTCGACAAGGTCGAGTACTCGCTGGACGGCGGGCAGTACGCCACCTACACCGCCCCGGTCACGGTCAGCACCGTCGGCCAGCACACGGTGACCTACCGGGCCACCGACGTCGCCGGCAACACCTCACCGGTGCAGTCGGCCGCCTTCCAGGTGGTCGCGCCGCCGAACCCGGACACCACCGCGCCGACGGTGACCGCCGCCGTCACCGGCGAACAGAACGAGGACGACGAGTACCTCGGCATGGCCACCGTCACGTTGACCGCCAGCGACACCGAGTCCGGCGTCGACAAGGTCGAGTACTCGCTGAACGGCCAGGCGTACGCCACCTACACCGCACCGGTGATGGTGCACCAGCCGGGCCAGCACACGGTCAACTACCGGGCCACCGACAAGGCCGGCAACACCTCGGCACCGCAGTCCGTCGCGTTCGAGGTGGCCGACACGTCCACCCCGGACACCACGGCGCCGACCGTGACCGGCGGGGTCACCGGCGACCGCGACGACAACGGCGGCTACCTCGGGTCGGCCACGGTGACCGTCACCGCCACCGACACCGAGTCGGGCGTCGACAAGATCGAATACTCGCTGGACGGCGGGCAGTACGCCGCCTACACCGCGCCGGTGACCGTCAACCAGGCCGGTGAGCACACGGTCAGCTACCGGGCCACCGACAAGGCCGGCAACACCTCGGCACCGCAGTCCGTCACCTTCCGGGTGGTCGCGCGGCCGGACGACAGCACCCCGCCGACCGCGACCGCCGCCGTCGCCGGCAACCGGGACGGCACCGGGGCGTACGTCGGTGCGGCCACGGTCACCGTCACCGCCACCGACGCCGGATCGGGCGTCGACAAGGTCGAGTACTCGCTCGACGGCCAGCCGTACGCCGCCTACACCGCACCGGTGACCGTCAACCAGCCCGGTGAGCACACCGTCAGCTACCGGGCCACCGACGTCGCCGGCAACACCTCCACCCCCGGATCGGTCTCCTTCCGGGTGGTCCAGCCGCCGGCCGCCGACAACACCGCACCCACGGTGACCGCCGCGATCACCGGGCAGCAGGACGGAAGCTGGGCGTACGTCGGCAGCGCCACCATCGTGCTGACCGCCACCGACACCGGCTCCGGCGTCTTCCGGGTCGAGTACGCCCTCGACGGGCGCGGCTACGTCGTCTACTCCGGCCCGCTGACGGTGAACACCCCGGGTGCACACACGGTCAGCTACCGGGCCACCGACCGGGCCGGCAACGTCTCCGGCACCGCGTCGACCACCTTCACGGTGGTGGAGAGCCGACCGCCGGCACCCGCCTGCCTGGTCACCGACACCCGGCCGACGGTCTGGACCGGCACGCTGGACAGCGGTGTCGCCAACCGGGTCGTCGAGGGCCGCTGCTCGATCAACAACCTGATCGAGGACGAGCGGGCCTGGCCCACCCACGCCGAGTTCGTGGACCACGTCACGGCGATCGCCGAGCGGCTGCACGTCCGCGGCCAGCTCCAGCTCAAGGAGAGGAACGCCCTGGTACGCACGGCCCGCGAGTCCGGCGTCGGCAGGTCCGAAGCACAGCAGGGCTACCAGCCGATCCTCGACCGCACCAACGCCTCGTTCAAGCTGTGGGAGCAGGTCGGCGCGGGCGGCTTCCGGCGCAACGCCGACGGGTCGATCACCAGCCGGTCCGTCGACGGGCTCGGCATGCTCTGGTTCCCGGTCCGCAGCTACGGCGACTTCTCGCTGAAGCTCCAGTGGCGCGACGACGCCCCCGGTGACGGTCGGGCCAACAGCGGCGTCTTCGTCCGCTTCCCGCAGGTGCACCAGCACCCGCAGGAGTCCCGCCCCGAGTGGGTGGCCATCAAGTACGGCCACGAGCTGCAGATCTTCGACCGGACCGACGGCGACCAGTACAAGAGCGGCTCCGTGTACGGGTTCGACCGGGTCGACCTCGACGGCGCGCAGGTCACCCCCAAGGGCACCTGGAACGACTACGAGATCCGGGTCGTCGGCCAGCACTACTCGGTGTTCCGGAACGGCGAGCTGATCAACGAGTACGTGAACGTACCGGGCGCGGTCTTCGACCCGCCGCGGGCGGACGACCCGGGCGGCGCCGGGCGCCAGAACGCGACCGGCTACGTCGGCCTGCAGAACCACGGTGCCAGCGACATCGTCAGTTTCCGCAACGTCAGGGTCGCCCCGCTGCCGCTGACAACCCAGTGACGCCGGCCTCGCACGCCGTCCGGTTCCCGCCCACCAGCGCCATCGGTGCTGGCCGAGCGATTGGATAGCACGTTGGACAAGGAAACGAACGACATCGGCGAGGTCGTACTCTCGCCGACCGCCGGCGGGCCCGAGCCCCGCCCGGTGTCGCGGGGCCGGCTCTTCGGCACCAGCGCCGGCCGGGCCGTACTGGTCGCCGCCGTCATGCTGGTGACCTCCGTCGGCGCGGGCGGGCTGGCCCTGGCCGGCGGTACCACCGCCCGGCCGGCCGAGCGGGCGGTCGAGGCGGCCCTCGCCGCCCGGTCGGCGGAACGCCCGGAGGGCTGTGTCACGCCGGACCGCCGGCTGAACCTGTACGCGGTCGAGCTGCCCAAGGACCCGGTGACCAACCAGGTCCGGCTCGGCTACGGCCTCACTCCGCAGACGGCCTCCTACCCGGGGCCGACGATGGAGATGATCGAGGGCGAGTGCCTGGCGATCACCCTGCACAACCAGGTGCCGGCGGCGACCCTGGAGCAGTTGCGCACCGATCCCGCGCATCCGATCGGCGTCTCGCTGCACGTGCACGGGGTCAAGTACACCCAGATGTCCGACGGCACGACGCACAGCAACTCGTTCGTGCCGCCGGGCGGGTCGCGGACGTACATCTGGTTCGCCAAGCCGCGCACCGCGACCTCGCCGGGCACCGCCGGCTACTGGTGGTACCACGACCACGTGGTCGGCGGGCCGCACGGCACCCAGGGCCTGCGCTCCGGGCTCTTCGGCGGCCTCGTGGTTCGCCGGCAGGGCGACGTACGGCCGGACCGCACCTACGTGACCGCCTTCGGCGACCGGCAGACCATCAACCTGCGGCGCAGCGCGGAGGCGGACACCTGTGACCCGGTGAACCCGGTGCCCGGCCCGACCTGCATCGTCGCCAAGATCGGCGAGCGGGTCGAGTTCATCGTGATCGGCCTCGGCGACGACATGCACACGTTCCACGTGCACGGGCACTCCTGGGCGGACACCCGGACCGGCGTGGTCGAGGGCACCAACCGGGCCCTGATCGACTCGATCCCGGTGATCGACAACAAGACGCTCGGCCCGGGTGACACCTTCGGCGTGCAGTTCGTCGCGGGTGACTCGGTGGGACCGGGCCGCTGGATGCTGCACTGCCACATGCAGTTCCACTCCGACCTGGGCATGTCCACCTGGATGCACGTACTCGACGAGAACGGGCAGATGCCGCCGCACGCCGGCAACCACGCGCCGGCCGCGCCGGCCAAGGGCGCGGCGGCGGCACCGGCCGCCGCGCACACCAACCACCGCTGACCGAGGACATCCCGGCCCACCCGACCCCGACCCCTGCCATCGCCTGAAGGACTTCCCGCACCCCCTCACGGAGGAGAGAAATGGCTCACCGACGCCATCTTTTCCCGCTGTCCCGATCGGTCGGGCGGCATCGCCCCGACCCCGTCGCCCTACCGTCCCCCGCGTTCGATTCCGCTTCCCGGCCCCGGCGGCGCGGCGCCGTGCCGTTCCGCCGCACGGTCGCCCTCGTCTCCGGCGCCGTCCTCACGCTCGGCCTGCTCAGCGCGCCGGTCGCCGCCGCCCCGGACGAGAGCGTCGGCGGAGTCGCGCCGGCCTGGGGCGCCAACGCGGTGAACGTCCTGGTCTTCCACGGCCCGGCGGCGTCCCAGGAGGACCCGGTCACCAGGGCCGTCACCACGATCCGGCAGCTCGGCAACGAGAACGGCTTCAACGTCCACGTCTCCAGCGACCCGACGGTCTTCACCGCCGACAACCTGGACCGCTACCGCAGCGTGGTGTTCCTGTCGGCCAACGGGGTGGTGCTGAACGACGCCCAGGAAGCGGCCTTCCAGGCGTACGTCAAGGGGGGTGGCGGGTTCCTCGGCATCCACGACGCGGCCCGCGCGCAGCCCGGCTCCGAGTGGTTCACCGGTCTGATCGGCACCCGTCCGGCGGCGACCCTGCCGAACGCGGAGGAGATCGAGAGCGTCACCGCCAGCGGCAACAACCCGCCGAACGAGATCGTCGAGAACCTGATCGACGGTGCGACCGGGACGAAGTGGCTGACCCGTACCCCGAGCGGCTGGGTGGTGGCCAAGCTCGCCGCCCCGAAGGCGATCGCGCAGTACGCGCTGACCTCGGCGAACGACTTCGCCGGCCGCGACCCGAGGGACTGGACCCTACAGGGGTCGGCCGACGGCGAGAGCTGGACGGACCTGGACCGCCGGACCGGGGAGACCTTCTCGGGACGGTTCCAGACCAAGCAGTACACCTTCACCAACACCCAGCCGTACCAGTACTACCGGCTGAACATCACCGCGAACAGCGGTGAGCCGCTGATCCAGCTCGCCGAGCTGTGGCTGATCGGCCCGGACGCGGGACCGGCGCCGGAGAGCCGGGTGCAGCAGGCCGTCGTCGACCTGGTCGACCGGCAGCACCCGGCGAACAAGGGCCTGCCGCTGAGCTGGACCCGCTCCGACCAGTGGATGAACTGGGACCCGAGCCCGGTCGGCCGGGTGCACACCGTCGCCCAGGTCAAGGAGAACACCTACCAGGCGGGGCTGGGCGGCAACGGCGCGTTCCACCCGATCTCCTGGTGCCGGGACTACGACGGCGGCCGGTCGTTCTACACCGGGATGGGTCGCACCGAGGCCAGCTACACCACCGACACGCGGTTCCGCAGCCACCTGCTCGGCGCGTTGCAGTGGACGACCGGCGTGGTCCGGGGCGACTGCCAGGCGACCATCGCCGCGAACTACCGGGTCGAGCGGCTGACCACCACCAACCAGTCCGGCCAGCTCGACCAGATCGGTGAGCCGCACGGCCTGACCATCGCCCCCGACGGCAAGGTCTTCTACATCGGCAAGGCCGCCTGCGCCACCGGGCCGGTCGCCGACTGGGCCAACCCGAACGTGGGTCTGGGCTGCGGCACCATCCACCAGTGGGACCCGAAGACCAAGCAGGTCAAGCTGCTGACCACGCTCAAGGTGATGGGCAACCGGGGCAGCGGCAGCGAGCTGGTGAAGAACGAGGAGGGCCTGGTCGGCATCACCCTCGACCCGAAGTTCGCGGAGAACGGCTGGTTCTACGCGTACTGGATGCCGCACGAGTCGATCGACCGGGAACGGCGGGTCGGTCAGCGTACGGTCTCCCGGTTCACCTACGACCACGCACAGCAGACGATCGACCAGGGTACCCGCAAGGACCTGCTGCACTGGGACACCCAGATCCACAGCTGCTGCCACGCCGGTGGCGGGATGGCCTTCGACGAGTCCGGCAACCTCTACATCGGCAGCGGTGACAGCAACTCCTCCGGCGGGTCGAACGGCTACTCCGGGAACAACTGGACCCAGGAGTACGCGGGCATCTCGTTCCAGGACGCCCGGCGTACCTCCGGCAACACGAACGACCTGAACGGCAAGATCCTCCGCATCCACCCCGAGGCGGACGGCACCTACACGATCCCGGACGGCAACCTCTTCACCGGCCAGGAGCAGGGCGGCGGCAAGGCCCGCCCGGAGATCTACGTGATGGGCGTCCGCAACATCGCCCGGATCGCCTGGGACCCGGTCAACGACTGGCTCACCGCCGCGTGGGTCGGCCCGGACGCCGGTGCCCCGGACCCGAACCTCGGTCCGGCAAAGTACGAGACCGCCACCATCATCACCTCGGCGGGCAACCACGGCTGGCCGTACTGCATGGGTAACCGGCAGCCGTACCGGGACCGCAGCAACACCGACGCCAACGTGCTGACCGGCTGGTACGACTGCGACAACCCGAAGAACGAATCGCCGCGCAACACCGGTCTGGTCAACCTGCCGCCGGTGCGGGACAACATGATCTGGTACTCGCCGCAGGGTGGCGGACCGGTCTTCCCGAAGCGGACCGACGGCAGCGGGCTGCCGACGTACAAGGCCGAGGACTCGACCTTCACGCAGCCGTACCTGAGCGGTGGCGGGCAGGCCATCATGGACGGTCCGACCTACCAGCGCGAGAACGTCGACGTGAACAGCGGCGTCGCGTGGCCGGCGTACTGGGACAACAAGTGGTTCATCGGTGACCAGTCGAACGCCAACAACCGGATCGCGGTCACCGTGAACCCGGACACGGTCCGGGAGGCGGGTGCGCCGGCCTTCGCCGAGGACCTGCGCGCCATCATCCCGGGCGGCAACGGCACCACCCAGCTCCAGTCCTGGATGGACGCGAAGTTCGGCCCGGACGGCGCGCTCTACATGCTCGACTACGCGGGCGGCTTCTTCAGCCTGCACCAGAACCAGAAGCTGATCCGGATCACGTACCAGGGCGGGCAGGCCACCCCGAACCCGAGCCTGGCCACGGCCCGGTCGGTGACGCCGAGCCAGCCCCGGACCATCGGGTTCTCCGCCGCGAAGGTCGGCGGGGTGGCCTGGGAGTGGGACTTCGGCGACGGTAGCAAGCTGTCGCACCAGGCCCACCCGACGCACACCTACAAGCGGTACGGCACCTTCCAGGCGACGGTGAAGGTGACCTACGCCGACGGTGAGGTCGTGACCGGCAAGGTCGACGTGACCGCGGGCTGTACCGCCGCCGACGCCCGGCCGACCGTCTGGATGCTGGACAGCGACACCGGGGTGGCCAACCGGCAGACCGGTGGCGGCTGCACCATCAACGACCTGATCGACGACGAGACCACCTGGCCGAACCGGGCCTCGTTCGTCACCCACCTCGACGAGGTGCTGGCCGAACTGACCGCGGCACACGTGATCGACAACCGCGAGACGCGGGCGCTGCGCCAGGCCGGTCGGCAGTCCCCGATCGGCGCCACCAGCGGGTACCAGCCGATCTTCGACGGTTCGGCGAAGTCGCTCGCCGGCTGGCGGCAGGCACCCGGCGGGTCGTTCGGACTCCGGCCCGACGGCTCGATCCGCAGCTCCGGCGGCCTCGGCATGCTGTGGTACGCGGACCAGCAGCTCGCCAACTACTCGATCAGGGTGCAGTTCCGGGACATCTCGCCGGACAACGTGCGGGCCAACAGCGGGATCTTCGTCCGGTTCCCGGACCCGAGGACGCCGCTGGAACAGCGTCCGCCGGGCAGTTGCGGGACGGTCGGATCGGCCCGCAGCTCGCAGGCCTGGGTCGCGATCTACTGCGGTCACGAGATCCAGATCTACGACGGCGAGACCGGCGAGCCGCAGAAGACCGGCTCGGTCTACAACTTCGCGCCGAACACTTTGGACAAGGCCGGCGTGACGCCGAAGAACCAGTGGAACGACTACGAGGTGCGGGTGATCGGCCAGCACTACACCATGGTTCGTAACGGTGTGGTGATCGCCGAGTTCGACAACACGCCCGGCAAGCAGTCGTCCCGTGCGGGCGACCCGCCGACCGACCTCCGCCAGTTCCTGAGTGGTTTCGTCGGGTTGCAGAACCACGGCAACAGCGACGTGATCGAGTTCCGCAACGTCAGGGTCCGACAGCTCTGAGCAATTGGGTGCCGGGTACGGGCGTGTGGCCCGTACCCGGCACCGCACCATCCTGAGGTCCGGCGTCCATGTGGGCGCCGGACCTCACCTCGTTACGGCGTCCCTCGCGGATGAGCTATCCGGTCGCCGGGATGGTGCGGTAGAGCAGGTGGTTGTCGCTGGTGCTGGCGAAGAGGTACCCGTACGCCGACGCCAGGCCGGTGACGTTGTAGGCACGACGGAGGTAGGTCCACGAGGCCACCGGTGCCGGCGGACGTAGCCAGAGGTTGTTGTCGGTGGTCGCACCGTACAGGTTGGTGGCGCTGGCGCCGAGTGCCCGTACTCCGACCGCCGACCCGATCTGCCGCCAGTTGATGTCGGCGGGCGTGAGGTCGCGGTCCCAGAGCAGGCCGTCGGAGGTCACCGCGTAGAGCTTGCCGCCGAGGAGGGTCATCGTGGTGACGTTGTAGGCATGTCCGATGGCGGTCCACGGCACGTTCCACGGCTCCAGCCCCCGCACGACCAACTGGTTGCCCGTGGTGGCCGCGTAGAGCTGGGTCGTGGTGCCGGCCAGCGCCCGTACCCCGGACGCCTGACCGATGTGGGTCCAGACGCTGTCCTGCGGCACCGGGTCACGTACCCAGAGCTTGTCGTCGTTGGTGACCGCGTACAGCCGGCCGGCGGCGCTGGCCATCGCGCGTACACCGTTCGCGTGCCCGGCACGCCGGAAGTCGCCGTCGGTGTAGCAGGTGGTGTACGTCGCCGTGAACGCTCCGCTGCCGTTGCCGGGAATGTTGTCGTTCGTACGCAACTGCAACGGCACGATCGTGCTGCCCGTGTTGGTGACCGTGCCGTACTGGCCGATGTAGCTCCAGCCGCCGTTGGCCCTGGCCAGCAGGCTGTACTCGCGGGCACCCGGCAGCGGGTAGGCCGACGACGCGGAGGTGTTGAACCAGCCCTCGGGGCCGTTGGTTCCGGTGAGCCAGACACCGGCCCAGATCGCGCCGCCGCCGGTGAGCTGGACGCTCTGGCCGGGTTCGAGATACGTGCCGGTGGTGACGCCGTAGCTGTTCTCGGGCACGGGCTGCTGGTGCAGGGTGCACAGCCGCTGGCTCGCCGTCACCGGCCCACCCAAGCCGACGACCGCGAGCCCGGCGGCGAGCGTGGCGACCGCGAGGCCGGCCGCCGCGAGCCGGCACCTGTTCCCGAAGTGGACCGACGATCGGTGTGACATCACACTCTCCTCCTGGTCGGTGGGGACGCACCCCGGCCATGCCGTGCTCGGCGCGGGTGGGCTGTCAGGCCCGGTCACGGAACATGTCCGGGCCCGCGCCACCGGCGGTTCTTGGTCACCCGGCCCAGAACGGCAGCGTGCACATCGCGCAAGCACCGGCGTGTCGACGAACCGCCGTCAGCCCAGTTGCAGCCGGCCCGCGACCGCCGTCGCCGCACCCAGCACCGCCGCGGTGGTCCAGAGCGCCCGGCGCGGCCCGTCGGTGCGCAGCAGTGCCGCGACCCCGGCGAGCAGTCCGAGCCCGAGCAGGTACGCCAGGTGCCACATCTCCTGCCCGAGCGGCTGCCGGGGCAGCATCCCCTCGTGCACCGCGAACCACGCCGGCCACAGCGCGAACCAGATCCGGCCGCGTGTCAGGTCCGTCGTGGTGACCGGGTACAGCGCGATCGTGCCGAACCACACCACGAGCACGACCAGCGGCAGCGCGCCCGGCCAGGGCAGCCAGCGGGCCACCGCGATACCCAGCAGCCCGGCACCGAGCACCAGCGCCGGCAACTGGAGGTACTCCAGTGCCGTGCGCTGGTACACCGCCTCGTTGCGCACCACGGTGTGCGGGGTGGCGGAGAAGCCGAGCGCCAGCAGCACAGCGGCGGCGCCGAACCCGCCCACGACCGGGCCGCGCACCAGTCCCAGCATCGCGGCCACCACCCGTTGTCGGTCGTCGACCGGTGCGCCGTCCAGCGGCTCGCGGACCCGGGAACGGAAGGTGGCGGCGGTGACCCGGTTGGCGACCACGATCGTCGCCGGGGCGTAGACGAGGAGCAGGCTCAGGGTGACGAGGAGGTACGCCTGGTTGGCGGGCGGACCGCCCTCGTCGTTGACGAGCACCGCCGTGCCGAACGCCACCATGTACAGCATCGCGACCGGGTACCCGGGATGGCGCACCATCCGGCGCGCCTCCACCGCGCCGAGCCGCCACGCGGCCCGAGTGAGCGGCCCTGTCCCGGGTACGGTCATCGAGCCGCCTCCTTCCCCGCCCGGCCGCCACGCATCGCGGTTTTCAGCCGGTCTGCCGCCAGCCCGCGACCGCCGTCGCCGCACCCAGCACCGCCGCCGTGGTCCAGAGCGCCCGACGCGGCCCGTCGGTGCGCAGCAGCGCCGCGACCCCGGCGAGCAGTCCGAGCCCGAGCAGGTACGCCAGGTGCCACATCTCCTGCCCGAGCGGCTGCCGGGGCAGCATCCCCTCGTCGGTGGCTATCCACACCGGCCACAGTGCGAACCAGGCCGGGTCGGCCACCGTGCCGGTGGTGGAACTCTGGTACGTCGCGATCGTGCCGAGCCACACCACGAGCACGGTCGACGGCAGCGCGCCGGGCCAGGGCAGCCAGCGGGCCACCGCGACGCCCAGCAGGCCGGCACCGAGCACCAACGCCGGCAACTGGAGGTATTCCAGGGCGGTGCGCTGGTACACCACGTCGACGCGCCGCTCGGGGTACGGGGTGGTGAACTCGCCGACCACCAGCAGCAGCCCGGCGGTCGCCAGGCCCACCAGGACCGGCCCCCGCACCAGTCCGAGGATCACGGCCACGGTGCGCTGCCGGTCGTCGACGGGTGTGCTGTCCAGCGGCTCGCGGACCCGGGACCGGAACGTTGCGGCGGCCACCCGGTTGGCGGCCACCAGGGTCGCCGGGGCGTACCCGAGCAGCAGCGCCAGCGCCGCGACGATGTAGCCGAAGTTGGCGGCCGGCCCGGTCTCGCGGCGTACGATCCCGGCCGCCGCGATGGCGGCGACGTACGACAGGGCCACCGGGTACACGGGATGGCGTAGCAGCCGGCGTGCCTCCACGGCGCCGAGCGCCCACGTCGCCGGCCGCCACACCACACTCCTCGCCCCCGTGCCGAGGAGAGTCATGTCCCCGCCTCCGGCACCGCGTCGGTCTCGGCCTCGCCGACCAGCAGCAGGTAGCCGTCCTCCGCCGACGGCTCGACCAGTTCGGCGCCGGGTGGTGGCGAGCCCACCTGTCGCAGTGTGCCGTCACCAGTGCGCCAGGCGAGCCGGGCACCCGGATCGCGCCGGTCGGACCGCCACACCCGGCCGGTCGCGGTGGCGGCCAGCAGCCGTGGGCTGCCGTCGAAGCGGATGCCGCCCTCGTGCAGGACGACCACCCGGGGGCAGAACGCCGTCACGTCCTCGGTCTGGTGCGTGGACACCACCACGCAGCGGTCCTCGGCCAGCGCCGAGATCGTGTCGCGGAACCGCAGCCGCTGCTCGGGATCCAGGCCGACGGTCGGCTCGTCGAGGATCATCAGCCGTGGGTCGCCGAGCAGCGCCTGGGCGATGACCAGGCGCCGCTTCATGCCGCCGGACAACCGCCACACCCGCCGCCGTGCCATCCCGGCCAGGCCGACCACATCCAGCACCCGGCGTACCTCGTCGTGCCGGGCACGGCGGTCGGTCATCTCCTTCAGGATGGCCACGTAGTCGACGTACTCGAAGGTGGTGAAGCCGCTGGGGAAGCCGGTCTGCTGTGGCACGTACCCCAGCCGGCGGCGGATCGCGGCCCGCGCCGACGGGTCCCGGGGATCGCGGCCGAGCAGCTCGACCCGGCCGGTGTCGGGCAGGGCGACGGTGGCCAGGACGCGCAGCAGGGTCGTCTTGCCCGCACCGTTGGGGCCGAGCAGGCCCAGCACGCCGGTACCGACGTCGAGGGTGATCCCGGCCAGGACCCGACGCCGACCGTAGCTCTTGCCCACCGTCGTGAGCTGGATGTCCGTCACCGCACACCTCGGATCCGACGGGCGCCGACCAGGGCGACGACGACCGTACCGACGACGATCACCGAGGAGGCCACCTGCACCGCCGGGGAGAAGGCGCCCAGTACCGACCCGGTGGTGATCCGGGCCGACGCCACGCCGCACATCCAGAGGCCGGCCAGCCCGGCGACCGCCGCCCGGACCCCGACCACCCGTTCCAGGACCATGCCCAGGGTCGCCAGGGCGAGACCGGGCAGCAGCCACAGCCCGGCCCCGGCCGTGCCCGGCAGGACCAGCCCACCCACGACCAGCAGCAGCGCCGTCGTCGGCAGTACCGGCAGGCAACGCAGCAGGACCAGCCGCAACCGGGGGTACGGCGCGGCGGCCACCACCTCGTGCATGGCGAACACCCCCGGCCCGTACGCCAGCGCGACGCCGGTCAGCGGGGCCAGCGGAGCCACGGTGAGGAACCAGGTCGCCGCCCGACCGTCCATGTCCCGCGCGACGATCGCGAAGGCGGCCACCAGCACACAGCCGACCACCCAGGCCCGGCGGGCCGCCGATGCGCCGGTGGCCAGCCGGGCCGCCGACGGCGACAACCCCAGTACGGTCAGCAGCCGCTCGAACGGCGACGTGCGGAGCCGATCCAGCACGTCGACCGTGCCGGTCCAGGCGCGGGCGAGCAACGCGGCGTCGGCGTGCGGCGCGACGGCGGCCCGGCAGGTGGCACAACCGATCAGGTGCTGTTCGACCGAGGCCGCCCGGACCCGGTCGAGGCCACCCCTGGCGTACGCCGCCAGCCAGTCCTCGTCAGTGTGCCATCCGGTCATGACAGCGCCTCCCTCAACAGCATCCGGGCGCGGGCCATCCGGGTCTTGACCGTGCCCTGGGGGATGCGGAGCAGCCGGGCCGCCTCCCTGGTGGTGAGCCCGTCCAGCACCGTCGCCTGCACCACGGCGATCAGGTCCGGCGACAGCCGGTTGAGCGCGGTGGCCACGTCGGCGTACTCCACCCCGAGCAGGACCTGCTCCTCGGCGGAGGCCACCACGGGGTCGGGAACACCGGCCAGCGAGCGGTGCCGGGGCCGCTTCGCGACGAGGTCGACCAGCCGGCGTACCGCGATGCCCCAGAGCCAGGCCGCGACGTCCCCGTCGCCCCGCCACCGGCCGGCACCGCGCCACGCGGCGACGAACGTCTCCTGCAACGCCTCGGCCACCACGTCGTCGTCGGCGCAGCGCCGACGCAACCGCACCTGTAGCCAGGGCGCGTGCCGCGTGTAGAGCGTGGCCAGCGCGTTCCGGTCGCCCTGGGCGATCGACGCGATCAGAGCGGTGTCCTCCACTGGCGTCCTCCCCGCCGATCCGTCCTGAACAGTCTGTCCGCGCCACCGCCCGGCCGGTTCATGAACAACTGTGGATTCCTGGCCGGGCCGGCCTGGAACTCTGCCCCAGGAGCACCTCGCGACAATGGGGACAGCCCCGACAGGCCGCGCGGACGCGTGGGGATGTCACGGGCGGGGACGACACTCGACACCCGGCTCGTGGCGTAGCCGCTGCGGGCCGCCGGATCGGTGACCGCCCTGGTCACGGCGTACTTCGGCGCACGCGTCGTACGGCGGATCACCCGCCTCCGGAGCGCACCGGGGTCGATGCCGCCGGACGGCGCGACCACTTGCCTACCAGGCGTGACTGATCCACTGTGACTGGTGATTGACAGATCGATCGCAGCGGCTTCAAGATCTACTTAGTCCGGCCAGTAGCAACGACCGCCGCCGATCCTGGCGGCGTCGCATCCTGCGTGTCATCCAGCGGTTCGTCGTGCGACGGCCGATCCCGAAAGGGAGAACTGCGCAGAAAGGTTGCAACGCCATGTCAGATCTTCCCGGCCCCCGATGGCGACGCCACGTCTTCGTCACGGCAACGGCCGCCATCGCCGGCATGCTGCTGGTCACCCCGGCCTCGGCGGTCGCGCCGAGCCCGGATTCGGCAGGCTCCGCCTCCGGCGGGCACGTCGACCTCGGCCGGCTCGCGGGTGAGGCGACGAGCGTCGTCGAGGTGCTGCTCGCCGACAGCAACGAGCTGGACCGTCTCGTCGCCACCGGCGTCGACCTCGACCACCACGTGAGTCGTACCGAGAACGGCATCGTGGCGCACGCCGTGGTCACCCCGAACGAGGTCGCCACGCTGCGGGCGAGCGGCTACCGGTTCGGCGCCGTGCTCTTCACGCCCGCCGACTCGGCGCAGCGGATCGCCGAGCGCGAGGCGACGATCGCGGCCCACGTCGCGGAGAACGAGGCGCTCAACGAGAACCAGGCCCGCCGGAGCGGTCAGCCGGTGGCCTCCGATGTGAAGATCATCCGGGCCGACTACTACACCTCCGGCACCGACCAGGTGCTGTCGGTCGAGGCGAAGTGGGCGCAGGGGCAGGATGCCACCGACGCCCTCACCGTCACCCGCGACAGCGGCCCCGGTACGCCGATGGGCTCCGGCGGTACCCAGACCATCTCGCGGTTCGTGGACGCCGGGGTGTACCTCTACCACCGTGGCGCCGCCACCGTCACGGCCCGGCCGAACTACATCCAGATCACCAGCCCGACCGGGGCGGTGACCGTGGCCAAGGTGAACAACTGGCTGCCCATCCCGAAGGACAACCCGGAGGGACCCGGCTACCAGAAGGACTTCGTCGCCAGCTACCTGACCCCGACCGAGCTGTACGACCGGATCCACCAGCTCGCCGACCAGTACCCGAAGTTGGCCGAGATCGTCGAGTTGCCGTACAAGACGAACGGCTACCGGCGTAAGGCGCAGGCGGTACTCGGCACCGCGAACGCGAGCCGGATCGCCGTCGACTCCCGGGCCTGGGGCCACCAGGGCGGCAACGACGTCACTGTCGAACTCGCCGACCCCGGCGCCGCCGGTCGGGCGTTGTCGGTAGGCGTGACCGGCAGCGCGATCCGGGTCAGCCTCGCCACCGACGCCGCCGGCGCGGTGACCAGCACCGCCGCCGAGGTCGTCGCGGCGCTGAACGCCAGCGCCGGATCGCTCGTCGTGGCGTACACCTATCGGGGCAGCGTCGGCGACGGCGTGGTCGCGGCGGGCGCACCGACGGCGCTGACCGACGGGCTGAGCGCACCGGCCAGCGTGTCGCGCGACCCGCACCCGGTGTACGCGATCCGGATCGGCAAGGATCGCAGCACCAAGAAGCTGGGTGTCCTCGCGTACGCCCAGGAACACGCCCGCGAGTGGGTACCGCCGCTGGTCACGATCGAGACCGCCGAGCGGCTGCTGCGCAACTACGGCCACGATCGCAAGACCAGGGACCTGCTCGACAACCTGGACATCTGGATCGCTCCGTCGATCAACCCCGACGGCGGCCACTACTCGTTCTACGACTTCAACTCGCAGCGCAAGAACATGACGAACCACTGCTCGCAGGCCAGCTCGGGCGACGCCCTCGGCCGCAACTCCTGGGGCGTGGACAACAACCGCAACTACACGGAGTACAGCCTCTTCGACGGGTACTCGGGCGCGTCGTCGAGCTGCACCAGTGGCACCTACTCCGGGCCCAGCGAGCTGTCGGAGCCGGAGAACAAGAACCTGAACTGGCTGGCCTCCCGGCCGAACATCAAGTTCTCGATGAACCTGCACTCCTCCGGCAACTACTTCATGTGGTCGCCGGGCGCGTACGCCACGCCGGGCCGGATCTCGGCACCCCGGCCGACCCTCGGTGAGGAGTCGTTCTTCTGGGGCGCCTCGTCCCGGATCCTGACCTCGATCAAGCGGCACCGGAACATGGCGGTCACGCCGGCCCGGACCGGCCCGATCTCCGACGTGCTCTACTCGGCGGCGGGGAACTCCGGCGACATGCTCTGGTACAAGTACGGCATCTACGCCTGGAACTTCGAGGTCGGCACCTCGTTCCAGCCGGAGTGGGCCGAGGCGCACGACGAGACGATGGAGTTCGCCAACGGACTCGTCGAGCTGATGCGGGTGGCGCGGGACTTCGACACCGACCGGAAGCGGCCGAAGAGCGACCTGTCGGTGACCAGCAGCGCCACGCCCGGGATGGTGGACGTCACGTTCGAGGTGAGCGAGCCGGCGGCGGTCTTCTACACGCTGGACGGTCGCAGGCCGACGTACTCGTCCACGCTCTACGGCTCGTCGGGCATCCGTGAGGGCGGCGAGACCCTGACCGTGCCGTACGGGACCAGGATCCACTGGTTCTCGGTCGACGCGGCCGGCAACATCGAGAACAACTACCGTCCCGACGGTCGGGACAAGGACTACCGCAAGGGCGTCGCCGTCCCACCCAGGCGGCACTGACACCCGTCCGGCACCACCCTTCCAGCGGCCGCGGCAGCCTTCGGGGCGCCGCGGCCGTTGGCTGTCCGCCGCCGTCGCATCACTGGCGAGTTCGTTGAGGGCGAAGGCGGCGGTGACGGCGTTCATCACCGCGAAGGCATCGAGCTTGCGGGCTGTCTCGGCGGGGTGGTCGGCGAGTACTGCCAGGACGTGTTCGAGCATGTCGTGCGGCCGGTCCTGCGTCGCCGGGTCAGACGCCTGTGGGTTCGGCGGCCGGGGATCCCGCTCGTCGTAGTAGCTGCCGATGTCGTCGCGGCGTGCGGCAACGTACTCGACGTTCGCCGCCGCCTGCTCGGGTCGATCACCGGCGACGGAGAACATGGCGTGCAGCAGCCGGGTCGAGATGCCAACGCGCCCGGGACGGCGGCGGCCAGAGCCCGGGTACGCGTCACCCGTGCTCAGGCGGTCGGCGGGATGACCGCCTCGATCAGGTGCGGGCCGGGCTCGGCGAGGGCCCGGGTGAACTGCTCGGCGAGTTCCTCCGCGGTGCTGGCCCGACTGCCCGCCACCCCGAACGCGCGGGCGAGCCCGACGAAGTCGATCTCCGGACCGCTGAGGTCGAGCAGCTTGTTGGTGTGCGGGTCCGACGCCCCGGCGCCGAGGTGCTGCCACTCCTCGCGGAGGATCGCGTACGACCGGTTGTTCAGGATCACGTTGGTGACGTTCAGGTTCTCGCGGGCCTGGGTCCAGAGCGCGGAGAGGGTGTAGATGGCGCAGCCGTCGGCCTCCAACGCGATCACCGGCCGGTCCGGTGCGGCGATGGCGGCCCCGATGGCCAGCGGCATGCCCTCGCCCATCGCGCCGCCGCACTGGGCCAGCACGTCGTGGCGCGGTGCTCCGGCGGTCGCGGCCGGCAGTCCGATGCCGGAGCTGATCGTCTCGTCGATCACGATCGCCCGGTCCGGCAGCAGGGCGCCGATCACCGCCGGCCAGGTCTCGACGGTGAGCGGGCCGGTCGGCATCGCCGGTCGGGCCGGCTCGGTCACCTCCGGCCGGCTGTCGGGGGCGAGCAGGTCGGCCAGTGCGGTCAGCGCACCGACCGCGTCCTGGCCGGCCTCGGCGAGTACGTGGGTCTGGGCGCCGTCCGGGACCAGCCGACTTGGTTGGTCCGGGTAGGCGAAGAAGGCCACCGGTGCGGAGGTGCCGGCGACGACCACGTGCCGCGCCCCGTCCAGCTGGCGCAGGACCTGTTCCGGATAGAAGCCGAGTCGCGGGAACGAGGGCAGCCCCGCCCCGTGTTCCACCCGGCTGGCGTAGGTCTCCAGGAAGACCCGGGCACCGCTGGCGGCGGCGATCCGGCTGGCCGCGTACAGCCCGGCGGCCTGTCCCGCCGTTCCACCGATGACCAGCGCCGACTCCTCGCCGCTTCGCAGCACCTGGGCGACCTGGTCGACCAGCGCGGGACTGACCGCCGGTACCGGTCGAGCCGGCACCGTCGGTCGGTCCCCGTCGCCGCCGACGGCGACACCGTCGGCCCAGGACACGTCCGCAGGCATGATCAGGGTGGCGATCTGCCCGGGTGGTTCGAGTGCCTCCGCGAGTGCCGAGATCGCGTCGTGGCGAACTCCGGCGGCGTTCTCGGGTCGGCGGACCGGTCCCCGCAACGAGCGGGCCACGGTCTCGATGTCCGACTCCAGCGGCGGGTCGTACGGCTTGTGGTAGGTCGGGTGGTCGCCGACGATGTTGACGATCGGCGAGTTGGCCCGACGGGCGTTGTGCAGGTTCGACAGGCCGTGCCCGAGGCCCGGCCCGAGGTGCAGCAGCGTCGCGGCGGGCTTGCCCGCGATCCGGGCGTACCCGTCGGCGGCGCCGGTGGCCACGCCCTCGAACAGGCCGAGCACGGCACGCACCCCGGGCACCGCGTCGAGCGCACCGACCAGGTGCAGTTCGGTCGTACCCGGATTGCTGAAGCAGACCTCGACTCCCGCCTCGGCGAGCGTACGCAGTAACGACTCCGCCCCGTTCACCACGCCTCCTCCGCCGCGCCGCCCGCAGACCCGCAGCCTGAGGCGATGGAAGACATCTTCTGAGCAGCAGACTAGTAGTGGTTTGTCAGTACAGGAGGCGGTCTGGGGTTTTCCTCCGCCGTCACCCGGTGGGGCGGCCAGGTCAGCCGGCCGGCCGGACGACCTCCCAGCCGAGCCGGACGACTTCCGGGTCGGGCCGGACCACGACCGGGCGTTCGGATCGATCACGAACGGAGAAGCCCGACCAGCCTCGTGGCGCTTAGCGTGGCCGCGGACCGGAACCACACGAGGAGGCGAACATGCAGGTACAGGTGAATACGATCATGATCGGTGTCAGGGACGTGGCCCGGGCCAGGAAGTTCTACGCCGAGGGTCTGGGCTGCGCGCTCGACAAGGACTACCCCGGCTTCGTGTTGTTGCGCCTCGGCGACGGCTCGTCGGCACTGGCGCTCTACGAATGGGACGCGGTGGCCGGTGACGCGGGTGTCTCGCCCGAGGGGTCGGGATTCCGTGGCGTCTCGTTGCATTCCAACGTTGCTTCCAGGGCCGAGGTGGACGAGATCATGGCGACCGCCGTGGCGGCCGGCGCGACGGTCGTGAAGGAGGCCGCGGCGGCCGAGTGGGGTGGCTACTTCGGCTACTTCGCCGACCCGGACGGCTATCTGTGGAAGGTCGCCACCACCGCCTGATCTGGGCGGACGGCGGCCGGCCAGACACCGCTGCTCACTCAGTCCGGCGCCGGTCAATCCACTGTGGTGCGTGCCCGGCCGAACAGCGCGAC
Source organism: Plantactinospora endophytica (assembly GCF_016862915.1). Taxonomy (GTDB): domain Bacteria; phylum Actinomycetota; class Actinomycetes; order Mycobacteriales; family Micromonosporaceae; genus Plantactinospora; species Plantactinospora endophytica. The sequence continues at coordinate 498,809 of NZ_BONW01000013.1, read as the reverse complement.
CGATCGTTGGTACGGTCCGTTCCGTGTCCACCACGCCAGCCGCCCTCGGCGTCGACTTCGGCACCTCGCACACCGTTGCCGCCGTACGGATGCCGGGTGGCCGGATCGAGTCGCTGCTGTTCGACGCGTCACCGCTGCTGCCCTCTGCGGTGTTCGCGCAGCCGGACGGGCAACTGCTGGTGGGACACGACGCGCTACGCAGTTCCCGGCTCGATCCCGGCCGGTCGGAGCCGAACCCCAAGCGGCACATCGCTGACGGGACGTTGCTGCTGGGCGACGTCGAGACCTCGGTGGAGGATGCCGTACGGGCGGTGCTCGCCCGGGTGGCCCAGACCGCACAGCGCGCCCTCGGCGGCGTACCCAGACCGGTGGTCCTGACCCATCCGGCCAGTTGGGGTGCCGGCCGGCGCGGGGTACTGGCGCAGGCTGCGGCCAATGCGGGGCTCGGCGCGGTCCGGTTGGTGGCCGAGCCGGTCGCCGCGGCGCTCTACTTCACGGAGGTGCTCGGCCACCGGGTGGAGCCGGGCGGCACGCTCGTGGTGTACGACCTCGGGGGCGGCACGTTCGACATCAGTGCGGTGCGGCGGCTGGCCGACGGCGGCTGGGAGGTACGCGCCGCTGCCGGCCTGGACGACGTGGGCGGCGTGGACATCGACGCCGCGATCGTCGGCTGGCTGGCGGCGCACGCCGGTGCCGAGGCGATCGGTACCGGCGCCGGCCTCGTCGAGCGGCGCAGGTGGCAGCAGGTGCAGCAGGAGGCGCGGGCCGCCAAGGAGCAACTCAGCCGGGTCGCCACCGCACCGATCGTCCTGCCGGAGCCGAGCCGCGAGGTCCATCTCACCCGTGCCGAGTTCGACGAGTTGGCCCGGCCGTTGCTGGAGCGGACCGCAGAGCTGACCACGTCGACGTTGTTCGCCAGCGGGGTCACCGCCGACCGGCTGGCCGGGGTCTTCCTGGTCGGTGGCTCCAGCCGGATCCCGCTGGTCGCGACCATGCTGCACCGGGCGCTCGGGGTGGCGCCGACGGTCATCGACCAGCCGGAGCTGGTCGTCGCCCACGGCAGCCTCTGGGCTCCGCCGGCCGAGGGCCAGTCACCGATCGCCCCGGCGCCACCGGTCGAGGCTCGTCCCCCGCAGGCCGCTCCGCCACTGCCACTGCCAGCGCCAGCGGCAGCGGCAGCGGCACCGATGCCGGCCCCAGCCGGGTTGCCGACGGGTCCGGCCGGCCCGGCGGTAGGACAGCCAACCGTGGGCGACCCGGCCGTGGGCAAACGGGACGGGAGCGGGCCCAGCGTGGACGGGCCGACCATGGACGGGCCTGCCGTGGGCGGGCCTGCCGCGTCGCCGCGCCGGGCAGCCGTCGCCTTCGCCGCTGCGGTACTGCTCGGCGCGCTGGTCGGCGCGACGATGACCGCCTACCCGGTACTCGCCGGGTACGACGGTCCGCTGCCGTACTGGTCGGACCGGTACGCCTGGCAACTCCTACCGGTGGCGGGCCTGCTGGCCGGGTTGTGGACCCGGCGGCGGGGAGCCGCGTTCACCGCACAGGCGACCGCCGGTGTCGTCGCCGCGTTCGTCGGGCTGCTGGTGGAACGGAGCGGGCGGAACATCTTCCGCCTGCCGTGGGGTACCCCGGTCGAGTTCTACTACTGGGACCACAATCCGGACGTCTGGTTCCTGGCCCTGGTCGGCGGTTGCCTCGCGGCCGGACTCGCCCTGGAAGCGGTGCTCGCCGCGACCGTACGACTCGGCAACCGTGGCGTGGCCGTCGCGCTCGTCACCGCGGCCGGCATGCTGCCGAGCCTTCTGCTGCTCTGGCTCCTCGACTGGACGTACCGGCCACAGTTCTCCCGGGTGGCGATCGACACGCTCTTCGCGTACCCCTTCGTCCTGTTGCTGGTCTGGCCCGCCGGGTGGCTCGCCCGGCGGCCGTGGCGATGAGGCCGGGGCACGGACGCGCCGGGGTGGGTGGCGGTGCCGGCAACGGTGGAGCGCTACCGTGGCACGGTGACCCGGAACCGCCTGCTCTCCACCGCCGCCGCCCTCCTCGTCGGGGCGCTCGTCGTCGTGTCGCCGGCCAGTCCGGCCCACGCGCACACCGAACTGAGCCGCTCCTCACCGGCGGCCAGCAGCACGGTCAGCAAGGCGGTGACCGCCGTGACGCTCACCTTCAGCGGACTGATCAGGGAACCCGGCACCAGCGTGGCGGTGACCGGGCCGGACAGCGTCTCGTACAGCGACGCCGACGCACAGGTCCTGGACAAGACCATCACACAGAAGGTGAAGCCGCTTCCCGTCGGTGCGATCACGGTCGTCTGGCGTACGGTCTCCACCGACGGTCACACGATCAAGGGCACCTTCACCTTCACCAACAGGTTCGCACCTCCCACCCCCACCGCCGAACCCACCCCGACGCCCGTCCCCACACCGACGGCAGCTTCGACACCCACCGCAGATCCGGCGACGCCACCGGCCCAGTCGCCGGCAGCGGGGGCCGACGACGACGACGGACCCGCCCCAGCCGTCTGGTGGGCGGTGATCGTGGGCGCGGTACTCGTACTCGCCCTGCTTGGCGGGTTGCTGCTGCGGCGCCGCAGGTCGACCGACGCCTCGGCCGGCCCCGGCGGACGGTGAGTTTCTCGGCACCGGAGTAGCAGCGCCGGAGTAGCAGCGGCGGAGTAGCGGCGGCGGCGAGCGCCGTAACCGCCGCACCACGAGCCGGCACCCCGTACGCCAGTAGTCCTGGCGCTCCTGCCGTGCACCCCGAGCCCACCGCGTACCGAACGGTCTGCCGGAACCATCCGCCGCTCCACGACGACAAGTAGTAGAACGTGGAGCGAGAAGCGGAGGAAGTGCACATGCGCAGGTCGGCATCACCCGGCGTACGGGGCTGGGCAGTGAGGTTGGGCGTCACCGTGGTGGCGGTATTCGCCGCGACGGGTTGCGGCGGGACCGACGACACATCGGGGGCCGCGCCCAGCCCGGCCCCGTCGGCGAGCAGCGACAGCGCCACGTTCGCGGTGCGCGACCCGTGGATCAAGGCGGCCGACAAGGGGATGACCGCAGCCTTCGGCACCCTGGTCAACGACACCGGCACCGAGGTCACCATCACCGGCGTGAGCACCGCCGTCTCGCCGATGGAAGTGCACGAGATGACGATGAAAGACGGCAGGATGGTGATGCAGCCGAAGACCGGCGGGATCACGATCAAGGCCGGTGGCAGCCACGTGTTGGAACCCGGCGGCGACCACCTGATGCTGATGGACCTGCGCGAGCCGGTCCGGGCGGGTGACGAACTGACCTTCACGCTCACCTTCGCCGACGGGAAGACCATCGACTTCACGGCGGTGGCCAAGCCGTTCACCGGCGCCGAGGAGAGCTACGACCCGCGTTCGGGCATGCCGATGACCCCCGGCCCCGGGATGACGATGAGCCCGGCGCCGTGACCGACCGCTCCGAAACCGCTGCGGACGGCGTCGCCGGTCGATCGGGAGGTACCCGCGCGGTGAGCCGGCGACGGCTGCTCACCGGCGGTGCGCTGGGCGTCGGCGGCGCCGTCGCCGGTGCGGCGGCGGGTGTCGCCGCGACCGCTGCCGGCCACCGGTCACCGGCGCCGGCTCCCGTCGATCCGGGCGCCGCGACCACCGTCGGTACGGACGTCGTGCCGTTCCACGGTCCCCGGCAGGCCGGCATCGCCACCGACCCGCAGGCGCACGCGGCCTTCGTCGCCTTCACCCTGCACCGGGGAGTCGACCGGGCGGCGCTGGGCCGGCTGATGCGGCTGCTCACCGACGACGCCGTCCGACTGGCCCAGGGCCGGGCCCCGCTGGCCGACACCGAGCCCGAACTCGCCGTACTACCCGCCCGGCTCACCATCACCTTCGGCTTCGGCCCCGACCTGTACGCGGCGGCCGGCCGGGACGACCGCCGCCCACCGTCCGTCACCGAGCTTCCCGTCTTCGGGATCGACCGGCTGCAACCGGCCTGGTCCGGTGGTGACCTGCTGCTCCAGATCTGCGCCGACGACCCGCTGACCGTCACGCACGCCCAGCGGATGCTGGTCAAGGACGCCCGACCGTTCGCGACCGTCCGCTGGGTACAGCGCGGCTTCCGGCGCAGCCGGGGGGCCCAGGCCGACGGGCACACCCAGCGCAACGTCATGGGACAGCTCGACGGCACCGCCAACCCCCGCCCCGGCACCGCCGCCTTCGAACGGTCCGTCTGGACCGGCGACGGCCCGGACTGGCTGCGCGACGGCAGCACCCTGGTGCTACGCCGGATCCGCGCCGAGTTGGAGACCTGGGACAAGCTCGGCCGGACCGACAAGGAACTCGCGGTCGGCCGACGGCTGGACACCGGCGCACCGCTGAGCGGCCGACACGAGCAGGACGAGCCCGACTTCTCCGCCCTCGACGAGGCCGGACTACCGGTCATGCCGGACTTCGCGCACGTGACCCGGGCCAGGGTGATGGACGACCGGCTCAAGATCCTGCGCCGGCCCTACAACTACGACGGGGCACCGGACCCGGCCGGGCGGGCGGACAGCGGCCTCATCTTCGCCGCCTACCAGGCCGACATCACGCGCCAGTACCTACCGATCCAACGCCGGCTCGCCGAACGCGACCTGCTCAACGACTGGATCACCCCGATCGGCTCCGCCGTCTTCGCCATCCCACCCGGCTGCGGACCCGACGGCTGGATCGGCGAACAGGTCCTCGGATGACGGGCGCAGCGCCGAGGAACACGGCAGGACCGCCGGTGCGCCGCATCGGAACGAGGCTGGCGACGCTGGCCCTACTCGGGGTCACCGCCGCCGCGTCCGGCGGGCTGCTCGGCGCCCGCCCAGCGGCGGCGCACGCCCAACTGGTGGGCAGCGACCCCCGGGCCGACTCGACCGTGACCAGGCAACTCGACCAGATCACGCTCACCTTCAACGAACTGGTCCGGGGGAACTTCAGCACCGTCGTCGTCACCGGACCCGACGGCGCACGACACGGCACCGGCCAACCACGAGCGGTCGACAAGCAGGTACACCTGCCGGTCGAGCCGGTGCGGTCCGGCGGCTACCGGGTCGCGTACCGGGTGGTCTCCGCCGACGGGCATCCGATCCAGGGACAGTTCCGGTTCACCGTCACGCTGCCACCCGGCGAGGAGCCGGCTCCCGCCGTTGGGAACACCGACGCCGCCGACGTGGCATCGCCGGTCGCGGCGGCGCCAGAGGACGCCGGTTCCGGCACCGGACGGTGGTGGGCCGGCGCCGCCGGGCTCGGCGCCGTCGGCGTCACGGCCGGGTTTCTCCTGGTACGCCGGCAGCGCCGAGTCCCGGACCGGTGAGCCGGTGGTCCGCCCATCGGGGATCGAGCCGGCGCCCGGGAGACGGAACAGCCGACCCGATCGAGCCGACCCGGACAGGTCACCGCTGGTCGTCCGGGTCGCCGGAACCGGCACCGGCGCCGGCGGTCCTCTCCCTCGGCGGCGCCGCCAAGCCAGCCGCTGCGGCGTGCAGGTGCCGGGCGAGCGCCGGGGTCGCGGGGTGCTCCCGGGTCCCCCGGGCCAGCAGGTGCCGACGGCGGGCCCAGGAGTCATCGAGGTCGCAGACCTCGATGCGGCGGTCCGGATCGACCGCCCGGCGTGGCACGACGGCGAGCCCGACCCCGGCGCCGGCGAGCGCGACCAGCGTGCCCAGCCCGGCGACGGTGGTCCGGTAACGGGCCACCGGGGCGTGCGGGCCGGCGTGCTTCTCGATCCAGCGGCGCAGCGAGGAGTCGGCGTCGAGCCCGACCAGCGGGTGCTCGGCGACCTCGCGGTAGGGCATCCCGGTACGGCCGGCGAGGATCCCGTCGGCCTGGCCGACGACCACCAGCGAGTCGTCCCCGAGGGGTTCGGTGGGCAGCCCGCAGTCGCCGGCTTCGGCGTCCAGCAGTACCCCGAGGTCCGCCGCGCCGTCGGCGAGCGTCCGTACGGTCGTCGGGGTACGGCACTCGGTGGTGGTGACGTCGACGTCGGGATGCTCGCGCAGAAAGCTGACCAGTGCCCGGGGCACCAGCCGGTGCATCGCCGACCCGCCGGCCAGCAAGGTCAGCGGGGGACGCGGGGACCTGCCGTAGCTGGTCACGGCGTTCTCCAGTCGCGCCGTCCGATCGAGGACGTCCCGGGCGTGCCGGGCCAGCGTGGTCCCCGCCGGGGTGGGCCGGACGCCCCGCCGCCCCCGGACCAGCAACTCCACTCCGGCCTGGTGCTCCAGGGCCCGTACCCGGGCGCTCGCCGAGGGAAGGGTCAGGTGCATCCGGCGGGCTCCGGCGGTGATCGACCCCTCCGTGACGACGTGCAGGAAGAGCCGGAGGTCGTCCAGGTCGTACCGCATCGGGCCAGCCTATGGCTCCGCCTCAGGCTGACTACGCCAACCGCGCATTGTGCCGCCGCCGACCCGATCGGGATGCTCGACGAGTGCCCGAGATCGTCCTCGTACTGCTGGCCGGTGTCGCCGCCGGGGCGTTGAACGCCGTGGGCGGCGGGGGTACCTTCGTCGCCCTGCCCGCCCTGGTCGCGGCCGGCCTGCCGCCGGTCACCGCGAACGCCTCGGCCACGGTCGCCCTGCTGCCCGGCGCGGTGGCCGGCGCGTGGGTCTGCCGGCACGAACTGGTACCGGTCGGCGGCGCGTCCGGCCGGGCCCTGACCGCGACGAGCCTGCTCGGCGGGGGTACCGGCGCCGGGCTGCTGCTGGCACTGCCGGCCAGTTCCTTCGACGCGGCGGTACCCTGGCTGCTCGCCTTCGCCACCCTGGTCCTCGCGTTCGGGCGGCGACTGTCCCGGGCGCTGGCCGCCGCGCTCGGCCGCCCGGTCGGCCTGGGTCCCCGGGCGGTGCTCGCCGGCCAGTTCCTGCTGACGGTCTACGGCGGATACTTCGGCGGCGCCGTAGGCATAATGCTGCTGGCGCTGTGGAGCGTCGGCCTCGGGCTGGACGCCTCGGTCGGCAACCCGGTGCGGATGACCCAGGTGGCCGCCGTCTACCTCGCCGCGACCGGACTGTTCGTGATCGCCTCCGACGTACTGCGTACGCCGCTGCCGCTCGGCGTCATGCTGGTCGGCGCGCTGGCCGGCGGCTTCGCCGGGGCCCACCTCGCCCGCCGGCTGCCGGCCCGGCTGCTTCGCGGCGTCGTGCTGACCACCGCCGTGACGATGACCGTCGGCTACGCCCTGCGCGCCTGGTCCGGCTGACCGAGGTGGGCGGCGATGGCGCGGGCGCACGCCAGCGACTCGGTGTGGGTGGTGTCCACCTCCAGGTCGTAGACCACGCCCTGGTGCACCAGTTCCGCCTGCGACGCGGCCATCCCCCGCACCCGGTCGCCCCGGGCTATCTCGCGGCCGGCGGCAACGTCGCGTTGGCACCTGACGCCGACCCACAGCACGGCCAACCCGTCGAGAACCCGCTGCCACTGCTGCTGCGACCCTGCCCCGCCCAGGAACACGTCGTCGATGATGACCCGGGCACCGGCCCGGACCGTCGCGGCGACCCCGGCCATCCAGGCCAGTTGGAGGGCCCGGAACTCCGGTCCGACGACCACCGTGCCGTCGGCGGCGAACTCGATCCCGTCGGCCGAGGTCCGCATCGACGCGGGCATCGCCTCGACCAGCGTGTCGACCCCGGTGGCGAGCCACGGATCCGGCAGCACCGCCTGAAGGCACCGGACGATCCCGGACTTGCCCGAGCTGGACCCGCCGTTCAGCACGATCACCTGAGCCGTCACCGCGTCAGACTAGTACCGGATACCGGTAGCCCGGCCTCGCTGGGACCGGCGGCGGCGATGTCGCGGAGAACGGTCAGACGGTGCCGAGCAGTGCGTCGAGCGGTCGAGGCAGGGTGTCCCGGCCGACCGCCGCCTCGACGAGCAGCCGGGCGTAGCGCAGTTTGCGGCGCGAGCCGCTGCCGAGGAAGCGTCGTAGCTGCGCTTCCGGCTTCCGGTCGCGCCAGGCGGGCTGGCTCTGCAACGACCGGAACGACCCGAGGTCGCCCTGCGAGTCGAAGAGTGCCTCGACTCCGCTGCTGCCCACGGCGCGGATCAGCTCGTCCTCCAGATCGCTGACGCAGACGTAGAACCCGAGCTCCTCCATCCCGGTACGGGTACCGGGTGCGCCGACCTCGGCGGCGACCAGCCCGCGCCGGAATATCTCCTCCTCACCCAGGTCGCACAGGCCGGCAAGGCGTACCCGGCTGCCCAGTGGGCCGAACCTGGTCAGGAAACGGCCGATCGCGTGTGCACCGCCGATCGGCACGATCACGACCCGCTCCGCCGCGAGGTTCCGGGCCCGGCAGAGCGCAGCCGTTTCCAGGGCGATCTGGTCGCTGATGCCCTCGACGAGTACCACGGTGCGGGCGTCGGCGACCTTCGTCAGGGCCTCGGCCGTCGCCTGGATCGGAGCGGTGGGGCCGCTCACGTACCCGTCGAGCGCCCTGCGAGCCAGCTCACGGCGATCGGTGGTGGCCATGGCCGCATCATCGACAATCCGCGACGCGGCCGACAAGCGATTAACCGCACCCGACTGCCGAGTTGGATCCTGTCGGATCGGAGCGTCCACTTGTCCGGGTGATGGCGGGCGGTGAGGAGGACTGCCCACTCCTTGCCCTTTCTAACATATAGCGCACCCGGGGGCTTGCCGCAAGACCCGGGTCGTGCTGCAGAATCGCTGGTCCAAGCCTCCGACAGCAATCACCTCCCGGCCGCGCGACCGCGCGCGACCGCGCTTCGTCGTGCCCGGGAGGCACCTACCACAGGAGAACTGATGACCGTACATTCCGAGCTGTCCTCGGCCGGAACCCCAGCGGCGATCGCGGCGGACGAGCCGCCCGGGCCGGCCGAGACGACCGCGCGGATGTCGCACCGCGAGGTGATCCAGGCGCTCTCCGGCCTGATGCTCGGCATCTTCGTCACGATCCTGGCGTCGACGATCGTCTCCAACGCGCTGCCGCGCATCGTCGCCGACCTCGGCGGTACCCAGTCGGTCTACACCTGGGTGATCACCACCGAACTGCTGGCGATGACCGCGACCGTGCCGCTCTGGGGCAAGCTGGCCGACCTCTACAGCAAGAAGCTGCTCATCCAGCTCTCGCTGGGCCTGTTCGTGGTCGGCTCGCTGATCGCCGGCCTCGCGCCGGACGTCACGCTGCTGCTGGTCAGCCGGGTCGCGCAGGGCGTGGGTGCCGGCGGGATGGGCGCGCTCGCGATGATCGTGATGGCCGCGATGATCCCGCCGCGCGAGCTGGGCCGCTACTCCGGCGTCTTCGGCGGGGTGTTCGGCGTGGCCACCATCGCCGGTCCGCTGATCGGCGGCGTCCTGGTGGACACCTCGTGGCTCGGCTGGCGCTGGTGTTTCCTCATCGGCGTCCCGTTCTCGCTGGCCGCGATCGCGCTGTTGCAGCGGACGCTGCACCTGCCGGTCGTCCGTCGGCCGGTCACCATCGACTGGCCGGGTGCGTTGCTGATCATGGCCGGTGTCTGCGCCCTGCTGGTCTGGTCGAGCCTGGCCGGTCACCACTTCGCGTGGGGCTCGTGGCAGACCGTGGCGTTCGTCGGCGGCGGCCTGCTGCTGCTCGCCCTCGCCGTGTGGACAGAGTCGCGGGCCGTGGACCCGATCGTCCCGCTCGGCCTGTTCCGCAACCGCACGGTCACCCTCGCCGTACTGGCCAGCACGCTGGTCGGGGTGGCGATGTTCGGCGGTACGGTCTTCCTGTCCCAGTACTTCCAGGTGGCGCTCGGCAAGTCGCCGACGGTGGCCGGCCTGATGAGCCTTCCGATGATCTTCGGTGTGCTGGTCTCCTCGACGGTCGCCGGACAACTCATCACCCGATTCGGGCGCTGGAAGGCGTACCTGGTGGTGGGCTCGATCGTGATGACCGGCGGATTCCTGCTGCTGAGCACGATCGACGCGAGGACCGGCATGCTGCCGCTGGCGGCGTACATGCTGGTGCTCGGGATCGGCGTCGGCATGCTCATGCAGAACCTCGTGCTCGCCGCGCAGAACGACGTACCCGCCGCCGAACTCGGTGCGGCCACCTCGGCGGTCACGTTCTTCCGCAGCATGGGCGGCGCGATCGGGGTGAGCGCGCTGGGCGCGGTGCTCGCCGCCCGGGTGACCGCGCTCTCCGCCGACCACTTCGGCCCGACCGCGACCGGGGGCGGCGCCAAGGTACCCGACCTCGAAACGCTGCCCGCGCCGGTCCTCGCCGTGGTCCGCGACATCTACGGCACGGCGACCGCCGACCTGTTCCTGGTGTCCGCGCCGATCGCGTTCCTCGCCGTGCTCGCGGTGCTCCTGATCCGGGAGAAGCCGCTCTCCACCCTCACCGGCGACGAGCGCCTCGCCCGGGAAGCCAGCGGCCACAACTGACCCCACCCCGGAGTTCCCACTGATCCCACCTCGGAGCCACCACATGGACCAGCGGACCACCGCCGTCTTCCACCTGCCCGGCAACCTCGCGGCCAAGGCCGACCCGGCACTGATCGCCGACGACGAGACGCACTTCGCGGCCATGGCGGAGAGCCTGGCGCAGACGTACACCGATCTGTCCGCCCGGCTCGACGCCGCGCGCAAGGCCCCCGCCGGCAAGGGCCGTCAGGCGGTGGACCGGGACCAGGAGGTACGCCGGCTGACCGCGCGGCTGCGTACGCTGCGCCGGTTCAGCCTGGACCTGTGCCTCGGCCGCATGGTCGGCGCGGACGGCAGCGCACCCATCTACATAGGACGCCTCGGCCTCACCGACCGCAGCGGCCGACGGCTGCTGGTCGACTGGCGCTCCCCCGCCGCCGCGCCGTTCTTCGGCGCGACCCACGCCAATTCGATGGGACTGGTCAGCCGTCGCCGGTACCGCTGGACCCGTGGCCGGATCACCGACTACTGGGACGAGGTGTTCACCCCGGAGGGCCTGCGGGGACACGCCGCGCTCGACGACCAGTCCGCCTTCATAGCCAGCCTGGGCGCCAACCGGTCGACCCGGATGCGGGACGTGCTCGGCACCATCCAGGCCGACCAGGACGCGATCATCCGGGCCGGCTCCCAGGGCGCGCTCGTCGTCGACGGCGGTCCGGGTACCGGCAAGACGGTCGTCGCCCTGCACCGCACCGCGTACCTGCTCTACTCCGACCCGCATCTCGGTCAGCGGCGGGGCGGCGTGCTGTTCGTCGGACCGCACGAGCCGTACCTGGCGTACGTCGCCGACGTGCTGCCGAGCCTGGGCGAGGAGGACGTGCAGACGTGCACGCTGCGGGACCTCGTACCCGAGGGCGCCGGGGCGGTCGCCGAAACCTCCCCGGAGGTGGCCGCGCTGAAGTCGTCGGCGGACATGGTGCGGGCGGTCGAGGCGGCCGTACGGTTCTACGAGGAGCCGCCCGCGAAGGGCACGACGGTCGCGACCGAGTGGTCCGACATCCGGTTGAGTGCCGAGGACTGGGCCGAGGCGTTCCAGGCGCCGGATCCGGGTACGCCGCACAACGAGGCGCGCGAGCAGATCTGGGACGCGTTGCTGACGATCCTGCTGGAGCGGTACGACGGCGACGAGCCGGAGGCCCGGTTCCGCGCGTCGATGGAGCGGAACCGGGAACTGCGTGCCGTACTGCACCGCGCCTGGCCGCTGCTCGACGCCCCCGATCTCGTCGCCGACCTCTGGTCGGTCCCCGCCTACCTGCACAGATGCGCTCCGTGGCTGAGTACCGACGAGATCCGCACGCTACAGCGCGCGGACGCCCGGGCATGGACGCTGTCCGACCTGCCGCTGCTGGACGCCGCGCGGCAGCGGCTCGGCGACGCCGGGGCCGCCGAGCGTCGCCGTCGGCACGACGCCGCAGTCGCCGCCGGCCGGGAGCAGATGACCCGGGTCGTCGACGACCTGATCGCCTCCGCCGCCTACGACGACGGCGAGGGCCTGATGACCATGCTGCGCCAGGGGGACCTGCGGGACGCCCTGGCCGACGGCGTCGCACCGCCGCCCGCCGACGACCCGGACCTGCTCGCCGGCCCGTTCGCGCACATCGTGGTGGACGAGGCCCAGGAACTCACCGACGCGGAGTGGCAGATGCTGCTGTCCCGCTGCCCGTCGCGCAGCTTCACCGTCGTCGGCGACCGCGCCCAGGCCCGGCACGGGTTCACCGGGTCGTGGCAGGACCGCCTCCGGCGGGCCGGCCTCGACCGGATCGAGCTGGCCTCGCTGGGCATCAACTACCGGACACCGGCGGAGGTCATGGCGGAGGCGGAACCGGTCATCCGGGCCGTACTCCCGGACGCCAACGTGCCGACCTCCATCCGGAGCAGCGGCATCCCGGTCGGGCACGGCGCCGTCTCGGAGCTGACCTCGGTCCTCGACACCTGGCTCGCCGCACACGCCGAAGGGATCGCCTGCGTCATCGGCGACCCGGCGTTCCGTGCGACGCCCCGCGTCCGGTCGCTGACCCCGGAACTGGCCAAGGGCCTCGAGTTCGACCTGGTCGTCCTGGTCGATCCGGAGCGGTTCGGCGCGGGCGTCGAGGGGGCGGTCGACCGCTACGTCGCGATGACCCGGGCCACCCGGCAACTCGTGATCCTCACCACCTGAGCGGGCCGTCCGACGGCGACGAGGCCGGCGCAGTTCCGCGACACCGACGTCCGGGCCTCCCGGCCCGGCGATCCCGGCGCGGCGGGCCGGCGGACGGGTGACACGCGCGGGCGGAGTCTTCCGGTGGACGTGAAGGTTTCCGCACGTCAGGCACTGGGCACTGCCCCGGTCGAACAGCACCCCGAAGGAGACCCAGCATGGAGATCAGCGGCATCTTCACCGCCCTCGTCATCGGCCTCGTCATCGGCGCCCTCGGCCGGCTCGTCGTACCCGGCAAGCAGAGCATCCCGATCTGGCTCACCCTCGTCATCGGCATCCTCGCCGCCCTGCTCGGCACCATCGTCGCCGGAGCCTTCGGGGTCGCCGAAACCAGCGGACCCGACTGGATCGAACTCGTCCTCCAGGTCGCGTTCGCCGCCGTCGGCGTCAGCGTCGCCGCCGGGGCGTACGGCCGCCGACGCTGACCCCCGCACCCACGGCCCACCGCAACGTCCTGGGAGGAAAGTCCGGGGCGTCGGCGGGACGCCGGCCGGATTCCGACGTAGCGGACGAAATGCACCCGTACCGGCCGGAACCGACCTGCGGGGCGCGCCGCTCGCGGCCGTGGTCACTCGGCCTGCCACCGAGTGACCACGGCTACGAGTCCGGCCGAGCCGGCGCGTCGGCCAACGGGAGGCTGTCCGCCCGACCACGGCTACGAATCCGGCTGAGCCGACGGGTCGGGCGGCGGAGGGACGTTGTTCGCGCGCCGGGCCTGCCAGCGCCACCGGTAGTGCCGCCACACCGCGACGACGACCGCCACCGCGAACAGCAGCGCGACGGCGCCCCGCCACGCACGCTCGAACCACGATCTGTCTTCCCCGAACGCCGCTGTACACGCCGTGATCAGCCACGGTCCGACCCAGGCCCACTCCCAGCCGCGTGGCCGGGAGAACTGCTCGGGCGGATCGGAGAACGCGAGGACGACGGCGAACACGGCACCGATCACGACAACCAGTGGTACTCCGACGTTCCAGACGGCATCCCACGGCGACATGGGCCGATCATGGCACCCGCCATCCAACTTCCCGGAGTAGCCCTCGGTAGCATCTCGTGGACGTACGATCACATCGACGCGGATGATGCCCGTGGATCGGCGGAGGTTCGATGACCGAGCAACCCGTACCCCGAGTGTTCGCCGTACCCGGACAGCCGTCGGCGGACGCCGGCACGGCTCCCGGTGACGCGCCGTTGCCAACACCGGCCGGACCGCCGACGCCGGCCCGGATCACCGAGGCGGCGGCCGGATTCATGCTGTCGAAGCTGCTCTTCGTCGCCACCGAGGTGGACCTGTTCGCCGCCATCCCGCCGGAGGGCGCGACCCCGCAGACGATCGCCGAACGCTGCCGACTGCCGGAGCGCAGCGCGGCGACCCTGCCCTACCTGCTCGCCGCCGCCGGGCTGCTCGAACGCGACGGCGACCGCTACCGCAACGCCCCCGACACCGAGGCATTCCTCAGCGGTCGCGGTCCGCTCGACCTGCGCCCGATCCTGCGCTACTGGGACACGGTGAGCTATGCCAGTTGGAGCCGGGCGGGCACGGCGTTCCGCACCCGCCAGCCCGTACGCGGCGAACTGACCCGTGAACAGACCGAGGCGTACGAGTCGGCGGTGGCGGCGGTGACCACCGAGACGGCCGTCGACCTCGCCCGGGCGTACGACTTCGGCCGGCACCGCAGGCTGCTCGACGTGGGCGGCGGGATCGGCACCTTCGCCCGGCCGATCCTGCGCGGACACCCGCAACTGACCGGCACCCTGCTCGAGTTGCCCGAGGTGGCGTCGATCGTCGGCCCGGATGTCTCGTCCGGCGAGTTCGCCGAGCGGCTCGACGTACGCGGCGCCGACGTCTTCACCGACCGGCTGCCGGACGGCCACGACGCGATCGTGGTGGCCAACTTCCTGCACCTGTTCCCGCCGGAACGCAACCTCACCCTGCTGACCCGGCTGCGCGAGGTCGCCCCGCCGGACGGCCGGCTACTGCTTGTGGACTGGTGGCGGGACGGCCCGACTCCGCACCCGTCGGCCCGGTTCGCCGCCGGGGAGTTCCTGATGATCAGCGGCGGCGACACCTACCGGCCGGACGAGGTGGCGGACTGGCTGACCGCCACCGGCTGGCGGTTCGTCGGTCACCAGCCACTGTCGCCGCCGGCCGGGCTCATCGTCGCCGAGCCCGCCGACCGGGCGAGCCCCGAGGGCTGACCGCGCGCCACGTCCAAGCAGACAGCGACGGCCGACCGGGCACCACATCCGGGGCGGACTCCGACAACACGACCGCACGCCAGATCCGGACGGACTCCGACCAATCACCCCGCACCGGATCCGGACGGACTCCGACCGTTGGCCGGGCACCAGATCCGGGGGCTGGTGGCCCGGCCGGAGGCTCAGCTTTGCCGGTCGGCGCGGCGGGCGCCGGTGACCGTGCTCCGGGGCAGCCGCCCCGCGCGGGAGTGGCCGGTCAGCGTCTCGCCGTGCACGACCACGTCGAAGTCGAGGTTCAGGCGCATCGGACGGGTCACCGACTGCCGCCAGGTCACCCGGGGACCGTCGCAGGCGAGCGCGGCCAGCGGCACCGTCTCCGACGTCGTCGACGCGGTACCGGCCAGCACCCCGCCCGCGTCGCGGAAGACGTAGACGGCGTTCAACGTGCCGATCGGGGTTTTCAGGCTGACATCCCAGGTGCCGAGGATGAGGTGCACGACGGCGTCCCTTCAGATCGTGACGGGGGTACGTCCGGCGGCGCGCCACACGATGCCGCGCCGTTCGTACTCGAACAGGGTCTCGACGGCGTTCGCGACCCGTGGGCCGAACTCGCGTTCCAGGATGTGCAGCCCGAGGTCCAGTCCGGAGGTGACGCCGCCCGCGCTGACCAGGTCCCCGTCGTCGACGACCCGGGCCGGTACCGCGCGTACGCCCGTCGCGTCGAGCACGTCCATGCCGAGCCGGTGCGTCACCGCGTGGCGCCCCTCGATCAGGCCGGCCATGGCCAGGGCGAGCGAGCCGCCGCAGACGGCCGCCACGGTCACTTCCGGATTGTGTAGGGCGGCGCGCAGCAGCGGTCGGGCCGCCGACTCGGCGAACCGGGCCAGCAGCACGGGGATCGTCAGCACGCCCTGGTCGGGGTCGCCGATGGTGGGCCCGCTGGCACCGGGTACGACGACGTAGCCCGGCCGGTCCGGGTCCAGCCTGCCGGTCGCCCGCAGCGTCAGGCCACGGGTGCCGCTGACCACCTCCCCCGGGCCGTCCGCGTGGACGAGTTCCACGGCCATGGCTCCGCCGGCCGCGTCGCTGCCGGCCGCGAGGACCTCGAACGGCGCGACGACGTCGAGTGGGTCGAACCCGTCGAACAACACGATCTGTACCAACATGCCACCGATCCTCGGCCTCGCGGCTCGACGCGACCACTGGCAGGATTGCCATCGTCCGACTGTTTCTTGCCGTGCCTCCTCCGACCCTCGGGAACGTCGCCATGCACACCGTGTTCGTCCTGGCGCTGCCGGACACGATCGCGTTCGATCTCGCCACGCCGATCGAGGTGCTCGGCCGGGTACGGCTGCCGGACGGCACGCCCGGCTACCGGGTACTCGTCTGCGGCACCGCTCCGACGGTCGACGCCGGCCCGCTGCGGCTCGCCGTCACGCACGGCCTCGACGCGCTCGCGGGCGCCGACACCGTGATAGTCCCCGGCCGGTACGACCCGACCTCGCCGGTGCCGATCGCGGCCCTGGACGCGCTGCGGGCAGCCGCAGCCGCCGGCACCCGCATCGCGTCGATCTGCGTCGGCACCTTCACCCTCGCCGCTGCCGGGCTGCTCGACGGCCGGCGGGCCACCACGCACTGGGCCGCCGCCGAGCGGTTACGGGCCGCGTTCCCGGCCGTCCGGGTGGACCCCGAGGTGCTCTACGTCGACAGCGGGCAGTTCGTCACCTCGGCCGGAGCGACCGCCGGCGTGGACATGTGCCTGCACCTGGTACGCCGCGACTACGGCGCCACGATCGCCGCCGACGCGTCGCGGCAGGCCGTGGCCGCACTGCACCGCGACGGCGGGCAGGCCCAGTTCATCGTGCCGCCCGGTCCCCGCACCGCCGAGCTCGGCCTCGGCGCGGTCCTCGAATGGCTACAGGTGCACGCCTACGAGAAACTGACGCTGGCCGACGTGGCCGCCCAGGCCGGGCTCAGCGTGCGTACGCTCAACCGTCGGTTCCACGAGGAGACCGGCCGGACCCCGATGCAGTGGGTCACCGCCGTACGCATCCGTCGGGCGCAGGAACTCCTGGAGGGCACCGACCACGGTGTCGACCGGATCGCGCACCTGGTCGGTTTCGCCTCGCCGGCACACTTCCGCGTCCAGTTCAGACGGCTCAGCGGGGTGGCGCCGCAGACGTACCGCAGCACCTTCCGGCTGCGGGCCCGGACCGCCCAGGACGCCTCCGGGTAGCTCCTGCCCGGCCGCCACCGCCGGGCGGATCGAACTGCCTCGTCGCGCGCCGGGGCGCCGCCTCGACGGTGGTGCCGGAGCGACGTGCCGGCCGAGGGCGCACCGACCGTGCTGGGTCAGCGCCGGTGTCGGCGCGGCGTCGGCGTCTCTCCTCAGTTCGTGCCGTCCTCGACGAGCGGGCCGGGCCGCCGCGGGGCAGCTCCGCAGACTGGGTGCGGGGCTACCGGGTGGAGATCATCAGGTGGATGACCAGCCGTCAGCCCTGGGACAACTCGACGGCGGATCCTGGTGGCAGTCGCCGGGGATGCTCGGTCGATCCGGTACGACGGAGAGGGTGATTCCGGTGGATTCCGGCCTGGTACTGGTGGGCGGGCTGGCGGTGCTGACGCTGCTGTTGGTCGCCCCGCTGATCGCCGCCCTGCGCGGCTACAACCGGCTCGTACGGCTGCGGGCGCAGGTACGGGCGTCGTGGGCGCAGGTCGACGTCCAGCTCAGGCGGCGGCACTCGCTGATCCCGAACCTGGTGGAGACGGTTCGCGGGTACGCCGCACACGAGCGGGCAACGCTGGAGGCGGTGACCGCCGCCCGGGTCGCCGCGATGGCAACACCGGGCAGTACGCCGGAACGGGTCGCCGTCGAGGGTGCGCTGACCCAGGCGCTCGGCCGGTTGTTCGCGGTGGCCGAGGCGTACCCGCACCTGCGGGCCAGCGCGAACTTCGGCGAACTCCAGCGTGAACTCGCCGGCACCGAAGACAAGATCGCGTACGCCCGGCAGTTCTACAACACCGCCGTGCAGTCCCTGAACACCGCGGTGGAGACGCTGCCCACCAACGTCATCGCCGGATTGGGCGGCTTCCGCGCCGAGCGGTACTTCGAGGCGGTCGGCGACGAGCGCGCCGACGTACCGGTGCGGTTCTGAACGCCGGACCGGCACCGGAGACGCGATGAACCCCGTCGACCTGGCCGTCGAGCTGGGACTGCCGGTGGCGAGCCTCGCCGGCTGGACCGTCGTCTACTGGCTCGCCCGGCTGCTCACCCGGCCGGCCACCGTCCCGCCCGCGCCGGCCACGATGGAGTTGCCCGGCCCGGAGTCCCCGGCGGTGGTCAGCCTGCTGGTCAACCGCTGGAGCATCACCGTCGACGCGGCCGAGGCGACGCTGCTCGACCTCGCCGCCCGGGGCTACCTCGAACTGCGGCAGGCCGGACCGGATCCGCGCGAGAGCACCGTGCACCCGACCGGCCGGGTCGACGGCCTCAACAGCTACGAGCGACAGGTCCTCGACCGGGTGACCGAGCGTGCCGTCGGTGGCACGGTGCCGTTGACGGCCCTGGCCTTCGCCGACGAGCGGCGTGCCGCGAACTGGTCGGCCGCGCTGGGACGGGCGGTTGTCGCCGAGGCACGCCAGCGCGGGCTGATCCGGCGCAGGTTTCCCCGGAGCCTGGTCACCGCGCTCGGCGTACTCGGCGGGATCGCCGGGCTGGGCATCGCCGCCGGAGCCCACCACTACCTGTTCCGGGTCGGGGACGCCGACCAGTGGGTCGGGGTGGCCGTCGCCTTCTTCGTCACGACCACGATCCTCGGCGGCATCGCCGGACGGGACATGGGCGAACGGGACACGCCACAGGGCCGGGCCGTCGCCGCCCGCTGGCTCGGCGTACGCGCCTGGCTGGTCGGACACGAGGCATTCGCCGAGCTGCCACCGGCGGCGGTGACGGTCTGGGCCCGGTACCTGTCCTACGGTGCCGCGCTCGGCGTCACCCGGGTCGCCTCCCAGGTCGTCCACCTCGGGCTGGCCGACCGGACCCGCATCTGGTCGGCGTACGGCGGCAGGTGGCGCCAGCTCGACGTCAGCTACCCGCACACCCTCCCCCGGTACGGCCAGTCGCTCGGCTGGCCCGCCGTACGCGCGCTGGGCGCCGTCTGGTTCGGCTGGTCACTCCTCGGCGTCGTCGGACCGGCGCTGGTCCAGGGCGGAAGCACACCGCCGGCCGATCCGGACGACGTGCTCGGATTCCTCTTCGGACAGTGGCTCACCCCGTGGCGGCAGCTCTCCGAGCTGGATCCGGTCACCGCCGGCATCCTGCTGCTCGGGCTCGTGCTGCTCGGCTACGGCGGCTACACGATGATCCGGGTACTCGTCGACCTGTCGACTTCGGGCACGGTCTCCGGCGAGGTGGTCTGGCACCAGATGTGGCGGTTCACCACGTCGGAGAACAGCAGCGAGCGGATACCTGTCAACTACTACCTGGTGCTCGACGACGGCAGGTCGGACCGCACGAGGGCCTGGATCCTGCCCAAGGAGATCGCGGGCAGGTGCGAGCTGGGGGACGTGGTGACGGCACGGGTCCGGCGCTGGACCCGCCGGGTCAAGGACGTCACCGTACTCCGGGCGGGGCGTCCCGCGCCGAGCGTCGTACCGGTGGAGGCCACGACGTCGACCGGCGCCGGCGCCGGCGCGGAGTCGCTGCTGACCGTCGACGAACTCGGCGCGGTGGTGGGCCGGCAGGTGCGCCCGGACCGGACCGGACGGCAGGTCCAGGACAGGCGGTTCGGGCACGCCGACTTCAACGACCTGGCGGGCAGGACGGCGGTCTCGGTAAGCGTCGTACACGGCCGGGCCGGCCGGGTGGTCATGGTGCTCGGCAGGGGAACCGGGCAACCGCTGCCGATGCCGCAGGGCGACGAGGCGTACCTGGCCCAGGACCGGGTGGTGGGCCGCCGGGGCGACGTGGTGGTCATGCTCCAGCCGGGGCAGGGCGTCGCGGCGGACCGGCTGGCCGGGCTGCTGCCGATCGCGCTGGCCCGGGCCGTCGAACAGCACACCGTCCGGCCGCGCTGACTGGCCGGCCGACGCTGTCGGTGGGTGCGGTTACCGTGCGCCCGTGACTGGAACTGATACCGCCCCTGCCGCTTCCCCCACGCTGCCGACCGCCGAGGAGGAGGCCCGGTTCTGGGCCTTGCTGGAGCAGGCGTGGGCCGGACTCGGACCGGAGCCGGCGGCGTTGCGCCGCGCCCTGCTCGACCGCGATCCCGAGGGCGTCGACCTCGACGACCCGTACGCGGTCGACGCCTGGCTCGATCCGCTCCTCGCCGCACTGCGCGAGTTGGGCGCGGGGCTGTCGGCGCCGGAGCTGGTCGCCTTCGACCGGGTCGTCGAGCGGAAGCTCTACGACATCGACCGCGCCGACATCCACGAGGTCACCGACGGTTCCGACGACGGCTTCCTGTACGCGCGCGGCTTCGTCGTCGCCATGGGCCGGGAATACTACGAGGCGGTCCGGCAGAACCCGGCGATGGCCGTGCTCGACGCCGAGTGCGAGGAACTCTGCTACCTGTTCGCGCACCTGCACGAGAAGCGCTTCGGCGACTGGCCGGAGACCGGCTCGGGTATCTCCCGCGAGTCGGTCAGCAACCCGGCCGGCTGGCCCCGCGGCTGACCGCCACGACCGCCGAGCCCCAGCATCTGGCCGGCGACGGTCGTGCCGTAGCTCCGCGGCATCGACCGGGTCAGCCGGAGCCGAAGCAGACGAAGGCGGCGGCGGTCGCTGTCGCCTCGTCGACCCCGTCGCCGAGGCCGGCCTGCGCGGCGGCGAGCGCCTCGGCCGGCCCGGCGCCCTCGGCGAGCCGGCGGTAGAAGGCGGCCATCAGGGTCAGCGCCGTGTTGTCCCGGGCCGGCAGCACGCTGGCCACCACGGTCGCGGTACCGAGCCCGAGCAGCGCGGCGGCGAGTCCCATCAGTTCCTCGCCCGGATGCACTGCCGACAGGCCGGCGTCGCACGCCGAGAGCACCACCACGGACGGCGGTTCGGTCAGCCGTTCCAGGTCGTAGACGGTGAGCGGACCGTCGGCGAGCCGCAGGTGGGAGAACATCGGGTTGTCCGCCCGGAAGGTGCCGTGCGCGGCGATGTGCGCCGACGCCGTCCCGTCGAGGGCGGCCAGCACCGCGTCGGCGGTCGCCTTCGTCCCGACCAGGAGCTGTGCCGGGGCCCGCAGCCCGGCCAACTGCCGGACCTCGGTCTCGGCGTGTGCGAGACCGGGGCCGGCGACCAGCAGCGGCCGGCCACCGTCCGGGTGCCGGCCGGCCCGCCGGGTCGCCGCCGACCAGGCCGCCGCCGACGGCGCGACCGTCACGGGCCGACCGTGACAGGACGGCAGCAGCGCCCACGGCGTCGCGTGCAGCGCACCGACCGGGACCAGAACCCATTCGCCGTCACCGAGCCATGGCCGCAGCGGCGCGAACAGCAGCTCGTCGAGCCGGCCGGCGGCATACCGGGCGGCGTCGGCAGCGGCCTGCCGGGACGCCGGCCGGCCGTGCCGGAGTACGACGCGGCGCAGCGCGAACCGCAGCGCGTCGAGTTCGGCCGTGACCTCGGCGGTGCGGCACAGCCGCCGGGTCCGGGCGCGACCGTCCCGGACCACGACCGCGTGCAGGTCGCCGTCGATCTCGACCAGCTCGACGAGGGTACGCCCACCGAGCTGGTCGAGGTTCCCGTCGAGCCGGTCGACGGCCGGCGCGGTGCCCTGTCCCCGGGCCTGCCAACTACGCCGCCGGATGCGTTCCTCGACGAGGCGCTGCCGTCGCCGGAGCACCGCCTGCCGCTGGTCGGTGACGTCGGCACCGGCCTCGGCACCGAGCCGGCGCAGCTCGGCCAGGTCGGTGGCGAGCGCCTCCTCGTCCGGTGGCCGGGTCGGCGGCAGCCGCAGCGCCAGCCCCTTCCACCGTTCCGCCCACCAGAGCAGCGAGGAAGCCCGCCCGGTACGCAGGGCCAGCCGCAGTCCGGTGGTGGCGAGGTCGGTGGCGTAACCGCCGGCCAAGGCGCGCAGCTCGGTCGCGCCGAGTGCCGCCTGGTGCGCCTCCAGGATCCGGGCACCGGCCAGCAGGGCGCGTCGGGCACCGGCCGGATCGCCGGCGGCGTCCCGGAGCAACGCCTCGGCGTGCCAGGCCCGGGCCCGCAACTCGGCGGTACCGTGCCGGCCGATCCGGCGTACCTCGCGCAGCTCCGCCACCGCCTCGGCGTGCCCGGGTGCCAGTCGGGCGGCGTAGAGCCGGGCGTCCAGGGCGGGGCCGACCCAGCCGGTAATGGCGAGGTCTGCGGCGACCTGTCGGGCGGTACGGCGGTGCCGGGCCGGGCTCGGGTCGTCGGCCGCCCGCAGCGCGACGTACCGGGCCAGGGCGGCCCAGGCCGGCCGGTGCTGCCGACGGAACGACCGGTACGCCGTCGCCGCGTACCCGTCGGCCGCCGCCCGATCGCCGACCGCCAGCGTGATCTCGGCCAGCATCAGCCGTGCCTGCGCCTCGAACAGTCGCATCCGGCTGGCCCGGGCCGCCGACAGCGCTGCCTCGGCGACGCTGCGGGCCTCCGGCAGCAGTCGCGCCCGGAGCAGCAGTTCACCCCGGTCCATCAGGGCGATCGCCGGGCGGGTGGTCGCGGCGAAGTACTCGTCGGCGACGTCGTACCAGCGCATCGCGCCGGGGATGTCGCCGCCGACAGCACGGACGTACCCGAGGTTGTGCCGGACCTGCGCGACGGCGAGGTCCTGCCCGAGCGCCGTGTAGATCCGCTCGGCGGCCACCAGGTCGCTCTCGGCCTGCCGCAGGCTGCCCCGGTAGCTGTGCAACACCCCTCGGTTGGTCAGCGCCCGGGCCTGCCAGAGCTGGTCGTCGGCGCGCCGGAAGACGGCGATCGCGGTGGAGTAACCGGCCATCGCCTCGGCGAACCGGTTGAGCCGGTCGAGGATCAGGGCCCGCTGCATCTGCAGCCGGGCGGCCGGCAGCCCGTCCAGCACCGGGGCGGCCCGGTCGATCTCGCGAAGTGCGGCGGTCGGCCGGCCCGCCTCGGCGAGTACCAGGGCGAGGCTCATCCGGGCCTCGGCCGCCCGCTCGGCGAGCCCGGCGGTGTCGGCCACCCGGACCGCCCGGCGCAGGTGCCGCAGCGCGGCCCCGGCGTCGTGCAGCTCGCGGGCGGCGAGACCGAGCGCGCGTTCGGCGGTCGACTCGGCGGCCCGGTCACCGGCCCGCCGGGCGGTGCGGGCCTCGGCGGCGGCCAGGGCACGGGCCCGGACCGGGTCGGCGGTGACCAGCCGCAGCGCCTCGTCCGCCGGACCGTTCCGAGGCGTGCCGGTCGGGTCACCCACCGGAACATCGTGGCACGGCCGGGGACAGTCGGAAAGCCGTCGTATCAGCGGGCCGACGACGGACGTCCGCCGTAGGACAGTTCTTCGCGCAGTCGTTTCCGCGCGCATCTCATCCCGAATCGAAGGAGTCTGTGATGCCCCCCTCTGAGCACCGGGTCGCCAGCTACCACGACCGTCGGCAGCGCCGCCTGGGCGGCCTGGCGCAACTGCGGTCCGTACCGGCGGCCGACCGGTCCAGGGTCTGGTACGTCAACGACGAACTACTCGTCGTCGACGACGAGCGGCGGCACGTCGAGCGGTACCTGACCGAGCACCGGGCCGAGGTGACCGCGCTCGGCGACGAGGAGGTCGTACCGGGGCTGCGCCGGTACCGTACCCGGGGGCTGGACGTGCCGGGCTCGGTACGCCAGGTACGTGGCGGGCTGCCGAGCGGTGCCGCCGTCGTCGCACCGAACCACGTCTTCCTCAGTACCCCGTTCAACCACGGCGGACCGTTCGGCCCGCCGGTACCGGTCGCCTCGGCGCCGATCGAGACCCGGCGGATCCGGGACGCGGCGGTACCGATGGCGATCGTCGACACCGGCCTGTGGACCGACACCGTGCTGCCGGACGCCTACTACCGGGGCCGCACCGTCGACGTGGAGACGGAGACGGACGTGGACAACGACGGGCTGCTCGACGGCGACGTCGGGCACGCCAACTTCATCGCCGGGGTGGTGGTCCGGCAGACCCGGGCGGTCCGGCTCGACGTGCTGAAGGTGCTCGACACGTTCGGCATCTGCACCGAGGCGGACCTGGTACAGGCCCTCGGCCGACTGGACCCGGACATCCGGGTGGTGAACCTGTCGCTCGGCGGCTTCACCGAGCAGGACCTGCCGCCGGTCGGCCTGGGCGGTGCCCTGGAGACCGCGTTGGCGGTGCCGGACCGGGTGGTGGTGGCCGCCGCCGGCAACGACGGCAACCGGGTCAACCGGTTCTGGCCGGCGGCGTTCGCCGGGGCGGAGCTGCCCTGGAGCAACCGGATCGCCGCGGTCGCCGCACACGACGGCGAGCGGCTCTGCACCTGGAGCAACGCCGGTCCGTGGGTGTCGGTGGCGGCTCGCGGCCAGGACGTGGCCAGCACCTTCATCAACCACCCCGAGTTCTTTCCGACGGGCTGGGCACAGTGGAGCGGCACCTCGTTCGCCACCCCCCGGGTGGCCGCCGAGGTGGTCCGGCAGATCGCCGCCGGGATGTCCGCGCCGGCCGCGCTGCGACACGTCGTCGAGTCCGCCGCCGGCACCTTCGACGGGTACCGGGGTCTGCGGTGAGCGTCCGCGCCGGCGCCTGCCCGGTGCGGACGCCTCCCGACGGATGCTCCAGAGAGGACCGTCGGACACTAGGCTGTCGGGTCATGACGGCCGAGACGGGGTCGCTGCTCGCCGGGGCGGCGGCCGGCGACCGCGGCGCCTGGGACACCATCGTCACCCGGCATGCCGGGCTGGTCTGGGCGGTCGCCCGGAGCCTCGGGCTCAACGCCACCGACGCGGCCGACGTCAGCCAGGTCACCTGGCTGCGGCTGGTCGAGCACCTGGACCGGATCCGCGATCCCGGCGCGCTCGGCGCCTGGCTCGCCACCACCGCACGCCGGGAGGCGGTGACCCTGCTGCGGCAGCGTCGCCCGGTCGCGCCGCTGCACGACGGCACCGACGTGGCCGACGACCGGGCGCCGGAGCCGTGGCAGGGGCTGCTCGACGCCGAGCGCGCCGAGCAGCTCTGGCAGGCGTTCGGGCGGCTGCCGGAGCGCTGCCAGACGGTGCTGCAACTGCTGGTGATCGAGCCGACCGGCAGCTACGCGGCGGTCGCGGAGGAGTTGCGGGTACCGGTCGGCAGCCTCGGCCCGACCAGGTCGCGCTGCCTGGAGACGCTGCGCCGGCAGCTACGGCCCGGCCAGGCGGGAGGAGGTGCCGGCGCATGAGCACCGCCGACGGACCCGACTGGACCGACGCGGAGCTGCTCGCCGGGCTGCGTGCCCTGTTCGCGCCGGCCGACTCGGTACCCGACGCCGTCGTCGACGCGGCCCGCCGCAGCCTCGACTGGCGCACCCTGGACGCCGAACTCGCCACCCTCGCCGAGGAGGTCGCGCCGGCCCTGGCCGGGGTACGCGGCGACGGGGACCGGCTGCTCACCTTCGACGTCGAGGACTGGTCGGTGGAGGTCGAGGTCGCCCAGGCTGGTGAGGCGCGGCGACTCGTCGGGCAGGTGGTGCCGCCGGTTGCGGCAGAAATCGACGTGGAGCAACCGGACGGTACGGTCCGGATCCGAGCCGATGCGCTGGGCCGGTTCGCCGTTGCTGATCTGCCACCTGGTGCGACCAGACTCGTCTGCCGGATACCCGGTATCGGTGATGTCGAGGACCGAATCATCCGGACCGAATGGATGGTGCTCTGAAACGTGAGACCCAGGAGGGGGCAGGCTGCTGCGGCTGCCCCCTCCGACCGACGTCGTGTCCAATCCATCCTTCAAATGCCGGATTCGGCGTGTCCGGCTGGCGAACCGGCATCGCTGGTCAACACTGGCGCCGGCACCACTTCGGACCCCTCCGACGCCCGTGCCCCCTCTCGCATAAGACTGCGAACGAGCCGACGCCCGCCCGTGTCGAGTAGGCGTTGCACTATCGTCCGGCACTTGCTCCGGTGATCCGTGTTGTCATTCACCACGTCGTGTAGGTAGCGGAGCTCCCGGCTCTGCTGCGCCTCGGTCAACCGGTCGAGCCCCTTGAGGTAGTGCTCCACCCGAGTGCGGATGCGGTCAAGCTCCAGTCGTTCTATCAACGGAAGCGCGCTGTTGGACAGCCATTGGGATTGTTGGGTCGAGCTCACGTCGTCGATGGCGGCGTCCAATGCCTTCTGGAGCCGTCCGTAGACGCTGGCCGGCCCGTAGTGGGTCAGCCGTTGGTCGTTCGCCATGAACGAAATCTGCGTACGGAGAAGGGCAGGCCCGGACAGCCCGGCCACGAGCATCAGGGGCAGCCAGTCGACGTCCGGAAGTTGTGTAGCGAGCAGGTGGTAGACGGCGAGGCTGGCCAGCGCGTCGACCGCGATCCGCAGAACCACCCAGTGCAAGGCGTGCCACGAGGGCATCTTCTTCCGAGCGGTCGTAAGGTTGATGACGGAGATCACGGCTGCGATACCGCTAGCGCCGGCAGGTGCCCAAAGCTCGGCTGTCATGTCCGGCTACTCGCCTGCCGCGCCAGGTCGGGCAAGACGATACCGAGGTTCTTCGGAGGACTGTGCCTCCTCCTGGAGAGCGCCCTTGCCGACCAGATTGCGGACAACCGTCGACAACTCGCTAGGAGACATCAGGGCGGCGCTGCTGATCTGACTCTCGTCGTAGCTGACGCCTTCCGTCATGACAGCCAGAACCCTACGCTCGGCTTGATCGAATCCGGCTGGTGTTGTCAGGGACGGCGCCGTTGATGCTGAGTCGAGGACCCGCACCTGGTCGAACATCTTGGCAATAAGCAGAGGAGAGGCGAGCCCGAGGACAAAGAGGGCAAACGCACTGTCGACCAGATTGCCGGAGAAGGCGGCGGTTGCCACTCCGGTGGCAGCGGCGGTCCGCAGGAAGATCGCAAAGAGGATGATTGGTCGATCCCGGCGGTCACGCCACGGCCATTGCCACCGACCCCGAGACTCCGTGGTCGGCCGCATCATGGAATAGCTGTTGAGCGCCTCCGCAACGGCGCTGCCAACCAAGCCCCACGCGGCGGCCGTCAGAAGATCCACACATCAGCTCCCTCCGATCGAGCCGGCACGTCCCGAGGGTGTCACGTGGCAGGGGCACAAGCCACTGTCCGACCGGTCGGATAAGCCTGCGCCTCGGCAGGCTGCTGTATGCCGACCGTCGACCAGGTCGAGCGCCGAATCCGCGCCCGGACCGGCCGGGCGCGGATTCGGCGCGCCGAGGTAATTCCAGATCAGATGCTCTGCCCGACGCTGCGGGCCCACCAGCCGAGGGTACGCGGGTCGAACGCCCAGGCCGGCGGGTAGATGTCCACCTGGCGCAGCACCTCCTTGGCCCAGGTGGTGCAGTCGTTGATCAGGTGTTGGTAGGTCCCGGCGTTCTGCGTGGCCCGTCCTGCGGCCCAGGCGCCGAGGTTGTTCACCGTCCCGGTCGCCATCTCGAACGAGGCGCCGCCGCGTACCGGCATGAAGGACTTCGACTTCTGGAGCTCGGCAAGGGTCTTGCCGGTCGACCCGATACTGGGGGTCGGATTCTTGCCGCCCCGGATGAGCTGCGTCGTCCACTGTGCCCCGGACGCCTCCTCGCCGAGCAGGATCGAGTGGCCCATCGGCGGCACGTCCTGGTCGAGCACATACAGCCGGCCGGTGCCGCCCCGGCCCCGGGCCAGGGCCCGGTTGGTGCGCAGCGACGCGCCCCGGCTGAGCATGCCGCCGAGGAATCCGGCGACGCCACCGGCGGCGGCACCGGCCCAGAGCGCCGTCTGCCAGCCGCCGAGCAGGTCCTGCCCGGCCAGATGGTTCATGGTGACCGTGGTGGCCAGGCTGTCGGCCATGCCGAGCGCGCCGCCCAGCGCGGTCTCCAGGGCGAGCCCGCCGAGCGTGCCGAGACTCGCCGCGGCCGGCGCCAGTGCCAGGCCGGCCCCGGCGGACAGCAGCCCAAACCCGGCACCGAGACCGACCGTGACTCCCCACTGTGCCCAGTCGAACCGGGCGGTGTCGGCATCGGCCCGGGGAATGCCGTACGCCGCGCTGGCGACACCGGCACCGATGAGCAGACCGCCGCCGAGCGCCCCGGCGATCATCAGCGGAGTGGCGGCTCCGGCGGTGAGGATGGTCAACGCCAGCCCGCCGATGATCGCGGCGATGCCGCCGAAGATCGCCGCGAACGCGCCCGAGGACCAGGCGAAGGCGCCGGTCGGGTCGATCAGGTTGATCGGGTCGGCGCCGGCGTACAGGTAGGGGCTGGGGTACTGACCGGCCGGGTCGACACTGATCATCCGGCCGCTGACCGGGTCGTAACAGCGCACACCGAGGTGGTAGAGGCCGGTACCCCGGTCCAGTTCCTGACCGGTGAACAGGTACGGCAGGTCCACCGCCCCCGGCGCCCGGTAGGCCGGGCCGAGCAGTTCGCCGTACGGCTGGTAGTTGAACGCGGCCACCAGGCCGTCGCCGTCCCACATCGCCCGGGTCGAGCCGAGCCGTCCCGCCAGCACGTGTTGCAGTTCGCCGGACCGGTGCACCGCGGTCAGCCCGACCGGGCCGTGCACCAGGAACTCCCGGGCCCGCCGCTGGCGTGGCACGTCGACCGGACCACGCACCAGCGGCTGGCCGTTCTCGCCGGAGACGGTCAACCGCACGCCGTCGGGTCCGGACCGGAACACCCGGTTGCCGGCGGCGTCGTACCGGAAGTCGACCGTGCGGACGTTTCCGGTGTCCACACTGGTCACCAGCCCGGTGACCGGGTCGTAGCGGAGACCCTCCGCCCGCTGGCCGGGCAACCCGGTGACGTTGCCGTCGGCGTCGAACGACACGTCCCCGGAGCGCCCCGCCGCCGGCCTGGTCCGGGCGGTACCGTCCTCCCGGCGGCGCAGCCGGTTGCTGCCCGGGTAGTAGAGGTACCGCTGTTCCCGGTCGCCCTGTTGCCGCGCGAGCACGTTGCCGTTCGGGTCGTACCGGGTCGGTTGCCGGTCGCCGATGCTGGCCGACCCGTTCGGGGTGACGAGGGCACTGCGCAGCCGGCCGAAGTCGTCGTACGCGTACTCGTAGCGGTGCTCGGCGAGGAACGCCGGGTCGTCGACTCCGGTGAACGTGCTGCGTACCCGCATCGCCCGCCCGGTGTGCGAGCCACCGCCGGGCAACTCCGGGCCGAGGTAGTCGGTGCGCTCGACGAGGTGCCGGTCGGCGACGGTGTGCAGCCAGCCGGCGCTGGTGTAGCCGTAGCGCCGGACGAGTTCTCGCGGGTCGCCGGGGCGCAGCGTCTCGGTGTCGACCTGCCCCTCCGGGGTGTACGAGTACGCGGCCACCTCGGTGCGTACCCCTTCGGCGCCGGTCAGCGCGACCCCCGCCACCCGGTTGAACCCGTCGAAGGCGTAGTCGACCCGTACCCCGTCGTCGGGGTGCCGGATGCTGGTGGCGGTACCGGTGAGGTCGTAGCCGTACTCGACGAGCTGCGGCGCTCCGCCGTCGACGCCGGACACGGTGAGCGCGGTGCCCGCCACCCGCCCGAGCGAGTCGTACCGGTAGGTGGTGACGGTGCCGGCCCGGTCGCCGCCGTCCACCGAGGCGACCTCGGTACGCCAGAGCCGGCCGAGCAGCCGCAGGTCGCCGTCGCCGTCGTAGTGGTACCGCAGGTGCCAGCGGGCCGGGCCGGGCAGCCAGTCCGGCTCGTCGACGTGGGCCCGTAGTTCCGGTTCGTTCCACGGTGCCGTGCAGGTGCCCTGTTCGAGCAGGCGGCCGAGCCGGTCGTAGCGGCGGTAGCTGAACTGCCCGTCGTCCGCCTGCTGCGGCATGCACTGGAAGCGCAGCCGGCCGAGGCGGTCGTGCACGGTCCGAGCCGGGCCGGTCTGGTCCGGGCCACGCAGTTCCACCAGGTTGCCGGCCGGGTCGTAGCGCATCGTGGTGACGTACCGGTCGGGTTCGGCCAGTCGGGGGTCGAAGGAGTTCGGCTGCCGGAGCTCGACCGGGTTGCCCCGGGCGTCGTAGCGCATCCGGCTGCGGATCTCGGTGCCGTCCCGGCCGGCCCGGGTGGCGACCACCGCGCCGGTCCTGTCGGTGAGCTGGATCGCCGGTACGCCGTCCGGGTCGACGACGGTGGTCACCCGGTACTGCCCGGCCGGCAGCCCGAAGACCGGGTCGGCCAGGTTCAGCCCGTAGCTGACCCGGCTGGTGTGCCGTTGCGTGGCCGGGATCGCCGGGTTGATCGCCAGCGCCGCGCCCGGCCCGCCCCGCTCGACGGCGCGGCCCAGCGGTGACGCCTCGAACCGGACCCGGCTGAACGGGTAACCGTCGTCGGCCGGGTACGCCCGGGTGAGCGGGCAGTCGGACATCCGGCCGGTGGCCGGGTCGAGCGGGGCCAGCAGGTCCGGCCGGTAGCCGGGCAGGCCGTCGAGTCGTACCGTCTTGGCCGCCAGGTCGGGACGGCCGAGCCGGTCGTAGCCCCACGCCTGGACCAGCACGGTGCCGTCGCCGACCGACTGCGACTGCCGGGCCTGTCCGGCGTTGTCCTGGTAGTTGACGTTGAGCACCGGATCGCCGCAGACCGCCAGCCAGCGCAACGCGACGGCCCGGTCGGTGTGGAAGGCGACCGGCCCGGCCAGCGCCGGGACGCCCCGTCGGCCGCCACGGCCCTTCCCAGTCCGGGGCTTCCCGCTGCCGACCTTCCCACGCCCGTCGAACTTTCCGCCGCCGCCGTTCTTGCCGCCGCCGTCGAACCTTCCGCCGCCGGGCTCTCCGCCGCCGTCCTTTCCGATGCTGGACGGGCCGGTGCGGGGGACGGTGTGGGACAGCACGGTCCGGCCGTCGGCGAGCAGCAGCACCGAGCGGCCGGCGACGACGAGGAACAGGTCGTGCTCCGCGAAGGCCGGCGCCGGGGTCTCGGCCAGCACCGTGCCGTCGGGGTCGAGCAGCAGCCAGCTCCCGTCGATCCACGCCGCCGTGTAGCCGCCGAAGGTGAAGCCGACCGTCCCGGCGGTCTGCCGGGAGCCTTCCAGCGCGACCCGGGCGGCCCAGCCGTCCCGGCCGAGCGGGCCAGTGAAGGTCAGCGTGCCGGTCTCGGGCGTACCGTCGTAGTGCAACCGGCCGCCGGCCGACCGCCACCCGGGGCTCGCCGCCCAACTCCGGGTCCACTCGTCGCCGTGCCGGAAGTCGGCGTACCCGCCGTCGCTGCGGGCGACGATGCCGAGTCCGGCGTCCGGGTCGGCCGGGTCGAACGCGCCGTCCGGCCGGTGCTCCCGCCAGCGGTACTCCACCCCGGCGTCGACCGGCTGGCCGTCCTGGACGCTGAGCACCGGGCGGCGCCGGTGGTCGTACCCGATCCGCCGCACCGAGCCGGTCTGGTCCAGCATCGCCTCCGGCAGCCGGTCGACCGGGTCGTAGACGGTCGCGGTGAGCCGGCCATGCAGCGGCCCGAAGCCGATCGCGTCGACCAGCACCGGCCCGCCCGCTCCACTGTGGAACACCTCGACGGTGATCTCGTCGTCGGGCGCGGCGCCGGTGACGACGTGGTGCAGGTACTCCCACCTGCCGTCGGTGTCCGGTACCGGTACCACCGTCGGCTCGGCCGAACCGACCGTGACCTGCCAGCCGGCGACGGCCGGGTCCGGGACGAAACCGGGCTCGGTCTTCACCCAGCAGGAGAGCAGGAACGGCTGGTCGGCACGGGCCGGGACGAACGAGCGGCGCAGCCCGACCCGCTTCGACCCACCGGGCAGCACCAAGCGGCGCCGGCCGGTGAAGGCGTCCCCGGCGGTGATGTGCTCGGCCGGATCGGTGCCGTCGGGGGTGAGCCGCCAGCCGTCGGTGTCCTCGTACTCCTCGAAGCCGTACCAGCTCACCTCGTCGGCCGACGGGTCGGCGAGACCGCAGACCGCGACCGGAAACCGCCCGGCCCGGTCGTAGACGATCCCGCCCGGGTTGTCCCCGGCGTCGAGGGTGGCCCGGGGCAGTCCGTGCGGCGTCACCGCCAACACCCGGTTGGTCCGCACCCAGCCGCGCTCCGGCCCGGCCCCGCCGGACCAGCGGCGGTGGTCGAACTCGCCGACGTCCGGGCTGCCGTCCCACCGGTACGTCTCCGACCAGCTCCACACCCCCGGCGCGTCCGGCCAGTCGTTCCGGTAGGTGCTCACCGACCGGTCCAGCACAGTGGCGGTCCGGGTGTCGACGGTACGCACCTCGGCGGCGAGGTCGAACAGGTGCCGCTCGACCAGCGCCGGATAGACCTCCCAGGCGAACGTGGTGACGGTGAGCCGCTCGGTGAGCTGACCCGCACTGTTGACGTTGCGTACGCGGGTGCGGTGCTGCTGCCCCCGCCCGTTGTACTCGAACTCGCTGACGTCGCCGATCCAGCCGAACAGCCCGAGCTGCCCCTCGTCGAGTACGGCGGCCAGCTCGACGCCCTTCGCGTCGACGATCGTGAAGCGTCGGCCGGGCCGGTCCACGGTCACCGTGACCGGTGCTGCGAGCGGGAAACCGGCGGTGCTCAGCCGCTGGGTGAGCGCGGCCGGCATCCGCCGGGCGTCCAACTCGGCGGCAAAGGCCGGATCCGCGTCGAACAGGTGCAGCGACTCGGCCGTCTCGGTACGCCGGCGCCGGGTGAAGCTGCCCCGCACCCGGTAGGCCGAGTTGGTGCCGTCGTAGGTGTAGAGGTCGTTGCGGATCCGGCGGACCGGCCGACCGTGCACGTCGACGGCGGTCTGGGTGAAGAGCTGGCCGTTGAGCTTGCCGAAGAACTGCCGGGCGTTGGTGTACTCGCTCGACGTCGGGTACACCACGCCGGGCACGTCCGGGCGGAGGCCGTTGAAGAAGACGCTCTCCAGGTAGCCGTCGGCGTCCGCCGGCTCGCCCCGGTACAGCCGGGTCCGGACGTACTGCGCCACCCGGCCGTACGGGTCGAAGGTGGCGGTGCCGGTGTCGTACTCGACGGTCACCGGGATGACCGAGTAGCCGTCGTCGACGGCGGCCCGGCGTACCGCCCGGTCCCGCAGTTCGGTGTCGACCTGGCCGTCGATGATCCGGTGCAGCCGCAGCGCGTGCGTGTCGTCCAGCGACGGGCCACGGTAGGTGACGCAGACCTCCGGCCCGGCCAGCACCTGTCCGGCCTTCGGCTCCGGCAAGTGGCAGGACTCGCCGTCGAGCACCCGCGCCGGCCGGGGCGTCCCGTCGGCGTCGAAGGTGACCAGGTGGCTGCCGGCGAGCGGGCCGTCCGGGCCGGCGTCCTGCCAGACCAGGTAGTTCGGCGCGCGGTTGGCCACGGTGTGCTGGTCGGCGGCGTTGGGCAGGGTGAGCAGCGGCTCCCAGCCCAGGGTAGGGGTGCGGCGCAGCACCTCCGCGCCGGTGACGAGCACGTCCCCGGAGACGCTGGGCTGCGGCGCCGGGTGCGGCGGGTCGGCGGGGTCGGCGAGGTCGACGCCGAGGGCCCGACCCCACTCGCCGAGGTACGGGTCGTAGCTGATCCGCCGGTACCGCACGGTGCCGTCGTCGTCGCTGATCGCCGCCACCGCCACGTCGGTGCCGTACGCGTAGCTGTAGCGGTTGCCGGTCACCGGCTCCAACAACTCGGTGCGGTGCCACTGCCGGCCGTCGTACCGGAACAGGTGCTGGGCGTTGCCGACCGTGCTGCCGCTGATCCCGACCGCGCCGATCGGGTTCGCCAGGTCGAGCGGCTGGCTGTCGTCGTGCCGCAGCACCGGCCCGAAGGTGAAGTCCCGCCCCCAGGTGACCAGCCGGAAACCGTACTCCACAGTAGAGTTTTGCTCGTCCACCCGGGACACGAAGGAGGCGGCGGCGAAGGTGTCTCCGGTGCCGAGCAGCCCGGCCGGGGTGGTGAACCGCCAGTCGACCTCCAGCGGCTCGTCCAGGACGTCGGAGCGGCGCCAGCCACCGCGCCCGTCCCGGTGTTGCAGGGCCAGCCGGAGCACCTTGCCCGCGCTGTCGTAGCAGCCGAGCAGGCAGGCGTCGGCGGTGGCGGCCAGCGCCAGCCTGTCGGCGCCGAGGGTGCCGAACCGGTGCGCGACCCAGCCGGCCACCGGGTCGTGGTCGACGACCAGCAGCGTCCTGCTGGCCGGGTCGGTGACGGCGACGAAGTCGCGGCCCAGCCGGACCAGCGGGGTGGTCTCCCCCGCCGGCAGGTCCAGCCGGTACGGGTCGAGGCTCCACTCGCCGCTCCGGTACGGGTCCTGCCGGTACAGCCGGACCCGGAACTCGCCGGTCCGGGCGTCGGTGAACGACAGCGCGTAACAGCCCGGTCCGGTCTGCACCTGGAGGGTGTCCTCGCGGACCGCCCACGCGTTCGTGACGCCCCAGCCGTTCCACGCCCCGTTCCAGGTGTACGCCTCCAGCCGCACCTCCCCCGAGGCAGCGCTGTACCAGGTGACGACCGTGTAGCCGGGGCCGTGCCAGACCTGCGGGGTGTAGCCGGCGCCGGGCGACGGCACCGAACGGCTGGTCGCCGTGTTCGGCAGGGCGGCGACGGCGTACTCGTAGCGGACGGTCGCGCCCTGCGGGCGGGTCAGCGCCCGGATCGCGCCGGGATTCGCCCCGGTCCGGTCGCCGTCGTAGCGGATCGTCAACGGCGGGGCCGCCGCCCCGGTGTCGGCGACCTCGGTGACCGCGCTCAGGTACCGCTTGCGGTACGCGCTCCGGTCACCGCGCACGTCGGTGCGGGACACGTCCAGGAACTCGTAGTCCAGGCGCACGCTGTAGAGACCGGGGCCGGCGTCGGTGCGTACCTCGATCCGGTCCAGGTAGCGGCTCTCGTACCGGTCCTGGAACGCCTGGGCGCCGCCCGGCGGGGTCGGGTGCGGCGGGACGACCTCGAACGGCTCCTTCTCCCGGTAGCGCAGGTCGATCCGTTGCCCGTCGGTGTGGCTGATCCCGGTCAGGTAGCAGGCGCGGGTGTATTTCGCACCGGCGGGACCGCCGATCGGCACGTCCTCCCGCTCGTAGGAGAAGTCGAGGCGGTCGCCCTGCGGAGTGACGACCCGGACGAGGTTCCAGGCCAGCGGAAACTGCCGGCCGCCGGGCGCGGTGCCGGAGCCGCGCCAGTTGTCCCACTGCACGCCCCACTCGACCCCGGTCAGGCCGTAGGTGTGCACCGTGCCGTCCTCGCGGACGACCTCCCAGCGGTCGCGGCCCGGGTCGGCCTCGTCGGGGAACCGGCGGATCGCCCAGAACTGGTGGTCGAGCAGTTCGTACTCGTCGGCGGCACCGCTGGCGGCCCGGACGAGCTGGCGCGGGCTGCCGCCGACGACCAGGTACAGGTCGTCGGTGGTGGGGTCGCGCAGCACCTGCTCGCGGGGCAGGCTCCAGCCCACCCCGAGCACCCCGGTCGGCGCGGTGCGGTTGGAGGGTTGGGTCGCCGCCTCGACGTTGCTGCCGTAGAACGCGGTGACCGCGAGGTCGAGGCCGTTCCGGCCACGGAGTGCGACCAGCGGCAACGGCAGGTTCACGTCGCCGCGGAAGAGGTTGAGGCTGTCGGCGACGTCGCCGACGCCACCGGTGGAGAGTTGGGTCAGCCGGACGTCGGGTGCCGACGCGGCCATCGAGTACTGACTCATGATGCGGCTCCTGGTGCGCGCGGAAAGACGGATGGGGGCGCACGGCACCGGGGCCATGGCACGGATCGCCACGGCCCCGGTCGACCGGCGCTACGGGCCGGGGGATGTCCCGGCACCGGTCAGGTGCGGTACTTGATCACGTAGCCGACGTAGGCGTTCAGCGGACGGCTCTCCGGGTCGCCGCCGGCCATCTCATGCTGGTGCTCACCGGCGTCCTGGGTCGACGCCGAGTCGCCGTTCCAGATCGCCTGGGCGCTGCCCGCGACCGGGTACGACGAGTTGTCGTTCGGCACGTGCGACACCTCGTGGGTGTGTGCACCGTCCGTGCTGAGCACGTACGGCACCTTCGGGCGGGCGGTGGCGTACCGCTGCGCGGTGCCGCAGTGGTCCCCGATCTGCCCGCCGGGCGCGGCGGCGGTCCGGTCGGCGGCGTTCGGGTCCCGGCCGGCGCCGTCGTCGACACCGCGCAGGAACCAGCCCCGGTAGTCCGGCAGGTTGAACGTACGGATGCCGTCGCCCCCGCCGTGCAGGGTGCCGACCACCGTGAACAGCTCGGCGTACGTCTCCCGGGACAGCGCCCGGCCGTCGCAGTACAGCCAGCCCTGCTGGGTGAGCTGTGCCACGTCCACCGTGCTGGCGTACGGCAACACCGTGCCGACCACCAGGTCGCCGACCTCCACCGGCGGCTTGGCCTTGGCCGGGGCGCCGTAGGTGCGCGGGCCGCGTCCGGGTCGCCTGGACCGGACGGACTTGTTCTGCTTCATCGGGTTTCCTTTCCGGTCAGGGCGTGAGGTCGCCGCACGCGATGAGGTAGTGCACGTAGATGCTGGTCGGAGTGGTCTCCCGGTCCCCACCGCCGGTGACGGTGTGGGTGTGCTTGCCGGCCGCGCTCGACGGGCTGGAGTCCTCGGTCCAGGCGGCGTAGTGGCTGCCCGCGATCGGGTACCAGGAGTTGCCGGTCGGCAGGTGCGGGACGTCGTGGTGGTGCGTGCCGCTCTTGCTGAGCACGAACTTCTCGTCGGTGCCGACCGGCACCGCCGTCGCGTCGTCCTGCACCGAGCCGACCCGGTTGCCGGTCGCCCCGCCGACCGCCGCCGCGGACCGGTTGTTCGCGTCCGGGTCGACCCCGACGCCGTCGTCCACGCCACGCTGGAAGCGACCCCGGTAGTCCGGCAGGTTGAAGGTCACCACCCCGTCACCGGCACCGTGCACGGTGCCGATCACCTTGAACAGCACGGAGTACCGCTCGCGGGAGACCGCCCGGCCGTCGCAGAGCAGCCAGCCGTCCGGCGGCGGCGAGGACTGGTCCACCACGCTCGCGTACGCCACCACCGAGCCGATCAACGCCGCCATGCCGCACCGCCCTTCCCCGGGCGGCCCGTCGCCGCGCCGTTCCGATCCCGATCGTTGTCGTCGTCGTACCGGTCGTCGTCGTACCGGTCGTCGTCGCCGTACCGGTCGAGGTCGAGGGCGTCGGCGAACTTGATGACGAAGAAGACCGCCTTGTTGACCGGCCGCGTCTCCTTGTTGCCGCCGTCGACGATCTCGTGGGTGTGCCTGCCCGCCTCCGTGGTGGTGGTCGAGCCGTCCCGCCAGATGCCGTAGTGGTCACCGGCGATGGCGTAGGCGTTGTTGTCCTTGGGCACGTGCGGCACGTTGTGCACGTGCTCGCCGCCCTCCTCCGTCTTGAGCGGCCGGGTCACCGGGCGTCCCGACCGGCTGCCGAAGACCGAGCCGGGCTGGTCGCCGGAGAGGCCGCCGGGCGCCGACGGCTCCCGCTCCTTGACGTACGGGTCGCGCCCGCTGGTGTTGTCGACCCCACGCGAGAACCGGCCGCGCAGGTCCGGCAGGTTGAAGTCGTTGCGTCCGCCGCCGTAGTTGGCGCCGATCGCGAGGAACAGGTCGAGGTAGTCCTTCTTCGGCACCGAGGTGCCGTCGCAGTAGAGCCAGCCCTGATCGTGCAGCCAGTCCTCGTCCATGCCGCCGGCGTACGCCACGATGGCGCCGATCGGCACGGTGCCTGGACTGACCGAGCCCGGCTCGTCCGTCCCAGCCGTCATGATGCTCCCTCCCGATACTTGTCGCCCCGTACGGGCGACGGTCGTGGTGGGCAGACGGGCCGAGTGGCCGGGCTGATACCGACGTGTCGGCTAGCGGACTTGCCCCGAGTCGCGGACCAGCGGAGGCCCTGCCTGTCGACGAGCGACGACACAGCCCGTCGGTGAGCGGGGGCACAGCTCGTAAAGCGTCCTAGGACAATGTTGACCGTCGCGGCGGCGTCGGGCGTACCGGGCGGCGCGGAGTCCGCCGGGTTACCGTTACGGCATGTCCCGGGAGACGTGGACCGTGATCTTGGTGCTGGGTGGCATCGTGGCCGTCGCCACGCTGGTCGGAGCCATCATGCTCGCGGTCAGGGTGCTGCGTACACGCAAACTGCTCGGCGAGTTGGGTGCCGGCGGCAAGGTGGCGTTCTACGGTGCGCTGATCTACACGGTGCTGCCGGTCGACCTGCTGCCCGATCCGATCTACCTCGACGACATGGGCGTACTCGCCGGTGCGCTGCTCTTCCTCACCCGGCTCGTCCACCAGCGCCGGACGGACCGCGTCGGCTCGTTACGTGGTGACTCCGGGGACAGCGCCCCGAAACCGCTGGGCGGTGCCACCCGGGACAGGGCGGGCCGGCCACGGTAACGGCCGGATTCTGCTAGGTTGGCCGCCGTGGCAGTCGTACGCGTGTTCGAGGACGACGATTACGGCCCCGAATACGGCCTCCTCGTCGTGCGCGACCCGGACGGATCCGAAGAGCCGGACGACGAGGTGGGGTTGCCGCGCGAGCGCGAGCAGGGCACCGAACCGACCGGCACCTTCGCCGGGGCGGGTGCGGGCTGGCTCACCGCTCAGGCCGGCGACGGCTGTCACGTGGTGCGCCTGGAGCTGCACGACGACGGTCCCCCGCCGGCCGACCACGCGGACTTCGACGAGGTGCTGGAGACGTCCTACCGCGCCGGGTCCGGCGGTCTGTCGCTGACCGTGCTGACCGGTGGCGTCGGCGGGGTCGACCTCGATCTGGGCGGTGCCGGCGACTACCGGGTCCGGGTGGCGTGCCGGCGGGGCGACACCGAGGACGGGTTCGGAGATCGCTGGCTGTTGCGTTTATGGCCCGATGCCGCACCCGGACCACCGGTCTGGCTGGCGCGTACCCGGCCCGCCGTGGGTCCGGGCTACGACGGCTGGCAGTCCGAGCTGGGGTACGAGCCGATGGAGCTGGCGGGGATCGTCGGCGCGGCGGCCCGGGAGCACGGCGGGCCGGTGACCGTGGCGCAGCTCGACGACTGGGGCCGTGCACATCTGCGCCCGGCCGGCTGGCTCGACGCTCCAGTGTGGCCGCCGCCCCGCGAACCGCTCAGCACCGGCCACGAGGACCTCGACCGACGCAACGCCACCCAACGGGCGGAGGTGCTGGCCCGGCTGGCCGGTCAGCAGCACCGGCTCGACGAGATCGCCGCCGAACTGGGCGTGCCGCCGGTACGCCGCAAGCGCGACCTGCTGCCGCTGCTGGCCGCCGCCGGCATCCTGCGGCCCGAGGGCCCAGGCGGTTACCGCGCCGGACGGCCGGCCCGGGTGGACACCGTACTCTCCCTGCCGCCCGACCGGGTCCGGGCCGTGCAGCAGCAGGACGCCCGCAACCGGTACGGCCGGCTCGCCGAGGATCTCGATGCGGTGCTCAGGTGGACGTCCCGGTTACCGCTGGAAGTTCCGGCCGCCGAGCTGGCCGAGCGGCTGCTGGTGAGCGAGGCGGAACTCCGCGACGGGCTGGCCTTCGCGGAGCGCGCCGGCCTGCTGCACACCGACGGCGCGGAGCCGCTGCGGATGTGGCCGGGCCGCCGCCCGCAGCCCGCCCCGACAGTACCGACAGCACCGAAGGCGCGGGCGCCGCGCAGCGCACCGGCTCGGCCGGCGTCACCGAGCACCGCGTCGGCCGCCGCACCGACGCTTCCCGGGCCGGCACCGGACCGAAACCCCGGGGCGGGGAGCTTCCGGCTGGGCGCGATGGTGCGGTTCACGGGTAACGCGGCGGACGACCGTCGGGTGCGCGCGGCGCATCCACGGCGCAGCCGGAAGGAACCGGCCGGCCCGCCGTTCGGTGCGCCGCCACGGGCCGGCGTGGTCGAGCCGGACGGCACCGTGCTTGCCTGGCACGACGGCACGCGGGTGGAACTCGCCCGACTCGGGGCCGCGCGCTGGAGCCGGGCCCTGCAGACCACCCTCGGTGTGCTGGTGCTGGGTCACGAACAGCCGGCCCGACTGGTCTCCACGGCCGGCGAGGTGACCGGGTTCGCCGACATCCGCACGCCGGGCGTGCTGCTGGGCGACGGCCGGCGGATGGCGATGGTCGACAGCGAGCACCGCCGGCTGGTGTCGCGGTACCGGCTGCGGGTGATCGACCTGGCCGGCGGCCCGGTACAGACGATGCCGTGGCCGCACGACCGGGCGATCGGGCTGCTCGGCGCGTACCGGGACACCGTCTTTTTCGTCGACCAACAGGCCCACGGTGTGACGATGCGCTGGACGCCCGGTGCCGAGCCGGAGCCCTACCCGCACCCGGTGCAGCAGATCGACCCGCTCACCGGCACCGGCGGCGCGCGGACGGCCCGGGGCGTGACGGTGGTGCGGCCGGACGGGACGTCGGTGACCGTGCCGGTCGACCTGTCGGCCCGGCTCGCGCCGGGCGGCACCGGACTGTGGACGATGCGCTCCCACCCGCCGGCGCTGACGCTGTTCCCGGTGCGGCCGGAGGTTGCGCCGCAGGTGTGGTGGTTGCCCGAGGACAGCCGGAGTTCACCACAGGGGACGTACCGGGAGCCGGTCTGGGAGGACATCGAACACGTGCTGTTCGGGTACCAGCCCTGGCACTTCCCGCGCGAGCCGGCGAGCGGGGTGCGGCTGTCGGTACGCGACGGCACGGTCGAACGGTTACCCGCCATCGGACCGCGCGGACGGTCGGTGATCTTCGTGGAGCCGCTGCTGACGCCGTAGCCGTCGGGCGGAAACGGAGCGCCGGAGTCGACCGTCGCATCCGGAAAGGCGCCGGGCGTCAACCGTCGCCCTCTGGAAGGCGCCGGGACCGACCGTCAGGCAACCGTCAGGTTCGCGGGTGCCGGGTCGTCAGGTACGCGCGGTCTGCTGGAACTCCCTGATCCACGACCGCTGGGAGTTCTCCGTCATGGCCGCATCGCTCCACCGGCTCGGCGCCTGGGCCTGTCGGCGCCGCCGGACCGTTCTGCTGGCCTGGCTGGCCGTTCTCGTCGCCATCGGTACGCTCGCCGGCACCGTCGGCGGCACGTACTCCGACGACTTCTCGATCCCCGGAACGCGCGCCCAGCAGACCCTGGACACCGTCGCCGAGCAGTTTCCCGCCTCGTCGGGTGCCGCCGCGCAGGTGGTGTTCGTCGCGCCGGCCGGCGGCCGGGTCGCCGAGTACGAAGCCGTGATCGGGCAGACCCTCGCCGCCGCCGCGAGGGCGCCGCAGGTGGCCGCGGTGGTGGACCCGTTCACCGCGCAGACGGTCTCGTCGGACGGTCGGGTCGCCCTGGCGTACGTGGACTATCCCGTGAGCCGGGCCCGGCTGGCGGACGGCTCCCTCGGCGCGCTGGAGGACGTGTTCCGGCCGGCCCGCGAGGCGGGGCTGCGGGTGGAGGTCGGCGGGTCGGCGTACGGCGACAGCTCGGGTGAGGGTGGCCACGGCGCCGAGGCCGCGGGGTTGCTGGTCGCGCTGGTCGTCCTCGTCATCACCTTCGGTTCGCTGCTGGCGGCCGGGCTGCCGCTGCTCACCGCGCTGCTCGGGGTGGCCGCGACCGTCGCCGGCCTGGCCACGGTAGCGGGCCTGCTGACCCTGCCGACGACCGCGCCGGCCCTGGCCCTGATGCTGGGGCTGGCGGTCGGGATCGACTATGCGCTGTTCATCGTCGCGCGGCACCGGTCGCAGTTGGCGGCCGGGATGCCGGTGGCCGAGTCGGTGGCCCGGGCGATCGGCACGGCCGGTACCGCCGTGGTGTTCGCCGGGCTCACCGTGGTCATCGCGCTGGCCGGGCTGACCGTCGTCCGGATACCGTTCCTGACCGCGATGGGACTGGCCGCAGCCGCCGCCGTGGTCGTCGCGGTGCTGGTGGCGGTCACCCTGATCCCGGCCGTGCTCGGCTTCGCCGGGGACCGGCTGCGCCCGAGGCCCGGCTCGCGGGCCGTCCGGCGGGAGACCGGGTACGGCCGACGCGCCCTGAGCGCGCGCTGGGTCCGGCTGGTCACCCGCCGGCCGCTGGTCACGACGCTCGCCGTCGTCGCGGCGCTCGGCGTGCTGGCCGTACCGGCGCCGGGGTTGCGGCTCGCGCTCACCGACAACGGTTCCGCGCCGGCGGACAGCACGCAACGGCAGGCGTACGACCTGACGGCCGCCGCGTTCGGGCCGGGCTTCAACGGCCCGCTGCTGGTCCTGGCCGACCTGACGGACGAGGATGACCGGCAGGGCGCCGCCACGGCGCTGGCCGAGCGGCTCGGCGCGGTGCACGGGGTGGCCGCCGCCGGACGCCCGCAGTTCTCCGCCGACGGCCGGTACGCCCTGCTGACGGTGATCCCCGAGACCGGGCCGCAGGACGAACGTACGGAACGACTGGTCGCCGAACTCGAAGCGGTTGGCGGGAAGTCCGTCGGGGTCACCGGCGTGACCGCGTTCGGCATCGACATCTCCGCGCTGCTGAGCGCCTCGCTCGTACCCTTTGCCCTGCTCGTCGTGGGTCTGGCCGTCCTGCTGTTGATGGTGGCCTTCCGGTCGCTGGTGGTGCCGCTGAAGGCGACCCTGGGCTTCCTGCTGTCGGTCGGCGCGACCCTCGGCACGGTGGTCGCGGTGTTCCAGTGGGGCTGGCTCGCCGATCTGGTCGGGGTCGCCCGCACCGGGCCGGTGATCAGCTTCATGCCGGTCATCCTGCTGGCGGTACTGTTCGGCCTGGCGATGGACTACGAGGTGTTCCTGGTCAGCCGGATACACGAGGAGTACGCCCGCAGCGGCGACCCGCAACGCGCGCTCACCCACGGGTTCCGGGCCTCGGCACGGGTGGTCGCGGCAGCCGCCCTGATCATGATCGCGGTCTTCGCGAGCTTCGTCCCGGCGGGCGACGCCACGCTGATGCCCATCGCCTTCGCCCTCTCGGTCGGCGTACTGCTGGACGCGTTCCTGATCCGGATGACGCTCGTGCCGGCGGTGCTGGCGCTGACCCGGCACCGCGCCTGGTGGCTGCCCAGGTGGCTCGACCGGATGGTGCCGAAGCTGGACGTGGAGGGCACGCGGCTCACCGGGCGCGTTTCCGTCCCGGTGGTGAGATAGGGGACGTGGACAGCATTCTGGTGGTGGACGACGACCCGGGCCTGCGCGAGCTGCTGCTGTCCGCGCTGCGGTTCGCCGGGTTCGAGGTCGAGGCGGTCGGCGACGTACCGGCCGCGCTGGCCGCGATCACGGCACGTACGCCCGACGCGATCGTGCTGGACGTGATGCTGCCCGGCACGGACGGCTTCGACCTGCTGCACCTGTTGCGCTCACGGGACGTACAGGTGCCGGTGATGTTCCTGACCGCGCGCGACGATCTGGACGACCGGGTACGCGGGCTGCGCCTGGGCGGCGACGACTACCTCGGCAAGCCGTTCGACGTGGTGGAGGTCGCCGCACGGCTGGAGGCGCTGCTACGGCGTTCCCGCCGGCTACCGCCGGTGGTGCCGGACGGCGTGCTGCGCTGCGCCGACCTGGAGCTGGACGAGGCGCGGCACGTGGTGACCCGGGGCGGGCGTCCGGTCGACCTCTCCCCCACCGAGTTCCGACTGCTGCGCTACCTGCTGGCCAACACCGGGCGGGTGGTCTCCAAGGCGCAGATCCTGGACCACGTCTGGCAGTACGACTTCGGCGGCGACGCGGGCGTGGTGGAGCGGTTCGTCTCCAACCTGCGCCGCAAGATCGACTTTGGCGGCCCCTCGCTGATCCACACCGTGCGGGGGTTCGGCTACAGCCTGCGGCCGGTGCGGCGGTGAACCGGTCGTCCCGGTGGCGGCTGACCCTCGTCCTGCTGCTCGCCGGGCCGGAGGCCGCGGTCGCCGCCGCGGTCAAGCAGGCGTTCGATGCCCGGCGGCGGGCCGAGGACCGACTGCGCAGCTTCGTCGCCGACGCCAGCCACGAACTGCGTACCCCACTGACGACCATGCACGGCTGGATCGACCTGTACGTCCAGGGTGGCCTGCGCGACCCCGAGCAGCTCGACCACGCCATGGAACGGATGCAGGCCGAGGTGGGCCGGATGCGGCTGCTCGTCGACGAACTGGCGCTGCTGGCCCAGCTCGACGCGGCCCGGCCGCTGAACCGTACGCCGGTGGACGTGGTGACGCTGGCCGGCGAAGTGGTGGACGACGCCCGGGTGGTCACCGCTGACCGGGCCATCACCCTGGCCGGGGTGGCGGAGGCCGTCGTCGACGGGGACGGCCCACGCCTCCAGCAGGTGCTGCGCAACCTCGTCGGCAACGCGGTGCAGCACACCCGCCCCGGCACCCCGGTCACGGTCACCGTCAGCCGTCAGGACGGGCAGGTGGTGGTCGCGGTACGCGACGAGGGCGCCGGCATCGCGCCCGAGCATCTGCCGCACGTGTTCGAGCGGTTCTACCGCGCCGACCCCAGCCGCAGCCGCGACGGCGGTGGCTCGTCGGGGCTGGGGCTGGCCATCGTCGAGGCGATCGTCACCGCGCACGGCGGCACGGTCGACGTCACCTCGGCGCTCGGGCAGGGCACCACCGTCCGGGTCACCCTGCCGGCGACAGCCAGCCCGGACAGGTCGGCGGCGGACGCGGTCGTCAGCGGCCGCAGGACCCCACGTCGACGCGGAGGTATCTGGCGTTGACCCAGCGGCAGAGCCAGGTGCCGACCACGATGCCCCCGATCGTGACGAGCGCCGGGACGTAGCCGCTGGCCACCTGGACGATCGGGATCGCCGGGCAGCCGCCGGAGAGCGCCCAGCCGCCGCCGAACAGCACCGCACCAGGAATCACACCCTTGTGGATGCGTCCCGGCGAACGACGTACCCGGATCAGGGCGAAGACCACGACGACGAGCGCGACACCGCCGGCGAACGCGCCCAGCATGCGCAGGTCCTGGAACGTGAACATGCGGTTCAGTTCGGCGAAGTCACCGAACCCGATGTTCGCCACGGTGAAGCCGAGGGCGAGCCCGGCGATGACGTTGGCGATGAGAAGTCCGCCCCGGGTACGCATCACACCACCTTCCAGAGCAGGAACGACACCAGTACGGCGGTGCCGAAGAAGACGGCTGTCGCCACGAGGCTGTCCGGATGGAGCCGGCCACAGCCGTTGAGCCCGTGGCCCGAGGAACATCCGCCGGCCAGCCGGGTGCCGAACCCGACGAGGATGCCGC
Organism: Plantactinospora endophytica; assembly: GCF_016862915.1. Lineage (GTDB taxonomy): Bacteria > Actinomycetota > Actinomycetes > Mycobacteriales > Micromonosporaceae > Plantactinospora > Plantactinospora endophytica. The sequence continues at coordinate 453,883 of NZ_BONW01000013.1, read as the reverse complement.
CGACGAACAGGGCGCCGACCATCTGGGGTGGGCTGTCGGTGACGATCTCGCGGAAGCCGTCGCCCATGTCCAGGCGGAGGTCGAACCGTCCGGCCGTGACCGCCGCCAGCCAACCGCCGACGAGGATCGACAGCAGCAGGGCGGCCTGGGTGACCAGTGGCGCCGGGCGGGTAGCCGTGGTCGGTTCCACCGCCCGGTCGGGCGCCTGCGTGTCGACGGCGTACGGCGGGGCGGTCGGGCCGGGGCGGGTGCCGAAGTGCTCGGCGGTGGCCGCCGCGAGCGCCTCGGTGAGGGCACGCTCGTCGGTGAACTGGGCCTCCAGCCGTTCGGCACGACGCTCCTCGCGCCAGTGCAGGACGCGATCCCACGCCGACGACACCCCGAACGACCGGTCGGTGCTCACGGTGTAGTTGATGGTGACGACGGCGAGGCCGAGGGCGCCTGCCCACCAGGGCCAGTAGTTGCTCATGCGGGACCTGAGATCCAATCGGTGAGTCGGGTCCACCAGCGGCGCCGTCGTTGCGGCGACTCCGCCGGGGTGCTCGCGGGGGTCTGCTCGGCGGGGGGAAACAGCGGGTGCGCCGGCGGTCCGGCCGGTGCCGACGCCTGCTCGAAGAAGGCTGCCGGCGGCGGGTCCGACGGCTGCCGGAGACCGCGCCCCGGCCCACCTGGCGGCGTCGGTCGGGCCGGTGCGGCCGGGTCGACACGGGCAGCGGCGGCCCGCAGGTGCTGCGCGTTGGCGCCGTTCGGCAACAGGACGATCGGCACGACGGCACCGGTCAGGGACAACCGGTACCGCGCACAGTCCCGCCAACCGTCCCCGGTGTCGCAGTAGTATTCCCGCCAGCTCCGCAGACTGGCTTTGAGCAGCGGAAACAGCGGGCATTGTCCGGCGTGCGGGCAGGTCATATCGCTCCAGTCTGACCGGCTCCACCGCCCGGCGGCGGTCGGGCGCGGTCCCTGTCTGCTGATCCAGCCGGCAAGCATAGAGCATCCAGAGTGCGACGACAGTCGATGCACGACGGATCGCACCGACCTCGGTGGCGCCGGTTTGCGAGCCGGCAATGGCGGTCCCCGACGGGCCGCTGGAGCGATGACCGGAGCGTGGGTGGTCGGTGGCAGCACCGGCACCGTGGGCTCCAGCGCCGGCACGGCGTTGGGGTCACCGAACCGGCGCGGCGACCTCAGTGCAGGCCGAGGCGGAAGACCTCGAAACCGGCCGCGTACCGGACACCCAGGCGGCTGCCGGTCTGCCGGGAGAAGCCCTCCAGGAACTCCTCGGGGTCGAAGTCCCCGGCGCCGAGACCCCGCAGATAGGCGGCGTGCGCCTCCAGCGACCGGACGCCCAGGTCGAAGGTGTCGGTGACGTCGACCGCGTGCTTCGACAGCGGGGAGCCGGCCGCCCACACCTCCCGGACGCCGCCCCACCGCTCCAGCCCCTCGTCGAGCTGGTCACGGAACACCCAGCGGTTGGCCGCGTCACGGACGGCATCGAGTACGGCCCGGCCGGTGACGATGTGGTCGGCCATGTTCAACGCGTCGCCGCCCTCGTCCCAACTGTCGCGGAAGTTGTTGGTGATCACGATGTCCGGCCGGTACCTCCGGATCACCCGGCTCAGGTCGCGGCGCAGCGCGACGCCGTACTCCAGGACACCGTCGGGCAGCCCGAGGAAGTCGACCTGGGAAACTCCGACGATCGCCGCCGACGCGCGCTGTTCCGCCTCACGCGTCGGCCCGGCCTCGGTCGGGTCCATCCCGTCGATGCCCGCCTCGCCGCTGGTGAGCAGCACGTAGGTGAGCTCCTTGCCCTGCCGGGTCCAGCGGGCGACCGCCGCCGCCGCGCCGAACTCCAGGTCGTCCGGGTGGGCGACGATGGCGAGCCCGCGCTGCCAGCTCTCGTCGACGGGCTGGAGCGGGTTCTGCACGGTGGGCGTGTCAGCAGTCATGGAACCCATCTTCCTCGACGTCGCCGCCGATGCCCTGACCAGGGACACCACGGTACGGCGCGACGCCTCGTCAGCCGCGTCCCGAAAGGTGCGACCGGACGACGGGCCACCGGGTCCGTTCCGGCCGAAACCGACCGCCCGGCCGGACGATCCGGTACCGGTAACCACCAGATCAAGATCGAGCCAGAACAATGCCATCGGGACGAATGCGTTGGTACTGTGCGCAAGTGTCTCCCCCGCTAGCCGCCGAACGCACCCGGACCGACGCGACCGCAGATCCTCCCGCGCCAGCGCGTGACCGGCCCCGACGCGAAGCTCCACTCTCCTGGCTGCTGCTTCTGCCATCGGTCGTGGTCTTCGCCCTGTTCATCTTCTGGCCCCTCGCCCGCACGTTCTATCTCTCCACCCACGGCAACGACATCTTCGGTGCGCCGAGCACGTACGTCGGTCTCGACCACTACACCGAGATGTTGTCGGGCGAGTTCGGAGAAGTACTGGCGACGACGGCGTTGTTCACGCTGGTCAGCGTGCTGCCCGCGATAGTCGGCGCGCTCGTCGTGGTGTTGCTGCTGGAGGCGCGGCTACGCGGCGTACGGGTGCTGCGGACCGCCTTCGCCCTGCCGTTCGCCTTCTCCGTGGCGACCGCGTCGGTGGTCTTCGCCGTCATCTACAACCCGGCGATCGGCATCGCGAACGGCCTGCTCGGAGCGGTCGGGATCGACCGGGTCGACTGGCTCACCGACCCGTCCATCGCGCTGCCCGCCGTCGGCCTGGCCACGGTCTGGATGAACCTCGGCTACAACGTGCTGGTGCTCTCCGCCGGGGTGGCGGCGATCCCGCCCGAGGTGGTGGAGGCGGCCCGGCTCGACGGCGCCACCGGCTGGCGGCTGGCCACCGGCATCACCATTCCGCTGCTCTCCCCGCAGCTGTTCTTCCTCGTCGTGGTCTCCACGATCCACGCGTTGCAGAGCTTCGGGCAGATCCACATCCTGACCAAGGGCGGTCCGGACGACGCGACCACCACCCTGGTCTACTCGATCTACGAGCGGGCGTTCGCGTTCGGGTCCTCCGACTTCGGCGGGGCGAGCGCGCAGGCGGTGGTACTGCTGGCGATCATGCTGATCTGCACGGCGGTCCAGTTCGGCATCCTGGAACGGCGGGTGCACTACCGATGAGAAGACCCGACCCCGGCCGGATCGTCGTCTACGTCGTCCTCGGGCTGGCCCTGATCCCGGTGCTCTTCCCGGTCTACTACGCGTTCGCCGGTGCCGTGATGGGCCCCGGTGACCTGGCCAGCTATCCACCGTCGCTGGTGCCGAGCGCCCTGCACTGGGCGAACTTCGGCGACGTCTTCCGGTCGGTGCCACTGGGCCGGTTCTACCTCAACTCCGCCGTGCAGGCCGGCGTGATCACCCTCGCCCAGGTGGTGACCAGCATCCTGGCCGCGTACGCCTTCGCGTTCCTGCGGATGCCGGCCAAGGCCGCGACCTTCGGTCTCTTCCTGGCCACCCTGATGGTGCCGTGGGAAGCGATCATCATCCCCAACTACCTGGCGATCTCGGACTGGGGGCTGACCCGGGGCGGACTGACCTATCTCGGGCTGGTACTGCCGTTCCTCGCCTCGGCGTTCGGCACCTTCCTGCTGCGCCAGGCGTTCCTCCAGTTCCCGTCCGAGCTGCGGGACGCGGCGGTGATCGACGGTTGCGGCCACTGGCGGCTGCTGTGGCGGGTGGTCGTACCGCTGTCCAAGCCGTCGATCGCGGCGGTTGCGGTCTACGTCTTCCTCTCCGCGTGGAACCAGTACTTCTGGCCGTTGATCCTGATCCGGGACGCCGAGTACCAGACCCTCCAGATCGGCATCTCGCAGCTCAACGACGCCGAGGCGGCCCAACCCGGCCTGGTCCTGGCCGGCGTGGCGCTCTCCCTGCTCCCCACGTTGGCCGTGGTCCTCTTCGGCCAGCGGTACATCGTGCGCGGGCTCACCGCCGGCGCGCTGCGGTAACCCCTGCCGAGGACCAACGAACCTCTGGAAAGGAGTAGCAATGGCAACTTCGCGGCTACGTCGGACGGGTGTGGCGGCCGTCGCCCTGCTCGTCGCCACCGCGCTGGTCGGCGGGTGCGGCTCGGGTGCCGACGACGGCGACTCCGCCGGGGCTCTGGACGCGCCGGGTGCCGAGGTGCTGGACAGCGCAGACGGCACGACGACCGTCGAGTTCTGGCACGCGATGAAGGGCGCGAACGCCACGGCGGTCGACAAGCTGGTCGCCGACTTCAACGCCCGCAGCGGTGGCAAGGTCGAGGTCAAACCGGTCTTCCAGGGCAGCTACGACGAGACGATCGCCAAGTACAAGGCGTCGGTGCAGCAGAAGAACACCCCGGCGCTGATCCAGGTCTACGACATCGGCAGCCGGTTCATGGTGGACTCCCGGCAGGTCGTGCCGATGCACCGGTTCATCGAGAAGGACGCCTTCGACACCGCCGAGATCGAGCCGAACATCGCCAGCTACTACTCGGTCGAGGGCAAGCTCTGGTCGATGCCGTTCAACTCCTCGACCCCGCTGCTCTACCTCAACAAGGAGGCGTTCGAGCGGGCCCGGCTCGACCCGACCAAGCCGCCGAAGACCCTCGCCGAGATCGGCGAACTGGCCAAGCGGCTCACCGTCAAGGACGGCAGCGGCAAGACCACCCAGTACGGCTTCGGCGCCGCGATCTACGGCTGGCTGCTCGAACAGCTCCTCGCCACCGACGGCAAGGAGTACTGCGACAACGGCAACGGGCGGGACAAGCTCGCGACGAAGGTCCAGTTCGACCAGGCCACCGGCGTGCAGGTGGCGCAGTGGTGGGCGGACCTGGTGCGCAACGGGTACGCGACGAACACCGGGCGGAAGACCGACGACGCCCAGGCGGCGTTCAAGGCCGGTACGGTCGCGATGCACCTCGAATCCACGAGCGTGCTGCGCGGGTACGTCGACGCCGCCAAGGGCAGGTTCACGGTGCTGACCGCGCCGTACCCGAAGGTGACCGACGCCTCCGCCGGTGGACCGATCATCGGTGGCGCCTCGCTCTGGATCAACGGCGTCGGGCACAGCGACGCCGAGAAGCGGGGTGCCTGGGAGTTCGTCAAGTTCGCCTCCGGCGCCGCCCAACAGGCGCAGTGGCACACCGGTACCGGCTACGTGCCGATCAACCCGAAGGCCCTGGAGGAACAGATCGACAAGGACTGGGTGGCCCAGTACCCGCAGTTCCGGACGGCGGTCGACCAGTTGCACGCGCTCCCGCCGTCGGTCGCGTCGGCCGGCTGCCTGCTCGGCGTGATGCCACAGGCGCGGAAGGCCGCCGAGGACGGCCTGGAAGCCGCGATCGTCGGCGCCAAGCCGGCCGAACAGGCGTTGAAGGACGCCGCCGCGAGCGTCCAGCCGGAGATCGACAGCTACAACAAGTCCGTCGGCTGACCCCAGCGGCGACCGAAGCCATAGCCCGGCGGACGACCGTGGGCGACGTCCAGCACCGCTGGACCCACCCCCGACGGTCGTCCGCCGTGCCGATTCATCAGTCGGACTGCTGACACGACGGCTTCTCAGCCGGCGACAGGGGGTCAGATCGGAGGACGCGACGGGAGTGCCGGGTCGAGGGGAGGCCGGATGGCAGTGCACGAGGACCCCGCACCCTCGCTGCCCGTGCGGCAATACGCGGGTAGCCCGATCGAGGCCGAGAACCGGCGGCTGCTGACGGAGGCCGCCGCGCTCTCCGACACCGAGGTGCTCACCGAACTGGTGTCCCGGCATCCCCAGTTGCTGAACGCGTACGTGCTTCGGCAGGAACTCGACCGGATCCCCGAGCCGGAGCGGATCCTGGAGAACCAAGCCTTCCGGGTCGTCGCCCTGCTCGATCGTGGCCGGAACCTCCTCGAAAGCAACCCGGAACGCTACCCGCTCGGTCACGGACCGATCGAGCCGATCTGGACTGCGGTGACGCAGCGGTACATGAGCCGCCCGGAGGCGGCCCGCCACGCCGCCACCCCCGACGTGGTGTGGCGGGTGTCAGGTGCCTATCTGCGCGCGCTGTGTCGGACCGTGACCCGGCTGGTGCAGGACGAGGCGCGGCGTGCCGACGGCTGGGATCTGCAGGAACTGGTGCTCGCCACCGTGCAGGCGCTGCCCACTGTGGACGACTCCGGAGAAGTGGGCCGGATGGCCGCCGCCGACTTCGCCTACATGTACGACGAGACCGCCGGCGACTGGCTGCTGACCACGTTGGTCCAGCTCGGCGCCGTGCCCGACGGCCGGATCTACCGGCGGGGTCAGGCGATCGCCGCGAACCTGGTCCAGCGGTTCCAGGCCAGGGGCGAACGGCAACGTGCCGGGCGGGCACTGCACCGGGTCGCCAGCCTGGGCGTCGACCCGTACAACGGCCTGCCCGTCGACGAGGAGGTCGTACGTCGGGAGCTGCGCCGCCGGCTGACCGGTGCGCTCGATGCCGCCGAGGCACGGGAACTGGACTGGGCGGAAGCCGACATGCCACCGCCGCTGGAGGCGCTGACCGTGGCGGAGCGGCAGTACCGGGAAGCCACCGCGCTGCGGGTCGGCCACGAGAGCGGCCTGTCCGCGAAGGGACATCTGGAGACGTTGTACGGGCTGCGCTCGCTGGGCCGGGAGGTCGCCGACGAGGAGCTGCTGACCACCGCGCGGACGGCTCTGGCCAAGCTCGACCCGGACAGGTCGGAGCAGCACATCCTGTCGATCCACACGATGTTGCGGGAAGCCGGGCTGGCCGTCGGAGAATCCGCCGCAGCGCTGCCGCCGGACGGTGGTGTGCCCGATGCGTCCGGCCCCGATTCGAGCGAGGCACACTTCCGGGAGCTGGAACTCGGCTTGCAGCGGGCGCGTCAGGTCGGAGCCGAACAGCGGGAGAAAGCACTGTGGATACTCGTCGGGCTGCACACGTACGCGGACACGCTGGGTGACGTGTACCGGGAGCGTCTATGGCGCGAGGAAGTGTCGCAGTTGGCGAACATCGTGCGACACGGGAGCCCTCGGGTCCGGCGCGGCCCGCTGGCCCGGCACGACCGCAGACCGTTGACCAGACTGGCCGGAGCCGTGGACCGCGCGCTCCGCCTACAGCGGGACGACCGGGAGCAGGAGGCGCTCGACGAGCTGGCCGGCGCGCCGTCGGTTGCCGATCTCGGCACCGAGTGGCAGAAGCTGTCCGAGCCGCTCCGGTTCTGCGCCATGGGCCTGTCGGTCGGCGCCGCCGTGAACGCCGTACCCGTCGATCCTGCCGCCGCCGTCCGCAGGTACGCGAAGGCTCTCGAGCACGCCGGTGGGCTGCGCCTGGCGGGCACGGTCGCCGACCTGCTCCGGCGGATGGGCTGGCTGGCCCGGGACGCCCCGGGTGCTGCGGTGGCGTTCGAGATCTGCGTTGCCCTGCTTCCGGTCGCGCTGCCGCTCATCCGCGCGAACCCGCAGATCCGGTACGAGTTCCAGCACACCTGCCTGCTGGCGTTCGCCGCCGGTGCCCGCAGCGACATCGACGCCCGGACGGCCGACGTACTGCGACAGATGGTCAAGGGACTCTCCTTCGCGGTGGCCCTGCGGCGAGACGCCCGTTATTCGCCCGTGGACGACCCGGACGGGCGTCGGTTGCTGGCCGAGATCGAGGGGCTGGAGGTCACGGACCCGGCCGCCGGTCACCCGCTGTTCGACCAGGACACGTTGCTCACCACGTACGTCAACAGTCGCGAGGTGCGTCCCGGCGCCAACCCGGAGGAGCGACTGGCCAACCTCCAGCGCGCCTTCGACGAGCGGGTGTTCGAGCGGCTCGTGGGCGGTGGAGATGGCGGACACGGCGTACGGGTACCGGGTCTCGCCCTCGACCAGCTCGACGACCGTACGGCCGTGCTGGACCTGCTACTCGGTCTCGACGTCGACGGACAGTTGGTGGTGTACACCTGGTTCCACACCAGTGCGGGCACGCACCTGCTGGCCCGGCGCAGTGCCGATCTGCCCGGCGCACCGGTTTGGCACGGGGACAACCGCGAGTTGCTCGTCCATCCGCTTGCCGCCGAGGTCCGTGCGGTGCGACAGTCGATTCAGGACTATCCCGGCCTGGGGCGGCCGGTCTCGTCGGAGGGGGCGGAAGCGCTCCGCGCGATGGCCGACCAGCTGTTCGGGGACGGTGGGGAGCTACTCGACCTCGCGGCCGCCGGACGGGACCGGTTGATAGTGGTGCCGCACGGGCCGCTGCACTTCCTCCCGTTCCACCTGCTGCCGCTCGGGGACCTGCTGCTCGCGGACGTCTTCACCGTCAGCATCCTGCCGAACCGGGAACTCCTGCACGCGGCACCGGCGCCGCCCGCCGAGCGGTCGGCGACCTCGCTCGGCCTGTCGTTCGGTGCCGGCGAACCGTTCGGGCTGCCGCCGTTGACCGCCTCCGAGCGGGAGGTACGCGAGGTGGCCGATTGCTTCGGCACCGGCCCCGTACTCGACAGCGCCGCCACCGAGCAGGCGTTCGTGGCCGCCCTGCGGAGCAGCCGGTACGTACACCTGTCGACGCACGGCCGGAACAGCACGGCCGGCGCGGCCTTCCAACTGCTCTACCTCTGGCCGGCCGGCGACTCCGACGGCCGACTGCACGCGTTCGAGCTGCTGGACCTCGACCTGCACGGTCTCGAAGTCGTGTCGCTTTCGGCGTGTGAGACGGCACTCGGCCGCTTCGATCTGCTCGACAACCTGCGCGGACTGCCGGCATCCCTGCTCCTTCGCGGCGTACGCACCCTGATCGGCACGCTCTGGGAGGCCGAGGTGGACGCGTCGAGCACCTTCTTCACATCGTTCTACGCGCATCTGCGTACCGACCCCGACGACGTGGCGGCGGCCTTCCGCTCCGCCCGCGACGTCACCCGACAACGGCACCCGGCGTACCGGGACTGGGGTGCCTTCTACCTGATGGGAGCGAGCTGAGCATGTTGCTGCCCGAGGCCGGCCTGGACTGGACCGAAACCGTGCTGGCCCCGGAGAGTCGGGCCACCAAGGGGGTTCCCGAGGCGACACCGGACGAGCCCCTCGCCACCCGCATCCTGCTCGGCGGGCCGGTCTGCCGCCCCCTGCACGCCGACGCCGTCGACGATCCGGGCGTGGCGGCGACGCTGACCACCGAGCGGGACGCCAGCGACTACACGATGGTCGACCTCGGCGTCACGTTCAATCCGGCCGACGGGGAACGGATCCAGAATGCCTGGGTACAGGTGATGCTGAGCGTGCCGGCCGGTATCGAGCCGGCCATCGCCTGGTCGATGACCCCGGAACGGCTCGCCTCGCCCGACCTCCTGACGACGGAGATCGAGGTCAGGACCGACCTGAAGATCCTCTCTCTCGGTGCCAAGACCTCCCGCGCCGTCACCCGGCAGGACACCTTCCTCCAGGCGCTGAATCCGCTCCGGGCCGATCCGACGTGGGAGTTCTCCCGCACCAGCAGCGCCGAGATCGTCGGCGCACTGCGGATGGCGCTGATGGTCCGCTCCGCCGTCGGCAGTCCGGTCCGGGGTGCGCTCCGCATGGTCGCCGTGATCCGCCGCAAGCGCTTCAAGGCCATCCCGTACACCGTGCTGGCCGCCGACGGCAACCACACACCGGAAGCCGGCGCCGTTATGTTCGACGTGCGATGACGCCCGACAACCGCCGGGCGGACCACCCGGCGGCGCCGCTCGGGTACGGTGCGCGGACCGCCGCCGGTTTCGGGGACGGCGGCGACACCGGATCCGGGCCGGACACGGCTCCTCCCCAGGCGGCACGGCGGCCAGGTGTGGACGGCGTTCGGGGACACCTCCGGACCTCACCTCGGCCATACTCCGGTGATGGGGAGGGCCTCAGCAGCGACGTGGTGCCGCGCGGCGGCGTGTCTTCTCGTCGCCGCAGTGGCCGCGTCCGGAGGCGATCAACGCCGCGGGGCGACGCCGGATCGTGGTGCGTCGACCGATGGCGCGGCGCGCGTCGCCGAGGTGCTCTGCGAGGTGGGCGACCCTGCGCAGGAGCGGCGGCGGGACCCCCCGACCGCGCCGGATCTGCGCCGGGAGTTCCTGGAGATGGCCGAGGCTGACCAGGCCGAACGTACCGGCAAGGTGAATGCCAACACCGACGCCCGCCGGACGGACCGGCTCCGCGAGGTCATGGCCGAGCACGGCTGGCCGGACGCGAACCTGGTGGGCACCGACGGTGCCAGCGCGGCCTGGCTGATCGCCCAGCACGCCGACAACGATGTCGAGTTGCAGCGCCGGGCGCTGGAACTGATGTGCGTGGCCGTGGCCGCCGGGGCCGCCGACCCGACCGAGTTGGCCTATCTGGAGGATCGGGTGGCGGCGAACTCCGGGCGGCCACAGATCTACGGTACCCAGTTCGGTGGATGCCGGGACGGACGCCCGGTGCCGGCGCCGCTCGCCGACGAGGCCGGAGTGCACGACCGGCGCGCCAGGGTCGGCCTGCAACCGCTGGACGAGTACCTGGCAGAGTTCCAGGACGTCTGCGGCGAATAGGCGATCCTGCCCCGGTGGCGGCGACGATCCGGCCTTGGGCCGGTGCTACGCGGGTGTCGTCTCGTAGTCGGGAAGCGCGGCCGTGGGAGTCCGGGGCGCCGGACGCATGGCCAGGACCAGCACGGCCAGCCCGGCGAAGATGACCGTGGCGGCGACGCCGGTGACGTGCAGGCTGGCGGTGAACGCCTCCCGCGCGTCGTGCAGCAACTCCGTACCCTGGTCGGCCGGCAGTTGCCGGCTCGCGGCGACAGCGCCGGCCAGTGAGTCCGACGTGCCGTCCATCCGACTGTGGTAGACCACTGCGGCCAGCGCACCCAGCAGCGCGAAGCCGAGCGACCCGCCGAAGTAGTTGCCGGTCTCGGACATCGACGCCGCCGACCCGGCGCGCTCGGCCGGTACGGACCCGACGACCAGACCGGTGCCCAGCGCGAACAGCGGACCGGTACCCAGCGCCAGCACCGTGATGCCGACCATCGCCATCGGCAGGGCGAGTGCACCGTCCACACCGACCAGCAGCAGGCTGCCCGCTGCCGAGCACACCAGCCCACCGGCGATCGCGGCCGTCCGCCCCGTCCGCCGGGCCAACGCCGGGGCGAGGATGGTGCCGACCGCGGTGCCGAGCCCCATCGGTGCGAACAGCATCGCCGAGGCGACCGGCGAGAATCCCAGTACGCTCTGCAGATACTGGGTCACCAGCAGGCCCGTACCCGCCATGGCGATGCCGGCGAAGACCAGCGCGACGAGTACGGCCGTGAACGGGCGGTTGCGGAGCAGCCGCAGGTCCAGCAGCGGCGTCTCCAGCCGCAGTTGCCGGCGTACGAACACTGCGGCGGTGACCGCGCCGACGACGAGGGCGACCGCCGGCACGAGCGGGTCACTCCCGACGGCGAGTTGCTTGACGCCGTAGATCATCGGGAGCACGGCCACCAGCGACAGTCCGACGCTCGCCAGGTCCAGCCTGCCGGCGTGCTCGCTGCGGTACTCCGGCAGCAGGGCCGGGCCGGCGAGCAGCAGCAACGCCATCGCCGGCACGGCGGCCAGGAACACCGACCCCCACCAGAAGTGCTGGAGCAGCAGCCCGGCGAGTACGGGGCCGAGCGCACCACCGGTGAACTGGCAGGTCGCCCAGATCGCGATGGCCCGCCCGCGCTGCCGTTCGTCGTTGAACATGTTGGTGATCAGGGCGAGCGTGCACGGCGCCAGGGTCGCGCCGGCCACGCCCAGCAGTGCCCGCGCGACGATCAGCACCAGCGGGTCGTCCGCGAAGGCGGCCACGATCGACAGCACCCCGAACGCCCCCGCACCGATCGTCAGCAGCCGCCGTCGGCCGATCCGGTCGCCGAGCGTACCCATCGTGATGACCAGACCGGCCACCATGAAGCCGTAGCTGTCACTGATCCAGAGCTGCTGGACGTTGGTGGCGCCCAGGTCGGCGCTCAGCCGTGGCAGCGCGAGGAGCAACGCCGTGGTGTCGATCGCGACGAGCGATGTCGGCAACATGAGGAGGGCTAGTCCCAGCCATGCCCGGTTGACTCTCATATCCGAAATTTCCTGTTCTCTCGATGTCCGCCTGTTGGTCGGAGCGGTCGAGAGCTTCTTGACACGGGTACGGAGGAAAAATCTCTCGCACCTGGCCCGGCCGGCGTCACCCGAACTGACGACCTCGCGGTCCGGGTGCTGCGACGGCAGAAAGTCGCGTGCGAAAGTCCTGGCCGGGATGTCAAGACGACGGCGGCGGCTCCGACTGGACGGCGGAGGGCCAGCCAGGGCCCACGAACCACGAGGAGTACCAGATGCAGTTCCTGATCAGCCTGCACCTCAACCCGGCGGTGCTGGACGCGCTGACCGACGAGGAGAAGGCGGCGATCGGCGAAGGCCACGGCAGGTTCATCGAGGCGCTGAAGGAGTCCGGCGAACTGATCAGCACGCAGGCGCTGGTGGACCCGTCGCAGGCCGCCGTGGTGCGGGTACGCAACGGCCAGCCGGTGGTGACCGACGGCCCGTTCCTGGAGTCGAAGGAGTACCTGGGCGGTTTCTACCTGCTCGACTGCGAGAGCCGGGAACGGGCGATCGAGCTGGCGGCGCAGATCCCGGACGCCGCGATCGACGGGCTGGGTGTCGAGGTCCGGCAGGTGATGTTCGCCGACGGACAATTGGAGGCATGACGGGACGAGCCATCGAGGACCTGCTGCGGGAGCTCACGCCGCAGGTCCTCGGCACGTTGGTACGTCGGTACGGCCAGTTCGAGGGCTGTGAGGACGCGGTGCAGGACGCCGTCCTCGCCGCCACCGTGCAGTGGCCGGCCGAGGGTGTGCCGGACAACCCGCGCGGCTGGCTGGTGACCGTCGCGTCCCGGCGGTTCATCGACCAGTTGCGCAGTGACCGCGCTCGCCGCGAGCGGGAGTCGGCGGCAGCCACCGACCTGGTACCCGAGGACGTACCGGACACCGACGACACGCTCGTCCTGCTGTTCCTGTGCTGTCATCCGACGCTGACCGCGGCCTCGCAGACCGCGCTCACCCTGCGGGCGGTCGGCGGCCTGACCACCGCCGAGATCGCCCGCGCGTTCCTGGTGCCGGAGGCCACGATGGCGGCCAGGATCAGCCGGGCCAAGCAGCGCATCAGGGCCGCCGGCAGCTCGTTCCGGCTGCCGGAGGGAGCGGAGCGGGAGGAGCGGCTACGGGTCGTCCTGCACGTCCTCTACCTGATCTTCAACGAGGGCTACACCGCCTCCTCGGGCGATGCGTTGCACCGCGCCGACCTCGCGCACGAGGCGATCCGGCTGACCAGGATGGTGCACGCGCAGCTTCCCGAGGACGACGAGGTGACCGGCCTGCTCGCGCTGATGCTGCTGACCCACGCCCGCCGGCAGGCGCGTACGACGGCGGGCGGCGACCTGGTGCCGCTGGCCGAGCAGGACCGCACGAGGTGGGACCGCGAACTGATCGACGAGGGCATCGAGCTGACCAGATCGGCCCTGGCCGGACCGGCGCTGGGGCCGTACCAGCTACAGGCCGCGATCGCCGCCACCCACGACGACGCGGCCACGGCCGAGGAGACCAACTGGGCGCAGGTGCACGCCCTCTACCTGATCCTGGAACGGATTGCCCCCAACCCGATGGTCACGCTCAACCGGGCGATCGCGCTCGCCGAGATCGAGGGTCCGCCGGCCGGGCTGGCCCTGCTCGGCACGCTGGACGACGACGAGCGGATGGCCGGACACCACCGGCTGCTGTCGGTGCGGGCGCATCTGCGGGAGAAGACCGGCGACACGGCCGGGGCGTACCAGGACTACCGGCGGGCCGCGCGGTCGACGGCCAGCATCGCCGAGCGGCGCTATCTGGAGTCCCGGGCCAGCCGGGTGAAGGCGTGACCGCGACCGCGCGCCACCGGGGCAACGGATTCTGACGCCCCGGGGTCACCGGCGCCCGGCGGCTGTGCCAGGCGCCGCTGCGGCGGTCAGCTCATGTCGACGGCGTACGCCTCCTCCCGCACGTCGGCGTCCGGGTGCCGGCGCAGTCCGACCAGCAGGTCCCGCCACGGTGCCGGCCAGCCGAAGCCGGCCCCGTGCCGGACGAGCGCCACCGCGAACAGGCCGCCGGCGAGGTCGCCGCGCCCCGCCAGTCGCGCGACGGCGTCGGCGAGGACCGCCGGATCGGGCCACTCCCGCAGGCCCCGCAGGCGGGCGCCGACCCGTTCGGCGGCACGGACCGCGAGGACCGGCCGGCCCGCACACAGCCCGGCGACCTCGTCCAGGTTGTCCAGCCGGCCGAGGTCGACCAGCAGCCCGACGGCCGTACCGACGAAGGCGGGACGACCGGCGAGCCACCGCGCCGACTCGACCAGCCCGGTCCGGTCGGCACCGGCCGGCCGGCTGGTGGACCGGACGACCGCGCCACGGGCGAGGAGTTCGACGCGGCGGCGGGCCGGACGGTCCGCAGCCGGGTCGCCGGGACGGTCGTCGTCCGCGTCGCGCTGCACCAGCCCGGCCAGCGCGGTGCCGAGTACCGCGTCGCCGCCCGCCCTGAGCAGGTTGGCGACCTCGATGTGCGCCATCGTCTCGCCGAGGTCGCAGAGCCGGTCCACGACCAGCTCGGTGATCCCGGCCAGCCACGGTGCCCACTCCCCGAGCTGGCCGAACGCGGCCCGCCGGACCTCCCGGTCGGTGGCCCGGCACGCCCGCACGAGGAGCGCGCCGTAGCGCGGGCGGTGCCGTTCCGGAATCGTGTACGGGTAGGCGCCCAGGACCGCGCGACGCTCCTCCCGGCTCCCGTCGACAGCGGTCCGCAGGATGGTCCAGCTCGCTTCGGTGTCCAGCCGCTGCCGCGCGGCGGAGACGATCGCCGCCCGCACGTCCCGGTGCGCATCCGGATCCGTGTACGCGTCGAGCAGCGTCGCCATCACCCGGGGCGGCCCGTAGCGGGCCAGCAGCCGGGCCGCCTCCTTCCGACTCGTGATCTTCGCGGGAGCGGTCAGCAGCTCGCCGAGCACGTCGGCCAACCGGGACGGCGGGACGTGCCGGGCAGCGCGACCGGCCGCGTACAGCGCGACCCGCGCCCGGTCGCCGTCGGCGTACCGGAGCAGCACCGGCAGCGCCTCGTCCGGCCGGTCGGTCCAGACCAACGCGCCCAGCGCCGCCTCGGTGATCGCCACCTCGGGCGCGTCGAGGTGACGCAGCACCAGTTCGCGGCCGGCGCCGGGAACTCCGGCGGCGGCCCGGATCGCCGCGACCCGCCGCCACACCCCCTGTCCCGTGTCGGCGACCACCAGTTCCTGCAACTCCACGAAACGGGCCTGCTGGCGGGGCAGCCAACGCTCGACGTGCGGTGCCCAGTCGGGCACCCACCGCGTCCCCGACTCCACGAACCGGCCGCGCGGACGGCGGTCGAGCACCAGGTCGAGCAGGTCGGTACGGGACGAGCAGACCGCCACCCACACCCCGTGCAGCGCCACCGCCGTCGGTTCGGTCTCGATCACCTCGGCGACGCGCTCCGGGCGCGAACGCGGATCGTCGAGCCAGAGCCCGATCGCCGTCCGGGCCACCGAGGGGAGCGTGTGCGGGCCGATCGCCCGACGCAGCAGGTCCTGCAACCCCGGCAGCCGCCAGGCCCGCCTGCCGAGCGCGTGGGTGAGCGCGAAGAGCGGACCGTACCGGCCACGGGCCATCCCGGCCTCGACCCAGCCGCGCAGCCGCTCGAAGACCATCGTCTCCTGGCCACGGCGCAGCACGCTGTCGAAGCGGCGCAGTACCGGCACGTTCGCGCCGGTGCTCACCAGGTCGATCGTGAGCAGCGCCCAGTCGCGCAACTCCGGCACGGCGACGTGGTGCCGGAGCACGTCGGCGGCGAGCGTGCTCAGTGCCGTCGTGGTGGCGGCCGACGCGTCGCGGGCGTCGACCGCGTCGGTGGTGAGCCGGGTCAGTCCCGCTGCCGTGTCCACAGTGAGCAGTGCTGCCACCTTCGCCAGCGCGGTGAGCGCCGCCGCGCGTACCGGGTCCTGCTCGTTGCGCAGCCGGCCCAGCCGGACGACCACCTCGCCCACCGCCTGCGGATCCCGGGAGCGGCGGGCGGCCTCGACCAGCAGCGTGTAGCCGTGCGCCCGCTCGTCGGCGTCGCCCGAACGCACCGCGACATCCAGCGCCGAGGACGCGTCCGGCCAGGCCAGGTACGCGCTCCAGACCCGCACCTCGGCCTCCCGCTCGCGGATCCTCGCCAGGCCCAGCACCCGGGTCGCCTCGCGGATCCGGACCGCCGCCGGCAGCACCTCCATGATCGCCGCATCGGGGACCAGCACCGCCGTGTCGACCTCGGCCAGGGCCCGGTCGTACAGTTCTCCGCGCCGGGCCGGCGGTACGGCGTCGAGCAGCGCCGCCAGCGCCCGGCCGTGGTCACGGAACCGACTGGCGAGCGGCGCCAACTCGTCGGTGGGCAGCGCCGCGAGCCGGCGGAGCACGGCCGGCGGCAGCGCGACCCGCTTCCGCCAGGCCGCGCGGCCGGGCGTGCCGAGCAGGCGGGCGACGCGACCGGCGTCGTGTGCCGCGAGCACCCCGTACGCGTCCAGCGCGCCGGGCAGCGACTCCTCGGGTGCGAACCGTTCGAGCAGGTCGAGCGCCTGTCCCGGGTCACACCGCAGCACCGCACCGGCGGCGGCACCCCAGATCCGTCCGCGCAGTTCTGGCGGGGCTGCGGCCAGCCGCTCGCGTACCCGGTCCAGCAGCGGGACGGAATGCCACCGGACCAGCCGCTCGAGGTCGACCGCGTGCTCCAGGTCGGGCAGCAGATCGCGTACCGTGTCGGCACCGCAGGCCGGCAGCAGCGCGGCAGCCTCCTCGTCGCCGAACCGGGCACGGACCTCGGTGACGAGCACGTCGGCGACGGCCGACGCGCGCGTGCGGCGCAGGGCCCGGTAGATCCGACGGCGTTCCACCGCCGGTCGCTCGGTCACGTCGCCGATCGGGATGCCGGCACGCAGCGCCGCGGTGAGCGCGGCACCCCTGATCGACGGCTGAGGGTCCCGCGTCGCGGCGGCGATGCCGTCGGTGTCCTGGGTCGCCAACGCGACGACCAGGGCGAGATGCCGCTCGTAGGGACCCTGTTCGCGCAGGTCGGCGCAGACCTGCACGCGGTCGGGCGCGGTCGACGCCCATGCCACGAGGCGGTTGCGCCGCTTCCGGTACGGCAGCGGATCGAGCGAGGTCAGCAGGGTACGGGTGGCGGCGAGCACGGCGTACATTCTGCCGGCGGGTCCCTCGGGACGAGATCGATTTTGTTCCCGGCGACAAGGCGTCGACGATCGTGTCGGCCGACGTCGATGCCATGCCACGGCTGACTCGGACCGCGACGGGGGTGCGTCGGCACCTCGACGCGGGCCGGCCCGCGCTCGAACCGCGACGGGCGCGTCGGCACCCCGATGCGGACCGGCCCGCGCCCCGATGGCGGTTGTGCCGGGCTCTCGGCCAGCGCTACGGGGCGATGTTGTGGTTGACGCGGAACAGGTTGCGCGGGTCGAAGGCACGCTTGAGCCGCACCAGCCGGCGGTAGGTGTCCGGTTCGTAGGCTCGTGCCACCGCCTCGGCCGTGGTGTCGTAGCCGGTCAGGAAGTTGGCCTGCCGGCCGCCCGTCGCCCAGGGCGCCATCGCGTCGGCGAGCGCGGCCAACGGCGCCCGGAACTCCTCCGCCCTGCCCGGCGCGCCGAACCCGGCGGCGGAGAGCTGGAAGGCGGCGTCCCGGTTGCCGACGGCGTTCGGCACGCGCGGTGCGCGGGCGAGCGCACCGCCGAGCTGACGGATCTCGATCATTCCTACCGGGGTGTCGACGTCGGGGCCGGCGGCGGCGACCAGCGCCTGCGCGGCCTCGGCGGGAAGTTCGCGGAGCAGGGCCGACATCTCGTAGGTCGGAGCCGGTTCGACCGGGTCGGCGTGGATGCCGGCGATCGACGTGTACGGCATCTCGGCCACCGTGTCGATCAGGGTCGGCGCGGTGCCGCGCAGATCCGCGACGAGCCGCTCACCCTGGGCCGCCGACCCCAGGTAGGCGATCCGCACGTGCACGGTGAAGCGGTCGCGCAGCGGTTCCGGCACGGTCGGCGCCGACGGCAGCCGCAGGAACGCGAACGAGACCGTCGACTCCTCCGGGCCGACGGCGACCAGCCGGCGGTACGCCTCGACCACCGGCGTGACGTGCTCGGCGGCGAAGTACAGGCTGCCGCCGTACAGGCTGGTCGTCGGCACCAGGTCGATGGTGAGCGAGGTGACCACGCCGAAGTTCCCCTGGCCGCCCCGGATCGCCCAGAACAGCTCCGGTTCGTGGTCGGCGTCGATCCGGCGGAGCGAGCCGTCCGAGGTGACGATCTCGGCGCTCCGGACGTGGTCGGCGGCGAACCCGTAGCTGCGGCCGAGGGTCGGGCTGAGCCCGCCGCCGAGGACGTAGCCGACGACGCCGACGTTGGGCGACGAGCCGGCCAGCGGTGCCAGACCCACCCCGGCCGCCGCCTCGATCAGTCGCTGTGCTGGGACGGCCGCGCCGATCGTCGCCGTACGTGACCGGGCGTCGACATCGATGCCGTCGATCCGACGCACGTTGATCATGACTGCGCCGTCTGCGGGCACCACCGCACCATGTCCCGTGGCGACCACGGCGACCGGCAGACCGTTCGCATCGGCGAAGCGTACGGCGGCCTGTACGTCGGCGGCGGAGGTGGCACCGACCACGACGGCCGGGCGTTGCACCAGGGCGGTGTTCCAGGTGGCGGTCTCCCCGGCGTACCCCTCGTCGTCGGGGAGCAGGACCGGGCCGGCGACCTCCGTGGTCAGCCGGGCCAGGTCGCGCCGGTCGATCACGTACGTCATCCCGTGGCCTTCCTACCCGCCCTCGTCGACGGTACCGCCTCGGTGCGGCCCACCACCCGGCGTCACGGATACCCGGCCGGCCTGCACAGATGCCCGGCAGGGCTGCACGGATACCGGACCGGGCTACCCGCCTCGGCGGGCCTCGGCGCGGTAGAAGACGATCCGGCCGAACCAGGCCCTGCCGCGACCGTTCTCGGTGACGTTGGTCAGGCCGGCATCGGCCAGTGCGGCGAGTACCCGCTCGGGAAGGCTGCCCGCCACCCGGGCGTCGCGGTGGACGCGGCCCGCTCCCCGCTCGGGCGGGGTGCCGTCGATGTCGACCACGTGCAGTTCACCGCCGGGACGCAGCACCCGCCCGACCTCGCGTAGCGCGGGCGTACGCCCGTCCTCGGCGAGGTGGTGCAGCATGAACGCGGACAGCACCCGGTCGAAGCTGTCGGCGGGCAGTGGCAGGTCGGTGGCGAACGCGCGCTCGTACCGGATCGGCAGCCCGGCCCGGACCGCCTTGCGGCGGGCGCGGCGCAGCGCGATCGGATCCGGATCGATGCCCACGGCGTCGACGTCGGGTTGGCGACGCCCGAGCGCCCGCAGGAGGTTGCCGGTGCCGCAGCCGATCTCCAGGATCCGCTGACCGTGCCGGAGGTCCGCCCGGTCCAGAAGTTGTCCGTGGATCCGCCCGACGCCGGCGAGCCGGGTGAGCGGATCGTAGAGGGGCAGCAGCCAGTGCTTGCCCATGGCCGGCAGGTAGGACTGCTCGCGCTCGGTGCCGGGCTGTCCGGGCATGTCACGCTCCAATATCCGATGAAGTTCGGTCGTACTCTCAGCCTCGTGCGGCGCGAAGCTACGGACAATGGAGGAACTGTGGACCGGATGCGACAAAGTTCGGTTCGGCTGTCCCGTGCTGTCGGGGTGACCGGCCAGGGCGTACCGGTCTTCGGCTTCGGGCACGTGCCCGGAATCGCTCCGATCGGGGTGGCCCGCGTCCCCCAGCACCTGCCGGCCGTCGACCCCGCCACCGGCGGCGCGCACACGCACGACTTCCTGGTCCTCTGCTACGCGCACTCGGCGGACGGGACGGTGCTGATCGACGGCCGGACGTGGACGGTGACCGACGGGGACCTGTTCGTCATCGCGCCGGGGCAGGTCATCTCCTTCGCCGACCCGTTCCAGGAGGTCGTCACCGACGGCTGGACGGTGTGGTTCCCGGCCGACGTGGTGCGACCCGGGATGTCCGGGGCGTACGCGTCGTGGCGGGCGCACCCGCTGCTCCTCCCGTTCGCCCGTGGCGCCGACCGGGCGCAGCGGCTGCGCATCCCATCGGCCGAGCGGGCGGCCTGGACCACCCGCTTCGCCGCGCTCGACGAGGAGTTGCGGGCCCGGCGCGACGGTCACCAGGAGGCCGCACTCGCCCACCTGACCCTGTTGCTCGTGGCCGCGGCCCGGCTGTCGACCGGCGTCGCCGACCAGCTACGGTCCTCGGACGAGCCGCTGCTCGCGGCCGTCTTCGAGGTCATCGAGCAGCGCTACCACGAGCCCATCTCGCTCGCCGACGTCGCCGCCGAACTCGCACTCACCGCCGGTCACCTGACCACCGTGGTACGCCGCAAGACCGGCCGGACCGTGCAGCAGTGGATCGCGCAGCGCCGGATGCGGCAGGCACGCCTGCTGCTCACCGAGACCGACCTGACCGTGGCGGCGGTCAGTCGCCGGGTCGGCTATCCGGACGTCAGTTACTTCATCAAACGCTTCGGTGCGGAACACGGGGTGACCCCGACGCAGTGGCGTGTCGCCGCCCCGCCCGCTCCGTGAACGGCTCCCGGCTCCGGCCCCGTAGCCCGACGGATCAGCCAGCCCGGCAGGTGGTCAGCCGCCGTAGCCGACGAATCAGCCAGCCTGGCCGACGGTCAGGCGGCGTGGCCGTCTGGTCACCGGGCGCGGTCGAGGCGGTTGGCGTTGTCGTAGGACTCGCGGGCGTCGAGCAGTTCGTCCCAGTGCCGCTCGGCCCAGGCACAAGCCACCGCCATCGGTTCGAGCATGCTGCGGCCCACCGGCGTCAGCTCGTACTCGACGTGCGGGGTGCGCACGGTGCGCCTGACCAGACCGTCCCGTTCGAGGGAGCGCAGCGACTGGGTGAGGACCTTGGGGGTGACGCGGCGCAGCGGCACCCGCAGCTCGGAGAACCGACGGGGCCCGTGCTCCAGGCAGCGGATGACGAGTGCCGCCCACTTGTCGCCGAACCGGATCGGATTGAGCGAGGACGGGCACAGCTCGTCGAACATGTCGGCGGGCAGGGGTTGCCTCATGCGCCTCACGATAGCCGGTATCCGGGTGGTAACCGCCGGTCCCGATAGCGTCGGCGCACCGGCCGGAGGTACGGACCCCGGCCCTGGTGGAGGGCGGTTTCTCATGGACATCGTGGTCTTCGGTGCAGGGGGCCGGGCCGGGCGGCAGGCCGTCGCCGAGGCGCGTCGGCGTGGTCATCGGGTCACCGCGGTGGTGCGGGAACCGGCCGGCCACGGCGACCTGGCCGATGCCCAGGTGGTGGCGGGCGACGTCACGGACGCGGTGAGCGTCGCGCAGGCGGCCGTCGGGCAGGACGCCGCGATCAGCGCGGCGGTGGACCTCTCCGTGCCACCGCACGACTTCTTCACCGAGTCGTCCCGCGCCCTGGCCGCCGGTCTGGCGAAGGCGGGCGTACGTCGGCTGGTGGTGGTCGGCCTCGCGTCGATCCTGCCCGGGGCGTCCGGTGCCGCCCTGATGGACGAGCCCGGCTACCCGAACGAGTACCGCTCTTTCTACCTCGGCCACGCGGCGGGCCTCGACGAGCTGCGGGGCTGCGATCTCGACTGGGCGTACCTGGCCCCGGCGGGCGACTTCGACCGGGCCGGCGCCCGCACCGGCCGCTACCGGTTCGCCGAGCACGGCGATCCGGCCAGCCGGATCAGTTATCCGGACTTCGCGGTCGCGCTGCTCGACGAGATCGAGGCGCCCCGGCACCACGGCGCCGCAGTGAGCGTCCGGGAGGCATGAACGCGGCGGCGCCCACGGGCCGGCCTCGACGTCGGCCCGGCCGAGTGGGACGCCGCGCAGGCGCCCCGGCCGGTCAACGCGCTGCGGCGCTCCGGCCGGTGACTCCGCACGCGGCTCGGACCACGGGTGCGGACATCACGACCTGGGGACGGGCGGGCCGAGGTAGGGGAACCGGGCCAGCATGTCGTCGTGCGGCTGGAGCCCGGTCGGCGGGATCTTGCCGTTGGTCAGCCACCCGAAGCGATAGCTGAAGACGTCGTCCACGAGCGCCCGGCCGTTGGGGTAGGAGGCGGGTTTGCTCCGGTCGTAGCGGAGGATGTCAGGCAGGCACTGCATCGCGGTCTTCTTGGCCTCCTCCGGTGAGTAGCCGCCCTTCTCCAGCAGTTGCGACCACGGGCCCAGGTAGTTGGCCACGTCGTCGGCGGGCTGCCGGGAGTTGTACCGGTTCTTCTCGCCGTCGGGGTTGATGAACGGATTGATGGTCGGGTTCCCGCCACGGTCCATCTGTTCCAGCACACCGTCGTTGCGCCGGCTGATCGAGGCCCACACCCCGATCGTCGGTCCGCCGAGCAGGTCGGAGGGTACGTCCAGCGCGATGGAATCGACGTTGTTGCCGGCGAAGTCGTCGTGTCCCGTCCATTTCATCCCGTGCAGGGCGCCCTCGACGTCGGCGAAGAACGGGTCGCTGCGCAGCCCGGCGAAGAGCCGGATCGGCGCCGGTTCGTCGATCAGGACGGGCTGGACGGTGCCGTCGAAGCTGACCGGGAAGGACTCGGCGAGCACCTGGCCGGCGGGCTCGGGCTGGCGGGCGTCGGCTCCGGTGGCGTACCAGGCGGTTCCCGTCTGGCCGCCGTTGTCGTACTCGGAGAAGGTGAAGGTGAAGGCGATGTCGGCGTGCGCGTCGCCGTCGGTGTCGATGTTGATCCGGAAGACCGCGCCGGGACAGAACTCCGGGCCGGTGCTGGCCGGTGGTACCGGGGGCGGCGCGACGGTCGGGTTCGCGTCCATGATCAGTACCGTCCGGTCGGGGTCCTCCATCGAGGCGAAGACGTACAGGTCGGTGAGTTCGAGGCGGCGGTCGTCGCCGGGAAACCCCAGGTTGTCGGCGCTGAAGTGGTTGGACATGGTGGCCCCTCGACGGTCAAGGACGGGGTTTCGGTCGCGCACGGAGATCGGCAGTGCCGTTCCGCCGCGGGACACGGCTGCTCGGCCTGCTCACGACGGGACGCTAGTGAGATCGGGGCCGCCGCACAGGCGATTCAGGTTCTCGTGCCCGACCGGGTGAACGGCCCCGCCCGGTGGAGGTGTCGGACTGGTCGGCCGATCGATGTCGGCCGTGCGACCCGTCGCACCCGGGCTGGGCCGGGGGCGGGAGGACCACGTCCGCGCCACCGGCTCGCCCCGGCGGGTTCCGGTGCCTGCCGGCAGGGGTACCCGACTACTTCATGGCGGCAATCTGGATCAGGTTGCCGCAGGTGTCGTCGAAGACGGCGGTGACCACCGGCCCCAGGTCGGTCGCGTCCTGGGTGAACTCGACGCCCAGCCCCTTCAGCCGCTCGACCTCGGCGTACACGTCGTCGACGGCGAACTGGGTGAACGGGATGCCGTCGGCGACCAGGGCACTCTTGAACGGTCCCGCCGCCGGGTGGCCGTCCGGCTCCAGCAGCAGCTCCACCCCGTCCGGGTGGGCCGGGGACACCACGGTGAGCCAGCGGGCCTCGCCGACGGGCTCGTCGGTCTTCTTGATGAACCCCAGCTTCTCGGTGTAAAAGGCGAGCGCCTTCGCCTGGTCGTCGACGAGCACACTGGTGATGTTGATGCGAATCACGGATTCGGTTCCTCTCGGTCGATGGGCCACCGCTCGACGATCGACCGCAGCGGGCCGGTGTCGATGTGGTGGAACTTGTACCGGCCCTGCCGCCGGGTGTGCACCAGTCCGGCCTGTTCGAGCACGGCGAGGTGCTGCGAGATGGCCTGGCGCGTGGAGGCCAGGCCGTGTTTCATGGCCAGCCGGCCGCAGATCTCGAACAACGTCTGGCCGTCCCGGTCGATCAACTCGTCGAGGATGGTGCGTCGTGTCGCGTCACCGATGGCTTTGAACAGCTCGGAGTCTGCGTCCATGCGCACAGTTATAGGCAAGTAGCCACTTGCCTGTCAAGCGCGACCGCAGCGGAAGAGCGCCGTTCACGCTGCCGCCGACCCCGCGACCGAACACCCGACACCCGGCATCCGGTACCCGCGCCAAGGGCGTCCGGGTAGCCGTCAGTCGTGGTCGTAGACGGTGGTGGCGACGTCGCGGTCGCACAGGGTCGCGCGGATCAGCGGCTCGACACGCTCCCACCGACCACCGGCCAGGCCGCAGCCGATGCGTGGCATGTGGACGGTGGCCGACAGCCGTACGGCGTGTTCCGCGACGGCGGTCAGGCAGCGCTCGACGGCGTCGTAGCGGATCGGCGGCCCACTGCTCCCGGTACGCGTGCCGCGCTGGGCCACCATGTTGGCCACCCAGGTGTCCGGCGGGACCTGCACCAACTGGGTGGCCCCAAGGCCGAAGTCGTTGCCGGAACGTTCACGGTGCCACTGCCGATAGGCCCGCTCGGGCTCCGGCCACCGCCGCGAGACCGCCAGGACGAAGCCCTTCCCCCAGCCACCGAGATCGTTGCAGACGTGGGCGATGATCTTCGGTCCGCTCGCCTGGGGACTGGTCGCGTCTCCCCTGATGATCTTCAGTGGCACCATGCGGTCATGCTCGCACCCGACGATCGGCCGCCGCGACCCACCCGAAGGTCGGCGCCGCAGGGCTCACCAGGCATCGGCGGCGTCGGGGCTCACCGTGCGTCGACCTGGCCGCGCAGGCGGCGCTTGTCGGGCTTGCCGGCCGGCGAGACGGGTACGTCGGCGGTGAAGGTGACCCGCCGGGGAACGCTCGCCCCGCCGAGCCGCTCCCGCACGAACGTCCGGAGTACGTCGGCGTCGGGCCGGCGCCCCGGAACGGGTACGACGAAGGCGTGCACCGCCTCGCCGGTCTCCTCGTCCGGCGCGGCCACCACGTACGCCTCGGCGACGTCGGGATGGCTGGCCAGCACCCGTTCGATCGGACCGGCGTACTGGAGTTCGGCGTTGACGATGACGACGTCCCGGGTCCGGCCCAGCAGGTGCAGGTAGCCGTCGGCGTCGCGTCGGCCGAGGTCACGGGTGCGTACCCAGCCGTCGACGAAGACCTCGGCAGCCTCGGCCGGATCGGACCAGTACCCGCCCGCCTGGGCCGGGGTGCGGACGAAGAGTTCTCCCTCGGCGCCGTCCGGCACCGGACGGCCCTGCGGGTCGCGGATCTCGACGTCGACCACGGCCGGCGGGCGCCCCACCGAGGCGAGGACCGCCGCCGGACGGCCCGTGGCGGCCTGCTCGGCCAGCGCGGCGGTCAGCTCCGTCGGCGTCACCATCGAGATCATGCCCGTCTCGGTCTGGCCGTAGCCGTGGTAGAGCACCGGTCCGAGCACGGCGACCGCCTCGGCGAGCCGGTCCGGGTCGAGCGGTGAACCCGACACCAGCAGCGCGCGCAGGCTGCCGAGGTCGACCGGGTCGTCGCGCTGGGCCGCCACCATCCTGGCCAGCCGGGGCACGGTGACCACGCTGGCGGTCGCCCGGTGCCGGGCGATCGCACCGGGCAGGAAGGGTTGCGCTCCCCCGGTCGGCTCCGCGACGACCATGGTGCCGCCGGCAGCCAGGGTGAGCAGGCCGTACTCCAGCATGACCTGGCTGCTGAGCGAGCCGAAGACCAGGTAGCGGTCGAGGTTGGCGGCGAGGTCCCGGATCGCCGGGGGCCACCGGTCCGGCTGCGGCGCCCAGGCGGCGGCGAGTGCGGCGTACGTCTGGACACAGCCCTTCGGGTTTCCGGTGCTGCCACTGGTGTAGACGACCCGGGCGACGTCGTCCGGCCGACCCGCCGGCCGGGGTGCGGTCCGTGGCACCGCAACGGTGGTCAGGTCGGGTATCCCGTCGACCCGGCCCACCGCCAGCACCGGCAGCCCGGCGGAGGCCGCCCGTAGCTCCGGGGACGCCGTCGACGGGTCCACCAGCACCGCCGCGATCCGCTGACCGAGGAGGTGCCGGAGCTGCCCGGCGGTGAGCCCGGCGCGTACCCCGGCCACCCGCGCACCGACCACCTGGGCCGCGACGATCGCGGCGAACGCCTCCGGCGACACGCCGAGGACCACCGCCACCCCGTCGCCCGGACCGATGCCCGCCTCCGTCAGCCCGGTGGCGAGCCGGGCAACGAGGTCGGACAGTTCGTCGGCGGAGACGGTCCGGGCGCCGTGTTCGAAGACCGGGCGGTCCCGACCGGCGGCGAGCAGGTCGAGCACCACCTGCGGATAGACCGACCCGGCCCGGTGCGGCTCGGCGGCCCGCTGTGGCGGTGCGGCCCGGTGCGATTGGACGGCCCGGTGCGGCTCAGCACTCCGCATCGGCCAGGTGTTCCTTGACGAAGACGGCGAGCGGCTGCTGGTGGACCCCGGCCAGATTCCACTGGTTCTCCAGGTTCTCCGCCAGGTGGTGTACGCCGACCACCCGCCCGTCCCGGTAGTGCCGGACGACCGGGTGCAGGTAGCTGGCGTCCTGCGCGGCGGTCGCGTCGTTCTCGCGCGGTCGGGGTACGGAGATGTCGAACGGGTCCACGGTGTCGTGGCCGGCTCCGTACTCCAGGGTGGTGACGAGGAAGGAGCCCTCGCCCAGCCCACCCTCGGCGAGGTACGCCACCGGCACCTCCTCGTGGTAGGTGGCGGTGCCGCCGGAGACCGCGACCACGTCCCCGAGTACGCCGAACTGCTGCCACAGCGCCGAGGAGCGGTTGATCCGGGCGATGATCGCCTCGGTGATCGCGTCCGGGGTCGCCTCGACCGGCGTCGCCGGCCAGCCCGCGCCGTGGTAGCGGGAGCGGAGGATCCGGTGCAGCGCCCGGGTGCCGTACCGGAAGCCGTGGATGAAGCCGCTCGTCGAACGCTTGAAGTCCCGCTGCTGCGTCAGCGTGCCCGCGAAGTAGAGGTCGGGGACGGTGGTCGACTCGTACGCCGAGGTCTGCTCCGGGAACCGGTCGTCGATCACCAGCCGGGGCCGGCAGCTCTCGTCGAAGATGCTCGCGTCGAAGCGGAAGCCGGTGCAGGCGATGACCCGGTCGTACTCGATCTCCCGGATCGCCTCCACGGTGCGGGCGTAGCGGAACCGGACCAGGTAGCCGCCCTCCGCCCGGCGGTGGATGCTCTCGACCGTGCCGTCGAGTACGGCGTTCTGCGACTTGAGCTGGTAGGTGTCGAGGAAGTTGTTGTTCACCGCCCGCAGGTGCCCGACGTAGTGCGTCTGCCAGGCGAACCTGACCGAGTGCGGCCCGGCCACGTGCACCACCGCGGCGGTCTCCACCAGGTTGTCGGCGGTTTCGAAGGCGGAGTTGCCCTTGCCGATGATCATGACTCGCTGGTTGACGAAGTCGCGCGGGTCGACGCTGACCGTGTCGTACCGTTCGGCGGTCTCCATGCCCTCGATCGGCGGCAGGTACAGCCGGGACACACCGGTCGCGACCACCAGCCGGCGTCCGCGCCAGCTCCGGCCGGCGTCGTCCACCGCCTCGAATCCGTCGCGGTCCCGGCCGACCCGGACGATCCGGGTCCGGTAGCTGACCCGCACCCCGGTCCGCGCCGCGAAGTCGACGAGATACCGCGACAGGTCGTCGGCGGCGGGGAAGTACCGCTCGCTGTACCGGCGGAACAACAGTTCGGGGTCGTCGCTGAGCAGGGAGTTCCAGTCCATCCGGAGGTTGAACTCGGGATCGTCGGAGCCGGTGTAGACCTTGTTGATGGAAATGAGCTGACGGTGCCGGGGATAGCTGGCGAAGAAGGTACCCGGCCCGGCCCCGGCCTCCAGGACGCGGTAGTCGGCACCGTCGCGCTCCAGCAGGGCCGCGAGTTGGAGTCCGGCCGGCCCGGCTCCGAGGATCAGGTAATCGTGCGTCATGCCGCCGGACGGTAGCCACCGGGAATCAGAGATAACTCAGATCGCTCTGAGAACCGGTGGCTACGGTCGGCCCGATGAGGACCGAGAGCGTGCCCGGAGTCGCCCGTACCGTCGACCTGGCCCGACCGCTGCGGGTGGCGGACCTGCGACGGGCCGCGACCGGGGTCGACGTCGAGATTTCCGCCCCGGTCCGGGACCGGGTGGCGCGCGGCCGGAACTACCTGCGGACCGTCCTCGGGGACGACCGCCCGGTCTACGGCGCCACCACGGGTTTCGGCGCACTCGTCGGGTTCGCCGGCCGGGACGACGAGGCGGACCAGTGCGACAACACCCTGGCCCACCTCGGGGCGGGTCAGGGACCGGAGATCGATCCGACCGTCGCCCGGGCCACCGTGCTGGTCCGGGTCTGGTCGCTGGCCCAGGGCGTCTCCGGGGTGTCCGCACGGGTCGTGGACGGTCTGGTGGCGATGCTGGCGACGACGTTCGCCCCGGCGATGCCCCGATTCGGCTCGGTCGGGGCCAGCGGTGACCTGATCCCGCTCGCCTACGCCGCGCAGTCGCTGCGCGGTCGCGGCTGGGCCTACCTGGACGGGGTGCGGATGCCGGCCGGGACAGCGCTGACCCGGGCCGGGCTGACACCGCTCGTCCTCGACGGACGCGACGCGCTGGCGCTGGTCAACGGCACGTCGCTGACCACCGCCGCCACGGCACTCGCCCTGGATTCCGTGCGCACCTCGCACCGGGCCGTCCAGATGCTCACCTGCCTCCTCGTCGACGTGCTCGGCTGCGAACCCGAGCAGTTCCTGCACCCCCGGCTGATCACCGCGTACGGGCATCCCGGCGCGGTCGACGTCGCCGCCGGAATGCGTACGCTGCTCGCTGGTGCGGTGCCGTCGACCGGCCGCCCGCTCCAGGAGGCGTACAGCATCCGCTGCGCCCCGCAGTTGCTCGGCGCGGCCGAGGGCGCGTTGCGGTACGTCGACGACGTCGTGGCCGCCGACCTGAACAGCGTCAGCGACAATCCGCTCTTCTTCCCCGACGACGATCTGGTGCTGCACGGCGGCAACTTCTTCGGCCAGCCGGCCGCCTTCGCCGCCGACGTGCTGGCGACGGTCACCGCCCAGTTGGGCAACCTCGTCGAACGCCAACTCGACCTGCTGGTCGACCCCGCGCGCAACGGTGGCCTGCCGCCGATGCTGGCCGCCGGGCCCGGCCGTCAGCACGGGTTGCAGGGGGCGCAGTTGGCGACGACCGCGATGGTGGCGGAGATCCGGCGCAACGCCGTGCCGGCCAGCATGCAGAGCCTGCCGACCAACCTGCACAACCAGGACGTGGTGCCGTTCGGGACCCAGGCGGCGCTGCGGGCGGTGGACCAGGCCGGGCTGCTCCGGCTGCTCTGCGGCTCGCTGGCGGTCGGGCTGCGCCAGGCGGTGCACGTCGGCGCCCGTCCGCCGACTGCGCCGGGCTGCGCGGCGGTGCTGGAGCGGCTGGTCGAGACGGTGCCGGCGGTCGACCCGGACCGGCCGCTCGACTCCGACGTCGTCCGGGCCGCGGAACTGCTCCACTCACTCAACGCGTCTCGGGACGAATGCTGATTTTTCTCTGAAATCTCGTTTGTAGGTTCGTTCCGTGACCGGAGAGATGCTCGACTATCTGATCATCGGCGCGGGGCCGGCCGGGCTCCAGCTCGCGGCGTTCCTCGAACGGGACGGCCGGCGCAACTACCTCGTGCTGGAGTCGGCGGACGTTCCCGGCGCGTTCTTCACGAGGTTTCCCCGGCACCGTCAGCTCATCTCCATCAACAAGCCGCGCACCGGCTCGGACGACCCCGAACTGAACCTGCGGCTGGACTGGAACTCCCTGCTCACCGACGATCCGGCGCTACTGTTCACCCGGTACACCGACCGGTACTTCCCGGACGCCGAGCTGATGGTCCGCTACCTGGCGGACTTCGCGACCGCCGCCGGGGTCCGGGTGCGCTACGGCAGCCGGGTGGTCCGGGTCGCCCGGACCGCCGAGGACGGTTTCTCGGTCACCGACCAGCAGGGTACGACGTACCGGGCCGCCCGGGTCGTGGTGGCGACCGGGGTGTCGCAGCCGTACGTACCGCCGATCCCCGGGGTCGGCTACGCGGAGCGGTACGACGCCATGTCGGTCGACCCGCACGACTTCACCGACCAGCGGGTGCTGATCATCGGCAAGGGCAACTCGGCGTTCGAGACCGCCGACAACCTGATGGAGACGACCACCCTGATCCACCTGGCCGGTCCGCACTCGATCCGGATGGCCTGGCGCACCCACTACGTCGGGCACCTGCGGGCGGTGAACAACAACTTCCTCGACACCTACCAGCTCAAGTCGGCGAACGCGATCCTGGACGGCAACGTCCGCCGTATCGTGCGGGACGCCGACGGCTACCGGGTGACGTTCAGTTTCTCCCGGGCCGACGAGGTCACCAAGGAGCTGCGCTACGACCGGGTACTGCTCTGCACCGGTTTCCGGTTCGACCCGTCGATCTTCGACGACTCCTGCCGGCCGGAACTCGTCATCGACGACCGGTTCCCGGCCCAGACCTCCGAGTGGGAGTCGGTGAACGTGCCGGACCTCTTCTTCGCCGGCACACTCTCCCAGGAGCGGGACTTCAAACGGTCGACCAGCGGCTTCATCCACGGCTTCCGGTACGCGGTCCGGGCGCTGCACCGCGTCCTCGAACGGCGCTACCACGACGTCCCGTGGCCGGCGGAGAAGCTGGACGCCACCGCCTGGTCGATGGCCGACGCGATCATCGCCCGGGTGAACCGCTCCTCCGCGCTCTGGCAGCAGTTCGGCGTACTCGCCGACGTGCTGACGGTGGCCGGGCCGGACGCCCGCTACCAGGAGGAGGTGCCGGTGGAGTACTTCACCCGGCACGGGTTGTCCACGATGGACCATCCAGCCGAACACGCCTTCCTCGTCACCCTGGAGTACGGCCCCGAGCACGACCAGGTCGACCCGTTCGACGTCTCGGTGAGCCGGGTCGCCCAGGACGTGGTCGGGCAGGCGCACGACGCCGCGTACCTGCATCCGGTGGTCCGACACCACCACCAGGGCCGGGTGGTGGCGGTCCACCACCTGGCGGAGAACCTGGAGAACCGGTGGGACCGGCCGGACGTGCACCGGGCCCCGCTGGTCGCCTTCCTGGACCGCTGCCTAGACGGCGCCGGGGACTGACGGTCATGTCCCCGGTGACGGACCGGGTGGGGCCGCGCCACAATCCCACGGCCGGCGCGGCCCTCCCGGTGAACCTCAGGGACCTGCGGGACGAGGCGTGGCGGCGGCTCGACCCGGCGCACCGGGACTACTTCACCGGCGGTGCCGGCGACGAGCGGACCCTGCGGGCCAACGAGACGGCCTTCGACGCGTACCGGCTCCTGCCCCGGGTGCTGCGCGGTGGCGGGGAGCGGGACCTGCGTACGCCCCTGCTCGGCGGAACGCTGTCGATGCCGGTGCTGGTCTCCCCCACCGCCTTCCACCGGCTGGCCCATCCGGACGGCGAGGTCGGCTGCGCGCGGGCGGTCGCCGGCGCCGACACGGTACTGGTGCTCAGCATGGCCGCCACCACGCCGGTCGAGGCGGTCGCCGCCGCCATGGACGCCGCCGACCGGCCGGGGCGGCTGTGGTTCCAGCTCTATCCGCAACCCGATCTCGGCTTCACCGAGTCGCTGGTCAGACGGGTGGAGGCGGCCGGCTGTCGAGCCCTGGTCGTCACCGTCGACTCACCGGTGCTCGGCCGGCGCGAGCGGGACCTGCGCAACGGTTTCCTCGACCTACCGCCCGGCCTGGGGTGCGAGAACATGCGTGATCCGGAGACCGGGCGGATCCGGGACATCGTGCTGGACGCCGACCTCGACTGGCCCCGGATCGACTGGCTGCGCGGGGTGACGCGGCTGCCCGTCGTACTCAAGGGAATCCTGCATCCGGCCGACGCCCGCCTCGCGGTCGCGCACGGCGTCGACGCCGTGTGGGTCTCCAACCACGGTGGACGGCAGCTGGACGGCGCGGCAACGGCCGTCGACGCGCTGCCCTCGGTCGTCGACGCGGTCGGGGACCGGGTTCCGGTGCTGCTCGACGGCGGAATCCGCCGGGGCACCGACGTCCTCACCGCGCTGGCCCTGGGCGCGACGGCGGTCGGGGTCGGCCGACCGGTGCTGTGGGGGCTCGCCGCCCGGGGCGAGCCCGGGGTACGCCAGGTCCTCGACCTGCTCCGCGCCGACCTCGGTCAGGCGATGACCCTGGCCGGAGCCGTCCGCCCCGCCGACCTCGGGCCGGATCTGCTCAACCGGATGCCGCGATGAGCGCGCTCGGCGTGCTCGGCACCGTCCTGACGGTCCCCGTGGCGGCCACCGTCTGGCTGCTGCCCCGGTGGCTGCCGCCGGCCGTGGTCCGGCTCCGGGAGCGGATCTTCGCCCGGGTGAACGGCACCGAGGGGATCCCGGTACCCGGACCGCTGGTCGGCCCCGAGGACTTCGCCCGGGTGTACGCCCATCCGGCGGCCGACGGGCGCAGCCGGGGCGCCGGGCTCTCCGACCTGTTCTGGTACTGGCTGGCGCCCGGCCCGCAGATGCACCAGGAGCACCTGGAGCCCGGCGAGCGGTACCGCACCGTGGCGAGGACGACCCGGCGGGTGCTGGCCGTGTCGCACCGCCGGTCGACGGAGCTGGCCACGGCGTCGGCGCGGCGCGTCCTCGCCGACCTGCCCGTCGACCGGAGCAGCCGGGTCCGGTTGCGGGACCTGATGATGCCGATCTGGGCCGAGGTCTACTACGAACTCGTCTTCGGCGCGGCCTGCCCGCCCGACGTCCGGGCACTGGTCGTGGCCAACGCCCACGACGTGGTCACCGCGCTCAAGTGCTGCGGACTGCGGCACATGGAGCGGCGGAACCGGCTCACCCGCTATCTGCGGGCCCGGGTCGAGGCGGGTACCTCGCCGGTCACCCTGCCGGAGCCGTTCACCGCCGAGGAGACGGCCTGGTACCTCCAGGGCGCGTTCTTCAACACCGCCGTGGTGCAGATGTCGGAGGCGATGGCGCATCTCCTGCTGGCCATCGCCCAGCACCCGGCCACGCAGCAGGAGCTGCTGGCCGCCCTGGACGACACCGACGAGGCGGGCGACCGGGTACTGGACCGGGTGATCGACGAGACACTGCGGGTACATCCGCTCTTCGGTGTGGCGCACCGGATCACCTCGGCGCCGATCCGGGTGCACGACACCGTCACCATTCCGGCCGGCTCGGTCCTGCTCTTCAACTACCTCGCGTTCCAGCGCACCGGACCGGCCGGCGACGACACCTTCGCCCCCTCCCGTTGGCGCACCCTCGACCGGGGTGAGGCGCACTTCGTCCCGTTCGGGATCGCCGCCAACCGGGCCTGTCCGGCCCGGGGCGTCGCGCCGGTGATGATGCGCGCGGTCACCCGCGAGGTGCTGCGCCGGTACGCCCTGGTCTCCACCGTCCGGCACAGCCGCTCGTTGCCGAGTCGGGGCCCCTGCTTCCTGGTACCGGCCGGTGCGCCGCCGCCCGGGCGTTTCCGGCTCCGGCTGATGCGGCTCGGCGACGGCTGGGCGGACGTGTGGCGCAGCCTCGTCCAGCTGGTGCTCGGCAGCTGGATGGTGGTCGACGCGCGACGGCAACGACTCTGTGCCAGCTACTTCGAGGAGGTTCGACGATGAGCACGGTAGGTGCGGGCCGGCAGGCCCCGGCACGAGGCGGTCCGGCATGACCCCGGTGGAGCTGGCCCCTCGGTTCTTCATCGCCGTGGTGGTCATCCTGCTCTTCTGCCGCCTGATGGCGTGGCTGCTCGGCAAGGTCGGCCAGCCGGCGGTGGTGAGCGAGATGCTGGCCGGCGTGCTGCTCGGGCCGTCCCTGCTCGGCCTGCTGGCGCCGGCCGCCCAGGACGCACTGTTCCCCACGCAGCTCTATCCGGTGCTGTACGTCGTCGGCCAGGTGGGCCTGGTCATCTTCATGTTCCAGGCCGGGTACGCCTTCACCTCGCACCCGGTGACCGGGCTGGCCGGCACCGCCGGTGCGGTGTCGATGGCCGGCGTCGTCGTGCCGCTGGGCCTGGGGGTGCTGCTGGTGCTCGCCACCGCCGGCAGTGCGCCGGTGATCGCGGACGGCGCCTCGGTCGGCGTCTCCGCCGCCTTCGTCGGGGTCGCCCTCGCGATCACCGCCTTTCCGATGCTGGCCCGGATCATCACCGAGCGCGGGCTCGCCGGGACCCGGCACGGCTCGCTCGCGCTGGCCAGCGGCGCCCTCGACGACGTGGTGGCCTGGATGCTGCTGGCCGTCGTCCTCGCCACCGCCTCGGGCGAGCCGGGGCCGGCACTGACCACCGTCGGGGGTGCGGTGCTGTTCGGGCTGGTGCTCTGGACGGTCGGGCGGCGGGTCGCCGTGGCGCTGGTCGGCAGCGATCGGCTCGGCGACCAGTCCCGGCTGCTCGGCCTGGTCGCACTCCTCTTCGCGGTCGCCTGGTACACCGACGAGATCGGCCTGTACGCCGTCTTCGGCGCGTTCGCGGTCGGTGTGGTCATGCCGCACCACGACCGCACCGACCGGCTGGTCGCCACGGTCACCCCGGTCTGCCAGATCGTCTTCCTGCCGCTCTTCTTCACCTACTCGGGTCTGCACACCGAGTTCGGTCTGCTGGGCCAGCCGTCGGTGCTGCTCTTCGCGCTCGGCTGCGTCACGGTGGCCATCGTGGGGAAGTTCGGCGCCTGCTGGGCCGCGGCCAGGCTGCGCCGGGAGCCGAACGGGGTCGCCCTGCGGATCGGGGCGTTGATGAACGCCCGGGGGCTGATGCAGCTCATCGCGATCAACGTCGGGATGGCCGCCGGTATCGTCAACTCGACGTTGTTCACCGCGCTGGTGCTGGTCGCGCTCGTCACGACGCTGATGACGACGCCGCTGCTGAGCTGGATCGAGCGGCGGGAGGCGAGGAACGCCGCTCCGCCCGACACGCAGGAACCGGCCCTAGCGGTTCAACCGGCGGGAGACAAAGCATAGAGATATCTATCACAGTCTATGTCTCGGACTGGTGTGGGATCCTCGACGTGTGCTGACGGCAAGCGAGGCGCCACCCGGCGTACACCGCCTGCTCCTGGTCGAGGACGACACGGACCTGGCGGACATGCTTACCGAGGTGTTGACCGACGAGGGATATCTCGTCGACGTCGCCCCGGACGGCCAACGCGGCCTGCACCTCGGCCTCACCCGGCCGTACGACGTCATGGTGATCGACCGGCTGCTGCCGGCGCTCGACGGGCTCAACCTGTTGACCCGGCTGCGGTCCCGGGCGGTGGGCGCCCGCGCGCTGATGCTCACCGCCCTCGGCACGGTCGACGACCGTGTCGCCGGCCTGGACGCCGGCGCCGACGACTACCTGATCAAGCCGTTCGAGCTGGACGAGCTGACCGCCCGGATCCGGGCGCTCTGCCGGCGCGCCTCCGACGGCGCCGAGACGCTGCCGATCGGCGCCGGCCGGCTCGACCTCAACCTGCGGGACGTGCTGCTTCCCGACGGCGCCCGGATATCCCTCTCCGCCCGGGAGTTCGAACTGCTGCACCTGCTCGCGGTACGGCCCAGGGCGGTGCACTCCCGGCCGGAGTTGCGCCGTCGGGTCTTCGGCGAGGCGGCCGCCACGTCCATCGTGGACACCTACGTCTACTACCTGCGCCGCAAGCTCGGCCGGGCCGCGGTGCGCACCGTACACGGCCTCGGCTACCGGTTGGGTGAGCTGTGAAGGCCCGGGGCCCGGCCGACGTGCCGGCGGGAGTCTCCTGGATGGCTGCCGAACGGGTGGTGGTGGCCCGCGCCCGGCGCCGGGTCGGGGTGCTGGTCGGACTGGCGGTGACCGTCCTGATCACACTGATCGGCGGCGTCGCCTACGCCATGCTGGTACGCGGCCAGGAGGCCCAGATCCATCGGGAACTCGCCTACACCGCGACCCGCAGCGACCCGTCCGGGCCGCCCGGATGCACCTGGCTCTTCCTCCTGCACGAGGGCGAACTGATCAGCGGCGGCATCCCCGCCCCGGCCGGCTTTCCGCTCGCGGAGCCGCTCGGCAGGGTGGTCGCCACCCGGACCGCCACGGTGGACACGGTCGAGCGCAACGGCACCGTCTACTTCGTGCTCACCCAGCCCCGGGGCGACGACGTCGTACAGGCGATCTTCGACGCCCGCTACCAGCTCGCCGACCGCCGGCACCTGCTCTTCGCGCTCACCGTCACGGAGGCGATCGGCCTGCTCGCCGCGCTCGCCAGCGGAGTGGCGGTGGGCCGGCTCGCCGTCGCGCCGCTCGCCGACGCGCTCGCCCGACAGCGCCGGTTCGTCGCCGACGTCAGCCACGAACTGCGTACGCCGATCGCCCAGGTGCACACCCGGGCACAGGTGCTGGCCCGCCGGGCCGGGAACACCGGAGTTCCCGCCGCCTACCGGGCCGAGCTGGAACGGCTGACCGGCACCACCCGCTGGCTCGGCGAGGTCGTCGACGACCTGCTGCTCTCCGCCCGGTTGGCGACGATGCCGGACGTGGAGCGGGGCACCAGTACCGTGGACCTGGCCGCGCTCGCCGAGCATGCCGTGGTGGCCGAGACCGATCGCGCCACCGAGTACGGCGTCACGCTCACGCTCAGCCGTCCGGACGTTCCGCTGCCGGTGCTCGGGGTGCCGTCCGCCCTGCGGCGGGTGATCGGTGAACTGCTGACCAACGCGCTGACCCACACGCCCACGGGCGGCCTGATCGAGGTGACGGTACGTCGCGCGGCCGAGGCGGGCCCGATCGAGTTGACCGTCGTCGACACCGGTACCGGGTTCGACCCCGCCGAGCGGATCTTCGAACGGTTCCGCAGCGGTGTCGGAACGGAACGTCGGCGCACCGGCCTCGGGCTGTCGCTGCTGCGCGAGGTCGTCACCGCGCACGGCGGCACGATAGAGGCACAGGGTCGCCCCGGTCGCGGCGCCACCTTCGTGGTGCGACTGCCGGCCAAGACCGATCCGGTGCTCGCCAGAAGCCGTCCGGGCCGCTGAGGGGCTGTCTCACTGCCGGCCAAGACCGATCCGGTGCTCGCCAGAAGCCGTCCGGGCCCGCTGAGGGGCTGTTTCGCAGATCTTCTGGCGGCCTGCGGCGGGCCTTGACGGGGACAGGTCGTGGGCTCCGGCGATTCCCGGCAACCCACGACCTCCGCCCCCCCTCGGTCGCCTTCAGACGTCCGGCGCGGACTACCAGGCGCAGCCCCAGCGCTCCTGCACCTGGATGGTGACCGGAACGCTCTGCGTAATCACCCCGTCCGACGCCGTCAGCTCCGGCTGGTAGATCCCGAACGGCAGCGGCGGCAGGGTCATCGCGATCAGGTTGAGCGCGGTAGCGCCGTTGCTCGATCCGGGCGGCAGCGGCGCGTGCGGCAGGCTCGTGGTCGTGCCGGAGGGCAGGTTCCGGGCGCCGACCTCGATTGGCCTCGTCCACGTCCCGTCGATCGTGATCCAGAAGTAGGTCCACCAGGACTCGTCGGCGGGGATGCAGATGCGCTGCCCGATGTTGGTCAGCCGCCAACTGGTCGTCGAGGTGGTACTGGTATCGGCCGCGACGGCCGGCTGGCCGCTGACCAGCGCCAGCGTCACGGCGGTGAGCAGCCCGAGCGCCAGCCGAGCGGCGCCGAAGCTCGATCGCAACATCGAAGCCTCCCAAGAGCTCGTCCGATGGGCGGCCGAGACCCGGAACTGCTGTTCCGCATGTCGCCGCCCCGAACCCGGAACCTAGCGGCCCGGTCTCAGAGGGTTATCAAAGACCGATGCCGTACCGCCGACCGCCCGTCAGCCCTTCAAACCGGTGTGGGCCAGGCCCTCGATGAACTGCCGCTGGGCGATCACGAACACGACCAGCACGGGGATCGCGGTCAGCGACGCCGCCGAGAGCTGGACGTTCCACATCGGACCGCCGTACGCGTCGACGAACTGGGTCAACGCCTGCGGCAGGGTGAACTTCTCCGGCGTGGAGAGGAAGACGATCGGCTCCAGGTAGAGGTTCCAACTGTGCAGGAAGGTGAAGATGGAGACCGCGCCGAGGGCCGGCCGGGACAGCGGCAGCCCGATCCGCAGGAAGGTCGCGAAGCGGCCCAGCCCGTCCAGCCGGGCGGCCTCCTCCAACTCGACCGGCAGCGCGATGAAGAACTGCCGCATGATGAAGGTGGCCAGTACGCTCGGCGCGCCCAGGATCGGCACCAGGATCAGCGGCCAGTGGGTGTCGACCAGCCCCGCCGCGTTGAACATCCGGAACAGCGGGACGATCGTCACCTCGCTCGGGATCAGCAGGCCGAGCAGCACCACGAGGAAGAGGGCGTTCTGCCCCCGGAAGCGGATCCGGGCGAAGGCGTAGCCGGCCAGCGCGGAGACCGCGAGGGTGCCGAAGGTGACGACGAGCGCGATGTACGCCGAGTTGAGGTACTGCCGGGCGAAGGGCTGCGTGGCGAACGCGTCCCGGTAGCCGTCGAAGTTCACCGAGGTCGGAACGAGGCTGGGCGGGAACGCGAAGATCTCCGCGACCGGCTTGACCGACGAGGTGACCATCCACCAGGTCGGGAAGACGAACGGAATGGCCAGCACGCAGAGCGTGCCGTAGAGGAGCACCTTCGTGCGGGGCGAGAGCCTACTGCTCATGGAAGACCCATCTCTTGCGCATCTGCCACTGCACGACGGTCAGCGCCAGGACGAGAAGGAACAGGAGTACGGAGATGGTGGCGCCGTACCCGAAGTGGTGGAACTGGAACGCCTGTTGGTAGAGGTAGTAGACGAGGACCGTGGTCGACGAGCCCGG
Organism: Plantactinospora endophytica; assembly: GCF_016862915.1. Classification (GTDB taxonomy): domain Bacteria; phylum Actinomycetota; class Actinomycetes; order Mycobacteriales; family Micromonosporaceae; genus Plantactinospora; species Plantactinospora endophytica. Next base: position 415,182 of record NZ_BONW01000013.1, on the reverse strand, counting down.
GCCGCCCTGGGTGAGCACCGCGATCTGGGCGAAGACCTGGAGCGAGCCGACCACCGTGATGATCGAGGTGAGCAGGATGGTCGGGCTGATCAGGGGTACCGTGATCCGGCGGAACTGGGTCCACCGGCCGGCGCCCTCGACCCGGGCCGCCTCGTAGAGTTCGCCCGGCACGCCCTGGAGCGCGGCCAGGAAGAGCACCATGTTGAGGCCGACGTTCTTGACGACCTGCACGACGATCACCGAGAGCATCGCGGTGGCGTCGCCGCGCAGCCAGTTCGGGCCGTCGACGCCGACGGTGTCCAGCAGGCCGTTGATGCCGCCGTTGTCCTGCAACAGGAAGCCCCAGACGATGGTCCAGGCGACCAGCGACACGACCACCGGTGAGAAGAAGAGGACCCGGAAAAAGGCGGTGCCGCGCAGCCGCTGGTTGAGCAGTACCGCGAGGAAGAGCGCCAGGCTCAGGTTGAGCGCGACGAGCCCGACCGAGAAGAGCGCGGTCGCCCGGAGTACGCCGGGCAGGTTGGGGTCGTCGGCCATGGCCCGGTAGTTCTCCGCGCCGACGAAGTCGAACGTGTCGGCGAGCACGTTCCACTCGTGCAGCGAATACCAGACCACCAGGCCGAGCGGGATCAGCACGAACAGCACGCTGCCGACGAGCTGCGGCGCGATGAACAGGTAACCGGCCAGGTGGTCGCGGCGGCGGGTGGTCCACCAGCGACGCGTACCGCCCGGGGCGGGCCGGTGCGAGGTCCGGCCCGCCGTGCGGTCGTCGGTCAGCAGTGCCATCTACTTCGCCAGCAGCGGGTTGATCGCGGTGCACACCCCGGCGAGTACGGCCGGCACGTCGGCGTCCGGCTTCCACAGCGGGTCGAGCGCCGAGCGGACCGCCTGGGACAGCTCCGCCTGCCCGGTGTGGCTGGGCTTCACCACGCCGGTCGAGATGCCGTCGATCACGACCGCCTGCAACTGCTCCGGCTTGAGCAGCGGGTTGGTCTTGGCGAGCGTCTCGGTGGTGAGCAGCGAGGTACGCGGCGGCGGGAAGAACTGCGCGAGCTTCGCCGAGTTGGTGGGGTTGGTGAAGAAGGCGAGGAAGTCCGCCGCCACCTCGGCGTGCTTGCCCTTCTTGAGCACGCCCAGCCCGCCCTGGCCGATCACCGCGTACCCGCCCTTCGGGCCGGTCGGCAGCGGGACCAGGTCCCAGCCGAACTTCGCGTCCTTGAGCAGCGAGGCCCGGGAGATCTGGGTGATCGTCAGGCCCGCCTCCCCGGCGAAGAAGTCGGCGGTGGTACCCGGACCGGGGAACGCCTTGTCGGTGAAGGTCGCGTCGTGCAGGAACCGCATCGCCTCGACCATCTCCGGCTTGTCGAAGCCGCAGGTCTTCCCGTCCGCGCTCCACGCCTGCGCGCCCCAGCCGGTCCACACCGTGGACAGGTTGTCCCAGCCCTTGTAGTCGAAGTCGCGCACCACCAGGCCGGCCTTGCCGGTCTTCGCGTTGACCGCCGAGGCCAGCTTCGCCGCGTTCTCCCAGCTCCACTGGTTCGCGGCGATCAGCTCGGCGGGCGACTGCGCCCCGGCCGCCTTGACCAGGTCGGTGTTGACGAAGATGCCGAACGGCGAGGTGGAGAACGGGTACCCGTACAGCTTGCCGTCGGCCTGCCAGAGCTTCGTCGCGGCCGGGGCCAGCTCGTCGAACTGGTACCCGTCGGTGCCCTTGAGCGTGTCGTCGAGCGGCAGCAGCGCGCCGGAGGAGACGAAGTCGGGTGCCGCGTTCTCCAGTACCCAGGCCAGGTCCGGCGGGTTGCCACCGGCGATCTGCGTGGTCAGGGTGGTGGTGTAGTTCTCGAACGGAATCGCGTCGAAGGTGATCGCGGTGACGTTCGGATGGGTCTTCTTGTATTCCTCGGCGATCTCGTCGAAGAGCTTGACGTGCGCCTCGTTCGCCGACCAGGTGGTCATCCGCAGGGTGACCGGGCCGTCGTCGCCCGCGCCGCCATCGCCGGAGCCGCAGGCGGTGAGGCCGAGCAGCGCCGCCACCGCGATCGCGGCCGTTGTTCGTGCTCTCATATGAGTTCCTCTCAGTAGCCCGAGACGTCGGGCCAGCGCAGCTCGACACCCTCGGCGGTGAGACGGTTCTGGAAGTCGGCCAGCAGGCCGGGGGTGTCGCGCACGGCGGCCGGAGTGGTCCGGCGGGCCAGGCAGAAGTCGGCGAGAACTCCGGCGACCTCGCCGGTGTTCCACTCGACGGGGTGCAGTCGGTAGGAACCGTTGGTGATGTGGGTGGTGCCGATGTTCTTCCCGCCCGCGATCAGGTTGGTGACCCGCCGGGGCAGCAGCGCACCCAACGGGATCTCGAACGGGCAGGACGCGACGTCGATGTAGTTGTCGCCGCCGGTCGACGGATGCAGGTCGATGCGGTACATGCCGACGCCCACACTGTCCGGATAGGACACCGCCCCCTTGTCCCCACGTACGGCCAGCGACAGGTCCTGCTCCACGACCGTGTACCGGGCGCGGATGCGGCGGGACTCCCGGATGTACGGCGCCTGCGCGAGCCCGTCGGCGCTGCCGGTCACGTCGCCGCGCAGCCGCAGGCCGGGAAAGCCGGTGCCGCCGTCCGGGCGGGGCGCCTCGGTCTGCAACCAGTAGAGCATCGAGCGGGACAGTTCCCGGGCCGCCGCGATCCCGGCCGCCGGATCGGCGACGTCGATGACCGGCGCCTCCAGGTAGTCGATCTGCGGCCAGTTGACCAGGCAGATGTCGCTGTCGTAGAAGCCGTCCCGGAAGTTGCGCCGGGCCGCGATCCGGCGGAACGTCCAGAGGTTGCCGTCACCCGGGTCGCGCCGCTGGTCGGCCAGCACCAGGGCCGGATCGTCGTCCGGGTTCGGGGTGAACGACCGCTCGGTGGTCTCCAGGGTGCGCGGGTGCGGCGCACGGAACGACAGCAGCCGGTCGCCCCAGAACGGCGGCTGGTACGCGCGCCAGAAGTCGTACCGCTCGGGCCTGTCGATGGTGTGGTCGCCGTCGACGTGGTCGACCGCGAAGCAGACCGAGATCGCCTGCATGTTGGCCGGCTGCGCCTCGTCCGGGGCGCTCGGCTCGCCGGTCTCCGCCCGCGACTCGAAGCCGGTGACGTACTCCGTGCCGGTCAGCGGCAGCAGCTCGCCGGTCTCGGTGGCGTCCACAACGTAGGGTGCGGTGATCGTCACCTCGCGGTCCTGGTGCGCGACGGTCACCGCCGTCACCCGGTCGCCGTCGGTGTCGGCGGAGACCGCCCGGGCCGGCTGGAGGACAACCAGACGACCACTGCCCCGGTACGGCGCCAGCATGCTCTCCAGCACCGCCACCGCGACGCGCGGCTCGTGGCAGAGCCGGCTCACGTGGCCGGCGCCCGGGTTGAGGTGGCGGTCGGCGCGGGCCCGGTCGGTCAGCGGGTACCAGCGGCGGTAGTGCTCGCGGATGCCGTCCCGCAGGGCCCGGTAGGAGGCGGTCACCCCAAACTGCTCGACCCAGCTGTGCTCGTCGGGCGGTACGGCCTGGCTGGTGAGCTGGCCGCCGAGCCAGTCGTACTCCTCGGTGAGCACGACCCGCCGCCCGGCGCGCAGCGCGCCCAGTGCGGCGGCGACGCCACCGAGACTTCCGCCGACGACCAGCAGATCGCACGTCAACTCTGACAACAGATGCCCTTTCCTCCGAACGTGGCTGTTCATCGCGGCGGCGCCAGCGTGGTGCCCTCGACCTGCTCGCAGTCGAGGAGGATCTGCGTCGGGCTCTGCCCGACGTGCTCCGGGTCGACCGGGGCGCCCACTCCGGTCCGGTCCGGTCGCTGTCCCGCGCCGGACCGGACCTCGCCGCTCTCCGGGCCGGGTGTTCCCTCGATGAGCCCGGTGAGCACCTCGACCGCCTGCCAGCCCATCTGGCGCCGGGGAATCCGGAACATCGTGAAGTCCACATCGGAGGGCGCCGGCCGGGTCGGGTCACCGAGAGCCGCGACGGAGAGGTCGCGGGGGATGTCGAGGCCGCGTTCGCGGGCTGCGGCGACGATGGCGGAACCGTCCGCGTACTCCTCCATCAGCGCGACCGTCACGCCCCGGGCCAGCAACGAGTCGAGCAGTTCGGCCGGGGACCGGTCCTCGACGGGCTCGTGGATGCCGGTGACCCCGGCGGCGGCGACGGCAGCCCGGAACCCGCGCTCGCGGTCGGCGTGCGACTCCGGCGCGGCCGGCCGGTCCTGGCCGTCCAGCCCGGTCTGCGGCGCCGGACCGACCGGATGGTTGCCCTGGCCCACGTAGGCCAGGGTGCGGTGCCCCATCGCGACGGCCCGCTCGACGATGGCGCTGGTCGCCCCCGGGTAGTCGGCGCCGACGTACGGCACCGGGCCGCCGGCGTCGTCGCGCCGGCCGACCGAGACGAACGCCTGCCCCTCGGCGACCAGCCGGGCCAGCTCGTCCCGGTCGAGCGAGCGACCGAGCAGGACGCAGCCGTCGGCCAACCGCAGCCGGTTGTCCTCGTGGAAGATCCGGCGCCGACCGTCCACGACGGGAGCACTGGTGAGCAGCAGGAGGTCGCAACCGAGCGACTCGGCGCCCTCCTCGATGCCGACCAGGAACGGATGGTAGAAGTCCCCGGTGCCGGCCGGGAACACCGGCTCGTACGTGAAGACGCCGAGGATGCGGTTGCGGCGGGCGGCGAGCCGGCGGGCGATCGGGTCGGCGACGTACCCGGTGCTGCGGATGGCGTCGAGCACCCGTGCCCGGGTCTGCGGCGCGATCCGGACGTCGCTGTCGGCGCGGCCGTTGAGCACCAGCGACACCGTCGCCTGGCTCACGCCGGTCATCCGGGCGATGTCCTGTTGGGTCACGCGTCTGCTACGCGGTTCAGTCACGCTGGGTGCCCACCTGTTTCCTGCTAATACGCATTACGGTTTCGTTGGCGTGAACTGTAGTCACGGCGACCGCCCGCTCGTCAAGACCTTCCGCCGAGGAAGATCCCGGCGAAGTGCCGGTGATAATTCGTATTAGCGTCTTGACGTACCGGACCGGCGGGGATTGACTTCTGCACCAACGAGCGGCGTCCAGCTCAGGACGCCGGATCACCGAGGGTTACCGGAGGACCGTCCCATGGCCCGTACCCCTGACATCAGCCGCCGCACCCTGCTCCGTGGCGCCGCCGCGGTCGCCGGTGGCACCGTCGCCGGCCTGAGCACCGTCGCCCCCGCGCTGGCCGGACCCGCCGGCTTCCCCAGCTACCGGTACGTCCGCGACGCGTTCGCCGGGCCGCTGCGCTACAACCCGACCGGCGAGTTCATCTTCCCCTGCGTACGCGGGGTCTACGACAAGATCAGCAACCGGCTCGGCCGCTACTACCTCTACTACGGCCCGCACGACGCGCCCGGCGGAATCTGCCTGGCCTACGCGGACCGACTCGAAGGCCCCTACACCGAGTACCCCGGCAATCCCGTCGTCGACCGCAACCTGCCCGGTGGCGCGACGGTCAGCCACGTCGCCTCCCCGCACGTGGTGTGGGACGCGCCGACCCGCCAGTTCTTCCTCTACTTCCACGGCGAGAACCACACCACCCGGGTGGCGAGGTCCACCGACGGCATCCACTTCACCGACGAGACCCCGATCCTCTCCACCAACCTCGTGCCCAACACCACCGAGACCTCCTACGCCCGGGTCTTCGAGCACTCGGTCGCCGGCCGGGGCAACCGCTACGTGATGGTCTTCATGGCCGTGCACACCATCGGGCCGGGCACCCGCAAGATCTTCTGGGGCTGGTCGCCGAACGGCTGGAGCGGCTGGCAGTTCTCCCCCACCCCGCTGGTCTCGCCCACGCCCGACGGCTGCACCGACATCTCCGCCGCCCACCTGCTCAAGCGCAACGGCACGGCGTACCTGGCGTACCACGGCAACACCGGCAACATGTACCTGACCGAGGTGGGCAACAACTTCGACCGCGAGGTGCACCTGGGCGTCTTCCACCGCCCGATCGCCTCCGACAACGGGCGTACCGCGTCGCCCGCGTTCGGCACCGACGGCGGCGTCGAGTACATGCTCTACGAGGCCGGCCCACGGCTGGACGCCCGGATCTGCGTGGCCCGCGCCGTCTGACGCTCCGGGCGCGCGCCGCCCGGTCGGCGCGTCCGACAGGTACCCTCGGCCGATGTTCTCGGCCCAGGGACCGTCGCTGCGCGAACTGTGCGTCCAGGCGCTGTCCTCGGTCGAGCGCGGCTACGACCTGTTGGCGCCGAAGTTCGACCACACGCCCTTCCGCACCCCGGAGAGCATTCTCGGTGCGAGCGCCGAGGCGCTCTCCGACCTCGGGCCGTTCGACCGTGGACTGGACGTGTGCTGCGGTACCGGCGCGGGCATGCCGGTTCTCCGGTCCCGATGCCGGGGACGGATCACCGGCGTCGACTTCAGCGCCGGCATGCTCGCGCAGGCACGCACCGCGCACCCGGACGCGACCTGGGTACGCGCCGACGTCCGAGCCCTGCCCTTCGACGGGGACTTCGACCTCGCGGTCACCTTCGGGGCGCTCGGGCACTTCCTGCCCGCCGAACGGCCCGCACTGTTCGAGGGGGTGTACCGCGCACTGCGCCCCGGCGGGCTGTTCGCCTTCCCGCTCGGTACGCCACCACCGCCGACCTCGGTCTCGCACTGGGTCACGCTCGGATTCGACCTGGCGATGCGGATCCGCAACGCGGTCTGGCGCCCGCCGTTCGTGATGTACTACCGCACCACCCCACTGGCGGCGGTACGCGACGACCTGACGGCGGCCGGCTTCACCGTGACCGTCGCCGCCCTGGCCGCCCTCGGGCAGCACCGGAACGGCGGCCCACGGTACCGGCTCGTCCTCGCGCGCAGGCCGATCGATTCCCACTGACGCCCGGACCCGACGTGCTCACCCCCGGTCGGCACGCGCCCAGGTCGGGTCCGGGCCCCGCCGTTCGCCCCGCCTCGCCGGCCCGGGGCGACCCCTTGCACGGGATGGACGGCGAGGGCCGGCGGGCGGCGGGCACGGTTTCCGGGAAGCTCCGATCGGCGAGGTCGCGGACCACTAGCTTGGGGTTATGACAGCGACAGTCGGGCGGATCATCGACACCACGTTCTCCGCGCGGCGGTTCACCATCGCCAGTTCGGCGCCGTACGACGACTTCCGACGTCGTTACGAGGAGGCTGTCCCGCCGTTCGACGCGGCCGCGTTCGGCAGTCTGGTCGAGCGGAAGGCGCCCTGGTCCGAGGTGCTCGACCTGATGGACAGGTCGGCACCGCACGGCTTCCTGAACTACCACATCCTCGACGCACAGCCGCTTATGAGTCTGGCCGGCGACCTCGCGCCGTGCGTCGAATACCTGATGGGCAACCACACCGTCGCCGAACGGATGTTCCGGCACGATCCCGCGATCCTGGCGTACGTGCCCCTCCGCACCGTCATCAGCGGTTTCGACGGTGGAGTCCGGTTCACGGTCGAACAGCCGAGCAGCGCGCTCTCCTCCTTCGGCAACGACCAGATCACCGCCGTCGGCGTGGAACTCGACCGCAAGGTGGCGAAGCTGCTGGCCCACCTGGATGTGGCCGTACCACCCGCGCTGACCGGCTCCTGACCGGACCACGCCAGGCGCGCCGGCGACGACCCCTACCGGGCTCGTCGTCGCCGGCGCGACGACTCAGTCCTCGTAGTACTCGTGCCCCAGGTGGGTGATCTGCTCCTCACCCATCAGCCAGCGAAGCGTGTTCTTCAGCTTGGTCTGCTGGATGAACAGGTCGTGCTCCGGGTAGAGGCTGGGCGCGTGCTGCGGGCTCTTGAAGTAGAACGAGAGCCACTCCTGTACACCCTTGAGCCCCGCCCGCGCGGCCAGGTCCGTGAAGAGCACCAGATCGAGTGCCAGGGGCGCCGCCAGGATCGAGTCGCGGCACAGGAAGTTGACCTTGATCTGCATCGGGTAGCCGAGCCACCCGAAGATGTCGATGTTGTCCCAGCCCTCCTTGTTGTCACCCCGGGGCGGGTAGTAGTTGATCCGCACCTTGTGGTGGAAGTTGCCGTAGAGCTCGGGGTAGAGGTCCGGCTGCAGGACGTGCTCCAGCACGCCGAGCTTGGTAACTTCCTTGCTCCGGAAGCTGTCGGGGTCCTCCAGCACCTCACCGTCGCGGTTGCCGAGGATGTTCGTGGAGTACCAGCCCTCGAGCCCCAGCATCCGAGCCTTCAGCATCGGCGCCAGCACGGTCTTCAACAGGGTCTGCCCCGACTTGAAGTCCTTGCCGCAGACGGGCACGCCGGTCTCGTTGGCGAGTTCGATCATCGCCGGCACGTCGGTGGTGAGGTTGGGCGCTCCGTTGATGAAGGGCACGCCCTCCTTGAGGGCCGCGTACGCGTAGATCATCGACGGCGGGACGCTCTCGTCGTTCGCCTCCATCGCGGCTTCCAGCGCGGCCAGGCTCTCGTGCGCCGGGCCGGGCTCGATGAAGATCTCGGTGGACGCGCACCAGATCACCACCAGCCGGTCGCAGGAGTTCGCGGCCTTGAAGTCACGGATGTCCTTGCGGACGGCCTCGGCGAGTTCCAGCTTGTTCGCCTTGGACTTGACGTTGTTGCCGTCGAGCCGCCGCACGTAGTTCTGGTCGAAGACGGCCGGCATCGGCTCGATCTCCTTCAGCTCGGCCGCGACCGGTTCGATGTGGCTGTACCGGTCGAGCACCCCGCACTTCAGCGCGGCTTCGTAGGCGGTGTCCGAGATTGGGTCCCAGGCGCCGAAGACGAGCTGGTCGATGCCGGCCAGCGGCACGAAGTCGCGGATGAGCGGCACCCGACCCTCTGTCCGTTTGCCCAGGCGAATGGTACCCATCTGAGCGAGTGAACCGACGGGCTCAGCAAGGCCGCGCCTGATCAGCTCGACGCCGGCGATGACGGTCGACGCCACGGCGCCGAGCCCCACCGTCAGGACGCCCAACCTGCCGGCAGCAGGCTCGATGTGGTGCTTGGATGTCTCCACGATGTCTCCAGCCTCCAGGACGATGCCGCGCTGACGTCTTCGGCGCCCGCGCCAGCAGAGCTTGACGACTAATGCGCCGCGATACGGCCGGTCCGCGCACTTCGCTCGGCCGCGCTCTGGCGTTTGCGCGACATCCGCGCCAGCGCGCACTACCCAGCGAACCGGTGGATACGGCGGATCAGGTAGCGATCTGCCGGCCCGATGTATCGACTTGATACATCGTCACGATATGGGCTGCGGTACGTACCGCGCAAGTCGTTGGAAGTTGCTCGCCCGACACGCGCCGTGAGGATCACCGGACCGTGACAGCATTCGGGAGACCAGGGCCTGGTGCGGGCCGGGTTCCCCCGCTCGGGCCGCTGTCCCGCGATCTGGATCGGGCGCGTCGGCGCCCTGGATGCGGCGGTGCCCTGAATGGGGCGGTGCCTCGGATGCGGCGGTGCCCTGGATGCGGCGAGGTCTTCCGGTGGGTGGTCGATCGACCAGGAAGATCCGGACAACGGAGACCTGCCCCGGGTGGAGTCGTCGTAGACGCAGGCCGGCGGACCGCAGTCGGTCGACGGAATCCGGCGACGGAGGCGGATCCGATCGGGCGTAGCCGGGCGGCACCGCACGGCAGGCGGTGGCGACCACCGACCGGGGGCGCACCGCTGGGTGACGCCCGGCGGCGTACGGGTCGTGGCGGACGGCGTACGGGGCGATCAGCCGGTGGCGGCGACGGATCCCGCCGTCCGGATCGGCGACCTTCCCGTCAGCCCCGCCCCCCTCGGAGGACTGCCGGGACAGGGGGCAGCGCGACGCTGGGCGGGCCGCTCAGCAGGCGGCACTCCAGCACCAGCCAGCCCTGGTAGCCGATCTCTTCGAGTGCGGACACGGTGCCGTTCCAGTCGTAGTGACCGGCTCCGGGCTCCAGCCGGTTGCTGTCGGCGACCTGGACGTGGCCCAGCACGTCGGCGTGCCGGCGAAGCGAGTCCGCAGGATCGGCCTCCTCGATGTTCATGTGGAACGTGTCGGCCATCAGCCTGACGGTCGGCAGTCCGATCTCGCGGACGAGCGAGGCGCCGTCGGCCAACGTGTTCACCATGTAGTCCTCGTACCGGTTCAGCGGTTCGAGTAGTAGCACCCCGCCCACCCGCTGGGCGTGGTCGCCCAGTTCCGCGAGCGCCTCCAGGAGCACGGCCCGGTCCTCCTCCGCCGAGCGCGGCGGTTCGGACCGGGACATCCGCTTGGAGAACATCCCGAACGAGGCCGGGGTGATCGCGCCGAATCCTCCGGCCTCGACGATCACCGAGAGCAGGGTCTTCATGACCTGGATCGCGTCCCGCCGCTTCTCCTCGTCGAAGTCCCCGATGAAGTGGTCCATCGCCACGCAGACCGAGGGCATGACCACCCCGGCCCGGCGCGCCCGCCTGAGCTCGTCCAGCCGGTCGGCGAACTCCGGGCCGCCGCGCAGCTCGATGCCGTCGAAGCCGAGAGCCGTCGCGAACCGCCACTTCTCCTCCAGGCTCCGTCCCTCCAGCGACCGGTCCTGCACGCCCAGCCTCATCCCGGCGCTCACTCGGCACCGTCCTCGAACGTGAGCACCACCTGGAGGACCCGCTCCCGCGAGTTGTCGAGCAGCTCGAATGCCTCCGCAGCCCGCTCCACCGGCAGGACCTCCGTCACCAGTTGTTCGAGTTGGAGCCTGCCCGACGCGGCGAGGCCCATGACCGTACGTTGGAGCCGCTCCTCGTTCCACCGGTGGCCGAGCTGCGGCGAGACGCCGGAGATCTGTGAGCACCTGAGCTCGACCCGGTTGTGGTGGAACTCCTCCCCGAGCGCGAGCCCGGCGGCCTCGCCCTGGAAGAACCCGGCGGCCACCACCCGGGCGTTGTAGGAGACGGACCGGACCGCCTCGTGGAGCGCCCGGTACGAGCCGGTCACCTCGAGCGCGACATCGGCTCCCCGCCCGTCGGTCAGCTCGCGGATCCGCTCGCCGACCGAGCCCTCGTTGGCGTTGACGGTGTGGGTGGCGCCGAGCGACGCGGCGGTCTTGAGCCGGCTGTCGTGGGGATCGACGGCGATCACCTCGGCACCGTTGCGCCGCGCCAACTGAGCGACGATCTGACCGGGCACCCCGAGGCCGAACACCGCGACCGTCTCGCCGACATGGATGTCCGCGTCCAGGACCACGTTGAGGGCGATCGCGCCGATCTGGGAGAAGACGCCGAGGAGAGGATCCGTCCCGACCGGCAGCCTGCGCCGGCGTACGTAGTCGGCCGGCTTCACCGTCGAACTCCGGTGCCCCCACTTGCCCCAGACGATCTCGCCCGGTACGACGTCGTCGACCTCGGTGCCCACCTCGACGACGGCACCGACCTCCTCGTGGCCCTTGCCGTCGATCGGATAGGAAAGGGTCGTCGCCGCACCGTCGTCGCCGACCTGCCGGAACAGCCGCTGGTCGGGGTCCCAGCGCTTGCTCAGGTACGGATTGGTGCCGCGATAGTAGGACATCTCGGTGCCGGCGGAGATGCCGGAGAAGAGGGTGGCGATCCGCACCTCCGGCGGTGCCAGTTCCGCGTCCTCCTCCTCGACGATTGTCACTTCTCGCGGTGATGCGAAGCGCACGACCCGACCCATCTGTTCCTCTCTTCCCCCATTGGCACACGGCGGAGCCGGCCGGAATCCACCGGACCGCGACTGGCGTCGGTCTACTCGGTGAGACTCCCCCAGCGTGGTGGGCGGCCCGTTTCCAGGACGTGCAGGATCTCCTCGGCGACCCGCCGCCGCTGACTCAGTTCCGAGTCGGCGGACAGGAACGCGCGATGGGAGGTGACGATCACCTGGTCGAACTGCAACAGTTTCCGGTTCCACTCGTGGTCGTTCGGGTCCTCCGGCGAGAAGACGTCGCTCGCGTAACCGCCGATCCGACCTGCGGCGAGGGCGTCGTGGACCGCCTTCGGATCCACCAGTCCGCCGCGCGCCGTGTTCACCAGCAACGCGTCGTCCTTCATGTGCCCCAGGAACGAGTCGCCGACCAGGTTCTTCGTCTCGTCGTTCAGCAGGCAGTGCAGGATGACGACGTCGGCCTCCGCCAGGAGGTCCGGCAGGGTGTGCCGCTTCTGCACGCCGTACCCGATCATGTGATCGCCGTGGATGTACGGGTCGTAGCTGATCACCTTGCCGTAGAAGTTTCGGATCTTCTGGGCGGTGGCCTTGCCGATCCGGCCCAGCCCGATGATCCCGACCGTCAGTCCCTGGAGCCGACGCGGGTACCCGCCGTCGTAGATGTCCCACTGCCCCCGTTTGAGATGGTCGTTCTGGAGACAGACGTGCCGCTCCAGGGCGAGTACGAGGGACATCGTGTGCGTGGAGACCTCGTCGACGCAGTAGTCCGGGACGTTGAACCCGAAGATGCCGTTCGGTTCCAGGAACGGCAGACCGATGTTGTCGTACCCGACGCCCTGCCGGCCGATGACCTTGACGTCGCCGCGGATCGCCGCGAAGACCTCCTCGGTCATCTGTGCCCGGTAGATGGCGAGTGCGGACGCGCCTCTCAGGTTGTCGACGAAGCGCTCGCCGCTCTTCACGTAGGCACCGTTCTCGACCACGCCGAAACGGAGGTCGACCTTGTCGCCGAACACGTCCCGCTCGACGGCCGCCAGCGCCGGGTTCACTGCCCCGTTTTCGAGCGCCCAGAATGGATCGGTGTAAACAACGAGGGGTTTCACGGGCATCCTAAAAGACGATGGTCTTGACGGTGGTCATCTCTTCGATGGCGAACCTCGCGCCCTCGCGCCCGAGGCCGCTCTTCTTCACGCCGCCGAAGGGGATGAACGGCGACTCGAACTGCGGGCCGTCGTTGATGATGACGGCGCCGGACCTGATCCGCCGCGCCGCCTCGAACGCCAGCCTGATGTCGGCGGTGAAGACCCCGGTCTGCAGGCCGTAGTCCCCGCCGTTTATGCACTCGACGGCCTCGTCGAGGTCCTTGACGCGGACGATCGGGGCGCACGGCCCGAAGGTCTCCTCGCGGACCAGCGCCGAGTCCTTCGGAACGAAGTCGAGAACCTGGGGACCCAGCACCACGCCCTCCCGGGGCGGCCCGTAGAGCAGCTTCGCTCCGGACTCCACCGACTCGCTCACGCGCTGTTCCACGGCCCGCGCGGCCGGCTCGTCGATCAGGCAGCCGATGTCGTTCTGTGTCGAGAAGGGGTCGCCGAACCTGATCTTCTTCGCCTGGTCGACGAGCAGTTCGGCGAACCGGTCCGCCACGCCCTCCTGGACCAGGAGTCGTTTCACGCCCCGGCACGACTGCCCGGCCGTCGCGAAGGCGCCCTTCGCGGCGACGTCCGCGGCGAGGGCCAGGTCGGCGTCGTCGAGCACGACCAGGGCACCGCTGTCACCGAGTTCGAACGCCGTGCGAATCATCCCCGCACTCCTGGCGATGCGTTCGCCGACGGCGCGGCTCCCGGTGAAGGTGATCATGTCGACGTCGGGGCAGGTCACGAGGGTTTCGCCGACCTCGCGGGGGTCGCCGGTCACGACGGAGACCATCCTGGCCGGCAACCCGTTCGCGATCAGGCACCGCACAAACTTCACCGCGCTCAGCGGCGTCTTCTCGGACGGTTTGAGGATGACCGAGTTGTTCGCCGCGATGGCCGGCGCGAGTTTCACCACGACCTGGTTCAGCGGCCGGTTGAAGGGGGTGATGGCGCAGACGAGACCGACCGGCACCCGGAGCGTCACCGCGAGGTTCCGCTTCCGGTCGGCGGTGACGTCGGTGGGGATCGCCTCGCCGGAGATGCGCCTGGCCTCCTCCGCGCAGACCCTGAGCAGGGTGACGGCGCGCCGTACCTCCTTTTGTGCCTCCTGCACGCAGGCGCCACATTCGGCGACGATCTGGGCGACGAACTCCGCTTCGTCGCGCTCGATCTGGGCGGCGGTGTTGGCGAGAATCTCGTACCGGTCGAAGGCCGTGAGGTTCGACTCGTACGCCTTGGCGTGCCTCGCCGCAGCCAGCGTCTGCTCCCGGGTCGCCCGCGAGGCATAGCCGACGATCTCGTTGTTGAACGGGTTACGAACGGCAATCCTGTCGTCCGTCTCCAGCCACTCGCCGTCGATCAGCAACATCGCGGTCGTCACCTCCCCGTCGTACGCCCCGTCACGCGCCACGCTTGACCGGCTTCCTGAACCACCCGTCCCTGAGCCGGAACGCGCTGGTCACCATCGCGCGGTAGATCTCGATGTCGGTGTCGCCCAGGTGCGAGTACCGCTGCACGATCCGGGGTTCGAGCGAGCTGATCCCCGCGCCGTGCTGGCCCCGGAGCTTCGCGTTGAAGAGCAGGTGGAAGGGCAGGTAGGACTCGGCCGAGGCGTGCATCCCGGCGACCATGAGCGGAAACTTCCAGAACAGCTTCTCGACGTCCGTCCGCTGGCCCTCGTCGAACCCCTCCGGCGGCTTTCCGCCCGCGTCGAGGTACCTGACGAGGTAGTCGTGGATCCAGGGGAGCTTGTCCCCCCAGTCCTCCCGAGGTCCGGCCCGCTTCGAGATCAGGTCCAGCATCAGTTCGACGTTGTGCGGGCTGATGCTGAGCCACTTGGGATCGACGCCGAGAAGATACTCGCAGACGGCTGGCTGTAGGAAGGGGAACCGCGCTTCGATCGGCCCCTGCTCCATGAAGATGATGGAGGCCCGGCGCATCATGTTCTCCCAGATGTTGTTGATGAACAGGAGGCGCGCGGCATAGGTGGACTGGACGGCGTGCGGCTTGTTGAGTTCCTTCCAGTTGTCGTAGGCGCCGAGGAGTTCGTCGACGCCGTGCCCGCCGATCGTCACCTTGAACCCGTCCGCCTTCATCACCGGTGCGAGGTAGTAGTAGATCGGCAGCGGGTAGACGCTCAACGCCTTGATGTTCCGCATCTCGAAGAGCGTGATGATGTCCGGAAGGTCCTCGACGAGCTGCTCGCCCGTCGCGTAGACCTCCTTGTGGACGAGCCCGATGTCCCGGAAACCCTCGGCGGCGATCTTCGCCCGGCGGA
Organism: Plantactinospora endophytica; assembly: GCF_016862915.1. Lineage (GTDB taxonomy): Bacteria > Actinomycetota > Actinomycetes > Mycobacteriales > Micromonosporaceae > Plantactinospora > Plantactinospora endophytica. The sequence goes on along the minus strand of NZ_BONW01000013.1, from coordinate 400,169 downwards.
TGTCCGGCGAATCGAACCCCTCGACGGCGAAGACGTACGACGTCGGTTGGTAGGAGACGTTCCGGAAGTCGATATTGGACAGTACGTAGTACGTCGTCATCAGGCTGTCGATCCCGCCGGAGAGCATCGTGCAGATCGGCACGTCCCCCATCGTCCGGTTCCGCGCGCTCTGGTGCAGGCGTTGGTGGAGCTCCAGGCCGATGTCGAGGATCTCCTGGTCCTTCTTGATCGCCTTCACCTGGTAGTAGCAGGTGTCTTCGAGCTCGAACGTGTCGAGGTCCAGCGCCAGGTAGTGGCCCGGAACCAACTCGTGCGCGTTGTTGAGGTCGACCCGGTCCAGCGTCCGGAGACCACTCAACTGGCTGGAGAACAGGAACGTACGGCTGTCCTTGTCGTAGTAGTAGAACAGCGGTACGCGACCCGGCCAGTCGCGCGTGACGTAGAGCTTGTTCGCCTCGCGGTCCAGGATGCCGAGGGCGAACATCGAGTCGATGTCCCGGCGCTTGAGGAAGTCGATGCCCTCGGCTTCGTAGAGTTTGAGGAAGACCTCGGTGTCGCCCTCGGTCTTGAAGGGGGCGTACCCGAGGTGGCCGGCCCTGTGCTCGTCGAAGTTGTAGAACTCGCCGTTGAAGACGAGCGAGACGGGACGGTCGTCGGAGTCGTACGGCTGGTCCGACTGGCCTTCGCGGACGCCTTCCTTGTTGGAGATCTTGACCAGGTGGCGTCGGCTGCCCAGCACGACGTCCCGGTAGGCCCGGACCGTGATCCCGTCGTTGCCCCGGTTGATGTTTTCGAGGGCGATCCGGGCTTCCTGCTCGCTGACCCCGACGCCGCCAAAGATTCCGCACACCATCTACTCCAGAAGTTGTCGAAGGGCCTCTGCTGGCCGGGCGGCTCGCCGACGGTCGGAGTCGCCGCCCACCGGCGCGCTGCCCACCTCGTGAACAGTCCGTCCCGACCGGTCCGCGTGACGTCGCCGGGCCTGACCTACCGATCCGTGGCGTGCTTGCCGCCGATCATGATCCGCAGCATCTCCCGACCGCCGGAATAGGCCCGGCGCCCGTGGAACCAGAGGTCGTTGCGGAGCGCATATCCCTTGCCGGGGCTCAACGGGAACGCCTGTTCCGCCTCCTTCAACGCACGTTCCAGGGCCGGCAGCGCGTGGGCGGCGTCCACGGCGAAGTAGACGTACGGGTCGTAGCGCAGCCGCACCTCCTGGAGAACTCCGTCGTGCATCCGGAAGACCGGGCTGACCATCTCGTCGGTGCCGGTGCGGAAGATCGCCGCGTCGGGCTCGCAGAATGCCGCCAGGGCCTGCGGGTCGATCTCCTTCAGCCGGGCGACCACGTCGGTCCCGCGCAGGACCGTGGCGTCGCCGCCGTCGGTGCTCGCGCTGCGACACCAGAGCAGCAGCACCCTGGGCGGCGTCTTGATGGCCGGGCGATCGGTATGCGGCCGAAGGGTTTCCCTGGTGAAGCCGATGCCACGGTCCCGGCCCAGGCCCGGTGTGTTGCGCAGGTACGTGATGCCACGGGCATCCGCGTCGCGGTGCGGCAGCACCACGCCGTACTCCTGGGCTGCCTGGAGGAATGCCTCCTCGCTGTCGCAGTCGAAGGTCGCGAAGCCGTCGCCGGCCTCCATCGCGTCGTGCAGCATGCTGCCGGTAAGACGCCCCAGGTAGTTGGGCAGACTCAGATCGGCCAGGGTCATGTTCCTCTTCCTTCCGAGGATGCGGTCCAGTAGGTGGTCGCCCGCCGCCGTCGCCGTCGCGTCAACGGGTCGTGCACGAGCCGGCTCGCCCAGCCGAGCGGTGTGGCGACCAGCAGATATGTGAAGAGCAGCAGGGGAGCCATCGCTTGCGCAGCCTCCGGGGTGAATGGGGTCGGCGGGACGCTCAATCCAGGGGAATCTCGGCTCGCCAGTCGCTCTCCTCGGACCACGCGGGCTGCTCGCTCTTGTGCAGCAGGAAGTTGCCGATGGCGAGCATGTCGATGTTCGTACGCATGAAGCAGGTGTATGCGTCGTGCGGCGACCTCACGATCGGTTCGCCACGGACGTTGAACGAGGTGTTGACGAGTACCGGGCATCCCGTGCGGGCTCTGAAGGCGGTGAGCAGTTTGTGGTAGGCGGGGTTGCTGTCCGGGGTGACGGTCTGCACCCGCGCGGAGCCGTCGACATGGGTGACGGCGGGAATGGTGGAGCGCCGTACCCGCAACAGGTCGATGCCGGTCGCGCCGGTCTCGGTCACCGGTACCTGCTGGGCCGCCGCCACCTGCGCCACCAGCAACATGTACGGGCTCTCCTGGCGGAGGTCGAAGTAGTCCTTGGCCTCGGCGGCCAGCACCGCGGGCGCGAACGGGCGGAACGACTCACGAAACTTGATCTTGAGGTTCATCGCGGACTGCATCGCCGGATCGCGGGGATCACCCAGGATGGAACGGGCACCCAGCGCACGCGGGCCGAACTCCATGCGGTCCTGGAACCATCCGACGATCTTGCCGTCGGCCAGCGCCGCCGCGACGTCGTCCACCAGACGCTCCGGGTCCAGACGGTGGTACGGGATCCGACGACTGCGCAGGTAGTCGGCGATCTGCGCGTCGCCGAACGCCGGACCCAACAGCGCGCCGGACATCGCGTCCCGCCCGCTGCCGACGTGGCCACGCGCCGCTCCCCGGTCCATCGCCACCGCCAACGCGGCGCCCAGCGCTCCCCCGGCGTCGCCGGCCGCCGGCTGCACCCACACCTCGTCGAAGAGCCCGCTGTCGACGATCTTCCCGTTGGCGACACAGTTCAACGCCACCCCGCCGGCCAGGCAGAGCGTGGACTCCCCGGTCCGCTCCCGGGCGGTGCGCGCCAGGCCGAGCATCACCTCCTCGGTGACGTCCTGCACGGAGGCCGCCAGATCGAACTCGCGCTCCGTCAACGGCCCTTCCGGGGTACGCCGGGGACCGCCGAAGAGCTTCTCGAACGCCCGGCCGGTCATCACCTGCCCGCGCAGGTATTCGAAGTACCGCATGTCCATGTGGAACGAGCCGTCCGGCTTGACGTCGATCAGACGCTCCCGGATCAGGTCGGCGTACCGGGGCCGGCCGTACGGGGCCAGGCCCATCAGCTTGTACTCGCCGGAGTCGACCTTGAAGCCGCAGAAGTAGGTGAAGGCGGAGTACAGAAGTCCGAGCGAGTGCGGGAACCGGATCTCGGCCAGCGGCCGGAGCGCGGTGTCCCGGCCGTGCCACAGCGTGGTGGTCGCCCACTCGCCCACCCCGTCGACGCACAGGACCGCGGCCGACCGGTACGGGCTGGGGAAGAAGGCCGAGGCCGCGTGCGACTCGTGGTGCCGCCGGACCACGATCTCCGGCACCGTCCCCAGCTCCGCCGACTCGAGCTCACGCCGGACGACCTGGACCGCCCGGAGCTTGCCGTCGGCCCGCAGCCACCGGGGCAGCGTCTCGCGGAACGACGTGAAGCCGGTCGGTGCCGTACCCACCAGGGTGGCCAGTACCCTGCGGAACTTCAGCCGGGGGTCCTCGTAGTAGGCGACCGCGGCGACGTCGCCGAGCGAGACTCCCAGCTCGTCGAGGCAGTACCGGACCGCCTGCGCGGGAAACGACGGGTCGTGCCGCTTCCTGGTGAAACGCTCCTCCTGCGCCGCCGCGACGGGCACCCCGTCCCGGACGAGCGCCGCAGCGCTGTCGTGATAGAACGCCGAGATCCCGAGGACCAGCTCAGACACCGTTGTACTCCTCCGTCGCCGACGCCACCGCTGTCCCCCGCCACCGCCGGCCTGCCGGGATCCGGGCGCGCCGGGCGGCCCGCCGGGCCATGAACCCGCCGGGCGGGTTGAGCGAGCGGTATCCGGCCCGTACCCGCGCCCAGACCTCGGACCGACCGCCCGCCCCGGACGAGTCCGGCAGGCTGGACATGAGGGTGTCGACGGCGTCGGCCGCCCACGCGGAATGTCCGGTGGCGACGTTGTCGATGGTGTTGTGGATGTCCACGAAACGGGTGCTGAAGCCGTACGTCCGCAGCGCCTGGCTGGCCCGGCGGTAGCTGCCGCCCACGCCGGACAGTTCCATGGCCAGGTTGAGGCCGAGCACCTCGGGCAGGAACGTACGCGGAAACCGCCCGATGCACAGCCAGTAGACGGGCAGCTCGAACGACACGTCGCGAAAGCCCGGCCAGGCGGCGAACTCCGGCGATGCCGTGGGCGGGAGGTCGACGTCCATCTCCCGCAGCACCTCGCGGTAGATCAGCGGATGGTTGAGCGCGGCCTCGCCGTTGCCGAGCTCGTCCCAGTAGGTCGCGAAGAGCGAGTGGCCGATGTCCGACGATGCCAGTTCGTAGTCGGTGAACCCCTGGAGCCAGCTTCCGTCGATCAGCGTCAGCAGCGCCGTCTGCACGGCGTCGTCCACCACCGCCTCCCGGGGCGGCAGCGGAATGTCAGCGCTTTCCTCGAACTCCACGCCGTGCCGATCGTGCTGAGTCTGGAGCCAGGGCCGCAGGCCCTCGGTCGTCCACCGCACGGGTAGCGGCACCGACCGGGGAGTCATCCGATGCCGGGCACGGGCCAGCCAACCGTTGACGTACCGCAGAGACCAGTCGCGCAGTTCCGGGCCGCCGGTACGGGTCATCAACATCCGGTACGCCTCGCGCAGGTCGCTCGGGCCACGGCCGGGCGCCGCTCCGGCCTCCAGCAGGTCCGTCAGCACTGCCAGCCGCTGCCGGTCGGGCGTCCCTTCGACGGCGGCCCGGGTGCCGGCAGGTTCGTCGGCCACGGCAGCCGCCGGGGAGCCGGGCGTGGCCGGAAGAGCGTCGATCCACCGGCGGATGATGGTGAGGTCGTCCGGCGAGAAGACCCGGAACATCGGGCCGCGCTCGCCGACCAGTCCCGTGACCAGGAGACTGGCGGCGGACCGCCCGGGCTTCACCAGCCTGCTCCGGGCCAGTACGTCGAGGAAGGGCCGGGGGTCGTCCCGGCAGTCCGTCAACCACGCCGACAGGGACCGGTCCTCGATCCGGACCTGGTGGTGGTAGACCGAGCCCTCCCTGGCGCGGAGTCTCATCAGCTCGGCCATGTCGTACCCCGGGTCGAGCGACGCGTGTAGCTGGGCGTGCAACGCCTCGGCCTGGTCCCGCAGCGCGGCCAGCGTCCAGGCGAAGCCCGCGAGCACTCTCGCCGCCGACTCCGGGGCCTTTCCCGCCAAGGCGTCGGCGATGGCGTGGCACTCCTCGGTCGGCGCCGGACCGCCGTCCCTGGCGGCGGAATAGTCGATCGCCGCCCAGTCGGCCCGCAGCTCCGGCCTGGCCAGGGCGAGCGGGGGCGGCAACCCCACGGCCCGCAGGCACAGGTCCGCTCCGACGAGTTCCTGGCAGAAGTCGCCCGGGCGCCGGCTCATCAGGAGCAGCAGGGCCGGCAGGCGGAACGCCGTGTCGTCGATCCGCGGTTCACCGGCCAGCCGGGCCAGCGGTACGGCGTTCTCCGAGGCCCGCAGTTGCCGTAGCAGGCCGAGGTAGGCGTCGCCCCTCGCGGCACCGGGGTGACCGGCACCGATGTCGGACGCGTAGAGCCGGAGGATCCGCAGGAACAGCGGCTGGTCTGCGGTTCCCGGGCTGGTCAGCCACTGGAGCCATGCTCCGGACGCGAGGCCGAGCGGCGCCCAGCCGAGGGCCGCCCTGCGGACCACGAGTCGGCGGGCGTCGTGGTCGGCGAGGTCCGCCACCGCCCGGAACCGCTCCGCCGAGGTGGTCGACCAGTCGGCCGCCTTGCCGACCAGGCGGTCGAGAGGCTGCCCGGTGCCCGGCGAGGCCCGCCGCAGCTCCGTGCGAATCACCTCGGTCAACTCGCCGCCCGGGATGGACGCCTCGGGATCGGCGGCGCGGGCGTAGAGCCTCCGGAAGGTGGCGTCGGCGCTCGCGCCCGGCAGGTACGACGTGGTCCTCACGACGCCGTCGGCCGTCGCATCACCGTGCATGATCGTCCCCCGCTCATGGACCCGGCAGACGTGCCGGGTGAGGTGGTGCGTTCAGAACATCGGATAGATCGATGCGTCCTTCTTCCGCTTGGGAGGTCTCCTGCGCCGGAAGAGCCTGTCGATGATCCTGCGGACTAGAGACATGCCGTACTCCCTTGGGCAGCGCGCGAACTGCGCGTTCGTAGGGACGGAGACTCGTAGGGACGGAAGACCTAGACCAGTTCGAGCGCTTCGGCCGTCACCCTGGCGACGATGTCGTGACCCGTGTCGCTGTAGTGGACACGGTCGACGAACATCCAGTCCCGCTCGGTTGCCACGTCGGCGACGACGGGGTTCAGGTCGAAGAACCGGACACCCTGCTTCTCGCAGCCGACGCGGAGCGCCGTGGCGTACGCCTGCGCGAACGTCGTCGTCGCGATGTCCCCGTAGACCTCCTCCCACGGGCCCAGCTCGGACATCCGGTCGTTCTCCTGGAAGAGCACCGTCTCCTCGGGCGCGGGGGTGTAGCGCATCCACCGCGTCATCGGCTGGAGAACGTAGGAGATCCGGGTGTCCGGCCCGGCTATCCGTCGCCAGATGTCGAGCTGGCGGAGGGTCGCCTCCGCGGCGGAGCCGATCACCGTCGGGATGTCCCGGCGTACGTCGTCGAGTGTCGCGACGGTGGCGGCCCGGCGGCCGAAGAGTCTGCCGCCCTTGCGGTTGCGCTCGCGCAGCTCCGCCATCTTCTCGAAGTATTCGCCGCAGAAGAAGAACGCGCCGTGATCACCCTGCTGCCACTCGGGCAGCCGGGCCACCATGACGGCGTTGATCCCCGAGAAGATGACGATCTCGTCGATGTCCCCGAGCAGGTGCCGGTAGAGCGTGAGGAGCAGGACCTCCTGGGTGGGGTTGAAGCAGTAACTGCCGAAGTTGAGCCACGGCGCCGAGGGCGCGTACCGGCTCCAGAGAAGGGAGGCCAGCGTGGTCGAGTCGGTGGAGGCGCCCACCCCGAGCGCGGTCGAGCCACCGGCGAGAATGCGAACCGGCCCCGGCGGGACGTGGCCGGCGGCCGACGCCCTGACGCCGTCCGGTCCGGTGCTGATCCGGAATCCGGACCGATCGGTATTGACCGTGGGCGAGGCGAAATTGGCCCGGTGGAAGTACATGAGGTAGGGCACGTATCGGCGCTCGCCGGGGTCCTTCAGCGCATCGTAGTCCCGCATTTGCGGCGTGAGCTCGTATCGTTTGAGCTTCACGAGGACTCGTTCCGCCCGCTACCCGGATCGCGCGCAGTTAAATCAACACCACGGCGGCTCAACGACCATCACGTCCCCCCGAAAACGGACTTGTAACGGTTGTGTCACTCTGCCATACCGCACAACACGTCGGCAACCCCCGATGCCTCGACGGAGTCGTACCGGCCGAACGCTCCGCTTTGGACACTCGCTCCCGGCGCCATCCGCGATGCACTTCGCGGGAGGTCCCGTCGCGAGCCGGAGTGCAGGTCCTCGGTCGGATACGTGCCCGCTGACCAGCAGCTACACCCGGCAGCGTCCAATTTGGAGGAATTGGCTCACCGCGCTTGCCGACGTACTCGCGGTCGCGAAGTGCGGCCGGGTAACACCCGGTCGGCCGACGATCTCCCGCCACACACAGGGGTGGCGGCAACGATGGCCATCGCCTAGGGTTCGTGCATGGGGATCGATCAAGACGAGTTGCCGGCCGGCATCGAAGGCGGCTTCGGAAATTCAAGCGTATGGTTCTTTGACGCTTTTTCCCACCAGTCGCCGACTCACCCAGAACAGCACTAGCCCGTCGATGGTGCGCGTTCTAATCGCAAACCACACTCCCATTCACGGCTCTGGGAGCGGGACGTATATCCTGGCCTTGGCCACCGGCCTCGCCGAGCGCGGGCACGACGTCGCACTGCTGACACCTCCCGGTGGAACCCGGGTTCCCCTGCCACCGAAGATCCAACATTTCGAGGCGCACGAGCTGGCCGGCGAATTTCCCTCCTTCACCGGGCATCCATGCAGCTCGCGGCTCTACAGCCAGATGTCGCCGGATGACCTCGCCGATGTCACCGCCACCTGGGAGCGGTCCCTCGACGCCGTGATCCGGGACTGGGCGCCGACGGTCGTGCACTCCCAGCATCTCTGGCTGTTGACGAGCGCGGCGCTCAATCTGGGACAGACCGTGGTCGCCACCTGCCACGGCTCCGAGTGTCCGTACCTCGACGCCGAGCGGTCGCAGCACCGTCGCTTCCAGGACAAGGGTTCACCGGCTGCGGTGATCTCCATATCGCGCTACGTCCAGCGCCTGGCCAGCAACCACCTCATCGCCGGCACCCCGCACGTGGCGATGCTCAATCCGTACGACGCGCGACGCTTCCACTTCCGCCCGCGATCGACGGCGGGGCGCGGGCCACGCGTCGGCTTCGTGAACCGCCTGGTCGGCTACAAGCGCGGCGACCGGTTCCTCGAAATCACCCGGGGCCTCGTCGACCTCGTGCCCGACCTGGAGGCGTGGATCGTCGGCGACGGCACCGAGCGTCCCGCGCTCGAACGCCTCTCGGCGTCGCTCGGACTGGACGGGCACGTCCGGTTCCTCGGCTTCCAGCCGCTCGCGTCGATGCCGGACGTCTTCCGCGATCTCGACGCAGTCGTGATGTGCAGTCCCAGCGAGCCGTTCGGTCTCGCGGCCATCGAGGCGGCGGCGTGCGGCACCCCGGTCTTCGTACCCGACGAGGGCGGCCTCGGTGAACTCGCGGTGAGTCCCTACATCCGGGGCTACCCGCTGGAGTCGCCGGCCGTGGTGGCCGAGATCGCCGGCCTGCTGACCGAACCGGAGACCGAATCCCAGCGGGAGCGGCGCAGCCTGCACATCGCGGAGCGGTACTCGCTCGACTCGTACCTCGACCAGCTAGAGGACGTCTATTCCGGGGCGATCGCACACAGCCGGGGAGAACACCCATGAGTACGACAGACCAACCCGGTCCCGAGCCGGCCTACGCGGCACGCGCCGCCGCACTGCTGCGCGCCGCCGCCAACGACCTCAAGCGGAACGACTCGGCCGCGGAGGCGGACCTCGGCCTTCCGCCCGGGACCTTCGCCGAATACACGTCCGGCCGGCAACCGATCACCTGGGACCTGATCGGCCGCGCCGCCCGGGTGTGGCCGCTCAACGAGCGGGACCTGCTGCCCATCCACGACGACACCACACACGGGCTGCGCATGGTGCGTGCCAAGGAGTCCGAGGCGAGTTCCCGGATCATCGAGCGGGGCGGCGGACCGTACTACGAATACCGGGACACGGCCATGTCCCGGCTGGCGTCCTACCGGCCGGAGTGGATCAGGATGCTCCGCCTCGTCGAAGACGACGACCCGGACAACCCGGCCGTCAACTGGAACAAGGGGCATCTCCTCTACCAGTTCACCTACTTCGTCGGCCCGGTCAACTACTACTACCGCAGCGACGGCCGGTCGTACTGCGTGGAGATGCGGACCGGCGACTCCGTGTGGGGACTTCCGTTCGCGCCGCACTCGTTCACCGCGCGCTCGGACGCCGAGCCGGCCTACATCCTCGCGCTCACCTACGGCGGCGAGCTGACCGGCGACTCGCAGCGTGAACTGTCCGCCTTCGGCCGGGCCGCCACCGGCGCACTCGCGCTACCGCTCGGCGACCACGGGGCACTGCTGCGCTCGATCATGGCGGGCCGGTTGATGACGGTTGGCGAACTCGCCGACCGCTCCGGCCTGACTCCCGACCGGGTGGCGGCGCTCTGCGCGGCGTCGACCCGGGCCGACTGGTCCGAACTGGTGGTGCTCGCCGACGCCCTCGGTGTCTCCGTCCGCGAACTGGTCGCCCCGCACACCACGACCGAGGCCGACGTCCGCATCCAGCCGGGCCGTACCGCACCGCGCTGGGCCTACCCCGGGGACGACCGTCCCGCGTACCGGTTCACGCAGCTCGCCAGCGACCCGCTGCACCCGCACACCACGAGCCTCGAGGTCGAGGTGTTGACCTCACGACCGGACACGGCGCTGCCGGCCACCTACCAGCACCAGTACCTCTACGTACTCGGGGACGAGCCGGTGGCGGTGCGGTGGCGGCACGACGGTGAGCAGTTCGACGGCCAGCTCGAACCCGGAGACTCCGGCTACGTCGTCCCCGGCATCGAGCTGCGCCTGTCCGCCGCGAAGCCCACCCGGCTGCTGATGCTGCGGATCTCCGGTGCGGCCACACCGGACGTCCGGTTCGCGCTGGGTGCCATGCGGCCCGACGCGATCGGCCGCTACGTCGCCGAAGACCGGCTCTGGTACTGACCCCCGAACACCGCGTGCGTGCCGACAACCGCTGGAAGGGACCTCATATGACGGGCGATCCCCAGTCCCTCGTCGCGCCGGCCGGCCCAGTCGCCACCGCAGGGCGGGCGAAGGCCGCGACGTCGTGATCACCTCACAAGGCATGCTCGACACGCTGACGGCCCGGGGCTACGGACTGGTCACCGGCGTGCCCTGCTCCTACTTCAAAGGTCCCCTGCGGCTGCTCGCCCAGGGCGCGGCGCCGCGTTACATCGCCGCGGCGAACGAGGGAAGCGCGATCGCGATCGCGGCCGGCGCGGAGCTCGGCGGACAACTGCCGCTGGTGATGGCGCAGAACTCCGGCTTCGGCAACATGATCAATCCACTGACCTCGCTCGTGTTGCCCTACCGCATTCCGCTGACCGTGATGGTCAGTATGCGCGGCTGGCCGACCGCGGACGCGGGCGAGCCCCAGCACTACTGGATGGGGCGCGTGGTGCCGAGCTGGCTCGACTCGCTCGGCATCGCGTACTGGATGCTCACCTCGGACGGGCCGTCCCTCGACGAGTTGCTGCGGAACGCACGTCACGTGCTGGACGAGGGTCGACCCGCGTTCATCCTGGTCGGAAAGGGAGCCATCGCGAACGACGCGCCACCGGACCGGCCGGCGGCGTCGCCGGTGCGGCGGCCGACCCGGGACGACGTGGTGGCGGCGGTACTCGCGGAGGCGGGCAACGCGCACCTGCTGAGCACGACCGGATACCTCTCCCGCAGCCTGTTCCAACAGGGTGACAGCGACCGGAACTTCTACATGCAGGGCTCGATGGGGCATGCGGCGGGGATGGCACTCGGTGCGGCTCTGGCCAGCCCGCAGACCCGGTTCGTCGTCCTGGACGGTGACGGCGCCGTGTTGATGCACATGGGTTCGCTGGCCACCATCGGCGATCTCGCCCCGGCCAACCTGACACACGTCGTCTTCGACAACGGCGTCTACGACTCGACCGGCGGCCAACCGACCGGGCGCCGACAGACCGACTTCGCCTCGGCCGCGCTGGCCTGTGGGTACCGCGACGCGCAGCGGGTCGAGACGGCGGACGCGCTACGCGATGCACTGCGTGCGGCGCTCGGGTCGGTCGGCCCGTCCGCCATCGTCGTCCGAGGAGCGCCCGGCGGGTCCGCCGGTGAACGGGCATCGTCCAATGTGGGCGTTGCGGAGATCGGCGACCGGTTCCGCAAGAGTCTGACCGCACGTGCGCCCCTCGCCGAGGGCTGGACGCCGGCATGACCCCAGAGGTACGGATCGGTCCCGGGGTGGTGGGGCAACTTCCGGAGGTGCTCGGAGCCGCCCGGCGGGTGCTCGTCGTGCACGGCCTCAGGTCGTTCCGGGCGGGTGTCGCCGCCACGCTGGTGGACCGGCTCGACGCGGAGGTCCGCTGCTATCCGGGTGTGCGTCCGAATCCGGCCCTGGCACAGGTCCGTGAAGCGGTCGCGCTCGCCCGGGAGTACGCCCCCGACGCGGTCGTCGGTGTCGGCGGCGGCAGCGCGATGGACGTGGCCAAGTGCGCCGCGGTGCTCGCCGGGTGCGGCGGCGACCCGGAGGCGTACCTGCGCGACCCCGACCTGATCCCGGCGGACAGGACCACCATGCTGGTGCAGGTGCCGACGATCGCGGGATCCGGCAGCGAACTCACCAGCTTCGCCACGGTGTACGTCGGGCACCGCAAGCTTTCGCTCGACCACCCGAGCGCACGGGCCGACCACATCCTCATCGACCCCGACCTCGCGGCGACCGTACCGGCCCCCACGGCGGCCGCGAGCGCCCTGGACGCGCTCGCCCAGGCGGTCGAGTCGGCGTGGGCGGTCGCCGCCACGCCCGAGTCCCGTGACCAGTCCGTCCGCGCGCTCGGGACGCTCACGCCGGTGCTCGACGCGGCGACGCGGCACGGGACGTTCTCGGACCCGAGGCTGCGGACCGAGCTGGCCCGGGGCGCCGCACTCGCGGGCGCCGCGATCAACACGTCCCGCACCACCGCGGCACACGCGCTGTCCTACGCCCTGACCGCACGGCACGGCATCGCCCACGGTGCCGCCGTCGGGCTCCACCTACGGTGGCTGATCGGCTTCAACGCGGCGGCGACGGACGCGGACATCCGCCACCCGGACGGCGCCGAGGCGCTGCGGCACCTTGTCGGCGGCCTGCAACAGATCTGTCTCGACAACACCAGGATGCCACTGGAGAAGCTGATAGATCGCCTGCTCCTGATGCACGGCCTGGGCGACTTCCGGATACCCCGGCGGAACTGGCAGGACGACCTCTCCTCCGGCCGGGCGGAGAACAACCCACGCGTACTGAGCGCTGACGACGTGCTGGCCAACACGAGCGAGATGACGCACCGGAGCGTGATGACCGTGATCGCCGACCGGTAGGTCGGGCCCGCCGCACGCGTCACGGCTGACCGTACCGCCCGACGACCCGAGGAGACGCACGAGTGAGCCTTTCCCCACCCGGACCGCGCGGCGCCCGCGCACCGACTGCCACCCCCGGCTACGACCGACCGCAAGGGGAGGTCGAGAGAGGTTCGGTGCGGCTACGGACGCTTCTGCCGGGGCAGACCTGTCAGATCTGGACCGCCGAGCCCAGCGGTGGGGAGCCGGTCAGGCAGTTCGAGACGGCACTGTGCCGGCTCGAGTCGCCGAACTGGCTGTCCTCCGGCGACGCCCTGGTCCTCAACGGCGAGGGCCTGCTGTGGCGGCTGTCCCTGGCCCCGACACGACAGCTCGAAAAGATCGAGGTCACCGGCGTCCCGCAGCTCAACAACGACCACGTACTCGACCCGGACGGCGAACACATCTACCTCTCGGCCTACGACCGGCAGATATATCGCGCCCCCGTTTCCGGCGGAGCCGCCGAGCTGGTCACCACGGACTCCTCGGTCGGGGTGCAGCACTTCCTGCACGGCGTACACCCGCGCGGCGACCGGCTCGCGTTCATCGGGCTGCGGCCGGCACCCGGGGACGGACGGACCCTGGCCGACGTCTTCACGATGTCGGTGGACGGCGGCGACTACCGCAAACTCACCTCCGGACCCGGGCACTCCGACGGCTGTGAGTACTCGCCGGACGGCGAATGGGTCTACTTCAACACTGAATTGTTCGACGGGCACGCCCAGATCGCCCGTATCCGCCCGGACGGCAGCGGTCTGGAGCGGCTGACGTTCGACGACCACGTCAACTGGTTTCCGCACATTTCGCCAGACGGCAGGTGGGCGACGTACCTCGCGTTCTCGCCCGGCACGGAAGGACATCCCTCGAACGTCTGGGTCGACGTGAAAGTCGTCGCGCTGGACGACTGGTCCTCGGCCACCACCGCAGCTCGTCTCTTCGGTGGTCAGGGCACCTTGAACACCCCTAGCTGGGCCCCCGACAGCTCGGCCTTCGCCTACGTGAGTTACCCGACCGATCCCGCCGAATAGCGTCGCCGAAACCGCTGCCGGGCCGGTCGTCACGGCACCGGCCGATACGCCGTGCCCGCGTACGGACGCGCCGGAAAACGCATCCTCAGGCATTGACGGATTCACACATGTCAGCAATATAGTGGGCAGATGTCTGCTGTATATCAAGAAGGCACTCCCTCTCCCCCGGCGAAGGCTTATTTCGGCGGAGGCGCGGCTCTCTACGACCGGTCCAGGCCCACATATCCGGAGGCCCTGATCACGCGAATCGCCGGTACCCTACCCGGCCGCGACATCCTGGACGTCGGATGCGGCAGCGGCATCGAGGCCCGACAGTTCCAGGCAGCCGGGTGCACGGTGCTCGGCGTCGATCCCGACGCGCGGATGGCGGAGTACGCCCGCAGCACCGGCGTCCCGGTCGAGGTCGGTACGTTCGAGACCTGGGCGGCGGCGGGCCGGACGTTCGACGGGGTCGTCGCCGGAACGGCCTGGCACTGGGTGGACCCGCTGGCCGGGGCGACCAGGGCCGCCGAGGCGTTGCGCCCGGGCGGCCTGCTCGCGCCGTTCCACCACGCGTCCCTCACCCCGCCCGAGTTGGCCGATGCCGCCGGGATGTCGCTGCCCGCCTGGGGCAGCCGCTCCGCCGATGCCTACCGGCGGGTGGCGCCCGACTCGCTGTTCGACCTCGCCGGCCAGCGGAGGTCGCCGTTCGACCTCTACCAGCCGCTGTTCGACCGGATCGCCGACGGGATCCGGCAGACAGGCAGCTTCACCGAGCCCGAGCAGTGGCGGTTCGACTGGGAGCGGACGTACTCGCGGGACGAGTGGCTGGAGCTGCTCCCCACCCAGGGTGCGCTCGCCAAGCTCTCGCCGGACGAGCTGGCCGGGGTGCTGGACGCGGTCGGTGCCGTCATCGACCGGATGGGCGGCAGCTTCAGCCTGCCCTACGCCACCGTAGCCGTGACCGCGGTGCGCAGGGACGCCGGCTGAGCCCGTTCCAGCGCCGGTACCGGCAGCGGTGGGCAGGGGCGCTCGGGAATCACGAGCTACAGCTCGCGCGTCCGTAGAGTCGGAACTCCCAGCCGGGTCGCTGGACCTCGTCGTTGTGCACGACGATGTCGGCACGTTCGGCCGGGCGGGACTCGGCGAAGTACAACTCCTGGGCCGGAAGGTAGCGGAGCCGGAAGCGCCGCTCGACCTCGGCGACGGAGTCGAGCCGCGCCAGGTCCCGGATTCGGGCCCGCTCCACCAACCGCTCGGACGAGGCCGACACGAAAATGCGGAGGTCCCACAGGTCGACCAGTTCCGGGCGCTGGAGGAACACCCCGTCGACCAGCAGCACCGCGTGCACCGATGCCGTAGCCGGCGGCTCGGACAGCGCGGTGTCGGCATGCCAGTCGTACACCGCGGGCCGGTACCGCCGGTCGCCGCCCGGCCCCAGCGGATCGAGCAGGACCCTACGCAGCGCGCCGTAGTCGAAGGAGTCCCGGTAGCAGGCATCGGGCGAGCTCCTGCCACGCCGGTAGCGCACCACCCGGGGCAACATGAAGTTGTCGATCGACGCGCGGATGACCTCGCGGCCCCGGGCGCGCAGGACCACGGCGAGTTCGTCGGCCAGCATGGTCTTGCCGGCGGCGGGCGGGCCGTCGACGGCGACCCGGAGCGGGTACGCGGCCGTGGCGGACCCGATCGCCCCGGCCAGCCGGTCGAGAAGTTCACCACGAGTGCCGCTGGCCATCTCCCGCCCCGTTCCGCCGTCGACCCGCCTCGGCACAGCCGCTGTGCCGACAGGCTGGCCAGAATCCACGTGACCTGACAGCGAACCGGATCGGACGGGACCGACCGCCCCGCTCATTCTGAACCGCGCGCGGCGACTCCGGCGGGTGCGGCGTCCGCCGACGCGGCGCGGGGCGCGTACCGGCTCGGCGGCCGGGGCAGGCCGTAGTGCTCCCGCAGGGTGGTGCCCTGGTACTCCGACCGGATCAGTCCACGCGTACGCAGTATCGGCACCACATGCTCGACGAACAGCTCGAACCCGGACGGCAGCGTCGCCGGCATGATGTTGAACCCGTCCGCCGCGCCTTCCCGCGCCCACTGCTCGATCACCTCCACGACCTGCTCCGGAGTACCCGCGAAGGTGCGGTGTCCCCGGCCGCTGCCGAGCCGCCCGACCAGCTCCCGCACGGTCAGCTTCTCCCGGCGAGCCAGTTCGACGATCAGCGTGAACCGGCTCTTGTCGCCCTCGATCTCCTCCTCGCTGGGCAGGTCGTCGGGGAGCGGCTTGTCCAGCGGCAGTTGCGCCGGGGTGAGGCCGAGCTGCCGGGCCAGCCGGTCACGACCCGACTCGGCCAGGACCAGCCGGTCCAGTTCGGCATTCAGCTCCAGCGCCTCGGCCTCGGTCGAGCCGATCACCGGGACGATCCCGGGCAGGATCTTCACGCCGTCGGGGTCCCGCCCGGCGAGCTTGACCCGGCGCTTCAGGTCGGCGTAGAACGCCTGCCCGTCGGCGAGGGTGTGCTGGGCGGTGAAGACCGCCTCGGCGTGCCGTGCGGCGAAGTCCCTGCCGTCCTCGGACGATCCGGCCTGCACCAGGACCGGGTGGCCCTGTGGGGAGCGGGGGGTGTTCAGCGGGCCGCGTACCGAGAAGAACCGCCCGCGATGGTCGATCGTGTGGATCTTCGATTCGTCGGCCCACACACCGGCTTCCCGGTCGGCGACGATCGCGTCGTCTTCCCAACTGTCCCAGAGCTTCTCGGCGACGGAGACGAACTCGTCCGCCCGCTGGTACCGCTCGAAGTGGGACGCCTGGGAGTCGAGGCCGAAGTTGCGGGCGGAGGCGTCGCCCGGGGTGGTGACGATGTTCCAGCCGGCCCGGCCGCCGCTGAGCAGATCCAGCGCAGCGAACCGGCGGGCGAGATTGAACGGGTCGTTGTAGCTGGTCGAGGCGGTGGCGATCAGTCCGATCCTGGTCGTCGCCCGGGCCACCGCCGTCAGCACCGTGAGCGGGTCGATCCGCCCGGCGGGCCGGCGGGCCGCCCCCTCCAGCGCGACATGGTCGGCGAGGAACACGGAGTCGAACATCACGGACTCGGCGAGCTGGGCGAGCCGCTCGTGGTACTCGATGTCGAGGTTGGCCAGCGGGTAGCTGCCGGGAAGCCGCCACGACGCCTCGTGGTGGCCGCTGCCGTTGTTGAACAGGTTGAAATGCAGGGGCCTGCCGTGCGGGAAGCCAGGCATCAGTCGGTCACCACCACTGAACCTTTTTCAACCTGAACCGCGCGGCGCTCACGCACCGCGTCCGACCCTGCTGTCCGGCGGACCGCAAGGGGAGGTTGAAAAAAGTTCACCGAAGGCTTGCCGATGGACGGTCTCCACGCCACTGGCATCCCGGCCACCCGCTGTTGCGGCCCCGTCCGGGCGATGTCGATGTGTGCGCTGCCCGCTCCGACGTGTGCGGGCAGCGACCGTACGCCGAGCGGCGCCGGGCCGTCGGCGGCGCCGGACATTCGTCGACCGGTGTCCTGGATGGCCGTCATGACGATTCCTCTCCTGTTCTGCAACGGCGTCGACCGCGTCCGATCACCACGGATCCGGGCCGGTGCCGATGACGGTACGCAGCCCGGGCCGCGTCATGCGGCGTGGACCTGGTGCGGAAGGTGGGTGCCGAAGGCGCGGTTGTGGTAGGTCAGCGGCCGGGCCCGGGTCGGGCGTGCGGACAGAACCTCACCGAGCAGCACGACGTGGTCACCACCTTCGACGAGCTGACTGACCCGGCAGGCCAGGAAGCCGGCCGCGCCTGGAATGCGCGGCACACCACCGTCGGACTGCCAGGGCACACCGGCGAACTTGCCGGTCCCGCCCTTGCGGGCGAAGTTGAGCGCGAGGGCGGACTGCTCGCTGGCGAGCACGTTGACGCCGAAGCAACGGGTGGCACGGACGACGGCCAGCAGGTCGGAATGCCGGCCCAGCGAGACCAGGACCATCGGCGGGTTCATGGAGAGCGAGGCGAAGGCGCTCACGGTCGTACCGTGCGGCAGGCCGCCGGACACGGCGGTGACGACCGAGACCGGCGTGCAGACGTGCGCCATCACCTCGCGGAATTCGTCTTGGAGGAACGCGGGCTGGCCCGCGTCGTCGGTTGCGGTCAAAGCGGTCTCCGAAGGATCGAAGAGCGGAGTCGAAGTAGTGGCCGAGGCGGGACGGTGAGCAGACTCGCGGTGTCCGGTGCGGCAGCTCCAGCGGCGTGACGGCGAGACACCGGGCTGCGTACTCTCAGGCGCCTCGGGTCGCCGGTTGCTGGATGCGCCGTGCTGCGATCTGTGCTGCGGGTGCGGCCACCTCCAGGGCTGCCGCCACCTGGGCCGGCGGACTGGTCCCGTCGATCCGGACGACGACCCCGAGCGCCTCGTAGTGGTCCAGCAGTTCCACGGCACCCTGACGTTGCCGCGCCAGACGCCTGCGGAAGGTCTGCTGATCGTCGTCCGGGCGCCGGACGAGTTGCCGGCCGCACCGGACGCAGGCCGTACCGGGCACGGGAATCGCGTCGGCCACGATGGTCTCGCAGCTCGTGCACACCTCGCGCGTCATCACCCTGGCCGCGGCGACCTCGTCGGGGACGTTCAGGTAGACGAGCCGGTCCACCCGCAGGCCACGATCGCCGAGCACGCCGTCCAGGGCGCGGGCCTGCGACCTGTTGCGCGGGAAGCCTTCCAGGACGACCCGGGTGGCGGCCGGCAGGCCCTCGTCCAGCCAACTGGCGATGCCGTCGAAGATGAGTTCGTCCGGATGCCAGACCTTCGTGTCGTGGAATTTCTTGGCCCGCAGCCCGAGGGGCGTGCCCTGTTCGATCTGCCGCTCGAAGAAGACCCGCACTCCGAAATGGATGAGTCCGGGAAAGCGACGCCGGAACGCCCTCATCGCGGTGGACTTACCCGCGCCGGGCGGACCGGTGAGGATCATGACCGGTACGTCGGCGTGGCGGTCGGTCGCGGCAACGGTGGCAGGGGTGGTCGGCACGGATGTGTCCTTTCGTACGGATGCGGTGTCGATCGTCGCGAACAGCGGCGGACCAGGTCATGCCTCGGCGGGCGAGGCGGATCCGGCCGGTCCCGTCCTCGCTCCGCGCCCACAGCGGGCGTACGGCGGCTCCGCGTGCTCGGGACGATCGGTCAACGCCTTCGTCGTCCAGTCGGACAAGGATGAAGCGCAGCCGGGCCAGCGGCCCAACGGTCGGCCCCGACGACTCGGGTGGTAGCCGGTCGCGGGAACCCCGGTAGCCACATCCGGTGCGAGGATCTCCGGCCGCCGCAGCCTGGGGCAGGACGGCGGACGGAGACGTCATCTCGGCCGACCGCGACGTCGGTTGCACCGGATTCGGGCCGGCCGCGACCTCTGGTGGTGTCCCCACCCCAGGTCCCGCGCACAGACCCTCTTAAGTCGGGGGTCGAGGACCGCCGCCTCGCTGGCCGTCGCTCAGCGCTCGTTGGCTGGCTCCGGCACGCCCTGCCAGGGAGCATCGCCCAGCACGTCGTTCATGCCGATCAGCTGGAACATCTCGCCCAGGGTGGCCAGCGAGGACTCGACCTCGGAACTCGAGTCGTGCTTGGCGATCGACGCCAACGTCTCGGAGACCGCCTTGGTCGAAGCCCGGATCGCCTGGTTGGCATAGATGATGGCGCTGATGCCCATCTCGCCCAGCTCGCGGGCGGTCACGTTCGCATATGTGGTGGGTACGCACAACACGGGCACGTCCCGACCGGTCCGCTGCCAGCGGTCGCAGAACTCACGGATCTCACCGGCGTGCGAGGCCCGGCTGTGGATCAGCACCGCGTCGGCGCCCGCGTCGTGGTAGAGCTCGGCCCGGGACAGCGCGTCGTCCATGCCGGCACCGGCGATCAGGGACTCGAGCCGTGCGATGACCACGAAATCGGGGCCGCGTTGGGCGGCCTTCGCGACCGCGATCTTCTGGGCGAACGCGCCCGGAGCTTCCATCAGGTGGCCGTCACGGAAGCTGTTGCGCTTTGGGTACTGTTTGTCCTCGATGCAGATCGCGTCGATCCGCGCCGCCTCGTAAAGCTGCACCATCCGACGGACGACGTTGATGTCGCCGAATCCGGCGTCCACATCGGCGATGACGGGAAACCTGCACGCGGCGCGCATCTGGACGGCCGCGTTGAGGAACTCGGTCATCGTGAGCAGACCGGCGTCGGCCACCCGGAACGACGACGATATGCCAAGGCCACCGGCCCATACCGCATCGAATCCGGCGTTCTCGGCGAGTGCCGCCGTGAGCCCGTCGTGTGCACCCATCACCCGCAGGTAACCTGGACCACCAAGCAGCTTACGAAAGGTACCGTCCACCGTCTCACCTTCCCCGTGTACGTCAGCTCGCTCTGGTCAGCCGTCATCCGCCGCACCGGTGCGGCTTTGGACGATTATGGCCTCCATCAGGCAACCGCAATCTCATCACAAGAGATGTATTCGTGGCAAGAGCTCTCCGCGCGTCCCCTGCGTCATCAGAATGCGATGTAGACCATTATCGGGCAACCACTACCCCGACTCTTGGCCACCGGCCGAAATCGCCAGCAAAATGGGGCATCGCCCGACAGTCGGTCACAGATAAATGCGCCGCCGACGGACCGACGGAATGCCGGATCCGCAACCGGCCCGGCCGTCCGATACTCGGGCCGGACTTCGGGCTTTCCCCAGGGAGACCGCCTGGACAATCCCGTTTCCAGGAGGGCAGGGGTCGGAGGCGACGGGGAAGGTGTTTCATTGGACCGCCTGGCGGCGGTAGTGCACTGTGCGTGGCCGGACTGTCGTCCCGCCTCCCCCGTCGAATGGCCAGCCTAGGGAGGAATACGGGGTGCCGGGAAGAGCCAGTCCGGGCAGCCCAGGTGGTCCAGGCCGGGGCGCGGTCGGTGGACCGCCGGGTGGGGCCGACAATGCGCGGGTGGCACAGGTCGGGGCCGGCGAGGCGACCGGGCGGCTACCAGGCGCTCGCGGTGGCGCCACCGTAGCGCCGCGCGCGACATCATCCCGTCCGGTCGGCGACCCGGCCGACGGAACCTCCGACCATCCGCCGATCCCGGCGGTTCGACGGTGAGGACGGTGACGTTGTCGAGGATGACCCCGCCGGATGTGGGCGGGCAGGGCGGCGCGGGCCCCACGATGGTGGCGTGACCGGTCCGTTCGAGGAGGACGCGGGACTCGCCGTCGTCCCGAGCGGTGTCAGGGTGAACCTCGGAGCCGTGGACGACAACTGTCTCGGTGTCCCGACCGAGCAGGCCCGGACGGATCACGGCGCCATGCCGACCGGCACAGTCGATCGGCAGCCCGCAGGCCCTCCACCCCAGGTCGCCTCGCACCGTCTGGACCGCCTCACCGTCGGCGAGGCCCTGCGATCTCCGCAATGCCAGCACCGACACGATCGCCGAAGCCGACAGCAGGGGCCGGCCACGCATGGACGGGAACATCCTGTCCGGGAACAACACCTCACGATGCTCGGCCGGCAACGCACACACACTGCGCGCCGGCACCAGACGCCCACCCAACGCCGCAGCGTCCCACGACTCCGGCTCGGGACCGGAACGACCCTGCACCCATCGAACTATAGATCAAACCCAATCGAACCGGAGTGCCCGTACGCCGGATTATTCGTCGGTCCGCTGTAGACGGCCGGGTTCTGCGGAGTATAGCTCGACCGGAATCGTCGCATAGCCCGTTGCGGATATCCGCAACGTTCGTCGGGCCGATTCTGATCGGGCCTACCGGGTCCGTCCCGACAGTCCGGCTGGCCTGCCGATGCGGCCCACCCGCACCGGCGGCGGAGCAGTCACGTCGCCCGGGATCGACCACGACGCCGTGGACGGCCGTCCACGACATCGCGGACTCCATATCGGACAGTCACCGGCGATCGCCGCGGTCCGGGCCGGGAACATCCGCGAGCATACCCCAGAAACCGATGATCGGAATGCACGCGTGGATCGAGACTCGTGTGGACCTTGACGATGTGCGCGGTTCGGCTGTTACATTCAGCGCGCCGACGGGGATCGATGGGCGATGGTGATTTCCCCGTGCGGTCGTCTATGGCGTCTCACGACGGGACGGTTTGCAATGGGAGGCTCGACCCTTGTGCCGGGGGCTCGGCAAGGGCTCGGCTCGAAGGCGGAATTACCCGGATGCCTCGAGGAACGGGAACGCGCAGGCGTTGTGCCCGTCGAGCAGGTGGCCGTGCGGCGCGTCGGCGCCGTGGCCCGTAGCTGGGCGAACACCAGCAGCAACCACCACGTCGCCGTGGTCGGGCGTGCTCCGTGGCGCACGGCGCGCCGGAGGATCCCCAGACGTGGGTGACGCGAGTTGTCAGCCGGTGCCGCGAGCTGACGATCGGGCCGGAGCACGGACGCTGGAGGTCGTGTCATGAACGCTGTCCTGCCGCAGGAGGCGGAACGGGTCAAGCTGGTCCCGGCGATGCTCGATCGCGCCGTCCTCGCCCGCGCCGAGGCGACCGCCGTACGCGACCGGGACGGTGCGCTGACGTACGCGGAGTTGGACCGGCTGTCCTGGGCGGCTCGTACCTGGTTCGCCGAACAGGGCGTCGGCCCCGGCGACCGGATCGTCATCCGGGCCACCGGACGAGGTCTCATGGTCGCGGCGCTGTACGGCTGTCTGCGGCTCGGCGCCGTCGCCGTGCCGTACAGCCCCGAGCTGACCCCGCACCAGCTCGACTATCTGGTCTCGGACACCGCGCCTGCCCTCCTGATCGGCGCCGACCCGGACCAGTCGGCCCGGTACGCGGTTCCGGGCGCCACCCTCGATGGTCTCGCCGCCGGGCTGGCGGCGGTGTCGGAGCGCCCGGCGGTCCTCGGTGCCGGCACGCCGCCCGGACCCGCTCCGGACGATCTGGCGCTGCTGCTCTACACGTCGGGCAGTACCGCCCAGCCGAAGGCGGTGGCGTGCACCCATGCGCAGATCTGCTTCGCCGCCGGCGCGATCGCCGACCGGGTCCGCTACCGGCCGGAGGACGTGGTCTTCTGTCGCCTTCCACTCTCCTTTGACTACGGCCTCTACCAGGTCTTCCTCTCCACCCTCGCCGGCTGCACGCTGGTGCTGGCCGACGCCGGGCAGCACACCAACCTGATCGGACAGTTGGCGCGGCACGGCGCCACGGTGGTGCCGCTGGTGCCGTCGCTGGCCACCATGCTGCTCGCCCTCGGTGCCCGGCAGTCCGTCGCCGCCCAGGAGGTGCGGGTGAGGCTGTTCACCAACACGGGCGAGCAGCTACCGCCCGCCACGGCCGACGCACTGCGCGCCCGGTTCCCGGGATCGGGCGTACAGATGATGTTCGGCACCACTGAGTGCAAACGGATCACGGTGTCGGAGACGGACGCCTATCTGACACGGCCCGGTTCGGTGGGTCGGGCGCTGCCCGGAACCCGGGTACGGATCCTCGGGCCCACGGGCGACCAGCTTCCGCCGGGGGAGATCGGGGAGATCTGTGTCTCCGGTCCGCATCTGATGGAGGGCTACTGGAACGCGCCCGAGCTCACCGCCGAGCGGTACCGCCGGGACGCCGGCACCGGCGAACGGGTCCTGCACACCGGTGATTTCGGCCGGCTGGACGCTGACGGGCACCTGTACTTCGAGGGCCGTCGGGACCACATCTTCAAGTTACGCGGCATCCGGATCTCCACCACCGAGGTGGAGTCCGCCGCCGCCGCGCTGCCCGGGGTACGCACGGTGGCGGTGGTTCCGCCCGCCGTGGGCCGCGAGGCGACGGTCTGGGTGGCGGGCGAGACCACCGGCGAGGACGTGTTGCGGCACCTGCGGGAGCTGCTCGGGCCGGCCAAGACGCCGCCCCGCTGCCGGGTCCTGCCGGCCCTTCCGCTGACCCGCAACGGCAAGGTCGACCGGCTCCGGCTCGAACGGATGACGCAGGAGAGCGAGACATGAGCGGCACCACGACACCGGACGAGGTACGCACCGCGCAGCTTGGCTGGTCCACGGCGGCGACGCTCGTCGCCCGCTACGGCAGCCCGCTCTACGTCTACGAGCTCCGGGCGGCGGAGGAGGCCGTCACCGAACTCCGCCGTTGCCTGCCCGAGCCCAGCGCGTTGTACTACTCGCTCAAGGCCAATCCGCACCCGGTGCTCACCGGCGCGCTCCATGCCGAGGGATGCCGGGCCGAGATCAGCTCGACCGGTGAGCTGGAGGCGGCCCTCCAGGCGGGGATTCCCGGCGACCGGTGCCTCTACACCGGACCCGGCAAGAGCCGGCAGGAGATCTCCGCCGCCCTCGCCGCAGGGGTGCGCAGGTTCTCGGTGGAGTCTGCCGCCGACTACCGGAAGGTCGACCGGGAGGCATCGGCGCTCGGCACCACCGCGCACTGTCTGCTGCGCGTCAACTCGCAGCGCAGCCACGGCGGCAGTGGACTGCGGATGACGGGTGCCGCCACGCAGTTCGGCGTGGACCTGGCCGAGCTGCGGCGCGCTCCGGCCGCGTACGCACCGCTGCCCGGAGCCCGGATCGTCGGCCTGCACTTCTTCCCGCTGAGCAACGCGGAAGCCTGGCAGGCGGTCGCCGACGAGATGGTCGCGAGCATCGAAGAGGCGGCCCGGCTGCGGGCGGAGCTGGGCATCGAGCTGCGGGTGGTGGACCTGGGCGGCGGGTTCGCCGCGCCGTACGCCGCCGCCGGGCCGTCCCCGGACTACTCCTCGCTGCGCCCGGTCCTCGAAGCCGCGCTGGACACGCACCTGCCCGGCTGGCGGTCGGGACGACCGGAGATCGCCTTCGAGTCCGGACGGTTTCTGGCGGGCCGGTGCGGCCGGCTGTTGTGCACCGTCGAGGACGTCAAGCGCAGCGGGGACCGCACCTTCGTGGTGCTGGACGGCGGTATCAACCAGCTGGGCGGACTGTCCGGACTGGGACGCCTGCTGCCGCTCAAGGCGGCGGTCCGGCAGTTCGCGGAACGCGGTGCCGGCCCAACCGGTCCGGACGAGGAGACCGTTGCGGCACAGGTGTGCCAGGGGGCGGCCACGGTCGTGGGACCGCTCTGCACCCCCGCCGACCGGCTCGCCGCCGACCAGATGCTGGCGGGCGCCCGCCCCGGGGATCTGGTCGAGATCCCCAACGTCGGTGCGTACGGCCTGACCGCGAGCCTCGTCGGCTTCCTCGGCCGGCCGGCCGCCGCCGAGGTGGTACTCCGGGACGGTACGCCGTGCGACGCGTCCCGGCTGACGCTGCGCCGCGATCCTGTCGTCCCGTCCGTCGCGCCTGCCTCGGACAGTTCCGACCACATGGGGGAGTGATGGAGTCGTCCCGGCGAAGCGAGGTGCTCGAGGCAGCGGCCCGGGTGCGTACGGTGCTGCGGCAGCATGCCGACGCGGCCGACGAGGAGGCACGGGTCAGCGAACCGGGGATGGCCGAGTTGCGGCGCAGCGGCCTGATGGGGCTGCTGGTACCGCAGGAGCACGGCGGCCTCGGCGGAGATCTGGCGGACCTGGTGGAGATCGCGCAGCTCCTGGCCGACGGCTGCACCTCCACGGCGATGATCTGGGCGATGCACTGCCAGCAGACCGACGCGCTGGTCCGGTTCGCCGCTCCGGCGCTGCGTGACCGGCTGCTGCCCCGGGTCGCCCGTGGCGAGCTGTACCTGGCGTCGATCACCACCGGTCCGGGCACCAGCGGTCATCTGCTCTCCAACGCCTCCCCGCTCAGCGGTACGACGGAGGGGCTCCAGGTGCTCCGCGAGGCACCCATCGTCACCGGCGGGACGCACGCCGAGGGCTTCCTGATCACGATGCGCAGTTCGCCGGACGCCCCGGAGAGCGAGATCTCGCTGGTCTACGCCGACCGCGAGCAGTTGGACGTCGTCGAACGTCAGGACTGGGACACGCTGGGCATGCGCGGCACGCACAGCCTCGGGCTCAAGCTCACCGGTGTGGTGCCCCGGTCGCAGGTGGTGGGCGAGGACGGCGGATTCCGTACGGTGGCCCTGGAGAGCATGGCGCCGGTCGGGCACCTGGCCTGGGCCGCCTGCTGGCTCGGTGCCGCCCGGAGCGCACTCGGCGGGCTCGTCGGACTGCTCCGCTCCCCCGAACGACCCCGGAGCATCGACGTCCGCTCCGAACTGGTGGCCGAGCGGCTCGCCCGGATCCGGATGGACCTGGAACTGGTCGGCGGCTACCTGCACCGCGTGACGGACGAGGTCGGCCAGCTCCGCGCCGCCGGATCGAGCCTGGCCGGTACGGCGACGCAGATCCATCTGAACACCCTGAAGGTCACCGCCGCGGAACTGACCTTCCGCAGTGTCGACCGGATGGTCCAGCTCGCCGGCCTGTCCGTGGGATACCGGCGCCGGTCTTCCGTGCCCCTGGAGCGCCACTTCCGCGATCTGCGGTCGGCCGCCCTGAACTACTCGAACGACCGCCTGCTGACCGCCACGGGAGCGCTGACCCTCATGGACCGATCCGTACAACTGGCGTGACCTCTGGACCGCTCCGGACACCTGGCGTGACCTCGCCGCCCACGGCCCGAACAGGAGAAACGCGATGACCAGTGCCAACTGGCCGGATGACTTCGAGAAGGCGGTCCGGCAGCACCTGCCGCTGCTCGGGGAGGGCGCGCCGCTCACCGCCGAGTCGTCCCTACCCGCGCTGGGCCTGGACTCCCTGGCCACCGTGGGGCTGCTCGTCGAGGTGGAGGAGGCGTTCGCCGTCCAGTTCCCGGACGAGGATCTGCACGCCGAGACCTTCGCCACCCCCGCCGCGCTGTGGGCCGTGGTCGGACGGCTGCGCGACGGGGCGGAGACATGACCGGCGACCGTACGCCGGCTCCGCTGACCTTCGGTCAACTGTCCGTGTGGCGGGTGATGGAGAGCTATCCGCTGGAGCGCTGGTCGGAGACGTACCTGCGGGAGTGCGTTCCGGTGCCGGCCGGTACCACCACGGACCAGGCCGTCCGGGCGGTCGGCACGCTGTGCCGCCGGCACGAGTCGCTGCGTACGCTGTTCGTCGACTCTCCGGCGGGGCCGCGTCAGCACGTCCGGCCCGCGCCGGAGACGGTCGCCGTCGAGGTGGTCGAGCACGACGACGCGACCACGGTCGCGGCCCGGCTGGCCGAGGAGCGGATCGCCCGGGAGAGCGAGTTCGGCTGCCGGTTCGCGGTGGTCACCCGGGACGGACGGCCGCGTACCGTCGTGATCGTCGTGGACCACATCGTCTCCGACGGGTACGGGCTGATCCGGCTGGCGGCCGAACTGTCGGCGCTGCTGGGGTCGGCGAGCCCGACGGGTGGGCGATGGCTGGCCGAGACTCCGCCCGCCCCGGCCGACCTCGCCGCCGAGCAGTGGTCGCAGGCCCGGCACCTCCACCGGACGACGGTGCTGCGGCACTGGCAGGAACTCCTGCGCACCCTGCCGGAGAAGCAGTTCCCGGTCCCCCGGTCCGACGGGGACGTTCCGGGCCGGATCGAAGCCGTCCTGTACTCGGCAGGCGCGCGGGCGGCACTGGAACTCCTCTCGGCGCGTACCGGGGCGTCGCCGCAGAGCCTGCTGCTCTCGCTGAGCGCGGTGGCGTGCGCCGCCGTCACCTGCACCCGGCAGCCGGTGCTGACGTTGCAGTCCGGCAACCGCTCCCACCCGCGCTGGAAGTCCATCGTCAGCTCCATGAACCAGTACGTCCCGCTCCCGGTCGACCTCGGCCCGCCCCGGGCGGAGTACGCCGACCTCGCCGCCCGGCTGCAGGCATCGGCGCTGCGGGCGTACCGGATGGGCTCCTATGACTTCGACGCGGTCACCGACCTGGTGCGTCGGGAGCGGGAGATCGATCTCGGCTTCGACCACTTCTTCAACTTCATGCCGACCGACATCGTGGCCCGGCCCGCCGCCGAGCTGGCCGGTCACCCGCCGCCCCGGATCGTGCAGAGCCGGCCGAGCCGCCAGATCGGACCCCGCTTCGACATCAAGATCCGGCCGGGCGCCGAGATGCCGGTCGTGCTCCGCGTCGACCCCGAACTGTTGCCCGCGCCCCGGCTGCGTGCGCTCGCCGGATGGTTCCACGAGCAGTTGTACCGGCTGGCCGACGGAACGGACACCACCGTGCGCCAGGTGGCCGACCGCTGCGCACTGGCTCTGGAGGGATGACGGCGGATGACCCGATGGCGAACGGTGGGGCGGCAACGGCTCGAGTTGCTGAGGCTGCTCAGCGGTACGGGGCGCGGGACACTGACCGGGCTGCTGCTGGCACACCTGGTCTCCGCCCTGGCCCCGGCCGCCACCGCCCTGGCCATCGGGTGGCTGCTCACCCGCGCCCTACAGGCGGGGTCGGTCGGCGAGATGCTGCCCCACCTGGCCCTGGTCGCGGTCGTGGTGCTGACGGGGCAGTGCACGGAACTCTGCCGCGAGCCGCTGGACGTACTCGCCGCCCGCAGGATCGACGGCCGACTCCGCTCGGACCTGCGTCGCCGGGTGTCCGAACCGAGGGGCATCTCCCACCTCGACGACGGCGAGTACGGCACGGACGTGGCCCGGGTGTCGGAGCTCGGCGGCTGGCGTACCCGTACCCCGGGGACCGGCGCCGTCGGTCAACTCGTCCTGCTGGGGCGGCTGGCCGGGGCGGTCGGCTGTGCCGGGGTGCTGGCCTGGTACGAGCCCTGGCTGGGGGTGGTACTGCTGACCCTCACCCTCCTGATGCGGGCCGTCATCCGGCGGCAGTGGGTACGGCTCGGCACCATCTGGGACGCGCGGGCCGGCGACCGCAGCCGGATGGCGTACTGGTCGGACACGCTCACCGGCTCCGCCGCCGCCAAGGAGGTACGGCTGTTCGGTTTCGGCGGCTGGCTGAACACCCGGCACCGGGCACAGGCCGAGGAGTGGCTCGGCGAGATCTGGCGCGAGCGGCGGGGCATCCTGCGCCGGCAGTGGAGCACGTTCGCCCTCGCCGGAGGAGCGGGCTTCGCGGCGCTGTACGTCCCGGGTACGGCCCTGGCGGGCGGCGAGCTGACGGCCGGTGGCCTGGTGACGATGGTCCTCGCCGCCTGGGGGGTCTTCGCTGCCGGGGTGATGGGACACGAGGCGTTCGACATCGAGTACGCCACCGGCGCGTTGCAGGCGTTCGAGCGGCTGCGCTCACACGAACTGGCCACCGCAGGGCGGGCGACCGCAGAGCAGGAGCCCGGGGAGCGGCCGGCCCCCGAGTCGGCCCCGCACATCAGCTTCGAGGGGGTCGGGTTCTGCTACCCGGGCACCGACCGCAGGGTGCTCGACGGCCTGGACCTGGAGATCCGGCCCGGCGAGGTGCTGGCCGTCGTCGGCCGGAACGGCGCCGGGAAGACCACCATGCTGAAGGTGCTCGCCGGGCTGCAACAGCCGACCGAGGGGCGGGTACGGGTCGACGGCACCGACCTGGCCCAGCTCGACGTCACGTCCTGGCGACGCCGCATCTCCGCGGTCTTCCAGGACTTCGTGCACTATCCGCTCACCGTCCGGGAGAACATCGCCCTGGGTGCGCCGGAGGCCGAGGCGACCGACGGGAGCATCATGGCCGCGGTCGAGGCGGCGGGTGCCGGTGACCTCGTCGAGCGGCTTCCGCACGGGCTGGACACCCTGCTCAGCCGGGAACACCGGGGTGGTGTCGACGTCTCCGGCGGGCAGTGGCAGAAGATCGCCATCGCCCGGGCGATGTTCGCGGTGGCCCACGGTCGCCGACTGCTCATCCTCGACGAACCCACCGCCCATCTGGACGTCCGGGCGGAGATGGGCTTCCACCAGCAGGTGATCGCCGCCGTCCCGGACGTGAGCGTGGTGGTGATCTCGCACCGGCTGTCGACCGTACGCAACGCCGACCGGATCGTGCTGCTGACCGGTGGCCGGGTCACCGAAGCGGGCGACCACGGCGAGCTGATGGACCTGGACGGCCACTACGCGAGGCTGTACCGGCTCCAGGCGGACCGGTTCGGCGACGGGTCGACGGCAGTCGGTGCGGCCAGGGCCACGGCGCCGGCCCGCCCGGAAGGAGCATCGGCGTGAGGGCCGGGGCCAGCGTGGTACTCGCCATGCTGCGCATCGCCCACCGGGCGGACGCGAAGGCCACCACCACCGTCCTGGTGCTGGCGTTCCTGAACGCCATGGCGGTGGCCGCCACCGGCCTGGCCGTGCGCAACCTGTCCGACTCCGCCGGGCTCGGCGGAGGGCACGGGATCCTGCTGGCCGCCTCGATCGGCGCCCTCGCCTACGCCATGATCGCCTCGGCCCAGCGGGTGCAGAACAACCTACAGGTCGACCTGACCGAGCGGGTCGACCTCGAACTCTGCCAGCGGCTGCACACGATGACCGCCGATGCCCCGACGCTGGAACATCTGGAACGCACGGAGTTCCTGGACCGGCTGAGCCAGATCCGGTCGAGCACCGAGACCCTCGCGGGCGCCTGCTGGGGGGCGGTCAGTGCCGCCTCGTCGCTGCTGAGTCTGGGACTGAGCGCCTGGCTGCTGGCCGACGTGCACCCGGCGCTCGCCGCGCTGGTGCTGCTGGCCGCTCCGCCGCTGTACTTCTCCCGCCGGGCGTCGGCGCTGCTCGCCCGTGCCCGGGACTCCAGCGCCGGGGCCGAGCGCCGGGAGCTGCGGCTACACCGGCTGGCCACCTCGGCGGAGGCGGCCAAGGAGCTTCGGATCAGCGGCAGCGACCGGTACGTGGACGGCCGCGCGGCCGAATACTGGGAGCGCGCGACCCGGCAACTCGTACGCGCACTGCGCGCCGCGTCGCTCTGGCAGGTCGCCGGCTGGACCTGCTTCGCCGCCGGTTATCTGGCCGCCCTCGCCTTCGTCGCGCACGAGGTGAGCCAGGGCCGGGGAACCCCGGGCGACCTGCTGATGGTGGCCAGCCTCTCGGCGTACCTGCGGACGCAGCTCACCGGCACGGTGAACGGGCTCGCCCAACTCGCCGAGGGGCGGCACACCGTCCGCCACTTCCGGTGGCTGGAGACGCACACCGAGCGGCAGGCGCACGGCGGTACGAGACCGGTGCCGGCCCGGCTGACCGACGGCATCCGGCTGCGCGGGGTGACCTTCGGCTACCCCGGCACCGACCAGCCCGTGCTGCGCGGGGTGGACCTGCACCTGCCGGCCGGCGCCACGGTGGCGGTGGTCGGCATCAACGGCGCGGGAAAGACCACCCTGGTCAAGCTGCTCACCGGAATGTACGAACCGGCGCAGGGCGAGATCCTGGTCGACGGCGTACCGCTGCGACAGCTCAGGCTGGCCGACTGGCGGGCCCGGACGACCGCCGCCTTCCAGGACTTCTTCAAGCTGGAGGGCCGGGCCCGGCACGCCGTCGGGGTCGGCAGCGTGTCGCAGGTCGACGACACCGAGGCGGTACGCGTGGCGGTGGACGCGGCACAGGCGCGGCAGGTGACGGAGCGGCTGCCGCAGGGACTCGACTCGATGCTCGGCCGGACGTTCGGGGGTGCCGAACTCTCGCACGGCCAGTGGCAGCGGCTGGCGCTGAGCCGGGCACTGATGCGCCGCAAGCCGCTGCTGGCGGTGCTGGACGAGCCGACCGCCGCGCTGGATCCGCAGGTGGAGCACGAACTCTACGAGCGGTTCACCGGCCCCGCCCGCCCGGCCGACACCAGCGACGGCGGCATCACCCTGCTCGTCTCGCACCGGTTCTCCACGGTCCGGGCGGCGGACCTCATCGTGGTGCTCGACCAGGGGCGGGTGGCCGAGCTGGGCACCCACGACGAACTCAGCCGCAACCAGGGGAAGTACGCCGAGCTGTACACCGCGCAGAGCCGGGCGTACGCGCCGTGATCCCGCTGTCGCACGCCCAGCAGCGGCTGTGGTTCCTCGACCGGCTCTACGGCGCCGACCCGACCTACCACCTGCCGGTCGTGCTGCGGCTGCGGGGACCGCTGGACCGTGCCGCGCTACGCGCCGCCCTCGGGGACGTGATCGCCCGGCACGAGTCGCTGCGCACCGTCTTCCCCGACACCGACGGCACGCCCTGGCAGCGGGTACTGGCCGCGCCGGCCGAGGGCCCGGAGCTGACCGTGACCGCCGTCGCGCCGACGGAGTTGGACGCGCACATCCAGGCCGCCGCGTCGGCACCGTTCGTACTCGCGGACGAGCCGCCGCTGCGGGCCGACCTCTTCGTGAGCGCGGCGGCCGACGCCGTGCTGCTGCTGACGCTGCACCACATCGTCGCCGACGGCTGGTCGATCGAGGTGCTGCTGCGCGACCTGGCGACCGCGTACCGCTCCCGCAGTGGCGGCGCCGGCCCGCCCGACTGGCCGGAACTGCCGGTGCAGTACGCCGACTACACGCTCTGGCAGCGGGAACTGCTGGGCGACCGGCACGACCCGGAGAGCGTCGCCGGCCGGCAGCTCGGCTACTGGCGCGACACCCTGGCCGGCGCCCCGGCCGCCCTGCCGCTGCCCGTCGACCGTCCCCGCTCCGCCGTCGCGGGTCACCCCGGGGCCGGCGTCGCGGTCGACTGGGACGCCGACCGGCACCGGGAACTGCTGCACCTCGCCCGGCAGCAGAACTGCACGGTGTTCATGGTGGTGCAGGCGGCACTGTGCGCGCTGTTGTGCAGGATGGGGGCGGGCACCGACATCCCGCTCGGCACGGTGACGGCCGGGCGTACCGACGAGGCACTCGACGATCTCGTGGGCTTCTTCGTCAACACGCTGGTGCTGCGTACCGACCTGTCCGGTGATCCGTCCTTCACGGAGCTGCTGCACCGGGTCAGGGGTGTGGCCCTGCCGGCGTACGCGCATCAGGACCTGCCGTTCGACCTGTTGGTGGAGGAGCTCAACCCGCCGCGTTCGGCGGACCGGCACCCGTTCTTCCAGGTCATGCTCGCCTTCGACACCAGAGTGCGGCAGGAGCTCGACTTCGGCGCGGTCACCGTCGAGCGGCCGGCGGTGGACGTGCCGGCGGCGAAGGCCGACCTGAACCTGCAACTGACCGAGCACGTCGACGCCGACGGCACCCCGAGGGGGATCTCCGGGGTCCTGGAGTACGCCGCCGACATCTTCCGCGCCGAGACGGCCGGGTTGCTGGCCGACCGGCTGTCCCGGCTGCTCGACGCGGCCGTCCGGGCACCCGGCCTGCCGATCAGCGCGCACTCCCTGCTCACTCCGGACGAGCGGGATCAGGTGCTGGCGTCCTGGAACGACACGGCCCGGCAGCTACCCGTGACGACGCTGCCGGCGGCGTTCCGTGCCCAGGCCGCACGCACCCCGCAGGCCACCGCCCTCGTCTCGGCGCACGGTTCGCTGACGTACGCGGAGCTGGACCAGCAGTCGGATCGGCTGGCCGGCGGGCTGCGCGAGTTGGGGGCGGGTCCGGGGACCGTCGTCGCCGTGGGACTTCCGCGCTCCGCCGCGCTGGTCGTCTCGCTGCTCGCGGTGGTGAAGGCGGGCGCCGCCTATCTGCCGCTGGCCCCCGGCGATCCGGACGAGCGGCTGCGGATGATGCTGCACGACGCCCGGCCGGTCTGCGTACTGGGCGACCGGGAGCTGTGCACGCGGCTGGACGGCGGCGAGGTCCGCGTGGTCACCCCGGACGAGCTGACGACGGACCCGGCGCCCGGCACCGGTGAAGCCTCCGGCACCGGGCCGGCGCTCCGGCCGGGGCATCCGGCGTACGTCATCTACACCTCCGGTTCCACCGGGCGCCCCAAGGGCGTGGTCGTCTCGCACGCCGCGATAGACAACCGGCTCCGCTGGATGCAGGCGGCCTGTCCCCTCGCCGCCGACGACCGCGTCCTACAGAAGACTCCCAGCGGGTTCGACGTCTCCGTCTGGGAGTTTTTCTGGCCGCTCCGGGTGGGGGCGACGCTGGTGGTGGCCGGGCCGGACGAGCATCGTGACCCGGCCGCCCTGGCAGGTACCATCGTGGACAGACACGTCACAATTGTCCACTTCGTACCGTCGATGTTGGACCTGTTCCTCACCGAGCCGGCCGCCGCCCGCTGCGCCGGGCTGCGCCGCGTCTTCTGTAGCGGCGAGGCGCTTCCCCGCGAATCGGTGCTCACCTTCCACCAGGTCCTGCCGGGCGTCGCCCTGACGAACCTGTACGGGCCGACCGAGGCCGCCGTCGACGTCACCCGGCACGACTGCGTGCCGGGCGAGCAGGGCCCGGTGCCGATCGGCCGCCCGGTCTGGAACACCCAGGTGCGGGTACTGGACGACCGGCTGGCCCCGTGCCCGGTCGGGCTGGCCGGCGAGTTGTACCTCAGCGGGGTGCAGCTCGCCGACGGCTACCTGGCCCGGACGGCGCTGACGTCGACCCGGTTCGTGGCGGACCCCTACGGCCCGCCGGGAAGCCGGATGTACCGCACCGGTGACCGGGTCCGCTGGACGCCGGACGGCGTGCTCGTCTTCCTCGGCCGAGCCGACGACCAGGTCAAGCTGCGTGGCCAGCGGGTGGAACCCGGCGAGGTGGAAGCCGCGCTGCTGGCCGAGGAGTCGGTCGGTGGCGCCTGCGTGGTGGTCCGCGAGGACACCCCGGGCGACCAGCGGCTGGTCGGGTACGTCACGCCGGCCGCCGGACCGTCGGCGCGCGGATCGGTGCACCCCCAAGCCCTGCTCGCGAGCCTTGCCGACGTGCTTCCCGGCCATCTGGTGCCGGCCACCGTCGTGGTGCTGGACCGGCTCCCGCTCAGCCCGAACGGGAAGCTCGACCGCCGGGCTCTGCCGCCGCCCCCGGTCGACGTACGGCCGGGCCGAGCGCCGGGTACCCGGGTGGAACGGGCCCTGGTGCGGCTGTACGCGGAACTGTTGGGCGTACCCGAGGTGGGGGTGGAGGACGACTTCTTCCGGTTGGGCGGACACTCGATGCTGGCCGTCCGGCTGGTCCGGCGCATCCGTGCCGAACTCGCGGTGAACCTGCCCGTGCAGAGCATCTTCCGCCATCCCACCCCGGCCGCGCTGGCCCGGCAGTTGTCCCGGAGCGAGGCGGCGGAGAAAGCCTTCGGGCCGGTACTCGAACTGCGCTCCGACGGGCCGGGCGAACCCCTCTTCCTCGTCCACCCCGGCACCGGCCTGAGCTGGTGCTACTTCCGGATCCTGGAGTTTCTGGGTACCGGCCGGCCGGTCCACGCGCTACAGGCCCGAGGCTTCGCCGAGGCGGTGGCGGGTGACCCGCTGCCGGCACCGCCCCGGACCGTCGACGAGATGGCCGCGGACTATCTGGCCCAGATACGGAAGATCCAGCCAGCCGGCCCGTACCACCTGGCCGGCTGGTCCTTCGGCGGCCTGGTGGCGCACCGGATGGCCACCCGGTTGGAGCAGGAGGGGGACCGGGTGGCGGCCCTGGTCGTCCTCGACGGCTACCCGGAGCCGCCCGGGGCGGAAACCGCGAGCCGGCCGCTCCGGGAGGCCCTGCACAACGTGCTCGGCGTCCCGCCCGACGACGCTGCCGGCAACGCCCGGAACCCGGCCGAACTCGACGGTCGGGTCCTGGACGAGGTGCGCCGGCGCTTCCCTCCGCTGGCCGATGCCAACGACCACGGGATCCGGGCGGCACTGAGGATCGGGATGAACAACCTCCGTCTCCAGTACGCCTTCGTGCCGGAACTCCTGCGCGGCGACATGACCCTGGTCGCCGCCCGCTCGGGGAACCCGTCGACATGGCAGCGGTTCGTCGCCGGCCGGCTGACGGTGCTGAACCTCGACGTCGGGCACCACGACCTGTTCAGCACCGGGGCGGCGGAGACCGGGCGGTTGCTCGCCAGGATCCTCCCCGGCCGCACGCCACCGCCCGGCCACGATTCCGAGGAGACGTGAGGAGAGTGCCGTGAGCAACCCGTTCGACGACGACGAGGCGCGGTTCCACGTGCTGGTGAACGACGAGGGTCAGTACTCTCTGTGGCCGGCCGCGCTGGCCGAGCCGGCGGGCTGGTCGGCCGTACTGCGCGACGAGCGGCGAGCCGAGTGCCTCGCGCACGTCGAAGCGGTGTGGCAGGACATGCGGCCCCGCAGCCTGGTCGCCGCGACGGGGCAACAGGACGGGCCGGGGGCCGCCGAGTGACGCAGCGGAACACCGCGCTACCGACGCCGGTCGCACTGTTCGAGGAACACGCGGTACGGGCGCCGCAGGACGTCGCCGTGGTGTGCGCCGGGGTCCCGCTGCGCTACGGCGAACTCAACTCCCGGGCCAACCGCCTGGCCAGACTGCTGATCCGGCGGGGCGCCGGCCCCGAGTCCCTGGTCGGGCTGCTGCTGCCCCGGACCGCCGACCTCCTGGTCGCCCTGCTGGCGGTGGGCAAGGCCGGCGCCGGGTACGTCCCCTTCGACCCCGCCCATCCGGTACGGCGCAACGGAGCGATCCTCGACGACACGAGGCCGGTGCTGGCGCTGACCGCAGCGGAGCCGGCACCTGCCCCGGACTGGCTCACGGTCCCCCACCTCCGGCTGGGCAGCCCCGAGACCGCCGCCGCGCTGGCCGCCCTCCCGGACACCGACATCGAGGCCGCCGAGCTGCGGGGCGTACGGCATCCCGAGCACCCCGCCTACGTGCTGCACACCTCCGGATCCACCGGGCGGCCCAAGGGCGTCGTCGTCACGTACGCGGCCCTGGCCAACCTGCTGGCCGACTTCCGCCAGCGGCTCGCTCTCGATCCGGCCGACCGGCTGCTGGCCGTCACCACGCTCGGCTTCGACATCGCGGGTCTGGAGTTGTTCCTGCCGTTGACCGGCGGCGCGACCGTGGTGCTCGCCGCCGAGGCGGAGCAGCGTGACCCGGCGCGCCTCGCCGCCCTGATCCGGCAGGCCGGGATCACGGTCATGCAGGCCACGCCGTCCCTCTGGGAGGTCCTGCTGGACACGTCGGCGGTGGACCTGTCGCGGGTGCGGGCGGTGGCGGGCGGCGAGGCGTTGTCGGCCTCGCTGGCCGAACGGATGCGCGCGGCCGGCGCCGTGCTGACCAACGCGTACGGGCCGACGGAGACGACGATCTGGTCCACGGCGTACAGCCTCGACCAGCGGAAGCGGGACGGCGCTCCGCCGATCGGTACGCCGATCCGGCAGACCCGGGTCCACGTGCTCGACGAGCGGCTGCGGCCGGTCCCGGACGGGGCCGTGGGCGAGCTGTACCTCGCCGGGGCCGGGGTGGCCCGGGGTTATCTCCGCCAGCCGGGGATGACGGCCGCCCGGTTCGTCGCGGACCCGTTCGGCCCGGCCGGAACGCGGATGTACCGCACCGGCGACCGGGTCCGGCAGGCGGCCGACGGCTGCCTGGAGTTCGTGGGCCGGGTCGACCACCAGGTGAAGATCCGCGGTCATCGGGTGGAACTGGGCGAGATAGAGACGGCTGTCGAGGAGTTGCCCGGCATCGCCCGGGCGGTCGTCGTGCTCCGCGAGGAGCGGCCGGGGCAGCAGCGGCTCGCCGCCTACGTGGTACCGCTCACCGGCGCCGAGCCGGACCCCGGACGCATCCGCGCCCTGCTCGCCGAGCGGCTCCCACGTCACATGGTTCCGCACACGGTGATGCTGCTGCACACCCTGCCGCAGACCCCGAACGGCAAGGTGGACCGCGCCGCGCTCCCCGCTCCCGGGCCTGCGGCGGGGGCCGGCACCGTCGCACCCGGCTCCGCCGCCGAGGAGCGGCTGTGCGGCGTGTTCGCCGAACTGCTCGGCGTGCCCCAGGTGGGCGCCACCGACGACTTCTTCGAACTCGGCGGCGACTCCCTGCTGGCGATCCGCCTGATCGGCCGGATCCGCGACGAGTTCGGCGGTGCACCGGACGTACGCGAGTTCTTCGACGCGCCCACCGCCCGCGAGCTGTCCGGCCGGTTGCGCCGCCCAGCCGTCGCCCGCCCCGGTCCGGTACCCGCCGAGCGTCCCGCGCGACTGCCGCTGTCCTCGGCGCAGCGGCGGCTGTGGTTCCTCAACCGGCTGGAGGGGCGTACGGCCACCTACAACACCCCGTTGCGGCTGTGGCTGCACGGCCCGCTCGACCTGCCGGCGCTGGAGGCGGCGCTGGCCGACGTCGTCGCCCGGCACGAGCCGCTGCGCACCAGGTACCCCGAGGAGTCCGGCGAACCGTGGCAGGAGATCGTGCCGCCCGCCGACGCCCGGCCCGCGCTGCCCGTGACGGCGTGCGCGAGCACCGCCGAGGCCGGGCAGCTCGCCGAGGCGTTCTTCGCGGAGGGCTTCGCGCTGAGCACGGACCTCCCGCTCCGGGCCCGGCTGCTCCGTACCGGTCCGACGGAGCACCAACTGCTGCTCGTGGTCCACCACATCTCCTTCGACGGCTGGTCCACCGCCCCGCTGACCCGGGATCTCGTCGCCGCCTACGGCGCCCGCCACAACGGCGCCGTGCCCGTCCTCGCCGAGCTGCCGCTCCAGTACGCGGACTACGCGCTCTGGCACCGGCGGCTGCTGGACCGCCCGGAGGAACCCGCCAGCCCGGCCGGCGCTCCGCTGCGCTACTGGCAGTCCGTGCTCAGCGGCGCGCCCGAAGAACTCGAACTGCCGTTCGACCGGCCCCGCCCGGCCCGGGCCTCCTATCGTGGGGCGACCGTCACGATCGAGGCCGACGGCGGGCTGCACCGCGAGCTGGTCGGGCTGGCCAGGAGCCTCGGGGCAAGCGTCTACATGGCCTTCCAGGCGGTGCTCGGCGCCCTGCTCACCCGACTGGGCGCGGGCACCGACCTGCCGATCGGCTGCCCGGTCGCCGGACGCGACGACGCGGCGCTCGAAGACCTGGTCGGCTTCTTCGTCAACACACTCGTGCTGCGCACCGACACCTCCGGCGACCCCGGCTTCCGTACGCTGCTCAGCCGGGTGCGGGACGTCGACCTCGCCGCCCTCGCCCACCGTGAGGTGCCGTTCGAGCTGGTGGTCGAGGCGATCGGTCCGTCCCGTTCGCTGGCCCGGCACCCCCTGTTCCAGGTCCTGCTGGTGTCCCAGGGCGCCGCGCCGCCCTCGTACGAGCTGGGTGAGCTGGGCGTGGAGTTGGAGGAGGCGGCCAACCGGAGCGCCAAGTTCGACCTCTCCGTCAGTTACACCGAGCGCCTGGCGCCGAACAGGAAGCCGGACGGTCTCGACATCACCATCGAGTACGCGACCGACCTCTTCGACCGCTCGACGGTGGAACGCATCGGCGGGTACCTCCTGCGGCTCATGCAGTCCGCCGTGCGCGACCCCGACGTGCCGATGAGCCAGCTCGACATGCTTCCCGAGCCGGAACGGCACCACCTGCTCGAAGGCTGCAACGACACGGCGAGGGCGGTGGACCGGCGGTGCCTGCCGGAGTTGCTCGACCGCCAGGCCGCACGTACGCCGGACGTCGTCGCCGTACGCCATGAGGACCGGTCCCTGAGCTATGCGGAGCTGGGTGCGCTCTCGAATCGGATGGCACGGCTGCTGGTCGGCCTCGGTGCGGGGCCCGAGACGGTGGTGGCGATCCGGACACCGCGATCGCTCGACCTGATCGTCGCCACGATCGCGGTGATCAAGACGGGGGCGGCCTACCTTCCGCTGGATCTCGGCTATCCGGCCGAGCGGATCGCGTACATGTTGCGGGACAGTCGGCCCGTCTGCGTGCTCACCACCGAGAGCACGACCGCCGGAACCCCCGGGGACAGTCCCCGGCTCGTGATCGACAGTGCCGAGACGAAGAAGCTGCTGGACGCCCTGCCGGACACCGACGTCGGCGACCACGAGCGCATCCGGCCGGTGCGGCCGGAGCACCCCGTCTACGTGCTCTACACGTCCGGCTCGACCGGGCGGCCCAAGGGAGTGGTGCTGCCCTCCCGGGCGATGGTCAACCTGCTGGCCTGGCACGCCGAGACCATGGCCGGCGGGGTCGGCAGTACGACGGCCCAGTTCGCGAACCTGAGCTTCGACGCCGCGGCGCAGGAGATCCTGTCGGCCCTGACGACGGGCAGGACCCTCGCCGTACCCCTGGACGAGTGCCGGAAGGACTCCGAGCAGTTCGTCCGGTGGCTGCACCGGATGCGGGTCAGTGAACTCTTCGCCCCGACACCGGTCGTCGAGACGCTGGCCGACGCCGCGCACCGGCTCGGCCTGGAGCTGCCGTACCTGGCCCACGTCGCGCAGGCCGGCGAGGCGCTCACGCTCGGCCCCGTACTGCGCCGGTTCTTCGCACCGGGCGGTGGGCGGCGGCTCTACAACTACTACGGCCCCACCGAGACGCACGTCGTCACCGGCTGCCTCGTGCCGGACGCGTGCCTGACCGGCGGGGACAACCCGCCCATCGGCCCACCGATCTGGAACACCAGGGCGTACGTCCTGGACCCGGCCCTGACGCCGGTACCGCCCGGCGTCGCCGGTGAGCTGTACCTGGCCGGCGACCAGCTCGCCCGGGGCTATCTGCACCGCCCCGGACTCACCGCCGAACGTTTCGTCGCCGACCCGTTCGGAGCGCCGGGAACCCGGATGTACCGGACCGGCGACCTGGTGCGCCGGCGTCCCGACGGCTCGCTGCACTTCCTCGGCCGTACCGACTTCCAGGTGAAGCTGCGCGGCTTCCGGGTCGAACCGGGCGAGGTGGAGGCGGTGCTCGCGGAGCGGCCGGAAGTCGTCCGGGCCGTCGCACTGGTCCGGGAGGACCGTCCGGGGGACAGACGCCTGGTGGCCTACGTGGTCGGTGGCGGGGGCGACGCACCGGACCCGGCCGGGCTGCGGGAGTACGCGGCGCGGCGGCTTCCCGACTACATGGTGCCGGCGGCCGTGGTGGTGCTGCCGCAGATACCGCTCACCCCGAACGGCAAGGTCGACCGGGCGGCCCTGCCCCCTCCGGTGTACGCGACCAGGACCGACGGCCCCGGCCCGGCGAACGCGCGGGAAGCCGCCCTGTGCCGGATCTTCGCCGATGTCCTGGGCGTGCCACAGGTCGGCCCGGCCGACGACTTCTTCGGACTCGGCGGCCACTCGCTGCTCGTCACCCGCCTGATCAGCCGGATCCGGGCCGAACTCCACTGCGAACTGGACATCCGCGACGTGTTCGACGACGCCACGGTACGCGGGATCGCGGCCTGCCTGAACCCGACCGTTCCGGCGCGGCCCGCCCTGCGCCGGATGCGCCCACCGGAGACCACCTGAGGAGGACCCACGAATGAGCCCCGTCCCCGACACCGCCCTGTGCGAGCTGACCACCGCCTACGAGCGGGACGGCTGGTGCACACTCCCGTACCGGCTCGGCGGGTCCGCGGTCGAGCTGCTGCGGGATCGGGTCGGAGCAATCGCCCGGGAGGTCAGGCCGGAGGTGGTCTGGGAGAAGGGCGGAAGGGTCGTCCGCGCCGTCCACGGCTGTCACCGCTTCGACGAGGTGTGCGCGGCGCTGACCCGCCATCCGCTGCTGGTGGAACTTGCCGAGGCGTTCGTCGGCGGACCGGTGTACGTCTACCAGTTCAAGGTCAATCTCAAGCAGGCCCACGAGGGCGCTGCCTGGCCCTGGCACCAGGACTTCTCCTTCTGGCACCGGGAGGACGGCATGCCCCGGCCGGTCGCGGTGAACATCGCGATCTCGCTCGACGCCGTGCACGAGGGGAACGGACCGCTGACCGTCATACCCGGCTCGCACCGGCTGGGTCTACAGGACCCGCACACCGACGGGAACGATCCGGGGCGCTCCGACTGGCAGCGGCACGTCTCGGCGGACCTCGCCTACACCGTCACCCCACAGCGCGCCGGAGAGTTGGCGGGCGAGCTGGGCACCCGCCTGATCACCGGCCCGGCCGGGTCTCTGCACGCCTTCCATCCGAGCATCGTGCACTCCTCGTCCAACAACGGGTCGGCGGACCGGCGGGCGCTGCTGCTGATCACGTACAACTCGGTGCGCAACGTCCCACCGGCGCCGACCCGGCCCGAGTTCCTGGTGGACCGCAACGCCGCGCCGATCGTCCCGGACGACGACCGGCGCCTCGAACTGAACCCGCTGTGACCGTGGTGGGCCACGAACGGCCCGGCCTGCGCGGCCATCAGCTCGCGCGGCCGGTCTCCGCTGCCACGGGGACCGCGACCCCTTATCGGAAGGAGATGCAGCATGCAGGAAGTCAACGAGGAGCAGCGGAGAGTCTGGCAGCTCCTCGAATCGGTCGCGGTCACCGACTTCTCGGATTCCTGGTTCGAGCAGGCGGTCGACCTGGCGAAGGGGTTGACGGACCCGGACCTGCTGATCGCGCTCGCGGCCAGGCACAAGATGACACCGGCGGTGGCCGAGTTCTACCGCAGTGCCGGGCTGACCCGGACCCTGCCGATCGGAATGCGCGACCTGCTGGCCGGCTCGCTGGCCTGGAACCGGTACAAGGTCGAGAAACTGCGGGACGAGAGCGTCGAGATCGCCGGCCGGTTCGCGGAACACGGCGTACCGGTGGTGTTCAACAAGGGGATCGCGCTGCAACACACCCTCTACGACGGTCGAGGTGTCCGCAGCTTCGGTGACCTCGACCTGATGCTCCATCCGGACGACATCCCGGCGGCCCG
The DNA here is from genome assembly GCF_016862915.1 of Plantactinospora endophytica. Classification (GTDB taxonomy): domain Bacteria; phylum Actinomycetota; class Actinomycetes; order Mycobacteriales; family Micromonosporaceae; genus Plantactinospora; species Plantactinospora endophytica. The sequence continues at coordinate 358,011 of NZ_BONW01000013.1, read as the reverse complement.
GGCGGCGTTGCAGAGCCTCGGCTACGTGCCGGAGCAGACGTACGACCCGGATCTCGGTCGGCTGGTCCCGCTACCCCGGCAAACCGTCCTCATGTACCGGCTCTACCCGGATCATCTCCCGCACTTCCACCGCATCGACCCGGAATCCGGTGTCCCCGTCTACAAGGTCGACGTGGCGCTGAGTCTCACCTGGCACGGCAGCGGCTGGCAACTGCCGATGGCGGAGGCGATGGGAAGCGCCCGGGAGACCCAGGTCGGGCCGCACGCCCGGCACCTGCTGCCGACGCTCGGCCACGAGTACGCGTTCCTCTTCGTCGTACTGCACCTGTTCCGCGACTGCTGGTTCGAACGCGCCATCGCCGAGGGCGGACTCCGGATCACCCAGTTCGCCGACGTCTGGCGGTACTGGCAGCGTTGGGGCCGGGATCACGCGGAGCAGGTACGCACCCTCGTCCGGGACAACGACCTGGGGCCGGCCGTCGCCTGGATCACCCACTACGTCGACGCCCTCTACGGCAGTACGATCACCGCCGACCTCGACGTGCGGGCGTTCTGCGTACCGGAGTGGCTGCGCAGTGCCGCCGGCACCGACGGCGGCTTCCTCGGCTGGGACGGTGACATCCGCGACCGGCTCTACAGCCCGGCCCCGGCCGCGCTGGTACCCGCCGACGAGCCACCGCACGGCGCGCGGGCGCGCGGCCGGACCTCCTGAGCGGACGCGGCGGTGGCAGACCGCTGAGCCCGGCACCGTCCTGCACCCGGGTTCTCCGCACGTCCGGTCAACCTTTCCCGAGGAACCGTCGTCCTTGGTGGCGACGGAAGGAGAGCCCGTGCGTTGGAGACAGAACTTCGACGGGTTGGACACCCTCGTGGTGGAACGGGGCGACGCCTTACTCGCCACGGCGGTGCTGCTGACCGGCAGCCGCGCCGCCGCCGAGGACCTGCTGCAGGCGGGGCTGGAACGGCTGATGCGGCGCTGGAACCGGATACACGGCGACAAGGAGGGATACCTGCGTCGGACGATGTACCACCTCGCGGTCGACCAGTGGCGCAGCCGCCGGCGCCGGCCGGAGGTCCTGGTCAGTGTCGAGCCACCGGGTCGGTCCGACGGTACGGACGCACTGCACCTGCGGCAGGCACTCGTCCAGGCACTGGCCACGCTGCCCCCACGCCAGCGGACGGTGCTGGTGTTGCGCTACTGGGAGCAGTTGAGCGAGGCGGAGGCCGCCGAGACGCTCGGCTGCTCGATCGGCACCATCAAATCCACCGCCTCACGCGGGCTGTCCCGGCTGCGCGAGGTCATGGCTGCCTGGGCGGTCGACGACGCCCCGGCTCTGAACGGAGCGGCACGATGACCACCGACCTCGAACACGAACTGATCGCCGGCATGCGCCAGGAGGTCGAAGGCATCGCCCTGACCTCGGACGTCGTCGGGGCGGCGCGGCGCCGTCACCACCGCCGGACGATCCTGCTGCGGTCGGCGTACGCGGTGGGTGTGCTGGGTCTGGCCGGGGTGACCGCTGCCGTGCTGACGGTGGGCGGGACCGGGCAGTCGGGGTCGGCCGGGCAGTCCACGGTGGCCGGTGCGACGGTGCCCCGGCTGGAACTGGTCGCGGCGGTCACCGCCAGTGAGAACCTCAGCTACCGGATGCGGCTGACCACCGGGGCGGGGCCGAGCGGGCTGACCTACGAGGGCGCGTTCGACCCGAGGACCGACACCGGCTACGTCCGAGTGCCGCAGGACGACTCGGTCATGACCGAACTGCTGGTCGACGGCACCCGGTACGTCGGCGGCGAGGCGCCGCAGGGTCCGCTGCCGCCCGACAAGGGGCCCGGCGAGACGTACGGGCGCTACGGCCAGTACCCGGGCAAGCACGACCGGCTGTCGCTCTACGGCGACTCCGACACGGTGCTCGGCGCCGCCGCGCCCGATCCGGCGGCCCTGTTCGCGGCGCTGCGCGGCGTCGACGCGACAGTGACGGAGAACCCGGACGGCACGCTGCACTTCGAGTACGCCAGCCGGGACGACGACGGGTCGAGCAGCACGTCCGGCGACATCATCCGGGACGGCAACGGCCGGATCGCGAAGGTGACGCTCACCGGCACCTGGCAGTCCTCGGCGAAGGGGCGGACCGACACCGGCTCGTACACCGCGACCCTCGAACTGTTCGACTACGGCGTCGAGGTGGAGGTGCGGCGCCCGGCCGACGTGGTACCGGCCAGGTAGGTCGCTGCTGGGCACGGTTGCCCGTCGCTGATGCCGCTGACGGTGTTGCCGGTGACGCGGCGCCCGTGCCCGGCCCTGCCCTGCCGTAGCCGCCGGCTCCGGACCGAGCCGAGCCCCCCGACAAGCTGGCGGCCCGGGGTGAGAGGGTGGTGGCATGCGTCGACTGTCGCCGCTGCTGCTGATCGTGACGGGGGCCGACTTCCGAGCCTCCCCGACAACGGTCCTGAGGAGTTGGTCAGTCCCTGGTGGCGCGCTCGGTCGCGGCGCGGTCGCTCGCCACGATCAGGTCGCGCCGTCCTGTGCGGCGCACCGCGCCCGGCTGTCGGGTACCGTCACTGGCCGTGCGCCAGACCCGCCTCGACCTCGACCGGATCCGCGCGGCCCGCAACGTGATCGATCCGGTCTTCCTGACCACGCCGCTGTACCGGTGTGAACCCCTGGGACGCCAGCTCGGCTGCACGACGAGCATCAAGTTGGAGACGGCGAACCCGGTACGCAGTTTCAAGGGCCGGGGCACCGAACTGGTCACGAGCCGGCTGGCCGAACAGGGCGGAATGGCGGCCGTCTGCGCCAGCGCCGGCAACCTCGGTCAGGCGCTGGGCTGGTCGGGTCGTCGCCGGGGCCTGGACGTGACGGTGGTGGCGTCGCGCTTCGCGCCGACGGTCAAGCTCGACCGGATCCGTGCCCTCGGCGCGCAGCTGGAAGTGGTGGACGGCGACTTCGAGCTGGCCCGTACCCGGGCGGTGGACCTCGCGGAACAGCGCGGCGTCCGGCTGGTCGAGGACAGCCTGGACATCGAGACCTGCGAGGGCGCAGCGACCATCGGCCTGGAGCTGGTGAACGCGCTGTCCTCCGGCGACGCCGTCCTGATCGCCCTCGGCGGCGGCGCCATGGCCACCGGCGTCGGCCACGTCCTCCGGGCCTTGGCACCGGGAGTCGAGGTGATCTGCGTACAGCCGCTCGGCGCACCTGCCATGACACTGTCCTGGCACGAGCGCAGGGTCGTCACCACCGACTCGACCGACACCATCGCCGACGGCGTCGCCGGCCGGTACCCCATTCCGGCAGTCCTGGACGATCTTCTCCAGGTGGTCGACGACGCGGTCCTCGTCTCCGAGGCGTCGATCGTCACCGGGATGCGGATGCTGCTGGAGCACGCGGGGCTGGTCGTCGAACCCTCGGCAGCGCTCGGCGTCGCCGCGATCCTGGAGGACCCTGACCGCTTCGCCGGCCGGCACGTGGTCACGATCATCTGTGGCGGCAACGTCGACCTGGCCGCGTACCAGCGTTGGGTTCAGCGGTAGGTCCTGGCGGACGCCGTGACCCGACCGGCACCCACCGCCGGCCCAACCACCCAGACGCACCGAATCCGCGAGGAACGTCGCACCGGAGCGCAACCGTTCGGGACGGCGGCCGGCGCCCGCCCCGGGTACCTCCGCCGAGCCGCCGGACGTCGCACGGTGAGTGACCGAATCGGCCACGCGGCGGATCGGACTGTGGGCAGGATGGAACCCGGATCACCGGAGCGGGACCGCCCCGCCGAGGGAGGTGTGGGATGGCCGCCGGCCGCCGGATTCCGCCGAACTTCTTCAGCATCCCCTTCGGCTTCGCCGGCCTGGGCAACACCTGGATCGTGGCCGGGCTCAGCGGCCACGTACCGACCTGGATCGGCAACGCCCTGCTGGCACTCGCCGCCCTGACCTGGCTCGCCGTGCTGCTGGCGTACGCGGCGTACGTGCTGCCCAGGCCGAGAGCCCTCGTCGACGACGCGCGGGATCCGGTGGCCGGGGCGTTCCTCTCGCTCGCCGTCGTCACCCCGCTGCTGCTCGCCGCGCAGGGCGTCGTCCCGCACGCCCCGGGCGTCGGGCGGGTACTCGTCGACGTCTTCCTGATCCTCACGCTCCTCTTCGGCGGCTGGATAACCGGGCAGTGGATCTACGGCCGGATCGACGTCGACCAGATCCATCCCGGCTACTTCCTGCCGACCGTGGCCGGCGGGTTCATCGCCTCGGCAGCCGCGTCCGCCGTCGGGCAGCGCACCCTGGCGGACGTCATGCTCGGGCTCGGGTTCATCTGCTGGCTCGTGCTCGGCTCGCTGATCCTGAACCGTCTCTTCGTCGGGTCACCGCTGCCGGCTCCGCTCGTACCGACCCTGGCGATCGAGGTGGCCCCCTCCGCCGTGGCCGCGCTCGCGCTCTTCGCCCGCAACGGCGGCCGGGTCGACATCTGGGTGACGCTGGTCTCCGGGTACGGGCTGCTGCTGGTCCTCGCGCAGATCCGGCTGCTTCCGCTCTATCTGAGGCTGCGGTTCGCCCCGGGCTTCTGGGCGTTCACGTTCGCCTGGGCGGCGGTGGCGACGACCGCCCTGCACTGGATCACCGCCGGCAAACCGCCCGGCCACCGCGTCTACCCGTACCTCGTGCTGGCGGCCGTCTCGGCGCTGATCGGCGGCATCGCCGTACGGTCGGTCGTGGCTGCGGCCCAGGGTCGGTTCCTGCCGCCGCCCGCCCCACCGGCCGGGCCGGACCGGTGAGCCTGCGCCCCCGGCGGGGAGGCCTCCCGATCGCGCTCGACCTGGCCGACCAGCGATGTGCTGTCAGGGCCGGAGGAGTTGCTCGAAGTTCGTCACCCGGGTGCCGTAGCGGGAGTTCGAGCCCTCCAGGATGGCTGCCCTGAGCACGTCGGTCCGCACCTCGGCGACGGTACGCGGCGAGGTCACCCGTCGGGTCCGCTCGTAGTTCCAGACGATGACGTCCAGGAAGACCGGCGCCCGCAGCCGCCACCCGGACAGCAGCAGCGCCTGGGAGATCGCCGGGTACGGCGTGTACTGCGGGTTGGTGAGCCAGTCGCGCAGCTCGGTCTCCCGAACGCTGAAGTCCACGCCGCACCAGCCGAGTGCGCGGATGACGGCGGGGGCGAGGGAAGGGCCGTTCTGGCCCGGGTTCAGCCGGAGCAGTTCGTCGTAGAGGCGTGTCGCGTCGGTGAGCGCGGCCTGCCCTTCCCTGCGCTTCGCGTCCTGCTCGAACCTCTCGGCGAGGGCGAAGAGCGCCAGGCCACGCTCGATCCACGGCTGGGGGATGCTGGCGCGGTTGTCGGCGCGTACCGGCGCGTTAGCCGTGCGGAAGTCGAGCCTGATCGGCGACTGTTCGGCGCCCGGGTGCCGGATCTCGACCAGCCCGTCGTGGCCGCCGGGTGCCCGCAGGTATTCGCCGCTCACCAGCGGAAGCGTGCCGAGGTCGGTGACCGGCTCGCTCTGGTCGATCACCCGGGCGTCGTACTTCTGTGCGACGAGCAGGTACCAGAGGGTGAAGTGCTTGTCGTCCGGGGTGTGGAACTCGTAGGCGCTGCCGTAGTCGAGTCTGGCCGGCAGGTGGCTGTTGCGGCTCGTCGTCAGGTTCCGGAAGGTGTCGAAGTCCATCCCGGCCGCCTCCCGGGCGTAGAGCAGCGCGAGGTTGTCCAGCGGGAAGAGGAGTTGTTCGGGTCGCGCGGGCGGCGTCCGGTAGACGGCGACGTAGAAGCCGAGGTGGGCGAGGTTGCTGAAGATCCAGGGGCCGACCGGTTCGAAGGCGCCGGTCCGGGAGACCCGGAGGTTCAGCTTGTCCTCGCCCTCGCCCTTCCAGCCGAGGAAGAGCAGTCCGTTGTGCGACGCCAGGGCCACGGGCTGGGTGCTGATCTCGTCGAGTACGACCTTGCCGTCCAGGCCCTCGATGCCGAACGCGCCCGCCGTGTTGCCGATCAGCACCACCCTGGCCACGTTCAGTTTCTCGTCGCCCCGGCCGGCCCAGCCGAGGAAGAGCCGACCGCCGTGCGACGCCAGGGCCGGAGCGTGGTGGCTGGTCTCCGAGAAGGTGTACGTCCCGTGGAAGCTCGCGCCGTTGTCGGCGGAGAACTTCAGGTTCAGGTTGTCGTTGCCGGATCCCTTCCAGGCCAGGAAGAGCCGGCCGTTGTGCGAGGCCAGTGCCGGGGCGTCGCTGCTCGTCTCGTCGAGTACGACCTTGTCCTCGACCCCCTCGATGCCGAACCCGCCCGCCGTGTTGCCGATCAGCACCACCCTGGCCACGTTCAACTGCTCGTTGCCCCGGCCGGTCCAGGCGAGGAGCAGCCGGCCCCCGTGCGACACCAGCGCCGGGCTGTGCTCGCTGGAGTCGCCGAGCGTCGTCGTGCCCTGGAAGGTGCGGCCGGCATCGGTCGAGAACGCCAGGTTGAGCTGGTTGTTGCCGGAGCCGCGCCAGGCCAGGAAGAGCCGCCCGTCGTGCGAGGCCAGCGCCGGTGACCTGTCGGTCGAGTCGCCGAGGGTGACCACCTCCTCGACGCCCTCGACGCCGTCGATGCCGAGCAGGTTGGTGTCGAGCACCTTGGCGACGTTGAGGTTGTCGTTGCCGGACCCCTTCCAGCCGATCAGCAGTCGACCGACGTGCGGGGCGAGCGCCGGGTAGGTCGAGGTCGAGTGCTCCTCGATGGTCTTCTTCTCGGCGGGCCGCAGGTTGGCGCCGGCAGCGATCCGGCGGTGCACGCCGATGTTGACCGCCTGGGCCCGGAAGGTGTCGGGATCCTCGGGGTCGTCGGCGTACGGGTCGACGAACGGGTCCGGGTACGGCTCGAAGCGGATCAGGTCGTGGAACCTGGTGTCCACCCGGGTGGGGATCAACGTCGTCGCCTGCGCACGTGAGGTCTGCTCCCATGCCTCCACGCCGATGTCGATCTCGTCGTGCCCGTACCCGCTGTTCAGGAAGGTTCCGCCGGCCGAGAGCAGGAACGACGGCGATCGGAAGTAGATTTCGAGGCCGGCGTCGGCGATGTCGGTCGAGCCCCGTAGTCGGGGCCGCGTTCCGTGGTGGAACCGGTGCAGGTACTCCGGGTTGTCGTGGTTCATCGCCAGGATGTACGCGGCCGGCGGCGGACGGTACGCCGCAGTCGACGCGATGAGCGCGGGGAAGTCCAGCGACGAGGGAAATCCGGTCGGCTGGTTCTGGGCATCGATCAGGCCGGTGTAGGCCAGGAAGTAGCCGGCGGTCTGGTCGCCGCTGGCGGCGTACAGGAAGTTGCGCTCGTTGGCGTGGTGACTGATCCGGTGCTGCTGCCGCCGGTACGGGCTGACCCGACGCCCACGGTTGCTCGACACGGCGAACTTCACCATGACGTAGTCGAGCACGATCTGCGCCGCGGTCCTGATCTTCTCGTCGCGGGCGAACTCGTGCAGGTTGAACAGCGGGTGCAGCGCGTGCCGGGCGTACGGGCGGGAGTTGAACTCCAGGAAGTCGTGCTTGACGAGCACCTGAAGGTAGCCCAGCAGCCAGCCGGTGAGTCCGTTCGCCGAGTTGTCGAACCTCGCCTCGCCGGTCCGGTCGTGCAGGAGTTGGTTGACCAGGTACCGACTGCTCTCGATCATCAGCAGGTGGTTCTCGGTCTCCGGGATGTCGATGTTGAGGAAGGTGACCTCGACGATCTCGATCTCCGGCGGGTGTCCACCCGACAGGTGCGCCGGCACCAGCCGGTCCAGGAGGAAGTTGAAATCCTCGTCGGTCAGCAGGTGCCGGTACCGGTACGCGAGGACCATCAGCCCCTTCAGGGCCATGTCGTAGTCGCGCCGGGTGCCCACCTCCCCGTCGCCCTGGTCGAGCCGGCGCAGCGCCTGCGGTGCTGCCGTCCGACTCGGTACCCCGCCGACGGCGAAGTCCGGGTCGTCGGCGACGGCGTGGAAGTGCGCGATCAGCGTGACCGTGTTGTTCTCGTCGGCCGTACCGTTGACGGTGCTCAGCGGGCGGGTGCTGGCAAAGTACTTGGCGATGCCGGCGGCCCTGGCCCGGTGGCTCGCGAATGCCTGGCCCGGCGAGCCGTCGAGCGCGACCGGGTCGAGCCAGCGGACGGGAGCGGACGGATCCGCCATCAGCCGCTCGGCGACGGCGACCTCGTGGGCGAGCGGGTCGGCCGCCGTTCCGACCGGAACCGTGGTCGAGCCCGCCTCGGCGGTCGTCACGGGTAGGGCGGCACCGGCGCCCAGCAGTACGCCCGCGCGGAGGAGCCGACGTCGGCTGATCGGTGTCTGCTCGGACTGACTCACGGCGATCCTTCCGCACGCCCCAGCGAGGGGGGATTTACCGGCGATGTCCCGCCAGGGGGATTGGCGGGCGATTCGATCGGAATCGAAGGTGACGACAGACGGATTTCCGCACGACCGAGGGTGGACCCGGCGCGACCGGTCCGGCGGTCCGGAAATCTCGAATCAGCTTCCAGCATCCCGGATCGGCCGTCGAGAGTCATAAGTGAAATTGCGCTATGGGCGCGGGTCCGTTCGCAGCCCTGTTGAATGTTCGCGCGCGATCGTGGTGCGGGTGGAGAAAACCGGCGCCGTACCCCGCACTACGCATTTACCATCTTCATCGTTCCCACCCCGGCGGCCCTACCGTCCTCGGCGGGCTCAGCGACAGGTGCTGCCGGCGAAGCGGAAGAGGGAGTCGGACACGTCCGCCCGGATCGCGGCGCGTCTCGTCCGCGAGCCGGACGCGCCCGCGGCCACACCCCTCCAAACGCGGCGTTCCACGCGTGTAGGTAATGTGCCCCGCATACCTTCGGCCGCCGACTCGTTCCGCGACTACGTACAGGCGCGCGGCGCGGCGCTGTCGCGTACGGCGCTGCTGCTGAGCGGCGACACGCATCTGGCCCAGGACCTGGTCCAACAGACCCTCGTCGGGGTGGCTTCGCGGTGGGAGCGGATCCTGGCCGACGGCGACCCGGACGCGTACGTGCGGCGGGCCCTCTACCACCAGCACATCTCGTGGTGGCGGCGGTGGCGACGGGAGCCGGTACCGGTCGAGCGACTGCCCGAGCCCGCCGGGTTCGACCCGCACGGGCCGCTGGAGACCGCGATCGTGGTCCGGCAGGCTCTGCGTCGGCTCGCCCCGAGGCAGCGGGCGGTGCTGGTGCTGCGCTACTTCGAGGACCTCAGCGAGGCACAGACGGCAGAGGTGCTCGGTATCAGCGTCGGCACCGTCAAGAGCCAGACCCGCGACGCGCTCGCCCGGCTGCGGGTCGTCGCCGCCGATCTCGTCGACCCGCAGGAGGTACCCCGATGACCGCCCGGTTGACGCAGGCGCTCCTCGACGCGGCGGAGGTCGCTCCCCCGGTACCCTCTCCGGACCTGTTGTGGCGGCGCGGCCGGCTCCGTCGGCGACGGCGCCGGACCGCCGCCGTGCTGGCCTGCCTGCTGCTGGCCACGGCCGTCGGCTGGCCGCCGGCACGGTCCGGAACCGCCCTCGACGTCGGCGGAGCGGACCCGGCGGGACTGCCGGCGTCGGTCGCCGAGCCGTACCTGTGGCAGCGCACCCTGGACGGCGGTCCGAACGGGCCGGTCAAGCTGACCTTCACCACCGGCCACAGCCTGAACCTGGAGAGCGCCCTGGTCCTGATCGGACGGGACGACAGCTATCGGCTGGACTACCTGTCGCCGGGCGAGGAGGGCGGCGCGCTCTCCCCGGACGGGCGCTGGCTGCTCGGCCGGCACCTGCGCGATCTCGTCGGCGGCGGGACGCGGAAGCTGGACCGCCGGCTCCGTGGCTACCCACCGGCGGTGTGGGCTCCGGACAGCCGGGCCGCGGTCGGCGTCTTCGGCGACGACGGCGGCATCGTCCACGACCCGCAGGGCCAGCCGCTCGACGGCCCGGAGGACGAGATCGTCCTCGTCGACGTCGCCGACGGCACCACGCGGAGCATCGCCACCGTCCCGGAGGCCGCGCAGTGGCAGGCGGCTTTCTCGCCGGACGGCAGCAGGCTCGCCCTGCACACCTCGCTCCCCGACCGCGACAGCGTGTTGACCATCGTCGACACCCGCACGGCGAGCCCGCTGCGTACCGTGACCCTCACCGAGCGGCAGCGGCTCGCCGGGCCCGCCGCGTGGACGCCCGACGACGCCCAGCTCCTGCTCGCCGTCGGTGACGGCTGTGCCTGGGCGGCGTACTGCGCCGACCAGACCTGGCATCTCCAGCGCCTCGACCTGGCCACCGGTACGGTCGTCGACGAGACCGTACGCGGCCGGCCCGGCTTCCCCAGCGTCATCGCCTGGCGCGACGGTGAGCCCGTCGTCCAGCAGTTCCACGACGACCGTCCCTGCGACACGGTCGCGGTCACGGAGACCGGTACCCGGGTCCTGCCCCTCCCCGCCGCCGGACTCGGCTGCCCCGACTACGCCCGCGACCTGCTCCAGCAGGGCAGCCTCGGCGGCCCCGCCATCACGCCGGCACTCTGGCAGGCGCAGTGGTGGGCGTACGCCTCGGTTGCCGGACTGCTCGCCGCGCTCGTCCTGACCGTTCGACGGATCAGCCGCCGCATCCGTGCGGCGGGCCGGCGAGCGGGCCGCGCCGGGTAGGCGACGGCGACCGGCTCGCTCGGGAGGTACCGGTCGGGACGGGTCGCGGCAGCGGGGCGTGGAGAATCCGGTCCTCGCGGCGGAGGCACCGCCGGGGCCGGATTTCCCGCGCCTTGCACGGATCGTCACGGATCTGGGCCGGACGGGCTGTCGCCTCAGTGCTCTGCGGCCAGCACCGCCTGCTGGCGGGCCAGCAGCCGGGACACGCCCTCGGCGGTCATCGGCCGGGCCAGGTGGTAGCCCTGGCCACGGGTGTAACCGAGTTGACGGAGTACGGCCGCCTGCTCGGCGTTCTCGATCCCCTCCGCGATGGTGTCCAGGCCGAACGCGTGGGCGAGCTGGATCACCGCCCGGGCGACCGCCTGCCGGGCGTCGGCAGCGGCGGCCTGACCGTCGTCGATCTCGATACCGTCGACGAACGACTTGTCCAGCTTCACGATCGCGGCCGGAAAGGCGCGCAACAGGCTCAGTGAGGATTCACCGGTGCCGAAGTCGTCAAGCGACAGCCGGATCCCCATACTGTCGAGTTCGAACAGCGCCCGGGAGACCTGCTGACCGCGAAGTACCGCCGACTCGGTCACCTCGAGCACCAGCCGCTCACACGGCAGCCCGCTGTCGGCGAGCGCGGCGGTCACGTCGGACACGAAGTCGGGGTCGTGCAGTTGCCGCGCGGAGACGTTCAGCCCCGCCTCCTCGAGCGCCTCCGGGCCGAACTCGGCCGACCACGCCGCCGCCTGGCGGCAGGTCTCCCGCAGCACGAACCGACCCAGTGGCACGATCAGACCGGTCCGTTCGGCCGCCGGGATGAACTCGGCCGGGCCGACGACACCACGACTCGGGTGATGCCAGCGGACCAGCGCCTCGACACCGACCACCCGGTCGCTGTCCAGTCGCAGGATCGGCTGGTAGACCAACCGGAACTCGTTGTTGCCCAGTGCCCGCCACAGCTCGCCGCCGAGCTGCATGTGCGCCAACACCGGCTCCCCCATGCCCGGGACGTACCGCACGAAGCTCGCCTTGCCCCGCTGTTTGGCGGTGTACATCGCGACGTCGGCGTCCCGGAGTACCGAGTCGACGGTGGCGCCGGGCACGGCGGTGGCGATGCCGATGCTGGCCTGCACCAGCAGACGGTGCTCGCTGATCGGCCGGTTGAGGGCGGTCAGCAACCGGCCGGCCAGCTCCTCCGGGTCGGCGTCGGCGCCGGTGAGCAGCACCGCGAACTCGTCGCCCGCGACCCGCACCGGCAGGCCGTCGTCCCCGACCTCGGCGCGCAGCAACTGCGCGACCGAGACCAGCAACCGGTCCCCGACGCCGTGGCCGAGCAGGTCGTTGACGGTCTTGAAGTCGTCCAGGTCCACCAGCAGCACCGACGCCGGCGCCGTCGTGGCCAGCGCGGTCGCGAGCCGGTCCCGGAACAGCGCCCGGTTGGCCAGCCCGGTCAGACCGTCGTGACTGACCTCGTACTGAAGCCGCTCCTCCTGGACGCGCGTGTTCCGAAGCAGCCGGGCGTTCTCCCGGAACGCGATGAACTGCCGGGCCCCGACCAGCCCGGTCACCACCACGGCGGCGACCAGGACCATCCGGACCGGCCAGCTCAACCGCGCACCGAACGCGACCGCGACCAGCGGCAGGTCGATCGCCGCCACGGCCAGGTAGGGCAGCAGCACGCCACCTCGGGCCGGACCGCGACGAGCCCCGAGTACGGCCCGCCGCTGCGCCGCGACCCCCGCCGTGACCAGCACCGGGGTCAGCGGCATGACGATCGCCTGGGCCGGGATGCCGGCGGCGTACCCGAACCGCACCGCGAGCACGGCCACGATGCCGGCGATGACGCCACCGCTGGCCGCGACGAGCCGTATCGCGGCGCGGTCGACGGGGCCGCCCGCGACATACGACACCTTCGTCGCGGCGCCGAGCGTGACCAGGAACGCCAACCCGACCAGCACCATCGCCTGCGGGCTCCACGGCTCGTCGGCGGAGAGCATCGGGGCCAACCCGACGTACCACAGCGTGGTCGCGCAGCCGAGGAACGCGATCGTACGGTCGAGCACCACGCGCCACCGCTCGGTGCCCCGGGTCAGGACGACCGGTACCCGGGCCACCGCCCAGATGGCGATGCCGAACCCGATCGCCACACAGGCCGCGGCCGGTAACGGCATGCTGCGCGTACGGGCCTGGGCGGCGTGCGTCAGCATGTCCACCGCCAGCCAGCCGTAACCGATCGTGATCACTGCCGCCGCGACGAGCACGGCGCGCCAGAACCGTCGGGCGACCGGATCGAGAGCGCCGCCGCGCAGCATGTGCAGGACGGACGCGGTGGCGAGCACGCCGCCGAGCGGCACGAAAATGTACGCGAGCGCCTCGGTGCCGGCGCCGACGGTGAGGTGTGCCACGCACCAGGCGGTGCCGAGGGCGGCAACTGCGGTGGTGGCCATCAGATATCGCCGGGCAGCTTGACAATCCCTCGCACCAGCGAAATCGACCGCGGGACTCGCCGTTGACCGAAGCGCCTCTGGCGTCACGGCCAGACAATATCCCGCCAATTGTCGACCGTACCTCACCCGAACGTGCGGAACCCCCCGATGGACGCACCGCGCTACGACGCCTTTCGAGGGTGGGCACCGCACGACAGGCTTCGCCGGAAAGTGCTGCCCGACAAGCGAGGCACCTACGGCTCTGCCCAACAACCGCAGAATGCGACATGCGTTAGGGAACGACTGCGAGAGCAGTTCGAAATGGGGTCACCGGCTTTCGCGGAGAGACGATGGCGCTGGCGAGGCCACCCATCGCCGGTCGGTGCGAGTCGGGTCTACCCGCCGGTCAGTCTCGACGCGCCGACTCACGAGCCGTCGGACATCCTGTCCGGCCATTCCGAACCGATTCGGGGCCGGCTCCTCCCCGACGCGCACTGCCGCGTCGAGGCCGACGGCCTGCGGCGACCCCGCCCGTCGCCGGCTCCACCGTGACGACATCGCGCATCCCCGACCATCCCATCGAACGGCTGGATCGAGGTCGGTTCCGCCGCGCGCCGCCGAGTTGCACCACGCGTCAGTGATCGTGTCAGGGACGTGTCAGTGGCGTGGCGGGCCGGACGCCGATGGTGGTCGCATGACGAAGAACAGCACCTCCTCGGCACGACTCGCGGACGAACGGACCACCAGGTCCACCACCCTTGCCGACCGGCGCAGCGGTTTCTCCGGAGCAGGGCTGCGCAGACTGCGCGACGTACTGGTCCGGCACGTCGACTCCGGGACGATTCCCGGGCTGGTCGCCCTGGTCAGCCGGGGCGGCGAGACGCACGTCGAAGCGATCGGGACGATGCGGCACGACGGCGGCGCGCCGATGCGCCGGGACACCATCTTCCGGATGGCGTCGACGTCCAAGCCGGTATCGATCGCGGCGGCGATGGTCCTGCTCGACGAGTGCCGGCTCCGGCTCGACGACCCGGTGGAACCGTGGCTACCCGAACTCGCCGACCGGCAGGTACTCAAACGGATCGACGGCCCGCTCGACGACACGGTGCCCGCCCGGCGGCCGATCATCGTACGGGACGTGCTGACCTCCACGTTCGGGCTCGGCATGGACATGACCTCCCTCGGCACCCCGATCATGGGCGCGATCTTCGAACAGGGCCTCACCCCCGACCTTCCGGAGCCGATGCCCGAGCCCGACGAGTGGCTGCGCCGCCTCGGCACACTTCCGCTCATGCACCAGCCCGGAGAACGCTGGCAGTACCACATCGGCAGCGACCTTCTCGGCGTCCTCGTCGCCCGCGTCACCGGCCAGCCGTTCGAGACCTTCCTGCGCGAACGCGTCTTCGACCCGCTGGGTATGAAAGACACCGGGTTTTACGTACCCGCCGACAAGATCGACCGACTGCCGATCCTCTACGCCCCCAACCCACAGACCGGTGAGTTCACGGTGTGGGACGAGGCTGCGGGCGGACGGTGGGGCCAGCCTCCGGCGTTCCCCGGCGGCGGCGGTGGACTGGTCTCCACCGTCGACGACTACCACGCCTACTTCCGGATGCTGCTCAACCACGGCACGCACGGCAACCAGCGGATCCTGTCCCGACCCGCCGTCGAGCTGATGACCACCAACCGGCTCACCCCCGAGCAGCAGGCCGCCCGGACCGCCATGGCCCGCGACAACGTCCACATCTCGTTCGGCCAGGGCCAGCACGGCGGCTGGGGCTTCGGAATGGCCGTCCGCACCTACCGTGGCGACTACGCGCCCGTCGGCCAGTTCGGCTGGGACGGCGGTAGCGGCACCTCCAGTTACGCCGACCCCGACAACCAGCTCACCGGAATCCTGCTCACCCAGGTCGGAATGTCCGTCCCGAACGCGGCACGCCTCATCCACGACTTCTGGACCACGACGTACCAGGCGATCGACGACTAGACATCCGGCCCGTCGTCGAGCAGGTGGGACACGCGCCAGGCCACGCCCCGCTCGGGCGTGGCCTGGTGCGTATGCGGTGCCGCCGCGGTCGGTGGCCGGGGAGGCGGTGACGACTTCCGGGTCTACACGCGGGCCTGGCGGCGGCCCGCGATCATGCCGGCGGCGAGCGTGGCCGCCATGAGTCCGACGAGAATGAGCAGCGGGGTACCGGAAATGCTGAGCACCGGGGCCTTTCCGACGATGAGCACGTGGAATGTGGCGCGGGTCAGGGCCGGGACCAGGAGAAGCGTGAAGGCGACAGCCGGCATCCGTGCGTCGATCGGCGCGGCGACGACAGCCAGCAGCGCGAACGCGTAGAGGGACATCGTCGGAGCGTCCGACCAACCGTTGATCGGATTTGGCGTCGATGCCGCGACTGCCAGCACGCCGAGCAGGGGCCAGATCCACGGCCTCGTCACGGCCCTTCGTGGCGCCCGGAGCAGTGGGAGCAGGGCCAGCAAGGGCAGCAGCAGAGACCAGACAAGGGTGTCCGACCCGTACCAGAAGTATTCGGCGCGGCCGGGGGACGACCACGGCTTGACCTCCCAGAGCGACGTCAGCACCGCCACCACCATTGCGCCGAACGCCGACCTGTACCTACCCCACGCCGTCATGAGGATCGCGATGGCCAGCGTCGTGGGCATGACGACGTGCCACGGGAGTATGGGATACGGGTGCTCGGACGACAGAGCCGCAAGCCAGGAAATCGGCGTTTCGGTCCAACGCGTCAGCCCGTAGATGAGTAGTGCCAGGGTGCACAGCCGCAACGTGGAGGAACGGGCTGCCCGGGCGTCGAGTCGGTCCACGCCGGTGCGGGCGCGCAGACCGCCGACCACCAGAGCCCACGATTCCCGTACGCTCGGCCGCCGCTGCTTCTCGTCGGCGCCGGCCAGCACGATCTCCAGGATCTCGTCCGCGCGGTACTCGCGGTAGGAGCGCGGGTACGCCTTCAGCAGCCACCGGTAACGACGTTCGAGGTCGGTCACGTCAGCACCGTCCGAACCGCCGCGACCGACCGCACCTGCCGACCGCGTACCGCCTGTGCGGCTGCCGCCATCCGCTCCGCTTCCTCGCGCAGTGCCACCAGCCCCTGCTCGGTCAGCTCGTAGGTGCGGCGGGCGCGGCCGTTGACCACCGACTCTTCCGCCACCCGCACCATCTCTTCGCTGGTGAGCCGGTCCAACGCGGCGTAGAGAGTGCCCGCCAACAGGCGTACCCGTCCGCCGGACAACTCCTCCGCCTGCTTGACGATCGCGTAGCCGTGCAACGGCTCGTCCTGAAGGGCGGCCAGGATGAAGTAGGTGGGCTCGCGCATCGGCAGCCCCGGCTTCTTTCGACTCATGACACCACTATATCTAGATGATCGATGTATTAGTCAAGCGTGTCTCCGAACCGGGCGACGGAGCCCGGCCGACCCACGGAAGGTGCTGGTCGAGCGCGGTCGGCGACCTGCGCCCACCGCACCACGATCCCTCCTCACCGACCGTAGGCTCACCGGCATGACGAATATCCAGACGCATACTCTCGCCGTACCCGGCGTCGACCTGGTCTACGACGTCCGTGGCCCGCTGCCCCCGGTCGGCGGGCATCCCGCGTTGCTCATGATCGGGCAGCCGATGACGGCGGAGGGCTTCGAAGCGCTCGCCGCACACTTCACGGACCGCACGGTCGTCACCTACGACCCGCGCGGGCTGGGCCGCAGCGTCCG
Organism: Plantactinospora endophytica; assembly: GCF_016862915.1. Taxonomy (GTDB): domain Bacteria; phylum Actinomycetota; class Actinomycetes; order Mycobacteriales; family Micromonosporaceae; genus Plantactinospora; species Plantactinospora endophytica. Next base: position 341,274 of record NZ_BONW01000013.1, on the reverse strand, counting down.
CAACGACGGCCGGTTCGACCACACGCCGCAGCAGCAGGCCGGCGACCTGCACCTGCTGGTCGAGGCGCTCGGCGCCGGTCCGGTCGACGTGTTCGCCAGCAGCGGCGGTGCGGTGACCGCCCTGGAGTGGGTCGCGGCCTACCCCGGCGACGTCGTCACGCTGGTGGCGCACGAGCCGCCGATCAACGCCGTACTTCCCGACGCCACGGCCGCCGAGCGCGCCCGCGCAGCCTTCCACGAGGCGTACCAGACGAAGGGCACCGGCGCGGGCATGGCCGCGTTCATCGCGATGACGTCCTGGCAGGGCGAATTCACCGAGGCATACTTCGCGCAGCCGGCGCCCGATCCGGCGATGTTCGGCATGTCGACCGACGACGACGGTACGCGCGACGATCCGCTGCTGTCGAAGAACTCGTGGGCGGTCACCGACTACCGGCCCGACGCGAGCGTGCTCAACGCGGCACCGACCCGGATCGTGATCGCGGTCGGCGAGGAGTCGGCGGAGACGTACACGGCGCGTACCGCCCTGGGCATCGCGGCGCTGCTCGGTCAGGAGGCTGCCGTGTTCCCCAGCCACCACGGCGGCTTCCTCGGTGGTCAGCTCGGTTACGCGGGCAAGCCCGAGGAGTTCGCGGCGCGGCTTCGCGAGGTACTCGACGGCGCCTGATCGTCGCGGGCGTCCGGGGCGAGCGGAACAGCGCCGGTACGTGTGGTGGTCAGGCCGGGGTCGAGCGCCGACCAGACGCGCTGGCCGGCCCGAGGCGGGCTCGGCCGTGCAACCGAGCCCGCCCGCGCCAGCTCCACCCGATCCTGATCGCCGGCCGCGACGACGCTCACCCGAGCCGGCACACGCCGTCGCCCGCGAACGACCGGGAAGGTCCGAGCCGGACCTGTGTCACCTCATCAGCGTTGCAGGGTCAGCAGACCCGGCCGGTAGGGCAGGAGACCGTAGTCGCCACCGGAGTTGGGCGAACGTCCCTGGTAGAGCAGTTGCAGGTTGCAGGGGTCGACCGTCATGGTCTGGTCCGCGTTGCTGCGGATCAGTTCGCCGTGGCTGATGTCGTTGGTCCAGGTGGCGCCGCTGTTGGCCTTGCCGGCGAAGGGACTGCTCTCGCTCGTGGCCTGTGGGGTCCAGGAGCCGCCGAGGCTGGTGGCGGTGAACGACCGGAAGTAGCGGCCCTGGGAGCCGATCGCCTCGACGAGCATGAGGTACCGGTTCTGGCCCTGGAGCTTGTAGACCTGAACTCCTTCGAAGAGGTTGTTCGTCGAGTCGGTCATGATCGTCGTGTAGCTGGAGCCGAAGCTGCCCGGGAAGTTACCGATCGGCATGCTGGCCCGGTAGATCCTGCCGTTGTCTCCGGCGAAGAAGAGGTACATGTTCGTGCCGTCGCCGATGAGGGTCTGGTCGATGGGCCCGGTACTGGAGTTGGAGATGCTTCCGGTGAAGAGCGTCTGCGGCGAGGACCAGCCATTCGCGTTCGTGGGGTTGCTCGACGTCCGGTAGGAGAAGGCGGTCCCACCCCACTGGTAGGCGAGTACCCAGATGTTCCTCGGGGCGAAGTAGAAGAGGGTGGGCGCGACGGTGGCCGAGGACATCGCGTTCTGGCTGGCCGAGCCCATGTTGGACCAGTTCGAGAAGACGCTGAAGTTCATCGAGCCCCAGGTCGTACCCGTGTCGTGCGTCGTCGCGTAGACCAGATGCCCGCCGTTGTAGGGGGCGTAGGTGAAGTCCTTGAGCGAGACCCACCCCGACCTCGGTTGCGCCAGCGCGCCGGTGGACGTCCAGCGGTACGTCGACGGAAGGTTGCAGGTGCCCGACGGCGGCGGTGTCGTCGGCGGCGTGGTGGGGGTGCCGCCACCGTCGACGCGGACGAGTTGCCACTGCTGGTTGTTGCCGTTCCAGTCGTCGTACTGCACGACGTTCCCGCCGTCGGCGGTCGAGGCGCCCTGCACCTCCACCGTCTTGTTGCTGTTCCGGTTGATCAGCCGGACGTAGCCGCCGTCGGAGTCGGCCAACCGGAACTGCTGGTTCGCCCCGTTGCTGTCGGCCCACTGCACGATGCTGGCACCGTTGGCGGTCGACCAGTTGTAGACGTCCAGCACCTTGCCGGACAGCCGCGACCGCAGCCGGTAGTAGCCGCCGCCCGAGTCCACGAACTGCCACTGCTGCTGGTTGCCGTTGTTCCGCGCCCACTGCACGATCCGCGCACCGTCGTTCGTGGCGAGGTTGTACACGTCCAGGGCCTTGCCGCTGTTGCGGTTGACCAACACGTACCACGCGCTCGTGTCGACCGTCGCCGCCGATGCCGGCGCCGGACCGAAGGCGACCGCAGCGGTGGCGACGAGGGCGGCCACCAGGGCGACGACGAGCGCAAACCGCCCGCGGCGTCGCGGAACGCGGACCGTACTCTGGCGGGCCGGCCCTGGAGCCGGCGGAACTGGTGGCGCCTGCGCCACGACATCCATGGTGTTTCTCCTTTACCCGAACCACCCGGGGCGCGGTGAGCCACGGGTGGGAGTGGTGGCGTTCCTCGCATTCCCGGAACGGGCACGGGCAGAGGCGCGGGGTGGCCGGCGATCTGTCCTTCCGGGGGTACGGGAACCGAACGGTGTTACCGCTAACATGATTGGCCCGGATTGCCCCGAGGACGTCAAGTGGGACACGGAGGAGCCGCTCAGGCGGACGTACGACATATTGCCAGATTGTTTCGAGTCATTCAAGAGGTGGATGTCAATGCATAACGGGCCGAGCATCCCATCGCCCAATGCGGACAGGTTCCACAAAGCCCGACTCGTACAGCGGCGCCTGATAACAGTTTTCGCGGGAGGGAATCGGATTGCCCGCCAAAGAAACCCAAGAGCAGTTTTCCGTTATCAATGCCGGTGCCGCGCGGTCGCGGTGCTCCACAGGCACGGGCACGGGCACGGACAGGGGGCGCCGGCCCGGCGGGCGGGCAACCGCCGCCCAGATGGTGGTGACCCACGTCATAGCCGGGTTCTGTCAGCAATTCGGGTGCCGTCCCGTTCAGAAGGCACGCGAACAGACGGGAGCAGAGACATGCGGCACCGCATCACCGTCCTCGGCGCCGGGTACGCCGGAGCCTCCGCAGCCGGATACCTTGCCCGCCACCTCCACCCGGACGACTTCGAGATCACCGTGGTCAACGCCGAACCCGACTTCGTCGAGCGGATGCGCCTGCACCAGCTCGCGGCCGGCCAGGAGCCGCGTCGCCACGGGCTGGCGGAGATGTTCGCGGGCACCGGCATCCGGCTACGACTGGCGCGCGTCACCGCCGTCGACGCCGGGCAGCGAACCGTCACCGTGACCGGCGGAGAGGGCGAGGACCGGATCGAGTACGACACCCTTCTCTACACGCTCGGCAGCACCGTCGGCGACCAGGGCGTGCCGGGCGTGCACGAGCACGCCTTCGACGTCGCCGGACGGCCGGCGGCGCTGCGGCTGCGCCGCCGTCTGGACGAGCTGGGCGAGGACGGAACGGTGCTGGTCGTCGGCGGCAACCTGACCGCGATCGAGGTCGCCACCGAGATCGCCGAATCCCGTCCCGGGCTCCGGGTCACCCTCGCCACCAGCGGCGAGCTGGGCGGTTGGCTGGGCCCGAAGGGGCGTCGTCACCTACTGCGCGCCTTCGACCGGTTCGGCATCGCCGTCCACCAGCACACCACCATCACGCGCGTCGAGGAATCCGGTGCCGTCGCCGCCGACGGCACCGTCTTCGCCGCCGACGCGTCGGTGTGGGCGGCCGGTTTCGCCGTCCATCCCATCGCCGCCGCCAGCGGGCTCAGGGTCGAGGACGACGGTCGGATCACGGTCGACCGGATGATGCGCTCCGTCTCGCACCCGGAGGTCTACGCCGCCGGTGACAGCGCGTACGCCATCGGCGACAACGGTAGGCCGCTGCCGATGTCGTGCGCCTCGGCCGGATTCACCAGGATGCAGGCGACGGCAGCGATCGTCGGGGACCTGACCGGTCACAAGATCTCGAAGACGTCGCTGGCATACCTCGGCAACTGCGTGAGTCTCGGCGGCAGGGACGCCGTCTTCCAGGCCGTCGACGGCGAGGCACGCGCGAAGTCCTGGGCACTGCGCGGCCGTCCGGCAGCGCGCCTGAAGGCATTCGTGCTCAGGGGCGCCGCGTGGAACATGAGCAACCCGACGTACGGACTGCCGGCTCGCAGACACCGCCTGACGACAGCGCCGCTCCGCACTGCCCATCCGGTCGCCAACTGACGCGACCCGCATGGACATTGCCTCGATGGAGCGTTTCGAGGCCAACCGGAACCGGTTGGCCTCGCTCGCGTACCGTCTCCTCGGCTCGGCCGCGGACGCCGAGGACGCGGTGCAGGACACGTTCCTGCGCTGGCATGCCGCCGACCGGGAACACATCGAGGTCCCCGAGGCGTGGCTGACGAAGGTGCTCACCAACCTCTCCCTCGACCGGCTCCGTTCGGCGACGATGCGCCGCGAACGGGCGGTCGGCGACTGGCTGCCCGAACCCCTGCTGGACGGCGACCCGATGCTTGGCCCCGCCGACGCCGTCGAGCAGCGCGAATCGGTGACCCTGGCGGTGCTGACGCTGATGGAACGCGTCCCGCCGGTCGAGCGGGCCGTCTACGTCCTGCGCGAGGCCTTCTCCCACACGCACGCGGAGATCGCCGGGATCCTCGACATCACCGAGTCCGCGAGCCAGCAGTACGCCCACCGCGCCCGGCGCCGGATCGCCGCCGAGCGCGTCGTCGGTGAGATCGACCTCGCCGCCGCCCGCCGAATCGTCGAAGCCTTCGTCGACGCCGCGTCCTCCGGCCGCACCGAACGACTGGTCGCACTGCTCACCGACGACGCGACCGCGATCTCCGACGGTGCCGGGCAGGCCGGAAAACTGCTGCGGTACTCGGTACCGGAGCGGGTCGCCGCCGCCCTGCGAGCCGGCTTCAAGCCGACCCGGGCGAAGCGGAAACTGGTCGGCGGCCCCCTGGCGATGCATGCCGGTGTGGTCAACGGCTCCCCCGCCGTGATCGCCGCGATCGAGGATCGGGTCGTCGGCGTGGTGGTCCTGGACGTCCGCGACGACAAGGTCGCGGTCGTCCGCGGCATGGCCGGCCCGGGTCGGCTCGCCCGCCTCGCCGAAGAATGGCAGCGGCGCGAGCACGACGACTCCCTCCTCACGTCGTGGTGACCGGAGCGCGTGTCGCACCGACTCCACCGCCGCGCGGCGCGGCGCCGTCACCTGTCGACCCGGTTCAGGTCCGGTAGCGCGTGCTCGGCCGCCCCGCCCCGGCTGCGTCGTAGCCGACGAGCGTCGGCGGGCCGTCGGAGACCTTCGCTACCGCAGCGCCTCGAAGTGCTCTTTCATCGCCGGGTAGTAGTCGTCGAAGTTCGGCATCGGCTGGCCGTCGCGCGACGCCACCAGCGCGTCGAGGTAGTACTCCCAGCCCGGACCGACGTCGCCGACGCCCTCGGTATCGGTCAGGTGCTGCGTGAACCGCAGTTCGGTCACGCCCGCACTCTCGACCAGCACCATGTCCAGGTGCCAGCTCCCGTGCTCGTCCACGGCGGAGACCGCCAGCCGACGTGGCGGCTCGCACGCGTCGATGGTGAACTCCATCCAGGGCTGGCCCTCCTCGTGCGCCATCTGCACCTTGATCGTGCGTCCCGGCGCCGCGTCGCCCTGCCACGGGCCGAACCAGCGTGCCGTGCGCGCCGGATCGGTCAGGCTCGCCCAGACGTCGGCCATGGGAGCGCGGAACGTGCGGGTCAGCACGAGGTCGTCGCCGAGCAGCCGGCCGGTGGGTGTGGGGCTCATGCGGTCTCCTTCTGAGACGGGTGCTGCGCGGCGGCCGTGTGCCGCTCGCGGCGGGTGCGGTAGACCTCGGTCTCCAGTGCGTCGAGGCGGTGCTGCCAGCCGGCCGGGCGGGTCAGCCGCCCCAGCCACCCGGTCAGTTCGTCGAGCGGGGCGGTGACCAGTGTGTAGACACGTCGGCGCCCGTCGGCCGTGTCGCGCACCAGGCCGGCCTCGCGCAGGACGCGCAGGTGACGGCTGACGGCCGGCCGGCTGATCACGAACCGGTCGGCGATCTGACCGGCCGTGAGTGGTTCGTCGCGCAGCATCAGCAGGATCTCCCGCCGTACCGGATCGGCGATCGCACCGGCCACCTCGTCCACAGAGGAAGCGTAACCGACACGTTACGCTTTTGGCAACGCCAACGACCGAGACCGTCTTCAGTCAGCCCGCACCAGGGCGCCCGGGCAGTCACGAAGCCGACCACCGACCACCGGCCACAGCATCGAGCACCGAGCACCGAGCACCGAGCACCGAGCACCGAGCAGGATGCCGTGGTACCCGGGCGATCACCGATTCCGGTGGTTCGGCGTTGCCCTTTCGGTCATCCGGGCCCGTACCTGGGACAGGCTCGGCACGGAACCACGGGCGCCGAAGCCCTCCGTCGCGATCGCTCCGGCCGCCGTCGCCGAACGGGCCGCCTCGTCCAGCGGCTGCCCCTCGGAGAGTGCGACCGCCAGGGCGGCGGTGAAGACGTCTCCGGCGCCGGTGGTGTCGACGACGGCTGCCGGGCAGGCGGGTACGGAGATCGGGTCCGCGCCGGCCGGGTGGATCGTGCACCCGGCATCGCCCCGGGTGACCACCACGGCCTGCACGCCCATCCCGAGCAGCCGGTCCACTCCGCCGAGCGCGGACAGTTCCGACTCGTTGGGCGTGAGTACCGAGACGAGCCCGAGCAGGGCTGCCGGCAGTGGGCGGGCCGGGGCGGGGTTGAGCAGGAAGCACCAGCCGCGTGCCCGCGCGGTCGCCGCAGCGGCCTGGACGGCGTCGAGCGGGACCTCCAGGCAGGCGACCACGACGACGTCGTCGCCCCGCACGTCCGCCAACGCCGAGGTGACCAGTGCCGGGGTCACCTCGGCGTTGGCGCCCGCGACGATGGCGATGGAGTTCTCCCCCGCCTCGTCGACCAGGACGATGGCAATCCCGGTCGGACCCGGAACCGTCGACACCGCGTCGACGAGCACCCCTCGGTTGGCCAGGTCGGCCCGGGCGGCCGTACCCCGCTGGTCGTCGCCGAGGGCGGCGACCAGGTGGGTGGTCGCGCCGAGGGTGGCCGCAGCGGCGGCCTGGTTTCCGCCCTTGCCGCCGTGCGTCTCGGTGAACCGTGACATCACGACGGTCTCGCCGGGCAGCGGCATGCGGTCGCCCACGGCCACCAGGTCGACGTTGACCGAGCCGACGACGACCACGGTGCTCATCGGAGCCTCCCGATGTGCGCCCTGCCGGAACCGGGGCACCGTTGCGGGACCGGAAGCAGCTTCGACACCGGCTCCGCAGCCGGTCGGGCCGGCTCGGGAACGCGGGCCGGTGGAAACGGCACAGGTACCGGCCGGCCGGCGGTCCGACGGTGGTGACGCGGTCCGGCCCGGTCGCGTCCGGCGGTAGGGGTAAGGCCTGGCGGCTCAGGCGCCCGGCCGTGAACGGACCTGCCCGGGCGGCGAGCGGCTGGCGGGTACCGACGGTTCGGGGCGGGGGCGCAGGCGCGGGTCACGCCGACTCCCGCACGACGAGGGCGCCGGGTACGACGATGTCCCGGACGGGGCCGTCGAGTTCTCCGGTTATCCGTTGCAGAAGCAGCCGGCCGCAGACCGTCCCCTTCTCGTAGGCGCGGTTGTCGATGGTGGTCAGTGCGGGGCGGACGAGGGCGGCGGCGTCGATGTCGTCGAATCCGGTCACCGCCACGTCGTCGGGGACGGTACGTCCGGCGGCCTGGAGGGCGTCGATCGCGCCGATGGCGGCGAGGTCGTTGACGCAGACGATCGCGTCGAGGGTGGGGTCGTCGGCGAGGGCTGCCGCGACGGCGGCGCGGGCGCCGCGACGGGTGTAGTCGGATCTGATCACGAGTTTCGGGTCGAGGGCCAGCCCGGCGCCGAGTAGCGCGTCCTCGTAGCCGCCGAGCCGGCCGGCGGCGGGGCCGATCCCGGTCGCGCCGACGAAGGCGATCCGGGTACGTCCCTGGCGCAGCAGGTGCCGGGTCGCCTCGGCCACGCTGACCCGGTCGTCGCCGTGCACCCGGTCGGCGATCGGCGGTGCCTTCATCGGGCCGAGCATGACCACCGGGGTGTGTGGGCCCAGCAGTCCCCCGAGCGCCTCGGCGGGGGTACGGAACAGGTCGATGATCAGTCCGTCGACCGCCCGGCTGACCATGTCGGTGATGAACGCGGCCTCCCGGGCGGCGTCGCCGTCGGTACTGCAGACCACCACCTGGTAGCCGGCGTCGCTGATCGCGTCCTGCACGCCGCGGGCGACCATCGGATAGAAGGGGTTGGTGATGTCGGACATGACGAACGCGACGGTCTGGGTGCGTTGGGTCCGCAGGCTCACCGCGAGTTGGTTGGCCCGGTAGTTCAACTCCTTGACCGCGGCCTGGACCCGCTCCCTGGCCTCGGCGGAGACGGGCCGCCGACCGCTCAGCGCGTGCGACACGGTCGTCGGGCTCACCCCGGCGATCTCCGCGACGTCTGCGATGCGGGGTCGGGGCATTCGCACTCCTTGCGAGGGTGGACAGCGCAAATCGTTTTGGTGTCCCGGGGCTGGCTCTGATGGTGCTGAGCAGTCTGCGCTGAGGTCCTCAGGCTTGTCAAACATCAGTTTTCCGACCTTCAGGAATTATCGATGACCTCGGGCCGGAACAGGGCGTCCCGGTCTCTTCGGCACTAGCGCAAATCCATTTGCGCGCTATCGTGTTCTCCCACCACGGCCTCCTGACGTTCGAGGGAGTGAAGCCCGATGACCGAACCACGCGACCGCATCCCCGACGCGGTCCTCGGCCCGGCCGTCGGCCGCTTCGTCCCGCCGGGTGTCGCGGGGCACGCACATCCATCGCGCCAATTGTCCTGCATCACCGGCAGGACGGAACCGAGGACGACGTGCACGACCCATTGAGCGCCTACGACCTGGTCCACGACGAGCTCGCCCAGGCCCGGGAGACCGGGTACCAGGTCGACGAGCTCGCCGCCGAACTCGCCGCCCTCGACCCCGGCGACACCACCGCACTCGAACAGCTCTACCAACGGGTACTCGACGCGCCGCGTCGGGCGGACTGGCCCTACCAGGAACCCGAGGGCCTCGACGCCATCCTCGCCAGCCTGCCGAGCGACCCGCACCGACCCGCACCCGTCGGGACGGAACTGGAGGACAAGGTACGCGGCGGCTGGCTCGGCAGGATCGCGGGCTGCAACCTCGGCAAGCCGGTCGAGAACGGCCAGCACTGGACCTCCGCACACCTGCGCGACTACCTGGAGCGGGCCGGGGCGTGGCCGCTGCGCGGGTACATCCCGGCCCTCGACCCGATGCCCGACGGCTTCGTACTGCGGGAGAACTGGGTGCACACCACCCGTGGCCGGGTACGCGGTTCCGCCCGCGACGACGACATCGACTACGCCATCCTCGGCCTGCACCTGCTGGAACAGCACGGCGACGGGCTCGAACCGCGACACGTCGCCGACGCCTGGTTGACGCTGCTGCCTTTCCTCCAGACCTACACCGCCGAGCGGGCCACCTACCGCAACCTGCTCGGCGGGGTACCGGTCGAGCGGGCGGCCACGCACCGCAACCCGTACCGGGAGTGGATCGGGGCGTTGATCCGTGGCGACGCCTTCGGCTGGACCAACCCGGGCCGGCCCCGGGACGCGGTCCGGCTCGCCTATCAGGACGCCTCGCTGTCGCACACGGCGAACGGCGTCTACGGCGAGATGTGGGCGGCGGCGATCGTGGCGAGCGCGTTCACCGCCGGCACGGTACGGGAGGCGTTCGACCGCTCGCTGCTCTCCGTACCACCGGGCTCGCGCCTGTACGAGACGCTGACGGCCGTCCGGGACCTGCGCGACTCCGGCGCGACCTGGGAGACGGCGTTGGACACCATCCAGCGGCGCTGGGGCTCCTACGGTTGGGTGCACACCGTCAACAACGCCGCGCTGATCGCCGCCGGTCTGCTCTGGGGCGACGGCGACTACGCCACCACTGTCGGGCTGACGGTGCAGGGCGGCTGGGACACCGACTCGAACGGGGCGACCGCCGGCTCCGTCGCCGGGGTCGTCCTCGGTGCGGCCCGCCTGCCGGAGCACTTCGTCGGACCGCTGCGGGACCGTACCCGGTCGGCCCTGTTCGGCTACGACAACTCGGCGATCTCCGCACTGGCCCGCCGGACCGCCGCCCTCGCCGCACCGGGGGCACTGTCGGCGCGGGCGTCGGCCGGAAGCCCGGGGACGCCGGTCCGGGACGAGGCCGACGTCGTCACCGTGCAGGGGGGTGGCGTGGGGCGCCCGCGATACCACGTGACCGCGCCGGGCAACTGGCTCAACGACCCCTGCGGCCCGCTGTACTGGGACGGCAGGTACCACCTGTACTACCAGTACAACCCCGATGCGCCGAAGTGGGGACTGATGCGCTGGGGCCACGCGGTCTCGGACGACCTCGTGCACTGGACGGACCGGGGAGTGGCGCTGCGGCCGACGGCCGACGGACCCGACGCGGACGGCTGCTGGTCCGGCTGCGCCCGGATCATCGACGGGCAGCCGGTGTTCTTCTACACCGGCGTCACCGGCACCGGCCCGACCCAGGCGCAGGCGCAGGTCCGGGCCGTCGGTGACGCGACCCTCGACCACCTCCGGCTCGAGCCCGCGACCGCGATCGTCCCGGCGGCCGGCGACCAACACGGTACCCGCCACCAACGCGACCCGTTCCTGGTCCGGCACGACGACCGCTGGGTGATGCTGCTCGGCACCGGCATCCAGACCTCCGAACCGGCCGGCCGTGGCGCGGTGGTCGCGTGGGAGTCGACCGACACGCTCACCTGGTCCTACCGGGGCATCGTCTACTCCCGGCCGGGCGGCATTCGGCCCGGCCCCGGCGTGGCACCCCTCGACCTCGACACCGGACCGGTCTGGGAGTGCCCGCAGCTCGTGCGCATCGACGACGCGTGGGTACTCATCCTCTCGGCCCAGTTGCCGCAGGGGCCGGGTCCGCTCTGCCCGTACGCCGTCTGGTTCGTCGGGGACTTCGACGGGGAGCGGTTCGAGCCGACCTCGATGGGACTGATGGACGCCGGGAACGTCTTCTACGCACCCGCGGTCGCGGAGGGCGTACCGGGCCGGACCCTGCTGTGGGGGTGGATTCAGGAGGACGCGGGCGAAGCCTCGGACGGGTTCGCCGGCGCGCTCAGCCTGCCCCGGGAACTGGCCGTCGCGGACGGGCGGCTGCTGATGCGCCCGGCCGCCGAACTCGATGCGCTCTGGGGTCCTCCGCTGTACGACGAGGACACCCTCACCGTCACCCCGGACGACCCGGTGCGGCTCGCCGGGGGCATCGCGCCGGAGTACCGGCTTCGGTTCGGGTTGTCGCCGCAGGCCGGGCGTGCCGGTGCCCGGCTGGGTCGCAACGGTGACGGGGACGAGTTCTGGGTCGGGGTACGCGACGGCCGGCTGGTGGCCGGCGTGCTGCGCGGCGACGAACTCGTCGAGCGGCACTCGGCCGTGCTGCCGCCGCTGTCCCCCGGCGCGGGCGACCCGACGGTCACCGTCTACGTCGACCACTCCGTCGTCGAGGTCTTCGCGGCCGACTCCTGCGTGCTGACCTGCCGGGTCTATCCGGAACTGGACTGCTCGGACGGCATCTGGCTGGACTCGGCGGCGACGGGGGCGGAGTTCCACCGGATCCAACTCAGCGGCGTCGGGTCATGACCGACGCCGTCCCACCCCGCACCCCCGACCGTCACCGGACCCGGACGGAAGCCCGCGTGCGCGCACGGGCTCTCCCGGCGGTCGGTCCCGCAGCTTCATCGAATTCATCGAGAGGAGATAGAGATGCGATTCAGGAGTAAGGCGGCCCTGGGCGTCGTCGCGGCGCTCGCCCTGGCCGGCTGTCAGGAGAGCGGTACGCCGACGGACCCGACGAAGATCGGCGGGACCGTGTCGCTGTGGTATCTCGAGGACCCCGTGCCGGAGTTCCTCGAGTCCGTCAAGGCCGGCTTCGAGGCGAAGTACCCCGGTACCACCGTGGAACTGACCGAGGTGCCGGAGGACGGCTACGTAACCAAGATCGACACGGCGATCCTCGCCCAGGAGCCCCCGGACGTCGGCTTCGTCTACGAGCCGCGGTGGATGAAAGCCGGCAGCATGATGCCGCTCGACGACGTCATCAAGTCGGAGGGCATCAAGACCGACAACATGAACCAGGTGGCGCTCAGTGAGTGCGAACTCGACGGGAAGCTCTACTGCCTCGGCTCGCTGACCGGCTCGGTCGTACTCGTCTACAACAAGGACCTCTTCGACAAGGCCAAGGTGGCCTACCCGGCGGCCGACAAGCCGATGACGATCGACGAGTACGCGACGATGGCCCGGGCGCTGAAGGCCGGCCTCGACGGCGTCTTCGGCTCCTCCGCCGGAGCGCCGTACACCTGGTCCGACCGGCGCACCCACTTCAGCGACGACGGCAAGAAGATCAGCGGGCTGGTCAACGACAGCTCGACGATCCACCTGTACGAGGTGCTGGCCGGACTCGGTCGCGACAAGGTCTCGCCGTCGCCGGCCGAGGCCGAACTCGTCTCCCCCGGCGACATGCTCGGCGGCGGCAAGCTGGCGATGGCCATCACGGACATGGAGTTCGCCGCGAAAACGCTGGAGCAGGGCAAGTTCCGCTGGGGTGCGGCACCGCCCCCGGTGGAGAAGGCCGGCGACCCGTCGTTCGTCTTCGTCGGCACCGACAAGTACGGCGCCTTCTCCGCCTCGAAGAACCCCGCGACGGCGAAGGCACTGGTCGCCTTCATCGCCACCGAGGGCAACCGGATCCGGATGGAGAAGACCGACCAGCCGCCACTGGACGCCACGATGCTCGCGACCTGGGCCGGTGACAACGCCTCCCGCAAGGAGGTGGTGAGCGTCCTGTCCACGAGCAAGCGGCCGGGGCTGTTCGTCCCCGGGTACTGGGAGGTCCTCGCGACCCTCGGCGACCTGTACGACCAGATGGCCACCGGCGAGGCCGACCCACGCGGCGCCATCGAGAAGGAGGCTCCCGAGCTGCAGAACAAGCTCGACCGGGAATGGGAGACCTGGGAGAACATCAAATGACGGCCGGGGTGGCGGTGAACGTACCGCCAGCTTCGCCGCCACCCGACCGGGCGGTAGGACGGTCTTCCGGGCGGCGACGCCGTTCGGCGTCGGAGCGGCGGGAGGCGCGGGCCGGAATCCTGTTCGCCAGCCCGTGGCTGATCGGGATGCTGGCCTTCACCGTCGGACCGATCGTCGCCTCGATCGTGATCAGCCTGACCGACTGGAGCCTCTCCTCGTCGCCGAACTTCGTCGGCCTGGACAACTACTCCGACATGTTCGGTAGCCGCGACTTCCGCAACTCGGTCACGGTGACGCTGACCTACGTGCTCATCGGGGTACCGCTGTTCCAGGTCGCCGGGCTCGCGCTCGCGCTGCTGCTCAACCTCAAGCTGCCGGGCATGCGGATCTTCCGCACCATCCTGTTCCTGCCCGCCGTGCTCAGCGGGGTGGCGGTCGCGGTCCTCTGGTCGCAGTTGCTGAACCCGGACGGCCCGGTGAACGACGCGCTGCGGCTGCTCGGCGTCGCCGACCCGCCCGGCTGGCTGTCGAGCCCGCGCTGGTCGGTGCCCGCGGTGGTGCTGATCGGGCTCTGGAGCACCGGAACGGGCGCCATCATCTACCTCGCCGGCCTCCAGAACGTGCCGCCGGAACTCTACGAGGTCGCCCGGATCGACGGCGCCGGTCCGATCCGGGCCTTCTTCCGGATCACGCTTCCGATGATCACGCCGACGCTGCTCTTCACCCTGCTCAACGGGATCATCGGGGCGTTCCAGATGTTCGACATCGCCTACGTGCTCGGCGGCAGTCGGGGCGGCAGCGGCGGATCGCTCTCGTTCTACCTGCTCTACCTGTGGAACGAGGGCTTCCGGAACGGTCGGTTCGGCTACGCGTCCGCGCTGGCCTGGGTGTTCGTGGTGGTGGCCGGCGTACTCATCGTCGCGATCCTGAAAACCTCGAACCGGTGGGTATACGAAGAATCGGGAGAACGGTGATGACCGGACGATCGGCCAGCCGGGTGATGTCGGGCTCGCTCGCGTACCTGTTGCTGCTGGCGCTCAGTTTCACGATCCTGCTGCCGCTCGGGTGGATGATCACCGTCGCCCTGAAGCCCGACTACGCCCCGGTCTTCACCTCGCCGACGCAGTGGTTTCCCACCGGCGACTGGCACTGGGAGAACTTCGGTCGCGCCCTGAGCGACCCCGCGCGGCCGTTCCTGCGGTACACCCTCAACACGCTGGTGATCGTCGCGCTGAACATCGTCGGGACCGTCATCTCCTGCTCACTGGTCGGCTACGCGTTCGCGCGGCTGCGGTTCCGGGGCCGCGAGTTCCTGTTCGGCGTACTCATCGTGACGCTGCTGATCCCGTGGCACGTACTGCTCATCCCGCAGTTCCTCATGTACTTCAAGCTCGGCTGGTACGGCACCATCCTGCCGCTGGTCGTGCCCGCCTTCTTCGGGAACGCGTTCTTCATCTTCCTGATCCGGCAGTACATCCGCACCCTGCCACGGGAACTCGAACTCGCGGCGACGGTGGACGGCTGCAACCGTCTCCAGGTCTTCTGGCACGTCGTGCTGCCGCTGTGCCGGCCGGTACTCGCCGTCTGCGTGGTCTTCTCGTTCCTCACCTCGTGGAACGACCTGCTGGGCCCGCTCATCTACCTGCTGCGCAACGAGGACTACACGGTGGCGATCGGGATGGCGAACATGGTGTCGCGGGCGAACCCCAAACTGAACCTGCTGATGGCGGCAAACCTGATCATGATGGTGCCACCGATCGTGCTCTACTTCGTGGCGCAGGAGAAACTCGTCGGCGGGATCGCCTCGGTCGGCATCAAGGGGTGATGCCCCTGGGGAAGGATACGGTCCATGCCGTCGCCGCCGAACGCACCGTGCAGGAGCAGCCGATGACCACCGACGCAACGATGCTCCGGATCAACCAAGGGGTGCAGTTGCATCATCAGCAAGGCCGGCGTGAGGCCGCGCGCGACCTGTTCGCGCAGCTCTGGGACGAGATCGGCGGAGAGCGGGGCGATCCTCTGCACGTCTGCGTCCTCGCGCACTCGATGGCCGACGTGCAGGACGACGTACACCAGGAGTTGGTCTGGGACCAGCGAGCACTGGCGGCGGCCGAGCTGCTCACCGACGCCCGCACCGCCGAGGCCGGGGTGACGCTGCCGGTGGCCGGTCTGTACCCGTCGTTGCACCTCAACCTGGCCGACTGCTACCGCAAACTCGGCGACCTCGGCCGTGCCCGCGAGCATCTCCAGCTTGCCCAGGCGCGGATCGGCGCGCTCGGCGACGACGAGTACGGTCGGCTGATCAAGGGCGGCCTGGACCGGTTGACCCAGCAGCTCGGCTGAACCGCGGCCCATCGGCAGGAGTTCCCGGTCACGAACTGCCGAGCGGACGTGGGGGCGGCGGGTTCAGAGCATCCGACGTAGCGCGGTCTCCACGGCGTTGATCAGCGGGTCACCCTCGGTCCGTGGATGCCGCGCGAGACCGAGCTCGACGTCGGGCAGGGCCGGCAGGGCGTTCGGATCGTGGCAGACCATGGCCGGTTCGAGGTTGCCGGGCATGAGCGCCGCGACGCCGAGCCCGGCCCGGACCGCGGCGAGCACCCCGACCAGGCTGTTGCTCTCGAACGCCACCCGCCAGGGTCGCTCGGTACGCTCCAACGTCTCCAGCACCGAGGTACGCCAGGCGCACGTGTTGGAGAACAGCACCACCGGCAGCGGATCGGCCGTCACCTCCACACCGTGGCCGACGGCCCAGACCAGTGGGCGGCGGACCGTCCAGCGGGGTGGGCCGGGAAGGTCCGGCACCTCGTCGAGCACGAGGTGGACCCGGCTGGCGTCGTAGGCTTCCCGCATCGCGGCCCTGGAGAGGCTGAGCACCTCCAGCGTCGCGCCGGGGTGCAGCCGGGCGAGGTCGGCGAGGGCCTGCGAGAGCCGGGACGCGGCGAGGTCCTCGAGCATCCCGACGCCGCAGTGCCCGGTGAGCGCGCGCCCGGTTTCGGTGAGCGCCTGTAGGGAGAGCGAGAGGATGCGTTCGGCGTACGGCAGAAGCTCCTCACCCGCCCGGGTCGGCGAGACGCCGGCCGGTGACCGGTGCAGCAGTGGCCGGCCGACGACATTTTCGAGCTTGCGTAGCTGCTGGCTGAGCGCGGGCTGGGTGTGTCCGAGCGTGGTCGCGGCACGGCTGATGCTGCCCACCTGCACGGCGGTGACGAACGACCGGAGCAGGACGATCTCGAGATCTCTTGCCATAAGAAATCATTATGGCAGCTCCAACAAAAGTGGCACTTCCTATGATCCGACAAAGGATCTAGCGTCACAGGAATGACCGGATACCGGCAGGTGCTCGCCGTGCCAGGAATGGCATCGCTGCTGGGCGTCTCGCTGCTTGCCCGGACCGCGATCACGGCCGACGTGATGGCGCTGACCCTGTACGTCGTGCTGGGCCTGGAGCTGAGTTACGCGGCGGCGGGCGGTGTCGCGGCGGCCCTGACCGCCGGAGTGGCGGTGGGTGGGCCGCTGCTCGGCCGCATGATCGACTCGCGGGGCCTGCGCACCGTGCTGCTGGTGACCGTCCTGGTGCAGGTCGCGTTCTGGCTGAGCGTGCCGCTCCTGTCGTACGGGTTCCTGCTCGGCGCCAGCTTCGTGGCGGGTCTGCTGATGGTGCCGGCCCAGGCGGTGACCAGGCAGGCGATCGCCGCGATGACGAGGGCGGAGCAGCGCCGGGCCGCGTTCGCGCTGGAATCGGTGCAGGGCGAGCTGTCGTACATCGTGGGCCCGGCGGTGGTGATCCTGGGTGCGGCGACGACGTCCCCCGAGGTGGTGGCGTGGGGGGTCGGCGCCGCGATCGTGGCCGGCGGTGCCGGGATCGCCCTGCTCAACCCTCCGGTACGGGCCGAGGACGAGGCGGCTGCCGGCGCCGCCGGACGGCCGCCGCGCCGGCAGTGGCTCAGCGCCGGGATGATCGCCGCGCTGACGATGGCGTTCGGGACGACGACCCTGCTCAGCGGCGTCGACCTGGCCATCGTCGCCACGTTGCGGGAAGCGGGTCAGGTGTCCTGGGCCGCCGTGGTCGTGGTGGTGTTCGGCGTGTCGTCCGTCGCCGGTGGACTGGTCTACGGCGGGTTGACCCGGCCGATGCCCACCTGGCTGCTGCTCGGCCTGCTCGGGCTCGTGACCGTGCCCGCCGGACTCGCCCGCGACTGGCCCTGGTTGTGCGTGGCCGTCGTCGGCACCGGGCTGCTCACCGCGCCGACCCTCGCCACGGTGGCCGACGCGGTGAGCCGGCTGGCGCCGGCCGGCGTACGGGGTGAGGCGACAGGCTTGCAGTCCTCGGCGCAGAGCGCTGGTTTCGCGCTCGGATCCCCGCTCGTCGGCGTGGCGATCGACCTCTCCGTGCCGGCGAGCGGCTTCGCGGCGGCCGGGCTGGCCGGCCTGGTGGCCGCATCGGCCGGATACCTGCTGTCCCGCCGCTCCCCCACTCGGACGGCGGCTCAGGTCGGCGAGTTCGGCGGTACCCGGGGACCGGACCTGGAGCCACACGCCGCCGAGGCCCACCCCGGCAGGTGAGGTCCGCAAGCGTGCCCGCTGCCGACCCCTGCCCGCGCGTCCGTCGGCAACCCCGCCGAACGCACCGGACCCGCCCCTGCCGGCATCCACCCAAACGACGGTGTACCAAGCATGTATCGACGAAAGGTACTTTCACCACAGGCCGACTGTTGTCGAACCGGACGGCGTCAGCCGGCCTGGCTGCGTCGCTTCCTCCGGCGACGCAGCCCTCCACCGGATCCCGGCCGCCACTCTCGTGCCCGCGGAGAAGATCGCAGCCCCCTACCCGGACCTCGGCCGCCGGTAGGCGAAGCCGACGACACCTACGCCACCGACCATGCGGACCGACCGGGCCGCACGATGTCCGAACAGCGATCCGGCGGACCGGCCGGGGATCGGCCGGACCTGGATTCCGCGCTGTCAACCTCGACATCCGGGTAGCTGGGAACAGCTTGACCTCGGATCCGACCGAAGGGTGCACCCATGTTCCGTTCGCGTTTGTCCAAGCTGCTGATGACCGTTCCACTGGCCCTCGGCGCGACGCTGACGACCGTCGCGCTGGCCGGTCCCGCTGCGGCCGGAGCGACGAAGGTCCCGCACGGTGCGGCGACGAGCGCACTGGTCGAGTGGACCTACTGGGGCACCTACCCGACGAGAGCCGAGTGCGAGGACGTGGGCGAGGAACTGGAGCGGCAAGGACTGATCTTCGACCACGCCTGCAACTACCGGCGGGGCGAGTACGAACTCCGGGTCAGGGTACTGATCTGAGTACCCGGGGCGCCGCACCGTACCCTGGACGATCGAGGGGTGTCGTTCCCGCCCTTCCGTCGGGATCCGCTCGACGGTGACGCCGGAGCCGCCGCAGCACAGTCCGAGACCGTCGCGGACGCCAGCCAAGCCCCTCAGGTGAATCGCCGCCGGGCAGCTTCCCGGACGGCGGAGCCCCAGGGTGGTCACGTCGCGGTTTCCGACGGAGGTGTCCGTACCGTGCCCAGTCCAGTCCGACCCGAGTTCGCCGTCCTCGGCCCCGTCGAGGTCCACGTCGGAGCCGTGTCCGTACCGCTGGCGGGCCCCCGGATCCGTGCCCTCGTCGCGGTACTCGCGCTGCGTGCCGGCGAGCCGGTGCCGGTGTGGCGGATCGTCGAGGCGCTCTGGGAGGGCGAGCCACCCGGAGGCGCCCGCAACCAGGTGCAGGTCTACGTCTCCCGGATCCGCAAGGCCCTGCTCGCCGCCGGCTGTGCGGAACCGGTGGTACGGACGCGCGGTGAGGCGTACCTGCTCGACGTCGAGCCGGATCGGGTCGACGCCCTGCGGTTCACCCGGCTCGTGGCGGCGGCCGAAGCGGCGCGGACCAGCGACGGCGGGCCGGCCGAGCAGGCCGAACTGCTGCGCGAGGCGCTGGCGCTCTGGCGCGGCAACGCCCTCGCGGACGTCACCGGCGCGATGCTCGGCGTGGAGGCCGCCGCGCTGGAGGACCTCCGGTGCGCCGCCCAGGAGCGCCGCGTCGACCTCGACCTCGCCCGGGGGCGGCACGGTGACCTGGTGGCGGAGCTGCGCGGCGCGGTGGCGGAGCGGCCACTGCACGAAGGGTTCCGGCGCCGGCTCGTGCTGGCGCTGGCCGGCTGCGGCCAACCGGCCGAGGCGCTCGCGGCGTACCGGGAAGGGCAGCGGCTGCTCCGTGACGAACTGGGCCTGGATCCCAGCGAGGAACTCCAGGAAACGGTCCGGTCGATCCTGCGGGGTACCGCGCCGAGGCCCGACCCGCCCGCCGACCGGGGGGTGCCGGTGGGCGGACGGTTCGCCACGGTGACGAGCTGTTCGCTGCCGCCGGCGGTGGCGGGATTCGTGGGACGCGGCACCGAGGCGGAGGCGCTGCGGGCCGCCCTGGACCGGGTCGGCGACTTTCCGGCCGTGGCGCTGGTGACCGGTGCGGGTGGGATCGGCAAGTCGACGCTCGGCATCCGGGTGGCGCACGACCTGCGTGCCGCCTTTCCGGACGGGCAGCTCTTCGTCGACCTGCGCGGAAGCCAGGCAGATCCGATGCCGCCGCGTGAGGCACTCGGGCACCTGCTCCGCGGTCTGGGCGTGACCGGCGCGCTGCTGCCCGACGACCTGACCGAGCGACTGCTGCTGTACCGGTCGATGGCCGCCGACCGGCGCATCCTGGTGATGCTGGACGACGCGGCGCACGAGCACCAGGTGCGGCCGTTGGTTCCGGGCGCGGGCGGCTCGGCGGTGCTGCTGACCAGCCGCTCCCGGCTCGTCGGGCTCGACGACGCGACCCGGGTCGAGCTGGGGGTGCTGACCCGCGCGGAGTCGCTGCGGCTGTTGGGCAGCATCGCCGGGGAGGACCGGCTCGCGGCGGCACCCGTGGCCGCCGACCGGATCGCGCGGCTGTGCGGGGACCACCCGCTCGCGGTACGGATCGCCGCGGCCCGCCTCGCCGAACGCCCGCACCTGCAACCGGGCCGGCTGGCCGCCGAACTGTCCGACGAACGGGCCAGGTTGGACGCGCTGCGCGCCGGTGACCTGGAGGTACGCGCGACGTTGGCGGTCAGCTACGGCGGGCTGACCGACCCGCAACGGCGGGCGGTACGCCTGCTCAGCCTGGGCGACGTGCCGGACTTCCCCGCCTGGGCGGCGGCCTGTGTGCTCGACCTGCCGCCGGACGAGGCCGAGGAGATCGTCGAACGGGTCGCCGACGCACGGCTGCTCGATCCGGTCGTCACCGACGGCGGTACCGGCGAGGTCCGGTTCCGTTTCCACGAACTCGTCCGGCTCTTCGGCCGCGAACGGGCGGCGGCCGAGGAGACGGCGGCGGCGCGGGCCGGGGCGGTGCGTCGCCTCCTCGCCGGCTACCTGGTCGCCGCCGAGGAGGCGGGTCGGGTGGCGACCGGGATCGTCGGTGCCCCGCCCCTGGACGCGCCCCGGTACCCGCTGCCCGAGGACCGGCTGTCGGCCATCCGGGCCGACCCGCCGACCTGGTTCGCCCGGGAGCTTGCGGCGCTGGTCGCGCTGGTCCGGCAGGCCGCCACGGTCGGCGAGGCGGTGGCGGCCTGCGGGCTCGCGGCGAGCATGGCGGAGTTCCTGGAGACGAGGAACTTCCACGACCACTGGTTCGACACGCACAGCCGGGCACTCGCCGCGGCCCGCGCCGTGGACGCCGTACCCGCGATCCTGGCGATGGTCCGTAACCTCGGCGAGCTGCACACCATCCGCGACGACCACGCCGCCGCCCTCGACTGTTTCACCGAGGCGCTGGCGCTGTCCCGGCAGACCGGCGATCTCGGGTACGCCGTCGCCGCACTGGTCGGTCTCGGCTACCTGCAACGCCTGGCCGGCCACTACACCCGCAGTATCGAGTCGTTCACCGCCGCCGCCGAGGCTGCCCGTCGCGCCGGTAACCGCAACGGCGAGATCTACGCCGAGCAGGGCGTCGGCGCGGTCTGGTTCGAGCAGGGACGCCTCGACCAGGCCGCGACCCGGTACACCGAGTGTCTGCGCCGCAGCCGGGTCGCCGGATATCGGGCGGTCGAGGCGCAGGCGCTGCGCGGTATCGGGCTGGTGCAGCTCGCCCGGGGCGAGGCGGTCGAGGCGGCGGAGTCGTTCCGCCAGGCCCGGGAGATCAGCGCCGCGCTGGGCGACCGGCTGGTCGAGGCGTACGCCGTGCAGTTGCTGGGGCATGCCCACGCGCTCACCGGCGAGTACGCGCAGGCCGAAACCCTGCTGCGGCAGGCCAACCGCGTCTTCGAGCGGTTCGACAGCCGGTTCGGTCTGGCGATGGTGCTGGTCAGCCTCGCCACCATGCGGCTGCACCAGCACCGGGTCGAGGAGGCCCGCGCGCTGTTGGAGCGGGCCTGCGGGCTCTGGCGCCGGCTCCGGATGCCGTACTGGGGCGCGCAGGCGCTGGACCTGCTCGCCGAGGCACGCAGGCGGACCGGTGACGGCCCGGCGGCAGACCGGGCCGCAGCCGAGGCCCGGGCGCTGCGGTCCACCGTCGATGCCGAGACGGTACGGGCGGGTGCGTCGTAGCTTTCCGACGGATCGGCACGGTCCGCCGCTGAATTTTTTCACGCGTCCGGGTTCAGCCGGGTGTCAGCGCAGGTACAGCGCCGGTCGGCAGTCTACTGACGACAGTTACCCCTGCCACGAAACGGAGACGCACCATGCGTTCACCGAAGCGGATCCTCGCGACGCTCGGCGCCACAGCCATGC
Organism: Plantactinospora endophytica; assembly: GCF_016862915.1. Lineage (GTDB taxonomy): Bacteria > Actinomycetota > Actinomycetes > Mycobacteriales > Micromonosporaceae > Plantactinospora > Plantactinospora endophytica. The sequence goes on along the minus strand of NZ_BONW01000013.1, from coordinate 319,370 downwards.
TGAGCACCGCGCTGGTCGGCATCACCGCCGCACCGGCCAGCGCGGACCCCTGCCCCTCGGGGGCGGCGTGTGCCTACACCAACGAGAACTGGGTCGGCACGGCCGGCCCCGTCTACGGGGACAACAACAACCTGCGCCAATACGCCACCTGGAACGGCGCGGAATCGATCTACAACAACGGCAACAGTTGCACCGTGTACATCTACTCCGCCCTCAACCGCGGCGGCGCCCGCTACCCGCTCGCCCGTGGCACGGGCTGGCGGACGCTGAGCGGTTCGTCCCTCTGGCACCACGCCTGGAGCAACAAGTGGTGCACCCCCTGATCCGACGTGCTCTCTCCGCGTTCGCGGCGGCGGCACTCGTTGCGGTGGGCCTGGTCGGCTGTGGGGGAGACCCCGCCGCCGACCGGGCCCGCCCGGCCCGGCTGTATCCCTTCGCCAGCGCGGTGTACTACACGCCCGAGGAGGAGCGGGTGATCCACGACGCGCTCGAGAACCGGACCGTGGAATGTATGCGCGAGCGCGGCTTCGACTACCAGCCCGTAGGCGGTGGGTCGGCCGACGTGGAGCCGGACAACCCGTACGCGCTGCTCGACACGCGTACCGCTGCCACCCACGGGTACGGGATCGTGCCGGCGGAGATACAGCAGCGTCAGCGGCCTGCGGCGACGGACACTCCGCAGACCGATCCCACGTACGACCGGGCGCTCGTCGGCAGCCAGGACGACCTGGTCACGCTGTCGCTGCCCGGTGGCGAGCAGGTGTCGGTGGCCGTCGGCGGCTGCGTGACGGTGGCCCGGACGAAGGTCTTCGCCGCCGACTGGGACACCCTCTACTACACGTTCCAGTCGCTCAGCAACCAGGCGATCGAGCGGACCGGCAAGGATCCGGCGGTGAACGCCGCAGTGGCGTCCTGGTCGGCGTGCGTCGCCGAGTCGGGTTACCGGGCGGCGACCCCCGGCGAGTTGCGCGAGCAGCTCGCGCAACGGGCGCGCCAGGCCACCGACGACGCGGCGGTGCGCGAGGTGGCGCGTGCCGAGTTGGCCGCCGCCGGTGCGGACGCCGCCTGCCAGGAGCGTGCTCGCCTGCGCGAAGCGACGGAACAGGCACAGGCCGCTGCCGAGGCTGCGCTGCTCACCGCTCCCCTACAGCAGGACCTGGCCCGCCTTCGACACCTCAAGCAAGCAGCCCTGACTTCCTCCCCGCCCCCATGATCCGCTTGGTCGGGGGCCGACTCCGGCGTGTCGTCGGCGTGACACGTACGGGCGCCCCTGACCAAGCGGCTCCAGCCGAGCTGAAGGTCCGTACCCCCGAGCGGACCTGACGTTCCGGGCGGAGCCGGACCGGGCTGGGTGCGGACGGTGTGTGGCCGTCCGCACCCGGCCCGTCCGGCGTCGCCGACCGGCCTCAGCGGGCCGGTGCCGGGGTCGCCCGGCCCAGCGCGGGCGGGCGGACCGGGGACATCTTCTCCAGGTAGCGCCAGAGGGCGTCGCCGCCGTTGTACAGGCTGCGGTCCTGCTTGCGCGCCTCGAACAGCGCGGTGAAGCCGGGTGTGGCGTTCTTGGCGAAGAAGTTGTTCGCCAGGGTCGCGACCCGGTAGGTCGAGCTGAGCCGCAGCGGTTTCCCGCCGATCCGCACGCTGTCGGGGTCGACCCGGTCACCGACCGGCCTGGACAGGTCGTAGCGGTACCGGACGTTGTCCGACACCGCCATCTGCCGGTACGTCACCGCGCCGTCCGCCGCCTGCTGCCACTGGCTCTCCAGAAGCTGGTCGAGCTGTGCGCCGGTCACGTCGCCCCGGACCAGTCCCACCCCGATGCCGCTGTCGTAGACGGTGCCGAGCGCGAGTTCGGAGAAGAGCACCCGGCCCGGGGCGTCGGCCGGGTTGGCCGGGTCGGCGGCGTACCGGACGTCCCGGCGCAGGATGCCGGGCATCGCGACCGCCAGGTCGGCCCTGCCGTCGGAGTTCGCGGCCCAGAGGAACGCGTCGGCGGTGACGTTGTACATGCTCGACTCGGCGCCGTCGCCCGGGGCCCGGGTCAGGTCGGCGGTCACCCGCGCGACCGGCAGGTTCGACCGCTTCGCCAGCTCCGACCGCCAGTAGTCGGCGATCCGCAGCGTCTCCGGGTCCGGGGTCACGTCCCGGGTGTTGGGGTGGTTGACCGAGGTCGTCCGGTCCCGCAGCACCTCGCCGGTACGCGGGTCGAGCTGAAGGTTGATCTCGTTGAACAGCCGGCCGTGGTTGGCCGCCTCCACCACCGGGCGCGGGTTGCCGGCCGGGTCGGGGAGCATGCAGTTGACCAGTGCGTGCCAGTGCCCGGTGACGATCGCGTCGACGTCCGGGGTGATCCGGGCGTTGGCGTCGACCATCGGGCCGAACGGGTTGACGCACTCGTCGTACCCGGCGCCGGACTGCTGGGAGAAGCCCTCGTGGACGACCGCGACGATGGCCCGTACGCCCTGCCGGCGCAGCACCGCCGCGTACCTGTTGACCGTGTCGGCCTCGTCGAGGAAGTCGAACCCCTTCGGGGTGTAGGACATCTGCTCCTCGGACATCAGCTTGGTGGTGGCGTGCACGAAGCCGACCGGCAGCCGGCCGCCGCGCCCGTCGCTGACGTACTCGACGTGGTACGGCGGCAGCTTCGGCTTGCCGCTGCGGTCGTCCACCAGGCTGCCGGAGTAGTAGTCGTAGTCCGCGCCGTGGAACCGTCGGCCGGTGGAGTCGGTGAAGCAGACGTCGTTGTCGGGGCGCCACCGGCAGGTGCCGTCGTCCATGTGCCGGAGGAACTCGTAGCCCCGGTCCATCTCGTGGTTGCCGACCGTGGAGAAGTCGAGCCCGATCGAGTTCAGGTACTCGATGGTCGGCTCGTTCCAGAACCACCCGGTCTCGTTCGGCCAACCGCTGAAGTCGTCCCCGGCGGAGAAGAGGATCGAGTTCCGCTGCCCGGCCTGGCGCTGCTTGAGGTGTGCCGTCAGGTAGGCGCCGCCGCCGACCTGGGCGGCCGGCTCGCCGGCCCGGGCCCCGGGCACCGTCGTGGTGTATTCGCCGAAGTAGCCGTGCAGGTCCGTGATGGACAACAGTTGCACCGGGACCGGCGTACCCGGCCGAGCGTCGGCCGCGCCGAAGACCGGCGCGCCCGCAGCGGCCGGCGAGGCCGCGCCACCGGCCAGCAGCAGGCCGGCGGCCACCACCGCGACCAGGGCGGATCGGCCACGCCGGAACATCGGACCGGGCCGGAGCAATCGAGCGCTGTCACGCATGTGTCGGGCTCCCAAGGGTGGTACGGGTTGGTTCGCCCGGACAGCCTCCGCCCAGTTGATCAACATTGCGTGAACCGTGGTGGTGCCCGACCTGACGACGCACTGACGACGCGCCGCCGAGCTGGCCGGATCGCTGCGGGCCGGCGGCCGGGTCGGGTGACCCGACGGGCTCGTCGAGCCGCCGACGAACGCCTACGAGTCCTCGCCGAGGGCCGCCGCGAACTCCACAGCGATGGAATCCTCGCCGATACCCGCCGCGGACTCCGCAATGATGGAATCCTCGCCGATGCCCGCCTCGAACTCTGCGGTGAAGGATGCCTCGCCGAGGGCCGCCAGGGTTCTCGCGGTGATGCGGTCGACGTCGAAGCGCTCGGCCTCCGGCATCGGCGCCCCGGTCGATTCGCGGATCCGGGCGGCGGCGCCCAGCAGGCGGGCGGCGGCCACGGGCTGCCCGGCGAGGGATCGCGCGCCGGCCAGGCCCTCGAAGGCGAGCGCGAGGGCCCGGGGGTCGCCGCCGGACCGGGCGACGACCAGTCCCTCCCGGTGCCGCGCCAGAGCGGTGTGTCCGTCGCCCCGAAGCTCTGCGAGGAAGCCGAGTTCGGCCAGGAGCAGCGCGGGTCCGGGACCGAACTCGACCGTACGGTGCCAGTCCAGCACCGCGAGAAGGTGCTCCTCGGCGGCGTCGAACCTGCCCTCCCGCCGGGCGCCGAGAGCCAGGCCGATCTCGGCGTGTATCTCGCCCGCCCGGTAGCCGTGCTCGGCGGCCAGGTCCATCGCCCTCCGGTGGAGTTCTCCGGCTCGCTCGACGTTGCCGAGCAGCAGCGCGATCCTGCCGAGGCCGGTGAGTCGGTCGGCGGCCTCCGTCCAGAGTCCCAGTTCCTCGGCCAGCCGCAGCCCATCCTGGTGTATCTGGACGGCACGCTGGTAACCGCCGGTGATCTCGGCCAGGGCCGCCAGCGGATAGCTGGTGTGCAGCCGCCCCCAGCGGTCGTCCAACTCCTCGAACAGGCAATGGCCGTGTTCACCGCTGCTGCGTAGCGCGGCGAGGTCACCTCGCATGAGGGCCTGCTTCGCCCGGGTGCTCTGCGCCGCGGCGATTCCCCAGCGGTCGCCGACGGTGCGAAAGGTCGTCAGCGCCCCGTCCACCAGGATCTCGCTGCGGGCGAGGTCTCCGCCGCTGGTGAAGAGCGCGTAGCCGAGGAACCACTCGGCCCGGGCGAGACCGGTCGGGTCGGCGGTGTCTCCGTCGGAGACCGGACCCGGCGGACCGTGAACGGCATCGCTGTCGGCTCCGGCCAGCAGCGTGAAGCCGGCGTGCCAGAGCGCGACACGGGCGCGGAGGTGCGCCGGAAGGTCGGCGGCGACGGCCAGCACCTCGGCCAGCGACCGCCGAGCCTCGCCCAGTCGCCCGCGCAGGAACCAGTACCAGACCAGGGCGAGGGCGAGACGTGTCGCGTCGGCCGGGCTCTGCCGGTGCACGGCACGGTCCAGGGCGACCCGGAGGTTCGCCGTTTCCTGGTCCAGACGCGTCAGCCAACGCTGCTGGCCGGGGCCGCGCAGCTCGGCGTCGGCCCGTTCGGCGAGGGCGGTGTAGTAGGCGTGGTGGCGCAGTTGCGTGATCTCGGACTCGCCCGCCTCCGCCAGGCGTTCGAGCGCGTACGCCGCGACCGACTCCGGCAGGCGGTACCGGGGGCCGTCGCCGACGGTGACGAGGGAATGGTCCACCAGTCGGATGAGCGGGGCGAGCGCGTCCTGTTCACGGCCACACACCGCCTCGGCGGCATCCAGGGTGCAGCCGTCGGCGTGCACCGCCAAGCGCCGCAGAACCATCCGCTCGCCGTCGTCGAGCAGGTCCCAGCTCCAGTCGATGACCGCGCGCAGGGACCGCTGGCGTGGTGGCACGCCACGGTGGCCGTTGGCCAGCAGCCGGAACCGGTCGTCCAGCCGGGCGGACAGCTCGGGTACGCCGAGCGCCCGGACCCGCGTGGCGGCCAACTCCAGCGCGAGGGGAAGCCGGTCGAGGCGGCGACAGATCGTCGCGACGTCCTCCGCGTTGTCCGCACCGACGACGAACCCGGGAACGTTCGCCGCGACACGTTCGGCGAACAGGCGCTCGGCGTCGGACTGCGTCAGCGGCGGCACCGTCCACACCGTCTCACCGGCCAGCCCGAGCGGCTCTCTGCTGGTGGCCAGGATCCGCAGGCCGGGAGCGGTGGCCAGCAGCCGGTGGACGATGTCGGCCGTCGAGTCGACCACGTGCTCGCAGTTGTCGAGCAGCAGCAGGAGTCGTCGGGTACGCAGCGCCTCCGCCAGGGTCACCGCGCCGTCCTCCCGGACTTCCAGGGCGGCACTCAACTGCTCGGCCGCTCCGGTGGATCCGGCCAGGCTGACGTACCGGACGCCGTCGGGGTAGGCGTCAACCAGTTGTCCTGCCGTCTCCTCCGCCAGCCGGGTCTTCCCCACCCCGTTAGGGCCGGTCAGGGTCACCAGCCGGTTGACGGCGAGCAGTTCGCGTACGGCGGTCACCGCCGTACTCCTGCCGATCAGGTCGGTGAGCGGGGTCGACGGCGGCGCCGGCGGTTCTCCGCTGACCCTCGTCCGGGCCGGAAGAGAGGTCTCCAGTGCTGCGTCGTGTTCGAGGATCGCCTGGTGGAGACTGGTCAGCTCTGGGCCGGGGTCCACGCCCAGCTCGTCGGCCAGGTGTTTGCGCAGCTCGGCGTAGCCGGCCAACGCCTCGGCCCGCCGCCCGGCCCGGTACAGGGCACGTAGCTGGACGGCCCGCAGCCGCTCCCGCAGCGGATGGCGCGCCACCAACTCCCCCAGTTCGCCGATCAGCGCGTGGTGCTCGCCCAGCTCCAGTCGGGTTTCGGCCAGTGCCTCGATCGCGGCCAGCCGTTGCTCCGCGAGCCGCCCGGCGGCCGTGCGGACGAACTCCGCGTCGACCAGGTCGGCGAAGGCATCTCCCCGGCACAGTGCGAGCGCTTCGTGCAGCAGCTCCGCTCTGGCGCGAGGATCCACGGTGGCGTACGCGGTGGTCGTCAGCTCGACGAACCTGTCCGCGTCGAGCGCACCGGGGTCGATCCGCAACAGGTACCCCGGGGGGCGGGACACCACCAGCGCCTCCGCGCCGGGTTCGGCCTGGGCCAGGGCACGACGCAGCCGGGAGACCTTGGTCTGTAGGGCACCGGCCGGGTTGCCGGGCAGCCTGTCCCCCCACAGGTCGTGCACCAGCCGGTCGACCGACACCGGACGTCCCGCGTGCACGAGCAGGTCGGCCAGCAACGCGCGGACCTTCGCCTCGGGGATGTCGACGGTCGCCCCCGCCGTCGTCGAGACGGTGAGCGGGCCCAGCACGGAGAAGTACATGGCAGCACGCTAATCCACCGTTCGACAGAGCCCGCCGGAGTTCCGCCAGCGACTCGACAGCCGACCGACAGCGGCGGCAGGCACGGTGTTCTCGCAGCTCGGGTCATCCACCCGGGCACCTGTCGCACATGGAACGAGGAGCGCTCGGATGTCGGAGAACAAAAAGCAGTCGCGCACGGTGTCGGTCATCGGGCTGGGTCAGATGGGCACCCGGCTGGCCCAGGCTTTCCTGGCCGCCGGCTACCGGACGACCGGGTGGAACCGCAGCGCGGAGAAGACCGACGCGCTCGTCGCGCAGGGTGCCCTCGGTGCGGCCACCGTGGCCGACGCGGTCGCGGCGAGCACCCTGGTGGTGGTCCGCCTACCGGACTACGGGATCGTGCGGAGCCTGCTCGATCCGGTGGCCGGGAGCCTGCGCGGCCGGGTACTGGTCAACCTGACCTCCGGCACGACCGAGGAGGCAGGCAGGATGGCCGACTGGGCGGCCGGGTACGGCGCGGCGTACCTGGACGGCGCCGCGATGAGCGGTACCCGCCTGGTCGGGCGGCCCGAGGCGCTGTTCGTCTTCAGTGGCTCCCCGGCGGCGTTCGCCGAGCACCGGACGGTGCTGACGAGCCTGGGCAACGCCGTACACCTCGGTGCCGACCCGGCGCTGGCCGCGCTGTACGACACCGCGTTGTTCGGTCTTGCCTGGGGTGCCCTGGCGGGCTTCTACCACGCCGTCGCCCTGGTCGGCGCGGAAGGCGTCGACCCGACCGCCTTCGCCACGGTGGCGACCGGCCACATGCCGTTCGTCACCTCGCTGATGGCCGACCACGCCCGCCAGATCGAGGACGGCCGCTACCCGGACGACGACGGAACCGTACGGGTGCACGCGGCGGCGATGCAGCACCTTCTCGACACCAGCGCCGCCCAGGGCGTCGGCACGGACGTGCCGGAGCTGGTCAAGGCGTTGCTCGACCGGGCGGCGGGCGCGGGGTTCGGCGGCGACGGCATCGCGAGCGTGGTCGAGACGATCCGGAAGGGCGCCAGCAATGTCTGAGCAGGGCAGGCCGAACGTGACGGTCCTCGGGTTGGGCCGGATGGGCACGCCGATCGCCGCCGCGTTCCTCCGCGCCGGGTACCCGACGACCGTGTGGAACCGCACCACGGGAAAGGCGGACGGCCTCGTCGCGCAGGGCGCCGTCCACGCGGCCACCCCCGCCGAGGCGGTCGCGGCCAGTCCGCTGGTGGTGGTCCCACTGCTCGACTACGACGCCGTACGGCGGGTACTCGGACCGGCCGCCTCCGCCCTGTCCGGCCGGGTCCTGGTCAACCTCGCCAACGGCGCCCCGGAGCAGGCCCGGGAGCTGGCCTCCTGGGCGACCGACCACGGTGCCGACTATCTCGACGGCGCGATGATGGCGCTGCCGCAGACAGTCGCCACCCCGGAAGGATTCTTCCTCTACAGCGGTTCCGAGCGGGCCTTCACCACCTACCGCGCCGAACTGGACGTCATGGCGTCCAGCCACTACTTCGGCGCGGATCCCGGTCTGGCGGAGATCCACGACCTCGCCCTGCTGGGCACCGGGTACGCGGCCCTCACCGGATTCCTGCACGCCGCGGCGCTGCTCGACGCACTGGGTACCGCTCCGGCGGACTTCGCCCCACTGGCTTCCAGGTGGCTGACCGGAATGGCACAGTTCCTGCCCGAGCTGGCCCGGGAGGCCGGGGCGAGGGCCTACGACGGCGGCGTTTCCACGGTCGACCTGAACCGGGTCGCGGTGGACAACCTCGTCCGGATCAGCCGGGCCAACGGGGTGGGCGGCGACGTACACGAACCGTTGCGGGCCCTGCTCGACAGACGGTCGGCCGACGGCCACGGGGAGGAGAGCTTCTCCAGCGTGTTCGAGCTGCTGCGGCCCAGGGACGCCGGGCAGCGGTGAGCCGCCGTTGCGCCTCCTACAGTGGGCGCGCGCGCTCCACTCCGGGTGAAAACCGGACAAACTTCTTCGAGTCGCGGTACCGTTCCGTCATCCGGGCCGACCGTCACCGCAGCCACAGTCGACGGCCGGTGCCGTCCTCGGCCGAAGAAGGGATCGCGTGACAGCTCCGTCCGACCTGGCGTTCGCCCGTCGCCTACCGCCGGCCGAGGCGGTCGCCGAGGAAGCACCACTGATCGCCGGTGCCGCCCACGAGATGGCCGCCCGGTTCCGGGCCGGCGGCCGACTACTGGCCTTCGGTACCGGTGCGGGGGCCGCCGACGCGGCACACCTGGCGGTCGAGTTCGTCCATCCGGCCGTCGTCGGTGCCCGGGCGTTACCGGCGATCTCGCTGGTCAACGACGGCGCCGCGCTGACCGCCGTGACCCGGGCCCACGGCCACGGCCAGGCGTTCGCGGCGCAGTTGCGGATGCTGGGGCGCCCGGGCGACATCGCGGTCGGCATCGGTCCGAGCCCGCTCTGCCGGAGCGTCCGGCGGGGCCTGGCCGAGGCGGTGAGCGGCGGACTGCTGACCGTCGCGCTGACCGGTACGACCGAGCCGGTGCTGCCCGGCGTGCGGCACTGGTTCGCGGCCCGGACCGACGACCCACGGATCGCCAAGGAGATCCACGTGACCGTCTACCACATCCTCTGGGAACTGGTGCAGGTCTTCCTGGACCAGCCGGCGCCGCACAGTAGTGCCCGGGAGGCGGTGCGATGACCGGGGATTCCGCGACCGATCCGGCGCCCCGGCCGGCGTGCGCCGACGAGGTCTGCCTGACCTGCGGCGACCACGCCGAACCCGGCACGGTGCTGGAACTGCGGCCCGACCGGCTCGCGCTGGTGCAGACGGCGGCCGGCCACGAGGAGGTAAGTGTCGCGCTGGTCTCGGCCCGGGTCGGCGACACCGTCCTGGTGCACGCCAAGGAGGCGATCGGAATCGCCCCTGCCCCGCCCGGAAGGACGGACCGGTGACCGCGCCCGACGCCCTGGCCCTGTATCCCTTCCTCCGGCCAGGTGCCGACGACCCCGACGCCCTGCTCACCGCCGTCACCCGGTCCACAGTGGAAAAGGTCCGGCAGATCGTGACCCTGCGCGAACAGGTACGCCAGCGGTACGGCCCGGAACTCGACGCCTGCGGGTACGCCCTGGCGGCGGCGTTCCGGTCCGGCGCCCGGCTGTACGCCTTCGGCAACGGCGGCAGCGGCACCGACGCCGCCTCGGTCGCGCAGCTTTTCCTCGCCCCCGACCCCGGCGGCCGGGCCCTGCCCGCGACGTCGCTGACGGCCGACGTCGCGCTGCTTTCGGCGCTCGGCAACGACGTCGGATTCGACGTGGTCTTCGCCCGCCAACTCGCCGTCTTCGGCCGACGCGGGGACATCGCGGTGGGGTTGTCGACCAGCGGCGGCTCGACCAACGTGCTGGACGGTTTCACCGAAGCGCGCCGGCTCGGCATGCTGACCGTGGGACTGGCCGGCTCGGGCGGCGGCCGGATGGCCGAGGCGGGCACCGTCGACCACCTCTTCGTCGTGCCGTCGTCGTCGGTGCACCGGATCCAGGAGGCGCAGACCACCGTCTACCACGTGCTGTGGGAGCTGGTCCAACAGGCGCTGGCGGGACCGGGCTGACCCCGGTGGGCGGCGCGGTGCGGTGCCGGGTCCGGGTGGAGGGGACCGTCCAGGGCGTCGGGTTCCGGCCCTTCGTGTACGCGCTGGCCACCGAGTTCGGCCTCTCCGGGCTGGTCGGCAACGATCCCGGCGGCGTCTTCATCGAGGTCGAGGGGGCGGCGCCGGCGGTGACCGCGCTGGTCGACGCGGTACGGGACCGGGCACCCGCGCTGGCGGAGGTGGACCGGGTCGACGTGACCCGCATCCCGGTCACCGGGAGCCGGACCTTCGAGATCGCCCCGAGCCGGCCCACCGGCAGCCGATCCACCACCGTGGCCCCGGACGCGGCGACCTGCGCCGACTGCCTCGCCGAACTCTTCGACCCGGCGGACCGGCGGCACCGGTACCCGTTCGTCAACTGCACCAACTGCGGGCCCCGGTACACCATCGTCACCGACCTGCCGTACGACCGTCCCGGTACCACGATGGCGGGCTTCGCGATGTGTCCGGACTGCGCCAGGGAGTACCACGATCCGGGTGACCGCCGGTTCCACGCCCAGCCGGTCTGCTGTCCCGCCTGCGGTCCGACGCTGGAGCTGGTCGGCGCGGACGGCACACCGGTACCCGGCGACCCGGTGCGGACCGCCGCCGCGTGGCTGGACCAGGGCGCGGTGGTCGCGGTCAAGGGGTTGGGCGGATACCACCTCGCGGTGGACGCCACCGACGAGGAGGCCGTCGCGACGCTGCGCGCCCGGAAACGCCGGCCCGGCAAGGCGTTCGCGGTGCTGGCCCGGGACCTGACCGAGGCGGCCCGGCTCGGCGTACTCGACGAGGTGTCCGCGCGGCTGCTCGATGGTGCCCGCCGTCCCGTCGTACTGCTGCCGCGCCGGGCCGGCGCCCCGGTCGCGCCGTCGGTGGCCCCGGGGGACCGGCTGCTCGGCGTGCTGCTGCCGTACACACCGCTGCACCATCTGCTGGCCGGAGCACTCGACCGCCCCCTGGTCCTGACCAGTGCGAACGTGTCGGACGAGCCGATCGTGCACCGGGACGACGACGCCGGGCGGCGACTTCCCGGGCTCGCCGACGCGGTACTGCGGCACGACCGACCGATCCACGCGCCGTGCGACGACTCCGTGGTCCGGGTCGTCCGGGGCCGGCCGACCTCCGTCCGGCGCGCCCGGGGGTACGCCCCGGAGCCGATCGTGCTGCCGTGGCCGTCGCCGCGTCCGGTGCTCGGCTGCGGCGGGCAGACGAAGAACACGTTCTGCCTGGCGGACGGGCGACGGGCGATCCTCTCCCCGCACGTCGGCGACCTGGACAGCTATCCGGGTACGGTCGCCTTCGCCGACGGGGTGGCGCGGCTGTGCCGACTGTTCGGGGTGACCCCGGCGGTGGTCGCGCACGACCTGCACCCGGACTACCCGTCCACCCGGTACGCCCGCGCGCTGCCCGACGTCGAGCTGGTCGCGGTGCAGCACCACCACGCGCACGTCGCCGCCTGTCTGGCCGAGAACGGCGAACCGGGGCCGGTCGTCGGGGTCGCCTTCGACGGCACCGGGTACGGCACCGACGGCACCGTGTGGGGCGGGGAGTTGCTGGTGGCGGACCTGACCGGATTCGTGCGCGCCGGCCACCTGCTGCCGGTACCGATGCCGGGCGGTACGGCGGCGATCCGGCAGCCGTGGCGGATGGCGGCGGCCTACCTCTCCGCCGCCTACGACGGGCAGGTGCCGGACGGACTCGACGTGGTACGCCGGAACGCCGACCGGTGGCCCGACGTGCTGCGGCTCGCGGCGCGCGGGGTGAACTCGCCACCGACCTCCAGCGCCGGACGGCTCTTCGACGCCGTCGCCGCCCTGCTCGGGGTGCGGGACGTGGTCGACTACGAGGGACAGGCGGCGGTGGAGTTGGAGCAGTTGGCCGACCCGGGCGTCCGGGACGGCTACCCGGTGACCGTCACCGGCCCGCCCACCGTCGACCCGCCCGGCGGCGGCGTACACGGTGTCAGCGCGCCCGTCGTCGGCGTGCACGGCGTCGACCTGGTCCGGGGGGTGCTGGCGGATCTGCGGCGCGGCGTGCAGCCCGCGGTGATCGCGGCGCGCTTCCATCACGGGCTCGCGGCGGCGACGGTCACCGCCGTGCGGCGGATCGCCGAGACCGCCGGCCTGGGCACGGTGGCCCTGTCCGGCGGGGTCTTCGGCAACCCGCTGCTGCTCGGTGCGGTGACCGACGGGCTGACCCGGCACGGTCTGCGGGTGTTGACGCACCACCGGGTGCCGTGCAACGACGGCGGGATCAGTCTCGGCCAAGTCGCGGTGGCCGCCGCCCTGGACCGGGTGGCCGCCGCGCGGTCCGGGGCGGGTGAGCCCGGGTCAGCAGATCCGGGGCAGCGGGTCGCCGACGAGCAGGTCCACGATCCGGGTACCGCCGATTCCCGTGCGTAGCAGCACCAGGCCCGGCGGGTCGGCCCGGACCTGGCCGATGATCGCCGCCTCCGCGCCGAGCCGATGACCGCGTAGCGCCCGCAGTGCCGGTTCGGCGTACCCGCCGTCGACGACGGCGACGAACCGGCCCTCGCAGGCGACGTAGAGCGGGTCGATGCCGAGCAGTTCACTGGCGCCGGTGACCTCGGGACGGATCGGGATCGCCGACTCGTCGACCACGATCGCCGCCCGGGACGCACCGGCCACCTCGTTGAGTACGGTGGCCACGCCGCCCCGGGTCGCGTCGCGCAGTGCCCGGACCCGGCCGGGAACCGCGTCGAGGAGCCGGGCGACGACCTCGGACAGGGCGGCGGTGTCGGAGCGCAGGTCGGCCTCGATGTCCAGGTCGCCCCGGGCGATCATGATCGCCGTGCCGTGCTCGCCGATCGGCCCGGAGAGCAGTATCGCGTCACCGGGGCGCGCGTTGCCGACCGAGAGCGCGACCGGCCGTTCGAGCAGTCCGACCCCGGCGGTGTTGATGTAGCAGCCGTCGGCCTTCCCGCGCTGCACCACCTTCGTGTCGCCGGTGACGATCGACACGCCGGCCGCCCGTGCCGCGCTGGCCATCGAGCTGACGATCCGGCGCAGGTCGGCGACGGGGAAGCCCTCCTCCAGGATGAACCCGGCCGAGAGGTAGCGCGGCGTCGCGCCGCAGACGGCCAGGTCGTTGACGGTGCCGTTGACCGCGAGGTCGCCGATGTCGCCGCCGGGGAAGAACAGCGGCGAGACGACGAACGAATCCGTGGTGAGTACCGCCCGCGCCGGGCCGAGCGGCAGGGCCGCACCGTCCTCCAGCGGGCCCTGCCCCGGGCTGCCGTACGCGTCCAGGAAGATCGCCTCGACCAGGGTCTGCGTCGCCTTGCCACCGGCGCCGTGGGCCAGGGTGATCCGCTCCTCCCGGACGGTGGGCCGGCGGCTGCGGGCGCGCTCGATCCGGTGCAGCACCTGCTGTTCCCGGCCGGGTCGGTCGGGTCCGGCCGGCACCGGGTCGGATGCCTCCCGCAGCGCGTCCCGCACCGCGCGTTCGGCCCACTCCGCCTGGCGCTGCGGTACGACCCGTTCCTCGTTCACACCCGCGTCGCCTCCCGGACCCGTTCCCGGCTGAACCGGCCGAAGTTGTAGTACGCCGCGCAGGCGCCCTCGGCGGAGACCATGCAGGTCCCGATCGGGGTCTCCGGGGTGCAGGCGGTGCCGAAGACCTTGCACTCCCACGGCTTCAGCACGCCCTTGAGGACCTCGCCGCACTGGCACGCCTTCGGGTCCGCGACCCGGATTCCGGGTACCTCGAAGAGGCGTTCCGCGTCGAAGGCCGCGTACTCGTCGGCCATCCCGAGCGCGGAGTACGGGATGAACCCCAGTCCCCGCCACTCGAAGTACGGGCGCAGCCGCATCACCCGGGCGATGGCGGCCAGCGCGATCGGGTTGCCGTCCTCCGGCACCACCCGGGCGTACTGGTTCTCCACCTCGCAGCGGCCGTCGGCGAGCTGACCGAGCAGCATGTGCACCGACTGGAGGATGTCCAGCGGCTCGAAGCCCGCGACGACCAGCGGCTTGCCGTGCTCCCGGGCGATGAAGTCGTACGGCCGGCAGCCGATCACCGTCGACACGTGCCCCGGGCCGAGGAAGCCGTCGAGCCGCAGGTCCGGCGAGTCGAGGATCGCCTTGATCGCCGGGATGATCGTGACGTGGTTGCAGAACACGGAGAAGTTGTCGACGCCCTGCTCGGCGGCGCGGAGTACGGTCATCGCGGTGGACGGCGCGGTGGTCTCGAAGCCGATCGCCATGAACACGACCCGGCGGTGCGGATTCTGTCGGGCGATCTTCAGCGCGTCGAGCGGTGAGTAGACCATCCGGATGTCGGCGCCGGCCGCCTTCGCGTCCAGGAAGGAGCTCTGCCCACCCGGTACCCGCATCATGTCGCCGAACGAGGTCATGATCACGTCCGGCTGCTCCGCGATGTGGATCGCGTCGTCGACCCGGCCCATCGGGATGACGCAGACCGGGCAACCGGGCCCGTGCACCAGTGTCACGTTCTCCGGGAGGTAGTCCTCCAGGCCGTGCTTGTAGATGGTGTGGGTGTGGCCGCCGCAGACCTCCATGAACTTGTACTCCCGGCCCGGCCGGCACCGGGCGGCGATCTGCCCGGCCAGCGCGCGGGCCCGGCCCGCGTCGCGGTACTCGTCGACGAACCGCATGGGATGCCTTCCGTTCTCAGCCGATGTTGGAGGTGCGCAGCGCGTCGAGTTCGTCGGCGTACGGCTGGCCCATCTCCTCCAGGTAGGCCAGTACGGCCTGGGCCTCGGTCTCGGAGATCTTCGACAGGGCGAAACCGACGTGCACCAGTACCCAGTCGCCGGGCTGCAACTGCTCGTCGGCGAGCAGCGCGACGTTGATCCGGCGACCGACGCCACTCACCTCGACCAGGGCCAGGTCGGGTTGGTCGGCGACGAACCGGACCAGCTCACCCGGGATACCCAGACACATCCGCCGGCTCCTCCCGTGCGGCGCGGAACCGGCCCGGTGCCGGCACCGGGTCCACCGGCGAGGGGCCCGCCGGCACCGGATCCACCGGCACCGAATTCATCGGCAACGGGTCCACCGGCGAGCGGTCCGCCGGCACCGGATCCACCGGCAACGAGCCCACCGGCACCGGGTCCACCGGCACCGAATTCATCGGCGAGTCCGCCGGCTGGTCGGCCGGGCCGAACCGGATCGACTCCAGCACCAGTTCGTCGCCACCGGACAGTTCCACGTCGGCTCCGCCGCAGTTCGGGCAGACGGCGAGGGTGTCCAGCGAGTCGGCGCGGTGCCCGCACGAGCGGCAGGTAACGCTGGTCGGGGTGACCACCAGGTCGACGGTGGCGCCCTCGGCCGCGCTGCCGGCGGCGACCATGGCGAACGCCTGGTCGAAGGCGTCGTCGAGTACGGCGTGCCGGACGCCGACCCGGATCCGCACGTCGCGCACCGGTCGGCCGGCCGCCCGTTCCCCGATCAGGTCGACCAGCCCTGCACACATCCCGATCTCGTGCATATTCGCTACATCCGCTCCATCTTCACATAGCGCTTCAATCCAGACCATTCAAGCACTAAAAGGGCAGAAATGCCGGCGGCTGCCAGAACCGCCACCGCGTACAACTTGGTCTTCATCTCGGGTCTCCCGGGTCGCCGTCCGGCGGGTCGTCCACCGGTGCGGACCGCCGGGCCCGGTCGGACCCAGCGGCGATCAGTTCCGACAGGGTCTGCTCGACCAGCCGGACCGCCTGCTCCACCGCTGCTTCGACCGGCGCGCTCAGCCCGACCAGCACGTCCTCGCCGAGCACCTCGGTCGGCAGTGTCGCCGGCTCGCAGCAGAGCACCAGCCTGCGTTCCGGCACCCGGCCGAGTTCGGCGGCCAACCGCAGCACCCTGACCGGATCCATCCCGTGCGGCTCCACCGTGGAGCGCCCGGCCCAGCCCTGCGCCGCGTCGAGCAGCGTGAGGGTGCCGGCCGGCTCGCCCCGGGGCGCCGCGTCCACGAAGACCACCGCCGCGTAGTCGCGTTGCAGCGCGTAGACCAGGTCCATGCCCCGGATGCCGAACTCCACCACGTCCACCTCGGGTGGACACGGCCGCTCGGCGAGCCGACGTACCACCGCCACGCCGAAACCGTCGTCGCCGAGGAAGACGTTGCCGATCCCGGCGACGAGTACCCGCACCGGAGCGGCGTCGGTACTCGCCGGACCGAGTGGCTCCACGTCGGCCAGCCCGTAGAAGAACCGGTGACCGGGCAGCCGGGCGTCGCCGAGGTCGCTGCCCGGATCGTCCTCCAGGGTCACCGCGAGGTGCAGCTCACCCGCCTCGTCCTGCTCCACGCTGCGCACCACCGCGACCCGGCCGCCGAGCGCCAGGTCGAAGATGTCGGCGGAACCGCGCGGACGCAGCCGTACCCGGCTGCCCGCCCGGACAGTGCTGCCGGCCACCACGACGCTGTCCGGGCCCCGGCTCTCCATCCGGGTCCAGAAGTCCGTCCCGCTCACGACCGCTCCCCGACCGGCGCCACCGCCGAGTCCGACGCCGCCGCCGCTGCCGAAGCCGACGCCGACGCCGACGCCGACGCCGACGAAGCCGAAACCGAAACCGACGCCGACGCCGACGCCGACGAAGCGACCGAAGCCGAAACCGCCGAGGCCGAAGCGACCGAAGCCGAAACCGCCGAGGCCGAAGCGGCTGGTGGCGAGGAGACCGGTGCCGACGGCCGGCGGACCTCGCGGAGCCGCCCACCGAGTCGTAGCAGCTCCGCCGGGGACAGCTCGGCGCACCGGTCAAGGATCTCCCGGGCCCGTGGGTCGGTGTCCCGGGCCTCCCGCCGTTCCTCGTCGGTCAGCGACAGGATGCTCAGGGTGAGTAGCTGGTCGATCTCGGTGGCGTCGAAGAGGTCGCCGGGACTCTCCGGAGCGATCTGCGGATAGTCGTAGAGGATGATCGGCGCGGACAGCAGGGTGCGCCGGTCACCCTCGGCGCCCACCAGCACCGGCCACGCGCCGACGTTGCGGCAGGTCGAGGCGAGCGGGCGCAGTTCCTCCGGCGGGTCCGTCGCGGAGACGAACCGGCCCTGGCCACTGCGCAGGACGGTGTGCGCCGACAGCAGCGCCCGATGCGCCGCCTCGGCCCGGGAGTCCCCGGACCACGAGGTCGTGTTGCGGGTACGCACGGCGACCCGGAACAGCCCGGCCGACAGTCGTTCCGCCCCGATCTCCACCTGCCCGCGCAGCGTCTGCCAGCCGCGCACCACCTCTCCGACGGTACGTCCACCCGCGTCGGTCAGCTCCTCGACGACCTCGCCGGCCGGGTACCCCAGCTCGATCCGGTACCCGGCCGCCACCAGTCCCGCCAACGACAGTCCGGTGACCACCGCGCTGCGTTCGACCGACTCCTCGCCCGCCAGGTGGCGCTGCCCGTGCACGGTCAACTCCGGCAGCCACGCCCCGCCGGGTTCCCGGACTCGCCGGGTGACCAGGTGCAGGAACCGTACCTCCACGTCGAGCCGGGCCGGCCCGTCCGCCTCCACCAGGCACTCCGTCTGGGTCGACGGGGTGTC
This sequence comes from Plantactinospora endophytica, assembly GCF_016862915.1. Classification (GTDB taxonomy): domain Bacteria; phylum Actinomycetota; class Actinomycetes; order Mycobacteriales; family Micromonosporaceae; genus Plantactinospora; species Plantactinospora endophytica. The sequence goes on along the minus strand of NZ_BONW01000013.1, from coordinate 301,616 downwards.
GCCGGTGCCGCCGGCCGCGCAGTGCTCCGGTGGGAAGAGTCCGCCGAAGGTCCAGCGCTGCTGGTTCTTCCGGGCCGACCGGCGGTACGGCCACAGCAGGTAGCCCTCGTAGAGCACCGCCTGGGCGATCTGTCGTACCGGGTCCGTGCTCATCCGCCGCTCCTGGTCGGTCCGGTGTCGCCGAGCAGCCGTTCGACGGTCTCGCTCCAGGTGGCCAGGGCATGGCGTGCCTGGTAGGCCCGCAACCGGTCGACGGTGTCCCGGTCCAGCCGCAGCCAGGCGCTGCCGGGAAAGTGCCGCTCCATCAACTCCCGCCACACCCGCACCGGCATCCCGTGGGTGGCCCGGGTGTCCCACGGGATGTGCGCCGCCCGCAACCGTCCGTCGACGGTGTAGAAGACGGTGCCGGAGAAGAGGAACTCCAGCGGTACCTGACCGTCGGCCAGCGCGTGCAGGTACTTCGCCGCCGCCACCTCGAAGTCGTACGTGCAGGGCACCAGGATGTAGACGACGGTCTCCCCGGTGAACGGCGGCACCTGCGTGGTGGCGTGGGTCCAGAGCAGTCCGCGCAGCGCCCGGTCCCACCCCTCGGGCGGGCCGAAGAGGTCGCGCAGCCGATCCGTCTCGTCGGCGTCGTACCGGCGGCGGTCCGCCGCGAGGTGGATCTGGGTGGCCAGCGTGATCGCCCGGACCGGCAGGCCGGCGGGCGCGCCGACGCGGGCCCGGAACCGCAGCGTCGGCACGGCCGCGAAGTCGACCGCCTCGGCCCGTTCGACGGCGACGGTCAGCGTCGGCGCGGCCTCCTGGACCGGCCCCACGGAGCCGACGGCGGTCATCGGATGCTCCACGGTCAGGCCGGCGACAGGTTGGGCATGCCGGGGTCGATCGGGTCCCGGGACTTCGGGTTGATCCCGGTGGAGCGCGCGGCGGTGGACCGCCCGTCGGGCAGGTGGCCCTTGGCCCGCTCGTAGTGTCCGCAGGCGTTGCCCTGGTGGGTGCCCTTGGTGTGCGAGGGCGTGTCGGGGCGTACGTCGGGCCGCCCCGTCCTGATCCCGTCGGTCATCCGTGCCTCCTCGAACTCGTCGGATCGGTCAGCGTCCCGACGGTGCCACCGGTCGCGCTGTTCGGATCGGTCAGCTTCCCGGCGGTGCCACCGGTCGCGCTGGTCGGATCGGTCAGCTTCCCGGCGGTGCCGGCGGGGGTGGCGGGGGTGGCGGGCAGTGGTCGGGCCCGGTCGCGCAGCCGGGTGAAGAAGGCCGCGATCTCGCGCCACACGTCCGGTCCACCGGCGAGTCCGGTCCACCGGCTGCGGATCAGCCCGACCAGGTCGTAGCAGTCGTCGATGGGTACCAGCCAGTGCTCCCGGACGTCCGGCGTCCGGTGCACCAGCAGCGCCTCGACGTCCGGGACGAGCCGGTCGAGCACCGGGTTCGCCGTCACCAGCCGGGCCCAGTCCGCGAGGTCGAGCAGGGACTCCACCGCACCGGCCGGGCTCGGGTAGAAGGCCACCGTCCGGCCCGCCCCGGAATCCACGAAGAAGAACGCCGTGTCGACCGGGATCCGCAGACCTGCCCAGGCCGCGTCGTCGAGCGCGAACCCGGTCAGCCGCCACCGCCGGTCGGGGACCAGCCGATAGCGGGCCGGATCGCCGGGCGGCCGGTCGAACAGCAGGGCGCAGGCCCGGCAGGCACAGCGCAGCACCCGGTCGGCGGTGTCGACCAGGTGCCGGTGTTCCGCCGGGACCTCCGCCGCGCACAGGTCGCACCGCTGCGCGCCGTCGCCCGCCCGTGCCACCGCTCCCACCTGCTCCACCGGCCCCGCCTGGCCCGCCGGCCCCGCCGGCTCCACCTGGTCTGCTCGGTTCGGCTGGCTGGTGTTCGACCGGGTCACGAGCCGGCGCAGCCCGGCGGGCCGGACCGGATACCGGACGGTGTCGCGGGATGGCGGACGGGACGTCATCGGTCCGTCCCGACCGGTGCCGCCGGCTGGTCGTCGCCGTGCCGATGCCGCCGAAGGCTGCCGACCGGGATCAGCGCCGGTGCCGGCCGGGACTGCTCGACGTCGACGTGGGCGATCTCCGGAGCCGCCGCCCGGACCGCCTCCGCCAGGCCGGCGGCGGTGGAGGACCCGCAGCCGGTGCCGGCGGCCGGCAGCCGCAACCGGACGGTGTCGCCGGCCACGTCGAGCAGTTCGGCCGGTACCCCGCTGGCGCGGGACCAGGTCCGGACCGCGTCGGCGACCCGGGTGGCGGTCTCCACCGGGTGCAGCCCGTGCAGCAGCAGAAGATGTGCGACCAGGCCGTCGGCGGCGAGTTCCGTGACGAGGTCGTCGCCGCCGGCCCGGACCGCCGTCGCGATGATCCGGGCCAGTCCCTCGCCGTAGAGTTCCAGCAGCGCCCGGACCAGTTCGACCGCGTCCGCCCGCAGCGCCGGGTCGGCTCCGGACGCGACCCGTTCCAGCAGTCCCTCGGCCCGGTCGACCAGCTCTGTCGCGGCCCGGTCGGTCAGTGTCATCGTCGTACTCAGCCGGGGACGCTGGTGCCGAGGGTGGGCGAGTGCAGCCGTTTGAGGACCTGGCCGTCGCCGAGGTACATGTGCACGCCGCACGGCAGGCAGGGATCGAAGCTGCGCACCGTACGCATGATGTCGATGCCCTTGAAGTTCTCCGGCCCGTTCTCCTCGAAGATCTGGGTACCCTGCACGGCGTCCTCGTACGGACCCGGGGTGCCGTAGCTGTCGCGAGGGCTGGCGTTCCACGGCGTCGGCGGGTACGGGTGGTAGTTGGCGATCTTGCCGTCCCGGATCACCATGTGGTGCGAGAGCAGGCCGCGTACCGCCTCGTGGAAGCCGCAGCCGATGCCCTCCTCCGGTACCTCGAAGTCGGTGAACACCTTCGTCCGGCCGGCCCGGACCTCGGCCAGCGCCTGTTCGACGAAGTACACGGCCATCGCGGCCGAGTAGGCGACGAAGTAGATCCGGGCCCGGTTGCGTTCGATGGTGTTGGCCCACTTCGGGATCTTCCATTCGAGTTGCATCTCGGGGAACGCCGCGCTCTTCGGCAGGTTGATCTCGACGCTGTCCCCGGTGGCCCGGACCGTACCGGTGTCGACAGTGCCGGCCAGCGCGGTGGACCAGAGCCGGGCGAGCGGGCCGCCCCCGGTGTCCAGCGCCAGGTGCTGCTGGGAGCGGTCGTCGAACCAGCGCGGGCTCATCACCCAGCTGTAGTTGCCGTTCTCCAGGTCCCGCTTCTGCGGCTTGGGCAGCGTGGTCTGGTTCCACGGGTGGCGCTTGTCGACCGGGTTGCCGAGCGGATCGCGTTCGACGAACGTCTCCTCGCCCTGCCAGTCGTCGTAGTACGAACTGCCGAGCAGGATCCGGATGCCGAGGTTGATGTCGACCAGGTTGGTGGTGCGCAGCGCGCCGTCCAGCACGATGCCGGGCGAGACGAACATCGCCTTGCCCCACTCGTCCATGTGCCGGTAGTCGTAGTTCACCACCGCCGGGTTCTGGAAGGCGCCCCAGCAGCCGAGCATGATCCGGCGCCGGCCGACCTCCTCGTAGCCGGGCAGCGCCTCGTAGAAGAAGTCGAAGAGGTCGTCGTTCATCGGGACGGCCTTCTTGACGAAGTCGAGGACCTTCAGCAGCCGTACCAGGTAGTCGGTGAAGAGCTGCGGTGTGGCGACCGTGCCGACCCCGCCGGGATAGAGCGTCGACGGGTGGACGTGCCGCCCCTCCATCAGGCAGAACATCTCCCGGGTCAGCCGGCTCATCTGGAGCGCCTCGCGGTACATGGAGCCGGTGAACGGGTTGAACGCCCGCATGATGTCCGCGATAGTCCGCAGCCCGTGGACGTTCCCGCGCGGCGCCTCGGTGGTCTCGGCCCGGCGCAGCAGGCTCGGGTTGGTCTCCTTGACGATCTGCTCGCAGTAGTCCACGAACACCAGGTTGTCCTGGTAGAGGACGTGGTCGAACATGAACTCGGCGGCCTCGCCCAGGTTGATGATCCATTCACCGAGCGGCGGGGTCTTGATCCCGTACGCCATGTTCTGCGCGTAGATCGAGCAGGTGGCGTGGTTGTCCCCGCAGATGCCGCAGATCCGGCTGGTGATGAAGTGCGCGTCCCGGGGGTCCTTGCCGCGCATGAACACGCCGTAGCCCCGGAAGATCGACGAGGTGCTCTTGCACTCGACCACCTCGCGGTTCCGAAAGTCGATCTTGGTGTAGATGCCGAGGTTGCCGACGATCCGGGTGATCGGGTCCCAGGACATCTCGACGAGTTCGCGGGACTCCTGCTCGGTCTCCTGTTGCAGAGCCATGCCGTGCCTTCCTGACCCGATCCCGGGCGGTCTACGTCCTCGGCCAGCGCGGCTGGTACCCGCTGGTCAGCTCGGGGCGGTTGTGGTGCCATTTCGGTTCCTTGTTGACCGCGTGGTTGGTGATGCCGCGCAGCCGACGGATCAGCGACCCGTAGGTGGCGGACGCGACCGAGGAGAGGGTCGCGCCCGGTGGTTCGTCCATGAACGGCATGAACTTGTCCGGGAATCCCGGCATGGTGCAGCCGATGCAGATCCCGCCGACGTTGGGACAGCCGCCGATCCCGTCCATCCAGCCGCGTTTCGGTACGTTGCAGTTGACCACCGGCCCCCAGCAGCCGATCCGTACCTGGCACTTGGGCGAGTTGTAGTCCCGGGCGAAGTCGCCCTGCTCGTAGTAGCCGGCCCGGTCGCAGCTCTCGTGCACCGTCTTGCCGAACAGCCAGGTCGGCCGGAGCTGCTGGTCGAGCGGGATCGTCGGGGCCAGCCCGGCGGCCTGGTACAGCAGCCAGGTCAGGGTCTCCATGAAGTTGTCCGGCTGTACCGGGCAGCCCGGTACGTTGACGATCGGCAGCCCGCCCGCCGACCGGAAGTCCGGTCCGAGGTAGTCGGCCAGACCCATGCAGCCGGTGGGGTTGCCGGCCATCGCGTGGATGCCGCCGTACGTCGCGCAGGTGCCGATGGCCAGCACCGCCCACGCCTTCGGGGCCAGCCGGTCGAGCCACTCGTTCACGGTGATCGGCTCGCCGGTCACCGGATCGTTGCCCATCGCGGTCCAGTAGCCGTCCCCGTTGATCTTCTCGTTGGGGATCGACCCCTCCATCACCAGGATGAACGGCCCCAGCTCGCCCCGGGCGGCCTGGTGGAAGGCCGCCATGAACCCGGCGCCGGTCTCCACCGCCAGCAACTTGTTGTGCAGATGCACCTTGGGCAGGCCGGGTACCAGGCCGAGGACCACGTCCTCCACGCTCGGCAACGTCGCCGCCGTGACGGAGACCGAGTCACCGTCACAGCTCATGCCCTCCGAGGTCCACAGGATGTGGATCTCGTCGATGCCTGTGCCCTGCGCAGTTCCGGTCACGTCAGTTCCGCCCGCTATGTCGGTTTCGGCTACCGGTTCCTTCCTATCAGCGTCGTCCCGGGATAGCGGGCGAATGCCCTGATTCCCTCAGGTGGCCGGAGATAGCCTGCGGCTATCTCGTGATAGCGAGTTTCATTTTGACCCCCGATTGCGTCGACGGAATGCTGTATACAACATCCCGCCAGCGAATCGGAGCCGAACCCATGGCGAAAATCCTCTGCGTGCTCTACGACGACCCCGTCGACGGCTACCCCACCTCCTACGCCCGGGACGACCTGCCACGCATCGACCACTACCCCGGCGGCCAGTCCACCCCGACCCCGCAGGGAATCGACTTCACCCCCGGCCACCTGCTCGGCAGCGTCTCCGGCGAACTCGGACTACGCCGCTTCCTCGAACAGCGCGGGCACACCCTGGTCGTCACCTCCGACAAGGAAGGTCCCGACTCGGCCTTCGACCGGGAACTTCCCGACGCCGACGTGGTCATCTCCCAGCCGTTCTGGCCGGCGTACCTCACCGCCGAACGGATCGCGAAGGCCCGCAACCTCAAACTCGCGATAACCGCCGGCATCGGCTCCGACCACGTCGACCTCGACGCCGCGATCGCGCACAACGTCACCGTCGCCGAGGTCACCTACTGCAACAGCATCAGCGTCGCCGAACACGTGGTCATGATGATCCTCGGACTGGTCCGCAACTACCTGCCCGCACACCGCATCGCCACCGACGGCGGCTGGAACATCGCCGACTGCGTCGCCCGCTCCTACGACGTCGAAGGGATGCAGGTCGGCACCGTCGCCGCCGGCCGGATCGGACTCGCCGTACTGCGCCGGCTCAAGCCGTTCGACGTACGACTGCACTACACCGACCGGCACCGGCTGCCCCGGGCGGTCGAGGAGGAACTCGGGCTCACCTTCCACGCCAGCGCGGCGGAGATGGTGCCGCACTGCGACGTCGTCACCGTCAACGCACCGCTGCACCCGGAAACCGAAGGACTCTTCGACGACAAACTGATCGGCAGCATGAAGCGCGGCGCGTACCTGGTCAACACCGCCCGGGCGAAGATCTGCGACCGCGACGCCGTCGACCGCGCCCTGCGCAGCGGCCAACTCGCCGGGTACGCCGGAGACGTCTGGTACCCCCAACCCGCCCCGCCGGACCACCCCTGGCGGACCATGCCGCACCAGGGAATGACCCCGCACATCTCCGGCTCGTCGCTCTCCGCCCAGGCCCGCTACGCCGCCGGTACCCGGGAGATCCTCGAGTCCTGGCTCGACGGCGCCCCGATCCGCGACGAGTACCTCATCGTCGACAAGGGCGGACTCGCCGGCACCGGCTCACACTCGTACTCGACCAACACCTCCACGCCGGCACGGTAGCCGAGCGGGCCGGAAGTCCGATCAGGACACCGGCCCGGGAGCGGCGGTGTCGACCTGGTCCGTCGGTGTCGTGGAATGCCGGTACTGCCAGCACGAGGGACGTGACGCGGGACGGCGCGTCATGTCCCTCGTGTTTTGGCGACCTGGGCCGGTCACCGCACACCCTGCCGCACCTCCAGGAGCGGCAGGCCCGCCGCGTACCGCCGGAAGAAACCGGCGGTCGGGGTGTCCGCCGTCGCGACCGCGTCCGGGGTGCCCTCCGCGACCACCGCACCCCCGTCCGGACCAGCTCCCGGCCCCAGGTCGATCACCCAGTCCGCCGACGCGGCGACGGGGATGTGGTGTTCGGCCACGACGACGGTGTTGCCCGAGTCGAGCAGCACGTCGAGCGCGTCCACCACACGCTGGACGTCGGACGGGTGCAGACCCGAGACGGGCTCGTCGAGAACGACGAGGCCGGCCTTGCGGCTCGCCGCACCGCGCTGGATCGCCGAGGCCAGCTTCAGTCGCTGCGCCTCGCCGCCGGACAACTCCGTGGCGCTCTGGCCGAGTTGGAGATAGCCGAGCCCGACCTGGTGCAGGGCTCCGAGGGTCTCCGCGAGTTGCCGGGGCGCGGCGAACCGCTCCACGGCCTCGGCGACGGTCAGCTCCAGCACCTGGTCGATGGCCAACCCCTGATATCTGATCTCCAGAGCCTCCGGCTGGTAGCGCCGGCCCTCACACGCGTCGCAGACCACCCACACGTCCGGCAGGAAGTGCATGTCGACAAGCTTGCGGCCGTAACCGGTGCAGGTCTCGCAGCGCCCGCCACCGGCGGTGTTGAAGCTGAACCAGGAGGCGGTGATGCCACGCCGGTACGCCGCCTCGGTCTCGGCGAACAGCTTACGGACGATGTCGAACGCCTTGCTGTACGTGGCCGGGTTGGACCGCGGCGTCCGGCCGAGCGGTTCCTGGTCGACGACGGCGACCCAACTGAACCCGTCAATACCGATCACCTCCCGCACCGTGTCGGTCGCCGTCCCGTTCAGCGCAGCCGCCACGCCTGCCCCGAGCGCACCGAGCAGGCTGCTCTTGCCGCTCCCACTCACCCCGGTCAGGCAGGTGAGCCGACCGGCGGGAAATCGCACCAGCTCTGCGGTCACGTTGTGGGCACGCAGTCCGTGCAGCTCCACCCAGCCGGTGTCGTCGCCGGGCTCGACGTGCTGATGCCGGCCGTGGGCGACCGGACGGCGGGTCCGGCGTAGCTGCGGCGCCGCACCCGCCAGGTAGCGCCCGGTCAGCGACCTCGGGTCGGCGGCCACGTCGGCGGGCGGCCCCGACACCAGTACCTCGCCGCCAAGACGGCCCGCGCCGGGCCCCATGTCGATCACCCAGTCGGCCATGGCGATCAGCTCGGGGTCGTGCTCGACGAGGAGCACCGTGTTGCCGGCCTCGCGCAGTTCCAGGGCGACGTCGAGCAGGTGCGCCTTGTCCGCCGGGTGCAACCCCGTCCCAGGCTCGTCCAGCACGAAGACGATGCCGCTCAGCTCCGTGCTGAGCTGGGCGGCGAGCCGGGTCCGCTGCAACTCGCCCCCGGACAGCGTCGCCGCGCTCCGGGACAGTTGGAGGTGGGCCAGGCCGAGCCGGTCCAGGATTCCGAGCCTGCGGCCCAGATCCTGGAGCAGCGGCTCACCCACCTCGCGCTGCCGGGTGCCCAGGTCGTCCGCCACGCGCCGCGCCCAGGCGCGCACCTCCCGTACCTCCACTTCGAGCAGGTCGGGGTAGGTCAGCCCGCCGAGCCGCACGGACCGGGCCACCTCGTCGTACCCGCTGCCGCCGCAGGTGCCGCAGGGCCGCTTGCGCATGTACGGCAGGTACCGCTGCTTGGCGCTGGACGTCTGGGCGTTCACGAACACCCGTTCCACCTCGGCGAGCGCGCCCCGCAGCGGCTGGCTGGAGGTGTAGGTCAGCAACGCCGTCTCGTTCTTGTTCGGTATGTCGACGGTCGCCTCGATCTTCTCGTCACCCGTGCCGTACAGCACACCGTGCCGGAACTCCTCGGGCAGCGACTGCCACGGCCGGTCGAGGTCCACGCCGCGCTTCTCGGCGAGCGCCGGTACGAACGCGTGCTCCCCGGACCGCCATTTCGCGTACCAGGGCGACGCTCCCGCGAAGAGCGGAAGCTCCGGGTTGGTGATGACCAGGTCCTCCTGGGCCTGCCAGCGCCCGCCCACCCCGTGGCAGTCCGCGCAGCTCCCCTCCGGCGAGTTCCGGTCGAAGTGGCCGGTCGTCAGGTACCCGTCCGCACTGCCCGCCGCCGGGTCCGCGCCGATTCCCGGAAGGCGGGAGTACAGCAGTCCCAGGTGCCCGTCGATGCCGGTGATCGTCGCGACCGTGGAGCGGGGGTTGCGGTTCAGACGGCGCTGGTCGACCGCGAGCGTCGCGCCGAGACCCAGGATGCGGTCGACCTTGGGCCGGTTGCGCTGCGTGATGTACTGCCGGACGAACGGCGAAAGCCCCTCCAGGTACCGAAGCTGGGCTTCGTTGTGCAGGGTGTCGATGGCCAGCGAGGTCTTGCCGCTGCCGCTCACTCCGGTGAAGGCGACGAGCCGCCCCTTGGGAATGCTCACGGACACGTCCCGCAGGTTGTTGGTACGGGCCCCCAGCACGTCGATGGTGCCGCTCCCGGCACCTCCGACGTCCCCTACGAATGCAGTCAACCTTCGTTCACCTCTCACGATGCCGGGTCGCGGATCAGGACCGGGAGGCCCCGGTGAGCTTGCCGAGGTCGGGGGCGTAGACGGTCATCCAGTGCGGATGCAGCCGGTAGTAGACCACCTCGTTGTCCCAGTCGAAGAGGTCGTCGCCGTAGAAGTCCTTCAGGTACGCGAGCACGTCCGGCCAGCCCGTGGCCGGCTCGCCGTCCCGGGGGTTGAGGATCTCCACCTTGCCGTGTGTGAACACGCCCAGGTCCTCGCCGCGCATGTGTGCGGCGCTGACGGCGGGCCGGGCCGCGAGGTGGCGCGCCTTGACGGCGTCGCGCGCCGTGCCGAAGTACCACTTGCCGTGCAGGAAGTGCCCGTCCACCCCGCTGATCCGTGGCTCGCCCTTGGCCGTGACCGTGGACAGGGCGAGGGTGCACATGCCGGTGAGTACCTGGGTGAGCTGCTCCGCGGTCAGTGTGCGCTCGGTGTTGATGATCGAGCGGAGGTGCGAGGCGGAGCCGGAGAGGGAGGCGTCGAGCAGGGCCTGCAACTCTTCGAGATCTTCTGGGGTTTCGCGCATGACAGTCCTTGTCTTTTCCGTGTCTACCTGTGCCCGGTCGACGCCCACCATCGACGCCGAGCGGCGGAACCATGCTCGACGAAAAATCTGACACCCTGCGTCAGGTTTTCCTGGGTCTTCCGGACATCGCCGGGCGGGCGCCTGGCCGGACGCCGCCCGGCGACCGGCGCTGACCGGCTCACGTCCGCTCGCCGAGCACCGACTCCACCGCCGGGGTCTCGGCGCGTCCGAGCAGGTGCGCGACGGTCAGCAGTACCGTGAGTACGGCCAGCGCCCACAGGATCGGCAGCAGGATCGTCAACGGTGCCAGGGCGGCGACGACCAGGTTGGCCGTGCCCCGGCGGCGCACCGGTCGACGGGCGCGTTGCCAGATGAGCTGGTCGGCGAGGAGGTAGGCCACGATTCCGCCGGCCAGGGTGACCTGCCCGATCGTCGCCGTCGCGTCGAGGTCGTGCCCGGGCCGGGGCAGGGTCGTACGCAGCCCGAAGGCGACCAGGACGAGTCCGACGACGAGGAACAGGTGTAGGTAGGCGTACGCGTCCCGGGCCAGGGCGCCGCGCCGACGGTTGGTACGGAGTTCGACGAACCGTTCGGCGACGACGACGTCGCTGCCGACGTAGATCCACCAGAGTGCCGAGATCAGGGCGGCGCTGAGGGCGACGGCGACGAAGGTGGCCAACACGATGGGCGGGTCGCTGGCGGCGAAGCCGGTGGAGATCACCGCTTGGCCGAGCGCGATAAGGATGATCAGGTTGAACCGACCCATCCATCGGCTGACGGAGTGCAGCCGCCAGTTACGCGAGCCGATGAGGTATCCACCGCCGACGTCGATGGCGATGGCGGCGATCCAGCATGCCGTGGTGAACGGGGTGAGCGGGTCGCCGGTGGTCGGGGCGGTCAGCACCGCGCACAGCAGCAGGCTCACCCCCACACCGGTCGGTACCGCCGCGCGGGCGACGACGGCGCGCGGGCCCGGGTCGTGCCGGAGCACCCGCCAGAACGCCACCAGGTGCAGCAGCCGCGCCGCCGCGTAGGAGGTCACGACGACCATCGGACCGGGCAGCCCTCCCGCGACGTACTGGAACGTCTGGGGTAGCGCCACGCCGAGCATCAGGGTCAACGCCACCGCAGCGAAGATCACGAGTCGCCGCGCGTTGTCCGCGCTGCGGATCGTGGTGGTGAACCAGGTGTAGTTGACCCACGACCACCACAGCAGCGCCAGGACGGCCAGCCCCTTCAGTAGCCCCACCGCTGAGAGGTGCTGCGTCATCAACACGGTGACCTGGATGAACGCGTACACGAAGGCCAGGTCGAGGAAGATCTCCTCGGGGGTGGCGTCCACCTCTCGGCCGGCCGTCACCGCCACGCCCCGATGTAGCTGGCGGTGGCGGCGGCGCAGCACGGTGACGTGGGCGACGATCAACCCGACCAGCACGCCGGCGAGGAGCGTGAGCGAGCCCAGCGCGCTCAGGGTGCGGGCCGGCACGGCCAGCCCCGCCACCAGGACGACGCCGAGCACCGGACCACGCCCGACCCGCCGGACGGTCCGCCACTCGAACGCCATCAACCCGAGCAGATACAGGACCACGCCGCCGTAGAGGGCCGCCACGTCCGACCCGATCCACCGCTCGGGCGGACCGCCCGGTGCCGCGCCGACGGCCTTCTTCAGCCCGAACGCCACCAGGATGAGCCCGGCGATCATCGGCAGGTGCAGCAGGCTGTAGGCGTCGCGGGCCCGGCGTGACCGCTGGGGTATCGGGGTGTGTTCCAACGCCTGTTCGCCGGCGGGCGACGCGATGTCGAAGTACGCCCACCACAGGAACGCCACGACGACGAACCCGAGGGCGGAGCCGCCGAGGACGGACCAGGTGATCGGATGATCGTCGCCGAAACCACGACTCGTCCCGAGCGAGATGATCGTCTCGCCAAGTGCGATGAGCATGATCAGGTTGTGCCGCTCCGCCCAGTGCCGGACCGATACCAGCCGCCAGGTGCCGCTGCCCGGCGCCCGCAGCCCCAGGTAGTCGATGACGATCGCGATCGCGAAGAGCAGAAGCTGCACGGTGAGGGCGATCCGTCCGGACGGAAGGTGGTGGGGCAGCAGAGCGGCGCACAGCAGCAGCGGAAGACTGCCGGTCAGCGGCAGCCAGGCTCGTACGGTGGGTAGGGACGATCCTTCCGTCCTCCGGCGGGCTCGGATGATGATCAGGATCGATCCGATCCTGGCCGCCAGGAATCCGACGACGAAGACGAGGGGCCCGACAAGCCCGGAGGTCTGGTCGACGAAGACCTCCGGAATCGCGACGGCGGCGAGCAGGATCGCGATGGCCGCCGCGAACACCGCGACGGGCCGGGCGCCGCAGTCGAGCCGGACCAGGTTTCCCAGCCAGGCGTACCCGATCCAACTGCGCCACATCAGGGCCAGCACCAGTGCTCCCTGGAGGAGCCCGTTCGGAGCCGACCGTGCCGTCATGAGATGGGTGATGTTGATGAAGGCGTAGACGAAGACCAGGTCCAGGAAGAGCTCGGGACGTGTCACTCCGCCATGCGTCGCGGGCTTGATCCCTCCGCCCGCTCCGAACGCACCCTGCGAGGTCCCCTCCTCACCGTCACCGACCACGCACCTACTGTGCCAACGAACGCCAGGCCCGGGGGTGAGAACCGCCCAGGACCCGGCCGGGACCGGGCCCGACCCGGCGTCCCCACCGGTGCCGGTCCGGCGGCGGTCCCTATCGACCCAGGAGGGCGGCGTGGGCCGCCGCGAGGCGTTGCGGCTCGGGGCGTACGGAGGTGTCGCCGGACACCTCGTCGGCCCATCCGAGTAGTCGGTGCAGGTGAGGGTCGGTCGCGGTGGTCGTGGTGCGGGGGCTGCCCATGACGACGTCGCCGCTGGTCCCGTCGACGGCGATGACCGTTCCCGCCGGGATCGTACGTCCGCCGGCTCGCACCAGGTCGTCGGTGACGGTGAGGTTCGCCGCGCCCACGACGGCTGGTTTACCCATCGCTCGTGCCACGACCGCGGCGTGGCTGGCCGGGCCGCCACGGGCGGTGACGATCCCGGCGGCGGCAGCGATGCCGTGCATGTCGAGCGGTGAGGTTTCCGGACGTACCAGGATGACGGGACCGTCGGCGGCCATCCGGGCCGCTCTGTCCGAGGTGGTCGCCACCCGGCCGATCGCGACCCCCGGGCACGCGCCGAGGCCACGGGTGAGGAGGTCGGCCCCGTCGACGGCGAGTCGGCGGGTGTGGACACGTTGGAGGTGCAGGGGCGAGACCCGGAGCAGCGCCTCTTGGCGCGCGATGACGCCCTCGTCGACCAGGTCGGTCGCGAGGCGGACGGCGGCGGTACCGACGAACCGGCCGGGGCGTACCTGCAACAGCCACAGTTGCCCGGCCTCGAAGGTGAACTCCAGGTAGCAGGCGTCCCGGTGGTACTTCTCGACGCGGTCGAAGGCATCGAGGAGGCTGGCCCACACGTCCGGTTCCCGGTCGGCCAGCTTGGATAGCGGCCGGGTCGACGATCTGCCCGAGACGACGTCGTCGCCCTGGCGACGGAACAGGACTTCGCCGAACGGGGTGGGCTCGCCGGTGTCGGGGTTGCGGGTGAACGCGACGCCGCTGCCGCTGTGGTCGTCGCGATTCCCGAACACCATCGCCTGCACGATCACGGCCGTGCCGAGGTCGGCTGGGATGGCATGGAGTTCGCGGTACGTCTTCGCGCGCGGCGTGTCCCACGAGGAGAACACCGCTGCCAGCGCCATCCCGAGTTGTTCGGTCGCGTCGTCCGGGACCGGCCGGCCGGTTCGTTGCGCGAAGGCGTCTTCGACGGCCCGGATCGCGACGGACAGCCGGGTCCGGGCGTCGGCCACCTCGGTCCCGGTCGCCTGGCGCACGACGGCTTCGATGGTCTGCGCGTCCAGGTCCGTGGTCGCGGCGGCGAAGCTGGACACGAATTCGAGTCGCGATTCGAGCGCGAACCGGATGTCGCCGGTCTCCGCCGCCAGTGCGCTCGTGGCCGTGGTGCCGAGGCCGAGGTTGAGAACGGTGGTCATCATGCCGGGCATCGACTCCCTCGCACCGGAGCGCACGGAGACTGCCAGGGGTCGCGGCGACCCACCGAGCTTGCGGCACGTCGCGTCCTCGAGTTGGGCGACGGCGGCCGCGAGTTCGTCGTCGAGGCCGTCGGGCAGACGGCCCTGGCGGAGGAAGGCGCGGCATGCCTCGGTGCCGATGACGAATCCCGCCGGCACGGGCAGTCCGAGCCGTTGCAGCACGGCGAGGCCGTACGCCTTGCCGCCGAGAACGTCGACCGGCTCCTCGACCTCCGGCGAGAGTGGACGAATCCAGCTCATCGGGGAATGTCCAGGGTGGCGAGCAGGTCTTCGTGCAACTGGAACCACACGATGTGGTACGACTCCATACTGTCCGTCAGGTAATCCAGTTCCCCGGCCCTGGCCCGGGCGAGGGCGTTGGCGAGGCGGACGCGGTACCGGCCGAATCGGGGCAGTGCCCTCGACAGATCCGCGCAGACGACCTCCGCGCGTCGGTCGAAGTCCACGAATCTGTCCAGTACCCGGGCGTCGTAGCCGGGGCTGGTGTGGTCGTTCGCCGTCAACATGCCGTCGACGGGTCGCAGTTGCCAGGCCGTGCAGAGGTCGAGCAGTTCCGGGTTGAGGACGAGAAAGCGCTCGAAGGCGTCGACCACCGAGGCTCGGGTACCGGCCGAATCCAGTTCGTCGGCGACCCGCCTGGCGTCGGCCGCCCGGCCGGCCTCGGTGAGACCCCATCCGCCGAAGTCACCGGCCGTATGGCTGACGTGGCCGGCGACCGCAAGGTCGATCAGCTCCGACTCGACGTCGGGCTCGCTGAGTCCGGTCGCCGCGGCCACCCGCGCGAGGCCGGTGAATCCGACGCAGCGGAGGGCGTGGAGTACCAGGAAGTCCGCGCCGGTCGAGGAGGTCGACCCGGGGTGGGTCACGCCCCGGACCCGCTGGATCGTGTGGTGTTCGAGGCGCCGGCGGTCGCCGCGGCATGGCCTGCCCCCCGGCCCTCGGCCCGGGCGACGATCCTGCCGTTCTCGACGCGTACGGCGGCCTCGGTCTCGTCGTCGACGTCCGGCAGACCGACGGCCGTGGCGATCGAGGCGCGATCGTCGAGCACCAGGCGCAGCGGCGGCCATGCGTCGGCGGCGAACACGCGCCGCAGGCAGGCGGTGAGGTCGCCGATCCTGAGCCGGACGAGCCGGCCGGTCTCGGCCGGATCGCTCGTCACGACGATCACGGTGACCTGTTCGTTCGGCCGGGCGGCGCGGACGGCCTCCTCGGCCGCAGCCAGCCGGCTGACCCCCAGGACCACGATCACGCCGTCGGCGTCGAGGTTGACCCGATTCCCGGTGACCTGGTCGGACGACTCGGTCGGCACCGCCCAGGTGTCGTCGCAGGGCTGCGCCGAGGGCACGTACGGCAGGTGCGGCGGGTTCCAGACATCGGCGAGGTCGATGCCGGCCAGGTGCTCGCACGCAGCCGCCACGTCGAACGGGTCACCGAATCCGGGCGCCGTCTCGGCCAGGCCCGCCGAACCGTTCAACACCGTCAGCACCAACTGGGCGAGCCGCACTCTCCGGCTGTTCGGCGGCAGGTGTGCTTCGAGCGTGCGGGCGAGCAACAGCGCTTCCAGCCGGATGACCTGGGCCAGCGCGGTCCGGGCCGGTTCGTCGTCGAGCACCCCGGACAGCGAGCGCAGTTGCAGGTGACCGCCCGGCGGTGCGTCGCCGACCAGCGGCAGCCGTTCGAGCCAGGCCCGGGCGAACGACCCCAGCGCCCGCGCCACCGACGTCGGCGACGACTCCGGGACCTCCTCGACGGCGGTGCGTTCCACCATGTCGATCAACACCGCCAGGTACAGCGCACGCTTGCTCGGGAAGTTCGAGTACACCGCACCACGGGTCATCTCGGCACGCTCGGCGATCCGGTCGATCTTCGCCTCGACGTAGCCGCGCTCGGTGAACTCCTGTCTCGCTGCGGCCAGCACCGCCGCGCGGGTGCGCTCCTGCTGCTGCACGCGACTCAATCGGACCATGCCCGCTCCTTCCGTCCACCCATGGCGTTACGATACCCTCCCCATCCAGATGTTCTCAACATCCCAATGATTCGAACACGGGAGGTGTCGATGGACGAGTACGGGTTCGACGCCGAGGGGTTGGCCAAGCGGTTCGACAAGACCGACGCGCTCGACGGCGTCACCCTGGCCGCCCCTCGCGGTCAGGTGCTGGGACTGCTGGGCCCCAACGGTGCGGGCAAGACCACCATGATCCGCATCCTGGCGACCCTGTTACGGCCCGACGGCGGACGTGCCGCCGTCGCGGGGTTCGACGTCGTACGGCAGCCGGCCAGGGTGCGTCAGCGGATCGCGCTGTCGGGCCAGCACACCAGCGTCGACGAGGAACTGACCGGACTGGCGAACCTGGTCATGATCGGCCAGCTCCTCGACCTGCCCCGGCGGCACGCCACCCAGCGGGCGGCGACACTGCTGTCCCGGTTCGGGCTGGAGGAGGCGGCCAGGAGACCGGTGGCCGGCTACTCCGGAGGCATGCGTCGCCGCCTCGACCTGGCGGCGAGTCTGGTCGGCCGCCCCGAGGTGGTCTTCCTCGACGAGCCCTCCGCCGGCCTCGACCCCGGCAAGCGGGAAGAGCTGTGGCAGATGATCCGCGGCCTGCGTGCCGACGGCGTCACCGTCCTGCTGACGACCCAGTACCTCGAGGAGGCCGACGCCCTCGCCGACACCATCGCCGTCATCGACCACGGACGGGTGATCGCTTCCGGCACACCCGCCGAGCTGAAGCGACAGGTGGGCGGGCACACCGTCACCGCGAGGCTGACCGATCCGGCCGACACCGACACGGCCGCCGCGATCCTCACCGCCGTCACCGACCAGGTCCCGGAACGCTCCACCCACCACGAACTCGTCGTGTCGGTCGCCGGCGACGGCGAGTTCTTCGAAATCGTCGACCGGCTGCGCCGAGACGCCATCGGCATCAGTGAACTGTCGCTGCGCCTGCCCAGCCTCGACGAGGTCTTCCACGCCCTGACCGGAGCTCCCCGCACCCCCGCCGACGACACCTCGACGAAAGCCGCATGATGACCACCACCGCGCGTACCCATGGACAACCGCAACTCCGGCCGCCCGCCTGGCTCCGGCACAGCCTCGTGCTCGCCCGACGCAGCCTCGTCAAGACCACCCGCAACCCCGGCCCCATCGTCAACGGAGTCGTCACACCGGCGCTGTTCATGGTGCTCTTCCTCTACCTGTTCGGTGGCTCGGTCGCCGGCTCCACCACCGACTACCTGCAGTACCTGTTCCCCGGCATCCTCGTCGTCGGCGCCGGCCTGGCCGGAATGGTGTCGACCGGGACGAACATCAACCTCGACCTCAAGAACGGGGTCACCGACCGGTTCCGCAGCCTGCCGATCAGCCGGCTCGCACCCCTGCTCGGCTCCGTGCTGGCCGACATCGTCCGCTATCTGCTGGCCGTGGCCATCCTCTTCGGGATCGGTACGGCCCTCGGCTTCCGCCTCCACGGCAGTCTCGCCGCCGCCTTCGCCGCCGCCGGCCTGGCCATCCTCTTCGGCTTCTGCCTGAGCTGGCTCACCGTGTTCCTCGCCGTCCTGGCCAAGGACCCGAACGCCGTGCTGGCCTTCAGCTTCATCACCTTCCTGCCGTTGCAGCTCGGCACCAGCCTCGCCGGCCCCACCGACACCCTGCCCGGCTGGCTACGGGCCTGGGCCGAGATCAATCCCGTCACCCATGTCATCGACGCCTGTCGTGCCCTGCTGAACGGCACCCCGGTCGGCGGCACCCTCACCACCGCGCTCGTCTGGTGCGCGGTGCTCTTCGTCGTGTTCTGCCCGCTCGCCGTCGGCACCTACAGCCGCCGACAATGACCCGGGCACAGCACACGATCGACGGATGGGCGGGGAGGCAGCGTGGCGAACCGGTTCCTGCACCTGCTACGGCACGGCGAGGCCGTCGACGACGGCGTCCTCAGCGAGCGGGGTCAACGACAGGCCAGGCTGGCGGGCCGCCGGCTGGCCGGCCTGCCCATCACGGCGATCCACCACAGCCCGCTCGTCCGCGCGGTCCAGACCACCCAACTGGTCAGCGAGTTCCTACCCGGCGTACCCGTACACGCCTCGGAACTGGTGGGCGACTACCTCCCGCCGGTGCCCGACCCGACCGTGCTGCCCGAGGTCTACACCAGGTTCCTCGACGGTATGACGGCACAGGAGTACGCCGTCGGCGCCGAGTTGGCCACCGCCGCGATCGAACGACATGCGGTGCCCGCCGAGATCGACACCCACGAGCTGATCGTCACCCACAACTTCCTGATCGGCTGGTTCGTCCGGCATGCCCTCGACGCTCCCGCCTGGCGCTGGCTGGGCCTCAACCAGGGCAACTGTGCCCTGACCACGATCCTGTACCGCCCCGACCGGCCACCGGCGGTGGTGCTCTTCAACGACATGGGGCACCTGTCCCCCGACCTACGGTGGACCGGCTTCCCCGCCAAGCAGCACATCTGAGCACCGCCACCACGTCCCGCGCTGCCGGCGGGCGGCGCCCGGATCGTCGACGGGAATCCATGGCCGGCGACGTCGGGCGGACCGTCCCGCCGACGATCCGGGCCGTGCTGCCGCAGGTCACCGCAGGGTGGCGCCCGTGCCGTGTGGCGAGAACGGGCGGCTTCAGTCAGCGAAGGGGGCCGGCCACGGAGTACCGGAAGCGGCGTCCCAACGCCGGACGGTGGCGCCGTCCACGCTGAACAGGGTCGCTCGGCCGGCGATCCTGACCGCCGCGATACCCGTGACGTCGCGGCGGTGGCCACTCAGCGGCGGACCGGCCGGTTCGCCGGTTTCGGCGTCGAAGCGGTGGAGTTGCTGGCCACTGCCGATCGCGAGCATCGGGCGGCCACCGAGTTCGTAAGCGCAGAGGGCGGCCGGCTGCGGGAGCCGGATCGGCGGCCCGATCGCGCTGCCGGACACGGCGTCGAGGCACCACACCGGCCCGGGAGGGTAACGGCCACTAATGACTGCGAAGCAACGTCGCACGCCGAGGCGGAAGCAGGTGAAGGGGTTCGTGAAGGGCGCCATCGGCATCTCGGTGGCCTGTCCGTGGGCGAAGTCGAGGTCGTACATGCTGTCGCGGCCCACCGCGAGCAGGCGGCGCTCGCTGCCGTCGCGGTAGGGGTACAGACGTTGACTCCAGCCCGGTCCGGAAACCCGCAGCGTCGGGCCGAGCCGGTACCCGGCGCGACTGTCACGCCGGGTCACGCGGCCGTCGGAATATCCGACATAGAGGTCGCCGTCGCCGGCCGTCACCGCCACCACTCCCGGCAGCAACGGCCAGGGCCGCAACCGCGGCCCGAACCGCGTCGCCTCCCATCCCTGCTCGCCGCGCCGCCAGAGCCGCAGCGGGCCGCGGTGGCCGCCCTCCCGCCGAGGACCCTCGACCGTCAGGACACCCGGACCGTCGGCATCGGTGAACGCCACCGCGCCGCCGGGCCGCGGCGGAGCGAACATGGCAACGACATCGCCCGATTCCGGAGCCAGAAAGTGGCGGTCGCCGACCACCAGCAGGTCGCGGCCGTCCCCGGCCACCACCTTGATGGACCGGCCGGGCAGCCGGGCAACCTCGCGGGCGAGCCTACGCCACCGAGGCTCGTACGAGCCGGCGTACGCGAGCGTGCCACCCGTGCTCCGCTCGGCCAGGCGCACGATCGTCGACCTGACCGCCGGCACGAGCCGGGCGGCTTCGTCGAAGGCCGGCCGGGCGGCGTGCAGTTCGCCGCGTAGCCCGTCCACCCAGGCGTCGAGTTCGGCGTCGGGGGCGCCGGGACGGTCCATCGGCGCGTTGACGATCTGGTTGATCAACTCAATCGCCGACACGGTGGCGCCGTCCGACGGATGCGCGGCCGCGATCCGGGCCAGGAACCGGATCACCGGCACGCCGGCCGGCCAGTATCCGTGATCGATCGCGTACCTCATGTAGCTGTAGTCGACGTCATCGGCGATCACGTCGTCGATCGGGTCGGCGGCATACGGTGCCGGTCCCGTCCCGGTGTGTTCGGCAAGCTTCCGCAATGCGGCAATCAGCGCTGGCGCAGCGGGGCCGAGCATGGCGTCCCACGGCACCTCGGTGATGCCCTCCAGCGGCCGGTCCCAGGTCACGCCGATCATGGTCGCAGGTCCTGTCCGACCTGCTCAACCGGGTTGTCGCGAGCGAAGTCGGCGGCAGTTCCGGGACAGGTCGTGCCCGCGCGCCACGCGGAGCGGCGCTTGCCGGCCCCGGTTCTCGGCGCCCGCCCGATCGCACCCGCGCCATGGTCCTGGCCGACTCGGAGCAGGTGGCGGTGGACGAGCGGAGCGGACTACGCTGATCGGCGTTCGGTGTCTTCCGTACTGCGGAAGGATTCCCGGTGACCGACAACCCCTCCGGTGTGGCTGACGAAGCGGTCGCGCTCGATTCGGGTGTCCCGCACCCGGCCCGGGTCTGGGACTACTGGCTCGGCGGCGAAGACAACTTCGCCGCCGACCGGGCGGCCGGTGATCAGATCCGCGCCGTACTGCCGGATGTCGCGGAGGCTGCTCGCGTCGATCGGGCCTTCTTGATCCGGGCGGTCCGATATCTCGCCGGCACGGCGGGGATCCGCCAGTTCCTCGATATCGGCACCGGTCTTCCCACCGCCGACAACACGCACCACGTGGCCCAGTGGGTGGCACCGGAGAGCCGCGTCGTCTACGTCGACAACGATCCGATCGTGCTGGCGCACGCCCGTGCCCTGCTGGCCGGGGCCGCGCAGGGCGCGACCGACTACATCGACGCGGACGTACGCGACCCCGACGCGATCCTGCGGGCCACCGAACGGACACTGGACTTCCGCCAGCCGGTGGGGATCATGCTGTTGGGCGTCGTTCAGTTCGTCGTCGACGACGCCGAGGCACGGGCGGTCGTACGACGGCTCGTGGCCGCCGTGCCGTCCGGCAGCTACCTGGCGATCGCCCATCCGATCGTCGGGGTGAGCGCGGAGCTGGAGGAGGCCGTGCGGCTCTGGAACGAGAGCGGTTCCGCACCGCAGGCGCTCCGGACACCCGAGCAGATCGCCATGTTCTTCGACGGTCTCGAGGTGCTCGAGCCGGGTGTGGTCCCATGTCCCCGCTGGCGGCCTCGGCCCCACGAGGCCGACGCCGACCGTGACGTGGCGCCGTGGCGCGTCTGCGCCGTCGGACGAAAACCCTGACCACCCGCGAGCCGCCTCGATTCGTCGTCCCCTCGGCGTCCGAAGGCCCGTCGGCTCCGGAACTCTCTTCAGCGGCGTACGCGGGCCGGACCGACCTGTCGAGCCTGGTCACCGCGCACGGTGCGGGTTCTGCCGCGGGACGTGCTTCAGACCCTCAGCGCCTCGGCGGCACCACGACGAGCCGCCGCCCATACCCGGTCTCCGGGCATCGGGCTGGCCGGCGTCGACCGGTGGGGTCAGGGTTTGCGGCCGACCACGCCGTAGGCGGTGACGTCGCGTGCGGCGGGCCGGGGTTGCGGCTCCGACTCGGCCCGCCACTCGGCGAGTGGCACGATCCCCGGCGACACCAGCTCCAGGTCGGTGTAGAACCGGCCGATCTCCTCGGCGTTGCGGGCCCGGCCCTGGCCGTTGGCCGGGTTCTCCCGCCAGGCCGCCTCGATCTTGGCGGCCAGCTCCGGTGGCAGGAAGTCGTTGGTGAAGTGGGTCATCACCAGCGCACTGCCGGCGGGCAGCGGCGCGAGCAGTTCCTCGACCAGGGCGTACGGGTCGTCCTCGTCGACGATGAAGTGCATGATCGCCACCAGCAGCACCGCCACCGGCTGCTTCAGGTCGAGCGTGGCGAGCAGGTCCGGGTGGCTGAGGATCTCCCGTGGTCGCCGCAGGTCGGCGTCCAGATAGGCGGTACGCCCCTGCGCGGTGCTGGTCAGCAGCGCCCGCGCGTGCGTCAGTACGATCGGGTCGTTGTCCACGTAGACGATCCGCGACTCGGCGGCGATCGACTGCGCCACCTGGTGGGTGTTGTCCACCGAGGGGATGCCGGTGCCGATGTCGAGGAACTGCCGTATCCCGGCTTCCTGTGCCAGGTAACTCACCGCCCGGCGGAGGAACCGGCGGTTCTCCTGCACCGCCATCCGGGCGCTCGGGTAGACCTTCAGCATCGCCTCGGCGGACTCGCGGTCGGCGGCGAAGTTGTCCTTGCCGCCGAGCAGGTAGTCGTAGCGACGGGCCGGGTGCGGCACCGTGGTGTCGATCCGGGAGGCGATGCCCTCGACCGACGGTGATGGGGAACTCGGGTCGGGCACCGACACCTCCAGACCTACACCGGAACCGCGCCCATCGTATGCGACCTCGGGTGTTACCGGGCGCCGGGGTGGATCATCGTCGCGGCCGACGTCGACCACGCCTGTCTGCGATGTTTCCGGCAGCCCTGCCCGGGTCCCAGGTAGGTGGACCCGGGCAGGCGACACGGCTTCCGGCGCGCCGACCGGGGAGGACCGGCCCGACCCGCTGGTCGTCCGCTCGGCGATGCGGCGTCGTCGACGCATTACCCGCATCGCCGCCCGGGTGCGGTGGGCCGGTTACCCGAACGGACGGATCCGGGTGTTCTGGAAGGACGTGTACCACCAGGTCCCGTGCCGCTTGACGGCGATGTTGGTGTTGACAGACAGAGCCTCCTCGGAGCAGGTGGTCTCGCCCGGCCAGAGGACACAGCCGGTGCGGACGATGACCGCCAGGTCCGGCTCGGGAAAACGCACCTGCTCGGTGAGCGTGCTGAGCCGGGTGCCCCGCAGGTACATGTCGAAGTAGCTCTGCATTCCGGCCTCGATGCCGGCCCTGGTCCGCAGATGGTCTCCGTTGAAGGTGACCACGTCCGCGTCCGGCGTGTGGATCGCCGCGTAGGCGGCGCCGTCACCCCGGGCCCAGGCGTCCTCCTGCCGTTCCTGGAGACGGTCGAGCGCCGCCAGATCGTGCTGCCGCGACGCTGCCGCATCCCTGCCGGCAGGCGGGGTCGCGGCGACCGCCGGGGTCATGCCGCCGACAACCGCCGCGCCGACCACCATGGCGAAGACCAGACGCCGGTACCTTCGCTGCACACTCATCATTTCTCCTTTCGATCGAACAATTTCCAACGGTCAGGTCAGGACAGTCCCTGACCCCAGGCCCTGCGCCACTTCCGAATGCCCGGCACACCCTGATCCGGAATCCGGAAAGAGTTCGCCTCGTCGACGGTGTGAGGGCGGAGAAAGAGTCGGCCATGACGGCGCGGGATCACCCCCTGGTACCACCGCGCACCAGTCGGCTGGCACCCCAGGCGACCAGTCCGGCGACCGCGCCGACGAGTAGCCCGGTGAGAAGGCCGCTGAACGTCGCGAAGACCCGGATCACGAGTTCTTCGGTTCCGGGCGACAGTTCGTTTTCCAGGTTGCCGCCGAGGGTCGCGTCGGCAGCCCCGCTCCGATCCCACAGGAGTTGGTGCACCAGGGCGAGGAATACGCCGTAGAGGCCGCCGACCACGAGCAGGGTGAGGAACGGCTTCGGCACCCGGGCCGCGAGCGCGACCATGATCCAGATCACCGGAGGGACGAAGACCAGCAGGAGGTTGACGAAGTCGCCCTCCTGGATGACGTCGAGGTCGTGCAGGACGACGCGGGGCACGGCGAGCAACGCCAGCCCGATCAGGGCGATCCACGGCAGGCCGAGGGTACGGACTTGCTTCTGCATGAGTAGGAAGCTATGCGGGCGGGCGGCTGCTGCCATCCGTCCCGGAGCGGGAGTGTGTACGTCGAGAAGCGACGTCGCCGTCGCCCCGCGACTACAGTTCGCCGGCCCCTGCTGCGGTTGGCAGATCCTAGGCTGGACGCATGGACGGACGCACGGGCCGGCTCGTGCCCTGGATTGTGGACGCCCTGCTCGGGCTCACCGTGATCGCCACGCTCACCGCCGTGATCTCGGCCCGGCAGGGCGGCAAGGAACCGGACGCGCTGGCGTACCTGTGGGCCATCGGACTCGGCGCGCTGATGCTCGCACGCCGGCAGCATCCCCGCGCGGTGCTCCTGTTGAGCGCCTTCGGGCTGATCGTCTACTACGTGGGCGGTTACCCCGCCGTCGGCGTCGGCGTTCCGCTGGCGGCCGCCCTGTTCTCCGCCGCGGAGGGCGGCCGGCTCGCCGCGGCGACCGCGACCGCCTCGGCGGTGCTCGTCGTCTCGTTGGCGTACCGGCTGCTCGCCGGACAGGACGCCGCCTACGTGCTGGGCTACGATCTGGCCACGCAGGTGACCTCGATGGCGATGGCGATCGCGCTCGGCGACGGCATCCGCAGCCGCCGCGCCCAACGCAGGCACCAGCGGGACATGGCGGAGCTGCTGGCTCGACAGTACGTCCAGGAGTCGGAGAGCCGCGTCCGCGAGGAACGCCTGGCCATCGCCCGCGAGCTGCACGACTCGATCGGCCACACGGTCTCGGTGATCTCACTGCACGCCGAGGTGGCCCGGGAGGCCGCGCCGCAGGGGTACCCGGTCCTGGACACCGCACTGCAACGGATCAAGGAGGCATCCTCGGCCACCATGCGGGAACTGCGGACCACCGTCGGCCTCCTCCGCTCGGCCAAACCGGCCGGCCGAGAGTCGATCTCGCTCAGCGACCTCTCTCCCGTGCTCGACGCGGCCCGCTCCGCCGGGTTCGACGTGGACGAGCGCGTCGAGGTGAAGTCCGAGACGCTGCCCCGGACCATCGACGTCGCGGCGTACCGGATCGTTCAGGAGGCGGTGACCAACGTCGTCCGGCACTCATCCGCGAGCCGGGTGAGCGTGGTCGCCGCCGCGGACGGGACGACGCTGCGGCTGACCGTCACCGACGACGGACCGCCACCTGACCGGCCCCGGCGCGGCGGGCACGGGATCGCCGGGATGACCGAACGGGCGAGCGCGCTCGGCGGTTCACTACGCACCCGACACGAGCCTGGCGGGTTCGTCGTCGAGGCCGACCTGCCGCTCGGGGAGGACGCGTGATCAAGGTGGTTGTCGTGGACGACCAGGAACTCGTCCGGGCCGGACTGCGCAGCCTGTTGGAGAACGACCCCGGCATCGAGGTCGTCGCCGAGGCCGGCAACGGGGTACGAGGATTGGCCGAGGTCCGCCGGCACCTGCCGGACGTCGTCCTGATGGACATCCGGATGCCACACGGCGACGGGATCGACGCCACCGCCCGGATCACCGCCGACAAGTCGCTGAGCAGGGTACGGGTGCTGATGCTGACCACCTTCGACGAGCCGGACGAGATCGACCAGGCGATCCGGGCGGGCGCCGCCGGCTACCTGCTCAAGGACACCAGTTCCGAAGATCTCCGGCAGGCGGTCCGGACCGTGGCGGCCGGCGGCAACATGCTCTCCCCCTCCGTGACGAAGCACCTGATGGAGCGGGTGGCCCAGCACGGCCAGACGTACGCCCGGGATCCGCGGCTGGACAGCCTGACCGACCGCGAACTGGAGATCCTCGCGCGAGTCGGACTCGGCGAGAGCAACCACGAGATCGGCAAGGTGCTGTTCATCAGCCCCGCCACGGCCCGGACCTACGTGAGCCGGCTGCTCGCCAAGTTACAGGCCCGCGACCGTACCCAACTCGCCGTCATCGCCCACCGCGCCGGGCTCGCCGAGCCCAGGTGAGCGCGGAGCAGGATTGCCACAGCCCGCCTTCACTCCGTCGTGAGCAGGTGGAACAACACGTGGTCCTGCCAGCTGCCCGCAATCTTCAGATAGGAAGGAGCCACCCCGTAAGGCCGGAACCCGTTACGCAGCAGCACCTGCTGCGATGCCGTGTTGTGCAGCAACGTCTCCGCCTGGAGCCGGTGCAGGTCGAGTTCGCCGAAAGCGAGAGCGATGGCATCGGCAACCGCCGCCGTGGCGAACCCCCGGCCCTGGTGCGACGGACTGACCCAGTAGCCGAGCACCGCGGACTGCAGTGCGCCCCGGGTGATCCCGTTGATGTTCAGCCGGCCGATCACCTCGTCCCCGTCGACGATGACGAGCGGGACCATGGTGCCCTGGACATGAGCCTCCAGCGCTGTTTCGAGGATCGTGCGCTGGTTGTCCAGCGTGAACCACGGGTCGTCACGCACTGGTTCCCACGGTGCGAAGGCTTCCCAGTTCGCGCGCAGCAGCGCGGTCACGGCGGAGGCATCGTCGACCGTGGCGACGCGGGTGACCGGCATGTCGTGACTCCATCGTTCCAGGGACCTGACCAGCGCAGACCATACCAAGGAAGGCTCCCGGGCTAGATCATCATCTGCTGGATCTCGGCGAGGATGTGGCTGGAGACCAGCATCCGGTCCGGCCCGACCGCGCCGGCCGGCACGGTTACCGGCCGCACAGGCCGACCACGGAGCGTGACGACTTCGGCTGATGCGCGGGCACGGACCAGGGCAGTGGGAGGTCGCGTCGCGGACGGCCGAGGAACGCTGGGGTCGCCGACCAGATCGAGCAGGCCCGTGGGGTCGGGGCAACCATGACGACTAACGCGCTCGCTGTTCGTCGCTCCCCGGGCGGGCCGGCGTCGGTGCCGGCGAGGGATCACGGGAGCTCAAGTCGGACGACCTGCGAGCGGCCAGCAGTTCCGACATGTTTTCCCTGCACCAGGCCCGGGCGGCCTCGACAAGAGTCAGCAGGCTCCGACCGAGCGGCGTGAGTGCGTACTCGACGCGCGGCGGATTCTCGTCGTACGACGTACGGGTGACGAGGCCGTCCCGTTCCATCGCGCGCAATGTCTCGGTCAGAACCTTCGGCGTGATCGTCCGCAACGGCACTCGGAGTTCGCTGAACCGACGCGGCCCATGCTCCAGGCAGAGCACCACCATTGCGGTCCATTTGTCGCCGATCCGAAACGGCATCACACTCGACGGGCACGCCGGATCGAACATGTCCGCGTCAAGCTGGGACGTCACCGCTCAAACCTAACCCAGTACCGTTGCGGTAACCTGCCCCCCGCCGACTAGCGTCGCGCCATGACCAGCATCGCGATTTTCGGGGCCGGCGGCCGGGCCGGGCGCGCCGTGGCCATCGAGGCACACCATCGTGGACACCACGTGACCTCGGTCGTTCGCAATCCCGACAAGTATCCCGACATCACCACTGCGGTAAGCGGCGACGTGACCGAACCGGAGTCGGTCGCCAGCCTCGTACGGGGTCACGACGCCGTGGTCCACGCGGTCAGTCCCGCATCCGGTCCGGAGGCACTCGCCGCCCTCGACCTCGATCCGGGCTTCTTCGTCAAAGCCGTCGACGCGCTTCTCTACGGCCTCTCCCGGGCCGGCGTACCCCGACTGGTCGTCATCGGCCTGTTCGCCAACCTCAAGGACGCGGAAGGCCGCCTTCTGCTCGACGATCCCGCCGTACTGCCCGTTGAACTGCGACCCTTCGCCCTTGCCCACACGGCCGGTCTGGACAGGCTCGCGACAGCAGACACCGTGGTCGACTGGCTCATGCTCACGCCACCGGCCGCATTGCGGACAGACGCTCCCCGCACCGGCCGCTACCAGATCGGCGGGGAACGCGTACCGGACCGAGAGGTCGCACACCTCTCGTACGCCGACCTGGCCGTCGCGACGATCGACGAAATCGAGTCGCCTCGCCACCACCGCACTCGCGTGTCCATCGCCAGTGAAGCCTCGTACGGCGCGCACCGCGTCGGGTGAAGCATCGGAGCGCGCCGGGCCCGGGACGGTGGGCCCGGCAGTCATCGGGCGAAGAACCGCCCGAGCACCGAGGCGAGTACCGCCGGGTCGGCGACGTGGGTCTGGCCGTCGAGGAGCCGCCGTTCCGCCTTCGGGATGCTCGCGGCTATCGCGTCCGCGGCATCGTCGAAGAAGCCCGGCTGAAGTCCACCGGTATGCGGGTCCGACGATCCGCCGGTGGCCACAAGCGTCGGTTGGGTGATCCCGGCCAGCCGGGCTGTCGGTGGCCGCCCGTCACCGAGGCAGGCCGCGTCGTAGGCGAGGGTGGGTGCGAGGGCCTCCAGACCGGCCCACACCGGCGATCTCCGCGCTCCCGCGATGTCCTCCTCGGATGCGCCGGCAAGCCGCATGAACAGTTCCACCGCGTCACCCCGCCGGCCGGCGGCCAGCACCCGCCCAAGCTCCTGCACGTACCGCGCGTAATGCCAGGCCATCCCCTCGTCCGTCATGTACGGCACCTCGTACACCGCGATGCGGTCGATCGGCAGCCCCGCCGGGGCAGCCTCGAACACGAGCGCACCACCCGACGAGGCACCGAACACGTGCGCCGATCCGCCTGCCTCGGCGATCAGCGCGGCCAGGTCCTCGATCTCGCGTTCCACGGCGTAGGGCGCGGTGTCGCCGCTGCCGCCCCGTCCACGGCGGGCGTAGTTGTAGACCGTGAACCGTCCGGCCAACTCCGAAGCCAGCGGCGCGTTCTCCGCACCGTCGTCAAGGCCACCACCGACCAGCACCACCGCCGGTCCACTACCCGTCCGCTCGTACGCGATCGCTGTGCCGTCCCTCGACGTCACGTACCCCATCCGACCCTCCTCCGGCAGGACCGACGTGCGCCGCAGAGACTAGTCCGTCCACGGCGTTCGCAGGCCCCGTACCTGCCACACCGAACAATGCCGAACCGATCCGAACACCGCTGCGGGCGGGGCCATGGAGTCGACCCGCACCGAAGTCCGGATTGTTCGGCATACACATGCCAGATGCCGGTCGACGGGTGGGGCGCCGGATCGGGCAGGGCTGCTCGCGGCGGCCGTGCCGCGTGCTGACACACCGTCGGTCGTCGGCGTGCACGACCAATTTCGCGACGTTGGCGCGGCACGGGCATGCTTGTGCCGTGGATGCATCAGCGCCCGGGACCCGACCCGATCCTGCGGGAGATCCTCCTCGCCCCGAGGAGGCCCAGGTAGCCGCCGAGCTTCTCGACGCGCTGCGCCGGCTGCGGTTGTGGTCCGGGCTGACGTACCGCCAGTTGGAGGCCAAGGCGGCGGCAGCCGGCGACGTGTTGCCCAGCAGCACCATCGCCACCGCCCTGGGCCGGTCCACGCTCCCCCGCGAGGAACTCGTCGCGGCGCTGACCAAGGCATGTGGTCTCGGTGAGGCCGATGTACAGCGCTGGGTCACCGCCCGCAGGAAGATCGCGATGCACACCACGAACCTGCGTATCGGGGAGTTGGCGGAGACATCCGTGGCGGCGGAGACGTCTGGCGGGCCGTCGGTGCCCGCAGATGTCGGTTCGCCGCCCGGCAGGGCGCAACCGCCGTTGGAATCGGGCGCCCCGGACCAGCGACCGGGCCGGTCTTTCCCGCCGCCGAACGTGATCCGGCGGCTCTGGCAGCCGTTCCCGTTGCTGGCCGGCGCCGTCGTCGCGCTGCTGCTGGCCGTCGGCGGATACCTGCTGTGGGAGAGGATCGGTGGCGGCGGGCGGGCGGCCAGTCCGTCGCCGGACGGTACGGCCAGCGACGCGGGTCTGCTCCTCGGCGACGCCGGCAGTTTCGCGCAGATCCGTCCGGCACACGCACCGGAGCTGTGCGTCAGCGCGGGACGCGACGAGCGGGTCGACTACGCAGAACCGCTCGCCACGCTACGTGCCTGCACCGTGCAGGCGCCGCCCCGGACCTTCCTCGAGCCGGTCGACGACAGGCACGTCTTCATCGAGTGGCATCACCCGACCGAGGGCATCGGCTGTCTGACGTTGCTGACCGACGGGGTTGCCAGAGACTCGCTAGAGCCGTGGAACGACTGCGACGAGTCCCGCTCGCAGCAGTTGTTCCGGTTCGAACCGGTCGGGGCGACCAACCGCTTCCGGCTGAGGCCGGCGTACACCGACGGATGCATGGGCCTGCGGGACCAGGCCGCCAAGCCGGGTACGGGCGTGCTTCAGGGGCGCTGCACCACGGGGCCGGACCAGGAGTTCCTCGTCGACCTGTTACCACCTGCCTGAGCGGCCCCGCTGGCGTACCTGCCCAGGTGGTTGGTGCCACGGTGTCAGAGTCCCGCCGTGACGGTGACGCCGGTTGCCGCCCGTCGTGGAGTCGTGACCCCGGTTACCAGGTTGCCGGTGGACGCGACCGACAGCGTCGTACCCGACGCGAGTTGGTAGTCGAGACCCACACCGGATCCGTTGCCCCGGATCGTGTTGCCGACCACGGTCGCGTTGCCGGTGCCGTAGTTGACCCGCAGTGCCAGGAAGGTGCCACCACCGCCGTTGAACCGGAAGATCCGGTTTCCCGCGATCGTCGACGCCGCCTCCCCCTGCACGGACACCTGCAACCCGACGGTCACGAAGTCTTCGATGTAGTTGTCCGACACGGTGCTGCCGAACAGCCGCTGGGCGGCGATCGCCGCGCCACTCGTACCGTAGACGTGGTTGCGCTGGACCATCCAGCCGGCCGTGTTGTCCAGGGCGATCCCGTCCGCACCAGAGTCCGCGATCCAGTTGTCGAGCAGTTGCCAGTCGGTCACGGAATTGCCGGTGTCCTCGACGAAAATGCCCCGGCCGCCCGACTCGCCGATGTGGTTGCCGACAATCCGGCCGTTGACCTGCGTGTTGACCAGCGCGGTGCCGTCCGCGGACAGATTGGTCAACCGGATCCCGTGTCGAGCCGCGCCCAGGATCTCCACGTCCTCGATCACCGACTGCCAGGACCGGACCACGAGTACGTCGCCGGCGCGCGGATTGCCGGCCCGGTTGCCGTCCAGGGACACGGATCGGACGGCGATGGGCGCCCCGGTGTACGGATCGTTGTCCAGATAGGAATCCGAGGCGAGCATGGCCGGCAGGTTCGCGCCGTCCGCCTGCCGGATGACCGTCCCGGCCCGGGACAGACCACGGTAGCTGCGTTCGCCGAGCAGTTTGATCCGGCCGTCGATCAGACACGGCCCGTCGATGACGATCTCGTCACCGGGTGAACTCGCCGCGATCGCACTGTTCAGGTTCTCGTCGTCCGAGACGGTGTTGGCGCAGGCGATCGTGACCTGCTCGGCGTGGGCCGGGGCCATCACTCCGAACGGAGCCAGCATCAATACCACCGATACCACGCAGATCACCGAGAGTGCAGGAACCAGCTTCTTGAGCCACGTCATGGTCCGGACCCTACTTCCGCCGCTCCGACTTCCCGTCGTACGGCGACGTTCGACTTTGTACGGAACCGTTCGAGCCCGCCGTTCGCCCATCTCCGGCCGTCGGAATCGACCTGCCCGGCGACGCCGACCCCAGCGTCCCGCGCGCCCTGATGACCCCGCCGGCGGCCTGCGCCGCCTGGCTTGACGAAGTGCTCGCCCAGCTCACCGACCACCCGGCGCACCTCGTCGGCTTCTCGTACGGCGGCTGGATAGCCATGAACCAGGCCACCCGGGCATCTGAACGGGTCGCCTCCATCACGCTGCTCGACCCCGCCGGGCTCACCAAGCCGACGCCCGCTTCTGGTGGTGGCTCTCGATCAGCGGCCTGGCGACCCTGGCCCCGATGCCGCTGCGCCGCCGCCTAGCCCGGTGGCTGGACAGCTCCGCCATGCTCGAACCGGACCTGATGACGCTCATGTGGGCCGGTACCCGCGGCTACCGGGCGGAGCCGAAGTTCCCCGGCGTCCTCACCGACGAGCAACCCCGCGCCATCGACGTGCCCGTCCTACTGGTCGCCGGCGCGCGTAGTGCCATGCTCACCCCGGCCGAGGCCCACGCCCGGGGAAGCCTCATGCCACACGCGGAGGTCGCCATCGTGCCCGGCAGCCACGGCGGCTTCAACCGGATCGACGAACTGAACGACCGGATCGCCGCCTTCATCAGAGCCCAGGCCACCGGCGAGCGGGCGACTCCCTGACGAGCCCCGATCCCCACCACGAACGAGGCGGCGAACTGCCGCACATCCGTCGGCAGATCGTGCCGGCCACCGCCACGCGACGACGGCTGCGCCCCGGCGTGGCACGGCAGGCGGCGGGCTGGAGATTCTCCCCTGCAACCGCACTGAGCTAACCCAGTTGTGGCGATAGGGCGCCTGACGGATCGACGGAACTTGCGCCGGGTCCCCGACTCGCCGAGCAACTGCGCCAGACCCACCAGTTCGTGCGAGCGATCGTCGGCGTTGGCGCCCGGACCGAGCCGGCCAGGCTGCGTGTCATCGACATCGAGGGGCGGTGCCCGGGTCGGCCCGTCCCCGGGCATCGGCATACTGCTCGGGTGCGCCTGCGAGGCTGCCACGCCGCGACCGGCGGGACAGGAAGCGTTGTTGTGCCACCGCAGGTTGCGTTTGCGACTCGTGGACCGGTCGCGGTAGCAGGTGGCTCATGCGCTCGCCGGTGCGGCGAGCGCGTCGAGTTGGCGTAGGTCTTCGGCATCGAGCGAGATGTCGGCGGCGTCGAGGTTCTCGTCCAGGTGGGCGAGGGACGCGGTGCCCGGCGTCGGGAGGACAACCGGTGCGCGGTGCAGCAGCCAAGCGAGGGCGATCTGGCTGATGGTGGCGGCGTACCGCTGTGCGATCTCGGCGATCGTGCGCGAGTGGCTGCCTTCGCCACCGGTTGTCAGGACTCCCTTGCCGAGCGGGAACCACGGCAGGAACGCGATGTTCCGCGCCTCGCACATGGCCAGTACCCGTTCAGAGTCACGGTGGACGAGGTTGTACCGGTTCTGCACCGACGCGATCGTGGCCTCGGCGAGGCAACACTCGAGCTCGTCGGCGGTCACCGTGTCGACCCCGATGTGCCGAATCTTGCCTGCTCGCTGAAGCTCGACGAGCGTACCGAGTTGCTCGGCCAATGGCACCTCGGGATCGATGCGGTGCAGCTGGTACAGGTCGATCGTGTCGACCTGGAGCCGGCGGAGGCTCGCCTCGCACTGCGCCCGCAACTGTTCCGGACGTCCTGCGTGATGCCAGACGTCCGGCCCCGTACGCACCACCCCGCCCTTGGTGGCGACGACCAGTCCGGTGGGATATGGATGCAGTGCCGCGGCGATCAGTTCCTCGACGACGTCGGGTCCGTAGTTGTCGGCGGTGTCGATGAGCGTGACCCCGCGCTCCACGGCCCGGCGCAGGATGGCGGTGCTGCGTGCGGCGTCGAGGCGGGCCTGCCAGTAGCCGGGGCCAGCGAGCTGGCCGGAGCCGAAGCCGAGACGGCGCACCGGGAGGTTTCCGCCGAGCTGGAAGGTTTCGTCGGACATCTTCTCGTGCTCCTCTGGTGACCGGGTCAGTAGCTGTGGGCGGCGGTGACTTCCGCGGAGACGGACAGCGCATGGTCGGCCGTCGGGCCGCGCAGCGCGCGTAGGGCGAGGGTGAGCGCGTCGATGGCGGTGAAGTGGGCGAGCCGGCTCGCCACGGCCTCGAGGCCGAAGACGAGGTCCTGTCCTCCGGCAACGAGGGCGCAGGCGCTTACCTCGGTCAGCGGTGACCGGGCATAGCTGGTGACGGCGACGACGGTCGCGCCCCGGTCGCGGGCCCGTCGGGCCGTGTCCACGGTGGAACGGGTCGCTCCGCTGTGGCTGATGGCCAGGCACACGGCATGCTCGGGCAGTAGATCGGCGGCGAGCTGGGCGGTGAGCGGGTCGGGCGGCAGGTCGACCGGCAGGCCGAGCGCCCGCAGCCGGTACGCCGCGTCAACCGCCGTGGCCCCCGACAGGCCGGTGCCGGCGATGAGGATCCGGGATGCGGCGTCGATGCGCTCCGCCGCAGTGCGCAGCTCATCCACGGCCAGGGTCGCGGGCAATCCCGCCAACGCCTCCATGGCGGCGCGGATGGTCTGGGTAAGGGCGTCACCGACCACACCGTCGCCGGGGTCGGATACCGGCTCAAGCCCGCTCGGACGATCCCGGGCTGCATCGATCTTGACCTCTTGATAGCCATGGAAGCCGAGCCGCTGGCACGCGCGCACCACGGTCGACTGGGCAGTGCCAGCAAGTGCCGCGACGTCGTTGACGCTCAGGTGCACGAGTTCGACGCCCTGGTCGAGCAGCACTTGGGCGACCCGCGCCTCGGCCTCGCGCAGTTGCGGCAACCGGGCCCTGATCCGCGCCGCAAGCCGCCCCGGGGAAGTTTGTTCCACGAGACGATCATAACAGGGAAGTTCATTCCACGCGGGTTGGTGTCCGGGTACGGCTGCCCGGACCTTGGGGTCCGGCCGCCTCTTCTCGTTCCCGGACATCGGCCGACCGCAGCGTCCGTATCTGCCGCCGCTGGGCGCGCCACCACAGAGCCGGGGACGTGCGCCCTGCGGCGGTGCGACCGGAACAATCGACCTGACCTCGGGACGTACGCCCGTGGCGGCGTCGCGGTACCCGCGCAGATCGCGGCGGGGCTCGCACCCCGCCGCACTGCCTCCGTTACTGGGCGACCACGTCGAAGCGGTCTACGAGCATGTACGTGCCCGATCGTTTGACACCGCGCAGGGTGTGTGAGCCCTGCGGTAGTCCCCGGACGCTGTAGATCACCTGTTGGGTCAGGCGGGTGCTGCTGCTGGTGTCCACCGTGGCTCGCAGGACCCCGTCCAGGTAGATGTCCACCACGCCCTGGTCGGAGTTGCGCTCCGACAGGTAGTCGATGCCGGTGCCGTTGAACGTGTAGGTGAACGACGCGCCGTTGCTGGTCGTGTAGTGCACGTCGTCGTTGTAGTCACCGAAACCCCGGTTGCTGCTGACCGCCCAGCCGGTGCTGTACGTCGCCACGTTGTCGTTGAACCGCTGTACCGTGCTGGCCGCCGGATAGAGCTGCGACTGCGGCACGATCTGGGCGGGCGTGTTGGGGCTGCTCCAGATGAGCTTCATGTATGCCGAGCCGCCCTGGTCGGTCTGTTCCAGGCGGATGTCGTGACGACCGGCGGTGAGTGTGACGCTGCCCTGGTCGACGCTCGGTGCGTGGGGTACGGCGTTGTCGATGACGAGTTGCCCGTCGATCCACAGCCGGACCGTGTCGTCCGATACGGCCGTGAAGGTGTACCTCTCGGAGTACCGGGGCTCGATCGAGCCGGTCCAGCGGCTGGCGAAGTTGTCGGTGCCGATCGAGGGGGCGGGAGAGCCGCTGAAACGCCAGGCGTAGTTGACGGTCGGATCCGTTCGGGTGACTGTCGGCGTACCGGCGAAGGTGGTGTTGTTCCAGTATTCCGCCTTGAGGCCGGAGCCGGTGCCGACCGCCGCCGGTGCGGGGGTGGTGATGTCGGCCTCGATGACGGTGGCGATGGCGTTGGTGGCGCCGCCGCTCGGCAGGAAGTCGTAGCCGTCGCCGGCGCGGCGCACACTCACCGGTGACGCGCTGCCGAGCACCCGGGCGCCCGTGACCGTGAACGGCGACCGTTGGCTGAGGTGCAGAGTGGTGGCCCAGTTGTTGACCACGAGGTAGAGCTTGTTGCCCTTGCGGGTGACCTTGCCCCAGGTGGGCTGGCCGACCAGGCCGGTGTAGCCGGTGCCGGTGATGGCCGCGCCGTTGGTGGCCATCCAGGTGCCGACGCCGTTGAGGGCGGCGGACTGTCCGGCCGAGACCGCCCCGGTGGGCATCGGGCCGATGTTGAGCAGGAGGTTGGCGCCGTTGCTCGCGAGGTGGGCCAGGTCGCGCACGAGTTGGGTCGGTGACTTGAAGTTGGTGTCCCAGGCCGCGTACCCCCAGGTGTTGTTGATGGTCATGCAGGTTTCCTGCAGTTGCGCCGAGGGCGGGGAGCCGGCGAGAGCCTGCTCAGGGGTGCCGTAGTCACCGTCGACGAGGCGACGCTTGCCGATCCGGTTGTTGGTGACGACCTGGGGTGAGATGGCGCGGACGAACCGCTCCAGATCCTCGCCGTTCTGTTCCGACCACGGGTTGGTGGGGTTGGTCTCGGCCCACTCGCCGTCGAACCAGAGCAGCGCGGGATCGTAGTTGGTCACGAGTTCCTGCAGCTGCGCCTTCATCTTGGTGACGTACGCCGGGAAGTTCGCGACGAAATCCGGGTCGTGCCAGTCCCAGATCGAGTAGTAGAACCCGAGCTTGATGCCGTTGGCGGTCGCGGCGTCCTTCAGCTCGCGCAGCAGGTCGCGGGAGAAGCCGGAGTGGTCCCGGAGGTTCCACCGGTTGACCCGGGTGGGCCACATGGCGAACCCGTCGTGGTGCTTGGAGGTGATGACGATGTACTTCTGGCCCGCCTGCTTGGCCATCTGCACGATCGCGTTCGCGTTGAACGACGAGGGGTTGAAGGTGGCGGCCTTGGCCTCGTAGTCGCTCCACGGGATGTTGCACTGCCGCTTGATCCACTCGACCTCGCGGCACGTCCCGTACTGGCCCTGGTAGACGGCG
Source organism: Plantactinospora endophytica (assembly GCF_016862915.1). GTDB lineage: Bacteria > Actinomycetota > Actinomycetes > Mycobacteriales > Micromonosporaceae > Plantactinospora > Plantactinospora endophytica. The sequence continues at coordinate 265,265 of NZ_BONW01000013.1, read as the reverse complement.
TACGGGCCGAAATGGATGAACATGCCGAAGCGTGCCTCGTCGAACCAGCGGGTGCGGGTTCCACTCAACGCGTCGTCGACGACGTAGTTGTCGCCCGGCGCGGCGGCGACCGGTGCCGGTGGGATGACGACCATCGCCGCCATCGCCACCAGCAACGACAGTCCTATCCGGAATGTTGACCGCATGGCGTCCTCCCCTGCGCACGCGCCATCCACACGCCGGCCCGGACGGCGGGCGGTAGATGTTCAGAGATGGAAATGACTCGATAATATTCCCGAAACATCCGACGTCTGTCAATGGGTTGGTCGTGGCCGGCGGGATGAAAGAAGCAAACTTCGAGGATTTTGGAAGATTCATCGGACGAGAGGGCGCCCAGCGACGAGCAGCCGACCTGTTCGGATGCGTCGTCGGTGCCGGCGAGACCGAGATCGGGTCGGGGCCCTCCCCCACCGGCCGGCGAAGACGGAGGCCGAGGATACGGTGTCGGTCATGGTTGCTTCCGCGGATGACACCACGTCAGGCGCGGCCGGCTCGGACGCCCTGCGCGACGCCGCCCGCCTCCTGTTCGACCACGGTCCGGCCGGCTGGCACACGGCCACGTTGTCGGTCGATCTGGTCGCCCGCGGCCACGGCGGCGAGGGCGCGCGGTACCGCACCGCCGACGGCAGCGGCGTCTACGTCCCCGAGATGAGTCATTCCGCGATCGCGGACCCGATGAGCGAGCTGTTCGGCCGGCTCGCCGAGGGGACCAGGTTCCGGCAGGTCGCGGTGCACCTGACGGTCGACGCCGACGGCGAGTTCGACGCGGTCGCCCGGTTCGGTCTGCGCGGGTCGAGTGTCGGCAACTCGTACACCGTCGTGCTCCGCAAGGACCTGCCGCCGGAAACGCTCGATCCCGAACCCGTCGTCCTGGACCCCACGTACGCCGGTGATCCCGACCGTGCGGTCGCGCTGCTGCTGGACCAGGCCCAAGGGGACCTGCCGCCCGGCGCGGCCGAGGATGAGATCGCGGCCGTGGAGGCGAAGCTGGGCCACCGGTTGCCACCGGACCTGCGGGCTCTGTACGCGCTCGCCGACGGGGGCGGCACCGTCGACGGCTGGAACCGGTACCCGCTCGCCGAACTCACCGGCATGTACGAGATCACCTCGGCCCCGGCCGAGGACTCCTGGCCAGGCGTGTGGAACCGGGTCATCCTCGACGCCGACCCGGCCGACACGATCCGCCGGGCGAGCGGCCACCCCGGCTGGATCCCGATCGCCGACGACTCCGGCGGCAACTTCCTCGTGGTCGACCTCGCGCCGGCCCGGCACGGCCGGCCGGGCCAGGTCATCAACGTAGGCGTCGACTGGGGCACCCGGCCGGGGTACGTCGCCGACTCGGTCACCGCAGTGCTGGCCGGCCGGCCTCGTCCGGTCGTCACGCGACCCGACCTCCGGCTGGAGATGCGCGGCGGCGAGATCGACCTCGAACCGCTGCGGCGGCTGCCGGACGTACAGGAACTGCGGCTGTACTACGGCACCGTGGACACCGCAGAACTCGCCGGGCTGCGGCGGCTGCGTTCGCTGTCGATGACCGCCGGGGCGGACCTGGAACCGCTGCGGGAGCTTCCGGTGGAACATCTCCAGGTGAACGGGGCGTCGGATCTTGCCCCACTGGCCGGCCATCCGACCCTGCGCTCGCTGGGCCTGCTCCGAGGCGCCGCGCCGAGTGACCTGACGCCACTGCGGACCGTCGCGAACCTGCACGGCCTGTCCCTCGCCGACGCGCACGTGGCCGACCTGGCCGTACTGGCCGACCTGCCGTCGCTGGTGTACCTGGAGCTGTCGTTCGAGCAGTGGCGACAGCTACCACCGCTGTTGGACCTCACCAGGCTGCACGCGGCCACCCTCGGCGGCAACCCGACCCACCGGCAGGCCATCGAATGGCGATCCCTCTTCGACGCCGGCCCAGCGGAAACGGCCCGCCGCACCAGGTCCGCCCGCGGCCGCCTGTAACCGCAGCGCGGCGAGCCTCGGCCCCGTTCATCGAGAAGTAAGGTGACCTCCAATCGCCTTCCGGGCGGCCTCGATGAAATTGGCCCGGTGCAGGGTCCGTGCGGAAATTGCTGCGCGGTGTGCGGCGGAGTCGAGCACGGCCGCGCTGTCGAGAGCACCTTGGTGCGTACCCAGGACCTGTCGTTGGCTGCGGTATTCGTCGCCGACGCTGGCAACGACCAGGTCGGCGTGCTCGGCAACGTCGTACGGGCCCTCCAGCAGGACGACGCTGTGTGCCTCGTCGAGCGCCCGCAGTGCCGGATAGACCGGGTCGACCAGGTGTGGCTCGGGTGGCTCCGGGGGCGGCGCGGTCCAGCGGTCGTCCAGACGCCGGTATGCCTCGTCCACGCGCCCGAGGAAGTGCACGTAAGCATCGCGCCGAACGTCGCGCTGGCGGGACGCTCGCTGCTCATCGCGCTCCGCTGTCGAGAGCGCGGCTTGGTGACGTAGCTGGGCACGACTCACCCACGCCGAGACGCCTCCGGTCAATCCGACCGCGACCAGGGTGGACGCTGAGGTGAGTAGCCCCACTGCCACTGCATCGTTCACAGCAGATCATTCTTCCGGGTCCGATTCTCCGTACGCGACCTTCTTCCGGGCGGACGTCGGTCGCGGCTGCAAGTGCGTACCGGTCCCCGTTGGTTGTCTCACGCGGCGGACCGCGTCGCGGGTGAGGAGGCGTGTTGCGCGGGTGACACCGACGACGAGCAGGTCGACCAGGTTCGGCGTCGGCTACAGCGGCATCGCGTACACGATGAAGTCGCGGAAGTCTGCCACCTGGTCGTACAGCCGGCGGGCGGTGTGGTTGTGCTGCTGCGTGTGCCAGTAGAGCCGGGCACATTCCTGCTCGCGGGCCCACTCCTCGACAGCCCGGATCAAGGCTCGGGCGACACCCCTGCCTCGCGCGTCCGGGGCGGTGAACAGGTCCTGGAGGTAGCAGACGTCAGGCGAGGTCGTGCTGGCGTGGACGAGGAAGTGGGCGATGCCGACCAGCCGGCCGTCGAGCCGGGCGCCGAGCGCGTGAATCCGCTCGTCCCGCTGGAACTCCCGCCAGGCACGGTCGTAGTTCTCCGCCGGCCAGGTACGCCCGTAGAAGGCGTTGTAGCCGGAGAACAGCTCCTCCCAGGTGGGCCGGTCGTCGGATTCGAGTCGGGTGATGCTGATCAAGGGTTGTCCTTTCGGCGTTTCGTAGGGTGCGTCCGCCCTACGGCCGCGCGGCGGAGCGGCGACCCGGATCCCGGTCCGCCGAGCAGTTCGAGGACGTCCGCCGGCCGGTGGGCCATCGTCACCCCGGCCGGTGCGGGGGCTGTGATGCCCCAGCGGGCGTGAATGGCCAGCGACCCGGCCGCCTCGGCACACTCCAGGTCCACCTCCGCGTCGCCGACGTACGCGGCTTCGGCAACGTCGACGCCCAGGCGCTGACAGGCCAGCATCAGACCTTCCGGTGCGGGCTTCGGGTCGGCGACCTCGTCACCGCAGACGACGACCGCGAACGATCGGTCGAGCCCGGTGGTGGCAAGTACGAGATCCGTGGTCCGCCGGGTGGCGGCGGTGAAGATGCCGAGCCGGTAGCCGGCCCGGCCGAGGTCGTCGGCCAGGTCGAGTACGCCGGGAAACGGTCGGACGTCTGAGACCGCCGCCGCGAAGAGCCCGTGGAAGCACTCGACGTCCGCAGCCGAGGCCGGGCGGCCCAGGAAGTGGGCGAGTACGACCGGTGTGGGCCCGACGTGCCAACTGGCGACCACGGTTGCCGGCGAGACCATCGGCCCACCGAGGGCGCGGATCGTGTCGACGTACACGGTGGGGGTGATCGTCATCGTGTCGACCAGGGTGCCGTCCAGGTCGAAGACGACCCCGGCCTGGCCGACGCGAGGCGGCGCGGTCACGCGCGGTCCGGACAGCGGCGGCGGGCGGGGACGGTCTGGCGGTACGACGCCGGCGGCTTGGCGCGGACCCGTCCCGCGAGATGCCGGTCGGCGGCCACGGACACGCCGCTCACAAGGAACATCCGGTCATCGTCGTCACCGTCGGCCTCACCGCCAAGGTCCAGTCCTGACGACGTGGCATGTCGGCCGGCTCACCCCGGCGACCGCCGGTTGACGCATTCCGTTATGGGTATATGATCGCTACCATGGCACGAGCAGCGACGACGTCGGACGTCTTCAACGCGATCGCCGAGCCGCAGCGGAGGGAGATCCTGATGCTGCTGCGGGCGGGTGAACGGCCGGTGACCGAGTTGGCCCAGGAGTTGGGGATGACCCAGCCGGGGGCCTCCAAACACCTGCGGGTGCTCCGGGAGGTCGGGCTGGTGCGGGACCGCAAGGCAGGCAAGCAGCGCCTGTACGGGCTTGACGCCCGCGGGCTGCGACCGGTCCACGAGTGGGCCGGCGGGTTCGAGCGGTTCTGGAACGAGAGCTTCGACCGGCTGGACGCGTACGTGCAGGACCTGAAGCAGGCAAGGCAGGAGGAGTAGCTGATGAGTGAGACGGGACGAGGCGCGTCGGCGCAGTCCGCGACGGCCGACCGGGAGGTCGTGATCTCCCGGGTCATCGACGCCCCACGGGAGGTGGTGTTCGAGGCGTTCACCGAGGTCCGATACCTGTCACGGTGGTGGGGACCGGAGGGGTTCAGCACCACCACACGGGCGTTCGAGTTCCGCGTCGGCGGGGAGTGGGACTTCGTGATGCACGGACCGGACGGGACGGACTACGCCGAGTGGATCACCTGGACCGAGATCACCCGGCCGGAGCGGATCGCGATGCTGCACGGTGAGTCCCGCGACGATCCGAACGCCTTCGAGTCGGTCCTGACGTTCGCGCCCGACGGTGCGGCGACCCGGATCGTGATGCACACGCTGTTTCCCACGAAGGAGCTGCGAAACGAGGCGGTCGAGAAGTACCACGCGATCGAGGGCGGCCGGCAGACCCTGAGCAACCTGGCCGCCTACGTCACCGAGATCGTTCGGAAGGACGCGGAGGGCTGATGGCGGGGAAGGTGTTCTTCAGCGTGTCGATGTCGCTGGACGGGTTCATCGCACCCGAGTCGCTCGGCGACCTGATGGGTCGGCAGTGGGTGGAACTGCAGCGGTGGGTGTTCCCGCTGCGGTTCACCCGGGAGAACCTGAAGCTCGGCGCGGGCGGCGAGGAAGGGCGCGACAACGACATCGTGCGGGAGACGTTCGAGCGCACCGGCGCGAGCGTGATGGGCAAGCGCATGTTCGACGCCGGCGAGCAGGCGTGGCCGGAGGAGGCGCCGTTCCACACCTCGGTCTTCGTCGTGACGCACGAGAAGCGTGACCCCTGGGAGCGGCCGGGCGGGACCACCTTCCACTTCGTCGACGACGGCATCGAGTCCGCGCTCGACCAGGCCCGCAAGGCCGCCGGCGACCGGGACGTCCGCATCGCGGGCGGCGGCGCGACGATCCTGGAGTACGTGAACGCCGGCCTCCTCGACGAGTTCTCGATCGCGCTGTCGCCCGTGCTGTTCGGCTCCGGAATCCGCCTGTTCGAGGGCGTGGACGCGTCCAGGGTCGCGCTGGAGCCGGTCCGTTCGGAGTCCTCCCTGAGGGTGACGCACCTGACCTACGCCGTCCGGGAACGGTAGGGCACGGCGGACGACACGCGGCGGACGGCGGGCGCGAGGGAACATCACCCACGCGGTCGGCACGATGCGGTGGCCCCGACCGCAGCGGGACGGCCGCCGAGGCGCAACGCGGTGTCTTCGCGGATCTGGCCGGGTACCTCCGGCGCCGACCCTGGACCGATGTCTGGCTCATGGGTAGGTGGCCTGACTGAGGAGGGACTCGGCCTTCGCCTTCAGCAGCGGTACGGACGCCGCGTCCGATGTGGACAGCAGAGTGTGCAGCACGGCGGTGGCGCCTCGGGAGTCGCCGCCGGTCAGCAGCGCTTCGGCAAGGCGTAGGTTCGCGATGAACACCCCCCGGGGGTCGCCTGCCTCGACCATCCGCCGTAACGCCTCGCGTGCGTCGCGCATGGCAGCAGGTAGGTCGCCGCGTGCGCGTCGCAACCGGCTGTGGTGGACGAGCAGCCAACCGAGGCCATGGGCATTGTCGACCGCGTCGGTCACCTCGCGCGCCTGCGCGTACGTCGAGTCGGCCAGGTCCAGCTTCCCGAGCGAGATCGCGCAGTCCAACTTCCGGACCAGCAGGGCACGGTGGCTGTCGGTGTTCCAGATCGTGTGCGCGTGCGCCAGCGCCCGATCCAACAGCGGCAGTGCCTCGGCCGGTCGGTCCTGGAGAACCAGGGTCTCGGCGTGGGTACGCAGCGCCAACACGATGTCGTCCCGATCGCCGGTCGCGTACGCGATCGTGGTCGCCTCCTCCGCGTGCACGAGTGCCGGCCGTCCCTGGAACATCCGGGCGAACGCGAGACCGGTGAGGCTGTGCACCAGCTCGTGGTGCAGAGCCAGGCGACGGAACACGGCCACCGACTCCTCGAACTCCGACGCGGCCTCGTCGAGACAGAGGGAGAGCAGGACATCGGCGCGGCTGCTCGCCTGCCGGCTGGCGACCCGCTCGTCCCCGGCCGCGCGGGCGGCGTCCCGGACGATCCCGCGCACCCGGACGATCTGCTCGTAGCCGCCACGAATGGACAGCGGCGGGATGATCATGTCCGCCAGCAGCGCCGCCTTGTCGTAGCTGCCCAGTCGGCACGCCTGCGTAATGGCGAACAGCAGTTGGCTCCGCTCGGTCCGCAGCCACGCGCCCGGGTCGGCGGCAAGGCCGGCGATGTCCACCGGTCCTGCCTCGATATCGTCCGGCAGCGTGTCGGGCGGCAACCCGTCCTTCCGGTCCACCCGCAGGTGCACACCGTGCGCCAGGACGAGGAACCTGTCCAGCAGCCGCTGGTACGCAGCCCGGGTCACCTCTTCGTCCTCGCGGCCGGCCAGCTCGCGGGCGAACAACGCGACCAGGTCGTGCGGCCGGTACCGTAGCTGACCGGTCAGGTCCAGGCCGACCGGCTCCAGCAGCCCGGCGGCCATGAGCTGTTCGACGTCGCGTTCGCCGTCACCGCCATCGGTGATGGCGCCGAGCGTCCAGGCGGCGAAGGACTCGGCGGGCAGCAGGCCCATCCGGCGCAGCGCCAGTTGGACGGGGCCGGCCAGCCCGGCATAGCCGACCGCCAGCTCCGAGCGGACCGCCAGGTCGCCCACGGCCAACTCGTCGAGGCGTCGGTGCTCGTCCTGTAGCCGCTTCGCCAGTACGCGCAGTTGCAGGGTGGGCCGGGGCTGGAGCCGTGCACCGATGATGCGCAAGGCGAGCGGGAGGCGGCCGCACAGATCCACGAGTTCCTCTGCGGCCGGCCGCTCGCCGGCGACCCGGCTCGGATCGAGGATCCGACTGAGCAGCGAAATCCCCTCCGCGACCGAGAACGGCTGCAGGCGGTGGCGAGCGGCCGCGGGAAGCTCGTCCAGCGACCACCTGCTGGTGATGAGGACGGCCGAACCTGCCGTGCCCGGCAGCAGCGGTGCGACCTGCTTGGCGTCGGCGGCGTCGTCGAGCACGATCAGGATCCGGCGGTCGGCCACCCGCGCGCGGAACGCCGCCGCCCGCGCCTGCACCGAGTGCGGTTGGGCGTCCGGTAGCAGCCCCAGCGCATACAGCAACTCGCTGAGAACCTCGGGAGCGTCCCGGGGAGCAGGGCCGCCGCCGCCCAGGTTGACATAGAGCTGACCGTCCGGAAACCGGTCCCGTACCTGGTGCGCGACGTGCACGGCGAGCGCGGACTTGCCGACGCCGGCCACCCCACTCAGCACGACGATGGGTACCGTGGCCGGCTCGCCCCCGGTGGCCAGCGAGTTGACAATCCCCGCCACCTGGTCCGCCCGGCCGACGAAGTCGCCGATCGCCGGCGGCAACTGGCACTGCGTCGTCGAGCTTGCTGACACGTCGTCGCGGGCGTCGTCGTCCATCGACTCACCGAGCAGGATCGCCTGGTGCACGGCGCGCAACTCGGGCCCAGGGTCCAGGCCCAGCTCGGTGCGCAGCAGCGCCGCGACGTCACGGTAGACCTTCAGCGCCTCGGCCTGCCGTCCCGACCGGTAGAGCGCCCGCATCAGGTGTGTCCGCAGCTCCTCCTGGAACGGGTACGCCGCGGCGAGTGCCCGCAGCTCCTCGACCACCGCCTGGTGGTGCCCGAGCGCCAACTCCAAGGCGAATCGGCGTACGGCCGCCTCAAGGCACCGCTCCTGAACCTGCGGCACCTCCTCGCGATGCAATGCCGCCGAGTCCACGTCGAACAGGATCGGACCGCGCCACAGCGCCGTCGCCGCCCGCAACGACTCCAGTGCAGCCGACCGGTCGCCGCGCTCCAGGGAAATCCGCACGCCCTCCAGAAGCTCGTCGAACTCCTGCAGGTCGCAGGAGCGCGCCGGCAGTTCGATGACGTACCCACCGCTGCGCAGGTGGATCGCGGCGTCAGCACCGAGCAGCCGACGCAGCCGCGTGACGTACGTCTGGAGGGCCGCTCGCGTGTCGGCGGGTGGGTCGTGCTCCCACAGCCGGTCGACGAGGACGCCTACCGGTACGACACGGCCGGCGCGCAGCAACAGCGACGCCAGGATGATCCGGACCTTCATCGCCGAGATGACGACGAGCGCGCCGTCCCGCCGAACCTCCAGGTCCCCCAGGATGCGGAACTGGACGGCACCCGCCACCGGCCCTCCGGAAGATGCAGCGGCCACGGTCGAGCGGTTCGTCGTAGGCACGGCCGGCTCCGTCACTCGTTGCGGTGTCACCGGGCTACGCGGAGTGCGTCAGTCCGGCCCGGGTAGCCGGAGCGGTTGTCGTCGTAACAGGCCCGGTTGAGACGTGCGGGGAGGGCGGCGTCGGATGCGCTGACCAAGGCAGCTCCTTCAGCTGGGTCGTACCGGCCGGACCTGCCCGGCAACACCTACATGTCCGCTACACGGGGAATATTTCATCGAAATGCATGAAAGCGCGCCGTCACCGGGGCGCAAGCGGGCGCACGTATGCTCCGCGTCGGTAGTGCGGGCGGGCATCTCCGCATCCCGCGTTCCAGCATGATCAATTGGGGGCGGCGCCGGTGGACGAGAGGCGTCCGGAATGGGAGCCGGCGTGATCCGCGTGCCGCATGCCGAGGATGTACGCATGCGGCGAGTTGCGCTGGTCGGTGTGCCGCGCCTCGCCAAGGATATCGCCCTTCCGCATCGCGTACCGCAAGCGAGCCTCGACGACCTGGCCGACCAACTGGCCCGCACCCGCCGGGCCGACGACATGCCCGAGTAGAAGGTCGTCGACGCTCGGCACCGCGCTCAGCCCCGAGGCGTCCTGACCAACGTAGATCCGCCCGTTCTGCACCGCACTCCCCCGACCACGCACCCCCGAAAGCCCGGAAAAACCGACCGAAAGGGACCATCAGTGACCTTCACCGTACTCACCAGCGCTCTTGACGCATTGCGTCAGGTCACCACCGTGGCCGTCGACACCGGCCGGCTCGACGACCCGACCCCGTGCTCGGAATGGACAGTGGCGCAGGTGCTGTTCCACGCCGCCGGCGACCAGCACGCCTGGGCGTCCACGGTCGGAGCCGGCTCGTTGCCGTCCTATGACCCGTTCAATCCGCCCCGTCGGCTCGACGGCGGCGTCCAGGACACGGTCACCAAGGCGATCGAGGCGGCTGCGGGTGCCTGGGCCGGTGTCGACCCGACGGCGTCGTCGGTGCGTACGCCGCTGCCGCCCGTGCCGGAGATGGCGCCGGCACTCGCCGCCGCCGCATGCGCCCTCGACGCCGCCGTCCACGCCTGGGACGTCGCCGTGGCGACCGGCCAGCCGGCACCGCTGACCGTCGCACTGGCCGAACAGCTCATGCCGGCCGCACACGCGACGGCAGAACCGCTGCGCGGTTTCGCCTACGCCCCCGCCCTACCCGTACGGGCCGACGACGACCCGGTCGCCGCCCTGCTGCGTTACCTCGGCCGCAACCCGCGCTGGACACCTGACGGCATCTGACCCGCACCGCCGGGTTCACCGACCCTGAACGCCGTCCGAGGAGTTCGTCGGGTGAAGGCGGAGACAGACGGGCGAAAGGATTACGTCAGTTCGGCGACGGCGCCGCCTTCTATCGTGTTCCCACGAGCTATCCCGTCAGGGACAGACCGGCCGGTATTCCGCCGCCCTAAGGGCACGGATCGGGAAACCGGACGACCTATCTGTGAATCGAGAGGACGTTCATGCACCTGAAGAAAGTGGCGCTGGGAGTGGCCATTACGGCCATGGCGACGTTGGGAATAGCCACCGCCGCAGCAGTACCCGCGAGCGCCGCGTACCAGGCGCCGGAAGCACCTGCGAGTGCCGTGATGGCCACGAACGGCGATGTCAGCATCGCGGGTGAGAACTACGTCCAGTGCGGCTACTCCTACCAGGACTGCGTTCACACCCGGTCCAACTTCAGGCGGTACTACGCAGTCTCGCCCATCTACCAGTGGCCCTGGGACTGCACTCTCCCTGGCGGGTGCCCCGGGGGAGCATACTATTTCTACTACTACAACTGACGATCCGGCCTGATCAGGGCCGTTTCCAGTCGTGGTACCAGAGGTCGGGCCGGGGTCGGATGACCCCGGGCCCGACCTTTTCCCAGTCCGGCCGAAGCGCCGATTGAAGCCGGTGCGCGAGGACGGACCGGGCACCAACGTGACGGCGTGACGGTGCAGACCTCCGTGCGGAACGGGCTCGGCGCCGAGTGGCGGGCCGAAGGCTTGGCTGGTCCATGCGGTGGACGACTGCATTCTTCGTCGTTCCGCCGATCAGTCCGACGTTGGTGACAGAGCGTGTTGCCGCCGCGACGATTCTGCGGGGACGGTGACTGGCGACCACCGTCGCGCGCCCCTACCGGGGTGGAGTTGCGGTGCACCCGATCCGGGAGTCGCCGGTGGTCGAGGCCGACCGATCGGCGCGACTCCGGCCAGCCGCAAGCCACACAAAACGCCCGCCGAATGACACACGACCAGTGCGGATTGTGAGAAGGCCAATCGAAAACAGCCAACCTCCAGCCGCCCTCTATCCTTCCTGCTCCCGGGCCCTTACCCTCGTTGACCTGGGAAAAGGAGCTGAGAGAGCATGAACGGAAGCAAGACACGAACACGCCGACCGCGGCTGCTGGCCTTCGTGGTCGCCGGCGCGGCCACGGTAGCCGGGCTGGCCGTCGCGTCGCCGACCTACGCCGCCCAGGCACCCACCAACACCTGCCCGCAAGTCGAGATCATCGGCGCCCGGGGCAGTCTCCAACCGCCCGGCCTCGGCATCAACCTCACACCGCTGGCCCAGCAGATCACGCAGCAGTCGCCGCAGACCGTCCGCACCACCGCACTGAACTACCCGGCAACACTGTTCAACTACGCCGGCAGCGTCCGGCAGGGCGTCACCGAACTCCAGCGGGTCATGGCAGCCACCGCCGCGAAGTGCGCCGACACCCGCTTCGTCCTGACGGGGTACTCGCAGGGCGCCAACGTGATAGGCGATGCCCTGGTCGGTGGCGGTCTCGGTGGAAGCTCGGCACTCACCGCCGACCTCGCCGCCCGGATCTCCTCCGTGCTGCTCTTCGGCGACCCGACGTTCACCGCTGGCGAGTCGTTCAACGTCACCGATGGCCGGGCCTCCGGCATCCTCCCCCGCAGAGCAGGCCAGCTCAACGCGTTCGCCGACCGGATCCAGTCCTACTGCAACGCCAACGACCAGTTCTGCCAGAACGGGTCCAGCAGCCTCGCCGCGCACCTGGACTATCGGAGCTACCTGGGCCAGGCCACCGAGTTCGCCGTCGACCGGGCAGGCGACGACTAAGGCGGTTGACCCGGCTGGTGGTCGCGGTCCGGATCAACCACCGGCGGTACGTCGAGGTGGCCCCACCACCCCAGGTGGGGCCACCGAGCCGGTGACGGCCGGCGGCTCGCCGACTCCGGCCAGCAAGGATCTGGCACCCTGTCGGCGAGCCTGGGCCACGAACTCCGCCTCGGCTACGGACATCCCTGAGCGGCCGTCGTACCCTTCGATGCCTGGCGTTGCGCGTCTGCGGCGAAGCGCTACGTGACCCGGTTCACCCACCCCGCTCGAACGAGGATTTCTGCGGCGACGTCAGCAGTCGGGCGGTCGTTCCTGACTGTGAAGTCCTCGACACCCGTCGTGTTCGGCACGATCCCACGCTCGTCGAGTGCCCTGAGGTGTCGTTCCAGCTTCGATCCGCTGTCTCGTTGCCGCAGGCGGCTGACGACGGTTTCCCTGTCCGCGATCAACCTGACGACGCGGACCTCACAGCCTGCGAGGCTCGCGGCATATTGTTCCCGCTGGGTCAGGCTGTCGATGACGGCGGCGACGACGAGATACCGGGCGCCGACGGCCGTGTAGTTGGCCCACACCGCCGCCAGGTTGCGGCACTTGAGCTCGTCATAGAACCGACCACTCAGCCGGCCTCCGTCGGGCGGAGGCCCGAACTGCGCCAGCATGTCGGTGTCGACCACGGCGACGACGTGGCCCGCCGTGGTGAGCAGCTTGCCGACCGCCTCCGCCACCCTGGACTTCCCGACCCCGGCGACTCCGGTCAGAAACATCGCCTGATGCACAGACACTCCTGTCCCGCGCCACCTGCGGTTGATGGACCCGAGTCCTCACACCTGTTGGGAGAGCATCTGCCACCCGCGCTCCTGCCACGGCTCGTCCCGGCGCCGGAGTGCTCCGGCACGGTCTTCGGCCGTCACCTGCGCGATCTTGGCTTCATCCGGGCTCATCCAGCCATCGCGGCACGCCTGCTCGTACTCGTCCCAGTCTTCGATCTCGACACGCGAATCCCGCATGTGCAACACCGGGTCGAGTTCGAGATCGACATATCGCCAACCTGCTTCGGTAGCCTCCGGCGGAAGGCACACGTCGATCTCCAGTCGTCGGTCAGCAGGGTCGTCAACCCACCACGCCACCCACGGACGGCCCGGCGCGAGCAACACCACGACGGACACCGAAAAACGGCCACTGTCATGCGGAGCACCCCACGGTGAACCAACTGGGCCCCACAACCACAACCCGTCGCCGTCTTGAAGGATCGACTGAAAATCGAACCAGAAGACGCCTCCGGGGCGTTTGATCTTGGACAGACGTACATTCTCGCTGCATTGAAGTGCTTCCATAGGAGCACGTTAGCCTCTGCCCTCCCTTGAGGGGCTCGCGGAGTTCGCGGCACGTTCCGGCGGGACATCCGGTCCCCTTATAGGCTCACTCGACATGCGCGTGACCCACTCGCTCCTGCACGCCGAGGACCTCGCCCAACTCGTGGAACGGGAGTACGCCATTGCGGCACCCATCAAGGTGAGCTTGCTGAATCGCGGCTTCAACGACACCTACCTCGTCACCGACGTCGAGGGCGGTCGCCGCGTGCTGCGGGTCTACAACCGGGAAAAGTACTGGATCCGTTCGGAATCCGACCTCCGCTTCGAGCTCGACCTGCTCGAGCACCTGGCCGCGGCCGGGCTGGGCGTCATCCGCCCGTACCAGCGGACCTCCGGCGACCGGCTCGGCCGGCTGACGGCGCCCGAAGGCGATCGATGCTTCGCCCTGTTCACCCACGCGCCCGGCACGCCCTTGTACGAAGGCACGCTGACCGCCGAGCAGTGGCGCGAGTTCGGCTCCGGCATCGCCCGGATGCACCTGGAGATGGACGCCTTCCTCACCAGCCACGACCGCTACCACCTCGACGAACGCATCCTCCTCGAACGGCCGCTGGCCAGCCTGGCACCGTATGCCGGCTCGGGTCGGGCCGCAGCGGACCTCGCCGAACTCGGCAAGCTCGGCGAGCGACTGACCGGCGAGATCCAGCGGCTCCGAGCGATCGGCGGCGCATACGGGATCATCCACGCAGACCTGCACCGGGGGAACACCAACATCGACGGCGACGGACGGTTCGTCACGTTCGACTTTGACCACTGCGGGTTCGGGTTACGCGCGTACGACCTGGTCAGTCTCTATCGCGGGCCCGACTCACCGGAGGAGGAACGCGAAGGCTGGGCAGCGGTCCTCGCCGGCTACCAGCAGGTCCGTCCGCTGAGCCGGAGCGAGGTGGCCGGCTTCCCCGTACTGGCTGCCTGCCGGGCGTTGTGGGACATCGGTGATTGGCTGGGTGCCGCCAACCGCAACGGCGATGCCTGGGTGACCGAGGCGGTGATCGCCAGGCTGCTGGCGGACGTCCGCAAAGCGGAATCGGATCCCACACCCTGGCTGGCCGGCGAGGCCACATTGGAGCAGAATCCACCACCCGCCGACTCCAACCCACACGGTTGCCGCAGCAGATGTCACTGAGCGAGAACGGCGGAGCGCCGGCCGAGGTGTGCGGCCGGCGTTCCGTTCCTTCTCTTCTGTCGTCAGGTCAGATCCACCACTGGAAGTGCCAGATCGGAGGGTTGCCGGGCACAGTGGAGTCCGGAGGGAAAGCCTGGCACGGTCCGACGGTGTGCCCCCATGCGGCATAGATCTGATCATGCGATCCGGTAGCCGACTCCCGGCGTCGTGGCGATGATCGGTGGGTCGCCGAGTTTGCGCCGTAACCGGCCCACGGTCACGGCGACGGTGTTGGTGAACGGGTCGGCGTTCTCGTCCCAGACCTGTTCGAGCAGGGCCTCGGCGCTCACGAAGCCCGGGCTGGCCCACAGCAGCGCCTGCAACACGGCGAACTCCTTCACCGAGAGGTTGAGTTGCCGGCCGTCGCGAACGACGGTCCGGCGTACCGGGTCCAGTCCGATCCCGGCGACGTGCAGCGTCCGGGGCCGCGCGTCCGGCTTGCGGCGGGCGAGTGCCTGGATCCGCAGGATCAGCTCGGGAAAGTGGAAGGGCTTGGCGAGATAGTCGTCCGCGCCCAGGGTCAGCCCACTGACCCGGTCGCCGGGCGCGCTCGCCGCGGTCAGCATCAGCACCATCGGCCGGGCCACCCGCTCGGTGATCATCTGGCACAGCGTGTCGCCGTGCAGGCCGGGCAGGTCCCGGTCCAGGACGACCACGTCGTGCGCGGTGAGGTCGAGTTTGGCGCTGGCGGTCAGCCCGTCGTGCGCGAGGTCGACTGCCATGCCCTGGTCGCGTAGACCTTCGGCGAGGACCTCGGCGAGGGCGTGATCGTCCTCGACGACGAGGATCCTCATGCCGCCACCGGTACTCTCGCGGCCGGAAGCGTGATCGAGACGCGCAGGCCGCCCCCGGGTCGGGCGAGCAGGGCGAGCTGCCCACCGTGGGCGGCGGCGACGGCGGCCACGATCGACAGCCCGAGCCCGGAGGAACCGCCGCGTTCGCCGCCGAGCCGCTCGAACGGCTGCGTCAGCCGGTCGACCTCCCGTTGGTCGAGAACTCGACCACCGGTCTCGACCACCAGCACCAGCTCTGTGCCGCTCCCGGAAGCGGTGATTCCGATCCATCCGCCGTGCTCGTTGTGTGTCACGGCGTTGTCGACGACGTTGCCGACCAACCGCGCCAGCAGCGCGGGGCTGCCCTGGGCGCTCGTTCCCGGGGGTACGTCCACCGTCACGCCCAGCCGCTTCGACGTCACGTCGGCGGTCCTTTCCCGCAGGGTCGTGCTGACGAGGTCGCCGAGGTCGACCGGGCCGGCGTCGGCCAGCGTGCCGTGCTGTGCCCGGGCCAGTACGAGGAACCCGTCGAGCAGGTGATCGACGCGGTCGAGCTGCCGACGCAGCCGGTCCGCGAGCAGCACCGTCGACGGGGCCGGGTCGGGCTTGGCAACCGCGACGTCCAGCGACGCCCGCATCGTCGCCAGCGGCGTACGCAGTTCGTGGGAGGCGTTGGCGACGAAGCGGCGCTGCGCGACGAACGACGCCTCAAGCCGTGCGAGCAGCCCGTCGATGGTGTCGGCGAGGTCCTTCACCTCGTCGGCCGGGCCGGTGACCGCCAGCCGCCGATCCAGGCTGTCGGCGGAGATCCGCCGGGTGGCGTTGGTGATCAGGCGCAGTGGCCGCAGCACGCGCCTGGCCAGTACCCGGCCGAGCAGCAGTGACACCACCGCCATCACGACCAGCGCCAGCAGCGAGCCGGCCAGCAGTTGGCGGGACTGCTGCACGTGCGCCGTGGCCAACTGGTGCTCCAACTGCCGGATATGCTGCTGCGCCCCGCCGGGGCTGCCCTCGGTGCGGGGGTCTCCGGCGGGGGCGACGCTGGTGATGCTGCCGCCGCCGGAAAGCAGGAAGGTCAGACCCAGCAGCCCGATACCGGACACGAGGAACACAACGGCATAGAGAATCGTGAACCTCACCCGCACGGTCCCGCCGATCAGCCTGAACATGCCTCCAGCATGCCGCGCGCGATCTAACAACAGCATGACGGCGCCGGTTCGGGCCGCGTTAGGTGCCGACGCCTAGAACCGACGGCATGTCGACCACCGAACTCCTCCGGCGGGAATGGTCCGCGTTCCGCCGCCCGGGCCGCCTGACCGCACTGGCCGCCGCAGCCCTCGCCGTCATCGCGCTGGGCCTGCTGTACGCCTTCGGCAACCAGGCGTCCTGCCCCGGGCCGTGCCCGACCGCTCCCGTCACCGGCGACGGCGCCACCGTCAGCGACAGGTTCTGGTTCCTGCACCGCGATCTGGGCCGCGAGGGCAGCATCACGGTCCGGATGACCTCGATGACCGGGACGATCACCTACCCGCCACCGGACCATGATCAGATAGTGTCCGGGCTGGTGCCGTGGGCCAAGGCCGGGATCATCGTCAAGGACGGCGTGCGGCCGGGCTCGCAGTACGCGGCCGTCATGATGACCGGCCAGCACGGGGTGCGCTTCCAGCACGACTACGGACACGACGTCGCCGGAGGTCCGGGCGGCGTATCGGAACGGTCCCCGCGCTGGCTGCGGCTGAGCCGCTCGGGCGACACCGTCACCGGCTTCGAGTCCGCGGACGGCGAGCAGTGGCGCACCGTCGGGGCGGCGACGCTCGACGGCCTGCCGGACAAGGTCCAGGTCGGCCTCTTCGCCGCCTCCCCCGGCGACCTCACCCTCCGGAAGGTCGGCCTCGGCGGCGCGACCGAGGAGGTCCGGTTCACCCAGGCCGTCGGCGTCTTCGACAACGTCACCGTCGAGGGCGGCACCACCGGCGCGTGGGCCAGCGACTCCGTCGGCGAAATGAACCACACCGACTGGGAGAAGTACCACAACGCGTCGGGAGCCGTGGAGAAGGAGGGCGTCATCAGGGTCAGCGGCACCGGCGACATCGGGCCGCTCGGTGACGAGGGCGCGCGTACCGTCGAGAAGACCCTGCCCGGCCTGGCAGTCGCCCTGGTCGTCGCGCTCGTCGTCGCGGCCCGCTACGGCGCCCGCCCAGGTCTCGGAACACCCTCCCGACAGGTGATCGCCGCCCGGATGGCCGTCGTCGGGGCGGCCACCTTCGTCGCCGGAGCGGTCGCCGTCGGCGTCGTCCTCCCGGTGGGCACGGCGATCCTGACGGGCAACGGTATTCCGGTGCAGCCGATATCCGTACTGACCGGTGCTCGGCTGGTCGTCGGGGTCCCGGTGGTGCTGGCGCTGTGCGCCGTCCTCGCGTACGGGCTCGGCGTGTGGCTGCGTCGAGGCTGGGCGGCGATCCTCGTCGGGCTGTCGCTGGTCGCCCTGCCCTACGCCGTCACCTCGGTCCCACTGCTGCCCGACCCGGTCTCCGAGTGGCTGCTGCGGCTCACTCCGGCCGCCGGCTTCGCCGTCAAGCAGACGGTGGTGGAGTATCCGCAGGTCATCGCGCATTACGCGCCGTCGGCCGGGTACTTCCCGCTGCCCTGGTGGGCCGGGCTCGCCGTGCTCTGCGCGTACACCGTGATCGTGGTCCGAATGGCCCTCGGCCGCAGGCAGGCGGCGGACACCGACTGGCGATAGCAGGTGGTGCGGGGGCGGTGCCCCCGCACCGCCTCGGACGATCCGGGCCGAGCCGGCCGGGTCGACGGGTGACGTCGACCCGGCCCGGGTCTGGGCATCGCCGAGGAACGGGCCGAGCGGTTCGACGTCATCGGCCCCACGGCTGCCGCGCCAGCTCAGAAGGTGACGTCGGCGCACCAGTAGTAGTCTGGACTGTCTGATCCATCCGCTATGCCCGGAAACTGCCTTGACGTACGCCCGAGCCAAACGTCTTCGAAAAAATCTGGGCGGGGTTGTCGATTGGGAGTGGTCCTCTTCGTAGCCCTGGTGAGAGCCCGGCACGGAGCCGGTCCCCACAGCCGCCGGAGGGCATGATGACCACCACTGTGAACACGACCCCCGCCACCGCCTCGACCGTCGGTGTACTGGTCCGGGACGGCGTTCTCGCTACGGTCGCGGCGAGTGTCGCCACCATGGCCGTCGCCGCCGCCGGCCACGCGGCGGGGATCAGCCTCGATATGGCCGGCGCCCCGATCCCGGTCAGCGGGTTCGGCGTGCTGACCGCCGCCTTCTCGTTGATCGGCGTGGTGATCGCCGGGCTGATGTCCCGGTTCGCCCGGCGTCCGCGGCGCACGTTCGTCCGTACGACGGTGGTGTTGACCGTCCTGTCGCTGGTGCCGGACGTGATCGCCGACGCGGGGGCTGCCACCATTGCGCTGCTGATGCTCACGCACCTGGTCGCGGCCGCGATCGTGATTCCCGCCCTCGCCCGCCGCCTGGCCGCCTGACCTGTCACCACTCCACCGTCGAGCTACCGGAGGACCACAATGAGGCAGTACCTGCTTTCCGTGCACTTCGTCGAGGGCGCACCGGCGCCGTCCGACGAGGAGATGCAGACCATGTTCAGGGAGACCGATCGGATCAACGACGAACTACAGGCCGCGGGCGCCTGGGTCTTCGCCGGAGGACTCACCTCACCGGACAGCGCCACCGTCGTCCGGATCGAGAACGGCAACCCCACCATGAGCGACGGGCCGTTCGTCGAGACCAAGGAGCACATCGCCGGATTCTGGGTCATCAAGTGCGCGGACCTGGACCAGGCGCTGACCTGGGCCGAGAAGTGCGCGGCGGTCTGCGGCCCGATCGAGGTGCGACCCTTCGACGACCTGTCCCAGGCCTGAGCGCGAGCCGGTCACCCGAGATGGACCTGGCGAGCATCTACCGCGCGGAGTACGGCCGCTGCGTCGCCACCCTGACCCGCCTCCTCGGTGACATCAACCTCGCCGAGGAGGCGGTCCAGGACGCCTTCACCACGGCGCTACAGAAGTGGCAGACCCTGCCACCGAACCCGGGCGCCTGGATCGTGACCACCGCACGCAACCGGGCCGTCGACCGGCTCCGCCGGGAGTCGACCCGTGAGGCCCGGCACGCGCAAGCCCTGCTGCTGCACCACCAGGACGACCCCCAGGAGGTGGGACCGGTGAAGGACGACCAGCTACGACTCATTTTCACCTGCTGCCACCCGGCGCTCGCCCCCGACGCGCGTACCGCCCTCACGCTCCGCCTGATCGGTGGCCTCGAAGTACCGGAGATCGCCCGGGCCTACCTGGTCCAGGAGGCGACCATCGCCCAGCGGATCGTGCGCGCCAAGAAGAAGATCCGCGACGCCGGCATCCCCTACCGGGTACCCGCCGAACATGAGCTGCCGGACCGGCTGCCGCCGGTGCTCACCGTGCTCTACCTGATGTTCAACGAGGGCTACGCCTCCACCGCCGGAGAGCTCATCGATGCGGATCTGTGTGCCGAGGCGATCCGGCTCGCCCGCGAACTCGCCGCGTTGATGCCCGACGAGCCCGAGGTCCTCGGCCTGCTCGCCCTGCTGCTGCTGACCGAGGCACGCCGCCCGGCCCGGCTCGACCCGGCCGGCGGACTGGTGCTGCTGGCCGACCAGGACCGGTCGCTGTGGAACCGGGCCCTCATCGCCGAGGGCCACGACCTGGTTCGCCGATGCCTGCGGCGCAACCGGCCCGGCCCGTACCAGATCCAGGCCGCGATCAACGCGGTGCACACCGACGGCGCCGCCACCGACTGGCCGCAGGTCCTGGCACTGTACGACCAGCTCCTCGCGCTCGCGCCGACCCCGGTCGTCGCGCTCAACCGTGCGGTCGCCGTCGCCGAGGTGCACGGACCGGCGGTGGCGCTCGCCGCACTGGAGGACGTCGACCTGCCGGGCTACCACCGACTGCCCGCCACCCGGGCCGAACTGCTGGCCCGGCTCGGACGCCACGAAGCGGCCGCAGCCGCCTACGACCAGGCCACGGCGCTGGCCACAAACGAGACCGAACGCGCCTTCCTGGAGGCTCGTCGTGCCGAACTCACCCAAACGTGGAGCCCAACATGACCGTCACCTACACCTTCGACGTCTTCTCCAGCCTCGACGGCTTCGGCACCGCCAGCGGCAACTGGGGCGGCTACTGGGGTAAGCAGGGCCCCGAGTTGCTCAAGCACCGTCTCGCCCAGTACGGCGAGGAGCAGCGCATGGTCTTCGGGGCCGACACGTACCGGGTGTTCGCCCGGTTACTGGCCGCGAGCACTGCGGAGTCCGAGGTCCGTGACGCCTGGGTCACCCGGATGCGGAACCTCCCGGCGACGGTCGTGTCGCGCACGCTGGAAGGACCCCTCGACTGGCCGGACGCGACCGTGGTGAGCGGTGACGCCGTCGACGTCGTCGCCCGGCTCAAGGAAGAGTCCGAGGTACCCCTGCGGTCGCACGGCAGCCTGTCGATGAACCGGGCGCTGATGGCCGCCGGTCTGGTCGACCTCGTCCAGGTGACGCTCTTCCCGGTGATCACCGGTCAGACCGGTACGGAGCCGATCTTCCAGAGGGCGGCCGATTTCGACCTGGAGCTGATCGAGAGCCGGACCCTCGACGGTCGCACCCAGGAACTCGTCTACCGGCCCACCCTGCACGGCTGAGTCCCCCGGGTGCTCATCTTCGGGCGGGTCCGACTCGGCGACGGTCTGGCACCGTCGGGCGCCCGGTGCTGTCTGCGGAGTCGGTCACGCCGATGTGTTCGGTCACGCACGACCAGGGTATGCCGAACAGCTCGCCAGTCGGCCTCGGCTGGTGCTGTCGGATCGATCAGGAATCAAGAAGCTCGGGCCGCACCGCCGTAACTAGCGTGCCCGCTATGGGAACTCCGCTGAACTACAGTAGATCGATTCGCCAAATCCACCGCTGGCTGTCTATTGCCTTCACGGTGACCGTCATCGCCACTTTCCTCGCCCTGACCCAGGAGGAGCCCGCCGCCTGGGTGTTCTACCTGCCGCTGTTCCCGCTCGTCCTGCTTCTGCTCACCGGCCTGAACCTATTCCTGCTGCCGTATCTCAGCAGGTGGCGCGGAGGCCGAGGCAGCACGGCACGGAGCTGACATCGGCGCGCTCCGGAGCGTGATTCCAGGCCCCCGTCGATTCAACGCACTGCGTTGTCGACCGACCAGTCGTCGGTATTCCGGCGGGCGTCGCGCATCACCGGCAGGCCCGCGTCGGTCAGCGCGCCGCGCCGCCGGAACGGCACGCCAGGCACCTCGAAATCCTGCCGGGCCGAGCCGAGCCGACACCGACGCCGAGGGCAAGGGCGAGCCGGGCCGCCGCTGAGTCGGTCGAGGTTCGCCGCCAGCCGGGGCGGCGAGCAGCAGGTGCCGGTACGGGACGATGAGCACCGTGATGCCCAGCACGGCTAGCCAGCCCGTCCGGCTTGCACCACACAAGCACTCAACCCCGGACACCGCAGATCGCGTCTCACCCTGCATCCGCACGGAAACGCAAGGCGGACGCGACCTGGAGGTGGCGTGAGTCAGCACGACGACGAACAGTTTCGGCTGTTCGTACAACGACAGTGGGGGTCGTTGGTCCGAACGGCCTACCTGCTGACCGGCGACAGGGGGACATCCGAGGATCTGGCGCAGTCGGCGTTGGAGAAGACCCATCGGCGCTGGGACCGAGTGCTGCGCAGGGACGCGCCCGAGGTCTACGTACGCCGGGTGATGGTCAACACGGCGATCTCCTGGCGGCGTCGGCGGCGGTTGCTCGAAGTGCCGCTGCTGACCTCGGACAGCGCGCTGACGCGGGACGCGTACGCGCAGGTGGAGGAGCGGCAACTGCTCCTCGCCGCACTGCGGCGGTTGCCGCCCAGGACCCAGGCGGTTCTGGTGCTGCGCTACTTCGAGGATCTCAGCGAGGCGGACACCGCCGAGGTGCTCGGCTGCTCCGTCGGCTCGGTGAAGAGCCAGGCGTCGCGCGGGCTGGCCCGGCTACGGGCCGAGTTCTCCCCGCCCGCCCCGCAGTCCCCGGTACGGCTCGAGGAGGAAGTGGCATGACCGAGAGCTTCGCAAGCTCGACGCTCAGTCCCGCGCTGCGGCAGGCCGCACACGGCGTCACCGTACCCGAGGACCCGTGGCCGGGGTTCGCCCGGCGCGAACGGCGGCACCGGCGGACGCGGCTGATCCGGGCGACGGTGGCCGCTGCAATCGGAGCCGTGCTCGTCGGGGTCCAGACCAACGTGGTACCCCTGCCCGGCTGGGCGCCCGGCATCGCGGTCGCCGCCGCCCCGGCGGCGCTGCTCGACGGGCCGCCCCGGGGCTCGCTGGCCGGCGACCAGTCCTGGCTGGACACGCTGCGGGCGCGGATCGGCACCGATCCGACGATGAGCACCGACACCCCGTTGGGTGGCTGGAACCCGGACGGCATCTGGAAGATCGGTGACCGTGACCGGATTCGTCTGCTCTACGGCAGTGACCAGCCGGGCCACCGGGTCGCGCTGGTAGCGGTGCCGCTGCGGCTCGGCCTACTGACCAAGCAGGCGCTGGTCTGGTACACGGGTCCGGCCGGGGCCGGCGCCCAACAGATGCGCTACGCCGGCCACAGCGAGGGCGTCGACGACCCGGTGATGACCCTGATGCAGAGCAGTCCCGACCAGGACGGATTCGCGGTCGTCGTCGGGCCGGTCGGTTCGACCGTGACGATCAGTGGCGACCCTCGTTACACGGCGAGGGGAACCCTGGAGTACCAGGACATCG
The DNA here is from genome assembly GCF_016862915.1 of Plantactinospora endophytica. Lineage (GTDB taxonomy): Bacteria > Actinomycetota > Actinomycetes > Mycobacteriales > Micromonosporaceae > Plantactinospora > Plantactinospora endophytica. The sequence continues at coordinate 242,303 of NZ_BONW01000013.1, read as the reverse complement.
CCAGGGCGGACGGCAGCGGGATCGGGCTCGCCGCCCTGCCCACCGCGCCGCTTCGGAACGAACCCGTCGTCCGGGTCAGCCGTGGCGACCGCGTGCTGTTCCAGGGCGGCCTGGGCGGCGGCCCGTACGCCGCGATCGACCCGACCGGTCCGGAGATGGACGCCCTGCTCGCCGCCGCCCGACGGGGCGCCCGGAACGCACCGCTGGAGGACGCCGCCCTGCGCCGCTTCATCGAAACGGCACTCCTCGACAGTCACCTGCCGGCTGCCGGGACGACGGTACGGCTGCGATGGTCGGGCAGCGAGCAGGGTCAGGCCGCCGCGCTGCTCACCGTGCAGCCTGCCGGCGGGGGGATAATCGCGTACGCCATGCACGGCGACGACCGGACCGGCTGGCGGACCGACCTGCGGCTGCTGCTGCCGGCCGACGGTGCCGACCAGCGACCGATCGGCTGGCGGATCCGAGCCGACGACAGCACCCGCACGCCGACGGACCAGGTGCGGATAGTCGCCCCGCCGGACGCGGCCCGCATCACGGTCACGGCCGGCGGCGCACCCCCGGCCACGGTCACCCTCGACGCGTCACACGCCGGCACCACCCGGGTACCGCCGGACCAGCCGGCCAGCCTCACCGCGTACGCCGCGGACGGCAGCGTCCTCGGCACCACTCCGTTGCCGCCGGTCGAGGCCGACATGTCGGGCCTGCCGGGCGACAGCCCGGCAACCCGGGTGACCTCCTGAGGACCGCAAGCGTGGCCGAGCCGTCCCAGGGCGGCTCGGCCACGCCGAGCGGGTCCAGAACCGGCGCCCGCGCCCAGCCTCCCCATTCGGTCCGGGCGCGACGTGGCGTGAGAGTCGGGCTCAGGTACCCGTCAGGCGGGACGCGCCTCTGGACGCTTCGGGACGCGTGTCACGAGCCTGGTGCCGGTCGGTACCCGGCTCCGGGTCGCCGTCGCCACGGGGTGGGAACCGGGCGTCGATCTCCTTCGCCTGCCGACGCGTCCGAGGTCACGCAGGTAGGTGCTGACCGCCTGGCCACTGAGCAGCCAACAGCACGAACAGGGCGGTGGCGGTGGAGTCGACGACGGCCAGCGTCAGTGCGGGAAGAGAACTCTCGGTCGAGGATCGATCTCATCTCGAAACCGCTCGATGATATGGCTGACCTGGAGCATGTCGTCGGTGGCGCGGATGCGGTCCAGGTACAGCGAGTGTGCCGCCAGCCCGGCCAGGTCGAACGTGAAATACATCGCCATCAGCGGATTGACGAACAACGGTGTTCCGTCGGTACGACTGTCCAGCGGCACGTCCCCGACGGCTCCGGTCAACGCTGCGGCGATCTGCCCGTTGACGATGCTCGCTCGGCCCGGCGTGCTGGCTTGTGCATGCTCGACCGCCTCGCGATAGAGCGCCGCCTCCCGCCCGTGCGACGGTACGGTGAACGCTCCCAGGTAGGCGCCGCCACGGTCGAGGGCGGCGATGTTCTCCAGGACCTGAACGTGGTTGATCCCGTGGTAGGCATCGACTCCGAACCCGATGGCAGCGACGAGCTTTGTCGCCACCGGCGTACCGGCCACTGCGGCAAGGCTTGTCGCGTCCTCGACCGGTGTACCCAGTGCGGCCTCGTCACCGCGCATGAGGATGTCGGTGCCACCGTCGACAAGCACGATCGCGTCGAGGTCGAGCCGTTTGGTGAGCCGTCGGTAGGCGCTGCGTAGTGGCCGCACTCCGGTACGGGGAAACGCGTAGACGGTGGCGGGCAGTGCGTGCAGGGCGAGCCAGCGGGCGAGCGTACGCTCCGGAAAGTAGTCCTCGTAACCGGTCGTGCCCGGGGTCACCGCCGCAACGCCCGGTTCCAGCCAGACGTCCTTGTCCAGTCCGTAGAGGTTGACGAGCGACAGGTTCGCGAAATACACCGTTCTGCCCTCACACAGGAGAGACAGTCCGAGCGGCAGCCCGGCGTAGACGTCAAAGCCGCCGCCGGCTCCCGCGATCAGCACGCGCCGGGCGGTCTTCAACGCGTCGAAGAACGGCAGTTGCCACACCAGATCATGATCTCCGGGGTCACCGATCCCCGCACCCGAATAACCATGTCCAGCACACATCGCGCGGCACCTGCTCGGCCTCGCCGCGTCGCGTCAGCATCCACTTCTGCCCCCGTGGGTGCGGACTGGCCGTGATGGCGGACGACGAACCTCGGCCGGGTCGCGCGGTAAGCCCGCCAACGCCGCTGACCGGCCCGACCGGCCGCCTGCCGACTGCCCCGACCGTCGTGTCCCGGCCACGGCATAGGCTGAGCGGCGTGGATCTTCCCGAGTTCGACGCGCTTGCCGAACCGCTGCGTCAGAAGTCCGCCGCCTCGGAGGCTGAATTCGGCTTCGCGCTCATCGAGGGGCACACCGCGACCGCTGACGAGATTGCCACCGCCGAGCGCCGAATGGCCGTGATCCTTCCGCAGAAATACAAGACGTTCATGATGCGCCACGGCGGAGGCGCGTTCGGTTTCATCGAACTGTTCCCGATCACGGCCTCTCCGGAGCGGTACGGCAACGAACTCTGCACCGTCAACGACCACGAGTTCCCCGACCGCGACTTTGTCGCCGTCGCTCCGGTCGGTACCGGCGACCACTGGGGTTTCCCCGTTACCAACGGCCGCTGCCATGACGAAGTCTGGTTCCGCTTCCATGACGCCGGCGACGACGAACTTGTCGCCCCAGACTTCCTGCACTTCGTCGCAATCCACGGACTCAGGCCGTAGTCGGCGACCAGGCAGATCGGGCACCGAGACAACCGGTTGCGACGGAGTGACAGGATGCCCGGCATGTCAGTAGAGCTTCGACCGATTCGACGACAGGATGTTCCAGGGCTTACCGGTTTGCTGGGTCAACTCGGGTATCCGACCACCGAGGCGGCCGTGCACGGACGACTCGACTACTGGCTGGACGACCCCTCGAGCTGGCTCGTCGGCGCCGACGACGACGGTGAGTTGATCGGCGTCGCGGCACTGGGTGTCCAGCCGATGCTTGAGGTGACCGGAAAGCTCGGGCGTCTGCTCGCACTGGTCGTCGACGAGCGCTACCGCGGCCGAGGGGTGGGCCGGTCACTGGTCACGGCCGCCGAAGAGCAGGCCCGCATCGCCGGCTGCGTGAAGATGGAGGTCACCAGCAGGCGCTGCCGGACGAGAACCCACGAGTTCTACCAACATCTTGGGTACGAGGACATGTGCACGTCCTCGGCCCGCTTCGTCAAGAGCCTCGCTGGATAGCCTCCGGTCGATCGTTCCTCCCCGCCGGCATCGAAGAATCTCGTCAGGTACGCCGACGGCACGTTCATGGCCAGGTGGCCAGCACGCTCAGCCCGCCGACACCTGCCGGAACGGACGGCGCAGCGGCAGCAGTGCCAGCAGCATCAACAGCCCGCCGAACGGCATCAGATCCAGGTCCACCGACGGCAGCAGCACACCGACGAGCAGGACCACCGGGCTCCACCACGGCAGCCGGCCCGCTCTGGCGGCCAGCACCGCGACCAGCACGATGCCGACGAAGAAGAACAGCGGCCCGACGTCGTAGATCGCGGCTCGCACACCGGGTAGACCAGAGAACTCGTGCTGCAGGCTGCGCAACTCCTCCCTGTCGGTAGCCACGAACGCCTGCACGATGTCCACCCCGAACTGCACCACGCACGTCGCGAGACCGACCAACGTCGCGCCGACCGCCGACTCGCGGACCACTCCCCCGGGCAACAGCGTCCGCAGCCCCAGCACCAGCGGCACGAACAGAAGGAAGCCGGCCAAGCCGAGAAAATGGGCAAGCTGCCAGTCGAGACCCGGCCCATACACGTCGTCGAGCCTGCCGACGTAACGGACCACGCCATAACCAATCATCGCGAGAGGCGCGCCGACCAGAGCAAGCCTCGCTGCTTTCGTCATGCAGAGGATCATGACCGCGTACCGGAGTACGGCGCCTCCGGCGGAACCCCCACCCGCGACCCTGACAACCCCCGCAGAAACGACCCTGACCGCGTACCGGCGGACGAGCACCCCGAAGACGGCGAGCCCAACAGCGCCGCCGTGGCAGCCGTCGCAGCCGCCACGGTGCAAATGGAGGCTGGCACGTCGGTGCGAAACGGCGAAATGACACACCGGTGCGTCGGTGGTTTTCGGGCAGCGGGCTGCTTGCCAGCGGGTAGTCCACGTGGGACGATCTCGCTCAAGATTTTGCCTGGTCCCTTGTGGGCCATCACGGGGAGGGCGATTTCGTGCTGGTCGCCTTGGGTTTGGATTCCGTCGCGGAGAGCGTCTATCGGCAGATGCTCGCCCAACCGGACTGGGGGGTGACCGAGCTCAGCGCCCATCTCGGCATCACCGATACGCAGGTGCGCGCCGCCCTGGACTGCCTGTTCGAGATGTCACTGGTTCGTAACTCGATGGATCGCCCGGGCACGCTGCACGTGGTAAGTCCGGATGTCGGGTTGAGTGCCGCGCTGGCTCAGCAACAGGCTGAACTTGCTCGCCGCCAACAGCAGGTTGCGGAGAGTCAGGTCGAAATCACTCGGTTGATCGGCCAGTTCGGAACGGCACATCAGCATGCCTCGGCTCCGGCGGCGACTCACCTGTTCGGTATCGACGCGGTGCAGGACAAGCTGGCGCAACTGGCTCGCGAGACCGAGTTCGAGATTCTCACCTTCATGCCGGGCGGTGCCCAGTCGGCGGAAGCGTTGGGGCATGCCCGTCGTAACGACACGGAGCTTCTCGAACGTGGTGTCCGCATCCACACCGTCGGCCTGGACAGCATCCGGAACGACCCGCAGACGCTTGCGCACGCGCGTTTCCTGACCGACAGTGGCGCGGAGTTCCGGACTTCGCCCATTCTTCCGCCGCGCATGATCCTGGCGGATCGTCGTGCCGTCCTGGTGCCGATCGACCCGGCCGACACGCGCAAGGGTGCCCTGCACCTGACTGGTCCAGGGTTCGTCGCCTCGATGCTGGCGCTTTTCACACAGGTGTGGGAGATAGCGACACCGTTGGGCGCCGCGCGCGAGCCGGAGCGTGAGGGGCTGAACGCCCAGGAACGCGCGTTGCTGGAGCTGCTTGGCCAGGGTTTGACGGACGAGGCGGCTGCGGTACGGCTCGGTGTGTCTCCACGGACGGCCCGGCGGATGATGGCTGACCTGATGGAGCGTCTTGAGGCCCGCAGTCGGTTCGAGGCGGGTCTGAAGGCGGCCCAGCGCGGTTGGCTGTGACACGGCAAGTAACCGATCGGAGACAAGGCATGGGAACCTCGCCCCAGCACGCCCAGCCGAAGGCGAGGCGACGGGTGGCCATCGGTGACGTCGTCTTCGGCGGTGACCACCGGCCCATCATCTCGGGCCCCTGCTCGGTGGAGCCCGGCTACGTGGCACATGCGGAGGCGGCGGCGGCCGCGGGCGCCGACGTCCTCCGGGGCTGCGTCTTCAAGCCACGGTCCGCCCCGGATCGCTTCCAGGGCATCGGTGCCGAGGGCATTCCGCTGCTCGACGAGGCGCGCGTCCGTACCGGTCTGCCGATCATCGCGGAGCCGCTGGACGGCGACGACGTGCGACTTCTGCGCGACCACGTCGACGGCTTCCTGATCGGAGCCAGGTCGATGCGCAACAGCCGCCTGTTGGAGGCGGCCGGCCGGGCCGGAATCCCGGTCATTCTCAAGCGATCGTTCGCCGCCACCTACGACGAGTGGCTGGGGGCGGCCGACTACGTGCGCGCCACGGGGAACGATGACGTCATCCTGTGCGAGCGAGGCATCCGTACGTTCGTCACCGAGACCCGCAACACCCTGGACATCGCGGCGGTTCCGGTGCTGGCGGGCCGGACCGACCTTCCGGTCATCATCGATCCCAGCCACGCGGCGGGTCGCCGGGAGTGGGTGCTTCCGCTCGCCCTCGCGGGTGCCGCGGTCGGTGCCGCCGGCATCATCGTCGAGAGCCATCCGGTGCCGGACCAGTCGTGGACCGACAGTTGTCAGGCGTTGAGCACTCCGGAGCTGCGCAACCTGATCGAGCAGGTCAGGCGCTTGACGAGTCTGTGTGAGCTGTCGAGCACATAGCCACGGCCGAGTCGTACGGTCCGCACCGCGCCGGGGCGGCGCCGGGTCTGACGATCGCCGGTCGTACCCGTCCGGCGCCCAGCCGACCGGCTGTCGACCGCCTCGGCCGTCAGGACGGCGAGACGCCTGTCGGGTGTCGGCCGCGTGGACTCGCGGCCGGCACCCGACAGGCGATCTCCGTCGGAGTCCGTCGATCAGGTTGCCATGACGGGCTCGACCACCCGGGCCGGCTCCGCCGCGCGTACCGGCTCGGAGGGCTGGGCGGGTCGGGTGATCCGAGTCAGCTCCGCCACCGGGCGGGTGACGTGCTGGCGCAGGAGCAGGAACGGAACGCTGCACAACACGGTGCCGAGGCCGGCGTACACGAATCCCCACCGGAGCGCGTAGTCGCCGATGTAGCCCCAGCTGATGTAGGCGACCGGCATGACTCCGATCGCCGCCATGTACACCACGGAGAAGACCCGGCCGAGGAACTCCTGGCTGACCTCCTTCTGGATGTAGGCGAAGAACAGCGTGTTGAAGCCGCCGACGAAGAATCCCTGTGCGGCGGAGAACAGCAGCAGCGCGGTGACGGCCGGCACCACGGGGATGAGCGCCAGCGACATCCCTCCGGCGGCGATGAGTGCCGCGAGCAGCCGGTTGGTGGGGACGATGTCGTGGAGGAACAGCAGCAGGAGGGTGATCGCGATGCCGCCGACCGCCTCGGCGGTGAGGGCCCGTCCGTACGTCGCGCTCGATCCGTGCAGCACCTCGGTGACGTACAGCGGTAGGAGGATGTTGAACGAGATCAGGAAGAAGTTGACCGCGGCGCAGAGGATCACCATGTTTCGGATCAGCGCCCGGCTGTTGATGTAGCGGAATCCGGCGCGCAGGTCGGCGAGTACGCCGGAGACGTTCTTTCCGTTCGTGACGTGCTGGTAGCGGATCGCCGCCGCCGCGAGGGCGGACAGCCAGAACGACACGCCGTTGAGCACCATCGCTCCGCCGACGCCGACGACCGGCAACGCGACGAGCGCGGCGCCCAGCAGCGGACCGACCGCCTTGGTGGTCTCGGTGAGGTTGTTCGACACCGAGTTGGCCTTGACCAGGTGTCGTTCCTGCACGAGCAGCGGGACGATGGAACGCGCGGCCGGTCGGTAGAGGGCGGCGCAGGTGCCGAGGGCGAAGCAGGACAGCGCCAGCAGCGGGACGTTGAGGGTGTTCCGGTAGGCCATCACCGCGACCCCGAAGGCCACCGCACCACTGACCACGTCGGTGACGACGAGGATCGCCTTCTTGTTCCACCTGTCCGAGAGGACGCCGCCGATCGGGCCGATGAAGGCGATCGGTGCCAGGGCTGCGGCCAGCAGGTATCCGGTGAGTACGGCGGACCCGGTCTCGGAGACCACCCACCAGGCGAGCACGAGGTCGAAGACGACGGTGCCGAGGGCCGAGACGAACCCGCCCGACACCAGTGCGAGGAAGCTGCGGTGGTAGAGGCTGCGCACGGTCACAGCACCACCTCGAGCGCCTCGTCGTAGCTCCGGACGAACTCGCTGATCGGCGGGTCGGCGGGGCCGGGCTGGTAGCGGCCGAGGACCGAGCAGAAGTAGTCGGCGTTGAGGCCGTCCGGGTAGAGGACAGCGCCCGGCTGCTTGTAGCAGAGGCAGCGCAGCACCTCCTGACGCTCCGCCAGCTCCGCCAGGCCGCGGATCTCGCGGATCACCCCGGACCGGGGGTGCGGGAGGTTGTACCAGAAGTAGTGCGTGCCGGCCGCAGCCGAGGTGGCGGTCGGTGTGCCGACGGCGACCTCGAACTCGTTCCACGAGGTGGCCATGGTCGCGTGGTACAGGACGCGGGCGAAGTCGACCCCGTGCGCCTGCTGGAACAGCGGGTAGAAGAGGCCGCCGGCACCGGGGCGGTTGGTGGTCTCCAGGACGTACGGGACGCCGCCGCGCAGCCGGATCTCCGTGTGGGTCGCGCCCGAGCGGATGCCCAGCGCGCGTACCGCGTCGTGGGAGAGGCGGATGATGTCGGCGGCGACGGTCGGCGGCAGTTCGGGGTCGATGTGGTAGAGCCGGTCGGGATAGTACGGCCCGACCGCGGCCCCCTTGGACATCAGCCCGTCGCAGGCCGGAACGCCGTCGAACCACACGGTGTCGACGGAGTACTCCTCACCGTCGAGGTACTCCTCCACCACGATGCCGGCGTCCGGACGCTCCCGTCCGATCACCGTCGCGTTGATCATCGAAACGGCCTGGAGGTGTTCGAGGAGTTCCCGTTCGGAGTCCACCTTACGAACGCCGCAGCTCGCGTACCCGTGCGTCGGCTTGACGATCAACGGGTAGCTGAGGTCGGCGCAGGTGTCCCGGACCTCCTGGGCGGACCGGAACGACCACCCCCGGGGAGTGGCCACCTCCGCGTCGAGCCAGATCCGCTTCATCGTGGCCTTGTCCCGAGACCGCAGCGCGGTTTCCCGGCTACCGTGTCCGACACCGAGCGCGTCGGCCAGGCCCGCCGTCTCGGTGAGGAACATCTCCTGCGCGGTGAGCACCGCCGTCGGCGCGCCCACCGTACGGCGGACGGCCGCCATCGCCTCCGCCGGATTCTTGCGGACGTCCGCGCGGATGACGTTCGGCCCCGTGGTCCGGGCGTCCTTCGTCAACACGTACACCCGGTCCTGCTCGGCTTCCGCGACCCGGGTCATGTCGGCGACGAAGAAGTCGGGCGACTCGACCACCACCAGCGAACGGTTCATGCCTGGCCCTCCATCCGTGCGAGGCCCTGCCGGAGCTGGCCGGGCAGGTCGGGTGCGTCGCGCAGGGCCAGCAGAACCCGGTCGAGACCGAACCCGATACACATGGTGCTCGGCGTCGTACCGTCCGAGCCGCGCAGCCCGAACGGCTTCGCGAAGTGCTGACCGTGCTTGTTGATCGATGCCATGGCGACCGGTTCACCGTCGTCCAACTGCACCAGCATCTCGATCTTGCTGTCACTGACCAGCTGGGAGAAGAGCTGCTGCTGGGCGTTGTCGTTGAAGAAGATGTCGGTGGCCGTCGCGAGCTGGTACTTGAACCCGAACAAATCCGCGACGGCCGCCATCATGGCGACGAGTCGCTGGTGCACCTGGGCCAGGTGACGCTGGCTGCCGAAGAACACGCCCTCCCGCATGGTGAACTCGCGGAGGCGTTCCCGGTTGTTGAGGTTGCCGGACTCGTCCCGGAAGCACGAGCCCGACAGGGTCAGCACCAGGTTGTCGACCGGCCGGTGCTCGACCAGCGGATAGGCGTGCAGGCACAACGCCGGGTTCAGGATGTCCCTCGGCGTACGCAGGAACTCGTGTAGCCGTTCCCGGTCGTTGTCGCCCCGCCAGTAGGGCAGGAAGCCCTCGAAGTCCTCCATGTCGGTGGTCACCGGCGCCACGAAGCTCAGATGCTGGCAGCCGGTGTCGAAGTGCCCGGCCCGGTCGACGACCGTGGCGGGCAACATCGAGGGCACCCGGATCTCCGTGGCGCCGTGCGCGCGCTCGAAGAAACGGCGGAGGAAGTCGTCGACGGCGCGCAGCCGGTACGCCTCGACGCCGCCGTAGACGTTGAGGCCCCGCTCGCGCGGCAGCACCTCGCCGAAGCCCTCCGCCGGAAGCGTCGTCCGCGCCTCCTCCAGGTCGGCCACGAGGCGTACGGCGGCGGCCCGCAGCGCGGTCGCGTCCTCGGCGCTCAGGGCGGGGGCGTCGGTACCGGCGGCCGGGTCGTAGACGACCCTGGAGCTGAGCCGCTCGCTGATCGACGCGTACGAGGCGGCGACCCGCTCGACCACCGAGGTGACCTTCCCGGCCGGAAGTGCCTCCGTGGAGTGGAGGCGAACCTCGGTGGCGGTGATGTCCACCTGCTCGATCTGGGGGAAGTGGAAACGCAGCCGGGTGTGCATGGTGGGCCAGAGGTTCTCCTGCAGCGCGAATGGCAGGCTGAGGGTGGGCATTGTCAGACCTCCGTCAGGGCGAGTCCGAGCTGACGCTCAAGTCCACCGAACGTCTGCAGGGCGCTGATCGTGAACGACTCGTAGTCGATCTGGTAGTTGAACAGTTCCGTCATGCGAATCGCGATCTGCATGGTGGCCAGGGACTCCAGTCCCAACTCGGTGAGGTCGACGTCCCGGTACGCCGGGTAGTCGGCGACCGCCGCGGCGATCGTCGCTTCGGGGAGCAGGCCGGTGAAAAGTGGCTCGATCCAGTGCGACAACGTATTCTCCTAAAATTCACGAGGGCCGGCATTCACGAAAAGGCCGGTAGGAAGATGGCAGCTATCGGGTCAGCCATGCGTCGATGACGGCGTGCACCGTCGGGGCGGCGTCGCCGATCAGGCTGAAGTGGTCCAGGTCCAGAACGTCGGTGCGGGAGATACCCGGCGCGAAGGCGCGCCACAGGTCTCGGTGTCGTATTGCGTCGCCACCCCGGGTGAGAAGGACCGCCGCCCGCCCGTGGTACGCCGATGGTCGGTAGTGTTCCGCAGCCCGTGCGTTCGAGGTGTAGGTCCGGACCAGGGCGCTCACGTAGTCGAAGGCGAGAGCGGCGGGCAGTATCCGCGCCTCGACCGCCCGCGCGCTCAACATCGCGATCAGTTCGGAGTCCGTCCCGACGGTCCCGGGATCGAACTGCGGCTCAAGACCCAGGCCACGGGAGATCAGCGCGAGGGTGACCGCAGTGTTCTCCGGAGCGACCGGAACGGTCGGCGGTGCCGTGTCGAGAATGCCGACCAGGGCCACCTCGCGGCCGGCCATGGTCAGTTGACGAGCGGTTTCCAGGGCCACCAGACCACCGATCGAGTAGCCGAGGATCTCGCACGGTCCGTCCGGCCGGCACTCGTTGATCGCCGCTGCGAACCGGCGGGCCGACTCCGCCAACCGGTACGACGGGGCGGCTGTGCGGTTCTCGAGCCCGTACACGTCCCGACGCGCCGCCAGCAGTCGGGCGAGGGGACGGTAGTGGCTGGTACTCCCGCTGATGCCGTGCGCCCAGAACAGTGCCGGGCGGCTTCCACTGACCGCGATCTCGACGAGACGTGCGGCATCGCCGCCATGTCGTGCACGTTCACCGTCGTCGCGTCGCCCGCGTTCGTCGCGCCGGCCCACCCCGGGCGTGGCTACGGGTTGCATCGGATAGGTTGTCGACACCTGTTTCGCCCTTTCGACGGAATGTGGCGGGTGATGCGGACGTGTGACCCGGTGCCGCTCAGGTGCCAGCCAGCCCAGGTACGGTCCCGGCCACGCTCCATTGCCGCAGTTGTGGTGACATCACGAGCGCCCGTTCGACCAGCTCACGGGCGACCGTACGAGCCACTGTCTGATCCATCGACACGCTGAAGACGCCGATATCAACCCTGCCCCGTACGGCTCGTACCGAAATGTGTTCCACTCGGTCCTCGGCACGGGCTGCTGCCCACAGCGTGTCGACGAGACGTGCGGCACCGCCGTCGAACGTCGTTCCGGCTTCGGACGAGAGCGTTATCAGCGTCAACTGCATGGCCGGGCTAATCCCAGATGAGACTGTCGGTGTGCACGACGCCGCCCGCCTGCTCGGTCACGGCGGCCGGACCGTTCACCGCGGAATTCACCAGCAGTGGCGTGACAGCGCCGAGGATCGCGAGAGCAATACCGATGATTCCGACCCGGATCCGCATGACCTTCGTCCAATCTGACGGGAGCGACAACGTGGTTTTTTCCAGGAGACGATTCCGGTTAGCCCGAGGGCTTCGTCTTTCGTCTGGAACCAATCTTCGTCGCGGTCCGACGGATGGAGAAGGTTTCCGAGGTGGCCGGAACCGCCTGTGGACGGAAGCGGCCACGTCCGGCGGTATCGCCGCGTTCGCCGGGCGGCGACGTCCGGCGGCCCTGCCTGGCCACCTGCGGCGGGTCGCTCCGGGCGGCGGCGGACGGCAGAAACTCGGGTGGCAGCGGACCAACCGGTCCGCCGCCACGATCACGCCAGGGTCAATTCCGGCATGCCGGTCTGGTCAAGGCAACCCGCACCGTGCGTCGGGTCGACGGGTGCTACTTCTCGGTCGTGCCGGGTTCGCCGCTGACGGATTCCTGGTAGATGTCCGCGTAGGTGCGGGAGTCTTTCACCAGCTCGTCACAGAAGGCCGCGACGTCGTCGCCGATGAGCTCCAGGACTCCCTTGCCGGCCGCGACGCCCTCCTCGAAGAAGTCGAGGAGGCCCGAAAGCAGCGTGCCGTCAGCCAGTCCGACCGGCCCGATCTTGAAGTAGTACCGCTGTATCTCCTTGTAGACGATCTGGTAGTCCCGTGGGAGTGCCTTGACCCGGGCCATGTGCGCCCGCCACTGCTTCTTGCCCTCGATCATGTCCTGGATGCCCACGTCAGCCTCCTAGCCGGCCCAGTTTCCTGGCAACATTCCGGTTCAACTGCTCGCGCCACCGGTCGCGATAGGTCCGAACTCCCTGGCCGCCGGCCAGCGCCGCGCAGAAGCCCGCGATGTCGTCACCCAGCACCTCGTCGATGTGCTGCCCCTCGGACGCCGTCTCTTCGAGCAGCCCCAGAGCACCGTCGAGGATCGGCATCAGGTTGCGGCCGGTGAAGTTCGCGTAGGGGAAAAGATGAGTGACGATTTGTCCCCACGCCGTCTGGTAGTCGGCCGGCAGCGCCGCCGCCCTGGCTTCGAAGGTCTTCCATTCCCTGGTGAGATCGCTACCTGTGATGGTCTCCCAGAAGTTCATCTCCCGCCCTCCTTCGAGCTTGTCGATCCGTGCCGAGACGTACTCCGACGTCCGGGTGCCGTCAGCTGATTTTGCGGCGGTAGATGGCCATGGCGGAGAGGTAGGTGACGACGAGGATGCCGAGGCACCAGGCGAGGGCGGTCCAGATGTCGCTGTCCACCGGTTGTCGGGTGAACAGGTCGCGGATGGCGTTGACGATGGCCGTCACGGGCTGGTGTTCGGCGAAGGCGCGTACCGGGCCGGGCATGGTGTCGGTGGGTACGAAGGCGGAGCTGATGAACGGCAGGAAGATGAGCGGGTAGGAGAAACCGCTGGCGCCGTCGACGGACTTCGCGGTGAGGCCGGGGATGACGGCGAGCCAGGTCAGGGCGAGGGTGAACAGGCTCAGGATGCCGGCGACCGCGAGCCAGGCGAGGACTCCCGCGCTCGTGCGGAAGCCCATCAGCAGCGCGACGCCGACGACGACCACGAGTGAGATCAGGTTGGCCACCAGCGAGGTCAGTACGTGTGCCCACAGTACGGACGACCGGGCGATCGGCATGGACTGGAATCGTTCGAAGATGCCGCTCTTCATGTCCAGGAAGAGCCGGAACGCGGTGTACGCGATGCCGGAGGCGATAGTGATCAGAAGGATGCCGGGCAGCAGGTAGTTGACGTACGAGTCGGTGCCGGTGTCGATCGCGCCGCCGAGGACGTAGACGAAGAGCAGCATCATGGCGATCGGTGTGATCGCGGTGGTGATGATGGTGTCGACGCTGCGGGTGATGTGGGTCAGGGATCGGCCGAGCAGGACGGCGGTGTCGCCGAGGAAGTGCCTGTTCATCGTCGTTCCTTCACTTGTCCGCGCCGACGTTGCGGTCCTTGGTGGTGCCGCTGGCGCCGTCGGCGTCACCCTTGCCGTCCGCGCCGACGATGGCGAAGAAGACGTCTTCGAGGGTCGGCTGCTTCTCGACGTACTCGACCTTCGCGGGCGGGAGGAGTTGCTTGAGTTCGGTGAGGGTGCCGTTCACGATGATCCGACCCTCGTGCAGGATCGCGATCCGGTCGGCGAGCTGTTCGGCCTCGTCCAGGTACTGCGTGGTGAGCAGCACCGTCGTACCCTGCGCGGCGAGTTCCTTGACGGCCTGCCACACCTCGATCCGGGCCTGCGGGTCGAGCCCGGTCGTCGGCTCGTCCAGGAAGATCACCGGCGGGTTGCCGATGAGGCTCATCGCGATGTCGAGCCGGCGGCGCATGCCGCCCGAGTACGTCGACACCTTCCGCCCGCCCGCGTCGGTCAGCGAGAACCGGGCGAGCAGGTCGTCCGCGACGACGCCCGGGTTCTTCAGGTGCCGCAGCCGGGCGACCAGGACGAGGTTCTCCCGCCCGGAGAGGACCTCGTCGACGGCGGCGAACTGCCCGGTGAGGCTGATCGACTCCCGCACCCTCGCCGCCTGGGCGGCGACGTCGAAACCGTTCACCCCGGCCGTACCGGCGTCCGCCCTGAGCAGCGTGGACAGGATCTTCACCACCGTGGTCTTGCCGGCCCCGTTCGAGCCGAGCAGCGCGAAGATGCTGCCCCGCGCCACCTCGAAGTCCACGCCACGCAGCACCCGCAACTGCTTGTACGACTTCTCCAGACCCCGCACCTGGATCGCGGGCCCCGGAACCTGCCTGGTCGTCACCTGTGCTCCTCCGCCCGCTCGATGCTCTCGATCGCCTGCGTCAGCCGCGCCCGCTCCCGGTCGACGTATCCGCCCTTCCGGTAGTTGCGGACCAACTCCTCCACGAACTCCACCGGGTCCTCCCCGACGATCTCGCGGATCGGGGTCCCGTCCGCCGCAGCCCGCTCGAACAGGTCGGCGACATCCTCGAACAGCGCGGCCGCGCTGTCGCCGGTCACCGGCCCGAAATGCATCAGGTACCGCTCGATCGCCTCGACCGCCGCCCGATAGTTCGGCGGAAGTTCTTTCACCCGCGCCTTGTACGCCCACCATCGGCGCTTGGGGCCGATGACCTTCGCGAGAAAGCCGCCCTTCTCCGCGTCCGACATGACTAGCTGCCTCCTTCGTGTAGCTGTTCCAGTCGTTCTGCGAGGAAGCCCCAGGTCCTCCAGAACTCTTCGAGGTACTCCCGGCCCTGCGCGTTGAGGGAGTACACCTTGCGTGGTGGCCCCTTCTCGGACGGGACCTTCTCCACGTCGACGAGTCGCTTCTGCTCGACCCTGACCAGCAGGGCGTAGATCGTGCCCTCGGCGATGTCGGAGAAGCCCTGCCCCCGCAGCCACGCCGTGATCTCGTAGCCGTACGCCGGCCGCAAGGCCAGGATCGCCAGGACGATGCCCTCCAGGGTTCCCTTGAGCATCTCGGTCATCTGCTTGCCCATGGACACCTTCTCCGAGCTACTCGGTATCGCTGACTACCGGTAGAAAGTATCACTGACTACCGGTACTTAGCAACAGCGAATACTGGAGCCGGACAGGTCGCGTTGCGGACCATCGACGACGAGCCGGTCGTCGAGGACCTCGACATCCGAACCGGTCAACTGTGCGCCGGTAAGGCGGGCCGGCCGCCCAGCCTCGTTCGTGGGCCATCAATCAGAGCGCGCCGCACTCGAAGTGATCATGAGCGGCGGCGTCGACGGCGCTTTACTCGATTCCCGGCGAAGTCCGGCGGTTCTGCGCCACGATGTCTGCGCGTCGGCAGTACGACCAGGCCGGGGACGGGGGCTGTCAGGGAATGGTGCGGGGGTGGATCGCGCCCAGGGGTGCCGGGCTGCGCGGCTGGCTGTTGCAGGGGATGCGACCGGGCCGGGTCCGGGGCCCCTACACGGCGCCGGAAACTCCCCACCAGCGGGCGTGGTGGCGGGTGATGTGCCTGACCGGCCTGGATTACTTCTCGACCCTGGGATACCAACCCGGCATCGCCGCACTCGCCGCCGGCGCCGTCTCGCCGGTCGCCACGCTGGTCCTGGTGGCGCTGACCCTGTTCGGCGCCCTGCCCGTGTACCGCCGGGTGGCCCGGGAGAGCCCGCACGGACAGGGGTCGATCGCGATGCTGGAACACCTCCTGCCCCGCTGGCGAGGCAAGCTGCTGGTACTGGCGCTGCTCGGCTTCGCCGCCACCGACTTCATGATCACCATCACCCTGTCCGCCGCCGACGCGACCGCCCACATCCTCGAAAACCCCTACCTACCCGCCCCGATGGCGGACGCGCAGGTCGGCGTGACGCTGGTGCTGATCGCCGCGCTGGGCGCGGTGTTCCTCAAGGGGTTCAAGGAGGCGATCGGCATCGCGGTCGTCCTGGTCGCGGCCTACCTGATCCTCAACGCGATCGTGATCGTGGCAACCCTCGGACATCTGTGGAGCCGGCCGCACCTGGTCGCAGACTGGCGGAACCTGCTCGTCAGTGAACACCCGGATCCGTTCGGGATCCTCGTGGTGGCGCTGTTGGTCTTCCCCCGACTCGCGCTGGGCCTGTCCGGCTTCGAAACCGGAGTGGCGGTCATGCCGCTGATCCGGGGACGGGCAGCCGACGATCCCGCCCGACCCGAAGGACGCGTCCGCGGCGCCCGGCGGCTACTCGTCACCGCCGCGTTGATCATGAGCGTTTTCCTGATCACCAGTAGCTTCGTGACCACCGTGCTCATCCCCCACGAAGAGTTCGAGGCGGGCGGGCAGGCCAACGGCCGGGCCCTGGCCTTTCTCGCCCACGCCCACCTGGGCAACCTCTTCGGCACCGTGTACGACATCAGCACCGTGCTGATCCTGTGGTTCGCCGGCGCGTCGGCCATGGCCGGCCTGCTCAACCTCGTCCCGCGCTACCTGCCCCGCTACGGCATGGCACCCGACTGGACCCGGGCGCTCCGCCCCCTCGTCATCGTGTTCACCCTGGCGGCGTTCCTGATCACCCTGGTATTCCGGGCCGACGTCACCGCGCAGGGCGGCGCCTACGCCACCGGCGTCCTCGTCCTGATCACCTCGGCCGCCCTCGCCGTCACCCTCTCCGCCCGCCGCCGCCACCAGACCAGGTCGGTACTCGGGTTCGGGGCCATCACCGTGGTACTCGGGTACACGACAGTCGCCAACATCATCGAACGACCCGACGGCGTACGGATCGCGATCCTGTTCATCGTGGCGATCATCGTCACCTCGATCCTGTCCCGGGCGCTGCGGGCCACCGAGCTACGCGTCACCGACGTACGCCTCGACGCCCTCGCCCGACAGTTCACCGCCGACGTGATCACGCATGGCGGCGAGCTACATCTCATCGCGAACGAACCTCACGAGCGCGACGAGACCGAGTACCGCGAAAAGGAGGCCGAACAGCGCCAGCACAACCACATCCCCGCCGGTGAACCGGTCCTGTTCCTGGAAGTGACCGTGCGGGATCCGTCCGAGTTCGAATCCGACCTGGTCGTGACCGGCGAAGAACGGTTCGGCTACCGCATCCTGCGGGTCGAGGGCGCCAGCATCGCGAACACCCTCGCCGGCTTCCTCCTGCACCTACGCGACACCACCGGCCGACTCCCCCACATCTACTTCGCCTGGACCGAGGGCAACCCGGTGACGTACCTGCTGCGATACCTCTTCCTCGGCGACGGCGAGATCGCACCCCTGACCCGCGAGGTACTACGCCAAGCCGAGCCCGACCCCGACCGCCGGCCACTGGTACACGTCGGATAGCCCGTCGCCGACCACCCACACCGCGCGCGGGCACCAACCGCTGCTCGCCGGCAGTGCCGCCCGGTGGTCGACGTTCCGAACTGTCGACGTGTGGACGGGGCGTCAGCGGGCCAGGCGTCCTGGCACCGCGCAGAACACCCACTCAGGTTGGTAGGCGGCTACGTCCGTACACCCGTCGGCGGAGTTGACAGTGCCATAGCTACCGGCTATCTATTAGCGGTCCGGTCGGAAGGAAGAGGTGTGCCCGGGTGCAGGACGTGGTGCTGGCCATGCTGGCGAAGGAGCCGGCGCATGGGTACGAGTTGCGTGGCCGGATGCGTGACGCGCTCGGGCCGCTGGGCGAGGCGATGAACGCCGGGCAGATCTACGTGGCGCTGGCCCGGCTGGGCAGGACCGGACTGGTCACCTCGGAGCGGGCCGATGGCCTGCCGGACCGGCCTGACCGCCGGGTCTACGCGCTGACCCCGGCCGGACAACAGCGGGTCGCGGGCTGGCTGGCCGAGGTGAGCTGGCCGAAGCCGGACCTCACGGAGTTTCACCTGAAGCTGGTGGCCGCCGCGGCCGGTCGGCTGGCTGATCCGGTGGCACTGGTCGACGCGCAGCGGCGCGAGGTGCTGCGCCGGCTGCGCGACACCCAGCGCGCGGCGCTGGACCGATCGGTGGATCCGGTCGTCGGTGTGCTGTTGGAGGGCGTCGTGCTGCGGCTGCGGGCCGATCTGGAGTGGCTGGAGGTGTGCGAGCGCATGTGGACCGAGCGTGATCGGACTGGGCGGAAGGCGGAGGTATGACCGGTTCGACGGCGTTGCGGGCGCGTGGGCTGACCAAACGGTACGGTTCGCACAACACGCTGGTACGGGCGGTCGACGAGGTCGACCTGGACGTGCCCGCTGGACAGACATTGGCGATCATGGGCCCGAGCGGCTGCGGCAAGTCCACCCTGCTGCACCTGGTCGGCGGGCTGCAGCGCCCGACCGGCGGGCAGGTGTGGCTGGCCGAGCGCCGGATCGACACGATGAGCGAACGGGCCCTCGCGCGGCTGCGGCGCGACGACGTCGGGTTCGTCTTCCAGTCGTTCCACCTGATGGACGAGCTCACCGCGGTGGAGAACGTCGAGCTGGCCGCACTGCTGGCCGGTCGGTCACCGGGGCGGGCCCGCAAGCGGGCGCTGTACCTGCTGGACCGGGTCGGGCTGGCCGACCGCGCCGCGCACCTGCCCTCGGCGCTGTCCGGTGGGCAGCGCCAGCGGGTCGCCATCGCCCGTGCGCTCAGCAACGAGCCGCTGGTCGTGCTGGCCGACGAACCCACCGGCAACCTGGACAGCGCCGCCACCGTGGAGGTACTCCGGTTGTTCGAGGAGCTGCACGCCGCGGGACAGACTCTCGTGGTGGTCACCCACGACGCCCGCATCGCCGCGGTCGCCGACCGGGTGATCTCCATGCGTGACGGGGCGTTCGCCGACGACAACCGGTTCGCCAGCACCACTACCGGCACCGTCTACGGCGGGTGGCGGTGACATGTCCGGGCGCCTGCTGCTCGTCTGCCGGCTGTTGATGCGGGACCTGCGCCGCCGCCGGACCGAAACCGTCCTGCTCCTGGTCGCCATCACCGCCGCCACGGCCACCCTGACCCTCGGCCTCACCCTCAACGAAGTCGCCGAGCGGCCGTACCAGCAGACTCGGGCCGCCACCGCCGGCCCGGACGTGATCGTGACACCCCGGGCCACCGGTCAGGCCGCGTTGGACGAGCTCGCACCGCTGACCACCCGGGCTGGCGTGACCGACCACAGTGGACCCTTTCCGATCGCCTACCTGACGATGACGGCCGGCGGCATATCCGCGCACGCCGTCGTCCAGGGCCGGGAGGCCGCACCGGCATCGATCGACCGGCCCGCCGTGACCGACGGCACCTGGGTACGCCCCGGTGGCGTGGTCGTCGAGCGTGCCTTCGCCGACGCCGTCGGCGTTCGCGTGGGCGACACGGTCGACGTCGACGGCCATCCGCTGCGCGTGGTCGGGACCGCGGTCACCGCCGCGAGAGCGACGTATCCGTATGCCGGGTGGCACTACCCGGGCAGCGCCCTGGTCGAGCGCGGCGGCCTGGTCTGGGTCGACCACCGCGACATCGCCACGCTCGCGAGCAACCAGCCGCTGTCGTACACCCTCAACCTCAGACTCACCGACCCGGCGGCCAGCACCACGTACCCCGTCGGCGACCAACTCACCACCTGGCAAGCCATCGACCGCCTCAACAGCCTGCTGTACGGCGACGCGCAGGTGGCGCTGCTCGTTGGCAGTTGGCTGCTCAGCGGCCTTGCGCTGGCCGGGGTCGCCGGCATCGTCACGGGCCGGATCGTCGGCCAGCGTCGCCGGGTGGGGCTGCTCAAGGCCGTCGGCGCCGGACCGGCCATGATCGCCGCCGTCCACTTCACCGAGTACCTCGTGATCGGGCTTGCCGCCGCCGCCACCGGCCTGGCCGGCGGCTGGTTCGCCGCACCTGTGCTGATCCGCCCCAGCGCCGGACTCATCGGCACCGTCAACGCCCAGCCACCCGCGCTGCGCACGGTGATCGCCGTGACGGCCCTCGCCCTCACGATCGCCGTGGCGGCCACCCTGGTACCGGTGGTACGCGCCGCCGCCACCAGCACCGTCCACGCGCTCGCCGACGCCGCGACGCCGCCCCGGCGCCGACGGTGGCGCATCTGGCTGTCGCGGCGGCTGCCCATCGCCCTGCTGATCGGGGTACGCATCAACGCCCGCCGACCGCGCCGCGCCCGGCTGGTCACCGTGAACACCCTGATCACCACGACTGCGCTCGTCGCCGTACTCGTAATCAACACCCGGGTGGAGCACTTCGACCTCGGCTACACGGAACTCGCCAACCCCCGCACCGAGCGAATGGACCAGGCCCTGCCCGTCGTCATCGTCGTGCTGTGCCTCCTTGCGCTCATCAACGCCGTCGTGAGCACCTGGACCGCGGTCCTCGACGCCCGGCAGCCGCTGGCCGTCGCGCGGACGCTCGGCGCCACGCCCGCGCAGGCCGGCGTGGGCCTGGCGGTAGCGCAACTGCTGCCCGCCATACCCGGCGTCGTAGCGGGGATCCCGGCCGGCCTCGGGCTCCTTACGCTCGTCAGCCGTACCGAGATCCAGTACCCGCCCGGTTCCTGGCTGCTCGCCACCGCGCTCGGAGTCCTGCTCGCTGTCGCCGCGCTCACCGCCCTCCCCGCAATGGTTGCCACAAGACGCCCGGTCGTGGACACACTCGTGTCCGCACCGACCTGACGTCCGTCACGACGGTTGTGGTGCCACTCGCGGCCCTACACCTGGATTGGAACCACTACGACGACCCTGCCCTGTGGAACGCCCGGTAGTGCTGCCAACGCCGGGTCGGGTGGGTGATCCAGCCGTCGCCTGCCGCCAGTAGGGTCACCCGATGACCGCGTACGACATCGCCGCCGGGCTGCCTTCCATCGGCCGGTTGCGGCAGCGCTGCATGGCATTGGCTGTGCTTGAACGCGTCGTCGACGGTGGGGCCGCCTACTACGCCTATACCTCCGCGTGGGGTACGGAGGAGGCGGCGCTGATGAGCAATGGCAGCGGCGACGAGTGGGCCGTCGTGTTCACCGCCGACGGCGCGTTCATCCGGGTCTTCGATCATGAGTCGGCGATGTCGCCCTACCGGGATCCGGACCGGGAGTTGTGGCCGGGGCTGCTCGACGGCATCCCGGTGGTGTTGCGTCCGCAGGTGGAGGAACCGGCGTTCTGCGACGAGTCCGGGCAGTTCATCGCCACCGCGGTGCTGTGGCGGTTGGTCGGTGACGACCGCTGGCACGCCGGCGAGGGCATCACCTTCCCACCACCGCTCGGGCCGTACGACACCACCGGGCCGGACGGGTCCGGCATGCTCGAGATCCTGCTCGACGACATCGTCGACCGGT
This sequence comes from Plantactinospora endophytica, assembly GCF_016862915.1. Taxonomy (GTDB): domain Bacteria; phylum Actinomycetota; class Actinomycetes; order Mycobacteriales; family Micromonosporaceae; genus Plantactinospora; species Plantactinospora endophytica. The sequence continues at coordinate 220,920 of NZ_BONW01000013.1, read as the reverse complement.
TCGTCGAGTTCGCCGGCGACTACTACGAGATCGAGGTGGACCGGGCGGCGGTCGAGCACGTCGTTGCTCACCGGCCACTCACCGACACCGTGGTGCGGGCCCTCAATCCTCAGCTCAGCTTCGCCGACCTCAGGGACGACATCGCCGGCATCGGTTACCCGGTCGCCGTGGTGTAGCGGCGGCTCGGGCAAGCCGCTCGCCGAGCGACAGCGGACGTCCGGCACGGACCAGCGACACCTGTCGGCGGCAATCCCGTACGTCGACCGACCCGGACGGCCCGCGACGAAGCATGTCGGTTCCGATTCCGGCTGGTCGGCGCGCAACGGTTCCGGCATGAGGGTGGAGGGCGCGTTTCGATCGCTACAGTCGTCGGATGACAGCTGGAGTCATCGTTCCCGGACTCGATTACGGTCCGCAGGCACCGCTGCTCGACCTTGCCAGCGAGGCACTTTCCGACCGTGCCGTACCGGTAGAGACGGTGAATTGGACCGTTCCGGACGGCCTGCTGGACATCGGGCCGGAACCATTCGTCCGGGCGCACGTCTCTGCGGCGCTACACCGGCTGGCCGGCGCGGCGCCCGACGCCCAGCCGGTGATCATCGCAAAGTCGCTCGGTACCTATGCCGCCATGCTCGCGGCCGAACAGCAACTCCCAGCGATCTGGCTGACGCCGCTCCTGCACATCGACGTCATCGCCGAGGCGATCGGACGAAACCCGGCGCCCACACTTCTTGTCGGAGGAACCCGCGACCCGAGCTGGCTGCCTGACATCGCCGCGGCAACGAGCAAGAACGTCGTCACCATCACCGACGGCGACCACAGCCTGCGGCCACCCGGACCGCTCCGCGCCTACGCCCAGGCCCTCGGCGACGTCGGCACGGCGATCGAAGAATTCCTGTCCCGACTCCCGTAGCCGGTACCGCCATCCCACTGCCGACGGCATCGACAGCACTTTCTCCCATAAGCCCACCCCAACGACCAGGACGACGACCCTGAACCCTCATAGGCAGACCGCGTGATTGACGAGTGCGGGGCGGGTGAAGGGGCGGTGATGGTCGTTTCGACGGTCTGTGGGTGCGTTTCGCTAGGGTGGTGGCCACCGGCGGAGGGAAGCTTCGTGCAGTCGCAGATCGAACGGATCAAGGCGTGCCTCAACGGCGGTCGACGCCGTGACGAACATCCGGCGGTACCGGTCACGCCCGAGGAACTGGCCGTGGAAGCGGCCGCTGCGGTGGCCGCCGGTGCGGAGGCGTTGCACTTGCATCCGCGCGAGCGCGGCGGCGCGCAGTCGCTGCATTTCGGTGATGTGGGGGCAGCCGTCAGCGCGGTTCGTTCGGCTTGTCCGGGCGTGCCGGTAGGGGTGACGACCGGATTGTGGATCAGCGACGGCGACGTCGGACGGCGGCTCGCGCTGGTGGACAGCTGGGCCGACCTGCCGTCGGCGGCACGGCCCGACTTCGCCTCGGTCAACGTCGGCGAGCCCGGCTTCGCCGACCTGGTCGAGGTGTTGCGGCGGGCTGGCATCGGAGTAGAGGCCGGGGTGTGGTCGACCGCCGACGCGCAGCGGCTGGCCGCCAGCCGGGTGTCCTGGACCCGCATCCTGGTAGAGGTCGTCGACGGTACGGCCGAGACAGCCGTTGCCACAGCCGACGCGATCCTCACGAGCCTCGACGATTTCGGGATCACCGCACCGCGCCTGTTGCACGGAGAGGAGGCGACGTGCTGGCCGCTGGTTGTGCACGCAGGCCGGTTGGGGTTGCCCACGCGCATCGGGCTGGAGGACACCGTCGTCGGCCCGGCTGACGAACCGGTAGTCGACAACGCTGACCTGGTTCGCCGGGCGCTGGCTGCCTGGAATGCAGCCGCGTCACATCGTCGCTGACCTCTCACACGCCATGCACATCGGACCATCCGACCGTCCTTGTGACGGCCGGAGCGCCGGTCGCTCCGAGGTGACGCCCCCCGTCGGACGGCGGCAGAGCGGCTAACCGCCGGCACGCGTCCCCGTGGGTGGCGTCGAGGCGGCTACCGCCCGAGACGAGATCGCCCCAACCGCAATTTTCACCGCACCTGTCGATCAGAATGAATCGCATTCACGCAATAGCTTCGCGTAGCCGATACGAAGCGTTCAGCAATCTCCCAGGGGCCATTGCTAACGTCCCCGGCCAACCGGATCCAGTGTGGACGACCCCGATCATGACGTCCACGTGGAGATGGCGTCCGAGATTGTTCTACCTTCTCGCAGGGAGATGTGCGTGGTCTTCAAGAAGATGTTGGGTGCCTTCGGTGTCGGCGCACCTGCCGTCGACACCGTCCTGCCGAATCCGAACACCCGCCCCGGCCTCGCCCTGCCCGGGCAGGTGAACCTCACCGGCGGCGGCCACGACGTGGAGATCGAGCGCATCTCGGTCAGTCTGGTCACCCGGATCGAGGTCGACGGCGCCGACGAGGAGTACGACGCGTTCGTCGAGTTCCACCGGGCCGACGTCTCCGCCGGGCTGCACCTGCGCGAGGGGCAGGAACTGTCACTGCCGTTCCAGATCGGTATGCCGTGGGAGACCCCGGTCACCGACCTGTCCGGGCAGCGGCTGCACGGCATGACGATGGGGCTGCGCACCGAGGTGTCGATCCGGGGCACCCTCGACAAGGGCGACCTCGACCTGGTCCACGTCTATCCACTGCCGGTCCAGGAACGCATCCTCGAGGCGTTCGGCGCGCTGGGCTTCCGGTTCAAGGGCGCCGACCTGGAACGCGGGCACATCTACGGCCTGCACCAGAGCCTGCCGTTCTACCAGGAGATCGAGTTCTTCGCCGCACCGCAGTACGCGCACGGGATCAACGAGGTCGAGCTGAGCTTCGTCACCGACCCGCACGGCGTACAGGTGGTGCTGGAGTTCGACAAGCGGGCCGGCCTGTTCACCGGCGGCCAGGACTCGTACGGCCGCTACCGGATCGAGCACGGCGAGGCCGACCGGACCGACTGGGCCGGCGTCGTCGACGGCTGGCTACGCGAGGCTCTCGAACAACACCACGCCTACCGGGGCAGCCTGGGCGGCCACAGCTCCGCCGCCGGATACCCACCGCCGGGTTACGGCCACGGCTACGACAGCCACGCCCCCGCCTACGGGCACGGGTACGGCGGGCACGGGCACCACGAGGAGCACCACGACAGGGGGCCGGGCATGGGCGGCGTACTCGCCGGGGCGGCCGGCGGGGCCGCGCTCGGGTTCGCGGCCGGCATGGTCGCCGACGACATCTTCGACGGCGACGAGGAAGAAGCGGAGACGGACGAGGAGTAGAACCACCCGGCACCACTTCGTCTCAGTCGTGCTCGGGTTCGCCGGTGACGCTGTGCGCGGCGGCGTGCATGACCTCGGTCACCAGTCGTCGTACGTGGCCGCCGCGGGCGGCGTAAAGGGCACGGCGGCCGTCGCGGCGGATGGTGACCAGTCCCGCCAAGCGCAGTTTGGCCAGGTGCTGCGACACGGCAGGCCGGGCGGCCCCCACCGCCGCGACCAGCGACGTCACGTCGTGCTCACCGTCGCTGAGCAGCCACATCAATCGCAGCCGGGTGCCGTCGGCAAGCATCCGCAGCATGTCGGTGGCCGCCACCACCTCGTTGTCGGCAGGTAGGCGTTGTTGCAGCTCACCGGCACCTACAACGTTGTCGCGTGCATACATGAGCACATATTATCCGAGACGGATTCGGTCGGGAACGCCCGAGCCGCGCCGTCCCGAGGGAGCCAAGCCTGTGCGTGACCAGCAGCACGACAACAGCCACGACCATGGCGATCCGCGTCACGGCCACGACGAGGCACACGACCATGATCATGGCCATGAGGAGCACGGCCATGTCCATGATCACCAGCAGGGCCACGGCTCGTGGTGGCACAAGCTGCGACACGTACTCGTACCGCACTCGCACGACTCACAGGCGAAGGTCGACCCGGCGCTGGAATCGTCCCGCGAAGGGCTGCGGGCGCTGTGGATCTCCCTTGTCGGCCTCGGGATCACCGCCGCCGCACAGGCGGTCATCGTCGTGTACTCCGGCTCGGTGGCCCTGCTCGGGGACACGCTGCACAACGTCGCCGACGCGCTCACGGCCGTACCGCTCGGAATCGCGTTCCTGCTCGGCCGCCGGGCGGCGACCCGTGCCTACACCTACGGCTTCGGCCGGGCCGAGGACCTGGCCGGCATCGTCATCGTCGTGGTGATCGCCGGCTCGGCGGTCGCCGCCGGCTGGACCGCCGTCACCCGTCTGCTCAACCCCGTCGAGGTCACCCATCTGCCGTGGGTGTTCGCCGCCGGGATCGTCGGCTTCGCCGGCAACGAACTCGTCGCCCGGTACCGCATCCGGGTCGGACGCCGGATCGGCTCCGCAGCCCTGGTCGCCGACGGCCTGCACGCCCGTACCGACGGCTACACCTCCCTCGCCGTCGTCGCCGCCGCCGGCGGTGCCTGGATCGGCTGGGGATGGGCCGACCCCGTCGTCGGCCTCGCCATCGCCGTCGCGATCACCTTCGTCCTCAAGGACGCCGCCCGCGAGGTGTACCGACGGTTGATGGACGCCGTCGACCCCGCCATCGTCGACCGGGCCGAGGCAGCGCTGCGCGCCGTGGACGGTGTCCGGGACGTGACCGCGGTACGACTGCGATGGATCGGCCACCGGCTACACGCCGAAGCCGACCTCGTCGTCGACGCCCGATTGAGCCTGCTCGCCGCCCACGAGATCGCCGCCGACGCCGAACACCAGCTCACCCACGCCGTTCCTCGACTCACCGCCGCCACCATCCACACCGATCCCCACAGCCACCCCGGCGCCGGCCACCACCCCGACCTGTCACACCTACGCCGCAACCGCCAACAACCGACCACCGGCTGACCCGCGACGAAACAGAACCGATCGTGGCAACGAACATCGATCCCACCTACCGGCTACCGGCACGGTGCGCGGCGGGATGAAACGATGCCTCACTTGAGGGTGGCTGCCGCCTGCGCCGGCTGGTGCACTGTCTGGCGCAGGGATCGGATGCCCAGGTAGAGGAAGGGCAGCAGCAGGAGCAGGTCGGCCACGTGTGCGATCGACGCCTCCCGGGTGATCCGGCTGACCGGGAACGCAAGACCGCCCAGGACGACGAGGACGCCGATCGCCACGGGGGCCGCCCGCAAGCGGAGCAGCGTCACTCCGAGCGCCACCAACACCAGGGGGAAGAGCGGGCCGCAGGTCCAGTAGAGGGCGTTCGCGGCGAGCGGGAACTCGTTGAGACGCTCGACGGCCGTAGCGTGCGAGATGCCGAACATCTCTTCGTGGATGGACTGGATCGAGAACGCCAGACCGCCGGTCGCGCCGAACACGGTCAGCGGCAGGGCGATCGCGGCGTAGCGCGGAGCGCGGGGCCGTAGCTGTTCGTTGAGTGCGAGAAGGCCGATCAGCCAGCATGCGATCCCCAGGGCCGTCAGGGCGCCACTGGTGGCGCCCTGAGTGTCGTCGAGCCAGAAGAAGCCGGCGGCCAGGTTGAGCGCCGGACCGAGGATGAGGAACATCATGTAGCTGACGCTATGGTCGCCCGGCGCCTGGGGAATCCGGTGAGCGTGGCAGCGTCGCTACCGCAGCCGCGGTACGCCCGCGAGCCCGCTGCGGTAGGCGAAGACGACAAGCTGGGCCCGGTCCCGGGCGCCGAGCTTGGCCATCGCCCGGTTGGTGTGCGTCTTCGCGGTGGCCGGGCTCATCCCGAGCCGATCGGCTATCTCAGGTGTGGACCGGCCGTCCGCCACCAACGTGACCACCTCCCGCTCCCGGGCGGTCAGCGTCCCGATGCCCGGGTGCGGCTCCGCCGCGGACACGGCGAACGCGCCGATCAGCCGCCGGGTGACCGCAGGCGCCAGCAGGGCGTCTCCAGCGGCCACCACCCGGACCGCATGGCGCAGCTCCTCCGGGCTGAGATCCTTCAGCAGGAAACCGCTGGCCCCGGCCCGCAACGCGGCGTAGACGTACTCGTCCAGGTCGAACGTCGTCAGCACCACCACCCTGACGCCGCGCAGCCGGTCGTCGCCGAGGATTCGGCGGGTCGCGGTGAGCCCGTCGGTGCCCGGCATCCGGATGTCCATCAGCACCACGTCGGGCCGGTGCCTGCGGGTCAGCGCGATCGCCTCGTCGCCGTCGGCGGCCTCCGCGACCACCTCGATGCCCGGCGTCCGCTCCAACAGGACCCGGAAGCCGGCGCGTACCAGGGTCTCGTCCTCGGCCAGCAGCACCCGTACCGTCATCCCGGCAACCATCCCCGTACCTCGAAGCCACCCTGACGGGCCGGCCCGGCTCGCACCCAGCCGCCCAGGCCGGTGGCACGCTCCGTCATGCCGCGCAGTCCGTTGCCCGGCGGGCCGCCGCCGCCACACCCGTCGTCGCGCACCGCCAGCGACAACCCGTCGACGGCGTAGTGGACCTGGATCTCGATGCGGCGCGCGCCGGAGTGCCGCACCGCGTTCGCCACCGCCTCCTGCACCATCCGGTACGCCGTCGCCTCGACCGCGCGGGGCAGCGGACGCCGTACCCCCTCCTCGACCAGGGTGGCGCCGGTGGTCGCGGCGAGTTCCGGCAACCGGCGCAGCGTTGGTGCGGGCTGCTCCGGTTCGTCCGGCCGCTGGCCGTCGCGCAGCACGCCGACCGCGGCCCGTAACTCCGTCATCGCCTCCCGCGCCGCCTGGCGCACCGCCGCCAACGCCGTCCTGGCCTGACCGGGGTCGTCGTCCAGCACGTCGGCGGCCACCCCGGCCTGCACCGCGACCACCGCGAGCGTGTGTGCGCTGACGTCGTGCAGCTCGCGGGCGATCCGGATCCTGTCCTCCATGAGGCGTTGCGCAACGACCCGATCCCGCTGCGCGGCAAGCAGGCGCGAATGCTCCCGGCGGGCCCGCACCACCTCGCCGAGGAGCAGCGCCGCGACGAAGACCACCGTCGAGCCGTCGAGCTCCGCGTCCAGCGGACCCAGCCCGGCCACAGCCATCCGGCTCTGCGCGTCCACGACGATGAACAGGGCGGCCACCGTCAGCCCGATACGGCGGCGCGGTGCGACGGCGACCGAGTAGAGGGCGATCCACACCGGGACGGCGGGAGCGCCACCGGGGTACCGGAGCATGTGGTAGCCGAGGAACAGGACCACCACGACAGCCAGCACCACCGCCGGCAGGCGCCGCCGCAACAGCAGCGCCACCGCCATGCCGGCGACGATCGTGTACGCGAGAGCGTCCGGAGCCCGGTCGCCGGGCAGGTCCGGGGCGACCGCCACCCGTGCCGCCGCAGCCGTGAAGGCGAACACCGCCAGCCCGACATCCGCCACCCAGAACCGCATCACGTCACGGTACGCAACCAGCCTCGAACCGACATACCACGAACGTGGTACTCCGCCCGAGCCCAACCACGGCGGTTGACTTATGTGAATAATTGCATCCTTCAAACCTTTAGGGTCCCTTGCAGAAGTGTTACCTGATCGGCCACCCGTCATTCGTGCTGATCATCTTCGCTGCAAGCCATGCCGAGTACGCCAGACCTGCGCAGCCCTGCGCGCCAACCCGTCAGCGTGCCCGTACGGTCCTCGTCGAGGACCGCGCGGTGTGACACGCCCGACGACGTCGCGGACGTGTACGGACTGGTCGAGCAGGTCGCAGCGCGTTTCCCGGACGTGGTGGCCGTTGTGGACGGGGACGAGTCGCTGACCTACGCCGCCCTGTTGGAGCGGGCGACCCGGGTGGGCGCCGGCCTGCGGGCGCGGGGTGTCCGGCGCGGTGACATCGTTGCGCTCGGTCTGCCGCGTGGTGCGGCGGCGATCACCGCGATCCTCGGCATCCTGCGCGTCGGGGCCGCCTGGCTGCCACTCGACAGCGCGCACCCGGCGGCCCGGCGTACCCGGATCCTGGAGCAGGTGGCGCCGGTCCTGGAACTGGTGGACGCGCCGACGGACCAACCCGGCAGCGTGCCCCGGTCGACGTTCCAGGCATTGCTGGCGGCGGAGCACTCCGACCAGCGGGATTCCTGCCGGGCGGACGATCCCGCCTATGTGATCGTCACCTCGGGTTCCACCGGTCAGCCGAAGCCCGTCGTGGTGCCGCTGCGCGCACTGGCGCACTACTGCCGGCGGGCGTCCGGCGTCTACCGGCTCGGGTCGGGTGACCGGATGTTGCAGTTCGCCTCGTTGAGCTTCGACGCCTCGATCGAGGAGATCTTCCTGCCGCTGTGCACCGGGGCGACCGTGGTCGTGCGCGACGAACGGATGATCGGGCGGGCGGACCTCTTCCTGCAAACCTGTGCTGGCTGGGGAATCACGGTCCTGGGACTACCGACCGCGTACTGGCTCGAGTTGCTGGTGTCGTTGGATCGGGGCGAGGCGACCCTGCCCGCGCAGCTGCGGACGGTGGTGATCGGTGGGGAGGCCGTGCGCGCGGAAGCGGTCCGCCGTTGGCAGCGGCACGCGCCGGCCGGGGTACGGCTGGTCAACAGTTACGGCCCCACCGAGACCACCGTCGTGGCGACCACCGCCGAACTGTCCACCTGGACCGGCGACGATCCGGTCCCGATCGGGCGGCCACTGCCGGGCGTCACCTGCCGGGTGCTCGACATCGAGACCGGTGCCGAGGTCGAGGACGGGATCGGCGAACTGTGGATCGGCGGTGACGGCGTCGCCACCGGCTACCTCGGTGACGCCGAACTGACCGGTCGCCGGTTCGTCGACGACGGCGGTCGAGGTCGGGAGTACCGCAGCGGCGACCGTGTGCGCCGACGTCCGGACGGCGAGTTGGAGTACCTCGGCCGGCTCGACCGCCAGGTCAAACTCCGTGGCTTCCGGGTCGAGCCGGCCGAGGTGGAGGCGGTACTGGCCCGCGCGCCGGGGGTGCTGGAGGCGGCCGTCGAGGTCGACGAACTGAACGGTCGACCGATCCTGCGAGCACACCTGCTCGCCGCCGGCGGGGACGACCGGCCGGCCGATCCGGCGGTGGTACGGGAGTACGTCGCGCAGGAGTTGCCGGTCTTCCTGCGCCCGCACTCGATCACCACGCACCCGCGCTTCCCGAGAACGGTTTCCGGCAAGATCGATCGTGCCGCGCTCGTCGCGGCCGGTGCCGACCTGCGCGCCAAGGCCGGTGCGGCAGCAGACGCGGAGCAGCGGGCGACCAGCGACGACGACGTCTCCGGTGCCCCGTCCTCGGTACGGCGGATCTGGTCGGAGCTGCTCGGCGTCGACAGTGTCACCGACGACGACCACTTCTTCGAGCAGGGCGGCGATTCGCTCGCGGCGATCCGGCTGGTCACCCGGCTATACCGGGAACACCACCTGGAGATCGCCCTGTCCCAGGTACTCGCCCGGCCCCGGTTCGGCGACCTGGTGGCAACGGTCCGCGCCTCGGGTACGCCCGTCGACGCCGGGTCGGCACCGCCGGCCGACGCGGCCGTCCAGGACAACGGCGAGCTGACACCGCTACAACGTGACTTCGTCGTCACCGAACACCTGGTGGAACTGCCGGTACACACGCTCGGTATCCGGTACCGCCTGCCGCTCCAGGTCGAACCCGACCGGCTGCGCCACGTCCTGCGCCGGCTGGCCCGGCGGCACCCCGCGTTGCGGCAACAGATCCGGTTCGTCGACGACCGTCCGTGCCGGGTCGTCGCCGACGACGACACCGTCGTGCTCGACACGCTCGACCTGCGGGACGCGCCACCCGACGAGGCGGACCGGCAGGCGCGGCAGGCCCGGCAGGCGGCCACCCGCGTCCCGTTCGACCTGTCCGGGACGCTGCCGGTGCGGGCGCTGCTGGTGCGTCGCACGGCCGGAGACGAGCTGCTGCTCGTCGTACACCACATCGGCTTCGACGGCTGGTCGGCGGCGGTGTTCGGTGACGACCTCGGCCGGTTGCTCGGCCAGGCCGGGCCCACCGAAGGCGACGACGCCGAGGTCGGCGGCCGGGCGGCGACGGCCCTGGCCAGGCTGGTCGGCCGGGACGCCGCAGCCACCCGGAGCGCCGAGCTGGTCGGCTACTGGCGCCGCCGACTCGCCGGGCTCGACACGACCTGGGCCCTGCCCACCGACCGGCCACGGCCCGCACAGCGGACCTTCGCCGTCCAGCGGATCGCCCGTACCCTCGACCATGACCAGGTCCGTCGCTGGCACGAGCAGGCACGAAGGCACCACACGAGTCTGTTCGTCGTGGCGCTGGCCGCCGTGCAGGCCCTGGTGCACCGGTACACCGGGATCACCGACGTCACGGTGCTCGCCCCGACGGCCCGCCGTGGCACCGACCCCGAGACCGTCGACCTCGTCGGCCCGGTCGTCAACGTGCTGCCCTTCCGCGGCGACCTCCGCGACGATCCCAGCATCACCCAACTGGTGAACCGGCTCGCCACCTCGGTCGTCGAGGACCTCGCTCACCAGTACCTGCCCACCCCGGCCATCGTCGGCGCGGCGGACCTGCCGGTGGGGCGGGGCCGGAATCGGGTCAGCACCGTCTCGTTGAGCGTGCACAACCTGCCGGAGCCGACGACCGGTGGCATCCGGTACGCCGGTGACGAGCCGCCCGCCGCCGCCATGCTGGACCTCGCGGTGGCGATCGACACTGTAGACGGCCGTACGGTGCTGACGTTGGACTACGCCACCGAGCTGTTCGACGGGCGGACCGTCGAGGCGATCGGTGACCACCTGGTCGCGCTGCTCGACGCCGGCTGCCGGAACCCGGAGCTGCCGATCAGCCGGCTGGACATGCTGTCGGACGCCGAGCGGAACGACATCCTGGAGGGGCACCAGGGCACCGACCTGGCCGACATCGAGGTCCCGCCGCTGCACGGGGTGCACGAGTTCGTCGAGCGGTGGGCGCGGAAAGCTCCACACTCCCCCGCGCTGCTCGTCGACGGCACCACCGTCAGCTACGGCGAACTCGACACCGCCGCGACCCGGCTCGCCCACCGGCTGGTCGGGCTCGGGGCCGGGCCGGGAGTCCTGGTCGGCATCTGCCTGGAGCGCGACCGCGACCTCTTCGTCGCCATGTGGGCGGTGCTCAAGACGGGCGCCGCGTACCTGCCGCTCGACCCCGGCTATCCAAGCGACCGGCTGGCGATGATGCTCGCGGACAGCGCGGCGGGCATGCTGCTGACCCGCAGCGACGTCACGGTCCCCGAGCCGGCCGACGGCGTCGAGGTCGTCCGCCTCGACCGGCTCCCCGACGACGACCTCGACGTGCCGCCGCTGCCCCGGGTGGCGCCCGGCTCACCGGCATACATGATCTACACCTCCGGCTCGACCGGTAGGCCCAAGGGCGTTGTCATCACCCATGACCGTCTGGTCGCCATGGTCGCCGGCTGGCAGCACACCTACCGGTTGAGTCCGGAGTGGAGCTATCTCCAGGTGGCCAGCTTCTCCTTCGACATGTTCGTCGCGGAGACCCTGCGCGGCCTGTGCACCGGTGGCCGGCTGGTGGTGGCACCCCGGGAGGTGCTGCTGCGCCCGGAGAGCCTCGCCGACCTGATCCGGGACGAGCAGGTGGCGTTCTTCGAGCTGGTACCGGCGGTGCTGCGCCGGCTGCTGGACCACCTCGACGCGACCGGTCGCGGACTGCCGTCGATGCGGGTACTGATCGGTGGCGGGGAGAAGTGGCACGTCGGGGAGTACAGGCTGGCCCGACGGATCGTCGGCGAACATGCCCGCGTCGCCAACGCCTACGGCGTCACCGAGGTCACCGTCGACAACACGGTCTTCGAGGGTGAGGTCGACGACCTGCCCGACGACGCGCCGCTGCCGATCGGGCGCCCGTTTCCCGGCCATCGGATGCACGTCCTCGACCGCCACGGCGCACCCGTACCGCACGGCGTGGTCGGGGAACTCTACCTGGGCGGTTTCGGGGTCGCCGACGGCTACCACCGAAGGCCCGAGCTGACCGCCCAACGGTTTCTTCCGGACCCGACCCGCCCGGGCGGCAAGCTCTACCGCACCGGTGACAGCGCCCGGCGGCGCCGCGACGGCGTGGTGGACTTCCTGGGCCGCCTCGACGACCAAGTCAAGATCAACGGACATCGGATCGAACTGGGCGAGGTCGAGGCCGCCCTCACCGCCCTGCCCGGGGTACAGGCGGCGGCTGCCTCGGTGCACACCACGGCACGCGGGATCGATCAGCTCGTCGGCCACGTCGTGCTCCGCGACCCGGGGCAGAGCTGGTCGGCGGAGCAGATCCGGGCGACGCTCGCCACCCGGCTGCCCCGGCACCTGGTCCCGGCCCAGATCACCCTCCTCGCGTCGTTGCCCACGACGCCGAACGGCAAACTCGACCGCCGCGCCCTCCCCACGCCGACCGACCGCCTGGCCACCGGCCGCCCGACCGACCGGACACCGCTGAGCAGCGTCGAGCTGCGGGTGGCCCGGGCCTGGGTCGACGTCCTCGACCTGGGCGAGCCGGCCGCGCTGGAGCCCGACGACGACTTCTTCGCCCTCGGCGGAGACTCGTTCGCCGCCCTGCGCGTCGTGCGGCGCCTCGACGCCGAGGTGACCCTGATCGAGCTCTACCAGAACCCGACCGTACGCGCGCTGGCCGAGGTACTCGACGCACGGGCCCCACGCGGCGCCGGTCTGCTGCACCGGCTCACCCCGGACGACGCCGACGTCGACGCCGGCGGCGTCACGGTCGTCGCGGTCCCCTACTCGGGAGGGAACGCGATCGCGTACCGCCCGCTCGCGCTCGCCCTCCCCGAGACCTGGGCGCTGCACGCCGTCGAGCTGCCCGGACACGACCCCACCCGGCCGGACGAGCCGCTGCGACCCGCCGAGGAGGTCGCCTCCCGGGTCGTGGACGAGATGGCCGGACTGCGCGGACCGGTGCTGCTCTACGGGCACTGCCTCGGCGTCGCCGTCACCGTGGAGATCGCGCGTCAGGCCGAGGAGCGGGGCCTGGATCTGGTCGGGGTGGGGCTCGGTGCCGGCTTCCCGACCGCCCGGCTCCCCGGCCGGTTGCTCGACCGGATCTACCGGCTGGTGCCGACCGACCGGTTCACCTCCAACCGTGAGCTGATCGCCTACCTGCGCGGCCGGGGCGGTTTCACCGACCTCACCGACCCGGAGGACGTCGAGTTCGCGCTGCGCAACGTACGGCACGACGCGCGGGACGCCGAACGTTACTTCACCGACCTCTACCGGGCGCGGACGGTGACGCCGCTGCGCGCGCCGGTACGCAGCATCGTCGGAAGCCGGGACCGGGTCACCGAGCACCACGCCGAGCGGGTACGCGAGTGGACCCACGTCGCGTCCGACGTCGACCAGGCCGTGCTGCCCGACGCCGGGCACTTCTTCGTCGGCACCCACGCCGAGGAACTCGCCGGTGCGCTGACCGGTCTGGCAGCGCCGGACCGGCCCCGTTCCTCGCCAGCGGCGGCACCGCTCCCCGGACCGGAACCACGCCTCGGACTGTTCGCCCTGGTCACCGCCGGCCAACTGGTGTCGATGATCGGCAGCGGCCTGAGCTCGTTCGTACTGTCGATCTGGGTGTTCGCCCACACCGGCTCGGTGGGTGCGTTCGCGGTGCTGAGCGCCATCGCGGTGCTCCCCGGTGTCCTGATCGGACCGGTCGGCGGGGCCGTCGCCGACCGCTGGGACCGCCGCCGGGTGATGATCGCCAGTGACGTCGGCTCCGCCCTCGCCGTGGCCGGGGTGGCGCTGCTCGTCCTGCTCGACGGCCTGGCGCTCTGGCACGTCTTCCTCGCCGTCACGATCACGTCGGTGGCCGGGGCGTTCCAACGTCCGGCGTACCTCGCCGCCGTCGCGCAGATGGTGCCGAAGCGCTACCTCGGGCACGCGAACGGGATCAGCCAGCTCGGTGTGGGCATCAGCGCGGTCTTCGGCCCGCTGCTCGGTGCGGCCCTGTACGCGCTGGTCGACGTCACGGGGGTACTCCTGGTGGACCTCGCGACGTTCCTGGTCGGAGTCGCCACACTGCTGTGGGCGAGGATCCCGGACCTCGCCTTCCGCCGCCGTGAGGAGAACTTCCGTACCGAGATCTCCCGGGGTTGGGCCTACATCGTCCGCCGCCCCGGCCTCCGGGCCGCGATGTGGTTCTTCACCGTCGACCAGCTACTGTTCGCCCTCGGCTTCGCGGTGGTCACCCCGATGCTGCTGATCAAGCACTCGCCCGCGGCGGCCGGGTTCGCGCTCGGCGCGGGTGGCGTCGGCGGGCTGGTCGGCGCGCTCGTGATGGGTCTCTGGGGCGGCACCAGGCGTCGGATGGACGGCGTGCTGCTCGCCATGGCCGCCGCGAGCCTGGCGATGGCGCTGGCGGGTCTGGTTCCCACGGCGTGGTGCGCGACGGTCGGCATGTTCGGTCTGGCCCTCGGGGTCGCGGTGGCCGAGGCCCACTTCATCGCCATGATCCAGACCAAGGTCGGTTTCGAGTTGCAGGGCCGGGTCCTGGCGCTCTTCCTGTCGGTCATGATGCTGGCCACGCCGCTCGGCTACCTCGTCGTCGCCCCGCTGGCCGACACCTGGATACGCCCGTTGCTCGAACCGGGCGGGGCACTCGCCTCGTCGGTGGGGGCGGTACTCGGCACCGGACCCGGCCGGGGCCTCGCGTTCCTGGTGGTGCTCAGCGGACTCGCCCAGTTGGCATGGGCGTACCGGGGGTGGCGCAACCCGGTGCTGCGCAACCTCGAGGACGACCTGCCCGACGCCCTGCCGCCGGCCCGGCTCGGTGACCGGGACGAGATGCAGCGCCTCGCGGACGAGCAGTTGGCCGCCCGTGTCTAGCCCGCGAACATCCGCCGCGACCGTCGACATCTCCGCGCTGCTGCCCGGCGCGCGGGTGCTGGCCCGCGACGAGAGCCGGTACGCCTCGGGCAGCCACAAGCAGCCGTCCGCGCAGGCCGTGGCCGCCCACGCCCGTGCCCTCGGATACGACCACGTCGTGATCACCAGTTGCGGCAACTACGGCCGGGCGATGGCGGTGGCGGCCCGGGCCAGCGGCCTCGAATGCACGGTGCTGATGCCCTCGGTCGGCAACGACGGCGGCGCGGACATCCGCCGGCTGGGCGCGCGGACGGTGATCGTCGAGGGCACCTACGAGGAGGTCCACGACCAGACTCCCCGGTACGCGGCGCGACTCGGTGCCGCCGACGGCAACGTCGACGGCCCCTTCGCCGCTGCGGTGCTCTCCGGTGCCGGCGACGTCGTCGAGGCACTGCACCACGAGTTGGACCGGCCTCCGGCGACGTTGTGGGTCCCGGTCGGCAACGGCACCACCCTGGCCGGCATCGGCCGCCGGGCACGGGCCCTCGGCTGGCCGACCGTCCTGCACGGCGTCACCTGCCTCGACAACAACCCGGTCGGCACCAGTTGGCCCGGCGAATACACCCCGCTCATCCCGCACCGGCTGGTGACGACCGCCGTCAACATGCCGCTGGCGAGCTGGCACTCGCTGCACGGCCCGGAGGCGATGGCCGTGCTGCGCGAGGTGGGCGGCCAGGTCCACGGCGTCGACGACGACGCGATGGTCAAGGCGGCAACCGTCCTGGCCGACCACCACCTGTACCCCACACCGGGCGGTGCGGTCGCGCTCGCGGGCCTGCTCGCGCACGCCGCCCGCGAACCACTCGGACCCGGGAGCCACGTCGTGCTTCTCGGCGGGCGAGAAGCCCATGACGAACTCCAGGAGGACCCACGATGAACGCCACCACCGGCAATCACCAACTCGACGATCTCGTCACCTTCTACATGCGCGAACTCGACGACCGGAAGAGCATCTTCGACGTCTGGGAGCGCGGCGAGGCGTACGGCGACTCGGTCACCCCGGCGACGTGGTCCCCCGAGTACCGGCGGTGGATCGGACAGCTCCTCGTCGACGCGCTCGACGGCGACCCGGCCGGCGTACTCAGCCTCGGCAGCGGCAACGCGGCCGTGGAGGCGGACCTGGTCGCCGCCGGCCACCGGGTACTCGCCGTCGACGCGCTGCCCAGGGCGGTCGAACTCGCCACCGCGAAGGGCGTGCCGGCGGTCTGCGCCGACCTGACCCGGTGGGCTCCCGAGGACGACTTCGCCGTCGTCTACCTGGACGGGGTCCTGGGCCACCTGCACGCGTCGGGTGCGGTCGGACCCGTGCTGGCCCGGGTACACGACTGGCTCGACCGTGCGGAACGGCCCGGCACGCTGGTCGTCTCCAACGACGGCCCGCCGTCCGACGCGGCAGCCTGTCCCGCCCCGGGCGTCAACGGGTTCCACTGGCTGTCCGTGGACTACCTGGTGGACGCGGCGTACGCGGCGGGCTTCGCCTCGGCCACCGGCCTGACCTACCGCTACCACCGTCCCATCTCCGGTGAGCGGATCCGCTCGGTCGCCGTGGCCCGGGCCCGGTGAGCGACCCGGCCCCGGGTCCGTGGAGCCGTGCCGGGGCGCTGGCCCTCGCGGCTGCGTCGGGGCATCCGGTACTCGACCTCTCCCTCGGGATACCGCCCGATTCGCCGCCCGCACTGGCGATGGCCGGGCCGGAACCGTCGGATCTGACGAACTATCCGGCCACCGCAGGATCGCCGCGATTCCGGGCCGCCGGCCGCGACTACCTCGCCCGCCGGTTCGGTGTCGCGGTGCCCGTCGACGCGGTGGCGCCCTGCGTCGGCGCCAAGGAGTGCGTGGCGACGCTGCCGGCGCTGCTGCGCCACCGCACCACAGGACACCGGGACACCGTGCTCGTACCGGCGCTGAGTTACCCGCCCTACCGTGCGGGCGCGGAGTTCGCCGGGCTGCGGGTGTGGCGGGTGCCGACCGACGAGCAGGGGCGGATGGACGTCGCGGCCCTGCCGACCGAGGTCGCCGAGCGGGCGGTGTGCCTGTTCGTCACCAGTCCGGGCAACCCGACCGGCCTGTCGGAGCCGCTGCCGGTGATCGCCGAGTGGGGACGGCGGCACGACGTCCCGGTGGTCAGCGACGAGGCGTACGCGGAACTGTGCTGGGCCGGTCCGCCCCGGACCGTACTCGCCACCGGGATCGCCGGTGTGCTCGCCGTACACAGTCTGTCGAAGCGTTCGCACGTCCCCGGCCTGCGGGTCGGGCTCCTCGCCGGCGACCCCGAACTGGTCCGCACGGTGGTCGGGTGGCGCCGGGAGGTGGGTCTGATTTCACCCGGGCCGGCTCAGCGGGTCGCGGCCGACCTGCTGGCCGACGACGCCCACGCCGACGTGCAGCGGGAGCGCCACCAGCACCGGGTGCACGGGCTGGTCACGCTGCTGCGGGACATCGGCGTCGAGTGCCGACCACCCGAGGGCGGCATGTTCGTCTGGGCCCGGGCGCCCGAAGGATCCGGTCGACAGTGGGCCGACCGCCTCGCCGCCGAGTACGCAATCGTGACGACTCCCGGCGACGTCTACGGACCCACCGGTGCCGACCACGTACGGCTGGCCGCGGTCGTCGACCCCGCCCTGCTCCGGGAACGACTCGCTCCCGTCCGTTCCCGTTTTCCCGCCGACCAGGAGAAGAGCCGCCGGTGACCGACCTGACCAGCCCCGTACCAGCCGAGATCGACGAGTTGTGGGAGCGGCGCGACAGCCTCACCCCGGACGACGGCCAAGCGCGCGAGATCGTGGTCGCCGCCGTCGACCTCCTCGACCGTGGCGAGGCCCGGGTCTTCCACCTCGACCCCGACACCGGCTCGGTGCACTCCGACGAGCGCGCCCGACGGGCGATCATCCTCTGCTTCCGGGTCCTCGACCTGCGGCCGACGGAGGCGGGTCCGTTCCACCACCACGACCGCCTACCCCTCAAGAGCGACTTTCCCGGGGTCCGTGTCGTACCCGGGGCGATCGCCCGCTGGGGCAGCCACCTCGAGCCCGGGGTGGTACTCATGCCGAGTTTCGTCAACATCGGCGCCCACGTCGGCGCCCGGACGATGGTCGACACCTGGGCCACCGTCGGCTCCTGCGCACAGATCGGCCGCGACGTCCACCTCTCCGGCGGCGTCGGGATCGGCGGTGTCCTCGAACCCGCCGGCGCGGTCCCGGTCGTCGTGGAAGACCACGCGTTCGTGGGCTCCCGCGCCATCCTCGTCGAGGGCGCCCGGGTACGGACCGGTGCCAAGCTCGGCGCCGGTGTCCTGCTGACCGGCCGGACCCGGGTCTTCGACAGCCTCACCGGCGACGAGTTGCCCCGAGGCGAGGCGCCCGCATGGTCGGTGTGCGTGGCCGCCACCTACCCCCGGCAGCATCCCGGTGGCGAGTTCGGCGCGCCCTGCCTGCTCGTCATCCACCGCCTGGCACCGGGGGAAACCCCGGACGCACTCGCGCTCCAGGACGTCTTCCGGGCACACGACACCGCCGGCTGAGCATCCGAGCGTCAGGAGACCCCCATGCCGATGAGTCCGTCGTTCGCCGCACGGTTCGAGCCGATCGCGCGGGACGTCGCCGAGCATTTCGGAACCCCCTTCCACATCTACGACGAGCGCGGCATCGAGGAGACCTGCGCGGCGTTCAACGACGCCTTCGCCGGCACCGGGTACCGCGAGTTCTTCGCCGTCAAGGCGCTACCGAACCCGGCCGTGCTCGCCGTCGTCGCCCGGTACGGCTTCGGCTTCGACGCCAGCTCCCCGGCCGAACTCGCCGCGGCGGCAGCCGCCGGTGCGACCGGCGCCGACATCTGCTTCACCTCCAACAACACCCCCCGAGACGAGCTGGTCGAGGCCCTGCACGTCGGTGCCCTGGTCACCATCGACGACGAGGCCGTGCTGCGACAGCTCCTCGCCCTCGGTCCGCCCCCGGCCCGGCTGGCGTTCCGGCTGCACCCGTCGGCAGCCGACGGCACCGTGCACGCCGGCCTGCTCGGCGACACCGAGTCCGCCAAGTTCGGCATCCCGGCCGACCGCCTGGTACCCGCGGTGACGACGGCGACCGCCGCCGGGGTCGAGGACATCGGTCTGCACCTGATGCGCGGCTCGCAACTGATGCACGCCGAGCCGTTCTCGCGGACCCTCGGCACCCTCCTCGACCTCGCGGTACGGCTGCGGGACGAGGCCGGCGTCGCCGTGTCGTCGGTGAACCTCGGCGGCGGCATCGGAATCCCGTACCGGCCCGGCGAGACACCGTTCGACCTGAAGGACTTCGGCGCCACGATCACGGCGCAACTCGAACGCTGGGAACGGCACACCGGACAGCGGCGACCCCGGCTGCACCTGGAGAGTGGACGGGCGGTCACCGGTCCGCACGGCGTACTCGTCACCCGGGTGATCAACCGGATGCACAAGGCGCGCACGATGATCGGGGTGGACGCCGGGATGAGCGCGCTGATGCGTCCCGCGCTGTACGACGCCTACCACCACGTGACCGTGCTCGACGGGCAGTCCCGCCCCACCGAGGTGGTGGACGTGGTCGGGTCGCTCTGCGAGAACAACGACAAGCTCGCGGTGCAGCGCGAACTGCCCCGTACGGACGTCGGCGACCTGATGATCGTCCACGACACCGGGGCCCACGGCTGGTCGATGGGCTTCACCTACAACGGCCGGCTGCGCCCGCAGGAACTGCTGCTGCACGCCGACGGCACCGTCAGCCGGATCCGCCGGGCCGAAACCGTCGCCGACCAGCAGGCCACCCTGCGGTTCCCGGCGACCGTGCTGAGCGTGCGGCGGAACCCGTCAACGGTCCGGTGACCAAGGCAGTAGCCGCCCGCCTTCCACGGGTCACCGAGCTTGCGTTGCAGCAGCGCGATCGACTTCAGGTACGAACCGTCCAGACCCCGCCCGCCGACTGCGGAATGACCGCGCCGACCGTTCCCGAGATCCAGCGCCGGCTGACCACGGCGACCATGCGGCGAACTGCACCGACTCCTGGACCTCGAGTTCCATCTGGCCCGGTCCGACTGGCGCCGATGCCACCAGGCCCGAGCCCGGTGGCACCACTATCGCTCACGCTTCGCACCCACGCATGGCGACGTGTCCCGGTGTTCGACCTTGCCAATTCTCTTGCAGACGGACGTGGTCAATGGTCGAATGCCGTTCATGGTGCCGGCCTGTCGAGAGTCCTCGATGCTCTATCAGGCCGCCGACGGCAGGGAGCTGCCCTTGCTGGTCTTCGAGCCGGGCGACGGCACACCGCCGCGTGCCGGCATCGTCCTGTTCCACGGCGGCGCCCTGCGCGAGGGATCGGCCGACGGGCTCGCCCCGCATTGCCGGAAATTGGCGTCGCGCGGAATCTTCGCGGTGTCAGCCGGGTATCGGCTGCTCGGTCGTGGCGCTGCCAGCATCGACGACTGTATTGCTGATGTTCGGCGTGCGGTCGAGCAGTTCGGCCGACTGGCAGCGGTGCGCGGGCTCGAAGCGCCGCACCTGGCCTCGGGTGGGAGCTCAGCCGGTGCACATCTCGCGACTGTTGCGGCGATGACCCCGGAGGCGTCCACCACGGCACCGGAGCCCGGCATCGCCGCCGTGGTGGGCCTCAATCCTGCGGGATTGAATCTGCGCTCCTTCGAGCCGGAAGTGCAGCGCCGCCTCGAACAGCAGGTCGGTATCGCGGCGGGCAGACTGACCGAGTACTCGCTGATCGAGTTCGTGCGGCCGGGGAATCCGCCGATGCAGATCCACCACGGCACCCACGACGAGGTCGAGCCTATCGACTCTGTGCGGCAGTTCCGGGACGCGATGGTGCGCTCCGGCAACGAGTGCACGCTACTCGAATACGAACACGCCGAACACGGATTCCACTACCCCGGCAACAGCGGGCACTTCGACGAGGTCATCGACGCCACGGCGCTGTTCCTCCTCGACCGGATCGCAACGAAGTGAACGGCAGAGTTCTACTTCCGTGAGCGAAGTCCGACTGCCGGACCAGGATCGGCGGAGGCGTACCGGCGGGCCCGCGAGCGACTACTGGCCGCAGGCGTCGCCGAGCGAGACTTCGTGGTGCTGTTACCCATGCACGGCGGGAGAGAGGCAGCAGGAGGGTCGACGGTTGGCACGGGGTCGGCTGGCCGAGGGTCCGGGAAGGGCTGGCACCGCTGCACGAGCTGGTCGCGGCGCGGCCGTCTGCCTCGCGGGCGGAACTCGAAGTCGGTCGACGCCGCCGGGAGGGTGCGGATCGGGATCCCCACCCCACCGACCACCGCCACATCAACCAAACGTCAGCGCTTCAACCTCTGTAGCAGCTCACGCATTCACCCGCAGTAATCGGCACCCACAGATTCGTCGCCTGCACCAAACGGTGTAATGGTAGATCAACATCGTTTCAACATCGTTATACATTTACCGAATACTTTGGCGTTATGACAATTGATCGTTCCTCGCGGGCAAGACGCGGGGCTGCCGTCGCGACCATGATCGCAGTCACAGCGGCAAGCGTGCTGTTCGGCACACCTGCGGCGGCCAGTCCGGTCCCCGTACCCCAAGCGGCGCTCACCGACCGAGCCTTCGGCCAGGTCACCGAGAATCATCTCCAGGGTTCCGATCGGATCAAGACCGCCGTGCTGTCGGCCGAGTTCGTCCAGTGGTACCGCCTGCACCCGGGCGCCACGGCCCAGCAGGCACAGACCCACCTCGCGGCGCGGAGGCAGTTGCTCGACAACTCGCTGACCGCGTTCGATTCACTGGTACCCGAGCAGGACCTGGTACTCAAGTCCGTCGACGTCCTGCTCGGCGTGCCCGGCGGCGACACCCGGACCTCGCCGGAGATCACCGGCCTGGTCGGCGCCGTGATCGGCAAGACGGTCGAGCCGTGGGACACCCGCGAAGAGCTCGCGTCCGGCGCGCTGCGCACCGCCCAGTGGCTACGCGGCCGTGACGACGCGCTCGCCGCGGTGTGGTCCGCGGTCCGCCAAACGGCGGCAGCCAACGTGCCGTTCGCCACCGCCTGGAACGCCGTGCTCGGTACACCGGCAGGGGTGGACGTAACCAGCACCTACGATGACCTCAAGGACGACCCCGCACTGTCGCTTGTGGACCTCGACGCGATCCTGGCGCTCCAGGGCGACCCGGCGGCGTACGTCGACGCGGCCAAGCAGCAGGTCGGATCCCTGCACACGCAGCTACTCGACATGAGCGTGGCCATCCGTCAGGAGATCGGCGAGACCGATCCCAAGTGCCCGCCGGACGGGCCGCCGAGCGCCGCCTGCACCGCGGCGGCCAAGAAGGCCGCCGAGGATCGGGACAAGGAGCGGCAGCAGAAGATCTCCGACATCAAGACCGGGCTGGGCATGGTCTCCACCATCATCGGGTTCGCCGACCCCGACGCCGGCAAGAAGGCCAAGGTGATCGGCGAAGCGGTCCTCACCACGGTCAGCACGATCTCCAAGTACGCGGCGGCGATCGCCGGCCGAGGCCTGGCGGACGCGATCTTCAGCACCGCCACGTTGGCGATGACCGGCAACATCTTCGGCGCCGTGATGTCGGTCATCGGGCTCTTCGGCAAGAGCGGACCCTCGCTGGACCAGCAGATCCTTTCCCAGGTCAAAGCGCTGCGCGACGAGGTACGGGCTCTCGGCAACGAGATGCGCGCCAGCTTCGCGCGTGTCGAGGCTCAGATCAACACGGTGTACGCGAACATGATGTCCCAGTTCGACAGGCTGAACGAGGCGATCGCCGGCAACACCGCGCAGATCAGCCTCGTGCAGCAGCAGGTCGCCCAGCTCGGCCTGCGCCTGGAGGACGTCGCCGCCACCGTGCTGGCCGCGATCGGTGACGCCGTCCTGCACGACGCCCGTGCCGACATCAACCGGTACATCGGCTACCTGGAGAACTTCGGCCAGCCGATTCCGACGTACGGGGAGTTCCTCGGGCCGGAGAACGAGTTCCATCTGACCTCCACGGTGCTGGCCAGCGGCGCCTCCTTCGTAGTGCCCAAGACCGACGCCGACAACCCGGCGCTCGACCCGACCAACGTGCTCAACAGCTTCGGCGAGGCCCGGTCGATCAACTACCTGGCTCGGATAGCCAGTTGGCGCGACCCGTCGATCGCCGAACCAGCGACGCCGGTCGGCAACCCGACGGTGTGGAACCTCGGGGCGCAGTCGTACGCCATGCTGCTGCTGCAGAACCCGACCTACGCCGCTCAGATCAGTGCCGGCCGCCCGGGGCAGATCGAGGCGGAGGGCACGCGCATCATGGACCTCGCGGCCAGCTTCGGTCGCCCGGTCAACGGCAACGCCAACGCCCTGATCAGGGGGCTGGCCAACGACTACGTCGCGGCCACCAACGAGTTGTCGACCGCGCTGGCCGCCTTCCGAACCAACGAGATCCAGGTCCGTTGGGAGCCGGACGCCAACGGCATCCAGGTCAAGACCCCCAAGGCGTACGACCTGTTCTGGGACACGGACAAGCCGCTCGCCCCGGCGCCGGCGAAGGCAGACGAGTCGACGGTGCCGCACTGTAGCGGCGCCGCCGGCCCGATCAACCGTCCCAGCAACGTGAGCTACGGCAACATGTCGAACGTGGTGCGGATGCTCCAGTACGCCTACACGCCGCGTCTTGGCGAGCCGCCGGCCGGCGTACGGGAGCTGCCCGAGGTCAGTTACTGCTACACGCCGAGTTGGTACTTCGTACGCGCGGACGGCTACGAGCACGGAATGATCCGCTTCTGGGGCAACCTGCGGCTGGATATCCACAGCAGGTTCCGGCTGAACTCCTCCGCGCCCTGGCAGAACGCACGGACCACCCACTACACCTGGCCCGAGGAGGAGCTCTACAAGGTCGACTGCCTGACGTTCATGTGCGACCGGGAAACCCCGCCTGAGCAGGGCCTGGCCCAAAAGTGGCCATCCGGGCAGTCCACCTTCTCGTGGGCCGCGACCCAGGTGGACAACGCGGCGGTGGACGCCTCGCTGACGTCGACCCTGCGCAGTTTCCTCCAGGACCGGCAGAAGTCCATGTACGACCGGGTTCGGGACTCGACCACCCAGGTCAGCGGGCCGGTGCCCAACGCGCTGAAGAAGATGAACACGGCGGCGCGGCTGCTCCAGGCGTACACCCGGCTGGGCCTGCCCAACGCACTGGACTCGGACGACGTGCTGTCCGCGCACCTGTTCGGGCAGTACCAGATCCCGGTGAACATGCCGACGGATGCCAAGATAGGCAACGCCTATGGAAAGGCGGGCGAGAACTACGCGTTCTGTGGAAGCTCGCCCTGTTCTCTCGACCCCAGCCGCCCGCTACGCAACCAGGTCAGTCTCAAACTGCCCTGCGAGCCTGCGGTCGACTCGTCCAACCTGCCCGGTGACCCGCTCGGCGACTGCCTGGTCACCAGCGCACGGTCCCGCACCGCGACACTGCTGCAGCGGTACGAGGAATGGGCGGACCAGATAACCGCCGGGCTTCACCACGAGCGGCTGCCCTGGATGAACGACACACTCACCGGGCTCCGTATCGCCACGAGCCTGACCCGCCCCTGACACAAGCGTTGCCGGCGCCTCCGGGCGCCGGCAACGTGCCATTCACCGAAGTGAGGGCAACGGCGACTGGTGCTGGACAGCCTTCACCCGGGCGGCCAGCCCACCTGCGATCAGCGTCGCTCGTCGGCGACGCGTCGGGTGATCTCGCCCGGCGATGCGGGCCGGCCGAAGTACCAGCCCTGGCCGGTGTCGCAGCCGGCGGCGCGCATGCGCCGGGCCTGGCTGGCGGTCTCGATACCTTCGGCGGTGACGGTGAGCCCGAGCGTGTGGCCCAGGGCGACGACGGTGGCCAGGAAAGCCGTGTCGTCCGGCTGGCGCACTGCCGGCGGTGGCGGTTTCCCGATCCGTGGCGCGGGCCGGGTGAAGCTGCCATCGAGCTTGAGCCCACGCAACGGCAGGGTACGCAGGTTGGCCAGGTTGGCGTACCCGGTGCCGAAGTCGTCGATGACGATCCGCACACCGAGTTCGACCAGAGCGGCCAGGGTGGCCCGGATCGGGTCCGTCAGTTCGATGACCGCGTGCTCGGTGACCTCCAGTTGCAGCCGGTACGGCGCCAGGCCGGTGCGGTCGAGGATCTGCGCGACGGATGCCACCAGCCCGGTCTGGTGGAGTTGCCGGACGGCGATGTTGACGTTGACGTAAAGCCCGTACCCGTCCTGCTGCCAGGTGCTCGCCTGCTGGCAGGCCTGCTCCAGCAGTCGGTGCCCGAGCGGCACGATCAGGCCGGTGTGCTCCGCGAGTTCGATGAACTGCCCGGCGCCCAGCACGCCGAGGCGCGGGTGATGCCAGCGGGCCAGCGCCTCGACGCCGGCAATGTGACCGTCGCGCAGGTCGACCAGCGGCTGGTACGCGAGGGCGAACTCACCGTGGCGCAGAGCCGCCGGCATGGCTGCGGACAGTCGGTAGCGCTCGGCATCGGCGGCGCTACGCTCGTGTGCGAACAGCGCCCACCTGGCCTTGCCGTCGGCCTTCGCCCAGTGCAGCGCGATCTGTGTGGCGCGGATCAGCTCGGCGGTGTCACCGGACCCGACGGACCGCTCCGCGACTCCGGCACTGGCGGTGACGGGTATCTCGGTGTTGTCGATGTGGAACGGCTCGGCCAGTGCGTTCAGCGCCTGGTCGGCGACCTTGACGGCGTCCTCGGCACAGGTGGTGCCCTCGATCAGGATCGCGAACTGGTCGCTGTCGAAGCGGGCGACCAGATGGCCGGCCGGTTCGGCGAGGGCCCGCAGCCGGTCGGCGGTCGCCGCCAGCAACCGGTCGCCCACGTCGTGACCGAGGATGTCGTTGACCGTGGCGAACTCGTCCAGGTTGATGCAGCACATGCCCACCCGCCTCGACGGCGGCCCGGTGGCGAGGACGCGGTCCAGCCGTTCTACGAACAGCGTCCGGTTGGGCAGGTCGGTCCACGCGTCGTGGGTGGCAAGATGCCGGAAGCGGGCCTCATTGGCTCGGAGTGCCTGCTCGGCGCGGGTCTGCGCGGCCAACGCGGCCAGCCGGACGGCATCCTGGGCGTCCAGGCTGCGGTCATGGACTGCAGCCGTGAACCCGGCCGCCAGTCCTTCCAACAGTGCGGTCAGCCGGATGGGCATCGCGGCGTCGGCGGGCAGTCCGAGGTCGGCCGCGAGCCGGGTGTTCAGGATCGCGATGGTGCGACCCAGCGCGTCCGGAGACGCGAACCCGGCGGCGACGAGATCCTTCCCGACACCGATCCCGGCGGTGGGGTCGGGTGGCTCGGCGAACAGGCCGCCGACGAGCCGTTCGGCCAGCGACCTGACGATCCGGTACCGCTCGGCGGCGCTGATCGGCACGTAATGCGCCCGGTGCAACGCCTTCGCCCACGCCCGCGCGAACGTGTCCAGGCCGTGACGGTACCGGTCCTCGGGGGAACCGGCATCGCGATGGCCGGTCACACCGTACGCCCAACTCCTACGTAAAAACTCATCCGCTCTGGATGATCCCCGACATCTTCGGGAGAGTCCGGACGCCACAGGGGTGACCACACCACGCCGGGTTCGATCAGTTCGAGTCCGTCGAAGAACCGCTCGACCTGCGCGCGGGTACGGGCCGTGACCGGTGTGGTGGTCCGACCGCTCAACCGCGCCCCCTCGCCCAGCTCCTCGGGGCGGCTGTCGGTCGTGACGTGGCTGATGGCCAGGTAGCTGCCCGGGCAGAGCGCCGCACGCAGCCGGTTCAGGATGCCGTACGGGTCGTCCTCGTCGGGGATCGCGTGCACGACCGACGCCAGCAGTAGTCCCGTCGGTTGGTCCAGGTCCAGCAGGGCCCGGGTCGCCGGATGGTCGAGGATGACTTCGGGCCGGCGCAGATCCTCCTGGATTGCGGTGGCGAACTTGTTGCCGGACAGGATCTGCTGGCTGTGTGCCACCGCCACCGAATCGATGTCCACATAGACCACCCGGGCGTCCGGCACGACCTTCTGGGCGATCTCGTGCACGTTACCGACGGTCGGAATGCCCGAGCCGATGTCCAGGAACTGACGAATCCCCATGTCGATCATGAAGCGGACGGCGCGGTGCAGGAACTCCCGGTTCGCCCGCGCCACCAGTCGCAGGTCCGGCACTGCCGCGATGGCCTGCCGGGCAAACTCACGGTCGATGGCGAAGTTGTGGGAGCCACCCAACCAGTAGTCGTAGGCGCGCGCGACGCTCGCCTTGCTGAGGTCTATGCCTTCGGGTGCCCAGTCCGGCCGCTCCATCGCTGCCCTCCTCGTCAAGCCCGCACTGCCCGCCGAAACCGCGCCCGGGGCAGGGCCGCGACCAACAACAACGTGCTTCGCGTACTCCGTCGGGCCGTGATCGTGGGCCCAACCCTAGCTGACCAACGGATCGATACCCATCCCCCGCCTCGACCCGGTACGACCTACTGCCCCTGTCGTACGCATGATCCAAGGGTGTTGTCGCCGGACACCGGCTGGGCCGGCCGGCGGTCGGCCAACCGGCGCTGCCGGAAAGACCGCTGATCAAGCCTTTGCGTCGCGGACGTCTTCTCCGTGCTCGGCGAACGCTTTGAAGTCCTGCATGTGCTGTTGCGACTGCTTGCGAAAGGTGCCGGGCATCAAGAGCCCCACCAGCCGCATCAGCAGACCATTGAACCGGTACTCGCTCTCGCTCTGCCAGAGCGTCGTCTGCGGACCGGCCTCGGTCAGTCGGTCGCGCACGGCGCTCCACATGCCCTCGCCGACGATCTCGCGATCGAAGTGAACGACGCTCTCCCTCGGAATCCCGTGCAGGTCCACCGGTTCCCGGCGGGTGATGGTCTCGGTGCACTCGATCTTCTGCTTGCCCATCTGCATCACGACCCGCGACGTGGTGCCGACCTGCCCGTGTGCGCCACTGAGCGGCTCGTGCAGCACCATGCCCCGCAGCCACTTCGGCAGATGTACCGGGTCGGCCAGCAACTGGGCTACCTTCTCCCGCGGCAGGGCGATCTCGATCGAGACGGTGTACTTCATGGCAGCGCGCTCCAGATTCGAGTGAACGAGCGCACGTTACCAGCGCCGGGCGCGCACTGATCTCGGCACTTATTTCATTGACCCAAGATCGCGGCCTCAGTTCAGGGCGCCGGCCGGCGCCGAGGCCGCCGCCCGCCAGGGCCAGGTCCATGAGCAGCGCGCCAGCCAGGCCGTAGTCGAGGTTCGCGTCGGTACCTCTGGCCACGCCCCCAAGGCACGCCGTGCGGCAGATCCGGGCGTTCCGGTCGTCCGCAGCGTGCGGTCGTGCGGGCCGGTCGGCCTGTCAGGAACGCTGCGGCGATCCGCCGCGTACCGCATGCTGCCATTCACGCGCGAGGATCGCGTACTGATAGCCGTCTACCCAACCGAGTTCGGCATGCCAGGAGTCCTCCACACCGTGCTGTTCACGTCTCATGCCAGCCTTCTCGAGCACCCTCGCCGACGCCGGATTGTCGGCGTTGCAACCCGCCGTGACGCGCCGAAGCCCGAGGTGGTCGAACGCGGCCCGCAGGAGGCCGCGAGTCACCTCGGTTGCCACCCCCTTGCCGGCAGCATCTGGCTTGACGATGTACCCGACAACCCCTTCGGTGCGCTTGGGCTTCCCGGGCTGTCCCATCCCGTCCACGATGTCGAGGAAGCCCGAGTGCGAGCGCAAATCACTTCGCGCCCGTTCGGCCAGGAAAGGCGATGCCGTCACGGGGAGTTGGAGAACGCCGGTCTTGTTCGGCACGATGCGTCTCGGCGGTGGCCGGCTCGAAGTCTTGCGAACACCGAAGTGGCCCGATGCGCGATCGGGTCAGGCGAACATGACCGTGATCGTCAGGCCGCCGTCCTGTCTCGGTGTCGCCGTGACGGGCGCGTCGTGCGCGGTGGCGATCGCCCGCGCGATCGACAGACCGAGTCCCAGGCCCGGCCCTGTCCGTGCTCGCCCAGTCGCTGGAACGGCTGGAAGAGGCGCTCGATCTCGGTCGCGGGCACGGTCGGGCCGGTGTTGGTCACGGTCAACATGCCCGAGCCACAGGACACCTCGACCCAGCCGCCGGGCACGTTGTGCCGGATCGCGTTGCTCAGGAGGTTCACGACGAGCCGCTCGGTGAGGGCGCGGTGCCCGGTCACGGGGCACGGTGCAACCGACGTACGCAGTGTGACGTCCGGCGGCCGGCGGACACCGACCACCTCGGTGATCACTTCGCCGAGGTCGAATGGATGGCGGACCTCGATGCCGGCATGGCTGCGGGCCAGGGTGAGCAGGGCATCGATCAGTCGCTCCTGCTGCACACCAGCGTCAAACCGATCGTGGCACTGGGCCGGCAGCTCGTCGCGCCGGGCTGAGCCAGGCGGGTTCGCCGAGCGTGCTGACGCTTGGAGAGCCGTTGCCGTCCCCCTTGACTGCCTGCTCAAGGGGGACGGCCACCTGCGGCCTGACACTCCACCGACATGAGACGTCCGATTCCCGCGGCGTTGTGCGCAGTGGTGACCAGCGAGCTACGGGCATCTCTCAGCCAGGATCCACAGCACCGGCCACGCCCAGCGGCAGTGGTGCCTGGCCGGTCAGTGGGCGCTGGTGTCGGCCACCCGGTCGTCGACCATGTTCCGGTACTGCTCGCTTTCCTCAAGTCCGGCCTCGATCATGGCGGCCATCTTGGCGTGATCGGCCGCGCCTACCGCACCACCCAGCGCCTCCGCGAGCACGTCGAACGGATCGTCACGAGGCAGTTCCGCGATCCGTGCGGCCAGTTCCTCGACGGTCCACAGGGCATCGTCCTTGTCCACCCGAGGCCCCTGCGACCAGCCCTTGTTGATGATCACAGAGCCACCGCGCACGGAGAGCACCTGACCGGTGAGCGGGCAGCCGGCGCTGGCCAGGTAGGCGGCGACCGGCGCGATCACGGCCGGCGAACGCGGGTCGTAGTCACCGGCGGGTGGGACGTCCTGCATACCCGGCACCGGCAGGGTCATCCGGGTACGGATCATGGACGGTGCCAGGCAGTTCGCCCGCACACCGAGACGCCCCAACTCCAGGGCGTGCACCACGGTCATGGCCGCCACGCCAGCATTGGCGGCCGCATAGTTGGACTGGCCGGGCAGCGGGTTGAGCAGTCCAGAACCCGACGCGGTGTTGACGACCGCCCGATCGGTTCGATCACCGGCCTGATAGCGGGACCGCCAATGCCGGGCCGCCGCCGCAGTCACGTTGAACGTGCCCTTCAGCTTCACATCCGCCACGACGTCGAAATCCTCGTCGGTCATGAAGTAGACCGCACGGTTACGTTCGATCGCCGCGTTGTTGACCACGATGTGCAGGTCACCGAAGGTGTCGACGGCGGTGTCGACCATCCGACGAGCACCGTCCCAATCGCTCACGCTGTCGGTGTTGGCGACCGCCTGCCCGCCGTGTGCGGTGATCTCGGCGACCACGGCGGCGGCGACGCTCTCATCATCGCCCGTCCCGTCCAGCGCCACTCCAGGATCGTTGACCACGACGAGCGCGCCCTCGGCGGCGAACAACAGTGCCTCCTGGCGGCCGATGCCCCGGCCGGCTCCGGTGATGAGGGCGACCCTCCCGGTCAGGCTTCCCATGTCGACCACTCCCGTCACTACATCCGATGAACTGATTCATCCAGTGTAGCGATACACGCGATGTAGTAAGTTAGCGGGATGACGGATGGCGCGGGACTACGCGAACGGAAGAAGCAACGCACCAGGCAGGCGTTGATCGCCGCAGCCGTGCGACTGTTCACCGAACAGGGCTACGAGCAGACCAGCGTCGCCCAGATCGCGGCGGCCGCCGAGGTGACCACCCGGACCTTCTTCCTGCACTTCCCGAGCAAGGACGATGTGCTGTTCGCCGACGCCGGCACGCGCATCGACCTCGGGCTACGCACCATCGCCGAGCGGCAACCCGAGGAGCCGATGGCGGACGTGCTGGCCCGCGTCATGACCCAGATGATCAACAACACCACCAGCGGCGACCACGCCAACGGCCTTGCCGCACTGCGCGCCCGACTGGTGATGTCGACACCCACCCTGCTGGCCCGGATGCTGCACCGTCTGCTCGGGGCGCAGGTCGAACTGGCCGACGCGCTGCACCGGGCATATCCGGCAGAACTGGACGAGGTCGCCGCAGCCGCCGTGATCGGAGCATTGACCGGGGCGGTCAGTACTGCCGCTTTGGCCAGCCATGCGCGGGGCGACGATCCCCAGGGTGTCCGGGCGGCGATGTTGCGGGCGACCACGATCGCGCTGCCCCGCTGACAGGTCGAAGCGAGTCCCGCGATCGTTGAACCAGTCCAGTCGAACGACTTTGCCGGACCCCACAGGGCCGGCGGCGAACACCCGACCTGCCCGGCGATAGCCGTGTACGGCCTGCGCAGGTCATCCGGCCGCCAGGTGATGCTCAACGACATCGACCGCAGATGCCTGAGGCCGTCATCTTCTCTTTGCTCGGCCAGAACATGGCCGGCAAGACCAGCATGGTCCAGATCGTGCCGACCCTCGTCCCC
Source organism: Plantactinospora endophytica (assembly GCF_016862915.1). Taxonomy (GTDB): domain Bacteria; phylum Actinomycetota; class Actinomycetes; order Mycobacteriales; family Micromonosporaceae; genus Plantactinospora; species Plantactinospora endophytica. The sequence continues at coordinate 189,580 of NZ_BONW01000013.1, read as the reverse complement.
ACCAACGCGGGTCAGGTCCCGCATCTGCGGCCACGACGTGCTCCGTGATTCCGATCGCGTACGGGCGGCGATCGGTGTGATCGGGTCAATCCGTCGACGCCGCCACCACTTCGGTGTGCGCTGGCGGTTGCCCGCACCGATTCGGCATCAGCTCACCGCCTGCTGCACGAGGGCGCCGATCCGCGCCTCTACCTCATCGGTCACCTCGGTCAGGGCGAACGCGGCCGGCCACATTGCGCCGTCGTCCAGCTTCGCCTGGTCACTGAAGCCGAACGTCGCGTAGCGCGTCTTGAATTTCGCCGCAGGCTGGAAGTGGCAGACGATCTTGCCGTCGAGTGCGTAGGCGGGCATCCCGTACCAGAGTTTAGCGGCGAGAGCCGGGGCGCTGGCTTTGACGATGGCATGAATGCGCTCTGCCATGGCCCGGTCCGAATCCTGCATCTCGGCGATCTTCGCGAGCACGTCCCGTTCCGCCTCCGCCGCCTTGTCCGCCCGCGAGCCGGGGCGCGCTGCCTTTTTCTGCGCTTGAGCGTGCTCCTTCATCGCGGCACGCTCATCTGCCGTGAAACCCTCGTAGGTGCTGTTGTCGTTGCTGCTCATGGGATACCAAATCCTTAATGACGTGATGTCCATATTGTCGCGGGCTGCACAGCCCTCTGGTCAGGTCGAGGCCAGCTGTCCGTACGATCAAGATCGGCCGCGTTGGGCCTCGCCGTTACTGCTCCTACGAGGCGGAGGCGGCTTCCCACTCGAAACCGTCCGGGTCGGCGTAGGTACCGGCACTGCCGCCGATGACGAGCCGGTGTGCTCCGCTGCCGTCGGGAGAAACGCCTGCGTCCTTGGCGGCGGCACGGCGGCCGTAGAGCGCCAGCCTGATGTTCGTGGTGGCGAACTCGACGTACCTGCGGCCGAAGCTCTTGGCCACGGGCAGGCCGCGCTCGACGTAGAACCGCCTGGTCGCAGCAACGTCAGCCACTCCCAGCAGGAGGACGATGTCGTCGACATGTCGGCTGGCCGGTCCGGTGTTCTTCTTCGACGATGTCGCGATCTTCCAAATCGTGCCGTAGGGATCGCGTAGCACCCCGCCGTAGCCCCAGAAGCCCTTCGCGGCCGGCTTCAGCGGGGTCGCTCCAGCATTGAGAGCCGTGTCGAAATAGCTGTCGACAGTGTTCGGCTGGGACACCACGAGCGACATGACGAACCCGCGAAAGCCGGTCGTCGGCGTCTGTGCAGCGCGTACCCGCACTCGGGCGCCCAGATCGAAGGCCTCACTGTAGAAGGCACTGGCGGCTGAGGGATCGGGCACTTCGAGCGTGACAGCTTCTATGGAGGACATCGCAGGGCCTTTCCATAAGGTCGGATTGCGGCTGTCACGCCGCAACTACGAGAGGAGTACGTTCGTTGCTGTTGGAGATGTCGTCGGAATGCTCTCGCTGACGGCCGGCGCGGACCCGGTTGCTCGTCAGTCCTGGATCAGCCCCAGGACAGATCCGACACCGGATGCAGCACGGTCTTGACTCCCTGGGTGGCAGAGCCGACCACGGTTACCCCTTCAGGTCGCAGGCCGCCGTCGGCCCGATCGGCGTGTGTTCACAGCCTGCCCTCCGCCACGTCCAGTCCGGATCCGTGGTGACCACGGAGCCGACCACGGAACCGGAACACGCAGGGGCTGACAGGATGCGGCGATGGTTGCCATGTCACCTCGGAAAGCCGGGGTGCATTCGCTGGTCGGAGACCCTTCAGCAACGTCGAGATCGGGGTACGACGGTATGTCTCGGTGCGTACCGTGGAGACACACGTCTCCCCGCTGCTGCGCAAACTGGAGGTCCCGGCTCGGGGGCAGGACCGGCTCGCGCTGGCGGTGGCCGGAGAAGCCGAACCCGGCACCGTAGGCCGCCGTGCCGCAGCACCGGTTCGGAGCATCGGCGGATCGAATGTGTAGCGCTCGACCGGCGCGCCTGACCGTCGACCTTGACCGCGAGTACGCCCTCGGCGACAGCCGGCCCGCCTACCTGCGGCGCCTTCCGACGTGGCTCACACAGGCAGGCGGTGAGCCAGCGCGGCGCAGTGCTGCCTGACCATAAGTAACGTAACAGCGATCTTGCCGTGGCACCATCGGGTACACGACCGACCGCGCAGGTCGGCGGCCATGGTTATCGTCGTCCGATGCCTACTCACAAGACCACTGCGGCTTCGGCGGGTACGTGGACGCTCGGCGACCTGACCGTCAACCGGATCGGATTCGGCGCGATGCGGTTGACGGGCAGCGCCGCCTTCGACCTCGGCACGCCGAGCGACCGCGATCGCGTCATCGGCGTGCTGCGCCGGGCGGTCGAGCTGGGTGTGAACCACATCGACACCGCGGTGTTCTACTTCTCCCCGCTGCGCTCGGCCAATGAGCTGATCAACCGGGCGCTGGCGCCGTACCCCGACGATCTGGTCATCATCACGAAAGTCGGTCCCGGCCGGGACCCGTCCGGTAATTGGCTGCCACTGGCCCGGCCGGATCAACTCCGTGGGCAGGTCGAGGAGAACCTGCGCCAGCTCGGCCGCGACCACCTGGACGTGGTGAACCTGCGCCAACACGGCCTCGACTCGATCGCCGAGCACTTCGGTGCGCTTGCCGAGTTGCGTGACGCCGGCCTGATCCGGCACCTGGGCATCTCCAATGTCCGCCCCGAGCATCTCACGCAGGCCCAGGCGATTGCCCCCGTCGTCTGCGTACAGAATCGTTATGGCGTCGACGACCGCGTCAGCGAGCAAACCCTGCGCACGTGCGGCGAGCAGGGCATAGCGTTCGTGCCGTTCTTCTCGATCGCCGGTGACGGAGGTGAGGTCGGCGGTGTCGCCGACGACGATGCGGTCCTCGCCATCGCAGCCGCACACGGCGCGACGCCGGCGCAGGTCCGGATCGCCTGGACGCTGAGCCGTGGGCCGCACGTGTTGGCCATCCCGGGTACGGGCAATCCGGATCACCTGGTCGAGAACGTGGCAGCCGGGGCGCTTCGCCTGTCCGCGGACGAGCTGGCGAGCCTCGAATAGCGCGACACCGCGCAGTTCCTCGGGCAGCGCGGGGTCGATCAACAGGATCTGACGCCAGGCGTGCACGAGCGTGGTGAATCGCGTACAGCGCGACCGCCCGACACAGCCGGCGAGAGCGAACCCGGCGCCGCAGTGGGGCAACGGCAGCCCGTAAGCGTTCGGTAAGACTCTGCGGGGCCAGGAACAGCCATAATCTGGACATCGATGATCGCTATGACATCACGGGGAGTCCAGCATGCCGAGAGGTACCCTGTCCCGCCGCCTCTGTGCCGCCGCCCTGGCTCTTGCCGCGCCACTCGCGGCGGCTCCGGTCGCCGCCCAGGCGGTCGAGCCGGCGAGTCCGCCGACCTACCGCTACCTGGACCTGGGGCCGCTCGGCACCACCCCGGGCGGCGTGACGTACAGCCAGGCGGCTGCGGTCAACGGTGCCGGCGTCGCGGCCGGACTGGCGACGACGTCCTCGCGCGGCTACAGCTTCCACGCCACCACCTGGACCGGCGGGGTGGTCCGGGACCTCGGTGCGATCGATGACGGCCGCTACGCGTCGAGTCAGGCCATGGACATCAACGACGCCGGCGTCGTCGTCGGCACCACCCACGTCAACTACACCGACCCGCCGCACGCGTTCGTCCACCGCGACGGCGCCATGGCCGACCTCGGTACCGGCTACGGAGCCGGCAGTGGCAGCGTCGCCGAGGGGGTCAACGACGTCGGGGTCGTCGTCGGCCGGCGGTACGAGGCACAGGGCGCCCCCTACCGGGGCGTGGTCTGGCGCGACGGCGAGATCGTCGAGATCGGCTCGCTGGGCGGAACCGCCGGACCGTGGGGCACACTTTCCACCGCGACCGCCGTCAACAACCACGGCCAGGTGGTGGGCGGCGCGGCGACCCCCGACGGACCGCTGCACGGCTTCCTGTGGCAGGACGGCGTCCTGCGCGACCTGGGCACGCTCGGCGGCAACAGCGAGGCGACGATGGCGAACGACATCAACGACCGGGGACAGGTGGTGGGGATGTCGCAGACCGCCGAAGGGGAGACGCACGCGTTCCTGTGGCAGGACGGCGGCATGCGCGACCTCGGCTCCCTCGGCCGGGAGCTCTCGATCGCATACGGTGTCAACGAGCCGGGGCAGGTGGTCGGGACCGTGCAGTCGGCGAGTGACCCGCTCAACGACCACGCCTTCGTCTGGTACGACGGCACCATGGTCGACCTGAACGAACGGGTACCAGGCCTGCCCGAGTCCGTGACGCTCCAGTCGGCGCAGGACGTCAACGACGACGGCGTCATCGTCGGCATCGCCTGCCCGATCCCCTGTCACCTCGGCGGCGACGAGCAGCGGCGCGGATTCCTGCTCACCCCGGTCGACTGACCGGCTCCGCCGCCGGACGCACACGAGCAGGGTCGGGTGGACAACGGTTGGCGCGACCAGGGAATCCCCGCGAGCTGTCGGTCCGGTGGCCGTGATCCCCTGCGTCGCTACGCTGACCCCGTGAGCGCCGACGGGGACGAGCGGAGACGGCGAGCGGAGACGACGAAGCGGGTGCTGGTGGTCGACGACGACCAGACCGTCAGCGACGTGATCTGCCGTTACCTGGAACACGACGGCTTCCAGGTCAGCCACGTCGGCGACGGGGAGGCGGCCCTCGCGGCCGTCGCCAGGCAGGCGCCGCACCTGGTCGTACTCGACCTCATGCTGCCCAAGATCGACGGCCTACAGGTATGCCGCGAGCTGCGCGCCCGACCGGACGGTGTACCCATCGTCATGCTGACCGCGCGCGGCGACGAGGCCGACCGGATTCTCGGCCTGCAACTCGGCGCGGACGACTACCTGACCAAACCCTTCTCGCCCCGGGAACTCGTGCTCCGGGTCCGGTCGGTGCTCCGCCGCGCCGGAGGTGACCCGCCGGCCGGCGGGCGTGAGATGATCGAGGACGGCAACCTGACGGTGCAGACCACGTCCCGCACCGCTCTGCTGTCCGGAAGGGAGCTGGCGCTGACGCTGCGGGAGTTCGACCTGCTTGTCCACCTGATGCGTCACCCGGCCCGGGTGTTCACCCGGACCGAGCTGTTGGAGCAGGTCTGGGGGTGGAACTTCGGCGACCAGTCGACAGTGACCGTGCACGTGCGACGGTTACGCGAGAAGATCGAGACCGAACCGGCCGATCCTCGACGGATCGTGACGGTCTGGGGCGTCGGCTACCGGTACGGGCCGGCCGATGCGTGACCTGGCGCTGATCTTCGCGATCGCCCTGGCTGCCGCACTCGTCGTCGGCCTCGCCGGGGCGCTGCTGCTGCGGATGCTCCGGCGTAGTTCGATCACCGTGCATCTCTGCGTGCTGCTCGCCACCACGGTGGTCGCGGTCGTGCTCGGAGTGGTGGCGGTCGCCGAGGCGATGTTCCTGTCCCCGCACGACCGGGACGTGGTGCTGATCACCGTCGGCGCGGCGGCGGTGGTCAGCCTCGCCGTCGGCGGACACTTCGGCCGCCGGCTGGCGTCCGCCGCGGTGTGGGCCGAGCAGGCCCGCCAGCGCGAGCGGCAGTTGGAGGAGGGCCGCCGGGACCTGGTCGCCTGGATCTCCCACGACCTGCGGACCCCGCTCGCCGGGCTCCGCGCCATGGCGGAGGCGCTGGAGGACCGGGTGGTGGACGACCCCGAGAGCGTCGAGGAGTACCACCGGCGGATCCGGCTGGAGACCGACCGGATGGCCAGACTCGTCGACGACCTGTTCGAGCTGTCCCGGATCAACGCCGGGGCGCTGCGCCTGTCGCTGACGGCGGTACCGCTCGGTGAGGTGGTCTCCGACGCGCTGGCCAGCACGGCTCCGATGGCCGCCGCCCGGCGGATCAAGCTGGTCGCCGCCGAGTCGGGCTGGCCCACCGTCAGCGCCAGCGAACCGGAGCTGGCCCGGGTGGTGGGCAATCTGCTGCTCAACGCGGTGCGCTACACCCCGGACGACGGCACGGTGCGGATCGAGGCGGGCCGCGAGCGGGACCACGCGTGGCTGTCGGTGGCCGACACCTGCGGTGGGATCCCTCCCGGCGATCTGCCCCGGCTCTTCGACGTCGCGTTCCGGGGCGAACGGGCCCGCACCCCGAGCACCGGCAAGGTGTCCGGGGGCCTCGGACTGGCCATCGTGCACGGGCTGGTCGAGGCACATGGCGGTCGGGTCGAGGTGGGCAACACCGCCGACGGCTGCCGGTTCGTGATCCGGCTCGTCGCCGTCTGACGAGGCGCGTTCCAGTCGCGCTTGAGCAGATCCGGCAGGTCGGCGGCGAACTCGGGGGGACGCTCGGGCGCGGGGACGGGTTCAGGCGGTCTTCAAGTCCGCGGCACCGAACGAGACGCTGAAGCGCTTGCACCAGATGGAGACGCTCCGGAAGTCCGCCGGATCCACCGAGGCGGGCAACTCGTACACCTGGTCACCACGGTTGCCCTTGAGCCGGGCCACTTCGTACCACCTGCCGTCGTCGAACACCCGCCAACCGGCGACGCCGCTGACCACCGGCCGGTCGGTCAGCCACACCCGCAGGTCCGGCCCGTTGGACGTGTCGAGATCGCGCAGGACGAGCCGGTGCCGGCCGTCGGCGAGCCGGAGGATCTGAGCGGTGCCGGTCGTCTCGTGCTCGTGGGTGACGAAGTCACCAGCGGCGAGGACCCGGTTCCCCGTCCCGGCGGCGGAGGGACTGGACACCGCGCCGGCGGACGTGGCGGTGGTTGGCGCGGTCGGCACCTCGACGACCGGTAACGCCTCGTCGACACGTGTGTCGGTGAACAGCTTCCACGGCTGGAACCAGAAGAGGCCGGAGACCGCGACGACTGCCACCAGGACGGCGCCACCCCACGACAGCGGCGACCGAAGCATCTTTGTCCACACCCGACTCAGGCTACGGGGCGATCGTCAGCCGATCCCGGCCGTCATCCATTACGGAAGTCTTACTGATTCCGGCCGGCGAGGACAGTACCGGTTCGTTTCCGGAGTACGGAGCACCCGCTGCCGCTCCGGGCGGGGACATTGGAGCTTCGAGACCGACAGGTGTTCCTGACGCGGAGCCACGCTGCGGACCGCCCTGACCGGGCTGAAGGCGCGCCCGCCAACGGGCCGGGGCCGGGTCGTGCTTCGGCAACGTGGACGACAGGGACGCTGGCGCCGGAAGCGGGTCCGCTTGGCTTCGCTGGACCGCTTCACCGAAGCTGTGTTCGGCGAGATTGAGTTCAGTATGGGGTGGGTGAACGGGCGACGACCTCCAACGGTAGCCGGCTGATGACGGCAGGCCGTTCTCCTGCAGTAGATCCCGGCAGCCATCGGAGCCGCGACGAAGCGCCTAGGAGGTTGCGGTGACAGGTCTGCTCTCGGGTAGCAGTTTGTCCAGGGTGATCGGTAGGTCGCGAACGCGGATTCCGGTGGCGTGGTGGACGGCGTTGGCGATCGCGGCTGCGGCGGAGACCATCCCGATCTCCCCGATTCCCTTCGTGCCCATCGGATTGACGTACGGGTCGTACTCGTCGAGCCAGTGCACCTCGACGTTGCCGACGTCGGCGTTGCTGGCGACGTGGTAGGTGGCCAGGTCCTGGTTGACGGTGGCGCCGAAGCGCGGATCGAGGGCGCCGTGTTCGTGCAACGCCATGGACAGGCCCCAGGTCATGCCGCCGAGCAGTTGTGAACGGGCGGTCCTGGGGTTGACGATACGGCCGACGGCGAAGACGCCCAGTTGCCGGGGAACCCGGATCTCTCCGGTGAACTCGTTGATCCGGACCTCCGCGAACTGTGCGCCGAAGCTGTGCATCGAATACTGCTGGAGGTACGGGTTCTCGGGCATGTCGGCGGTGATCGTTAGGCCCTGCGGTGGGAGCTGCCCGCCGGGCTGGTCGGCCAGGGCGTGGCGTAACTGATCGGCCGCCTCGCAGATCGCGGCGCCCCAGCTCGTGATTCCGGACGAGGCGGCAGCCTCCGAGGCGCAGGGGTAGTTGGTGTCGCCGATCTGAAGTTCCACCTGGGTCAGGTCGACGCCGAGGGCGTCGGCGGCGACCTGTGCCAGCGCCGTCCAGGTGCCGGTGCCGATGTCGGCGGCGCCGATGGACACCGTGTAGCGCCCGTCCGGATGCGCCTGGATACTCGCCGAGCCCGGTAACCGGAACACCGAGTAGAGGGCGGTCGCCACCCCGGTGCCGACCAGCCAACCCTGTGAACGGCGCGCGCGGGGGGTGGGATCACGCTGGTCCCAGCCGAAGCGACGGGCGCCCTCGCGCATACACCCGGCGAGGTTGCGGCTGCTGAACGGTAATCCGGTCAGTGGGTGGGTGTCAGTGTCGTTGCGGATGCGGAACTCGACGGGGTCGACGCCGCAGGCGATGGCCATCTCGTCCATCGCCGATTCCACGGCGAACATGCCGGATGCCTCGCCCGGTGCCCGCATGATCGAGGGAGTGGAGATGTCCAGCTTGGCGAGTCGTTGGCGGGTACGCAGGTTGGGTGTGGCGTAGAGGGTGGGTGTGGAGCGCGTGCTGTGTTCGGCGAACTCCTGGATCCTCGCGGTCGGGGCGGTGCAGCTGTGGGCGACGGCGAGCAGCCGCCCGTCGCGGTCGGCGCCGAGCTGGACCCGCTGAACGGTCGGCGGCCGGTACCCGGTCTGGGAGAACGTCTGCTGACGGGTCAGCTGGAACTTCACCGGCCGGCCGGGCACCATACGGGCGGCCAGCATGGCGAGCACCGCATCGGCCCGGGGCTGGACCTTCGAGCCGAACGCCCCGCCGACGTAAGGCGCGATGATCCGGATGCGGTCGGGGTCGAGATCGAAGACCTGCGCCAGGCATGCACGCGCGACGTGCACCCCCTGGGTGGACATGTGCAGGGTGAAGTGTCCATCTGCCCAGACGGCGATCGTGCTGTGCGGTTCCAGCGGGTTGTGGTGGTATCGCGGGGTGGTGTAGCCCTGATCGAGAGCGAACGGTGCCGAGGAGAGCGCGGCGTCCACATCACCCTTGTCGGTGTCCATCGGAAACGACGGCGCCAACTGCTCCGGCTTGTACAGGTCACGACGCCCCGCGTCGAACACGACATCGTGTGGCCGCGCTTCGTAGTCGACCCGGACCAGGCCGGCCGCGTACCGGGCGATCTCCGAGGTCTCCGCGAGCACCGCGCCGACGAACTGGTTACGAAAGGCGACCTGATCGCTTTGCAGGATGCCCAGTTCGCCGCTGGCGCCGGCCGAGGTTCTCGCGGCGTTGAGGTGGGTCAGCACGCCCAGCACGCCCGGCTGCGCGCTGGCGTGACTGCAGTCGATGCCGGTGATCCGGCCGACGGTGATGGCCGCCTCGACCGGATACAGGTAGACCGGGCGGTCGACCGGCTGCTCGAACGCGTACGGAGCATGTCCCCGTACCTTGGCCGGACCGTCGACCCGGCTCAGCGCCTGCCCCATGGCGCGGGCCGTGATGGTGGTCATCCGGAGATCCCGGTCAGGTTCAGCAGTGTTTCGACGATGGTGTTGCGGGCCAGCGGGACTTTGAACGCGTTGTGCGTCAGGGGCCGGGCTTCGGCCACCTCGGCGCTCGCCGCCGCCCAGAACTGGTCCGGGTCAGCCGGCTGGCCGCGCAGCGCCTGCTCCGCGATGGTTGCCCGCCACGGCTTGTGGGCCACCCCTCCCAGCGCGATACGCAGATCGCGCACCACACCGTCCTGAACGTCGATCGCGGCGGCCACCGATACCAGCGCGAAGGCGTACGAGGCGCGGTCCCGTACCTTGCGGTACCGCGAGCGGACCGCGTATGGCAGTGGCGGGACGTCCACAGCGGTGATCAGCTCGCCGTGTTGGAGGATCGTGTCACGCTGCGGCTCGTTGCCGGGGAGGCGGTGGAGCTGCGCCAGGGGAATCGTCCGCTCGCCGGAGGGACCCTCGGTTCGCACGATCGCGTCCAGTGCCGTGAGCGCCACGGCCATGTCCGAAGGATGGGTCGCCACACACTGCGGCGAGCTTCCCAGAATCGCCATGTCCCGGTTGAAGCCGTCGATCGCCGAACAGCCGGAGCCCGGTTCGCGTTTGTTGCATGGGGTGGTGATGTTCTGCCAGTACGGGCAGCGTGTGCGTTGCAGCAGGTTCCCCCCGGTGGTCGCCATGTTCCGTAGCTGGCCGGACGCGCCGGCCAGGATCGCCTCGGACAGCAGCGGGTAGCGGCGGCGGATCAGTGGATGCGCGGCGAGGTCGCTGTTGGGCACGGCCGCGCCGATCCGTACGCCGCCGTCGGGCAACTCCTCGACCGCGTCCGATGTGAGCTGCCGTACGTCGACCAGCAGGTCCGGCGTGAGCACCTCCAGCTTCATCAGGTCGACCAGATTGGTTCCCGCGCCGAGGAAGGCGCCCTCGGGCGAGCGCGCCAGGAGGGCCACGGCGCCGGCCACGTTCTCGGCACGCGCGTAACGGAACGGCCTCACGCTTCGGCCACCTCCCGGATCGCGGGAACGATATTCGCGTACGCGGCGCAGCGGCACAGGTTCCCGCTCATCCGCTCCCGGATCTCGTCGTCACGCATCCCGCCGGAATCCGGGGTGGCCGGTTGTTCACCGGCCGGGGTGGCGAAGCTTGGCCAACCAGCCGCTGCTTCCCCGAGCATGGCCACGGCGGACACGATCTGCCCCGGCGTGCAGTACCCGCACTGGAACGCGTCGTGTTCGATGAACGACCTCTGCATCGGATGCATCTGGCCGTCGACCGCGAGCCCGGCCGCCGTCACGATCTCGGCCCCGTCGTGCGCCACCGCCAGAAGCAGACAACTGTTCACCCGCCGCCCGTTCAGCAGCACCGTACACGCGCCGCACTGGCCGTGATCGCAGCCCTTCTTCGGGCTGGTGATGCCCAGCCGCTCCCGCAGCGTGTCGAGCACAGTGGTACGGGTATCCACCGACAATCGATGCGTATCGCCGTCCACCCGGATACTGATGTCGACGTCCATACGCCACTCCTCGCAGAAGCCTGTCATCGTCGTAGGCCGAGCCCCAGGCTAGCCGAGATAACGCCTAAAACGGACAGAACCTGAAAGATCAGGCCTAATCTACGTAGGCATCATCATGGGTTGTTCCACGCCGTCAAGTCCTCGGATCCGTTCGAGTGACGGGGACCGTGACCGCCCTGGCGCCCGGTAGAGCGCCAGGGTGACGGGGGTTGAGACTTACGGATTCGGGTACGACCGCCCGGTTGTTGGGGTTCGGCTTGAGGGCGAGGAGAGCATCATGACTGCAGTACTGCTGGTCGTCTCGGCCGCAAAGCGGTGGCGGCTCAGGGACGGCAGCTTTCACCCGACGGGATTCTGGGCCGGCGAGTTTATCAATCCCCACCAGGTCTTCACCCAGGCTGGTTATGACATCACCATCGCGACCCCCGGCGGCGTCGCTCCGACAGTGGACGAAGTCAGCTTGTCACCAAAGTTCAACAACAATGACGATTCCTTAATCAAAGCCCAGCGCGACTATCTGGCGCAAGTTGCGGACCGGCTCGACTCACCGGCCCGCCTTGAGGACGCGAACCCCGACGACTACGACACGGTCTACGTTTCAGGTGGCCATGGTCCGATGGAGGACCTCGCCGACAATCCCACCATCGGCATGATCTTCGCCGCCGTATACGCGAACAAGAACAAGATTGCCGCCGCCGTCTGCCACGGCGTCGGCGCGCTGCTGCCGGCCAGGAACGCCGACGGCAGCTGGAAGTTCACCGGGCGCAGGATAACCGGCTTCACCGATGAAGAGGAGAACGACTTCGGCTTTGGAGACAAGGCTGCATGGCTGCTGGAAAGCAGGCTGCGCGGCGCCGGTGCCGACTTCGCCGGCGGACCGGCCTTCGGCCCGTGCGTCCACGTCGACGGCAATCTCGTGACCGGTCAGAACCCGGCCTCGGCCAAACCGGCGGCGGAAGCCGTCGTCAAGGCGCTCGGACAGTAGCCGTAACACCTGAACCGTCCGGCAGCCCCAGCGCGTTGGTCTTCTTCCCTTCTCTCCGGTTTCAGGGCTGGGTGGGGGTCCGGGTCGCGGTGAGGCCCCAGGTGGTGTACGGCAGCGTGACGGTGCCGCCCAGCTCGTCAACCGCCGTGCCTACGGTCGTCAGTACCTCCGCCAGCCGGTCCGGTGGCAGGCTGGTGAGGCCGCCCGAGGTCGGCATCAGGTCCAGGAGTTCGTCGCGGGTGTACGAGCGCTCCCAGTCGTACCGCCACAGTTCGGGCTCGCCGAACCCGCCCGCCTCGCGGATTCCGTCCGCGGCTCTGGCGTACAGCGCCTGGTACGCGTCCAGGATCGAGCCCCCCGGCCGACCGTCAAACTTGATCGGCGAGTCGGGGGCCACGCGCCGGTACGCGGCGCCGAGGGTGTCCGCCACGGTGGGCGGAAGCTGGTACACATGCCCGAACGGTGCCAGCAGGCCGCCTGGCCGCAGGATCCGGGCCGCCTTCGCCGCGCCCGCGATCGGGTCGACCCAGTGCCAGGCGGTACCGGAGACGACCGCGTCGAAGGTACGCCCAGCCGGCTCCCATGCCTCGAAGGTCGCGACCTCGACCTCGAAGCCGGTCGCCCGGGCGAAGTCGGCCATCCGCGGATCGGCCTCGACACCGAGCACTGTGCGGCCGGCCGCGAGGAACTGACGAGCCTCGATGCCGGTGCCGCAGCCGACGTCGAGGAAGTCGGTGCCGGGACTGGCCGTCACGATCCGTTCGATCATGGCTTCGGGGTACGGGGGCCGGGTCCGGTCGTACCGCTCGGGGTCGATCCCGAACGACTCCGCCATCCGACGGTGCAGGTGCGGTTCCGACCCGGGCGAGGACGATATAGTGGGCATGCGCCCACCATAGTGGGCGCATGCCCACTGCTGCAACCACACACTCGCCGAGGGAGGGACTTCTCGTTGCCGACCGGCGTAGCGCTGCAAGATCCGCGCGGACTACTCTTCGACGCCGCCGTACGGGTGCTGGTCCGGGACGGCGTCACCGGTCTGACCAGTCGGGCCGTCACCATCGAGGGGGGCGTCGCCAAGGGGGTCCTACACCGGCACTTCGCCGACTTCGACGCCTTCCTTGCCGATCTGGTGCTGGACCGCATTGCCCGGGTCGAGACCCAGGCCACCGCCCTGCGGAACGCAGCCGGGACCGGCGCTGTGGCCGACAACCTGACCCAGGCCCTGATGGTCCTCTTCGAGCCGGTCATGGTATCGATCGTGGTCCTTGTCATCGCCCGCGACGAGCTGCGCACGCGGCTGCGTGCCGCCGGCACTGCCCGGTTCCCGCTCGTCGGCGAGGGCGCGGCCATGATCGCCGGGTACCTGAGGGTCGAGCGCGACCATGGCCGGATCGCGTCCGACGCCGACGTCGACACGCTCGCGCCCGCCCTGATCGGCGCCGCGCACCTGCTGTTCACCGAGCGGAAGGGCAGCCAACCGGAGCCCGCAGCCGTCCACAAGGTCGTGACCACGGTCCTGGCGAGCGCCCTGCGGTGACTGTGGTCCCACACCCGAACTCGACGGCCAAGGAATCCGCTCATCGGCATCGGCGGAGGTTCGACGGCCAACGTCCCAGGCACGCGACCGGAGGCGAACCGGACGTGGATCGTCCGGAACCGGCCGTACGATGGCCCGCATGGCCATCGCCCGCTTCCCCAGCATCGTTCTCGACTGTCCCGATCCTGGTGCGCTCGCCAGGTTCTACGGCGCGATGTTGGATTGGCAGGTCGACGTCTCCGCCGACTGGGCCGAGGTCCGCGCGGAGTACGGTCAGTGCATCTCGTTTCAGCAGGTGGATGGGTACCGGCCGCCGACGTGGCCAACGCAGGAACTGCCTCAGCAGATGCACCTCGATGTCGTCGTCGACGACCTCGATGCCGCCGAGGCGGCGGTGCTCGACCTCGGCGCGACCAAACACCCGCACCAACCCGGTGCGTCGTTCCGGGTCTTCCTCGACCCGGCAGGTCATCCCTTCTGCCTCTGCACAAACTGATCCGGACGGGCAATCCTCAATCGCAACAACGTCCGCTTCTCGGCACGATCGTGCGCCACACGCCAGCCGGGAGCCCGCAACTCGACACCGCCCTCGGCAACGGCCGCGAGGACCGGCAATCGATGTACGTTCGCGGGGCGTCGCCTCACCCACCTCTATCTCGGTGAGCGCATCGGCAAGGTACTCGGCTGGGTCTTGGATGTCGTCCCGGTCATCGCCCTGACTTGCAAGGTTCAGGCGTCGACCCGTCCATGCGGCGGCACCTCTACCGTCCGGTTTCCGGGCGTACCGCCGATGACAATCCGGCGCAGCGACGTGTTGTTGGTGGCGTGCCACGGCCCGCCGACACCAACGACGAGGCCCTTCGCCTCGGCCAACGGCAACAGACTGCCTCACGTCCTCGCCGAGTTTTTTGCGCAGCGGTGCTAACGCCCGCGCCCGTCACGAATCCGACCAGGGCCATGCGCGCTCTGCCGCAGACTGCCCGTCCCGCTCGGCCAAGGCGCCGAAGCTACTGGTCGAGCAGCCCACCGTGCCGGCGACTTCCCGCCGGTATCGTCGCCGGATGTACCTGATCGAGATCACGCCGACGCCGGCCGTTTCCGGCGACCGGAACACCATCGGTGGCTCGCCGATCCTGGCACCGGACCAGACCTGGCCGGCCTGCCGGTGCGGTACCCGGATGGCGCTCTTCTTCCAGCTCGACATCCCGCCGGACGTGCCCACCTTCGGCGGTGACCACCTGCTGGCGTTCCAGTGCCCACGACACAACGAGGCATGCTTCCCACCTCGGGAGCGGCAGCTTCCACCGCACTACTGGGACCGACCGCCGCCCCCGAACGAGATGTCGTTCTGGCGGATCCTGCGGCAACGCACCGGGGTCCCGGCCAGCACCGCCGACCCCTATCTCCGGCCGCTCCGGCTGACGGTTGCACGCGCCGAGAAGTCCGGCGGCAGGCGTGACGGCAGCCCGGCGTTCAGGGTGGGCGGGCGCCCGGCCTGGCTCCAGCGGCCGGAGCGGTACCGATGCGCCTGCGGCTCCGACCTGGCGTTCCTCGCCCAGATTCCGGAAAACCTCGGCTTTCCCAAGCGCCCCGAGGCGGACGAGCAGCAGGACTCGTTCCGCGCCGACGAGTACGGCATGTTCCTGGGCAACGAGATCTACCTGCTGGCCTGCCCCGATTGGTGCGATCCGGCGGCGGTGTGGCCAGTCAACCAGAACTGACCCGGCACTTCGGCTGTGTTTCGGCTGCCGCGGAAGCGGCCGGAATCTCCGAGATGTAGTTCTCCACCCCGAAACGACCCGGCCTCGCGCTGGCGACCGTCGGACCGGGACGAGACAGGTAGGGCTGCCCCTACCAGCAGGTTCCAAGGTCGCCATATGCCGGTCCGGCGGATCTGCCGGCAAGGTCATGGACATGCAAAACACGATTGGGTACCCGGCCCGCGACGCCGAGGTGGTCGAGTTGGTCGACGTCGTCAAGACCTATCCGGATGGCGCCGGAGTACGGGCTCTGGACGGGGTGTCGGTCGCCTTCGGGCGGGGCACCTTCTCGGCGGTGATGGGGCCGTCCGGCTCCGGGAAGTCGACGTTGCTGCACTGCGCGGCGGGGCTGGACCGGCCGGACTCGGGCCGGGTGATGCTCGCCGGTCGGGAGATCGGCACGTTGCGCGAGCCGGCACTGACCAAGGAGCGCCGCCGCCGGGTCGGGTTCGTGTTCCAGTCCTACAACCTGCTGGACGCCCTGTCGGTGTGGCACAACGTGCTGCTGCCGCAGCGGCTCGCCGGGGTACGCCCGGATCAGCGGTGGGCGCGGGAGGTGA
The DNA here is from genome assembly GCF_016862915.1 of Plantactinospora endophytica. Taxonomy (GTDB): domain Bacteria; phylum Actinomycetota; class Actinomycetes; order Mycobacteriales; family Micromonosporaceae; genus Plantactinospora; species Plantactinospora endophytica. The sequence goes on along the minus strand of NZ_BONW01000013.1, from coordinate 173,745 downwards.
TCGCCCGGGTCGGCCTGAAGGGTCGGGAGAACGACCGGCCGGGGCAGCTCTCCGGTGGGCAGAAGCAGCGGGTGGCGCTCGCCCGGGCCCTGGCCGCCCGCCCCGAGGTGATTTTCGCCGACGAGCCGACGGGTGCCCTGGACCTGGCGAGCGGGCGCGAGGTGCTGGGCCTGCTCCGCGAGGTGGTGGACTCGCTCGGTACCGCGGTGGTGATGGTGACCCACGACCCCGCCGCTGCGGCCTGGGCCGACCGGGTGGTCTTCCTCGCCGACGGTCGGATGGTGGACGAACTGGCAGACCCCACCGCCGAGAAGGTCGCCGAGCGCATGATGGCGGTGAGCGCCCGATGATCCGGCTCGCCCTCGGCACGCTGCGCCGGCACCGCGGCGCCTACCTCGGCACCTTTCTCGCGGCCCTGCTGGCCGTGGCGTTGCTCGCCAGCGGCGGCCTGCTGCTCTTCTCGGTCCTCACCGCGCAGCCGCCGGCCGACCGGTTCGGCGCCGCGACCGCAGTGATCTCCGGCGAGCGAGAGATCACCCTGACCACTACCAAGGAGAAAAAGGACAAGGTCAAACGCAAGACCAAGAGCGAGGGGCTGACCGGCGCCGGTACCCTTCCCGCCGACCTGGCCGGCCGGGTCGCGGCGCTGCCCGGAGTGGCCGCCGCGGTGCCGGACGCCGCGTTCCCGGTGCTGCTCGCCACCGGCGACGGCCGGCCGGTACGGGGCGCCGACGACGCGCCGGTGATCGGGCACGGCTGGGCCTCGGCGTCGCTGACGCCGTTCACGCTGCGGGCCGGTGCGGCACCCCACCGAGGCGAGGTGGTGCTCGACGCCGACCTGGCCGCCCGAGCCGCCGTCCAGCCCGGCGCCTCGATCCAGATCACCACCAGGACCGGGGTGCACACGCTGCGACTCTCCGGTGTCGCCGCACCCGCACGCGGGAACGGGCTGCCCGCGCAGGGCGCGCTGTTCCTGGCCGACTCGCAGGTCGGGGAGATCTCCGGGCTCGCCGGCCCGACCGCGGTGGCCGTCGTCGCCGGACCCGGCACCGACGGGCCGGCAGTGCTCGCGGCGCTGCGTGCCGAGTCCGGGCAGGCTCCGGTGTTGACCGGTACGGACAAGGTCCGCGCCGACCTGCCGGGTGCGCTGCCGGACTACATCGCTCCGATCTCCATCTTCGGTTTCGTCATCGGCATCACCGCCTTCGCCGCGATCTTCGTGCTCACGGGCACGGTCGCGCTCGGCGTCCGGCAGCGGCTGCGCGAGTTGGCGCTGCTGCGTACCGTCGGGGCCACCCCCGGGTTGCTGCGCCGGCTGCTCGGGCTGGAAAGCGTCCTGGTCGCCCTGCTTGCCGCCGTACCGGGCTGCCCGCTCGGCATCGTCGTCGCCAATCTGGTCGCCGCCCGGTTCCGGGAGCTGGGCGCCGTACCGGCGCAGTTCACGGTCCAGACCAACATCGGAGTGCTGCTGGCCACGGTCGGCGCCGGTGTGCTCGTCGCTTTCGTCTCCGCCCGGCTCGCCGGTCGCCGCGCGGTACGGATCGCGCCGACGCAGGCGTTGGTCGAGACCGCGACCGCCCCGGGCGGCGGGCAGGCTGCCCGGCTGCTCCTGGCCGTGTCCCCGGCCGGCGGAGCGATCGCGGTGCTGACCTTCGTGCCGCTGGGCGGACAGTTGGGCGTGGGCATGGGCTTCGTCTCCTGCGCGCTGCTGCTCTGTGCCGTCGCCGCCGCCGGTCCGCTGCTGGTCCGGCTGCTCACCGCAGGCGTCGCCCGGCTGGTCGGTGCGACCGGGGTGACCGGCTGGCTCGCCGGGGCGGTCAGCCGGGCGGAGACCCACCGGGTCACCGCGGTCGCCGTACCGCTGACGCTGATGTTCGCCATCAACGCCACCATGCTGCTCAACTCGGAACTGTCCACGAAACTGGCCGCCGAGGAGCAGGCACTGCGTACCGCGCCGGCGGCGGTGCAGGTGACCGCGCCGGGCGGGCTTCCGCTCGGCACCGTCGAGCGGATCGCGGCACTGCCCGGGGTCAAGGGCGCTGCGGCCACGCTGCCGACCCGGGTCGTGCTCGACGAGGGCGGCAAGCCGGAGGATCATCCCGCCCAGGGCCTGTTCGAGGCCGGCCCCGAGCGGGCCATGGATCTCGGCGTGCGCCAGGGGGCGCTGGCCGGGAAGGACACGTTCGCGGCCAGCGACGACCTTGCCGACGCCCGCTCCTGGCGGCTCGGTGACAATGTCGGCATGTGGCTCGCCGACGGACAGCAGGTGACGCTGCGTCTCGCCGCGATCTACGAGCGCTCGCGGGGCTTCGGCGAGCTGGCGCTGCCCGCCGTACTGGTCGCGGCGCACGACCCGCGCGGGTTGGCCGCCACGGTCGCGCTGCGCGGCGACGACGTCGCCGGCGCGGTGCACGCCGCGCTGCCGTCGCTGACCGTGCTGCCCCGCACCGAGGCGGCCCCGGCCGGTGACGCGCAGGAGCAGCAGGGCGCCTGGGAACTGCTGGTCGTGATCTCGCTGGGGTTCACCGCGATCGCCGTGGTGAACACGTTCGCCATCGCGACCGGTGCCCGCCGACGCGAGTACGCCGACCTGCGGCTGGCGGGGGCGACCACCGGACAGATCTGGCGGATGGCCACCCGGGAGAGCGTGCTCGCGGTCGCGGTGGGCCTGCTGCTGGGATGTGCGGTCACCGCCATCGTGGTCGGGGCGTTCAGTACCGCCCAGGACGGACGGTTCCGGCTGGTGGTCGATGCCGGGACGTACTTCGGGATGCTCGGCGGGGTCGGGCTGCTGGGGTTGCTCGCCGGCTCGGTACCGGCCCGGCTGGTCCTGCGCCGGGGCAGCCTGCCGGCACAGGCGGAAGGACGCTGACCCGTGCCACCCCGGCCCTGGAAGACCCTGACCGGAGCGGCCCAGGTGCCGCGCACCGGGCGGTCGCTCGGATACCTGGTCACCAGCCTGGCCGCCGGGGTGGCCGGGTTCGCCTGGAGCCTGGCGTCGACGCTCGCCGTCGGGCTCGTCTCGGTCACACAGCTCGGCCCACCGGCGTTCCTCGGCGCGGCCTGGGTCACCCGGCGGCTCGCCACGATCGAGCGGCACCGGGCCGGCTGGCTCCTCGGCGCGCCGATCGGGTCTCCCTACCTGCCGGTCGAGGACGGCTCGACGCGGCAGCGGATCCGCGAGGTGGCGGTCCAGCCGGCGACGTGGCGCGACCTGGCCTGGCTCGTCGTGCTGCTTCCGCTCGGTCTGGCCGGCGGCATCGCGGGGATCGTGGTCACGGCGGTCACCCTCGGCATGGCCGTCGCGCCGGCCTGGGCCTGGGCGGTGCCGAACCCGAACGCACCGTTCCTGATCAAGCCGGCGATGACGACCACGCCGGGTCGGTTCGTGCTCAGCCTGCTCGGGCTCGCGCTGCTGCCGGTCGCCGCCTGGCTGGTGCGCCAACTGGCCGGGGGCCAGGTGTGGGTCGCCCGTGCGCTGCTGGCCCCCGGGAACCACCGGCAGCTCGTCGAGCGCGCCGCCCGACTGGCCGAGAGCCGGGCCCGGGTGGTCGACGCCCAGGCCGCCGAGCTGCGCCGGATCGAACGGGACCTGCACGACGGGGCGCAGGCCCGGATAGTCGCCGCCGGGATAACCCTGGCGTTGGCCGAACGGAAGTTGCGGACCGGTGGGGAGATCGTTCCGGACGTACGGCTGGCGCGTCGGCAGCTCGACGACGCGCTCGCCGAACTGCGCCGGCTGGTCCGGGGCATCCACCCGCCGATCCTCACCGACCGTGGCCTGTACCAGGCGCTCGCCGCCCTGGCCGCGGACAGTCCGCTGGCGGTGGAGGTACGCGGCGACCCGGCCGACCGCTACCCGGCGGCGATCGAGTCGGCCGCCTACTTCGTGGCCGCCGAGGGGCTGGCCAATGCGGGCAAGCACGCCGAGGCGACCTCCTGCCAGATCGTGCTGACCCGGACCCCCGGGCTCGTCACCGTCACCCTGACCGACGACGGTCGGGGCGGCGCCGACCTGACCGGCAGCGGCCTGTCCGGGCTGCGCCAGCGGGTCGAAGCCCTCGACGGAACACTGACCCTGACCAGCCCGGTCGGTGGTCCCACCAGTCTGCACGCGGAGTTCCCATGCGCATCGTGATCGCCGAAGACCTGCTGCTGCTCCGCGACGGGCTGGTACGAATGCTCACCGACACCGGGCACGAGGTGGTCGCCGCGGTCGACAACGCCACCGAGCTGTCCAGCGCGGTGACCACCCACCGGCCGGATCTATCCATCGTGGACGTACGCCTGCCGCCCGGCTTCCGCGACGAGGGCCTGCGCGCGGCCCTGGCGATCCGGGCCGCCGACCCGGACGCCCGGGTCCTGATCCTCTCCCAGTACGTCGAGCGGGCGTACGCCGCCGAACTGCTCGCCGACGGTCGGGGCGGCGTCGGCTACCTGCTCAAGGACCGGGTGACGGCGCTGGACGACTTCCTCGACGCGGTGGAGCGGGTGGCCGGCGGCGGAACCGTGATGGACCCGGAGGTGGTCCGGCAACTATTCGCCCGCAACAGCCGGAACCGGGGCGTGGCGGCACTCACCGCCCGGGAACGCGAGGTGCTCGACCTGATGGCCCAGGGCCTGTCCAACTCCGCGATCTGCGCCGCCCTGGTCCTTGCCCCGGTATCGGTGGAGAAACACATCACCAACATCTTCGCCAAGCTCGACCTGCCGCCCGCCACCGACTCGCACCGCCGGGTACGCGCCGTGCTGGCCCACCTGAACCAGGACCGGTAGGGCTGTCCCCACGCAGTCCAGTTGTCGCCATGATCTGCGGCCGGGCCTGCGAAACAACCATCGGGCATGACGGAAACGCTCCCGACCACGCCCGACAGGCATCCCCGGCGACCGCCGGCCCACGGCGCTGGCACCGACCGCTGCTCGTCGTCGCGGCCGGAATGCTGTTGCCGAGGCCGGTCGCCGCCGTCGGGCTCTTCTTCGACCACCGGGTACTGGTCGGTCCGCCGCAGGTCTGGGGACCATCACACAGGCAGGATGAGTAGACACCGTCTACTACCAGCTGGTAGACAGCGTCTATGCAAGCTGACGAGGGTTTACGCGACCGCCTCATCCGTGTCGGCGGCGAACTACTCGACAACGAGGGCCCGTCCGCGGTGTCACTACGAGAAATCGCCCGACGCGCCGGCGTCTCGCACGGCGCGCCGCGCCGCTACTTTCCCACCCACCTGGAGTTGCTGTCGGCCATCGCCCGCGACGGGTTCACCGACCTCACCACCCGGGCCAACTCCGCCCTGGCCGAGGCGGGAGGCAACCCACGCGCCCAGCTTGCGACGCTGGCCCAGGTCTACCTGGACTTCGCCGCCACCCGGCGCGGCCGGTACGAACTGATGTTTCGCCACGACCTGCTGGAAAGCGGCCACCTAGGGCTACGCGACACCAGCCTCCCGCTCTTCCGGCTCCTCACCGACCTGGTCGCGCAGGCCCGGCCCGCCCCCGAGCCGCCGGCCCAGGTCACCGCAGGAGCACTCTGGGCCAACCTGCACGGCATCGCCCAACTGTGGAACTGGGGCAGCCTCACCCTCGCGACCGGCGCCACCGATCCCGCCGCACTGCTCGACGCCACCCTCACCGCCCACCTCGGACCCGCTGCATGACCCGCACCCCACCCCTGTACGGGCTGGCCCAGCACACCGTCGGCCGATACCTGAGCCATTCCTGGCGCCCCACCGTCGACGGCCTCGGCCACCTCCCCGACACCGGAGGCGCGATCCTGGCCGCCAACCACCTGTCGGTCGCCGACCAACTGTTCCTCGGAATCCTGACACCCCGACACATCGCCTTCTGGGCCAAGGCCGAATACTTCCGCTCTCCCGGGCCCCGTGGCCACCTCACCCGACGAATCGTCACGGGCATGGGCGCCATCCCGGTCGAGCGGAACGGCGGCCGGGCAGCCCTCGCGGCATTCGACGCCGCAGTGCCCGTACTCCGCTCCGGCGGCCTGGTAGCCGTCTTCCCCGAGGGCACCCGCTCCCCCGACGGCCGCCTCTACCGTGGCCGCACCGGCGCAGTTCGCCTCGCCCACCAGGCCAGCGTCCCCATCATTCCGGTCGGCATCCGCGGCACAAACCACGTACGCCCGCCCGGGTCACGCCTTCCCCGACGCCACCCGATCAGCATCACCTTCGGGCCAGCCATCCCGGTGCACATCGAGGCGCCGGCGGACATCCGCCGGCTCACCGACACCCTGATGGCCACCATCCAGTCCCTCACCTGCCAGGAATACGTGCCGCACTACGCCCGTAGGTGACCACGACGCGTGTACCGCACGAGGCATCGGACTTCCCGCCAACCCAAACGGGGATCAAACCAGCACGAGAGTTGCGGTTGCGGCCCTGCTTGAGGCGGAGGTGGTCGAGAATCCGTTGCGTGATTTCGTCCGGTTCCCGGCGGACGAAGTACCACCGGCGCCCCGTACCAGGCCGCCGCCGAACTCGACCTACCGACCCTGGGCGACCGCTCTGGTCGGTCTTAACGATCCTGGCGTCCAGTTGGCGTTCAGTTGGAATCCAGTCGATGACCGCATCGTCACCGGTAGCCCTTCCGTAGTCGCAACTGTCCACTGCGTGATCGGTATCGCCCGCCGTACCGATCATCGACCCGACCGCACGGTGCCAGAGGGACAGCGACCGCAGCGCCGAAATGGAGGTTCACCGTACGCGTCCCTGAGCCATCGCGAATATCCACGGATGTCGACCACGCACTGCGGCTACGACCGACTCGCAATCTACAAGGAGCCTCATGAAACTGCGACGTCTACGATCTCTTCGGCTTCTCGTCGTCGTGTTCACCGCCTCGCTGGCGAGTCTCACCCTGAGCGCCACGCCGGCCGCCGCACAAGCAGTCGGCCCACGCGCCGCGTTCAGCGATCCCTCCGCCATCACCGTGCAGGCACCCGGTGCACCGATCCTCTGCCACGTCAGCTACGGCAACGACGTCACCGTGTACAACGGCGCCCTCAACGTGACCTGGGCCGTTGCTTGCCGGTGGACCGACGACAACCAGTTGGCGACCGAGACCGACGCCATCTTCATGCAGATCGGCATCGCCCAGCACGGCATCATCCTCGCCCCGGTGAAGACCTGCCCGGTGGCTCTCGGCCCATCTACGACCTGCAGTCACAGCGTGCCCTTCAACGGAGTGTCCGGCCGTGTCCAAAGTGTGATGGCGGCCACGGTGACGTGGAAGGACGGCTACCCTCCGATCAGAGGAACGTTCTACTCCCCCGGCTCCATCATCACCTGACCACTACTTCCGCTGACAAGCCCTCCCGAAGCGGACGCTGACAGTCCGACCGCCATCGGGAGGGCTCCAGCACGTCCGCCCCCACCAAGGTCGACTAATTCAAGGAACTCAAACAGATCCGCGCGTAGGCAGCCCGCAGCAAGGCCGTCCTGGCCGGACTCTTCACGACGTAGAGCTCCGGCCGGGTCGACGGACGAAACACCAGAGCTAGACTGGTCAACCGCCTCGGCTACGGCCGCGCGAGCTTCAACCTGCTCCGCAAACGCATCCTGCTTCAGGCGCGAGCCAACGCCACAAGATCACCGAAAGCGGCGCTCGGGAAGTCAGACCCTGCAGCAGACGCAGCCGAGTGCCCGGCTACCGCCAGGCAGCACCGGTCGGAGTACCAGCGCAATTAGGCTGCCGTGTTCCAGATCTCTTGGCTGCTGGCAAGTTCCTCGGGGCTTAGGCTAGTCGGCGGTGTTGTCGCCCGGCCGATCCGGGTCGGCGATGACGGGACCGCCTGGACCGTCCGGATCGCCGGGATTGGGGTCACCGGGGTCAGGGTCACCAGGGTTGGTCGGTGGGCATACCCCGTCGACCGGATTCGCGCAGTTCGGTGGCGGGGCCGCCGGCTTTTCTCCGTTGCCCGCCTCGCGGTTGCCCAGCCCCTTCGAGTCCGGCAGCGTGGATTTCTTGACGCCGTCGAGCGCCTTGTCCATGTACTGCTTCCAGATGTCGGCGGGCAGGCCTCCACCGCTGACGTCGCCGCCGCCGGCCTTGAGAATCTTCGGCTTCTTGGGGTTGTCGCTGCCGATCCAGACTGCCGTGGCTATCTCGGGCGTGTAACCAACCATCCAGGCATCCGCGTTCTGCTTCGTGTCACCGTACTGCCAGGTGCCGGTCTTGCCGGCCGCAGCACGACCGCCGGCAAGGCTGTGGTTGTTGGCACCGGGAATCTTCTTGAGCACCGAGGTGACCTCGTCGGCAACGTCGGCTTGGATCCGCTGCGCCGGTTTGATCTGCTCGCCACCGATCTTCTTCCACACCCCGGTCTGCTTGTCCTGCTGCTCGATCTTGACGATGAAGTGGGCCTTGTTGTACTTGCCCCGGTTGGCGAGTGTGGCGAGTCCGTTCGCATGGTCGAGCACCGTGATCGGGTACTGCCCGTACGCCACCACGTGGAAGAACGGCGACGGGGCCACCTCCTCAGGCTTTTTCTTGGTCAGGTCGACTGGCTCCGGTCCCTTGCCGCCGGTGGTCCACATCGTGGTGACCCCGGCCTGCCGCGCCATGCCGACGATGTTGTCTGGGCCGATCTTCGCGCTCACGTGGTAGAAGGGCACGTTGTAGGACTGGACGGTCGAATGGGCCAGCTCGCAGTACTTCTTGCAGTCGGGGTTCCGGCCGGCGTTGACCACCTGGTCCTTGAAACCCTCGGGCTTGAAGGGGGTGGAGTCCCAGTGCGACTCGATGGAGATCTTCGCCTCGATCGCCGCGGCCAGGGTGTACACCTTGAACGACGAGCCCGGCGGATGTCCGCCGACCAGCTTGCCGCCGATGATGTTCTTTCCGGCGTAGTCGATTCCGACGCCACTGTTGCCGCCGTAGTAGGCGAGGACGCGGCCGGTCTTCGGGTCGATCGAGACCAACGCCGCCTGGAGGTTTTCGGGCTGATCGGAAAGCGGAGAGCTTTTCTTCTCCTGCTGCGCCGCCGCCTCCGCCGCGTCCTGCAGCCTGCGGTCGATGCTCGTCGTGATCTTGTATCCGTCCGTGGCCAACGTGGTCTGACAGTTCGGTTTCGCGCTGCCGGCGGGCACGGCGCCGTCGTGGCACAGTCCCATCGCGTCCATCTCGGCCCGCACGTAGTTGACGACGTTTCCCTTGGGCGTCTTCACCCCTACCGAGGCGCTGGCGTCCCTCGGCTTCGCCACCGTCGGGTACGTGGCTGGCCGCTTGGCCGGGTCCAGCCACTTCTTCTCCACCATGCCGTTGAGCACGTAGTTCCACCGGTCCTCGGCGGCCTCCGGGTTCTGGGCCGGGTCGTAGCCCTTCACGCCGGTCTGCGGGTCGTTGACCGGCTGCTTGATCATCCCGGCCAGCACCGCGCCCTCGCCGACGTCGAGCTTCTCCGCCGACTTGCCGAAGAACGTGAGGGCGGCCATCTCGATGCCGTAGGCGCCTCGACCGAAGTAGATGGTGTTCAGATAGTGCTGCATGATCTCCTCCTTGCTGAACTCGTCGTTCAGCCGGGAGGCGAAGATCGCTTCCTTGAGTTTCCTCTGGTAACTGTCATCCGCCAGGTTCTGGTAGGCGTTCCGGGCGTACTGCTGGGTGATGGTGGACGCACCCTGCTTCGTGCCACCCGTAAAGTTGTTCCATGCGGCTCGGGCGATGCCAACATAGTCCACACCGTCGTGGTCGTAGAAGCTCCGGTCCTCGGCCGCCGCCACCGCCCACTGCACATGCTGCGGAACCTTGCTCAACGGCACGATCGTCCTCGCCTGCTGACCAAGGGTGACAATCGTCTTGCCCCTGCTGTCAAGGATCGTGGTGCCGACCGGCAACGGAATCTGGTTCGGCATGACGATATTGGTCGAGTAGTAGGTGATACCCACGACCCCGCCCCCGGCCAACATGACGAACACCGCGAACATCGCGATGACGACGTTCATCCGCTTGCGCTTCTTGGCCCGCTTCTGGGCCGCCTCGTCCAACTCACCCCGGCGACCACGGCGGGCACCGGACCGCCCTGGACGGTTCGGCTCGTCCACTCCGCTCGGACCCGCCGAGGAGACCGGGACCGCCGCCCGGCCCACGCCGGCCCGGCCACTGTCGCCACCCGCACCGCCACCAGCCACCGAAGCGCTACCGACGCTCGCGCGGCCCGCGGACGCCCCACCGGCACCGTAACGCCCGGCCAAAGCGGGCGCGGCGGAAACGGACGCGCTACCGCCAACCCGCGCCCGACCCGCCGAGGCGGAACCAGAGGTGGGCGAGACGGAAGCGACCAGACCACCGTCGACGGACGCCCGCCCCGGCGGTGTGGCCCGGCCGGGCGAGGCCCCGCCGCTGACGCTGGCTCGGGCCGACGCGCCGCCGGCCCGGCCCTGGTTGGCGGGCCAGCCGCCCCGGTCGCCGTCGGACGAGCGGCGAGCGGCTCCCGGATCGTCCCAGGACGGGCGCTGGTATGGATCGTCCGCTGGTCCAGAGTCGCCGTTCGCGCCCGGGTACTGCGCCCGACCGCGCGCGGAACTAGGATCGCCGTACGAGTTCATTCGTCACACCCTGCCGGTCGCGGTGACGGCCACTCGCGCCACCACCAGCTTGCGGTGCAATCGAGCACCGTCCATCAGGTTCCAAATCCGCCAAGCCTCCGTTGAGCGGATCCAGGATAGGACCTCACGCCGGCCGGCGGGGGACAGTCGGCCGGCAACCACGGCTGACCTCGGGTTCGGCAGTCGCCCGAAGCCCCGCTAGCGCATCCGGCGGCACTCGCCGCACGGGAGGTACCGGGTAACGCGGGCAGGCGCGTCTCTTCGAGCCGGCTGCTCAATCGGCTCCCTTGCTTCGCCCGCTCAAACGCTTACCTCATCGGTATCCGACATTGATGTTTCTGGTCTCGCCGTGTCAGTCCACCTTGGCCGCATGGGCCGCTGCCCCGGCGACGAATAGCACGTCCACCTCGGGGTTCACCGACTGCGTTTCACTGCGGTACGGACGCGTTCGGGCGGTGGGCACTTCCGAATCACGGAAGGTGTCTTGTCGCCGCACGCCGCCGTCCTGGCTGCTCCGCTTCGGTGCCGTCACGGCGCGGCGATCCGTCGTCTGGCCCGGCGGCAACTGACCGCGACATCGTTCGCGCATGGGGTATAGGGCTCGGCTCAGCTTGGCAGATTGCGGGACACGCAGGGCGGGGCGGCCGCCTGGATTCTGCACGACAAGATGCTCATTAGCACCGGAGACCTACGCAGCCGTCCGCTTCGTCGGCTGTGTGGTGGCGAAGTCGGACGGGACGAACGCCTACCTGCCCGACCTCGCTACGCATTTCCGTTGCCGATGCTATTGTTCATTGGCCTCGCGGTGGCCCTTTACCCATTCATTTCCTCCGTTCACGGGTGTAGGTGATTGCGCAGGAAGGCGAGGATCTCGCGGCGCGCGGGCCGGGCCGCCGGCACCAGTCGGGGGGTGCTGAGGAAGCTGTGGGTGGCCTTCGGGTAGCAGGACAGGCGGGCGTCGGTGCCGTCGTCGCTGAGCCGTTCGACGTACCGGCGTCCGTGGTCGGCCAGCGGGTCGAGCGCGGCGGTGACGACGAGTGCCGGTGGCAGGTCGCCGAGGTTCCCGAACTTCAGCGGTGACACGGTGTTCGGGTCGAGCGTCGGAGGCACGCTGAGGGTGCGGGCCGCGCGCAGCCGCGACAGCGGAAGCGTGGGGTTGTCGGCGTTCTCCACGAACGAGGGGTAGTCGGCCATCGTCTCGGTCCAGTCCGTGCTCGGGTAGTTCAACACCTGGGCGCGCAGCGGCGGGCCGTCCTTGCGTGCCCGCAGTGCGACGAGCGCGGCGATCATGCCACCGGCGCTCTCACCCACGACCGCGAGGGCGGCGGGGTCGATGCCCCAGCCGGTGGCCTCGTCGACGATCCGCGCGAGCGTGTCGTAGCCGTCCTCGATCGCCCTGGGCAGCACGTGCTCCGGGGCGAGGCGGTACTCCACCGCGACCACCACGGCCGGGCAGCGGGCTGCGAGATGGCTGTTGAGCCAGTCGTTCTGCGCGGCGGTGCCCGAGATGAACCCTCCACCGTGGAACGACACGATCAGCGGCAGCGCCCGTTCCGCGTTCCTCGGGCGGTGCACCCGCAGCATCAGTCGACGGCCGGGAAGGTCGATCGTGACCTCCTCGATGCGGGCACGACGGTCCGGCAGACCGGTCACGATCCGTCCGGCCCGGGACGACGCCGCGCGGTTGGCCTTCTCACGCGCGGCGATCACCTGGTCGTCGGTCATCGCCTCCCAGTCCAGGGCGTCCCGGAGAATCCGGGTACCCAAGGGAGCCCTGCCGCTCATCTCGTCCCCGACCCGGGCACGTACCGCACCATTGGCGTCTCCTGCCGTCTGTCCAGCGACTCCGAAAGCACCGCGCTGGGTGGTGACTACCAGCATCACCGGACGCCCCGCCGGGTGTCTTGGAGAAATGTTCCGCCCGGCCGGACAGCGATAGGAGCTTGGGCTCACGTCACACCCTCCAGGCCCGCTCCTACGTAGGCCACGCGATGCCGACGAGCCGAGGTCACACGATGTCGTCGACCATCCCGGGCCACGACGATCGACGAGCCGAGGTCACGCGACGGCGTCGGCCACCCCGGGCCATGCGATGTCGTCGACCACCAGCCACGGCGCGCCCGCCACGGCCGTGGGCGTCATCCCGGCGATGGCCATGACGTCCCGGCAGAGGTGGGACTGGTCCACGAAGCCGCTCTCCGCCGCCACCCGGGCGGCGCCGTGCCCCGCCGCGAGGCGGTGCGCCACGTGGTCGAATCGGACCAGCATCGCGGCGCGCTTGGGCGTGAGGCCGACCTGGGATCGGAACCGGGACCACAGCCGCTTCCGGCTCCACCCCACCTCGGCCGCCAGCCGCTCGACGCGAACCCGCCCCCGGCTCGTCACGATCCGTCCCCAGACGAAGGCGATCTCCGGATCGACCCTTCGGCCTGTCTCACGTCGTCGCGCGAGCGCGGCCCCCATGACCGCGAAACGGTCGTCCCACGACCCAGCGGCACGCAGTTGCTCCTGGATCCGTCCGGTGTCGCGCCCCCATAGATCCTCAAGGGCGACCACTGTCGCGTCCGGCTCGGCCGAGACACCCAACACCCCGTATGCGACCGTCGGCGAGAGCCGTACCTGTAGCAGGTCGACATCGCGCCCGCGCCCTCGGACGCTGCCCGAGGTCATGCCGACGACGACGCTGCCTCGCCTCCACTCGCCGCTGGCGTCGTCGACGAGCAGCGCGTCGCCGAAGTCGAGGAACACCGTGAACGCCGGGTACGGGACCATTTGGAGATTGACCGGGTCCTCCGCCCGACCACGGAACCCGGCCATGCTGATCCCCGGCGCACGGCGCGATTCTGACGGGACCGCGATCTCCACCACAGCCCCGGCGACACAGACCGGTCCTCCGGATCGCACACCGCCATGCTACGAGCCGCCCGCGCGGTGTCCGAACGACGATCACGGCAACGAGTACGCGCACCGAGCCGACCGCAGCAGTGGACGGTGGCGTCCTCCAGCGGACAGGTCCAGCAGCGTTGGGTTGTGCTTCGGCCCGGTGTGGCGGGGATGTCACGTCGCATGCATACCGGCTACTGACGATCACGGTAATCGCCGACTCTCGATCCTCAGGAGCCCAGATGCGCAGACTGCTCCCCCTGGCACTGACCGTCCTCTCCGTCGCCATGGCCCTCGCGTTGCCGACCCGGCCCGCCCAGGCCGCCCCCGACGGGACGTTGACGGTGACGTCGCCCACCTTCGCGGTCGGCACCGACCTCAGGTTCAGCTACTCCACGCCCCGGCCGAACGCGAAGAACTGGGTCGGGCTCTACCGCAATCCCGGCAACGGGCCGGTCGACCAGGCGTACGTGGGGCCGTCGCTGACCTGGACCTACACCCCTGGCTCCAGCGGATCGGCGTCGCTGTCCACGTCGGGTCTCGCGGCGGGCGACTACATCGTCTACTACCTGTTCGACGACGGGTACACCTGGCTCGCCCAGCCCGTAACGGTGCGGCTGACCACCAACACCGCGCCGCACTTCCCCGCCTCGGCGTTCACCCTGCGCAACGCCAAGGTAGGTGCCGGCTACTCGGCGACGGTACGGGGCCTGGTGCAGGGCGACACCAGCCGGCTGAGCTTCACCAAGACCTCCGGGCCCGCCTGGGCCGCCCTCTCCTCGACCGGGGTCGTCACCGGCACTCCGACCGCAGCGGGTAACGCCACGCTCGGCATCCGCGCCACCACCGCCTCGGGCACCGCCGACGCGACCGTGACGATCCGGGTCCAGTCCGGCGCGCTCGTCCCACAGTTCAACGCGCTTAGCTGGAACCTCTGGCACGGCGGCACGGTGGTCTCCGGCGGCCTGGAGAAGCAACTCAAGTTCCTGCTCGAACGGGACGTCGACGTCGTCGGTATCCAGGAGAACCAGGGCAGCGCCGCCCAGACCCTCGCCACAGCCCTCGGCTGGTCGTACTTCCAGAATTCCGACACCGCGGTCCTCAGCCGCTACCCGATCACCGCCACCACCCCCACCGTCGCCGGCTCGGCCGTCGCCGCCAGGATCGACCTCGGCGCCCGCTCCCTCCGGCTCTGGAGCGCCCACCTCGGCTACACCCCCTACGGCCCGTACGACGCCTGCTTCGGTCGCATGACCGTCCAGCAGCTCCTGAGCCGTGAGTCGTCCTCCGGCCGGACCGGCCAGATCAACACCATCATCGCCGCCATGTCGGCCGACCTCGGCAGTTCCTCGACCACGCCGGTGCTGCTGACCGGCGACTTCAACGCCCCGTCGCACCTCGACTGGACGGCCACGAACTCCCGCTGCGGCTACGGAGCCGTCCCGTGGCCCACCTCCACGGTGCCCGCCAACGCCGGCCTCATCGACTCCTACCGGCAGGCCCGCCCCAACCCCTCGACGCAGCCGGGCGTCACCTGGTCCCCCGTCTACAAGACCTTCACCGGCGGCTACGGCTACGACTCCCACTCCGGCGAGCCCGAGCCCCAGGACCGCATCGACTTCATCCACTACCGGGGCCCCCTCACCGTCCTGTCCTCCGACGCCGTCTGGGAAGGCACCCCCGCCCAGTCCAACCCGTCCGCCAACGTCTGGACCTCCGACCACGCCGCCGTCCTCACCGCTTTCCGGCTCAACTGACCCCCAGCCGACGCCGAGCGGCGGCGTGGAGACACGCCGCCGCCGGGGCGGGACCGAGATCCTGTGTCTGCGGCGGGGTCGCGGTGGTCGACTTTCAGGTTCCGCTCGTCACGAGGCTTCGAGCAGTTGGTCGCCCAATGTCGCCGGAAGGGTCCTGAATCCGCGCGAGGCCGGATAGTCGGTCGTCTTTCATTCGATGCGTAGGGCGTCGGGTCGGGTCACGGCTCGGACGAATGGCAGCGTGGCGGCGGTGGCGAGTAGGCAGGCGACCAGCGTGGTGGCGCCGATGGCGGCGTATCCGTCCCAGGGTAACGGCGGCGGGGCGATCCCGGCCGAAGCGCTGAGTCCGACGAGCAGCCAGGAGCTGGCGGCGGTGACGAGCACGGCGAAGCCGATGGTGAGCGCCAGGGGGAGCGCCGTGTACAGCAGGCTGCTGTGCCGTAGGACCCGGGCGGGAGTTCCCATCGCGGTCAGTGCCGAGTGTGCCCGGTGCCGCTCGCGGATGCCGTCGGCGGTGGTGACGGCGAGCGAGAGGCCGCCGGCCAGTACGACGGCGATGGTCATGAGGAGCGCTGCGCGGGTGTAGCCGTCCGAGGACGACCGGGCCAGCACCACGGCTTCCTCGGCGGTCAGCGGTGGAAAGGGGGTCTGCTGGGCGCCGAGGCGGGCCCGGACCGCCTCTAACGTCTCGGCCCGGCCGTCGGTAGCGACCAGGAGGTTCGGGAACCATTTGTCGGGCAGGTCGGCGGGGAGCAGTGTGGGTGGGACGAGCAGGTCACCTGCGAGCAGCAGCCCGTCGGTGCGGTTGGTGAACGCGTCGGGCAGGGTGAGGGCGGGAAGCTCCGCCGGTAGTTCGAGGATCGGGCCGGCCGGTGGACGGTCTGGCGCGGTCACCGGTTGAAGCCGATCCGTCGCCGCGATGGTCGACGAGGGGAAGTAGCTTCCGGTGAGGTAGTGCGGGGTGTTCGGACGGCAGTCGGGCAATGGCGCTCGCAGGATCCGTCCCAGGTCGCCGCAGTCGGCGATCACGGCTCGTACGTTCTGCTCACCGATGCGTGCGGTTCCGTCGCTGCAACAGTCTGTCGGTCGTACGCCGGGCGGCAGTAGGTCCAGGTGGCGGACCGTGGCGACCTGGGCGACGCCGTTCACCGCGCGCAGCGTCTCGACGAGCGGCTCCACCTGGGCGTCGGCGGCGATGGTCACCACAACGGTGTGCGGGCGTAGGGCGCCCGCCAGGCCGTCGTCGCCGTCGATCTGGTCGAGGACGGGAAGCAGCGCCACCACCCAGCCGAGCAGGACGACGACCAGAGCGGTACCGGTGACCGCCCGGGCGGCGCCGGCCGGATCGGCGATCAGTCGACGTCCGGCGAGTTGGCTGGCCAGGCCAGGTCCCCAGCGTGCCACCGCGAGGCCAGTCACTCGGGCCAGCGCGGCGGTGCCGACCGCCAGGCCGACCAGACACAGCACCGCTCCGCTCAGCAGCAGCGCACGGCCGTGCCAGGCACCCGCGAGCACGGCCCGGCGGTCGGCGTAGGCGCCGAGCAGCAGGGCGAGGCCGAGGCCGAGCGGAAGCAGCCGGGAGGCGCCGGCGCGGGCCGGTTTGGCCTGCCGCCGTACGCCGAGCGGGGACGTCACCGCGCGGCGGAGCGCGAGTGTACCGGTGAGGGCGGCCAGCGCCGGCACTCCGACCAGTACGGCTATGGCCACCGCTGGTGGCGGTGCCACGTCCTGCGGGTAGAGGCCGTTCGGAATCGGTAGTAACGCCGCCACCGGGCGGCGTAGCAGGAGGAACAGTGCGGTACCCGCCAGCACGCCGAGCACTCCAACGACCGCAGCCTCCACCGCGCCGAGCATCCGCAGTTGGCCGGCGGTGGCGCCGATCAGACGCATGGCGGCGGCCCGCCGTTCACGGCTGGCCTGGGAGAGCCGGACCGAGGTGCCGACCAGGACAGCCAGCGGCACCACCAGACCCACACCCGCCAGGGCGACCATCACCAGCAGGGTGCCCGTGGCGTTCGCCTCCTGCCCCATCCCGGTCCCGTCGACGTGCGCACCCTGGGATGCGAACAGCGATCCCTGTCCGGGGCGCTCGAAGGCCGTAGACAGCCCGGGATCGGCGCCTGGCGGGCCGACGAGGCCACCGGGCGGCGGACCCGCGACGGCGTACAACTCCTTCGGGCCGACCAGACCTGCCGAGGTGACCGTGCCCACCGTCCGTTCGGGTAGGCGTGGCGCGAGTTCCCCGCCGTGTTCGCCGGTCAACGCCGCCGCCAGGGCGGGCGACACGAACATCTCCCCCGCTTGCGGGGTCCTCGGCACGCCCAGGGGTGGGGCGACATCCGGGCCGACGACCTCGACCCGGAGTACTCGGATCTCATGCCCACGCCAGAACCCGACCGACAGCGCCGCCCGTACTCCCTCGGTGCGGGTCCCGGCGTCGGCGGTGGGCACGACCGCCCGGGCCGCGGTCTTGCCGATCCGCTCCACCGCAGCGGGCAGCGCACCCCCGACCGCGAGCAGCAGAACCACTCCCGCCGCCACCCCACCGACCATCATGAGCAGTCGGATACGTCCCGCGCGTCCGCCGGTGAAGGTGAGCCGGAGTCCAAGCGCGAGGCCCCACCCGGTCACGCTGACACCTCCGTTGACGCCGACGCGCCGTCCCGCAACACGACTTCCCGATCCGCGTACGCCGCTATGCGGGGATCGTGGGTAACCAGCACCACCGCTGTTCCCTGCTCGCGGGCCGTGCCCACCAGCTCGTCCATCACGAGTTCACCGTTGAAGCTGTCGAGCGCACCGGTCGGCTCGTCCGCGAACACCACCCGTGGCCCGGTGACCAACGCCCGGGCCACCGCCACCCGCTGCCCCTGGCCGCCGGACATCGCGCCGGGCTGTTTGCCAGCCACGTCGGCAACGCCGAGCCGGTGCAGCCACTCCCGGGCCCGCGCCTCGGCCACCCGCCGCCGTACTCCGGCCAGCCGCAGCGGGAAGGCGATGTTCTCCAACGCCGTCAGGTCCGACACCAGCGACCCGAACTGGAAGACGAAACCGAAGTCGGTGCGGCGCAGCCGGCTACGCCGGTCGTCGGACTGGTCGTCGAGGCGTACGCCGCGGTACCACACGGAGCCGCTGTCCGGCCGAAGGATGCCAGCCAGGCAGTGCAGCAGGGTGGACTTGCCCGAACCCGAGGGGCCGACCAGCGCGACCAGCTCACCGGGACCGATCTCCACGGAGACTCCGGCCAGTGCCTGGGTAGCCCCGAATGCGAGTCGGAGGTCGACCGTCCGCAGCAGGGAGCCGGTCATCGCACCTCCCGTGCCAGGTGGTCCAGCCGGGCCGCGGTGTGGTCGATCCACCGCAGGTCGGCGTCGAGGTGGAAGAGAGTGAAGTCGCAGGCGACGGCTACGGCGGTGCTGCCACCCCGTTTGCGCGCCGTCACCTCCCGCATCGTCTGGCGGTGTGCCGCGCGTTGCGCGTCGAGCACCTGCCGGGCCGGCCGCCCGGACCGCAGCGCGATCATCACCTTGACGTAGACCACTGACTGGAGGTAGGCCGAAATCCCCTCCGGCTCGGCCAGCCACCGCTCCAGGTGCGTCACCCCGTCCGGGGTCAGCGCGTAAGTCGTCCGGTCCGGACCGCCTACCCGCTCGACGGCCACCGCCTCGATCTCGCCGTTCCGAGACAGACGGGCGAGGGTGGCATACACCTGGGGTGGCTTAACCGGCCGATTCCAGCCGAACTGCGCGTCGTATTCGCGCTGGAGGTCGTAGCCGTGGCGGGGTACGGGCTCCAACAGCCCAAGCAAGGTTTCCGGAAGCGCCATGCAGGACACTAGACACTGCGTTACTAGTTCCTGTCAAGAACCGAACTGGGACGCCGCGCCGAACAACGGCGGGAAGGTTCCGAACTATCCAGTCGCCGCAGAGGGCCTCGCATGCCGCGCCGGGCCAAAGCCGGATGCGTTCGAGGTGGGCGATCGCTTGTCACAGCGACCGTGGTCGCACAGACCACAGCCGTACCTGGTCCGATCAGGCCACTGCCGATCCGCCCGATCATCCGACGCTCGCTGTGATCGAGTCTCGGTACCATGAACGCACCAATCCGCTGACCCGATGGGGAATCTCATGAGCCTGCGAGTCAGAATCGTCACCGTCGCCGCACTCCTCGCCGCCATCGCAGTGGTCGCCATCCTGACCCAGGCCCAGACTCTCTGGAACGTCGCCGGATACACCTGGTCCAACTGACGCGACTTCTGCACCTCTGCGGGGGGCTCAGCTTTCCCTCGGAGGAGCCTCCAGCCGTTGTGCTCTGGAGGAGTAAGAGGCCGTCACGTCGCTCCGGCGGACGCATGTGGCACGAGAGAAGCACCCCGGGGAACCTTGCCGCCGAACTACCGCCGGACATGCTGTCGGACCTCAGAATTCGACTGACGAGCCAAATCGGCGACTGCGATGATCTCGCAATGGTCGATGACAGCTTCTTCTTCGCGATGCCGGAACTGACGGGCAGCCGGATCCGGCTCGAACCTCTGCGGTACGAACATGCGGTCGGCTATCTGGCCGCGGCCGGCAGCGAGGAGGACGCCGCTGAGATCTTCCAGTGGCAGAGCCCACCGGGAGGGGCGCTGGCCCGACCGGTCACGGTAGAGGATGCCCGAGCGCACGTCGTCGCCGCGCTGGCCGCTCGAGCTCGCGGAGTCCGGCTTCCCTACGCCCAGATCGACGTGGCGACCGGCAGATTCGCCGGGACGACGTCGTTCGCCGATCCCGATCCACGGCTGCGCACCTTGGCAATCGGTCACACCTGGCTCGGACGGCAGTGGTGGGGTACCGGCGCGAACGCCGAAGCGAAGCTTCTCATGCTCAGTTTCGCGTTCGAGTCCTTGGCCGTGGTTCGGGTCATGCTGGTCACCGATGTCCGCAACGAGCGGGCTCGGGCCGCGATCGAGCGGCTCGGCGCTACTCGGGAGGGCACCATGCGCAAGCATCGCCGTCGCGCGGACGGAACATGGCGCGACACCCTCATCTACGCAATCACCGACGACGACTGGCCGCGGGTCAAGGACCACCTGGCTGGCCGGTTGCGGCCCCATCCACAGACCACAGCACCGATCGCGAAGTGACGGTCGTCATTGCCGTCCCGCGCGGGAGCCAGTTCGTCATGGCCGATCATCCGGATCCACCGCACAAACAGTTGATCGACCATTGGCGTGCTCCAGATAAGACGGTTCGTGCCGGTTGTCCGGCGGCGCGGGTACGCCTCGAAGTGTGGCCGACCGGCGTGCCCTGCCGTGGCGCGGACGCAAGCGCGATGCCAGCTTCGCCCGGCCCGCGCCACGGCGCTCAGAGGGTACGGGCGTAGGGGTCCCAGTCTTCCGGCACCGGCTCGACCTCCGGCGCCCGGCTCGTGACCTCGACCGGCGTACCGGAGTCGATCGACGCCGTCACCGCCGCTATCGCCTCCAGCACATGGAACGCCAGCCGTCCGTCCACCCGATGCGGCGCTCCGGCCCGTACAGCCCGGGCGATGTCGAGTGCCCCGAACCCGCGCCCGGCCACCGGCCCGGCGACCGCCACGTCGACCCAGTCGGTCGAACCGCGTCGCAGCAGGCGTAGCGGCCCGGTGAACTCGTTGGGGTCCGGCAGCGACAACGTCGCCTCGGTGCCGACGATCTCCACGTGGCCGACTCGGCGGTGCGGCGAGTCCCAGCTCAGCGTGCTCGACGAGGTCTGCCCGCCGGCGAAGCGGCTGACGAACGACACGTGCGTCGGGACCTCGACCTCGTGCTCGGTGCCGGCGCCCGGCCCGTTGACCGGGGTCCGGCGCGGCCGGGCGATCCGCCCGATGCCGTAGACGGACGCGAACGAGCCCAGCGTCTGGGTCAGCGCCGTCAGGTAGTAGGGCCCCATGTCCCACAGCGGGCCGGCGCCGCGCGACAGCAGCGTCCTGAGGATGGGATGGTCGTCCTGCGGGCCGGGCACCTCGAAAAGGGTCAGGCCGGACAGGGGTTCGCCGATGTCGCCGCGTTCGATGGCCCGCCGGGCGCTCTGCAGACCGGCACCGAGGAACGTGTCGGGCGCGCCGCCGATCCGCAGGCCGGCGGTGGATGCTGCGTCCAGCAACTGCTGTCCGTCCTCGACGGAGAGCGCGAACGGCTTCTCGGACCAGACGTGCTTCCCGGCCTCCAATGCGGAGAGTGAGACCGCCGCGTGGGCGGCCGGGATGGTCAGGTTGACGATGATCTCGATGTCGGGATGTGCGAGCGCCTCGTCCGGAGTGCCCGACAGCGGCACCCCGTAGGCGGCGGCCTGCGCCGCCGCCCGCTCCGGCAGCAGGTCCGCGATCATCACCACGGACAGGTCGGGGAACCTGGTCAGGTTGTCAAGGTACTGCGAACTGATCCGCCCCGCCCCAATGACGCCGACGCCGACCGGGCCGCTCATACGGCGGCTCCCGGCAGACGCTGCGACAGGAACGCGTGACTCGCGGCGATCCCCTCGAAGATGTCGCCGTCGTACTCGTCGAACTCGACGGCGCCGACCTCGACCTGTGGTGCCGCCGCCAGGATCGCGTCGATCGGAAGCCGGCCCTGCCCCGCCGGCCGCTGCTCCAGGTTGTCGCGGCTGATCGGCCCGTCCTTCAGGTGCAGGAACCGCACCCGGTCGCCGAAGTTCCGCACGACGGCGACCGGATCCGCGCCGCCGACGGCGACCCAGTAGGCGTCGATCTCCAGCACGACCTCCGGCCGCACCTTGTCGACCAGCAGTTCCAGGGCAGACTTGCCAGCAAACTGCCGCTCCAGCTCCCACCAGTGGTTGTGGTAGCCGACCCGTAGCCCGTGCGCCGCCGCCCCGACCGCAGCCCGGTTGAGGTGGCCGGCGATCCGGTCGACGTCTTCCTCGCTGGTCCAGAACTCCTCGGGAATGTAGGTGTCGATCACCGCCGTCGCGCCCAGCGACACCGCGGCCGCGAAGATCGCCTCGTGGTCGGTGTCGACCAGCGACGAGGTGAACGTCGCGACCGACAGACCGCTGTCGCGCAGGGCCGAGGCGACCTCGGGTCCGCGCGAGAACAGCTTGTAGGAGCACTCGACCTGCTGATAGCCGATCTCCGCGACCCGGGCGAGCGTGCCGGCGAGGTCTTCGTCGAGGGCGTTGCGAACACTGTAGAGCTGTAGGGACAGGGAGTTGAGCGATGATGGGCCGGTCACGGACACAGGAGTGGGCCTTTCGGGAGATTCAGGAGGTACGGTCGTGCAAGCCCTCGATGATGCGGATGGGGGCGACCGCGTCGCGGGGATCGACGGGCAGCGGGCCTGCACCGCGCAGTGCGAGCGCCAGGCGCGCGTAGAACTCGCGGTATCCACCGTGCTCGGTCGGCACGGCGGTCAGGGAGCCGTCGCGGCCGATCTTTCCGTGGGCGGAGGGCTCCTCCACCCCGAAGGTGGGATCCAGCGGGGACATGCCGGAGGCGAGCTGCGCCTCCTGCGGGTCGAGGCCCCACTTGGTGTAGGCCGCGTCGGATCCGAGCACCCGGAAGCGGAAGCCCCGCTGGGCGACGAGGCTGCTCATCGACAGATGCGAGCGCACCCCTGACTCGTGGGTCAGTGCGATGAAGGTGTCGTCGTCGTTGACGACTGCCGCGTGGCTGTCGAGTTCGCCGTAGACCGCGGGGGCGACCGGCCCGAAGAGCTGGATGGCCTGGTCGATGAGGTGAGAGCCGAGGTCGTACCCGACGCCGCCGCCGTCACGCCCGGCGGTGCCCTTCTTCCACTCCGGCCGAGGCCGGGCCGACAGCCACTCGAAGCGCGACTCGAAGCGCCGGATCTGGCCGAGGGCGCCGGACTCGACAAGCTTGCGGACGGTCAGGAAGTCGCCGTCCCAGCGCCGGTTCTGGAAGACGGTCAGCGCGACGCCCCGCGCCGACGCCAGCTCGATCAGAGCCTCGGCGTCGGCGGACCGCACGGCGAGGGGCTTGTCGACCACCGTCGCCAGACCGGCGGCGAGCAGACGCGACGCGATCTCGACGTGCTGCGGGGTCGGTGCGGCGACGACAGCCAGCTCGAACTCACCGGCGGCGAGCAGGGCATCCACCGACGGCAGGATCCGGACCTCCGGGTACGTCGCGGAGGCTGCCGCCGCCCGCTCCGGATTGGCCGTGACGATGCCAGCGAGTTCGTACGCCGGATCGGCCTGGATCAGCGGTGCGTGGAAGACCGCGCCCGCGAGGCCGTACCCGATGACGACGGTTTTGATCTGCTTTTCTGTCCCGGTCATCAGACCAGCTTCCCGACTTCGCCGCCGACCGGCAGGCCGGTGCGGCCCGCGAACGTGGCGAGGATCCGCTGGCAGTCGAGAATGTCGGCGCGACCGGCGGCGAGATCCGAGCGGGGCGGGACACCGGACCGGACCATGGCGTGGAAGGCCTCCAACTGGGTCTCGAACGCCTCGATCGGGCTGCGCCGCACGACGCGCCGCTCGGCGGACCCGTCGCGGCTGGTGATGGTCAGCTCGGTCGGCGCATGCAGCAGGTACGGCGACGGGAAGACCAGTTCGACGGTGCCCCGGCCGTGTACGACCCGGATGGTCTCCCGGTAGGCGGGAAAGTCGGGCAGGTAGTGCCAGGAGAGCGACCACCGACCGCCGCTGGCGAGGGACCCGACCGCGTTGATCGACGGCGGGTGATCGCCGAACGAGCGCCGGTCACGCCCCGGGTCGATCTCGGCGTGCCTGGAGGTCTGGCGCCAGATGTCGGCCCACTCCACCGTTGCCGGTGGGGCGCCGAACGAGCGCATGATGGACAGGTCGTGCGCGAGGCTGCTGACCAACGCACCCCGGTAGGCCCGCCAGGTCGCCTCGTCGGCGTCGCCGACGGCGGCGGCCCACAGCGCCTGGTCCTCGGCATCACCGGAGGCGGCCACCGAGGGTGGCAACGGCGCGGACGGGCCGACGACGCGGGCGAGCGCAAGCTGCGCGGCGCCGGTCGGGTGCAGCACCGACGCCTCGATCATGCGGATGTCGTCGACGTCGGCGAGCGCCTCGGCGGCGGCGAGCACCGCCGGGTCGTACTGCTTCATGTAGCCGAGCAGGATCGCCGGGTGGCCGAGATCGGGCTCCGCCTCGATGAGCGTGTCCACCTCGTTGGTCGTGTATGCCAGCGGCTTCTCGCAGAGGACCGGCAGGTCGCGCGAGAACGCGGCGAGGACCTGGGCCGAGTGGGATCCCCGGTTGAGCACCATCACCGCGTCGAGGCCGCCGACGTCGAGGAGGTCTTCGAGGGCGGCGAACCGGCGCGCGGCGGGTACGCCGAAGCGGTCGCCGACCGCCGCCAGGACCTCGGGCGACAGGTCGCAGATCGCCGCGATCGAGTAGAGGTCCGGCCGCTTGGAGAGCAGCGGCAGGTGGACGGCCTGGGCGACCGCCCCGAGGCCGACGATCCCGAGCCGGATCGCGGTCACGGCTGCACCATCCGCAGCGCCGACTTCACGTGCGAGCCCTGCTTCATCGCCGTGAACGCCTCTTCCCAGCGCTCGATCGGGTAGAGCCCGCCGAGCACCCGGTCGGTCTGCAGTTTGCCGTCGGCGAACAGGCGCAGCACCTTCTCCCAGGTGTTCCAGGTGTGCGAGTAGCAGCCGTAGAGCGTGACCGCCTTCTTGACCAACGGGTCGAGGGTGAAGCCGAGAGGTTGCGGACCCCAGCCCACCTTGGCGATCGCGCCGCCCGGGCGGACCAGCTCCATCGACTGTTGCAGCGCGACGCTGACCCCGGTCGCGTCGACGACGAGGTCGGCGCCGAGCCCGTCGTGCAGCGAGGCGACCAGTTCCCGCGGGTCGCCCTGGGTGACGTCGAGGACGTGGTCGGCGCCGAGCTGCTTCGCGGTCTCGAGCCGGTCCGCGTCGATCGAGGTGCCGAGGACGACCGTGGTGGCGGCGCCGCGCAGGATGGCGATCTGCAGGGCGAGGATGCCGATCGCGCCGGCGCCTTGGACGACCACGAGGTCACCGGGGTTGACGTTGGCACGTTCGACGACGGCGTTGTAGGCGACCGCGAACGGCTCGGTCATCGCTGCCGTCTCGAAGGCGACCGGGTCGGGGATGCGGTGCAGGACGCGCGGCTCGGCCAGCATGTACTCCGCCATGGCGCCGTCGCGCTTGAGCCCGTATCCCTGGCGTTGGGGGCAGAGGTTGTAACGGCCGGCGCGGCAGAGCGGGCAGACCCCGCAGATCGACGCGGCGGTCTCGCAGACCACCCGGTCGCCGACCGACCAGCCGGAGACACCGTCACCGATTGCGGCGATGGTGCCGGCCGACTCGTGGCCGAGCGTCACCGGCAGTACGCCGACCGAACTCCTACTCTGGGAGTTCTGCCACATATGAATGTCGGAGCCACACACCCCTACGGTGTGCAACCGGACGATCACCGTCCCCGGCGCCAGGACCGGTTCGGGCACGTCACGCACCTCCAGGGCACCGCTCTCGTCGGCGTATTTGACCAAAGCCTTCATGCGGCTGATCCTCCAGGATGCTCGGGGCGCGTCAACAATAGAACAGGAACCGCTCAAAGTCTGTAGTCTTCCTCCCACACTTTGGTGCTAGGGTCTCAGGCCATGAGGATCGCGGCCTTCCCCAAGGGCGACTTGGAAGCGATGGTCGTCCGCCGCAGCAAGACCGTCTTCGACTGGATCGAGGACGCGCGCACGCTCGGCGTCGACGGGCTCGAGTTGCACACCGGTTTTCTCTGGTCCGACGAGGCCGGCTACCTCGCCGAGGTCGCCGACGCCATCGCCGGGGCCGGCTTCGAGATGCCGATGATGTGCGCATCGCCCGACTTCACCCACCCCGACCCCGACACCCGGGCCCGTGAGATCGAGGCCCAGGCCTCGTACATGCGGACGACCGCGCTGCTCGGCGGCCCCGGCGCCACCTGCCGGGTGCTGAGCGGCCAGGCGCACCCCACGGTGCCGGTCGAGCAGGGCCTCGACTGGGCCGCCGGGGCGATCAACGAACTCATCCCACTCGCCGCCGAACTGCGGATCACGCTCGCCGTCGAGAACCACTACAAGGCGAGCACCTGGGCCTACCCGGAGTTCGCCCAGCGGCCCGAGGTGTTCCATGCACTGCTCGGCCGCATCGACGAGCGGGTGCACTTCGGTGTGCAGTACGACCCGTCCAACGCCCTCGTCGCCGGCGCCGACCCGGTCGAGTTCCTGCGTACCGTCATCGACCGGGTGGTCACCATGCAGGCCTCGGACCGCTTCGTCGAGCCCGGCGTCGACCTCGACGACCTCCGGTCGGCCGACGGCACCATCGGCTACTCCCCCGCCCTCAAACACGGTGTGATCGGCCAGGGTCTCAACGACTACCCGGGGATCTTCACCGTCCTGGTCGAGGCCGGCTACGACGGCTGGATCAGCATCGAGGACGGCGTCAACGGCATCGACGAACTGCGTGCCTCGGCGGTCTTCCTCCGGGAGGCTCGCGACCGCTGGTTCGGCGGCTCGACCGCCGTCAGGGTCCGGAACCACGACGCGGCCCGGCTGGCGGCCGCGGGCACCCCCTCGGGAGAAGGAGCAACCACAGCATGAGCCACTCGATCCGCGGCCTGCGGCGCGAGGACCTGACCCATGGCATCGTCCAGGTCTCGCTCGACCTGAAGAACCTCGACGACGGGCTGCGGATGGCCGCCATCGCGGCCGAGGCCGGCGCCGACTGGCTGGAGATCGGCACCCCGCTACTGCTCGCCGAGGGCACCCGGGCGGTGCGCGCGCTGCGTAGGGAATACCCCGACCATCCGCTGATCGCGGATCTGAAGATCATGGATGGCGGGTACGGCGAGGCCGCGCTCTACGCCGAGGCCGGCGCGGACGCGGTCGTCGTGATGGGCCGGGCGCACGACGCGACCATCCAACGGGTCTGCGAGGCCGGCGCCGACTTCGGGCTCCTCGTCATGGGTGACGACATGGCCGCCGACGACCGGATCGCCGAGGCGAAGCGGCTCGAGAACCTCGGCGTCGGCATGGTCCTGCACCACATCGGCCACGACCATCGCAACATGCACCGCGAGTTGGGCCTCTCCCCGCTGACCGACCTGCCGGGCATCGTCGCCGCCACCACCATCCCGGTGCAGGCCGTCGGCGGGCTCTCCATCGACCAGGCGGTGAGCTGCCCGACGATCGGAGCCGGCGTCGTCGTGTTCGGCGCCCCGCTCGCCATCGACGACGAGACCTCGTTCACGATCCCGGAGGGCGACCTTCCCGCCGTACTCGGCGACGCCATCGCCCGCGTCCACGCGACGCCGGTGAACCGGTGAACCTGCGTCAACCCGAACCGCGCGGCGCTTCCGTACCGCGTCCGATCCTGCGGTCCGCCGAACCGCAAGGGGAGGTTGGTTCTCCGACGCTCTTCCGGGGTCTGCACCACGCCACCTTCACCATGCCGGTCGGGACCGAGGACCGGGCCCGCGCCTTCTACGCGGGCGTCCTCGGCCTGACCGAGATCCCCAAGCCGGCGACCATGCGGCCGATCGGCTGCTGGTTCCGCACCGGCGCGCTGGAGATCCACGGCCTGCCCGACGCCGACTTCCACCCCAACCGGCTCGGGCATCCGGCGATCCTCGTCGACAACCTCGACGCGCTCGCCGCCCGGCTGTCCGCACACGGCGTCGGCGTCGAGCCCGACGACCGCTTTCCGGGGCACCGACGCTTCCACACGTACGACTTCTTCGGCAACCAGCTCGAGTTCCTTCAGCCGCACACATCGATCTGAAGAGGCGCGATGTCCACCCACCCCGTCACCCTGTTCACCGCCCAGTGGGCCGACCTGCCGTTCGAGGAGGTGTGCCGGCTCGCCTCGGAGTGGGGCTTCGACGGGCTGGAGATCGCCTGCAAGTCGCAACACCTCGACGTCGACCGCGCGCTCACCGACGACGCCTACCTCCGGTCCATCCGTGACCTCCTCGACCGGCACAACCTCGGCGTGTGGACGCTGTCCAACCACGCACAGGGCCAGGTGGTCTGCGACGACCCGCTCGACTTCCGGCACCAGAACATCGTCGGCAGCCGCACCTGGGGCGACGGCGACCCCGAGGGCGTCCGAGCCCGGGCCTCCGAGCAGATGAAGAAGACCGCGATCGTCGCCCGCAAGCTGGGCGCCGGCGTGGTCACCGGTTTCACCGGCTCGAAAATCTGGCGCTACGTCGCCATGTACCCGCCGGTGCCCGAATCGGTCATCGACGACGGCTACGCCGACTTCGCCGCCCGCTGGAACCCGATCATGGACGTCTTCGACTCGGAGGGCGTGCGCTTCGCGCTGGAGGTCCACCCGAGCGAGATCGCCTACGACTACTGGACCACCCACCGCGCCCTGGAAGCCATCGACCGGCGCGAGGCGTTCGGCATCAACTGGGACCCGAGCCACATGATGTGGCAGGACATCGACCCGGCCAACTTCATCGTCGACTTCGCCGACCGCATCTACCACGTCGACTGCAAGGACACCCGGATCCGCAACCGCGACGGCCGCGTCGGTCGCCTCGGTTCCCACCTGCCGTGGGGGCACCCACGTCGCGGCTGGGACTTCGTTTCGGCAGGCCAGGGCGACGTCCCGTTCGAGGACGCGTTCCGCGCGCTGGAGTCGATCGGCTACACCGGCCCCATCTCGATCGAGTGGGAGGACGCGCGGATGAGCCGCCTCGACGGCGCCCCACGGGCGTTGGCGTTCGTCCGGTCCCTGCTCTGGGACCCGCCGCACGCGAGATTCGACCAGGCATTCACCCAGCGCTGACCGGCGCCGGCCGCCGGCCGCCGGTCAAGGAGAAGTGGCCGTGCATTGGTGATCAACCACGGCCATTTCTCCTCGCACCGCACAGTCTGTCGATGGCCGGTGCGGGCATCCACCCGATCGGCGTCCCGAGCGGCCGTGCGCAAGCGCGTCACATCCGTCGAGGTGCTACCCGGAACTGGGGATCGACCGGCGACGCGCGGGCGTCTCGCCGTGACCGCTGCGGTTGGGATGAATCGCCCGGTGCGACGGTCCGTAGCTGGGCTGCGAGTGGCCTGTTGGTCGTCGGGCAAGCGCTGTGGGTGGTCCAGCCTCCGGCTGTCAGGAACTTCAGCAGCGGTGGACAGAGCCAGCCGTGGATGCCGGATCTTGTGAGGGCTTCGATGTTGGCCCGGTGCCCGGTTCTTGGCGTGCTGCCCCTCGTCGGCGATCGGGCGGTGTGTGGCCTCAGTGTGAGGTGGCCTCGATGATGGCGTCGAGCATCGTCCGGGCGGTGTGCAACTCGGCGATGGACCTGCTGATCCGGTCGCGTTCACGGCGCAGGTCGGTCAAGAGGTCGGGACATGCCGCGGCCAGGCCGTTGCCGGTGTCGGCCGTACAGGGCAGCACGTCGGCGATGGTGGTGGTGTTGAGTCCGGCGGCGAGCAGGGTGCGGATGCGTCGCACCTGTTCCACGTCGGCGTCGCCGTACTCGCGGTATCCGCTCGGTCGCCGAACTGGCCGCAGTAGGCCCTGCTCCTCGTAGTAGCGCAACAGCCGTTGGTTGACGCCGGTTCGTCGAGCCAGTTCCCCGATACGCACGGCACTCTCCACTTGACTCTCACATCGATGTCAAAGTCTAGCTTTACCTAACAGAGATCACGCGGCCACGCGGGTCCCATGATCAGTGGAGGACTTCATGAACCAGCGAACGGGCGCCCGGGTGACGGTGATAGGGCTAAGCCCGCGAGGCGCGGCACTGGCCCGCGCCTTGGCGGCGGCTGGTGGTGCCGTCACGGTGTGGGACGAGGCCGGCACCCTGTCCGAGGCGCCGCCTGCCGAGGACGTCTCCCGGGCCGACTCGTTGCAGGCGGCCTTCACCGCCGCATCCCTGATCCTCGTCTGCGTCGACGACTACGACAGCGTCCAGCGCATCCTTCGCCGAGCAGACCCGTATGTCACCTCCGCCGACGTGGTCAACCTGACATCGGGAACGAGTGCCCAGGCCGAGCAGGTCGCCGCCTGGATGGACGCCCGGGGCGGCCACTACCTCGACGGTGCGTTGATGGCCCATCCCGAGCATGTCGGCAGACCGGAGACGGTGCTGGTCTACAGCGGCTCGCACGAGGTGTTCGAGCGTCACGAGGCATCGCTCAGGCACCTGGGCGCCGCCACCTACCTGGGCGCGGCCCCTGGCACCGCCGCCCTCTACGACATGGCGATGCTCAACCTCGCCTGGGCCACCCTGATCGGCTTCTTGCAGACCGCCGCGCTTCTCGGCACCGCCCAGGTCCCGGCCACCACCGTGGCGCCACTTCTGACCCGCTGGCTGGCCGCCACCGTCACAGAGGTGATCACCGACTACGCACAGCAGATCGATGATCGGCACTACCCGGGCGACGAGGAATGGCTCGAACTGGACGCCCCACTCATGGACCACCTCATCGAAGCCGCACGGGCCTGCGGCATCGATTCCTCCCTTCCCGCACTCATCAAGTCACTGACCAACCAGGGCATCGCAGCCGGCCACGGGAAGGACAGTTTCGCCAGCCTGTTCGAGGTCATCCGCGGCTGACCTCGCCCCACCCGCGAGCGCCGACATCAGCAGGCCAAGGACTTCACACGTCAAGCTGTACCTGTCTGTGCACCAAGGCTGGTACGCCGACAGCGGGCGCCTCGCCGGGCACCCGCTCGCCGTCGACGAACGACAGGTGCTCGACAGTTACGCGGCCGTCGTCTCCAGGTGGGCACGGACCGCGGCGGCGACCTCCGCCGTGCTGGCGCTTCCACCGATGTCACGGGTACGGGCGCCGCCCGCCAACGCCGCCTCGAAAGCGGCGACGAGGTCGGTGGCCGCATCGGGGTGCCCGAGGGCGTCGAGCATCAGCGCACCGCTCCAGATCTGGCCGATCGGGTTGGCGATCCCCTGCCCGGCGATGTCCGGCGCGGAGCCGTGCACCGGTTCGAACATCGACGGGTGTCGGCCGTCGGGGTTGAGGTTGGCGCTGGGCGCGCAGCCGATCGAACCGGTGATCGCGCCGGCGAGGTCGGAGAGGATGTCGCCGAAGAGGTTCGACGCCACGATCACGTCGTAGCGGTGCGGCCGCAGCACCAGGCTCGCGGCGAGCGCGTCGATCAGCTCGCTGTCGGTCGTCACGTCGGGGAAGCCGGCGAGTACGCCACGCACGACCTCGTCCCAGAACGGCATCGTGTGGACGATGCCGTTGCTCTTGGTCGCCGAGGTGAGCCGACCGGCGTGCCCGGCGGCGCGTCGGTCGGCCGCGAGCCGGGCCGCATACCGGGCGACCCGGGTGATCCCACGCTTCGTGAAGATCGACTCCTGGATCGCGACCTCGTCCTCGGTGCCCCGGTAGAGCCGGCCCCCGACCTCGGAGTACTCGCCCTCGTTGTTCTCCCGGACGATCACGATGTCCACCGGTTCGGTGCCGGCGAGCGGCGACGACACGCCGGGCAGGCTGCGTACGGGTCGGAGGTTGACGTACTGCTCGAAGCGTCGCCGGATCGGGATCAGCAGCCCCCACAGCGTCTCGACGTCGGGGATGTCCGGCACGCCGACCGCGCCGAGGAAGATCGCGTCGTGCTCGGCGAGCCGGTCGAGTCCGTCGACCGGCATCATCCGGCCGTGCGAGCGGTAGTAGTCGGAGCCCCAGTCGAGCTGGTGCCAGTCGAAGACGATGTCGTGGCGTTCGGCGACGACGTCGAGGCACTCGATGGCGGCCGGTACGACCTCCTGCCCGATGCCGTCGCCGGCGATGACCGCGATCCGGTACCGCGCCGTGGCGGCGCCCGCCGCACCGGGCCCGCCGCCGGCCGTGCCGGACCCGCCCTCGACCAGCCTCGCCCCGCTCACGGCGTCTCCCACACCACGTCGCCCCGGTCCGACTTCGTCGGTACGGTGACGACCTCGACATCCTGTTGTTCGAGCATCCGGCGGTGCTCGTCGGAGATCCCGTCGTCCACGGTGACGACGTCGATCGGTTCCCAGCCACAGATCTTGACCATCGCCGAGGTGAAGAACTTCGACGAGTCGGCGAGCAGCACCACCCGGTCGGCGACCTCGATCAGTGCCCGCTTGGTGATCGCATCGAACCCGTTGCCGCAGAACGCGCCCCGGTCGCCGATGCCACTGGCGGCGAGGAACAGCGTCTCCACCTGGAGGTTCGCGATCGCGGCGAGGGTCGCCGGCCCGTCGAAGGACAGCGACTCGGAGTGCAGCAGGCCACCGAGGCACATGACCTCGACGCCGGGGTTGCCGATGAGGCTGGAGACGACCGGGAACGAGTGGGTGACCACCGTGAGGGAACGGTCGGTGGGTAGCAGCTCGGCGACCTGGTGGCCGGTGGTGCCGGCGTCGATCGCGACGACCGACCCCGGGCTGACCATCTCGATGGCCCGCAGCGCGATCGCGCGTTTCGCGTCGGCCATCTTGGTGTCACGCAGCCGGTAGTCGCTGCCCTCCATGTCCTGCTTCGTCAGGGAGCCGACGCCGCCCCGGAACCCGCGCGCCCGGCCCTGCTCGACCAGGCGCAGCACGTCGCGGCGGATCGTCATCTCGGAGACGTCGAACGCCTTGGAGAGTTCGGCGATCGTGCAGTAGCCGTGCTCGGTGATGAACTGCACGAGCCGCTCGCGCCGCTCAGGTGCCGAGGTGTACCTGAAGCTCTCTTCGACGGTGCTCATCTCGTGTTCTCCCCAGTCCAACGTCCGCCGGTCCACTGCTGACGCCCGGTTGCCTACTGACACTAGGATCCCTGGACCTGTGCCACGATCCGAGCGAGGGTGCGCAGCCGCTCGGCGGCGCGCACCTCCAGCGCGGTGTCCGTGTCGGGTTCGGCGACCGTGTCGGCCCAGACGGCGCGGCCGGCGAGGAAGCCCTGCGCACCGCCGAGGCAGGCTTCGCGAAGCGCCGCGGCGAAGTCGGCCGCTTCGACACCGTTGGAGAGCACCACCCACGGCACCGGGACCAGCTCGGTCATCCGCTCGGCGTGCTCGCGGACCCGGGAGACGTCGCCGGGGACGTACCCGGGCACCTCGGCCTTGTAGATGGATCCGCCCAGCGGGGCGATCTCGCGGGCGGCGTCGAGGATGCCCTCGTGCCGTGCCGCTACGCTCGTCCACACCTCGCCGTCGGCCGGCCGGGCGATCGCCTCGACCAGGCTGGCGACGCCGGCGTCGCGGGCGACGTCGAGGAACGACTCGACCAGCTCGGCCCGGGCGGCGGCCTCGCCGTCGGGGCGCCAGATCAGCAGCAGTTTGATCGCGTCGGCACCGACCTGGCGGACGAAGTCGGGGGTGACCAGCGGGTCGAGCGAGGTCCCGACCACGCCTTCACCCGGCGGCTGGTGCAGGACGTCGGCGGCGAGGATCAGCCGGCAGCCCGGACTGATCGTCTCGGGTCGCGCGTCGGTGACCGCGTAGGGGCGGTCGAGCAGCACGGCGGACGCGAACGGCGACAGGGTACGGGTGGCGATGGTCTTGAAGTGGCGCAGCGCGCTGTCGTCGGCTTCTCTGCCGTCGACGAGCGGGAACATCCGGCGCAGGGATTCGCGTTGGTCGAGGGCGAGCATGGCGAAGCCGCCCTCGGCCGTCCGGAGCGGCGCGACCAACTCGCCGGTCGCGTGGTCCGCCGTCACCTGGTTACCAGACATGGTTCTCCGTTCGTGCGCTCGTGCCCGCCGGGTCATGTTCGCTCCGGCGGGCCGACATCGTTGTGCATCGGGTGTTCGTGGTGGACTCGGTGCTGGTGGGTCGGCCGGGGTCGGCCGGGCCGTGGGTCTCGCCGGGGTGCGTGCCCAGGAACTGCCGGGCCTCGGCCGCGTCGGGGATGCCGCTCTGACCGTCGAGCGCCCGACACGACAGGGCGGCGACGGCGTTCGCCCACGCGGCCGCGTCCGTGAGCGGCCGGCCCTCGACGAGGCCGGCCAGGAGCGCACCGTGGAAGACGTCGCCGGCGCCGATTGTCGAGCCGGAGGAGGACAGCGTCGGGACGGCGACCGGCGGCACGAGCCGCGCCGCGCCGTCGACTAGGACGTGGCTGCCGTGGGCGCCGTCGGTGGCCACGACCTGCCGTGCCCCGGCAGCCGCAGCGGCCCTCATCGCCGCCGCGACATCGCCGCCATCGCCGTCGGAGTCGGTCGGGGACACCGGGAACACCGCCCGCAGCGCCGACACCGACGGGGCGTAGAGCTCCACACCACGCAGATCGAGCCCGGCGATCGGGTTGCCGCCGTCGACGCTGACCATTACCTCCGCGCGCCGGTGCGCGGGAGCGTCGGCGATGGCGGCGCGCACGCTGCCGTACCCGGTCTGGTCGACGTGCAACCACCGGGCGGCGTGCGTCGGCACGGAGGCCGGGTCCGGCGGCGCGGAGGGGCTCGTGATGATCATCCGCTCCCCGGTCGTGCGGGTGACGACCACGACGCTGCTGGCGGTGGCCGTGCCCGGCCGGGTCGTCAACCAGTGGGTGTCGACGCCGGCGTCGTCCAGCAGTGCGCGGGCCCGTTCGCCGTCCTCGTCGTCGCCGACGACGCCGCAGAAGCCGACGGGTACGCCGAGCCGGGCGAGCGCGACCGCCGCGGTCGCCGCAGGACCGCCGCCGGCCACCGTGAACGGGGCGGCGACGACGCGGCCGTCCGGCCCGGGCACCCGGTCGACGACGGCGATGGTGTCGATGGTGACCACGCCGACGCACACGACCTCGAGCGGCATGGCTACTTCACCGCGCCCGCGGTGAGGCCGGCCACCAGATAGCGCTGCAACAGCATGAAGCCGGCGACGATCGGCGCGCTGACGACCAGCGCCGCGGCCATCACCTGGTTCCAGTAGACGTTGGTCTCGTTGGCGTAGCTCTGTAGGCCGATCGACAGCGTGCGGGACGCGCTGTTGGTCAGTTGCGAGGCGAAGAGGATCTCGCCCCACGCCGTCATGAACGAGTAGACGGCGACCGCGATGACACCGGGCCGGGCGCTGGGCAGAACGATCCGGAACAGGGCGCCGAGCGCGGAGGCGCCGTCGACCCGGGCCGACTCGTCGAGGTCTCGCGGGATCCCGTTGAAATAGCTGGCCAGCATCCAGATGGAGAAGGGCAGGGTGAACGTCAGATAGGTGATGATCAGCCCGAGCCGGGTCTGGTAGACGGCCGTGAAGCCCAGACTCTTGTCGATGTTGACGAACACCAGGAACAGCGGCAGCAGAAAGAGCACGCCGGGGAACATCTGCGTCGAGAGCACGACTCCGGCGAACGCGCCGCGTCCGCGGAAGGCATAGCGCGAGATGGCGTACGACGCGAAGATCGCTATCAGCACGCTGAACGCGGTCGCGGACGTGGTGACGATCAGGCTGTTCACGAAGTATTCCGCGAGCGGCACCGTCGACCAGATGTCGACGAACGGCGAGAACGTCAGGTTCGACGGCCACCACTCGAACGCGCCCTGCACGTCGCGCAGCGGTTTGAGGGCCGAGGTGACCATCACATAGAGCGGCAGGACCGTGAAGATCGCGAGCGGGATCAACACGAGCCAGCGGAAAACCCGGAACGAGGTCTGCTCACGCATTGCGGGTCACCTTCCTGTTCCACAGCGCCCACAGGCCGGCGACGAGAACCAAGAACAGCATCAGGAGTACGGACATCGCCGAGCCGAGGCCGAAGTTCCAGCTGATGAACGAGCTGTTGTAGATGTGCATCGTCATCAGGTTGGCCGAATCGGGCGGCGTCGCACCGAAGAGCACGAACGGGGTGTTGAACTCCCGGAACGTCCACAGGAACAACAGCAGCAGCAGGGTGGCGTTGACGGGGCGCATCATGCCGAACGTGATGTGCCGGATCTGCTGCCAGGTGTTGGCGCCGTCGATCGCCGCGGCCTCGTAGACGTCCTCGGTGATGACCTGCATGCCGGCCATCGTCATCAGGAACGCGAACGGCCACTGCTGCCAGATCGAGACGATCACGAGCGAGACGAAGGCGTTGCCGCCGATCAGCCAGAACGCGCGCTCGTCGGAGATGTGCAGGG
Organism: Plantactinospora endophytica; assembly: GCF_016862915.1. GTDB lineage: Bacteria > Actinomycetota > Actinomycetes > Mycobacteriales > Micromonosporaceae > Plantactinospora > Plantactinospora endophytica. Next base: position 137,537 of record NZ_BONW01000013.1, on the reverse strand, counting down.
TGGTCAGCAGCTCGTTGAGCAGGCCGTTGTCGCGCTGGAGCACGAACTTCCAGGTGATGATCCCGGCGTAGGCGGGCAGCGCGTAAGGGATGAGGAACAGGGTACGCAGCAGGCCGCGACCGCGACGGAACCGTTGCAGGGCCAGCGCGGCCGACATCCCGAACGTGAACGAGATGCCGACGACGAGGAGGGTGAACACGAGCGTGCGGCCGAACGACTCGAGCAGTTGTACGCCGAGCGGTCCGGAGAAGTCCAGCGCCACGTCGTAGTTGTCCAGACCGGCGAAGGGCGCCTCGCCCCAGTTGGTGATGAAGAACTGGGTCAGCTCGACGAAACTCATCCAGATGCCGACGACCATCGGGATGACGTGGATCAGCAACTCCAGCGCGATGGCCGGGAGGATGAGCAGGTAAGGCGTCGAGCGCCGCCAGGTGAACCACTTGCGCGGCGCGGGCGCCGGGGCCTTGTGCTGCGACCTGACCAGGCGGAGCCGCCGGGCCGGCCGCTTCGGGAGCGTCACGGACATCGTTGCTCTCCTCGGCTCCGACGCCGACCCGGGGGTGCGGGGGCGGCGTCGGAGCCTCGTTGTGCGGGACAGGGACGGGTCGGTACTTCGGCTTGCCTCGCTCTGTCTCCTCGCCCCTACTTCGGCGCGGAGGCCATCTTCTGCTGGGCCTTCTCCAGCGCGGCCCTGATGTCGGCCTCGGAGACCTGCGAACCGGTGGCGGCCTTGGCTATCAGGCCGACGACCGCACTGCCGACGCTGGCCTGGAATGCCTGGATGCCCGGGATCAGCGGGAGCGGCTTGGCCTGCTCGGCGAGGACCTTCTCGAACGCCTCGGTCTTCTCCGGCTCGTCGCTGATCGCCGACTCGACGCCCTGGACGGCGGGCAGCGACTTGTACGCCTTGTTGAGAATCGCCTGCTCCTCGTCGCTCGTCATGAACTTGACGAACTCGATGGCCTCGTCGAGATGCTTGGTGTTCTTGAAGATCGAGATGTTGGACCCGGCGACGAAGCTGCCGATCTTGGTCTTGCCCGCAGGCGCCGGGATCGGCACGATGCCGTACTCGTCGGGCTTCATGCCGTTCTGGGCCAGGGTGTTGATGCCGGAGGTCTGCGCGAAGTACATTGCCGCGTTGCCCCGGGCGAACTCACCCGCAGCCTGCGCGACCTCGGCGAACTGCGCGGAGCTCGGGTTGACGACCTTGTCGCGGCTCATGAGGTCGACGTACTGCCTGACGCCGTCGATCATGCCCTGTGAGGTGAACGTGGGTTTGCCGCTAGCGTCGAACGCCGAGCCCCCGTTCTGCTCGCTGAAGATGTACGAGAAGTGCATGCTCGCGTTCACCGTCGCGCCGGGGATCACCACGCCCCACTTGTTCTGGTCCGGCTTGGTGAGCTTCTGCGCGGCCGAGACCATCTCCTCCCAGGTGGTCGGAGGCTGGAGGCCGGCGTCGGCGAACTGCTTCTTGTTGTAGTAGAGCGCGTAGACCTGGCTGTAGAGCGGCAGCGAGGTCGGCGGCTCGCCGGGCTTGCCGGAGGTGGCGAAGGCGGTGCCCACGAAGTGGTCCTTGCCACCGAGCTTGGTCAGCGCGGCGTCGTCGAACTTGTAGAAGGCGCCGGTGGACTGGAACGTCACGGCGTTGGTGTTGCCGATGTTGACCACGTCCGGGCCCTGGCCGCTGACGGCGGCCGCGAGCGTGTTGTTGGTCAGGTCGGACCACGGGACGACCTCGAGCTTGACCTTGATGCCCGTCTTCGCGGTGAACTTCTCCAGCTCGGGCGTGAGGATCTCTTTATCGTTGTCCAGGCTCGCGCCCTGGTTGCTGGCCCAATAGGTGAGGGTGACCCCGGCACCGCCGGAGTCGGCGTCACCACTAGAACATGCCGCCAGGGTGGCAGCGAGAAGGACGGCAGACACCCCTGCCGCGAGGGGACGAGTCTTCATTGCACGACTCCCTTGGTGGGGGTGGGCGAGGAGGGGGACTTCCTGGTCCCGCCCGGGTGAGTGGTGCCATTTGAACACCGACCCAAGGTTGGTGTCAACGAAACATCTTTTGAGTCTTTACGCTCAACGCCCGACCGCCTGACCAGGGGCGACCGCTGCGGGCATGTGCGTGGTCAGCCAAACCTGTGTCCCGGGTACCGGGGATGGAGTGGCGCCCGGATCAGCTACGACCGGATCGAATCGCTCACCGTGAGTAATTAGCAGCGTCTCGCCCGGCTCCGAGTCGGTCGCGACGGGCGGCACTTCACCACCGTCCGCGATGACGCGAAGGCTGTCGGTGAGATGGGCGGCTGCTCGGCCGGCTCCGGGCCACCGGCAGCCCCTGCGAACCGCGTCTGATCCGTCGGCGCCCCTCGGCGACGAGGCGGACTTCACCTCGACCTCGGACGGATCCACCGCGAGCGTCATGCCGCCCGCGACTGTCCCGCCTCCGGCAAGGTCGGGTCGATCATCTGTCCGCGTGGTGCGGGCACACGGATCGCGGACAGGCCCCGGGCCTGCCCGCCATCCGCGCCGCTCACTCGCCGGGCACCGCTCCGTCAGGGCCGGAGCACGACCAGCTTCTCCTGGAGAAGGTCCGCGATCGCATACTTCACGCCCTCGCGCCCCTGGCCCGATCCCTTGACCCCGCCGTACGGCATGTGGTCGGCCCGAAACGAGGGCGGCATGTTCACCAGGACGCTTCCTGCCTGCGCCTTCTTCGCGTACTCCAGAGACGTGGCGAGGCTGCGGGTGTAGATGGCCGTGTTGAGGCCGTAGCCCGTCGCGTTCACCTCGTCGATCGCCTGCGCCACGGAGTCGACGACGATGACGCTGACGACCGGCCCGAACGCCTCCTCGCACAGCAGGGGACTGTCCCGAGGCACGTCGACCAGCACCGTCGGCGCCAGAAGACGGTCCGTCACGTCCCCGCCGACGGCAAGGCGGGCGCCCGCTTGCTCTGCCGCGGTCATCCAGTTCAGCAGGCGCTCGGCGGCGTCCCTGTTGACCAGCGGTCCGACGACGGTGCGCTCGTCACGTGGGTCACCGTAGTCAGCGTCGGCGAACGACCGGACGAGTGCGGATATGAACCGGTCGGCCACCGGCCGCTCGACATAGACGCGTTGCAACGAGACGCAGGCCTGTCCGGAGCCGCTGAGCGCGGCCGTGGTGGCGTCGGGGACGGCGCGATCGAGGTCCGCGTCGGCGGCCACGACCATCGCGGTGTTCGAGCCGAGTTCCAGTACGTGCAGCTTCCGGGGAGACTGCGACTTCAACCGCCATCCCACGGCGGAGGACCCGGTGAAGCTGACCACGGCCACGCGATCGTCGTGCAGCCACGCGTCGACAATCTCGGACGGGGGGCCGGTGACGAGATTGAGCCACCCGGCCGGCAGCCCGGCGCGCTCGAACAGCCTGACCATCAATCCGGCGGTCAGCGGCGCGTGCTCCGACGGCTTCAGCACCACGGCGCAGCCGGCGGCCAGCGCCGGACCGACCTTGTGCAGGACCAGGTTGAGCGGAAAGTTGAACGGCGTGATGGCGGCGACGATGCCGCGGGGGCAGGGCACGGTGAAGGCGAACGTCCCCCCACCGGCCTCGACCGCATCGAGCGGCACGGTCTCACCCGGCAGGCGTCCGGCCTCCTCTGCCGAAAGACGCGCGGTGACGACGGCCCGCGCCACCTCGGCCCGGGACGCGGTGATCGGCTTGCCCAGTTCGGCCGTGATCAGGCTGGCCAGCTCGTCAGCGTGCTCCTCGACGAGCCGGCTCACGTCGGCGAGGATCCGCGCGCGGGCGTACGGCGGCAGCCCTTTCCGCATCGCGTCTTCCGCGGCGTCGACGGCTGCGGTGGCATGTTGCTTCGTCGCGACGGACACGGTTCCGAGCTCCGTGCCGGTCCACTTGTCCGAGACTGTCCAGCGTTCGGCAGTGTCCTGCCACACCCCTGCGACGTACAGTGCTTGATGCTGCATCTTGTCCTCTTCTGGTGCCGACGTCTTTCTGGTGCCGACGTCAGGCATCCGCGTCGGTGGCGAGCTTGTTGATGTTGTGGATGACGAAGGGTTCGACTGCCGAGCCTGGCCAGTGCCGTCACCCGCAGTGATCGCGATCAGAGCCGTCGTACCTCACCTGCCGTCGGGCGTGCTCGCGCTTCGTCGACCACCACGCCGAGGTCGGCGAGCGACCCGCGATCGCCGTCGGACAGGCCGTCGTCCACGACGAACCGATCCGGTACCTGCCAGTCGCAGATGCGGACTCGCGCGGACTTCGAGAACTTCGACGAGTCCGCGATGAGGACGACGGTTTCCGACACCTCGATGAGCGCACGCTTGGTGATGGCATCGAACCCGTTGGCGCAGAGGGCACCACGTTCGTTGAGCGCGCTGGCGGCGAGGAAGAGCGTGTCGATGTGCAGCTCGGAGATGGCGGCGAGCGTCGCCGGTCCGGAGAACGACATCGATTCGCTGTGCAGGGTCCCACCCAGACACTCGAGCTCGACGCCCGGGTTCATGGCCAGGGCGGAAACCACGGGGAGTGACTGCGTCACCACCTTGAGGCCCATTGCCGGGGAGAGCAGCGAGGCCAGCTGGTTCGCCGTCGTCCCGGCGTCGATTGCGATCACCGAACCCGGCTCGACCAGCTCCAGTGCGCGTTCGGCGATCGCGCGCTTCGCGGCAGCCATGCTGAGGTCACGCGCGCGGTAGTCACTTCCGAGCAGATCTGCGGGCGACAGTGCTGCTGCGCCACCGTGAAACGCGCGCAACCGCCCCCGGTCGACCAGGTAGGCGATGTCACGCCGGATCGTCATCTCCGAGACGCCGAAGCGTCGAGCGAGCTCGGAGATCGTGCAGTAGCCCTGCTCGACGACGACCTGGGTAAGAAGGTCGCGTCGTTCCGCCATCGGCGCGTGGGACAGTCGACCATCGCCTACTGACACGTCCTCGCTCCTCCGGCCGCGACCCGGGACGTCCTCGCGGTCGAGTTCTGCGCGTACGAACGCACCGGCCATGTCAGCGCACCGGTGCGGTGATGTCGGAGCCCGTTGAGCCCACACAGATCACATCCAGCATGGCGCTTTGTCCTCTTTACCCCGAGTGTCGCACGGATAGATGTGATAGTTCAAACATCAGATGTTTACATTAGCACAGGCCCCGACTAGCGTAGGCCCGACATCGAACACTCGGGGAGAGGAGAAGGGCATGCGGAACGAAGGCCAGGACGGGCCTTCACGGACCGGTCCCCCGATCCCCGACGGCCTCGCCGCCGGACCGAAGAGGCTCGTCGGCCAGGACAACCGCCAGGGACTCAGCGTCAACAGACAGCAGTCGTGCCAAGCCACCGCCGGGCGAGCCCGCATCCCCGATGCAGGACCCACCCGGCCACCCCCACCTGAAGGATGATGCGATGCGGGCGCTTCTCGTCACACGGTCCGGAGTCGGCTCGGTGGAGGAGGTGGACCCGCCGGTGCCGGCGGCCGGCCAGGTGGTCGTCGACATCGCGCTTACCGGAATCTGCGGCACCGACGCCGCGCTGTTCCACGGGAACGAGGCCCGCATTCGTCACGCCCGGAGCAGCTACCCGCTGCGGCTCGGCCACGAGTGGTGCGGCGTGGTGTGCGCGCTCGGTGACGGCGTGGACCGGTCGTGGTTGGGTCAGCGGGTCACCGGTGACACCATGATCGGCTGCGGTCGCTGTGCACGCTGCCGGGATGGCCGGCACCACGTGTGCGACGACCGGTACGAAATCGGCGTACGCAGGGACTGGCCGGGCGCGCTCGCCGAACAGTTGCTGGTACCCGTCGAGGCGCTGCGCCCCCTGCCGCCGAGCGTCACCGACCAGATGGGCGCGATGGTCGAGCCGGGCGGCAATGCGTACCGGGCCGTGGCCGCGAGCGGCGTGACCGAGGGGCAACGCCTTCTCATCCTCGGCCCCGGCACCATCGGCCTCCTCTGCGCCCAGTTCGGGCTGACCAACGGGGCCGAGGTGCACGTGCTCGGCCGCACAGCGGCTTCCCTGGAACTGGCCCGGAGCCTCGGCGTGCACGGGGCGTGGACCCAGGACATCCTGCCGGACCGGCCGTGGGACGCCGTGATCGACGCTACCGACTCGGCCCGGATGCCGCAGGCGGCCGTCGATCTCGTCGAGCCCGGGCGGCGGGTGGTGCTGATCGGCGTCTCCACCGACCCCAGCACGATCGACACCAGGACCGTCCTGCGGAAGGACCTCAGGGTGATCGGTCTCCTCGGCGCCTCGCTCGGCCTCGTTCCGACGATCACGGCGTATGCGGAGGGCCGGGTCGATCCCACGCCGCTCGTCGGGTCGATCATCGGTCTCGACGAGGTTCCGGCGACCTTGTCCGGCTGGGCGGCCACGACAGAGCGGGTCCGTCCCAAGATCCTTGTCGATCCTCGTCGTTGAGCGGAGCCAGCCGCCCTCGGCTGGCTTCCGAACCGGGACAACTGTGAGCTGCAAGCGCGTCACACGCGCGGTGAGGAATCTTCGATGGTGATGGCGGAGCAGATAACGGAACCGCTCGCCTACCACGCCGAGGGCGCCGTTTGGTGCGCCGGCTGGGGCGGCCTCAAATGGGTCGACATGCTGGCTGGTGCGGTGCTGTCCCTGGACGCCGCCACCGGCGCCGTGACGCGCCAGAACATCGGGTCCCCCGTGGCGGCGATGGTGCGGCCACGCACCAACGGCGGCTTCGTCGTTGTCACGGAGCGTGAGTTCACCCTCTGGGAGAACGATGTCCGGGTCTGGACGAGCGCACCGGTCTGGCCGAACGCCCGATGCCGGTTCAACGAGGGCGGCTGCGACCCCGACGGCGCGATCATCTGCGGCTCCCTGTCGTACACCCGCGACAGCGGGGCGGGCGAGGTCTTCCGGATGCGGCCGGACAGGACCGTCGAACGGCTCTTCGCTGGCGTCACCGTCTCCAACGGGCTGGGGTTCACCGGTGACGGCCGTCAGATGTACTACGTGGACTCCAGAACGCGCCGGGTGGACATCCTCGACGTTGACGGTGCCCGCCTGACCGACCGCCGACCGTTCGTGTCCATTCCGGACGGCATGGGCAACCCCGACGGTTTGTGGGTGGACGAGCACGACGGCATCTGGGTCGCGCTGTACGGAGGATCTGCGGTTCACCACTACGATTCCGGTGGCACGCTTCAGGACGTGATCGAGCTGCCGGTGCGTCAGGTGACCTCCTGCACTCTCGGCGGCGACAAGCTGGACACCCTGTTCGTCACCACCTCGCGCGAGCATCTCCCACCCGGGGAGCAGCCGCAGGCGGGTGCCGTCTTCGCCGCCCATGTCGGCGTGCGAGGACTTCCGGTTCTTCCGTTCACCGGATGACGTGACACAGCAGGACGAGCGGCGATCACGGTCAGAGTCCGGCTGAACCCTGGTTGGGCGGGACGGAGGTGAACCACACTTCCGCGTACGCGTCGAGGTCCGTGCGGCCACGGCCTCGGGATGCGGGTGGATGTCGGCGGATTCCAGGAACTTGCCGAACCGGTCCGTCGCCTCGATCTGCGATTCCCGGCCGGAGAACTCGCAGCGGCACGCCGGGAACACCTGATAGGTGACATCGGAGAGTCGGTCTCACAACCGGCCGGATACCCCTACCCTGCGGCCGCTCTGGGCCGCCCCGACTGCCGGTAGGACGGCTCCGGCCTCACGCCTGCCCGGCTGCGCTCGTTCCCCGCCAGATCGCCCCGGGCCGGCTGGTCGAACAGCGGCGCGACGACTCAAGCACCGCACCGGCCGGGCGCCTGTTGTCGATGGTGGCGTCGGCGCTTCTCAAGGCTTCCAGCCCGGCAGCGACGCGGTCCGCCCGGACCCGATCATGTACGGGTCCGGGCCGCCGTCGACGCTGAACCGGAACCAGTACACGGTGTCGGCGGTCAGGCCGTCGATGGTCACCTGTCCGTAGCGCTCCGGCCCGGACACCGCCTCGGACACCGGATCCCGCCACTGCTGGGCGTCCTCACGGCTGACAAAGAGGCTGACGGTGACCGGCGGGTTGTAGCCGCATGGCGGGCCCAGGAAGATGAAGTAGCTGACCGTCAGGCTCGTGGCGGTTACCGATGACACCCCACCGCTGAGCGGCAACACCGGCGGGCACGTCGGCATTGGCGGCGGCGTCGACGACGCGCCGGCCCTGGCTGACGATGTCACGGGAGACGCCCCTGCGCTGCCCACCCCACCGACGACCAGCCCGGCCAGAGCCAGGCCCGCGCCGGCGAGCACAACGCTGAACCTGTGCAGCATCCGTACCTCCATATGCAGCTTGTCGGCGGCGGCCTGCCCGACCTGGGACGGCCTCGCCCGACGATATATGGAAGTTTACCAATGGATGCGTGGACAACGGGCCCGACGGATTTCACTGCGGATCTCCCGGCAACAACCGACAAACACGGCCCTGTCCGCGCTTCCCCAGGGCGTGGCCAACTCGATCATGCCTGTCCGTCCGACACCGAGCCGACAGCGGCCCCGTTCCCCGCTTCCGCACCATTCCCGACCCCGCCGCTCAGCAGGTCCGCGCGCCGTCCCGGCGACATCACAGCATGCCTATATTTCGACTGCGGCCACTCTCGGCCAAATGGCCGTGGGCGCCGCGCCACTCGCCACGTCCATACCTGCCGAACGTCGGGGGGTCGCACCCGTCCCGCGACGAGCCCGCCCTTCGCGAAACGCCCAACCGGTACCCACGACAACCTTGACCACCTGCACGCCGCAGCCCCCGCGACCTGGTCGTAGCGCCCGAGCGTCCGCGTGGCACTCCTGGCCGATCGGCCGCGCGGATCGCGGGCAGATGGTCGGTCAGGACGCGGGCGTACGCCGCCAGGACGTCCGTGGAACGCTCGACCTGCTCCCACGACCGTTCCCGCGTTTCGGCGTGCAGTGGCGCGCGTCACGTCGTGTCAGCTCTGGGCGTTCGGCGGTGTCTTGAGGGCATGACTGAGCACGACACACGTCACAGGGTCACCGTCATCGGCGGTGGTTATGCCGGAACGCTCGCGGCAAACCATCTGCGGATGCGCGCCGACGTCGACATCACACTCGTCAATCCCTGGCCGGACTTCGTCGAACGGGTGCGGCTGCACCAGTTCGTGGCCGGCACCGGAGATGCCACGATCGACTACGGCACGCTGCTCGGCGAAGGCATCCAGTTGGTGGTCGACAGCGCCACACGCATCGACACCGCCGCCCGCGTGGTGCGGTTGGCGTCGGGCCGTGCACTGAGCTACGACTATGTCATCTACGCGGTCGGCAGCACCGCGACGATATCCTCGTCGGTGCCTGGTGCGGCCGAGTTCGCTTTCCCCGTCGCCGAGTTCGAGGCTGCGCGGCGGCTCCGCGCCAGGCTGGCGGAGTTGCCCGTCGACGCTCCGGTCACCGTGGTCGGCGGCGGGCTGACCGGCGTCGAGACGGCTGCCGAGCTGGCCGAGCAGGGACGTACGGTCACCCTGGTGTGTGGAGGAACCCTGGTGTCGTCATGGAGTGCGCCGGGTCGCCGATACGTCGCCAGGTGGCTGTCCCGGCACGGTGTCACTGTGCTCGAAGCCGACGTGGTAACCGAAGTCGGGCCGGATGCGGTCGTCCTCGCGGACGGTGCGGTGCGGTCGAGCGCTCTGACCATCTGGGCGACCGGTTTCGGCGTGCCAGGGCTGGCGGCCGAGAGTGGGTTGCGCACCGACACGCTCGGCCGGCTGCTCACCGACGAGACGTTGGCCAGTGTCGACGACGACCGGGTGGTGGCCGCCGGCGACGCCGCGGCACCGTCGGACCAGCCGCTGAGGATGAGCTGCCAGGCCGCCGGGGCGCTGGGTGCCCAGGCCGCCAACACCGTACTGAGTCACATCGCGGGGACCCCGCCGGCGGTGATCGACCAGGCCCTCACGGGATCGTGCGTCAGCCTCGGCCGGCACGCCGCCGTGCGACAGCTCGCCCGCAGGGACGACACTGCGGTGAACCTCTACGTCGGCGGCCGCCTGGGCGCCGCGATCAAGGAGTTCACCTGCAAGGTCGGGGTGTCGAGGATCCGTCGCGAGGCCCGCAAGCCGGGTTCCGCGGTCTGGGTCAGAGGCGGTCGGCGGCTGGAGCAGTCGGCCTCCGCTGCGCGGGCGGTCACGTTCCCGTGACGACCGACGAGCATGCCGAGCGGTTCACCCTGTTGCGGCCGCTGCTGTTCACGATCGTCTACGAGATACTTGGCTCGGCCACCGAATCGGACGACGTGTTGCAGGACAGCTATCTGCGGTGGGCCGAGGTGGACCTCGCGACGGTGCGGGACACCAGGTCGTACCTGGCGCGGCTGGTGACCCGTCAGGCGCTCAACGCGTTGCGGGCGAGCGCGCGCCGTCGCGAGGACTACGTCGGCCCGTGGCTGCCCGAGCCGCTGCTGCTTGACGACAACGACCCGTCGGCCGATGTGGTACTCGCCGAGTCGGTGTCGATGGCGATGCTCGTACTGCTCGAGACGCTCAGCCCGGACGAGCGGGCGGTGTTCGTGCTGCGCGAGGTGTTCGGCTTCGACTACGACGACATCGCCGCATCGGTAGGCAAGTCCGTGACGGCGGTGCACCAGGTGGCGCACCGCGCGCGAGCGCACGTGCAGGCGCGACGCAGGCGATTCCAGCCCGTCGACGCCGCGAAGACCGCGCAGGTCACCGAGGAGTTCATGACCGCGGCGGCCACCGGTGACATGGCAGGGCTGCTCACCCTGCTCGCGCCGAACGTCACCTGGACCGCCGACAGCGGAGGCAAGGCCACTGCGGCGCGCCGGCCGATGGTCGGCGCTCAGAAGGTGGCCACCCTCCTCATGGACCTCTTCCGGACAAGCGGGCAGATGCCGGGCATGCAGATCCAGACGGCCAACTGCAACAACACGCCCGCGCTGGTCGCCCACATCGGCGGCGACCAGCCTGAAGGTGTACTCCTGATGCAGATCATCGACGGGAAGATCACCAACTTCTACGCCATCCGCAACCCGGACAAACTCGTCGCAATGACGGTCGTACGGCAGATCAGCCGCTAAGGAGCCGACAAGCCACCGGTCCCGCCTCGGCAAGGCTCTCAGTGTCGTCCACCGCTGTTTCAACGGCGATCCGTCGGCGCTGCCGTTCGCCGACGACACCACTTTCGCCATCGTCGTCTCTGACATCAATGCGGCGGCTGCCCGGTGTGCGGAAACCGTGCCGCCGTCAATCCCGACAAGCTTTCCATCTTGACTGAACACCGAGGAATCCCATGCTGCGAAAAATAGTGACCTTGCCCAGCGGCAGGATTGCGAAATGGGCCATCGTGGCCGTCTGGGTCGCCCTGCTCGTGCCGGCCTTCGTGTTGGCCGGCAAACTGGGCGACGTCGAGAAGAACGATAATTCGGCCTGGCTGCCCAGCAACGCGGAGGCGACCACGGTCATCGAGCAGGCCAAGAAGTTCCAGCCCGCCGAGACCCTGCCCGCGATCGTGATCTACGACCGGCCCGAGGGCGTCACCCCGGCCGACATGGCCAAGGCCCAAGCCGACGCCGAAGCCTTCAAGGGCATCGAGAAGGTCGTGGGACAGCCACAGGGCCCATTGAAGTCCCAGGACGGCAAAGCAATCCAGACCGTGGTCCAGATTGACGACGGTACCGATGGCTGGGACGGGGCCAACAAGGCCGTCGGCGCGATGACCGAGATCGGTGAACGGAACGCCAACGGTCTCGGTTTCCACGTCACCGGACCAGCCGGTTACGCATCCGATTCCATAACGGCCTTCAGCGGAGAGGGCGCCCTCGGGATGATCACGGCGTTGGTGGTGGTCGTCATCCTGCTGTTCACCTACCGCAGTCCGTTCCTGCCACTGCTGCCGTTACTGACGGCGGGCGGCGCCCTGGTCGCGGCGGAAGCAGTGATCTACCTGCTGGCGAAGAACGCGGGGCTCACCGTCAACACGCAGACCAGCCTCGTTCTGACCGTACTGGTGTTCGGCGCCGCCACCGACTACGCGCTACTGCTCATCTCGCGGTACCGGGAGGAGTTGCGGCGGCACAAGGACCGGCACGAGGCGATGGCGGAGGCGTTGTACCGATCCAGTCCCGCGATCATCGCCAGCGCCGCGACCGTCGCGGTCAGCCTGCTGGTGCTGCTGCTGGCGAGTCTCAACTCCACAAAAGGGCTCGGCCCGGCCTGTGCCATCGGTATCGCCATCGGGCTGCTCGCGATGCTCACCCTGATGCCGGCCCTGCTGGTCATCTGCGGCCGCTGGATCTTCTGGCCGGTGAAGCCGTCGTTCGGCGCGGTGGTGACGGCCAAGGACGGCATCTGGACGCGGATCGGCACCGCCATCTCGCGCCGGCCGCGGATCGTGTGGGTCGGCACCGCGCTCGTCCTCGGCGTCATGGCGATCGGGGTGACGGGGCTCAAGGCCGATGGGATCCCGAGCAAGGGCCAGTTCACCAACGAGCCGCAGGCGGTCGTCGGCGAGGAGATCAAGTCCCGGCACTTTCCCGCAGGATCGGGTGACCCCATCTACGTCGTGGCCAACGCCACCTCGGCGGAGCAGGTCACGACCGTGCTGTCCCGCGTCCCAGGGATCGCCGACGTCGCGACGCCGATGATCAAGGATGGTGACGTCTTCGTCCTCGGGACGCTTGAGAACCCTCCCGGCAGCAAGGCTGCGATGCGCACCGTCGAGCAGGCCAGAACCGCAGTCCACAAGATCGAAGGTGCGGATGCCCGGCTCGGCGGCAGCACGGCGATCGCACTCGACACACAACAATCAGCCGCCCGCGACGCCAAGGTGATCATCCCCGCCGTACTGATCGTGGTCTTCCTCGTCCTCGCGCTGCTGCTACGGGCGATCGTCGCGCCGTTGCTGCTCATGGCGACCGTGGTGCTGTCCTTCGGAGCGGCCCTCGGCGTGAGCGCGCTGATGTTCAACCACGTGTTCGACTTCGCCGGAGCGGACGCGAACTTCCCACTCCTGGTGTTCGTGTTCCTCGTCGCCCTGGGCATCGACTACAACATCTTCCTCGTCACCCGGGTACGGGAAGACGCACAACTGCACGGCACCCGACACGGGGCGCGGACCGGACTATCCGCCACCGGCGGCGTGATCACCTCGGCGGGACTGGTGCTGGCCGGTACCTTCGCAGCGCTGGGATCACTGCCGTTGGTCTTCGCCGCGCAGCTAGGTTTCACGGTGGCGTTCGGCGTACTGCTTGACACCATGATCGTCCGCTCGGTGCTGGTCACCGCCCTGACCGTCGATGTGGGTCGATGGATGTGGTGGCCCAGCAAACTGTCCAAACACCACGACCCCCAACCGCCGACAGTCAAGTCCAACCCCGAACCGGCGCTCACCGGCGCGACCAGCTGACTACCTCCCGCCACGGGCCTCCGGTTGGCGCCGGAAGGCCCGTGGCGCAAGGTGACGCCGCTTGGGAAGGCTGGCCCCCGTCAGGTGAGGCTCGTTGAGGACGGTGGTGGCGAACGGTTGTCACGACGGACGGGCCCGGATGGTGGGTCCGGGCCGCCGTCGTCAGGGGTTGGTGAGGATGTCGTACAGGTCGGACCGGCAGTCGAGGGCGGCCTCTCGCATCGCGGCCACCCGGGCCGTCTGCGCCTCCACGGGCAGCGCCCGCAGGAAGGTCATCGCCCGGTCGACCAGTGCACGGACCGGCTCCCACAGGGTCTCCGGTGGGCTGTGCCGATCCCGCAGCCAGAGTCCGGCGACCGTTCGGGCGGCGTCGATCCGGTTCCACGTGTCGGTGTCGTCGTCGGCGGCGCCACACTTCCAGGTGCCGGCGCCGTCGAGGATGTCCTCCTCGATCGAGCCGGTGCCGGTGCTGATCGTCCCGTCGCCGCCCACCGTGAGGCTCAACTGGACGGTGTCGTGGCGTTGCTCGACGAAGGTTCCGTACCTGGCGGTTCCCTGGATCACGGCGGTCGGCGGCTGCGGCAGCCGGCGGAGGGTGGTCAGTGCCCGCCGGGCCGGGTCGACGAGTTGCGGCAGGGTCGGTTCGTATAGCCGGGTTACGCATACCCGTGGTTCCCCGTCGGCACAGACCAGTTCGGCGGCGTGTGGGTCGCGCGGCGCCGCGCGATCGGCCGGTGGCAGCACGGACAGGGCGACGGCCAGGCCGAGCACCGCCGGTAGCGCGGCGAGGAGTCTGGTCCGGCGGGCGCCGGAGACCAGCAGGACCCAACCGGTGGCCGCGAGGGCGACGAACCAGGCCGCCTGCCCGATCACGGTACGCCAACCCACCGCCGAGTACTCGTCCGTCGGCCCGAGGTGACCGGGAATCAGCAGCAGCGCACGGGAATTGGTCTCCTCCCAGAGCAGCGGCGAGCCGATGATCATCACGAGCCCGCCGAACGCCAGTACCGGCCCGGTCAGCCGCGACGGCATCAACCGGCCGAGCCCGAGGCCGAGTACCCCGGCCGTCGCGACGCCCAACGCGCCGAGCAGCACCGGCCAGTACCAACCCGGCGGCTGGTACGACGCGGCCAGCACCGCGCGGGCCGCCCCGTCGAGCAGACTCAGCATCCACCCGAGGGCGAGGAGCCCCGCGACGAGCACCGCCACCAGGGCCGCCCGAGCGGCGCGGGTACGCGGCGTCGACTCCACCAGCTCGGTCCGCGCCGGCCAGTCGCGCCGACCGAGCCAGGCGCAGCCGGCCAGGACCAGCGGCCACAGCAGTCCCAGGTTGTGGTAATGCACCAGCACCGCCGCCATCCACAGCCCGCCCCAACGCTCGGCGTCAGCGAGCAGAGCCCAGCCGAGCACGGCGGTGAGTACGGCGGTGAGCGCGGCGACCCACGGCACCGCTGATCGACGCGACCCAGCCCGGACGATCCAACGGGTCACCGCACACCAGCAGTCTCCTGGTGGCCCTGCACCGGCAGGTCCGACCGGCGGTTACGCCGCGAGGCGAGCAACGCGGACGCCACGATGATCTGCACCGCCAGCACGAGGGCCTGGGTGAGGGGGGACTTGACGGTCAGCAGGGCGATCGTCGTGTTCACGCCGAAGTGGACCGCGATCGAAGCGGTGACGCCGGCAAGTTCGTAGGCGTAGCCGGTGAGCAGTGCCATCGGGAAGACGCTGAGGGTGAACAGCAGCCCGCTCCAACTGAACAGGCCGAACTCGGCCTGGATAGTCCCGTCGATGAAGAACAGCGGCAGATGCCACACCGCCCAGGCGGCACCCAGCATCAGCCCGGCCCGCAGGCGGCTCGTCGAGGCGAGCAGGCGAGGGTACGCCGTGCCACGCCAACCGGGCTCCTCGGCCAACGGGCCGGCGATCAGCATGCTGATCAGGAACGGTACGGCTCCGCCGGCCGTCGCGATCAGCTCCCGTCCCTCGGTCAGGCTCAACGTGGGGCCGCCCAGGGCCTCGGAGAGCAGCGCGGCTGCCAGCACGGTTGTCGATGCCATCACCAGCATGGGCAGTACCCAGAGCAGTCGCGCGCCCAGTCGGGTCCGCACCGTGTGGGTCGGAACGGGTTCCCGGCGGCGGGAGCGCCGCACCCGGACCACGATCGCGCCGATCACCGGGCCGAAGCCGCCGAGCAGGAAGGGAATGACGGTGGGCGAGGTCGTCGCCGATCCGTCGAGTGCGATCGCGACAAGCCAGAGAACGAAGGTCCACGTGAACGTGACGACCCAGAAGATGGTCAGGCCGCCGTCTCGGCGAGCAGGGGTTGCGATGGTCATGCCTCTTCCTTCACTTGTTGGATCAGGACTTCGACGAGGGACCTTCCGTCCCGGCAGGGACGGGATCGGTTGTTACGGGGCGCCGGTCGCGCAGGGCGTCCCCTGGAGTCGGTGGGCGAGCCAACCGCTCACCTGCGCGAGCAGCTCGCCGTCGACCGGCTGGCGCAGCAGCCGGGGATACGAGCGCACCGACGGCCGACCGGGGTCACGCCGCAACGGATGGGTGAGGTCGGGGATCCGGTGGACCTCGACCTCACCGGGTACCAGCCGGCGGATCTCGTCCAGGTCCGCCGGGTCGACCTGGATGTCCTTGGCACCGGTTATCGCCAGC
Source organism: Plantactinospora endophytica (assembly GCF_016862915.1). Classification (GTDB taxonomy): domain Bacteria; phylum Actinomycetota; class Actinomycetes; order Mycobacteriales; family Micromonosporaceae; genus Plantactinospora; species Plantactinospora endophytica. The sequence continues at coordinate 121,502 of NZ_BONW01000013.1, read as the reverse complement.
ACCGGAACCCGGATGTTCGCCAGGTCCGGGCGCGGGTCGTGGCCGAGCATCTCCCGCATCCACCGGGCGTTCACCGGTCTTCCGGCGACTCGCAGCACGTCTGTGCTGGTCGTCTTGATCCGGGTCAACTGCCGGGCAGCCAGGGATCGCAGGACCGGCAGCAGCGGCCGTACGGGTGCGGGTAGATCGCGGGCGATCATCCCGGCCTGCCACCGCAGGGCCTCCTCACCCGGACGGGCGAACCCGGCCAGCAGCACCACCGCGGCCACCTCCGGGCGGGTGCCGAGAGCCATGGCGTGCACAGCCCCCTCGCTGTGCCCGACCACGCCGATGGCGTCCGGCCGGATGTCGGGCCGGCCGGCCAGGGCGCGTAGCGCGGCGGCGGCATCCTGTCGGTTGTCGGCGAATCCGGTCGCCCGCCAGTCGCCGGCTGTGGCGCCGACACCGCGCCGGTCATAACGCAACGTCGCGATCCCGTCCCTCGCAAGCGCGGTGGCCAGCGGCGGTCCCAGTTCCATCCGGAGCCGGCTGCCGGTGTTGGCGTCACGATCCAGCCGCCCGGAGGCGTGCAGCAGCAGGACGGCCGGGTGCGGACCGGGGCCGGCGGGCAGGGTCAGCGTGCCGACCAGGGGCAGCCCGTCGTCCGCGATGGCGGTCATGTCGACGTCCCGCATGTGCGCGCCCACCTCATCATTCTTAGCTTTGAGAACATTATCAGCTCTGGGATCATTATCGTATGTGGGAACATGGGGCATGGCAACTGCGGACCTTCTCCTCCACCCAGTCCGGATCCGGATCCTGCAAGCGCTGTTCGACGCCGACCCGCTGACCACAGCCCAGTTGCGCGACCGCCTGCCCGACATCCCGCCGGCGACCATGTACCGGCACATCGCCGTACTGGCCGACGCGGGCGTGCTCGAGGTGGTGGAGGAAAAGCGGGTACGCGGCACGGTGGAGCGCAGCTACCGGGTACGCGGGGAACAGGCGGTGGTCGACCCGGCGGCACGAGCAGCGATGACGCGGGAGGACCACCAGCGTGCGTACACCATGTTCTCGGCATCCCTGATGGGGGACTTCGACCGCTACATCGCCCACGAGAACGCCGACCCGAACGCCGACGGCGTGGTCTACCGGCAGGCGGCGGTGTGGCTGACCGAGGAGGAGTTCACCGAGTTGGTCGGGGAGATCGAGAGCGCCGTCGTCGCTCGGGTCGGCCTGGGCAGGGATGACGGCCGCCGACGAAGGGTCGTCAGCCTCGTCGTCGTGCCGGACAAACCCAGGACGGAGACTGGCGCGGACGCCAGCCCCGAGCGGCACACCTAACCCTTCGATCCGTGGTCCCACGGCGTCCGTACAGGTCCAGGGCTTGCCAGCGCCGCATACAAAGATCGGTCGATAGGCCGGGCCGCCTCGCGGGAGCCCCGGATCCGGCTGCGTCCCGTGGCGTTCGCGTCAGTGTCCTGAGGTCCGAGCAGCCACGGAGCACGCAGCCGGCCCATCCACCCGTGCTCGAGCGTCCCGTGCTGACAGTCTCGGCCGCACACATGCCGAGATGGATACTCAGAACGGCGGCGAGTCGGTGGCGGCGCCGGTCCACGACTGCTCGGGCGGCCGGGGTTCATGCCGCTGCAAAAGTGTCACCGCGTCCCTGACTCTTCCGCGTTCGATTAGATGCGACGCCAAGGCGCTTCTGGCCCCGCCCTGCTGTTCAAGGATGGTGATGGCTTCCTCAGCGCGCCCAGCATCGGCCAGTAGCTCGGCGATGGATTCGACCGCGTACAGGGTTTCACCCTCGGGATGCGCTTTCGCAAGCTCGATCGCCTCTTCAAGGCGCCCGCACGCGACCATCAGCGGAAGCCGCATGCTGAAGAACTCCCAATACTCTTCTCCGAGGCGCTCTCTCAAGGTGTCGAGGTAGGCCAGACCGTCCTCGGCGCGCCCCTGGGCGGCGTAATGCTCACAGAGCGTGTGGACGAGCCAGTCGTCCGCGCCACCCGCATCTGCCGTCGATCGCAGCATCTCCAGTGCCTCGTCACCTCGACCGTGGCGTGCTAGCAGTTCCGCGAGCTGTACCGCCTCGTTGCCACCCCGGTTCGGCAAGTGCTGATACACGCCGATCGCGCCGTCCACGTCACCGCGTTCCTCCAACAGCTCCGCGAGACGCTGCGCGGCGTGCCCGTGATGCTCGGAGGCCGCGTACGCCCGTAGTTCCTGGATCCGATCATGCCGGGCCAGCAGGTCGGCCAGCTGATCGCGATTGTTGATCGAGGTGGTGCTTCGCGTGTGCAGCAGGGCGATCGCCTCGTCGATGCGGCCCTGACGCTCCCGGATCTCGGCAAGCAGGCCGACGGCAAACGGATCCGGTGCACCGCAGCTGCACGACAGATCGTCACAGCGACGCTCGATCACCTTGACGCGGGCGGTCAGCAGCTCGGCAGCGTCGTCGTCGCGGCCCGCGCCCGCGGCGACGGCCACCAGCGCAGTGGCGAGGAACCAGTCATGAACGTGCGGCTCCAGCAGAGCGAACGCGTCATCGCCGCGACCGTTCCTGCCGAGCAGGCGCGCGAAGTAGTCCAGTGCCAGCCGATTCTCGGCGTCTGCGTAAGGACGGGTCAACGTGATCGCTTCCTCGACCTGCCCCCAGCTCTCCAACAGGTCCGCCATGGTCTCGGCAGCCTTCCACCAGCCGGTGGCGACGTACGGGGCGAGCAGCTCCCGCGCCTCCGCCCGACGTTCCTGCCCGGCAAGCAGCTGTGCCCACGCCCGGGCGCAGAACCACTCCCCGCGGCCGGCCTGCCACTTCACCTCTTCGACATGCCCGAGCGAGATGAGCCGGGAGACCAAGGCCGGGGGAATGCACCCAGAGAGCGTCCGCGCGCGGTAGTCAAGATCATCGGCATTCACCAGGGAACCCTAGCCCAGCTTTGAAAGTCTCTATGATCGTTCTTTAGCGGTACCTCGGGACGGCTGCGTCCGACCGCCGCCGTTCGGATCTGGTTATACGTTTCTTACCGGCACTCCAACTCGTGCGTCCGGCCGGGGCACCTGAACGGCGGAGCAGAACGAGTGGGAACCCACGGAGGGCCGTCGCCGGCGACCGGTTCCAGGTCGTACTCGCCGTTCGTGTCGAGGTTCACGAGACCATCAGTTCCGTTCGGTAGTCGGCGGCCAGACGAGCCGCACGCTGTCGGCACTCGTCTTGTTCCTCCGCGCTCAGAAGCGGCGGCGGGGCGGTGGGTCCGTCGACGGGGTCACCCACCTTGAGGAAGTACTCGTCCTGACCGGCAGGGCTGCACATACACAGCAGGCGGGCGGGCTGGTCGGTGGCATTGCCGAAGAAATGCGGCGCGTTGGCCCTGCTCGCCGCGCACGAGCACGGTGTAGGTGCCGCCGGCGATGGCTAGGTGTACCAGGCCGGAGTCACCGGGCCGCACCTGGACGAGTTCGCGTGCCGGATCGTCGGGTGGTAGCGCTGAGGGCGACATTCAATCCTCCGTCGGACGACTCAGTTGACGGTTGTGTCGGATGGTCGTCCGGTGCGACTGTCGGGGCTCTGACGCTCGGCGGTGTCCGGGCCCGTGCCAGAGCTAGCGCGGGGTGGGTCCGGCCGCGCCTGGGCCGTCCTCGATGTCGACTTCGGCGGCGTGCAGAGGCGTGCCGCAGTGGGAGCAGCGCAGTTCGGCGTGGACGTGGTGGTCGCAGGTGCGGTGGCGGATCAGCACGGGTGGGCCGGCATCGCCGGCTGTCCAGCGGTCACCCCAGGCGGTGATGGCGAGCAGGATGTCGCAGAGCTGGTAACCCTTGTCGGTGAGCGCGTATTCGTGTCGCGGCGGGTGGTGGGCGTACTGGCGGCGTTCGAGCACGCCGTGCGTGACGAGCCACCGCAGGCGTTCGGCGAGTACCTTGCGCGAGATGCCGAGGTCGCGCTGGATGTCGGAGAAACGGGTGATGCCCACCCAGATGTCACGCAGGATCAGCGGCGACCACGGCTCGCCGACGATATCCAGGGTGCGGGCGATCGAGCAGGTCATGTCGGCGAACGAGGTTCTCTGCATGGTCACGATCCTGTTGGTTGCTTCAGGGAACCAACCAACTGTATCGTCGGTCTCCTTAAGGAACCGATGAGAGGGATGACCGTGCCTCTTCCACCGATCGTGACCGCCGAGGAGTGGCAAGCGGCCCGGGACCGCCTCCTGGCCAAGGAGAAGGCCGCCACACGAGCCCTGGACGCGCTGGCCGCCGAGCGCCGCCGGCTGCCGATGGTCCGTTTCCGTGCCGATACCACGTTCACCGGGCCGGGCGGCGCCGTTCGGCTGCCCGACCTGTTCGAGGGCCGGCGCCAGCTCGTCGTCTACCAGATGATGGATCGAGGCCCGGACGCGTACTGCTCCGGCTGCGCCGCCGTCATCGACAACGTCGGCCACCAGGCGCACCTGCACGCTCGCGACACCACGTTCGCCGTCGTCTCCGACATGCCGTACGCGCAGTTGCGGCAGTACTGGCAGCGGATGGGCTGGACCATCCCGGTGTACTCGTCCCGAGGCGGCGACTTCAGCCTGGAGTGCGGTGCCGGCAAGGGGTTCGCGCTCAGCGTCTTCCTCCGCGACGGCACCCAGGTCTATCGCACGTACGTCACCACCGCCCGCGGCGTCGACCGGCTCCGCCTGGACTTCAACCTGCTCGACCTCACACCGTTCGGGCGCCAGGAGACCTGGGAGGACTCACCGGAGGGGTGGCCGCAGACCGAGCCCTACACATGGTGGCGGCTGCACGACGAGTACGAGCAGCGACCTCAGTAGGGCGGCCGTGACGACCCGGACCGAGCCGCCCGCCGAGCTGCTGTTCGCCCCGAAGACGCGGCGCCGATAAGCAGCGACCCCAGCACGGTCGTGCCATGGTCCGCGGCGGTCGAGCGAATGGCCACTGTCGGCAAGGTGTGACTCGCGACCGGCCGAGCCAGCGGCCGGCCGCACGTCCAACCGGTGCTCGCGGCCTGGCTCGACGTGGCGTTGTCCATCAGTATCCGACCTGGCTCGGTCAAGGGGCGCAACCTGGCCCGGGACGGACGGTGTGCCGTCGCCGTGAGCACCAAGCAGCCGTGCAGCGTTGATCAAGCCGCCGTAAGCTCGACGGGCTGGGGCTGCCGATCCCCCAACGTCCGGGGGCGTCGTCGGCGCCGACAGGTCGGCTGTCAGGTTGCCCGTCCGGCGTGCAGCCGAACCCTCTCCGTACTCCGCAAGCTGGTGATCTAGACCCGATGAGTCCCGTGCTGCCGCTCCGTACCAACCGGCTGCTCCTGCGCGACTTCGATCCGTCCGACGAAGAGGCGGTGCACGCCTTCGCCGGCGATCCGGCCGTCACCCGATTCACGGACTGGGGGCCCAACACCCGCGCCGACAGCGGAGCGTTCGTGCGTAACTGTGTGGCGCAGGCCGCCGACCCACACCGCACGGCGTTCAATCTCGCGGCAGTGGCCGGTGACCTGCTCGTCGGATCGGTCGCCATCTGGGTGGAAAACGCCACCCACCGCCGAGGCGAGATCGGCTTCGTCTTCCATCCGTCGGTCTGGAACCAGGGCTACGCCACCGAAGCGGCGCGGGAGCTGATCCGGTTCGGATTCGCAGAGCTCGGCCTGCACCGCATCGCCGCGACGTGCCATCCAGACAACACAGGCTCGGCCCGTGCCCTCGTCAAGGCGGGACTGCACCAGGAGGGCCGGCTGCGCGACCATCTGCTCGCCCGCGACCGCTGGCGGGACTCGCTGCTCTTCGCCGTCGTACAACCCGGCTAGAACCCGCAGGTCAGCGGCGGGGTAGCACGCCCAGGAGGGTCGCGGTCAGGGCCAGCTTCAAGGAGTCCCTCAGCTCCAGATGGAAGCGGGCCAGGTCGGGCTCGGCCTGGTAGGCCGCCTGCAGGCTGGGTGGGGGTGTGCTGTACGCCGACAGCGCGCCGGCCATGACCATGGTTTGCAGGCTGAACAGTGTCGCGTTCTCGCCCAGCTCCGGTAGGTACTTCTGGATCAGGGCGGTCATGGTTGTCAGGCGGTCCAGAGAGGCGCGCTTGTAGCGTGCTACGACCTCGACGGACACGTTGTGTTCCAGAACGCTGCCCTGTGCGCCGAAGAGGTCGCACAGCACCACTCGGCCAGAGAGCGAACGGCTGAGGATGTCGGCCACCGCTGCCGCTCGCTCGGCCATTGGTAGATCTTCGTCGATGCCGACGGCCAACTCGCCCGCCAGTTCCGTCAGCCACTCCTGGAGGAAGTGGTCGAGCAGTTCTAGCAGCACCGCCTCGCGAGACTCGAAGTAGCGCAGCACGTTCGGCTTCGCCAGGCCTACCCGGCGACTGAGCTCATTGAGCGTGACTGCGGCCACAGGCATCTCGTCGAGCATCGCCGACGCCATGTCGAGGATCGCTCGTCGGCGGATCTCCCGCTGCTCTTCGGTTCGCGCCCGCTGGAAAGTCACGATCGCCAGCCTAACTTACGTACCTGCGGTACGTTGACAACGTACCGAAAGTACTTTAACGTTGCCGGCACAAGATACCTTCGGTACGTTAGTTTGGCAAGGGAGCCTGACATGAGCGAGAACTGGACGAGAGATAACATTCCGGACCAGCGCGGGCGGGTGGCAGTGGTGACCGGGGCCAACACCGGCCTGGGGTACGAGACCGCCAAGGCGCTCGCCGAACGCGGGGCGTCCGTGGTGCTCGCCGTGCGCAACGTCGACAAGGGCGAGCAGGCCGCGGCCCACATGACCGGCGACGTGACCGTGCAAGCGCTGGACCTGACCTCGCTCGCCTCCGTCCGGACTGCGGCGGCGGCGCTGCGGTCCCGGCTCGACCGGCTCGACCTGCTGATCAACAACGCCGGCGTGATGTACACCCCGAAGCAGACCACCCGGGACGGCTTCGAGATGCAGTTCGGCACCAACCACCTCGGCCACTTCGCGCTCACCGGGCTGCTGCTGGACCTGATGCTGCCGGTGCCCGGCTCGCGCGTCGTGACGGTCAGCAGCACCGGCCACCGCATCCGGGCCGCGATCCACTTCGACGACCTGCAGTGGAAGCGGTCGTACGGCCGGGCCGCCGCCTATGGTCAGTCCAAGCTGGCCAACCTGATGTTCACGTACGAACTGCAGCGCCGGCTTGCTACCCACGGCACCACCGTCGCGGTGGCCGCGCACCCCGGCATGTCCAGCACCGAACTTGCCCGCAACATCCCCACGGCCCTCCGGCTTCCGCTCACCTGGCTCGCGCCGCTGATCACCCAGACGCCGGCGATGGGCGCGCTGCCGACCCTGCGCGCCGCCACCGACCCCGCCGCGCTCGGCGGCCAGTACTACGGTCCCGGCGGACGCAACGAGATCATGGGCCATCCCCGACTGGTCACCTCCAGCGCGGAGTCTTACGACATAACCGTCCAGCAGCGACTGTGGGCCGTCTCCGAAGACCTCACCGGGGTGAAGTACCCCGTCGTCCAGTCGAAGCAGAACTCGTTTTCCGCCGGACCGGCCGTCACGATGTAGGCACCTCTTTGTGTCAGGGCGCTGCTGACGTCAAGGGTTCAGGGTGGTTGGTGGCGGGTCCGGAAAGTGGCTTGTCCGAAGGGCCGATGTCCGGGGTCAGGTCGGTCACGCTGGATTGCAGAGTCGTCCCCGACTGCCCTCCCGGGCCTGCCACCTGCCGTCGTTCCGGTCGTCGATCAGACGACCGTAGACCACGTCGGAGAGCTGTCGCTTGAGCGTACGCATGGCTTCCATGGACGTCTTCCCGGCGGCCTTTCGCAGTAGGCACGGCCCGGGAGGGCAGACACCGCTAACCCGCCGATGCGGCGGCAACATGAGTCTGGTGTGCGATCCCACTACGCTGAGCTTCATCCGATCGGGTCTCTCGTTGACCGCCGCCTCCTGATACCGGCGTTTGCGATGGGCGCCCTCCGCCGACCCACAGCCTCCGGGTTAGCTGGGCTCGGCCGCGCAGGCGACGTCGCGGTGCGGGCGCTGCCCGGTGGTCAGGAAGGTCGTCACCGTGTCGTTGGCGCAGGTGTTCCTGGCGAACAGCAGGTAGGCGCCGTGGCCGCCCTGGTCGGCCGTGACCATCCTGGCCCGGTCGCCGAACGCCTTCCTGAGTTCGCGGGCGCCGGCGAGTGGGGTTCCGGGGTCGCGGAGGTTCTGGACCATGAGTACGTTCGACGGCCCTCGGTCACCGATGCGCACCGGCGGCTCGATCGGCGACGGCCAGAAGGCGCACGGTCCGATGTTGGCCGTGGCCGCCCCGATCAGCGGGTACGTCATCCGGTGGGCGGCAACCTCACGCTGGTAGCCGCGGATCGACCGGGGCCACATTGAGTCACCGCAGAGCACGTGGAGGCGGCTGGAGAGCGAGTTGTCCGGGTCGGCTATCGGCGGCGCGGGTGGCAACGGCCGGCCGGTGTCGAGCGCCTGCCAGATCGTGGCCAGCGTGGTGAAGCCCACGTCGGTGTAGAGCAGGTCGAACGTGGTGCCCCGGAACAATGAACCGTCGATGCCTTGCACCGGTGTCTCTGCCAGCCGGGCGGCGAGTTCGAAGTACTTCGCGCGCACCTGCTTCGGCGTGGTGCCCAGCCCGTACTGCGGGTTGGTCGCGGCGAAGTTCGCGAAGTCCGGGAACCGCTGCTCCATGCCGAGGGCCAGCCTCTGGAAGGCCGTGTGGTCGTATCCGCCCGGACCCAGGTTGCTGTCGAGCACGATCCGGTCGCTGCGCTGCGGGAACATCGTCGTGTAGACGGCGCCGAGGTAGGTGCCGTACGAGGAACCGAGGTAGGAGATCTGCGGCTCGCCCAGCGCCTTCCGGATCCGGTCCATGTCCCGCGCGGTGTTCGCGGTGGTGATGTACGGCAGCATCCCGGCCGTCTCCGACGTCAGACACTGCCGAGCGATCGTCTCCGCGATCTCGGCGTCCCTGCGCACCTCGGCCGAGCTGCTCGGGTACGGCAGGTTGAGCCGCGCCACCTGCTCCGGCGTGTAGTCACAGGTCACCGGCGCGCTGTGGCCCACACCGCGAGGGTCGAACCCGATCACGTCATATCGGTCCCGGACGCTCTGCGGCAAGGGCTGCGGGAACACGGGGTTTCCCAGCAGGCCCGGGTAACTCAGCCCTCCACCGCCAGGGCCACCCGGATTGGTCAGCAGCACACCGCGGCGCTGTGACGAATTCTTGCTCGGCAGCCGGGAGACCGCGATGTCGATCGTCCGCCCCTCCGGGTGCCGGTAGTCCAGCGGGACCTCGACCGTCGTGCACTCCAAGGTGGGCGAGGCGATGTCCGCCGGGCACGGTCCCCACGACAACGTGCTCGGCGTCGCCGTCTCCGACACCCCACGCGCCGACGCCATCGTCCCTGCGGCGGCGACGACGGCGAGGGTCACTGACAAGGCTCTCCGCAACAGACTTCTCGTACCCACCGCGCCAGTGCAAACCATGTTGTCACGACACGGTCAAGGTGGTCCGGGCGCGCTGGTCTGGATTCACGTTGCGTACGCCGTGCTCCGAGCCACCCGTGCACGGCTACGCGCTGACGCCGTCGTCGGGCTGCCTGCTCATGGAGTAGCACCGACAAGACTTCTGTACCGATCGGAATAGAACTCGTGAGGCTCCTGTTGTCGCCCATCGAGACGCCCTCCACGGGCGAGCCTCACGACAAGATGCCCTCGGCCCCAACCCGGCGAGAGGCCACGGAAAGGGGAAGACTCATGTCCGACACCAACCTGCGCGACTTCTACAGGCGCTACATCGAGGCGCTCAACGCGCACGAGTTCGACCGCATGGACGAGTTCGTCCACGAGTCCATCGTCATGCACAGCGAGCGGAGCTCCCGCGCGGCCCTCGTCGCACAGCTCAACAGCATCACCGACGCAGTCCCCGACTTCCACTGGGAGACCCAGGAACTCGCCATCAACGGCGACCGCCTGGCCGCCCGCCTGCTCAACACCGGCACACCGGTAAAGGAGTGGCTCGGGGCCGCTCCCACCGGCAAGTCGATCGAGATCGTCGAGTACGCCATCTACCGGATCCGCGACGGAAAGTTCCTGCACATGTCCGCCCTTCACGACGCCGAAGCCCTACAGAAGCAGCTCGCAGGCTGACCCGATCAGACTCGACGCCCAACCCGAGCGGGTGCCCCGGGCCATCCCGCCGGGGCACCCGCCCCGTTCGACGCGCCTCGTAACTACGTTCTCAGCAGGGACGGTCCGAACGAAAACCCGACCAGGGAGGGCAAGGTCTACTGCGCGGGCGTGCTGGACACCTAATCGCGGACGGTCGTCGGCTGGTCGATCGACGCTACGCAGACCGCCACCTCGATCTGATCATGTGTGGGCGCCCGTGACGACTGACAACCTTGACCCTGTTCCAGGAACACGGTCTCTTCTGGGTGCGACCATGCACCTGCTGTTCGTACCGGAAGGTAGGACCGATGGCTGAGACCGACGCGCCGACCCTGGCCGAGGACCTCCTGCTCCTGCTCTTCCAGCCGGACGCGGGCCTGCGGCCGGGCGCCGGCGTCATCGCGGGCGAGAACACGCTCTTCTACGTGCTGGCCGGAGCGGTGCTGGCGGATCTCGCGCTCGCCGAGCAGGTCGAGACCGAGCGCGGCCGGACCGGGGCGACGCTGGTCAAGGCCGTCGAGAGCCGGCCGCCGTCGGACGAGATCCTCCGTGCCACCTGGGACTACATCCTGGAGAAGCCACGCAACGTGCAGACGGTGCTGGCCGCGAAGGGGCCCCACCTGCGCGGGCCGCTGCTGGACCGGCTGGTCGAGCGCGGTGACCTCCGCCGCAGGAGCCGCAAGTCACTCGGCGTGTTCACCACGACCTCCCTGGAGGACGGCGGCACCGGCCGCCGGGCGGGCCTGCTCGCCGACGTACGGGCTGTGCTCGTCGACGGCGCCGACCCGCAACCCCGAGTCGCGGCGCTGGCTGCTCTGATCTCCGGCAGTGGCACGCTGCCTCAGTTCCACCCCGGGATCCCTTGGGGCACCCCGGTGATCACCCGCGCCAAGGAACTCAAGCAGGGCAACTGGGGAGCCGAGGCCGCCGCCGAGGCGGTGACGCGCACCGTCACCGCCATCGTCGTCAGCAGCGTCGTCGTCGCGACCACGGTGCTCCCCCAGCAGCCTTAGCGCCTGCGCGCCGGACCGTCAGGAGGCCGGGCAGGTGGTGTCCCTGAAGGGCTCACCGTCGACCAGCCAGGCCGTACCGACGCTGAGAGCGCACGCGTTGCCACCGTAGACGTAGACGCCGTGCCGGTTGTCATCGACGGTGACCAGGCGGGACCGATCGGCGAACTCCCTGCGGTAGATCTGTCCACCTTGCAGCGGCGTGGCGGCGTCGCGCCGGTTCTGCATGATGAGGATGTTGGCCGGCCCTCTGTCGTTGATCTTCACCTGGGGTTCGGACGGCCCGAGCGGCCAGAAGGCGCAGGCGTTGATGTTGCCCGAGGCCGCGCCGAAGACCGGGTACCTCTCGCGGTCCTCGGCGACGCTGCGCTGGTATGCCTCGACGCTGCCGGGCCACTCGCTGTCGTTGCACGTCACGGCCAGGAATGCCGAGAAGGCGTTGGAACTGGGGATGGGCTGGGCGTTCGGAGCCGGCAGGCCAGCACGGGTCGTCATCAGCCGCTTGGCCGCCGCCTCGTCGGACGCCTTCAGCGACTGCCACAACTGAGCCAGCAGGGGGTAGGTCGTGTCGTTGTACAGGCCCAGAAAGGTGAACTGGCGGAAGACCCGCCCGTCCAGACCCGGGATCGGCTCCCGGTCCAGTTGCTCGCCGATGGCGAAGTAGGTGTTGCGCACCTCCTTCGAGGTGCGCCCCAGCCCGTACGCGGTGTGTCGATCCGCCGCCCACCTGGTGAAGTCCGGGAACGCCTGCTCCGCGCCGAGCCCGAACCGGCGCAGGGCGGCACGGGTCAGCGCGGTGTCACCGAGGTTGCTGTCGATGATGACGCGGTCGGTCGTGGCGGGAAACATCGAGGCGTACGCGGCGCCCAGCGCCGACCCGTACGAAAGCCCGAAGAAGCTCGCCTTCTCCTCGCCCAGCGCCACCCGGATCCGGTCCAGATCCCGCGCCGTGTTGGCCGTCGAGATGTGCGCCATCCGGCCGTCCGTGTCGTTGGCCGCGCACTGCTCGGCGACGGACCTGGCGGCCTGGGCGTCCGAGGTGACCGTGGCGGAATCCTTGGCCCACGGCGGTACGTTGCCGGGATAGCCCTGCTCGACGGTGAACTTGCAGTCGACCGGTGCCGAGTGGCCGACTCCGCGGGTGTCCATGCCGATCAGGTCGTAGGCGTCGAGGACGCTGGCCGGGATGCCGCGGTTGACCAGTTGGGCCGGCATGTCCAGCCCGGCCAGGCCGGGACCGCCGGGGTTGAGTAGCAGCACACCGCGCCGCTTCTGCGGGTTGACGCTGGCGATCCGGGAGATCGTCAGGTCGATCGTCGTGCCGGCCGGCTTCCGGTAGTCCAGCGGCACCGGCACGGTCGTGCACTGGATTGCGGGAGATGTCGCGGCGACCTCGGCCGGGCAGGCGCCCCACGTCGCCGGGCCGGCGCTCGCGGCTGGCACTGCTAGCGCCCCGCCGAGCGCCACTGTCATTGCCAGTACCAGGCCCGCGTCACGCCTTTTCTGCATGCGGTCAGTGGAAACCGTGTGCCGACGACACAGTCAAGCTGTGCTGCGCGGTGCCCTTCTCGGTCTGCCGTGCCGGATCGCCTGTCCTGTACGCCCAGGCGCGGTCGAGCACGGTGACCGACGTCCTCCGCGAGCCCGCCAGCGAATACCGCTGCTGACTCGAACGAATGCCGGTCAGCGGCGGGTCACTCGGTCAGTCGAGGACGGCGGTGGCTTCGATCTCCACGACGAAATCGGGGGTGAAGAGCGCCTGGACACCGATGATGGTGATGGGCGGCGTCGGTGCGGGTAGGCCCTCGGCCTGCTGCGCGCGAGCGATTCCGGCCAGGACCTCGTCCCACTTCTCCGGCACCCAATCGACGATGTAGAAGGTCAGTCGCGCGAGATCGCCGACGTCCCCTCCCGCGCCTCGGACGCCGATGATGATGTTGCGCAGCGCGGCGTGGACCTGGCCGGCCAGATCCGGTGCGGCGGGCTTGAAGTCCGGAGTGACGCCGGCCTGTCCGGCCAGCAGCATCAGCCGAGATCCGGTCCCCACCGCGACCGGCGCATAGTCGCTCTGCTGAAGCAGTCCGTCCGGGTGCATGAATTCCACGGCCATCCGGGTCTCCCTATCGCGTTGCCGCTGGCTTTCACCCCGAGTGCAACCCATGTTCCAGGAACACAGTCAAGTCGCGGCACGCCCACACGGTGCTGATGGCCGGCCCCCCGACGCGACAACCGCACCATCGTCAGCTTCCACCAGTTCGACGGCACTCCCCTGCCGCCCGACTCAACTGGCTCGACGAGCAGCCAGCACACGGCGCCTTTGCGCCGTCGATCACCTGGCGCGGCTTGGGGCGGCGGGCCGACGACGTGGTCGGTGCCCTGCGCGACGGCACCTTGCACGGCAAGGTCGTGGTCGACGTCGACCGAGCATCGCGTGGCGGTCGGCTTCGGCACCGATCGGATCCGAGGTGTTACCGTTACTTCAACACCGACCGGAACAGAAGTATTGACTCGGTCCCACATGCGGTGCGAGCAGTAGGGGGACGACGTGGCCTGGAGCACCCGGGAACTCGCCGAGCTCGCCGGCACCACGGTGAACACCGTCCGGCACTACCACCGGATCGGCCTGCTCGAGGAGCCGGAACGCCGGTACAACGGGTACAAGCAGTACCGCGTCCGGGACCTCGTCTGCCTGCTGCGCATCCGGCGCCTCGTGGGTCTGGGAGTCCCGCTCTCCCGGATCGGGCCGGCCGGCTCGGACGGAGACATCGCACCGGACGTGCTGCGCCAGGTCGACGCCGACCTCTCAGCCGAGGTCGAGCGTCTGCAGAGAGCCCGCTCCGACATCGCCGTCATTCTCCGCGACGGCGCCCCGGCCGACGCACCGGCGGGCTTCGAGTCCGTCGCGCCCCGCCTGTCCGCGTCCGACAGATCACTCATCCACATCTACACCCAGCTGTACGACGACGACGCGATGAAGGACCTGCGACACATGGTGGAGTCCGACACCGATCCCATCAACGCGGAGTTCGACGCACTGCCGGCCGACGCGGACGCGACAACCCGGCAGAACGTCGCCGAGCAGCTCGCGCCCATCCTCGCCCGGCACCTCGTCGACTATCCCTGGCTGAGCAACCCGGCAGGGCACCTGTCCAAGAGCGAGCAGGTCACCCAGCAGACCTTCGTCGACGCCGTGGTCGCGCTCTACAACAGCGCCCAGGTCGACGTACTCGGGCGAGCCAGCGTCCTCGCGCAGAAGCTGCTGCGGGAGACACGCGAAGCAGAGAACGACGGGGACCCGGCCGGGCCAGCGACCGGTCCGTGATCCGTTGCTGCCGGCGTACATGCTCGGAGGTCGCGCGCATCTCCTCGGCCAGCGGCTCCGGCTGCTCCCACGCGACGCAATGCCCGCCTCGTAGCAGATCGCGCTCGGGTACCGGGCCGTCCTGCTTCGGGGTACGCGAGGCGCTGGTCGGCGTCGCAGAACGGTACCCCGGACGGCCGTGCTTGCGGCGCGATCGGAACAGAAGTCCTTGACTTGGTTGTGGGAACAGCAACCCTGTCTCGTGCGCGCGGCAGGAGAGGACGACGCCCCGGTCGGGTCAGGAGACCCTCGGCCAGGAGATCATCACCTGGTCGACGATCTCGTCGAGCTCGGCGCGGCCGAGGCCGTTGGCGGCGTGCACAGGAATGCCGAAGGCCAGCGCCATGACGTAACGAGCCAGCCGCCTCGGGGCCGCGTCGCCCGGCAGGTCGCCACTGTCGACGGCACGGCGGAACCGCTGCTCGAGTCGCTCGACGGCTTCGTTGCGGAACTGGACGAGCGCGTCGTGCGCTGGACGGTTCCCGTCACACGCCGGCAGCGCGCCCTGAATGGTCAGGCATCCCGCGAACTTCCCGGGGAGAGTCGACGTGCGGACCGCTCCACGCAGCAGCGCCTCGGTCGCCGCCCGTGCGGTCGGCTGCTCCAGGGCGTCGTCGAAGTAACCGGCCGGGCCGTCCGCGTACCGCTGCAGAACCTTGCGGAACAATTGTTCCTTGTTGCCGAAGGCCGCGTACATGCTGGTTTTGGTGATTCCCATGGCGCCGGTCAGATCGGTGAGGCTGGAGCCCTCGTATCCCTGCTCCCAGAACACCCGCATGGCGCGCTCGAGCGCCTCGTCGGTGTCGAACCCCCGGGGCCGGCCGATCACTGTGCTGCGGGAACCGCCCATGCCACGAGCGTACCCCTCGGTACAGAACAGGGCTCATCCGTGCAGCGCGACTCGACCGTGTGGCGACGACCGGACCGTGTGGCGACCACAGCCTTTCTACCGAAGAGATGTCGCGGCGGCGGCATCCCGGGCGTGCTCGGCTCCGTCATCGAGGAGAGCGATCGCCAGTCCGATTCCGCTGCTGGCGCCGGTGACAACAGCGATCTTTCCGTCGAGCCGTCCTGGCATGGCAACCTTCCTGGTGGGGGTATCGCTCCGATCGGGGCATCCCAGACTCCTCCCGCTGGGGCGGTTGCCCGTATCGGGTCGGGGCCGGATCAGTCGGGGGCCGGCTCAGGCGGTTGTGGTGCGGGTGAGTTCGAGGACGGGGATGGTGCGGATTCCGGCGGTTTTCTTCGCGTACTCGGCGAAGCCGGGGTGGTGGCGGGCTTGCTCGTCGAACCGCCGGTCACGTTCGACTCCGATCACCTCCCGCACGATGACGGGATAGGTCTCGGTGCCGCGCTCGACCGTGGCGCGACCGGCCGCGGTGAGGTTGTAGTACCAGTCGGGGTTGTCCGGTGCGCCGCCCTTCGACGCGAAGACGTAGATGGTGTCGTCGTCGGATTCGTGGGGCAGGTACATCAGTGGGCTGACGAGTTCACGGCCGGTTCTGCGCCCACGGTGGTGGACCAGCACCATCGGCGCCCCGGTGAACGGGCCGCCGACCCGGCCTTCGTGCGCCCGGAACTCTTCGATGATTTTGGTGTTCCAGTCGCTCATCCGGTGTGCCTCATCTCTGGGGTGACGATCGTGGATGTTGTTTCGTTGGCTGGCGGGCAGTGGCCTGCGGGGTCAGCCGCGCGCCGTTTGGCATCGACGTGTGCCGGGGCGGGGTGATGCGTCAGGTCATCGGGTTCCGGCGGTGGCGTTGCTCAGCGTGGTGGTGAGGCGCGCGATGGCGTCTTCGGCGGTGGGGAGCGGTCCGAGCAGTCGCGCCTGGCTGCGGGTATCGGCGACGTAGGCGCCGCTGTCGAACCAGCGGAACATCGCGACCATGTCCTTGACCATCGGGACGAACGGCCCGACGGCGGCGCCTACGACGCGGGTGACCGTGGCGGGCACGGCCCGCACCTTGACCGTCTGCCGAGCCTGACGACTCATCAGGTCTGCCACCTCGCGGACGCTGACGGGCCGGTCCCAGCCGATGTCGATGCGTTCGCCGTCGGTCACCTCGGCGTCCACGGCTGCGGCCAGGGATCCGGCGAGGTCCGAGGTGAGCACGAAGGTAAGCGGGACATCGGTCTTGCCCATCCACAGCAACCCCTTTTCCAAGGGGTTCCTGGTCGTGGTCGCGAGTTGGTCGAGGAACGCGCCGGGGCGTAGCGCGACGAACGGGACGCCCCGTTTGTCCAGGTGGTCCTCGGCGAGTTTCTTGTGCCAGAAGTGCGGGACCTGTGGGGTCTGGTCGCTGGTGAGGATGCTGGTCAGGACGAACCGACGCACGCCGACGCGGTGGGCGGCCTCGGCGAGGTTCTCGTTGCCGATCGTGTCGATGTCGTGGGCGTCCTTGCCCCTGCGGGTGTAGCCGGCCGCGGTGGTGATGACGGCGTCGGCATCCCGCATGGCGGCGACCAGCGAGTCGAGGTCGAGCATGTCCCCCCTGGCGATCTCGACCCCGCGGGCCTCGAGCTTGCTCGCGTCGGTGGTCGGGCGAACGAGAGCCCGGACGCGTTTGCCGGTTTTGAGCAGTTCGTCAACGACTTGGCCGCCGAGAGCGCCGGTGGCACCGACGACGAGGACCGGGGTGGTCTGGGTCATGTGTCTTACTCCTTGCCAGGTGCGCCACGGGAGGCTGGAATCGTCGGCCCGCGAGAACTCGGTGAGGTTGCAGGTCATCCGGAGCCGGGTGATGTGGCAGTTGGGTACGCCGCCGGTCCACTGACTCGGGACGGGTTCGGCGTCGCGGCAGGTCAGGGTTCCTGTAAAACTAGTACACGCAATAGATAGTATGGGCAGCGAACTGTCGCTTGCATGTACCGTAGCGCCATGTCTGCCGAACGTCCAACCACCGCCGACGCGAGCCCTTCGACTCATCCCGATGGAGACGCAGGCACGGTCGGGCCGGCGTTCGGGGACGCGATGGCTTTGATTCAGCTCTCGGGGCTGATTCAGGAGACCGTCGCGCGCGTGGCCGGCCGGCAGCGGCTGACACCTGTGCAGGGTCGCCTGCTGTGGGTGCTGACCGAACAGCCGCGCGGTATGGCCGAGCTCGCCCGCATCTTCGCCGTGGGGAAGGCCAACCTGACCGGGCTGATCGACCGCGTGGAGCATCGCGGCCTGGTCGAACGATCGCTGGTACCAGGAGATCGGCGGGCTGTTCAGGTGGTCCTGACCGACGACGGCCGACGCGCCGCGCTCGCGTTCCACCGGGACGTCACCAGCGAACTAGCCGGTCTCCTAGAGCCCCTCACGCCCAAAGCACAAGACGACTTTCGTCAGGCCGTGACCACGATCTCCCACTCGGCCGGCCATTCCACAGCCTGGGGCCCCTGCCAAGCCTGCTGACAGCCGCACCCACACACCACGAGCCGGCCGTTGACCACACCGCCGTCGATGAGCAGACGTCCCAGGCGAGCCCGCTGGGCCGACCGGGAAAGGCGAATGAGGTCGCCACTTCTCGCAGCGATCGAAGATCACAGGTAGGCAAGGCCGGCGCACTTCCCCCGCCGCCGGGCGTCGGCAGCCCGGAGATGATGTTCCTCTACAGCGGCCCGCGCGCCGTCTTCGACGCCTACCGCTCCACCCTGGCGACCCTGGGCGACCCGCTGCACCTGGGCACCGACCCGGGGTTGGCCTCCCTCTACGACGCTGCCCTGCTCGGCCTGATGTGGTCCACCATGACCGGCTGGCTGCACGGCACCGCACTGGTCAACGCGGAGAAGACCGAGGCCACCGCCTTCACCACCGTCGCGGTCCGCTGGCTGTCCGCAGTGGCCGGCTTCCTGACCACGTACGCGCGGCAGGTGGACGACGGCCGCTACCCGGGCGACGACGCCACCGTCGACGTACAGATCGCCACGATCGACCACCTGATCCACGCGGCGGCCGCCCGTGGCATCGACGACGCGCTGCCGGAGCTGTTGAAGGCCACCATGGAACGGGCGAAGGAGGCCGGTCACGGCTCCGACAGCTACGCGAGTGTGATCGAGGTCCTGAAGAACCCGGGCGGCGGCAGGTGACCACCGCAGCCGCGACCGAGGTCGGTAAGGGAGCGTCTGGGCACCGGTCCGTGGCCCGACCGGTTGTCCGCGATCACCGACGAATGCCTGGCCAGGCTGCTCAGCGGAGCCGACCAGGACTTTTCACGCCCGGCCGGCGACCTCGACTGGACCTGCCGACAGACCCTCGACCACATCGCCCTCGGCGTGGTCGGCTACGCGGGCCTGCTCATCGCCCGCCCCGTCGACCGCTACATCACCCTCTTCGCGTCACTCGACCCGCAGGCCCCGATCCACGCCTGCCTGGAGGGACTCGGCATCGCCGCATCCCTGCTCACCGCCACCGTCCGGCACACGCCTCCGCAGGTCCGGGCCTGGCACCCCTGGGGCCACTCCGAGGCCGCCGGCTTCGCGGCGATGGGAGCCACGGAACTGGCCGTCCACACGTACGACCTGGCCCGCGCCCTCGGCATCGTCTGGACCGCGCCCGACGCCCTCAGCGCCGCCGTCGTCGCCCGGCTCTTCCCCGACGCCCCGCCCGGGCACGGCCCATCCGACACCCTGCTCTGGTGTACGGGCCGGCTCCCACTTCCCGGGCTGCCCAGGCGGACCCGCTGGCAGTGGGACGGCACCGTGCGCTGACGAGTCGATCCCGAGGTCCACGCCGTCGGGAACCGGCGCCAACGTGCCGATTCCCGACGTGTCGACGGTCACCTCGACCGTCGCGGTATCCGGGGGTGCGCTGGCTAAGCCTCGACGACATCACCGGTAGGGGTGGACGTCGTCGATTCCTACAGCGACAACCTGGTGGTGACCCTGGTAGCGCCGGACGGCAGCACCCACCTGCTGCGCAACCAGATCGGCGACGCCAATGATGACATCCACGAGACCTACAGGCTGAACCTCTCCTCGGAGCGGCGAAGTGGCACCTGGAAGCACGCGTCAGCCGGGCTGACAAATCATCCGGTCGCGCCCCCGTGGCGGTAGTCAACCAGTAGATCGTGACGCTGGCACAACCCCTGCTCCGGAACGCAACACCCGCTCGCCGGAAACGCCACCTGCGCCGCACATCACGATGGCGTTCCGACTGCACAGGCGGCCAAGAACTGGATGAGTCGATGCTCAGGTCGGTCTCATCCTGGGCTCACAGATGATCGGCAGGGTCGGGAGCATCAAGTCGCCGATGCGCGGACAGGACTTTGATGGAGAATGCTCCCTCCCCCACTCCCTGCTACGAACCTGCCGGCGTCGCTGGCGCAGGGCCCCTGGTTCTCCGGCCGGCCGATGTCCATGGCCCGGCGCCGCGGCGCTGGTCCGCACCGTCGCCGATCCGGCCCGGACGTGTGCCGCAACGTCCCGGGCGGGTCCACCCGGCTCCCTGGTTCCGCTGGTGGATGCCGGGCTAGACGGTCCTGGCGCTGGCGGTGGGGCTCCTGCTGTATTCGGTCGGGTCCGCCGGCGAGCCTTCCGGGGTCGCGGTCGGCGGCGTGGGCTGGTGGACGGTTGTCGTCGTCGCGCACCTGCCCCTGGGCGTGAGCCTGTCCCTGCTGGTCGGCGGGTTGGTGGAGCGTCTCGGCTACTTCCGGTACGGGCGACGACCGGTACGCCCGGGGCAGTTGCCGGCGCCGCATCCGACGGTCTGCGTGCAGTTGCCGATGTTCAACGAGCACGCGGTGGCCCGGCGGGTCATCACCGCCGCCTGCGGCCTGACCTGGCCGACCGATCGGCTCTCCGTGCAGGTGCTCGACGACTCCACCGACGCCGACACCCGTGCGCTCGTCGAGCGGATCTGTGCCGAGCTGAGGGCGGCCACCGGGGTCGACTGCACGGTGCTGCACCGCACCGATCGGCAGGGGTACAAGGCCGGCGCGCTGGAGGCGGGACGCAGGCTTACCGATGCGGAGTTTCTGGCGATCCTCGACGCCGACTTCGTACCGCCGCCCGATTACCTGCTGCGGGTGATCCCCCACTTCTACCTGACCGATGGTCGGCCGGACGAGGGGCTGGCGCTGGTCCAGGCGCAGTGGGGGCACCTGAACCACGACGAGTCGGTGCTGACCCGGGCCCAGTCACTGTGGGTCGACGACCATCACACGCTGCAGATGTCCTGGCGGTCGGCGAGGTGGCGGTTCGTGAACTTCACCGGTACCGCCGGGATCTGGCGGGCGGCGGCGATCGAGGCGGCGGGCGGTTGGCGGGCGGCGAGCCTGGTCGAGGACTGCGAGTTGAGCTTTCGCAGCCTGTTCGCCGGGTACCGCACGCTGTTCGTCAAGGAGATCGTGGTACCGGCCGAACTGCCGGCGACGTACACGGCGTACAAGGCCCAGCAGCGGCGTTGGACGCGGGGCTGGGTGCAGTTGCAGCGGCTGCACCTGGCAACGCTCACGTTCCGGTTCGAATGCTCGCCGGTCCGGCGTATCCATCTGCTATACCACATGTGTACGGCGTGGCAGTGGCCCGCCTGGCTGCTGTGGATCACCCTGCTGCCCTTCCTCATCATCAACAACCTCTGGTTCGGCGAGTTCGGTGCCGAGGTTGGCGTCGCCGTCTACCTGCTCCCCACCGTGCTCTGGGCGGCGGTCGCCGCGACGGTGGCGACTCTCGAGACGAGGAACACCTACCCCGAACGGCGCACGCCGACGGTGCTGGCCCGGCGGGTCGGTCGGATCGTGCCGCATCTGCTGATCAACGCGGGGATGCTCCCCCACCAGTTCAGCGCCTTCTGCGAAGGGATGTTCGGCGCCCTGTACGGCGAGTTCGAGCGCACCCCGAAGGCCGCGACCGTCACCGTGTCCGGCGGCCCGCCCGGCGGGACGGCTGTCGCGACGAGGCGCTACGGCGTCAAGGTCCACTGGCCGTACGTGTTGGCCGAGGCGGCCTTCGTCGGCCTCCAGTTGGCCTGGGCGGTGGTGTTCGCCGTGCATGGGCTGGTGCTGTGCTCGCTCGGCGCGGTGGTCATGGCCCTGTGCGTCCTCGCCGTGGCGTACTTCTACGGCGACCACGCCGGCAGGGTCTGCTTCGTCGTCGACGAGGCGGCGGCGGTCGCACGCCTCCGTGCCGGGCTCAGGAAGCTGCCACATCGATGGAGGTAGTACGAAAGGCGTGCGGTCTCGCTACCGGAACGCCGGCCCGAACGCGAACGCCCGCCACGCCTCGGCGGGAGCCACCGGTGGAGGCTATTTCACCGGTACCGAAGTTCATGGCTCGTCGGCTGCCGGTCGGAGGATGCCGAGCGGAGCCAGCGGCGGTGAGTGGCTGTGGCGATGCCGTGCACCAGGCGGGCGAGGCCGGCTGCGCCTTCCTGGTCGTCAGCCCGGCGGACAGTGGTGACGATCGGGTGGGCCTCGTCGAGTTCGACGCCGGCACGCAGCAGCACGAAGTGCATGACCAGGCCGCCCAGGCGAGCGTTGCCGTCGTCGTACGGGTGGAAGAACGCGACGTCGAGATACGCGCGGGCCGCGCGGGCCGCCACCGGGACCGTCAGGTCGGCGGCTTCCGACAGGCACGACTCGTACCGCTGCTGGGTGTCGGCGTGTAGCCCGTACCGATCCCGGCCGTTCTTGGCGAATGCCGGACCCTGGCGGAAACTGACGGACGGGATGCCACGCAGCATCGCGTTCCAGCGGGCCGTCATGTCCGGGGTGGGGCTGACGCCGTTGGCTGCCGTACACCGGACCTCGTCGTACGCGGCCAGCAGCAGGCTCTGCCGTCGTTGGTCGTCGCCGACCGTGGCATGAGCGGCGAACCCGTCCCGGAGAGCGCGGATCGGGGTTCGCAGGTGCGGGACGACGTCGCGCCACGGTACCTGCTCGCGGACCCGCTGCCAGGTCGTGAGCTGGTCAGGCACCGCCACCTGCCCGGCCAGGCGCTCGGCCACCGATGCGACGAGTTTCCGGTCCGGCTCCGACCAGCTGGCGAACCGGCCGCCGATGGCGTGTTCGAGCAGCTTCTCGTGCTCGTCGGGGGCGATGCCGGCCGCGTCGAGGAACCAGCCGAGGACGGTGGTGCAGCAGCGGTACCAGGCGGACTCGTACTGGGTGCGGTCGCCGACGGCGGTCACCAGGTGAGCGACCGCGCGTTCCCAGCCGTCCAGGTCCTCGCCGGTCAGCGGGAGGAATCGGTAGAACCGTTCGGCGGTGTCCTGCAACCAGTCGCGCCACTCGATCAGTGCGGCGGCGACGACGACGGCGGTCTCGTCCGGGGTCGTGACCGAGTGTGGGAAGCAGCACCAGTTGCCGACCGGCCCGCCATCGAGGTCGCCCTCGCCGACCGACCAGCGCCAGCCGACGGCCCACAGCCCGTACCGTTGTGTGAGACCGATCGATACGCTGTCCAGCCACAGGTCCCGTAGACGCCAGTCCGTGTCCTGCGCCGGCAGATTTTCGGCCGTGACCAGGCCGGCCGCCACGGCCGCCACTGTCGCCGGATCGAAGTCCCGCTCTCGCGGGTCGACGTCGGCCCAGTTGAGGCTTGCCGGGTGGGGAACACTTCGGGTGAAGTGTGCGGGGTTGAAGCGGCTGATACCGGGTGCCTTCACCGCCCGCCAGGCCGCCGGGTCGCCGGTGCTGTCGGTCGTGACCGGCGCTGCTGCGGCGAACCGGCCGCGGGCGTCGGTGGCGAGTTCGACAGTCAGTTCGTGCCAGGCCACCAGAGCCTGGGCGAGGCGGTCCAAGGTCTCGGCCGGCGTCGTGATCGTCAGTTCCACGTCCCACCAGATCGGGATGACGCCACGGCCCGGGTAGTCCTCCATCACCACCGTGTGCTGCCAGCCCACCGCCCAGGTGCCGAGGCGTTCGACCAGCGCCGCCGTCATCCGGTCCCGCCAGAAGTCGGCGAGCCGCCAATCGGTCTCGGCCGGCGGGACCTCGGCGGCCGGGGGCAGTGACCGGACCAGCTTGGCCACACCGGCCGGATCGAACTCGGGGCGGGTGGCGGGGTCGACGTCACGCCAGGTAAGCAGTCGGAACTCGGGCAGTTGGACACGATCAACGGTCAACGCAATCAGCCTTCCGTTGGGCAGCCGGCCAGGCTACCCGGCTGAAAGCCACCGGCCTGGACGAGGATAGGCACGATAAGTCAGCTCGCGACGACGGTCACCCGAATTAGATCCGCTGCACGGATTCAGCCGCGATCCGCGCTTACTCCGCCGTCCTTCGGTGACCAAACGTAGTTGGCTCAGGCAGCCGTCCTGGTGCCGACGGCGGTCCTCGACGCACCCGGCGTCGATCCGTCAGCTTGTAAATCTTCGTAACTCATCGTGTACCTGGCTCTGCGCTCCAAGCCGTACGCCGACATGGGTGCGGTGTCGCCGCCCTGCGCATGCAGGTCCTAGGTGGAGTCGCGGCACCGTCAGCCCTCGACGTAAGGCGGTGTTCTCCGGTCGGAGGTCCGGGTCCGAGGCCGGCCGCCCGACCGGCGGTTCTGTCGATGCCCGACCGTTTCCTCGTCCCGTTTTTTGTCGGTGTGCCGGCCGGTGATTTTCAAGATCACTGACGGATGTCGGACGCGTGAAGGACAGATGATTTCGCTACGGAGAATCATCCTCGCGGATGTCTTCCGCCGTTCCACCCCAGGTGGTATGGAGCCAGGAAGGAACATTATGATCAAGAAATGGGCCAGGAGCGCGGTCGCCACGCTCGCCATGTTGGCCACCGCCGGAGTGGTGGTCGTGGCGGCACCGTCGCCGGCCGTGGCGGCGCCGAGTTGTAGCGGCTCCAACTGCACCAACCGGAACCCGGACACCAACGGCTGTGCGCCCGACGGTCGCACGGTGGCCGAGGCATGGTACTCGATGAACTCGGTCCGCCTCGAACTGCGTAGGAGCACCGCCTGCAATGCCCTCTGGGCACGGATGACGCAGACGGTCACCGGGACCCAGTTCCGGATCCAGTCGCTGCGGATCGAGCGGCAGGAGAACTTCAACGACGGCGACGGGTACCAGCCCACCCATACCTTCTACAAGCCGTTCTCCGGGGAGTATCACCAGCAGATTCAGGTCTGGACCAACATGGTGAGCGGGCACAGTTCGCGCGATCGCGCCCGGGCCTGTTGGCAGAACTTCCCGGGCGAGGTCTACAACTGCACGGGCTGGGCTGGCTGACGCCGGCCGACCGGGGCGGTCGCGCAGCTCCGGCGCGCGGCCGTCCCTGGCGAGGCGCCGCGTCGGTACCGGTTCGGCGGGCCGGTCCGCGGCCGGACGACCACTCCGGCGATCCGCACCATCGGCGTGCCGGGGCAGAACGGAAAGCCCGATCCCATGCGGCAGAAGGAGACCATCCATGCCATGGCACCCCCGCCGGCGAGCCGTCCGAACGGTGGCCGCGACGATTGCGACGTTGCTCTGTGCGAGCCTGGCCGGCGTGCCCGGTCCAGCCGCGGCCGGACCGCCGCCAACCGACGACCGGGCGTCCAGCCCGGCGCCGCCCGCCGACCCGACCACGGTGTCGCCCGCCGATCGCGACCAGGTCATCGGTGCCGGCTGGCGGACCTCCCAGGATCTGCTCTGGACCACGGTCGGCGACAGTCGGGGCTTCCACCTGCTGGTCGCCGAGGCGAGCACCGGCTTCACCTGGCGTACGGCGGCGACGCTCGTCGAGCCCTCGATCTCCAGTGACCAGTGGGTCGGCAACGTCTGCCTCACCGGCTCCGGTGACCGGGCCGTGGTGGCCTATCAGCCCCGGCACTTCACCAACCGCGAGCACCTGTTCAACCGGGGCGCCTTCGCCGCGATCGTGGACCTCGGCACCGGTCAGGTGACCAAGCTCGACACCAACGTGAGCATCGCGTACCACAATCCCGGCTGCGGAGCCGACGAACGAGCCGCGCTGGTCACCGGTGGCGCCACTGATCTCGGTATGACCCGGGTGCAGGTGGTGGACACCGTCACGCGGTCGATCACCATGGAACGCCAGCTGTCCGGGCAGGTCACCTCGGCCGTACCCTTCGGCAAAGGCTTCGCCGCGATCCGCGCCTCCGACATCCTGGCGGTGAGCGGCACCGACCCGGAGCAGGTGGTGGCCAGCACCAGAGGCCTCAGCGCCCACCTACGCCCGGTCGGCGCCAACGGGATGGCCTTCCTGGAGCGGGTGGACGACCACACCGCCCTGGTACGGCACGTCACCGACGGAGTCGTGCGGGACATCGCCCGCGGACCGGCCACCGACCTCGGCCTCGCACCAGGACTCGGCGGCCAGGTCTTCGTCACCGGATCCCCGACCCCGGTGGCCGCCATGCCGGCCGGGATGCGCGCGATCAAGGTCCCCGCCACGTCGACCCTGTCGACCACCGGCGCCGCCGCGGTGCTGCGCACCGACCGGTCCGGTACCGCGAGTGGTGCCGAGCCCGCCGCAGTCTCCATCGTGGCCACCACCCCGACCACCGGCAAGGCGACGACCTTCCAGGTGACCCCCGGCCTGCGGCCGGCGAACGAACTGGGCAGCGGCAGGCGGCCGGCACCGCAGTTGTCGGCGTCGGCCGTCGGAATCGCCTCGGCCACCTCGCCGTTCGAAGAGGACAGGTACTGCTCCGTGCCGCGAAACACCCTCGACAACCAGGTGGAGCAGCCGCACTGGAAGCAGGTGGAGTGGGCGGCGAACATGGCTGTTCAGGACGCCCTGACCTTCACCCGGCCGGCCGGGTGGCGCGGCTCCGGTCTACCCGCCTGGACACCGCGTTCGGTCGCTCCGCCCAAGGCACTCGCCGGTGGCGGCACGGTGCCGGCGCAAATCATGCTCGCCATCCTGGCCCAGGAGTCCAACCTGTGGCAGGCGTCCTGGCACGCGCTCGAGGGAGTCGTCGGCAACCCGCTGGTCGGGGCCTACTACGGCACCCGGGAAGGCTGGTTCATCGACTGGGCGGAGGCGGACTGCGGCTACGGGGTCGCGCAGGTCACCGACGGCATGCGGCTCGCCGGGCGGGGCAAGCCCGGCGAGGTGATCCGGCCGTACACCCAGCAGCGGCAGATCGCGCTGGACTACGCCACGAACATCCAGGCCGGGTTGCAGATCTTGCAGGACAAGTGGAACCAGACCTACAACGCGGGCATCCGGATCCACAACGCCGACCCGTCGCGGATCGAGAACTGGTTCGCGGCGGTGTGGGCGTACAACAGCGGGCTGAACCCACAGGCGTCGACCGGAAACACCAGCGGGTGTACGCCGGGACCGTCCTGCACCGACCACCGGGGGGCGTGGGGGCTTGGCTGGGGCAACAACCCCGCCAACCCGGATTATCGGTTCGACCGGAATCCCTTCCTCAACGGCGAGAACGGAGAGGGCAGCCCGTCCGACGCGGCCCGGCCGCAAGACTGGCCGTATCCCGAAAAGATCATGGGTTGGGCGGCATACCCCATTGTGAAGACCGACTTCCGGTTGGACGGGTTCTACGAGCCCGCCTACCGCCAGGCGTGGTGGCTCAATGAGATAAACCGCAGCCAGGGCATCAAGCCGTGGCTCGACACGTTCTGCGGCACCTTGAACAATTGCAGCCTGGATAGGAACACCGGCGAAGGCTCGTGCGGCTACGCCGACTACCACTGCTGGTGGCACTGGCCGGCCTCCTGGCAGACTGCCTGCGAGCAGTCCTGTGGATACCGTGCCGACCTCATACCGGTCGGCACCGCGGAGCCCGCACGGGGAACGCACTATCCGCCGCAGTGTCGAATTGAAACCATGCCGGCGGACGCCTACATCATCGACGACCAGCCCGCCTCGTCACCGGTCGTCCGATCCGACCTGTGCCCGACCAAGACCCGCAACGACGGGACCTTCACCCTCCAGTTCAGCGGCGCCGCCAACGGCACCTTCCCGGCCAAGCGCGACTTCCACCAGATAGGCAGCGGACTCAACGGTCACTACTGGTTCGGCCACGAATACAGCCCCGAGACCGAGGCCGCCAGCAGGGTGAAGGTCACCGGGACCTGGCAACTCGGCCGCAGCCTCAACCAGTGGGCCAAGGTGTACGTGCACATGCCGAACCGGGGCGGCCGGACGCAACAGGCGCACTACAAAATCGACAGGGGAGCCGGTGCCACGGGCGGGCCCCGCTACAAGTGGCGGGTCCTCGGCCAGAAGTACGAGCCGTACAACCGATGGGTCTCGTTGGGTACCTTCCAGTTCAACGGCACGCCGAGGATCGAACTCAGCAACATCACCCGCACGGCGATCGACAGGTCGGGGGTGGACTCGGTGATGTGGGACGCGGTGGCGATCGTCCCGTTGTCGGCGAAACCCCGCAACTTCGTGGTCGGGCTCGGCGACTCGTACTCCTCGGGGGAGGGTGTCATCGACAACGCCGCCCGCGACTACTCGCCGGAGTCCAATCACGACGGCGATGGGGTGACGGCCTACCGCAACGGATGCCACCGGTCGCGGTACTCCTGGCTGCACCAGGCGTCGCTGGCTGACGACCAGCGGTCCATCGGCACCCGGTCCGACCAGCTCGACCCGCAGATGGACCTCCAGTTCCCGGCCTGCTCGGGCGCCCAGGCGGAGCACATGTTCCCCTCCGGCCACAGTCCGATCACGAATCTGACGGTCAACGATCCGGCGACGGGACAGCCGTTCAAGACCGAATGGGGCGAGCCCGCCACCGGGACCATGCGGGAGGTGACCCAGATGGATCGGGGGTTCCTCGACGAGAACACCACCCTGGTGACCCTGACCGTCGGTGGAAACGACATCGGCTGGCACGGCGCTCTGAAAGAGTGTCTGGCCAACGTCCTCATGGACTGCATGAACGCGGAGGTCGACGACGAGCGGATCGCTGACTTCATCCCGATCAACATCACCCGTTACCTGCCGAACACCGTGACCGCGGTGCTCCGTGCCATCAAACTGTTGGCCCCCAATGCCAAGGTGGTGCTGCTCGGCTATCCGGAACTCATCTCCAACCAGGCCGACTGCCTCCGGATTCCCGGTATCCCCTTCCAGATCTCGACGGCGGAAGACGAGTGGATCCGGCAGATGGTGCACCTGCTCGACTCGACGCTGAACGACATCGTCACCAACGCCCGGAGCAGTCTGGGGCTGAACGTCCGGTACGGCAGCTCCATCGGCGAGTTCCTCGGAAGCGGAATCTGCGGTGCCAGCCCGGGGATCCACTCGGTGCTTCTCGGCAACACCGACGGGGAGAAACCCAATCTGTTCTCCTCGCACAGCTTCCACCCGAACATGCGCGGCGGGCAGCTCTATCGCAACGTTCTGAACCGGGAGTTGCGAGCCCTGGGCATCTAGGCTCGTTCCTCTCTCACGTCGGTCACGCCGCGCGAGTGGGCGGCAACGCGGGCCCTGGGCGCGCATCGTGACCGACCTGCGGCGGGGTTTCCGGCTAGGTCCTCCCTCCCCCCGGGGGACCGACACCGGAGACCCCGTCGCCGTACCGAGGTTTGGGGGCATCGACCGGAGCGGGCCCGGTGGCCAACTTCCCGGACGAGGGCAACAGGCGCCTTACGCCGGCTCGTCGGCGGAGTGACGACCGGTGTCCGGTGCCCCCGCTCGACGGCATCTGCCCTCGGCCCGACGTAGCGCGGTTCGTAGCCGGCGTCCGTCGCGGTCGATTGGTGGCACTAGCCTGGCGCGGCATGGGATTGGACTACGTGCCGGCGCGTCCGCGTCCGGACGCGGACCTCGACGAGGTGCGGAGACTGGCCGGGATACACAGCCGCCATGTCCGGTCGGGTGCGGCGCGTTCGGGCGGTTGGGCACCGATCGAGCAGTACACCATGCCCGAGTGCCTTGTGGACGAGACGCGAGAGTCCGCCACCCACCCGTCCACGGCTGTCGACCGGCTGCGACCCCAACTGGAGATCGTCCCCGACACGAATGGGAACTGGCCCTGCTTCCGGGTCAACGTCATCGCCTACAACCCACTCCTCCCGGTCTCCTGGCGGAAGGCCGCGCTGACCACGATGCTGCCCGACGAGGCCACCGAGTCGGTCGACCGGTGGCGACGCTGGTACGCCCACGTCACCGCCGGCCGAATGTCGCACCACCTCGGCCACCTGCTCGCCTGGCAGGCGTACCAGGAGTTGCTCGGCATACAGGCCGAACTCGTCCGACATGCGACCGCGACCGTGAGCCGGACGAACGCCTGGGCCCAACGGGACGCCCTACACCAAGCCCGCCAACGCATCTTCAACCTGCCCGAGGTACCGCCGCTCAACGCGCCAGCACCGCCACCAGCTGTGCCAGATGACGTACCGGATGCCGGCCGAGACGAGGCAATACGAGCGCTCGCCACGCACATCGACCGAGTTGGCGAGGCCGTCCGGGACTTCAACCGGGCGATGCCCCGAGGTGGGGTAGGCCGCCGCCCCGAGCCGTTCGACCCTGCTCATCGACCCGTACGGGACGAGTGGCTGGAGCAGTTCTTCGACTGGATCGAGCCCTTCCTACGGACAGGACACGGCTTGTACCTGTGGGATTGAGAGCCCCTCGACCGTTGCGGGAGAGAGCCGCTCGGCACGCTCAACTCGGCGAGATCGGACGGTGCGCGCCAACCTACGTTGCCACGCTCTGTGACCGGTGCGCCGCCGGCCGCCGCGCATGCTCTGCGACAGTTGAGGATGCCTGGCCGGCCGTTCGACAGGACTTCGCGGGTTCATGGTTGGTAGCGGGCAGCCGCGTCGGGGGTGCGGAAGCGTTCCGCATGTTCGGCCACCCACTGCTCGAAGGTACGCGCCGGGCGACCAGTCACCTGCGCGACGGTGTCCACCACGCTGGTGGACTCCTCGCTGGGAGCGGCGTACCAGCCCACGACATACTCGGCGTCCGCCCGGGACACACCGGTGGCCGTCAGCCGGTCGACGGCCTGTTCATGGGTGATCGGGACGAAGGTGACATCACGGCCGATGGCCCGGGACAGGACGGCGATCCGCTCGCGCGGGGTCAGCGATTCCGGCCCGGTCAGGTTGTACGCACGCCCCGCGTGGCCGTCCTCGAGCAACGCCACCGCCGCGACTGCGCCGATGTCGGCCTCGTGGACCAGCGCGCTGGCAAAGTCGTACGGTTCCCGCACGACGCCTTCGCTCCGGACCGAGTCGATCCAGGCAAGCGTGTTGGACATGAACTCCTGCGGTTCCAGACGGGTCCACTGGACGCCCGAGTCCGCCACCGCCTGCTCGGCCGGCCCCACCCAGCCGCCCCACACCACGGTGATCCGCCGCACGCCCGCGTCGACCGCCCGCCGTACCAGCTCGGGCCCGGCCTCGGCGAGCCCTGTCGTCACCGTGACGTGCAGCCGATGGACGCCGTCGAACGCGGCGTCCAAAGTCCCCGGCGCCGTGTGCGTACCGGCCACCAGCTCCACCTCGGCCGGGAGCCGTCCCGCGGCCGCAGCGGGGTCGCGGGTTAGTGCCCTGACGCGCTCGCCCCGGCGGACCAGCTCCGCCACTACGTGCCGGCCGGTGTTTCCGGTGGCCCCCGTCACCAACGTCGTCACAGCGACTCCTTTCGTCACCGGCGACTCTAGAATCTCAAGCTCACTTGAGATCAAGGGCGAGACAGATTCCGGCCCTCGACCGAAGCCGGTCTTCCACCTGCCTCAGGGCGGGTCGGCCTGCTCCGAGCTCGAACAGCCCGACAAAGGTCACGGTCGACCGACGACGACACGGAAGGCTGTTCGCGAGGCGTGACGGCTTTGCCTGCGGGCGGCACGCACGGTCGGCGGCGGATGCGGAAATTGCGACCCGCGATCGCGTTGCTGAGCCAGGCGGACGAAGTCTCTCAGCCAGACGTCACCAGTCCCGCCACTCATCCGTGATTTCGTGGCGCGTCATTCGATGGCGTCCGGCGAAGGCGTCCAGGTCTATCCCGGCATCGTCCAACACACCCTCGATGTACTCGCAGAGTCGTTCCCGCTCGTCGGTTTCATACGCTGCTCCGTTGTACCGATCGTTGACCGCGTTAAGGGCCCTCACGGTCCGCTCGATCACCTCGAAGATCTCCGCGTCAGTTGCCGGCTCCCAGCGATGACTGACCAAGCTGGCGACGTCCGCCTCGAACCCCGTCAACACCTCGTCCGTCTGGGCCAGCATCTCTGCGGGGAAGAGTCTTGCCGCGCTCGCGTCATCCGGGTCGAGCGTGCCCGCCGCTGTCTCGGTGGCCTCAGCCGCCACGTGTTCCCGCCACCCTGCCGTCGGCCGCGCCATCACGACCGGAAGGGTACTGGTGGGACGAATCGCGTACCCACACTCCATCAAGCCGCATGCCGTAACCAGCCACTCTCCCGATCAAGGGCGCACAAGGACTTCCCACGGCGGGCAAGGACCTAGCCGTGCACCACCCTGACCCCGGAGGCCGTGCGGACAGTGACGGTCGTGCTGGCAGTCACGCACGATCGGCGGCAGATCCGGACGCCTGATCCTGGCGGGCCGTATGGCAGACAGGAAGGCACCGCCGATGACTCGGCTCCGTGGCGTTGCGGTTCTGGGCCATCAGCCGATCGGTTGGCCGAAGACGCCGATCGGCTATTTCCATGTGCGACGGACACCCCGCGACGCTTAGGAAGGAGGCATGACCAACGAGGTGACCGTTCCCCTGCTGCCGTGCGCGTCCATCGACGACATCGAAACCTTCTACGGAGTTCTCGGTTTCCGGACCACGTACAAGCAGCGCAAGCCCAACGCGTGTGTGGGAGTACAGCGGGAAGACCTGCACCTACAGTTCTTCGAGATCCCCGGGTTCGACCCGGAGCAGTCCTACGGCTCCTGTCTCGTAATCACCGCGGACATCGAGGGACTACACCGGGCGTTCGCAGCCGGCATGCGCGCTGCGTACGGCAAGGTACTGGTGTCCGGAACACCCCGGATGACCCGGCCCAGGGCACGGAAGAACGCCGACGGGGTGGGCGGGTTCAGCATCATCGACCCGGGCGGCAACTGGATCCGCGTCTTTCGGGACCCCACCACCGCACCCACCCCGGCCACCACGCCTGCCGGACGACTGGCCAAGGCCCTGTCGAATGCCGTCGTGCAGGCCGATTCCAGGGGGAACGTCGGACAGGCCGTCCGGATCCTCGACAGCGCGTTGGCCCGCCCGCAAGCCGACGACGACCCTGTCGAGCAGGTAGAGGTCCTGGTCTACCGCGCCGAACTCGCGATCGTGCTGGACGATCCAAAGACTGCGACCGAGATGCTGGCCCGCGCCCAGTCCGTCACGCTCACGGAAGGCGAATCCGAAAGGGCGACACCCGCGTTCGACAACGCCGCCGAACTCGCAGCAGCACTGCGGTGACTCACCACACGAACGCCCTCCCTCATCTCGCCAGTTCCGGGCGTCGACCCGAAACGGCAGGCTGTTTACGAAGTGTGACGGCGGAGGAGGCAGTGGCGTTGGCAGTGCGCAGCCTGCCCGCCGAACTCACTCCCGTGACATACGGCGCAGCTGGATCGTAGTTGCTCGTTCCGGGCATCCGCTCATCGGCAGTCCCGGGCCTCGACCGACACGAAAGGCGGTTCACAAAGCGTGACGGCTCTGAGTGCGGGCGGCGCGCACGGTCGGCGGTATGAGCGGATGGTGACCGCTGTTGGGTGGCCGGGCAGCCCTGCGCCCAGGATGGCTGATCTGATTCAATGCTGAGGAGCAGGGCGCAATGGCTCACCATTGAGCTCGGTTTGTCCGCCTAGGCTCCACCAGAGCGCGCCATCAATGGTCAGGTACGGATACCAGACGCCTGCCGCGCCACCGGTCTCGAGCACGTCGGCGACGGTTGTCAGGTATGCCTCCAGCGACGGCCAGGCGTCCGAGAAGTCCGCAGGGTTGCTGGTCGGCGCCCAGCCCACGCGGGCGAATCCGGACCCGGGTCGCAAGTCGATGACTTGAAGACCACAGTCGCCATCCCCGAAAGGAAGCCAACGTTCATGCCACCACGGCTCTGCCTCGGCACCGTGCCGAGCGAAGCCGTCGACATCGGGTGCGATCTCCATACGCACCTGGCGATGCTCGACGATGCCCGTTACGGAGAGCGGAGTCGCTTCAGGCAGGATGCTCGCCCACTCCGTGAGGCCGTCGTGCCGGCGCAGCGATTCAACCAGTTCCGCGGGAAACGGCAGGCCGAGCTCGGCTTCGGCAGCGG
Source organism: Plantactinospora endophytica (assembly GCF_016862915.1). GTDB lineage: Bacteria > Actinomycetota > Actinomycetes > Mycobacteriales > Micromonosporaceae > Plantactinospora > Plantactinospora endophytica. The sequence goes on along the minus strand of NZ_BONW01000013.1, from coordinate 87,867 downwards.
TGATCGATTCCGAGGCCGCCGGTCGCGCCAGCACATCGGTGCTCGCTGGCGCGTGCCGTCGCATCCAGCCCTCAATCCGAACCCATGCCTCCGTCACTGATGCCACTGACGAAGTATAGGTAGCCATCCGCCAAGCCGCCGATACGTCGGTTAGCGAACGCACGCACATCGGAATGCCGGACACCGCGTGCCAGCCATCCGCCACCACGCTCAGTGACTCGTGCGCAGCCAGCCGCCGCGCATGCTCCGCGGCAGTTGGGTGCGTCGTAGACTTCCGCCGGTGCCAACTCGCCTCCTCCGCCGTCGCTGGGATGAGTCACGAGGCGACGATCGTTTTACAGTCCCTACCAGAGGTGCCGTTGGCGAGGCAGACCCGAGCGAGGCGGTCGGCACCGATCGGGCCAGTGCGGTCAGGCCGGCTCCGGGCGCTTCTCAGGCCACCCGCGCAGGTGTTCTACGAGGTTGCCGCGGACGGCCTCCAGACAGGGTCGGTAAGCAGATCCGCGGTGACGCTCTGATCAGGACAACGGCGCGCCGGTCCGGGACGGACCGGCGCGCCGTTGTCAGGGGGTCAGGCCGAGGCGAACCGGAACCTCTGGTTGGTCGAGTTCTGGCAGTTCCACTGCACGAGGCGTGCGCCGTCGAGTAGTGAGTTGCCGTTGACGTCCAGGCAGAGGCCGCTCAACGCGGAGACGACGGTGTAGACGCCACCGGTGCCGGTAGTCTCGACCCGGAACCGCTGGCCCGCGCCGCTGTTGCAGGTGGATTGTTGGAGGAAGGCGCCGGGCGCGGTGGAGCCGCCGGTGACGTCGAGGCACTTGCCGCTGTGCACGGCTTTGAGCTGCATCGTTCCGCTGCCGGCGTCGACCGCCTGCCAGCGCTGGTTGTTCCCGCCAGTCGCTGCCCACTGCTGGACAACCGCGCCGTCGGCGGTTGACTGGGCGTTGACGTCGACGAGTTTGCCGCTGTGCTCGGCGGTCAGCGTCCAGGTGCGGCCGGCCACGCCGCCGGAGTCGGGCGTGCCGACCCCGGTTCCGCCGAACGTGATGGAGTCCACGTCGAAGGAGTTGTTGGTGCTGGCCTTGAAGACCAGGTAGAGAATGCGGCTGCCGGTGATGCCTGTGGTGTTCACCGTCGCCGTGGGCTGGTAGTTGTCCCAGCCGCCGGTGTTGGCTACCGGTGTGGTGGCCAGCAGGGTTCCGGTGGGAGAGTCGGCTCGCAGTTCGATCGAGCCGCCGCCGAAGGGTGAGGAGACGCGGTAGCTGACGTTTGTGATGCCTTGCAGCGCCATGGGTGTGAACGAGATCCAGTCGTTGTTGGAAATGTCGCCGATCCGTCCTCCGCTTTCCGCGCCGGCCTGGCTGACGACCCGGATCCCGGACTGGGCGGTGAAGTACTCGGCCTGCTTGTGCTTGGGTTGCAGGATCGCGTGACCGTAACCGGTGAGTGGTGCCGCTCCGCCGGCGCCGCCGTTGTCGGTGTATTTGGCGTTGAGGACGTAGTACAGGTTGGCGCCGTCGGGGTGTCCGCCGAGCAGGTCGGTGGAGATGGTGCCCGAGCAGCCGGGGTAGTCGGTGGTTTCGTGCTGGTGGTCGTCGTGGCCGAGGGCGGGGTTGACCAGGACCTTGGTGCAGTCGATTGGCGCTCCGCCGGGGTCGGTGACGGTGACGGTGTATGGGACCCGGTCGCCGAAGGTGAGCATGCCGCCGTTCACGGGGGTGGTGATGGTGACGACCGGTGCGGTGTTGCCGACGGTGATCTGGACGTTGGAGTAGCCGGCGCGGCCGGTGTTGTCGGTCACCTTGAGTTGGGCGGTGTAGTTGCCGTTGTTGGTGTAGACCTTCGACGGGTTCGCCGCCGTCGAGGTGGTTCCGTCGCCGAACGTCCATTGGTAGGTGATGGTGTCACCGGGGTCGGGGTCGGCGGATCCGGCGCTGGAGAACTGCACGGTCAGTGGTGCGTTGCCGTTGGTGGGCGTGCCGGTCGCTTTGGCGACCGGCGCTCGGCCGCCCTGGATGTAGTCGATCCGGTACAGGCCCGAGTCGTTGTTTCCGCCGCCGAAGTTCGACCCCCACTCAAGGAGGTATAGCGAGCCGTCGGGGCCGAATGTCATGTCCATCGGCTTGTTGAAGAGGGTGCTTGGCATGAAGGGGTTGGTCCGGGTCACCGTGGTGGCGCTGTCGAAGTGGACTTCCTTGACGTAGTTGCGTGACCACTCGTAGAAGAAGTGCGTGCCGTCGTAGTACGGCGGGAACTTGGTGGCCGAGGGGTTGTTCGCGTTGTACCGGTAGACCGGTCCACCCATCGGAGCGGAGCCGCCGCTGCCCAGTTCGGGGAAGGTCGGCGAGGCGCCGTAGCCGTACCACATGTTCGGCGCGACGATCGGGCGTAGGTTGGCCAGGCCGGTGTTGTTGGGCGAGTTGTTGACCGGTGCCGCGCAGTTGAACTTGGCACCGACCACCCCGGTGTCCGGGTTGAACGGCGCGTACGCCTGGTTGTCGCCGTGGCAGAACGGCCAGCCGTAGTTGCCGGCTGCTTTGATCACGTTGAGTTCGACGAGCCCTTCCGGCCCCCGGTTGGTGGCCGGGCCGCCGCGGTCCGGTCCGTAGTCCGCCAGGTACACCCAGCCGTTGGCGGGATCGATCGAGAACCGGAACGGGTTGCGGAAGCCCATCGCGTAGACCTCGGGTCGGGCCTGGGCGGTGCCCTGCGGATAGAGGTTGCCGCTCGGGATGGTGTAGCCGCCGCCGGCCGAGGGGCGGATCCGCAGCAGTTTGCCCCGTAGGTCGTTGGTGTTGCCGGCGCTGCGGGCCGCGTCGAGGTGGGATCGTCCGGTCCGCCAGTCGAGGGGCGCGTATCCCTGCCAGTTGCTGTCCAGATTGGGTGGTGTGTCGTCGCCGGTACCGATGTAGAGGTTGCCGTCCGGGCCGAAGGCGAGGTACCCGCCGGTGTGGCCGGGCTCGGGGTGGGTGCGGTCCCGGTAGGCGGGGATGTCGATCACCGTGGTCGGGTTGGCGGTGTTGAGGGTGTCTCCGGTGAGCGTGAACCGGGAGACCCGGTTGATGTCGGTGGTGCTGTTCAGCGGTGAGTGGTAGAGGTAGACGTAGCCGTTACTGGCGAAGTTGGGGTCCACCGCGACGCCGGTGAGGCCGTCCTCGCCGCCGGTGTAGACGCTGAGCGTGCCGGCGGTGACGGTGGTGTTCGTGATCGGCTTGAAGATCCTGACTTGTCCGGCCCGTTGGACGTAGAGCACCCGGCCGTCGGGCAGCACCGCCAGCGCCATCGGGTCGGCGGTGTTGTCGTCGAGGGTCCGCTTCTCGAAGTTGCCCCAGACGGTGCCGCCGCAGTCGCCGGGCTGGTTGCCCGCCGCCCACCTCACTCCGCCGAGGACGTGGTTACGGAAGCCGGGCTCGCTGTACGAGGCGGTCGCGTGGCCCATCGCCGTCGTCCACACCTTGCCGGTACCGATGGTTCGGCACCAGGAGATCGGGTGGTCGTTGCCCATGGCCGCGCCGCCCGGGTTGTAGGTGCGCTCGTCGGCGGTCACCAGCACGTGAACGTCACCGCGGGGGTTCCGGTCGAAGTTGTACCACTCCTCGCTGCGGACCCACCGGTCCGGTAGTCCGGCGGTCGACGGGTGTGCCCGGTCGGCGACGATCGCCGTGCCGGTGAGCACGCCCGGTGAGTGCTCCGGCATGTGGGCGCCGGCGTTGACCGTCTGGTCCCACCAGGGGTACTCGCCCTCGATACCCATGTCCGTCGCGTTGTGTACCGCGACGATGCCCTTGCCGCTGGCGAGGAAGCCCTCGACGGCCTGGCGTTGCGCCGCGGTGGTCCAGACCATGCCGGAGGTCTGGAACATGATCAGTACGTCGAAGGTGGCCAGGTTCGCCGGGGTGAACGCGGTGGCGTCCTCGGTGTGGACGAGTTCGAAGTTGTTCTCGGTGGCCTGCTGCTGGAACATCGCGATCCCGGCCGGGATGGAGTCGTGCCGGTATCCGACGGTCTTGGTGAACAGCAGCGCCCGGAACACCGGTGCCGCCTCGGCCGGTCTGACCAGGGTCAGGGAGAGAAGTACGCCCATGATCAGGGCTGACAACAGGACGGGACGTCGCACTGCCGTCTCCTTTCGGCGGGACAACGGGTTGACTGACCACGGGCGCGGGGCAGCCGTCCGATCCGTGCGCAGGATCGGACGTGAGGTTGGTGAGGTGGTGGTCCGGCAGCCGTTCGCCGCAACGGAATGCCGGGTTCCCCGTTCTCCACACCCGGCGTGACTCGGTGTCACGGCCGTGGGGTGCTTCGGAGCCCTGGTCTGGAGGCCAGATTGCGCCGCGCATGGACAGAAGTCAACATGTCGATCACCAGAGCGATGCCTGCCGGGCGGGAAACTGATGGAAGTGCCTGGTCATCGGCCAGGCGAATCCAATTAGGATGATCAATAACCGGCGGTTGACACATAGAGCGCTCTCTCAGCCTCGTTCATCCGACCCATTGACACCAACCGAAGAGTGGAAATGGCATCCAGATCACGAGACAACGAGGTTTCCGGCGGGTTGCGGTGTTGCCAGCCATCATTGAAACATTTACCCTCCTCGCACCGGCATTCGTTGGGTTCGACAAAAGTTCGACGTCTTTCGGCGAAAGCACTCCCAGTCAGATCCCGGAAGTCGGCTCATGCCACTCGGCACCCGCGGACGGCGGACGCGTGGCGCGGCAACTGGAGGGCCCTGTTGGTAACGATCCGTAGCGAAACCGCCGAGTCCGGCGGAGACCCTCCGCTGCTCGAGCTACGCGGCATCACGAAGGCGTTCCTCGACGTGCGCGTCCTGCACGGCATCGACCTCGACCTGCGGCGCGGCGAGGTGCACGCCGTCGTCGGCGAGAACGGCGCGGGCAAGTCCACCCTGATGAAGATCATTTCCGGTGTGTACCCGCCGGACGGCGGCAGCGTCGCGCTCGACGGCAGGCCGGTGAGTTTCCGCAGCCCCCGGCAGGCGCAGTCGGCCGGCGTCGGGATCATCCATCAGGAGTTCAACCTGCTGCCCGAGCGCACCGTCGCCGAGAACGTGTTCCTCGGCCACGAGCCGCTGCGACGCGGCCTGGTGGACACGCGGACGATGCTGCGGCGTACCGCCGAACTGCTTGACGCCGTCGGCGAGACGTCCTTCGCGCCGACCGCCCGGGTGGGAGGACTCGGTGTCGCCCGGCAGCAGGTCGTCGAGATCGTCAAGGCTCTCGCCCTCGACGCCCGGCTGCTGATCATGGACGAGCCCACCGCGGCGCTCGCCGACCACGAGGTCGAACTGCTCTACGGGCTGGTCCGCCGGTTGCAGGAACGCGGCATCGGCGTCCTCTACGTGTCCCACCGCTTGGTCGAGGTCTTCGACCTGTCCAGCCGCATCACCGTGCTCAAGGACGGGCGTCGGGTGACCACCGTGCCGACGGCGCGGACCAGCCAGGACCAACTGGTCCGACACATGGTCGGCCGGGAACTGGCGCACTACTACCCGCCCCGGGCCGAGCCGGGGCGGGCGGACGAGGTGCGGCTGTCGATCCGGAACGGGGCCAACGACCGGCTGCGCGGCGTCGACCTTGATCTTCGGGCCGGAGAGGTGCTCGGGATCGCCGGGTTACAGGGTTCCGGCCGGTCCGCGCTGGCCCGTGCCGTCTTCGGCGTCGCTCCCTTCACCTCCGGCGAGGTGCGCCTCGGCGGGCGCCCGGTGCGGCTGCGTACCGTCCGGTCGGCGGTTCGAGCCGGGATCGTGTACATCACCGAGGACCGCAAGGGCGAGGGAATCGCCGCACGACAGTCGGTACTGGACAACGCGCTGCTCGCCGGCCGCGCCGTGTTCCCGCGCTGGGCCGGCCGCGCCGCGCGTACGGTGCGTGTCCGCGAGTTGCTGGCCGCCGTCGAGGTCCGTGCCGCCGGCGACCAGCAGGAGATCCGTTTCCTGTCCGGCGGCAACCAGCAGAAGGTGGTGCTGGCTCGCTGGCTCGCCCTCTCCCCCCGGGTGCTGCTGTTCGACGAGCCGACCCGGGGCATCGATGTCGGCGCCAAGTCCGCCATCCACGATCTGGTCCGCCGACTGGCCCGGGACGGGGCGGCCGTTCTGATGATCTCGTCCGAGCTGCCCGAGCTGCTCGGCATGAGCGACCGGATCGTGGTGATGCGCGACGGCGCCGTCGCCGGGGAACTGCCCGCGCAGGCCACGGAGGAGGACGTGATGGGTCTCGCGACCGGTGCCGTCCGGGGAGAGCCCCGATGACCGCCGCGCCGTCCGCCCCGCAGCGCACCCCGGCGGTCCCCCGCCGGGAGGTCCGGACGCTGCGTACCGCCGTCGGCGCCGACCCGGCACGCGGTGTCTTCGTCGCGCTCGCCCTGACCCTTGCGATCGGCTGGGTCGTGGTGGCGCTCGACGGCGGGCAGTTGCTCAACCAGTCGAGCGTGGTCAGCCTGTTGCACGTCGCGACCGGCCTCGGTCTGGTCGCGGCCGGTCAGACGCTGGTGATCCTCGGCGGTTCGCTCGACCTGTCGGTCGGCTACGTGGTCAGTCTCAGCACCCTGATCGCCGCCGAGACGATGAACGGCAGCGACAGCAGGATCGGCCCGGCGATACTGCTCGTGATGGCGGTCAGCGTCGCTGTCGGGCTGGTCAACGGGTTCCTGGTCGCCACCGTCGGGATCAACGCGTTCATCGCGACGCTGGGCGTCGGCCTGCTGCTCAAGGGCTACCTGGAGAACGGCTACGACGGGCCGGCCGGCAGCACCGCCCCGACCCTGGTGCAGACCCTCGGCTACCAGCGCGTCGGGCCCGTCCCGGTCGCCTTCCTGCTCTTCCTCGCGGTCGCCGCCGCGATCTGGTTCGCGCTGCGCCGCACCCGGTACGGGCACCATCTGGTCGCCGTCGGCGGTGACGCGCAGGTCGCCCGGCTCTCCGGGGTACGCAACGACCGGGTGCTGATCCTCAGCCACGTGCTCTGCGCGCTGTGCGCCGGGCTGGCCGGCGTCTACCTGGCCAGCCGGCTGGGCTCCGGCGCGCCCCGGGTCGGCGTCGAGAGCTTCTACGACCTCGAGTCGATCGCCGCCGTGGTACTCGGCGGAGCCGCGCTGGCCGGCGGTCGGGGCGGCGTGGTCGGCACCGTCGGCGGCGTGCTGCTGCTGGCGAGCGTCGACAGCGTGTTCAACCAGCTCGACGTCGACGCGTTCTTCAAGCAGGTCGTCCGAGGCGTGATCATCATCGCGGCGGTGGCACTGTACGCCAGACGGCGGCACCGCCGCCATCGCGAGCGGAACGGGGCGCGGTCGTGACCGCCGAGGTGACCCGGGAGCCGGAAGGTGCCGCCGCGCGGCCGGTGGCCGGCGGGGTGGTCCGGGGGCGGCTGGTCCGGCCGGGCGGCGTGCTGCCGATCGTGGTCATCCTCGCGCTGCTGCTCGTGCTGATCGCGATCCAGCAGCCCGATTTCTTCCAGCCCGCGTCACTGCTGTCGTTCCTCGGCCGGTCCGCGCCGATCATCATCCTCGCCGCCGGCCAGTACTTCGTGATCGTCTCCGGGGAGTTCGACCTGTCGGTCGGGTCGCTGGTCACCGCCCAGGTGGTGGTGGCCGCCCGGCTGATCGACAGCGACCCCGGCCGGACCTGGCCGGTGGTGCTGCTGCTGTTCGGCTTCGGTCTGCTGGTCGGCGTGGCCAACGGGCTGGTCACCACGACCCTGCGGGTCCCGTCGTTCATCACCACCCTCGGCATGTACCTGATCCTGGTCGGTGCCGTCTACCTCTGGTCCGACGGGGCGCCACGGGGCGGACTGTCCGACGAGTTCCGCCGGTTCGGCCGGCTGGCCTTCGAGGATGTGCCGCTGCTTGGCCGGCTGCCGTACGCCCTGCTGGTCCTGCTCGCGGTCGCCGTCCTGCTGCTGCTGTTCAGCCGCTCGGACGCCGGCCGCACCCTGGTCGCGGTCGGCGACAACCCGCGAACCGCCGAACTGACCGGGGTCCGGGTCGGTCGGACCAAGACCGTCGCCTTCGTGATCAGCGGTCTCGCCGCCACCGTCGCGGCGATCCTGCTCGGCGGCTACAGCGGCGTGTCGTTCCAGGCCGGGCTCGGGCTGGAGTTCACCGCCATCACCGCGGTGGTACTCGGCGGGGTGGCCCTCGGCGGCGGCCGGGGCGCGCTGCTCGGCGCCATGCTCGGCGCGCTGACCCTGGAAACCCTGTTCACCCTCATGAACTTCTACGGCGTATCCGGCGCGCTCAAGTCCACCGTCCAGGGCTTGATCATTCTGGCCGCCGTGTCAGTCGGCGCACTGCGTCGCAGGTAACGGCCCTTCCCACCATCAGGAGGAGATCGATGAGACGACCCGGTATCGCGGTGGCGCTGGCGTCGGTCGCGACGCTCGTGCTTGCCGGCTGCGCCACCGACACCCCCACGCCGAACCCGTCGCAGTCCGGGGCGACGGCGGACGCCGGCACCGGCGTGCAGTCGAAGTTCTTCGTCCAGGCCGACTACGACCGGGAGATCGCACTGCTGGGCGCGACCGCCACCGGCCCGGCGGACCGGCCGTGGGAGCAGGTGCTCGACCCGCGCCCGGTCGACACCGCGAAGTACAAGAAGCCGGGGCCGTACAAGGTCTGCTTCTCCAACGCCGCCCTGAACAACCCCTGGCGGCAGGTGGGCTTCAAGACCATGCAGGCCGAGGTCGAGGCCCAGCGGGCGCTGATCAAGGAGTTCGTACACGTCGACGCCGAGGGCAAGGACCCGAAGCAGATCACCGACATCAACGACCTGCTGGGCAAGGGCTGTGACGCCCTGATCGTCTCACCGAACACCACCGCGACGCTCACCCCGGCGGTCGAGACGGCCTGCGCGAAGGGCATACCGGTGGTCGTCTTCGACCGCGGCGTCGACACCGACTGCCCGGTGACCTTCATCAACCCCATCGGCGGGTACGGCTTCGGACACGTCGGCGCCGAGTTCCTCAGCCAGAAGGTGCCCTCCGGCGGGAAGGTCCTGGCCCTGCGCATCCTGCCCGGCGTCGACGTACTGGAGACCCGCTGGTCGGCCGCGAAGGTCCAGTTCGACAAGGCGAACGTCAACGTCGTCGGCGTCGAGTTCACCGACGGCGACCCGGCGAAGACCAAGACCATCGTCACCAACTACCTCCAACGGCACGGCACCATCGACGGCATCTGGATGGACGCCGGCGCCACGGCGGTCGCCGCGGTCGAGGCGTTCCAGGACGCCGGCAAACCGCTGCCCGCGATCAACGGCGAGGACCAGCTCGACTTCCTCAAGCTATGGAAGGACAAGCAACTCACCGCCATCGCGCCGACATACCCGACGTATCAGTGGCGGACCCCGGTCCTGGCCGCGCTGAAGATCCTGCGCGGTGAGCCGGTCTCCAGCCCGTGGAAACTCCCGCAACCGACCATCACCCAGGACAACCTCGACCGGTACGTCGACGAGGCCATGCCGCCGCTGCACTACGCGATGTGCGGCTGCACGGACCTGCCGGGCTATCCGCAGCGGTGGAAGTGACGGAGACGCGGTGTTCCCGATCGGGGTGAACCCGTGGGTGTGGTCGTCCCCGGTCGACGACACCGCCCTGAGCGGCCTGCTGCCGAGAATCGCGCAGTGGGGTTTCGACGCGGTCGAACTGCCGGTCGAGCAGGTCGGCGACTGGGACCCGGACCGTACCAGGACACTGCTGGACCGGTACGGACTCGCCCTGGCCGGGGTCTGTGCGGTGACCCCGCCGGGGCGAGACCTGGTCCGGACCGATCCCGGCACCGTGGCCCGGACTCAGACCTACCTGCGGCACTGCGTCGACCTCGCGGCGGCACTCGGCGCACCGGTCGTCGGCGGCCCGCTGTACGCCGCCGTCGGCCGTACCTGGCGGATGTCCCCGACCGAACGCACCGCCTGCTACACCGAGTTCCGGACCCACCTCGCGCCGGTGGCCGAGTACGCCGGACGGCACGGCGTCAGCCTCGGCATCGAGGCACTCAACCGCTACGAGACCAGCGTGGCCAACACGATCCGGCAGCTACTGGAGCTACGCGAGGGGCTGCCCGACAACGTCGGCATCATGATCGACACCTATCACATGAACATCGAGGAGGCCGACCCGTACGCCGCGATCGACGACGCCGGCCCGCACATCAAGCATGTCCAGGTCAGCGGAACCGATCGCGGCGCGCCGGGCCGTGACCATTTCGACTGGCCGCGCTTTCTCGCTGCCCTGCGGAACACCGGCTACCGGGGACCGATCTGCATCGAATCGTTCACCTCGGAGAACGAGACCGTCGCGACCGCCGCCTCGATCTGGCGTCCGCTCGCCGAAACCCAGGACCGGCTCGCCACGGACGGCCTGATCTACCTGCGGCGACTCCTCGGCCTCGATGGAAACGGATGATCCATCGCCCTCACCTGGGTCACGCCCGAGCTCATGCCGCCGAGCAGTTGAGAACGGGCGGTCCTGAGGTTGACGGTACGGCCGACGGCGAAGACGCCCAGTTGCCGGGGAACCGCGGACCTCGCCCGCCGCCGCTGCGACGCCCTGTTCGCCATGCTCCGCAACAAGATCCCCTACCAACCACGGCCAACGCCCGCACTCGCCACCGCTTGGCAGAACCCACCCCACGAGAATCCGTTACGTGATCAGCTCGCTCGTCGCTGAGCCGAGTCCGTGGTCGGACCGGGTCGGCCAGCAGGAGCGGAGGTCTGTCGCATCACCGAGATGAGTACTGCTGCCAGCGCGCCGTGCATCAGCACGAGAGTCACTCGGCTGTCGGCCGAGAACCCGGGCATGTACGGCAGCGTGCCGAGGAACACGATGGCGGCCACCACGGTCCAGATCGTTATCGCCTTGGCGGTGAAGCGCTCCAGGATGGTCAGGAGGGCCCAACCCGCCAGGCTGGCGATCGTGGCCGCGCCGAGAACCTCGCCGAACTCGAGCGGTCGCAGGGTCCGCGATCCGAAGGTCTGCGGTACTTCGGGTTGGGCGCCGATGGTGACCGCGACGGCGTAGACCAGGATCGCGGACAGTACGGCTCCGATCACGCCTGCCGCGCGGATGAGGTGCCGCCGGGATTGTGGCAGGACCCGCTGTCGTGTCGTGCTCATGATGGTTGCCTCCGAAGGCTGATGGGGCGGAGGCGCCCCAGGTCGTGGCGCCGCCGCCGGAGTGGGTACGCCGGTGGCTGGCGTGTTCGCTGCTCACGGTGCCGGTGTGGCATCGAGGTCGGGGTTGCCCGGCTCCCAGGAGAGGTCGAGTTCGCGGATGTACTCCATGTGCTGCTTCTGGAACTCGCGTCCCTCGGTGAGGAAGCGTTCGAGGATCTCCAGTTCCTTCGTCGTGTACCGGTTGAAGTTGTTGATCGACCAGGCCACGACCGGTCCGTACAGCTGATTGCTGACGTGGTCGGCGAGTTCGGTGAGTCGGATGACCACCCGACGGCGGTCGACGGTGTCCCGGATCCGCTCGATCAGCCCGCGTTCCGCCAGGCGATCCACCACGGTGGTCAGGGCGTTGACGGTGACACCGCAGGCCGTGGCCAGGGCGGTGGCGGTCATCGGCCCCTCGCTCAGGGCGTCGAGGCAACGACCGTCGGTCCGGTTGATCCCCAGCTTGTGGAAGGCGGCGTCGTCGAGCAGGTCGGTCTGTAGACGCGCGGCACGCCACGCCCGTATCAGGTCGACGATCACCTCGTCTCGGGTTCGCCTCGACATCTAACGCTCCGATCCTAGAACACTTCGACTATCGAACCAATCGAACTTCGAAAGAAGTTCTCATTCCTCGCCACCCACCGGGCACCAGGAACCTCTCAACGGGATAGCACACCAACTCCTCGTGCGGCCGGCCCACCTCTGCCCCGGTTCCCAGGGAGCAGCATGACGGTGGTGGTCGCAGGCCATGGATCAGGTGGCCGACCTCCGGAACGTCCAGGGTCGGGGCGGGAAACCGCCGCTGGGGCCGTCGCCCCCACCACCCGCCGTCCGCATCGCTCGATCAGCGCTGAGACGCGGACGTGAACGGGGCCAGGAGGAGATCGGTGAGGCGCCGTGTGGCGGATGGCTCACCGTTCAGGCGTAGCGTCCCCGAGTCCACTGCCGACGCCATGGTGATCCGGCGGTCGCAGACGGCTCGGAGGGTGTCGAGGTCGGTGGTGAGCGTCGCGTCGGGGCGCCCGGAAGCCGTGTCGCGGCGGATCCGGACCGAGTCGTCGACGACCTCGGCGAGGTAGGTGTCGGCGTCGATGTGGAGCTCGTAGACGCCACGCAGGTCCGCAGCCCGAGCCGGGTCGACGGCCGCCTTGATGCTGAGCAGCAGTGAGTCGGCGCCGAGGGCACCCTCGGGTATTGGTCGGGCCTGGCTTCCCCAGCGTCCGAGCTGTAGGAGCAGGGGCTCCAGGGCCCGGCCCCATTCGGTGAGTTCGTAGAGGTGGACCCGGGTCGGTGGTCCGAGGTCCCGCCGTCGCACAACGCCGTGCTCGGTCAACTCGCGGAGCCGCTGGCTCAGCACGTTCGGGCTCATCCCGGGCAGGCCGCCGAGCAGGTCGTTGAAGCGCTTGGGGCCGAGCAGGAGGTCGCGCACCACCAGCACCGCCCACCGTTCGCCGATCACATCCAGTGCACGCGCCACGCCACACGGATCCCCATAGCTACGCATGCCGCTCATGCCGTCAGACTACCTGTCACTCCTAATAAAGGAGCATTGCTTGTTTTCTAGGAGCTGACCCTCTAGCTTGGCTCCCATGAGCCTCCCCAACACCCCCGCGACGGGTCTGCGACAAGGTGACGTGAAGCTGTTGGAGACCCCCATCGCGCAGCGCCTGCTCAGTACGCCCCTGGTAGCGCGCATGGCATACACCGGCAGGGACGGAGCCCCTCGACTGATCCCGGTGAACTTCCTGTGGACCGGCGAGGAACTGGTCGTCGGCGCGTTCGCCGGCAACTACAAGGTCCGTGACCTGCGGACACGGCCCGACGTGGCGGTCTGCATCGACACTGCCGAAGGGCTTCCACAGGTACTGATGCTGCGCGGGAAGGTCACCCTGGCCGAGGTCGACGGCGTCCTACCCGAGTACGCCACCATCCAGCGCGCGGGAATGGGCGACGAGGTGGGCGACGCCTACGTGAAGGCGATCGACAAGCCCGGCCTGCGGATGGTCCGGATCGGCCTGCGCCCCACCTGGGTCGGAGTCCTCGACTTCCAGGAACGGTTCCCGGCGATGACCCCCGAACCCGTCCAGGCGGCCCTGCGCGGCGAGGGATAGCCGGCTCAGGCGAGGGCGTGCGCAGGTGCCGGAGGCTTGGTGGCGGCCCGATCAGGGCGTAGCGGAGGCAACGCGGCGATCCTCGCAGGCACCGGCAACACGTCTGTCGGTAGAGGCAGGCCACAGATCGATCTGTTCGGCCTACCGAGATCTCCTTGGCCTGGGCCACGGGGCACTGAAGGAGTCTTGGCGCGCGTATCGCCGGAGTAGAGGGCGCCGATCGAGTGTCGTTGGGCGCTCGTAACCGGCTCCGGCACTTGAATGATCCCTATGACGTGACGACAACTCCGCCGATTCCTGTCCGCCCGGCCGGGGTGCCTACGAACTCGACCGTGAGGCCGGCGCGGACGCGCTCCCCGAGGACGTCGACGATGGCGTCCGTGACTCCGGACACGAGGCGGGCAACGATCTCGTCGGCGTCGGGCCGGCTGAACGCCGCCTCCCTGATGCCGAACGTGACGCTGGGTGAGGGTGCCTCTGCCGGATTGCCGCCGATACCCCAACGACCGGGAGGCAGGCCGATCAACTGCACGACCGCGATGCTTCGGGCCCACTCCCCATAGACGGCGACGACCGCATCGGTCAGGTTCCGAATCAGTGCGGTCTCACGGCCGGCCAGGTCGCTCTCCAGCACATGCACGCTGAGGTGGGGCATACCATCCTCCGGGAACGGTTTGAACGCAAATTAGCTTTGCATGCAAAGGTATTTGGGAGGTGGGCGGATGTCAACACCTGACACCACGGACGACACGGTCAGGAAGTTGCTCCTGGTGATGCCAAGGTTGGTCGGCAGGGTCAAACGGCTGCCTCTGCCGGAACAGCTACGGTCGCTTGAGCTGGCGCCGAGGCACTTGTCGATGCTGTCCCTGCTCCTACTCGACGGCCCGCTGACCGTCTCCCAACTGGCCGGGATGCTGGGTGTGGCACCGACCACGGTGAGCCTGATCGTGAGCGATCTGAGCCGCAGAGGAGTCTTGGTACGGCGCGAGGACGACACCGACCGGCGCCGCCGCATCGTTGACATCAGCCCTGAGAGCCGCCCCGCCATCGCCCAGTGGCTGTCTCCAGGTGCCCACGCATGGCGACAGGCCCTCGCACCGCTGAGCCCGGCACAACAACGCACATTCGTCGACACCTTGCTCAGGTACGAGGCAGCCGTCTCGACCCCGGCGCAAACGGCACCAGCGAACGGTTGACAGCACGGGCGAGGTAGCCGACGCCGACGGCGAGATCCTGCTGTGCACGAAGCACCTGGCCCGGGCCTTCCAGATGGTCAAGGACCGGATGCGGGCCTGGCAAGCGGACGGCTCGTCGACCAGGGTCGGTCCATGTTGATGTGGACCGTTGGTCGCGCTGGCGTCCAGGTCTGGTTGGCCAATTCTGTGGCTCGTCAGGTGATGGGTAGGCCGGCCAGCCCGGCGGTGAGGCCGAGGAGGGCGCTGACCCCGAGTACGCGCAGGACGGACCATTTGAGCCGGAAGATCAGCACACCGGCGATGACGGCGATGCCCAGTGGTATCCACCGCACCGTGGCCAACTCCGGCAGTTCCAGGCGCAGCGGCCCGCCGCTGATCGTACGGCTGTCGGCGAACAGGGTGTGGACGGTGAAGTAGAGGCCGAGATTGGCGATCACGCCGACGACGGCGGCGGTGATGCCGGTCAGCGCGGCGGAGAGGGTGCGGTTGGTGCGCAGTCGTTCGACGTAGGGGGCGCCGAGGAGGATGAACAGGAAGCAGGGCACGAAGGTGACCCAGGTGGTCAGCAGCGACCCGACCACTCCGGCAACCCACGGGTCGAGGCTGCCCGGGTGGTGGTAGGCGCCGAGGAACGCGACGAACTGCACCACCATGATCAGCGGCCCGGGGGTGCTCTCGGCCAGGGCCAACCCGCGAACCATGTCCCCGGCTGAAAGCCAGCCGTAGTCCTCGACGGCCCGTTGGGCGACATAGGCCAGGACGGCGTAGGCGCCGCCGAAGGTGACCACTGCGGTGCCGGAGAAGAACAGGCCCTGCTGGGTGTAGACGCTGCCGACCCCGGTGGTCGCGGCGACCAGCGCGACCGGGGCGAACCAGGCGACGAGTCCGACGGCGAGGATCGTGGCGGCCCGCCGACCGGACGGGCTGTGGTGGTGCAGCGCGTCGTCCGGGATCAACGGTGCCGGCCCGTCGGTGCCGTTGCCGCCGTGCCCACCGGCCGTGACGAGGTGTGGCTGCCACCGGTGCACGGCCCAGCCGGCGAGCGCGGCGAGCGCGATGACGACCGGGAACGGCACGCCGAACACGGCCAGGGCGACGAACGCGACGACGGCGAACCCGACCAGCACCCTGTTGGTGAGGGCTCGGCTGCCGACCCGCCACACCGCTTGGGCGACGATCGCGACCACGGCCGGGGCGAGGCCGGCGAACAGGGCGGTCACAGTGTGGGCGTCGCCGTAGCCGACGTAGATCGCCGACAGCGCCAGCAGCGCGACCAGCCCGGGGAGCACGAACAGGGTCCCGGCGACGAGACCACCTCGGGTGCCGTTGAGTAACCAGCCGACGTAGATCGCGAGCTGTTGGGCTTCGGGACCGGGCAGGAGCATGCAGTAGTTCAGGGCGTGCAGGAACCGGCGTTGGCCGATCCAGCGGCGCTCGTCGACCAGATGCCGCTGCATCACGGCGATCTGCCCGGCCGGTCCGCCGAAGGTCTGCAACGAGATGGTGAACCACGCCTTCACGGCCTGGCCGAAGGGTACGACGTCGCGGGTTGCCGGTGGTTCGATGGTCGTCACCGCAGGACCTCCATCTCGATCGGGGCAGCCGGTCAATCTCGGGCAGACGGGCAGGATCCAACGCGCGCACACCTCGGGCAGCGTCGCGTTCGTGGGGTGGGCGGGTTATGCGGGCGTGCGTCCGAGAAGCAGGGCGCGACGGTGGTATTCGTAGAGGCCGTCGAACAGGGGCCCGGTGAGCTCCAGGACCCGGGGGTCGTCGCAGATCATGGACAGGCCGCGCAGCGCGACGTCCAAGCCGGCCGCCTCCGGCGCGTCGTAGCGTCCGTCGTCGATGTCAGCCTCGTGCACGATCTCAGCGATCCGCCACAGCACCGGGTCGGCGAGGTCGTAACGGCGCAGGATCGTCTCGAACGTGCAGTCCGACCCGTGATGCGACAGGTCAACTCCGCGCATGTCGAACGGCGTCGCGTTGGCTGGCACCTCGGACGGATCCGCGACGAAGACGAACTCGGCCTCCGGGTCGACATGCCGGCGGATCAACCACGCACAGGCGGCCCGATCGATGTGCACCCCGGCCCGGGTCACCCACCTCACGACGCACCGCCGTGCACCGGCTCCGTCGCCGGCTCACCGGCGAGTGTGGCGACCGCCCGCTGGGCGGCCTCCCGCTCCGGTGGCGCGAAGAAGTCCCGACGCTGGATCCGGCGCAGCTCCCCGCGCAACCGGCGGACCGCCGCAGCCCGCGCCGGCCCGGCCAGCTGGGTGGAGGTGTCGGCCTCGGCGGCGAGCTTCGCGTACTCGACCGCGCGGGCCGCCGCCATCTGCCCAGCCAGCTCACGCTCCGCCACAGCCGATGCCGGCCGCGCCAGCCACACACCCGCCGTACCGTTCGCGGCCAGCACATCGTCGGCAACCCACTCCAACTGCTCGCGGGTTCGCGCATCGGCAGGCAGCCCAACAAGGCCATCGACCAACTGAGCGACGCCGAGTTGCTTGAGCCGCCGCCAGATCGCGATCCGTGGCGACGACGGCTCCCGAGGCACCCGGTAGGCAAGCAGCACCCACTCACCCGGTTCCGAACCCACAGCCACCACCTCCGTCTGACGCAACGAGGATTACTGTAACCACGGTTGCATCTTGGGGTCTAGTGGTCGTCCCGCAGCCCCCGGGAAGGTACCGCCGCACCAGCCGCAGCTCCTCCGAGTGTTCCGGATCCCAGGTGGAGACGACCTGCCGGCGAGATACCCGGCGCAGCTCGGTCAAGCCGCGGTACAGGTCGGGCCAGTGGTGCACGGTTCGCACCCCCATCGCGGCGTCGAACCGCTCGTCGCCAAAGGGAAGCTGCTCCGCGCGGGCCAGTACCCCGCGCTGGCCGGGATGCTGTTCGAGCATGACTCGGGAGGGGTCGACCGCGGTGACGTCCACGTAAGGCGGCTCGCAGGAGCCAGCGCCCGCACCGACGTTGACGACGCTGCGCTCCGCCGAGCGCGTCGCGGATCAGCGCGGTCAGCCGCGGATCGGGCCGGCGTACCCGCCGGTAGCCGCCGCCGATCCGGTCGTAGGTCGCGGGGCTCCGCCCGGCTGAAAGGGCCTCATGCTTCGTACCGGCGGTCAGCGCGGGGCATCTTCATGGCGTACCCGGGCCAGGACACCGGCGCGGTACACGGCGAGCGGGTGGCGCAGTACCGTGATGTCGCTCCTCGGGTCGCCGTCCACAAGCAGTAGGTCGGCGTCGAATCCGGGTTGGACGCGGCCCTTGCGCCGCCCGAGGCCGCACACCTCGGCGCCGACCGAGGTGGCGGCGGCGAGGGCTGCGGTGGCGGGGATGCCGGATGCGACGTACTCGACGAGGGTCTCCGGCAGAATCCCGTGCGGCTTCGCAGGGCCGAGTCCCGCGTCCGATCCGGCCACCAGGCGGACTCCGGCCCGGTACAGGGTGGCGGCGCCCTCGCGCAGCGCGGCCTCGCTGAGCCCGGCCCGCGCCGCCATCGCCACCACCTCCGGCGGCGTGACCACCGCCGGGTCGGTACCGAGCGTGGCACACACCGCGACCCCGGACGCGGCCAAGCGGTCCGCGAGCTCGTCGGGAACGTGAGCGCCGGTCGCGGTCACGCAGGTGCAGTGCTCGATGCCGTCGACACCGACGCGCAGCGCCTGCTCGACCGCGTCGAGCGCGTGCGCGTGCGCGGTCACCGGCAGACCCAGATCGTGCGCCCGGGTCAGCGCCGCAGTCAGCTCCTGGTCGCTGAACTGCGGCCGGGTGGTGTCGGTACCAGGCGTGAACACCCCACCGCTGGCCATCACCTTCACCAGATCTGCGCCGGCCGCCGCCCGCTGGCGTACGGCCTCAATGATCCCGTCGACGCCGCTCGCCTCGCCCCCCATCGACCAGCAGTGCCCGCCGACGCTGGTGACCGGCGCGCCCGACCCCACCACCGTCGGCAGGTCGTCGCGCACCTTCCGGTCCCGCCATCGGAGCACGGCCCCGCGCCGGTCACCCAGATCCCGGACGGTCGTGACGCCGGCCGCCAGGTGCGCCCGCAGCGACGCCTCGACGACCGCGTCGAGTTCGGGCTCGGAACGCTCGGCGAGCCGGCCGAGCGCGTCGGGCCCGGCATCGGCGCACAGGTGCACGTGCGCGTCGACCAAACCGGGCAGCAGGGTGCCGTCCGGCACATCGCGCACCGACCAGCCCTCCGGCACCTCCGCCCACCCCCGGTGCACGTCGGCGATTCGCCCGTCCTCCAGCAGGACCAGCACCCCGCCGTCCACCAGCCGCTCACCGTCGAACATCCGCGCCGCTCGGACAGCACGCTTCGTCATCGACCCTCCCCGATATCTTGAACCGTTCCGACCGGACTGGCGGCTGACGGCGCCCCGCGCACACGGGGCCTGGTCGGCCCGACGTACGACGCGGGCGCCACCAGCAGTCCGGCGCCGTAGAGTGTGTAACTCCGCTGCTTCCCGCAGCAACGGCAGGACCCGAGCACCGGGGTCATCGCAAACCCGGGCGGTCGACCGGCGACGCCGGAGCACGCCGTCGGGCTCGTTCCGCGGAACAACCGACCCCAGCGGTGCGGCAAGGCCATCGGCAGCAGGGTGCCGGCGAGGAGCATCGCGACGACGAAAGCGGTCATGAACGTCCAGGAGATCTCCGGTGCCTTGCCCGACACGAAACCGTGCACGATCTCCGCGCCGAAGCGTGCCAGGCAGGCGGCGACCGCCAGGTATCCGGCGAGATACGCCCAGTACGGTGACGGAGCTTCTCGCAGTGCCGACGACGGGTCATGAACGCGGCCGCATCCGGCGCCCCATTCGATCAGCAGGATCACCACTGTCGACAGCACCGAGGGCACCACCGGATGCCACCCACCGGGGAGGAAGGACTCACCCGGCTCGGCGAATCGGGGCGTGCCGCGGACCGCCCAGCATGCGTGCACGACCGCGTACGCCCCGACCCACACCACGGCGCCCGCCGGCACCCGCCTCTTCCAGACGGCGGTCGGGTCCACGATGGCGTCGGCACCGAGGGTTCCCATGTCGCTCCGCCCGATCGGTCTCAGGAGGCGGCCGGCTCGGATGAGTTGCTCGCCAGGTGGTCATCGCGGGGGCTGTTCGCGGTGTGTTGGCCAGCACACGAACCCGCTGGAGATCGCGTCGGGGGCCACGCCGAGCCTGGGTCGGCCCGGTGGCCGGCAGGTCCACCAGCGGTTCGAGACGCTATCGCGCCGGTGCCCGAACCAGGTTGACGCGCCGACGGTAGTCGGCGGCCACGGCCAGCACGAGGGGACCCCAGGCGATCAGTGGGACGTAGTAGCGGAGTACCTCCCAGCCGGGTACCGGGTGCGCGGGTTCGTCGCGGCCGACTCCGACCCATCCGCGCGGCACGAAGTGGAACGTCTGGTTCAGCACGATGTACCCGGTGATGGCGACGAGCAGTGCCCCGCCGGCCACGGCGAGGATCACGACCGGGCGTGCCGGGATCGGCCGGCCTCCGAGCAGCGGCACCCAGTGCGGAACCTGTTCGCCCCAGCGGTGCACCAGGCCGAGTGTCGCCAGGGCGAGCACCGTCGACAGGGCGGAGAGCAAGATCATGTACCACGCGGTGGCAGCCTCGTCGGTGAATACGAGGGACACTCGCCAGACCGCGGACGGCAGCACGCAGAGCGGGACGGCGTAGGCGGCCCAGACGGCCCAGGGTGACGGCGCCGCAGCCCAGGTACGTCCAGTGTCGGTGGAGGTCACGAGTGCTCCGATCCTCGAGGCCCGACGTCATCGCGACTCGTCCGTCGACCGTCATGCACCAATGGTCTGCGCCGACGGGCGACACCTCATCCCCGGCGGAGGGGAATGGACTCCCTCTCCGGGGGGACCCGCCGCCCGGTGTCTTGTTCCGCTTTCCTGAGCGATCCCTGCGACGCTGGTTGACCGGCCGAGGAGCAGCGTGTCACCCGGCGGGACCGCGCCCTGACCGGCTCCGCCCCGGCAGCCGGGGAAGGACGGTGGCGACCCGGTCGCCCCGGGAGCCTGCGACGGTGCGCCGCCGGTCAGAGATGTGACACGAGGCCGGATTCCCAGGCCCAGGCGGCTATGCGGACCCGGGTGTAAGACGACGGGCCGGCCCGGTCACCTATACCGCGCCGGACAGGTAGTCGCGACGTCGCTGCGGATCGAGCTTCTCGATCGCGTACCGCAGCGTGACTCGCGGCATGACCCGGTAGCGGCGTTCCAGGAACTCTTCCTCCGCCGCCCTGTCACGGTTGCCCACCTCGCGCAGCATCCAGCCCACGGCCTTCCGGACGAGGTCGTGCGGGTCGTGCAGGAGCTGATCGCTGAGTCGGAAGGTCCACTGGAAGTCCCCGGCTTTGATGAAGGCGAAAGTCGCCATGATGGCGATGCGTCGGTCCCACACCAGGCTCGACTCGGCGAGCCGGTCCAGGACGCTCCGGTCCTTGTCGATCAGCCAGGGGCCGACGATGTACGGCGCGGACGAGTCCACGAGGTCCCAGTTGTTGATGCGGCCGGTGTTGGCCAGGGTGATGTGGAAGATCTGGCTGCGTTCCGCCTCGTCTCCCTTGGCGAATCTCCGGACCAGGATGAAGAGTGCCGTCAGCCTCTCCTCATGAACGGTGCTGCCCAGCAGCTGCGTCGTCCCTGCCAGGGAGAGTTCGCGCCAGTACCGGGCGGCCACCCTGCGCTGTTCGGGCACCGTCACACCGATGGCCCGGTCGCCCTCGCCGTATCCGCCGGGCGTCATCTGCAAGAACCGGCTCACTCGCTCGGCGCGGTGTGGGTCGGCGAGGCTGGCGAGTTCGCGGCGGACGTCGGCGGTCGTGGCCATGACCTGCAAGGCTACCGCCACGCCGGTACGAGGAACGGTGGCGACGGCGGCGGCTGGTAACTGTCGAAGTCGGGCGGCCACCCATTCCGGTCACCCCGCTCGGGCGGAGCCGGGCACCCACCCGGTACGGGGCCGCGATCACATGCCGTCCATCACGACGTGGACCCGGTCGAACCGCCGGGCGGCCAGGTCGGCCCGGCGGATCACCCAGTTGATCAGGTCGGACTCTCCCGCCTCGTCGGAGTAGGAGCCGTCACCGGCGGCCAGCAGCACCCAGTCGTCGTCCTCGGGCACCTCCGACGCGGCGTCGCCCGCACCGGCCGCCTCCCGCCTGGCCGCCTCCCTGACCGGATCGTGGTTCCACACCCAGGGATAACCGCCCAGTTGCATCATTCCGTTGTGCACGATCTCGCTCTCGGTGTTCCACCACGCACCGCCGAGTTCCTCGCCCCGCGAATGCTCAGCGGTGCTTTCGGCGCGGTTGGGCAGCGAGGGGTCGATCGACAGACGCAGGTTCGCCCCGGGCAACGTCCAGTCGCCGTACTGGGGGTCGAGGTCTCGGCCCCGCTCGACAACCGTCGTGCCGGCGGGAACGTGGACCACCGTGCCCGCCGGGCGGTCCTCCCAGGCCGGGTCGGGGTCACCGAAGAACAGCAGCTCGCCGTCGGGCGGCAGCGGCAGGTCCGTCGCCGTACGAGGCAGGGCCGCGCAGTCGATCGCGGCGACGAAGGTGAACGGAGGATGGGGCAGGTCGGCCGGGAGCATCGGGTTGCCGCCCCACCGGCCCACCACCGGCCCGTCCGCCTCAGGACCCAGCGATGCGCACGGGCGGACGGTGTCCAACCACCGCTCCACGTCGGCGGCGGGGATGCCCCGTCGGGCCGCCTCCGCGTGGAATGGACCAAGTTTCTGCACAGCCTCGGAAATCATGGGCGCATGTTAGAGGCCGTGTTTCAGAGGTGGGTCGGCTGGTCGGTGCTGGCTGTAGCTCTTCGGCGGGTCGGTGATCGATAACTAGCGAGGTCTCACGACACTGATTCCCCTGTTTCGTCTTGTCTGGCCCGTCGTCGGCGAGCAGCCAGTCGCCGGCTCTCGGCTACTTCTCTTCTTCACTCCCCTTCGGGTTCCGCCACCGGTCCGAGCTTGGTCCGGTGCGCTCTGCGTCGAACGGGTTGTCGCTGGCTTCGTCGGTGTGTTCGAAGCTTGGCCGGCGTACCTGTTCCGGTTCCGGCACCTCCACCGGACGGGCGCCGGACCGCTCTGGCGGATGGTGCGCGACGGCGCCCTCGGCGCCGTGCGCGCCCTCCGCCGTCGGTGGCTGCGGCACCTGACGCTCGGGACGCACCTCGTCCCGCAACCGCTGGGGTGGTTTGGCGGCCCGCTCGGGCAGGTTCCGTCCGAGATCGGCGACGAGAGGGCCGTACTTGGCGTCGAAGGCGGGCCGCTCGGAGCGGATCTTCGGCATACGGTCGAAGTTCCGCAGCGGCGGCGGACAACTGGTGGCCCATTCCAGGGAGTTACCGAACCCCCACGGGTCGTCAACCTCCACGGCCCGTCCGAACCGCCAGGACTTCCAGACGTTGTAGATGAAGAACAGGGTGGAGGCGCCGAGGACGAAGGAGCCGATGGTCGAGACCGTGTGCATGGTGGTGAAGCCGTCGGTCGGCAGGTAGTCGGCGTAGCGGCGGGGCATGCCGTCGTTGCCGAGCCAGTGGTGGATCAGGAACGTGGTGTGGAAGCCGAGGAACATGGTCCAGAAGTGGACCTTCCCGAGTCGTTCGTCGAGGAGCCGGCCGGTCATCTTGGGGAACCAGAAGTAGACCCCGGCGAAGGCGGCGAAGACGATCGTGCCGAAGAGTACGTAGTGGAAGTGGCCGACCACGAAATAGGTGTCGTGGGTGTGGAAGTCGACCGGTGGGCTGGCCAACAGGACGCCGGTGAGACCGCCGAAGAGGAAGGTGACGAGGAAGCCGATGGAGAACAGCATCGGGGTCTCGAAGGTAAGCTGTCCCTTCCACATGGTGCCGATCCAGTTGAAGAACTTGATCCCGGTCGGTATGGCGATGATGAAGGTGAACGCGGAGAAGAACGGCAGGAGAACCTGGCCGGTGGCGAACATGTGGTGCGCCCAGACGGTCAGGGAATAGAGGAAGATCACGACGAGTGCGGCCACCATGGTCTTGTAGCCGAACAGGGGCTTCCGGCTGAAGACCGGAATGATCTCGCTGATGATGCCGAAGAACGGCAGCGCGACGATGTAGACCTCGGGATGGCCGAAGTACCAGAACAGGTGCTGATACAGGAGCGGGCCGCCGTGTTCGGCCGCGTAGACGTGAGCACCGAGGACCCGGTCGGCGAGCAGGGCTAGCAGGGTGGCCGCCAGCAGCGGGAAGACGACGACGGCCATCAGGGCGGTGACGAGCATGGCCCAGGTGAACAGCGGCATCCGGAACATGGTCATGCCCGGTGCCCGCAGGGTCAGGACCGTGGTGATGAGGTTGACCGATCCGAGGATCGTGCCCAGTCCCGAGAGGACGAGACCGATGACCCACAGGTTGCCGCCGATGCCGGGCGTGTGTTCGTAGCGGCTCAGTGTCGGGTAGGCCGTCCAACCGAAATCGGGTCCGCCGCCGGGGATGAGGAAGGCGCCGAGCACCATCAGGCCACCGAACAGATACAGCCAGTACGCCAGCGCGTTCAGTCGGGGGAAGGAGACGTCCGGGGCGCCGATCTGCAGTGGTACCAGATAGTTGCCGAACGCGAACGCGAGCGGGGTGGCGAACAGCAGCATCATGATGGTGCCGTGCGAGGTGAACAGCTGGTTGTACTGCTCCGGGGAGAGGAACTGCATCCCCGGGCGGCCGAGTTCGGCGCGCATCAGCATCGCCTCGAGTCCGGCCACCAGGAAGAAGCCGAAGGACGTGGTCAGATACAACAGTCCGATCTGTTTGGCGTCGGTGGTGCCCAGTAGGCGCAGGAGTTGGCTGCCGGGCACGGCCTTGCGGATCGGCCCGGGGTACCCGCCGGATCGGGCGGGGGCCAGAATCAGCCGGCCTGGGTCACGTCCGGGCTCAGTGATCACCTGCTTCCGCATCGCTGTTCATCCCATCGACGAGCGGACTGGCCGGGCGAGGGAGACCCGTTGAGGTCGAGCTACCGGCGGTGCGGGGCAGGGGTGACGGTGGCGTCGGCGGTGCCGGTCAGCTGGTGGGCTGGAAGACGGCCCGTACGCATCCGTCGATTTTCTGTTTGAACATCTCGTAGCCGCGCGGAGCCTCGTCCAACGGCATGGTGTGCGTCGCCAGATGCTCCGTGACCAGCTCGCCGCGGGCCATCCGCTCCAGCAGCATCGGAATGTAGCGCTGTCCGTGCTGCTGCGCGCCGCGCAGGGTCAGGCCCTTGTTCATCAGCGCGCCGAGCGGGAACTTGTCCACCATCCCGGCGAACACGCCCAGGACGAACACGCTGCCGCCCTTGCGACAGTTGTAGATCGCCTCCCGGGCGGCGACCGGACGGTCGGACTCGATCCGCAACTGCTGCTTGATCTGGTCGTACCAGAGTTGCGGGCCGCCGCTGTGCGACTCCATCCCGACCGCCTCGATGCAGACGTCCGGGCCCCGACCGCCACTGCGCTCCAGCAACTCGGCACCGATGTCCTGCTGCTCGTAGTTCAGCGTCTCGACGCCGAGATGCGTCTGGGCCATCTCGAGGCGGTTGTCGAGTCGGTCGATCACGATCACCCGATCGGCGCCGAGCAGCACGGATGCCCGGGCCGCCATCTGCCCTACCGCGCCGGCGCCCCAGACCGCCACGACATCGCCCGGTTTCACCCCGGCGAGGTCGGCACCCATCCAGCCGGTCGGGGCGGAGTCGGAGGCGAACAGCGCGCGCTCGTCGCTCACGGCGTCGGGGACGGTGAAGGCGCCCTGGTCGGCGTAGGGGACGCGGATGTACTCGGCGTGGCTGCCGGCGAACCCGCCGAGTGCGTGCGAGTAGCCGTAGCAGCCTCCGGGCGCGGAACCCCACACGTTCTCGGTGATCATCGGGTTCGTGTTTCCGTTGTCGCACAGCGAGAACTGTTGTTGCTGGCAGTACCAGCACTTGCCGCAGGAGATGAACGAGCAGACGACGACCCGGTCGCCTACCTTGTGGTTGCGTACCTGCGGGCCGACCTCGACGATGTCGCCGAGGAACTCGTGCCCGAGGACGTCCCCGCGTTCCATGAACGGCACGTACCCGCCGAGCAGGTGCAGGTCCGACCCGCAGGTCACGGTCCGACGGACCCGTACGATCGCGTCCTGCTCGTTGCGGATCTGCGGGTCCGGAACCTGCCGTACCGCGAGTTCGTTGGCTCCCTCCCAGACGAGCGCCTTCACAGCCGTCCCTCCCGTCGACCCTGTCGGGTGGCCATCTGCAGTGGTTTGTTCAACGGAGTCGACTCGGTGGTGGGCGGATAGTCCGGGTGGAGAACCTCACTGGTCTCGATGAGCTGCTTGGACTCTCGCAACGCGGCCCGGATCGCCTGCTCGGGATCCCGGCTGGTGGCCCGCCGGGCGGCGGCAACAGGAAGCCGGGCACCGTCGCGCAGCCGGACGGCGATCTCGGTGCCCCGGTCGCCGGCGGCGGGCCGGACCTGGACCTCGACGGCGTCGCCAAGGCCGGCCAGCGGCTCGGGGAACTGTCCGCCCGGAGCGACGTCGCTGGCCGGCCGGTTCACCGTCGCGACATGCCAGCGCGGCCCGCGCGGCCGTGCCTGACCTCGTTGCCAATGGTCGCTGCCCCGGCCAGCCCCGCCGAACAGCCGCCGGGCGACCATCCCGCCGGCCAACGCGACCGCTCCGCCGATCAGCCACCTCATGTCCGCCCCCGTCGCTTGACCTGCTCGTGCGGGCGCCGTCGATAACGGCGTCCCTCAGAGGCAAACCATCCCATATAGGGTGGGCTTCGCATGTGTGATTCCGGCACTCGGTGAGTTCCGACAGCGGGTCAACCGACCGCTCCCTGGACGAAGCGGTGACGCGTGTCGCGTGCCGGTTCGCGCCGAGCCGAGCCGGACCGCGGCGGAGTTGGTTCGTGGAAAGAGCTGCTGTCGGGCGCGGAACCCATGACCTGCTGGCCCCTGTCGGAATGACGGGCCACGACGATCCGCAGACGATGCAGCGGCTGGCCGCGCCCCCGGCGGGGGTGTGGGGACGGCGGCACCTTGTCGACCAGAAAGACGTCGGCGCGTCGTCCGATGATCGGTTGCCTGCGTTACCCGCTGCGACAGGCAACACACCCTCGTAGCGGGACGTTCCTCCGCGCGCAGGCCCTCGCTCCGCTGCGGGCATGTGACCTGATTGTCCGCCCTCGATCGAAAGTGCCGTTCGCTGGCCTGTTTGCCGGTGCCCGCGCCGGGAAGGCGACCGCGAGCGGGCGATGCGCTGCCGACGGGGCGGCGCCGCGAAGGGAGGCCGCAGAACATGGCGCAGAGCCAGCAGCCACTGACCGGCAAACGAGTCGCTTGCCTCGCCGCCGACGGGGTCGAGGACGTGGAGTACACCCAATCCCGGACCGCCGCGGAGCAGGCAGGCGCCGAGGTCCACCTGATCTCGCTGCAACCCGGCGAGATCCAGTCGATGAACCAGGACATCAATCCGGCCAACCGCTACCGGGTCGACCGGACCGTGAACGAGGCCGACGCGGCCGACTACGATGGCCTGTTGCTGCCCGGCGGGACGGTCAACCCCGACCGGCTCCGCATGAACCCGCAGGCGATGAACTTCGTCCGGGCGTTCTTCCAACAACAAAAGCCGGTAGCCGCGATCTGCCACGGCCCCTGGTCGTTGGTCGAGACCGGGACCGTCAACGGCCGCACCGTCACCTCGTTCCCCAGCCTGCGCACCGACATCCACAACGCGGGCGGAAACTGGGTAGATCAACAGGTGCAGGTCGACAACGGCCTCGTCACCAGCCGCAGCCCCAGCGACCTCCCAGCCTTCTGCGCCAAAATGATCGAGGAGTTCGCCGAGGGCAAACACACCCGCCAGATGGCGACAGCCTGACCCGGTGGGACCCAGAACCGGGAGGATCGGCCCTCTGCTGGTCCGTCCGGTTGCCGGTGCCGCTACAAGTGGCCGCTGGAGCCGCTGCGGCACGCGTGCCGCCGCCCGGCGGCTGCTCAGCACTGTCACCACCGGCCGGAATCTGGCTGGCGCTCAACACCGGGCGGCTGAAGACGGCAATGATCAAGCTGAAGGACGGCCTTGAGTGTTGACGACGGCGCCACAGACCGGCGCCGCGCCCGGATGAGCGGCCGGGCCGGTGGCGACAGCATGGTGACCGGGCGCGGGTCCATCGTCGTGGGCGTCGTGGCTGCCCCTGGGGCCGCGGCCGACCTGGCACGGGAGGCCGTCACGGAGCTCGCCGACCGGCTCCGCAGCCGGGTCCCGCAGGTCGACTGGGCGGTACGCCTGCAGGTGGCGCGGCTCGTCGAAGGGCCCGCCGACCTCGGCCAGCTCATCCAGGCAACCCGGCGCCGGATGCTGACCGAGGGCTGGAAGCTGGTCCTCTGCGTGACGGACCTGCCATTGCAGACCGCGCGGCGACCCGTGGTCGCGCACGCCAGCACCACCCACGGCGTCGCGGTCCTTTCCATGCCCGCACTCGGTCCCGTCGCTGCGGCCCGGCGGATGGCCGAGGCCGGAGACCGGCTCCTCGCGGCACTGCTCGGCGATACCGACGCGGTCGGCGACCCGGCGCAGGCCGGCCCGCACCGTCGGCGCGTGGCCACCGGACGGCGGGCCCGGGAACTCGGCGCGCGCGTGAACCCCCAGGCGTCCGGCATCGGCCTGCTGACTGGAGTAATCGGCGGCAACCTGCGGCTGCTACTAGGCATGCTCCGGGCGAACCGGCCGTGGCGACTGGCCGTCCGGCTCTCCCGGGTACTGGTCGGCGCCTTCGCGACCGCTGTCCTCGCCCTGGTGAGCGCCGATATTTGGCAGCTGTCGGCGACCCTGGGCAACCTGCGGCTCGCCCTGCTCGCGGCCGGCTCCGTCCTGGCGGTGGTGCTGACCATGGTGCTTGGCGCGCGCCTCTGGGAACGGGTTCCGCACGGCCCGGGTGCCCGGGAGCAGGTCGTCCTCTTCAACGTGGTCACCCTGCTCACCGTCGTGATCGGCGTTCTCGCGCTGTACGCCGCACTCGCCGCGCTGACCATCATCGGGACGATCGCCCTCGTCCCCTGGGATCTGCTCGCCGAATCCACCGGCCAACGGGCCGGCGTCGCCCACCAGATCAAGCTGGGCTGGCTGGCCAGCTCGCTGGCGACAGTCGGCGGCGCGCTCGGTGCCGGACTAGAGTCCGACTCGGCGGTACGGGAGGCGGCGTACCGCTATCAGCCCGACGGGGAGCTGGCCGGCGAGCAGCATGGACCGGACCCGACCGACGGGGCCGGACCGCGACCGAGCGACGAGCCCAGGTCACCAGGCAGAGACAACTCTGAGCCGGAGCGGAACCGCGAGACCGGCTGACAGCCCCGGCGAGCGCTGCGATCAGGACCCGGTCGCAGCGTTGCCCACGGCGGCGCCGACCGCCAGCACGGCGACATCGTCGGAGGCTGTTCCGCCGGTAAGGCTGGCCATCACGGTGGCGCGGACCACTGCGGACCGCGACGAGGCGGCGGCTGGCCGACGGCGCCTTGGAGAGGGTTTCCTCCGGTACCGCAGTTCGTTGTCGTGCAATCAACGATGAAGGTTCCATCGAATTATGGATCGTGCTCGTGAAGTCGGTGGAACTCGTCAACTCATTGACGAACGCTCCAGATCACCGCCGTATCGACATGGCCGGAAGGCGGCTCCCTGGGGGCCAGACAACCGCCCTGAGCTGTGGATATGTGGCTCCGAAGGCTGTCGGATCGGGGTCACTGCTTATCGATGTCCACTCCTGGGCGGGCTAGCGTCATGGGCGCGGGAAAAGTACGAGAGAAGGATTTTGCCATTGGTGGATGCGCCGTGCCGCGACCCTCATCCTCACCACGTCGGCGGTGACGGGCGCGGCCTCGGGCCCCGGGCCGGGCCGACGGTCCAGGAGACACCCCGTTCGGGAATGGTTCCCTCAGGTGATCACCGTCGGATGTTTCAGGGGCGTGCGTCGAATTGGACCCGGGCTTCGAAGACACGGTCCATGTGCGTCTCCGCCCAGCTCTTGATCGCGATCATGACCGGGAACAGTTCATGGCCGAGCGGGGTGAGCGCGTAGTCGACGCGGACCGGCACCGAGGCAGTGACCGTGCGGGTGACCAGGCCGTCGCGCTCCAGCGTCCGCAGGGTCTGGGTAAGCATCTTCTGGCTGACGCCGGCGATGCGCTGGGCGAGCTCGCCGTGCCGCTGCGGGCCGTTGGCGAGCGCCGGGATCACCAGCGCGACCCACTTGTCGGTGAGCCTGCTCAGCAGCTCACGGGTCGGGCAACCTTCCAGGAACGCGTCGTAGTCCCGTTTGGCCTGTTCGCGGCGTTGTGCCGCGGTCGTCGTCGCCATCTTGCCTCCTCCGGTGCCCTAGGCACTCCACGGTACCTACTTTCTCACAGTGCCGATGATTCGTACGGTCATGGTGATCACGAGATCCCACGGAGGAGACGGCGATGCGCGCAGTCAGCTATGAACAGTTCGGAGGGCCGGAGGTCCTGCACGTGGCCGACGTGCCGGTGCCCGAGCCCCGGCCGGGGCAGGTGCGGGTGCGGGTCGCGGCGTCAGTAGTACATCCGGTCGATCTGATGATCCGCTCCGGCCGGTTCCCGGCCCCGTTGCCGACCGGTCTGCCGTACACGCCCGGCTGGGACGTTGCCGGCAGCGTCGACGCGGTCGGCCCATCGGTCGAGGAGTTTACGGTCGGCGACGAGGTCATCGGCTTCTCGCCGTGGCTACAAACCACGGTCGGTGCCCACGCCGAGTACGTAGTCCTCGACGCCGCCTGGCTGACCTCCGCGCCCACCGGCATCCCCGCCATCGAGACGGCGACCCTGCCGACCAACGGCCTCGCCGCTGCCCAGGCCCTCGACCTGCTCGCGCTCCCGGCGGGTTCGGCCGTGCTCGTCACCGGCGCCGCCGGTCAGGTTGGTGGGTTCGTTCTGGCGCTGGCCCGGGCGACCGGTCTGCACGCCACGGGACTCGCCGGGGCCGACGACCGCGAGTTCGTCGAGTCGCTGGACGCGGCGTTCCTGTCGCGCGCCGACGATCCGACGGGGACGTTCGACGCGGTCATCGACCTGGCGGTGATCGGCCCCTCGCTGCTGGACCTCATCCGGGACGGCGGCGGCTACGTGGCCGCGTCACCCCCGCTTCGCCCGGAGCCGGTGCGGGGAATCCGGACCTTCGCGCTGGAGGTGCTACCGGACGGATCCCGGCTGGGCGAACTGGTCAAACTCGTCACCAGCGGCAACATGCCGCTCCGGGTCGCTGACGTGTACCCCTTCGCCGACGCGGCGGCCGCCCACGACCGGCTGGCCCAAGGCGGCGTGCGCGGCGGCGTGGTGATCGTCCCCTGATCCGCAGCGAAAGCTCGGCCGTCGCGCTCCACGGTGAGCCTGCCGCTCGCACCACGCCTACCGCACCGCGTGGCGCGAGCGTCTTCGCCTGATCGACCGTGAACAGGTCTCCTGGTCAGGTGAACGACATCGCCGGGGTGGAACTCCGCCAGCGGCCTGTTGCACGCCGCGCGCCTCCGAACCTGCTATTGAGGGCGTGCAGCCGTGTACGGATTGGCATCGACGATCGGGCCCACTGTCGAAGCGATCTAGGACGTTGCGAAGGAGCGGGTGGTGGAGGTAGTAGCGCGTCACTCCTGGCTAGGCGAGGTACGTCGTTATGACGAGAACCAGTTGCTCGCCACGATCGACATCGATCCTGCGGTTCGACCAGCTAGGTTGAACGGCCAAACCGATGCTGAGGTACTCATCGCGGCAGGGCCGGCCCTGGACGGCTACGCATTCGACGCCTTATTGACACAAGCGGCGGAAGGCATCCGGGCCGCTCTGGCCGACCTGGAGTCGATCAAGTCATTCGCTGTCGCGCATGTACCCAGCGAGTTGCACTACGACTACCCGGAGGTCTCGAAGACTCCGCTGGAGGAACGCCTGTTCCTCGAAGGCTTCACGGTGACCGCGTCCACCGAGATGGAGGTCAGCTTCGACTTCGGCGACTCGGACACGCTCGTGGTCCGGCTTGACGCGCATGGCCGTAGTCGAGGCGCGTATGTCGATCGCTGACCTCATGCGCGTAGCGCCGTATCGGCGGCGCGGACCTGATGTAGCAGCGGCTGGCCCGCGACGAAGCGACCGACCTCGTCTACTACCAGCCGACCGACGCGGCGCCGCTCGAGTCCGATACTGCCGGCGATGTGTGGGGTGAGCACCACGTTGGGCAGCGTATAGACCGGCGAGCCCGGTTCGGGTGGCTCGGGATGGGTCACGTCGAGGAGCGCGAATACGTCCTGACGCCGGTGCAGGACCCGGATCAGCGCGGGTTCGTCCAGCACCGCACCGCGTGCGGTGTTGATGATCGTGGCACCCTCACGCATCGAGGCGAGCAGTTCCTCGGTGATCAGCCCCGAGGTCTGTGGCAGAGAGGGCGTGTGCACAGTGATCACGTCGGCGCGGCGGAACAGCTCGTCGATTCCCACGAGCTCGACGCCGAGAACGGCCGCACTCGCGGCGTCTACGTACGGGTCGGCGGCAAGCACATGAACGTCGAGTGTGGACAGCCGTTGGGCCACCAGGCGGCCGATCAGGCCCAGTGACAGTATGCCGACCGTCGAGCCGAACGTGCCGGGCGCCGCCGGCCGGGATGGGAACCGGTTGAGCCGGCGTACCGCGCGTTCGAAGCGGTGGGCGTGCTTGAGCGCCAGCGTCACCTGCGCGAATGTGAACTCGGCGACTGGTACCGCGTTGGCGGCGGCGGCCGACACGATCTGGATGCCGGTGGCCCAGAACTCGTCGGTGACGATCGGCCGCACCGATCCACCGCCGTAGAAGACCGCACGGAGCCTGGTCGCGTGGGAGAGCAGAGTGCGGTCCAGCCGGGGGCCGCCCCAACCGGTGACGAGCAGCTCGACGTCGGCCAGTAGCGCCGGTCGCGTGCTGACCTGCTCAACCGTCGCGTCCGGGCCGGCCCAGCGGACCAGGCGGTCCAGGTGGGCACGTTCCTCCGGTCCGTATACGTCGTCGACCAGGTCGCGCGGCATGACCAGCAGGGCCGACGGACGGTGCGCCGCGTCGGCGAGCACCGGCGACGAGGCCCGGGGTGATGGGGACAACGCACAGCTCCTTCGTAACCGGCCACGCTGAGTGGGGAAGGACCAGCAGGTACCCGACGCGAGTCATCGCCGGCGTGCCGGCACCACGGTGTGGTGCGCCGCCGTATGTGTGAGCGGCGCACCAACCCTCGTGCTCTGTGCAGAAACAGCCGGCGATCGAGTCGAGCGCGACGGGGCAGCGGCTCTCCCATCCGCACCGGTCGCGCTGCCGGCAACGCCGCTACCCGCCAGCTCCGTCGTTGCGGTCCGGGCGCTTGCTGGCGCCGGGCGCGCTTGGCCGGAGGCGTTCCCGCTGGCAGGACTGAGCGACAGTGATGTTCTCGAAGGTGCTCGGCGTGGATGCGTAGAGCCCGACGCCGCCGCTGCGGACAACGGTGTCCCGAGCCGTCAGGACCTGAACGCCGTTCAACGTCACGGTGATGCGGTCGCCGTGAATCGCGGCCCCCAGTCGAACGGGGCCTGTCAACGGGTTGCTGATCGATGCCGAGCCCACCCCGACCGGACCCGACGCGTGAGCCTCGCGGACGATGTTCGCGTACCGGGTTCCTTCGCTCGTCTTGCCGATGTGGATCCGGTACCCGTACGAGTCCGTGGTGTCTCGCAGCGATATTCCCGCGTTACCGACGGATCCGTTGATCGTGACCGTGGTCTCCGCGACATAGTCGCACGCCTCGGAGAAGCGCGACGGCAGTGTCGAATCGGCGAGGACGTGTGCCCGGCCACCGGCAGGAGGCGTGAGGTGCAACTGTCCCGAGGCGACGGACACACCCCCGGCTATTGCTCGCCAATTGGCCTGATCGATCCCTTCCCTGATCACGATGTTGTCGAAGGTCGCGGCCCGCCGATGCGTGAAGGCGGCGGCACCACCCGTCGGTAGCTGTGAGTCGTCCGCGGAGATCGACGTGTCGCCGACTTTGGCGGTCAGATGCTTCCCGATCGCGGAAACGATCAGCTTGTGCGGGATATTGGCGCCGACGGGCAGTGCGGTCTCCGCGAGAATCGTGGTCGTCCCGTCGTATATCTTCACGAGCTGCAGCGTCGCCCCGGACGAGGAGTTGAGTACGTTGGCCCGGTAGTAGTTCCGGGGATCGTGGTAGCGAAACGCGAGACCGGTACGGGCCGTCGTCTGGCCGCGTGCCCCAGGAACGATGTCCGCGGCCATAACCACGTCATCCGGTACATCTTGCAGCGCCGCGAACGACACAATGTCCGCGGTCGAGGTCTGTGCCAACTGCGTGTCCTGACCGGCACCGGTCAGCGCCCAGGTGCCCTGCACCGGCGTCCAGCCGTCGAAGGATCCGTTGAAGTCGTAGACGGTGCGGTCCAGGCTGGCATCGACGAACTCGTCGTCGAGTACGGGTGTCGGGGAAAACGACGCCTGGACCGACACGGTGACGAGGTCGCCCGTGCGGGTGAACGCGGTCGGGGTCCCGTTCACCGTCACCGCGTTGACGTTGGGCGCGGTGACGGAGAGCGTGCCGGTGAACGGGTCCCCAAGCGAGATCTGGGCGGTCGCGCCTCGCAGTTCCACACTGACGTCGGACACCGGCGCGGATGCGGCGACAACGGTGGCACCCTGGTCGACCAGCGACGACCCGCGGGTCAACGCGTACCGGGTAAGCCCGCCGCCCGAAGCACGCTCGAGGTAAGCGGTCTCGGCGTTGGTCGTGGCGGCCCCGAACGCCCTGGACGAGGGATTCGCCTCCCGCGAAAGGTAGAAGCGTCCCGTCGCGTCCGGCAGGCCGATTTCCATCGCGGTCGCCACGGAGTGACCCACCCCGGACATGACGATGCGCCTCGCCGTCACCGTGGGCGCCGCGCCGGCCCTGCCGGGAACCACCACCGTGTCCAGTCCCGTCGACCCAGTGGCGCGCCAGTCGTACGACAGGTAGTCGACGTCCGTGAGTAGCTGATCGCCGACGCGCACGGCGCCGTCGTCGTGGACGGTGGGGGTGAGTGCGGCGCCGGCCGGGGGCACCGGGACGAGCCGCACGCCGGCAACCGGTGCGGCTCCGGGCACGGTGTCAAAGCCGACCGTGGCGACCTTCGTATTCGGGTTGACGGTGACCGGGTCTCCGGGGAAGTGCCAGAGTTGCCGGTAGTCGTGCGCGGCGGTGTCACCGGTCAGGTCGTCGGAGACGACCCAGTAGCCGGGCTTGATGAAGTAGACGGTGCGATCGTGCACGACCGGCTGGTAGCCCTTCGTCGTACCACGGTAGATGTCGAGGCCCGCGTTGGAGCGCCACAGCGACGTCGTGCGGGGGACGCCGGCGGTCTGCGGGAGTCCGTCGACCTCGATGGTGTTGTGCGCCTCGGTGGTGCGGCGCATCCAGTTGTTCGTCGGAGTCGCGCTGTAGTCCCCCACTCCGGAGTCGACGATCAGCGGACGCCCGTACGCCGCCATCACCAGGCTGAGGTCGTCCGGATGCCGATGCGAGGCGGTGTAGCTGGAATTCTGGTTGTTGATCAGCATGTACCGCGCGTCGGCGTCCCACCCGGAACGCTGTACCGCGAAGCTGATCGGAAACACCGTGGACGGCAGCGTCGGGGCGGTCCCCTCCGTTCGACCGGAGGCGACCCAGGTGAAATCGGGCCAGGAGTTGCGTGCGCCGGTTCTGCCGATGGCGGCCGTACCGGCATCGGCGTTCGGCGAGTCGCCCACCATCGCGACCTCAAGATTCGGCTGACGGGTCGCGAACAGCGCATCCGCGATCCAGTCCGCCGCCTGGACGATCGAATCAGGAAGGGTCCGCCCGTTGGCATCCGCCAATCTGATGACGGTGTTGAACAGATCCGCCACGTATGCCTGGTAGTTGAACGCCGGCTCGCGGTACACACCGTCGCCTTTCACGTGCGCGCGCAGGAACCGTTCCAACGAGCGCACCGCGAACCACTCCCAGCCGGGCGACGCCGAGAACTCGGGCAGGAATACGGCTGCCGCGTAGACCGAACGGGCCATGGAGACGTACCAGTTGTTCCCGACATGTATCTGCATCACGCCAGCGAGGAACTTCATCGTGGCGTGCAAGCCGGACAGGTACGCCACGAGATCACTCGCAGCGATGCCCGGGTCGGTCCGGAACACTGAAAACGCACTGACGAGCTGTGAAAGCCGCTTGGCGGCCGACAGGTTGCGGCCCTGCGGCCAGCTCTGGTTGTCGGCGAAGAAGTCGAGCGAGATGTCCATCCACGCCGCCGCGTACGCCGCACGCTTTACCGGGTCGCTCTCGTACGCGTAAGCGCTGATCAGTCTGGGCATGAACGCGAGGTCGCTCATCAAGGTCTGCGCGCCGCCCGGGGTGGTCTGCGTCCCACCCCAGGCGTCCTGCCAGTTGACGTCGATCCGCTGCTGGGCGTCGTCGTAGAAGTCGCGGGTCTCGGCGCCGAACCGGAAGATCCCCGCCGCGAGTTCGTCGGCGCTCGCGTCGCCGCCGCCCGCGTCCGCGCTCGGAGGCAGGTACTGGACGTCGGTGCGGCCCGCGTAGAACACCTTGAGCTCGCCCGCGGCGCCCGCTTCGTCACCGGCGGCGAGCTTTGCCGCCACCGCGGCGAGTTCCGGACGCGTCAGGTCGAGCAGTTCGCCGAGGTCCGACATGTCGGCCGCGGCGGCCCTGCCGGGCGACAGGACCGTCGCCACCAGAGTCAGCACGAGCGCCGCAGCGGCACCCGCACGGGCTCGACGATGCGTGTACCAGGGAAAATAGCTTCGTCTCACTACGGTCTTCTCCCTTACCCGTGAGGTTCGGTGTTAGCTGAGTCCTTCGACCGCGCCCGGGAGCGCCGAAAGAGTCCGCGGAAGTTCGCGGCCCGGCTGGTGTTACTCAACCTGGATGGGTGTCCGGCTCGTCAGCGACCCGCCTGCTCCTCGTACTCCGCCTTGATCTTGTTGCCCACCCGGTCCATGAACTGCTTGATGGCCGGCTGCCACGCCGAGACGGGTTTGTTGCCCAGCTGGATCTCCAGCAGGACCGAGTCCAGTTCCTGCTGCTCGCTGGCCGCCTTGCTGGCGACGGTCTCCGAGTAGAGCCCGAGGGTCGGGTCCGGGACGGCGAGCGGGACGCCGGCGACCTGGTGGTCGTACTGGTCCTGCACGGCCTGGCGGTTACCGGGCTCGTAGATGACGGGCGATGCCTCGGCGAGGTACCGCACGGGCAGGAGTGTCTGGCTGCGCCCGCCCTCGGTGAGGGTCGGGTCGGAGCCGTTGCGGTTGAACGTCTGGCCCTCGACGCCGTACCGCAGGGCCAGGTACTCGCTGCTGCCGAAGGGTGAGCACAACCAGTTGAGGACCTGGAGGATCTGCTTGATCCGGTTTGCGTCGTCGGTCTTGGCGATGGCGGTGAAGCTGGACAGCGTCGGACCGGGCGTGCGTACCCGGGTCCCCGTGCCATCCCGGGTGGGCGAGAGCATGCCGGTCAGACGGAAGCCGGGCACGTCTTTGGCCTGGCCGTAGAACTTGCCCCAGCCGGCGTACAGACCGATGGTGAACGAGGTCGTGCCGGCCAGCATCCACTGGTTGCGCTTGGTGTTGGGCGCGCCCGCCTGGTCGGGATGTATCACCCCGGACTTCACCAGCTCGACGGTGTCCTGGAGGGCCTGCGTGAACTGCGGTGTGGTCCCGGTGTGGGTGAAGACGCCGTCCTTGGCCTGCCAGGCGCCGGCGCCGCCGGGCCAGTTTCCGGTGATCCCGTTCATCTCCAGGATCGTGTTGAACGGGATCTGCCCGAACGCCCAGCGGCCGGCCCGTTCGTCGGTCAACGCGGCCGCCATCTGCTTGAACTCGTCCCACGACGTGGGTTGGAGGCTGAGTCCGGCCTTGGCCAGCAGGTCGGCCCTGGTGTACAGCACGGTGCCGATCCGTGCCCGCGGCACCGGGATGCCCCAGATCCGTTGGTCGTAGACGACGCTGCGCCAGGCATCGGTGGGCAGGCCGGCGAGGTTCGGGTAGGCAAGGACCGCGTCCCCGGACAGGTATTCGGTCAGGTCGGTGAACGTCGTCTTCAGCATGGCCGGCATCTGTTGGACGACACCCTGGATAGCGACCATGTCCGGCAGGTCACCACCGGCGATGGTGGTGGCGACCCTGCTCTTGTAGTCCGCCGACGCGACGTACGTGATCTTCAGTTCGGTGCCGAGCTTGTCGTTGAGGTTCTGCCAGTAGGGGTTCGAGCCAAGCGCGGGGGCGATCGGGTCGT
This sequence comes from Plantactinospora endophytica, assembly GCF_016862915.1. Taxonomy (GTDB): domain Bacteria; phylum Actinomycetota; class Actinomycetes; order Mycobacteriales; family Micromonosporaceae; genus Plantactinospora; species Plantactinospora endophytica. The sequence goes on along the minus strand of NZ_BONW01000013.1, from coordinate 50,056 downwards.
ACGTGTACGTCAGCGCCGTGACGGCCTCGCCCTGCACCGGCTGCGATGCGGCGCTGGAGGCGGTCGGGTAGGTGAAGTATCCCGGCGACACCCCGGCCGGCTCGGCCGCCAGGTCGGGCGTGGCCGCGGTGACGGGCTTGTAGGTGGGCAGCTTGACCGGCCCGGTCGAGCCGTTCGACGAGCTCGACCCGCCGTCGCCGCACGCCCCGAGCAGCGGGCCGAGCCCCGCCGCCGCGCCGAGTGCCAGGACGCGACGGCGGCTGAGGGTAGGTGCCATGACGTCTCCTTCCACATTGTGTGGACGACCGGTCAGCCCTTGACGGCGCCGACCATCAGTCCCTTGGCAAAGTGCTTCTGGATGAACGGGTAGATGAGCAGGATGGGCAGGATGGAGATGACAAGAATCGCCATCTGGACCGAGATTTGCGGTGGCAGATTCTCCAGGTTGGAGCTGAGCTGATCGGACCCGATCGGGGTGTCGTTGACGACGTAGGTGCGCAGCACCAGTTGCAGCGGCCACTTCTCCGGCGACTGCAGGTACAACATCGCGGAGAAGAACGCGTTCCAGTACGCCACCGCGTAGAACAGTCCGATCACGGCGACGACCGCCTTGGACAGCGGCAGCACGATCCGCAGCAGGATGCGCACCTCCCCCGCACCGTCCATGAAGGCGCTTTCCAACAGCTCGCCGGGGATTTCCAGGAAGAACGCGCGCATGACGATGACGTTGAACGCGTTCACCAGCACCGGCAGGATCAGGGCCAGGTAGTTGTCCAGTAGGCCCAGCTGCTTGACCGTGAGGTACATCGGGATGATGCCCGGGTTGAACAGCAGAGTGAACACCGTCATCAGCAGGATCGGCTTGTGCAGCAACGAACCCGGCCGCGACAGCGCGTACGCCAGGGTGATCGTCGCGACGAGGCTGAGTGCCGTGCCGACCACGGTGATGCCGGCGCTCACCATCAGGGCACGGGTGACGATTCCGCCGGACAGGACGGCCCGGTAGGCGTCCAGCGTCGGTTCGCGCGTCCACAGCACGAAGCCGCCCGCCCTGCTGATCTCCTCCGGGGAGGCGATGCTGGTCGTCAGCACGGCCCAGAACGGAACCACCACCGCCAGGCAGCCAAGACCGAGCACGAGTCCCCGCGCACCGATCGCCAGCCTGCTGGGCTCGCCCATCCAGGCCGGGCGCTGGCCACGGCCCGAGCGTGGCCGCCGCGACCGCGCGCCGCCGGCGGGGCGCTCCACGGAGACCGCAGGCGACACAGGTCCGCTCGTCACTTGGTGTACACCCCCTGCTCGCCCAGCGCGTGGGCCGCGCGGTTCGCGCCGAGCACGAGCGCGACACCGACAATGCCCTTGATCAGCCCCACGGCGGCCGCGGTGCCCCAGTCCCCGCCGACGATCCCGTGGTTGTAGACGTATGTGTCGAGCACCTCGCTGGCACCGGCGCCGACCTGGGCCTGTTGCAGGATGATCTGCTCGAACCCGACGGACAGCGAGTCACCGAGCCGCAGGATCAGCAGCAGGACGATCACCGCGCGGATGGACGGCAGGGTCACGTGCCACAGGCGGCGAACCGCCGAGGCGCCGTCCACCACCGCGGCCTCCATCTGCGCCGGATCTACTCGGGACAGTGCGGCGAGGAAGATGATCGTCGACCAGCCGGTGTCCTTCCAGATCACCTGTGATGTGATCATGAGCTTGAACAGCTCGGGCACGCCGACGATGTGGAATGTCGACAGGTCGGCCGAGCGCAGCCAGCCGTTGAGCATCCCGCCGTTGCCGAACATCTGCTGGAACAGTGCGACCACGATCACCCAGGACAGGAAGTGCGGCATGTAGAGGATCGACTGGGTGAGGCGTTTGAGACGTTCGCTGATCGTCGCGTTCAGGATCAACGCGAGGCAGATCGGCAGCGGGAACACGAAGACGACCTGGATCAGCGTGATGATCAACGTGTTGACGAGTGCGTTGAGGAACACCGGGTCGCCGGTGAGCACGGGCTCGAAGTTGTCCAGCCCGACGTACGGGCTGTGCCAGATTCCCAGGAACGGCTGGAAGTCCTGGAACGCGATGATGTTCCCGCCAAGCGGCAGATAGTGGAACAGCAGCAGCGCCGTGACCCCGGGAAGCGCGAGCAGCAGCAGGACCCGGTCGCGCCGCCAGCGGTTGCGCTGGCTATGCATCGTCGCTCCCCACCGGCGTACCCGAGCCGATGGGTTGGCCCGCGACGCAGGCCCGCACCGCCGCCCGCAGCGCGTCGTCGGCGTTCGCCGCGACCCTCCTGCTGCGGGCAACCGCAGGCGCCGGATCGGTGGCGATGTCGGTGACCGCCGCGACCACCGTCGCCGCGGCGCGATGGTCGAGCTCGATCACCAGGTCCGGGGCGCCGAGGTCGGCGAACATCTGGGACTTGGTCGTCTCGGTCGGCTGTCGAAGGTAGATGGTCGGGATCGCGTGCCGTGCGGCCAGGATCGGCGAATGGCACTCCATGCTGACCACCAGCGACGAGACGGCGTAGACGCCGGTCGCCTCCTCCAGCGGCCAGTACCGGTCCAGGAGCCGGACCTGCCCGAGCGTCTGTGGACTGACCAGGCTGGGAAGGTGCTCGTGCGCCAACTCAACGGCGTAGCTCATCTCGGGCACCACGATGGCCGGCAGGCCGCTGACGCGTACCCAGGTCTCGATCGCCGCCGCCAGCACTGCCAGGTCGGGCGTCACGGTCGCCCGGTTGACCGCGTCGCGCCGCATCTGCTCGCGGGTCGGATCCGTGCCGTAGATCTTCGCGTAGGGGCTGTAACGCAGTCGCGGGACAAAGCAGGCGAACCGACCAGGCTGTAGGCCGAGACGCTCCAGCAGGCGGGCAGCCGCGACGGCGTCAGTGTGGTCGAACGCGAACGTGCCGTCCGGCCCGAAGGCGAGGTCGGGCCTGGTTATCTTCTGGCTGCGCAGGGTCGTGAGGGTCAACGTTTCGCGGCAGTAGACGAAGTCGGCGCTGTCGAGGCGGTCCTTGACGTCGTCGTCGAGGTAGGACGGTGGGAGCAGATCGACCATCTGGGCCAGTTCCGGCAACGTCGCCACGGTCGGTGGGCACAGCGGATCCACGGTGACCCCGAAGTACCCGTACGGGCGGCCCACGTGCCGGCGCCACCAGTCGATCTCGGTGCTCTGGAAGGCGTCGGCACCCGATCCGTGCATCAGGACGTCCGCGCCGTCGATGGCGGCGGCCAACTCCGGCGTGCTCGGCCCGTCGGCGCCGAGCGTGCCGTCGACGACGCGCAGATCGGGCAACGCGTCTCGCAGCATGGATCGCTCGCGCTCCTCCAGCCGCACCGGCCAGAGGATGACCTCGACCTCGGGGGCGAACCGCTGGAACGCCCGCACGACACCAGGAGAGTGAGCCACGTCGCCGATGTTCACCGTCGCCCAGGACGACCGCAGGAGGACGGTGTGACGGGTCGATGTCATGCATGCTCCTTCGGTGACGTATCGTTAATTCAACGTAGGCTTGGTTAGACGTTACGTCAAGATCCGAGGAGGCTTTCAACGTGGCAACGCAACGTGACGTCGCACGAGCTGCCGGGGTGTCGCTAGCGGTGGTGTCGGCGGTGGTCAACGGCACGAGCCACACCCGGATGAGGGAATCCACCCGCACCCGGGTGCTCCGGGCGATGCAGCAACTGGGCTACCAGCCGAACCATGCGGCGCGCTCGCTTCGACTCAACCAGACCGGCATGATCGCGATGATCCTCAACAAGCTCGACAACCCGGTCTACGGACCTCTGCGGCAAGGCGTCTACGAGGCGGCGGCGGAGCACGGCGCGACGGTCCTGCTGGGCGATGCCGAGACGATGCGCTCCGGCAGCCAGTTCCTGACCCGACTACTCAGCCAGGGCACGGTCGACGGCATCCTGGTCCGCGGCGAAGGGCTGCTGGACGACGACGTAATGGCCGAACTCCACTCCCACCCCAAGCCGATCCTCATCCTGGAACACGCACCGGACCATCCCTGGATCGACATCGACGATCGCCGCGCAGGCGAGATCGCGACCCGGTTCCTGGTCAACCTCCGCCACCGCCACATCGTCTTCGTCGGGGGATCGGGATACATCTCCCAGCAGCGCTACCTGGGCTACCAGCAGGCGATGGACTCCGCCGGGCTGGCACCGGCCCCACACCTGGCCACCGGGTTCGGCGAGCAGGCCGGCGCCGACGGGCTCCGGCAGGCCATGCAGGCGGCAACCGCACCCACCGCCATCGTCGTCAACAACATCATGAGCGCGGTCGGGGTCCTGGCCGCCGCACACGACCTCGGCATCGCCATCCCCGACCAACTGTCGGTGGTCGGCATCCACGACGTCGACCTGATGCAACACCTGCGCCCGGCCGTGACCGCGGTCCGGATGCCCATGTACCAACTCGGCTGGGCCGGCGTCGAGGCGCTTTACGACCTGATCGCAGGACGGTCAGGCACGGGTGGTCTCATCACCGACCCCGAACCCGAACTGGTAATCCGAGACTCGGCGACTGCCCTGAACCCTGCGGGTGCCGAAAACCTCGTCCGTCCCGCGACCTCCTTGACCACTGAGATCAGAGCTCGCCCGCAGCCTTGATCCCGCCCGGCCCGGGCGCGGCGGGTGGTCGACGTTGGACGGCGCGCGAGGATGGCCTGTCGTGCTGTTTCGACTGGCCCACCTCGGCGTGACCAGCCAAGACCACCACTGCCGTCACCCCCGGATCCGCCGCTTCCGGCGAGGAACCGCGCAAGCCAGCTCATGGCCGGCCCCGAGGCGGTGACGATCATCGGACCACCAGGTACGACCGGAGAGCGCCGCGCCGACGATCCCGGAAAGGGATCGTCGGCACCAGGCTCGCGAGGGATCCATGGACCGACAGGCTCGGCCGGACCCGGGGCGTCCTCCCGCTACTGACCGTACGCCTTCGCGGTCCAACCGAGCGCGCCGAGGGTGCCGCCCTTGATGTCCGTGCCGACTCCGTCCGTCTTACTGGCGTCGAAGTGCACGGAGGCCGTGCCGTCGGCCTTGATCCCGAGCAGCGGCCGGCCGTTCGGGTGCGCGTCACAGTAGCCGGTGCTGAGGCTGGTGAAGAGCCCCCACCCGCTCGCCCGCAACACCTTCGAGCTGATCGTCGTCGGGGTGGCCCGGTTGACTCGCCACTCCTTGAGCTCCCCGTTGGCCTTGGTACCGATCAGCACGTCCACGGCGGCGCTGCCCGTCCCGCCGCTGCGCTCGTAGGTGAGTGTGTTGACTCCGTCCCAGCCGGAACTGGCCAGCCGGACCGGCGCCGACAGCGTGAACACGTCGTCCACGTAGGTTTCCGTGTAGCGGTACAGCGAAGTGCCGGCCACTCGGTAGAGGTACGGCGAGGCCGTTGCGAGGATGCGGGTATCGGCGAACCCGTTCTTGAGGCGGCTGGCGCTCTGCGCCGTCACGCTCCAGGTGCCGTCGACCAACTGGCCCTGACGGCTCACCTTGTAGAGCCAGCCGTCGGTCGGATGGGCGGCGTACTCGGTGCTGCGGAAGCTGGTGTCGTCGCCGGAGCCGCCGATCTGCTGGTGCGCCGAGGGCACCCAGCCGAGGTTGTCGTTGACGTACGCCTTGGTGCTGGTCGCTCTGTCGGCGTACACGTAGCTGAGGCGCTGCCCATCGGAACGGTAGGCCGCAGTGGAAACGCCGCAGTCCGCAGGAACGTCACTGAGCGCCGCGGTCGCCGGCCCGGCGGGCACGATGACTCCGGTCACGGCGATACCGGTCGCGGCGACGGTCAGCGCCGTCGCGGCGATCGCGATGGTTTTACGCATGCGGGAAGATCCTCCAGGTAGGGCAGGACTGGCGTGGCCAGTTTCGGAACGTCGGCCGTCGCGTCGTCCGGGTCTTGTGCGTCGTCACGCATCCAGGGCACAGGTGTGCTCCGTCGAGCCGGTGCGGACGGTAGAACCGTACGGCGGGGTGCGTACAACCCGGGCACAACTGGCGTACAGGCCGACCGCCCACCCCGGCCCCACCGGATGTGGCTCACCCGAAACCCTCGGCCGGCAGCGCCTCGCCGCAGGTCACGCCCGCCGTCGACGACGGACCCGAGGATCAGCCCAGACGTTGCAGCCGGCGGCGGGCGTCCTCGGCTGTCCGGTCGCCCAGTTCGTCGTAGATCTGCGCCGCTCGCCGCCACGCGTTCGCCGCCCCGGGCAGGTCGGCGATCGCCTCCCGGGTGTCGCCGAGCCGGATGAGGGTCTCGGCCTCGTGGTACCGGTCCGCGGAGTCACGGAACAGCCCGATCGCCTGTTCGTAGCAGCGCAGCGCCCGGTCGTGATCGCCGAGACGGTCGTACGCGAAGCCGAGACTGTCCAGCGTCGCCGCCTGGCCGTTGCGGTCACCACTGTGTCGCTGCTGGGCGAGTGCCTCGGTGCAGCTCGCGATGGCCTGGGTGTAGTCGCCCGTGCTGGCGTACAACCAGCCGATCGCGTTCAGCGTTCGCGCCTCCCCGGAGCCGTTGCCGGCCAGCCGGTAGAGCCGCAGCGCTTCCCGGGCGTGCGCGAGCGCCTCGTCCGGCCGGCCGAGCAGGTAGCTGAGCTCGCAGTAGTTGTGCAGGGTCTGCGCCTGGCCGGTCGGATCGCCGAGGCGCTCGTGGAACTCGAGTGCGCGCCTCAGCCGGTACTCGGCAGTGTCGTGCTGGCCGAGTCGGGTGAACGCGCGGGCCAGCAGCCGGTTCGTCGCGGCCTGCCCGGCGACGTCGTCGATCTTCTCGGCGGCCGCGAGCGCGACCTGCTGGCTGGCGAGTTGCTCCTGCCAGAGACCGCGCGGCGCGAGGAACGTGTTCAACGTCCAGGCGATCTGCCAGGCGTACGCCTCGAATCCCGTCTCGGCGGCCTGGACGACCAGGCGCAGCAGCACGCGCCGCTCCGCCGCGAACCAGGCGAGCGCGGTGTCGTGATCGGTCGCCGCCCTCCTCGCCTGCGTCGGCAGCGGCGGCACCGGGTCGATGGGCGCCCACTGCGGCTGGAGCAACAGGGCGGCGGGATAGGCGTTGTGCAGGTAGTGGTCGTACAGCCGGCGCCTGGTGGCCACCTGTTCGTCGGTGTGCTCCGCCGACTCCACCAGCTCGGCAGCGTATCCCCGCAGGAGATCGTGGAAGGCGTACCGGCCGGGCAGGTGTTCGGTCAGCAGGTGCAGCCGGGTCAGCTCACGCAGCGGCGGTACGACGGCCGGTACGGAGACTCCGGCGAGTGCCGCAGCGCTGTCGGTCGTCAGATCTGGCCCTGGATGCAGCCCCAGCAGCCTGAACAGTCGTGCCGACTCCCGGCCCAGCGCCAGATAGGACCACGAGAAGACGCGCCGGGCGTCCCCGTTCGCCAGGGCGTCCAGTCTCGCCTCGGCCGCGTGCAGCTCGGCGGCGAACGCGTCGAGTGGGAACGAGGGGTGCGTGGCGATCCGGGCCGCCACCATCGACAGGGCGAGCGGAAGCCGACCGGTGGCGGCGATGATGTCGGCGGCCGCGGTCGGCTCGGCGACGAGGCGGTGCGAGCCGAGCCGACTGCCCAGCAGGCTCAGCGACTCCTCGTCGGTAAGTACGTCCAACGTCAGGGGTACGGCGCACTCGACGGCGACCAGGCCGCTGAGCTGGTCGCGGCTGGTGACCACGACCAGACACCCACCGGCACCGGGCAACAGGGGGCGTACCTGGGCGGAGTCGCGTGCGTTGTCGAGTACCACGAGCATCCGGCGGGAGGCCAGCAGGCTGCGGTAGAGCCCGCTCCGTGCCTCCATGCTGGACGGAATCCGCGCGTGGGGCACACCGAGCGCCTCGAGGAAGCCGAGCAGGGCGTCGGCTGGGGACACCACGTCGGCATCGTCGTACCCGCGAAGGTTCACGTAGAGCTGACCGTCCGGGAAGTGCCCGGCCACCCGGTGTGCCCAGTGCAGCGCCAGAGCGGTCTTGCCGACTCCGGCCATGCCCGACACCGTGGAAATGGCCACCCTCGGCTCCTGCGCCTCGGTGCGCAGGAGCCGGTGGAGGCTGGCGAGCTCGGCGTTCCGGCCCACGAATCCGGACACCGCGAGCGGCAGTTGCTCGGGACGCCCACCGAGCGGATCCGGCAGTACGACGTCGGGCACCGAACCGCCCGCGCCGGTGGCCGGCCCCGCCGCCAGGTTCGGGTGGTGGTGCAGGATGTCGTTGTGCAACCGGGTGAGCTGCGGCGCCGGGTCCAGACCGGTCTGCTCGGCCAGTACCTGTCGCGCCTGTCGAAAGGCGTCGAGCGCGGCCGCCACATCGCCGATGCGGTAGAGACCGAGCATCAACTGACCCCACGCCCGTTGCCGCAGTGGATGCCGATCGAGCAGGGCCCGTAGTCGTTGGACCACCTCGGCCGACGAGCCGACCGCCAACATCGCGTCGGCCAGGTCCTCCTCGGCGACCATGCGCCGTTCCTCCCACTGCCGCACCCGCCGGGCCAGCAGCGGGTGTGGCGGCAGATCCGACAGCGCCGCTCCACGCCAGATGGCGACGGCGGTGGCGAGCTCACTTCCGGCCCGGGCCGTGTCTCCGGCCGCGAGCGCGTCCCTGCCCCGGGCCGCGGCCGCGTCGAACCGGTCCAGATCCCGCTCGTCGGGCCCCACCTGGAGCCGGTACCCACCGGCCGAGGCGGAGATCCCCTCCCACGACTCGCCGTCGCCCCCCAGCGACCGCCGCAGTCCCCGCACGTAGGTACGCAGGTTGGCCGCCGCTGACGGAGGCGAGTCGTCGGCCCACAGCACTGCGGCCAGTTCCTCCGTGCCGACGACCTCGTTCGGTCGCATCAGCAGCGCCGCCAACAGCAGACGCTGCTTCACCGTGCCCAGCGCGACCGGTCGGCCCTCGCGCCGGACCACCAGCGGACCAAGAAGGTCGAAACGCATAAGCACCCGTCCAGTTGTACCGGACAGGCGTGGCACCCGGCACGGGCACCGGGCTGGGCGACCCGGACCGGCCGGAACGCCCCGCCAGGCGCGACGCCCGGCGGGTCAGGTCGGGAGCACCGACAGGTCGACCGCTCCGGAGAGCCTCGCGCGAACCCTGCCGGCGTCCGGGTGGCTGGTCAGGTCAAAAATCTCCAACGCTTGTCGCCAGGCGTCGTGGGCGTCTGCGAGTCTCCCGTCGCTCTGGTAGGCGTCACCCAACCGGAACAGGGTTTCGGCCTCGTAGAAACGGCTGTCCGCGCGGCGGGACAGTCCCAGAGCCTGCTGGTAGCAGTGAACCGCCCGGGTCGTGTCGCCCAGGTGGTGATGGATGTACCCGAGGCTGTCCCAGGTGTTCGCCTCGCCGAGAATGAGGTGCAACTCCTGGTAGAGCACGAGTGCCTGCTCACACAGGGGAAGGGCACGGCGGTACTCGTCGAGTAGCGCGTGACACCAGCCTGCCGCGTTCAGGGCACGGGCCGTACCGGCCCGGTGCGCCTCTGCCACGAACCGGTCGAGCGCGCTGTGGGCGTGTTCCAGGGCCTCGGGTATCCGGCCGCCGCGCTCGAGGGTGTGGCTGAGCGCGAGGTGTGTGTACGCCAGGGCGCTGGGGTTGCCGACCGTACGGTAGAGGTGGAGCGCTTCTCGGAGCTGGGACTCCGCGTCGGCGAACCGGCCGAGCTTGCTGTGGGCACGGCCGAGGCCCAGGTGTGCCGCCGCCTGACCGGCGAGATCCCCCAGGGAGCGGGTGGTCCTCAGGGCAAACTCCCGGATGGTGACCCAGTCCTGGAGTCGACCGGACATGTGCAGGTAGGACTCGAGGGTCGAGGTCAACGGTGCGACGAGTTCCGGCATTCCCAGATCGGCGGCGCGCTCGTTCGCGGCGAGCAGGGCCTGGTGTTCGGTGTTGAACCAGGTGACCGCTCGTTCGTGGTCGGGGCTCGCGACGGTGGTGACGCCGGGGACCTGCGGTTCCAGGCGATGATCGATCTGTGGTGCGATCTGCTGGTCCGCGAGACGGGACGAGAAGAGGTAGTGGTCGAACAACCGACGTAGGGCCGCCCTGCGCTCCTCCTGGGTTTCCGTCTTCGTGACGAGTTCGGCCGCGTACGCGCGCATGAGGTCGTGCAGGGTGTATCGGCCGGGGCGGTGCTCGTCGACGAGATTGGCACTGGCGAGTTCGGCCAGGGCACGTCGTACCTCGCCGACGGGGAGGCCGACCAGGCTGGCCACCGCCTCCACGCCGACATCGACGCCGAAGTGCAGGCCGAGCAGACGGAACAGCCGCGCGACCGGCGCCGGTTGCGCCTGGTACGACCAGGAGAGGACCGCTCGGAGATCCCGGGTTCTGTCGTCGCCGGTGACCATGTCCAGGACCGCCCGGGAATCGCGCAGTTCCGCAGCCAGGTGGGCGAGAGGCAGCCGAGGCGCGGCGACGCCCCGGGCTGCGACGATCGCGAGGGCCAGCGGTAGTCCGCCGCACCGTTCGATCACCTCGTCGACCGCATCCGGCTCGGCGTCCGTACGTTCGTCGCCCAGCCGTTGTGCGAGGAGTTGTCGTGCCTCGGCACGGGGTGGCACGGCCGTCGGCAGAGGATGGGCGCCCTCGACCACGACCAGCTCCGACAGCCGGTTGCGGCTCGTGATCACGACGACGCTGCCCGGCACGCCCGGCAACAGTGGTCGGACCTGCTCCGCGTCGAGCGCGTTGTCGAGCACGACCAGCACGCGTCGGCTGGCGAGCAGGCTGCGGTAGAGACCCACCTGTGCTTCGAGGCTGACCGGAATGCGGGTGGCCGGGACGCCGAACGCCTCGAGGAAGCCGCGGACCGCTTCGTTCGGGCTCATCACCGAACCGCTCGGACCGAACCCGCGAAGGTTCAGGTACAGCTGACCGTCGACGAAGCGGTACGCGACGGCGTGGGCCCAGTGCAACGCCAATGCCGTCTTGCCCACCCCACCCGCGCCCGTGATCATCGATATGACCACCCCGGTCCGGCCCGGGTTGTCCGCCAGTTCGGACAGCCGGCGCAGTTGCGCGGAGCGTCCCACGAACTCCGCGGTCTCGGGCGGAAGCTGCCGGGGCACCAGGACGGCCGGACCGCCGCCCTGGCCGTGCCTGGACATCGCCGTCCGGCCGGGCGTGCCGGGGTGGACCGCCATCTCCGACCCGCTGGCCGAGCGGTCTCCAGCCGTGGCCACCGGTGTCGGCCCTGGCAGCCCGATGGAGGCCGGGGCTTGTCCCCGCCGGGAAATCTCGCCGTGGCGCAGGATCTCGGCGTGGATCTTGCGGAGCGCCGGCGCGGGATCCAGGCCGGTCTGCTCGGCCAGCATCCGCCGGGCCCGCTGGAACGCCTCGATCGCGCCCGCCACGTCGCCGGTCTGGTGGAGGGCCACCATCAACTGGCCCCAGGCCCGTTGCCGGAGCGGATGCCGATCCAGAAGAGCCCGCAGGCGGGGCAGCGCCGCGTCGGGGGCACCGGTGGCCAGCAACGCGTCGGCGTAGTCCTCCTCGGCGAGCGCGCGCCGCTCCTCCCACTGGGCGGCGACGTGAACCAGCGGCTCCGGCAGCGGAAGGTCGGCCAGCAGCGCCCCCCGCCAGGTGCCGACGGCCGTTCCGAGTTCGAGGGCCGCGTCGGCGGGGTCGTTCGCGGCGAGCGCGCGCCGGGCGCGCGACGCCGCCGCGTCGAAGCGGTCCAGGTCCCGCTCCCCCGGCTCGACCCGCAGCAGGTATCCGCCCGTCACCGCAGGCAGCCGGGACGGGCCGCCGTCGTCGTCCAGCCGCCGACGCAGGCCCAGTACGTAGCCGCGCAGGTTGGCGGCGGCCGACGCCGGTGGTGTGTCGGCCCAGAGTACGGAGAACAGATCGTCGACACCGACGACCTCGTTCGGGCGCAGTAGCAGGGCGGCGAGCAGCAGACGCTGCTTGACCGAACCCAGCGGGACGGCGTGCCCGTCGTCGCTTGCCACCACCAGCGGGCCCAGCAGGGCGTAGCGAAGATTCACAGTGTCATCCTGACCCGGCTTCGAGCGAAACAACGAAACAAGGAGTACGTCGCCAGCCGAACCGCCGAAGGCCGCACCGAACGCGAGATCATCCGCTGCCTCGAGCGCTGCGCCGCCCGTCAACTGTGCCGAATCATCCACGCGGCACTCACGCCCGCGACTTGACATCACATGGGGGCTTCGGCGACACCCTCGCCCGCCTCGCGGCCGGCTTCGAGGCTTCCGTGGCCACCGTGGGCGGTACCTGCGCGAGGCGGACAACAGCTACCAGGGCACCCGCGGCACCGTCTTGACCCCGTTCGCACGTCGCCGCACCCGCCCATCCCGTCGACAGAAGTCCGTCAACCGGCACCACCCCAAGATCCGAGCCTTCGCCAAACGCGCCGCCTCCACGCTCAAGACCTGGAAAGTCCTGACCAGGCTCCGCTGCTGTCCACGCCGCGCCACCCCGGTCGTCCAGGCCATCGTCGTTCTCCAAGCCGGCCAGGACGCCCGTCACCCACGATGAACTGGCCCATCCTGTCTGGCCAGCCCAAACACCGATGTTGCACGGCGTTTGCCTCTTGTAGATGCGTGGCCAAAGAACTGTGTAGACACTGCCAACGACATCTCGGCGACGCATCGGCAGGCTTATGCCAGGTCGGTCAAGGCGATACGGCTCTCGGTGACGACCGAAAAGGACACTGCCGGAGCGGCAGTCATAGGGAAGGATGCGAGCACAGAATGCAGCGACAACTGGGGCGCTCGATCGGCACCGCGTTGCTCGGAATCGCCACTCTGGTCATCATCGGACCGGCGTCGGCAGCAGCGGCGGAACCCGCAACCAGCCCCGAGACGGGCGGAGTCTTGGCCGAGTACCACGGACGTACCATCGACCTGTCAGTGAACTGGGAAGGAGCAACCATCTGCGTGGAGCAGAGCGGCACCGGCTTCCGCTGCTACGAGGATGACGCGGCCTACCGCGAAGCGGAAGGGGTCGACAGTAGGGCGACCGGCGTCGGCCGCAGAGCCTTAACCGATTGCCCGGCAAGGGTTTTCTGCCTCTGGGACAACCGGGACTACGCTGGACGACGTGTCGAGGGGAGAAGCGCTGGCTTGCATAGTCTGTCGGCCATTGGCTTCAACGACCGGGCCAACAGCGTCCTCAACAATGGGCCGTACACGGCGACGATGATCGATCTGGACTGTGGCGACGACCGCCTCCGCGCCGGTCCGGGTACCGGGCATCCCGAGCTCAGCCTGTTGCAACGCCCAGTGTGTAGCGGAAGCTACAACAACAAGTTCGAGATGGTGATTCTGCAGTAGGCCAACAACCGAAGGCCGCCCTTCATCACCAGCTTCAGTCACATCGGGGCCGTTCAGCGGACATGCTGACCGGCCCCGATGTCGTGCGTAGCCACAGGTCCGGCCCGTGTGGTTGACGACCGGCTCCGGGGTTCACGCCATCTGGCGGTGATCCGCGACCGCCGCGTGCCAATGTGTCGAGTGCTCGTTGCCGGTAGTCGCTCGGCGCGATGCCGAATCTCGTCCGGAAGACGCGGCTGAAGGCAGCGGCATGGCTGAAGCCGCGCCGGGCGGCTATGTGATGAATCGGCGTCGTAGAGAACGCCGGATCGGTCAGGTCGCGGCGGGCGCGTTCGAGGCGCTGTTCACGGATCCAGGCGGCGAGGGTGGTGCCGTCCTGTTGGAAGAGGCGGTGTAGGTAGCTCGTGGAGATGTGGTGCGCGATGGCGATGGCGTCCGTGTTCAGGCAGGGGTCGTGCAGGTGCTGTTGGATGAAGGCTCGGATCCGCAGGGTCATCGCCTGCGGCCGGGTTTGCGGTGTGAGGACGTCGGCCGTCTCCAGCGCGTTGGCGAACAGCGCCGATACCAGTTCGACCAGGATGTTGCGGAGCCGAGGGCCGTCCGAGGGCAGATAGGAGTCGATACCCGCTGCCGTCAGTTGGGTGAGGGTTCCGGCGAGCAGTGCGCCGAATCCTTCCTTGGTCGGCAACCGTAGTCCGGCCAACCGGTCGGTCCGTTCCTGCGGCAGGGCTACCAGCTTTTTGGGTATCTCGATACCTATACACGAAATCAGACCCCCGGCTCCGCGCCCGTGGAGCTCGAAGGGCTGTGACGAGTCGATCGTGTGTAGATCGGCCGGGCCGTAGGTGGCCTCGCGTCTATCCCATATGCGGCCAAGCGTCCCGTCCAGCAGGAGACAGAGGTTGTACGTCTCGGGATCGGATGCCCGGATCAGTTGCGTCGTCCGGCGGAAGATCACCGGCTCGAAGGCCATCCTCCAAACTCGCAGCGCGTCGAGGTGAATATCGTGCTGGTGTACCCGGAAGGCGGTGCTGTGGTCACTGGCCGCTCGCATGGGTGACGGGGAGACCGACATCAGCTTGCGCCAGTAGTCGAATCGGTCGCGACCCGGCAGATCCGTGCTGTTGAACTCGAAGTCGATCATTTTGTCCGCCTACCGGAAGGAGTTCGGCGTCGAGTTTGTCGTGTCGGGGTCGGTCCATACGGCTCGGCATCAGCACCTGACGTCTGCCGCCAACCACCCACATGGTGACATAGGTCGATGGGTGGCCCTGCGTATCCCCCTCACTCGCCGACGACCACGCCGACCGCTAAGCCAAGATCGCGATTCGTCACCGGTTCGTACGGGTACCGATGTTGGACAGCTGTTTCAATGTCCGCAGCCGTGCATGCGATGGCGCGGTCGACCGCCGGCCTGCGGGCGCAGACTGCGACCACGTCCCGCTCGATTTTCGCCGGTAGCCTCGGGTGCTGAAGGGTGTAGGCGAGCGCGACCTGAGGCTCGTCCGCGGTGCTCGTCCGAATTGTTTCGGCATCGCGTCCTTGGTCACCGCCAGACGCCACCGGCCAGTCGCGAGTACAACGCGCGAGCTTACGAGCCACCGAACAAGATCCACACACAACTGTTCGAAGGTGCGATGACCGCTGGTGCTGCCGAAATCTTGCAACGCGGTCTTAACAACTCTGCGTACCTGAGCCGGTGTCGACGCCATCACGACGCTGGCGCCAAGCAGATGCCCACGGAACCAGCTTACCGGGCGAGGCGCAACGCCGATCCGATGCGATACGGGTCGTTCGGCCGGGGAGGCGAGACAAGGGCGGCGACGTAGCTCACGGCGAACTCCGCAAGTTCCAACTCCCCGGGTTACCAGTACAACGGCACCTACTCGTGGCCGACGGTACGCGTTCGGCACCAGGCCAATCTGAGCCGGCCGATGAGCGGATGGCGGCGTTCAGGTCCGCTGCCTGCGCCGCGAGCAGGATGGCGGGAGCCTCGTCCTATCTCGACACCAGCTTTCCGCACCCGTCGTGACCAGCGCCGCCACGATGAGAAGGTCTCAGTAATTCTGGGCCGTCAGACGGGTGCGGCTCTTCAGGCCGTCCGGGTACCCGGAACTGTCGATGAGCGCGCGCCTGATCTTCGTTCCGTGGCCGGGTCCTAGCGCTGGCGGCGCTCGGCGAGTTGCTTCAGGTTCAGCAACTGCCGTCGAGCCATGACCAGGTCGCCGACGGAGAGCCCGAGGGCGGCCCAGCGGGGCCCCTGCATGACGACCTTGAGCAGCAAGCGCGTCGTGTCGTGCTCCTGGGGCACGAGGACGTAGGACATGAAGGCACCCATGATGGTGCTCGTCAACTGTTCGCCGGGGTCGATCGAGACGATCCTGCCCAACTTCCGTCCGCCGGTACTGGTAAATGCCTCTCCGACTTGAGGCTCGGGTAGGCCCACCAACTCTTGTGGTGAGCGGTGGCCGAGGTTGTCGATCCAGTCATAGGAGTACGGCGCAAGCCTTAATTGGGCTACCCACGGCCACACCGCTGCGGCGGGCGCCTCGACCCGCACCCCCCGCCACGCCTGTAGCGCGGGAGAGACGACGAAGGCGTCGCACGGATAGGAACGCAGCGTCTCGCTGTTAGTCACGCCCCACCGGTCACCCAACATGCGTCCATCTTCCGACGCATCGGCAACTCCCGGGCATCCGGATCTGCCGCCGAGAGGGGATGTATCGGGTCGCTGTCGCCGTCCTGCCGGTTGTGTGACGCATCATGAACACCGCTGCGGTCACATCGCCTATTTGTGCTCCCCGGGCGTGGTGGCCGGGGGGAGAGCGGCCGGCGGGAGACCGGTGGGGGTCTCCAGATCGATCTCCGGGCCGCCTAGCTCGGCACGAGCGACCCGGTTGAACTCGCGTTCTGCGTCTCGACATGCCTGAACGAAGGGCTCGGGAACCTGCCCGGCCCCGTAAGCGGCCCTCACCTCGGAAAGTTGTCCCACCGCGAGCATGAGAGCGGCAGCGGCATGGACCGTGGCCGTGGTGTGCGCGATCAGGCCGATTTCGGCTCGGTACCGGACAACCTGGGTGCGCGCCTGGCCGCCGTCGGCGTGCGGTTGGCGGGAGACCGATGACGCCAGGAGGATCGGTACGTCCGAGCCCAGTACCGTCGCCCGCCACTCCCGGCAGGCGGCGACGAACGCGGCATACGTCGCGCGCCGGTCCCGTATCGACATCGTGCTCTCCTGATGCTCCCAGGAGGCGCGCTGCACCCGCGCGTTGAGCAGCGAACCCAGCGTCACACCGACCAACGCGCCAGTCACCGAAAGGACTGCGAGGACCACCTGAGTCATGGATCCAGAGTCACCGAGAGCGTCAACCACCCCACGAAGGCCGCGACCCAACTCGCGCATCGCCCTGGCCGGCGAGCGGATGCTCTTCGCTGGGTACTGCATGATCTCCGATCGCCCCCCGGCATCCTCGTCTGCCGCAGAGCATGCGCGGCGGCTGGCGGCGCACCGGTCACAGAGCGTGGCAACGTAGGTTGGCGCGCACCATCCGATCATGTCAATGCGCGGACGTCGCTGTCTGGGCAGAATAAAGTGCGGGCGTGCAAGGGCGTGTGTGGGATGTTGTGCCGGGCGTCGGTGTCGGTCCCCTGCGGTTCGGGACGGCCCGAGAGGCATTACGTACGGTGTGGGGGTCCTGCGGAGCGTTTCGGCGCGGCGCCCACTCCGCCGATCTGACCGATCAGTACGCTGACGCCGGGTTAATGCTGACTTGCTCTTCGGCTGAGGGTCTGTATCTGATCGAGATTTCCGACCCGGACGGTGTCCGGTACGAGGGTGTGCATCTCGCCGGCGAGGTCAAGAGCGTCCTCGCCGGGTTGCGGGCCGCAGGTGTGCAGTCGATCGCTGACGACTCTGGATGGTATTTCGCTGATGGCGCTGTCGCCCTCTACACCTCCTCGACCGAGCCCGGCGCCATGGTGGAGGGCGTGACAGCATTCGGGCCAGGCCACGAGTTGGGCGCTGAGCTTGTCCCCATAGCCATCGGCGACATGGCCGTAGGCCCTGCGAACCGGTACCGGGTCCTGTCCAGTGGTCGCGGGCTTGACGCTGTTCGGTTGGGCGAGACGCGCACGGAGGTCCGCCGACGAATGCGCGGCGGGTTGTGCTGGCAGCATCGGGCTGGCTCCCGAGAACGGCATCCGCTCATGGCGCCCCTTTTTGTCAAGGCACCGCTTCGAGAACGGGTTTAGGCTTGCTGCTGGCGGGTCCGGGGACTGGCTTGTCCGACGGGCCGATGTCCGGGGTCAGGTCGGTCACGCCGGATAGCAGAGTCGTCCCCGAGTGCCCTCCCGGATCCGCCGCCTGTCTGCGTCTCTGGTCGGCGACCATGCGAGCGTGAACAACGTTGGACAGTCGCCGTTTCGGCGCGCGCATGGCCTCCATGCTCGTCTTCTCGGAGGTTATCTTCGCGTCGAAGTACGCGCGGCCCTCGGTGCGGTTGCGGAGCTGGACCACGGCCATGATGTGCAGCGTTCGGTTGATCCGCCGGTTGCCCGACACGGAAGAGCCGATGATGCTTCTGGTCACCGGAGGACGCGTCCGGCGGGGCGGTCCCGTTCCAGGAAGCGAACCGGTCACGGTCGGCGAAGCGGCGGATGTCACCGACGTCGGCGAGCCGCCGGGCCGCGCCTGAGGGGCCGATGCCGTGCAGTTCCATCAGGGTGGACCCGCGGGCGACCATCAGCTCACTGAGGTCCTTCTCCGCAGTCTTAATCTTCTTGTCGATGCTCTCGAGTTCCCCGATCAGCTCGACGGCGAGGCGGCGTCTGGTCTTGCCCACGATGTCCCTGGGTCTGATGGTCGCGACCAACGCACGTGCCACCCCAGGTAGTAGGCGCCGAGTCCGCAAGACCTCCCATGTTCCGCTTCCGTCCGCAGTCCGGCGTGGTGACGGGGCTCGCCGAGATCGACGCCACCGACGCGAAGGACTGAAATCGCTTGACCAGCGTGATGGGGTTGCACCGTGATCAACCTCTCTGCTGGTCTGTCCCCAGCCGCCCTCAGCGCTATCGGGGACCTGGAGCGCCGTGTGGTCGCGGCCGACGGCGGGCGGCTGAAACTGGAGTGGAACGCACTGCGCCACCGTTCGGGGCAGGACGTCGAGGATGTCCTGTGGTGGGACGGCGAGCGGCTGCTCGGATTCCTGGGCATCTACGCCCACAGCGCGCCCACCATCGAACTGGCCGGCATGGTCGATCCCGCCGCCCGGCGGCGCGGGATCGGTGCCGCGCTGCTGGATGCCGGGCTCCGTTTGTGTCAGCAGCGCGAGCACGCCTCGGTTCTGCTGGTCGTACCCCGAAAGTCGGTGTCGGGAAGGACGCTCGCACAGCGGCGCGACGGCAGCCTCGACCACTCCGAGCATGCCCTCCAGTTGCTCGGCGATCCCGTCGAGGTGCCCGCCGATCCTCGCGTCACCGTCCGCACCGCATCGCCGGTCGACCAGCCGGCGGTGCGGGAACTCCTACGCCTGGGATTCGGCGGGGAGCCACCCGAGGCCGCCGGCCGCGACCCGAACACCCTCGTCGTCGAACGAGGCGGCCAGCTGATCGGTACCGCCCGGTTGATCCGCGAGGGCGACCGGGCCGGCGTCTACGGCTTCGTCATCCACCCTGACCACCAAGGACGCGGCATCGGGCGGGACGTACTGCACCGCATGTGCCGCACGGCCCTCGCCGGCGGCGCCACTGCCGTCGACCTGGAGGTGGCCACCGACAACGACCGGGCCCTGAACCTCTACACCTCCCTCGGCTTCCGGCAGGTGATCACCGAGGACTATTACGCGCTGCCCGTCCGATGAGGGCGACCACAAGCCGCCAGCTACGGATACACGCCGCAGTCCAACGGCCCGCGCAGGCGCCGCAGACACGCACTCAACTGCCGCCGACCGTGCGCTCCACCAGCAACCCGAACCGCCACCCTTCGGGGTCGGCCAAGGCGTGGCCCACCTGGCCCTGATTACCGAATCTGCGGTCCCAACGGGTCGATGTGCATCTCGGAAATGGCCTCCCGGCAGCACGGGATCGGGTCCGGGCTCCCGCCGGCGGATCAGCCGCCGACCTGGACCGCCGGATCGTCCGCGTCGGCCTCGTCCGCGGCTGGCGCCGCACCGGTCGGCGGTGCCTGCCGCAGGGTGGCGATCGCGATCAGGGCCAGACTGATGAGCAGGATCGCGCTGACCCCGGCGACGACGTGGAGGCCGCTGGCGAACGCGGTACGAGCGTTCTCCAGCAGTTCCGCGCCGACCTGGTCGGGAATTTGCCCGGCAGCGGTGACGGCGCCGACGATGCTCTCCTGTGCGCTCCGCGTCGCCTCCTCGCCGGCGGCGGCCGGGATGGTCCCGCTCACCGCACCGCTGTACACGGCGGTGGCGATACTGCCCATCACGGCGAAGCCGAGGGCCATGCCGAGTTCACCGGCGGTCTCGGACAGCGAGGCGGCCGACCCGGCCCTCTCCGGCGGTGCCGACCTGAGCACGAGTTCGGTGCTCAGCGCGGCCTGCGGACCGCTGCCGGCGCTGTTCAGGATGACGCCGATGATCAGGAGGGTGATTCCACCGGTACTGTCCAGCTGCGTCAACAGCAGGTACCCGCTGGCCGCCACGAGCAGTCCGACCGCGACCACGTAGGCCGGACGGACCGTACGGGCGATCGCCGGCGCGATCATGGCGGCGGCCACCATGGCGATACCGGAGGGCAGCATCAGCAGACCGGCCCGCAGCGGGGTGAGGCCCTCGACCATCTGCAGGTAGAGGTTGACGACCAGGATGGTCCCGCCACCGACGGCCGCCCCGAACAGCGCGATCACCAGGGCTCCGCTGAAGGACCGACTCCCGAACAGGCGTAGGTCGATCAGCGGCTCGGCCAGCCGGCGCTGCTGGAACACGAACAGCGCGCCGAGGAGCAGGCCGACCACGATGGCCGCCACCGGGAACGGCTGCCAACCGTCCTTCGCCAACTCCTTGATGCCGTACACCGTCGACAGGATCGTGGCCAGGGACAAAGCCACGCTGAGCGGGTCGAGCCGGCTGGCCGAGGTGGCGTCACGGAACTCCGGCAGCAGCACCGGGCCCGCCACCAGCAGCAGTGCCATCACCGGGACCGCCAGCAGGAACACCGCGCCCCACCAGAAGAACTGCAGGACGATCCCGCCGATCAGCGGGCCGAGGGCCATTCCGCCCATGAAGCAGCTCACCCACACACCGATGGCCGCTCCCCGCTGCGCGGGGTCGTGGAACATGTTGCTGATCAATGCCAGGGTGGACGGCATCAGGGTGGCGCCGGCGATGCCCATCAGCGCCCGGGTCACGATCAGCATCTCGGGCGAGGTGGAGAAGGCCGCCAGTACCGAGGCGACGGCGAAGAGTGCCGCGCCGACCAACAGCAGTTTCCGGCGGCCGATCCGGTCGCCGAGGCTGCCCATCGTAATCAGAAAGCCGGCGATCATGAAGCCGTAGATGTCGATGATCCACAACTGCTGGATGCTGCCGGCACCAAGATCGGCGCTCAGTTGGGGAAGTGCCAGGTGCAACACGCTGAGGTCGAGTGACAGCAGCAGCGTGGGCAGCGCCAGCACCGTCAGACCCAGCCACTCCCGTCGACCGGCCCGTTGGCCGGCTCGCGGAGTTGCCGTATTCGCGTCCATGGAAGACCTTTCTGTGCAGATAGCTAAGTCAGTAGGTACGGGCGCGAGCGGTGTCATCCGTCGTACCGGTCGAGGTGGCGCCACCACCGCTGCGGGTATCTCAATTCCTCCTCCTGCCGTCCCCTTTTCTTGACCAGCAGTTCCGCGCGGGCGGGGGCCCACTCGTCTGTTTTCAACAAGGCCATCCGTGTCTCTTCCGCAGATATCGTTTCCGTAGCCCGGATCCTGCTCGGCATCGTCGCCGCCGGACCCACCGAAGGTCGCTCTGGAACGGGCACAGGCTGACGACGCCCGACCACTCGTCGGGCATGCGGCGTCATCTCGATCCGGGCCATCGCTCGGCATGGCCCTACTTGAGACGGTCACGGCCGGAAAAACTCATCGCCCCGACCGAGGACGATCGGAAACGGCATCCGACGGGCCCGGGAGGACGGAGCGCGGCGCCTCGGCCGAGCAGGGGCCCGGTCACCCGGGCAGGCTCCAGCGCCGGTCGTCCGGCAGGTCGCGGCGGGAGCCGGCCGTCGACACCCCAGGCTCCCGCGCCTGGTCAGGGAGCACGAACGGTGCCGCCCCGTCCCGGCACCGCACGTCCCCGGTACCCGCAACGGCGGTGCCGGTCGTCCGCGGTGCCGGTCGTCCGCGGTGCCGGTCAGCCGGCCGCTGTCCGTCAGAGCGTCAGCGGCAGCCCGAAGGCGGCGAAGACCTGCGGCGGGAAGCTGGTGATCTCCGCTACCGCGCCACCCTCGATCCGCAGTACGTCGAGGCCCAGTGCCCGGTACGCGGATTCTCCCGGCCGGCGTACGTAGCCGGCGACCGCCGGCTGCCGGTTGGCCTCGGTGAACACGTGCCGCCAGTCCGGCCATGCCTCGGGACCGAGCAACATCGGCGCCCAGATCTCCATAATGGCCGTCCGTCCCGTGAACCAGGCCGGCGTGGGCGGCATCGTGAAGCGGGCGTCCTCCCGCAGCAGCGCCGCCAGCCCGGCCAGATCGGCCCGCTCGGTCGCCTCGACGTAACGCCGCAACACCGCCCGTTCCTCCTCGCTCGGATCGGTGGCCGGCGTCCAGTCGATCCGCCGCTCCGGCAGGTGGAGCTTGAGCGTGGCCCGAGCCCGTTGCAACGCGCTGTTGACCGCCGCGACGGTGCCGTCCAGCAACGCCGCGGTGTCGTTGGCCGACCAGCCGAGCACGTCCCGCATGATCAGGACCGCCCGCTGTTTGGGCGGCAGGTGCTGGATGGCGGCGAGGAAGGCCAGTTCGATCGTCTCCTTGGCGACGACCGCCGCCTCCGGCTGGCCCTCGGACGGGGCGACCGGTTCGAGCAGCCGGTCCGGGTACGGCTGCAACCAGGCCACTTCGACCTGCGGCAACGGCGTACGGGCAGCGACGGCGAGGTCGCCGCCGACCGGGGCGAACGGTTGGCGCGGCTGGCGGGGGTGGCGGTCGAGGAAGTCCAGACAGGCGTTCGTGGCGATCCGGTACAGCCAGGCCCGGAAGGTGGAGCGCCCCTGGAAGCTCTCCCGCCCGCGCCACGCGCGCAGGAACGTCTCCTGGACCAGGTCCTCCGAGTCGTCGAACGAACCGAGCATCCGATAGCAGTGAACCTGCAACTCGCGTCGGTAGCGCTCGCTGAGCTCGGTGAACGCCAGTTCGTCGCCCGCCCGTACGGCGTCGACGCCGATGCTCCGCTCGGATCCGCCCGAGTCCGCTCCGATGCCGCTGATGGCACTACCCCTTTCACCCGTGCACAACGGTTCCGACGAGCGAGAACCAAGATCCACCAGACAGAACCTAGGCGATGGGTACGACACCTACCGTGAACGCGAGGTGGGGAGCGACGATCGCTCCGGCAACTGGTGAGATCATCTCTGCCGCCCGAGCGGCCAACCCGAGCTCGGAGGCCGAATTCCACATAAGACAGCCCACGCACTGCTCGGCCTGCTCGACCACGTCGTCGGAGATCGTCATGGTGGTGCAGTCGAAACCGGTCGCCCCCGGCACCTGTACCCAGTCGCCGTCGACTACGGCACGGGCATAGCCGATCTGCTCCTCGAAGGTCGAGCCGCTGAGGACCGCACGTCGCTCGGTCATCTGCCGACCAGTAGGTGACCAGGGCAGATACGTCCAATACGGCCTCGGTCGCCATGTGATACCGCTAGTTCCGCCTCGGTACAGCCGCCCGACGACCCGCTCGGCGTATGGCCCGCCCCGGGAACGTGACCTGGCGCTGAGGCTTGATCCTCCTCGCAGGACCGTCAGCCGTCGGAACGCTCTTCGAGCACTGCCACGAGGGCCGAGGCGATAAGGGCGACAGTCCGATCATCGTCGTGAGTCAACTGCCGCAGGATGCCGTGCGTGATGGTCGCCGGCATCTCGGCGAGCGCCTGGGTCAGGCGGATCCGCACCGTGGCGTTCGCAGGGTGGGCGGCGAGTTCGTCGACCAGTGCAGTCATGACCCGGTCCGCGTACCCGGGGTCGCGTGACAAAGACCCCAGGACCTCGGCCGCCTCGACGTCGTTCGTGCCTCCGACCACCATATCGACGAGTGTCGGCACGGCTGCGATCACGCCACGCGCACCTGATGACAGAGCAGCCTGCCTGCGCACCGTCGGGTCCGAGTCCCCGAGCGCGTCCGCGAGCAATGCGGTCGCCTCGACACCGGGCAGCTCGGCGATTGCCAGCACCGCACGCCGCCGGATGTCGACGTCCTCGGAGTACAGCCCGGACGCCACGCTCGCCACCCCGTCACCGCCTGCCCGCGCGAGGGCCCACCGTAGGGCGCCGGCGACGTTCGGATCAGCTTCGGCGAGGACCGCCTTGGCCAGCACTTCGACGGGAAGCGGCACGTCCTCGGCCGGGGCCAGGACGGCCTGCTGTCGGCGCGCGGCACTCGGCGAGTTGAGCCCGTGCAGGAGCGCGACGATGCGTAGGACGTCCTGCCAGCCGGAGGGCGCCGAGGCGTCGACCGTACGGAGTCGCTCGAGTAGCTCCTGCTCCCGCTTCAGCCGGTCTTCGGTCCGTCGGATGAGGGCCCCGACGAGTGCGGACGGCGCGAAGGCAGGATCCTCCAGCGCACGTGCGATTTGTCGCAGCGACAGTCCCAGGGACCGCAGACTCTCGATCTGGAAGATCCGGCGAATGTCCTCGGCCGAGTATTCGCGGTAGCCGCCCAGGGTGCGACCCGTTGGTCGTACCAGCCCAAGGGAGTCGTAGTGCCTGAGCATGCGGGTGCTCACCCCTGAGCGGCGTGCCACCTCGCCGATCAGCACCCGGTTCCCTCGACCCGCTCCGGGCCGAGCGCGACGATCCGTTTCGCCTCGTCGACGGCTGCGTCGAACTCGATATCCGGGTCGTGCAGGAGCAGTTCCGTGGCGCGGGCATGTGCACTCACCGTCGGGTCGTCGCTCGCCCTTCCCGCCCGCAGGGCCGGCTCGATCACGTCCCCGAGCGCGACGAGTGCCCGGCTGAGACTCAGCCTTACATTCCGATCACCACGACCGAGTTGCGCGGCCAACTCCGCGGCCAGCGCTGTCTGTTCGCCGTCGGGCACCAGGACCACGGCGGCCCGCCAAGCGCTTCGCGCAACCTCGTCGTCGGCGTCGTGCAGCAACGACCGCGTGATCGCGGGGTACGCACCGCTGTCACCGATCTTGGACAGCGTATGCAACGCCTGGCTTCGGGCCTGAGCACGTTCGGAACGGAGCTCCGCGCGGAGTCGGGGCACCGTGATTTCCGACGGGAGGCGGGTCAACGCCCAGGTGAGCATGTCGCGTACGAAGAAGCTCGGCTCGATTGCGCACCGTGCCACGAGCGCCTCGACGTGGCCGGGGTCGGCGTGCGTGCCAACGGCCAGAGCAGCCTGCAGTCGCGTCGACGGGTTTCCGGCGCTCAACGCGTCGAGCAGGCGGATGTCCGGTGAATTCCTGTGTGTGACGTTGACGGGGACCACCTCCTGCACCCAGTGAAGACCTTGTCACAGTGTCAACGTCAAGAACATATTGTCCCGTTCATCCATTATTGCCGGGAAACCGCCTGGTCGTACACCGGGTCGAATGTCTGCTCTTCGTAGCCCGCTCCCGGTCAGCGGGTTCGGCGGGCTGACCGCTGCCTTCTCACTGATCGGCGTGGTCATCGCCGGGCTGATGTCCCGGCGGCGGGACGTTGATGTTCGTGGACGTGGACTCGATGCTGTGGCGCGGGGGCCGCGTCCGCACGCCGTGGGACGCAGCCCCCGGGGGTCTCGTCGGCGTGGAGAGCACGCTATGCCTGCGTGGTCACCCCTGCGGAACAACTACTGATCTCGATGTTGTGTTCGCTAGCATCGATCACCCAGGGTCATTGCGTTCTCGGGTTGCTGCTGCTCACGGCGGCGATCAAGCCGAAATCACGGCCGTTGATCGCGTCGCGGAGCCGCTGGTAGACCGCCTGGTTGGATCATTGGTCGTCGTCATCGGACCTCTCCGTCACTTTGCATGCCATGGCCGGGTCCCCCGCTCGCGCCTGTTGGTCGCTCACTGATTCGGACGACGTAGAGCCTGCGAATGTCAGGAAAGGCGCCGACTCACGATCCGGTGCTGCTGCGCCGCTGCGCGCGTCGTCAACCCGGAGCACGCCCTCGGGCTGCGCTGGGCCCGGTCACCGCGACGTCCGGGCCGGCGGTGGCGCGGATCGTGGCGACGAGGTGTAGTTGACGACCCGGAACAACGGCATGATGAAGTCGCTCTGGGGCCGCGTCAGAGCGAAGAATCCACAGGTTGTGGAAGAACTCTCGGAGGACGGAAGAGTGCTGCCCTCAGCGACGGGGTAGCGGGCTTGCGTCTCCGGGTTGCTGTCCTCGGCAAGCGGTGTCGGCTTGTCGAAGTCTCGCCGCCGCCGCCCGCGATCGCGGTGCCGATGCTCCAGTCGGCTGCCCAACAACGAACATCAGCCGGAGGCGGCCGCTGATGCCGAGGCCGGGGATGTGGGCCATGCTCTGGAAGTCCGAGCTGGAGCCGCTGCCGTGGCGCTATCGGTGCTTCTGCCGGCCGAGCGCCCCGTCGAGGAAGATCGTGGTGATCGCGGCGCTCGCCTCCTCGACGCCGAGCCGGCCCTGGTTCACCTGGCTGGCAGCGCCCTGGAAGAGTCCCTGGTAGGCCGCGATCAGCGTGTGGGCGGGCAGGTCGGTACGGAGGGTGCCGTCGTTGATCCCCCGCTGGAATAGGGCGTAGAACGGGTCGACAAGTCGCGACTTCGCCTGGGCGTGCTGCTCCGGACTCTTCTCCAGCAGCCCGAGCGCCCGGTATTTGCTGGTCGCGGCGATCATCGCGCGGGTCAGCCGGGCGATCGCCTCCTCGACGGGGACCGTGTCCAGTTTGGCATCCGCGATCTTCTCGGACAGGTCGGTGAACGCCGCGTCGGTGAGGGCGTCGAGCAGCGCATCCCGGTTGGGGAAGTAGCGGTAGAGGGTGGCGCGGGACACGCCAGCGGCCTCCGCGATGTCGGCCATGCTGGCCGCCTCGCCGCGCTCGCCGAGGACCGCAGCGGCGCTGCTCAGGATGCCGGCCGCGATGTGGTCGCGGAGAGCTGGGCTTCTGGTCATCAGTGACATCGTACGGTCGCGCGCAGCGTCTTGACAAGCATGACCCATCTTGAGACAGTCATGTCTCAACCAACGACATGCAGTCTCGATTTCGGTTCCCGGCTCGATCCCGTGACAGGAGTTTTCCTCGTGGCCGAATACCTCTGCCGGCTCGGGCGGTTCGCATTCCGCCGCCGTGGGCTGGTCGCCGTGCTGTGGCTGGGCTTGCTGGCACTCACCGGCCTCGGCGCCGCGACCATCTCCGGGCCTACCTCGAACGCGTTCTCCGTTCCGGGCACCGAAGCGCAACGAGCGATGGACCTGCTGGCCGAGCGCTTCCCGGATGCCGCTGCCGGCGGCGCTTCCGCGCGGGTGGTCATCGCCGCCCCGCTGGGGCAGACGTTGACCGACCCGGCGAACCGGGCGGCGGCGGACCGAGTGGTGGCCGCGCTGCGGGCCGGCCCCCAGGTGGCAGGCGTCTCCGATCCGTTCGCCGGCGGAACGGTCAATCCGACCGGTACGGTCGCCTTCGCCCAGGTTCAATACCGGGTCGAGGCCCTGGACCTCACCGCCGAGGCTCGTGCCGCGCTGGCCGCGGCGGCGACCACCGGGCGCGACGCCGGGCTGACCGTCGAGATGGGCGGCGACGCCGCCGAGGAGTCGTCGGGGCAGCACCTTGCCGAGATCGTCGGCATCGCGGTCGCTGCGGTGGTCCTGGTCGTCACGTTCGGGTCGCTGGTCGCCGCCGGCCTGCCGCTGCTGACCGCCATCCTCGGCATCGCGATCAGCATTGCCGCGATCACCGCGATGACCGGGTTCGTCGACCTCAGCGAGGCCACCCCGATGATGGCGATCATGCTCGGGCTGGCCGTGGCGATCGACTACGCGCTGTTCATCGTCTTTCGCTACCGCCACGAACTGGCCAACACCCCGGACCGCGCGGAGGCGGCCGGCCGCGCGGTGGGCACCGCCGGGTCGGCCGTGGTGTTCGCCGGCCTGACCGTCGTGATCGCGCTGGTCGGCCTGTCGGTGGTGGGGATTCCGATCCTGACCGAGATGGGACTGGCCGCCGCCGGCACCGTGGTGATGGCCGTACTGATCGCATTGACGCTGCTGCCGGCCCTGCTCGGCTTCGCCGGTCGCCGGGTGTCGACGGGACGCCGCGTCGTCAACCCGGAGCGCGCCCTCGGGCCGCGCTGGGCCCGGCTCGTCGCCCGCCGCCCGGTGCCGATCCTGCTTCTCGCGGTCGCCGGTCTCGCGGTACTCGCCATTCCGGCCCTGGATCTGCGCCTCGGCCTGCCCGACGACGGAGCCGCAGCCTCGGACACCACTCAGCGCAAGGCCTACGACCTGCTCAGCGAGGGCTTCGGCGCCGGGTTCAACGGGCCGCTCGTGGTGGCCGTCGACGCGCCGGACGGCGCCGAGACCGCGGCGGGGCGGACCGCGGACACCATCCGGCGACTGCCGGGCGTCGCGTCGGTCACCCCGCCCACCGTCAACCGGACCGGCGACGCCGCGGTGCTGACCGTGATACCGACGAGTGGGCCGAGTAGCCAGGCCACCGAGGAACTCGTCGCCACGATCCGCGCCGCCACCGGCCCGGACGTCGCGGTGACCGGGCAGACCGCCATCGACATCGACATGTCCGACAAGCTCGGCGACGCCCTGCTGCCGTACCTGGCGGTCGTGGTGGGTCTGGCGTTCGTCCTGCTCACGATCGTGTTCCGGTCGATCCTGGTGCCGCTGAAGGCCACCCTGGGCTTCCTGCTCAGCGTCGCCGCCACGTTCGGCGCGGGCGTCGCGATCTTCCAGTGGGGATGGCTCGCCGAGGTGTTCGGCGTGGACGAACCCGGACCCATCATGAGCATGCTGCCGACCCTGATGGTCGGCCTGGTGTTCGGGCTGGCCATGGACTACCAGGTCTTCCTGGTCAGCCGGATGCGTGAGGAGCACGTGCACGGCGCCGCACCCACCCAGGCCGTCGTCGCCGGATTCGCGCACGGGGCCCGGGTCGTCACCGCCGCCGCGGTCATCATGGTCGCCGTCTTCTCCGGATTCCTGCTTTCACCCGACCCGTTGGTCAAGTCGATCGGGTTCGCACTGGCCGCCGCCGTGGTATTCGACGCGTTCGTCGTACGGATGACGATCGTCCCCGCCGCGATGACACTGCTCGGTCGCCGCGCCTGGTGGCTGCCGCGGTGGCTCGACCGGAGCCTGCCGAACGTGGACGTCGAAGGCGAGCGGCTCACCCGCCGGGCGGCGCTGCGGGACCGGGACCAGGAGCCAAACCAGCCCCAGCTGGCATCCATGTCGGTGTAGCGGACGACCCAACGTTCGAGCCCGATACCGGTAACCGTCGAACGAGAAGACCGGCAACCCCAACGAAAGAACGGAGAACTCTCCATGGCCCACGTTCCCGAACCCGACCGGTCAGACCTGTCCCGCCGCGACTTCCTGGCGCGCTCCGCCGCCATGTCGGCGGCCACCGTCGCGGTTGGGGTCTGGCCGGCCGGCCCGGCGGCCGCCGCCGGGCCCGCACCGCCGGCCAACAACCTGGTCGACGTCACCCTGCGGGTGAACGGACGCCCGCACCAACTCCGCCTCGATCCGCGGACGACGCTGCTGGACACGCTCCGGGAACGGCTCCACCTGACCGGTACAAAGAAGGGCTGCGACCGGGGCCAGTGCGGCGCGTGCACCGTGCACGTCGACGGGCGGCGGGTCCTGGCCTGCCTGACCCTCGCCGCCAGCCTGCGGGACAGGGCGGTCACCACAATCGAAGGGCTCGCCCCGGGAGGCGACCTGCACCCGATGCAACAGGCGTTCATCGACCACGACGGTTTCCAGTGCGGATTCTGCACGCCGGGGCAGATCATGTCGGCGGTGGCGCTGCTCCGGGAGGGGCACGCGGGTTCCGACGATGAGATCCGGGAGTTCATGTCCGGCAACCTGTGCCGGTGCGGCGCGTACCCGACCATTGTCGACGCGGTCAAGGCCGTCGGCCCGAGGGGCGGATCGAACTGATGCGAGCCTTCACCTTCGACACCCCGGCGACCGTGGCCGACGCGGTGGCCCAGGCCGGGGACGGCTCCGCGTACCTGGCCGGCGGGACCACCCTCGTCGACCTCATGAAGCTCGACGCCATGACGCCCACCCGGGTGCTGGACATCAACCGGTTGCCGATGCGCGGCATCCGGCTCGAAGGCGCCCGACTGTCCGTCGGCGCCCTCGAACGGATGAGCGACGTCGCAGACCACCCGATGGTCCGGGCCCGCTACCCGGTGGTCGCCGAGGCGTTGCTGCGCAGCGCGTCGCCACAGGTGCGAAACATGGCCAGCATCGGGGGCAACCTGTTGCAGCGGACCCGGTGCGGCTATTTCCGCGACCCGGACACACCCTGCAACAAGCGGGCACCCGGCACCGGTTGCCCGGCCCGGGACGGCCACAACCGGGCACACGCGATCCTGGGGACCAGCAACGACTGCGTAGCCACCCACCCGAGCGACCTGGCCGTGGCGCTGGTCGCGCTCGACGCCTCGGTGCTGCTCCGGAACCGGACCGGAGAGCGGATCGTCCGGCTCGATGACATCTACCGGCTACCGGAGAACACGCCGCACCTGGAGAACCAGCTCCATCCGGGCGAACTCCTCACCGAGGTGTCGATCCCCGCGCTCGACTGGGCCCGACGGTCGACGTACGTAAAGGTCCGCGACCGGCAGTCGTACGAGTTCGCGCTCACCTCCGCGGCCGTGGCCCTCGACGTACGGGGCGGGATGATCCGCAACGCGCGGGTCGCGGCCGGCGGCGTCGGCACCAAGCCATGGCGGCTGCCCGCCGTCGAGCGGGCCCTCACCGGCCGGCCGATGCGGCTGGACACCTTCGAGTCGGCCGTGGCGCACGCGGCCGACGGCGCCCGACCACTGGCACACAACCGCTTCAAGCCCGCACTGCTGCGCCGCACCATCGTCCGCGCCCTCACCGGACTGGAGGACTGACCATGGCCAGGTCTCTACTCGGCAATCCGGTGAACCGCGTCGACGGCCCGGTGAAGGTCACCGGCCAGGCCCGGTACGCCGCCGACAACAACCCACCTGACCTCTGCCACGGCTATCTGCTGACCAGCACGATCGCCAACGGCATGGTGCTGTCGATGGACCTCGGTGCCGCCGAGCAGTCCGGTGGGGTGATCGCGATCTACACCCCCGACAATCGGCTGCCGCTGCACGGCGAGCCGCCCTTCCTGCCCAACGTCCTCGGCGAGCGGAGGCGCCCGCTGAGCGACCACGAGGTGCGCTACCACGGGCAGATCATCGGCGTGGTCGTCGCGGACACCTTCGAACAGGCGCGGGACGCGGCCGCGCTGATCCGGGTGGCCTACCGCGAACTGCCGCCGAACTCCTCGTTCGAGGAGAACCTGGACAGGGGGGAACAACCGCCCTTCGTGGGCCTGCCGCTCGGGGTGCCGGTCGACATCGGAGTTGCCTCCATCGACGACGCCCTGGCCGCGAGCCAGGTCACCCAGGCAACCACCTACCGCCATCCGCCCCGGCACCACAACGCGATGGAACCGCACTCGGCCGTGGCCGTGTGGAAGGGCGACGAGCTGACCATCTACAGCGGGACGCAGGGGCCGGCGGCGCACGCCGAGGAACTCGCCGTGGCGCTCGCCGTCGACAAGACAAAGGTCCACGTGGTGAGCCCGCACGTGGGCGGTGGTTTCGGCGGGAAGGCGTTCACCTGGGCGCCTACGCTGCTCGCCGCGGCGGCGGCCCGAAGCCTCGGCCGGCCGGTCAAGATCGTGACCACTCGCGAGCAGCTCTACACCGTGACCGGGCACCGGTCCGCAGTGGTGCAGACGATGACCCTGGGCGCGCGCGAGGACGGCACGCTCAACGCCATCAAGCACCACTCCTTCACCGAAGCCCTGGTCGAGGACCCGGGCGTCCGTACGACACTGAGCTTCTACGCCACCCCCAACCTCCAGCTCCGGTTGCTGTGCCCACCCGGCATGAACCTCCCGACGCCGACGATTCTGCGGGCGCCCGGCGACGAGACCGGCTCCTTCGCACTGGAGTGCGCCATGGACGAGCTGGCGATCCGGCTCCAGATGGACCCGATCGACCTGCGCCTGAAGAACTACCTCAGGACCAGCCTGCAAACGGGGCTGCCCTACTCCAGCAAGCATCTGGACGAGTGCTATCGGGTCGGGGCCGCGCGGTTCGGCTGGTCCCGCCGCCGCGCCGCCCCCCGCTCGGTCAGCGACGGGGACTGGCTGGTCGGAATGGGCATGGCCAGCGCCGTCCTCGCCGCAGGGCGGGCCGCCACCACGGTCCGGGTGCTGTTCCGGGCCGACGGCACGGCCGCCGTCGCCACCGCAACGGCTGACCTGGGCACCGGGATGTGGACCATCCTGGCCATGATGGGCGCCGAGAGCCTGGGCATCCCGGTCGACCGGATCAGGCCCTCGATCGGCGACTCCCGGCTGCCGGTCGGCCCCGGAAGCGCCCCGTACGGGGCCATCGGGTCCGCCGCGACCGCCACCGTCATGCCGGCGGTGCGGGACGCGGCCGACAACGCCATCGCGGCGCTGATCCAGCACGGGGTCACCCACCGGCGCTCACCGTTGCGCGGGCTGAGCGTGGAGCAGGTGCGCTACCGGGACGGAAAACTGAGCGGCGGCGGGACGACGATCGGGTTCGGTGAACTGCTGACCACGACCCGGACCAGGGAACACGGCGCGACCACCACCAACGAGGTAAAGGAGAGCACGGAGTACGTGTTCGGTTCGTACGCGGCGCACTTCTGCGAGGTCCGGGTGAACCGCTTCACCGGCGAGGCGCTGCTGTCCCGGATGACGACCGTGGTGGACGCCGGCACCATCCTCAACGAGAAGACCGCCCGCAACCAGATCACCGGCGGCGTCATCTTCGGGATCGGTCCGGCACTGTTCGAGGGCGGCCACGTCGAGGCGAGCACCGGGCGGATCGACAACGCCAACCTCGCCGACTACCTGATTCCCGTCAACACCGACGTCCCCGACATCGACGTGGTGTTTCTTGACCATCCGGATCCCAACGTGAGCCCGGTGGGGGCCCGTGGCCTCGGCGAACTCGGCACTATCGGATCCGCCGCTGCCGTGGTCAACGCGGTCTGCAACGCGACGGGCAAGCGGATCCGCGACCTTCCGATCACTCCGGACAAGCTGTTCGAATGATCAGCGCACCACAACCGGCACACGGCATCGGCTCATGCCGGCGCTCACATCCGGCCGATTCACCTGCCGCCGGGTCTGACCCTCATGCGGCGGACCGGTCCGCGACTGCCGGGTTGCCCGCACGGCGGACCGCCGCGCCAGGCGCGGCCCGCCGTGCACGGCCGGCCGACACCTCCACCAGGATCCGCTCGACCTCGTCATGGTCGGCTGATCCGGTGCGCCATCGTCCTGTTCTGGCCGCTTCCCCCACAGCATCTCCCCCACGCGAGCCGGTCCTTCTGTCAGCGAACAGGGGAAGCGACTCGTACTCACGTTCGAACAGCGAACGTAGCGGCGGGAAGGGACCTCCGCAATGCGGCGACCAGGCAGGACCCGGAGAAATGCCGGCTGAGTCCCCCGCGCTACTTGACTGTCCGAATCCGCGTCAGACGGTAGGGCTCAGGCACGAGGGGCAGGCTTGCGCCGCGCGGGGTCTGGCAGGTGGGGCCGGTGCCGGGGTGTGTTGAGGGAGAGTCGCTGCTGCCCATGTAGCAGGGTTGGCTGGAATGGGTGCGCCGTCGCCGCCCTGCGCTCGTCGGCGTACCGACCTCCCAGTGCACGGCTCGGCGTACGGCGCCGCGTGGATGACGGCCTGATGACTCAGCTCGACAGTGCCGCCACGACGCTCGTCATCGAATAGTCGACGGGCCCTGCCGGCTCAGCAGGCCGGAGGCGAGCACTTCGAGTAGCTGACGCAGGACGTCAGCGAATTCGATCCGCAGTACCGCCAGCTCCGGATGCTCCTCGTACACCATCCTCATCGCGGGCGCGGGGCGGGAATGCGTCCAGGTCGCGCCGACCAGCAACATCGTGGCGGCGGCGAAGCGCTCCGCGTCGTGTTCGCCGAACTCGGGCACGTAGGTGCGCATATGCCGTGCGAGGACCTGCACGTGCTCGATGGCGGCCCGCTTGTAGTCGGCTGCGACCCGCGTCGAGATGTTGTGTTCCAGCACCGCGGCCTGGTTGCCCATCAGGTCGCACAGCACCGGCCGCGCGGCGCATGACGCCGAGAGCACCGCGGCGAGCCGATCAGCTCGCTGCTGTGCCGTCGCGGCTGCGTCGATGCCGTTGTCGAGCTCGGCGCCCAGCTGCCCCAGCCATTCGCGGATCTTCGCGTCGAGCAGTTCGAGCAGCACGGCCTCGCGGGATTCGAAGTAGCGCAGCACGTTCGACTTCGCCAGGCACACGCGGCGGCTCAGCTCGTTGAGACTGATCTTCGCCACCGGCAGTTCGTCCAGCATCGCGGCGGCGGTCTCGAGGATGTCCCGCCGCCGCTCGGCGCGCTGCTCCTCGCTCCGGGCCCGCCTGAAGGACGTCATGCGCCGAGTCTACAGACCGACGGTCTCTTGCCGTAGAGACTGTCGGTCTGTTAGCGTCGAGGCGATAACAGACCGACAGTCTTTAGGGAGTTGCGATGTACTCCGTGCCCGACCAGTCCGGGAAGTTCGCCGTGGTGACCGGCGCGAACAGCGGCACCGGTAAGGAGACGGCCCGTCGCCTCGCCGAGGCCGGCGCGCATGTCGTCCTCGCGGTGCGCACGCCCGCCAAGGGCGAGCAGGCCAAGGCAGACATCCTGGCGCGCCACCCTTCGGCAACGCTCGAAGTCCGCCGCATCGACCTCGCCGACCTCGCATCCGTGCACGAGTTCGCCGACGGCCTCATCGCCGACGGCACCCCGCTGGACCTGCTGGTGAACAACGCCGGCGTGATGGCCCCGCCGCAGCGGATGACCACCGCCGACGGCTTCGAGCTGCAACTGGGCAGCAACTACCTCGGCCCGTTCGCCCTGACCCTGCGCCTGCTGCCGCTCCTGCTCGCAGCCGACCAGCCGAGAGTGGCGACGATGAGCAGCGGCACAGCCAACTTCGGCCGCATCCACTTCGACGACCTACAGTGGCAACGCCGCCGCTACAGCCCCATGCTGTCCTACGCCCAGTCGAAGCTGGCCGACCTGATGTTCACCCGGCAGCTCGCGACGATTGCGGCCGAGCGCGGCTGGAAGGTCCTCAGCACCGGCGCCCACCCCGGCTACACGCGGACCAACCTGCAGACCGCCGGGGCCAGCCTCGGCCGCGACAAGACCACCCGCTCCTGGGTGTCGCGCTTCGACATTCTCCCGTCCCAGGACGTCGAACAGGGCGCCGAGCCGCTGCTGTACGCGGCGACCGCCCTGGACGTCGCCGCCGGCGATTACTTCGGCCCGTCCCGCCGGTTCGGCCTGGTCGGCCCGACGACGAAGGTCCGCCCGACCCGCCGTGCCCTCGACGATGCCGCCAACGCCCGGCTCTGGACCGAATCCGAGCGGCTCACCGCCGTCAGCCTGACCGAACATGTTTCCTAAGCGCTGACGACAAGCTCAAGCCGGTCGGCGACCGGCTTGGCACGCGCGGAGCGCCGGTCTGGGACGAACCATGGGGTACGGCAGCCGGCCCAGAAGCGTCGACAACCGTCGGATCGTCATGGTCGACGACGTATGCGTTCAAATGGGTCATCACCTCGAACTCGCCGGTCAGATCCAGCAGGCCCATCGCAGTTTAAACACGCCGTATCGGGTCCGATTCGTCGTCGGAGACCATCGTGTACGCGCAGGCGAAAGCGACGCCGTCGTTCGACATCTCGGTCATGCAGGGCGGCGGTGGCCTCCTCGGGCGTCGTCGCCCGACAGCCCTTGCCGCCGGGCGGTTCGCTGTCCAGCCAGCGACCGGGGCCGACCGATGTTATCCCCGCCCCGGCAAGCCACTGCACGGCCAGGTCCGCATCCGAGGTACGCATGCCGTGGAGTCTGCATGCGTCCAGGGTGAACCTCCATCAAATAGCGAGGTCCCTCGGGAGCTTCGCTGACCCGGTGCTGATCGGCTACGTCGCCCTCATGGTTCCTAATCCAGCCCTTCCTGGCCGCAGGGTCAGCCGTCCGCTTCTACCGCGCTGCGCTTGTCACCGAAGGTGCCGGCCAGGCACCGCTCGCCGACGTACGGGCATAGCCGATGAGAGGGCGGCTGCCCGTTCCGCGCGGCCCCGCCACGCCGCTTCCGGGGCATCGCGTTGCCCAGCCGGTCAGGTCGGACCATGCTGGTGTACACCGGCGCTTGGAAGGTGTACGAGTCCCGGGGTTGGGTAGCCCACGGACCGCGTGTGTCATCAGAGGGAGTGACAATGGGCGGCGGGCGGATTCCGGATTCCTTCACGGAGCAGACGGCGCGGGTCGGCGACGTCACGATCAACTACGTTCGGGGCGGCCGGGGCAGCACCCTGGTCCTGCTGCACGGCTATCCCCAGACGTGGTACATGTGGCGCAAGGTTCTGCCGGAGCTTGCCAAGCACCACACGGTCATCGCGCCTGACCTTCGGGGAGCCGGCGGCAGCGACGCCCCGGCAGGAGGCTACGACAAGAAGACCCTCGCCGGCGACGTGTACGGCCTGCTCACCCAACTCGGCCTTGATGACGACGTCAGCATCGTCGGGCACGACATTGGGACCATGGTCGCGTACGCGTATGCCGCCGCTCACCGCGATCACGTGCGCAATCTCGTGCTCACGGAAGCGCCTATCCCTGATCAGAGCCTGTACCAGGTCCCGTCACTGACCCCGAAGGGACCCGGCTTCTGGAACTTCGGCTTCTTCAGCCTCCCAAATGGCCTGCCGGAGCAGATCGTGGACGGTCGCGAGGCCCTGTGGGTGGATCGGTTCACCGATTCGATGGAAGTCCAGAAGACCGGCATCGGCGATGACGATGTCCGCGAGTACGCCCGGTACCTACAAGACGACGATCACCTGCGGGCCAGCTTCGACTACTTCCGAGCACTGCCCCAAGATGTTGCCGACAACGCCGAGTACGGCAAGACGAAGCTGACCATGCCGGTTCTCGCACTCGGCGCCCGGGCCAGCCTCGGGGAGGCGGTACCTACCCAGGTCGCGCAGTACGCCACGACGGTAACTGGGGGCGTTATCGAGGACTCTGGCCACTGGATCTTCGAGGAACAGCCGGCCGAACTCACCGCGCAGCTCATGCAATTTCTCCAACAGACCTGAGTCGAACCTAGCCCGCCCGACAAGAGGCGCGTGGCGCATCCGCTTATGCCGCAGAGCATGCGCGGCGGCTGGCGGCGCACTGTTCACAGAGCGCGGCAACGTAGGTTGGCGCGGCACCATCCGATCATGCCGAAAGCAGTACGTTCGATCATGGAGCTTGAAACGACTACGGGAGCTTCTAGAGGGTGCCGTCGGCCCGGTGCAACCTGTCGGGATGTGTTAACTCCAGCGTCGCGCGAATTGTCTGCAGTGCCCCCATCGCCTCGGCGCGGGTGCCGGCGTCTACCCACAGGTCTCGCCATTCCGAATCAGCACCGAGGATTCGGGCCAGCGCACGCAAAGCCAGAGGAGGGATGTCGCCGGGAATGTCGAGCGTGCCGCCCTTCAGCAGGAAGTCCGGCGCGTATGGCGTGACCAGCGGTTCCCCGCCCGGCAGTTGCGAGGCGACCACGGCGACCGCAGCGATCGCTCGGTCCGCGAGCCGGCGGGAAAGGTATGTATCCGTGTTGCCCACCACGGCGCTCAACGTGGCCCGTACAAGGGGCAGCCGCTGGTGCTCGGCGGCATCGTGCAGATTCCCGCACCAGTCGGCTGCGGTGTCGTTGTCGAACGGCCCGACGTCCCACGTGCCCATCTTTGCCCTCCGGCGTCTCGCGACGATGACCTGACGATCATTGCATCAGCGCCGGACACCGCGACCCCTCGACCAGTCGCACTCCGCCACCAGCCAGCGGGCCCGCTGGCCCGCTGGCCCGCCAGGCGAACGGACCGCCCTCGCAGTCGACCTCGGCCTCGGCGCGGTCGGCCGACGGCAGAGGAGTGCACGTGATGTTGCCGTAGAAGGTGCGCTGGTACCTGCGGACACAGCAGCGGGTCGATCCAGCCCTCCCGGCCGGTCAGCCACTGAATCACCACCCCCAGGGGAGGACGCTCCCTCCTCAGGGGGAGGTGGCCCGGCGCTGCTCGTTCCTACCGTGAGCGGCATGAAGAGGTACGGACCGCTTGACGCCATTGCGCCGTCACTCGCGATGACCGCGAGAAACGATACGGAGACCCGCGACCATGGTGCCCGAGCCGTGATGGTCAACAGGCAGGTCCGGATTGTCGCTGCGGTGTGGCAGATCGCATACGCCTTGGTCCACATGTCGTGGGCTACCAGCGCTGGGCCACGTTTTCTGAATGGCCGGGAATCGTACTTCCCCGGCGGATGGGTTCCCGTGGTCCTCGGCGTCCTCGCGGCGGTCGGATGCCTCTGCGCCGCGGTGACCGCCCGCCGCGAGATGGGCGACACCGGCCGCTACGTGCTCGCCGGGTTCAACGCCGTCGCGGGCGCTGCCTTGTGCGTGTATTCGTTCCTGTTCCCGGTGATCGTGGTATCACTGCTGTTCGAAGGCGCCCGACCCGGCAGCCTCGCCAGTCTGCTGGCGACCGGCAGCGGCATCATCGGCGGAACCCTCTGCCTGATCATCGCCGCAGGCGAGCGGCGGCTGGCCGCGCATCCTTGCGCGGCTTGCGGGCGCGCCCACGGAAGGTCACCGGAAAGCCGGGCGGAGCAGGCGCCCGTCTGGGCCTTCACCGGCGCCTACCTCGCCGTCGTCGGTTTCGTGGCCCGGATGAGCGTGTGGCTCAACGACACGATCGCCGGGCGGTGGCCGTCCGTGGCGAGCCGGGCGAACGGCATATCGTGGACCGCGATCGTGGTGTTCATGGTGCTGATGACCCTGGCCGGCACGCTGTTACCGCTGGCCCTGGCGCACCGCTGGGGCCGGCTCTGGCCGGCCTGGTCGGGGCCACTGCGCGGTCGGGCGGTGCCTCGATGGCTGGTGCTCGGCCCTGGCCTGTTCGTGGGGGCGAGCCTGACCGCATACTTCGGCATCGCCGGGATGACCGCCTGGATCCGCGGTGAGTTCGGCGGCCCGTTCCTGCGCTTGGCGCTGGAGATGGGCGGCTACACGCTCTGGGGTGTTGGGCTGCTGGTGGCCGCCGCGTCGTACTTCGCGCTGACCCGGCCGCCGTGCCCGCAGATGGACACCCGATCGGGGCTGATGGGCCCGATGGACGTCTACAGTGCGGTACGCATGAGGCAGTCGATTCGTCGATTCACCGATCAACCCGTCCCACGCGATGTTCCCAGCGCCGAACCATGTCAGTATCCCTCAGGCAGTTCACAACCGACTACGCGAAGACTCACGTCCACGGACGACATTGACGTTGCCGGCCCGCCCCGGTGGGCGCGAATCGCTGGAACGGTCGGCTGGATGGCACCCATCCTCGGCTTCGTCCCCCTACATCTACCCTGGATCTTCGCCATACCCTTCCTCGCTCACCCGGAGAGCTTCGACGCCTGGTACCACGGCCGCAGCAACGGCACGGAAAGTCTTCCGGACGGCATCTTGGGTATACCCGCCGGAGGGTTCTACCTTGCCGGGCTGACACTGCTCGCCATTCTCGGCGGAATACTCTCACTGGGCCTCATACGCCCCTGGGGACTGGTCTATCCACGCTGGATGCCATTGCTACGTGGACGCCGGGTCCCGGCATGGATCCCGCTTACGCCTACCGTGCTCGGTTCCGCGCTGATGATCGGCTATGCACTCACCCTTCCCCTCAAGATTCCCCGTGCCATCGCCGAGGCGAGCCCCGCTGATCCGTTCACGATCACCGGTGCGCTGGTCGGCCTGCCCATCTTCCTGGCGTGGACGGTGGCGCTTCCCGTCGCCGGCTGGTCGTACTTCCGGCGTACCCGCCGAGCAACCCACCAATTTTCCGCTTCCGCCTGAGTCATGCCCGAAGAGTCGAGACCGTACTCGCGTTCACAGCGGTCCGTCGGCAGATCCAGACCTAGGCAGTTCGGCATGCCCGGACCTCTCTGGCTCGGCGTACCAGGATCAACGCCTACCGAGAGCGACGGGCGCGCCAGCACCGACGCGCTCTGATTGCGGCAGATCCGGATGGCGACGAGGCTCGCGGCCAGAGAAGATTGACGCGGACGAATCAATCCGTCCCGAAAGGCCATGTGCCGTTACCCGCCGAGGGAGCGGATCTCGACGTTGGTAAAGGCAACTCGGAACGGTGGCTGCTCCTCGGTGGTGGCGGGGAAGGTGCCCAGTACGACGCGGCCCCGGGTGAAGGTGGCGTCGTCGACGGTGCCGACGCGTTGGCCGTCGCGGTCGATGCTGATGGTGGTGCGACGGGCGGAAACCGCGATGCGGGTTGTGGTGTCGGGTGGGATCGGGTCGTCGAGGGCCATGGTCCGCAGCACCGTCACGCTCGCGCCGTCGCCGACGCCGTGGGTGGCGAGCTCGACCGAGTCGGCACAGACGCGCACGAGGTAGCCGGCATTGCCGGCGAAGCGGAACCACAGCGCCGCGCAGCTACCCGGTGTCTCAAGCCGTACGTCGACGGCGGCGGAGACGTCGGTGTAGGCGTCGGTCGGGCCCGGGCAGCGGTACGGGCCGGTGCTGTCGCGGGCGACCACCAGCGCCCGGTCGAACGTGCAGGTGGTGCCTTGTGCTTCGTCCTCGCGGACCTTCCACAGCCCGGGCGCGGTCAGCGGGTCGCGCACGACCGGCGGCCCGGGCGCGGCCGAGTTCGTGGCCGGCGGGGTGGGCGGGGCCGAGTTCGTGGCCGGCGGGGTGGGCGGCGAGTTCGTCGCCGCCGTGGTGGCCTGCGAGGTCGCCGTGGGTGTCGGGGTCGCACCATCCGACCCGTCGCCGTCGTCGCCGAATGGGAGCACACCGCTGGCGATGCCCGCGACGGTCAGCGACGTGACAAGCACCGCCACCGCCAGCGCCACGCTCGCGACCCTTCCCCAGCGCCCGCCGGTACGCGCGGGCGGGGCCGGCGGCGGTGGCGCGGGCGCGGCCCCCGGAGTCCCGCCCGCCAGGCGGGTGGTGTCATGGCCGGCGGGGCGGATGGCGAAGTGTTCCGTGGCCGCCTTGGCCTCGGCTGCGGCGGCGAGCAGGGCGGGCTGCTCCGCCAGGGCGGCCTGGACGGCGGGCGGGCGTACCTGGCCGGGGGCGAGCAACATGTCGAGCAGCTCGCGCGACGTGGGGCGGGCGGCCGGGTCCTTGGCCAGGGCGCGTTCGACAAGGTCGCGCAGCGGGGGTACCAGCCCGGCCAGGTCGGGTGGTTGGGTGACGATGCGTGCGGCCACGACCGGTGGAGTGTCCACACCGAACGGTTGGCGGCCGGTGCCGGCGTACGCGAGCACCGCACCCCAGGCAAAGACGTCCGCCGCCGGGCTGATCACTCTGGCGGCGTCGGAGCCGAAGCGCTCGGGTGCCATGTATCCGACGGTGCCGAGCATCTGGTTGGTGCGGGTGTGGTGGCTCGTCGCCTCGACCGCGCGCGCGATGCCGAAGTCGATCACCTTCGGGCTGCCGGGCGCGAGCAGGACGTTGCTGGGCTTGAGGTCCCGGTGGATGACGCCGGCACCGTGGATCACGGTCAGCGCGGTCGCCACGCCGATCGCGAGCGCGTGCAGGTTGGCCGGGCTGAGCGGGCCACGCTCAGCCACGACGTCGGAAAGGCTGGGGCCGTCGACGTACTCCACCACGAGGTAGGGCGGGTCGTGGTCGGGGTCGGCGTCGAGCACCTCGGCCGTGCAGAACGGCGGTACCTGCCGCGCCCGCTCGACCTCGCCGCGAAAGCGACGCCGGAACTCCTCGTGCGCGGCGACGTCGGCCCGGATGACCTTGACGGCGACCGGTCGGCCGGCGTCGCGGGCCAAATAGACGGTGCCCATGCCGCCCTGGCCGAGCCGCCCCACCAGCTCGTACCGGCCGAGCCGCCGTGGGTCGCCGGGCTGCAGCGCCGCCGACCGCCGCTCTTCCTCGCCGGTCATCCGCCCGTCACCCCGCTCGTCCGGGACTCCGCTGGCTCTCCGGACGCGATGACGACATCGAACCCGCGACTGGCCGCGAACTCGGCCGCCTCGCGCCGCACGGCCTCCGCGCCGGATCCCAGTGCTACGACGACCGCAGGCTCGCCGCCGCGAATCAGCACGTCGGGCTCGACGGCCGCGAGTTGGGCGGCGAGGTCGGCCTCGGGGTCGCGGCTGAACCGGGCGAGCACCGGCGCGCCGAGCCCGCGGGCCCGTACCGAGTCGGCGAGGCCGGCCAGCTCCCCCATCGCGGTGGTCATGCCGAGCAGTTCTTCCGACAGGCCGCTGCCCACGTCAAGCGGCCGCGCCGGGTACGGCACGAGCCGGCTCAGCACCACCTCTGCGCTGCTGTGTCCCGCAGCGGCGGCGCCCCGCTCGGCTAGGTCGGCGGCGAGGTCGACAAGGGCCGGCGCGGGCGCCAGACCCCCGGGCAGCGAGACGAGCACGCGGTAGCCGGCCGGCGGTACCTCGGGCCGCTGCACCGCCAGTGCGTCCCGCTCGACCATCCGTCGTGGGTAGACGAGGCTGAGCAGCGGGCCGGCCATGACGGTGGTGACCAGCGCCATCACCACCATCATCGAGAACACGCGTTCGTCGATGATCCCCAGCTCCAGCCCGACCGTCAGGATCACGATCTCGGTGAGCCCTCTTGTGTTCATGAGGATGGCCAGCGCGCCGGCCGGGCGGGTCGCCACCTTGTTCAGACGGGCGGCCACGTACGCCCCGGCGAACTTGCCGCCGATCGCCACGACGAGGATCGCGGCGAGTTCCAGCAGCCCCGTCCCGCCGAGCGTGGAGAGGTCGACCCGCAGCCCGGAAAGGACGAAGAACGCCGGCAGCAGGAGCAGCACGCTGACCTGTTCGAGCCGTTCGAGGGTCTCGACCCGGAGCTTGTCCGCGCCGCTCGGCTCCGCCGCACCGGCGCGCGTCCGGGGCATGACCGCGCCGAAGAGGAACGCGCCGAAGATCGCGTGCAGTCCCAGCCACTCGGTGGCGAGGCTGGACAGCAGCAGGCCCACGAGCACCACGGCCAGGATGTCGGGCGTGAGTCGCCCGGCACGCGCCCGCGCCGTGTCGACGCGGGCCAGCAGCGGCCGCACCACGAGCAGCATCAGCAGCGTGTACGGTACGCAGAGCAGCGGCAGCCACGGATTGGCGCCGTCCGCCCCGGCGACGGCGACCACGACGGCGAGCAGCGACCACGCGACGACGTCGTCCACGGCGGCGCTGGCGAGGGCGAGCCCGCCGACGGGCGTGCGTACCATGCCGCGGTCGGTGAGAATGCGGGCCAGCACCGGGAACGCCGTGACCGCCATCGCCGCGCCGATGAAGAGAGCGAACGGCAGCGGGTCGGAGACGTCGTGCCGGCCGGCGAGCCACCCGGCGAGCAGCACGCCGAGCCCGAGCGGCGCCACGATCGACCCGATGGACACCGAGGTGGCGGTGCGACCGCGGCCGCGCAGCGAGGCGTGGTCGAGTTCGTAGCCGACGATGAACATGAACAGCACCAGGCCGAGGTTGGCCAGGCCGGACATCACGGGCCGGATCTCGGCGGGCAGCAGCCAGTCGCTGACCGCCGTGCCGAAGAGCGTCGGTCCGATGAGGACACCGGCGACGAGCTCGCCGATCACGGGTGGCTGGCCGACGAGCCGGGCCAGCCAGCCGAAGGCCCGGGCCAGCACGATGATCGCCGCGACCGCGAGCAGAAAGCTGACGAGGGCGTGCGCGCTCATGAGGCACCCTCCGCGAACCGGTCGACGCGGTCGGCCAGCGCCGGCGCGGCGGGCCGGTCGGCGGCTGGCGCGAGGCATTCGCGTACCAGGGCAGCCAGTGCCTCCGGCAGCTCCGCGCTCAGCTTGGGCGGCATGGAGACCACGCGGCGCAGCACCAGCAGGCCATCGCCCTCCGGCAGCGTGCCGTAGATGCCGGTGCCGGCCACCACGCGGTGCAGCAGCACGCCCAGCGACCAGACGTCGTGCGACGGCTGCGGCCGCTCCCCCAGCAGCAGCGCGGGGTCGACGTACTCCACCGAGTCGAGCGCCCCCATGCCGGTGATCGTGACGCCCTCGGCGAAGACGTGCGCCAGCCCGAGGTCGGACAGTCGCGCGCCGCCCTCGTGCAGGAGCACGTTGCCGGGCTTGACGTCCCGATGCACGACCCCGGCGGCGTGTAGCGCGGCGACCGCCCGCGCGGCGTGTGCCACCGCCCGCAGCGCGGCGGGCCGGTCCAGAGGCGCGGCCGGCACGGCCAGCGAACCGCCCGGCAGGTACTCGGTCGAGTAGTAGAAGATGCCGTCCTGCTGCCCGGCGTCGTACGGAGCGACGAGGTACGGCGAACGTACCGCCGCGAACGCGCGCAGCTCGCGGGTAGCCCGGCGGAACGCCACCTCGGTCGACTCGGCGGCCAGCACCTTCACCGCCACCTCGGCGGCCTCGACGGGCAGTCGGGCCGGCCGGCGGGCGAGAAAGTACTGGCCGTGGTTGCCCGAGCCGAGCGGCCGGATGAACTCGTAGTCGGCGATGCCGCGCATCTGCTCCCCTGGGATGTTCACGGGTTTCGGTGGGACTCGTAGCGCAGCCAGCGCAGCCCGAACACGAGCCGGGTGCCGGGCCGGATCTCCACCGGTACACCCGGCTGGAGCCGCCAGGGGTGCGGGTCGCCGGGCGGTTCGACGACCGTGCCGTTGGCCGATCCC
Source organism: Plantactinospora endophytica (assembly GCF_016862915.1). Lineage (GTDB taxonomy): Bacteria > Actinomycetota > Actinomycetes > Mycobacteriales > Micromonosporaceae > Plantactinospora > Plantactinospora endophytica. The sequence goes on along the minus strand of NZ_BONW01000013.1, from coordinate 5,668 downwards.
AGGTCGACGGCGCGAACGGTCCAGCCGGCGAGCGTCATCCGCAGGTGCTGCCGCGACACGCCGCTCGCCGGCCCGGCGATGCGCAACGGCCGCGCCCCGTGCGCCACCGCGGGGTCGCGGTGCGGCTCACGCCCCACCACGTAGTCGGCGTCCAGCCGGAACGTGGCGCCGTCGTCGACAAGCAGCACGCCGAGCGGCGGCCGCGGGCCGAGGACGGTGACGTGCGTACGCTGCGCCATCGAAATGCCACACAGCTGGCAGTACGGCACGGCCGGGTCGTTGAAGTGGCCGTTGGCGCAGTGCACACCCTCGACAAGCAGCCGCGTCGGCTCGTTGCGCGGTGCCACCTCCGTCGGCGCGTCCGCCGCTCCGGGAACGAGCAGGACCGCCTCGAAGGGCGCGTTGCGGTCGGGTTGCCTCATGTCAGCCGCCCTCCGCGAAAGCGCCAGCGCAGGAACGGCACCCGCATCGGCCCGTTCGCGACGAGCCAGACTGCCAGCCACACGGCGGCGAAGTGTACGACGTACGCGGCGAGCGGCACGGTGTCCACTGTGGGCAGCAGGCCGGCGTCGAGCAGCAGCCAGAGCAGCAGGCCCTCGGGCACCGCCGTCAGCAGGCCGAAGAGCGACGGCCAGTCCTTCTCCCAGCGGAACTGCATGAGCAGGTGGTACAGCAGCTCCCAGCCGACCCCGAGCACCGCCACGGCGGCGAGCACCGCGAACGTGGTCCGGTAGTCGGCACCCACGAGGGGCGTGACGACCGCGGTGACAACCGAGCCCACTACCAGGAGGAGGACCAGCCGGGTCTGGATCCGGCCGGACAGCACGGGCACCACGTCTCATCCCTCCCGGACCGGCCGGCCGAACGCCCAGCGCACCCACTGCGTGGTGGAGCGGACCGACCCGATGCGGCGGCCGAAGCCACGGCGGGCGAGGTCGTCGGTGATTTCCTGCGCACCGATCTGCAGCCCGAGGAACGTGTCCACGCCCGGGAAGTACCCGCCGAGCGTGGCCGCGCCGGTGGCGTACAGGGCACCGTCGCCGCTGGCCGTCCCCTTGACCTCGAAGTGGCGCTCGACCTCCAACCGGCCCAGCGGGTTGCGGCCGGCGCCGCCGTGCGCGAGCAGGTCGGCGAGGACGCGGTGCTCGGCGATGTCGGCCTCAAGGCCGGTGCAGTCGATGATGTAGTCGGCGCCGATCTTCCGCGTGCCCGCGTCGCCGGTGACCAGGCTGACGAGCGTGCCGTCGGCGGCCGGCTCGACCCGTTCCACGAGACCCTGGCTCGCCTCGTACCACCCGCCCTCGCGGCCGGCGCGCATCTGCTGCTGCCAGCGGCGGCGCTTAGGCGTGTTGGTGCCGCCCATCCGCTTGTACTCGGTCGCCCGCTCGGCGCCGTCGAGCCGCCGCATCTTCGCCTTCAGCTGCCCGCCCCACACCGACTTCGGATAGTTGAATCCCTGGTACGCCCAGCCGTCGCCGCCCTTGCGCCGCGACCACAGGTGCGGCCCGTGCGCGCCGGTGACGAACGTGCGGAAGATGTGCACGATCTTCGTCTGTAGCCCGAACCGCTCGCGGTCGTCCATCAACCGCTGCAGCACCCGGGACGCGACGATGCCGCCGCCACGCACCATCACGGTGCCCGGCCTGGTGCGCAGCGCCTCGTACACGTGCTCGTGCGACTCGTACGCGTTGACCACGCGCGTGAAGTCACCGTACTTCTCCCGGAACTCCTGTAGGTCGGGCAGGAACCGTAGCCCGGGGTACCCGACCGCCAGGTGCACGAAGCGCGAGCGGTAGGCGACCCGCTTGGTCGGGCCGGTGCCGACCGGTGGCGTCAGCACGGTGAAGTAGCCGCCGCCCGCCCGCCGCCGCACCATCCGCACGACGCCTTTCACGAGCATCGTCGGGTACCCGATACGCCCGGACTCCCGGGCCATGCTCTTGAACACGTCGGCCACGCGCGGCGTCCAGTAGTCCGCGAAGATCGGCTCACCGAGCACGTGCACCAGCGGTCGGAGGGTCCGCTCCCGCCACGCCTCGCTCAACGCGTACGACGGAAAGCCCCAGATGTTGTCCGGCCGTGAGGACGAGTCGGACCGGATGCGTTCCGGCCCGGGGATCTGCGAGACGCGGGTCAGGTACTCGTATGTCTGCCACGGGTTGTCGATGGTGGACAGCACCCGGATGTCCGCGGTCGGTACCCCCGCGATGCGCAGGTAGTCGACCAGTACGAACGAGCCGATGCCGCCGCCCACCGTCACCAGCGGCACGTCGTACACCGGGATGCCGGCCTCCGCGACGAGGCTGTCTGGCCAGGTCGCGTTGTCCAGCAAGGCTTGCGTGAGATCGCCTCGATCTCGTAGCTCCCGCTCCGGCATACCCCGTCTCCGTCCGCCGTGCCCACATCGATATAGCCGAACATCGCAGGCGCCGCCCAGTCTCGCCCACGCGAAGTCAAGGCGATGTGAGGTCTCGCCCCCGCGAGAATCCGCTTTCAGACAGCAACGGACCTGAGTTGGGATTGTGAAGAGCGCCTTACCCGAGCGTCACGCGGTCACCGTACCGACGGTGGTCGGACTACCACAGTGGACGATCGTCCGCAGCGGCATCCGCGCATCGGCACGTCCAGACATCCTCGCAGCTGTCCACGTCCAGGTCGGCAGCTACCGAAGGTGACGGAGGTGCCATCACCGGCGCGCACGACCGGCGGCAGTTGAGTGCGTCGTAGACTTCCGCCGGTGCCAACTCGCTTCCTCCGCCGTCGCTGGGATGAGTCACGAGGCGACGAGTTTGACGGTTGGGGACGCTCCGTCTGGTACTTCGAGGTCGGTGAGGATGGCTGGCCTGTTCGGCAGGTCGAGGTCTACGACAACGGGCCGGTTCTCCGCTATGGACCTGGACATGAGGAGGACCGGTACGGGGGTTTGGGGCAGGTGAGCCTCGATGACGGGACCGCGGTCTGGAAGAACTACACCATTGCGCGAGACGTCTTCGAGCGTGTCTGGGACTCAGCCGGCGAGTAAGAGTCGAGACCTCCGCTGACATCAGCGTTAACGACCAGGCTGCGTTCTCTGCGGCAGATGCGGATGTCAAGCAGTCCGCTGTGGCTCAGAGCCGCCCGGCACGCAGATTACCGGCTCGAGTTGTCGCCGCACGAGCTTGTCAGGCGCACGGGTTCGATGATGCCGGCGGTACATCTGCGACGTAGGAATCGCCGACTATGATCCGGTGACCGCGCCAGAAGGGAGTCAGATGCAGACGTGGCGTCTCCTGGCAGGTGCCGCGATGAGCCTGGCCGTGGTTCTGGTCGGCCTCGCCTTAGCTACCAACGTCCGTGGCGTGACGGCGTGGCACGTGCGGCGGTCGATGGCAACGGCGCGCGTGCTGCGTCGAGTTCCGCCGTGGCGCTGGTCATCGGGTGGCCCGCACGAGAAGCGTCTGGCGCGTTTCGTCTTCCTGGAACGGCTGATTGGCGCGGCCTTGGCTGTGGTCGGCGTCATGATCCTCGTTGGTGTCGGTTATGGCATCTTGACCGGTCAGCCGGTGCCGATGGTGAAGTAGGATGCTCGCTCCCGACCGGCGCTAGGTTGTCGAACAGCGCAGCTCACGCTTCAGATCCAGGGACATGGCAGTCGTCCGGTAGCGCCTCCAGAGACAGGGCGCGCACGGACGGCGGCAGATCCGCGCATCCGCTCATCGGGCCGTCCGGCGGCAGGCACCTGTTGCCTCTTCGGCCTTGGTAGTCAATAGTGAGCGAGGATCTGCGCTACAGGGTGGCCGAGCAAATCACCTACCCGGGCGAGTTCCTCTGTGTCGAGTTCGTATTGCGCTCGGGTCGGGTTCATGGCGCTCACCTCGAACCGCGCGAAACCGATGGGCCAGTCGTAGTGCAGGCCGTTCAGCGGTACGACGGCACCGCAGCAGGGCACCGTCACGTCCAGGTGGTCGAAGCTCGGGCTGCCATTTCCCCTGACCAGGTCGCCGAGCCAGTCGAGACCGATATCCCGACCGCAGCGCGAGCATGTGATCTGGCTGGTATTCTCGCCGGCGTCGACCAGGGTCACCCGGTCGTAGAACTTGTACTCCACCTCCTCGACAGAGTCGTCGGGGCCTGAGAACAAGCTCGCCACGTAGGCACCGGCGCCGACGGCCGCCTCGTGGGTGGGCTGCCAGCCCGGGTTCGTCGGGATCAGGCGGATGTACAAGTCGCTCACAATGCCCAGCATGCCTGGTGCCGTCGATGCATGCTCAGTCGAGCTGCCACCTATATCGACCTCAGGCAACGCACTCAACTCGGCATGCTCGGATGGTGCGCGCCAACCTACGTTGCCAGGCTCCGTGACCGCCGCGCCGCCAGCCGCCGCGCACGCTCTGCGGGATGGAAGTGAGTTGCAAGGGCGCCATTTCTGGGTCGGCCAGTGAGTGCGCGCCCTGTCGACGTAGCCGCCGGTGCATCGAGGAGCCCTGGGCGAATACCGGGGGCGCCAGCGCGATACGCGCGTGCATTGACGGCCGGCTACGGGGAGTGCCCATCCTCGCCGGCGCCGAACCGTCCGGTTCCGCCATGCCCGGCCGTGGTGATGAACCCTCGATTGTCGTTCGGCAGCCTGACCCGTGTCGCTCATCGACCACGACGACCGCGTCCAGTTCCGCTCGATCGCGCTGCTGCTGCCTGACGACCCTCCAGCCGATTTCAGTCGGTCGTCCAACCGACTGAGCGCTGCCAGTCGGTTCCGGGCAGTTCGGCAAGTTGCTGTGCCGGTACCCGTCGAAGGGTGACCCGCGGTGCCAGCGGTGCGAGGCTCGGCATTTGTGGGTCAGAGCGTATGTGCATCTCAAACCCATTCTCCGCCAAGCAATAGACCAGGCTCCCGTCACTGGACACGAGTCGGTCGTCCGCGCGCCCCCAGCAGGAGACTCTCCCGGAGGTCGGATAGCCAGCGCCTGCCGTCCTCCGGACGAGTACGGTGACCGTGCGGCCGTACGGCCTGGCTGGTCGTTCGGAGAGTTCGAGGAAGAGGTCCGGATGGCCCGGCTGGCCAGGATACGCGTACGTCAGTTCGAAGCCGGGGATCTCCGGAACGACCAGCGGCACGCCGAGAGCGCGAAAATCGTCGACTCGCCACCGCAGTTGACTGGCTCGCTCGATGCCGACGACGGCGACGATCATGGCAGTCACGGAGAGGATCGCGCCCATTCGGGCCAGTCCAGGCAGCCGCCGACGAGTCGCCAACGCCAACGCGAGGTGCACACACAACGTGACCACGGCCCAGTACCCGGTGGTTTCCCAGCGGTCGCGTACCGGCCCGCCGATGGCCACCCCAACCGGAATCAGCACCACCAGCAGGATCGGCGCCAAGGCATGCGTCAGATAGGCTCCCGGTTCCCTTCGTCGCATCATCAACATCCACAGCAGCGGTGACAACGCGGCGATGACACATACAGCGCAGAGTGCCACGGCGAGGGAGATGAACACCGGACCCATCGACGTGGTCCAGTCCTGGTCTGCCGTCCACAGCCCGACAGCCACCACGGCCGCGACCGAGACCGCCCCACATGTCAAAGCATGCAGCGTCACAATCCGCAAGGGCGGAACGTCGACGCCGTCGCCGCTGAGGTCCGTCATGTCTTTACCGCCCCCGCATCCTGAATGCTCAGCCGTCCCGCCC
>NZ_BONW01000012.1 GCF_016862915.1 Plantactinospora endophytica | reverse complement strand
AGCTAAGGGCACGAGACGACGGTCGGATCCGACACGGGTCCGGCCGTCGTCGGCTGTCCGGCCCGCTCAGTGGACCGGTACCGTCGGCGGTGACCGGGCCGGGGCTCCGTGCCCGGGCGTCAGCGGGGCCAGTCGGCCAGTCTGTCCCGGATCGACCGGACCTGCGCGGCGTCCCGGCCATACCGGGCGAAGCGCTGGTCGGGGAGCCGGTCCAGGTAGCGGCCGGCAGCGGTGATGTCGTCCGGCTCGATCGCCGGGTCGTACTCGGTGGCGAGCCGGATCAGGTCCGCCACGGCGTACCGGTCGAGTGCCGCCGCGACGTCGATGTAGTCGCGGACCTCGCGGCGGGTGACCAGGGCGGCGGTCTTGCTGGCGACCAGGTCCTGGACGTGCATGACCGGGCCGAGGTCCATCACCACCGGGCTGCGGTGCCGGTCCAACCGGCCGAGGCTGAGCCGCAGTCGCCGCCCGCCCCGGCTGACCAGGAAGTCCTTCATGTCAAGCTCGAACCCGCTGAACAGCCCGGCCAGGTCGTGCGACGGGTCCTCGTCGGCGACCGCGAACCCGGCGGCCTCCAGCGCGGTCCGGACCTCCGCCTCCGCGCTGGCCGCCGCGCCGTCGACGTCGGCGAAGAGGTCGACGTCCTCGGTCGGCCGGGACACCAGCCCGTGTGCCGCCCAGGCGACTCCGCCGCCGAGCACGAACCCGTGCTTGTCGGCGACGGAGAGGGCGACCCGGGCGACCTGGCGGTAGAAGTCGTCGAGATGGGTGGTGGTCATGCCGCCCGGCGCTCGGCGGCGGCCAGCGACGGGTGCCGTCGCTCCCATGCCGCCCGGACGCCGCGCGGCAGGTTGAGCGCGGTCCAGACCCGGCGGAGGACCCGGCCGTTGAGGAACCGGCGCAGGTCGTCGGAGCGGGTGGTCTCGCGCAGGACGTTCTCGTACATCCAGAGCAGTTGGTCCGGATCGTCCAGGTCGAAGGTGCGGTCCGGCCCCCACATCAGGCGCAGTGGCAGTACCACCGTGCCGGAGGTCGGCCCGGTCAGCTCGGCGACGGTCGGGCTCACCACGGCAGGTCGGCCCGGACGGGCCAGGTAGGCCACGCCGGTTCCGGCCGCGGCGGCGTACTGCATGGGCTCAGGGTAGCCGGAAGCGGGCCGGTCCGGATTATCCGTACCCGATTTTGCTGGTCTGTCCGGCCTCCCGCCGGCCCTCGGACCGGGCCGACCCGGGCGTGGCCGGTGGCTGCTCAAATCCGGAATGCCGGACTGGCCCGGCTGGTTGTTCAAACCGGTACGCCCGTGAGCTCAGCCCCCTGGACCGCGGGCGTACCTCCTACGTGCGCCGGCCGAGAGCCCGGCGCGGGCAGTGCCTCCCGGAATCCCGAAGCGAAAGGGCAACCATGAATCCGATCTTCGGACGATGGCTCCCCGCCATCACGGAGACCGCAACCACGCGGTGGCTTCCCGCCATCGCCGCACATCCGGTGGTGCGCCGGCTTCCGGCCGTCGCCGAAACGCCGATCGCCCGTCGGTCCGCGCTGGCAGTCGCCGGCCTCACCTGCGCCGCCGCCTGCTCGGCGGTGGCCGGTCCGGCCGGCATGGTGGCCGCCTCCGGCGACCCGGGCACGCAGCGGGCCGCGTACAGCCAGTCGATGCGGGCCGACGAGTCGCACGACGACGGCAACCGACCCGCCGACGGCGGAGGGAACTCGGACGACAAGGCGTCCCGGGGCAAGCTGACTCCCTACGGCGTGCAGGGCGCCCAGTCGCGGATCGACCTCGACGACGACCAGCGGGACAACGCCCGGGAGATCGTCCGGGTGGCCCGCAAGCTCGACATGGGCCAGCGGGGTGCCGTGATCGGCGTGGCCACCTCGCTCCAGGAGTCGAAGCTGCGCAACCTCGGCCACCTGGGCGAGTGGAACGACCACGACTCGCTGGGGCTGTTCCAGCAGCGGCCGTCCTCGGGTTGGGGCTCGCCGGACCAGATCCGGGACCGCGACTACTCGGCCGGTGCGTTCTTCGACGGGCTCAAGCGGGTCGACCGCTGGTGGGACCTGCCGCTGACCGACGCCGCCCAGGCGGTGCAGGTGTCGGCGTACCCGTACGCGTACGCGCAGTGGGAGGACCAGGCCGCGGACATCGTCCAGGACCTCTGGTCCCGCTGACCGGCTGATCCGGTGACCCGGTGACCCGGTGACCCGGTGACCCGTTGACCGGCCGATCAACGGTCGGCGGTCGGCGGTCGAAGTAGTTGACCGGTGGCGGTCGACCGGCAGCAGTCGTAGCGGTTGGTCGTTGGCGGGATCGGATCGGGGAGGTTGGCGACACCGCCGGCCTCCCCGATCCGTCCGGGACACCGTCGACCAGACCCAGGTCTTCCTGTGATCAGATCCAGGTCTTCCTGTGGAAGATCACGTACAGGGCGATGGCCAGCCCGAACGTCACGACCAGCGAGACGATGAACTCCGCCGGGGTGTGCCGCCACGGGAAGGCGAGGTTCTGGCCGAAGAACCCGGTCACCGCCGTCGGTACGGCGATCACCGCCGCCCACGCGGTGACCTGCTTGACGATCAGGTTGAGCTGGTTGTTCTGCAACATCAGGTTCGTCTCGAGCATCGTCGTGTTCAGGTCGCGCAGCGAGTCGCTCCACTCGATCACCCGCAGCACGTGGTCGTACAGGTCCTGGTAGTACGGCAGCATCGTCTGGTCGACGGTGTGCATGGTCGGCCGCATCAGGGCGTTCACCACCTCCCGCATCGGAAGGGTGACCTGGCGCAGCCGGACCAGGTCCCGCCGGGCGAGGAAGATCCGCCGCTGTACCTCGTTGCGGTCCATCGTGCCGGCCTGACTGGCGTCACCGTCGCGAGCGCCGCCGCCTGCCGCACCGCCGTCCTTGAACATCGCGGCCTGTACCCGTTCCAGCGTGGCGTCGAGCTGCTGCACCGCCGAGAAGTGGCCGTCGATCAGCGTGTCCAGCAGGCCGTAGAGCAGGAACGCGATGCCGTGCCCGGAGAGTTCGACGGTCTCGTCCCAGCGGGCCAGTACCTCCCGGATGTCGAACCGGTCGTTGTACCGCACCGTGACCAGGGCCCGGGGCTTGATGAACGCCGACACCTCGTTGTCGGTCAGTCCGCCGGCCGCGTCCAGCCGCACCATGTAGGTGTTCAGGAACAGGTGCGTGTCGTACCGGTCGAGCTTCGCCCGCTGGGCCTGCTGGACGACGTCCTCCACCGCCAGTTGGTGCATCCCGAGTTCGTCGGCGAGCAGCTTCAGGTCGTTCTCGGTCGGCTTGCAGATGTCGAGCCAGATCACCACCCGGTCGTCGGCGGCGAGCCGGTCGCCGACCTCGGTCGGCGGGAAACCCTGGTCGACGAGGGCGCCGTCGCGGTACATGCGGGAGTTGGTCATCGGCCCGCCGCCTCTAGCTGCACACTCCTGACGGTAGGCGGGCGGTGACCGCCAGCGCGGTGGTTCGTCGAACCTGAGCCCGGAACCTCGGCCGGAAAGCCCGGCCAAAAAGCTGGGCCGGTCCGGCCGGGATATCCGGTCAGACGTTCTCGCCCGCCAGCCCGCCCGTTCCGTGGTCGGTCAGGCGTCCTCGCCCGGCCGCGCGGCGTGCCAGCGCCACTCGTGCAGCCGGGGCCGGCCCGGCAGCTCCGTGCGGCCGGTGGCCCAGCAGAGTGCCGGCCACGGGTCGACCCCGGTCAGCTCGGGTGCCACCTGCGGGAACATCCGGGCCAGCACCCGGGCGCAGAGCTCGGCCGGCGGTGTGAAGGCCAGGCCGAGGCCCCGGGCGATGTCGTCGCCGTGCAGCAGCAGTTCGACGCAGCCCATCCCGGCGAAGCCCGCCGGGTCGGCCATCCCCTGCGGGTGCCAGGCCCGGACCGACGTCGGCGCGGTCCGCACCATGGCGGCGAGGACCTGCCCGGAACCCTCGACGAACTCCAGCACCTGGGCCGGGGTCGCCTCCTTGTCGACGTTGGCCAGGAACCGCACGTACCGGTCGGCGGGGCGGGCGGCGAGCTGCATCGCGTACGACAGCAGGCAGTCGCCGAGGTGCTCGCCGGTGTGCCAGCAGTCCCAGTCCAGTCCGTCCGCCGGCACCGTCCAGTCCCGGTCGGTGCCGGGGCGGAGCGCGTCGACGACACTCGCCACCGCCGTCTCCAGGTCGTCCGCGCTGACGGTCATCGGTACCCCCGGGTGGTTGGTCGGACGGTCGGCGGAGAACGTACCGTCCCCGGCCGACATCCGGACACCCCGCCGGACGCTCCCGAGGACCGCCCGGCGGACGCGCCGTGGATGGTTCAGTCCGGCATGGGCACCCCGAGCGGCTCGCTCGGGGTGAACGTCGCCGGGAGGGTGACGAACCCGTTGATGACGCCGACGCTCTCGTTCTGCTCCGCGTCGTCCCGGTCGACGACCAGGTCCGGCATCCGTTCGAACACCCGCCGCACCATCAGCGGGAACCAGGCCCGGGCGTGGTTCAGCCCGATGCAGCGGTGGATGCCGACGCCGAAACTGGTGTGCCGGTTGGGGGAGCGGTCCAGGCGTACCTCGTCCGGGTCGGGAAAGACCGCCGGGTCCCGGTTGGCGGCGGCGAACGACATCATCACCCGGTCGCCGGCCCGCATCTGCTGCCCGCCTACCACCACGTCCCGGGTGACGGTCCGGGCGAAGCCCATCGCGGGCGGGAAGACCCGGACGAACTCCTCGGTGGCGTGCTCCCAGAGCGCCGGGTCGGCGGCCAGTCTCTTCCGCTGCTCCGGATGCTCGGCCAGCCAGAGCATGGTGTGCGCGAAGAGCGCGGTGGTGGTGTGTACGCCGCCCTGGATCACCAGCAGCGCGATGGTCACCACCTCCTCGTCCGGCAGCGGCCGTCCGTCGACGGTGGCCTTGGCGAGCCCGCTCAGCAGTCCCTCGCCCGGCTCGTCGCGCAGCCTCGGCACCTGGGCGGCGATGGCACCGCCGAGCTGACCCATGATCTGCACGTTGTGCAGGTAGTCGGGGGCGCTCGGCGGGGTGGCCGCGACCCGGTGCATCGGTTCGGCGTAGACGTGCCAGTCGTCCAGCGGCAGCCCGATCAGCTTCATGGTGGCCATCGCCGGCAGCGGGTTGCCAAAGTCCAGGACGAGGTCCATCCGACCGCTCGCGCAGACCCGGTCCAGCAGGGCGTCGACGGCCTGTTCGGGGAAGGGCTGCGCCTCGCGGGCCGCCGTCGGGGAGAAGTACGGGTTCAGCAGCCGCCGGTACGGGGTGTACTCCGGCGGGTCCAGCTCCAGCGGCAACTGGCGGATCGGGTTCGGCGGGATCACGATGCCCTGCCGTGGGTCGGACGGGTCCTCGGTGTTGCGCCCCGAACTGAAGGTGGCGTCGTCCCGCATCACCTGACTCAGACTGGCGTGGTCGGAGACCACCCAGAAGCCGCCGTACGCGTCGGTCCGGCCGACCGGGCAGCGCGCCAGGTGGTCGTCGGAGATCGCCCGCCAGTTGGCGCGGTACTCCGGGGAGTGGTGGTCGAAGTCGATGCGGGGGGAGGAATCCGAGCCGGTTTCGGTGGATTGATCGACAGACATCGCGTCAGGGTACTGCCCCAATCGCCTCGGATGTCATGATCATTCGCATTGGTACCCCTGAGGTTTGCTGCCCTTCGTCCTGTTATAGCTGGTCGGACCGTCCGCGAGCGACCGGCACCGGGGGCCGAAATTTCTCGGGATATTTCCGGTGCTGCGGGGTTTCGCCGCTTGCCCTCGGGGCACCGTCTGGCTGACCTACCCTCGGATGGTCGGGCAACCGGCCTCGTCGCTGGAGGAGGTGCTGACGATGGGGGTCCGCACCTGGATCGAGGGATGGCCGGTCTACCGCCAGCTCACCGGTACCGATCCGCTCGGCCGGGGCGCCGCCGCGAAGTCCGCCGCCTCGAAGGCGTTGACCCCGCGCACCGACACCGCCGACTCGGTCGCCCGGTCGATCTGTCCCTACTGCGCGGTCGGCTGCGGCCAGCGGGTCTACGTCTCGGACGGCCGGGTGACCCAGATCGAGGGTGACCCGGACAGCCCCATCTCCCGGGGCCGGCTCTGCCCGAAGGGGGCCGCCAGTCTGGGTCTGGTCACCAGCGACCTGCGGCAGCAGCGGGTGCTCTACCGCCGCCCGTACGGGACGGAGTGGGAAGAGCTGGACCTGCCGACCGCGATGGACATGATCGCCGACCGGGTGCTCGCGGCCCGGGACGCCACCTGGGAGGACGTCGACGACCGGGGCCGGCCGCTGCACCGCACGCTCGGCATCGCCAGCCTCGGCGGGGCCACCCTGGACAACGAGGAGAACTACCTCATCAAGAAGTTGTTCACCGCGATGGGGGCGCTCCAGATCGAGAACCAGGCCCGGATTTGACACTCCGCCACCGTCCCCGGTCTGGGGATCAGCTTCGGTCGCGGCGGCGCGACGGACTTCCAGCAGGATCTGATCAACAGTGACTGCGTCGTCATCCAGGGCTCGAACATGGCCGAGGCGCATCCGGTCGGCTTCCAGTGGGTGATGGAGGCGAAGCGCCGGGGCGCCAAGGTGATCCACGTCGACCCCCGGTTCACCCGGACCAGCGCGCTCGCCGACAGCTACGTCCCGATCCGGGCCGGCACCGACATCGCGTTCCTCGGCGGCATCGTGCGGCACATCCTGGAGAACGAATTGGACTTCCGGGAGTACGTCGTCGCGTACACCAACGCGGCCACCATCGTCACCGACGAGTTCCGGGACACCGAGGACCTCGACGGGCTCTTCTCCGGGTACGACCCGGACCGGACCAGCTATGACCAGCGGAGCTGGCAGTACGCCGGGCACGAGACCAACGGGCAGGTCGACACCGCCACCGAGCGGGACACCGCAGCCGGGCTGCGGCACGAGTCGCACGGCCCACCGGTCGCCGGCCAGGCGCAGCGGGACGAGACGCTCCAGCATCCGCGCTGCGTCTACCAGATCCTCAAGCGGCACTACGCCCGCTACACCCCGGAGATGGTCGAGCGGGTCTGCGGGGTACCCCGGGAGAAGTTCCAGGAGGTCGCCGACGCCTGGGTGGCGAACTCGACGCGGGACCGGACCACCATGCTGGTCTACTCGGTGGGCTGGACCCAGCACAGCGTCGGCGTGCAGTACATCCGGACCGGGGCGATCATCCAGCTCCTGCTCGGCAACATCGGCCGGCCCGGCGGCGGGGTACTGGCGCTGCGCGGGCACGCCAGCATCCAGGGTTCGACCGACATCCCGACCCTGTTCAACCTGCTGCCCGGCTATCTGCCGATGCCGAACCACGCCCAGCACCCGACCTTCGAGGACTGGTGCACCAGCATCCAGCACCCGGGGCAGAAGGGTTTCTGGGGCAACGCCCGGGCGTACGCGGTGAACCTGCTCAAGGCGTACTGGGGTGCGGCGGCGACTCCGGAGAACGACTTCTGCTACGACTACATGCCCCGGATGACCGGCGACCACGGCACGTACCAGACCGTCTTCAACATGATCGACGGCAAGGTGAAGGGCTACTTCCTGCTCGGGCAGAACCCGGCCGTCGGCTCGGCGCACGGCCGGGCCCAGCGGCTCGGCATGGCCAACCTGGACTGGCTGGTGGTCCGCGACCTGTTCATGATCGAGAGCGCGACGTTCTGGAAGGACAGCCGGGAAGTGGAGACCGGCGAGATCGCGCCCGAGCGGTGCCGTACCGAGGTCTTCTTCCTGCCGGCCGCCTCGCACGTCGAGAAGCCGGGCAGCTTCACCCAGACCCAGCGGCTGTTGCAGTGGCGGGAGAAGGCCGTCGAGGCGCCCGGCGACTGCCGCTCCGAACTCTGGTTCTCCTACCATCTCGGCCGGATCGTCCGGAGCAAACTGGCCGGCTCCACCCGGCCCCGGGACCGCGCCCTGCTCGACCTGGCCTGGGACTATCCCACCGAGGGCCCGCACGCCGAACCGGACGCCGAGGCGGTACTGCGGGAGATCAACGGGTACGAGATCGCCACCCGCCGTCCGCTGGCCTCCTACGTCGAGATGAAGCCCGACGGCTCCACCCTCGGCGGCTGCTGGATCTACACCGGGGTCTTCGCCGACGGCGTCAACCAGGCCGCCCGGCGCAAGCCTGGCGGCGAGCAGAACTGGGTCGCCTTGGAGTGGGGCTGGGCGTGGCCCCTCAACCGGCGGATCCTCTACAACCGGGCCTCGGCCGATCCCGAGGGCCGACCGTGGAGCGACCGAAAACGGTACGTCTGGTGGGACGCGGAGCGGGGCGAGTGGACCGGGTACGACGTGCCGGACTTCGAGAAGACGAAGCCGCCGACGTACCGGCCGGCCCAGGACGCCGTCGGGGTCGCCGGGATAGCCGGCGACGACCCGTTCATCATGCAGGGCGACGGGAAGGCGTGGCTCTACGCGCCGTCCGGGGCGCTGGACGGGCCGCTGCCCACGCACTACGAGCCGGTCGAGTCCCCGGTCCGCAACCCGCTCTACGGCCAGCAGGCCAACCCGACCCGGAAGGTCTACGAGCGGCCGGACAACCCGACCAACCCGAGCCCGCCGGAGCCGCACGCCGACGTCTTCCCGTACGTCTTCACCGTCAGCCGGCTGACCGAGCACCACACCGCGGGCGGGATGAGCCGCACCGTCCGGCACCTGGCCGAACTCCAGCCGGAGATGTTCGTCGAGGTTGCGCCCGAGTTGGCCGTCGAACGCGGGCTGACCCACCTGGGCTGGGCACACCTGGTGACCAGCCGGGGGGTAATCGAGGCGAAGGTGATGGTGACCGACCGGCTGACCCCGCTGCGGATCGAGGGCCGAATCATCCACCAGGTGTGGCTGCCGTACCACTTCGGCAGTGCCGGCCTGGTGACGGGCGAGCCGGCCAACGACCTGTTCGGGGCCACCCTGGACCCGAACGTGCTGATCCAGGAGAGCAAGGTCGGCACCTGCGACGTCCGGCCCGGCCGGCGCCCGACCGGCCCGGACCTGCTCGACTACCTCGCCGACTACCGGCGGCGGGCCGGCCTCGACGGGCACCACCCGCCGATCGTCACCGCCGACCGCGACGGCACCCGACCGGCGGACGACGGCGCCCCGGACGACGAGACCGGGCCGGGGCGGCAGCGGACCGACCGCGACAGCCACGAACGGGAGGGATGAGGATGGCCGAGCCCCGTCGGACGACCGCCCCGGTGAACCCCGCCGAGCAGGCAGGTCACGTCGACCCGCCACCCCGGATGGGCTTCTTCACCGACACCAGCGTCTGCATCGGTTGCAAGGCTTGCGAGGTGGCCTGCAAGGAGTGGAACCTGGTACCGGAGAGCGGGCTGGACCTGCTCGGCATGTCGTACGACAACACCGGGGCGCTGACCGCGAACTCGTGGCGGCACGTCGCCTTCGTCGAGCAGGCCCGGCCGGCCGGCTGGCAGTCGTCGCCGCCGATGGCCGGTACCCCGAGCGGGCCGCCGATCACCCGGGCCACCGCCGAGGCGGCTGCCGGTACCGCCGTCGACCAGGGCACCAGGCCCGGCGTGCTACCGGCACCCGATCCCGCCCCGGCCGGCGCGATGGCGGCGGGCAGCCAGTTCCTCGGCATGCCCGGCACCGGCCTGCCCGGCCGGGACGCGGAGCGGGACGGGCGTACCGACCTGCGCTGGCTGATGATGTCCGACGTCTGCAAGCACTGCACCCACGCCGCCTGCCTGGACGTCTGCCCGACCGGTTCGCTGTTCCGCACCGAGTTCGGCACGGTGGTGGTGCAGGAGGACATCTGCAACGGCTGCGGATACTGCGTCCCCGCCTGCCCGTACGGCGTCATCGACCAGCGCAGCGGCGACGGCCGGGCCTGGAAGTGCACGCTCTGCTACGACCGGATCGGCGCCGGGCGGATGCCGGCCTGCGCCCAGGCCTGCCCGACCGAGTCGATCCAGTACGGCGAACTCGACGAACTGCGCGATCGGGCGCGGGCCCGGGTCGACCGGCTGCACGCCGACGGCGTACCCGAGGCCCGGCTCTACGGGCACGACCCCGACGACGGGGTGGGCGGCGACGGCGCGTTCTTCCTGCTGCTCGACGAGCCCGAGGTGTACGGCCTGCCGCCGGATCCGGTGGTGACCACCCGCGACCTGCCCCGGATGTGGCGCCGGGCCGGGCTGGCCGCGCTGACCATGACGGCCGCGGTGGTCGCCGCCTTCGTCGGGCGGCCGTCGTGACCGGGCGGCCCGGCGGCGGCGAGTCGCCGGGGGAGCGGTTCCGGGCGTTCCGGGCCGTCCTCGACCCGCCGGGCGGCGGTGCACCGGTCGGTCGGCGTGACAAGCGCCGGCCGGGGCTGATCGACGGGCATCCCGTGATCGTCCCGCCGGCCGAGTTCGCCTCCTACTACGGCCGGCCGGTGGTCAAGGCGCCGGTGTGGCGGCATGACATCCCGGCGTACCTGTTCGCCGGCGGGCTGGCCGCCGGCGCGTCGCTGCTGGCCGCCGGTGCGGACCTGACCGGCAGGCCGGCGCTGCGCCGCGCCACCCGGCTCGTCTCGCTCGGCGCGGTCGGCGCGAGCACCTACTTCCTGGTCAACGATCTCGGCCGGCCGGCCCGGTTCCACCACATGCTGCGGGTCTTCAAGCCGACCTCGCCGCTGTCGGTGGGCACCTGGACGCTGGCCGCGTTCGGGCCGGCGGCCGGGCTGGCCGCGATCAGCGAGGTCGCCCCGGCGCTGTCCCGGCACGGCGGGCCTGGCCTGCTCCGCCGCCTGTTGCCCCCGGCCGGTCGGGTCGCCGGGCTGGCCGCCGCCGCGACGGCGCCGGTGCTGGCCACGTACACCGGGGTACTGCTCGCCGACACCGCGATGCCGGCCTGGCACGACGCGTACCCGGACCTGCCGTTCCTGTTCGCCGGCAGCGCGCTGGTCGCCGGGGCGGGCGCCGGGCTGGTCGTCGCGCCGACCGGGCAGAACGCCCCGGCGACCCGGTTGGCGGTGGCCGGCGCGGTGGTCGAAACGATCGCCGAGCGCCGGATGTCCCGGCTGGGACTGACCGGCGAGCCGTACCGGGTCGGCCGGCCGGCTCGGTTGCTGCGCGGCGCCCGACTACTGCTCGCCGTGGGTACCGCCGGTGCACTGCTGGGTCGACGGAGCCGGGCCCTCGCCGTGCTGTCCGGGGCGGCGCTGCTGGCCTCCTCGGTGCTGACCCGGTTCGGGGTCTTCGAGGCCGGCGTGGCCTCCGCCCGGGACCCGAAGTACACCGTGCTGCCGCAGCGGGAGCGGCGGGCGGGAGCGAGGTCGGCGCCGGCCGGTGACCACGAACGGGTGCCGTCCACGGGTCCGGGCGTGGCTGGCGGCGGGGGGTCTCCGGCGTGACCAGCCGCACGTTTCGGGTGGCCGGTGTGGCGGGGCCCGGACGGGTCCGACGTAGGGTGAGCGGGCCCGCACGGCCGGACCTCGACCGGATCTCCGGGACCGGCGGGCCGACCGGGTGCGGAACCGGGCGGCGGTGCTTCCGCAGCGTATCCGCCGCGTTTCCGGATGCTCCGGTCGAACGTCCCGATCGGGTGGCGAGGCGGACGGGCGATGCCCGCAAGAACTCCTGGCGCCGGCCGACGAGCCGGGACCCTGTGAGTTTGTCAAGACCAGGTCACGAAATCTTGCGAAACTTCCTCGCCTTCCAATAAGTTCCTCCAGGCAACAAAAGTATGTCAGCCGGTCTGACGACCTGCCCGGAGGCAACAATGGTGTTGATGACGCGGCGCGGCGACCAGCCGCTGGACGCGCGCGGTTCCCACTGGCGCCCCGACGACGGGCGGCCCGCTCCGGCTGCCGTCCGCCGGTCCGCCGTACCGGCCCGGACCGGGGAGGGTCGGCGATGAGCGACGCTCCCGTACTGCTGGAGATGCGCGCGATCACCAAGGAGTTCCCGGGGGTCAAGGCGCTCTCCGACGTCAACCTGGTGGTCCGGCGCGGCGAGATCCACGCCATCGCGGGGGAGAACGGCGCCGGCAAGTCCACCCTGATGAAGGTGCTCAGCGGGGTCTACCCGTACGGCAGCTACTCCGGAGAGATCCGCTATCACGGGTCGGAGAGCAGATTCTCCGACATCCGGGCCAGCGAGCAGGCCGGCATCGTCATCATCCACCAGGAACTCGCGCTGGTGCCCGGAATGTCCATCACCGAGAACATCTTCCTCGGCAACGAGCCCCGGCGCGGCGGCGCGATCGACTGGAAGTCCGCCAACCGGCAGGCCCTGGAGTTGATGGCCCGGGTCGGCCTCCGGGAGGACCCGGACACGCTGATCAAGGACATCGGCGTCGGCAAGCAGCAGCTCGTCGAGATCGCGAAGGCATTCGCCAAGGACGTCAAGCTGCTCATCCTGGACGAGCCCACCGCCGCGCTGAACGAGTCCGACTCCCAGCACCTGCTGGACCTGCTGCGCGGCTTCAAGCAGCGCGGCATCACCTCGATCATCATCTCGCACAAGCTCAACGAGATCGCCGAGGTCGCCGACTCGATCACGATCCTGCGGGACGGGAAGACGATCGAGACCCTGGACATCAAGGCCGACGGGGTCGACGAGGACCGGATCGTCCGGGGCATGGTCGGCCGGGAGCTGCACAGCCGGTTCCCCGACCACACCCCCAAGATCGGCGAGGTCTTCTTCGAGGTGCGGGACTGGACCGTCCGGCACCCGATCTCGGCCGACCGGATGGTCGCCAAGAACTCCAGCTTCACCGTCCGCCGGGGCGAGATCGTCGGCTTCGCCGGGCTGATGGGCGCCGGGCGTACCGAGCTGGCGATGAGCGTCTTCGGTCGGTCGTACGGGGTCTACCAGGGTGGCCAGATCTTCAAGGACGGCCAGGAGATCGTGCTGAAGTCTGTGGCGGACGCCATCAAGCACGGTCTGGCGTACGTCAGCGAGGACCGCAAGTCGCTCGGTCTGAACCTGCTCGACGACATCAAGACCTCGGTGGTCTCCGCCAAGCTGTCGAAGATCGCCGATCACGGCGTGGTCGACCAGGTACGCGAGTACAAGGCCGCCGAGGGCTACCGGAAGAGCCTGCGGGTCAAGGCCCCGACCGTGGACGAGGGTGTCACCAAGCTCTCCGGCGGCAACCAGCAGAAGGTGGTGCTGGCCAAGTGGATGTTCACCGACCCGGACCTGCTCATCCTCGACGAGCCGACCCGGGGCATCGACGTCGGTGCCAAGTACGAGATCTACGGCATCATCCAGCAACTCGCCGACCAGGGGAAGGGTGTCATCGTCATCTCCTCTGAGCTGCCGGAGCTGATCGGCCTCTGCGACCGGATCTACACGGTCTTCGAGGGCACCATCACCGGCAACATCGAGCGGCGGGACGCCGATCCGGAACTCCTCATGAAGCAGATGACCTCAGCGAAGAAGGCGCAGATCCGGTGAGTCGCATAAAGGAACTCCAGAAGTCCCTGTTCGCGGGGACGACATCCAACGCCCGGCAGTTCGGGATGATCTTCACGTTGGTGGCGATCGTCCTGCTGTTCCAGATCCTGACCGACGGGCTGACGCTGAACTCGAGCAACCTGATCTCGCTGGTCAGCCAGTACTCGTACATCCTGATCCTGGCCATCGGGATGCTGATGGTGATCGTCGCCGGCCACATCGACCTGTCGGTCGGCTCGATCGCCGCGTTCGTCGGCATCGTGGTGGCCCGGGCCATGCAGGACTGGTCGCTGCCCTGGCCGGTGGCGATCCTGTTCGGCCTGGCCGTCGGCGCCGCGATCGGCGTCTGGCAGGGCTTCTGGGTGGCGTACATCGGGGTACCGGCGTTCATCGTCACCCTGGCCGGCATGATGCTGTTCCGGGGCGGCAACCAGTTCATCGGCAGCGCCGACACCATCCCGGTGCCGGAGGGCTTCAAGGTGATCGGCGCCGGCTTCCTGCCGGAGGTCGGCCCGAACACCGGCTACAACAACCTCACCCTGCTGCTCGGGCTGCTCGTCGCGGTCGCCATCGTGGTCCGGGAGTGGAAGGCCCGGCGTACCCGGCGGGAGATGGACGCCGACGTCGCGCCGATGTGGATCTCGCTCATCCGGGTCGCCGTGCCGATCGCCGTGGTGCTCTACGCGGCCTTCCGGTTCGCTGGTGGCCGGGTCGGCACCAGTTTCCCGATCTCCGGCATCATCCTCGGCGTACTGGTGGTGATCTACTCCTTCATCACCCGGAACACCGCGGGCGGCCGGCACATCTACGCGGTCGGCGGCAACGCCCGGGCGGCGGAACTCTCCGGCGTCAAGCTCAAGCGGGTCAACTTCCTGGTCATGATGAACATGTCGATCCTGGCCGCGCTGGCCGGCATGATCTTCGTCGCCCGGTCGGCCGCCTCCGGGCCGCAGGACGGGATCGGCTGGGAACTGGACGCCATCGCGGCGGTCTTCATCGGCGGCGCCGCCGTCTCCGGCGGCCTCGGCACCATCAGCGGGTCGATCGTCGGTGGCCTGGTGATGGCGGTGCTCAACAACGGTCTCCAGCTGATGGGTGTCGGCTCGGACCGGGTACAGATCATCAAGGGTCTGGTGCTGCTGCTGGCCGTCGCGCTCGACGTCTACAACAAGAACCGTGGGCGCTTCTCGGTCATCGGATCGGTGACCCGCCCGTTCCGCCGGGAGGCACCGCCCACCGGGCCGGGATCCAACGTCGAGACGGATCAGGAGCCCGCCAAGACTCCGGTGGCCGGCTGACGGTCACCGCCGGTGGGACGGAAAACCTCCGTCCCACCTCATCACCACCTCCGAAGAAGGGCAACCTGCCAAAATGCGTAAATATCTCGCCAGGGGTGTCGCCGCCGGCGCCATCGCCCTGCTGGCCCTGACGGCCTGCTCCGAGCGTTCGGGCGACGGCGGCGGCGAGGAGGCCGGCTCGGCCAAGGGCTTCGCCGCCAACTCGCTGATCGGTGTGGCGCTGCCGGCCAAGACCTCCGAGAACTGGGTACTCGCCGGTGACCTGTTCACCAACGGGCTCAAGGAGGCCGGCTTCCAGTCCGACGTGCAGTACGCGGGCGCGACCAGCACCGTGGCCGACCAGCAGGCACAGATCTCCGCCATGGTCACCAAGGGCGCCAAGGTGATCGTCATCGGCGCGACCGACGCCGCGCAGCTCACCACCCAGGTCGAGCAGGCCAAGCAGGCCGGCGCCACCGTCATCGCCTACGACCGGCTGATCAAGAACACCAAGGACGTCGACTACTACGTCGCGTACGACAACTTCAAGGTCGGCCAGCTCCAGGGCCAGGCGCTGCTGGAGGGCATGAAGGCGAAGAAGCCGAACGGGCCGTACACCATCGAGCTGTTCTCCGGCTCGCCGGACGACAACAACTCGGGCGTCTTCTTCGACGGCGCGATGGACGTGCTGAAGAAGGAGATCGACGCCGGCAACGTGGTGGTCGGCTCGGGCCAGAAGGAGATCAAGCAGACCGCCACCGACGGCTGGAAGGCCGAGAACGCCCAGCGGCGGATGGACTCGCTGCTCACCTCCACCTACAGCAGCAAGACGCTGGACGGTGTGCTCTCCCCGAACGACACCCTGGCCCGGGCCATCCTGACCTCGGTCAAGGGCGCCGGCAAGCCGCTGCCGGTGGTCACCGGCCAGGACTCCGAGGTGGAGTCGGTCAAGTCGATCGTGGCCGGCGAGCAGTACTCGACGATCAACAAGGACACCCGGAACCTGGTCAAGGAGACCATCGAGATGGTCAAGGCCCTCCAGGCCGGTAACGACCCGAAGACCAACGACACCGAGTCCTACAACAACGGTGTCAAGGTCGTCCCGGCGAACCTGCTCGAGCCGCTGATCGTCACCAAGAAGAACGTGGTCGAGGCGTACGCCAACGACCCGAAGCTGGCCCCGCTCACCACCGGCGCCAAGTAAGCAGCACCGGCAGGTAGCACCTCGACGGGTCCCCGGGATCACCGATCCCGGGGACCCGTTCGTTCGTCGGGTGGTCCCGGTCAGCCTGTCCGGCCCGGCGCGGGCCGGGTCAGTCGCTGACCACCAGCGTGACCCCGTCGCTGCGGGCCGGCAGGAGTTCGCCGATCACCGGGTGGCCGGGCAGTTCGCCCGCGACCAGCAGCCCGCCGGAGGTCTGCGCGTCGGCGAGCAGCAGCAACTCGTCCTCGGTGACCCCGGTAGCCGCGAGGTGCGGCCGCACCCAGTCGAGATTGCGCCGGGTGCCGCCGCTGACGAACCCCTCGGCCAGCGCCGCCCGGGCACCGTCCAGATACGGTACGGCGGACGCGTCGACCCGGGCGGTCAGCCCGGACGCCCGGGCCAGCTTGTGCAGGTGACCGAGCAGGCCGAACCCGGTCACGTCGGTGCCGCATCGGATCCCGGCCGCCACGGCGGCGGTGGAGGCGGCCCGGTTCAACTCGGTCATCGCCGCCACCGCCTGCGGAAACGTCTCACCGGTCTGCTTGTGTCGGCTGTTCAGCACCCCGACGCCGAGCGGCTTGGTCAGGGTCAGCGGCAGCCCGGCCCGACCGGCGTCGTTGCGGATCAGCCGGTCCGGGGCGGCGATCCCGGTGACCGCCATCCCGTACTTCGGCTCGGGGTCGTCCACGCTGTGCCCGCCCGCCACGTGACAGCCCGCCTCCCGGGCCACGTCCAGCCCGCCGCGCAGCACCTCGGCGGCGAGCGCCAGCGGCAGCACCTCACGGGGCCAGGCCAGCAGGTTCACCGCCACCACCGGAGTACCGCCCATCGCGTACACGTCGGAGAGCGCGTTGGCGGCGGCGATCCGGCCCCAGTCGTACGGGTCGTCGACCACGGGAGTGAAGAAGTCGGCGGTCGCCACCACCGCCGTACCCGAATCGAGCCGGACCACCGCCGCGTCGTCGCCGTCGTCGAGTCCGACCAGCAGTTCGCCGGGCCCGGCCGGGGCGGTCGTGCCGACCAGTCCGGCGACCACCTGCTCCAACTCCCCGGGCGGGATCTTGCAGGCGCAGCCGCCGCCGTGCGCGTACTGGGTGAGTCGGTGGCGTTCCGTGGTCGTCACGGGACCACTGTCCCATCCGCCGCCGGTCGCCGGCAGCCGTCGATTGTCGCGCCTGCCGTGTGCGGCCGGTCACACCGCCGAGCTGCCGGGACTTCCCCCGGCGCCTGGAGATCAGGTGTGGTTAAGTGCCGGTGAAAGGGTTCAGGAACGAGGTGGAAATGAACGGGGCGTCCGACCCTCGGCGGCGCGTGCCACGCACCGACGTGCTGCTCGCCGACCCCCGGCTGGCCGCCGCCGAGGTCACCCTCGGGCGGACCCGGCTCAAGGCCGTGCTCGGCGCCGCACAGGAGCGGGTCCGGCGCGGTGAGATCCCGCCGGAGGAGGTCGTCACCGCCACCCTGGCCGCGCTGCCGGAGACCGTCGCCGGGCTGCGCCCGGTGCTCAACGCCACCGGGGTGGTGCTGCACACCAACCTCGGCCGGGCGCCACTCTCGGCGGCAGCGGTCGAGGCGGTGGTCGCGGCGGCCGGTCACACCGACGTGGAACTCGACCTGCGCACCGGACGGCGGGCCCGGCGCGGTCGAGGTGCCCTGGCCGCGCTCGCCGAGGCGGTACCGGCGGCCGGCGCGGTGCACGTGGTCAACAACGGGGCCGCCGCCCTAGCCCTGGTCGCGACGGCACTCACCGCCGGGAGCCGCCCCGACGGGGACCCGGCCGGTCGGGAGATCGTGGTCAGCCGGGGCGAGCTGGTGGAGATCGGTGACGGGTTCCGGCTGCCGGACCTGCTGGCCAGCACCGGAGCGACGTTGCGCGAGGTGGGCACCACCAACCGGACCGCGCTGGCCGACTACGCCGGGGCGGTCGGGCCACGGACGGCGTTCGTACTCAAGGTGCATCCGTCGAACTTCGTCGTCCGGGGCTTCACCGCCGCCGTACCGGTCGAGGAGCTGGCCACTCTCGGCGTACCGGTGGTGGTGGACATAGGCTCCGGGCTGCTGGCGCCGGACCCGCTGCTGCCCGACGAGCCGGACGCCGCCACGGCGCTGCGGGCCGGCGCGGCACTGGTCACCGCCAGCGGCGACAAGCTGCTCGGCGGCCCGCAGGCCGGGCTGCTGCTCGGCGACGGCGAGCTGGTCGAGAAGCTGCGCCGGCATCCGCTGGCCCGGGCGCTGCGGGTGGACAAGCTGACCCTGGCCGCGCTGGAGGCGACGCTGACCGGGCCGGAGACCCCGACCTGGCGGGCGCTGCGGGCCACCCCGGCCGCGCTGCGGCTGCGTACCGAGCGACTCCGCGACCAGCTCGCGGCCGACGGCCTCAAGGCCGAGGTGGTGGCCAGCGACGCCGTCGTCGGCGGCGGTGGCGCCCCCGAGGTCACCCTCGACTCGTGGGCCCTCGCCCTCCCCGAGGCGTACGCCGAACCGCTGCGCCTCGGCGACCCGCCGGTGATCGGCCGACTGGAACGGGGCCGGCTGCTGCTCGACCTGCGCTGCGTACCCGTCGAGCGGGACGAGGCGGTGCGGGCCGCCGTCGCCCGGCTGCCCCGGCCCTGGCAGGAGCACTGAGGTGCAGGTCGTCGCCACCGCCGGACACGTCGACCACGGCAAGTCCACGCTGGTCCGGGCGCTGACCGGGATGGAACCGGACCGCTGGGCCGAGGAGCGGCGCCGGGGCATGACGATCGACCTCGGCTTCGCCTGGACCGCGCTGCCGTCCGGGGCGGTGCTGGCGTTCGTGGACGTACCCGGACACGAGCGGTTCGTGCCGAACATGCTCGCCGGGATCGGGCCGGCCCCGGCCGCGCTCTTCGTGGTCGCCGCCGACGAGGGTTGGATGCCGCAGTCCGCCGAGCACCTGGCCGCGCTGGACGCGCTCGGGGTCCGGCACGGGCTGCTGGTGGTGACCCGGAGCGACCTCGCCGATCCGGCCGCCGCGACCGGGCAGGCGCTCGCCGAGATCGCGGCGACCTCGCTGGGCCGGGTCGACGCGCTGGCGGTCAGCGCGGTCACCGGCGCCGGCCTGCCGGAACTGCGGGCCGCCCTGGACCGGCTCGCCGCGTCGCTGCCGGTACCCGAGCCGGCCGAGCCGGTGCGGCTCTGGGTGGACCGGGCCTTCACCATCAAGGGCAGCGGCACGGTGCTGACCGGCACCCTCGGGGCGGGCGAGCTGCGTACCGGCGACGAGCTGGAGCTGACCGGCACCGGGCAGCGGGTCCGGATCCGGGGACTACAGACCCTGGGGTGTCAGGTGGACCGGGTCGCCGGGGTGGCCCGGGTCGCGGTCAACCTGCGCGGCGTCGCCCGGGAGCAGGTCGGCCGGGGCGACGCGCTGCTCACCCCGGGACGGTTCCAGCAGACCGACCTGGTCGACGTCCGGCTGGCCGGCGATCCGGTGGTCGAACTGCCGGCGGAGGTCACCCTGCACGTCGGCTCCGCTGCGGTGACCGCCCGGGTACGCCCGCTCGGCGCCGACACCGCCCGGCTGCGGCTGGACCGGCCGCTGCCGCTGCGGATCGGTGACCGGGCCCTGCTGCGGGACCCCGGTCGGCGGCACGTGGCCGGCGGGGTGACCGTGCTCGACGTCGTACCGCCGAGGTTGGGCCGGCGTGGTGCGGCGGTGGCCCGGGCGGCGGTGCTGGCCGGGCTGGACGGCCGCCCCGACGAGCCCGGCGAACTGGCCCGGCGTGGCCTGGCCCGCCGTGCAGACCTGGAACGGATGGGCGTGACCGTGGCGACCGCGCCGGTGGCCGGGGACTGGCACGCCGACCCCGCGCACTGGCGGGACCTGGGGCGCCGACTGGTCGACGAGGTGGCCCGGTGGGCGCAGGCGCATCCGCTGGAGCCGGGGATGCCGGTCGAGACCGCGCGCCGGCTGCTGGACCTGCCGGACCGGGCGCTGGTCGAGGCGCTGCTCGCCGCGCCGCTGGTGGCCCGGGAGGGGCGGATCAGCCGGGCCGGGGTGACCGGGGTGCTGCCCGAGCAGGTCGCCCGGGCGGTACGCCGGGTCGGCGCGGAGCTGGCCGAGCGGCCGTTCGTCGCCCCGGAGGCGGCCCGGCTCGCCGAGTTCGGGCTCGGGCACCGGGAGATCGGTGCGGCGGTACGGGCCGGCGCGCTGCTCAAGCTCGCCGACAACGTCGTGCTGCTGCCGGACGCCCCCGAGCAGGCGATCCGGGTACTCGCCGAGCTGCCGCAGCCGTTCACTCTCAGCACCGCCCGACAGGCCCTCGGTACGACCCGCCGGGTCGCCGTGCCGCTGCTGGAGTTGCTGGACCGGCGCGGCGCCACCCGCCGGCTGCCCGACGACGCCCGGATCGTGCTGTCCGGGGCCGGCGGCCCGTAGTTCCTCGGTTCCGACGACGACGCTCCGGGTCCGTCAGAGGTTCCCGGTGTGTCACGCGGCTCCCGGACGAGGATCGCGCGACGCGCCCGATCCGTCAGCCGGTTCCCGGTGTCTCGCGCGGCTCCCGAAGGAAGATCGCGTCGGCGAGGACGACTCCGAGCAGGACGAGCATGACGCAGACCGAGACCGCGAGCGGGGGCACGAAGACCATTCCCGGTGCCATCAGGATCAGCACGGCGATCCCGACCAGCCAGGGCCGGGCGACGCGGACGAAGACCTCGTGTCCCAGCAGGGTACGGCCGGCGAGGAAGAGTACCGGGCCGCCGATGATCACCCCGACCCAGCCCTCGGGGGTGTCCTCCGTCGGATGGCGGATGATCAACTCGTCGCCGACAGTGGTCAGCACGACGCCGGCCACCATGATCAGGTGGGCGTACCCGGCCCACTTGGTCTCCCGGGCCGGGTCGGCCGAGCCGGTGATGGCGCTGCCGAGCTTCTCCCTGGCCCGGTAGAAGTAGATCCACCAGAGCAGCACGGTGGTGGCGAACGAGACCAGCACGGCGACCACCTGCCCCGCCCCGTAGTCGGTGCGGCGGACGGTGCGGGCGGTGATGACCAGGGTCTCGCCGAGGGCGATGATGATGAACTGCCGGTACCGCTCGGCCAGGTGCTCACCGGCGGTGTTCCACTCCCACGCCGGCGAGCGTCCGATCCTCGGGGTGGGCCAGCGCAGTACCGGCCCCAGGTAGTCCATGCCCAGCGCCGCCGTCCAGAGCAGCAGCCGTGGCAGCCCGGGGCTGAAGACCCCGGCGAACCAGAGTCCTCCGGAGAGGCTGAACCAGAAGATGCCGCGCAGTGGCCGGTTGCGTAGCCGGTGGTCCCGGAGGATCACGGCAAGGGCGATGCTGCGGAAGAGGTGGATCCCGACGTACGCGGAGGCGAAGAGGAGGGCCCGCCCGTCGAACGCCTCCGGTACCGCGGTCGAGATCAGCAGACTGCCCAGCATGATCGTGATGACCACCAGTTGGACGGGGGGCCGCCTCGAGTCGAGGGTGTCCGTGGCCAGGTTGGTGTACGACCACACCCACCAGATCGCCAGCAGCAGCAGAAGCGTCTCGTACGCCCCGAGCAGGGTCAGATCCTCGATCAGCGTCTCGGCCAGCCGGGCCAGTATGAAGACGAAGACGAGATCGTAGAAGAGTTCCACGGGAGTGGCCCGCTGCGGCTTGCCCGGGTCCCGGATCAGGGAGGAGTGCCTGCCCGTCGCCATCGGCCGCCCGTTCTCCCACCCACCGCACCGGCTGCCGGGCGACGCCCTGACCTGTGCGGACTCGTCGCCCACCCGCTGTCGAAGCAGTCGTACCACGGCGGGGCGGGCCGGCTCCCCGGTTCTCCGACGATCGCCTTCCTCGATTCCGACCGGGCGCCGGTGACCGTCGGCACCCTCGTCGACGTGATCTCGGTGCGAGCTAGGGTCGCCCCGGACACGCCGAATCCGGTCCGGGGAAGGGGAGCGGTGTCAGGTGCGGGCGTCGAGTCTGCTGCACAAGGCGGTACTGCTGCTCCGCCACGGTGACCCCGGCCGGGCCGAGACGGTGCTGCGGGCGGCGATCGCCTCGGCCGACCGGGACGGCGATGCCGGAACGCGGGTGACGGCCCGGTGTTGCCTGGCCGAGCTGCTCCTCGCCCGGGACCGGCGCTCGGCGGAGGCGGTCCGGTTGCTGCACGCCTGCCTGGCGGTGCGGCGCGACGCCGACTTGGACGACGTCGTCGGCGACGACCTACGACGGGCCCGGCGGCTGCTGGCCGACCTCGCCCGGTAGCCGCGACACCCTCCACCCAACCTGCGACCACCTGCGCCGTCGAACCCCTCCGGTCGGGGTGTTGGACTGCACCGCCGGCCCCGACGGGCGGGGGCGAACCGCTGCCCGGACGGTCAGCCGCGCAGTTCGGCGAGGAGTTGGGCCCGTCGGGCGACCCGGTCCGGGTCACGGGCCGGGGCCACCCAGCCGAGCACCTCGTACGCGGCCCGTACCTGGTCGGGGAAGAGCGCTGCCTGCACCGCCAGTCCGGCCGAGTGTCGGGCGAACGCCTGCCGTCGCTCTGCGTCAGTCATCCGGCCCCGCTGGGTCGGCAACGCCAGCGAGGTGCCGGCGATGTCCGACCGGTAGCCGAGTTCGCGCAGCAGCCGGCCGAGTCCGGAGTTGTCCGGCACGGTCCGGCCGCCGCCCCGGTCGATCTCGGCCAGCGCCTCCGCCACCACCGGCTCGCCGCTGATCCCGGCGCCGTCCGCGCGCCGTCGCGCCTCGGCCGCCACTACCCGGCGCAGCAGGTCCGGCGGGGCCGAGGTGATCGCGGTGAGCAGTTCGGCGTCCTCGCGGAGCATCCAGGTCGGTCGCTCGGGCGGGTCCGAGAGCAGGGGTACCAGCCGGCCGGTGGTCAACGGCCCGGCCAGCCGCGCGCCGTCGAGGTGTACGCCGGTGATCACGTCGGCCAGCCGGAGCCCGGCGTCGAGCCCGGCACCGGACCAGCCGCCGTCCCCGCTGACCGGAAGGCCGACCTGGCGCATCAGCGGTACCAGGGCGTCCGGCGCGTCACCCCAACGACGTACCGGCGAACTCGGGTCGAACCCGGTCCGCAGCACTCCGTCGACGGCGTGCCCGAACCGCCGGTTGGCGTTGACGTTGGTGTAGACGGAGACCGCCTCGGTGCCGGCCGAGACGGCCCGCAGCACCTCGGGCCGGCTGCCCTCGAAGCCGTTCTCCTCCAGCACGAAGACCCAGCCGTCGAGCCGGCCGGCCACCACGACGTGCTCGAACGGCAGCTCCGCGATATCGTCCACGCCGGTCAGCGACTGGAGGCTCGCCGGGTCGACGCCGAACCGGCACAGCACCGCCGTGTCGTCCGGGTCCCGGACGAAGGTCAGGCAGAACGCCTCGTCGAGTCCGTGGTCCGCCAGCCAGTCGTACTCACGCATCCTGCCCCCGTCCAACCCCGGCACCCGCCGGTCGCCGTCGTGCCGGCCGCTTCCGATGGCGGAACACGGCCGGTCCGAGCCAACCCCACCGGTGCGACAAAACTCGGCGAAGGCTATCGGAGCGCGCACTAGCGTGAGGGGCATGGACCCATCCGCCATCTGGCGGGACAAGAACCATCGCTGGCGGATCGAGGCGATGCACGCTCCCGACCTGCGGTTCGCCATCTACGCGACCAACGGCACCACCGAGTCCGCCCCGCTGTGGCTGTACGGGATGCCGGCGCTGGCCCGTTGGTTGATGATCCAGAACATCGAGCTCGGTGATCTGGAAGCGGAGTAGCCGCGACCTGACCGATCCGCGCCGGGCAGCCGCAGGTCGCGGGCCGTTCCGTAGTTTTCCTTCTTGACCAGTCCGTGTGACGTAGGTAACTTCCAGGACGTCACCCGCCCGCAGCCCCGCCCCCGGGAGGCCGTCGTGCACCGCAGAAGGTTCCTCGCCAGCACCGCCGCCGCGAGCGCACTCGGCGCCGCGACCGCCGGCAGCCTCGGTGGCGCCGCCGCCTCCGCCGCCCCCGACGACGGCCCCGGCCCGGCCGGAGCCGGCGGATCCGGTGGCCGGCCCGGCCGGCGGGTGAGCACCGGGCTGGACGTCCTGGTCGACAGCCGGTTCGCCGCCCTGGCCGGCCAGCGGGTCGGGGTGCTGTCCAACCCCACCGGAGTCGACGCCCGCTACCGCCACCTGGTCGACCTGATGCACGGCTCCGGCCGGGTCCAGTTGACCGCCGCGTTCGGGCCGGAGCACGGGTTCCGGGGGTCGGCCCAGGCCGGCGGCAGCGAGGGGACCGGGATCGACGCCCGGACCGGCGTCACCGTCTACGACGCGTACGGCGCCTCGCAGGCGAAGTGGGGTGAACTGATCACCCAGGCCGGTGTCGACACCGTCGTCTTCGACATCCAGGACGTCGGCGCCCGGTTCTACACCTACATCTGGACCCTCTACGACTCGATGGTCGCCGCCGCCCGGCTCGGCCGCCGGTACGTCGTACTCGACCGGCCGAACCCGATCGGCGGGCGGGCGTACGGGCCGATGATGACCACGCCGTTCACCTCCGGCGTCGGCAAGAAGGAGATCGTGCAGCAGCACGGTATGACGGTCGGCGAGCTGGCCCGGTTCTACAACGGCGAGTTCCTGCCGGCCGAGGCGGGCCGATCGGTCGACCTGACGGTGATCAGATGCAAGGGCTGGCGGCGCGGAGACTTCGCCGTCGACACCGGCGTGCCGTGGGTGCTGCCCAGCCCGAACATGCCGACCCCGGACACCGCGCTGGTCTATCCCGGCACCTGCATGTTCGAGGGGGTGGCGTCGATGACCGAGGGGCGCGGCACCACCCGGCCGTTTGAGCTGATCGGCGGGCTGGCCACCGACTTCGACTACCACCTGGTGGACCGGCTCGTCGCCCGGGACCTGCCCGGGGTCGAGTTCCGGGAGGCGTACTTCTCGCCGACCGCCGCCGGGCAGAAGCCGAACCTGCTCAACAAGCTCTGCGCGGGCGTGGAGGTGAAGGTCGTCGACCCGGCCCGGTTCGACCCGGTGCGTACCGGAGTCGCGCTGCTGGTCGAGTCGCGCAAATATCCGGCCTTCGCCTGGCGGGCGGACACCTGGGACGCCGCCCGGCCGTACTGGATCGACAAGCTCACCGGCTCCACCCGGCTGCGGACGATGATCGACGCCGGGGCGGACGTGTCGGACGTGGTCGACGCCTGGTCGGCCGAGCTGGCCGCGTTCGACCGCCGGCGCCGGCCGTACCTGCTCTACTGAACCGCCCGGCTCAGAGCCCCGTGCAGGGCTGGTCGCCCACTGCGCAGCTCGTCGGCCGCTTCTGGGTGAGCGTGGTGTCGCGTTCGACCTCGAACCGGATCGTCGCCGACCGGTCGGCCCCGAGTGGTGCGCCGGTGAAGGTGACCCGCTGCTCCTCCTGCCGGTAGCTCTCCGCCCCGGTGGCGCCCGACACCTGGGCGCCGCCGGAGAGGGTGATCACCACCGTCCACCCCGTCGCGGCCGCGTCGCCGTCGTTGGTCACCACCACCTCGCCCTCGTACCCGAGGAGCCGGCTCGACACCGTGGCGTAGGCGGCGGTCAGCCTCGGCTGGCCCGCCTTCGGCGGGTTCACGGGCGGCGCGGCGGAGGTACGCCGGGGAGTCGGACTGGGCCGGTTGACGGGCCGGCTCGGCTGTACCGGGGTGACGCCGGTACCCGGGGTCGGAGCCGCCGGGGTGGCCGTACCCGCCGGGGTGCTCGGCGCGGCACCGGCGACGGTGGCCGGCGCGCCGGACGGCGAGTCGCCACCGCGTCCCCGGAGCAGGCCGGTGGCCACGACGCCCGCGCCGACCGCCAGGGCCAGCACGGCCAGCACGGCGGCGAGCCGGCGCCGGGACCGCCGGTCCGGTCCGGAACGACCGGCCGGTACCGTGCTGATGACCTCGGTCGGGGCGGGCAGTTCCACCTCCCGGAACGCCAGCCAGTCCAGCACCGCGGGCAGCCGGGTGTCGAGCAGGCCCTGGTAGCACTCCTCGCGCTCGGTCAGGTCGGCCGGGAACCAGGGTTCCTCGTCGTCGCCCTGCACCACGGTCAGCCGGCAGCCCTCGGCGGTCGGCGTCAGCTCGCACTCCATCAGGGTCGACTGACCGGCCTCCGGCCAGCGCAGCACCAGCCGGTGTGCCGGCTCGACCTCGACCAGCTCGACGACGATCAGCTCGTCGAGCTGGGGCAGGTCCACCGGGCGCAGTTCGAACCGGCTGATCGACGAGGGTCGGGGCGCCAGCTCGGCGAACCACTTCGGCAGCAGCTCGCGGTCGGTGAGGGCCCGCCAGACCCGCTCCGGGGGGTGACGCAGCTCGACGGTGGTCCGGATTTCGGTCACGGCGGAACTGTACGGCCATCGGCCGCCCCGTACGTCCCGACCCCGCCGGCACGCCGCCGCAGCCCACCGGCCACCTCAACCTGGTCCGATCCGCCGTACCCGTCGTCGCCACTTCCCGGCGATCGCGGTACCCCGCACCGGCCACCCGGAGTCGAGCCGGAAACGTCGCCCGGCCCGGCGACCCGGCTCGCACCGGGTCACCCGGATCGGGGGTGTTGACCTGTTTCCCGGGACGGGTGCTCTGTCGTAATTAGTATGATTCGCGTGAAAAACAAGGGCTTGCGGACCGTACTGTCGGTCGGTGCCGCGCTCGCCGTCATCTACTTCGGCAGCAGCGGGAGCGAGGGCGGCAGGGTCACCAACACCGTCCTGCTGCTGGCGGTCGCGGCCGGCCTGACCGTCTGGTACCTGACCCGACCCGCCTCCGGCAAGCCGGTGAGTTGACCCGAACACCGTCACCCGGACCACGTCGGCGTCCCGCTCGACCTCGACGCGACCGCCGTCCCGTACGCCGCCGTCCAGGTACGCCGTCCGGACCGCTGTCCGTCCGGTCAGCGAGCGCCCGCCGCCCTGGTCAGTTCGCCGATCGACTGCTGCCCGAGTGAGACCCGGACCAGCGCGGAGGCCAACCGGGGGAAATCCGCCCCGCCGACCAGTCCGGCCAGTTTGTCCGGTGTGGACGGCAGCCCGAGCCGGCCGGCCGCGTTCACCGCCCGGCGGTCGGCGTACGGGCGCAGCTCCGGCCAGACCGCCTGCGCCTCCCGGAGGAAGATGTCCGCCCCGGTCGGCCCGATGCCGGGAAACCGGGTCAGTTCGCGGCGGAGGGCGGACCGGTCATCGTCGGCCTCCCGGTGCAGCCGGCGCAGATCGCCCTTCCAGCGCTCCAGGCACAGCCGCGCCCCGTTGCCCAGCATCGTCGCGGTCCGCTCGTCGTAGCGCCGGTAGTGCCCCCGACCGAGCGCATCCACCCGACCCTGCCAGCCCAGCGACTCGGTGCCCTGCGGGGTGCGGCAGCCGGCGGCGAACAGCTCCCGGGCGGCGGCCACCGCCACCCCGGCTCGGATCCGGGTGCTGAGCAGCGTGGTGAGCAGCAGCAACTGGTAGAGCGGGCCGGGCCGGTCGGCCAGCCGGATGCCCGCCTCGTCGGCGTACGTCCGGCCCTGCCGGTCCAGCAGCACCCGTACCAGGGCGCGGTCACGGTTCATCCCGTCCGGTTACCCGCGCAGCCGCTGGCTGCACCGGGGCGGCCGACCGAATGGCGCCTCCCGCACCGGGTAACCCCAGGCCGGGTACCCGGTCGTGCGTGACGCGCCCGGCGAACCGGACGGTTGCGAACCCCCGGGGCACCCCGCCGGTCGGCGCACCGACGCCGGCCGGCGCCCACCATCGAGCGGTACGACGGCGGAAGGGGACGGCGATGACGAACGTGCAGCAGCCGGAGATGCGCCGCAACGAACTGAACCCGACGGTGCAGGAGAGCAAGCGTCCGCGCCCGGGTGACCCGGCACGGGTCCGGGGCGGCGACGGCCGGCGGATCCCGCCCGAGCAGGTGTCTCCGTACGGCCCGTCGGCCCGGCCGGTCGCCGAGGATCCCGACCAGCGGGCTGCCGGCCGCAGCGAGGCGCGTGGGGTGGGTTGACCGGTTCGGTACGGCATCCGTCGCGGTGTCGTACTGGTGTCAGCGCGGGCGCCGGGAACGGCGTAGCTGACCGAGGGTCGCCACGGCGACCAGCCCGTACGCCAGGTGCGGCACGATGTCGGCGAGCCAGTCCGTACGGCTCCAACGGCGCGGATCGGTGACGCCGAGCGCCGTGAGCGTGCCGTCGGACGCCAGCATCGCACCGGCACCGAACAGCCCGGCCGCCACCGGCCCGGGTAGCCGGCGCAGCCCGACGACGGTGAGCGCGGCCCCGGACAGTACGCCGGTGGCGTAGCCGAGCAGGGGTCCGAGGCCCGAGCGGCGGTTCGCCGCCCGGTCCTCGGGCCCCAGACCGATGTGCAGTACCTGGGTCAGCCGCCCGGCACTCTCCTCCGGGGTGTCGCTGGCCGGCCTGCCCCGCAGGGTCATGTCCAGGAAGGTCACCACGTTCAGCGCGACACTGCCGACCGCGCCGGCGATCGCCCCGTCCACCGCGTCGGTGACCGGGCCGCCCGGCGCCGGCCGGTCCAGCAGGCCCACCATCGCACCCCGGCCGGTCACTTCGGTTCTCCGGGGCCGCGTTCACCCTTGGGGCCGAGTCCCCGTTCGCCCCGGACGAAACCGGGCCGGTCGCCGTCCTCCCGCAGATGCCGGTTGGCGGCGGTGTCGGCGGTTCCGTCGGTGTTGCGCCGGCCGGAGTTGTCGATCCGTTTGCGCAGCCGCGCGCGCTCCACGTCGTACGCGTTGCTGCCCGGTCGTGGTCCTGGCATGGGCTGCCTCCCGTCGTGTCGGGCGCCGTCCCGGCTGGTCTACCCGCCCGGGTCCGGGCCATTCACGCAGCGTGACGGCTCGGACGGCGCTCGGGTGCCCGCGTAGTCTTCCAGTGCGGTCCGCCCCGGGTCGGCCGGTACGGGCGATCGGACATATGGGACGATCGGCCGACAAGGCCGGGTTGCCGTCACCGGTGCGGCAGCGCCGTGGCGGGGTCGTTGCCGGCCGAGAGGCGGGCGGAAACGGGTACGGGTGATCGGTCATGCGTGACGTGCTGGACGAGCTGGACCGCTGGTGGCGGGCGGGCGAGCCGGTCGGCATGGCTACCGTCGTGGCCACCTGGCACTCCGCGCCCCGTCAGGCCGGTGCCACCATGCTGGTCGGCCCGGACGGGGCGGCGGTCGGCAGCATCTCGGGCGGCTGCGTCGAGGGCGCCGTCTACGACCTGACCCGGCAGGTCACCGCCACCGGACGACCGGCCCTGCAACGGTACGGGGTCTCCGACGACGACGCCTTCGCGGTCGGATTGACCTGCGGCGGCACCCTCGACGTCTACGTCGAACGGGTCGACCCGACCGGCTTCGGCGAGTTCGCCGAGGTGGCGGCCTCGATCCGGGCCGGTGAGCCGGTGGCCGTGGTGACCTGCGTGTCGGTCGACGACTCCGACCCGGCCGGGCGGCTCGGCCGGCGACTGGTCGTCTGGCCGGACCGGACGGCCGGCACCCTCGGTAGCGTCAGGCTGGACGCCGCCGCCACCGACGACACTCGTGGCCTGCTCGCCGCCGGTCGCACCGGCACCCTCCGGTACGGCTACCACGGCCAGCGCCGCGGCGACGACCTGCTGCTCTTCGTCGCGTCGCATGCCGCACCGCCCCGGATGATCGTGTTCGGGGCGATCGACTTCGCCGCCGCGCTGGCCCGGATCGGCGCGTTCCTCGGCTACCGGGTGACCGTCTGCGACGCCCGCCCGGTCTTCGCCACCCCGCGCCGGCTGCCCGACGCGCACGAGGTGGTCGTTGACTGGCCGCACCGCTACCTGCGGGCCCAGGCCGACGCGGGTCGGGTGGACGAGCGCACGGTGGTCTGCGTACTCACCCACGATCCGAAGTTCGACGTGCCGGTGCTGGAGGTGGCGCTGCGGCTGCCGTTGGGCTACGTCGGCGCGATGGGCTCCCGGCGTACCCACGACGACCGGTTGGCCCGGCTGCGGTCGGCCGGCCTGTCCGAGGAGGAACTGGCCCGGCTCTCCTCACCGCTCGGGCTCGACCTCGGTGCGCGTACCCCGGAGGAGACCGCGGTCAGCATCGCCGCCGAGGTCGTGGCCGGTCGCTGGGGCGGTACGGGCAGCCCGCTGTCGGCGCTCTCCGGCCGGATCCACCACGAGGCCCAGGTGCCCGACGAGGCGACCCCGGTCGGCTGACGCCCGGCCCCGAGCCCTCGGCCGGGCGCTGTGCCGGCCTGTCGACGGAAGCCGCGTCAGGTTGCGGTGACCAGGGTGACCAGGCCGGTCGCGACCAGTACCCCCGCCCAGAGCCGGTCCAGGTTGAGCCAGGCCCGCCGCAGCACCCCGGTACCCAGTACCTCGTGCACCAGCAGCGCGCAGCCGGCGGCCACCGCGAACATCGCCACGGTGTGCACGCCGGCCGCGACCAGCCCGGACAGCGCGCCGGCCGGCGCGGCGGCCAGGTGTCCGCCGTGCCCGGCCCCGGCCGGTGCCGGCCCGGCCAGTAGCACGGGAAGCAGCATCAGCCCGGCACCGTGCGCGGAGGAGACCAGGAACGACCAGCCGGCCAGCTGGGCCAGGGAGAGCCGCATCCCCACCCACCGGAAGTGCCGCCGGGCCAGCATCCGCCACAGCCCGAAGGCAACCAGCAGGGCGCCGGTCGACACCGCCAGCACGGTGCTGGCCAGCATCGATCGGGTGGCGGTGACCAGGCTGGCCAGCACGGCGACCGAGGCGCCGTGCCCGGCCGCGATCGCCGGCAGTGACCGCAGCAGCACCGCCCGGCTGCCCTCCTGGAGACCCCGGGCGACCGCGAACAGCCAGCCCATCGCCGGGTTGAGCCCGTGGAACGCGCCGAGCGCGACCAGCCCGGCGAGTTGGGCCCAGGTCATCTGAAGCAGTACGAGTCGGAGGAGGCGTCGCCGCCCTGCAACCGGGTCTGGTGCACCCGCAGCCCCCGGAAGTCGTCGCCGTGCGGGAAGAACCGCTGGTCGACCGTGATCCCGCCGGCCTCGGGGTCGACGTCCAGCTTGGCCTGCCAGGCACCGACCCCGTCCGGATAGAACTGGTCGTCCCAGGCGCCGTAGAGCGAGTTGGTGAGGTAGACCCGCCGGCCGTCCCGACTCACCTCGACCATCTGCGGACCGCCGGCCAGCGGCAGGTCCGGCCGGGCCGGGTGGGCGACGCGACCGACGATTCCGCCGAGGCGAACCGACCCGGTCCTGACCGGGTGGAACGGGTCGCTGACGTCGTACTGGAGGAGTTCGCCGGTGCCCCAGCAGGAGACGTAGAGGAAGCGGTCGTCGACCGACAGGTCGATGTCGGTGACCAGGGGCGGTACCGCGCCGAACGGCTTGAGTAGTTCGGGCAGCAGCTCCGGGTCGGCCGGCTCGGCCGGGATGTCGATCACCCGGGTGGCGGCCCAGCGCTCGCCGTCGCGGTGCCAGACCCAGATCGATGCGGAGAGGTCCTCGACGCTGATCACCACGCCGACGAAACCGTACGCCTTCGTCGGGTCGTGCGCCGGTCGCAGCTCCAGCGGCATCTGGTACTGGTCGCCGAGGTCGACGGTCTGCACGTGCCGCCGCCGGCGCAGGTCCCAGAAGTGCAGCGCGTGGCCGTACCTGCGGCCGAGCAGCAGCTCGCCGACGATGCCGTCCTCGATCATCGACGGGGTACCCCACTCGGAGCTGACCAGCACGTCCTCGGTCAGGTGCCACCAGAAGTCGTACGCCAGGAACTGCGGTCCCCGGTCCGCCTCCCAGCCGCCGCGTACCTCGAAGGTGTCGTGGTCGAGTACGGCGATCCCGCCGGGGCCGTCGTCGCCGTGCGCTCCGCCGAGGGCCGAGAGATAGATCCCGTCCGGGCCACAGTGCACGGTGTGCGGCCGGGAGTAGCCGGCCCCGTCGGCCAGCTCCTTCGGGTCCAGCACCTTGACCACCTCCGGCCGGGCCGGGTCGGGCCGGGTGTCCAGCACGTAGATCCGGGACGAGCGCAGTCCGGGCACGATCAGGTAGCGGCGCTCGACGTGCGGGTGCGGCGCGGTCGGGCAGAGTGCGCTGCTACAGGCGTTCCAGCCGAAGTGGTGCAGCTCGTCGCCGGTGTACGGCAGGTCCGTCCAGCCCACCACGGTGCCGTAGCCGGTGGAGTCGGGGTCGACGTCGACCACGGCGATCGCGTCGGGGCGCTGCGCCGTCCGGTCGAAGGCGGCGACGTAGGCCAGTTTCTCCGGCGGCGCCTGCACGGCGTCCCGGGGAGAGGCGTAGAAGGTCGGGTCCGGGGTCCATCTGGTCATGGCTGCTCCTGTCCGCGGTCCGCCGGCACGTGCATCGCCTATCAAACCTATCGGAATAGATTGATACACAGGAAGAGTCGGCCCCTAGCGGTGGACGTCGATCCTCTGGTAAGAATTCCTTCAATCTCGATCGCCGCGATCAAAGAAACCTTCAACCCCCTTTTTCGGAGGTCCACCGTGACCGGCAACCCCCTGTCCCGCCGCGACGTCGTACGCGGCGCGGTCTTCCTCGGCGTCGGCGCCGCGACCGGCGGACTCTCCGTCACCGGCGCCCCACCGGCACTGGCCGCGCCCGACACGGCCGCCGCGCTCGCGGTCCCGGTACCGACCATCGCCAGTTGCGCCACCTGGGGAGCCCGCTCGCCGGGCTCGCTCAGCGTCATCTCGTCGTCGCCGGACAAGATCGTGATCCACCACACCGCCGGGGCGAACACCACCAACTACACCCAGGCGCAGGCGTTCGCGATGGCCCGCAGCATCCAGAACTTCCACATGGACGGCAACGGCTGGTCCGACTCCGGGCAGCACTTCACGATCAGCCGGGGCGGCTACGTCATGGAGGGCCGGCACAACAGCCTGTCCCGGCTGCGCGCCGGCAGCGGCATGGTGGTCGGCGCGCACTGCCCCGGCCAGAACGACAAGGGCATCGGCATCGAGAACGAGGGCACCTACACCAGTGCCACCCCGCCGGCCGCGCTCTACGACAGCCTGGTGCAGTTCTGCGCGTACATCTGCGACCAGTACAACATCGCCGCGTCCCGGATCTACGGGCACCGGGACTACGTCGCCACCATCTGTCCCGGCAACGGGCTCTACAACCTGCTCCCGCAGTTGCGCGCCGACGTCGCCGACGTGCTCGCGGGCGGGGGCGGCGACCCGCCACCGTCCTTCAGCGCCATCGTCGACAACACCACCAGCGGCCGGTTCACCGCCAGCGCCAACTGGCTCACCTCGACGTACTCCGCCGAGCGGTACGGCGCCGACTACCGGTACGCCAACCCGGCCGCGGTCAGCGACGTCGCCTACTACAAGGTGAACATCCCGGCCGAGGGGACGTACCGGATCGACGCCTGGTACCCCGGTATCGCCGGCTACAACACCGCCACCCCGTACGTCGTGCTGGCCAAGAGCGGCAACCAGACCGTGGTGGTGGACCAGAGCACCGGCGGCGGGGCGTGGCGCTCGCTGGGCACCTTCACGCTGACGGCGGGGGACAAGAACGTGGTCGGGGTGAGCCGGTGGAGCGGTGCCGCCGGTTACGTGGTCGCCGACGCCGTCCGCGTCACCCGGGTCTGACCCCGGCACACCCGCTCCCGATACCCGTCGGCGCGCATCATCGGCGTGCCGGCGGGTAACGGCGTACCGGAGATCGGCTACGGGGGTGGGGGAGTGCGGTACGACGAGTTCGTCGCCAAGGTGCGCGACCGTGGCGAGTACGCCGACCCGGCGGAGGCGGAACGCGTGACGCACCTGGTGCTCGGCATCCTGGCCCAGCGGCTGACCCCGGACGAGGCCGAGGACCTGGCCGCCCAGCTTCCCGGCCCGCTGGCCGCCACGCTGATTTCGGCCGGGCAGGGCGTCGCCGGCGCGTTCGGCTCGCGGGAGTTCCTGGCCAGGATCGCCACCGGGGCCGGCGCGACGGCCCGGACCGCCGAATGGGACGCCAGTGCCGTGTTGTGCACGGTGGCCGAGGCCGTCTCCGGTGGCGAACTCAACGACGTGCTGACCCAACTACCGTCCGGGTACGCCCCGCTGTTCGGCCGTGCCGGCCTGAGCGGCTGACGCCCCGCGCATCCCGGATCTGTCTCGCCCCTCCCGCCAGGTTCCCGCCGCCGGCCCCGGTTCTGGGCTAGCATCCTAGGATGCCTTACAGGACGTGGCTCCGCTCACACAAGGCCGCCAAAACCCGAAGACACCGGACACGGACGACCGCGCCAAAATCGGGCCGGATATAGTGGCACGGC
The DNA here is from genome assembly GCF_016862915.1 of Plantactinospora endophytica. Classification (GTDB taxonomy): domain Bacteria; phylum Actinomycetota; class Actinomycetes; order Mycobacteriales; family Micromonosporaceae; genus Plantactinospora; species Plantactinospora endophytica. The sequence goes on along the minus strand of NZ_BONW01000012.1, from coordinate 171,568 downwards.
AATTGAGCAGCCACGGGAGCCGAATGCGCCGTAACCGGGGCTGTGCCAGGTGCCGGGGCTCGTCCGGAATGCGTCAGGCGTTTCCGGGGGAGGAGCCGGCCGGAGCGCGCACCGGTTTCTGGACCGTCCTCCGCCATCGTGCGGACGCCGGGCCGTGGCGCGGAGGGAGGTTCGGTGTCGCGTCGGCCGGCGCGGGCGAATAGTGCCCAGCCAACCGGTGACGCCGCCGCCGGGCCCGTCGGCTCGACGGGGCGGATCCTCACCGTCCCCAACCTGATCAGTTTCGTCCGGCTGCTCGGCGTACCCCTCTTCCTCTACCTGTTCCTGGTCGCCGAGGCGGACGTGGCCGCCGTGGTCGTACTGGCCGTCGGCGGCCTGAGCGACTGGGTGGACGGCTTCGTCGCCCGCCGGTTGCGCCAGGTCAGCCGGCTCGGCGAGCTACTCGACCCGGTCGCCGACCGGCTCTACATCCTGGCCACCCTGGTCGCGCTGACCGTGCGCGAGGTGGTGCCGTGGCAGTTCACCGTCGCGTTGCTGGCCCGGGACGTCGTGATGACCGTCAACCTGGCCCTGCTCCGCCGCTACGGCTACCGGCCGCCGCCGGTGCACTACCTCGGCAAGACGGCGACGTTCGTGTTGCTGGCCGCGTTCCCGGTGCTGCTGCTCGCGGCGGCGGTTCCCGGTGCGGCGACCGCTGCCGGGGCGATCGGCTGGGGGCTGGCCCTGTGGGGGCTGGCGCTGTACTGGCTGGCCGGCGGGCTTTACGTGATCCAGGCGGGCCGACTGATCCGGTCGGCCCGGTCGGCGCGGGCGGAGGTGGGATGACCGAGCAGGGCAGGCGGACGTACACGCCCGATTTCCTCACCGAGCTGTTCCAGAACCCGCTCGATCCCGGGTACGCCGATGCCGCGCAGCGGCGCCGTCGCGCCGATCCCGCTGTCGGTTGGCGGCGCTCGCTACCCCGGGCGGTGAGCCTGTTCACCCTGGTCCTGCTGGGGCTGCTGCTGGCGGTGGCGTACCGCCAGACGATGGCGGCGGAGCCGAGCCGCAGCGAGGCGCGGGCCGGGCTGGTGGCCCAGATCAAGCAGCGGGAGGCGGAAAACGCGACGCTGACCGACCGGGCCGACCGGTTGCGTGCCGAGGTGATCCGGCAGCGGGATGCCGCGCTGTCCGGCAGCGCGGCGGCGAACCTGCGGAACCTGGAGGCGGCCACCGGGCTGGGCCGGGTACGCGGCGACGGCCTGGTGGTCCGGGTCGCGGACGCGTCGAAGGAGTCGGACGCGGTCACGGGTGCCGGCGGGACGAATCTCGGCCGGGTGCTCGACCGGGACCTCCAGGACATCGCGAACGCGTTGTGGAGCGGCGGTGCGGAGGCGGTCTCGATCAACGGGCAGCGGTTGACCGCCACCTCCACTATCCGGGCGGCCGGTGGTGCCATCCTGGTCGACTTCAAGCCGGTGATCGGCCCGTACGAGGTGTCCGCGATCGGTCCCGGTCAGCTCGAACGCCGGTTCCGGGACAGTGCGGCGGCCCGGCTGCTGGACAGCGTCTCGGAGGAGCACGGGATGTCGTTCGAGTTCCGGAGCGTCGACGACCTGACCCTGCCGGCCGCGACGGAGCCGCAGTTGCGCTATGCCACCCCCTCGCCCTCGCCCGCTCCGACGCCGTCCGGGTCGTCGGGCGGCGGCGGGGCGTCCCCCAGTCCGCATGGAGGCGGCCGATGATCGCTGTGCTCGCGTTGCTCGCCGGGGTGTTGCTCGGCGTCTGGTTGGATCCGACGGTTCCGTCGGCCCTCCAGCCGTATCTGCCGATCGCCGTGGTGGCGGCGTTGGACGCGGTGTTCGGCGGGGTGCGGGCCAAGCTCGACGGCATCTTCGACGACAAGCAGTTCGTGATCTCGTTCATCTCGAACGTCCTGGTCGCCGGCCTCATCGTCTATCTGGGTGACCAGCTCGGGGTGGGTGGGCAGTTGTCCACTGGTGTCGTGGTCGTACTGGGTGTCCGGATCTTCGGCAACGTGGCGGCTATTCGCCGGCACCTGTTCCGGGCGTAGGTTCGACGGCGATGGCGGAGACGAGCGACGAGAACGGCCGGGACGCGGCGGCCGGGCGGGTGACGCCCGGCGGTCCGGCGTCGACCCCGGACACGCCCGCCACACCAGCGGCGTCGGGGCGTCGGGAGGGGTCTGGCGCGGCGGAGCGGCCGGGTGGCGTGGACGGGGCCGTGGTGTCGGCCGACGACGGGCCCACCGTCCGGCTGTCGGCGGACGACGGGCCGACGGTGCCGCTGCCGGGTAGCGGGGAGCCGGCGCCGGAGGGCGACGAGACGGTGCCGATCCGGTCCGGGACGGTGTCGCCGGTTCGCCGACTGCTGCCCCGGCTGACGGCGGCGAACGCGATGATCGGGGTACTGCTGGCGCTGTTGGGGTTCACCCTGGTGGTGCAGTTGCGGACCAACTCCACGGACGCGTCGTTGGAGACGACCCGCCAGGAGGACCTGGTGCGGATCCTGTCGGACCTGGACGCCCAGGAGGAGCGGGTCCGGCAGGACATCGCCGGTCTGGAGGAGAGTCAGCGGCAGTTGAACTCCGGTGCCGAGGGGCGGCAGGCGGCGTTGGACGAGGCGACGCGCCGGGCCGACGAGTTGGGCATCCTGTCGGGGCGGTTGCCGGCGCGCGGGCCGGGGCTGACGGTGAGTTTCGCGCCGGTGAGCAAGCCGATCGCGGCGTCTCGGGTGTTGGACGCGGTGCAGGAGCTGCGGGGCGCGGGTGCGGAGGCGATGCAGATTTCCGGTGGTGACGGCGCCACGGTACGGATCATCGCGTCGACGTACTTCCTCGACGCGGACGGCGGGATCTCGGTGAGTGGGCGACGGTTGACGGGGCCGTACACGATCACGGTGATCGGCGATCCGAAGACCATGCAAACCGCACTGAACATCCCGGGCGGGGTGGTGGCATCGGTCAGCGGCGACGGCGGTAACGTGGCGATCCAGGAGCGGGAGGTGGTCGACGTGACGGCCCTCAGCCCGCCGAAGGATCTGCAACATGCGCGTCCGGTCTCCTGACCGGCGTGGTCGGGGCGGCGATCGGGCGTCCCGGCATTGACTGGTGCGACGACGAAGGACGCGTCTGGTGATTCCTGAGGACCTGCGGTACACCGCCGAGCACGAGTGGGTGGCTGGCGACGGCAGCGGACCGGTGCGGGTGGGCATCACCCACTTCGCGCAGGACGCGCTGGGCGACATCGTGTACGTCCAGCTCCCCGACGAGGGTGCGACGGTGCAGGCCGGCGAATCGTTCGGCGAGGTCGAGTCGACGAAGAGCGTTTCGGAGATCTACGCGCCGTTGACCGGCACGGTGGTGGCGCGCAACGAGCAGCTCGGGGACACCCCCGAGGTGATCAACACTGATCCGTACGGTTCGGGGTGGTTGGTCGAGATCGCGCCCAGTGACGCGTCGGCGGTGGCCGGATTGCTCACCGCCGAGGCTTATCGGGAGCTGACCGAGAGCTGATCGTGGTGACGTCGGCGCGCGGTTGTGTCCGCGCGTCTGGTTGCCCTGTATTTCGGCGCTGGCTAGGCTCGCCCAGTCGACCGAGAACCAATAGTTGCGCGTTGCGGAAATGCCTTCCCGGGCACGGGGGAGCCAGCCGCTGGGCCTCTAGGGCGCCCGGCGGCCAGACCCGTCACACCCGACGCCGACCGAACAGATCCGTGAGGTGGTCCCAATGACGCGCCCAGACGACGAGTTCCCCCCACTCGACGTCACATCGACGCTGAACCTTGGTTCTCTCGACGAGATGTTGGAGGGGCCCGAGACCGACGTGGTGCCGAGCCGGATGTCCGGCTCGCTGCCTCCGGGGATGGCGTTGCTGGTGGTTCGGCGTGGCCCGAATGCCGGCGCCCGGTTCCTGTTGGACCACGATGTGACGACGAGTGGTCGGCACCCCGACAGCGACATCTTCCTGGACGACGTCACGGTGTCCCGCCGGCATGCCGAGTTCCACCGGGACGGTGGCACGTTCACCGTCCGCGACGTCGGTTCGCTGAACGGGACGTACGTGAACCGGGAGCGGGTCGAGGCAGCGACGCTGAGCAACGGCGACGAGGTCCAGGTCGGCAAGTTCCGGCTGGTCTTCATCGCCGGTCCGCGTCCGGAGGAGGGGGCCGTCCGGGGGTGAGCGAGAGTGCGGCGGCGGCTGTTCCCGGCCCGGGGACGGCCGCTCGGGGCCAGCCACCGAACCTTTTCCCAGCTGATCCGCGCGGCGCGCGGCCTCCGACTTCCACTCACGGTCACGACGGACCGCAGGGGGAGGTGGGAAAGGGTTCGCTGATGAGTATCGGTGAGGTGTTGGCGCAGCTACGGGTCGAGTTTCCCGACACGACGATCTCGAAGTTGCGCTTTCTCGAGTCCGAGGGTCTGGTCGAGCCGCAGCGCACGCCGGCGGGTTACCGCAAGTACAGCTGGGACGACGTGGCGCGGTTGCGGTTCGTGTTGACCGCTCAGCGTGACCAGTACCTGCCGTTGCGGGTGATCCGGGAGCAGCTCGCGGAGGCGGACCGGGACGGGTTGCCGGGGCCGGAGCGGCATCGGCCGTCGCTGGTCGCGGTGGGGCCGGACGGTGAGGTGCCGGGGCGGGAGGTTGCCGCTCCGGTTGCCGAGTCGTCCGATGCCCGGCTGGGTCGGTCCGAGTTGGTGTCCCGTAGCGGGCTCGCCGAGCCGTTGTTGGCCGAGTTGGAGCGGATGGGGCTGTTGGTGTCGCATCCGCCGGGCTGGTACGACGCGGACGCGTTGGTGATCGCGCAGGCGGTGGCGGGGTTGGCGGCGTACGGGCTGGAGCCACGGCATCTGCGTGGTTATCGGACGGCGGCGGATCGCGAGGTGGGTTTGTTCGCCCAGTTGGTGGCGCCGTTGGCTCGGCAGAGCGATCCGGCGGCCCGGGCGCGGGCGGCGGAGGCGGCGCGGGAGTTGGTGGGCCTGTCGCAGCGGTTGCACGCGGCGCTGGTCCGGGTGGGGTTGCGCGGGACGTTGGGGCGGTGACGGTCGGGGCGGCGGTTGATGCCGTCCGGGCCGGCTCTGCGCCGGTTGACGCTGTGTCGGTGTGGCTTGGCGCACTCGGACAGCAGGAAAGATCTGCGGCGGTGGGCGTGGCGTACGCTTCCCGGGGTAACCCGTGCGGTGCGGCGGGTACGCAGGCGGCGCGCGTGGGGCGGTGTTATCCGAGCCCGTGTACCGTGCAGGGAAGGGGCATACCAGCCTCGGCGGCGGGTAGCATCGGCCGCCGCAGGACGGTGGTGGGGCACGAGACGACGGCGACACGGAGGCAGCGGTGCGCGAGCTGAGCGTGGTCGGGGTTCGGGTGGAGCTACCCACCAACCAACCGATCGTTTTGCTCAGAGAGGTCGAGGGCGACCGTTATCTGCCGATCTGGATCGGTGCGGTGGAGGCCACCGCGATCGCCTACGAGCAGCAGGGGGTCAAGCCGGCCCGGCCGCTGACCCACGATCTGCTCCGGGACATCCTCGCCGCGTTGCAGGCCCCGCTGCGGGCGGTGGAGATCGTCGAGTTGAAGGAGAACGTCTTCTACGCCGATCTGCTGATCGGGGACGGTCTGCGGGTGTCGGCCCGACCGTCCGACTCGATCGCGTTGGCGTTGCGGGTGGGTGCGCCGATCCGTTGTGCGGAGCAGGTGCTCACCGAGGCCGGGATCATCATTCCGGACGAGCAGGAGGACGAGGTGGAGAAGTTCCGGGAGTTCCTGGAGCAGGTCCGTCCGGAGGACTTCGCCGGCTGACGGCGGCTCGGTCCGGTCGGCCGGGTCGGTGTCGGCGGCTGGTTGTCGGGTAACGATCCATTCGCCCGTGTGGTAACCCTGCGGTGATCCCCGAGTGCGGCGTGTCGCGGCATTTCCTGCCGGGCAACCCTCCAGCCGGCCTATAGGGTTGGGCCTGTCGAGGGGTGCACGTCCCGGAAACGACGTGTCACCGCACGGGCGGGGAGGTTGTCCGATGCATGAGCCACAGGACCCTGATCCGGGTAGGTCGAATCCTCAGGGTATGGATCAGCGGCACGTCGACGGGCCTCGTGGGGGTGCGGAGGAGCACCCGGTCCCGGGGTTGTCGGTGGAGGACGGCTCGGTCGGCTACCGGGGCGTGACGGCATGCCACGCGGTAGGGATCAGCTACCGGCAGCTCGACTACTGGGCGCGTACGGCGCTGGTGGTGCCGAGTGTGCGGGACGCCTCCGGGTCGGGGACGCAGCGGCTCTACTCGTTCCGTGACCTGGTCGTGCTGAAGGTGGTCAAGCGGCTGCTGGACGCGGGCGTGTCGTTGCAGAACATCCGGCGGGCGATCGACGCGCTGCGGTCGCGTGGGGTGGCGGACCTGGCCGGGATCACGCTGATCTCGGACGGAACGACGGTCTACGAGTGCCGTTCTCCGGAGGAGGTCGTCGACCTGTTGCAGGGTGGGCAGGGGGTGTTCGGGATCGCCATCGGTGGGGCGTTCAAGGAGGTCCAGGGCTCGCTGTCGCATCTGCCGGCGGAGCCGGCCGGTGAGGTGCCGTTGGCGGGCGAGTCGCCGGAGCCGGCGGCGGTGGAGGCCGGTGACGAGTTGGCGGCCCGCCGGGCTCGTCGGCGCGCGGGCTGACGTCCCGGGCGGGGCGGCTGGTCGCCGCTGGCTGGGACGTCAGCCCGCCCGCTGGTCGCCGCCGTGACCCCGCCCGGTGTTTGTCGGAGCGGTGGTGACGATTTCGGAGCGGTGGTGACGAGTTCTGGTCGCCCGTTCCGGAACGCAGGTTGTCGGGTGTCCGGTTCCGGTGCCGCCGAGCTGTCATGATCGCCACCGCATAATTGGCGGTATGCCGTCTGCTGTGTCGCCGGAATCGTCCGGCTCCGGTCGTACCCGTCGATTCGCCGCCCTGGTCCGGGCCGTGGCCGCCGCCGCGCCGAGACTCCGTCGGTGGCGGCGCACGATCGGGTTCGGCCTGCTGGTCGCGGCGCTGCTGTTGCCGGTGTCGGTGGTCGGCAGTGTGGTCTGGGTGCGGCGGTCGGCGCAGAACCATGTCTTCGCGGTGGCGGACGTTCCGGCGGCGCCGGTCGCGCTGGTGCTGGGCGCGCAGGTGTATCCGGACGGCACCCCGTCGCCGTTCCTGGCCGCCCGGTTGGGGTTGGCCAAGGAGCTGCTGGACGCCGGCAAGGTCCGGGCGCTGCTGGTCTCCGGCGACCACGGGCGCTGGGAGTACGACGAGCCGGGTGCGATGAGCCGCTGGCTGGTGGAGCGCGGCGTGCCGGCCGGCAAGGTGGTGCAGGACCACGCCGGCTTCGACACCTACGACTCGTGTTCACGGGCGCGGCGGGTTTTCGGCGTCGACCGGGCCATTGTGGTCACCCAGAGTTTCCATGTCGAGCGGGCGGTGACGGTGTGCCGGCGGGTGGGCCTGGATGCGGTCGGTGTCGGCGACGACTCGGTACGCCGGTTCGAGCGGGCTTGGCGGTGGGGCGGGTTCAGGGAGAACTTCGCGGCGGTGAAGGCGGTCTACGACGTGGTGACCGGGCGGGATCCGGTGTTCCTCGGCCCGGCGGAGCCGGGGGTCCGGGACGCGTTGGCGGGATGAGTCGTCGCGCACCGTGACCGGGGTCGCCGGGGCGGGGTCCGATGGGGATGATGGGTCGGGTTCAGATCGACAGCGATGATCGCCGCCCCGGTTGGGTACGGATGACACCGATTCGGGTTGCATGACACGGAACGGGTGGGCGGGGTAGTGTCCCCACCCAGTGCCGCCCGTCGGCCGTCCGCCCGCCGGGTCGGCACTGTTGGTGCCACCCCCCACACGCCGCGCGATCCCCCTCGCGCCGGAAGGAAGACCGTGACGGATCCCCAAGACAGTGCAGTGGCATCGCCCGAGGACGGCGCCACGACCAACGGCAACGGTGCCGCCCGCCCCTCCCACTACGAGCGGATCGGCGGGGCGGAGTCGGTCAAGGCCGCCGTGCGGCTGTTCTACGACCGGGTGCTCGCCGACCCCGAGCTGGCCGGCTACTTCACCTCGGTGAACATGGAGGAGCAGCGGCGGCACCTGGCGCTGATGCTGACCGTGGTGCTGGGCGGGCCGAACACCTACGCCGGGCGCGGCCTGGCCGAGGCGCACCAGCCGCTGAACATCCCGGACGAGCACTACGCCAAGGTCGGCGGGCACCTGATCGACACCCTGACCGCTCTCGGCGTGCCCGACGACATCCTGGACGACGTTCGGGCGACGTTGGGTGCGGTGCGCGACCAGGTGGTGTCGAGCGGTACTGCGGCGGGCGTTTGACCGTGGACGTCGCTCGTCTCAAGCAGAGCTGGCACCTGGTCGCCGGGCACGGCGACCAGGTGCCGCTCTTCTTCTACTCGACTCTGTTCCTCGCCCATCCCGACGTCCGGCAGATGTTCCCGACGAACATGGCCGGGCAGCGGGACCGGCTCGTCACCGCCCTCGGTCACATCGTGTCCAACGTGGATCAGGTGGACCAGCTCGTCGGTTTCCTCCAGTCGCTCGGTGCCGACCACCGCAAGTTCGCGGTCCGGGCGGAGCACTATCCGGCGGTCGGTGAGGCGCTGCTGGCCACGCTGGCGCATTTCCTCGGCGAGCAGTGGACCGAGGACCTGGCCGCGGACTGGACGGCGGCGTACGGGCTGGTCGCGAAGGTGATGTCCGACGGTGCGACGGCGGCGGAGAACGTCAGCCCGCCGTGGTGGGTCGGCGAGGTCGTCGCGCACGAGTCGCGGACGTTCGACATCGCGGTGTTGACGTTGCGTCCGCAGTACCTGCTGCCGTTCGAGGCGGGTCAGTCGATCGGGGTGTCGAGTCCGGCGACCCGGGCGTGGCGGTACTACTCGCCGGCGAACGCGTCCCGTGCCGACGGCACGATCGAGTTGCACGTGCGGGCGGCGCCGGGCGGTGCGGTCAGTTCCCGGCTGGTGTACGGCACGAGCGTCGGTGACCAGGTGCATCTGGCGGCCCCGGTGGGGGAGCGGCTGACGTTGCGCCGGGCGGCCGGCGGTGGCGACCTGCTGCTGCTGGCCAACGGCACCGGCTGGGCGCCGTTGAAGGCGCTGGTGGAGCAGGTGGCGGCGGAGGGCGGTGGCCGGCGGGTCGACGCGTACGTCGGTGCCCGGTCCCGTACCGAGTTCTACGACGTCGAGGCGACCGAGAAGCTGGCGGCGTCGTATCCATGGTTCCGGGTGACGTACGTGGTCAATGCCGACCCGTCACGGCCCGGTGAGTTCGTCCAGGTGGTGGACCGCGCCCTCGCCGACGGCGACTGGCGCAACCGGCACGTCTTCGTCTGCGGGTCCGATCCGATGGTGTCGGGTTCGGTCAGTGGCCTGGCGCAGGCCGGTTACCACGCCGGGCAGCTGCACTACGAGGCGCTGGGTGGGCAGTGGTATTCGCCCGGACGGCGGACCGGTGAGGTGCAGGAGCAGAGGCCGGCAGACGGAGGTACGCAGTGAGCGCCAGCCCGATCAGCGAGTACGACCGCGCCACGGCGCTGTCCGGTCCGAGTCCGCGGGTCCGGATGACCGCGGACCGGGTCCGGCGGTGGGAGTTCAGCAGTTCGTCGTTCACCCGGCGTGGCTACGACGACCGGGACGTGGACCGGTTCCGGCACCAGGTCGCCGACGAGTTGGACCTGTTGGCGACCCAGTTGGCGGATCTGCGGGCGGAGAACCAGCGGCTGCACGACCATGTGGAGCTGCACCGGCACGGGGTGTTGCCCAGTGCCAGCAGCCGGCCGCAGTTGCCGGGGGCGAAGGAGGTGAACCTGCTGTCGGCGGCGCAGCGGGAGGCGGAGCAGATCATCGCCCAGGCGCACGACTACGCCCGACGGGTCGCCGAGTACGCCCGGGTGCAGTACGAGAACTATCTGCGGGCGGCGGCCGAGGACGCCCGGAACGAGGCCGAGCGGGCGGTGCAGGACTACCGGGCGCAGGCGGGGTCGAACTTCGACGACTCGGTCGCGACCCGGGAGGCGCTGCGGATCTTCGGCGAGATGATGATCTCGCACATGCAGGCGGCGGCGCGGCATCTCGACGACGGCAGTGAGCATCTGGCCCGGACGATGGACCGGATCGCTCGGGAGGCCGGTGCGCAGGTTGCCGCCGCGCCGCAGGGGTCGGGTCGGCCGGCGCTGTCGCCGCGTCCGGAGCATCCGCGCCAGATGTGAGGCACCGTCCTGGCCTGTCGGCGTGGCCGGGTGGGGACTCTGGAGTGTGCTGTCGGTGTCCGGCCGGCGACCGGACGGTCGCCGGCCGGCCGGTCTGTGCCCCTGCCGTGGGCCCGGTAGCGCCGGAACGTGCCACCCCCGGCGCGATGCCCCGGGTCACCCCACAGGATTAGGTCGCCGCCGGCATACACAGTGCACGGACTCCGACCCGGACGGCTCTGGCGCACCGTCGCCAAGATCCGGTACAACATGTCGACGCCATTTCGGCGCGCCACGTACCGGGGGATCGATGACGCCTGCGCTGGAAATCAACGGGTTGACCAAACGGTTCGGCGAGAAGCTGGCCGTCGACGCGATCCACCTGCGGGTGCCGCAGGGCTCCTTCTACGGGCTCGTCGGGCAGAACGGTGCCGGCAAGACCACCACCCTCTCGATGGCCGTGGGCCTGCTGCGGCCCGACGAAGGTACCGCCCGCATCTTCGGCGCCGACGTCTGGTCCGCCCCCGACGAGGCCAAAGCGCTCGTCGGGGTACTGCCGGACGGGCTCGCCATGCCGGAGCGGCTGACCGGCCGCGAGGTACTCACGTTTCTCGGCCTGCTGCGCGGGATGCCGCGCGACGAGGTGCTGCGTCGGGCCGACGAACTGCTCGACGTGCTGGAGCTGTCCGGGGCCGGCGGCACGCTGGTGATCGAGTACTCGACCGGCATGCGTAAGAAGATCGGCCTGGCGACCGCGCTGCTGCACGCGCCCCGGCTGCTCGTGCTCGACGAGCCGTTCGAGGCGGTGGACCCGGTCTCCGCCGCCACGATCAAGACGATCCTGCGCGGCTTCGTCCGGGGCGGTGGCTCCATCGTGCTCTCCAGTCACGTGATGGCGCTGGTCGAGCAGCTCTGCGACCATGTCGCCGTGGTCGACGCCGGGCGGGTGGCCGCGGCGGGCCCGCTCGACGAGGTACGCGGGTCGCGGTCGCTGGAGGACACGTTCGTCGCCCTGGTCGGCGGCGAGGACGGCGGGGTCAAGGAGTTGTCGTGGCTGTCGCGCTGACGATGGCCGCGATGAAGGTCGCGGCGCTGTGCCACGCCCTGCGCGGGGAACGGGCCCAGAGCGCCGGACTCGGCGCGGTGCTGGGAATCGTGCTCGCCGGCGGCACGATCTATCTCGCGGTCCGCGACCTGGACCTGCTCGCCGCCGCATACGCGGTGTGGTTGCTGGGCTGGCTCCTCGGCCCGGTCTTCATGGGCGGCGGTGACGAGACGCTGCGCCCGGAGTACTTCACCCTGCTGGGCCTGCCGCCGCGCCGTCTCGCGGTCGGACTGCTGGCGGCGGCGTTCGTCGGACTGCCGCCGCTGGTCAGCCTGACCGCGCTGCTCGGGCTGGTCGTCGCCGGCGCGCGGCTCGGCCCGGTCGCGGCGCTGGTCGCGGTACCCGCGATGCTGCTGCAGTTGGCCGTTTTCGTGTTGCTGTCCAAGGTGGCGGTGGGGCTGGTCGGGTTGGCGCTGCGCAGCCGGCTGGGCGCGATCAGCACCGGCGTGCTCAACGGCGCGATCCTGGCCGGGCTCGGGCAGATCTGGGTCGTGTTCCTGGCCCTGGGGCAGACCGGGGTGCCGCCGCTCGTCCGGTACCTGCCGTCCGGCTGGGGGCTGCTGGCGGTGCGCGGGTCGTGGTGGGCTCTCGGCGCGCTCGCCGGGCTGATCGCGCTGCTGCTGTTGGCGTGGGCGGCGCTGCTGCGGCTGCGGGTCGGTGCGTCCCGGGCGTCGGGGCGGGCCCGCAGGCCCTTCCTCGCGCGCACCGCAGACGGGGCGATCGTCGCCAAGGAACTGCGGACCTCGTCGCGCGACCTGGTGCGGAACTACCAGTTCACGTTCGCGTTCGCCTACGGCGTCTGCTTCGCCGCGAGCCCGCTGCTGGTGGGGTGGAACGGGATGCTGCCGTACGCGGGCCCGGTGTTCATCGTGATGGCGGGCGCGATGGCGGCCAACGTCTACGGTACCGACGGCACGGCGCTGTGGTTGACGCTGATGACGCCGGCCGCTTCGGACGTACGCGGACGGCAGCTCGCGTGGCTGGCGACGCACGCCCCGGTGGCGGTGCTGCTGACCGTGGTCTGTACGGCGGTCACCGGTGGCCCGTGGCCGCTGATCCTCGCCCTGCTGCCGGCGCTGCTCGGCGGCGCGGCGGGCCTGGTCCCGTTGATCTCCGTCTACGGCCTGGTGCCGGGCACCGACCCGCACAAGCGGGCGAACAACCCGTTGCGGACCAGCGAGGACGAGGGAAGCCTGACCGGTCAGGCGTACCTGGCGCTCGCCCTGATCGTCGCGACCGCGCTGCCGGCGGGTTTCGTGGCGATCCGGTTCGGCTGGGCCGGGGTGGTCGTCGGGATTGTCACGGGTGCGCTCTGCTGGTGGGGTTTCGGGCGGCTGGCCTCGGCCCGGCTCCGGGAGCGCGGGCCGGAACTGCTGTCCACCATGCGTACCGGCCGCAAGGCCGGCGGGACGGTCCAGTCACGGTTCACGGAACTGTCCAAACCCCGCAAGGCGGTGGCGTGGTGGTGCTTCGGCTTCGCCGCGATCCCGCTGATCCCGCAGGGCATCCTGGCGGCGGTGTTCGTGAGCCGCGACATGCTGCACCACACCTGGTTCCTCGCCACCTACATGCCGCCGGGCCTGCGGTACCCGGTGGCGCTGGGCTTCGTCGTCCTCGGCCTCGCGATGTACGCGCTCGGCACGTGGATCGTCCTACCGTCCCGACAGCCGGGCACCGTGGAGTAGCCGATCAATCACGGTGTTCTCGGCGCCGGCAGGTGAACGGGCCCGCGTCCGGAGCGGTGCCTGCCGGGCGGGGTGGGTTCCCGCTGTTCCCGGGCCGTGGCCGGGGAGGACGGTGTCGCCGAGGAGCTATCGGCGGGAAGCGTCGGTGATGGTTTCGAGTTCGGCTTCGAGTTCGGCTTCGAGTTCGGGGGCTTCTGCGGCGCCCAGGCGTTGAAAGATCGCCAAGGCGTGTTGCAGGTCGCCGAGACCGGCGGCGACACCGGTGGCCAGGGTGCACCGGCCGATACCTGCCAGGGCCCGCGCCTCGTCGAGCGGTTGGCCCAGGTCCCGGGCCAGTCGAAGTGCCTGGTCGTGCCAGGTGTACGCCTGTCCAGGCTCACCCGAGGCTCGCAGCAGATCGCCCTTATAGTTGAGGATCTCCACTTCGCGTTTGCGGTCGCCGGAGTCCTGAAAGGCGGTCAGGGCTTCGTCCAGCAGCGTGGCGGCGCGGATGTAGTCCCCTGCTATCCGTCGCAGGACACCCAGGTTGGCGAGGGCGAATGCTTGACCGTAGTTGTTGGGCAGGCCCCGGAAGGTGGCCAGGGACTGCTCCAGCAGGGTGGCGGCTGCGGCGTAGTCGCCGGTCATCCGTCGCAGGACACCCAGGTCGGCGTAGAGCCATGCCTGACCGAGGCCACTGCCGAGGTCCCGGAAGGTGGTCAGGGCCTGCTCCATCAGTGCGGCTGCCTGGGTGTAGTCGCCGGTCGTCATCCGCACGAGACCCAGCTCGCCGCAGGTCCATGCCTCGCGGTTGCGGTCGCCGAGTTCTCGACTGATGGTCATAGACTGCTCCAGCAGCGTGGCGGCCTGGGTGTAGTCGCCGGCCAACTTGTACAGGACGCCGCGCATGGTAAGGATGTAGGCCTCGTCCATTCCGTTGCCTAGGTTCCGGCTCAGGGTCAGGGCCTGCTCCATCAGAGCGGCAGCCTGGGCGTAGTCTCCGACCTCTCGCCGAAGGACGCCGAGTTCGGCGAGGGACCACGCCTCGCCGACCTGGTTGTCGAGCTCCCGGAATTTGGCCAGGGCCTGCTCCTGCAGGTCGGTGGCCTGCGGGAACTCCCCGATCATCCGCCGGAGGACGCCGAGCTCGGCGAGGGACCACGCCTCGCCGTGCTGATTACCGAGGTTGCGGAATTTGGCCAGGGCCTGCTCCTGCAGGTCGGTGGCCTGCGGGAGTTCCTCGAGAAACCGTCGGAGGACACCGAGTTCGGCGAGGGACCACGCCTCGCCGACCTGGTTGTCGAGCTCCCGGAATTTGGCCAGGGCCTGCTCCTGTACGTCGGTGGCCTGCGGGAACTCCCCGATCATCCGCCGGAGGACGCCGAGCTCGGCGACCGCCCAGGCTTCCGTGTGCAGGTCACCAAGATCTCGGCAGGTGGCCAGGATGTGATTCAGTTGTTCGATGGCCTCGGGCCAGGGCCCGTCCAGGCCCAGCAGTGGAGCAAGGCTGACGGCGAGGCTGACCGTCCGGGTGTGATCTTGTTGTTGTCGAGCGTGCGCGATGCAGGCGAGCAGGTTGGCCCTTTCGGTGCGCAGCCATGTGGTGGCCCGGGCAGGGTCGGGCAGGTCGGGCACCGGACTGCTAGTCGCCGGGACCACAGTGCGACGCGCCGGTGAGGAGCGAAGGCGGATTCGCGCGGCGGCCACGTAGGCGACATGTTGGTAGTGGTCGACCAGCCGGCTGACGGCCTCGTCCTGTTCGGCGGGGGTGGCTTGCGCCCGGGCGTACGCGATGATCAGGTCGTGCAGGCGGTACCGGTGCTGCCCGGTGCTGTGTTCCAACAGGCGGTGGGAGTGCAGGTTGCGTAGGTGCCGGCGGACCACCGCCAGGGGCAGGTCGGTCAGAGCCGCAGCGGCGAAGGTGTCGACGTCGGCGCCCGGGGTGAGGCTGATCAGCCGCAGGACGCGTTGCTGGTCGGCGGTCAGGCGTTGGTAGGACAGGGTGAACGCGGACGCCACCCCGATGTCCCGGTCGTCAAGGCGTTCGTCGATGTTGACCAACCGGTCCTGGGCAGCCGTCAGCTCATCGGCCAACTCACCGACCGGATCGGCGTGGTCCGGGTCGATGCCTGCGGCGAGAATGGCGATGGCCAGCGGCAGCCGGCCACACAGCCGTACCACGTCGACTACTGCGGGGTGTTCGTTGACGTGGAGGCGTCGGGGGCAGACCCGGCTGAACAGCTCGACGGCGTCGGGTTCGGGCAGTACCCCGAGCGGCAGCAGGGTCGCGCCGTAGCTGCGGCGCAGGCTGGTCAGCCGGCGGCGGCTGGTGACCAGAACCATGCACGAACCCGATCCGGGTAGTAGCGGGGCAACCTGGTCGCCGGTGGCGGCGTTGTCGAGGACCAGCAGCATGCGTCGCCCGAATGCCTGGTCGCGCCACCGCGCGGCGCGATCCTGGAGACCGTCGGGAATGTGGTCGGGGGACAGGCCGGTGGCCATCAGCAGCCCGGCCAGGACGTCGGCCGGATCGGCCGGGGTGTGGTCGATGGTGTGGGCGTGCAGGTCGACGAAGAGCTGACCGTCCGGGTACCGGTCGACGAGCTGGTGGGCGACGTGCACAGCAAGGGCGGTTTTGCCGACTCCCGGCATACCGTCGATGGCGTGGATGGCCACGACCCCACCTCCGGCGTCCCCGATGGCTTCGGTGATCGTTCGCACCTGGTCGGCACGGCCGGTGAACGTCGCGACGTCGGCCCGCAGGGTCCGCACCACCCGTACCGGTGCTGGTTGCGCGGCCAGCGCGGAGCCGAAAATGGTGACCGGAGCGTTGAACACCCCGATGTGACCGGGGTCGGGTGCGGTGGCGGCTCGGCCGCTGTCCACACTATTGCCGGCTGTCGGGCCCGCGATGTACCGACCGGAGGCAGGTGGCCCTGCTACGCCTCCGGCGATTGTGGGGGGATCGGCGGCTGCCCGGAAAGCATCACGGTGACCGGCCCCGTCATCGTGCCCGCGACCGGGCCGTAGCTGGTGCCGATGCGTACGCTGTTGTCGCCGACCTGTGGCTGCTGCGCCCCACGTAGGTCCAGGTCGTACCTCCCGGTCCGGATCCCCGCCGGGTCGGCCAGTTCCAGCAGTTGACGGGCGATGGCCAGGACTTCCTCGTCGTGGTGGGCGCCGACCACGGTCAACTCCGCGCCCAGTCTTGCCCGCCACTCCTCAGGGTCGGTCGACTCGGCATCCAGGACCTGCACCGCCGAAGGACGGCCGGCCAACCGACGCCGGAGCACATTCCGCAGCCCGGTGTACGCATCGAGCACCGCGGCCTTCGCCGCATCACCCGCACCCACACCTGCCCCGGCGACCAACGCCGCCATGATCAGCTCTACGCCTGTCACCGACCCGCCCCTCCTGCAACGCGTTCACCGATGACCTTCGACGCCTACGATAAGCGACCGACGCATCACCAGATAGTCCTCCCGGTTGGTCGGACTCGCCGACGTCCTGCCCTCCGCTCACCGCCGGAACAGGCATCACGATCGACCCGCCGGTGACCGCCGACCCGGGTATAGGCTCGGCCGGATGCGGGGTAACACGTTGAAGGATCGGATGCGGCGGGGCGAGCCGGTGCGCGGAGTCTGGCTGGCGTTGCCCAGCGTGGAATCCGCCCGGCTGATGGCCCGGATGCCGGCGGACTGGCTGGTCGTCGACGTCGAGCACGCCCCGGTGGGTGCGGAGACGATGACCCGGATGGTGGCGGCGATCGCCGACGCTCGTGGCCCGGCACCGCTGGTACGGCTGGCGAGCCCGGGTGTGGAGAACGTCAAACGGGCCCTGGACGCGGGTGCGTGGGGCGTGATCGGCCCGATGGTCAACACTCGCGCCGAGGCGGAGGCGTTCGTGGCGGCGGCGAAGTTCCCGCCGGTCGGGCAGCGCAGCTTCGGCAGTGCCTGGGCGGGGCTCGCCTTCGACGTGGCCGCGCCGGACTACCTGCGTATCGCCAACGAGCAGACGATCGCGATGGTGCAGATCGAGAACCGTGCGGCACTGGAGCACCTCGACGAGATCTGTGGTGTGCCGGGACTCGACGGCGTCTTCGTCGGCCCCGTCGACCTCGCGATCTCGCTGGGCCTCGGTCCGGATTCGGACAGCCGCGATCCGGACTTCCGCCGGGCGTTGGACGAGATCCTGCGTGCGGCCACGGCGGCCGGGCTGCCGGCAGGGATCTACTGCTCGTCACCCGAGGCGGCCGCCGAGCGGCTCGAGCAGGGCTTCGTCATGGTCAACGTGGCCACCGACGTGGCCGTGCTGAGCCAGGGTGTGCGGGACCGGCTCGCCTAGCACCGTCCGTACCAGGGCGGGCAGGTCGGCGGGTGCGATGTCCCGTCGCCGTGCCGCGACGTGTCCGTCCGGCCGCAGTAGGTAGCAGGTGCCCGGTGGCGACACCTCGTCGGGCGGCATCGTCACGACACCGACGGCGTCGACCGGGTCGGGCGAGGAGTACAGGGCTGTGAAGCCGTGCCCGAGTCGTCGGCGTACGTCCGGATCCGCCGGTACCAGCTTGGATCCGAGCGCCGGCGCCCCGTCCCAGTTCCCTCCGTCGTCGGGCAGGGACAGCGGTGACGTGGTGTACGTGTACGGCGTGCTCATTCTGCCGCTGTCGACGAGCCGCCGCAGTCGCAGTCGCAGGATCACGTTCCGGCGCAGCCGCTGCCAGCGGGTCCGGGGTGCCATGAACCGCATGGTGGCCTCGGTGACCTCCTGGTTGTGCCGCTGCGCCGCCCAGCGTTCGGTCTGGTACGTCTCGAGCAGGTCCGGCCCGGCACGGCCGGTCAGCACGTAGGCGAGCTTCCAGCACAGGTTCTCCACGTCGTGGATGGCGCCGTTCATGCCCCGTGCCCCGAACGGCGCGACCAGGTGCGCGGCGTCCCCGAGCAGGAAGATCCGGCCGTGTCGGAGTCGGCGCAGCAGACGCTGGTGGAAGCGGTAGTCGGTCAACCACACCAGCTCGTACGGCAGGTCCCCGATCAGCGCCCGAATTCGGTTGTCCATCGCCTCGGGGGAGCGCTCGTCCTCGACGGTTGCGTCGCCGCCGAGTTGCCAGTCGACGCGCCACACGTCGTCCGGCTGCGGGTGGACGAGGATGTTGTGCCCGGGGTTGGCGGGGTGGTCGAAGAAGAACCGTGGCTCAGCCGGAAAGGGCAGTTTCGCGCGGATGTCGGCGATAAGGAACCGGTCCGGGTACGTCCGGCCCGGGAAGTCGAGCCCGAGCAGTTTGCGGGTGGCGCTGCGGGCGCCGTCGCAGGCGAGTAGGTATCGGCCCCGGATCGACACTGGGCCGGACGGTGTCCGCGCGGTGACGGTGACCCCGTCGGCGTCCTGGTGCAGGCCGACCACGGTGTGCTGCCAGCGCAGGTCGACCAGGGGTGAACGGGCCATCGCCGCCAGCAGGTGGTGTTCGGTTTCGTGCTGCGGCAGGTTGAGGAAGGGCGGTAGTTCTCCGGGTGCCGGTGCGGTTGCGGTCTGGGTCTGCATCTCGTGCTGCCGGTAATAGGTTTTCCGGGTACGCCAGGCGATGCCTCGCGCCAGCATCGGCTCGACGCAGCCGAGTTTCTCCCAGACTGCCAGCGCGGTGCGGTGAATGGCGATCGCGCGTGATCCCTGCGGCCGGTCGGCGCCCGAGTCGAGCACAATGGACGGAATGGAATAGTGCGCCAGTTCGAGCGCGGCGGTCGCTCCGGTCGGTCCACATCCGACAATGATCGCCGGTACTGTTCTGTTGTCCCCCATAGCCGGCAAAGCTAGCCAGCGGAATTTCGCCGTCCCATGGTGTGCTCAAGATCCGACTTGGCTCGATGTCGGAAACCGGGCCGGCCGGCCCGGGAGGACCAGCGGGTGAGTTCCCGCGGTTCCCGGGCCGGCGCGACGGTGCGGGCGACGTCGCCGGGGAAGCGGGACGGTCAGCCGGCGGTGAGGTGCCCGCCGATCTCGGTGAGTTCGCTGTCGGTGAGAGTCAGGTTGTCCAGGGCGGCGACGTTCGCCTCGAGCTGGGCGACGCTGCTGGCGCCGATGATCAGGCTGGTCATCCGGGGGTCCCGCAGCGCCCAGGCGAGCGCGAGCTGGGCCAGGGTCTGGCCGCGCCGTCCGGCGATGTCGTGCAGCGCCCGGACGGTGGCCATCGTCGTCTCGTCGAGGTCGGTCTCGTTGAGGAAGACGCTGGTCCGGATCCGCGAGTCGGCCGGAATCCCGTCCAGGTAGCGGTCGGTCAACACGCCCTGGGCGAGCGGGCTGTAGGCGATGCAGCCGGCGCCGACCTCTTCGAGGGTGTCCAGCAGCCGGTCCGCCTCGGTCCACCTGTTGAGCATCGAGTACGACGGCTGCGAGATCAGCAGCGGCGTACCGAGTCGTTCCAGGATCGCGGCCGCCTGCCGGGTCTGCTCGGAGGTGTAGTTCGACAGCCCGACGTAGAGGGCCTTGCCGGCGCGTACGACGGCGTCCAGTGCCGCCATCGTCTCTTCGAGCGGGGTGTCCGGGTCGGGCCGGTGGTGGTAGAAGACGTCGACGTAGTCGAGGCCCATCCGGCGCAGCGACTGGTCCAGCGACGACACCAGGTACTTGCGGGAGCCCCATTCGCCGTACGGGCCGGGCCACATGTAGTAGCCGGCCTTGGTGGAGATGACCAGCTCGTCGCGGTACGGGCCGAGGTCGGCGGCGAGGGTCCGGCCGAAGTTCTCCTCGGCGGAGCCGGCCGGCGGGCCGTAGTTGTTGGCCAGGTCGAAGTGCGTCACCCCGAGGTCGAACGCCCGGCGGCAGATGTCCCGCTGCTGCTGCCACGGCCGCTCGTCGCCGAAGTTGTGCCAGAGGCCGAGCGAGATGGCGGGGAGCCGGAGGCCGCTGCGGCCGGCCCGGCGGTAGGTCATCGAGTCGTAGCGGTCGTCCGCGGGAAGGTAGGTCACGGTTGTCACCCTATTGATCCGCTCCGGCCGCGTCGCGACCGGCCGGTGCCGGTGGCCGGCCGTAACGTGTCGGGTACCGCTCGGGTCGGTGGTCGTCTCCGCCGGCCGGTCCGGTGTTCCGTCGCTCACGCTCGGCCCCGCCGGAGCGGACTGGCGGGGCTGATCCGTGATATCTGATCGGTACGTGTTTCAGGTCGCCGAAGGCGCCGACCTCGCTCACCACCGCCGCAGGTGGTGCCGTCGACAAAAGGGGACGTCATGGCTTACCTGGACCACCGCCCGGCGACCCCGGCCGAAGCACTCGACGAGTTGCTGGCCGGTAACGAGCGGTTCGTCACCGGTACCCGGATCCATCCGCACCAGGATGCCGAGCACCGGGCCGTGGTCGCCGCCGCGCAGCGGCCGTTCGCGGTGGTGTTCGGCTGTTCCGACTC
This sequence comes from Plantactinospora endophytica, assembly GCF_016862915.1. Lineage (GTDB taxonomy): Bacteria > Actinomycetota > Actinomycetes > Mycobacteriales > Micromonosporaceae > Plantactinospora > Plantactinospora endophytica. Next base: position 151,219 of record NZ_BONW01000012.1, on the reverse strand, counting down.
CCGGCTCGCCGCCGAGATCATCTTCGATCGAGGGCTGGGGGACCTGTTCGTGGTCCGCACCGCCGGGCACATCGTCGGCCCCGAGGTGACCGCCAGCATCGAGTACGGCGTGGTCGTGCTCGGCGCGCCGCTGGTGGTGGTACTCGGCCACGACTCCTGCGGTGCGATCCAGGCGACCCGGGCGGCGTTGGACGGCAGCCGGCTGCCCGGCCGGAACCTGGGGGCGATCGTGGAACGGGTGACCCCGAGCATCGCGACTGCGGACGCCCGGCAGGTCACCGACGACGCCGGGATCTCCGCGATCCACACCCAGCACACCGTGGAGACGATCACCCGGCCGGACACCGAGCTGGCCGACGCGGTCGCCGCCGGCCGGTGCGACGTCGTCGGCATGTTCTACCGGCTGGCGGACGGCCGGGTCACCGTCACCGTCTCCGGCGCCGCCCCGACCGGCAGTTAGCGGCTGTCACCCGGGCTTCCCCGCACCGGCCCGCGCTGCCGACCGCTGGGCGTTCCGCCCCGACCGGCGGTTGGCGGCTGTCACCCGGGCCTCTCCGGCGGGCTGGTGGCGGCCAGCGCGAGTGCCACCAGGCCGTCGGCGTAGTCGTCGGTGAGCGGCCCGGTGCGCAGCAGCCAGCGGTGGTAGACCGGGCCGACGAGGAGTTCGACGACCTGGTCCAGGTCGACGTCGGTGCGGACCTGGCCGGCGTCCTGCCCGGCCCGCAGCCGGACCTTCACCGCGTCGAGCTGTGGCCGCAGGATCTGGTCGCGGACCTGGGCGGCGAGCGTGTCGTCGGCCAGGGTCTCGATGGTCAGCGCCCGGGTGGTGGCGGACAGCCGGGGGTCGGCGAACTCGGCGACGATGGCCCTGAGCACGGTACGCAGGTCGGCGCCGAGGTCGCCGGTGTCGGGTAGCCGGGGTTCGCCGTCGGCGTCGGTGGCGTCCACCAGAGCCTCCAGGATCACCCCGCCCTTGCCGCGCCACCAGCGGTAGATGGTCTGTTTGCCGACGCCGGCCCGGGCGGCGATCGCCTCCACGGTCAGGTCGGGGTAGCTGGTCTCGGCCAGCAGTTCGAGCGCGGCGGTGAGGATCGCCCGACGCGACCGTTCGTTGCGGCGGGCGGCGTTCGGTCCAGGCATGGGTTCACCTTAACCGAGACGAGACGATCCGTCTTGACAGGGTGGGCCGGCGCACGGCAACCTTGGCGGAAGAGGCGAGACGCTGCGTCTCGTCATTTCATCCGAGGAGAACCGTGTCCCACATCGCCATGGTCAGCATCCCGGCCCACGGGCACGTCAACCCGAGCCTGGACGTCGTACGCACCCTGGTGGCCCGGGGCCACCGGGTCACGTACGCGAACGCCCCGACGTTCGCCGAGGTCGTCGCGGGCGCCGGAGCGGAACTCAAGCCGTACGCGTCGACCCTGCCCGGCCCCGACGAGGAGTGGAGCGACGACCCGATCGACCATCTCACGCTCTTCCTCGACGACGCGATCGCCATGCTTCCGCAGTTGCGCGGCGCATACGCCGACGACCGCCCCGACCTGTTCCTCTACGACATCGCCGGCGCACCGGCGCGGCTGCTCGGCGAGGAGTGGGGCATCCCGGCGATCCAGCTCTCGCCGACCTTCGTGGCCTGGACCGGCTACGAGGAGGAGATGGCGCCGGTCGTCGAGTCGATCCGCGCCGACCCGCGCGGCGCCGACTACTACCGGCGGTTCACCGCCTGGCTGGCCGCGAACGGGTCGTCGGTGACCGACAGCGTCGCCTTCCAGGGCCGGCCGGCGCGGTGCCTCGTGCTCATCCCCGAGGCGTTGCAACCGCACGCGGACCGGGTCGACCCGAGCGTCTACAGCTTCGTCGGACCCGTGCTCGGCGACCGGTCCGCCCAGGGGTCCTGGACCCGCCCGGCCACCGCCGACAAGGTACTGCTGGTCTCCCTCGGTTCGGCCTTCACCCGGCACCCCGACTTCTACCGCCGCTGCGTCGACGCCTTCGCCGACCTGCCCGGCTGGCACACCGTGCTGCAGATCGGCCGGCACGTCGACCCGGCCGACCTCGGCGCCGTACCGGACACCGTCGAGGTGCATCCCTGGGTGCCGCAGCTTGCGATCCTGGAGCAGGCCGACGCCTTCCTGACCCACGCCGGGATGGGCGGCAGCAGCGAGGGCCTGTACTGCGGTACCCCGATGATCGCCGCACCGCAGGCCGCCGACCAGTTCGCCAACGCCGAGCAGCTCGCCGCCCTCGGAATCGCCCGGGTGGTCGAGTCCGACACGGTCACCGCCGACGGCCTGCGGGAGGCGCTGCTGGCGCTGACCTCCGACGCCGACGTGGCGACCCGGTGCGCCGAGATCCGACGCCGGGTGCGGCAGCAGGCCGGTGCCGACCGGGCGGCCGACCTCATCGAGGCCGAACTGCCCAGCCCCGTACCGGCCTGACCCGAGCCGCATCGCGGGCCGGCGGCGTCGGGTCAGTCGGTTTCGGATGCCTTCCGGGGGCGGCTGGAGTAGACCTTGTGCCAGTGCTCGGCCGAGCGGACCAGGTCGTCGACGACGTGACGGAGGAACTGGCTGGTGTTCTCCAGTCGCGCACCGGCGGGGGTGGTGGCGCCGAGTTTCTGGGCTCCGGCCGCGCAAGCCTCGGCGATCTGGTTCTGGTTACGCGCGCTGGCCATGACGGATCGGAACACCACGTCGTCGTCGATGACGTAGCGCTCGGCGCGACTGTGGGGGTCGCGTTCGCGTCTGACGAGTACCTGGTTTTCCAGGTAGCCGATGGCCTTGGAGACGGAGGCGGGACTGACGTGCAGGCGTCGTACGAGTTCCGCGGAGGTGAGGCTGCCGCCGTCGGTGGTGAAGAGCGCGGCGAGCACCTTGGCCATCATCTGCGGGAGCCCGGCCTGGATCATCAGCTCCGTGCTCTGCGCGCCCACCTCGTCGACGAGCCGTGGATCGCGCCCGCCGAGGTCGGCTCCTCCCGGTGACGTTGTCAGCGCACCGGTCCGGCGCTGGCGCGGGTGTCGGGTGCTGACCTGGTGGGCCGCCTCGGCGTGGTAGCCGCGCGGCCCGCCGTTGCGCACCACCTCGCGGGTGACGGTCGAGGTTGGCCGGCCGACGCGGCGGCCGACGGCGGCGTAGGTCAGTCCCTCGCGCAGTCCCGCGGCGATCTGCCGCCGGTCCTGGAGGGTGAGTCTGTCACCGGGCATCGGACATCCTCCGCTGTCGACGTCGGAGCCAGCTTAATGCAACGCAACGCCGTTGCATTAGCGGGCAGGCGCCATGCAACGATTCCTCCCGCTTCACCTGCGGCTACGCAGTTGCTTCGCCTAGTCCTGATTGACGGATTGGTGTATGCAACGTAATTTTTGCCGAGCTGTGAAGGTCCGGAGCTCGTCGACGGAAGCGAAACCCATGACCACGAACCTCGATCACCCCGCCCTCGTGGCGACTGCCGTACGCAAGGCGTACGGCGACCACGTGGTGCTGAACGGCATCGACCTCGACATCCCCGCAGGATCGGTCTTCGCGTTACTCGGCCCGAACGGCGCGGGCAAGACCACCATGGTGCAGATCCTGTCCACGCTCATCCGCGCCGACGCGGGGGAGATGCGGGTCGCCGGCCACGACGTGGTCCGGGATCCGGACGCGGTCCGTGCCGCGATCGGTGTCACCGGCCAGTTCTCCGCGGTCGACGGCTTCCTCACCGGCGAGGAGAACCTGCTGCTGATGGCCGACCTGCACCACCTGCCCCGCCGGGAACGGCGGCAGTGTGCCACCGACCTGCTGGCACGCTTCGACCTGGTGGACGCGGCCCGCAAGCCTGCGGTGACGTACTCCGGTGGGATGCGCCGCCGCCTGGACCTCGCGATGACGCTGGTCGGCCGCCCCCGGGTGATCTTCCTCGACGAGCCGACCACCGGGCTGGACCCACGCAGCAGACGGACGATGTGGGAGATCATCCGCGGGCTGGTGACCGACGACGGCGTGACGATCTTCCTCACCACCCAGTACCTCGACGAGGCCGACCGACTCGCCGACCGGATCGCGGTGCTGCACCAGGGGAAGATCGTCGCCCAGGGCACGGCGGAGGAACTCAAGCGGCAGGTCGGCGGCGGCCACATCACGCTGCGCTTCACCGACGCACGCGGCCACGACCACGCGGCCCAGACCCTGGACGTGGTGTCCCGCGACGACGAGGCACTCACCCTGCAGGTCGCCGGCCAGGGCGACGTCCGGTCGTTGCGCGCGCTGCTGGACCGGCTCGACCGCGTCTCGATCACCGTGGACGAACTCCAGGTACACACCCCCGATCTCGACGACGTCTTCTTCGCTCTGACCGGCAACCCCGTCGCGGAACAGGAGCCCGCCCGATGAGCACCGCCACCCACGCCCTCACCGACTCGGCGACCATGCTGCGCCGCCAGTTGCGGCACATGCTGCGCTACCCGACGCTCACCCTCACCGCCGCCGGGGTTCCGGTGATCTTCCTGCTGCTGTTCGTCTACGTCCTCGGCGGCATCCTCGGCAGCGGTCTCGGCGGGTCGTCGGGCGGCCGGGACGCCTACGTGAACTACGTCGTCCCCGGCATCATCCTGATGACCGCGGCCACCGCGGCGCAGGGCACCGCGATCTCGGTGGCCATCGACATGACCGAGGGCATCGTCGCCCGGTTCCGCACCATGGCCATCGCCCGGGTCTCGGTGCTCACCGGCCACGTGCTGGGCAGCCTGACCCAGACCCTGCTGAGCATGGCCATGGTCACCGGCGTCGCACTGCTGGTGGGTTTCCAGCCCACCGCGGACCTCGGTGGATGGCTCGGCGTGATCGGCGTGATCGTGCTGATCATCTTCGCGCTCACCTGGCTGTCGGTCGCACTGGCCATGGTGGCCAGGAGCGTCGCGGCCGCGAGCAACATGCTGACGCCGCTGATGATCCTGCCGATGATGGGCAGCGGATTCGTCCCCACCGACTCGATGCCCGCTGGACTGCGATGGTTCGCCGAATACCAGCCGTTCACCCCGTTCATCGAAACCCTGCGCGGGCTGCTGATGGGCACCCCGATGGGCAACAACGCGATCCTCGCCATCGGCTGGTGCGCCCTGATCGCCCTCGGCGGCTACCTGTGGGCCAGAAAGCTCTACAACCGCGAGCCCACCCGGTGACCGGCGCGCACCACGGGCGGGCCGGCGGCGAGGGCTGACCGGTCAGGGCTGGCGCAGCCAACAGCGGGCCATGTGCCCGGCGGCGACCGGGAACTCCGGTACCTCGGTGCGGCAGACGTCCATCGCGGCGGGGCAGCGGTCCCGGAACAGGCAGCCGCCGCTGCCGGTGGCCGGCTGCTGCCCGCCGCGCAGTGCCCGCATCCCGCCCGGTGCCGCCGTACGCGGGCTGCCCGGGTCCGGCGCCGCCGACGCCAGCAGTTGGGTGTACGGGTGCGCCGGACGCAGGATCACCTCGTCGCTCGGGCCGGACTCCACCACCTGGCCCCGGTACAACACCATGATCGAGGAGGCGAAGTAGCGGGCGGTGGCCAGGTCGTGGGTGACGTACAGGACGGCCAGTTCCTCCTCCCGCTTGAGCCGGTCGACCAGGTTCAGGATCTCCAGTCGGATCGACACGTCGAGCATCGACACCGGCTCGTCGGCGAGCAGGATCCGGGGCCGGGGCGCCAGCGCGCGGGCGATCGCCACCCGCTGGCGCTGCCCGCCGGAGAGTTCGTGCGGCAGCCGCCGGGCGACCTGGTCGGCCGGAGTGAGGTTGACCCGGGTCAGCAGGTCGTGCACGGCCGCCCGGACGTCGGCGGTACCGCTGGCGACGCCGTGCAGGCGCAGTGGGCGGCGCAGGTGGTATTCGACGGTGTGCGCCGGGTTCAGCGACGCGAACGGATCCTGGAAGACCATCTGCACGTCCCGGCGGTAGCGGCGGACCGCCCGGCGGCCGGTGGCGACCGGCGTGCCGTCGAGCCGGATCTCGCCGGCCGTCGGCCGGGTCAGCCGGACCAGCATCCGGGCGATCGTCGACTTGCCGCTGCCGCTCTCGCCGACCAGCGCCACCGTCTGCCCGGACCGCAGTTCGAAGGAGACGTCGTCGACCGCCCGCAGGGTGCGGCGGTGCCGCCCGTCCCGCAGCGGGAAGTGTTTGCTGAGGTGGCTGACGGTCAGAATGCTCATCGCCCGGCACCTCCGGTCGACGGCGCGGGGCCCGGGTCGGGGTCGAACCGGCCGGCGTGGAGCGCCTCGGGCGGGCCGTCGGGGCGTACCGCCGGGTCGTAGTGCAGGCAGGCGGCCCGGGTGGTCGGCCCGGTGGTGTGGGCGGTCAGCAGCGCCGGGTCGGTGTGGTGGCAGTCGTCGAAGGCGTACGGGCAGCGGGCCGTGAACGCGCAGCCGGCCGGGGGCCGGGACAGGTCCGGCGGGCTGCCGGGAATACCGTGCAGCACCGTCCGCTCGCCACGCAGCCGGGGGAAGGAGCGCAACAGCCCGACCGTGTACGGGTGGTGCGCGGCGGTGTGCAGGTCGGCGGCGCGGCCGTACTCGACGATCCGGCCGCCGTACATGACGGCCAGCCGGTCGCTGATCTCCAGCAGTAGGGACAGGTCGTGGGTGATGAACACGACCGCGAAGCCGAACCGGGCCCGGAGCCGGTCGATCTCGGTCAGGATGTCGCGCTGCACCACCACGTCCAGCGCGGTGGTCGGCTCGTCCATCACCACCACGTCGGGGCGCAGCGCCATCGCCATCGCGATCAGCACCCGCTGGCGCATCCCGCCGGAGAGTTCGTGCGGGTACGACGACAGCCGCTCCGGGCCGATCCCGACCAGGTCGAGCAGTTCCCGGCAGCGGTCCTCCCGCTCGGCGCGGCGCAGTTCGGGGCGGTGCGCGGTGAAGACGTCGGCGAGTTGCCGGCGTACCGACAGCACCGGGTTGAGGGCGTTCATCGCGCCCTGGAAGACCATCGCGACCCGGTTCCAGCGGAACCGGCGCAGCGCCTCGCCGTGCAGCGTCGACAGGTCGACCGGCGGGCCGTCGGCGGGACGGAACAGCACCTGGCCGGAGGCGACCCGGCCGGGCGGCTTGAGCAGCCGGGTGACCGCGTACGCGAGGGTGGACTTGCCGCAGCCGCTCTCGCCGGCGATGCCGAGCACCTCGCCCCGGGCCAGGTCGAAGCTGACGCCCCGGACCGCGCGTACCGGATCGGCGCCGTCGTAGACGACGCTCAGGTCGCGGACGGAGAGCACCACGTCGGTGCCGGGCGTGCTGTCGAGGGTCATGCCGGTCCGGTCCGTCGGGGGCGGCGGGGCACCCGCAGCCTCGGGTTGATCAGTTCGTCGAGACTGAAGTTGATCAGCGCGAGTCCGGCCCCGACCAGCGCGATGCACAGCCCCGGCGGCACGAACCACCACCAGGCGCCCTGGGACAGCGCCTGCGAGTTCTGTGCGAAGTAGAGCATCGTGCCCCACGACCCGGAGCCGCCGAGGCCGAGGAAGGCCAGCGCCGCCTCGGTGAGGATGCCGCCGACGACCGCGAAGACGAACTGGGCGGCGATCAGCGGCAGCAGGTTCGGCAGGATCTCGAAGGTGACGATCCGCCAGCCCGGTTCGCCGCTGACCCGGGCCGCGTCGACGTAGTCGCGGGACCGCAGCGACAGCGTCTGGGCCCGCAGCACCCGGGCCGACCCGGCCCACGCGGTGATCGAGACGATCAGCGCGATCGCCAGGGCGCCCCGGGTCTGCACGTAGTCGGTGATCAGCACCACCAGCGGCAGGCCGGGCAGCACCAGGAAGACGTTGCTGACCAGCGAGAGGCTCTCGTCGGCGTGTCCGCCGGCGTAGCCGCCGAGTACCCCGACCAGCACCGAGACCACGGTGGCCAGCAGCCCGACGACCAGGCCGACCAGCATCGAGCCCCGGGTGGCGGCGACGAGCTGCCGGAACACGTCCTGGCCGGTGGTGGTGGTGCCGAGCAGGTGTTCGGCCGACGGGGCGAGCAGCCGGTCGTCGCTGACCAGGTTCGGGTCGCCGACCAGCAGCGGGCCGAGCACCGCGACCACGGCGAAGAACCCGACGATCGCCAGCCCGGACGCCAGCTTGCGGGAGCGCAGCAGGCCGCGCCAGCGGGGCCGGCGGTCCGGCACCACCACCCCGGGTACGACGTCGCCGGTGACGTCGCGCTGCGTCTCGACGGTCGCCATCAGCCGGCCTGCCGGGTACGCGGGTCGATCAGCGCGTAGAGCAGGTCGACGACGAAGTTGGCGCCGAGCACGGCCAGCGAGATGACCAGGAAGATGCCCTGCAACAGCGGATAGTCGGCGTTGGCGACGGCGGCGACCAGGTTCATCCCGACACCGGGATAGGAGAAGACGATCTCGGTGGCGATGGAGCCGCTGACCACGAAGCCGAGGGTGATGGCGAACCCGGCCACGCTGGGCAGTACGGCGTTGCGGGCCGCGTACTGGATCATGATGCGGCGTGGCCGCAGCCCCTTGGCCTCGGCGGTCAGCACGTAGTCCTCGGCCATCGTGGAGACCATCATGTTGCGCATCCCGAGCAGCCAGCCGGCGACCGAGGCGACCACGATCGACGCCGCCGGCAGGATCCCGTGGTGGACGGCGCTGCGCAGGAACGGCCAGTTGAACCCGATGGTGGTCTCGTAGCTGTAGCCGCTGTTCAGCGGAAACCAGCCCAGCACCCCGCCGAGCAGCCAGAGCAGCACCAGGGCGAGCCAGAAGTACGGGATCGCGGCCAGGAAGGTGGTGGTCGGCACCAGCGCGTCGAGCCAGGTGCCGCGCCGCCAGCCGGCCAGGGTGCCCAACGCGATCCCGAGCAGCACGCTGAGTACGGTGGCGATGCCGACCATCACCACCGTCCACGGCAGGCTCTGGCTGAGCACCTTCGACACCGGGGTCGGATAGTAGGCGACCGACAGCCCGAACTCGCCGCGCAGCAGGTTGCCGAGGTAGCCGAGGTACTGCTGCCAGAGCGGGTCGTCGGAGACCCCGAACTGCAACTCCAGGGCCCGCCGGGCCTCCGGCGACATCGGGGTCATGTTCTGCGTCTTGGCCAGTACGGCGTCGACCGGGTTGCCCTTGATCAGCCGGGGGATGAGGAAGTTGAGGGTGACCGCCGCCCAGACCGCGACCAGGTAGAACAGCGCCTTGCGCCGCAGGTAGCCCATCGGGGCGGCTCAGCCGGCCGGGGTGAGGTTCTTGGCCACGATCCCCATGTCCGGACCGTTGTACGGGGTGGTCAGCGCGTAGTGGTTCTGCTCGGTCGGGAAGTTGCCGATGTTCTCGGTGCGGTACTCGATCAACGAACTGGACTGCTGGATCGGGATGTACGGCAACTCCTCGACGATCACGTCCTGGATCTTGAACAGGTGTTCCCGGATCGCGTCCCGCTGGTCCGGCGGGGTGTTCTCCATCGCCAGCAGGGCGGCGTCGACGGCGGCGTTACGGAACCGGCCGTAGTTGGAGCCGGCCTGCTGCCCGAGCGGGGCGGTGGTCTTGCTGGCGAACGCCCGGCTGTACCAGGAGTACGCGGTTCCCTCGCTGTAGAGGTTCGTGATGATCACGTCGAAGTCGCCGGTCTGCTGGTCGGTGGAGAAGGCGGTGAACGAGACCTCCTGGGTCTTCATCTCGATGCCGACCGACTTCAGCGACTGGCCCATGATCTGCAACGCGGAGATGTAGTCGTTGTATCCCTGCACCACCTTGACCGTGAACGACAGCCGGCGGCCGGCCTTGGCGTAGACCCCGTCGGCGCCCTTGGCCCAGCCGTCGGCCTGGAGGGTCTGCTCGGCCCGGGCCGGGTCGAACTCCAGCTTGCGGTCCTTGTACTCCGGTTTGATGTAGTCGTCCCAGAGCGGCCGGGGCAACTGGGCCGGGCTGGCCTCCTTGCCGTAGCCGGAGAAGGCCAGCCTGATGATCTGGTCGCGGTCCAGGGCGAGGCTGATCGCCCTACGGACGGCGCCGCTGTCGAACGGCGCCCGGTCCAGGTTCGGGATCAGGTTCGTCAGGTAGAGCTGCGACTCGTTGAGGTACTTGTTGTGCTCCGGGTCCTTGCTGACGTACTGCTTGTCGATGTCGGCGATGAACGAGCCGGCCCAGTCGAGCTGCCCGGCGGCGAGTGCCGCGATCGCGCTGTCCGCGCTGGCGAACTGGTGGAACCGCATCCCCCTGATCTTCGGCTTGCCGCTCTCCCAGTAGTTCGGATTGCGTTCGAAGACGTAGTTCTGCTGGCTGAACGAGGCGACCGTGAACGCGCCGGTGCCGACCGGCTTCTCGTTGGTGTACGCGGACGGGTCGGCGATGGTCGACCAGATGTGCTTCGGCACGATCCAGGTCCGGCCGGCGATCAGGTTCAGCCGGGTGTAGACGCCCTGGCTGAAGGTGAGCGTGACGTGGGTCGGGTCGGTGGCCACCGCCTCGACGATCGGCAGGCCGTTCTGGTTGAGCTTCGGGTTGTCCTTGATCAGCGTGAAGGTGAAGGCCACGTCCTCGGCCGAGAACGGCTTCCCGTCGCTCCACTTCACCCCCTCCCGGATGGTGAAGTTCAGCCGCCGGCCGTTGTCGGCGAACTCGTACCCGGTGGCGAGCTGCGGCTGCACGTCGTCGGCCCGGGCGCCGTTGAAGTAGAGCAGCGCCTCGTAGAGCACGCTCATCGTGCCGGCGACGCTGTTCTGGGAGAACGGGTTGAAGTTCGGCACGAATCCGGCGTTCGCCCCCGAGAAGACATTGATGATCTTGCCCTCGGCGTCGGTGGACCGGTCGCCGTCGTCGCCGCAGCCGGCGGTGCCGCCGGCGACCAGCGTCGCCGTGGCCAGCGCGGCGAGCAGCCGGCGGGCGAGGGTGGGGCGCATCGTTGCCTCCCGGGTCGGGTGTGCTGCGGACGGGATGCCACCTGGTCTCTCCGGGGCAGGTGAGATCGATGACAACACCGAACCGGTTCAGAGTCAATAGATGTCAAGCGATTTTAGGTCGCCCCGGAGCGGCGCTTTCCTCCCCTCCGGTGTATCCGAAAGCAGGCGGAAATCGGGCTCGACGGTGCCCGCTTAACCGGTTCTGTCGATCATCTGGCGTCCGCCGCCATCCCGGCCGGAACGGCCCGGTCGGCCCCGCCGCCCGACGATCAACGGTGAACAGCCGAAACCAGGATGAAATCCGGGCACTGGTACCGTTGCCAGGCCGACAACACTCGCGAGCGAGAGACCGCCCGGCAGCGTGGGGCGGCGCCGAAGGGGCAAATCCTCCCCGGAACCTCTCAGGCAAAAGGAGCCCGCGGGCAGGCGACTGTGGAGCGCTCCGCGACGTTGCGGACGTGACAGAGGGGGAGGTTGCAGCGTCGACCTCGCCCGGGAGTGCCCCCATGACCACAGCGCAGTACCCCACCCGCGACGGCGGAGCGTTCGCCGACCGGCACGTCGGCCCGGACGCCGACGCCGAACGCCGGATGCTGGAGACCGTCGGCTACTCCTCGGTCGACGACCTGATGGACGCCGCCATTCCCGAGGTGATCCGCTGGACCGGCAACCTCGACCTGCCGCCGGCCGCCACCGAGGAGGAGGTGATCGCCGAACTGCGGGCGCTGGCCGACCGGAACACCGTCGCCGTCTCCATGATCGGCCTCGGCTACTCCGGCACCCACACCCCGGCGGTGATCCGCCGCAACGTGCTGGAGAACCCGGCCTGGTACACCGCCTACACGCCGTACCAGCCGGAGATCAGTCAGGGGCGGCTCGAAGCGCTGCTGAACTTCCAGACCATGGTCACCGACCTGACCGGGCTGGCCACCGCGAACGCCTCCATGCTCGACGAGGGCACCGCCGCCGCCGAGGCGATGACCCTGGCCCGCCGCGCCGGCAAGAGCAAGAGCAACGTGTACGTCGTCGACGCCGACACCCTGCCGCAGACCCTCGCCGTACTGGCCACCCGGGCCGAGCCGCTCGGCATCGAGGTACGCGTCCTCGACCTGGCCACCGAACCGCCGCCGGACGACTACTTCGGCCTGCATTTGCAGTACCCGGGCGCCTCCGGCGCGGTCGTCGACCACACCCCGCTGGTCGACGCCGCACACGCCGCCGGGGCACTCGTCACCGTCGCCGCCGACCTGCTCGCGCTGACCCTGCTGCGGCCACCCGGCGAGATCGGTGCCGACATCGCCGCCGGCACCACCCAGCGGTTCGGCGTACCGATGGGCTTCGGCGGCCCGCACGCCGGCTACCTCGCGGTCCGGGCCGGCCTGGAGCGGATGCTGCCCGGCCGGCTGGTCGGGGTCTCCCGGGACGCGGCCGGCGACCCCGCCTACCGGCTGGCGCTCCAGACCCGGGAACAGCACATCCGCCGGGAGAAGGCGACCAGCAACATCTGCACCGCCCAGGTGCTGCTCGCCGTGATGGCCAGCATGTACGCCGTCTACCACGGTCCGGTCGGGCTGCGGGCGATCGCCGAACGCACCGCCCGGCGGGCCGCCGCGCTCGCCGCCGGCCTGCGCACCGTCGACGGGGTCGAGATCGTGCACGAGGCGTTCTTCGACACCGTGCTCGCCCGGTTCCCGGGCCGGGCCGCCGAGGTGGTCACCGAGGCCCGACGGCGCGGGGTCAACCTGCGGCTGGTCGACGCCGACCAGGTAGGCATCGCCTGCGACGAGACCACCACCGAGGCGCACCTGGCGACCGTGCTGGACGCCTTCGGCGCCGTCGCCGGGCAGACCGGCTCCCCGGCACCGACGGACCCGCCGTCCGCGCTGCCGGCCGGGCTCGCCCGGACCAGCGACTACCTGACCCACCCGGTGTTCCGGTCGCACCACTCCGAGACGGCGATGCTGCGCTACCTGCGCCGGCTCGCCGACCTCGACTACGCCCTGGACCGGGGCATGATCCCGCTCGGCTCCTGCACGATGAAGCTGAACGCCACCACCGAGATGGAGCCGGTGAGCTGGCCCGAGTTCGCCAACGTGCACCCGTTCGCCCCGGACGAGCAGACCGCCGGCTACCGCGACCTGGTGGGCTCCCTGGAGGGCTGGCTGGCCGAGGTGACCGGGTACGACGCCGTCAGCGTCCAGCCGAACGCCGGCTCCCAGGGCGAACTCGCCGGCCTGCTGGCGATCCGCGCCTACCACCGGGACCGGGGGGAGGGGCACCGGGACGTCTGCCTGATCCCGTCCTCGGCGCACGGCACCAACGCGGCAAGCGCGGTGATGGCCGGAATGCGGGTGGTGGTGGTCGGCTGCGATCCCGACGGCGACGTCGACCTGGCCGACCTCGACCGCAAGATCGAGGCGCACCGGGACACCCTCGCCGCGATCATGGTCACGTACCCGTCCACGCACGGCGTCTACGAGGGCGGCATCGCCGCGCTCTGCGCCAAGGTGCACGACGCGGGCGGCCAGGTGTACGTGGACGGGGCCAACCTCAACGCCCTGCTCGGGTACGCCAAGCCGGGCCGGTTCGGCGCCGACGTGTCCCACCTGAACCTGCACAAGACGTTCTGCATCCCGCACGGCGGCGGTGGCCCCGGGGTCGGCCCGGTGGCGGTACGGGCACACCTGGCCCCGTACCTGCCGGGCGACCCGAGCGGTGCCGACGGCCGGCCGGCGATCTCGGCGGCCCGGTACGGCTCGGCCGGCATCCTGCCGATCCCGTGGGCGTACCTGCGGCTGATGGGGCCGGACGGGCTGCGCCGGGCGACCGGGGTGGCGGTACTCGCCGCCAACTACGTCGCGGCACGGCTGCGCGGCCACTTCCCGGTGCTCTACGCCGGCAACAAGGGCCTGGTCGCGCACGAGTGCATCCTCGACCTGCGCCCGCTGACCAAGGCGACCGGGGTCAGCGTGGACGACGTGGCGAAGCGGCTGGTCGACTACGGTTTCCACGCCCCGACGATGTCGTTCCCGGTGGCCGGCACCCTGATGGTCGAGCCGACCGAGAGCGAGGACCTGACCGAACTCGACCGGTTCTGCGACGCGATGATCGCGATCCGGGCCGAGATCGACAAGGTCGGGTCAGGGGAGTGGCCGAAGGGGGACAACCCGCTCGCCAACGCGCCGCACACCGCGGCGATGGTGACCGGCGACGAGTGGTCTCACCCGTACCCGCGGTCGGTGGCCGGCTATCCGACCGGGGTCGACCGGCGGGCGAAGTACTGGCCGCCGGTACGTCGCATCGACGGCGCGTACGGCGACCGCAACCTGGTCTGCGCCTGCCCGCCGCCCGAGGCGTTCGAGAACTGACGGATAGTTGACCGACCGGCGCGTCAGGTGCCGGTCGGTCACTTTGAGTAATGGCTTAACCGACCAGGGCGTGCCGGGCCGGGCCACGGTGCGGCGCTATGGTGCTGCCGTCGGGCAGCAGCTCACCGGTGTCCTCGAAGAGGATGACGCCGTTGCAGAGCAGGCTCCACCCCTGCTCACGGAAGCAGGCGAGGACGCGGGCCGCTTCCCGGTCGGTTGCTTCAGCGGAGGGGCAGGTCGGTTCGTGCTGGCACATCGGGTTCTCCGGACTATGGGGGCGCTGTGGCATGGTTCACATGACCAGTGACGGACGGTACCCCTTCACACCCAGTGATGACGAGCGGGTATCCGTCTCTGACCGAGGAAATCCACTTTTCGGATGAGGCAGATCGAACCGTACGTCGTGGAAGCGCTCCCATTCGCGCCCCCGGGAGCGCCCGCGAGCTGCGTACCCCGGCTCGTCGAACACGACCGGCTTCAATGCCGGGCCGACGGTCCCGACGACCCCGCCACGCTGCTGGAAGAGTTCCTCGCCGGACACGGCCTCCCGGTCCGCGACCTGACCCGGCCCGGCACCCACCCGCCCGACGCGCCGGCCGGCACCGTCTGCGGCGCCGCCGTCTTCGTCTCCGCCGCCGCCGGAGCGCGGATGGTCGGCGCCGCCACCGGCCCGGCCAGCCCGGCCCCCGCCGTCCCCGACCTGGTGGCGGTGGTCTACCGACACGACGACCCCACCCCGAACGGCCGGCCGGACCGAACCCGGACCGACGACTGGGCCCTCGGCCCGTGGACCGAGAGCTGGACGCCGGAACAGCACGCCGACGCGGTACACCAGGCCCGGGAAGCCATCGCGGCCGGCGACATCTACCAGGTCAACGTCGTCGGACACGGCTGCGCCGAGTACACCGGCGACCCGCGACCGGCGCTGCGCCGGCTTGCCCGGCTGCCCGGCGCCCGCTACGGCGGCGTGCTCACCGGCGACGGCTGGGCGATCGGCTGCGCCTCCCCGGAGACCCTGGTCGAGGTGACCGACGGTCGGGTCTACACCCGGCCGATCAAGGGCACCCGGCCAGCGACCGGACCGGGTCGGCGGGAACTGCTCGAATCCGCCAAGGAACGCGCCGAACATGTGATGATCGTCGACCTGGAACGCAACGACCTCGCCCGGATCGCCCGCACCGGCACCGTACGCGTCGACGAGCTGTACGCCATCCGCCGCTGGTCCGACCTGTGGCAGGCCGAGTCCACCGTCTCCGCCGTCCTCGCCGACGGCCACGGGCTCGCCGACCTGCTCCGCGCGGTCTGCCCCGGCGGCTCCGTCACCGGCGCCCCCAAACTCTCCGCGCTGGCCCGGATCGCCGCCCTCGAACCCGTCGGCCGGGGCGCCAGCATGGGCGGGCTCGGCTGGATCGGCCCCGACCGGCTCGACCTCGGACTGACCATCCGGACCGTGGCGGCCGACACCGACCGGGTACACGTCTGGGCCGGCGGCGGCATCACCTGGGGCAGCGACCCGGCGGCCGAGGTCGCCGAGGCGGCGGCAAAGGCCCGCCCGGTCCGGGCCACCCTGGCCGGCCACCACCCGCCCCGCTGACCCCCGCACCGCCCGGCCGCCGTTCCGGGCTTCCCGGCCCCGGCCCGGCCGGCACCCGGTGCTCCCGGCCCCGCCGGACCGGCATCGGTCCTCGGCGGGACGGTGGGTTCTCGGCCGAGGGCGGGTGCGGGTGCGGTTCAGGCGCCGAGCAGGTCGGCCAGCGCGTCGGCGGGGTCGGTCCGGGGCATCCCGGCCGGCCACCAGTCGCCGTCGGCCACCTCCCGGTACGGATACCACCGGCCGTCACGGCCGAACCGCAACTGGGCCCGCTGCTCCGGGAACGTCCACCGGTTGCGCCACACCTGGGGTTCCGGCAACTCGTCACCGGCCCCACCCGTGGCGAGGCTGGCCCGAGCCCGGGCCAGCCGTACCGGCGGTGGCCGCCACGACTCGTCCAGCACGGCGAGCCCGCCGTGGCCGCCGTACTCCCAGGCCCGGACCGCCCGGTCGAACTCCCGGCCGGTCCGCCCGCTCGCCTGCCGCAGCCGGGCCAGCACCGGACCGGTCGCCCCGACCGCGAGCCGGACCGCGTCCGACCCCTCCGGCAACACCCACCCGTCGACCTCCGCACCGACGGCGCCGAGCAGCGCGGCGGCCCGGCCGGCGGCGTTCTCGACCAGCCCGCGCAGCGCCTCCGCCGGAACCCCCGGGGCGCCCGGCAGCGGCGGCCCCGACACCCCCGGCTCCGGATCGAACGGCGGGGGAGCGGGCAGCGGCGGATCCGGCCGGGCGTACGCCCGCTCGGCCGGCACCCCGGCACCGGGCCGCCGCGCCCGATCCGTCGGGGTCGCCGTCGGCCGTCGGCCCCGTCGGCGCAGCTCGGCGACGACCTCCCGGGCACCCCGGCCCCGGATCAGCAGCAGCACGAACGGGTCGGCGTCGAGCAGCCAGGCCACCTGGTAGCAGAGCGCGGCGGCATGCCGGCACGCCGCCGCGGCCCACTCCGGGCAGTCGCACTCCGGTTGCAGGTCGCCGAGGCCCGGCAGCAGCCAGATGCCGGCGTCGTCGGCCGCCGAGGCGAGGTCACGCGGCATCTCCCCGTCGAGCAGCGCGGCGATGTGCCCGGCCTTCGCCGCCACCTGGTCCAGGAACCGGGACCACTGCGCGTCGGTCATCGGCTCCACGAACACCCGGGTCCGGTACGGCACGTCCCGCACCCCGTCGTGCACCTCGGCCGCGATCCGGCCCGAACTGACGGTGATCGAACCGACGTGCCCGGTCGACGCCAGCCGGCGCCCGCCACGCAGCAGGGTCTGGTCGAGCGCGCTGTCCTCCAGGGCCCGGATCCAGGCGTCACCCCACCAGGAGCGGTTCTGCCGGCCCCGCCGCCCCGGCGGAAACGCCGGAAACCCCCGTACCCGGTCGTCGGCGCTCATCCGGCCACCACCCCGCCCCGTCGTCCCGTGCTCCGCCGCGTTCCCGCGTCCTGGTGCGTTCCCGTGTTCCGGGGCGGCGTTCCCGGACGCCGTGCCGTTCCGGCCGGGCCGGGCTCCGCCACCCGCCGCACGCCGGCCCTCGCAGCCCACCTCAAGCCGGCCCCCGCAGTTCGACCAGGGCCGCCAGCTCGGCGTCGGACAGTTCCGTCAACGCGGCCTCCCCGCCGGCGAGTACCGCGTCGGCGAGATCCCGCTTCCCGGCGAGCAGGGCGGCGATGCGGTCCTCGACCGTCCCCTCGGTGACCAGCCGGTGCACCTGCACCGGACGCGTCTGCCCGATCCGGTACGCCCGGTCGGTGGCCTGCTCCTCGACCGCCGGGTTCCACCACCGGTCGTAGTGCACCACGTGATCGGCCCGGGTCAGGTTCAGACCGGTACCGGCCGCCCGCAACGACAGCAGGAAGACCGGCACGTCACCGCCCTGGAACCGGCGTACCTGCTCGTCGCGTCGGGCCACCGGGGTGCCGCCGTGCAGCAACTGGGCCGGTACGCCCCGGTCGGCGAGATGCCGCTCGATCAGCCGGGCCATCGCGACGTACTGGGTGAAGACCAGCACCGCGCCGCCTTCGGCGAGGATCGTGTCGACCAGCTCGTCGAGCAGTTCCAGCTTGCCGGAACGACCGGCCAGTCGGGGCCGCGCCTCCTTCAGGTAGTGCGCCGGATGGTTGCAGACCTGCTTCAACGAGGTCAGCAGTTGCAGCACCAGGCCACGGCGGGCCATCCCGGAACTGTCCCGGATCCGCTCCAACGTCTCCCGGACCACCGCCTCGTACAGGCCGGCCTGCTCACCCGTCAACCCGACCGGATGGTCGGTCTCGGTCTTCGGCGGCAGCTCCGGCGCGATCCCCGGATCGGACTTGCGGCGGCGCAACAGGAACGGCCCGATCAACCGGGTCAGCCGCGCCGCCGCCTCCGGATCACGGCCGGACTCGATCGGCGCCGCCCACCGGGCCCGGAACCGGGGCAGCGGACCGAGCAGCCCCGGTGTGGTCCAGTCGAGGATCGCCCACAGCTCCGACAGGTTGTTCTCCACCGGGGTACCGGTGAGGGCCACCCGGGCGGCGGCCGGAAGCTGACGCAGCGCCCGAGCGGTACCCGACGCCCGGTTCTTGGCGTGCTGCGCCTCGTCGGCGACGACCAGCCCCCACCGCAGTGCACCGAGCCGCGCCACGTCCAGCCGCATCGTGCCGTACGTGGTCAGCACGAACCCGTCGGCCAGCCCGGTCAGGTCCCGCCGGGCGCCGTGGAAGCGCCGCACCGGGGTACCCGGGGCGAACCGGTTGATCTCCCGCTCCCAGTTGCCGAGCAGCGAGGCGGGACAGACCACCAGGGTCGGCCCGGCGGTCGCCGGATCCGCCTGCCGATGCAGGTGCAGCGCGATCAGGGTGACGGTCTTGCCGAGCCCCATGTCGTCGGCGAGGCAGCCACCGAGGCCCAGTTCCGTCATCCGGGCCAACCAGCGCAGCCCGCGTACCTGGTAGTCCCGCAGGGTGGCGGTCAGTCCGGCCGGCACCCCGACCCGCTCCGGTTCGTCGCCAGCGCGTCCCGGCGCGTTCTCGTCCTCGTTCCCGGCGCCGGCCCGCTCCGGGTCCGCGATCCGCCGCCGCAGCCGGTCCAGCCAGCCGGTGGCGTCGACCTCCACCGGACGCCCGTCGACCTCCACCGTCCCGGTCAGCGCCGCACCGAGCGCCTCGACCGCGCCCAGCGGCGGCAGCCCCGGCTTGCGGGCCCGGGTGGCCAGCTCCGGGTCGACCAGCACCCACTGGTCCCGCAGCCGAACCACCGGCCGGTGCGCCTCGGCGAGCACGTCCAGTTCGGCGGCGGTCAGCGGTCGCCCGCCGAGGGCGAGCTGCCAGTCGAACCGGAGCAGCCCGTCGCCGCCGAAGAACGCGGCCAGGTCCGACGGCGGCGCCTCGGCGGACCCGAGTACCGCCCGGGAGGTCAGTCCGGCGGTCAGCTCGCGGGGCCAGTGCACCGCCACCCCGACCGCGCCGAGCCGGCCGGCCGCGTCGGCGACCAGCTCGGTCACCTCCTCGTCGGTCAGCACGAGCTGGTCGGGGACGGCGGCGTCCAGCAGGTAGCGCAGCGGCGGCCAGACCTGCGCCGCCCGGCGGATCGCGAGCGTGGCGTCGATCCGGGCCCGTGCCCCGAACTCGGCGACGGTGCCCTGCCACAGTGCTGCCGCGTCGACCACCAGCGCCGGGTCGACGAGGCTGTGCACCTGCACCACCGCCCGCAGTCCGGGCCGGGCGAAGTCGCCGTCGACGGCCTCCAGCCGCACCGACACGCGTACCCCGGAGTCGAGGCCGGCGGAGACCTCCTCGGCCCAGCCGCGCAGCCGGGGCACCGGCTGCGGTGCCGGCGCGGCGAACACGTCGGTCCCGGCGGCGTGCCGGGCGGCGGGGGACCGGGGCAGGGTGTCGGCGACCGCGTCGAGGAAGGCGCGCAGCAGCCCGGCCGCCTCCGGCAGCAGCGGTGCCGTCGGCCCGACCGCAGGGCCCGGTTCCACCGGAATCCCCGACCCCTCCGGGTGCGACCGGCCCAGGGACGGGTCTTCCCGGGATGCCCGCTCGTCCCGGGTCGCCGATCCGTCCGACGACGGCGGGTAGGCCGGGCCGGGGTCCAGCGGCCTCGCTCGGGCCCGGGTCGGCATCGCCCCGGCCAGTTCCCGGATCCGGGCCGCGTCGGCGGCGTCCAGCGCCCCGACCGACCAGGCGTCGAAGCCGCCCGGCGACACCGTCGGCAGGATCCGCCGCCGGGCCACCAGGTGCAGCGCCAGCACCGTCGCCGCGGCCCAGTAGGCCATCGCCGGATCGACCGGGTCCGACGTCCGGTCGGCGCGGCCAGCCAGCAGCAGTGGCAGCGCCGCACCGACCGCCAGCCGCCGGGCCGGTACCACCCGGGCCCGCACCCCGGACCCGTCCGGTACGACAACGGTCAGCTCGCCGGCCCGCCCCGGCCCGTCGCCCGGCAGTAGGCCGCCGTCCGGCCGCCAGAACGCCACCGTCCCGGCCCGGGGCGGATCGGCCGGCTCGAACACCACCGCACAGCCCACCGTCCACCGCTCGTCCCGGTCGACTTCCACCATCGGATCCGGTCGCATGTCCGGTCGCGCCCCCTCACCTGCCAGCCGCCCCGCCGGGCGACCCCGCCTCGACCGAACGCCACCCGAACTGGCCCCGAGCATTATACCGTACGTCATACGGAAATCCCGCCCGGGCGATCGACGCAGCCCACCGGCCACCACCCAAGACGCCGTCCTCCCGACGCCCGCCCGACCGCCATCGCGCCGCCCGTCCGCGCCGACCGCACCACCGGGGCTCCGCGACGAGTTGCGACTCCCGGCAGAACCGAAGGATGGTGTGCAACTCGTCCAGCCCGGCCAGCACCCCGGAGGGACGCCGGCACACCCGGCACGGGTAACGAACCGATAAGGTTCCGGTCATGACGATGCGGCCCATCCGGATCATCGGAGACCCCGTGCTCCGCACCCCGTGCGAACCGGTCACCAGCTTCGACGCCGAACTACGCGGCCTCGTCACCGACCTGATGGACACCCTGCTCGGCGCACCCGGCCGGGCCGGCGTCGCCGCACCCCAGATCGGCATCAGCGCCCAGGTCTTCGTCTACGACGCCGACGGGCACCGCGGCCACCTGATCAACCCCACCCTCGAACTCTCCACCGAACAACAGGACGACGACGAGGGCTGCCTCTCCATCCCGGGCCTCTACTTCCCGACCCCGCGCGCCATGCACGCCACCGCACACGGCCTCGACCAGCACGGCGAACCGCTCACCATCACCGGCAGCGGCTTCCTCGCCCGCGCGCTCCAGCACGAAACCGACCATCTCCTCGGCCGGCTCTACGTCGACACGCTGCGCGGCGACACCCGACGCCGCGCCCTCCGCGAGATCCGCGCCGGCCGCTTCGCCACCCCCGACCGGTAACCCCCGACCCGACGGGCAACTCCCGAACGGGCCCGGGCAGACAGCGGCCCGGCGTACGCCCCGCCGAACACGCCGCCGGCCAACGAGACGATCTCCGCCATCCGCCCCCGGTCTCCTGACCGTGCGGGCCGGCCGAGTCCCGCCGCGACCAGGCCGCTCAGCGACCCCGACGACGCCGCAACCAGATGCCGAGCACGCCCAACGCCACGAACACCAGCGCGGAACAACACAGCGCTTTGAAGATCACGCCGAAACTGTCGCACATCCCGCCGTAAGGTGTGCAGGTGCGCCTGGCTACCTTCAACGTGCTGCACGGCCGATCCCCGCACGACGGCCTCGTCGACGAGACCCGGCTCGCCGCCGCCGTCGCCACCCTCGACGCCGACATCCTCGCCCTCCAGGAAGTCGACCGGGACCAGTCCCGCAGCAA
Source organism: Plantactinospora endophytica (assembly GCF_016862915.1). GTDB lineage: Bacteria > Actinomycetota > Actinomycetes > Mycobacteriales > Micromonosporaceae > Plantactinospora > Plantactinospora endophytica. Next base: position 129,588 of record NZ_BONW01000012.1, on the reverse strand, counting down.
CCACCTAGACCTCACCGCCATCGCCGCCCAGGCGATGAACGCCCCCGAACACCGCTTCGCCGCCGCCGTCGTCGGCACCCCCGGCGAACGGTTCCGGCCGCTGACCCACGACGACGACGGACACGGCGAACCCCTCTACGGCATCGGCCTGATCAGCCGGTACCCGGTCCGGTCCTGGCAGGTAACCCGCCTCGCCTCGGCACCCGTACGCTCCCCGGTGATCGACCCCGGCCCACGCGGCGGAATCATCATGCTCCGCGACGAACCCCGGGTCGTCCTCGCCGCCATCCTCGACACCCCGTACGGGCCGATCACCGCCGCCGCCACCCACTTGTCCTTCGTACCCGGCTGGAACGTCCGACAACTGCGCCAGGTCATCCGCGCCCTGCGTACCCTGCCCGCACCCCGGATCCTGCTCGGCGACCTCAACCTGCCCGCCGGCCTCGCCACCCTCGTCTCCGGCTGGCGCTCCCTGGCCCGCCGCCCCACCTACCCGGCCAGACAGCCCCGGGTCCAACTCGACCACATCCTCGCCGACCCCCGCGACGGCCACGCACTGCCCGCCGTCACCGCCGCCGACACACCCGTCGCCACCATCTCCGACCACCGCCCACTCGTCATCGACCTCGCCTGAACACCACGACGGCGACCGGCAGCCGGACCTACCTCGTCGAACACCGCCGCCCGCACCCGGCGGACCGAGCCACGTGCCCGGCGGGGGGAGCAGCACCACCCGACCACCTCCGCGAACCAGCCGACGCACCCGACCGGGAACCAGCCAACCCCCGACCCGCCACCCGCACACCGGGAAGTAGCATCCGCACGCGGCGCCCCGACCCCCGCCGCGCCGCCGCACCCGGAGGTGACATCGGTGGACCAGCCGGTCCGGCTCGCCATAGACCTCGGCACCACCCACACCGTCGCCATGGTCCGCCGAGACACCCACCAACCGGCCCGAACCCTGCTCTTCGACGGCAGCCCCCTGCTCGCCTCCGCCACCCACCTCGGCCCCGACGGCACCGTGCACACCGGACGAGACGCCGTCCGGCTCGGCGGCACCGACCCGCAACGCTACGAACCACACCCGAAACGCCGCATCGACGACGGCACCCTGCTGCTCGGCACCGACGAGGTACCCGTCGAACGACTCCTCACCGCCACCCTGCGCCGAGTCGCCGACGAAGCCCGTACCGCCGGCGTCGACCCCGCCGCCACCACCGTCCTCACCTGCCCCGCCGACTGGGGCCAACCCCGCCGCACCCTGCTCCGCACCGCCGCCGCCCACGCCGGCCTCGGACCCGTACGCCTCCTCGACGAACCCGTCGCCGCCGCCACCTACTGCGCCCAGGTCCTCCACCAGCAACTACCCGTCGGCGGCGCCATCGGCATCTTCGACTTCGGCGGCGGCACCCTCGACGTCGCCGTCGTCCGCCGCGAACCCACCGCACTACGCGTCCTCGCCACCGGCGGCCTCGACGACCTCGGCGGCCTCGACATCGACGACGCCCTCGTCGCCCACCTCGGCCAACTCGTCGCACTCCGCGACCCCGAACAGTGGCGACGACTGCACCACCCCGACACCCCCGCCGAACGCCGCGACCGGCAGACGTTCTGGACCGAGGTCCGCGCCGCCAAGGAAATGCTCTCCCGCACCGCCAGCGCCCCCGTCCAGGTACCCGGCCGCGACGACCCGCTGCACCTCACCCGCGACGAACTCGACCGGATCGCCGGACCACTCGTCGCCCGCGCCGTCGACGAAACCCGCCGCACCCTCGACCGGGCCGGCGTCGACGCCCGCCACCTCACCGGCCTGCTGCTCGTCGGCGGATCCAGCCGACTGCCCCTGGTCGCCAGCCGCCTGCACGCCCGACTCGGCATCGCACCCACCGTCCCCGAACAACCCGAACTCCCCGTCGCGTACGGCGCCATCCACCACACCGGACCCGACACCGCCACCCGCCACCCGGCCACCCCAACCAGCGGCCCGCCCCACCCCCCGGTCAGCTTCCCGCCGACACCCGGAGCCGCGTCCGCACCGACGCCGCCCCTGCCACCACCCGGCCCGACCGGCGGACAACCGCCACACCCACCCGCCGGCCCTCCGCGACCGACCACGCCGCCACCCGCACCACCGGCCAGCCCGCGCCGCCGACGGATCCGCCGACTCCTCGTCACCAGCACCACGTTCCTCGCCGTCGCCGGCTGCGTCGGCACCGTCGTCGTCGGCGGGGAGTGGCTGACCAACCAGATCGGCGCCCTCAACCTCGGCATCCTCGACGCCGGCCCGCCCGCCACCGGAACCCTCGACCAGGCCAACAGCCACTCCAGCAGCCGCCGGGGCGCCGCCGCCGTCACCGTACGCGGCACCGACGTGATCTCCGCCGTCGCCGGCAACCGCAGCACCGAAGTCATCGCACTGACCGCCGCCACCGGTCCACCCCGATGGACGGCAACCCTGCCGATCGAACCCAGAGACCTGCGGATCACCGCCGTCGAAGACCTGATCGTCGTCGACGGTGAGGACTCCGTCACCAACGGCGGCGAAGACGTCCGCGCCGTACTCGACGGCAGGAACGGACGGCTGCTCTGGCAACGCCCCTGGCCCGACCGCGCCGACGTCGCCTACTACGGCACCGACGCAATCGTCGAGACCCTCGGCGACTCCGACGAACTCGCGATCAGCCGCGTCAACCTGCGCACCGGCCGCCAGGTGTGGAACAAGTCCGGCGAACCCGACCTGCTCACCATCGACGAACACCGCGCCGAACCGGTACGCCAGTGGCGCACCCCCGGCACACCCGCCCCCGGCGCCCTGCCCGCCGTCGCCGGCAGCTACCACGACACGCCCGGCGGCACCCAGACCATCGTCGAACTCGACTCCGCCAACGACCGCGGCTACCTGCTCGACGCCAACACCGGAAAGGTCCGGGGAAGCGGCAAACTACCCCTCGAACCCGACCTCTGGACCGCACACGACAACACGGTGATCGGCAAGACCACCGGCGACGACCACGTCCTCGCCGCCTACGACGTACCCCGGTTGCGGCAGCGCTGGACCGTGCCGCTCGCCGCCGGTGACATCGTCGAACGGATCAAACCCTGTGCGCCGACCCGGATCTGCGTCGCGATCACCAACAGCGCCGAGCACCGCGTCGTCGCGATCAACACCCGCAGCGGAAAGCCGGACTGGACCGTACCCACCGAACACTCCGACGAGAACTGGTACGCCCACGGCGACACCCTGGTCACCGGACGAGGCACCTTCGACTCGCTCAGCAACCCCCGACTGATCAGCGGCACCAGCGGCGAGGCGCGGCGAAAACTCCCCGAGCGCGCCAACCTCGAAGCCGCCGCCGACGGACGACTCGTCCTCGGCACCGTCACCGGCTCACCGACGCGCTGGCACCTCCAGGTCGAGGACACCACCACCGACGAAGGCACCGACCGGTTCGCCGTCGGCGACAAGGTCCCCGAACAGGTGGCGATCGCCGGCAACCTGGTCGGAGTCGTCACCGCCGACCGGCGCACCCTGGTACTCAACATCTCCGGCCTGCGCACCGCCGCACCCGGCTAGCTACCGTCCCGGCGCGGCCCCGCGCGGCCTCCTGGACCGCCCCCACGGAGTCGACGGGGATCCTCCGGCGGGCGCCGTCCGGGCTCCGCCCCGGTCCACCCAGACCCGGCCGGTCCACCGGAACCCGAGCCGCGAGGCAGCCGCTAATCGGACCCGCCCGTGGCCAGCTGCCCCGACAGCAGCCGGCCCAGCGACCGGTTGGTGCGGTTCGCCCGTACCGCCGCCCGCTCCTGCTCGGCGGTCACCTCGATGTAGTTCTGACTCGTCGCCAGACTCGCGTGCCCCAGCAACCGCATGATCTCCGGCGCGCTCGCCCCGTCCTCGGCCAGCCGGGTCGCGAAGGTGTGCCGCAGCGCGTGCAGTCGCGCCCCCGGCGGCACCCGGTCGGTGATCCCGGCCCGCCGATAGCAGGACTCCACCAGATATTGCAGGCCGCCCCGGCGCAGCGGCACACCGTGCCGGTCGACCAGCAGCGCCGAGTCCGGCCCGACCGTACGCGACCCGAAGCGGTGACGCCGGCTCTCCAGATAGTCCACGATCACCTGGTCGAGTTCCGGCTCCACCGGAATCATCCGGGACCGGCTGCCCTTGCCGGTCACCTCGACCCGACGCTCACCCTCCCGACCGACCAGCGACCCCGTCCGCAGCGCCAACAGCTCGGACAGGCGCAGCCCGGCACAGAGCGCCAGGGCCAGCACCGCGAGGTCCCGCTCCGGCCACGGATGGCGCTGCCGCTGGTCCGGCCGGGCGACCCCGGCCAGCAACTGCTCCGGCGTACGCTCGCCGCGCAGCGGCTTCGGCGGCGCGGGCGGCACCCGGGGCTTGGCCACCGCCGGCATCGGATTTCCGCCCACGACCGCCTCGGCGACGAGGAAGTCGAAGAAACCGTTCCAGGTGGACCAGGCCCGGTGGATGGAGGCGGCGGCCCGGGGAGCGGCGAACCGGGCGAAGGCCGCCCGCAGCGACCGGGAGGTCAGGGCGCGGATCGGCAGCTCCGCCAGGGGGAGGGGAGTGGCGGGGTCGTCGGCGACCAACTGAGCGACCCCCAGCAGGTCCCGCCGGTACGCCGCCAGCGAGTGCGGGGAGGGCTTGCGGGTGGCCCGGGAGGTCAGGAACTGCTCGACGAGGGGGAGTAGCAGAAAGTCCTCTTTGTCCTGCATAACGAATATTATGCATGATTCAGGACAGTTCGGCGAGTCAGGCGATCTTGAAACTCTCTCGTGGCCGGCCCGACACCGGTCGGGGCCAGACCGGGAGAGCGGCCGACCGGCCGGTGCTCGGGACGGCTTCCGTCACACCGAAACCGGTGGCGAACTGCTCGCAGGTGAACGGCGACCGACGACGGTCGCTCCGGCGTTCCGGTCGGCCACGACGTTCCAGGTCTCCGACACCGACCTGAGCACGAGGACGATGCGGGGTCATCGTGCTCGGGGCGCCAACCCAGCCAGCCTCGCCGTCAGGTCGGGTTCGGCGCTCTTGAGGTGCCGCGCGGCGGGGAGAACGTCTGACGGAAGTGGCCGAATCTCCGGGATGTAGTTCTTCACCCCGAAACAGCCACCGGAGCGGACCCGATCTCGACTAGTTGACATAATGTAGATTATCGACCTGGCAACCTGGCCCGGTTGTCGGTCCGTTCGGACGGCCGGATGCAGGGCAACGGCACCCTGCGCAACCCGGCCTCGGACGCGGTCACATGCCGCCGGCCACCCGCAGCACGGTTCCGGTCGTGTAGGAGGCGTCCTCGCCGAGCAGCCAGACGATCGCGGCGGCGATCTCGTCGGCCCGACCGGCGCGACCGAGCGGGATCCGGCCGGCGGCCCGCTGCGCCCGGTCGGGTACCCCGGAGATGGTGTGGATCTCGGTGTCGACGACGCCGGGCGCGACACAGTTGACCCGGATGCCCCGGGGTGCGAGTTCCTTGGCCAGGCCGACGGTGAGGGTGTCGGTGGCGGCCTTGACGGCGGCGTAGTGCACGTACTCGCCGGGGCTGCCGAGGGTGGCGGCGGCCGAGGAGACGTTGACGATCGCCCCGCCGGGCCGGAGTCGGCGGGCGGCCTGCTGGGCGCAGAGGACATACCCGATGAGGTTGACGTCGACGACCCGGCGCAGGTCGGTAACGGTCAGGTCGACGAACGGACCGATCGGGCTGGTGACCCCGGCATTGTTGACCAGGCCGGTCAGTTCGCCGAGCTTCTCGGCGGTGTCGAAGAGTCGTACCACCTGGTCGGGGTCGGTGGTGTCGGCCCGGACGGCGTGGCCCTGCCGGCCGGCGGCGGCGATGTCGCGGAGTACGGCGTCGGCGGCGTCGCTGTCGCGGCGGTAGCAGAACACGACGTCGTGTCCGGCGGCGGCGAGTCGTCGTACGGTCGCGGCGCCGATTCCCCGGCCGCCGCCGGTCACCACCGTCACCGGAGTCATGGGCCTCTCCCCCTCGAAGTCGTTCGCGGTCCCGGGTGTCTATTCTCCGCAGGTCCGACAGATGGCGATCGTGCCAGGTGCGGATGGGCCGGAGGTGGTCGGGCCGGTCCGCTCCTGCGGTTTGTTGATCTCGGATGGTGTGTTTGTCTCGACGTTGTCGGGCCGGCCTGGTAGTAAGTCATGAATCAAACAGGTGTACGGAAGAGGGATCTGATGGCTGCCGCGCGTACCGCCGACCAGGGGTTGTCCACCGAGGAGTTGCAGCAGATCAGGGACGCGTTGGCGGGTGGCCGTAAGCCGAAGGTGGTGTTCACCGAGTCGGCGGGGCAGATTGCCGGCCAGCTCGGTCAGGTGGTGGAGTTGACCGATCCGGAGGTGTCCGAGGAGTGGGTGGTGGTCCGGTTCGGCCGGGACGAGTTGCCCTTCTCCCCCACGGATCTGGCGGTGGCGCCGAAGGGTGCGACGGCGCGGCGCCCGGCGGCGAAGCCGGAGCCCGAGCCGGTCGTCGAACCAGAGTTCAAGATTGTCAGGGAGCCGGTTCCGGCGCCCCGCGAGGAGGCAAAAGTGACCGCAGTGGACAGTCCCCCGGCCGCACCGGCGGATGGTGAGGGTGAGGCGAGGCCGGCGGCCCGGCGGCCGGTGAAGGCGGCCAAGCCGAAGGGTCCGGCGGGGCTGACGGTCACGTTGACGTATGCGGACGGTGAGTGGACGCTGGCGGCGACGCAGGGGGCGAAGTCGCTGGCGAAGCCGTACGTGATCAAGCCGGCCGAGGCGTTGAAGATGGTGGCGCTGATCGACGTGCCGGGGGTGCACGAGGCGGTGGAGCAGATCATGGCGGTGGAGCGGCGGGAGGCCGAGCAGCAGGCGGAGAAGCTTCGGGCCGAGTTGGCGGAGATCGAGGCGCGGCTGGCGGAGTTACGCGACGCGGGCTGAGTGCCGCTGCCGTCCGGTTCGACATCTCGGGCCGGTCGGCGGGTTGGTCGCTCCGGGCCGGGCGGGTTGGTACGCTCGGTCCGGACCGTGACTGGCGTGCTGGGATGGGGTCAACCATCGGGAAGCGGTCCCGTCGAGTGACGTGTGCCGTGCGCCTGGGCCGTTTTCTTCTGCCCAGGAGGCTTTTGTGGCCAGTCAGCAGTTGTCACAGCTCGGCACCGAGTCCGTCGCGTTCCGGGCGGCGTTGGACGTGGTGCGTGCGGTCGAGCCCCGGATCGCGGACGCGATCGGTGCGGAGTTGGCCGACCAGCGCGAGTCGTTGAAGTTGATCGCTTCGGAGAACTACGCGTCGCCTGCGGTGTTGTTGGCGATGGGTAACTGGTTCAGCGACAAGTACGCGGAGGGTACGGTCGGCCGGCGGTTCTATGCCGGTTGCCGCAATGTCGACACGGTGGAGTCGGTCGCGGCGGAGCATGCCCGGGAGTTGTTCGGGGCGGCGCACGCGTACGTGCAGCCGCATTCGGGGATCGACGCGAACCTGGTGGCGTTCTGGGCGGTGTTGGCGGATCGGGTGGAGTCGCCGGCGTTGCGCCGGGCCGGGGTGCGGCACGTGAACGAGTTGACCGACGGGGACTGGGCGGTGCTCCGGCGGGAGTTGGGTGACCAGCGGATGCTGGGCATGTCGTTGGACGCGGGCGGGCATCTGACGCACGGGTTCCGGCCGAACATCTCGGGGAAGATGTTCGACCAGCGTAGTTACGGGACGGATCCGGAGACCGGGTTGCTCGACTACGACGAGGTGCGCCGGATCGCCCGGGAGTTCCGGCCGCTGATCCTGATGGCCGGTTATTCGGCGTACCCGAGGCGGGTGAACTTCCGGCTGATGCGGGAGATCGCGGACGAGGTCGGGGCGACGTTGCTGGTGGACATGGCGCACTTCGCCGGGTTGGTGGCCGGGAAGGTGTTGACGGGTGACTTCGATCCGGTGCCGTTCGCGCATCTGGTGACGACGACGACGCACAAGTCGTTGCGGGGTCCGCGGGGCGGGATGGTGTTGTGTGGGCCGGAGTTGGCCGACCAGGTGGATCGGGGTTGTCCGATGGTGCTGGGTGGGCCGTTGCCGCACGTGATGGCGGGTAAGGCGGTGGCGTTGGCGGAGGCCCGCCGGCCGGAGTTCGGGACGTACGCGGGTCGGGTGGTGGAGAACGCGGTGGCGTTGGCGGAGGGGCTGTTGCGCCGTGGTGCCCGGCTGGTGACGGGTGGTACGGACAACCATCTGCTGCTGGTGGACGTGTCGGGGTACGGGTTGACGGGGCGGCAGGCGGAGGCGGCGTTGTTGGACGCCGGGATCGTGACGAACCGGAATTCGGTGCCTCGGGATCCGAACGGTGCCTGGTACACGTCGGGGATTCGGCTCGGTACGCCGGCGTTGACGTCTCGGGGGCTGGGGGTGGCCGAGATGGACGAGGTGGCCGGGTTGCTGCACACGGTGTTGTCGGAGACCCGCCCGGGGGTCGGGCCGGACGGTGCCGGGTCGAAGGCCCGGTACGTGTTGGAGCGGGCGGTTGCCGAGCGGGTGGCGGGGCAGGCCGCCGACCTGCTGTCGAACTATCCGCTGTATCCGGTGGTCGACCTGGGGTGACCGTGGTCGACCACGGGCGACGGCGGGCGGCCTGGCTGAGCTGACAGCGGCGCCGGGTCCGGCCGGTGGCCCGGGTGTGCCCGCACGTCACGCCTGTTGGCTCGTCGCGGTGCTCGGCGGAGTGACCCGCATCCGCCGGCCGGGGCCGGGGCCGGGTCGAGATCGGTGGTGGTGGCGGTAACCCTCACGGCGGTCCGTGGCGTCTTTGCTGGCGACGGGACCGGGAGGGTGGATGCGAGAGTCGCGTGGCGCGGACTTCGACGACTTCGTCCGGACGCGGTCGGTGACCCTGTTACGGGTCGCCTATCTGCTGACGGGTGATCGGCACGAGGCGGAGGACCTGCTTCAGGAGGTGCTGGAGCAGGTCTATCTGCGCTGGCGTCGGGTGCGGACGGTGCCGGAGGCGTACGCGCGGCGGGCGTTGGTGAACCGGGCGGCGAGTCGGTGGCGGCGGCGGGCCAGGCGGCCGGAGCGGGCGTTGGGTGATGTCGATCCGTCGACGCCGGACCGTACCGAGGACGTGCTGGTCCGGGAGTCGGTGGTGGCGGCGTTGCGGTTGTTGCCGCACCGGCAGCGGGCGGCGGTGGTGCTCCGGTTTCTGGAGGATCTGTCGGTGGCGGATGTCGCCGCCGCGCTGGACTGTTCCGAGGGTGCGGTGAAGAGCCACACGGCGCGGGGGTTGGCGCGGCTGCGGGCGGTGTTGGCCGGTACCGGTCTCGTCTCGTCTGTTTCCAACGGTGCCGGGGGTGCGCGATGACGATCGACGACGTGGATGTGCGGGGTGCCCTGCGCCGGGCGACGGCGCACCTGGGTGAGCCGCCGGGTCTGCTCGACGACGTACGTCGGGGTGGGCGGCGGCGGGTGGTGCGGCGGCGGGGTGTGTTGGCGGCCGGTCTGCTGGTGGTCGGGGCGGCGTCGACGGGTGGGGTGTTCCGGTGGGCGGGCGGTGGTGGCCGGGTCGAGGTCGCGGCGCCGCTGTTCGACCAGCCGTCCCGGGGCGATCTGGCCGGTAACGAGGTGTTCGTGCGGCGGTTGCTGGAGGTGTGGCGGCAGGCGATGGCGGACACCGATTCCGGGGTACGGGGGGCGCCGCACGTGGTGTGGGCGGGTGGTACCCCGGCGGGGCCGGCGGCGTTCGTGATGCAGCGGACGGCGGAGCATCCGGTGGTGGCGTCTCCGGGTGGGGCGCGGCTGGCGGCGGTGGCCGCGTTCGTGGAGTCGGTCGGGAACGGGTTGCGGGTGATGACGGTGGAGCAGGTCGGCGAGGACGGGTTGGACGGCAACTCGCAGGCGGCGCTGCTGGGCGAGAACCGGGACGTGCTGCTGGTGCTGGACGTGGGGCGGTCGGTGGAGTTCTCCGGGGATTTGCGGTTCGCCGCCGACGGGCGGGTGGTGCGGACGTTCGTGCCGGTGCGGTTCCGGGACGGGGCGGCGGTGTTGGCGGTGCCGCCGCAGCGGGAGAAGATCACTGTCGCGTTGTTCCGCCGGCCCGGTGGTCGGCGGGACCTGGTGCATCTCAGCAACGCCTGGGAGATCCTGTTCGTACCGAGGCGGCACCGGCCCTCTCCCCCGCTGCACGAGCACGTGTTGCCGGGTGCGGAGGCGGTGTGGGGCGGCGAGCCGTCGGAGGTGGTGCAGCGGTACGTTGACGAGCCGGATTCGCTTGCCGACTTCTACGACCGGTGGGGTACGCACACGAACGACGGTTCTCCGCTGTTGACCGTGTACGGGGTTTCGCCGGACGGCCGGCTGCTGTTGGTGACGACGGTGCAGTACGACGACCATCCGTCCCGGGTGATTGCGTTGTTGGGGCCGGCGGGTGAGCCGTTGCGGCCGGTGGCGGGCGTGGTGGTCGACTGGTCGGCGGTGTTGCCGGTGCGGCTGCGGCTGCCGGACGGGCAGGGCACGGTGGTGGCTGCCGAGGGGGCAGCGTTCGGGTATCGGGTCGTCGGCGGTGGCGGGTGGCGGGACGCGGGCCGGGATGCGGCTCTGTTGCCGGCGGCTGCGGTGGAGGTGCGGGTGACGCCGTCGACCGGGCCGGCTCGGACGTTTCCGCTGCGGTGACGGTGCGCGCGAGCACCTGCCAGGAGTGGGCGGCGGTCGGAGATGGTGGCGACGGGTGTGTCGGCGGCGGTGACGGTCGGCGGACGGACTTGCGCCGCGCCGGGAGCCGACACCTCCGGCTCCTGGCGCGGCGGGGTTCATCCGGCGTGCGCGGTGGCGGTGGTGTCGGCGAGGCGTTCGTGTGCGTCGGCGAGGTCTTCGGCGGTCGGGTCGTCGTCCTGGGTCAGGTTGCGTCGCCAGTAGCCGGTGAAGTCGATCGACTGTTTCGGCAGTCCACGGTCGTCGACGAGGTGCCGTCGCAGGGCGCGTACGGTGCCGGCTTCGCCGGCCAGCCAGGCGAAGACCGTGCCGGCCGGGAAGGTCGCGGCGCGTACGGCGTCGAGCAGCAGGCTGCCGTGGGTGGCGGGCGGGTCGCCTCGGTGCAGCCAGTGCAGGGTGAGGTCGGCGTCGGTGTCGAACCGCTGTTCCTCGGCGGGATCGCGGATCTCGACGTAGGCGTGGGCGCGGCTGCCGGCGGGCAGCGCCTCGACGATGGTGCCGATGGCCGGGAGGGCGGATTCGTCGCCGGCCAGCAGCATCCAGTCGGTGCTGCCGAGCGGGACGGGGCGGGCGAAGACCGCCGACGGGCCGAACATGCCGATGGTGTCGCCGGGGCGGGCGGACTGGGCCCACCGGGTGGCGGGGCCGGCGTGTTCGTGCAGGGTGAAGTCGATGTCGACGAGGTTGCCGTGCGGGTGGTGGGCGCGGATGGTGTAGCTGCGGGTCCAGGGGCGTTCGGGTTCGGGGATGTCGGCGAAGCCGGCGTACCAGCGCCAGAGGTCGGGGTCGGGGTCCGGTAGCCGGGGGCGGTGCTGGTCCGGCCTCGGGAAGTAGAGCTTCACCTGCTGGTCGGGGCCGTCGAGGTGGAGGTCGGCGAGGTCGTCGCCGGTGAAGGTGATCCGGGCCATCTGTGGGGTGACCCGGGCGACGTCGGCGACTCGGATGTACCGGATCGGGATCTGTGCCATCGGGGCCTCCGGAGGTTACGGAAGTCGGTGCCCTGTGCGAGCCTTTCGCTTCAATTGTTTCATTGAAGTCCTTGGTGAGACTTGGCTCGGACGTTGGCGTGGTGGGCAGCCTGCGATGGCGGGGAAAGTCTCAAATCGCCGGAGTAACCTGCCGGTGGCCGGGCGGGGTGGTCACGGGTGCGGGATGTTGGCGACTCCGATCCGCTTGCGGAAGACCCAGTAGGTCCAGCCCTGGTAGGCGAGGACGACGGGGGTGAAGAAGGCGGCCACCCAGGTCATCACCTTGAGGGTGTAGGGGCTGGAGGCGGCGTTGGCGACGGTGAGGGTGCCGGCCGGGTCGGTGGTGGAGGGCAGCACGGTCGGGAACAGCGCGGCGAAGAGGGTGGCGACGGTCAGTCCGATCGCGGCGGCGGTGCCGACGAAGGCCCAGCCCTCCCGGCGTACCCGGGTGGCGGCCAGCATGCCGGCCAGGGCGACGGCGGCGGCGACCGCGAGTGCGACGGCGGCCGGGGTGTTCCGGATGGTCAGGCCGACGGCCAGGAAGGCGCCGGTGGCGAGGGTGGTGGCCAGGGCGCTTCGGGCGGCGAGCCGGCCGGCCCGGGCCCGGATGTCGCCGGTGGTCTTGAGGGCGAGGAAGACGGCGCCGTGCGTGACGAACAGCGCGGTGGTGGTCGCCCCGCCGAGCAGGGCGTACGGGTTGAGCAGGTCGAGGAGTCCGCCGGTGTAATCGTGGTGCGCGTCGAGTGGTACGCCGCGTAGCAGGTTGCCGAGGACGATTCCCCAGATCGCGGCGGGGATCAGGGAGCCGAGGAAGATGGCGGCGTCCCAGCGGGCCTTCCAACGGGCGTCGGGGCGCTTGTGCCGGTATTCGAAGGCGACGCCACGGAAGATGAGTGCGAGCAGGACGAGCAGGAACGGCAGGTAGAAGCCGGAGAAGAGGCTGGCGTACCAGCCGGGGAAGGCGGCGAAGAGGCCACCGGCGGCGGTGATCAGCCAGACCTCGTTGCCGTCCCAGACCGGGCCGATGGTGTTGATGAGTACCCGGCGTTCCCGGTCGTCGCGGCCGAGGACGGGTAGCAGCATGCCGACGCCGAAGTCGAAGCCCTCCAGGATGAAGTAGCCGGTGAAGAGGACGGCGATGAGCAGGAACCAGACGGTGGGCAGGTCCATGGTGGACTCCGGTCGGGTCGGTCGTGGTCGGATGGGCGTGGCGTGGGGTGGCGGGGCCGGTTTCAGTAGGCGAAGGCGAGTGGCCGGTTCTCGTCGTCGTCGGCACCGGGTGCGGGTTCGGGTGGCGGGGTGGTGTCCGGCAGGCCGGCGCGGGCGTACCGGAGCAGCAGCCGGACCTCGACGACGGCGAGGGTGGCGTAGACGAGCGTGAAGGCGGTGAACGAGGTGAGTACCTCGGCCAGCGAGACGCTGCGGGAGACGCCGTCGCGGGTGAGCATCTCGCCGAAGACGACCCACGGTTGGCGGCCCATCTCGGTGAAGATCCAGCCGAAGCAGTTCGCGGCGAGTGGTAGGACCGGCATGACCAGGCCGGCCCGGACCAGCCAGCGGGAGTTCGGGGTACGGCCACGGCGCTGTGCCCAGAGCACCCATGCGGCGATGGCGGCGGCGGCCAGCCCGAAGCCGATCATGAATCGGAAGCTCCAGTAGGTGACCGGGATGACCGGGGTGTAGCTGCCGGGGCCGTACTGGGCGACGTACTGGGCCTGGAGGTCGTTGATGCCCTGGACCTGGCCGTTCGGGTCACCGGTGCCGAGGAACGAGAGCAGGTACGGGATCTTGATGGCGAAGAGTTCGCGGTCGCCGTCCAGGCTGCCGACGGTGAGTACGGAGAACGAGGCGGGCGCCTCGGTGGTGTAGAGCGCCTCGGCGGCGGCCATCTTCATCGGCTGTACCTGCGTCATGATTTTGCCTTGCAGGTCGCCGGTGATCACGACGGCGACGGCGGCGGCGAGGGTGACCCAGGCACCGAACCGGGCGGCGAACCGGAACGCGGCCCGGTCCTCCCCCGCCGTGGTGTTCCCGTCCGTCGCCGGGTCCTGCCGGGCGCCGGCGTCGCTGCCGGCCTCGTCGGCCTTGCGTCCGCTCGGGCGGCGCAGGTGCCAGAGGGCGATCGAGACCATCAGCGCCCCGGCGACCAGGAAGCAGCCGGCGAGGGTGTGCGGGAAGGTGACCAGGGTGACCTTGTTGGTGAGTACGGCGACGATGTCGGTGAGTTCCGCCCGGCCGGTGTCGGGGTTGATCCGGTAGCCGACCGGATTCTGCATCCAGGAGTTCGCGGCCAGGATGAAGTACGCGCTGAGCGTGGAGCCGATCGCGGCGGCCCAGATGGTGGCCAGGTGGATCCGGCGGGGCAGCCGGTCCCAGCCGAAGATCCACAGGCCGAGGAAGGTGGATTCGAGGAAGAACGCGAGCAGGGCCTCGATCGCCAGCGGGGCGCCGAAGACGTCGCCGACGAAGCGCGAGTAGTCGCTCCAGTTCATGCCGAACTGGAACTCCTGCACGATGCCGGTGACCACACCCATCGCGAAGTTGATCAGGAAGAGCTTGCCGTAGAACTTGGTCAGCCGCAGATAGCGCAACTCCCCCGTCCGGTGCCAGCGGGTCTGCAGGATCGCGACGAGCACCGACAGGCCGATGGTCAGCGGTACGAAGAGGAAGTGGTAGACGGTGGTGACACCGAACTGCCACCGGGCGACGTCGAGCGCGTCCACGGTTGACCCCCAGGTATTTACTACCGGACGTAGTAAATACTACCTGTCGTCGTAGACGGTGCCACTGGGAGGTCGATCACGTCCGCCGGGCGCGTACCGCCCGCACGCCGGACAGCCGGCCCCACCCGACGGTCCCCCGACCGGCAGGTGCGACATTCCCGCCCCGGGCCTCGCGGCCGGCCGGTCCGTGCGACGATCGACCGCTGATGGAGACCACCACCGCCGCACCCTGGCGCGCCCCCCGCTTCTGGCTGTTCCTCCAGGTGCTCGCCCGGGGCGTGGTCGGGCTGCTCGCCCGACTGCGGGTCACCGGCGACGTGCCGGACGAGCTGCGACGCGGCCCGCTGATCCTGGCCGCCAACCACGTCAACCCGTTCGACCCGGTCGTGCTGACCGCCGCCTGCCGGGTACGCCGGATCGCGCCCCGGATCATGGCCACCGGCGGGGTGTTCCGGGCCCCGATCGTCGGCTCCGCGATGCGGGCCAGCGGACACATCCGGGTCGACCGGCGTACCCCGCACGCCGGGCTCGCCCTGGAGCACGCGGCGGCGGCCGTCACGCACGGCTCGGTGGTGCTGGTCTACCCGGAGGGGCGGATGGGGCTCGACCCCGGCATGTGGCCCGAGCGGGGCAAGACCGGCACCGCCCGGCTCGCCTTCGCCAGCGGCGCCACCGTGGTACCCGTCGCCCAGTGGGGCGCCCACGAGGTGCTGCCGTACGCCGCACCGCGCGGGATGCTCCGGGCGGTCGGCCGGGCGATCGTGCGCCGGCCGGTGATCCGGGTGCACTTCGGGCCGCCTGTCGACCTGTCCGGAATCGACCCGGCCAGCCCCGGCGCCGCCGCCCGGGCCACCGACGCGATCATCGAGGCGCTCACCGTCAACCTGGTGCCGCTGCGCACCGACGAACCCGAACGGCCCCGCTACGTCGACCCGACCCGGCCGACCGAGACCCGCCGCCAGCACCGACGCCGCCCCGACCAGAGCTAGCGGCTGTCTTTCCCGGATCGCCCTGGCGGGCGCCGTCCGGATGCGATCGCCGCCTGCGACATTCCCACCAGGAAGGCGGCTGGACAGGGTCTTCACCGAGGCCGGCGACCCGCGCTCAACGCAGGGTCGGCACCTCACCACCGGCCAGCCGGTCGACGCCTGCGCCGGGCAGGCCGGCCGTCCAGCCCGCGACGGCCTCGGCGAACCGGATCGGATCCGGTGCCGCCGGACCGAGGCCGATGGCGTACCGGGTCAGGTCCGGGGCGGTCTCGAACGGGCGCGGCCAGGCGTGCGGCTCCGCCGTCCCGGCCCGCTCAAGAGCGGCGAGCAGGGCGACGATCCGGCCCCGGACCCGGCCGAGCGTCGCGGTGAACGCCTCGCCCCGGACCGCCCGTACCGTGACCACCGCCCAGGACGCGTGCCGGCGGTGCAGCGGCGGCGGGGTCAACAGCGCGGCGGCCGGATCCGGTGCGGCAGGCGTCGCGTCGAGCAGTTCCCATGCGGCGTAGAGCTCTCGGGTCAGCAGGTCCCGGCCGGCCACGGAGACCTGCCCGGAGCAGAACCGGACCGGCGCGCTCGGGGTCAGGATCCGCACCGGCGAATCCGTGTCGGGCCCGGTCGACAAGCCGTCCACACCGGCCGGACCGTCGGCGTGGCCGTCAGCGGGGCCGTCGGTCGGGTGCAGGGCGATCGGCGTCCGCCAGTCCCAGGCGGCCCAGTCGGCGAAGAACTGCCGGAGCAGCTCGGCCGGTGGCAGGTCGCCGGCCTGGCGTACGGTGCGGGCGGCCAGTACGGTCCAGGCCAGTCCGGGCAGCCCGCCGAACGGCGCCGAGTCGAGGCCGCGTACCCGCGCCCAGGCCTTCACCTGCCGGGCCAGCCCGACGAACGCGGACCGGTGCGGGTGGACCGCCGCGAGCAGCGCCTCCGCGTCGCCGACCGCGCTCAGCGCGACTGCCGACGCCGTCCCCAGCTCGGCTCGGCGGGCCACCGCCGCCGCCACCGGGACGTTCCCGGAAGCGGCCACCACCAGGTCGACGTCCCGGTCACCGACCCGCATCCGCAGTCCCGGCACCCGGGCGCCGACCACCTGCCGCAGCCCGGTCGCGGCGGGCAGTCCGGCCCGCACCCGGGCCTGCACCGCCGACAGGTCCAGCTCGCCGGGCAGCGCCAGCACCAGGTCCAGGTCGGCGCCGGGCAGGGCGCAGCCGAGTCGCCGCGAGCCGACGACGTGCACCACCGCCTCCGGCAGGCCGTCCCGCAGCCGCGACAGCACCTGCGAGGTCAGCGGATCGGGCCGCTCTTCCCCGGGTACGCCGGGATCGTCCGCGCCTGATCCGGACCGGCTCGGGCCCGGGCCGGTCGCCGGCCAGCCGGTCGGGTCCGGGTCGGCCGGTTCGGCGTCGAGCGAGCCGGCCGGTTCGGCGTCGAGCCAGCGCAGCTCGCCGGTGCCGAGGGTGATCGCCGCCCGGGGCCGCATCGGTTCGGTGCCCCGGCGGGACAGCAGAACCAGGTCACCGACCTGCGTCGACGTGTCGCCGAGCCGGGCGACGAGGTCGGCGACGAGCGGGCCCGGATCCGGCACCCGGCCCAGGGTCAGGTGCGGGACGTAACCGTCGAGATGCCCTCGGCACTGCGGGAACGCCCGCACCAGAGCCGACCACAGTCCGGTCCACGGCTGCGGGCCGGCCGCCGCCGGGTCGAGCCAGACGGTGTGGTGGTCGCGGTGGGCGAAGTCGCGTACTCCGGCCAGCCGGACCGGAAACGGCGCGGTGGCGGCGGCGACCTCGGCCAGCAGTGCCGCGGCCTGCGCGAAGGCGGACTCCGGAACGAAGCCGTAGAGCAGGTTGACGTGCGGCGGCCAGCGGTCGACCTGCGGGTCGTACCGGCGGCGGATCTCCTCGATCGCGGGCCGGCAGGCGGCCGGTGGAAGCCACGCGACCGCCGTACGGGCGGTCGGCAGGGCGTCGACGCCGGGCCGTCCCGTTCCCGCGTGCGGCTGACCGTCGGCGCCGGGCGGCTCGTGCTGGCCGGACGGGTCGGCGAGTACAACGTCCACGGCGACGCCGTAGTGGTCGGAGACGAAGAGGCCGTCCGGGGTCGCCGGGGCGTCGCCGAGCAGGACGGCCGCGTCGGCCCGCAGCCCGGTGCCGCGCAGCAGTACCCGGTCGAGCCGGGCCGGCCGCCCGGACAGGGAGGAGACCGCCGCCAACGGGTTGACCAGTGGATCGAAGGTCGGGGTACGGTCACCGGCCCCGTGTACGTCCGCCCAGGCGTCCCGTACCTCCGGCAGGACGCCGGGACCGGTCCCGCCGTCGTTGAAGTCGCCGAGCAGGACCACCGGACCGTCGATCCCGGCCAGCGCCTCGGCGAGCCGGGCCAGTTCGACCTGGCGCCGGGCCGCCCCGCCCTCGGTGTGGTCGCTGGTCAGGTGGGTGGCGACCACCACCACCGGGCCGGCGGCGGTCTCCACGGTGATCGCCGCGACCCCCTTGTGCGGGCCGAGCGGGTGCCGGCCGGCCTCCCGGACCGGCAGACGGCTGAGCAGCAGCAGTCCGGTGTCGTCGACGTCCCGGCCGGTCGGGTCGGTGTCCACCGTGTAGCCGGCGCGGACCCACGGGGTGCCCAGCAGCAGGTGCAGCAGGTCGGCCTCGACCTCCTGGAGGGCGATCACGTCCACGTCGGCGCGGTCGAGCGCGGCCAGCAGCAGTGGCCGGCGTCGGACGGTGTCGATCCGGTCGCTGTCGTAGCGGTCCCAGAGGGTGTTCCAGGTGAGTACCCGCAGCCGGGCCGGGCCGCCGGGGTGGGCCGGGATGCCGGACCGCGCGGGTGCGGGGTGCCAACCCTCGGTCGGGGCGGCCGACCAGCGCACCGGCGTACCGGCGGTGAAGATCGGTGCCCGGAGCAGCCGCGCGACCCGGCTGCGGCCGGCCCGGGCCGAGTCGATCCGGTCCAGGCCGGCGACCCGGTCCCAGACCACCTCGCCGTCCGCCTCGATGAACAGCACCCGGTGCCACGGGATGTCGCCGCCGGGCGTGAACGCGGGCAGCGGCACCCGTTTCGGGGCGGTGCCCCGGACGTTCACCCCGAGCACGAACCGGGCCGGGTCGAAGCGTGGATCCCAGCGGATCCGGTGGTAGATCTCTTCACTGGTCCGCACGGTCACCACCACCCTGCGGCGTGGCCGGGCAGTGCCGGCTCCCCGGCGGCCGGGATCTCCGGTTCCTCGTCGGCGAGGCTGCCGGCGACGTCGCCGACCGTGCCGTCCGGACCGACGTACCAGGTACGGTGCGCCTCGCCGGGCAGCGGCGGGCGGAACCGGCGGAGCTGTCCGGCGAGTACCTCCGGCGGCACCGGATGGGCCCGCCCGCCGTTGCGCCGGGTCAGCACGTCGGCCGGAACCAGCAGTACCGCGTGCGTGGTCAGCGCGTCGCGGCGACCGGCGACCGCGTGCACCAGGGCACGCTGCTGCCGGTTCAGTGCGGTCGCGTCCCAGACCACCGTCGCGCCATCCGCCAGCAGGGTGTCGAGCCGGTGCAGGCCGGCGCGCAGGACCGCCGCGTTCGCCCGCTGATCGGCGCGGGAGCCCCGGGCCTGACGCAGCTCGTCGAGGGAGACGACGGCGTCGACGCCCGGCAGGCGCTGCGCGAAGGTGCTCTTGCCGCTGCCGGCCGGCCCGACCGTGACCACGAGTCGGGGGAACCGGCCGGACCGCCACCGCCAGGTCGCCGCCGACGCCTCCTCGGGGGTGCTGATCCGGCCCGCCGCGTACGCCTGGCGCGCCTCGGCCCAGCACCGGTCCGCCACCTCGGGGTCGTGCCCGTCCAGCGCGGTACGCAGGCCGGCCCGCAACGGGCGCAGCGGCGCCTCGCCGAGCAGGGCGGCCTCGTCGGCGTACAGCTCCGACCAGGCGACCTGTTCCCGTGCCTCGATGCTGGCGGCGTCGTCCCGACCGGTCAGCACCGAGGCGGCGACGGCGTGCAGCACACCGACGTCGGTCGCGTCGGCGAGCCGGATCAGGCCGGCCCGACGTCCCTCGTCGGGAAACCGGCGGTGCAGACCGGTGTGCAGTTCCACCAGTTCGGCGACCCGGCGGGCCAGCGGCACGCCGAGCGGTGCCACCAGCCGGGGTGCCAGCCCCGACCGGCGGGACCGGGCGAGGAGGACGGCCAGCACCCCGGCCAGGCGCGGATCGCCGGACCGGCCCAGCAGGTCGAGTCGGGCCCGAACGTCGGCGACTGCCGCCTCGTCCTGCTCGACCGTCCAACGCACCATGGGTACGCGAGAACTACTCCCAGTCCACCCGTCGACCTCTTCCGCGTGGTCGACCGTCCGGGCGTCGTCGTCGGGTGCGCCGGATCGGCTCGGGTCGTCGCCGGTGTCGCCCCTTCCGGTGTCGCCGACGGTGGCCGCCAGCAGTGCCGGTACGTCGACCGCGCCGCCGGAGCGCACCTCCCAGAGCGCGGCGTGCCGGCCGAGTCCGTTGCGCACCACCGGGGCCAGCATCCAGTGCGCGTCGGTGCGTACGTGGTCGCGGCGTACCCACTTCACGACCCGGGCGCCGAACTCGGCGTGGGTGAAGCCGTCGACGGTCCGGACGACGTAGCCCTCCTGCCGGGTCGGGTCCAGCCGCAGCGTACGCAGGGCCCGCTCGTCGAAGGTGCCCCGCCACAGCACCGGCGGCACCGGTACGCCCAGCCGCCGGGTGAACCGGACCGTGCGGTCCCAGTCCAGACACCGGTCGCCGGCCCAGACGGAGAAGGCGTAGAACCAGCCTGCCAGCTCCTGGTAGCCGATCGAGTGCCGGGCGTAGACGTTCTCCCCGCAGATCCGCCAGCCGTCCGGCAGCCCGGCGGCGATCCTGCCGTGCAACGCCTTCAGCGGGGCGCGGGACGGGTGGTGCGCCGAGTCCAGCGAGCGGGCGTGCAGGCCGTCCCGGTAGAGGGTGGTGTTCTCGCCGTCGAGTTTCTCGGTGACCACCACCTCCCGGCCCCGCAGGCCGGACAGGTCACCGGCCCGCAGGTCGTCCCCGGCGATCCCCGGTGACCACGGCAGGTGCGGGGTACGAGGGTACGACACCCGCATGATCCGCTCCCGACGACGACCGGCCCGGAGCCGCCCCCGACGACCGGCCCGGTGATCAGAAACGGTACGCAGCACCGGGCGGGCCGGGCCAGCCAATTTGGACGCCAGCCCAGCAGGCCGACCGTCCCACCGCCAGGATCACCGTAGCGCGCACCGCCAGGAGCACCGTCGTGCCGAAGGACCTTCCGTGCACCAGGGTCGGCGCGGTCAGCCGGAGCGGCGTTGCCGCAGGTAGGCGAGGACGGCCTCCCGGGTGGTCCGCACCCCGAGTGCCTCGCGGGCCTGGGCGATCCGCCGGTTCGCGGTACGCAGCGACAGGAACTCGGCCGCCGCCGCGGCGGCGATGGTCTCGCCGTCGGCGAGCCGCTCCAGCAGAGCCCGCTGTTCCGGGATCAGTCGGCTCACCACCGACTCGGCGTCGGACTCCGGCACGTCGTCCGGATCCCGGTAGACCGGCCCGAGTCGGCCGAGGTCGTCGACGAGTGCCCGGCCCAGTTCGGTGGCCGGGTCCACGATGGCCACCACGCCGGCGCCCCGGGCGGCGGCGAGCACCGCCAACCGGACCGTGTCGGCGTCGGGTACCCGGCCGAACAGCACCAGCCGGGCCGAGGCGAGATCCCAGGCGGGCTCGGCGACCGCGAACCCCTCCCGGGTCGACCAGCCGTCCCGGGCCAGTCGGCGCAGCACCGTGGTCGCGTCGGTCGCCGACGGTACGACGTAGCGCGGTGCATCGTTCATCGCGACACCTCCAGCACCAGTGAACCTTCTTCGACCCGAACCGCGCGGCGCCCACGCGACGCGTCCGAGCGTGCCGTCCGTCGACCGCCAGGCGAGGTGGAGAGAGGTTCGCTCACAGCACCTCCAGCGCGAGGGCCGCGGCCTCGGTACGGGTGCGGGCGCCGAGCTTGCGCATCCCGGACCGGACGTGGGTTTCCACCGTCTCGGTGGAGATACCCAGTTGTCCGGCGATGCGTCGGGTCGGTTCGCCGGCCGCCACCAGTCGGAGTACCTCACGTTCCCGGTCGGTGAGGTCGCCGTCCGCGCGGGCGCCCCGGACGTCGCGGCGTACGGCGTGCCGGCGCAGCGCCCGGCGGATCCGGCCGAGCACTACCACCAGACCGGCCCGCTCGGCGCGTTCCTCGGCGGCCAGCAGCGCCGGGACGCTCCGGGCCGGGTCCGGCTCGTGCAGGCCGGCCGCGAGCAGGCAGCGCACCTCCTCGCGGACCGCCAGCTCCCGCCAGCCGGCGGCGGCCCGGGTGAAGCCGGCCGGGTCGCCGCCCGGACTGTCCCAGGCGGCCAGCGTCAGCCACACCGGCGCCGGTTCGGTCGGCACCGTGGTGACGGCCCCGTCAACCAGTTTCGGACCGCCGCCGTCCGCGCCGTCGTAGACCGCCCACCGGCCGGTGATCTGGCGCAGCCCGTCGATCAGTGGCGGGCCGCCGGACGGTGACCCGCCGGCCCGCTCCGGCTGGCCGTCGAGCCAGGCCGCCTCCCGGCTGACCCAGTCGAGCAGCGCGTCGGCGCCGACGGAACCTCCTGCGGTGGCGGCCAGTCGGGACCGGGCCGGGCCGAGCAGGCCGCCGTCGGCCTCGACCAGGCTGGCGGCGGCCACCGCATAGCCCCGGGCCAGGCCGGGCAGGGTCCGGTCGGTCAGGTCGTTGGCCCGGCGCAGCGCGGTGTCGGGCGGCAGCGCCTCGTCGGCGCCGAGTGCGGGCAGGCCGCCGCGCAGCGCCGCGCACCACAACCGGGCGGCCAGGAACCGGGTCTGCCAGCTGTAGGCGAGGTCGGCGGCGCAGGCCCGCTCGGCCGCCTCGGCGGCCTGCCCGGCCTCGACCAGCCGGCCGTCGGCGAGCAGCGTCTCGACCAGCAGCCAGGCGGCCCACCGGGCGGAGAGCGGGTCGCCGGCGGCACCCGCCGACGCGGCGGCCGAAACGAGCGCCGGCTCCCAGCCCGGGGCACGGTTCGCGGCGCGTACCGCCGCCAGCGCGGTCCGCAGCCCCGGGTGTGCGGGTTCCGGGCCGTGTCGGGCGGTGATCCGGTCGGCGGTCCGGGTCGCCTCCGCCGGATCGGGGCCGAGCTGGGCGAGCAGCACGATCCGGTCCCGGGCGGCGAGCTGGTCCGGGGTGGCCGAGTCGGGTACCCGGGCCACCGCCGACCGGGCGCCGGCCAGGTCGCCGAGCTGGACCAGCGCCTCCGCCCGCAGCAGGTCGGGGGCGACGCCGAGCGGAACGGCGGTGTTCAGCACCCGGACGGCGGCCCGGGGTCGGCCGCAGGCCAGCGCGGCGCGGGCGGCGTCGACCCGGACGGCCGGTTCCGGCTCGACGCCGGGCAGCGCGCAGGCGAGCAGCAGCACCTCGGCCCGGGTGCCGGCGGTCGCGGCGGTGGCCGCCACGGCCAGTGCCCGCCGGTACGCCGCCGCGCCGTCACCGGCCGCCGCCAGGTGCCGGACCGCCTCGTCGGCGGGTACCAGGTCGGCCAGCCGCCGGTGCAGGCCCTGCCGGCCGGCCTCGTCGAGCAGCCCGGCGGCAACCTCGGCGACGTACGGCGACACCGGGGCGACCAGCGGGTCGACGCCCGGGCCGGCGGTGACCAGGCCGGCGGTGGCGAGTTCGTCGACACCGGCACCGAGCAGGCTGGCCGGTGCCGGCCGGCCGAGCAGGCCGAGCGCGGCCATCGTGGTCCGGGCCGGCCGGGTCAGGTCGGCCAGCGCCGCCGCCACCGCGTAGCCGACCTGTGCGGCGTCGCGGTCCGCCGGCACCGGCTCCGCAGGGTGTCCGGCGGGACGGGGACCGGCAGTCGCGCCGGAGGGATGTGCCTGCCCCGACACGGGCGAGCCGACCGTCGGGCCGGCGGGTCGAGGTATGGCCGGCCCGCGTGTGGCGGCCTGGCGGGCCAGGGTCACCACTGCCAGCGGTACCCCACCGGAGCGGCGGACCAGGTCGGTTACGGTCGACGGACCGAGCCCGGGGGCGATCCGCCCGGCCAGGTCCGTCGACTCGGCGTCGGTCAGCGGCGGTACGGCGAGCCAGCCGGCCGCGACGGAGCGCAGTGCCGCCACCGCCCCGGGCGGCAGCCGGTGCGGGGTACGCAGCGCGACCGCGACCCGGCAGTGTGTGGCCAGCGGCACCAGGGCGGCGAGAGTGGCCGGATCGACCCACTGCAAGTCGTCGAGGAGCAGCAGGCCGGTGCGTACCCGGGATCGGACCGCCTCGGCGAGCAGCGCGGGATCGTGCCCGGGCAGTCGTACCCGGACCGCGCGGGCCAGCGCGAACGCCGGTTCGGTGGGCAGGCTGGCCAGGCCGCCTCCGGCGAATACCGGTCCCCGGAAGGCGGCGCCGAGCCGGGACAGTGCGGTGCTGCGCCCGCCGCCGGGTCCACTGTGCAGTACCACCAGGCCGGGTGTGGCGAGCAGGCTGGAGCCGACCGCGACGACGTCCGGTACCGGATCGCCGGCCGGCGGGTCGGCGGCGCGGAACTGGTCGGACAGATCGCCGAGCGACGCGTGCCGCACTGTGCTCCTCCCCCGCCCCCGTCGACGCCTCACCACCGTGGAAGACGGTGGCACGAACATGGGATCCTGCGCCGGCAGGATATTCGTAGTGTGATGTCCGGCAGGGGCAGCCCGCCCCCGCCGTCGTGTCGGAAGGACAGCAGACGAGATGAGCGTGCTCCACCACCGGGTTCCTGCCATTGTCGCCGACCGCACCGCCGGCTGACGAGCGATGGGAGCAGGTCCGCTCAGCGCCCGGGTCGCCGGCCTCTGTGACGAGGTCGGTCCGCGACTCGGTGCCGCTACCGGAACCCAGGTGTCGGGGGTACGCCGCCGGCTCGACGAGCCGCTGCGGGTGGCGATCGCCGGCCGGCTCAAGGCCGGTAAGTCGACGCTGGTCAACGCGCTGATCGGTCGGCGGGTGGCGCCGACCGAGGTCGGCGAGTGCACCCGGATCGTCACCCAGTTCCGCTACGGCACCGCCGACCGGGTCGACGTGGTACGCCGGGACGGCAGCCGGCTCAGCCTGCCGCTGGACGACGCCGGCATGATCCCGCAGCGGCTCGGCGTGCCCCGGGCCGAGATCTCCTACGTCGACGTCACGTTGACCAGTGACCATCTGCGGGACCTGACCGTGCTGGACACTCCCGGTCTGGCGTCGACGAACAGCTCGGTCAGCGCGGGCGCCCGCCGGTTCCTGTTCGAGGCCGCCGCGGCGCCGTTCGACGACAACATCGACGACGACTCGGCCGGCGCGATCGCCGGTGCGGAGGCGATCGTCTACGTCTTCACCCAGTCGGTCCGGGACGACGACGTGGCGGCGCTGGAGGCGTTCCGGTCGGTCTCGGCGCGGCTGGCCAGCAACCCGATCAACTCGCTGGGCCTGTTCAACAAGGTCGACAAGCTGGTCGGCGGCGCGGCCGACCCGTGGCCGGTGGCCGGTCCGCTGGCCGCCGACCAGACCGGTGTGCTGCGCCGGGTGGTCTCCGAGGTGGTGCCGATCGTCGGGTTGCTGGCCGAGACGACCGAGGCCGGCCGGCTGACCGCCGCCGACTGCGAGGCACTGCGGGCGATTGCCCGGTTGCCGCACGCCGAGCGGCTGGTGCTGCTCGCCTCGGTCGACCTGTTCACCTCCCGCGACTGTCCGGTACCCCGGGAGCAGCGGGAACGGCTGCTGCGGCTGCTCGACCTGTACGGCATCGGCTTCGCCATCGCCCAGTTCGTCGCCCAGCCGCAGTTGGCAAGTGGTGACCTGGTCCGGCTGCTGTTCCAGGCGTCCGGGTTCCCCCGGCTGCGCAACACGCTCGACCAGGCGTTCCGGTGGCGTACCGACGCGATCAAGGCCGGCTGGGGACTGTCCACCCTGGAGAAGCTGGCCAGCCACGCGCCCCGGCCCGAGGAGCGGGAACTGCTCCGGGACGCCATCGAGCAGGTGCTGCAACAGCCGGAATACCACCGCCTGCGGCTGTTGGAGGTGGCCCAGTTGGTCAGCTCCGGGTCGGTGGAGCTGCCGGAGCCGATGGAGCAGGAGTTGACCCGGTTGGCGCTCTCCACCGACCCGAGATGGATCCTGAGCCTGCCGGCCGCCGCACCGGAGCAGTTGTCCCGGGCCGCTTTGGAGGCGGCCACCCGCTGGCGGGTGTACGCGGTCGCCGGGGCGAGCCCGGCCCAGTCCCGGGTGGCGCAGGTGGCGCACCGTGGCTTCTTCCTGCTCTCCCAGCGGGTACGTGCCGAGGGGAGCCTGCGGTGACCGCCGGCCGTACGGCCACCGGTGCCGGTGGCGCCGCGCCGGCCGCGCGCAGTGGCGGTGCCAGTCCGGAGGCGGCGCTCGGGGCCGCACTGACCGGGGCCGTCGACGGCGGTTTGGCGTTCCTGCGCAAGGTCGCCCCGGACGCCGCCGCCGAGGTCGACACGCTGCGCCGCCAGGTGGTCACCCGCCCGTCGGTGGTGGTGGTCGGCGAGACCAAACGCGGAAAGAGTTCCCTGGTCAACGCGCTGGTCGGGGTGCCCGGCCTGTCGCCGGTCGACGTCGCGGTCGCCACCGCCTGCTATCTGGAACTGGTGCCGGGGCCGGAGGCCGGCGCTCGGGCCTGGCTGCCGGGCCGGGCCGAGCCGCTACCGCTGCGCCTGTCCGACCTGCGGGACTGGGCCACTCCGCTGGGCCGGTTGCCGGACGACCAGCGTCCGCCCCGGCACATCGAGGTGACCCATCCGGCGCCGCTGCTGCAATACCTGAGCCTGGTCGACACCCCGGGCACCGGAGGGCTCGACCCGGCGCACGCCGAGATCGCCCTGGACGCGGCGGCCCGGGCCACCGCGCTGCTCTTCGTGGTCGACGCCGCCGCCCCGTTCGCCCAGCCGGAGCTGGACTTCCTGATCGAGGCGAGCAAGCGGGTCAACCTGGTGGTCTTCGCGCTGACCAAGACCGACGCCTATCCGGGTTGGCGGACGATCCTGGCCGACAACCGGGCCCAGTTGCAGGCCCACGCTCCCCGGTTCGGCGGTGCGTCGTGGTTTCCGGTCTCGGCCCGGCTGGCGGAACTGGCCCGGACGATGCCGGCCGAGGCGGCCGGTGAACTGATCCGGGAGTCCCGGATCGCCGAGTTGCAGCACGCCCTGATCGGCGTCGCCGGCCGGGGGCACCTGCTCCGGCAGGCCAACCTGCTGCGCACGGTACGCAGCGAACTCGTCCGGTACGACCTGGAACTCGGTGACCGGCTGCGGGCCATCGACCCCGATCCGGCGGACCTGGCCCGGATCAAGCAGGACCGGGCGGCGTTGGCGGCGCGGAAGCGTACCGAGTCGCGGCAGTGGTCGCTGGCGTTGAGCACCGAGACGCAGCGGGCCCGGGTGGAGGCGACCGGGCTGCTCCGGGGGTACGTCGGCAGTCTCCAGGAGGAGTTCCTGAACCGGATCGACAAGGCCCGGGGCGAGGAGCTGAAGGGGCTGCCGCAGCAGGTCGACGAGGCGCTGCACGCGCTCTCGGTGCGGCTGTCGGAGGATCTGGAGGTGCGGTTCCGGCAGGTCGGCGAGCGGGTGCTGGCCGAGGTGTTCCAGCCGGAGGAGCTGCGGTTCGTGCTCGGCCGGCTGAACGCGACGCTGCGGCACGCGCTGGCCAGCAAGCCGCGCCGGGAGGGCGGCGGGCCGGACAACATGATGATCGCGATGTCGGCCGGGTCGATGGCGTTCATGGCCGGCCGGGGCGCGATGGCCGGCGCCTCGGCACTCGGCGCGGGCGCGCTGGTCGGCGGCGGCCTGCTGATCCCGTTCGCCGGGCTCGGCCTGGGGTTGGCCGCCGGCGGCTTCATCCTGTACCGGCGCCGCGTGCACACCGACCGCCAGCAGGCCCGGCTCTGGCTGCGGGAGGTGGTCGCCGACGCCCGGGCGGCGCTGTCGGACGAGATCACCAACCGGTTCACGGATCTCCAGTACGCGCTGACGCTCGCCCTGGACGACGCGATCGAGCGTCGGCTGCGGCAGCTCGACGAACGGATCGCGGAGATCGACGCGGCGGCGGCCGAGGACACCGCCATCCGGACCCGGCGGCGCGCCGCGACGAAGGCGGAGCGGGAGACGGCCCGGGCCCGGGTCAAGCAGGTCGACGAGGTGCTGGTCCGGGCCCGGGTGCTCGCCCCGCCGCCGGCCACCGACGCACGAGGGCGGGAACATGACTGACTACTGGGGCGGCTGGTCCGCCGACCAGCCGGACTTCGGCGGCCCGGAGGGCGAGGACTTCGGCGACCTGAGCCCGGACCAGCCCGACGACGGCGGCTATCCGGTCGAGGGCTTCGGCGCCGCCGACCCGGACCCGGGCGACGTGCCCGGGGCGCCTGCCGACCCGCCGATGCCGATCGGGTACGACGACCTGCCGACCGACCCGTACGCGGAGGCGGACCCGTACCCGTCGGACGAGCCCGGGCACGGCGCGGACGACCATCCGGAGGTACCCGCCGAGGTCGGCTTCGGTGCGGCTGACCCGCCGGTCGGCGCCGACCCGGACCTCGACCCGTACGTCGACACCGGACCGGACTGGTACGACCCGTCCGCCGTACCGGACCTCGGCGCGCCGCCGGAGCCGGTCGACGGCTTCCCGTGGACCGATCCCGCCCTGCTCGGCCAGCCGGTCGACGGCATCCCGGCACCGCTGTACGGGGCGGACGAGGCCCCGGTCGACCCGGACGAGTTGGCCGGGTACGCCGGCACGGAACCGCCGGCCGACGGTGACCCGTGGGCGGCGCTGGCCGCGTCCGACGACCCGGCGACGAGTACGCTTGCCCGGTTCTGGTCGCCGGACGAGCGCTGACGGAAACCGGGCCTTCCGCCCTGCTGCGGGTTTGCGAGCGCTCCTCCGACGCCGGCACGGGTACTGGCAACCGGCCGAACCGTGGCCTAAGACGGAAGTGAGCGGCAGATGGCGGAGCAGACGAGTGGCAGCACCGGCGCCACGGCGCAGATCGGTGTTACCGGGCTCGCGGTGATGGGGCGCAACCTGGCCCGGAACCTGGCCCGGCACGGGCATCGGGTGGCGGTGCACAACCGGTCGCCGGAGCGGACCCGGAGCCTGGTCGCCGAGCACGGGGACGAGGGCACGTTCGTGCCGAGCGAGTCGCTGGCCGACTTCGTCGCCTCGCTGGAGCGGCCCCGTGCCGTGATCGTGATGGTCAAGGCCGGTCGGCCGACCGACGACGTGATCGACGAGCTGATCCCGCTGCTGGAGCCGGACGACATCGTCATCGACTGCGGCAACGCGCACTTCGCCGACACCCGGCGTCGGGAGGAGGCGCTGCGGGAGCACGGGCTGCACTTCGTCGGCACCGGTGTCTCCGGCGGCGAGGAGGGTGCGCTGCTCGGCCCGAGCATCATGCCGGGTGGCTCCGTCGAGGCGTACCGGAAGCTCGGGCCGATCTTCGAGTCGATCGCCGCAGTCGTCGACGGGCAGCCGTGCTGCGCGCACATCGGGCCGGACGGCGCCGGGCACTTCGTCAAGATGGTGCACAACGGCATCGAGTACGCCGACATGCAGCTCATCGCCGAGGCGTACGACCTGCTGCGGGGGCGGCTGGGTGCCACGCCGGCCGAGATCGGGAAGATCTTCGCCGGCTGGAACGAGGGCGACCTGGAGTCCTTCCTGATCGAGATCACCGCCGACGTGCTCGGGCACGTCGACGCCGGTACCGGCAAGGCGTTCGTCGACATCGTCCTCGACCAGGCCGAGCAGAAGGGCACCGGCCGGTGGACGGTGCAGAGCGCGCTCGACCTGGGGGTGCCGATCACCGGGATCGCCGAGGCGACGTTCGCCCGCTCGCTGTCCGGGCACGCCGACCAGCGGGCCGCGGCGGCCCGGGCGTACGCCGACGCGGGTGGCGAGGCGCCGACCGGTGAGGTCGACCGGGACGCCTTCGTGGAGGACGTCCGCAAGGCGCTGTACGCGTCGAAGATCGTCGCCTACGCGCAGGGCTTCGACCAGATCCGGGCCGGCAGCCAGGAGTACGGCTGGGACATCGACCCGGCCGCGCTGGCCACCATCTGGCGGGGCGGCTGCATCATCCGGGCCCGCTTCCTGAACCGCATCCGCGAGGCGTACGACTCGGACCCGGAGCTGCCGACGCTGCTGGTGGCGCCGTACTTCGTGCAGGGTGTCGCGGACAGTGTCGCCAGTTGGCGGCGGGTGGTCAGCTACGCCGCGCAGGCCGGGGTACCGGCCCCCGCCTTCGCCTCCTCGCTGGCCTACTACGACGGCCTGCGGCGGGACCGGCTGCCGGCCGCGCTGATCCAGGGGCTGCGGGACAACTTCGGCGCGCACACCTACCAGCGGGTGGACACCGAGGGCAGCTTCCACACCCGGTGGGCGGGCGACCGCGCCGAGTCCCCGGCCTGATCCGCTGCGACCCGACCGCCGGACTCCAGTGCCGGCGGTCGGGCTTCGGCGGCGCAGGCCCGCAGCGCCGCCACGGTGCGACGTCCGTGCCGTGCCGCAAGCTTCCCCTGGGCAAAGGCCGGGTCGGCGTCCGGTCCACCGCGTAGTGCCGGGTCGGGCCGGTCAGCCGGACCCGGCGGCGACCACCGCGACCAGGACGACGAGCGCGACGACCACCAGCAGCGCCAGCGCGCCCGTCCAGACCAGCCCGCGCGTGCCGGCCCAGAACGGCTTCCTTCGGGTGCTGGCATTGCCCGGCACAGGCGAGCGCAGGCCGGCCGGGCTGACCGCCGCCGACCGGCCCGGCCCGGGTTGGTGCGGCCACGCCGAAACCTGGCGGACTGCGCCCGCCGACCACTCCGGTTCCGGAGCCGTGATCCGGGCCGGTCCTGGCGCTGCCGATCCGGACCGGGCCGGCGGGTCGTCGAGTCGGACGGCGCCCTCGGCGACCACCGTCTCGGGCTGTTCCAGGGTGGTCGGGGCGATGCCCAGCTCGGCGTGGATCAGCCCGGCGGCCAGCGGAATCCGGCTGGAGCCGCCGACCAGGAAGATCCCGAGCAGGTCGGCCGGATCGAGGCGGGCGGCGGCGATCGTCCGGGCCAGGCAGGTGACCGTCTGGAGGAGCTGCCGCCGGATCAGCGCCTCCAGTTCCTCCCGGGTCAGGTGCGCCCGCAGGTCCAGCGCCGGCAGGTGCAGGTCGGCGCTGGCGGCCCGGGACAGCAGTTCCTTGGCCGCCCGGACGTCGTCGTAGAGGAGTTCCCGGGCCCGGCGCTGTGCCGCGTCCGCCGGACTGAGCAGCGCCTGCCACACCTCGGTCCGGCCGTCGGCGTAACCCCGGCCGAGATGCTCGACCAGGGCCTGGTCGAAGTCCAGCCCGCCCAGATCGGTCAGGCCCGACTCGGCCAGCACGTCGAAACCGGGGCCGGTGCGGCGTACCACGGCGGCGTCGAAGGTGCCGCCGCCCAGGTCGTAGACGGCCAGCGCCCGGCCGGGCGGCACCGCCGCGCCGAGCACCGCCGGGTAGTACGCCGCCGCCGCGACCGGCTCGGCGACCAGCCGGGGCGCCGGCAGCCCGGCCACCCCGGCCGCCGCGACCAGTACGGACCGGCGTCGCTCGCCCCACCGGGCCGGATGGGTCAGCCGGACCTCGTCGACCCCGCCGACCTGCCGGTACGCCTCCGCCGCCACCCGGCGCAGCACCGCCCCGACCAGTTCGGTAACCGGTACCTCCCGGTCGCCGAGCAGCACGGCGCCATCGTCGACCCGCCGCTTCGGGTACGGCTCGAACCGGGCCGGGTCGAGCCGGGACGCCCGGATCGCGTCCCGCCCGGTCAGCAGCGTGCCGGCCGGGTCGAGGCAGACCGCCGACGGCAGCAGCGGGGTACCGTCGAACAGCAGCGGCCGGACCCGGCCGTCGGCGCCCCGCAGCACGGCGACGGTGTTCGAGGTACCGAAGTCGATGGCGAGCAGCCGCATGGCCAGCACCCTACTGAACCGCCCTCAGTTCCCCGTGCGGTCACCGGGCGGACAACCGGGCCGGGCATACTCGCTCCGTGATCCGGGACTTCGCCTACCTCGACGCGCCGACCCCGCTGGCGTTCGCGCACCGGGGCGGTGCCGCACGCGGCGACGAGAACACCACCGAGGCGTTCGCCCGGGCGGTCGGCCTCGGCTACCGGTACGTGGAGACGGACGTGCACGCCACCCTCGACGAGGTGCCGGTGGTCTTCCACGATCCGACGCTGCACCGGATGACCGGGGAGCACGGCCGGATCGCCGGACTTCGCTGGGCGGACCTGAAGACGATCCGGGTCGGCGGCGCGGCGGCGGTACCCCGGCTCGACGACGTGCTCGACGCCTGGCCGCAGGTGCGGTTCAACGTCGACGTGAAGGCCGACGGCGCGGTCACCGCCACCGTGCGTACCGTCGACCGGGCCGGTGCCGGCGAGCGGGTGCTGCTCGCCTCGTTCAGCGACGCCCGGCTGGCCCGGCTGCGGATCCTGGCCGGGCCGCGCATCGCCACCTCGCTCGGGCTGCGCGGGGTGGCCCGGCTCCGGCTCGCCTCGCTGGCCAACCGGCGGCTGGTGCTGCCGCCGTCGGTGGTCGCCGCCCAGGTGCCGGTCCGCTACCGGGGGATCAAGGTGGTCGACCGCCGGTTCGTCGACTACGTGCACCGGCTCGGTCTCCAGGTGCACGTCTGGACCATCGACGAAGTCACCGAGATGAACGAGTTACTCGACCTCGGTGTGGATGGCATCATGACCGATCACGTCGACGTGCTGCGCGAGGCGTACCAGAGCCGCGGCCACTGGCCGACCGATCGGTAGGTCGGCCGGTCCGGGCCGCCCGACCCCCAACACGAGGACCGACATGGCCGAGACCATCCCCGCGACGGCGCCGGACGCGCCGCCCAGCACCCGGCACGAGCGGGTCGGCTGGTACTTCTACGACTGGGCGAACTCGGCGTTCTACACCTCGGTCATCACGGTCTTCCTCGGCCCGTACCTGACGTCGATCGCGAAGTCCGCCGCCGGCTGCGCCTCCGACGACCCGTGCCGGGGCGGCCGGATCAGCCTGCTCGGCCTCGACATCGCGCCCGGCTCGCTCTTCCCGTACATGGTGTCGCTGTCGGTCTTCCTGACCGTCTTCGTGCTGCCGCTGGTCGGTGCCGTCGCCGACCGGTCGGCGCGGAAGAAGGAGATGCTGGCGCTCTTCGCCTACATCGGCTCGGCGGCCACCATCGGGCTGCTCTTCCTGACCGGCGACCGCTACCTGCTCGGCGCCGGGCTGTTGCTGGTCGCGAACATCTCCTACGGGGCGAGCATCGTCGTCTACTACTCGTTCCTGCCGCAGATAGCCGGGCCGGAGGAACGGGACAGCGTCTCCAGCATCGGCTGGGCGATCGGCTACATCGGCGGCGGGCTGCTGTTGGCGCTCAACGTCGCGGCGGTGCTGTTCAAGGACTCGCTCGGGCTCGACACCGGCGACGTCGCCCGGTACAGCATGGTGTCGGCGGGCGTGTGGTGGGCGGCGTTCACCACCATCCCGCTGATCCGGTTGCGCAACCGGCCGCCGGTCGCCGGCCCGGCCCAGGGACCGGTACTGCTCGACGGGTTCCGGCAGCTCTGGCACACGCTGCGCAGCCTGAAGGCGTACCCGTTGACGTTGTTCTTCCTGGTCGCCTACCTGGTCTACAACGACGGCATCCAGACGGTGATCTCGCTGTCGGCGGTGTACGGCACCGAGGAGTTGAAACTCTCCGACGACGTACTGGTGCCGACGATCCTGATGGTGCAGTTCCTGGCCTTCGCCGGCGCGCTCGGGATGGGTGCGCTGGCGAAGCGGATCGGCGCCTGGAAGACGATCCTGATCAGCCTGGTGCTCTGGACCGTGGTGCTGGCGGTCGCGTTCCGGCTGCCGGCCAACCAGGCGGTGCCGTTCGTGCTGCTCGGCGGCGGGATCGGCATCGTACTCGGCGGCAGCCAGGCGTTGAGCCGGTCGCTGTTCAGCCAGTTGATCCCGAAGGGCAAGGAGGCCGAGTACTTCGGGATCTACGAGATCTCCGACAAGGGTACGAGCTGGCTCGGGCCGCTGCTGTTCGGGCTGGCGTACGGGCTCACCGAGAGCTACCGGGTGGCGATCGTCTCGCTGCTGGCGTTCTTCGTGATCGGGTTCGTGCTGCTGGCCGCCGTGCCGATCCGGCGGGCGATCGTCGCGGCCGGCAACACCCCGCCGGAACGTCTCTGACCAGCCGCCGTCCCCGCCGCGCGATCTGTCCTAGGGTGGGCCGGGGCGGTACGTGGTCAGGAGGCGCGGAATGGAGCCGATCGAGCTGGCGGCCGGTACGGCACTGGTCGGTGCGATGGCCGGTGCCGGCTGGCCGGCGGCCAGGGCCGAGACGGTCGCGTTCTGGCGGCGGGTCCGGCCGGCCGAGGCGGACGACGTGGCCACGGAACTGACCGAGGTACGCGCCGAGGTGCTCGCCGCCCGCCAGTCCGGTGACCCCGCGCTGGAACGTACCCTCGCCGACACCTGGGAGGGTCGGCTGCGGAAGCTGGTCCAGGGCGACCAGGCCCTCGCCGCCGAGTTGCGGCACCTCGTCGACCAGCATCTCGTGCCGGCGCTGTCGGCGGACGAGCGGGCCCGGATCACGGGCCGGCTGCCGACCGACGGCTCCGCCCCGGGCTGAGCCGCCCGCTGGACCGGGGTCGCCTGCTGGAGCGGGGCGCACTCCGGCCGGTGTGCGGACCAGCCCGGCGGTCGGGTCGGCGGCCCGGACCACGTCGGGATGGAAGAGGTCCGGGGCGGCTGGTCGGCGCGGCGGCGTCGGCTGGCCAGAGTGGTCAACGACACGGCGGGTCGAACCGGTAACGCCTGGTGGCTTAGGCTCCCCGACCGTGACCGACGACAGCCGCCCCAGCCGATCCCTGTCCGCCGGCGACGAGTCCGCGCTCGCCCAGGCGTGTTTCTCCGCCGGGGACGGCCGGCTACGCCAGGGTGCCGCCCTCAAGTTCTTCTGGGGACCGATGGACTGTGGAAAGTCGACGATGGCCCTGCAGATGAACTACAACCATGCCCGGCAGGGCCGGCGCGGCCTGGTGCTCACCCGGATCGACCGCTCCCTCGGCCCGCAGATCACCACCCGGATCGGGCTGGCCCACGAGGCCATCGAGGTCACCGAGGAACTGGACCTCTGTGAACTCGTCAAGAGCCGGTGGGCCGAGGGCGATCGACTCGACTACCTGATCTGCGACGAGGCGTGCTTCTACACGGTACGGCACGTCGAGCAGATGGCCGAGCTGGTCGACTGCTACGACGTGGACGTCTTCGCGTTCGGGCTGGCCAGCGACTTCCGGTCCTGCCTGTTCCCGGCGGCGCAGCGGCTGTTCGAACTCGCCGACGAGGTGTCCCGGATCCAGGTCGAGGTGCTCTGCTGGTGCGGACGGCCGGGGCAGCTCAACGCCCGGGTGGTCGGCGGGACGGTGGCCCGGCACGGCGAGCAGGTGGTGATCGGGGACACCGTCGAGGC
Source organism: Plantactinospora endophytica (assembly GCF_016862915.1). Classification (GTDB taxonomy): domain Bacteria; phylum Actinomycetota; class Actinomycetes; order Mycobacteriales; family Micromonosporaceae; genus Plantactinospora; species Plantactinospora endophytica. Next base: position 94,720 of record NZ_BONW01000012.1, on the reverse strand, counting down.
GGCCGACGTGCGCTACCAGGTGCTCTGCCGGCGACACTTCCGCTCCGGCGACCTGGGCGACAACCGCTGAGGCTCGGCGACAATTGTTGAGGTCCGGCGCCGGGACGGTCCGTCGGAGCGGCGGGCGGCAGGTCGGCGGTCGCCTCGATCCGGGTCAGAACGGGTCGCCGCAGACCTGCCACTGGTCGCCGTTTTTGATCATCGGCATCTCCCGCCGGTCCACCGCACCGGACCGGCGGGTCAGCTTCGCCGTGACGGTGCCCCGGAGCTGTCCCCGGTCGCTGGCCACCGAGACGTCGTCGATGGCGTACCGGGTGATCGTCGGCGGGACTGAGAGCCGTTGTTCGAAGTCGTCCCGGCTCCACCGCTCCCGGGTGTCGCCGCAGAGCCGGTCGTAGGCGCCGGACGGGTCGCCGCTGGTCACGTCGTGCAGGAACGCCTCCGCCGCGTCCCGGGCCGCGCCGGAGGACTGCCGGACGTGCTGGTAGTTCCAGGCGCCGAGGCCGGCGGCGCCCACACAGCAGACGAAGAGGCCGACCGCGACCAGCGACAGCACGCCCCGGAAGCGGCGCGGTCGACGTGCCGGGCGTCCGCTCCCCGGCAACTCGTAGCCCATGCCACCGACGGTAGATAGCCGGCGGCGTCCGGCGACGCCGAACGCCGGGAGGTACTCGCCCCCGGATCCGGCGCCACCGGGTCCGATACCGGCCGACCAGCAGTGATCCGGAGCGGCCGGCGCTGGTCGACCCCGCCATGGTTCGAAGCGGCCGATTCCAGTCGACCGGCCGTGGCCGGAGCAGTGGGCGCGGCGGTGCCGGCCGTGGTCTACCGTCGGGACCACCCCGCACCGCCAGCCAGCTCGCCGGCCGGCCCTCGACCCCCAAGGACCAGACCATGCAGCGCTTCGTCCAGGCGGTACCCGTACCCGCCGACCCGTACTCCAGCGACCGGCTGCTGCGGTCCTGGCTGGACCGCCGGCTCGGCCCGGACGGGCACGCCGCCGCGGCGGACCGGCTGACCGCGCTCGCCGCCGAGGTCACGGGGCCGCTGCGGGCCGCGCACGCCGACGCCGAGGCGCATCCGCCGACCCTGGTCCGGTACGGGCCGTGGGGGGCCAGGATCGACCGGATCGAGACCTCCGCCGGCTGGCAGGGGCAGCGGGCCGCCGCCGCCCGGCACGCCGTGGTCGCGCTGCCGTACCTGCCGGCGGCCCGGAGCACCTGGGGGGCGGCGGCCCGGGTCGTGCAGCACGCCCTGCTGCACCTGTACGGACCCGAGTCGGCCACCTTCTCCTGCCCGGTGGCGATGAGCGACGGCGCCGCCGCGCTGCTCGCCCGCCCCGAGGTGGATCCGGCGGTACGCGACACCTGGCTGCCCCGGCTCACCGCCACCGACCCGGCCCGGGCGGTCAGCAGCGGGCAGTGGATGACCGAGTCGCAGGGCGGCTCCGACCTGGCCCGGTCGACCACCACCGCCCGACGCGCCGACGACGGCTCGTGGCGGCTCACCGGCGAGAAGTGGTTCTGCTCGGCAGCCGACGCGGAGTTGGCCGTCGCACTGGCCAGGCCGGAGGGCGCCGGCCGGGGCAGCCGGGTGCTGGTGCCGTTCCTGGTCCCCCGCTACGCCGCCGACTCCCCGCTGGCCGACCCGGGTGCCGACCGGGACGCCCCGGCCCCGGGGATCACGGTGCACCGGCTCAAGGACAAGCTCGGCACCCGGGCACTGCCGACCGCCGAGATCGGACTGCGCGACGCGTACGCCTGGCCGCTCGGCGACCCGGACCAGCCGGGACTGAGCCGGGCGATGACCCTGGTCGTGGTGACCCGACTGCACAACGCGGCGGCAGCCGCCGGAGGTATGCGCCGAGGGCTCGCGTACGCGCGGGCGTACGCCGACAGCCGCGAGGTGGCCGGCGGTCGGCTGATCGGCTCGCCCCTGCACCGGGCCACCCTCGGTACCCTGGCGGTGGACGCGGCCGGGGCGTTCGTGCTGGCCGGACACGCGTTCGCGCTGCTCGGCCGGGTCGAGGTGGGCGCGGATCCGGCCGCCGCCGCCGAACTGCGGATCGTGGCGCCGCTGGCCAAGCTGGCCACCGGACGGCTCGCGGTCTCCTCCGCCAGCGAGTACGTGGAGAGCTTCGGCGGCGCCGGATACGTCGAGGACACCGGGATTCCCCGGCTGCTGCGGGACGCGCAGGTGCTGCCGATCTGGGAGGGCACCACCAACGTGCTTGCGCTGGACGTGCTGCGGGCCGTCGTCCGGGAGGAGGCCGGCGCACCGCTGCTGGAGCGGCTCGACGCCGCCACCGACACCGCCCGCCGGCTGCATCCCGCGCTGGCCGACGCGCTCGGCGACACGGCGGCGGAGCTACGGAACTCGGTCGCCGAGGTGACCGCCGAGCCGGAGTCGGTAGCACTGCTGGCCGGTGCGCGCGGGCTGGCGCTGCGGATGGCGTACGCGCTGGCCACCGCCCTGCTGGTCGAGCAGGCGGCCGGCGGCGACGAGACGGCGGAGGTGGCCGCCCGGCTCTGGGCGCGGCGCTGGCTGCGCGGCACGGACATCGCCGCCGACGCACACCACGAACTGGACGTGCTCTGCTGACCGACACCGGCCCGGCAAGAACGGGCGCCGTACCTGCCAGAAGGTGTCAGGTACGGCGGGCAGGCTGGCCGCATGGAAAAGATCGGCGACCTCATCATGGTCAACCTCGACAGCCCCGACCCCCGCGCGCACGCCGAGTTCTACTCCCGGGCGCTCGGCTGGGACGTCACCGCCAGCACCGACGAGTACGCGATGATCAGCGACGGGCACGCCTCGATCGGCTTCGGGCTGGTCGACGGCTACGCGCCGCCGTCCTGGCCGGACAGCTCCGGCAGCAAGCGCTACCACCTCGACCTCTACGTCGACGACCTGGACAAGGCCGAGGCGGCCTGCCGGAACGCCGGTGCCGCCCGACCCGACTTCCAGCCGGGCGGTGACCGCTGGCGGGTACTGACCGATCCGGCCGGTCAGCCGTTCTGCATCTGCCTGCGGGCCCAGGACTGAGCCGTCGGGCCACCCGGGCCGACGTGACCGGGTGGCCCGGTCAGCTCCGGCGGCGGGCCCGGGCCGCCCAGATCGCGTACGCCGGGTCCCGGTCCAGGTTGTGCCGGTCCCGGTCGTACCGTCGGGTGGTACGCGGGTCGGCGTGCCCCATCGCGTCCTGCACGTCCTCCAGCGGCACCCCCTCGGCCCGGGCCGAGGTGGCGAAGGCGTGCCGCAGCGAGTGCGGGGAGAGTCGTTCCCAGGCCGGGATGCCCGCCACCCGGGCCAACCGCCGGACCAGCCGGAACACCGCGTGCCGGTCCAGCCGGTTGCCGGTGGCGGTCACCAGCAGCGCACCGGTCAACTGCTCGACCGGCCGGCCCGCCACGATCGCGCGGGCGGCCAGGTAGGCGTCCACCGCGTACGCCGAACTCGGGGTCAACGCCCGACGGCGGGCCCGGCCGCCCTTGCCGACGAACCGCACGCTGCGGTGCCCCCGTTCCTGGCCCAGGTCGGCCAGGTCCAGTGCGACGAGTTCGCCGACCCGCAGCCCCAGGTCGGCGAGGAGGGCGAGGACCACCCGGTTGCGCAGCGCGTTCGGCCCGGTGTCCGCCTCGGCGGCGGCGAGCAGCGCGTCGACCTCCTCGGAGGTCAGGCCGACGGTGGCGGAGTGGTCGCGGTCGACTCGCGGCCGGTCGGCGCCGGAGACCGGATTGGTCGGTACCGCGCCGAGCTTGCCGAGGAACGTGAACCAGCTCGACAGCGCGGAGAGCTTCCGGGCCACCGTGGCCGGGGTCAGCGGGCGTCCGCTGCGCGGGTCGACGCTCGACTCCAGATCCCGCGCATACGTGTTGACGTGCAGAAACGTCGCGCCGAGCGGGTCGAGCCCACGGTCGGCGCACCAGGCGAGCCAGCCGGCGATGTCCCGCCGGTAGGCGGCCCGGGTGTGCTCGGACAACCGGCGGTTGCGCAGCCAGGCCTCGGTGAAGTCGGCCGGCGTGTACGTCGGCGCCGGCCGGGTCGCCGCCCGGCGAACCAGGGTGGATCGGGACACGCGAGAAAGTTTTTCAGACCACTCGCCCAAGACCCGCCAGACGCGCCCGACGATCTCCAACTCTCGGGTAATAACGGGATAATCTTGCTCGTGCGTGCCAGCCGACTCGTCTCCCTGCTCCTGCTGTTGCAGGCCCGGGGGCGGATGACGGCGCAGGAACTTTCCGCCGCGCTGGAGGTGTCGGTCCGGACGGTCTACCGGGACGTCGAGTCGCTCGGCGCCGCCGGCGTACCCGTCTACGCCGATCGCGGCCCGGCCGGCGGCTACCGGCTGCTCGACGGCTACCGGACCCGGTTGACCGGGCTGACCGCCGACGAGGCGGAGGCGCTGTTCCTGGCCGGTATGCCCGGCCCGGCCGCCGAACTCGGCCTCGGCACCGTGTTGGCCGGCGCCGAACTCAAGCTGCTCGCCGCGCTCCCGGCCGACCTCGGCGGCCGGGCCGCCCGGGCCCGCCACCGCTTCCACCTGGACGCCCCCGGCTGGTTCCGGCACGCCGAGCCGACCCCGCACCTGGCCGCGCTCGCCGACGCGGTGTGGCGGGAGCGCATGGTCGAGATCCGGTACCGCCGGTGGAAAACGCCCCGGGAGGTGACCCGGCGGCTCGCACCGCTGGGCGTGGTGCTCAAGGCGGGCCGGTGGTATCTGGTGGCCCAGCCCGGCGACGGCGAGCCCCGGGCGTACCGGATCGCCAGCGTGCTGGAGCTGACGGTACTTGCGGAGACGTTCACCCGCCCCGACGACTTCGACCTGGCCGCCTTCTGGGACGCCTGGACCCGCCGGTACGAGGAGAGCGTCTACCGGGCCACCGCGACCGTACGCCTGACCGAGGCGGCGTTGGAGCTGATGCCGTTCGTCTTCCCGCCCGCGATGGCCCGGATGGCGCGGGCGGCGGCGGGACCGGTCGACAACGCCGGCTGGCGTTACACGGCGGTGCCGATCGAGTCGGTCCGGCACGGGCACATCGAGCTGTTGAAGCTCGGCGCCGACGTCGAGGTGCTCGCCCCCGCCGCGCTGCGGGAGGCGTTCACCGCCACCGCGCGGGCGATGGCCGACCGGTACCAGATCACCCCGGACCGACCGGTGGCCCCGGACCGCTCCGCCGACTGAGCCGATCCGGCGCCCGTCCGTCCAAGAGTGTCGGAGCGTGGACGGGCGGGCGCCGGAACCGGGATGTGTCGCGGGTCAGGAGCGGATCTGGCGCGGGCCGCCGCCGGCCACGCTGATCTCGACCCGGCGCGGCTTGGCCCGCTCGGCCACCGGGATGCGCAGGGTCAGCACTCCGGCCTCGTAGCCGGCTTCGAGCTTCTCGGTGTCCAGTGTGTCGCCGAGCAGGAGCTGGCGGGTGAAGATCCCCATCGGCCGCTCGGCGGCGACGAGTTCCACCCCGTCGCCGGTCGGCCGACGCCGCTCGGCGCGGACGGTGAGCACGTTGCGTTCCACGGTGCACTCGATGCTCTCCGGGTCGACGCCCGGCAGGTCGAAGACCGCGTAGAAGTAGTCGCCGTCGCGGTAGGCGTCCAGATGCATCACCGCCGGTCGGCTGGTGGTGCCGAAGAACTGCTCGGCGATCCGGTCGATCTCACGGAACGGGTCGGTACGCATCAACATCGTCGATCCTCCTCGGGTCTCCTGCGCCGAAGGTTAAGTTGAGTCGAGGTGACTCAAGTCCTCTTATTTATTACCGCGCACGCCCCGCCGCCGTCAACTCCCACCGCCGTAGCCCCGACCGTCCGACGAAGCCGTTCCGCGAGGACGACGGTCAGCCGACGAGCCGCTTCTCGAACCAGTGGTCGGCGTACGGCGACGCCGAGAAGGCCGGCACCTCCCGGTAGCCGTGCCGGGCGTACAGCGCCCGGGCCTCCACCAGGTCGTGCCGGGTGTCAAGCCGCAACACCGTGACGCCGTGCGCCGCCGCAGCCTCCTCGACGGCGGCGAGCAGCCGGGCCCCACCACCGCGCCGTCGCGCCGCTGGCCGGACGAACACCCGGGTCACCTCGGCGTACGGCAGGGCGCCCAGCCGCAGCCCGACACAGCCGGCCGGCTCGCCGTCGTACCAGCCGACCAGGAACAGCCCGGTCGGCAGAGTCAGATCGTCGCTCGGCTCGTCCGCCAACACCTCGTCGACCTCGGCGTCCTCGGTCGGACGGCGATGGTACCGGCTGACGATCTCCGTGTAGTAGTCCCGCAGCAGTGCTTCCGCGACCGCACCGTGGACCGGCTCGGCACGGATCGTCCAGCCCCGGGTCAGGATGGTGTCCACCCGGTCAGTCTGGCCCTCGCGTCCAGCGGTTTTCCGGCGCCGGCCCGCGCCCCGCCGCAGGTCAAGGGAGCGCGTCGACCGGCTCGGGGGCGGGTTCCGGCTCGGGCCGGGTGGTGAACTGCCGACGCACCCCGGGCGCGGCGGCGGTGCCCAGGCAGGCCACCGCGACCGCCACGGCGGAGAACAGCAGCGGTACGGCGGGCGACCAGGCGTCGGCGGCGAGCGGGGCGAGCGCGTACCCGAGGGGCATCGCGGCGAGCGAGCACAGCCAGTCGTACGAGGTGACCCGGGCGAGCACGTGCGACGGGATCTCGGTCTGCACGACGGTCTGCCAGACCGGGTTGAGGAAACCGAGGGCGGCCAGCGCGATGCCGTACGACACCACCACCGTCCAGGCCGGTGCGGCCACCGCGAACAGGGTCAACGGCAGCGCGTACGTGGCCAGGCCGAGGTTCGCCACCAGGATCGGCCGGCGGAGCCGGGCCCGGCCGGCCAGCAGCGAGCCGACCAGCAGTCCGATGGCGCCCGCCTCGAGGACCAGTACCCAGACGCCCTCGCCGCCCAGTCTGTCGATCGCCACCGCCGGACCGAGGGTGACCAGCACCGCCGCCACGCCGTTCCAGACCGCGTGCGCCACGAGACTGGTCCAGTACCAGTCGCGTGAGCGCACCTCGGCCCAGCCCTCCCGCAGGTCGGCGAGGAGTGGGCGGCGCTGCACCGGTGTCCGGCGTACCCGGAGCACGGCCAGCAGGGCGGCACTGACCGCGAAGCTCACGCCGTCGAGCACGAACGCCCAGCCGGGGCCGGCCGCCCAGATCAACGCACCGGCCAGCGCCGGCCCGGCCAGGGCGGTGGCGCTACGGGCGGCGCCCAGTGCGGCGTTCGCTCGTTGCCGGCCGGGGCCGTCGACCACTCCGGCGACCAGCGGGGAACTGGTCGGCATCGAGAACGCCGAGGCCACCCCACCGACCGCCGAGGCGGCGGCGATCGACAGCAGGGTCGGGTCGCCGCCGAGCAGTTCGATGCCGACGAAGATCTGGACGGCGCAGCGGACCAGGTCGGTGCCGATCGCGACCAGCCGGGGGTCGAACCGGTCGGCGAGTACCCCACCGAGGGGTAACAGCAGTAGTTGCGGCACCATCGCGCAGCCGAGCACCAGGGCGAGCGCGGAGCTGGAGTCGGTGGCCCGCAGTACGGCCAGGGCGAGCGCGGCCGGCACGACGGCGTCGCCGAGCGCGGAGAGCGTACGGCCGACGAAGAGCAACTGGAAGGTGCGGAGCCGGAATGGGTGGGTCACGTCGGGCAGATTATTTCGACATCGAATCTTTCGTCAACGAATAATTCTGCTTCGACGTAGGATCGTGGCGTGGAACACCAGGGCGGCGTGGAGCAGCAGGACTGGACCGACGGGCACGTCGCCCGCTGGCTGCCCGTACTCCCCGAACTCGACCCGGACGTCGAGGGTGCGGTGACCCGGGCCAAGCTGCTGGCCAACCACCTGCGTCGGGTCCGGGAGAAGTCGCTTGTCGACTTCGACCTGCAACGACCCGAGTTCGACACCCTGCACGCGCTCGCCGGCCGGCACGGCCGCGCGGTGCCGTCGCAGCTCGCCGAAGACCTGAACCTGGCGCCGCCGTCGGTGACCGCCCGGATCGACACCCTGGTCGCCCGTGGTTTCGTCCGGCGCGCACCGTCGGCCGAGGATCGGCGGCGGGTCGACATCGAGCTGACCGCGCAGGGCCGGGCCGCCTGGCTCGGCGCGATGGACGTCCTCGGCCACGAGGAGTACAGGCTGCTCGGCGTGCTCTCCGCCGACGAGCGGCGCACCCTTTCCGAGCTGCTGCGCCGGGTCATGATCGCCGCCGAACGGCCCCCGACGCCCTGACCGGCCCCGCACCACCACCGCCGATCCTGAAGCTGGGTCGGACGGGTCCTCCCGGCGACGGTCGAGCCGAGGCCGCCGAGCCGAGTCCGGAACGCGAGGACTACCTGCGGACGCAGATCGCGCACCGATTAGGTTTCCGCGCCGCGCCCGTCTGTACGTGTTAGATCGACTCACGAGAGGCTGGCATGATGCGGAAACTGACCTTTGGTATGAATGTGACCCTGGACGGCTACATCGCCGCGCCCGGCGACGACCTCGGCTGGAGTGGGGGTGACGGACCGGATTCGTCGTCGAGCGACGAACTGTTCCAGTGGTGGTCCGACCGGGTGGCGGTGACGGGCCTGGCGCTGTATGGGCGCAAGCTGTGGGAGACGATGAGTTCCCACTGGCCGACCGCCGACCAGCAGCCCGGCGCCACACCGGCTGAGATCGAGTTCGCCCGCCGCTGGCGGGACATGCCGAAGATGGTGTTCTCCTCGACGATCGACAAGGTCGACTGGAACACCCGCCTGTTCAGCGGCGACCCGGTCACCGAGATCACCCGGCTCAAGGCAGAGGACGCCGCCCCGATGGACATCGTCGGCGCGACGCTCGCCGGGGCGGCCATGCGGGCCGGGCTGATCGACGAGTACGTGCTGGTCACCTACCCGGTCCTGGTGGGCGGCGGCACGCCGTTCTTCACCGCGCTGGACACCTGGGTGAACCTGAACCTCGTGGAGACGCGGACATTTCCCGGCGGCATCCTGCTGACCCGATACGCGACGAGGCGATGAGCACGGGCCAAATGCTCGGCTCGGATGGCCAGGTCGAATCCTGGCCGACGTGCTCACCCTGACCTTCGGCTGTGCGGGAACCTTCCCCGCGCCCTTCCTTGCGTTCTGAGCGAGCTGTTGACCGACTCGCTGTAGATGAGGACGACGGCGTCGTTGATCGTGACGATGTTCTTCGGGCATGACGCCGCCCCACCGGCAACGCTGGCGGGGCGGCGGTGTTCGCGTTGTCGCGTTGGTGTTCAGCTGGTCAGGGTGCTCATTCCGCGGTGACCTCGGTGACGCCGGCCCGTGGCGCCGGACTCGTCGACGATGGGGACCTGTCTGATCCCAGTGTCGAAGGTAGGTCCAGCCATGGTTTGTCGGTGGCGTCGAATCCGGTGAGCTCGGCGATCTTCCCGTCGACGATGTGCAGGACCGCGATTGCGAACAGCCGGTACTCCGGGTCGTCGGGGGTGCGGAGGTAAAGCGCGGCGGCGGGCATGCGGTTGACCGTCGTGGTGATACCGCGCCAGTCGTCGTGGCCGGGCTGGAAGAGCCCACCGGAGACCCAGCCGTCCACCGCGTCCTTGGCCGTGACGACCGAGGTGCCCGCCTCGGGCAGCATCACGAACCGCAGGTCGTCGCGGAGCAGGGCCGTCAGCCCGTCGAGGTCGTTGCGCTCATGGGCGTCGACATACAACTTCACCACGCCGCGCTCGTCGTTCGACAGCTCGTGAGTGGCGGGTCGCCGCCAGTCGAGGCGGCGGTCGGGCACCTGCTCGCGCATCGTCACACGGGCCCGCTGCAGTGCGCTGGTCACCGATGCGACGGTCAGCTCGAGGGCGTCGGCGGCCTTCGACGCCGGCCAGCCGAGGACGTCGCGCAGGATGAACACCGCCCGCTGCCGCGGCGGCAGGTGCTGGACGGCGACGATGAACGCCAGCTCGACCGTTTCCCGCGCCACGACCGATTCCTGCGGGTCCTCGGGGAGCATCCGGTCGGGGTACGGCTGCAGGTACAGCACCTCGGAGCCGACGTCCGCCAGCTCGGACGGTACGGGTGTGCGGTCGTTGCGCTTCTCCAGGAAGTCGAGGCAGGCGTTCGTCGCGATCCGGTACAGCCAGGTCCGCAGGGCCGCGTGGCCCTTGAACGACTCCCGCTTGTTCCACGCTCGCAGGAACGTCTCCTGCGTCATGTCCTGGGCGTCCTCGTAGTTCGCGAGCATCCGGTAGCAGTGCACCTGCAACTCACGCCGGTGACGCTCCGTGATTCGCGCGAACCGCGTCGTGTCGCCTGAGCGGACCGCTGCGATGAACGTGGCCTCGTCGGCGCTCGGCAGTCTGGCATCGGTCATCGTCAGCAATCCTTCCACCGGTGCGAGAAACTCACAGAACTGACGACCGGGCGGAGGATTTCGGTCATCGTCAGCAATCCTTCCACCGGTGCGAGAAACTCACAGAACTGACGACCGGGCGGAGGATTTCTGATCGGTGCAGCCGCTCACACCGGGCCGTTCGCCGGGCCGGACGGGTCGGGTCGATCCATCCGGGACGGGCACACCCTCGATGGCAAGCCGTGGCGCTGGTGGCGGAGGCGTCACGCCAGTGATCCGGTCAGAGTTCGAACAGGTCGCTCAGCGCCGCACCGATCCGGGCCATGCTCGCTCCGGTCGCCATCCCCACCCGCTCAACCGCCACCGCCGTCGGGATCCGGCGCAGCCGGTTCACCACCACGACCCCGGTCATCGGATCCGTCTCGGCCAGCGGCACCACGAACGGCGGCAGTTCGCTGCTGCCACGCTGCCGGACGATCGGCGCGCAGTACGGCGACGCGGCCGGCCGGTCGTTGTGTGCATCGCCGGACAGCACGATCACCCGGTGTTTGGCCTGCTGGGCGGGATCGCCGATGGTCCAGATCTCGCCCCGGTTCACGCGGCGCCGGCCAGGTCGGACCAGCCCGCGTCGACCTTGTCGGCGTACCGGTCGAAGGCGTCGAGTTCGTCCTGGACCTCCGGGTTGGCGGCGAGCCACGCCTCGTGCTGCTGAGCCGCGCAGCGCAGCGCCTCCTTGCGGGCCGCCCGGTCGATCCAGGCCGACAGCGACAGCCCGTCCTGCTTCGCCGCCGCACGGGCTCGGGCCAGCGTGTCCGGGTTCAGGCTCAGGGTGACCTTGTCCGCCATACCCGCGATGGTACGCCCGGTGGTATCGGCGGAGGTATTCACGTATGGCGTGTCAGGTCGGCAGCGCACCGTGTCGGGCACCGACCGACGCCACCCCGCAACGCACAGCCGCCTGTGCTCCGGCAACGAAACGGCACCGGTCAGCGGGCGGGCGCGACCAGACCCAGCTCGTACGCGATGATCACGAGCTGTACCCGGTCCCGGGCATCGAGCTTGGTCAGCAGCCGGGCCACGTGCGACTTCGTGGTCGCCACCGTGATGAACAGCTCGTCGGCGATCTCGCTGTTCGACCGGCCCAGCCCGATCAGGGTCAACACCTCCCGCTCCCGTTCGGTGATGCCGGCCACCGGACCGGCCGGCCGGGCGGGCGCCGGGCCGGACCCGACGAAACCGGCGATCAGTCGGCGGGTGACGCTCGGCGCGATAAGCGCGTCTCCGGCGGCCACCACCCGGATCGCCGCGAGGATGTCGTCCACGGCCATGTCCTTGACCAGGAAACCGCTCGCCCCGGCCCGCAGTGCCCCGTAGACGTGCGCGTCCTCGTCGAAGGTGGTCAGCACGAGTACCCGGACCGGCCCGCCGTCGGCCACGATCCGCCGGGTCGCCTCGATCCCATCCATGCCGGGCATCCTGATGTCCATCAGCACCACGTCCGGCCGGACGTCCCGGGCCAGTTGGACCGCCTCCGCGCCCGTCCCCGCCTCACCGACCACCGTCAGGTCGGAGGTCTCGGCAACGAGCACCCGCAGGCCGGACCGGACCAGCGGCTGGTCGTCGGCGAGCACCACCCGGACACTCATCGCGGCTCCGCGGAAACCGGCACGTTCTCCGGCAGCGGTAGCCGGACCGCCACCCGGAAACCTCCCTCGGCCACCGGTTCGGCGCGGAACTCGCCGTGCAGCAGAGCGACCCGTTCCCGCATCCCGGTGATCCCGAAGCCGGTGCCGGCGACCGGGCCGCCGCGCCCCTCGTCGACGATCTCCACGCACAGCTCCTCCTCCCGGTAGTCGACGACGACCCGGCAGTCCGCCGTACCGGCGTGCCGGACGACGTTGGTCACCGCCTCCTGCACGATCCGGTACGCGGACAGCTCGATGTCGGCGGGCAGCGGGCGCCGGTCCCCCCGCCAGCACAGCTCGACCCGCACCCCCGCCTCTGCCGTCACCGTGGCCAGCCGCTCCAGGTCGGCCAGCCCCGGCGCCGGATCCCGCGAACCCGGGTCGGACGGGTCCGGATGTTCCCGCGAACCCGAATCAGGCCGGTCCGCCTGGCGGAGCCCGCCGACCACCCGCCGCAGCCCGGCGAGGGTCTCCCGGCTGGTCGTCTCGATCGCCCGCAACGCGGCACCGGCCTCGGCCGGCCGGGACTGGATCACCCGGCTGCCCATCCCGGCCTGGATCGCGATGATGCCGATGCTGTGCGCCACCATGTCGTGCAGCTCACGGGCGATGCGCAGCCGCTCGGCGGTGACCGCCTGGGCGGTCGCCTGCGAGCGCAGCGCGTCGGCGTACTGCCGCCGGGACCGGACCGAGTTGCCGATCATCCAGGTGGCCAGCATCGCCAGGGTGGGGATCTCCGGCTGGAAGACCGGGTTGGCGTCGCCCGGGTTGAGGTAGCCGACGAGGATCTCGAGGCAGAGCGTCAACACGGCCACCGGCACCGAGAGCCGGCGCGACCGGGTCGCCGCGACGTACCCGACGGTCAGGTTGATCGCCAGCAGCTCCAGGTAGCGCAGGTCGCTCGGATGGCCGGTGAACGGCGAATGGACCGTCACCGTCATGGTCGCCGCCGCGAGGAGAATCAGCGTCAGAGTCACCAGCGGGACCCGCCGAAGCAGGACGGCGGGCAGTGCCATCGTCAGGACCGGTAGCGCGTAGCGGGGGATCGTCTGGACGGCGTTGTGGTATCGAGGGTCGTCGCCTGCGAGGAACGCCACGGTAACGACCAGTACGACGGGAAACGCGGCGATCGCGCACCAGACCAGGGCCGATCGCGCCACCGGAGGAAGGCGGTGCCGCAGCGGCGGCCGGAGCGGGTACGAGCTGGCGTCCACGCCGCGAGACTAGCCACCGACCCGCGGAGCCGGCATCCGTCCACGGACGTAAGCCCGTGGACGGGGTCGCCGGTTCGGACCAGGCCAGGACGGCACTGCGCCGGGCACTCCCGTCACCGGTGGATCGGGTCCGCCCGCTCCCCCTCGGTCGTGTGCGTCCCGGCGGCCCGCAGACCCAGGCCGGTCAGCACGGCGGCGATCCAGCCCGCCAGGTTCCACACCGTTACGGCGGTGAACCCCGGGCCGGCGGACAGCCAACTGCCGGCGACCACGCCGAAGCCCGCGACCGCCACGGCGGCGGCCCTCGGCGCCGGCAGCGTACGGAGCGCGGAACCGGTCAGCACGGCCAGCGCCAGAGCGGTGACCGGACCGGGCTCCTGGGGCAGGTCGGCGAGCCCGGCCAGCCCGACCGCCAGCCCGGCGACGACCAGGGCGGTGAAGACCGGCCAGCTCCGTCGCCGGGCGCGCGACAGGGCCAGCACGGTCACCACCACCCCGACCGCGCAGCCGAACACCCAGTACGCGCCGCCCCAACTCGTCGCCAACAGGTACGCCGTGCCGGCCGACCCTGCGGCGGACAGCACGCCGAGCCCGACGTCGACCAGTACCCTGCCCGGCCCCGCCGGGTGTTCCGTGTGATCCATGCCCGGAAGGCTAGGAACGGTGCGACCCGCCCCGAACCGGCCGGAAGTACGGTTCCGGGCGCCGCCGACCGTGCCGTGGACCGATGCCGGCGCCCGGCGACGTGCCGACGATGGGGCAATGCCAACACGGGATTCCTGTCCGGTGCTGCACGCCGAGCACCTGACCAAACGCTACGGCCGCCGACCGGCGCTGACCGACTGCACCCTGACGATCCCCGCCGGGCGGGTGATCGGCCTGGTCGGCCCGAACGGGGCCGGTAAGTCGACGTTGCTGCAACTGGCCTGCGGGTTGATCACGCCGACCTCGGGCACCCTGGAGGTGCTCGGGTCACGCCCGGCGTCGACCGCCGCACACCTGGCCCGGGTCGGCTTCGTCGCCCAGGACACCCCGGTGTACGCGTCGTTCACCGTCGCCGACCACCTGCGGATGGGCGCCCGGCTGAACCCCTCCTGGGACCAGGCGCTCGCCGAACGCCGGATCGCCCAGGTGGGGCTGCAACCGGCGCAACGGGCCGGACGGCTCTCCGGCGGCCAGCGGGCGCAGTTGGCGTTGACTGTCGCCGCCGCGAAACGCCCTGAGCTGCTGATTCTCGACGAGCCGGCCGCCGCGCTCGACCCGCTGGCCCGTGACGGGTTCATGCGGAACCTGCGGGAGTTCGTCGCCGAACTCGGCGCCAGCGCCGTACTCTCGTCGCACCTGCTCGACGACGTGGAACGGGTCTGCGACCACCTGGTCGTACTCTCCGGGTCCCGGGTGCAGGTGGCCGGCGACGTACCCGATCTGCTGGCCGGCCACCACCGGCTGCTCGTCCCCCGCGACCAGCTCGACCGGCTGCCGGCCGGGGTCGAGGTGATCCACGTCGAGCACGCCGACCGGGACAGTCGGGTGCTCGTCCGGGCCGAAGGTGGATTGCCGCCGACACCGTGGCCAACGGAGCCGGTCCGGCTCGAGGAAATGGTCCTCGGCTACCTGACCCGGGCCGCCGACCCGACGGCCGCCCGCGCCGCCGTGCCTGCCGGGGAGGTCCGGCGATGATCTGGCTGAGTTGGCGACAGTTCCGGACCCAGGCGCTGGTCGGCGTCGGTGCCCTGGCTGTGCTCGCCGCCTACCTGCTGCACCTCGGGCTGCGGATCCGCGACAGCCGGGCCGGCTACCTCGCACGGTGCCAGCCGCAGGGCGACTGTGCCCAGGCGATGGCCCAGTTCGTCGGCGAATACCAGAACACCCTGCTGATCCTGGCCGGCCTGCTCGGGCTCGTCCCCGGCATCCTCGGGATGTTCTGGGGCGCCCCGCTCGTCGCCCGCGAACTGGAGGCCGGCACCCACCGGCTGGTGTGGAACCAGAGCGTCTCCCGGCGGCGCTGGCTCGCCACCCGGCTGCTCTTCGTCGCCCTGGCCGCCGCGGCCGTGGCCGGCCTGGCGAGCCTGCTGCTCACCTGGGCCGCCAGCCCGGTCGACACGGCCGCCGACGACCGGTTCAGCACCGTCGTGTTCGGCGCCCGCAACATCACCCCCATCGGGTACGCCCTGTTCGCGGTCACCCTCGGCACCGTGCTCGGGCTCGTCGTCCGGCGTACCCTGCCGGCGATGGCGCTGACGGTGCTCGCCTTCACCGTCGTCCAGTTCGGCATGCCGAACCTGATACGCCCACACCTGATGCCGCCGGCCACCGTCACCCGACCGATGACCGCCGACGCCATCAACCAGGTACGCGGCCTCGGCAGCATCACCGGCGCCGCCGTCGTACGGGGGGTGACCGTTCCGGACGCCTGGGTCACGTACACCAGCGAGCTGCGTACCTCGGACGGCCGGGCACTCGACGCCGGACGGTTCGACGACTGCCTGATGAGCCCGCCGAAGACCGGGGCGACCGGCACGTTCGGCGACACCGCCCGCTGCCTCGGCGACCTGGACCTGCACGTCGACCTGGCCTACCAACCCGAGCACCGGTACTGGCCGTTCCAGTGGCTGGAGTCGGCGATCTACCTCGGACTCAGCGTGCTGCTGGGCGGCTTCGGCCTGTGGCGGATCCGCCGTCGGGTCACCTGACCGCTGGCCGGCCGCATCCCGCTCGCACCGAGCCGGGCGGGATGCGGCCGGCGGGGCGACACGGGCCCGGAGGGTCTGGGACGAGCCAGCACCAGGCGCTCGTCGCAGACTCTCCGGCACCACCCGGGGAGCGAGCCGCTGTTGCTGCCCGCCGGAGAACGCACCGCCCGGCGAGCGCTCGTCGAGTCCGGCGACCGGGGAGGACGCCACGGACGCCCCGGCGGCCACCGGGTCGGTGATCTCGGCCATGATGTCGTCGTGTATCACGGCACAGCGCCGAGAAACGTGTCTTCCGGCACGGCGCCGAAAAAGTCGCGGGGCACGCCCTCGGTCGCGCCGTAGCGTAGGGCGGGGTGGCCGAACACCGAGAGGCGCGGGAGGGTCGGGGGGTGCGTCGCCGTGGCGGGACAGGTTCCGCACCGCGTCGGCGACGTGGTGACCGTCGTCGGGGCGGATGACCCGGCCGGCAGCGCCGCCGACGACGCCGACCGCTCGCGGGTACGCGCCGACGGATCGTCGCGGCCGGACATGAGCGGCGGACCCGACCAGGACCGGCGATGGCTACGGGCGGCCATCGAACTGTCCCGGCTCTCGCCGCCCTCGCCGACCCACTACGCCGTCGGGGCGATCGTCGTCGACGAGTACGGCGAGGCGCTGGCCAGCGGTTACACCGGCGAGACCGATCCGCACCACCACGCGGAGGAGGCCGCCCTGACGAAGCTCGCCGGCCGGGACGACCTCGACCTCTCCCGGGCCACCGTCTACACCTCGATGGAGCCCTGCACCGTACGCCGGTCCCGGCCGGTTCCCTGCACCAGTTTGCTGCTCGCCGCCGGCATCACCCGAGTGGTACTGGCGCTGCGCGAGCCGCTGCTGTTCGCCGACTGCGACGGTGTGCAGACCCTCCGGACAGGTGGCGTCGACGTCGTCGAGATCGGCGACCTGGGCCACCTCGTCGTCGAGATCAACGCGCACGTACTCGGACCACCCGACGATCCGTGGGACAGTCGCTGGAAGTGACGCGCGGCACCGCCACCCCGGTCGTCAGTCGCCGGTGGACAGGTGGGCGACCGAGTTGTACTCCGCCAACGTCATCCGGTCGTCGTTCCTCGTCCACCGGGTGAAGGAGGCGTTCGCGACCGGCCCGGCGGCGACGACGGCACGCAGGTCGTCCAGCGACAGCCCCTCGACCAGGTGCCGGAGCATCAGCACCACCGCGTCGTGGGCGACCAGCAGCAGCCGTTGCCCCGGGTACGTCCGGTGCGCGTCGTCGAGCAGCGGCACGAGTCGGGATCCGACGTCGAGCAGCGACTCACCGCCCGGCGGCCGGTAGTGGAACTCGTCGGTCGCCCGGCGCCGCTCCGCCTCCGCCGGGAACCGCTGCGCGATCGCGGCGCCGGTCAGCAGTTCCCACTCGCCCATCAGACGGTCGTGCAGACGCTCGTCGACCGACGCCTCCGGTAGCCGAACCCCGCTCGCCCCGGCCGCCGCCGAGGCGATCCGCCAGGTCTGCCGCGCCCGACGGTACGGCGAGCAGATCACCGCCTGCGGCCGTCGTTCCGCCGGCAGTGCCGCCAACCGGCGCCCACTGGCGGCGGCCTGTTCCCGGCCCAGCGTCGACAGTTGCACGTCCCGGTCCCGACCGCGCACGTCGGTGTCGGGTCGTCCGGCCGCCGCCGCCTCGACGAAGGCGGCGTTCGCCGTGCTCTGCCCGTGCCGCAACACCGTCAACTCCGCGAGGCAATCGACGGTACGGCCGTCGTCGCTGCTCAGCCCTGCCTCCCACGGTCGGTGTGGCCAGTGGTCGACCGTCCGGCGAACTCTCGACCCGGCCTACGGTTCGGCGAACTCTGGACCTGGCCGATACGGTTCGGCGCACTCTCGATCTGGCCGATGTCGAACGTGTCGTGGACCCGGACGGGGAGCGGGTGGGCAGAGAGCGCGTCGAGCAACGGCCGACCGTATCCACCGTACGGCGCTCTGACCGCCGACACCCGGGCCTCGTGTCCGCCGATCCCGTCGTCAGCCTCGGCGGCGGGCGCGGGCCGCCCAGATGGCGTACGCAGGATCGCGGTCGAGGTTGTGCCGGTCCCGGTCGTAGCGGCGGGTCGTACGCGGGTCCGCGTGACCCATCGCGTCCTGCACGTCCTCCAGGGACACCCCTTCGGCGCGGGCGGTGGTGGCGAACGCGTGCCGCAGCGAGTGCGGCGACAGCCTCGCCCAGGCGTGGATGCCCGCTGCCTGGGCGAGTCGGCGGACGAGCCGGAACACCGAGTTCCGATCCAGCCGCGCACCGGTCGCGGTGACCAGCAGCGGGCCGGTCACCTCCGGCACGGTGAGCCCCTGGCCGGCGGCCCGAGCGGCCAGATAGGCGTCCACCGCGTACGCGCTGCCAGGGGTCAGGGCGCGGCGCCGGACCTTGCCGCCTTTGCCGACGAAGCGGATGCTGCGATGCCCACGCTCGGTACCGAGATCGGTCAGGTTCAGCGAGATCAACTCGCCTACCCGCAGCCCCAGGTCGGCAAGCAGGGTGATGGTGGCCCGGTTCCGGACGGCGGTCGGTCCCGTGTCGGCCTCGGCCGCAGCCAGTAACGCGTCGACCTCGTCGGGAGTCAAGCCGATGGTGGCGGAGTGGTCCCGGTCGACCCGGGGGCGGTCGGCGGCGGCCACCGGATTGGTGTCGACGGCGTGCAGCTTGACCAGGAACTCGTACCAACTGGACAGGGCGGAGAGGCGGCGGGCGACGGTGGTCGGGGTGAGCGGACGGCCACTCCGGAGCGCGGGCGTCGCCTCCAACTGACGGGCGTACGCGTTGACGTCGAGGAACGTGGCCCGCAGTGGATCGAGGTCTCGGCCGTCGCACCAGCTCAGCCACCCGGCGACGTCCCGCCGGTACGCCTCGCGGGTGTGCTCGGACAGCCGCCGGTTGTCCAGCCAGGCTTCGGTGAACTCGGCGGACCCGGCGGCGGCCAGCGCGGGACTGCTCGACCTGCGGGGCACGACCTCGGAAGACGGCATGTGAGGAAGACTCTCAGACCGGGCCGCGGATTCGTGCCGGGGCACGCCCGGCGGGACGCCACTCGTCGAGTGGACCCGGCCTGGTCGGGACAGCTCGGATTGGACCCGGCCGGGTCGGGACAGCGGGGCGTTGCCGCCGACCACGGGACGTATCGCAGGTGCCCGCTATCCTCCCGACGTGCTCTCCCAGATCAGCGGCTTGTCCCGCCATTTCACCGAGGAGACGCTCCGGACGTACCTGCTGGACCGCTCGGCGCGCACGGCGGACGGCTGTCTCGTCGTACGCGGCTACGGGAGCCGGCGGGGCGTGCACCAGAAG
The DNA here is from genome assembly GCF_016862915.1 of Plantactinospora endophytica. Lineage (GTDB taxonomy): Bacteria > Actinomycetota > Actinomycetes > Mycobacteriales > Micromonosporaceae > Plantactinospora > Plantactinospora endophytica. The sequence goes on along the minus strand of NZ_BONW01000012.1, from coordinate 75,483 downwards.
GTGGCGGGTCGGGCATGGGCGCACATCGCCGCATACGTCGTCTTCGTCGGTGACTACGACCCCGAGCGGGAAGTCGACCACGTCTGCGGGGTGCCGGACTGTATCGAGCCGAGCCACCTGCGTCAGCTCAGTCACGCCGAGAACTGTCGCAGCCGCAAGCAGGAACCTCGGTGCCGCAACGGGCACGACCGTGAGCTCGACCCCCGCACCGGCCGCTATCGCAAGGTCTGCCGACGCTGCAACGCGGACGCGCAGCAGCGGTGGCGCGAACGGCAGGCACGCCAGGTCGCGGAGGGCCGCGCCAGCTACGGCCGCACAACGAACTGACGCCGGCCGCCGGATGCCGCTCCCGGAATCGGACCGCCGACGACCGTAGTACACCAGCGTAAATCCTTACGGTAAATAACTGTCATTATGATGCACCCCCTCCCGAGGCTCCGGACGCCGCCTCGGGTGCCATAAAACCCGATTATTGGATTACCGGTAATGGAAATCCAATAATCGGGCGGCCCGCGCTCCGAGAACAGTGCTGCTGGGAACCGCTGGGATGTGGCCCGTGGGGTGGGAGGCGCTCGGGCAGTGGGGTGAAGGCGTCGCTCGCATCGCACCGCTCGCTGGCGGAGTCGCCAACGACGTGTGGGGCGTGCGCGTCGACGTCCCCGACCTCGATCTCGTGCTGCCCGACAACGCCGCCGGCCTCGACGACGACGCGTACGACATCGCCGCGCAAGCGTCGGCCGCATGGGAAGCCGCTGTCTGCTGGGACGACGAGTACGCGGTCAAGCGGCTCGCCGAAGTCCGCGCGGTCTGAGAACGCGTTCGACGAGGCTCGGCGTAGCGTTGGGCGCCATGGGGCTACGCCGGGACACCATCGCCCTGGCCGCCGACGGGACACGGTGGCACCGACACGGTTTCGGACGGTGGCACTGACACGGTGCCGGTCGGAAATCGTTTGAGTCTCGCGCCTCGTTCCCGTACGTTGCCTGCGGCCCGTCGCCGTGAGAATGAGGACAAGACCGCGTGACCCCGCCTGCTCTCTCGACCTGACACCTTTTTCCACTCACCTGTAGCCGACGCCTCCGTCGGTTCCGCCGGGCTGCCCTGATGCGCCCGGTCATACAGCGTTCGAGGCCGCGCTGATCGGCCTCGTGTCAGGTCTAGAGATCAGGTCTGGAAATCATGTCTTCACAACCTCATATCGTGCTGCCCTGGGTCGTTCGGCGGACCAGGCTGCCGCTGCTCTCGTTGCGGTGCGTGGACTGCCGGTCGGAGTCGGCCACCACCGCCGAGGGCAGGTTCCGCGTCAACGCCAACAGCAAGCTGCTGGACGTGTGGCTGCTGGTCCGCTGCGTGTCCTGCGATCGGACGAGCAAACTCACGGTGTACGAGCGGACGTCGGTCAGGTCCTTCGATCCGGCCGAACTCCACGGCTACCGCGTCAACGATCCGGAACTGGTGGCGTCCAGGCTGCTGGACCCGCTGCTCGCCCGACGCAACCGGTTCAGCCTGGACTGGACGGGCGCCTGGCGGCTGGACATCCCGTCGGGATCGCTCGACCAGGCATGGCCGGTCCAGGTGGCGGTCGTCTTCGAGGATCCGGTACCGGTGCGCCCGGAACGGCTCATCGCGCAGGGGCTCGGCCTCAGCAGGAACGAGGTACTGCGGCGGATCAAGTGTGATGTTCCGCTGCGCCGTACGACGAGCGCCGGATTCACCTTCACCGTGATGGCCGCGGACTAGCGGGGAGGTCGCCGGGCGGGCCACCCGATCCGCCCGGCGACACCCACCGAACCGGTGTCCCAGGAGAGATGATGTCCGATGCGGCGAACGCGACGTACCGGGCTGCCGGGCCCGGATGCTGGAAACCCTGGGACGGAGCCGGAGGGTACGAGGTTGATCGCACTCACCCGCCACGACACGGAGAACTCGCACGGTGCACGTCTGGCCGGGCACGGCCGGGTGGCGACCGCGTTGGCGCTGCTGAGCGACCAGGAACTCGGCCGGCTCGTGGCGGGCGCCCGGCACCTCGGCGCCGGTATCGGCGGCACCTCCGCAGTGCTGGACGTGGACGGCGTACCCGTCTTCGTGAAGCGCGTACCCCTGACCGACCTGGAGCGTCGTCCGGAGAACGTCCGGTCGACGGCGAACCTGTTCGGGCTGCCGACGTACTGCCACTACGGCGTCGGCGGCCCCGGGTTCGGCGCCTGGCGGGAACTGGCCGCGACCATCTGGACGACCCAACAGGTGATCGGCGGGCAGTCGGCGGCCTTTCCCCTGATGTACCACTGGCGCCTGCTGCCCGGCGCGCCACCGCTGGCCGACGAACTCGTCGACGTCGAACGGGTGGTCGCCTACTGGGACGGGTCACCGGCGGTGCGGGTCCGGATCGAGGCGCTCGCGTCGGCGTCGGCGTCCGTCCTGCTCTTCCTGGAGTACATCCCGGACACCCTCGACAACTGGCTGGACGGTCGACTCCGGTCCGGAGCCGGGGCGGTCGTCGCCGCCGCCGAGATGGTGGAACGGTGCCTGCGTACCGACATCCCCGCCATGAACGCCAGCGGGCTGCTGCACTTCGACGCCCACTTCGGCAACATCCTCACCGACGGCCGGCGGCTCTACCTCGCCGACCTCGGGCTCGCCACGTCGCCCCGGTTCGACCTCTCCCCCGCCGAGGCCGACTTCGTCGCCCGCAATTTGAGCCACGACCTCTGCTACGCGCTGACCCGGCTCGTCAACTGGCTGGTCAGCAACGTCTGCGGGGTACCCACCCCGCGCACCGGCGGCCCGGTGGCGCGTAACGAGTACGTCCGGCGCTGTGCGGCCGGCGCCGAGGTGGTGGGCGTACCGGCCGAGGTGGCGGCGATCGTCAGCCGGTACGCCCCGATCGCGGCGATCGTGAACGACTTCTACTGGGATCTGTTCGGCGAGAGCCGGACCGCGCCGTACCCGGCGGAGGCCGTCGCCCGCGCGATGGCCGAGGTGCCCGGCCTCGCGCAGCCCGCGCCGCTGACGAGGTAGCGGCCCCGACGTCTCGTCCGGGAAGTCGATCGCCCGGTTACTCCCCCGAGATCCGGTCGACCTGGCCACGGCCCGGGCAGTTCGGTCCCGTGCGGCACCGTGGCCCCGGGCCGTGGCCGGCGACACGGGTCACCGCTGCGGCCGTGACCGGAGAACCTCCAGGTAGTGCTCGTTGTACATGATGCCGAGCAGGTTGCCGAACGGGTCGACCACGGACGCGGTGACGAAGCCAGGGCCACGCTCGGTCGGCTTCTCGTGCACCGTGGCGCCCAGCGACAGCAGCCGGTCGAAGCTCGCCTGGACGTCGTCGACGTACCAGTAGACGATCGCGCCGCCCGGCTTCTCCGAGTGGCTGTGCGGGGCGTACCGGCTGTCGACGATGCCGAGTTCGTGCTGGTAGTCGCCGATCCGGAACTCGACGTACGCCGGTGTCCCCTCGGCCGGGCGTACGAAGTACGCGTCGGTGCCGAGCAGTTCCGCGTACCAGTTCCGGGCGGCCGGGACGTCGTCGGCGAAGAGGCTGATGGTGGTGAGTCCGCGCAACATGGCTGCGTTCCTTCCCTTCGAGTACTGACGACATTCATCCTCCGGCTGAAAGTGCTCACCAATTGAGCACTTTTCTTGGCAGGCTGGGGACATGCGTGCCGACCGTCTCGTCGCCGCCCTCCTGCTGATGCAGGCCCGGGGCCGGGTGACCGCCGCCGAACTGGCCGACGAACTCGAAGTCTCCGTGGCCACCGCCCGCCGCGACCTGGAGGCGCTGTCCGCGGCCGGCGTCCCGGTGTACCCGCAGCCGGGCCGTAACGGTGGCTGGTCACTGGTCGGCGGTGCCCGTACCGACCTCAGTGGACTGTCCGCCCCGGAGGCACGGGAGCTGTTCCTGCTGCTCGGCCCGGCCGCCGCCGGTTCGGACCAGGCCAGGGCGGCACTGCGCAAACTCCTCCGGGCCCTGCCGCAGACCTTCCGGGCCGACGCCGAGGCGGCGGCCGAAGCCACGATGACCGATCCGACCCGGTGGAGCGGGCGGGTCCGGCACCGGCCCGAACTGGTCGACCTGCTGCAAGCGGCGGTGATCGGGCGGCGGAAGGTCCGGCTGGACTACCTCGACAGCCGCCGCGAGCACACCGAACGCCTAATCGACCCGTGGGGCCTGGTCGACAAGGACGACGTCTGGTATCTGGTCGCCGGAACCGATCGGGGACAGCGGACCTTCCGGGTCGACCGGATCGTCGCGGCCGAGCCGACCGCAGAGCCCGCCGAGCGTCCGGCCGACTTCACCCTCACCGCCGCGTGGCACCAGGTGGTCGGCGAGGTGGAGCAACGCCGATCCCGCACCTGGGCGACCGTACTCGTCGAAACCCGGTTCGTACCGGTGCTGCGGGACCAGTTCGGCCTGCACTGCCACGCCGACGGGGAGGTGGCGGACGGGCGTACCCAAGTCCGGGTCGCCGCGCCGACCCCGCTGGACATCGCCCGGCAGCTCGCCGGCTGGGGAGCGATGATCGAGGTGCTCGAACCGCGATCCGTACGCGCCGAACTGGCCCGGATCGGCACCGAACTGGCCGACCGCTACGCCGCCGAACACGGCTGAATCTGAACGCTCAACCCCGACGCGGCTCGGCGCGGCGGACGGCAGCGGGCCGGTCAGAGCCTGATCCGGGCCGCGATCGGCAGGTGGTCGCTGCCGGTCGGCGGCAGCGACCAGAGGTCCGTGACCGTCGCCGACCCGGCCATCACCTGATCGATCCGGGCGACCGGCAGCGCCGTCGGCCAACTGAACGGGAAGGCGGATCCGGTCGACGGCAGGTGTGCCCGCAGCGGCGCCAGCCCTCGGTCGTGCACGGTGCCGTTGAGGTCGCCCAGCAGGATGACCCGGTCGAGCCGCTCGGCGGCGACCGCCGAGGCCAGCAGCCGGGCACTCTCGTCCCGCCGCGCGCTGCCGAACCCGTCGGGAAGGCCGAGCCGTACCGACGGCAGGTGCGCGACGTACACGGCGACGTCGCCGTCGGGCATTCGTGCCGTGGCGCGCAGTGCACGGTTCCAGTCCGTGCCGAACCCGGCCGGCCGGATGTCCAGCAGCCGGTCGTCCACCAGCGGATACCTCGACCACAGCCCGACCGTGCCCCGCACCGAGTGGTACGGATAGTCCGGCGCCAGCGCCGCCGCGTACGCCGACAGCGCCGGCGGGGTCAGTTCCTGGAGTCCGATGAGGTCGGGCCGGGCCTCGGTCAGCGCCCTGGCCGTGCCGGCCGGGTCGGCGTTCTCGTCGCTGGCGTTGTGCTGGACCACGGTGATGCCGCCCGATTCCGTCGCCGGCAGCAGTGCACCGCCGAACAGGCCGAGCCAGGCGGCGGCCGGCAGCGACAGGGCGACCAGCGCTACGGCAGAGCGGCGCAGCACCGCGAGCGCCAGTAGTACCGGGACGGCCAGGCCCAGCCAGGGCAGGAAGGTCTGCACCAGGCTGCCCAGCCGGCCGATCCCGTTGGGTAGCAGCGGATGGCAGGTCAGCAGCAGGCTAACCAGCACGGCGGCTGCGGCGGTCGCCCGGCCGCGTCGCCAGGCCGAACGGCCGCGCGCGTCCGGGGGCCGCCGGACGGTCGTCGGCTGGTCCTCCAGGATCGGCTCCTCCCACCGTGCTCACCGGCTCGCCGCGCCCCGGCGGTGGCCGACAGGACGGCCGTCCGCTCCGGGTCGGGCAGGCGGTCGTCGTCCACCTCTGCTTCGCGCCGGTCTACCGGTGTTACCGGAGCACCGTGGCCAACCAGGACCGGACCGCTTTGCTGTGCCTGGCGGGGCCCATGGGACCGGTCCGGGGCCACCCGGTCCGTCGGTCTGCGTGGCGGGACTGGGCCGGGGCCAGCCTACTGTCCCTGGTGGACGGTGACTGTTCCGGCGCTGCCGTCGACGGTGACGACCTGACCGGTTCTGATCGTACCGGTGGCACCGGGTACGCAGATGACGGCGGGGATGCCGTACTCCCGGGCCACCGTCGGGCCGTGTGCCATCGCCGCGCCGGTCTCGGTGACCAGTGCTCCGGCGGTCAGGAACAGCGGCGTCCAGCCGGGGTCGGTGGTCGGTGCGACGAGGATCTCGCCAGGCTCGATGTGCGCGGTCGCCGGATCGTGCACGACCCGGGCCGGGCCGGTCGCCGTACCCGGGGCCGCGCCGACGCCGCGCAGCGCGCCGGGTGCGGCGGTGGCCGGGGCGAGCACGGCCTCGACGTCGGTGCCGTCGGAGAGCACCGAGACGGGTACGTGCCGGCGGCGCAGCTCCCGCCGGTACGTCGCCCGCCGCTCGGCGACCAGGTCCCGCTGGTCGGCACCGTCCCGGACGGTGGCCCGCGCCTCGGCGACGGTCAGGAACATGATGTCGTCGGCCCGGTCCAGCAACCCCCCGTCGGCCAGTTCCGCGCCGACCAGCAGCAGTTGCCGGCGGCTCTCCCGCAGCGGATACAGCCCGGCGAACTTGCCCGACTCGCGCAGCCCGGCCAGCACCCGGGCCCGGCGGAGCAGGAACCCGGCGATCCGGCCCCGGACCGGGCGACGCCGCCGCACCCGCCCGACGAGTTCGGCGAGCTTCGCCTCGGCCTCGGCTGCGGCACGGGCGAACCGCCGATCGGGGGCCTGCTCCGGATCGGTGACCCGCAGATAGTTCGCGATCGAGGCGAAGACCGGCGTCGGATCCTCGGCCCAGCGGGGCACCCCGAGGTCGACCTCGGCAACGGCCCGGTGCCCGTAGGCGTCCAGGAACTCCGCCAGGCCGATCTCGGGCAGCGTGCCGGCGAGGTACCGCGCGGCGAGCGCGTCCGGCGGTGTCGTCGACAGCAGCTCGCGGTGCGGCCGGGCCCGCTCGCCGAGCCGCCACAGCGCCAGGTCCATCTCGATGGTGACGTTGTGCGGCATGCCGCCGAGTACGGCGTGGATCTCGGCCTGGCTGGCGACCCCCTTGAGCAGCTCGGCCGGCAGCGCGGCGGTCAGGATGCCGGCGACGATCGGCCAGATGATCCGGTCGTACCGGGTGGTGTGGTCCTGCGCCTCGACGTAGTTCAGCCGCTCGGTCGCGGTACGCAGCCCGGCCGACGCGACGGCGGTGCGCTGCCGGAGCTGGTCGATCTCCTGGAACAGCCGGATCCGGGCGTTCTCCGGCCGGGCCAGCGCGCCGACGATGCCGGCCACCGCCCGCGGCGCGGTACGCAGTGCGGGGCCGAGCGCGCCACCGGCTCCGGACCGGCTGCCCGGCACCGGGGCGAACCGGGGGTCGGTCAGGACGTGTGCGACGACCGCCTGGGCGCGCGGGCCGAAGTCGACCGCCATCAGCTTCACCAGGCGCTTGCGGGTGGCCGGGTTCCGGACCTGGTCGGTCAGGTCGCCGTAGAGGCGCCCGCCGATGTCGACGATCTCGGCCTTGACGCCGAACGTGTCGAGGATGCCGGCGATCATCACCCGGAGCGTGGACATGCCCATCGGGGTGACCGGGCGCAGCATCCCCTGCACGTGCCCGAACTCCAGGTAGATGCGCGGCAGCGGCCGGTCGGTCGGCGGCGGCAGCGGGAACAGCGTGGTGATCGGCCGGGACTGCAACAGCCACAGCACACCGTCGGCGTCGAACGCCCATTCGATGTCCTGCGGTACGCCGAAGTGCGCCTGGATCCGTTCCCCGGCCCGGTGCAGTTCGGCCAGTTGGGCCGGGGTGAGACAGCCGCGCTCGTCGTACGGGGTGTCGTGCAGGACGTAGTGGTCGGCCGGGGCGGTGCCGTCGACCACGGTGGTGCCGAGCCCGGGTGCGGCGTCGACGACCATCTCGGTACGGCAGCCGGTGAGCGGGTTGGCCGTGAACAGCACCCCGGCGACGGTGGCGTCGACCATCCGCTGGACGACCACCGCCATCCGGACGGTCCGCTGGTCGATCTCGTTGGCTTCGCGGTAGGCGACGGCCCGCTCGGTGTGCAGCGAACTCCAGCACTTGGCGATGGCGCTGTGCAGCTCGTCGGCACCGGTGACGCCCAGGAAGGTGTCCTGCTGGCCGGCGAAGCTCGCGTACGGCAGGTCTTCGGCCGTGGCGCTGGACCGGACCGCGACCGGCCCGCCGCCCAGTTCCCGGTACGCCGCGTCCACCTCGTCCTGTGGCAGCACTCCGTGCTCGTGGGCGGTGGTGGTCAGGCAGAAGCCGGCCGGCACCCGCTCGCCGATCCTGATCAGCTCGCCGAGCCCGGCGGCCTTGCCGCCGACGAGTTCCACCAGCTCGGCGGACGTCTCGGCCAGCGCGATCACGTTCACTTCAGGGTCCCCTTCCCTTTGCAATACGACTGCAATGTAATCGTGGCGACGACCCCATGTCAATACGACCGCAATGTAAAGTGGGTGGGTGCCCAGGAAAGCGGACCATCTCGCCCGCCGCAAACAGCTCGCCGACGCCCTGATGCGGCTCGCCGCCAGCCAGGGCCTGGAGGCCGTCAGCCTCCGGCACGTGGCGGCCGAGGCCGGGGTGTCGACCGGCATGGTGCAGCACTACTTCCGCACCAAGGACGAGATGATGACCTTCGCCCTGGACATGGTGATGAGCAACGCACAGGAGCGGATCACCGCCGAGGCGGGCGCCGGCCAGCCCCTCGGTCCGGCGGAACTGATCCGTACGCTGATGATCCAGATCCTGCCGCTGGACGAGACCCGACGGCTCGAAGGCCACGTCTCGCTCGCCTTCCTCGCCTACGCCGCCGTCAAGCCCGCGATCGGCGACGGGCTGCGGGACAGCTCCGGCCAGATGCGGGCGTTCCTCGCCGACCAGATCCGTGCGGTGCAGGCGACCAGCGACAATGCGCCACGGACCGACCCGCTGCACGCCGCCACCGCTCTGCTGGCACTGGTCGACGGTCTCGGCATCCACGTCCTCGGACGGCACTACTCCGGCGAGGAGGCGGTGGCGGCCCTCGACGCATACCTCGGGCTGCTGTTCGGCTCCACACCGGACCCGGCCGGCGCCCCTGCCACGTCCGGCGGATAACCGACGGCCCCCGCGACCGGTCGACGGGCGGCAGTGCCCGAGAACCCGCTCGGCCGTACGGGCCGACGCCGCCAACCCCGTACGCTACGACCGGGACGCGCGCCGCGTACGGGCGGCGCCGGAGCAACGGAGGCCGCTGGCGTGACCACCCGTATCGCAGTCTTCGGCGGGGGTTCCTGGGGGACCGCGTTCGCGATGATCCTCGCCGACGCCGGCTGCCGGGTCACCCTCTGGGGGCGGCGCCCCGACCTCGTCGACGCGGTCAACCGCACCGGCCGCAACCCGGACTACTTCCCGGACATCCCGCTGCCGACCGGCATCACCGCCACCACGGACCCGACCGAAGCCGCCGGGGACGCCGAATTCGTGGTGCTCGCCGTCCCGTCGCAGACCCTGCGGGCCAACCTGACCCGCTGGGCACCGGCGATCGCCCCGGACAGTGTGCTGGTCAGCCTGATGAAGGGTGTCGAACTCGGCACCGCCAAGCTGATGAGCCAGGTGATCGCGGAGGTCACCGGCGCCGGCCCGCGCCGGATCGCGGTCGTCTCCGGCCCCAACCTCGCCCCCGAGATCGTACGGCGCCAGCCCGCCGCCAGCGTGGTCGCCTGCCGGGACGAGGAGGTGGCCCGGCGACTCCAGGGCGCCTGCCACACCGGCTACTACCGCCCCTACACCAACACCGACGTGGTCGGCTGCGAGATCGGCGGGGCGGTGAAGAACGTGATCGGCCTGGCGGTCGGGATCGCCGGCGGGCTCGGCCTCGGCGACAACACCAAGGCGTCCCTGATCACCCGTGGGTTGGCCGAGACGACCCGGCTCGGCCTGGCGATGGGCGCCGACCCGCTCTCCTTCGCCGGCCTGGCCGGGATGGGCGACCTGGTCGCCACCTGCTCCTCGCCGCTGTCCCGTAACCAGACCTTCGGCGCCAACCTGGGTCGCGGCATGACGGTGGACGAGACGGTCGCGGCGACCCGGCAGACGGCGGAGGGGGTCACCTCCTGCGAGTCGGTACTCGACCTGGCCCGTCGGCACGACGTCGAGATGCCGATCGCCGAGATGGTCGTCGACATCGTGCGGGGCGGAAAGTCCCCGCAGGTTGCCGTGAAGGAGCTGATGGCCCGTTCGGCGAAACCCGAACGCCGCTGACCGTCGCCGCCGCCGAGCCGGCCGGACACCACTGGGCGCCGCCGCCAGCCAGCTCGCCGGTCCAGGCGGTCAGGTCAGGTCGCGGGACCGTACAGCCGGGCGACGTCGGGCGAGTCGAGCCAGCCACTGTAGGCAGGCTTCTGCGGCCAGCCTTCCGGGGAGTCCTGCCAGTCCTCCTGCCGGCCGTAGGGCAGCACGTCGACCAGCGCGAACGTGTACGTGAGCTGTTCGACGCCGCGGCCGGTCGTGTGCCAGGTGCGGTAGACGGTCTCGCCGTCGCGCAGGAAGACGTTCATCGCGAACCCGCCGCCAGGTGGTGCGTCGACGTCGGCCCCGAACGGGCTGTCGGCGGTGGAGTACCACGTCATCGTGTTGCCGACGCGTTCGGCGTAGGCGAGGGCGGCCTCGATCGGGCCCTGGGTGACGATCACCAATCGGGCGTCGTAGTTGTCGAGGAAGCCCAGCCGGGTCCACGACGAGGTGAGGCTGGTGCAGCCGCCGCACTGCCACTCGGCGTCCGGGTTCCACATGTGGTTGTAGACGATCAACTGCGATCTGCCGTCGAAGATGTCGACGAGTCGGACCGGTCCGTCGGCTCCGACCAGGGTGTATTCGGGCATCCGCACCATCGGCAGCCGTCGTCGCTGCGCGGCGATCGCGTCGAGTTCCCGGGTGGCGGCCTTCTCACGGGCGCGCAGCTCGTCCAGCTCCTTACGCCAGGCAGCGTCATCGACAACGGGTGGCAAAGCCATGATCGAGTTCTCCTTCGTCCATCCTGACACACAGTGACCTGATCCGCCGTCCAGCATCCCAGCTTTCGCGCTGATCCTGGGGTTGTGCTGGTGGCGGTCCAGCTCCCCGACACCTGTGTTCCGTGATCGTGTCGATTCCGGGCCGAGGCGACGACGGGCGTCCGGCTGTCGACCGGCCGTCAGGTACGGACGCAGACGTAGCTGGCGTACGTGGCCGGGGCGCGGCTCGGGGTGGCCTCGACGATCCGGAAGCCCGCCTTGACCAGCATCGGTTCGAGTAGCCAACTGAAGGTGCTGTGCTCGTCGCGGATATGGGTGGCGAGTTCGGCGCGGGTCCAGCCGTCGGCGGTGGACTCGGCCGCCCCGGCCAACCAGGTTTCGAACTGCTCCCCCACCTGCGCCGGCTCGAAGGTGTAGACCAGGTCGCGCAGCAGCAGGACCCCGCCGGGCCGGAGGATGGCGGCGACCCGGGTCAGTGCGACCGCCTTCCAGAAGTCCGGCAACTGGTGCAGCGCGTGCCGGCTGTAGACGACGTCGGCCGGCGGGCCCTGGTGGGTGTAACTGAGGAAGCCGGCCCGGACCAGCTCGACGTTCGTCAGCCCGGCCAGTTCGGCGCCGGTCCGCAGCCGGGCCAGCATCGCCGCCGAGACGTCCACCGCGACGACCCGCCGGCAGTGCGGCGCGGCGGCCAGGGTGAGCCGGCCGGTACCGGCGCCGAGGTCGACCAGGGTGGCGTCGGCGTCCAGCCCGTGCCGGCGCAGCAGGTCGAGGTCGGCCTGCGGGTCGTGCCCGGCCTTGCGGTCGTAGCCGTCGACGTAGGTCGGATCGAGGTGCTCGGGGCCGGCGTGCGCCAGCTCGTCGAGCCACCAGTCGGGGTGCTGCGGGGTCATCGGTCCTCCACCGGGTTCCCGGCCCCCGTCCGTCGTCGTACGCGGTGTGGGCCGCGACCGGGCCGAGGCGCCAGTATCACCGGTCCGGCCGGCGTCGGGCATCGCATTTACCCGCGCCGACGCAGGATCACGTTTCGGCGCAGGCGCTGCCAGCGGGCGCCGCTGCCGGCGCACACTAGACTTCCCCGGCGATGGACGAGCGCACCCCCACTCCGGAGCTGCCCGGGGAGACCCGGCCCTGTGCCCACTGTGGACGGCCGGTGCCGCAGCGGGCGGCGGCGGGCCGACCGTTCCGGTACTGCCGGGACAACGACGGCGCCTGCCAGCGGGCCTCCCGCAACCAGCGGATGCGGCACCGCAACGCGCCCGGGCTGGCCGGCCAGGTGGCCCGCACCTGGGAGGTCGTCGACCGGCTCGACCAGGTCACCGAGGCGCTCGCCGAGGCGCTGCACGCCGAACTGTCCCCGGCCGGGGTGGAACGCCAGCTCGCCGAGGTCCGCGCCGAGGCCGCCACCCAGATCGCGGCGGCACAGACCGAACGGGACGAGGCCCGCCGGGACGCCGAGGCGTCGGCGGTCACGCTGCACCAGGCACAACAGGCGGCCAGCGCGGCGGTCGCCGACCGGACCGCCGCCCGGGAGGAGTCCGCACAGGCCGCCCGGACCGCCGAGCAGGCCCGTGCCGAGACCGCCGCCGCGCTCACCGCCCGGGACGCGGCACAGCAGGCGGCCAGCGCCGCCGCCGCGCTGCGTACCCAGGCCGAGCAGGACCGGGACGCGGCCCGCCGGGAACTGCAGGCGCTGCGCACCGAGGCGGACGCCGACCGGCGCCGGCTGGCCGAACTGACCCGGGAGGTCGCCGAACTGACCCGGGACCGTGACGCGGCCCGGACCGAGTCGGCCCGGGCGGCCCGGTCGGCCGCCGAGGCGGTCGGCCAGGCGGAACGGTTCCGCGCGGCGGCGGCCGACGCCCGCACCGACGCCGAGAACGCCGCCCGGGACGCGGCACGGCACGCCGCCGAGGCCGAGCGGGCGGCGGCGGAGGCCAGTCAGGCCCGCAGCACGGCGGCGGCCGTCACCGCCGACCTGGAACGGACCCGGACCGATCTGCGGGCCGCGCGGGACGCCGCGACCACCGCGGAGAGCCGACTCGGCGAGCTGACCGTACGACTGGCCACGGCGGAAGCCGACCGCGACGCGGCCCGGGACCGGGCCGGCCAGCTCTCCACCCAGGTCAGCGACCTCGCCGCCGCACTGGCCGGGCTCACCGCCCGGACCCTCGCCGCCCCGCCCGCCGCACCGGTCCCGGCCGGCGGGCCTCCCGCCGACGCGGCCGCCGATCCGTGACCGTCCGGACTCCGGTGCCGCCCCGGGCGGACGCGGCAGACCGGACAGCCGGAACAACACGACATATCCCGGCAAAAGAGCCCCACTACAGGTGACCTCGATCACCACTGAGGAGATCCGGCTACGCTCGGAGCGTTTGACCACTTGTACGTTTCTGCCGGCGGCGGGAATCGCCCACCCGGTACCTGTCGTTACACCGATAAGAACCAGCATCACGACCGAGGGGAAAGCCGATCATGGGCGAGCGCATGCTGCGCGGGAGCCGTCTGGGAGCAGTCAGCTACGAGTCCGACCGCAACACCGAGCTTGCCCCGCGACAGACCCGAGAGTACCTCTGCGCCAAGGGCCACCAGTTCGAGGTGCCCTTCGCCGTCGATGCCGAAGTGCCGATGACCTGGGAATGCAAGTTCGACGGCAGCGTCGCCCGGCTGGTCGACGGCAGCGAGCCCGAGCAGAAGAAGGCCAAGCCGCCGCGTACCCACTGGGACATGCTGCTGGAGCGGCGCTCGATCGCCGAACTGGAGAGCATTCTCGCCGAGCGGCTGGAGGAGGTCCGGACCCGGCGCGGCCGGGCCTGACAGCCGGCAACACCCGCACCGCCCCCACGGAGTCGCCGTGGGGGCGGTCTGCGTTCTCGGGCAAGCGGCAACTCGTGGTACCGGCTCACCGGCCGGGTTCGGTGCGCCCGGGCGGCCCCGTCGGGTGGCAGCGGGTGGGCAGGTCAGCAGCAGGCTGGTCCGGGCTTCACGATCCGTCGGTCCGGTCGCGGCTGCACGGTACGTCAGTGTGGTCGCGGTTCCACGATCTCGCCCTCGATCGCCGGCCCCGTACCGCTGCTCGGTGTGGCAGGCCCCGCCGTCGGGGCGGTAGTACCCGCGTCGGTCGGCTCCGGACCGGTGTCCGGTCGCGGCTGGCCCCGCCGGACCCGTACCCGGCGCGGACCGAACAGGTCCCCGGCGACCTGGGCGGAAACCCGGCGCTCGGCCACCCGCTGCACCTGCCCCCGGGCCAGCCGGCGTACCAGCGGCACCGTCAACAGCAGCCCGGCCACCCCGGTGAACAGGCCGGGAACGGCCAGCAGCAGCCCGGCGAGCAGGCCCACCACACCGTCGCTGACCTCGCTGCCCGGCGGCCGGCCACCCTCGACGGCGGCCCGCAGCCCCCGCCACGCCCGCATCCCCTCCCGGCGCAGCAGGACCAACCCCAGCAGCGAGACGGCGAGTAACAGCAGGATCGTCCAGCCGAACCCGATCCACCGCCCGAGCAGCACGAAGACCGCGACCTCCACGATCCCGGTCAGCAGCAGTGCCAGCGGCACGAACCTCAACCCTCGGCGCATGTCACCCCATCCGGATGTCGGGCCCACAAACCCCGTACGTCCAGCATGACACGCCCCTGGTCACGACCACGGCAGCCGCACGCCGCCGAGGCTGCCCGACCACCGTGGCCGTCACCGCCGTCGTACGCCTCGCCGAGACGCCTCGGCCGGCCCCGCCTCACGGCCAGCGCAGCCGCTGGTCGCCGGCGGAGTCACGGCGTCCCCGGCCCGGCGCCACCCGTCGGTCCGCCATCGACCAGAGGGTGACCCGCCACAACGCCTCACCGATGATCACCGGGCTCATCTTGCTGGTCCCCCGCTCCCGCTCCGCGAACGTGATCGGCACCTCGACCGTACGCAGCCCGGCCCGGTGCGCCCGCCAGGAGAGTTCCACCTGGAACGAGTACCCCTGCGAGGCGACCGAGTCGAGGTCGAGGCGGGCCAGCGCCGGCACCCGGTACACCCGGAACCCGCCGGTCGCGTCCGACAGCGGCATCCCCAACGCCACCCGGGTGTAGAGGTTGCCGCCCCGGGACAGCAGTTGCCGGTGCCACGGCCAGTTCACCACCTGACCGCCCGACGTCCAGCGGGAACCGATCACCACGTCCGCGTCCCGGGCCGCGTCCAGCAGCCGGGGCAACTCCTCCGGGGCGTGCGAGCCGTCCGCGTCCATCTCCACCACGGCGTCGTAGCCGTGCTCGGCCGCCCAGCCGAACCCCGCCACGTACGCCGCGCCGAGGCCCTGCTTGCCGGGCCGGTGCAGCACGTGCACCCGCCGGTCGACCCCGGCCATCCGGTCGGCGATCGCCCCCGTGCCGTCCGGACTGTTGTCGTCAACGACCAGGATCTCCACCGCCGGCGCCGCCCGGTGCACCCGGTCGACGATCACCCCGATGTTGTCGGCCTCGTTGTATGTCGGCACCACCACCAGCACCCGGCCCACCCCCGGATACCCGTCCCCGTGGTCGTCCGCCCCGTTCCCCTGACTCACCGCTCCTCCGCATCCGCCGGGTCGCCGGCCGTCGCCGTACCGACCCCGGGAAGCGGACGCCGACGGGTCACCACGGCGGCGGCGAGCGCCGCGACCGCCAGGGCCAGCAGCGCCACCTCCGGCCACAGGCCGACCCGGGTGGCGACCGTACGGGCCTCCCCGAGGTGCATCTGCCGGGTCACCACCGCCCTGGTGTTGAACCCGGTCGCCCCGGTTACCCGCCCGTCGGCCCCGACGAACCCCGAAACACCGACGGTGGACGCCATCAACGCCTCCCGGCCGTGCTCCACCGCCCGCAGCCGTACCATCGCCAACTGCTGCTCGGCCTCGGCAACGTTGAAGGTGGCGTTGTTGGTCTGCACGACCAGCACCTGCGCCCCACCGGTGACGGTGTCCCGGACCACCTCGTCGTAGGCGACCTCGAAACAGATCACGTCGCCGAGCGTCGCCCCGCCGACCCGCAACACCCCCGGCTCGGTACCGGCGACGAAGTCGTTCCGGACCCGGTCGACCTCCTTGCTGACCATCCGGGCGATGCTGCGCAACGGCACGTACTCGGCGAACGGCACCGGATGCCGCTTCACGTACATCTGCGACCGGTCCAGGCCGGTACCCGGCAGCCACACCAGCCCCGCGTTGCGCACCTGCCCCTCGCCGGGGCCGAGCAGCACCGCACCGACCAGGATCGGCGCGTTGATCGCGTTCGCCGCGTCCGAGATCCGCTGCCCCGCCGACGCGTTGCGGGTCGGATCGACGTCGCTGGAGTTCTCCGGCCAGACCACCAGGTCCGGCTGCTCCGCCTGGCCGGCCGCCACCTGCTGGGCCAGCTCGATCGTGGCGCTGACGTGGTTCTCCAGCACCGCCTGCCGCTGGGCGTTGAAGTCCAACCCCATCCGGGGCACGTTGCCCTGCACGATCGCCACCTGCGCCGTTGCGGACCCGCCACCGCCCAGCGGCACCAGCAGCCCCACCGCCACCAGCGCGACCGCCCCGGCCACCAGCCCGGCCCCGCGCAGCACGCCGGCCACCGGCAGCCCGCGCCACGGCCGCCACACCGCCACGACCAGCAGCCCGCCGGCTACCGCCACCGCGAACGTGACAAGCGGCGCACCCCCGTACGCGGCCAGCCGCAGCATCGGCGAGTCGCCCTGGCTGAACGCCAGCCGCCCCCACGGGAAACCACCGAACGGGGTCCGGTCGCGCAGCGCCTCCTGCGCCACCCAGAGCAGTCCGGTGACCAGCGGCCACGACCAGCGGACCCGGTCCACCAGCGGACCGGTGAACGCGATCGCCAGCCCCAGCAGCCCCAGGTAGACCGCCTGCAACCCGGACAGCAGCAGCCACGGCACGCTACCGGTGTAGAGGTTCGTCCAGCTCAGCATCGGCAGGAACAGCGCCAGCCCGGCGAGAGTGCCGAGCCCGAACCCGGCCCGCATCCGCCGCCGGTGTACGGCCACCGTCAGCAGCGCCACCCCGACGGGTGCCAGCCACCACATCCCGTATGGCGGAAACGCCAGCAGCAGCGCCAGCCCGGCGGCGACCGCGGCCGGCAGCGCCAGCCACAGCGGCAGGGGTCTTCCGGCCGGCTCGGCGGGCCGGTCTCCGCCCTCGGCGGCGCCGGTCGGCTCGGCCGTGTCCACCACTGTCACGCGCGCCTCACGTCTTCTTCCGCGCCACCGGCCCCGACGCCGGTGGGACCCACCTGCGGAAGGCTACCGGCCCGGCCGCCCGGCCCGGCAGTCGCGGCGATCAGCGAACCGCACCGCCGCCCGGAAAACGGCTCGGACCAGGCGAAACACCGAGTAAACACCGATCGTCGCCCGAGGCGACAGGGCGAGCCGTCGTCGCGCCGGCCCACAGACCCGACAGCAGCGAAACCGGATCCGGCGGCACATCCGGCAGTAGCGAACCGGACCCGGCAGGATCGGGAATCAGGCGGGGACGAAGGGCGGAGCGCGGCCGGGGAACGAAAAGCCGGGGAACGAAAATCGGGGCGCGGCCGACAAGCCGCGCCCCGATGCTCCCAGGCCCTCCCCGGCCGGTGCGGTAGGGCATTGCCGTGCGACCTTCGGACCGACCGGACGTGAACTGGCTGTTCCCGTCGGGCCGTTGTCTACTGGCCGCCTGCACCACCCTGCCCGAGCACCGGTAACCGCAGCCGGTTCGCGCCGCCCCGCCGACCCCCGCCCGCTGGACCTGGCCGTTGCGACGAACCAAAACATGTCGCTCGGCCAGCGGACGAAGGGACGAAGCGAACAACAGCCGCTTCCCGTTGTAGGACTCAAAGACGGTACGTGGTACCCCCCGGGCACTGTCAACCGCCCCCCGGCCAGTCGTCGGAGTTCGATGCGGCGTGTCGGAGCCGCCGCGCCGTACCGACACCGGCGCCGGAAGATCAGCACAGTGGTAGCGGCCGGCGGAATCAGTCGGCCAGCAGGTGCCGGCGCAGCAACCCGGCCGCCGCCACCGGATGCGGCTGCGCCAACAGGCCCGCCGCCGCCAGCACGTACGTGACGTCGACCACTGTCCGGGCCGACCTCGGCAGCGGCCAGCCACCGGCGTGGTCGGTCAGCACCCCGTCGAGCATCCCGGCAGCCGCTTCCGGCCCGGCGTGCCGGAGCACCCCGCCGGAACCGACCAGCAGCCGCACGTCGCGCAGGTCCCGGGCCGGCTGCCCGGCCGCCCCGCCGCCCCGGGCGTGCCGGCGCACCGCGACCACCGCCGCCAGGGCGGCGATCCGCCGCTCGGCGACCCGTTCCGGCTCCTGGACCACCAGCCGGCCCGGTTCGGCGGCCAGCGTCGCCGCCACGGCCTCCAACGGCCCCTCCTCGCCCGGCGTCAGCAGCCGTTCGCCGACCGCCGCCCGGACCACCCCCGGCGCGCTCCACCGCATCCCGAGGTCGCCCTCCACGGTCCGGGCCCGCCACAACGTCCCGGCGGCCGGCCGCGCCGGGCCACCGGCCCGCTCGTCCGGCACCAGCACCGAATACACGTCCGTGGTCGCCCCGCCGACGTCCACCACCAGCAGGTCCCCGCCGAGCCGGTCGGCCAGCGCCGCCACCCCGGTCAGCACCGCGTCCGGGGTCGCCGCCCGGACCAGCCGGGCGAACCGGGGACCCCGGGACAGCCGCTTGCCGCCGATCACGTGCCGCAGGAACACCTCCCGGATCGCCGCCCGGGCCGGCTGCGCCGCCAGTACGCCGATCGACGGCAGGACGTTGCCGGCCACCGTCACCGGCACCCCGCGCCCGGCCAGCAGCTCCCGGACCGCCGGGGCGGCGACCGCGTTCCCGGCCACCACCACCGGCACCCGCCAGCGTGCCCGGGCCAGCCGGTCGGCGTTCGCGGTCAACACCTCGGCGTCACCGCCGTCGGTCCCGCCGACCAGCAACACCACGTCCGGCCGAGCCGCCCGCAACGCCGCCAGCCCCGCACGATCGAGCCGACCGGCACCGACGTGCACCACCCGGGCCCCGGCCGACAACCCGACCTGGTACCCGGCCCGCGCCGTGATCAGCTCCTCGTAACCGAGCACCGCCAGCCGCAGCCCGCCACCGGCCGACGAACAGACGTACCAGGGCACGGCGGCGGCACCGGACAGGCCGGCGGTCGCCTCGGCCACCGCCGCGTCGAGGCCGTGCAGCACGTCGGTACCGACAGTGGTCCGGCCGGCCGCCGCGCCCAGCAAGGTGCCGTCGGCGAGATCCACCACCGCCACCTTCGTCCAGGTGGAACCGACGTCGGCGCAGACCGCGTACGAGGTCACCGCTACCAGGGCCCGCCGTCGGTCGCCGCCGCCGGCTCGGCCGAGCCGGGGACCGGTCCGACAGCTCCGGCGGCGGTGGGGACCGGGATCACCACCGTGCCGACGGCGGTCACCGCCACCAGCGGCGGGTCCAGCACCTCGGCCGCCGACTCACCCCGGTCCGGCCGGCCCCGACACACCACCCGGCACTCGAATTCGAGGGTACGGCTGCGGCTGCCGACCCGGACCACCGTCGCCGCCACCTCCAGCACGTCACCGGCCCGTACCGGCGCCTGGAACCGCACCTCCGAGTAGCCGGCGAACAACCCCTCGTCACCGTCGGTCCGGATACACACCTCGGTCGCCACGTCACCGAACAACCCCAGCGCGTACGCCCCGTCGACCAGGTTCCCCGCGTAGTGCGCGTGCGCGTACGGCACGTAGCGGCGGTGCAGCACCGTCACCCCGAGCCGTGGATCCGTCGCCCCGCCCTGTCCGGTCATCCGTCCACCTCCACCGTCGCCCGCCCCGTTGACCGTTCCCGATCAGCCCGCGCCACCGGCGCGCCCGCCACCAGCCGGTGCACCAGATAGCTGGCCACCTCACCCGGCGTCGTACCCCGACCGAAGATCCGGTCCACTCCCAACTCGCCGGCCATCAACTCGTCGAACCGGGGACCACCGACCACCAACAGCGGACGTCGACCCGCCGGCATCGCCTCCCGGAACGCCGCCGACATCTCCCGGGTGTTGTGCAGGTGCGCGTCCCGCTGCGTCACCACCTGCGACACCAGCACCGCGTCCGCCCGCTCCGCCCGGGCCGCCGCCACCAGATCCGGCACGCTCACCTGGGCACCCAGGTTCGTCACCCGCAACTCCCGGTAGTACTCCAGGCCCTTCTCCCCGGCGATCCCCTTCACGTTCAGGATCGCGTCGATCCCGACCGTGTGCGCGTCGGTGCCGATACACGCCCCGACCACCGACAACTTGCGGCGCAGCCGCCGCCGGACCAGGGCGTTCACCTCCTTCGCCGACAACAGCGGATAGTCCCGCTCCACCACCCGCACCGCCGCCAGGTCCACCAGATGGTTCACCCGCCCGTAGACGACGAAGAAGGTGAAGCCGTCACCCATCTGCCGGGCGTGCACCAGCATCGCCGGCTCCAGCCCCATCTTCGCCGCCAACTGCAGCGCCGCCCCCTCGGCCCGCTTGTCGTGCGGCACCGGCAGGGTGAACGACACCTGCACCATCCCGTCCCCGGTCGCGTCCCCGTACGGCCGCACCACCGGCCCGCCGCCCACGTCGACCCCCGGCGCCTCGGCACCGCGCCGCCCGGTCGTCCGCCCCGCGCTCACGATCCCGCCTCCAGCAGCTCCGTCGCCGGGTTGTAGTAGTCGTCGGCGTGCACGGCCACCCCGTCCAGGCCCCGGCCCCGGTCCGCCGGCCGCCGGGTGATCCCGAACGTGCCGTCCGCGATCGCCGGCAACAGCCCGCCGTCGACGATCCGCTCCAGCAGCGTCACCGCCTCGCCGAGCACCGTCGTCGCCCGCCGCTGGATGAACCCGCCCGGCGCCGGTACGAAGTCCTCGTGCAGCCCGCCCGCCGCACCGAGGACGTACCGGACGTTCTGCAGGGCGATGTCCCGGTCCGACAGCCACGGCGTCACCACCGCCTCCGTCATCATCCCGACCAGCAGGATGCCCTGCCCGGTCATCGTCCCCACCAGGTTGAAGAAGCCGTCGAGCAGATTGCCCCGGAACACGTCCCCGGTCATGTGCCGGGTCGGCGGCATCCACTTCAGCGGCGCGTCCGGAAACAACTCCCGGGCCAGCAGCGCGTGCGCCAACTCCAGCCGGAACGACTCCGGCAGATCCGGATCGATCTCGAACGCGTGCCCCAGCCCCAACTGCGCGTCCGGCAACCCCGCCTCGTGCGCGAAGTACTCGTTGAGCAACTGCGACACCGTCACCGTGTGCGCCTCGTCAACCGCGTCCGCCGTCGTCAGGTAGTTGTCCTCACCGGTGTTGATCACGATCCCGGCCCGGGCGTGCACCTGCCGGGAGAACCGCTGGTCCACGAAGGTCCGCACCGGATTGATGTCCCGGAACAGAATCCCGTACATCGAGTCGTTGAGCATCATGTCCAGCCGCTCCAGCCCGGCCAGCACCGCCATCTCCGGCATACACAACCCGGAGGCGTAGTTGGTCAACCGCACGTACCGGCCCAACTCCTTCGACGAGTCGTCCAACGCCGCCCGCATCAGCCGGAAGTTCTCCTGCGTCGCGTACGTGCCGGCGAACCCCTCCCGGGTCGCCCCCTCCGGCACGTAGTCCAGCAACGACTGCCCCGTCGACCGGATCACCGCGATCACGTCCGCACCGGCCCGGGCCGCCGCCTGCGCCTGCGGAATGTCCTCGTAGATGTCACCGGTCGCCACGATCAGATAGATCCACGGCCGCTGCGCGGGATCGCCGTGCCGACGTACCAGCCGATCCCGCTCCGCCCGACGGCGGTCGATCCGGCGCAGACCCACGCCGACCGCCCGCCGCGCCGCCGCCCGGGCCGACCGCGCCGCCCGGCCCGCCGGCACCTCGAACCGGACCGACCCGGCCGCCGCCTTCTGCGCCAGCAGCGTCAACGCCACCCCGACGTCCGCACCCGCCGGCACCGGCGCACCCAGCTCCCGGGCCAGCGCGTCGAAGACCGGCGCCGCCACCCCGTGCGTAAGACCGACCTCGGCGACGACCGCGTCGACCAGCCGGTTCACCCACGGAATCCCGTCCGGATCCGCCCCGGACACCCCGGCCAGCCGCAACACCGCCCGCTCCACCGACACCGTCGTATGGCCCCGGGCCAACTCCACCACCGGCTGCCCGGCCCGGCGGGCCAACTCCCGCGCCCGGGCCACCAGCACCGGATCCAGGGCCAGTTTGCCGCCCGACCCGCTAACCGGCGACATCGCCGACCCCCCACCGTTTCCTCACGACGCGTCCTCCCCGTCGTAGATCACCGCACCGCGCAGCACCGTACGGCGACACGTCGGCAACGGCGTCGGATCGTCCGGCCCCCGCTCCTCCGCACTCGCCGACACCAGCACCGGCAGCCCACCGTCGTCCACCCCGGCCGGCGTCGACCAGACCGCGAACGTCGCCGCCGCCCCCGGCACCAGCATCCCCTCGGTCAGCCGCGGATCCCGGCCACCCGCGCCCGCCGGCACCGCCAGCCAGCCACCCCGGGTGTGCGCCGCGAACGCCGCCCGCACACTCATCCGCTGCACCGGATTGAAGTGCGCCACCGCCGCCCGCACCGAACCCCACGGATCCAGCGGCGTCACCGGCGAATCCGAACCGAACGCCAACGTCACCCCGACCCCGTGCATCGCACCCATCGGATTCGACTCCAACGATCGCCGCAGCCCCAGCCGGGACGCGTACATCCGCTGCTCGCCGCCCCACAGCCGGTCGAACGCCGGCTGCATGCTCGCCACGATCCCGTACTCGACGAAGCCGGCGATCAGCCGCTTGTTCATGATCTCGGCATGCTCGACCCGGTGCCGCGCCGCCCGCAGCCGCTCCACCCCGAGCACCTCCGCCGCACCGGCGAACCCGGACACCACCGTGTCGACCGCCGCGTCCCCGATCGCGTGGAAACCGCCCTGCATCCCGTGCTCCGCACAGTCCAACAGGTGGTCCCGGACCTGCGCCGACGTCAGGTAGCCGTGCCCGCACGCCCCCGGCTCACCGTCGTCGTACGGCACCGACACGTGCGCCGTACGCGCACCCAACGCCCCGTCGGCGAACAGGTCACCGCCGGCGCCGGCCGCACCCAGCGCACGGGCCCGCTCCGCACCCATCAGCTCGCCCCAGTAGCCGTACACCTCCGGGCCGTCGACACCGGACAGCGCCAGCACGGCCGTGAAGTCCGCCTCGCTGGAGATCTCCGGGCCGCCGCACTCGTGCACCGCCGCGATACCCAGCGACGCCGCCCGGCGCAACGCCACCCGCTGCGCCGCCCGACGCTGCGCCTCGGTCACCGAACCCAGCGCCAGCTCCCGCACCACGTGGTGGGCGTCCCGGCGCAGCCACCCCGACGCGTCGAAACCCGGCACTCCGGTCGCCTCCGGCGCCGCCGCCAGCAGCGCCGACGAGCAGAGCGCGGAATGGATCGACGCCTGGGACAGGTACACCCGCCGGCCACCGGCCGCCCGGTCCAGCTCCGCCGCGTCCGGCACCCGCCGGTCCGACCAGGCCGACTCGTCCCAGCCGTGCCCCAGCACCACCGCATCGGCCGGCAACTCGGCCGCGAACCCGGCCACCGCCGCACAGACGTCGGCGGCCGACCGCGCCCCGGACAGGTCCAGACCGGACAGCGCCAGCCCGGTGTCGGTGGCGTGCACGTGCGCGTCCACGAACGCCGGAGTCACCAGGGCGCCGTCCAACTCCACCACCCGGTCGGCGGTCGGAGCGTCGGCGTCGACGCCGAGCCAGTCGATCCGGCCGTCCCGGACCAGCAGCGCGGTGGCCCGCGGATCGGCCGGGCAGTACAACCGGCCGCCACGGTAGAGAATCGAGGGGTTCGTCATGACGTCAGTCTGCCGCGAGCCGGTCGGTGAACAGCGCCCGCACTCCGGGCACCGTACGCAGCAACGACATCGCGTACTCGGCATGCCCCGGCAGGTAGCCGTTGCCGATCAGCATCGTCACGTCGGCGGCCAGCCCCTCCGCGCCGAGCGCGGCCGCGGCGAAACTCGTCGCCATGGAGAAGAAGACCACCGTACCGCCGTCGGCGGTGGCCAGGATCGCCCCGTGCTCGCAGCCGGGGACGTCGACGCAGACGACGGTGACGTCCGCCGGCCCGCCCAGTGCGCCGGTCACCGCCGCCGCCAACGCCACCGGATCCCGGGCGTCGGCGAGTACCACCTCGTCGGCGAGTCCGGCGGCGACCAGCCGGTCCCGTTCGGCCGGTACCGGCACCACACCGACGGTCCGGGCCGCGCCGGCCTGCCGGGCCGCGGCCAGGGCCAGCGACCCGCTCTTGCCCGCCCCGCCGAGCACCGCCACCGTCGGCGCGGCGGCCGCGCGGTCCGCGTAGCTCCGCACGGTCCGGGCGGTCAGCGCCGGGGCGCCGCAGACGTCCAGCACCGCCAGGCTGAGCCGGGGGTCCAGGTCGTCCGGGAGTACGGCGACGATCGAGCGGCCGAACAGGATCGCGTGCCCGTCGCACGGCACCTGTTCGGACCGGCCGTCCCAGCCGGCCAGCTCGTCGGAGATCGCCAGCGGAGTCAGGGTCAGCGACACCAGCGTCGCCACCCGATCACCCGGCCGGACCGACAGTGGTGACTCCGGACCGACCTCGGCCACCGTGCCGACCAGCATCCCGCCGGAGCCGGTGACCGGATTGTGCATCTTGCCGCGCTCGCGGATGATCCCCAGCACCTCGGCCCGGACCGCCGCACCGTCCCCGGCGTGCTTCTCCGACAACTGCCGGAAGCTCGCCGCGTCCAGGTTCAGCCGCTCCACCCGGATCCGGACCTCGTCGGCGGCGATCTCACCCCGGGCGTCCAGCCGGTACGCCGCCTGCGGCAGTACGCCGACCGGCTCGACCACCCGACCGAGCCCGACCGCCGACGTTCCCGCCACACCTTCCGGCGTCGTCCCCACCCGCTGCCTCCTCCCGACCGCCCGTCCGGCGACGCATCAACACGCACGCCCACCATGAACAGGAAAACTTACGGCAGGATATTTCCTAGACGGGAAATCTTCCAGTAGCGTTCGAGGTCGAGGCCCACCGGCCCCGCCGAAACCCACCGGCACCCGCATCTGGAGGAGGCGTCGTGACCCAGGTCGAACCGGCAACCGCCGTGCTCGCCCCCCGCAACCCCACCGGCCCGGCGCACCCCGCCACACCGGAACAGCCGCCCGCCGCCGGCCAGCCCTACGAATACCGTCGCCGGGCCCTGGTCGAACCCGACTGGACCCGCTTCCCCGGCTGGCGCCAGGTGACCCGCGAACAGTGGGAATCCGCCCAGTGGCAGCGCGCCAACTGCGTCAAGAACGTCAAACAGCTCCGGGCCGTACTCGGCGACACCGTCGACGACGACTGCTACGCCGACCTCACCGCCGACCAGGCCACCCAGGCCACCATGTCGATGCTGGTCCCGCCCCAGATGCTCAACACGATGGTGCCGGACGGCCCGCCCAGCACCGACACCTTCCGGGCCGACCCGATCCGCCGCTACATGCTGCCGCTCGTCACCGACCGACGCACCGACTGGCCTTCGCACCCCTACGCCACCCGCGACTCACTGCACGAACACGACATGTGGGTCGCCGAAGGGCTCACCCACCGCTACCCCACCAAAGTCCTCGCCGAACTGCTCTCCACCTGCCCGCAGTACTGCGGGCACTGCACCCGGATGGACCTCGTCGGCAACTCCACCCCGACCGTCGACAAGCTCCGACTCAGCCTCAAACCCGTCGACCGGTACGACGCACACATCGACTACCTGCGCGCCCACCCCGGCGTACGGGACGTGGTGGTCTCCGGCGGCGACGTCGCCAACGTCCCCTGGCGCAATCTCGAGTCGTACCTGATGCGGCTACTCGGCATCGAGACGATCCGGGACATCCGGCTCGCCACCAAGGCACTCGCCGGACTTCCCCAACACTGGCTCCAGCCGGAGGTGGTGGAGGGACTCGAACGGGTTGCCCGGACCGCCGCCCGACGCGGCGTCAACCTCGCCATCCACACCCACGTCAACCACGTCCAGTCGCTCACCCCGCTGGTCGCCCGGGCCGCCCAGACCGCACTGGAGGTCGGCGTCCGCGACGTACGCAACCAGGGCGTACTGATGCGTGGAGTCAACGCGACCGCCGCCGACCTGCTCGACCTCTGCTTCGCGCTACAGGGCGAGGCCGGAATCCTGCCGTACTACTTCTACATGTGCGACATGATCCCGAACGCCGAGCACTGGCGGGTGCCGGTCTGGCACGCCCAGCGGCTCCAGCACGACATGATGGGCTACCTGCCCGGCTACGCCACCCCACGGATCGTCTGCGACGTCCCGTTCGTCGGCAAGCGCTGGGTGCACATGGTCACCGAGTACGACCGCGAACGCGGCATCTCGTACTGGACCAAGAACTACCGTACGTCGATCGAGTCGGCCGACGAGACCGCCCTGGACCGGCGCTACGCCTACTACGACCCGATCGACACCCTGCCCGAGGCCGGCCGGGCCTGGTGGGCCCGGCACGGCTCCCAGGCCGTCGCCTGAGACGTTCGACCGTCAACGGCGGTCGAACGTCTCCTTGACGTTGCGGCCGGCTTCCTTGGCGTTGGAGCCGGCCTGCTTCGCCTTCGCCTGCATCTGCTCGGAGGCGCCCTCACCACGCATCTGCTCGTTGTCGGTGCGGTCGCCCATCCGTTCCTTGGCGGCGCCCTTCAACTCCTCCGCCTTGTTGCGCATCTTGTCCATGGCACTCATGTCGCACTCCTCACCTCGATGGCTCCGCTCGCGGCGGCTGCCCCGCACGTGACTTGCCCGACGAGCCTGTGATGAAACCTGCCTAATCGTCATGTCTGATCTGCAAGCGGTCATATCGCCGCAGGTCACGCCAGCCTCGGCCCTCGGCCCGGCGACGCTTTCGGCACCCGCTTCCGTCCCCTCGGCCCCGCCTGCCGGCCCCTCGGCCCGTCGGACTGCCAACCGAGCTACCTCCGCCTGAAGCCACCGAGCAAAGGCGGCCGGGCCGCGTTCGCCGTCGTGCGTCCCGGCCCTGCCGCCCTGCCTCTGTCGACCCACTGCTCAGGTTGATCTTGTCGAGCGGGTGCGGTAGTCGGTGCCGGCACTGTCGTTGTACGCCTGTGCCGGTGGGCACGTCGTGTAGCGCATCCTAGGATGCTAGCTTGAAGTCAACGAAAACGGCAGGCGGGCAGCAGTCGGTGACCGGCTCTTGTCGCTGTGCAACACCCGCGAGTGGGACGGCTCGGACAGCGACGACAGCCGGGACGGTCACCGGCCGTACCTGGTCAACGGGCCGCTGTTGCGGTTCAGTTCGGCGGCGTACCTGCCTGGGGGCCGTCCCCCAGCACCGGTGCGGGGGCACCTGGCAGGGCCGCCGCCAGCCGGGAGACGGCGTCCAGGAAGGCGCGCGGCTCGGTACCGGGTGCCCAGCCGGCGACGATCACCCGGAGAACGTCGCCGCGTACCCGCACGAACTCCGACATGTCGCCCTGGCTACGGAACTGCCACCAGCCGGCACCGAACCGCCGCAAGTCCAGCAATGCCGCGCGAACCGGCGCGGTGAGCAGGGCTGCGGCGGTCGGATCCGAGTCGGCACCCACCCTCAGGGAACGATCGAACCGCCCGTCCCGGTCCGGTCCGTCCGGCAGAGACGGATTGGCGGCCGAGCGAATCTGGTAGCGCAACCGCTGCCCCACCGCCAGCTCGGGCCGAGCCCGGTCGAGCCGGACCAGCGCGACGGAGTACCGGCCACCTTCTTCACGGGTGTCCACACAGCACAGCACCGCAGCGCGCCGGGCGGCGTACTCGCCCTCGATCGTGACCACCACCCGTTGACCGGGATGGTTCCGCAGATCGAGTTCACGGGCCAGCGCCATGCCGGGCTCGGCCGGCACCGTCCAACCGTTGCGGGCCGCCCAACCGGACACCTCGGTCACCAGATACTGCTCGTCGTCCTGCTGCCGACGCGTTTCCGCCTCGGTCCAGAGCCACACCACTCCCAGCACCACGGCAGTACTGGCGACCGTGACGATCACCGTCAGGACGACGCTCCGATCCACCGCCGTACCTCCCGCCCGCTCGACCGGCCGCCCGGGGGCCGCCTCGGCGAAGGACACCGCCGGCGCCGGGAGACCTCGCGGTATTCGAGCAACCCGGTCTCCGGACCCGGGACCGCGCGACCGGCGCCATCGCGCCCAGTCTCCCATCGATGCCCGCCACCGCCTACCGGCCGGATTGGCGTCCCTGGCCAACACCGGCATCGCCACCCACACCGGATCTCCCGATGCCGTCGCGGGCCTGGTCGAGCGGGGGCTGGGGTTGCCGCCGACCTCCGGTGCCGGAGGCCGGCGTTCGGGCCGGTGCACGTCGAATCAGCGGCGGGCGACCGTGCCGTACCGGCCCCCGGAACAGGACACCCGGGTGATGCCGGACCAGGTGTTCAGGCCCCGGCTCGTCGCGGTCCCGATGCCGCCATTGGTGTGGCGGTCGATGTCGAGCCGCCGCGCGCCGTCGTCCGTCCGGATCACGGACGATCCCTCGTGTCCGGCATCCACGGCGACACGCTGCGAGGCAACGCTCGCGACGTGTGTCCAAAGCTTCCGATAACCCTTCGGACAACTACTAGACATCGAAAATCTTCTATGAGAAGGTGGCGGCCCGGTACGGGGAGTGCGGGTCGGAGCCTCATCCCGGCCGCGACGCCCGCCGCGAACCGATTGGAGAGCGTGATGGTCACACGAAGGACCGTGCTCGGCGGTGCCGGCGCAGTCGCGGGCGCGGTGACCAGTCTGCTGGGCGGTGGCACCGCGCGGGCGGACGCCACCATCACCGTCACCCCCGCCGCAGACTTCGGTGCCTGGGAGGGCTGGGGTACCTCGCTGGCCTGGTGGGCCAACGTCTTCGGCAACCGGGACGACTTCGCCGACATCTTCTTCACCACCAGGTCGGTGGCGTACAACGGAACCACGCTGCCCGGACTCGGCCTCACCATCGCCCGCTACAACCTGGGCGCCTGTAGTTGGAACTCGGTCGACGGCGCCACCATGGCGGCCTCGCCCAACATCCCCGCGTTCAAGCAGATCGAGGGCTTCTGGCAGGACTGGCGCAACACCGACCCGACCTCCTCGGCGTGGAACTGGAACGCCGACGCCAACCAGCGGGCGGCCCTGGTGAAGGCCACCCAGCGGGGCGCGATCAGCGAACTGTTCGCCAACTCCCCGATGTGGTGGATGTGCCTCAACCACAACCCGTCCGGTGCGGCCGGTGGCGGCAACAACCTCCAGTCCTGGAACTACGCACAGCACGCGCACCACCTGGCGGTGACCGCCCGCCGCGCGCGGGATACCTGGGGGGTGAACTTCCGGACGGTCGACCCGTTCAACGAGCCGTCGTCGAACTGGTGGACCGCGACGGGTACCCAGGAGGGCTGCCACATCGACGCGGGCATCCAGCGCACGGTCCTGGCCCACCTGCGCACCGCGCTCGACAACCAGGGGCTTCCCGGCGTCGCGGTCTCGGCCTCCGACGAGACCAGCTACGACCTCGCCCGCACCACCTGGAACAGCTTCGACGCCGCGACCAGGGCGGTGGTCCGCCAGGTGAACGTGCACGGCTACCAGGGCAGCGGTGGCCGGCGCGACCTGCTCTACAACGACGTCCGCGCGGCCGGCAAGGTGCTCTGGAACTCGGAGACCGGCGACAGCGACGGCACCGGCATCACCATGGCCAAGAACCTGTGCCTCGACTGGACCTGGCTGCACCCCACCGCCTGGGTCTACTGGCAGGTGATGGACCCGAGCGCGGGGTGGGCGGCCATCGCGTACAACCCTGGCACGCGTACGCCCGGGGCGGTCCAGCCGAAGTACTACGTACTGGCGCAGTTCACCCGGCACATCCGGGCGGGCATGCGGATCCTCAACACCGGCAACGGCAGCGCGGTGGCCGCCTACGACCGGGCCGCCCGGCGCCTGGTCATCGTCGCGGTCAACGCCGGCGCGGCGCAGACCCTGACGTTCGACCTGTCCGCCTTCGGCACGGTCACCGGCGGCGTGGCCCGCTGGACCACCGTCCCGGCCGGCAGCGACCGCTACACCCGCCGCGCCGACGTCCGGCTCGACGGCAAGTCGGTGAGCCTCGCGTTCCCCGCCGCCTCGGTGCAGACCCTCGAAATCGACGGGGTGAGCGCATGATCGGATTCCCTGGCTGACCATCCCGCCTCGTCGGCTGCCCGTTGGGGCGCCGGACGCCGCGCGCCTGTCGTCCCCGGCGGAGCCCCGCCGAGTTGTGTGGAAACGGCGCGGACGATCCGATCGGGGCTGCGGGCCGGGGCGACCTCGGAGTGTGGCCGGGCCGGGCCGGGCCGGCCGGACGACGCGCTCGGCCGCGTGGCGCCTGCCGCAGGTCTCGGCGGACCGGCTCGGGCGCAAGCCGGGCAAAGCCGGGTGTTCTGGATAACACTTGGAGTCGGGGATTGCTCGGCCCGGTCGGTACGGCGGTACCGTATCTCCGTGCCGACAGCCCGTCGGCCGGCACGTGACCAGCACGCATCCGGGGCGGTCGACGACCCGTGGATCGCGTACCCGCAGCGCGCCGGACAGGTCCGGGGTGCTGTCCGGCCGCCCGGTGACGGGGACCGGTCCGGGTCTGGCGCCGTGATCAAGTCGGAAAGGCTGGCCCGGGGTGTGACGCGATGGCGATGACGGTGCGGAGACGACGGGCTGGCGGGGCGAGGCGGGCCGCCGTACTGGAAGCCGTCGCAGGAGTGCTCGCCGCTCGCGGGTACGAGCACACCCGGTTCACGGACGTCTCGGCGGCCAGCGGCGTCGCGATCAGCACGCTGCAGAACTACTTCGGTTCACGCGAGGACATGGTCATCGAGGCCATGGAGGTCTTCACCGACCGGGAGGTGGCGGCCCTGGCCACGGTGGCCACCGCCGAGACCGATCCGTGGCGTCGACTTGTCGCGATGGTGGACCGGAGTCTGCACAACTCCGAGACCACCCGGCAGGTCCTCGTCGAGTTCTGGAGATCCGCGATGCGGGACGACGACCTCCGCGAGTACAGCGCGGAGGTGCAGGCGCGTTACCGGGCACCGTTCCTGGCCGCCGTACGGGAAGGCGGTGAACGGGGTGAGTTCACCCTGCGCCACGACGCCGAGGCCGTGACACAGCTCCTGCTCTCGGCTCTGGCCGGGCTGATCATCTCGCGTGTCCAGCACCATCCCACCCCGTCACCCGCCGAGTTCCGCGACGTCCTGCTGACCCAGCTCCGGCTGATGTTGGGCGTCGAGGGCTGACCGTCAGATACCCGAGGGATCGAGGAGCCATGACCACCGTCGAGATCACCCGTTTCCGCGCGCCCGCAGCACGTGCCGAGACTCTGCTGGCCACCCGGCCGGCGATGCTGCGCGACTTCGAGACCGACCGCACCGGCTTCCTCGGCGCGCGACTGATCCGGCTGACCGAGGACGTCTGGCTGGACATCGTCTTCTGGCGCTCGCCCGAGGACTTCGCCGAGTCCCGGCGTCGGGGCGGCGACCGCCCCGGCATCCAGGCGTTCTTCTCGCTGATCGACGAGGTGATCAGCGTCGAGGAGGGCACCACGACCGAACCGGTGGGTGCGTGATGCGCGCGGCGTGGTACGACCGGCAGGGTCCGGCGCGCGAGGTGCTCCAGGTCGGTGAGTTGCCCGATCCGTCGCCGGGCGACGGCGAGGTCCGGGTCCGGGTGTCCGTCTCCGGAATCCACGTCGGCGACCTGGGCAAACGGCAGGGCTGGTGGGGGTCGACCATGTCGTACCCCCGGGTCGTCCCGCACGGCGACGGCGCCGGGACGATCGACGCCGTCGGCCCCGGTGTCGACCCAGGGCGGGTCGGCGAACGGGTCTGGGTCTACCTGGCGCAGTCGTACCGCCCGTTCGGCACCGCCGCCGAGTACACGGTGGTGCCCGCCGCGCACGCCGTGACGCTGCCCGCCGACGTGCCGTACGAACAGGCGGCCGGACTCGGCATCCCGGGCATCACCGCGCACCGGGCGATCTTCGCCGACGGGCCGGTGACCGGTCAGCGGGTACTCGTCACCGGAGCCCTCGGCGCGGTCGGCCGGGCCGGGTTGGCGGTGGCCCGCCGGGGCGGCGCCACCGTGATCGCGACGGTACGCACCCCCGACCAGGTCGACGCGGTGCTGGCCGCAGGCGCGCACCACGCCGTCGACACCTCCGGCGGGGACGTGGCCGCGCGGATCCTCGAACACACCGGTGGAGAACCGATCGACCGGGTGGCCGAGTTGGCCTTCGACGCCAACCTTGCGACCAACCTGGAAGTCCTCCGGTACGGCGGTGTGATCGCCACCTACGCCACCGGTGAGGCGGAGCCGCGCATCCCGTACTGGCCGCTCGGCTTCAAGAACATCACGGTCCGGTTCCTCAGCAACGACGACTTCCCGGAGCCGGCGAACGAGGCCGCCGCGACCGAACTGACCGCCGCTCTGGTCGCCGGTGACCTGCGCTACCCGATCGCCGCCCGGCTGCCGTTGGCGGAGATCGCCCAGGCACACGAACTGGCCGAACGGAGCGCGGCCAGGGGCCGGGTCGTACTCGACATCGACGGAAACCCGCGATGACGAACCTGGGCACCGGTGCGGCCGGGAACACCGGAACGGCCACGATCTGGGCAGCCGGTTTCCGCACCGCGGTACTCGATCCCTACCAGCAGGTCCGGTTCAACGAACCCCGTGGCTTCGCCGACCAGACCGTACGTCAGGTGCTGCACCTGGCCGGCGGTGGCGAGGCGCTCCGGGTACGCCTGACGAACCGCTACGGGCGTACCCCGTTGACCATCGGGGCCGCGACGGTCGCCGTCGGTGACCGGCGGGCGGCGCTCACCTTCGACGGCGCCGGCCGGTACGTCGTCCCGGCCGGCGAGGAGGTGGTCACCGACCCGGTCGACCTCCCCGTTGCCGCCGGCACGGACCTGCTGCTCAGCCTCTACCTCCCGGAGAAGACCGGCCTGGCCACCTACTCCCACCTGCCGGCGGAGGTCGCCCGGACAGTCGACGGGAACCAGGTCACGTCTCCGGCACTCCCCCGGGCCGAACGGGTGGAGGGCAGGTTCTTCCTGTCCGGCGTCGACGTGCTCGCCCCGCGCGACACCGCGATCGCGGTGGCCTTCGGCGACTCCTGGTTCGAGGGAGTCGGCACCACGACCAGCGCTAATCGTCGCTCCGTCGACTTCCTCAACCGGCGCCTAGATCGAGGTTGGGTCGTCAACCAGGGCATGGCCGGAAACCGTCTGCTGCGCGACGGGGCCGGGGAACACGCGCTGGCACGGTTCGACCGCGACGTCCTCTCGATCCCCGCCCTGACCCACGTACTGGTGCATCTCGGCATCAACGACATCGGTCTGCCCGGCATACTGGGCGAGCCGCCGACCACCGCCGACGCCCTCGTCGAGGGCTTCGGCACGCTGGCCGACCGCGCCCACCGGGCCGGCCTGCGGATCCTCCTCGCCACCATCGGTCCGTTCGCGGGCGCCGGCCCGGAAATCGGTACCCCGGAGGGCCTTGCAGTCCGGCGCGAGGTGAACGACTGGATCCGGACGACCGACGCCGTCGACGCCGTTTTCGACGTGGCCCGAGCGGTCGCGGACCCGCATGACCCCGACCGCATCCACCCCGCACTCGACAGCGGCGACGGCATCCACCTGAACGACAGGGGCGCCCAGGTGATGGCCGACGCCGTCGACCTGGCCGACCTCGCGCTCTAGGGACCGCCTGTCGGCGGACGGCCGAGCGCGTGACCACCCGGATCGCAGTCTTCGGCGCGGGCTCCTGGGCACCGCAGACATCCCGGGCCGACCGGCAATGCCGTTGGACGCCGGGCATCCGTGTGGCAGGCTCCCGGCGGGAGGACGACAATGCTCGGCTATCCGGACATCGCGGAGCTGTTGACACTGCAGGCGAGGGCATACGAACTGCTGATGTGGCTCGACCGGGCCTCCGTCGACAACCCCGGACTGCTCTCGGTCGACGCCGCGACACGCCTCGCGCGTCCGGGTACCGCCGCCGCCTGGGTCGCGGAGCACCGCGCCGAACTGCCGGCCGAACTCGCGGCACTCGACCCGCACGGCCCGTTCGCAAACCTGCTGTCGTCGTTCTTCTCGACCTCGTTCCGGGTCGAACACCTGGAGTTCGACAACCGCCTCGTCTCGGCACGCATCGTGCTGTACGCGGCCGAAGGCCCGACCGACCGCACCGCACTCGGTCGGACCCAGGCCCTCGCGGTCAAGCACCTGGCCGCCTCGCAGCGGCTCCCGATGACCGAGGCACAGGCCAGGGACCTCGTCCGAGGCCGCCGGGAGCTGCGCGACGCGGTGCTGTTGTGGACCTATGTCTGGGAGCTGGACCGGCGGGCCCGCAACAAGGGCAAGGGACCGGTGGTCCACCAGATCTGGCGGAGCATCCCGTGGGAGCGGAAACGCGCGCTCACCGTGGACCAGGTCTGGGCGGCACGGCAACAACTGCTCGACGCCGCCCGCGAGCTGGTGAGCGCCACCTGATTCGGCGAGAGGCCGAGGTCGGCGTCATCCCGGGCGTGGGTCGACGCCGCCGGTCGGGGACGTCCGTCGTACGCTGCGTCTCGCAGCAGCGTCAACGCGGCGAGAACGCGTCGCGGAGGTGGCGGGCGAACGGCCGGTCCGGGCCGGACGGAGAGGAGGCTGAGGTGACCGGGACGGCGGTGGCCGAGGTGTTGGCCGAGCTGGCGGCGCTCGAGGACCCGAAGGCACGCAGGGTGAACGAGAAGCACGGTGACGACCACGGGGTGAACCTCGGCAAGCTGCGCGCGATCGCGAAACGGCTGAAGACGCAGCAGGAACTCGCGCGCCAGCTCTGGAAGACCGACGACACCGCGGCGAGACTGCTGGCGATCCTGGTCAGCCGGCCGAAGGCGTACACGCGTGCCGAGTTGGACGCCATGCTGCGCGAGGCACGCGCCCCCAAGGTGCACGACTGGCTCGTGAACTACGTGGTGAAGAAGAACCCGCACTCCGAAGAGCTGCGGCTGGCCTGGTTTGCCGACCCGGACCCGGTGGTGGCGAGCGCCGGCTGGGCGCTCACCACCGAACGCGTGGCCAAGCAGCCCGAGGGCCTCGACCTCGCGGGACTGCTCGACGTCATCGAGGCGGAGATGAAGGCCGCCCCGGACCGCCTGCAGTGGGCGATGAACCACTGCCTGGCCCAGATCGGGATCGAGCACGCCGTGCACCGCGCCCGCGCGATCGACATCGGCGAGCGGCTGGAGGTGCTGAAGGACTACCCGACTCCGCCCGGCTGCACGTCCCCGTTCGCGCCCACCTGGATCACCGAGCTGGTGCGCCGCCAGCAGGAGAGGTAGCCGCGCGCTGGCGGACTCCGCGCCCGGAGAACCGCCGATCGTCGCCGGCAGCGGTCGAGACGTCGGCCGCATCGGTCGGAAGGTCGGCCGCGTCCCCGGAGTCGACGGCCGTACCTGGCGCTAGCAGCGCATCAGGTTGAGGAAGTCGGCGGCGGCCGGGAACGGGGCGTCCGGGGCGAACCCGCCGAGGTAGACGACGGCCTCCTCGTCCTGACCGTAGGAGAAACCGTCGAGGGCTGGGCCGACCACGAGGATGTTGCCGCCACGCCGCCAGGCGGCGTAGCGCCACGAGTACCGGCCGATGCCCTGGCGCCGGCCCTCGGTCCGGACGTCGCACTCCGGTGGACCGAGCCGTTCGGCGAACCGGTCGACGGCGGCGTCGAGGTGCGCGTCGAACTCCTCCCGGCCGGCGCCCCGCTGACTGGACCAGCCGGGCAGCGAGCCCCAGAAGTCCTCCGGCCACAGCTCTCCGCCCACCGAGTAGGAGTGCGCGAACGGGAGGTAGAGGCAGTCGTCGCCGTAGCCGACGTGACCGGCGGCGGTGACGAAGCGGGCCTCGTCGACCGGTACGTCGTCGTCGGACCAGCCGAGGTCACGCAGTGCCCGGTCGACGGTGCCGGGATCGTCCCAGGGCAGCTCGGCCAACCCGACGATCTGGCCGGCCAGCTCCGGATCGATCGCGCAGCCGGCGACATAGCTGCTCTCGACGATCGTCCCGTCCTCGTCGATCTCGGGTGGGTGATCTTCCGACACGGCCCGGGATTCTTCCAGACGCTGGTGAGGCGGCCCGGCCAGGACACCCGTCGTGGCGGGCGGCTACGGAGCGAGGGTCACGTCGACCGGCACAACCAGCGAACCGGGTTCGACGGGAGGTGGCACGACCATCCCGGCGGAGACCGGCGTGTGTGCCAAGGCTCCGAGCCGACCAGCGGCGTGCCCGGCTACCAGCAGCGGTACGAGGCGGAGAACGCCGCCGTCTTTCGGGCCAACCGGTTCGGCAACTCCAGCGCCTCCGCAGGCGCGTACGTCGGCCAGATCGACGACACCGGCGATCCGCGTACCACCAGTTGGGTCGACTTCGTGGTGAACGTGCCGACCGCCCGGGCGTACACCATGCGGATCGGCTACGCCAACGCCACCGGAGCCACCGCGACGCACGGGCTCGCGTACAACGGCGGGGCGTGGTCCACGGTGAGCTATCCGCCGACCGGCGCGTGGGGCCAGTTCGGTGCGACGGTCAGTAGCACGGTCAACCTGCGGGCCGGGTACAACGTCATCCGGCTCGCCAAGGGCGCACCGTCGTTCGGCTGCGGCACCGGGTACGCCGAACTCGACTACATCGAACTGACCTGACACTGCGGGGTACGGGGCCGCGCCGGTCGGCAGCCCCGTACCCCTACCTCGTCAGCGTCGGACGCGCAGGTCGAGCCAGACCAGCCGGTGATCGGAGCTGGGGAACGGGAACGTCCCGGTCAGCCGGGACAGCGGATCCCCGGCCACCGGCCAGAACACGCCGCCGCCGCGTACGTCCAGCCCCGCCGACGGAAGCACGTAGTCGGCGCGCAGGTTGCCCGGCCCCGGCACGTCGGCGAAGTCGGCGGTGTCCTGGACCGGCGCGCTCCGGTGCGTGGTGTTGGCGCCGCCCTGCACGGCGCCGGCCTCGGCGGCGCCGGCGCTGGACGGCACGAACCGGTCGTCGATCCACCGGTGCTCCAGTAGTTGCTGTGCCGCACCCGGGATGCTGTCACCGTCGAAGGGGTCGGAGTTCAGGTCCCCGGCGATCACGAACTCCGCGCCGGGCCGCAGCCCGCCCCGCTGACCCCGGTCGTCGTAGATGTACCGGCCGCCGCCCGGCCGCACGTAGTCGGCCCAGAACCGGATCTCGTCGAAGTTGCGCCGCCCGTTGCGGTCCTCCGCACCGTCGAAGACCGGCGGCGTCGGGTGGCTGACCAGGAAGTGGACCGTCCGGCGACCGAGCTGGACCGGCAGGTCCCAGTGGCTCTTCGACGACAGCCGGACCGCCGCCAACTCCTCCCGGGAGTACCAGTCGGCCGGCGTGGCGGTCGCGGGGTCGTCGGGCAGCATCGCACCCGGCATGTCCTTCCAGAGGAACGTCTGGAAGGTACGGGCGTGCCGGGTGTCGATCGGGTAGCGGGAGTAGACCACCATGCCGTACTGGCCGGGGAAGGCGCCGAAGCCGAGCGCGTCGTCGCCGTACCCGGCCGCGCCCGGCTGGGTGACCACGGTGCCGTCGTTGTTCAGGTCGAAGCCGGAGGCGATCCCGGTGTTGCTCGGCGCGATGAACCGGTACGGGTACCGCACCGGCTTGGCGCCGTTCTGGCCGACCGACAGGTAGTTGTCCTGGAACAGCCGGGCGGCCACCGGGTCGAAGTCGAACTCGTTGATCAGCAGTACGTCCGGCCGGCTGCGCTGCACGATCTCGGCGATCGTCCGGGCCTGCGTGTTGCCCGGGGTGGAAAGGTCGGACCGGAGCGCCCCGTCGGCACCACGGTTGAGGGAGGCGTTGAAGGTGGCGAACCGCACCTCGTCGCCGCGTTGCGCCAGGGCCGGCGACGCGACGGCGGGAAGCCCGGCGACGGTGACGGCGGCGGCGAGCGCTCCCGCGCGGACCGCCAGCCAGCCGGCTCGCCTGGAACTGGGGGACATTGTTCCTCCTCGGCGTTTGATGTCGTCCGCGTGTCTATCGCCGGACACCGACGACGCGGTGGCGACGAGGTGAATAGTGCACGTCCCGCCACCCCGGCGGGCACCGCCGCCGCCCGGCCGTCCGCCCTCCCGCCCGGACATGACGATCCCCGACGGCTCGATCGCGGGCCGAGGGGTGACCCCGGATGGTGCGCCGTCGACGGGTGACGCGGTGTGCGCCGCCACTGATCGCGGTATCCGGTGAACCGTCCGGCCCGGTGTCCGTAGCCTTGGGCCGGTGGCAGCGGTGCGGGAGCGGATCAGGGCGGTTCTCGCCGGAGCGGTGGACTACGAATCCGGGCTGGACGCACTGACCGTTCTGCCGTCGGCCGAGGTCGACCCGGAGTTGGTCGCCACCGTGCACGAAACGTGCGCGCGGCTGTGGGGCGGCGGGTGGCAGCCGGCCGAGCTGCACCGGGTGGTCGCCCGGCGGGGCCGACCGGAGCACGCCGCGCTGGTGACCGACGCGGTCGCCGCGCACCTGCGGCGGTTTCCTCGGAACACGGTCGACGAGCGGTGGCTGGCGCAGGCGGACACGCTCGGCGCACAGGTCTGGTGGGCCGGGGACGCGACGTACCTCGACGAGGTCGCCGCCCGCTGGCGGCTCGACCGGGTGGCCGTACTCGACCTGGTGTTGAGTCTGCTCACCGTCCTGGCCACGCTTCCGCCGATCGAGGTGCTCGTCCCACCGCCGGGGACCGCCGCGCCCGCAGACCGGTCGGGTCCGGTCGGGCCGGCCGGGCTCGACAGAAGGCTGCCGGACCGGGTACGCGCCCTGCTGGCCAAGGCGGAGTCGACCACCTTCCCGGCCGAGGCGGAGGCGTACACCGCCAAGGCCCAGGAACTCGTCACCCGGCACAGCCTCGACGTGGCGCTGCTGGTCGCCCGCACCGCCGACCCGGTGGAGGTGGTACCCCTCGCCCGCCGGATCGGCGTGGACCACCCGTACGAGAAGGAGAAGGCCGCCCTGCTGGACGCCGTCGCCCGGGCCAACCGCTGTCACACGGTCTGGTCGCCGGAGTTGGCGTTCAGCACCGTCTTCGGCTTCGACGCCGACATCGACGCGGTCGACCTGCTCTACACCTCGCTGCTGGTGCAGGCGCACCGGGCGATGGCCCGGACCGAACCGCCCGGCGGCAAGGCCGGACGGGCCCGGCTGAAGGCGTTCCGGCAGTCCTTCCTGGTGGCGTTCTCGGTGCGGATCGACGAACGGCTCGCCGGCGCCGCCCGGGCCGCGACGGCGGAGGTGACCGGTCGGGGGAACGGAACCGGGGTGGTCGACCCGGCCGACCTGCTGCCGGTGCTGGCCTCCCGGGACGAGCAGGTCCGGGAGACCATGCGGCGGATCTTCCCGCGTACGGTCCGTACCCGGGGCAGCCGGGTGGACAGCCGCGAGGGCTGGGAGTCCGGCCAGCGGGCCGCCGACCGGGCGGCCCTGCCCGTCCGCGACCCCGCGCCGGGCGGACCGCCGGCCCGGGATCGCTAGCCGGCGAGCGGTGCGGACGCGTGCGCGCCGATCTCGGCCTCGCTCACCCGGGTCGGTTCGAGCACCCGGTGCAGGAACTCACGGGTACGGGCCTCGCGTGGCGAGCCGAAGACCTCCTCCGGCGGACCGGACTCGACGACCGTACCGCCGTCCATGAAGACCACCCGGGACGCGACCTCCCGGGCGAAGCTCATCTCGTGCGTGACGACCAGCATGGTCATGCCCTCGGCGGCGAGCGAACGCATCACCGCCAGCACCTCGCCGACCAGTTCCGGGTCGAGCGCGCTGGTCGGCTCGTCGAAGAGCATCAGCCGGGGGTCCATGGCCAGCGCACGGGCGATGGCGACCCGCTGCTGCTGCCCGCCGGAGAGCTGTGCGGGATAGGCGTCGGCCTTCTCGGCCAGGCCCACCCGGTGCAGGTTCTCCGTCGCGATCCGCTCCGCCTCGGCCCTGGACCGGTGGAGCACCCGGCGCTGCGCGATGGTGAGGTTGTCCCGTACCCGCAGGTGGCCGAAGAGGTTGAACTGTTGGAAGACCATGCCGATCCGGCGCCGTACGGCGTCGATGTCGCAGTCCGGGTCGGTGACCTCCACCCCGTCGACGTGCACCGAACCGCTGGACGGCTCTTCGAGCAGGTTGACGCAGCGCAGCAGGGTGGACTTGCCCGACCCGGACGGCCCGATCACGCAGACGACCTCGCCGGTCTCCACCGACAGGTCGATGCCGCGCAGCACCTCCAACCTGCCGAACGACTTGCGCAGGTCACGGATCTCGATCGCGGGCACCGCCGGTCACCTCTCCTTCGCGGACCGGCGTTCCAGCCACCGGACCAGTTGTGACAGCGGCAGCGTGATCGCCAGGTAGAGCAGGCCGGCGACCACCAGCGGGGTCGGGTTGACCTGGGTGTTGAGGGCGTCGCCGGCGAACTTCGTCAGCTCGATGGTGGTCGCGGTCACCCCCAGCACGTACGCCAGCGAGGTGTCCTTGGTGAGCAGGATGATCTCGTTGGTCAGCGGCGGGATGACGATCCGGAACGCCTGCGGCAGCACGATCGAGACCATCGCCCGGGGATGGGACATGCCGAGGGTACGGGCCGCCTCGAGCTGTCCCTTCGGCACGGCCTGGATCCCGGCCCGGATCGTCTCCGCCATGTAGGCGGCGGCGGTCGCGCCGAGGCCGACGGTGACCGCGCCGTACACGCCGCCGGGGATCTCCCGGTCGGGGAAGGCGAGCGGTACGCCGTAGCCGACCATGAACAGCACCAGCAGCGAGGGCAGTCCCCGGAACAGCTCGATGTAGCCGGTGGCGAACCAGCGGTACGGCCCGATGGACGAGAGTCGCATCAGGGCCAGCACCAGGCCGAGCGCCAACCCGAAGGCGAACGCCAGCAGCGTGTAGACGATGGTGTTGCGCAGTGCGACCGTGATCGCCTCGGGGAACATCTCCCCGGCGACGTCCGGCCGGAAGAACGAGTCGGCGAGCCGGCCCCAGTCGGCCGCCGCCACCACGGTGAGCAGTACGGCGGCGAAGACCAGGTAGCCGGCCAGTCGCCAGAACCGCTGCCGCTGCCGGCGGCCCAGCCGTCGCCGGGGAGGCGACAGGACCGGGGCCGGTCGAGCCTCGGCCCCGGTCGTCAGTGTCTCAGGATCTGCCATGCCTCCCCCAGATCACGCGGCGGTGACCACCGCGCGACGTCGTCGGGCCGGAGTCGGTCAGACGGTCGGCTTCGCACCGATCCACTTCTCGTAGATCTTGTCATAGCTGCCGTCGGCCCGGGCCTCGGCGAGGGCCTGGTTGATGGTCTCCAGCAGCTTCGGGTTGCCGCCCTTCTTGACCGCCAGACCGTACTGCTCGCCGGTGTCGAAGCCGCCGGCGACGACCGCCTTGCCGGGGTTCTTCGTGACGTACTCGTTCCAGACCGGCAGGTCGCCGACGGCCGCCTCGATCTGCCCGGTGACGAGCGCCTGCTGCGCGGCGGCCAGGTCCTTGTAGGAGACCACCTCGATCTTGAGGTTCTGCTGCTGGACCTGCTGCTTGACGTAGTCCTCTCCGGTGGTGGCGCCCTGCACCCCGAGCCGCTTGCCGACCAGGTCCGCGAGCGCCTTGTACGACTTCCCGACCGGCACCACCAGCGCCTGGGTGGCGTCGAAGTACGGCGCACTGAAGTCCAGCACCTGCTTGCGGGGCTCGGTGATGGTCATCCCGGCGGCGGCCACGTCGCATTTGCCGGAGTTGAGGTCGGCGCCGGACTTGATCCCCTCGAACGGGGTGTCGACGATCTCCTGCGTCACGCCGAGCTTCTTGGCGGCGAGGTCGACGATGTCGACGTCGAACCCGACCACCTTGCCGCTGGCGTCCTTGGACTGGAACGGCGAGTACGGCAGGTGGGTGCAGGTGGTGAGCTTGCCGGTCTTCACCAGTTGCACGCCGTCGGCGGTGGTACCGCCGGTGTCCTCCTTCGCGCAGCCGACCAGACCGGTGACCGCCAACACCGTACCCATGGCCAGCGCCGCACCACGGCGGGCACCTCGAAGCTTCGCCATCCGCGCATCCTCCCCAGTCGAGCAAAACATATCTTCCCCATAGGTTAAGCCACGATCCAGATGGCAAGAACCGCACGTCAGCCCGCACCGGCACCGGACACCAGGCGGACCTCCCGCACCGGCTCACCGGCGGCACGACCACGGACCGCCGGACACCGGGCGGACCTCCCCACCCGCTGGCCGGCGGCGCGCCAGCGGACCGCCGGACACGGCGCGTCCGGCGCGCCCGACCGAAGTTTTCCGGCGGAACCCGTGACTCCGAGCCCCGCCACGAAGTCTCAGGTGCAGACAAACCTCGGCCCCGGAGCCGCTGACCGCCGTTCCGGCCACGACCGACATCCGATCCCTATCCCCCGGAGCGAACGCATGATCGACGACGCCCCGTCCGGCCGGACGGCCGACGACCCGTCCTGCGAGTGCAGTCACTACGGCCAGTCGCACCCGTACAGCGCGCACACCGACGAGGGCTGCACCGAGTACGACTCGTACGGGCTGCCGTGCACCTGCCCCGGTTCCGGGCCGACCGGAACCCTCGGCATCGCGGGTGGGGACGACACCGTCGGCGGTGGCCCTGGTTGACTGGACGGATGCCAGAGATCGTCCTCGTCCGCCACGGTCAGACCGCCTGGAGTGCCAGCCACCGGCACACCTCGTTCACGGATCTGGAACTGACGCCGGACGGTGAACGCCAGGCCCGCGAGGTCGCGCGGGAACTCGACGGACGCAACTTCGCCGCCGTACTCTGCAGCCCCCGGCGGCGGGCCCTGCGTACCGCCGAGCTCGCCGGGCTGACCGTGACCGAGGTCGACGAGGACCTCGGCGAGTGGAACTACGGCGAGTACGAGGGGCTGACCAGCGAACAGATCCGGCGGGAGCGCCTCGACTGGGTGCTCTGGACCGACGGCTGCCCCGGCGGCGAGTCCCCGGAGCAGGTCGGTGCCCGGCTGGACCGGGTACTCGCCCGGGCGACCGCGCTGCTGGACACCGGTGACGTGGCCCTGGTCGCGCATGGGCACAGCCTGCGGGTGGCCGGGGCACGGTGGATCGGACTGTCCCCGGCGGACGGCGGCCGGCTGCGCCTGGACACCGCCACCGTCTCCGCGCTCGGCTACGAGCACGGCCGACCGGTCATCCTGCGCTGGAACTCGCCGGGTCGGGCGGCAGGGCCCGCAGCCGGGGAGCCGCCGTTTCCGCAGCGACCTTCGACACCAAGCTGAGTTTCGGCGGGCGGCTCTCGTACGGGATGGAGAGGACCACGGTGGTCCGGGTGGTGACGTTCGCGGCGGTACGGATCTCCTGGAGCACACGTTCCAGGTCGACCGGACTGGCCACCCGGACCAGCAGCAGGTAGAAGTCCTCCCCCGCCACCGAGTAGCACGAGTCGATCTCCGGCAGGTGGGCCAGCCGGTCCGGGGCGTCGTCCGGCTGTGAGGGGTCCAGCGGGCGGATCGCCACGAAGGCGCTCAACGGCAGGTCGATCGCCTCGAACGCGATCCGCGCCGCGTACCCCTTGATCACGCCGCGCTGCTCCAGCCGGCGGACCCGCTGGTGCACGGCGGACACCGACAGCCCCACCCGCTCGGCCAGATCCGTGTACGACAGCCGGCCGTCGGCGGCCAGAGCCGCCACGATGGCCCGATCGGTCTCCTCCACGGCGTGAAACCTACCGGTAAAGAGCGTTCCGGACGACGTGGGACAGGCCGTGCCGCCGCAGCACGTTATCAGGTCGATAGCTGGCGGCGGCCCGACCGTCGGCTCAGCGGGCCAGCGAGCGGGCTATCACCAGCCGCTGGATCTGGTTGGTCCCCTCGACGATCTGGAGCACCTTCGCCTCCCGCATGTACCGCTCGACCGGGTGGTCGGCGACGTAGCCGGCCCCGCCGAGCACCTGGACGGCGTCGGTGGTGACCCGCATCGCCGCGTCGGTGGCGAAGAGCTTCGCCTTGGCCGCCTCGATCGAGTACGGCCGGCCCGCGTCCCGCAACCGCGCCGCCGCCAGGGTCAACGCCCGGGCCG
Source organism: Plantactinospora endophytica (assembly GCF_016862915.1). GTDB lineage: Bacteria > Actinomycetota > Actinomycetes > Mycobacteriales > Micromonosporaceae > Plantactinospora > Plantactinospora endophytica. Next base: position 31,395 of record NZ_BONW01000012.1, on the reverse strand, counting down.
CCGACACCTGGGTCGCCGAGTCGGCCAGCAGGAAGCCCAGCCCCTGGAAGTCGATAATCGGCTGGCCGAACTGCTCCCGTTGCCGGGCGTAGTCGACCGCGTAGTCCAGCGCCGCCTGGGCCAGCCCGACCGCGCAGGCGGCGATGCCGAGCCGGCCGCTGTCCAGCGCCGACAGCGCGATCCGGAAGCCCTCCCCCTCGGCGCCGACCAGCCGGCCGGCCGGCACCCGCGCGTCGTCGAAGGCGATCTGCGCGATCGGTGACGCGCGCAGCCCCATGGTCCGCTCGGGGGTCTGCGGCGCGATTCCGGCGGTGCCGGCGTCGGCGAGCAGGCAGGAGATGCCCCGGGCGCCGGGGCCGCCGGTACGGCAGAAAACGTTGTAGAAGTCGGCGCTGCCGGCGTGCGTGATCCAGGCCTTGGTGCCGGTGACCAGGTAGTCGTCGCCGTCCCGGGTGGCCCGGGTGGTCAGCGCCGCCGCGTCGGAGCCGCCCTGCGGCTCCGACAGGCAGTACGCGCCGAGCAGTTCGCCGCCGATCATGTCGGGCAGCAGCTTGCGTACCTGCTCGCCGCCGTAGCTGGCCACCGGGTAGCAGGACAGGGTGTGCACGCTCACCGCCTCGGCCACCGCCAGCCACCGGCTGGCCAGGATCTCCAGCACCTGGAGGTAGACCTCGTACGGCTGGGCCGCGCCGCCGTACTCCTCCGGGTACGGCAGGCCGAGCAGTCCGGCCCGGCCGAGGGTACGCAGCACCTCCCGGGGAAAGACGCCACGCTGCTCGAAGTCGGCGGCCCGGGGCGCGAGTTCCCGGTCGGCGAGTTCGGTGACGAGGTCCAGCAGTTCGTACGCCTCGTCGGTGGGCAGGATCCGGTCGACGCTCATAGCCGCACCAGCTCTCGGGAGACGGTGTTCAGCCGCTCCACCCCGTCCGGGGTGCAGACCACGATGTCCTCGATCCGGGCGCCGTGCCGGCCGGCCAGGTAGATCCCCGGCTCGATCGAGAACGCCATCCCCGGTTCGAGCGGCAGCTCGTTGCCGGCGACCAGGTACGGATCCTCGTGCCCGTCCAGCCCGATCCCGTGCCCGGTGCGGTGCAGGAAGGCGGCGCCGTAGCCGGCGTCGGCGATGACCTCGCGGGCGACCGAGTCGACCGCCGCCGCGCTGACCCCGGGCCGGACCGCGCCGACGGCGGCCCGCTGTGCCTCGTGCAGCACCTGGTAGTAGTCGGTGTAGTCGGCCGGCGGGGTGCCGACGACGTAGCAGCGGGTGGAGTCCGAGCAGTAGCCGGAGGGCATCGTCCCGCCGATGTCGACGACCACCGGTTCGCCGGCGCCGATCACCCGGTCGGAGGTGCCGTGGTGCGGGCTGGCGCCGTTCGGGCCGGCGGCGACGATGGCGAAGTCGGCGGTGGCGTGCCCGGCCTCCCGGATCGCGACCGAGATGTCCGCCGCGACCTGCGCCTCGGTGCGGCCGGGGCGCAGCCACTCGGCCATCCGGGCGTGTACCGCGTCGATCGCCGCGCCGGCCTCGCGCAGTGCCGCCACCTCGGCCGGCGACTTGCGCAGCCGCAGGGCCCGCAGCACCTCGCCGGCCAGCCGCTGGGTGCTGCCGGGCAGCGCGGCACGCAGCGCGAGGACCTGCTCGGCCCACATCCGGTCGCCGAGCCCGACCGCACCGACCGGCCCGCCGAGGGCGGCCACGACCAGCGGGTACGGGTCGGTGCCGTCCGGATGGTCGACGATGCGTACGCCCGTGCGGGGCGCCGGGGACGCCTCGGCGGCCGGCCGCTCCAGGGTCGGTACGACGAGGGTCGGCTCACCGGTGGCCGGCAGTACGAGGCAGGTGAGCCGTTCGAGGGCGTGCGCGTGGTAGCCGGTCAGATAGCGCAGGTCGGAGCCGGGCGGAATGAGCAGGGCGTCCAGGCCCGCTTCGGCGGTGGCTTTCTGCGCCGCCGCAAGCCGGTACGGCGGATAGAGGTCTTCGTCACCCACATCCGACAGCTTAACGGTCGTTCGGGCCGAATCGACCGGCGGGACTGCCCCGACCCGTGCGCCCGCCGGCCAGGGCGATGTCCGCCGGAAAGCACCCCCGTCAGGCGGTCGCCAACCGACAAGGCGAGATGTCTTGACAATAAAAGTTGTCGGTGACAGAGTTCTCCCATGGCCGGCACCGCCGCCAGGCACCGCAAGCCCCGCACAGCGACGAACCCGAGGAGTCCGAGATGACCACCATCACCGCCGCCCAGCCGCACACCCCGGCCGACACCGCCAGCGCCACGGACGCCAACCCGGGCAGGGGCCGGGTCCGGAGGTTCCGGCTCCTCGCCGTCGGTGCCGCGGTGCTCGGCAACAGCGCGATCTACCTGGGCGGTCGCGCCCTCGGCACGGACTTCGTGCTGACCGACCCGGGCAACCCGGTGCCGCACCCGCTGATCGTGGCCGAGATCGCCGTCATCACCGCCGTGTTCGGGCTGCTCGGCTGGGGCACGCTGGCCCTGCTGGAACGCTTCACCCGGCACGCCCGGGCGATCTGGACCGGGCTGGCGACCGTGGTCCTGGTCCTGTCCTTCGTCCCGCTCGGCATCGAACTGGCCACCACGGACACCAAGATCCTGCTGGGCGTGATGCACGTCGTGGTCGCCGCCGCGCTGGTCCCGATGCTGCGCCACACCCCGGTCCGCCGTTGAACCCGACGCGCACAGCCCCGCCCGACCCGCCGCCGTACGCCCTGCGGCGGGGTCGGGCGGGGCTGTGCCAGGCTGTCCGGGTGAACGACAGCCGCCCCCTGCTCCTCATCGACGCCCCGAGCCTCTACTTCAGGGCCTACTTCGGCATCCCGGAGTCGGCCGCGAAGGCACCGGACGGCAGCCCGGTCAACGCCGTCCGGGGCTTCCTGGACATGCTGGCCACGCTGATCCGCACCCGCCGGCCCGACCGGCTGGTCTGCGCCCTCGACTACGACTGGCGCCCGGCCTGGCGGGTGGCGCTGCTGCCGACGTACAAGGCGCACCGGGTGGCCCCGGAGGGTGGCGAGGTGGTGCCGGACACCCTCTCCCCGCAGGTGCCGCTGATCCTCGAACTGCTGGCCGCGATCGGCATTCCGGCGATCGGCGTGGACGGCTACGAGGCCGACGACGTACTCGGCACGCTCGCCACCAGCTCGCCGGCACCGGTGGAGGTGGTCTCCGGCGACCGGGACCTGTTCCAACTCGTCGACGACGACCGGCCGGTGCGGCTGCTCTACTGCGGGCGCGGCGTCGCCAAACTGGAGGACTGCGACGACGCCGCCGTCCGAGCCAAGTACGGCGTGCCGGCCGCCGGGTACGCCGACTTCGCCGCGCTGCGCGGCGACCCCAGCGACGGCCTGCCGGGGGTGGCCGGCGTCGGCGACAAGACAGCGGCCCGGCTGGTCGACCGGTACGGCAGCCTGGACGGCATCCTCACCGCCCTCGACGATCCGGCCTCCGGTTTCGCGCCCGGGCTGCGGGGCAAGCTGAACGCCGCCCGGGACTACCTGGCCGTGGCGCCGACGGTGGTCCGGGTCGCCCTGGACGTGCCGCTGCCGCCGCTCGACCCCACACTGCCGACGGCACCGGTCGACCCCGACCGGCTGCTCGCGCTCGCCGAACAGTGGAACCTCGCCGGCCCGTGCCGCCGCCTGGTCGACGCCCTCGCCGGCAACACGGTCTCGGCCTGACCGGTCCGGCACCGAGGGCAGGACGTGCCGGTGTGCGGGCACGGCCTGCGCAGGAGGTGATGACGTGCGGTCTGCGGACGGTGGAGCTGCTGGTGGAGATGGTCCGGACCTGGCGTGGCCGCAGCGCGGTCGCGACCCTCGCCGGGGCTCAGAAGGGCTGGCGGGTCCTGAACCGGCGACCCGGGCCGGACGTCTGCACGGCCCGCTCGGCAGCACGCTCGGCGGCCTGCTCCTCGGCGTGCCGTTCGGCCGCCCGGTCGGCGGCGAGCCGTTCGGCGGCCCGGTCCGCCAGGTAGGCCGACGCCGCCCGGTCGTCCTCGGTCGGGGTGGCCAGCAGCGCGTAGAAGAGTACGAACGCCACGAAGATGACGATCAGCATGATCGGCAGCAGCAGGTTGGCCCCGCTGGCACCGTTCGGCGTCGGAGCCGACGGCTGGTGCTGCACCGACATCGCGGCCATCCCGGTGTAGTGCATGCCGCTGACCGCGAACCCCATCACGAAGGCGGCCCCGGTCACCGCCCGGGTGCCGCGTACGTGCACGGCCAGCCAGAGCGCGGCGGTCGCGGCGATCACCGCGATCAGCACCGACACCGCCACCAGCGACCCCTCGTAGTCGATCCGCCCGCGCAGTTGTAGCGCCGACATGCCCATGTAGTGCATACCGGCCACGCCGAGCCCGGCGAACATCCCGCCGAGCAGCAGCCGGGGCCAGGAGACCTGCCCGGCGAAGACCGCCGCGACCAGTCCCACCCCGACGGCGAGTACGGCCACCAGGGCGCTCGCCACGGTCACCGCCACGTCGTAGCGGATCGGGGTACCGGGGACGTTGAAGCCGAGCATGGCGGTGAAGTGCATGGTCCAGATCGCCGTACCGCCGATCGCCCAGGAGGCGAGGATCAACCACCAGATCCGGCGACCCGTCGACCGGGCCTCCCGGACCCGTACGGCGCAGAGCAGCCCCAGGAACGAGCCGAGGACGGAGAGGCCGTAGCTCAGCAGGGGCGTGATCGGGCCGTACTGGAAGTGGTCGATACTGGCCATGTCGGTGATCTCCTCGCGCCGTCGCACGGCGGTTCCGCGCCCGCGCATGATGATCACTTGCGGTCCGAGCAGTAACAACGGTGCGTTCGGGCGCATCTGCCGGCCGACGGGGCGTGGTCAGGCTGACCGTAAAGATCATCAGCGGAGGAGCGCCGGCTGTCCTGACGGAAGTCGCCGGCTGGCCGAACGGTCGAGCCCGGCTCGATCCGCCCGTCAGGTGGCGCCGTGGTAGGCGAGTACCCCTCGGTTGATTGTCGCCATCGCCTGCCGCGCGGTACCGCGCAGCTCGACCGAGGCACCGGTCGAGTCCGCGACCTGCCCGAGCAGGTCCACCACCTGCCGGGCCCACCGGACGAAGTCGCCGGCCGGCATGTCGCCGTCCAGGTTGTGGCCACTGGCCAGCACCTTCGCCAGCGCCTCGCCCCGGGCCCACCGGTACACCGGCCAGACGAAGCCGAGGTCGGGCTCCCGGGTCGCCTCCAGCCCCCGGGCCGCCTCGTCGGACTCCAGCTCGGCCCAGATCTTCAACGTCTCGCCGACCGCGTCGGAGACCGGCCCCCGGGGCACCGAGGCCCGCTCGTCGGTGTCCCGACGCGCCTCGTAGACCACCACCGAGACGGCGGCGGCCAGCTCCGACGGGGAGAGTCCGGCCCAGACCCCGCGCCGCAGGCACTCCGCCACCAGCAGGTCCGCCTCGGTCCAGATCCGGCCGAGCATCCGGCCCGCGTCGGTCACCTCGCCGGCCTCCGACAGGTAGCCCCGGGCGGTGAGGATGCCGCAGACCCGGTCGAAGGTCCGGGTCAACGATCCGGTACGCCCGGCGACCCGCTGGCGCAGCTCGTCGGTGTCCCGTTCGAGGCGACGGCGGCGCTCCGCCCAGCGGGCGTGCTCCTCCCGGTCCGGGCAGCCGTGGCAGGGGTGCCGGCGCAGTTCGGCCCGGAGCTGGGTGAGCCGCTCGTCCTCGCCCGCACCGCCCCGGGACCGGCCACCGCGCCGGGCGTGCCGGTCCAGCCCGGTGCCGCTGACCGCCGCCGCGAGATCCCGGCGGGCGGCCGGCGAACGGTGGTTGAAGTGCTTCGGTACCCGGATCCGGGCCAGCACCTCCGCCGGGGTGGTGAAGTCGCCGGGGGTGATCCGGCCGGCCCAGCGGTCCTGGGTCAGCACCAGCGGGCGGGGCTCGCCGAACCCGCCCACGCCCGGGTCGAGCACCACGGCCAGCCCGGCCCGCCGGCCCGACGGCACCCGGATCACGTCACCGACCCGCAGCCGCTCCAGCGCGGCCAGGGTCGCCGCCCGACGCTGGGACTGACCCTGTCGGGCCAGCGCCTGCTCCCGGTCGGCGATCGCCAGCCGCAGCCCGAAGTACTCGTCGAAGTCCCCGTGGTGACAGCGCACCTCCGCGCCGTACGCCTCGACGGTCTCGACGTTGCGCTGCACCTGCCGGGCCAGCCCGACCACCGACCGGTCCGCCTGGAACTGCGCGAACGACGACTCCAGCAGCTCCCGGGCCGGCGCCGCACCGACCGACCCGACCAGGTTCACCGCCATGTTGTACGACGGCCGGAAACTCGACCGCAGCGGATAGGTACGCGTCGAGGCGAGCCCGGCCACGTGCCGGGGATCGACCTCCGGCGACCAGACCACGACGGCGTGCCCCTCGACGTCGATGCCCCGTCGACCGGCCCGCCCGGTGAGCTGGGTGTACTCCCCCGGCGTCAGGTCGACGTGCGCCTCGCCGTTGAACTTGACCAGCCGTTCCAGCACCACGCACCGGGCCGGCATGTTGATGCCGAGCGCCAGCGTCTCGGTGGCGAAGACCGCCTTCACCAGACCGCGCACGAACAGCTCCTCGACCACCTCCTTGAACGCCGGCAGCATTCCGGCGTGGTGGGCGGCCAGCCCGCGCTCCAGCCCGTCGAGCCACTCCCAGTAGCCGAGCACGGCCAGGTCCTCGCCCGGCACGCTGGTGATCCGGCTCTCCACCACCCGGCGGATCTCGGCCCGCTCGTCCGGGCTGGTCAGCCGCAGCCCGGCGGCCAGACACTGCGCCACGGCGGCGTCGCAGCCGGCCCGGCTGAAGATGAACAGGATCGCCGGCAGCAACCCCTCCCGGTCGAGCCGTTCGACGATGTCGGCCCGGAGCGGTCCACGCCAGCGGGGTCCCTTGGGTCCGCTGCGCCCCCACCCCGGCCCGTGCGTACGGCCGTCGCCGAGTTCGAGCCGGCGCAACATCTCCCGGGTGTAGCGGAGCAGTTCCGGGTGCACGTCGTGCTTGCGGGCGGCGTCGGCGTCGTGGAACAGGTCGAACATCCGCCGGTTGACCAGCATGTGCTGCCAGAGCGGCACCGGCCGGTGCTCGCTGACCACCACCTCGGTCTCACCGCGTACGGTGACCAGCCAGTCGGCGAACTCCTCCGCGTTGGAGACGGTGGCCGAGAGTGACACCAGGGTCACCGACTCCGGCAGGTGGATGATCACCTCTTCCCAGACCCCGCCCCGGAACCGGTCGGCGAGGTAGTGCACCTCGTCCATCACCACGTAGGCCAGCCCGGTCAGGCTCGACGAGCCCGCGTAGAGCATGTTCCGCAGCACCTCGGTGGTCATCACCACCACCGGCGCGTCGCCGTTGATCGCGTTGTCCCCGGTCAGCAGCCCGACCTGCGCCGAGCCGTACCGGTCCACCAGGTCGTGGTACTTCTGGTTCGAGAGTGCCTTGATCGGCGTCGTGTAGAAGCACTTCCGGGGCACCCCGTCCGGATCGGCACCGGAGCGCAGCGCCAGATGCACCGCGAACTCGCCGACGACGGTCTTGCCGGCGCCGGTCGGGGCACAGACCAGGACACCGCTGCCCCGCTCCAACGCCTGGCAGGCCTCACGCTGGAAGTCGTCGAGATCGAACCCCAGTTGCTGGGCGAACTCGTCAAGCGCGGGGAACATGCTGGCCTGCGCGGCCCGGCGGCGCGCCGCGGCGTACCGCTCGGCAGGGCTCGACATGAACCCAAGATTAATGCGTACCGGGTGGTCGCACGCCGGCAGGCCGTAAGGCGGGCCCCCGGGAGCCGGTCGGTAGGGTGCACGACGTGCCGGACCATGCCGAACCGCCCAAGCCTCGTACGTCGAACGGAGCCGCCGAGCCCGCCCCCGCAACGCCACCCCGGCGCCCGGTGGACGCGGTGCTCTTCGACTTCCACGGCACCCTCGCCCAGGTGGAGGAGCCGGTCGCCTGGGTACAGGCCGCCGCCGCGGCCTGCGGGACGACGCTGGACCGTACCCGGGCGACCGCGCTGGCCGACCGGCTGGTGATGGCCGGCCGGGCCGGTGGCCCGCTGCCGACCCGGGTACCCCCGCACCTGGCCGAGGTGTGGGCGGAACGGGACCTCTACGGTCCCGCCCACCGGGCCGCCTTCGTGGGGCTGGCCGACACGGTCGACAGCGGGGTGAGCGGCCTCGCCGAGGCCCTCTACGACCGTCTCCTGGTCCCCGACGGCTGGGTCCCGTACGCGGACACCGAGGCGACCCTGCGCGCACTGCGCGCCGCCAAGGTGCCGGTGGCGGTGGTCAGCAACATCGGGTTCGATCTCCGGCCGCTCTTCGACGCCTGGCAGCTCACCGACCTGGTCGACGCGTTCGTGCTCTCCTACGAGGTGGGGCGCTGCAAACCGGACCCGGCGATCTTCTACCGGGCCTGTGGCCTGCTCGGCGTCGACTCGGAGCGGGCCCTGATGGTCGGCGACACCCCGGCCGACGCCGGGGCGGTGAGCGCCGGTTGTGCCGTGCTGGTGCTGCCGGCGGCCGAGGCCGGCCGGGCCAACGGGCTGACCGCCGCCGTGGACCTGGCGCTCGCGAACGGCCGCTGACCGGACCTGGCGCTTCCGGATGGCCGCTGACCGGACCTGGCGCTCGCGGATGGTCGCTGACCGGACCTGGCGCTCGCGGACGGTCGCTGACCAGCCCGCGTCGCGCGGGATCACGAACCCGGACCTGGCGCTCGCGAACGGCCGCTGACCAGCCCGCGTCGGGCGGGAGCACGAACGGGGCAGCTCGACAGTCTCGTGCACGGGTGTGCCCAGCTCGGCCCGGCGACCGCCGCTCGGCCCGGCCACCGCCGGCAGCGGTGCCCCAGGCGATCAGCGCAGCAGGTGTACGGCACCGGGGACGGCGGTCACGGTGACCGGCAGCGGGAGGGCGCGCTCGCCGTCGGCGTACCCGACGATGTCCTCGGCGACGATTTCGAGCGTACGGACCCGTTGGGTGTGCACCATCGGATGCCCGAGGTGGGTGCCCCGGTAGACCCGGGGCTTGATCCGGGTCAGCGTCGTCCGGCCGATCGGGCCGGCGTAGACCACGTCGAGCAGCCCGTCGGTCGGGTCGGCCGTCGGGCAGATCCGCATCCCCCCGCCGTAGCTGGCGCAGTTGCCGACCGCCACCAGCACCGCGTCGAGTTCCCGGGCCACACCGTCGAGCCGGAGCAGGTAGCGGCGGGGGCGGAGCCGGGCCAACTCGACCAGGATGGCCAGGTCGTACCGGCGCGGCCCACGCGGCCAGGACATCCGGTTCGCCCGCTCGTTCACGAGCGCGTCGAAGCCGGCCGCCAGCACCGCGCCGTACCACCGCCCGGTGCCGTCCGCCCCGGTCATCCGGGCCAGGTCGGCCGGGCGGGTGCGGCCGGCGGCGACCGCGCTGGCGATCACCTCGACCGCCGCGAGCGGGTCGGCCGGAAAGCCGGTGCCGACCGCGAAGTCGTTGCCGGTGCCGGCCGGTACCGGACCGAAGGCGACCCCGGTGCCGGCCACCGCCTGGAGCCCGAGATGCACCGTGCCGTCACCGCCGACCGTCACCAGGGCGGCGGCACCGTCCGCGACCGCGGCCCGGCAGGCCGCGCCGGCCTGCGCGGCACTGCCGGCTTCGAGTAGCCGTACCGGCCGCCCCGCCGCACCCAACCGATCGAGTACGGCCGGCAGCAGTCCCCGGTACCGACCGCGTCCGGCGGTCGGGTTGGCGAGTACCGCCAGGTGCCCGTCGGCCAGTCGACCGGCGACACCGGCGCTGGGAAGATCATTGGCGGTCACGGCGAGCACCGTACCGCTCGCCGTGCCGCCTCCGACAGATCCGCTCAGGTCATGTCGTCGTAGCGCCGGTCGATCGGTTGCGGCGCGGCGACCGGGTCCGGTGCGGTGACCGGCGTGACGGCGTCGACCCGCTCACCGGCGGTGACCGGCTCCGGCTCCACGTTCAGCGGTGAGACCTCGTCGTCGTCCAGCCCGGAGTAGATCTCCTTACCACGCCCCTTGCGCCGGTCGTTGAGCATCGCCACCCCGACCGCCGCGAAGTAGAGCGCGCAGAGGCAGATGGCCAGCGCGGTCATCCCGAACGGGTCCGGGGTGGGCGTGACGATCGCCGAGAAGAGGAAGAACACGAAGACGGCGATCCGCCACCAGCCGAGCATCTTCCGGCCGGTCACCAGCCCGACGAAGTTGAGCATCAGGACGATCAACGGGAACTCGAACGCCACCCCGAACATCAGGATCATGTTCGTGACGAACGAGATGTAGCGGGTGATCTCCAGCGTGTTGGCGACGTCGTCGCCGGCCAGGCCGACCAGGAACTCCAAACCCTTGGAGACCACGAAGAACGCCAGCACCGCACCGGCCGCGAAGAGCGGGGCGGCCAACGCGGTGAAGATGTAGGCGTACTTCCGCTCGTGCCGGTGCAGGCCGGGGGCGATGAACGCCCAGAGCTGGTAGAGCCAGACCGGTGCCGCGATGATCAACCCGACCCAGAGTGCGATCTTGAGGTCGAGCAGCAGGATGTCTGCCGGGCCGAGCTGGGTGAACTGGCACTTGCCGTCCACCACCGAACCGTCGAGCTCGCAGTACGGCTGCTGGAGCAGGTGCCGGACGTCGCTGGCCAGCCAGATACCGAGGCCGAAGCCGACCACGATGCCAAGGGAGGCTTTGAACAGCCGGTTACGCAGCTCCCGGATGTGCTCGATCAGCGTCATCGAGCCGTCGGAGGCCCGCTCGAAGTTGCTCCGACCGCGCCGGCGCAGGGCGAAGGCCACGGGTACGGGCTCCGGTCAGTTGTCGCGGACGCGCTGCACCGGGTCGTTGACCGGCGGCGCGGGCGGCTGGTAACCGGGCTGGTGCACGCTGGTCGGGTGGACCGTCGAGTCACCCGGCAGCGGCTGGCGGCCCGCCTGCGCGTCGGCCTTCTCGGCCAGGTCCTTGTCGTCCTCGGAGAGGCTCTTGGTCTCGGCCTTGATGATCCGCAGCGAGCGACCGAGCGAGCGGGCCGCGTCCGGAAGGCGCTTCGCGCCGAACAGCAGGACCAGCACAGCCACGAGTACGAAGATGTGCCACGGCTTGAGCGCGCCCATGGAAGCTCCAGTTCGATGTTTTGTCCAGCAAAGGGGTGTGTCCTGGCCCATCGTACGTGCGTCGGGTAGGAGTGCCACCCGCCAGGCTGGTGACTTTCCGGCCAGCGGGTGAAGTCTTGACCAACGCGGGACGTCCGTCAACCATGCGGTCAACGGGCCTGACCAGGGCTGTTCTGTGCCGCCGCGCCAGGGGTCACTCGTCGCCGCCGGCCCGACAGGCTAGTCGTCGCCGCCGCGTTTGGTGCGGATCAGCACGAGCCGCTGTTGAAGCGTCTCGACCTGCTGCTGCATGGCCTCGGCCCGGTCCTGCACGGTCAGCGCCACCCGTTGGAGGTCTTCGGCCTGCTGCTGGCGGTCCTGTAGGGCCAGGGCGGCCCGTTGCAGCCGTGGCAGCCGGGTCAGCACCCGGCGGACGGCCAGCCCGAGCACCAGCAGCCCGAACAGGACGGCCGCGAGCACGATCCACTTCACCACGTCGGTCAGCCTAGTGGCTTCCGGTCGGAGTCGCCGGACCGGCGCCCCCGACCAGTTCGGCGCCGGAGCGCGGGGCGCCCGGCTCCGGTGCGCCGTCCGGCGGCAGGTTGGCGTACGCGTCGAGGGCGGCGGCGGCCCGGTCGCGTACCTGTTCGGCGAGTTCCGGCGGGGCGACCACGGTGACGTCCGGTCCGAGCCCGAGCACGAACCGGCGGGCCCAGCCCAGGTCGGTGACCCGCAACGCGACCAGCCACTCCCGGCCGGTGTCCCCGGCAGCGTCGCCGGGATCCGGCTCGACCCGCTCGCACGGGTAGTACTCGGTGATCCACCGGCTGGACCGACCGACCCGCAGCGTCACCAGCGGCAGGTCCTGGTCGGGGCGGAAGATGCCGGCGCTCACGTCGTGCAGCCGCGCCTGCGGTGGTGGCGCCGCCGGCTCGTCGAGTTCGACCATGGCGTCGATCCGGTCGGCCCGGAACAGCCGCATCGACTCCGCCCGCCGGCACCAGGCCTCGAGGTAGGCCAGCCCGCCGACCATCAGCACCCGGATCGGGTCGACAGTGCGTTCGGTCGTCTCGTCCCGGGTCGCGGCGTAGTAGGTGATCCGGAGTGCCCGGCCCCGCTGCACCGCCCCGCGCAACGCCGCCACCCGGTCGCTGTCCCCGGGCATCCGGACCGCGACCGGGGCGTCGGCGAGTTCGCCGGCCGCGTTCTCGATCTTGGCGAGGGCCCGCTCGATCGCGTCCCGGTTGGCCATCCCCGGCGTCTCGGCGAGCATCCGCAGCGCGACCACCAGCGCCATCGCCTCGTCCGGGGTGAGCCGCAGCGGGCGGTCGATCCCCGCGTCGTAGGTGATGGTGACCCGGTCGCCGTCGAACGCCATGTCGATCAGATCGCCCGGCCCGTACCCGGGCAGCCCGCACACCCAGAGCAGTTCCAAGTCCTCGCGGAGCTGCCGCTCGGTCACCCCGAGGTCGGCCGCCGCCTCGGACAGCTCGATCCCCGGCCTGGCCAACAGGTAAGGCACCAGGTTAAGCAGCCGGGCCAGCCGGTCGGCCGAGGTCCGCGCAGCGCCGCCGGACCGTTGCGCCGGACGAGTCACGCCGGCTCCCCCCTCTGGTCAGTTCCCGGGCGCCCCCGCGCCCGGTCCGCTCCGCGTTACCCCGACGTCCGGGCGGCGGCCAGTTCGTCGTGCCGGGCGGTGATCTCCTTGAGCCGCTGGATGACGGCGTCACGGACCTCCGGCGGGTCGAGCACCCGGACATCGGGACCGTAGCCGACGAGCCTACCGGCCAGCGACTCGGCGTCCGCGTACGGCAGGACCAGGCGGTCGCCGTCCGGCCCGCTGGTCACCTCGTGGGCCCATCGGCGCAGTCCGGCGGCCCGCCCCGAACGGGCCAGCACGGTAGCCCGGCCGGAACGCTCCACCGGACCGGAGAACCGGGCGACGTGGCTGATCAGGTCGACGCCGACCGGCGGGGTGAACGCGCCGGGCTTGCCGAGCAGCCGGACGGCCCCGCCGACGATCCGGGAGAGCCGGAAACAGCGGGCGGCGTCCCGGTCGAGGTCGTGGCCGACGACGTACCACCGGGCGCGCCAGCAGACCACGCCCCACGGTTGCAGGCGGCGGCTGGTCGGGGCGTCGCCGTCCGGTACCCGGTAGTCGAAGGCGACCGTACGCCGATCCCGGGCCGCCGCGGTCAGCGGCGCGAACGCCGGGTCGACGGTGACCACCGGCTCCATCCCGAGGGTGGCCTGCGGATCGACGTCGACCCCGGCGGCCCGCAACTTGGCCAGCCCGGAGGAGGCCGCCTGGGCCAGCCCGGCGTGCCGCCAGAGCCGGGCGGCGATGCCCACCGCCGCCGCCTCGTCCGGCTCCAGCGGGATGTCCGGCAGCGCGTACTCGCGGTGTGCGATCCGGTAGCCCGGCTCGGCGTCGAAGGCGCTGGCCGTGCCGGTCTCCAGCGGCACGCCCAGTTCACGCAGCTCGGCCTTGTCCCGCTCGAACTTGCGCTGGAACGCCTCGTGGTCACGTGGGTCGTCCGGATCATGCTCATAGCCCGGCACGGTCGCGGCGATCTGCGCGGCGGTCAGGAACCGTCGGGTGGACAGCAAACAGATCACCAGGTTGACCAGGCGTTCGGTACGGGTCCGCGACACGACACAGACGCTAGCAGTGTCGGATCACGAACCGGGTACCCGCAGCACCCCGGGCCGGGCGGTCCGCCGCCGCCGGCCCCCGGCGGCCTCCTAGGCTGGCGGTATGGCCGAACGCGGCGGCACCTCGGAAAGCCTCCTCACCGTCGTGGTCGCCGGGGTGGCCAACCTGGCGATCGCGGTGGCCAAGGTGGCCGCCGGGCTCATCTCCGGCTCCGCCGCGATGCTCTCCGAGGGCGCCCACTCGGTCGCCGACACCACCACCGAGGTGCTGCTCTTCACCGCGCTGCGCCGGGGCTCCCGGCCCGCCGACGTCGAGCACCCGTTCGGGTACGGCAAGGAGAGCTACGTCTGGGCGTTCATCGCCGCGATCTTCACCTTCGTGGTCGGCGCCGGCTTCTCCATCACGCACGGCGTCAACACGGTACGTGGTGGCGAGCACACCGGGGAGTTCCTGGTCTCCTATCTCGTGCTGGCGATCTCGTTCCTGATCGAGACGGTGTCGCTGGCCCGGGCGGTCCGGCAGATCCGGCGGGCGTCCCGGGAGCGCGGCATCAGTCCGGCCCGTTTCCTGCGCGGCACCGCCGACACCACCGTCAAGGCGGTCTTCCTGGAGGACAGCGCCGCACTGGTCGGGATCTCGATCGCCGCCGCCGGCCTCGGGCTGTCCCAGTTCACCGGCAGCGAGGTCTGGGACGGGCTGGCCTCGATCGTGATCGGGGTACTGCTGCTGGTGGTCGCCACCACGCTGGCCCGGAGCAACATCTCGCTGCTGGTCGGCCGGGCGGTACCGCCGCCGATGCACGACGAGATCCACCGGGAACTCTCCGCGCTGCCGACGGTGGACCGGGTCGACACCCTGCTCACCATGCACCTCGGTCCGGACGACATCCTGGTGGCGGCCAAGGTCGACTTCCGGGACGAGGCGACCGGGGCGGACATCGAGGCCGGCGCCGAGGAGGCCGAACGCCGGCTGGTCGCCCGCTTCCCGCACGTCCGGTACGTCTTCCTCGACCCGACCCGGACCGGTCGGCCCTAGCCGGTTACCCTGCCGGCCATGGTGCGATGGCGGTCCGGCACGGTCACGGCGGTCCGGCGGAGCTGGCACGGTGCCGTCGAACTCGACGTCCGGCAGTCCGACGGCACGCCGGTACGCGCACTGGCGTACCCGGAACTCGTCGGCACCCCCGAGCCCGGCGACCGGGTACTGCTCAACGTCGGCGCGCTGCTGATGGGACTCGGCACCGGCGGGTACGCGCTGGTGGTGGCGCTGCCGGACCGGCTGCCGCCGGACCCGCCGGAGACGGTCGACACCCGCGACGCCGGGCATCTGGTCAAGGCCCGCTACACCCCGCTGCAACCGATCCTGCTCGGCGTCGACGAGGAGGCGTCCCCGCACCGGGCGGCCCTGGTCGACGCCGACGACCTCGACGGGCTGCCGGTGGTCACCGCCGACCTGCACTCCGCGCTGCCGGCGATCGTCGCCGGGGTCCGGGCCGACGCGCCCGACGCCCGGATCGCGTACCTGATGACCGACGGCGGGGCGCTGCCGGCCTGGTTCTCCCGGAGCCTGGCCGGGCTGCGCGGCGCACTCGCCGGCACGGTCACCGTCGGGCAGGCGTTCGGCGGCGACCTGGAGGCCACCAACCTGCACAGCGGGCTGCTGGCCGCCCGGCACGTGCTCGGGGCCGACGTGGCGATCGTGGCGCAGGGGCCGGGCAACCTCGGCACCGGTACCCGATGGGGTTTCTCCGGGGTGGCGGTCGGCGAGGCGGTCAACGCGGTCGCCGCCCTCGGCGGTCGGCCGGTCGGCTCGCTGCGGATCTCCGGCGCCGACGCGCGGGAACGGCACCGGGGGCTGTCCCACCACAGCGTCACCGCGTACGGCCGGGTCGCGCTGGCCGCCGCCGACCTGGTGCTGCCGGCCGAGCTGCCGTCGGAGCTGGCGGCGCTGGTCGAGCCCGCGCTGGCCCGGCTGGCCCGGCGGCACCGGATCGTCCGGGTGCCGGTGCACGGGCTGGACGAGGCGCTGCGGGCCACTCCGGTGCCGCTCTCGACGATGGGCCGGGGGCTGGCCGAGGAGCACGCCTACTTCCTCACCGCCGCCGCCGCCGGCCGGCACGCCGCCAGCCTGCGCTGACCCCGGGCCCGCGCCGCAGGCCCCGGCGCACGGTCCGTATCTGGTCGGACGGCGCCCGCCAGAGCGATCTGGGAGAGTCGGCCGCTAGCTCTGGTCGGGGCGGCGTCGACACGGCCCGCGACGCACGTCCGCCACGACGAACGTCAGTACGGGAAGAACTCAGAGCAGGACGAGCGTCAGCGCAGGACGAGCGTCGGGTCAGCTCAGGAAGACCAGCGCCAGCCAGCCGCCGACGACCAGGACGAGCGCGAGCGTGAGCACCCAGGTGGGCACGCTGTACTCACCCCGGCGGTTGCGCTCGATCTCCTCCCGGATCTTCGCCCGCCGCCGCTCGACCCGGTTCTGCCGGATCAGCTCGGGGCGGCGGTGCTCGTCGTCGTCGTTCCGACCGTCTGGATGCGTCATAGCGGGGGTCAGCCTAACGAATGTTCATCCGGTGATCGGCGCCCCCGCCGGAATGCCGCCTCACATGCTGGCGATCAACCGCTCGACCCGCTCGTCGTACGCCCGGAACGGGTCCTTGCAGAGCACCGTGCGCTGGGCCTGGTCGTTCAGCTTCAGGTGCACCCAGTCGACGGTGAAGTCCCGGCGCTTCTCCTGGGCGTGCCGGATGAACTCGCCGCGCAGCCGGGCCCGGGTGGTCTGCGGCGGGGTCTCCTTCGCCTCGAAAATCTCCGGGTCGGTGGCGATCCGGTCCACCTGCTTGCGCCGCTCCAGCAGCCCGTAGAGGCCGCGTCCCCGGCGCAGGTCGTGGTACGCCAGGTCCATCTGGGCGATCCGGGGGTGCGACAGCGGCAGGTCGTTCTTGCGCTGGTACCGCTCGATGAGCTGGAGCTTGGTCACCCAGTCGATCTCCCGGGAGACCGGGTCCAGGTTGCCGCTCTCCACCGCGTTCAGCACCCGGCCCCAGAGCTCGACCACCCGCTTCGCGGTCTGGTCCCCGCCCCGCCGCTCGACGAACTCGGTCGCCTTGGCCAGGTACTCCTGCTGGATCTCCAGCGCGCTGATCTCCTTGTTCGAGGCCAGCCGGACCTTCCGCCGCCCGGTGATGTCGTGCGACACCTCCCGGATCGCCCGGATCGGGTTCTCCAGCGACAGGTCGCGCATCACCACCCCGGCCTCGATCATCCGCAGCACGATGTCGGCGCTGCCCACCTTGAGCAGGGTGGTGACCTCGTTCATGTTCGAGTCGCCGACGATCACGTGCAGCCGCCGGTACCGCTCGGCGTCGGCGTGCGGCTCGTCCCGGGTGTTGATGATCGGCCGGCTCCGGGTGGTCGCCG
Organism: Plantactinospora endophytica; assembly: GCF_016862915.1. Taxonomy (GTDB): domain Bacteria; phylum Actinomycetota; class Actinomycetes; order Mycobacteriales; family Micromonosporaceae; genus Plantactinospora; species Plantactinospora endophytica. Next base: position 14,229 of record NZ_BONW01000012.1, on the reverse strand, counting down.
AGGAGACGCCCTCCCAGATGTGCTCGGCCCGCTGGGACAGGCAGTAGACGGCACCGCGCGGGGTCTGCAACACCTTGCCCGCCCCGCAGATGAGCTGCCTGGTCACCAGGAACGGGATCAGCACGTCGGCCAGCCGGCCGAACTCGCCGTGCCGGGACACCAGGTAGTTCTCGTGGCAGCCGTACGAGTTGCCGGCCGAGTCGGTGTTGTTCTTGAACAGGTAGATCTCGCCCGCGATGCCCTCGTCGTGCAGTCGCTTCTCGGCGTCGACCAGCAGGCCCTCCAAGATCCGCTCACCGGCCCGGTCGTGCGCGACCAGGTCGGAGACCGAGTCGCACTCCGGGGTGGCGTACTCCGGGTGGGAGCCGACGTCGAGATAGAGCCGGGCGCCGTTGCGCAGGAACACGTTGCTCGAGCGTCCCCAGGAAACCACCCGGCGGAAGAGGTAACGGGCGACCTCGTCCGGGGACAGCCGCCGTTGGCCGCGGTAGGTGCAGGTGACACCGTACTCGGTTTCAAGGCCGAAGATTCGCCGCTCCATGCTTGGAGATTAGTCGCCCGAGGCCCGGGTTGGTCACTGTCGGGCCGTCGCGTTGTGCGGGAACCCGGGTCGCGGCTCGTCCGGGAGCTCCGCCGGGCGGCCGGGCCGGGCCGGTCACCGGCCGGGATCCTCCAGGATGCCGAAGAGGTACTCGCCGTAGCCGCTCCGACACAGCGGCCCGGCCAGCTCGCGGAGCTGCTCGTCGGAGATCAGCCCACTGCGCCAGACCACCTCCTCGATGCAGCCCACCTTGAGGCCCTGCCGCTCCTCGATCACCCGGACGAACTCGCCGGCCTGGACCAGCGAGGTGAAGGTGCCGGTGTCCAGCCAGGCGGTACCCCGGTCCAGCGCGGTGACCTGGAGCCGGCCCGCCTCCAGGTAGGTCTGGTTGACGGCGGTGATCTCCAGCTCGCCCCGCTCGCTCGGGGTCAGCCTCTTCGCGATCTCCACCACGTCGTTGGCGTAGAAGTAGAGGCCCGGGACCGCGTACCGCGACTTGGGTTTCTCCGGCTTCTCCTCGATCGACAACGCCCGCCCGTCGGAGTCGAACTCGACAATTCCGTAACCCTCGCAGTTCGCCACCGGATAGGCGAAGATCCGACCGCCGTCCGGGTCGCCGTTGCGGGCCAGGCTCCGGCCGAGGCCAGCGCCGTAGAAGATGTTGTCGCCGAGGATCAGCGCGACCGAATCACCGGCCAGGAACTCCTCGCCGAGCAGGAATGCCTGGGCAATTCCGTCCGGGCTCGGCTGTGCGACGTACGCCAGCCGGAGGCCCCACTGGGAGCCGTCACCCAGCAGTTGCCGAAACTGCGCCTGATCGCCGGGCGTGGTGATGATGAGAATTTCCCGTATTCCCGCCATGACCAACGTGGACAGCGGGTAATAGACCATCGGTTTGTCGAAAATCGGCATGAGCTGTTTCGAGACGGCCTGGGTGATCGGCCACAGCCGCGATCCGGTACCGCCCGCCAGCAGGATTCCGCGCATTCGCGCAGGTTACCGGGGGTCGGCGCGTGCGAAAGTCAATTCCCCGACAGCTTCGATACTCCGCTGATACCGGCCGGCGCGTAAACTTCCCGAATCATGAGGATCCTGGTGACCGGTGGAGCCGGATTTATCGGTTCTGAATACGTACGCATGTTGCTGACCGGCACCGGTCCCCGGCTCGCGCCGAGCGCCGTCACGGTGCTGGACAAGCTCACCTACTCCGGCAACCTGGCCAACCTCGACCCGGTACGCGACGATCCCCGGCTCCGGGTGGTGGTCGGCGACATCTGCGACCCGGCCGTGGTCGACGAGGTGACCCCCGGGCACGACGTGATCGTGCACTTCGCCGCCGAGTCCCACGTCGACCGCTCCATCCACGAGGCGGCGCCGTTCGTCACCACCAACGTGCTCGGCACGCAGACCCTGCTGGAGGCGGCGCTGCGGCACCGGACCGGCCGGTTCGTGCACGTCTCCACGGACGAGGTCTACGGCTCGATCGAGGAGGGTTCCTGGACCGAGGCGACGCCGCTGGCGCCGAACTCGCCGTACTCGGCGGCGAAGGCCGGCTCCGATCTGCTCGCGCTGGCCTACCACCGCACCTACGGGATGGACGTGGTGCTGACCCGCTGCTCCAACAACTACGGTCCGTACCAGTTCCCGGAGAAGGTGATCCCGCTCTTCGTCACCAACCTGCTCGACGGCGGCACCGTGCCGCTCTACGGCGACGGCGGCAACGTCCGGGACTGGTTGCACGTGCACGACCACTGCGTCGGGATCGCCCTGGTGCAGGACAAGGGGCGACCGGGCGAGGTCTACCACATCGGCGGCGGCACCGAGCTGACCAACCGCGAGCTGACCACCAGGTTGCTCGCCGCCTGCGGCGCCGGCTGGGACCGGGTCACCCCGGTCGCCGACCGGCCGGGGCACGACCGCCGCTACTCGCTCGACATCACCAAGATCAGCGAAGAACTCGGGTACGCGCCCAGGATCGGCCTGGACCGTGGGCTCGCCGAGACGGTCACCTGGTACCGGGAGAACCGCGCCTGGTGGGAGCCGCTGAAGACACGACTGCGCGCCGAACAGACCGGGCGACCCGGGACGGTGCTTCCGTGACCGCCCCGCAGCCCACCGAGCCGTGCTCCACCGAGCAGCCGACCTGGCTGGTCACCGGGGCCGGCGGGATGCTCGGCCGGGACCTGGTGACCGTGCTCTCCGCCCGGTACGCCGGGCAGGTCACCGGCGCCACCCGGGCCGACCTCGACCTGACCGAGCCGGCCGCCGTCCGGGCGGCGGTACGCGGCCACCGGATCGTGGTGAACGCCGCCGCGTGGACCGATGTGGACGGGGCGGAGCAGCAGGAGGCGGCCGCCACGGCGGTGAACGGCACCGGGGTGGCGAACCTCGCCGACGCCTGTGCCGAGGCCGGTGCACGGCTGCTGCACGTCTCGACCGACTACGTCTTCCCGGGCGACGCCGACCGGCCCTATCCCGAGGACGCCCCGACCGCCCCGGTCAACGCGTACGGGCGCAGCAAGCTGGTCGGGGACCTCGCCGTGGCCCGACTGCTCCCGGAGACCGGCTACCTGGTACGCACCGCGTGGCTGTACGGCGCACACGGCCCCAACTTCGTCGCCACCATGCTCCGGCTGGCCGCCGACCGCCCGCACCTGGACGTGGTGGACGACCAACTCGGACAGCCGACGTGGTCGTACGCGCTCGCCGAGCGGCTGGCCGACCTCGGTGCCGCCGCGCTCGCCGGCACCGCCCCGGCCGGGATCTACCACGGCACCGCCGCCGGCCAGACCACCTGGTACGGCCTGGCCCGCGCCGTGTTCGCCCGGGCCGGGCTCGATCCGGACCGGATCCGCCCCACCAGCAGCGACCGGTTCCCCCGTCCGGCCCGCCGGCCCGGCTACAGCGTGCTGGGCCACGCCGGGTGGGCCAGGGCCGGACTGCCACCGATGGCGGACTGGCACGCGATGCTCGTCGACGCACTACAACCGGACGGCACCCTGACCTCCGGTCCCGGCATCCCCGCCCCGGGCCGCTCCCCCGACTTCCGGCTCCCGACCGGCTCGCGGTAGCGGCTCGGAAAGCAGGACGCACCCAAGGCAGGTGACCGCCCCATCTCCCCAGGCGCGACAACCGGAGCGGTCCCCCGACCATCCCACCCAGATCGACCCGTCTCGCCAGGCGCGACAACCGGAGCGGTCCCCCGACCATCTCGCCCAGATCGACCCGTCTCGCCAGGCGCGGCAGTCGGAGCCCTCCCCGGACTGGCCGCGGTTACTTCGGCTTGTCCTTGCCGTTGCCGGACTTGCCGCCGCCGGTCGGCTTCTCCTTGCCCTCCAGGTCCGCCGAGCCGGCGGACTCGGCCGGCTTGTCCGGACCCGGAGCCGGGGGCTTCGGGTCGGCCGGGGCCGCCTCGCCGCCGTCGGCCGTGGCCGGCGCACCGTTGAGCAGCGTGACCAGGGCGGCACCGGTGATCCGGCGGAAGGTACGCCCGACCCGCCGCCGGTCCAGGATCGCCACCTCGAGCTGGCTGGCCGCGATGGTCCGGGGCGCACCACCCTCGCCACCGACGCTGCCCAGTGCCCGTACGGCCAGCCGGACCGCGTCGTTGAGCGACATGTCGAGCCGGTGCTCCTCGCGCAGTGCCCCGGTGACCGCTTCCGCCTGACCGCCCATCGCCATCCGGCCGGGCTCGTCGTTGACCGAACCGTCGTAGGTGATCCGGTAGAGCTCGTCCGCCTCCGGGGTGCTGCCCACCTCGGCGACGCAGATCTCCACCTCGAACGGCTTGGACTGCTCGGTGAAGATCGCCCCCAACGTCTGGGCGTACGCGTTCGCCAGCGCCCGGCCGGTGACGTCCCGCCGGTCGAAGCTGAGCCCGATCGTGTCGGCCATCCGGACCCCTGCGCGGCGCAGGTTCTCGAACTCGTTGTAGCGGCCGACCGCCGCGAAGGCGATCCGGTCGTAGATCTCGCTGACCTTGTGCAGGGCGCTGGAGAGGTTCTCCGCCACGAAGAGCACCCCGCCCTCGTAGCTGAGCGTCACGGCGCTCCGGCCGCGCGCGATGCCCTTGCGGGCCAGCTCCGAGCGGTCGCGCATGATCTGCTCGGGTGAGGCGTAGAACTGCATGGCCACGGCGGCGGTTCTCCTAACCGGTTCTGCTGGCGACGGCGGGTTGGCGGTGCTGCGGGGCGGGTCAGCCGCCCGGGTTCTCCATCCGGGCGGCGACCACCGCTTCGGCGACGGCAGCCGCCTCGGCGTCGGGAAGCCGGTTGGTGCCCTCCGCGGTCGCCGTCATCACCACCGGGTAGATCCGGCGGCTCAGGTCGGGACCGCCGGTGGCGCTGTCGTCGTCGGCGGCGTCGTAGAGGGCCTCGACGGCGATCCGGATGGCCTCGTCGGCGCTCAGCCCGGGGCGGTACCGCTTCTTCAGGGCCGCCTTCGCGAACAGCGAACCCGAGCCGATGCCGTCGTAGCCGGTCTCCTCGTACGGACCGCCGGCCACGTCGAAGCTGAAGATCCGGCCGGCCCGGGCCGGGTCGGTGGCGGCCAGGTCGAAGCCGGCGAAGAGTGGGATGACCGCGAGCCCCTGCATCGCCGCGCCGAGGTTGCCCCGGATCATCGCGGCCAGCCGGTTGGCCTTACCGTCGAGGGAGAGCATCGCTCCCTCGATCTTCTCGTAGTGCTCCAGCTCCACCTGGAACAACCGCACCATCTCCAGCGCGATCCCCGCCGTGCCGGCGAAGCCGACCAGCGAGTACTCGTCGGCCGGGTGCACCTTGCGGATGTCGCGGCTGGAGATCAGGTTGCCCATGGTCCCGCGCCGGTCGCCGGCCATCACCACCCCGTCGGCGGTGGTCAGCGCGACGATGGTGGTGGCGTGCGGGGCGAGGGCGCTGGCGGACCCGGGCGGCAGCGGCCGGCGACCGGGCAGCAGGTCGGGGGCCGCCGTGCTCAGGAACTGCGTGAACGACGATGTCCCCACGTTGAGGAACACGTCTGGTAGACGCCCGGATGGATCAAAAGCCGCTGCCACGTGCTCCCTCTCAGCCTGTCTCATCACGTCGCCCGGATCCCCCGCGTCAGCGCGGGAACCGGGCGAGGCCACCGTTGCGGTTGAAGCAGAGTATCCCCCGGATCTCCCCGGTGCGATGATCGTCGTCGTCGTGTTGCGCCACTCCCGGCGCCGTTCCGGCTCCGGCGTGTCGCGGCGGCGCACCGCCCGGCCACCGCCGTGCCGGTGCGGTCGTCGCGGCCCACCACCTCGCACCGCGCCCGGTTCGGCGTGGGCGGACCCACGCACGACCCGGTCGGGGTACGGCTACTGTCCGCCCTTCTGGACGTAGCCCCGGACGAACTCCTCGGCGTTCTCCTCGAGTACCGAGTCGATCTCGTCCAGCAGGTCGTCGACGTCCTCGGTGATCTCCGCGTGCCGCTCGGCGACCTCCGGGTTCGCCTCGGTCGCGACCTCGTCGACCTCCTCGTCCCGGCGTGCCTTGCCGGACTGCGACTGACCGCCGGTGTCACGGGTAGCCATATCTGCTGCCTCCTCCACGATCGCCTGGGGAAAACTTACCTCGGATGGACGACGAATCCTCCGGCACCGCCGCTGCCGGCGGCGTGCGGACCGGCGTCAGCCACCGGTGATCGTCTCCAGCAGGTCCTTGGCGCTCGCGCACCGGTCGAACAGCGCCCCGACGTGCTTGCGGGTACCCCGCTCGGGCTCCATCATCGGCACCCGCACCAACGACTCCCGGCCGACGTCGAAGATGACCGAGTCCCAGCTCGCCGCCACCACCTCCGAGGCGTACTGGGCGAGGCAGCGGCCCCGGAAGTAGGCGCGGGTGTCCTCCGGCGGCTCGGTCATCGCCGAGCGGGTCAGCTCCTCGGGCAGCAGCGTCGCCATCGAGCCCCGGCTCACCAGCCGGTGGTAGAGGCCCTTTTCCGGGCGTACGTCGGAATACTGCAGGTCCACCAGTTGCAGCTTGTGCGAGGCCCAGCCGAGCTTCTCCCGCTCCCGGTAGCCCTCCAGCAGCCGCAGCTTCGCCACCCAGTCCAGCTCACCGGCACAGAGCATCGGGTCCCGGCCCAGCCGGTCGAGTACGCCCTCCCAGCGTTCGAGCACGTCGGCGGTGTCGTGGTCGAGGTCGTCGCCGTACCGCTCGTCCACAAAGGAACGGATCCGCTCGAAGTACGCCCACTGGAGGTCGAGCGCGGTCAGCCGGCGGCCGTCGCGCAGCCGGATCCGATGCGTCAGCGACGGGTCGTGGCTGACTGCCTTCAGCTCGCCCACCGGGTCGGCGATGGCCAGGTCCGGGGTGAGCGCCTTCTCCTCGATCATCGTGAGCACCAGCGCGGTGGTACCCACCTTGAGGTAGGTGGAGATCTCCGACAGGTTGGCGTCGCCGATGATGACGTGCAGGCGGCGGTATTTGTCGGCGTCCGCGTGCGGCTCGTCCCGGGTGTTGATGATCGGCCGCTTCAGGGTCGTCTCCAGGCCGACCTCGACCTCGAAGAAGTCGGCCCGCTGGGAGATCTGGAAGCCGGGCTGCGAACCGTCCTGCCCGATACCGACCCGCCCGGCGCCGCAGACGATCTGCCGGGTCACGAAGAACGGCGTGAGGTAGGCGACGATGTCGGCGAACGGGGTCTGCCGGCGCATCAGGTAGTTCTCGTGCGAGCCGTAGCTGGCACCCTTGTTGTCGGTGTTGTTCTTGTAGAGGTGGATCGGGTGGGTGCCCGGGATGGTGGCGGCCCGTCGGGACGCCTCGGCCATCACCCGCTCGCCGGCCTTGTCCCAGCGGACCAGGTCCAGCGGGTTGGTCACCTCGGGAGTCGAGTACTCCGGGTGGGCGTGGTCGACGTAGAGCCGGGCACCGTTGGTCAGTATCACGTTGGCCAGCCCGAGGTCCTCGTCGGCCAGCGCCTCCGCCGGGTCGTACGCGGCACCGGAGTAGGTGAAACCCCGGGCGTCCCGCAGCGGGGACTCCTCCTCGTAGTCCCAGCGGGCCCGACCACCCCGAGCCAGCTCCGGACGGGCGCCGTAGGCGTTCACCACCTGCGACGAGGTCACCATCGGGTTGGCTCCGGCCTGGCCCGGCACGGAGATGCCGTACTCCACCTCGGTGCCCATGATCCGCCGAACACTCATGCCGCCGCCTCGCTCCGCTCGGCGCCGCCATGAGGCACAACCACCCTGAGCCTGATGATTCGCTCGCTACGCTCGCTCATGCCGCCGCCTCGCTCCGCTTACCCATGTGTTGAGCCTAGTCCGCGCCGTCGCCGGATTGTTCGCCCGGCGTGTCGACACGGCCACGGTACGCCTTCATCGCCCCTTCGCCCGATTCGGTGTCGGTAATTCCGAGCGTGCGGTGTCGGCCCGCACAGCACTGTGGGCGCCGCGATCGCGGCGCCCACAGATGCCGTCGCAGGTTACAGGTATTGACCGGTGTTGCTCGCGGTCTCGATGGACCGGCCGGCCTCCGCGCCCTTGCCACCGGAGACGAGGGTACGGATGTAGACGATCCGCTCCCCCTTCTTGCCGGAGATCCGGGCCCAGTCGTCGGGATTCGTGGTGTTGGGCAGGTCCTCGTTCTCCCGGAACTCGTCGACGCAGGCGTCGAGCAGGTGCTGCAACCGCAGCCCCTTGCGCCCGGAGGAGAGGAACTCCTTGATCGCCATCTTCTTGCCCCGGTCGACGATGTTCTGGATCATCGCACCGGAGTTGAAGTCCTTGAAGTAGAGGACTTCCTTGTCCCCGTTGGCGTAGGTGACCTCGAGGAAGCGGTTCTCCTCGGTCTCCGAGTACATCCGCAGCACGACCGCCTCGATCATGGCCGCGACCGTCGACTGCGGGTCGTTGCCGTGCTCGATCAGGTCGTCCGCGTGCAGCGGCAGGCCGGTGAGGATGTACTTGGAGAAGATGTCCCGGGCCGCCTCGGCGTCCGGCCGCTCGATCTTGATCTTCACGTCGAGTCGGCCGGGGCGGAGGATCGCCGGGTCGATCATGTCCTCCCGGTTGGAGGCACCGATCACGATCACGTTCTCCAGGCCCTCGACACCGTCGATCTCGCTCAGCAACTGCGGAACGATGGTGTTCTCCACGTCGGAGGAGACCCCGGAGCCCCGGGTTCGGAACACCGAGTCCATCTCGTCGAAGAACACGATGACCGGAGTGCCCTCACCGGCCTTCTCCCGAGCCCGCTGGAAGATCAGCCGGATGTGCCGCTCGGTCTCGCCGACGTACTTGTTGAGCAGTTCCGGGCCCTTGATGTTGAGGAAGAAGCTGGTGTGCTTCTCCTCGCCCCGCCGCTCGGCGATCTTCTTGGCCAGCGAGTTGGCCACCGCCTTGGCGATCAGCGTCTTGCCGCACCCGGGCGGACCGTAGAGCAGGATGCCCTTCGGCGGCCGGAGCTGGTGCTCGCGGAAGAGGTCGGCGTGCAGGAACGGCAACTCGACGGCGTCCCGGATCTGCTCGATCTGGGCCTGTAGGCCACCGATGTCGCCGTAGTCGACGTCCGGCACCTCCTCCAGGACCAGCTCCTCGACCTCGCTCTTCGGGATCCGCTCGTACGCGTACGCCGAGCGGGGCTCGATCATGAGCGAGTCACCGGCCCGCAACGGCGCGCCGATCAGGGTCTCCGCGAGGTGGACGATCCGCTCCTCGTCGGCATGGGAGATCACCAGCGCCCGGTCGCCCGCGCCGCCGGAGGGGCTGTCCAGCACCTCCTTGAGCATGACGACCTCGCCGACCCGCTCGTAGCCGAACGCGTCGACGATGTTGAGCGCGTCGTTGAGCAGGACCTCCTGCCCACGCCGCAGCTCCGCGACGTCGAGCGAGGGTGACACCGCCACCCGGAGCTTGCGGCCGCCGGTGAAGACGTCGACCGTACCGTCGTCGTGCCGAGCCAGGAAGACACCATAACCGCTGGGCGGTTGCGCCAGCCGGTCAATCTCTTCCTTGAGGGTGACGATCTGGGCGCGTGCCTCCTTGAGGGTGTTCACGAGCCGCTCGTTGTTCTCCGTGAGTCGAGCCAGCTGCGCCTGTGTCGCCGCCAGCCGTTCCTCAAGCTGCCGGACGTGTCGAGGGCTTTCGGTCAACTTGCGCCGCACCAGAGCGAGTTCCTCTTGAAGAAACGCGACCTGGGTGGAGAGATCGTGGGCCTCCTTCTCCCACCGTGCGGCGCGCGAGTCCGCGTCGTCGCTGCGTGCCACGTCCCACCTCCCCGGGGGCTTGAACGTTCTGCCCTAACACTAACCGCTATGACGCTGATTCGGTTCCACGCAACACCCTCGTCGCCGAACCTTGATCACTTCGTCAACGACCGGACGGGCCGGCGCCGCCGGATCCGGGTACCGTCGCGGCGTGCCGGACGGGCTTCCCGCGCCCGCGCCAGGCGGCGGCACCGACCCCGCACCGGCACCCCACAAAGCCCGTCTGACCAGGAACTCCGTGCCTGCGGCCGGCCCGCTCGCGGCACCTACCCGAGCCACGCACGAGCAGCCTCGCGGCGCCGCCAGACGTCGCGGCCGACCACCGGACGGATCCGGCGTGCGGTGCGCGATTCCCGGAATCCGCCAGCGGAAGACGGCGCGACCGGACACGGATTCCGGGAAACCCGAAAACCGGTTGGCCGGGCCGCTTCCGGGACACGGCGGGCGGGACCGGGACGTACTCCGGCAGCGGCCGGCTCAGAGGGTCGGACGGCCGACGACCGAGGCGACCAGCCGGGCGAACTCCTCCAACCGGGCGATCTGCCCCGCACCGCCGTCGTCGAGCGTCTTGCCGAACCGCAGCGCGTCGTGCCGGGGCGGTACGTGCGCCTCGTCGCCGGGCACGCCCTCGTCGAGCGAGCTGAGCAGCAGGTAGACGTCGATGCTGTCGACCCGGATCTGGCCGGTCGGGGTACGGCTCAACCGTCGGCGGCAGCCGACCTCGCTGACCGTGGAGACCGGCACCACCCGCAACGACGACGTCATCGAGCCGGCCGGCCCGTCGTCCGGCGGCACGTCCTCGCCGTGCCAGAGGATCAGCCGGCTGCCGTCGCAGATCGCGACCTCCTGCCAGACCCCGTTCACCTCGTTGACGAAGCGCTCCAGGGTGAAGCCGAGCACCGAGGCACCCTTGAGCACCCCGGTCAGCGCCTCCATCGCGACGTCCGGATCGCGCAGGTACGCCCGGGCGGCCGACTCCAGGTCCTGGTACGGCGACCAGTCCGGGAACACGGCCGGCAGGTCTCCCCCGCCGAACGCCGGCCGGCTCATGCCGGCACCCCGGCACGGTCACTCATGCCGGCACTCCACTACGCTCCGCGCCGCCATCAGGCACATCCGCACCGAGCTGGCCGACCCGCTCGCTTCGCTCGCTCATTCGTTCTCCTCGCCGTGCTCGGCACGCCCGCTGATGCGTCGACTCCGGCGGGAAAGGGTCATTCCGCAGCCCTCCCGGCGGTCGCCTCGGCCTCCTGCCGTGCCTGGGCCTGCCGGCGCAGCGCGTACGCCTCGGCGCCCTTGCTCGGCTTGCGGCGGCGCGGCGGCGCGGTGACCCCGGGCGCCAGCCGGCGGCTGGAGACGAGAAAGGCGGTGTGCGCGATCATGCGGTGGTCCGGGCGTACGGCGAGCCCGTCCGCGTGCCAGTCCCGGACCAGCGACTCCCAGGCCCGTGGCTCGGTGAACCCGCCGCGCTCGCGCAGCGCCTCGACCAACTCGGAGAGCTGCGGCGTGGTGGCGACGTAGCCGATGAAGACCCCGCCCGGCACCAGTGCGCGTTCGACCATGTCGAGCGCCTCCCAGGGGGTGAGGAGGTCAAGAATGATCCGGTCGAAACCAGACTCCTGGCAGTCTGCCACGTCGCCTACCCGGAGATTCCAGGCCGGATGCGGTCCACCGAAGAAGGATTCCACATTTCTGCGAGCGATTTCGGAAAAGTCCTCGCGCAGTTCGTACGAGTGCAGTTCGCCGTCCGGGCCGACGGCACGGAGCAGCGAACAGGTCAACGCGCCGGAACCGACGCCGGCCTCCAGCACCTTGGCGCCCGGAAAGATGTCCCCCATCGCGACGATCTGGGCCGCGTCCTTGGGATAGATCACCTGGGCGCCGCGCGGCATGGAGAGGACGTAGTCGGCGAGCAGTGGGCGCAGCGCCAGGTAGGCCGTACCACCGGTCGAGGTGATCACACTTCCGTCCGGCAACCCGATCAACGCGTCGTGTTCGAGCGCGCCGCGATGGGTGTGGAACGACCGCCCGGGTTCCAGTGTGATCGTGTGCATCCGCCCCTTCGGATCGGTGAGTTGGACCCGGTCACCGGGGCGGAACGGGCCTCGGTGGGCCGGCACCGGTGCGGGCGGGGCGGCGGGAACGGCGGTGGGCTGTGCGGTCACTGAGTCATCTTCCGTTTCGGCTCCAGGAGCTGCGCCAGGTCGGCGATATGCAGAACGCCGACCACATCTTCGCCTGACGTCACCAGATACTGCGCGCCCGGGTGGGCCTGCACGGCGTTCACCACCTGCTCCCCGCCGAGCCCGACGGCGAGGCTCGGCACCCCGTCCACGCCCCGGGCCACCGCGTCCACCGCCACCCAGGGCCGGCGCTCCACGGGTACGGCCTCGGCGGCGGTCCGGTCCACCAGCGCCACCAGCCGGCCGGACGAGTCCGCCACGCCCAGCGCCGAGCCGGGCGCTCCGGCGTCCGCACCGCGACGCTGCGCCTCGGCCAGCGGCGTGCCGGTGGGCACCGAGAAGACCGGTCGGGCCAGCCGGGCCAGGTCGATGAGCGGGAACCGCCGGCTGATCCGGGCCGCCCGGATCGTCTGGCCGGCACCCTGCCAGAGGGTGAACGCGACCAGCAGCACCAGGGCCAGCCCCAGCCACGGCAGCCCGCCCAGCCAGGTCAGCAGGGTGAAGAGCACGGCGGTCACGATCGCGACGCCCCGGCCGAACCAGCCGGCCACCTCGGTGGCCAGGTGCCGGTCCCGGGTGAGCGCCCAGACCCCGGCCCGCAGCGCCCGACCGCCGTCCAGCGGCAGTCCGGGCAGGATGTTGAAGAGCGCGACCAGCACGTTGCTGGCGGCGAGTTGGAAGGCGAACTGGTTGGCCAGGGTGCCGTCCGGCAGGGCGAGCGTGGCGCCGACCCCCACCAGCCCGAGCACCAGGGAGACCGCCGGACCGGCCAGCGAGACGAACAGGTCCACCCGAGGGCTCGGCGCGTCCCGCTCCATCTCGGTGTAGCCGCCGAGCAGTTCGAGGGTGATGCCCCGGACGCCGATCCCGTGCCGACGGGCGGTCAACGCGTGCCCCAGCTCGTGCAGCAGCACCGAGACGAGCAGCAGGACCACGAAACCGAGCCCGACGAGATAGCCGGTGAGCTGCGACAACTCGAGCTGTTGCCGGACGAACTCGCCGTACATGACGGTGATCAGGGCCACCAGCAGCAGCATGGAGGGGTTGAGGTAGACCGGGACGCCGAAGACCCGACCGATGGTGAGGCCGGGCCGCCGGGGCGTACCGCGCCGCGGTCGCGAGTTTTCCTCCATCGGTCCGATGCTACGGAACATCCCGCCCGGTGGAACCCGCCGGTTCAGCCGTGGCGGCCGCGGATGATCGGCACGGGTACGCATGGCGGGGCGGGTGGGCCGGGTTCGGTCGTACCCGTGACATAGCCTTCCGGACATGACGGCGGAGACGGTGACATCGCAGACAGCCCCGGGTGGCCCGGCGGAGAGCCCGGCCGGAAGCACACCCTCGGTGCAGGTCACCGCCTCGCTGTCACCGTCGCGGGCGGCCGACTTCAAGACCTGTCCCCTGCTCTACCGGTTCCGCAGCATCGACCGGTTGCCGGAGCGTCCGAGCCTCGAACAGGCCCGGGGCACGCTGGTGCACGCGGTGCTGGAGCGCCTCTTCGACCTGCCGGCCGAGCAGCGGACCCCGGCCGCCGCCGGCGACCTGGTGGCGCCGCAGTGGGACCGGCTGGTGGCCGAGCAGGCGGAGCTGGCCGAGATCTTCACCACCGGCGACCTTGCCGGCCCGGTCGAGTTCCTGGCCTCGGCCCGCGACCTGCTCGACGGCTACTTCACGGTCGAGGATCCGCGCCGGCTGGAGCCGGCCGAGCGGGAGAGCCTGGTGTCCACGGTGGTGGACGACCAGTTGCTGATCCGGGGCTACATCGACCGGCTGGACGTCTCCCCGGACGGCGCGCTGCGGGTGGTCGACTACAAGACCGGCGGGGCGCCCCGCGAGGCGTTCGAGGCTCGGGCGTTGTTCCAGCTCAAGTTCTACGCCCTGGTGCTGTGGCGTACCCGGGGCGTGGTGCCCAGGGTGCTGCGCCTGCTCTACCTGAAGGACGCCGAGGTGTGCGACTACACGCCCGACGCCGAGGAACTGGTCCGGTTCGAGCGTACGGTGCTGGCGCTCTGGCGGGCCATCGAGCAGGCCACCCGGGCCCGCGACTTCCGGCCCAAGCCGAGCCGGCTCTGCGACTGGTGCAGCCACCAGGCGCACTGCCCGACCTTCGGTGGAACTCCCCCGCCGTTTCCCGAGCCGACCGCCTCGGCCGACCCGACGGCCCCGGTCCAGATCCCGCCACCGTCCCGGCCCGGCGCCCGGTCGGCTCCGGCTCCGGCTCCGGCTCCGGCTCCGGCTCCGGCTCCGGCTCCGGCTCCGGCTCCGGCTCCGGCTCCGGCTCCGGCTCCGAGG
>NZ_BONW01000011.1 GCF_016862915.1 Plantactinospora endophytica | reverse complement strand
GGTCGGCTCCGGCTCCGGCTCCGGCTCCGGCTCCGGCTCCGGCTCCGGCTCCGGCTCCGGCTCCGGCTCCGGCTCCGGCTCCGGCTCCGAGGCAGGGTGGGGCCGCCGAGCGGGAGGAGCAAGCCTCCTCCTGAAGGAGGAGCACAGGCTCGCCGCTGGCGATGACCTGTCGCGTCAGACAGCGGCTAGCGTCGCCAGCATGACCCCAACCAACGCCCCCGGGCGGCCGGCCACCAGCCGGTTCCGGGCTGACCTGCGCCGCCTCCGGCTCGATCCCGGGCAGCGCAGGTGGCTGGTCCGGGACGGGCTGCTCGCGCTGGCGGCCGTCGCGGTGGAGACGGTGCTCGCCGGCACCGCACCGCCCGAGCTGGGCGCCCGGGGATGGCCGGCGACGATGCTGATGAGCGTGTTCTGCGCCGCCCCGATCGCGCTGCGCCGGGTAGCCCCCTGGCCGGCGGTGGGACTGGCGGTCACCGCCTTCGCCCTGTCGGTCCTGGTCGACCTGCAACCGATCACCGTCGGTGCCACGTTCGTCCTGCTCACCTACACCACCGCCGCACTGCTGCCGCTCCGCCAGGCAGCGCTCGCCGCCGCGACGGTCTGGGGGCCGGGCCTGGCCGTCGCCCTCGCCGAGCCGCCGCCACCCGGCTTCAGCGAGCCGTCCCCCGCGTACCTAGTCTTCACCCAGGTGCTGCTGGCGCTGGTCTGCTTCTTCGTCGGGCGTACCGTGCACGCCCGACGGGCCACCATCCTGGCGCTGGAGGAGCGGGCCCGGGCCGCCGAGGAGAACCAGCGGTCGCTGGCCGACCAGGCGGTCGCCGACGAGCGCCGACGGATCGCCCGGGAACTGCACGACGTGGTCGCGCACCACGTCAGCGTGATGGGGGTACTCGCCACCGGAGCGCGCCGAGTGCTGTCCCGCGATCCGGCGGCCACCGACGGTGCACTGGGCACCATCGAGGAGACCAGCCGGACCACGCTGCGTGAGCTGCGCCGACTGCTGGACGTGCTGCGTACCGACGCGGAACCGGCCGCCGAACTCTCCCCGCAACCGGGGCTGGCCGGCATCGAGGCGCTGGTGGAACAGGTCCGGGAGGCCGGACTGCCGGTGACCCTGCGGGTGGACGGCACACCGGGCCCGCTGGACCCCGGAGTGGCGCTGACCGTCTTCCGGATCGTGCAGGAGGCGCTGACCAACACCCTCAAGCACGCCGGCACGGCCACCGCACAGGTCCGGCTGAGCTTCGGGATCTACTGGCTGATCGTCGAGGTCGCCGACACCGGTCGCGGGCCGGCGCCGGAGAGCGGGCGGCTGGGACACGGCCTGGTGGGCATGCGGGAACGGATGGCCCTCTACGGTGGAACCCTGCGCACCGGGCCCCGCCCCGGCGGCGGCTACCGGGTGTACGCCAAGATGCCGATGGAGCAACTGGGCGCGCCGATCGACAAGGGGGCGGCATGACCGAGGGTGGCGAGCGGTGCGGAGTGCCGGCATGAGTGAGCGGAGCGAGCGAATCGGCCAGCTCAGGGCGAATGAGCCTCATGGCGGCACGGAGCGGAGCGGAGTGCTGGCATGAGTGACGGCAAGGACTCCGGCCGACCGGTACGCGTCCTGCTCGCCGACGACCAGCCGCTGCTGCGTACCGGCTTCCGGATGGTGCTGGGCGCCGAGGACGACCTGGACATCGTCGGCGAGGCCGGTGACGGTGTGGAGGCGGTCGACCTGTCCCGGCGGCTACTTCCGGACGTGGTGCTGATGGACATCCGGATGCCCCGGATGGACGGGGTCGCCGCCACCCGCGCGATCATCGACGCCCGGCTGCCGGTACGGGTGCTCATCCTGACCACCTTCGACCTCGACGAGTACGTCGTCGGGGCGCTCCGGGCCGGCGCGAGCGGCTTCCTGGCCAAGGACGTACCCGCCGAGGACCTGGTCACCGCGATCCGCACCGTCGCGGCGGGTGAGGCGGTGGTGGCGCCCCGCATCCTCAAGCGGCTGCTGGACCGGTTCGCGGAGACGCTGCCTGACCCGGACGCCACCCCACCCAAGGCGATCGGTGTGCTCACCGAACGGGAGCGGGAGGTCCTGGTCCAGGTGGCCCGGGGGCTCTCCAACGCCGAGATCGCCCGGGTGCTGTCGGTGAGCGAGACGACCATCAAGACCCACGTCGGGCACGTGCTGACCAAGCTCGGGCTCCGCGACCGGGTCCAGGCGGTGGTGCTGGCCTACGAGACCGGACTGGTCCGGCCCGGCGCGTGACGATCCCGACCAAGGCCACGGCAATCCCACCCGGGGCGTGACGATCCCGGCCCAGGGCGTGACGATCCCAGCCGGGCATGACGATCTCGGCCAAGGCCATGACGATCTCAGCCGGGATGTGACGACCCCAACCAAGGTGTGACGACTCCGGCCGGGGCGCACCGGTCTCGGCAGGTGGCGGTTCCAACAGGGTGTGACGATTCCGGGCCGGGTGTGACGGTTCCGGCCGGAACGGTTCCGGCATCCACGCGACCACGCGATGTCGTCGGGCACGGGCGGGCGCGACGAGCGACCCTGAGCCGGGCTCCGGGCCGGGCCGTCCCGGAGGCGTAGGCGGCGGCCGGTGCACCACCCCCGAGGAGTAGGCCGGGGGCACCGGACGGCGTACGACCCGCCGGGTACGGCGTCGTCCACCGGGACGACCGGGCCGGGGCGCTCGGCGTACCCGAAGACCATCCCCGCGTACGACGGCCCGGCGGCTGGCCGCGCCTACCGTTTCCAGTAGCTACGGCGACCGCGGCGGACGTTCCGTCGCTGGGTGGACGGAGGGGCGACATGACCGCGACAACGGGGGGCACCGGAGCGGACCGGATCGACGTTCCGGCGATCGACGCACAGCGCGAGCGGATCATGACAGACTGATACCACCTGCCGTGCCGGCCGGCCCGATCCGGACAGCGCGGCTGCCACCGAACGTATCCGCCCGACAGCTGAATTCGGGGCGGAAAGCCTAGTCGACCGGAGCCGCGCAGCAGCTCGGTAATCGGCCGGACAGTCGTCGACCGGACAGCGGGGATGACGTTCGTGGGGCTGAGTTAACGACGCCGACACATATCGCTCAGGGACAACCCTGATCCGGTGTCAGGGCCGACCCGCAGCAGATTTTCCGCGTCGAACTCCGCCGCGGGACGGACGCCCGGGTTGCTCGGATCACCGAGGATGGATGCTGCCGGTCGGACCGCCTGGTCCGACCGGACCAAGATTTGTAGGGGGAGATGAAAGTGACCGCGACGGTAGCCCGAGGTGCCCAGATGGCCGCCCGGGCCAACGACGTGTGGAAGGTGTACGGCAGCGGAGAGGCACAGGTTGTCGCGCTGCGCGGCGTCAATGCGGAATTCGAACGTGCCCGGTTCACCGCCATCATGGGACCGTCCGGATCCGGAAAGTCCACTCTGATGCACTGCCTCGCCGGACTCGACTCGGTGACCCGGGGGACCATCCACATCGGCGACACCGCCGTCACGGGACTCGGTGACGCGGGTCTCACCAAACTACGCCGGGACAAGGTCGGATTCATCTTCCAGCAGTTCAATCTGCTGCCCACGTTGACTGCACTCGAAAACATTCTGCTGCCGCTGTCGATCGCCGGTCGTAAACCCGACAAGGAATGGCTCGACGTCGTCATCGAGACCGTCGGCCTCCGGGACCGGCTCGGGCACCGCCCGGCCCAACTCTCCGGCGGGCAGCAGCAGCGGGTCGCCTGTGCCCGGGCGCTCGCCTCCCGCCCCGAGGTGATCTTCGCCGACGAGCCCACCGGCAACCTCGACTCCCGGGCCGGCGCCGAGGTGCTCGGCTTCCTGCGCCGCTCCGTCGCCGAGTACCAGCAGACCATCGTCATGGTCACGCACGACCCGGTGGCCGCCTCCTACGCCGGCCGGGTCATCTTCCTCGCCGACGGCCAGATCGTCTCCGAGCTGATCGAGCCGACCCCGGACACCGTGCTGGACACGATGAAGAAGCTCGACGGGCTCACCGAGGCGGGGCTCTGATGCTGCGCGCCACCCTGAAGAGCCTGCTCGCCCGCAAGGTGCGGCTGGTCCTCTCCGGACTGGCCGTCGTGCTCGGCGTGATGTTCGTCTCCGGCGCCTTCGTCCTCACCGACACCCTGGGCCGGTCCTTCGACACCGTCTTCAGCGACGCGTACGCCGGCACCGACGTCGGGGTCTCCGCCAAGCCGAAGATCGACGTCTCCGAGATGGAGGGCATGGAGGTCGCCGCCACCTTCCCGGCCAGCGCCCTGGAGAAGGTCCGCGAGGTGCCCGGAGTGGCCAGCGCGACCGGCCTGGCCATGGCCGACGGCGCCCGGGTGATCGGCAGCAACGGCAAGGTGCTGACCTCCGTCGGCCCGCCCCAGCTCGGCTCGAACTGGGCCGGCGAGACCGGCCAGCTCGAACTCCGCGAGGGCCGGGGCCCGACCGCCGACACCGAGGTGGCGGTCAACGCGGGGGTGGCCAAGGCGGCCAAGCTCGCCGTCGGCGACCGGGTCGGCGTACTGACGTTGCAGCCGAAACGCGACTTCACCGTGGTCGGCATCTTCGGCTACAGCGGCGACCGGGACAGCCTCGGCGGCGCCCAGGAGGTGGCGTTCACCGAGCCGGTCGCCCAGGAGCTGATGCTGGGCCAGCCGGGCGTCTTCTCCGAGCTGAGTGTGAAGGCGGCCGACGGGGTCGCTCCGGCGGAGCTGCGCGACGACATCGCCGCCGCCCTCGGCGACGGCTACGTGGTCAAGACCGGTGAACAGCTCTCCGACGACGCCGCCGCCGGGCTGAAGGAGGGACTCGCCTTCTTCAACAACATCCTGCTCGGCTTCGCCGGGGTCGCGCTCTTCGTCGGCATCTTCCTGATCCTGAACACCTTCTCGATCATCGTTGCCCAGCGCACCAGGGAACTCGCGCTGCTCCGGGCGATGGGTGCCGGCCGCCGCCAGGTGATCGGCTCGGTGCTGGTCGAGGCCGTCGCGATCGGCCTGGTCGCCTCGGTACTCGGGCTCGGTGCCGGCATCGGCGTCGGCGCACTGCTGGCGTACGTCTTCGGGCAGACCGCAGGTGGGCTGCAACTGGCCGGGCTGGGCGTACCGCCGGCCGCGGTGATCAGTTCCTTCGCCGTCGGTCTGATCGTCACGGTCATCGCCGCCGTGCTTCCGGCGATGCGGGCCGCCCGGATCCCTCCGATCGCCGCCATGCAGGACGTGGCGACCCCCGACCGGCCGCTGACGAAGATCTCGGTCGCCGGTGCGGTGGTCACGGCGGTCGGCGGCACCCTGATGGCGCTGGGCCTGAGCGGCAACACCGGGGACAACACCCTGCTGACCATCCTCGGCGGCGTACTGCTGTCGTTCGTCGGGGTGGCGCTGCTGACCCCGCTGATCAGCCGTCCGGTGGTCGGGCTGCTCGGCCGGCTCTTCTCCTGGTCGGTACCGGGCAAGCTGGGCCGGCTGAACTCGGGCCGCAACCCGCGCCGCACCGCGATCACCGCCGCCGCGCTGATGGTCGGCATCGCCCTGGTGACCGGGGTGACCGTGATCCTCGACTCGGCCAAGAGCAGCATCAGCGCACTGGCCGAGGACACCATCCAGGCCGAACTGGTCATCTCCGGGGCACAGACCGGGGCCCGGCCGCCGAGCTTCGACCCGGCGGTGCTGGACCAGGCCGCCGAGCTGCCCGGCGTGGCCATGGTCGCCGGCCTCTACGGCGACCGGGCGGTCGTCGGCGGCAAGCAGGGCTGGATCACCGCGACCAGCAGCGTACCCGCGCTGCGGGAGATCTACCGGGCCAGCCCGACCGCCGGCAGCATCGACTCGCTCGGCCCGAACCAGCTCCTGGTCGACTCGGGGACGGCGAAGGACCGGGGCCTCTCGGTCGGGGACACCGTGCCGGTGCAACTGTCCCGAGGGGACGCCCGGACCTACACGGTGACCGGGATCTACGCCGAGTCCCAGCTGTTCGGCGGGTTCGTGGTCCCGGCCTCGGCGGCGGCCGACTTCGCAGTGCCGCAGCCGACGCAGGCGTACCTGAAACTGGCGCCGGGTGCCTCGGTCGACCAGGTGATGCCGCAGGTCGAGACGCTGCTCGCGGACAGCCCCGAGGTGTCGGTGGCCGACCGGGCGGACTTCATCGAGCAGCAGACCAGCCAGCTCGACGGACTGCTCACGATGATCCAGATCCTGCTGGCGCTGGCGATCGTGATCGCCGTACTCGGGATCGTGAACACGCTGGCCCTGTCGGTGCTGGAGCGTACCCGCGAGCTGGGTCTGCTGCGGGCCATCGGGCTGCGCCGGGGGCAGACGATGCGGATGATCACCGTCGAGGCGGTGGTGATCTCGGTCTTCGGGGCGCTGCTCGGGGTGGCGGTCGGTACCGGTCTCGGTGCCGCCGTGGTCCGGGCGCTGCGCGAGGACGGGATCACCGATCTGGTGGTGCCGTGGGGCCAGATGGGGGTCTTCCTCGGCCTGGCGGCCGTGGTCGGGGTGGTCGCGGCGGTACTGCCGGCGATCCGGGCCGCCCGGCTCAACGTGCTCGGCGCGATCGCGCACGAGTAGCTGACCGGCTCACGGCCGTGGGGGTGGTCGTGGGCAGCAGGGCCGGGGGCGGCGTCGGGACGGGCGCCGCCCCCGGCCGCGTTCGGGGACGGAGACCGGGCCGGCCGGGACGGAGCCGGGCCGATCGGTTTCGGGGACGAGAGCGGGCCGATCGGTTTCGGGGACGAGAGCGGGCCGGGCCGCGTTTCGGGGACGGAAACCGGGCCGGTCACTCTCCGGGCCGGAAACGGGCCGGGCCACGTTCGGAGGCCGGGAGCGGGCCGGGCCGGTTTTCGAGGACGGAAGCGGTGGCTGCGACGGGCCGGGCGGTCAGCGGGGCAGGTCGAGCGGGGTGAGCAGGCCGGCGAGCAGGTCGAGGTCGACGCCGGTCAGCGTCTCCAACAGGCGCAGGCCGTCGGCCGGGTCGATCGGTACCGCGTGCGGCACCGCGAGGACGGCGGCACCGGCGGCGAGCGCGCTGGCCGCGCCGGCCGGCGAGTCCTCGATCGCCACGCACCTGGTGATCGGTACGCCCAGCAGCCGGGCCGCCGTCAGGTACGGCTCCGGATCCGGCTTGGTGGCGCCCACCTCGTCACCGCAGACCACCACGTCGAAGGTGTCCCGGCCGAGGGTCTCCAACGCGATCTCGACCACCGCGCGCCGCGTCGACGTGACCAGCGCGGCCGGCACCGCGGCGGCGCGTACCGCAGTCACCAGGGCCAGCGCGCCGGGCCGCCAGGTCAGGTCGGTCAGGAACAGCTCGCCGACCCGCCGGTCCACCCAGGCGGCGCTGACCAGCGGATCCCGCCAGGGCTGGCCCAGATCGGTGTGCAGGATCTCCATCGACACTTCCATGCTGGTGCCGACCATGGCGAGCCGGGCCGCCTCGGACAGCGTCCCGCCGTAGTGCACGGCGAGTTCCTGGAGCCCGGTGTCCCACAACCGCTCGCTGTCCACCAGCGTGCCGTCCATGTCGAAGAGCACTGCGGCAAGATGCTGGCTGTTCAGGGTTTCCTCCCGGATCGGACGCGAGTCGTCGGATCCGATCCTGCCAACGCCGGACGACGATCTCCCGGGATCGCCCCGGAAGTGTGGCGGACGCCTCAGCCGGCCCGACCACCGGGAGGCGGCGTCCGGCCGGGCCGGCGGGCCGGTCAGCCGAGGTCGCAGGCGTCCAGCGATCGCTGATACCCGGCGAAGAAGGCATCGGTACGCTGCTCCGCCGTGCCGTGCGCCCCCTCGGCGAACCACGGCTGACCCGGATCGTCGGCCACCGCCCGCAGTCCGGCGCCCAGCTCGTCGAGATCGCCGTCCTCGATGGTGAGCGCCCGGGCCCGCACCGAGTCCCCGAGGTACGCCCCGGCCATGCAGTCGGCCTGCAACTCCTGCTGGATGGTGAAGTCGTACCGGATGCCGAGCCGCACCTGCACGCCGTGCGCGTACTCGTGCCCGAGCAGGTAGTACAGGAACGCGTCGCCGATCTGCCGGAACGCGGCGACGGCCCAGTTGACGTCGTAGGCGATGAAGTCCCCCGCCGAGCAGTAGACGGCGTTGTTGCGCGGCAGCCCCTGGCCGGCGCAGTCGACCTCGCCGTCCCGCTGGTACGCGGTGATCCGGCGGATCGGCTGGAACCGCTCCCCCGACTCCTCGAACCGCCCGGTCCAGTACTGCTCGGCGACCTCCACGGCGCCGTCGATGTCGCGCCGGAACTCGTCGACCGTCATCGTGCCGTCCGCCTGCCCCGTACCGCTCGCGGCCGGCGCCCCCGGGTCACCGGGTGCCGGATCCTGCTCGCCCGTCCCACCGGCGAAGCAGGCACCCGCGACGACCAGCGCCACGCCCAGCGCGAGCAGTCGGCAGAACCGGTCGGTACGGCGCAACGGACGCATCACGGCCTCCCAGTCGGGTCGACGGACCAGAAACTTCCCACCGCGGTCACCACGCCAAACCCCGTTACCGGGGACGGCGGCCGGGACCGTGCCAGGCAGCAGACCTGCGGACCGGGCCAGAACCAATTATGCGGACCCTCGCCCACCGGCCCGAAGGCCGGTCGCCAGGGGTATTTCCCGCGATCACGTGAGATTGCCGCCCCGGTTTCCCGGCTAGACCGCGGGCGTGACGACGACGAACGCTCCGGCGATCCGCGCCGGCCCGTCGTCCGCCGCTCACTGCGTGGTGCCGGGTCGGGCCGGTCAGCCGGACCCGGCCGAACCGGCGCCGTCCACCGCACTCCGGAGGTGCAGATGACCGTCCAGGACAAGGTTCCGGTGACGTCTTGCCAGGAGTCGTCCGGGCCCCGTCGAGACGTACCGCCGCCGACCGTGCCGCTGGGCCGGACCCGGCGCAACCTCGGTGCCCTCGCCGTGCTGACCGGCGGCGCCGGGCTGACCGACGCACCACTCTGGACGGTCGTCGTGCTGACCCTGACCTGCCTGGCGATCCCGGTCGCCGTCGGCCTGCACGGCGGACCCGCACTGGTCCGGACCCTGCTGCTCGGCGCCGCCCCGGCGCGACACCGACCGGATGGTCTCCGTCAACGGAAAGAAACGCCGGCATGAACTGTCAACGGAAGGAAGAGCTGGTATGAGCCGTCAGCGGAAGGGAACGCCGGTATGAGCCGAATCTCGCGGAACGACCTACCCGAACCGAAACGCGGTACCGCGGGCGGCATCGACGTCGGACCCCGCAACGTCGGGCTGGACCTACAGAACCCGGACCTGCTGGTGCCGCCGCCGACGGACCGGGGCACGGTACCGAACCTGAAGTTCTCGTTCTCCGACGCGCACACCCGGATCGAGGAGGGCGGCTGGACCCGCGAGGTGACCCAGCGGGAACTGCCGATCGCCAGCACGCTGTCCGGCGTCGACATGGCCCTCGAACCCGGCGCCTACCGCGAACTGCACTGGCACACCCAGGCCGAGTGGGCGTACGTGCTGGCCGGCAGTTGCCGGATCGGCGCGGTGGACCAGGAGGGGCGCAACTTCCTCGACGACGTCGCCCAGGGCGACCTGTGGTTCTTCCCGAAGGGGGTACCGCACCACATCCAGGCGCTCGACGACGGGGTGGAGTTCCTGCTCGTCTTCGACGACGGGGCGTTCTCGGAGAACGGCACCTTCCTGATCAGCGACTTCTTCGCGCACACCCCCAAGGACGTGATCGCGAAGAACTTCGGCTGGCGTACCGAGCAGCTCGCCGACCTGCCGGAGAAGGAGAAGTACATCTTCCCGGGCCAGGTGCCGCCCCCGCTCGACGCGGACCGGGTGATCAGCCCCACCGGGGACGTGCCGCGTACGTTCAAGCACCGGCTGCACGCCCAGGCACCGGAACGCTTCGACGGCGGCACGGTACGCATCGCCGACGTGACCAACTTCGCCGCCGCCACCGCCATCTGCGCCGCGCTGGTCGAGATCGAGCCGGGCGCCATGCGCGAACTGCACTGGCATCCCACCGACGACGAGTGGCAGTACTACATCTCCGGTACCGGCCGGATGGGCGTGTTCGCCAGCTCGGGGGTGAACCGGACCTTCGACTACCGGTCCGGTGACGTGGGCTACGTGCCGTTCGCCTACGGCCACTACATCGAGAACACCGGCAGCGAGCCGCTGGTCTTCCTGGAGATGTTCCGCAACCCGAGGTTCGAGGACATCTCGCTGGCCCAGTGGATGGCGAACAGCCCGCCACAGGTCGCCGCCGACACGCTCAACCTGCCGCGCTCGCTGGTGGAGTCGATCCCGAGGACGAAACGGCCGATCGCCTCCTGAGCGATCTCCTCCCCGACCGGTCGGACCGGGTCGGTGCGGACGGGAGAGTCAGGCGTCGCGGCTGGCCCACAACCGGGCCAGTTCCAGCCGGTTCCGGACGCCCAGCTTCGCGTACACGGCGCGGAGCTGGGCGTCGACGGTGTGGAAGGAGACGAACAGGCTCGCCGCCGCCTGCTGCTTCGTCGCCCCGCCGGCCAGCAGCTCGGCCACCCGGGCCTCGGCGGCGGTCAACGCGTCGAATCCGGCGCCGCTCCGGCCGGCCCGGTGCCGGCGGTCCGCCGCCACCAGGGCACGCCCGCACCGGACCGCCCGCTCCTGGTCGCCGGTCGCGCCGAGCCGGCCGAACAGGGCGGCAGCCTCCTCGGAGGCCCGCCGGGCCTCCGGCTGCGGTGTGCCGGGGGTACCGGCCAGGTCGCCGAGCGCGTCGGCCAGGACCGGCCGGGCCGACGTGGTACGCAACTGCGCCACCGCGCCGCGCAGCAGCCCCGAGTCCTCGTCCACCAGACCGGCGACCTGCTGCGCGACACCCCACCACAGTGGACTATCCACCCGCTCCGCCGCCCGGATCAGGTGGTCGGCGAGCTGGTGCGCCCGGTGCGGGTCGCCGAGCCGCAGCAGCGCCCGGGTCA
Organism: Plantactinospora endophytica; assembly: GCF_016862915.1. GTDB lineage: Bacteria > Actinomycetota > Actinomycetes > Mycobacteriales > Micromonosporaceae > Plantactinospora > Plantactinospora endophytica. Next base: position 77,799 of record NZ_BONW01000011.1, on the reverse strand, counting down.
GCGCCGGTGCCTGCTGCGGCACGAGCAGGAGTGGCCGTACCGACCGGACCAGCGCGTCGACGGCCGCCCGGACGAGCCTGGCGTGCCGGCCCGGCTCCGGATCGTACGCGGCGGCACCGGCGAGGCGTACCCAGCCGACGACGTCGGGCCAGTCCACCGGCACCCGTACGCCGGACAGCAGTTCCCGGGCGGTCTCCGGCCGGCCCTGCCGGAACGCCACCTCCACAAGTACCGCCAGCAGTTCGGCGCGGACCTCGTCGGCGAGTTGTCCGGTCGGCCCGCCGCGCAGCGCCAGCCCGGCCCGCGCCGACGCCTCCGGCAGTTCCCCGGCGGCGACCCGAAGCCGGCAGTCCAACGCGGCCAGCATCGGCTGGGCCGCCACGCCCAGCGTGCCGAGATCTCCCTCCGCGAACCGCAGCGCGGTGGTCGCCTCCTCGTACTCGCCGCAGGCGAGCTGGCCGGCGATCCGTTCGATCCGCAGGAACGCGGCCTGCGCCCGCGCCTCCGGGGCGCTCGGGTCGACCCGGCCGAGCACCTGCCGCGCCGCCGGCAGGTCACCGCCAGCCAGCGCCAACCCGGCCCGGGCCAGCGCCAACCGGATCTCGCCGCCCGGGGTGGGCGCCTCGGTCTCGGCCCGCTCCGCCGCCGCCAGCAGCGCCTCGGTCTCCGGCCGACCGACCCGGCCCGCCACGGTGACCAGCGTGCTCAGCAGCCAACTCCGGTGCTCCGGTCGCAGGTCGGGCTGGGCCAGCGCCCGGTCCAGGTATTCGAAGGCCAACGACGGCCGGCCGGTGGCGTACCAGGCGCCGAGCCGGCCGAGCAGCAGAGCCCGGTACCCGGCACCGGCCCGGTCGGCCGCGATCTCGTCGCCCAGGATCGCCAGCGCCGGCTCGATCCGCCCGGCCAGCATCAGGTGGTCGACAGCGGCCAGCACCCAGTCCCGGCGCAGCTCCGGAGGCAGCGCCGGATCCCGACCGGCCCGGGCCGCGAGCAACAGGTCGGCCGTCGTCGACGCGTCGACCGCCGGATCGGCGGCCAGCCGGGAGACCAGCGGTACGTCGACCCGCCCGGCCACCGCCAGTACCCGCAGCAGGTGTCCGGCGGCGGCGGCCGGACGCCCCTGCTCGGCCAGTACCCCGGCGGCCCGGCCGTGCAGCGCGACCAGCAGCGACGTCGGCGTGGCCCGGCGGACGGCGTCGCGCAGTGCGACCGAACCCGGGCGCAGCCCGCCGGCCGAGTCCACCAGTGCGCCGCTGGCGATCAGCTCCTCGACGTCGTCGTGCAACGCCGGACCCGAGCGCTCGGTCATCCGCTCCAGGAACCAGATCTGGCACGGTTCGTCACAGACCGCGACCGTCCGGAGGATCCACCGCTGCGCGGCGGAGGTGACCGGTAACCCGTCCGCCGCCGGCTCGCCCGGCCGGTCCAGCGTGAACGGCGTGGCCATGGCACCCCCTCGGCGGTGACCGGACACGAGACGGATTCGGCCTCCACCCGGAGGCTATCCAGGGTGTTCCCGGCCGCGCGGAGGTTCGCCGGCAATTACCCCGGCGGAGGCCACCGCCCCGGGCGCGTGCGGTCACCTGGCGTTGAAGTAGCTGGCGTCCGGGTGGTGCACCACGATCGCGTCGGTGGCCTGCTCCGGTTCGAGCTGGAACTCCTCCGACAGCCGTACCCCGATCCGCTCCGCGCCGAGCAGGTCCACCAGCTTGGCCCGGTCCGCCAGGTCCGGGCAGGCCGGATAACCGAACGCGTACCGGCAGCCCCGGTAGTCGGTACGCAGCAGCCCGGCCAGGTCGTCCGGGTCGTCGTCGGCCACCGTACGGCCGCCGGGCAGGGACAGCTCGGCCCGGATCCGGCGGTGCCAGTACTCGGCCAGCGCCTCGGTGAGCTGCACCGACAGCCCGTGCACCTCCAGGTAGTCGCGGTACTCGTCACCGGCGAACAGCTTCGCGGCGTACTCGCTGACCGGCTGCCCGACGGTGACCAGTTGCAGCGCGACGACGTCGAGTCGGTCGCCCCGGGGCCGGAAGAAGTCGGCCAGGCAGAGCCGGCGCTCCTGTCGCTGCCGGGGGAAACTGAACCTCGCCCGCTCCGATCCGCCCTCCTCGTCGAGGACGACCAGGTCGTTGCCGTCGGCGTAGGCCGGGTAATAGCCGTAGACCACCGCCGCCTCCAGTACCCGGTCGGCGGAAAGCCGGTCCAGCCAGGCGCGCAGCCGGGGCCGCCCCTCGGTCTCCACCAGTTCCTCGTAGCTCGGCCCGGAACCGCCGCGCGAGCCACGCAGCCCCCACTGGCCGCCGAAGGTGGCACGCTCGTCGAGCAGCGCCGCGTAGTCGGCCAACGGGATGCCCTTGACCACCCGGGTGCCGAAGAACGGCGGCGTCGGCACCTCGACGTCGGTCGCCACGTCGGACCGGACCGAGGCGTCGGAGAGTTCCGGCAGCGTCGCGCCGACCCGGGCCCGCTGCCGTTCCCGACGGTCCCGCCGGGCGGCCAGCGCCGCCTCCCGCTCGGCGTCCACCACCGGGGCACCGCCGCGCTTCGCCGTCATCAGCCGGTCCATCAGGGACAGTCCCTCGAAGGCGTCCCGTGCGTAGTGCACCTCACCGGCGTACGCCGAGCGGAGGTCGTCCTCGACGTACGAGCGGGTCAGCGCCGCACCGCCGAGCAGTACCGGCCAGCGCTGCGCGACACCCCGGGACGCCATCTCGGCCAGGTTCTCCTTCATCACGACGGTGCTCTTCACCAGCAGGCCGGACATTCCGATCGCATCCGCCGCATGCTCCTCGGCGGCGTCCAGGATGGCCGCGATCGGCTGCTTGATACCGATGTTGACCACGTCGTAGCCGTTGTTGGACAGGATGATGTCGACCAGGTTCTTGCCGATGTCGTGCACGTCGCCCTTGACGGTGGCCAGCACGATCCGGCCCTTGCCGCCGTCGTCGGACTTCTCCATGTGCGGTTCGAGATAGCCGACGGCGGCCTTCATCACCTCGGCCGACTGGAGCACGAACGGCAACTGCATCTGGCCGGCGCCGAACAGTTCGCCGACCACCTTCATCCCGTCCAGCAGCAGCTCGTTGACGATGGTCAGCGCCGGCCGGGTGGTCAGCGCCTCGTCGAGGTCGGCCTCGAGACCGTTGCGCTCGCCGTCGACCACCCGCCGCTTCAGCCGCTCGTCGAGCGGAAGCGCGGCCAACTCCTCCGCCCGGCTGGCCCGGGCCGAGGCCGCGTCCACCCCCTCAAAAAGCTCGATGAACCGGGCCACCGGGTCGTGACCCGGGCGGCGCCGGTCGTAGACCAAGTCCAGCGCCGCCTCGCGCTGGTCGTCCGGAATCCTGGCCATCGGCAGGATCTTGCTGGCGTGCACGATCGCGCTGGTCAGCCCGGCCTGCACGCACTCGTGCAGGAAGACCGAGTTGAGCACCTGCCGGGCCGCCGGGTTCAGCCCGAACGACACGTTCGAGACGCCGAGCGTGAAGTTGACCCCGGGATAGCGGTCGGCGATCCGCCGGATCGCCTCGATGGTCTCGACACCGTCCCGCCGGGTCTCCTCCTGACCGGTGGCGATCGGGAAGGTGAGACAGTCGACCAGGATGTCCCGCAGGTCGATCCCCCACCGGCCGGTGAGGTCGTCGATCAGCCGGGACGCCACCCGTACCTTCCAGTCGGCCGTCCGGGCCTGACCCTCCTCGTCGATGGTCAACGCCACCACGGCGGCGCCGTGCTCGCGGACCAGCGGCAGCACCCGGGCGTACCGGGAGTCGGGGCCGTCGCCGTCCTCGAAGTTCACCGAGTTGACCACGCACCGGCCGCCGAGCATCTCCAGCCCGGCCTCGATCACCGCCGGCTCGGTCGAGTCGAGCATGATCGGCAGGGTGGAGGCGGTGGCGAACCGGCCCGCGATCTCCCGCATGTCGCGTACGCCGTCCCGGCCGACGTAGTCGACGCAGAGGTCGAGCAGGTGCGAGCCGTCCCGGGCCTGGCTCCGGGCGATCTCGACACACGCCTGCCAGTCGCCGGCCAGCATCGCCTCCTGGAACGCCTTCGAGCCGTTGGCGTTGGTGCGCTCGCCGACCATCAGCACGCTGGCATCCTGGGCGAACGGGACCTGGTGGTAGAGGCTGGCCACCCCGGGCTCCGGCTCCGGCGTCCGGGGCGGTGCGACCGTGCCGTGCAGCCGCTCCACCACGGTACGGATGTGTTCCGGGGTGGTGCCGCAGCAGCCGCCTACCAGCGACAGCCCGTACTCGCCGACGAACCCCTCCAGTGCGTCCGCCAGCTCGTCCGGGGTCAGCGGATAGCGGGCCCCGTCGGCGGTCAGCTCGGGCAGCCCGGCGTTCGGCATCACCGACAACGGGATCCGGGCGTGCCGGGAAAGGTAGCGCAGGTGCTCGGTCATCTCGGCCGGCCCGGTGGCGCAGTTCAGCCCGATCAGGTCGATCCCGAGCGGCTCCAGCGCGGTCAGCGCGGCACCGATCTCGCTGCCGAGCAGCATCGTGCCGGTGGTCTCGACCGTGACGTGGCAGATCACCGGCAGCTCCCGGCCGGCGTCGGCAAGCGCCCGCCGGGCACCCACCACCGCCGCCTTGACCTGGAGCAGATCCTGGCAGGTCTCCACGATCAGCCCGTCCACACCACCGGCGACCAACCCGGCCGCGTTCCGCCGGTACGCGTCGCGCAGCTCCGCGTACCCGAGGTGGCCCAGGGTCGGCAGCTTGGTGCCGGGGCCGATCGCGCCGAGTACGTACCGGGGGCGGTCCGGGCTGCCCGCCGCGTCGGCTGCCTGCCGGGCCAGTCGGGCGCCGGCCTCGGCCAGTTCGGTGATCCGGTCCTCGATCCCGTACTCGCGCAGCGCGGAGAGGTTCGTGCCGAAGGTGTTCGTCTCGACACAGTCGGCCCCGGCGGCGAGGTAGGCGTCGTGCACCGACCGGACCACGTCGGGGCGGGTGACGTTGAGTATCTCGTTGCACCCCTCGTGGCCCTCGAAGTCGTCCAGGGTCAGCTCGGCCGCCTGCAACATCGTCCCCATCGCGCCGTCGGCGACGAGTACCCGGCCGGCGAGCGCGTCACGTAGCGGAGTCGACACGGCTCCAGGCTAGTCCGCCCGCAGGATCGATGACCCGTGGTAGGCGGACGGTTCCTCAACGTGTGGTCCGTTGGACAATCGCCCCTTCCGTACCTGATGTCCGGGCCGTTCGGCCGGGGACAGCTCCGCCCACCTCCTCCCCCGGCGGGCCGAGCCGGCGCGGCCGGCGGGCCGCATCCGAGTCAGGGACGTAGGCTGACGGACGTGAGGGACAACAGGGACGGCAGCACCAGGCACATCGAGGGCACCGACGCGCGGCTCCGCACCGCCCGGCTCGGCCTTGGCACGCACGCTGGGGGTAGGGCGTGACCGAGTTCGACGGGCTGCCCGAGCTGCGTTCGCCGGTCGCGATCGCGGCCTTCGAGGGCTGGAACGACGCGGCGGACGCCTCCACCGCGGCCGTCGAACACCTCGAACAGGTGTGGCAGGCACGCCAGATCACCGAGCTGGACCCCGAGGACTTCTACGACTTCCAGGTGAGCCGACCGACGATCACGATGGCCGACGGCGAGACCCGCCGGGTCGAGTGGCCGACGACGCGGTTCATGCGGGCGAGCCCGGACGGTACGGACCGGGACGTGGTGCTGATCCGGGGCATCGAGCCGAGCATGCGCTGGCGCACCTTCTGCGAGCAGGTGCTGGAGGTCTGCCACAGCCTGGAGATCAACCGGATCGTGCTGCTCGGCGCGCTGCTGGCCGACGTGCCGTACACCCGGCCGCTGCCGATCAGCGGCAGTGCCTCGGACAAGGACGCCGCCGAGCGCTACCAGCTCACCCCCACCCGCTACGACGGCCCGACCGGCATCGTCGGAGTGCTGCACGACGCGGCGACCCGGGCCGAGGTCGACGCCGTGTCGTTCTGGGTGCACGTGCCGCACTACGCCAACAACCCGCCCTGCCCGAAGGCGACCCTGGCGCTGCTGCACCGGGTCGAGGAGGTGCTCGACCTGCCGGTCCCGATGTCGGACCTGGCCGAGGAGGCCGCCGAATGGGAGCAGCGGGTCCGTACCGCCGCCGAGCAGGACGCCGAACTCGGCGAGTACGTGCGTGAGCTGGAGGAACGGGTCGGCGACGCCGGCATCCAGCCGCTGACCGGTGACGAGATCGCCCAGGAGTTCGAGAAGTACCTGCGCCGTCGCGGCGGCTCGGCCGGCCCGACCGCCGGCTCCTGGTAATCCGCCTCCGGGCGGACGAACCGGCCTGGCACCCGTCCGGGCGGCGCCGGCTCGCCCGCCCGGACGGTCCGGCCGCCGTCCGACTTCACGCGCCGCCGGCACCTTCACCCCGCGCCCTGCGCCGATCGGCGGGGTGCGCCACCGACGCCTCCTGGCGTACGTCGGCACCGCTGGACTCAGGCTGACCCTGCCGCTCGCCAGGCGCTACGCATCCGCCCCGACAGGTTCACCTCCGCCCCGGCAGATTCACCCGTGCCCCGGCTAGGTTCACCGGCGCTCAGGGCACGGCGTCGGCTCAGCGCTCTCCGCCCGGTCCGCTGCTCGGTAGTCCGATCGTCTCGTGGCGCCCTTTGTGGCCCGGTCCAGGTTGCCGAACGCACACTCCGTAAGGCATCCTAGGAACCTAGCGTTATTGCCTGGGACGACGGTTCCACCGGACAACGGGGGCGGGCGGATGCAGATCAACCCTGGGGCAGCCGAGTTTCCACACCGGCAGATCGCCGCGCAGTTGCGGGCGCGGATCCGCAACGGCGACTGGGCGGCCGGCGACCGGCTGCCGTCCATCCCGGCCATCGCCGAGATGTTCGGGGTGGCCAAGCAGACCGTGCAGCGGGCCATCGACCAACTACGGGTCGAGGGCGTGCTGATCACCAAGCCGGGCTCCGGCACGTACGTCCGGGGCACCCGGCGCCGGCTCAACCGGCTCTCCCGGGGCCGGTACGGCGGCCACCGGGGCTACCACGCCGACCTCGCCGCCCGGTACCGGCAGCAGTTGGTGCAGGTCGGCCGGGCACCGGCACCGCCCGAGGTGGCCGACGCGTTCGGGGTGCCCGACGGCACCGAGCTGATCGTCCGGCGGCACCTGGTCCGCACCGAGGAGGTGCCGGTCGAGGTCGGCGCCTCCTGGTTCCGCACCGCCGACGCCGCCGGCACCAGCCTGGAGCGGATGGAGGCGTACGGCCGCCCGCTCTACCAGGAGGCGGAGGAGGCGATCGGCCGGCGCTACGTCTCGGCGACCGACCAGATCAGTGCCCGGCAGCCGAGCCGGGAGGAGGCGGAGATCCTCCAGATCCGCCCCGACACCCCGGTGCTGCACCTGCTGCACGTCGCCTACGACGCCGGCCACAAGCCGATCGAGGTGGCCCAGGCGACCTGGCCGGGCCCGATGACCACGCTCACCGAGCAGTACCAGGTCCCCGGCCCGACGCCGGAGGCCGATCCCGACCCGGGACTGGTACTCGGCTGAGCGGCGCTCCGAGGTGCCTCCCGGGACACCGGAAGAGAACCTCGGAGGGCAGCGGCTACAGCTTGACGCCGAGCAGGGCGTCGACGGTGGCGGCCATCAGGTCCGGTGCGGCCGGATCGGCGCCGGAGCGGGCCAGTGCCGCGTCCGCCCAGCCGTCGACCACAGCCAACGCGCCCGGCGTGTCGAGGTCGTCGGCGAGCCGCTCGCGTACCCCGGCCAGCAGGTCCGGTCCGGACGGCCCGGACGGCGCCGCAGCGGCCTCCCGCCACCGGGCCAGCCGCTGGGTGCCCTCCTTGAGCAGCTCGTCGGTCCACTCCCGGTCGGTCCGGTAGTGCCCGGCGAGCAGCGCGAGCCGCACCGCCATCGGGTCCACGTGGTCGGCCCGCAGCCGGGAGACGAAGACCAGGTTCCCCTTCGACTTCGACATCTTCTCGCCGTCCAGGCCGATCATCCCGGCGTGTACGTAGTGCCGGGCGAACGGCTCCGCGCCGGTCAGCCGCTCGGCGTGCGCCGCCGAGCACTCGTGGTGCGGGAAGAGCAGGTCGTTGCCGCCGCCCTGGACGTCGATGGTGTCGCCGAGCAGCGCCATCGCGATCACCGCACACTCGATGTGCCAGCCCGGTCGCCCCGGGCCCAGCGGCCCGCCCTCCCAGGCCGGCTCGCCGTCCCGGGCGCCGCGCCAGAGCAGCGGGTCGAGCCGGTCCCGCTTGCCGGCCCGGTCGGGGTCGCCGCCGCGCTCGGCGAAGTAGCCGAGCATCTGCTCCCGGGCGAGGTTGGACTCGTAGCCGAACCGGGGTGCGGCGGCGACGTCGAAGTAGACGTCGCCGGTGCCGTCGTCGAGCCGGTAGGCGGCGCCGTCGTCGAGCAGCACCCGGACCTTCTCCGCGATCGCCGGGATCGACTCGACCGCCCCGACGTAGTAGGCGGGCGGGATCATCCGCAGCGCCTCCATGTCCTCGCGGAACAGCGCCGTCTCCCGCATCGCCAGGACCACCCAGTCCTCGCCGTCCCGCTCGGCCCGCTCCAGCAGCGGATCGTCGATGTCGGTGACGTTCTGCACGTAGGTGACCGGATGGCCGCCGTCCCGCCACACCCGCTGTACGACGTCGAAAGCGATCATCGTCGCGGCGTGCCCCAGATGGGTCGCGTCGTACGGGGTGATTCCGCAGACGTACATCGTCGCCGGCCCCGAGGGGCGGGTCGGATGTACGGCACGGCGCGCCGAGTCGAACAGAGCGAGCTGCGGTCCCCTGCCCGGCAGCCGCGGAATCTCGTGACCCACCCAGGTTTCCATGGTCACCACCCTAGCCAGCCGGACGACGTGCGTACCCCGGCCGGGCGGTCGGGGTGATCAGATCGACAGGGCGACCCGGACCGCCCACCACCGCCGAAACCGCGACACCCGGCACCATGCCGCAGGCACCGTGCCAGGCAGCCCTGGTGGGCCCCCTGGTAGCACCAGGAATCGGCGGGCGCAGGTCAGCGCCCAGCGGCGGGGGCGGGCCCCAGCAGCGGAGGCAGCGCCCAGCGGCGGAAACCAGGGATCCGCGGGTGGGAGTCAGCGGCAGCGGCCGGGACCAGGGGTCAGATCGGCGGCCAGGGGATGGCCGGCCATTCCTCGGACGGCTCCGGGAAGCGGGCCGTCGCCAGCAACCGGTCTACCCGGCGGGCCAGCGCGGCGACCTCGCCGATGGTCAGGTGCTCCGAGAGGCTCTCCCCCAACGGGCCGGCGAGCCCCCGGGCCAGCTCGGTCAGCATCTCCAGCGCGTCCGGCGGCAGGTCCCGCCGCGCCCAGCCCCAGAGCACCGTCCGCAGCTTCTCCTCCACGTGGAAGCAGACCCCGTGGTCGACGCCGTAGATCCGGTCGTCCGGACCGACCAGCACGTGTCCGCCCTTGCGGTCCGCGTTGTTGATCACCGCGTCGAGCACGGCGAGCCGGGCCAGCCGGGGATCGTCGGCGTGCGCCAGGGCGTACGGGGCACCGTCCTCGTCACGCGCGGCGGCGACCCGGAACCACCGGGGCGGCAGGCTCCGGGCCGGTACGAACCCGACAAGCGGCTCGGCCTGCTCCGGCTCGTCGATCCAGAGCTGGCAGGCGCCGGGGCCGAGCGGGCCGTCCCGGAGCACCGTGGGTGGGATCAGGTCCCACCCGGTGGCCCGGGACACCAGGTACGCCGAGACCTCCCGGCCGGCCAGGGTGCCGTCCGGGAAGTCCCAGAGCGGGCGCTCGCCGCGTACCGGCTTGTAGACGCAGCGGGCGGTGACCCCGTCCAGGGTCAGGAACCCGCGCAGGGTCGTGTTGGAGGCGTCGACCAGCCGCCCCTCCAGCTCGAACTCGCCCCCGTACAGGAGGCGCAACGCGTCGCTCTCGTCCAGCACGGGTCGCAGTTCGGCGGAGGTCACCGGGCCGGCCCGGGCCGGCGTACGCCGACGGTCACCGGTGGTAGCCGTTGTGACGTGGGCAGAGGTGCCCGGCGGGGTCGAGCGGCTGGCCGCAGAGCGGGCACGGTGGCCGGCCGGCCGCCACCACCCGGCGGGCCCGTTCGATGAACTCGCGGGTCGCCTGGGGGGTCAGCCGGACCCGCAGCCGGTCGAGGTCGTCGTCCGGCTCCTCGTCGTCGTCCTCCTCGACCTCTTCCTCGCCGCCGAGCTCGACCTCCGCCTCGCCCTCCCCGGCGGCGATCGCCTCGATCACCACCGTGGCGGTGTCGACGTCGAAGGCCAAGCCGAGGGTGCCGACCCGGAACTCCTCGTCGACCGGGGTGTCCAGAGGCTCGTTGTCCGAGGTGACCGGGGGCGGCTCGGGCAGCTCGACGCCGAACCGCCGATGCGCCTCGGTCAGCAGCTCCTCCAGCTTCTCGGCCAGCAGCGAGACCTGGACCTTCTCCAGCGCGACGCTGACCAGCCGGCCTCCGCCGCGCGCCTGGAGGAAGAACGTCCGCTCACCCGGCGGACCCACAGTTCCGGCGACGAACCGCTCCGGCGGCTCGAATGCGTGCACCTGGTGGGTCATACCCACGACCCTATCCGGCCGGCCAGCGCACCGCGCAGCCCACCGACCCGAATCACCGTACGCCCCGAGCGGGTCGACCCGACACCGGTCCGGCAGCGTCGCCCGGTCACCGTTGCCGCCCGTCCGCGCTCGACACCGGGGCCGTCCCGGCCGTGGGCACATCCTCGGGGCGGGCGGCGTCCGTCGGGCTGGTTTCGGGGGCCGCCGCGTCGACAGGGGCCGCTCGGCGCCCGGCCCCGGCACCGTCGGGCGCACCCGATCCGGCGCCGGCCGCGCCGACCCCGCCGCCGACCGCCGCGTCCGAGGAGACCGCGCGGCCCCGGCGGCGCCGGGTCGGCCGGGGCGGGACCAGGCTGGTCAGGTCGCCGCCGGTGTCGTTGAGCCGCAGCACGAACGGCCGGACCGGGGTGTAGCGGATTCCGGTCACCGAGCCGGGATCGGCGACGATCCGCTGGAACTGGTCCAGGTGTACGCCCATCGCGTCGGCCACGATGGCCTTGATCACATCACCGTGGCTGCACGCCAGCCAGACCGCCTCCGGGCCGTGCTCGGCGGTGATCCGGGCGTCCCAGCGGCGTACCGCCTCGACCGCACGGGCCGCCATCGCGGCCATCGACTCCCCGTCGGGGAAGACCGCCGCGCTCGGGTGCTGCTGCACCACCTGCCACAGTGGATCCTTGGCCAGCTTCTTCAGCGGCTGGCCCTGCCAGGCCCCGTAGTCGCACTCGACCAGCCCGTCCTCGACCACCGGCGCGGCGTCCGGCAGCGCCAGTTCCAGGGTCTGCCGGCACCGGATCAGCGGGCTGGTCACCACCGCCGCCAGCGGCACCGCCCGCAGCCGGCCGCCCACGGCGGTCGCCTGGGCCCGGCCGGTCTCGTCGAGTTCGACGGGTTGCCGTCCGGCCAGGCCGCCGTCGGCGTTCGCCGTGGTCCGGCCGTGCCGGAGGAGCAGAAGGGTCGCCACGACCACACCCTACGGCCCGACCGTCGGGCCACCCGCGCGAGTCGGCAGGTGCGCCCGGGTCGGGCCGTGGGGTGCGGTCAGGACGACCCGGCAGGTGCGCTCAGGTCGGGCGGTCGGGTGGGTGTCACGGGCCGAGCCGCCGGGACGGTCGGGTCAGGTCGCGGAGATGGTGCCGGTCAGCAGCAGTGCCAGTACGAGGCTGCCCAACGCCACCCGGTAGAGCACGAAGACGTACAGGGTGTGGTGCGCGACGTAGCGCAGCAGCCAGGCGATGGCGGCGTAGCCGACACCGAAGGCGATCACCGTGGCCACGATCATCTGTGCCGGGGTCGGGATCGAGCCGCCACCGCTGGTGTCGAAGACGTCGGGGAGGCTGAACACCCCGGACATCACCACCGCCGGGATGGCCAGCAGGAAGGAGTACCGGGCCGCCGCCTCGCGGGTCAGGTTGAGGAAGAGCCCGGCGGTGAGCGTGCCGCCGGACCGGGACACCCCGGGAATCAGCGCCATCGCCTGGGCGAAGCCCATCACGATGCCGTCCTTGAGGGTGAAGTTCTCGATCCGGCGGGTCTGCCGGCCCCAGTACTCGGCGAAGGCCAGCACGAAGGCGAAGACGATCAACGTGGTGGCGACCAGCCAGAGGTTCCGGGCCGTCTCGCGGATCTGGTCCTTGAACAGGAAGCCGAAGAGGCCGATCGGGATCGAGCCGATGATGACGTACCAGCCCATCCGGTAGTCCAGGCTCGACCGCACGGACTTGTCCCAGATGCCGATCACCCAGATCCGGGAGATCCGCCAGATGTCCTTGGCGAAGTAGAGCAGCACGGCGGCCTCGGTGCCGAGCTGGGTGACGGCGGTGAACGACGCCCCGGCGTCCTCGTCGAAGAAGATCGCCGAGGTGATCCGCAGGTGCCCGGACGAACTCACCGGCAGGAACTCGGTGAGGCCCTGGACGATGCCCAGGACGATTGCCTCGATCCAGCTCACCCGAATACCCCGCTCTTCGCCGTACCCCGCCCGCCGGCCACCGGCCGCCGGTGTTCCCGCCCGGATGCCTGCCCGCTCACTCGCCGACCCCGGCGAGGTCCAGCGCCTCGGCGCAGGTACGCAGGGTCTGGATGCCGCTCTCCGCGTCGGCGGCGAAGAGGGTCACCGAGAGTGTGGTGACGCCGGCCGCCGCGTACTCGCGCATCCGGTCGGCGATCCGCTCCTTCGGGCCGAGCAGGGAGGTCCGGTCGATGAACTCGAGCGGTACGGCCGCCGCCGCGTCGCGCTGTCGCTTGGCCAGGTAGAGGTCCTGCACCTCGCGGGCGGCGTCGCCGTAGCCCATCCGGGTGGCGAGCTGGTTGTAGAAGTTCTGTTCCCGGCTGCCCATCCCGCCGACGTAGAGCGCGGCGTACCAGCGGACCAGCTCGGCGCAGGTGGCGACGTCGTCTCCGACCACCACCGGCACGCTGGGCACCACGTCGAAGCCGGCCAACTCCTTGCCCGCCCTCGCCCGACCGGCGGCCACGGTGGCCAACTGCTCGGCGGCGAAGTCCGGCGCGAAGAAGATCGCCAGCCAGCCGTCGGCGACCTCACCGGCGAGTTCGAGGTTCTTCGGGCCGACCGCGGCCAGGTAGATCGGGATCTGCTCGCGGGGCGGGTGGAAGCCGAGCCGGAGCGCCTTGCCGGGTCCGTCCGGCAGCGGGAGGGTGTAGTGCGCGCCGTCGTACTGGACCGGCTTACGGGCGATGGCCAGCTTGACGATGTCGACGTACTCCCGGGTCCGGGCCAGCGGCTTGGCGAAGCGTACGCCGTGCCAGCCCTCGGAGACCTGTGGTCCGGAGACGCCGAGGCCGAGCCGGAACCGGCCGCCGGAGACGGCGTCGATGGTGGCCGCCGTCATCGCGGTCGCCGCCGGGCTGCGCGCCGGGATCTGCATCACCGCCGAACCGAGGTCGATCCGCTCGGTCTGGCCGGCCAGCCAGGCCAGCGTGCTCGGCGAGTCCGAGCCGTACGCCTCCGCGGCCCAGACCACGGAATAGCCGAGCCGATCCGCCTCGCGGGCGAGGGCCAAGTGGTCTGCGGGAGTGCTCCACGCCGTCTGGTATCCGAGGCTGAGCCCGAGTCGCACTGGTCCCTCTCCCCCATCCATCCGTAAGTCGCATCAGGGTACGCAATGACCCCTGGATGCCCTCCGCTGACCCGCCGATGCCGGAGGTGTGCCCCGAAGTCGGATTTGTACCTATCAACCCGGACCGGCAGGGTGGGAGCGAGGATATCGGCGGAGCGATGTTCTGAATAAGGTTCAACCATGCAACAGCGACCGCTCGGCCGAAGCGGGCTGGCGGTTTCCCGGCTCGCGCTCGGCACCATGACCTGGGGTCGGGACACCGATGCGGACGACGCTGCCGCCCAACTGAAGAGTTACCTGGACGCCGGGGGCAACCTCGTCGACACGGCCGACGTCTACGGCGACGGTGACGCCGAGGCGGTGATCGGCTCGCTGCTCGGCGCCCTGGTGCCCCGGGACGACCTGCTGATCGCCACCAAGGCGGGGCTGCGACCGGGCGCCGGCCGCCGCCGGGACACCTCCCGGGGCCACCTGCTCCGCACCCTGGACGCCTCGCTGCGCCGGCTCGGCACCGACCACGTCGACCTGTGGCAGGTGCACGGCTACGACCCGGCCACCCCGCTGGAGGAGACGCTGGGCGCGCTCGACCACGCGGTGACCAGCGGCCGGGTCCGGTACGTCGGCGTCTCCAACTTCGCCGGCTGGCAGACCGCCCAGGCCGCCACCTGGCAGGCCGCCTTCCCGGGCCGGGCACCGGTGGTCGCCGCCCAGGTGGAGTACTCGCTCCTCGAACGCGGCATCGAGCGGGAACTGCTGCCCGCCTGCGAGGGCCTCGGGCTCGGTGTGCTGCCCTGGTCGCCGCTCGGACGCGGAGTGCTGACCGGGAAGTACCGGCACGGCCGCCCGGCCGACTCGCGGGCCGCCTCGGCGCACTTCGAGCCGTTCGTCGCCCGCTATCTCGAACCGCGCTGCTCCAGCATCGTGGAGGCGGTGGCCACCGCGGCCGGCGGCCTGGGCGTGTCACCGCTGGAGGTGGCCCTGGCCTGGGTGCGGGACCGGCCCGGCGTGGTCGCCCCGATCCTCGGCGCCCGCACGGTCGGCCAACTGCTCGGCGCGCTCCAGGTGGAACGGATGACGCTGCCGTTGGAGATCACCCGGGCCCTGGACGACGTCTCGGCGGTCCCGGTCGGCTACCCGGAACGGGACAGCTAACCGCGAAGCGGACACCGCGCAGCTCACCGAGGAGAAGGACTGGTGTCGCCCAGCCGACGTGGGCAGGATAGAGGACATGGACTACGAATACGCGCCATTGCGGTTACCGCCGAATGTCGACCGGATGACCGCAACGGCGCAACTGGCGATCCAAGCCGAGTTCTCCGGCTGGGAGCTGGCCCGGGTGCGACTGTTCCGTGACGGTACGCGGCAGGTGGTGCTGCGGCGTCGCGTGGTCAACCAGTCGCAACCGGGCCTCTCCTACTGACCCTCCGAGCCATCCGGACCGAGCCATCGCGAAGGATCCCCGCGACGCGTCGGCCCGGCCCGGCGTACGCCCGCTAGCGGGCCCCCTCGGTCTCCCCGTCGACCTCGGACAGGAACGGGTGCTCGTCCAGCCGGCCGACGAGCCGGTCGTCGGCGCCCGGCGTGAACGGCCCGCTGCTGTCCTCGTCGTCGAAGGACTCCAGGTCGAGCGGTACGGAGACCTCGCTGACCATCACCACGCCGTCGAGCGGCTCCAGCTCCGGAATGTCCAGGGCGCCGAGCGACCCGTCCCCGGTCTGCAACAGCTCCAGCACCGCCTCGCCGACACCCTCCACCGCCGGCGACTCCTCCTCGTCCGGTACGGCGGCCCGACGAGCGGCCTGGGCGACCCGCAGCAGGGCGGCGACGCTCGGCACCCGGTAGTCGCGCCGGTGGCGTACCGAGAGGACCAGCGGGTGCGGGTCGCCGGGCTCGGTACCGTCGGCACCGCCCAGGCCCACCCCGAAGCGCTCGTCCGCCTCGTCCGGGTCGATCGCCTCCACGTCCCACGGCGTGACCTCGCCGAAGGCGTCGAGCAGTTGCTCGTCGTACTCGAACGACGCGTTGTTGAGCTCGACGTACGCCTGCCAGACGGCATCGTCGTCGATCCGGCCCTCGGCGGCCCGGACCGCGGCGAGGTGCGCCCGGGCGGTCTCGATGACCCGTTCCAGGGCGACGTCCAGCTCGGCGTGCTGGTCGGTCATGGTGTGGCCTGTCCCTTCAGTGCGATGTCACCGGCCGCCGGCCGACTGCCGCGCGGGCGGGGAGTCGACGCCGACGGGGGCCGGCGTTGACGGACCGAGATTAGGTGGAACCGGAAGTAGATGGATCAACCGGGGAACCGTAGACGAGTACCGTCCCGGTGTGCCAGGCGGACGGGTGGTCAGCTCTGGCGGAGGAACCGGTCGAGCACGCGCACGCCGAACTGTAGTCCGTCGACCGGCACCCGCTCGTCGATGCCGTGGAAGAGTGCGGAAAAGTTCAGGTCGGCCGGCAGCCGCAGCGGCGCGAAGCCGAAGCAGCGGATGCCGAGCTTGGCGAACGCCTTGGCGTCGGTGCCGCCGGAGAGCATGTACGGCACCGGCCGGGCACCCGGGTCCTCGGCCCGCAGCGCCGCCGCCATCGCGTCCACCAGGTCGCCGTCGAAGCTGGTCTCCAGCGCCGGCTGCCGCTGGATGTGCTCGATCTCGATGTCCGGCCCGACCACCTCGCGCAACTGCTCCAGGAAGAGTTCCGCCTGGCCGGGAAGGCTCCGGCAGTCGATGGTGGCGCTGGCCCGGCTGGGGATCACGTTGTCCTTGTAGCCGGCGGCCAGCCGGGTCGGGTTGGCGGTGTTCCGGACCGTCGCGCCGATCAGGTTGGCGATCGGCCCGAGCTTGCTGATCGCCAACTCCGGGTCGTCCGGGTCGAGTTCGATGCCGAGCGCCTCGGAGACCTGCTCCAGGAACGCCCGCACGGTCGGGGTGACGACGATCGGGAACCGGTGCCGGCCGACCCGGGCCACCGCCTCGGCCAGCGCGGTGACGGCGTTGTCGTCGTGCACCATCGAGCCGTGGCCGGGCCGGCCCCGGGCGTGCAGCCGCAGCCACTCCAGGCCCTTCTCCGCCGTCTCGATCAGGTAGAGCCGCAGGTCCGGGCTGACGGTGTAGGAGAAGCCGCCGACCTCGCCGATCGCCTCGGTGCAGCCCTCCAGCAGCTCCGGGTGCCGGTCGACCAGGAAGTGCGCGCCGTACTCGCCACCGGCCTCCTCGTCGGCGGTGAAGGCGAGTACCAGGTCACGCGGTGGGCGTACCCCGGTGCGCTGCCAGTCCCGGACCACCGCGAGCACCATCGCGTCGAAGTCCTTCATGTCGATCGCGCCCCGGCCCCAGAGGTAGCCGTCGGCGATCTCGCCGGAGAACGGGTGCACCGACCACTCGCTCGCCTCGGCCGGTACGACGTCCAGGTGCCCGTGCACCAGCAGGGCGCCCCGGCCCGGGTCGGTACCGGGGATCCGGGCGACCAGGCTGGTCCGCCCCGGGGCCGACTCGCGTAGCTGCGCCTCGACGCCGACCTCGGCGAGCTTCTCCGCCACGTACTCCGCGGCGACCCGTTCGCCGGCACTCGTCTCGGGGTCCCCGGTGTTGCTGGTGTCGATCCGGAGCAGGTCCCGGCACAGCTCGACGACCTCGTCGGTGGCGCTCGGATGGGTGGACGCGGGCTGGCTACTCATGCGGTTCTTCATACCAGCCGGGCGGCCCGGCGCGTTCCGCCCCCACCCGGTGTCGGGTTTCGCCGTCTGGACCGCCGGGTACCTGCGGTTGTCCGCGAGCAGTGCCGGTCGATGGATCCGGCACCGGATCGCGGCGGACCAGCCAGTGAGGAGGCCGACCGTGAGTGTGCCACTTCCCCCGCTGCCCCCGACCGGTGAGGACGAGGACTACCGGCCCGGCGGGCGCAGCATGGTGGAACTGCTCGCCGAGGAGCACGACCAGATCGTGGCGCTCTGCGGTGAGCTGACCGACGACAGCGCCCCGGAGCGGCGCAGCCAGGTCGCCGAGGTGTTGACCGCGACCGTCGCCCGGCACCTGTCCGGCGAGGAGCAGTACCTCTACCCCACCGTACGCAGCGCACTGCCCGACGGCGGGCCGCTGGCCGACCGGGAGATCGCGGCCGACACCCACCTGCTGCGTACGCTCCGCGAACTCGCGCACGTCACGCCGACCGAGCCCCGGTTCGCCCAGCTCGCCGACGAGGTCACCGGCCAGCTCCGCCGGCACGCGTCGACCGCGTCGACGGAGATCTTCCCCGCGTTGCGGGCGGCGGCGAGCAGTGCCGACCTGATCCGGCTCGGCAACCGGGTGGAGATCGCCGAGGAGGCCGCGCCGACCCGGCCGCATCCGGACGCCCCGACGGCGCCGCCGTGGAACCGGGTGGTCGAGCCCGCCCTCGGCGTGGTCGACAAGGTGCGGGACGCGGTCAGTGGCCGGCCGACGTACGTCGACGACCTGACCCCGCCGGCAGCGACCTGAACCGACCCGTCCGGCCGTCCCCGTCCGGGACGTGCCACGGAACCGTAGCGCGAACGGCCGGTGGCCCCGTCGTAGTCGACGGGGCCACCGGCCGTTCGGCCGCCGGAAAGTATTCCATTGTCGACGCCGCTGTGCCGTATCGTCGAATAGTCGGACAGTACCCCCGAGATCCATTCGCCGTGGCCGGCCGTGGACCCGTTATGGACCAGTGTGGGACCACATGCGGACCAGGCCCCTTTTACCCTTTCGGGCGCTCCACCACATCCGCATGATTAGTCGTGCAGCGCGTGAGGAGACGGAAGATGGCCGGTCGAAACGTCGGGGAGGCGAGAACCGTCCTCGAACAACTGTTGCGACAGCAGGACCGCACCTACGAAGAGGTGGCGGCCGAGTTCGAACGGCTGGCCCGGACCCTCGGCGAACGGGGGCTGAGCATCACCGCCCGGCACCTGCGCCGGCTCGCCTCGGGCGAGCGGTCCGGCACCACACCCGCGACCCGTCGCGTACTGCACGCCATGTTCAACCTGCCGGTCGACGAGTTGCTGCGGCCGTGGGGCGGAGATCAACTCGTCGATCCGTCCCGCGCCGCCGTGGTCGTACCGGCGTCGCAGACGGAAGTGGAGTTGCTGGAGATGGCCGCCGAAGAATCGCGTCGTTTCGCGCTGGACCGGGACCTGCCGATGAGCGGTGAGGTGATCGAGGGGTTGCACGAGGAGGTACGCGACCTCGCCAACCTGTACGGCACGCAGCCCCTGCCGACGATCCTCGGCCGGCTGGTGGCCGCGCAGGGCACCATCCTGTCGTTCCTGGAACGGCGGCAGACCCCGGCCAACGCCCGCGAGCTGTACTTCCTGGCCACCATCGTCGGCGCCCTGCTCGCCAACGCGGCCAACGACGTCTCCAAGCCCGACCTGGCGCTCACCCACGCCCGCACCGCGTACCTCTGGGCCGACTACACCGGCCACGACGGGCTGCGCACCTGGGTCCGTGGCCTACAGTCCTACATCTGCTTCTGGGCCGACCGGTCCCGCGAGGCGCTCCGCTACGCCGACCTCGGCGCCCAGACGACTCCCCAGACGACCGGTACGGCCTCCGCCTGGCTCTACGCCGGTCAGGCCCGTGCCTGGGCGTCGCTGGGCAACGCCGAGCAGGCCAGGGCGAACATCCAGCGGGCCGAGGAGGCCCAGGAGCGGGCCCGGGGGGACGAACTGGACGAGATGGGCGGGCTCTGCGTCTTCGGCCGCCCGAAGCTCCTCTACTACGCCGGTCGCGCCCTGGCCACCCTGCCGACCGAGTCGGACGACGCGGACCGGCTCTCCAGCCAGGCGGTACGGGCGTACCAGGATCGTGACCAGCCCGGCTGGGACTTCACCTGCCTGGCCGACTCGCACATCAGCCTGGCGCTGGCCCGGGTGTCCCGGGGCGAGTTGGACGGCGTCGCCGACTCGCTGCGGCCGGTGCTGGCGTTGCCGCCGGAGAAGCGCATCCACGACCTGGTCCGGACGATGCACCTGGTGCACCGGAGCCTGAACCGGTTCGACAGCGCCGAGTCCCGGGACCTGCAGGAGACGATCGAGGGGTTCGGCCGTACGTCACTTCCGAACGTCCTCGGTTGAGCCGTGGGAGGCCGCCGGGCGCCCGGCGGCCTCCACCCGGATCCGCCACCTCCGCGACATGCGGTCGGGGACGGACTTTCAATTCTGGATGACGCGATTCTCGACAGGTGGGCGAACGAGCGGGATCAGCCGTCCGCGTCGGTCGGGTCCGAAACGTCGTCGGACCCCGTACGAGCCATTCTCCTGCGCCGGACATCGCCCCGGAGTTGGATCAGGGCGGACGTCACGCCGAGCAGCAGCGCGGTCTTCTGGCAGTTTCCGAGTTCCGCGATCCCGGCCGCGACGACCAGCAGGGACGGTGCGAGCAGGCCGGCCATTTCCGACAGCGTGCAGCCGACGGATGCCGGTATACGCGAGCGGTTCATGACGGTCTCCAGTGGAATCCGGAATTGCGTTGGCGGGCGTATTTCCATGGTCCGAAGGGCGAACTGGCCGGACAAGGTCCTGCACGGGACCGCAGGCGGACGTGTACGGACGCGGACCGGTCCACGGGGTCCGTCGACGGCGGCGGACGGTACGGCGGGGTGGGGCCGCGCCGGATCCGGGCGACGCGCCGGATCCCGGGATGTCATGATCCTGCTCGGCCCGGTGTGGACCCCCCGGGCCGAGGCGCTGGTGGACGGAGGATGCCGTGCGAGACGCTCTGGTGGTCCGGGGTGGCTGGGAGGGCCACGTACCGGTGGCGGCGACCGAGGTGTTCGTCCCGTTCCTCCGGTCGGCGGGCTTCGCCGTGGAGGTGCACGACGACCTCGCCGTCTACGCCGATCCGGACCGGATGGCCGCCGCCGACCTGGTGGTGCAGTGCTGGTCCATCGGCACGATCAGCGAGGCGCAGGCGACGGGCCTGATCGCGGCGGTCCGGGCCGGTACCGGATTCGCGGGGTGGCACGGCGGAATCGTGGGCGCCTTCCACCACAACGCGTACCACCAGCTCACCGGCGGGGTCTTCGTGCACCATCCGGCGGGCTTCGTCGACCACGAGCTGACGGTGTCACCGGACCGGGCCGACCATCCGATCGTCCGGGACATCGGGTCGGTACGCCTGCACACCGAGAAGTACTGGGTGCTGACCGACCCGCTCAACGACGTACTCGCGACGGTGACCTTCGAGCCTGAGCCGGCCACCGCACCGGCCGGAGCGAGCCCGTGGGACCGGTCGGTGACCCTGCCGGCGGTGTGGACCAGATCCTGGGGCGCCGGCCGGGTCTTCGTCTCGACGGTCGGCCACAAGCTGGACGACCTGACCCTGCCGCCGATCCGGCGGATCACCGAGCGGGGCCTGATCTGGGCCGCCCGTCAGAATTAGGTGTCCGTTCGGTCGCAGTTTGGGTTTCCTTTGGGGGATCTTTCACTGGCCAAAGGTCTTCCCGTGAATCCCTTTCGGGTCCTACCGTCACGCTATGAACCTGGAGCTGCGTCACCTCAAGGTGGTCTGCGCGATCGCGGAGACGGGCAGCGTGACGAAGGCGGCCTCGACACTGGGCCTGGCACAGCCGGCGCTCACCGCACAGCTCCAGCGCATCGAGCGCACGCTCGGCGGCCCGCTGTTCGAGCGGGATCGTCGCGGTGCCCGACCGACCGCGCTGGGCGAGCTGGTGCTGGCCCGGGCCCGGGTACTGCTGCCCGCGATGAAGGGCCTGCAGGACGAGGCCGCCCGGCTGGCCGGTACCGGCACCACGATGACCCGGTTCCGGTTCGGCGGGGTGAACAGCCCGATCCTCGGTGGACTGGTGCACCGGCTCGCCGCCGACCAGCCACACGCGCAGATCAGCACCCATGCCTCGTGGTCGGTGGACGAGCTGGCCCAGATGGTGCTCAGCGGCCGGCTCGACTTCGTCCTCTCCGGCGTCTGCGGGGACGCCGTTCCGTCGGCGGAGTTCGGGCTGACCTGGCGGGCGGTGGCGGTCGACGCGGTCTTCGTACTGTTGCCGGAGGCACATCCGCTGGCCGCGAACGCCGAGGTGCACCTGGCGGCGCTCGCCGACGAGCGCTGGGCGGCGGCGCCCGGCGACGGCTGCTTCGCCGACTGCTTCGTCGCTGCCTGCGCCCGGGCCGGTTTCACCCCGGCGAAGATCTACGAGACCGACATCCGGAGCTGCATCGACCTGGTCGAGGCGGGCGAGGCGATCGCGTTGGCCCAGGCGACCTTCCGGCCGGTCTCCGGGCTGGTCACCCGTCCGCTGGCGCACACGCCGCTGCGCTGGCGGCTGCTGCTCGGCTGGCATCCGGACGCTCCGGCGGCCGACATCGCCGACCGGGTGCTCGGGCACGCCATCGCCGCCTACACCGACTCGCTGTCCCGCAACCCGAACTACCTCGCCTGGCTGTCCCGCAACCCGAACTTCGGCGCCCAGGACCTCGCCGCCGCCTGACCGCTCGGCCGCGTCGCGGGTCCGTCCGGAGCGGCGCCGCTCCGTCCAGCGTCCGACGCTGCCGGCGCTCCGCCCTCGGCAGTCCGAGGTAGGCGCCGAGGGCCGCCGGCGCGCGGCGGGGCGCGGGGGCCGGAAAGGCTCAGGCCGGCTGCCGGGCCGGGGTGATCCGTCGGGCCAGTCGCCACCAGATCGCGAGTTGGCCGACCGCCAGCGTCACGGCGAACGGCAGCAGGGTCCACACCCCGATCCCCTGGGCGACCGCGCCGGCCAGCCAGGGGAAGACCGCACCGCCGAGCACCGAGACGCCGTTCATCAGGCCGATCGCGGTCGGCACCAGGCGGGTCGCGGTCAGCCGGGGCACCATCGCCATCGCGGTCGGGAAGAGCGGCCCGAGGAAGAACCCGAGCAGTACCAGCCCGACGCTGGCCACCGCCGCGACCGGTACCAGCCAGGCCAGTACCGCGCTGACCGTGACCCCGACCAGGCAACCCATGCTGGTGGCGACCGGGGTCAGCCGGGCCCGGGTGGCCAGCGGACTGATCAGGAACCGGCCCGCCGTCAGGCCCAGCCAGTAGCCGCTGACCGCGTAGCCGGCCAGCACCCCCGACTGGCCGTACCCGTCGACCAGCAGGCTGAAGGCCCAGTTGCCGACGCTGATCTCGAGGCCGACGTAGACGGCGAGGAAGACCGCCGCCAGCACCACCGCCGGCTGCCGCAGCGCCGCGCCCAGCAGGCTGCCGTTGCCGTTGCCGCTGCGGGACCGGCCCGGCGGGGCGTCGGGTGCCGGGGCCGCGCCGTCGGTTGCCGGAGCGCCGGGTGCCAGCCTGCCGTCCGCCGGACCGCCGTCGTCGGCCACCGGGTCCGGTCCGTCGGCGGCGTGCCGGCGCGGCGGGTACGCCAGCAGGAAGCCGGCGACCAGCGGCAGACAGGCCAGCGCGAGTACCAGCCACACGGCCGTCCACGGCAGCGACCGCAGCAGCCAGGCGGCCAGCGCGGGCGCCAGCAACGCCCCGACGCCGAAGAAGGCGTGCAGCCGGTTCAACAGCGTGGTGGCCCCGGACAGCTCGCTGAGGTGGGCGTTGAGCACCGACTCGAGTACCCCGATGCCGTAGCCGGCCAGCACCTGCACGGCCACGAAGGCCAGGAACGGCGGGCGGACCGCCGTGTAGAGACCGGCCAGGACGAAGGCACCGGCGCCGACCGCCAGCGCGGCCCGGGTACCGAGGCGGTCGATCAGCCCGCCGGTGGTGAATCCGGCCAGCAGGAAACCGGCGGAGAAGGTGAAGAAGGTGACGCCGATGGTCGCCTTGTCCACCCCGTAGTCGTCGATCTGGGCCGGCAGCAGTACCCCACCGACCCCAGCGCTCAGGCCGACCAGGACGAACGCGGCGTAGGCCAGCAGGACCACCGGCCGCCGGGCAGGTCGGGGAACGGACACGGCGGCTCCTCGTCGGTGGCGGCGGGGACGCCGGTGCGACCCGGCCGATGGTGGTCGACGGGCGCCAAGATTACGAGGTACCGCCGGTACGCGAAAGCCCTGCCAGCAGGCAGCGGTATGAGCTAGGCGGGATATCCCTCGGTCGATTGTGGCCGGTTACCTTAACCATGCCCTGACCGACCCAGACCCGCTGGTACGGCGACCGTCGACATCGCCACCACCGGTGGGGCTGACCCCCGGTCGGCGGGGCACCGGCCACCGTGCGCCGTCCGGTTCCGGGCCGGGCGGTGCACGGGCCGCCCGGCCTTCTGCTGACTTCCGGCACCCCCGGAGCACGCCGTGTCGTGCCCGTGGGTCGGCCGGCGCTGCCGTTCGCCGGTACGTCCCACCCCGGCCGGCCCGACCCCCGATCACCTCCCGGGCCGGCCGTCCCCCACCGAAACCCCCCCGAAGGAGACTCCGGATGAGACGAAGACTCGCCACGTTGGCGGCGGTGACCCTGCTGCCCGTGGGGATCATCGGCGCCGTGGCCACACCCGCCGCCGCGGCGCCCGACGGCACGATCCCGGCCCCGGCGCCGGCCACCGCCGAAGCCGCCGCCCCAGAGATGCTCGCCGCGATGCAGCGCGACCTCGGACTCACCGCCGCGCAGGCCAAGACCCGGATCAGTCGGGACGAACAGGCCAGCCGGACCGACGCCGGGCTGCGCAAGTCGCTCGGCCGGGCGTACGCCGGCGGTTGGATCGCGCCGGGCAGCGGCGACCTGGTGGTGGCGGTCACCGACCGCGCCCAGGCCGCCCGGGTGACGGCGGCCGGGGCCCAGCCGAAGTTGGTCGCCCGGAGCGCCGCCCAGCTCGACGGGATCAAGTCCGCCCTCGACCGGGCCGCCGCGAAGGCACCCGCCAAAGCGGTCCCCGGCTGGTACGTCGACGCGCCCACCAACAGCGTGGTGGTACTGGCCAGCGGCGGTACGGCCACCGCGACCGCGTTCGTCGCGGCCAGCGGGGCGGACGCGGCGGCGGTACGGATCGTGGCGAGCACCGAGGCGCCCCGGCTCTACTACGATGTCCGGGGCGGCGACGCCTACTACATGGGCGGTCGCTGCTCGGTCGGCTTCGCCGTCACCGGTGGCTTCGTCACCGCCGGCCACTGCGGGACGACCGGTACCGCCACGCAGGGCTACAACCAGGTCGCCCAGGGCACCTTCCGGGGCTCGTCCTTCCCGGGCAACGACTACGCCTGGGTGCAGACCAACAGCAACTGGACGCCGCAGCCGTGGGTCAACAACTACGCGGGCGGCAACGTGACGGTCGCCGGCTCGACCGAGGCCGCCGTCAACGCCGCGATCTGCCGGTCCGGTTCCACCACCGGCTGGCGCTGCGGCACCGTGCAGGCGAAGAACCAGACCGTCAACTACGCCGAGGGTGCGGTCACCGGCATGACCCGGACCAACGCCTGCGCCGAGCCGGGTGACTCGGGCGGCTCGTGGCTCTCCGGGCAGCAGGCCCAGGGCGTCACCTCCGGCGGCTCCGGCAACTGCTCGTCCGGCGGCACCACGTACTTCCAGCCGGTCAACGAGATCCTCTCGGTGTACGGGCTGACCCTGCGGACCAGCGGAGGCGGTCCGGGTGAGCCGCCGCCGACCGGCACCTGCACCGGGTACGCCAGCACGTTCAGCGGCTCGCTGGCCGCCGGCGGGGTGCAGTACCAGCCGAACGGCAGCTACTACCAGACGACCCGGTCCGGCACCCACCGCGGCTGCCTCGACGGGCCGTCCGGAGTGGACTTCGACCTCTACCTCCAGCGGTGGAACGGCAGCGCCTGGGCGACCGTGGCCCAGGGCACCTCGGCCGGGCCGGACGAGACGGTCTCGTACTCCGGCGCGGCCGGGTACTACCGGTACGCGGTCGACGCGTACAGCGGGTCGGGCAGCTACACCCTGGGCGCCACCGCGCCCTGACCGGCGGGCCGGGTGACCGCCACCGGCGGTCCCGCCCCGATCGGACCGGGCTCCCCGCGCGCGCCACGCGGGGAGCCCGGCGGCGTTCCCGGAGCCCAGCAAGGTCGACCGGGCGTGGCCACGTCCGCCATCTCGACCGGACACGGCCGGTTCAGCTGGTTCGTGGCAGGCGTGGTTCGGGCAGCTACCTCGGTCGGGTCGGTGCGAAGCGGCGGGAAGCGGGTACCGGTAGCGGTATGACCGACATGATCCCGCCGGCGGACGACCGGGAGACCGCACGGCAGATCGCCGCCGCGCACACCGCCGCCTCCCGCGACGTGGAGGCCTTCCTGCGTCAGGTCCCGGAGCTGCCCAGCCCGGAGGACGTCGCCGAGTACGCGGCGCTGCTGGCCCGGGAGGAGGCGCTCCGCACCGAGCGGACCGACGCCGCCGAGGCGGCCGGACTGGGCGTCCCGACCATCGGCGGCGCGTAGGCAGGTACCGGAAGAGGCCGGCCGGCAACCCGCCGGCCGGCCCGGCTAGCGTGCGGTCAGCGGGTCGTGCCCGAGGTCGAGCAGGGACCGGCGCCAGTTCTCGTCGGTCAGCCCGCCGTCCGGCCGGGTGTCGAGCAGGTCCTGGATCTCGTCGACCGTCTCCCGCATCACCTGGATGTCGTCGCCGGTCAGGTCGACCTTGCGCTTGCCGAGGATGGCGAGGATCCGCCGGCCCGGCTCCGGCAGCCCGAGATCCGGGTCGGCGCCGAACGCCTGCTCGCCCGACCCCTGGGTGAGCAGCCAGCTACGGAGCTGCTCCGAGGTGACGTTGACGCGGGCGTGGAAGTCCTGCCACAGCTCCTCCACCTCCGGCTCCACCCGTTGCTGTCGGGCCATCACGCCTCCTCCTCCGGCTGCGACGCGGGCGGGGTCGGCTCGTCGGCGGTACGCGGCCGGGTGCCCTGCGGTGGCCGGGGCCGCGCCGGCCCGGGGGTGGCGGCCGGTGGTCGCAGTACGGCGTCGGTCTTGGCGCTCTTCTCGCGGTTCTCCTCGGGCTGGCTCACGCCACTCCCCTCCTCTCGTCCCGGCGGGCTACCGGGATGACTCGGACCGCTGCCGGGACGGCTCGAACGGCTACCGGACGGCTCAGGCAGCCGCCGGGGTGACCGTCCGGCGCCGGGGCGGCTCAGCGGCCGTGCGTCGCGGTGGCCGGGCTACGGCCGCCGGACCGCTCCTCCGTCGACACGTCGAAGGTCAACTCGCCCTGCCGGGCGCCGACCGTGACCCGCTGTCCCGGCGTCACGGTGCCGTCCAGCAGCATCCGGGAGAGCCGGTTGTCGACCTCCCGCTGGATCGTCCGGCGCAGCGGCCGGGCGCCGAACTGCGGCTCGTAGCCGTGCTCGGCGATCCAGTCCACCCCCTCGGTGGTGAACTCGACGCCGATGTCCTGGGCCCGCAGCCGCCGCCGGGTCTCGCCGAGCAGCAGTTCGGTGATCTCCCGGAGCTGCTGCTCCTCCAGCCGACGGAAGATGATCACCTCGTCGATCCGGTTGAGGAACTCGGGACGGAACTGCTCCTGCAACCGGCGCATCAGCCGGTCCCGCAGCTCGTCGTTCTCCTCGTCGGCGCCGCCTCCCGCACCGCCGCCGAAGCCGACGCTGCGCTGCGTACCGGTGATCAGCTCGGAGCCGAGGTTGCTGGTCATGATCAGCACGCTGTTCCGGAAGTTCACCGTCCGGCCCTGGCTGTCGGTGAGCCGCCCGTCCTCGAGTACCTGCAACAGGATGTTGAAGACGTCCGGGTGCGCCTTCTCGATCTCGTCGAGCAGCACCACCGCGTACGGGCGGCGCCGGACCGCCTCGGTGAGCTGCCCCGCCTCCTCGTACCCGACGTAGCCGGGCGGAGCCCCGACCAGCCGACTCACCGTGTGCCGCTCCTGGAACTCGCTCATGTCCAGCCGGACCATCCGGTCCTGCTCGCCGAAGAGCGCCTCGGCCAGCGCCCGGGCCAGTTCGGTCTTGCCCACCCCGGTCGGGCCGAGGAACAGGAAGCTGCCCATCGGCCGGTCCGGGTCGGCCAGCCCGGTACGGGACCGCCGGACCGCCTCGGCGACCGCGCTCACCGCGTCGTCCTGACCGACCACCCGCTCGTGCAGGTGCCCCTCCAGCCGGAGCAGTCGGTCCCGTTCCTCCTCGGTGAGCTGGCTGGCCGGGATGCCGGTGGCCCGGGAGACCACCTCGGCGATCTCCTGCGGCCCCACCTCGGGCACCGCCGGCTGGTCGCCGTTGCCGTTCGCCGTGTGCAGCCGCTCGCGGATGTCGTGCAGCCGGTCGCGCAGGTCCGAGGCGCGCTCGTACTGCTCGTCGGCGACCGCCTGGTCCTTCTCCCGCCGTACCTCCTCCAGTTCCCGTTCCAGCTCGCGGACGTCTCCGGCGGGTGTCCGGGTACGCAGCCGGACCCGGGCACCGGCCTGGTCGATCAGGTCGATCGCCTTGTCCGGCAGGAACCGGTCGGTGACGTACCGGTCGGATAGTTCGGCGGCGGCGACCAGCGCCTCGTCGGTGAACCGGACCTGGTGGTGCGCCTCGTACCGGTCGCGCAGCCCGCGCAGGATGGCGACGGTGTCGTCCACGGTGGGCTCCGGCACCAGGATCGGCTGGAACCGCCGGGCGAGGGCAGCGTCCTTCTCGATGTTGCGCCGGTACTCGTTCAGCGTGGTGGCGCCGACCACCCGCATCTGGCCTCGGGCCAGCGCCGGCTTGAGCATGTTGCTGGCGTCCATCCCGCCCTCGGCACCGGCCCCGCCCGCGCCGACCAGGGTGTGCAACTCGTCCAGGAAGATGATCAGCTCGTCGCTGTGCGCCCGGATCTCGTCGAGCAGCTTCTTCAGCCGCTCCTCGAAGTCGCCCCGGTAGCGGGTGCCGGCCACCAGCCGGGCGAGGTCCAACTGCACCACCCGCTTGCCGATCAGCGTCTGCGGTACGTCCCCGTCGGCGATCCGTTCGGCGAGTCCCTCGACGATCGCGGTCTTGCCGACCCCGGCCTCGCCGATCAGCACCGGGTTGTTCTTGGTACGCCGGGACAGGATCTCCACTGCCTGCTCGATCTCGTCCATCCGGCCGATCACCGGGTCGATCTCGTCGGCCCGGGCCAGGTCGGTGAGGTCCTGGCCGTACTGGTCGAGGGTCGGGGTGCCCCGGTCCGGCTTCGCACCGCCGTTGCCGCCGCCGCCACCGCTGGCGCTGGCGGCCTGCAACGACTGCGGCTGGATCCGGCCCGCCGCCAGCATCCGGCCGGCCGGTGACTCCGGGTTGAGCGGCAGGGCCATCAGGATGTGCTCCGGCCCGATGTAGGAGGCGCTCATCGCCCGGGAGAGCTGGTGCGCGTCGAGCAGCGCCCGCTTCGCCGCCGGGGTGAGCGACATGTTCGACGGCACCTGGCCGTGCTTGGCCGGCCGTTCCACCCGCTGCTCGCCGCCGAGCGCGCCGAGCAGCGCCTCCGGGTCGGCGCCGGCCCGGCTTATCAGGTCCCGCAGCGGTTCCCGTTGCAGGGCCGCCCAGAGCAGGTGGTCGGTGTCCAGGTCACTGCTGTTGGCCTGGGCCGCTCGACGTGCCGCGTCCGCCAGCATCTCCCGCGCGTCCGCCGTCATCAGCCGGGTGATGTCCACCCGCTGCCCCTGCCGGCGGTTCTCCCCCCGGCCGAAGTACCGGGCGAGAAACTCGTCCCACGGGTCGGGGCCGAGGTCGCCGGGTCCCTGCGTCATCTTCGTCCCCCTCACGGGCGCGGGCGCTGGCGTCACCTCGGCTACCCGGCGGAAGGCCCGACAAACGCGGCGTAACCACAGGTGCGGCGGTCGGGGTGGCAGGCTGGGCGGATGGTTGCCGAACCTCTCCTCGTCGTGGACGCCGCCAACGTGGTCGGCTCCCGGCCGGACGGCTGGTGGCGGGACCGGGCCGGGGCGACCGTCCGGCTGCGGGACCGGCTGGCGCCGATCTCCCGGTACGGCCTGCCCGGGCTGGCGCCGCCGGTCGAGGTGGTACTGGTGGTGGAGGGCGCGGCCCGCCGGGTGGAGCCGGCCGAGGGGGTCCGGGTGGTCGCGGCGGAGGGCTCCGGCGACGACGCCATCGTCGGCCTGGTCCGGGCCGAGCGCGCCGACCGGAGCTGCGTCGTGGTCACCGCCGACCGGGCGCTGCGGGACCGCGTCACCGCCCTCGGTGCGCAGGTACGCGGACCGCGCTGGCTGCCCGACCGGCCGACCGGTACGGCGACGCCGGAGTGATCCCGCCAGCCGGAACTTCCACGGTTGAGCCGGATCTCGCCGGTTCGGCCAGACAACTGTCAGGGATCCGACTGAGTAACCGCCCGGTGGCCCAAAGTGGGAGGAAGGTCGGCCTATGTCCGCTGTCGGCCGGACCACCTGGGATCGGACAGCCGGGCAGCAAACGCCCGGGGCGCTGTGGACCGCTGATCGGGATAAGCTCTAATAAGAGCCCTCCCCGCCCCCTGGAGGTTTCGCCGTGGCGAGTGTCGCCGAGCTGAAAGCGGCCATCGACGCCGCACTGCAGCAGATCGGTGACGGCCAGGCTGCGGTGCAGGCCGCCAGCGACAAGCTCGCCGAGGCGCAGCAGACCCTGGCCGGGGCGTTGGAGGGAAGTGGACACTCCACTGTCGACGCCGCGCAGGCGTCGCTCTCGCAGGCCGCCCAGGAGTTGGAGGAGTGCCTCGCCGCGACGCTGGCCGCCGTCGAACACGCCCAGCTCTACGTCTCGACGCTGTAGAGCACGCGGATGTCCATCATCGAGGAGTTGGGCGCCCGGGTCCGGGCCGCCTCCGACGAGCTGCCGGTCGAGTTGGTGATCAAGGCACTCGACCACCTCAAACTCGCCTCCGAGCGGCTGCGCTGGGTCCGGCAGGAGTCGGCCGACCCGATGGGCGTACCCGAACTCTCGGCCGCCACGGAGCACCTGGAGACCGCCGGTCACGCCCTGCGGCTCGCCCAGGACCAGTTCGCGACCTACCTGGCGGCGATCGGCCTGGCCCGGGACGGCAGCCCCGCCCCCGGGCCGGAGCGACCGCCGCCCAGCCGCGGCGCCGGTACCGCCGACGACTCGTCCGGGCCGGTCCGCAAGGTCGCCCCGGCGGCGACCGGCGGCTGGTGGTCGGTCCGGGTGGCCGAGCTGTTCGACCGGCGGGACACCCCGGCACCGAAGCCGGACCACGAGATCACCGACGCCGAGGAGTTGCTCCGCCGGGTGACCGACGGGGTCCGTTCCGGCGACCGGACCCGGCTGCACACCGAGCTGCGGGCGGTGGAGGCGAACGTCGGGCTGGGACTCGCCTCGGTGGCCCCGCCGATGCTCCGCGACCTGGCCGGCGCGCTGCTCGGCCACCAGCCCCGGGCGGCCGACCTGCCGAGGCTGCGCCGCGAGGTCACCGGGCAGGTCCAGGAGCTGGTGCCCAACCTGCCGCCGGGGGTGCTGGACACCCTGCTCAGCCGGGTCTGCCGGATGCCGCCGCCGAAGGAGCCGGTGGAGCAGCCGCATCCGGCCGATCCGGCGGTCGCCGCCGGGGTCCTCACCGGACTGCTGATGCGCCGGCTCGGCGTCGACCAGCGTCCGGTCACCGCTCGCGCACCCCGGGACACCCATGCCTGACGTACGGACCCAGCTCGTCGACCGGGTCCGCACCATGCTGTCGCACGCGCTGGGCGCGTCCCGGTCCCGCCTCGCGGCGGCGCGGACCGAACTCGGCAGCGCCGAGGAGCGGCTGCGCCGGATCCGGGACGCCGCCACCCGGGTACCCGCCCGGGTCGGTGCGGAACGGGACCGCCGGATCGCCGACCTGGCCGACCGGTACGGGGCGGAGATCACCCGGCTCGCCGCCCGGGCCGCCGACGCCGCCACCCGGGAGGCACCCGGCGCCGCCGGCACCGACTGGCAGGGCTGGCGGCCCACCCCCGTGGTCCGGGGCGAGGCACCGGGACCGTTGCGGATCGGCACCGTGCACCTGCCCGGCAGCGTGCCGGTACCCGCGCTGGTACCGCTGCTCGACGCCGGGCACGTGCACCTGTCCGGGGCCGACCGGGCCGGCTCCGACGCCGTCGTCGCCGCGCTGCTGCTCCGGTCCCTCGGCCGGGCCGATCCCGGCTCGGTACGCCTGGTCGGCTACGACCCCGAGCACCTCGGCGGCGGGCTGGCCGGGTTCGCCCCGCTCTCCACCGCCGGGCTGCTGACCTTCGTCGGGCCGGGCGGGCTGGCCCGACTCCTCGACGACCTCGTCGACCAGATCCGCCGCATCAACGAAACCGTGCTGGCCGGCGAGTACGCCTCGCTGCGCGAGCTGGCCGCCGCGACCGGCCGGCGCCCCGAACCGTGGCGGGTGGCGGTACTGCTCGGCGGCGACGAGTTGTCCCGGCACGAACGGGGGCAACTCGACCGGGTGGCCCGGACCGGCGCCGCCTGCGGCGTACACCTGGTGGTACGCGGCATCGCGCTGCCCGACGAGCCGGACGTGCACCGGGCGGTGGTCGACGGCGACGGCGCCCGGCTGGACACCTGCCCCGACCTCCTCGTCCGCCCCGACCCGGCGCCGCCGGCCCACCTGGTCACCGAGACCTGCCGGGAGGTGGCGACCCGGGTGAACGCCGGCCCGCCGCCGACCCCCTTCACCGACCTGCTGCCGCCGCTCGACGAGATGTGGCGGGAGGACTCTGCCGTCAGTCTGGTCGCACCGATCGGGGACGGTCCGCAGGGCCGGCCGGTGACGCTGACCCTCGGCGACTATCCGCCGCACGCGTTGATCGGCGGCCCGTCCGGCACCGGCAAGACGAATCTGATCTTCGCCTGGATCGGCTCGCTCGCCTCCCGCTACTCCCCAGCCGAGCTGGAGTTCTATCTGCTCGACTTCAAGGAGGGGGTGTCCTTCGCCCGGTTCGCCCAGGGCCGCCGCGACCCGAGCTGGCTGCCGCACATGCGGCTGGTCGGGATCAATGTCAACACGGACCGGGAGTTCGGGCTGGCCCTGCTGCGGTTCCTCGCCGAGGAGCTGCGCCGTCGGGCGGACGCCGCCAAGCGGCACGAGGTGACCAAGCTGTCCGAGCTGCGGGCGGTGGACCCGACCGGCCGCTGGCCGAGGATCGTCGCCGTGGTGGACGAGTTCCAGATGCTGCTCGCCGGCCGGGACGCGGTGGCCCGGGAGGCCGCCGACCTGCTGGAGGACCTGGCCCGGCGGGGCCGCTCCCAGGGCATCCACCTGGTGCTGGCCTCGCAGGACGTCCGGGGCATCGAGGCGCTGTGGGGCCGGCCGGCGCTGGTCGCCCAGTTCACGTTGCGGATCGCGCTGCCCAAGGCACTGCGCATCCTGGCCGAGCGCAACGACGCCGCCCAGGTGCTGCCCCGGCACCACGCGATCGTCAACGCCGAGTCCGGGATGGCCGAGGGCAACCAGGTGGCCCGGATCCCGGCGGCCAGCGACTGGGGTACCTGGAGCGATCTCCAGCACCGGCTGTGGCGGATGCGACCGCCGGACGCGGCGCCGGCCCGGCTCTTCGACGGCGACGCGATCCCCCGGCTGGACGAGGCACCGGACTTCGTCGCGCTGCGTCCGGCCGGCGAACCCGTACCGGCCCGTGCCGGCGACCGCGCGGCCGGCGGGGCGATCTGGCCCGAGGGGGTGGGGCCGGAGCACACCGCACCGCCGACCGGCGCCGACCGGCCCGGCGGACCGGAGCGGACCACCGGCGGGGCGCGCGGCCCGGTGGCGCTGCTCGGCGAGATCATCGACGTGCAGGCCAGGTCGGCCGGGCTGCGGCTGCCGCGGGCACCGGGACGGAACCTGGCGGTACTCGGCACCGGAGTGGACGAGGCGTGCGCCGTGCTGGACGCGGCGGCCCGGTCGCTGCGCCGCCAGCACCGGCCCGGTACCGCCCGGTTCTCCATCGCCTGTCTGGACCCGGACGCCGACACCGCCGCCCGGGCACTCTACGAGGCGCTCGGCACCGACGCCGCCTGGTACTCCGAGGACGACATCGGCGAACTGATGGCCGAGACGGCCAACGGGCTCGGCTCCGGCAGCGCCCCCGGCGAACCGCACTACCTGCTGCTGTACGCGGTCGACGCGGCAGCCGGCCAGCTCGGCACCAGCGTCGGCGGGCGCTCCGGACTGGACCACCTACGGCACGTGCTGCACAACGGGCCGGAGCGGCGTACCCACACGCTGGCCTGGTGGCGTGGGGTGGCCCGGATGCGGGTGGACCTCGGCGGCCCGGCGTCGCGTACCGACCAGATCGGTGCCTGGGTGGCGCTCGACGTGCAGGGTGCGGAACTCACCTCCGCGCTCTACCCGGGAGCCGGCGGCGGCCCGGACTGGTACCCACGGCCGTGGCGCGGGCTCTTCTTCGACCGTTCGGTGCACCGCACCGGCCAAGTGATCATCCCTTATGGACCGTCCCGATGAGCGGTGACCTGGAACGCGACCTCAGTTACGCCCGGGCGATCCGGCGGCTCGCCGAGCTGACCGGCCGGGCCGAGGCGGAACGCGCCGAGGCGGACGGCTGGTACGACCGCCAGTGCGCCGCCGCCGACCGGGCGGTGCACGACGCGGAGCAGTCGGTACGCCGGGCCGAGGCGGAGGTGTCGGCGGCCCAGGAGGAGGTCGACCGTACCGAGGCCGAGTCGGTGCACCTGTGGAGCATCCTGCGCGGCCAACTCGGTGCGAACGACCGGCGCGTCGGCGAGCCGCCGGTGCCCCGCAACGGCGTACCGGCCGACGTGGAGGCGCTGCTCGACGGGGTACGGGAGCTGTTGGACCGGGCTCGGAACCCGGGCGAGCTGCCGCCGGCCACCCGGCCGTTGCTGGCGCTGTTCGGCGTGCTCGGCGCCGCCGCCGCGTACGCCCTCGGGTTGGCCGCCCGGGCGCTCGGCACCCGGTACGGCGGCGACCTGGCGGTGGCGATGCCGGTGCTCGGACTGCTGGTGACGCTGGTCGGCCCGGTCGTCGGGCTGGCGCCGGCCCGGGTACTCGCCGACCGCCGGCACGCCGGCCTGGACGTACGCTCCGCCCTGACGGTCGTGGTCGCCGGGCTGGTCACCACCGGGGCGCTGTTCGGCCTGCTCCGCTGACTGCCACGCGGCGCACGGCCGGCCCGGTTTGCCGAGGTCGAGGCCGGCCGTGCAAGGCGGGCCGGCACGGTCGCCCAGGTCGAATCGGACCGGTTGCCCACGCCGGACGGCACGGCGGGTCGGGCCGGCTGCGCACGGCGGACGGCACCGCGGGACGGCACGGCGGCTCAGGTCGGGACGGCGACCGCCTCGCGGAGCAGGCGCCGGGCCAGCACGATCCGGTCGGCGTCGTCGTCGAGTCCGGGCAGGTCACCGACCCGGTGCACTCCGCCTGCGAGGAACGCCCGGACGGCCAGCGCGCACTGGGCCGGAAAGGTCAGCGTCCGGTCGAAGAGCGCCAGCAGCACCTCACCCGGGCCGTCCGCCCCGTCCGGCGGCTGGGCCGTCAACTGCCAGCGCAGGCCCTCCCGAGGGGCGATCCGGGTGTCGACGTGCAGCGTCCGGATCGCCGCCGCCTGGGCGAGTGGACGGATCGGCGCGGGGCGGGCCGCCGGCCAGGCCCGGTTCCGCAGCCGGGCGGCGACCGCGGCCGGATCGGCCCGGAGCAGCCAGTCCCGCAGCGCCTCGACGGTCTCGGTGAGTTCCGGTTCGACCTGGTCGACCTCGGCGACGTCCATCCCGAACGGCAGCGGGGCGCGCAGTCGCCGGTCCTCGGCGGCCAGTTCCAGCAGCGCCTCGACCATCGCGTACCGGGTGAGTGCCCGGACGCCGACGGTCAGGTGCAGGCTGCTGTCGTCCTGCGCCCGGGCGCTGTGCAGCCAACCCCGGGGCAGGTAGAGCGCGTCACCGGGGCCGAGTACCACGTCCAGTGCGGGTGGCCCGTCGGCGACCGCCCCGACCTCGTCGGCCCGGCCGCCCCACGGCTGCCGCTCCAGCGGGTCGGGCAGCACCGGCTCGTGGATCTGCCAGTGCTTGTGCCCGTCGACCTGGAGCACGAAGACGTCGTGGGTGTCGTAGTGGGTGGCGAAGCCCTGGTTTCCCGGCGGGGTCAGGTAGGCGTTCACCTGAAGCGGTTGGCCGAGGACCAGGCTCAGCTCGCGGGTGAAGTCGATCAGTGGCGGCCAGGTCCGGTGCAGTCCCTGGAGCACCAGCGTGGCGCCGTCGGCGTAGAGGCCGAGGACCCGCTCGTCGAGTACCTGGTCGGCGATCTCGGCCCCGGCACCGCCGCTACCGGTGTACTGCCCGGTCGGCAGCACCTGCCCGTTCTTCGCCGCCCGCAGGAACGGGGTACGCAGTCCGCGCCGGCTGAGCAGTTCGTCGGCGTCGGCCGGGCCGAGCAGGTCGGTGAACCCGTCCGGGTTGCCGAGTTCGGCGGCCCGGGACAGCAGCGGCGCCCGCCCCCAGTACGCGGCGGCGAACTTCGTCGGCTCGACCGCCACGCATCGGGCCAGCGCGGGTCGACCGGGGCCGGTCCGCACGGCCGGGCCGGTGGACCGGGACAGTAGGGGTACCCGGTCCACCGACAGCGCGTCCGGCAGGCCCGCCTGCGGCGCGTCCGGCGGGCGTTCTTCCGCGACCGTGCCGGTCGACCCGTCGTACTCGGTCATCTCGGGTGGCCGGCGTTACCGGGCGCCGCTGTCGGCGCCGCCGTCCTGCCGCCCCGGGGTCGCGCCCGCGTCGGCCGGGCCCTCGGCGCTGCCGTCCGCCCCGCCGTCGTGCTGGCCCGGGGTCGCGCCACCGTCGGCCGGTCCTTCGGCGCTGCCGTCGGCTCCGCCGTCGTGCTGGCCCGCCGTGGCTCCGGCGTCGGCCGGACCCTCGGCGGCACCGTCGGCGCCACCGTCCCGGCCCATCGGGTTGGCCCCGCCGTCGGCCGGACCCTCCCCGCCGCCGCCCGTGGTCCGGATGTCGTCGTCGTCGAGTCTCATCGGGTGCTCCCTCGGGTCCAGCGCCCGCCTTCGCGCGGCCGGGCGTCGCTACGGCGGTGGTGGTACCCCGCGCCCGATCACCTCTAACCCGGCAAACCGGTCCGCTCCGCTGCTGGGGTGACTCCGCGACCCAGCGGACCGCTGGCGGGTGCCGTGGTACGGCAGACAGCACGGTCCGGGGCAAATGGCATCCCGAGTTCTACCGGAAATCTCCCGGTAATTTGATCCACGGCCGCCGGCACCGGTCCGGCGACGCCGGGATCACTTGCCGGCGTACGGCGCCGAGCTGTCCCGGACGACCAGGTCGGTGGAGAGTTCGATGCGGGGGGTGTCGAGCGACTCGCCCTGGGCCAGCCGGAGCACCGTGCGGGCGGCCAGCAATCCCATCTCGGCCAGCGGCTGCCGGACGGTGGTGAGCGGGGGTGACGCCCAGCGCGCCTCCGGCAGGTCGTCGAAGCCGACCACGCTGACGTCGTCGGGAACCCGGAGCCCGCGCCGCCGGACCGCCTCGTACGCGCCGAACGCCATCTGGTCGCTGGAGGCGAAGATCGCCGTCGGCGGCTCGTCGAGGTCGAGCAGCGCGGCGCCGCCGGAGTATCCGGACTCGTGGTAGAAGTCGCCGGGCACGATCAGCTCGTCGCGCATCGGAATGCCGGCGGCGTCCAGGGCGGCCCGGTAGCCGTCCAGCCGGGCCCGGCTGCACAGCAGTCGCGGCGGGCCGGCGATGAAGCCGATCCGGCGGTGCCCGAGCGAGAGCAGGTGCTCGGTGGCGCGCAGCCCGCCGGCCCAGTTCGTCGCGCCGATCGTCGGTATGTCCAGATTGGGCACTCCGGCCGGGTCGACGAGCACCATCGGCACGTTCAGCCGACGCAGCTCGGCGTGCACCGGCGGGGCGAGATCGCTGGCGACCAGGATCACGCCGTCGGTGGCCCGGGTACGCAGGTTCTGCAACCACTGCCGGGTGGAGGTCGACCGGCGGTGGATCGCCGAGACAACGGTGCCGACCCCGGAGGCGTGCGCGACGTCCTCCACACCTCGGATGATCTCGACCGCCCAGGGGCTGTCCAGGTCGTTGAAGATCAGGTCGATCAGGCTCGCGCCGGCCCGGGGTCGGGTCGCCCGACGGCGGTAGCCGTGCCGGCGGAGGAGTTCCTCCACCCGTTCCCGGGTCTGCGGCGCCACGTCGTTGCGGCCGTTGAGTACCCGGGAGACCGTCGGCACCGACACGCCCGCCTCCTGGGCGATGGCGGTGATGGTAATCCTGCGTCCTTCGTCGACCGTCACGAGGCAGCTCCTTCGTTGAGGCTCCAGCCTACGACCGAAACAATTTCGAGGCTGCACCGGCGTCCGTCGCGCGCCCTCCCAGTATTTTGCCCCAGATTCCGGGGTTGACTGACCGGACGGAGGGCCATAACGTTCCGATCGAGTTACGGAATAGTTCCGGAAAGTTTTCGCCGGAGAGGATCGTCAATGCACCCTCCCGCCGCCGCGCCCACGATCGCACCGGCCCGGACGACCGACGATCCGGCCGAGTCCGACATCTGATGGCGACCTCCAGCGAGCCGGTCGTCGCCGGCTTCTACCCGGACCCGAGCGTCTGCCGGGTCGGCGACGACTACTACCTGGCGTGCTCCAGCTTCGAATACTTCCCGGGCGTACCCATCCTGCACAGCCGGGACCTGGTCAACTGGACCCAGCTCGGCAACGCCCTCGACCGGCCCAGCCAACTCGTCCTGCCGCCCGGCACCCCCTCCTCCGGCGGGGTCTACGCGCCCACACTGCGGCACCACGACGGCCGGTTCTGGCTGATCACCTCGAACGTCCCGCACGGCGGCACCCTGCTGGTCACCGCCGAGGACCCGGCCGGTCGCTGGTCGGAGCCGGTGCACCTGCCCGACGTGCTCGGCATCGACCCGGACCTGGCCTGGGACGACGACGGCACCTGCTGGTGCACCGTCGCCGGCATCGACCAGTTGCGGATCGACCCGGTCCGGGGGACGGCGCTGAGCCGACCGAAGCGGATCTGGTCCGGCACCCCCGGCGCGCAGGCCCCCGAGGCGCCGCACCTCTACCAGGTCGACGGCACCTGGTATCTGCTGATCGCCGAGGGGGGCACCGAGCGCGGCCACGGCATCTCGGTGGCCCGGGCGCCGGCCCCGGACGGCCCGTTCGAGCCGTGCCCGGCCAACCCGATCCTCAGCCACCGCAGCACCGACCACCCGATCCAGAACACCGGACACGGCGACCTCGTCCAGGCCGCCGACGGTTCGTGGTGGCTGGTCTTCCTCGGGGTACGCGCCCGCGGCGGCACGCCCGGCTGGCACGTACTCGGCCGGGAGACCTTCCTCGCCCCGGTCACCTGGTCCGACGGCTGGCCGGTGGTCGGGCCGATCGCCACCGGGCCGCGTACCCCCGCCCGGTTTCCCGCGCCGGTGGGTGCCGCGCCGGCGCGGGACGACTTCGACGGCCCGGACCTGCACCCCTGTTGGATCTCGGTCCGGACCCGACCGCCGGAGGACGTCTCGCTGATCGAGCGCCCCGGCTGGCTGACCCTGCGGGCAAGGGGTGGATCGCTCGACGACCCGACGGTGACCTTCCTGGGACGCCGGCAGGACCGGCACGACGTCCGGGTACGCGCACTGGTCGACCCCGGGGCCGGCCGGGGTGGCCTGGCGGTACGCCTCGACGAGGCGCACCACTACGCCGTGGAGCTGGGCGGCGGCAAGGTCTGGGTACGCGCCCGGATCGGGCCGCTGTCCCAGCGGATCGGGAGCCGTCCGGTCGACGGTCCGGTGGTGCTGCGCGTCGAGACCTGGTCCTCGGGGCCGGGGATGGACCATCCCCGGCAGGAGCCGGACGTGGTGCGGCTCGGCTACGAGGCCCCGGACGGCGGGTTCGTCGTCCTCGCCGAACTCGACGGCCGCTACCTCTCCACCGAGGTCGCCGGCGGCTTCACCGGCCGGGTGATCGGCTGCTACGCGACCGTCGACGCGATCGGAGTCGACTGGTACGACTACCGCTGCCTCGGCTCGCTGGACCGGGCCGAGGTGGTCGACGACGACCTCGTCGACGCCTGACCCGAGCCGCTCCTACCCGGCGTCGGGGACGGCCGCGCGCACCGTCCGTTCGAAGACGACCGCCTCGTAGAGCGGAGTCATCCCCACCGACCGGTAGAGCCGGACTGGTTCGACCGGGTTCGCCAGGTCGACGCCGAGCCCGGCGTACTCCCGGCCCTTGCCGGCGTAGCAGGCGAACGCCCGGGCGAGCAGCGCCGCGCCGACCCCCCGCCGCCGGTACGCCCGCAGCACCGCCAACTGTTTCACCCAGCCCTCGTTCTGGTCCAGGGTCTGGTCGGCGGACTGGAGGATGCCCACCGGCTCGCCGTCGACCTCGGCCACGAACCACTCGTCCCAGGCGACGCTCGGCAGTGCGGCCACCTGCGCCCGCCACTGCTCGTAGCTGGCCGGCTGGTAGTCCGGGGTGTCCCGAAAGGCGGCGTCCAGAATCCGGTGGAAGGTCCGCAGCTCGGCGTCGTCGGTCGGGCGCACCGGCCGGACCAGTACCCCGGGCGGCGGGGGCGGCGGCTCGGCGGTCACCCCGGCCAGCGGCCGGCGCATCCGGGCGTACCGCTTGACGAACTCGAATCCGGCGTCCCGGAGTACCCCGATCCAGCGCTCCTCGGTGGGCAGCGCGAGGGCCCGCACGGTCAGCTCGGCGAGGCCGAACTCGGCGGCGCGCTCGGCGGACCGGGCGAGTTGCATGGTCAGCAGCGGCACCTGGGCCGGCAGCCCGTGCTCGGGGTGCACGTACACCTCGACAGTCTCCCGGGGCCCCCGGTTGGAGTCCTCCAGGTAGCTCCAGCCGCGTACCTCGCCGGCCGGGTCGAGCGCCAGCCAGGTGTCCCGGGCCAGGTCGAGGTCGGGCGCGGTCAACACCTCGCGTACGTCTTCGGCGCTGAAGTCGGGACGGCCGAGCGCCGCGATGTCGCTGGCGTGTACGACGGCCAGGATCGCCGGCACGTCGTCGAGGGTAGGGCGGCGCACCGACCAGCCCGGGGGCAGTTGCATGCCGAGCATCTAACCCCGGGCGCTCGCGCTGCGCCGCTGATTTTCGCGCCTGCGGGGCGTCGCCGAGCGGCGTCGTTCGAGCGGCGTCGTTCGAGCGGCGTCGTTCGAGCGGAGCGAGCCGAAATGAACGAGCGGGATCGGCTGGTGCTGTCAGCGGGCGAAGGTGCCGACCATGTTGCCGCTGGCCAGTTCCAGCTCCTCGATCGCGGCGTGCACGTCCGGCGACTGCGGTGCGCCGGGCAGCTCCAGGGGGCGGTTCACGGCGTAGAGCCGGAAGAAGTACCGGTGCGGATCGTCGTTCATCGGCGGATGCGGGCCGGCCCAGCCGGCCGTACCGAAGCCGTTCGTCCAGACTCGGCCACCCGCCGGCGTCTGACCCTCGTCGACACCGCCGGAGGTCGCCTCGATGCCGGTCACCAGCCAGTGCAGCAGCGGAGTCCGGCCCGCGTCCCGGTCTTCGACCAGCAGGATCAGCTCGGTCGCCTCCTCGGGAACGTCGGACCACTCCAGCGGCGGCGAGATGTTGCCGCCGGACCGGGAGAACCTGTCCGGCAACCGGTCGTGGTCGTTGAAGGCGCGGCTGCGCATCAGAATTCCGGCCATGGCTCGCCCTCCTCCCGGTCGAAGACCTTCCCAAACGCCCACCGGCGGACCGCGCCGCTGGCGCCGCTCGGCCGCAACTGGCGAACCGCGCCGCCATACCTGACGCGACCGCACCGCTCGGCCTTACCCGACGAGAACCGCTCGGCCGTGCCTGGTGCGAACCGCGCCGCCGTGCCTGGTGCGAACCGCGCCGCTCGGCTGTGCCTGGCGCGTACCCGGAGCAGCCGCGTCGAAACAGGCGCCGGACGGGCTCGGCCGGCTCGCCGCCCCCGTCAGCCGCGACGCCTTCCGCATCGGCGGGCGATCTGCCGCCCCAGGCCCCGGCGCCGGCCGGCCATCCGGCCGAGTACGTCGTCGAGCAGCAGGGTGAGGCCGGCCCCGATCAGCCAACTGTCCTTGGCGAACGGCACGCCCTGCTGGGTCGGCCGAGGACTGCCCGGCTCGTGCATACCGGGAGTAGCCCAGTAGAGCCGCATCAGCCCGCCGCCGAAGCCGAGCAGACCCAGACCCGCCAGCGCGGACGGGACGAACGGCAGCAGCAGGGCGGTGCCGAGCGCCAGTTCGGTCCCGGACAGCAGCCTGGCGAACTCGCTCGGCGGTACCCGCTTGAGCGGCGGGATCGCCGCGACCGCCATCCCGTGCATGCCCGCCGCCCCCTCGCCCTCGAGGTTCCACTTCGACACGCCCGAGTTCAGGACGAACGCGCCGATCGCGACGCGCAACGGAAGATGGGACACGTTCATCGGTCGCTCCGCTCTGCCGGTGCCACTGTCGTGCGGCGCACACCCGCCGGACGCTGTCGTGCGGCGCTCACCCGCCGGACGCCGTCGTCCCGGCACGCCTGCCCGGGTCGCTGTGCGGGGCACGCCTACCCCGATAGTCCGGCCGCACACCGGCCCGGTCCGGTCCGGCCGCATCCGCGCCGGGTCGTCCCGTGTACGACGGGTCAGGCGGAAAGTTCCCGCTCCAGCGGGGTACGGAACTGTGGCGTGATCCGGGCCTCGCCCAGCCGCCCGTGCAGCTCCGCCGCCGCCATCTCGATCGCGGCGACCGCCTCGGCGCCGACGTCCTCGAGAAGCTGGTACGCGATCTCGCCGTTCCCGCGCTGGGCCCAGCCTCCGACGATCCGGCCGTCCCACCACACGGTCGGGCCGATGTTGCCGTTCCGATCGAAGAGCCGGGGTCCGTACCCGCCGAGGAACCAGTCCCGTCGCGACCAGCCCATCGGGGTCGGATCCAGGCCGGGCAGCAGCGCGGCCCACGGCTCGACCGGAGGCACCGGATCGAGGTCGTCGGAAAGCAGCAGTCCGGTGCCGCCGTCCAACTCGACCTCGACGGGCTTGATCCCGGCCAGTGCCCGACGTACCTGCCCGACCGTCCACCCGGTCCACCAGCGCAGATCCTCGGCCGGCGCCGGCCCGTACCGGGCCAGCCAGCGTCGGGCCAGTTCGACCTCGGCGTCCTCTGCCGACCACGGCTCAAGCGGCCCGGGATACCACCGCTGCGCCAGCGACCACCGGTACGGGCTGTACCGCCAGGTGCTGCGCGGCCGGCCCCGGACGATCCGACCCTCGGCGGCGAGCAGCAGGAGCAGTCGGGCGACCACCCGCTGCCGACCCTCGTACGACTTGCCCCTGGCCAGTACCAGCGGCTGGCGGAGCCGCTCGTCCTCCTCGGCCAGTTCTGCCGAGGTCACCTCGCCGCGTACCTCGATCGCCCGCAGCGCCACCGCCTCGACCTCGGCGAGCCAGCGTTCGACGTCGTCGGCCACGCCCGCCTCGGCGAGGAATCCGAGCAGCTTGCGGCGTTCCCGGCCGGCGACGGTGCGCGCCGCCGCCTCGTGCAGCAGCGGTACGGCCTCGACGGGGGTCACGAACATGGTCCGGCGCATCGCGAGCATCCGGACCAGGGTCCGGTCCTCGTAGAGCGCCCGGTCGACGGTCTCGACGTCGGCGTTGGCCGCCATCCGGGCGAAGAGCGCCAGGTAGACCGTGGGCGGGTCGGAGGCGTGCAGTGCCACCAGGTCCCGGGCCACCTCGACCGGGTCGTCGGCCCGAGCCGCGGCCGCCAGTCGGTGCCGCCGGCCGATCCTGGCCCGCCGCTGACTCACCTCGATCCGCACCGCCACTCCTCGTCGCCCGCCGCCGCCTCGTCGTTCCCCGCCTCGTCGTCCCTCGCGTCGTTGTGCCCGCCTCGTTGTCCTCTGCGTCGTCG
The DNA here is from genome assembly GCF_016862915.1 of Plantactinospora endophytica. Classification (GTDB taxonomy): domain Bacteria; phylum Actinomycetota; class Actinomycetes; order Mycobacteriales; family Micromonosporaceae; genus Plantactinospora; species Plantactinospora endophytica. The sequence goes on along the minus strand of NZ_BONW01000011.1, from coordinate 34,498 downwards.
TCCGCTACCTCGTTGTCTTCTGCCGACGACGACGCTACCCGGCAGCGGGTACGTCGTAGGTGTCGACGACGCGACGCTCCAGGCGCGGCACGATCTGGTCCAGCGCCAACTCCTTGAAGTGGGGCGTGTCGCGGTGCGCCTCGAACGCCTCGCGGGACGCGTACCGCTCGATCAGCACGATGGTGCGGGCATCGTCCAACTGCTGGTAGCCGACGAAGGAGATACAGCCCGGCTCGGCGTTGCTCGCCGCGAGGAACTCGGGCAGTAGTCCCCGGACCGTCTCCTCCTGCCCAGGGGCGATCGTCCAGTGCGCGATGACTAGCAGTTCGGTCATGACAACGTTCCCTTCGCAACGGCCCGAAGACTCGGTCGGCGAGGTCTCGGCGCCGATGGTCATCCTCGTCCACGACCATCGGCACCGAGACCTCGCCCCCGAACCGCCCACGGTGCACGCGCCGCCGGACCGGGCGCACCGCCGCCAAAGCTGCCGGTACCAGGACTGCTGGCTGCCAGGACTTGCCGGGTGCCGGGGCCGGCGGCGCCAGGGCCGGCGGTCACGCGAGTGCTCATAGCGTGGCCGTTGGGACCCGCCGCTGCCGGAATCGGCGCTGCTGGTGCCGCGCGGATCAGTCCTGCCCGAACGTGCCGATGGCGAGTTCGCCGGCCGGCTCGTACCGGCCGATCATGGCGCCGCTGGGCGTGACCGTGCTGTGCACCAGCTTCAGGCCGGCGGGTACGGTGCCGTCCGCGAAGAGCCGCTTGCCCGCGCCGAGGACGACCGGGAAGATCAACAAGCGGAACTCGTCGACGAGGTTGTGCCGCAGCAGCGTCTGGATCAGGTCGGCGCTGCCGTGCACCTGTAACTCGGGTCCGTCCTCCTTCTTGAGCGCGGCGACCGACTCGGCGACGTCGCCCTCGAGCAGCACGGACTTGTCCCAGCTCAGAGTGGGGCGACCCCGCGAGGCGACGTACTTGGTGGCGCGGTTGAGCGGCCCGGCGCCGTCCTCCTCCGAGGCGTGCGGCCAGTACGCCGCCAAGATGTCGTAGGTCCGGCGACCGAGAACGAGGTCGAACGGCTTGCCCATCAGGTCGGTCATGGCCTCGCCGACCTGGTCGTCCCAGTAGTTGACCATCCAGCCCCCGTACGCGAAACCGTTGTCGTCGTCCTCGCCCGGCCCACCCGGCGCCTGCACGACGCCGTCGAGGGTGACGAACGCGCTCACGACCAGCTTCCTCATCTTCGGTCTCCTCTCATCGGATCCCCCGGCCGTGCGGCGGATCGGCATCTCTCGGCTCTCGGCAGAACGAACGTGGGACCGATCGCCCGGTGGCGGGGACCCGCACCGCGCTCTCGCGTCCGCCGACAATCCTGTAGCCGACGGCTTCTATTGTCAAGACAGAAAATTTTGTCGGTGATTGGATGACGGGAGCCCGATGCAGGAGGCACGGACCACGGCCGGTGTGAGGGTGGGTCAGCCTCGCCGGCCGGTCACGGTCACCGGCAGGCGATGCGGCTCCGGATGCCGGGCTAGGGAACGATGGCGTCGACGTACCCGCCGTCGACGCGTACCGCCGCGCCGGTGGTGGCCGAGGCGAGCGGCGAGGCCAGATAGGTGACCATGTTGGCGATCTCGACGGGCTCGATCAGCCGCTGGATCAGCGACTGCGGCCGGTGCAGCCGCATGAACTCGCGCTGCGCCTCGTCCCACGGCAGGCTCCGGTCGACGAGCTGGTAGACGAAGTCCTCCACACCCCCGGTGTGGGTCGGGCCGGCGATCACCGAGTTGACCGTCACGCCGGTACCGGCGGCGGCCTTGGCGAACCCTCGGGAGACGCCGAGCAGCGCCGTCTTGGAGACCCCGTAGTGGATCATCTCGGCCGGGATGACGACTGCGGAGTCGCTGGCGATGTACTGCACCCGGCCCCAGCCCCGCCCGATCATGCCCGGCAGGTAGCTGCGGGTCAGCCGTACGGCGGCCAGCACGTTGACCTCGAAGTAGCGGCGCCACTCCCGATCGTCGATCTCCAGTGCCGGCCGGGCCTCGAAGATTCCCAGGTTGTTGACCAGGATGTCGACGGTGGGCAGCAGGGCGAGGGCGTCGGCCGTACCCTGTTCGGTGGCGACGTCGGCCGCCACCTCGACCACCTCGGCGCCCGGCACCTCGGCCCGCAACTCCGCCGCCGCCCGCGCGACACTGTCGGAGGTACGCCCGTTCACCGCCACCCGGGCGCCGGCCCGGGCCAGCCCGGCGGCGATCGCGGCCCCGATGCCCTGGGTCGAGCCAGTCACCAGCGCGGTACGGCCGGTCAGGTCGATCTGCACGGTCATCCGATTCCTTCTCCTCGCATCGGTCAGTCTCTTCGACATCGATCGGTCTCCTCGACGTCGGCCCGTCGCTTCGACGTCGTCCGTCCCCTCGACGTCGTCCGTCCCCTCGACATCAGTCCGTCGCGTCGACAACGTCCGTCTCCTCGACGTCAGTCCGTCGCTTCGACGTCGGACCGTGCCGGGCTGGACCTGCACGCTTCCCGCCAGACCAGACCGTAGCGCTCACCCGGTCGATCCTGCCCCGACCAGTTTCCAGCAGCGAGCGGGCTCACACCCCGACGACGCGGCGGGTGCCACACCTGCCGGTGGCACCCGCCGTAATTCACCTATCGGCTTCGGTTCGCCGAGGCCAGTCGCTCGGCCCTCACCTCAGCCAGGGTTGACGGCGCACGATCGGCAGTCGCGCCCAGATCCGGCCGAGTCCCCAGGTGTCGCCCGCGCCGACCAGTGCCAAGCCTGCCAGCAGCGCGGCGTTGACGAGGTGCTCGTCCAGGACCGGGTTGTTCTCCGGAGGCAGCACGACGGTCCACATCAGCACGTACAGCAGGCCGCCGGCCACCGCCGCGACGCGGAGACCGATCCCGGCCAGCAGCGCGACGGCGATGGCGGCGAGACCGACCATGAACAGCACGTCGGCCCAGGCCGTACCGGCGATCCCGTGGTAGAAGCCCTGGAACGGCCCCTCCGCCCCGAACGCCAGGAAGCCCTTCGTCGGGCTCCCACCGTTGATCCAGGCCGCCTTGCTCTCCGTAGCGTGACCGAGCCCGAGGGTCTTGTCGAGGAACGCCCACAGGAAGGTCCAGCCCAGGGCCAGCCGGATGCCCGCGAAGACGTACCGGGTGGCACGTCGGGCGGCGGTCTCGGCACCGACCGGAGCAGCCGTCGGGGCGGTCTCGCCGGCGACGGGCGGGTGGCGCAGCGCCATCATTGTCGTCACGTCCTCTCGTGTCCTCCGCGCTGTTCCCTCGCGGCTACCTCCATTCGACGCCGCCGACCACCGGTCGGGGCAGGGCCGGCGGACCGCTCTCCGTCGGGACCTTCGACCTGTCCTCACAGGACACACGGCGCGGGTCGTCCTGCGACACACGCTGCGCGTCATTCCAGGACACACGCTGCGGGTCATCCCGGGACATCCGGAGCGGGCGCCCAGGGTGCGGGTCCGGCCCGGGACACCCGGCGCGGTGCCGGGGGCCCGAGCAGCGGGCCCGGGCCGGGGTGCCGGTAGCCGATCCGCAGCACCACCTGCGGCCAGCCGAACCGCCCGAGCGCCAGGCGGACCTGCTCGCGGGCCGCCGGTACCGCGATCACCTGTGTCTGGAGGCACGCCGTCAACCCGGCAGCGGCGGCGGTCAGCAGTACGCGCTGCAACGCCTGCCCGGCGCGCACCTGATCGCCCGGGGTGTCCGACGAACTGCCGAGTACGGCCACCACCGGCTCGGGCGCGCCAACAGGTCCGGCTCGTCGTGGTACGGGCGCAGTCGTACCAGCGCCGGCCGGCCGGACGCCGCCAGTGCCAGTCGTACGTTGAACAGCCCGGCTCCGCCGCCGAGCCGAGCGACCCGAGCGCCCTGGGCGGCGGCCGGTCCCGCCCCGGGCGGCGTGACCAGCACGTCGATGGCGCCGTCGCGCAGCCGCAGCCACGGCCGCCCCTCCTCCGGACCGGTCGCCCGGGACGCGGCGGCGATCGCCCGTTCCAGGTCTGGCCGCAGATAGCGCGCCGGACCGCCCATCGCCTTCCTCCTCGCTGTCCCGACGGTGGCAACGACCGCTGCGTCGACCTTCCGATGATCGAGATCGTTGGCCGTGCCGTCCCGGAGCAGTTCGGTGGTACGCCGGCCTCAGTCGGCGTACTCGATCACGTCGTCCGGGTGCCGCCGCAGGACCGGCGGAAGCGGGGTCGGGTCGGCGGCGAAGCCCAGCCGGACCACCACGTACGGCTCACCGACGTCGGCGAGCAGGTTGCGCATCAGCCAGCGCGGCCACTCCAGCTCGATCGGGTCGCTCAGCGGGGCGGTGGCGAGACCGTCCGCGACGGCGCTCAGCAGCAGCGCGGAGAGGGCCTCACCACCGGCGAGCAGTTCGTCGGGCGCGTCGCCACGACCGAACAGGATCGCGTACGCGGCACCCCGGTCCATCGCGTCGCCGACCTCCAGGCCGGGCGTGCCGCCGAGCGCGTGCTCGCGGATCGGCACCCTACGCACCCCGGGCCGGACCGCCGAGGCGGCAGGTACGCCGTCCCGGCTTCCCGGCGGACGATTGGTCCATCGGTGCAGGTCCGACCGGTACGCGGGGTCGTCGAGTTCACTCGTGGCCGCGTGCGCGGTCGCGACGGCCAGCATCGGCATCTGGTCGTCCCGGACCAGGTGCAGGAAGGCACCCTCGGCCTCGACCACCTCGCGGAGCCGGTGCAGGGTCTGCACGGCCACGGGCCGGTCGCCGAAGGCCCGTCGGTCGGTGCGGCGCCGCAGGCCCGCCCCGTGCTGTCGCCGCTGCTCCGGATCGGGTTCCTGCCGCCCGGTCACCGTGATCCGGGCCAGCAGGTCCGGCTCGGCGGCGCCGTCCGGGAAGCGGACGACCTCGGTGCGGTAGCCGGAGACGGCGAGCGCCAGCCGGGCGTGGTGCAGGGCCGCCCCGCAGCTCACCAACAGCAGCCGCCGATCCGCGTCGACGCTGTCGACCTGCCGCGACGGGTCGGCCCGCAGGGTCAGCGCCGGCCCGGGGCCGATCCGCCAGCGCCAGGGCTGGGTGTTGAAGACCGAGGGCGCCAGCAACGCGTACCCGGCGGCGTCCTCGAACGCGGCGCGGACCTCGACGACCGGCACGGGCGCACCGTCGGCGGCCCTCGATCCGGGGCTCGGTCCGGCGCTCGATCCGGCCCTCGGTCCGGCGCTCGGGTTGGTGGTCATCGCACTCCTCCTCGTCCGCTGGCTGCGTCCACCACGATGTGTCGAGGCCCGGCCGCCCCGGCAGGGCCGCAGGTCCCGTCGTCCCGGGCCGCAATCCCCCGCTCCGGGGCGGGCCGTTCGGGAACAGGTCGAGGCAGTCGACGGCCGGTGGGCCGTGGATGACCTCGATCTGTGCGACGGGTGGCGGTGCCGCTTCGGCCGGGTCGGCCGTTCGGGACCTTCGGCCCTGTCCGCCGGGGCCGTGGAGCGGATAGGAAGGAACGGTGATCAGAGTCTTCCTGCTCGACGACCACGAGGTGGTCCGGCGCGGCCTGGCGGGTCTGCTACAGAGCGACGGTGACATCGAGGTGGTCGGCGAGTCCGGCTCCGCGCAGGAGGCGGCACGCCGGATCCCGGCGCTCCGCCCGGACGTGGCGATCCTGGACGCGCGGCTGCCGGACGGCAACGGCATCGACGTCTGCCGGGACGTGCGGGCCGTCGACTCCACGATCAAGGGCCTGATCCTGACCTCGTACGAGGACGACGAGGCGCTGTTCGCGGCGATCATGGCCGGCGCCGCCGGGTACGTCCTCAAGCAGATCCGCGGCACCGACCTGGTCGACGCGGTCCGCCGGGTGGCCGCCGGCCAGTCGCTGCTGGACCCGGCGGTCACCGCCCGGGTGCTGGACCGGATCCGCACCGGCGTCGAGCAGCCCCGCGAGTTCCAGTCGCTGACCGAGCAGGAGCGGCGGATCCTGGAGTACGTCGCGGAGGGGCTCACCAACCGGGAGATCGCCGGCAAGATGTTCCTGGCCGAGAAGACCGTGAAGAACTACGTCTCCAGCCTGCTGGCCAAGCTCGGACTGGAACGGCGCACCCAGGCGGCGGTGCTGGCCACCCGCCTGCTCGGCGAACGCCACTGACGGGTAGTCGCCGAACGCGGAGCGCCGGACAGGTAGTCGCGGGGCGGGTGGGCGCCGGACAGTCAGTCCCGGAGCGGTACCCGCCACTCGATCGTGGTGCCGGTCGGCTCGGTACGGGCGATCTCGAACGCGCCGCCGTGCCGTTCCGCACGCTCCCGCAGGTTGACCAGCCCACTGCGGGCCTGTGCCGGATCGGTGCCCACCCCGTCGTCGACCACCCGTACGCACAACTCGCCGTCGCGTACGTCGACGGTGACGGTGACCCGGGTCGCCCGGGCGTGCCGTACGGCGTTCGAGAGCGCCTCGCCGAGCACCGCCAGCACGTCCGGGCGGGTCCGGTCCGGCACCGCGCTGTCCACCGGGCCGGTCATCTCCAGCCCCGGCCGGAACCCGAGCGTCTCGGCGGTACCGGCGACCAGGTCCCGGATCTCGGTACGCAGCGCCGCCGTCATCGGGGTACGCAGTTCGAAGATCGCCCGCCGGATGTCCCGGATGGTGGAGTCGAGGTCGTCGACGGCGTCGTTGAGCCGCTGCCGGACCTCCGAGCGGCCGGCCAGCGGCACCACCGTCTGCAACTGGAGCCCCATCGCGAAGAGTCGCTGGATCACCACGTCGTGCAGGTCCCGGGCGATCCGCTCCCGGTCCTCCAGCACCGCCAGCAGTTCCCGCTCCTCCTGCGCCCGGGCCCGTTCCAGGGCCAGTGCCGCCTGCCCGGCGAATGTCGCCAGCAGGGTGCCCTCGGCGTCGGCACCCGCCTGCTGCCCGGCCGGATAGCCGACGACGAGCACCCCGTGCAGGGCGTCGCCGGCGGTCAGCGGGGAGATCAGGCCCGGACCGCTGCCGACCGCCACCGGCCAGGGTGCCGCCTTGGCGAGGTTCTCCGCCACGGCCTGCCGGTGTCGGGTCACCGGCTCGACGAACGCCGTGTCGGCGGCGGCCAGTACCGCGCCGACCAGGTCGTCGGCGGTCGTGTCACCGGTGTCGGCGACCTCGACCGTGAACTGCCCGGCATCCTCGTCGTAGAGCAGCACCATCGCGACGTCCGCCTCGGCGACCTCGCGGGCCCGGCGGGCGATCAGCCGCAGCGCGTCGGTACGCCGCACCTCGCCCAGCAGCACCCCGGTGATCTCGGCGGCGGCGGCCAGCCAGCGTTCCCGCCGGTGCGCCACCGCGAACAGCCGGGCGTTCTCGATGATCACCCCGGCCGCTGCGGCGAGCGCGACGACGATCTCCTCGTCGTCGTCGGTGAACTCCGCCGCACCCTGCTTCTCGGCCAGGTAGAGGTTGCCGAAGACCTGGTCACGGATCCGGATCGGCACGCCGAGGAAACTGTGCATCGGCGGGTGGTTCGGCGGGAAGCCGTACGACTGCGGGTGCCGGGTGATGTCCGGCATCCGTACCGGCCGGGGATCGGCGATGAGCAGCCCGAGTACGCCCCGCCCGTGCGGCAGGTCGCCGATCCGGGCCCGGGTCGCCGGGTCGATGCCGTGCGTGATGAACTCGGTCAACTGCCGGTCGGGGCCGACGATGCCCAGTGCGGCGTACCGGGCACCGGCCAGCCGGCAGGCCGCCGCGGCGATCCGGTCCAGGGTGCTGTGCAGGTCCAGGTCGGTGCTGATCCCGACCACCGCGTCGAGCAGCGCCCGCAGCCGTTCCCGGCTGGTCACCACCTCGCCGACCCGGTCCAGCATCTCCTGGAGCAGTTCGTCCAGCCGGACCCGGGACAGTGGCGTGATGCCCAGCGACGGGCCGGGGAAGCCCGGCCCGACGGGCGGCTCCGACTCGGTCACCCGGCGATGCTATCGCCGTGACCGGCCGCCCCGGCAGACTGTCGGCTCGTCCGTGATCCAGGAGAGTTCGGCCTGCCCTGACGAGCCAAACCCTCCTGGACCATGAAGAAGCGCGACCAACGCGCGACCACCGCACGGCCATGCGTTCGTCGGCGGAGCGCGTCGAGCGGGCCGGTAATCACGTCGCCCTCGTCGGGCACTCCCGCCTAGCATCGCCGGTCATGGACGCTGTGGAGATCCCCGACTGGTGCCGGGACGTACGCCGGGTGGCGGTGCTCACCGGGGCCGGCATCTCCACCGACTCCGGCATTCCCGACTACCGTGGACCCGACGGTGTCTGGACCCGGGATCCGAAGCTCGCGGACGCGTTCACCCGTGACCGGTTCATGGCCGACCCGCAGGTACGGGCCCGGTTCTGGCACACCTATCTCGGGCATGCCGCCTGGCGGGCCGAGCCGAACGCCGCGCACCGCGCGCTCGCCGAGCTGGACCGGGCCGGGCTGGCGGTGCGGATCCTGACCCAGAACGTCGACGGCCTGCACCAGTTGGCCGGGATCGCGCCCCGCAAGGTGTTGGAGTTGCACGGCAGCATGCGTTCGGTGGTCTGCACCGGCTGTCGGGCGCGGTCGGACGCGCAGGCGACCCTGGACCGGGTGGCGGCCGGCGAGTCCGATCCGACCTGCCGGGACTGTGGCGGCATCCTCCAGCTCGGCGTGGTGCTGTTCGGGCAGTACCTCGACGAGGACGTTCTCGACCAGGCCCGGCGGATCGCGGCGGCGAGTCAGCTCCTGCTCGCGGTCGGCAGTTCGCTGCTGGTCGAACCGGCCGCCTCGCTCTGCGAGGTCGCGGTGCGGGCCGGTGCCCGCCTGGTGGTGGTGAACCGGGATCCGACGCCCTACGACGGGCTGGCCGCCGAGGTGGTCCGGGAACCGATCGGTACCGCGCTGCCCCGGATCGCCGCCGCCCTCACCGCGTCCGCCACGCAGAGGAACTGACGACCGCGTACGGTATACGAACGACCGTTCGTCTCAGCCGATCGACCGTCCGGCGATCGACGCGGCATCGATGATCAAGGGGGCTCGACCCGAGGACTAGGTTCCGGGCGGAAGAGAAAGCCACCGCGGCTCCGTCGACGCGGGACGACCCACCCGTACGTACCACCGCGCCACGCCCGCCCTGCCCGCAAGCGAGGTACGTCGTGCCGCTGCTGTCCGCACTCGACCACCAGCACACCGTCGCGCCACCGGGGTACAGCCGCTGGCTGATCCCGCCTGCGGCGCTCTCCGTGCACCTGTGCATCGGCCAGGCGTACGCGACAAGCGTCTACAAGAACTCGCTGATCGCGCACTTCGACGCCAGCCAGACCGCCATCGGGGTCATCTTCAGCATCGCCATCGTGATGCTCGGCCTGTCGGCGGCGCTCGGCGGTACCTGGGTGGAGTCGAACGGACCGCGCAAGGCGATGTTCGTCTCGGCGTCGTTCTGGGCGGCCGGCTTCCTGGTCGGCGCGCTCGGCATCGCGACCGGGCAACTGTGGCTGGTCTACCTCGGCTACGGCTTCCTCGGCGGCATCGGCCTCGGCATCGGGTACATCTCGCCGGTCTCCACGCTGATCAAGTGGTTCCCGGACCGCCCCGGCCTGGCGACCGGCCTGGCCATCATGGGTTTCGGCGGCGGCGCGATGCTGGCCAGCCCGCTGTCCCGGCAGTTGCTCTCGTTCTACGACCCGAACTACGACCCGACCAACTCCGCCTCGGTCGCCTCCGGCGGCGCCCTGGTCGGGCTCTTCGTCACCCTCGGCATCGGCTACTTCGCCATCATGATGTTCGGGGTGTTCAACGTCCGGGTGCCGGCGCCGGGCTGGCGCCCCGCCGGCTTCGATCCGGGTACGGTGGCCGCCAAGCCCCTGGTCACCACGGCGCACGTGTCGGCGTCGAACGCGATCCGCACCCGCTCCTTCTGGCTGCTCTGGGTCGTGCTGTTCTGCAACGTCACCGCCGGGATCGGCATCCTCGAACAGGCCAGCCCGATGATCCAGGACTTCTTCCGGGACGGTGGCACCTCGACCGTCACCATCGCGGCGGCCGGCGGCTTCGTCGGACTGCTGTCGCTGTTCAACATGGCCGGCCGGTTCGTCTGGTCGTCCACATCGGACGTGATCGGGCGTAAACCGATCTACATGGTCTACCTCGGCGTCGGCATGGTGCTGTACGCGCTGCTGGCCGTCGTCGGCTCCACCGCCACCGCCCTGTTCGTGCTGCTGGCCTGCGTGATCCTGTCCTTCTACGGCGGCGGTTTCGCCACCGTGCCGGCGTACCTGCGGGACCTGTTCGGCACCTACCAGGTCGGTGCGATCCACGGGCGGCTGCTGACCGCCTGGTCCGCGGCCGGTATCGCCGGACCACTGATCATCAACGGTTTCCTGGACGCCCAGGGCAAGCCGGGTACCCTCACCGCCTCCGCCTACCAACCGGCACTGTTCACCATGGTCGGCGTACTGGCCATCGGGTTCGTGGCGAACCTGCTGATCCGCCCGGTGCCGGACCGCTTCCACGAACCGGCCACCGCGACCGACGGACCAGGCACTGCGCCCGACGGACCAGGCACCGCGACCGACGGACCAGGCACCGCGACCGACGGACCGGGCAACCCGATCACCGGACCGGGCACCGAGACGGTCGCCGTCACCAGCGGCGATGCGACCGACACCGAGAGGAGCACCACCCGATGACCGGGCAACCGAACGGCCAGTCCGGCCGCCTCTGGATCTCGTGGCTACTGGTCGCGGCACTCCTCGGGTACGGCGTTGTACAGACTGTCATCACCGCGGCGAAACTCTTCACCGGTTAACGCCGGATTGCCCACCCCCAGGGGGAGCCAACTCCACCGATCGTGAAACATAATCGGCACGGGACTCATCCCCCCGGCCCGTTTTCCCGTACCTGATGGGGGTCGGACCGCCGTCGAGTGACGCGCGGCGGTACGACTCCGCCCAAAGTGGCGCGATCGGGACGGGGCACAATAGGCGGCCGTGCTCGTCGCGCGACGAGCGGCAGGCGGGGCGCGGTGGTGGGCGCCGAGGCGGAAGATCGAGGAGCAGATGGCCCGGACGAGACAGATTCAGCGTGCCAGTGTCCCCATGAGCTTCACCAGCCGGGGAAGCACACATAGGCCGCAGGGTGCTGCCGCCCTGCTCGTCATCTCGATGCTGGCGGCGGTGTGGGCGACGGCGATGTTGAGCCCGATCGGTGGGCTGATCAACGCCTACATGTTCGTGTTCCTGACATTCTTCGCCGGGCCGGCCACCCTGGTATCGCTGAGCCTGACCGTGATGATCGGTCTGGTGGCGACCGACCGGATCGTCCTGTTGATCCGGCACCGGGTACTGCTCCAGTCGGCGCACCGGTCGATCGGGATCGTCGCTGTCTTCTCCCTGGTGCTGCACGTGCTGACCAAGATCTCGGCCGGGCACGTCAGCGCGAACAAGGCCCTGTTGCCGTTCATCAGCGGCGGCGACGTCTATGTCGGGCTCGGCACCGTGGCCGGGGCGATGATGGTGGCCGTACTCTGGACCGGCCTGGTCCGGGCCCGGTTCGCCGGGGTCGGCAAGCCCTGGCTGTGGCGGGGACTGCACAGCATCTCGTACGCCGCCTGGCCGGTCGCGCTGGTGCACGGCCTCCAGGCCGGTCGGGCCGCACCCACCTGGGTAACGCTCAGTTACCTGCTCTGTATGGCCCTGGTGTTGGCGTTGCTGGGTGTCCGGCTCTCGGTCACGCTGGGTCGCAAGCGCGAGGAGCAGGGCCAGACCAGCGCCGCACTCTCCCCCGTCGGCCGCCCCGGCAAGCCGGGCCGGGGCGGGAAGCCGAGTGCCTCCGGCCGGACCAGCTCCATGGCGCCCGCCAAGCGCCGTACCGCCGACGAGATCCGGGCCAGCCGGGCCAGCTCCGGCGGTCGGGACAGCGGCCGGAGCAGCCGACGCAGCCGGTGGGACGAGGACACCTCCGCCGGCCGGCGCAGCGGTCGGGACAACCGCTGGGACGACCAGGACGCCGCCAGCGGCCGGCGCGGCGAGTGGGGGGCCCGGACCACCGGCCGTGACACGTCCGGCGGCCGGATGGACGACACCCAGGGCGGCGGCCGGCGGCGTCGGGAGAGCCTCACCGACCTTCGCGGCGGCTCGGAGTCGGCGATCGACGCCTGGGCCCGGGCCGGCGAACTCGACAGCACCTACGCACCCCGGAGCCGGTCCGACCGGTCCGACCGGTTCGCCGTACCCGAGGTGCCGCCGCCCGGAAGCATGTCGGGCGACCGGGACGACGCGGTTGGCAACGCCGAGCTGCCCTGGGACAGCCCCCGACGGTGGGCCGGCGACGAGCCGGACGAGGGCCCGCAGCGCGGCACGGACGAGGTGTACCGCCGCCCGCGCGCCTGGGACGACACGTCGGCCGGTACCGACCGCGACGAACCCGGTGAGGGCCGGCGGTCGCGACGGGACAACACCGACGGATCGGGCCGGCGGTCGTGGCGGGAGCCCGAGGACGAGCCGACGACCGGTGCCACCCGGGCCGGCCGGCGGCGGGCCGCCGACGAGGACCCGGCCGCAGACCGGTCGACCGAACGCTCCGGACGGCACAGCCGGGGCCGGAAGGACGCCGACGCCGACCCCGAGGAGAGCACCGCCGAGTGGGGTCGGGCCGCCCGGTACGAGCCCAACCTGGTGGCCGGGGCGGACGACGACGATGACGACAAGCCTGCCCTGATCGACCTCGGCGCCCGGCGGACCCGCCGGTCCGACGACCCGCCCAGCCGGTCCACCCGGCGGAAGGATTCGGGCGACGAGGCCGAGGAGGGCGCGTACTGGACCAGCCTGAAAGGTGAAGCGCGGTGAGCCTGACCGCCGTACCCCCGGTCGCCTGCTTCGGCGAACCCCGGCTCACCGCCGGGTTCGACGAGTTCGGCCGGCTCGACCTGACCGCGCACGAGATGGTGCACGGTGCCGTCAACCCGCTCTCCCCGAAGGGGCTGCTGCGGCTGGTCGAGGGGATCGAACTCAAGGGCAAGGGCGGCGCCGGGTTCCCGTTCGCGCGCAAGTTCCGGGCCGTACTCGAGTCGGCGGACCGGCAGGACCTGCCGACCGTGGTGGTGGTGAACGCGACCGAGGGTGAGCCGGGTGCCTGGAAGGACAAGGCGCTGCTCACCCGGGCGCCGCACCTGATCCTCGACGGTGCCGCGATCGCCGCCTACGCCCTGGACGCCGACGAGATCGTCATCGGGGTCGCCGACGACGGTATCGGCGAGGCGTCGCTGACCGCCGCGCTCGCCGAGCGGCGGATGCCGGTACGTACCGGCATCGTCACCGTGCCGCACCGGTTCATCTCCGGTGAGGGCGGCGCACTCGTCCGGGGCATCAACGGTGAGGCGCACATCCCGCCGGGGCGCAAGGTGCGGGCCAGCGACACCGGGGTGGGCGGGCTGCCGACGCTGCTCTCCAACGCCGAGACGTACGCACAACTCGCGCTGGCCGCCCGACTCGGCCCGTACGAGTACGGCACGGTCGGCACCGCCGACGAGCCCGGTACGGTGCTGCTCACCGTCACCGGAGCCGCCGGCCGGCCGGCCGTCGTGGAGTGCCCGACCGGGATACCGCTGAAGGACGTACTCGAACTCTGCGAGGCGCCGGAGGGTCCGGGCGTACTCACCGGCGGTTACCACGGCCAGTGGATCAGTGCGGAGGGTGCTGCCACCGCCGAGGTGTCCCGGGCCGGGTTCGCCAAGGTCGGCGGCTCGCTCGGTGCCGGCATCATCATGCCGCTCAGCGCCGAGGTCTGCCCGCTCGGCGAGGCCGCCCAGGTCGTCACCTACCTGGCCGGCGAGTCGGCCGGGCAGTGCGGCCCGTGCCGACTCGGCCTGCCGGACCTGGCCCGGTCGCTGGACCTGATCGTGGGCGGCAGCGCCGCCGCCGAGGTGGTCCGGGCGGCGGCCGGTGCGGTGAAGGGACGTGGCGCGTGCAGCCATCCGGACGGTACCGCCCGGTTCGCCACCTCGGCACTGGAGATCTTCACCGAGGACCTGGAGGCGCACGCCGCCCGGGGGACCTGCGGCAAGAAGGTGAAGGGCGTACTCGGGCTGCCCAACGCGGCCGACGCCCCGACCTCGAAGCTGCTGGTCGACTGGTCGCGGTGTGACGGGCACGGACTCTGCGCCCACGTGGCACCGGAGTTCATCCGGCTGGACGCGAACGGCTTCCCGTCGTTCCCGTCCACCCCCGTACCGACCTGGCTGGAGGCGGGCACCCGCAAGGCGGTACGCATGTGCCCCGCCCTGGCGCTGCGGTTGACCTCGGCCAACGGCTGAGTCGTCGGCGTTCGTTCACCGGTGCGGAGGGCTCTCTTCCGCACCGGTCCGCCACCCGGCCGCGTCCCGGACAGCGGTACCGGCAAGGATGGATCCCGTGGAAGACGATCTTCTCCTCGCCCGGCACGCCGCGCTGACCGGCGCCGCCGTCGGCCTCCGGTACTTCGCGGACCTCGGTCGGCTCGACCGGGAGCACAAGTCGGACGGCAGCGTGGTGACCGAAGCCGACCGGGCGGTCGAGGCCGCGATCCGGGACGTACTGGCCGGCGCCCGGCCCGACGACGCGATCCTGGGCGAGGAGGTCGGACAGACCGGCCGGGCCGACCGGCGCTGGATCGTCGACCCGATCGACGGTACGGCGCAGTTCGTCGCCGGTGACGACCGCTGGCTGGTACTCGTCGCGCTGGAGCAGGCCGGCGAGATCGTCGTCGGGGTGGCCGTAGTGCCGGCGCAGGGGCGGATCTGGTGGGCCCGGCGCGGCGGCGGGACGTACGAGGCCGAGATCTCGGCGGGCCGGGTGACCGGTGAACGGCGTCTCGACAGCCGCACCGCCCCGATCGACCGGCTCTCGGGCAGCGAGCTGCGCCGCACCGATTCGGTCGACCTGCTCTCCGGCAGCCGGCTCGGCGTGGTGCCGCCGGACGAGCAGGTCTATCCGGCGGAACGCGAGATGATCGCACCGCTGGCGGCGGTCAGCACCGTCACGCCGTGGCGTACCCACGCCGCGTTGCTGGTGGCGCGCGGCGAGCTTGACCTGGCGGTGCAGACCCGGGGACAGGTGTGGGACTTCGCCGCCACCTCGCTGATCGTCGCCGAGGCCGGCGGCCGGTACAGCGGATTCGACGGCCGGTCCCGCCCGGCGCCCGGACCGTCGCTGTTCGCCCGGACCGGCGAGCTGCACGACGCCGCACTGCGGGTGCTCGGCACCGACCACCGCCCGACCGCCGACCGCCCGGCCAGCGACACCGACACCGACACCGACGGCGCATGAACGGTCGGCGGTGGGCGCAAGCCGGCCGGGGACACCAGGGGCGCGGTGCTACCGGATCGAGGGGATCAGGGTGTACCGGGTAGCAGGACGTCGAGGAAGGCGTTGCTGAACACCCGGTGCGGGTCGAGGTCGTTCAGTTGCCCGACCGCCTGGTCCCAGGTCGGATCGGGTGCGTGCCGGTAGGAGTCCGGCACCGTCCTGGTCAGCATGGTCGGGTCGGCCCAGGCGGCGGAGTCGGTGTAACCCCAGCCCTTCGACCACTCGACCCGGCTGGCGGCGTACGAGCCGGTGTAGTTGGTGAAGAAGAAGACCTCCATCTCCCGGTAGAAGGCGTGCGCCCGGGGCGCGGTCGGGAAGGTGAGCACGTCGAACCAGACGACGCAGTCCCACTCCGGGTGGTCGACCCGGGGCCGGGCCGCGGACAGTGCCGGCGGCTCCGCCCCGGGTACGCCGACGTCGGCGGCCCGGTCCACCCCGGCGACCCGGATCTCCACCTGACCGGTGACCGGGAACTCGCCCCGACCCTGGTAGGCGGCGAGCTGCCGCCGGTAGAACACGGCGAACTCGTGCACCACCCGCTGCACCGAGGCCCGGCTGGTGTGCACCGCGTACCCGTTGGCGGTCTCCCGCAGCGTGGTCGGCTTGACGTAGAGCAACAGGTTCTTCGACGGCCCCCACAGGTCGCCCGCGAGCGTGCCGGTCAGCCCGGCGGCGGCGGTGGTGTACTGCACCTGCCCGAACGTCGGGGTCAGCGCCCACGCTCCGTTCAGGAGTTGCTCGGCCAGTTCGGAGACCGGCTCGGGGACGTTGTCGGAGAAGACGTAGTTGTACGGCGTGACGACCGGCCGGGAGGTCAGCGGTCGGGTCGGCCTGACGCTCCAGACCTTCAGCCACGGGTTGTCGGTGAAGGCGAACCAGATCGCCTCCACCCGGCCGGCCGCCGCCACGAAGCTGGTCAGGGTACGGCCGCCGGTGCCGGGCGCGGCGAAGAGTTCGGTGGCGGGGATGTCCACCCGACTGACGCACCGCAGATTCTGGTTGGCGCCGACCCGCAGCGTCACCTCGGTGACGAACGCCCGGCCGACGTGGGTGAGCAGTGCCGCGCAGTCCGGGTCGGCCCGGTCGAAGGTACGCAGCACGTAGCCGCCGGCCGCCGCGTCCCAGACGACGGCGGTGAGCGAGAGGATCAGGTTGCTCAGCGAGCCGTAGGTGTGTCCAGGCGCCCGGGTCTCGCCGTCGGCGGGGACGCTGGTGCCGTGCCCGTTGATCGCCAGCACTCCGCCGACGCTGAGGTCGCCGGGGGCGGGGGTGTTGGTGACGCCGAGCCCGTGCTGCTCCAGGAAGCCGAGGAAGTCCTCCATCGACGCGCCGGTCTGCACGCGTACCGCTGCGGCGGGTGCGGCGGAGAGCACCGTCATCGAGGTCAGGTGCCGGGTGGTGTCCACCAGGATGGTCCGGTCGGCGGCGCCGTCGGCCGGTACGGTCAGCGGCGCCCAGGTGTGCCGGTAGCCCCGGGCACGTACCGAGTAGCCGTGCCGGTACGCCCAGTTGGTCACGGTGACGACGTCGGCCGCCGTCCTCGGGGTGCAGGTCCAGACGCCGTCGGCCTGGATCTCGCCGGCCCAGTTGCGGTACGCCTCGCGCTCGACGGGTACGTCCGCCGGAAAGTCCGGCGGAGCCGGCCGGCTGCCGGGCGTCCACAGTGTGCCGAATGCCGTCACGGCGGACGCTTCCAGGAAGCCGCGTCGGGTGAGAGCCATCTCGATCCCCTCTGCTCGGAGGTACCGCTGGCGCGTCGGAGGTACCTCCGGCGCGAAATGATCGCCCGATACCCCCGGGCGGAGGCGACGGAACTCGACATCGCCATTGATCAGGATCACTGATCAAACCGACAACGCCGGGCACACCACCGCCAACACCGGCACACCATCGTCAATCCGACGGTCCCGCCGGCCGCTCCCCCACGGCCCCGAGCCGGGAGCGATCAGCGGACAGCGCAGTCAGCGGACGGAACGGATCCGTAGCACGAACACGCTGCCCAGCAGGGTGACCCCGGCGGTGAGGGCGTACAGGGTCGGGTAGCCGCCGAGGTGCACGACGACCGGGGTGGAGATGGCCGGCCCGAGCACCTGGGGTGCCGAGTTCGCGATGTTGATGACGCCGAGGTCCTTCGCCCGGTCGGTGGCCTGCGGCAGGACCTGGGAGACCAACGCGGCGTCGACGGAGAGGTAGACGCCGTACCCGGCGCCGAGCAGCACGGCGGCGACCATCGCGGTGGGCCACAACGGCCAGATCGCGAGCAGCAGCGCCGCCAACGCCATGATCGCGCCGGACCAGACGACGAAGATTTTGCGGCGGCCGGACCGGTCGGACAGCCGGCCGGCGGTGACCGCCGTGGCCATCATGCCGGCGGTGTAGATCAGGATGAGGACGAGCAGGCCGTTCTCGGGGTCGGCGTACCGCACCCCGTCCTTGAGGAAGTAGAGCAGGTAGAGCGTGCCGAGCGCGTTGCCGACCTGGACGAGGAACCGGGTGCCCCAGGCCCAGGCGAAGTCGGGGTACCCGCGCGGGCTGATCCACATGCTCCGCAGCAGTGCGGCCGGGCGGATCGGACTCCGGTGCGTACGCGGCAGCACGTCGTCCGGGGTGACCAGCGCGAACGGCAGCGCCAGCACGAGTACGACCGCCGCCGTGGCCAGGTAACCGGCCGCGTTGCCGGTGAACACGGCGGTGACCAGCACCGCCCCGACGACGAGGCCGAGCGACTGCGGGATGCCGACCCAGCCGGAGACCCGGCCGCGTTGTGCGACCGGCACCCGGTCGGGTACGGCCGCGGTCAACGTGGCGAGGGCGGCGTTGAAGCAGATCTGGGCGAGTACCCAGTACACCGCGACGCCGACGATCGTGCGCTGCTGGCCGAGGAGCGCCAGCGACACCGCGCCGAGGATCGTGCTGGACAGTGTCCAGACGTGCCGCCGGCCGTACTCGCGGTCGCCCACCCGCAGGCAGGTACGGTCGGAGAGCGCGCCGACCAGCGGGTTGGCCACCACGGCGGCGAGTGCGCCGAGGCCGGTCACCAGGCCGAACATCGCCTCCTTGTCGGCCGGGGCGATCGACTCGACCTGGGTGGGCAGCAGCACCTGGAGGGGCGTGTAGAAGGCCATCCAGACCCCGAGGTTCGCGCCGAAGAACAGCGTGATCCAGCCGCGCCGGACGGGTGCGGTGGGCTCGGCGAGCGCCGCCGGGAGCGGGACCTCGACCCTCATCGGGAGGCTCTGATGAGATCCCGGTACCAGGCGTACGAGGTCTTCGGGGTACGCACCTGTGTCTCGAAGTCGACGTGTACCAGCCCGAACCGTTTGGTGAAGCCCTCCGCCCACTCGAAGTTGTCGAGCAGGGACCAGACGAAGTAGCCGCGTACGTCGACACCGGCCGCCATCGCGGACCGGACGGCCCGGACGTGACCGTCCAGATAGCTCACCCGCTGCGGGTCGTCGACGCCGTCGTACGCGCAGCCGCTCTCGGTGACGTAGATCGGCGGCAGGGCGTCGCCGTACTCCCCGGCGAGTCCGAGGAGCAGTTCGGTCAGCCCGTCCGGGACGACGGGCCAGCCGAAGTCGGTCGTCGGATAGCCGGTCAGCGGCACGATCTCGAACGGCATCGGGCTCTCCGGGGACGACGGCGCCCGGATTCCGGTCGGGTTGTAGTAGTTGACGCCCAGCATGTCGAGTGGCGCGGCGATGAGGTCGAGGTCGCCGTCCCGGACGACCGGGGCGTCGAGTCCCAGCGCGGGGTAGCCACGCCCGAACAGCGGGTCGGTGCAGAGCCGGTTGTGCAGGGCGTCGTACGTCGCCGCGGCGACCAGGTCGGCCTCGGTCTCCCCCTGCGGCCAGACCGGCGTGTAGTTGTTGGTGATGCCCACCGCCGCCGCGCCCCGGTCCCGCAGCGCGGCGACGGCCAGCCCGTGGCCCAGCAGTTGGTGGTGGGCCACCGGCAGCGCGTCGAAGAGGTGCGTGTGGCCGGGGGCGTACTCGCCGGTGCCGTAGCCGAGGCTCAGGTGGATGAACGGCTCGTTGAGCGTGATCCAGAGCCGGATCCGGTCGCCGAGCGCCGTCGCGACCAGTCCGGCGTAGTCGGCGAAGCGGTACGCGGTGTCCCGGTTCAGCCAGCCGCCGTCGGCTTCCAGCGCCTGCGGCAGATCCCAGTGGTAGAGGGTCAGGACCGGGTCGATGCCGTTGGCCAGCAGGGTGTCCACCAGCCGGTCGTAGAACGCCAGGCCCGCCGGGTTGGCCGGGCCGGTGCCGTCCGGCTGGATGCGCGGCCAGGCGACCGAGAACCGGTACGCCGACACGCCCAGTCCGGCCATCAGTTCGACGTCGTCGGCGTACCGGTGCAGGTGGTCGCAGGCGACGTCGCCGGTGCTGCCGTCGCGCACCCGGCCGGGCCGGTGGGTGAAGGTGTCCCAGATCGACGGCCCGCGACCGCCGACGGTCACCCCGCCCTCGATCTGGTACGCGGACGTGGAAACGCCCCAGGTGAACGCCATTCACCACCCCTAGGACATGAAAGTTCCTCGCACTGTAGTCCGCCGCGCTCCACCCGGGAACCCCCGCGCGGACGGGCACCCGACCCCGTCCGGAGCGGACTGGGTATCGTGCCGGGGTGACAGACCACGGGGCCGAACAGGTCGTGCAGATCTACACCGACGGCGCGTGCAGCGGCAACCCCGGCCCGGGCGGCTGGGGCGCGGTGCTCCGGTACGGCACCCGGGAGCGGGAGATCTGCGGTGGCGAGGCGACGCCCACCACCAACAACCGGATGGAGCTGATGGCGGCGATCCAGGCCCTGGAGAGCCTGACCCGCCCGGTGTCGGTGCAGATCTACGTCGACAGCACGTACGTGCGGGACGGCATCACCAAGTGGCTGCCGAACTGGAAGCGCAACGGCTGGCAGACCGCCGCGAAGCAGCCGGTCAAGAACGCCGACCTGTGGCAGCGGCTGGAGGCCGCCGCCGGCCGTCACCAGGTGCGCTGGCACTGGGTGAAGGGGCACGCCGGGCATCCCGAGAACGAGCGGGCGGACCAGCTCGCCGTCCGGGGGCTGCGGGAGGCGTCCGCCGGGCGGCGGGGATCGTCCGTCGTACCTGCCTGACTCCGGGCGGCAAGGGGTCGTCCGTCCTACCGGCATGACTCCAGGACTCGCATCGTCAACCACGGGTTGACGATGCGCCTGTCGTCAACCTACGGTTGACGCATGGAGCGACTGCCGGTACGCCTCGACGACCTCATCGCGTACGTCCGCCGCCAGCACCCCGGCGGCGACGCCCTGGAGCGGCTCACCGACGCGGTGCTGGTCGGCGAGTACCTCGGCGATCTCGCCGACCACCTGATCGGACACTTCGTCGACCAGGCGCGGCGTTCCGGCGCCTCGTGGACCGAGATCGGCCAGCACATGGGCGTCACCAAGCAGGCCGTGCAGAAGCGCTTCGTGACCCGGAAGTCCGAGCAGGACGAGCCGATCCCGGCCAGCGCCTTCGCCCGGTTCACCGACCGGGCCCGGCACGTGGTGCGGCAGGCGCAGGCCGAGGCCCGGAGCGCGGGCGGGGCCGAGGTCGGCACCGAACACCTGCTGCTGGGCATCCTGCACGAACCCGACGGCCTGGCCGGTCGGGCGATCACCGCGCTGGGCGTCTCCGCCGCGCAGATCCGGGCCGGCGTCTCCAGTGCCACCGGCCGGGCGAGCGCTACCGAGCCCGGCTCCTCCGCTACCGACCAGCCCGACTCCGCTGTTCCCGACCACCTGCCGTTCTCCCCGGGGGCCAAGCGGGTCCGGGACCGCACCTTCCAGGAGGCGCTGCGGCTCGGCCACAACTACGTCGGCACCGAGCACCTCCTGCTCGGCCTGCTGGCCACCGAGGACGAGCCGGGCGCCCGGATCCTGGTCGGGCTCGGCGTGACCCGGGACCGAGCCGAGGAGTGGATCGTCGACACCCTCCGTGGCCTGCCCCGGTCGGCCAGCTCCGGCAGGTGAGCACCGCACCGCCGGGCGCCGGGGCACTGCGCCGCCGCGACTTCCCGCTGTTCTGGGCCGGGCAGGCGCTCTCCGCCCTCGGCGACTCGTTCTCGCTGCTCGCCGTACCGCTGCTGGTGCTGCACGCGACCGGGTCGGTGGCCCGGATGGGGCTGCTGACCGGGCTGGTCGGGGCGGCGTCGGTCGGGGCCGGGATCTTCGCCGGCTACCTGGTCGACCGGGTGGACCGGCGGCGACTGCTGCTCGGCTGCGACCTGTTCCGGGCGGTCGGGTACGCCAGTATCCCGCTGGTCTGGCTGTTCGGGCCGCAGCTCTGGCTGCTCTACCTGGTCGCGCCGGCCTGCGCCGCCGTCGGGATGGTCTTCCAGGTCGGCTACGTGGCCGCCGTCCCGGCACTGGTCGCCCCGGACCGGATCACCCGGGCGAACGGCCAGCTCTACGCCAGCTACGCGGCGGCCGGGATCCTCGGACCGGTACTGGCCGGACTGCTCTCCGCCGCAGTCGGGCCGGCCACCGCGCTCGCCGTCGACGCCGGCACCTTCGCCCTCTCCGCGCTCGGCCTATGCCTCGTCCGACTCCGCGCCCCGGCAACCCCTCCGGCCGATCACGCCGACGAGCCCGCCGGGGCGGACGGGGCGGATCGGGCCGGTCGGAATTGTCGGGCCGGCTGGTCGGATCTGCTGGTCGGGGCGCGGTTCCTCTGGCGGCATCCGGTGCTGCGGGCGCTGACGGTACTGCTGTCGTTCCTGACCTTCCTCACCATCGGGTTGACCGACGTGTTCATCTACCACGTCAAGCACGACCTGGGGAGGTCGGACGGCGCCGTCGGGCAGGTACTCGCGGCGGCGGCCGGCGGCACGATCGTGGCCGCGCTACTGGTCGCGCCGGTACGCCGGTCGCTGGGCTTCGGCGCCTGCTGGATCGGGGCGTACGCGCTGAGCGGACTGGCGGTGGCCGGGGTCGGACTGACCCGGGACGTACCGGCGCTGGCGCTGCTGGTGGCCGGGTACACGTTCGGCACCAGCCTGGCCGGGATCTGCTCGATGTCGCTGCGCCAGCAGGTCACCCCGGACCGGTTGCTCGGCCGGGTGACCTCGGCGTTCTGGACTCTGCACTCCGCGCTCGGCCCGCTCGGCGCGGCCGTGCTGACCGGTGCGGTGGCCCGGTACGGCACCGCGCCGGTCTGCCTCGCCGCCGGCCTGGTCTGCCTCGGCATCGCCGCCGTCGCCACCCGCACCCCGATCCGCCAGCCCCGCCCGGAACTCGTCCCGGTAGGGGCGGCGGACTCCACTGTGGGATGACGGCGGTCCCGGGAAAGCGCGGGTGCGGGGAACCGACCGGTCGGCGGTGGCCGGTCGCCCAGACCACCGCCGACCACGTTCTCAGGGGCTGGTACAGGTGATGTTGGTCGGCGGGGTGTTCGTCCCGGTCCACGAGCCGTTGAAGCCGAAGGTGGCCGAGCCGTTGGCGCCGAGGGTGCCGTTCCAGCTCACGTTCCGGACCGTGATCGAGGAACCGCTGGCGGTCAGTTGGCCGCTCCAGAGCTGGCTGATGGTCTGGCCGTTGGCGAAGGTCCAGCGTACGGTCCAGCCGTTCAGCGTGGCGGTGCCGTTGTTGCGTACCGTCACCTCGCCCTGGAAGCCGCCGTTCCACTGGTTGACCTGGCGGTAGGTGGCGGTGCAGGCACCGCTGGTCGGCGGCGGGGTGGTGGTCGGCGGCACTGTCGGCGGGACGCTCGGCGTCGGCGAGGTGGTCGGCGGCCGGGTGGGCCCGGTCGGCGTCGGGGTGGCGCCGACCGGCGGGAAGCGGAGGATCCGGTCGTCGGTGGCGGCCGGCGAGCCGCGACCGTCCCGGTTGCTGGTGGCCACCCAGAGCGAGCCGTCGGGGGCGCGTTCGACGGTACGCAGCCGACCGTACTGGCCGGTGAGCTGGGCGGTCGGGCTGCCGGCCACCCCGCCGCTGCCGTTGAGCGGTACCTGCCAGAGCCGGGTGCCGCGCAGCGCGGCGACGAACAGCATGTTGCCGTCGATGGTGGCACCGCTCGGCGACGCCTCGGCAGTCGTCCAGGTGACGATCGGGTTGCGGAACCGGGGGTCGTTGCCCTGGCCCTCCACTGTGGGCCAGCCGTAGTTGCCGCCCGGCACGATGTAGTTGACCTCGTCCCAGCTGTTCTGCCCGAACTCGCTGGCGTAGAGCCGGCCCTGGGCGTCCCAGGCGAGGCCCTGCACGTTGCGGTGGCCAAGGCTGTAGACCAGCGACCCGGCGGTCGGGTTGTCCGGCGGTGCGCTGCCGTCCGGCCGCATCCGGAGGATCTTGCCGTTCCGGCTGGACGGGTTCTGCGAGTTGGCGGTCTGGCCGGCGTCGCCGACACCGGCGTAGAGCATGCCGTCGGGGCCGAACGCGATCCGGCCACCGTCGTGGAAGTTGGCCCGGGCCAGCCCGGTGAGGATCGGCGTCTGGGTCTGCGGGGCGTCGAGCCGGAACCGGACGATCCGGTTGTCGCTGGCCGAGGTGAAGTACGCGTACACGTAGCGGTCGCTGGCGTAGGTCGGCGAGACCGCCAGGCCGAGCAGCCCGGCCTCGCCGCCCGGCGAGACACCGGAGATGGTGGCCACCTGCTGTGCCGTCTGCCCGGGGCGGACCTGCACGACCCGGGCGGTGTCCCGCTCGGCGACCAGCGCGCTGCCGTCCGGCAGGAAGGCCATCCCCCAGGGCGCCGCGAGGTTGGTGGCGACGGTCTGCGGGCGGCTGAAGTCGAACTCGCCGGCGGCCAGCACCCCCGCTCCGCCGCCGGGCCCGGACGTGGTGTCCGCGACGGCGAATCCGGCGCCGCCGAGTACGACGGCCAACGCCGTACCCGTGACGAGAAGCCGACTACTCCTCATGCCGCACCTCCAGGCGGACTCTTCCGCAGGCACCACTGCCCGACGAGATAGAGATGACTATCAATGTATCACCGCCGTCGGGGGCGGTCTAGATCAGCTCCACCGAGGGCGGGCGAGCCAGTCCCCGCCCGGCCGACTCGCCCGCGTCCTCGGCGGGTTCCCCCGCCCGCCCGTCACCGGAGCACGGCCACGCCCCACCTGAAGGTGTTCAGACAGGACGCCCGCCCGATCGATCGGAGATGATCATCACTCTCGCCGAGCCGGCTCGGTGGGATACGGTGCTGCTGTTCCCGAGGTCGTCGCATGAGCCGTCATCCCTTCCGAGCACCGCCGCGAGTGCGAGGCGCTCGTGGCACCCGGCATCGCCCGGACCGGGCGGAGTCGAACGATCCGCAAACTTTCGGTGTCGGCCCGATAATTCGCCGTGATGCGGCGCACGCTACGACTCTGTGAACGAACGGTCAAGGGCGGCGTCCTTCGGAAACTTTGCGAGCTACTTTCGGTCTGAGTACCCTCTCGACGCGGGCCGGACTTTCCGGAAACATGTCGGAAGTAACGTGCGCCCGCGTCCACATCCTCACAACGACGTGCGGCGGATCTTGAAGAGGTCAGCAACAAGCGACAGGAGGCTGCTCGTGAGCAGCAACCGCAACGCCGCCGACGCCCGTCGGACCACGACCGGGGTCGAGCGGCTTGAGGTCACGGGGGTGCACGACGGGCATCCGCACGACGGACCGCTCGGCACGGCCGCGGCCACCCCGGCGGAGAACGTAGCGCCCGGCGACAGCCCCGCTCCCGGCGCCCCGCCGTGCTGGCAGGACCCGCGCCTGCCCGTGGCGCGGCGGGTCGAGGACCTGGTCACCCGGCTCTCGCTCGAAGAGAAGATAGCGCAGTTGTACGCCGTCTGGGTCGGCGGCGACTCGACCGGCGAGGACCTGGCGCCGCACCAGCACGAGATGACCGACGGGGCACCCGAATGGCGCAGCCTGATCAGCGCCGGCCTCGGCCAGCTCACCAGGCCGTTCGGCACCGCTCCGGTCGACCCGGCCCTCGGCGCCCGGGCGCTGGCCCGGATGCAGGAGGAGATCGTCGCCACCAGCCGGTTCGGCATCCCGGCCATCGCGCACGAGGAGTGCCTGACCGGCTTCATGACCTGGAAGGCGACCGTCTACCCCACGCCGCTGGCCTGGGGCGCGACCTTCGACCCCGAGCTCGTCGAGCGGATGGCCGGGCAGATCGGCTCGGCGTTGCGGGCGGTCGGCGTACACCAGGGGTTGGCGCCGGTGCTGGACGTGATCCGGGACCTGCGTTGGGGGCGCTGTGAGGAGTCGATCGGCGAGGACCCCTACCTGGTCGCCACCATCGGCACCGCGTACGTCCGGGGGCTGGAGGCGGCCGGGGTGGTCGCCACGCTGAAGCACTTCGTCGGATACTCCGCCTCCCGGGCGGGCCGCAACCACGGGCCGGTCGGCGCCGGTCCCCGGGAGCTGGCCGACGTGCTGCTGCCGCCCTTCGAGATGGCGCTGCGCGACGGCGGCGCCAGGTCGGTGATGCACGCCTACAACGAGGTCGACGGCGTCCCGCCGGCCGCCGACCCGGAACTGCTCACCGCGCTGCTCCGGGACCGCTGGGGCTTTGCC
The DNA here is from genome assembly GCF_016862915.1 of Plantactinospora endophytica. Classification (GTDB taxonomy): domain Bacteria; phylum Actinomycetota; class Actinomycetes; order Mycobacteriales; family Micromonosporaceae; genus Plantactinospora; species Plantactinospora endophytica. The sequence continues at coordinate 8,671 of NZ_BONW01000011.1, read as the reverse complement.
GGCACCGTCGTCGGCGACTACTTCGCGATCAGCTTCCTGCACCGGCTGCACAAGGTCGCCGCCGACCTGGGCGAGGCCGCCGTGCTCGCCCTCACCGCCGGGGTGGACGTCGAACTGCCGGCGGCACACGCCTACGGCGAACCGCTGATCGAGGCGGTCCGGGCCGGCACGGTGCCGGAGTCGCTGGTCGACCGGGCGGTGACCCGGGTGCTGCGGCAGAAGTGCGAACTCGGTCTGCTCGACGCCGGCTGGTCGCCGGTGCCGCCCGCCTTCGCCGACGTCGCCGGGCGGAGCAACGGCGACCTGCCGGACGTCGTCGAGGGCTCCATCGACCTCGACCCGCCGGCCAGCCGGGCCCTGGCCCGGGAACTCGCCGAGGAGTCGGTGGTGCTGCTGGCCAACTCCGGTGCGCTGCCGCTGCGCCCGGAGAGCCGGATCGCGATGGTCGGGCCGCTCGCCGACAACATCGCCGGGATGCTCGGCTGCTACACCTTCCCCGGTCACGTCGGTCCGCAGCATCCGGAACTGCCGGACGGGGTGGAGATCCGCACCCTGCTGGCCGCGCTCCGGGCCGAGCTGCCGGAGACCCCGATCAAGTACGCCCCCGGCGGCACCGTCGACGGCCCGGCAGAGCTGGACGCCGAGGCGATCAGCGCGGCGGTGGCGGTGGCCGCCGAGGCGGACGTCTGCGTCGCGGTACTCGGCGACCGGGCGGGACTCTTCGGCCGGGGTACCTCCGGCGAGGGCTGCGACGCCGACGACCTGCGGCTGCCCGGCGCCCAGGCGGACCTGCTGGCGGCCCTGCTGGACACCGGTACCCCGGTGGTGCTGGTGCTGCTCGCCGGCCGGCCGTACGCGCTCGGCGACACCGTCGACCGGCTGGCAGCGGTGGTGCAGGCGTTCTTCCCCGGTGAGGAGGGCGGGCCGGCGGTGGCCCGGGTGCTCAGCGGCGCGGTCTGCCCGTCCGGGCGGCTGCCGGTGAGCGTGCCGCGCACCCCGGGCGGGCAGCCGAACACCTACCTCAATCCGGTGCTGGGCCAGCGCACCGAGGTCAGCAGCGTCGACCCGACCCCGCTCTTCCCGTTCGGCCACGGCCTGTCGTACACCGAGTTCGCCTGGCCGGAGGTCCGGGTGGACGGCGCGGCACCGGTCGCCGACCAGCCGGTGCAGGTGCCGACGGACGGCGCCGTCACCGTCTCGATCGCGGTCCGCAACGACGGCGACCGGGCCGGCACCGAGGTGGTGCAGCTCTACCTGCACGACCCGGTGGCCCAGGTGACCCGCCCGGTGGTCCGACTGATCGGGTACGCCCGGGTGCCGCTCGAGCCGGGCCAGACCCGGCAGGTCGACTTCCGGGTGCACGCCGACCTCTCCTCGTTCACCGGCCGGCTCGGACACCGGGTGGTCGAGCCGGGCGACCTGGAGTTGCGGGTCTCCGCCTCCAGCGCCGAGCACCGGCACACGGTCCCGGTCCGGCTGACCGGGCCGGAGCGCCGGGTCGACCACCACCGGCAACTCGTCGCCGAGGTGACGCTGCGCTGACAGAGCCTGCCCGGCGCCCCGGTGGTCGGCGGTCGGTGCGCCGGGCATCTCCTCGTTCCGACCGCCGCTCCGCCGACCGGCGCTCAACGACCTCCGAACCGCCGCTCCGCCGACCTTCGAATCGTTGCTCCGCCCACCTTCGAACCGGTCGCTCTGCCGGGCTCCGAACCGGTCGCCGGGTGGATCCGGCGCCGAGCCGGCATACTGGCCGGAGATGATCCTCGTCGGCACCTCCGGGTGGCAGTACCGCGACTGGCGGGGCCGGTTCTATCCAACCGGCCTGCCGCAACGGCGCTGGCTGGAGCACTACGCCGAACGCTTCGGCACGGTCGAGGTGAACAACGCCTTCTACCGGCTGCCCGAACGGGACGTCTTCGCCGGCTGGCGCTCGCGTACCCCGGACGACTTCTGCGTCGGGGTGAAGATGAGCCGGTACCTGACGCACATCAAGCGGCTGCGGGAACCGGCCGAACCGGTGGCCCGGTTCCTCGACCGGGCCGGGGCACTCGGTGACCGGCTCGGTCCGGTGCTGCTGCAGCTGCCACCGAACCTGCCGGCCAACCCGGCGGCGCTGGCGGAGGTGCTGTCCCGGTTCCCGGCCGAGGTGCGGGTGACCGTCGAGCCGAGGCACGCGTCCTGGTGGACGGCGCAGACCCGGCAGGTGCTGGAGCGGCACAATGCGGCGCTCTGCTGGGCGGACCGGTGCGGCCGGCCGGTCACCCCGCTGTGGCGGACCGCCGACTTCGGCTACCTGCGGCTGCACGAGGGCCGCGCCAAGCCCTGGCCACGGTACGGCCGCACGGCGCTGCGCTCCTGGCTCGACCGGATCGGCACGGCCTTCCCCGGCTCGGCCTCCCCGGGCGGCGAACCGGTCTTCGTCTTCTTCAACAACGACCCCGGCGGGGCCGCGATCACCGACGCGAGCACGTTCGCCGCGACCGCCCGGCGCCGGGGCGTACCGGTCAGCCGGGCGCCGTGACACCCGACCGGCGCGTGGCCATCCGGGTCCGGCTCGGGGTGCTGGCCACACCCCGCGTCCGGTTACCGGGACGGCGGCACCCGGTCCGGAATCGGACCCGCTCCGGTGCGACCCCGGCTACGGCATGATCGTGGTCAGGTCCTTCGGCATGGTCGACCTGACGTCGTCCCACTCGCCGTCGGTGACGTGCCGCCGCAACGCGTTCAGCACCGTGTTCACCACGGTCGCCGGGCCACCCTCGACGTCGAACGGGAAACCGGCGCGTACCTCGTAGAGGAACTCCTCCCGGTTCAGCTTGATCGGGACGACGCTCGGATCCCAGCCCTCGAAGTAGATCCCGCGCACCAGCGCCGGCAACTGGGCCGCGAAGTGCGCGCTCTCCTGCACCGGCAGCCGGTCCCGGAGCAGGTGCAGTACGGTCCGCAGGGCCGCGTACGACTGGTTGCGGCGCTCCTTCGGCCACCCGTACGCCTGCTCGATGTCCTTGAGGATGAGGTTGGTCTTGTCCAGTGACGACTCGAAGACCGAGTACGAATTGTTCGGCACGACTGATCCCCCGTCCCGTCTCGGCTACTGCCCACCCTTGCCATGCTCGCCGTTCCCGGGGTGAGGCCCATTCACCCCGGACGGGTGAATCCGCACCCGGGACCGGACCGTCCAGCCGTCCAGCCGGTCCAGCCGTCCAGCCCCGTTCAGGGGTCAGCAGGGTCAGCGGAGTCAGCGGGGTGAGCGGGGTCAGCGGGTCAGGGGTCAGCGGCCAAGGGTCAGCCGTTGAGGAGATCGTTGAGCTGTTCCGCGTTCGTCTGTGCGTAGTCGCGGTAGCAATTGTTGAACAGGACGTGCGTCTCGGCCGCGTCGTCGGCCAGTTTGCGCAGTTTGGGGGCCCAGTCCGCGATCTCCCGCTGCGAGTAGTGGTAGCCGAACTTCTGGTAGATGTCCTTGCTGGTCCACTTGTCGCTGTGCCCGTGGAACCGGACCACCGCCAGGTCGGCGGTGGCGGCCAGCACCGGCGGTATCGAGGAACGGTGCCCCTGCGGCATGTCGACCGAGACGTACGCCAGCTCGTGCTTGCGGAGGAAATCCAGCGTCTCGTCCCGGTTGCCCTCGGCGAACCAGGAGGCGTGCCGGAACTCGAAGACCGGCCGGAGCGGGCCGCAGCGCCGCCGCACCTCCAGCAGGTACTGCTTGTTGTCCCGCCGGATGGTGAACCAGGGCGGGAACTGGAACAGCAGCGCGCCGAGCTTGCCCGCCTCGGCCAGCGGCTCCAGCGCGGAGAGGAACCGCGTCCACACCTCCTCGTACGCCTGTGCCGGCAGGTCGCCCGGGTAGACGTTCTTCTTCTCCGTCTCCGGCCGCAGATCCTTGTAGAGCGCGGAAACCCGGGTCGGGTGCCCGGTGAGCAGGCTGAACGCCTTGACGTTGAAGGTGAACCCGCCCGGGGTACGCCCGACCCACAGTTCGGCGGTCCGCTCGGCGGGCGGCGAGTAGTAGGTCGCGTCGACCTCGACCAGCGGAAACCGGGTGGCGTAGTGGGCCAGCCGACGCTCCGGGGTGTCCGCGTTCGCCGGATACCAGCCCGACTCCAGCAGGGTTCGATCGGTCCACGACGCCGTACCGACCTTTATGTTCCCCATGACTCCAGTTCACCCGCCCCGGACGGGGCGGGCAAGCCGGGCGGGATTCACCTGCGTGGTCAGGCCGACGTGCTCAGGCCGCCCGGCGTTCCCGCGACTGCTTGCAGGTGACACAGGTGGTGGCGGACGGGAAGATCTCCAGCCGTTCCACCGGGATCGAGTCGCCGCACCCCTCGCACCAGCCGTACGTGCCGTCGGCGAGCCGGTTCAGCGCGTGCTCGAACTGGGCCCGCCGGTCCAGGATCGTCCGGAGCAGTGACTGTGCGGTGTCCCGCTCGGCGGTCTTCGTACCGCTGTCCGCCTGGTCGTCGCCGGCCGTGTCGCCGACCTCCACCAGCCGCAGTACCTGGCTCTGCGTCAACGCCTCGTCGTACTCGACGGTCAGCTCGTCGTAGCGCGACTGGAGGGCGCGGCGGATCTGGTCGCTGTCGACCGCCGAGCGGCGGGTGCCGACTGCCTCGTTGACGAGCATGCGCTGCCTGCCTTTCCGTCGTGGGAACGGATCTGCGGTGCTGGCCGGTTCTGTCCGGGTCGCTCCGTTCTGAGCAGCGCGATTACCCCATCGCCGTCGCCGGCAAACCGCCGGTTTTTCCGCCCCTCGGGCCTGCCGTGGACCCTGCCTGTGCTGCCCCGCTCCGCGCCCCGCCGACAGCACGGTCGGAACGCGTCAGCCGACGGTCTCCGGTTCGACAAGTGCGGGATGCCGGGGGTCGTCCAGCCGGACCACCACGTCGGCGAAGCTCGCCGGTCCGACCTCGTCGGCGTACCGGGCGAACGCCGGCAGGGTCCAGCGCTGCGCCGCGGGCGTACGCCGGGCCAGCGCGCCGGGCGAGAGCACCAGGTGGACCGCGAGGTCGAACGGGAGGGCCCCGCCGAGCAGCAGCGGGCCGCTGACCAGCAGCACACCGTGCGGCGGCAGCACGAGGTAGTCGGCCCGGGTGGCCCGGTCGGTCTCGGCGTTCCACAGCGACGGCAGGATCCGTCCGGAACCGTCCGGCCCGGCGGGATCGAGTACCTCGCGGCGCAGTCCCGCCTCGTCCAGCCAGCCGAGGTAGTACGCGTCGGGGTTGGTCCGGCCCTGCTCGTAGCGGAGCGACGCCGGCCGGAGGAAGTCCGCCGCGTCGATCCGTACCGCCGGACGGCCCCGCACCCGCAGCGGGTCGACCAGCGCGTCGGCGAGCCGACCCGGCTCGGCGGCGGGCGGGCCGTCCACCGCGACCCGCAGCCAGCCGTCGCCACGTTCACCGGCCAGCCGGCCGGCCAACTCCTCCACCAGCAGTTCGGGCGTGATCGGGCGGACCCTCATCCGCCCATCCTGCCCCGGCCCGGTCCGGCCCCGGGCGCCCGGGGCCGGCCTTGTCGGGTTTCCGGGCTCCGGTGGAACCGGGCCGGTCAGGCGTCGCGGCGGCGCAACACCAGGTAGCCGCCGAGCAGCGAGGCGGCGGTCCAGAGCACGAGGAGGCCGAGCCCGGTCCAGGGGCCGTAGTCCCGGGCCCAGCGGGCCTCGTCCTGCGACCCGGCCAGGTGCAGCAGCACCCAGCTCGTCTGGTCCGGCAGGTACTGAGTAACGGTGCGTACCCCGGGGACGTTGCCGAGGCCCTGCGAGCCGAGGAAGAAGACCGGCAGCAGCACCGCCAGCGAACGCACCGGGCTGCGCAGCATCGCCGCCACTCCGAGGGCTAACAGGCAGAGCAGCACCAGGTGCAGGTAGCCGCCGAGCAGCGCGGGCAGCGCGCCCTCCGCGCCGAGGCCGACACCGTACCGGCCGAGCGCGGCCTGGGCGGCGAGGAAGCCGACCAGCACCGTGGGCAGCGCGACGGCGGACGCGAACAGGGCGGTGGCGAGCACCTTGCCGGCGTAGCAGCGGCCCCGGCGCGGCACCGCGACCAGGGTGGCCCGGATGGTGCCGGAGCTGTACTCGCCGGCCATCACCAGCGCCCCGAACACCACCAGGGGGAGTTGCCCGAGCGTCAGGCCGTAGAAGGCGGGAAACAGCGGGTCGAAGCCCTTTTGCTGGTCCGGGGACTGGCTGGCGAAGCTGAGCCCGGCCAGCAGGCTGATCCCGACGCCGACCACGAAGGTCGGCAGCAGGGTCCAGACGGTCGACCGGACGGTACGGATCTTCGTCAGCTCGGCCCGCAGCACCGCGCCGAGTCCGGCCGTGCCGGTCGTGCCGGCCCCGCCCCGCGCCGGGTCACCCGCCGCCATCGTCGGTTCCGTCGCCGCCGTCACCGCCGCGCCCCGCCGGCCGGTCGACCCGAGCCGCCGACGGAATCCCCGTCGCCAGGTCGATCCAAGTCTCCGACGGCATTCCCGCCGTCGCGTGGATCCGACTCCGCCCGGTGGTGCACGGCCGAGGCGGTGAGCCGCATGAACGCCTCCTCCAGGGAGGCCCGCTGCACGCCTACCTCGTGCACGGTGAGCCGGTTGGCCGCGATCAGCTCGCCGACCCGGGCAACCTCGCTGTCGTACGCCAGCAGCGTCCCGTCCGGCGCCGCCTCGACCCGGACACCGGCCGCCACCAGTACCGCCCGCAGCCGGTCCGGTTCCGGGGTACGGATCCGGACGGTCGAGCCGGAGTTGGCCTCGACGAACTCCCGCATCCCGGTGTCGGCGAGCAGCCTGCCCCGACCGATCACCACCAGGTGGTCGGCGGTGAGCGCCATCTCGCTCATCAGGTGGCTGGAGACGAAGACCGTACGCCCCTGCGCGGCGAGCCCTCGCATCAACTCGCGGATCCACCGGATGCCCTCCGGGTCGAGCCCGTTCACCGGCTCGTCGAAGAGCAGCACCGGCGGGTCCCCGAGCAGCGCGGCGGCGATGCCGAGCCGCTGCACCATGCCGAGCGAGAAGCCGCCGACCCGCCGCCTCGCCACACTCGCCAGGCCGACCAGGGTCAGCACCTCGGCGACCCGGGAACGGCCGATCCCGTTGCTCTGCGCCAGCCACAGCAGGTGGTGGTACGCGCTGCGTCCCGGGTGCGCGGACCGGGCCTCCAGCAGCGCGCCGACCCGGCGCAGCGGGGTGCCCTGCTCCGGATAGCGAACACCGTCGATCAGTACCCGTCCGGCGCTCGGCCGGTCGAGGCCGAGCATCATCCGCATGGTCGTCGACTTGCCCGCGCCGTTCGGTCCGAGGAAACCGGTCACCTGACCGGGTCGGACCGTGAAGGAGACGTCGTCGACCGCACGGATCCGCCCGTACCGTTTGCTGAGATTGCACACGTCGATCACCCTCGTCACGCTAGGCACCGCTGGTCGCCGGGACAGTCCTCGAAAGTCGCCGGCCGCGTTCACCAATGTCGACGGCCGGTGCCGGCGGTGGTCGACCGACGTAGCCTGCTTGGCATGCGCCGACACCTGCTGGCCGGGCTGGTACTGCTGGCCGAGACCGCGATGCTGCTGGCCGGCGGGCGGGCCGGGGTCTCGCCCTGGACGATCGTCGGGCACGCCGCGCTGGTGGCGCTGGTCGTCCTGGTACGCCAGCGTGCGCCGGTCGCCGCGCTGATGGCCGCGCTGCTGCTCGTCGCGCTCTCCGACGGCGGGTACGTGCTGCTGCTCTGGGCCGCCTACCAGGCGGGTCGGGAGTCGTTGACCCGCACCGGCACCGGGATGCTGGCCGGGGCGCTCACCGGATCGCTCGCCGTCCAGTTGGTGACCTCGCCGGCCGATCCCCGGACGATCCCGAACCTGCTCTCGACGTACCTGGTCTTCGCGGTGCTACCGGTGCTGGCCGGGCGCTACCTGGCCCAGCACGAGCGGCTGGTGTCCACCCTGGACCGGCACAACCGGCAGCTCCGCCGGGAGCGGGAGCTGCTGGCCGAGCAGGAGCAGCTCCGGGAGCGGCTGCGGATCGCCCGGGACATGCACGACTCGCTCGGACACCGGCTCAGCCTCGTCTCGGTGCAGGCCGCCGCGCTGGAGGTGGCGGAGCTGCCGCCGGTGCAGCGGCAGGCGGTACGCCAGCTCGCCGGCGCCGCGCGTGGCGCGCTGGACGAACTCTACGAGTTGGTCGGTGCGTTGCGCGGCGGCCACGGGACCGACCAGCGGTCACCGGGCCTGGCCGGGATCGGCCCGCTGGTGGCGGAGTTCCGGTCGGCCGGGATGCCGGTGACCCTGCACCAGGCCGGTACGCCCGGTCCGCTGCCCGGTCCGGCGGGTCAGACGGCGTACCGGGTGGTCGAGGAGGGGCTGACGAACGCCCTCAAGCACGCCCCCGGCCAGCCCGTGACGGTACGGCTCCAGTGGGAACCAGACGCGCTGCTGCTCACCCTCGACAACCCGCTGCCGCCCGGGGCGCAGCCGGACACCGGACCGTCGGCGGTACCCGGACACGGGCTGGCCGGGCTGCGGGAACGCGCCGACCAGGCGGGCGGCCTGGTGGCGTACCGGATCGTCGAGGCCGGCGAGGACGACGGTCCGGACGGGATCGTCGGGGCCGGCGAGGACGACGGTCCGGACGGGATCGTCGGGGCCGGCGAGGACGGCGGTCCGGACGGGATCGTCGGGGCCGGCGA
>NZ_BONW01000010.1 GCF_016862915.1 Plantactinospora endophytica | reverse complement strand
CCGGCGAGGACGGCGGTCCGGACGGGATCGTCGGGGCCGGCGAGGACGGCGGTCCGGACGGGATCGTCGGGGCCGGCGAGGACGGCGGTCCGGTTGGCGGCGCTACCGGGGCGGTGCGGGCCGGGCGGAGTTGGCGGCTGCTCGCAATGCTGCCGGTCGCCGAGGAGCCCGGTGGGGCGGGCGACGAGCTGTCCACGCCGCCCCGGATCCGTACCCTGGCCCTGGGCCTCGCCACCGCGGCGGTGATGTTCGTGGCGATGCCGGCGACCATGCTGCTGGGGGTGCGGTGACGTGATCAGGGTGCTGCTCGCCGACGACGAGCCGCTGATCAGGGCCGGCATCCGGACCGTGCTGGAATCGGCCGGCGACGTCGAGGTGGTCGCCGAGGCGGCGGACGGCGGCGCGGCCGTGGCCGCGGCACTGCGGCACCGGGTCGACGTGGCGCTGCTCGACATCAGGATGCCGGTGCTGGACGGCCTGGACGCGGTCGACGAACTCGGCCGGCGGTTGCCGGAGCTGCGGGTGGTGGTGCTGACCTCGTTCGGCGCGGAACCGAACGTGCTGCGGGCGGTGCAGAGCCGGGTGGCCGGGTTCGTGCTCAAGAACTGCACGCCGGAGGAGCTGATCCGGGCGGTCCGGGCCGCGCACGACGGGGACGCCTACCTCTCCCCCGCCGTGACCCGGCTGCTGCTCGGGATGGTCACCCCCGGGCAGGCCGGGCGACGGCGGCAGGCGCTCGACCGGCTGGCGGCGCTCAGCGCACGGGAGTCGGAGATCCTGTCCCTGGTCGCCGAGGGCATGTCCAACGCCGAGGTCGGCCGGCGGCTGCGGATGAGCGAGACGACCATCAAGACGTACGTGAGCCGGATCCTGGCCAAGCTCGACTGCACGAACCGGGTGCAGGCCGCCCTGCTGGCCCGGGACGCCGGCCCGACCCCGTGGCGCTGAGACACTGCCTGTCGCGCCGAAACCCCGTCTGCGACGTCGAGGCCGGGCCTGTGACACCGAGACCCCGTCTGCGACGTCGAGGCCGGGCCTGTGACACCGAGACCCCGTCTGCGACGTCGAGACCTGGCCTGTGACGTCGAGACCCCTGGCCCGTGGCGTGCGGGCCTCGCGGGCCGGGTCAGGCGTTGCGGTCGATGGTGACCACGGCGTCGTCGGCCAGCCGGTAGCCGACCCCGTAGACGGTGGTGATCAGCGGTACGTCGCCGACCTTGCCGCGCAGCCGCCGGATGTGCACGTCCACGGTCCGTACCCCGGTGTGCTCGTAGCCCCAGACGGCGGTCAGCAACTGGAGCCGGGTGAAGACCCGCCGGGGATGCGCGACCAGGTGCATCAACAGGTCGAACTCCAGCCGGGTGAGCGGCAGCGGATCGCCGCCGAGCAGCACGGACCGGGACGCGGCCAGGATGTGCAGCTCCGGTGCGCCGGTGGCGACCGACCGGGCCGGCGGTCGCGGCACGGCGCTGGGCTCGGCCCGGCGGTCCGGCTGGCCGACGAATCCCCCGGTGATCGTGGCCTCGCCCCGTTCCACCAGCTCGCGAGCTGCCTCGAGCAGCCGTCGGGCCGGTGCCGTCAACACTTCCTCGTTGCCGACGAGCGGGATGGATAGCGTCACCGTCAGCGTCGGCGCGCTCGACCCGGCCGGGCGGCGGGACGCCCCGGGCGGTCGACCGGGTCCGACCGGCTGGGCGCTGTGCCACCCGGTACGCGACGAGGCGGGGCTGACCGACATGGTCCTCCTTGGCTGCTCCGGGTGTTCCCCCCACGGCCCGAACCGCCGCTGACTCGATGCTTCCGGCCACCGGGGCGAGGGTCAAGGGGACACGACGATGCATGAATGTGACAATCGACAAACTCACCGGAATCACTTGCTCGCTCTTAGTACCAGATCACGTCGCTCGCCGTACACCCGGCAGGATGGTCAACATGCGGGGTGTGGTGACGGGATTCGCGGTGATCTGGTCGGTCACCCTGGTCGGATACGTCGTCGGCCGGTACAACCTGCTCGGTCCGCACGGCACCGCAGTGATCGCCCGGCTGGTTTTCCTGATCGCTACTCCGGCTCTGCTCTTCGGTACGCTGGCCCGCTCCACAGTGGCCGATCTGGCCACCCCGGCACTCGCCGCCTTCGTACTCAGCACGGTGGTCGTGGCGGCCGGCTACCTCCTCGTCGCACGCCTCGGCTGGCGCCGCCCGGCCGGCGAGGCGACCGTGGGCACCCTCTCCGCCTCGTACGTCAACGCGGCCAACCTGGGACTGCCGGTCGCCGCGTACGTACTCGACGACGTCTCCTTCGTCGCCCCGGTGCTGATCTTCCAGGTGCTGGTCGCCGCGCCCCTGGCGCTGGGCGTGCTGGACGCCACCAGCACCGACCGGGGTCTGCACCTGCGCCGGCTCGCGCTGCTGCCGGCCCGCAACCCGATCATGCTGGGCTGTGCCGGTGGCGTGCTGGTGTCGATCTCCGGATGGCATCCACCGGCCGAGTTGCTCCGCCCGTTCGACCTGGTCGGCTCGGCCGCCGTGCCGCTGGCCCTGATCGCGCTCGGCATGTCGCTGCCCGGCAGCCGTCCGCTGGCCGGCGGCCCCGACGCCCAGCAGCGGTACGTCGCGGTGACCCTCAAGATCGTGGTCCAGCCCCTGGTGGCGTACCTGATCGCCCGGTTCGGGCTGGGCCTGACCGGGCCGACCCTGCTGGCCGCCGTGGTCACCTCGGCGCTGCCGACCGCACAGAACGTCTTCGTCTTCGCCACCCACTACCGGCAGGCCCAGTCGCTCGCCCGGGACGTCGTGGTGCTCTCCACCCTCGCCGCCGCCGTCTCGCTCGCCGTGATCGCCGCCCTGCTGGGCTGAACCGGCCCGCCGAGGGACGGGCAACGGGGTGAACCGAGTTGCCGGGCCTGGGCGGGGTCGGCTCTCAGTCGCGGTCGTCGACGCGTACCGGGGCGTTGTCGGCGAGCCGGTAGCCGACCCCGTGCACGGTGGTGACCAGCGGCACCGACCGGGCCACCTTGGACCGCAGCCGGCGTACGTGCACGTCGACGGTACGGGCGACGGCGTGCTCGTACCCCCAGACGTTGCTCAGGAGCTGCAACCGGGTGAACACCCGGCGGGGGTTGAGGGCGAGGAACACCAGCAGGTCGAACTCCAGCCGGGTGAACGGCACGGGTTGCCCGCCCCGCAGCACCACCCGGGGACCGGTCAGCACCCGCAGCGTCTCCCCGGCAGGACCGCTCCCCGGGTTGGTCGGGCCGAGATCGGCGGCACCGCGCAACAGCGACGCGGCGGCAGCGGTCAGCAACGGGTCGGCGGCGGTGGTCGGCAACGCGTCCGTGCCGGCGGCGGGCACCGGGCCGGAGCCGTCCGGCCGGACCGGATCGGCGAGGCCGGACAGCGCCGGGTCGGGCAGCCCGCGCAGGAGCGAGTCGGGCACGCCGGGCAGGGCCGGCTCGGTGGCCGGACGGCCGGGCAGCCGGGTCTCGGTCGTCACGTCCGCGCCCCGGTCGCGCAGGTCGCGGACCAGCCCCAGCAGCAGGGCCAGTTCCGGGGTGACCCGCCCGCCGACCAGCGGGACGTCGACGGTGACCCGGACGACCGGCGCGCTCTCGGCGGCCGGTGACCGGCGCCGGGCCGAGGCGGCCCGGGCCGGTCCGGCCGGTGACGGCGTACGCGGGTGGATGGCGACGACCGACATGGGAACTCCTTCGTGGGACGTTGGTCCGGTCCGCCCGCGTGCGGTGGCGCGCGGGGTCAGGTGAGCGCCCGCCGGGGGATGGCCGGCGGGACGATGCTGGGCTCGGCGTAGACGTCGGTCGGCCCGAAGGCGGGCAGCCCGAGCCCGCGCCAGGCGACGAATCCGCCGACGATGTCGGTGGCGCGGTGCAGGCCGAGGTCCTGGAGCGCGGCGGCGGCGAGCGACGACGTGTAGCCCTCCTGGCAGAAGACGACGACCGGGAGGTCGTACCGGTCGGCGAACGGGAGCCGGGCGGAGCTGCGCGGGTCGAACCGCCATTCGAGTACGTTGCGTTCCACCACGAGCGCGCCGGGGATCGATCCGGTGGCGGCCCGCTGGGCGGCCGGGCGGATGTCCACCAGCACCGCACCGGCGCGGATGGCGAGGTGCCCCGCCTCCGGGTCCAGGCGGCGCAGCCGCACCCGGGCGGCGGCGAGGATCTCGTCGATGCTCCTCGAACCGGCCGGGGCCTGCGCTCCGCGACAGCCGTCGACCGGCTCTCGGAGGTTGGTCAGGTTCACCGTGCTGTCCTTCCGTCGTGTCGGGCCTCGAACCCGCACCCGGTGCCGCGCCCGGTCACCAGGCGACTCCCGCCTCGGCCACCTCCGCGACCCGCAGCCGCCCGCCGTCCAGCCGGTAGCGGGTCATGCTGCGCAGCGCGGGACGGTAGACGTGCACGCTCACCGCAGGCTGGTCACCGTTGTTGCTGACCTGGTGGACGTGCTTGGCGCCGAACCGGCGACCGGTGCCGGCGCCGAGCTGACGGGGCCGGAGCCGGCCGCCGACCACCGTCTCCTCGACCAGCGTGCCGGCGGCGACCAGGAAGGCGCCGGCGGAGCCGCCGTGGTCGTGCAGGTCGGTGTGCTGGCCGGGCAGCCAGGTGAGCAGCCACACCTCGTGGTCGTCGGCGCTGGCCAGCCGGTGGTACCAGCGCTGCACCGGGTCGAAGCGGAGCGGCACCGGCCAGCCCGTCGGGCCGGCGGCGTCGGCTGCGTACCGGCGGGCGATGGTCAGCGGGTCGGGCCCGGTGAGCGGGTTCGAAGAAATGGAGATCATTTTGGAGTCCTCATGGGCAGGTGTGCGACTACCGGTGACAGTAGCCCATAAAACCTATCTGCTTAGTAGGTTTTACCACAAGCCCCGATCGACACCCGGCGTGACTTTCCCGGTGACCGACCGGGAGAGTCACGCCGGGATCGGTCCGTCCGCTCAGGCCCCGCCCTCGTTCAGGGTGACCGGGATCGGCCGGTACCCGGTGCCGGTGACGTCGAGCCCGGCCCCCCGGAGCCGATCCAGCGCCGCCCGGACATGGTCGTTGGTGTACGCGGTCAGCTCCGGCCGCTTCGTCAACACCGTCTTGCCGTCCTGGTTGCGGGTGGTCAGCGCCAGCTCGACGGTGGCCCGCCAGGCCGCCTCGTCAACCACCCCGAGCCCGCCCGGCGACGGCCAGACCAGCTTGTTGACCTCGTTCGCCTGCCACAACTGGTGACTCGCGCCCAGTTTGGAGCCTCGTTTCACCACCAGGTCACGGCACTGCGGCACGTTGTCCCGGCAGTAGATCCACCCCTTCAGGGTGCCGGTGAGGAACTTCGTCGCGGTCTCCCGGTACGCCGCGTCGTCCGCCAGCCGCTCGCTGTCGGCCCACACCGCGTCCTGGAGCATCGCCGTGCCGATGGTGTTCCAGTCCAGCACGGTGAACGCCTCCGGCCGGTAGAGCTGACCGGTCTTCGGGTCCTTCGCCTCCAGCAGTTGGGCGTACTCGTTGTAGCTCATCGCCTGGGCGGCGTCGATGTCGCCGCGCAGCAGCGCCTGCATGTCGAACTGCTGCTGCACCAGCGTGACGTCCCGGGCCGGGTCGAGCCCGGCCCGGGTCATCGCGGCGAAGAGTTCGAACTCGTTGCCGAATCCCCAGTTGCCGACCTTCTTACCGCGCAGGTCGCCCGGTGAGTTGATCTTCCGGTCGGCGAAACTGACCTGGTAGGTGCCGGACCGCTGGAAGATCTGCGCGATCTGGGTGATTCCGGCGCCCTGCTCCCGGGAGGCCAGCGCCTTCGGCACCCAGGCCACCGCGAAGTCGGCCTGCCCCTGCGCCAGCACGGTCTGCGGCACGATGTCGACGCCGCCCTCCAGGATCTGCACGTCCAGGCCCTGTTCGGCGTAGAAGCCCTGGTCGGCGGCGGCAATGAAGCCGGCGAACTGCGCCTGGACGAACCACTGCAACTGCAACCGGACCGTGGTCGTCCCGCCCGGCCCGGTGCCCGGGGTGCCGGCGGGGTCCGCCGTACCGCAGCCGGTCAGCAGGGCGAGGCTCAGGATTCCGGCGACGAGGGCGCGGCCGAGCTGGCCACCGAGCCCCGGAAGCGGGCGTGCCGATGTTCGCATCGATCCTCCAGCGGTGAACTCCGTTCGGAGCCGGTCGGCTCCGGCGTCGGGCTGCGCCGGGCGGGCGAGGGCCAGGCGGTCGGGTTCAGCCGGGCCGCCGCGCGCGCCAGGGCATCGCGAGGCGTTCCAGGCCGAGGGCGGCGAGATAGAAGACCAGACCGAGTACGCAGGCCCCGAGCACGAACGCCCAGGCCCTCGGGTACGCGGTGTACGAGGCGGCCGAGGTGATCCGGGAACCGAGCCCGTCCTGCCGACCGCCGAAGTACTCCGCCACCACGGCGGCGATCACGGACAGCGAGGCGGCCTGGCGCAGCCCGGTGAAGACGAACGGCAGTGCGCCGGGCAGCCGGACCAGCCGGGCGAAGCTCCATCCACTCGCCGCGTAACTGGTCATCAGCTCCCGGTGCACCGGATCGACCTGGGCCAGTCCGCGCAGCGTGTGCAGGAAGACCGGGAAGAAGACCACGATCGCGACCACCAGCCGGCGCGGGACGCTGCTGGTCGAGGAGAACATGTTGTTCAGGATCGGGGCCAACGCGATGATCGGCAGCGCGTTCAGTGCCGCCGCGACGGGCAGTGACACTTCGCCGAGGAAGCCGAACCGGCTGGCCAGCATCGCGGCGGCGAGCGCGGCGAGTACCCCGAGCAGCAGCCCGACCCCGGCGTTGCCGCCACTGGCCAACCCGACCTGCCAGATGGTGACCCGGTTGTCCCAGAACTCGGCACCGATCCGGGACGGCGCCGGCAGCAGGTACGGCGCCACCCGGCCGAGGGTGACCGACAGCTCCCAGACCACCAGCCCGAGCAGTCCGAACAGCACCGGTGGCCAGCCCGACCGGAGCAGCCCGGCCAGCCCCGGCGCCCGGCGTCGCCGTCGCGCTCCGACCGGGGCGGCCGGATCCACCGCCAGGGTCGGGTCGACCGGGGCGGCGGACCGTCCGTCGCCGCTCATGCCGGTGCGCCCGGAGGACGTCCGTCGCCGGTCATGCCGGTGCCTCCGGCGAGGTGCCCCGAAGCGCCTGCCGGACCCGGGTGATGCCGGCGAAGAAGGCGTTCGACTGGCGGGTCGCCTCGGTCCGCTCGCCGAGCGCCACGTCGACGATCTCGACGATCCGGCCGGGCCGGGCGGACATCACCACCACCCGGTCCGACAGGTAGACCGCCTCCGGGATCGAGTGGGTGACGAAGACCGTACTGGTGCCCTTGCCGGCGCAGATCCGCAGCAGTTCGTCCTGCAACCGTTCCCGGGTCATCTCGTCCAGCGCCCCGAACGGCTCGTCCATCAGCAGCAGCGGCGGGTCCACCGCCAGCGCGCGGGCGATCGCCACCCGCTGCTGCATCCCGCCGGAGAGCTGGTCCGGATAGTGTCCGGCGAAGTCCGCCAGCCCGACCAGGTCCAGCATCTCCCGCGCCTTCGTCCGTCGGTCCCGTCGGGACAGCCCGCGCAGTTCCAGCGGCAACTCGACGTTGCGGGTCACGGTCCGCCAGTCGAGCAGCCCGGCCTGCTGGAACGCGATGCCGTAGGCCAGCTCCCGGCGGGCCTGCCGGGCAGACCGGTCGGCCACCCGGACCGTGCCGCCGGTCGCCGGCACCAGGTCGGCCACCAGCCGGAGCAGGGTGGACTTGCCGCAGCCGGACGGCCCGATCAGGCTGACGAACTCGCCCCGCCCGACGGTCAGGTCGACGCCACGCAGCGCGGTCACCTCGTCCGGGCGGCCCGGGTTGAACACCTTCGTCACCCCGGTCAGTTCGACCGCCGGTCCGGGCTCGACCGGCCGTCCCGGGCGACCGACCTGGGCCGGCCGGCCGCGCCGGGGCGTCACCCGGTCGACCACCGCCCCGGCCGCCCGATCGACCACCGCTTCGACCTGCACCGGGTCCGTGACCGCGTCGGGCGTCCGGTCGGTCACCGCGCCGGTCTCCATCTCCGTCACCGCGTCGACGCCCTTCGTCCGGGGGTGAGCAGCAGTTCCGCCAGGCCGACCGCACCGGCCACGACAAGACCGAGCAGCGCCGCACCGAGCAGCGCCGCGTAGACCTTGGCCGGGTCGGTGGTCGCCTCGCGGGCGTACTCGACGACGAGCCGGCCGATGCCGCCCCGGGTACCGGTAGAGATCTCCCCCACCACCGCACCGACCACCGCCGCCGCGCCGGCCAGCCGGAGCGCCGGAAACAGATAGGGTCGGGCCGCCGGCAGCCGCAGTTTCAGCAGCGTGTGCCACCAGGTGGCGGCGTAGCTGCGCATCAGCTCCTCGGCGATCGGGGCCGGGGACTGGAGTCCACGCAGCAGTCCCACCGCGATCGGGAAGAACGCGAGGTACGTCGCGATGACCGCCACCGACATCCACGGCTGCCACGGGCGGGAGCCGATGGATAGCTGCCCGCCCCAGCCGGCGATCACCGGGGCGAGGGCGATCAACGGCACGGTCTGGGACAGCACCACGTACGGCAGCAGTCCCCGTTCGGCGACCCGGAACCGCTGCATCAGCACCGCCAGCAGGCCACCGACCAGTACGGCGACGGCGAAGCCGACCGCGACGGCGCGCAGGGTGAACCCGGCGGCACGCAGCACCACCAGCCCGACCGGCTCGCCACCGGCCAGTTCGGGTTCGGTGAGGCGGCCGAGGATCTCGCCGAGGTGCGGCATGGCCGCGTCGTCGGCCCGGGGCAGCAGCCGGACCCCGAACAGCGTGCTGCCGTCCGGGTCGCCGACCGCCTTGTAGCCCTCCCAGAGCAGCCCGCCGAGCAGCACCGCGCCGAGCGTGCCGACGGCCACCCGGGCCCGCCTCCGCCAGCCGCGACCCAGGCCCGGCATGCCGCCCTCAGACCGCCGTCGCCGGCAGGTCGCGCCCGGCCCTCGGCGGCGGCGCCGCTGTCCCGGGCCCCGGCCCGCCCAGCGCCGGAATGATCGACTCGCCGTACGCGGCCAGGGTGTGTTCCTTGTCGTCGTGCTGGAGGTAGACGGCGAACTGGTCGACGCCGAGTTCCCGCAGTGCGGCGAGCTTCTCCAGGTGTGCCGAGACCGGTCCGAGCAGGCAGAACCGGTCGACGATCTCGTCCGGTACGAAGTCGGTGTGCGTGTTGCCGGCCCGACCGTGCTCGGCGTAGTCGTACCCGCGCCGGCCGGCGATGTAGTCGGTCAACGCTCTCGGCACCACGCCGGAGGAGTCGGAGCCGTACCGGGCGACGATGTCGGCGACGTGGTTGCCGACCATGCCGCCGAACCACCGGCACTGGTCGCGCTGGTGCGCCAGGTCGTCGCCGACGTACGCGGGCGCGGCGACGCAGAACTTTATCGCCGACGGGTCCCGGCCGGCCTTCTCGGCGGCCCGCCGGACCGTGCCGATCATCCAGGCCGCGATGTCCGGGTCGGCGAGTTGCAGGATGTAGCCGTCACCGATCGCGCCGGCCAGCGTCAGCGCCCGGGGTCCGTACGCGGCGATCCACATCTCCAGTGCCCCGTCGGTGACCCACGGGAACCGCACCTCCCGGCCCCGGTAACCGGCCGTCCGGCCGTGCGCCAGTTCCCGGATCACCGTCACGCACTCCCGCAGCTCCGCGATGGTGGTCGGCGGATAACCGAGGGTACGCAGTGCCGAGTCGCCCCGGCCGATCCCGCAGACCGTACGGTTGCCGTACATCTCGTTGAGGGTGGCGAAGAGGGAGGCGGTGACGGTCCAGTCCCGGGTGCCGGGGTTGGTCACCATCGGCCCGACGATCACCCGCTCGGTCTCGGCGAGGATCTGCGAGTAGATCACGAACGGCTCCTGCCAGAGCAGGTGCGAGTCGAACGTCCAGACGTGGCTGAAGCCGGCCGCCTCGGCCCGTTTCGCCAGCGCCACCAGCTCGCGGGCCGGCGGGTCGCACTGGAAGACCACCCCGATGTCCATCAGCCGCTCACCGCACCTTCGGAAAGCCGAGGTCGACCTCGCTCGACGCCGGGTCGGGCCAGCGCGAGGTGACCACCTTGGTCCTGGTGTAGAAGGCCAGCCCTTCGGGGCCGTACATGTGCAGGTCGCCGAAGAGCGACGACTTCCAGCCGCCGAAGCTGTAGTAGGCGACCGGGACCGGAATCGGCACGTTGATCCCGACCATGCCGCAGACCACGTCGTACTGGAAGCGCCGGGCCGCTCCGCCGTCCCGGGTGAAGATCGCGGTGCCGTTGCCGTACTCGTTGGAATTGACCAGGGCGACGGCCTCGGCGTAGGTGTCCACCCGGACCACCGACAGCACCGGCCCGAAGATCTCGTCGAGGTAGTAGCCGGAGTCGGCCGCGACATGGTCCACCAGCGACGGGCCGAGGAAGAACCCGGGTCCGTCGGTGGCCGGCAGCGCCCGCCCGTCGACCACCACCTGCCCGCCGGGCCGGTCCAGGTACGCCCGCACCCGGTCCCGGTGCTCGCCGGTGATCAGCGGTCCCATCTCGGCGTCCGGGTCGCTGGCCGGGCCGACCCGGATCCGGCCCATCCGCGTCGAGATCGCCTCGACCAGCGGGTCCGCGACCGCGCCGACCGCGACCACCACCGAGACGGCCATGCAGCGCTCCCCCGCCGAACCGAACCCGGCCGAGACGGCGGCGTCGGCGGCGGCCCCGACGTCGGCGTCCGGCAGCACCACCATGTGGTTCTTGGCCCCGCCGAGCGCCTGCACCCGCTTGCCGGCGGCGGTGCCGGCGGTGTAGATCGACCTGGCCACCGGCGTCGAGCCGACGAAGGAGAGCGCGGCGACGTCCGGGTCGGCGACCAGCGCCCGCACCGCCGACCGGTCGCCCTGGACGACGTTGAACGCGCCGTCCGGCAGCCCGGCCCGACGCAGCAGGTCGGCGAGGAGCAGCGAGACGCTCGGGTCCTTCTCGCTCGGTTTGAGCACGAAGGTGTTGCCGGCGACCAGCGCGGTGCAGAACATCCACATCGGCACCATGGCCGGAAAGTTGAACGGGGTGATCCCGGCGACCACGCCGAGCGGCTGGCGGATCGAGTAGACGTCCACCCCGGTCGCGGCCTGCTCGCTGTAGCCGCCCTTGAGCAGGTGCGGGGCGCCGGCCGCGAACTCGACGTTCTCCAGGCCCCGGGCCACCTCGCCGGCCGCGTCCGCCACCGTCTTGCCGTGCTCGGCGGAGAGCAGGCTGGCGATCTCCTTCCGGTTGGCGTCCACCAGGTCGCGGAACCGGAACATCACCTCGGCCCGCCGGGACAGCGACGCCGCCCGCCAGCCGGGTTGCGCGGCGGCGGCGGACCGGACCGCGGCCCGCACCTCGGCGTCGGTGGCGGCGACCACCTCCGCCTGCCGTTCGCCGGTCGCCGGGTCGTAGACCGGCAGCCGCCGGTCCCCGTTGCCGGCGACCTCGCCCCCGTCGATCCAGTGCGGGATCTCCCTCATCACAACACCTCAGTTCAGGTACGTCGACAGGCCGCGCCGCAGGTAGCGCCCGTGTCCGCGCCGCCCGTGGTACGCCCCGTCGGCGACCAGTACGCTGCCCCGGCTGATCACCGTGTCGACCCGTCCGGCGATCTCGTACCCCTCGTACGCCGAGTGGTCCATGTTCATGTGGTGCGTGCCGACGCCGATGCTGGTCCGTCCGGCCGGGTCGTAGACGACGATGTCGGCGTCGGAGCCGGGGGCCAGCACGCCCTTGCGGGGATAGAGCCCGAACATCCGGGCCGGGGTGGTGGCGATCGTCTCGACCCAGCGTTCCAGGGTCAGTTTTCCGTCCACCACGCCCTGGTAGAGCAGGTCGACCCGGTGTTCGACGCCGCCGATCCCGTTCGGGATCTTCGAGAAGTCGCCGAGTCCCAACTCCTTCTGGTCCTTGAAGCAGAACGGGCAGTGGTCGGTGGAGACCACCGCCAGGTCGTTGGTGCGCAGGCCCTGCCAGAGGTCGCGGTGGTGCGACTCGTGCTTGCTGCGCAGCGGCGTCGAGCAGACCCACTTGGCGCCCTCGAAGCCGGGCGCGCCGAGCTGGTCCTCCAGGGTCAGGTAGAGGTACTGCGGGCAGGTCTCGGCGAAGACGTTCCGGCCGGCGTGCCGGGCCGCCGCGACCTGTTCGAGGGCCTGGCTGGCGCTCAGGTGCACGATGTAGAGCGGGCAGTCCCGGGCCACCTCGGCGAGCCGGATCGCCCGGTGCGTCGCCTCGGCTTCGAGGGCCTCCGGCCGGGTCAGCCCGTGGTGGATCGGGTCGGTCTCGCCCCGGGCCAGCGCCTGTTGCACGAGGACGTCGATCGCGATGCCGTTCTCGGCGTGCATCATGATCATTGCGCCGTTCTCCCGGGCCCGCTGCATCGCCCGCAGGATCTGGCCGTCGTCGGAGTAGAAGACTCCCGGGTACGCCATGAAGAGCTTGAAGCTGCTGATCCCCTCGTCGGCGACGAGCATGTCCATCGCCTTCAGCGCATCCTCGTCGACCCCGCCGAGGATCATGTGGAACGCGTAGTCGACGTGGCAGTTGCCGTCGGCTTTGGCGTGCCATGCGGCCAGCCCGTCCTGCACCACCTCGCCGGTACGCTGCACCGCGAAGTCGACGATCGTGGTGGTGCCGCCGTACGCCGCCGCCCGGGTACCGGTGTCGAAGGTGTCCGAGGCGTTCGTGCCGCCGAACGGCAGCTCCATGTGGGTGTGCGCGTCGATCCCGCCCGGGATGACGTACTTCCCGGTCGCGTCGACGACCTGGTGGTCGCCGTCCGGCGCCCGCCCGGGGGCGAACAGCGCGACGATCGTCTCGCCCTCGACGAGCACGTCGGCGGCGTGCGTCCCGGTCGCCCCGACGACGGTGCCACCCCTGACCAGCAATGTCATGCCGCGCCTCCGGTTCTCAGGGCTGGACCAGGCTGTCGTAGGCGTCCGGGCGGCGGTCCCGGTAGAAGGCCCACCGGTCGCGTACCTCCGCCAGCAGCCCCAGGTCGAGGTCCCGCACGATCAACTCCGGGGCGTGGTCGTCGCCGACCGCCCCGACGAACTGCCCCTCCGGGTCGACGAAGTAGGAGGTGCCGTAGAAGTCGTTGTCGCCGAGGTCCTCCACCCCGACCCGGTTGATCGCCCCGACGAAGTACTCGTTGGCCACCGCCGAGGCCGGCTGCTCCAGCTTCCACAGATAGGCCGACAGCCCCCGGCTGGTCGCCGACGGGTTGAAGACGACGGTGGCGCCGGCCAGGCCGAGCGCCCGCCAGCCCTCCGGGAAGTGCCGGTCGTAGCAGATGTAGACGCCGATCCGACCGACGGCGGTGTCGAAGACCGGATATCCGAGGTTGCCGGGCCGGAAGTAGAACTTCTCCCAGAACCCCTTCACCTGCGGGATGTGTGTCTTCCGGTATTTGCCGAGATAGCTGCCGTCGGCGTCGACCACGGCGGCGGTGTTGTAGAGCACGCCGGGCTGCTCCTGCTCGTACATCGGCAGCACCATGACCATGCCGAGTTCGGCGGCGAGCGCGGCGAAGCGTTCGGTGGTCGGGCCGGGGATCGACTCGGCGTACGCGTAGTAGCCCTGGTCCTGCACCTGACAGAAGTACGGGCCGTAGAACAGCTCCTGGAAACAGATGACCTTGGCGCCTTGGGCGGCAGCCTGTCGGGCGTACTCCTCGTGCGCTTTGATCATCGATTCCTTGTCGCCGGTCCAGTTCGTCTGCACCAGGGCCGCGCGAACGATCTCTGCCATGGTCGAACCTCCTCGGCACCGTGCCCGCTGGTGGCGGCGGTGCTCGTCGGTGGAGAGCTTGCTGACCTAGTGCTGGCCTGCTGCCGAGACCTTGTGATCACCTTGTGAATTTCCGACCGGATGGCGTAGGACTTTAGTGACACAAGTCGGGACGGACAATGGCCAATTCGTTACTGATTTTTTCGGAGAAGTAACATGCTGCAGCTCATCGCCAGTGCGATCGACGACCGTACGGCCCGGGGCGTCGCCGCGGCGGTGAGCCGGCTGGTCCGTACCGGCGAGCTGCCGGCCGGCACTCGACTGCCCACCGTCCGCTCGGTCGCCCGGGAACTCGGCATCAGCCCGACCACCGTCAGCGAGGCGTGGCGCTCACTGGCCAGCGCCGGTGCCATCCAGACCCGGGGCCGCTCCGGCACCTTCGTACTGCCGCCGAACCGGCTCCGGCAGAGCCTCCGGTACGCCCGGCTCACCGCCAGCCCGGCCACGCTGCCGCACGACTTCTCCACCGGCGTACCCGACCACGACCTGCTGCCGGACCTGGCGCCCGCGCTGCGCCGGATCGGCGACACCCGGCTCACCACCTCCTACCTGGAGGAACCGGTGCTGCCCCGGCTGGAGGTGGTGCTCCGGGAACGCTGGCCGTTCCCGCCGCAGCAGCTCACCGTGGTCGACGGGGCGCTGGACGCGCTGGACCGGGTGGTCGGCGCCGCCGTCCGGCTCGGCGACCGGGTACTCGTGGAGAATCCGGCCTTCCCGCCGCTGCTCGACCTGCTCGACACCGTCGGCGCGGTGCCGGTGCCGGTCACCCTGGACGGCTCGGGCATCGAGCCGGCGTCGCTCGCCGCCGGACTGGACCGGGCGCCGGTGGCGCTGCTGCTGCAACCCCGGGCGCACAACCCGACCGGGATCTCGATGACGCCGGAGCGCGCCGCCGAACTGTCCGCTGTGCTCGGCGCGCATCCGCTGGGCGGTACCGTCGTGGTGGTCGAGGACGACCATGCGGGCGAGATCGCCTCCGCGCCGCCGGTCTCGCTCGGCGGGTGGCTGCCCGAACAGGTGGTGCACATCCGCAGCTTCTCCAAGAGCCACGGCCCGGACCTGCGGCTCGCCGCCGTCGGTGGCCCGGCCAACCTGGTCGCCTCGGTCGCCGACCGGCGCCTGCTCGGCCCGGGCTGGTCCAGCCGGGTACTCCAGGCCGTGCTGCTCGACCTGCTCACCGACCCGGCGACGGCACGGGTGCTGGCCGGCGCCCGCCGCGAGTACGCCCGGCGCCGCGACCTGCTCACCGCCGCGCTCGCGCAGCGGGGTGTCGACGCCCCGGCCCCGGACGGCATCAACATGTGGATTCCGGTACGCGACCAGCAGCACGCGATGCTCTCGCTCGCCGCGCACGGCATCGCCGTCGCCCCCGGTACCCCGTTCGAGCTCGACCCGCTCGGCACCGACCACGTCCGGCTGACCGTCGGACTGGTCCGGGACGGCTTCGCCGATCTCGCCGACCTGCTCGCCGACGCGGCAGGTGAACCGCACCGGTCCAGCGGCCGGCGGCTCCGCACCCTGCGCCGCACCATCCGCTGACCCGACCCCGCTGCCTTTGCCGATCCGCTCCCCCGGCCACCCGGCCCTTCGTGCCGCTCGGTCTTCTTCGCTGGCCCGGCGCCGCTGGCGGTGCCGGTGCCTCCGGTGGCTCAGTCCCAGGGTGGCGGCGGGGGTGCGCGGACCGCGTACAGGGTGTGCTCGCCGTCCGCCACGAAGACGGTGTCGCCGGTGGCGGCCGGCGCACCCGAGGTCCGGTCCCCGGCGGCGAACCGCCAGCCCACCTCGCCGACCGCCGGATCGAACGCGTACACCGTGCCGTCGCCGGCCGCGCGGGAGTAGAGGATTCCGCCGGCCGTGACCAGCTCGGCCGCGTGGAACTCGGCCGACCAGAGCAGCTCGCCGGTCGACGCCCGGTAGGCGTTGGTACGCCAGCGGTCGAAGCAGCACCCCGTCCCTAACGGGACGTAGACGGTGTCGTCCCGGACGGCCGGCGTCGACACGACGTCGGACTCGTGGCTCCACAGTTTCCGGCCGTCGTGCACGTCGAAGGTGCCGAGGTAGCTGCCGGCGACGGCGAGGTGCACGGTCCGGTCCGCGACCACCGGGGCCTCGCCGACCGGCCCCGGCAGGTCGGGATGGTCCCACCGGACGGCACCGGTCCGGGCGTCGAGCGCGTACAGCGTGTGGTCGCCGCCGACGTAGACGGCGCCGTGCGCCACCGCCGGGCCGGTGCCGTGGGTGCGGCCCAGGTCGCGGCTCCAGCGGAGGTGGCCGGTGGCCCGGTCCAGCGCGTGCAGGGTCGGGCCGAGCCGGCCGTGCTGGTCGGCGACGTAGACGAGCCCGTCGGCCGCGCCCAGCGTCGAGCGGAGACTCCCGTCGACCCGGAAGCTCCAGCGAACCTGACGGGTGTCGACGTCGAGCGCGTACAGCGTCTCCGAACCGACGAGGTAGAGCATTCCGTCGGCGACCGCCAGGGTGGCGTCCAACTCGGGGATCGGGTACGTCCAGCGGACGGTGCCGGTCGCGGCGTCGAGGGCGTACAGGGTGCCGTCGGCGCTGCCGAGGTAGACCGTGCCGGCCGCGACGACCGGCCCGGCATCGGTCTCGTCGGCGGCGGTGAAGACCCACCGCAACTGTGGCCCGGCGCGATCGGTCGGCCGACCCGGCAACCCGAGCTGGACTCCGGGAAGGTAGCCGAGCAACATGGCCAGCACCGCTCCGCCCATCGCTCCCGCGAGGGTGCCGGAGATGCGGCGGCGGGCCGGCCCGGGCGGGGCACGCAGGCCCGTCGGGCGATGGTCGGTCCCGGCAACGTTCATGTTCTCCACCCGTTCCCAGCGCACGTCGAACTGCGACGAAGCAAGCGGGGTCCGGGTAGTCCACCACTACGCGGTCATCGTACCCGCGATCATGACGTACTTCAATCAAACGGGCGAACGGCGGCAAAGCACCGCCACCAACCTGGGTACGCGGGCAACACCGTCAGATGGCGCGCGAGATTCTCGGCGACTTGTGGTCCCCACTGCACGGTCCGCACCGCACGACAGGTTGCCATGAACCTTGGAGTCCACGGCGGCACCGCTCGTCAGGCCACCGGGTGCGTGGCCCGATCCGGTCGGGGCGACGACGCGCCGGCTCGGGTGCCCGCAACGTCGGACGTACCGCGGGCCGCGCTCCGGGTCAGCGTGTGGAAGCCGATGCCGAGTGCCGCCACCACAAGCGCGTTCCGGAGGACCAGCAGCGCCGTGCCCGGCCAGGCGGGATCCGTCGACACCTGTGCGTAGTACCACGGGAACAGGGCGCTGGTCAGCACGGTCGCGACCAGGACCAGGGCGCTCGCGGCGCGTTGCGTGGTGTCCCGGCGGGTCAGGCAGACCGCCGCCGTCCCGATCAGCCAGAGCATGTACTGCGGGGAGAAGACCCGACTGGTCACCACCGTGGTCAGGATCGCGAGCAGCGCCACGTCGAAGCCGATCGCGCTGGTCCAGACGATCCGTCGGCCCCTGACGAGCCACCAGAGACTCAGGGCGCCGAGTCCGAGGATCGTCAGCACGGGAAGGACGATCGTCGCCGGGCGCACGAACGGGTCGTCGACGAACTCCATCGCCCCGTAGACGAACCGGACGTCGATGGTGGGGTCGCCGAGGCGGGCCAGGACCAGCGGGGTGGCGCCGATCGACTCGATTTGGAGGCCACGGTCAGCCTGGTTGCCGGTGAAGCCGGACCAGGCGCCGCCGAAGGCGAGGGTGAGCGCACTGCCGAGCAGGGCGAGCGCCACGACGAAACCGGTGAGGATCGGCCGGAGGCCGCCGACCGGCCGGGCGCTGATCAGCAGCACCGCCGGCCATACCTTGAGCAGCGCGCCGACGGCCAGGGCCGCACCGGCGACCACCGGACGCCGGACCGTGGCGGCGAGCCCGACGACCGCGACGGCCGTGACGAAGATGTCGTACCGGGCGTACGTCAGCAGGTTGAGCAGCGGAACCGCCAGCGCCCAGGCCCAGGCGCCGAGGAGCAGCCCATCGCCCCGGGCGAGTCGGAGCAGGGTGAGCAGGACCAGCAGGTCGGCCAGGACGGCCAGCGTGAAGAACGTGATCTCGTACCCGCCGACCGAGTCCCCTGCGAGGTGCCAGAGCGCCTGGAAGAACGCGGCGGCGCCGGGCGGGTACTGCCACATCGGATCGTCCCGGGGCACCTGCCAGTCGAGCAGTACGTCGGTCCAGCGGTGGTAGAGCGCCACGTCGGCGAAGACGTTCCCGACCGGCGCCTTGACCACGTTCGCGTAGATCAGGACGAACACCGCCCGGCTGGCGATCCAGACCCCGACCACTCCGGTTATCCACCACGATCGACTGCTGAGATACGACTGTCCACCTGTGCGACCGGTTGTCGGCACCCGCTCCGCCCATCCGTCGAGGTCAATGCCGGCGGATGGAGTCTAGGTCCGGCGCGCGGCCGGACACCCCGGTTGCAGAATCTGCTGCCGCCGACCCCCGACCCGGAGCACACCTGAGTACCCGTACGGATATGCGGCCAGCGCCACGCTAGCTGCGGGTACGGGTGGCCAGCCAACCGGCCATCGCACGGACGCCGTAGCCGATGGCCCGCTCGTCCGGGTTGAAGGCGCCGAAGTGCGGATAGCTGGTTTCGATGGCGGCACCGGGCGCGCGTACGCCGAGGAAGGTGAACGTGCCGGGCATCCGGTCGAGGAACAACGCGAAGTCCTCACCGTTGAACGGAACAGCGGCGTGCATCCTCCGCACCCCGTCGCGGCCGACGGTCCGGTGCAGGTGCCGTTCGAGGGCCAGCCCTTCCCGCTCGGGACAGATCATGGCCGGGAAGGGATCGTTCGGGAAGGCCACCGACGCCCCGCCGGATGCGGTCGCGAGACGCTGGATCCGTTCGCGGATCTCGGCGTACCGGTGCTCCGGCCAGCAGCGGAAGGAGACCCGGACCTCGGCCGCACCGTCCGTCTCCACCGGCTGCGCCCCCATGAAGACGAACTCGGCCAGCGGCCCGTCCGGGGTCTGGAGGTCCGCCACGATCTGTTCGAGGTCGGCGGGAGTGCGGGGTGGAGCCACCGTGCCGAGCGTGTTGATCTCGGCGGCGAGCTGCCGAGCCCGCACCGTCGCGTCGGAGCCGGTGAGCGTGACGACCCCACGATCGAGGCCGGGCAGCCCGTATCCGGGCATCACGAGGAACTGGCCGACCGGGAACGGACCGCAGTGCAGGGCGTGGATCTCCGTCGGGCGGGCCCGGTCGAACACGCCGTCGTCGAGCATCGCGGCGGCGCCGCTGAGCGCCTCCTCGGCGGGTTGGAAGACGAACACCACCGTGCCGGCGAGCCGGTGGCGCAGCAGCGCCAGTACCTCGGCGACCCCCACACCGACGGTGGTGTGCAGGTCGTGTCCACACAGGTGGGCCGGCTCCGGGCCGCCCGCCATCTGCTCGTCCGGCGGTACCGCGTCCATGTCGGCCCGGTAGCCGACCGTCCGGCCGGGATGGGCGCCACGGAGGATCCCCACCACCCCGTACCCGCCGACGCCCGTCCGGACGTCGAGGCCGGCCGCGCGAAGTCGCCGCGCCACCACTCCGGCGGTACGCCGCTCCTGCCCCGCGATCTCGGGATGCCGGTGGATGTCGCGACGCAGCTCGACCAGGCTCCGGTCCAGCCGGGACGCCGTGGCGTCCAGCAGAGCCTGGTCGAACGACCTGGACGTCGAACCGTTGCCGGCGTGTGCGGCCCACGGCGGTGCGAGTCCGACCCCGGCCAGGGCGACAGCAGCACCACCGAGCACGGCGCGTCGACTGACGACGTGGCGTTCCGAGTTCGCGTTCGACATGGTTCCTCCAGCGGAAGCGCGACTGCCCCCGGCAGTCGATCAACCGAAGTCTGTCGCGTCCAGTGGCGCGAACGCACTGAAGGCAGCCCGTCTCTTCGACCGAGGGCTATCCCTACCGCCGCCGCCGGCGGTTCCTGCTCGGAGCTGCTCGTTCGGTGCCGTGCCGGACACCCCGTACGCGCGAGACGCGCACGCGGCCGTCGGCGTGGATGCGTCAGATCAGCAGGCCGCCGGTCGCCCGGATGTTCTGCCCGGTGATCCACCCGGCGTCGGGTCCGACGAGGAGCGCCACGACGGCGGCGATGTCCTCCGGCCGCCCGAGCCGGCCCAGTGCGGTGAGCGTCGCGGCCCGGGTCAGCGCCTCGGCCGGGTTCGACGCCCGGAGCAGGTCGGTGTCGGTGGCGCCGGGCGACACGGTGTTGACGGTGATGCGCCGGGGACCGAGTTCCCGGGCGGCCACCGCCGTGACCTGTTCGAGGGCCGCCTTGCTGGCGCAGTAGAGGGCGAGCCCGGGTGCCGGCAGCACGGTGTTGAGGGTGGAGATGTTGACGATCCGGCCGCCGTCCCGCAGCACCGTGGTCGCCTCGCGGATCGCCAGCAGCGCGAACTTCACGTTGACCGTCATCACCCGGTCGAACTCCTCCCCGGTCAGCTCGGCGATCGGCGCCGTCGGACCGATCCCGGCGTTGTTGACCAGGATGTCCAGGCCGTCGCGTACCGGGGCGAACATCGGGTCGAGGCTGGCCAGGTCCGCCTGGTCGGCGCGGACGGCGACCACGTCGTCGTACCCGGCGGCGAGTTCGTCGGCCGCCGCCTCGTCGCTGCGGTAGGTGAAGACCACCCGGGCGCCGGCCTCGGCCAGCCGTCGCACGATCGCCCGGCCGATGCCCCGGGAACCGCCGGTGACGAGTGCCGTCCGGCCGGACAACTGTGGTAGCCGCGTCATGCGCCGAAACGCTAGCCGGTCGGCACCGGAGGGTATTGAAGAAATGCGCACAGCTCGGTCGGGGTGAGACCGGAGAGCGCCCGCACCTCGCGGGTGAAGTGCGGCTGGTCGGCGTACCCGGTGTCGGCCGCCGCGCCGGCCAGGTCCGCACCCTCGACCAGCAGCCCGAGCGCGTGCTGGAACCGGGCGGTCCGGGCCACGGTCGCCGGGGACAGGCCGACCTGGCGACGGAAACCGAGTTCGAGGTAGCGGCGGCTGACGCCGAGCCGGTCGGCGAGGGCGCCGACCCGGAGCCGCTGCGGGCTGTGCGAGAGCCGCCACCAGGCCGCGCTGACCAGCCCGTCCTGCCGATCCGCCGGTGCTCCGGCCAGCCAACCGGCGAGTACCCGGTCGAGGTGGCCGAACCGGCTCGGCCAGTCCGGGGCCGCGCCCAGTCGCTCGGCCAACCCGTCGGCGCGCGGGCCGACCAGGTCCGGCAGCGGGGCCGTGACCCCGGCCAGCTCCGGCATCGGTACGCCGAGCAGCGCGGACGCCCCGACCGGGGTCAACCCGACACTGACCCCGTACGCCCAGTCGGTGCGCCCGGCCACCGTCGCTCTGCTCCGCGCCCCGGTGACCAGGGTGTACGGGTCGGCGAAGTCGACCAGCAGGATGGCGTAGCTCAACGGCAGAAGCCGGTGCGGAATCCTGCGCCGGGCACCGGCCCGGAATCCCGCGTAGCCCAACACGTGCTGCCGCAGCCGTGGATGTGGGTGCCGGACGATCGTCTCGCACGGCACGTCCTGCGGTTCCGCCGGTATCGAATGGATCTGCGTCAGCCGGGCCATCAACCACCATCATGGCCGACCGGGCAGTACCGCCGTTCCCCGTCAGTCCTCCGCCTCCCGCACCGTCGGCCGCCAGTCGACGACGGTCTCGGCCAGCACGTCGAGCCGGCCGGTTTCGAGGTGTCCGAGGTCGCCGCCGGAGTCCAGGGCGGCGTCCTGCTGGGCGGCGCCCTGCGCGATGGTCAGCCATACCGCGTCCGGCGACAACACCAGCGGGCGGTGCTCGGCGAACGCCCGCCCGACCGCGCCGAGCAGCGGATGTACGCCGTTCGGCGCGAGCACCGGCAGCGCCGGGTCACCGCCGACCACCAGCGCGTCGTCGAAGAGCTGCCCGAGCGGGCGGGTGGGCAGCGGCTCGGCCGCCGAGCTGACGGCGTCGACGGGAAAGGTCACCATCGGGCGACACTAGCCCCGGCCGTACGCTCGGCGGTGCGCCACGTCCGATCTGGACACTGCTGCCAGGTCTGCCCCCGGGGCCTCCTCGGCAGCGAGGCTGTTGCGGCAGCGCGCGGCGGCGACGGCCGTCCGGGTCGGTGCCCCACCACGCGGATGAGCCCGCTTCTCATCATCTCGGGGGAAGACCGCAAAACGATTCCGCCATAGCGTGTGGAAAGTCGGCAAATGTGTTACCCGCGCGCACGGGAATCAGCTCCGCGCACGGGCGGATCAGGGGGTCTCTTATTCCGGCGTTATCCATGAACTGCGCGGCCACAAGAAGCCCGCTACGGTTGCGGTAATCGATGCCCCTCGCGGGCGACTGACGGACGCCCGACAGGAGGAGTCGCGTCCGGTGTGGTGCGCCCATTTTCGAGCATTGGCGACGGTCGGTAGGCGCTGGACGGTTATGTGGAGGATGACATGCAGTCATTGGCTAGTCCGGGGGAACTGACGGTCGCCACGGTCCTGGCGGATGTCGCCATCGTCCTGGTCGTCGGTTACGTCTTCGGGCGGTGGCTACGCAGGTTGGGGCAGCCGGTGGTCATCGGCGAGATCCTCGCCGGTATCGCGCTCGGCCCGAGCCTGCTCGGACTACTGCCGGGCAATCCCACGGCGGTGATCTTCCCCGCCGAGGCCCGGCCCTACCTCAGTGCCATATCCCAGGTGGGGCTCCTGCTCTTCATGTTCCTGGTGGGCTGGGAGTTCGACCGGCGCGTGCTGGCCCGGCGCAAGACGATGACCGTTTCGGTCTCGCTCTGTTCGATTGCCCTCTCCTTCGCGCTCGGTGTCGGGCTCGCCGCGCTGATCTACGACGACCACGCCGTGGTGGCCGGCAAGAAGGTACCGTTCGTGGCCTTCGCTCTCTTTCTGGGCGCGGCGATGTCGATTACCGCGTTTCCGGTACTGGCCCGCATTCTCAAGGATCGCCGGCTGGTGAACACCGAGGTTGGCTCTCTCGCGCTGGCGAGTGCGGCGATCGACGACGTTCTCGCGTGGTGCATTCTCGCGTTGGTCGCGGCGATCGCCACCGCCCGGGACGGCGTCGACCTGGTCCAGATCGCGGCGCTGTCGGCCGCCTACATCGCCGTCATGATCGCAGTGGTACGTCCGCTGCTGGCCGCCTTCGTCCGCCGGGTCGCGCTACTCAACCGGCCGGCGTTCCTGGTGGTCTTCATCGCGGCCGGGGTGTTCCTCTCCTCGTACGCGACGACCTGGGTCGGCATCCACGCGATCTTCGGCGCGTTCATCTTCGGCCTCATCATGCCCCGGGAGCCGGTCGAGCAGCTCGGGCGACAGATCCGCGAACCGTTCGAGCACATCGGAATGGTGCTGCTGCCGGTCTTCTTCATCGTCACCGGGTTGAGTGTCGACATCGCCTCGCTGACCTTCGCCAACTACCTGGAACTCGGCGCGATCATCCTGGTCGCGGTGGCCGGCAAGACCATCGGCGCGGCCACGCCGGCCCTGGCGCTCGGCCTGCCCGCCCGGGAGGCACGCACCCTGGGCATCCTGATGAACACCCGGGGGCTGACCGAGCTGATCGTGCTGAACGTCGGGGTGAGCCTCGGCGTGCTGGACAGTCAGATGTTCACCATGATGGTGATCATGGCACTGGTCACCACGGCGATGGCCGGACCGCTGCTGCCGAAGCCGACGTGGCCGTCGTCGACCGACGACACCGGGCCGGCGCCGGCCGGGCGGGAACGGGAACTGGCGCACGCCGCCGGCAAGCCGGCGTAGCGGCGGCTCGGGTGACGGGGTCACACGTCTCCGGGTGGCCGGGTCACGCGGAGCTGACGTGTGCCGCCAGCAGGCGCCATCCGTGCGCGTCGTCGTGGATCCAGGTCCGGGTGTACCTGACCCGCGCGGTGAACGACGTGTCGGCGAGTGTCCCCGCCAGAGTGCCCAGAAACCAGGTGACGCCGGTGTCCCCGTCGACCAGGACGGTCAACTCCTCCTGGTCGACCCGGCTCAGCCGCTGCTCCCCGGTGCGGTTTACCCGCAGGTCGTCCTGCTTGCCGTAGAGCCGGCCGTCGGGACCGGTGAAGACGAGCCGCTCGTCGATCAACCGGTCCAGTTCGGCGACGTCCGAGGCGAGCTGGGCGGCCTGTAGTCGCCGCTCGGCCGCCCGGAGCGTCTCGACCCTGTTGTCGTCGGACATCCACGCACCCCTTCGCTGTGTCACCTGGAGGAAGGTTCCCAGACCGCGCCGTCGTGCGCGAAGAGCACCCGGGCCGGATCGAGGTCGACCAGCCGGGACAGCCACTCCGGCACCGGCGGCAGTGGACCGGCCACCCCGTCCCGGGCCGCGCGCAGGGCCAGCCGGGCCGAGCCGAACTGGAAGGCGAAGTCGTGGGCCTGCCCGGCCAGGATCACCGTGCCGTCCGGCTGGCGCAGCACCAACGACTGGTGCCCGACGGTGTGCCCGGGAGTGGGCAGCACCCACACCCCCGGCCAGATCTCCGCCTCGCCGTCGAGTTCCTCGTACCGGGCGGCCGGGAAGTCGACCAGTTCGGCGATGGTGTGCCCGGGTTCCCTGGCCAGGGCCAGCTCGGCCCGCTGCACGAGGACCGGACGGCCGGCGAGCGCCGGGTTGCCGCCGCAGTGGTCGAAGTGCAGGTGGCAGTTGACCACCAGCGAGATCTCGTCGACCCCGATCCCGGCGGCGGCCAGTGCCGCCAGCACCGGGCGGCGGACCGGTCGGTAGTGCGCCTCGGTCTCCGGGTCGACCTCGCCGATGCCGGTGTCGAACAGCAGCAGCCCTTCGGGCCGCCGGACCAGATAGCCGTACGCCGGTTCGACTCGGGGATGCGGCTCGCCGGCCTCGGTCGCGGGCCGGACGAAGTAGCCGAGGTCGAGGCGGCGTACCGCCGCGTTCCGCTCGCTCACCGCCCCATCCTCACCTCCTGTGGCGCACCGACGAAAGACCGGTTCACCACCGGCGTAATCGTTTCGCGGCGACGGCCAGCGGTACGCCAACTTGACCGGTTGAGTTCCGGTCCAGTTACCTGCTTGAATGTCTCGGGGGCAAAGGGCCGGTACGAACCACCATCTCACCGTGACTAGGAGACAACCATGCTCCGCAGGCCCCTGCTCAGTACCGTGCTGGCCGCGCTCGTCGTCGCGCTCGGCACGGTCGTCGTCGCCCGACCCGCGTCACCCGCCGAGGCACCGGCACCCGTCCGGATCATGGCGCTCGGCGACTCGATCACCGGCTCGCCCGGCTGTTGGCGCGCCATGCTCTGGAACCGCTTGCAGAACACCGGTTACACCAACGTCGACTTCGTCGGCACGCTCCCCGCGCAGGGCTGCGGGGCGCCGTACGACGGGGAGAACGAGGGACACGGCGGCGCGCTGGTGACGACCGTGGCCGACCAGAACCAGTTGCCGCCCTGGCTCGCCGCCACCCGCCCGGACATCGTGCTGATGCACTTCGGCACCAACGACGTCTGGAGCAACCGGGCACCCGCGACGATCCTCGCCGCGTACGGCAAGCTGGTGGACCAGATGCGGGCCAGCAACCCGAACATGAAGGTGCTGGTCGCGAAGATCATTCCGATGGCGCCGAGTTCCTGCGCCGAGTGTGGCCAGCGTACGGTGGCGCTCAACGACGCCATCCCGGGCTGGGCGGCGTCGAAGACCACCTCGGCCTCCCCGATCGTGGTGGTCGACCAGTGGACCGGCTTCAGCACCGGCAGCGACACCTACGACGGCGTGCACCCGAACGCGGCCGGTGACCAGAAGATGGCCGACCGGTGGTACCCGGCGCTGACGGCGGCGTTGGACGGCGTCACCCCGACCCCGCCACCGACCCGGACGCCCACGCCGCCGCCGACCCGGACCCCGACCCCGCCGCCGGGCACCACCACGGCACCGCCGGCCGGCGGCTGTGCGGCGACGTACCGGAGCGTCGGGCAGTGGCAGGGCGGCTTCCAGGGTGAGGTGACGGTACGCAACAACGGCAGCACGGCGAGCCGGTCCTGGACGGCCCAGTTGACGTTCGGCGCCGGCCAGCAGGTCAGTCAGGCGTGGAACGCCACCGTGAGCCAGAGCGGCAGCACCGTGACCGCCCGGAACGTCGGCTGGAACGGCTCGCTCGCCCCCGCCGGTACGGCCACCTTCGGCTTCATCGGCAGTTGGACCGGCAGCAATCCGACCCCGGTACTGAGCTGCACGCTCGGCTGACCCGCACCGCGATCACGTCCCCGTGACCAGGAACCGGCGCCGGGTGCCCCCGTCGGGACGGCCGGTGTCCGGGTCACGGGGAGCGGGCGTCCCCGGCCGGCGAGCCGGGCCGATCAGTCCGCCGCGACCTTGTAGCCGGCGACCGAGGGCCAGCGGACGGTGAGCACCACCGCCGGCTCCGGAGCCAGCCACGAGTGGTCGACGCCGGGTCCCCAGACCACGTAGTCGCCGGGCTCGGTCAACACGACGGTCCGGTCCCGCAACTCGACGTGGAACCGGCCGGAGACCAACACCAGCAGGGCGGTACGCCGCTCCCCGGTGACCCACTCCGCCCGGGTGTCGCCGGCCGGGTGCACGCCCCACTTGACCTCGACGTCGGCGCTGTGCCGTACGTCCACACCGGACGGCATGAAGTGGCCGAGCAACCAGCCGCCGTTGCCCGCACCGTCGACGCCGGCCTGCCCGACGTAGACGCCCGCGCCCTGCTCGACGCAGCCAATCTCGCCCGGCCCGATGTAGCTGACCTCGTCCGGCCCGACCTGGCTGACCTCGCCCGGCCCGGCGTAGCTGACCTCGTTCACCGGCCCCTCCCCTCCACCGGTCGGGCAAGTTATCACGCGCGGCGGTGGCCACGATGATCAGGCCGACGACGTGGAACGGCCCGGTCCCCCTCGGGGAACCGGGCCGTCCGGTGTCGTGCCTGGTGGCCGTGGCCTACCAGTTGCTGCCCAGGTAGCTGGGCTGGCTCTGCACGTTCAGCTCCTTGAACTTGACCAGGTGCGCCGTCCAGACCCGCCAGTCCCGCAGTTCCAGCACGTCCAGGCCCTTCTGGATGTCGCTGGAGTAGATGTTGCCGTTGTACCAGTACGCCGACCACGAGCCACCGGTGATCCGGCGCTCCGCCGAGAGCGGGCCCCGCTCCCAGTAGGCGATCTCGACCGGGCGGGCCGAGTTGGTGAAGTCGAACACCGAGATGCCGCCCTGGTACCACGCCTGGACCATGATGTCCCGGCCGAGTACCGGAATCAGCGAACCGTTGTGCGCGACGCAGTTCTCCAGGGTGGTGTTCAGCCGCGGGATCTTGTAGTAGCTCTTGAAGACCAGGTTGCGGCCGTCGCCCCGACCGGCGATGTCGTAGATGGCGTTGGCGCCACGGGTCGGCTCCACCGTCTCGACGCAGGTCGCGCCGGAGCCGCCACCCAGTTCGTCGGTGAAGACCACCTTGGTGCCGGCGTTGTTGAACGTCGCCGAGTGCCAGAACGAGAAGTTCACCGTGTCCCGGACCCGGTTGATCACCCGGGGAGCCTCGCGGTTGGCGATGTCCATCAGGATGCCGTCACCCATGCAGGCGCCGGCGGCGAGGTCCTTGCTCGGGTAGACGGTGATGTCGTGGCAGCCGGTCGTGTTCGAGCTGCCGTTGCCGCCCGGGTTGCCACCGTCCGGGAACAGGTTCGGCACCGCCACCACCGACGCCGTGGTCGGCTTCTTCAGCGGCACCTTGATGATGGAGATCGAGTCGTGCGGCGGCGCGCAGCCGACGTACGTGCTGTTGGCACCGTACGACGCGACGTAGACGTAGACCGACTTCTTGTCCTTGCTCGGCACCAGGGTGTGGGTGTGCGAGCCGCAGGCGGTCTTGACGGACTTGATGTAGCGCGGGTTGCGCTTGTCCTTGATGTCGAAGATCTTGATGCCCTCCCACACCGTTCCGCTCGTCGGGACGCCGGTGCTGGCGCACGAGTCGTCGCTGCGGGGCGAGTCGGTGGAGAGGAAGAGCAGGTCGCCGTAGACCGATATGTCGTTCTGCGATCCCGAGCACTGCACCTGGGACACGATGGACGGCCGGGACGGGTTCTTGACGTCGTAGATGACGAAGCCCTCGTAGTTGCCGGCGAAGGCGTACCGGCCCTGGAAGGCGAGGTCGGAGCCGAGCGCGCCTTCGGTGGCGAAGGTGCCCTGCTTGGGGATGTTGGCGATCTGGCGGAGGTTGGGGCTGCTGGCGATCTCATCCACGCCCGGCGGGGTGGCTGCGTCCGCTGTGGTCGGACCCGTTGCGGCCACGGGTTGGGCGTTGCTCGCCGGAGCAACGGCAACGGTCACCACCAGGAAGGAGAGAGCGGCGAGCCCGACGATCCGGAGTCGCCGCGGCCCTTGTGGGGAGAGTCTGAACATCTGGCGGCACCCTTCGAAAGGGGTTGACGATTGTGCAGACCTTACCTGCGAACAGGATAGGTCGATGTGACTCCAGTCACATAATTAACGATCAAGGAACTTGTACTGATCATCGCGCGACCAAGCCCGGTCCACAAGGCACCGATCGGGCGTGTCGAGCCCGGTCAAGTGCGGATCGAAGGCTTCCAAGCTGGACAAACTCCCCGCCCCGCTCCGCCGGGTACCCCACCGGGAGCACCGCCCGGATGCTCACTCCGCTGCGCCGGGAGCGCCGCCGGGTGCCGATCCCGATCCGGCCGGAAGCGCCGTCGAGACACCCACCGCGCTCCACCGGAGGCGACGTCGAGATGCCCACCCCGCTCCGCCGGGAGGCTGGCCGGTGGTGCCGCCGGGACAGCCGGTATACAGGGAGAATGCGCAACACCACCCTGGCCGGGCAGATGCGGACGGCGGCCACCGCACTGCTGGACGCGCTCCCGGGGCCGGCCCGGCCGCAGGCCGTCCGACCGTTCGCCGACGAGGGCGGTCGCCGCTGGATCGAGTACCGGCCGCTGCCCCGGCCGGGCGCCTGCCTCGCCGATCTCGACCGGACCGGTCGCAAGGCGACGCACCGGCTGCTGGCGACCGCGCTCAGTCCACACGCGTATGCGCAGGCGGCCACCATCATGGCCCTGGAAGAGGTCCTCGACCGCCAGGAGGACTGGCGGCGGGGCCGGCACAGCGACGACTACCGGATCGTGGTCTTCGGCGACCCGGCCCGGGACGACCTCTGGTGCTGGCGGTTCGAGGGACACCACCTGTCGGTGACGATGACCGTCGCCGGGGACAGGGTCTCGCCGGCACCGCTCTTCCTCGGCGCCAATCCGGCGACGGTGAGCTACGCCGGACGCCCGGTCAGCCGGCCACTCGCGCCCGAGGAGGATCTCGCCCGCGCCCTGCTCGACGCGATCGGCCCGGACGGCAGGGGCACGGCGATCGTGGCCGACGAGGCACCCGCCGACATCCGCAGCGGCACCCGGGCGCGCTTCGACAGCCGGATCGAACCGCCCGGGCTCCGGGCCGGCACGCTCGGACCGACCGGCCGGGCCCTGCTCGACCAGCTCGTCGCGCTCTACCTCGACCGGCTTCCGCCGGAGCTGGCCGCGCAGGAGGCGGCCCGGGTCGGCCGGGGCGACCTCTGGTTCGCCTGGGAGGGCCCGACCCGGCCGGGCGGGCGGCACTACTACCGGATCCAGGGCGAGGACCTGCTCGTCGAGTACGACAACACCAGCGAGGACGGCAACCACGCGCACACCGTGCTCCGCCGCCCGTACGGCGACTTCGGTGCCGACCTGCTCGCCGAGCACCTGGCCGCCGACCACCCGTGAGATCGCGCCGCCGCGGCCGTGAGATCGCGCCGCCGGTCGGTCGTGAACCGGGCGGGCCGGTCCGGCGCAGGGGGCTTCCGTGCGTCGTCCGTCGGTCAGCCGCCCCGGCGCCGGCCGAAGCCGCTGGCCACCGAGCTGGCCGGCGGCCCGAAGCCGTCGAAGCTGGTCGGCTCGCCGCGCCCCTGGTCGAACTGGCGGACCAGGCTGCCACCCAGCCGTACCCCGACCGCGCCGAGCAGCAGGGCGAGCAGTTCGACCACCACCAGGCCGCCGGTGGCCCCGTGCTCCGGCACGCCGGCCCTGATCAGGCAGGCGAAAACGAACAGCACCGCGACCGCCGCGTTCACCAGGTTGAAGGTCACCGCCGTACGCCGGGTCGCGTCGCCCGGCGCGTCCCACAGGTCGACCATGCCGGCCGCCACCGCGAGCCCGGCCGCGACCAGCGCCGCCACCACCGTCCAGTAGCCGACCAGCCCCAGGATCGCCGGACCGCCGAGCACGTCGGCCAGGTCGAAGACGGTGGCGCAGACGAACAGCCCGAACGGAAACGTCACCAGCATCGGCTGGATCGGATGTCCGTGCACCCGCAGGCGGCTCTGCATGGTGGCGCCTCCCCGGCTCACTCCTCGACCAGCCCCAGCGTGCTACCCCCGGGCAACTCCGCCGAAACGACGCCGCAGACGCCGTACCGCCACCGGCCCGAAGCGAATCGCGATCGCGGTGTACGGGCCGGCGGAGGAGTCAGGTGTCCCGGCGCCGGGCCACCGAGGTGACCAGCCGCTCGGCCACGTCCCGTAGTGGGATGGCCAGGGCCGCCGAGGCGGACCGCAACACCCGTAGCGCCTCCGTGGCCGGACAGCCACGTTGGGTCATGATAACCCCGACCGCCTGGTCGATGACCTGTCCGGCGGTGAGCGTGTCGTCGGGTTCGCCGGCCGAGCCGACCTGCCGGGAGCGGTCCCGGACCGCGCCGAGCAGCAGCCCGGCGTGTTCGGCCAGCAGCATCGCGGTGAGCTGTTGACTTGCGGTCAGTACACCGGGCTCGCGGGCGTACAGGTTGATCGAGCCGACCACGTGGTCGTCCACGTCGACCGGTACGGCGAGCACGCCGCGTACGCCGAGGGCCAGCGCCCGACCGGTCCACGGCCGCCACCGGGTCTCAGTGCGCAGATCTGCCGACCAGACCAGTTCCCGGGACCGGATCGCCACCATCGCCGGCCCGTCCGGCCCGTGCCGCACGTCGTCGAGATCGCCGAGTCGTGGTTCCGAGGCGGCCACCGACGCGGGCGCCCCGGCGCGCAGCACGGTCACCCCGCACCAGGTCACCCCGGGCATGGCGTCCCGGACGGTACGCACCAGCCGGTCCAGCGCGACGTCGAAGTCGTCGCTCGCGATCAGCCCGGCGGTCACTTCGCGGAGCAGGGCGGCGGTCTCCAGCACGCCCGGGGCCTCGGTCGACGGCTCCGTCGTCGTCCTCAGCCTCAGCACCGTTCCGGGACCCCCGCCACCACCGCGGTCACCGCGGTACGCCCGGTTCGTGCCGTCGCCTGTTCCATGTCGCCTCTCCCCCGCCGATACCGGTCCCGCGCCGGTACGGACCTGCGCTACTACCCGAGCGCCGGGTGGACAAACCACCCGTTCCAGTGGGAGAACGATCCCGACCGGTCCGGGGTTGCCGTCAGCGATCCGACGGCCACCCCGGAAGATCCCGGTGCGGTACGGCTCAGCGCGAGCCGGAGGTGAGCCGACGCCCGACGGCGGCGATCAGCCGGTCGAGTTCCGAGCCGAACGGGTTGTCGTGGACCAGGTAGGTCCAGGTGGCGCTGGGCCGGACCAGCTCGTCGCCGCCCGGCTGCCAGTCCTCGTCGAACTCGTTCTCCTCGAAGGTCTCCACCGTACGGGTCTCGATCTCCGGCACCAGCGCGTTGAACGCCGGCACCGCCGAGCGGTGGAACTCGTCGAGCGGGTCGAGCCGACCGAGCGCCCGCAGGTGCACGCCCTCGCGTACCTCGGAGAGCTCGGCGAGGTGGTGTGCCCAGAGCCGGTCGAGGTGGTACAGCGCGATCGACCGGCCGACCCGGGAGAGGAGTTCCTCGTCCATCTCCTTGGCCCGGTCCGGGAAACGCTCGGTCAGCATCTGCGCCGCCACCTCGCTGGTGAGCAGCCGCTCCCGACGCTCGGCGAGCGCCTTGCGCTGCTGCTCGATCACCACGCTGTACCGCCAGGTGTTGCGGTGGATCTCGTGGTTGACGCCCTCCGCGATCCGCTGCGCGTGCTCGATGGCGAAGTCGACCTGCTCGTCGGTGACCAGACCGTCGGCGTTCATCCGGGGCGACGGCGGGATCGCGTCCGGGGCGTGCCGGATGACCAGGTTGTCCTCGAGGCTGACGAAGAAGACCGAGCGACCGGGGTCGCCCTGCCGGCCGGCCCGGCCCCGGAGCTGGTCGTCGACCCGCCGGCTGTCGTGCCGGCCGCTGCCGATCACGAACAGGCCGCCGAGTTCGGCCACCCGGTCCCGGTCGGCCTGGTCGCTGCCGCCGAGCCGGATGTCGACACCCCGGCCGGCCATCTGGGTGGAGACGGTCACCGCGCCGTGCTTGCCGGCCTCGGCGATGATCGCCGCCTCCTCGGCGTCGTTCTTCGCGTTCAGCACCGTGCACGGCACGCCGGCCTCGCGCAGCGCCTCGGCGAGCCGCTCCGACTCCTGCACGTCCAGGGTGCCGATCAGCACCGGACGGCCGGTCTCGTGCTGCTCCTGGATCTCCTGGATCAGCGCCTCTTCCTTCTCACCCCGGGTGGCGTAGATCCGGTCCGGGTCGTCGACCCGGACACACGGGGTGTTCGGCGGGATCACCGCGACCTCGAGCGAGAAGAACTCCCGCAACTGGTCGCCGACCAGCACCGCCGTGGCGGTCATCCCGCAGACGGTCCGGTAGAGCGCGACGTACGCCTGCACGGTGATGGTGCCGAGCACCTCGCCCTCGGCGGTGGCGTCCAGCCCCTCCTTCGCCTCCACCGCCGCCTGGAGCCCGTCCGGCCAGCGGCGGCGCTGGGCGACCCGGCCGCGCATCTCGTCGATCAGCTCGACGCCGTCGTTGCGGACGATGTAGTCGACGTCCCGGTGCAGCAGGGCGTGCGCGTGCAGGGCGACGTTGACGGCGGAGAGCTGCTCGACGTGCTCGTCGTCGTAGAGGTCGACGTCGCCGAGCCGGGACTCGACCTCGGCCAGCCCGGCATCGGTGAAGGCGACGCTGCGGCCGTCGTCGGCGACCGTGTAGTGCCGGCCGGACCGCAGTCCCCGGATCACCGAGGCGGCCTGGTGCACCGGGTCCTGCTCGCCGGGTACCGCACCGGCCAGCACCATCGGCACCCGGGCCTCGTCGATCAGGATCGAGTCGGCCTCGTCCACGATCGCGGTGGTCAGCGGCGGCTGCACCCGGTCGTCGATGTCGGTGACGAGCTGGTCGCGGAGGAAGTCGAAGCCGGCCTCGCTGACCGACACGTAGGTGACGTCGCAGGCGTACGCCGCCTGGCGCTCCTCCCGGGTGGACGCCTCGGTGACCCAGCCGACGCTCAGGCCGAGCAGCCGGTACACCGGCTCCATCCACTCGGCGTCCCGGCGGGCCAGGTAGTCGTTGACGGTCAGTACGTGCACCGGGCCGTTGCCGCGCCGGACGTGCCCGTACGCGGCGATCGTCGCGGTCAGCGTCTTGCCCTCACCGGTGGCCATCTCGGCGACCTTGCCGGCCAGCAGCGACATGGCGCCGAGCAACTGCACGTCGTACGGCCGCTGGTCGAGCCCACGCCGGGCGGCCTCCCGGCCGACGGCACAGATCTCGACGTAGTCCTCGGCCTTGCCGGCCGCCTCGGTGAGTTCCTCGTCGCCGAGTTCGGTCAGCTCCTCCTCGCGCGCCTCGATCGTGGGCAGCAGCTTCTCCAGCGGCGCCAGATCAACTGTGGTGCCCGGACGCTGGAGGAAACGCCGGACCCTGGTCTTCAACCGTTGCGACACACCCATGACGGGCAACGGTACGCGAACTCTCCGGCAAAGTGCGGCCCGCCCGGCCGGGTGCGGTGTCCGCTCTCGGAAGGCCGGTGGCGGGATGTCCGTACCGCCCGAATGTGCCCGGGTGGGCGGTATGCGGCGCGGCGCCCGAGCACGGCCCGGGGCGACTCTCGGCGGGGCGGCGGGACGGTTGATCCGGGACCGGCGGGGAAGGCTGCAGGGCTGCACCGGTACCCCGGCCGGGGTCCGGGCGAGGCAGTTGGGAGGTCGGTCCCATGCGGCGCTCGCGTACCGCCGTGTCACCGGCGCTGGAGGCGTGGTCCAGCCACCGCACCGGCGTGGCCGATCAGTGGACGCCACGACAGCTCGCGTACCTGAAGGAGGGGCGTACGGTCAGCGTCGTCATCCCGGCCCGGGACGAGGAGGCCACCGTCGGGGCGATCGTGGCGGCGATCCGGGCCTGCCTGGTGGAACAGGTCTCGCTGGTCGACGAGCTGGTGGTGGTCGACTCCCGGTCCAGCGACGGTACGGCTGTCGTCGCCGCGGCGGCCGGCGCACGGGTGATCAGTCAGGACGAGATGACCCGGGGCCTGCCCCGGCTGGACGGCAAGGGCGACGCGCTCTGGGCCGGGCTGGCCGGCTCGGACGGCGACCTGGTCGTCTTCGTCGACGCCGACCTGCGGGAGTTCCAGCCGCACTTCGTCACCGGACTGCTCGGTCCGCTGCTCACCGATCCGTCCGTCGCGTTCGTGAAGGGCTTCTACCACCGCCCGCTGGTCGGCACCAGCGGCGTGGAGGCCGAGGGTGGCGGCCGGGTGACCGAACTGGTGGCCCGCCCGCTGTTCAACCTCTTCTGGCCGGAACTGGCCGGTTTCGTCCAGCCACTCGCCGGGGAGTACGCCGGCCGGCGGGACGTACTCGAACGGGTGCCGTTCGTCTCCGGCTACGGGGTGGAGACGGCGATGCTGATCGACCTGCTGGAGATGTGCGGCCTGGACGCGCTCGCCCAGGTCGACCTCGGCGAGCGCCTGCACCGGCACCAGGACACCGAGGCGCTCGGCCGGATGTCCGGGCAGATCCTGCACACCGTGTGGCAGCGGCTCTGCCGGCGGGGCCTGGTCGAGGAGACCGTACCGCCGGGGAACCTGCTCGTGCAGTTCCGCCGGGACGGCAGCACCGCGCTGCCCAACCTGGACCGGGAGATCGTGGTCAGCGACGTCTCCGTCCGGGAACGCCCGCCGCTGGCCGAGCTCCGCCCGGCCCTGCGCAGGGCCGCAGTGTGACGGGGCCCGCCGCCCAACCCGACGGTGCCGGCGAGAAGCGACGGACCGGGGGCGGGGCGCGACGTGCCGGCAAGCAGCGACGTGCCGGGGAGGGCCGATGAGCCTCACCGTGCTGATGAACGCCGGGCCGTGGCTGCCGGTGCCGCCGCCCGGGTACGGCGGGATCGAGAACATTGTCGCCACGCTGGTACCCGAACTGCGCCGGCTCGGCGTACGGGTGGTGCTGGCCTCGACGGCGGACGCCACGCTCCCGGTCGACGAACTGCTGTCGGTCTTCCCCGAC
The DNA here is from genome assembly GCF_016862915.1 of Plantactinospora endophytica. Taxonomy (GTDB): domain Bacteria; phylum Actinomycetota; class Actinomycetes; order Mycobacteriales; family Micromonosporaceae; genus Plantactinospora; species Plantactinospora endophytica. Next base: position 96,218 of record NZ_BONW01000010.1, on the reverse strand, counting down.
GGCCAGTTCGGTGCGCTGCAACGGCCGTACAACCAGGTCTGCGGTATCTCGCAGGCGCACCTGAACGGGGTGGTCCGGGCGCTGCGGGAACGCGACGACGTCGACCTGGTGCACGACCACGTGGAGGCGGTCGGGCTGGCGGTGCTGGCCGCGATGGGTCCGGGCAGCGGGCCGGCGCTGCACACCCTGCACTGGGACCTCGGCAAGCACCCGGACCTGTACGGCTATCTGGACGGCGGCGACCGGGTGCGGGTGAACGGGGTCTCGGCGGCCCAGCTCGCCCGGGCGCCGCAGGCGCTGCGCGACCACGCGGTCGGGCACGTCCACCTGGCCACCCCGCTGGCCGTGGACGCCAACCGTCGGGCGCCGGTCGAGAAGTCCGACCACCTGGTGATCCTCGGCCGAATCACACCGGGCAAGGGGCAGCACCTCGGGGCGCGGCTGGCCCACCAGGCCGGGTTCGACCTGGTGCTGGCCGGGCCGGTCGGGCCGTACCGGCGACCGGAGGAACTGGCCACCGCCGGCCCGGAGGCGGGACAGAATCCGGACGTACGGTACTGGCGCGACGAGGTCGCCCCGCTGGTCGACGGCGATCGGGTGCGCTGGGTCGGGATGGTCGCCGGTGCCGCCCGGGACGACCTGGTGGCGGCTGCCCGAGCCAGCCTCTTCCCGCTGTGTTGGGAGGAGCCGGGTGGTACGGCGGTGATCGAGTCGCTGGCGCTGGGCACTCCGGTGCTGGCGATCGGCCGGGGCTGCCTGCCGGAGCTGATCGAGCACGGCCGGACCGGGCTGCTCGCCGACGACGAGGACGGTCTCGCCGACCTGGTCCGGGAGGTCGCCGGGCTGGACGAGCGGGACTGCCGGCAGGAGGCCAGCCTCCGGTTCACCCCCGCAATGATGGCGGAGCGCTACGTCGAGCTGTACGACCAGGTACGCCGGTCGGCCGCCGCCAGCCAGGGTTGAGCCGCCCGGCGCGGTCCCGGCCACGAGCCCGGGGAAGAGGACCCGAGGCAGACGACTCCACGAGCAGACGAGGACTTGAGGAAACGACGGCACGAGCAGACGAGGACGGAGGTTCCAGCGCGGTGCACAGAGCCAGTTCGACAGTCTCCCGGCCACACACCGGCCGGTCACCGGTGAGCAACGCGGCGATCGCGGTCTCGGTCGTCTTCCTCGCGCTCGGGGTGCTCGGCTTCATTCCGGAGATCACCAGCAACTACGACGACATGCGGCTGGCCGGACACCTGTCCGACGCCCGGCTCTTCGGGCTCTTCGAGGTCTCCGTGCTGCACAACCTCGTACACCTGGTCACCGGGGTGATCGGGCTGGCGCTGGCCCGGACGGCCACCGGCGCGCGGACCTTCCTGGTCGGCGGCGGCGCCGTCTACCTGGTGCTGTTCGTGTACGGCATCACCATCGAGAAGGAGAGCCTGGCGAACTTCCTGCCGGTGGACGACGCGGACAACTGGCTGCACCTGGTTCTCGGGATTGCCATGATCGGGCTCGGCGCGCTCACCGGGCGGCGTCGCGGCCGGTAGCCCGGTTTCACCCGTTAGGGGCACAGAGAGCGGAATTTGGCGACCTGCCGGTTTTGCCGTTGGATAACCGGGTAGCCACCCCTCGTTCTGGCGGAAATCGGGTACGGGGTGAGCAAGATGCCGAAACGGGTGGTCACCGAGCCCGGGCGCGAGCGCAGGCCACTGATCCTGGCCCCCGCCCGGTCCGGCGGTTATCCCGGTCCGGTCCGCAAGGCGGTCCCCGGCGCCCACCTGATCAAGCTGCTCGGCACCACCGACGCCAAGCAGATCGGCCTGCTCTACCTGACCACCGCGTTCGGCTTCTTCATCGTCGCCGGCGTGATGGCGATGCTGATGCGGGCCGAACTGGGCCACCCGGGGCTACAGTTCCTCTCCACCGAGCAGTACAACCAGCTCTTCACCGCGCACGGCACGATCATGCTGCTGCTCTTCGCCACCCCGCTCGCCTTCGCGTTCGGAAACTACGTGGTGCCGATCCAGATCGGTGCCCCGGACGTGTCGTTCCCCCGGCTCAACGCGCTGGCGTACTGGCTCTACCTGCTCGGCGGCTCGCTCGTGCTGCTCGGCTTCTTCACCCCGAACGGTTCGGCGGACTTCGGCTGGACGGCGTACGCGCCACTGAGCCGCGACCAGCACTCGCCGGGGATCGGCCCGGACATGTGGGTGATCGGGCTGGTCCTGTCGGGACTCGGCACGATCCTCGGCGCCGTCAACCTGATCACCACCATCCTCACCCTGCGGGCCCCCGGGATGACCATGTTCCGGATGCCGATCTTCACCTGGAACATGCTCTTCACCGCCCTGCTGGTGGTACTCGTCTTCCCGCTGCTCGCCGCCGCCCTGCTGGCCCTCTACGCCGACCGGCGGATCGGCGCGCACGTCTACGACCCCGCCACCAGCGGGCCGCTGCTCTGGCAGCACCTCTTCTGGTTCTTCGGCCATCCCGAGGTCTACATCGTGGCGCTGCCGTTCTTCGGCATCATCACCGAGATCATCCCGGTCTTCAGCCGGAAGCCGATCTTCGGCTACAAGGGCATCGTCGCCGCGACCATCGCGATCACGATCCTCTCGATGACCGTCTGGGCGCACCACATGTTCGGTACCGGCCAGGTGCTGCTGCCGTTCTTCAGTTGGCTGAGCTATCTGATCGCGGTACCGACCGGGGTCAAGTTCTTCAACTGGATCGGCACGATGTGGAAGGGCCAGTTGACCTTCGAGACGCCGATGCTCTTCTCGATCGGGTTCCTGGTCACCTTCCTCTTCGGCGGCCTGACCGGGGTGCTGCTGGCCAGCCCGCCGGTCGACTTCCACACCACCGACACCTACTTCGTGGTCGGCCACTTCCACTACGTACTCTTCGGCACCATCGTCTTCGCCGCCTTCGCCGGGGTCTACTTCTGGTTCCCCAAGATGACCGGCCGGCTCCTCGACGAGCGGCTCGGCCGGGTGCACTTCTGGACCATGTTCTTCGGCTTCCACGGCACCTTCCTGGTGCACCACTGGCTCGGCAACGAGGGCATGCCCCGCCGCTACGCGGACTACCTGCCCACGGACGGTTTCACCGTGCTGAACGTGATCTCCACCGTCAGCAGTTTCGTGCTCGGCGCCTCCACCCTGTTCTTCCTCTACAACGTCTGGAAGTCGTGGCGGTTCGGCCGGATGGTGGACGTGGACGACCCGTGGGGTTTCGGCAACTCCCTGGAGTGGTCGACGAGTTGCCCACCCCCGCTGCGCAACTTCGACCGGATGCCCCGGATCCGCTCCGAACGCCCCGCCTTCGACGACAAGTACGGGCCGCTCGTCGCGGACCTGGGCCGGGACCTGCCGCAGCGGTCGACCCGACCGCCACAGGTGATCCGCGACGAGTTGCGGCACGAGGTTCGCCACCCGGAGGCCGAGGTCGCCGCGCCGGAGGGCGCGCACGGTGCCGAGGCGGCCGTCGCGCACCATCCACCGGCCCGGTCCGGTGCCCGGCCCATCGAGGTGCCGGAGCCGGACGAGGTACGCCGGCCGGCGTTCGAGCCGAGCGAGCCGGACGAGGGCGTCGACGACGCCGCCCGGGGTGGACCGGAGAGTCCGCGGTGGCGGACCGGCCGGGCCCCTGCCGACGACGACGAGCAGGACGACGGGGAGGACCGGCGATGAGGACGCGGCCGGACGGCGTACCGGAAGGATCCGGGGCGGCGGTCAGTCCGCCGGCAGCGCGACCAGGCCGGCGGCGCTGAGCGAATGCTGGACCACGGGTTGCGCCCGAGCGAGCCGCCACCGTACCCCGGCACGGTGGGCGGCGTCCCGGCCGGCCACCAGCGCGGCCAGCGCCGGCCCGTCCAACTTCGCCACGTCGGTCAGGTCGATCGCGACCTCCGCCGGATGCCGGCCGGCGACCGCCTCGACCACCGCCAGGCGCAGTTGTTCGGCGGTGTCCAGGTCGATCTCCCCGGTCACCTCGACCACCACCCGCTCGCCCACCTCGCGCACCGACAGCCGGGCCGGCTGGCCGGCCGCCTCGGCCCCTCCGGCCTGCCACGGTGCCGGCGAGTCGGCCAGCATCGCCTGCCGCAGCCAGGTCAGCGCCCGGGAGAGCAGCCGGGAGACGTGCATCTGCGAGATACCGAACCGGGCGGCGATCTCGGCCTGGGTCTGGTTGCCGTAGAAGCGCATGGCGAGGATCCGCCGCTCCCGCCAGGGCAGCCGGCCGAGCAGCCCGCTCACCGTCACCCGGTCGTCCACCGACTCCAGGTCGGTGTCGGACTCGCCGACGAGGTCGCCGAACTCCGCCGAACTCTCCCCGCCGACCGGTGCGTTCAGCGACGCCGGGCTGTAGCCGGCCGCCGACTCCAGCGCCGCGAGGATCTCCTCCTCCGGCGTCTCCAGCCGGGCGGCCAACTCGGCCACGCTGGGCGACCGGGACAGCTCGCTGGTCAGCGCTGCCGTCGCCTGGCCGACCTCCAGGATCAGGTCACGCAGCCGCCGGGGTACGTGCACTCCCCAGGTACGGTCCCGGAAGTGTCGCTTGATCTCGCCGACGATGGTGATCGCGGCGTACGCGGTGAACGAACCCCGTTCCGGGTCGTACCGGTCGACCGCGTTCACCAGCCCCAACCGGGCCACCTGCTCCAGGTCCTCCAGCGGTTCGCCCCGGCCCCGGTAGCGCCGGGCCAACCGGCCGGCGAACGGCAGGGCGAACCGGACGAGGTCGTCCCGGGCCTCCTGCCGGCGTTCCGGTGGCAGGCCGGCGATCCGCGCCGCGTACGCCAGGGCCGCCGCGTCCAGGTCCTCCAGCCCGCGTTCGGCCGGTGGTGTGGTGGTGATCTGTCCGAACATCCGCGCCTCCCCCTCAGGAAGGTCCCCCGCCCGGGATGCGAATCCGGTCATCGGTGCCGTACGGAACGGACCGCTGCCGGAAGCGAAGACGTAGTCGAAACCGAGCGAGCGAACGCCGACTGCGATGCGCGCAGCCCGATCGACCGGTAGCAGTCGGCCGACCAGTAGCAGCCAGCGTTCTTCCCGCTCTGTAGGTACTCAATCACGGGACGTGACGTCTCCGAGGAGTTTTACGGGCAGGCAGCGCACCGACCGCCGAAGCTGCGCCGACGGACCGCCCAGCCGGCCGCAATCCCCGCCCGCACAGGCGAAACGACGCAGTCGAGCAGCCCGGGAACGACACCAGCCGACGATCGTCGACGGGCGGACGGAGGGGTCGGTGGGCGGAGGGGTGGGTGGGCGGGAAAGCCGGCGGGCGCAGGGGTCGGCGGGTGGGAACTCAGCAGACCAGCAGGCCCTGCGGGGTGCCGCTGGCCCGCAGCCCGGCCAGCGCCTCCACCATGCGCAGCGGCGCGGGCGCCGGCAGGTCGTAGGGCTGGCCCCGGAGCACCTCGGTGGCGTGCCGGGTGGCCACCGAGGTCACCGGATAGCCCCGGGCGGCGACCCGGTCGACCGCCCGGCGGCGGCGCCCGAACGAGGCAACCGCCAGCCACTGGGGCAGCCCGGCGAGGGCCGGCGAACGCAGTCCGGGCGGCTCGGGCAGCACGTCCAGCGAACTGAACGGCGCGCTGCCGGCCAACCACCACTCCGCGCCGGTCACACTGCGCTGGGTGGCGTTCTCGCACCAGTACGGCACCAGCCCGGCCCGGACCACCTGCCACGGGTCGATCAGCCGCCCGCACTCCACCACGCACCGGTCACCACTCTTGCCGGCCGCCCGCAACCAGCTCCGGTAGACGTCGGCGGCAGCCGCACTCAGCGCGTCCGGGCCCGGGAACAGCACCCGGTGCAGCGGGCTGCCGGCCCCGCGTACCCAGTCGAGCAGGCTGCTCTCGAAGCCCGGTTCGACGCCCTGCTCGGCGTACCCGGGTCGGCCGCCCGCCGGGGCGTCCCAGCTCGCACCATCCCCGCCGGCACCTCGGAGCACCTGCGGAAGCACCTCGCTGTCCGGGCCGAAGTCGGCCGGCTCCAGCCCGCTGGCCGGCGCACCGAGCTGGAAGGTGTGCCCGCCGCCCGAGTCGAGTACCGGCCAGGTCCGCACGTCGCGCAGCAGCAGCACCGGTGCGCCCGGTGCCAGACAGCCGCCGAGGAACTCCTGGTAGGCGTCCGGCAGCCGGTGCCAGCGGACCACCAGGGACACCGTCGAGCCGGCCAGTACGCCCCGAGCGGCCGGATCGTGCACCTGCCGCACCCGTACCCCGGGGTTGTGCCGGATCAGCCGGGCCGCAAGCTGGCTGCCGTACGCCGCCGCCTCGGCCGGTTTGTCGACCTGGCCGCCCGGCCACTGCACCGCCACGTCGAAGCCGGCCGGCAGCCACGGCACGCCCATCGCGGTGGCCAGGTGTACGGCCGCGCCGTGTGGTGAGCCGACCACCACGCCCGGGTACCAGCGCGGCGGATAGTGCTGCACGATCCACCGGGCCACCCGTTCGGCGTCGACGGCACCGGCCTGCTCGGCGGGGAGCGCCGACCGGAGTGCCGCCCGGGTCAGCGCGGCCCGGCGGACCGCCTCCGGCGCGCCCCGGAAGCGGGACAGCAGCGGGTGGTACCCCAGGTCCGCGCAGTCCCGGCCCCGGACGGCACGGGACGCCACGGCCAGCAGTACCCGCCCGGTGCTCTCCGCCGACACGATCCGATCCGGTCCCGGGAGCCCGGACCCGCCCGCGGCCAGCCACTCCTGCATCTCCCGCACCGGGCCCACCTCCCTCGTCCGCGCTGCCGGGGCCTTCCCGCCCCAATCAGGTTCAAACGGGCGATCAGCAACCTGGCGGGCGGAATTCGGAGGACCCGGCGCACCTGATCCGTTCTCGGTCGGCCGACCCGGTACGTCCGGGACGACCCGCTCGACTCGAAGCCGCCGCGAGACGGATCCGGTTTGCTCCCGGCGTGTCCGAGCCGGTCGAGTTGCCCCGGACGGGGGCGGCGACGGATGATCGGCGGTTGTGAGCCAGTTGAGGTTCGGTCCCGCCGGAGGACCGCGGTACGCCAGCTACTTCGCCATCGCCGTCGTCCCGTTCGCCCTGGTCGTGGCGGCGGTCGCCGGCTGGCAGGCGACATCCGGCGACATCGCGCCCGCCCTGGCGGTGGCGACCGTGGTGACCAGCCTGTCCGGTCTGCTGGTCGCGGTCGGGCTGGTGTTCGCCGAGCGGCGGAGCCGGGCCGGCCGCTCGGCGGGGCCGGACGGGATCCGTACCGGCGGACAGGACGTCCTCGCCTGGCCCCGGGTGAACCGGGTCAGTCTGCACAGTGGAGCCGACGGGCAGCGCCTGCTGGCGGCCTGGCCGGCCGGGGCGAAGGCACCGGTCTGGCTCGGCTCGGTGGACCGGGCGGACGTGCCGGCCGACGAGGCGATCCGGCTCGTGGAGCAGTGGTCCGGCCGATCGGTGGAACCCGCCTGACCCGGCGGCCCACCAGCCGCACCGCCCCACCCGACCGGCGCAGGTGCGGACAGACCGACTGGATCGACCGGTCCCGGCGCAGGTGCGGACAGACCGACTGGACCGACCCCGCCATGCTCACAGTCAGACCAGGTCGGCGCCGTTCGTGGCCCGGTTCCGCAGAGCGCGGGCCCGACCCTGGACCGCCGTGCCGGCCGCCTCGTCGAGTCCACCGGCGGTCAGGCCGCGCAGGTCGGCGAAGGGCTGCTCCGGGGCGTCCAGCGGGATCGACGGGTCGACCACCGCCTCGATCAGGGTGGGCCGCTCGGCGGCCATCGCCTCCTCCCAGGCCGGCCCGATCTGCTCCGGACGGTCGACCCCGATCCCGTGCAGGCCGAGCAACCGGGCCCAACCGGCGTACGGGATGTTCCCGCCGCGTACGGCGTCGGGTGGCGGCATCCCCGGTGCGGCGGGACGGTCGAGTTCCGCCCCGGGCGCCGTCACCGGTGCGGTGTCCGGCCCCCGCTCCGGCTCGCCACCCCGGCCGGCCTGGTCGGAGTTGTTCAGCACCAGCACCACCAGCCGGGGGTCCGGCCACTCCGGCCAGTGCTGGGCCACGGTGATCAGCTCGGCCAGTCCACCGGACTGCATCGCGCCGTCGCCGAGGAGTACGAAGACCGGCCGGTCCGGTCGGGCGAACTTGGCCGCGATCGCGTACGGCACGGCGGAGCCGACCGAGGCGAGGGTGCCGCAGAGGTGCGCCCGGGTGCCCGGCGGAAGTTGCAGGTGCCGGGCGTACCAGTAGGTCACCGAACCGACGTCGACCGCCACCGAGGCATCGGCCGGCAGCCGGGGCGACAGCTCGCGGAGTACCAGTCGGGGGTTCAACCGGTCGGTCCGTTCCTCGGCCCGGGCGTCGCACTCGGTGCGGGCCCGGTCGACGGCTCCCTCGATCATGTCCCGCCAGTCCCGGTTGCGCCGCTGCGGCACCCGGGACAGCAGCGCCCGCAACGTCTCCCGGGCGTCGCCGACCAGCGGGACGTCGATCGGGTAACGGCTGGCCAGCCGACTGCCGTCGATGTCGATCTGCACGGCCGTGGCCTGGCCCGGCACCGGGTAGTAGCCGGTCCACGGATCGTTGGTGCCGACCATCAGCAGGGTGTCGCAGCCGGCCATCAACTGCGCGCTGGCGGCCGTGCCGACCTGACCGAGCACGCCCGTGTGGTAGGGCAGCCGCTCGTCCAGCACCGGCTTGCCGAGCAGCGACGTCGCCACCCCGGCGTCGAGCCGGTCGGCCAGTTCCATGATCTCGTCGGCGGCGCCGTAACCGCCCTGGCCGACCAGGATCGCCACCCGCTGCCCGGCGGCGAGCAGTTGGGCGGCGGCGTTCAGGTCCGTCTCGTGCGGCATCACCCGGGCCGGTGGCAGGCCGGGCGCCGAGGCGAGCACGCCGCCGCCGTCGGGGTGCGGCATCCCGTCGGGTACGACCTGATTGAGCAGATCGTGCGGCACCACCAGGCAGGTGGGGCTGCGGGTCGACACGGCGGTACGGATCGCCTGGTCCAGCAGGTACGGCACCTGTTCCGGCACGGCGGCGGTACGCAGGAACTGGGCGCAGACGTCGCTGAACAGCCGGGGCAGCTCGATCTCCTGGTACGCGCTGCCCAGCGCGCTGTACGTCTGCTGCCCGACGAGCGCGACCATCGGCTTGCCGTCCAGCTTGGCGTCGTACAGGCCGCCGAGCAGGTGCAGCGCGCCCGGCCCCTGGGTGGCCAGACAGATCCCCACCCCACCGGTGTACTTGGCGTGCCCGGCGGCCATGAAGCCGGCCCCCTCCGGCTGCCGGGACGGTACGAACGCCGGGTCGCCGCCGGCCCGGCGCAGCGCCTCGACGATCAGCGCCACCCCCTCGCCCGGTTGCCCGAACACCCGGGGCACCCGCCAGGCCCGGAGCCGCTCCACCAGCAGGTCCGCGATGGTCCGGTCGCTGGTCGTCGCACCCGCCCGCACGGCGGCCCGCCCCGGGTCAGCCATCGCCGCCGGCCGGGGTGCTGGCGTCGACGTAGCGGAGCACCGCGCCGACCCCGTCGGCGAGGTCCGGCGCCTGGTCGGGGTCGAGCACCGTGACCCCGGCGTCGGTACCGACCAGCGCCCGGACCAGGGCGGCGTCGGCGCGTACCCGTTGCGGTTGGGCCACGGACATCGCCACGAGTTCGTCCCGGCCGGTGGCGATGTCGGTCGGTTCCGGGCCGATCCAGAGTTCCTCGGTCGAGGACGGGTCGTCGACGATCAGCATGGTGTCCACCTGACGGCGTTGCAGCGCGGCCACCACCGCGTCCATCCCCTTGCCGACGTCGCGCTGCATGCCGAACTTGTCCAGCGCCACGTCGGTGTGCGCGGCGGCGACCTCGGCGATGGCCTGCACCGTGACGTCGTCGAACTTGAACTGCTTGGCCCCGTCGGCCGGGAAGCCGGCGTCGGTCTGCACCACCCGGTCCTGCCAGAACTCCGGTAGCTGGGCGGCGAGCAACTGCCGGGCCCGGGTCTCCCCGGCGACCACGATCACCTCGGCGCCGACCCGTTCGGCCAGGGCGGCGGTGGCCGAGGCGGCGTCTCCGGCGTTGCGTCGCCAGGACGTCAACGCGTTGCGCTGGAAGTGGGACTGGTTCCAGCCGCCCTGCTGGACCCGGCGCAGCGGGAACTGGTTGCCGCCCTTGACGTGCGCGTGCCGGGGTACCCCACCGGCGCTCACCGCGTCCACGTCCGCGCCGGTGCGGCTGGCCAGTACCCGGACCCAGGGCACCTGCTCACCGCGCTGCGCGACCAGCGGCATGGTGTGCGCGAGCGGCCCGTGCGCGGCGATGTCCTTCAGCGGCGGGGCGGAGAGGTACTCGGTCAGTACCACCTCGCCGTCTGCGGCGAACGCGGCGAGTCCGTAGTCGCCGGGCATCGGCTCGTGTCCCCGGACCACGTCGTCGAGGGCCGCCACGGTGCGCGGGTCGGCCCGCTGCTCCGCCAGCCGTTCCTGGAGGGCCCGCCAGCGCAGGTCGAGCGCGGGATGGGCATCGTGGGTGTCCCGGGAGGCGTCCAGGTAGACCGACGTCCACGGGCCGGGACTGGCACAGATCGGCCGCAGGAAGGACAGCTGCATGGTCGTCCCCTCTCCAAGCTCGCGCCGGGGTTACCCACGCCGGTCGGCTTGTCACCTGAGACGCCCACCGGGAACCGCCCGCTGTCCGCTCCGGAACCCCGCGAACCGTCCGCCCGGAACCGCGTGGCTCGTCCAGAACCGCGCCCAGCAGCCAGGAGTGAGCGGGTCGTCACATAGCGAGAAAAATATTCACTCACTGCCCGTTCATTCGCCATGATCGATACCATTTGTGCTCGGGAGCGGACTCTCGGTGGTGAACATATGGACGGTGAACTGTTTCCCGAGCGGGTCGCCTGGCGTCCCGGGCCGGTCATCACCGGTCACGTCGTACGGCTGATGGAGGGGTACTCCCGGGAGGTCCGGATCGGGCAACCCGTCCTCGTCGCCGTACTCAGCACGGCCGGGGTCTTCAAGGTGGTGCTCCTGCTGCTCGCCTCGGTGCTCCGGGCGGGTGCGGCGGCGGGCGCCAGCCGGAAGTGGAAGGACCTGCGCAAGGGGCCGGAGTTCCTGGTGACGCCGCTGCGACTGCGGGACGGCAGCGGCGTGCTGTGCGAGATGGAGATCCACGGCCACCTGCCGCAGAGCGCCCTGGAACCGTCGGACCACGTCCAGGTGACCGTACGCTCGCAGAAGGACGCCGGACTCGCTCCCCGGGTGGAGCGGATCGTCAACCTCACCACCGGGCAACTGCTCACCCCACGGGTCCCGACCCTCTGGTCACACCTCGGGCCGGCACTGCTGACCCAGGCCGCCGTCGGGCTGCTGCTGATCGGCGGAATCCTCGCCTGGATCGTCGTCGGACGCTAGCCGCCGACGCCGGCCCGGATCCACCGAGGCCGGCGGTGCCGGGGTCAGCGCCGGGTGGAGTCCGCCAGCGGGCGGTCGCCGTCGGCCGACTCCCCCGCACCGGCGACCGGGCCGGCGACGGTCAGCAGCCCACGGCGGCGGGCCCAGCGCTCGAAGCCGAGCGTGGCGAACGGCGGCACCGCGCAGACCAGCGCGACGCCGACGGTCAGCCAACCCCACCGGCCGAGCCGGGCCACCAGCAGCACCAGCGCGACGTACGCGAGGAAGAGTCCACCGTGCACCGGACCGAAGATCTTGACACCGATCTCGTTGCCGGGCGGGCCGTACTTGACCGCCATCCCGGCCAGCAGCGCCAGCCAGGAGATCGCCTCGGCGACCGCCGCCACCACGAAGAGCCTCACCGCCGTACGGTGCATCCGTTTGCCTCCCACCGGTCCCGCCGACGACCTCGCCGGCCGACCGTTCCCGCTCCGGTCCGGCTGACAGCTTAGGCGACGTCGGTCGGGCGACCGGCCGGACCGGTGTCGGCGGCACCGACACCGGCACCCGAGGAGGAGGATCTCACCCTTCCGGGTGAACCGGACGGAGCCCGTCTACACCCAGGGGCGTACTGGTGATGCCGACCACGGGGGGACGTCAGAAGCGCGATTACGGAGGATCATGAGGTCATGACGATCCATGGCTTCGGGGGCCGGCCGTGATCGCACTGGTGTTGGCGATCGTACTGTCGGTGGCCTCGGCGGCGGCCTACGCGGGCGCTGCGGTACTACAGGAAAGGCTCGCCGCACAGGCCGGGCCGACGGGGGACGCGGGACGGGGCTACCTCAGCACCGTGCTGCGCCGCTCCGGCTGGTGGCTGTCCGTGGCGGGGAACGGCACGGGAGCCGCGCTGCACGTCGCCGCGCTGGCGTACGGGCCGCTCTCGGTGGTGCAGCCGCTCGGCGTACTCACCCTGGTGCTGGCGCTGCCGATCGCGGCGGCCACGATCGGGCGGCGGGCCTCGGGCCGGCAGTGGCTCGGGGCGGGCGCCACCGTGGCCGGGCTGACCCTGCTGCTCGCGCTGACGTTGCCCGGCGCGGGCGACCACGAACTCCGGCCCGGGCAGGGCTGGGCGCTGACCGCAGTGGCGACCGCGCTGGTGGCCGTGCTGGTGCTGGCCGGTCGGGCCAGTCGGGGACCGCTGCCGCGCAGCCTGCTCACCGCCACCGCCGCCGGCATCGCCTTCGCGGTGGGCTCGGCACTAACCCAGGTCGTCGCCGGGCTCGTCGGCGAGGGCGGCGCGCTGCTCTCCACCGTCGGCCTGACCGTGGCGGTGGTCGGGATGGCCGCGGCCGGGCTGCTGCTGTCCCAGGTCGCCTACCGGGGTGCCGGGCTGGGCGCTCCGCTGGCCACCGTCACGCTGGCCAATCCGGTCGCCTCGGCCGCGATCGCCATGCTGCTGCTCGGCGAGCGGACCGCCGGCGGGTACTGGGGCGGTGCCGTCGCCGCGCTCGGCGCCGTTCTCGCCGCCTGGGGCGTACTGCAACTGGCCGCCGCCGACCAGCCCGCGCCGCGTCGGCGCCGGTACCGGCCCGGTCGGCGGGGCAAGGCACGGTTCAAGGGCGCGGTGCCGACCTGCCCGAGCCGGTCGGTACCCGCCAGCCGCTCGCCGCTCGCACAGGTCCGTTCCGGCCGGACCGCCACAGCACCACCAGCCAGACGACCCCGACCACGGCGACGAGCGCCAGCCCAAGCCCTTCCAGCGCCGGCATCAACACCGCCTGGACCGGGGACGGCTGGCCCAACGACCCGTCCAGGGTGAGCAGGCCGCGCGCTCCGGTGAGGAGCAGCGTCAGGTAGAACGCGATGACGTGCATCGCGTCCCAGAGCGCGTGCAGGATCGCCACGCCCAGATAGGTGAAGAGCAGCCGGAGCCCGACCACGAAGTGCTCCCGGCCGCTCGGCGCGAAGAGCACACCGCCGAGGATGGCGGTCCACAGCCCGTGTCCGACCGGGGCCACCAGGCCGCGCAGGATCTCCGTCTGCACCACCTGCACCACCGAGAGTCCCTGCACGGTGAAGAGCGCGATGAAGGCGTACCCGGCGGACTCCAGCGCGGAGAAGCCGAAGCCGACCGCCGCACCGAGGATCATCCCGTCCCGGATGGTCTTGGCCAGCAGGTGCCGGGTCAGCAGCGCCAGCGCGGCCAGCTTGGCGGCCTCCTCGATCAGACCGACCCCGAGGAAGAGCAGCACCGAGGGGCGGAGGAGGTACGACTCCAGCACGGCCGAGGCGAGGATCCCGAGTACGCCTCCGGCGAGGAAGGTGCCGAAGACCAGGCTGACGGTGACCTCGCCGGTGTCCCGGCGCTGGAACGCCCAGGCCACGAAGGTCACCGGCACCAGGAAACTGCCGAGCAGCACCAGGGTGGGCAGCAGCGTCGGGTTCCCGGTCAGGAAGATCACCGCCACCGTGGCGAGCCAGAGCGCCAGGCCGACCAGGAAGATCCGTAGCCACTGACGGCGCGGCGTGACCGGGACCGCCGCCGTCCACTGCCTGCCGACGCCGTCCATTCCGCCTCCGCACCGTCCATCCCGCCCCGGGCCGTCCGGCACGCCCCGGTTCGGTGGCCACGATCCGGGGCTGGGTTCGGGGCGTACCCGTTGCGGTTGTGGTCGAACGTCCGGCGGTGCCCGGCCGCGCCGCCACTAACTTTCCTTGATGGAAAGTAGGGGCTACTTTCTTACCTGGAAAGTAGGTGTGCCCGGGATCGGGCGCCCACCCGGTAAGCGAGGAGGATCGATGGACGCCGAGGACGCCCGCGTCGCGCTCGACGAGGTTCGCAGCCGTGACCAGCAGGTGCGGGCCGAGCTGTCCCGGCAACGCCCCGGCTGGCGGGCCACCCTGTTGACGGTCGGCGGCTACTACCTGGCCATGGCCGGGCTGGACTTCCCGTTCCCGGTACCGCTGCTCACCCTGGCGGTCGGCGCCGCGCTGCTGCTCGCCGGGCACCTCGCCCAGACCGGGCGGTCGGCCGGCGGACGGGTGCGGTACCGGCGGGACGCGTGGCGCCCCGGCATCCTGTTGACCACCGCCGGCTGGGTGGTCGGGCTGGCCGGGACGTACGCGCTGACCCGGCTGCTGCTCCAGCCGGTCGTACCGGAAGGGCCGACCTCGGTACTCGGCGCGATCCCGTCCGCCGTGCTGATGGCGGCGATGGCCCGCTGGCTGTACGGCGTCGCCTACGGACCCCCGTCCGACGAGCCGGGGCCGGCCGGGACGCCCGGCACGGAGCCGGACCGGCGGAACCCGCCCCGGACCGGGGACCGATGACACCGAGGGAACCCAGCCCGGACCGGGGACCGCGAAGCGAGCCCCGGTTCGACGAGCTGATCCACGCACCGGCCCGGCTCTCGCTGGTCGCGCTGCTCGCACCGGCCGACGCGGTCGAGTTCAGCTACCTGCGCGAGCAGCTCGGACTCAGCGACTCGGCGCTGTCCAAGCAGATCGGTGCGCTCGTCGCGGCCGGCTACGTCGCAGTGCACAAGGAGAACCGGGGCCGGGGCATCCGGCGTACCTGGGTGAGCCTCACCGACGCCGGCCTGGCCGCGTTCGACGGGCACGTCGCCGCGCTCGACCAGATCGTCGCCCGAGCCCGGCCGGGCCAGACCCGGCTCACGCCTTGAGTACCACCTTGACGCACTCGTCCTGCTTCTGCCGGAACATCTCGTAGCCGGTCGGCGCGTCGTCGAGCCGCAACCGGTGGGTGATCACGAAGCTCGGGTCGATCTCGCCCCGCCGGATCCGGTCCAGCAGCAGCCGGGTGTAGCGCTGTACGTGGCACTGCCCGCTGCGCAGCGTCAACGACCGGTTCATCAGCGAACCGATCGGGAACTTGTCCACGAAGCCCGCGTACGCCCCGATCACCGAGACCGTGCCGCCGTTGCGACAACTTCTGATCGCCTCGCGGAGCGCGTGTGGCCGGTCGGTCTCCAGCCGGGCCGACTGCTTGGCCCGGTCGTAGCCCTGGAGCATCGCCGACGAGTGGTGCCCCTCCATCCCGACCGCGTCGATACAGGCGTCCGGCCCCCGGCCGCCGGTCATCTCGCGCAGCGCCTCGACCACGTCGACCTCCTCGTAGTTCAGCGGCTCCGCACCGGCCCGTTCCTGCGCCATCCGCAGCCGGTACGGGTACCGGTCGATGGCGATCACCCGTTCCGCCCCGAGCAGGTACGCGCTGCGCATCGCCAGCAGGCCCACCGCGCCGGCACCCCAGACCGCGACGATCTCACCGCCGGTCAGCCCGCACATCTCGGCTCCCATGTAGCCGGTCGGGAAGACGTCGGAGAGGAGCAGTACCCGCTCGTCGGGCAGGTCGTCGGGGATCTTGATCGGTCCGACGTCGGCGAACGGCACCCGGGCGTACTCGGCCTGGCCGCCCGCGTAGCCACCGAGCATGTGCGAGTAGCCGAAGAGGCCGCCCGGCGAGTGCCCGAGCAGTTTCTCCGCCAGCCCGGCGTTCGGGTTGGAGTTCTCGCAGAGCGAGTAGAGACCGGTCTGGCAGGCCAGGCAGTTGCCGCAGGCGATCGGGAAGGGCACCACCACCCGGTCGCCGATCCGCAGGTTGTCCACCTCCGGCCCCACCTCGACGACCTCGCCCATGAACTCGTGCCCGAGGATGTCGCCGTGCTTCATCGTCGGGATGTACCCGTGGTAGAGGTGCAGGTCGGAGCCGCAGATCGCGGTACTGGTGACTCGTACGACGGCGTCGCGCGAGTTCAGGATCTGCGGATCGGGCACCTCCTCGACCCGTACGTCCTCCCGGCCCTGCCAGCAGGTCGCTCTCATCGGACCACCACCTCCGGATGTCGGCCGTCGGTCAACGGGACGGGCGGGCGGCCTGCGGGCGGGCCGGCCGCTGTAGCACCTGCTGCGGGGTGGCCAGCCCGGCCGGGCTGCCGTCGGACAGGACCACCTCGCCGGTCTCGATGACCTGCTTGAAGCGGCGCAGGTCGTCCCGGATCTGCTGGCCGGGTTCCTCGCCGAAGATCTGCGCGACGGCCCGACCGACCGCTCCGCCCGGCGGCGCGTACGCCAACTCCACCCGGACCTCGGTGCCCCGGCCGCCGGCGGCGCGGGCGAACCGGACCCGACCCGCGTTGGGCACCCGGGCGCCACGCACGGAACGCCAGGCGATCATCTCGCTGAGGTTGTCCTCCACCAGCTCGGCGTCCCACTCGATCCGGCGCCCGCCCGGACCCCTGACCGTCCAGTGCGACCGTCCGTCGCCGTCGGTGCGGACGGACTCCAGGTGGTACATGAACCGGGGCAGGTTCTCGAAGTCGCGCCAGAACCGGTAGACCTCGTCGGTCGGCCGGTTGATGGTGACGGTGCCGCTGGCCGCCACCGCCCGGCGCCGCGAGCCGGCGGCCCGGCCGCTGCGCAGCGCGGCCAGCACGTCGACGGCGGTGATCCCGGCGACGGCGCCCAGGGTCGCGGCGACCCTTCGGCGGCGGTCGCCGCGCCGCTGCGGCAGTGCCCGGAACAGCAGCGCCAGATCCAGCACGTCCCCGGCGACCCGGGCCCAGACCCAGCCGGCCGGCCGGCGCGCGGCCAGCAGCCCGGGTACCGGCAGCAGTTCACGGGCACCGATCATCCGGAGCAGCACGCTGCGGGCCAGCACCGCGTCGTCGATCCCGGTCATCCGCAGCGCCGCCGATCTGGCCGGCGCCGCGTCGTCCAGCCCGATGATCCGGGCGAGTCGCTCGGGTGCGGCGACCGCCGCGACGCCGAGGCCGAGGCTCAGCAGGCCGAGCGCCCGGGGCAGGAGCCGGCCCACGGGGTTCCCCTCCGGCACGTCCAGCGGTACTTCGCGCATGGTTCCCCCGTTCGCCCTCGCCCGGTCGCCGTCGTGGGCGCCACGCACCATCACCATATAGGTATCAACCCGAATAACCTCCGGAAAGTGGCGAACCAGGAACTTTACCCAGAGCACGCACGAACGGCGTCCGGCCGACCCGTCCGGCACGTGCACGCATTCCACATCGCCAATCGTGAATGCGGGTCACATCCATGTTTGCACTTTTTAGGTTGAATAGCGCAAATGTCGATATCGTTACGAGAAGGGATAGTTGTCCGGAGTCTGCCGTTCTCCGTCAGGTCGTCCCATCGAAGGTTCCGGGTCGAACGAGGAGCAGCATGTCGTCAGTCCGCCACGCGCGTCTGTTCACCGCCACCGCGCTGACGGTCCTGCTGGCCGCCGGAGCCATCCTGGCAGCACCCTTCGCGGTGGCGGCCGGGTCGACGCTGTTCGACCAGCCGTTCCACAACAACACCGCGAACGGCGTCGGCGCGGTGGCGCTGCCCGGCGTACCGGTCACCTCACTGACCAACTCGGCCTGCCTGACCGCCTCCGGCAACCTGACCACCGGGGTGGTGCGGAGCTGCCTCACCAGCACCGATCCGCAGGGGTCCGGCAAACTCCGGCTGACCGATGCCACCGTCAGCAAGGAGGGCGGGCTGTTCGGCGCGGTGAGCGTACCGACGTCACAGGGGCTGCACGTCACCTTCAACGCCTACCAGTACGGCGGCGGCGGTGCCGACGGGATCGCCTTCGCGCTGGCCGCCGTCGACCCGGCCAATCCACTGTCACCGGCCCTGATCGGCCAGCCCGGCGGTGCCCTCGGCTACTCGGCCGCGTTCAGCGGCACCTCGGCCGGGCTGTCCAACGGCTACCTCGGGATCGGCCTCGACGTGTACGGCAACTTCAGCAACAGCGTCTACCAGGGCACCGGCTGCACGAATCCGGCGTACATCTCGACCACCGGGGGGCGGGTGCCGGGGCAGGTCGTCATCCGGGGCCCCGGCCGGGGCAGCGTCGGCTACTGCGCGATCAACAGCACCGCCACCACCACCTCGTCGGCGGCGGTACCGCTGCGCGCGTCGACCCGGGCCGCCTCGGTGGTACCCGTCGAGGTCGTGATCAACACCACCAGCGCGTCGGTCACCACCACCACCGGGATCACAGTTCCGGCCGGCGAGTACCGGGTCCGGTTCACCCCGGTCGGCGGCACGGCGCGGACCCTGGCGGGCGCGCTGCCGCTGGTGTCCTCGACGCTCTATCCGTCACCGACCTGGTTGAACGCCAACGGGTTCCCCCGGCAGCTCGCCTTCGGCTGGGTCGGCTCGACCGGTTCGGTGACCGACTTCCACGAGATCGACGAGGCGAAGGCGGTCAGCTTCAACCAGGTCCCCGACCTGAACGTCAGCCAGGTCAGCTACACCGGCACGACCCTGTCGCCCGGTGCACCGGTCAACTACGTCGTCACCGCCGGAGTGGACGCCGGGGCCACCGACCCGGGCCCGATCTCGGTGACCCAGACCCTGCCGGCCGGCGTCGTGCCCAAGGGTGCCTTCGGCACCGGCTGGGTCTGCGCGGCGCCGGTCGGGCAGAGCATCACCTGCACCAACAGCAGCGGACCGTTCGTCGGCGGCAGCTCGCTGGCACCGATCTCGGTGGTGGCGATCGTGACCGGCAGCAGCGTGACCCCGGCGCTGGTGCAGACCGCGACGGTGGCCACCGCCTCGTCCAGCGGCGGAAACCCCGGCTACTCGTCGAGCACCACCGCCGGCACCCTGCCGACCGCGCCGAGCGGCATCACCGTCAGCCCGGCCACCGGCTCGGTCTCCGGCGGTACCGCCGTGACGGTCGGCGGCAGCAACATCGCCGGGGCGACCGCGATCGAGATCGGCACCACCGCCGAGCAGCAGGCCGGCAACCCGGTGGTACTGCTGCCGTGCGTCTCCACCCCGGCCGCCGGATGTTTCACCGTCAACGCCAACGGCACCCTCAGCATCTCCTCCATGCCGGCCCGGGCCTCCACCGGGACCGTCAACCTCACCGTGGTGACCCGGGGCGTGGCCGCCTCGGCGAGCTACGTCTACGCGGCCGTTCCGGGCACCCCGGCGGCGCCGACCGCCGTCGCCGGGATCACCAGCGCCACGGTGAGCTGGACCGCCCCGCCGAACAACGGCAGTACGATCACCGGCTACCTGCTCACCCCTACCCGGGACGGCGTCGTCCAGCCGACGCTCTCGTTCGACGCCTCCACCACCACCCGTACGCTGACCGGGTTGACCGCCGGGGCGTCGTACACCTTCCAGGTGGCTGCGGTGAACGGCTTCGGGACCGGGGCGCCCAGCCCGGCCTCGGCGGCGGTGGTCCCCTACACGCTGCCCGGCACGCCGACGATCACCTCGGTCAGCGCCGGCACCAACTCGGCGCAGTTGAGCTGGACCGCACCGTCCAACGGCGGTTCGGCGATCACCAGCTACACGGTGACCCCGTTCGTCGGCGGGGTGGCCCAACCCGCCCAGGTCTTCTCCGGCAGCTCGACCAGTGTCACGGTGACCGGGCTGACCGCCGGCACCAGCTACACCTTCCGGGTCGCGGCGACCAACGCCGCCGGCACCGGCCCGACCTCCGCCGCCTCGGCGGCGGTCACCCCGAACCCGCCACCGACCCTGACCTTCCCGGCACCGCCGAGCGGCAAGGTGAGCGTGCCGTACAGCGTGCAGTTGACCGCTGCCGGCGGCACCATGCCGTACACCTGGTCGGTGAGTGCCGGGACGCTGCCGCCGGGGCTCACCCTCGGCCCGAGCACCGGCCTGCTCTCCGGGACACCGACCACCGCCGGCAGCTTCACGTTCACCGTGCAGCTGACCGACGCGTCCGGGGTGACCGCCACCCGCCCGGTCACGCTGGTGATCGCACCGCTCGGCGGGCTCACCATCAGCGCACCGGAGGTGGCGTCCCTCGGTACGGTGCGGTCGAACGTGAGCTCCGCCTCGGGCCAGCTCGGGCTGGTCACCGTGGTCGACGACCGTGGCCCGATGTCCGGGACCTGGACCACGGTCGTCTCCAGTACCGACCTCACCACCGGCGCCGGTTCGACCGGCGAGCGGATCGACAACGACAACATCGCCTACCAGTCCGGCCCGGCCGTGCAGACCAGCGGGAACGGGACGTTCACCCCGCAGCTCGGCGCACCGCTGGACACCTTCCGGGTCGCCGCGAGCTGGAGCGGCCAGGCCAGCATGAACTCGGCGTCCTGGAATCCGACGCTCACGGTGTTGCTGCCCGGCACGGTGGTGGCCGGCGCCTACACCGCGATCGTGACCCACTCGGTGCTCTAGGGGCGGACCCGATCGGCGGCGCCGGGGACGACGCGGACGGGCTCCGGCCGCTCGACCGGAGCCCGTCCGCCAGCGCTGTCGGCCCGACCCGGACGCCGACCGGTCGGCCTACTGGCCGACCTTGATGCCGGGCTCGCCCTCCATGAACTGGATGACCTGGCGCGGCTCCCGACCCGGCACGTTCGGGCCGCGAACCTTGCCGATCGGCAGGATCACCCGGCGGAACGTGCCCTCCAGCATCATCGCGGTCGCGGTGTACCAGCCGATCACGGCCGAGGCGATCAGGATGTAGGCACCGGCGGTCCGCCACGGAGAGATGTTGGCGATCTGGCCCACGGCCAGACAGGTGGCCCCGGCGGCCAGCGTTCCCAGCACCAGGGCCAGCCCGATGTTCTCGGCCAGCGCGGCGACCGTGCCGGACCAGGTGATCGCGGCGAGCGCGGCGAACCAGAAGCCGAGCGCCACGAACGGGGTCGGCTGGACCAGTACGCCGATCGCGATCAGCAGGTAGAGCAGGCCGTAGGAGAGCCAGAAGGCGCCCCAGATCCCGTGCATGGCGGTGGCCAGCCCGTCCCGGGCCCGGTACGCCCACATCCCGGCCAGGAACTGCGCGAGCCCGCCCAGCATGGCCGCGAACGGGAACAGGAAGGTCTGGGTGGTGACGTTGCCGTACCAGCCGGCGAGGTTCGTGGCGACGACGAAGGTGGCGGCCGCGTACCCGAAGAGTCCCAGGATCGATGGCGCGGCCACCGGCTGCAGGGAGATCGTCGCGTGGTTACGCCAGAATTCGAACTCGCCGTCATGGCTGGGTTGTGCCGATCGTGACATGTGGGTCATCACAGGCTCCTTCTACGCAGCGGTTCGCACCGCTTCGACGCGGTCGGGCACGTGGCCACCGCCGACTACCCAACGTGAGCCCCATTACACGGAAGGGCGACTTCGTGCGTCGCCGGGCGGGCCGCAACGGAACCGGCCGCCGACGCACGGTACGCGTCGGCGGCCGGTGAACGACCTGGCCCGGTGGGCCTGGGGTGGATCAGCGCTTTTCGACCGGTACGTAGTCCCGCTCGGGGGCGCCCGTGTAGAGCTGCCGGGGACGGCCGATCTTGGTCTCCGGGTCCGAGATCATCTCGCGCCACTGGGCGATCCAGCCGGGCAGCCGGCCGAGCGCGAAGAGCACGGTGAACATCTTGGTCGGGAAACCCATCGCCTTGTAGATCAGGCCGGTGTAGAAGTCGACGTTCGGGTAGAGCTTGCGGGACACGAAGTAGTCGTCGGCGAGGGCGATCTCCTCCAACTGCATCGCGAGGTCCAGCAGCGGGTCCGGCTTGTTCATCCGGGCCAGTACGTCCTGGGCGGCCTTCTTCACGATGGCGGCCCGGGGGTCGTAGTTCTTGTAGACCCGGTGTCCGAAGCCCATCAGCTTGACGCCCGGCTCCTTGTCCTTCACCCGCCGGACGAAGGCCGGCACGTCCCCGCCGCTGGCCCTGATCTGGTCCAGCATCTCCAGCACCGCCTGGTTGGCGCCGCCGTGCAGCGGGCCGAACAACGCGTTCACCCCGGCGGAGACCGAGGCGAAGAGGTTCGCCTGGCTCGAACCGACCAGCCGGACCGTGGAGGTGGAGCAGTTCTGCTCGTGGTCGGCGTGCAGCACCAGCAGCATGTCCAGCACCCGGGCCACGACCGGGTCGACCTCGTACGGCTCGGCCGGCACCCCGAAGGTCATCCGGAGGAAGTTGTCGACGTACCCGAGCGAGTTGTCCGGGTAGAGCATCGCCTGCCCGATCGACTTCTTGTACGCGTACGAGGCGATCGTCGGCACCTTCGCCATCAGCCGCACGGTGGAGATCTCCACGTGCTCCCGGTCGAACGGGTCGAGGCTGTCCTGGTAGAAGGTGGAGATGGCGCTGACCGCGGAGGAGAGCACCGCCATCGGGTGCGCGTCCCGGGGGAAGCCGTCGAAGAAGCGTCGCATCTCCTCGTGCAGCAGCGAGTGCCGCCGGATCCACTCGTCGAACTCGCCGAGCTGCTGCGCGGTCGGCAGCTCGCCGTAGATGAGCAGGTACGACACCTCCAGGAAGGAGGACTTCTCGGCCAACTGCTCGATCGGATAACCCCGGTAACGCAGGATGCCCGCGTCGCCGTCGATGTAGGTGATCTCGGAGGAGCAGGCGGCGGTGTTGACGAAACCGGGGTCGTAGGTGACGTACCCCGTCTCCTTCAACAGGTTGCCCGTGGCGATGCCGGCTGGGCCGTCGACCGCGGGCTTGACCGGTATCGACAGCTGGCCGCCCGGGTGGTCGAGTTTGACATCAGTCATGTGATCCTCGCTTCGCCGGCAGAATCTACGTTGAATTGCCTTCACTTTTTACGGTAATCGTGCAGGGTAGCGGAGAACCTTGCGTGGTCGGGCGGTGAGTGATGGATCACGCTGGTCACACGTTTGCGCCCGGCCCGAAACCTGCTAGCCACGGTGTTTCCGGCCGCAAAACGTGCGCCGGCCGATCGTCCGGTGGCACCCGCCGACACCCGCCCGGCCCGGTCCCACCGAGCCCGGCGTACCCGTCGACGCCGTCCCGGGCCGGATTCCCGGCCGGACCGGCAGGTTCGCTCGGTCGACCCGGCCCGACCGCCCGACCTGCACCGATGGCCTACCCCGGACGACGGCGGCGTACCGCCCGGATCTGGGCGGTACGCCGGTCGCCCGGATCTGGGGTCAGTCGTCGAGCGGACGCAGTTGGCCGGCCTCGGTGACCTGGAACACGTCGACGGTGTTCCGGCCCGGCACGAAGAGCGACTCGTCCGGCACCAGGGCGCCGAACCGCTGCCCGCCCGGGTCCGGCGCCACCACCGGGGCCACCGCACCGACCCGGCCGTTGACCGCCACCGCGAGCAGGGTCCCGTTCCGCACCGAGTCGGGCACGGTGCCGTAGACCAGTGCCGGCAGTCGGCCACCCGCCTGGTCGATATGGTCGAACTCAGCCCGGTTCTGCACGGTGACCCGACCTGCCGGTGGACCGAGCGGAAGTTCGGCGACGGCCCGCCCGATCAGTTCCGGTCGGGGCTGTGCCGGCAACACCGGTCTCGCCCGCCCCGCGACCAGCTCGGCGAAGGTGCCGGCGGGCACCGTACGCGGCTGCCCCGGCTGGTCGTAGTAGTGCTTGTCCCCCGGCGCCCGGGTGGTACGCAGCGCCGAGGCGCCGTCGGTGCGCCACGGCACCTCGACCCCGGCCAGGTCGGCGACGGTCGGCAACAGGTCGACGTGCTCCCAGTTCCGGTCGTCGACCGCGCCGGCCCGCTGCCCCGGCCGTTTCACGAACAGCGGCACCCAGAGCACCTCGCCGGGCGCCCGCTCGACGGCACCGAGCCCACGCCCCTGCACCCCCGGAGTGAAACTGACGCCGTGGTCGGCGGTGAGCACGACCAGCGCGTCGTCGTAGAGTCCGGTCTCGTCCAGCCGGCGCAGCGTCTCGCCGAGCAGCCGGTCGGTGTACTCCAGTTGCAGCAGGTGCCGCTGGTAGGCCAGCTCGACCCAGCCGTCGCCGTCGTTGGGCATCCCGTCCGGCGACCCGTACCGGATCCCGGACGGCAGGTAGTTCCACGGCGAGTGCGGCAGCAGCAGGTGCAGGAAGTGCAGCGTCGGCCGGACCGTCGGCCGGAGCGTGTCGAGGAAGTCGGCGAACCGGGCCGGCTGGTTCTCGTCCAACGCGCCCCAGCGAAACTGCGGATCGGTCGGCGGCGGCGGCTCGTCGGCGTCGCCGGCCTCGCGGCGGGTGATCTCCCGGTACGAGTCCTCCGGGTCGCGCTGCCCCGTCTCGGACGGCGAGACGATCTGCTCCAGCAGGGTGGCGCTCTCCCGCAGCAACGTCGGCAGGCCACCCCGGGCCGAACCGGCGGACCGGTCCGGACAGAGTTTCGGCGGGCAGAGCTGCGTGATGCTCTCCTGCGCCCGGATCTGGTACGGGCCGGCAAAGGCCGTGAACAGGTTGTCGGGATAGCGCGAGTGGTGCGGCGCCTGCTGCTCGGCCGGATACCGACCGGTCAACATCGCCGGCAGCGCGTACGGGGTGTAGCCGCTCACCCCGGTCGCGTTCCGGTACCAGGTCGACTCGCCGGCCAGCCGGGCGAAGTTCGGATAGCGCCGGGCGTCGATCACGCCCTTCTCGTCCAGCAGCGAGGCCAGCGGGAACTCGTCGAGAATCAGCATCACCACCGGCGGATGGGTGGCGGCGCCCCGGCTGGCACCCGTACCGGCCCCGGACCGCTCCCCCGGCAGCACCACGGCCGAGGCCGGTGAGGCGAAGACGAAGAGCAGCACGAAGACCAGTGGGCCGACGGCGGCGACCCGGAGCACCTGGCCGGTCACCTGCCAGCGCCGGTAGGCGTACGCCCCGGCGGCGCCGACGGCCAGCGCGATCGCGGCCAGCGGCGCCCCGCGTACCGGGGTGAGGTGCTTGCCCACCTGGACGGCGAACGCGGCGAGCAGCAGGCCCAGGGTCACCGTGTGCAGGACCGTCCGGACCAACCGGCCCCGGACCGGGCCGGCGATCCGGCGGGCCAGCAGCCCGACCAGTGCACCGGCCCCCCACAGCGCCAGCGGCGGCAGCACCGTGTACGCCGCCACCAGCAGCAGGATCTCCCGCCTGCCGGCACCGTGGAAGAGGAAGAAGTCCGGACTCTTGCCGGTCACGTCGAGCAACGGTTGGGTGATCACGAGCCCGCAGAGCGCCACGATCTCCACCAGGGACCGCAACTCCACCCGCCCCGCCGGCCGCCGAACCGCCGCCGCTCCTGACGGCTCCGACACCGTCGGCCGATCCACCTCGTCCGGCCGGTCGGGCGTCACTGACGGCTCCAACACCGCCAGCCGATCCGCCTCGTCCTGCCGGGCCGGCGCCCCTGACGGCTCCGACGCCGCTTGTCGCTCCATCTCGTCCGGCTGGTTTGCCGTCGCCGGTCGGTCCGGGTCGGCCGGCTGCTGCCCCGACGTCCCGGGTTCAGCCACGCGGGGTCCCGAGGTAGAGGGTGCGGGTGCCGGACGGCAGTTCGAGCCGGCGGACGACGGTGCACCGCTGCCCGAGCAGTCGCTCGAACTCCTCCCGGCGGTAGTCGGGGAAGAGCCCGGCCGGCTTGTTGGCCAGCAGCCGGACCGCCATCGGGTCGTCGGGATGCACGAACTCGACCACCAGCCGGCCACCGGAGCCGGCCGCCGTCAGCGGCCCGACCAGCCAGTCGACGATCTCCGGCAGTGGGACGTTGCGCCCGATCGCGAGGTGGTGGATGACGGCGAGCGCCAGCACCGCGTCCGCGTCCGCGCGGGCCGCGAAGGAACCGCGTTCCACCCCGCGCCAGCCACCGCCCGGCGACGGATCGGCCAGATCCATCACCAGCGGCAGCACCCGGCGCTCACCGTCGGACCGCAGCCGCCGGTAGAGCTGGTCGACCACCGCCGGGTCGCTCTCCACCGCGACGACGTAGTCGGCGTGCCGGGCGGCCAGCCGCGAGTACGTGCCGTCGTTGGCGCCCAGGTCGAGTACCAGCCGGGGCCGGTCACCCTCGGCCAGCGCCTCGGTGACGAACCGCTCCTTGGCCTCCCGGTCCGCCGTCGAGTAGGTGCAGGTCTCCTGGTATCCGGACCAGTGGCTGGGCGGCGGCTGCCAGTCGAGCCGGCGCACCAGCTTGTCGAGCGCCCGGAGCGTGGCCAGCACCAGTTCCCGGGAGAAGCCGGCGTCCTTCAACTCCTCCCGGACGCTGCCGGTGCTGGCTCCGGCGTACCGGGACTGGATCGCGTCGTGCAGGTGGACGTGCTTGAGCACCCCGGCCCGGAACCGCCGGGTGCCGCCGAAGAGCCGGCGCAGCGCCGCCGCCTCGATCCCGTCGATCCGGGACCGCAGCCAGGGCTGGAAGTCCAGCCCGAGATGCGCCTGGAGCAGCAGCGGATAGAGCAGGGTCTGGCAGAACTGCCGGTAGCCGGCCCACGGCTCGCCGTCCTGGGCCGGCTCGAACGAACCGATGTCGATGAAGACCGGCTCGGCGCCCCGCCACTGGAGGTTGTACGCCGAACCGTCCTTCGTGGTGAACCCGGCCGGTACGGCGGTACGGAGGATCTCCAGGTGCAGCAGGGCGGCGTCCCGGAGCATCGCGAACGACCACTCGTACGGGTACGACACGAACGGGATGCGCTCGTGCCGGAGGACGGTGGTCCACTGCCCGGCAACGCTCGCCGGCAGCGTTTCCGGGTCGGCCAATTCGGTGCCGCAGACCTTGCCCTCGGCGAGCAGCCGGCCGAAGAAGTCCGTACCGGCGAGCGCCCGCCAGTCCTCGGCGCCCTGCGGACCGAGGCCGCGGAAGACCTGCCCGTCGGCGTGGAAGACCCGGTTCGCCGGGTCGCGGAAGGAGCCGGGATCGACTCGGGGGGCGGGAGTGGAGGCGGGAGTGGTGGTGGACGTTGCCGGGACGGGAGGTGGTGCGACCATCGGGTGTGGACCGCCCTCAGTCCTGCTTCGACGTTTGCGAGGGCTGTGCGGGCTGCTTGCGGAACCGGCTGGTCAACCTGCGCCAGTAGAGTTTCGCCGCCACCGCGACCCCGGCGACGCCGCCGACCACGGCCTGCACGATGAGGCTGCCCGATCCCGCATCCAGGTAGGCCAGACTTCTCATCTCCCGGCCACCTCCCTTTCTGTCTACCCCCGTACCCGAAAAAAGAGCGCCGTGCCCGGTCGCCTTCCCGGACGACCCGACCCGAACGCACGCAACGCGCCGACGAACCGCAACCCGCCGGCAAGGTGGCGGAAAGCGAAACGTCGGATGCCGTTAAGAACACCGTACGCCGATGATCCGCCGGCCGCACCGGCACCCGGAACACCGGGCCGGCAGGTCCGATTCGTTCAAGACGCGGGCGGAACCGGCTCCTACGCTGGCCGAATGACACCGAGACTAGACGCATTCGGCCTGGTCGTGGCCGACATGGCCCGATCTCTCGCGTTCTACCGGAAGGTGGGACTCGACATCCCGGCCGGCGCCGACACCGAGCCGCACGTGGAGTTCACCCTGCCCGGCGGGGTGCGCCTGATGTTCGACACCGTCGAGACGGTCCGCTCGTTCGAGCCGGACTGGTCGCCGCCGGGCGGCTCGCAGATGAGCCTGGCCCTCCGCTGCGCCGACCCGGCCGAGGTCGACAGCGTGTACGCCGAGATGACCGACGCCGGCTACCAGGGGCATCTCAAGCCGTGGGACACGCCCTGGGGCCAGCGGTACGCGGTGCTGCGCGACCCGGACGGCAACGGCGTCGACCTGTACGCCCCGCTGGAGTCGGCAACCGGCTAGGAAAGACGCCGGCAGCCCGACTGGAAGGGGTTCCGGTCGCCGGCTAGGAGTCGACAAGCTGCCGCAGTGGTACCCCGGCCAGGCTTCTGACCTCGCGGGACAGGTGGGCCTGGTCGGCGTACCCGGTCCGGACGGCGACCTCGGCGGCCGGCGTACCGGATCGGGCCAGGGCCAGCGCGCGGCGCATCCGCAGGATCCGGGCCAGCGTCTTTGGGCCGTACCCGAACAGCACCAGGCTGCGCCGGTGCAGTTGCCGGGCGCCGAGCCCGAGCGCGTCGGCCGCACCGGCGACGTCCCGGCCGGCGGCGAGCCCGGCGGCCAGCGGCGCGGCGATCGGGTCCGGGCCACCTCCGGCGGCGAGCCGGTCGGCGGCGGTCGACTCCAGCAGCCGGCCCGGCCGGTCGTGCAGCGCCACCCGCTCGGCCAGCGCGGCCACCTCCGGCGCCGGCCAGAGCGCGCCGAGCGGGATCCGCTGATCCCGTAGTTCGTGCGCCGGCAGCCCGAACACCGCCGGCCCGACTCCGGGCGGAAGGCGCAGACCCACGTACCGCTCGCCGGCCGGCCCGGCGGCGACCTGGGCGACCGTGTCCGGGCCGGCCACCAGCAGACCGGACCGGCTCGACCAGATCAGGTCCATGCAGCCGTCCGGCAGGACCCGGCCCGAGCCCGCGTCGGCGGTCCGGGTGACCGTCCAGACGACGGCGCCGGCCAGCTCGGACATCCGCTCCCGATACACGGCTCCCAGCGTGCCACCCGAACGGGCACGGCTGCCCGGGGCGGGCCGAGTCTGTAGCCGAGGCGACACCGCCGGCGGGCCCGGGGTGCGAGCCTGTCCGGCATGGCGACCTTCGCCGGCAAGAAGATCGAGGCGTACGTCGGGCCTCGGGAACTCGGCGCGGCCGACGACCTCGAACAGGTCGTGGTCGACTTCATCGGCGGCGCCCGGGAGAGCCTGGACATCGCCGTCCAGGAACTCGACTCGGAGCCGATCGCCCAGGCGATCCTGGACGCCCGGTTCCGGGGCGTCGACGTCCGGATGGTGCTGGAACAGGACTACCTGCGTACCGCCAAGCTGCCCCGGGTCACCGTCCGGCCCGGCGAGCCGGAGGCGGACGCCCGACACCGGATCCAGTGGGACCCGGAGCCGGGCAGCCGCAGCCTGGAGCCGAACCGGCGGATCGTCGCCGCCCTGCTGCGCTGCAATGTCGACGTCAAGGCCGACTACAACCCGGCGATCTTCCACCAGAAGTTCGTGGTCCGGGACTACCGGCTGCGGTCCGCCGGGCGGGCGGCGGTGCTCTCCGGCTCGGCGAACTTCACCGGTACCGACTGCCACCGCAATCTGAACCACGTGGTCGTCTTCCACGACACCCGGATCTGCCAGGAGTACGCCGACGAGTTCGCCCAACTCCGGCAGGGGCGGTTCGGGCGCGGCGAACACGGCCGGGTGCCGAACGCGTACAACGTCGGGGGCGTGCCGGTGCGGGTGCTGTTCGCGCCGGACCACACCCCGGAGCTGGAGATCATGAAGCAGATGCTGAAGGCGACCGGGCGGGTCGACTTCGCCATCTTCACCTTCTCCGGCTCGTCCGGGATCGACGACGCGATGATCGCGCTGGCCGCCGCCGGGCGTACCGTGACCGGGGCGGTGGACCCCGGGCAGGGCGTGCAGAAGTGGGCCGCCACCCACGACCTCGACCGGGCCAACATCGCGCTGTACGCCCCGATCCGGTCCCCCGCCTTCGGCAAGCTGCACCACAAGCTGATGGTGATCGACGACTCGGTGGTGATCGCCGGCTCGTTCAACTACACGGCGCCGGCCAACCAGTACAACGACGAGAACATCTTCGTGCTCGGCAGTCCGTACCCGGACCTGCCCCGTCGGGAGGGCGGCCCGACGAACCTCGACCGGTGTGCCGAGATCACCGCCTTCTTCCGGGCCGAGATCGAACGGATCGAACTCGCCGGCCAGCGCTTCCTCGGCCAGCGGTAGCGCCGGCCGGGCAACCCCTGGGCCGGGCAACTCGCAGCGGGGGGCTCGCCTCGCCGGGGCCGGATGAGCGTGCACCGGCTCTCCCGACGCGACGCGCGGGGATCGCCGTACGGGCCCAACTGCTGGACCGGGACCGGCCGGCGACACTGCTCGACGTCGTACGCCGGTTGACCCTGCTCGAGGTCGACGACGGCTGCGGTGACCCGGGAGATCAGGGACCTGGCCGGCTGGCTCGGCCTCGACCTGGACATGGACCTGCCGGCGGCGTAATCGGCTTGATCCGCAGCACTAGCCTTGGGCACGCGGAGAACCTCGGTCGGGTTGGGCTGTGGGCCTCCCGGCACCGGGTCGACGTTTCCCGGGCGGTCTGACCGGACGGGCGAGGCGCTGGACAGTTCCAGGAACTGCGGGTCGGAGGTCGACGTGGCACGGCAGCGGGTCGGGCAGCGCCGACCGGGTGGGCAACCCGGGCCGTACCGGGGTCCGGGTCGGAGCCGCCCGCCGACGCTCGGGGTCGACGTCGGCGGTGTGCTGGTGACCCTCGCCGGGCGGGACGAGGACACCTCGTTCTTCGGCGGCCAGCCGTTGCGCACCCCGGCGGTGCCGGGAGTCTTCGAGGCCCTGACCGCGCTCACCGCCGAACCGTTCGCCGGCCGGGTGCACCTGGTCTCCAAGGCCGGCCCGAAGGTGGCCACGAACACCCGCGCCTGGCTGGCCCACCACGACTTCTTCGCCCGGACCGGCATCCCCGCCGGCAACCTGCACTTCGTGCGGGAACGCCGGGACAAGGCTCCGGTGTGCGAGCGGCTCGGCATCACGCACTTCGTCGACGACCGGCTCGACGTACTGGCGTATCTGGAGGCGGTCCCGCACCGCTACCTGTTCGGCGGCGGTATCGACGACCGGCCGCCGGCCGGGGACGTGCCGGACTGGGCGACGGTCACCGATACCTGGCCGGACCTCGCCGTCCTGCTCCGGGAGTCGGTCCCGATCCCGGCCGGCGGTCGGTCATGACCCCGGCCACCGGCCACCCGGGGCGGTGGAGCGCAGCGGTGCCCCACCGGCACGGTCCTCGACCATCCTGATCGGAGGAACGGATGAGTTCGGAAGACCCGAGGTGGCATCTGCTCACCCTGGCCCAGGTGGAACTCCTCGCGCATTTCGCCGATCGTGGCGTCGAGCGGATCGAGTACATTGCCGCCTTTCCCAACTTCGACTACTTCACCGTCTGGCTGTGCACCGGGACCGACGCCGAACGGGAGGCATTGGGGACACCGAACCCGGCAATCGACGAGGTCCGGCAGATCCTGCGGCGCACCGGCTTCACGGCAGCCCAGTTGACCGGGCTCGACACCATCGCCCAGTCGCAGGAGACCGTCGACCGCGACTACGAGAGCAGTTGGTTCTACGCGATGCGGTGAGTTGCGTCGCCGACCGACCGCCGGCACCGAACCGTGGCGCAACCACGTCACCGCGTCGGGATCTGGTCAGACCTGGTGTTCGACGCGGTGCCGGAGGTAGTCGTCGGAGGTACGGGCGATGCGGACGGCCTCCTCGACCATCGGGCGCAGTTCCTCAGGATATCGCTCCACCCTCAGGCTCAGTCCCGGCAGGATGCACCGCCGCACGTCGAGATCGTCGTTTGCGACGAACACCTGCAACGCGGTGTCGAGCCACTCGTGCCCTGTCCGGCGCCGACGAACGGAGCCCGTCGCCGACAGCCGTTCAGAGATCGACGAGTTCGACGCTGACGGACGGAACGAGGGCTCCGGCATATCGGTTTCCTACGGTCCCGTGATCGGTCGCCGATCGGTCCTGATCGGTAGAACTGGCGGCGGCCGGCGGTGTGGGCGGAGGTGCGCACCGGCCGCAGGGTCACCTCGGCGACGAACCACGAAGGGCTTGTGATGGCAGATCAGCGCGCAGTCGGCGGCTGGAAGCGGCGTACTCTCATCCGGCGGGCCGGCCTGGTCGCCGGTGCCGCAGCGGTGCTTCCGGCGGTGGGCGCGAGCAGTTCCGCGCGGGCCGGCGGCGACCCTGACGAGTTGTTCAGGGCGGGTCGGTTCGCCGAGGCCGACCAGGGCTACGCAGGAATCCTGCGCACCGACCCGACCAACGCCCACGCGACCGCTCGGCGCGGTTACATCGCCCTGCTGTCCAACCGTTTCGGCGAGTCCGAAAGCTTCCTCGGCCGGGCGGTCGAGCTGGCCCCCGACGACCAGTTCGCCAGGCAACTGCTGGCCGACTGCTACGTGCGGCAGGACCAGTTCGCCCGCGCGGTGCCGGTGCTGCGGGCTCAGGGCAACGAGCCGTACGCGAGGCAGCTCGAGGCGGTGACGGGAACGCCGTACCAGGTGCACGGTGCGGACGCCACGCGGCTGCCGTTCGTCGCCATGGATCCGATGCCGCTGGTCGAGGCGTCGGTGAGCGGCGGCGCGCCGAAACGGTTCATGTACGACACCGGCGCAACGTCGCTGAGCCTGTCGATGGAGGCAGCCGAGGAGGCCGGCCTGCGTGCGGTCTCGACCGGCCGGGGACAGGCCGGTGGCCAGACCGTCACCATGTACTTCGGTGTGCTGGACTCGTTCCGGCTGGGCGACATCGAGCTGCGTAACTTCCCCGTCCACTGGGCGGACATCGACAAGCCCACCCAACTCGGTGACCCGCAGCCGGCCGGCGTCATCGGGACGCACATCTTCTACCACTTCCTGACAACCCTGGACTATGCGAACCAGGCGCTGGTGCTGCGCCGGAAGACCGCGACACAGCTCGACTCCTTCCGGCATGAGGCCAGCCTCGCCGGTGTCACACCCCTGCCGCTGTGGTTGGCGGGTGACCACTTCCCGTTCACCCTCGGCAGGGTCAACGGCCACGGCCCCCGGGTGGTCTGCATGGACACCGGCGGCGCGGCCGGAAACTGCCTCGCCATGACCGAGGCGACCGCGAGGCGGCTGCGGGTGCGGGTGGACTACGACCGCCCGATCGCGGTCAACCGGATCCCCGCCTATCCCTGCTATCCGGAGGAGGCGCGACTCGGCACGGGGGTCGCCAACGGCGCCTACAGCGTCGCCCGCACCAGTCCCGCCGCGTACGAGCGGCTGGGCTTCGATCCGGTCGCCAACTTCACCCACGCCTTCTTCAAGCCGTACACGATCACCTTCGACTTCTCCGGCATGCGGTTCTACCTCTCGCGTCCCGCCTGACGTGCCACCGGGCGGTGCCCGTGCCGGCCGGGCCGACGTTCTGGTCCGGGCGGCACGACCAGCACGGCGGTGGCCGGGCGTCGGTGTGGGCCATACGTGGTCCATATACGGTCGCTGGGACACTGGTCCGGTGCGAGTGCTCCTGGTCGAGGACGAGCAGCCGCTGGCCGGGTACATCGCCGCCGGGCTGCGCAGGCAGGGCTTCGTCGTCGACGTCGCCGGCGACGGCCGGACCGCGTTGGACAAGTGCGAGGTCGTCCCGTACGACGTGATGGTGTTGGACCGCGACCTTCCCGTGGTGCACGGTGACACGGTCTGTCGACGGGTGGCGGAGCGGGGCACCACCCGCATCCTCATGCTCACCGCCTCGGGAGCGGTCGAGGACCGCGTCGACGGGCTCACCCTCGGCGCCGACGACTACCTGGGCAAACCGTTCGCGTTCTCCGAACTGGTCGCCCGGGTACACACGCTGGTACGCCGCAGCGCCCCGGCCCGGCCGCCGATCCTGCACGCCGCCGACATCCGGCTCGTCCCCGCCCGGCGCGTGGCGGAGCGCGGGGGCCGGCCGCTGCACCTGACGCCGAAGGAGTTCGGCGTGCTCGCGCAACTCCTCGCCGCCGACGGTGACGTGGTGAGCGCGGAAACGCTGCTGGACAAGGTGTGGGACGAACACGCCGACCCGTTCACCAACGCGGTCCGGATCACGGTCGGCACGCTGCGCCGCAAGCTCGGCGAGCCGGCTGTCATCCATACCGTCACCGGCGCCGGTTACCGGATCGGCCCATGACGGTCCGGCTCTCCGCCCGTAGCCGGCTGGCGCTGCTGCACACCGCTATCGTGCTCGCCACCGGGGTCATGCTGACCGCGCTGACCTACGTCCTGGTACGACGCAGCCTGGCCGACCGCTGGATCCTGCTCAGGACGGACCCGTCCGCCGCGCCCACCCGGCTACCGGTGGACGTCTCTCCCGCCGTGGCCGGGCAGGTCCACGCGGAGACCCTGGCCGAACTGCTGACCCAGTCGACGGTCGCGCTCGCGGTCGTCACCGGACTGGCCACCGTGCTGGGTTGGCTGGTGGCCGGGCGGACGCTGCGACCGATCCGCAGCATCTCGGCGACCGCCCGGCGGCTCTCGGCGGAGAACCTGTCCGAGCGAGTACCGATCGCCGCCCCGGCGGACGAACTCGCCGCGCTGGCGGAGACCGTCAACGCGATGCTCGACCGCATCCAGTCGGGCATCGCCGACCGGGACCGGCTCCTGCACAGCCAACGAATGTTCGTCGCCAACGCCGCTCACGAGTTGCGGACCCCGCTGACCACCATGCGTACCGCCATCGATGTCACCCTCGACGGCCGACCCGACACCGACGAACTGCTCGCGATGGCCGCCGACATCAGTACCGCGGTCGAGCGCAGCCAGCGCACCCTCGACGGGTTGCTCACCCTCGCCCGCAGCCAGGCCGGACCCACCAGACGGTCGGCGATCGACCTCGCGCACGTCGTGGGCGAGAGCCTCGACGCGTTGCGTACGCAGGCGGAGGCTCACCGCATCACCGTGCGGACGGACCTGCACCCCGCGCCGACCAACGGGGAACCGGCCCTGCTGGACCGCATGGTCGGCAACCTCCTCGACAACGCGATCCGGCACAACCACGCCGGAGGCCACGTCAGCCTGGTTACCGGCACGACCCGGGAGCGGGCGTATCTCCAGGTGGCCAACACCGGTCCGCCGATCGCGCCGGACGAGCTGGACGAACTGTTCGAGCCCTTCGTCAGAGGCGTCGCCGCACGCACCGGCGCCGACAACGGGCTCGGGCTCGGCCTGTCCATCGTCCGCGCCATCGCCGTCGCGCACCACGGCGAGGTTTCGAACACCCCAGGCCGGACCGGCGGGGTGGAGATCAGAATCCACCTGCCGCTCGATCCGACGCGGAAGCTGTCCGAGGGCGCGGAACGGCGCTGATCCGGACCC
This sequence comes from Plantactinospora endophytica, assembly GCF_016862915.1. Lineage (GTDB taxonomy): Bacteria > Actinomycetota > Actinomycetes > Mycobacteriales > Micromonosporaceae > Plantactinospora > Plantactinospora endophytica. The sequence goes on along the minus strand of NZ_BONW01000010.1, from coordinate 61,194 downwards.
CTCGGCCGGCGTCGCCGAGGTGGCGCCGGCACGACCGGCTAGGGCTGTCTCGTGGATATCGGTGGAGATCCACGAGACAGCCCTAGCCGCCGGGCAGCAGCCGGAAGGCGACGGTGCCGCGCCAGGTGGCGGCGACGAGTTGGTCCGGCCCGGCGAGGGCCACGCTCATGATGCCGCTGCCGAGGCGTACCGCGAGGTCGAGCCGGTCCGGGAAGCGCCACACCTTGAGGATGCCGTCCGCCCCGCCGGAGACGATCCGGGGCCGCCCCGCCAGGGTGCCGAAGGCCAGCCCGTACACGACGCCGTCGTGCGCGGCCGGGATGTGCCCCAGAACGGTGCCGGCCCGCACGTCCCAGGCCCGGATCGCGCCGTCGCCGTCGCCGGAGACCGCGATGTGGCGTCCACGGTGGACACCCACCGCCACGCACCACGCGGCGGAGGCGTGGCCGGTGAGCTGTGGCGTGAGGCGCTGGGCGGTACGCGGGTCCCAGCGCCGGATCACACCGTCGTTGCCGGCCGTGAGCAGCACCCCGCCGATGGCGGCGACGGTTGCCACCGAACCCTCGTTGGCCTGGAACGGCGCGGCCACCGGCTCGCCGGTCTCGACGTCCCAGCGGTGCACCAGACCGTCGTAGTCGCCGGCCGCCGCGACGGTACGCTCCCCGTCCTGGTACGTCGCCACCGAGTTGATCCAGGTGCCGTTCTCCCGGGTCAGGCAGACGCGCCGGTGCCGCCCGTCGGCGAGCGCCCACTCGCGTACCGTGCCGTCGCCACCGGCGGAGAGCACGACGCCGCCGGACAGCGTGGGCACCACCATCAGCTCGTTGATCCAGTCGCCGTGCCCGACGCCGCCGTCGACGCCGATCCGCAGCCCGGTGTCGGCGTCCCAGACCCTGACCGCACCGTCCTTGTGGCCGGTGGCCAGCAGCGGACGGCCGTCCCGGAACCCGACGTCCACAGTAGAGGTCGCGTACGGGTTGTCCGCCAGGCCGTCACCGCCGTCGCCGTCGTCCACCGTCCAGAACCGGACCGTGGAGTCGGCGCTCGCGGTGACCACCGCCGGAGCGTCCTGGTGTTCGAGGATCACCACGGCGGTGACGGCGCTGTCGTGCGAGAGCCGGAATCCGCCGCCCTCCTCGTCGTCGAAGCGCCCCAGCAACAGGGTGTTGTCGGAGCTGGCGGTGGCGAGCCACGGGGTGCCCCGGACGGTCGCCAGGCAGATGTCCAGGATGACGTCGTCGTGCCGACCCGACATCTCGACGGAGGACTCATCCGCCAGGTCCCAGCTACGCACGTTCCAGTCGGTACCGCCCGAGAGCACGACGTCACCGGCCGGCAGTCCCGCGCTGGCGAGGCAGGTCACCGCGCCCCGGTGACCGGGCAGCGCCGGCCCGGCCGGGGTGCCGTCGGAGAGCCGCCAGCGCCGGACGGCACCGTCCACACCGGCCGTCACGAGCACGGCGTCCTCGCCGGCACCCGTCACCGTCAGGGCGGTGACCGGCCCACCGGGTACCTCGACCACGTCGCCGGCCGGAGCACCGTCGAGCAGCCGCCACCGCCGCACGGTGCCGTCCGCGCCCGCCGAGAGGAGGCCGGTCCCGTCGCCGTCGACGGTCAGCGCGTTGACCGAACCGGTGTGGGCGGTGACCGGCAGACCGGCCGGGGTGCCGTCCAGCAGACTCCACCGCCGGATCACCCCGGTCGCGTCGCCGGAGACGATCAACCGTTCGCCGTCGGCGTCGACCACCAGCACCGCCGTCACCGGCCCGGCATGGCCGGACAGCGGCTCGTCCAGCAGGGTGCCGGCCAGGCAGTCCCAGCGCCGGACCGTGCCGTCGGCACCGCCGGTCACCGCCGTCGGCCGGTCGTCGATCTCGGTCAGCGCCAGCGCCCGCACCGCGCCGTCGTGCCGGCCCACCAGCCGGTAGCGGTGACTCGGGGTCCACCACGCCCACGGCACCGTCCACGGCTGCCGCAGGTTCAGCAGCCGGAACGCGCTGGCCAGATCGGGCTCCCGCTCGGCCTGGGCGAGCAGTTCGAGGATCGCCGCGTTGCCGCCGTACCCCTCCCAGCTCAGCCGGTGCGCGGCCTGGCCGTAGATCCGGGCCGGCCGGGCGGCGGCGTCCGTTTGGACCGTGTCCAGCACGCCGACGAGTTCGTCCGGCGCCGCCGCGACCAGGAACAGCGGGTCGGTCACCAGTTCGTCGAGCAGCCCGGCGCGGGCGGCGTGCTGGGCCAGGTACCGCCGGACGTACGGATGCGCCCGCACCCAGTCGGTACGCCCCGACCCGGCGACGGTGGGACTCCCGGCGACCAGCGACCGGGCCAGGTGCCCGTGTGCCGCCGCCGCCCGGCCCGCCGCGCGCAGGTGGTCGGCGAGCGCCTGGTGGAAGAGGCGGTACACGGACCTGCCGTCCTCGGCGGTCTCCACGACGTACGCCCCGGCGCGGGCCAGCAGCCACACCACGTCATGGTCCGTGTATACGCGCCCGGAGAGTGCGGACGCCGACCGCGCCCAGACGTCCTCCCAGGGCAGCCCCTCCCCCCAGGCGTAGGCGAGCGGGGTCAGCAGGTCGCGTACCCGCTCCTCGTCGGCACCGAAGCGTTCCAGGTACATGTCGAGGGCGTCGCCGACGGTGTCGGGGAAGCGGACCCGCCAGTCGCGCCGCCGTACGTCGACCAACTCGTCCGACTCTGCCAGGGTGCGGGCCACGATCCGCGCCACCAGGAAGTTCGGCACCGCCCGTACGGCGACGGCGGTCGCCACCTGCCGCGCGATCCGGGGCCGCGCCCGGTACGGCCCCTCGTCCGCGACGAGCAGCTTGTAGGTGTACTCCTCGACGTCGGCCACCTCGATGTAGCCGGGATCGTCCAGGTCCAGCACCCGCTTCGCCGCCCCCAGCGCCGGCAGCAGTTCGCGGCGGGTCCCGACGAGCAGCCGCAGCCCGGGTACCCGCGCCGCCGCCAACGGCGCCAGCAGTGTCCGGGCCACCTGTCGGGGATCCTCCGCCTCGTCGAGCGCGTCCACCACGATGGTCGCCCGTGGCCGGCCGGCCACGAGTTCGTTGACGAAGATCGACGGCTCCGCCGCGGGTACCCCCAGGGCTTCGCCGATCGCCGCGACCAGGTCGCGGACCGACCTGGCCCGGGCGTGCACCGCGACGTCGATGCTGCCCGCCGCCGGCACGGTCCCGTCGGACGGCACCTCGGCGGCGGGAATGCCGGCCCGGTACTCCGGATCGGCGAACGTGACGATCCGGGCCAGTACCGAGGACTTGCCGGAGCCTGGGCCACCGGTCACCACCCGCATCCGCGGATCGGCATCCGCCGCCTCCAGCCAGCCGGTCAGCTCGCGCAGCGCCCGGGTACGGCCGGTGAAGTGCCAGCCCCGCTCGGCCTCCGTCTCGATTCCCCGGGCCCGGGGTCCCCAGTGTCCGGCCAGGTCCGCGCGGCTGAGCAGCCGGCGCTGGGTGGCGATGTCCAGCCCGGGCGGCACGTCGGGCCGGTGGCGTGGATTGGGCAGCAGCGCGGCCCGCACCGCGAGCCCGTCGACGACCTGCGGCGTCTCGCCGATGCTGCGCCCCGCCCCGGCCAGCAGCGACCGGAGGTCGAGTTCCGGCTGGGTCACCGAACCGTGCCGAACGTCCCGCAACTCCGCGACGAGGGCGTGCGCCAGCGGATGCCGGGCGACCTCCTCCGGCGACCGGACGAACATCGCCGTCCAGGTCCTCGACGGTGGCCGCGCCGCCTCCGTCGGGACGGCCGGCCCGTCCTCCCCCGGCTCGCGCCAGGCGTCGACGATCAGCAGGCAGTTGGCCAGCCCGCCGCGCGAGACCGCCGAGGCGAGGTCGGCGAGCGGCACGTTCCGGGCCGGCACGCCGGCCCAGTAGACCAGCGCGTTCGTCGGCACGCCATCGTCGTCGGCCGCCGGGCCCGCGAGCCAACGCTCCAGCTCCGGTACGGCCTCCGGGCCGCTGACGCCGGCCAGGTGCGGCAGTTCGTGCCGGTATCCGAAGTCGCCGGTCAGCACCTGGACCAGCTCGGCGAGGCTCGGGGCGGGCACCGGGCCGGCCAGCACCGCCAGGAGTCGCCGGCCGGGTGGTGCCGGGGCGCCCACCTCAGGCACCGGTCCCGTGCAGCAGCCGCAGCGCGTCGTCGGCCAGCTCCGCGAAGATCCAGTCGGCCGGTACGGGACGGCGGATCTCGGCGGACCGGGCCTGCGCAATACCGGCCCGCTTGCTACGCGCGGCGGAGTTGTCGGCGATGCCGTACTGGAAGCGCAGCAGGCTCACCGCGTCGTCCGGCAGAGCCCGCAGATCCACCTGGAGCCGGCCGAGCGCCGGATGGCCGTCGACGGGGGCGGTGCCGAGCTGGGCGTACGCGTCGACGACCCGTTGCAGGGTCTGGAGGTGGAACTGCCGTCGGGTCTCTTCGGCCAGCCGCTGGTGCTCGGTCCGCAGCCGCGCCTCGGCCGCCTCCCGCTCGTCCGCGAAGCGCTGCCGCTCGTGTTGCAGCACCTGTTCGTGCCGCCGCTGTTCCTCGTGCAGTTGCTGCTGGGCGCGGCGACGGTCCTGCCGGCCGAGTGCCACCGAGACGGCGATCGCGGTGAGTGCGAAGAGCGCGGTGACCAGGGCGCCGACGCCCTCCATCCAGTCGGTGACCGTGGGAGCCTGTTCCACGGCGACCATCGCGACCGGCGGCATGGACCCGATGATAGGCATCCATGCCCGTGCGGCCAGCCGGCCGTTTCGGCAGCAGACTGTCCGCTATCCGCCAGTCGCCCTCAACCGGCCGTGTCCGCCGGTCGCCCACAGCCGGCCGCATCCGCCGGTCGTGTCCAGCCGACCGTCAGAGGTCGGGTCAGACCCTCGGGTGACCCGCTCCTACATCTTCACTGTCAGAGGTCGAGGAGTTCGACGGTGACGGTGGCGACGTCACCGACGTCGAGCCCTTCGGCCCGGCGGACGGCGCGCTTGACCGGCAGCACGAAGCAGCCGCGCGCGCTGTCCGGGAAGATGGAGGTCGACCACCCGCTGCCGCGCAGGGTGACCCGCACGCGGAGCGAGCCGAAGCCCCGGCGCCGGCCGGCGGTCAGCTCGCGGATCTCCTCGGACGCGTCGACCGGCAGGCTCACGAACGTCCAACTCTCGTCGCGACGGGCTTCCCAGATCCACAGCTCGGCCTCGAAGACGACGATCACGCCGGCCATCATCACATCCGGCACCGACAGATCGGCCGGCTACCGCATCGCCGCCGCCACGCCGGCCGCGAGCCGGGTGGTCTGGGTGCCGGCGGGTGGGCGTACCTGGGCCAGCGCGTCGAGGACGGCGGCGATGGCCGGATGGACGGGGCCGTCGCCGCGCGGACGGGTCACCGCGAAGATCCGGCGACCGGTGACCGGCCGGACCAGCGGCTCGACGTGTACCCCGGCCGGCACGTTCCGCAGCGCCATCCCGGGTACGAGTGCGGCGCCGAGCCCGGCCGCCACCAGGTCCAGGGTGAGCGCGAAGTCGATCGCCCGATGCCGGATGTCGGGCTCGAAACCGGCCAGGTGGCAGGCGTGCAGGGTGGACCGGCCGCACGGGGTGTACGCGGCACTGGCCACCCAGGGCACGTCGGCGAGGTCGCCGAGCCGCCCGGTGTGCCGACCCCAGCCGGACGGGGTGATCAGGTGCATCGGGTCGGTGGCGATCGGGTGCCGGTCCAGTTCGGCGGTGGCGATCCCGGGCACGTGGTCGTACTCCTGGAGGACCGCGATGTCGAGTACGGCCGAGCGCAGGTCCAGCCGGCTCTGCTCGTCCTCGGCCTCGCTCACCCGTACGTCGAGGTCGGGGTGCGCGGCCATCGCCCGGGCGGCGGCCGGCGCGACCAGGGCTCCGGCGGCGGACGGGAACGAGCCGACCCGGACGGTCCCGGCGACCCGCCGGTGCGCGACGGCCAGCCCGGTGACCGCCTGCTCGACGGCGCCGAGGATCCGCTCGGCGTGCACCGCGAGCACCTGCCCGGCCGACGTCAGCACCACGCCCCGGCCGGAGCGCTCGACCAGTGGATAGCCGGCCTCCCGGGCGAGCTGGGCGAGCTGCTGGGAGACCGCCGACGGGGTGACGTGCAACGCTGCGGCGGCAGCGGTCACCCCGCCGCGCAACGCCACCTCGTGCAGTACCCGCAGCCGCCGGACGTCCAGATCCATGTAGCCACGCTACAACGCTGGTTAAGAATCCTGAACTGGACCTTAACCGTGCTGGCCGGCAGCGTGGTCGGCATGAGATTTCCGCACCGCATGCAGGCGGTACTGGTCGCCGCCCTCTGGGGGATCAACTTCGTCGTCATCGAGGTCGGCCTCCGCGACCTGCCGCCGCTGGTGCTGACCGCGCTGCGGTTCGTCGCCGCCGCATTGCCGCTGGTCTTCCTGGTACCCCGCCCGACCGCCCGGTTCCGCTACGTACTCGGCTACGGGATCATCCTCGGCGTCTGCAAGTTCGGCATCCTGTTCGTCGCCATCGACGCCGGGATGCCGCCCGGACTCGCCTCGCTGGTGTTGCAGACCCAGGCGCTGGTCTCGGTGATGCTGGCCACGGCCTTCCTCGGCGAGCGCCCCGGCGGTACGCAGCTCGCCGGGGTACTCGTCGGGTCGGCCGGGATCGCCCTGCTGGCGGTCGGTGTGGGCGGGCACGCCACCGCGATCGGCTTCGCGCTCACCCTGGTCGCCGCCGTGAGCTGGGCGCTGGCGAACGTGGTGGTCCGGGCCAGCGGCGAGACCCGGCCACTGTCGCTGCTGGTCTGGTCCAGCCTGGTACCGCCGCTGCCGCTGCTCGGGCTGGCCGGGGTGGTGGACGGGCCACGGGTCGTCTTCGACGCGATCACCGGGATGTCCTGGAGCGCGGTGCTGGCGGTCGGCTACGTCGGGTACCTGTCGACGCTGGTCGGCTGGGGCATCTGGAACCGGCTGATCGGCACGTACTCGGTGGCCCGGGTCGCCCCGTTCAGCCTGCTGGTGCCGATCTTCGGGCTGGCCGCCGCCGCGCTGCTGCTCGACGAGCCGATCACGTGGACGGAGATCGTGGCCGGTGCCGTCGTACTGGTCGGGCTGGCCTTGGTGGTGCGTACTCCGGCGCCGCGAGGCGCCGACACCTCAGCCGGCGGAGCTCCAGCCCGACCGGCGTCAACGCCACTGGCTCTACCCCAGCCCGCAGACACAGATCTGAACGCGGCAGTTCCCGCCGGCATGCTCACCGACGTCGTGGGGCCACCGCGCTCGCCGAAGCAGGCGCCCTGGCGCCCACAGACGGGTCGCTCGGACGGCGAACGCGGAACAGGGAGCTGATCGTCGTCGCCTGCCCGGCCGTCGGCGACCACTGGCAGCGGGCTCGGCAGACATCTGTGTCACGAAACCGAAGGGTGCTCCGTCAAGGACCAGGTACGCGTGGCGCACGCATACTGGAATCAGGTCGGCGGGGGATTCGACCCACGTCCATCCGGCGATCTCCGTCCTTCAGGGCGGCTCGGCCGGACGAGCGCCCCGCGTACCGGGATGGTTCCTGCCGGAGTGGATGTAGCGGTACCAGAGAGGATCTGCGATGTCTCGGACCTACCGGCGCCTACTCGCGCGTCTCAGTCTGACCCTGGCCCTTGTTCTCGGCTCGATCACGTTGGTGGCCTCGCCCGCCTCGGCCCACACCCTGCGCGAAGCCGTCGTTTCGGCGCAGGGCTGCGGTTGGTCGAACGGTGCCTACACGCAGCTCATCAGGTCAGATCTTTGGGACGACGGAAACAACATGCCGCTGGGCGAGGTCTACGTGCTGTGGAGCAACAGCTACCAGGAAAACTGCGTGGTCACCCTCAGGGTTGGCCGGGCAGACGGCGTCGCCAGTTACACGGAGGCCGTGCTTGAGCGTCAGGGCATGAGCACCCTTCGGGACGAAGGAAACTACGCCCACTACGCGGCGGTCAGCGGCGATGCCGCCAACACCTGCATCAGGTGGACGGGATCCATCGAAGCCATCTACGGCGGAGGAATCTACGGCACCACCAGCACCCAGTGGCGGTTCTGCGACTAGCAGAGGTCAACGCCAGGAGGGCACCACCGACAGCAAGCCTCGACATCGGATGGCGCCCGAGGCCGGCCGGTGGCGACCGCCGGGCGCAGGTAGTTGTAGACCGTCTCGCGGCTGACGCCGGACTCCCGGGCAAGTGCGGGCTTCCCGCTCGCCAGCGGTGGCACGCTCGCGCAACTGCTCCACCAGCTCGTGTGAGGGCGGGTTTGCAGCCGGAGTAACGCCGCACTGTTTGGCTGCGGTGATGCCCTGGCGCTGCATCCGAGGATCAGGGCGCGCACGACGCGGCAGTACGAGCTGCTGCGGACGGCGGCTTGAGCTGATCGGCTTCCATCACGGACCCTCGGCCCGGCTACGCCAGGGTGGCCGCGCTGACCACTCCGATGGTCTGGTCCAGACTGGCACCCCGCCTGCCGCTGCATAGCCTGACCGGGATAGCGGACCGCTCGGCCCAGGCGCCGGGCGTAGCCCCGCGAGTTGTACGAAGATCTCGCGTCTCACGATCGCTTCGCCGGTTCGGTCGAGCACGTACCCGGTCAACCAACACCATCCGTGGTAGGTGGGCTTCTGACTGACGTTGGTCACTCGGATCCACAGGGCGCGTGGGCCGGCGAATTGCACACTCGCCGCCCCGTCCACTCGCACCAGGTCGCCGGGTCGGGGTGGCTCGCGCATCAGGGCACCGGAATCAGGAAGCCCGGTCCGTCGGGATTGATGCGTACCCAGCAGTCCGCCAGGTCACCGCAGACAGGACACCTACCCTCAGCGTCGGGACTGTGCTCGTTGGCCAGCCTGTAGCTCTCGACCAGGATCTGTACCGAGGTGAATGGCGGAGGGTCGCCAACATCGTTCGTCCAGCCGACAAACCGGTTGTGCAGCCACCCGGCAGGCACGTGGGGTAGATCCTCGGCTGCCTCCATCAGCAGACACGCGAGATAGAGCACCTTTGCCGTGTAGGCACCGGCAAACTCGGCGCTCAGCTCCTTGCGCCGGGTCACGCACGGCCAGTCGGCCCCGCATGTGTCACATGCCCATCCGGGGACGGTTGGTTCGTGGTCACTCATCCCTACTCCTTTTGGCGGACGCAGCCCCAGCGGTTGTCGAACACCATTCGACCTGCCACCCCTGTGACCCGCCGGCTGGTCAGCGCCGAGGTGCACATCGTTGCGCCGGCGAGTTCGGACGAATGCGCCGTCGTTCGATGCCTGCTCACGGCTAAGTACATCAGCGGCCGCAGTTGGTCGACCGGCAACGATGTCGTGAACAGTGGGAACATCGGTGACCATTGCGTGAATTCCGTGAACTTGGCCGTCCACCGTTATTCCAGGTAGGCGCGGCGAGAGGGGACGGCTACGGTGCGGTTGGGAGGCGACAGCGGGAGGTGCCAATGGTCCAGACGCCGATATCCCTCGCGGACGCCCTGCGGCTCGCCGAGTGGGGACCACGCCAACTGGTGGCCGCGATCAATAGCCGTCTGTCGCTTCAGGGCCGCGACAAGTACCGGCTCGACCCGACAGCGGCGTACCCCTGGGTGCGGCGAGGCTTCCGGCCCCGTCCGCCAATCCCCGACCTGGCGGCGGCCGTGCTGTCCGAACAGCTCGGCTTCGCCGTGTCGGCCACCCAGCTCTGGCCAGGACGGGAAGGCGCCGGTGATGCAGTTCGCGGTGCGGCCGACAGCCTCGACAGCATCTCCTGTCTTGACGATCTGGTCGGCCACCTCAACGACCTCAGCGCCACCGCCACGACATCTCAGACGCGGTTCGTCGGCTCCTCCGGCCCGGATCTGACGATGGCAGTGCTCGACCAGCTCCGCAACGTGGCCTTCACCTCCCGCGACCAATTGGGCCGTGAGCGCGTCCTGCCCGAACAGGTTGAACTCATCTCCACGCACGTCACCGCACTGCGGCGCCTCGATGACCGGCATGGCGGCGGAGCCCTGAGCTTGCGGTACGTCACCGCAGAGTTCCGGAGCGTGCTCGACCTCTTTCAATACGCCAACTACGAACCGAAGATCGGCCGCCGACTGCTTACCATCGTCGCCGACCTCGCACAGTTACTCGGCTGGCTCCAGTTCGATTCCGGGCGTTACGGCCCCGCCGAGCGCTATCTTCTGCTCAGCATCGGCGTCTGCCGCGCCGTTCAGGCGGCTGACCGTGCCGCCAACGCCATCGGCATGCTCAGTTACGTGTCCACCTTCGCCGACCACGGCAGTCAGGCGCTCCTACTCGCCGAGGCCGCCGAACGCGAGTCCGGCAGAGGCGACCGGATCCTGCACGCTCGCCTACTCGGCCGCGAAGCCACCGCTGCCGCAGCGGACGGCGACCTGGCCCGTTTTCGGCGCAGTTCCGAAGAGGCGATGCGGTTGCTGGTCGAACGTCAGCGATCCGACGCCCCCGCCTTCCTCTATTACCTCGCCCCCGAGCAACTCGCGGCGGAAGCCGGCCAAGGGCTCGTCGCTCTCGCGGAGCAAGCCACATCCAACAGGAAACGCCTACTTGGTGAGGCGATTGACACGCTCAGCGGCGCGGTCGGCTCGCTCGCAGCAGCAGGGACGGCGGCACCGGTAACCGCCTATCCGCGCTCGGCGCTGCTGCACACGACCTTCCTCGCGCGGGCCTACCTGCTGAACAGAGACCTCCCCGCAGCGGTCGATGCGATGCGGACCGCTGTCGGACTGCTCGCTCGGGTCCAGTCGCCGCGTGGCCGTACGTACCTACGCTCCCTACGCCCCGCCCTGGCCCGCCGAACACGATCCCGCCTCGTCGCCGAGTTCCTTCCGCAGCTCGATGAGGCATTATCACGTGCATGACGATGAGGTCTCATCGACCGCAGCCGCCGATTCAGAAGATCGACGACATCGAGGTGGTTGAGCACACCTACGACCATCCGGACACGGTTCGACTGTTGATGGCCTTTTACCAGGAGCAAGTCGATCGCTACGGATTCGCGGATCCAATCGAGGCGGATCCGATCGAGTACACCCATCCCCGGGGCATCTTCGTCGTCGCCTACCACCAAGGCACCCCCGCCGGCTGTGGGGGTTATCGCTGGTGTGAGCAGCCGACCGGCGTCATCGAAATCAAGAAGCTCTACACACTTTCGGACGCGCGCGGACTCGGCATCGGGCGGATCATCCTGACGTCGCTCGAACAGCACGGGTTTCAGCGCGGGGCACGTCAGGCCATCCTGGAGACGGGCGTGCGCAACAAGTCCGCTGTCCAGCTCTTCCGTTCCCTTGGGTACCACCCCACCGCCCCGTACGTCGCCGATCGGGATCCCGACATCAACCGGGCCTACGCCAAGTCGCTGATCAGTTGGGGTATGGAGAGCGGCCCGGACGATCTGCATGCCAGCATTCGATAAGCGCCAACTCACCGACTGGTGGGTGCACAGGCGGGGCAGCTCGACAGTCCGCGAGGCAGACTTCGCCTGGACACCGCCCGACGCCGATGTACCTGCCGGTGCCTGGCAGACCTCGCCGGAGCGGCCACTGGCAATCGTCACCGGCGGCAACCGCCCCGGTGGGCGTCACGGCTGGAAGCGGTAGCCCATGCCCGGCTCGGTGAGCAGGTGCCGAGGGCGAGCCGGATCGTCCTCCAGTTTCCGGCGCAACTGGGCCATGTACTGCCGCAGGTAGTTCGTCTCCGACTGGTACTGCGGTCCCCACACGTCGTGCAGCAGTTGACGCTGGCTGACCAGCCGGCCCGGGTGGCGTACCAGGATCTCCAGCAGGTGCCATTCGGTCGGGGTGAGCCGCACCTCGGCACCGTCGCCGGTACGCACCGCGTGCGCGCCGAGGTCCACGGTGTGCCGGCCGATCTCCACCGCCGGCACCTCCTCCCCCGCCCCGGCGGCCCGCCGGGTCACCGCGCGTACCCGGGCCAGCAGCTCGTCCACCCCGAACGGCTTGGTGACGTAGTCGTCGGCTCCGGCGTCCAGCGCCGCCACCTTGTCCTGGCTGCCGGCCCGGCCGGACAGCACGATGATCGGCACGTTGGTCCAGCCGCGCAGCCCCCGGATCACCTGCACCCCGTCCATGTCCGGCAGGCCGAGGTCGAGCACCACGATGTCGGGGCGGTGGCTGGCCGCCAGCCGCAGGGCGGCAGCGCCGTCCCCGGCCACCTCGACGTCGTACCGTCGGGCCTTCAGGTTGATCCGCAGGGCGCGGAGGATCTGCGGTTCGTCGTCGACCACCAGTACCCGGGTCACCCGGCATCCTCCTCGTCCGCCACGGGCAGCCGCAGCACCATGGTCAGCCCGCCGCCCGGAGTCTCCTCCGGTTCCAGGTTGCCACCCATCGCCTCGGCCAGCCCACGGGACAGCGCCAACCCGAGCCCGATGCCGGCGTGGTTGCCCCGGTCGCCCTGCCGCTGGAACGGCAGGAAGGCCCGCTCCCACTGGTCACGCGGCAGTCCCGGGCCCTGGTCCACCACCCGCAGCTCCACGAACCCGCCGTGTTCGCTGGCGGTGATCGCCGGCGGTCGGTCCGGCGGGCTGAACCGGAGCGCGTTGGCGACCAGGTTGACCAGGACCCGTTCCAGCAGGCCGGGGTCGGAACGGACCGCCGGCAGGTGCGCGGGCAGGCTGACCCGGACCTGCCGGGCCGGCTCGCCCAGCTCGTCCAGGGCCGACGGCACCACGTCCTCCAACCCGAGCAGGGCCGGCCGCAGCCCCAGCGCCCCGGCCTGGAGCCGGCTCATGTCCAGCAGGTTCGCCACCAGTCGGGTGAGCCGGTCCAGCGACTCCTCGGCAGTGGCCAGCAACTCGTCCCGATCGGTGTCGTCGAACTCGACGTCGGCGCTGCGCAGGCTGGTCACCGCCGCCTTCGCCGACGCGAGCGGGGTACGCAGGTCGTGGCTGACCGCCGCCAGCAGCGCGGTACGCAGCCGGTCCGCCTCGGCGATCGGCCTGGCGGCAGCCGCCTCCTCGGCCAGCCGTTCCTGCCGGAGCGCCACGGCGGCCTGCGCGGCGAACGCCTCGACGATGCGCCGGTCGGCCGCCGGCAGTACCCGGCCGCGCAGCACCAGCCGCAGTTCCTCGTCGACGCCTACCTCGACGTCCCCGGCGGCCGGGGTGTGGCACGGCTGCGCGCCGACGTTGGCGGCGACCCGCCAGGCGCGCGGGTCGCGTTGCCGGTCCGGCCGCTCCCCTGCCTCCGGCAGGAGTTCCAGCAGGGTCACCGAGCCGAGTCCGAACGTCTCCCGCAGCCGTTCCAGCAGCGCCGTCAACGGCCGGGCACCGCGTACGACGCTGCCGGCGACCGCGCCGAGCAACTGGGCCTCGGCGCTGGCCCGAGCCGCCTCCCGGGTACGCCGGGCGGCCAGGTCCACCACTCCGCTGACGGCGGCGGCGACCAGCAGGAAGACCACCAGCGCCAGCAGGTTCTCGGTCTCGGCGATGGTGAACCGCCGGATCGGCGGGGTGAAGAAGAAGTTGATCAGCAGCGAGCTGAGTACGGCGGCGAGCAGCGCCGGCCACCAGCCGCCGACCAGGGCGATCCCGACCACGGCGGCGAGGAAGAGCAGCAGGTCGCTGGTGAGCGACAGCTCGTCGGCGAGCAGCCAGAGCAGGTACGTCAGCAGCGGGATGCCGAGCACGGTCAGTCCGAGCCCACTCAGCCGGCGCCGCCGGGACAGCGCGGCCGGCGGCGCCGTCAGCCGGCCCCGTCCGGCCCGCTCGTGGGTGACCAGGTGCACGTCGATCGGCCCGGAGAACGCGGTGGTGGTGGCGCCGACGCCCCGGGAGAGGATCTGGGCGAACCGGCCCCGGCGGCTGGCCCCGAGCACGATCTGGGTCGCGTTGACCCCTCGGGCGAAGTCGAGCAGCGCGGTCGGGATGTCGGCGCCGATCGCCTGGTGGTAGCTGCCGCCCAGCCGCTCCACCAGGGACCGCTGCCGGTCCAGGGTGCCCGGGTCGGCGCCGAGCAGCCCGTCGCTGCGGGCCACGTGGATCGCCATCAGCTCGGCGCCCCTGCCCCGGGCGGCGATCCGGGCCGCCCGGCGGATCAGCGTGTCCCCCTCCGGCCCGCCGGTGAGCCCGACCACCACTCGTTCCCTGGTCTCCCACGGGGCCGAGATGCCCTGGTCGGCCCGGTACCGGTCGAGCTGGTCCTCGACCTTGTCGGCGAGCCAGAGCAGCGCCAGTTCGCGCAGCGCGGTGAGGTTGCCGATCCGGAAGTAGTTGGCCAGCGCCGCGTCGACCTTGTCCGGATGGTAGATGTTGCCGTGCGCCATCCGTCGACGCAGTGCCTCCGGCGTCATGTCGACCAGTTCGACCTGCTCGGCGCCGCGTACGACGCCGTCGGGCACGGTCTCCCGCTGGGCGACCCCGGTGATCTGCTCCACGACGTCGTTGAGCGACTCCAGGTGTTGGACGTTGACCGTCGAGAGCACGTCGATCCCGGCGTCCAGCAGCTCCTGGATGTCCTGCCAGCGCTTGCCGTTGCGTGAACCGGGCACGTTGGTGTGGGCGAGTTCGTCCACCACCGCGACCTCGGGCCGGCGGGCCAGCACCGCGTCGACGTCCAGCTCGGTGAAGTCGCTGTCCCGGTAGCGGAGCGTCCGGCGGGGGATCGCCGGCAGGTCGCCGAGCATGGCCGCGGTGTGCCGGCGGCCGTGGGTCTCGACCAGACCCACGACCACGTCCGTACCGCGCGCCGCCCGGCGGTGCGCCTCCTCCAACATCGCGTACGTCTTGCCGACGCCCGGGGCGGCCCCGAGGTAGATGCGCAGTTGCCCGCGTGCCACGCTGCCGATCCTGCCTTATCTCTCGGAGCCGCCCGGTGCGGATCAGCCGCCGACCGGGAACTGGCGGTCCAGGGCGAGGTTGAGTTCCAGCACGTTGACCCGGGGCTCGCCGAGGAAGCCGAGATCCCGTCCGGCGGTGTGCTCCTCGACCAGCCGGCGTACCTGGTCCGGGGTGGTGTGCCGCTCCCGGGCGACCCGGGTCACCTGGATCTTCGCGTACGCCGGGCTGATGTGCGGGTCGAGGCCGCTGCCGCTGGCGGTGACCGCGTCGGCGGGTACCGCCGGCTCGGCGGGTGCGTCGCCCCGGACCGGGGTGACCAGTCCGCCGGAGTAGTCCTGCCCGGGGACGGCACACTCCACCGGCACCCCGCCGAAGGTGCCGACGAACGGGGTCGCCGGGCAGGGCTGGTTGACGCTGACCGCCCGGGTCACCGGACCGGTCAGGCCGTCGCGGTGGAAGACCCGCAGCACCGCGCCGACCCCGTCGGTGGTGCAGAACGGCCGCCGGCCGTCCACCCCGTCGAGTTCGCCGGCCGTTTTGCTGCGGGCGCAGACCTGGGTGAGCAGGCTCTGGGTACCCTCGTCCGGGTTTCCCCCGGCGTCGACCGCGCCGGGCACCGGCAGGGTGTCCTCGACGCTCTCCGGCCCCAGGTTGCTGGCGGCGGTGGCGGTCGGGTCGTAGCCGTCGCCGGCCGCCGACGGGCGGCTCTGGAAGTAGCGCGGCACGGGGTTGCCGTCACCATCGGTGAAGGACTGGCCGATCAGGCTGCTGCCGACGACATTTCCGTCGGCGCTGCGGACCAGCGAGCCCTCGGCCCGGTCATGCAGGCCGGGCAGTTGCCCGACGCCGACCATGACCAGTGGGTAGGCCAGCCCGAGCAGTGCGGTGAAGACCAGCACGGCCCGGAACGCGGCCAGGTGTTGGGCGAGCCAGGTGGGTAGACGCATCACGAGATCCCTGGGACGAGCGAGAGGAGTAGGTCGAGAATCTTGATGCCGACGAACGGCGCGACGATGCCGCCGAGGCCGTAGACCCACAGGTTGCGGGTCAGCAGCTTGCTGGCGCTGCTCGGGCGGTACCGGACACCGCGCAGGGCGAGCGGGATCAGCACCACGATGATGATCGCGTTGAACACCACCGCCGAGAGGATCGCCGATTCGGGACTGGACAGCCGCATGATGTTCAGCGCGTCCAGGCTGGGATAGATCCCGGCGAACATGGCCGGGATGATCGCGAAGTACTTGGCGATGTCGTTGGCGATCGAGAACGTGGTCAACGCGCCCCGGGTGATCAGCAACTGCTTGCCGATCTCCACGATCTCGATCAGTTTCGTCGGGTCGGAGTCGAGGTCGACCATGTTGCCGGCCTCTTTGGCCGCCGTGGTGCCGGTGTTCATCGCCACCCCGACGTCGGCCTGGGCCAGCGCGGGCGCGTCGTTGGTGCCGTCACCGGTCATCGCGACCAGCCGGCCGCCCTCCTGCTCCCGCTTGATCAGCGCGAGCTTGTCCTCCGGGGTCGCCTCGGCGAGGAAGTCGTCGACCCCGGCCTCGTCCGCGATCGCCTTCGCGGTACGCGGGTTGTCACCGGTGATCATCACGGTCCGGATGCCCATCCGACGCATCTCGTCGAAGCGCTCGCGCATCCCGGACTTGACCACGTCCTTCAGGTGGATCACCCCGAGGGCACGGGCCGGTTCGCCGGCCACGTGCTCGGCCACCACCAGCGGCGTACCCCCACCGCCGCTGATCCCGTCGACGATCTCCCCGACCTGCTCGGTCGGATGTCCGCCGTTGTCGCGTACCCACTTCATCACGGCCGCCGCCGCGCCCTTGCGGACCTGCCTGGCCGGACCGCTGGTCCCGCCGTCGACTCCTGCGTCCGGGGTGAGATCGACGCCGGACATCCGGGTCTGCGCGGTGAACGCCACCCAGGTGGCGTGCGGGATCAGCCCCGGCTCCCGCTCCCGCAGCCCGTACGCGTTCTTCGCCAGCACCACCACCGAGCGCCCCTCCGGGGTCTCGTCGGCCAGGCTGGCGAGTTGGGCCGCGTCCGCGACCTGCTCGGCGGTGACCCCCTCGACCGGGACGAACTCCGCCGCCTGCCGGTTGCCGAGGGTGATGGTGCCGGTCTTGTCCAGCAGCAGCGTGTTGACGTCACCGGCAGCCTCGACCGCCCGGCCACTCATCGCCAGCACGTTCCGCTGAACCAGTCGGTCCATCCCGGCGATGCCGATCGCCGAGAGCAGCGCGCCGATGGTGGTCGGGATCAGGCAGACGAGCAGGGAGACCAGCACGATTCCGGTGACCCCGTCCGCGTTGATCGCCGCGGTGTCCGGCGCCGCGCCCTGGAAACCCTTGGAGAAGATCGCCAACGGCTGGAGCGTCACCACCGCCATCAGGAAGATCACCGTCAGCGCCGCGAGCAGGATGTTCAGCGCGATCTCGTTCGGGGTCTTCTGCCGGTTCGCGCCCTCCACCAGGCCGATCATCCGGTCGATGAAGCTCTGCCCCGGCTGCTGGGTGATGCGTACGACGATCCGGTCGGAGAGCACCTTCGTGCCCCCGGTGACGGCGCTGCGGTCACCGCCGGACTCCCGGATCACCGGGGCGGACTCGCCGGTGATCGCCGACTCGTCCACGCTGGCGATCCCCTCGACGACGTCACCGTCGCCGGGGATGATCTGCCCCGCCTCGACCAGTACGACGTCGCCGTGCCGCAACTCGGTGGCGGCGACCGCCTCGTCCCGGTACGCGCCCGGTTTGGTCCCGGGCGACCAGCCGGTCAGCCGGGTGGCGACGGTGTCCCGCTTGGCCTGCCGCAGCGTCGCCGCCTGCGCCTTGCCCCGGCCCTCGGCGACCGCCTCGGCCAGGTTGGCGAAGAGCACCGTCAACCAGAGCCAGACGGTGATCGCCCAGCCGAAGCCGGTCGGGTCGGCAATGGCCAGCGCGGTGGTGAAGACCGCGCCGACCTCCACGATCAACATCACCGGGTTGCGCCAGAGCGTTGCCGGGTTCAGCTTGCGGGCCGCATCCGGCAACGAGCGGAGCAACTGCCGGGGGTCCAACAGCCCACCGCCGACCCGGCCACCGCTCGCGGGGCCGGAGGACGGCAGCCCACCAGAGGGGGCGGGCACCACCGGGCTGACAGTCATCTTCCCTTTCCTCACCATGTCGTTCAGGACTCTCATCGGGACGTTCGGGACTCCCACCGGGTCATTCAGGACTTCCATCGGGCTCACAACCCTTCGGCCAGCGGGCCGAGCGCCAGCGCCGGCAGAAAGGTCAGCGCCACCAGCACCACCGTCACGCCGGCCAGCATCCCGACGAAGAGCGGCCGGTGCGTCGGCAGCGTGCCGTCCGAGGCGGGTACCGGCTTCTGTCGGGCCAGCGAGCCGGCCAGGCCGAGCACGAAGATGATCGGCAGGAACCGGCCGAGCAGCATGCAGAGCCCGAGCGCGGTGTCCCACCACGGCGTGTTGACCGTGATGCCGGCGAACGCCGAGCCGTTGTTGTTGCTCGCCGAGGTGAAGGCGTACAGCACCTCGGAGAGGCCGTGCGGACCGACGTTCAGGGCGGTGGCGTTGTTGCCGGTGGCGAAGGCCGCCGCCGTGCCGATCAGCACCAGCATCGGCGTGATCAGGAAGTACAGCGAGGCGAACTTGATCTCCCGGGCACCGATCTTCTTGCCGACGTACTCCGGGGTGCGCCCCACCATCAGGCCGGCCACGAAGACCGTGATCACCGCGAGGATCAGCATGCCGTACAGGCCGGCGCCGACACCGCCCGGCGCGACCTCGCCGAGCATCATGTTGACCAACGGCATCATCCCGCCCAGCGGGGTGAACGAGTCGTGGAACGAGTTCACCGCACCGGTCGAGGTGAGCGTGGTGATCGCGGCGAAGGAGGCCGAGTTGGAGACCCCGAACCGGGCCTCCTTGCCCTCCATCGCCGCCCCGACCGCCTGCGGCACCGTACCGTCGCCGGTCAGCTCGAAGACGTTGGTCAGGGTGATGCTGACGACCGCCAGGATCGTCATCACCGCGACGATCGCGTAGCCCTGCCGGTTCTGCCCGACCATCCGGCCGAAGACCCGGGGCAGGCTGAACGGGATCAGCAGGATCAGGAACAGCTCGAACCAGTTGGTCCAGGTGGCCGGGTTCTCGAACGGGTGCGCGCTGTTGGCGTTGTAGAAGCCTCCGCCGTTGGTGCCCAGCTCCTTGATCACCTCTTGCGAGGCGACCGGGCCGCCGGTGACGGTCTGGCCGCCGCCGGCGATCGTGGTCACGTCGGTGCCGCCGGAGAGGTTCTGCACCACCCCGCCGACCATCAGCACGATCGTGCCGAGTACCGCGATCGGCAGCAGGACCCGCAGGGTGATCCGGACCAGGTCGACCCAGAAGTTGCCGAGTTGGTCGGTCCGGCTCCGGGCGAAGCCCCGGACCAGTGCCACCGCCACCGCGACGCCGACCGAGGCGGAGACGAAGTTCTGTACGGCCAGCCCGGCCATCTGCACCAGGTGCCCCATGGTCGACTCACCCGAGTAGGCCTGCCAGTTCGTGTTCGTCACGAAGCTGACGGCGGTGTTCCAGGCGACGTGGTCGGTCACCGGATCGAAGCCCAGCGAGAGCCACAGCTTGTCCTGCACGCGCAGGAAGGCGTACAGGAACAGCAGGGAGAGCAGGGAGAACGCCAGTACGCCGCGCGCGTACGTGCCCCAGGACTGCTCGGCCTTCGCGTCGACGCCGATCAGTCGGTAGATGCCCCGCTCCACCCGGGAGTGCCGGGTACCGGAGACCACCCGGTACAGGTAGTCGCCGAAGGGCTTGTAGACCGCCACCAGCACCACGGCGAGCGAGGCGAGGAAGAGAATCCCCGCGGTCGTCGTACTCATCTAGAAACGCTCCGGGAACAGGAGGGCGAACAACAGGAAGACGGCCAGCCCGGCCGAGAGCACCAGGCCGAGAAGGTTGACTGCGCTCACAGCCGCTCCACCGCCCGGGCGAGAAGGGCCAGGGCCGCGAAGAGCCCCAGCGTCAGCAGCACGAACACGACGTCGATCACCGAACGTCCTCTCCAGCACGCACGTCCAGGCGACCGTTCTCGGCCGCCCGAGCCATGTAAACGCGCAGGCGGGGGCAAGGTGGCCGGTTCTGACGGTCCGGCTACGCCGCCGGTCCTCTTCTTGACGTGATCTTGACGATCGGAGCGGCCGGGCTGCTCCCGACGAAGGTGTCGGGCTGCTCCCTGCGGGGCGGTCGGGCTGCTCCGCGTGGGGCGGTCGGGCCGCTGGTTTCCCGGCGACCGTGCCGGGTAGCCCGGCCAGGGAGCCACACGGGGGGTGCGGGATGCCGGAATCGGACGCCTGGGTGCACGAGGCCACCGCGACGGCCGAGGGAGGTCGGCTGCGTACCGACGACGGCGAACTCTCCACCACCCTGGCCTCGCCGTTGGCGCCGCACTGCACCGGGCTCGCCCCCGAGCAACTGCTCGCGGCGGCGTTCGCCTCCTGCCTGCACCACGCGGCGGTGGAGGCGGCGACCGGGATCACCGACGAGGCGCACACCGTGCAGGTACGGGCCCGGGCCCGGCTGGCCAGGGACGCGGACGGGCTCTACCGGGCCGAGGTACGGGCCAGCATCGCCTCGGTGGGCCTGAACCGGGACCAGCTCACCGACCTGGCCCGGTACGCCGACCGGCTCTGGCCGTTCTCCAGCGACGGCGGCCGGCACACCCTCACCGTCAGCCCGGCCGAGCCACGCGGGCGCTGAGCCCGACCGGCACCACACCGTCAGCCCGGCCGCCCCTCGCGGACGCTGAACACCGCCGGCACCGAGCCGTCACCGGGGCCGCGCTTCACGGGCGCCGAGCCCGGCCGGTTGCCCGAACCGCTGCCGGACGACCGCGGAACGGGCCGCGCCGGAGAATCGCCGCTTCCTGCGAAGCCTATTTCTGACCAAGCGGGGTCGCCGGGCGGGGACTACCGGAAGCCGGCGGTCACCGCCCGGTGGTCGCTGGCCGGGGTCCGGACCACCCCGGCGTACGCCACGGTGAGCCCTCGGTAGAGCACGTGGTCGGGTCGAGTCAGCGGAAGCGCGGCCGGCCAGGTGAAGCCCGGCCCTCGACCGGCGTCCGCCTGGGCGTCGTGCAGCAGCTCGGTCAGGGGTTCGATCATCCGGTCCGTGGTGGCGGTGTTGAGGTCGCCGAGCACGATCAGCCGCTCGGCCGGGTCCTGCCGGATCTGGCCGGCGAGCGCGGCCACGGTGCGGTCCCGGGTGCCGGTGTCCCCGGCCCGGGCCGAGCCGAGATGGACGACGTAGACCACCACGTCCCCACCGGGGGCGGCCACCACGGCCCGGAGGGCCCGGGTCCAGGCCAGCCCGGTGTCCACGCCCTGCTCCTCCCGGATCGGGAACCTGCTCCAGAGCGCGACCGTGGAGACGCCCGCCCGGTGCGGGTACCGCTCGGCCAGCGCGCCCGCCACCGGCGCCCGGGTGTCGCCGGAGACCTCCTGCAACCCGATCAGATCGGCCTCGGTGTCGGCCAGCCGGGTCACCGTGCCCGCCGGGTCAGGGTTGCCGGCCCGCAGGTTCTGGCTGGCCACCCGCAGCTGCGCCGATCCGCCACCACCGGCGGGCAGCCAGGCGGTGCCGAACAGCACCGCCCAGAGGACGGCCGGCACCAGCGCCCCGGCGAGTGCGATCCGGGACCGACGTAGCGCGGCGGCCAGCACCAGCAGCGGAACGCCGAGCCCGAGGAAGGGAGCGCCGCTGTCCACCAGGCTGCCGAGGCCCCGCACGTTGGGGATCAGCCGGTGGCCGGCCATCAGTGCGGTCAGCAGGGCAGCCGCGACCAGGATCAGCGTGCCGCGGCGACGCCCCCGCCCCGCCGGCCCGCCGTCCGCCGGGTTGATCTTGCTGTCCGCCACCGAGAGCATCGTAACGGAGCCGATCCGGGCCGGACCCGCCGACGACCAACGGCGCCCGGCCGCACGAGAGCACCGACGCCCCAGGCACACCGGTCGGCAGACACGCCGGTCCGGCACAGGAACACCGGGCCACACGGGACCACCCAACCCCGGGAACCCCGGCCGCCAGGGACCACCGGCCTGCGGGAACACCGGCCTGCGGGAACACCGGCGGCCAAGGTCGGTCGGCGACGGCCGAGCCGGGCGACGCGACCGTTCGGACCAGGTCCGGACGGGTCCGACCGGGCCGTCGGCGCTGGACCGAACGACGGAGTCGGGTGATCTTCGGCGCCGATGCCGGAGTGGACCGCCAACCGTCCCCGGCCGACCCACCCCAAGCGACAAGACGGACATGCCTCATCTGTCCGGTCCTGGTCCGGTCGCCCGCCGGTGCCGACGACTGCCCGGTTGACCAGGCAAAAGTGTGGCGCAGGCCACCCATCCGACCCGCCCCATTCAGCTCCCCGTTACCTAACCTCGGCGGGTGCATCACAGGGAACAAGCTGATCCAGGACAGGACACCGGAGCGCAGGCTGACCGTTCGGTCGATAGCGACTCCACCGACCAGGTAACCGGGCGTCACCGGGCCGCGGCCCCGCGCCGGCTACGCCGGACCCGCGCGCTGCTCTCGTCGGGCCCGGTCCGGGTCGGTTCGGTCGCCGCCGTGGCGTGCTGCCTCGGCGCGGTGGTCTTCGCCGACTCCCGGGCGGCGACCACGCCGACCGATCCGGCACCGACCAACCTGATCGCCGAGCGCGCCGCCAGCGCCGAACGCCAGCCGGCGTCCCGGGCCACCGAGCGTGCCCCGGCACCGACGACCCCGCCCCCGACCCCGAGCGCCACCCCCACCGCCACGCCGACCACCCGACCGACCGTGGCCCGCACCAAGGTCGCCAAGGTGAAGAAGAAGCCGACCCGGCCGGTCCCGGTCGCCGGGCTCACTCAGGCGCAGATGGACAACGCGCACACCATCGTCCAGGTCGGGCTCAAGATGGACATCCCGCGCCGGGGACTGGTGGTGGCGATCGCCACCGCGATGCAGGAGAGCAACCTCTACAACCTGGCCAGCGGGGTGCTGCCGGAATCGCTCGACTACCCCAACCAGGGTGTCGGCTACGACCACGACTCGGTCGGGCTGTTCCAGCAGCGGCCCAGCTCCGGCTGGGGCACCGTCGCGGACCTGATGCGCCCGGCGTACGCGGCCGAGCAGTTCTACGCCGCCCTGCTCCAGATCCCCGGCTGGCAGGACATGAGCATCACCGGCGCCGCCCAGGCGGTGCAGATCTCGGCGTTCCCCGACGCGTACGCGCAGCACGAGGATCGGGCCACCACCGTGGTCGGCGCGCTGGTCTGAGTTCGGGTCGCCGGCTCAGTAGCGGCGCCACTCGGCGCGGGCGTACTCCAGTACCCGGGGGTGCAGCAGCGTCGACGGGGGCAGGTCCAGCCGGTGCCGGTCCGGCGGGAAGTTCGTGGCCGCCCGAAGCGTGCCGGCGTCCAGG
This sequence comes from Plantactinospora endophytica, assembly GCF_016862915.1. GTDB lineage: Bacteria > Actinomycetota > Actinomycetes > Mycobacteriales > Micromonosporaceae > Plantactinospora > Plantactinospora endophytica. The sequence goes on along the minus strand of NZ_BONW01000010.1, from coordinate 37,931 downwards.
TAACGCAGCGCCGGTACGTCGGCCGGCAGGCCCAGCTCCGGCGCGGCCGGTCCGGGGGCGGCGAGCAGGAAACCCCAGTCGCCGAAGGACGGCACGTCGACGTGGTACGGCACGGTCGTGAACCCGGCCGACCGCAGCGACGCGTCGACGCACCAGTACGAGCGGGGCGCGAAGTACGGCGAGCCGGCCTGCACCACCACCCGCCCCCGGTCGGCGACCACCGCCCGGAGCAGCGAGTAGAACTCCACCGAGTAGAGCTTTGCCGTCGCCGTCTCGTCCGGGTCCGGCAGGTCCACCACCACCGCGTCGAACCGGCCCGGCCGGTCGCGCAGCCAGCCGAAGGCGTCGGTGTTGACCAGCCGGACCCGGGGGTCGGCGAAGGCGTTCCCGTTCAGTGCCCGCAGTTGCGGCTCGGTCCGGGCCAGCCGGACCACCGCCGGGTCCAGTTCCACCACGGTCACCGAGTCGACGTCGGGATAGCGCAGCAGTTCCCGTACGGCCAGTCCGTCGCCGCCGCCGAGCACCAGTACGGAGCCCCGGGTGCCGTGCAGCACCGGATGCACCAGCGCCTCGTGGTAGCGGTACTCGTCGACCGAGCTGAACTGGAGGTCCCCGTTGAGGTAGAGCCGCAGGTCGGTGACGCCCTGCGAGACCAGCGGCACCGACCGGGTCAGCACGATCTCCTGGTACCGGCTGCGCTCGGCGTGCACCACCGGGTCCCGGAAGAGCTGCTGGCGGGCGGTCACCTCGAAGTCGGCGGCGGTGAGGTAGGCGTACCCGAGGACGAGCCCGACCACCACGGTGCCGGCGGTCAGCGCGAGTCGGACCCGGGCGGTCAGCTCGCGCCGGAACACGGTGCCGACCAGCGCCAACCCGGCCAGCGCGTTCACCACCCCGACCACCAGTACCCCGCGGAGCTGGCCGAAGAACGGCATCAGCAGGAACGGGAAGGCGAGACCGCCGAGCAGTGCCCCGACGTAGTCGGCGGCGAACAGGTCGGCCACCGCGCTGCCGGCGGACTGCGCCCGGATCCGTTGCAGCAGCACCATCAGCAGCGGGATCTCCGCCCCGATCAGCAGGCCGAGCAGCAGTGCGGTGGCGACCAGGGCCGGGGCGTAGAGGTCGAGCCAGGCGAAGGCGGCGTAGAGCCCGAGCACCGAGAGCCCGCCGAACAGGGCGAGGGCGAGTTCGACGACCGCGAACGCGGCAGCGGCCCGGTGCTGGAACGGCTTGGCGACCAGCGCGCCGATGCCCATCGCGAAGACCATCACGCCGAGCACGATCGACGCCTGACCGACGGTGTCCCCGATCAGGTAGCTGCCCAGCGCCACCAGGGCCAGCTCGTAGACCAGTCCGCAGGCGGCGCAGACGAAGACCGCGCCGAGCACAGCGGCTCGGGCCGCGCGCCGTCGCGGGCCGCCGGCCGGCGCGGCCGACGCCGGACCGGGCCCGGCCGCGTCCGGCGGTCCGGCGGCGGGCGAACCGTCGGGTGCCGTCCGGTCGGCGGAGGTGACGGTCACCGGCTGCGACCGCCCTTCTCGGGTACGCCGACCGCGTCCCCGGTCGGCCCGGTGCCGGACCCGACCGGTTCGGGCCGCTGGTGCCGCCGCTCGTACCTGCCGATCGCCAGGAAGAGGACAGTGAGCAGCAGGACGCCGACGGCGCCGAGCAGGAGGGGCCAGCGGTTGCGCCAGAAGTCGTTCCCGGGATCGGGCAGCTCCGGCGGTGCCGCCCCGGCGGCCGGCGCGACCGGTGCCCGGGTCGCCGAGCCGGCACCGGTCTCCGAGACCAGCAGCGGCAGCAGCACCGCCGCCTGGCAGACCGCCCAGCCGGGATCGTCGACGAACTGGTCGGCGTCTACGCCGAGCCGGGCCAGTCCCCGGTCGAAGTCGATCTGGGCCAGGTCGGGAGAGCTGCTGACCCGGTAGGAGGCGCTGTCGCTCGACTCGCTGCTCGCCGAGGTGTACCAGACCACCGCGTCGACCTCCACCCACCGGGGGCAGCGGGCCGGATCGCTGTCCACCGCGACGCTGTCGCCGAGGTTGGAGCCGACGCTGACCGGTGTGGTGTCGAAGGCCGCTCCGCCGGTACGCAGCCGCCAGCCGTAGCAGACCTGCTGGGTGGAGTGCGCCCGCTGGAGCAGCGTGACGGTGTCGGTCCGCTCGGCGGGTGTGGGCGGCGGCACCAGGGTGCTCTCGTCGTCGGGCATCAGTGCCCCGAAGACGATGAACCCCGCGAAGACCAGGCTCAGCACGACACCCAGGATGATCTTGAGTCGCCTGGCGGTACCCTTGGCCGCCGTCGCCCGCTCGGCGGCGGCCCGGGGCGCGTTCCCGCGCTGCGCGCGGCCTCCGTTCCCGCGCTGCGTGCTGCTCCCGTTCCCGCGCTGGCCGCTGCTCCCGTTTCCGCCGACGGCCATCAACTGATCGCCGCCGCGATCACGGCACCCGTGGCCAGATGCACCACGGCCGACACCCAGACCGCCGGGTGCGGCTCCGGGTCGACCAGGATCTCGCCGAGCTGTCCCGGGGTGGCCAGGTCGAGCAGCAGGAACGCCCCGGCCATGATGATCAGCCCCAGCAGCCCGTACGCGGCACAGCTCACGATCCCCTCGACGAAGTCGTCGTGGCTGACCACGATCGCGGTGGTCACGATGATGCCCACGCCGGCCAGGTTCGAGGAGAGCAGCAGTGCGGCGTTGCGGTTGCGGTCGACCCAGATCAGCTCGTGCAGCCGGCCGGGGGTGGCCATGTCGACCAGCAGGTAGCCGACGGCCATCAGCACGAGCCCGACCACCCCGTAGGCGAGGGTGGCCAGCAGGTCGGTGGCGAGGGTGGTCAACACATCAGGCTCCGGGGGATGAGGGGATCGGGGGTGCGTCCGGGAATGCGCGGAGACGTCAGGGGGTGGGCGAAGCAGGTTCGGGGCTGGGCGGAGTAGCTTGCCGGTGCGGGGCCGGAGGCTGGGTGCGGGTGTTACTTGCCGGCGCCGGGGCCGCCGCCGCGGACCGTGCTGCCGCGCCCCCAGCCCCAGGCGTTGCCGACCGTGCTGGAATAGCGTGGATAGGCGGTGACCACGCGTTCGAGCAGGATCAGCGAACCGCCGGCCAGCGGCAGGATCACCACCGAGTCCTCGTCGTAGCGCAGATAGACGCCGCTGGCGTCGACGTACCGGTCGGCCGGCTGCCAGGCGTTGGTGAGTTCGTCGGCGACGGCGCTCGGCGCCTTGTCCGACCGGTACGCGGTCGCGTCCCCGCCGATGTCCTGGGCCGCCGACCGGGCGTACCGGTCCTGTACGTAGCCGCGCGGCGAGAAGTTGCCGTGGAAGATGGCGAAGACGGCGAGCAGGGCGCCCACCAGCGCGAACGCGCCGCCGACCACGAACCAGCCACGGTACTTCATACCGCCGTCACCACCGTTTCCGTCTCGACCAGTTCGCCGCTCTGCGGGTACGCGTGCCAGGTGTGCCAGCCGATCTCGCCGTCCCCGCCACCCCCGGCCCCGCTCCCGCCGGCACCGTGCACCAGCCGCAGCGCGGTGATCGCGTCCGGGCCGCCGGGGAAGACCCCGACCAGGGCGTACGGGTCGTCGGCAAGCTCTCGCCGCAGCCGGGCCGTCCGGGCCGACATCTGTGCCCCGGTCAACCGCAGCACCCGGGCCGTGAACCGGTAACCGGTGCCCGGGTCGGCCAGCGTGGCCGGCAGTTCGGGCCGCCGACCGGGCAGGCAGGCGACCGTCTCGATCAGGCCGCCGGCGGGGCGGTCGAGCACCACCTGATGGGAGGCGCCGAGCAGCCGGAGTTGGAGCCGCGTACCGGGCTGGCCCAGGTCGTCCAGCCGGCCCAGGTCGAGCAGGTGCAGCGCGGGCTGTTCGGGCGTGTCGAGCGCGAGACTCAGCTCGGCGGCGGTGGTGTCCTCGTACGGGGTGTCCAGGGTGACCAGCATCGCTCAGCCGACCCGCCCCGTCGCCTGGTCGTCGGCCCCGTCCGTCGCCTGTGGATAGATCAGCACCTCGGCACGGTGCAGCCGCTCGCCCGTACCGACCTCCCAGCGCTCGCTGTCGCCGTACGCCTCGAAGCTGAGCGGGGAACCGTCGGCCGACACGTAGTCGTAGTAGCGGACCGTGCCGGTCGGGTCGAGTCCGGTGCTGCCGGTCGCGGTGAACCTGGCCTGCCCCGACTCGTCCCGCCGGTACCGCCGGCCGCCGAAGTCCAGCTCGACCGGCCCCGGCGCGACGTCGGTCTCCGGCACCGCCGTCCAGAGCACCAGCTCCAGGTCGGGGTCCTCCTCGACGGAGAGCCAGAGCCTGGTGCCGTGCGCGTCGTCGAGCAGGTGCTCCGTCCAGCCCCAGGCGCCCTCGCTGAACCGGAGCGTGCCCCGGACTCCGTACGAGGTGTGCCGGATCTCCACCAGGTCGCCGGGCTTGAGGGTGCGTGGATCGCCCCGCAGCGCGTCGGCGTCGTCGTCGGTGCTCCGGAACGGGTCGCGTACCGGTGCTCCGGGCGCCCGGGCGGTCCGCCGCCGCCCGGCCCGCAGCGCGAGCACCGCCACCACCACACCCGCCACCGCTATCAGACAACCCGCCGCCGCCACCAGGTACGCCGTCGCCCCGTTCAACGCCCGTACTCCTTCCGATCCCGCTTGGGCGCCGACGGTAACAAGCACGCGCACGTCGCGACAGCGCATGATCGGAAGTGGAGCCGGCGGGCCGGGTGAGCACCGTCCGGACGGCTGCCCCACGCCGCCGGGTGGCCGGTGTCGCCCCAAGCCGAGAGCTGTGCGCCGGAGCGGTGCCGGCGGGCGGGCGCCCGGTCAGGAGGCCGGAGCGGTGACGGCGTCGGTCGCGGTCTCCACCCGGTCCACGGCCATCCGCAGTTCTCCGGCGCCGACGCCACGCAGGATCTCGTCCGCCCGTTCGGCGCGGACCTGTCGAGCCCGCAACGCCGCCTCGAGGTCCCGTCGGGCCTGCACCGCCTCGGCGTAGACCTGGTCCCGTACCCGGCGGGCCTCCTCGCGGGCCGCCGCGAGGTCGGCCCGGGCCCGGGCCAGGATCTCGGCCGCCTCCCGTTCGGCGGTCAGCAGGACCTGCCGGGCCTGCCCGGACGGGCCGTCGGGAACCGGCCGTGCCGTCAGCAACTCGCCCAGCCGGGCGATCTCGGCCCGCAGCCGGGCCAGTTCGGGATTGGTTCGCGCGGCGGCGTCCGTCCGCACCGCCAACCGGGCCAGCCGCTCGCCCAGATCGTCCAGGCAACGGTCGACCTGGTACTGGTCGTAGCCGATTTCCACGACGGAGAATTCCATGCTTCGCCCCCAGGCAGCCGGTGTACTTACCACCTGAGATCCTGCTCAGTCGGCAGCGCCACCGGGGCGAATCGGGAAAATTGTTCAGTATTCGGGCGGCCTTCCCGCATCCGACATGCGGCTCGCTCAGCGCCGCTTCGGCAACACCACGATCTGACCGAAGAACTCGTCGATCCGCCGGATCACGTCGTTGAAGTCGTCGAGGTCGATCGGCTTGGTGACGTACGCGTTGGCCCGCAGTCGGTAGCTGCCGAGGATGTCGGTGTCCGCGTTGGACGTGGTCAGTACGACGATGGGGATGGTACGCAACTCCTCGTCGCTCTTGACCTTGTCGAGCACCTGCCGGCCGTCCATCCGGGGCATGTTGAGGTCGAGCAGGATCATGTCCGGCCGGGGAGCCTCGCGGTGCCGTCCCTCCCGGTGCAGGAACTCCATCGCCTCCTCGCCGTCGCCGACCACGTCGATCGACTTCGGCACGCCCGAGGTGGCCAGCGCCTCCTCGATCATCAGGACGTCACCGGGGTCGTCGTCGACGACCAGGATGCGTACGGGGGCCGGCTCGGTCGCGTCCACGGCATACCTGCCTCTGGTCGATGGGATGGTACGGCGGCCACCCGCGTCACCAGCCAATGATGCGGGCTAAGGCAAGCTGTCGACCATCGACGCGGCGTGGGAACTCTAGCCGATCAACGATCGGCCAACGGGGCCGGGTCGTGCCTCTCCTGGTCATAGCGGAACAATTCATCCAGGCCGCTGATCGCCAGAACCCGGGCGACCCGCCCCGTCGCACCGGTCAGTCGGAGCCAGCCGCCCAGCGAGCCCGCCCGGTCGTCGCCCCGGACGAACGCCGCCAGCCCGCTGGAGTCACAGAAGGCCAGCTCCGCGAGGTCGACGAGCAGACGCCGGTGCCCCGCGTCGAGCAACGCGTCGATCTGGGCACTGAGTTCCGGCGCGGTGGTGACGTCCAGTTCGCCGGCCAGGTGTAGGCGCACGATCTTGGGATGCACCACATACCTGACGGAGAAAACCACACCTGCCTCCGTCCGCTCCACCAGCCAATACTTGCAGTCAGGCAAGTATACGCACCAACTAGATCGACATCGAGGCCCGGTACGACCCGGCCGTCTCCGGATCGGCCCGGACGAGGACCGAGGGCTGTCCGTCGACGCCGGCACCAGCAGCGGCGCCCGTACCTCATTGCCGGCACGAGCAGCGAGGCCGGTTTGTCGGAGAGGGCCGGGGGAAGGCGCCCCAGCGGCGGGCAGTCAAACACGGCCCGGCCAGGAAGGAGCACCGGCATGACCGAGCGGCACGTCCCCACGGTCACACTTCCGTCCGGCGAGGCGATTCCCGCGCTCGGCCAGGGCACCTGGGGCATGGCGGAGGACCCACGACGGCGGGACGACGAGATCGCCGCCCTCCGCGCCGGGGTGGACGCCGGACTCACCCTGGTCGACACCGCCGAGGTATACGCCGACGGCGGTGCCGAGGAACTGGTCCGGGAGGCGCTGGGCGACCGGCGCGAGGAGATCTTCCTGGTCAGCAAGGTCTCTTCGGAGCACGCGGACGTCACCGGCACCGCCGACGCCTGCGCCCGCAGCCTGGAGCGGCTCGGCACCGACCGGATCGACCTGTACCTCCTGCACCAGCGGGGCGACGCACCGCTGCCGGAGACGGTCGAGGCGTTCACCAGCCTGATGACCCAGGGACTGATCCGGCACTGGGGGGTGAGCAACTTCGACGTACCGGAGGTGGTCGAACTGGCCGGCATCCCCGGCGGTACGGCGGTCGAGACGGACCAGATCCCCTACAACCTCGTACGGCGGGGCATCGAGTGGGACCTCCTCCCCCGCTGCCGCGCCGCCGGCCTGCCGGTGATGGCGTACTCGCCGCTGGAGCGGGGCCGGATGCTCGACCACCCGGCCCTGGCCCGCGTCGCGCGGCGGCACGGTGCGACGCCGGGGCAGGTGGGACTGGCCTGGCTGCTCGGTCGGGACGGGGTGTGCACGGTGACCAAGGCCAGCACCCCGGAGCACGTCCGGGAGAACCGCGCGGCGGTCGACCTGACGCTGACCGAGGAGGACCTCGCCGAACTCGACCGGGCCTTCCCGGCACCCGACGGTCCACGACCGCTGGAACTGCTCTGAACGTGCGGGTGCGTGGTGTCGGTTCAGCGGTGTGTCGGTTCAGCAGTGCTGAGCTGGCAGATCCCCGGCCACCCTCGTCCTCGAACCACCCGACCCGCGCTGCAGCCGGTTCCCGGGCCGACGAGAACGCCGCCCCGGAGGACGCCGACCGGGCACGGCCAGGGCCGCGACCGCCCGATCGTCAGACCGCCTTGAGTCGGGCCGGCTGGCGGGTCGGCTCGACGCCCAGTTCGTCCGGCTGGGCGGCATCCTCGGGCGCGCCGCTCTCCGGCGGCTGGAACAGGTAGCGGACGAACTCGCCACCCGCCTCGTTCTCCTCCGAGCCGGGCCACTGGCCGACGGCGTCCACCCCGATGACCTCCCGACCACCCTCGTCGGTTTCCTCCAGCAGCGCCCAGAGCGACACCGGATAGCACCGGGTCGTGTCCGGGGCGAGGCGCCAGCGGGCGTACCAACCGGGTCGGGCGGGGACGATCTCGACGATCCTCTTCATGGCGACCTTCCTCCCCCGGCGGTACGCCTCCCCCGGTCGATGGCCGGGACGGCGGTCTGCCGAGCCGGTTCGATCATCGGCGCGGTACGGGTGAGTACTCCTCACCCGGAGCGGGTGAGCTGCCCGGATCCCCGGTGGGGCGGGAGCGTTCGGCGCCATGCTCGGTGCCGGGCTGGGCGCGGGTCGGGAGGCGGTACACCCGGCGGAAGCCGGCACGGCGCGCGGATGTGCCGGGCGTGTTTCGCCGATGCCGCCTCGGGAAGGCGAATGACCGCGCCGCAGGCGTACCGGTTACCGGCGCGTACGCCGGCCGGCGGTGGCGACACGCGGAGCGAGCCGAGGTCGTAAGCCCTCTGCCGGTACGGCCGGGGGCCTCGTGACGACGACGAGCGCAGCGAGGAGACGGCATGGGCAAGCAGATGGAGGGCGACAACCAGCGGCGCCGTACCCTGGCCCGGCAGGCCCGCCAGCAGGGCCGGCGGCCGAGCGAGGTCGGCGCGACCCTCGGCGCGGACAAGCAACTGGAGAGCCTCGACCGGGGTCGCCGCAACGGACCCGCACCAGCCGGCAACCGCAAGCCGAGCACCGAGCGGGGCGGCCCGGTCACCCCGCCGCCGGCGCCGGCCGAGCGCCCCGCTCCGGTCCCCGACGAACTGGTCGGCACGACCACCACCGAGGTCGCGGTGATCGCGTACCGGGAACTCGTCTCCGACATCGGGCGCCGGGCCGGCGTCGACTTCGAACAGGCCCGGGCCGCCGCCGGGGCGACCGTGGTCGCGCTGGCCCGGGCCCTGGACAGCGCCGACCGGCAGCGGCTGCTCGACGCCGTGCCGAACCAGTTGTACGACGACGGGTCGCTGGCCGCCGGCAACCGGCGCCGCGACCTGGCCGGCTTTCTCGACGAGGTGGCCCGGCTCACCCACCGCAGCCCGGAACAGGCGAGGTACCAGGCGCAGGCGACGCTGAGCGCGCTCGCCGCGCAGGACGGCGGACTGGTCGACTCGTTGAACCTGCCCCCGGAGTTGCGGGACCTGCTCGGGCCGCCGCCGGCCGGCGGCGGTCTGGTCGACCCGGCCGGCGCCACGGCGGCACTGACCGACGACGAACTCCGGGACGCGTTGGCGACCCTGCCCTACTGGTCCGGTGACCGGCGCCGGCTGACCCGCTCCATCGAGCTGCCACCGGAAAACCTCGACCGGGTGCTCGGCCGGCTGGCCCGGCTCCGCCCGGAGACCGGCCGGGGGCCGACGGTCGGCCGCGACACGCCGTCGAGCGCCGTACTCACCGTGCGGACCCGGTCGCTGGACGCGGTAACCGCGCTGGACGTGACGCTCGCACACCAGATCGACGACGCCATCAACGAGGTCAGCGCCGGGATGGCTCCGCCGGCTCCGGAGCGGCCGAGGGGACCGCGCCCCGGTCCTTGATCCGCGCCGGGACGGCCCCGCCGGCTCCGTAGCGGACAAGGGCGACCGCGCCCCGGTCCTCGATCCGCACGACCCGGGCCTGCCGGGCACCCGCCGCCACCGGGCGGGCCGGCGGCGCCGCTACCGGCGGACCGGCAGTTCCGGCGAGGCGCTCTCCAGCGGTACGGCGTTCGCCGGCACGAGCCCGAGCTGGACCGCCTGTCGGGTGAACGCCGCGTCCAGCAGCCAGTCGGCGCTCACCCGGGCCCGGTTCGCCGGCATCGCCAGCAGGTGGTACCCCCGGGTCACCGCCTTCGCAGGCAGCCCGGAGAGCGGCACGTGCACCGGGTTCGCGGCGGCGTCGGTGCCGCCGAGATCGACCACGAACCCGAGGTCGTGGTGGCGGTACGGCCGCCGCTTGCCCTGCCCGTACGAGGCGGCGACGTTGTGCGCGGCCAGTTTGCCCTGCCGCTGGGCGTGCTGGGCGGTCATCGCCGTCGCCTGCCCCGGCCGGGTCAGGTCGGGTACGGCGGCGGCGTCGCCGCAGGCGTACACGTCGGGGAAGCCGGGGACGTTGAGGAACTCGTCCACCACCAGCCGTCCCTTCTCGGTGGGCAGCCCCAGGTCGGCCACGAGCGGATCGGGGCGTACGCCGACGCACCAGATCAGTGACCGGGTCGGCACGTACTCGCCGTCGCTGAGCTTCACCCCGTCGGCCGTCGCCTCCTTGACCGTGGTGCCCATCCGGACGTCGACGCCCCGCTCGTCGAGTACCCGCCGGGCGGTGTCCGACATCCGCTGGTCGAGTTCCGGCAGTACCCGTTCGGCGAGGTCGAGCAGCATCCAGCGCGGCCGTACGCCGAGCCGGGGGTGCTGGGCGGCGAGCGCGTCGGTGAAGAGCTGGCCGTGCGCGGCCACCTCCGTACCCGTGTAGCCGGCGCCGACCACCACGAACGTGGTCCGGGCGTCCCGCTCGGCCGGGTCGTCGGTCGCCTCGGCCAGCTCGATCTGGGAGACCACGTGGTCGTGCAGGTAGAGCGCCTCGGGCAGCCCCCGGAACCCGTGTGCGTGCTCGGTGACCCCCGGGATCGGCAGCAGCTTGTTGACGCTGCCGACCGAGATGATCAGCCGGTCGAAGTCGAGGTGTGCGGGGTCGCCCTCCGCGCCGGTGTAGTCGACCCGCTTCGCGGCCAGGTCGATGTGCCGCGCCTCGCCGATGACGACCCGGACCCCGTCCAGGGTGCCGGCGAGGGAGACCGAGACCCGGCTCGGTTCCAGGATCCCGGCCGCCACCTCGGGCAGCAGCGGGACGTAGAGGAAGAAGTCGGTCGGGTTCAGCAGCACGATCTCGGCCCGGCCGTTGGCGATCCGGGACAGGTTCTTCGCCGCGTGGTAGCCGGCGAACCCGGCCCCGACGATGACAACGCGCGGTTTCGTCATGAGAACGCCCGTTCCCGGGCATCGGCCGGGCAAACCCACCGCCGGGGTATCCCGGTCACGACCGGCCCGCAGCACCGGCCCGGGGGGTAGGCCACAGCCCGGGTGGGGCGGGGCGACGGTGAACCGGGCAGGCAAAACGATCATGCCCGTTGACAGCCACAGCTCGCATTGATGACGATGCCTGTCATGACATCCCAGGACTCCACGGACTCCACGGACTCCCGACGCGACGGGCCCACGAAGCCCAGCCGCCGTACGTTCCTCTCCGCCGCCACCGTCACCGCGGCCGCCACGGCCGCCGCACCGCTGGCCGGCGCCTCGGCCGCCTCCGCCGCCACCGCCGGCGGCCCCTCCGGTCCCGGCCGACCGATCCGGCCCCAGTCGCCAGACCGCGAGCTCCGGGAACTGCTCCGCGAGATCGACCAGCGCCGGATCGAGGCGATCGTCCGCCGGCTCGCCGAGTTCGGCACCCGGCACACCCTGTCCAGCCAGGACGACCCGGTCCGCGGGATCGGGGCCGCCCGAGACTGGATCTACCAGCAGATGCAGGGCTACGCCGCCCGGTCCGGCGGCCGGATGACTGTGGAACTCCAGTCGTACGTCCAGGAGCCGGCGTCCCGGATCCCGGTGCCGACCCGGATCACCAACGTCGTCGCCACGCTGCGCGGCGAGACCTCGCCGGACCGGATCTACGTGGTCACCGGTCACTACGACTCCCGGTGCACCGACGTCATGGACGCCACCAGCGACTCGCCGGGCGCCGACGACGACGCTTCCGGGGTGGCGGTGGCGATGGAACTCGCCCGGCTGATGGCGACCCGGCGCAGCGAGGCGACCATCGTCTTCGCGGCGGTGGCCGGCGAGGAGCAGGGGCTCTACGGGTCGGGGTACATGGCCCGGCAGTACAAGGCGGCCGGCGCGGACGTCCAGGGCATGTTCAGCGACGACATCGTCGGCAGTTCGACCGCCGACGACGGCACCCGGGACCGGCGTACGCTGCGGCTCTTCGCCGAGGGCGTGCCGACCGCCGAGACGCCGGCCGAGGGGAACACCCGGCGCTCCGTCGGCGGCGAGAACGACTCGCCGAGCCGGCAACTCGCCCGGTACGTCAGCGACGTCGCCGACAACGACAGCACCGGGATGCGGGTACGGGTGATCTACCGCCGGGACCGCTACCTGCGCGGCAGCGACCACATCTCGTTCCTGGAACAGGGTTACCCGGCCGGCCGGTTCACCGAGCCGAACGAGGACTTCGCGCACCAGCACCAGGACGTCCGGGTGGTCGACGGCAAGCAGTACGGCGACCTGCCGGAGTTCTGCGACTTCGAGTACATCACCCGGGTGGCCAAGGTGAACGCGGCGGCGCTCTGGTCCCTGGCCCAGGCCCCGGGTACCCCGAAGGGCGTCACCATCGTCACCACGAACCTGACCAACGACACCCAACTGCGCTGGACCCGGGGCACCGAGCCGGACCTGGCCGGTTACGAGGTCGTCTGGCGGGAGACCACCGCGCCGGAGTGGACCCACGTGATCCCGGTCGGCGACGTCACCACGACCACCATCGACCTGTCCAAGGACAACGTCTTCTTCGGGGTACGCGCCGTCGACACCGCCGGGCACCGCAGCCCGGTGGCGTTCCCCCGCCCCGGTAGCTGACCAGCCGGTGTCGGCCCGGCCCTCCCGGAGCGGGGGCCGGGCTGCGGCGTCCGGTCACCGGATCTGCACCACGGCACGCCGGACGGTGGGTCCGCACCACGGCCGCCCGGACGGCGGCTGTGTCCCGCCGACTGGGCGACGGTCCCGCACGCCGTGTCCGCCCGGGGCGTGCGGGGGCCGGGTCTACGTCGGCGGGGTGATGGAGCACATCGCGGAGGCGACCGGTCGGAGGGCTACGACTGTCCCGGTCGGGTCAGGCAGAACGGCTTGTCGGCCGGGTCGGTGTAGACCCGGAACGTCCGTCCCCCGCCGGGCTGCCTGGTGGCGCCGAGGGCGAGCACCGCCGGCTCGGCGACGTCGAAGTCCTCGACGATCACGTCGAGGTGCACCTGCTGGGGGTGGGCCGGGTCCGGCCAGCGCGGCGGAGTGTAGTCGGCCACCTGCTGGAACAGCACCGGCTGCTCGCCGTCGTTGCCGACCATCGCCATGCCGTCGGCCTCGTACGTCACCGGCTTGCCGAGCAGTTCGGCGTAGAAGGCGCTCAGCAGCTTCGCGTCCGGGCAGTCCAGCATCACGCCCATCAGGGTGGTGTTCGGGTCGTCCGCCTTCAGGCACAGGTCGAACGGGTGCCCGGCCGGGTCGGCGACCGTGTACCACGTCTCGTTCCTGGCCAGCAGGGTGCCGCCGAGCTTGACCGCCAGGTCGAGGCCGGCGTCGAGGTCCGGCACCCGCAGGTCCAGGTGCGCCTGCTGTGGTCGGGCCTGGCCGGGCCAGCTCGGCGGCTGATGGTCCGGGGCCGACTGCAGGGCGACCTGCCAGCCGTCGGGGGTGTCGAGCGTGATCCAGTCGTCGTCGATGTCCGACTCCACCCAGCCGGTCAGGCCCCGGTAGAACTCGGAGAGACGGACGATGTCGGGCGCGTCGAGCACCACCATCTCCAGCTTGCCGATCATCGGGCACTCCCTCGTGTCGTCTCCGCGCATCCTGCCGGACGGGTACGACAGACCGCCCGGCGGACGGGAGTGCCAGGCACCGCGGGCTTCAGGCGGCTGGCTCGAAGACGGCCCGTACGCAGCCGTCGAGTTTCTGCTTGAACAACTCGTACCCGCGCGGCGCCTCGTCCAGCGGCATGGTGTGCGTGCCAAGATGCTCCGTGACCAGCTCACCCCGGGCCATCCGCTCCAGCAGCATCGGGATGTACCGCTGCCCGTGCTGCTGCGCGCCCCGCAGGGTCAGCCCCTTGTTCATCAGCGCGCCGAGCGGGAACTTGTCCACCATGCCGGCGAAGACACCCAGCACGAAGACGCTGCCGCCCTTGCGGCAGTGGTAGATCGCCTCCCTGGCGGCCACCGGGCGGTCCGTCTCGATCCGCAACTGCTGCTTGACCTGGTCGTACCAGAGTTGCGGGCCGCCGCTGTGCGACTCCATCCCGACCGCCTCGATGCAGACGTCCGGCCCCCGGCCGCCGCTGCGTTCCAGCAGCTCGGCGCCGATGTCGTCCTGTTCGTAGTTGAGCGTCTCGACGCCGATGTGCCGCCGCGTCATCTCGAGCCGGTTGTCGAGCCGGTCGATCACGATCACCCGCTCGGCGCCGAGCAGTACGGACGCGCGGGCCGCGAGCTGGCCGACCGCACCGGCGCCCCAGACCGCGACGACGTCGCCCGGCTTGACCCCGCCGAGGTCCGCGCCCATCCAGCCGGTCGGCGCGGAGTCGGAGGCGAACAACGCCCGCTCGTCGCTCACCCCTTCCGGCACGGTGAAGGCACCCTGGTCGGCGTAGGGGATCCGGATGTACTCGGCGTGGCTGCCGGCGAACCCGCCGAGTGCGTGCGAGTAGCCGTAGCAGCCTCCGGGCGCGGAACCCCACACGTTCTCGGTGATCGCCGGGTTCGTGTTTCCGTTGTCGCACAACGAGAACTGCTGTTGCTGGCAGTACCAGCACTTGCCGCAGGAGATGAACGAGCAGACCACGACCCGGTCGCCGACCCTGTGGTTGCGTACCTGCGGGCCAACCTCGACGATCTCGCCGAGGAACTCGTGCCCGAGGACGTCCCCGCGCTCCATGAACGGCACGTACCCGCCGAGCAGGTGCAGGTCCGACCCGCAGGTCACAGTGCGGCGCACCCGTACGATCGCGTCCTGCTCGTTGCGAATCTGCGGATCCGGCACCTGCCGGACGGCGACCTCGTTGGCCCCTTCCCACACCAGCGCCTTCACAGCCGGCCCTCCCGGTTCCCGTCTCTGGTGACAGCCTGGAGCGGTTGGTTCAGCGGGGTCGACTCGGTGGTCGGCGGTGCGTCCGGATGCAGGACCTCGCTGGTTTCGAGAAGCTGCTTCGCCTCCCGCAGCGCGGCCCGGATCGCCTGGTCGGGGTCCCGCCCCACGGCCCGCCGCACGGCTGCCGAGGCGGGGAGTCGGGCGCCGTCCCGGAGTCGTACAGCGATCTCGGTACCCCGGTTGCCGGCCGCCGGCCGCACCTGGATCTCCACGGCGTCACCGAGCCCGGTCAACGGCTCGGGCAGTCGCCCGTCGGCGCCGATCGTCTCCGCCGGTCGGTTCACCGTGGCGACGTGCCAGCGTGGCCTCCGCCGGCCGGGCAGCCGCGGTGGCCACTGCCCGTCGCCTCGACCGGATCTGCCGCGCAACCGCCGGATGACCAACCCACCGGCGGCCACTGCCGTTGCTCCGATCAGCCACCTCATCTGTCGGCCCCCGTCGACGTCGTTGGTTGACGCGGTGCTCCCGGAGTACCGGGCACCCTATCCGGCAAACCCTCTCACAACGGACGCAACACACAGAGGTGATCCCGACACTCGATCATCATGTTCGGCAGCCTCGACACGCTGCCCGTCGCGCCACGGGCCCCTCCCGCCGAGCCGCCCCCGGTCACCCGGTCGGGCGGCTCGTGCCATGATCACCGAAGCTCGGCCGAGAGCTGGACCTCCTCCGTGCGCTGTCCTGCGACATCCGTGCGCTGTCCTGCGAACGGGCGCGACATGCCGCTGATCAAGGGGCAGACGAACGGGCGCGACATGCCCGCTGATCAAGGGGCAGACTTGCGGCAGCAAGCCCGCCGCGAACTCCGACGCACGACACCGTGCAGGATGGGAGAACCCCGTGCCGCCGACCTCGAAACCCCTGCGGAAGCTGGGCTTCCTCACCATCGGGCTGTTCGACGGCGCCGACCCCCGGTCGGGCCACGAGGCGACGCTGGAGATGATCGAGCTGGGCGAGCGACTGGGCTTCGACAGCGCCTGGGTACGGCACCGCCATCTCCAGTACGGGATCTCGTCCCCGGTCGCCGTGCTGGCGGCGGCGTCGCAGCGCACCAGCCGGATCGAGCTGGGCACCGCCGTCATCCCGCTCGGCTGGGAGAATCCGCTGCGTCTGGCCGAGGACCTGGCGACGGTCGACCTGCTATCCGGTGGCCGGTTGAATCCGGGCGTCAGCGTCGGCCCGCCGATGCACTACGACCGGGTGAAGCCGGCGCTCTATCCGGAGACCGCCGACGTCGAGGACTTCAGCTACCAACGGGTACGCCGGCTGCTGGACTTCGTCCGGGGTGAGCCGGCCAGCGATTTCAGTGGTGTCGAGGGCTTCGAGGTGTACTCCGACCGGGTCCAGCCGCACTCCAAGGGCCTCGGCCAGCGGATGTGGTACGGCGGCGGAAGCCTGCGCTCCGCGCGGTGGGCCGGCGAGCACGGGATGAACTTCCTGACCAGCAGTGTCGTCAAGGCGGAGGAGTCCGAGGACTTCGCCGAGATCCAGCTCTCGCACATCCGGACCTTCCGCGCCCACCACCCGGACGGCGAGCACGCCCGGGTCTCCCAGGGACTCGTCGTCATCCCTACCGACAGCGCCTCCCCCGAACAGCGCGCGAAATACCAGGAGTACGCCGCCAAGCGCACCCCACGTACCGCTGAACCGCAGGGGCCGGCCCGGATGATGTTCGCGCCGGACCTCGTCGGCACGTCCGAGGAAATCGCCGAGCGGCTCCACGCGCACCCCGCGTTCCGGGAGGTGGACGAGGTGGCGTTCGCCCTGCCGTTCACCTTCGGACACGACGACTACGTGCAGATCCTCACCGACATGGCGACCCGGCTCGGCCCGGCGCTCGGCTGGCAGCCGTAGGCACCACAAGGAAGATCCTCTTCCCGGTTTGCCGCCGCTCCGTGGTCTGCGGGTGCGGGTGTGCCGGTCCCCCGCCCGGAGCGGACAGGGTCGAGCGGTGAACGGCTGCTGGCCCGACGGCGGCGGCCGGGCCACCACCGGGCACCGATGCGGTTATGTCGGCGGCAACCGGCACGCATCGCCGCCCTCCCGCCACGGTCCGGATACCGCTGCATATTCCGGCTACGCCGCAGATGGGTTTTGGCGCTGCCGCGCGTCGACTGCCGGGGAGCCGACAGCGGCCGGCACGGAGGGAGCCGCACACTCCGGGGCACACATCGAACCACCCCGATTGGAGGGGAGATGCGACTCCGTCCCCGCATCCTCGCCGTGTCCCTGGTCGCCGCCCTGGCGGCCACCGTGCTCGGCCCGCCCGCGCCGAGCCAGGCCGCCACCGCCGACCGGTTCGGCTTCGCGTACGTCGACAATCCGATCATGCCGGTCTGGACCGTGCTCGACCCGACCCGGCAGTGGGGTAGCTGGAAGACCGCCTTCCCGGCCCTGTTCGCCGAGGGGCTGCGGCAGGCACCCGGACGCTATCTGATCAGGTTCCCCCAGGTGGGTACCGGATCACGCGGCAACGTGCACGTCACTCCGGTCAACCGGACCGGGCACTACTGCGAGATCGTCCGCTGGGGCCAGTCGGGGGCGGACGAGCTCGTCGACGTGCAGTGCCACAAGCCGGGCGGCGACCGGGACGACACCCAGTTCACGGTGCTCTGGACGTACAGCTCCGGGGTGCTGCCACCGGTCAACGGCAGTCACGCCTGGCTCCAGTGGGGACCGGCGGCGATCGTGCAGGCGTACAACTCGGTCGGTGGCGGCGTGGCCGTGGCGCCGGTCGGGGTCGGGATCTACGAGGTCCGGCTCGGCGGGGTCGGGGTGGCGGGCACGTTCGCCGGCAACCTCCAGGTGACGGCGGTGCAGCCGAACGCCGGACCGCGCCGCTGCAAGGTCGCCCGCTGGGGTCCGAGCGGGGCCGACATCATCGCGTACGTCACCTGCTTCGACTCGGCCGGTGCGCCGGTGAACAGCGAGTTCACCCTCTCGTACCACCGCGAGCGGGCCGTCTACGGCTCGTTCGGGCCACCGAAGTACACCGGTTACTTCTTCTCGGTGGGAGCGTTGCAGACCAACTGGAACTATCCGGCCGGCGGGTTCGGCTTCAACTCGGTCGCCCCGGTCGTCCCGGCCGGCCGTTACCTGGTCACGTACCCGTTCCTGACGGAGAAGGAGACACACGCCCAGGTCACCGCGTACGGCTCCGGCTCGAACTACTGTCACCTGACCCAGCCGTGGAAGCTCACCGCCGCTCCGGCCGCCGAGGTCGACACGATCTGTTTCGACAACACCGGCAGCCCGGCTCCACACAGCTTCCTCTCGACCTTCACCTCCCGGGTGTAGGCACCGTCCACCTCCCGGCTGCCGGCGCCGTCTCCCTCGGGTGAGGGCACCGTGCTCCCTCGGGTGAGGGCACCGTCTCCCTTGGGTGGAGGCACGGTCGCGCGCACGGGGCGCCCGGATCACCGTCGTCGGCGCAACTGCGCCACGATCGACGCGTCGGTGATCCGGGCGTCGTCGGCGAGCAGGAACGCCTTGCTCAGGATCAGCCCGAGCCGGTCCTCCTCGAACGGCAGGAAGATGTCGCCGGACGTCTTCCGCCGGGCCGGCACGATGCACAGGTAGGAGTCGTCCGGTTCCATCAGGATGTTCGCGCTACCCAGATGGATCTTGTAGGTTCGGAGGTCACCCCGGACGACGAGATAGCGGTCGGTCAGGGTGCAGCGGTCGGCGAGCTTCGTCCGGGGCAGGATCCCGGCCAGGGCCTCCCGGCGTACCCGCGCGGTGGCGGTCAGTTCCCGGCTGTTCTCGGCCCGCCAGTAGTCGACGTGCCCGGCCCGGGTGTCCGCCCAGTGTGGATCAGCGGCGATCGAGGTCACCGCGACGAAGAGGTCCACGTCGCGCATCGCCTCGCTGAACAGCTCCGCCGGCACCTCGGTCAGCGCTGCCGGCCGCCAGGCACTCTCGGATCTCCGCTCGAACCACACCCGGCCGGTAGCGGCACACTCCACCCCCTCCTCCTCGCCGAGGTAGTCCTGGTGCAGCCCGACCCGCCACGTCCCGCCGACCAGCACCCGGTACGCCTGCGTGCTGTCCCCGCCGTCCCACGGGCCGAGCATCCCGGTGGTCCAGCCCCGCCCCTTGAGCAGCGCGTAGAGCTGCCGGTGGTGTACGACGTGCGCGGCGAACCGGAGCGAGTGGTCGCCGGTCTCCTCTTCGGCGGGCGTCAGCAGGTACACCTCGCGGAACGCCTGCCGGAGCGGCTGCCGCAACCGGCGCTCGGTCAGCGAGTCCCGCCAGGCCCGGACCTCGTCGGCGCGAGCGCGGATCGGATGCCAGAGCCGGATCGGGCTGTCGGGCCCGGGAGGCGGCAGCGGCGCCCCCGCGACATCCCGGAACAGTTCGCCCGCTCCACCGAACTCACCGGACTCGCCGGGCTTCAGGCTTTCACCAGTCCCGGCTCGTCCAGCAGTCTCGCCGCGTTCACCAGGCCCGCCGCGTTCACCAGGCCCGCCGCGTCCGGCAGGGCCGCCCCGTCCAGCAGGCTCGCCACGTTCATCGAGCTCGCCGGGCCGGCCTGGGCGCCAGGCGTCGTCCGGCAGCCCGGCCCGCCACTGGCCGGACGCGTCCTGGAACTCCCAGATCAGCCGCCGGGCGAGCTGCCAGCCGAGCCCGTTGCCCGCCAACCCCTCGCGCCACTGCCGGTACGGCTGCGCCGACGCCGCCGGAAAGCCCGCCTCCAGGGTCCGGGCCAGCGCCGCGAGCTGGTCCTTCGCCTGCTTGACCCGGCCGCGCAACTCGGTCAGCCGATCCGGATGGTCCCGCCGCACCGCCGCCGGCACCGTCGCCGAGTGCGTCCCGTCCGCGCGTCGCCAGCGCAACAGCACCTCCTCCGACGCCGTCAGCACCGCATGATGGTCGCCGACCCGCACAGTGCACTCGCCGTCGACGTCGAAGCCGAGGTCGGGCAGCCGCAGCACCGCGTCGGGCCGCTCCGCCAGGCCGCGCTCGATCCGCTTCAGCATCCGGTCGAGCTGCTTAGGCACACCCTTGTGCCGGACCACGCCGCGGGCGGCGACCAGCGCCGCCAGCGCCTCCGGCGTGGGCTGCTCGCCGGCCGCCCGGGCCAGTTCGTAGAGCAGTGCCTGCGACGGCAGGGTGTTGGCGCCGGTCGGGGCGACCGCGACGCCGAGCAGCAGCGGGCGGAGCAACTCCGGCAACCACGGCTCGTCGCGGAGCAGCGCGACCCGGGCGGCCCTGCCCAGCAGCTCCACCTCGTCCTTGCCGAACGCCTTGTCCGCCGCGTACGGCAGCCGCCCGCTCTGGATGGCGGTGACCCGGGCGTGCGCGGCCTCGAGCGCCCGGCGGGCGAACGACACGTACTCCGGGATGGCGGCCAGCCGCTGCCAGGCGTCGGGAAGCTGCGGCGGGCTGAGGTAGGACCGGTCCCGGCCGACCTCGGCGACCAGGAGTTGGGCGGTCACCCCGAGCTTGGCCAGCAGCTCGAACTCCTCCCGGGCGAGCGAGCCGAGCGACCAGGCGAAGAGCCTGGTCAGCGCCGCCCGGGTGAGCCCACCGGCCAGCCCGGCCAGCGCGGCGACCGCGTACGGCTGCGCCACCTGACCGTGCCCGAGCACACTCCGGGCGATGACACCTGCCGAACGTGCCGCCGACGCCGGCCACGGGCCGTCGCAGCGGAGCAATGTGCCGATGGCCAGCAGCGGGTTCACCGCGTACGGCTCGGCTCCGGCCCGACCGGCGTGCGCCGCCAGCAGTGCCGCGCACGACTCGGGAGTGAACCGGGGCTGCCGCTCCCGTAGCGCCTGCTCGACCACCCAGCGCACCGCCCAGCCCGGATGCTGAACACCCGACTCCCGACGCGGCAGGCCGCAGGCGACCGCCAGCAGTACCCCGAACTCCCGGTCACCGACCCGGGACAGCTCCACCGGCTGTCCGACGCCCGCCCCGGCCTGCTGCTCCGGGTCGGTCATCCGGCGCACCAGCGTGGCCGCGTACGGCGACAGCGGCACCGACATCAGCGTCAACGGCTCCACCGTGGACATCAGCGGCCGACCCGCTGCCGCTGCTCCGCGATCGTCTCGTCGAGGATGTCCCGTTCCATCATGGCGCCGCAGTCTAGGACCGACCTCCGACACCCACGCCCCGGCTGCCGGCGACCCGCCGGGCTCGCTCGGACGGTCTGGTCAGGGTGGTGTGAGCAGTACGGTCTGGTCAGGGCGGTGTGAGCAGTTCGGCGGTGGTTCCGCTGCGCCAGTTCGGATCGAGGACGGCGAGGGCGTCCGCCACGGCGGCGATCCGCAGGCTGCCCGAACGGGCGCCGGGTACGACCTCCGCGTGCCGCTGCCCGACGCGGACGGGTACCAGCCGTACGCCGTGCGGGTGTGGTGTGGCGTCTCCGGTGACCGGCAGCACGACTGGTGCCGGCGGGGTACGCCCGGCCATGGCGGCGACGAGCGGCTCCAGGATCGTCAGTCCGGCGACCAGCCCGGCGAACGGATTGCCGGGCAGGCCGACGATCCACCTGCCGTCGGCGGTGCTGGCGAGGGACTGCGGTCGTCCGGGGCGGCAGGCGACCCCGTCGACGTGCCAGTACGCGCCCAGGGTGGCGAGCACACCGCGCAGGTGGTCGGCGGCGCCGGCCGAGGACGATCCGGTGATCACCACGACGTCGACCTGCTGCGTCGCGCCGATCGCGTCGCGCAGCGCCTCGGGGTGGTCGGCGAGCAGCCGGTGCTCGACGACCTCGCCGCCGGCCCGGGTGACCAGGGCGGTGACCACCGGCGCCAGGGCGTCCCGGACCTGGCCGGGGCCGGGCCGGCCGTGCAGCACGACCTCGTCCCCGGTGATCAGCAAAGCGACCCGGGGACGCCGGTGCACCGAGAGTTCGTCCAGGCCGGCCTGCGCCGCCGCAGCTAGGAGGGTGGCCGACACCCGCCGGCCGGCCGGGGCGAGTTCGTCCCCCGGCAACGCGTCCTCGCCGGCCCTCCTGATGTGCCGACGGGTGTCGCGCTCGGCGGTCACGAGACGGCCGTCGCGACGGCACTGCTCGTACGGGACGACCGCCTCGGCTCCGACCGGTACCACTGCTCCGGTCGCGATTTCGACGGCGTCGCCGTCGGTCAGCGTGCCCGACCAGGCCGAACCGCCGGCCAGCACCCGGCCCACGATCCGCCACGGGCCGGTCCCGCGCACCGCGAAGCCGTCCATCGCCGCCGCGTCGAACGGAGGCGCGGCGAGGACGGCGTACGCGGCCGAGGCGAGGACCCGTCCGGCCGAGGCGGACAGCTCGACCCGCTCCGCCTTGAGCGGGTCGGGTAGCCGCGCGGCCAGCGCACGGGCGGCCGACCAGGACATGTTGCGGCTTGCCTCCGGTCCGTCGGCCGCGCTCGCCATGGAGACAGTCTGCACGGGTCCGTGCTGCGACGCAGCCTGCGGGCGGGGACGAGGCCGCCAGCAGTCGTTTCGACCACCTGCCCGCCACCCGATGATGCTGGTGGAATCAGCACACGACGTCTCGGACGCCCACCGACGGCACGGTGGGCCGGGCTAGCCCGGCAGCCGGGTGGCGGTGGCGAGGAACCGGTGTGCCGGGTCGTCGTAGCTGGTGAGGCGCCATCCGGTCCGGGAGGTGGACCGGAGCAGCGGGGCTTCGGCGAGGGGCTCGTCCGGGTCCAGGGTGCGGCCGTGCCGGGCGGCGAGCGCGGCGCGGCCGGAGGGGTGGAAGAGCACGAGGCGGCCACCCGGCCGGGTGATCCGGGCGAGTTCGCGGAGGCCGGCTTCGGGATCGGGCAGGTGGGTGACGAGGCCGGCGGCGAAGACCGCGTCGACGGCGCCGGTGCCGAAGGGAAGGTGTCGGGCGTCGCCGAGGATCAGGGTCGCCGCCGCCCGTCGGCTGTGCTCCGTCGCGGCGGTCAGCATCTGTGGGGTGAGGTCGAGGCCGAGCACGGTGCCGGCCGGGCCGACGGCGTGCCGGAGCGCGGGTAGCGCCCGCCCGGTACCGCAGCCGACGTCGACCGCGACGCCGCCGGGTGGCAGCCGTGCTTCGGTGACGGCGGCGGTGTAGGCGGGCAGGTCGTCGCCGAACCTGGTGTCCCAGGTCGCGGCGCGGACGGCGAAGAAGGCCCGGGACTCGCTGACGTACCAGCGTTCGCGCGGGGCGAGGCGGTCGGCCAGGTGCCGGATCACCGGCCAGCCGGGATCGTGCAGGTCGATGACGACGTCGTGACCGCGTCCACGGTCGCCGTTGGCGTGCGGACCGGCCGGAGGGGTACGCAGCCAGACCACCACGTCCCACTTGCCGCTGGGCGGGTGGGCGTGCCAGCGCGGCCCGTCGGCGATCGCCACGGTCTCCGGGGTCCGTTCGACGTGCCAGTTGTCCTCGTCCGCGAGAGGTGCGGCGTCGGTGAGGCGGGCGCAGGGGCGGCCGGCGGCGGTCAGGGTGTCGGCGAGACGGTCGGCGACGACGCCGGAGTGCGGGCTGCCGCCGTCGACCACCACGGTGACGGCGCCGGAGGGAAGCGCGGCGGCGAGATGGTCGAGGATCTCGACCCAGCGGCGGGCCTGCGCGCCGGTCAGGGTCTGCCATTCCGGTACGGACACCGGTTCACCAGCCATCAGTCCATCATGCAGATGCTGGCCGATATCGGCTAGCGCCTCCTGCGGATGCGGTCTGTTCGGGCGGTTTCCGTTGGCAGTTGCGGCCGACTAACGTGTCCGTGTGACGATGTTTCGGATCGGTGAGGCCGCCGAACTGCTCGGGGTCAGCGTGGACACGATGCGGCGCTGGGTCGACGCCGGGCGCCTGCCGGCGGGTCGCGACGAGCACGGTCACCGGGTGATCGACGGCGTGGCGCTGGCCAGGTTCGTCCAGGGTCAGGCCGGCGAGCCGGAGGACCGTGCGGAGGAGTCGTCGGCGCGCAACCGGTTGCGGGGCATCGTCACCGCCGTGGTGAAGGACACGGTGATGGCGCAGGTGGACATCCAGGCCGGCCCGTTCCGGCTGGTGTCGCTGATGAGCCGGGAAGCCGTCGACGACCTCGGCCTGGAGGTCGGCTCGCTGGCGATCGCGGTGATCAAGTCGACCACGGTCATGGTGGAGAAGCCCACGATGACCGCCGGTAGCAGAGGGAGGAGCAGTTCGTGAACGCACGACGATTCCGCACCAGCCTGGCCGCAATCACCGCGCTCGCGGCAGTGGGGCTGGCCGGCTGCGGTGGCGGTGACGACGCCGGCAGCCCGCAACCGGAGGGCAGTGGCAGCGCGGTGACCGGCAGCGTCACGGTGTTCGCCGCAGCGTCGCTGACCGAGTCGTTCACCCAGATCGGCAAGGACTTCGAGGCGGCCAACCCCGGGGTGAAGGTCACGTTCAGCTTCGCCGGCAGTTCCGCCCTCGCCACCCAGATCAACCAGGGCGCACCGGCCGACGTCTTCGCCTCCGCCGCACCGACGAACATGAAGGTCGTCACCGACGCCGGCAACGGCGACGGCGCCCCCACCACGTTCGTGCGCAACCAGCTCGTCATCGCCGTACCCAAGGGCAACCCGAACGGGGTCACCGGGCTGACCGACCTGACCAAACCCGACGCCAAGGTCGCGCTCTGCGCCGAGCAGGTGCCGTGCGGCGCGGCGGCGAAGAAGGCCCTCGACGCCGCCAGCGTGAAACTCACCCCGGTCACCCTCGAACAGGACGTCAAGGCCGCCCTGTCGAAGGTGAAGCTCGGCGAGGTCGACGCGGCCCTCGTCTACCGCACCGACGCCAAGTCCGCCACCGCCGACGTCGACGGCATCGAGTTCCCCGAATCCGCCGGGGCGATCAACGACTACCCGATCGTCGTACTCAAGAACGCCCCCAACAAGACCGCCGCACAGGCGTTCATCGCCTACGTACTCTCCGACACCGGCAAGAGTGTCCTGACCGCAGCCGGGTTCCAGGCCCCGTAACCGATGCCGTTGCTCGACGACCCGGTGGCGCGGCCCGTACCGGCCGCGCCACCGCCACGTCCCCGACGCACCGGCCGAATCCCGGTCGCGCTGCTGCTACCCGCCGCGCTCGGCCTGCTCTTCCTGGTGCTGCCACTGGTCGGGCTGCTGGTCCGCGCCCCCTGGACCACCCTCCCCCAGCGGCTCACCGAACCCGGCGTACTCACCGCACTACGACTGTCGCTACAGACCGCGACCCTCGCCACCCTGCTCTGCCTGCTGCTCGGCGTACCCCTGGCCTGGCTGCTCGCCCGGGTCGACTTCCCCGGCCGCCGCGTCGTACGCGCCCTGGTCACCGTCCCGCTGGTGCTGCCACCCGTCGTCGGCGGCGTCGCCCTGCTCCTCGTCTTCGGTCGCCGAGGGCTGCTCGGCGGCTGGCTCGACAGCACCTTCGGCATCACTCTGCCGTTCACCACCACCGGAGTCGTACTCGCCGAGGCGTTCGTCGCGATGCCGTTCCTGATCATCGCCGTCGAGGGCGCACTACGCGGCGCGGACACCCGCTACGAGGAGGCCGCCGCCACTCTCGGCGCCAACCGCTGGACCACCTTCACCCACGTCACACTGCCACTCGTCGCACCCGGCATCGCCGCCGGAGCCGTACTCTGCTGGGCCCGCGCACTCGGCGAGTTCGGCGCCACCATCACCTTCGCCGGCAACTTCCCCGGCCGTACCCAGACCATGCCGATCGCCGTCTACCTCGCCCTGGAGACCGACCTGGAGGCCGCGATCGTACTCAGTCTCATCCTGCTCACCGTCTCCGTCGCCATCCTCGCCAGCCTCCGCGACCGTTGGATCACCAGCCCATGACCGCCCCCATCGTGACCAGGGACGAACCCGTCGCCGGCACCCCGATGCTCGACGCCCGTCTGGTCGTCGACCGAGGTGCTTTCCGGCTGGACCTCGCACTGCGGATCAGTGCCGGCGAGGTGGTCGCACTGCTCGGCCCGAACGGCGCGGGCAAGACCACCGCACTGCGTACGCTCGCCGGGCTGACGCCGCTGCACGACGGGTACGTGACCCTGGACGGCCAGGACCTCGACCGGCCCGACCTGAGCCGGTGGACAGCGACCGAGCGACGGCCGATCGGCGTCGTGTTCCAGGACTACCTTCTCTTCCCGCACCTGACCGCCCTGGACAACGTCGCGTTCGGGCCCCGCCGGCACGGTCTGGACCGGCAGCGCGCCCGCGCGGTCGCCAGCGATTGGCTCGGCCGGATGGGACTGGCCGAACACGCCCGCCGCAAGCCACGGCAACTCTCCGGCGGGCAGGCCCAACGGGTGGCGCTGGCCCGTGCGCTCGCCGTGAATCCGGCACTGCTGCTCCTCGACGAACCACTCGCCGCTCTCGATGCCCGTACCCGGCTCGACACCCGCGCCCAACTGCAACGCCACCTCGCCGCGCACCCCGGTGCCACCCTGCTGGTCACACACGACCCGCTGGACGCCCTCGTTCTCGCCGACCGGCTGGTCATCGTCGAGCAGGGTCGGGTCGTCCAGGAGGGCGACGCCGCCACCATCACCGCACAACCCCGGACCGACTACGTCGCCCGACTCGTCGGGCTCAACCTGCATCGGGGCCGCGCCGACGGCCACACCGTACGCGTCAACGCCGACTTCTCCCTCACCAGCGGCGACCGGCACGACGGTGAGGTCTTCGTCGCGTACCCGCCGTCCGCCGTCGCCCTCTATCCACGCCGCCCGGACGGCAGCCCGCGCAACGTCTGGCCCGCGACCATCACCGGCATCCAACGGCACGGCGACAACCTGCGGGTCCAACTCGGCGGCCCGATCGACGTGGTCGCCGACATCACTCCGGCCGCCGCCGCACACCTGCACCTCGGCGCCGGGCAACCGCTCTGGGCCGCGGTCAAGGCGACCGAGACCCGCGTCTACCCGGCGGCGCCGGGCGGATCGCACCCGGAATGACCCGAACAGTTCCTCGACCCGCGCGCCCGGAGCGGGCCGGTTCGGAGCGGGCCCTGAACAGCTCCGCGACCCACGCTGTCGGAGCGCGGCGGGTCGGAGCGGGCCGGCGGATCAGCTCAGGCCGGCGAGCTTGTACAGGACGAGGGAGCCGGCGACCGCGACGTTCAGGCTCAGCCCGGTGCCGATCATCGGGATCTCCACCGCCGCGTCCAGGTTGTCAAGCGCCTCCGCCGGGATGCCGGTCGCCTCGTGCCCGAGGACGACGACGGTACGGCGCCGGGCCATCGGCAGGTCGGCGAGCCGGACCGCCTCGTCGGTCAGCTCGACGCCGAGTACCCGGGCGCCGCCCGCGCGTTCGGCCGCCAACCAGCGCAGCGGGTCGCCGACCCGGTGCACGCAACTCGGTCGGCGCAGCGTGTTCCCGCGCGCCAACGCCTCGTCGACCCACCGCCACGGCGGTACGGCCAGACATGCGCCGACCGCGTCGCAGGTACGCAGCAGTGTGCCGAGGTTGGCGTGGTGCATCGGCCACAGAGGTGCGGCAACGAGGTGGCCCCAGCAGCGGTGCGCGTGGCGGCGGCGGGCGGCGGCCAGTTCACGACGGGGACGGACCCGAATCGCCGGGCTCATCGGCGGACGGCGGCTCCGCCGCAGAAGATGTCGATCATTTCGAGGTGTGCTTCGCGGCGCACACGGGCCATCGACGGGAAACCGTTCGCCCCAGTGTAGCGGTCCGACCGCCGGTCATCGCCCGAGCACGAAGTAGCCGAGCCCGAGCAGTCCACGGTAGACGGTGACGTACTCCCGCAGGCGGGTGTCGAGTTCGTCGCGTACGCCCTCGGCCCGGGGGTCGTCCGGGTGTGCCAGCAGCCACTCCTGGCGCCCCGCTCGCCAGGTGCTCTCGAAGTCGTCCCATTCGCGCTGGTCGGCGGTTGAGAGGTGCAGGACGCGCCAACCGGTGGCGCGGACCAGCTCGACCAGGTCCGGCAGGCTGAGTACGTCGGCGCCGAAGATCTTCACCGCCTCGGGCGACGGCGTTCGCTCCCAGAACCCGTCGCCGAAGAGCAGCCGGCCACCGGGTTCGACCAGCTCGGCGAGGGTGGCCAGCCCGGCTGCGGTGCCGCCGAGGGCGTGCGCCGAGCCGAGGCAGAGCACCCGGTCGGCCGGTCGCCGCCAGGTGGCTGCCGCCTGGCGTACGAAGCTGACCTGCGCCGCGCCCCGATCGAGGGCGGCCCGCCGGCCCCGGGCCAGGGCGGACTGGTCGGTGTCCACTCCGACGCCGATTGTCGCGCCGCTGCCGGTGACCGCCCGGAGCAGGAGTTCGCCCCAGCCGCAGCCGAGATCGAGTACGGACCCGCCGGCCGGGATGTCGAGCCGCTGGAGCAGCAGGTCGGCGTGCTCCGCCGAGAGCGGCGTGTTCCACCGCATCCGGGCGTAGCGGACGCTGGCGGGATCGTCGACGGAAGGCACCGGCCGAGTGTGTCAGCCCATGATCGTCACCGCACGCCGTTTACGGCACCGGCACCGACCGGAAGCACGTCCCAGGCCCGCCGGGCCGGCGAGCGATTCAGCCGGACCCGCCGGGCCGGCGAGCGGTTCAGCCGGGCCGGGTGTCGCCGGCTACATCGCGGTCGGGCCGGGCATCATGGTCGGCTCGGCCGGCATCGGGATCTGCATGAAGGTGGCGCCGCGCAGGTCCAGCCAGGCGCTGGTCGGGGTACGGACCAGCCGGAGCATCACCTCTTCGCAGTTCGGGCAGCGGGCGACCACCCCGGGTGCGTTCGAGTAGACCCGCAGGGCGGCCATCGGGCCGGTCTGACCGCACGCGGCACACCGGCCGGTCGCCGTCGTCAGGTCCACCGCGAACACGTCGCGCAGTGGACCGGCCAGCACGTTGCCGTCCAGGTAGTCCATCCGCCCCGGGTCGGGTCGGAGCTGATCGGTCATCTCGCCTCCACCTCCAGGAAACTCGCGTCAGAAGGTCACGCCGGGAAGTCACACCGGCAGGTCACGCCGGGAAAGTCGTGCCGAGCCGGACCCGCCAGGACGATCGCCGCAGGGACATCAGGCTCAGCCGGTCGGACCGAACCGTTCGGTCTTGATCCGCCGGGGCTCGTGCCCGAGTGCGACCAGGATGTCGGAGACCGCCTCGACGAACCCGGTCGGGCCGCAGACGAAGTTGACCGGTTCGAGCTGCGCCGGCCAGCCGTGGCTGTTCAGGTCGGGGACGCCGATCCGGTGCGCCTGGGCGGAGAGCCCTTCCGGCACCTCCCGGGTGTAGACGTAGGCGACGTCGAGGCTCTGGTCGTCCCGGACCCTCCGGCGCAGTTCGTCGGCGAAGTAGATGTCCCGCTCGGAGCGGACCGAGTAGATCAGCCGGAACGGTGTCCGGCTGCCGGCCTCCCGCCGCGCCCGGATCATCGCCATCAGCGGCGCGACGCCCGAGCCGCCGCCGACCAGCAGCACCGGCGCCGGGTCGGTGAGCCGCCAGACGAAGTAGCCGCCGACCGGGCCACGCACCTCGATCCGGTCGCCGACCGACAACCCGTCGAGCAGGTACGGCGACACCTCGCCGTCCGGTACCCGCTGGACGGTGACCTCGATCCGGTCGCCGTCGGCGGGCGCGGACACCGAGTAGCTCCGTGCCGCCTGGTAACCGTCCTCGGCGGTCAGCCGCAGGTCGACGTGCTGGCCGGGCAGGTGCCCCGGCCAGTCCGGCACCTCCAGCACCAGCGTGGCGGAGGTGTCGGTCTCGACGCGGCGGTCGACCAGCCGGGCAACCCACCAGCCGGTACGCTTCATCAGTCTCCCTGGTACCGCTGTTCGCGCCATGGGTCACCGTAATCGTGATAGCCGGCGGTCTCCCAGAAACCGGGCTCGTCGGTCAGGCCGAGGCGGATGCCGCGCACCCACTTCGCGGACTTCCAGAAATACAGGTGCGGCACCAGCAGCCGGGCCGGACCACCGTGCTCGGCGGGCAGATCCGCACCGTCGTACTGGTGCACCACCCAGGCCTGCCCGTCGCGCAGGTCGTCCAGCGGCAGGTTGGTGGTGTAGCCGCCGTACGAGTGCACCAGCGCGTAGTCGGCGGCGGTGTCGACGCCGTCGAGCAGGGTGTCCAGGGAGACGCCCTGCCAGTTGGTGCCGAGCTTCGACCAGTGGGTCACGCAGTGGATGTCGACGGTCGGCGTCTCGGTGGGCAGCGCCCACATCTCGTCCCAGCTCCACCGGAGCTCGGCGCCCGTCTCGGTGGTGATCACGAACTCCCAGTCCGTCAGCGACACCCGGGGGGTGGGGCCGGCGGAGAGCACGGGAAAGTCCTCGGTCAGGTACTGCCCGGGTGGCAGGTTCGGCCCGGTCGGCCGACGCCGCCCCTGGAAGCCTGGTGACACGATGCCCACCCGCTAGTCCTACCACCTCCCGCCGCACCGCAGGTTACAACCGCGATTTCCCGGCCGGTCCGGTCCGCTGGTCGGGCGCCGGCCGGACGGACGGTGCATCCGCCGCCTCACCCGGCACCTCGCCCGGCACCTCGCCGAGCACCTCGCCCGGCAGGCCGGGCCAGCAGGCGACGGCGCTGTCCAGGAAGTAGTTCTCTCCCGGGTCCCAGGTGTGCCCGGTGTCCCGGCGGTGGTAGACGTAGCCGAGCGGATGTGTCCGGTAGATGCCGCCGCCGTCCCGGCGTACCCGGTCGAGCAGTCCGAAGTCGACGGACCGGGGTACCGGCCGCCAGCCGCCGACCGCTTCGAGGTCTCCCCGGGCGATCAGGATCGTGCCGCCGGCCACCACCTCACAGTCGGCCTCGGCGGCGCCGGACGGCCGGCGCAGCGTGACACCCCGATGTTCCAGGTGCACGAACTCGGATCCCTTGCCGACCAGGGTCGCCCCGGAGTAGTGCCGGGCCAGTACCAGGTCCCAGACGTGTTCGGCGGCGTAGCTGTCGTCGTCGTCGAACTTGCTGACCAGGCTGCCCCGGGCCCGGTGCGTCGCGGCGCCCAGCGCGGCACCGAAGCTGACGCTGCCGGGCACCTGGACGATCTCGTACGGCCGGCCGGACCCGGCCAGGGTGGCCCGGACCGGCTCCGGCAGTTCGACACCGTGCAGGCAGAGCACGATCTCCAGCTCCGGGTACGTCTGCGCGACGAGCATCCGGACCGCCGCCGGCAGCCGTTCGGGGCGCCGGGTGGTCAGGATCGCGCTCACCGACGGTGCCGGGCCGACCTGCGGGAACACCGCCGAGGCAAGCCGGGGCAGGGCGAACGCGGTGGCGTGTCCACGCAGTGCCGCGCGCCGCTGACGGATGCTGCGCGCCTCCACCGCCAGCGCTCCAGTCTCGGGCAGCGGGCCGGTCAGCAGGGCACGCAACTCCGGTGCGATCAGCTCGGCGACCCGCTCCGGCAGGGTCGGGGTGGACAGCACCGCGCCGGTCATCGCGATCTGGACCAGCAGCGCCGCCACCGCCACCGGCTCGTCGTCGGGAACCCGTGGGCAGACGACCACGCCCGTCCGGCGCAACGTGCCGAGCACCGGCGCGGTCACCCCCGGCCCGTCCAGCGGGTACGGGCCGGAACCGGGTCGGAACCGGCGGGCGGCCGGGGTGAAGTCGAGGCGTACCCGGGGTGCGTTCGGCAGGTAGCAGTCGGGGCTCCGGCCGCGCGGGTTGATCCGGCGGGCGTCGACCAGTACTGCCGGTGCGGCGTCCGGCGTCTGGAGCCCGTGCCGGGTGGTGTGCCAGCCGACCGCGTACGGCGGCGTGGCCGGCACGGTGCCGGTACTCCCCGGTTCTCGCAGCAGTACGTCGTGGGCCCGGATCTCGGTACTGTCGACCAGCTCGCCGAGCAGCACCGCCCCGCCCGACGGCAGGTACGCCGGCAGCGTCCCCTGGCTGGTCAGGCTCGGCCCGGCCGGTGCGGGCAGCGACCGGCCCGGCGCCAGCGCGTCCAGCGCCGCCCGGAGCACCTCGCGGAGCTGCGTCGGCCGGGACAGTCGGACGCTGACAGTGGCGATCCCGCGCCCCCGGCCGGGCAGCGCCACCCGGTGCCGGCACAGGTGCTCCAGCGGCCCGATGCCGCCCGACCAGCCGCGCCGGGGCGCCCGCCAGTACGCCACCACGATCACCGCCGCACCGGCCGTGACCAGGGACGCGGGCAGGACCAACAGGTCCCGCAGCCGGTCGGCCGAGCCGGCCACGACCAGCACCCGGCGAATGCCCGGGATCCGCAGTACGCGCACGCCGACGAGCCGGCCGAGCCGTTCGGCCCGACCGGGTCGCGGCACACCAACCAGCCGCCAGTAGCCGAGCCACTCCACTCCGTGACGATAAGCCTTGTCGCGCGCGATCAACGGCAGCCGCGCGGGCAACGCGCGGACCTGCGCGACTCCGCGAGCAGGTCGCACGGCGGCCAGGTCGTCGCAGGGCGGCCCAGCCAGGTATCGCAGGGCGGTCAGGCCAGGTCGTCGCAGGGCAGTCAGGCCAGGTCATCGCAGGGCAGCCCAGCCAGGTCGTCGCAGGGCGGCCAGGTCCGCGCACAGCGGCAGGTCCCCTCACAACGGCCAGGTCGTCGCACAGCGGCCAGGTCGTCGAGGAGGTGACCGGCCCTCCGGCACGGAGTCGGCGCCGGCCGGTCGGTGGCACGGTCTGAACGCGCGCGGGGTCCGGTGTCCTATCGTGCACGCATGATCGCACCCCGACCGGCCGGGGCCGGCCCACTCACCGGCGTCCGGATCGTCGAGCTGGCCGGCATCGGCCCCGGGCCCTTCGCCGCGATGGTCCTCGCCGACCTCGGCGCCGACGTGGTCCGGGTGGACCGGATCGGCGAGGTCCGGCCGGACCGGTTCGGCACCCCTCATCCCGACCTGCTGAACCGGGGCCGGCGGTCGCTCGCCGTCGACCTCAAGACCCCGGCGGGTGTGCAGGTGGTACTCGACCTGGTCCGCAACGCCGACGTACTGATCGAGGGGTTCCGGCCGGGCGTCACCGAGCGGCTCGGGCTGGGTCCGGACGACTGCCTCGCGGTGAACCCCCGTCTGGTCTACGGCCGGATGACCGGCTGGGGGCAGGACGGCCCGAACGCCCGGTACGCCGGGCACGACATCGACTACCTGGCGCTGACCGGCGTACTGCACGCGATCGGCCGGCCCGGCGAGCGACCGGTACCCCCGATGAACCTGGTCGCCGACTTCGGCGGCGGCGGGATGGTGCTGGCCCTCGGCGTGGTCTGCGCGCTCTTCGACATCCGGGGCGGCGGGACGGGCCAGGTGGTCGACGCGGCCATGGTGGACGGTGTGTCGCTGCTCGCCACGATGATCCATTCGATGCGTCGGGCGGGCCAGTGGGGCGACGACCGTGGGGTGAACATCTTCGACGGTGGCGCCCCGTTCTACGACACCTACGAGTGCGCCGACGGGAAGTACCTGGCGGTGGGCGCGGTGGAGCCGCACTTCTACGCCGAACTGGTCCGGCTGACCGGCTTTCCGCTGCCGCCGGACGAGGCCCTCGACCAGACCGACCCGGCGAACTGGCCGGCGCTGCACCGGGCCTGGGCCCGACTGTTCCGCACCCGCACCCGCGACGAGTGGGCCGGGCTGCTGGAGCACACCGACGCCTGCGCTGTCCCGGTGCTCGACTGGCAGGAGGCACCCCGGCATCCGCACCTCGCCGCCCGGGACGTCTTCGTCACGCACGCCGGAGCCGAGCAGCCGGCTCCCGCTCCCCGGTTCAGCCGTACGCCGGGGTCGATCCGCCGGCCGCCACCGCAGCCCGGCGAGCACACCGACGAACTGCTGACCGAACTCGGCCTCGACGCCGACCGGATCAGCCGACTCCGCGCCGACGGCGCCGTCGCCTGACCCTCCCGGCCGCTCGGCCCTGCCGAAATCTGGTCGGGCGG
The DNA here is from genome assembly GCF_016862915.1 of Plantactinospora endophytica. Lineage (GTDB taxonomy): Bacteria > Actinomycetota > Actinomycetes > Mycobacteriales > Micromonosporaceae > Plantactinospora > Plantactinospora endophytica. The sequence goes on along the minus strand of NZ_BONW01000010.1, from coordinate 4,441 downwards.
CCGTGGCGAAATCTGGTCGGACGGCCATGCCGAGATCCGATCGGGCGGCCTGGCGAGATCCGGAGGCGCGCGGGCAACGGCGAGATCCCGACCCGCGGGCGACGGCGAGATCCCGTGGCGCGGGCGAGGGCGAGATCTGGTCGTCGGCGCAGGCGTGAGCGTGCGCGCAACGGGTATCCGGCCGGCCGGTGAACCAGACAACGGCGAGGAGCGGGATCTCATGGTGACCAACGCGGACGTACTGCGGTACCTGGAATCGATGGACTTTCCGGCGCCCAAGGAGGACATCGTCCGGGAGGCCGAGCGCGCGGGGGCGCCACACGAGGTGCTCCAGGCGCTGCGCGGCATGCCGCCGGTGGACTACCAGAACACCGAGGAGGTGGCCCGGTCGGCCAAGACCGACCTGGCCCCGGACGCCAGCCCGGCGGAACTCGCCGCCAAGACCCGCGACCGTACACACCAGCGGGTCGCCCGGCACATGCGCCAGATCTGACGCCACCTACCTCGGATGCTGCGTAGACCCTGGTACGACCCGCCCAAGGCCTCCGTGCAGATGACCGTCATCACGTTGGTCGGGCTGTCCGTCGGCGTGCCGTGCACCTTCGTGCTGTCGCCGCTGCTGGGGCCGCTGATCGGCTGGGACGCGGCGGCGGGAACCTATCTGCTGTGGGCATGGCGGGTGCTGTGGTTCCGGGACTCGCGGCAGACCGCCGAGCTGGCCGTCCAGGAGGACCCGAGCCGACCGGTACGCGACGCGGTGCTGCTCGGGGCCGGCCTGGCCAGCCTGCTGGCGATCGGCATCCTGCTCGCCACCGACCAGGAGGTCCGGGGCATCGACCGGGAGCTGCACATCGGACTCGGCATCGTCAGCGTGCTGCTCTCCTGGACGGTCGTGCACTTCGTCTTCACCGCGCGCTACGCCCGGCTCTACTACACCGGCCCGGACGGCGGGGTCGACTTCCACGAGAAGGAGCCGCCGAAGTACACCGACTTCGCGTACCTGTCGTTCACCGTCGGGATGACGTTCCAGGTCTCCGACACCGACCTGACCACGAAGACGATGCGGGTCACCGTGCTCGGACACGCCCTGCTGTCGTACCTGTTCGGGACGGTCATCATCGCCGCGACCATCAACCTGCTGGCCGGGCTGGCCAGGTGAGCCACGGCGGGAATCCGGAAAGGCACCGGACGGGGCGCCCGTCCGCGCTCGCACACGCGTCCCGGGCGCCACGTCCGCCAGTGCCCCGGTGAGGTCACACGTCCGAACCGGACCAACTCACCGGACAGCGGCAGCCGCCCGAACCGGGCAGGCCAACACCGCTGACCAAGCTTATGATCTGGACCGGACCGTTTGGCGGGGAACTGCGGAAACTGTGGGGGAAAGCACGCTGTTTCGCCCCTCAACGGGCGATTTCGTGGTAGCTGTCCTCAAGGTCGATTCTGGCCAGCGTACCCACCAGCCAGGCCAGTTTCTCCGACTCGCCGCCACCGGCGAGGTTCGCCAGGTCGGCCGCCGAGCGCCCCAGCCCGAGCCGGCGGGCGGCGGCCAGCGCCCGCCGGTCGGCGACCGGCGCCGTCTCGGCCCACAACGCCTGGACCTCGCGCAGGAACAACTCGACCACCCCGGCGTCCACCCCCGGCAACTCGGCCAGCAACGCCCGCTCCCGGGCCGGTACGTGCTTCGCGGCGGCCCGCAGCCGGCGCAGGTCTCCCTGGTAACCCGCGACCAGCGCCTCGGCCATCTCGCCCAGGGTGCGGGCCACCCGGTCGGCGTCGGCGCCTCGACCGTGCTCGCGCAGCACCGCCGCCCGCGCCTCCGGCCGGGACCGGGCCATCCGGGCCGGGCTCTCCCAGCCCGCGTCCCGCAGCGCCAGGGCCGGGTCGACCGCCCGCCGCACGTCGTCGGTGCGGCGCAACAGGATCGCCAGGCAGAGCATCTGGAACAGGCTCGCCGGATTGTTGGTGACCTGGAAGCCGTACTCCTCGGCGAAGCCGCGGCTGCTCCCCACCAGCCGGCGGACGAGCCGTTTGCGGTCCTCGACGCTCGTCGTCGCAGTCGTCGCCATGCCGGCGACTACCCACGACGGCTCGGGCCAAAGCTGACCGGGACCGTGCTTTTCGTGGCACCGGAACAATGCGGGCGGACTCAGCCGACGGTACGGCCGAGCCGGTCACGGCTCTTCAGCCGGGTGGTCGGCATCGCCGGGGCCGGCAGCGGCTCCGAGTCGTCGCCCCGTACCCGGCCGAACCGGGGATCGCCGGCCGCCCAAGCCGCCCGCGCCTCGGCGATCTCCTCGTGCGACCGGCCGACGAAGTTCCACCACATCACCAGGGACTCGTCGAACGGCTCGCCGCCGAGCAGCATCAGCCGGGTCGGCCCGGTGGCCTCGACCGCCAGTTCGCGACGACCGGCTCCGAGGTAGAGCAGCGCACCCGGGGTGAGGGTGACCCCACCGACCTCGGCCGCGCCGGACATCACCAGTAGGCCGTGTTCGAAGTTGGCGGCCAGCGGCAGCCGGGCGGCGCCACCGTCGGGCAGCCAGAGCTGGGCGCCGAGCAGCGGCGAGTGCACCACGGCCGGCGACCGGACCCCGCCGAGTTCCCCGACGAGTACGGTCACCGAGTAGTCCGGTTCGGTGAGCACCGGAAGCTCGGCGTGGTGGGCGAAGCCGGGCGGCCCGGAGCGGGCGGAGTCGGGCAGCGCCACCCACAGTTGCAGCCCGTGCAGCGTCGGCGGATGCTCCGGCGGCGAGTACTCCGAGTGCGCTATGCCGTGGCCGGAGGTCATCACGTTGAGTTGACCGGGCCGGATGAGCTGGTCGCTGCCGAGGCTGTCCAGGTGCCGGATCTCGCCGTGCACCAGCCAGGTGACCGTTTGCAGGCCGGTGTGCGGGTGCGGGCCGATGCCCATGCCGGGCCGGTTGGCCACGTCGTCCGGGCCGAAGTGGTCGACGAAGCACCACGCGCCGACGGTGCGGAGCTGACGCTGCGGCAGCAGCCGGCGCACCGTCGTGTAGCGCCCCAACGGCACGTCGTGGCCGGGCAGCAGCACGTTGGTCGGCTCGACGTCGGCGCCCGCCCCGGCGCCCGGCGGCAGCGTCTCCCCCGGCATCGGCTCGGTGATACTCACCGGCCGAGCCTACGCCGGGGATCAGGCGCGCGGACGGGGCATCACTGCGCCCGCCTCGGCGAGTGGCTTGCAGTTGCGCGGACGGTGCACCACCGGCGCCCGCCTCGACCAGTGGCGCGCTGGTGCCCTGGCGGCACATCACTGCGCCCGCATCGGCCGATCGCGCACGCCGGTGCGCGGACGGTGCACCACCGGCGCCCGCATCGGCCGGTGGCGCGCCGGTGCGCGGGCTTGACCTCGACCGCGGTCGAGGTTGTTGACTTGGCCCCGGATTGCCGACGGGCGGAGGGACGCGGATGCGGGCGGTGTGGTTGCGGGAGTTCGGTGGGCCGGAACGGCTGGTCGTGGCGGAGACGCCGGACCCGGTCGCCGGGCCGGGACAGGTGGTCGTGGCCGTCGAGTTCGCCAACATCACGTTCGTGGAGACCCAGCTCCGGGCCGGTACCGGACCGTTTCCGATGCGGCTGCCGACGATCCCGGGCAACGGCGTCGGCGGCGTAGTCGCCGAACTGGGTCCGGGAGTCGACCCGGCGTTGCGCGGCCGGCGGGTCGTCACCGGCCTCGGCGGCACGGGCGGCTACGCCGAACGGGTGGCCGTGGATGCGACGTGGCTGCTTCCGGTACCGGACGGGCTGCCGCTGGACGACGCGGTCGCGTTGCTGGCGGACGGGCGTACGGCGCTGCTGCTGGCGGGTGCCGCCGAACCCCGTCCTGGTGAGCGGGTGCTGGTCGAGGCGGCGGCCGGTGGGGTGGGCAGCCTGCTGGTCCAGTTGGCCCGGGCGGCGGGTGCCACCGTCGTCGCCACGGCCGGCAGCGGCCGAAAGCTCGAACTGGCCCGTGAACTCGGCGCCGACGTGCTGGTCGACTACTCGGAACCCGGTTGGCCGGAGCGGGTCCGGGCCGCCGTCGGTGGAGTCGACGTCGTCTTCGACGGGGTCGGTGGCGCGGTGGGCCGGTCGGCCTTCGAACTGCTCGGCGTCGGCGGCCGGATGTTCAGCTTCGGCCTGGCCAGCGGCGAGTGGACGAATGTCCCGGACGAGGTCGCGAAGGAACGGGGGGTGACCATCGGCCGGGGGCCGACCGGTTCGCCGGCGGAGCTGCGGGAACTGAGCCGGCGCGCGCTGGCCGAGGCGGCGGCCGGCCGGCTCCGCCCGGTGATCGGGCAACGGTTTCCGCTGGACCGGGCCGCCGACGCGCACGCCGCCATCGAGTCCCGACACACGCTGGGCAAGACGCTGCTGACGGTCGGGTGATCAGGGCGGCCTCCGCCCTTACGGCAGCGATCAGACCGGCTTCCGCGCGGATGGCGGG
>NZ_BONW01000009.1 GCF_016862915.1 Plantactinospora endophytica | reverse complement strand
TGGTCAGGTCCGCTTCCGCGCGGACGGCGGATGATCCGCCTGCTTCCGCGCGGACATCAGGTGATCAGCCCGCTTCCGGGCGGACATCAGGTGATCAGCCCGGTTTCCGCGCGGAGAGCCGTTCGATGAGGCCGAGCCGGAGTCGGCTCCGGGACTCGGCCACGAAGCCGTGCCGCAGGGCGAGGTCTGCCGGGCGGCCCCGGACCCACCGCCGCTCCGCGTGGTCGAGCAGCAGCAGCCGGCCGCCCGGACGGAGTACCCGGCGCATCTCGGCGAGCGCCGCGTTCCGGTCGGCGACGGTGCAGACCGCCAGGGTGCAGACGACGGTGTCGAAGGTCGCGTCGGGGAAGGGCAGGTGTTCCGCCTCGCCCTCCCGCAACTCGACCTGCCGGCCGAGCGTCCCGGCGCGACGGCGGGCCGCCGCCAGCATGTTGGGGCTGAGGTCGATGCCGGTCAGGTCGACGCTCTTGTCGTACCAGGAAAGGTTGCGGCCGGTGCCGACGCCCACCTCCAGGGTCCGGCCTCTGGCCCGCGCGCAGATCCACTCACGACTGTCCCCGATCGTGAGCCGCTCCATCCGGTCGCCCTGGCTGTCGTAGCTCGCCGCGCGCCGGTCCCAGAGTCGGCGGGCGCTCTCTCGCTTGACCATGGGCCCCACTCTGCATGTTAATGTCAACATGAAGTCAAGCCCCGCGCCGGCCACGGGCGCCGAACTGACCATCGGCGAGTTGGCCGCGCACTTCGGACTGGCCACCCACGTGCTGCGGCACTGGGAGTCGGTCGGGCTGCTCCAGCCGGACCGCCGGGTCAACGGACGGCGCCGCTACGCCCGTGCGCAGCTCACCCGGGTGGCGATCATCATGCACGGCCGCGCTGTCGGCTTCGGCCTGGACGAACTCCGGCTGATGTTCGGCACCGACGACGCGGTGGCCCGCCGCGCCGTGCTCCAGCGGCACCGCGACGAACTGGACCGCCGGATCGCCACCGCCACCGCCTCGCGGGACCTGCTCGACCACGCGCTCGGCTGCCCGGCGGAGGACTTCCTACAGTGTCCGGACTTCCAGCGCATGGTGCAGGGCCCCGGCTGCCACGCCTCGCCCTCGACCTGACCCTGGCCAGGAGCAGGCGTCGACCTGACCCTGGCCCGGGGCACGCGTCGCCTCGACCTGACCCCGGCCCGGCGCCTCGAAACCGCACCGCCGTGCGACCCGGCGCGGGAACCGCGGCCGGTACGCGCCGAAGGGCGCCCGTCGGACGCGATTGCTCGTCCGACAGGCGCCCCTGCGCGCGTGGCTCGGCGGCCGGGCCGCCATGCGTCAGCCGACCGAGGTCAGCTCCCGCGACCGGCCTCGACGGCGGCTGTTGATCCGCCAGGCGAAGGCCACCAGGACGAGTACCACACCGGCGATCAGCAGCATGGTGCCGAGCGCGATCTGCGGGCCGGTGCTGCTGCCGGTGACGGGTAGCGGCGGCTGTCCCACGACCACCGTGACCCCGGCGCTGGCCACCCGGCCGGTGGTGAGCCCGGTGCCGGTGATGTTCACGTAGCCGGTCCGGCTGAACCGGACCCGGACCGAGAACTCCCCGGTCACGTTCGCCTGGACGGTGATCGTGGTCGGGTTGCGGTACACCGTCGGCGCCTGCGCGATCGGCAGCATCGCGCCGACCCCGCCGGACTCCTGCACCGCCGCCCCGGCCTCCCCGAGCGCGAGCGGGGTACGCCGGAAGACGAGCCGGACGAGTTCGTTACCGCCGTACCCGGAACCGAAGACGGTGAACACCTGGTTCACCTCCACGGTCGGGTCGCTCACCGTCAGGGCTGGCGGCTGTGGTGGGTACGGTGGTTGTGGTAACGGCTGAGCCTGTGCGGGCGACCCCGCGACGGCGAACGCGCCCACCGTGGCAAGCGTCGCCACGGCCGAGCCGATGATGCGGGATAGCCGCATGATGGTTCCTCTCTCTACTGATCGCATGACGTTCACAACGGATCGCATGACTTGTCTGACGTGCCGGCCTACCGGCCACACGCGGGTGCGGAACTGACACGGGTGGTCCATGGGGTCGGGCCGGGGGTGAGCCACAACTCGACCGTGCCGCCGGCGTTGGGCGGGGTCAGCAGCCCGACCTCCAGTACCCGGGTACGGCCGGGTCCGACGTCGACGGCGAGTACGCCGACCCGGCGCCCCCGCTCGACGCCGCCGCCCATCGGTTTCGGCTTGCCGTCCAGCCGGGCGGCGAGCGGTGCGCCACGTACCGGGCTGAACACCGAGACCAGCACCCGGGCGGTGTACGGGTCGCCGGAGAGCCCGAGCCCGCGCACCGTCTCGCTGAGCCCGGACCTGGGGGCCGAGGAGCGCAGCGTGATCCGGAGGTGAAGCTCCCGGCTGCGGTCCGCGCGGCAGTCGCCGACGGTCAGTTCGGCCGAGCGGTGCAGGTAGTAGCCGAGTTTGGCGCCGCTGCCGTCGTTGAGGAAGACGCCGACGTTGTGCACCGACTCCTGCTCCGGCAGTACTCCGGCCAACCGGGTGTCGACGAGTTCCTGCTGCTCGGCGGGGTGTGCGCTCCAGAAGAGGATCCGCCGTTCGGTGACGGCCGTGTTGACCGCCTGGGCCACCGCCCGGGGGTTCACCGGACGGGTGAGCACGGCGTCGAAGACCGCGCGGGCCGACACGGCGAAGTAGTTGTCCTGCTGGGCCGGCTTGTCCAGCCGGCGGTACGCGTCCGAGAGCAGGGTGCGGACCACGGTGGGTGCGGTGAGCGTCGGATGTCCCGGCACCTGCACCGGCCCGATGGCGTTCAGCAGGTAGGAGAGCGCCACCGGGTCGGTGGCGAGTACCCCGTCGACGGTGCCGCCGCCGGCCCGGCGGTACATCTCGCGGTAGAGAGTGGCTGCGGTGGGAAAGTGCGGGGTGAGGTTCACGTCCGCCGGATAGATCCCGGGCAGGTCGGTGTAGAGCGCGCGCAGTTCTTTGCTCAGTGGCACCGGCGGCCGGCCGTAGGTGTTCAGCTCGGTCGCCGATCCCTGCTTGACCAGCTTGACCTCGCCCTTGCTGGCCCGGATGACGGCGTAGGCGCCGAAGATCCCGCCGGTCGCCCGGGGCTCGGCGAGGTTCTGGAAGACCGCCAGGTAGGTGCGGGTGCCGTTGTCGCCGAGCAGGGTGGGCAGCAGGGCGGCGCTGCGTCGGACGGCGGTGGTGACCTCGACCAGCCGGTCCAGTTCGGCGCGGAACCGCGCCACCGCGTCCCGGACCGCGGGGGCGAGACCGGAGGTCGGCAGGCCGACGATCCGGTCCCGGACCTCGCGTACGACCGTGTCCGCCTCGACGAGCGAGGGCGTCGCGCCGCGCAGGGCGGCCAGGTCGAGCCGTCCCGAGGTGGGCAGCAGGCTCTGCGGGTTCAGCTCGACGAGGGCGGGAAAGGCCCGCCGGGCGAGTTCGTCGACGCCGGCCGCCAGCTCCCGGACCGCCACCATGCTCCGGCCGGCGTACGGGGCGGAGCCGGCGGCCCGCCAGCCGATGTCACCGGTACGGGACCGGGCGGCGCCGGTCTGCTGTTGCAACGCCTCCAGGGTCCGGCGGGCCTGCCCGGTCTGCCCGTCGAGCACCTGTTGGCTCAGCTCCCGGGCCAGGCTGGCGGCGTTCTCCAGGTGTCCCCGCGCCTGCCAGCCGCGCAGTCCGAGCCAGCCGCCGGCCACGGCCAGCAGGCAGCCGAGCACGAGCGCGGTGAGCAGGACCCGACGGAGGGTCCGTCGCACCGCTCGACGGCGTCCCGTCCGCCGCCTCGGGGACACGTCCCCCACCGCCATCACCGCTTTCGACAAAATCTGACGAACTAGACACAAGGCCGTTAGTGCTCTATATCTCTATAGCACGGGTGAAGACATCACTGTTGGTATTTCAAGTGCTCTTATGATTCTTTTATGCTTTTTCAGTGAGAAAAGCTCATAAAACACTCAAAGCATCGCGAGAGCACGGCGAACCCCCAGGTCAATGCCGCCGCCGGCTGGACGCTGCCTCGGCCAGCATCTGCTCCATCTGGTCGACACCGGTCCGCAGCGACATCCGGGAGAGATAACTGTCCCGAGCCCGCTGCGCCATCTCCGCGCGAGCGGTGCTCGGAATGACCGCGGCCAGGGCGAACCGGTCGGCCAGCGCCTGCCAGTCCTCCGGCGGGCAGGAGAGTCCGGCCCGGGCCCGCTCCACCAGGTCGGCGGTGTCCCCGCCGGCCGAGGCGACCACCGGAGCCCCGGCGGAGAGCGCGGCCTGCAACTTGGCCGGTACCGCCCCGCGCAGCGCGGGCAGGTCGCGCAACAGCACGAGCTGGTACTCGGCGGCGGCGTACAGGTCGGCCATCTCGGCCGGTGGACGCCAGCCGAGGAACCGGACGTTCGTCGCGCCGAGTTCCTCCGCGAGCCGCCGGGACTGCTGCTCCTCCGACCCGGACCCGACAAGTACGAGATCGAGGTCCACCTTGCCGTTCACCGCGGCGGCGGCCCGCACCGCCGTGTCGACGCGCTGGAACGGACCCATCGTGCCGGCGTGCATCACCGTGGTGTGCCCCCGGTGCCCGATCGCCCGCCGAGCCGCCGGAGTGGTACCCATCGGCCGGAACAGCCGCTCGTCGGTCCAGTTGAGCACCACCCGTACCCGGTCCGGGTCGGCGCCCCGCTCGACCACCACGTCCCGCATCGACGGCGAGATCACCGCGATCCCGGCCGCCGACCGGTAGATCGCCCGCATCGTCCGGCTGAGCAGTCCGGAAGTGAATCCGCCGGAGCCGTCCCGCCCCGCCTCGCCGGGCGGCGTCACCCCCTCCGGCCAGATGTCCTGGACGTGCACCACCGCCGGCACCCGGCGCAGCAGCCGGAGCAGGGCCGCCGCCGCGTACGCGCCGGCCGGGGGGAAGTAGACGTACAGGGCGTCCACCCCGGACAGGAAACCGGGGGCGGCCAGTGCGCTGCTCATCGCGTACGTGAGCTGCCGGGCCGCCCGTCGGGCCGCCGTACCGTCGTGACTCGCGTACGTCGGCACCCGCCGGATGCTGACCCCGCCGTCGGTGCTCTGGTGCCGCCACCGCTGCCGGTACCCCGGGTAGACCTGCCCGGTCGGATGGTTCGGGAACCCGGTGAGCACCCGGACCTCGTGACCCCGGTCGGCCAGTTCCTCCGCCAGGCAGCCCGGAATGAAGGCGGGCTCAGGCGGAAACCAGTACGAGATAACTCCGATCTTCATTTCTCATCCCCCGATCACCCCGCGACCGGGCGCGACCGCGGTCATCGCGGTACCCGGTCGAGCTCCTCCGTGTTGTCCGCGGGCGCGGCGACCACGGCGTCTTTCGGGGGGATACGCACCGGAAGGGCGGCGGACGACTCCTCGCCGCGCGCGGCGAGGACGGTCTCCACCGGCGCGCCCTTGCGGTACGCCCGGTACTGCTCGACGTCGATCTTGTTTTCCTTCGACATGTTCAGGACGCAGCCGAGCACCCGGGCGGAGACCGAGTGCAGCGCCTGGGCCGCCGCGGCGGTCTGCGCGCTCGGGGTCTTGCCCTGCCTGGCCACCAGCAGCGCGCCGTCGGCCTGCACCGCGACCACCACGCCGTCGGTGAAGGCGAGCAGCGGCGGGGTGTCGATGATGACGATGTCGGTCAGGTCCCGCAGCGAGAGCAGCAGGTCGGCCATGGCCTTCGAGCCGAGCAGTTCGCTCGGGTTCGGCGGCACCGAGCCGCCCGGCAGCACCAGCAGGGACTTGTCCCCCCACGGTTGCAGCACGTCCTCGACGGTGACCTCGCCGATCAGCACGTCGGTCAGGCCGGCGCCGGACCCGATGCCGAGATAGCCGGCCACCCGGGGGCGGCGCAGGTCGGCGTCGACCAGCAACACCTGCCAGCCCGCCTCGGCGAGCGTGATCGCCAGGTTGCAGGCGAGGGTGGACTTCCCCTCCGCCTGCACCGCACTGGTCACCGCGATGACCCGGGCCGGTTCCTGGGCGTCCACGAACCGCAGGTTCGTCCGCAGCTTGCGCATCGCCTCGGCCCGCGCCGTCTGGGCGGCGGTACCGACGATCAGCGGGTTCGACCGGGCGTGCCCGTCGTACGGGATGCTGCCGAGCAGTGGCGCCGAGGTCGCCTCCTGGAGCGTCTCGCCGTCCCGGAAGGTGGTGTCGGTCAGTCCGCGCAGTACGGAAAGCGCGGCGCCGAGCACCAGGCCGAAGACGCCGGCCAGGACGAGGTTGCGGACCGGGCGGGGCGAGACCGGTTCGGCGTTCACCCGGGGGCCGCCGACCACCTCGATCTTGATCGGCGGGTCCTTGGCGCCGGGTGGCGTCTCGATGGTGTGCACGAGTTTCACGAAGTGCGCGGCCAGCGCCTCGGTGAGCCGGAGCGCCCTGGCCTGGTCGCTGTCGGTGACCGTGGCGGAGAGCAGGACGGTGTCCGCCTCGACCCGCGCGCTGACCCGGGACCGCACCTCGTCGGCGGTGAGCCCGACCCGCTCCTCCGCCGCGACGGTCTGCGCGAGCCGGTCGCTGCTGAGCAGGTCGACGTACGACTTCACGCGCTGCTGGAGGAAGAGGCTGCCCTGGTACGCGTCGGTCATCCCGTGCCCGGAGGAGGTGACGAAGAACGTCACGGACGAGGCGTACTGGGGGGTCGCGCGTACCGTGACGAACCCGGCGAGGCCCAGCGCGACCATGACCGTCGCGAGTACCACCCACCAGCGTTGGCGCAGTGCGCGCAGGTAAGCGTGCAGGTCCATCAGCCCCGGCCTCCCGTCTCAGCACCAACCGGGTCGGGGGGCGCCAAAGACCTCTAGTGATCACAAAAAATGCGACAGTATGAAAAGTTCCCACTTGTCGCCTGGCAGCTCCTACCGAATGTAGATGATTGAACGCCCTCAGTAGTCTCACTCGGCCCAATACCGCCGATTAGTACCGGCGGTGTCGTCGGGCCGTCCCGGTGGGCACGCGCGGCCGGGGAACAGGTTCCGGGGAAGGGGCAGGGGCGGGAAGGCGAAACGGCGCCGGCCTTGACGGCCGGCGCCGTAGACGTGCCGGAAACACCGGTGCGGGGACCGGGAACTACCGAAGTCGGAAACTACCGCGACGAGGGCCCGGCCGGTTCCTCGTCCGCCTCGTCGTCGTCCACCTGGTCCGAGTCGGCGAGCGCCTCCCGGAACTCGGCCGACAGGTCCGAACCCGGCACGGCGGCCTCCTCGGCCTCGTCCCGGACCACGTCCCGCTTGTGCGGCCGCTCCGGCTCGGGCAGCGCCACCTCACCGGCGAACCCGTACTCGTTCGGCTCATCGTGCCTGGTCATGCAGTAGTCCTCCGTTCGGGCCACGCTCCGCCGGACAGCCCGCTGGCCATCGGGACGGCTACCCGGATCCCGGCCGTCCCACACCCGCCAGCGGTCAGGTCAGTTGGTGGACGGCGTCCACCAACAGCCAGATGCCGCAGATCCCGAACAGCGCGCTGGCGCCGTACCGGATGGTCTTCTCCGGCAGCCGGCGGCCGAGGATCCGGCCGACCCAGATGGCCAGGGCGTCGGCGGCGACCATCCCGACGGTCGAGCCGAGCCAGGTGCCGAACCAGCCGTGCTGGGTGGCCAGGGTGATCGTGGCGAGCATCGTCTTGTCGCCGAGTTCGGCCAGGAAGAACGCGATCGAGACCGCGATGATGGCGGAGCGGCGGGTCCGTTCCGCCTTGCGCTGCTCCTCCTCGGTCAGCGAGTCGCCGCGCAGCGTCCAGATCCCGAACCCGAGGAAGGCCAGTCCGGCGACGAGCGCGATCCATCCGGTCGGCAGTGCGGCGCCGAGACCGACGCCGAGGGCGACCGAGGCCAGGTGTACGACCGCGGTGGCCACGGTGATCCCGATGATCACCGGAAGTGCCTTGAACCGGGTGGCGAAGGTCAACGCCATCAACTGCGACTTGTCGCCCAACTCGGCCACGAAGATGACGCCGAAGCTGATCGCCAAGGCGGTGTTGAAGTCCTGCATGTCACCCTTCCCGGTCGATGCCGGGCGGGGGCGTGGGCGACCTCGACCCGGCATTGCTGCCTGAGTCGAAGGTCTCGCCCGCCCCACCGGGGTGCGGCCGCGTGGCCGGGTGCGCGACACGGGCGCACCAGTATGTCGACCACGACGTTGGGAGCTACTCCCCTTCGCTGCCGACGAGCCTACCCGAGCAGGTGGGGCGGCGATAACCCGCCCTCACCCGCCGCCGGGACGTCACGATCCGGCGCTCGGGTCGTCGGGTACGCAGCGCGCCCGGCCCGGCGGCTACGCGGCTCGGCCAGCACCCGGACCAGCGGGTATCCAGCTCCGGCCGGCGCTCGGGTCATCGGGAACGGAGCGCCCCCAGCATCCGGGTCAGTGCGGCGACGGTCTCGGCCATGTCCTCCGCCGGTCGCGTCGACGTGGCGAGCCAGAGCGCCGCCTCGTTCATGGCGCCCGAGAGCAGGCGGGTCAGCGGGGCGACCGGCTGCGGGGCGATCACTCCGCTCTCGACCAGGGCGACGAGCGCCTCGGTCAGGTGCCGGGCCGAGTTGGCCTCGTCCAGCGCCCGCCACTGCGCCCAGCCCAGTACGGCGGGGCCGTCCACCAGCATGATCCGCTGCACCTCCGGATCGGTGCTGGCGGCGAGGAACGCCTCGCACCCGGCGGTGAACCGGGTCCACGGATCGCCCTCGGCCTCGGCCGCCGCGACCACCCGCCCGGCGACCTCCTGCTGCACCTGCGCGAGCACGGCGTGGAACAGCGCGGCCTTGCTGTCGAAGTGGTGGTAGAGCGCACCCTTGGTGACCCCGGCCGCCTGGACCAGTTCCGCCAGCCCCACCCCGGCATAGCCCCGGGTCGCGAAGAGCCGTCGACCGGTACGCAGCAGGGTCTGGCGGGTCTGCTCCCGCTGTTGCCGTCGGGTGAGGTCCGGCATCGCACATCCTCCGTTGACATACCGCTGGTACGCCAACTAGCTTACTTTCACATACCGACGGTATGCGAAAGGGGTTCTTCCTCGTGCTGACCAGCTTCTATCCGGTGATCTGCACCTCCCGGTTGACGGAGTCCCGGAACTTCTACACCCGGTTGCTCGGGTTCGAGCCGACCTTCGAGGCCGACTGGTACGTCAGCCTGCGCCGCCCCGGCCCGCCCGAGTACGAACTCGCACTGCTCGACCACGAACACCCGACCCTGCCGGCGGCGTACCGGGCTCCGGTGCGGGGCCTGCTGCTCAACTTCGAGGTGACCGACGTCGACGCGGAGTGGCGCCGACTCGTCCTCGACGAGGGCCTGCCGGCCGAGCTGGAGCTGCGCAGCGAGGACTTCGGGCAACGGCACTTCATCGTGGCCGACCCGAACGGGGTACTGATCGACGTCATCACCCCGATCGCGCCCAGCTCGACCTATGCCGAGCAGTACGTCGGCAGCTGAGCCGGGTCAGGTGGCCTGGGCGAGGGTCACCGCGAAGAGGCCGTCGTCGTCGGTCCACCGGGCCTGCCCGGTGAAGCCGGCGGCGGCCAGCTCCGCGTCGACGTCCGCCGGACGGAACTTCGCCGAGATCTCGGTCCGCATCTCCTCCCCCGCCGCGAAGGTCAGATCGAGGTCGAGCACCCGGACCCGCATCGGCTGCCGGGCGCGCAGCCGCATCTCGATCCACCTCCGGTCCGGGTCCCAGACCGCGACATGGTCGAAGGCGTCCACGTCGAAGTCCGCGCCAAGTTCGCGGTTGAGCACCCGCAGCACGTTGCGGTTGAACTCGGCGGTCACCCCGGCGGCGTCGTCGTACGCCGGCACCAGCACGCCGGGGTCCTTCACCAGGTCGGTGCCGAGCAGCAGCCAGTCGCCCCGTTCCAACGCCGACCGCAGCGCGGCCAGGAAGGTGGCCCGCTCGGCCGGCAGCAGGTTGCCGATGGTGCCGCCGAGGAAGGCGACCAGCCGCCGGCCACCGGTCGGCAGCCGGTCCAGGTGCCGGGTGAAGTCGCCGACGATGCCGCGTACCCGCAGCCCGGGATAGGCGGCGGCGATGTCGGCGGTCGACTGCCGCAGCGCGCTGACCGAGACGTCCAGCGGTACGAAGGTGCCGAGGCTGCCGTGCGCGGTCAGCGCGTCGAGCAGCAGGCGGGTCTTCTCCGACGAGCCCGAGCCCAGCTCGATCAGGGTCTTCGCGTCGGTGAGCCGGGCGATCTCCCCGGCCCGGGCCGCCAGGACGGACCGCTCGGCCCGGGTCGGGTAGTACTCGGGCAGCCGGGTGATCTCCTCGAACAGCTCGCTGCCCCGGGCGTCGTAGAACCACTTGGGCGGCAACCACCGGGGTACGGCGGTGAGCCCGGTACGGACGTCCTCCCGCAGCGCCCGGTCCAGGTCCCGCTCCTCCAGGTATATCTCCAACGGATCCGCGGTCACCCGCACACTCCCCTCGGTCGACACCGCCGCCCCGTGCGGCGGGTCCTGGTTCGGTCCTGCCTCGACCGCCGCTCACGCCCGCCCGGTCGGCTCCGGCCGGACCGGTGACGTCTCACCCTGTGGTTGCATCGGCGTGAGATCGAGCCGGTTGGTGGTCGCCACCACCAGGTGACCGTCCGGGACCGGTCGCCAGCCCGGCCCGTCGTCCAGCGGCTCGGAACTGAGCAGCACCGATCCGTCGGCGGTCCGTACCGACAGCGCGTGCCCGACGGTGGTGGCCACCAGCAGGTGCCCGTCGGTGAACAGCAGGTTCAGCCGGGAAC
The DNA here is from genome assembly GCF_016862915.1 of Plantactinospora endophytica. Lineage (GTDB taxonomy): Bacteria > Actinomycetota > Actinomycetes > Mycobacteriales > Micromonosporaceae > Plantactinospora > Plantactinospora endophytica. The sequence continues at coordinate 113,874 of NZ_BONW01000009.1, read as the reverse complement.
CGGGTGCGGCGGCGGCCACCTCCCGGACGGTCCCGCCGACCGCGTCGGCCGGGGTGGCACCGGCCCGCAGCCGGTGCCGTACCAGCGCCCAGAGCAGGGCCGCGTCGGTCGGGGCGTCCAGGGTCAGCAGGTCCCGGGTCGGCAGCCGGGCGGCGGTGGCCGCGACCGAGTCCGGCCAGCCGGCCACCGCCCCGTTCATGCTGAACAGCCAGGGTCCGTCGGCGAACGGGGCGGCGGCGGTCTCCACCACCGGCATGCCGACGGTGGCCGAGCGGACCGCCGCCAGTACCGCCCCGGAGACCGTCGTCGCGGCCAGCAGCGGCAGGGTGTCGTCGGTCCAGATCGGCACGGCCCGCCGGTAGCGCACCGGCGGGCCGTGCTGCGGGTACCAGCCGACGCCGAAGCCGTCCGCGTTCACCGTCCCGCCGCCACGCATGTCCCGGGGCGCCCAGGACTGCCGGAGCAGCGAGTGCGGCGGATCGACGAGCAGCGCGGACAACGGCAGCGGCGGGCCGAGATAGGCCAGGTGGCGGCACATCAGCCGACCCGGGCCCGCCGGCCGGCCGGTACGTCCCGCCCGGTCACGCGGTCTCGTCCGGCCGGGCGTCCCGGGCACACCGGAAGCCGCTGAAGATCTGCCGACGGATCGGCAGGTCCCAGTTGCGGAAGGTGCCCCGGCAGGCCACCGGGTCGGTGCCGAAGGAGCCGCCCCGGAGCACCCGGTAGTCCGATCCGAAGAAGACCTCGGAGTACTCCCGGTAGGGGAAGGCGGCGAACCCCGGATAGCCGAGGAACGGGCTCGCGGTCCACTCCCAGACGTCCCCGATCAACTGGTGTACGCCGAGCGGTGAGGCGCCCGCCGGGTACGCCCCGACCGGTGCCGGAGCCAGGTGCCGCTGTCCGAGGTTGGCGTGCTCCGGCGTCGGGTCCTCGTCGCCCCACGGATACCGGCGGGACCGGCCGCTGACCGGGTCCCAGCGGGCCGCCTTCTCCCACTCGGCCTCGGTCGGCAGCCGCTTGCCGGCCCAGGCGGCGTACGCCTCGGCCTCGTGATAGCCGACGTGCACCACCGGCTCGTCCGGCACCAGCGGGGCGTACCGGCCGAACCGGGTGCAGCCCCAGCCGGTGCCGTCCCGCCGCCAGTGCATCGGTGCGGTCAGCCCGGCCGACGACCGGTGTTGCCAGCCCGGACCGCTCCACCAGCGCGGATCGGCGTAGCCGCCGTCGTCGACGAAGGCGAGGTACGCCGCGTTGGTCACCGGCGCCGCGTCGATGACGTACGCCGGCAGGTCGACCGGGTGCCCGGGACGCTCGTTGTCCAGCGCCCACGGGTCGGTCGAGGTGCCCATGGTGAACCGGCCGGCCGGCACCAGCACCTCGGCACCGACCGGTCGGACCGAGGGCGGCGGCGGGGGCGCGGAGAGCACCGGCGGACCGGCCCGGAGTTGGTGGGTGGCCAGCATCGTCTCGTCGTGCTGCTGCTCGTGCTGGGCGATCATGCCGAACGCGAACCCGTCGGTGACCAGTCGACGCCCCTCGAACCGGACGCCGTCGAGCAGGTCGAAGACCTTGTCCCGGACGGTGCCGACGTACCGCCGGGCCTCGGTCGGGCCGAGCAGCGGCAGGGCCGGCCGGTCCTTGCGGGGGTGTTTGAACGCGTCGTACAGCTCGTCGATGTCCTGCCGCACCGGCGTACGGCCGCCCACGTCGCGCAGCAGCCACAACTCCTCCTGGTTGCCGATGTGCGCGAGGTCCCAGACGAGCGGGGACATGATCGGCGAGTGCTGCCGGACGAGGTCGTCGTCGTCGACGGCCTCGGTGAGCCGGACACTGCGGTCCCGGGCCCGGCCGAGTTCGGTGGCGATCCGGTCGCGCAGCGACTCGGTCGGCCGGTCGTCAGATCGGACGTCGGTCATCTCGATCCCTCCCGCACGGCGGTCAGCCGCCGCGCCACGATCCGGGTGATCTCCTCGCGGGTCGCCGGGGGCAGACCGGTGCGGTCCAGCGACCGCAGCGCGAGGTCGAGCAGGGTGTCGGCGGCGTTGCCCAGCAGCGGGTCCCGCAGCCCGCTCCGGGCCGCCTCGGCCCACCGGCCGGCGACCGGTTCGCAGGCCGCCCGGGCCTCGTCCCGGGTCCGGTCGTCGCCGAGCAGGGCGGCGAGCACTCCGACCGGGGCGATCCACTCCCCGCCCGGCTGGGCGTCCAGGTAGCGGATCTCCAGGTAGCCACGGGGGCGTACCGGCGGGAACAGGGTGCTGAGGTGGTAGTCGAGGTCGTCGGTTGTCGGCGACCCGGGCAGCGCACCGGCCAGCCAGTCCCGGAAGGTGATCCCGGCCGGCACGGTCCAGTCCCCGCCGTCCCGGCGTACGCAGAGCAGTGGGGCGGCGAGCGCGTACCGGACCCAGGCGTGCACCGGGTCGGCCGAGCCGCTCGGCGGTGACCAGGCCGGACGGGTCCGGGCCGGGTCGATGTGCTGCCAGGCGGCCATCCGGGCGGAGGCCCAGCCGGTGTCCCGGCCGGCGTGCCGGCGGGCGGTGGCGAAGGCGGCGAGCAGGGGCGGGCCGAACGCGTGCGCGGCGGCCCACCGGTCGACGAACTGGTCGGTCGTACCGGCGTCCAGGCAGACCTGGAGCCCGGCGGTGCTGTACATCATGGTCCGGCCGGCGCTGCCGAGCCGGTCGAAGGCGCACCGCATCGCGCGGTACCTGGGGGTGTCGACCACCGGAGTCGGTGGTCGGTGCGGGTCGATGCCGGTGTCGCCGAGAACGAGGCCCTCGGCACCGAGCAGCTCGGTGAGGTGGGCGATGTCCGAGGTGGTGGTCTCGTGCAGTTCGGCGAGGGAGCGGCAGGGGGCGGTGGAGAGTTCCACCTGGCCGCCGGGCTCGACGCTGACCGTGCCCGAGCGGGGCAACGGTAGGGCGGAGCTGGCGGGATCGAGGGTGGTCGGGGCGTGCGGTCCGAGTGCGGAGCGGAGCCGGGCCGGGTCGGCCGGTCGGCTCGGAACGGCCGCGTCGTGCACGGTCCATTCGAGTTCTACACCGCTGAGCGTGGGTGGGCCGGTCTTGAAGCAGATCTTCGCGACGTAACCCTCGGCGTCTTCCACCGCGCGCAGGATCATGCCGCTGTCCAGGTCGGACGGCATAGCTGCGGGCCTCCCTCCGTCGGGAACCGACTCTCCTTACCCCTTTTTCCGGAGCCCAACCTCCGGCGAGTTCCAGGGGCGCACTGTTACATAACTTGCTCGGCATATTACTGAGTTGGTATGTTCGCGGTCATGGCCACTGCGTTCGAGGTGCTCGCCGAGCCGGTCCGGCGACAGATCCTGGACCTGCTCCGGGAGCGCCCACGGTCGGTCGGCGAGCTGACCGAGCAGCTGGGGCTGACCCAACCGGGCACCTCGAAACACCTGCGGGTGCTGCGCGACGCCGGGCTGGTCCGGGTGCGCCCGGAGGCGCAACGTCGCTGGTATGAACTCTGCCCCGAACCGCTCGCCGAACTCGACGCTTGGCTCGCACCGTACCGATGGATGTGGTCCGGTCGGCTCGACGCGCTTGAACGGCATCTGAACACCATGCCATCCGGGTCCGACACTTCCGCCGGTCCCGCCGGCCACCAGCAGATCGACCCCGAATCCGAGGAGTTGCCGTGACCGAGAGCCTGGAGACCGTGCACGGCCGCCAGATGCTGCGCATCGAACGGCGGCTGGCCCATCCGCCGGAGAAGGTCTGGCCCGCTGTCACCGAGCCGGAACACCTGCGCGAATGGTTCCCCGCCGAGGTACGCCTGGAGCCGCGCGTCGACGGGTCCATCACCTTCAGTTTCGGCTCCGGTCCCGACGCGCCGCCGGATTCGGTCGGCCGGATCAGCGCGTACGAGCCGCCCCGGCTCTTCGCCTTCACCTGGGAGGACGATCTGTTCCGGATCGAGTTGCACCCGGACGGACCGGGTTGCCTGCTGGTGTTCAGCCACGTCTTCGACGACCGGGCCGGCGCGGCGAGCTTCGCCTCCGGCTGGAAGCTCTGCCTGGACGCCCTGACCGGCATCCTGGACGGCCGGCCCGTCGACCCGACCCAGCGCCCGTCCGGCCGGCTGCACGAGTCGTACGTCGAGCGGTTCGGGCTGGCCGACGGTGTCGCTGAGGAGACCGGGAACGGCTGGCGGGTGCGCTTCGAGCGGCAACTGACCCGGCCCGCCGAGGCGGTCTGGGCGGCCCTGACCGGCCAGTCGCCCGATCTGCCGGCCCAACTCGGCGCACCGCCACCGGCCGGTTTCACCACCGCCGAGTTCCCGGCCGGGCCGATCACCGCACTCGACCCCCCGACCCTGCTGGAGTACGCCTGGGAAGCCGACGGCGCGTCCGCCGGCCGGGTCCGGTGGGAGCTGACCCGGGGCACCGGGCACGGCGCCCGGCTCGTACTCGAACAGACCGGCCCGGCCGACGCGGACGGCGCGCGGGCGACGGCGCTGGCCGCCTGGCGGGCCCGGATCGAACCGCTGGCCCGGCAACTCGCCGAGGAGGCCGACCGGCTCACCGAACAAGCCGAATGAGCGGGCCGGGCCGGACTCGGCGCGACACCGGTTCGATAACGGGACGGAGGGTAACGGCCCGCTCGGCTTGACACCATGCTTGCAAATATGTGCACTTGTGACACTCCGCTCCAGCCGGCATCGGTGCCCGCTCAGCAGTCCAACCGGGCCGGCCACCACCGTCACGGGGAGGCACGATGGCACGACACGCAGGCAGGCCCGGCACAGATCTCCGGCTCGACCGGCGCCGGCTACTCGGGCTCGGCCTCGCCGCCGGAGCCGCGCCGCTGCTGGGCGCCTGCGGCGGCGCGTCGACCACCGGCTCGGACGAGGAAGGGGCGATCACCTTCCTCTCCACCCAGTTCACCCCGGTGGAGGAGCGGCAGCGCTTCGAGCAGATCCTGCGGGACCGGGTCAAGGGCGGTGCGGTCGCGTACAACACCGTCGAGCCGAACGTCTTCTCCTCGACCATCACCTCGCAGGTGGGTGCCGGCCGGGTCCAGGTCAGCCTGGCCGGCGGGCTGCACGGCGACTTCGCCCCGCACGCCGACAAGTTCGAGAACCTCGACGACCTGGCCGGCAAGCTGGCCGACCGGAGGATCCCGACCGACCTCGCCGACCTCGGCAAGCTGTCCGGCGGCGCCACCACCTACCTGCCGTGGATGCAGGCGTCGTACGTGCTGGCGGTCAACAAGCGGGCGTTGCAGTGGCTGCCCAGCGGCGCCGACGTGCAGAACCTGACGTACGACCAGTTGCTGACCTGGGTCGGCGACGCCCGGCGGGCCAACGGCAACAAGCCGGTCCTCGGCCTGCCCTGCGGGCCGAAGGGGCTCTACCACCGGTTCTTCCAGGGCTACCTGCTGCCGAGCTTCACCGGCGGCCAGATGACCACGTTCCGCAGCCCGGCGGCGGTGCTGGCCTGGCAGTACATGGTGGAGTTGTGGGCGCAGACCGCTCCGGCGTCCACAAACTACGACAACATGCAGGAGCCGCTGCAACGCGGCGAGGTGCTGATCGCCTGGGACCACGTGGCCCGGCTGGTGAACGCCCCGGCCGACAAGCCGGACGACTGGATCATGGCGCCCGCGCCGCGCGGCCCGCAGGGGCTCGGCTACCTGCTGGTGGTGGCCGGCCTGGCGATCCCGAAGGGTGCCCCGGACGCGGACCGGGCCCGCCAGGTGATCGAGACGCTGACCACCCCGGACGTCCAACTCGAGGTGCTGCGCCGGAACGCCTTCTTCCCGGTGGTCGAGGCCGCGCTGCCGACCGACCTGCCGCCGGCCGTGGCGCTGGAGGCCGAGGCGGTACGCCGGCAGCAGGACGCCCAGGGCGCACTGCTCGCGCTGCCGCCGGTCGGGCTGGGCGCCAAGGACGGCGAGGTCTCCCAGATCTTCAAGAACTGCTTCAAGGAGATCTGCCTGGACCGCCGGCCGGTGCAGCAGGTGCTGGACCGGCAGGCCCAGCAGCTCAACGCCATCCTCGACGAGGTGAAGGTGCCGTGCTGGCGGCCGGACCCGGTGGTGGCGGGGCAGACGTGCCGGGTGCAGTGACCACCGCGCCGGACCCGGCGCCCACCGAACCGAAGACGACACCGGCCCGGCCGAGCCGCCGCCGACGGCGAACCCGGGTACCGACGGCGGCGTTGCTGGTCGCCCCCTCGGTGGTGTTCCTGGCCGCGCTCTTCCTCTGGCCGATCGTCGTCGGCGTCGGGCAGGCGGTCACCGGCACCGACGGGCCGACCCTGGCCCACCTGCGCCGGATGGTCGACGACCCGTACTTCTGGACGGCGACCCGGAACACCGCGCTGCTGATCGTCGTACTGATCCCGTTGCAGTTCGCGTTCGCGCTGACCATGGCACTGCTGCTGCGGGAGCGGCCGAGGCTGGCGTCGTTCTACTTCTACGTCTGGTGCGTACCGCTGGCGATCAGTGATCTGGCCGCCGGGCTGGTCTGGCTGTCGATCTTCGCCGACCGGGGGTACCTGAACTCGGCGCTGGCCCACCTCGGGCTCGGCGACGGCTACGCCTGGCTGTCGTACGACAACCAGACGACGATGTTCGTCGCCGTGCTGCTGGCCGAACTGTGGCGGGCCACCTCACTGGTACTCGTGATCGTGGTGGCCGGGTTGCAGAACATCCCGCGGGACTACGACGAGGCGGCGGCGGTCTTCGGCGCGACGTACTGGCAGCGGCTGCGCCACGTCATCCTGCCCCAGTTGCGGCCCAGCCTCCAGGTGGCGCTGATCCTGCGTACCATCCTCGGGTTGCAGACCTTCGCGGTCGCCCAGGCGCTCACCGGCCGGAGCTTCCCGCTGCTGGTCGGCGAGACCTACCAGTGGTACGTGACGTTGCAGAACGAGCGGGTCTCGGCGGCGATCGCCCTGGTGATCATGCTGATGTCGCTCGGCACTGCGGTCGTCTACCTGCGGGTGCTGCGCGATCCGGCAGCCACCGGCGGCGAGCGGTGAGCCGGCTGCGGGCGGCCCGGCGCCGCTCGATCGCGATCCACGTGGCCTGCGTGGCGGTCACCCTCTTCATGGGGCTGCCGATCTACCTGATCGCGCTGGCCGCGCTCTCCAGCCGGGAGTCACTGAACCGGTTCCCGCTCGCCCTGCTGCCCACGGAGCTGTCGACCGAGACGATGCGGGTCTTCCTGGACAGCACCGGAGTGGTCGGCGGCTTCCAGAACTCGGTCGAGGTGGGCCTGATAAGCCTGGCGCTGTCGCTGGCCCTCGGGGTGCCGGCCGGCTACGCCGTGGCCCGGTACGCCTTCCGGGGCCGAGAGCCCTACCAGCTCTTCCTGCTGCTCACCCGGGCGCTGCCGATCGTGGTGCTGTCGGTGCCGCTGGCCCGGGTGTTCCTGGCCACCGGGCTCTACGACACGACCTACGCGGTGGCGCTGCTGCACACCGCACTGGCGCTGCCGACCACCGTACTGATCACGTCGGCGATCTTCGTGGCGGTACCGGTCGAGCACGAGGAGGCGGCGATGGTCTTCGGAGCCAGCGCGCCGAGGGCGTTCACCCGGGTCGTACTGCCGCAGGCGCTGCCCGGGATCGCCGCCGCCGCCATCTTCACCTTCGTCACCTCCTGGAACGAGGTGCTCGGCGCGGCGGTGCTCACGCTCAACCGGCGTACCCTGCCGGCCCAGGTGCTCTCGACGCTGGCCGACTCGCCGTTGGCGTTCCGGTTCGCCGGGGGCTTCGCGCTGGTGGTGCCGGCCCTGGTCTTCATCGCGTTCATGCGCCGCTACCTGTTGAACATGTGGGGAACCACGATCCGCTGAGAGGAACGAGCGTTGGCCGAGATCGTGTTGCGGAACCTGGTGAAGACGTACCCGGGCACCCGCTCCCCCGCCACCGACGACATCAGCCTGGAGGTGCGCGACGGCGAGTTCCTGGTGCTGGTCGGGCCGAGCGGCTGCGGCAAGACCACCCTGCTGCGGATGATCGCCGGGCTGGAGACCCCGGACTCCGGCAGCGTGCAGATCGGCGGCCGGGACGTGACGGAGCTGCCGGCCCGGCTACGCGGGCTGTCGATGGTCTTCCAGTCGTACGCCATCTGGCCGCACATGCGGGTCCGCCAGAACATCGCGTTCGGGCTGGCCATGCGGAAGACGCCGAAGGCGGAGATCGACCGGCGGGTCGGCGAGGCGGCCGAGCTGCTGCACCTCACGGACTACCTGGACCGCTATCCGGCGCAGCTCTCCGGTGGGCAGCGGCAGCGGGTCGCGGTGGCCCGGGCGATCGTCACCGACGCCGACGTGCTGCTGATGGACGAGCCACTGTCCAACCTGGACGCGCTGCTGCGGATGGAGTTCCGCACCGAACTGAAGCGGATCGTCGGCAAGCTCGGCACCACCACCGTCTACGTCACGCACGACCAGGCCGAGGCGCTCTCCCTCGGCGACCGGATCGCGGTGCTCCGGGAGGGCCGGGTCGCACAGGTCGGCCCGCCGCTGGAGGTCTACGACAGCCCGGCCGACGAGTTCGTCGGCGGCTTCCTCGGCGCCCCGCCGATGAACTTCCTGCCGGCCCGGGTCGACCGGGCCGACGGCCGGACCCGGCTGCGGATCGGCGACCGGTCCACCGCCGCGCCCGCGACGCTGGGCGACCACCCCGGCGACGAGGTGACGGTGGGGGTCCGGGCGGAGAACATCGAGGTCTTCGACGCCGACGGTCCGGACCGGCTCGCGGCCCGGGTGGAGGTGGTCGAGCCGACCGGGGCGGCTATCCTGCTCACCGTCGACCTGGCCGGCCGGCAGCTCAAGGTGCAGGCGCCACCGACGTTCCGGATCGGTCCCGGTAGCCCGGTTTGGCTCGCCGTCGACCCCGAGCGGCTGCGCTGTTACGACCCTGCCGACTCGAGCGCGATCACCGTTTCCGGCTGAGCGGGCGGGGCGCGCGGCTGGGCCGCCGGAACGGTCGCGCGAGCCTCCGGGTACGCTGGCCCGCGGCGCCCACCGACCACCGAAACGCTGTCGCCACCACGATTGCGTACGAGGCTCACCGGCTGGGTACGGTGTGCACGTGCTGGAATCCGGAGTCCTGCTGGGCGGGCGCTACCGTCTGGACGAGCGTGTCGCCACCGGTGGAATGGGCGACGTGTGGCGCAGTACCGACGTGGTGCTGGGGCGCCGGGTCGCGGTCAAGGTGCTGCTCCCCTCGCTGCTGGCCGACCCCGACTTCATCGCCCGGTTCCGCGCCGAGGCCCGGATGCTGGCCACCCTGCACCACCCGGGCATCGTGCAGGTCTTCGACTACGGCGAGGACGAACTCCCCTCCGGCCGGACCGACTACCTCGTCATGGAGTACGTCGACGGCGAACCACTGTCGGCACGGATCCGCGAGGACGGACGACTGAGCGTCGTCGACGCGATGCACGTGGTGGCCCAGGTCGCGCAGGCACTGCACGCCGCCCACCTGGGCGGGATCGTGCACCGCGACGTGAAGCCGAGCAACCTGCTGGTGCAGGCCGACGGCACCGTCCGGCTGCTGGACTTCGGGGTCGCCCGCTCGGTGGACATCACCAGCATCACCAGCTCGAACGCGGTGCCGGGCACGGCGCTCTACATGGCGCCGGAGCAGGCCAGCGGCAAGCCCGTCTCGGCCGTCACCGACGTCTACGCGCTGGGCGCGGTGGCGTACCAGTGCGTGTCCGGGCAGCCGCCGTTCACCGGGGACAACCCGCTCCAGGTGGCGGTGAAGCACCTGCACGAGGATCCGGATCCGCTGCCGGCCGACGTACCGGAGCGGGTCACCGAGCTGATCATGCGGGCGCTGGCCAAGGACCCGGCCGACCGGTACGCGGATGCGGCCGCCCTGGCGACGGCGGCCCGGGCCGCCGCGAACGACCCGGAGGTGGTCGCGGCGGGGGCGATCGCCGGGACCACCGGTGGCGTCATCGCCCCGGCGCAGCCGACCGCCGTCACCGGGCTCGGCGTCCGGCCGGCCGGGGCGGCTCCGGCCGGCGGCGCAGGCCCGGCGCGCGGGCCGGACACCCTGACCGACAACCCGGTGGTGGACCCCGGCGACCGGGACCGGGACCCGAGCCTCGGCGTCCTCACCCTGGCCGGGGTCGCGGCCGTGATCGGGGTGGGCGCGGCGGTGGTCGCCGCCGTGATCGCGTTGAACATGGACGACGAGGTTCCGGCGACGAACGGGCCACCCTCACCCACGCCGAGCAGCAGCGTGACGGTGGAGGCGGAGATTTCGGAGCAGCCGTCCGCGAGCGTGCCGAGCGGGCAGCAGACCCCGCCGCCGCGCCCCCGGGACAGCCCTCAGCCGCGCCCCACCGCCTCGGCGACGCCGAGCCGGACCCCCGACACCGACCCGACCACCGAACCTCCGGAGACGTCGGCGCCGACCAACCCGCCGCAGAGCAACCCGCCGACCGGTCCGGGCGAGCCGCCGCCCACCGGCGGACCGGCGGACCCGGGCAGCGGCTGAACCACAGCTCGTACGCACTGTTGGTAGCCTTATCGCTACCTTCGGTGCGGCGATCGACGCTGTTCGGACGACACCAGCAAATACTTCCCTTTATCCCCGTTTCCAAGGTGATCAACGATAAATCATCCTAAGGTGTGCACGACGTCGTCGAGGCACGTGGGAGCCCGGATGAGCAGGGAAAAACTGGTTGTCGTCGGTCAGGGGTACGTCGGTCTGCCCCTTGCGATGGCGGCCGTGGAGTCCGGACTGGACGTCGTCGGACTCGACCTCGACACCGACCGGGTCAAGCGGCTCGGCAGCGGGCAATCCTTCGTCGAGGACATCTCCGACCTCCGGCTCGGCGCGGCCCTGGCCACCGGTCGCTACCTGCCGACCAGCGACTACACCGACGCCCGGGGCTTCGACGTCTGCGTGATCAGCGTGCCGACACCGCTGCGGGACGGCGTACCGGACCTGAGCTGTGTGGAGCAGGCCGGCACGGCACTCGCCCCGTACGTCCGACCCGACTGCACGGTGATCCTGGAGTCGACGACCTATCCCGGTACCACCGAGGAGCTGCTCCGGCCGCTGCTGGAGGAAGGCAGCGGGCTGCGCAGCCCGGACGACTTCCACCTCGGCTACAGTCCCGAGCGGATCGACCCCGGCAACCCGGTCTGGCGACTGGAGAACACCCCGAAGGTGGTCTCCGGGATGGGCCCGGCCGCGCTGGACCGGGTGGACACGTTCTACCGCCGGATCGTGCGGCAGACCGTACCGGTCGACTCGACCCGGGTCGCCGAACTCACCAAGCTGATCGAGAACACCTTCCGTCAGGTCAACATCGGGCTGGTCAACGAGCTGGCGACGTTCAGCAACCAGCTCGGCATCGACATCTGGCAGGCCATCGACGCGGCGGCCACCAAGCCGTTCGGGTTCATGTCGTTCCGCCCCGGCCCGGGGATCGGGGGCCACTGCCTGCCGATCGACCCCTGCTACCTGTCCTGGCAGGTGAAACGCCGCCTCGGCCGACAGTTCCGGTTCGTGGAACTGGCCAGCGACATCAACCACGCCATGCCGGAGTACGTGGCCCAGCGGGTGATGGCCGGGCTGAGTACCCGGGGTCGGCCGCTGCGCGGCGCGCGGCTGCTGATGATCGGGCTCGCGTACAAGAAGAACACCGGTGACCTCCGGGACTCCCCCGCGATCGACCTGGCCGGCCGGTTGCACGCGCTCGGCGCCCGGATCAGGGCGGTCGAGCCGTACGCCGATCCCCGGCACGTGCCGACCGACCTGGCGATGGTCGAGTTGACCGAGGACGAGGTCCGGGACGCCGACGCGGTGCTGGTGGTCACCGACCACGACGGGCTCGACTACGACATGATCGTCAAGACCGCCCGGTACGTCTTCGACAGCCGTGACCGCTGCCGGGGCCCGGTCGTCGAACGCCTGTAGCCGCCTCGCTCGCGGTACGCGGAAAGAACACCTGCCCGGTCGGCGGAGAGGTCAGCGGACCCGGGGTGATACCTGCCCGGTCGGCGGGGAGGTCAGCGGGCCAGGGTGCCGGCGGGTTCGGCGTACTCGGTCGGCCAGCAGCCCCGGGCCATCGCCAGCCGGTGGTAGAGGTCCCGGGTGGCGGCCACCAGTCGGGGCGTGCCGAACGCCTCCCTGGTCTCGGTCAGCGCCGCCCGACCCATCCGGTCGCGCAGCTCGTCGTCGGCCAGCAGCCGCAGCACCGACCGGGCCAGTCCGTCCACGTCCCCGCGGTCGCAGAGCAGCCCGGTCCGGCCGTGCCGGACCACCTCGGCGGTACCGCCGACGTCGGTGGCGACCACCGGCCGGCCGGCGTGCCCGGCCTCGATCAGTGCCAGCGGCGTCCCCTCGTGGTCCGAGGTCTGCAACACCAGGTCGGTCGCGGCGTAGACCGTCTCCAGGTCGGCCCGCCAGCGCAGGAAGGTCACGTCGAGCCGGTCGGCGACGGCCGCCGCGACCGTCTCGGCCAACTGGTCGCCCTCACCGCAGACGACGAAGTGGACGTCGGCGCGGGTACGCCGGACGGCTCTGGCAACCGCGAGCATCTGGTCCGGTCGCTGCACCGGACCGAGCGGACCGACGTACGCCACCACCGGCCCGGCGGCGGGCAGTCCGAGGGCCTGCCGGGCCTGGTCCGGACCGGGTAGCGGCGACAGGCTCGCACCTGGCGGCATCACGGTGTACTGGTCGGGGCGGCCGATCGAGGCGGCCAGGAGTTCGTCGCGGATCCGGGCACCCACCGCGACCAGGGCATGACTGGTACGGGCCAGCGTTCGCTCCGCGCCGACCACCAACTGGCCGGCCACCGGGGGCAGCGACCCGGACACCGGATGGGTGTGGAAGGTGTGCACCCGGATCGGCACCCGGCAGATCACGGCCGCGATCCGGCCCAGCACACCGGCCCGCAGGTCGTGGGTGTGCACCAGATCCGGCTGGAAGTGCCGGGTCTCCGCGATCAGCGCGGCCAACGCCCGGACGTCGTCGACCGGCCGGACCGGACGCCGCAGCGCCGGCAGCATCCGGACCGGTACGTCGCTGGCCCGCAGCCGGCGGTAGTCCCCGGCCCCCGGCTCGACCGGGCCCGCGTAGAGCCGTTGCTCGAAGCGGTCCGGGTCCAGCCCGCGCATCAACGCGCCGACCTGCGGCGCGGCCTCGCCCACCGACATCCGGGAGATGATCCGCAGCACCCGAAGCGCTCGCATGACCAGACCTTTCGCGCATCGCGGCGCGCCGATCCCGGGGGACCGGACACGCCGAAATATCCCTTAAGCCCGTTATACGGCAATATCCGGGTTCAGGCCGATGATCCGGCAGATTGGAACGTCGACTATGGCCGGTCGGTCGAGGCCGGCTCGGCGCCCGGCGTCGGGTGGGACCGGGACGACTCAGACGCGTTCCAGCACCACCACCGGGATCTGCCGGGGCGCCTGCTCGGCGTACGTCCGGTAGGTCGGGAAGATCCCGGCCATCAGCTCCCAGAGCCCGGGGCGTTCGGCGGGATCGGCGACCCGGGCCCGGGCGACGAACCGGTCGGCCCTGACCTGCACCCGCACCTCGGGATCGGCGACCAGGTTCAGGAACCAGTTCGGGTTCTGCACGGCGGCGCCGTTCGAGGCCACCACGACGTACCGGTCGCCGTCCCGCCCGTAGATCAGCGCCGTCCGGCGCAGCTCGCCGCTCTTCCGGCCCCGCGTGGTGAGCAGCAGGGTCGGAAAGCCGTTGAAATCGTGTCCCTGCGCACCGTCGGTCTCCAGGTAACGCCGGATGTGCGCGCCGACCCAGCCAGTCGGATTGTCCCGCACCCCGTCCCGGTCACCCTCTGCCGTGGTCATCTCCGTCCGTCCCTCCGCCGCTGTGCCGAACCGTCGTGGATGGTCAACGTAGTGCACCTTTCTCCGGCTGACCGACCCCTCGGCCCCCGTCGACGGGTACGGGAAGCGGCGCGAAGTCGGCCGCGTGGTCGATCGCCCACTCCCGGAAGCTCCGCGCCGGCACCCCGGTCACCTCCTGCACGGTCCGGGTCACCGGCTCCGGCTCGGTCACCAACCCCGCCCAGTACGCGAGCGCACCGTCCAGGAAACCGGCGTCGCCCCAGCGGTCGCGCAGGTCCTGGCGTACCTGCTCGACCGGGATCTCCACCCACTGCACCGGCCGACCGACCGCCTCGCCGATCAGCCGCACCTGCTCCGCCTGGGTCACCGGCTCCGGCCCGGTCAGCACGTACTTCCGACCGGCGTGCCCCGGCTCGGTCAGCGCCCGTACCGCCACCGCCGCGATGTCGCGCTCGTGGACCAGCGACCGGGCGGCGTCGCCGTACACCCAGCGGACCTCCCCGGTGGCCCGAATCTGGTCCGCCCACTCCAGGGTGTTCGCGGCGAAGCCGCCGGCACGCAGGAAGGTCCAGGTCGAACCGGACCCCTCGATCAGCCGCTCGACCTCGCCCCAGAAGCCGTTGCGGTCCGGCTCCTGGTCGTCCCGGACGTTCATCGCCGACAGGTAGACGACGTGCCTTCCCGGCCCGGCGAGGGCGTCCACCACCGCCGGCGCCCGCTCGGCGTTCACGAACGGCCAGAGCAGGAACACCCCGTCGACCCCGGCCGCCGCCTCGGCCACGGTGTGCGGCTCGGCGAGGTCTCCCCGGTACGGAGTCGCGCCGTCCGGCAGGTCGGCCCGGTCCGGGTTCCGAACCAGGGCCCGGACCTCGGCACCGACGGCCAGCAGCCCGGCGACCACCTCCCGGCCCACGTTGCCGGTGGCACCGACGACCAGGATCGCCCGCTTCTCGCCCATCTCACATCTCCCCTCGGCACGGCACGGCCGGTCGGCTGCCCGCCGCTCCGGCCCGGATCCCGATGCGGGACCGCCGCCCCAAGGCTCGGACTTAAACAAAGGTTCAAGTCAAGCTAGTCTCGGCCGGGTGGACAGACTTTCCCGGCGCGCAGCCGGACGACCACCGCGCTACCAGCGGACAGCCGGACGACCAGTGCGCTACCGTCCGCCCGCCGCACGACCGCTGCGATACCAACGGGCAGCCGGGCGACCACTGCGCTACCGGCGGGCAGCCGGATGAACGCTCCGCCACCCGGGGGCAGCCGGATGACCACGCTGTGCTGGCGGGCGGAGGGATGACGACGGCGCTCCCCTGGCAGGCGGAGGAGCTCACCATCGGCGAGCTGGCCGAGCGCAGCGGCGTACCGGCGTCGGCACTGCGGTTCTACGAGCGGCAGGGGTTGATCGGCAGTCGGCGCACCTCCGGCAACCAGCGGCGCTACCACCGCAGCACGCTGCGCAAGGTCGCCTTCATCCGGGCGTCGCAGAGCGTCGGCATCCCGCTGTCGGTCATCGGCGAGGTGCTCGGCTTCCTGCCGGAGAACGTCGCGCCGACCCGGGAGTTCTGGCTACGCGCCGCCGAGTGCTGGAACGCGGAACTGAACGGTCGGATAGCCCGGCTGGAACGCATGCGCGACCTGTTCACCGAGTGCGTCGGCTGCGGCTGCCTCTCCTTCGAGCAGTGCGGCCTGGTCAACCCGCAGGACGTGCTCGGCAGCCAGGGCCCGGGGCCGCACCGCCTCCGGTGACACACCCGGCCCCGAGGGTCGGGCGCGGCGCGGAGGTGGGGAACGGCGCGGAGGTGGGGAACGGCGCGGAGGTGGGGAACGGCGCGGAGGTGGGGCACGGGGTTGGCGCTGGCCACGCCGCCGTCGACGGGCCTGGCGTTTGCGCCTGAACGGGCGGTGGGTATCAGTGCGGCAACACCCCGGCGGGCCGGGGCCGGCACCGCTTCACCAGCGGCCGGACACCCCCGCCGGGTCGATCCGCATTCCACCCCCGAGGAGGCTCTCATGCGTTACGGATCGATAGGCGGCGTCATCGTACTGATCTGGCTGATCATCGGCGCGCTGGCGGCCGGGCAGCGCGGCTACTTCGACCGGAGCAACGACAACTGTGCGGAGGTCGGCACCACCATCGTGACGGTGATCGCCGGTCCGCTGAACTACATCGGGCTGAACCCCGAGATCGAATGTGACGTGCCCGAGCCCTCCCGGTGACCTCGGCCCGTCAGCGAGCCGGGACGGTCCGGTCGACGGTGTCGACATCCCCCACCGCGTCCGGGTCGGCGGCCACGTCGAGGTCGCCGGCCGTCTCCGGCTCGTCGGCGGCGAGGTCGAGCTGCACCGTGGCGATCTCCCAGGCCCGCAGCGGAAGCCGTACCGTCCCGTCGACCTCGACCGGCAGCACCGCGCCGGGCCGACCCAACAGGTCGGCCCGGCGCGCGGCGCGGATCGGCCGGCCCGCGCCGAGGACGGCCGCCGTGTCGGTCGGATGTTCCGCCACCACCCGCACCTCGACCCGCCCGTCCCGGTCGCGGACGCTGGTCAGCACCACCCCGGCGCCGGTCACCGAGAGGCCGGTCCGGGCCGGCGGCAGCGGGCCGCCGGCCGGGCCGGTGCCGGCGAAGGTCAGAAACCCGTGCCGGTACGCCTCGGCCGCCTCCGGAACCCCCGCCGTGTGCCACTCGCCCCGGAACGGCAACAGGGCGAACTCGGCACTCCGCTCTCCCCGGCACTGCGCCGACGGTGTCGGCACCTGCGGGCCGGCCGGCTCGTCCCGCATCGAGTTCCGGTTCCGGGACAGCATCCCGACCGACCGCAGCAGGGTCAGCGCCAACTCCCGGCCGCCGTCGACCAGCTCGTACTCGCTGGGCTGGGTGAGCAGCACCGCCAGCGAGCCGCCGACACCACCGGCCGCCACGTAACCGGCCGCCGGATAGGTCGGCAGCGGCACCTCGCCGAAACCGCCCTCGCTGGTCAGCCCGCGCGCGACGACCGCGAACTGCCCCTGCGCGTACGACACGTCGGCCCGGGACGGCAGCGGCAGGTGTGCCCGTACCCGATGGTCCTCCGACCGGTTGTCGAAGCCCACCGTGACCCGGACGAACGGCTCGCCAACCCGCAGTTCCAGCCGGGTCGCCACGGTGACCGACTCGGTACGCACCGACCGGACCCCCGCCGTCACGTCCGCGTCGACCGGCCACCGATAGGTACGCAGCACGTCCAGTACCGCCGTCACCGGCCCCCCGTGCACGATCGCGGTCCGCACCGACTGTGGCTTGTCGACGAGGACGTCCGTTGCCGGCGGCGCGTAGTTGTAGCTGTCCCCCACGTCGCCACCGTCCACGATCCGGCCGAGCCCGCCGACCCGCAGCCCGTCCGGGGTGTGCAGCCCCAGCGTTCCGTCGTCGGCCACCTCCACCCGGAGCAGCCCGTTGTCGAGGACCCGTCCTCGGGCGAGGGCCGGCCGGCGCTCAGGCAGCCCGGCGGATGCCGCAGTGTCGGCCGGCACGGGCCGGGCAGCGGGTGCTGCGGTGTCGGCCGGCACCGGTAGGACGGCGGCTGCGGCGGTGACGGTCGGCACCGGTGGGACGGCGGCTACGACGGTGTCGGCCGGTACCGGCCGGACCGTGGTCCAGCCCAGCGCGGGCACCTCGACCAGGGCGGCGACCGTCGCACGGGGCTCGGCGACGATCCGCACCCGCCAACGCCGTTCCGGCCCGGCCGTCGCCTCGGCCAGCGCGACCCGCACGTCGGCGAGGTCGAACGACTCGTCCCCGTGCCGGGCGACCTGGAAGGTGAGCGTTCCCGGCTGGGCGGTACGGCCGCCGGAGCCGGCCGGGCGGGGCGGCGAGACCGACCAGCTCGTGATGTGCTGCCCGTACAGTTCGACGCCGTGCACCCGGGACAGCACGACGGAGAGGTCGATCTCGTCGTACCAGTCGTCGGCGAGCAGGGTCGGGGCGACCGCGAGCCGCTGGGTGGCGACAGCTCCACCGTCGGCGGTACGCAGCGCCACCGGGGCTCCGGCGGCGGGCAGTGACACGTCCAACCGGACCAGGGCGGTCCGGGGACGCGGCGTCGGGTTGAAGACCGCGTAGCCGTCCCGGGGTACGGCGGCGGCGTGCGCGGCACCGACCAGGTCGTACACCGCCCGGCCGAGTTGTTCCGCCTCGGCGATCCGGGTCGCCACCTGATCGGCCGTCTCGTCGCAGCCGCAGCCGGTCACCGAGTCGTGGCAGCTCGCCTCGATCAGCCGGATCCAGGCCATGTCCAGGAAGCGCTGGGCCGAGCGGTCGTACCAGAGGGTGCGCAGCGGTTCGGCGTACCGCTCGACGCAGCGCTCGGCCCGGCCCATCGCCTGCTTCAGGTGCGCCCGTACCGAGTGGACCCCGGGCAGGATGTTGGCCCGGGCGTGCGAGCGGAGTTCGCCGCGTACCTCCGGCAGGCCGGCGACCCCGGTCGGCTGGTCCGCGAAGTACTCGGTCAGGGTGCCGAGCCGCAGTCGCAGGCCGGTCCGCTCGGCCGCCTCGGCCAGCAGGTCGGGGGTGGCGGCGGCCGGGGCGCCGTGGTCGGCGCCGTACATCGCCAGCATCGGGGACGTGTCGCCGGCCGGCCGCCAGGCGGCGAGCCGCTCCGCCAGGTCGGCGGCGCGCCGGGCCACCAGTGCCGGGTTGTCCACCAGGCCGGCGGCGTTGCCGTAGCCGCCGTACAGGTATTCGGTCCGGATCGTCGTGCCGTCCGGTGCCGTCCAGGCAAAGGCGGAGCTACGCACCCGGTCCGGCACGCCCCGCCAGACGCAGGCGTGCGCCAGCCCGGCACCGGCCAGGATCTGCGGCATCTGGGCGACGTGCCCGAACATGTCGGGCAGGTAGCCGACCGGCATCGCCGCACCGAACCCGGCTGCCCGGCGCAACCCCAGCTCCAGGTTGCGGACGATGTTCTCGCCGGAACAGAGGAACTCGTCCAGCAGGATCTGCCAGGGGCCGACCGCGAGCCGGCCGTCCGCGACCAGGGCGGCGACCTGGTCCCGCCGCTCGGGGCGTACCTCCAGGTAGTCGTCGACGGCGGCGAGTTGGCCGTCCAGGGTGAACCGCTGGCGCGGGTCGCGTTCCATCCGCTCGAAGACCTCGTCGAGCAGCGCGACCAGGCGGAGCCGGAAGCGCTGGAAGGGCTCGTACCACTCCCGGTCCCAGTGGGTGTGCGGCACCACCACGATGCTCGCCGGTACGCCCGCCCCGGCCCGCCCACGTCCGTCCGTCGTCATCCGGTCGCCGCCTCTCCGCCCACCGCCGATCCGGTCAGTGCCCCGAACCGGCGGACCACCTGCTGACTGGTTCCGATGTCGGCCGTGCCGCCGGCCAGCCCGGTCCGCGGCGGTGTGCCGGCGGTGACCATGGCGTGGAAGGCGACAAGTTCCCGCTCGAATCCCGAGCCCGTCTCCTGGTACCCGACCCGGCGCTCGACACCGCCGGTCCCGTCGCGCACGGTCAGCGTGCTCGGCAGGTCGAGCCGGTACGGCGTCGGGAAGACCAGCTCCAACGAGCCGTTGGCGTGGTGCACGGTCACCGTCTCCCGGTAGCCGGGGTAGTCCGGGAGGTGGAGCCAGCGGATGCCGTACCGGCCGCCGGCCAGAAGCCCGCCGCTGACCTCCACCGACGGCTCCTGCCCGGCCGGCGGGTCGGCCGGCCAGAGCGCCACGTGCTCCACGGTGGACGGTGCACCGGTGAGCAGCCGGAGCAGGGACAGGTCGTGCGAGACGCTGTTGATCATGATCTGGTAGAGCGCCCGGACCTGCCGATCCGCCCCGACCGCCCGGAGCAGCAGCTCGTCGGAACGGTCCCGCAGCACCCGCACCCGCTCCGGATCCACGTCGGTCGGCGCGGGTCCCAGCCGCTGCGACGCGAGCTGCGACTCGCCGCTCGGATGCAGCACGGTCACCTCGACGGCGTGCACCGCCCCGGCGCCACCGATCCGGTCCAGCCGGCGGGCGAGTTCGGCCACCGCCGGGTCGTACTGCTTCATGTAGCCGACCATCAGCCCCGCGCCGGTCCCGGCTCCGGCGGCGGCCAGCTCGGCGGCCTCCGCCCGGGTGTAGGCGAGCGGCTTCTCGCAGAACACCGGTACGCCCCGACGCAGCGCCGCCGCCGTCAACTCGCCGTGCGAGCCCGAGGTGAGCAGCAGCAGCGCGTCGAAGCCACCGGCGTCGAGCAGCGCGGCGCCGTCGAGGTACCGGTGCCGCTCCGGTACGCCGTACCGCCGGCCCAGCTCGTGCCCACGCTGTGCCGACAGGTCGGCTACGGCGGCCAGTTCGAAGAGGTCACGACGGCGTTCCAGCACCGGCAGGTGCACCGCCTGGGCGATCACGCCCAGCCCGGCCACCGCCACCCGGAGCCGCTCGCCCCGGCTCACCGCACGCCCAACCCGCGCAGGTACGCCCGGTTGGCCCGCTGCTCGGCCAGCATCCCGGCCACGTCGGCGCGACCGGCCGGAGCGTCCTGCTCCACCACCAGCCAACCCTCGTAGCCGATCTCGCGCAGCGCCGCCAGCACTCCGGCGACGTCCACCCCGCCGGCACCCAGCCGGCAGAAACCGCCGGCCGCCACCACCTCGGTCAGCCCGCCGCCGCTCGACCTGACCCGGCGGTGCGCGGCCATGTCGCCGTCCTTGACGTGCACCTGGCGGATCCGGCCGGCCCAGCGACGTACCGCCGCGACCGGGTCACCGCCGGCCAGCCAGAGGTGCCCGGTGTCCAGGCAGACCGAGACGTCGGTCAGCTCCAGCAGCCGGTCCGCCTCCTCCGCCGTCTCCACGTCGGTGCCGAGGTGGTAGTGGAACACCGGTTCGAGCCCCCGGTCCCGGCACCGGTCCGCCGCCCGCTGCACCCGGCCGGCGAAACCCGGCCAGGCTTGCGCCGGCAGGGCCAGCCCGGGATCGTGCGGCACCCCCGGCCGGGCCATCCGGGCCGGGTCGGCCGAGCAGGCCAGAGTCGGCCGGGGCGCGAACCGGGGATCGTCGACCGGTACGGCGGCGAAGACGTCCAGCGCCGCGTCCAGGCCGGGCAGGTCGGCCGTGAACCCGTCCGGGTCGGCGAACCGGAGGTCCACCCAGCCGCCGGCCAGGCCGAACCCGACCCGGTCCAACCGCCGGGCGAGCCGGTCACCGGTACCGAGAAAGCCGATCGGACCACTGTCGATGCCCCGGTAACCGGCCTCGGCCAGCCCGTCGAGCAGCTCGTCCGGGCCGAGTGGCGCCGCCTCCGGGGCGTAGATGCCGAAACTGACCGGTGCGTTCGCCACCCGTACCGCGTCGTCGAGTCCCGGGGTTACGAGGTCAGGGTCGTCCGCCGTCACGCGCACAGCGCGACCACCTCCGTCCGGTACGACTCCAGCAGGTGCAACCCGTCCGCCGCCGGCAGCAGTACCCGGTCGCCCCGGAGCACCTGCCGAGCCCCGTCGGGGCGGACCAGCACGGTGCCGTCGGCGTCCAGGGCGAGCAACTCGTCGCCGAGCCGGAGCAGCAGCGGCGCGTCCGGCCCGCCCGACACAGCGGTACGCCCCGCCGCCAGCCCGGCCAGCAGTGCCTCGCCCGCGCCACCGGCCGGTACGTCCACCGGCTCGGCCAGCACCCAGGTGGTCGGGGTACCCACGGCCACACCGTCCCCGGGCCGGTGGAAGTCACTGCCACCCACCGGTACGACGTCCGGCCGCCACGCCTGCGCCCAGGCCAGCGGTGCACCCCAGGTCCGATCCCACCACCCCGAGTGCCACACCTCGGCCAGCCGGGGCCGTACCCGCAGCGGCTCCCGCCAGGCGCAGTCGGCGGCGAGCGGATGGTTGATCGAGAGCAGGCCACCGGCCTTCTCCGCCGCCGTCACCCACTCGTCGGCGGGTGCCCGGAAGTCGATCCAGCCGGTCGGGCCGAAGACGTTGGCGTGTCCCCGGTCGGTGGTCACCTCCTGGCCCGGCAGCAGGGTGACGCCGTACCGGGCGCTCGCGGCGGGCAGCTCGGCGTGATGGCTCACCGTGTTGTGGTCGGTGACCGCGAGGAAGTCCAGCCCCTGACCGGCGGCGAGGGCGGCGAGTTCGGGCACGGTGCCGGTACCGTCGCTGTGCACGGTGTGCGCGTGCAGGTCACCGGCGAGCCAGCGCAGCCCCTCCACGGTCGGGACGGCGCGTCGGGGACGGGACTCGGGCCGGGCCGGTACGGCGGCCGGTGCCGGTGGCGCCGGCCGGGCGGTGGTGGTGCCGGCGGTCAACACGAAGTCCAGCCCGTCCGGCGGGATCCGGTGCAGCCGGAGCAGCACCTGCCACTCGCCGGGTTCCAACTCGCCGGGCAGGTAGCCGGGGGTCGCCCAGTCGGCGGCGACGGTGAAGCCGTCCCGGGCACCGCCGGACCAGCCCCGGAACCCGGCCGGGCCCTGGCAGCCGAGGTCCAGCACCCCGACGGTACGCGGATAGTCGAGCCGTACGGTCAGCCCCGCCGTGCCGGGCGGCACCATGACCGGCAGCGGCCGGAGGATGCCGGCCGCCCGGTCGTCGAGGGTCCACCGCCCCCGGTGGGTCGTCACCCGCTCGCCCACTGCGCACCCCGATCCGCTCGTCCGTCCTCCCGGGCCGACGATGGCGCCGACCCGCCCGCCGTACCGCTAGGCCGGCCCGCCCGCCGCGCCGCTGCCCGCCGCACTACCGGCAACCGCGCCGCCGGCCGGAACACTGCCGCCGACCGGGCTGTCCGTGACTGAGCTGCCCGTGACTGAGCTGTCCGTGACCGGGCTGTCCGTGACTGGGCTGTCCGTGACCGGGCTGTCCGTGACTGAGCTGTCCGCTGCCGGCCCGACGGCGTGCGCGGGGTCGGTCGTCGCGCCGGCCGGTTCGGTCGCGTGCAGCAGTTCGCCGTTCCGATAGACCAGTGAGCGGCCGTCGCGGGGCACCGCCCAGCCGGTGCTGCCGATCGCCGGCTCCCGACCCTCCGGGACCACCACCTGGAGCCCGGCACCGGCGGCCCCGTCCGGGCCGGGCAGGTCCAGCGAGACCAGCGAGCTGCTGCCGAGGTTCTCCACCACCACTACCCGACCGGCGAGCGCGCCCGGCACCGGCGCCGGATGCAGGTCGAGATATTCGGGGCGTACCCCGTAGACCACCCGGTCGCCGTCGGCGACCAGGGCCCGGACCGGCGCGGGCAGCGGCAGCCGAGCCCCGGCGACCAGCACCGCGTCGCC
This sequence comes from Plantactinospora endophytica, assembly GCF_016862915.1. Classification (GTDB taxonomy): domain Bacteria; phylum Actinomycetota; class Actinomycetes; order Mycobacteriales; family Micromonosporaceae; genus Plantactinospora; species Plantactinospora endophytica. The sequence goes on along the minus strand of NZ_BONW01000009.1, from coordinate 90,839 downwards.
GGCCACCTCGGCGTCGAGCAGGTTCATCGGGGTCGAGCCGATGAACCCGGCCACGAAGGTGTTGGCCGGCTGCCGGAACACCTCGACCGGGGTACCGACCTGGCGGATCCGGCCGCTCTCCAGTACCGCGATCCGGTCCGCCAGGGCCAGCGCCTCGGCCTGGTCGTGGGTGACGAAGACACAGGTCACGCCCAGCTCCCGCTGAAGCCGCTTGAGGAAGGTCCGGGCCTCCAGCCGGAGCCGGGCGTCCAGGTTGGAGAGCGGCTCGTCGAGCAGGAACACCTGCGGGTGGCAGGCCATCGCCCGGGCCAGCGCCACCCGCTGCTGCTGGCCGCCGGAGAGCTGCCCGGGGCGCCGGTCGAGCAGCCCGGTCAGGCCCAGCTCGGCGGCGGTCTCGGTGGCCTTGTCGTGCCGGGCCGCCCGGGGCACCTTCTTGATCCGCAGCGGATAGCCGATGTTCTCCTCGACGGTCATGTGCGGAAACAGCGCGTAGTCCTGGAAGACCATCGCCACGTCCCGCCGGCCCGGCTGGAGGTCGGTCACGTCCCGGTCGCCGATCCGCACGGTGCCCTCGGTGGCCACCTCCAGCCCGGCGATGGTACGCAGCAGGGTGGTCTTGCCGCAGCCGGACGGGCCGAGCAGGGCGAAGAACTCGCCGTCGGCGATGGCCAGGTCGAGCGCGTCCAGCGCCCGGACACCGCCGGGATAGACCTTGCCGAGCCGGTGCAGGGTGATGGCGGCCATCAGCGCTTGATCCCTCCGTGGAACCGGAAGCCGTACCGGCTGCTGACGAAGACGAACATGAGCACCACCGGCAGCGAGTAGAGCAGCGAGAAGGTGGAGAGCAACGCCAGGTTCGCCTGGCCGCCCTCGGTGTAGAGGGTGTACATGATCACCGCTGCCGGGGCCTTGTCCGGGTTGCGCAGCAGCAGGAACGGCACCAGGAAGTTGCCCCACACGTTCGCCACGGCCCAGACCGCCACCGTGGCCAGACCGGGCCGGACCATCGGCAGCACGATCTGCCAGACGATCTGCACCGGACTCGCCCCGAAGACCCGGGCCGACTCCTCGTAGGAGGTGGGGGTGCCGTCCATGAAGTCCTTCAGGATGAAGATCGCCGCCGGCAGCAGTCCACCGCTGAGGATCAGGATCACGCCGAGCCGGGAGTCGATCAGGTTCAGCCGGAAGGCCAGTTCGTAGAGCGGCACCATGGTGGCGGTACCGGTGACGATCGAGGAGAGCAGCAGCAGGCCGTAGAGCAGCGCGTCCCGGCCGGGCACCCGGACCCGGCTGAGCGCGTACGCGGCCAGCGCCGCGAACGTCACCACCAGGACCGCCGTACCGCCGGAGAGCAGGATCGAGTTCCACAGCGACCGGAGCGCGTACGGGTTGTCCAGCAGGGCCCGGAAGTTGTCCAGGGTGAACTCGGGCAGCGAGGTGGTGATCGTCGGAGTCCGGTCGAACGGTGCGGTGGCCAGCCAGAGCAGCGGAAGCGCGAAGAAGCCGAGCACCAACGAGACGAAGGTGTAGCGGCCGATCTGCGCCAGCCCTCCCCGCCAACCGATCGTGCTTCCAGGGCCGGCCGTTGCCGGACGGGGCGGCGTCGCCGGGCCGGCCGTCATCGCCGGGCCTCCCGCCGCTGTCCCAGGGTACGCAGGTAGACCAGCGCGATGACCAGGTTGATCAGCAGCATCAGGAAGGAGATCGCGGCGCCGAAGCCGAGTTCCCCGCCGGACAGCGCGATCTTGAAGACGTACACCGGCAGGATCTCGGAGCGCTGCTCCGGGCCGCCCGCCGTGATCAGGAACGGGGTGAAGTCGTTGAACGTCCAGAGGCTGATCAGCAGCAGGTTGGTCAGCACGTGCCCCCGGATGCGCGGGAAGACCACGTCCCGCAACTGCTGCCACGTCGACGCACCGGCCAGCCTGGCCGTCTCCAGATGCGACGGCGGCACGTTCTGCAACGCGGCGCCGTAGAGCATCATCGAGAACGCGGTGCCCCGCCAGGTGTTGAACAGGATCACCGCGAGCATCGGGTGGTCGAGCAGCCAGGCCATCCCGGGCGTGCCGAGCAGCGCGTTGAGGGTGCCGGCGTCCCGGTCCAGCAGCGCGATCCAGAGGAACGCCACCACCGAACTCGGCAGGATCCAGGCCAGCAGGACCAGCGCCTCCACCAGCCGGCGTACCGGCCCGTGCCGGTCCCGTAGCGACCAGGCGATCGCGAAACCCAGCCCGGCCTGGCCGAGCACCGCCGACCCGAAGACGAACTGGAGGGTGAGCCAGAGCGAGGTGCGGAACCGCTCGTCGCCGAGCGCGGCGGTGTAGTTGTCCAGCCCGACGAGCTGCGGGTCGGCGGCGGCCAGCCCGGTCAGCCGGTAGTTGGTGACGCCGAGGTAGATGGTCCAGAGCGCCGGTACCACCAGGAAGAGCACGATCAGCACCAGGCCGGGCAGCACGAACCCACCCGCCAGGGCCCGGCCGAGCCCGGCGGCGTCGGCGCGCCGGGCCAGCGGCGTACCCGGATCGCCCGGAGCCGCCGCCGGCCCGCCGGTCGCGGTCTCCGGCTCAGGAGGTGACGTTGTCCGCGCCACCGACCAGCCCCGCCAGCTTCTTCTGGTAGTCCGCCGCCGCCGCGTCCGGCGCCTTCCCGCCGACCACCGCGGCGGTCGCCTCCTGGATCGCCACCGACACCTGCGGATAGACCGCCAGCGGCGGGCGGGCGGCGGTGATCGGCAGGACCTTGCCGGCCACGAACTTCAGCATCGGGTCGCCGGCCAGCACCTCGTCGTTGACGTCGGTCCGGGCGGTGATCCGGGGTACGTCGCCCAGCTCCGCCTTCACCGCCTCCGCCGAGTGCATGAAGCTGAGCAGCTCGAACGCCTGGATCGGGTACTTCGAGTGCGGGTTGAGCGTCCGCACGCTGCCGCCGGACATGCTGACGAAGTCCTGCCCCCGGATGCCGGCGCCGGGGTTCTTCGCCGGGATCAGCGCGTAGCCGACCGCGCTGTCCCGGTCGGCCATCTTCGCGATGCCGGCCTTCGGCTCGACCACGCTGCGCCAGAAGTAGTCGCCCTCGGCGAGGATGCCGATCTTGCCTTCGGCGAACCGCTGGAACGACTTGTCCCGACCCTTCGCCTCCTGTTGCAGCAGCGGATCACCGAGCCCGCCCGCGTAGACCTTGGCGTAGAAGTCGAGCATGTCCCGGGTGGGCTGGGTCGCGCCGGTCCACTTTCCGGCCGTGTAGACCTCGCCACCGGCGCCGGCCAGCAGCGGCAGCGCGCCCTGCATGCTGGTCGCCTCGCCCATCGCCGTACCGGCGTTGAGCTGGATCGGGGTGACGCCGGGCAGGGCCTTGAGTTTGGCACCGGCGTCGAGGATCTCCTGCCAGCTCCGGGGCTGCCAGTCGGCGGGAAGCCCGGCCTGGGCGAAGAGCTTCCGGTTGTAGTAGAGGACCCGGCCGTCGGTGCCGATCGGGATGGCGTACCGCTTCTCCTCGAAGCGGCCGAGTCCCTGCACCGCCTCCGGGATCTGCGCCCAGCCGTCCCAGGAGTCGGTCTCCGCCCCGGCCACCTCGGACAGTGGGTTGAGGTAGCCGGCCTGGGCGAACTCGCCGACCCAGATGCCGTCGATCGAGATCACGTCGCCGCCGGAGCGGGCCCGCAGGTCCAGCGCCAGCTTGGTCTTGTACTGCTCGTCGTCCACCCCGCTCGGCACGAAGGTGACCTTCGCGGTCACTCCCTTGGCCTTCTGCGCCTCGACGAACCTCGGGATCACCCAGTTCTGGATCCACTCGGCACTGCGGGAGTTCTTGCCCCCGGCGATCGCGTTGTCGGTGATGGTCAGCGTGATGTCCTTCGCGTCCCGGCCGGCGGGCTCCGAGGAGTCTCCGCAGGCGGTGGCCGCCAGCACCACCGCCGCCGCCACGGCGAACGCGCACACCGCGCGGCTGCCCGTCGGTCCGGTCCGCCGACCCCACCAGGGTCCGCGCCGTTCTGACATGTCTGCCTCCCTTCGTCGATGATCGATATCGAAGGAGTCCACCTTTGGCAGAATGTCATGACAGCCTGACGACGTAAATAGATCTCCTCGAAATCCACCGGCAACCTGGGTAACGGGCCTGACCTCGCCGCCAGCGCCGCTCGACCGCACGCTGCGGGCCGCACCGGGCGGTGGGGGGGCGGCGTACTCGCCGCGCGCGAGGAACCACCCGGTCGCCGCCCACCCCTCGGCCACGCAACCAGCGCACGGCGCGATCGGCGCGAGGTGTAGTCGGCGCGAGGCGTGGTCGGCTCTGAACCACGACGATCCGCACCGGAGGTCCGTGCGGAATGGTCGGCGCGAGATGTGGTCGGCGCGCGGGACGGTCGGCGCAAGGCGTGGTCGGCGCGCGGGATAGTCGGCGCAAGATGTGGTCGGCGCGAGGCACGACCGGCGGACGATCCGGAACAGATCCCCGCCAACCAGCATTGATTCGTGCATCCGGATATAGCTATATAGATGATTTTCATTTGCCTGTGGGCCCTGACATTTGTCATAGGTACCCGTGCACGACGCACCTTGGGGGATGACTTAACACACTAGTAACACCTCGGAGCCGACCAGGAGACTCGGATGCATCGATGGAGCACGGTCGCCCAGGGACCACCCGAGGAGCCGACGATGGACGAGAGATACGACGCCTACTGCGCGGTCGATCCGCTGTTCTACGACTCCCTCAGCACCACCGCCGCCACCACCGCCAGCGGGTACGCCGCCGCCGACCGGCCGGTGCCGGACGGCTGGCAGCGGGAGCCGAGCGACGACTGGCTGGTCTACGGTCCCGAGGACGGCACGCTCCCCCAGCAGGGCTGGAAGATCCACGTCTCGGCCTGTCTGGACAACGCCGAGCGCATCCTGGACAGCGTCTTCGACTACTGCGTACCCCGGGGCATGTCGTTCAAGTTCCTCCGTGGTCCGCGAATGCTGCTGATGCGCAACTCGAAGTACGCCCGGCGCGGCTCCAGCGGCAAGTTCGTCACCATCTACCCCCGGGACGAGGCCGAACTCGAACTGGCCTGCAAGGAACTCGCCGAGCGGCTGACCGGCGAGGCGGGGCCGTACATCCTCAGTGATCTGCGCTACGGCGCCGGCCCCGTCTACGTCCGGTACGGCGGCTTCGCCGCCCGGTACTGCGTCAGCGCCGACGGACAGGTGGTACCCGCGATCGAGGACGGCACCGGCACCCTGGTACCGGACCGGCGCGACCCGGTCTTCCACGTACCGGACTGGGTGAGCCTGCCCGAGTTCCTCGGCCCGCACCTCGCCGCCCGCAACGCGACCACCACCACCGACCTGCCGTACCGGATCGAACGGGTGATCCACTTCTCCAACGGCGGCGGCCTCTACGTCGGCCGGGACACCCGCACCGACGCCCAGGTGGTGCTGAAGGAAGCCCGCCCGCACGCCGGGCTGGACGCCACCGGCACGGACGCGATCACCCGGCTGCACCGCGAGGCCGAGATGCTCCGCCGACTCGCCGACGTTCCGGGGATCGCCCGGGTGCACGACGAGTTCGTCCTCGGCGACCACCACTTCCTCGCCCTGGAGTTCGTCGAGGGCCGCGCGCTGAACAAGCTGATCGTCGAGCGGTACCCGCTGGTCGACGCCGACGCCACCCCGGCCCAGAAGGCCGACTACACCGACTGGGCACTGCGGATCCACGCGCAGGTGCAGCGGACCGTCGATGCGATCGCGGCAGACGGCGTCGTCTACGGCGACCTGCACCTGTTCAACATCATGGTCGGCCCGGACGACCGGGTGACGCTTGTCGACTTCGAGGTCGCCGCGCCGGTGGCCGAGGCGAGCCGACCCGCGCTGCGCAACCAGGCATTCGCCGCGCCGCGTGACCGGACCGGCCTCGCCGTCGACCGGTACGCCCTGGCCTGTCTCCGGCTCGCTCTGTTCCTGCCGCTGACCCAGATGGTCCGGCTGGCCCCGGCCAAGGCGGCGCACCTCGCCGACGTGGTCGCCGCGCACTTCCCGGTGCCGCGCGACTTCCTGGACGCGGCCGTCGCCGAGATCACCGGCAGCGCCCACCCAGCCGAGACGACGCCGCAACCGGTGCCCGAGACGACGCCGCATCCGGTGCCCGGCACGGCGCCCTATCCGGTATCCGGCACGGTGGCGCATCCGGTACCCGGGGCCGACGACTTCGCCGCCGACCGGACGGCCTGGCCACGGCTGCGCGACCGGATCGCCGGCGCGATCCTGGCCAGTGCGACGCCGGAGCGCGACGACCGGCTCTTCCCCGGCGACATCGACCAGTTCCGCACCGGCGGCCTGAACCTCGGGTACGGCGCCGCCGGCATCGTGCACGCACTGCACGCCACCGGCGCGGGCCGGTTCCCGGAGTACGAGGACTGGCTGGTCAAGCGGGCCCTGCACCCGGAGTCCGGTACCCGGTGCGGCTTCTACGACGGACTGCACGGGGTGGCATACGCCCTGGAGCACCTCGGCCGGCGGCAGGACGCGCTCGACGTACTCGACATCTGCCTCGGAGAGCCCTGGGAAGAACTCGGCGAGGACCTGGTGAGTGGGCTCTCCGGCATAGCGCTCAACCTCGCCGAGATGGCCGGCCGGACCGGTGAACCGACGTTACGGCAGGCTGCCTGGCGCGCCGCCGAACTGGTCACCGACCGGCTGACCGACGGCGCCGGTGCGCCGGCCGGAGGCGATACCGCCGGCAGCACCGGCGCCGGGGCGCAGATCAGCGGCGGGCAGCACCCGTACGCGGGACTGACCCGGGGGCGTACCGGTCCGGCCCTGATGTTCCTCCGGCTCTACGAGCTGACCGGCGACACCGGGCTGCTGGACCGGGCCGGCGACGCGCTGCGGCACGACCTGCGCCGGTGCGTACTGCGGCCGGACGGGGCGCTGGAGGTCAACGAGGGCTGGCGCACCATGCCCTACCTGGCGCACGGCAGCGTCGGCATCGGTTTGGTACTCGACCAGTACCTCCGGCACCGGCCGGACCCGGAACTCGCCGAGTCGGCGGGTGCGGTCCGGCGGGCCGCCCGAGCGCCGTTCTACGCACAGTCCGGACTCTTCGCCGGTCGGGCCGGCATCATCGCCTACCTGGCCGCCAGGTCGGCCGGCGGCAGTGGTCGGACCGGCACGGAGACGGTCGTCCAAGCCGAGGGCGAGGCGGCGGAGCGGGACGACGACCGCGCCGAACTGGACCGCCAGGTGGCACGGCTGGCCTGGCACGCGCTGCCGTACCAGGGCTTCCTCGCCTTCCCCGGCGAGCAACTGCTGCGGCTGTCCATGGACCTGGCCACCGGAAGCGCGGGCGTGCTGCTCGCCACCGGGACGGCCCGGCACGACGAGCCGGTGACGCTGCCCTTCCTCGCGCCGCTGACCGGCGCGACCAGACTCCCCTCGCTGCCGCGAGGGGCACATCGGACCGAACAGTAAGGAGGAGGTGAAACAACCATGGCGCTTCTGGACCTTCAGGGGATGGAGCTTGCCGACCGCACCGGTGGGGGCGGCGGTGGCGGCGGTAGCCGCGCGAGCCTGCTGCTGTGCGGCGACAGCTCGCTGTCCGTGACGACCTGCGACTGATCAGGTCAGCATCGGGGCCCTGGGTGGGCAGACGTCCCCACCCAGGGCAACCCGTGTCGACAGGAGGGTGGAACGCGTGGCCGCCGACGGGAACCGGCTGCTCCGGCAGGCGATCACGTACGGCGGCGGCTGGACCGTCGCCCTCGGCGCCGCCGCACTACTCGGTGCGGCGGCCGAACTGTTGTTGCCGGCCGCCCTGGGACTGGCCGTGGACGCCGCACTCGGCGACGCGGACCCGTGGTGGCCGCTCGCCGCCTGCGGGCTGGTGGTGCTGATCGTCGCCACCGACACGCTGAGCAGCCTGGCCAGCGGTGCCGGCACCGCCCGGACCACCGCCCGAATCCGGCACCGGCTGCTGCGCCACCTGCTCGCGCTCGACCCGCGCCGCGCCGCCCGCCATCCGGTGGGCGACCTGGTCGGCCGGCTCGTCGGGCAGGCCGCCGACGCCGGCCAGGCCGGCAGCACCGTGGTACTCGGGCTGGCCGCCGCGCTGCCCCCGCTGGGCAGCGTGGTGGCGCTGCTGCTGCTCGACTGGCGGCTCGCCGTCACCTTCGGCGCCGGACTGCTGCTGCTCGCCGTCGGCCTGCGCGCCTTCGTCGGCGACGCCTCCGCCGCCGCGGCCGGCTATCTCGGCGTACAGGGGCGAATCGCCGGGCGGCTGGCCGAAGCGTTGCACGGGGCCCGGACCATCGCCGCCGCCGGTACCGTCCGGGCCGAGATCGACCGGGTACTCGCACCGCTGCCGCTGCTGCGCACGCACGGCGACCGCACCTGGACCGCGCTGGCCCGGGCGTCCGGCCGGACCGCCGCGATCGCCCCGCTGCTGCAACTGACGATCGTCGCGGTCGGCGGCTGGTCGGTGGCGGATGGCCGGCTCACCCCGGGACAGCTCTTCGCCGCCGTGCAGTACGCCGCGCTCGGTGCCGGGCTGGGCAGCGTCGTCGCCACCCTGAACCGGCTGGTCCGGACCCGGGCCGGGGCGGAACGCGTCGCCGCCGTACTGGCCGAACCGGTCCGGTCGTACGGGCCGGCGTCGCTGCCGGTCGGCCCCGGCCGGCTCGTACTCGCCGGGGTGACCGTGTACGCCGACGACGGGCGACCGGTGCTGGACGCAATCGACCTGCGGGTACCCCCCGCTGCCACGGTCGCCGTCGTCGGCCCGTCCGGCGCCGGCAAGTCGACCCTGGCCGCCGTCGCCGGCCGGCTGCGGGACCCGGACGCCGGAGAGGTACTGCTGGACGGGGTTCCGCTGCGCCGGCTGAGCCGGTCCGCGCTGCGGCACGCCGTCGGCTACGGCTTCGAGCGTCCGGTGCTGATCGGCGACACGATCGCCGAGGCGGTCGCGCTCGCCGCCGTCGCCGACACGGTCGCGCTGGACACCGTCTCCGCCGCACTCCCACCGGGCTCCGCCACCGACCCCGTCGCGCTGGACACCGTCTCCGACCCGGTCGGGCTGGAGACCGTCGCCGCCACACTCACGCCAGTCTCCGCCAACAACGCCGACGCGCGGCCCGGCCCGGCCACGCCAGGCTTCGCCAGCGTCGCCGACGCGCGGCCGGACGCCGACGCGCCGGACTCCGCTGCCGGCACGGCCGCGCCGGGCCTCGGCGCCGACGGGCGACTCGACGCCGGCCGGCTCGTCGGGCTGGCCCGGGCCGCCGCGATCGACGAGTTCGTCGAGCGGTTGCCGGACGGCTACCACAGTCGGCTGGACGCGACACCGATGTCCGGTGGCGAGGCGCAGCGGCTGGGGCTGGCCCGGGCGCTGCCCGCCAGTCGGCTGCTGATCCTGGACGACGCCACGTCCAGCCTGGACACCGCCACCGAGCACCGGATCGCGGTGGCGGTCGCCGCGCACCCGGATCGGCGTACCCGACTGGTGGTGACCCACCGGATGGCCACCGCCGCCGGCGCCGACCTGGTCGCCTGGCTGGACGGCGGCCGGCTGCGCGGAGTCGGCGCGCACCGGGAACTCTGGCGGGACCCGGAGTACCGGGCGGTCTTCTCCGCGTCGATCCCGCCCCAGCCGGAGCCGACGGACAAGTCGGCGGCGAAGTCGACGGCAAGGTTTATGGACGAACCGCCGGACAAATCGGTGGACGGGTCAGCGGACGGGTCAGCGGACGGGTCAGCGGGGGAACCCGTCGACGAGCCGACGGGGGAACCCGCGGCCGAGCCGGTCGAGGCGCTGCGGTGAGTGCCGTCGTCCGGTACACCGCCGCCGCGCTGCGCCGCCGGGCCCGCCCGCTCGGCCGGCTCGCCGGCTGGTCGGCGGCCGAGGCGCTGCCCGCACTGCTCGCCGGCTACCTCACCGCCCGGGCCGTGGACGACGGCTTCCTGGCCGACCGGCCGGGCACCGGGCTGGCCTGGCTGGGCGTACTGGCCGTCGCGGTCGGGATCGGCGCGGTCGGCACCGCCCGGGCGTACGCCTGCCTCGGCGACGTCGTCGAGCCGTTCCGCGACGAGTTGGCGCGACGTGTCGTCTCCGGTGCACTGAGCCGGTCGACCGCTGCCGGGGCCCGGCCGGAGAGCACGGCGGTGGCCCGGCTGACCCATCAGGTGGAGATCGTCCGGGACACCTTCGCCGGGCTGGTGATGGTGGTCCGGGGATTCCTGTTCACCGCCGGGGCGGCACTGTTGGGGCTCGTCTCGCTGACTCCGGTGGTGGCCGGGGTGGTCGCCGTACCGCTGGTCGCCGGGCTGGTCCTGTTCGCCGTCGCGCTGCCGGCGATGGTCGCCCGGCAGCGCGACTACGTACGCGCCGACGAACGGCTCGGCGAGGCGGCCGGCGGCGCGTTGACCGGGCACCGGGACGTGGTGGCCTGTGGTGCGCAGGAGATCGTCGCCGACCGGGTGGGTCGGCAGGTGGACCGGCAGGCACGGGCCGAACGGGCGCTGGCCCGGATGGCCGCGCTGCGCAGCCTCAGCCTGGCGGTCGGCGGCTGGCTGCCGCTGGCCGTACTCCTGCTGGCCGCGCCGTGGCTGGTCCGGCGCGGCCTGACCGCCGGTGCGGTGCTCGGCGCCCTGGTCTACGTCGCCACCGGGCTCCAGCCGGCATTGCACGCGCTGGTGCAGGGCGTGGCCGGCGGTGGCCTCCGGTTCGCCGTCACCCTGGACCGGATCCTCACTGCCACCACACTCCCGCCGCGCGAATCCACCGCCAGGGCGGGCGCTCCGGGGGACGGACCGGCTCCGGCGGGGACGTCCGGGTGCGGGCCGCCGGGGTCGACGACCGGGGCGGCCGGCTGCCCGCTGGCCGAGCTGCGCGGCGTGACCTTCCGGTACGGCCCACAGGCTCGCCCGGTGCTCGACGACTTCGACCTCACGCTGTCCGAGGGGGCACATCTGGCGGTGGTCGGGCCGAGCGGTGCCGGCAAGTCCACCCTGACCGGACTGCTGGCCGGACTGCTCCCGCCGCAGGCCGGTACCGTGCTGCTCGGCGGCGTACCGGCCGGCGGCGCGGACCCGGCGGCCCTGGCCCGGCACCGGGTGCTGATCCCGCAGGAGGCGTACGTCTTCGCCGGCACACTGCTGGAGAACCTGCGCTATCTCCGGCCGGCCGCGCCGCCGGACGAGGTCGACGCGGCGGTACACCGGCTCGGCCTGGCACCGCTGGTACGTCGGCTCGGCGGTCTGACGGCGACCGTGCACCCCCCGTCGCTCTCCGCCGGTGAACGGCAACTCGTGGCGGCGGTACGCGCCCACCTCTCCTCCGCGCGGCTGGCGATCCTGGACGAGGCGACCTGCCATCTGGACCCGGTGGCCGAGGCGACGGTCGAGGACGCCTTCGCCTCCCGGCCGGGCGCGCTGGTGGTGGTCGCCCACCGGATCAGCTCGGCGCTGCGCGCCCGCGAGGTCCTGATCCTCGACGGCGGTTGCCCGCTGCGGGGACCGCACGACGAGTTGCTGGCCCGGTCGGCGACCTACCGGGAGTTGGTCGGGCACTGGCGCGGGCCGCAGGACCGGACGCATCGGACCGACGCAACAGGCGGTGGACCCGTTCCCGCCGAGGCGGCCAATAGATAGAGTGGCCTCGATGGCAGCCACGCACGTTCTCGGGCTCAGCGCGCTGTCGCACGACGCGGCGGCCTGTGTCGTCCGGGGCGACGAGATCCTCTTCGCCGGTCACGCGGAGCGCTACTCACGCCGCAAGAACGACCCCGAGTTGACCCCCGGGCTGCTCGCCGAGGCCCTCGCCTGGGGCCGCCCGGACCTGATCGCCTGGTACGAGCGTCCGCTGCGGAAGAAGCTCCGACACGTACGGGCCGGGCAGTTCCGGCACGCGGTGGCAGTCGACGACCTGCCCCGCCGGTACCTGTCCCGGCTCGGCCTGCCGGAGCTGCGCGGAGTGCCGATCCGGTACGTGGGACACCATCACTCGCACGCGGCGGCCGGACACTTCACCAGCGGGGAGCGGCACGCCGCCGTACTCACCGCCGACGCGATCGGGGAGTTCGAGACGCTGACCCTCGGCGAATACCGGGACGGCGCCTACCGGGTGCTCGCCCGCTGCCGCTATCCGCACAGCCTCGGGCTGCTCTACAGCGCCTTCACCCGGCGCTGCGGCTTCACCCCGAACGAGGAGGAGTTCATCGTGATGGGACTGGCCGCGCTCGGCCGGCCCCGGTACGTCGAGCAGCTCAAGGCGGACCTGGTCGAACTCACCCCACCCACCTTCCGTCTCCGCCGCAACGTGCACCGGGGCATCGGGGACTGGCAGCCCCGGGCCGATCCGGCGGACCTGGCGGCGAGCATCCAGGCGGTGACCGAGGAGATACTGCTCGGGGCGGCGCGCTGGCTGCGTACCAGGGTCGACGCGGCGACGCTGACCGTGATGGGTGGACTGGGCCTCAACTGCGTCGCCAACGAACTGCTGGCCCGGCGGAGCGGCTTCGACCGGGTGACCCTGCTGCCGAACCCCGGGGACGCCGGGTCGAGCCTCGGCGCGGCGGCAGCGGTCCTAGGTCACCAGCTCAACTGGACCGGACCATACCTCGGCACCCTGATCGACGGCGGGTACCCGGTCGCGGAGTTGGCCGGGGCGCTGGCCTCGGCGGGCGTGGTGGGGGTGGCCCGGGGCCGCGCCGAGTTCGGTCCCCGGGCGCTGGGCAACCGCTCGCTGTTGGCCGACCCGCGCGGCCCGGACAGCCGGGACCGGGTCAACCGGGTGAAGGGGCGGGAGCCGTTCCGGCCGTTCGCCCCCGTGGTCCGCCAGGAGGTCGCCGCACGGTACTTCGACATGCCGGTCGGCGCGTCGCCGTACATGCAGTTCACCGCCCGGTGCCGCGATCCGCTGGCGTTTCCCGGGATCGTGCACGTGGACGGCACGTCCCGGGTGCAGACCGTGACCCGCAAGCAGCATCCGGGGCTGTACGACCTGCTCGGCGAGTACGAGCGGCGGACCGGCTGCCCGATCCTGCTGAACACCAGTCTCAACCTCAAGGGCGAGCCGTTGGTCAACGACGCGACGGACGCCCGCCGGTTCAGCGACCGGACGGGTGTGCCGGTGCTGTAGCCGGGCGGCCGTGATCGTGCTGTAGATCCGGGCGGCGTGCTCGTGCCGTGGCCGGATCGGCGTGGTCGTGCGGTTGCCGGGGGCGAGTTCGGTCAGTTCGGCGTGGACGGTGGGTGGTAGACCCCGTGCCATCAAGGCGTTCGTCCCGGCCCGGACACCGCGCCAGGGCTGACCAGGCGACCACCCCGGGCGGGCCGGCCGGTGACGCTCCGGCCCGCCGCCGGCCTACCCGGAACCGAGGTGGACCCGCCGCGCGGTCAGATCCACCCCCGCTCCCGGGCGATCCGGATCGCCTCGATCCGGGTGCGGGCGCCGGTCTTGCCGACGATCCGCGACAGATGGTTACGTACGGTGCCTGCGGAGAGGGAGAGCTTGCTGGCGATCTCCACCACCGGCCATCCCTCGGCGGCGATCTCCAGCACCTCCACCTCCCGTTCGGTGAGCGGATGATCCCGACTGAGCGCCGCGACCACCAGGTCCGCGTCCACCACCGAACCACCGCAGGCGAGCCTGCGGACCGCCTCGATCACCCGTTCCGGTGCGACGTCGCTGCCGAGGAACCCGAGGCGCTGGCAGTGCAGCCGCAGCGCGTTCCCGAGCACCCTCGGCCGGCGTGGGTCCACCAGTACCAGTACCGGAGGTGGTTCGGACGGCGCGATCCCGTTGGCGAGTGCCCCCGCCCCGAAGAACTTGACGTCCGCGACAGCCACGTCCGGACGCTGCATCCGCATCGCCGCGCCGATGTCCTCGGCCCGGTCGACCTCCGCGACGACCTCGATATCCTCCTGAGTGGTCAACACGAAGGCCAGGGCGCCACGGATGAGAGCGCCGTTCAGCGCGAGCAGCGTTCGGATCACGTTCCCCCCTGCAACTTGTCATCGCTAGATCACCCCGCGTGAACATTCAAACACGAGTGCGTCCGGCACGCCCGCCGAAGCGACCGGGGCCGGCGGTGCGGGTCGGGCATCGGCGACGCCCGCCCGGCCCAGGTACCCGTCGATCGGCGGAAATCACTCAGATCCAGCCCGCACGCTGGGCCTGCCGGACCGCCTCCAACCGGTTACGCGTCCCCGTCTTGCGCAGGATCACCGAGAGGTGGTTACGCACCGTGCCGTGCGCGAGGAAGAGCCGGCTGGCGATCTCCTTCAGCGGCAGCCCTTCGGCGACCACCCGCAGCACCTCCAGTTCCCGGTTGGTCAGCGGACTCTCCGGCGGGTTCAGCGCGGCGACGGCGACGGCCGGGTCGAACACCCGCTCGCCGAACGCCACCGCCCGGACCAGCCGGGCCAGCTCCGCCGGTGGCAGGTTCTTGTCGACGAAGCCCCGCGCACCGGCCCGGATCGCCCGTTGCAGCGCCTCCGGGGTCAACTGGACACTCAACGCCAGCACCGCACTGCCCGGCGCCTCCGCGCCGAGTTGGGCCAGCACGTCGAGCATGTCGGCGCCCGGAAGGTCCATGTCGACCACGACCACGTCCGGTCGGCGCCGTCGGGCGACCTTCACCAACTCGGCGGGCTCGTGGAGGTCGGCCACCACGTCCAGGTCCTCCTCACTCGACAGCATCGCCCGCAACGCCCCCCGTAACAAACCCATCTCCTCCACGATCACAATGCGGATCACGAGGTCACTCCGATCTCGGTACACAGACTCAGCGACAACCCCGGCATCCGGCGGGTGCCACCCGACCGGAGCGGATCACGAGCACGATTGGGTACGGCACCGTCGGTCGGGCCCGGCACCTCGACGGGTACGGCGACGCCCGGTGCACCGACGGTGGCCTCCACCGGGCGCCCACAGGGCACCGGACAGCCACGGCGGAGTGAAAGAGCGACCGTGGATACGGCCGCCGCCCCGGGATCAGCCAGGCAGGGCCGGTACGCCGGGCCAGCGGCCGGTGGGCTCGACATCGCCGTGCGGAGAGATCGACCGAAATCGCGCGGCCGGCTGCCAGCCGGCCGTGGCCGGCAGTGTGGCGACCGGTCCGCTGCCGGACGGTGGCGGTCCGGCCTGCTGGGTGCCCGGACCGGTGTCGACGGGTGAGTACGGGGTGGACGGGGCCGTGGAGTCGGTGACCCCGGCGATCGCACGTACCGCCCCCGGACGGCGCGTACCCGCCGCACCGTCGGCGTCGCCCACCGGCAACTGCCGCAGCGACGCGGGCGACCCGGGCAGCACGGTGAGAACCGAAGCCGACTCGGTGTCCCCGGCCAGGTCCGGTAACGGCACCGGTGGCTGTGCCTCGACGTGTGCCTGGGCCGGGTCGACCGGTTGGCGGGCCAGCACCCGCGGCGACGGCGAGTCGGGATCACGTCCGGACGGCGCCTCACCGACCAACTCCGGCACGGTCCCGACCACGTCCGGCACGGTTCCCATCACGCTCGGCACGGCCCCGATCAGGTCCGGCACGGACCCGACGACGTCCGGCACGGTCCCCACCACACTCGGCACGATCCTGACCACACTGGGCACGGCCCCAACCACATCGGGCACGACCACCTTCGGCACGACACCGACACCCTGCGGCACGATGCCGACCGCCGACGGCAGCCGGTCGACCGCCGCCGGAATCCCGGTCGGCGCGCTCGGAAGCCCGTCCACCACTGTCGCTGCGCCGGCCTGGACGTCCGGCACGGCTCCGGTCACGGCGGAGACCCCGGCCGCCGGCACGACCGGGGACCCGGTTTCCCGGACCGGGATGGTCGGGTTCCGCACCGTTCGGTGCACGGCATCGGGAATCCGAGCCGGCCGGGAGGCCGAGCCGTCGCGGTCCGCGCGGGAGCCAGGGGTACTCCGCTCCGGGGCGGTCGTCGCCCGGCCACGCTCCGGGCGGCCGGCCGGCCTCGTCTCCTCTGGACGCGATGCCGGACGAACCCGGTCTGGGCGGGACGCCGGACGAGCCCGGTCTGAGCGGGTCTCCGCTTGTGTCGCTTTACGAGGCAACTGAACGTGATCGTCGAGCAGTTCGGACAGCCCTGGCGCGACCGGCGCGGCCACCGAGCCGAGCGGCTGCGGCCAGGCACCGGGGGCGGTCCGGTCACCGGCCAGCGCCGGGCCGTCCAGCAGGGTCAGGAGGAGGTATCCAGCCAGCGCAGCGCCGCTGAGCAGGGCGAGTCGGATCAGCAGTCGGACGGCTCGCGTCGCGGGGGCCGGCGGCACCGGACCCGGCACTCGCCGTACTGCTGACACCACGGCCATGTCGCGAAAGCGCTCCTCGGTTAGGCGGACAGGAACGAAAGCGTAACGCAGTGTCTATCACGTCGCACTCGACGACGGCCCGTCGGCTCGCGGACGAGGCGCAGGGAGTACCGGTTCACTCACGCTCCTCACCCGCCGGCAGGCCGCCGGGCCGAGCCCCGTGCACCCCCGCCACCGGCCGACCGCCCGGGACAGCGCCTCCCGGGCGGTCGGCTCGCCGAGCGTGGAGGAGCCAACCACTGGTACCGGTCGCCGAACCGTCGCCGACGACCGGCCGCCGAGCAGCAGTCGAACCGCCGAACGTGAGTCCCGGCCCGTCCGCGCCCACAGCGGACCCTCCTCGGGTCGGCCGGGGCTGGCTATCGTGGGCGGATGACGGCACCCCGCCCACCCGCGCTGCCCGTCGTGCAGTTCCGGAGCCGGGCCGGGAGCATCGACCTCGGCTGGGGACATCCCCATCCGGCGGCGCTGCCGGTCGACGCCTGGGCCGAGGCGACCCGTGCCGCGCTGCGCCGCTACGGCGACGCCGCGCTGACCTACGGCCACGCGACCGGCCCCGGGCCGCTGATCGAGTGGTTGTGCGAGCGGCTGGGCGAGGTGGACGCCGCCGCACCCGAGCCCGGCCAGGTGTTCGTCACCGCGGGCGCGTCGCACGCGCTGGACCTGGTCTCGTCCGTCCTCTGCCGACCGGGCGACGTCGTACTGGTCGACTCCCCCACCTACCATCTCGCGCTGCGGGTGATCGCCGACCACCGGGTCGACACCGTGCCGGCCCCGGCCGACGAGGACGGGATCGATCCGGCCGCCACCGCCGAACTGATCCGGGCGCTCACCCGACAGGGCCGACGGGTGGCCATGCTCTACCTGGTACCGACGTTCAACAACCCGACCGGGCGGTCGCTGCCGGCCGAGCGCCGGGCCGCCCTGCTGGCAGTGGCCGCGCACACCGGGGTACCGGTGGTGGAGGACGACACCTATCGGGAACTCGCCTATCCGGCTCCGGCACCGGCCTCGCTGTTCAGCGGTGCCGAGCCGGGCACCGTGGTCCGGATCGGGTCGGTCGCCAAGAGTGTCGCGCCCGGACTGCGGCTCGGCTGGCTCACCGCCGCACCGCCGGTCGTCCGGGCGGTGACCGAACGGGGCTATGTGGACAGTGGTGGCGGGGTCAACCATGCCAGCGCGCTCGCCCTGGCCGAGTTCGCGGCGTCCGGGGCGTACCGGCGGCATGTGGAGTCGATCCGGGTCCGATACCGCCGGCAACGCGACGCGCTGGTCGCCGCCGTACGCGCGGAGTTGCCGCAGGCCGGCTTCGTGGTACCCGACGGCGGCTGGTTTCTCTGGCTGCGGCTGCCGGACCCGTACGACGGCACCGAACTGCTGCCGTACGCGGAGGCGGCCGGGGTCGGCTACGTACCGGGCCGGGTGTTCTTCGTCGCCGACGGCGGGCACCGCCACCTGCGGCTGTCGTACTCGATGTTCGATCCGGAGACCCTCGCCGAGGGGGTACGCCGGCTGGCCGGCGCGTACCGGACGGCCGGACTGTCGACGCCGCTGCCGGGCTGACCGACCGTCCCGAAGACCGGTCCGGGACTTCTCAGTTCCGGCGGTCGGAGCCGGTGAGTCGACGCAGGGCCGGGCCGACCTTCCACCTCGCCATCCCGGCGAGGTCGCGGGCGTGTTCGAAGACGTCCGGCGGGGCGGCGCCCCGGGCGACGGCGCGGTCCAGGTCGTGGCCGCAGCGCACCAGCAGGGTGTCGAAGTCCCGGCGTACCGGTTCCAGCAGCTCGTAGCCGAACGCCCGGTACTGGCGGGCGAAGAGTGCCCGGTACGGGCGTACCCCGTCGCCCAGTCCCGACCCGGACGCCATCGGCTGTCTCGGCCGGTCCCGGACGTACTCCGGCAGCAGGTCGGCGTAGGCGTGCCGGAGGATCGACGGCCGCCGCCCGTCCCGCGTCTTCAGGTCGGCCGGCAGCCGCAGCGCCAGCTCGACCAGGGCGGGGTCGAGGAACGGCAGCCGGGCCTCGACCCCGTGCCCGAAGCCGGTCCGGTCCAGCCGTTGCAGCCCGGTACGGCCCAGGTTGCGGATCCGGTGCCGGAAGAGCCGACCGACCGCGTCCGGCCCGACCTGTTCCGCCCCCGGGTGGCGGCCGAACAGGTCGTCGGCACCATCGCCGGTGAGTACGACCCGGACGCCGAGGTCGCGGACCCGCCGGAACAGCGGTACCGAGATCACCGCGTCGATCAGGTCGGCGTACTCGGTCAGCTCGGAGATCCGGATGGCCGCCCGGATGTCGTCGAGCCGGATGTCCCGGGGCTGCGCCTCGATCACCTCGTGGTGCACGCCGAGGTCGGCGGCGAGCCGACGGGCGCACTTGACGTCCTCGCTGTCCGGGGTGCCGATGGTGAACGCCACGCAGTCGTGGTGCGACTGCCGGACGTGCAGCAGGGCGAGGGTGCTGGCCAGGCCACCGGAGAGCAGTACCCCGACGGTGAGGTCGGTGTCGGTCCGGACCCGTACGCTGTCCCGGACCGCCGCGCGGACCAGCTCCGCCGCCTCAGCCGGATCGCGCAGCGGCGGCTGCCCGGCACCGACCCGGGCCAGGTCCAGGTAGGACACCACCTGCGGCCCGGTGGCGGCGTCGCCCCAGCCGTGGTGTCCGGGTGGCAGCTCGGAGATTGCCGCGCCGACCGGCACCAGCGCCTTGACCTCCGAGGCGAGGTGTAGCCGGCGCAGGTGGCGGGACCAGTAGAGCGGTCTCGCCCCGAGCGGGTCGCGGGCCAGGTAGAGCCGTCCGGTGGCGGTGTCGACCAGCGCGAACGCGAACTCGCCGCGCAGCCGGGTGACGGCCTCCGGCCCCCAGGCCAGGAACGCCTCCAACACGACTTCGGTGTCGCTGTCGGTGCGCAGCGGCCGGCCGAGCCGGAGCAGCTCGGTGGCGAGTTCCCGGTGGTTGTAGATCTCGCCGTTGTAGCAGAGCAGCCATCGGCCGTCGGCGGAACACCAGGGCTGTACGGCGCGTTCCCGGTCCACGATCCGCAGCCGCTGGACCCCGGCGAGCAGGTCGGGGCCGAGCCGGGTCTCGGCCAGGTCGCCGCGCGGGGTGAGTTCCGCCAGCATCCGGTGGAAGGTGCGGCGGTCGGCGCCGGGGCCGAGAACGAGGACGATGCCGGACATGCCGCTCAACCTCCCAGTGCGGTCAGGAAATCGCGCCGGAGCCGGGTCGCGGCGCGCGGGCTGACACAGAGGTGCCAGGTCTGACCCTCGTCGATCACGTTGACGTCGCCCCAGCCCTGCCGCTCCCGAAGCAGCGCGGCGAGCATGCCGGGCGCGTCGAACCGGCGGAGCCAGGACATCTCGATGTCCATCGCGTACCCGAGGCAGTGCCCGCTGGGCAGCATCGCGGCGTACCCGAGCGCGCGGAGCCGGTGCTGGTGCTCGAGGCTGCGGGCGAGGCTGGTCACCCGCAGCGGGGAGGTCGGTGCGGGGCGACGCCGGGCGAGGTCCACGGCGAGCTGGTTCAGCAGTGCCACCACCTCGGGCCGGGTACGCGTGGTGCGCGGCCCGACGCCGGCCGGTACGACAGCCGGGCCGGCCGGCGGTGTCCGGTGTGGCCGCACCCGGTGCCGTACCGCGCGGGTCGCACGGCCGAGCAGGTGGCCGGCCGGCCGCCGGTAGCGGAACCGGAGCAGGTCGGTGCGGCGCAGCGACTCGAGGTCGACCAGTTCCGCCGAGCTGTGCAGGGCCGCGTCGGTGGGAAATCCGGGCAGGTGTCCCCACCACATGACGTCGATCCTGGAGAGCAGGTAGATCCGGATCAGTCCGGCCAGGTCGCGGGCGGTGCTGCGGTTGTTCGGCCGGTAGTCGCGGATCTCCCGGACGAGCCGGGTGACGGCTTCGGCGGTGCCGCCGGGCAGGGCGCCGAGCACCGGGGTGAAGTCCGGTCCGGTCAGCCGGTCCGCCAGGGTCCGCTCCAGCCCGGGGAGGTCGTCGCGGCCGGTGCGGCCGACCACCTCGGCCAGCAGTTCCGGCACTGCCGCCCGGTATCCGACCAGTTCGGACAGGGATGCGCCGCTGCGGGGACCGGGGCGCCGCAGGCCAGGCCGGATCGGTGATCCGACGTCCCCGGCGACCTCTTGGCTGGGCATGTCCGGTCTCTCCCAGTGCGGCGTGATCCCCCGAATAACACTGCCAGTTTTGACCGTAACACCCGGTAAACCAGAAAAAAGCCCATTACCTCGGACTTGCCGGGCTCAGCGATGACACGTCCTCGCCTTTCGGTCGGCTCGACCATCAGGGTGCCGGCGACCGGGAACGACATCGGGCTGCCCTTCCCGGGTGGCAGGGCACGCACGGCGAGCCGACCTCGAAGTGGCCGAGCGGCACCGGCTCGCCATTCACGCTCTTCTACACCGTCTACCTCTACGACCGGGGTTCGCCGACTTCTGGACGGGGTACGGGTCCGCGCTGGTCTGGATGGGGGCCGAGCCGGGGTACCCGGTGCGGCGGCCCGGGACGGACTGAGTAGGGGTACTCGGGACTCGGCGGAGCCGATGGTGGAGAGTCGGGGCATGACCGAACGGCAGTTGGCACATCCCCGGCACACTCCCCTCTGGATCGTCGGACTCGCCGCCGGCACCGCGCTCGCGTACTGGGCCTTCCTCGGCTGGGACCAGCAGAAGGAGACCGACCCGGTGACGGGCGCGCAGACCGGTCCGTACTCGGCGTGGCAGGTCGTCGGCCTCGTGGTGGTGCTGGCCCTGCTGGTCTTCGAGACCGGGCGCCGGGGCCGGCCGTGGCTGGCCGGTACCGTCGTGCCGGCGGTGCTCACCGTCGCCTTCTCGGTGGACGCGGCGACGGATCCGGACAGCGACGGACTGTGGGTGATCGGTGCGGCGCTGGTGGCGCTCGGTTCGGTGCTCGGCGCCGGGCTGCTCGCGGGGCTCGGCGCCTACCTGGGCCGGCGCTCGCGCCTCCGCTGAACCGGTCCAGGGTCCGGAGATACTCGACGCGGTGACGTACCTGACCTGAACGCAACGGGTCGCGGCGGTGAGTACCGAGGCCGCTGCGGAGATCCGTACCGGGGACGGCGCCGGCCGGCGTACCCCTCCGGTGGTGGGCCCGGTGGTCCGGGCCCACGTGCGTGCTACGGGTAATACGGTCGTGCTACCGGTAATACAGTGTCGTGCGCTAGCGGAGGAGCCCGACCGGCTCGCCGTCGAGCAGCGGGTCCGGCTCGATCCGCCGGATCATGTACTGCGCGGTGAGGGTGTCCACGCCGGTGCCCCGGGCGCTGTTCGGCCGGTACGTGACCGTCGCCGCGAGCGCCGAGGCGGCCTCGACCACACCTGCCCGCCAGGTGCCGGACCGGTAGACCCAGACCGGGTCGGTGGGCCGGTAACTGGCGGTGGAGTCGATCTCGGCCGGGTCCCGTCGGTGCGGATCCACGTTCGGTACTGGCATGTTGTCACTGCCCTCCTGACTCGGCACCGGGTGTCGTCTCGATCAGTTCACGGGGTACGGCCGGCTCGTCGGGGACCGAGCCGGCCGAACTGCTCAGCAGGCCGCGCTGCGCCTGGGCCGGGACGTACCGCGCGAGCGGTCCGGCGCAGCCGGTGGCGTCGGCGTCGGCCGGGGCGAGCCGGGCCCGTTGGGTCTTCACCCGGTACATCGCGGCGTCGGCGAGGTTGAGCACCTCGGCTAACTGCACCCGGCCGTGCACCGGGGCCAGCCCGATCGAGGCGGTGATCCGGAGATCGCGCTCGGCGACCTGGATCGGCGCGGAGAGCAGCTCCGCGAGCCGTCGGGCGGACTGGTGCAGCCAGCGCCCGTCGGCACGGGTGCCGGCGAGCAGGCCGGCGAACTCGTCACCGCCGAGCCGGGCCACCACGTTGTTTCCCGCGTACGCCGCGAACCGCCAGGCCACCGCGATCAGGACCTGGTCCCCCGTGGCGTGCCCGAAGCGGTCGTTTATCTGCTTGAAGTCGTCGAGGTCCAGGACCACCGCGACGAGCGGCGGCCGGCCGGGATCGGCGACCAGCGCGGCACCGATCTGGTAGAAGGCCCGCCGGTTGAGCAGCCCGGTCAGCGGGTCGTGGGTGGCCGCGTGCCGTTCGGACTGGAGCTCCTCGCGGAGCCGGACCACCTCCGCCTGGGCCATCCGGACCCGGCCCCGCATCTTCCAGGCCGCGCCGAGGCCGGCTACCGCGGCGGCGCCGGCCGCGAGGGTGAAGGGATCCACGATGCCGTGTCCCCTCAGGAGGCCTGGCTCGGGAACGGGTCGTGGGCCGGACCGACGCCGTGTCCGAAGCCCGGTAGCCGAGGGTTTCCGGTTACTGTCAGTGATCGAAGTTCGCGTACGCCAGCACGGGCCGAAACCGAGTCGTTGCGATGCGTTGGCGACCATCTGCCCAGGCAGGCAGGCATACCAGCGATCTTGCCTGGTCCCCGACGCTTCGGTTGCGCTGGCAACGGTTCCCCGCCTCCATCACGAAAAGTGAACAAACGGACACACCCTTACCGCGCTATCATGCTCGCTGTCAGGTGCAGACGCAAGAGCGAATGCACGTGCAGATGGTCATGCAGTGATGACCTGACGCGGTGCCACGCACCGTCACGGCTGAGGACGCGTCCACGGGGAGGAATCAGTACGCAGTCGGGCCTACGCGACGCCCACCGCCCCCAGCCCTCCGGGAACTCCAGAAAGACTGGCGATGATTCAGACGTACAACGGCATGTCCACCGGTGAGTTGCCGGCCCTCGCCTGGCAGAAGAGCCGGCGCAGCAACCCGAGCGGGAACTGCGTCGAGATGGCCCAGTTGCCGGGCGGCGCCGGGATCGCCGTCCGCAACTCCCGGGACCCCGACGGGCCGGCGTTGATTTACACCATGGACGAGATCACCGCCTTCATCCTCGGTGCCCAGGACGGCGACTTCGACAACCTGATCCGCTAGCCGGCGGCGCCACCTCCGGCGTGCGGTACGCCGGCACACCCGTTCGCCACCATCCCGACCCGCTTCCGCGATCCCGGCTCCGACGACGGTCGAGAAAAATAGCGCGTTGGGTCTACCCTCCTCACCGTCAAGCCATGGCATGCTTACCGACGGATTTGGGCCCAGCCCTGGATGGGCTGTGTCGAGCATGTGGAGGCAGCACGTGACGATGGCTCCATCCGGCCATGGTTC
Organism: Plantactinospora endophytica; assembly: GCF_016862915.1. GTDB lineage: Bacteria > Actinomycetota > Actinomycetes > Mycobacteriales > Micromonosporaceae > Plantactinospora > Plantactinospora endophytica. The sequence continues at coordinate 67,349 of NZ_BONW01000009.1, read as the reverse complement.
CGTCCCGGACGGCGAGGTCGCCGACGGCGCACCCATCGTCGACGACGGGCCGGTCTTTGCGGGTGGAGTCGCCGACCCAGGCATGGCCGGCGGCCCCACGGTGCTGCGAATCCTGCTCGGCAGTCAGTTGCGCCGGTTGCGCGAGGCCAGAGGCGTCAGCCGCGACGACGCGGGCTGGGAGATCAGGTCGTCCGGATCCAAGATCAGCCGGATGGAGCTGGGCCGGGTGGGATTCAAGGAACGCGACGTCGCCGATCTACTGACCCTCTACCAGGTGACCGACGAGACGGAACGGGACGCACTGCTCGCCCTGGCCCGACAGGCCAACAACCCCGGCTGGTGGCACCGGTACGGCGACGTGCTGCCCAACTGGTTCCAGTCCTACCTCGGGCTGGAGGCCGCCGCCGCGCTGATCCGGGCGTACGAGGTGCAGTACATTCCCGGCCTGTTGCAGACCCGGGACTACGCCCGTGCCGTCGTGCTGCTCGCCCACGACGGGGCACCGCCGGACGAGATCGAACGCCGGGTCGAGCTGCGGATGGACCGGCAGAAGGTACTGACCCGGCCCGGCGCACCCCAACTGTGGGCCGTGGTCGACGAGGCGGCGCTACGCCGGCCGATCGGCGGGATCGACGTGATGCGCGGCCAGATCGAGCACCTGATCGAGGCCGGCCGGCTGCCCAACGTCACCGTCCAGGTGATCCCGTTCCGGGCCGGCGGGCACGCCGCCGCCGGGGGTGCGTTCAGCCTGCTCCGCTTCCCCGACCAGGAACTCCCCGACGTCGTCTACATGGAACAGCTCACCAGCGCGCTCTACCTCGACAAGCGCGACGACGTGGACTACTACGCCGCGGCGATGGAACGGCTCTGCGTCGAGGCCGTCTCGCCGACCGACACCCCGGCATTCCTCCGCGCGGCCCTGCACGACCTCCACTCCTGACATCCATTAGGAGCATCCCACCTACCCCGGCAACCTCGCCAGGTTCGGCGCTCCGACCGGCCTGCCGGCGCGGGATGGGCCACACTACCGGTATGAGTTCCCGCCGCCTCGCTGGCGCCGTCGCCCTGGTCACCGGGGCGTCGTCGGGCATCGGCGCGGCCGCCGCCCGCCGGCTGGCCGGCGCCGGGGCACGGGTCTTCCTCAGTGGTCGTGACCCCGACCGGCTCGCCGCCGTCGCCGCCCAGTCCGGCGGTACGGCGATCCCGTGCGACCTCACCGACCCGGACCTGACGACCGAGCTGGCAGGACGGGTACTCGACGTCGCCGGGCGGGTCGACATCCTGGTCAACAACGCCGGTCAGGGCTTCGCCGGTCCGCTCACCGAGATGACCGACGCCCAGATCCAGGCGCTGGTGGCGGCAAACCTGACCGCCCCGATGCTGCTCGCCCGGGCGGTGCTGCCCGGAATGCTGGCCCGGGGCAGCGGCCGGCTCGGCTTCGTCGGCTCCATCGCCGGCCGGCTCGGCGTACGCGAGGAGGCGGTCTACGCGGGTACCAAGGCCGGGCTGAGCGTCTTCGCCGACAGCCTGCGCAAGGAGACCACGGGTCGGGGCATCGTGGTCACCGAACTCGTCCCCGCCGTGGTGGACACCCCGTTCTTCGCCCGCCGTGGCCGGCCGTACCCGCGCCGCCGTCCCCGGCCGGTGCCGGCGGAGCGAGCCGCCGACGCCCTGCTCACCGGCATGCTCGCCGGCCGGCACGAGGTGTGCCTGCCACGCTGGATGGTGCTGCCGATCGCGGTCCGGGCCACCCTGCCGGCCACCTACCGCCGGCTCTCCGACCGGTTCGGCTGACCCGCCGCACCGACCGGCCCGACACCGGGACCACGCCCGGCCCGATCCCGCACCGCTCAGTTGGCCCGGACCGCGCGGATCGACTCGCGCAGCGAGGACATGGTGGCGAGTACCGCTGTCGGCTCGTACCCACAGTGCGCCATGCAGTTGGCGCAGCGGTCATCCCGCCCCCGGCCGTACGCCGACCAGTCGGTGGTCTCGACCAACTCCCGGTACGTCTGCGCGTAGCCGTCGCCGAGCAGATAGCAGGGGCGCTGCCAGCCGAAGAGCGAGTACGACGGGATGGCCCAGGCGGTGCAGGGGAAGTCGACCTTGCCCTCCAGGAAGTCCAGGAAGAGCGGCGAGTGGTTCAGTCGCCACTTCTTCCGACGTCCCTCCCCGAACGCCTTCCGGAACATCGCCCGGGTCTCCGCCACGCCGAGGAAGTGCTCCTGGTCCGGCGCCTTGTCGTAGGCGTACGCCGGGGAGAGCATCATCTGGTCGACGCCCAGGTCGTCGTTGAGGTAGTCGAGCACCTCGATCACCGTCTGCGGGGTGTCGGTGGAGAAGAACGTCGTGTTGCTGGTGACCCGGAAGCCGCGTCGCTTCGCCTCCCGCACCGCCTCGACCGCCTCGTCGAAGACGCCCTCCTTGCAGACCGAGGCGTCGTGCCGCTCCCGCAGCCCGTCGATGTGCACCGCGAAGGAGAAGTAGCGGGACGGGGTGAACTTGTCCAGCTTCTTGCGCAGCAGCGCCGCGTTGGTGCAGAGGAAGACGTACTTGCGGCGCTTGACGAGTTCGTCGACGAGCTGGTCGATCTGCGGATGCATCAGCGGCTCGCCACCGGCGATGGAGACCATCGGCGCCCCGCACTCCTCCATGGCGGCCAGCGCCTGCTCCACCGGCATCCGCCGCTTCAGCACGTCCGCCGGATGCTGGATCTTGCCGCAGCCGGCGCAGGCGAGGTTGCAGGCGAAGAGCGGCTCCAACTCGACCAGCAGCGGGAAGTAGGTACGCCGACGAAGCTTCTGCTCCATCAGGTAACGGCCGACCCGCAGGCTCTGGCGCAGTGGCATCCCCATGGTCAGCACCCCGTTCCGGTCGGCCGGTCGATCGGCGCGCGGCGATCCCGCGCGACACTGCGCGAACTGGTCCCCGTCATGGTGTTCGGATCTCCTTGGGAAGGGTGAAATGCACGTCCTCGGTCCGGGTGGTGTGCTCCCGTACCGCGCCGGCACCGAGCCCGGCCAGCGCCGCCACGGTCTGGTCGACCAGCCGGGGCGGCGCCGAGGCACCGGCGGTCACGCCGATCGTCCGAGCCCCGGCGAGCCAGCGCAGGTCGACCTCCTCGACGTCGTCGACCAGGTACGCCGGGGTGCCCCCGCGCTCGGTGACCTCCACCAGGCGCCGGGAGTTCGAGGAGTTGGCCGAGCCGAGCACCAGTACCACGTCGGCGACGGCGGCCACCTCGCGCAACGCCGCCTGCCGGTTGGTGGTGGCGTAGCAGATGTCGTCCGAGGCCGGTCCGGTCAGGGCGGGAAACCGCCGCCGGAGTACGTCGAGGACGCCGGCCACCTCGTCCACGGCCAGGGTGGTCTGCACCAGGTACGACACCCGGTCCGGGTCGGCGACCTCGATCCGCTCCGCGTCCCGTACCGACTCCACCAGGGCGATCCGGCCGGGCGCCTCGCCGAGGGTGCCCTCGGTCTCCTCGTGCCCGGCGTGCCCGATCAGCAGCACGGTGTTGCCCCGGCCGGCGAACCGGCGGGCCTCGCTGTGCACCTTGGTCACCAGCGGGCAGGTCGCGTCGATCACCGGCAGTCCCCGGTCGGCGGCGGCGGCCCGGACCGCGGGCGCCACCCCGTGCGCGGAGAAGACCGTCGTCGCGCCGTCCGGGATCTCGGTCAACTCGTCGACGAAGACCGCGCCACGGGCCTGTAGGTCGTTGATGACGTGCAGGTTGTGCACGATCTGCTTGCGCACGTAGACCGGTGGGCCGTGCCGGTCCAGCGCCTGCTCCACCGCGCTGATCGCCCGTTCCACCCCGGCGCAGAACGACCGGGGCGACGCCAGCACCACCTGGCGGGCGGTGGTCGCCGCCGCCCACTCCCGCAGGGCCGGACCGAGCTGTGGCAGTACCCGCAGCGCCGCGATCACCCGGCCGAGCGTCGCCGGACGGTACAGCGGATGCGGCGGCACGTCGGCGACCACCCGGACGCAGGCGGCGGGGCGACCGGCGGCACCGGCCAGCAGCGCCGCCGACTCGGTGTCCACCGCGATCGCCCCGGTGGCGGCCAGCCTGGTCCGGTCGGCGCCGTCGACGATCCGCCGGCTGGTCACCACCGGTCCGAGGTGGACGGTCAGGCCGCGTCGGCGCAGTGCCGCCGCGATCATCGGGGCGGCCGGGCAGGGCAGCGGGGCGCCGCCGACCACACCGGCCCGACGTACCTCGGTGGCCACCACCACGTCCCCGGTGCGCAGGCTCGGCACCAGGCCACCGGCGATGCCGGCCACCGCAAGCGCGGCGGTGTCGCGGTAGCCGGCGGCGACCCGGGTGGCCCGGGCCGGTCCCCGACCGGTACGCCGCAGCGGTGCGCCCGGCGGCAGCCCGCGCCGCAGCGCGAGGGCCTCCGCTCGCATCGGTGCGAACAGCACCCAGTTCCCGACGCTCAACTCGACCCTCCCGGGTCACGCGACACCCGACCGGCGTGCTCCGGGTCGCGGGACAGCCCTTCGGTGTGCTCCGACCCACCAACGTGCTCCGGGTCGTGCAGCAAAGCCTCGGCGTTCTCCGACCCACCGGCGTGCGCCTGGTCGTACAGCAGCCCTTCGGCATGCTCCTCCGACCCACCGGCGTGCTCCGGGTCGTGCAGCAGTCGGCCGAGGGCGCTGACCGGGAACACCAGGCGGTAGAGGTGGTAGTTGATGTAGAAGTCGCCGGGAAAGCCGGTACCGGTGAACTGCGGTTCGTCCCAACCCCCGTCCGGGCGCTGGGTACGCACCAGCCAGTCCACCCCGCGCCGGACCGACGCCGTGTCGTCGGAGCGGGCGGCGTGCAGGGCCAGCAGCGCCCACGCCGTCTGCGAGGCGGTGGAGTCGCCCTGCCCGCGCCAGGCCGGATCGCGGTACGAGCGCATGTCCTCGCCCCAGCCGCCGTCGGCGTTCTGCCGCCGGTGCAGCCAGCAGACCGCCCGGATGATCCTCGGGTCGTCCCGGCGTACCCCGGCGGCGACCAGCGCCGGCACGACCGCGCCGGTTCCGTAGACGTGGTTGGCCCCCCAGCGGCCGAACCAGGAACCGTCCGCCTCCTGGTGGCGCAGCAGCCACGCCACGCCCCGGCGGACCGGGATCGAGCCGGCCAGGCCCTCCGCGCAGAGCGCCTCCACCACGTGCGCGGTGACATCGGCGCTGGGCGGGTCGATCACCTCGCCGAAGTCGCAGAACGGCAGGTCCCGGGCGATCGCCCGGGTGTTGTCGGCGTCGAACGCGGCCCACCCGCCGTCGGCGGACTGCATGCCCAGCAGCCAGCCGACGCCACGTTCCATCGCCGGCCGCAGCGCCGGATGCGCGCCGGCCCGGCGCAGCGCCAGCAGTACCTCGGCGGTGTCGTCGGTGTCCGGGTAGAGATCGTTGTCGAACTCGAACGCCCAGCCGCCGGGAGCGAGCCGGGGCCGGCGGACCGACCAGTCGCCGGGGACCCGGATCTCCTCGGCCAGCAGCCAGTCGGCGGCGGTGGTCAGTGCCGGATGGTCGGCCGGTACCCCGGCGTCGGCTAGCGCCACCATCGCCAGTGCGGTGTCCCAGACCGGGGACTGGCACGCCTCCAGCCGGCGTACCGGGCCGTCCGGGGTCTCCTCCCGGACGGTGAACCGCTCCAGCCCGGCCAGCCCGCTGCGCAGCACCGGATGGGAGAGCGGATAACCGAGCAGGTGCAGCGCGATCAGCGAGTACACCCACGGTGGCTGGATGCCGCCCCAGGATCCGTCGGCCTCCTGCCGGGCGATGATCCACTCTGCTGCGCGGCGCAGCGCGTTGCGGCGTACCGGGCCGATCGGGCGGCGCTCGTAGCCGCGTAGCGCCCCGTCGAGGCGGTGCATCCAGCGCGCCTTGCGACCCGGCGTCGCCGACTCCGGCGCCAGTCCGGTACGCAGTTCGCCGAGCGAGAAGCCGAGCGGGCGTACCGGGCGCAGCGCGCGTACCACCGACAGTGGCACGATGGTCTGCCGGGCCCAGCAGGCGAAGTCGTAGACGTTGAGCGGAAACCACGACGGCAGCAGCACCATCTCGGGCGGGATCGCCGGCAGCCGCTGCCACGGCCACTCGCCGAACAGCGCCAGCCAGAGGCGGGTGAAGACCCGGCTCCGCTCGATACCGCCGCCCGCGAGGACGAACTCCCGCGCCCGGCACATGTGCTCGGCCTCCGGCAGGTCGCCGGCCAGCCGCAGTGCCGCGTACGCCTCGATGGTGGTGGAGAGGTCCCCGGGCCCGCCGTGGAAGGTCGCCCAGGCGCCGTCCGCGCCCTGCTTCGACCGGATCCACCGGGCCGTCGGCTCGGTCTCCACCTCGGTACGGATGCCCAGGAACTCCCGCAGCAGCAGGTCCTCGGCCTCCATCGTGACGTTGGTCTCCAGCTCGCCCTGCCACCAGCCGCCCTGCTCCTGTCGGGACAGCAGCAGGTCCCGGGCCCGGCCCAGCGCCGCCTCGGCGGTGTCCGGGGCGTCCTGTCCACCGTCGCCGGTGTTCGTCCCACCGTGTCGGCCGCCCGTCCCACGGTCCCGGGTGCCCGTCCCACCGGCTCGGGTGCCCGTCCCGACCTCCGTGGTGCCGGTGCGGACGCCGCCACGCGGCTCGGTCGGCGCGGCGTCCGCCGTGCCGCCGGCCGGACTTCCACCGCTGGTGGAGACCGTCGAACCCATCAGTGGTCCCGCCCCGTCATGAAGTGTGCGATCGCCACCAGGTCGGCGTGCACGTCGGAGCGTTCGACCGCCACCCCGGGCTCGCCCAACTGGTCCAACTCGGCCAGCGCCTCGGTGAGCAGCCGGTCGGCCTGCTTCTCGGTCCAGTCCCGGGCGCCGGTCTCCTCGATCAGCTCGGCGGCCAGGCCCAGGTCGGCGGCGGAGAGTTCGCCGGGGCGGGCGTACAGCTCGGCGAGCTGCGCGCCGGCCGGACCGCCCGAGGTGAGCGCCCGGACCACCGGTACCGACTTCTTCCGGGCCCGCAGGTCGGACAGCACCGGCTTGCCGGTGACCGCCGGCTCGCCCCAGATGCCGAGCAGGTCGTCGACGAGCTGGAAGGCCAGGCCGAGCCGTTCGCCGTACCGGGCCAGGCCGTCGACCAGCGCCGCCGGGGCGCCGCAGAGCACCGCGCCGAGCGTCGCCGAACAGGACAGCAGCGCCGCCGTCTTGTCCCGGGCCATCCCCAGGCACTCGTCGAGGGAGACGTCCGGGCGGGACTCGAACGCCACGTCGGCCGCCTGCCCGGCGATCAGCCGGCGGATCGCCGTGTGCAGGGTCGCCAGCCCGCCGCGTACGTCCAGTTCGGAGTCCTCGGCCAGCACCTCGTCGGCGAGGCTGAGCAGGGCGTCGCCGGCCAGGATCGCCGGCCCCACGCCGAACGCCGCCCAGGCCGTCGGCCGGTGCCGACGCTCCAGGTCACCGTCGATGACGTCGTCGTGCAGCAGCGAGAAGTTGTGCACCAGTTCCACCGCGACCGCCGCCGGCAGTCCCCGGCGTACCGGCTGACCGGCGGCCTGGGCGGAGAGCAGCGCCAGTGCCGGACGCAGCCCCTTGCCGCCCCGTCCGACGGGCTCGCCGTCGGCGTCCCAGTAGCCCAACTGGTAGCCGGCGACCAGTCGGGTACGCCCGTCGATCCGATCCAGCGCCGCCCGGATCTCGGGCTGGACGAGTTCGTCCACCTGGGCGAGAACGCTGGGCAGCATCACCGTCATGTCGTCTCCTCGCTGCGCTCGTCGTCACCACGACGTGGACGACCGAGCCGCTCGATGCCCACGCTGCGCTCGGTCCTGCCGGTGCCTCCGTCGGCCGGCGCCGCCGACCCGAGGTGGGCGAGTACCACGTCGGCGGCCCGGTGGCCGCTGCGTACCGCGCCCTCCATCGTGTCCGGCCAGCCGGTGTCGGTCCACGCGCCGGCCAGGGCCAGTCCGGGCGAGCGGGTCCGGGCCGGCGGGCGGGCGCTGCGGGTACCCGGCCCCTGCCGAAACGTCGCCCGTGGTTCGCGGGTCACGAACGCGTCCCGGACCCGGGCCTGCCGGGCCGCCGGGAAGAGTTCGCCCAGCGCGCCGAGGTAGGTCCGGACCAGCTCGCTCGCCCGGATGCCCAACACCTGCTCGGCGGCGGAGATGGAGACCACCAGGTACTGGCCGGAGCCGCCGGCCGGAGTCCGGTCGAAGACCCACTGCACCGGCGTGTCCAGCCCGGCGGCGAACTCCAACTCGGTGACCCGCTGCTGGTAGTGCACGTGCACGTTGACGATCGGCGCGGCACCCAGCCGGGCCCAGCGCGCCCGGTCCGGAGCGGCCTCGGCCGGCACCAGCCTGGCCGCCTGCGGATGCGGCACCGCTAGTACCACCGCGTCGGCCGTCAACTCGACACCGTCGCCGGAAACCTGGTATCGCCCCTGGTCGGTACGGATCTGCTGGACGCGTACCCCGGTGCGGACCGTCGCCCCACGCTGCCGCAGCAGTACGGCGGCCGGCGCACCGTGCAGTTCGGCCAGTGGTGCGGTCGGCCGGCCGAGGTCGGCGGCGTCGGCCCGGTCGAGCAGCCCGGTCCGGAAGACCCGGGCGGCCAGCGCCAGCGAGGCCCGTTCCGGCGGGGCGTTCAGCGCGGCGGTGCAGATCAGTTCCCAGAGCCGGGTCACGGTCGGCTCGTCCTGCCCGTGCGCGGCGAGCCAGGCGCCGAAGCTGACCCGGTCGGCGGCCGGGTCGTCCGGCTCGACCCGGCGCAGCGCCGCGGCGGCCCGGACCGCCGCCAGCCGTTGCCCGACCCGCAGCGGGCGGTAGTTCAGCAGCGCCGGCAGCAGGTGGGCCGGGGCCGGCAGCCGGCGGTTGCGGGCCAGCACGTGCGGCGGTCCGCCGACCCGGACGATCGGCACCGAGAACCCGTTCTGCACGGCGGCCCGGTCGGTGCTGCCGAGCCGGGCGAGCAGGTCGCGGTATTCCTGGTAGCAGCGGAGGAAGACGTGCTGCCCGGTGTCCACGGTGAGGTCGCCGCGCCGGAACGAGTAGGTGGCCCCGCCGAGTGCCGGACGGGCCTCCAGCAGGGTCACCCGGTGTCCGGCGTCGAGCAGCCGCACCGCCGAGGCGATGCCGGCCAACCCACCGCCGACCACGCAGACACCTCCGTCGGTCACGGTGCGCTCCGGGTCATCGCCCGCGCCGCGACGTACGCCTTCTCCCAGCCGGGCAACGAGACCCGGTGCCGGGTCACCGCCAACGGGTCGGCGACCATCCGGGACAGCAGCCGGTGGTAGATACCGGCCATCGCGGCGACGCAGGCGGCGCTGCGCCGGTCGAGCAGCGGCAGCAGCCGCAGCCCGGTCTGGTAGTAACGCTCGGCCCGGTGCGCCTGCCAGCGCACCAGCGCGGCCAGCCGGTCCGGTGCGTCGGTGAGCCCGCCGTCCGGGCCGAGGTCCAGGGTGCAGCCGAACCGTTCCAGGTCCCGGCGGGGCAGGTAGATCCGGCCGGCGGCCCGGTCCTCCACGACGTCCCGCAGGATGTTGGTCAGTTGCAGCGCGATGCCGAGGGTGTCGGCGAGTTCGGCCGCCGCCGCCCGATCCACCGACGGCCGGAGCGCGAAGACGCCGAGCGAGAGCCGCCCGATCGACCCGGCCACGCAGCGGCAGTAGCCGACCAGTTCCTCGAAGGTCTCGTACCGGGCACCCCGGACGTCCGCCACGCAGCCGTCGACCAGCTCGTCGAAGGCGTCCATCGGGATCGGCAGCCGGGCGGCGGCGTCGGCGAGTGCGACCAGCACCGGATCGTCGCCCGCCGCCGGCAGCCGGTGCAGCGCCGCCCGGATCTGGTCGAGCCGGGCCAGCTTGGTCGCGGCGGGCAGGTCGCCGTCGCCGATGTCGTCGATGCGCCGGGCGACGGCGTACACCGCGCAGAGGGCGGCGCGCCGGTCGGGGCGGAGCAGGCGGATGCCGTACGAGAAGTTGCGGGCCTGGCTGCGGGTCACCCGGGCACATTCGCGGTAGGCGCGTTCCAGCCCCGCGTCGGCGGTCATCCCCGCGCTCCGCTCGGGTGCGGGGCGGCCCGGGACGTCCGGTACGACCTGACCCAGGCGGCGGCGATCCCGGCCCGGGTCGGCTTGGGCGGTCCGGGCAGCGGGTCGTATCCGGCCCGGGCCAGTGCGGTGAGCGCCGCCCGGCCACCGGCGACGTAGCCACCGACGGCGATCCTGGCCCAGCCGCGCAGGTCGCCGAGCAGGGGTGCACCGGCGTCGAGCAGGTCGGCCGCCCGCTGCGCCTGGCGCCGGACAACCGTACGCAGCCGCTCGCCGGCCCGGGGCGCGTCGAGGTCCTCTTCGGGTACCCCGGCCGCGGCGAGGTCCTCGGTCGGCAGGTAGATCCGACCCCGGCGCCGGTCCTCGGCGACGTCCTGGAGGTGCTCGACGACCTGCAACGCCGTACAGATCCGGTCGGAGAGCCGGATCCGGTCCGGCGACGCGGCGCCGAAGACGTGCAGCACCAGTTCGCCGACGGGATCGGCGGAGAGGTGGCAGTAGTCGACCAGGGCACCGAAGGTCGGATAGCGCGACACCGTCTGGTCGCGCCGGTTCGCCTCGATCAGCCGGAGCAGCGGGTCGATCGGCAACCGGCAGTCGACCACGGTGGGTGCCAGCTTGACCAGCACCGGGTGCCGGGGCAGCCGGCCGTGGTAGAGCGCGCGCACCTCCGCGTCGAACCGGTCCAGCGCGGCGAGCCGGACGGCCGGCGTCTCGTTCCGGCCGCTCCGGTCCGGCTCGTCGCCGAGGTCGTCGACGTGCCGGGCGTACCAGTAGAGGGCGAGCAGGTGCCGGCGGATCCGGGACGGCAGGACACGCAGCGCGACCGGAAAGTTCTCGCCGGCCAGTACGGTGTCCGGCTGCCGGCGCCCACCCGGCCGATCCGTTGACGGATGGTCGGGAGCGTCGTCGGTCAGATCAAGCACGCTGCCGCCTCTCGCGACGTCCAGCCGGCTCAGCGGAGCCGAGCCAGACCGCCGCGCCGGATTGGAAGTAACCCATCGCTCGCGCTAAGTAATCTTCACCGAGCGTACCCAACTTCCCACGCTCGGCGGTGCGGCCTGCCGAATTCCTCTCGGCGTGTTCGATCAGCCGTCGCGCCGTACCCGCCGGTCGGACCAACCGACCGTAAGGATCGACGGAACGGCCTCCGGCGTGTCAGCTTGACCGGGTACGTCGGGCCATGAAGATGCCGGTACTCATCGCTGCCACGGCGACCAGGCCGGCCACCAGCCGCCACCCGTCCAGCGACAGTCTCTCCTCGAAGGCGAAGACCCCGATCAGCACGCTGGCGAACGGGTCGAGCAGGGCGATCGCGGTCAGCGGGGCGGCGATCGGGCCGCCCTGGAAGGCGTTCTGGTTCAGCACCAGTGCGGTGCCCCCGACCACGATCAGGGCGTAGAGGTGCCAGTCCGTGAACACCTGCACCGGGTGGTCCGGCAGCTTCTCGATGACGCTCTTGACCAGGGCGGCGGCCACCGAGTAGAGCAGTCCGGTGGCGATGCCCAGCATCAGTCCCCGGGTCGCGTCCTGGGTACGCCAGGCGACCAGCAGGCAGACCGTGACCAGCGCCCCGATCACGGCGCCGACGCCGATCCAGGCCCACGTCTTCGGTTCCTGCACCCCGCCGCGCGGGTTGGCGGCGAGCAGGAATCCGGTGAGCCCGATGACCCCGACCACCACCACCAGCATGTCCCGGCGGTGCGGCCGGCGCCGCTCGATCGCGGCCTCCAGCGGGATCGCCATGAAGAGCCCGCTCACCAGCAGCGGTTCGACCAGGGCGAGCGCGCCGAAGCGCAGCGCCAGCGCCTGGAGGAAGGTGCCGAGTGCGTCGGGCAGCCAGCCGAGCAGCCACAGCCGCCGGTGCAGCAGCCGGATCAGCAGTCGCGGGTCGATGGTCCGGGTCGGCCGTTCCTGTTTGGCGGCGTGCTGTTCCAGTACCGAACTGACCGCGAAGCAGGCGGCCGAGGCCAGTCCGAGCAGGATGGCGATGCCGTTCACCGGACGGCACCTCCGGGCCGGATCCGCCGCACCGGACCGGCACCCGGCCGCGCCGAACCGATGCCGGGTCGCGCCGGACGAGCGACGAGCCGAACAGAACGAGCGACGAGCCGAATCGGGCCGGTGCCGGGCCGCCCGGCCACCGCCCGCACGAGGGTACGGGCGGCGCGATGTCGAGCCGCCACCTCAGCCTTGCCGGTCCGGACGGTTCACCGGGTGCGTACCGTCGGTCCGGGGCTGGTCGGCACCGATCCGAAGCTTGGCGACCCCCGCGCGCAGTCCCACCCACCGGGTCAGCGTCCGGCGGGCCGGCGCGGCGGCCACCCCCGCCGGCACCTCGGCGGGCACCTCCGGATCAGCCACCGCGTCGTCGACCGGTGTGGACGGCTGCCAACCCCCGATCGGCAGCCCGGTACCCGGTTCGGCCAGCGGGCCGCCCCGGGCCACGTCGGCGACCACCGCCGCCGGATCCGTCTCGAACAGGGCCAGCCCGGCGGCGCGCTGCCGCTGGCCGGGCGTACCGTCGGCGAGCTGGACCAGCGTCGGGCCCAGCTCGGCGGAGTGGCGTACCCAGGTCGCCACCCCGGCCCGGGCCATGGTCGCGGCGTTCGCCCGGCCGTGCCCGGGGATCGGCCGGTAGGTGGCGACCGGCAGGCCGCAGGCCATCGCCTCCAGCGCGGTGAGCCCGCCGGCGTTCTCCACCAGGACGTCGGCGGCGCGCAGCAGTTCCGGCATGTCCTCGACCCAGCCGAAGACGTGGCCGGTGCGCCGCCGGGTCAGCCGGCGGAACAGCGCCTCGTTCCGGCCGCAGACCACCACCGGGACGGCCACCCCGGTACGCGCGATCTCGGCCGCCGTCCGGGCCACCGCGCCGACCCCCCAGGACCCGGCGACCAGCAGGGCCAGCCGGGCGTCCACGGGCAGGCCGAGGCGCTCCCGGGCACGGCGTTTCTCCTCCGCCGACCCGGGACGGAAGCCGGCCGCGACCAGCCGGCCGGCCACCCGGACCTCGCCGGCACCGAGCGCCCGGGCCTCGGCCCGGGTGGTGCGGTGCGCGGCGCAGTGCACGTCGATGCCGGGCGACACCCAGATCGGGTTCACCGCGAAGTCGGTCAGATAGGTGATCACCGGTACGGCGAGCCGCCCCTCCCGGCGCAGCGGCCCGACGATCTGGCTGACAACCGGGTACGTCGACACCACCGCCCTGGTGTCCGGGGGCAGCATCCGCAGCACCCGGGGCCAGACCGGCCGCAGCAGTGCCCGGGTGATCGGGGCGGCCCGGCTGAAGTTCCCGCCGATCGCGAAGAGCAGTCCGTAGATCCACGGCAGCCGGCTCAGCATCCCGTGGTAGGTGCCCCGGAGCAGCCGGCCCAGTCCCCACGGGAAGATGTCGGCCAGGTCCACGCAGTCCGCCTGGAGGCCGCGTTCACGCAGCCGGCCGGCGAGTTCCCGGCTCGCGCCGTCGTGGCCGGCTCCCGCACTGGCGTAGATGATCATCACGCGCGGGCGCCGTCCGCCGACGCCGCCGACGGGCGGCTCGGACGCCTCCTTGCGGTTCGCCTCGTACCGCCCGGATCTGAACGTCATCCGGCCATCTACCCGCAGGAGGTGCGAAGAATCCTCGAAAGGGCGTACCGGCTTCCGGAGCGCGGCAGCGGAGCCCTACCGACGCCACTTCCGCACGCCGGAGGCGTCGGGTCCGGGCGAAGAACCGCTGCCGGCGCCGGTCGGGCCGTAGACTCCGGATACCCCGCGAGACTCCGGATACCCCGCGACGGGCGGCCGACGCGTCGGGCGGCAGCCGGTGCCGCACCCAGAGCAGTGACCGCGTGCCGCCGGTCGATGTCCCCGGCCCACCGGGAGGTCGCCATGCGGGTCCTGATCGTCACCGCCGGCTCCCTCGGTGACGTCGCGCCGTACACCGGGCTCGGTGCCCGGCTGCGGGACGCCGGTCACCGGGTGGCGGTCGCCGCCCCGGGCCCGTACGCCGACCTGGTCTCCGGGGCCGGCCTGGAGTTCCGGCCGATCGCCGGTGACCTGTCCGCGCTCCGCGCCGCCACCGCCGGGCGGCACCGGTCCTGGCCCGTACCGGGCGCCCCGGGGCTGGTCGACTTCGTCCGGCTCGGCGGCCGGTTCGTCGGCGACCTCGGCACCGGCATCGCCACCGCCGCCGGGGCGGGCACCGACGTACTGTTGCTGTCCAGCACGACCGCGCCGCTGGGGTACTCGGTGGCGCAGTACCACCGCATCCCGAGCCTCGGGGTCTTCCTCCAGCCGACCTCGCCCACCGGGGCGTTCCCGCCGGTCGTGCTCGGTGTGCGGTCGCTGGGCCGGTGGGGAAACCGGCTCGCCGGTCGACTCGGCCGGCTCCTCGCCGACCGGGTGTACGCCGACGCCTCCCGCCGGCTGCGCGACCTGCTCGGACTGCCGCCGGTCGGGCTCGGCAGCCTGCAACGCCGGGCGACGGCCGACGGCTGGGCGGTCCAGCACGGGTTCAGCCCGACGGTGCTGCCCCGGCCGCCGGACTGGCCGGCGGGGCTGGACGTGGTCGGCTACTGGTGGCCGCTGACGGATGCCGGGTGGCGGCCACCCGCCGACCTGGTCGACTTCCTCGCCGCCGGCCCGCCGCCGGTCTACGTCGGTTTCGGCAGCCTCGCCGACACCGGGAACGGGCTGCACCGTCTGGTCGTCGGCGCACTGCGCCGGGCCGGGGTACGCGGCGTGCTCCAAGGGCTCGACGGTGCCGGTGCCGGGGCGGTCCCGGGCGAGGACGGTGCCGGTGCCGGGGTGTTCCAGGGACCGGAGGGTGCCGAGGCCGCAGTGCTCCGGGGGCCGGCGGGTGCAGGTGCCGGGGCGGGCGGGCTCCGGGAGCCGGACGTGTTCACCGTCGGGGACGTACCGCACGACTGGCTCTTTCCCCGGATGGCCGCGCTGGTGCACCACGCCGGTTGCGGCACCACCGCCGCCGGGCTTCGGGCCGGGGTGCCGGCCGTACCGGTGCCGATCCTCGCCGACCAGCCGTTCTGGGCCGCCCGGCTGGCCGCCCTCGGGGTCGGCCCGGCGGTGCTGCCGTTCCGCCGGCTCGACGAAGCCCGGCTGGCCGACGCCATCCGGGCGGCGGTGGCCGGACCGGACTTCCGGCACCGGTCCCGCCGGCTCGCCGACCGACTGTCCACCGAGGACGGTGCCGGCGCGGTGGTGGCCGCGGTCGACCGGCTGGCCCGTTGACCGGCCGACCGCGGCCCGCTCGATCCCGGCCCCTACGGCGGGGTCGGCGCCGCGTCGGTCAGAGCTTCTCGTAACAGGGCCGGTCCAGGTCGTACCCCGTGGCGGTCGGCCCGGCGGTCAACGGCCGGACCTGGATCACCCCGGTCGGGGCGGCCCGGTCCGGCCGGTACACCGCGGTGACCCGGACGGCGCCGTCGTTCGGACCGGCGGCATAGTTGCCGGCGCCGCTCGGCAGCATCCCCTCGTAGTCCACGGTGGACAGCGACTTGACCGCTTTCAGCAGCCCGGCCCGGGTCAGGTCACCGTCGGCCGCCGCCTTGGTCAGCGCGGCCTTCAGCGGGTACGACCACACCCAGCCCGAGGTGTAGCCGTCGTTCGGGGTGATCTGACCCAGTGCCTGGCGCAGCGCCTGGTGGCCCGGGGTGTCGGCGCTGTAGGTGTCCCACGGCGCGGTCTGCTCGTAGCGGGCCAGCAGGGCCGGTGCGGCGGCGCTCTGCAACAGCGCCGGGTTCCAGGTCGGACTGGTGCCGATGAACCGGCCGGTGAAGCCCCGTGCTGCGGCCTGGCCCACGATCGCCGCCGCGTCGGCCGGTCCCATGGTCAGGATCACCAGGTCGGGGCGGCCGGTGAGGATCGCCTGGATCGCGCCGGCCTGCTTGTCCGCGCCCGAGTCGGTCTTCACCGCGTTGAAGGTCATCCCGAGGGACTGTGCGGCGAGCTTGGCGCCGGCCGCCGCGTCGTCGCCGTAGTCACCGGCCAGGTGCACCGCCAGTACCGACTTCACGCCGTGCGCCTGCCTGGCGTAGTCGAGCGCGTTCATCGACTCCAGGCAGTAGTTGGCGCCGGACTCGACGATCACGTCCTCGAAGGCGTACGCCGAGGTCCAGGCGGCCGGCGCCGCGACCACGCTGCTGGCCTTCATGTCGGCCAGGATGGCGGCGGTGGTCGGCGAGCCGAGGGTCTGGGCCAGGGCCAGCACGTTCGGCTTCATCTCCTGGTACACCTGGTTGTGCGTCTGCGGGTTGTACTTGTTGTCCCGGATCCACCGGGTCACGTCGACCTCGTAGTTCCCGATCCCGCCGGCGGTGTTCACCCGCTTCCAGAACGCCTTCTGCGCGTCGGTGATCGGCACCGCCAGCGCCCGGAACGGTCCCTCGGTCAGGTCGGAGATGATGCCGAGGTAGATGCATCCCTTGTTCCGGTCCACCGCCTCCGGGCACGGCTCGGCGGTGACGCCGACGTCGGTCTTCACCCCGGACGCGTCGGTCTCGGTGTCCCCGCCGCGACAGGCGGTGGTCGCGGCGCAGAGCAGCAGGGCGACGGTCGCGGCGGCGATCCGGCGCGGCCCGGTGCCGGACGGTCTGTTCCTTCCCATGGCTACCTCACAGTCCGTTGGAGCAGCTCGACAGGAGAACGCTGTGGTCGGTTCGACGACGGCGGTCAGTAGGAGAACGGCCAGGCCTTCCAGTAGTTGCGGACCCGTACCCAGATCCCGAACAGGCCCCGGGGCTCGAAGATGAGGAAGACGATCAGGAGTACGCCGTAGAGGATCGTCTCCACCTGGAAGACGTTCGGCACCTCGTTCGGCTGGGCGCTGAGGAACGGCACCCACGCCTGCAACTCCCGGGTGAACCGGGGCAGCAGGGTGATGAAGAACGCCCCGGCGATCGCGCCGGAGATGGTGCCCGCACCGCCGATCAGCACCATCGCGATGTACTGCACCGACAGCAGCAGGCTGAACGAGCTCGGGTCGAAGAATCCGGTGATCGTGTAGAGCAGTGCGCCGGCGCAGCCGGCGTACGCCGACGAGACGGCGAAGGCGATCGTCTTGTACCGGGCCAGGTTCACCCCGATCACCCCGGCCGCGATGTCGCGGTCCCGGATCGCGGTGAACGCCCGCCCCACCTTCGAGCGGGCCAGGTTGGCGGCGGCGAGCGCGAAGCCGAGCAGGAGCAGCAGCATCAGCCAGTAGAGCTTCTGGTCCCGGGTGCCGAGCGGGCCGGTGGCGGCGATCGGCTGCCCGAAGAACTCCAGGGTGGCCGCCGGCCGGCCGACCCCGGCCCCGCCGGTCAACGCCGACCACTCGCTGAACACGTGCTGGCCGATGAAGACCAGGCCGAGGGTGACGATCGCCAGGTAGAGGCCCCGCAGCCGGGTGGCGAGCGGGGCGACGAGCACCCCGGCCAGCCCGGCCAGCAGGCCGGCGGCGGGCAGCCAGACCGCGATGTTGGTGATCCCGAAGCCGATCACCCGGCCGTCCGGGTCGCCGCTGATCACCGCCGCCGTGTACGCGCCGACGGCGAGGAAGAACGCGTGCCCCAGCGAGACCTGCCCGGCGTACCCGGTGACCAGTCCCAGCCCGATCGCCCCGATCGCCGCCACGCAGCAGACCGCCAGCAGTTGCAGCACCTCGTCGGTGAGCAGGAAGGGCAGCGCGAGCGCGACGACCAGCAGCCCGGCCACCGCCACCCGCTTGGCCCGGGTGTCGAAGAGGGTCAACTCCTGCGCGTACGAGGTGTGCAGGTCGGGACGTCCGCGCAGTCGGGTACGCCGTCCGGTGGTGTTCACACCCGTTCCACCTCCCTCGTGCCGAACAGCCCGTACGGGCGGACCAGCAGGACCAGCAGCATCAGCACGTACGGGGTGATCACCGAGACGTTGCCGCCGAGCCAGGGCGCGTGCTGCTGGTAGGTGGCGGTGAGTTCCTGGATCGTTCCGACGGCGAGTCCGCCGACCACCGCGCCGGGCAGCGAGTCGAGTCCACCCAGGATGATCACCGGCAGGGCGGTCAGCGCGATCAGCCAGAGCGCCGCGTCGACGCTCGCCCCGGCGGCGGCGAAGGTGCCGGCCACCGCCGCCAGCCCACCGGCCAGTCCCCAGGACAGCGCGAAGACGGCACCGACCGAGACGCCCATGGCCAGTGCTGCCTCCTGGTCGTACGCGGCGGCCCGCATCGCCAGCCCCATCCGGGTGTAGCGGAAGAAGGCGAACATCCCGCCGATCAGCACGGTGGTGGCGAGCAGCGCGGCGAGGTGCCGCTGTTGCAGGTCGATCCCGGTACCGGGAATCGTCACCGTACGCAGCCCCCACGGGTCACCGACGTGCCGGACGTCCAGCCCGATGAATCCGTTGACCACCACCCGGACGGCGACGTCCACCCCGAGGGTGATGATCGCGACCACGAACGCCGGCCGACCGACCATCGGGCGTACCGCCACCCGTTCCACCCCGAGCGCCAGCCCCGCGGTGAGCACGGCGGCGACCGGCACCGCCACCCAGAAGCCGAGCGGCCCGGCCAGGTAGGTGACGAGTACCGCGCCGGCCAGCATGAAGGCGGGCTGGGCGAAGCTGATCACCCGGGTCGCCTTGTAGACGATGACGAAGCCGAGGGCGAGCAGGGCGTAGACGCTGCCGGTGCCCAGGCCGCGCAGCAGGCTCTCGACCAGCTCGGTCATCCCGCCGCCCCCGCCCCGGGCTCCCCGGCTCCGGCCCGCGCCCCGGACTCTGCCGCTCCGCCCATCGCCCCGACTTCCCCTGCTCCGGACCTCGCCGACCGGCGGGTGTACAGGTCGTCGATCAGCTCGGCGAAGCGATCCGCGACGGCGGCCCGGCGTACCTTCTGGGTGGCGGTCAGCTCGCCGTCGTCGTGGTCGAGTTCCTTGGGCAGCAGCGCGAACCGTTTGACCTGCTCGACCGGGGCGCGTCCGGCGTTCACCGCCGCGACCAGCGTCTCGACCAGGGCCCGGACCTCGGGCTTCTCGGCCAGGTCCCGGTAGGTCGTGTACGCCAGCCCGCGCCGCTGCGCCCACTCCCCCACGGTCTCCAACTCGATCCCGACCAGCGCGGTCAGGTACGGCCGGCGGTCGCCGACCAGGATCGCCTCCTTGACGTACGGCGACGCCTTCAGCGCGTTCTCGATCTCGGACGGGGCGACGTTCTTGCCACCGGCAGTGATCATGATGTCCTTGGCCCGGTCGGTGATCCGCACGTACGTGCCGTCGACCCACTCGCCGACGTCGCCGGTACGCAGCCACCCGTCCGCGTCGACGGCGGCCTCGGTCGCCGCCGGGTCCCGGTAGTAGCCGGCGAAGACACCTCCGTGCCGGGTCAGGATCTCCCCGGTCTGCTCGTCGATCCGCAACTCCACCCCGGGGTGCGGTTCGCCGACGGTGCCGAGCCGGACCCGGCCCGGCCGGTTGCCGGTGGCGACGGCGGTGTTCTCGGTCATCCCGTACACCTCGTGCATGGGCACGCCGATGCCCATGAAGAAGCGCAGCACGTCCGGGGCGATCGGGGCAGCACCGGAGGCGGCGTACCGGACCCGTCGCATCCCGATCCGCACCCGCAGCGCGCGGTAGCAGAACAGCCAGCCGATCCCGTACGCCAGCCGGGTGCCGGCGGTGTGCCGACCGCCGTTCCGGACCAAGGTGCCGGCGATCCGGTCGGCGACGCCGAGCCAGATCCGGGCGTTCCACCGTTTGACCGCCGAGGCGTTGGCCAGCCGGATCGTCACGCCTGCGAGGATCTTCTCCCAGATCCGGGGTACCCCGAACAGGATGCTCGGCTGCACCTCGCGCAGGTTCGCCTGCACGGTGTCGATCGACTCGGCGAACGCGACCTGCACCCCGGCGCCGGCGTTGAACCAGGTGGTGAAGATCCGTTCCGCCACATGGCACAACGGCAGGTACGACAGCAGCAGGTCGGACGGCCCGGGCGGCGGATCGGTGAACCCGCCACCGTCGACCAGTACCCGGATCGCGAAGTCCACGTTGGCGACGGTCAGCATCGCGCCCTTGGCCGGGCCGGTGGTGCCGGAGGTGTAGATCAGCGTGGCGACGTCGTCGGCGGTCGCCGCCGCCATCCGGGCGGCCACCGCCTCTGGCTCGGCGGCCCGGTGCTCGGCGCCGAGGGCCAGCAGTTCGTCCCAGCCGAGCAGGGCGGGGTGCCGGTAGCGGTGCCGGATGCCGCGCGGTTCGAGGTAGACGATCCGCTCCAGGTCCGGGCAGTCGTCGATCACCTCCAGCGCCTTGTCGACCTGCTCCTGGTCCTCGGCGACCAGCACCCGGGCCCCGGAGTGCGAGAGCAGGTAGCCGACCTCCGGCGGCGGGTTGGTCGGATAGAGCCCGACCGTCATCGCCCGCAGCGCCACCGTCGCCACGTCGGCGATCAGCCACTCCCGGCGGTTCTCCGCGTGGATCGCCACCCGGTCCCCGGGCTGCACCCCGAGCGCCAGCAGCCCGTGCGCCACCGTCTGCACGGTGTCCCAGTAGCCGGCCCAGGTCACCTCCTGCCAGATCCCCCGGTCCTTGCCCCGCATCGCCACCGCGTCCGGGGTGGCGAGGGCACGGTCGCGGACGCGTACCGCGATCGTGCCGGCCGGGCCGACGCCGGCCGGCGTTCCCGCCGAAGAGGTGGTGGTCGCGGCTGCTTCGGTGGCGGCCGGGATCTCGGGTGGAACGGTCTCGGCGGAGGGCTCGGTCACGTCGCCTCCCCCGGTCGCGCGTCGTCGCCGCCGCGCGCCGACGGACCACGCGGGGCGGGAACGGCCTGCGCCCCGGCCGGCGCGGAAAGGTCGCTGTCGCCGGCCACGCCGGGAAGACCACCGCGCTCGGCCGGGCCGGAATGGCCGCTCTGTTCGCCCGCGCCGGGATGGCCGCCCTGTTCGGCCGGGCCGGGCGGTGCGCCGCCGAGGTAGGCGCGCACGACGTCCGGGTGGTGGGGGATCTCCGCCGGGCTGCCGGTCGCGACGACCTGGCCGAAGTCGACCACCAGCACCCGGTCGGCCAAGTCCATCACCAGACCCATGTCGTGTTCGACCAGCACGATCGGGATGTCCAGCTCGTCGCGGATGTCGAGGACGAACCGGGCCATGTCCTCGGTCTCCTCCAGGTTCATCCCGGCGACCGGCTCGTCCAGCAGCAGCAGTTTGGGTTCCATCGCCAGGGCCCGGCCCAACTCGACCCGCTTCTGCACCCCGTACGGCAGCAGCCCGACCGGCATCCGCCGCCAGCGTTCCAGTTCGAGGAAGTCCACGATCTCCTCGACCGCCGCCCGGTTGGCGATCTCGGCGCGACGGGCCCGGCCCAGCCAGCCGATCGCGGCGAGCGGGCCGTAGCCGATGTGGTTGTGCCGGCCGAGCAGCAGGTTGTCCAGCACGGTGAGGTTGCCGAACAGTTCGACGTTCTGGAAGGTCCTGGCCATGCCCAGCCCCGCGATGGTGTGCGGGCGGCGGCCGACCAGGTCCACCCCGTCGAAGACGACCCGGCCGGTCTGCGGCCGGTAGACCCCGGAGAGGACGTTGAAGATGGAGGTCTTGCCCGAGCCGTTCGGGCCGATGATGGCGAAGAGTTCGTGCCGGCCGACCGTGAACGTCACCCCGTCGATGGCCCGTACGCCGGCGAAGTGCAGCCGGACGTCCTCGAACCGCAGGATCGGGTCGGCCTCGACCGGGACGGCCCTCGCCGACTCCGGCCCGACCGGGACGGCCGTCGTCGGTTCGGTCTCGACCGGGTCCGCCGGTGGCTGTCCCGGCACGGCCGTCACGACAGCCACCGCTTGCGCCGTCGGTAGTGCTTGACCTCTCGGAACGACCGCCGGCCAGCCCCGGCCGTGGCGCCGAGGCCGAGATAGAACTCCCGGATGTCGTCGTCGGCCAGCAACTGCTCGGCCGGCTTGTCCAGCACCACCTGCCCGGTCTCCAGTACGTAGCCGTGGGTGGCCAGCGAGAGGGCCATGGTGGCGTTCTGCTCGACCAGCAGTACTCCGGCGCCGGTCGCGTTGATCGCCACGATCAGTTCCCGGACCTGCTCGACCAGTCGGGGGGCGAGGCCGAGGCTGGGCTCGTCCAGCAGCAGGTAGCGGGGCTGCGCCATCAGTGCCCGGCCCATCGCGAGCATCTGCTGCTCGCCGCCGGAGAGATAGCCGGCGGTGTGCCGGCGACGCCGGGCCAGCGCCGGGAAGAGTCCGAAGACCTGCTCCAGCCGGGTGGGGATCTGCCGGTACGCGGTGTGGCCGCCGAGCCGCAGGTTCTCCTCCACGGTCAGCTCGGCGAAGATCCGCCGGCCTTCCATCACCTGACAGACGCCCCGGCGGACCACCGCGGCCGGCCGGAGCCGGTGGATCGGCTGCCCGTCGAGCGTGACGGTGCCCTTGGTGACCGCACCGTCGTGCACGTCGAGCAGGCCGCTGATCGCCCGGAGCAGGGTGGTCTTGCCGGCGCCGTTCGCGCCGAGCAGCGCGACGATCCCACCCGGCGGTACGGCGAGGCTCACCCCGCGCAGCACCAGCATGACGTCGTCGTAGACGACCTCCAGATTGCGCACCTGCAGCATCCGGGAACCCCCGGTTCTCGGTTGTGGCGCGGGTCACAAAGTTACCGGACATTAACCACGGCGCAACGTCACGTCAAGAGCATCGTGGCAACGCCTGTCGATTTCACCGGATCGACAGAGGTCACACCGGACGGACCACCGTCGCTTGTGGACTCGTTCCCGGCAGACGCCGGACGGACCTGCTCCGGGCGAACGCACCCGGTCCCGGGCAGGCTTACGCGGTGACCCTTCCGGAGCGGTGAAGGCTTGAGCGGTGACGGTGGGGTGACGGTTCAGTGCCGGTGGCGTCCGAGCTGTGCTCGGATCTCCCCGCCCGGATAGAGCGAACTGTGCACGTTGACGTACGTGGCACCGGCCCGTACCGCCGCGACCAGCTCGTCGAACTGTCCGGCGGTGATGCCCTGGGCCGTCGGCCCGATCACGTCGACCGGTCGAATCGTGCCGGTGACCGTGGCCGGTGCGGCCGGACACGCCTGGGTACCCGCCGGTCCGTTGCCGAGGTTGGTGCAGATGAAGGCGCTGATCCCGCCGCTCTGCGCCCGACCGCCGACGTGGACGTGCGCCTGGGTGACGTTGCCCTCCAGCCCCTCGTAGCTGAGCTGGTAGGTCAGTTCCTGCTCGTCCTCGTCGATCCCGAGGCTGAGCCGGCCGGTGCCACTGGTCGAGATGGCCAGCGGATCTTCCTGGTAGCCGGTCAGTCGCTCGCGTACCACACCCCAGCGGTCCCGCTCGTCGTCGTTGCGGTCGGCGGTCCCGTACGCGATCCGGACCGTTCCGGCCCCGGCCGCCAGCAGGGCGGCCACGGAGGCCACCGCGCCGTACCATCGTCGGATCATCATTGCCACGCCTCCCCGGTCCAGCCAATGGTCGTCACCCTGCTCAACGGGCCGGATGCCGACCAGGAGACAGCGCCGGTGTGACGGATCAAAGACAGAGAGTGACGGCTACCGTGCGCCGCGACACAGCCGGCCGGACCGATCACGATTCGAGAAGCCAGGCCCGCCGAGCCACGGCTAGCGTGGCCGCCATGGACGCGGGCGGTGTGATCGGTGCGGGCAACACCCGCAAGGCGGTAACCCCGGTCAGATCGCGGTGCCCCCGTCGGCCCGCAGCCCGACCACCGCAACCGGGTTCGGGACACCGGCGCAGGCCAGTGGCGGCGAGCCGCCGGCCGCACCAGGTGGCACAGCGGCGGCACGGCAGGCTCGCCACGTCGCCGAAAATCCGGCACGCGCCAGCAGACCTCACGATCCTGACAGAGCCACAGATGGAGACACGATGAGCAAGGCCACGAGGACGGAGACCCGATCGCCCGCGCGGCCCGCCGCCGGCGGCCACGATCTGATCCGGGTACACGGCGCGCGCGTGAACAACCTCAAGGACGTCAGCGTCGAGATCCCGAAGCGGCTGCTGACCGTCTTCACCGGCGTCTCCGGCTCGGGCAAGAGTTCACTGGTGTTCGGCACGATCGCTGCCGAGTCGCAGCGGCTGATCAACGAGACCTACAGCACCTTCGTCCAGGGCTTCATGCCGACCCTGGCCCGGCCCGAGGTCGACGTACTCGAAGGGCTGACCACCGCGATCATCGTCGACCAGCAGCGGATGGGTGCCGATCCCCGCTCCACGGTCGGCACCGCCACCGACGCACACGCGATGCTGCGCATCCTGTTCAGCCGGCTCGGGCAGCCGCACGTCGGCTCTCCCGCCGCGTTCTCGTTCAACGTCGCCTCGGTACGGGCCAGCGGCTCGATCACGGTCGAGCGCGGCGAGGGCAAGACCAAGGCCGTACGGCAGACCTTCACCCGGACCGGCGGCATGTGTACCCGCTGCGAGGGCCGGGGCAACGTCTCCGACATCGACCTCAGCCAGCTCTACGACGACTCCAAGTCGCTCGCCGAAGGCGCCTTCACCATCCCCGGCTGGAAGTCGGACAGCTTCTGGACCGTACGGGTCTACGCCGAGTCGGGCTTCGTCGACCCGGACAAGCCGATCCGGAAGTACACGAAGAAGGAGATGCAGGACTTCCTCTACAAGGAGCCGGTGAAGGTCAAGGTCGACGGCGTCAACCTCACCTACGAGGGGCTGATCCCCAAGATCCAGAAGTCCTTCCTGAGCAAGGACCCCGAGGCGATGCAGCCGCACATCCGGGCGTTCGTGGAGCGGGCGGTCACCTTCACCACCTGCCCCGAATGCGGCGGCAGCCGGCTCAGCGAGGCGGCCCGATCGTCGAAGATCAACGGGGTCAACATCGCCGACGTCTGCGCGATGCAGATCAGCGACCTCGCCGAATGGGTACGCAACCTCGACGAGCCGTCGGTCGCGCCGCTGCTCGCGTCACTGCGGGACACTCTCGACTCGTTCGTGGAGATCGGGCTCGGCTACCTCTCCCTCGACCGGCCATCCGGCACGCTCTCCGGCGGCGAGGCCCAGCGGACCAAGATGATCCGCCACCTCGGCTCCTCGCTCACCGACGTGACCTACGTGTTCGACGAGCCGACCATCGGGCTGCACCCGCACGACATCCAGCGGATGAACAACCTGCTGCTGCGGCTGCGCGACAAGGGCAACACGGTGCTGGTCGTCGAGCACAAGCCGGAGACGATCACGATCGCGGACCACGTCGTCGACCTCGGCCCCGGCGCCGGCACCGCCGGTGGCCAGGTGATGTTCGAGGGTACCGTCGACGGGCTGCGGGCCAGCGGCACCGTCACCGGCCGGCATTTCGACGACCGGGCCACCCTCAAGGACAAGGTACGGACGCCGTCCGGCGCGTTGGAGATCCGGGGCGCCAGCACCAACAACCTGCGCGACGTCGACGTCGACATCCCGCTCGGGGTGCTCTGCGTGGTCACCGGCGTAGCCGGCTCCGGCAAGAGCTCGCTCCTGCACGGGTCGATCCCGGCCAGCGCGGGGGTGGTCTCGATCGACCAGGGCGCGATCCGTGGCTCGCGGCGGAGCAACCCGGCGACGTACACCGGACTGCTCGACCCGATCCGCAAGGCGTTCGCGAAGGCCAACGGGGTGAAGCCGGCGCTGTTCAGCGCCAACTCCGAGGGCGCCTGCCCCAACTGCAACGGTTCCGGCGTCGTCTACACCGACCTGGCGATGATGGCCAGCGTCGCCACCACCTGCGAGGAGTGCGAGGGCAGGCGGTTCGACGCCTCGGTGCTGGAATACCACCTCGGCGGTCGGGACATCAGCGAGGTACTCGCGATGTCGGTGACCGAGGCCGAGGAGTTCTTCGGCACCGGCGAGGCGCGTACCCCGGCCGCGAACGCCATCCTCGGGCGACTCGCCGACGTCGGACTCGGCTACCTCAGTCTCGGCCAGCCGCTCACCACGCTGTCCGGCGGCGAGCGTCAGCGGCTCAAGCTGGCCAGCCACATGGCCGAGAAGGGCGGCGTCTACGTCCTCGACGAGCCGACCACCGGCCTGCACCTCGCCGACGTCGAGCAACTGCTCGGCCTGCTGGACCGGCTCGTCGACGCCGGCAAGTCGGTCGTCGTCATCGAGCACCACCAGGCGGTGATGGCACACGCCGACTGGATCATCGACCTCGGTCCCGGTGCCGGCCACGACGGTGGACGGATCGTCTTCGAGGGCACGCCCGCCGACCTCGTCGCCGCCCGCTCCACCCTCACCGGCGAACACCTGGCGGACTACGTCGGCGCCTGACCGGAGCCGCACGACGCGCGGCCCGGGCGAGCCCGGGCCGCGCGACCGTCGCAGTACCCGGCGTCAGTCGCGGAGCCGGGCGAGGTGCCGCATCTTGTTCATCGCGTCCAACGCAGCGACCTTGTACGCCTCGGCCAGCGTCGGATAGTTGAAGACCGCGTCGACCAGGTAGTCGACGGTACCCTGGCAGCCCATCACCGCCTGCCCGATGTGCACGAGTTCGGTGGCCCCGGTGCCGAAGATGTGCACCCCGAGCAGGTGGCCGGTGTCCGGGGCGACCAGCAGTTTCAGCATCCCGTACGAGTCGCCGCTGATCGCGCCCCGGGCGAGTTCCCGGTAGCGGGAGATACCGACCTCGAACGGGACCTTGTCCCGGGTGAGTTCGTCCTCGGTCCGGCCGATGAAGCTGATCTCCGGAATCGTGTAGATACCGATCGGCTGTGCGGCCGACAGGGCTCGGGCCGGTTCGCCACAGGCGTGGTGCGCGGCCAGCCGACCCTGCTCCATCGAGGTGGAGGCGAGCGCGGGAAAGCCGATGACGTCCCCGACCGCGTAGATGTGCGGCACCGCCGTCCGGAACTCCGCGTCGACCTCGATCCGGCCCCGTGTGTCGGCGGCGAGCCCGGCGTTCTCCAGGTCGAGTTCGCTGCCCAGTCCCTGCCGTCCGGCCGAGTACATCACGGTGTCGGCGGCGATCCGCTTGCCGCTCTCCAGCACCGCGATGGCGCCCCGGGCGTGCCGTTCCACCGCCGCCACCGCCTCGCTGAACCGGAAGGTCACCGCCAGGTCCCGGAGGTGGTACTTCAGCGCCTCCACGATCTCCAGGTCGCAGAACTCCAGCATCCGGTCCCGCCGCTCGACCACCGTGACCTTGGTGCCGAGCGCGGCGAACATCGAGGCGTACTCGATGCCGATCACCCCGGCGCCGACCACCACCATCGAACTCGGCACCCGTTCGAGGTTGATGATGCCGTCCGAGTCGATGATCGTCCGCTCGTCGAAGTCCACACTGGCCGGTCGGGCCGGGCGGGTACCGACGGCGACGATGACCTTCTCGGCGGTCACCTTCGACTCCCGGCCGACCGGGTCGGTCACGCTGACGGTGTGCGGATCGGCGAACCGGGCGGTGCCGGTGATCAGGCGTACGTGGTTACGCGCCAACTGGCTACGCACCACGTCGATCTCCCGGCCGATGACATGCTGGGTACGCGCCGTCAGGTCGGCCACCGTGATCTCGTCCTTGAGCCGGTAGCTCTGGCCGTACACCTCCCGCTGGCTCAGCCCGGTCAGATAGAGCACCGCCTCGCGGAGCGTCTTCGACGGGACGGTGCCGGTGTTGATGCACACCCCGCCGACCATGTGCTGCCGTTCCACCACCGCCACCCGGCGCCCCAGCTTGGCCGCCGCGATCGCGGCCTTCTGACCGCCCGGCCCCGAACCCACCACGAGCACGTCGAAGTCATGCACACCTACAGTCTTGCAGGCGGGTGATCGGAACGCTCCGGGCCGATCGGCCGGTTACCCCGGCGCGGCGGCAGGTTCACCGCCAACCGTCGATCAACCGGCGCAGCCCGCAGGCGCGGCGCGTGTCCGCCCAGTCCCGGCACCCACCGTCGGTACGTCGACAGCTCCCGCCGGTAGCGCTCCGGGTCGACGTGCCCTTTCACGTACCAGGTCGTACCGGTGTCGTCCCGGATTTCCAGTACGGCCGAGACGCCGTGCTGCCAGGAGCGGTCCGCGACGATCTGCCCAGAGCCGAGCACCCGGCGCGCGTAGCCGGCCAGTTCGCCCCGCACGGTGTCACCTCCTCGGCGGTTCAGGACCGGGACGGCAACCTGTGCAGTACGACGTTGTCGAGCCGGCCGTCGGATATCTCGGCGGTCAGATAGGTGGCGTACGGCTGGCGGCGCCGGTCGGTCGGCGAGCCGGGGTTGAGCAGCCGCAGCCCGCCCGGCGCCACGCTGTCCCACGGGATGTGCGAGTGCCCGAAGACCAGCAGGTCACGGTCGCCGAACCGGTCCGCACAGCGGCGCTCCCGTCCACCGGCCGGGCCGGTCTCGTGCACCACGGCGACCCGTAGCCCGGCCAGCTCGACCCGGGCGATCTCCGGCAGCCGGGCCCGCAGTTCCGGGCCGTCGTTGTTGCCGTGGACTCCGACCAGCCGGGCGGCGCGGGACGCCAGTGCGTCGAGCAGCGGCTCGTGCACCCAGTCCCCGGCGTGGATGACCACGTCCGCCTCGTCGACCGCCGTCCAGAGTTGCGGCGGCAGGTCCCGGGCCCGCTTCGGGACGTGGGTGTCCGCCATCAGCAGCAGGCGCACGCCCCCACCCTATATCGACGGCGGATGGCGCGGCACCGGAGCGGTTCAGAGGGTGATCGCGATCCCGACCCTGCGGTCGCGCCGGCCGAGGAACCATTCCGCCAGGAACGCGAACCGGGCGATGGCGTACCGGCGGGACAGCACCCGGCGTACCCGGGCGGTTTCGAGCTGGTCCAGCACCCGGGCCCGGCCGGTCGCGGTCGGCGCGCCCTCGGCGACCCGGCCGCTCATGTCGCAGGGTGCCACCCGGACGGCGGCGTTGTTGCGGATCCGCTTGACCTTTCCGCTGTCGCGCTGGGTCAGCACCAGCAGTTCGTCGCCGTCGACGGCATGGCCCACCGGCGTGGGAACCGGCCGCCCGTCCCGGCGGAACGTGGTGACGCTGACGTACCGGGCCGTTCTGATCTCCTCGGGGATGCTCATGCCGGCCTCGTCGCGGTGCGGCGGTCCCGCCACGAAGCGACACCGATGGCGGCGGCGCCGAGCGCTTCCCAGAGCGCGGCACCGAAAAAGGACCGGGGCGCCCGACCGGTGGCGGCGAGTCCGGCCAGGCCGCCGGCCATCAGCAGCCGACGTCCCAGCACGTACCCGGGGAAGCCCGGCCACGCGTTGGCCGCGCCCACCAGGTAGGCGGCGCCCTCCCCGATCGCGGCTACCGAACTGCTGCCCAGCACGGCCGGTGTGTGGTCGGCGGCCGCCCGCTCGGCGGGGTCGGCGAACCCGGACAGCCGCAGTTGGCGGCGTGGGCTGAGCACGCCGAGGACGCCGACGGCGCCGCCGAGCACGCCGAGCGTGGTCAGGGTCCAGTAGGTTGCGCTGCCAGTGCTGGGCTTCATCCGCCGCTCCCGTTTTGTCCGTCCCGTCGAGGCCGCATTCCCGTTTCGCGGCGGCACGTTCACGACCTGCCTGCCGGAACCGCGAGGCTGATACCGGTCAACTCCTCCGACATCGCCCAGAGGCGGGCCGCCAACGCCGGATCCGTATCGATCTCGGGCGGCGGAACGGGCACCGGATCGCCGACGCCCCGACGCGCCGGTCCGTAGTACTGCCCGCCGTCGGCCTCCGGGTCGACCGCCGCCCGTACGGCGACCCGGGCCGCCCGGTGCTTGCCCTGCGCGACGCGCGAGAGCAGACGCCCGGAGATCCTGGCCAGCGGCGACGGTTCGTTGATTCCGGGGCGGCGTGGGCTCGCGCTGTCGAGGCCGAGCCCGGGGTGCAGCACGATCGACCTGACGTCCGCTCCGGCGTCCCGCAGTCGGCGGTCGAGGGCGAAGCCGAACATCTGCACGGCGTGCTTGGACCGCACGTACGCCTGCCGGGGCGCGTACGACCGCTCGCTCAGCAGGTCGTCCAGGTCGAAGCCGGTCTTCCTGGTCATGATGCTGCCGACCGGCACGACCCGGCTGCCCGGTGTCGCCGTCAGGACCGGCAGGGTGAGCGCGGTGAGGGCGAAGTGCCCGAGATGGTTGGTCCCCACCGCGAGTTCGAAGCCCTGCCGGGTGGTCGTGCGCTGTCGGCCCGGCGAACTGACGCCGGCGTTCTCGATCAGCGCGTCGAGCCGGTCCAGCCTGGTCAGGGCGGCGGCGGTCGACGCCACCGAGTCCAGGTCGGCCAGGTCCAGCCGGATCGTGCCGAGGTCGGCCGCCGGGACCTGCCGGCGGATCGCCTCGACCGCCGCGCGCATCCGCTCCTGACTCCGGCCGAGGATCACCACCCGGCCTCCGGCGGCGGCGAGCTGCTCGGTGACGAAGTAGCCGATCCCGGCGTTGCCGCCGGTGACCGCGTACGTCCGGCCGGTCAGGTCGGGCAGGGCCTCGGGATTCCATGTCTCGGGATTCCAGGACACGACACCTCCAGGGCGAAACGGTAGTAGCACTTCCGTTTTCTACGGTAGCGCTAAAGTGGGAGTATCGCCACCACTTCGATCGGAGGGCCGAGGATGCCGGAGCCGAGGGCACCCCGCCGGGACCAGCTCCGCAACCGGCAGCGACTGTTGGTCGCGGCCCGGGAGGCGTTCGCCGAGCACGGTCCGGAGATCGCCCTGGAGGAGGTCGCCCGCCGGGCCGGCGTCGGCCCCACCACGCTCTACCGGCACTTCCCCGCCAAGGAGGACCTGGTCGAGGCGGTCCTCGACGACCTGGTGACAGCGGTCCGGGCCAACGCCGAACGCGTACTGGAGACCGCCGACCCGGTGCAGGGCTTCCGGGCGGTCTTCACGCAGAGCTGCGACATGTCCGAGCAGGAGGTGGCGACGTTCGCCCGGCTGGCCGGCGCCGGCGACCGGGCCGACGAGCACGCCCAACGCCTGATCACTGCGGTGGTGAGCCCGGCGACCGAGCGGCTGCGCGCGGCCGGGCGGCTGCGCGCCGACATCACCGCCGAGGACATCGCCACCTTCGTCCGGATGACCCTCACCGCGTACAGCGACGAGGCCCGGGCGAAGGCCATCGACGTGCTGCTCGACGGCCTGATAACTCCCGAGCGTGCCGCCCCGGCGTGATCGCCGCGACCTGATCAGCCCGTTCTGATCGGTCCGGTCTGATCAGCCCGTTTTGATCGGTCCGCGATCGGCGCCCGGCCTGATCGACCCCGGGTCCGATCGCCGGCCGAACGCTCGGGCCGCCGCGCCAGTCGGTCCCGGTCGGTCGTGTCCCGGTCGGTTCCGGTCGGTCCCGATCGGCGCCGGTCCCGGTCGGCGCACGGCGGCCGAGCCGAGCCGGTTCGCCCCGGGCGCGACAGGCTCCTTTTTGTTGACACCCCAAACTATTGACAAGCACCATCCAGCGGTGTGAATCTCTGTCCAGGGACACCGCCGCCGGAGCCGGGTGGATGGTGCGGGAGCACCGGGCAGCCTCCCGCGTACTCGCTCGTGCAATCGACGTCTGGGGATCCCATGTCTACACTCGCCCAACCTCCGAATCCGGCCCGACGCCGCGCCCCGATGGTCCTGCGGATCCTCGCGCTCGCGGCGACCGCGGTCGTCCTCCTCGCCTCGGCCATGGCAGTCACCCGGGACACCGCCAGCGCCCACGGCTCCACGATCAACCCCGCGTCACGCAACTACGGCTGCTGGAAGCGCTGGGGCAACGACTTCCAGAACCCGACTATGGC
Source organism: Plantactinospora endophytica (assembly GCF_016862915.1). Lineage (GTDB taxonomy): Bacteria > Actinomycetota > Actinomycetes > Mycobacteriales > Micromonosporaceae > Plantactinospora > Plantactinospora endophytica. Next base: position 35,664 of record NZ_BONW01000009.1, on the reverse strand, counting down.
CACCCAGGACCCGATGTGCTGGCAGGCCTGGCAGGCCGACCCGAACGCCATGTGGAACTGGAACGGCCTCTACCGGGAGGGCGTGAACGGTAACCACCAGGCCGCTGTGCCGAGTGGCCAACTGTGCAGTGCCGGCGAGACCGGCGGCGTCCGGTACGCCGCGCTGGACAATCCGGGCAACTGGCAGGCCGTCAACGTCAGCACCAACTTCAACGTCACGATCCACGACCAGGCGCTGCACGGGGCGGACTACTTCCTGATCTACGTGAGCCGGCAGGGGTACAACCCGCTGACCCAGCGGCTGGGCTGGAGCAACCTCGAACTGGTCCGGGAAACCGGCCGGTACGCCCCGGGCGCGGGCACCCGGGAGAACGGCGACCCGGTACTCAACGGCGTCTCCAACACGATCAGCGTCAGCGCGCCCGGTCGCACCGGTCGGCACATCGTCTTCGTGATCTGGAAGGCCAGCCACGCGGACCAGAACTACTACTGGTGCAGCGACGTCAACTTCGGTGGCGGCAGCAACCCCCAGCCGACCGCCACGCCGACCCGGACGCCCACCCCGACCCCGACCCGGACCACCCCGCCGCCGACGCCCACGCCGACCCGTACTCCGCCGCCCGGCTCGGCGGGTAGCTGCTCGGCGACGTACACGGTCACCGGCACCTGGTCGGGCGGCTTCCAGGCCGACGTACGCGTCACCGCCGGCACCGCCGCGATCAGCGGGTGGACGGTGACCTGGACGTTCGCCAACGGGCAGACCGTCAGCAACTCCTGGGGCGCGACGATCACCGCCAGCGGATCCAGCGTCACCGCCCGGAACTCCGCCTACAACGGCAGTCTCGCCGCCGGCGCGAGTACCACCTTCGGGTTCCTCGCCTCGCAGAACGGCAGCAACGCGGTACCGACCCTGGCCTGCACCGCCGCCTGACATCCCGTCCTGCGGCGACCAGGCGCCGGGCCGGGTCCGTGTCGGCGCGGACCCGGCCCGGTTCGTCGACGTCCCCGCGTTCGACTTCCGCGACCCCATCGGCAGCCTGATCTCCGGGGGCGGCGGACGCCGTGATCACCGGCGCGACAGCGGCCGGCCCCGCCAGCGGCTCCGCCTCCACCGGCGTCGGTGCCCCGGTCGGGAGCGGGAGGAGCGCGGACAGGAGCGGCGCCAGCCGGGCAGCAGGTGAGCCGCAGAGGTCAGTCGAACGAGACGTGGTCGAAGGCGTACGGGTTGGTCAGCTCGTCCCGGCGGCGGCGCAGGGCGTCGAGCTCGTCGGCCAGCTGCTCCCGCCCGGTCAGCGGCAACCCGACGGTCTCGCGCAACCGGAGCCGCTCCCCCACCGCCATGGTGGCCAGATCTTCGGCGAGCCGGCCCGGCTCGATGCCGCAGGAGAAGCGGTGCTGCCAGATCCGCACCCGCTCGAAGAGGTACTCCCCGGGCCGCACCTGGAGCCAGGCCCAACCCTCGGCCGGCCCGTCCTTCCAGTCCAGTTGCAGGCTGCGCAGGATCGGGTCGACCAGTTCCCGGTTGACGTACGCGTCCACGGCGATGGTCCGGGCCACCGCGCCGAGGTCGTTGACGTGCCCGCTGTTGCCGTCCGGCAGCCGGCCGACGATGTCGCGGTAACTGCGCGGTGCGTCCGGGGCGAGTTCGGCGTACTCGGCCGGGTCGCCGGTCGCCTCGCGGAAGGCGCGCGCGTCGATGACGTACTCGACGATCCGCCGGCCGTGCGTGGCCGGCTGCATCGTCGCGGACTCGATCCGCAGCAGCTCCAGCCCGACGGCGTCGCAGACGGCGTGCTTCATCCGGTCGTCCCGCTGCGTCTGCGCGGTCTGCGCGCTGGCGTCGACGAACTCGACGGCGAAGGGGGCCGACCGCCCCTCCGGGTCGGAGACCACGTAGTCGAAGAGGCCCCGGCTGGCCGCGTTCCACTGGTTGCCGGTGATCCCCTCCGGGCGGCGTGGCACGAGCTGACCGAGCCGCTGCCGGGGTCGGGCCACCCGACCGGCCCGCTCGATGATCCCGCCGGCCGCCGCCGGGTCGGCGGGCAGTCGGGTGGATCGCGCCGACGGGCGTATGTCGCTACCGGTCTCTGCCATCTGTCCCTTGATCCGTAACCTCGGCTCGCCGCCTCCCACCCGGTCGGGCGGTAGGTCCCCACAATGCTAGGAACCTCCCCCCGACCACGTGCCGCCGGTCCGGGTTCCGTACGCCGGCCGTACGGACGATCCGCCCGACGGGTGCGCGACCCATGCCGCACCGCGACTGTCGGGTCCGGGCCGCCCGGATCAGGCCGCTGTCGCGTCCACCCTGGCGAGGAACTGGAGCACCCGCTCGGTGAGCAGCGTCGCGGCCGGTGCGTCGTACGACGGCAGGCTGTGGTCGGCGAAGAGGTGCCTGTCGCCGGGGTAGAGGAACAGCTCGGCGTCGGGAACCGACTCGACCAGGGCCCGGGCCGCGTCCAGGTCCCCCTCGTCGGCGAAGAGCGGATCGCCCGCCATACCGTGGACCTGGACCGGCACGCCCTGCGGCCACGTCCCGAACTCCTGCACCGGCAGGCAGGAGTGGAAGAACAGGCCACCCTTCGCACCGGCCCTGGTCTGGGTGAGCAACTGCGCCGGCATCACGCCGAGGGAGAAGCCGGCGTAGACCAGTCCGTCAGGCAGCCCGTCGGCAGCCGACCGTCCGCGTTCCAGCAGCACGTCGAAGCCGACCTTCCGGGCGTGTTCGACACCCTCGTCGAAGTCGTCGAAGACCCGCCCGTCGTAGAGGTCGGGCAGGTGCACGGCGTGCCCGGCGGCACCGAGTCGGTCGGCGAACTCCCGGACCCCGGGCGTCAGCCCCTGGATGTGGTGGAACAGCAAGACCTCGGCCATAACACTCTCCGCATTCTGCGGCGCCGACCGGCCCCGCCGCGCCGAGTATCGCCCGGACCCCCGACATGTTTCCGCCCGCCGCACCTTCTCCATCCCGTCAGACCTGCCGCCCCGCCGGACCTGCCGCCCGCCGAACCTTCCGCTGCGGCCTGACCGGGAGCGGGCGCGGTCAGCCGGGCCGGGACATGACGAGCAGGCCGAGACACATCTCGTCGCTGGTCCCCTCGCCCCAGACGACGTACCGGGGCGGCAGGTTGCGCAGTTGGGGCAGCCGCTGCCGCAGCGTCACGTCGTGGGTGCAGGTGACCCGGTAGACGTCGCCGGGCTTGACCGCGACCGCGCGCGGCAGCGGCCGGTTGGCCTGCTGGTCGAAGTCGTACGTCGGGATGTCGAGCAGCGTCCGCGCCGCCGGAGTGCCGGGGTTGAGTTCCAGCTTGATCGCGCTGCCGAGCAGGTGCATGTGCCCGGCGACCGCGTGCACCAGGCCACCCTCGGTGACCCGGTGGTCGCAGTGCTGGGTGCTGCCGGCGGCCGGCGCCCGCCCCCGGTTGCAGTACTCGTTGAGCTGTTCCGCCTGCCCACCGGCCTCGGCACCGAACCGCCGCGCCACGTCGCGCACGGCGGCCTCGCGCTCGCACAGCTCGCCGCGCTCACCGGCCGCGCAGGGCAGCTCGACCGGGGCCGGCAGCAGCTCGGTGACCAGCGGATCCACCTTCTCGGTGCCGGCGACGAGGCGGAGCCGGATGCCGGACCGGTCGGTGTCCTCGCCCGGCCGGGCGTCGATCAGGTTGTAGTGCACCTGCATCACGAGCTGGCTGCCCGGCGGCATCGGATAGCCGAGGCCCGGCGCGAGCAGTGTCTCGTTCGCCCCCGGCGCCCAGTGCGCCACCCAGGCCGCGTCGCCGATCCCGGCGTCGCCGAAGCAGGTCCAACCGTCGCCGGGAGTGTCCGCGTCGAGCTTGCGGGCCGCCGACGCCTCCGCCGGCGCGAGCCGGAAGAAGATGGCGTGGTGCACCAGGGCGCCGTTCTGCGGCAGGAACTGGCTGCCGGTCAGGAACGCCGACTCGGTCAGCCCCGGGTCGACCAGGAAGCAGCGGTACTCGTCGGTGCCGCCGTTCGGTGCCGCCGGCCGGTACGGCTGGGCCATCGTCAGGTTGACGAACCGCTCACCGGTACGCAGCGGTGCGGCCGGTGGAATCTCGACGCTGCCGTGCAGACCGTCGTGCGAGGCGGCGGAGCTGACCGGCGCCGCCGGGGTCCCCGGCTCCGGATCGGCGCCGCCGCAGGACGTGACGAGCAGGACGGCGGCCAGCGAGACGGCCACGGAAACGAGAGGTTGTCTGCGTGGGTGCACGTAATTCATAACGTCGGGCCTCCGCTCAGGATCCGGCGCGTGCGGTGACTGTCATCCGACTGGCAACTGTCAGACTCCGGCGGACTGTCGGCTCCCACAGGCGGCCATCCGTGCCAAGTCGGATGTTTCGGAGGATAGCTCGTAACCTGCCGAACAGCGGCCCCGGACGGGCGGCGTAACATACCGGCCCGTTGGTTGAACCTTTTCCGCTCCACAGCCGAACTACCAGGAGTATCGGCCGGACGAAGGGACTTCACTGTGCGTCACAGGGCATTGTGCTGGCTGGTCGGCCTGGCCACCGCCGCGGTCGCGGGTACCACTCTCGGCGCCGGACCGGCTACCGCCGACGTGACCATGACGCCGGGTGAGGCCGTACAGGGCGACGCGGCGAAGCTGACCTTCCGGGTGACCGAGGACCGGGCTCCGGCGTACACCACGAAGGTCGAGTTGCTGATGCCGGAGTCGGCGCCGGTCGCCGAGACGTACCCGATGTCCGACCCGAACTGGGCACCCCGGATGACGATGCGCAAGGTCGACCAGACGCTCGGCGGGATCCACCACGGGCAGGTCGACGAGGTGGTGGCGAGCATCGTCTGGACCCGGGCCGGGGCACCTGCGGCGGGCAGCGGCCCGGCCGAGCTGGTCGTCTCGCTCGGCCCGATGCCGCAGACCGACCAGATGACGTTCGCCCTGGTGCAGACGTACTCGGACGGTCACGTGACGAACTGGAACCAGCCACCCTCGGCCGAGGTACCGCGACCGGACTTCCCCGCGCCGGTGCTGACCCTGGCGCCGCCGGCGGCAGCGCCCGGCCAGCCGGCGCCCGGCGCGCCCGGGGCGCAGGCGCCGGACAGCGGCGCGGCGGTCGAGGAGGACCCGGACCAGGGCGTCGGCTCGCTGACCGTCGGCCTGGTCGTCGGGCTGGTACTCGGGCTCACCGTCGCCGCCTGGCTGTACCTCCGTCGTCCCCGGCCCGACGCCGACGACGCCGACGACCCGGCGGCCGGATCGGGCCCCGACCCGGAGCCGGCGGCCGATGCGGCCGGCGACTCGACGCCGACCGACGCACCGCCGACCGACGGCGAGCGGGCCGGCAGCGGCGGACGGGCCTGGCGACTGCGGGAGTGACCGGCCGCCCGGCGAGTGCGGGAGTGATCGGCCGTCCGACGAGTGGCCGGGGCTGGCCGCCCGGCCGGCGGCGGCCCGCCGCCGGGTCAGCCGGCGGTGTCGGCCGCCTCGCCCTCCTCGACGTCCTCGTCGGGCTGCGGACTGTCGCCGCGCCGGAGCACCGCCTCGGGGGCGGACAGCACGGTCACCCGGTAGGAGAGGCCGAGGTTGGAGAAGATCTGACCGCGCAGGCCGAGGCAGAGCCCCACCCCCGGCAGCCCCTCGGGGTGCTCGAAGAACTCGACCACCGGCTCGGCGACGGTGCCGACCAGCCCCTGGGTCCGCATCGCGGTGCCGGCCACCTGGAGCAGACCGACGCTGACCTGCACTTCGACGTCGTCCAGCCCGTCCACGTCGTACCAGTGGGTGTCGGGCAGGAAGAGTTGCGAGTCCACGGCCCGCTGCCGGTAGTCGGGGCCAAGTTGGCCGCTCTCGTCGTCCGGACGGTCGCCGATCCAGGCCATTCCGGCGTAGTCGCTGCGCAGCCGCCGTGCGTCGGTGGAGAACTCCGTCACGACGGTGTCGAGGCGCGGCTGGGCGACGAGGTGCACATCTGCGTCGGTCACCCGGGGCACCCTAGCACCGCCGGCCCTGGCCGCCGTCCCGGCCACCCCGCCGTCACCAGGGGCGTTTCCGTCCCGGCTGGACGGTTCGCCCCGCGCGCTACCCTGGGGTCCCCGCTGGACGCATCCGTCGCCCGGAGACCAAAATGTGCTGTGGGTCGAGCGACGGCGGTCGACGGCAGGCCCGGCGAGGGACACGGTTCGGGAGCGGGGACGGCAGCTCGGGGGATGGGACGCCACCGGTCGGCAGGCTGACCGGTGCGGGACGCTGATCGGGGACACACATGGGCATCATGGGGCAGATGCAGCGGGCGCACGCGCAGCAGGTGCACGCCCAGCAACGCGCGTCGACCACCCCCTACCAGCAGCACCAGCAGATGCTCTGGGAGGCCGAGCACGCCCGGCGGGCCGCCGAGCGGGCCGCGGAGTCGGACGAGCGGGAGCGGCGGCGGCTCTACGTGGAGGCCCGGACGGCCAGGGTCAAATCCGCCAACGCCAGTCTCCAGTCCCAGTTGGACGAGCTGGACAACCTGCTCAGGACCACCCTGGCCATCGACGACCACATCGACCTCGAACGGCTGAAGAAGCAGGCCAGCTATCCGGAGTTCCGGCCCGGTGAGCTGGGCACGCCGCTGCGGGAGCCGGACTGGCGGCGGTTCGCCCCGCCGGAGCCGAACGCGCTCGGCAAGATGTTCGGCGGCGAGGGCCGCTACCAGCAACTGCTGAACGAGGCCGAGCAGGCGTTCGAGAAGGCCAAGGCCAAGCACACGGCTGGTGAGGCGGCCCGGCAGCAGCGGTTGGCCCAGGCCCGGCGCAAGTACGACCAGCACTGTCAGCAACTCGACGCCCAGGTCGCCAGCCACAACGCCGAGATCGACAAGTTCGGCACCGCGCTCGCCGCCGCCGAGCCGAACGCCGTGGTGAAGTACTTCGGGCTGGTGCTCGGCAACTCGGTCTATCCGGAGGACTTTCCGCAGCGCTACCGGCTCGCCTACGTACCGGACTCCCGACTGATCGTCGTGGAGTACCTGCTGCCGACCGTCGCGGTCGTGCCGAAGGTCCGGGAGTACCGCTACGTCAAGGCCAGCGACGAGGTGCAGACCGTGCCCCGCCCGGCGGAGGACACCCACCAGCGGTACGCGGACGTGATCACGCAGGTGGCACTGCGTACCGTGCACGAGCTGTTCGAGGCCGACCGGACCCGGCTGGTGGAGACCATCGTCTTCAACGGCATCGTCGAGACCACCCACCCCGGCACCGGGCAGGCGGTCCGGCCCTGCCTGGTGACCCTGCGGACCAGCCGGGACGCGTTCACCGCGATCAACCTGGCCAAGGTCGACCCGGCGGCCTGCCTGCGCCACCTGCGGGCCACCCTGTCGTCCCGGCCGGAGGATCTGGTCGAGGTACGCCCGGTGCTGGAGTTCGACGTGGTCGACAAGCGTTTCGTCGACGAGGTGGACGTGCTGGCCGACCTGGACCAGCGCCCCAACCTGCACAAGCTGAGCCGGACCGAGTTCGAGGACCTGATCCGCAATCTCTTCGGCCGGCTCGGCCTGGAGACCCGGACGACCCGGGCCGCGCCGGACGGCGGCGTCGACTGCGTGTCCTTCGACCCACGGCCGATCTTCGGCGGCAAGGTGGTGATCCAGGCTCGGCGCAACCGCGGCACCATGGACGTCTCGGCGGTACGGGACCTGTTCGGCACGGTACTCGGCGAGGGGGCGACCAAGGGCATCCTCGTGACGACCAGCGGCTACGGCCCGGACTCGTTCGAGTTCGCCTCCGGCAAGCCGCTGGAGCTGATCGACGGCTCCAACCTGCTGCACCTGCTGGCCGAGCACGCCGAGGTACGCGCCCGGATCGACCCGAACGAACGCTGACCCGAACAGACTTGATCTGGTCGGGACCGAGCGTCAGTCCGTGTTCGCGGTGCGGCGGTCGTACGCCTCTCGGGCGGCGGCGATCGCCCGTCGGTGCCGTTCCGCCCAGCCGGTGAGTACCAGCAGGGACTCGTAGAGCTCCCGGGCCATCTCGGTGGCGACGTACTCCACCCGGGGTGGGACGGTGGGGTAGGTGGTCCGGACCAGCAGCCCGTCACGTTCCAGGTTGCGCAGAGTGAGGGTGAGCATCCGGCGGCTGATCCCCTCGACCGATCGTTCCAGTTCGGTGAAGCGGATCGGTCCCCGGCTCGCCTCGATGATGATCCCGATGCTCCACTTACCGCCCACCCGGTCCAGTACCTCACGAACGGTACAGGCCTGGACGTGGTCACCCGGGCAGGACGCCGGCCCGTCGTCGACCACCGGATCCGGGCCCGCCTCCGGGTTCCGCTCGGTCATGGTGCGCCTCCTTGGTCCGCCGGCAATGGTCACACGTCGACAGAACCGCCGACAAACTCGTACCCCCTGGTTACCCGCCCTGGTGCCGACCGTGCGAAACACGGCCGGCACCAGCAGCGGGCTGGATCGACGGACCGGTCGGGAAGAACCCGGCCGGCACCAGGGGCCGGACGGACCGGGCTGGACGGTCAGCCGGTGATGGCCAGGTCGGCGTCGCTGAAGATCGGGTGTCCGGGGTTCACGTCCGCCTCGCCGCCCCGACCGTCGCAGCGGCGTTCCGGGGCGAACATCAGGTACGTGCCCGCGCCGCACGCCACCGACGGCTCGGCGTCACCGCCGACCACCACGTTGCCGCTCAGGTTCGCGCCGGCCTGCACCAGGGCGTTCTGCCGGACGATCGCGTTGCCGCCGACCGTGGCGCCCTCGTTGACCCAGGCCAGGTCCTCGATCCGGGCGTTGCCGTTGACCGTGGCGCGGCCGTAGACGGCGGCCCGGGGGCCGACGTACGCGCTGGCCGCGACGGTGGCCCGGCTGTCGACCCAGCCGCCGCCGTTGCTGTGCCAGCGTCCGCCGCCCGGTGCGGCCGGCCGGACGTACCCGGGTTCGAAGCCGGACGGCGTGGCGCCGGAGAGCCGGAACTGGTACGGGTACCGGTAGTTGCGCGGGTACCCGTCCAGGAAGGCGTACTTGTGCACGGTGCCCGGGGTGCCGGTCACCACCAGGTACACCTCCCGCTCCCCCGGCTGGGTCTGGAAGCTGAGCTGCCCGTCGGTGCTGGTCAGCAGCGGGCCGTAGCGCGGGGCGCCGTTGCGTACCGCGACGAACCCGAAGGTCCAGCCGGACTGGGCGGCCGAGTTGACGTGCCCGCGCAGCCGGACCCGGACCAGCGCCCCGTCCGAGTTCGTCACCAGCCTGATCTTGTTGTACCCGTAGTCGGACGGCGCGATCGCGTCGGAGATCCGGAAGTGCCCGGCCGCCACGTTCACCGCCTCCACCGCCACCCCGTTGTACGCGGTGACGAAGGGGTACAGCCGGTTGACGAAGGGCATGAGGTTGGCCCGGTTCGAGTAGTCCCAGGTGACGTTCCGCTGGGCGTACTCGCCCATCCGGCGGTTCAGTTCGGCCTGGCTGATCCCGGTGATCCGCCGGTACACCTCCAGTGGGTGTTCGGTGTTCCGGGCCTCGTTCCAGATCCGGTTGAACATCGCCAGCCCGTCCCGGTCCTTGATGTACTGCAACAGCATCCAGGCGCCGTAGTGGTGCCGGCTGCTGCTGTACGCCAGGTTCTCGGTCCGGATGAACCGGGTCAGGTCGCCGGCACTGCCGGTCGGGTAGACCTGCATGGCCATGAACTCGGCGCTGGCCTCCCAGAACGTGCCGGCGCTGGCGTGCGTCAGCCCGGCGCCCGAGCGGCCGAGGAAGGTGTAGCACTGGAACACGTGCGCGAGTTCGTGCGCCAGCCCCCAGGAGCCGGGCGCGGCGGCGGCCGGGGCGATGTTGATCACGCCGACCCGGTTGTCCACCGAGCCGCCGGTGGCCCAGGCGTCCAGCGGCACCGTCGACCAGGTACGGGTGACGATGACGATGATCTTGTGTTGGGCCAGCAGTCCGGTCTCCGGGGTGAACCGCATGGTGTTCACATAGAACGAGTACAGGCTCTCCAACTGGCCGAGGATGTTGTCCGGGTCGAACCGGTACGCGCTCGGCGCGTTACGCGGATCGGTGCCGGACCGGTCGCCCCAGAGCAGGATGAAATTCGTCGACTCCCGGGTGCGGCTCTGGGTCCACGGCACCTCGCCGTTCGCCCAGCGGGCCGGGATGTAGACGGTCTTGGCGGCGGCGACCGCCTGTGCCGCGCCGGCCGGGGCCGCACCGCCGGCCGCGCCGGATCCGCCGGTCGGTGCGGCGGCGGCAGGTGCGGCGGCGGAGGCCAGCAGCGCCAGGATGGCCGCTACGCCGACGGCGCCGCGACGCCATCGTCTCGGAGTGGTCATTTCGGAGTCTCCCCAGGATTCGTCGGGACGGCGGACGGGGGTGGTACGCGAGCGGTGGTGCGTCGCGGGTGGTGCATCGCACGGTGCGGTCCCGGTCGCGGGCCGCCCGGACGCCCTGGTCGAGCGTCCGGGCGGCCCTGTGCGGGGCCGGACCGGGTACGGCCGGGATCAGGGACTGAAGGCCTTCACCTCCAGCAGTCCCACCGAGCCCTGGCCGCTGGTCAGCGCCACCCGCAGCCGAGTGGTGCCGAGGCTGGGGAAGGTCACCCGGTTGTACTGGTTGAGCGCGGCCGGGTAACCGCTGGCCCCGGGTACGTCGGCGTACGCGCTACCGGTCCAGTACTGGAGCTTCCAGGAGGCCGGTACCCGTACCCCGCCGTTGTCGTCGAAGAAGTAGACCTCGGCGGCGTTCAGGGTCCGGCTGGTCGGCCAGGTCAGCTCGGCCCACTGGGCGCCGGTGTTCGGCCAGGTACCCCAGCGCGGGTTGACGGTGTCGTTGGAGCTCGGCGGGTCGATCCCGTCGTTGAGCGCTGCCACCGACTCCCAGGACGAGGTGTACGACGCCGACGGCGTCGCCGCCCCCGCCACGTTGCCGCCCGGCTCGGGATCAGGGTCCGGATCGGGATCCGGATTGGTGCCGCCCCGGTTGTAGACCTTGATCTCGGTCAGCCCGGTCTTCGCCGACCCCGAGGCGTGGGTGAACTGCACCCGCAGCCGGGCGGTGCTGACGGCGGTGAAGGTGACCCGGTTGTAGTTGGACTGCGGGGTGCCCGGGGACTTCGCCTGGGACGCCGCGTTGACCCAGGCACTGCCGTTCCAGTACTGCACGTTGTACGAGGCCGGCGGCCGGTACCGGTTCGTCGCCCGGTCGTTGCGAAACCAGAGCCGTACCTCGTCCACGGCCCGGGCCTGGCCGAAGTTCAGCTCGTACGAGTCGGTGGCGTTCGGCGAGCCGTAGGCGCCCCAGATCGGTTCGTTGATCGGGAAGCCGTCGATCGCCGCCCCGGTGGACGTGCCAGAGGCGGTGTACGACGCGGTCGCCGTCGACCCGGAGGCCAGGTTCGGCGTGGTCGAGGTGAGGTCGGCGCCGGCCTTGGCGAAGATGTCCACCATCCGGGCGCTGTTCTGCACCACCTGCTGCGGCAGTTGCAGTCCGGCGACGGCGGTGCTGAAGCTGGTGCTGCCGCCGGCCGGCAACGTCACCGCCCCGGTCGCCGGGTTGTAGAGCACCCGGGTGATCCGGTCCACGGTGAACGCCCGGGTGCCGTTGAGGTAGACCGAGTAGCCCTGCGGGACGCCGGAATACCTGGTCACCCCGTCGGCCGGGTCGTCCCAGACCACGCTGAGGTTCATGTTGCGGTAGCGCAGGTTGTTCACCGCGAAGTGCGACCAGTTGATGTTGATCGGGGACAGTTCGATGGTGTTGTCGCTGCGCGGGCGGAGTCCGGCGACGTCCTCGACCACTGTCCAGTTGCTGCTGCCCAGGATGTTGTGGTGGATCCAGGACCGGTAGGCGATGGTCCGGGACGAGCCGTTCCAGTCCGCCCAGAACTCGTTCGCGTCCGGCCACTGGGTGTTGCCGCCGACGTACTGCGCCCAGGCGTTCCAGTAGAGGAGCTGCTTGTAGTTCTCGGCCGTCATCCACTGGTTCGGATAGTTGCGCAGCACCGAGGAGTAGAGCCGGAACTGCACCGTCGAGTTGATGGTGGAGAAGTTGTTGCTGCCCGGCTGGCCGGCCGCCGCCGCCGCGGCCTTGTCGCGCTGGTTGGCGGTGAAGAACGGGAAGATCGGGTACTCCGCCGGGTCGTCGTAGAGGCGCAGCGCCTGCCGGTACTGGTCGGTGTTCGGCATCAGCCCGACCGAGTACGGGTAGTAGTTGTTGATTTCCTTCCACGGCACGTGCGTGTTGGTCGAGACGTGCCGGTGCTCCAGGAGCTGCCGGGACGGGTTCCACAGCGTGTTGACGATGCCGTTGCGGATCCGGTCGGCGATCGTCTGCATCTCGTTCGCCTTGGCCGTGTTGCCCAGCATCGTGTACGCCTGCACCGCCGCCATCGCGTTGCTCCAGACGTACGCGCCCTCGGCCCGGTCCAGGTTGCCGGAACGCCAGTGGAACGACACCGCGTCGGCGTCGTTGCCGGTCATCGCGCCCCAGTCGTACTCGATCACGCCGTTGTTGTTGGTGTCGTAGGTGGCGAGCTGCCCCTTGACGTCCTGCTCGGCGTAACGGGCCAGGTTCGCCGCGATCGCCGGCTGGCCGCCGTGGATCTGGTAGCTGCGCCAGGCCGCCTCGGAGACGTACTGGGTGTAGGAGTTCGACCAGTTCTCCGGGTCACCGGGGTTGTCCATGAACCGGCCGTTCCGGGAGACCTGCCCGATCGACGTCCACGGCCCGTACGAGTAGATCGGGTTGCGCAGGTACTTCAGGTCGTCGATGTGCATCGGCTGCGTCAGCACGATCGCGTTGTTGTAGCCGAGCGCGCCCTCGACCGAGGTCGGGAACTGGAAGTCCTGACCGGGGATGTCCACGTCCAGGTGGTTGAAGCGCATCAGCCACCAGCGGTAGTAGATGTTCTTCTTGATCGCCGCGTCCGGCACGTCGATGTACGGGATGTTCTCCGCCCACCACCGGTTGTACGCCCGCACGTGCGTGGCGAACGCCGTCGCCGGGGTGTACCCCCGGTAGGCGTTGTATTCGGTCAGCGACTCCGGCAACTCGTTCGCCACGAATCCGAGCTGCACCTTGGTGCTGACCGACTGACCGGCGGCCAGCGTCACCGACCGGTTCAGCCCGCCCGAGCTGACCGTGAAGCCGTCCCCCGACAGCCGGGGGTAGAGCGTGGTCAGGTTGTTCTTCACCGCCCTGGTCCCGGTCAGCTCGCTGCCGCTGCCCGAGGTGGCGTACGGCGAGGTGGCCCGCAGTTGCAGGGTCACCGAACCGGAGCCGTTGTTCACCACGTTCAGGTTGGTCACCGCGACGTTCTGCGCGGTGATGAACTTCGACACCTCGACCCGGACCGAGCCGCTGGTGTAGACGCCCCGCCAGTGGCTCGGCGACTGCCACCGGCTGGAGACCTGCTCGGTGAAGGTGCCCGGGGTGACCGCGACGGTGTACGCGGCCTGGCTGCTGATGTTGTCCCAGTACGCGGCGTTGCCGGCGAAGCCGATCTGGGCCGGGTTGTGGGTGTACATGAACATGCCCCGGCCCCGGGTCATCAGCCAGGTACCGGCCGGGTCGTTGCCGGGCCGGGCCAGCAGCCGGTCCAGCCAGAAGTCGGTGCCGCCGCTCTCGGCGTCGTAGATCGCCTGCATGGTGTTGCCGGTGTTGTAGCCGAGCGGCGGGGCCGGGATGGCCGGCCCGGAGAACGTGGGATAGCCGATGGTCTGGGCGGCCGTGGCCGGCGTGCCCGGTGCCACCAGGGCGCCGGTGGCCAGTACGACCGCGAGCCCGGCGGCCCAGGCTCTCCGCTTCCTACCCGGTGCGAAACGCATCGGGTCACCTCCAGAGGGGGTTCGGTGGTGGGGGTTGGACCGGCCCGTCGCGGGGCGGAGGGGGTCTGCCCCGCGACGGGCCGGGGTCGTCACGGCTGGTAGGCGAGCCACTCCAGCAGGCCGGTGGAGAAGCCGGACCGGGAGGTGATGTTCAGCCGCAGCCGTGTGGTGCTGACGGAGTTGAACGTCGTGACGTTGTAGGTGTTGCCGGCGACGCCACAGCTCGACTGGCCGGGCACGTTCGCGTACGCGCTGCCGGTCCAGTACTGCACCTGGCAGGAGGCGGGCAGGTCGATGCCCTGGTCGTCGTCGAACCAGTAGGTGGCGATCCGGTTCACGTTCCGGGCCGACGGCCAGGTGTACTCGACCCACTGGGTGCCCTGCTGCGGCCAGTTGCCGTACGCCAGGTTGCTCCGGTCGGCCGAGTTCGCCGGTACGCCGCCGTTGTTCAGCGCCGCGACGGTCTCCCAGGACGAGACGTACGAGGTGGTGGCGGTCGCCGAGGTGGCCAGGTTGGTGCCGGCGGGTGGTCCGCCCGGACCGGGGCCAGGGCCGGGGCCGGGACCGGTGCTGGTCTGCACCACCCGCTGCATCGTGCCGTCGGCGTTGAAGTAGAGCCGGTCGACCGCGACCGAGCGGCGGAAGTTACCGCCGCCGGGGGCGTTGGCGGTGTGGTAGACCATGTACCAGTTGCCGTTCAGCTCCACCACCCCCGCGTGGTTGGTGGTCGAGGAGACCTGCCCGAGCACGATCCCCCGATGCGTCCACGGTCCCATCGGATTGGTGGCGGTGGCGTACCGCTGGCAGGCGTAGCTGGACGAGGTGACGCAGCCGTTCGTGTCGTTGGCGGCGTACATCATGTAGTAGAGGCCGTTGCGCTTGAACATCCACGGGGCCTCCCAGAAGTTGCTCAGCCCCTGCGGGGTGACCACCGCACCGTCCAGCTCGATCATGTTCGACTTCAGCCGGGCCGCCCGGGCACCCCAGTACCCGCCCCAGTAGATGTACGCCTGCCCGTCGTCGTCGACGAAGACCGTCGGGTCGATGTTCAGCCCCGACGAGTTCGGCGTGCTGTCGCTGATCAGCGGCCCGCCCTTGGCATCGGTGAACGGGCCGAGCGGGCTGTCCGCGACCGCGACCCCGATGTCCATCCAGCCGGCGCCCCGGCCGTTGACCGAGGTGTACCAGTAGTAGCGGCCGTTGCGGGGCTCGACCTCGCTGGCCCAGGCGTCCGCACCGGCCCACGGGAAGGTGGCGATCGACGCCCGCGCGCCGTGGTGGGTCCAGGTGTTGGCGTCGGTCGAGGAGAGGACGTGCCACTCCCGCATCCGGAAGTTGTTGTCCCCGGTCGGCGCCTCGTCCCGCCCGGCGTAGACGTACATGGTGTTGCCGACCACCAGCGGCGCCGGGTCGGCGGTGTAGATGCTGGTGATGATGGGGTTGGCCGCCGAGGCGGGGCCGGCCGGGATCGCCAGGCCCACGCCGGCCAGCAATCCGGCGACCCCACCGGCCGCGACCCGGAACCATCGTCTGCTGCGCATCTGTCTGCTCTCCTGTTCCTCGGGGGTTGGTGGTGGTCAGGCGGACCGCAGCGGGGTCACTGGCCGGTCGAGTTCAGCTCGGCGACCTCGGCCGCGCTCAGCGCCCGGGCGTAGACCCGGAAGCCGTCCACCGCGCCGGTCAGGTACGGGTCGCCGGAGTACTGCGACCGGCCGATCCAGTTGTTGGTGGTCGAGCCGAGCGCGGAGGGCCGGGTGGTCATCGCCGTGTTCCGGGCCACCTCGACGCCGTTCACGTAGAGCACTCCGGTGTTGCCGGTCTGGGTGACGGCGACGTGCGTCCAGGTGTTCACCGGGATCGCGGCCGGCCCGTTGAGCTGCTGTTCCGACCCTGCTCCCCCGCTGGTGACGGCGAACCGGACCGTCCCGGCGCTGCTCTGCGGGGTGAGGAAGAGGTACGCCCCGGTCCCGGTGCCGAAGTCGAAGACCCGGGCCCAGGCCGTGGCGGCGGTCCGGCGTACCCAGGTGGCGATGGTGAACGCGGTCGCGCCGGAGAGCAGCCCGGCCGGCAGGCTGACGTGCGCGCCGGTGCCGCCCAGGTTGACGGCGTTGCCGGTCCGGCCGGCGGTCCAGCCGGCGCCGCCGGTCAGCGTGCCGGTCCTGCCGTTGCCGGTGGCGTCGGCGGCGGAGGTGCCGGCGGTCTCGTCGAACCGGTAGTGCGCGACGAACGGGGCCGGCGGCGCCCCGGTCACCGTCCAGTAGACGGTGTAGCGCTGCCCGTGCATCTTGTAGAACGGCAGCAGGGTCACCGTGCCGGTGCTGGCGGTCGCGGTGTACTGCATCGGCGTCGAGGTCGGCGTGATGGTGGCCGGGTTCAGCGTCGGCAGCGCCGAGAGGTTCGTGCTGCCGTACGCCCCCGCGAGCACGATCGGCCCGTGCTTGACCGCCTGCACGGTGGAGTTGTCCGGGGTGGCCTCCCGGGTCAGCGCCATCGGCAGGCTGATCTCGACCACGTCGCCGGAGGACCAGGTCCGGTTGATCCGGGCGAAACTGCCGGCGGTGACGCCGGACTGCACGGTGCCGTTCAGCCGCACCTGCGCACCGCTGGCCCAGCCGGGGATCCGGATCCGCAGGTCGATCGCGCCGGAGCCGGTGACGGTGAGCCGGCTCGTCGAGGTCTCCGGGAACGTGGTGTCCTGCTGCACCGTGATGCCCCGGCCCGGCCAGACCAGCCGGGAGGCGGCGAAGAGGTTGACGTAGAGGATGTCGCCGTTGTGGAAGTAGATGCTGTCGGCGAGCTTGGTGTGTGTCTCCATCCCGGTGCCGTGGCAGCAGGTGAAGTTGCTGTAGTCGTTGCTGTACGTCTTGATGCCGCCGGCCCGCAGCGGCACGTAGTAGCAGTGGAAGCCATGCGACGAGCTGGGATTCTGCGCTCCGATCAGGTGGTTCCAGAGCGCCTTCTCGTAGTAGTCGAGATAGTCGAGCCGGCTCGGGTTGGTGAAGAAGAGCTGCCGGGTCAGCTTCAGCATGTTGTACGTGTTGCAGCACTCGCAGGTGCTGTCGGACAGCTCGCTGGCGATCCGGTTCGGCGCCTTGAAGTACTCGCCGTTGGAGTTGCCGCCGATCGCGTAGCTGTGCCGGTTGACCACGATGTCCCAGAAGTTGACTGCGATGTCGCGGTATCTCGTGGTACCGGTGGCGTGGTATTCGCGGATCGCGCCGAGGATCTTCGGGATCTGGGTGTTGGCGTGGTAGTTGTTCAGCGCGTCGGTGTTCGCGGCCAGCGGGTCGAAGATCTCCGCGTGGTCGAAGTAGCGGGCCGTGGTCAGGTGGTCCGGGTTCTCGGTGAGCTGGTAGAGGTTGGTCAGCACCTCGTTCATCCCGCCGAACTCGGTGTCCAGCATGTTCTGCCGCTGGGTCTGGCTCAGCCGGTCGTTGCGGAACTTGACCCAGGCCGCCATCCGGGTGAGCACGTCCAGCGCCTGGGCGTTGCCGGCCAGCAGGTGCATGTCGAGCAGCCCGGCCATGATCTTGTGCAGCGTGTAGTACGGCGCCCAGACCTGCTGCCGGGCCTCGACGCGGTCGATGAAGCTCTCCGGGTACGCGGACAGGTAGCCGGTGTTGTAGCCGGCGGCGGTGGCCCGGCTCTGGCAGATCGCCAACTGCGCCACCAGGTAGTCGCCCTTGGTTCTGAAGGCCGCCTGCCCGGTGTTCGCGTACGCCTGGGCCAGTGCGGTGAGCACGTGTCCGGTCGAGTGGCCGCGCAGTTCGGTCGTCGGCGACTCCCAGCCGCCGCAGGCGGTCGCCGAGGAGGAGAGCCCGTAGTTGAGCCGGAAGGTGTGCAGCAGCCGGTCGGCGTCGATGAAGTTCAGGTAGGACTGGGTACGGCCGGCGTTCGCCAGGAACGGGCCGCTGAGCAGGGTGACGGCGGTCAGCGGGAAGGCGTACGCGGAGACGCCGACGTCGGTCCGGGCGGCGGCGGCCGGTACGGCCGGCAGCGCTCCCGCGACCGCGGTGCCGACCGCGACGGCGGCGCCGGTCTGCAACAGGGCTCGGCGGGACAGTGCGGGTTGGTCCATGGGGTGGTCACCTCCGGGGGCGGGGGGTCGCCCGGCGACGTGGCCGGGCGACCCCGGATGGGGGTTCGAGCGACCAGGCGTCAGTAGCCGTAGCGGCTCTTCAGGTGCCGCCACCAGTCCCGGAACATCCAGCGGTCGAACTCGGTGATCGAGCTCGCGCTGCCGGCCTTCATGATGAAGCTGCTCACGCCGGTCGGGGTCCAGTCGTAGAAGTCGTCCAACCCGTAGGTGTGGCCGATCTCGTGCAGCAGGATGGTCATGTTCTCCGCGTTGATGCTGTTCATGAAGTACTCGCGGCCCATCCGTTGACCCCAGTCACCGCCGGCACCGCCGCCGAAGCCGTCGGTCAGCCAGAGCGACTGGTCGTAGTGCCGGGCCGCCCCGCCGGGACAGTTCGGGTACTGGCCGTTCTGGTTGAAGAACCGGCCGCACGGTGCCGCGCACTGCGGGGCGTTCTCCCGGATGTCGTTCACGTAGATGTCGACCGAGGTGTCCGACCACTGGAGCTGGGACCGGTTGCGTACCGCCCAACCGACCACCCGGATCGGCACGTCGGTGTACGGGAACGCGTTGTGCCCGACCATCACGTCCATCCACTTCTTGTGCTGCCGGGCCAGGGCGGCGTGGATCTGGTCCCGCTGCGCGGTGGTGACGTTGGCCGAGGAGTCCCAGCGGACGCAGTAGTTGACGTAGCCCCGGTTGGCGAACAGTTGGTCCCAGCCGTAGTTGCGGAAGCCGTACAGGTTGCCGTTGTTGTAGGTCTGCTCCTGGTGGCGCCAGACCTCGTCCAGCGGGGTGACCAGGTTGGACGGCGGGTTCCAGCCGGAGGACGGCGGCGTGGTCGGCGGGTTGGTCGGGCCGGTGCCGGGCGGCTGGGCGTGCGCCTTGACCTCCAGCAGTCCCACCGAGCCGGCGCCGCTGGCCAACAGCACCCGCAGCCGCAGCGTGCTGACCGCGTTGAAGGTGACCAGGTTGTAGCGGTTGGCCGCGACCGGGTAGCCGCTGGCTCCGGCGACGTCGACGTAGCCGCTGCCGTTCCAGCTCTGCACCCGCCAGGACGCCGGGACGCGTACCCCGCCGTTGTCGTCGAAGAAGTAGACCTCGGCGGCCCGGATGGTCTGCGGGGAGGTCCAGGTGAGCAGCACCCACTGCTCACCGGTGTTGGGCCAGGTGCCCCAGCGCGGGTTCTGGGTGTCGTTCGAGGTGGTCGGGTCGATCCCGTCGCGGATCGCCCCGACGCTCTCCCAGGGTGAGGTGTAGGACGCGCTCGCCGTCGCCGTCCAGGCCAGGTTGTCACCGGGCGCGGCCTTCGCCACCCCCATCCCGGTGAACACCAGGCCCAGCGCCAGCAACGGCGCGAGGGCCGGCCACCATCGCCTCATCGGACTGCCTCCTTCGCTCAAGTGATTGATGATGATCAATTTCTTGGCGCCGGGTCCGCCGGGTTCGGCAGGGCGGTGGGTATCGGCGTTCAGCACACGATGGCCTACGAAAAGGTTTTCGGCAAGATGTTGCGCGTATTACGAGGACGT
Organism: Plantactinospora endophytica; assembly: GCF_016862915.1. Taxonomy (GTDB): domain Bacteria; phylum Actinomycetota; class Actinomycetes; order Mycobacteriales; family Micromonosporaceae; genus Plantactinospora; species Plantactinospora endophytica. The sequence continues at coordinate 16,274 of NZ_BONW01000009.1, read as the reverse complement.
AACGCCACGGTGGAGCAATCGCCTGTAACAGCGGTTGATCTTTACGGATGCTCCGAAAAGGTTCTCGAAACGATTTCGGAAAGGTCGGATCGGCAGGTAGGCGGGCGTGGATCCGTCCGGGCGGGGTAACGCCGTTCCCAACGGCGGCGGCACCGTCCCGGGACGACGTTCCCGGAACGAGACGACGGTGGGCGGACGGACGGGAACGGACGAGACGACGGCGGGCGCACCACGGAAGACGGTGGACATGTCGCGGGAACGGACGGAGGGCACGGATGCCGGACGGGACTGACGGGTCCGGGGCCCGGCCGCCGGTCGTACTGACCGTGAACGCCGGGTCGTCCAGCCTCCGGCTCGACTACGTCCGGGCCGGCGAGACCGCCGACGACCTGCACCGGACCGAGCCGCCCGGCTCGGACGCGGCGGACCGGGCGGTACGCGACTTCGTCGCCGCACACGACCCGCCCGACGCGGTCGGCCACCGGCTGGTGCACGGCGGCGACCTGGTCCACAGCCCGACCGTCGTCGACGACGCGCTCCGGTCCCGGCTCGACGGGCTGGCCACGCTGGCCCCGCTGCACCTGCCGCCCGCCCTGCACCTGCTGGACAGCCTCCGGGAGCGGCTACCCGACGTGCCGCAGGTACTCTGCCCGGACACCGCCTTCCACGCCCACCTGCCGGCCGCCGCCGCCACCTATCCGCTGCCCGCGCGCTGGCGCCGCCGCTGGGGACTGCGCCGCTACGGCTTCCACGGCCTGTCCTACGCGTACGCGCTGCGCCGCACCGCCGAACTGCTCGGCCGACCGGCCGACGGGCTCCAGGTCCTGCTGGCCCACCTCGGCGGCGGCGCCTCGGTCTGCGCGGTCCGGGACGGGCGCAGCGTGGACACCTCGATGGGCTTCACCCCGCTGGACGGCGTCCCGATGTCGAAACGGTCGGGTGCGGTCGACCCCGGCATGCTGCTCTGGCTGCTCGACGACGACCGGCTCAGCCTGGCCGAGCTGGCCGAGGGCCTCAACTCCCAGGCCGGCCTGCTCGGCCTCTCCGACGGTCGCTCCTCCGACACCCGCGACCTGGTCGCCGCCGCCGGAGACGACCCGGTCGCGGCGCTGGCGCTGGCGGTCTACGCCCACCGGGTACGCCGCGAGCTGGCCGCCGCCGCCACCAGCCTGGACCGGCTGGACGCACTGGTCTTCACCGGCGAGATCGGCTGGGACCAGCCCGAGGTACGCCACGACGTCTGCGCCGGCCTCGGCCTGCTCGGCGTGCGCCCGCCGCCAGGCGGCAACCCGGAGACCGACGCGGTGGTCTCGGCTACCGGCGCTCAGGTGCCGGTACTGGTCGTCGAGCCCCGGGAGGACCTCCAGGTCGCCGCCGAGACGCTGGCGGCACTGGGCTGAGCCGACCTCGCCCGCGCCGACGCGATCAGGTTGGACGTCACCCGCGTCAGTTGCCGCTCGCAGGTCACGGGGTGTCTGTCCCGGACCCGCCCATGCCGGTGATCCGACGCAACTCCTCGGGTGTCGGAGTCGACCGCAGGATCCTCACCGAGTCCGGCACCGCGTCGTCGCCGACGACTTCGAGCCAGGTGCCAGCGAGCTGGATCCGACCACACCACACGGCCGACAGCCGTCCACGGTGCGGGGCCAGTGCGCGATCATCACCTGCCGAGCCACCACGGTGACGAGCGGCCGGCGGTCGACGGGGATGATCCGGTCGGTGATGACGACCCACAGCGACCACTCGGCGGTCGGACACCAGATACCCCGACAACCGTTGCAGTGCCGGCCCTCGGCGTGGTTCGTGATCGTGGCCCACGCCCAGTCGGCAGCCAGACCCGGCGCGCTCTCGTGGCCGTTCACCGCAGCCGGTCCAACGCCGCGCGAACGTCCCCGGCGGTCACCTCGGCTGGCAGAGTACCGCCGAGCAGCACCCGGACCGCATGCTCCCGACGGTGCATCTCGGTCGCCCACCACCACAGCGGGCAGCCGTCCGGGCCACACCAGCCACACCCTCGCAGCGCGTGCCGACCGAGGACCAGGCGGGCGAACACCCGATCGACCGGCATCGGCCACTCGGCAGCCAGCCAGCGCCGCACCAGCCGGATCACCACGACGGCCCGCCCAGAATCGAATCTGCCGTCGTCTCTCGCTCGACCCGGCGGCGAACGGCAGCGAGCAGCGCCACACAGCCACCCCGGGGTCCGCACTCCGCGCACCGGCCGCCATCCAGGTGCCGCCGCTCGATCAACAGGTCCAACTGCCAGCGCGCGAACTGGTCCACGCCACGTCACCTCCCGGGTTCGTGGCGCCCCGGATCCCCGATCGCGAAGCGCCACTCTCAACCTGAACCGGCGCCGGTCCGGGGCGTCCGGGGGGACGGAGCCTCGGACCGGCCGGGACGCTCGGCTGCGACCGGTGGCGGACCACACGGGCCGGACGTCCCAGGTGCAGCCTGACCGCAGGTGTGGCGGCAAGGCGTAACAGGCTGTTAAGTCGCGTCGGTGTCTGGGTCGAGCGGGTCGATTCCCATCCGCCCCGCCAGCTCGCGCAGTTCAGCGGAGCCGTGGCGGCGCGCGTCGCGAACCATCTGCCCGACGATCTCCTGTACCGCCGGGCGAGAGCGTAGCTCCTGGCTGCTGATCTCGTCTGCGGCGAGGAACTGGCGAACGGCCTGGTCGGGCCGGCCCGCCAGGAACAAGCCCCGGCCGGCGTCGATGTGCAACCGAGTCCGACGCTGGACGTTCCGCAATGCCGACCGGTCGACCCGGCGCGCGTACTCGGGTGCCCGCTCCGGCTCGCCGTTCTCCAGTGCGATCGCAACCCGCCACGTCGCGACGTTCGCGGGAGTGAACTCCATCCGCCACCGGTCCGGCCCGTTCGCGCGCGGCAGCGCGGTCCGCGCCTCGGCGTAGTGCGTTGCCGCGTCGTCGGCGCGACCGAGCGACGCCGCCGAGATCGACGCGTGTAGGTGCAACATGCCGTACCACGTGGCCAGGTCGCCGGTGTGGGTATCGCCGAGAGCGTGGGCGGCAGCGGTCGCGGTGGACAGCGAGCGGCGCTGCGCCCCTCCCGTGAGCGCCACCTGGGCGAGGGCGAATGTGGCCGCCGCCGTCTCGTCCGGCTCGCCGAGTTGCACCGCAGCGATCTGGGCTCGCTCGGCGAGCCGCATCGACAGGTCGATGTGGCCCATCGACTTGAGCCCGGTCGCGGCGTAGAACGCCACCCGGACGAACATCGCCAGGCCGGCGCGCTCGGTGGCCGGTGCGGTCGCGAGCAGGCGGGTCTGCGCGACGAGATCCGGGAGCAGGCCGGCCATGGTGGTGTAGTCGCACGCCATCCGGGCTCGGCCCGCCTCGTTCAGCCGCCGCGCGACATCGTCGGGGTCGGGTATCGGTCCGTCGGGGTCGTCGTCAAGCGCCCGACGGATGCCCGGAGCTGCTGAGTACGCCGCGAGTTCGGCCCGATCACGTGGTCGGCGAGGCTGGGCGGTGAGGTCTTCGACACGTATGCCGAGCGCCGACGCCAAGGCGATGATGAGGGCCCGTTTCGTGACCGCACGCCGACCGTTCTCGATCATCGAGATGTAGGCGTGGCTGACGCCTACCCGGTCAGCCAGCTCCTGCTGGGTCATTCCGGCGATGTCGCGCCACGACGCGACGCGCAAGCCGATCCAGTCGCGCACGGTGCCTCTCCCCCCAGGTAGCGGTCGGGGCGGCGGGCTGCCGGCCGCTGCTCCGGCGGGCCGCCATCTTGGACGGTACACCGCTGATCGGTCCGGAGATCGCCGCTGCTTGCCGGCGTGGCCGACCGGCACGGATCTGGGGTGAGAGCTATGCCGAACGACGCGCTGTGCGCGGCGATCGCCGATGCGAAGACGACGGATGGACGGCGCCTGTTCGACCAGTACGCCGCCCACGTGGAGCATCTTTGGGCCGCCGGGCTGGCTGTCGGCGAGTAGCTGTCGACGGGTCGACCCACCCGGAGGGTCAGTCGGTCGGGTCGGCGTCCCGCCAGCCGTGGCGGGTCTCGAAGCCGAGCAGCCGGCGCGCGGCGGAACTGTCCAACGGGGAGTCGACGCCGCCGAGCGGCGCCCGGACCCGGGTGTCCGGATGGAACCGGGTCAGCAGCTCGGCCGTGGGCACCGTCGTCGAGGTGTCCGGCGCGGCGACGTTGAAGACGTGGTGCCCGGTCAGCCCCGAGGTCAGCGCGGCGTGCACGGCCCGGGCCGCGTCCCGGGTGTCGAGCCAGCTCCACAGCTCCCGCCGGTTGACAGCCACGTCGCCACGGATCCGGGCCAGGTGGCCGGCCAGCCGGTCGCCGTCGCCGACGAACGGAAAGCGCAGCAGAATCGTCGGCATCCCCCACCGCCGGGTGGCGAACGCGCCGACCTGCTCGGTCATCGTCTTCGACAGCCCGTACGAGTCGATCGCCACCGACGGCTGCGCCTCGTCCACCGGCACGTACGGCGGGGACAGGTCCCGCTCCGCCCAGGCGTACCCGTACGCGGCGACGCTGGACGCCGCGACCGCGCAGCGTACGCCGGCCCGGCCGGCACCGTCGAGGACGAGGTAGGCGCCCCGGACGTTCTGCGCCAGGGTCTCGTCCTCGGGCACCTGCCCCGGTGCGGGGATCGCGGCGAGGTGCACGACGGCGTCGACCGGTCCTCCGAACGGACGCAGGCTCTCCGCCACGAAGTCCCGGTCCAGTACGTCGCCGACCAGCACCCGCTCGGCCTTGGGGCTGGCGAACGGCGCCCGGTCCACCGCCACCACCCGCAGCCCCGAGTCGGCCAGGTACGGCACGACGACGTTGCCGATCACCCCGGCCGCGCCGGTGACCAGCACCACCGCGTCGGCGTCCGGACGCCATCCTCCGGTCCCCTGTTGGGACATGTTCGCTCTCCCTACTTCCCGGTCAGCCCTTGATCGCCCCGGTGAGGCCGTTCACGAAGTACCGCTGGGCGGCGAGGAAGAGAATGATCACCGGGATGACCACGATCAGCGCACCGGCCATCAGCGAGTTGTACTGCACCACCTGTGACGACTTCAGCGCCTGGAGCGCGATCGGCAGGGTGTAGGTGGCGGGGTCGTTGAGCGAGACCCGGGTCAGCAGGTACTCGTTCCAGGTCGGGATCGCGGTCAGCAGCGCGATCGTGACCAGCGCCGGGCGGGCCAGCGGCAGGTACACCCGGGTGAAGATGCGCAGCTCGCCGGCACCGTCGACCCGGGCCGAGTCGCGCAGTTCGGACGGCACCGCCCGGAACGCGTTGGTCAGCAGCAGTACGGCGAACGGGGCGGTGCCGTTGACGAACGGCAGGACCAGTCCGAGGTGCGTACCGAGGATCGCGAGGCGGTTCTCCAGCAGGACGACCGGGAGCAGCGTGACGACGCCGGGTACGAATAGCAGCGCGACGAAGAGCCGGTACAGCGCGCGGCGGCCGGGGAAGTGCAGCGCGGCGAAGGCGTACGAGGCGGCGGAGTAGATCACCACCACGCCGATCGTGGTGGCCCCGGTGACCTTGAGACTGTTCACGAAGTAGTCGAAGAAGTGCAGCCGGTTCCAGGTGTCGACCAGGGTGCTCAGCGTCGGGTCGCGCGGGACGAGGTGACCGCCCGCGATGACCTCCTGCTGGGTCTTGAAGGCCGCCGAGACCATCCAGAGGAACGGATAGAGGCTGACCACGGCGTACCCGGCGAGCAGCAGGCCGATGACCGTGCGGGCGAGGACGACCCGGGCCGGCCAGCGGCGCGCTCGGCGCGGTACGGCGGTGGGCGGAGCGGTGGCCTCGGTCGCGGCCGGCGCGGTACGGATAGCCATCACCGCTCCCGGGTGACGCGCAGGTTGACGAACGCCACCACCACGGCGGCGACGAAGAGCATCCAGCCCAGTGCACTGGCCAGACCCAGCGTCGGGGCGAGTTCCGACTGGAACGCGAGCCGGTAGGTCTGTAGACCGAGCACGTTGGTGTGGTCGCCCGGACCGCCGTCGGTCATGATCAGGAAAATCTGGAAGCCCTGTAGCGCGTCCCGCAGGTTGAGCAGCAGAATCACTGCGGTGATGCCGCGCAGCAGTGGCCAGACCACGCTGAGGTTCACCCGCCACCAGCTCGCGCCGTCGATCTGGGCGGCCTCGGTCAGCGCGGGGTCGATGGTCTGCAATCCGGTCAGGTAGAGCAGCGTGGCGACCGGTACGGCGGACCAGACCATGATCACGATCAGCGTGGGCAGCGCGGTGTCCGGGTTGCCGAGCCAGCCCTGCGGCTGGGACAGCGAGCCGAGCCCGAGCGCGCCGAGCAGCGTGTTGATCGCCCCGTTCGGCTCCAGCACGTACTGCCAGGCGAGATAGACCGCGATGCCGGTGGTGATGTACGGGACGAAGTAGACCGAGCGGAGCAGCCCGACGAACCGGCGGGCCCGGTTGAGCGCCAGGGCCAGCGGGAACGAGATCGCGACGGTGAGCAGCGGTGCCGCGATCATTACCCAGACGGTGTTCAGCGCGGCGGCGCGTACCGGTGGGGAGAAGACCGGGCTGGCCCAGAGCAGGTCGGTGTAGTTGCGCAGGCCGACCCAGAGCCAGGTCGGGGTGAGCCCGTTCCACTGCACGAAGGAGAGTTGCAGCCCCCAGAAGAGCGTGTAGACGCCCATCACGGCGAAGAGCACGATGGCCGGGGCGACGAAGGCGTACGCCCAGGCAACCTCCCGCCCCTGGTAACGCCGCCGGTGCCCGCGACCCCGGCCGGTGCGGCCACGGGTGACCGTGGCCGCACCGAGCGACGTGGGAACGTCGGTGGTCATTTCCCTGACCAGTAACCGTCGATGATCTTCTGGACCCCGGCCGCCGCAGTCGGCACGTCGGCCTTCTTCAACGGGGTCAGCTCCATCAGCGACCGGGCCACCACCGCCGCGTCGTACGACGGCGGCTGGTGCGTGGTGTCACCCGGGTTGTACGCGTCGGCGCCGGAGCCGAACGAGCCGATCATCGCGCCGAGCACCGGGCCCAGGTTGCCGGTCGGGTCGCCGCCGAGGTCGACCGGCGGGATGTCCAGGGCGTCCTTGGCGAACTGGCTGGCCACGTCGGTCTGGGCCAGGTGCTCCAGCCACTTGACCGCGCCGTCCTTGTTCTTCGTCGTCGCGGAGACCGACAGCCCGGTCAGGGCGAACGGCGCCAGGCTCAACTCCGGTACGGCGCCGCCCTTCGGCGAGGGCACCGGGAAGGTCACGATGTTCTCCGTGTTCATCCCGTTCTGGGACAGGAACGCCAGCGTGAAGGTGCCGCCGACGACGAACGAGGAGCGGCCCTGTGCGAACGCCAGGTCCGCGTCGTCGATGGTCAGCGTCTGGGTGCCCGGCATCCAGTACGGCGTCACCTGGTTGTAGCTGTCCAGCACGGAGCGGCCGTTGGCCGAGGTCCAGTTCCGGGCCGGGTCGTTGGAGAAGAGTCCGGTGAAGCCGGCCTTGCCCAGCTTGCCGTACGCCATCGGCTGCATCAGCCACTCCATGCCGGTGGTCGGCGCCTGGAAGCCGATGCTCAGCCCGCCGTCCTGCGGTCGCGCCTTCTGCACCGCCGCGAGGGCGGCGACGAAGTCCTCCCAGGTCTTCGGCGACTCGGTGATGCCGGCCGCCGTCAGCCGCTCCTTGTTCGCGTAGACGATCCCGAAGGTGCCGATCGTCAGCGGTACGCTGAACCGCTGGTTGAGCTTGATGCCCGCGCTCTTGGCACCCTTCTCCTGGGACTGCTTGAAGTACCGCTCGGTGACGGTCCCCTCGGCCGCCACCGACGGCAGGTAGCGGTCGGTCCAGGTGGCCTCCTCGGTGAGGTCCTCCAGCAGACCGGCCGCACCGAAGGTGAAGTCGTCGCCGTTGGTGTGCACCTCGAAGACGTCGGGCAGGCTCCGGGTCTGCGCGGCGGCCTGGGTCCGGGCGATGAAGGCGTCGTCCGGGGTGATCGCCTCGACGGTCACGCCGATCCCGGTCTTCTGCTTGAAGCTTTCGGCGGCCTTCTGTAGCGCCGCGACGTGGGACTGCTTGAACGTCCACATCGTCAGGTTCTTTCCGTCGCCCGAGTCGCCGCCGCCACCCGGGCCGCAGCCGGTGACGGCGCCGGTGAGCGCGAGGATCGTGGCGAGTGCGAGGTAGGTGCGGGCTGATCGAGGTAAGTATCGGTTCACGCTGCGCCTCTTCCATCCCTATGGTGGGGTTGCTGGTCAGGGGGGCTTGCTGGTCGCGCCGACGAAACAGAACGTAAATCAATTTGATATATAGTGTCAACACGTCGTCGAGTCCGTCCGTCAGCCGAAAGAGGGCACCCCGATGCCAGCGCCTCCGCCAGCGGAATCCCCGGTCCAGACGCCGGCCCGGACGCCAGCCCACGCACCGGACGAGGCGCCGGTCCTCGCCCCCGCACCGTGGACCGCGCCCGGCGGCGTCCGGGTCACCCGGGTACGCACCTTCCTCTGCGCCCCGCAGGGCTGCCCGTACGTCATCACCCGGGTCGAGACCGACCAGCCCGGACTGTACGGCCTCGGCTGCGCCAGCGATCCACAGCGGACCCTCGCCATCCGGTCCGTCGTCGACGACTACCTCGGTCCGATGCTGCTCGGCCGGGACCCGGCGGACATCGAGGACCTGCACCGGCTGCTGCTGAACAGCGGTTACTGGCGTGGCGGCTCGATCGCCAACAACGCGCTCGCCTCGGTCGACGTCGCGCTCTGGGACATCAAGGGCAAGGTGGCCGGCCTCCCCCTGCACCAACTGCTCGGCGGCCGGGCCCGGGAGTACGCGGAGGCGTACACCCACGTCGACGGGGCGGACGTCGGCCAGGTGGTGGAGCTGGTGCTCGCCGCCCGCGAGCGCGGGTACCGACACGTCCGGGTGCAGGTGGCGGTACCCGGAACGGACACCTACGGTACGGCGCCCACCGACGAGCGGCAGGCCGCGGACCGGCGGCTGCGGCGGGAGTCCTGGGACAGCCTGGCCTACCTGCGGCACGTGCCCCCGGCGCTGGTCCGGATCCGTGAGCAGGTCGGCGCGGACGTCGAACTGCTGCACGACGTGCACGAACGGCTGACGCCGGCCCAGGCCCGGCAGTTCGTCCGGGCCGTCGAGGACGCCGGACTCTACTTCCTGGAGGACGCGCTGGCACCGGAGGACGCCGCGCACTTCCCCGGGCTGCGCGCGGCCGGCAGCACCCCGCTGGCCGTCGGCGAACTCTACGCGGACGTCACCCAGTACCTTCCGCTGCTGGAGCAGCGGGTGATCGACTATGCCCGGATCCGGATCCCCACTCTTGGCGGGCTGACCCCGACCCGCAAGCTGGTCGCCGCGTGCGAGCTGTTCGGGGTACGCACCGCGCCGCACGGGCCGGGCGACGTGAGCCCGGTCGGGCAGGCGGCGAACGTCGCCCTCGACGTCTCCTCCCCCGCGTTCGGGGTGCAGGAGGCGGCGACCTTCCGAGACGCCACCCGGGAGGTCTTCCCCGGTGCTCCGGTGCCGGTCGCCGGCCGGTTCCATCCGTCCGGAGCGCCCGGCCTGGGCGTCGACTTCGACGAGGTGGCGGCCCGCCGGTACCCGGTCACCGCCCCGCTGGAGCACGACCGCTGGGCCCTGCTGCGGGCCACCGACGGCAGCGCACACCGCCCGTGACCCGAGCGCCCGGTCCGGCGTGACCCGAGCGCCCGGTCCGACGTGACCCGAGCGTCCCGTCCGGCGTGACCCGAGCGGTCCCGGCCCGTCCGGCCGGCGCATGGAACAGGCCGGGAACGGCTACGCGAGCAGCAGGGACTGGGGGCGGGCCGACAGCGTCTGGTCGAGTACGAGGCAGGCGGCGCCGACCGCGCCCACGTCGTCGCCGAGGGCCGTACCGGTGACCGCCGTCTCGTGCATCTTCCCGACGAACGGCGACGCGGCGACGATGGGGTTGATCACCGGCAGGAAGAGCCGGCCCAGGTGCGGCCAGATCGGGCCGCCGAAGACGATCAGTTCCGAGTCGACCAGCGTGGCGGCGGCGCTCACCCCGAGCCCCACCCGGCGGGCCCAGCCGTCGATGATGCTCCGCGCGCTGGAGTCACCGGCATCGGCGAGCGCCACGAGGTCGAGCAGGCTCCGCTCCGCCTCGCCGGGCCCGACCGGCGCCTTCTCCCGGCCCAGTACGCCCCGCTCGATCGCCTCCTCGACCAGCGCGTACGTCGTGCAGTTGGCGTCCAGCCCGCCGATCTCGCCCGCGTTGCCCGAGACTCCACGCAGGACGACGTCGTTGACCACCACGCCCATCCCGGAGCCGGTGCCGAGGTAAAAGAAGAGGAAGTTCCCGGAGTGTACGGCGGCGCCCGCCCACCGTTCGGCGATGGCCGCCGCGATGACGTCCTTGTCCATCACCACCGGCCACCCGGTGGCCAGCGACAGTTGGTCCCGCAGTGGAACCCGTTCCCAGCCGGCCAACTGCGGCGGCTCGACCACCGCACCGGCCACCGGGTCGATCGGCCCGGGCACGGCGACGCCCAGCCCCAGGATGCGTTCGCGCGGGATGCCGGACTCGTCGACCAGCCGTTGCACCGCCGTACTCATGTCGGCCAGCGTCTCGGCCTGGTCCACGACCTGCGGCGTCGGCTGCCGCATGCTGTGCACCACCCCGCCGATCAGGTCGAGCACCACATAGGTCACCACGGCCGGATCGAGGTGTACGCCGATCGCGAAGCTGCCGCCCGGGCTCACCTGTAGCACCGTGCGGGGCTTGCCGACCCGCCCGCCCTTCTTGCCCGCCTCGACCACCAGCCCACGGTCGAGCAGCCGGCGGCAGATGTTGGAGACGGTCTGCGCCGACAGGCCGGTGGCGGCGGCGAGTTCGACCCGGCTCAACCCGTCGGGTGCGCGCCGGATCGCGTCGAGCACGACCGACTCGTTGAAGTCACCCACCCGGGGAAGATTGGTCCCGCGCCGAACAGTCGGTTGGTCGATCGTCACGCCCGTTCTCCCGGCTCGGGTCTGGGGTGCCTTGAGCGTAGCCGGACGGCAACCGTCCCGGGCCACGCGCCCGGCCGGGCGGATCCCCGCTTCACGCGACCTGCCGGACCGGCACGGCGCTCCTCCGGGGCCTCCGAGGCTTCTGTAGCCACCCGGGCCGCCAGGGCCGCCGGGGCGGCACGCCGATCGCCGTCGCGGAGGACGGTAGGGCAATCGCTTCCGCCACGGGGACGTCCTCCAGGGGTCGGCTGAAGGACCATTCTAAATCAAACTGATGTACTTATCACCATCCCGCCTCCGACGGCCCGGGTTCGCCCGGCCCGGGCACGGGTCGGGCCGTCGGGCGGCTCAGGAGGTTCAGGCCATCAGGCGGGTCAGGAAGTCGCCGATCCCCTGAGCGATCGCCATCAGCACCGCCCCGATCGTCTCGACCAGGTCGGCGGCACCGTCCGGCCGGAACGCGACGAAGAAGATCAGGAAACCCACGAAAAGCCAGGTCAGGACCTTCTTGGCAAGTACGGGCATCTCTCCTCCGCTGGGGCCTCCCCCGTCGTGTGCCGACATCGGGAGTCTCGGTGTCACGAGAGCTGACGCACGCCCTCCGGCGAGTGCTTCGCATCCCCGTCCGGACCGGCCCGCAAACGACCCCGACGCCTGCGCCCCGACGCCACCGGTCGACTCGGCCGCAGGACGGGCTTCCGTCCGGTGCACGTCGCTCGCCTGATACCGGGTATTACAGCATTGGTCGGCGATAAGATGTTGATTATCCCTCGTTATCCGCTTGGCCCCGTTATCGGCGGGCCGAACGATTCCGGTGGAGGCAGGTTGACCAGCCCTGGCGGCCGACCGGACGTGCTGCGCGGGCCGGAGGACGGCCGGGTCACCACCATCGAGCTCTTCTTCGACGTGGTCTACGTGCTGGCCGTGACCCAGGTGACCGAGTTGCTGCTGCACCGGTTGGATCCGGCCGGCGCCATCGGGGCCGCGGTACTGGTCCTGGCCGTCTGGTGGGCCTGGGTCGACACCGCCTGGATCACCAACTGGTTCGACCCGGACCAGCCCCGGGTACGGGTACTGCTGATCGCGCTGATGGGGATCAGCCTGGTGATGTCCTCGGCGCTGCCCGACGCGTACGGGCAGCACGGGCTCTGGTTCGCCGTGGCGTACGTGGCACTGTCGGTGGGCCGCTCGCTCTTCGTCGCCTCGGCCCTGGCCCGCCGGTCCGACCTGCACCGCAACTTCCAGCGGCTGCTGGCCTGGCGGACGGCCTCCGCGCCGCTCTGGCTGGCCGGCGGATTCGTCTCCGGCCCGGTTCGGCTGGGCCTCTGGGCCACGGCGGTGGCGATCGACACCTCGGCGGCGGCCTGCGGTTTCTGGGTACCGACGATGGGCCGGTCCACCCCGGTGGAATGGGCGATCAACGGGGCGCACATGGCCGAGCGGGCCCGGCTCTTCGTGATCATCGCGCTCGGCGAGTCCATCCTGGTCACCGGCACGGTCTTCGGCGAACTCCGCCGGGACTGGAGCACCCTCGCCGCCCTGGCCACCGCCTTCGTCGGCAGCGTGGCGCTGTGGTGGATCTATTTCGACCGCAGCGCCGAGGCGGCCCGGAACGCGATCGTCGAGGCGGAGGAGCCGGGCCGGCTCGGCCGGTCGGCGTACACCTACCTGCACATTCCGATGGTGGCCGGCGTCATCGTCACCGCGGTCGGGGACGACCTCACGCTGCACCATCCGACCGGTACGGCCGATCCGGCCGTGGTCGCCACCGCGCTGGGCGGCCCGGTGCTGTTCCTGACCGGTTTCCTGCTGTTCAAGCGGGCGATCCTCGGCATCTGGTCCGTCACCTACCTCGTCGCGGTCGCCGTACTGGTCGCGCTCGCCCCGCTCGGCTGGGTACTGGGCCCGCTGGCGCTCTCCGCCCTGGGCACGCTGGTGGTCGTGGCGGCGGCGGCCCGGAGCACGGTGGTGGCGGCACGGGCGGGGCACCGGCCCCGGTGACACCGATGCCGGCGCGCTTCGGACTCAGGGGTCATCCTCGAAAACTTTCGGAACTCCACGTCCCGCAGCGAGCGGCGCTGGTCCGGAACGACACCGCTCCACGCCGTTGGGGTTCTCGAATCCGCAGATCAGGAGCTAGGCCCGAATCTGTTCGGGAGCCGAAGGACGCCGGAACGTTTCCGGAACCTGTTGACCCTCGACGATCTCCGATGCGAGACTATGCATCCATTCAGGTCGATTGACGCCATCCCGTCCGGCACCGCTCGAATCCGGCGGATCGGTGGTCCCTCGACCGTTCCACACCGTGACGTCCGGACGGCCCACCACCCTGCGCCCGTCCGGCCATCCGCCAGAAGGGGCAGAGATGATCAGGAACTCCACCGGCGGCGCCAGAGACCCGAGAACGCGGTTCCGCACCCGGTTCGCGCTCGTCGTCGGCGCGGTCGGCATCCTCGCGACCGTCGGTGCCGTCGTACTGCCCAGCACCGCCAGCGCCGCGAGCACCCTCGGCGCCTCCGCCGCAGAGCGGGGCGGGCGCTACTTCGGCACCGCCGTGGCGGCGAGCAGGCTCGGCGACAGCGCGTACACCACGATCCTGAACCGCGAGTTCAACCAGGTGACGCCCGAGAACGAAATGAAGATCGACGCGACCGAGCCGCAGCAGGGCCAGTTCTCGTACGGCAACGCGGACCGGATCGTGCAGCACGCCCGCAGCCGCGGCATGCAGGTACGCGGACACACCCTGGCCTGGCACTCACAACAGCCCGGCTGGATGCAGAACATGTCCGGCAGCGCGCTGCGTTCCGCCATGCTCAACCACGTCACCCAGGTCGCCACCCACTTCCGGGGCCAGGTCGCCTGGTGGGACGTGGTCAACGAGGCGTTCGCCGACGGCAGCAGCGGCGCCCGCCGCGACTCCAACCTCCAGCGCACCGGCAACGACTGGATCGAGGCCGCCTTCCGGGCCGCCGACGCCGCCGATCCGAACGCCCAGCTCTGCTACAACGACTACAACATCGACAACTGGAGCGACGCCAAGACCCAGGCCGTCTACCGGATGGTCCAGGACTTCAGGTCCCGTGGCGTACCGATCGACTGCGTCGGCCTCCAGTCCCACTTCACCGGCGGCTCCAACTACCCGAGCAACTACCGCACCACCCTGTCCAGCTTCGCCGCCCTCGGTGTCGACGTACACATCACCGAGCTGGACATCCGCAACGCGCCGTCCGACGCGTACCGCAACGTGACCAACGACTGCCTCGCGGTGTCCCGGTGCAGGGGCATCACCGTGTGGGGCATCCGCGACTCGGACTCGTGGCGCTCGGGCGAGAGCCCGCTGCTGTTCAACGGCAGCGGCCAGAAGAAGGCGGCGTACGACGCGGTGCTCACCGCGCTGAACAACGGCAACCCGCCCGGCGGCAACCCCACCACCCCGCCCGGCGGCAACCCGACCACCCCGCCGCCGGGTGGCGGTGGCTGCACGACCTCGGTGACCGCCGGCACGGTCTGGGGCGACCGCTACAACACCTCGGTGACGGTCAGCGGCGCCAGCAGTTGGACCGTGGTGGTGGCCGTCACCTCACCGCAGTCGATCAGCACCACCTGGAGCGGCAGTGCCAGCCTGAGCAGCAACAACACCGTGCTGACGATGCGCTCCAACGGCAGCGGCAACACCTTCGGCTTCACCACCATGATGAACGGCAACTCCAGCGCCCGACCGCAGGTCAGGTCCTGCACCGCCGGCTGACCGAACCGAGCGTCTCCTCGCCGGCCGTGCGGCCACCACCGCACGGCCGGCGGCACGTCACGGCGGACCGGCATACTGCGGCAACACCACCTCGGGCGCCAGGCAGGGAATCCCGTCCGGGTCGTGCCGGACGATCTCTCCGCGTACGGGCCGGACGATTTCGCCTACGGGCCGGACGATTTCCGCGTACGGGCGGCTGATCCGCTCGTACCGCCGGAGGAGCCGGGGCGGTCGGTTCAGGCGGACCTGCGGCGTACCAGGTGGGTGTCCAGGAAGATGGCCGGCGAGGGGATCTCGACGCCACTGATCTGCGCGACCAGCAGCCGGGCCATCTCCCGGCCCATCGTGATGACCGGCTGGTGCACCGAGGTCAGCGGCGGATTGGCGTGCAGCGCCAGCGAGGAGTCCTCGTAACCGACCACCGCCACGTCGGCCGGGATGCGCCGGCCGGCCTCGTGCAGCACCTGCATCGCCCCGAGCGCCATCAGGTCCGAGGCGGCGAAGACGGCGTCCAGGTCGGGGCGCCGGGCCAACAGCCGGCGCATCGCGTCGAGGCCGCTGTCGGCGCTGAAGTCGCCGTACTCGATGAGGTCCTCGGAGACCGGCCGACCGTGTGCGGCGAGCGCCTGGCGGTAGCCGGCCAGTCGGGTCACTCCGGCGCCCATGTCCTGCGGCCCGGCGACGGTGGCCACCGTGCGACGGCCGATCCCGATCAGGTACTCGACCGCCTGCCGGGCGCCGCCCGCGTTGTCCACGTCCACGAAGTACGCGGGCTGGGCGTCCGGGTTGAGCATCCGGGCCGGCCGTCCACCGATGACGGTCGGCAGGCCGCGTTCCATCAGCAGTCCCGGCAACGGATCCGCGTCGTGCAGGGAGATCAGCATCACCCCGTCGACGTGCTGGTCGGTGAGCTGGTGCTCCATCTTCTCACCGCCGCCGGGCGACTGGATCCAGGACAGCCACAGTTGCAACGGGGTGTCGGCCAGTCCGGCGCTGACTCCCCGGGCGATGCCGGCGAAGAACGGCTCGCCGAACGCCCGCTCGCCGGACTCGGAGATGACCAGCGCCACCGAGTCGGTCCGCTGCGTGACCAGGGCTCGGGCGGCGCGGTTCGGCACGTACCCGAGTTCTCGGACGGCCGCCCACACGGCGGCCCGGACCGTCGGACTGACCTGTGAGGAGTTGTTGACCACCCGGGATGCGGTGCCACGCCCGACGCCCGCCCGCGCCGCGACCTCGCTCAGCGTGGGCCTTCCGGGGTCGCGGCGATGGGATCTCATGATGTGCTCCCGGAACGTGCGTCGATCAATGGTGGCGTCATGATGGACGGCTGCCGAACCGGCCGCCGTACCCGACCGGTGCACCGCGCGGACGCGCCGCTCACCGAGGTCCTTACATCGATGATGATATGGTTTCCGCCCGGCTTTCGACCCCGGCCGTCCGGTCCGTCCCGTCACCGGTTCGACCACCGGCGGCGGGGCCCGTCGGTGCCACGCGCGGGCCACCGGCAGGGCTGGTCGGCGCCACGCGCAGGCCACCGGCAGGGCTGTGCGTTAGCCACCGCCA
>NZ_BONW01000008.1 GCF_016862915.1 Plantactinospora endophytica | reverse complement strand
GCGGCAGGGCCGGTCGGGACAGCGGGCGGGCCGGCACTGTCGGATACCCCGGCGGCACCAGCGAGAGAGGAAGCCCGGTGACCCGGTTCGGTTGGTTCCTCGGGCACGAAGAGTGGCAGCCCGAGTCGCTGGTGACCCAGGCGTGCCGGGCCGAACAGGCCGGCTTCGACGCGATACTCGTCTCCGACCACCTCCAGCCCTGGGTGGACGACGCCGGGGCGGCCGGGTACGGCTGGGCCACGCTCGGCGCGATCGCCGCGTCGACCCGGCGCGCCACCCTGGTCTCCGCAGTGGCCTGCCCGCTGTTCCGCCAACATCCCGTGCTGGTCGCGCAGGCCGCCGCCACCCTCGACCGGCTCTCCGGAGGCCGGTTCGAACTCGGAGTCGGCACCGGGGAGGGCATCAACGAGGCACCGCTGGGCCGATTTCCCGGGTACCCCGAGCGGCTGGCCCGGATGACCGAGGCGCTCGGCCTGCTCCGGCCCCTGCTGGCCGGCGAGACGGTACGGCAGCCGGACGGGGCGTACTACCCCGTCTCGTCGATGCGGTTACACAGTCCGCCGCTGACCCGGGTGCCGGTGCACCTGGCGGCGGCCGGTCCCCGCTCGGCGGCCACCGCAGGCCGGCTCGCCGACGGGGTGCTCAGCTCGGTCAAGGACCCCGAACGCACCGGCCGGGAGGTGGTGGACGTGGCCCGGGCGGCGGCAGCGGCGGCGGGGCGTACGCCACCGAGGGTCGTGCTGACCAGCTTCGTCGTACTGGCCGACAGCGACGACGAGGCGATGCGTGCCCTGCGGCCCTGGCGCGGCCTGCGTACGCCGGGTCGCCTGGTCGCGTCCAGCCCGACCCGTCTGCGGCAGCGGGCCGACCGGCTGGGTCGGGAGCGGATCCTGGCCGGCTACCGCCGGGTCGCCGAGCCCCGGCAACTCTTCGACTTCTGTGCCCGGCTGCTCGATCGGCTCCGCCCGGACGTGCTCGCCCTTCAGGTCGCCGCGACGGACGGCACCGCCGCGATCGACCGCTGCGCCGAACTGGTCGACCGGCTGCGCCAACGGCGCTGACCTGCGGCTCGGCACCGTCCGAGCACTGTGGACAGGGACGGTACGTCGATCGCCCCGAGCGCACGATTCGAACACATGTACGATAGAATATCGAGGTGTACGACAGCCGAGACCAGGCTGGCGGCTACGCCCGCCTCGCCGCCCGCCAGCCCACCGACCGCCGACTCGTCCTCGCCCGGGTGCACCGGATCGCGACCGACTACGCCGGCGGTTACCGCGAGGGTCTGGACCGGGCAACCGCCCTTGCCGAACTCGCCGATCTCGCCGCCGATCCCGACCTGCTCGCCCAGGCCGCGGCCATGCACGCCGTCGCCGACAACTGGTATGCCATCACCGCCGTCGACCTGTTGCTCGAGGCCGGCGCCCCGACCCCGCTCGTCGACTCCTACCTGGACGCGGGAGTGTGCGCCGAGGACGATCTCGACGCGGACGGGTGACCGATCCGTCGATCCGGCCCGGGGCACCGTGGCCAGAAATCGATCTTGAATTCGATCATGGGCCGGGGCTACATTCACTGCACCGTAATCCCGAGTTCCCGCACCGTGACCACGTTTCCCTCGACGGTGACCCACCCCGCGGTCCGCGCCGGTGATGTCGGCCCGGACCGACGCAACCAGGAGGACCACATTGGATAGTCGTGCCGACTTCCCCGCCGCCGGCAACCCGGACGAGCGCCCCGCGAAGTCCCCGGTGACCCGACGCCGGGCGCTCGCGCTCGGCCTGGGCGGCGCCGCCGCCCTCGCCACCGCCACGCCGGCCTGGGCGGTGACCGACCAGCGTCCCGGCGCCGTACGCCCGCCGAACCTCGGCGTGCACGACCGGCTGGTCGCCGGCCGGGTCTCCGCCAAGCGGGCCCTGGCACACCTGCGGCACCTCTCCGAGAAGATCGGTCCCCGCATCGGCGGCACCTCCTCGGAGCGGACCGCCGCCCGCTACCTCGCCGACGAACTCGACGACCTCGGCTACCGGACGAGCCTCCAGCCGTTCCCCGTCGCCGACAAGTTCCTCGGCCAGCTCAGCTCCCGCCCCGGCCTGCCCGACGACCTGAACTGGCAGGTCGGGGCATCGCCGCACGCAGCGCTCGACACCAGGGTCACCGCTCGGGTGGTGGACGTCGGCGCCGGAGCGCCGGAGAACTACCCGGCGGACGTGGCCGGCAAGGTCGTACTCGTCGACTACGTCGCGGCACAGCGCGAGGCCCTGGTCGCCACCGCCGTGGCAAAGCAGGCGGCGGCGGTGGTCTTCCTCCCGGCCGACCTCGTCGAGCCCCGCCGGGCGCAGGCATTCGCGCCCACCCTCCCCGGCTCGGCCACCACCCCGGTGCCGATCCCGGTGGTCGGTGTCGCCCAGGCACAGAAGCACCGGCTGCGGGAGCGACTCGCCCACCGTCCGCTGACCCTCACCGTCGCCACCTCGGCGCACCGGGGGCTCACCTCGCACAACGTGCTGGCCGAGCGGGCGCCGCGCTGGGCCGGGCCGAACAGCCCGGTGGTGATGGTGAGCGCGCACTACGACACCGTGATCGGCGCACCGGGCGCCAACGACGACGGCTCGGGTACGGTGCTCTGCCTCGAACTGGCCCGGGTGCTGCGGAGCCTGCCGGTCGACGCGACCGTCCGGTTCGGACTGTGGGGCTCGGAGGAGCAGGGGCTGATCGGTTCCCGCTACTACGTCGCCCAACTGCCGCAGGCCGAGCGGGACCGGATCGTCGCCGTCTACCAGAACGACATGGTGGCCACGAGCTGGGATCCGGCGACTCGCTACTGGCTGCTCTCCTTCGACGGGCTGGCGAACCGGGCCACCGACGAGGTGACCGCCGCCGCGACCCGGCTCGGCTACCAGCCCCGGATCTCGCCGGTGACGCTGCGCGGCTCCAGCGACCACCAGTCCTTCCAGGAGGTCGGCATCGCCAGCGCCAACTTCTCCTGGCGAGGTGAGGAGTCTCCGGCACTGCTGGAGCCGCCGTACCACAGCCCCGAGGACACCATCGAGAAGAACATCAGCCTGTCCCGGCTCCAGGTGTCGCTGGAGCTGATCGGCGCCGCGGCGTACGCCACTGCCCGTCGGCCCTGACCGCGACGCCGGCCCGGTCGCCCGGGCCGGCGTACCCGCTGTCCGGCCGCGCCGCACGGTTCAGCCATGAGATCCGCATGGCTAAACCGTGCGGCGCGAGCCTGCCGGTTGGCCGGCGGCGCCGACAGCCTGGAGCCATGACACCGACGACGCGGGACAGCACCGCCCGGAACACCCGACCCGCCGGCACCGCCGGAACCACCGAACCTGCCGGCAGCCCCGGGACCAGCGACCCCTCCGGCACCGCCGCAGACAACGAACCCTCCGGCACCGCCGGAGACAGCCAAGCCGCCGGCACGGCCGGGGAGAACGAAGCCGCCGGCACCGCGCCGGTCCGAGCCGGCTCCTCCGGTACGCATCCGCGCCGCGCCGCCACCCGTCACTTCCTCCGGCACCTCGCCGAGATGACGATCGCGATGATCGCCGGAATGCTGCTGCTCGGCCCGGTGTGGCAGGTGCTGGCCGGCGCGCTCGACGCCGTCACCGGGCTCAGCCTGGTCGGCGTCCTCGACCGCCCCGACGTCGCCGTGCTGGTGATGGCCACCGACATGACGGTGGGGATGACTCTCTGGATGCGCCACCGGGGTCACCGGTGGCGCCCGGTCGCCGAGATGGGCGCGGCGATGTACCTGCCGTTCCTGATCTTCCTGCCGCCGTACCGGCTGGGGATGGTGGACGCGGAGTTCCTGATGATGGCCGGGCACCTGCTGATGCTGCCGGCCATGCTGGTCGCGATGCTCGCCCGGCGGGACGAGTACACCGGGTGGCACCCGACCCGCAGGCAGGTGGCGGACCCGACCGTCGCCGCCCCGGCCAGCGGTACCTCCCGACGCCTGGTCGGGCTGCTGAAGCGTCGCTGGCCGACCTGGCTGGCCCTGGTGGTCACCATCGACAACTGGGGCGACCCGCTCGTGCTGGACGCCTGGGTGATCCTGATCCTCCCGCTCGGCTACCTCGCCATCGGCGCGGTACGCCGACAGTTCGGCGACCGACGGATGCTCGTGCTGCAACTCGCCGGGCTGGCCGGCTACCTGCTGCTGGTCGGTGTCGCCGTGGCCGCCCCGGACGACCTGGGCCGGTATCTGGTCGGCGCCGGTTGGCTCGCCCACTCGGTCTGGGACTACGCCCACCACCGGGCCAACCGGGTGGTCCCGCGCGGATTCTCCGAATGGTGCGCCGTCTTCGACGCGGTGATCGGGATTACCATCCTCCTCGCCTAGCCGGACTTCCCCGCGACCGGGCCCGCGACAGGTGACAGACGCCCCGGTGGAGTCGGATCGGTGGAAGACGGATGGGTGGACGGGCTCGCCAGCCGGTGCTGGTTTAGGTTAGCCTAACCTTCAATTTCGACCCGACCGGCGATCCAGTTCGACCGACCGTCGAGCGCGCCAGCGAGGAGCACCAGCGTGCGGACCGGCAGTCCCACGGCACGTACGGTACTGACCGGGGCCATCACCGGCCAGCTCCGGCAGGTACTGGCCAGCGCCGGGCTCAGCGCCAGCCACCAGGCCGGCGAGGCACTCGTACCGGTGCTGATCGGAGTGGTGATCGACCGGGCCGTCGGCCGGGGCGGCCTGGTCGACCTGATCGGCTGGATCGGCGTACTGGCCGTGGTCTTCGCAGTGCTGTCGACCAGTTTCCGGCTCAGCGCCCGTACCGGGGAACGCGCCGTCGAGCAGGCCGCGCACCAGCTCCGGCTCTCCCTCACCCGACGGATCCTGGACCACCGGGGCGGGGCGGAGACCGGTCGGCTGCCCGGCGCACTGGTCGCCACCGCGACCGGTGACACGGATCGGGTCGGCACGGTGAACCGGGCCCTCGCCGCCGGGATCGGGGCGTTCACCGGCCTGCTGGTCGGCGGCGTCGCCCTGCTGGTGGTCTCGGTACCACTCGGCCTGTTGGTGCTGGTCGGCGCACCGCTGCTGCTCTGGCTGGCCCATCTGCTGGGCCGGCCGTTGGAGCGGCGCAGTCACGCCGAGCAGGAGCGGGCGGCGTACGCCTCCGGGGTGGCCGCCGACCTGGTCGCCGGCCTGCGGGTACTCAAGGGTCTCGGCGCGGCACCGGCGGCGGCCCAGCGCTACCGGCGGACCAGCCGGGAGTCGCTGGCCGCCACGGTCCGGGCGGCCCAGGCCCAGGCCTGGTACGACGGCACCCTGCTCGTCATCACCGGACTCTTCGTGGCCGCCGTCGGTCTGCTCGGCGGCCGGTTGGCGGCGCAGGGCGACCTCACCGTCGGGCAGCTCGTCGCGGCGGTCGGCCTGGCCCTGTTCCTACTCGGACCGCTCTCCACCTTCGGCTGGGTCAACGCCGAGTTCGCCCAGGGTCGCGCCTCCGCCGACCGGATCGCCTCGGTACTCGGCGCACCTCCGGCGACGCCCGCCGGGAACGACTCCCCCGGCACCCCGGTCTCCGGTCGACTCGACCTGCGCGACGTCCGGCACGGCACGCTGCGCGACGTCAGCCTGCACGCCGCACCCGGCGAGCTGCTCGGCGTCGTGGCGACCGATCCGGCCGCCGCCGACGACCTGCTGCGCTGCCTGGGCCGGGACGTCGACCCGGACGCCGGCACCGTCGAGCTGGACGGGGTCGGGCTGCACACCCTGGACCCCGAGCGGCTGCGCGCCGCGATCCTGGTCGCGCCGCACGACGCCGACCTGTTCGAGGGCACCCTGCGGGAGAACGTCGGCACGCCGGCCGCCGCCGAGGCGCAGGTACGCCGGGCGCTGACCGCCGCCGACGTGGACGAGGTGGCCCGGGCCCTGCCGCAGGGCATCGACACGCCGCTCACCGAACGCGGACGGTCGCTCTCCGGCGGGCAGCGCCAACGGGTGGCGCTGGCCCGGGCCCTGGCCGCCGAGCCGGCGGTACTGGTCCTGCACGACCCGACCACCGCCGTCGACGCGGCCACCGAGGCCCGGATCGCGACCGGGCTCCGGGAACTCCGGCAGGGCCAGACCACGCTGCTGGTGACCGCCAGCCCGGCACTGCTCGCGGTCACCGACCGGGTGGTACTGCTCGACGACGGCGCGGTCCGGGCCGAGGGCAGCCATTCCGACCTGGTCCGGCAGGACGCCGGCTACCGGGCGTCGGTGCTGCGGTGAGCGTGCTCGCCGGGCGGACGGCCCGGAGACGACGACACCCCGTCGGGTGGCGGTCCGCGACACGCAAGCGGGTGACGGGAGGAGTTCTCCGATGAGCCAGCCCTCCGGGACCGACCAGCCCTCCGGGACCGACCAGCCCTCCGGGACCGACCAGCCCTCCGGGACCGAGCAGACTTCCGGCACCGAGCAGACTTCCGGGACCGAGAAGTTTTCCGGGACTGGTCCGTCGGCTCGGGAACTGCTGCCGACGGCGACCGGTCGGCAGGTCCGGGCCACCCTGGCCGAGTTGCTGCGCCCGCGCCGCTTCCTGGCCGGCCGGGCCTTCGGCCTGCTCGTCGGCTCCACCGCGATCGGACTGCTCACCGCACCGCTGCTCGGGCACATCGTGGACCTCGTGGTCGACGGGCGTCCGCCGGGCGCGATCACCACCCCGACGTTGCTGCTCGGTCTGGTCGCGGTGCTACAGGGAATCACGCTGGCACTCGGGCTGTCCCAGGTCGCCCGGCTCGGCGAAGGGATGCTGGCCGACCTGCGGGAGCGGTTCATCGACCGGGTACTCGACCTGCCGCTGGAGCAGGTCGAGCGGGCCGGGTCGGGCGACCTGACCGCACGGGTCACCGGCGACGTCACGGTGGTCGCCGAGGCGGTCCGGAGCGCGTTGCCGCAGCTCGCCCGGTCCGGCCTGACCATCGGGCTGACCCTGGTCGGGCTCGCCGTACTCGACTGGCGGTTCCTGCTCGCCGCGCTGCTCGCGGTGCCGGTGCAACTGCACACCGCCCGCTGGTACGCCCGCCGCGCCCAGCCGCTCTACGCCAGCCAGCGGGTGGCACACGGCGCCATGCAGCAGCAGTTGCTGGACACCGTCGGCGGTGCTCGGACGGTACGCGCGTTCCGGCTCACCGAACCGCACCTGGCCCGGGTCTCCGGCAGTTCGGTCGCGGCGGTCGAGCTGACCCTGCGCGGGATTCGCCTGATGACCCGGTTCTTCGGCCGGCTGAACCTCGCCGAGTTCATCGGCCTGACCGCCGTACTGGTGACCGGATTCCTGCTGGTGCGCGCCGACGCCGTCTCGGTCGGTACGGCGTCCGCCGCCGCGCTGTACTTCCACAACCTCTTCGGCCCGCTCAACGCGGCACTGAGCCTGGTCGACGACGCGCAGTCGGCCGCCGCCAGCCTGGTCCGGCTGGTCGGCGTGACCCGGCTGCCGGCGCCCCGTCGGCCGGAGCAGCGGCCGGTGCCGGTCGACGGGACCGTGGAGGCGAAGGAACTGCGGCACGCGTACGTGCCGGGGCACGACGTACTGCACGACGTCACGTTCAGCGTGGCGCCGAACGAGCGGGTCGCCCTGGTCGGTGCGAGTGGTGCCGGCAAGACCACGCTGGCGAAGCTGATCGCCGGGATCCACCGGTCCGGCGGCGGCAGCATCCGGCTCGGCGGTGTACCGATCGAGGACCTCGGCGCGGCGGTGGCCGGACGGACGGTGGCCCTGGTCAGCCAGGAGGTGCACGTATTCGCCGGTCCGCTCGCCGAGGACCTGCGGCTGGCCGGGCCGGACGCCACCGACGAGGAACTGACCGCCGCGCTCGACACGGTCGGCGCACTGGGCTGGGTACGCGCGCTGCCCGACGGGCTGGCCACGGTCGTCGGCGACGGCGGGCACCGGCTGACGGCGGCGCAGGCCCAGCAGCTCGCGCTGGCCCGGCTGGTGCTGGCCGCGCCGCCGGTGGCGATCCTGGACGAGGCGACCGCGGAGGCGGGCAGTGCCGGTGCCCGGCAACTGGAGACGGCGGCGGCACGGGCGCTGGACGGGCGTACCGGGCTGGTGGTGGCGCACCGGCTGACCCAGGCCGCCGCCGCGGACCGGATCATCCTGCTGGACGCGGGACGGGTGGCGGAGACCGGAACGCACGACGAACTCGTCGCGGCCGGTGGCCGGTACGCGGCGCTCTGGGCGGCCTGGACCGGCACCCGGGAAACGCACGACGGCACCCGGGAGACGCAGGACGGCCCTCGGGAGACGCAGGACGGCACCCGAGAGACGCAGCAGCAGGACGGCACCGGGGAGACGCACCGGCAGGTCAGCAGCCGGGAGGCGCACCGGCAGGGTCCGGTTCCGGGGCAGTGGCAGCCGGAGCCGCCGACGCCGGCCGCCGAGCACTGAGGATGCGACCCGCACGCCGGGTACGGCCGAGACGCCAGCGTACTGGTTGAAACGATAAGAATCGGCTGGTCGTGGCGATCGACCGGACGATACGGGCCGACGATACACCGGCCGGTGCCGGTGTGCCTGTCGGTGAAGGAAAGCAGTGGCTACCGATTGACGGCCCCGGGATGACCCGCCACAATCTGCACCAGTGTGATCGCTAACATCGGGCTGCTCCGGTAGCGACCACCAGCGCCGCGACTGGCGTCCTGCTGCCGGAGCCCCGGGAATGGTGCCTGAAACGGTTCATCCACTACTCCGGTCTTAGGAGGGGAACCATGAACGGTCCACCACCCGCCTCCCGGCCCCCGGGACCGGCACTGAGCCGCCGGGGCGTACTCCTCGGTGCGCTCGCCGGCGCTGGCGCCGCCACGCTCACCGGCTGCGCCACCCCCCTCGGCGCCGGGCTGCTGAAGACCGAGTCGGCGCCGGACGCCGTCGAGTACTGGAACCTCTTCGGCGGCGGCGACGGCGTCCGGATGCAGCAGATCCAGGACGCCTTCCGCAAGGCGAACCCGGGCACCCCGCTCAAGGCCATCACGCTGGCCTGGGGCGACCCGTACTACACCAAGCTCTCGCTGGCCACCGTCGGCGAGGAACCGCCGGACGTGGCGGTCTCGCACCTCACCCGGATGAAGACCCTGGTCGACGCGGGACTGCTCCAGGAACTGCGCCCGGAGGACCTGGCCCGGCACGGCATGGCGGCGGAGAACTTCAACCAGCGGGCCTGGCAGGCCGGGCTGGTCGACGGCCGGACGTACGCGATCCCGCTGGACACCCACCCGTTCGTCCTGTTCTACAACACCGACATCTGCCAGCAGGCCGGACTGCTCGACCCGAACGGCCAACTCAAGCCGATCACCGGCGAGGCGGCGTTCGTCGACGCGCTCGCCAGGGCCAAACGGGTGACCGGGCGGTACGGGGCCACCCACGGCATCAACGCCGACCCGGCCTCGCCGTGGCGGTTCTTCCAGACCCTCTACTCGCAACTCGAAGGCGAGATCCTGGCCGACAACGGCACCCGGATCGTGCTCGACGACGCCAAGGCCGCCCGGGTGCTCGACTACCTCCGCGCGCTCACCGTCGAACAGGGGCTGATCCCGAGCGGCGCCGACTATCCGGGTGCGATCGCGATGTTCGCCACCGGGCAGGCCGGCTTCCACCTCAACGGCGAATGGGAGATCAGCACCTTCCAGACCGCCAAGATGCCGTTCGGGATGACGCTCGTCCCGAACATCTTCGGCGGGCCGCACGCCGTGCAGGCGGACTCGCACACCCTGATCCTGCCGGCCCGCCCCGACCTCGACCAGGCCCGCCTGGACCGGGCGCTGCACTTCGTCCGGTCGGTACTCGACCAGAGCCTCACCTGGGCGGAGGGCGGGCACGTCCCGACCTGGCTGCCGTTCGCGGAGAGCGAGGCGTACCGCCGGCTCAGTCCACAGTCGAGCTACGCCGCCGCCGCCGACACCGCGGTCTACGACCCGCCCGGCTGGTACTCCGGTTCCGGCTCCAACTTCGAGAACGTCATCGGCTCCGCCGTCGGAGCCGTGGAGGGCGGACAGCTCACCGCCCGGGCCGCGATCGCGCAGATCCGGTCGCAGTTGTCCGTACTCGCCCGGACCCCGTCGCCGGTGTGACCGCACCTCAACGAGGAGGTTTGCCGTGGCCACCACCATCCCGGCCGCCGACCGGACCCGTACCGGACCCGGGTCGGCACCGCCCGGCGGCGCCGACCACCGGACCCGGCAGGGTCGGCCCGCGCTGCTCTTCCTGACCCCGTTCCTCGCGCTCTACCTGCTCTTCATCATCGGACCCGCGCTGTACGGGCTGGTGATGAGCTTCTTCCACACCAGCATGGTCCGCCCCGGGCTGGGCGAGTTCGCCGGGCTGGACAACTACGCCGAGGCGCTGGGCAGTTCCGACTTCTGGTGGGCGATCTGGCACACCGTCTGGTTCACCATCCTGACCACTCCGCCGCTGGTGGTGCTGGCACTGGTCTTCGCGCTGCTCGCCGAGCGGGTCCGTCGGGGCCGCTGGTTCTTCCGGCTGGCCTTCTTCCTGCCGTACGTGCTGCCCTCGGCCGTGGTGGCACTGATCTGGATGTGGATCTACACACCGGAACTCGGCCTGCTCAGCCGGACGGTCGACACGCTCGGCGGCACCGCGCCGAACTGGCTCGGGGACCCGGCTTGGGCGATGGTCTCGCTGGCGGTCACAACGGTCTGGTGGACCCTCGGCTTCAACTTCGTGCTCTATCTCGCCGGCCTCCAGGACGTACCCCGGGACCTCTACGAGGCGTCCGCGATCGACGGCGCCGGTCCGTGGCAGCAGATCCGCCGGATCACCCTGCCGCTGCTGACCCGTACCACGACCCTGGTGGTGGTGCTCCAGGTCATCGCCTCGCTGAAGGTCTTCGACCAGATGTACATCATGACCAGCGGCGGCCCGAACTTCAGCACCCGCTCGGCACTCCAGTACGTCTTCGACGTCGGCTTTACCGACTACCGCACCGGGTACGCCGCCGCCGCGTCCACGCTGTTCTTCCTGCTGGTGCTCGCGGCGTCCGCGGTGTGGCTGGTGCTGACCCGCCGCCCGGAATCGGAGGTGTGAGGGATGGCCCTGCGCGGATCGACCCACGACCGTTATCGCGACGGTGACGGCGACACCGACCGGGACCGCCGCCGGAGCGAGGCCGGCGCGCTGGCAAGTTCGGTGGACCGGCGGATGAGGCTGTTCAACCACTGTTGCGTCGGAGTCCTGCTCGCCCTCGCGCTGCTCTGGCTGGTGCCGCTGGCCTGGGCGCTGGACACCTCCCTGAAGCCGAACGCGGAGACCACCGACCCGACCTGGCTGATCGAGAACCCGACGCTACAGGCGTACCGGACCGTGCTGGCCGACAGCGACATCCTCAACTGGTACGTCGCCAGCTTCGTCACCTCGACGCTGGCCACGCTCGGCACCGTCCTCACCGCGAGCATGGCGGCGTACGCGCTGTCCCGGCTGCGGTTCCGGTACCGCCGACTGGTCTTCTGGCTCGTCCTGGCCGGCCTCATGATCCCCAACCAGGTGCTGATCGTGCCGCAGTTCCGGGAACTCGGCAGCGTGCACCTGCTCAACACCTGGTGGGCGGTACTACTGCCGCAGATTCCCACCGCCATCGCGGTCTTCGTCTTCAAGCAGTTCTTCGACGGTATCCCCCGCGATCTCGACGAGGCCGCCCGGATCGACGGTGCCGGCTTCTTCCGGACGTACCGCAGGGTCGTCATGCCACTGTCCCGGCCGGCGGTCTCCGCCGTGGCGATCTTCAGCTTCGTCTGGAGCTGGAACAACCTGCTCTGGCCGCTGCTCGCCGTCACCGACCCGGATCTGATGACCATCCCGGTCGGCCTCGCCGCCATCCAGGGCACCTACGGCATCCGGTACGCCGACACCATGGCCTCGGCGATCCTCGGAGCGCTGCCACTGATCCTGGTATTCCTGCTCTTCCAGCGCCGGATCGTCGAGGGCATCGCCGGTACCGGGCTGAAAGGCTGACCAGAGCACCGAAGATCAACAGTTGGAGGTTTCGTGCACCAGGCCGCGTTGACCGTCGATCCCGCATTCCGGGTCGGTGAGGTCGACCCGAGACTCTACGGCTCGTTCGTGGAGCACCTCGGGCGCTGCGTCTACACCGGGATCTACGAGCCGGGACATCCGGCCGCCGACGAGCACGGCTTCCGCCGGGACGTGGCGGACCTGGTCCGGCGGCTCGGCGTACCCGTGCTGCGTTATCCCGGCGGCAACTTCGTCTCCGGCTACAACTGGGAGGACGGCGTCGGGCCGCGCGAGGCGCGACCTCGCCGGCTCGACCTGGCCTGGCGCTCGATCGAGACGAACGAGATCGGCGTCGACGAGTTCGTCCAGTGGAGCCGTCGGGTCGGCAGCGAACCGATGATGGCGGTCAACCTCGGCACCCGGGGCGTGGACGCCGCCCGGAGCCTGCTGGAATACACCAACCACCCGTCCGGGACGTACTGGTCCGACCTGCGGCGCAAGCACGGCAGCCCCGAGCCGTACGACATCAAGCTGTGGTGCCTCGGCAACGAGATGGACGGGCCGTGGCAGACCGGGTTCACGACGGCCCGGGAGTACGGCCGGTTGGCTGCCCAGACCGCCCAGGCGATGCGCCGGGTCGACCCGTCCATCGAACTCGTCGCCTGCGGCAGTTCGGGCAGCGGGATGCCGACCTTCGGCACCTGGGAGGCGACGGTACTGGAGGAGACGTACGACCTGGTCGACTACATCTCGGTGCACA
Source organism: Plantactinospora endophytica (assembly GCF_016862915.1). Classification (GTDB taxonomy): domain Bacteria; phylum Actinomycetota; class Actinomycetes; order Mycobacteriales; family Micromonosporaceae; genus Plantactinospora; species Plantactinospora endophytica. The sequence goes on along the minus strand of NZ_BONW01000008.1, from coordinate 243,167 downwards.
GCTACTACCAGGAGCACGACGGCGACCGGGACAGCTTCCTGGCCAGCGCCGTCGACATGGACCAGTTCGTCGAGTCGGTGGTGGCCACCTGCGACCACGTCCGGGCGGTCGGCAAGCACAAGAAGCGGATCAACCTCTCCTTCGACGAGTGGAACGTCTGGTACCAGAGCCGGTTCGTCGGTGAGGAGAACCTCGACTGGGCGGAGGCGCCCCGACTGATCGAAGACACCTACTCGGTCGTCGACGCGGTGGTGGTCGGCGACCTGCTGATCTCGCTGCTCCGGCACGCCGACCGGGTCAAGATCGCCTGTCTGGCACAGCTCGTCAACGTGATCGCGCCGATCCGCAGCGAGCCGGGCGGGCCGGCCTGGGTGCAGCCGACGTACCACCCGTTCGCGCTGACCTCCCGGTACGGTCGCGGCACCGTGCTCCGGGTCGAGCCGACCGGCCCGCTGCACGACACCGCCCGGTACGGCGAGGTGCCCACGGTCACCGCCACCGCCGTACGCGACGACGAGACGGGCGCGGTCACCCTGTTCGCGGTCAACCGGGACCAGCGGGAATCCCTCGCCCTCGACGTCGACCTGCGAGCCTGCCGCGATCTCGTCGCCGGGGAGCACGTCGTGCTGACCGACCCGGACCCGGAGGCGACGAACAGCGCGGAGGCGCCCGAGCGGGTCGCCCCGAGCCGGGTCGGCGACCTCCGGGTCGAGGACGGGCGGATCGGGGCGGTGCTGCCACCGCTGTCCTGGAACATGCTCCGCCTGACCACCAACCGTTGATTCGGTCCGGCCGGGGACAGCACGGTGTCCCCGGCCGGCGCGTGGTGACTACTCGACCGGCTGCCGGCCGTGGGTGCGGCACCGGTCGGAGCCGGCGCGGGGCGGATCAGTTCTCGGGGTGGTCGGTCGTGCCGGCCATCCGCTCCCGCAGGCTGCGCGGGCGCAGGTCGGTCCAGTTCGTCTCCACGTAGGCGAGGCAGTCCGCCCGGGACTGCGGGCCGTCCGCGCCGAACGCCACCGCCCAGCCGGCCGGTACCTCGACGAAGGAGGGCCAGAGCGAGTGCTGCCCCTCGTCGTTGACGAGTACCAGGTAGCGCCCGTCCGGGTCCTCGAACGGATTGGTGGTCATGAGCTGGTCCTTTCCGGATGGTCGGCGGACGTGCCGTCCGACTGGGTGGGCAGGGACGGCGCGGGATCGGCGCGGTCGGGGCCGAGTGCCGAGAGTCGCAGACCCGGGTGGGCGACCGCCGAGGCGAGCAGTCCGAGCAGGTCGTCGGTGAGCCGGCGCGCGGTGGCCGGCTCGAAGAGTTCGACCGCGTACTCCAGTTCGCCGTGCACCGGGCCGTCGCCGAGCGGCTCGTAGAAGCTGACCGTCAGCTCCGCCCGGGTCGTACCGGTCGGCACCGGCTCGACCCGGAGCGCCGCCGACCCGTCCGGGCCGGCCAGCCGGGCCTCCTCGTGGTGCACCAGCATCACCTGCGGCAGCGCACGGTCGCCCGGCAGCACTCGGCGTACCGTGTCGAAGGGGACGTCCTGGCGGTCGAAGGCGCTCAGGTCCGCCTCCCGGATCCGGCCGAGCAACTCGGTGAAGGTCGGATCGCCGCCGGTGTCGGTGCGCAGTACCAGCGGGTTGACGAAGCAGCCGACCAGGTCGGCCAGGGCCGCCTCGGTCCGCCCGGCCACCAGGGTGCCGATCGGCACGTCCGGACCGGCGCCGACCCGGTGCAGCAGCACCGCGAGGGCCGCCTGGAAGACCATGAACATGCTGGTCCCGGTCTGCCGGGCCAGCTCGTCGACGGCCCGATGCGAGTCCGGATCCAGGACGAACTCGACCCGGCCACCGCGGCCGGTCAGCCCCGCCGGTCGCGCCCGGTCGGTCGGCAGCGCCAGCCGATCCGGTACGCCGGACAGCGCTCCCCGCCACCAGTCGAGCTGTCGCGCGTACCGGCTGTCGGGATCGGCCGGATCGCCGAGCAGGGTAACCGCCCAGCGGGCGTAGTCCGGATAGCCGACCGGCAGCGGCGACCAGTCCGGTGCCCGGCCGGCCAGCCGGGCCGCGTAGGCGACGTCGAGGTCCCGAGCCAGTGGCACCACCGACCACTCGTCCACGCCGAGATAGTGCACGGTCAGCAGCAGTACCCGATCGCCGTCCGGTCCGGTCAGCAGCCTGGCCCGCAGCGGCGGTTCCCGGGTCGGGTCGACACCCCCGCCGACCAGCTCGGCGATCCGCTCGTCGACGGGCCGGCCGTCCTCCGGCAGCACCTCCAGCGTGGGCCGGACCGTTACCGGTACCGGCTCGCCGGCACCGCCGACCGCCAGTGCGGTACGCAGCGGCTCGTGCCGGTCCACCAGGTCGTCCAGCGCCGCCGTCAGCGCCGGTACGTCCAGCGTCCGCACCCCGCCCCATCCGCTGTCCGCAATGTTGCCCGGTCCGGCGTCCGCGGCGTTGCCCGATCCGCTGTCCGCGGTGTTACCTGGTCCGGCGCCCGCGGTGTTACCCGATCCGGTGGCCGCAGTGTTGCCTGGTACGGCGCCTGCGGTGTTGCCTGATCCGGTGGCCGCGCGGACTGCCAGGGCCAGGTCCCAACCGGTCCGACCGGCCGCACTCCGCTCGACCGCGCCACCGTGCAGGTGCCACCAGATCTGTTGCGCCGGAGCCGCGATCGGGTTGGTCGCCTCGTCCGTCCGGAGCAGTGCCGGACGGTCCGCCACCGCCCCGGCGAGCCGGTCCGCCAGTCCGGCAACCGTCGGCGCCTCGAAGATGTCCCGGACCGCGAGGTCGACGCCGAGCGCCGCCCGGATCCGGCCGAGCAGCCGCATCGCCGCCATCGAGTGTCCACCGAGGGCGAAGAAGTCGTCCGAGATACCCACCGTCGGCAGCCGGAGCACCTCGGCGACGAGACCGGCGAGGGTGCGCTGTGCCGGAGTCACCGGTGCCTCGTCGCCGGTCAGCGCCGCCCAGTCCGGCGCCGGCAGGGCACGCCGGTCCAGCTTGCCGTTGGCGGTCAGCGGCAACGGCCCGGCCAGCACCAGCACGGCGGCCGGCACCATGTAGTCGGGCAGCAGCTCCGCCGCGTGTGCGCGTACCTCGGCGGGGTCGACCGGGCCGTCGGCCGGTACGACGTACCCGGCGAGTCGGGTCAGGTCGGCGTTGCGGTGCACCACCACCGCCGCCTGGCGTACGGCCGGGTGGCGGGCCAGCACCGCTTCGACCTCGCCCAGCTCGATCCGGAAGCCCCGGATCTTCACCTGGTCGTCGACCCGGCCGAGGAAGTCCAGGATGCCGTCGGCCCGCCACCTGGCCCGGTCACCGGTGCGGTACATCCTCGCCCCGGCCGGCGCGTACGGGTCGGCGACGAAGCGCTCCGCCGTCAGCCCGGGGCGGCCCAGGTAGCCACGGGCCAGCCCGCGCCCCCCGACGTACAGCTCGCCGACCACTCCTGGTGGCACGGGGCGGAGCCGCTCGTCCAGCACGTACGCCCGGGTGTTCGGGTCGGGCAGTCCGATCGGCACCGGACCGGACCAGTCGGGTTCGGCCCGCCAGAGCGTCGAGTTCACCGTCGCCTCGGTCAGCCCGTACGCGGCGAAGAGCCGCAGCCGCTGTGCCCACCGCCCGATCAGGTCCGGTGGCACCGTCTCGGTGCCGACCAGTACGACCAGCCCGGCCGGCAGTTGACAGTCCGGCGGCAGCGCCGACACCAGCGACGGCGGCAGGATCGCGTGGCTGACCCGTTCCCGCTCCAGCAGGTCCACCAGGGGCCGGCCGGGAGCGCGGGCCTCGTCCGGGGCCACCACCAGCCGGCCACCGGCACACAGTGCCATGGCCAGCTCGAAGACGAAGACGTCGAAGCCGGTGGAGGCGAACTGGAGTACCCGGGAGGTGCTGTCCACCCCCATCCGGTCGACGGCGGTCGCGACCAGGCTGGCGATCCCCTCGTGCGACACCACGACCCCCTTGGGCCGTCCGGTGCTGCCCGAGGTGTAGATGACGTACGCCGCGTGGTCCAGCCCGGCCGGCGCCACCGGGCCGGGATCAACCTCCGCCGGTACGGGTTCCGCCCGCACCGGCTCGACCAGCAGCCGGGACACGCCGGGCAGCTCGGGCAGCCGCCCGGCCGCCTCCGGGGTCGTCACCACGATGCGGGCGCCGGAGTCGTCGACCATGAAGGCCAGCCGGTCGGCCGGGTGGCCGAAGTCGAGCGGCAGGAACGCGGCACCGAGCCGCAGCGCCCCGAGCACCACGGCGACGGTCTCCGCCGAGCGCGGCACCGCCACCCCGACCACCGTCTCCGGGCCGACACCGTGACCGGCGAGCAGTCGCGCCATCCGAGCCGCCTCGTCGTCCAACTGGGCGTACGACAGGGTCCGTTGCCGGTCGACCACCGCGACCGCCTCCGGGGTCTCCGCCACGCGCCGGGCGAACAGCGCCGGCAGGGTCTCCTCCGGCACCTGGCGTCCGGTGGCGTTGAACTCGCGTAGTACCCGGTCCCGCTCGTCGCCGACGAAGACGTCGACCCGGCTCAGCGGCAGCCCGGGGTCGGCGACGACCGCCCGGGCCAGCCGGAGCAGTCGCTCGCCGAGCAGCGCGACCGTCTCCCGGTCGAACAGGTCGGTCCGGTACTTCAGCAGACAGCTCAACGCGTCGCCGCCGCCCCCGCCGCCGCCGTCGGACCCTTCGCCGGTCTCGCCGGTTTCCCCGGTCTCGGCGGGCTGAACTGTCTCGCGGGCCTGGGCGAGCTGAGCAGCCTCGGCGGGCTGAGCGGGCAGGGCGGGCTGGGCAGTCTCGGCGGGCAGGGCGGGCTCGGGCGCCTCGGCGAAGTCGAAGACCAGGTCGAACTTCGCGGCCGGCGTCTCGACCGGCTCGTCGGTGACGGTGAGCCCGGCGAGTCCGCTCCACTCGGCGGTCCGGTTGCGGTGCACCACCATCACCTGGAACAACGGGTTGCGGGAGACCGAGCGGGCCGGGTTGACCGCCTCGACCACCGCCTCGAACGGCACCTCCTGGGCGGAGAAGGCGGCCAGGTCGGTCCGCCGGACCCGGGCCAGCAGCTCGGTGAAGTCCGGATCGCCCCGCAGGTCCGTCCGGAGTACCAGGGTGTTGACGAAGAATCCGACCAGGTCGTCGAGGGCCGCGTCGCCCCGCCCGGCGATCGGTGCGCCGAGCGGGATGTCGGTACCGGCACCGAGCCGGTGCAGCAGCGCCGCGACCAGCGCGTGGGCCACCATGAAGAGACTGGTCCCGGTCTCCCGGGCGAGCCGGCGCAGCCCGGCGCCGACCTCGGCCGGCAACTCGACGGTCAGTTCCGCCCCGGCCGGGTCCGGTCGCCCCGAGCGGGGCCGGTCGGTGGGCAGCACCAGTTCCTCGGGTACGCCGTCGAGCGCCTGCCGCCAGTAGTCGAGTTGCCGGGCGGCGAGGCTGCCCGGATCCGTCGGCTCGCCGAGCAGTCGGCGCTGCCAGAGGGTGTAGTCGGCGTACTGCACCGGCAGGGGTGTCCAGTCCGGCGCCCGTCCCGCCCGCCGGGCCGCGTACGCCGCGCCGAGGTCGCGCAGGAACGGCCGGTCCGACCATTCGTCGGTGGCGATGTGGTGCAGTACCAGCACCAGGACGTGCTCCTCGACCGCACCTGGTGCCCCGTCGACAGCGACGAGGGTGGCTCGTAGCGGTGGTTCGGTGGTCAGGTCGAACGGGCGGTCGACCGCCTCCCGGACGATCCCGGCCACCTCGGCCGGCGCGGCGACGACGGTCCCCAGTACCGGTCGGGCGTCGGCCACCGCCAGCACCCGCTGGTACGGCCGCCCGTCCCGCTCGCCGATCAGCGTCCGCAGCGTCTCGTGCCGGCCGGTCAGGTCGGCCAGCGCGCTGGTCAGTGCGGCGACGTCCAGCGCACCGCGCAGTCGTACCGCGATCGGGAAGTTGTACGCCGCCGACTCCGGAGCGAGCTGCTGGATCATCCAGAGCCGTTGCTGGGCGGAGGAGAGCGGCAGTTCGGCGGGGCGCTCGGCCCGGACCAGCGCGATCCGGCCGCCGCCGTCACCGGCCGTACCGTCCTGGTCCGCACCGCCGATCCGGGCGGCCAGCTCGGCGACGGTCGGCGCCTCGAACAGGTCCCGGATCGACAACTCGGCGCCGAGCGCCACCCGGGCCCGGCTGACCAGCCGGATCGCCAGCAGGGAGTGGCCGCCGAGATCGAAGAAGTTGTCCTCGACGCCGATCTCCGGCACGCCGAGCAGCTCGGCGAAGAGGGTGCAGAGCGTCTTCTCGGCGGTCGAGGCCGGCGGGCGGGAGGCCGCGCCGGTCCGTACCGTCGGGGCCGGCAGTGCCGCCACGTCGAGCTTGCCGTTCACGGTCAGCGGCAGCCGGTCCAGCGGTACCAGCGCGGCCGGCACCATGTAGTCCGGCAGCCGCCGCTTCAGGTCGGCCCGGATCGCCGTGAGCACGTCGTCGTCCGGCTCCGTCCACTGTGTACCGCGTACGACGTAGCCGGCCAGCCGGCGTACCCCGGGATCGGTCGAGGAGTCCACGACCACGGCGGCGTGCGCCACCAGCGGGTGTTCGGCGAGTGCCGCCTCCACCTCGCCCAACTCGATCCGGTAGCCCCGGATCTTCACCTGGTCGTCGGTGCGCCCGAGGAAGTCCAGGTTCCCGTCCGGGCGGCGCCGGACCAGGTCACCGGTGCGGTACATCCGCTCCCCCGGCGCACCGTACGGGTCGGCGACGAACCGCTCCGCCGTCAGCCCGAGCCGTCGGTGGTAGCCGCGAGCCAGGCCGATGCCGCCGATGTACAACTCGCCGGGGGCGCCGGGCGGGGCGAGCCGGAGGTGGGCGTCGAGCACGTACGCGCGGGTGTTCCAGATCGCCCGCCCGACGGTCGGGGTGTCGCTGTCCAGCGTGCCACCGCCAAGGGTGTTGATGGTGTACTCGGTCGGCCCGTACAGGTTGTAGCCGGCCGTACCCTCGGTGTCCCGCAACCGGCTCCAGACCGCCTCGGAGACCGCCTCGCCGCCGAGCAGCACCAGCACCGGCCGGTGCCGCCCGCCGCTCTCCCCGGCAGCCTCGTCCTGGTCGAGCAGGCCCTCCTCGATCAGGTGGTGGGCGTAGCTCGGGGTGACGTTGACGACGTCGATCCGGTGCCGGTCACAGTAGGCGACGAGTGCCTGCGCGTCCCGGCGCAGTTCCTCGTCGCAGACGTGCACCTCGTGCCCCTCGACCAGCCAGAGCAGCTCCTCCCAGGACATGTCGAAGGCGAACGAGACGGTGTGCGCGATCCGCAGCCGCCGCCCGCCGGCCGCCGCCACCGTCGGGTCGAAGATCGCCTCCCGGTGGTTGAGCTGCATGTTCGTCAACCCCCGGTACGGCGTCACCACGCCCTTCGGCCGCCCGGTGGAGCCGGAGGTGTAGATCAGGTACGCCGGGTACTCCAACCGGTGCGGATCGGTCCGGGCGAACCCGGCCGGCAACTCGGCGTCGGGAAGCGCCCCGCCCGACAGTCCGGCCAGCTCGGCGGCGACCAACTGATCGTCGAGCAGCACGGTCGGCGTGTCGGTCTCCGGCAACCCGCCCCGCACCGCCGCCACCGTCAGCAGGCACATCGGCGCGGTGTCGGCGAGTACGAAGGCCAGCCGCTCGGCGGGATGGTCCAGCTCCAACGGCAGGTACGCGGCACCGGTGCGCAGCACCGCGAAGAGCGCGACCACCATCTCGATCGAGCGGGGCAGCGCCAGTGCGACCACCCGCTCCGGGCCGGCGCCCCGGTCGACCAGTAGCCGGGCCAGCCGGTTGATCCGGGCGTCGAACTCGGCGTACGTCAGGGTCCGGCCGGCGAACACCAACGCCACCTCGTCCGGGGTCCGGGCGGCCTGCTCGGCCAGCAGGTCCGCGACGGACTCGGTGCCGACCGGGTGTCGGGTGGCGCTCCACTCCACCCCGAGTTCGGCCCGTTCCGCCCCGGTCAGCAGGTCGAGCCGGCCGACCGCGATCTCCGGCTCGGCGACCAGCCGGGACAGCAGTGCGACGAACCGGTCGAGCAGGCTCCGGGCCACCGCCCCGGGTACGACGTCCGGCCGGTGGTCCAGGGCCACCCGGATCCGCTCGGCCGGGGTGACCACCAGGGTCAGCGGATAGTGGGTGGCGTCCACCCCGTCGACGGCGGCGATCCCGTGCTGGTCCCGGAGCCGGGCCGACTCCCCCTCGTCGACGAAGTTCTGCAACACGTAGAGCGTGTCGAAGAGCCGGGCGTGCCCGGTGGCCCGCTGTACCGCGCCGAGCCCGAGGTGGTCGTGCGGCATCAGGTCGATCCGCCGGTCGCGTAGCCGGCGGAGCAGGCCGAGCACCGGTTCGGCGGGCGCGGCGTCGACGCGTACCGGAACGGTGTTCAGGAACAGTCCGATGATGTTCTCGACGTGCGGGATGTCGCCGTGCCGACCGGCGACGGTCATCCCGAAGACCACATCGGTCCGGCCGAGGTGTCCACCGAGGACGAGTCCCCAGGCGGCGGTGAGCACGGTGTTCAGGGTCAGCCTCTGCCGTCGGGCCAGGTCGCGCAGCCGGTCACCGAGTACCGTCGGAAGTTCGGTCCGGACCCGGTGCGGGACGACCGGGGCCAGGGTCGCCTCCGGGGCGACCAGGGTCGGCTCGGCGAGCCCGGCGAGGGCGTCCCGCCAGGCCCGACCGGCCTGTTCGGTGTCCTGCCCGGCCAACCATTCGAGATGGTCGCGGTACGACCCGGCGGGCGGCAGGTCCCGGTCGTCACCGTCGCGCTCGTAGAGCGTGAAGAGCTGCTCGACGAAGAGTTCCTCGGACCAGCCGTCCCAGAGCACCAGGTGGTGGCTGACCACCAGCCGGTCCCGGTCGTCCCCGAGCCGGAGCAGCAGCAGTCGGCACAGCGGCGGTCGGGTCAGGTCGAACCGGGTCGCCCGGTCCTCGGCCATCAACTCGGCCACCCTGACCTGCTGAGACTCCGGGTCGAGGTCGGTCAGGTCCACCTCGGTCACCGGCAGTTCGGGGGCCACCCCGACGAACTGCACCGGCTGGGACAGCCCGACGCTGGTGAACCCGGCCCGCATGCCGGGGTTGCGGGCCAGTAGTGCGGCCCCGGCCCGGCGCAGCCGGTCCAGGTCCAGCCGGTACCCGAGGTCGAAGGCGTCCTGTGCGGTGTAGACGTCCAGCGCCGAGGTGTCGTAGCTGGCGTGGAAGTACAGGCCCTCCTGCAACGGGGAGAGCGGCCAGATCTCCGCCACCGGCAGCGGGCTGGTCCGCTCGATCCGGTCGATCTCGTCCCGGCTCAGCGACATCCCGGCCGCGATCCTGGGCGCGTGCCGAACGGTCCCACCGTCCCGGCCGGCATCGACGGCAGCGTCGGTCACCGGCTCGGCGGTGACGGCGGCGGCGAGTGTGCGGAGTGCGTCGAGCCACTCGGCGGCCAGCTCGGTTACGTCCGGCTCGTCGAGCGTGCCGTCCGGCCAGGTCCAGGTCGCGGTCAGCACCGGCCCGGCCGAGGTCTCGGTGGCGACCGCGTCGATCTGGAGCAGGTGGGACAGGCCGAGCCCGGCGTTGACGGCCGTGACGGCGTCGGACTCGGCGGCGGGGGTCCAGCTCTCTCCGGTGCCGCCGGGGAACCTGCCGTAGTAGTGGAACAGCACCTGGGCCGAGGAGAGCCCGGCCAGGATCGGTGCCGCCTGGGCGTTCAGGTACCGGAGCAGCCCGTGGCCGAGGCCGCCGTCTGGTACGGCCCGGATCCGCTCGCCGACCGTACGCAGCACGTCGGCCGGGTCGGTGCCGGCGGGTAGGCGTACCGGCTGGACGCTGGTGAACCAGCCGACCGTACGGGACAGGTCGAGGCCGGGTTCGAGTTCCTCCCGACCGTGCCGTTCGAGGTCGACGAGCAGGTCGGCAGCGGCGTTCCGGCCGTGCCGGTCCTGCCACCGGCTGACCGCGAGCCGGAGCGCCGCGAGCAGCACTCCGGTGACCTCGCCACCGACCGCTGCCGGTACGGCGGTGAGCAGCGGCAGCGTCTGCGCCGGTTCGAGGCGTACGACGTACTGGCGGGCGGGCCCGGCCGGTGGCCTGCCCAGCGCCGGCAGCAGCTCCGCTCCCGGGGCGAGGGTCTCCGCCCAGTGCGGGAGTTCGGCCAGCCGCTCGGGGCGGTGCGCATGCTCGCCAAGCACCCGCGCGTACCGGCGCAGCGAGGTGCCGACCGGGGCGAGCAGGATCGGCTCTCCGGCCCGTACCGAGGCCCAGGCGGCGGCCAGGTCCTCCAGCAGGATCCGCCAGGACACGCCGTCGACCACCAGGTGGTGGGCGGCGAGCAGCAGCCGACCGGGTCGGTCGCCGGAGTCGAACCAGACCGCCTGGAGCATGGTCCCCTCGTCCGGGGCCAGCCGGTCGGTCGCGGCGGCCGCCTCGACGGCCAGCACGGTACGCAGGCCGGTGTCGTCCAGCCCGGTCACGTCGACGCGGCGTACCAGGTCGATGGCGGGTACGGCACCGGCCGGAGCCGCGTCGAGCGTCCAGAGCACCGAGGCGATCCGCCGCAGCCGGAGCCGCAGGCCGGCGTGCCGGTCCAGCACCGCCTGGAGTACGGCCGTCAGCGACCCGAGGTCCAGCTCCGCCGGTACGACCAGCAGCGTGCTCAGGGTGAACCGGTCGATCGGCAGTCCGGTGTCCCGCAGCCAGTGCACCGTCGGCAGCAGCGGCACGTCGCCCAGCTCGTCCGGGTCCGTCTCCGACGGCGACGGCGACGGCGACGCCACCACCGGGCTGGCCGGGGAGCCGACCAGGCTCCGGGCACTGGTTGGCGCGGAGCCCGCCGTCAGTGCGGCGGTGGCCGTCGGGGCGTGCGCGCTGGCCGTCGGAGCGCTGGCCGGGGAGAGCGCCGCGTCGCCACCGGCGGCCTCGGCCAGTGCCCGTGGGGTCCGGTGCCGGAAGACGTCGCGCGGGGCGAGCGCCAGTCCGTGCCGGCGGGCCCGGCTGGACACCGCGATGGAGAGGATGCTGTCGCCGCCGAGGGCGAAGAAGTCCTCGTCGGCACCGGCCCCGGGCAGGCCGAGCACCTCGGCGAAGATCTCCCGGAGCAGCCGTTCGGCCGCACCGCCCCCGCCGGCCGGCTCCACACCGTCCGCGATGGACGAACTGGCGACCGGACCAACAACGGAACCGGCGACCGGACCAGCAACCGAACCAGCGACGGAACCGGCGACCGGACCGACGACGGAACGGGTGACCGGACCGGTTGGCCCGGCGCCCGGGGCGGGCGGGGCGGCGGCCGGCTCCGCGCCGACGGCAGGCGCCGGCAGGGCGGCCCGGTCGAGCTTGCCGCTGGGGGTCAGCGGGAGCGCGTCGAGCACCACGAACCGGCCCGGCACCATCGACCCGGGCAACCCGGCCCGGAGTGCGGCCCGGACCGCCTCGACGTCGAGCCGGGTACCGGCGACCGGCACCAGGTAACCGACCAGGTGGCTCCGGCCCCGTCCGTCGACCCGGACGGCGGCGACCGCCCGCGCCACCCCGGGCGCGCTCCGGAGTGCAGCCTCGACCTCGCCCAGGTCGATCCGGTGCCCCCGGATCTTGACCTGGGCGTCGCTCCGGCCGACGTATTCGAGTACCCCGTCCGTACGCCATCGCACCAGGTCACCGGTGCGGTACATCCGCTCCCCCGCCAGCCCGTACGGGTCGGCGACGAAGCGCTCGGCGGTCAGCCCGAACCGGGCGTGGTAGCCGTACCCGAGCTGGGTGCCGGCGACGTACAGCTCGCCGGGTACGCCGGGCGGCACCGGCCGGAGGCAGTCGTCGAGCACGTACAGCCGGGTGTTTGCCACCGGACGGCCGATCGGCACGGTCCGGTCCGCAGTGCCGTCGTTGGCCCACCAGGTGACCTGCACCGCCGTCTCGGTCGGTCCGTAGAAGTTGTCCAGCGCGGTGCCGGTGCGGGCGTACCAGCGTCGGGCCAGGTCCGGGGAGAGCGCCTCGCCGCCGCAGGAGACCCAGCGCAGGGTTGCCGCCCAGCCGGGGTCGGCGGTCACCTCGTCGGCGAGCAGGAACGCCTCCACCAGCGACGGTACGAAGGTCACCGCGGTGACCCGGTGCCGGCGGACCAGTTCGGCGAGCCGGGCCGGGTCGCCGGCCTCGTCCTCGCCGGGCAGCACCACGGCGGCACCGGCCGACAGCGGCCAGAAGATCTCCCAGACCGAGGTGTCGAAACTGGCCGGGGCGAGTTGCAGCATCCGGTCCTCGGTGCCGATCCCGAACCGCCGCTGTGACCAGGCCAACTGGCTGACGACGGCTCGGTGGCCGACCAGCACTCCCTTGGGGCGGCCGGTCGATCCGGAGGTGTAGATCAGGTACGCGGGCCGGTCGGGGTCGGCGGCAACCCCGGACGGGACAGCGAGAGTCGCCGACTCGGCGTCCGGCTCCGCCGCCGGGGAGAGCAGCAGGTGGGCCACGCCGTCCGGTCGGGGCACCCGGGGCAGCACCTCCACGGTGGCGACGACGGCTCGGGCGCCGGAGTCGGCGAGCACCCCGGAGAGCCGGTCCCGGGGATGCGAAACGTCCAGCGGCACGTACGCCGCACCGGTCTTCATGACGCCGAGCATCGCCACCACCAGCTCGGCGGAGCGGGGTACCGCGACCGCGACGACGTCGCCGGGTCGGACGCCCCGGGCCGCCAGTCGCCGGGCCAGCGCGCCGGCCCGACGGTCCAGCTCCGAATAGCAGAGCTGCCGCTCCCCGTCGAACAGCGCGACCGCGTCCGGCGTCCGCGCCGCCTGCGCGGCGACCAGCCCGTCCAGGGTCTCCGCCGGCACCGGGCCGACCGGACCGGTTAGCCGGGCCAGTCCCGGTCCACGTTCGGCGGCCGGCAGCAGGTCGATCCGGCCGACCGGACGGTCCGGCTCGGCGACGAACGTGCCGAGCACCTCGGCCAGCCCGGTACGAAGCTGGCGTACCGTCGCCGCGTCGACCCGGTCCGGGTCGTATTCGATGGTGAGTTCCAGCAGGTCGTCGGCCGGCGCCACCAGCAGGGTCACCGGATAGTGGGTCGCCTCCCGGAACTCGACGCCGGCTACTTCTAGGCCGCCGGCCCGGCCGCCGGGCGCAGCGTCGACGGGATAGTTCTCCACCACCACGAGGCTGTCGAACAGCTCGCCGACGCCGGCCAGCCGCTGGATCGCCGGCAGTCCGAGGTGCTGGGCGTCGAGCAGTTCGGCCTGTTCCCGCTGGAGCCGGCCGGCCAGCTCGACCAGCGGCTCGGCCGGGCTCCAGCGCAGCCGGACCGGCAGGGTGTTGATGAACAGCCCGACCATCGCCTCGACGCCGTCCAGTTCGGCCGGCCGGCCGGAGACCGTACTGCCGAAGACGACGTCACGGCGGCCGAGGCGGCGGCCCAGCAGCACCGCCCAGGCGGCGTGCAGCACGCTCCCCACGGTCAGCCCGGCGGCCCTGGCCCGACCGGCGAGCCCGGCCGCCACCTCGGGGGCCAGCGGCACCACGGTCCGCTCGGCATGGAACATCCCGTCGAAACCGTCCTCGGCCTCGGCGGCGAGCCGGGTCGGACCGTCCACTCCGGACAGCGCGGTCCGCCAGGCGGCGTCGGCCGCCGACCGGTCGCGGCCGGCCAGCCAGTCGAGATACCGCCGGTACGGGGTGACCGCCGGCAGCCGGACCGGCTCGCCTCCGGGGGCGTACCGGGCGAGCAGGTCCCGCAGGGTCACCCCGGCGGACCAGCCGTCGGTGACGATGTGGTGGTGGGTGAGCAGCAGATCGTGCCGCTGCGCGTCCCGTCGGACCAGTACGCAGCGCAGCAGCGGTGGCCGGGCCAGGTCGAACGGGGCTCTCCGTTCCGCCTCGGCCAGCGCCTCGAACTCGGCCTCCCGCTCCGGTTCGGGGTACCCGGTCAGGTCGACCTCGCGCCACGGCAGCGTGATCCGGTCCGCGACGAGCTGCACCGGCCGCCCGTCGGCGAGCTGCGGGAAGGCGGCCCGCAGCGGGGCGTGCCGGTCCAGCACGTCCTGGCCGGCCCGGCGCAGCGCGGCGGCGTCCAACGGCCCGCGCAGCTCGATCACCTGCTGCACCCGGTACGGGTCCCGGTCCGCCCCGGCGGCGACCGCGTGGAAGTAGAGCCCCTCCTGCAACGGGGTCAGCGGCAGCAGGTCGGCGACCGCCGGTACGGTGGCGGCCAGCTCGTCCACGTCGTCCTGGCGCACCGGCAGCAGCGGGAAGTCGGACGGGCTCGGCCCACCGGCTCCGGGCCGGGCGGCGTGCCGGACCAGTGCGTCGAGTGCGGCGAACCAGCCGTCGGCCAGCTCCGCCACGTCCGCCTCGTCGAGCAGCGCCGCCGGCCAGGCCCAGGTCACGCCGAGCCCGGGGCCGTCCGGCCGGTCCTCGGTGAAGGCGTTCACCTCCAGCGTGTAGGGCGCCACCGGCATCGCCGCGTCGAAGCCACCGGCGAGCAGGCCGAGTCCGGGCAGCGGCGTCCAGCAGCCGTCCGGTGACGACTCCACCCCGAAGCGGCCGAGATAGTTGAAGCTGATCTGCGGCTGGGGCAGTCCGGCGAGTACGGCGGCGGTCTCCGGGTTGAGGTGCCGCAGCAGGCCGTACCCGAGTCCGTGGTCGGGGATGGCGCGCAGCCCTTCCTTGATCCGCTTCAGGGCCCGGCCAGCGTCCTCGCCACCGGCCAGCGCGTCGGCCAGGTCGATCGGGCCGGGGTCGAGGCGTACCGGGAAGATGCTGGTGAACCAGCCGAGCGTGCGGGACAGGTCGACGCCGTCGGCGAGCTGTTCCTCCCGGCCGTGCCCCTCCAGCGCGACCAGCGCGGGGCCGGGCACACTGGTCCCCCGGCGTCGGCGCCAGTCGGCCAGCGCCAGCGCGAACGCGGTGAGCAGCACGTCGTTGACCCCGGCGGAGAACGCCGCCGGAATGCTGGTGAGCAGCGGCGCGGTCCGGTCGGCGGGCAGCCGCAGGGTGAGCCGGTGGACGGAGTCGAGGTCGCCGACCGGGTCGAGCGGGCGGTCGGCCAGCGGTGGGTCGTCGCCGCGCAGCAGCTCCGTCCACAGTGGTAGCTCGGCGGTCCGGTCCGCCGAATCGGCGTCGGCGATCGCCAGTTCGGCCCAGCGGCGCAGCGGGGTGCCGACCGGTTCCAGCCGGGGCGTCCGGCCGGCGGCCACGTCCGGCCAGGCCGCCGCCAGGTCGGGCAGCAGGATCCGCCAGGAGACGCCGTCGACCACCACGTGGTGCACCACCACGACCAGCCGGCCGGTCCGGTCCCGGCCGGCGTCGAGCCAGACCGCCTGGAGCATGGCGCCGGCCTCCGGGGCCAGCCGGGCGCCCGCCTCGTCGGCGGCAGCGGTGATGCGGTCCCGCAGCGCCTCGTCGGTCAGCCCGGCGACGTCGACCCGGTGCAGCAGGTCGGCTGCCGGCACGGTGCCGGGCGCCGGCACCACCAGCCGGCCCGGCTGTCCCGGGGTGGCTCGGACCAGCCGGGACCGGAGTACGTCGTGCCGGTCCACCGCCGCCTGGAGCACGCCGGCCAGCCGCTCGGCGGTCGCCTCGGCGGGTACCCGGACCGCCAGCCACTGCGCGAACGCGTCGAGCCGGCCACCGCATCCGTCCAGCCAGCGCATGATCGGGGTGAGCGGGAACTCGCCGACCCCGGCCTGCGGGTCGTCCTCGACGGCCCGGGACAGCGACTCGGCCACCGGCGCCAGCTCGGCGACGGTACGGCGCTGGAAGACCTGGCGCGGGGTGATCACCAGTCCGGCCTGCCGGGCCCGGATCACGAGCTGGATCGAGACGATGCTGTCCCCGCCCAGGGCGAAGAAGTCGTCCTCCACGCCGACCTCGGGCAGCCCGAGGACCTCGGCGTAGAGGGCGCAGAGCACCTCCTCGCGGGCGTCCCGGGGCCGGGCCCCGGTGGTCAGCGCCGCGAAGTCCGGTGCCGGCAGCGCGGAGCGGTCCAGCTTTCCGCTGGGCAGCACCGGCAGCTCGTGCAGCGGCACGAAGGCGGCCGGCACCATGTGGTCGGGCAGCCAGCTCCTTGCGTGCGTACGCAGCTCGGCCAGCAGTGCGGTGACGTCCCGGAACGGGGCCGGACGGTTGGCGTACCGGTCGAGCGACCCGGACACCGGCTCCGGCCGGTACGCGGGTGTGGCCGGTGCCGCGTCCGGGTGGGAGAAGAGCAGGTCGAGACGGCCGTCGTCAGCGGTACCGGACCAGGTGACGGCGACCCGGTAGCCGTGCCGTCCGGCCAGTTCGTAGACGGCTTCCGGGTCGACACCCGGCGCCCCGGCAGCTCCGTTCTCGGCGGTGGGCGCGGGGGCGCCGGAGAGGTTGCGGTAGGCGGTGAGGTCGGCGTCCAGCCGGGCGTTCGGTACTCCGGTGACCCGCAGCACGGCCGGCCGCGCCGAGTCGAGCCGGTCGGCCAGTCCGGTGAGCCCGGCCGGCTCGTCGTGCCAGGGCCGCTCGACCGCTTCGTCCACGGTGGACGGATCGGTGGCGGCGGTGCGCAGCACGACGTCGTACCGGTAGCGGGTGAGTTCGTTGTGTGCCCGGCCGCGCTTCACCTCGACGTCGACCCGGGCGATCGCCGGCACCTCCCGGGCCAGCGCCGGGAAGAACTCGGGGTCGAGCAGCAGCTCGCCCTCCCAGCTCAGCGCCTGCTCGACGGCGGCCAGCGCGGCCGGCCGGCCGTCGGCGTCCGGCCGGCGGCGGCCGGCCTCGATCGCCCCGCGCAGCGTGCGGTGCAGCCGCAGGTTGCGCACGTCGCCGACGAAGACGCTGCCGCCCGGCGCCAGCAGCGCGACCGCCCGGCGCAGCACGTCGGCCAGGTAGTCGACGCTCGGGAAGTACTGGAGTACCGAGTTCAGCACGATGGTGTCGAAGAAGCCGGTCGGCAGTCCGTCGGTCACGTCGGCCGGCTGGGCGCGCAGCTCGACCCGGCCGGCCAGCGCCGGCACCGCCGCCACCTCGTCGCGCAGCGCCTCGATCGCGGCCGGGGAGAGGTCGGTACCCCAGTACGACTCCACCTCCGGCGCCACCTTCGCCAGCAGCAGGCCGCTGCCGACCCCGAGTTCCAGCACCCGGCGCGGGCGCAGTGCGAGGATCCGTTCGACCGTCCGGTCCCGCCACTCGCGCATCTCGGCCAGCGGGATCGGCAGCCCGTCGTAGCTGCTGTTCCAGCCGGTGAAGTTCTCCCCGAACCGCTCGGTACGCCCGGCGGTGTAGAGCAGTTCGTGCAGCCGCTGCCAGTCGTCCACCCGGGCCGACTCCACTCCGGCATCCCGGTCCGCCGGCCGGTCCAGCGCCGGTACGACGTACGCGGCGAGTCGCTGTTGACCGTCCCGCCCCGGCCGGGCCAGTACGGCGACCTGGCCGACCGCCGGATGCTGGGCCAGTACCGACTCGATCTCGCCCGGCTCGATCCGGTAGCCACGGATCTTCACCTGGTCGTCGGCGCGGCCGAGGAACTCCAGCCGCCCGTCCGGCAGCCAGCGCACCAGGTCACCGGTGCGGTAGAGCCGCCCACCGGCCGGCCCATACGGGTCGGCGACGAACCGCTGCGCGGTCAGCCCCGGTTGTCCCAGATAGCCCCGGGCCAGCCCGGTGCCGCCGAGGTACAGCTCACCGGTGGCGCCGACCGGTACCGGCTGGAGGGCGTCGTCCAGCACGTAGCACCGGGTGCCCGGGTCGGGGCGGCCGATCGGCACCACGCCACCGGGCGGGGTCTGCGGGTCGCACTCCCCCAGCGTCGAGTTGACGGTCGCCTCGGTCGGCCCGTACGCGTTGAACATCGGCCGGTCCCGGGCCCACCGGGCGACCAGTTCCGGGGAGACCCGTTCGGTACCGGCCAGCAGGGTCGCCCCGGCCGGCAGGGTGAGTTCCCGGGGCATCGCGGCGAGCAGGGCCGGCGGCAGGATCATGAAGGTCACGCCGTGCCGGTGGGCGTACTCGGTCAGCGCGGGGCCGGGCACCCGGCGCTCGGCCGGTACCACCACCAGCCGGCCGCCGGAGAGCAGCCCGAGGCAGAGGTCCCAGAACGCCACGTCGAAGCTGGGCGAGGCGAACTGGAGTACCCGGCTCTGCGGCCCGACGCCGAGCCGGGCCCGCTGGGTGGCGACCAGCTTGGCCACCCCGGCGTGCGACACGACGACGCCCTTGGGCCGGCCGGTCGAGCCGGAGGTGTAGATGACGTACGCGGCACTGTCCGGGGTCAGCGGCGCACCCCGGTCGTCGTCGGTCGGATCGGTGTCGGGCAGCCGTCCACCCGGCCGATCGATTTCGGCCTGATCGGTTCCGGCCTGGCGCGTCCCGGCCCGGTCGTCGGTCGGAGGCTGCGCGTCGGCAAGCGGCTCGTCGGCTAGCAGCTCGTCGAGGAGCAGCCGGGGCAGGCCCGGGGTCGCCGGCAGTTCGCTGGCCAGCGCGGTCGTGCTGACCAGGCAGACCGGCCGGGCGTCGGCCAGCATGAAGCCGGTCCGCTCGGCCGGGTAGTCCTGGTCCACCGGCAGGTAGGCGCCGCCGGCCTTGAGCACCGCCACCTCGGCCACGATCATGTCCACCGAGCGGGGCAGGCAGAGCGCCACCACCCGCTCCGGCCCGACTCCCCGGGCCAGCAGCGCGTGAGCCAGCCGGTTCGCCCGGGCGTCGAGTTGCGCGTACGTCAGCTCGACGTCCTCGCAGACCACCGCCACCGCCCCCGGCGCACGGCGGACCTGCGCCGCGAAGAGGTCCGGCCAGGTCGCCGGGGGTGCGGGACGGACCGTTTCGTTCCACTCGACGAGGATCCGGTGCCGGTCCGTGGTCGGCCCGTGGCCGGCACGGTTCAGGTCACTTGTGGGCACGACGAAGTACCGCCTCTCGCCAGCGGGTGGAAACGTTGTGGGTTGCGGGTGCCGGGGCGCTGCCGGCGGGTCAGCCGTCGCCGAGCAGCGGCAGGATCTGGTCCAGCGCGTACGGGACGCTCAGCACGGTGCTGAACGAGAGCGCACCGCCCAGCGGCGGGTTCTCGTACGGCAGGAAGACCGCCCGGTTCTGCTTGGCCACCTCGAGGGTGGCGTAGACCTTGTCCGCCTTCACCCGGGGCTCGGCGCTGGCGTCGGAGGTGAGGAAGAGCAGCTTGTCGACGTCGACCAGGTCGAGCCGCTCGGAGCCGATCTCGGCGGCGTACTCCTTGCCGGCCGCCTGCACGATGGTCTGCGGCACCGTGAAGCCGAGCTGGGTCATGAAGACCACCTTCGGGTCGCTCGGCGCGAAGACCGCGTACTTGCCGGCCTCGTACGGGTCGACGACCGCGACGGTCCTGCCGGCGAAGCCGGGGTGTTCCTGCCGGGCCTTGGCGAACCGGGCGTCGACGTCGGCGATCAGCTTGTCGGCCTGCTCCGGCTTGCCCAGCGCGCGGCCGGCCGATCGGGTCATCTCCTGCCAGGGTGCGGCGTAGTCGGCGTAGCCCTTCGGCTGGGCGACGGTCGGGGCGAGCTGGGAGAGCTTCTGGTACTGCTCCTGCGTCATCCCGGAGTAGAGCCCGATGATCAGATCCGGACGCAGTGCGGCGATCTTTTCGAGGTTGTAGTCGTCCCGCTCACCGACGATCTCCGGCGGGGTGCTGCCCCACAGCGGCTGCGCCCACGGCCACTTGCCGTACGGCCGCTCCAGGAACCAGTCGATCGCGCCGACCGGTACGACACCGAGGGCGAGCACCGGGTCCTGGTCGCTGAGGCCGAGCGTGACGACCCGGGTCGGCGCCTTGGTGATCTCGGTGCTGCCGTACTTGTGCTCGACCGTCACCGGAAAGCTGCCGCCGCTGCTCGCGGACGGTGCCGGGTCGGCGCCGTCGTCGCCGCCACCGCAGCCGGCGAGGCCGAGGGCGAGGACGGCGAGGGCCGCCGTGAGTCGGGCGAGTCGCCCGGCGCGGATCGGGCGGGCAGGTGTCGTGGACATCGGCTCCTCTTCGGCTTCTCGGTCGTCCCGTCAGGTGGCGGGCGGAGGGAATCGGTCTCGGCAGGCCCCGGCGCGGCACGCCGGGGCGGAATGCGGTCGCGTGACGCCGGGCGACGGTTTCGCCGGGCGTCGGCACGGCAACCGGCGTCCGGTTCCGATGCGGGAATAGTAAGGTAATCCTTACCTAACCTCAACCGCTTCGCGGAACAGACCTCCCAACCATCGAAGCCTTGAACTAAGGTATACCTACCCTAAGAAGCGAAAACCCTGCACGTACGTCGGCAGAAGAGACGCCCAGCGACGAAGGAAACACGAGGAGCGCGTGACAACAGACCAGGCAGCACCGGTGAGCCCGACCGGGCCAACCCGGGCGACGGGCCACCGACCCACCCGTCCGGTCGGGCTCTTCCTGGTCGCCACGACCGTCCTGATCGTCCTGTCCCTGCTCTCCGTCGCGGTGGGCAGCCGGCAGATCCCGCTCGACCAGGTGGTGCAGACCCTGCTGGACCGGGCCGCAGCCCGGGCCGCCGACCCGCAGGTCGAAGCCATCGTCTGGGGCGTACGCCTGCCGCGTACCGTGCTCGGCCTGCTGGTCGGCATCGCGCTCGGACTCTCCGGCGCCCTGATGCAGGGGCTGACCCGCAACCCGCTCGCCGACCCGGGGCTGCTCGGGGTGAGCGCCGGTGCCGCACTCGGCATCGTCGTCGCGATCGCCTGGTTCGGCATCGCCACCCTCTACGGCTACATCTGGTTCGCCTTCGTCGGCGCGCTGCTCGCCAGCGTCGTCGTCTACCTGCTCGGCGGGCTCGGCCGGGGCGGCTCCACCCCGGTCAAGGTGGCGCTGGCCGGAGTGGCGATCACCTTCCTGCTCAACTCGCTGACCAGCGCCATCGTGCTGCGCGACCCGGACGCGTTGAACCGCTACCGGTTCTGGGCGGCCGGTTCGCTGTCCGGCCCGGACTTCGGCACCATCGGCCAACTTCTGCCGTTCCTGGCCGTCGGCACCGTACTGGCGCTGGCCGCCGCACCGGCGCTGAACAGTCTCGCCCTCGGCGACGACGTGGCGACCGCGCTGGGCCGCCGGGTCGGACTGGTACGCCTCCAGGGCACCCTGGCGGTGACGCTGCTCGCCGGGTCGGCGGTCGCGGTGGCCGGCCCGGTCGTCTTCGTCGGCCTGGTGGTGCCGCACCTGGCCCGGCTGATCACCGGCCCCAACCACCGCTGGCTGCTGCCGTTCACCATGGTGCTCGCGCCGAGCCTGCTGCTACTGGCCGACATCGTCGGTCGGGTCGTCGCCCGGCCGAGCGAGGTCGGCGTCGGCATCATCGCCGCGTTCATCGGCGGTCCGTTCTTCATCATGCTGGTCCGGCGCCGCCGGCTCGCGGAGCTCTGAGCCCGGTGACCCTGCTCGAACTGCGCCGCTCCGGCGGACGTACCGCGTTCCGGCTCGGCCGGCCGCCGGTCTCCGGCGTACTTCGCGGCCGGGTGCTGCTCTGCTGTCTCGGGCTCGCCGCGCTGACCTTCGTGGTCTTCTGCGTCGGAATCGCGACCGGCGACTACCCGGTCAGTCCACTGCGGGTGGTGCCCGCGCTCTGGGGTTCCGGCGACCCGGGCCAGGTCTTCATCGTCCGGGAACTGCGACTGCCCCGGGCGCTGACCGCCGTACTCGCCGGTGCCGCGTTCGCGGTCTCCGGGGCGATCTTCCAGACCGTCACCCGCAACCCGCTGGCCAGTCCCGACATGATCGGCATCAACGCCGGGGCCACCACCGCCGTGGTCGCCGGCATCGTGCTCGCCAGCGGCGCCGGACTGAGCCTGCCGGCGCTGGGCCTGGCCGGCGGGTTGGCCACCGCCGCACTGATCTACCTGCTGGCCTGGCGGGGCGGTGCCACCGGGTACCGGATCGTGCTGGTCGGCATCGCGGTCTCCTGGATGTGCGCCAGCGCCACCGACTACCTGCTGACCCGGGCCCAGTTGACCGAGGCACAGGCGGCGCTCGGCTGGTTGGTCGGCAACCTCAACGGGCGCGGCTGGGAGACGGTCGGACCGCTCTCCGCCGCCGTACTGGTGCTGCTGCCCGCCGGGATGCTGCTCGGGCGCTGGACCCGTACCCTGCACCTCGGCGACGAGGTGGCCCGTGGGCTCGGTACTCCGGTGCAACTGGCCCGGCTCTGCCTGGTGGTGGTCGGTGTGGCACTTGTCGCGTTCGCCACCGCCGCCACCGGCCCGGTGCTGTTCGTGGCCCTGGCGGCACCGCAGGTCGCCCAGCGGCTGGTCGGGCTCTCCGCGCCGCCGATGCTGGCGTCCGCGCTGACCGGGGCGCTGATGGTCTCGGCCAGCGACCTGGTGGCCCGCTGGCTCATCCCGGACGTCGACCTCCCGGTGGGTGTGGTCACCGGGGCGCTCGGCGCCGCGTTCCTGCTCTGGCTACTCGTCCGAGCCAACCGTGCCGGTTCTGGAGGTTGAGATGACAGTGGATCTGACCGTCGCCGACATCGTGGCCGACGCCCCGGCGCCGGCTACCGCCGGCCATCCCGAGCTGCGGGCCGACGGGCTGCGGCTGGCGTACGGCGACCGGGTCGTCGTGGACGGGCTCGACCTGGTGGTGCCGGCGGGCCGGATCAGTGTGATCGTCGGCGCCAACGCCTGCGGCAAGTCCACCCTGCTGCGGGCGCTGGCCCGGCTGCTCAACCCGACGGCCGGCAGTGTCCGGCTCGACGGGCGGGCGATCCACTCGCTGCCCACCCGACAGGTGGCCCGGCAGGTGGGCATCCTGCCGCAGGCTCCGGTGGCGCCGGAAGGGCTGACCGTGCTCGACCTGGTCAGCCGGGGCCGGTCGCCGCACCAGACGTGGTGGCGGCAGTGGTCGCCGGAGGACGAGCGGGCGGTGGCCGAGGCGCTCGCCGCGACCGGGGTCACCGAGCTGGCCGACCGCCCGGTGGACGAACTCTCCGGCGGTCAGCGACAGCGGGCCTGGATCGCCATGGCGGTGGCCCAGCAGACCCCGGTACTGCTGCTGGACGAGCCGACCACGTTCCTCGACCTGTCGCACCAGATCGACGTACTCGACCTGGTGGTGGACCTGAACCGGCGGGACCGCCGGACGGTGGTGATGGTGCTGCACGACCTCAACCAGGCGTGCCGGTACGCCGACCACGTGATCGCGATGAAGGGTGGCCGGATCGTCGCCCAGGGCGCACCGGCGAACGTCATCACCGCCGAGCTGGTCGGCGAGGTCTTCGACGTCCGGTGCGAGGTGAGCGTCGACCCGCTGACCGGTACCCCGATGGTGATCCCGACCAGCCGGCACCACCCCCGACCGCTGCTGCCGGTGGCCGCCCGCGCCTGACCGGTCGCCGGCACGTCCACCCGCCGGCACGCCGGGTCGTCGGCACGCCGGGTCGTCGGCACGCCGGGTCGTCGGCACGCCGGGTCGTCGGCACGCCGACCTCGGAGCGGCTGCCGATCCGGTCAGGGCATCGGGTGCAGTCCCTCGTGTCGGACGGTCCAGCTTCCGTCGTCAGGAAAGCCCGGTGTCGGGCGGCCGTGGTCCGCGTCCGCGCCCCGGGCCATCAGCGCGACGGCGGCCAGCAGCCCGCCGTTGCCGGGCAGGTAGACCGGCAGCGCGGCGGTCTGCCGGTTGTGCCCGTTCGGCAGGTAGCCGTTCTTCGGCACCGGCCGCAGCAGCGCGTCGACGGCGGTCTGCGGCTCGCCGAGCCGGGTCGCGGTCATCGCGATCGCCGGATAGTCCCAACCCCAGGTCGACGGCCAGTCCCAGTCGGCGAGCACGTGGTGCAGGGTGGCCCGCATGACCTCCGGGTCGACCAGGTCGGTGGGCGGGACGAGGCCGAGCGCGTACAGCATCGACGGATGGTCGTCGCGCAGCGTGTACGGCGGTACGTCGACGGCGGCGTACACCCCGTCCCGGACGTGTGGCCGGACCAGGTTCGTGGCGACCTTCTCCCAGGACGGCTCCGGGGCCAGGCCGAGCCGGGTACGCCAGTCCTGTGCGATCCGCAGCCCCCACGACCAGTACGCCAGCTCGAAGGTCGGGTTGGTGAGGGTCTCCCGGAGGTCGGCGTACGACTCCTGGGCCGGCACCAGCGGTGGGCCGAGTTGGTAGCCGTGTTCGCCCCGGACGGGGTAATCGGCCATGAACGCGGCCGATTCGAGGACGACGTCCGCGTAGCGCCGCAGTGCGGCGTCCGGGTCGGTGGTCCGGCGGACCAGCTCGGCGAGGAAGATCGGGTGCGGCTGCTGCCAGAGCAGGAACGGGCCGATCGGGCTGGGACTCTCCCGACCGTCCGGGCCGACCTGCTTCGGCCAGCGGGCACCGGCACAGCCCTGCCGGCGCGCGGTCTCCCGGGCCCGGGGCAGGATGCCGGCGTACCAGCCGAGGCTGCGTTCCAGCAGGTGGGGACGGCCCCAGAGCGGGAAGTGCGCGCCGTGCCACCAGTGCATCTCCAGGTGGAACCGGCCACGCCAACTGTTGCCGATCAGGCCGGTCTCCTGCGGCGGCAGCGAGCCGGCGCAGTGCACCGCGGTCAGGTACTGCGAGAGCACCACCCGCCGTTCCAGTTCGTCCGCCCGGTCGTCCCGGCTCTCGGCCAGCTCGACCGCGCCGCCGTCGGTCCAGAACGCCGGCCAGTGCCGGGCGGACGCGGCGGCCACCTCGGCGAAGGTCGGCAGCGCGGTGCCGGCCGCCGAGCCGGCACCGGGCGCGAACGCGACGACCAGCTCGACGGCGCCCAGCCCGGCGCCGACCAGGAACTCGTGCCGGCCGACGTGCAGGATCCGGGCGCCGTCCGGAAGTCCGATCCCGACCGTGTACGCCGTGTCGTCGAGTACCCGCCGCAGCAGCGCCCCGTCCGGCGTGGGGCGGAGCGTCGACGAGTGTGCCTGCGGGCGGGACCAGTCGGCGGCGTTGCTCCACGCCTCCGACCCGTACGGGAAGGCGAGCCGGATCGCCAGGCCCTCGGCGAGCAGCGCCGACTCGACGCGTACGGCGAGCACGTCGCGGTCCGGATGGCAGACGGTGTCGACGGCGACCGGGGTACCGCCGAGCCGGAATTGGCTGCTGATCGTGCCGGTCCACAGGTCGAGTCGCTGGTGCGGGTCGGTCAGCTCGGCGGGCTCGGGTGACCGGGGGGTGATCCCGGAGCCGGTGGAGCGGGCCGACCAGACCAGCCCGATCCGGCCCAGGTCGAGCCGGTGCGGATTGTTGCGCAGCCAGGACTCGGCCGGCGACTCCGGCGCCTCGGACGTGCCGGAGAGGTTGCCGCGCATGTCGACGTACTCGATCGGGCCGCGCGGCGTCGGATAGGCCCGGCGGGTCTGCGCCAGGTCGAACGGTTGCCCGCCCGGCACGCTGTGCCAGGCCCACTGCGCCTGGGTGCCGAGCAGCGTGCCGACCGGGCCGGTGCCGCCGGCATCGGGCACCGGGTAGTGCTCCGGGAAGGTCTGCAACCCGGTGACGTCGACGGTGTGGCAGAACTCGCCGTTGCCGACCGAGAGCGGGGACTCCGGCAGGATGCCGGTCACCTCGACCGCGTGCCGGTCGACCAGGGCCCGCCGGTCGATCCCCGGCCCGCCCCGGGCCGCGTGCGGTGCCGACCGGGCCGCGTGCGGTGCCGGAGTTCGGCCGTCGTCCCCGCTCCGGTCGGAGGTCACTTGCCGATCGCCGCCTCGACCTGCTTGACGAACTCGTCGGCGGCGTCGGCCGGGGACTTCCGGTCGAACAGCACCTCGGCGTTGAGCCGTTGCAGGATCAGCCGGGTGTCGGTGGAGCCGGTCGGCCCGATCACCAGCGGCGGCCCGACCTGCGGGGTGACCTTCTCGATGAACGTGGCCTGGGCGGACTGGTCCGGGTTGAGCGCCGGTACCACCGACGTCAGCACCTCGGAGTTCGCCGGGATGCCCCGGTCGGTCAGGATGATCTTGCCGGCCTCCGGGCTGTTGACCAGGAAGTCGACGAACGTCGCCGCCTCCTTGGGATGCTCCGTCCGGGCGTTGATGGTGTAGATCTGGGACGCCTGCAACCACATCCCGGGCTTCTGACCGCTCTCCCCCGGTGCCCGCAGCAGTTCGAGGGGCTGCCCGGACGCCTTGCGCAGCGCGCCGAGCTGGTTGCTCCAGTCGAACTGCATCCCGGCCAGGCCCCGGCCCATCAGCGTCTGCTCCGGGGCCGGCTGGCCCTCCAGTTCGGTGGTGACCGAGGCCGGCGGGGTGGCGCCGGAGTTCCGCAGCCCGACGGTCATCGTCCACCACTCGGTGATGGTGTTCCGGCTGATCGCGACCTTGCCGTCGGGCGTGTAGAGGCCCTCGCCGCGCTGCCGGGAGTACAGGTCGAACATGTCGGCGCTGCTCGGGTCGGCCACCCCGTAGGTGCCCTTCGGCGACTTCGCGGAGATGTCCCGGGCGATCCGGGCGAAGTCGTCCCAGGTCCACGTGCTGTCGTCGGGCAGCGGCACGCCGGCCTTGGCGAACACCGCCGGGTTGACCACCAGCGCGAAGGTGTTCACGCCGGTCGGCACGCCGTACTGCTTGTTCTCGAAGTTGCCGTTGCCGAGCGCGGCGGCGTCGATTTTGTCGGTCTTCAGTTCGTTCCTGACCCGGGCCAGGTCGAGCAGCGCGCCCCGGTCGCCGTACTCCCGGGGGTAGGCGCCGCCGAGGGTGATGACGTCCGGCGCGTCGCCGGCCGCGACCTCGGTGGCGAGCTTGTCGAAGTACGCGTTGAAGTCGGCCGACGAGCCGCTGACCTTGATGTCGGGGTGCTGCGCCTGGAAGGCGTCGATGACCTTCTGGGTGGCCTGGGCCCGGTCGTTATTCCCCCACCAGGAGAAACGCAACTCTACGGGCCCGCCGTCACCGCCGGAGTCGCCGCAGGCGGCGACCGAGAGCAGCAGGGTGGCGGAGACGGCGACGGTGGTCAGGCGGGTCCGGATGGATCTGACTCTCATCGGAACTCCTTCGCGGAACGGTGGGTGTGGCGCGACAGGTGCTTCGGTTGCCGGCGGAGGCGTCGGGGGCGGGTCGACGTCGGCGTCGGCGGGTCGGAGCGGGTTGGAACGGGGGTGGAGCGGGTTGGAACGGGGGTGGAGCGGGTTGGAACGGTTCACTTGAGGCCGGTCGTCGCCAGCCCCTGCGTCAGATAGCGCTGCCCGGCGAGGAAGAACCCGAAGATCGGTGCGAGTCCGACGATGGACATGGCGAAGAGCTGGCCCCAGGCGGTCTCGCCCTGACCGTCCATGAAGGACCGCAGCGCGACCGGAACGGTGTAGAGGTCGGGGTTGGTCAGGAAGATGAGCTGGCTGAAGAAGTCGTTCCAGGTCCAGATGAAGGTGAACAGCGCCGAGGTGGCCAGCGCCGGCACCGACAGCGGCATGATGATCCGCCAGTAGATGCGTACGTGTCCGCAGCCGTCCATCCGGGCGGCCTCGTCCAGTTCGCGCGGTAGGGACCGGATGAACTGGACCATCAGGAAGATGAAGAACGCGTCCGTGGCGAGGAACTTCGGCACGATCAGCGGCAGGCTGGTGTTGATCCAGTCGAGCTGCGAGAAGAGCACGTACTGCGGAACGATCAGCACGTGGATCGGCAGCATCATCGTGGCGAGCATCGCGGCGAACAGGATCCGCCGACCCCGGAACTCCAGCCGCGCGAAGGCGTACGCCGCCAGCGAGCAGGAGAGCAGGTTGCCGACGATCGACGCGATCGCGATCACCGCCGAGTTCCACAGGTAGTGCTGGAACGGGTGCTCCAGCGCGGTCCAGCCGGCGGTGTAGTTGCCCAGGTCGAACTGGCTGGGCCAGATCGACGGGTCCCGGAAGATGACCTCGGTCGGCTTCACCGAACTGGAGACCATCCAGAGCAGCGGATAGATCATCACCACGCCGAAGACGATCAGCAGGGTGTGTTTGGTGATCCGCCGGGCCGGCGGGTCGGCCCGGGTCGCCGGGCGCGCCGGGGCGCTGGTCGTCAGGTCAGTCACGGCGGAACACCGGTCGCAGGTCAGTCACCGTAGAACACCCATCGCTTGGCGAAGAGGAAGTTGACGCCGGTCAGCACGGCGATGATGACCAGCAGCGTCCAGGCCAGCGCGGACGCGTAGCCCATCTCGAACGAGCCGAAGCCGCGCTCGTAGAGGTAGAGCGTGTAGAGCAGGGTGGAGTCGGCCGGACCACCCGAGCCGCCGCTGACCACGAACGCCTGGGTGAAGCTCTGGAAGGCGCCGATCATCTGGAGGATCAGGTTGAAGAAGATGATCGGGGTGAGCAGCGGGATGGTGATCCGGAAGAACTGGGACACCGCTCCGGCGCCGTCGACCGAGGCCGCCTCGTAGTACATGCTCGGGATCTGGCGCAGGCCGGCGAGGAAGATGACCATCGGGGCGCCGAACGTCCAGGCGTTCAGCACGACCAGCGTGCCGAGCGCGAAGTCCGGGTGCGACACCCAACTCACGCCCTCGACGCCGACCTTGGCCAGCAACTGGTTGACCAGCCCCTCGCTGCCGAAGATCTGCCGCCAGAGGATCGCGATGGAGACGCTGCCGGCCAGCAGCGACGGCAGGTAGTAGACCGAGCGGTAGATGGGCAGCCCGCGTACACCCCGGTTGAGCAGCATGGCCAGGCCGAGGGCCAGGGCGAGCTGCACCGGTACGGAGACGAAGACGTACTGGAAGGTGACCAGCAGCGACTTGTGCAGCCGGGAGTCCGCCAGCATCCGCTGGTAGTTCTCCAGCCCTCGCCACTCGGGTGGGCTCAGCAGGGTGTAGTCGGTGAAGGAGAGGTAGAGCGAGGCCAGGATCGGTCCGATGGTGAAGACGACCATCCCGACGATCCACGGCGCCAGGAAGCCGTACGCCACCCGGCTTTCCCGGCGGCGCAACCCGGACCGGATGGTACGGCTGCCCGTGCGATCGCTCATCGGAGCACCCTTCGGGGGGAGATACGTCGCGGGTGGAGCCTCGCTGCGTGCCCGTCACGCCCGTCAATGCCCGCCATGCCCGCTGGGCCCACATCCGGGCTGAGTAACCAGTTTCTAACAAAGCCAACATCAACTGTCAACGCATCGAACGCCGGCTAACTAGCTGTGGAAACGTGCTGGCGCAGGTCGGCGACGAAGATCGAGGAAACCGGTTGCTTCCAAGATCGGGTAACCGGTATCTTCGGTGCCCACGAGGTGGCCACCAGGGCGTCGACGGACGACCACACCGCGCTGTCCACGCTGGACGGTCGGTGCGGCGGCCACACTTGGGAGATTCGAGATGAGCCTGACCGGAGACCGTCGCGCCGCCCAGCCGGCCGACGAGCCGACCGGCGGACCGCGTTCCGGCCGTCGTCGCAGATCCGGCCGGCCGGAGCAACCCGCCGCCACCATCGGCCGGGTCGCCGAGGCCGCCGGAGTCTCCCGGGCGACCGTCTCCCGGGTGATGAACGGCAGCCCGACCGTTGCCGCCGAACTCGCCGCCCGGGTACGCGCCGCCGCCGAGGCGCTGAACTACGAACCGAGCCTGGTCGCGCGCAGCCTCGCGCTGGGGCGTACCAGCACGGTGTCGCTGATCGTGCCGGACCTGTCCAACCCGATGTTCCAGGACGTGTTGCGCGGGCTCAGCCACGCCGCCGCCGGTCAGGGGTACCGGCTGCTGGTCGCCGAGTCCAACGAGAACGTCGCCGAGGAGGCGATCCTGGCGGTGGAGGCCCGGCGCCGCTCAGACGGGCTCGTCCTCGCCTCGCCCCGGGTACCGGAGGCCGAACTGCGCGCCATCAGCGACCGGCTCGCCCCGCTAGTACTGCTCAACCGGGACCTGCCGGGCAGCAGCGTCCCGTCGCTCTCGGTCGACTACGCGGCCGGGATCGCCGCGATCGTGGCGCACCTGCGGTCGCTCGGCCACCGCCGGATCGTCTACCTCGCCGGGCCGGCGGCCAGCACCTCGAACCGGGAGCGCCAGGCCGCGCTGCGCGCCAACTGCGCCGCCGAGCCGGTCTGCGTACTCACCGAACTGGCCTGCGGCGCCACCTTCGACGACGGGCACGCGGCAGCGAAGGCGATCCTGCGCAGCGGCGCCACTGCGGTGGTCGCGTTCAATGACATGGTGGCGTTCGGTGCGCTGAGCGGACTGCACGAGCTGGGCATCGGAGTGCCGAGGGACCTGTCGGTGGCCGGCTTCGACGACATCCCGTTCGCCCGCTACACCACCCCGCCGCTGACCACCGCCTCGATCCCGCGCAACGAACTCGGCCGGCAGGCCTGGGACCGGTTGTGGGCGCTGCTCGGCGGCGGGCCGGCCGGGCACGACGTGCACTTCCAACCCCGGCTGCTGGTCCGGGACAGCACCGGTCCGGTACCGGCCGGTCGAGCCGAGGCGGTGGGCGAACGATGACCGGAGCGAGCTGGATCAGCGTACGCCGGGAGTCGCTGGCCGAGACGCTGCGTGGGCATCCGGCCAGGGATGGCTGATCCGGCCGGACGGCGCTGTCACATCGTGACGACGAGCTTGCCGGTGGTGTGCCGGCGGACGAAGTCGACGCAGGCTCGCGGGCCCTCGTCCAGGATGTAGCGGCGGCCGATGGTGGCCGTCAGCCCGCCCCGGGCCGCGAGCTCGCCGACCTCGCGCATGCCGCCGAAGGTGCCTTCCATGTCCAGCACGAAGTGCAGGGCGACGTCGTCGCGGCCGAGCCACTCCTGACGGGGCACCGGGTAGGTGATGGTGAGCAGGCGCCCGCCGGGGCGTACGGTGCCGGCGACTCCGCTGAGCTGGTCGCTGGGCAGGGTCAGGTTGACCGCGACATCGACGTCGGCGGGGTAGGTGGACTCGGCGTACCCGATGATCTCGTCGGCGCCGAGCGTGCGCAGCAGGTCGGCGTCGGCGTCGGTCGCGGTGGCGACCACCCGCGCGCCCGCTCGGGCGAGCAGCGGGAGAACGGCGGTACCGACCCCGCCGGTGGCGCCGACGACCAGGACGGTTTCGCCGGGCTGCACCTGGGCGGTGGCCAGCAGGGCCCGTGCGGTCAGGCCGACGGTGGGCAGCGCGGCCGCCGCGTCGACGTCGAGGTCGGCGGGGCGGTGCGCCAGGAACGGGGTGTCGGCCTCGAAGACCGCGTACTCGGCGAGCGAGCCGGTGCTCAGGGACGGTCGGCCGGCACCGGCCATCGCCCGCAGCGCCCGGGGTACCGCCATGCCGAAGATATTGTCGCCGACCTGGTAGTCGGTCACCCCGGCACCGATCTCGCTGACCGTGCCGGCGAAGTCGTTTCCGGGTACGTGCGGGAACTCCAGCGGTACGGCGTCCCGGAAGTCGCCGCTGGGCAGTCGGACGTCCGCCGGGTTGATCGAGGCGGCGGCGATCCGGACCTGGATCTGCCCCGGCCCCGGCCGGGGAGCCGGCAATTCGGCCACCGTGTAGTCCTCGGGTGGTCCGTAGCCGGTCGCGACAACTGCCTTCATGCGTGTCCTCCACGAGTGAACCCGCCGGATAAACGGACCGGGCGGTCATGTTCTCGCGGCCAAGCTAGCAATAAGCGGACCGGGCGGTCAACTTGTTAGGGTGGGTGCCGTGACCACGACCCGCCCGCTGCGTGCCGACGCCGCCCGCAACCGACGGTCACTGTTGGCGGCGGCAGCGGACGAGTTCGCCGAGCGGGGTCTGGACGCCTCGGTCGCCGACATCGCCCGACGGGCCGGGGTCGGCAAGGGCACCGTGTTCCGGCACTTCGCCACCAAGGACGACCTGATCGCCGCGATCGTCCTCGACCGGATCGACGAACTCAACACGGCCGGGCAGCGGCTGCTCGAAGCGGCCGACGCCGGCACGGCGCTGCTGGAGTTCCTCACCGTCGCCGCGCACCAACGGCAGCAACGCGACCTGTCGTTCCTGCACGAGGCCGGCGGGGTGAACGCGGAGGTCGCCCGGGTCCGCGAGGAGATGTACCGGACCGTGCACCGGCTGGTCGACCGCGCCCGGGAACAGGACGCCGTACGGGCCGACATCACCGGGACGGACATCATCCTGCTGATGTGTGCACCGAACTACGTCGCGAGTTACGTACCCGACGCCCCGCCCGACCTGTGGCGGCGATACCTAGCCATCATCTTCGACGGACTACGCCCGGAGGGCGCCCACCCGCTGCCCCATCCGCCGCCGACGAGCGCGTGACCGGGTCGGCCCGCCGATCACGTGGGTCAGGGTGCTTCGCATCCAGTGGTAAGCACGATCATTCCTGGACCAGTGACGAGAGCAGGGCCGCCGCCTCGCCCGGGCGGACCAGTACGCCGGCGTGGCTGACGTCGAGCGACCGCACGTCGAACGGGTTGTCGGGGGTCAGCGCGTCAGCCTCGGCGATGAACCGGTCCTGGAGCGCGACCGGAATCGACCGGTCGGCGGTCAGCCGCACGTACGTGCGCGGAATGCGGCCCCAGGTCTCGGCGTCGACCCGCTCCTCGCCGGCGTCCAGACTCTCGTCGGGCTCCAGGGTGTTCAGATAGCCATGGAACTCGTCGTCGCTGCCGTCGGCCAGCATCGCCTCGCGGAGCCGGGCGAGGAGTTCGCGGTCGCCGGTACGCCAGTTGAAACGCAACGCGCCGAGTTCCGCCGGATTCGCGGCGACCAGACCACCGACGCCGGACAACGCGCTCGAAGCGTTCTCCGCCGAGGTCTGATATCCCGCCGGAGTGTCATCTACACAGCACCACGCCGAGATGTAGACCAACCGGTCCACCAGTTCCGGCGCGGCGTTGCCGACCCCGGTCAGGGTGAGCCCACCCCGGCTGTGACCGACCAGGATCACCGGCCCGTGCTCGCGTACCCGCTTCACCACGTCCAGGGCATGAGCCACGTTGTCGGCGTGCCTGACCCCGGCCATCGCGCTCGGCGCGGTCGCCAGGCCGGCCAGATCCTGCGGCGCCTGGTACGCCACCGGAAACGTCGCGCCGAACCCGTGCCCGGGCAGGTCGACGGCAAGCGAACGGTGTCCCCGTAGGGCCAACTCCCGCTGCATCGGTGCCCAGGTGAACGAGTTGCTGGCGGCGCCGTGGACGAGAACGAAGGTCGGAGCGGTCATCCGGGCATCATGCCACCGTGGCCACCCTGCCCCGCGCCGCAGGCGATCAAGTTCACAAAATGCGGACGGACCGCGCAGGGTGACTCTTGAACAGGCAAGCTTGCTCGCCCTGTTCTCCTCGTCCACAGAAGTTCCGTCCTTTACTGCCCCAGCGACGCGGGCGGCGTACCGGTGTACGCCCACTCCCCCAGTGCCGACCGGTCCACCAGGCCGATTCCCAGCTCACGGGCCAGCCGCAGCCCGTCACCGGCCGCGAAGAACCCGTTGGTGACGATCACGCAGATCTCGCCCCGGTGGATGCTCCGGCAGGTGCCGGCGAAGCGCTGGATCGCCGCACTGCCCACCCGGTTCGTCGTGCTGTGCCGCTTGCACTGCACGACCACCCGACGACCGTCCTGCGCGACGGCGGTGATGTCCGCGCCCCGGTCGGCCGCACCACCGCAGACCGTCACCCGGGAGTAGCCCGAGCGTTTCAGCAGGGCGGCGACCCAGTGCTCGAACTCCGCCCCCGTCATCGTGTCGGTCGCCTCGACGTGCCGGGCGCGTACCGCCGTCTCGGTCTCCTCGCGCAGCCGCGCCCGGACCAGCAGGGTCAGCACTCCGACCCCGGCCACGACCAGGCTCACCGCGATGACGACCGCCCAGACCGGGTGTCGCTGCACGAAGTCGACGACCAGCCAGACCAGCACCAGCGCGCCGACCACTCCGGCGAACCACCAGCCCGAACGGTCCGGCGTCGACCTGCCGCCGCGACCTCGGCGGGGGTACGAGCGGCGGGAGCGCGGGCGCCGCGTACGGGAGCGGTAGTGGCCCCTGACCCGGGTGCCGTCCCGGCGGGTGTACGAGTGCACTCGCGGCATCAGGACTCCTGGCGAGGGCTGGACGAGTGCCGATGCACCACTCGCGGGGTCAACTTCGGAACATCGGGTCGCCGAACGGCGACCTCGGGCCACCGCCCGAGACCGCAGCCTCGATCCGGGTGAGCCGGGCCTTGATCTCTTCGAGCTGGGCGAGGATCGCGACCTGTGGCTCGACCCCGACTCCGGCCGGGGCCACGACCGGCGCGACGGTGGCGGTCGATGCCGGTTGCCCACGCAGCGCCGTCAACTCCTCCGTCAGCGCGGAGATGGTGCTCTCGACCTCGTCCAGGAACTCGTCGACGTCCTGCTCGTCGTATCCACGCCGGCCGAACGCAGGCTTCCGGAAGGCGACGTTGCGGATATCCGACGGAGTGAGGTGGGGCATCGACCGGCCTCCCGTTGGCGAACTGACCACTGTCGAACTGGACCGCTGCCGAACTGGATCGTTCTGAACTGGACCTCCGAGGGTATCGACGTCGGACAAGTTGGCCGGGTCGGCGAGGTCTGACCGGGGGCGTCGCCGACGGTCCGGAATGGTGGTGATGCGCCACTAGACTGGGCCGGCCGCAGTTCGTCGACGGGTGAGGACGGCAATGACCTTCTACGTGGAGATCCCGGTCGACGACGACAGCACGGTGCTGGTCGAGGTGACCCATCAGGTCACCGGAGTCGCCCCGGCGGGTCGTCCCCGGGAGGTGGTCGCCCGGCTGTCGGAGACCTTCGGCGAGGCGTTCGACCGGTTCCACCGGCTGGCCCAGAGTGCCGCCGCCCGGGCCCACGACGCTGGCGGGGCCGACCGGGTGGCAATCGAATTCGGTCTCAAGGTCGCCGCGAAGGGTGGTTTCGTGGTCGCCGAGACCACCGGCGAGGCGCACATGAAGGTCATCTTCGAGTGGAACCGCCGCACCGAACCGACTCCCGGCCCGACCGAACCGGACCAGGGCACCCCGGAGGACCGGCCTGCGGACCCGGACCACGCACCGGAGACCTCGGCGGACACGGGTTCGCCCACCGCCGCCGGCTGACCGGCGCGGCCTGGCGGGACGACCCACGCCGCGCCGGAGCAGAAGCCGAGTGCGGCAGAGCGGTGGCAGAAGGCGGCTACGCCGCGCCGTGGTAGAAGAAGTCGCCGAGCCCGACGGTGAAGACCAGCAACCCGTACAGGGCGTGTTCGACGGAGGCGACCAGCAGTGAACCGCGGCGCTGATACCGGCGGGCGAAGAGCCAGCCGCCGGCCAGGGTGAGCACGACCGACAGCAGATTGCCGAAGATCAGGTGTACGAAGCCGAACGCCAGCGCGCTGGCCGCCACCAGCCAGTGACCGGAGCCGAAGACCGGGGCGTACCGGTGCATCAGGAAGGCTCGGAAGATCACTTCCTGGGGGTAGACGGAGAAGAGCGGGTAGAAGACCACGATCGCGGCCCAGAGCAGCGGCGCCTGTCGGGGCAGTTCGAAGAGCCGATCCGGCGCGAGTACGGCCAGCGCCGCCACCGCCACCCCGGCGGCGACCGCCCACAGCCGGAGCATCGGTAGCCACTCCCGGCGCAGTGCCGCCCGCCCCCACCAGCTTCGCCGGTCGAAGTCGACGCGTCGCCGCAGGTAGATCGTGGCGAGCCCGGCCAGCAGCAGCAACGGCGGGATCGGACTACCCGGACTGCCGACCAGTACGTAGCCGAGCACCGCGCCGAAGAACAGCAACGCGTACTCGACGGCGAGGTAGCCGCGCCGGCCCACGCTCGGCGGTGCGGCGGGCGGAGCAGCCGCGGATGTCGCGTCGGCGATCACCCGACGAGGGTGCCCGGTCGAGGTGAACGGCAGGCGACCGACTACACCGGGGAGCGTCGCTGCCGGACGACGGCACGGTAGCGGCGCCGTCGCCACGCGTCGGCCCGACCGAGCAGCACCCGCGTACGCCCGACGAGCCGCCGTGACCGGCCGACCAGCCCGAGCGAGCGGCCGACGAGCAGCCGTGGACGGCCGGTCTGCCCCAACGGCCCGCGCCCCGCCCGGCGGGTCAGCAGCCAACCCACCAGCGCCACGTCGAGCAGGGCACCCGGGACCTTGGTCTTGGTCACCAGGCCGAGGCTGTCCGGCAGGGTGAGGAAGACCAGCCCGGCGGAGCCGGCGTCGAGCACGGTGGTCAGCCGGCCCCGGGGTGCGGTGGCGGCCAGCACGGCGACTCCGGCGAGGGCGTACCAGGCGTAGAAGACCGGGCCGAGCAGCGCGGTGGCGAGCAGCGCCACCCCGGCGGCCGAGACGGCGGTGCCGGTGCCGCCGCGCAGCGCCCGGCGCCAGGCGACCAGCAGGACGACGCCGAGCGCCACCAGCCCGGCCAGCCGGGCCAACTCGACCGCGCTGCCGAACGCCTCGGGCCGGCCCACCGCCCGTAACCCGTAGCCGACCGCCATGCCGACGCCGGTCGGGATGGACGACCACTGGACGTTGCCGGCGGTCGCCGGCCAGCTCCGGACGAAGCCGAAACCGTGTCCGGTGACACCGGCCAGCAGCAGGATGGTGCCGAGGGTCGCGCCGGCCAGCACCGCGCCGGCAGCGATCCGGCGGCGGCCGGTCCGCGCCCAGGGCACGACCGCGAGCGCGAAGGGTACGACCACCAGCGCGGTGGCCTTGACCGAGGCGGCGGCCCCGAACGCGACGCCGGCCACGGCCAGCCGGCCGAGCACGGTACGCAGCTCGACCGCAGCCAGCAGCCCGAGGACGACCAGCCCGGCGAGCAGCGCGTCGTTGTGCGCCCCGGAGACGACGTGTACCAGCGGCAGCGGGCCGATCGCGCCGAGCCAGACCACCCGGGCCGGGTTCCCGCCGCAGTGCCGGGCCAGCCGGGCACCGGCGGCGGTGGCCAGCAGCGTGCCGGCGATCGCCACCAGCCGCAGCACCGTCACCGCGAGCGGCAGACTGCCCAGCGACACAACCGCCGCGAACTGCTCGACGACCAGCCAGAGCGCCCCGTACGGTGCGGGTGTCTCCCGCCAGCTCGGTGCGACCGACTCCAGCCACCGGCAGGGCAGCGCGTCCGGCCCGACGGCGTACGGGTCGAGCCCGGCGCCGACAATCTCCCCCTGGCAGGCGTACGCGTAGACGTCCGAACTGCCCAGCGGCGGCGCCAGCAGCAGCGGCAGCGCCCAGAGTGCCCCGGTGGACAGCAGCCAACCCGGTGCGGCGACGTCCCGCAGTCGCCACCAGACGGCGGCTAGCCCGCCGGCACCGACCAGCCACAGCCCGACCCCGAGCAGCCAGCCCGGCCCCCGGTCGGTGGCCGAGCCGGCGAGGTGGGCGCTGGCGGCCATCAGCGCACTGCCGAGCAGGCCCAGCCAGCGCAGTCGGCCCGGTGAGAGGCGGTCCCGCATCCGCGCAGGTTGACCGGGGCAGGTGAATGGCCGCCCCGTTCCCGGCTACCTGGCGGCGAACATCGGTCGACCGTCCGCATCCGTCGGTCGGTCGCTAGGCGGTGCCGGGCGCTCCCGCGTACTCGGGCTGGCGGTCGGCGGCCGGGTCGGCGGCGTCGACGGTGTCAGCGGAGCGGGCGCAGATCGAGTCGAGGATCTCGGCGGCCCGGACGGCGGTGTTGGAGAGCAGCGAGGAGGAGATGCCGTGGGTGTGTTCGGTGCCGCCTTGGAGGTAGATGCCGGCCCGCACCTCCGGTCGGGTACGCAGTCGGTAGTCGCGGTCGACCAGCGCCCGACCGGCGTCGTCCCGCAGGCACCCCTCGGCCGCCTCGCCGAGCAGCTCGAACGGGTCGACCGGCCGATACCCGGTGGCGAAGACCACCACGTCGGCGTCGAGCACCGTCTTCTCGTTGCTGACCAGCGACTCGACCACCATCCGCACGCCCTCCGGGGTACGGACGGTCTCCACCAGCCGGGACAGGTTGAGCATCCGGAGCCGTTCGACCCCGCGTACCTTCTCCTGGTAGACGCGGCGGTACAGCTCGTCGATGAGGTCCTGGTCGACCACGGAGTAGTTGGTGTTGCCGTGGTAGGCGATCATCATGTCCTTCACCTCGGCCGGTGCCGTGAAGTATTCCTGCACGGCCGCCGGGTCGAAGATCCGGTTGGCGAAGGAACTGTCGTCGGCCGGGCTGTAGCCGTACCGGGAGAAGACCGCGCAGACCTCGGCGGCGGGGAACTCGCGGTGCAGGTGGTCGACGGCCTCGGCGGCGCTCTGTCCGGCGCCGACCACGACGAACCGGGTCGGCGCCGACGGCACCAGGTCGCGCAGGTTGGGCAGCAGGTCCCGGCTGTGCCAGACCCGGGTGTCGGCGGTGATGCCGTCCGGCAGGTACGGCCGCAGCCCCACGCCGAGCACCAGGTTGCGGGCCCGGT
Organism: Plantactinospora endophytica; assembly: GCF_016862915.1. Lineage (GTDB taxonomy): Bacteria > Actinomycetota > Actinomycetes > Mycobacteriales > Micromonosporaceae > Plantactinospora > Plantactinospora endophytica. Next base: position 204,986 of record NZ_BONW01000008.1, on the reverse strand, counting down.
AGCTGACCGGGGCGGCCGAGCAGGGCCCGGCCTGGGCCAGCACCTCGTAGTGGTCGAGTTCGCCGTCCCGCCACACCGGGCGTACGTCGACCACGTCGTGGCCGTACCGGACCAGGTCGTCGACCTGCGCCGCCGCCCACTCCAGGTAGTCGTGGAACTCGACCCGGGACGGGAACAGGTTCTTGTGGTTGATGAAGTCGATCAACCGCCCGCGACTCTGGAGGTAGCAGAGGAAGCTGAACTCGCTGGCCGGGTTGCGCAGCGTCACCAGGTCCTTCAGGAACGACACCTGCATGGTGGCGTCGTCGAGCAGCATGCCCCGGTGCCAGCCGAATCGGGGCTGCCGCTCCAGGAAGACCGCGCTGTCGACCCGGCCGGGGGCGGCGGCCTCGCGGATGGCGATGGCCAGGGCGAGGTTCGACGGACCGAAGCCGATGCCGAGGAGATCGTGGACCTGGGGATCGTCGCTGCGATTGCTTCGTGACATACCTGTCCCATCAGTCTGCCGGCCGGTCGGGCGGCTTGGTGGAGGACTGGATCCGTACGGACCCGGTGCGGCTGGGGCGCGCGGACGGTCGACCATCCGTGGCATTTAGGTTAGGCTAACCTACACCAAGGTCAAGGACAATATGGACCGCTTGACCAGTGCGATCACACCGAGAACCCGACCGGTTCCGGTCCGACACCTGGACGACTGAAGAGGAGACCGTCGATGCGGGTTGTGATGTTCGGCTACCAGACCTGGGGGCACCGCACCCTTGCGGCGCTGCTGGACTCCGAACACGAGGTGACCCTGGTCGTCACGCATCCGCGCAGCGAGCACGCGTACGAGAAGATCTGGGACGACTCGGTGGCCGAACTGGCGGAGAAGCACGACGTACCGGTGCTGCTGCGCAAGCGTCCCGACGATCCCGAGTTGATGGAGCGGCTCCGGGAGGCCGCGCCCGACGTGATCGTCGCGACCAACTGGCGTACCTGGATCCCGCCGGAGATCTTCGACCTGCCGCCGTACGGGACGCTGAACGTGCACGACTCGCTACTGCCCGCGTACGCCGGGTTCAGCCCGCTGATCTGGGCACTGCTCAACGACGAGCGCGAGGTCGGGGTCACCGCGCACCTGATGGACGAGACCCTCGACGCGGGCGACATCGTGCTGCAACGGGCGGTTCCGGTCGGCCCGACCGACACCGCCACCGACCTGTTCCACCGCACGCTGGAACTCTTCGGCCCGATCACCGTGGACGGGCTGGCCCTGATCGCCTCCGGCCGCACCGACTGGACCCCGCAGGACCGCAGCAAGGCGAGTTTCTTCCACAAGCGATCGACCGAGGACATCCGGATCGACTGGAACTGGCCGGCCGACGAGATCGAACGACTGGTCCGGGCGCAGTCCGACCCGTACCCGAACGCCTTCACCCACCACGACGGCGCGCGACTGCGGATCCTCGCCGCCCGGGTCTCCGAGGGCCGCTACGGTGGCACGCCCGGCCGGATCTTCTACCGGGAGGGCGACGGCGTGGTGATCGTGGCCGGCGCCGACGCGCGGCGCGGGCACCGGCACGGCCTGGCCATCACGCGGGTACGCACCGACGACGACCAGGACCTCCCGGCCACCGACTACTTCCGGACCATGGGCGGCTACCTGACCCGCTATCCGGACGGCCGGCTCTAGCCGACGACCGGTTCTGGCCGACGACCGACCCGGCCCCACCGCACCGCCGGCGGCGGTCGTCCTCGGGCACCTCCGCGCTTCCCGAGAACGACCACCGCCGGCCGCGGACCGGCTAGCGGACTCCGGCCTCCACGGTCAACGTCCCGGCCGCGGCGTCGATGGTGGCCCGCCCGCCGAGCGGAATGGTGAGCTGCCCGTTGCCGTGGCCGAGGCGGAGCCCGCCCAGCACCGGCACGCCGAGGTCGTAGAGGCGGTCCTTCAGTACCGCCGCCGCGTCCCACTCGCCCGGCTCGCCGACACTGTTGGTGATCTGGCCGATCACCACCCCGGCGACCCGACCCAGCACGCCGACCCGACGCAACTCGGTCAACATCATGTCGTAGCTGTACGGCGCCTCGTCCACGTCCTCGAAGAACAGGATGGCGTCGTCGAGGTCCGGGGAGTCCTTCGCCCCGAGCGAGGTGGAGAGCAGCGTCAGGCACCCACCGAGCAGCCGGCCGGTGGCCCGCCCCGGCACCATGACCGAGGCGGCGGTCTCGGCCGGATCCCGGGTGATGGTGACCGGTGCGGTGGTCATCACCGCCCGACGCAGCGCCTCGGCCGACTCCGGACCGGTGCGGCTCTCGGTCCAGTTGACCATCGGGCCGTAGAAGCTGAGCAGACCCGCCTCCCGCCACAACCGGCCGTGGATGCTGGTGATGTCGCTGAACCCGACCACCACCTTCGGGTCGCGGCGCAGGCCGGAGACGTCGATCCGGTCCACGATCCGCTGGGTGCCGTACCCGCCTCGGGCGGCGAAGACGGCCCGGACACCCGGGTCGGTCAGCGCGTCGTTCACGTCGGCCAGCCGCTGCGCGTCGGTGCCGGCGAGGTAGCCGTACTGGGCGTAGACGTGCTGGCCGAGCTCCACCTCCAGGCCCCAGCCGCGCAGGATCTCGATGCCCCGGGCCATCAGGGTCGGGTTCGGGGTGCTGCCGGGCGACACCACCCGGACCCGGTCGCCGGGCACCAGCGCCCGAGCCTTGACCGGCGTGAGCGTCCTGCGCTGTGCTGCCTGTGCCGTCTGGCCGGCGGTACCGACCAGCACCGTGCCGCCGGCCGCGACCGCTCCGGCCCGGAGCATGTTCCGCCGGGACAGGACGGCACCGCCCTGCCTCGGAATGCTCGCGGCGTCGATCTCGGAATCTCGCATCGGTGTCCTCTCGTCAGGACGGTGCCGGCGTTCGGTTGCCGGCAGCCGTCGGATGACACCGATGGTATTGATCGTCTACAAGAGATAGTTTCGCTCACGCGCGTTCGGAACAGTTCGGATCCGTTCGGAACCGTCAGCCCTGCGCCGTACCGGTCAGCAGCGCCACCCCGGTCTCCGGGTCGACCCGCTTGGCCAGCCCCGCCGCGACCTCGGTGACCACCACCTCCAGGGTGGGCCACACCTCGCCGCGCAGCAGGTGCCCGCCGACCGTGCTGCCGTCCCGGCGGCCGAGCACCGCGTGTACGTGCAGCGCCGGTTCGCCCTCCACCTCGGCGATGTCCCCGACCAGGGAGAGCACCTCGACCTGCTCGGCCACCGGTATCCGCAGGTAGTCCCGGGTCGGCCGGTCGAAGTAGCCGACCTCGGCGTCGGCGAATCCGCCCACCGCGGTGACCTGCGCAGCGTGGATCTGCCGCCGCCGGGCCACCTCGTTGACGGCGGCGACCGCCTCCTCGCCCTGCTCGACCGCGATCACCACCACCCGCCGGCCCTCGCCGGCCAGTTCGACGTCCCGCATCTCCCGCCTCCTCGTCTCTCGGCTCCACCACCGTCCTGTCCACCGGGACGGCTCTCGACTCCATCACCGTCCTGCCCGCCGGGACGGCTCTCGACTCCACCACCGTCCTGCCCGCCGGGACGGGTCGACATGCCACCAGAGGCGGTCGACATGCCGGCCGGAACGGTCTCGACGCCGGACGAGAGCGGCGGCCGCCGCCCGCCCGGGTCGGCGTCCGCCACGAGCAGTCGCTCGACGGGCCCGCCCGGCGGTACGCCCCGGGCCGAAGTCCCCCGTCCGGTACCGGACCGGACAGTCCGGCCGGTCCCGGACCCGTTCCCGCGTTCCACACCGGCGCCGGCCCCGGGCTGATTAGGCTGGCGGAGGACAGGATGGCCACGCTTCGCGTCCGGTGAGGGGGCTGCCGTGACAAACGTTGTCCGGCGTCCCACGCCGGCCGACCCGACACCGGGACTGGTGACGGGCGGCGGCGACATCCCGAGTTCGGTGGTCCGCACCCAGCCGCCCGAACTGGGCCCGGACTCGGTGGCGGTGGTGGAGGGCCGGTCGTTCATGGTGACCAACGCCGCCGGAGACGTTCCGGTCGGCACGATCGGCGGCCTGGTGCACGACGACACCCGACTGCTCAGCCAGTGGGAGCTGACCCTCGGCGGGGCGCCACTGCTGATCCTCAGCTCCGGGCTCATCGACGACGACTCGGCGGCCTTCTTCCTCACCAACTCGGACCTGCCGCACGTACCCACGAACAGCGTCGGGGTCCGCCGACAGCGGTTCATCAGCGACGCCATGCAGGAGCGGATCGAGCTGGAGTGCTTCGCCAACGCGGTGCAGTCGGTGCAGCTCCGGCTGCGGGTGGGTACCGACTTCGCGGACCTGTTCGAGATCAAGCAGCGGGTACGGGACCGCACCGCGAACATCACCCGGGACCACTCGACCGACGGCTCCCGGCTCTGCTTCACCTACCGCAACGCCGACTTCGTCGCGGTCACCGACATCCACGTCTCGCCACCGGCGGACCGGGTGGAGGAGAACGACCTGATCTGGGACCTGCGCCTCGAACCGGGTCTGAAGTGGCAGGCCGAGCTGACCGTGGCGCTGCCCCGCCGGCCGTCCGAGCTGCCCTCGCTGCACCGGCGGTTCGGTCACGGTTTCGACCTGGTCGGCGAGGATCCCACCAAGGACTGGCGGGAGAACTGCCCGATCCAGGAGTTCGACTCCGAGCTGCTGAACCGGGTGCTACAGAAGTCCAAGATGGACCTGGTGGCGCTGCGGATCGAGCAGACGCTCGGGAACGAGACGATCGCGCTGCCCGCCGCCGGCCTGCCCTGGTTCCTCACCATCTTCGGCCGCGACTCGCTGGTCACGGCGTACCAGACGGTCGCGTTCGGGCCACGGCTGGCCCGGGGCACCCTCCGGTCGCTGGCCAACTACCAAGGCGACAAGCTGGACGACTTCCGGGACGAGGAACCGGGGAAGATCCTGCACGAGGTACGCAGCGGCGAGCTGACCCGGACCGGCGAGAAGCCGCACAACCCCTACTACGGCACCTCCGACGCCACCCAGCTCTGGCTGATCGTGCTCTCCGAGTACTGGCGGTGGACGCTGGACGACGAGTTCGTCCGGGAGTTCCGGGACAACGTGTACGCCGCGCTGCGCTGGATCGACCACCACGGCGACCTGGACCAGGACGGGTACGTCGAGTACGCCACCCGCTCTCCGCAGGGACTGGGCAACCACTGCTGGCGGGACTCGGCCGACGGCATCGCCAACGCCGACGGCAGTATCCCGGTGCTGCCGATCGCCACCTGCGAGATCCAGGGCTACACCTACGACGCGAAGCTCCGGGTCGCCGAACTGGCCGACGGCCCGCTCGGCGACCCCGCCCTGGCCGAGCGGTTGCGCGCCGAGGCGCAGACGCTGCGGGAACGCTTCAACCGGGACTTCTGGCTGGAGGAGCGGGGCGGCTACTACGCGGTCGGGCTCGACGGCGACAAGCGCCCGATCGACTCGATGACCTCCAACATGGGGCAACTGCTCTGGAGCGGCATCGTGCCGCCGGAGCGGGCCGGGGTGGTCGCCGGGCAGCTCCTCTCCACGCACATGTTCTCCGGCTGGGGCGTCCGGACCACCTCCACCCTCAACCAGTGCTACAACCCGATCGGCTACCACAGCGGCACGGTCTGGCCGCACGACAACTCGCTGATCGCGCACGGTCTGGCCCGGTACGGGTTCCGGGACGAGGCGACCCGGATCATCGTGGCGATGCTGGAGGCGGCCGACTTCTCCGAGCACCGGCTGCCCGAGGCGTTCGCCGGCTACGACCGCTCGTACGGGCGCAAGCCGGTGCCGTACCCGACCGCCTGTACGCCGCAGGCGTGGGCCAGCGCGGCGCCGATGCTGTTCGTGCGCAGCCTGCTCGGGCTGGACGCCCTGAACGGCCGGGTGCGGATCGACCCGTGCCTGCCGCCGGACTTCGGCAGGATCCGGCTGAGCCGGTTGCACGCCTTCGGCAAGCGCTGGGACCTGGAGGCTACCGGCGGCCAGGGCCACGTACGGCTGACCGAGTGAGCCGGCGCGGCCCGAGCCGTGCATACCCGGACCCGTTCGGACCGGGACCCCGGAGCCAGGTAGATACGGAGCGCACCTGCGGATCACCGTTCAGTGATGAGAGAGTGACCTGATGACCGGAACGAACGCCCCGGGCAACGGAACCGGCCTGCTCGGCGACAAGGTCGCGTTCATCATGGGCGCGGGTCGTGGCATCGGCGCGACCGCGGCCCGGCTCTTCGCCCGCGAGGGTGCCGCCGTCGTGCTGGCCGCCCGAACCGAGTCCGAACTCGCCGAGGTGGCCGGAAAGATCCGCGACGCGGGCGGTACCGCCGACTACGTGGTCGCCGACCTGACCGACGGGGCCAGCATCCAGTCCGCCGTCGAGACGGTGGTCCGGCTGCACAACCGGCTCGACGTGGCGTTCAACAACGGCGGCGTCTCCATCCCGCACACCCCGATGGTGAACGCCAACGAGGAGAACTTCGACCTGGTCACCACGGTCAACTACCGGGGACTGTTCCTGTCGATGACCGCCGAGATCCGGGCCATCCGGGCGACCGCCGGCTCCGGGGCGATCGTGAACGTCAGCAGCGTGGGCAGTCTGCGCGGCGCACCGGGGCTGGGCCCGTACGCGGCGACGAAGCGGGCCGTCAACAGCCTCACCGAGACCGCCGCCGCGGAGTACGGGCCGGAGGGCATCCGGGTGAACGCCATCGCGCCGGGCGCCACGATGACCGGGGTGATCCGGCAGTGGGCCGACGACGAGCCCGCCGCCGTCGACCGGCTCAACTCGCTCACCCCGCTGCGCCGGGCCGCCGAGCCGGACGAGATCGCCGAGGCCGCCGCCTGGCTGCTCAGCGACCGCGCCTCCTTCGTCACCGGAGTCTGCCTGCCGGTCGACGGCGGCCTACGCGCCTGACCCCACTCCGGCGCCCCACCGCTCAGCGCAGCGGTAGCACCGAGTCGGTGAGCCGGCCGCGCGGCCGGTAGACGACGCACATCACCGTACGGTCGCCGTCCGCCCAGGTCTGCTCGGTCGGCAGGATCGGATAGAAGTCGAGGGTGCCGCCGTTGCGGTCCGGCCAGCGCCGGTCGAAGTAGCCCCGGCAGCCCTGCCAGGCGAAGTCGGCCAACGCGGGGCGGTCCCACGCCCCGTCGGCGGCCCGCAGGAAGCCGTACGACTGGTTGTCGGCGCCGGACTCGCACGGCTCGTACCGGACGACCACCTCGGCGGCCTCCCGGGAGTACACCGGGTCGGAGAAGCACTCGCCGCCCTCGATGTTCAGCATCCCGCCGGTCTGCGCGGTGATGAACGCGTCGCCCTTGGCGGGCGGCGGGCCGACCGTCGGCTCGATCGCGGCGACCGCGGCCAGGGTGCCGACGGTGGCGACCACCGCCCAGCGGCGGGACGGCAGTTTCATCGCACTCCGTACGGTCGGATCGGCTCGGGTCGGGGTCGCCGCGCGGCGGGGCGTTCGCGCGCCGCCGGAATGGTAGGTGGGCCGGGTTTAACCGGCGGTGCCCGGCGGATGGCCGGGCGGCCTCCCGTGGGTGAAGCCCGGGGCCGGACGGTACATGTTGATCATGAATTAACCCCCTGGCCAGGCCCGTTCACCCGGCGGCCAGTCGACGGCCGACCGCCGGTCGCCCGCCTCTGGATGAATGCGCTTGGCCACCGGCTGCGGGCCGGCGGCGGAAACCACTTTCACCCGAAAGGTGATCCCTGTAGTGAGTGACGTCAAGAGACCCTGGATTCCGGGCTCCCGGCGGGCCAGGCTTACCGCCATCGGTGCCGCCGCCATGCTCGTCGGCGGTTTCGCAGTCAGCCCGGTGGCGTTCGGCGACGCCGCCCCCGGCAAGTACCCGGCGGCCGAGATCCACCGGCCGTCCCCGATGCCCGACCGCATCATCCTCACCCCCACCACCACGCCGGCCAGCTCGCAGCGGGTGACCTGGCGGGCCGAGGCCACCCCGGAGTGGGCGCAGGCCGAGATCCTGGAGGCGCCCGCCGCGCTCGGCCAGGTGGTACCGGCCGCCGGCACCGTCTCGGTGGTCAAGGCGACGTCGACCAAGTCGGTCAACACCTCCCTCGGGTACGCCTCGACCTACCACACCGTGGAGTTCGTCGGCCTCAAGCCGGGCACCCGGTACACCTACCGGGTCGGCGACGGCACCAACTGGAGCGCCTGGACCGACTTCACCACGGCCACCGCCGACGCCCAGCCGTTCTCGTTCATCTACTACGGCGACGCGCAGAACTACCTCGACACCGCGCTGCCCCGGGTGTTCCGGCAGGCGTTCGCCGACCGGCCGCAGGCCAAGGTGATCGTCAACGCCGGTGACCTCATCGACTCCGCGAACAGCGAGGAGCAGTGGGGTCAGTGGTACCAGGCCGGCGGCTTCATCGACAGCCAGATCAACAACATCTCGATCCCCGGTAACCACGAGTACAGCGGCAGCGCGCTGTCGCAGTTCTGGACGCCGCAGTTCCCGTACCCGGACAACGGGCCGGCGGGCTGGCCGGCGGAGCTGGCGAAGACGGCCTACACGGTCGACTACCAGGGTGTCCGGTTCATCGGCCTGAACACCAACGTGCAGGGCATCCCGGACGTGATGGCCGCGCAGACCGCGTGGCTGGAGGGGCTGCTCAAGAACAACCCGAACAAGTGGACCGTGGTCACCTTCCACCACCCGGTCTACTCGACCGCCGAGGGCCGGGACAACCCGGTGATCCGGGCGCAGTGGGGCCCGCTCTTCGAGAAGTACGGCGTCGACCTGGTGCTCCAGGGCCACGACCACACGTACGGCCGGGGCAGCGTCACCTCGTCGCGCCAGTCGGTGACCGTGCACGACAGCACCGTCTACGCGGTCTCGGTCTCCGGCGGCAAGATGTACGACGTCGACGGCTCGGTCTGGACCGACAACGCCGCCGACATCATGAGCAAGGCCGAGGACAAGCAGCTCTACCAGCTCATCGACGTCACCGGTGACAGCATCCGGTACGAGGCCCGCTACGCCAACGGCCAGCACCACGACGGCGTCGTCATCCGGAAGAACGCGGCCGGCGAGCGCACCGTCAACGAGCTGCGTACCCCGGAGAACACCGTCGGCGAGCAGGTCAAGGTCAACAAGACCATCGTCGAGGCCAAGGGCAAGGTGAAGGTCGACGCCTTCGGCTACGACCCGGGCGAGGAGGTCACCGTCTACCTGCGCAACTCCAAGGACGGCGCGGGCAAGAAGGGTGTCTTCATCGGCTACCGGAAGGCCGACGAACTGGGCCGGATCGAGTACAGCTTCGCGCTGCCGCCGTCGGCGAAGAAGAACACCACCCACGTGGTCTACCTGGACAGCGAGAACCAGCAGATCACCTCGCCGGTCATCACGGTGACCAAGTAGTTTCCCCGCCGGCCCGGACCGCCGTCGTCGTGGCGGCGGTCCGGGCCCGCTCCGTACGTCAGGAGATCCCGCCCTTGATCGCCCGCATCCCGTCGCCGGTCGCCGCGCTCGGCCTGGCCGGTCTCGCCGTGCTGGCCACGCTCGCCACTCCGGCGCCACCGGCCGCCGCACACCCGTTCGGCCCACCGTCCACCGCGCGGATCAGCGTGCACGGCTCCCGGGTCGACATCGCCTGGCTCGCCGCCGAGGACGACTGGGTGGCCCTCGGCCAGTCCCTCGGCGCCTTCGAGGACCCGGCCGTCGGCGCGGTGGCGACCGATCTCACCGGGGAGCAGAAACTCCAGCGGTCGGCCAGGGTGCAGGACTACCTGCTGGACCGGATCACGGTGCGGCAGGACGGCGCCACCTGCCCGGGCCGGCTCGACACCCTGGACCGGCTGCTCCGCGAGGGCGCCCGGCTCCGCTTCGACTGCCCGGCCGACGTGGTGGACCTCGACGTCACCGTCGGCGCGCTGACCGACCTCAACGAGGCGTACCGGACGATGCTCACCAGCCAGACCCCGGCCACCCCGGAGCGGACCCTGTTCACCGCCGCCGAGCAGACCCATCGGATACGCTTCGCGCCCGGCGCGGGCGGCCTGCCCGACAGTACGGTCCGTACCCTGGTCGGGACCGGCGCGGCACTGCTCGTCGCGGTCGCCGCCCTGGTCGCGGTACGGCTGCGTCGCCGGACCCGGGGCCGGTCGTGACCGGCTTCGAGAGCCGGCTGGTCGCCCTCTTCGACGGCCGGGGCGTCTTCTGGCTCGCCCTGGTGGTGGCGCTCGGGGTCGGGGCCGCGCACGCGGTCGCCCCCGGCCACGGCAAGAGCGTGACGGCGGCGTACCTGCTCGGCACCCGGGGACGTTACCGGGACGCGATCCGGCTCGGTGTGATCGTGGCGGCGATGCACACCGTCTCCGTCCTGGTGCTGGCGCTCGCCTGGGTCGGGCTCAGTGGCGCCGCGAGTCTCGGCACCAAGACGGTGACGGCGTGGATGCAGGTGGCGGCGGGGCTGCTGGTGATCGGTGTCGGCGGACACCTGACCTGGCGGCACCTGCGCGGCCGGGGCTCCCACCAGCACGGTCACGACCACAGTCACAGCCACGGGCACGGGCATGCCCACAGCCACAGTCACGTGCTGGTTGGACAGGGCCATGGTCACGGCCACCGTCACGTACCGGTCGAGCAGGGCCGTGGGCACGACCACGGCGTCGGGCCCGGACACGGCCCCGGGCCGGACGGAACCCCCGAGCACCGCCACCGGAACCACCACACCCACGACCACGAGAGCGCCCACGACCACGAGCCCGTTCACGACCACGAGGGCGCGCACGGGCATCGGCACGAGGCGCCGGCGCCGACCGATCCGTGGTCCCGGCGCGGGCTGACCGTGCTGGCCCTCTCCGGCGGCCTGCTGCCCTCCCCGTCCGCGTTCCTGGTGCTGGTCAGCGGCCTGCTGACCGGGCGGGCCCTGGACGCGCTGGTACTGGTGCTCGCCTTCGGCATCGGCATGGCCGGCACCCTGACCGGGGTCGGTGTGATCACCATCCGCGGCTTCGCGTTGCTGGCCGGGACCGGCCGGCGCTGGCCGTTGGCCGCCACCGCGAGCGCCTGGACTCCGCTGGTCGCCGGAATCGCGGTGAGCATCGGCGGCTGCCTCTACCTGGTCGCCGCGATCTCGGTGCTGGTCGGCTGACCCGCCGTCCAGCCGGGCGCCGATCCCTGGCGGACCACCCCCAACGACTGCCTGTCGGTCGGCGCCCTGCCGGGCAGGCAGCCGGTCACCGGCCAGGCGACCGGGTCGGATTTCCGGCCGGCGACACCACCTACTCACCTACGCTGCGAGTGGGGGCAGCGCCGACGAGGGGAAGCGCCGATGGCGGAGAAACCGCGGGTCGCCATGCTCGGGCTGGGCGGCATGGGACAGCCGATGGCGACCAACCTCGTCCGCGCCGGCCTGCCGACCGCCGTCTGGAACCGCCGGCCAGGTCCGGCCCGGAAACTCGCCGAGCGGGGCGCCGAGGTCGCCGACAGCCCGGCCGACGCGGTACGCCGGGCCGACGTGGTGATCACGATGGTCACCAACGCGGACGCGGTCCGGTCCATCGCGATCGACCAGGGCATGCTGGCCGCGATGGCCGAGGGCGCGATCTGGGCGCAGATGAGCACGATCGGGGTCTCCGAGACCGAACGGATCGCCGGGCTGGTCCGCGAGCAGCGGCCGGACGTGGTACTGCTCGACGCCCCGGTGGCCGGCAGCCGGGGCCCGGCGGAGCAACGCCGGCTGGTCGTCCTCGCCTCCGGTCCGGAGCAGGTCCGGGACCGGATCGCCCCGGTCTTCGACGCGCTCGCGCAACGGACGGTCTGGGGCGGTCCGGCCGGTACCGGTTCGCGGCTCAAACTGGTCAACAACATGCTGCTCGCCTTCCTGGCGGAGGGCATCGCCGAGGCGATGGCGCTCGGTCACTCCCTCGGCCTGGACCGGACGGCGGTACTCGGCGCGTTGCAGGGCAGCCCGCTGGTCTCGCACTGGGCGGCGGAGAAGCTGGAGCGGATCGGCCGCGACGAGTACGCGGCGCAGTATCCGCTGTCCCTCGGGCTCAAGGACGTCAACCTGGCGCTGTACGAGGTCGACATCGACCGGTTCCCGGTGGCGAACAGTCTGGCCGCGCAGTGGCAGCGGGCCGTCGAGCACGGGCTCGGCGAGGACGACGTCACCGTACTGGCCCGGGCGCTGCAACACTGAGGTCAGCAGCGCCCGGCTCCCGCCCGTTCGGCGAGGTCACGGAATCCCCGCTCGACCGGCAGCACCGAACCCGTGATGCCGTCAGCCCGGCCAGACGGCGTCACCGAGCTTTCGTAACTTGCCGTCCATCGCATCTTGGGTCTCCTTCGGCATCCACTTCTCCCACGCCGCGTCGACGGCCGGACCCGAGAAGAGGCCGACCACGAACCCCGCGCCGCCGCCGGCAACCGCACCCGGCACACTGCCCCAGGCACCACCCGCGGCCGCGCCCACGACGATCGCCGCCGCCGTACCGGCGCCGGTACTCAGGAACCCGGAAACGATCGCCTGACTGGGTGACTTGCCGTCCTTGATGTCGTAGACGACGGTGCCGATGGCGATCGGGGTGCCGATCAGCGGGACCTTCGCGCCGACCGCCGAGGCGAGCCGGAGGTAGCGTGCCGCCTTGACCCCCTGCCTGCCCAGCGACCGGTTGGTTCGGTCGAACCGGTCGGCGTCACCCCCCGTTCCCCGGCGAGACTCCGGATACGGGTTGGTCCGGTTGTGTGCCCGGGTCTGGCCTCCGATCGACCTGCCGCGCTCGGCCCACTTCCTCGCCTGGTGTGCGGCGACTCCGGCCACGATGGTCGCGTCGGCGAACACGGCGGCGTGGAACGGCCACTTCTTCGCGAGATCGTCGACGAGGTTCTTGATATAGAGCTGCTTGACGCTGTAGTCCTTGCGGATCGCCTGGATGTCCCGCTCGGCCCGCCGGTACGCGGCAACCTTCTTCTGATGCTCCTGATGGGCCGCGTACGCGGCGGAGTACGCCTGTTCCTGTGGCTGGGGTGCGCGCGGCGGCAGTTCCGCCGGAGCGCCCGGCCCGGCGCCCGGGTCGACGATTCCCTTGGCCGTCAGGGTCAGTCCGGCGGCTTCCGCCCGGTCCCGCACCGCGTCCATCCGACGTTTGTGCACTTCGTATTCGTCAACCCACTTCTCGCCGATGGAGAACGCCGTCTCACCGTCCTTGGTCACCTCGTCGGCCTTCTTGCCACCGGTGGTCATCCGGTCGCGGAACTGCTCCCCGGCCGGTCCCTCCCAGTCGGTCTGGGTGTTGGACCTGGCTCGGTAGGCCTGGGTGACCGAGGCGTCCACCTCCGCCGACAAGGTGCCCTTGAACCACCGGGACAGGGCGTCCACGCTGCCCGGGTCGCCTTTGATCGTCGTGTCGAGAGCCATCAGTTGCTCCTCGTGGCGGAATCGGAGCGGTCAGTTCTTGAACCGCTGTCGGGCCTTCTCGTCCTGCGCGAGGTAGTCGGCGCGGGCCTTGGCAACCGTTTCGCCGGCCGCGACAAGGCCGATGGACACCTGCCCGGCATCCCGGGTGAGCTTGTCGGTGAGCCGTTGGAAGGCGGCGGTCAACTCGCCGGCGTCGAGACCGCTCGGCGCGGCTGCGGTGCCCGCCAACTCGTCACCCGCCTTACGCAGTGCGGTCGCCGTCTCGTCGAGCGTGTCCGGGTCGACCCGGAACTCGTGCCCCACTGCTCATCCCGCCCTTCTGCGGTGCACCTCGGGGATCTCCGCGTCGACCAGTACGACGTCGAACGGCGCGTACGCCTCGATGGCGTCGAACGCCGAGGTGCTGACGACGACCCAGGGCTGCTCCGGCCCGCAGCACTCGATCAGGCGGTCGAGGGCGGTGTAGACGAGGACGGCCACCTGCTCGTCACCGGTGGCGTGCAGATCGGGTCTGAACGATTCACTGCTCGCCTCCTCGCAGGCCAGGTACACGACCGGCGGGATCACTGGTGCGGGCGCCATGGGACTCCTCCTCGTACGCGTCGTCGACCCCACCGACAACGGCGGTGGAGGTGGATTCCGGCAGGTCCGGCGGTGATCGGCGGGTTCGGCTGCCGGGCCGAGGATCTCTTTGGGCGGACGCCCGGTCCGGCGTCGTCCGACGACGAGACCTGGGACGAGATCCGGACCGCTGGCACTGGTTCGTGACCCGGTCACTGTCTCCGGTCGGCCTTCCGGCGCACTGACGTATCCCTGACGCCGGGCGTCAGCGTCGCAAGCCGTGGCAGTCCGCAGGCCGGCATCACCCGCCGAGCCAGGCGATCATGGACTTCCGGGTTTCCGCCTGACCTGCGGGACGGCGGCGAAGGTGGGTGGCCCGGCGGCGGTGACCGGGGACTGGTTTCGGCACCGTTTCGTCGCGATCAGGCCCAGAACCGGGCGACCTCGGCGGCGTGCGCCCGACCGACCGCCCGGCCGGCCTGCGCGGCGGGACCCCGGGTCGCCGGGGAGAGCGGATTGGCGCCGAACGCGGCCACGGAGGCGTCGTCGGCGTACACGACCAGCACCTCGGCCGGGCGCAGCCGCTCGATCTCGTCGGCGAGGCCCTCCAGCGGTGCGGGCGCGTCGGGCAGCGACGGCGTGATCACGAGTACCCGGTCGCTGCCCTGGGCGAGATCGGCGTTCGTGCCGGACCGGACCCCGCCGTCGACGTACCGTCGGCCGCCGATGGTGGCCGGTGGCCAGACCCCGGGTACGGCGCAGCTCGCGGTGACCGCGTCGACCAGGTCCACGCCGGAGTCGGGGGTGAAGACCACCAGCTCGCCGGTCTCGGCGTCGACCACCGGCACCAGCAGGTTCCGGTCCGGCCAGACCCGGGACGGCAGCCGTCCGGCCACCGCTGTACGCCGGACCGCCTCCTCGACCGTCGGCGCCGCCAGTGCGAACGCCGCGATGCGCCGGCGGACCTCCTGCGGCGAGGTCGCCCCGGCCGCCGTGGCGGCAAGCCGGTTCCACAGGTCCTCGAGGTCGAGATCGACCTCCAGCTCGCTGGAGTTCGGGTCGAGCTGCCGGTCGAAGAGGTGCGCCAGGTCGGTACCGCTGGTGATCTGCGCCGCGACGGCCGAGCCGGCCGAGGTGCCGACGACGACGTCGGCCGCGACCAACGCCGGTCGCAGCTCCGGGGCCTTGTCCCGGATCCCCAGCAGCACGCCCAACTCCCAGGCGATTCCCGCCACCCCACCACCGGCGAGCACGAGTGCCCTGTTCACGATGCGCTCCGATCCTGTCGATCTTGTCGACCAGGTCAATCTAACCGGGGCCACCGGGCGCGCGGCGGCGAATGCGATGATCACCGCCGTGCAGCGGGTCTGGACGGACTGGGGCGGCGTGCTCACCGCCACGCTCCTCGCCGTGCCGGCAACGGTGCTGCTGGGCGTACTGCTGGTGCGGTGGCGCCGGGCCGCCGGGGTGACTGCCGGTCGGGCCCGCCGGTGCACCGTCGCCGAACTGGGGATGCTGCTCGGCACCCTGCCGTGGCTGTGGATGATCATGACTCCGCGCGGGGATGGTCGGGCGCTCTCCCTCGTGCCGCTGCGGGAACTGGTCGACCAACTCCACGGCGAACCGACCACCGCCGTGGTGCAGATCGGCGGCAACCTGCTGGTCTTCGCCGCGTTCGGCGCACTCGCACCGGTCCGCTGGCGGATCGGCGCGGGTACCGTGGTCGCGGTCGCCGCCGTCGCCTCGGCCACCGTCGAAACCCTTCAGTACGCCGCCGGCATCGGCCGGGTGACCAGCCTCGACGACGTACTGCTGAACGCCGGTGGGGCGGGGCTGGCCGCGCTCGCCAGCATCGGATTCCGGCGGCATCGATCCACGTCTTGACGGTCATCAGGGGCGACCCTAGGTTTACCCGGATGTAACAGCCGACTTCCGGAACTGTCGCGATCCATCGTGTTCACGCGATCCGTCGTGTCCACGCGTCGCATCCGGCGGAATGAGATGAGGTGGGCCGGCTTGTCGTGGTGGGACCGGGTACGACGGGACCGGATTCTGCTGCTCGCCACACTGCCCGGGGTCGGACTCCTGCTGACGTTCCACTATCTTCCGTGGCTCGGCAACGTCATCGCGTTCAAGGACTACCAGCCGTACGTCGGAATCCTGGACAGCCCGTGGACCGGGTTGGCGAACTTCCGGATCATCGTCAGCGGAGATCCCGCGTTCCTCAACGCCCTGACCAACACCCTGGTCATCACCCTGCTCCAGGTGCTGATCGTCTTTCCCGCACCGATCGCCCTGGCGCTGCTGCTGGACAGCCTGATGTCCGAACGCCTCAAGCGGGCCGTGCAGAGCATCCTCTACCTGCCGCACTTCCTGTCCTGGGTGATCGTGGTGGCGATCTTCATGCAGTTGCTCGGCGACGGCGGCCTGCTCAACACCTTCCTCCGGGACCACGACCTGGGCACCGTCAGCATCGTCAACAACCCGGACGCCTTCTTCGCACTGGTCACCGGCCAGGTGCTGTGGAAGGACGCCGGCTGGGCGACGATCCTCTTCCTGGCCGCACTGTCCCGGATCGACAGCACGCTCTACGAGGCGTCCGCGGTGGACGGCGCCACCCGCTGGCGGCAACTGTGGCACATCACCCTGCCCGCGCTGCGCAGCCTGATCGTGCTGCTGCTGATCCTGCGGCTCGGCGACGCGCTGACGGTCGGCTTCGAGCAGATCGTGCTCCAGCAGGCGGCGGTCGGGGCGGACGCCAGCGAAGTGCTCGACACGTACGTCTACAACAACGGCATCCTCGCCGGTGACTGGGGAGTCAGTGCCGCCGTCGGGCTGGTCAAGGGCGTGGTCGGGCTGCTCCTCGTGCTCGGCGCCAACCGGCTCGCGCACCGCTTCGGAGAGCAGGGGGTCTACCAGCGATGACCGACCGGGTCACCGTCGGCGGCGTCACCGTGGCGTCGAAGCCGGTACGCGCGCTGAAGGGTGTGGTGCTGGCGCTCTGCTGCGCCGCCGTGATCGTACCGTTCGCCGGCATCGTCTCCACCAGCCTCGCCACCCGGGAGCAGCTCACCCGGGACGGCGGCTTCGTGCTCTGGCCCGACCAGGTCAGCTTCGCCGCGTACGCCGCGATCCTCTCCGGTGGCGTGGTGACCCGGGCGACCCTGGTCAGCCTCTTCGTCACCGCCGCCGGTACGGCGTTGAGCATGGCCGCCACCATCCTGCTGGCGTACGGGCTGAGCCGCCCCCGCTCGGTGGCGCACCGGCCGCTGCTGATGGTGGTGCTGTTCGCCCTGCTCTTCACCCCCGGGATCATTCCGAGTTACCTGGTGGTGAAGAGTCTCGGGCTGCTCGACTCCTACTGGGCGTTGATCCTGCCGGTCGCGGTCAACGCGTTCAACGTGATCGTCCTGCGGGCGTTCTTCCTGGACCTGCCCCGGGAGGTGATCGACGGCGCCCGGATCGACGGCGCCGGTGACCTCGCCATCCTGTTCCGGATCGTGCTGCCGCTGAGCCGGGCCGTACTCGCGGTCATCGGCCTGTTCTACGCGGTGGCGTACTGGAACGCGTTCTTCAGCGCACTGCTCTACCTGAACGACACCGCGAAGTGGCCGTTGCAGCTCGTGCTGCGGACGTACGTGGTCAACCAGACGCAGCTCGGCGTCGACCAACTCGGTGCGGCCGGCACGGCGCTGCCGCCCCAGGAGGCGATCCAGATGGCCATCCTGGTGCTCTCCATCGTCCCCGTCCTCGTCGTCTACCCCTTCGTGCAACGGCACTTCACGAAGGGCGTACTGCTCGGCGCGGTCAAGGGCTGAACCCGCTCCTCCTCCCCCGATCCCCCGCAGGCGTCACGCCAAGGAGCAGAGATGACCAGTTCTCCGTCGATCGGTCGGCGGCAACTCCTTACCGGTGCGCTCGGCACCGCCGCCGCTCTCGCCACCCCGGGCCTGCTCGCCGGCTGCGGCGACGGCGGCTCCACCGGCAACAGCGACCAGAACCGGGCCAGCGGTTCGGCCAGGCTGCCGAACTACCTGCCGTACACCGGGGTCCGGCCGGACCTGCGGGGCAACCGGCAGGGGCTGCTGGACGCGTTCCTGAAATATCCGGAGCCGCCGGTACGGGCCACCGATGGCCCGCCCGGCGACGGCGGCGAACTCTCCGCCTTCGTCCTCACCAACTCGCCGGTGCCGCCCGCCGTCGGGCAGAACCCGTTCTGGCAGGAGATGAACCGGCGGCTCGGCGTCGACCTGCGGCTGACCATCGTGCCCAATCCCGACATGCCGGCCAAGTTCGCCACCCTGGTCGCCGGGGACGACCTGCCGGACGTGATCGTGCCGGCGCTGTTCACCCCCAACGGCCTGCCCGCCGGTACGGCGAACCTGCCGGCCTGGCTCGCCGCAAAGTGCCAGGACCTCTCCCCGTACCTGTCCGGCGACGCGGTGCACGAGTACCCGTTCCTGGCCAACCTGCCCACCGACGCGTGGCGGGACTGCCGCTACAACGGCGGCATCTACGGCCTGCCGGTGCCCCGGGGCATCGGCGGCACCCTGATGATGCGCCGGGACGACCTGTTCAAGTCTCTCGGCGCCGACCCCCAGCCGGAGAGCTTCGCCGAGTTCCGGGCGGTCTGCCGGAAACTCACCGACGCCCGGGCCAACCGCTGGGCGCTGGCCCAGGCTCCGCTCGACTTCGTCCGCCAGATGCTCGGCAACCCGTGGCGGTGGAAGATGGAGGGCGGCCGGCTGGTCAGCGCGTACGAGAGCGAGGAGTTCCGGCAGGCGCTCTCGGACACCGCCCGGCTGGTCAAGGACGGCGTGGTGCATCCGGACAGTTTCAGCAACAACGCGCCGACGAAGAAGTGGTTCAACGCGGGCAGCGCGACGATGATCACCGACCGGTACACCGCCTGGCCGCAGTTCTACGCCGAGAACATCGCCGGCCCCGACTTCGACATCGGTGGCATGCGCCCGCCGAGGCACGAGGGCGGCGGGTTCGCGGCCACCTGGCAGGCCCAGGCGACAAACAACTTCACCGCGTTCAAGAAGGCCGACGAGGGCCGGGTCCGGGCGCTGCTGAAGGTCTGCAACTGGCTGGCGGCACCGTTCGGCACCGAGGAGTGGCTGCTCCGCCGGTACGGCCTCGCCGGAGTGCACTACCGGATGTCCGACGGCGGGCCGGAGTTGACCCAGGCCGGGGTCAGCCAGACGGTACTCGGGATCCGCTACATCGTGGACGCCCCCGACGTCATCTTCGTACCCGGCGAGGCCGAGGCGACCCGGAAGTCGTACGAGTACCAGGCGTCGATCATCCCGACGGCGGTCAAGGACCCGACCCTCGGACTCTTCTCCGACACCTGGTCCCGCCGGTCCGGCCAGCTCGGCACGATCGTCAACGACGCCCAGATGGACGTCCTCAGCGGTCGCAAGCCGGTCTCGGCCTGGGACGAGGTCCTCAAGCAGTGGCGCAGCACCGGCGGCGACAAGGTCCGTACCGAGTTCGAGGAGGCCATCGCGAACAGCAGCGACTAGCGGTCGCGGGGCGCTGGCCGGGCGGTGTGCTCAGACGTCGGCCGGGCGGTTGCGCAGGGCCCGCCGGACCAGGGTCGGCAGCAGCGACGCGGCGAGCAGGAAGATCGCGGCGACGACCAGCCAGCCGACGGTGCCGTGGCCGCCGACGGCGAGGGTGAACAGGGCGGGTCCGAAGATCTGCACCGTCGCGGTGGCCGCCTCGGCCAAGCCCTGGTACGCGCCGAGTGCCTGCTCCCGGGCCAGGCCGAGCGACAGTGCCCAGCTCGACGCGACGTACCCGAGTTCGCCGGCGAGGTGCGCCAGCGCCGCGACCACCACGACGGTGACCGCGACCGGGCCGGCCCCGCCGCTCGTGCTGGCCAGCAGCAGGCAGCTCACCGCCAGTGCGACGCCCGAGCAGACGGCCGTCCGGGTGGCCGCCGCCGGGGTGCGGGCGAGCCGGGTCGCCGGCACCTGTCCGGCGGCGATGCCGACGGAACTGATCACGACCACGATGCCGCTGAGCACGAGCGGTAGCCGGGTCGACTGTGAGATCCACAGTGGCAGGCCGGTGGAGAGCATCGCCCAGCAGAGCGAGAGGAGCGCGACGGCGGCGGTGACGCCGACGTACGGCAGGTCGCCGACGGCGGCCCGGACGTTCGCCCGGACCGGCCTGGTCGGGCCGTGGACCCGGCGGCCGGGAACGGTGGCGGTGACGACCGCGAAGACCGCGAAGGTGACCGCGTTGGCGGCGATGGCGACCGTGTAGCCGACGGGCCGGTCCACGGCGAGTACGGCGGCGCCGAGGCCCGCACCGGCGGCGTAGCCGACGTGCTGGGCGACCCGCTGCCGGGCCAGTTCGCGGACGCGTGCCCGGTTGTCGCGGACCAGTGCCGCCACCAGGGCGGTGCGGACCGCGCTGCCGCCGTTGGCCAGGGCGACGAAGGCGACGGTGACGACCAGGAAGCTCCAGACGCCGTCCACCAGCAGGTAGCCGGCCATGGCGGCGGTCCGGACCACGGCGATCACGACCAGCACCCGGCGCGGGTCGTGCCGGTCGGCGAGGGCGCCGAGCGGCACGGCCGCCGCGAGCCCGAAGGCGGCGGCGACCGCCATGCCGATCCCGACGGTACCGGCGGAGATGCCGACGATCCCGGTGAGGTAGAGCGCCCAGATGGTGAACCACATGCCGTCGCCGAGCGCCGAGACGCCCCGGCCCCAGAGCAGCCGGCGCAGTGCGCCGGCCGTCGTCCCCGTTGCCGGGCCGGTCCCGACCACCGCTGCGGATACGTCCACCGACGCCGACAACGTCCACCACCCTTCAGCAAATCCTGAAAGGTGAAGGTAGCGAGGAGCCCGTCGGGCCGCAACCGGAGTTCAGGAAATCGTGAATGATGCTAGGCTGCGGTTCGTACCGGAGGAGGGAGACGGCGTGACCGGCTGGGTGGATCCCGACGACCCTGCGCTGGCCGCCGCCACCTCGCTGGCCCGCGAACTCGCCGACCCGATCCGGCTGACCGCCCTGCAACTGCTGGCCGTCGAAGGTCCGCACACCATGACCCAGCTCGCCGACGCGCTACGGGTCAGCGCGCCACGGCTGGGCAACCACCTGGCCCGGCTGCGTGCCCGGGAACTGGTCACCGTCGAGCAGCGTGGACGGCACGTGGTCTACCGGCTGGCCAGCCCGGACACCGTCGACGTGCTCACCGCGCTGGCCCGGCACGGCCGCCCGGCCGCCCCGGGCCCGCGATCCGCCCGGCCGCCGTCGCCGGCCGAGGTCGCCCGCACCTGCTACGACCACTGCGCCGGCCGGCTGGGCGTCGCGGTCTTCGCCACCCTGGTCGAGCGGGGCGCCCTGCTGGCACCGGACGGGCAGCACGACGAGTTGCGACTCGGCCCGGACCCGAGCGCCCTCGCCGACCTCGGTGTCGACCTCGACGCCGTACGACCCGGACGCCGTAAACTCGCCACCGCGTGCCTCGATCGCAACCACCGGCTGCCGCACCTCGGCGGGGTGCTCGGCGCCGCCGTGCTCGATGCGCTCCTCGCCGACGGGCTGGTACGCCGCGCGGACGGCGAACGCGCCCTGACCCTCACCGACAGCGGCGCCCGGAACCTTCCCGTCCTGCTGCCGGACTTCCCCGCCCCACCCGCCGACCCGGCCCCGGATCCGACCACCACCACCGCCGCAGAGCGGTAACGACACCGATCGGTGCGCGGCGGCGGCCCCACACGGGGCATCGCGGCACACTCGACCGCCACCGTGTCCGGGACCGCCGGCACCCACTGGATCCGCCCGCCGGCACCCACCGGATCTGCCCGGGACCGGCCAGCGGTGCCGGGTGGACCGAGGGTCCGGACACCCCCCGTGTGGTGTCCGGACCCCGCCGCCCCGTCGGGACAGGCCCGGTCTCAGGCGTCCCGGTACCGGAACAGCAGCGCACCGGCGAGCAGCGCGGCGCCGGCCCAGATCGCCAGCACGCCGAGCCCGGCCCACGGACCGATCGGCTGCCGCTCCAGCGCGGTGGTGGCCTGTACGGCCAGCCCGGACGTCATCGGCGCCGCCTTCTCCAGCCGGTGCTGCCACTTCGGGTCGCCGACGAGTTGCACCAGCACCGGAGCGCTGTACAGCAGGACGAGCACGGCGACCATCGCCCCGGCGGTGTCCCGCAGGGCGGTACCGACGCCGATCGCGAGCAGGGCGACCAGGCCGAGGTAGAGCACGGTGCCGGTCACGGCACGCAACGTCGGCTCGTCGAGCAGTGAGGGCGGCGGATAGCCGTTGGCCGCACTGAAGCCGTTGCCCGGCAGGATGATCCGACTGACGAGCAGCGAGCCGAGCACCCCCGGCACGGCGGCGACCAGCACCGCCGCGGTGACCACGCCCGCCTTGGCCGCCAGCACCGTACCCCGACGCGGGTTCGCGGCCAGCGTCGTGGCGATCAGGCCGTTGGCGTACTCGTTCGTCACCGCGAGTACGGCGAGCACCACCACCGCGAGCTGGGCCACCCGGACCCCCCACAGGCTGACCCTGGTGGTGTCCTCGAAACACTCGGTCGGCGCCGGGCACCGGGCGATGTCGACCGCCGACACGGACAGCGCGCTGAACACCACCGTGGCGACCACGAGCGCCAGCAGCAACCAACCGTTGCCCGGCAGGCTACGCAGCTTCGTCCACTCCGCCCGGACCGCCATGCCCCCTCCACCGCCCCGCCCGGTCACGCGTCCCGCCGCCGGACCAGCCAACAGGCGGCGGCCACCGCCACGGCGACGTACCCGGTCAGCACGGCCAGGCCCAGCCATGGGCTGTCCGGCACGCAGCCCGCCTCCGGCAGGCACACCGAGGCCACGTGCTCGTACCGGGGATTCGTCTGCTGGATCGAGAAGCCGGCGGACGGCAGTAGTCGCATCATCCAGCGCGCGGCGGTCAGCGGCAGCGCACCGGCGACCATCTGCGGCAGCACCATCAGCAGGACGACCACGGTGATCGCCCCGGCGCTGCGCCGCAGTACCGTGCCGAGCGCCAGGCTGAGGACCGCGACCAGGGCCAGTACCAGCGCGGTGCCGACCACCGCCCGGAGCACCGGCCAGTCGGTCAGCGACCGGTCGGGGAAGAGCGGCGCGACGAACCCGCTCTCCCGCTGGCCGGGCTGGCTGACCAGGAATGCGGTGGCGCAGGTGACGAGGCCGACGACGAAGGTCACGCCGGCCAGCACCACCGCCTTGGCCAGCACCACCCGGCCGCGCCGGGGGCTCGCCGCGAACGTGGTCCGGATCATGCCCCGGCGGTACTCGGCGGTGATGAACAGGGCCCCGAGCGCGACGATCGGCAGCAGTCCGATCAGTGCCCCACTCAGGCTCATCCGGGTCAGGTCCTCGTCGACCGCGCGCGGCGCGACGTCACCGCTGCCGGTCACCGTACTGGCACCGGTGGCGTCCGGAGCGCCGCTGACCAGGGCGACCGGCGGAACGTCCGGGCCGTCGAGCCCGTCCGGCGCGCCGGGGGCGGCCGGGGCGGCCGGACCGGCACCGGGTGCGGTCGGCTTGGCCAGGCCGGTCATCCCGATCGCCTCGTCGGTCCAGTTCGCCGCCGGCTGTCCCGTCGCGGGTCGGACGGCGACGTCGTCGAACCGGGCCGTGCTCCAGGTCGAGGAGGACGTCACCGACGTAGCGTTGAACTGCCGCTCCACCCGGTCCGCGCGCGGCGAGGCGACGAAGAGCCCCACCTCGGCGGTTGCCGGCAGTCCGGCCAGCTCGACGCTGCCGACCCTGCGCCAGGTGGTGCCGTCGGTCGACTCGTACCCGGTGACGGTGGCGCCCGCACGGGTCAGCCGGAGCCAGGGTTCGCCCCTGGCGATGGTGCCGGCCCGGTCGACGACGAAGTTGGTCTGCCAGCGGACTCCGTGACCGGGGGTGTAGAGCATCGCCGCGTACCGGGCGCCGGGGGCGGTGCCGTCCTTGACCATGAGGCCGGCCTTGGCCCACGGCTGGTCCGGGCCCTCGACGGCGACCAGTTCGCGTACCCGGGCGGTGATGGTGCCGTCGCCGGTCAGCGGCTGGTGCACGAACCGGAAGGCGTCCTCCACCTGCCCGCCGTGCGGGCCGACCGGCGGAGGCGCGACCGAGTCCCGCTGGAACGAGCTGCCCGCCGCGCTCAGCAACGAGACCAGGATCGTCAGGCCGACCGCGGCCAGCATGATCAGCCCCCAGCGGGGTACCGAGCGCAGCTTGGTCCATTCGGCCCGGACCAGCCGGCCGAAGCCGACGCGGGAGGTGCCGAGGCCGCTGCCGGCCGGGCCGAGGTCGGTTCCGTGCGGTGTCGTCGTGGTGGTCATCTCACGCCTCCCGGCCGGCCGTGGCGTCGACTTCCGCCGGGTCGGCGGCGGCGCCGAACTCGGCCGGGCCGGTCACGGCGGTGAACTCGGCGGCGTTGCCGGTGAGTTCGAGGTACGCCTCCTCCAGCGAGGCGCGGTGCGCGACGACCTCGGAGAAGGGCAGCGCCCGCGCGGTGAGCAGGGTGACGACCGACTCGGCGGTCAGCCCGGAGACGGTGAGCGTCTCGGCGTCGATCGCCGCGACGGTGGCTCCGGCGTTGGCGAGCAACTCCATCGCCTCCGCCCGCCGGGTCGTACGCAGCGCCACCCGGTCGCCGGACGCGGTGGCCAGCAGCGCCGCCACGCTGGTGTCGGCGATCAGGCGCCCACGGCCGATCACCAACAGATGGTCGGCGCTGCCCTCCAGTTCGCTCATCAGGTGACTGGAGACGAGTACGGCCCGCCCCTGCGCGGCCAGCGACCTCAGCAGGCCACGGATCCACCGGATGCCCTCCGGGTCGAGCCCGTTCACCGGCTCGTCGAGGAGCAGCACCGGCGGATCGCCGAGCAACGCCGCCGCGATACCCAGCCGCTGTCGCATGCCGAGCGAGAAGCCGCCGGTCCGGCGCCGGGCGGCGGCACCCAGGCCGACCTGCTCGACGACCTCGTCGACCCGGCGGGTGGGCAGGCCGTTGGAGTGCGCCATCCAGAGCAGATGGTCCCGGGCCCGGCGCCCGGGGTGCACCGCGCCCGCGTCCAGCAGCGCGCCCACCGCGCGCAGCGGCGTACGCAGCGACCGGTAGGGCCGCCCGCCGACGAGCGCGGTACCGCCGTCGGGCGCGTCCAGCCCGAGGATCATCCGCATCGTGGTGGACTTGCCGGCGCCGTTGGGCCCGACGAAGCCGGTGACCCGGCCGGCGGGGACGGTGAACGACAGGTCGTGTACGGCGACCGTGCCGCCGTACCGCTTGCGCAGGCCCCGGGCCTCGATGGTTGCTTCCATGCCGGCGAGGCTACGGAGCCGAACCGCTCCCGGTCGTCACGCGGCGGAGCAGTCTTCGCCGCTCCCGGTGCGGGTGACCGGCCGGCTCCGGGTCCCTCCTGCGGGGGACGCGGCGACCGCCGGACGGGCTGACGCGGGCCTGGGCCGGCCCGGGCCACAATGACCTCTGTGGACCAGCCGAAAGTGGTGATCGAACGGGCGGTCGCCGCCGGCCGGCGGGTGACCGGGGCACCGGAGTGGCCGACCGCCGCCGGCCTGCTGCTCGGGCTGCTGGCGATGGTCGAGGTGGCGCTGCGCCCGGCCACCTCCGGGCCGACCGTCTCGGTGGCGCTGCTGCTCGGGCTCTGCGGCACGGTGCCGCTGGCGCTGGTGCGTACCCAGCTCGTGGTCGCGGCCGTGACCACGACCGCGGCCACCTCGCTGATCCTGGCCGGCATCGGACGGCCGACCGGCGCCAACCTGGTCGTCCAGCTCGCGATCCTGTACCTGGTCGGTCGGCGCCGGTCCCGGTGGATCGCCGTACCGATGGCGCTGCCCTTCGTCGGCCACCCGCTGATCGGTCCACTGTGGTCGATCGGTGGCGGGGCCGGGGCCGGCCGGCTCGCCGACGTGCTGCTGGCCGCCGCCGCCACGGTGGCGGTCGCCGCCGGCATCGCCCGCCGGTTGCGCCGGGAGGCGGCCGAGCGGGCCGTCTCGCGGCGGGTCATCGAGGACACTTTGCTGGAGCACGTGGCCCGGGGCGAGCGGGCCCGGATCGCCAGGGAACTGCACGACGTGGTGGCGCACCACATCTCGATGATCGCGGTGCAGGCGGAGACCGCCCGGCTGACCACGCCCGGCCTGCCGCCCGAGGGGGCGAGGCGGCTGGTCGGAATCGCGGAGACGGCCCGGGCGGCGCTGACCGAAATGCGCCGGCTGCTCGGCGTGCTCCGGTCGGACGCCGAGGGGGCGCCCACCCGCCGTCCCCAGCCCGGGCTGCACCAGCTCAACGACCTGTTGGACGAGGCCCGGGCGTCGACCGGTGCCGCCGCCCGGCTGGTCGTGCACGGCCGGGTGGTCCCGCTGGACCCGGGAATCGAACTGACCGCGTACCGGATCACGCAGGAGGCGCTGACCAACGCCCGCCGGCATGCCCCGGGTGCCGCCGTCGACGTCGTCCTGCACTACGCCGACGACGCGCTGCGGCTCAGTGTCCGGGACAACGGTCCGGGGCCGGCCGACCGCGCGCCGAGCGGGCACGGCCTGGTCGGGATGCGGGAGCGGGCGGCGATGGTCGGTGGCACCCTGACCGTCGGCCCGGCACCGGTCAGCGGATTTCTGGTACGCGCCACCCTCCCGTTCCCGGATCCGCCGACGGAACTTCCGGCCACCTCCCGGTCGGACGCGCTCGCGCCGGCACCACGGGATCCGGCGTGACCGGCCCGGGTGGCGGACCGGCGGTGGCCGGCACGATCCGGGTACTGGTGGTGGACGACCAGGAGGTGGTCCGGGCCGGCTTCGGCGCACTGCTCGGTACGCAGCCGGACTTCACCGTGGTGGGCAGCGCGGCGGACGGTGCCGAGGCGGTCCGGCTCTGCCGGCAGGCCCGACCCGACGTGGTGCTGATGGACGTCCGGATGCCGGTGATGGACGGCATCGAGGCGACCCGGCTGATCACCGACGCCACTCCCCCGGCCGCCGGGTCGCACCCGACCGGCGGCGGTACGACGTCGGCCGGCGGGCCGCCCCGGATCATCATGCTCACCACCTTCGACCTCGACGAGTACGTCTACGACGCGCTCTGTGCCGGCGCCAGCGGCTTCCTGCTGAAGGAGGTGACCGCCGAGCGGCTCTTCGACGCGGTCCGGGTGGTGGCGGCCGGGGACGCGCTACTCGCGCCGGCCGTGACCCGGCGACTCATCGGCGAGTTCGCCCGGCTGCGCCCCCGGCCGCCGCAGCGGGCCACCCTGCTCGACGCGCTGACCCCACGGGAGACCGCCGTGCTCCGGTTGGTCGCCGAGGGGCTCTCCAACACGGAGATCGCCGATCGGCTGGTGATCAGCGAGGAGACGGTGAAGACGCACGTCAGTCGGGTGCTCGGCAAGCTCCGGCTGCGGGACCGCACCCAGGCGGTGGTCACCGCGTACGAGTCGGGGCTGGTGGTGCCGCGCGGCACCCGGTGAGCCGGTCAGCCCGATGAACGAGCTACGGAGGTCCGGTCGGCCGCGTCGATTCCACGCGTGACCGCGCGGCCCGTGGCGACCTCGCCGTGACGCTGTCATCGGACATCTGCCGGAACCCCGCGCGACCCCGGCGGTACGTCCGTAGGACTTTGCCGCGCGGCCTTGCGGGCGGGCCGAGCGGCGGTGAAAAGTGAGATCGGTACCGAACTGCCGGCCCTCTCGGTGAAAGGCCACGGATGTCCGAGCGTGTCCCCGCCACCAGTAGTCACGACCTGCCGGTGCCCCCGGCACTCGCGGAGTTCATGCTCGGCGGCTGGGGGCCCACGGAGGCGCCGGTCCGGACGGATCCCGGGGTGGCCGGCTGGGCGGCGAAACGCCGGGCCCGGCTGTCCGGGATGTTCCCCGGCGAGCACCTGGTGATCCCGGCCGGCGGACCGCCGGTACGCAGCAACGACCAGTTCTTCCGGTTCCGGCCGGGCTCCGACTACACCTGGTTGACCGGTGACGGGGACCGGGGCGGGGTGCTGGTGCTGAACCCGGCGGGCGAGGCGACGCTCTACACCGACGAGCCGCCCCGGCCCGGTACCGCCGCCTACTGGACCGACCGCAACGCCGGCATCGTCTGGAACGGGCCCCGGGCCGACCTGGCCACCCTGGGCGAGGCGCTGGAGATCCGGTGCCGGCCGATGGGCGAGCTGGCCACGACGCTCGGCGCCGCCGGCCGGACCCGGCTGCTGCGTACGGTCGATCCGGTGGTGGACGCCCTGGTGCCGGTGACCGATCCGGTCGCCGACGGCGACCTGGTGGTGGCGCTCGCCGACCTGCGGCTGATCAAGGACGAGTGGGAGGTCGGGCAGCTCCAGCACGCCGTCGACGTCACCGTACGCGGCTTCGAGGACGTGGTCCGGGCGCTGCCGGCGGCGCTGGCCGGCGGTGGCGAGCGGTGGTTGGAGGGCACCTTCGCCCGGCGGGCCCGCACCGACGGCGAGGAGGTCGGCTACCAGCCGATCGTCGCGGCCGGCGGGCACGCGGCGGTGCTGCACTGGAACCGCAACACCGGTCCGGTACGCCCCGGCCAGTTGCTGCTGCTGGACGCCGGGGTCGAGGTGGGCAGCCGCTACACCGCGGACATCACCCGGGTACTGCCGGTCGACGGCCGGTTCAGTCCGCTCCAGCGGGACGTCTACGAGCTGGTCCGCCGGGCCAACGACGCGGCGATCGGGCAGCTCCGGCCCGGGGCGATGTTCCGGGACTACCACTGGGCGGCGATGGCGGTCTTCGCCGCCGGTCTGGTCGACCTCGGTCTGCTGCGCTGTTCGGTGGAGGAGGCGCTGGATCCGGAGCGTCAGCTCTACCGCCGCTGGACGCTCTGCGGCTCCGGGCACATGCTGGGGCTGGACGTGCACGACTGCGGGCGGGCCACCACGGCCCGCTACGTCGAGGGCGAGTTGCAGGCCGGCATGGTGTTGACCGTCGAGCCGGGGCTCTATTTCCAGCCCAACGACGAGCTGGTGCCGGCCGAGCTGCGTGGGCTGGGGATGCGGATCGAGGAGGATCTGCTGGTCACCGAGGAGGGCAGCCAGAACCTGTCGGCGGCGCTGCCGCGTACGGCTGACGACGTCGAGAGCTGGATGTCGGGGCTGGCCGGCTGAGCGGGGACGTCGACTGGTCGTCGGCGGTACGGCCAGGATCGGAACAAGTCCGGCAGAGCGGCCAATTGTGATCGTATGTTGGGGCCGTGCGACGGGACAAGGGGGTGACCTGGGAGGAACTCTTCTTCGATCTTGCCTTCGTCTTCGCGGTGATCCAGCTCTCCGCGCTGCTGCGCCGCAACCACGACTGGCTGGGCACCACGCAGGTACTCATCCTGTTCGTCTCGATCTACTGGACCTGGGTCGGCACCACCGTCTACGCCAACCAGCGCGACATCGGCAACGCCCGGGACCGGGTGGGGATCTTCGCGCTCGGGCTCGGCAACCTGGTCCTGGCGCTGGCCATCCCCGGCGCGTACGGCGACCGTGGGCTGCTCTTCGGTTGCGCGTACCTCACGATCCGGTTTCTGCTGGCCGGGCTGGCGCTACAGAACCTGCACCAGTGGCGGGCCTTCTTCCTCGGCCCGTTCGGGGTGGGCTCGATCGTGGCCGGGCCGCTGCTGCTGGCCGGCGGGCTGACCTCCGGAACCACCCGGACCGTCCTCTGGGCGATCGCCTCGCTGCTCGACGTCTCCAGCCCGTGGATTCTGCGCCGGCACCTGGGCCGGGTACGCCTGCTGCCACTGCACTACACCCACCGGTACGGGCTGCTGCTGATCCTGGTGCTCGGCGAGTCCGTCCTCGAGGTGGGCGCGGTGGCGTCGACCGAGCGACTGACCGCCGCCCGACTCTTCGCGATCGGCGCGTCGTACGCGTTCGCCTGCGCGCTCTGGTGGGCGTACTTCGTCTACGGGATGTGGGCGTTCCGCCGGGCGATCGCCCGCGCCGAGAACCAGGGCGACGTACGCCGGTCCATCCTGCTCTACGGCCACCTGCTGTTCAGCTCCGGCGTGATCGCCGCGGCGGTCGGGCTGGCCGAGGTGGTGTCGGCCCCGGACCAACCGTTGCTGCCCAGCGACGCCGCCCTGCTCTGCGGCGGTGCCGCGCTCTTCCTCATCACGTTCGCCTACACGCACTGGCGGATCCACCGGCAGGTGGCCTGGCGCCGGCTCGGCGCGGGGCTGCTCTGCCTGCTGATGCTTCCGCTCGCCATGCTGACGCCGGGCCTGGCCGCGCTGATCGTCCTGACCCTGGTGATCATCGCGGTCAGCCTGGTCGAACAGCTCATCCTGCGCCGGCAGGGCAGGGGTGAGTTCTCCGGGGTCGGCCCGGACGAACAGCTCGAGACCGGAGGTGGCCGGCTCGGCGAGGCCGACCGGCGCGGCGAGGGCGACGAGTGGGACACCGGCCCGGTGGTCAGCGACTAGGGGCCGAGCCGGTGAACGGCGCGGCGGCCGGTGTCGCAGCGCCTGGTTCGCCCATAACTCCACGAACTGGGCAGGTCACCTTGTAGACAGGAGTCCTACCGTCGCCCAGGCCAGGAGTACCCGTGTCGCACCACCTCGACTCGCCGCTCGCCCTCCAGGACACCCGGCTCGACCTGACCGACCAGTACGTCTTCCCGGGCGAGAACGGGACCGTCCTGGTCATGAACCTGAACAGCTCGGCCGCCGGCAAGGACGCCAAGCCGGGCTTCCATCCCGAGGCCCGGTACGAGTTCAAGGTGCATCTCGACGGCGCGACGGTGGAGAACCTCACCTACCGGGTCAGCTTCGACGAGCCCGACCGGGCCGGTGGCGAGCAGGACGTCCGGCTGCACCTGCTGACCGGGGCGGAGGCGCCCGACGACACGGCGACCGGCGAGTTGATCGCGCAGGGGCGTACCGGGAACGTGATCTCGGGGCCGAACGGGCTGCGGCTGTGGGCCGGCCGGGCGGTCGACCCGTTCTACATCGACCTGACGCTGCTCGCCGCGATCGGCTCGGCGGTGAAGGACGGCGCCCGGCTGGACCTGACCGGCTGGCGGTCGGACGCCGCCAAGAACAGCTTCGCCGACACCACCATCCAGTCCATCGTGCTGGAGATCGGCGACGACGACCCGGGGATCGGCGCCAACCGCGACATCTGCACCTGGATCACCAGCAAGCTGGCCACCGACGCGGGCGGCTGGCGCCAGGTCAACCGCTTCGGCCACCCGATGGTCTGGCCGATCCTGCGCCAGCCCGTCGACACCGACTGGTCCGGCAGCGCCAACCTCGGGCACCCAGAGACCGACGCCAGCGCCGACGGCGACCGGATCGCCCGCCTCGTCGCCGGAGTGGTGGCCGCGAACGGCACCTCGCTCGACCCGCCCGGGTACGGCCGGCAGGTCGCCGAGCGGCTGTTGCCGGACCTGCTGCCGTACCGGACCGGCACCCCGGCGAACTACGGCTTCAACGGCTTCAACGGCCGTACCCTGGCCTGCAACGCGCCGGAGACGATGTTCTCGCTGATCCTGAACCGGGCCACCACCGCCGGGCTGACCGCCCAGCAGAACGCCAGCGCCCGCAGCGACCGTTTCCCGTACGTCGTCGCGGCTCGCTGACGCCGGCCGGGGCAGTATCACGCCCGGCCGGCACCGTTCCGGACCGTCGCCGTCCACGACAGCCTCGTCGGACGACTCCTCGACGTCGGCCGCGCTCAGTCCTGGAACATCCCGGCGAGCACCTCGGCGGTCCGGGCCGGGTTGGTGGCGACGAAGTAGTGGTCGCCGGGCACCATGTGCAGGCTGGCGATCCGGTCGACGGGAATCCGGGCGGTGACCGCGTCCCGGGTGCAGAGCCCGTCGTCGGTGCCGAGCAGCACGTGCACCGCCCGGGACCGTACGCCCTGGAAGCCGTCCGGGGCGAGCGCGATGTCCCGGCGGAACCGGGGCAGCAGCAGTCGGATGATCTCCTCGGAGGTGAGTTGACTGGTCGGCAGCAGCCCGGTGTCGCGCAGCCCGGCGAGCAGCGTCTCGTCGTCCTCGGAGACCAGCGCCGGTCGCTGCGTGCCGGGCAGCATCGGCGGGGCGGAGAGGACCACCTGGGTACCGCCGAGTCCGTCTCCGGCGGCGTCGGCCATCGCGGCGGCGAGCACCGCACCGAGGCTGTGCCCGAACAGCACCGCACCGTCCGAGAGGTAGGGCGTGCCCGCCTGCCACCAGGCCCGGGCCGCGTCGGCGATGGTGGCGCCGTCCCGGTAGGTGGCCTCGCCGGCCACCACCCGCCAGGAGCCGGGCAGGTGCCGGGCCAGCCGGGTGAACGCGCCGGAGGAGCCGCCCGCGTACGGGATGCAGAGCAGCGTGCGCCCGGGACCGTCGCGCAGTACCCGCATCCGGACCGTCGCGGGCCCGTCGGCCCGGTTGCGCAACTGGAACCGGGCGAGCTTGCCGGTCGAGGTGGTCGGCAACGCGTCGACCACCTCGACGACGGCGGGACGCTTGTGCGCCGGCAGCCCGGCCCGGAACGCCGCCCGGGCCGCCCGGCGCAGCGTGCCCGGGTCGACTCCGGCGGCCGGTACCAGGTAGGCGACCGCCTGCTCCAACCCGGCCTGGTCCCGGGCGCCGACCACCGCGCACTGGGCGAGCCCGTCGAGATCCCGGACCGCCGCCTCGACGTCGAGCGGCGAGACCTTGTAGCCGCCGATGTTGATCAGGTCGTCGTGCCGGCACAGGTAGCGCAGGTCCCCGTCCGGATCCTGCCGGACGATGTCGCCGGTGTAGGCCCCGCCGTCGGCGAAGGTCCGCGCCGCCGAGTCGGGACGGTCCAGGTAGCCGACCGCCACCGACGGACCCGACACGTGCAGCCGGCCCTCGGTGCCGTCCGGCACGACCCGGCCGCCGTCGTCCCGGACACTCACCGTCGTCCCGGGTACCGGTGTTCCGGTCGAGCCGGGCTGGCTGCCCCGGGTGGCCAGCACGATGTGCAGCACCTCGGTCGCGCCGAGCCCGTTGACCAGCGGTACCCCGAAGGTGGCGGTGAAGTCGGCGCAGAGGGCCGCCGGCAGGTGCTCCCCGGCCGAGACGGCGAGGCGTACCGAGCCGAGGTCGGGAACGCCGGTCTGGTCGGTCGGGTCGCCCTGCCCGGCCCGGTCGAGCAGGGCGGCGTAGACCCGGGGCACCGAGCAGAGCACGGTCGGGCGGTGCCGGGCGATCGTCGTGGCCAGCCGGTACACGTCGGGTGGACCCTGGTTGAGCAGTACCCCGGCACCGGCGGCGAGCGGGAAGAGCAGCGAGTTGCCGAAGCCGTACCCGAAGGAGAGCTTCGCGGTGGAGAGCACCAGGTCGTCGGGGCGGAGGTCGAGAATCCGACCGAACCCGTCGAGTACGCCCGCCACGCCGGCCGCGCTGTGCAGCACCCCCTTCGGCTTGCCGGTGCTGCCCGAGGTGTACTGGATCAGCAGTACCCGGGAAGGCGGCTGGCTGACCGGCGGCGGTGCCGGCGGCGCACCGAGGTCCAGCCAGTCCGCGCCGCCCCGGGGCAGCCCGGCCAGCCCGGCCTGGTCGGCCCGCGCGGCACCCCGTTCGTCGGCGTGCAGGAAGCCGGCGCGGCAGTCCTCGGCGATGAACGCGAGTTCCGCCTCGGTCAGCATCGGACTCACCGGTACGGCGACGGCGCCGCACCACCACAGTCCCAGGATCGCCACCGCGGTCGGCAGGTCGTCGTCGGCCACCACCAGTCCCCGGGTGCCGGGACCGATCCCGGCCTCGGTCAGCCGGGCGGCGTAACCCCGCACCGCGCGGTACAGCTCCGCGTAGCCGAGCCGCCCGCCCGCGCCGGTCAGGTAGGCGACCCGCTCACCCCGACCGAACGCGAGTTGTCGCCCCACCAGCCGCTCGACGAGGTTGGTGCTCCCCATGATGAGACCTCCAGGATGGCTGCGTTGCCGGACGGTTCGATCGCCAGCGCGAGAACGCTCGTCGGCGCCGGAGCGCTGGCGCAGTACGCGACGGCGCAGGCCGCCGCCAGCAGGCCACCGGCCGCGCCGAAGTCGCCGAGCGCCCGTTCCAGGTGCCAGACCGGCCGGACCCGGTCGTCGGCGAGTGTCCTGACCAGTTCGGTGTCGAGGGTGGAGACGACCGCCGCGACCGGACCGCCGGCCGGCCCACAGACCGTGCGGAGCAGGTCACGGCACCCGGCCGCCAGGTCGGAGCGGTCGAGGGTGGTCCGGTGGAACCGTCCGAGCCGGATACCCGGTTCGCCGTCCCGGCCCGGTGACACCGCCAGACAGCCGGCGCCCTCGCCTGCGACGAACCCGTCGGCGAGTCCGGCCACGCTCCACCGGCTGACCGTCGCCGAGCCGCCGACCAGGGCCCGCGCCGCGTCGCCGTACGACACCAGCCGGGCCGCCTCGACCAGCGCGGCCAGCCCGGCGGTCGTACCGCCGGTGAGTGTCTCGTTCGGGCCGTCGATGCCGAGTCGGATGGAGACGGTCGCCGCCGGCCCGTTGAACGCCGAGGCGGGGCCGATGATCGGGCTGCTCAGGCCGGGGTCGAGAGTGGAGGCTTCCACGCAGATGGTGGCGTACTCGGTCAGCCCCGCGCTCGAACTGGCCCAGAGTACCGCCGCCGGGCCGGCGTCCGCCGGGTCGAGCACCGACGGCGCGAGCCACCGGTCGGGCGGGCCGCCGGCCGCAGCCGTACCGGCGTCGGCCGCAGCCGCCAGCGCGAGCAGCGACTCGGGCGGCAGGGCCCGCAGTCCCCGCCCGGCGACGGCGGCCGGGATCCGGGGCTCGACCGGGGCCTGCGTCCGGCGGTCGACCGGCCCGAGGTCGGTGTCCGGGGCCTCGAAGCGGCGCAGCGGCACCGGCGGCAGCGGCCCTCCGGCGACCAGCCGGGCCAGGTCCGCCGCGTCGGCCACGCCGGGCAGCCGCAGTCCCAGGCCGCGTACGGCCAGACAGTCGTCAACGGGTGGCACGGTCGCCCCTTCCGAGCAGTACGGCGGCCGGACAGTCGTCAACCGGTGGCACGGTCGCCCCTTCCGAGCAGTACGGTCGAGACGCCGCCGCCGAAGCCGAACGCCTGGCTCAGCACCACCCCGAGCGGGGCGCGCCGGCCGGCCGGCTCGACCAGGTCGATGCCGCCGCAGGCCGGGTCGGGCTCGACCAGGGTGACGTTGCCCGGCACCAGTCCGTCGGCCAGGGCCCGCACCGCGACGATCGCCTCCAGTGCGGCGGCGGCTCCCTCGGCGTGCCCGAACTGGCCCTTGATCGAGCTGACCACCGGCCGACGTCGGCCGGCCAGTGCCTTGGCCACCGCCCGGGCCTCGATCCCGTCGCTGGCCTGGGTGCCGGTGCCGTGTGCACAGACCCAGTCCACGTCGTCGCTGGTCAGCCGGGCGCGGTCGAGACAGCCGTGGATTGTCGAGACCAGTCCGTTGCCGTCCGGGTGCGGCTGGGTGGGATTGTGCGCGTCGGCCGCGGCGGCGCAGGCGAGGATCCGGGCCAGCGGCCGGCCGCCCCGGGCCACGAGCCGGTCGACCCGTTCCAGGACCAGCACTCCGGCGCCCTCCCCGGGGATGGTGCCGCGCCGGTTGACGTCGAACGGCCGGACGGTGTCCACCGCGAGGGCGCGCAGCGAGGTGAACATGGCGAGGATCTCCAGCGAGAGTTCGGAGACGCCGCCGCAGACCGCGACGTCGACCTCGCCGGCCGCGACCGCGCGGGCGCCGGCCGCGACCGCACTGTTCCCGGCCGCGCAGCCGGGTGCGAACAGCACCGTCGGCCCGGTGACCGTGACCACCTCGCGGAGTGTCGCCAGCAGCGCGTCCGGGTCGGCCCAGGTCCGTCCGGGCACGTCGAGCCGGCCGGACCCGATGCCCCGGTCCAGCACCGGTCGGGTGGCCATCACGGTGCCGACGAAGACGCCGAGTAGGCGCCCGCGCCCCTGCTCCGGAATCCCGGCGTGCCGGAGCGCCTCCAGAGCGCCCGCGGCGAGGAACCGGGCGGCCAGCGACTCGTGGCCGGGGACCATCGCGTCGAGGTCGGCCACGGCGCCGGCCGGTACCTCGGCGCCGCACCGGGCCGGGTAGCGGGACATGTCGAAGCGGGTGACCGGGCCGGTCAGCACCCGCCGTTCGGTCACCGCCGTCCAGAGCGCGTCCGCGCCGAGGCCGGCGGCGGAGACCGCGCCGACGCCGGAGACCGCCACGGCCGGGCGGCCGGTACGGTCACGGTCCAACGGAGATGCCCCGATCCCGGAGTACGGCGAGCGTGTCGCCGAAGTCCTGTAGCCCGGCCGCCTCCTCGTCGGTCAGCCGTACGCCGAGCTGCCGCTCGATGCGTACGACGAACTCGACCTTCTGCACGGAGTCGATCCCGAGGTCCTCGTAGAAGGCCGCACCCTCGGTTATCTCGTCCGGATTGACCTCGAAGATCTCCGCCGCCAGGTCCCGTAGGACCGCGGCCGACACCACGCCTCGCTGTGCCAAGTCCGGCTCCCTTCCCGATCACCGCTCGCCACATTACGTGGAACTTGCGGGTGGGCTCACAGTGAAGTTTTCCAGGAAGGAAACGACGCGGGAATCGTTGCGGATGCGACCGAAGAGCTTGTTCGCGCCGCCCGAATAGCTCGTTACCGCAACCCGATCGGGTCGGCCCGGAACGGAAAACTTCGTACCGCCACCGGCGGATCCTCGATGTCGGAGGATGGTCGGTTCCACCCTCGACATTGTCGTTGATCACTACCGCGTGATCAAGTGAACTCTGATCAGGGCAACCGTGCCGACGTCAGGGCAATCGCGCCGACGTCAGGGCACCAGTGTCACCGGGCCGGCGTCTATGCCGACCCGGAACAGGGCGTACGGCCGGCGGCGCCGGTCCACCCCGCCGGAGTAGTCGGGCTGCCGGTGGTACTGGTTGGCGGTGACGTAGAGGTAACCGTCCACACTGATCGACATGGTGTCCGGCCAGAGCAGTCGCGGGTCGCGTACCAGGGTGTCGAACCGGCCGTCGGGGTGCCGGCGCAGGATGGCGTTCTGCTCGTACGCGCCGAGGTAGAGCCGGCCCGCGTCGTCGGCCTCCAGGCCGTCGGAGCCGGACCCCTTGTCGCCCTCGTCGCGGATCGTCCCGGCCACCTCGGCGTCGTCCAGCGACCGGTCGACCAGGGCGTCCACCGAGACGCTGTAGAACCGGCGGGAGGCGAGCGGGCAGTAGTAGAGGCGGCTGCCGTCGGCCGAGAGCGCGATCCCGTCGGAGCCGATCGCGACCGGGCTGGGCGGGCCGTCGGGCGGGCAGACCACGAACGGCCGCCCCTCGACCAGCGGCCGGAACGTGGCCGGCGGTTCGGCCTTGGTGGACGGATGGTCGTGCAGCCGACGCCAGGCGCTTCCGCTGGCCAGGTCCACCACGACGATCCCGTTCGGACCGGAGTTGGACGAGTCGGTGAGGAAGGCGACCCCGGCCGATCGGCGGCGCAGGTCGAACCGGACGTCGTTGAGGTACGACGTCGGCAGGGCCACGTCCTCGGGAAACAGGATGGTCTGGGTGACCAGGTCGGTGTCGAGGTCGACGCAGACCAGCTTGGGGCCGCCGGGGCGGGCCGGTCGGAACATCGGTCGGCCGGTGTCGAGCACCCAGAGCCGGTCGGTCGGGTCGACGACCACGCTCTGCACCGAGACGAACGAGCCGGCGTCGTCGTCGCCGGCCGGGTTGTTCCAGTCCTGGTCCGGATAGGGCCGGCAGGTCCCGTCCCGTACCTCGGCGACGGTGGCCTCGACCTGGTCGCCCCAGTGCGGGAAGTTGACGAAGATCCGCCCCTGCCGGGAGACGCTGACCCCGGTCGGCATCGCGTCGGGGAAGATGTGCACCGTCTCCAGCCGGCCGTACGGCTCGTCAGTGGTCAGTTGGTCGCTCATCCGGCCCCCCGTGGCGCACCCCGTACCGAGCCGCCGGTCCGGCGGCCGGCTCCGCCACCCCGTCACTCTAAACCGAACAACTCCCCCGAATATCGCAATGGCCACATTTACCCGGATACTCCGCTTACCGCGTTGACCTCGGCGCCGACCTACACAGCCGTGTATCGATGTAGAAGTCTTTCCAAGCACGCTTGCGATTGGTTAAATACCTTCAACTTTTCGCCTCGCCTGCGCCCGAAGGGCTCATCGATGAAGACCGGATACGCACGTAGCCTGGCCATCCTGACCGCGGCGGCACTGGCCGCCCCGATCCTGCTCACGGCGACTCCCGCCAGCGCCGCGACGGTGACCGTGGACAACGCCACCGCCGGCCGCTTCACCGCCAGCGCCAACTGGGGTACGTCCACCTGGTCCACCGACCGGCAGGGCCCCGACTA
This sequence comes from Plantactinospora endophytica, assembly GCF_016862915.1. Taxonomy (GTDB): domain Bacteria; phylum Actinomycetota; class Actinomycetes; order Mycobacteriales; family Micromonosporaceae; genus Plantactinospora; species Plantactinospora endophytica. The sequence goes on along the minus strand of NZ_BONW01000008.1, from coordinate 166,704 downwards.
CCGCTTCGCCACCCCCGACACCACCGCCAGCGACGCCGCCTGGTTCAAGGTCAACGTCCCGAGCGCCGGCAGTTACCTGGTGGAGGTCTTCTACCCCGCCGACCCCGGTTACAACAACGCCACCCCGTTCATCGTCGCCGCCACGAACGGCAACCAGAGCATCGCGGTCAACCAGCGGACCAACGGCGGCCGGTGGGTCGCCCTGGGCACCTTCCCGCTCGCCGCCGGGGACTACAACGCGGTCGGCGTCAGCCGGTGGACCAACGGCACCGGGTACGTCGTCGCCGACGCGGTCCGGATCACCACCGCCACCGGTGGCGGCACCAGCTTCTCGATGCCGCTCCCCAAGTCCGCGCTGCCGCGCAGCGAGTACGACGACCCGCACCACGACTACCCGGCGATCGACCTGCCGGTGCCGACCGGCACCGCCGCGTACGCCGTCCGGGCCGGCACCGTGGTCCGGATCAACGACAGCAGTTGCGGCCAGGGCATCAACCTGACCGGCACCGACGGGGCGGTCTACACGTACTGCCACTTCTCCGCCTGGTCGGTGGCGTCCGGTGCCACCGTCACGGCCGGACAGCGGATCGGCTCGACCGGCAACACCGGCAACTCGACCGGCCCACACCTGCACTTCGGCATCCGCACCAGCGGTACCCTCCGCTGCCCGCAGAACTTCCTGCTGGCTCTCTACGACGGCGTCACCCCGCCGGCCGCGACCAGCCTGCCCACCAGCGGTTGCAGCTACTGACCCGGTAACCGGGCACCGTCCGGCCACCCCGCCCCGGCCGGACGGTGCCCGGCCCGATGTCCGAGCCGCGCACACCGCCGGACGGTGCCCTACCTCACCTCCGGGTCGGGCACCGCAAGCGCGGTCAGTTCCTGCGGGCGACCAGCACGTCCCGGACGATCGCCTGGTCGACGCGGTGGCCGAACTCCAGGTACGGGCCGTCGTCCAGCACCTCCAGCCCGGCGTCGGCGAGGATCCGGGCCGCCTCGGACCGACGGGCCACGTTGGTGTTCCAGGAGATGCCGAGCGCGCCACCGGGCCGGAGCAGGTCCGCCCAGACCGGCACCGCCTCGGCGAGCAGGTCGAGCGGGCTGCGCGCCAGCCCCCGCCCGGCGCTCCGGCTGCCGTGCTGTACGCCGTACGGGGCGTCCGCCACCAGGACGTCCTGGGTGCCGGGCCGGAAGAACTCGCCACTGCGCACCGTGTCCGCCTGCACCACGTCCAGCAGTTGGGTCTGCCCCGCCCGGTAGGACTCCTTGTCGGCGGCCAGGCTGACCTGCAACCGGCGGGCCACCACCTGCCGGTTTCGGCGTACCGGCCCGGACTCGGCCCGGTGCTTCACCCGCTTACGCTTCAGCCACGTCTGGATGTACGTCGAGTACGCCTCGAAGTCGGTCCGGTCGTGGTCCACCCCGGCGGCGTCGTACCCGTACATCAGCGCCTGGTTGAGCGTGGTGCCCCGGCCGCAGAGCGGGTCGAGCACCCGGATCTTCCGGTCCAGCATCTCGGGGGCGAACGCCGAGCCGAGCAGCGTCACGTTGAGCAGCAGTTTCGTGAACTGCTCGTTGGTCTTGCCCGGGTACTTCGGGATGGTCAGCAGGTCGTCGTCGAAGCGGTCCAGCGGGCGCAGCTCGACCGGCCGGAGCAGCCCACCGGTGACCTCGAACAACACGTAGATCGACGACAGGTTCGCCAGGTACGCGACGTCCCGTTCGTCGAGCCGGTCGGCGGCGAAGGTGACGTAGCGGACGCCGCCGAGCACCGTCTCCGTGATGTCGGAGAGCCGGCCGCCGAGCACGGCCCGGTCGAAGACCGCCAACTCGGCCCGGGTCAGCGCGACCGAGGCGTCCGCGTAGACGCGGTTCGACGACGGGGAAATCAACAACGCGTACTGGCTCATCTGCCCTTCCGGCAATTCGCGTGGCTGCGACCGGTAGATGGTAGACGGCCGCCCGGAACCGCTCCGGGCGAGGTCAGCAGTGGTGTCGGGACGGCGGCGGATACTTGCGGCAATTGATGGATGACCGGCCGTGCCGCACCGGGTTAGCCTTCCCCGATGATCTATGCCGACTGTTCCGTTCCGGGCATGATCCCGGAGCCGACCACCCCCGAGTCCGGCAGGTGACGTCGATGAGACCACAGTTCCTTTCGCGCAGACCGACGATGTCGGGCCGGTTGAGGATCGCCGGGCTGGCCACGCTCGCCCTGGTAGCCGGGATGCTGACCCTGGCCCAGCCCGGCCGGGCCGCCGCCGAGCCCGAGGTCGGCAGTGCCCGCCTCGTTCCGCTCCAGGTCACCGGCCCGGCCAGCGAGCGGCTCAACCTGATCCTGCTCGGTGACGGCTACACCGCCGCCGAGCTGCCGAAGTTCCACGCCGACGTGGACCGGCACATGAACGTGCAGTGGAGCATCGAGCCGTACCGCAGCTACCGGAACTACTTCAACGTCTACGTGATCGAGATCGTCTCCGGTGCCTCCGGCATCCGCTGCGACCCGGACGACGACCCGCCGGACCCGAACCGGATCACCCCGCTCGGGCTGCACTACTCGGACGGCTGCACCAACCCGTTGGCCCGGGGCATCACCTTCCAGCAGTACGGCACCCAGGCGCTGAACCGCTATCTCCAGCAGCTCGTCGCCCCGCTCGGGGTGACCGCCAACAACCGGCAGATCCTGGCGATCGCCAACACCGACACGTACGGCGGGATCGGCGGCACCAACGCCACCACCTCGGGCGGCGCACCGCAGGGACCGCTGATCAGCCCGCACGAGCTGGGCCACTCCCTCGGACAGTTGCAGGACGAGTACCCGTACTCGAACCGGCCCGACCCCGGCGGACCGTACTGCACCACCAACTGCGCGGAGCCGGACTCCCGGCACCACACCCGGCTCACGGAACAGCAGATGATCGACCAGCAGGCGAAGTGGTGGCGCTGGCTCGGCGAGGAGAGCGAGTCCGGCGGGAAGATCGGCCGCTACGAGAGCGGCATGTACTCCACCTCCGGCGTCTGGCGGCCCAGCGAGCACTCCATCATGCGTTGGATCGGCTTCCACTACGACCAGGTCAGCCGGGAGATCATGACGCAGCGGATCTCCGGTCGGCGGGGCACCAACGCGCTGGCGCTCTCCTCGACCCCGACGGACCGGGCGGTCGGGCGCGACGACGTGCTCTGGGTGGAGACTCCGCATCCGGCCTACCACGAACTGGACGTGCGCTGGGCGGTCGACGGTGTGGCGGTGCCGGACACGAACAACAGCCGGAACCTCGACCTCGCCGACCTGGACGTCCAGCCCGGCGACGTCGTACGGGTGACGGTCTCGGACCCGACCGAGTTCGTCCGGGACCCGGCGATCCGCAACGGGCCGGCGTTCACCCAGAGCCGGCAGTGGACGGTCGGCGCCGAGCCGACCGCACCGTCGCCGGTGGACGTGGCGTTCACCGCCTCCACCCAGACCGACGAGCGCTCGGTCGGCGGCCAGGACGTGGTGTACGTCGAGACCACGCACCCGGTCGACCGGGTGCTGGACGTGACCTGGCGGCTGGACGGCAAGGTACTGGCCAACCCGCACAACAGCCGTAACCTCGACCTCGGGGCGCTGCGGCTGGTGCCGGGCAGCTACCAGCTCACCGCCACGGTGACCGATCCGGCCGCGCCGGGCGGCGACTCGGACACCCGGACCTGGACCGTCGACAACATCGAGGCGGGCACCACGGCGACGCTGTCGACCCCGGTCACGACGCTGCCGGGCGCCACCCCGCACCCGGTCTACTTCGAGCGGTTCACGATGGGGCTCGACCCGACCGACGACCGGCCCGGGTTCACCGTCGGCGAGTTCCGGCTGGACCGGGACGGCTGGTTCAACTACTTCGGCTGGCCCGACGCCCCGGCCGGTACGCCGTTCCTGTTCACCCCGACCGGTACGGTCGTCAAGTCGCTGGTCTACGGCAACCTCGGCTCGGGCGGGCTGTCCAAGGCGGTCTTCGAGGAGACCGAGCCGGGCTACGGCACGCACACCGTCGAGCACCGGGCGATCGACGCGGCCGGCAACATCGGCTCGGCGGACGAGTTCAAGGCCACCGTACTGCCCGGTTCGTCACCGGCCTGCACCAGGACGATCTCCGGGGCCCAGGCCGGCAACCTGACCGTCGACAGCGGGGTGACCTGCCTGCGGGACGCGCGGGTGGCCGGCCGGATCAGCGTACGTCCGGGGGCCTCGCTGGTCGTCTCGGGCGGCACGGTGGCCGGCGGGATCAGCACCGACCGGGCCGCCGTGGTGCAGTTTCTCGGCACCACGGTCAGCGGATCGGTCCAGGTCAGCGGGACGACGGGCTCGGTCACGAGCGCCGGCAGCACGTTCAGCGGCGCGGTCCGGTTGACCGGCAACGCGGCCGGTGCACACGGGCTGACGCTGGCCGGCAACCGGATCACCGGCGCGCTCTCCTGCACCGGCAACGGCACGGTCGCCGACTTCGGCGCCCGCAACGAGGTCCGGGGGCTGCGCTCCGGCGACTGCGCCCGGCTCTGACCTGACGCGGTGACACCTGTGGTGGGGCGGTGCCCCGGCATCGTCCCACCACAGGCGGCCCGAGCCGTCAGGGCCGGCGCAGCACGCCACCGTACTCGTAGAACCGGGTCTCCTCGGCACCCTTGCCCAGGTAGGGGCGGAGCGCCTCGTCGACCGGCGCCAGCGGCGGCTGGTCGGGATCCGGGCGCCACGTCTTGACGTCGACCAGCCCCGGCTCGACCGGCTCGAAGTCGCGGACGAACTCGGCCACCTCGTCGACCATCCGGTTCTTCCAGGTGATGCCCATCTTCGCCACCATCGCGTTGCCGGCGTCCACCCCCGCCTGGTCCGTACCGGCCAACTGCGAGTAGCACAGGTAGCTGTCCGAACTCATCGCCTCGCGGATCACTGCGAGTAGGTGCCGGATCTTGTCGTCGTCGACGATGGAATGGGTCACGGAGAGCAACAGCACTCCGACCGGCCGAGAGAAGTCGATCATCTTGCGGACGTCCTCGTCGGCCAGGATCCGCTCCGGCTCGGTGACGTCGGCGGCGATCACCCGGGTCGTCTCGTCGTCGGCCAGCAGGGCACGCCCGTGCGCCAGCACGATCGGGTCGGAGTCGACGTAGACCACCCGGGCGCCGGGCTGGAACCGCTGCGCCACCTGGTGCACGTTCGCCTGGGTCGGCAGCCCGCTGCCCAGGTCGAGGAACTGCTGGATGCCCAGGTCACGGGCGAGGAACCGGACCGCCCGGTAGAGGAAGAGCCGGTTCTCCCGGGTCACGTCCAGACTGGCCGGATACTGCGAGTTGACGAACTGCACCGCCGCCCGGTCCACCGGGAAGTTGTCCTTGCCGCCGAGGGAATAGTCGTACATCCGGGCGGAGGTCGGGACGTCGATCGGGAAGGCGGGGTAGCCTCCGTCGTTGGGGGCGGTCACGAGAGGTCGGGGGCGGTCACGAGATCAACTCTCCGTACGGATCAGGGGGACGGAACACCAGGGTATCCCCTCCGTCGACCCTCGCTTTGCGAGCGTTGATCGGATCGCGTGTCACGCTCCGTGCCGGAAGGCGCCGCCCCTGGCGGACTCAGCGACCGCAGCCGACCCGGTGCGGGGCGAGGGCGATGTCGTCCAGCCACAGGTCGAAGTGGTCCGGCGTGGGGCCACCCTGGTAGAGCTGCCAGCCGATCTTCACCGTGTCGGCCCGGGGCAGCACGAAGTCGACCGGGTTGCCGCCGTGTTCGGTGGTGTTCACCGTCATCTCCGGCTGGGCGACGCCGTCGATCCAGACCGCGACCCGGTTGTCGGCGGCGTCCCACTGCCACTCGAAGCACTGCCACCGGTCCTCGACGGTCGGCGCGGACTCCCGCCAGTTGGTCCAGTCGCCGGTCGGGCCGCCGTCGGCGCCGATCCCCCAGTACGACGCGCCGAGCGGTGGGGCCCACTGGCCGCCGATCGGCCGGACCACCTCGGCGCTGCCCGGACCGGTCGCCTCCACGAGGGTGAAGTGCGCCCAGTCGGGTGCGGTCGGGAAGGCGTCCACCTTCAACCGGATCCGGCCGTAGAAGCTGTTGCCGGGTGCGGCGAAGTCGTCCACCTTGAGAAAGGCCCGGCCGTTCCCCTCGGTGTGCACCCGCAGCACCTTGTCACGCCGCTGCCGCTCGACGGTCAGCGTCCCGTCCTTGGTGTCGATCCCCCAGGCCAGCGACGCGGCGCCGCCGGTCGGCAGCCGTTCGAAGTCCTCGCAGAACAGCAACGTACGCGGACCGCAGGCGCCTGGACCGCCACCGCCGTGCCCGGACGGGCCGTCGCCGGCCTGCGCGGCGCCGCCGCTGGCGAGCACCGCGACGGCGGTGAGGAGGATCAGGGGAACCCGCTTCGTCAACCCGGCCATGGCGCAGAAGCATGACAGATATCGATGGAGGTCGCTACCCCGCCTCAACTGGTGGGCGGCGAGGGGCGGCGGCACGCATCCCACAACCGGCAGAACCGGTACGGTGACGTCGCCGCTCTTGTACCGTCCGAACCAACGGCCCGCCACAGTAGCGGCCGGCGGGGCGTCACCCAGTCCGCTACCTGGGATGGGATCCACCGTGCCCGACGTCGACCCGTACTTCGCCCAGACCCTCCGTCGACTCCGACTCGACCGTGGCCTGTCGCTGCGCGACCTCGGTCGGCTGGCTCATCGCGCCAAGAGCCACCTGCACGAGTTGGAGACCGGTCGGAAGCAGCCCAGCACGGAAGTCGCCCACCACCTTGACCAGGTTCTGGACGCGAACGGCCGCCTTGCCTCGCTTGTCGCGGCATCGACATCGGACCGGGACGAGGCCGAGGCGCTGGAACTGCTCCGCCTGGCCGACGCAAGTGGCGTAGGCGCGGATGTGCTCGACCACATCGAGCGCGCGGTCGACGATCTGGCGAGCGGGTACGCGACGACCCGTCCTACGGATCTGCTTCCTCAGGTCCGGCAGGCTCTGGCCCAGATCGGCAGGCTGTTGGGCAGCCGGTGCACGCTCGAACAGCACCGTCGGCTGCTCGTGGCCGGCGGATGGTTGGCACTGCTCCGGGCCACCGTGCACATCGACCTGCGGCAGCGGGCGGCGGCGGATCGACACCTGGCCGCAGCCGCGCAACTTGCCGGTCACGCCGAGCACCGGGAGATCCAGGCGTGGTGCCTGGAGACCCGCGCATGGGAGGTGTTGACCGGCGGCGACTACCGCCGGGCGCTCGACCTGTCCCGGCAGGCGCAGGCTGTGGCACCACGGGGCAGTTCGGCGTACATCCAGGCGACCGCCCAGGAGGGGCGCGCCTGGGCACGGATGGGACACCGACGCGAGACCCGTTCGGCGCTGGACCGGGTCGCCCGACTGGCTTCCCCGCTGCCGCCCCCTGACCGCCCCGAACACCACTACCGGTACGACCCGGGCAAGGCACTGTCGTACACCGCGACGACGCTGGCCTGGGTCGGCGACCCTGCCGCCGAGAGGTACGCCCGCGAGGTGGTCGCGGATCTCGACGGCGCCGGCCGGCCGAGACGTACGGCGTCGGCACGGCTCGACCTCGGCTTGGCGTTACTGGCCGCAGGCAAGCCCGACGAAGCTTCAGCCGTAGCCGAAGCCGCGATCACGTCCGGCAGGGTGGTGGCGTCGAACTGGTGGCGCGCGACGGAGGTCGTCACCCGGGTCGAGGGCACCGGCATCAGCGAGGCACGAGATCTTCGAGATGCCTACGAGACGTACCGGCCGTATCGCTGACGTCTCCCACGCCGCCAGCGGACGGCGGCCTACGCCAGCGGACGGCCTTACCCTGGCCTGGCACCCTGCGTTGCTCTGAGACTACCGACAGGAAAGCGTGATCGGGCTCCCAGCGGAGCCCACCGCACACGCCTTCCGGCCGGTCCGGGCTTGGTCCCCCGTTCAGGCCCGGACCGGCGCCGAATCAGGTGGAGAGTGGCGCTCCGTGATCTGAGATCCGGGGCGCCACGACCGGAAGGAGCGTGATGGTGACTATTCCGGAGCTGCTGGCCACAGACCAGCGGATATTCGAGGCGCACACCAACGGCGGCCGGTGCGACGAGTGCGCTCCTCGAGGTGGGTGCATGGCACTGCTCGGCGCGGTACGCCGACGGACCGACCAGGAGTGGTTGCGGAGCCACGCGGCGGCGATCCTGATGAACGCAACCTGGCCGAGCCCGGACGGGACGCCGTGAGCATGGTGCCGGAGGAACCGGAGGGATCCCCGAGCACCGCCGCCCACCGCATTGTCCGCGAGCACGCCGAGGGCGACTGCCGGCACTGCCGCGACCGGCGCTGCTGGATGCTGGAGTGGGCGTTGAAGGTGACGATCCTGGAAGCCGGCAAGGTCCCGGACGACCTGGAGTGGCCGGTCAGGTTGGCGGCCCGCCGGGTGGCCGAAGTGCACTGGCCCGGCGACGACGGGCTCTGCTCCCCATGTCTGCTGCCGGACTGCGAGCCCGGCGGAATCGCCTTGACCTGGTTGAACACGGTGCACGACTCGTGGATGCCACCGATACCGAACCCGCGCATCGAGCGGGCGTTGCGGGGGCCAACCCCGTCGGTGGCCGACCTCCGCCGGATCACCGGCCTGGGGTCGGACGGACGCGACGTGTACGGATCGGAAGCCGGACCGGATTGACCGATCGCGATCATTCGAGCACGATCGGTACGAATGCGGGCCGACAGAGCGTCGACATCGACGATCTTCTTTGGTTAACTGGGAGGCCCCGGCCGTGTTCCGGTGCCCCACCGCACCGCGCGTACCCGTACGCGCCCCGCACCGGCCGGCGGCACGTCCGGAGGTGTGTCATGAGTAGTGGGTCCGGATCGGGCTCGCCCCCTGTCGACTTCCCACCGTCCACAGTGTCCCGGCGCGGGGTGCTGCGCGGTACCGCCGTCGCGTCGGCCGGACTGGCCGTCGGCAGCACCGCCGGGACGGCGATCGACACCGGACTCGCGGCGCCGGCCGTGGCGGCACCGGCACCCGAGCCGGCCGGCACGGCGACCGTCGAGATCGCACTGGTGGTCAACGGCCGTACCGAGCGGCTGCGGGTCGACGCCCGGGTGACCCTGCTGGACGCGCTGCGCGAACGGCTCGGCCTGACCGGCTCGAAGAAGGGCTGCGACCGGGGCCAGTGCGGCGCCTGCACGGTGCACGTCGACGGTCGCCGGGTGCTCGCCTGCCTGACCCTGGTGGCGGCCACCGCCGGCCGCCGGGTCACCACCGTCGAGGGCCTGGCCGACGGCGACCAACTGCACCCGGTACAGCAGGCGTTCATCGACTGCGACGCCTTCCAGTGCGGGTTCTGCACCTCCGGGCAGATCATGTCGGCGGTGGCGCTGCTCGACGAGGGGCACACCGGCTCGGACGACGAGATCCGCGAACACATGTCCGGCAACATCTGCCGCTGCGGGGCGTACGAGAACATCGTGGCGGCGGTCCGGCAGGCGGGAGCGGACCGGTGAGGCCCTTCGAGTACGCGAGCGCGCAGAGCGTGCCGCAGGCGCTGGCCGGCGGCGGTACCGGCACGGCGTACCTGGCCGGCGGGACGACCCTGGTGGACCTGATGAAGCTGGAGGTGATGACCCCGCAGCGGGTGGTCGACATCAACCGGCTGCCACTGCGCGGCGTCTCGGCCGACCGGGACGGGCTGCACATCGGCGCACTGGAACGGATGACCGACGTCGCCGGACACCCACTGGTCGGCACGGGCTATCCGGTGATCGCCCAGGCTCTGCTGCGCAGCGCGTCGCCGCAGTTGCGCAACATGGCGAGCATCGGCGGCAACCTGCTGCAACGGGTCCGCTGCGGATACTTCCGGGACACCAGTACCCCGTGCAACAAGCGGCAGCCCGGTTCCGGCTGCCCGGCCGTCGACGGCGAGAACCGGGGGCACGCCATCCTCGGCACCAGTGACTCCTGCGTCGCCACCCACCCCAGCGATCTGGCGGTGGCCCTGGTCGCGCTGGACGCCCGGGTCCGGCTGACCGGCCGCACCGGAACCCGGGACGTCCGGCTCGCCGACTTCTACCTGCTGCCCGGGGACACCCCGGAGCGGGAACACGACCTGCGCCCTGGCGAACTGGTCACCCGGATCACGGTGCCGGCGCTGCCCTGGGCGACGCGGTCGGCGTACCTGAAGATCCGGGACCGGCAGTCCTACGAGTTCGCGCTCGCCTCGGCGGCGGTGGCGCTGGACCTGCGCGGTGGCGTGATCCGGGACGTACGGGTGGCGGTCGGCGGGGTCGGCACCCGGCCGTGGCGGCTGCCGACGGTGGAGGACGCGCTACGCGGCAAGGCGGCCCGGCCGGAGGTGTACGAGGCGGCAGCCGCACTCGCCGTCGAGGCGGCCCGCCCGCTGGCGCACAACGGGTTCAAGACGACGCTGGTCCGGCGCACCATCGTGCGCGCCCTGACGAACCTGGGAGGATCGAGGTGAGCGGCACCGCACGGACGGTCTCGGTCAACCGGGTCGACGGCCGACTCAAGGTCACCGGCGCCGCCCGGTACGCCGCCGACCAGCCCGTCGAGCGGCTCGGCTACGGCTACCTGGTGCTCAGCACCGTCGCCCGGGGCACCATCCGGGCGATGGACGTCGCCGCCGCCGAACGCTCCCCCGGGGTGCTGGCGGTCTACACCCCCTTCCAGTCACTGGCCCTGCGCGGCGGGGGCAACCCGTTCAGCGTCGGGCACAGTTGGCTGCCGTTGCAGGACGCCGAGGTGCGCTACCACGGCCAGGCGATCGGGCTGGTCGTGGCGGAGACGTTCGAGCAGGCCCGGGACGCCGCCGCGCTGGTCCGGGCCGACTACGAGGTACGCCCGGCGGCGGTCTCCTTCACAGACGGCATTCCGGGGGCCACCGACCCGGGCCCGTTCATGGGCGAGCCGGCCCGGCTGGAGTTCCTGGCCGACGGGGTCGACTCGATCGACGAGGCGCTGGCGGCCAGCGAGGTGACCGTCACCGGCACCTACCAGCAGCCGGGCAAGCACCACAGCGCGATGGAGCCGCACGCCTGCGTGGCCGACTGGCAGGGCGGGCAACTCGTGCTCTACAGCGGCACCCAGAGCACCTCGCTGACGGTCGGCACGATGGCAGCGGCACTGGGCATCGAGGCGGCCCAGGTGCGGGTGGTCAGTCCACACGTCGGCGGCGGCTTCGGCAACAAGATCGCCACCTGGGCACATCCGCTGCTCGCGGCGGCTGCCGCGCGTACCCTGGGCCGGCCGGTGAAGGTGGTGCTGACCCGGGAGCAGACCTTCACGGTCAGCGGCAACCGTTCCGCCGTACGCCAGACGGTCAGCCTCGGCGCCCGCCGCGACGGCACCCTGGTCGCGGTCAAGCACCAGGTGTGGTCCAGCCAGTCCGCCTCGGGCGGCATCTTCGAGAGTTCGGCGCACACCACCTCGCGCTACCTCTACAAGACGGAGAACCTGCACCTGGACCAGAAGATCGTGACGCTGGACGTACCGCCGCCGACCTGGATGCGGGCGCCCGGCCAGGAGTCCGGCTCGTTCGCCCTGGAGACGGCGCTCGACGAACTCGCCACCGAACTGCGGCTGGACCCGGTCGAGCTGCGGCTGCGCAACAATGCCACCGTCTATCCCGGCCGGAACGTGCCGTGGTCGAGCAAGCACCTGGCCGAGTGCTACCGGGTCGGGGCACAGCGGTTCGGCTGGGACCGCCGCAACCCGGTGCCGGGCGCCGTCGTACGCGGCGAGTGGCTGGTCGGGATGGGGACGGCGACCGCCAACTATCCGGGCGAGCGGTTCCCGGCCTCGGTGCAGGTACGGTTCCAGCCGGACGGGGACGTGTCGGTCTCCAGCGCCACCGCCGACCTCGGCACCGGGATGTGGACCGTGCTGGCCGTACTCGGCGCGCAGGCGCTCGGCCTGCCGATCTCCCGGGTCCGCAGCGACCTCGGCGACTCCACCCTGGCCGCCAACATCGGAGCGTTCGGCTCGGGGGCCACCGCGAGTACCGGACCGGCGGTGGCCGCCGCCGCGCAGGCCGCGATCACCGCGCTGATCACCCTCGCCGTCACCGACGAACGCTCGCCGCTGCACGGCGTACCCGCCGCCGACGTCCGGTACGACCAAGGGCAACTCGTCGCCCCCGACCAGCGGATCGCCTTCCCGGACCTGTTGCGCGCGGTCGACTCGCCCGGTGTCGGGGCGACCGGCACCGCCGCCCCCGGCCCGGAGCACGGGCAGCACGCGTTCACCTCGTTCGGCGCGCACTTCTGCGAGGTCCGGGTCAACCGGTTCACCGGCGAACCTCGGCTGAGCCGGATCACCACCGTGATCGACGGCGGCGCGATCATCAACGCCAAGACCGCCCGCAGCCAGATCGTCGGCGCCGTCATCTTCGGCATCGGCCAGGCGCTGCTGGAGGGTGCCGTCGTCGAGCCGGAGACCGGCCGGATCGCCAACGGCAACTTCGCCGACTACCTGCTGCCGGTGAACGCCGACGTCCCCGCGATCGACGTGCACTTCCTGAACCACCCGGACCTGCTGTTCAACCCGTTGGGTGCCCGGGGCATCGGCGAACTGGGCACGGTCGGCGTCGCCGCCGCGATCGGCAACGCCGTGCACAACGCCACCGGCCGGCGGATCCGCGAGCTACCGATCACCCTGGACAAGCTGCTCGCCTGACCCCGGCGGCCCGCCCGACGGCCGCGCCCCGCCACCGGGAGGCAGCACCTCGGCAGAAGGTCGCACTTCAGCAGGAGGCGGGGCCTCGGCAGAAGGCAGCACCCCGGCAGAACGCAGCAGCTTTGCGGGAAGCGGCGCCTCGGCAGAGGGTGGCGGGCCACCCCGGGACGGCGCGGGCCGGCGGCGGCGCCGGGCGAGGAGCGCCGGCAGCCAGGGGGCCGCGCCGACCAGCACCAGCAGGGTGAGCAGCGGCAGTCGCCACCAGCCGGAGATCGATTCCGGCGGAGCGGCGGCGGGCGCCGACACCCATGGCCTGGCCGTCTTCGACCAGGCCAGGAAGGCGTCGCCGATCGGCATCGCACCGAAGGCGTACCGCTTGGACCACGGAGTGTCCACGGGTACGCCGGCCAGCTCGCCGTAGTTCGCCAGTGCGCCGGCGAGGGCGGCGTCGCCGTGCACCTGGGCGGTGCCCAGGGTCACCACGGTCGCGGAGAGGCTGACCCCGAGCAGCAGCGGGCCGGAGTCGACGTCACCCGGGCCGGACATCCCCGTCGGGTACTCCCGGACGGCCGGGCCGAGCCCGAGCGGGGTGGGCACGAACCGGTCCCGGAAGCCGAGATACTGCTCGCGGGCGAAGGCCGGGTCGACGTCGACCAGGAAGCGCAGGAGCATGCTCTGCGACGTGGCCCGGGCCACCTCCACCGGCTCCCCGGTCTCCGCGTCGACCCGGTGCGGCAGCAGCCCGGTCCCCGGATCGAGCCGCTGGCGCACCCCGGCCAGCCAGCGGTCGACGGTACCGCCGAACCGGGCCGGCAGCAGTGCGTCGTGCAGCCGCAGCGAGGCGACCGCCACGGTGGAGTCGACCGGCCACGCCTGTCCCGGGTACGCCGGCAGGTACGGCGACGCCGACGCGTCGAAGGCCGCCCCGAGCGCGACCGAGTCGTCGGTGAACCGGGCCAGTTCGGCCGGATCGCGGGACCGATCGGGTTGCAGGCTCAGTACCCCGCCGCGCAGCCAGTTGGCCCAGCCCCGGTAGAAGACCCCGTACGACGGGGTGAGGTCGGGGCTGAACGGTTCACGGCCGGCCGGTGAATCCAGCCGGTCCAGCGCCCAGCGCGCCTCCCGCAGCGCGGTTTCCCGGTCGTCCTCGGCCGCCCGCTGACCCAGCTCGACCCAGCTCAGCCCGTAGAGGGTGTGCAGGAAGAAGTAGCCCTCGGGAAAGAGCTGCTGTGCGGCCGTACCGGCGCCGCTGTCCAGTTCGGCGCGGAGGAAGGAGAGCTGGCGGCGTACCCCGGGCGGGTCGGCGGTGGGACCGGCCGTGGCGGGCGCGACCAGCCGGACCACCCCGATCGCCGCGCCGGCCGTGACCACGACGGCGAGGAACAGGTACGACCAGCGCAGCACCCGGCGCGCGACGGATCTTCCGGACACCCCGCCGAGGCTAGGTCGTCTGTCAAGATGGGCCGGTCGAGCGTTTGCCGATCCGCGAGGAGGATGCCGGTGACCTGGGCGGATATCCGCGACTACTGCCTGGCGAAGCCGGGCGCCTGGCCGGACGAGCCGTGGGACGGCGACGTGGTGGTCAAGGTCGGACCGAAGATCTTCGCCTTCCTGGGCCAGGAGTCGCGGTCGGCCGTCGGCGTCAAGTGCGGCCCGAACCGGGAGGTGGCCGACGAGTGGCTGCTCCGGTTCCCCGACGACGCGTCGGTGATGGCCTACATCGGCCGGTCCGGCTGGAACACCCTGCGGATCGGCGCCGGCATCCCCGACGACGAACTGTGGGAGGCGGTCGACGCCTCCTACGCCGCCGTGGTGGCCAAGCTGCCGAAACGCGACCGCCCGACGACCTGACCGCCACAGCGGGGGCCGTCGGGCGGGGCCGAGCGTGCTCAGTCAGCCGTTCACCGGGGACGAGCCGATCGCCGATTGCCCGCCGGCCGAGCGTCAGCCGATCGGCGGTCGCTCGCTCGCCGGTCGAGCGTCAGCCGTTCGCCGGCCGTCAGCCGTTCGCGGGTGCTGGCAGGGCCGGCCCGACCACTGCGGCGGGTACCGGCTCGTCGGTCTGGGCCGGCTGTTCGGTGCCGGCCCGACGGAGGTCGCGGACGGTCCGGCGGCCGGAGGGCACCAGCAGCGCCGCCGCCATCGCGGCCAGGGACAGCACGGTCAGCATCGCGAAACCGGCGGTGAAGGCGGCCTCCCGGGGCAGGCCGTTCGGCTGCGGATGTGCGGTGACGATGCTGCTCATCACGGCCGCGCCGATCGCGCCGCCGATGGTGCGGATGTTGGCGTTCATCCCGGTCGCGGCCCCGGTCTGGCTGCTCGGGACGCTCCGGACCACGAGGTTGGTCATCGACGAAAAGGCCAGCCCGATGCCGAGGCCGAAGAGCCCGGCGGCGGCCGCGATCTGCCAACGGGCGTCGTGGGCGAAGACCAGCGAGGCGCCGGAAAGCGTGCTGAGCGCGGTACCGGTGGCAAGCTGGGCGCGGGCGCTGAACCTCGGCTCCAGCCGCCCGCTGACCAGCCCGGCCACGAACATGGTGACCAGCATCGGCAGCATCAGCAGTCCGGCGGAGGTGATGCTGGCGCCGAAGCCGTAGCCGGCACTGGTCGGGGTCTGCACGAACTGCGGCAGGAAGGCGTAGATGGCGAACATCGCCGCGCCGTAGAGCAGCGCCACCAGGTTGGTGGTCCACACCCCGGGGTGGCGCATCATCCGCATGTCGATCAGCGGATTGGCCGAGCGGCTCTCCACCAGTACCCAGGCGACCAGGCCGGCGAGGCCCAGGGCCAGCAGTCCGAGCACCCTGCCCGATTCCCAGCCCCACACCGGGGCCTTGCTGACGCCGAGCAGCAGCGCGACCAGCCAGCCCGACAGGAGTACGGTGCCCGGCCAACTGATCCGTCCGGTGGACCGGACCGGCGACTCGGGCACGAGGAGGTACGCGGCCACCGCCGTCGCCGCCACGACGACCAACGGGATCCAGAACAGCCAGCGGTAGTCGAGGGCGGCCACGATCGGCCCGGCGGTCACCACGCCGAGGCCGCCGCCGACGGCGATGATCGCCGACATCGCGCCGACGGCCGAGGGCATCCGGTCGGCCGGGAACTCGTCGCGGATGATCCCGAACGAGAGTGGGAAGACGGCACCGCCGACACCCTGCACGACCCGGGCCAGCAGCAGTACGCCGATGTTCGGGGCGAGCGCGGCCAGCAGCGAGCCGGCGGCGATGGCCAGCAGTGAGACCACCAGCATGCGTTCCTTGCCGACCAGGTCGCCGATCCGGCCGAAGATCGGCGTGAAGATCGACGCCGACAGCAGGTACGCGGTCAGCACCCAGGTGACGGTGTTCTGCGAGGTGTGCAGGTCGTGCTGGATCGTCGGCAGCACCGGGCTGATCAGCGACTGCAACATCGCGAAGAACCCGGCGCCGGCGGCGAGCACGGCGAAGGTCAGCCGCCGGGAGGCGGGACGGGTGAAGCGGGTCACGGATGGATCCCCCAGTGTTCGTTGCTCCGGGAACCGGTCGGGTCGGATGCGCGTCGGCGACTGTCGAGTCGGTCGGCGACGTTCCGTCCGGTGGGATCGCGATCGTCCGGTTGGATCGCGCGCGTCGGCCGGTCCGAGGTACGGTATGCGGAGGCACGGCTCCGGAAGTTACCGGAGGGGTGCCTCCGGATTAACGTAGCGGAGGGATGCCTCCGCCTGCAACCGAGACGGGGTGAGGTGTGTCATGACCAGCTCCGGTCCGGTCTCCGCGAACCTCGCCCGCCGGCCCAAACGGGCCGACGCGCGGCGGAACTACCAGGCACTGGTCTCGGCCGCCCAGGAGGTGTTCGCGGAGCACGGCGCGGCCGGGTCGCTGGAGGAGGTGGCCCGTCGGGCGGGAGTCGGGATCGGCACCCTCTACCGGCACTTCCCCACCCGCCGCGACCTGTTCGAGAGCCTCTACGTCGACGAGGTCGAGGCGCTCTGCCGGACCGCCGCCGAGCTGGCCGACCTGCCGCCCTGGGAGGCGCTCGCCGGCTGGCTGCGCCGCTTCGTCGGCTACACCGTGACCAAGCGGGCCCTCGCCGAGGAACTGACGCACGACTCGGACTTCTTCCGGACCTGCCGGACCGAGATCTACACGGCGGGCGAACCGCTGCTGGCCCGGGCCCAGGCGGCCGGGGTGGTCCGGTCGGACGTGACCTTCGACGACACGGTACGGCTGCTCAGCGGGATCACCAAGGTCCAGTACACCGATCCGGGGCAGCTCGAACGGGTGCTCGGCGTCGCGTTGGACGGCCTGCGCGCCCCCGGCTCCACCACCGCCCCGACCCGATAGCCGCCCCCGCCCCCGGGTCAGCGGGTGTGCAGGTGGCGGATCGCGGCCGTCAGAGCCGGGCCGTCGAGGTCGGCGTCGGTGACCAGGGCCTGGAGCATCGCCCCGTCCAGCAGCGCGACGACGGCGCGGGCCGCCTCCAGGCCGAGCCTCGGCTCCAGCAGGTCGCGGAAACCGTGCAGCCACGCCTCGGCGAGCGGGCGCAGCGCGGGATCGCGGGCCGCCGCGAGATAGAGGTCGTACTCCAGCCGGACCCGCCGCCGGTCGGTCAGGTACTCCTCGACCAGCCCGGTCAGTCCGGCGCCTCCTGCGGGTAGAGCCTGGTCACGTACTCGGCCACGCAGCACGGCTTGCCGCCCCGATCCGGTTCGACGGTGGCCCGGACGACCACCTGCACCCCGCCCGGCGCCGGTTCGACCTGGAGCAGTTCGGCGGTACACCGCACCGCGTCACCGGTGCGCAGTGGCGCGGGGAACCGCACCCGGTTCAGCCCGTAGTTGATCCCCATCCGGATCCCCTCGACCCGGTAGAGGTCGCCGAGCAGCACCGGCAGCAGGGAGAGGGTGAGGAACCCGTGCGCCACCGTCGTCCCGTACGGGCCGGTGGCGGCGCGCTCCGGGTCGACGTGGATCCACTGGTGGTCACCGGTCGCCTCGGCGAACGCGTTCACCCGGTCCTGCTCGATCCGGTGCCACGGGCCGGGTCCGAGTTGCTCGCCGACCGCCCCGGCGAGTTCCTTCAGCGAGCCGAACGTCCTCATTCCAGGTGCCCTCCGAGCTTGGTGTACCCGCGGAGCAGGTCCCGCGAGATGATCAGTCGTTGCATCTCGTCCGTGCCCTCGAAGATGCGCAGCAGCCGGACCTGCCGGTACCAGCGTTCGATCGGCAGTTCACGGGTGTAGCCCATGCCGCCGTGGATCTGCAACACCCGGTCGACCACCCGGTTGATCATGCCTGCGCCGTAGAGCTTCGCCATCGAGCTGGCGTGCCGGGGGTCGCGCCCGGTGTCGACCGTCCAGGCGGCCCGGAGAACCAGCCAGCGGGCCGCCTCCAACTCGGTCTCCGAGTCGGCGATCATCCACTGGATGGCCTGGTTCGCCCCGATCGGCCGGCCGAACGTCTCCCGGGTGTTGGCGTAGTCGATCGCCATTCCGAGCGCCCGTTCGGCGATGCCGAGGGCGTGCGACGGGATCAGGTAACGCCCCTTGCCGATCCAGCGCATGCCGAGGGTGAAGCCCTGGCCCAGCTCGCCGAGGATGTTGCGGTGCGGCACGCGTACGTCGTCGAAGACCAGCGACGCCGGCCCGCCCTCCCCCATGGTCTGGATCGGTTCGGACTTCCAGCCCATCGCCCGGTCCACCAGGAACGCGGTCGCGCCGCCGTCGTGCACCTTCCGGTCCGGATCGGTGACCGCGACGACGATGGCGAAGTCCGCGTCGTTGCCGTTGGTGATGAACGTCTTCTCGCCGTTGAGCACCCAGTCGTCGCCGTCCCGCCGGGCCCGCAGCCGGATGTTGGCGACGTCCGACCCGGCGCCCGGTTCGGTGATGGCGAAGCAGGAGATCCGCTCGCCCTCGATGGTCGGGACCAGGAACTCGGCGCGCTGCGCGGCGTCCGCCTCGAAGAGGATGTTGTCCGCCTCGCCACCGAACCGGAACGGCACGAAGCTGCGGCCGGTCTCGGTCCAGAGCAGCGACTGGGTGACGGCGGGCAGCGCCATCCCGCCGTACTCCTCCGGGGTGTCCAGGCCCCAGAAGCCGAACGCCTTCGCCTTGAGTTGCAGTTCCCGGAGTTCGTCGCGGCGCAGTCCGGGCTGGTGGGCCCGTTCCCGGCGCAGCACCTCCGGCTCCAGCGGCATCACCTCGTTGCGGACGAAGGCGCGGGCGGTGTCCCGGATCGCCCGCTCCTCCTCGCTGAGTGAGAAGTCCATGGTGTCGTCGTCCTCCCCTCGGGCTGGCCGCTAGCGCGCACCACCGTTGACGTAGAGGGTCTGGCCGCTGACGTACGACGCGTCGTCGCTGGCCAGGAAGGCGATCACCGCCGCGACCTCCTCGGGCTGGCCGACCCGGCGCAGCGGGGTCTGCTCGGCGGCGAACTTCTGGTGCTCGGCCGGGGTGGCGCCGACCCGCTCGGCGGTGGCCGCGGTCATCGCGGTGGCGATGTAGCCGGGCGCGACCGCGTTGACGCTGATGTTGAACGGGCCGAGTTCGATCGCGAGGGTGGCGGTGAGCCCCTGCACCCCGGCCTTGGCCGCCGCGTAGTTGACCTGGCCCCGGTTGCCGAGCGCGGAGCGGCTGCTGAGGTTGACGATCCGGCCGTACTTTGCTGGCACCATGTGCCGCTGCGCGGCCTGGCAGCAGTGGAACATGCTGGTCAGGTTGGTGGTGATGACGGAGTCCCACTCGTCGGCCGGCATCTTGAACAGCAGGTTGTCCCGGGTGATCCCGGCGTTGTTCACGAGTACGTCCAGTCGGCCGTGTGCCGCCACGATCTCGTCGAAGGTGGCCGAGACCGCCGCGCCGTCGGTGACGTCGCAGCCGTACCCGATGGCTTTTCCGCCGGCCTCGACGATCTCGTCGGCGGTCTGCCGCGCCCGCTCGGCGGCCAGGTCGACGACGGCCACGGTGGCTCCCTCGGCGGCCAGCCGCCGCGCGGTGGCCGCACCGATCCCCTGGGCCGCCCCGGTGACGACGGCGACCCGGTCGGCGAATCTGCCCACTGTTGCACTCCTCGCTCTGCGTGCGGGAACCCGGCAGGACTCCTTCGGGCGAAGGGCTTCCTGTCCGCTACCCCGGGCCGGCGGTGTCCCGGCCGTTGCCCGCTAAACTAGCGCTGGAAGTTTTCCCGCGCCAGTCCCCCGGGCGCCGTGGACGCCACCGACGGCGGCCCGGCGTCTGCGGACCAGGCAGCCAGCGGGCCGGTCCGGCAACGGATTCCGGTCACCGAGAAGAAGGGCGAACGCGCATGCCCCGACCCCGCCAGGCCCTGTTGAGCCGGCAGCGGATCGTCGACGCCGCCGCCGCGCTCGTCGACGCCGAGGGCCTGGAGGCGCTCTCCACCCGCCGACTGGCGACCGCGCTCGGGGTACGTGGCCCGTCGCTCTACAACCACTTCGCCACCAAGGACGAGATCCTCGACGCGGTGGCCGACGCCATCACGGCAGAGGTCGACGTCTCGTTCTTCGCCACCCACGACTGGCGGGCCGCGCTGCGACTGTGGGGACACTCCTACCGGCGGGCCCTGGCCGCACACGCCAACATCGTCCCGTACCTGGCCCAGGGGCCGGGACGCCGGCCGGCCGCACTGGCCATGGCGGACGCCGTCTACGGCGGGCTGGTCAAGGCCGGCTGGCCACCCGCACGGGCCACCCACATCGGGGCGCTGATGCGCTACTTCGTCGCCGGCTCGGCGCTCGGCTCGTTCGCCCGGGGCTTCGTCGAGGACCCGCAGCTCTACGCCGCGCACTACCCACACCTCAGCCAGGCGCACCGGCTCGCCGAGCACCAGCAGAGCGTCGACGAGGGCGCCTTCGCGCTCGGCCTGGACGCCCTGGTCGACGGCCTGGCCCAGACCTACGAACGGATCGTCGGCCCGCTGCCGCCACTCCCGTCCGCCGGGTCTCGCTGATCGGTCAGGAGCGGCCGTCAGCCCGGTGGCTCGGCGGCGCAGGGTCCGTCGTGCTCGGTCCGCAGGCCGCAGCGCCGGGCCTCGGACAGCAGCCGGTCACAACAGACCCGATGGCGTACGTGCGGCGCGTCCTCCGCGCAGACCGTGGTCTGCCCCGCGTCGATCTGCGGCAGGAAACCGACCGACCGGGCCAGCGCGTACGCCAGGTCCACCGCCCCGGCGAGGTCCGCGCTGGTCGCCGGAAGCTGGATGACGTACCGGGGAACCGCGCCCTCCCGCCCCGGTGACGCCGGCCCGGCGCTCCGGAGCGGTACGTCACAGATCCGTTCCACGATCCGGTTCGGTGCCGTACGGCGGCTCGGCCCCTGGCTGGAGACCCGGGCCGAGCAGATCTGCTCGTTCGACGCGATGCTGATGCCGGGACTGATGCAGACCCCGGAGTACGCCGAGGCGGTGATCCGCAACGCCGAGGGTGCTCGGGCCACCGCGTTCTCGGTCGGCAAGTGGATGCAGTTGCGGCTGGACCGCCAGCGGTGCTGGAACCCGCGTTCGGGGTGACCGTCTCGGCGGTACTCGACGAGAGCGTGCTCCGTCGCCCGGTCGGCGGCCCGGCGCTGATGCGCGGCCAACTCAAACACCTCGGCGAACTACTACGTCGACCCAATGTGGACGTCCGGGTGCTGCCCGCCACCGTCGGCCTGCACCCGGAGTCCAAGCGCTACGCGGAGGCGTACGCTCGATTGCAGCACATCGCGCTGGACCCGTCCGGGTCGGCGAAGCTGATCGCGACGATCGCGGAGGAGCTGTGATGAGCGATTCCCTGCCGGCAGTTGCCTGGCACATCAGCACGAAGAGCGCGAGCAACGGCGGGAGCTGTGTCGAGGCTGGGCCGGTACTGGACGGCTCCGGCCGGATCGCCGTACGGCACAGCAAGGCCCCGGACGCAGCGGTAATCGTCTACACCCGCGAGGAGTGGGACGCCTTCCTGGCCGGCGCCAAAGACGGCGAATTCGACTTCACCCCGCCCGCCTGACGGTTCGCGACGATCGCGGAGGAGCTGTGATGAGCGATTCCCTGCCAGCGGTTGCCTGGCACATCAGCACGAGAAGCAACAGCAACGGCGGAAGCTGCGTCGAGGCCGGTCCGGTACTGGACGGCTCCGGCCGGATCGCCGTACGGCACAGCAAGGCCCCGGACGCAGCGGTAATCGTCTACACCCGCGAGGAGTGGGACGCCTTCCTGGCCGGCGCCAAAGACGGCGAATTCGACTTCACCCCGCCCGCCTGACGGTCACCGGTCACCGGTCACCGGTCACCGGTCACAGCAGTACGGCGAAGGTCTGGAGCAGTTCGGCGGCGGTGCCGGCCGCGTCGCGTACCCGCTCGGCGAGCGTTGCCGCCGGCACGCCGGAAAGCCACACCGCAGCCGTGACCAGCAGTCCCAACTTCCCGACGAAGAGCAGCCGGCGTGCCCCGCGCCCCGGTGCGTACCACCACCTGTCGCCGAGCCTGCGTCGGGCCAGCCACACACCGAGGACAAGCCCGGCCAGGCCGATCGCGGGAACCGGCGGTGGAGCCGAGAACTCGACGAGTGCCGCGAGCGCCAGGTTCCCTTCGCGCAGGAACGACGTCGGCACGTCGACCAGTACCGGAAGATCGTCGATCGCCAGCGGAAGATCGAGGTGTGGTTTGCCCCAGACGAGCCCGGTGGTCAGCAGCCCCGCCTGCCAGCCGAGGGTACGTCCCCGAAGCAGGCTTCTGCCCCGGTCCACCGGCAGGATGGCGAGCCAGGCGACCACGGCCAGGACCGGCGCGGCGAGCGATGTCTGCACGTCGACCAGTCGAGCCACCTGGTCCGACGCGTCCTGTCCGGCGAAGCGCGCTCCGACGAGCCAGCCGACCGCGACGACGAGGTACGCGCGGATCAGCAACGAGGCCGCGTCCAGCGCGGTTCCCCAGGTCAGGACGATCGGCTGCACTGCTCGGCGCAGCCGCCGCGACCACAGGCTACGCCGGATCCGGCGACCCTGTGCGACTGCCTCGGGCAGCAGCGCCTGGGCCAGCGCGACTGCGGCAAGACGTTCCGGCGGGGTACCCTCCTGCGCCTCGGTCACCAGCCGGCGCCACCAGTGGCAGGCAGCCGGGGTGCGCTTCTGGAGCAGCCGTCGTACGGCCTGGTCCGGATCGGGGGTGCCGGCGAGTGCCGCCTGGACGCGGCTCGCCGCGTCAGCCCCGATCAGGTCGGCCAACTCCCCGGCCAACTCCGTGGAGCCGAGGTCACGAGGCCGGCTCTTCGGCGGTGGAAGATAGAGCCGGACCCGTCGGGCACAGCGCCGTACCAACTCCTGAACGTCGACCGGCGCCGACTGCCCGGTCGACTCGGCAGGCGTGGGATCGTGCGCTGGGCGGGGCGCCGGTGGGTCGAGCACCGGCGGCGACGGCGGAATCCGGATCCTGCGGCCGTCGAGGTCGAGCGCGAGCGCACTGGCGCCCGCGAGGAACCGGTGCCGGAGGGTACGGTCCCGGTTGCGGGCCTCCCTGCGGAGTACGGCATGGGCCTCACGGCGGCGATTGAACTCGCGGGCCAACGTCCGGGCGACCCGGATGCGGGTCGAATCCTCGATCCCGTCCTCGCGCAGCCAGGCTCGGGCGATCGCCAGGCCGGCATCGGCCTCGCCGACCCTGGGCAGCAACGCCAGCGCGGCCAGTCGCAGTTCGAGCGGGCCGCTCCGCGCCCAGGTGCAGGCCATCTCGGTGGCCCAGGGCACGGCGTGCCGGTGCAGGATGTTGAGCGTGGCCACCCGGTTGACCGGAACCACCGTCGGGTCGTCGGCCAGGTTGCGCAGCAGGTGCGCCGCCAGGGCGTCGACACCGGATCGCGCCAGCAGGCGGGCGTAGGAGAGCCGCCTGGCCCATCCTGCCTCGGGATCGATGAGGTTGGGATCGAGCAGTTCCTCGGCCCGCGCCGGGTTCCGCCACCACAGCATGATCGCGCCAGCGAGAAGCCGCTCAGGCACAGGGTTTCCGGGAGCACCGAGGATCGACCAGACGATCTCGTCAGCGGGCCAGGCCGGATCGAACAGAGGCTCGAAGAGGTAGTTGCTGCTCCGACTGCTCGGTAGCAGCCCGGCGCTGCCCCCGTCGGTCCGTTCGGTCAGGACATCGAGCGCCACCCGACGTACCGGCAGCGGCCCGACCGGGCTGAGGGCCCGCTCCAGGAGCGCGAAGTCGGACTCCTCCGGGGCGGCGAGCAGGTCGAGCAGATGAGCGGCCCGGTACATCTCGTGCGCCATCGAGGTGGTGCGGATGGACAGCGAGAGCGTCCGGATCCCCGCCCGGAGCGCCGCGTCGTCGTCGATGCTGCCCAGCGCGTAACCGGCCCACTGCCGGAACTCGATGCTGGTGGCCCGGTCGAGGCCGAGGTCGGTCAGCGAGCTGACAGCCTCCCGCGTGGCGGTGTCACTCCCGATGCTCGCGAGAACCTCGGCGGCGGCGATCCGCACCAACGGGTTGGCTCGACGATCCCGAGCCAGCGCGGAGATCCGCCCGGGGTCTCCCGACACGGACAGCAGCGTGGCGAGGACGTACCGCAGCGCCGCACCGGCGCCCTCGTGCCAGACGTGCATGTTGCGCACCGTTCGGTGCAGCCGCTCGGTCACCCGCCTGGTGCCGTCCGGCGTCAGGCGCAGCCCGTCGTTCAGCACCGCGCAGAAGGCGAGCAGTCGCGGGCTGACCAGCCGAGGTCGGAGTGGATCCATCGGATGGATCCGCCAGCGCAGCGCGAGCAGTGGCGTCAACAGCTCCGACACCTCGTGCCCCTGCTCCGCCCAGCGGGCGAGCGAGAAACTGGTGCGGTTGTCCGCACCGGTTCGACCGACCCGACTGAGCCACCAACGACGACGCAGGCCGCGCCGGACGATCTGGCCGGCCGCCAGGTATTCGGCGAAGCCCCGATGGGTGAACGCCAGTCCGGTCCCGGACGGCATGATCAGGCCCGTACTGAGCATCGCCGTGCGAACGGCCTCGGTCACCCCGGCCGGCTGGTCGGCCGCCGCACGCACGGCCAGCCGGACCAGCGCGTACCGCAACACCTCGTCGTGGTCGCCGTCGACGACATCGGCGGCAACGTCCTCCAGGCAGCGTTCGGTCTCCTCGAAGAAGCGGGCGATGGGTTCGCGTGCCGACGCGCCGATCAGGGTCGCCTCGTCGAGCAGGGCGTCCCGCACCGTCGCGCGGCGCTCCCTGGCGAACACCAGATTGTGTACGAAGCGTCCGTAGAGCGCGGCGCGGCCGGCGGGAAGCTCCACGTCCGGCTGACGTTCGAAGACCGCCGCCGCGACCGTCGCCAACAGCGGCACCCGGACCAGTCCACGCAGCCGCCGACGGTGCACCTCCGCGAGGAAGGCGGCGGAGTTGGCGGCGGCGTCCTCCGGCGTACGGATTCCGAACCATCGTTGGGCGAACAGCCGTACGTCGTCCGCGTCGAACGGCTTCAGTTGGTACTCGCCGAGCCGGTCCCGATCCCCGATCCGGTCGACGTCGTGGCGCAGCCCGTCGAAGTCGCTGCGCAGCAGTGGACGGGTCGTGATCAGAAAACGCCAACGGTCGCCGTACTCGGCGACCCGGCGCGACAGCAGCGCGATGAGCCGCTGCCGCTTCTCGCTGTCGACGACCTCGTCCAGACCGTCGACGAGCAGCAGCCACTGCACCCCGGGTACGGACTCCGGGTCGAACACGTCGTCCGGAAGGTCCCGGTCGAGGTAGGGTCCGAGGTCCTGGCGTGCCGCCTCGGCGATGGTGCGTAGCCAGGGGCGGGTGGTGCCCAGCGCCGCCGCCGGCAGCCGGATCGTCAACACGGCACCGAACGGCGCCTCCGCGTCCCGGTCGTCCGCCAACCACCAGGCGCTCGTCCGGTGCACCAGGTGCTGGAGCAGCGCCGACTTACCCGTGCCGGGACCGCCCACGAGGAGCAGGTGCCGGTGCCGGCGTACGACGTCCTCGATCCGCTCGGCGCCGTGCCCGGTCCACTCGGCGTCCGAGGTCGATCCACTGTGCTGCGACCGGGGCTGTGTCCACTGCCGGACGTAGACGTCGGAGAGTCGGGGCACCGGTCCGGTGACGATCCGGTACGGCGGCGACTCGCTCGCCGCCACCTGGGCGCTGAGCAGGGCGAACAATCCGCTCCCCGGTGCGGGTCGGAAGGTCGGAATGCTCGGCCGGGCCGGTCGGCCGAGGCGTGCGGCGTGCCGTCGGCGGGACACCGCCAGATCGGTGGCCTGGACGATCCAGCCGCCTCGGCTGTCCCGCTTGTCACGGGACGCCTTCACCACGCCGTAGACCTGCCCGGTGACCTCGTCGAGTGCCAGAGCACCGCTGAGGCCGTCGACGATCTCGTCGTTCTTCACCCGGAGGAACTGACCGGACCGCCCGGCGAGTTCCAGTTTGAGGGTGTCCTCGACGACCTGCTCGTGCGGGGTCGCCCGGCTGAAGCCGTACGCCATCAGGTGGTTCGGCGTCGAGATCGAGTCGCCCAGTCGGACGACCGGGTGGTCCGGAGCCCGGGGCAGTACGAGAAAGGCGAGATCCGGATGTGCGTAGAACCGGCCCCTCCCCCGCTCCGGCGGGTCGAGCACCGCGACGCCGGCCGGCAGGTGATGCTCACGCCACCGTAAGGTCAGCTCTCCCTGAATCCCCGACACCACGTGGGCACAGGTGACAACGATCCGGTCTTCGAGAAAGAATCCACTGCCCAGAAAGTCGTCCGCCGACCAGATCGAGACCACCGCCCAGCGCGCCAGCTCCGCCGGTGACGAGGCCAGTGCAGCCATCGCGCGCTCCCTCACAATCTGGCTGGCGACAGTGCGGAGACTCTATGGTCGGCGGCCAGGCCCCGGAGGCGAACCATGCCCAAGGACATCGATCGCGTGACGATCGTACCCATCGGCCAGCTGGACGGAGGACCGATCTTCGCCGAGGTGGTGGTCAACTCCGACGGCGACGTGGGGGCGGACCGTTTCGGCAGGCTGACCGAGCTCGGCGGGGAGATCTCCCGGATCAGCCGGTTCGTGGCCGGTGCCGTCCGGGACAACCTGCCGGACCCGCCCCGCCGATACGGCGTCCAGTTCGGCATCAAGCTCTCCGCCGAGACCGGCCCGCTGGTCGCGGTACTGACCAAGGCGACCGCCGAGGCGAACCTCGTGGTCCACCTGGAGTGGGAGGAGGACAATCCTCCGGAGTCGCCGACCACCTGACCCGCCACCACCGTCCGAGATGGACGAATCAGCGGGTCACCGGGTCACCGGTTGTGGGGTCGCCCGGTCCGGGTCGGCCGGCGCGGTAGACCTCGCAGGTCAGGTTGACGAGTTCGGTGAGTTGGGCCGGCGGATCGTCCTTCCACCAGGCGAGCCAGACCGGTATCGGCTGCGCGTCGCGCACGGCCCGGTAGGCGACCCCGGGCCGGGGATTCTGGTTGGCGGTGGCCTCCGAGGTGACCCCGACGGCCTGACCGGCGGCGATCAGGGTGAGCCACTCGTCGACCCCGTGCGTCGTACGGATCGGCGGCGCCGTACCCGGCTGCCACAGCTCGGGCGTGGTCGTGCCGGTACGGCTGTCGATCGCGACGGTGTACCTGGCGATGTCGGCGATCCGCACCGACCGTCGCCGCGCCAGCGGGTTGTCGGTCGCCACGGCGGCGTACCGGGCCTCCACGCCGATCAGGGCGGTGTCGAAGCGGGGATCGGCCAGTGGCCGGCGGATCACGGCGACATCGGCGGTCCCCTCGCTGAGCCCTCCGGTCGGGGTGTTGGACTGCACGAACACGAGCGGCACCCCGGGATGGGCGGCCAGCCACGTCTTCTGTAGCCGCCGAGTGTGTCTGCCGAGCGCCGCCCAGGCGTAGCCGACGCGCAGTTCGGTACGGGCCTCCTCGACGATTCGCCCCAGGTGGGCGACCTCGTCGAGGACCCGGCGCGCGGCGGCGAGGACCCGGGTGCCGGTGACGGTGAGCGAGACGCTGCGGGTCGTCCGTTGCAGCAGGCGGGCGCCGAGCGCGGCTTCCAGCGCGGTGACCGAGCGCGAGACGGCCGCCTGGGAGACCCCCAGCACGGCCGCCGCGTCGGTGAAGGTGCCGGCGTCGACCACCGCGACGAACGCGCGGAGTTGACGCACCTGGACATCCATACGCGCAGCGTATAGGTGCGGCCTGTTGTGCATTTCTCGTATCGATCGACGGCGCCGACACTGGGGCGATGACGACGAAGACCGCGCCCGAACCCGTCGGCTGCTCCGGGTCGCGGGCAGCCGCGTCGACGACGGCGGCGAGCGGCCCCGCACCGGCCAGCGAGGGGCGGGGCGCGATGCTGCGCGGGATCGCCACGATGCTCGGCAGCGGAGCGAGCAACCAGGTCGGGGCGGCGGTCGGGGCACACGCGTTCGGCACGCTCGGGCCGGCCGGCGTCGTCGCGGTACGGCAGTTCGTCGCGGCGGCGGTGCTCTGGTCGGTGGCCCGCCCGAAGCTGCGCCGGTTCACCTGGGCGCAGTGGTGGCCGACGCTGCTGCTCGGGCTGGTCTTCGGCACGATGAACCTCAGCCTCTACACCGCGATCGACCGGATCGGGCTCGGTCTGGCGGTCACCCTGGAGTTCCTCGGGCCGCTCGCCGTCGCCCTGGCCGGCTCACGGACCCGGTTCGACCTGCTCTGCGCGGCCGGCGCCTGCCTCGGCGTGTACGTCCTCGTCCTGCCCGGCCCGGCCAGCGACTACCTCGGGGTGGGGCTCGGACTGCTCGCGGCGGCGTGCTGGGCGGCGTACATCCTGCTGAACCGGGTGGCGGGGGCACGGCTGCCGGGTCTGGCGGCGCCGGCGGCGGCAACCCTGGTGTCGGCGACGCTCTACCTGCCGGTCGCGGTGACCCTGGTCGTCCGGGGACACCTGGACGGCACCGCGATCCTCTACGCCGTCGTCGCGGGAATCCTCAGCTCGGTCGTGCCGTACGCCGCCGACCTGGTCGCCCTGCGTCGAGTACCCGCCCGGCTCTTCGGGGTGTTCATGAGCGTCCATCCGGTACTCGCCGCGCTGGCCGGCACGGCGATCCTCGGCCAGTTGCTCAAGCTGCACGAGTGGATCGGAATCGCCGTCATCGTGCTGACCAACGCCGTCGCCGTACACGCCGCGTCGACATCTCGGAACCCCGCCGTCGCGCGTGGCGGTGAGGGTCGAGAGGTGGCGGGTCGACCGGGCGAGCGGCTACTTCCGTCGCATGGCGTACCAGACCGCGCCGGCCACCACGACGGCGAGCGGTACGAGGCAGCAGACGAGGGTCAGCAGATGCCACGGCTTGAGAGCGCCCATGGCGGACGACCCTAGTCGATCGAGGTTCCCCGGATCCGGCCGGCCGCCCACGAACGACCGGACCGGAGACACACGTGTCGCGGAGCAGTCCGCCGGCTCCGGGACACCCGGCCCAGAGCGGTCGACCGGCTCCGGGACACCCGACCCAGAGCGGTCGACCGGCTCCGCGAAACGGGGCGCAGAGCAGTCGGCCGGCTCCGGGACACGTGCGGGAGAAACGGGTCAGCGCGCCCCGGCGGCCGAGTCCTGGTGGGCCCTGCGCAGGGCGGAGAGGAACGCCTCGGTCGGCTGCGCGCCCGAGATCCCGTACCTGCGGTCGAGCACGAAGAACGGCACGCCGTTCGCACCGAACGCCCGTGCCTGGCGGATGTCGGCCTCGACGTCCTGGGCGTACTCGTCACCGGTCATCACCCGGCGGGCCGCTTCGGCCGGCACCCCGACCTCGGTGGCGAGCCGGACCAGGGTCTGCGCGTCGTCGACGTTCTCGGCCTCGATCAGGTTGGCCCGCATCAGCCGCTCGTGCATCTCCGTGCCGAGCCCGTGTTCCCGGGCCAGGTGGGTCAGCCGGTGCGCGTCGAACGTGTTGGCCATGATCGACCGGTCGAGGTGGTAGTCCAACCCCTCCTCGGCGGCGAGCGCGGTCACGTGGCCCTGCATCGCGGCGACCTGGGCCGGCGAGGCGCCGAGCTTCTCCCGCAGGGCCTCCGGCACCGGCCGCGGCTCCCCCTTCGGGTACGACGGGTCGAGCTGGAAGCTCCGCCAGACCACCTCGACCTCGTCGGCGTGCTCGAACTGCCCGAGTGCCGTATCCAGCCGCCGCTTGCCCAGGTAGCACCAGGGGCAGACGATGTCGGACCACACTTCGAGTTGCACTGATCTTCTCCTTGCTCTACAGACAGGTTCCGTCCGAGCACACCGACGCGTCCTCGGCGGCGGCGAGCATCACCAGGCCCGGCACCGCCGGCAGGGCAGCCGTCGACGGTGCCGCCGGCTCTGTCCACCCTTCACCTGGTACGTCCGGTTCGGTGGCCGGACGGACGGCCGAGCCGGCCGCCGACGCTTCCGCCTCCGACCTGGTCAGACTCATTCCGGCTCCTTAGTTACTCCTTGTTAGTAACCTAATTCTGCGTCAGTATCATGCCAGCGGTAAGGAGGCACTTCCATGGCGGTTACGCACACCCGTGTGCCCTTCACCCCGGACGCGGACGGGGACTGCCCGGTCCGGGAGGTGCTCGACCGGGTGGGCGACAAGTGGAGCGTGCTGATCGTGGTGCTGCTCGGTCGGGGTACCCACCGCTTCACCGAACTGCACCGGGCCGTCGAGGGCATCAGCCAGCGCATGCTGACGCTGACCCTGCGCGCCCTGGTCCGGGACGGCCTGGTCAACCGTACGGTGCACGCCAGCGTTCCGCCCCGGGTCGACTACGAGCTGACCGCGCTCGGCCGTACCCTGCTCGTACCCCTCGTCGCGCTCGACGAGTGGGCCAGCACCCACCGCGACGACATCCGCGCCGCCCGGCGCCGCCACGACGAGGCCGCCGCCGCCGAGCGGGCCTGACCCCGGAGGGGCAAGCCGCCTCGACCGGGCAGAACCGCCGTTGCCGAGCGGGCCTGACCGGCGGGGCAGCCGACCCGGTCGACCGGAACCGCCGGACGATCCGGCGGCCCGGCCAGGCTGCGGCCTGGGTCAGACTGCGGCCCGGCCAGGCTGCGGCCCGGCCAGGCTGCGGCCTGGGACAGACTGCGGCCCGGCCAGGCTGCGGCCCGAGTCAGGGTGCGGCCCGAGTCAGGGTGCGGCCTGGGTCAGCCGTCCGCGAGGGTGATGTCGAGTTCGCGTAGCTGGTCGGGGTCGGCGACCACGTCGATGCCGATGATCCGGTCGTTGCCGACGATGAAGCTGAGGACGATCCGGACCTGCCCGCCCACCGACACCACCGCACCCGGAGCCCCGTCGACCACGGCCGCCCGCGCGGTCCGGGCTTGGCCGGCGAAGAAGGTGGCCACGAGTTCCGCACCACGCACCTCGGGAGTACCACCCATCCGGACGGCGGCGCTGTCGGCCCGGACCACCACGTCCGGGTCGAGCAACCTGAGCAGCGTGCCGAACTCGCCGCCGCGCGACGCGGCGAGGAAGGCGTCGACGATCTCCCGCTGGCGTGGCAGGTCGGCCTCCGGAGTCGCGGCGCCGGCCTGGACCCGGCGCCGCGCCCGGCTGGCGAGTTGCCGCGACGCGGCGGAACTGCGCCCGACGATCGGGGCGATCTCGTCGAAGGAGACGGCGAAGAGGTCGTGCAGTACGAAGGCCAGCCGCTCGGCCGGGGTGAGCGTCTCCAGTACGACCAGCAGGGCCAGGCCGACCGAATCGGCGAGCAACGCCTCCCGCTCCGGATCGGCCGGCCCGGAGGTCGCGACCGGCTCGAACGGCTGGGCGTCCAACGGCTCCTCCCGGCGGGAGCCCCGGGACCGGAGCATGTCCAGGCAGATCCGGCCCACCACGGTGGTCAGCCAGGCACCGAGGTTGTCGACCTCGGAGGTGTCGGTCCGGCTCAGCCGCAGCCACGCCTCCTGGACCGCGTCGTCCGCCTCGGCGGCCGAGCCGAGCATCCGGTAGGCCACGGCACGCAGGTGTGACCGGTTCGCCTCGAACCTTTCGGCCAGCAGGTCCTTGTCGTTCACGGTTGAGCCTCGCTTCGTTGTTACTTGTCGTGTTTGTGAGCCATGCCACTTTTGTCACAGCTCACCGTCGCGGTCCGTCAACCAGCCGACGGACGAGAACGTGCCGATGTGACAGCGGCACCGGTCGTCCCCATCGAGATCGTGGAGGAGATTGTCATGCAAGCACGGTTGAATGCCGCGAACCTCGTCCAGCCGGAGGTACTCAGCGCGGTGAACGCGCTCTACAAGGCGTCCCACTCGGCCGGGCTGCCGGGATCGACGCTGGAACTCGTACACCTGCGGGCCAGCCAGATCAACGGGTGCGGCGTGTGCGTGGACGCCGGCGCCCGGGCGGCGAAGAAGAACGGCGAGACCGACGACCGGCTCTTCGCCGTGGCGGCCTGGCGGGAGACGCCGTACTTCACCGACGCCGAACGGGCCGCGCTGGCGCTCGCCGAGGCGGCCACCCGGCTCGCCGACAAGGCGGACGGGGTACCGGACGACATCTGGAACGACGCGGCCGAGCACTTCACCGAGCAGCAGCTCGCGGCGCTGGTGCTCTGGATCGCCACCACCAACTTCTTCAACCGGATCAACGTCACCACCCGGCAGCCCGCACCGCAGAACTGGGGCTGAACCCGGCAGCACTGAGGTGGATAGGGTGTCCCGCATGACCGGAGCGATCATCGGGACGACCCATGTCGTCGAGGTCGACGGGGTAGCCATGGCCCATCGGGTCGTCGGCGACCCCGCCGACCCGCCCATGGTGCTGCTGCACGGCCTCGGTGACGACGAACGGGACTGGCACGGCGTACTGCCCGGCCTCGCCGCGCGGCACCGGGTGTACGTGCTGGACCTGCGAGGCCACGGCCGCAGTTCCCGGCCGGGCCGGTACTCCTTCGAGCTGATGCGCGACGACGTCCTCGGCTTCCTCGACGCACTCGACGTCGGGCGGTGCGTCCTGGTCGGCCACTCCATGGGCGGCGTGGTGGCGATCCTGCTCGCCGAGACCGCACCGCACCGGGTGACCCGCCTGGTCGTGGAGGACGTCTTCGTGCCCCGGCCGGGCGACCTCGATCGACCGCCGCTGCCCCCGCCGGACGAGCCCACGCCGTTCGACTTCGCCGCCGTCAACGCCATCCGGGCCCAGCTCAACGACCCTGACTCGGTCTGGTGGGAGCGTACCGAGGCCGTCGACGTGCCGACCCTGGTGATCGGCGGCGGCCCGGACAGCGCCATTCCGCAGAAGTTGCTCGCCGAGATGGTCGAGCGGATGCCCGAAGCCGTCCTGGTGACCATTCCGGCCGGCCACAACGTGCATGCCAGTCGGCCGGCCGAGTTCCTCGCCGCCGTCGACGGTTTCCTCTCCGTCGACAACCCGCGCTGACCCCGGTCGGGGCAGACCTCCGGCGATTCGTCGCATCCAACAGCCGAAGTAGCGACGTCAGAATCTGTTTCGGCACCGGTCGCTCGGAACGACGCGCCGAACAGCCGCCTTGTAGTCAGTCCTCTTGGCGACAGCCGAGTCCCCCGATATCCGGATACCGTCGTCGACATTCGACAAAACAGTCCATCCACGACGGAAACCAGAAAAAGGATCGGGGAAGAATATGAAAATGTCATCGCCCCATCCGGACGCCGGCCCAGTACGCCTCGTCCGGCGGTTCGGTCGCGCCGTCGCCGCGACGATCCTGGCGGTCGGACTCGCGTCGGCCTCCACCGCCACGGCGCACGCGACCCCGGAACCGGCGTCACCCGCGCCGGCGCGACCGGCGGCGTGGACCGGCGAGGAGCCGCTACGGCTGACCGACCTGTCCCAGCTCCCCCGGCTCGACGCGGCGCGACCCGGCCCCGGGACCAAGGCCAGCTACCTCTTCCAGTACGTCCGCAACCGCTATCGCGGCCAGTGCCTCGACGGCGACCGGCACACCATTCCCGCCGACGGTTCCAAGGTCCAACTCTGGGCCTGCAACCGCTGGACCAACCAGGCCTGGATACTCACCACGGTCAACGGTTATCCGGCCGGCTACTACTGGATCCAGAACTACCATCGCGGCCAGTGCCTCGGCGGGGACCGGAACACCATTCCCGCCGACGGCGCCAAGGTCCAACTCTGGGCCTGCAACGGCTGGACCAACCAGATCTGGATGTGGAACGGCGCGCAGTTCCGGAACTACTACGGCCGGCAGTGCCTCGACGGCGACCGGGCCACGATCCCCGCCGACGGCTCCAAGGTCCGCCTCTGGGCCTGCAACGGCTGGACCAACCAGAACTGGTCGCTGCGCAACTGACGCTCCTCGCGGCGGCCCACCCGCCGAACACGGCCCGGTCGGGTGGTTCGACGTCGTGGGCCGGTCAGGTGGTCGGCGTGGTGGGCCGGCGGGACAGCCGCACGGCGGCGGCCACCAGCAACGCCAGGCTCGGCAGGTAGCAGAGCCCGATCGACGCGAGGCTCACCAGGACACCCATCCCGAGCAGCACCGTGACGGCGACCGTCAGCGGTGGCCGTACGGACCCGGGGGCCAGCAGCGGCACCGCGCAGAGCAGCACCGGAACCAGCAGCAGGACCGCCACACCCCACCCGCCGACCTCCAGGAGGCTCTGTCGCACCTCGGCGGAACCGGTCAGTTGACCGCCGCCGTCCGGGTCGCCGACGGTGCTGCTCCGGGACCCGAGCACCACCGGCAGGAACAGCAGCAGAACACTGACCAACGCGGTGAGCAGCAGAGCGGCGAGCAGCCAACGGGTGCCCGGCGGGGCGGGTGAGCGTACCGAGGTTGCCTGGTCCATCGCCATCCTCCCGTGGGCATCGTCGGAAGTGCGGGGCGACTCCGCCGCTGTACGTCAGCCTACCCGCGTAACACTGCGGCCACCGCGCTGCCGGTGGATGCCGGGAGTCGATCCGTCCGTCCCGGGTAGCCGGTCCCGTGCCGGGCGACGGCGTCAGTCGGTCGGGCAGAGCAGCACACAGCCACCGCTGGGCAGCAGCGGCAGGCCGGACGGCAACAGCGACGGCAACACGGGTACCGGCAGCGGCAGCACCTGCCGATCGGACGGGCTGGCCGGCGGGGGCTGCACCGGACCGGACCGCACCGTCGGCGGCGGGACTTCGGCCGGAGTACGGGCCGGAACCGGCGTACGGGCCGGAGCGGGTGTCGCCGCCGGTCCGGGGCCGTCCGGAGTGGACGGTTCACCGGCCGGCGTTTCCGGCGAGGTGGCGGCGTCGGGCAGCCCGAGTCGGATCCGCTCGATCTCGGCACGCAGCCGCCCGGCCATCTCCGGGTCACGGATCTCGGTCACCTGCACGGTGGCCCGGGCCAGTTCCTCACGCGCCTGGGCGTACCGGCGGGCTGCCGCCGCCTCCCGGGCCAGCAGGATGGTGTGCTCGACGGCGCGGACCGCCGACCGGTCCGGGTAGACCGCCGCCGCGACCGGCCACAGCGGGCTGGTCGGCCCGGCGTGGTTGACGCCGAGCCCGAGCAGGGCGGTCACGACGATGCCGACCACGCTGGACAGGACCAGCCGACGCACCAGCCGCCCGGCCCGTACCGGAGGACGGGTCGCGCCCGGTCGCGCCGGGCCACGGCGTGCGACGGCCTCCGAGCTACGGCGGACAACCGGCGGGTTACGGCGTGCGGCGACCGGCGGACGGGCACCGGGCGGCGACGGCGGCCGGCTCGCGGTCGCTGCGGGGCGAGGCCGGGCGTCGGGCACTCCGGAACGGACGGCCGGGATGGTGTCGAACTCGGGCAGGTCGGCGTCGAGTTCCGCCCGCCAGGCGCCGAACAGCCCGGCCAACGGATCGGTCCCGGGGGTCGGCTCACCCCGTCCCCAGGCGTCGAGCAACAGGTCATCCGAGACGACCACGTCAGGATCGACCTCGACAGCCGGACCGGGGTCGAGAACCGGCCGTCCCCAGGCGTCGAGCAACAGGTCATCCGAGACGACCACGTCAGGACCGACGTCGACAGCCGGACCGGGTTCGAGAACCTGTTGGGAGCCGAGAACGGGATCGGAGCCAACTGCCGGATCGGGGTCGACAGCCGGATCGGGGTCGGCGGTCCACCCCGGCATTCCGTCCCGGCCGGTCACCTGTCCGTCCCGTCCCGGCGCGGCGGCGCCGTGCGCGTGCGTACCGTCGTCCTGGTTCGCTCCGCTTCGCAGCGTACTCATGCGGCGACCTCGTCCAGGGCGGTGCCGGCGAGTACCCGGAGCCGGGCGAGCGCCCGGGACTGGGTGACCCGGACGGCGGCGGCCGACATTCCGACGATGACACCGACCTCGTCGGCGGTGAGGCCGACCGCCACCCGGAGCAGCACGATCTCCCGATGCACCTCGGGGAGCCGGGCCAGCAGCGCGGAGAGTCGCCGGGCCAGGTCGGTGGCGACGGCCCGCTGCTCGGGACCGGGCTCGGCGTCCGGCCCGTCCGGCGGCGGGCCGTCGGTGGTGACGGCCGAGTCCCGGATGGCGGCCCGCTGCGCGTCGGCGACCTTGTGCGCGGCGATGCCGTAGAGGAAGGCCGAGAAGGGTCGGCCCTGGTCCCGGTACCGGGGCAGTGCCCGGAGCACCGCCAGGCAGACCTCCTGGGCGACGTCGTCGGCGGTGGCGTACGCGCCGCCGATCCGGCCGAGCCGGGCCCGACAGTACCGGACCAGCCCGGGGCGTACCTCGGTGAGCAGTGCCGCCGTCGCCTCGGGGTCGCGTCGGACCGCGCGGGCGACCAGGTCGGTCTCGGCTGCTGCGGTCATCTATGGGGTCGCACCTTCGTCGGGGCCACACCTTCGTCCGGCACCGCCCCTGGAGTTACCGGCGGGTTAACCGCACCGTATCGGGAGGCACCTGATCGCACCACCGGCGGGGGGCGGTTCTCCGACGTTCCGGCTCGACAATTCCGTTCCGGATCGACAACTCGACGACGTACCCACGGAAAGTGATCGAAGAATTACCTGCGACCGCTGTTACGCGCGGCGCGCTCCGCGCGATGTCCACCAGAGACGGCGGT
Source organism: Plantactinospora endophytica (assembly GCF_016862915.1). Taxonomy (GTDB): domain Bacteria; phylum Actinomycetota; class Actinomycetes; order Mycobacteriales; family Micromonosporaceae; genus Plantactinospora; species Plantactinospora endophytica. The sequence goes on along the minus strand of NZ_BONW01000008.1, from coordinate 130,066 downwards.
GGGCGGACGGTCCACCGGGGATCTGCGGCGGGCGGGTGTACGGATGGGCGTCGAGGTACGCGTCGAGGGGCTGACCAAGTCCTTCGGCGGCCAACCGGTCTGGTCCGACGTCAGTCTGACCCTGCCGGCGGGCGAGATCTCGGTGCTGCTCGGCCCCTCCGGCACCGGCAAGTCGGTCTTCCTCAAGACGCTGGTCGGGCTGCTGAAGCCGGACCGGGGAGCGATCTGGATCGAGGGCCGGGACCTGGCCCGGCTCTCCGAGCGCGCCCTCTACGAGGTACGCAAGCTCTTCGGCGTGCTGTTCCAGGACGGCGCGCTGTTCGGCTCGATGACCATCTACGACAACGTCGCCTTTCCACTGCGCGAGCACACCCGCAGGTCGGAGTCCGAGATCCGGGCGGTGGTGCACGAGAAGCTGGAGATGGTCGGGCTGCTCGGCGCGGAACGGAAGCTGCCGGGCGAGATCTCCGGTGGCATGCGCAAGCGGGCCGGGCTGGCCCGGGCGCTGGTGCTGGATCCGCAGATCATCCTCTTCGACGAGCCGGACTCCGGGCTCGACCCGGTCCGCACCGCCTATCTCAACCAGCTCATCATCGACCTCAACCAGCAGACCGGGGCGACGTTCCTGATCGTCACGCACGACATCAACACCGCCCGTACGGTGCCGGACAACATCGGGCTGATCTACCACGGCCACCTGGCGATGTTCGGGCCGCGCGAGATGCTGCTCTCCAGTACCGAGCCGGTGGTCCGGCAGTTCCTCAACGCGCAGCGGATCGGCCCGATCGGGATGGCCGAGGAGAAGGACTCCGACGAGTTGCGGGCCGAGGCCGAGGCGGGGGTGGAACTTCCGCCGCTGCCGCCGATCCCGCTCCAGCTCGCCCCCTCGGACGGGCGCCCGCGCCGGGCGGAGCAGTCGCCGGGCCGGTGGTGCGAGGAGCACGACGTCGTACCGCCGGCCGGCTCGTTCCAGGGTGTGCGAGGTAGCGTCTGGCAGCCGACCGAGGCGCTGCGATGAGCCCGCCGACCGGCACCGGCCGATCCGCCTCCAACACCAGCACCAGCACCAGCACCAGCACCAGCAGTGGACCCGGCAGCGGCACCGGCAAGCTCGCCGCCGGCACCGGAGGGGGCGGTCCGACCCGGTTGACGAGCGGGCTGCGCGGCTTCGGCCACTTCTTCGCCTTCTGCCTCGACGCGCTGCGCGGCCTGGTCCGGCGCCCGTTCCAGGTGCGGGAGTTCGTGCAGCAGGCATGGTTCATCAGCTCGGTGTCGATCCTGCCGGCCGCGCTGGTGGCGATCCCGTTCGGCGCGGTGATCGCGCTACAGCTCGGTTCCCTGGTACGTCAGCTCGGCGCCCAGTCGTTCACCGGGGCCACCTCCGTGCTGGCCGTGGTACGCGAGGCGAGCCCGATCGTCACCGCGCTGATCATCGCGGGTGCGGGTGGCTCGGCGATCTGTGCCGACCTCGGCGCCCGGAAGATCCGCGAGGAACTGGACGCGATGGAGGTGCTCGGCATCGACCCGGTACACCGGCTGGTGGCGCCCCGGATCGTCGCCGCCGCACTGGTCGCGGCGCTGCTCAACGGGCTGGTCAGCGTCGTCGGGGTGGCCGGCGGCTATTTCTTCAACGTGGTGATGCAGGGCGGCACGCCGGGGGCGTACCTGGCCAGTTTCCAGGCGCTGGGGCAGCTCTCCGACCTGGCCGTCGGCGAGGTGAAGGCGGTGCTGTTCGGTGCGGTGGCGGCGCTGGTCGCGTCGTACCACGGGATGACGGCGAAGGGCGGGCCGAAGGGGGTCGGCGATGCGGTCAACCAGAGCGTCGTACTCACCTTCATGCTGCTCTTCGCCCTGAACTTCGTGATCACCGCTGTCTACTTCCAGCTCGTGCCGCAGCGGGGGATGTGAGCTGCCGATGCTGCGTACCCTGGACAACCTCGGCGGGCAACTCGCCTTCTACCTGCGGGCGTTCGCCTGGACCCCACGGGCGCTGCGCCGTTACCGCCGCGAGGTGGTACGCCTGCTCGCCGAGATCAGCTTCGGTCGGGGCGCGCTGGCGGTGGCCGGCGGTACGGTCGGGGTGATCTGCTTCCTGACCTTCTTCACCGGCACCGAGGTCGGGCTACAGGGCTACCAGGCGCTCGACCAGCTCGGCAGCAGCGCCTTCACCGGCTTCATCTCGGCCTACTTCAACACCCGCGAGATCGCCCCGCTGGTCGCCGGGCTGGCGCTGTCGGCGACCGTTGGTTCCGGCTTCACCGCCCAGCTCGGCGCGATGCGGATCTCCGAGGAGGTCGACGCCCTGGAGGTGATGGGCGTACCGTCGCTGCCGTTCCTGGTCACCACCCGGATGATCGCCGGCTTCGTGGCGGTGATCCCGCTCTACGTGATCGGCCTGCTCTCCAGCTATCTCGCCACCCGGGCCATCGCGGTCTTCTACTTCGGACAGTCGGCGGGCACCTACGACTACTACTTCCACCTCTTCCTGCCCCCGGTGGACGTGCTCTGGTCGTTCGGCAAGGTGCTGGTGTTCAGCGTGATCGTGGTGTTGGTGCACTGCCACTACGGCTACCACGCCAGCGGCGGGCCGGCCGGCGTCGGAGTGGCGGTCGGCCGGGCGGTGCGTACCGCGATCGTGGCGATCAACATTGTCGACTTCTTCCTGTCGCTGGCCATCTGGGGCGCGACCACGACCGTCCGGATCGCGGGGTGAACGCATGAACACGCGCGGGTCGGCAGTGGGCCGGCGTTTCCTCGGCATCGTCTTCGTCGTGGTGCTCGTCGCCGCGCTGACGCTGGCCGTCCTGCAATACCGCAAGGCTTTCACCCCGGTTGCCTGGGTGACCCTCTACACGGCGCAGACCGGGATGCAGCTAAGCCCCGGTGCGGAGGTGAAGCTGCGCGGGGTGCCGGTCGGCGAGGTACGCGAGGTCGGCAGCGACGGGTCGCGGGCCCGGCTGCGGCTGGCGCTCGACCCGGACCGGATCGGACACGTTCCGGCCGACGTCGCCGCCCGGCTGCTGCCGAAGACCCTCTTCGGCGAGCGGTACGTGGCCCTGGTCGCCCCGGCCGGCTCCACCGCCGGGCCGCTGCGGGCCGGCGCCACGATCGACCAGGACCGCAGCCGCAACGGCGTGGAGCTGGAACGGGTACTCGACGAGGCGCTGCCGCTGCTCCAGCGGATCCGGCCGGACAAACTGGCCAGCACGCTCGCCGCGCTGGCCACCGCGCTCGACGGGCGCGGCGAGCAGCTCGGGCAGACCCTGGAGACGCTCGACGGCTACCTGACCGAACTCAACCGCGAGCTGCCGACGCTCACCGAGGACGTCCGCCGGCTCGCCGCCGTGCTGGACTCCTACGACGCGGCCCTGCCCGACCTGCTGGCCATCCTCCGGGACGTCACCCCGACCGCGCGGACCGTCGCCGACCAGCGGACCCAGCTCGCCGCGTTCCTGGCCGAGACGACCGACGCCGCCGACGTGACGCGGCTGTTCCTGGACCGGCACGGCGAGCAGGTGATCCGGCTCGGCGAGCTGGGCCGGCCGGTACTCGAACTGCTGGCCGCGTACGCGCCGGAGTATCCGTGCCTGATGCGCGGGCTGGTGGGGGCGCAGCCGCTGGCCGAGGAGGTGTTCCGGAACGGCCGGATGCACGTGACCCTGGAGATCACCCGGGACAACGGGGCGTACCAGCCCGGCCGGGACGACCCGGTGTACGGCGCCTCGACCGGGCCGCAGTGCCGGGAGTTGCCGAACCCGACACCGCCGGCTCCGGAGGTGCGGATCGAGGACGGCTACGACCACGGCGGCTCCCGACCCGGCCCGGTCAAGCTCCCGGTCGGCAAGCCACCGACCGGCACCAGCACGGGTACGCCGGCCGCCGACAGTCCACCTTCGATGGGCTCCGCCGGCACGACGGACGAGAAGGACCTGCTCAAGCCGATCATCGGCGCCGCCACCGACACCCTCCCGGTGCAGGTACCCGACATCGCCGTACTGCTCTGGGGGCCGCTGCTGCGCGGCGCGGTGGTGAACGTCCGATGAGCCGGATACCGGTCGGACCGCTGGTCAAGCTGGTCGCGTTCGCGGTGCTGACGGTGCTGCTCACCGGGGTGCTCGGCCAGGCGCTCGGGTCGTTGGAGTTCGGCGGCACGAGTTACCGGGCCCGGTTCACCGACGTCACCGGCCTGCTGCCCGGCGACGACGTGCGGATCGCCGGAGTGCGGGTGGGGCAGGTCGACGAGATCCGGGTGGTCGAGAACACCGTCGCCGAGGTGACCCTGACGCTGACCGAGGAGGTGCCGCTGAGCGGCACGGTGCGGGCGAAGATCCGCTACCGCAACCTGATCGGCCAGCGGTACGTGGCGCTCGCCGAAGGCCCCGGCGGTGGACCGCCACTCCGGCCCGGCGGGCTGATCCCGCTGAGCCAGACCACCCCGGCCCTCGACCTGACCACACTCTTCAACGGGTTCCGGCCACTGTTCACCGCACTGACGCCGGAGGACGTCAACAAGCTGGCGTACGAGATCATCCAGGTGCTCCAGGGCGAGGGCGGTACGGTCTCCAGCCTGCTGGCGCACACCGCCTCGCTGACTAACACCCTGGCCGACCGGGACGCGGTGATCGGCCGGGTGGTGACCAACCTCAACTCGGTACTGGCCACCCTCGACTCCCGGGACGCCGAACTCGACCAGACGATCCGCTCGTTGCAGCAGTTCGTCACCGGGCTGGCCGGCGACCGCGAGGCGATCGGGGCGGCACTGGTCAACCTCGGCAAGCTCACCGGCAGCACCGCCGCGCTGCTGACCGACGCCCGGCCGGCGCTCGCCGCCGACGTCACCGAACTCGGCGAACTCGCCGGCACGTTGAACCGAAACGCGGCGGTCATCGACGGCACCCTGGGCCGGCTGCCGGACCGGTACGAGGCGCTGACCCGGGTCGCGTCGCACGGGTCCTGGCTCAACCTCTTCGTCTGCGACTTCGACGGCCGGCTGGCGCTGGGCGGGCAGGGCGTCAATCCGGCGACGTTCAGTTCCCAGGCCGCCCGCTGTGCCGGATCGGGAGGTGCCCGGTGAAGCCGTTCCGGGAACGGAATCTCGTCGCCGTCGGCGCGGTCGGGCTGGTGCTGCTGACCGGGGTACTGCTGACGGCGTTCCGGCTCGACGACCTGTCCGCGATCGGCGACCCGGCGTACGCGGCGGCGTTCCGGGACGCCAGCGGGCTGACCGAGGGGAACGAGGTGCGGGTCGCCGGGGTACGCGTCGGCGAGGTGACCGAGGTCGACCTGGCCCGGGGCGACGCCGGCCCGTACGTCCGGGTGCGGTTCCGGATCGACGACGGCGACCTGCGGCTCGGCCGGGAGACCGGTGCGACGATCCGGATCAAGACGGTGCTCGGCCAGAAGTACCTGGCGCTGGCGCCGGCCGGGCCGGGTCGGCTGGCCGAGGACGCGGAGATCCCGCTGGACCGCACCGCGTCGCCGTTCGACGTGATGCAGGCGGTCACCGGGCTCGCCGGCACGCTCGACGAGATCGACACCGCGCAGTTGGCGACCGCGTTCCGCACCCTCGCGGAGACGTTCGCCGACACCCCGGGAAGCGTGCGTTCCTCGCTGGACGGGCTCTCCCGGCTGTCCCGCACGGTCGCCAGCCGGGACGCCGAGCTGCGGCAACTCCTGGAACGGGCGCGGGGTGTGACGGACGTACTGGCCGACCGGGACGAGGAGTTCCGCGCCCTGGTCGCCGACGGGACCGCGCTGCTCGACGAGGTGCACCGACGGCGGGACGCCATCCACGAGTTGCTGGTCGGCACCCGTGACCTGGCCGCCCAACTCTCCGGGCTGGTCGCCGACAACCGCGCCACGCTGGAGCCGACACTGCGGCAGTTGCGCGGGGTGGTGGCCACCCTGCAACGCAACCGGGACGACCTGGAACGCACGTTGCAGACGATGGGGCCGTTCCTGGACGCGTTCACCAACGTGCTCGGCAACGGCCGGTGGTTCGACTCCTACCTTCGCGGGCTGCTCCAGCCGTACGTGCCGACGGGAGGTCGCTGATGGGCCGGTTCGCCGGGTTGCCGAACCGTCGACGGGCGCTGCTCGCCGCCGGGGTGACCGTGCTGGTGGTCGCCTCGGCGGCGTTCGTGGTGCTGCACCCGGGCACACCTCAACGTCACCTCGTAGCGCACTTCACCCGGGCAGTCGGCATCCACCCCGGCTCCGACGTACGGGTGCTCGGGGTGCGGATCGGCGAGGTCGTCTCGATCGTGCCGGCCGGGCGTACGGTCCGGATGGAACTGCGCTACGACGCCCGGCATGACATCCCGGCCGACGCGTCAGCGGTGATCGTGCCGCCGAGCCTGGTCAGCGACCGGTACGTGCAGCTCACCCCGGCCTACTCCGGCGGCGCCCGGCTGCCCGACGGCGCGGAGCTGTCGGTGGACCGGACGATGGCGCCGATGGAGATCGACGACATCTTCCGGGCGCTGGACGAGTTCAACCGGGCGCTCGGGCCGGCGGGCGCGAACGCCGACGGCGCGCTGGACGACCTGCTCGGCACCGCCCGGGCGAACCTGGCCGGCAACGGCGAGGAGCTGCACGACACCCTGGACGGGCTGTCCCGGGCCCTGGACACCCTCGCCGACGGCCGGCAGGACCTGTTCGGCACGGTGGCGAACCTGCAACGGTTCACCACCGCGCTGGCCCGCAGCGACCAGCAGGTGCGGGCGTTCAACTCCCAACTCGCCGAGGTGGCCGCCCAGCTCGCCGCCGAACGGGACGACCTGGCCGCCGCGCTGCGCAATCTCGCCACCGCACTCGGCGAGGTGACCCGGTTCGTCCGGGACAACAGAGCCGCCCTGAAATCCAATGTGGACGGGCTGGCGGAGGTGACGAACGTACTGGTCCGGCAGCAGAAGGCGATCATCAAGATCCTCGACCTGGCACCGCTGACGCTGTCCAACCTGAACCTGGCGTACAACGCCCGCTCCGGCACCCTGGACACCCGGGACAACCTGCTCGGTCCGTACGACCCGGCCGCGTACGCCTGCGCGGCGCTGGCCGACGCGCTGCCTGCGCCGAAGGTGCCGAAGCGCTGCTTCGAGCTGGCCGAAACCCTGAACCTCAAACGGCTCCCGCTCCCCGAGGAACTGCGCAAGCTGCTGAACCTGCCGCCCGGCGCGAAGCCGGCCCCGGCGACGCCGCAGCCGCCGGCCACCGGTTCCCCGACCGACGGCAGCACGTCACCGGCACCGGGAGCGCCCGGCCCGGAGGTGTCGCTCGACCGCACCCTCGGCGGAATCCTGCGAGGTGTCGCATGAACCGCGCCGGGTGGACTTGTGCGGGGCGTCCGGTGCGGCGAGCGGCTCGGGTGGGGGCGGCGCTGCTCGCGGCGACGGTCGGGGTTGCCGGCTGCACCGCGCCGGACCTGGCCGATCTGCCGCTGCCCGGCGGCGCGCCGAGCGGGCCGGCCTACCGGGTCACGGCGGAGTTCACCGACGTGCTCGACCTGGTGCCGCAGGCATCCGTCAAGGTCAACGACGTCACGGTGGGCAGCGTGGAGAAGATCTCGCTACGCGGCTGGACGGCCCTGGTCCGGCTCCGGATCGACCGTGCGGTGAAGCTGCCGGGCAACGCCACCGCCGCCGTACGCCAGACCAGCCTGCTCGGCGAGAAGTACGTCGCGCTCGCCGCCCCGGTCACCGAGGCACCCGCCGGGCAACTCGACGACGACGCCGTCATCCCGCTGGCCCGGACGAAACGGTCGGCGGAGGTCGAGGAGGTACTCGCCGCGCTCGGGCTGCTGCTGAACGGCGGCGGGCTGGCCCAGCTCAAGACGATCAACCAGGAGCTGTCGGCCGCGCTGGAGGGCCGGGAGCCGGCCGCCCGGGACGCGCTGCGCCAGTTGGACGCCTTCGTGACCGGACTCGACCGGCAGAAGGCGGACCTGGTCCGGGCGGTGGACGCCCTCGACCGGCTCACCGGCCGGCTGGCCCGGCAGCGGGCCGTGATCGGCGACGCTCTCTCCGCGCTCGATCCCGGCCTCACCGTACTGGCCGAGCAGCGGGAGCAGCTCAGTGACGCGCTGACCGCCCTCGGCGAGTTGGGCCGGGTGGGCGCACGGGTGGTCACCGAGAGCCGGGAGGATCTGGTGGCGAGCCTGAAGGCGCTCCAACCGACCCTCGAACAACTCGTCCGGGCCGGCGACGCCCTGCCGAAGTCGCTGGACTTCATGCTGTCGTACCCGTTCCCGCCGAACGTGACCGGGGCGATCGTCGGGGACTACATCAACCTGTCGCTCACCGCCGACCTGGACGCCGCCGCCATCCTGGCCAACCTCTTCTCGGCCAAGCCGGTGGCGAAACCGCCGTCGAGGAGCGGCACCCGGCCGGGCGGCAGTACGAGCGGCGGCCGGCCCGGATCGACGGGCGGCGGGCAGCGCCCCGGCGGCGGCACCGGAAACGATCGGCCGGGCGGGGTCGGGCCACTGCTGCCCGGCGTACTGCCACCGGTCTGCCTACCGGTCGGCGGGCTGCTGCCGATCGACTGGCTGCCACCGCTGTTGCCGGAGTGCGAGTTGCCGCCGGACTGCGAACTGCTCCGCCCCGGGTCGGTGCTGCCGCCCGGCGGGCTGTTGCCACCGGGCGGGGTGGTGCCGCCGGGCACGATCTTCCCGCCCGGCACCAAGCTGCCGCTGGGCGCCATCCTCTCCCCCGGCTGCCTGCTGCCGCCGCCGGACGGGGCGACGAACGGGCGGACCGGCGGGCTGCTCGACGTACTCGGCGGGGGGTTGCTGAGATGATCGGACGTACCGCGCGGCTCCAGGTGCTGGCGTTCCTGCTGGTCAGCGTGCTGGGCATCAGCTACGTCGCGGTCCGCTACGTAGGGCTCGGTGACCGGCTGCTCGGGCACGGCTATCTGGTACACGCCGACTTCGCCGACGCCGGAGGCATCTTCCCGAACGCGTCGGTCAGTTACCGGGGCGTACCGGTCGGCCGGGTCGAGGCGGTCGACCTGCACGCCGGGGCGGTCCGGGTCACGCTCCGGCTGGACCGGGACATCCGGGTACCCGACGCACTGCGGGCGGTGGTCTCGCAGCGTTCCGCCGTCGGCGAGCAGTACGTCGACCTGCGCCCCGACCGCGACACCGGTCCCTACCTGCGGGACGGCGCGGTGATTCCGCAGGACCGCACCGGCGTTCCGCTGGCCCCGGAGACCCTGCTGGCCAACCTGGACGCCCTGGTCCGGTCGATCGACCCGGACGACCTGGCAGTGGTGATCGACGAGCTGGGGGTCGCCTTCGAGGGCAACGAGGCGGCACTGCGCCGGATCCTCGACGCCAGCGGCGCGCTGCTGGCCGAGGCGACGGTACGGCTGCCGGAGACGGTCGCGCTGATCCGGGACGGGCGCACGGTGCTGCGTACCCAGCAGGAGTCCGCCGCCGCGCTGCGGCGCTGGGCCGACGGTCTGGCCCGGCTCGCCGAGACGGTCCGGGCGGCCGACCCGGACCTGCGGCGCATCCTCGCCGACGGGCCGCCCGCCGCCACCCAGCTCGTCGGGCTGCTGCGCGACCTGGACCCGTCGATCGGCACCCTGCTGGGCAACCTGGTCACGGTGAACGGGGTGGCCGCCCGGCGGCTGCCCGGCATCGAGCAACTGCTGGTGGTCTATCCGCTGGTGGTGGACGGCGCGTTCACCGTCACCCCCGGCGACGGCACCGTGCACTTCGGACTCGTGCTCAACGTCGCCGACCCGCCGGCCTGCGTCTACGACGACTCCACCCGCTGCACGGCGGCGGAGTCGGCCCGTGGTTCCAGCGTCCGGGGCAGCGCGGCGGCGCCCCGGCCCGGTGGGGCGGCGGACCCGCCACCGCCGTCGCCAGGGCCGGCGCTGCCGGAGCCGGCCGAGCCGGCCGACGACGTACCGCCGGTCTCCCCTGCCACGGTCGCCGGTTACGACCCGGGGACGGGGTTGGCGCTGGGGCCGGGCGGCAGCCCGTTGACCTTCGGCTCGACCGGCGGGCAGTACCAGCTCGCCGGCGACCAGTCCTGGAAGCAACTCCTACTCGCCGGCCTCGCGCCGTGACCGATCCGAGGAGCCGACCGATGCGCAGCGGTGCGGAACGCAGGTTGAAACTGGTGAAGGACACCTCCACGACCACCGATCAGACCGGCACCGACCAGGACCGGCAGCCGCCGGCCGAGCCGCCGGACGCCGCCGCCGGGGTACGCCGGCCGACCGACGGCACGCGACAGCCGCCCGACGCAACGACCGACCGGATGCGGCATTCGACCGACGGAGCGCGGCAGCCGACGGACCGGACGCGGCACTCGACCGACGGGGCGCGGCACTCGGGTCGAGGTGGGCGGCCGGCCACCCGGCGTACGGTCACCCGCCGGCTGCCGGCCGCCAAGGATCCGGTGGAGGCGATCCTGGAACGGCTCGACCAGGAGACGGACGGCACCGATCAGGAGGCGGACGGCACCGACCAGGCCAGCGACGACGAGCCGGGCACCGACAGGGCTGACGAGGCGGGGTCGAACGCCGTGCGGGCCGACGAGGCGGGATCGAGTGCGGACGAAACGACGGCGAACCGGGCGACGGCGAACGGGCCGACGGTGCCGGGCCGGCGGCGTGGCGTCACGGTCGCACTCGTCGCCGTACTCTGCGCGGTGCTCGCGCTGGCCGGCCTGTTCGGCTACCGGTGGTGGCAGGACCGGGCGGTCGAGCGGGCCCACGGGCAGGCGCTGGCCGCCGCGCGGCAGACGACCGTCAACTTCGTCTCGGTAAGCGCATCCAGTGTGGACAGCGATCTCCAGCGGATCACGGCCGGCGCCACCGGGGAGTTCAGGGAGGAGTTCGTCCGGGGCCAGGCCAAGGTACGGGCGGCGGTGCTGGAGAACAAGGTGGAATCCAGGGGTACGGTGCTGCGCGCCGGCCTGGTCTCCGGGGACCGACGGCACGCGGTGGTGCTGGTGGCGATGGACGCGACCGTCAAGAACGTCAACGCGCCGGACGGGCGGCCCGCGCACTACCGGATCCAGGTGGACCTGACCAGGGAAGACGACTCCGACACCTGGCTGGTCTCCCGGCTCCAGTTCGTCGGCTGAGCGGAGTTTCCGATGAGAGGAGTTCCGATGCGAGGGGTTCGGTTGCGATCGTCCATCGCCACGCTCGTCCGGCGGCTGCGCCCCGCCCGTCGTACCGCCGAGGCGCCGACGGCCGAGGCGCCGACCACCGAGGCGTCGACGGCCGACGGCACGGAACGGGCGTCCGACGGGGAGGCCGCGCGGCGCCGCCGGCACGCCGGCAGTCGCCTGCACCTCGTCCTCGTGCTCGCCACCGTGCTCGCCGCCGCTGCCGCCGGCACCGCCTGGTACGCCCAGCACCGCGCCGACCAGCGCGACACGGCCGTACGTCAGGCGCTCGCCACCGCCGCCCCGGCCGCCAAGGCGATCTTCTCCTACGACTACCGCAGTTTCGACGCCAGCGTGGCGAACGGACGGTCCTTCGTCACCGGCGCCTTCGCCGACGACTACGCCGAGACGACCTCGGCGCTGAAGTCGACCGCCGTCGCCGAACAGGCGGTGGTGCTCGCCGAGGTCTCCGCCAGCGGGGTGGTCCGGGCCGGGACGGCAGAGGTGGAGTTGCTGGTCTATCTGAACCAGTACCGGCGCAACGCGAACACCGACGGCGAGAAGGTCGACCAGAACCGGGTGATACTCGAACTGCGCCGGGTCGGCGGCGACTGGAAGGTGGCCCGGGCAACCGCCATCTGAGCCCCGCCGACCCCCGGGTGTGGTGCCGGTCCCACCGCGTCGGCCGGCTCCGGGACCGGATGGTTGACTTGTCCGCTGTGACGGAAGATCGCGTGCGATGACGGCGGAGTCGACACCGCTGCTCTGCGAGCCGTACCTGTTGGATCCGGGACCGACGGAAGGATACGTCGCCTGGCACACCGAGGAGCCGGGTACCGGCCAGTTCGTGCTGGTCGGGGCCGGGGTGACCGCGATGTCGCCCCGGCAGGCCCGGGAGGCGGCGACCGGCGACCGGCCGTCCGGCCCGGGTTGGCGGCGGTTCGCGGCGGAGACACAGGCGTTGTCCCGGACCCGCGAGGACGCCGAGTCGCTGGTGCCCGGCCGGCACTACCCGACGGTGACGCACCGTCCGGTGTACCGGCACCTGGCCCGGATCACCGACCTGCCGCCCGGCCGTACGCCGTACCGGGTGGTCGCGTTCGACGGTCGGGGCCGGGGCACGGTCACGGCGCCGTACTCGCTGGCTCCGGCGGCGCCGACCGGCACCGGGGTACGCCTGCTGCTCAGCAGTGACCACCAGCTCAAGACGATGACCCCGGCCAACCTGGAGAAGGTCGCCGAGACGGTCGGGGTACGCCTCGACGGCGTGCTGATGGCCGGCGACATGGTCAACGTCGGGGACCGGGCCAGCGACTGGTTCGACGCGGGCACCGGTCCCGCCTTCTTCGCCAGCATGACCGGGCGGGCGCAAACGCCGATCGCCGGCCGGACCTACCGGGGAGCGCCGCTGCTGCAACACACCCCGATCTTCCCGGCGATCGGCAACCACGAGGTGATGGGCCGGTGGTCCGAGACCGCCAGCCTGGACAGCCAGTTCAACGACCCGCAGCCCCGGGAGGTGGCCCGGGAACGATGTCGGGCGGACGGGATGGACGATTCCGACGAGGCTGAACTCGTCCGTCGGTCCTGGGACGTCACGACGTACGAGGAGCTTTTCCCGTACCCGCGCAGTGCGGCCGGTGGCCCGCGCTGGTGGTCCCGGACGATCGGGGACGTGCACCTGGTGACGCTCTTCGTCACGTCGATCTGGCGGCCGGCGGGGCCGGTCGGGCGGGGAAAGTTCCAGGAGGACGTCGCCGACCTGACCCGTCCGGAGCGGTGGGGGCACGGCCAGTTCGTCTTCGAGCCGGTGCACCGGGGCTCCGCCCAGTACCGCTGGCTGGAGCGGGAGCTGACCTCGGCGCAGGCTCGCGCGGCGCGGTTCCGGGTGGTGATGTTCCACCATCCCAGCCACGGACTCGGTGGCAACTCGGCGCCGCCGTACACCGATCCGGTGCAGACCGTGGAACGCGACCCGGGCACCGGCGAGATCAGCGCGATCCGGTACGCGTACCCGCTCGCCGAGGACCACATCCTGCGCGACCTCGAACCGCTCTTCTCCGCCGCCGGCGTACACCTGGTGCACAACGGCCACGCGCACGTCTGGAACAGGTTCCGGAACCCGGCCGGGGTCAACTGGCTGGAGACCTCCAATGTCGGCAACAACTACGGTGCGTACGACGTGTCCTCCGGCGAGTCCCGTCCGCTGCCGGCGGGGCCGGACCACGTCCTACAGGGTGATCCGGGCGGGTTGCCGGCGGTGGTGCCGACGATCGCCCCGCTGACCGGGCCGACCGGTGCTCCGCTGCCGTACGTGGCGAGCGACGACATCACGGTCTTCTCCGTCCTCGACTCGGTCGCCGGAGTGGTCCGGTCCTACCGGTTCGACACCCGGGAGCCCGATTCCCCGGTGCTGCTCTTCGACGAGTTCCCGCTGGCCTGATCGGCCGAAGCCGTCGCCCTGCCCGAGCCGTCGCCCTGCCCGGTCCGACAGGGCTCCGGGCCGGTCCAGCGCTCGGGGCCGGTCCAGCGCTCCGGGGCGGCGAGTCCATCACCCGGTCGACCGCCTGCCGGCGGGCCAGGAACTCCGACTCGCTCAGGATCGGTCGCCATGCTGGCGAGTCGGCCCGGATCTGGGCCGATCAGTCCGGCGGCTCCGGGGTCAGGGTCTGCTCCGAGGTGCGTCGTTCCAGGAACGAGTCCGGGGCCGCTGCCGCCTCGGCGATCCGGCGCTCCGCCTCGGTGGTACCCGGATCGGACTCGGCCAGCGCCGCCGCGCCCGCCTCCCGCCGGTCGGACTCGGCCAGTACGGCCGCGGCCTGCGCCTGCGGGTCGTCGCTGCCCACCGACCGTTCCTCCGGCAGCAGGCGGGCGGCCCGGTTCTCGACCCGGTCACTGGTCTCTTCACTCATGTCGTGATCCATACCCGGACCGTCCCTCCGCTACGCGCCGACTCCGGTCCGAGCCCCCGCACCGCGCCGCCGGGCCGGAAGCAGCCGCAGAGCGGACGACAGAACCTACCCGTCAAGTATGTCAATGTAAAGCTTACTGGCATGAATAAGACTCTTCGGGCATTAAGTGGACAATTAACTACAATAGATGGAGATCTCCGTCGAACCCGATCGAGCCGAGGAGCAGAGATGAGCAGAGGAAAGACCACCAGACTCGTCGCCACCGTCAGCGGTGTCGCGCTCACCGGCGCGGTGCTGGCGGCATTGCCGGCCACCGGGGCGTCGGCCTCGGGCGGCTGCTCCGGCAGCCTCATCACCATCAACTCCGGCAGCGGCGCCGAGGCCCCGTCCCGGGCCTACGGCCACCGCCACGCGACCGGCAACCACTACATCAGATACCGCGTCGGCCGGTACATCGGCTGGTACGCCGACAACAACGGCGGCTGGGACGGCGACACCCGCGACACGTTCTACACCGAGACGTACTGCGGCTGACCGGCCGGGAACAACCGGCGGGCGGCGAGCCGGGAAAGCCGGTGCGCGGTCGCGCCGCCAGCCACTAGCGTGACGGCGTGACGTTGGAGATCTCGGCGGAGGACCGGCTCGGGGCCGACTGGCGGGCCGAGAGCGACGCCTGGATCACGGAGGCGCTGGCCGCGCGGGGCGTCGTCGCCACCGGCCCGGTGCAGACCGTCCGGGTCCGCGCCTGGTCGATCGTACGGCGGCTGGAGACCAGCGCGGGCCGCGTCTGGTTCAAGGCGAACGTACCCACCAACGGCTTCGAAGCGGCCGTGGTGGAGGCGCTCGCGGACCGGGTGCCCGAACTCGTCGTGCCGCCACTGGCCGTCGACCGGGAACGGGGCTGGCTGCTCGGCCCGGACGGCGGGACGATCCTGCGGGAGGTCGCGGCGGACCGGCCCGAGCCGGCCCGCTGGGTGGAGCTGCTGCGGACGTACGCCGGACTGCAACGGGCGGTGGCCCCGCACGGCGACCGACTGGTCGGGCTCGGCCTGCCGGACCTGCGGCCGGACCGGATGCCCGGCGCGCTGGCCGGGCTGCTGGCCGACCCGACGGTACGGCTCGCCGAGCCGCGCCGGGCCGCCCTGGTCGCCCTGCTGCCCGAGTACGACCGCTGGTGCGCCGAGCTGGGCGCCGACGGGCTGCCGGCGTCGATCCAGCACGACGACCTGCACGACGGCAACGTCTTCGTCGGTACCGGCGGGATGCGGTTCTTCGACTGGGGCGACGCCTGCCTGGCCCACCCGTTCGGCACCCTGCTCGTGGCGCTGAACGTCGCCGCCGACCAGCTCGGCTCCGATCCGGCCGGACCGGAGCTGGCCCGGCTCCGGGACGCCTACCTGGAGCCCTGGACCGACCTGTGCGACCGGACCGGCCTGCTCCGCTCGGTCCGGCTGGCCCTGCGGGTGGCGAAGGTCGGGCGGGCGGTCTCCTGGCAGCGGGCGCTACGCGGTGCGACCCTGCCACAGTGGCAGCGGGCGCTCGGCGGGCCGGCGCTGATCGCCCCCGAACACACGACCGCACCCGCCGCCTGGCTGGACACCCTCACCGAACCCGACATCCTGCCGCCCGGGAACGGGTAGCCGACGCTCCCAGATCCTCACTGCTCGAAGAGGCTGGCCGGGACGGCGTCGGCGAGCAGGCGGTAGCCGGCCGGGTTCAGGTGCAGATGGTCGCCGGTGTCGGCGACCGGCAGCAGGTGGCGGGGGTTCGCCGGATCCCGGACGGCACGGTCGAAGTCGATCACGGCGTCGAACCTGCCGCCGTCGCGGATCCACCGGTTGACCGCCTGCCGGGTGGCCTCCCGGAGCCCCGCCCGGTCGTCGTACTCGGCGTTGCCGCCGAACGGGGTGAGCGTGCCGCCGTACACCCGGATGCCGTGCGCGTGTGCCCGGGTGACGATCTGGTCGTACGCGGTGATCAGATCGGCGGTGACCGCCCGCTGGGCCGCCTCGGTGGCGTCTGCGGTGCCGATGTCGTTGACCCCCTCGAACACGACCAGCCAGGCGACCCCGCTCTGCGCCAGTACGTCCCGGTCCAGCCGGGCCAGCACGCTCGGCCCGAGCCCGTCGTCGAGTACCCGGTTGCCGCCGGCCGCCTGGTTCGCCACCGCGACGTCCCCGGTGCCGGCGTACCCGTGCAGCCGGTCGACGAGTTGGTCGGGCCAGCGGTCGTTCCCGTCGGTGGTGGAGCCGCGCCCGTCGGTCAACGAGTCACCGAGCAGTACCGCGACCCGTCCGCCGGGCCCGGCCGGCACCTCCAGACCGCTGAGGAAGTACCAGTGTTCGACCGGGGTGGCACCGGGCAGCGCCGTGGCACCGACGTGGTTGCCGCGCAGCAGGTGGGAGGTGGTCCGCGAGCCGGGGTGCGCGGTGATCCGGTGCGACGCCTGCCCCTCGGCGAGATAGAGCGTCACGCTGACGTTGGACCGGGCCGCCACCGCAAGCTCGACCGGATCGGAGACCAGGTGTGCGCCGACCGGAATCCGCACCGACCCGCGACCGCTGAACGTCACCGGTCGCGCGCTGCCGGGCCGGATCGCGCTGATCCCGGCCCGACCGTCCGCCGGCAGCGCTACGGTGGCCGAGGTGACCGGCAGCGGCGACCCGCCGAACGCGTTGCTGAGCCGCAACCTGACGCGTGCTCCGGCCAGCGTCACCCGGACGGTCTGCCGGAGCGTGCTGTCGGCCAGCACCAGCGCGTCCCGGGTGAACGGTGCCGGCGGCAGGTTGTGCGGCTCGGCGACCTGCGGCATCGACGTCCAGCTCGCCACCCAGCGTTCGACGGTCCGGTCGGCACCCGCGCCGCCGGGCAACGGCTCCATCCGCCTCATGTCGTCGTCCTCCCCAGCACCGGTCGCGGTCAGGCTGTCTTTTGCCCGAGGGTCAGCCGGGTGAGATACCGCTTGCTGACCTGGCCGTCGTGGTCCCGGTCGACGAGACCGGCGAGGCATTCGAGCAGCCCTTCGCGTGCCGGTCGCGGCAGCGAGCGGGTGCCGGAATAGGTCATGAGCAGGTCGAGGTAGGCGCGGGTGGAATAGGTCTGCTCCCATTCGTAGCGGCGGAACCGGGCGGGGCCGAAGCGACCGGAGCGGTCGAACTCGCTCGGATCGTCGGGGATGTCGGCGGCGGGTGTCTGGCGCAGCCCCGGAGGCGTCCTCGGGTCGAAGCGTTCGTAGCAGCCCTGGGCGTCGACGAAGAACCGTTCCGTGCCACCGGCGACATGCTCGGAGTGGATCAGGGCCAGGGTTCCCCCGAGACGCAGCACGTCCGCCGATTTGCCGACCCGGACGTCCGGGTCGATCCAGTGGAACGCGGTCGCCGAGACGACGAGGTCGAAGGGGGTGAGGGGCGGTGTCCACTCCTCGAACGCGGCCACCTCGACGGTGACGTTCGGGAAGTCGCGGAGGTGGCGTCTGGCGACGGCGGCCATCTCCGCGCTGAGTTCGACGGCGACGACGGTGCAACCGAGCCGCGCGAGCGGCCGGGTGGCCTGTCCGGTGCCGCAGCCGATCTCCAGCACGCGGGACTGCGGACCCAGCCCGGCCAGCGCGACCAGGTCGGCGAACATCTGGTCCGGATAGCCGGGGCGTGCCCGGTCGTAGAGATCCGCGTCCTGGCCGAACGTGGCACGCAGGAGTTCACGATCGATGTCGGTCACGGTGGGACATTACCCGCCAAGCTCGGCAGGACCGGAGGTCCCGGAACCGTGCGGAGCACGGATCGGCGGGGTCTCGGGCCCGCAGGGTGGCCCGGACTGCCGGCCATCCCGCACTGCCTCGGCGTCGAGATCACCGTTCTCGGCGGCTCACTGTGGCGGCCAGTTCCGGAGCACGGCGTCCAGGGCGTCCAGCATCCGGGACCAGGAGGCGTCCGCCGGGCGCGGGTGGTGCCGGAACCCGCCCATCCGCTCCAGCGACACGTAACCGTGGAAGGCGCCGTGCAGCATGCGTACCGCATCGGTCTGGTCGGGCTCGGGGAGCCGGTAGCCGCGCAGGATCGCCCGGGTCATCTCCGCGTGCCGGCGGGCCGCGTCCGCGGCTGCCGTCTCCGTCTCCGGATCGAGGTCCAACTGTGCCGCGGCGTACCGGCCCGGGTGTTGGCCCGCATAGTCCCGGTAGGCGTCGGCGAAGGCCACCAGCGCGTCCCGGCCCGCGCGACCGGCGAGTGCGGCGGCGGCCCGGTCGGCGAGTTCCGTCAGGGCCAGCGTCGCCAGCCGAACCCGCAGGTCACGGGCGTTCCTGAGGTGGGAGTAGAGACTCGCGTCCTTGACCCCGAAGCGGCGGGCCAGCGCGGAGACGGTCACGTTTTCGAGGCCGGCCTCGTCGGCCAGTTCCGCCGCCGCCAGGGTCAGGCGCTCGGCGGTCAGCCCGGCACGTGTCATACCACCCATCCCACACCTAGAGAAGTTATCCGGTTGCCTAGGAGAGCTAGGCTGGTTCCTATGCTACCCCTAACCGAGTCGGTCATCCGCGCCTCGTTCGTCAACTGCACGAAGGGCGAGGCGAAGCGCCTCGCCGTGCCTCGCGATCTGGACGAGCGCCCCTGGGCCGACCTCGACTTCTTCGGATGGCGGGACCCCGGCGCCGACGAGCGGGCCTACCTGGTCGCCGAGCCCGGCCCGGGACTCCTCGGCGTCGCGCTGCGGGTCGCGCCGCAGACCGGACGGGTCCGCCGCAGCATGTGTTCGCTGTGCCTGACCACCCACACCGGAGACGGCGTCTCGTTGATGACCGCGCGCAAGGCCGGTCGGGACGGCCGGCAGGGCAACTCCGTGGGGGCGTACATCTGTGCCGATCTGGCCTGCTCGCTCTACCTTCGGGGGAAGAAGGACGCCGGGCGCCGTCTCGACGAGACCATCACGCTCGCGGAGAAGATCGACCGCACCACGGTCAGCCTGGCCGCCCTCCTGGCCAGGGTCGTCGGATAACCACACGCCGACTGCGAGCGCGCCGACCTTGCCGGCCAGGGCGACGGTGGGTGAACGTCGAGCGAGGCAGGTCGGTCGGTCTGGTCAGGTCAGGTCAGGAGCGGCCGGTCGGCCGAGGGCGCCGGGGCATGCCCTTGAGGTGCCGGCCCAACTCCCGGGCTATCTCCCGGTTGGCGTCCCGCTCCGCCATCGCCTGCCGCTTGTCGAACGACCGCTTGCCGCGCGCGATGCCCAGCTCGACCTTTGCCCAACCGTCCGCGAAGTACAGCGACAACGGCACCAGCGTCAGGCCGGGATCGTGGATCCGGTCGAGGATCTTGTTGATCTCCACTCGGCGGAGCAGCAGCTTCCGCATCCGCTTCGGCTGGTGGTTCGTCCACGTCCCGTACGCGTACTCGGCGATGTGCAGCCCGTAGAGCCACAGCTCGCCGTCCCGCTCCTGGGCGAACGCGTTGACCAGTGACGCGTGGCCGGAACGCAGCGACTTGACCTCGGTGCCGCGCAGCACGAGACCCGCCTCGTACGTCTTGAGGATCGCGTACTCGTGCCGGGCCTTCTTGTTCGAGGCGATGAGCCGGCGCTCGCCTTCCCTGGACGCGACGACCTCCCCGAACTCGACTCGACCCGACCCCGGCCGGGCCACTGCGCCCGCCGGGCAGCCAGACTATACGCGGAGGTCAGGTCCCCGCCGATCGATTTCCCGCGCCACCGGCGGCCGGAAGGATCTCGTTTGCGCCAGCCGGACGGATCGCGTTGGCGACGACCGAGGAATCCCGGCGACAGTGGTCGGGAGATGATGTCGTGATGCAATCCGCCGGCCGCACGCACATCCTCTTCGACTTCTTCGGCACCCTCGTCGACTATTCGGCGAGCCGCACCGAGCAGGGCTACGCCGGCTCGCACGAGCTGCTCCGAGGGCTCGGCGCCGACCTGGACTACGCCGACTTCCTGACCGCCATCAGCGGGACGATGACCGCGTTCGACCGGCGCAGCGACCGGGACGACTCCGAGTTCTCGATGACCGAGGTCGGTACGGCGTTCCTCGCCGACGTCCTCGACCGGCGACCGGCGGCCGACGAGGTCGACGCGTTCGTCACCGAATACATCCGGGAGTGGAACACCGGGGTCCGCTACCCCACCGGCGTCGCCGAACTGGTCCGCGACCTGCACCGCGACCACCGGCTGGCGGTGGTGACCAACACGCACCAGCCGGACCTGGTCCCCAACCACCTCACGGCGATGGGGCTGCGGCCCTACTTCGACGCCGTCGTCACCTCCGTCGAGCTGGGCTGGCGCAAGCCGCACCCCCGGATCTACGCCGCCGCCCTGGACCTGCTCGGCATCGACGCCGAGTCGGCGGTCTTCGTCGGCGACACCTACCAGCCCGACTTCGTCGGCCCGGAACAGGCGGGCATGACGGCGTACCTGATCGACCCGGAGCACCGGAGCGCGGTGCCCGACGCCCGGCGGCTCGGCTCGATCCTCGACCTGCCCAACCGGCTGCGCATCGAACAGGCCGACGACGGCCAGCTCGCCGGCTCCACCCCGGTAACCGGATAACCCGTCGGCGCTGCCGGTGCACCGGGTGGCCGACGGCACCCTCCGGCGGCCGGGGAGGGCGGCGGCACCGCCTGGGTCAGTCCGCGGTCCCGGCTACCCGGACCTCCGGGTCGTCGGGTACGCAGACCGTCAGCGCGCCCGGCGCGACCCGGGCCTTCAGCCGGTTGACCCGTTCGCGGGCGCCACCGTCCAGCTCGTACCTCATCGGCTCGGCGAACCGGACGCTGATCTTGCGCCCCCGGGTGATCCGGACGAACGGCGAGGAGTCCGACCGCCCGACGGCCATCCGACCGAGGGTACGGGCCCAGTCGAGTACGCCGCTGGCGGTCGCCACTCCGACCTCCAGGCAGCCGTCGTCGGGACGGGCGTCGTCGAAGGCGGGAATGCCGCCGGTGATCGTGCCGACGTTGCCGAAGAGTACGCAGCTCGCCTCGCCGTCGAACCAGTCCGCGCCGTCCACTCGGATCCGCATCCCGGTGGACTCGCTCCGGACGTGCCGCAGCCCGGTCCAGACGTACGCCAGCCGGCCCAGTCGGTCCTTCAGGTCGCGGTCCGCGTCGCGGATCAGTTCTCCGTCGAAGCCGGCGCCGGCCATCACCGCGAAGTGCTCACCGCCGAGCCGTCCGAGGTCGATCCGCCGACGTGGCCCGGTCAGCCCGATCCGTACCGCGTCGGCCAGGTCCTCCGGGATGCCGAGGTTGGTGGCGAGCAGGTTCGCGGTACCGGCGGGCAGGATGGCGAGCGCCGCGTCGGAGCCGGCGAGCGCGTCGGAGCAGCGCTGCACCATGCCGTCCCCGCCCCAGACGAAGACCAGTTCGGCACCCTTGTCGAGCGCCTTGCGCACCTTCTTCGGCGCCTTGCGGCTCTTCGGCACCTCGTACCAGAGCAGGTCCTCGATCCCGGCGCCGCGCAGCCGGGAGCGGAGTTCGTCGAGCCCGCCGCCGAGGGACTTCTTCCGGTGCGCGACGACCGCGACCCGGCCCACCCGGGCCGGGGCCACGGCCGGGTCGGATGTCGGGGCGGCGGCGGGCGGGGCGGTCAGCGTACTGCTCATGGGGCTGGTCCTTACCCAGCCGTCCGGCCCGCCATGCCCGACTCAGAGGGGCCCGGAAACCGCCGTACCCGGTCCGGACCGCCATGCCGGACGCCGACCGCAACGCCGGGCGCGGGCGGCCCGGAACTGACGCCGGGTCGCCCGCTGCCGCCGGCCGGGTTCGGACCGGATGTCGGGTTTCAGAGGGTACGGGCGAGGCGCTCGGCGAGCAGTCGGGTGAACCGGGCCGGGTCGCCGAGTTCGCCGCCCTCGGCGAGCAGCGCCATCCCGTACAGCAGTTCGGCGGTCTCGGCGACCGCCGGATCATCGCTGCGCTTCCCGTGTGCCTCGCGCAGCCCGGTCACCAGCGGGTGTGTCGGGTTCAGCTCCAGGATCCGCTTCACCGCCGGCACCTCCTGCCCCATCGCCCGGTACATCTTCTCCAGGGTCGGGGTCATGTCCTGGGAATCGCCGACGATGCAGGCCGGCGAGGTGGTGAGCCGGGACGACAGCCGTACCTCCTTGACGTTCTCCCCGAGTTGGCCGGTCAGCCAGCCGAGCAGGTCGGCGAAGTCCTTCTCCTGCTGCTCGCGCTCCGGGCCGGCGTTCTCCTTCTCCTCGTCGGTGTCGAGGTCGACCTGACCCTTTGCGATCGACTGGAACGTCTTCCCGTCGAAGTTCGGCACCGAGGAGACCCACATCTCGTCGATCGGGTCGGTGAGCAGCAGTACCTCGTAGCCCTTGGCCCGGAACGCCTCCATGTGCGGCGAGTTCTCGATCATGGTGCGGGACTCGCCGGTGGAGTAGTAGATGTCGGTCTGTCCCTCCTTCATCCGCTCGACGTACTGGGCGAGGGTGGTCAACTGCTCCGGGTCGGCGGTCGAGGCGAAGGAGGAGATCTCCAGGATGGTGCTCTGGTTGTCGAAGTCGTCGAGCAGGCCCTCCTTGACGGCCTTGCCGAACTCCGTCCAGAAGGTCCGGTACCGCTCGGCGTCGCCCGCCTGCATCTCCTTGACCGTGGAGAGCACCTTCTTGACCAGTCGGCGGCGCATCAACTGGATGTGCCGGTCCTTCTGGAGGATCTCCCGGGAGATGTTCAACGACAGGTCCTGGGCGTCCACCACGCCCTTGACGAAGCGCAGGTACTCCGGCATGAGTTCCTGGCAGTCGTCCATGATGAAGACCCGCTTGACGTAGAGCTGCACGCCGCGCTTCGCACCCCGCATGAACAGGTCGTACGGGGCGTGCGACGGGATGAAGAGCAGCGTCTCGTACTCGAAGGTCCCCTCGGCCCGCATGTGGATGGTCTCCAGCGGGTCGGTCCAGTCGTGGCTAAGGTGCCGGTAGAACTCCTTGTACTCGTCCTCCTTGACGTCGTCCTTCGACCGCGCCCAGAGCGCCTTCATCGAGTTGAGCGTCTCGGACTCGGTGGTCGTGACACCGTCGTTGTCGGTCCGCTCGACCGCCATCCGGATCGGCCAGGCGATGAAGTCCGAGTAGCGCTTGACGATCTCCCGGATCTTCCACTCGGCCGTGTAGTCGAAGAGCTGGTCCTCCTTGTCCTCCGGGCGGAGGTGCACGGTGACCGAGGTGCCCTGCGGCGCGTCGTCGACGGTTTCCACCGCGTAGGTGGCTCCGCCGTCGGATTCCCAGCGGGTGGCGGTGGACTCGCCCGCCCGCCGGGTGAGCAGGGTGACCCTGTCGGCGACCATGAAGCTGGAGTAGAAGCCGACCCCGAACTGTCCGATCAGGTCCTGCGAGCCGGCCGCGTCCTTGGACTCCCTGATCTTTTCCAGGAGTTCCGCCGTGCCGGACTTGGCGATGGTGCCGATGAGGATGATCACCTCGTCCCGGGACATCCCGATCCCGTTGTCCCGCACGGTGAGGGTACGCGCCTCGCGGTCGACCTCGATCGCGATGTGCAGGTCGGACGTGTCGACCGTCAGATCCTTGTCGGTGAACGCCGCCAGCTTGAGTTTGTCGAGCGCGTCGGAGGCGTTGGAGATGAGTTCCCGCAGGAAGATGTCCTTGTTCGAATAGATCGAATGGACCATCAGCTGTAGCAGTTGACGCGCCTCGGCCTGGAACTCGAAAGTCTCGGTCCCGGTGCTCATGTGACCCTCCACGAAATACCCACTCCGCCGACAACGGAACGACGCCGGTGATCCTGGCCCCTCCCGGGATACGCTCCGGATAGCCGGCGCCATACTAAATGACCCCGGCACGGCGACCACGTACACCCGTACTCCGGCCGGTCGGTCCGGCTCACCACGAGCCGGGCCGGCCCGCCCTGCTCCGACCACCGGCCGCCCAGGTGGTGGCGGCGCGGCCACGCCGCTGCCATCTGGGAACCCGCACCGGCGAATCGGGGGCGGCCGGCCGTTGTGTGATCCTTGAACCGGTCGCCGACCCGGGTAGCGGCCAGGGTTACCCCGACCTGGTGGAGGTTCGCGGACGGTGCTGGAGTTTCGGCTGCTCGGCGAGCTCGACGTACGCCTCGACGGGCACCGGATCGAGATGGGTCCGGCACGGCAGTGCTGCGTCCTGGTCGCGCTCCTCGTCGAGGCGAACGAACTCGTCTCGGTCGACCAACTGCTGGACCGGGTCTGGGGCGACCGCCGGCCGCAGCGGGCCCGGGAGACCCTCTACAGCTATCTTTCCCGGCTGCGCCAGCACCTCGCCCCGGCCGGGGACGTGACGGTGCTCCGCCGGCCGGCCGGCTACCGGCTGACGATCGAGCCGGAGACCGTCGACCTGCACCGGTTCCGGGGACTGGTCCGGCAGGCCCGGAGCACCTCGGACGACGCCCGGGCGCTGACCCTGTTCGACGAGGCGCTCGGGCTGTGGCGGGGCGAGGCGTTCGCACACCTGGAGACGCCGTGGCTGAGCGCACTGCGTACCGCGCTGGGGCAGGAGCGGTTCGCGGCCGAACTCGACCGCTGCGACATCGCGCTGCGCCAGGGCCGGCACGCGACGCTGCTGCCGGAGCTGACCCGACGGGCCGGCGAGCATCCGCTGGACGAGCGCCTCGCCGGGCAGCTCATGCTCGCGCTGTACCGCAGCGGGCGGCAGGCGGACGCCCTGGACCACTACTCCCGGCTCCGGCACCGGCTGGCCGACACCCTGGGCGTCGACCCCCGCCCCGAACTGCGCCAACTGCACCTGCGGATGCTGCACACCGATCCGGACCTGGCCAGTCCGGCCGGCGGCGGCCCGGAGCCCGCCCCGGCCGTACCGGCGCCGCCCCGGCCGCACCAGCTACCGCCGACGGTCGCCGACTTCACCGGCCGGAGCGAGGCCGTCGGATCGCTGGAGGCCGGCCTCACCGGGCCGGCCGACCGACTGCGGGTCGTCGCGCTCTCCGGGCCGGCCGGCGTCGGCAAGTCCAGCCTGGCCTGGCACGTCGCACACCGGCTGCGTCCGGAGTACCCGGACGGGCAGCTCTACGCCGATCTGCGGGGAAGCTGGCCGGACGCCGCCGAACCGTTCACGGTGCTCGGGCGTTTCCTGCGGGTGCTCGGCCTGCCCGACAGCCTGCACAGCGACAGCCTCGAGGAACGTGCCAGCCAGTTCCGGGACGCGGTGCACGACCGGCGGCTGCTGGTCGTACTCGACGATGCCCGGTCCGCCGCGCAGGTCCGGCCGCTGCTGCCCGGCGGCGCGCCCGGCGCGGTCATCGTGACCAGCCGGCAGCGGCTCACCGGCCTGGACGGTGCCGGTCACCTGGCGCTGGCGACCTTCGCACCGGACGAGGCGATCCGGCTGCTCGAACGGGTCGTCGGGCCGGGTCGGGCCGGCACCGAACCCGCCGCGGTGGCGGAGATCGTCCGGCTCTGCGGATACCTGCCCCTCGCGGTACGCATCGCGGCGGCCCGGCTCGCCGCCCGACCGCACTGGCGCCTCGGGCAGCTCGCCGAACGGCTCCGCGACGAACTCGGCCGGCTCGACGAACTCGCCACCGACGACCTGGAGGTACGGGCGAGTCTGGCGCTCAGCTACCGCGCCCTGGCCGAGCCGGCCCGCCGGATGCTGCGGCTGTTGAGCCTGCTGGACGCGCCCGACGTGCCGGCCTGGACCGGCGCGGCGATGCTCGACGTGCCGCCGGGCCGGGCGGAGAGCCTGCTGGAGTCGCTGGTCGACGCGTGCCTGCTGGAGCTGCACGACCCGTCCGACGGCGAGCCCCGGTACGCGATGCACGACCTCGTCCGGCTGTTCGCCCGGGAGCGGGCCGCCGACGAGGAGTCCGCGCAGGTACGACGCGACGCGCTGGAACGGGCGTTCGGTGCCTGGCTGATCCGGGCGGAAGCGGTCGGTGCCGGGCTGCCGACCCGTACCCTGGCGCAGATCACCGGTCCCGCCCGTCGCTGGCAGCCGGCGGCTCCGGTGGGGTCGGTGCCCGACCCGGTCGGCTGGTTCGACCGGGAACGACCGGCGATGAGCGCCTCGATCCAGCAGGCTGCCACGCTCGGCCTCGCGGACCTCGCCTGGAACCTGGCCGCGACGACGCAGCCCTTCTACGAGCTGCGCGGCATGCACGACGAGGCGCGGCGGATCCACCAGACGGCGCTGCGGGCCTGCCGTCGGGCGGGTGAACGGCGCGGCGAGGCGGTGCTGCTGCGCAACCTCGCCGACCTGTGGACCTCGCGGCCCGGCGCCGACCTGCGGGACAAGTTCGACGCGGCCGAGGCGGCGTTGGGGATCTTCCGGCTGGTCGACGAGCCGCGAGGGGTGGCGGACGCGCTGTGGCTCTGCGCCGACGTCTACCGGGTGACCGGTCGGCACCGGGAGGCGGAACCGCTGCTCGCCGAGGCGATGTCGATCTCCGTGGCCGCCGGTTACCAACTCGGCGAGTGCCACGCGCTGGCCCAGCGGGCCATCATCAGCCGGGAACAGGGCCGCGACGAGGCCACCCGGGAACTCGGCCAGCGCTATCTCGACCTCGCCCGGCGAATGGGTGCCCGGCGGGACGAGAGCACGGCGCTGACGCTGCTCGGGCTGACCTACGGGGAACTCGACCGGCCGGAGCCGGGGCAGGCGTACCTGCGGCAGGCGGTGGCGGTCGCCCGGGAGATCGGCGACCAGGTCCAGGAGACGTACGCGCTGGCCCGGCTGGGTGCGCTCTACGCCGTACTCGGTCATCCGTCCGCCCGGCACACCCTGGCGGCGGCACTGGCCCGCAGTCAGGCCGACGGGCTGGCGTTCGGCGAGGCGATCTCGTTGGCCGGGCTCGGTGAACTCGAGTTGATCGACGGTCGGCCGCGCCGGGCGGTGGCGTTGCTGCGCCGGGTGCTGCAACTGCTCGGTGATTCGCGGTTCCACTTCCTCCGGGCGCGGGCGCTGACCGTGCTCGGGCACGCGTACGCCAGCGTCAACGACGACGTCGCCGCCGTGTCGGTCTGGTCGGCCGGGTACGACCTGTTCCGGCAGATCGACAACGAGCCGGCGGCCGAGCGGGTGGCCGCGCTGATGCCCGAGATACCGGTACAGGGCACCTGCCGCTGAGCCGGTGCCGGGGACCTGCCCTCGGGCCAGCGGTGCCGGCGGACCTGCCTTCAGGCCGGCGTGCCGGCGGACCTGGCTCGGGCCGGTGGTGCCGGCCGGTGGCGGCGGTCGGGGTCAGGCCGGGTGGGTGGCGGTGGCGGCGTGGGTGGCGAGACCCGTGGCGACCTGCCGGATGAACCGGCCGAGTGCATGGCGGTAGAGCCAGCCGGTGCCGGGCACCCTGGCGGAGAAGGTGGAGTGCCAGCGGATCAGGGTGCCGCCGCCGTCCGGGGTGAGGTCGACGTCGGCCCGGTAGTCCCGCAGCGGCAGCCCGGAGAGGAGTTCGTAGCTGAACCGGCGGTCGGGCACCCGCTCGGCGACCCGCTCCCGGCTGGTGGTCCGGCCGGTCCGGAAGACCCGGATCGCGCCCACGCCCTCCGGCTCGTCGGCCCCGGGACGCTCCAGCGCGAAGGAGCCGAGCGGCGACCAGCCGGGCCAGCCGGCCCCGTCGACCAGCAACGCGTAGACCACGGCCGGGCTGGCCGTGGTGTGCACCCGCACGTCGATCTCTTTCCGCGTCATGTCCCGGCCCCTCCTCCACTCGTGTACCAAGTGGTACATGTACCGTATGGTACATGCCTGGTGAAGCACGGGAACACCTGCTGGCCCGCGTCGTCGACCGGATGGCCGAACAGGGCGTCAGCGCGCTGAGCCTGCGCCGGCTGGCGGCCGACGTCGGCACCAGCCACCGGATGCTGATCTACCACTTCGGGTCGAAGGAAGGGCTGCTCGTCGAGGTGGTCCGGGAGATCGAGAGCCGACAGCGGTCCGCACTGTCCACGATGGAGATCGACCCGGCCGTCCAGCCGGCGGACGCGATCCGGGGCATGTGGCGACGGCTGGCCGACCCGGCGCTGTGGCCGTACGAGCGGCTCTTCTTCGAGCTGTACGGCCAGGCGGTGCAGGGCTATCCGGGCACCACCGCGCTGCTGGAGGGGGTGGTGGAGAGTTGGCTCGACCTCAACGTCGAGCTGGCCGCCCGCCGGGGCGTACCGGCCGAAGTGGCCCGGACGCATGCCCGGCTCGGGCTCGCGGTGATCCGAGGGCTGCTGCTCGACCTGCTCGCCACCGGTGACCGGGCCGGCACCGACGCGGCTCTGGAAGCCTTCGCCGCCGGCTACGAGGCGGGCCTGCCGGGCCTGCCCGGGCCACGGAACGGAGCGGACTCGTAGCCGGCGGACGGCGAGCGCGTCAGTTCTGGATCGAGAACGTGGCGACGACGCCGTTGTGGTCGGACCGGGTGCCGCCGACGATGTCGTAGCCGGTCATCCACATGAGCTGGTACTCCGGCAGCCGCTTCCAGAAGTAGACGTAGTCGATGTGCCGGTTCCCGTGCGTACCGGTGCCCTTCTCGCCGTAGAGGTTGTAGTTGGAGCGCAGGTTCGGCAGTTCGTTGGCCTCGAAGACCTGCCACGGGAACTTCGCGTACCCATAGCTCCGGTCGGCGCTGAAGTCGACGTTGAGATCACCGCTGACGATGACCTGGCCCTCGTCCTGCTTGTCGACCGCCAGGTCCTTGAGGCCCTGGAACTGCGCCTCGGCGCACCTGGTGCGCGGCAGATCCTCCGGCCGACCGGCGGTCTCGATGCTGGCCACCGCGTGGGCGTTGATCTGTGTCACGTTGCGACCACTGGCCTTGTGCCGGTACTTGACCCAGTTGTTGTACCGCGCGGGCGGCACCTCGCCCGGACCGTTGGTGTCACACACGAAGATCGAGCCCTTGTCGAGTACGTCGAACATGCTCTTCCTGGCGATCAGCGCCTCGCCGGCCTGGTTGGTCCCGCCCGGCGCGTACAACCACCAGCCGTTGGCGGCGGCCCAGCTCTCCAGGAAAGCCTTGCGGTTGCCGACCTCGTTGAGACCGACGAGGTCCGCCCTGGACGCGATCAGGTTCAGGTCGGACACGAAGTCGGCCTGGCTCAGCCCGTTGTAGATGTTCAGCGTCGCCGCCCTAAAGGTCACGTTCGCCGCAGCCGCCGGATTGGCCGGCAGCAGGGCCGTCACCAGCGCGACGGCGCCCGCGAGAGCGCCCAGGGCACGGGCCGACCAGTGTGTTGTCTTACGCATCGACATCCCTCCGCACGAAACCCGCCGTCGGTGGCGGCCAGCGCAGGCTAACGATTCGAGTCGACGCGACACCGAACAACGGGGAACGGAAGATCGACAGACCCCCGCCGTGGCGTGGCCGCCGTCGGAAGCAGACGGGCGGCCACGGAGGGCGGCACAGCCGGTTAGTTACGAAGCGTGACGGACTTCGGCCGGGCCGGTGCGCGCGTCGGCACCTCCGGATGCCGGCTCGGGACAGGGGCGGGCAGGCAGCGGTGTGTCAGTGGTGCGTCGGCGGATGGCATGCCAACTCATCGGGTGTCTTCCGGATCGAGTCCGGCGATAGCGGCAAGATCCTCTGCGGACATCTTCAGGACCTCGGGAACATAAGCGAGCACGTCCCGGTGCGGATTGAAGTGTCCACTGCGGAGTGCCCTGATCGTCGAGTACGACCGGAAGCTCCCCCTGGCCATCTCCCGGACGGAGATTCCGCGCAGGTCCATCAGCCTGCTGAAGACAATCCCGAACGGATGCGGTTCGGGCTGCCCCGTAGCGGCGATGCTCGGACCGACAACCACGTCACCGAGCTTCGCTTGAAACCGGATCATCCGGTCATGTTCGAACCGCACCCGGGCCGAGAACGGCAGGGTGTCCGCCACACCGCAGCTTGCCGTTCCTGGCACGGACACCTCGACAACTCCCTGTCTGCCCTCGTTCCACGGAGTCTCGCGTGGGTAGGCGGGCTCCACCTGGGTGATCCGCCACGCGCGATTCCACCACGGCAGTTCGGCAAGCAGCTCGTCGAAGAAGGGTGGCAGAACCGCGAGGTCCACGGGTGCCGGCGTGACCTCGTGCACGACGCCGGGCCAGTACCTCAACGCCTCGACAACGGCAGGACTCAATGTGCGCCCGGCGAACGTCATTGCCAGAGCGTAACGCGCTGGCCGGCCTCGGATCGTTCGCAGAAGTCCGGATCTGCGGCTCGCCTCCGGCCGGTGATGTTGGCACCCACCGGCAACCTCTTTCATCGACCTGTTCGGATCCGAGGCCCGAGCACCCGTCCGCCGGCCGGTACCGGCCGGCGGACGGGCCGTCACGGCGTGGGGGTCAGGGACGAACGAACGCGACGTCGGGATGCCGGGGCGACGGGTCGCGGAGCAGCGGCTGCGGCTGTCCGCGTAGGTGCTGGTCGAAAAAGGCGCCGAGGTACGCCTTCAGCGACCCGACGATCCGGTCCGGGTCGACGGTACCGATCGAGCTTTCGACCAGGCCGGGCGGCAGCGGGAACGCCTCGGCGAGCTGCGGCAGCAGTGCCTGGTGGTCGGTGAAGGTGAAGTGCTCGCCCTCGGCCACGTAGAGGTCGAGCTTCCAGCCTGTGGAGTTCGCCCAGAAGCCCGCCCAGTCCCGGGCGTGCTGGTGGGTGTGGGGTGTACCAGAACTCTGTCCCGCCCCCATCAGCAGGAACGGCCGGTCCAGCCCCTGGTCCACCACGTCACCGAAGTCGTTCGCCGAGAAGCTGTACGCCAGGCTGCCGTCCATGTTCACCCCGGCGTCCAGTCGGCGGTCCACCAGCATCGTTTCGGCACTCGTGAAGCCCCCGGCGGAGTGGCCGAACATCCCGACCCGGGACAGGTCGATCCCCGCACCGAGGCCGGCCGGCAGCCGCCGGTGACCGGCGTCCGGGTTACCGCCCCGGGCGAGCACGGCGAGCTGGTCGAGGACGAACCGGCTGTCCCGGACCCGGGTCTCGATCATCCGGTGGTTGAGTTCGGTGGGGTCGATGTCGGGAAGCTGCTGCGCCTCGACCCGCCCGCCGGGAAACTCCACCTCCGGCGTCTCGTAGGTGTGGTCGATCGTCACCACCACGTACCCCCGGCTGGCCAGGTCGGTCGCCAGCATGGTGCCGTGCGCCCGGGGTACGGCACCGCCGGGCGAGAAGACGACGACGGGGTGGCCGCCGAGCCGGGGACGTACCGGCACACCGGTGCGGGCGTGCGTGGTGGTCCCGGCCCAGTCGACCTGGCCGGTGGCCAGCCCGAGCTGCGCGTCGGTGCGCTCGGCGAACGCTCGCGCGGCCAGTGGTGGCAGGTACGGCGTCGGCTGCCCGCCGTGCGCGGTCGACGCCGGGTACCAGACGCTGACCATCAGTTCTCTCGGTCGGCCGGCCACCCACGGATCGGGGCGGCCGGCGTCGACCAGGTGCAGTTCGGTGCTGCCGACCGGGTACGGCCCGGTCGGTTCGGGCAGGGTGAGCCGTAGTGCGGGTGCGGGCGGCTCGGTCCGGGCTGACGCGGCCGGTGCGGCGGCCGGCGCCGAGACCACCAGCAGCGCGACCAGCCCAGCGAGCAGCCAGCGTCGAGAGGGAATCTGCATACCCGCAGCCTCGCCCGCCAGCGGACCGGCGCACATCTGTCGAAGGTGGCCAGCGGGACCCGGAGAAATCTCAGGGGCGGGTCGCCGGAAACCAGGGTCGGTCCGGCGACCGGACACGGCAGCGCCGCGCACCGGTCAACCGTCGACCCACTCAGTCACCAGCGGCCAGCCTCTGGACCTGACCGTGGTGCACATCGCTCACCCACTCCCAGCCGGGCTTGGCCGAGGGGCCGATCCGCGGGTCGTCGGGCTCGCGGCCGTCCCGCAGGGCGAGCACGTACGCCCGGTCCCGCTCGATCCGCTCGTGCACCTGACCGGCTCCGCCGACCGACCCGTGGCCGGGAACGACGACGTCGACGTCGGCCGCCACGCCCTCCAGCAGCCGCAACGCCGCGAGGTAGTCCTCGATCGGGTCGGCGGCGCCGTGCAGGTCGAGCATCGGGACCAGGACGTCGGAGAGCATGTCGCCGGCGACGAGCAGCCCGCGTTCCTCGACGAACAGCGCCGCATGGCCCGGCGCATGTGCTCGATGCTCGATGATCCGGACCCCGGGGCCGTCCCAGGGGATCCGCGTCGCCCCGGCGGGCAGGGCGGTGACGAGGCCGTACAGGTCCAGCGCGACCTGCCCGGCGATCTCCGTCTCGGCCAGGTGTTCGGTGACCTGGGTCTTCGCGTCCGGGTCGGACAGTTGTTCCCGGACGGCGGCCACGCAGCGGGCCGTGCCGTAGCGGGGCGCTTCGCCGAGCTGTGCGTGCCAGAGCAGGTGATCCCAGTGCGGATGCGTCGAGAAGCCCGCCACGACGGTCCGGCCCGAGGCGGAGAGGTCGTTCGCGAGGCAGGCCAGTTCGTGGTCCTGCAACCCGGGGTCGACGAGCAGCACGCCGGCGGGGCCCTGCACGACGACGGTGTTGCTCTGGAGGAACTCGCTCTGGTGGACCAGCACGCCGTCCGCGACCTGCCTCAGCACGAGCTTGCCTTCCGGATGGCGTAGTGGTGCATCGTGACCCCCTGCTCGAACGATCGCTGCTCGATCAGGTCGAGGTCGATCGGCATGTCCCAGTCGTCGAACAGCGGCCGGCCGAAGCCGAGGATCGCCGGGTGGGTGAAGAGCAGCAGTTCGTCGAGCAGCCCCGCCCGGAGCAGCTGCGTGGCGAGCGCCGCGCCGCCCACACCGAGGGTGCCGTCGGTCTCGGCCCTGAGGGCGGCCAGTTGCTCGATCGCGTCGTCCCCACCGACGATCCGGGTGCCGTGATCGGCGCTGTGGCGGGTGCGGGAGACGAGCACCTTGGGCGCGGAGGTCCAGATCTCGCCGTACTCGCGCATGAAGTCCGGCAGCGACGTGTCCTCGCGCGCCCGTGGCCAGTACTCCTCCATCGTCTCGTAGATGACCCGGCCCTGGACCATGCCCGCGAGTCTTCGCGCCCGCGCGTTGAACTCTCGGTGCAGCTCCTCGTCGATGCGTAGCCACTCGCCGGCGCCGTTGTCTCCGGGAACTTGCTCTATCCGAAGGTCGAGGGACACGTTCATCCAGTACAGGAAGCGGCCCATCATCCCTCCTCCCCCTAGTGGTTGCAATTTGCAACTACTATATTGGGGGCCAAGTACCTGTCAAGGAGGAGTCGTGGAACCACGGTCCGGGTGTCCGATCAACGCGACCATCGAGGTGCTCGGAGACCGCTGGGCGCTACTCGTGCTCCGCGACGTGATCTTCGGCGACCGCCGATACTTCCGGGCGCTGCTCACCGGGTCGATCGAGGGCATCGCCTCGAACATCCTCTCCGACCGCCTCGTGCGGCTCGTCGAGGCGGGGATCCTCACCCGCGGCACGGCGGCGCGAGGGCAGCGCGCCCGCTACAGCCTCACCGAAGCCGGCATCCGGACCCTTCCGATCCTCTACGCGCTCGGCAACTGGGGCCTCGACTGGCGCCCGGGCACCGAGGAACTCCGGATCCGGCAGCAGGTCATGCGCGACGCGGGCCCGGCGTTCGTCGAGGAACTCATGGACGAACTCCGGGTACGCCACCTCGACGCACCACCGAAGCCCCACGACGGCCCGAGCCCCCTCGAACGCCTGAGCGCCGCCTACACCGCCGAGCAGGAACGGCGCGACTAGCCACGGCCGGTGCCGGACCAGCCGAACAGCGACGCCCGCCCACCAGCCGTGCACCTCCTCGGATGGCTGCCCTCGAAGACCTGACGCCTCGTCATCCGTCGGTACCTCGACCCGTCAGCTGCCGATACCTCGACCCGTCATCCGTCGGTACCTCCGTCATCCGTCGATACCTCGAACGTTCCCCGAGCCGCCCCTGAGCCGTTCCGGCCTTCGGCTCTCTTTCGGTCCGTCCTGATGTCATGGGCTCCTGCGGGCGCCCGGGTCGCCACTCCACTCCGGCCCGGGTGCCCGCTCCGGACAACAGTCCCGACAGTCTCGACGGAAGGAACCACAGATCATGCGGATCAAGCGGATCGCCGGGCTGACCCTTGCCGGTGCTGCGGCCGTCGCGGCCGTCGGCTTCGCCACGGCGGCGTACGCCGACGACCCGGCCGACTCGGAGAAGACCGTACGGATCGTCACCGAGAACAACGGCAACGTCTTCGGCAGTACGGCCGACGTGTCGAAGGACTGCCCCGAGAAGAACGGCGGCGCGAGCACGCCCGCCGAAGCCGGCCTGTGAGGTATCGCCGATGAGCGTCACCGCAGCCGGGCCGGAGCCGCACCTCACACCGGCACCACCGCACGTCACGCCGGAGCCGCCGCAGATGGCGGCCGAGGCACCGCACGTCGCGCTCGAACAGGCCCTGTTCGAGGTCAAGCGGGTGATCGTCGGGCAGGACAGGTTGGTGGAGCGGCTCTTCACCGCGTTGCTGGCCGACGGGCACTGCCTGCTCGAAGGCGTACCGGGGGTGGCGAAGACCCTGGCCGCGCAGACCCTGGCGACGGCGGTGGGTGGGGACTTCTCCCGGATCCAGTTCACTCCGGACCTGGTGCCGTCGGACATCGTCGGTACCCGGATCTACCGGGCGTCGGCGGAGAGTTTCGACGTGGAACTGGGTCCGGTGATGGCGAACCTGGTGCTGGCCGACGAGATCAACCGGGCACCGGCGAAGGTGCAGTCGGCGCTGCTGGAGGCGATGGCCGAGCGGCAGGTGTCGATCGGCGGGCGGAGTTATCCGGTACCGGCGCCGTTCCTGGTGCTGGCCACCCAGAACCCGATCGAGTCCGAAGGGGTGTACCAACTCCCGGAGGCACAACGCGACCGCTTCCTGCTCAAGGTCATCGTCGACTACCCCACCGACGAGGAGGAACTGGGCATCCTCTACCGGATGGGCACCAGCCGGCCGGAGCCGCGTCCGGTGCTCGACCCGGCCCGGCTGCGCGCCCTCCAGGAGCGGGCCCGTGGGGTGTTCGTGCACCACGCCGTCGCGGAGTACGTGGTGCGGCTGGTGGTGGCGACCCGGCATCCGGACCGGTTCGGCGCGGGCAACCTCTCGGCGCGGCTCGCGTACGGGGCGAGTCCCCGGGCCACCCTCGGGCTGGTCGCCGCCGCCCGGGCACTGGCCCTGCTACGGGGGCGCGAGTACGTGCTGCCGGACGACGTCACCGAGTTGGCCGTCGACGTGTTGGCGCACCGGCTGGTGCTCTCCTTCGACGCGGTCGCCGACGGGATCACGGCCGAGTCGGTGGTACGCCGGCTGGTCGGCGCGGTACCGCCACCGCAGATCGCCCCGCACCAGCGGGAGCAGAGACGCCAGGACGAGCAGGCGCACCCGAACGAGCAGACGTACCGGACGGAGCGGGCGGCGTGAGGCGGCGCCGACCCGGCGGGCGGGGCGGTGGGCACGGGTCCCGCCGTCCGCCGCGCCGGACGGACCGGAGGATCGGGAGGCGCAGCGGATGAACGAGGGACACGCCACCGTGCACCACCTCGCGCCGCACCGCCGGCTGCGCCGGCTGGAACTGGCGATCACCCGGCGGCTCGACGGGCTGCTGCACGGCCAACACCTCGGCCTGCTGCCGGGCGCCGGCAGCGAGCTGACCGGCAGTCGGGAGTACCGGCCCGGCGAGGACGAGGTGCGCCGGATGGACTGGGCGGTGACGGCGCGTACCGGGGTGCCGCACGTCCGGGAGGTGGACGCCGACCGGGAACTGACCACCTGGCTGCTGGTCGACTCGACCCCGAGCATGGACTTCGGCACCGCCGAACTGGAGAAACGGGAACTCGCGGTGGCCGCCACGGCGGCGATCGGCTATCTGACGGCGAACTTCGGCAACCGGCTCGGCGGGCACCTGCTCGGCGCGGACGGGATCCGGCGGTTTCCGGCGCGTACCGGTCGGGAGCATCTGCTCGGGCTGTTGCACACCCTGCTGGCCGCGCCGCGCGGTGCGGCCGGGTCCCGACCCCCGGCGCTGGCCGAGGCGCTCGCCGGCCTGCACCGCGCGGCGACCCGCCGGGGCCTGGTGGTGGTCGTCTCCGACTGGCTGGACGGACTGCCGGACTCGGTCGGCGACCCGCCGGACCGGCCCCCGGCGGCCGGCCGGTCGGGACAGCCAGGGCGGGCAGGGCGAGCGGGACAGTCAGGGCGGGCAGGACAGGCCGAGCGGAACGCCGCCGAGGAGAGGCAGGAGCGGGACGAGCGGCCGGCGTGGGAGCAACGGCCGGAGTGGGAGGGCGAGTTGCGCCGGCTCGCCGTCCGGCACCAGGTGCTCGCGGTCGAGGTGACCGACCCGCGCGAACTGGAACTGCCGGACGTCGGGCTGATCACGCTGGTCGACCCGGAGAGCGGGCGGCGCCGCGAGGTCTCCACCGGCAGCCGGCGGCTGCGTGAACGGTACGCCGCCGCCGCGCTCCGGCAACGCGCGGCAGTCCGGGCGGCACTGCGCCGGGCCGGCGCCGCACACCTGGCGCTGCGTACCGACCGGGACTGGGTGACCGACATCGTCCGGCACGTGTACGCCCAGCGCCGCCTCGCGGCGGCGGCCCGTACCCCCGGCCCGGGCGGCGGGGCGGCGTGAAGGAGCAACGATGACCCTGGAGAGTCCGGACCGGCTGTGGCTGCTGGTCGGTGTCGCGGCGCTGGCCGTGGCGTACCTGGTGGTGCAGCGCCGCCGCAGCCGCTACGCCGTCCGCTTCACCAACCTGCGTCTGCTGGACCGGCTGGCACCGAGCCGGCCGGGCTGGCGGCGGCACGTGCCGGCGAGCCTGTTCCTGGGCATGCTCGGGCTGCTGGTGGTCGGCTTCGCCCGCCCCAGCGACGAGGTACGCGTGCCGCGCGAGCGGGCCACCGTGGTGATCGCGGTGGACGTGTCGCTGTCGATGCTCGCCGACGACGTACCGCCGGACCGGCTCAGTTCGGCCAAGGCGGCGGCCCGGGAGTTCGTCGACGGGCTGCCCGAGGAGTTCAACGTCGGGCTGGTCGCCTTCGCCGGCAACGCCTCGGTCTTCGTGCCGCCGGGCACCGACCGGCAACTGCTGGACGCCGGCATCGAACGGCTGGCCGAGGGCGGCACCGGGCAGCAGGGTACGGCGATCGGGGACGCCATCGCCACCGCGCTGGAGACGATCGCCACCCTGGACGGCGAGGCGGCCGAGGATCCGCCGCCGGCCCGGGTGGTGCTGCTCTCCGACGGGGCGAACACCTCCGGCAGCGACCCGGAGGACGCGGCGGCCGACGCCCTCGGCGCCGGAGTTCCGGTCGACGCCATCGCGTTCGGCACCCCGGACGGGGTGATCGAGCAGGGCAACCGGCCGATGACCGTACCGGTGGACGGCGAGACGCTGCGGATGGTCGCCGAGCAGACCGGCGGCGGGTACCACGAGGCGGGCAGCAGTGACGAGTTGCGGGCAATCTACGCCGACATCGGCAGCTCGGTCGGGTACACGACGGAACGGCAGGACGTCTCGGCCCGGTTCATCGGGATCGGCCTGGTGCTGGCGCTGCTCGCCGCCGCCGCGTCGATGTTCTGGTTCGCCCGGATTCCCTGACGGGCACGGATTTCCACAATGGAGGGAGTGACGGGGAGATGGAGCACGCAGAGGTGACGGCGGCACCGCCGGGGCTGGGCCGGCCCCGGGGACCGGGTTTCGTCTCCCCGACGCTGGGCGCGTGGCCGGCGCCGGGAACGCCGGTGGGCGTACCCGATGGGAAGCCGGCGGCCGGTGCGGCGCGGTGGCGGCGGACGCTGCTGGCCGGGCTCGCGGTGATGGCGCTCTCGGCGGCCTCGGGGGCGCTGGCCGGCGGCTACGTCGCGGCGGACGGGCCGGCTCCCGAGCTGGCCGCTCCCCCACCGGCGACGCCGCTGACGCCGGTGCCGGGGCCGAGCGGCGGCGCGGTGCCGGACGGCCTGGTCGGCGCCGCCGCCACCGCGCTGCCGGGAGTGGTGTCGGTACGCGCCGGCCGGGCCGGCGGGTCCGGCTTCGCCGTCGACGGACGGCACGTCATCACCAACAGCCACGTGGTGTCCGGCAGCACGGAGGTGAGCGTCGTCGGCCAGGACGGCCGGCGCCGGCCCGCCGAGGTGGTCGGCCGCGATCCGGGCAGCGACATCGCGGTGCTCCGGGTCACCTCGCCCGGAACGTCGCCTGGAGCCTCGCCCGGAACGTCGTCCGGAGCGCTGCGGCCACTGCGGATCGCCGCCGGGGACGTCCGGGTCGGTGAGCCGGTACTCGCGGTCGGCTCCCCGCTGGGACTCTCCGGCACCGTCACCGCCGGCATCGTCAGCGCGCTGGACCGGGAGGTACGGCTCGGGAACGGCGGCGCGCGGCAGACCGCGATCCAGACCGACGCCTCGATCAACCCGGGCAACTCCGGCGGTCCGCTGGTGAACGCCCGGGGCGAGGTGGTCGGGGTCAACACCGCGATCGCCACCCTGGACGGCAGCGGCAACATCGGCATCGGCTTCGCGATCCCGATCGACCGGGCCCAGCGGGCGGCCGAGCGGATCATCAGGAACGGCGGCTAGCGTCGGAGTTCGCGGCCGGTCGGTGGCCGTGCGGGAGGTCGGATCATGCGGTTGCTTGTGGTGGAGGACGAGGAGGACCTGGCCGACGCGGTGCGGCTCGGCCTGGTCCGCGCGGGGTACGCGGTGGACGTCGCCACCGACGCCGCCCAGGCGTACGAACGGTTGGCGGTCAACGCGTACGACCTGATGCTGCTCGACGTCAACCTCCCGGACGGCGACGGTTTCGCGGTCTGCCACGCGATCCGGCGCGGGGAGGTACCCGTCGAGGGCGGCGTCGACCTGCGGGTGCTGATGCTCACCGCGCGGGGCGCGCTGCACGACCGGGTACGCGGGCTCGACGAGGGCGCCGACGACTACCTGGTGAAACCGTTCGCGCTGGCCGAACTGCTGGCCCGGGTACGCGCACTGCTGCGCCGGGACGCCGGTGGCGGTACGGCGGTGCTCCGGGTCGGCCCGTTCCAGCTCGACGCGGCCCGGCACGAGGCGAGTCGGGACGGCACCCGGCTGCACCTGACCCCGAAGGAGTTCGGGGTGCTGGAATACCTGATGACCCGACCCGGTCACGTGGTCTCGGCGGAGGAGTTGTTGGAGCACGTCTGGGACGCCAACGCCGATCCGTTCACCCAGACCGTCCGGGTCACGGTCGGCACGCTGCGTCGCAAGCTCGGCGGCGAGGCGATCGAGACCGTGGTGGGACGCGGCTACCGGCTGCGGGAGGCGGCGTGATGCCGGCCGGTGACTCGACGTCCGCCCGTGGCTCGACGTCTGCCCGTGGCTCGACGTCTGCCCGTGGCTCGACGTCTGCCCGTGGCTCGACGTCTGCCGATGGCGGGAGGTCGACCATTGACGTGACGGTCACCGGGGACGTGACCTCGGCCGGTGCCGGGGTGGCGGCGCGGGGCTGGCGGCCTCGGCGGTGGCTGCCGTTCGTGCAGTCGATCCGGTTCCGGCTCACCGTGCTCTACTCCACGCTGCTCTTCGCGCTGGCCGGTGCCGGGCTGGCCGTGACCTACCTGGCGGTGCAGTACAGCACCAACCCGAAGCCGATCACCAACCAGTACCAGGCGGACGTGGTGAAGCACGGCCGGACGGTCGGGACGCTGACGGTGGCCGAGGTGGACGAGATCGAGTCGGAGGTCAACTTCCGTACCCTGGAAACCCTGCGCAACTACTCGCTGATCGCGCTGGCCGGTCTCTTCGTCGCCAGTCTCGGCATCGGCTGGGTGCTCTCCGGGCGGGCGCTGCGCCCGGTCGGCGCGATCGCGCGTACCGCCCGGGAGATCCAGGCGACCGACCTGTCCCGACGGATCCGGCTGGCCGGTGCCCGGGACGAGCTGCGCGAACTCGGCGACACCATCGACTCGATGCTGGACCGGCTGGAGGAGGCGTTCCGGACCCAACGGCAACTGGTCGACGACGCGTCGCACGAGCTGCGCAGTCCGTTGGCGATCATCCGGGCCAACCTGGACGCCTCGCTGCTCGACACCACCGAGGCCACCGACGCGGAACGGACCCGGGCGGTCGCGGTGATCGACCGGGCCACCACCCGGATGTCCCGGCTGGTCGAGGACCTGTTGGCCACCGCACGCCGTCGGTCCGACGCACTCGCCGACACCGACGTGCTGCTCGACGCGATCGCCCGGGAGGCGGGCGAGGAGTTCACCGCGGTCGCCGCCGCCCGCCAGGTGAACGTCGGGTACGACGTCCGGCCCGACCTGCTGCTGATCGGAGACCACGACGCGCTGCGCCGGGCGGTCGGCAACCTGCTCTCCAACGCGGTACGTCTCTCCCCGCCCGGCGGCACGGTGACCGTGGCGGCGGGCCGGATCGGCGGCTGGTTGTGGGTCGGCGTCGCCGACGAGGGACCAGGGATCGCCGCGGCCGACCGGTCCCGGGTCTTCGACCGGTTCTGGCGCGGGCCGACGAGCCAGTCGACGGGAGCCGAGCGGCGTACCGGGCTGGGGCTGGCGATCGTCCGGCAGATCACCGAGTCGCACGGCGGGCAGGTGGCGCTCTTCTCCTCGGTCGGCCGGGGCAGCACCTTCGTGCTGTGGTTGCCGGCGGCGGACCGTACCGACGACGCCGAGCCGCCCGCACACTCCCCGATCGGCGACTGACCGGGGGCAGAACCACGGCCGCGAGTGACTACGACCGGGGGCAGAACGACGGCCGCGAGTGACCACGACCGCGGAAGACGTCGGCCGGACGCCGGAGTACGACCGAGCGCCGACGCGGGCGGTACCCGTCCCGCCTCCGACGGGCACCGCGAACGCGCAGGCTGGGTCAGGAGACGCCGCAGGAACTCGCCGACCAGGTACGGCTCGACTTGTGCGCCACGTGGGTGTGGTCGCTGTGTCCGGGGTAGCCGGGGCCGAGGATCTCCCGCCAGCCGTGGTTGCGGGCCTGCTGGGCGAGCCGGCACAGGCTGTGCGGGCTGGCGCCGAGGTCGACCGCGTCACCGTAGAGATGGCGGCTGGTCGAGGAGCCGCCGACGGCGTTGTTGCAGGCGTGGCTGCGGAACGCGCTGGTGACCCGGATCTGCTGGTCGCCGAGGGCGTGCCGCATCGCCTGGAGCTTCCACATGTTCACCAGGGCGTTGAACCGGGCGGTGGCGGCCGACACGGCTCCGCCGGACCAGTCCGAGTTGCAGTCGTTGAACTCGGCGTAGCTGAAGTTGACCGGGGTGCAGTCGTCGTCCTGGAGCGCGTAGATCCGGGTGAACGTCTGCGGGCCGGCGATGCCGTCGGCACCGAGCCCGTACGCCTGCTGGAAGCGGACCACCGCGGCCCGGGTCGCCGGTCCGAAGGCGCCGTCGATGCCGAGCACCGCGTTGTTGCCGGGGTAGCCGGCGACGCGGATCTGCAACTGCCGTACGTCCTCACCGGACATTCCCTCGGAGAGGGTCCGGCCCCAGGTGTAGCAACCGTCGGCCTGTGCGGGCGCGGCGGTGGTCACGGTCGCGACAAGGGTGGCCGCGGCTGCCATGGTGAGCGCCGCGAGAATTCTGACGGTACGTCTGAGCAAGGGGTCCTCCATACCGAGCGGGGGTTGAATATCGACGAGGATGGCTGCCCCTCGATCACAAGTCAATATCCTGCACACACCTTTCGTAGGACGGCGGTTTCCTTCACCCCTCGGTGACGCACCGTTCACCGCCCCGCCGCCGTACGAGACCGGCTGTGGCGGGGCGGTGTAGCGATGGTTACGGCGCGGTGCGGCCGTCGTCGCCCGAGTGGGCGAGCCGGAACCGGCTACCGGGACAGGGCGGCAGCGGGTTCCGCAGCAGGTTCCGGTGTGGACGGCTCGGCCTCACGCAGTTCGATCCGGGCGTGCAGCCGACGCAACGGCCCCGGCGCGGCCCAGTTGTACCGACCGAGCAGAGTCATCGTGGCCGGCACGAGCAGCATCCGTACCAGGGTGGCGTCCAGGGCGATCGCCAGCACCAGGCCGAGCCCGATCGCCTTCACCGGTACGAAGCCGCCGACCAGGAACCCGGCGAAGACCACCACCAGCAGCAACGCCGCCGAGGTGACGATCGCACCGGTCCGCTGCAACCCCTCGGCGACCGCCCGCTGCGGGTCGGCCCCGGCGAGCCAGCGTTCCCGGATCCGGGACAGCAGGAACACCTCGTAGTCCACCGAGAGTCCGAAGGCGATCGCGCCGACGAGTACCGGCACGGTCAGGTGGGTCGAGTCGAGTCGTACCGTGCCGAACAGGCCGGCCAGGTGCCCCTGCTGGAAGACCCAGACCACCGCGCCG
This sequence comes from Plantactinospora endophytica, assembly GCF_016862915.1. Classification (GTDB taxonomy): domain Bacteria; phylum Actinomycetota; class Actinomycetes; order Mycobacteriales; family Micromonosporaceae; genus Plantactinospora; species Plantactinospora endophytica. The sequence continues at coordinate 87,763 of NZ_BONW01000008.1, read as the reverse complement.
AGCGCCGCACCGAGGCTGAGCACGTTCGTCAGTACCGCCTTGACCGGCAGCAGTACCGAGCCGGTGAGCGCGAAGAGCAGCACCAGGGTGGCGAGTACCACCACCAGGATCGCCCACGGCAACCGGTCGGCCAGCATCTGCCGGTAGTCCACCAGCCGGGCGGCGTTGCCGGTGACGACGACCTCGAACGGCGCGGGCAACGCCCGGATCGCGCTGACCGTCGTCCGGGCCGCCGCCTCCTCCGGCGGTGCGGCGGGCGCCGCGCGCAGCACCGTCAACTCCGGTCCCGCCGGCACGGTCTCCACCCGGGTGACCCCGGGTACCCCGGCCACCCGGGCCCGCAACCGGGCCAGTTCCGGGTCGGTGGCCGGTACCGGCGCCAGCACCACGATGTCGCTCGGTGCCGTCCGCTCCGGGAAGTGCGTGCCGAGCGCGTCCCACATCTGCCGGGTCTGGGTGCTGGTCGGCAGTAGCCGGGGGTCCCCTGTGGACAGCCGCAGGTCCAGCACCGGTACGGCCAGCGTGCCCATAACCCCCACGGTGGCGACCAGGGTCAGCACCGGCCGGCGCTGCACCAGCCCGGCCAGCCGGGCGAACACCCCGGCCCGGGTACGCGGCTTCGCCGCCGGGATCCGCCGACCGACCAGCACCAGCAGTGCCGGCAGCAGGGTCAACGCGGCGAGCATGTCCACCGCGACCACCGCGGCACCGGCCAGCCCCATCGACCGGAGGAACGGATCCGGGAAGACCAGCAGGCCGGTCAACGCCACCGCCACGGTCAACCCGGCGAACAGCACGGTACGGCCGGCGGTCGCCGCCGTCCGGGCGACCGCTGTCGGCACGTCCGGCGCGGTGACCCGCTCCTCACGGAACCGGCTCACCATCAGCAGCGCGTAGTCGACCGCCAGCCCGACCGAGAGCATCGTGGTGACCTGGACGGCGTAGACGGAGACGTCGGAGACGAGGCTGAAGGCGTAGAGAACCCCGAAGGTGCCGCCGATGCCGACCACGGCGACCAGCAGCGGCAGCCCGGCCGCGACCAGGCCACCGAAGATCAGCAGAAGCAGCACGAGCACCACCGGCATGCTCAGCGCCTCCGCCCTCGCCACGTCCTGCTGGGCCTGCGAGCCGAACTCCTGGTCGGTGATCGGTCCGCCGCCGACCGCGACCGACGGCGCCTCGATCCGGTGCAGCCGGGCGGCGGCGGTCTCGGCCGCGTCGGCTTCACCGTCCCCGGGAGTCAGGGTGACCGAGATCAGCAGCGCCTGCCCGGTACCCGGCGACGGCAGCGGATCGGAGACCTCGGCGATGCCCGGCATCGTGCGTACCTCGGCCACGGCCGCGTCGGCACTCGCCCGGACCGCCGGATCGGTGGCCGGCACACCCGTGATCACGGCGGTCAGCCGGACCGGCTCGGGCGGCGCCTCGGCCAACCGCTCCACGCCGACGTCCGACTCGCTGCCGGGTACGCCGCCGACGTCGGCGACCAGGCGCTCGAAGACCCCGACTCCGACCCCAATCCCGCCGACCAGGACGACCAGCCAGAGCAGCAGGACGACGACAGGCCGCCGGATGGCGTACCCGGTGATCAGACCCAACATGGCACTCTCCATCGTGGACACGTTCCCGGCTCCGGGAACTGCCACGATGGTGGTCCGGACGGCCACCGCTCCGGATCGCCGTACGGAACGGATCTCCGCTCCGCCGGACGGGCGGGGGTGCCCGCCGACACCTCACTCGCGGGAGGGAGCCGCCCGTCCGACCTCGTCCGGTACGCCGAGGTCGCCGGGCAGCACCAGGCCCGACTCGTACGCCAGCACCACCGCCTGGACCCGGTCCCGCAGGCCGAGCTTGGTCAGTACGTTGCTGACGTGGGTCTTCACGGTGTGCTCGCTGACGAACAGCGCGGCGGCGATCTCGGCGTTGGACAGCCCCCGGGCGACCTGGCGCAACGTCTCCGTCTCCCGGGCGGTGAGCGCCGCCAGCCGGTCCGGCAGCGCCCGGCCCGGCCGGAGCGGACGGTCCCGGGACACCACGTCGGCGATCAGCCGGCGGGTGACGGTCGGCGCGAGCAGGGCCTCGCCGGCGGCCACCACCCGGACGGCGTTGACCAGCTCGTCCCGGCGCATGTCCTTGAGCAGGAAGCCGCTGGCGCCGGCCCGGAGCGCGTCGTAGACGTACTCGTCGAGGTCGAAGGTGGTCAGCACGAGTACCCGGGCGGTCGTCTCGGCGCAGATCCGGGCGGTCGCGGTGATGCCGTCCACATTGGGCATCCGAACGTCCATCAGCACCACGTCGGGAGCCAGCTCGCGGGCGCGGTCCAGCGCCTCGGCACCGTCGGCGGCCTCGCCGACCACCGCGATGTCCGGCTGGGCGGCCAGGATCATGCCGAAGCCGTCCCGCACCAGCGCCTGGTCGTCGACGATGAGCACCCGCAGTGTGGTCTGCTCCGGCATCGGCCCTCTCCCGCGTGCTGACCGGCCCGCCGGCAGGCTGCCGCCGGTACCCGTCCGTCGTTCCGCCGCCCTCCCCCACGCCGGTCCCGACGGCGCGGCCGGGCGCACCCGGCCTCGGGCCGGCCACGGCGGTCCGGGCCGGTGGCGGTGCGTCCCTACGGTAGTGGCAGCGTGGCCGCGACACGGAACCCCGTGCCGTCCGGCCCCGGACCGGTGCTCAACGTGCCGCCGACCGCCGACACCCGCTCCCGCATCCCGACCAGCCCGAGGCCGCCCGGTGGGCCGCCGTCGGCCGGTCCGCGACCGTCGTCGCTTACCTCCAGCCGCAACGCCGCGTCCGCCCAGTCCATCCGGACCCGGACCGCGCCGGCTCCGGCGTGCCGCAGCGTGTTGGTCAGCGACTCCTGCACGACCCGGTACGCCGTCACGCCCAGGTCCGCCGGCACCGGCCGGGGTTGGCCGTACTCCTCCAGGGTGGCGGCCAGGCCGGCCCGTCGGGCGTTCTCGACAAGTGGCCGTACCGCGTCGAGGTCCGGCACCGGCGCCCGGGGCGGCCCGTCCGACCGGAGCACGCCGAGGGCCCGGCGGAGCTGCACGAGCGCTTCCCGGGCGGTCGCCGAGATGGTGTCGAAGACCTCCTCGGCCCGGCCGGGGTCGGACCGGACCACCACCGGCCCCGCCTCGGCCTGCACCACCACCAGGCTCATCGAGTGGGCCAGGATGTCGTGCACCTCCCGGGCGATCCGCTCCCGCTCCTGGGCCGCGGCGGCGTGCTGCTCCTCGGCGAACCGCCGGGTGCGCTCCTCCAGCATCGCGATCCGGTCCCGCCGGGCCCGGGCACTGGTCCCCATCGCGTACGCGACCACGAACGCGATCACGGCCGGCCCGAAGGCGAGCAGTTCGCCCTTTGGCAGCGAGATGCCCACCCCGACCAGGGTGCCGAGCAGCAGGACGGCCCGGTGCGCCAGCGGGCAGATCGCCGCGAACGTGTAGGTGGCGACGAGCTGGGCGACCGGGATCTCGCCGATCGCGTGCTCCAGGGCCAGCCAGGTGGTGCCGACCCCGGTCACCGCGGTCACCAGGAACGGGTACCGCCGCCGCCAGATCAGCGGGGTCGCGTTCAGGCCCGCGAGGACGAAGACCCACCACTCGGCGCGGTCCTTGGTGAAGGCGTTGATGATGATGATCAGGTAGCAGGCGAGCGCGACGAGAGCGTCCACGACCAGTGGTGGCCGGCCGCGCCCCCACTCGACGAGCCGGTCCCACCACGCGCGCATCGCCCCAGTATCCGGGCGCGGTGAGTCGGACGCCTCCCTCTGCGGAGCGAGTTCCGGCCGGACCGCCGGCATAGTGTGGGGAGCATGCCGAAAGCCATCTGGAACGACCTGGTCATCGCGGAGAGCGCGGACACCGTCGTGGTCGAGGGCAACCACTATTTCCCGCGTACGGCCCTGCGCGACGACCTGGTCCGGGAATCCGACACGCACACCTTCTGCCCGTGGAAGGGCACCGCGTCGTACTACAGCCTCGAACACGAGGGGCGGCGCAGTGACGATGCCGTCTGGTATTACCCCGAGCCGAAGCCGGACGCCGAGATGGTCCGGGACCGGGTCGCCTTCTGGAAGGACGTCCAGGTCGTCGACTGAGCGCGGCTGCCCCGGGCGCCCGGCGAGCGGGGCGGTACGGCGCGGCACGCAAGCGGGAGGCGGACGGGCACGGACAGCGGTCGCGGCACCAAAAGGCGCTAGTTGTGGCATAAGCCTGCGAAGGCCACCTTTCGGGTCGGATCCTTGACCCGTGGCGACGTACGAGTACCGGTGTCCCCGGGACGGGACCTTTCCGGCGCGGTACCCGATCGGGCAGGCGCCCGGACAGGTCCGCTGCGCGACCTGTGCGGCGGAGGCCGTCCGGGTCTACTCGGCACCGTCGCTGCGCGCCATGCCGCGTCCGCTGGTCGCGGCCCTCGACCGGGCCGGCCGCAGTGCCGAGGCCCCGGAGGTGGTCTCCCGGGTTCCCGGCCGACGCGTCGCGCCGGCCCGACCGGCCCATCCCGGGCACGCCCGTCTGCCACGACCCTGACGGGTGAAAGGGAAGCCGCGATGCCCGAGCTGTTGTTTCCGCTGGACTCGACGAAGAGGTTCCCCGAGCAGGCACTCGTCGGCCACAACAGGTGGCATCCGGACATCCCGCCGGTCGCCACCGTCCGGCCCGGCCAGTCGTTCCGGGTGCACTGCCGGGAGTGGTTCGACGGTGCGATCCACAACGACGACTCGGCCGCAGACGTCCGGGACGCGCCGCTGCCGATCGTGCACGCGCTCAGCGGCCCGTTCTCGGTAAGCGGCGCGGAGCCCGGCGACCTGCTGGTGGTCGACATCCTCGACGTCGGGCCGATCCCGCAGGAGGACTCCGGTCCGCTAGCCGGCCAGGGCTGGGGCTACACCGGGATCTTCCCGAAGCAGAACGGCGGAGGCTTCCTGACCGACTACTTCCCGGACGCGTACAAGGCGATCTGGGACTTCAGCGGGCAGCAGGCCACCTCCCGGCACGTGCCCGGGGTGACCTTCACCGGAATGGTCCACCCCGGGCTGATGGGTACCGCCCCGTCGGCGGCGCTGCTGGCGAAGTGGAACGAGCGGGAGGGTGCGCTGCGGGCCACCGATCCGGACCGGGTGCCGCCGCTGTCGCTGCCGCCGCTGCCCGACGGTGCGATCCTCGGCTCGCTGACCGGCAGCGACTTCGACCGGGTCGCGGCGGAGGCGGCCCGGACCGCGCCGCCCCGGGAGAACGGCGGCAACCAGGACATCAAGAACATGACCAAGGGAACCCGGGTCTTCTATCCGGTGTACGTCCCGGGCGCCAACCTGTCCATGGGGGACCTGCACTTCTCCCAGGGCGACGGCGAGATCACCTTCTGCGGCGCGATCGAGATGGGCGGCTTCCTCGACCTGCACGTGGACGTGATCAAGGGCGGGATGACGACGTACGGGGTGTCGGAGAACGCGATCTTCCTGCCCGGGATCGTGGCTCCGCAGTACAGCCAGTGGCTCGCCTTCTCCGGCATCTCGGTCAGCACCGACGGGGAGCAGCGCTACCTCGACTCGCAGCTCGCCTTCCAGCGCGCCTGCCTGCACGCGATCGACTACCTGACCCGGTTCGGGTACAGCCCGGAGCAGGCGTACCTGATCCTCGGCGCCGCCCCGATCGAGGGGCGCTTCTCCGGCGTGGTGGACATCCCGAACTCGTGCGCCACGGTGTACCTGCCGACGGCGATCTTCGACGTCGACGTACGCCCGTCGGCCGCCGGGCCGGCCCGGGTCAGCCCGGGGCAGGGAGCGCCGAAGGCGACGTTCTGACCAGGCGTACCGCTGGCCGGGGATGCCGACCATGGTGGGCTGCCCAGCGGGCGGGGCGCTGGGGAGGCGTGGGTTGCCGCTAACGGCGGCGGCGCCGGGCGGTCGGGCGGGCCGGCTCGGGCGGTGCGGTCGGCGGCTCGACCAGGCGGAGTCGCCGGGCGGCCGGGCCGATCGTCAACCGCTGTCCCCAGGCCATCGTCAGGTGGTCGGCCTCCAGCCCGTCGGCGAAGACCACCAGCCGCTCCCGTTCCGCGACGACCTCCAGCGACTCGGCCGGCCCGAGCCGCCCGGCGGTCAGCGACGCTCCGGTCGCCGGGGACGGCCACGCCTCCCGGACGAACCAGCACAGCGCCGGCTCGTCGGGGGCCGGCAGCGGCGGTGCTTCCGAACGTTCCCTGGCGATCGAGGCACACCAGCCGGTGGCACCGGTCCCGGTGCCGACCACCAGTCCGGAGGAGGACTGGCGTTCCCGCCGGCCGTCGGCGGTGGAGAGCAGGTAACGCGCCGACTGGTGGCCGGGGTGACCGGCGTAGACCTCGTTGAGCCCGATCAGCTCCTGGCCGTCGTCGAGCGCGGCCCGGACCATGGTCCGCTCGCGCACCGGAGCGCGCCCGGCGACCACCGCCGGCAGCAGCCGGGCGACCTCGGCGGGCGCGAACCTGACGAGTACCCCGGCGTTCTGCCCCGGCTCCGGGTCCACGCCGAGCACCGGCTGCCCGTCGAGGTACTTGGCGACGTTGGCGACCAGCCCGTCCTGGCCGACCGCGACCACGACGTCCTCCGGGGCGAACGGGAACCGGGCCAGGTCGTCCCGGTCCGCCCTGCCCCGCCGCCAGTCGGCCGGGACGGCCGCGCCGACGGTGGTCAGGGCCGCCTGGAGCGCGTCGTGCCGGGCCACCACCTCGGCCAGGTCCCGCCCGCGCTGTCCCAGGTAGTAGCCGGCGGCGGCCCGGGTGCCGTGGTGGGCCAGCAGTTCGTCCAGCTCGCTGCGCCGGCTCACCACGACGATCCGGGGGGCGAGGGTGGCGCTCACCCGGCCCGCCCCGCCGGTGCCGCCACGCTCATCGGGACAGCCGGCCCAGCAGGCCGGTCAGCACGTCCGGGGTGACGGTGAGCTGGCCGATCTCGGGCAGCTGGCCGGCCACCTCGCGGACGGCCAGCGCGTGCAGCACCTCCGGGGACAGGTCCCGGTACGCCGCCAGTCGGGCCGCCTCCGTCTCCGCCTCGGCGAGCCCGACCGCGCGTACCCCGTCGGCCTTCGCCCCGGCGAGGGTGCGCTCCTTGTCGGCCTCGGCGGCGGCCAGCACCCGGGCCCGCTCGGCTGCCGCCGCGTTCGCGACCTTCTCCCGCTCGGCCTTGCCCTGCGCCACCGCCAGCTCCGCCGCCGCCTCCAGCTCGACCCTGCGCCGCGAGTTGGCGCCGTGCTGCTCGACGAGTTGCTGCTCCCGGCGGGCCAGCTCGATCTTGTTCTGCAACTCGTTCTCGGCGATCGCCCGCTCCTGCTCCACCGCCTGCGCCCGCCGGGCGTAGGTGGCCCGGTCGGCCTCGACCTGCACCGTCTCCCGGGTCGGCGTCTGGAGCGCCCGTTCCATCTCCGGCTCCGGCCGGACCGCCACCACCCGCGCACTGACCACCGACACCCCGACGTCGGTGAGCCGTGCCTCGTCGCGCAGCGCCGCCGACACCGCCTCGCGGACTCCTGCGATGTCGGTCAGCGCCTCGGCCAGCGGCACCCGGGCCAGCAGGTCGAGCGCCGGCTGCTGGGCCAGTTCGGCCAGCAGGGTGGCCACCTGGTCCAGTGGACGGCCCCGGGCGACGCCCCTGTGCGGGTCGACCGAGAAGTCCAGCCGGCTCGCCGCCACCGCCGGGTCGGCGATCCGGTACGTCACCGTCGCCTGCACGGTGACGTCGGCGAAGTCGCTGGTCCGGGCGTGGAACAGCAGCGGCAGTTCGCGGTCGTCGACCGGCACCTCGCTGAGTACGCCGACCAGCGGCCGGTACCAGAAGGACTGCCCGACCCCCTCGTGCCGGACCCGGCCCCGCACCGAGTGCCGGATCCACGTGGTCGGCGCCCCGCGCAGGTGTCGCAGGAACAGCCGCCTGGTCACGTCGGCCATGACGCGCCACCTCCCCTGTTTTCGTCGCCACGACGATAAAGGGGAGACCTATTTCGCGTCAAGCCGCCGATAAATCCTCCGGGCGAGCAGCGGAGCAGGGTCCGATTGCAGGACACGCAGCGGCCAGGTTGACGGTCATCACGACGTCCCGGGCGACGGCCGTGGATCAGCCGCCGACCAGTTGCGGATAGAGCGCGGTCAGGTCGGCCGAGAGCCCGGCCTTCACCCGTCGGGAGACGTCGTCGGCGAGCACCTCGAAGGCGCCGGCCTCGACGCCGTCCAGCGCCTGCCGGGCGACGTCCCCCGGGGCGAGCTTCGGCGCGTCGATGTGCGCGGCCATGTCCGTGTCGACGTACCCGACGTGCAGGCCGGTCACCCCGACGCCCTTGGCGAGCAGTTCCAGCCGGAGCGAGTTGCTCATCGACCAGAGTGCCGCCTTCGAGGCGCTGTACGAGCCGGACAGCGCGAGCCAGGAGAGCACCGAGTGGATGGTGAGGACGTGTCCCCCACCGGCGGCCACCATGCCCGGCACGAAGGCCCGGGTCACGGCGAGCGGGCCGAAGAAGTTCGTCTCGAACTCGCGACGGACGTCCTCCACCGGTCCGTCGAGGAAGTTCGCGGCGACCGCGCCGGCCGCGTTGTTCACCAGGAGCGTGACGTCGGGTGCCCGCCGGGCGGCCTCGGCGACCGACCCGGGATCGGTCACCTCCAGCGCCAGCGGCACGACGTCCGGGTTGGTGACCGTACGCGGGTCGCGGGCGGTGGCGTAGACCTTGCGGGCACCCCGGGCCAGGGCCTCGGCGGCGATCGCCCGGCCGAGCCCCCGGTTGCCGCCGGTGACCAGTACGACGGCGTTTTCGACCTGCATGGTGGAACCTCCGAGAAGTGGAAACCGATCAGTTTCCGCAACCGTAAACCGATCGGTTTTCATCCGCAAGTACGCCCGGGTACGCTGCCCAGGTGACCTCGACGACCGACCCGGCGACGCCCCGCGACCGGCTGCTGCACGCGGCGGCCGACCTGTTCCACCGGGAGGGCATCACGGCCACCGGGGTCGAGCGGCTCTGTCAGGCCGCCGGCGTCTCCAAGCGGACGATGTACCAGCTCTTCGAGACCAAGGACGCCCTGGTGGCGGAGAGTCTCGCCGCATGCGGTCCGGCGGTGGTCGCGGTACACCTGCCGGACGAGACGTCCGGACTCGCCCCCCGCGAGCGGATCCTCGCCGTCTTCGCCCACCTGGACGAGCTGTCCGGATCATCGGAATATCGGGGCTGTCCGTTCCTGAACACCGCCGTCGAACTCCGGGACCCGCAGCACCCGGCCAGCGTGGTCGCCCGTAACCACAAGCAGCGGCTGACCGACTTCTTCGCCCGCCAGGCCCGGCTGGCCGGCGCCGCCGACCCGGAGACGCTCGCCAGGCAGCTCACCATCGTCTACGACGGTTCGGCCAGCCGAGCCGTTACCCAGGGCGCCGGGCTGGACGGGCTGGCCACGCTCACCGCCTCGGCCCTGCTCGACGCCCAACTCGGCACCACCTGAGCCGCGCTCTGTCGCGGCACCCGCCCCCCGAACCCCGCCCAGCCGCGATCGGTAGCAACGCCCGGACCCCGAACCCCGCCCGAGCCAGCAGCGTCCCCCCGACGACACGCGCTCGATCCGGCCCGTACCCCGGAAGTGCGGGTACGGGCCGGATCCCCCCGAGCGACCGTCGCGTCATCCCCCGGGACGCGGCGGTACGTGGTTCGTCAGCGGCTCAGCCGCTGGTAGCGCCGTACGGCCAGCGGCGCGAAGACCGCGATCAGCAGCAGCGGCCAGGCGACCGCCAGGAGCATCGGGTGCTGCGCCGCCCAGGAGTCGCCACCGGTGCCGGGGTTGCCGAACAGCTCGCGGCTGGCCGCCACCGTCGCCGACAGCGGGTTCCACGACGAGATCGCACCGAGCCAGCTCGGCATCAGGTCCGGGGCGACGAAGACGTTGGAGAGCGCGGTCAGCGGGAAGGCCAGCGGAAAGACGATGACTCCGACGGTGTCCGGGTTCGGCACCATCAGGCCGAGGAAGATGCCGACCCAGGTGAGCGCCAGCCGCAGCAGCAGGATCAACCCGACCGCGGCGAACGCGTCCAGCAGGCCGTTTCGCCACTGCCAGCCAACCAGCAGGCCGCAGACCACCAGGATGGTCATCTCCAGCAGGGCACGCAGCACGTCGGCGCCGGTCCGGCCGGTGACCAGGGCGGTCCGGGCCATCGGCATCGACCGGAACCGGTCGACCACGCCCCGGCTGACGTCCATCGCGATGCCGCTGGCGGTGGCGCCGAGACCGTACAGCATGGTCATCACGAAGACTCCGGGCAGCAGGTACTCCCGGTAGTTGCCCGCACCGGTCGCCATGCCGCTGCCGAAGACGTAGCCGAAGACCAGTACGAACATGATCGGCAGGCTGAAGTAGATCACGATCTCCTCGGGCGACCGGATCACGTGCGCCATGTTCCGGCCGGTCATCACCCAGCCGTCGGCGACCGCCCACCTGAGCCGGGCCAGCGGACCGGTCGGCCGACCGGTGTCCCGCCGGGCCGGACCCACCGCCGCCACCGCCCGATGCTGTTCGCGCAGGGTGCTGGTCATGCCGCCACCTCCGCCGTGCTCGGCCGCGCCGCTCCGGGCTGGTGCCCGGTGAGGTGCAGGAACGCCTCGTCCAGGGTCGGCCGGCGCAGCGCGATGTCCTCGACCGCGATCCCGGCGTCCCGCAGCGCCCGCATCACGTCACCCAGTGCGGCGACCCGGTCCACGACCGGGGCGCTGAGCTGCCGGATCTCGGGGTCGACCGTCACCGGTCCGGCGGAGGAGCGTTCGACGATCCCGGCGGCGGTGCCGAGTTCCGCCGCGTGCCGGACCACCACCTCGATCCGGTCGGCCCCGATCCGCGCCTTCAACTCGGCCGAGGTGCCCTCCGCGACCACCCGTCCGGCGTCGATCACGAGAATCCGGTCGGCGAGCTGGTCCGCCTCCTCCAGGTACTGCGTCGTGAGCAGCACGGTGGTGCCGTCGGCGACCAGGCCACGTACCGCCGCCCAGAGCTGGTTGCGGCTGCGTGGGTCGAGGCCGGTGGTCGGCTCGTCGAGGAAGAGCACCCGGGGCGTCATGATCAGGCTGGCCGCCAGGTCGAGCCGGCGGCGCATTCCGCCGGAGTACTCGGCCGCCGACCTGGTTGCCGAGCCGGTCAGCCCGAACTGCTCCAGCAGCTCGTCGGCGCGACGCCTCGCGATCCGGGCCGGCAGGTGGTGCAGCCGACCGAAAAGGATCAGGTTCTGCCGACCGCTGAGCACCTCGTCCACCGCCGCGTACTGCCCGGTCAGGCCGATCACGCCGCGTACCTGCTCGGGCTGGCGGGCCACGTCGTACCCGGCCACCCGGGCCCGACCGGCGTCGAAGCGCAGCAGTGTGGAGAGGATCCGTACCGCCGTGGTCTTGCCGGCGCCGTTCGGTCCGAGCAGTCCGCACACCGTGCCGGCCGGCACACTGAGATCGAACCCGTCCAGGGCCCGGGTCGCGCCGTACCGCTTGTGCAGTCCCTCGGCGACGACCGCTGATGTCTCCGTTGTCATGCCCCGACGGTCGCCGACCGCGCTGACCGGTCACGCACGAGCCGCTGACGGCGACGCCGACCGGCCACGCACCAGGCGGGCGTCACCGGTCGGCGGCCGGACCACCGGCACCGGAACCCGATCGACGCACCTCGTCCTCGGCGGCGGCCTCGGTGGCGTACAGCCGGAGACCGGGCGGCTGACCGGCCACCGCCGCCACCGGAACCCGATCTACTCGGGGAGGGCCGGGGTGCGGTCAGGATTCGTCGAGCAGGCCGAGTGCGGCTGTCCGGCTCAGCGCCATCCCCTCGGCCCGGACCCGCCGGTACGTCGACTCGCCGAGCCGCTCCCGGACGACGGCGGCGACCGGTGCCGCCTCGATCGCGACCAGGCCGCCGGGTCCGCCCTGCAACACCGCCACCGCGCCGAGCAGCCGGCCGGCCCGCTCGACGGCGCCGGCCCGGAGTACCGGCCCGACCAGGCCCTCGACCGCGACCGTCAGGGTGGCCTGCTCCCAGACCCCGACGGCGGCGCCGAGCACCTGACGGAACCGGGTACGGGCGGCCCGGGCGGCATCCGCGCCGCCGATCGCCGTCTCGATCTGCCCGAGGGAGACGAGCACGGCGAGCCGGATCCCCTCGGCCCCGAACCAGCCGGTCGGGCACTCCGCCAGCGCCTGCTCGCAGAGCCGCCGCGCCAGGCCGAGGTCGCCCCGCTTCCGGGCGATCTCGCCGAGTCCCAGGTGCGCCGCGGCCAGCAGTTCCGGCGCTCCGGCCGGCAGGGCAAGTTCCACCACTCGCTGGTAGTCGTCAGCCGCACCGGCCAGGTCACCGGCGCCGAGCCGGCCGTCACCCCGGGTACGCAGCAGTTCGGCCATGTCGAGCATCGAACCGAGTTCGTCGGCCAGCCGCAGCGCCTCGTCGACCAGTTCGGTGTGCGCCAGGTCGCCGCGCCGGTAGGCCAACTCCGTCATGATTGTCAGCACCAGGATCGTCCCCCAGCGCTCCCCGATCACCCGGAAGTCCGCCAGCGCCTCGCCGAGCTTGGCGTGCGCCTCCTCGTACCGGCCGTCGAGCATCCAGACCATCCCGAGGCCGAGCCCGGCCAGCGCCCGGCTCCACGGGTCGGTACTGAGCAGTCCCGCCCAGCCCTCCGGGGTGGTCAGCCGGTTCTCCGCCATCCCCGGCGGCGGGCCGTTGGCCACCCCGGAGAGGTAGAGCAGGAACGGCTGCCGGGGTGGCCGACCCAGGTTCCACAGGATCGAGGCGGCCGGCTCGACGCCCTGCGGCCCGGAGCCGTACCCGCCGAGCGAGGCGTGCAGCAGGCAGAGCGCGTACTCCTCCTCGAAGCCGGGTGGCGGCGTACCGTCGAGTCGCTCGACCAGTTGGGCGGCCAACGCGGCGCCCTCGCCGCGCAGCCCGCGCAACCACCAGTAGAACGACAGCGCGGCGACCAGTTCCAGCGCGGTGCCGAAGTCGGCGCCGGCCATCGCCCGGCGCAGCGCGGCGTGCAGGTCGTCGCGGTCGGCGTCCAGCCGGCGCAGCCACTCCAGTTGCTGGGCGCCGCGCAGCCGCTGGTCGGCGGTGTGCGCCAGATCGAGGAAGTACGCCGCGTGCGCCCGCCGCAGTTCGTCGGCCTCGCCCGCCTCGGCCAGTCGTTCCGCCCCGAACGCGCGTACCGTCTCCAGCATCCGGAAGCGCCCGCCGCCCGCCTCCACAAGGGACTTGTCGACCAGGCCGGAGAGCACGTCGAGCAGGTCGGCGCCGAGCGGCTCGCAGATCCGCTCGACGGCTGCCAGGTCGGCACCGCCGGCGAACACCGTCAACCGGCGGGCCAGTCGCGCCTCGGCCTCGTCCAGCAGGTCCCAACTCCACTGCACCACCGCGCGCAGCGTCTGGTGGCGGGGCTGGGCGAGCCTGCTGCCCCGGGTCAGCAGCCGGAACCGGTCGTCGAGCCGGGCCGCCACCTCCGTGACCGGCAGCGCCCGGAGCCGGGCCGCCGCCAGCTCGATCGCCAGTGGCAACCCGTCGAGGGTGCGGCAGATCCGCAGCACCGCCGCGAGGTTGTCGGGGCCGAGGGCGAACTCCGGCGACACGTCCCCGGCCCGCTCGACGAAGAGCCGGACCGACGCGTACGCCGGGGCTGCCTCGACGGTCGCCCCGGCCGGGGGCAGGGTCAGTCCGGAGACCGGGCAGAGCGCCTCGCCGGTGAGTCCGAGCGGCTCCCGGCTGGTGGTGAGGACGCGTACCTGTGGGCAGGCGCCGAGCAGCCGGGCGACGAGTCGGGCGGCGTCGGCCACGACGTGCTCGCAGTTGTCCAGTACGAGCAGCAGGCTCCGGTCGGCGAGCGCCGTGACCAGCCGGTCGGCGGCGTCCCGGGGGCCGCCCTGGGCGCGCAGCGCGGCGTCCCGCAGGTGCAGCGCGGCCAGCACGGCCGGGGTCACCTCCGCCCCTGCGGTCACCGCCGCGAGTTCGACCAGGCAGATCTCGCCCGGCTGCCGGCCGGCCGCCTCGATCGCCAGCCTGGTCTTGCCGGCGCCGCCGGGACCGTGCAGGGTGACCAGCCGCGCTTCGCCGAGCAGCTTGCCGACCCGACCCAGTTCCTCCTCCCGCCCGACGAAGCTGCTGAGCTGCCCGGGCAGCCCGACCACCGGCGGCCCGGATGGCGCCGCACCCGCCGGGGACGGCAGGGGCGGTCCGGCGGCCGGCGGGGGCGGCGCGGCGGATGACCAACGCGGCTGGGGCGACGGGTTCGGCCGTAGAGACAGCGGGGAGGGCGCGGTGACCGGCGTGGTGCCTTCGGCGCGGACCGGAGCCGGCGAGGCGGCGGCCAGCGCGGGGTCGTCCCGCAGCACGGCCACGTGCAACGCGGCCAGCTCCGGCGAAGGGTCGGTGCCGAGTTCCTCGGCCAGCAGGCGCCGGCCCTCCTCGAAGGTGGCCAGCGCCTCGGCCCGCCGTCCGGCCGCGTGCAGGGCGCGCATCAGCAGGCCGCGCAGTCGCTCCCGCAACGGGTACGCCGCCGCGAGTTCGCGCAGTTCGGCCACCGATGGCCCGGCCCCGGTCAGGTCGAGTTCCGCCGCGACCCGGTCCTCGATCGCGGTCAGCCGCAGCTCGTCGAGGCGGATCGCCTGGGCTCGGGCGAACGGCGCCTCCCGGACGTCCGCCAGCGGCTCGCCGCGACACAGGTCCAGCGCCGCGCGCAGCAGTTCGACGGCGTGCCGACGGTCACCACCGGCCAGCGCCCGCTGCCCGTCGGCCACCAGCCGGCCGAACCGGTGCACGTCGACGTCCTCCGGGTCGACCGCGATCCGGTACCCCGCCGGGTGGAACTCCAGCACCGGCTCCGGCCCGTCGACGCCGGAGAGCACCTGGCGGAGCCGGGACACCTGGGACTGCAACGCGTTGCCGGCCCGACCGGGCGGGTTGTCGCCGTAGAGGCCCTGGATGAGCCGGTCGGCCGAGACCACCCGGCCGGCGTCGAGGAGCAGCAGCACCAGCAGGGCGCGCAGGCGCGGGCCACCGACGACGAGTCGCCGGCCGTCGCCCGCGTACACCTCGGTGGCGCCCAGGATGCCGAACCGCATGGCGTCGATTGTCGCCCACCCCGGCCCGGCGCCCCGCACGCGTCCGGCCGCCGTCCGGCGGGACGGCCGGGTCGGGCCGCCGGCAGCCATGCCGTACTGCGAGGGCTTTGTGCATTTCACCGCTTTACTGCCCTGGTATAGCTAGCTTTGGGGGTGTTCAACGCGACTCGATCCGACCGAGGAGGAGGCCGAGGGGATGGACGTGGAGGTCAGCCTCCGGGTGGACGGGACCGCGCACCGGGTCACCGTCGACATCCGGACCACCCTGCTGGACGCCCTGCGGGAACGGTTGGGCAACACGAGCCCGAAGAAGGGCTGCGACCACGGGCAGTGCGGCGCCTGCACGATCCTGCTGGACGGCCGGCGGGTGAACAGTTGCCTCGCCCTCGCGGTGGCGCACGACGGGGCCGAGATCGTCACCGCCGCCGGCCTCGCCGCCGACGGCGAACTGCACCCGATGCAGCGCTGCTTCATCCAGTACGACGCCTTCCAGTGCGGCTACTGCACGCCGGGGCAGATCGTCTCGGCCGTGGCGATGCTCCGCGAGGCCGAGGCGGGCTGGCCGAGCGCGGTGACCGCCGACGGTGTGGCGGCCGGTGACGGGGGTCGGACAGGGCTGGACGCCGACGAGATCCGGGAACGGATGAGCGGCAACCTCTGCCGCTGCGCCGCGTACGCGAACATCGTGCCGGCGATCCAGGAACTGGCCCGGCGATGAGACCGTTCCGGTACGCCCGGGCCGATGACGTACGAGGGGCCGTCGCGCTGCTGGCCGAGGCGCCGGCCGGCGCGTACCTCGCCGGTGGCACCAACCTGGTCGACCTGATGAAACTCGACGTGGCCACGCCGGAACTGCTGGTGGACGTACGCCGGCTCACCTCCGACCGGGTCGAGGAGCTGCCCGACGGCGGGATCCTGATCGGCGCCGCCACCCCGAACAGCGACCTGGCGGCACATCCGCTGCTCCGGGGCCGCTATCCGGTGCTCTCCCAGGCGCTGCTCTCCGGCGCCTCCGGCCAACTGCGCAACCTCGCCACCGCCGGCGGAAACCTGCTGCAACGCACCCGCTGCGTGTACTTCCAGAACGTCACCACCCCCTGCAACAAGCGGACGCCTGGCACCGGCTGCTCGGCGATCGACGGGCACCACCGCGAACTTGCCGTCCTGGGCACCTCGCCGGAGTGCATCGCCACCCATCCGTCGGACTTCGCGGTGGCCCTGGCCGCGTTGGACGCCACGGTGCACACCGAGGGACCGGGCGGCGGGCGGCGCATCCCGATGACCGAGCTGCACCGGCTGCCGGACGGCGAACCGGACCGGGACACCGTACTGGCGCACGGCGAGCTGATCACCGCGATCGAGGTGCCCCCGCTGGCCTTCGCCACCCGCTCGCACTACCGCAAGGTCCGGGACCGGGCGTCGTACGCGTTCGCGCTGGTCTCGGTGGCGGCGGCGATCGACGTGGCGGACGGTACGGTACGGGACGTCCGGATCGCGCTCGGCGGGGTGGCGCACAAGCCGTGGCGGGCCAGCCACGCCGAGGAGCTGCTGCGCGGCGGCCCGGCCCTGGAGGACCGGTTCCGGGCGGCGGCCGAGGCGGAGTTGGCCGAGGCCCGGCCGCTGCCGGGGAACGCGTTCAAGGTGCCGCTGGCCCGCAACACCCTGACCCGTACCCTGCTCGACCTGGTCGACGGGCCGGCCTGAGCACGAGCCCGGCCGGTCTGGACACGAGCCCGACGGGCGGCCTGAGCACGAGCCCGGCGGCCGGCCCCGAGCGCCGCCACCTCGGCGGCGGTGGTCCCGCCACGGGTAGGTTGATCTGGTAGAACGTCGCACCGCGCCGGCCGCGCCACCCGGGGCCGGGCTCGACCGCAGGAGACCAACCGCATGACTTCAGAGCCGACAGTCCCGACCCGTCCGCTGGCGAACGGTGCCCGGATCCCGCAGTTCGGCTTCGGCACCTGGCCGTTTTCCGACGCCGAGGCCGAGCGGGCCGTGGCCGAGGCGATCGGGATCGGGTACCGGCTGATCGACACCGCCTACAAGTACGGCAACGAGGTGGGCGTCGGCCGTGGCCTGCGCGCCTCCGGGGTACCCCGGGAGGAACTCTTCGTCACCAGCAAGCTCAACGGCGAGTGGCACGGTCGGGAGAAGGTCCAGGAGGCGTTCCGGGACAGCGTCGACAAGCTCGGCGTCGACTACCTCGACCTCTATCTGATCCACTGGCCGATGCCGTGGCAGGACCGGTACGTCGACGCCTACCTGGGCCTCACCGACCTGCTCCGGGACGGCCGGGTCCGGGCCATCGGCCTGTCCAACTTCAAGCCGGCGCACATCGACCGGATCCGGGCCGCCACCGACGTCACGCCGGACGTCAACCAGATCCAGTTGGACCCGACGCTGACCCGGGACGCCGCCCGGGCGTACCACGAGAAGCACGGCATCGTCACCGAGTCGTGGGGGCCGATCGGCCAGGGTGGCGACCTGCTCGCCCATCCGGTGGTGACCGGGATCGCCGACCGGTACGGCCGGACGCCCGCGCAGATCGTGCTGCGCTGGCACGTCGAGCTGGGACTCGTACCGATCCCGAAGACTGCCTCGCCGGACCGGATGAAGAGCAACATCGACGTCTTCGACTTCACGCTCACCCCGGCGGAGGTAGCCGCGCTCTCCGCGCTCGACCGGGGCGAGGACGCCGCCACCGACTCCGACACGACCGGACACTGATCCCGCCGGGGGCGCCTTCGTGATCCGCGCCGACCGGACATCGATCCCGAGGGCGTCCTCGTGATCCGGGTCGAACGGACATCGATCGCGGGGGCGTCCTCGTCATCCGCCCCGACCGGGCCGGGAAGTCGGGACCGGCCGGGTCGCGTCGCTTAGGGCAGTTCCATCGTCTCTGCGACGGCGATCTCGTCGAGCGCGGCGGTCAGGTAGTCGCCGACCGCTCCGCCGGCGACCGTGAGCAGGTCGGCGACGAGCAGCGGCGCGTGCCGGGCCACCGCCGCCGGATCGGCCGTGGGCACCTCGTCGGCCATCTGGTGTACGCCGAGCGCACCGGTCAGCAGCAGCGCCAGTACCCCGACGTCCAGCCCCGACAGCCAGCCGGCGTTGCTCCGGGCACACCGGACCAGTACGGCCTGCACGTCCTCTCCGGCCAGCCCGTCCGGGTGCGCCTGCTCCAGCAGCATCCGGAGTACCGCGCCGAGCACCAGACCGACCTGCTCGGCCGGCAGCGCGGCAAGGTCACCGGCCGCCTCGTCGAGGGCCGCCTGGTCGTGCGCGCGGGCTGCCTCGACGGCACGGGCGGTGGCCTGCCCGATGGCCCGGGGCAGCGGTGGGGTCGCGGTCATCAGGACATTCAACCGGACGTACCCGCGCCGACCCGGCCGGGCCTCGCCGACCTCGCCCACCCGGCCGCGACGCTGTCGAAGGCCGAGCCGGGTGGGCGGTGGGGCTCAGTCGCCGGCGAGTAGCTGGTCGAAGGTGGTGGTGAGCCGGAACGGGTCGGCGGCCTCGGCCGGTTCGCGCCGGCCGACCTGCTCGGCGAGTTCCCGGGCGGCCCGGTCGATTCGGCCGCGCAGCGTGCCCTGGGCGCTGCCGCCGGCCCAGTCCTCCGGGGCGGCGAAGACCGAGGTCGGCATCACCACCGCCCGCAGGTAGCTGAACATCGGCCGGAGGGCGTGTTCGAGGGCCAGCGAGTGCCGGGCCGTGCCGCCGGTGGCACCGATCAGCACCGGCCGGTCGACCAGGGCGTCGTCGCCGAGTACGTCGAAGAACGACTTGAACAGCCCGCTGTACGAGGCGTTGAAGATCGGTGTCACCACGATCAGCCCGTCGGCACCGGCGACGGTGTCCAGGGCCCGCCGCAGCGCCTCGGACGGGAAGCCGGCGAGCAGGTTGTTCACCACGTCGTGCCCGTGGTCGCGAAGTTCCACCAGTTCGGTACGCACCGGTACGCCCCGGCGGTCGAGTTCGGCTGCGGTGGCCTGGGCGAGTTGGTCGGCCAGCAGTCGGGTGGACGACGGCACCCGCAGGCCGGCCGAGACGACGGCAAGGGTCCGGTCGGTCATCGGGCGGCTCCCGCCTCGGTCTCCGCCGTCGCCTCGGCGTCCCGCCGGGCCTTCATCGAGGCGTGCGTCGGCGCGTCCGGCACGTGTGCGGGGCGCTTCGCGGCGAACTCCCGGCGCAGCACGGGTACGACCTCCTCGCCGAGGATGTCCAACTGCTCCAGTACGGTCTTCAGCGGCAGTCCGGCGTGGTCGACGAGGAAGAGCTGGCGCTGGTAGTCGCCGACGTAGTCCCGGAAGCCGAGGGTACGGTCGATCACCTGCTGCGGGCTGCCGACGGTCAACGGGGTCTCCCGGGTGAACTCCTCCAGCGACGGGCCGTGCCCGTAGACCGGCGCGTTGTCGAAGTAGGGCCGGAACTCAGCCACCGCGTCCTGGGAGTTGCGCCGCATGAACACCTGGCCGCCGAGGCCGACGATGGCCCGGTCGGCGCTGCCGTGGCCGTAGTACTCGAACCGCTGCCGGTAGAGGCCGACCATCCGCTGGGTGTGCTCCTTGGGCCAGAAGATGTGGTTGGCGAAGAACCCGTCGCCGTAGTACGCGGCCTGCTCGGCGATCTCGGGGCTGCGGATCGAGCCGTGCCAGACGAACGGCGGGATCCCGTCCAGCGGTCGGGGGGTGGAGGTGAACGACTGCAACGGGGTGCGGAACTTGCCTTCCCAGTCGACGACGTCCTCCCGCCACAGCCGGCGCAGCAGGTCGTAGTTGTTGATCGCCAGCGGGATGCCGTTCCGGATGTCCTGCCCGAACCACGGGTACACCGGTCCGGTGTTGCCCCGACCCATCATCAGGTCGACCCGGCCGTCGGCCAGGTGCTGGAGCATGGCGTAGTCCTCGGCGATCTTCACCGGGTCGTTGGTGGTGATCAGGGTGGTCGCGGTGGAGAGCAGCAGCTTGCTGGTCCGGGCCGCGACGAAGCCGAGCATGGTGGTGGGTGACGAGGGTACGAACGGCGGGTTGTGGTGCTCGCCGGTGGCGAAGACGTCGAGGCCGACCTCCTCGGCCTTCAACGCGATGCTGACCATGGCCTTGATCCGCTCGGCCTCGGACGGTTCCCGTCCGTTCGTCGGGTCCGTGGTCACGTCCCCCACGCTGAAGATCCCGAACTGCATCGCCAGCTCCTCACTCGTACCCCGGGTACCCGGGGATCGCCCGGCACAACATACTTGCGGCGTCAACTATTCCGCCGGCCCGGGTCGGTGGAACGGACGACCACCCTCCGTGATATCTGCCATGCCGGCAGGCCGAAGATGCGCGGAACCCGGCGGATACGTTATCCATGTCGGGTGGAAGCTGGCAGCGCACGACCTGACGACGCGGCACCCGGAGCGGACGGCGCCCCGGCGGGCCCGTGGGCCCGGCCCGGCCCGACCGCGCTGCAACGTCAACGGGACATTTACCTGGGGCTGTCGATGTCCGCCCTGGCCCTGCTCAGCGTCGTGCTGTCGAACAGCATGGGCAGCTTCCCGCTCGGCCCGCCGCCGTCCTGGCCCGAGCAGTTGACCTGGGCGGTGCTGGTGGGGCTGCCGCTGATCTGGCGGCGTACCCATCCGGAGATCAGCACCGCCGTGCTCGCCGCGATCTTCATCGCCGCCCAGGTCCGGCACAGCCCGGAGGTGCTGGTCTCGTCCGCGACGCTGTACATCGCCCTCTACAGCCTCGGGGCCTGGGGACGGGACCGCCGGCTCTCCGCCCGGATCCGGATCGGCGTGATCGTCGCGATGTTCGCCTGGCTGGCCATCGCGGCGGGGCTCTCGGTCGCCTCGATGGAGTCGAACTTCCCGGGCGGGAACGGGCCGATCTCGCCGTTCCTGGCCGCCGCCATCAGCAGTGTCCTGTTCAACCTCGCCTTCTTCCTGCTCGCCTACCTGCTCGGCAACCGCACCTGGACCTCCGCGCTGCGCCAGCACGAGTTGGAGGTGCAGGCCGAGGCGCTGCGCCGGTCCCGGGCCGAGAACGCCGAGCGGGCGGTCACCCAGGAACGCGTCCGGATCGCCCGTGAACTGCACGACGTCGTCGCCCACCACGTATCCGTGATGGGCGTACAGGCCAGTGCCAGTCGGCGGGTGATGGACAAGGATCCGGACAAGGCCAAGACGGCGCTGGCCGCCGTGGAGCAGAGCGCGCGTACCGCCGTCGACGAGTTGCGCCGGATGCTCGGGGTGCTGCGCAACGCGGGCGCGAACGACGGGGCCCTCGGCTACGGGCTGGACCAGGTCGACAGCCTGCTCCAGGGTGCCCGGGACGCCGGACTCGCCGTCGAGTACACGGTCTACGGGACCCCGGTGCCGGTGCCGGAGTCGGTCTCGCTGGCCGGCTACCGGGTGGTGCAGGAGGCGATGACGAACACCATCAAGCACGCCCGGGCCAGCGCGGTCGACGTGCGGATCCGGTACCTGCGCCGGGAGGTCGAGGTGGAGGTGACCGACGACGGCCGGACCGGCCGGGCCGTGCCCCCGCCCCGCTCCCCCGGCGGCGGGCTCGGGCTGATCGGCATGCGGGAGCGGGTGGCCGCGCACGACGGCAGCCTGGAGGTGGGTGCCCGGGACGGCGGCGGATTCCGGGTACGGGCCCGCTTCCCGATCGTGTCCGGCGGTTCCGCCGACTCTGCTGCCACGGTGGCGACGGCATGACCGGGCCGACCGAAGACGGCCGGATCCGGGTACTCGTCGCCGACGACCAGCATCTCGTCCGGGCCGGCCTGCGGATCATCCTCGAAACGGAGGACGACTTCGAGGTGGTCGGCGAGGCGGCGGACGGCCGGCGGGCTGTCGATCTGGCCCTGGCCCAGCGCCCCGACGTCGTACTGCTGGACGTGGAGATGCCGCACCTGGACGGATTGGCGGCGACCCGGCAGATCGTGGCGGCCAGCGGGGCGGACGGGCCGGCGGTGCTGATCCTGACCACGTTCGACCGGGACGACTACCTGTTCGCCGCGTTGCAGGCCGGGGCGAGCGGGTTCCTGCTGAAGAACGGCTCGCCCGAGGAACTGGTCGAGGCGGTCCGGATCCTCGCCCGGGGTGACGCGCTGCTGGCGCCGCAGATCACCCGTCGGGTGATCGCGACCTTCGCCACCCCGGCCGGCACGGCCCCGAGCAGTCGACCCGGCGCGACCGGCGGACCGTCCGAACTGGACCGACGGCGGCTCGCCGAGTTGACCGAGCGGGAACGGGAGGTACTGGTGCAGCTCGCCGGGGGCGCCTCGAACGCCGAGATCGCCGAGCGGCTGCTGCTCGGCGAGGCGACCGTGAAGACCCACGTCTCCCGGGTGCTGATGAAGCTGGGGCTGCGGGACCGTACCCAGGCGGTGGTCTTCGCGTACGAGCATGGCGTGGTGACCCCCGGCGGTGCCGGCGGCTGACCGACCCGGCCGCCCGCCCCCGTTGCTCGGTCACCCGTGCGGTGGGCGGCGCCGGAAGTGGATCATCCCTGCGGTTCCGCCGCGCGACGGACGACCCCGGGCGCCGGCCGAACTACCGTCGGTTCCGCTGGTGCACCGTGCGCCGGCGGAGATCCTGGCGAAGGAGGCCGGATGCTGCGCGTGGCGTCCGTCGATCGGTCGTTCGGCGGCCGGAGAGTGCTCGACGACATCTCGTTCGAGGTGGTCCCGGGTCGGATGACCGGGTTCGTCGGCGCCAACGGTGCCGGCAAGACCACCTCGATGCGGATCATCCTCGGCCTGCTCTCCGCCGACTCCGGCACGGTGACCTGGAACGGCGAGCCCGTCACCCGGGCCGTCCGGCAGCGCTTCGGCTACATGCCGGAGGAACGCGGCCTGTACCCGAAGATGAAGATCCGTGAACAGCTCGTCTACCTCGGCCGGCTGTACGGGCTGACCGCGCCGGCCGCCCGGCGCAGCGTCGACGAGCTGCTCGACCGGGTCGGCCTGACCGAGCGGGCCGACGACCCGCTGGAGAAGCTCTCCCTCGGCAACCAGCAGCGGGCGCAGATCGCCGCCGCCCTGGTGCACGACCCCGAGGTGCTGATCCTGGACGAGCCGTTCTCGGGGCTCGACCCGATCGCCGTGGAGGTGGTCGCCGGGGTGCTGCGGGAACGGGCCGGCCGGGGCGTACCGGTGCTCTTCTCCAGCCACCAGCTCGACGTGGTGGAGCGGCTCTGCGACGACCTGGTCATCATCGCCGCGGGTGCGGTGCGGGCCGCCGGCAGCCGTACCGAGCTGCGCACCAGGTACGCGATGCCGCGCTACCAGCTCGTCCTCGACGGCGACGCCGGCTGGATCCGTGACGTGCCGGGGGTCTCCATAGTGGACCTCGACGGCGCCCGGGTCGTGATCGAACTCGCCGACCCCGCCGACGACCAGACGGTGCTGCGGGCCGCCCTCGCCCGGGGCCCGGTACGCAGCTTCGGCCCCATCGTCCCCTCGCTCGCCGAAATCTTCCGGGAGGTCACGCAGTGAACCTATTCCAACCTGAACCGCGCGGCACCCACGCAGAGCGTCCGACCTCGCGGTCCGTCGGAGCGCAAGGGGAGGTTCGGTGACGACGCTCGCCCCGCCCCGCAGCCAACCGCAGGCCGGACCGGCCGCCACCGGCACCTCGCTGTGGGCCGCGACCAAGCTGGTCGCCGGCCGGGAGATCGCGGTGAAGATCCGCGACAAGGCATTCGTGATCGGCACGATCCTCTTCCTGGTGATCGCGGCGGCCAGTACGGTGCTGCCGGCGATCTTCGCCAACGGCAGTTCGACGGTGGCCGTGGTCGGCACCGGCGACGTCGGCGCGGCGCTGGACCGGGCCGGCATGGAGGTGGTGGCCGCGACCGACGTGGCGCAGGCCGAGCAACTGGTCCGGAACGGCGACGTCGACGCCGCCGTGGTGCCGGGCGACGACCTCGGTGAGATCCGGGTACTGGCGATGGACCGTACCCCGGACTCGGTGGTCCGGGCGCTGTCCAGCTCTCCCCCGGTGCAGCTTCTCGACCCGGACGCGGTCGACCAGGTACTTGCCTTCCTGGTACCGATGTCCTTCTCGATGGTCTTCTTCTTCCTCTCCATCAGCTTCGGCGTGCAGATCGCGCAGAGCGTCACCGAGGAGAAGCAGACCCGCATCGTGGAGATCCTGGTGGCGGCGGTGCCGGTCCGGGCCCTGCTCGCCGGCAAGGTACTCGGCAACGGCGCGCTCGCGCTCGGCCAGGTGGTGCTGATCGCGCTGGTCGCGGTGGTCTCGATGCAGGCCGTCGGCGGCGACACCGCACTGCTGGCTCAGCTCGGCCCGGCCATCGCCTGGTTCATCCCGTTCTTCGTCGTCGGTTTCGTGCTGATGGCCTCGCTCTGGGCGGTCACCGGCGCGCTGGTCACCCGACAGGAGGACATCAGCGGAGCGTCCGGCCCGGCCCAGTTGGTGATCATGGCGCCGTTCTTCCTGGTGATCTTCCTCAACGGCAACCCGACGGCGATGACGCTGCTCTCCTACATCCCGTTCTCCGCGCCGACCGCGATGCCGCTGCGGCTGTTCTTCGGCGACGCCGCCACCTGGGAGCCGATCGTGGCGCTGCTGGTCCTGCTCGGTGCCGCCGCCCTCTGCCTGGTGCTCGCGGCCCGGCTCTACGAGGGGTCGCTGCTACGCACCAACGGCAAGACCAGCCTGCGGGCCGCCTGGCAGGAACGGGAGACCCGGGTCTCCTGAGGCCAGCGGGACCGCGTCCGGAGGTCAACGGGATCGACTGCCGGGGCGAGCGGAGATCGACCCCGCGACCGGCGGGATCGACTGCCGGGGCGCGGCCCGGGATCAGGATCGTTTCGCGGCGAGGCCGGTACACCGCCTCGCCGCGACGATCCGTTCCTCGATCCGGTCCCGGGTCGCGCCGGAGACGAGGACCGGCTGACCGGTACCGGAGACCCGGGCGGGCAGGAACTCGTTGCGGATCACCGTACGTCCCCGGACGGTCAGCCGGAGCACCCCCGAGTCGGTGCTCTTCGAGTCGCCGTACCAGAGGAAGTTGCCGAGCCCGTAGTGCACGTACGTCCGGCCGAGCCAGCCGTCGGCGAGCAGGGTGTGCGCGTGCGTACCGAGCACGATGTCGGCACCGGCCTTGGACATCCGGCCGGCGAAACTCTTCATCTCGCCGCTCGGGCACGAACTGCCCTCGATCCCCCAGTGCATGAAGACGATCACCAGGTCGGCCTGGCTCCGGGCGGCCCGGACAGCGGCGGTGGCCCGGGCGGCGTCGAACGCCATCGCCACCCCGGGTCGGGTCGCCGTCGGCGTCCACTGTGCCGACAGCTCGTGCACCTGCGACATGCCGAGGACGGCGATCCGCACCCCGCGTACCGTGGTCAGCCAGGGCGCGTACGCCGCGTCGGCGTTCCGGCCCGCGCCGAAGACCGGGAACCTCGCCTCCGCCGCCGCGTCGACGGTGTCCCGCAGTCCCACCGGCCCGTAGTCCAGTACGTGGTTGTTGGCGATCGACGCGGCGTCCACCCCGGCGGCGCGCAGGGCCGCGTACGCGCTCTTCGGCGCCCGGAAGTGGAACCGCTTCGGCTGCGGTGTGCCCCGGGAGGTCACCGCCGTCTCCAGGTTCAGCAGGGTCAGGTCGGCGTCCCGCAGGGTGGGCGCGATCCGGCTGAAGGCCGTTTCCGGCTCGTCGAGCAGCCGCAGCGTACGCCCGGTGAAGTGGACATCGCCGGCGAACGCCAGCCGTAGGTCGACCGGGGGCGCCGGAGTGGCCGAGGGGCTCGTCGCCGGGGTGGCCGGTGCGGTGGTCGCGCCGTTCGTCGGGGCCGCCGGGGCCGGTGGATCGTCGTCCGGTCCACCGGAACAACCGACCAGGACCGCCCCGGCCGTCACGCCCGCCAGCACCGCCCGCCACGCCCGCACCACGCCGCCGCCCATCCGCCGAAGGGTACGCGGAAGGGCACTTGCCGCGCTGCCCGCGCCGCGCCGCGAGAGCTGCCGCGCCCTGGCGGGTTGCGGGGAGCAGGCACGTCCCGCGCCGCGACAGCTACCGCACCCGGACCGGTGGCGGGGAGCAGGCACGTCCCGCGCCGCCCGCGCCGGACCGTCTCGCCCGAAGGTGCCGGCGGATGGTCAGCGGTGGGCGGTCAGCCGGCCGAGCAGGTCGAGTTGGCGGGGATCCTGCAACGCGGAACCCACCGCGACCACCCGGCAGCCCGCGCCGAGGAACGCCTCGGCGTTGTCGGCGTCCACGCCGCCGGTCGCGACGAACTTCACCGTCGGGAACGGGGCGAGTTGGGCACGGATCCAGCCGGTGCCGAGTTCACTGGCCGGGAACGCCTTGAGCCAGGTGTGCCCGGTGCGGAGTGCCCGGCCGATCTCCGAGGAGGTGGCGACCCCGGGCAGGTGGGCGAGGCCGAGCCGGGAGCACTCGGCGGCAACCTCAGGGTCGTACCCGGGGGCGACGGTGAATGCGGCGCCGGCCTCGTACACCGTCCGCACCTGGTCGGGGGTGACCACCGTGCCGGCGCCGACCGGCCGGCCCCGGTCCCGGCCGGCCGCGACGGCGGCGTGCAGCGAGGGCAGCGCGTCCGGGCTCTGCACCGGTACCTCGACCACGTCGATGCCGGCCGCCCAGGCCCGCTCGCAGAGCGCGACCGTGCCGGCCGGATCGAAGCCGCGCAGGATCGCCATCACCGGCTGGCCGGCGAAGAGGTCGTCGAAGTAGGCCGTCGATGGATTGGACACGCTGGCTCCGTTCATGGTCGGTCGTCCCCGTTCACGCTGGGTCCCCGTGCACGGTCGATCTCCGTTTCCGCTTGTTCCCCGTCCACGGTCGGTCCCCGTCCACGATCGACTGCCGTCCACGATGGATCGCCGTTCACGGTCGGTTGCCGTTCACGGTGGGTCTCCGGGCCAGCCGAGGTCGCGGGAGATCGCGGCGCAGGTTCCGGTCAGCTCCGGCAGGTGTTCGTGGAGCCGCTCCAGCGGGGCGAGTGCCCGCAACGCGGTGATCGACACCGCGCCGACCACCCGGCCCCGGGCGTCCCACACCGGTACGGCGACACAGTTGACGAAGTCCTCGAACTCTCCGTCGTCCTCGGCCCAGCCCCGCTCGACGATCCGGGCCAGTTCCGCCCGGAACGCCACCGGATCGGTGATCGTGGTGTCGGTGTGCCTCGGGTACGTCAGCCGGGCCAGGAAGCGTTCCCGGGCCGGCTGGTCGAGGTGGGCCAGGACCGCCTTGCCGACGCCGGAGGTGTGCGGGTCGACCGGCTGGCCGACCCGGGATCGCATCCGCAGCGCGCCCCGACCGTCCACCTTGGTCACGTAGACGATCTCGTCGTCGACGAGCTGGGCGAGGTGCACGGTGTGGCCGTACCGGTCGCCGAGCCGGACCAGGTGCGGATGGGCGACCGGATGCAGGTCGAGCTGTTCCACCGCCTGGTGCGCGATCGCCACCATCCGGAACCCGACGGTGTACCGGCCGTCGACCGGGCGGGCGAACCCGCCGCGTTCGAGGGTCTGCACCAGCCGCAGCGCGGTCGACCTGTGCACGCCGAGGTCGGCGGCGACCTCGCCGAGCGAGCGCGGCCGTTCGGCGAAGAGTTCGAGGATCCGCAGGGCGCGTTCGACGGTCTGGGACATGGTCGTACTCCCGGTCAGGCCGGTCCGACGGGCCGGTGCCAGGCGTCCGGGGTGATGCCCAGCTCCGCGCAGATCGAGTCCACCGGCGGCAGCTCGGCGAAGTCCGAGACGGAGCCGAGCGCGGCGCCGGCGACGAGGTGCCCGAGCCTCAGCCGGGCGGCGGCGTCGAGGCCGCGCAGCGCGCCGGAGAGCCAGCCGGCCGCGAACGCGTCGCCGGCCCCGACCGGCTCGACCACGTCGACCGGCCGGGCGGGCTCGACGGTGACGCCGTCGGCGGAGAACGCGGTCACGTCCAGCGCACCGTTCTTCACCACCACCGTGCCCGGCCGGTCGACCAGCGCCCGGACCTGCTCCGGCTGCTCGACGTCCCAGAGCCGGGCTGCCTCGTCCAGCCCGACGAACACCACGTCGGCGGCCTGGGCCAGCCGGAGCAGCTCGGTGCCGGCGGTGGACCGGTCGGGCCAGAGCGCGGGCCGGTGGTTGACGTCGAAGGAGACCAGCCGCCGCCCCGCCGGCCGACTGCTGATCAGGTGTTCGACCAGGGACCGGCAGCTCGCGGAGAGCGCCGGAGTGACACCGCTCAGGTGCAGTACGGCCGCCGGCACCGCGTCGACCCGGGCGGCGTACGCCAGGTCCATGCCGGCGGCGGCGGAATCGCGCCGGTAGTAGTAGACCCTGGTCCCGTCGGGGCCGGGATCTTTCAGGTAGACGGCGGTCGGGTGGCTCGGGTCGATCTCGACCAGCGAGGTGTCCACCCCGGTCGCCCGGACCTGCCCGACGACCAGGTCGCCGAGCGGATCGGCGCCGACCCGGCCGGCCCAGCCGACCCGGTGCCCGAGGGCGGCGAGGAACATCGCGACGTTGGACTCGGCACCGCCGGCCCGGAGCACGAAGGTCGACTCGGCGTCCAGCCGCCCGCCGGGCGTCGGGGTCACCATCGCCATGGTCTCGCCGACGCAGACCACGTCGAGCGGTGCCGAGGGCTGGCCGTTGGCCGTCTCGACCCGGGTCACCGAACTCCCGTCCGTTGCAAATCTTGCAACTATCGCTCAGCATGTGCACCAACACCGAGCAGCAAGGCTAGATCAACGCTCGCCGCGACGCGACAGCCGGAGCGGTCCGGAAGGCCGGCAAGTGGCGACAAACACTGCTGGCGGCCGGCCGGTCGGCAGCCCGAGGGAGTTCGGGCGGTTCAGGGCGTGATGTCCAGCGGGCCCAGCCAGCGCAGGTGGCCGTCGACCCGGAGCAGTGGCACCACCTGGTCGACGTCCGGGCCGTGCATCGCCAGCTCGGCGCGCGGGTCGGCGCCGTGCCCGCGATGCGGCGCGGAGGGCGGCTCCTGCCAGACGTGGTAGAGCGGGCCGCCGGCACCGATCGAGTCGATCGCCCGGTCGAACGCCGCCCGCCGAGCGGCCGGCACGTGCATCCGGGTCGCCGCGTGGAACACCACCCTCGGCTCACCCGCCGGCAGCCGCCGGCCCAACTCCGGGCAGACCTCTACCGCGTCACCGGCGACGACGTCCGGCGGCTCCGCCAGCACCCCGTCGAGGGCGGTGTCGAGCAGCGTCGCCGCGTCCTGGTTCTCGGGCCAGACCAGCGCCCGCAGCCAGCGCCGCTCACGCTCGTCGGTGACGTCCACCGGGTTCAGGTCCACCCCGGTCCGGCTGGCGATCTCCGGTACGTCGTCGAGGTCGGGCAACGGCGCCCGGCCCAGCCACCGGCTGTCCAGGGTGACCCGGGCATCGGCGGGACCGAACACCTGATCGCCGAGGAGATAGCGGTAGCGGTCGACGTACAGGTGGACGCCGGCGCTGGACCCGACCTCGACCAGGTGCACAGGTCCGGGGCACCGCTGCCCGACCACCCAGAGCGCGTACCGCAGCGCGACCGCCCGGCGTACGACGTTGGTCTGCACCAGCCGGGTGCGGACGAGCTGACCGAGTTCGGCCCGGTACCTGCGGCAGAAGTCGCGCAGCACCGGCCCGGCCTCGGCCGGATCGGCGGCCGACGCGCCGACCAGCGACGGGTAGAACTCCCGCAGCGGATGCCGTACCCCGCCGAGCAGCAGGTAGTGCACCGCCCCGAAGAAGAGGTACGACGCCTGCTGCCCCGGCCGCCGGCCAGTCAGCAGTTCGAGGGTCGACCGGTCCTGCGCCACCACCGGACAGAGCGCCCGGTAGAGCGGGGAGGTGGTGAAGGTTCCCGGCGCGGCCACGAAGTGGCGTTCGAGTTCGTCGATCTCCCCTGCCGTCGTCATGTCCCTCGTTCCGCGTCCACGTCCGTCGATCCGGTTACCGCCGGAAGCTACCCGGGTGGTCCGGGGAACCACTACGGCAACGTTCGAGGCCGGTCGTACCGGTTGGTCGGGTGTCGGGGCGGATCGGCCGGGTCCCGGACGTTCGTATCAGTATCCGAAGCGCGGCGGGTCGGCGGCCGAAGCGCGGCGGCCCGGCGGATGTGAACTGGAGCACCTCTCGATCAACCGGGAATGTGCCGGACCGTCAGCGGTTGGACGCAGGTGTGATCTTCGCTGTGCGCGTCCGGACGTACGACCATCAGACGGGAAGGACCTCATGACCGTCACCGCCGAGCACGTCGAGGTGCCCGCTACACCCGGCGACCTGATGACCGGTCGGGAGCGGTTGCGGCTCGTCCTGGTGCTCGGCTCGCTGATCGCGATCGGGCCGCTGACGATCGACATGTACCTGCCGGCGC
Organism: Plantactinospora endophytica; assembly: GCF_016862915.1. Classification (GTDB taxonomy): domain Bacteria; phylum Actinomycetota; class Actinomycetes; order Mycobacteriales; family Micromonosporaceae; genus Plantactinospora; species Plantactinospora endophytica. The sequence goes on along the minus strand of NZ_BONW01000008.1, from coordinate 57,331 downwards.
TGCCGGCGATCACCACCGACTTCGGTACCGCCGAGGCGGCGGTCCAGTTGACCCTCACCGGCACCCTCGCCGGGCTGGCCCTCGGCCAACTGGTGATCGGACCCTTCTCCGACGCGATCGGCCGGCGCCTGCCGTTGCTCGCCGGGCTGGTGCTGCACGTGGTCGCCTCGGCGCTCTGTGTCGTCGCCCCGAACATCGGGACGCTGGGCGTGCTCCGGGTGTTGCAGGGGCTGGGCACCGCCGCCGCCTCGGTGGTGGCGATGGCAGTGGTACGCGACCTGTTCAGCGGTACCGCGTTCGCCCGGATCTTCTCCCGACTGATGCTGGTGATGGGTGCCGCCCCGGTGCTGGCACCCACCCTGGGCAGTGCGGTACTGGGTTGGACGGACTGGCGCGGGGTGTTCATCGCGCTCGGCGTGTTCGGGATCGTGCTGGTAACCCTGGCGGCGTTCAAGCTGCCCGAGACCCTGCCGGTGCACCGTCGACGCAGCGGCGGCGTACGCGGCACCGCCCGGGTCTACCGTTCGCTGCTGCGGGACCGGACGTTCGTCGGACTCGTCCTGGTCGCCGGGCTGGCGATGGCGGCGCTGTTCGCGTACGTCTCCGGCTCGTCCTTCGTCTTCCAGGAGGAGTTCGGCCTCGACGAGCAGCAGTTCGGGATCGTCTTCGGCGCCGGTGCGGTGGGGCTGATCGGGGCCTCCCAGCTCAACGTGCGGCTGCTGCGCCGGTACACGCCGCAGCGGATCCTGGTGACCGCGCTGACCGTCGGCATGCTGGCCGGGTTCGCGCTGCTCGCCTTCGCCGCGACCGGGTTCGGCGGCCTGGCCACGGTGCTGGTGTCGCTCTGGGTGGTGCTCGCCGCGTCGGGCCTGGCGATGCCGAACGCTCCGGCGCTGGCGTTGAGCCGGCACGGTGAGGCGGCCGGCACCGCGGCGGCGCTGCTCGGTGCGGTGCAGTTCGGCATCGGTGCCCTGCTCGCGCCACTGGTCGGCGTGCTCGGCAACGGTAGCGTCGGGATGGGCGTGGTGATCGCCGGTGGAATGGTGGCCGCGCTGACCGTGCTGTTCCTGGTCGTCCGCCCGGCCCGGCTCACCCCGACCGCCGACCCGACCCCGGTACCGGCCGCCGCGCACTGACCCTCGACCCGACCGCCGCTCCTCGATCCGCCGTCGGATCCTGACGACCTGTCGCAGCGGCAGCCGCGACAGGTCGGGTGGATCTGCCCGGAGCCGCGCCGTGGCAGGACGGCGGCATCGTGGGCGGGCGGCGGGCGCGAACGCGCCGCGCTGGGCGGCGGGCGCGACCGCGCCGTGGGCGCGCGGCGGGGCTAACGACGGCGGGGTTTGCCGGCCGGGCGGCGTCGCGGGGCGGGCTGGTGACGGGTCGGGGTGATCGTCAGGCGCCAGTGCGCCGGGTGCCGCAGGGCCGGTGGCAGACCGGTCCGGACGTCCCCGTTGGCCGCGTCGACCTGGGCCTGGGTGAGGAAGATGCTGCCGGTCAGGTCGGCGCCGCGCAGGTCGGCACCGCGCAGGTCCGCCCCGGTCAGGTCGGCCATGGTCAGGTCGACGCCGCGCAGGTCGGCGCCGATCAGGTACGCCCCCCGCAGGTTGGCGCCGGCCAGGTCGGCTCCGCGCAGGTCGGCGCCGATCAGCTCGGCGCCCCGCCGGTCGCTCCCCTTCCGTCCGGCCCGCGCCCGCGCCTGCTCGCTGGCCCGCAGCAGCAGCTCGTTGACGTCGCGGCGATGGGCCGCGACATCGAGTACGACGAGCGACTGCGGATCACCGTCGGCGAGCCGTTCGGTGGCGACCCGGGCGGCGGCCAGTTCGGTGTGCAGGGGCTCGGCCGGGCGCAGCGCCAGGGCCTCGGTCAGATACCAGAGCAGTTCGTGGAGCTGCCGCACGACCGGGAACACCTCGACCATCGACGCCGCGATCTCCGGACTGGTCCGCCAGTCTCGTCCCCGGTAGGTGACCTGGGCGACCTGCTGACCGGCGCCGAAGCAGTCGAAGACCGTACAGCCGGCGAAGCCGCGCTCCCGCAGGTCGCGGTGGATGCCGCAGCGGAAGTCGGCGCGGAGGTTGGGGCAGGCCCGGCCGGCGGGCTTGTCGATGGCGAAGTCCGACGACGCGGCGAAGGCCGGGACCACGCAGCACAGCCCGAAACAGCGCTCGCAGTCGGCGCGCAGCGCCCGCCGCCGCCCACTCGTCGGATCTCTCAGTTCCGTCGGGGGTGCCGGCGTGCCCGAGGGGGCCGGATCGGACGGGCGTGCCGGGTGCTCGGAGGTGCTGGACACAACAGTTGATCTCCTGGTGAACCGGGCCGGTCGCCGGGCCCGGTCGCCGTCCGCGCCGCACCCGTCTCGCGGTTGAACTGCGTAAAGGGTACCGACCGGGCGGCCCGCAGACCGTTTCGGTAATCAGCGCCTCGTGGACAGCCCGCATTAACCGGCCACACCTAGCCTCCTGGCGAGATCCGGCTACGAAAGAAGGACCGATGGGAATGATCAAGCGGGTCGGCATGGGGGTCGCGGTGGCCGCACTGGCGATCACCGTGCCCGGGGTGGCCTTCGCCACCGACCGGGGCACCTGGGACCGCGCCGAGTTGCTGAAGTTCGCCGCGCTGCCGGCCGAGACGTTCGTCCCGGGCAGTGAGCCGGCCGGGTCCCTGCTCGGCGGTACGCCCACCAACGGCGTCGTCCCGCCCTTCGCCGACCAGCCGGTGCAGGGCTTCAGCGGCGTACTACGCAACAGCGACGGCACGTTCGACGTACTGTCCGACAACGGGTTCGGCAACAAGGCCAACAGCGCGGACTTCCTGCTCCGGATCCAGCGGGTCGGCCCCGACTTCGACTCCGGTGAGGTCGACCTGCTCGGCGGGATCACCCTCACCGACCCGGACGGCAAGGTGCCGTTTCCGCTGACCCGCCCGGACCGGGTACTCACCGGTTCGGACTTCGACGTCGAGTCGATCAGCCGGACCGCCGACGGGACGTACTGGATCGGGGACGAGTTCGGGCCGTGGCTGCTGCACTTCGACCGGGCCGGCCGGCTGCTCGCGGCGCCGGTGCCGCTGCCGGGGGTCTTCGCCCCGGAGAACGCGACCCGTGGCGGGACGGCGGCCAACCTGAACAGCAGCAAGGGTTTCGAGGGCATGGCGCAGTCCCCCGACGGCCGTACGCTCTATCCGCTGCTGGAGGGTACGGTCGCCGGTGACGCCCCCGGGACGCTGCGGTTCAACGAGTTCGACATCGCCACGAACGCCTACACCGGGCGGCGCTGGACGTACCTGCTCGACGCCCCGGGCAACGCGATCGGCGACGCGATCGCGGTCGACAAGGACCGTTTCCTGATCATCGAGCGGGACAACGGCGAGGGGGCGACGGCCAAGGTCAAGAAGATCTACCTGGCCGACCGGCGGGACCGCAACCGCGACGGCCAACTCGACAAGACCCTGGTCGCCGACCTGATGGACATCGCGAACCCGAAGCGGGTGGGTGGCTTCGGCAAGACGTTCACCTTCCCGTTCCAGACCATCGAGGACGTCGTCATCCTCGACGACCGCACCCTGGCGGTGCTGAACGACAACAACTTCCCGTCCTCCAACGGTCGTACGCCGGGGCAGCCGGACGACAACGAGTTCATCGTGATCAAGCTGGACCACGACCTCGACGCCGACAAGCGGGTGCTGCGGCGGTACTGAGGCCGCGTCGATCCGCCGCCGTCCGGGCGGCGCGGGCAGGTGTCGAACGGAATCCCCGTTCGACACCCCGCGCCGCCCGGGGTCAGTCGGCCGCCGAGGCGGTCGCCGCCGGCTCGGCCTGCGGCAGCGGCTCGCCGGTCTCCAGCAGCGTCTTCAGGCTGGAGAGCAGCTCGGCCCAGCCCTCGCTGACGGTCTCCAGCAGCGGGCTGCCCGGCGCGAACCCCTCGTGTACGACGATCAGCCGCACCGCCCGGCCGCGCGGTTCGATCTCGAAGCTCACCTTGCTGCGCGGCTCGTCGGCCAACTTGGCCACCTCGGCCGGATCCATCTCGTACGCCCTGGCGAACTCCGGCGTGAAGCTGTGCCAGGAGTACGACAGCCGACGGTACGGCTCCGCCTCCAGCACGACCTGCTCCGGGTCGGCGATCCGTACGCCGTTGTGCAACCAGGCCATCTCCGAGCCGACCCGCCAGTCGGTGTCGAAGGTGACTCCCCAGTACCGCTCCGTGAACGCGGGATCGGTGAGCGCCTGCCAGAGGCGTTCCGGGGTGGTGTTGATGTAGCTGGTGTAGACGAATTCGCGCTCGCCCATCGGTTCCTGCTCCAATGCCCTCTTGAGGTCGGCGAGTGCGTGCACCCGCCCCTGGTCGTACTGGTTGATCCAGCGGTCCGCAATGGCGTTGATCGGCTCGGCGTTGAGGTAGTGCAGCTTCTCCCGGCCCCGCCAGAGCGTGGTGACCAGGTTGGCCGCCTCCAGCACCGCCAGGTGCTTGCTGACGGACTGCCGGGTCATCGCGAGTTCGGTGCACAGCTCCCGCAGGCTCTGCCCGTTACGGGTGTTCAGGCTGTCCAGCAGCCGGCGGCGGCTGCCGTCGGCCAGCGCCTTGAACACCTCGTCCATCCCGACCATCCCCCTAACATGCAGCCAACTGGTTGCCTGAACAATAGGCAGCCAATTGGCTGCATGTCAACCCACGCCGATCCGCAGCGCCGAGGATTCGTGGTTTCCGATGCCCCGCCCTGGGTAGAGCTCGAACAACGGACAATCGAGCAGGAGGAGCAGCATGACGGCCCGAACCGAATACCACGTCGTTCCCGAGGCCAACGGCTGGAAGGTGGAGCACGGGTCGACGGTGGTCGGCCACTACGACACCAAGGAGACCGCGCTCGGCGCCGGCCGCGACGCGGCCAAGGCGAACCAGCCGAGCCAGCTCGTCGTACACAAGCAGGACGGCCAGATCGAGACCGAGCACACCTACCGCGACGACCCCTTCCCGCCCGCCGGATGAGAACGGCCGCCGGAACCCGGCGGACCCCCACGCAGCGGCCCACGCCAGCACGCTGGCGTGGGCCGACTCGCGTCTCGGACAGTCGGTGCCGGACGATTCTTCGGGGCCGGGAACAACTGCCCGGCCCCGACAGGTGACCTCGCGGGACCCGTCAGGCGACGGCCTTGCGGGCCCGCTCGGCGTCGTCGGCGGCCAGGGCCAGCCGGGCCAGCCGCTCGCAGTCGGCGTACGTCCGTGCGGCGAGCGCCGCCCGGACCGGGGCCAGCGACCGGCCCGACATGGAGAGGCTGGTCATCCCGAGGCCGACCAGGACCGGGGCGAGCAGCGGGTCGGCCGCCGCCTCGCCGCAGACCCCGACCGGCTTGCCAGCGGCGCGGCCAGCCGTACCCACCTCGGCGATCAGGCGCAGCAGCGCCGGCTGCCACGGGTCCAGCAGTTCGGCCAGTACGCCCGACTGCCGGTCGGCGGCGAAGGTGTACTGGCTGAGGTCGTTGGTGCCGATGCTCAGGAAGTCGACGACCTCCAGCAGTTGACCGGCGCGCAGCGCCGCCGCCGGCACCTCGACCATCACCCCGGCCTTCGGCAGCCCCGCCTCGTGTACCGCGTCGGCGAACTGTGCCGCCTCGGCCCGGGTGGCCACCATCGGCGCCATCACCCAGACGTCCGCCCCGGTCTGTTCGGCCGCCCGGGCGATCGCCGCCAACTGGGTACGCAGCAGCTCCGGTCGTTCCCGGACCAGCCGCAGGCCGCGTACCCCGAGGGCCGGGTTCGGCTCGTCGGTCTGGTGCAGGAACGGCAACGGCTTGTCGGCGCCCGCGTCCAGGGTCCGGATCACCACCCGTCGCCCGGCGAGAGCCGCGAAGACCTCTCGGTATGCCTCGGCCTGCTCGGCCAGCTCCGGCTCCCGGGTCCGGTCCAGGAAGAGCAGTTCGGTGCGGAACAGCCCGACTCCCTCGGCGCCGTCGGCCGCCGCCAGGTCCCGAGCCGCGCCGATATTGGCCAGCAGTGCGACCGGGTGCCCGTCGGCCGTCCGCCCCGGGCCGGAGGTCGCCGCCACCGCCGTGCGCCGCTCCCGCTCGGCCGTCTCGGCGGCGGCCAGCTCGTCCGGGTCCACGTCGACCCGGACCGCCCCGGTGGTGCCGTCGACCAGCACGACCGTGCCGTCGACCAGGTCGCGGGCGCCGGAACAGGCGACCACTGCGGGCAGCCCGAGCGCGCGGGCCAGGATCGCGGTGTGGCTGGTCGGGCCGCCGGACTCGGTGACCAGTGCGACGACCTGCTCCGGATCCAGGTCGACGGTGTCGGCCGGGGCCAGGTCCCAGGCGGTGAGCACGTACCGGTGCCCCGGCGAGGGCACTCCGGGCATCGGCCGGCCGAGGCAGACCGCCACCGCCCGGTCGCGCAGGTCGTCCAGGTCGGCGACCCGCTCGGCCAGGTACCCGCCGGCCGCCTCGAACGCCGCCCGGTGGGTCGCGAAGGCGGCGTCGACGGCGTGCGGTGCGTCCGTCCCGGCCAGCACGTGCTCGCGTACGGCGTCCAGCAGCACCGGGTCGTCGGCCATCATGGCCTGCGCCCGGAGTACGTCGACCAGGGTCTTCTCCCCGGACCGGTCGGCCCGGCGGGTCAGTTCGGCGACCACCTCGCGCAGCGCCGCCACCGCCCGATCGGCCTCGGCGTCGGGATCGGTCACCGGCACCGGTGCGGGCAGCGGCGGCACCGGGGCGACCCGGAGCACCGGACCTCCGGCGAGCCCCGGGCTGACCCCGATCCCGTGCAGCGGCGCCGGTCCGGCCGGCTCAGACATCGGCCGGCTCCTCCGCGTCCAGGTCCCGGGCGAGCAGGTCGGCGAGGCTGTCCAAGGTGGCCTCGGCGCCCTCGCCGTCGGCCTCGAGTACCACCTCGGTGCCCTGCTTGGCGCCGAGCGAGAGCACCGACAGCATGCTGTTCGCCGGTACCGCCCGCTTCTCACCGGTCCGGATGGTGACCCGGACCGGTGCCGCCCCCGCCGCCGCGACGAAGAGCGCCGCCGGGCGGGCGTGCAGGCCGCTGGCGGAACCGACGGTGACCGTACGGGTAGCCATGGGAGCCTCCCTCTCAGGGTTCGATCGTGACCTTGATGGCCTCGCCCCGGGCGACCACGCCGAAGGCGTCGATCGCCTGGTCCAGCGGAAGCCGGTGGGTGATCAGATCGGACACCGGCACCGCGCCGGTGGCGATCAGGCGGAGCGCCTCGGCGTTGTGCACCGGGCTGGAGCCGTTGGCGCCGACCAGCATCAGCTCGCGGTAGTGCACCAGGTTGGAGTCGAGCGAGATGATCGGGTTGTCCTTGGGCAGGCCGCCGAAGAGGCTGATCCGACCCTGCCGGGCAGCCATCTGCACCGCCTGCTCCTGGGCCGCGCCGGAGGCCGCCGCCGTGATCACCACGTCGGCTCCGCGCCCGTCGGTCAGCTTCAGCACCTCGTCGACCGGGTCCACCTCGGAGCCGCAGATCGCCGCGTCCGGATGCACCAGTGCGGCGGCCATCTCCAGCCGGTCGCGGTTCAACTCGACCAGGAAGACCCGGGCGGCGCCCCGGGCCCGGGCCAGCCGGACGTGCAGGCAGCCGATCGGGCCGGAGCCGATCACCACCACGTCGTCGCCGTCGCCGACCAGCGCCAACTCCTGTCCGTTGAGTACGCAGGCCAGCGGCTCGGCCACCGACGCCTCGGCGAAACCGACCCCGTCCGGAATCCGGTTCAGCCCGTCCACCGCCAGCACCTTCGCCGGCACGACCAGGTATTGCGCGAAGCCGCCCTCGTAGTGGTAGCCCATCGACTCCTGATTGGGGCAGACGGTCATCCGGCCCCGCCGGCACTCGGCGCAGGTGCCGCACGGGATCGCCGCGATCACCTGTACCCGGTCGCCGGGCGCCCAGCCGGTCACCTCGGACCCGGTCTCCACCACCTCACCGGCGATCTCGTGCCCCATCACCCGGGGCGGGTGGATGTGGTGGTGCCCGAACTTCGAGATCTTGACGTCGGTACCGCAGGTGGAACAGTTGCGTACCCGGATCTTGACGTCGCCGGGCCCCGGAGTGGGCTCGGGCACGTCCTCGATGCGTACGTCACCGGGTGCGTGGAATCGAACGGCCTTCATCGGTTGCTGTCCTCCGGCGCCGGCACCAGCAGTGCCAGCACGTCTTCGGGTTCGGTGGCCTCGCGCAGCGCACGGGCCCGGTCGGCGTCGAGCAGGATCTCGGCGAGGCTGGCCAGCAGCTCGACGTGGCCGTCGCCACGGGCGGCGATCGCCACGCAGACGGTGACCGGCTGGCCGCCCCAGTCGACTCCGGCGGGAAACCGGAGCACCGCGAGCGCGTCCCGGTGCACCAGGTCCTTGCCGGCGAGGGTGCCGTGCGGGATGGCCACCCCCTCCCCCACGTACGTGGAGACCGAGCGCTCGCGGGCGAGCATCGTCTCGACGTACCCGGGATGCACCGCTCCGGTGTCGACCAGCGCCTCGCCGCAGCGCCGGATCGCCTCGTCGCGGTCGGCGGCCTCCTCGGCGAGCCGGATCGCCCGCCGGTCGAGCAGGTCGCCGGTCAACTCAGCCACTGACCTCACCACCCGACTCGATCGCCTTGACCACGGCGGTCACCGCCGGGTCGCCGAGGAAGACCTGGAACGGCACCACGACCTTGTCGGGTGCGGCGGCCCGGGCCCGGGCGGCCAGCCCGTTGTGGGTGATCACCACATCGGCGTCGCCCGGGATGGAGTTGACCGGGGTGTGTTCCACCGTGACCGAGAACTTCTTGAGCTGCTTGCGAAGTTGGCTGGCGAGCATGACGCTGCTGCCCATCCCGGCGTCGCAGGCAACCACGACCTTGTGGATGTCCTTACCGTTGATGCTGCCCATGGCAGTACCCCTTCCGTTCGTACGCTGGTCTGGTCAGCCCTCGGCGGTGGCGGAGCGGGCCACGGCCGGGCTGGTCTCGCGGTCCCGGGTCCCGGTCGTCGGCTCGGCGGTCGCGGGGCCGGTCGAGGTCGGGTCGTCGGTCTCGGCCGCGGCGTCCTCGTCGGCCTTCGGCTCCCCGTTCAGCTTGCCGAAGCCGAGCAGCGCCGAGGCGACCACGAAGGAGACCACGGTGGCGACCAGTACGCCGAGCACCATGCCGAACCAGCCGCCCCTCGGAGTGACCGCCGCGTAGGCGAAGATGCTGCCCGGCGAGGGGGTGGCGACGAGTCCGGCGCCGGTGACCATGAAGGTGCCGACCCCGGCGGCCCCACCGGCGATGGTGGCGAGGATCAGTCGCGGCTTCATCAGCACGTACGGGAAGTAGATCTCGTGGATGCCGCCGAGAAAGTGGATGATGCCGGCCGCCGGCACGCTGGGCCGCAGCGAGCGGGGTCCGAAGAGGAAGAAGGCGAGCAGCAGGCCGAGCCCCGGGCCGGGGTTCGACTCGATCATGAACAGGATCGACTTGCCGGTCTCCTGCGCCTGCGCCACCGCCAGCGGCGACAGTACGCCGTGGTTGATCGCGTTGTTCAGGAACAGCACCTTGGCCGGTTCGACGAGTACGGAGGCGACGGGCAGCAGGTTCTGCCCGATCAGCCAGTCCACTCCGCTGCCGGCCCAGTCGCTGAGCCGGCCGACGACCGGGCCGGCGCCCCAGACGCCGAACAGCGCCATCGCGCCGCCGACGATGCCGGCGGAGAAGTTGTCGACCAGCATCTCGAAGCCGGGGCGGATCCGGTCCTCGACCAGCTTGTCGAAGAGCTTGATCAGGTACGCGGCGGCCGGACCCATGATCATGGCGCCGAGGAACATCGGGATCTCCGCGCCGACGATCATGCCGACCGTGGCCACCGCACCGACCACCGCGCCGCGCTGGCCATGCACGATCCGGCCGCCGGTGTAACCGATCAGGATCGGCAGCAGGCTGAAGATCATCGGGTCGACCAGCTTGGCGAAGTCCTCGTTGGGCAGCCAGCCGGTCGGGATGAAGAGCGCCGTGATCAGGCCCCAGGCGATGAACGCCCCGATGTTGGGCATGACCATTCCGGCCAGGTGACCGCCGATCCGCTGGACCTGGGCTTTGAAGCCGCTGCCCTGGACCTGCGGTGTGTATGACATGGCCATGAGGGGGACTCCTTCGCAGAGTATGGCCCGCGTTACCGAACGCGGCCGGGTTCGAATGTCATGCCGTCGGCCTCAGGGGTCGGCCGACGTTCGGGGTGCTGTCGCTGACTGCCTGACATGACCGGCTCAGCCCTGTGGCAGCAGTGGCCGGACCAGGTCCGGCCGGGGGTGGACTCGGACGGTGTTCCGGAGCAGGTCGGCGGGACCGGGCATCCGGCTGCCCGGCAGGCTGACCGCCGCCGCGCCCCAGGCGAGCCCCTCGGCGAGGGCGTCCGGGCCGCGCGCGCCGGCGGCCAGGAAACCGGCCAGCAGCGCGTCGCCGGCCCCGACCGTGCTCTTCGGCTGCGCCACCGGCGACTCGCCGGTGACCACGCCCTTGGCGTCGACAAGTACCGCGCCGTCGGCGCCGAGGCTGGCCAGTACGGTGCCGGCGCCCCAGGTGCGGACCTGGGCGGCGGCGTCGACCACGTCACCGAGGGACCGCAGCGGGGCGCCGACCGCCTCGGCCAACTCCTCCCGGTTCGGCTTGACCAGTGCCACCCCGGCCTCGGCGGCGGCCCGCAGCGCCGGTCCGCTGGTGTCGACCGCGAGCCGCACCCCGGCGTCGACCAGCCGGGCGCAGAGGTCGCCGAAGGCCGCCACCGGCAGTCCCGGCGGCACGCTGCCGCAGGCCACCACCCAGTCGGCCGAGTCGGCCGCCGCCAGCACCGCCCGGGTCACCTCGGCGAACTCCGGGCCGGTAAGCACCGGGCCGGACTCATTGATCTTGGTGACCGTGCCGTCCGGCTCGGCGAGGGTGATGTTCGACCGGGTACGCCCGGCGATCGGCACCACCAGCAGTTCGACGCCCTCGCTCTCCAACAGCCGGACGAGCTGGGCGCCCTCCTCGCCGCCGACCGGCAGCACCGCCCGGGACGGTACCCCGTTGGCGAGCAGTGCCCGGGAGACGTTGACGCCCTTGCCGCCCGGGTCGAGGTGTGCGGAGGCGGCCCGGATCACCTCGCCCCGGGCCAGCCTGTCGATCTCCATCGCCCGGTCCAGGCTGGGGTTGAGCGTGACCGTGAGGATCATGCCCGCACCACCCGTACGCCGGCCGCCTCCACGTCGTCGGCGAGTTCCTCGTCCAGCCCGCTGTCCGTGATCAGCAGGTCGAGGTCGGCCAGGGTGCCGAACCGGGCCAGGTAGTCGTTGCCGATCTTGGTGTGGTCGGCGAGCAGCACCACCCGGCGGGCGGCGCTGATCATCGCCCGCTTCACCGCCGCCTCGGCCGGGTCCGGCGTGGTCATCCCGCGCTCCACCGAGCAGCCGTTGGCGCCCATGAAGGCGACGTCGACGTACAGCTCGGCGAGCGGTCGCAGCGCCCAGTCGTCCACCGTGGCCAGCGTCTTGCCGCGCAGCCGGCCGCCGAGCAGCAGCACCGTGAGGTTGGGCTTCAGGCCGAGCGCGGCGGCCAGCACCGGGGAGTTGACCACCACGGTCAGTTCGCGGTCGGCGGGCAGGAGCTGGGCCAGCCGGGCGGTGGTGGTGCCGGCGTCGAGGATGACGGCGCCCTCGTCGGGCAGTTCGGCCAGTGCCGCCTTGGCGATCCGCTCCTTCTCGTCGATCAGTACGGCGTCCCGGGCGGCGAGTGCGGGCTCGAACCCGATCCGCTCCACCGGGATCGCCCCGCCGTGCACCCGGCGGAGCACTCCGGCCCGCTCCAGCACGGTCAGGTCCCGGCGGATCGTCTCCGCGGTCACGTTCATGCCCTCGGCCAGCGCCATCACGTCGACCCGGCCCGCCTCCCGGGCCAGACGCAGGATCTCCTGCTGACGTTCCTCGGCGTACATCCGTGAGATCTCCCGCCCGATCGTTTTTGCTTGCTTTCTGTTTACGCCCGTTCTTGTGGTCCGTCAACATCCGGCTGTAACAGTTCGGTCATCTGCGCGACCCGGGCCGGCATGATCCGAGACATACCGCCCGTGGTGACAGGCATGGTCCGGGAGGTCCGTCAACCCGGGCAGCCTGCACCAGGACGGACGAGTCCGGACCCAAACCGACAGGGATCTCCGTTTGTGTGGTTTCCGCCGAGGAGAGTAGTGATCTTCGGCGGGAACAGCCGGTGGCGCATCGATTAACTTCACCGCCACCCCCTACCGGCGGCGGCTCCGACTGTCGAGGATGGAGCCGACCCGCACACCCCGCGGGCTCCGTCCGAACAGGAGGACACCTTGGCCGTACCCGCCACTGCGCACTGGACCCCCCGTCCGCTTCCGGCCACCCCGGCCCGGGCCCGGCGGTTCCTGACCACCTTCGCGACGCTGGCCGTCCTGGTCGCCGGCCTGTTGGTCGGCCCGGCGGTCGTCGCCCCGACCCAGACCGACTCCGCCTCGGCCGCCGTCTACAGCTCCTGCACCATCGCCCGCTGCGCGGACGCCCGGACGGCCCGCAGCGGCTGGGCCAGCCGGGGCTTCCCCACCGCACGGAACTGGTACTCCTGGAGCGGCGGGCTCTACAACTACGCCGGTGGGCAGCACTTCAACCGCGAGGGCCAGTTGCCGACGAACGCCACCTACTACGAGTACGACGTCTACCCCCGCAACCGGGGTGCGGCCCGGGACGCGTACCGGATCGTGGTCAACAAGGCCACCGGGGCGACCTGGTTCACCCCGAACCACTACACGGACTTCTACCGGCTCTGACGCGCCTCTACCGGCTCTGACGCGGGCGACGGCCGTCCGGTGCCCCGTCACCGGGCGGCCAGGCCGCGAGCGTACGCCGGTCAGTAGGTGCCGGGGTCGGCCAGCAGCGCGGCGACGGTGCGGGTCATCACCGCGCGGGCCTGGTCCACGCCCAGCCCGAGGCCGTCGCGCAGCATCGACCAGCTCGGCCACATGCTGGTGGCGACCAGGGCGTGCACCAACTGTTCCCGACCGGCCCCGGCCCGGTCGAGTTCGTCGGCGAACAGCTCCTCGACCTCGGCACGTACCCGGTCGACGTGCTTGCGGCGGTTGCGGTGCAGCGTGGCGGAGACCGGCTCGCGCATCTGGGCGGCGCGGGCGGCCGGCGCGATCAACTGGAGCAGCCGGGCCCGCTGCCGGCAGTACGCGTCGACCCGTCGGGCCAGCGGCAGCGTCGGGGAGATCGGCCGGTACGCCGCGTCCTGCTGCCGGAGCACCTGCTCGCCGCTGGCCTCGAAAAGTGTCTCCATGTCCTTGAAATTCGTCCACAGTGTCCGCAGCGACACCCCGGCCCGCTCGGCGATCCGTTCCCCGGTCGGCCGCGGGTCGCCCTCGCCGATCAGGGCGAGGTGCGCCTCGACGATCGCCGCCCGGGAGCGTTCCGCCCGGGCGTTGCGCCCGTCGACCCGGGCCGGCGGCTCCGCCCCGGTGGCGCCGAACCGGTCAGTCATCGGCCGACCCTTCGAGATCCCGCTGCACCCGGTTCATCCCGTGCAGCCAGCGGTCCGGGTCGGCGGCCCGCCGGGTGTAGTACGTCGCCACCTCCGGATGCGGCAGCACCAGGAACCGGTCGTCGGCCAGCGCCGCCACCACCAGCTCGGCGACCTGCTCCGGAGTGACCGCTCCGGCGGCCAGCAGGGCGGCGCCCGGCCCCTCGCCCTGCTCCAGCATCGGGGTGCGGACGCCCTGCGGGCAGAGCGCCTGCACGACGACGCCCCGGTGTGCGTAGCTGGCCCGCAGCCACTCGGCGAAGGCCAGCGCCCCGTGCTTGGAGACCGAGTACGGCGCGGCGCCGAGCAGGGTGAGCAGGCCGGCCGCCGAGGCGGTGACGAGCAGCCGGCCACGCCCGGCGGCCAGCCAGTCCGGCAGCAGTTCGCGGGCGGCGTACACGTGGGACATGGTGTTGACCCGCCAGGCGTGCTCCCAGGTCTCGTCGGGGGCGTCCAGCCCGCCGGTGCCGGGCACTCCGGCGTTGGCGCAGAACAGGTCGATCCGGCCGAACCGCTCCCGGGCGTGCCGGACCAGCGCGGCGACCTCGGCCGGATCGGCCACGTCGGCGGGGAAGACCTCCCCGCCGATCCGGGTCGCGACCGACCGGGCCGCGTCGCCGTCGAGGTCGTTGACGAGCACCCGGGCGCCGTCGGCAGCGAACCGGGTGGCCAGGGCCGCGCCGATGCCGGAGCCGGCCCCGGTCACCACCACGGCCGCGCCGGCCAGCGCGAATCCGAAACTTTCTGCATTCACGATGCAGATACTATCCCGACTATGGTACGCCTCGTCAACGCCGCCCGGCCATCCCGACCGCTGCGGACCGCCCGGTCGGACCCGACTCGCCGCAACCGGCCGGGCGGCAACCTCCGTCGATACCGGAAGGGCGGTCACCTCCTCGGCACCCCGGGCTACCAAGCCCGGCGGACCCGCCGGATCGCCGGTCGCCGCGTCGCCCGTTCGGGCGTGGTGAAAAGCTGATGGGCATGAGTTCCGAAAGCGCACCGCCCGCTCCGCCGGTCAGCACGAGCCCGAACGACCCCGACGACGCCGCCACCTTCGCCGACCTCGGGCTGCGGACCGAACTCCTGGACGCGCTCGGCACGCTGGGCTACGAGGAGCCGACCGCCATCCAACGGGCCGCCATCCCGCCCCTGCTGGCCGGCCGGGACCTGCTCGGCCAGGCCGCCACCGGGACCGGCAAGACGGCCGCGTTCGCGCTTCCGCTGCTGCACCGGCTGCCGGCGGACCGAAGCTCCGGTGCGCCGACCGCGCTGATCCTGGTGCCGACCCGCGAGCTGGCCGTGCAGGTCTCCGAGGCGATCCACCGGTACGGCCGCGACCTCGGCGTACGGGTGCTGCCGATCTACGGCGGTCAGCCGATCGCCCGGCAACTGCGGGCACTCGACGGCGGGGTGGACGTGGTGGTGGCCACTCCCGGACGGGCGCTGGACCACATCGCCCGGGACACCCTGCGGCTGGACAGCCTCGCGACCGTGGTACTCGACGAGGCGGACGAGATGCTCGACATGGGGTTCGCCGAGGACATCGAGACGATCCTGCAACACGTACCCGAGCAGCGCCAGACGGTCCTCTTCTCCGCGACGATGCCGGCCCGGATCGACGGGATGGCCCGGCAGTACCTGAGCGATCCCGCCCGGATCGAGATCGGCCGGCAGCCCGCGCCCACCGGCACCGCCCCGCTGGTCCGGCAGACCGCGTACGTGGTCGCCCGGGCGCACAAGCCGGCCGCGCTCGGCCGGGTACTCGACGTCGAGGCGCCGACCGCCGCGATCGTCTTCTGCCGCTCCCGGGAGGAGGTCGACCGGCTCACCGAGACGATGAACGGTCGCGGCTACCGGGCCGAGGCGCTGCACGGCGGCATGACCCAGGAACAGCGGGACCGGGTGATGGGCCGGCTCCGGGCCGGCACCGCCGACCTGCTGGTGGCGACCGACGTGGCCGCCCGTGGGCTGGACATCGAGCAGCTCACGCACGTGGTCAACTACGACGTGCCGTCGGCGCCGGAGTCGTACGTGCACCGGATCGGGCGGGTCGGCCGGGCCGGCCGGCAGGGTGTGGCGATCACCCTGGCCGAGCCCCGGGAGCACCGGATGCTCAAGACGATCGAGCGGACCACCGGACAGCGGATCTTCGTCGACAAGATCCCCACGGTGGCCGACCTGCGGACACGGCGGCTGGAGATGACCCGAGCCGCGCTGCACGAGAGCCTGCTGGAGGACGACCTCGACCCGTTCCGGGTGATCGTGGAGACCCTCACCGACGAGTTCGACGTGATGGAGGTGGCGCTGGCAGCGGTCAAGCTGGCGCACGAGTCGGCCGGCGGCCCGGTCGACGAGGAGGAGGACATCCCGCAGCTCGCGTTCCGGACCGAGCGGGACGGCCGGCCCCGGCGCGACGGCGGCCGGGACGCCGGTCGGGACGACCGGCGCGGCGGCCGGCCCCGCTCCGGCGACATGGCCTGCCTGTTCATCGGGGTCGGCCGGCGGGCCGGGATCCGCCCGCAGGACCTGGTCGGTGCGATCACCGGGGAGACCCGGGTCAGCGGTCGGGAGATCGGCTCGATCGAGATCGCCGACCGGTTCTCCCTGGTCGAGGTGCCGAGGTCGGCGGCGAACGAGGTGATCACCCGGCTCCGGCAGAGCACCATCAAGGGCCGCAAGGCGACGGTACGCCGGGACCGCGAGATCGGCCAACGGGACGACTGAGCCGGGTGGACATCCCCCGGGTACCGGCCGGCGGGGCGGAAGAGGCCCCTCCGGGCGGCGTCGCCGGGTATCGCGGCGGTGCATGAGTCGGGCTGACGCCGAGTGGCATGGTGGCGCTGGCCCGGTCCCGGGTGCCCGCCGCCGACATCCGGATCGGCGACGCCGAGCGGCTGCCCTGGCCGGACAAACTGGGCGGGAGGGCGGCACAACGCGACCGATCGAGCGGGCGGGCGGTCAGGGCTGGGGGCGGAGCAGGTTGCGCAGTTCGCGGGCGAACTCCGCGATGGAGAGCGCGGCGGTGAACGGCGGCAGCACGATCACCGCGATGTTGCGCGGGTCGAGCGACTGCTTGGTCAGTACGAGGCCGAAGACGATCTGCGTGATCGTGCCGATGGCGACCAGGATCCAGGGATAGAGCCGGGAGGAGCGTTGCGGGTCGATGGTGGCCGCGACCAGTCCGAGGCTGCCCACGATCACCAGACCGACCACGACGACGGGATAGAGCCAGGCCGGTGAGTCGGAGACCTCGACGCTGAGGCCGCCCGCGGCCCGGTAGGAGACCGCCAGGCCGGCCAGGTAGATGACGAACACACCGATCGCGCTGAGTACGCCGAGGAGCCGGGCCACGGCAGCGGCGCGGGGTGGTTCGGTGCCTTCCCACTGTCTCGTCATTTGTCGCCCACCACGGGATGAGATACGCCGGTTATTGGCGCCAATCATTCCCGGGTACGACGGCGCGTCCCGTCGTACGGTCGGATTGTCCTGGGCGCTTTCCGTGGCCGTACCCGAGCCGATCGAGTGGCGCCGTCGCCGACCGTCCGAGGTGGACAAACCGGGTGCCCGAGTGGCTTCGGGCGCACCGGTCCGGTGGTCCGGCCGGACGACGGTACGGCGCCGCCGGGCGGGCCGAACAGGCGCGTACACACTGTCGGCAAGCGGCCATGACACTGCCGCCAACTGCCGGACGCCCCGCCGCTCGGCGAGTGGTTCCCGGCGCACTGCCGGCGACTGCTCCGGAACGTGTGGCCGCCCCTGCGACAGCCGGACGCCCGCCGGGCCGGTGGTGCGGCTGGCCCGACGGGCGTGCGGGGTTGCTCGGCGCGGTTCACCGCCCGTCCAGGCCCACCGCCTGCCGGATGTAGTCGCGCAGCGCGTCCTGCGGCACCGCGTCCGGGTTCTTGAGCTTGACGTGCCGGGTGGTCCTGCCCACGCCCGCCAGCAGGCCGTACCCGTCGGTGAACTCGGCACCCCGGGCGAAGGCGAAGGTGAGGTGGGTTTTGCTCGGGCTGATGATGGCGACGATCCGGTCACCCCGCCAGGCGAGCGACCCGTTGTAGACCACCTCCCGGATACCCGGTGCCGTCTCGGCCATCAGGTCGCGCAGCACCCCGATGATCGCCTGGTGCGCGGCCGAGTAGGTGCTCCGGACGTACGCGTCGAGATCCGGGCCGCTGGTCGGCTCGCTCGTCGGACCGGTCATCGGAGCACCCGGGCGACCTCGACGGCGATCAGTTCCGCCCCGGCGTCGTTGACGTGCAGCCGGTCACCGGCGTCGTACTCCGGCCGCAGCGCGTCCGGGTCCGTCGGATCGGCGAGCAGACGGTCCAGGTCGACCAGGGCGTCGTACCCGACACCGGCCCGGAGCCGCTCGTTCACCCGGTCCCGGACCGCCTCGTTCGCCGGGGTGTCGTAGCCGAACGCCCCCTTCATCGGCGGGATCGTCAGACCGACGACCTCGATCCCCTGCCGGTGCGCGGCCCGGACCAGCGCCCGATGCCCGTCGACGACCTCGTCGGCGGTCACCACGGGCGAGGCGCCGCAGCCGAAGTCCGGGAAGCCGCCCCCGCCGATGTCGTTCGTGCCGATCAGGACGACCGCCGTACGCACACCCGGTTGGCCGAGTACGTCCCGGTGGAACCGGGTCACCCCCCGCTCGCCGTAGCAGGGCGAGTCGGCGAGCAGCTTGTTGCCGTTGATCCCGACGTTGACCACGCCCAGCCGGCGCCCCTGGGCGACGAGTCGCTCGGCCAACCGGTCGGGGTAGCGGTTGTCGGCGTCGGGGGTGGTGCCGTAGCCGTCGGTGAGGGAGTCGCCGAACGCCACCACCGTGCCGGTCGCGCCGAGCGACCCGCCGGTCCGACCGGACGGACCGGCGGGACCACCACCGGCGCCGGGCCGTCCCGCCGCGCGTGGCGGTACGCCGGACACGTCGACACCGGCCAGGTAGTACCACGAGTGGCTGGTGGCGCCGCCGAACGCCGCGTCGCCCGGGTCGGCCCGCCGGTCGCCGGCCGCCCGGTAACTGGTGGTGAGGCCGCCCTGGTGGAAGGTGGCCGGGCCGGTCGAGCCGGCGAAGTAGAGCGTGACGGTCACCCGGTCCAGCGCCGCGACCTCGAACGGCACCGGATCGGAGACCAGTTCCGCCCCGGCCGGGACGGTCACCGACGACCGGTGCCCAAAGGTCAGCGGTCGCAGTGTGCCGGGCCGGACGGTGGCGCCCGGACCGGAACTGCCGACCGTCGCACCGGTCAGCCGCAGCGGCTGGCTGCCGTACCGGTGGGAGAACCGGACGCGCAGCCGGGAGCCGCCGGCACTGACCCGTACCACCTGGCGTACCGATTCGCCGTTGAAACCGTCGACCGACCAGTTCGGCCCGTCCCAGTCGTTGCTGGGCACCGGGTGGTGCACGCCGGTCGCCCAGGCCGCCGACCAGTCCTGCGACCCGCCCGACCCGGCGGCGCCCACCGGTACGGCCAGTACGGCCGCCGACACGATCGCGGCCACCACGACACCGCGTGCTCTCGGAGATCCCACGGAACCGCCCTTTCCTCGGAGGTGTCGTCGACCCGGCATCCGATGCCGCCGGCCCCGTCGCCGGTGTCGACGTCACCCACTCTGCGGAGCACCCCTTACGGTTTCTTTACGGCCGTCGGTGGACCGGCCGGAAGGTGATCCGGCGGGGTCGTATCCTGGCCGCCATGCGGTTCGGCGTGCTCGGCCCGGTGGCGGTGTGGACCACCGACGGCGCCGTCGTGCCGGTGCCCGGGTTGAAGGTCCGCGCCCTGCTGGCCGCGCTGCTGGTGCACGAGGGCCGGCCGGTCTCGGCCGACCGGCTGGTCGAGTACCTGTGGGGCGACAACCCGCCGGGCAATCCGGCCGGAGCGCTGTCGGTGAAGGTCTCGCAGTTGCGTCGGGCGCTGGAGGATGCCGAACCCGGCGGGCGGGAGCTGGTGGTGTCGCCACCGCCCGGCTATTCGCTGCGGGTCGAGGCGGTCGACGCGTACCGGTTCGCCGAGTTGACCGGCCGGGCCCGGGAGACCGCCGAGCCCGGGAAGCGGGCCGCGCTGCTCGCCGACGCGCTGGCCCTGTGGCGGGGACCAGCCCTCGCCGACTTCGCCGACGAACCGTTCACCCGGGCCACCACCACGCGACTGGCGGAGCAGCGGCTCGCCGCCCTGGAAGACTGGTCGGAGGCCCGGATCGCCCTCGGCGAGCACGCGGCGGTCGCCGCCGAACTCGCCGGCCTGCTGGCCGAGCATCCGTCCCGGGAGCGGCTGCGCGGGCTGCACATGCGGGCGCTGTACCGGTCCGGCCGGCAGGCCGAGGCGCTGCGCAGCTACGACGAACTCCGCGACCATCTTGCCGAGGAGCTGGGCCTGGACCCC
Organism: Plantactinospora endophytica; assembly: GCF_016862915.1. GTDB lineage: Bacteria > Actinomycetota > Actinomycetes > Mycobacteriales > Micromonosporaceae > Plantactinospora > Plantactinospora endophytica. Next base: position 37,406 of record NZ_BONW01000008.1, on the reverse strand, counting down.
GGTCCGGCCCTGGTCGACCTGCATCGGGCGATCCTCACCCAGGATCCGGAGCTGACCGGGCCGGCGACCCCGGCCAGTGCTGCGGACCGGCCGACGAGCAACCTGCCGGCCCCGCTCACCGACCTGGTCGGCCGCGAGGAGGCGGTGGCCGAACTGGGCACCGTGCTGCGGCGCGAGCGGCTGGTCACGCTCACCGGCCCGGGCGGGGTCGGCAAGACCCGGCTGGCCGTCCGGGTCGCGGCGCCGTGGGCCGAGCAGGACGACGGCGCCTGGCTGGTCGAACTCGCCACGCTGCACCGTCCCGACGCGCCGGAGGTGCTGGACCCGCTCGCCGACATGGTGCTGGCGGCGCTTGACGTCCGGGACACCGCCCCGGCCGGCCGGCCGGAGCCGCAGGTCGACCGGCTCACCCGGGCCCTGCGTACCCGACGGCTGCTGCTGGTGCTGGACAACTGCGAGCACCTGGTCGAGTCCGTCGCCGAGCTGGCAGGCGGGCTGCTCCGGGCGGTACCGGGGCTGCGGATCCTGGCGACCAGCCGGGAACCGCTCGGCCTGGCCGGCGAGGTGGTCTGGCCGGTACCCCCGCTGACGGTCCCCGGGCCGGCCGACGCCCCGGACGTCGAGACGGTACGCCGCTCCCCGGCGGTACGGCTCTTCGTGGCCCGGGCCGCCTCCGCCGCGCGCGGGTTCCGGCTCGACGCCGACAACGCCCCGGCCGTCGCCACCCTGTGCCAGCGGCTGGACGGGTTGCCGCTGGCACTGGAACTGGCCGCCACCCGGGTCCGGGCGCTCGGCGTACCCGGTCTGCTGGCCGGGCTCGACGACCGGTTCCGGCTGCTGGCGACCGGTCACCGGGGTGCGCCGCCGCGTCAACAGACCCTGCTCGCGATGATCGACTGGAGTTGGCAACTCCTCACCGATCCCGAACGCCGGGTACTGCGCCGGTTGGCCGTGCACGCCGACGGCTGCACCCTGGCCGCCGCGCAGGCGGTCTGCGCGTCGGACGGCGAGCCGGCCGAGGACGTACCCGAACTGCTGGCCCGGCTGGTCGACCGCTCGCTGGTGGTGGTCACGGAGCGGGCCGGCGACGAACCCCGCTACCGGCTGCTGGAGTCGGTGGCCGCCTACTGCGTCGAGCGGCTGCACGACGCCGACGAGGTCCGGCGGATCCGCGACCGGCACCGGCGGCACTACACAGAGCTGGCCGAACGGGCCGAGCCCGAACTGTACGGGCCGGACCAGCGGCGCTGGCTGCGCCGGCTGGACGCCGAGGCGGCGAACCTGCGGGCCGCGCTGGACAACACGCTACGGGCGCCCGACCCCGACCTGGCGCTGCGGCTGGTCAACGCGCTGACCTGGTACTGGTTCCTGCGTGGCCGGCTGACCGAGGCGGAACGCTCGCTGCGCGCCGCGCTGCTGCTCCCGGGCGGGTCCTCCCCGGCGGCCCGGGCCCGGGCGACGGCCTGGCACACCGGCATCCTGTTCCTGCGCGGCGACGTCGCGGACTGGCCGGCCCGGCACGCGGCGGTGATGCGCGGCTACGCCGAACTCGACGATCCGACCGGCCGGGCCAGGGCCGAATGGTTCCTCGGATACGCCGAGATCGACCTCGGCGACGTGACCGACACCGGTCTGCTGCTCGACCGGGTGCTCGCCGCGTTCGAGGCGGTCGGCGACCGCTGGGGCGTGGCGGCCACCCTCGGCCTGCGGGCCAAGCACGCGCACGTGACCGGCGACGTCGCCGCGCTCGACCGGGACGGCCGGCGCAGTGCGGACCTGTTCCGGGAGATCGGCGACCGGTGGGGCCTGCTCCAGGCCACCGAGTGGCTCGGCGCGCACGCCGGGCTGACCGGCGAGTACGACCGGGCCGCCGAACTGCACCGCGACGGGCTGCGGATGGCCGAGGAACTCGACCTCTGGGCCGATGTCTCCGGCCGGCTCTCCTGGCTCGGCTGGGTCGCCATGCAGCGCGGCGCCTACCAGGAGGCGCGGGAGTACTGCCAGCGCGGCCTGCGGCTGGCCACCGAGCAGGCCGCACCGCTGCTGGTCGTCTTCGCCGAGTTGGGGCTCGCCTTCGCGGCCCGCCGGGCGGGCAGCCTCGACGTCGCCGAAACCCACCTGCGTGGTCTGCTCGACACGGCCGATCGGCAGGACAGCGGAACGGGCCGCCCGCTGTACGTGCCGAGTGTGCTCAGTGAACTCGGCTACGTCGAGGAGTTGCGCGGCGATCCGGCCGCCGCCGTGGCCCGGCACCTGGCGGCGCTGGCCGTGGCCCGGGAACTCGGCGCCGCCGGGGACACCGCCCAGGCACTCGCCGGGCTCGCCGGGGCGTACGCGCTCGGCGGCCGGTACGGAGACGCCGCCCGACTGCTCGGCGCGGCCGACTCCGCGCGGGAGTCGATGCGGCTACCGGTCACTCCCGCCGAGCGGGGCGACCTCGACCGGGCGACCGCCACGGCCCGGAGCGGACTGGGCGAGGCCGACTTCGCCAGCGCCTTCGCGCAGGGCCGGCGGCTCGATCCCGAACAGCTCCGGGAACTGCTCGACCGGGCGCTGCCGACGCCCACCGGCTGACCCGCTCGGCGGTCGAGAAGATCGCGGTCGTCCAGGGTGGGGAGCCGGGCCGGCCCGGCCGCAGTCCGGTGTACCCGACCGGCCCCGGGCCGGTCGGAGTCCGCTGTGAACGGCACAGACCGGGTCGCCGCAGCCCGGTGTGGACGGCCGAGCCCGGGCCGCACGCCGGCCCTCGCAGCCCACCTCAAGCCGGCCGCCGGCCGGAGTCCGGTGTGGACGGCCGGCCCGGGACCGTCCCCGGATCAGTCCGCCGGCAGCGCGGCGGCGACGACCTCGGCGATCCGGTGGAAGCTGCCGTAGTCACCGGCGGTCACCCGGTTCTTCGCCACCGCCACCACGATTCCGGTCCGGGTGTCCGCGTACGCGGCGGTGCCGCCGCTGCCGGCCATTCCGAACAGGGTCGGGCTGTCCAGCGGGCCGGGAAAGCCGATGTCGTAGCCGAGTCCCCGGGTGACGGGGAAGCTGGTGATCTCGTCGGTGCCGCTGACCGCCGGACGGGTCACCTCGGACAGTCGGGCGGCGGAAACGAGCCGGACGCCGTCCACCTCGGCCAGCAGCGCGGCGTACATCCGGGCGATCGCGCGGGCGGTCAGCACCGCGCCGGCCGGGATGTCCGCGCCGAGCACGTCGGGCCGGTTGCAGTAGGCCGCCGTCGGCAGGGCCGCCGGTGGCGCCGCGGTCCAGCCGTCCACGATCCGGAAGAACGGCACCTGTTCGGCCATCGCCGCCATCGCCTCCGGGGTCAACTCCGGGGCGCCCGCCGGATCCTCCAGCTTGGCGACCCGGTCCCGCGCCCGCACCGGTACGCCGAAGAACAGCTCGTCGGCCATGCCGAGCGGCCCGGCGACCCGGTCCCGGAGCACCCGCGAGACCGGCTCCCCGGTGACCCGGCGGACCACCTCGCCGAGCAGCCAGCCGAACGACTGCGGGTGGTAGCCGGTCTTCGTGCCCGGCTCCCACCACGGGGTCGCCCCGGCGACGACGGCACACATCCGGTCCCAGTCGCAGACGTCCGCCGCGGTGGTGTCGACCGGAAGCGCCGGTACGCCCGCCGTGTGGGTCAACGCGTGCCGCACCGTCACCCCGTCCTTGCCGTGCGCGCCGAACTCCGGCCACAGCCGGGCGATCGGGGTGTCGTAGTCGAGCAGGCCCTGCTCGACCAGGACGTGCAGCACGGTGGCGGTGACGCCCTTACCGGTCGAGGTGACGTGGAACAGGGTGTCCGGGGTGACCGGCCGGCCGGTCGTCGCGTCGGCCACCCCGGCCACCACGTCGACCAGCGGGGCGCCGTGCCGGTAGACGGCGACCTGTAGGCCGCGTTCGGCACCGGACTCGACGAGTTGGTCGGCGACGTCCTGCACCTGCTTCTGAAGCTGCTCCATGGCGTACTTTCCTCTCTCGGCTTGCCGGCCGCACCGGTGGCGGTCCCGGCCGCGCGCGGCGCCGTGTCCCGTCGCGCCGCGCTGCGACCGGACCACTGTGCCGAGGGCGACTTACGGTTTGTTTACCGTTGCCCGGCGCCGGGCCGGCCACCGCCGTCGCACTCGGTAATCCAGGCCGGCTCCAGAAAATGCGCCACGCCGGTTGCTACCGTTTACCGGCACGAGTGGAAAAGGGGGTGACCCGGCGCATTGTCCCCAGTCGACAACACCGTCGGCCCGCAATTGTCCCGGGTGTCGGTCATCGTTCCGAACTACAACAAGGAAAAGACTCTCCGGGCCTGTCTCACGGCGATCTACGCCCAGACCAGCCCGGCGGCCGAGGTGATCGTCGTCGACGACGCGAGTACCGACCGGTCCCGGCAGATCGCGGCCGAGTTCCCCTGCACCGTGCTGGCGTTCCCGGAGAACCGGGGCGTCTCGGCGGCCCGGAACGCCGGTGCCGACCGGGCCGGCGGCGACCTGCTGTTCTTCGTCGACTCCGACATCGCGCTCGCTCCCGACGCGCTGGCCGGCGCGGTCGCGGAACTGCGGGCGCACCCCGGCTGCGGGGTGCTACAGGGGATCTACGACCTGACGCCGCTCTTCCCGGACGGGCCGGTGGAGTCCTACAAGCTGCTCTTCGAACACTTCTGGCGGCGGCGCGACGTCGGGGTCACCGCGACCACCATGTTCGCGCTGACCGCCGTACCCCGGGAGGTGTTCACCCTGGTCGGCGGCTTCGACGAACGGCTGCGCGACGCGGAGGACGTCGAGTTCGGCACCCGCCTGCCGGCGTCGTACGAGATCCGTACCAGCGATCGGGTGGTGGGCCGGCACGACGACGTGGACCGGCTGTGGCCGTACCTGTCGGAGCACTTCCGCCGAGCCCGGACGTACGCCGGGGCGGTCGTCGCGGCGCGCTGGGCGCCGGCCCCGACACCCGCCGGGCCGGAGTCCGCGCAGCGGCGGGCGCCGCACCGGATCGACCTCGGGTCGGTCGTCGGGTTGCTGGGCAGCGCGCTCGCGGTGACCGGCCTGCCGCTGGCCGGCTGGTCGCCCTGGCTGCTGGCCGTACCGCTGGCCGGGCTGGCCGCCTTCCTGGTCGCGGACCGGGCGTTGCTGGGTTTCGCGCTGCGGCAGCGCGGGCCGGGCTTCCTGCTGTTCGCCACGGTGATGCGGTTCCTGACCCACCTGACCGAGTTCGCCGGGCTGGCGCTCGGGCTGGGCCGGGCGCTGCTCCGCCGGTCCCGGACCGGCCGGGTCGCCGCGATGTCCCCGGAGTCGACCCGGTGACCCGGCCGACGGACGGGACCGGTCCGGCGGGTGTGATCGGGTTCGCGGGGCGGGTCGTCGACGGGGTCCGGCGGCTGATCCAGCGGCACCCCGACGGATGGCGGCGGCTCAACCAGCTACTGGTCGTGGTCTTCGTGCTGGCGCTCACCACCGGGCTGGTGCTGTTCCTGCGGGACCAGGACTGGGCCCCGGTACGGGAGCTGGCGCGACGGCTCGACCCGGTCCAGGTCGGACTGGTACTGGCCGGCGCGCTGCTGATCAACTCGGTCGGGCTGCTGCTCGGGTACCACTCCTGGCAGGCGCTCTTCGTCGACCTCGGCGCGGCGGTGGACCGGTGGACCGCCGCCCGGCTGTTCTTCGTCGGTTTCCTCGCCAAGTTCGTCCCGGGCCGGTTCGTCGCGCTGCCGGTGCTGCTCAGGATGGGCAAGGAGATCAACGTCGGGGCCGTCCGGCTGGCCGGGGTCTTCCTGCTCAGTTGGGCGGTGGTGGCGCTGACCGGGATGACCGTCGGGCTCGCCGCCGGGCCGGCGATGCTGGGCGGGACGGCCGGGTGGATGCTGCTCGCCGTACTGCCGCTGGTCGCCCTCTTCGTCCGTCCGGAGCTGCTCAACCGGGCGCTCGCCGCGTCGGCACGACTGCTCCGGCGGCCACCGCCGCAGGTCAGCGCGTCCCGGGTCGGTATCCGGCGGGCGATCACCACCCAGTCGCTGTCCTGGGTGATCTCCGGGCACCACCTGTGGCTGCTGGCGGTGACGGCCGGTGCCCCGCCGCTGCGTTCCTATCTGGTCTGTGTTGCCGGCTTCGCCGCCGCGACCGTGGCCGGGCTGCTGGTCATGGTCGTCCCGGACGGGCTCGGGGTACGGGAGGCGGTGCTGATGGTCGGGCTGGCCACCGTGATGCCGGTGGCGGTGGCCGCCCCGGTGGTGCTGACCAGCCGGCTGGTCTGCGCGCTCAGCGAGGTGGCGGTCGGTGCCGGCGGGCTGGCCATCGCCGAGTACGTGCACCGGCGCCGGCTCGGCCTCCGTCGGGGCGCCGACCCCGCGCTGACCGGCGCGACCGGGTAATTGCCGTCGCCCGATGACACGCCGCCCCGGTAGCCCGTTCCCGCAACGTCCACGGTGCCATTCCTAGTCGAGAAACGTCGGTGACACCATGACCAATGCATTCCTCCGTGCGGTGGCACATCTGTTCCGAATTCCCGTCCGGGTGCTGATCCGGTCCAATCCCAGAATGAACAGCGTGTGGTGGAACGCGCAGTACCGGTTGGGGTTCTGGCGCTATCTCGACGGCATGTCCGACGGCGAGATGCCGCTGTCGCTGATCGAGACCTGGGCGCCCCGGCCGGCGATCCTGGACCTGGGTTGCGGCACCAGCGTCAACCTGCCGCTGGCGCCCGGCCGCTACCGGCACTACCACGGCGTCGATCTCAGTTCCCGGGCGATCGAGGCGGCCCGGGCGCTCGGCCGGCCGGACACGTCGTTCGAGGTGGCCGACATCCGGACCTTCGACACGGCGGAGCGGTACGACGCGATCCTGCTCCGTGAGGTCATCTACTACCTGACCGAGGACGAGTCCGCCGCGCTGCTGCGCCGGCTGCCCGCGATGCTCACGCCGCGCGGTCGGATCGTGGTGCAGATCTACGACGTGACCCGGGCCGAGGAGTTCGTCCGGGTGATCCGGACCTGTGGCCTCTCGGTCACCGAGGAGGTCCCCGCGCGCCTCGGGGACGGTCCTGCTGTCGCCTTCTTCGTGCTCACCCGCCCGGACGACGCCGAGCGGGTCGATGGCCGGGCACGGGACGGATCCGTCGGGTGGGATCCCGCCGAGCCGACTGGTGGGCCGGGTCGCGCCGCCGATCCGGCCGCGAGGGTCAGACCCGGACCCGCCGCTCCCACCACGGCCGTACCGTGACCGGCTCGCTGCGCAGCAGTCGCCGGTGCAGGTCCTGGAGCCGGTGCCCCGGCTCCACCCCGAGCCGGTCGGCCAGGGTGATCCGGGCGTCCTCGAAGGCGGTGAGTGCCTCGGCCCGCCGCGAGGTCTGGCCGAGTACGACCAGCAGCAGTTCCCAGAGCCGTTCCCGCATCGGTTGTTCGGCGAGCATGCAGCGCAGTTCGGAGACCAGGTTCTCGACGTCGCCGAGCAGCAGGCGTACCCCGGTGGCCTCCTCCACGGCGTCCTGACGCAGCTCGGTGAGCCGGATCCGTTCCGCCTCGGCCAGTGGTCCGGTCGCCTCCTGGAGGGCCAGGCCGGACCAGCGGGCCAGCGCCACCTGGAAGGAGTCGAGGGCTCGGCACAGGTCGCCCTGGGCCCGGGCCGCCCGGGCGACCTTCACGTCGTGTTCGAACCGGGTGATGTCGACGACGTTCGACGGCAGGTCGAGGGTGTACCCGGGACGGGTGGACCGGAGTACCCGGGCGAGCGCCGGCGGCCGGCCGGGATGTTCCAGCACCCGGCGCAGCCGGCCGATGTAGGTGTGCACCATGTTCTCCACCGAGTCGGGCCGGCGTCCGTTCCAGATCGCGTCGACGATCTGCGGCACCGACATCACCATTCCGCAGCGCAGGGCCAGCACGGCGAGCACCTCCCGTTGCCGGGGCGTGCCCAGATAGAGGTTGGTACCGCCCCGTTCGGCCCGGATCGGGCCGAGGAGCAGGATCATCAGGTCGTCTTCCGGCATCTTCGCTTCCCCCTAGACAGGCATCGCGGCTTCCCCCCGCACGGCCGGGCGGCACTGCCCGGCGTCGTCGTACGACAGATCGGCACGTCGTCCCCTACCGCTCGGCAGCGGGTACGACGAACCGCAGTCCCCGGTCGAGCAACCGGGGCAGTACGGTCTCCAGGGCCGCCACGGTCTGCGACCGGTCACCGCCGCCGTCGTGGCAGAGCAGGACGTGCCCGGGGCGGCTCCGGGACAGCCGCCGGACGATCCGGTGCACGCCGGGGCTGCGCCAGTCGCTGGGGTTGACCGTCCAGTCCACCGGCACCAGGCCGAGGTCGGCGGTGGCCCGCAGTACCGTCGGCGACCAGTTGCCGCCCGGCGCCCGGAACAGCCGGGGCGAGAACCCGACCGCGTCCTCGATGCGCCGCTGCGCCTGCCCGATCTCGGCGTGCAGTCGGTCCGGTGGCAGCGCCGCGAAGGGCTGCGGGTGCGACATGGAGTGGTTGCCGACCAGGTGCCCGGCGTCGTGGATCCGGCGGGCCAGCCCGGGGTGCTCGGCCACCCTGGCGCCGATCAGGAAGAAGGTGGCCCGGACCGAGTGCCGGTCGAGCAGGTCCAGCATCCGGGGCGTCCACTCGGGATGCGGCCCGTCGTCGATGGTCAGCGCCACGCTGTGTCCGGGTACGCCGAAGACCGGCCGGTTGCCGTCGCCGAGCATCGGCCGGCGGGTGGCGAACTGCTGGGCCCGGAGCGCGAACAGCAGGTAGTGCAGGGCCTGGGCCGACAGGTACGGCCAGGAGATCCGTCCGGCGCCCGGCTCCGCGTTCATCGGAGCGGTTTCGCGGCGGGCAGCCGGGCCGGGCCGAAGTCCCGGTCCACCAGGTGCCGCAGCCCGCCGACCACGGCACCGGCGACGACGGTCAACTGGACCAGCAGGTGCACGGCGTAGAAGAAGACGGCGAAGCCGGCGCCGCGCTGGCGGAGCACGAAACGGAGCAGTCCCGGGTCGGCGGCGGCGAAGAGGGCCAGCAGGCCGAGCGGGACCAGTAACAGTCCGGGTGTGTAGAGGCCGAGTGGCAGGGTCGTCGGCACCAGTGCGGCGGTGAGCAGCCCGGCCGGGCTGTTGGCCCGGATGCCGGCCGGCCCCCGCTCGGCGAGGGCGACCGGGACGAGGAGCTGGGAGCGGCTGAACTGCTTGCGCAGCAGCCGGCCCAGGTGGCTGTCGTCGTCGTGCCGGCAGACCACGGTGTCGGTGAGCACGATGCCGTACCGGTCGCCCATCCGGTCGCCGATCTCGACGTCCTCGGAGGCCCGCAGCCGCTCGTCGAATCCGCCGACGTCGGTGAAGACCGCCCGGCGGATGAGGCAGACCGCGAAGAGGGTGGTCCGGACCCGCCCGACGTTGCGCAGCCGCCAGTAGTGCCCGTGCAGCAGCCGGTACGCCTCGACCGGCCCGTCGTCGTGCAGCGGCCGGAGCGAGTAGATGCCGTGTACGCAGGCGACGTCCGGCTGCGCGGTGAGGATCGCCAGGGCGTTGCCCAGGGCGTCGGGCTCGGGCGCGCAGTCGGAGTCGAGGAAGAAGAGCAGCTCGCCGGTGCTGGCCGCGATGCCCCGGTTGCGGGCGGCGGCCGGCCCGGCGTTCGTGTCGGTGACCAGTAGTCGGCACGGGAACTCGGCGGCGATCTCGCGGGTGTCGTCGGTGCTGGCGTCGTCGACGACGATCACCTCGGTCACCGGGTGTCGCTGCGCGTAGACGGCCGCCAGGCACGCGCGTAGAGTCTTCGAACCGTTGTGTACGGGGATGATGACCGACACGGTCGGCGACATGTGCAGCACCTCAGCGGCTACGCGGGACAACTGTCCGGGACATTGACATTCCGAGATCTACTCCGTCGCGACCAAGCTATCCAGTCGCTTCTCCACTGGCAAGCGTTGCCTTGGGTAGTCAAGGTTGCGTACAGCACCGATCCAGAGAAGATCCCGTAGCAATCGATAGCGTCACGGCATGCCCAATCTGGTCAGCCTGTCCGATTGCGATCGACTCACCGTACGCGAGGTGCACGACCTCTATCGTCGTTACGTCAACGCGAGCCAGGTCAGCCTGATGACCTCGTTCGGGTTCGGCCGGGAATTGGTCGACCACGCCGAAGGCGCGTACCTGGTGCTGCGTGACGGCCGCCGTGTCCTCGACCTCACCGGCGGTGTCGGCGTACTCAACCACGGCCACAACCATCCGCGCATCCTGGCGGCCCGGCAACGGTTCGCGGAGCAGCGGCGGATGGAGGTGCACAAGACGTACTTCTCGCCGTACCTGGCGGCGCTCGGCCACAACCTGGCCCAGCTTCTCCCCGCTGACCTGCAGATGTCCTTCCTGCCCAACTCGGGTGCGGAGGCGGTCGAGGGGGCGGTGAAGCTGGCGTACAAGTACCACGGCGGGCGGCGCGGGACGATCCTGCGGGCCGACTGCGGGTTCCACGGAAAGCTGCTCGGATCGGGTGGGCTGACCGGTCAACCATCGTTCGACTTTCCCACCATTCCCGGCATAGTTCCATTTACCTATGGGAATCTGGACTCCGTCCGCGAGGCCATCGCCGCGCACCCCGGCGACGTCTACGCTCTTGTCGTCGAGCCGTTCAGCGCCTCGACGGTCACGTGGTGCGACGAAGACTTCCTGCGCGGCATTCGCGAGCTGTGTGACCGGCACGACATCGTGCTCATATTCGACGAGATCTACACCGGGTGGGGTAAGACCGGCAGCCTCTTCTACTTCATGAGGTATCCGGGTCTGGTGCCCGACGTCCTTACCACATCGAAGTCATTCGGCGGCGGGAAGTCATCGATTTCTGCATTCGTCGCGCGGGAAAAGGTCTTCCGCAAGGCGTACGACAACCTGACCGACGCGCTTCTGCAGAGCACGAGTACCACCTACTACGGCATGGGCGAGGAGTGCGTCACCGCGCTCGAGGCGATCAACATCGTGGTGGAGGACGACTACCCGGCGCGCGCCCGCGAGTTGGAGCGGGTGCTGGAGCCGGCGCTGAAGCGGCTGGCCAAGGAGTTCCCGGACGCGGTCGGTCGGGTCGCCGGGGCGGGCGCGCTCTGGGGCGTACAGATCGACGGCGGGCCGAAGATCCTCGACCTGGTCGCCCGGCTCGCCCCCAGCGGGATGGCCCGGGACCCGAGGTTCAAGGCGAAGCTGGTCACCTGCGCGGTGATCCAGGCGCTCTACCGCGACCACGACATCTTCACCTACTACACCCTCAACGGCCGTAACCCACTGATTCTCGGCCCGTCCCTGGTCACCGACCCGGCCGACGTGCAGCGGGCCACCGACGCGCTCGGCGAGGTGCTCGACCAGGGCCTCAACAAGCTGGTCACCCGGTTCGTCGCACAGAAGGTGGGTTCACTGTGGTGATCACCGTGACCGGGGCCGCCGGGATGCTCGGCTCCCGGCTGGTCGAGCGGCTCACCGCCGACGGGCACGAGGTGCGCGGGGTGGACCTGCGGGCCGAAGCCGGCGTCACCGTGGTCGGCGACATCCGCGACCCGGCGGTGATGGACCGGGCCACCTCCGGGGCGACGGCACTGCTGCACTGCGCGGCGGCGCTGCCCAGCTATCCGGCCGCCGAGATCCGCTCGATCATCGTCGACGGGACGGAGAACGTGCTGCGGGCGGCCCGGAAGGCCCGGGTCGACCGGGTACTGCACGTCTCGTCCACCGCCGTCTACGGGCTGCCCCGGCAGGTGCCGACGCCGGAGGAGCACCCCCGGGAGCCGGTCGACACGTACAGCGCGGCCAAGGCGACGGCCGAGGAGACCGCCGAACGGTACCGGGCCGGTGGGCTGCCGGTGGCGATCCTGCGGCCGAAGACCTTCCTCGGACCGGGCCGGATGGGGCTGTTCGCGATGCTGTTCGAGTGGGCCGAGGAGGGCCGGAACTTCCCGGTGCTCGGCCGGGGCGACGTGCGGATCCAGATGTTCGCCGTCGACGACCTGGTGGACGCGGTGATGACCGTGCTCACCGCACCGGACGAGTTGGCGAACGACACCTACAACCTCGCCGCCGAGCGGTTCCGTACGCTGCGCGAGGACTTCCAGGCGGTGCTGGACGCCGCCGGGCACGGCAGGCGGGTGGTCGGGGTACCCGCCCGGCCGGCGCTGTTCACCCTGGAGTTGCTGGAACGCAGCCGGCTCTCCCCGGTCTACGGGCGGCTGCTGCACAAACTCCGGCACGACTCCTACGTCAGCATCGACAAGGCCGTCGAGCGGCTCGGCTTCGCCCCCAAGTTGTCCAACGAGGACGCCATCCTGCGCACGTACGAGTGGTGGCGCGCGGAACGCCACCGGGCGCGGCCGGGACGGGGTGGGCGGACCAGCCGTGACCCGTGGCGGCAGGGCGTGCTCTCCCTCGCGAAGATCTTCTTCTGATCGGAGTCGTAGGTGTCTTCAATCGATCGGAGTCGACGGTGACCGCCGTCGAGACCGTCGTCGAGACCGCCGTACCGGCCGTTCCCGCGCGCGGTCTCCGGACGCCCGCGCTGGCCCGGCAACTCGTCGTACTCACCCGCCCCGGCCACGCGGTCAAGAACCTGCTGGCCGTACCGCTGGCGCTGCTCGACACACCACTGTGGAGCGCGTCGGCGGTGCTGCGTACCGGCTGGGCCGTGCTGGTGTTCACGGTCGCCGCCTCGACGATCTACGTCGTCAACGACATCGTGGACCGCCGGCTGGACCGCACCCACCCGGTCAAGCGGTACCGTCCGGTCGCCGCCGGACTCGTCCCGGTCCCGCTGGCCTGGCTGCTCGCGGTCGGACTGGCCGGGCTGCTGCTCGGGATGGTGCTGCTCGGCCCGGCCCTGTCCTGGTGGCCACTGGTCGGCTACCTCGGACTCAGCATCGCCTACAGCCGGTGGCTCAAACACCTGCCGATGCTGGACATCTGCGTGGTCGCCGCCGGCTTCGTGCTGCGGGTCCTCCAAGGGTACGCGGCCACCGGGGCGGCACCGTCGGGACTGCTGCTCACCGCCGTCTTCGCCGGCTGCCTGGTGCTGATCCTCGGCAAGCGGCGGCACGAACTGGCCACCGCCGGTACGGCGCACCGGCCGGCGCTGGCCGGCTACAACGTGCTGCTCGCCGACCACCTGCTGGGGCTGAACACGGCGCTGGCCAGCACCACCTTCCTGCTCTACCTGAACACCGACGCGCCGCTCGGGCCCTGGCGCCCCGCCACCCTCGCCGTGGTGGTGCCGCTCGGCCTGCTCGCCGCGTTCCGCTATCTCCAGGCGGTACTGGTCCGGCAGTCCGGCGGGGATCCGATCCGGGCCCTGCTGCGCGACCGGATGATCGTGGCCAGTGCCGTCCTGATCACCACCACGCTGACCCTGGCGGAACTCGGTGCCCGCTATCCCGCCCTGCTGACTTGGATGGATCGATGAACACACCGCTCGTCTCGGTGATCGTGCCGAACTACAACTATGCGAGGGCGCTCGGACTGTGCCTCGGCTCGGTGCGGGCGCAGACCTACCCGCACCTGGAACTGATCGTGGTCGACGACTGCTCCACCGACGACTCGGTCGCGGTCGCCGAGTCGTACGGTGCGCGGGTGCTGCGTACCCCGACCAACTCCGGACCGGCGGCGGCCCGGAACCTGGGCGCGGCGCAGGCGCAGGGCGAGATCCTGTTCTTCCTCGACTCGGACGTCGCCGCCAAGCCGGACGCGGTGGCCAACGCGGTCGAGCTGCTCACGGCCGACCCGGAGATCGGGGCGATCTGCGGCAACTACGACCCGGTGCCCCTGGTCCGGGACAGCCTGCTGGAGGAGTACCGCTGCCTCCAGCAGTCGTACTGGCTGATCGCGGACGAGGGCCGGATCTTCACCCTCTACACCGCACTGCTGGCGGTCCCGGCCCGGGTCTTCGCCGAGATCGGGCCGTTCAACCCGCGACTGCGGGAGACCGAGAACGCGGACTACGGGATGCGGCTGGCGCAGCGGTACCAGATCTGGCTCTCCCCCCGGGTGCGCGGCGTGCACGACCACGACGCCGACCTCGGCGTGCTGGTCCGCAAGGTCTTCACCCGCACCGCGTTGCACATCCCGATGTACGCCCGCAAGCCGGAGTTTCCCGGCGGGCTGAGCAGCGGGCCGCGCGCCTGGGTCAGCGTGGCCGCCCTGCTGACCGTGTTGACCGTGGCGCTGCCGGTGCTGTTCGGCCTGGCGTTCCTGGTGGTGCCGCTGGCCGTCCTCGCCGCCTGCCTCGCCGGCGACCTGCCGATGTACCGGTTCGTCCGCCGGGAACGCGGCGTGTTGTTCCTGGGCTACTTCGTCGCGATGCACTTCTTCCTTAACCTGGTGATCGCGGTCGCCGCCATCTCCGGGGTGACCGCCTGGCTCGCCTCGGGCCGGTTCCGTGGCCTCTACGACCGGCCGGAGGTGGCCACCCGATGACGGTGAACGGTGCCCGACCGGGCGACGGCCCGCTCGTTTCGGTGATCGTGCCGAACTACAACTACGCCGAGTCGCTCGACCTGTGCCTGCGGTCGATCCTGGACCAGACGTACCCGAACATCGAGATCCTGATGGTCGACGACTGCTCGACCGACCAGTCGGTGGCGGTGGCCGAGGCGCTCGGCGTCCGGGTGGTCAGCACCGGACGCAACGGCGGCTGCGGCCGGGCCCGCAACATCGGCGCCGCGCACACCACCGGCGAGCTGATCTGCTACGTCGACTCCGACCTGGTGCTGGCGCCGGACGCGGTGGCGAACGCGGTACGGCTGATCCTCGGCGACTCCCGGATCGGGGCGGTCTGCGGGATCGAGGATCCCGAGCCGCTGCTGCACGACACGGCGGTGGCCCGCTATCGTGGCCTGCAATATCACTACTGGTCGATCAGCTCGGAAGGTGACGTGTCGTTCCTGTTCCCGGCGGTCTGCGTGCTGCGCCGGCACGTCTTCGAGGAGATCGGCCCGTTCAACCCGGAGCTGCGGCACACCGAGGAGGTCGACTACGGCTACCGGCTGAGCCGGCGCTACCGCCTGGTGCTCACCTCGCTGGTCCGGGGCCGGCACGACCACGACCACGCGCTGCGCGGGCTGCTGCGCAAGCTGTTCCACCGGGGCCGGCTACGGATTCCGCTGTACGCCCGGGCCCGCCGCTTCGGCCAGGGCTTCGAGACCGCCGCCAGGGCCTGGGGCAGCCTCGCCGCGTTCGGGGTGTTGCCGGCGCTGGCGGTGCCGCTGCTGCTCGGCCCGTGGGGGCTGCTCGCCCCGGCCGCCCTGCTGACCGCCTCGCTCGCCTGCGACGCCGGCATGTACGGCTTCGTCCGCCGCCGGCACGGCGTACCCTTCCTGGTCTTCTTCGCCGGGCTGCACTTCCTGGTCAACGTCACCATCACCGCCGGGGTCGCCACCGGTGCGGTGCAGTGGCTCGCCTCCGGCCCGTTCCGCCGGCTCTACGACGCCTCGTTCCCGGTCGACCCGACCCCGCTGCGGGGTCCGGCGTGACGGTCGCCGCCCCCGGCAGCGACGGACTGCTGCCCGCCCGCTCGGCCGCCGACAGCCCCCCGAGGGTCGACACCGCACGGGCCGTCGACACCGCATCGACCGGCGTCACCCCGTCGCTCGACGCGGCGGGAGCCGGTGCGGCGGCGATCGAGGGTGTGCGGGCGGGCCGGCGGCGGCGCGGGTGGCGGTGGTGGCTCTACACCGCCCTGGTCGCCGCCGGCGGGCTGTGGCTGGCGTTCACGGTGGCCCACCTGGTGCTCAGTGGACAGTGGTGGCTGTGGCTGGCGGTGGACGCGATCCCGCCGCCGGCCTTCCTCGTCGTGCCGGTGGTGCTGGCCGTGGGCGCTTCGCCGTGTCGCCGGTCGCGCGGGCCGGTGGCGATGCTCGCCGCCGCCGCGCTGCTGCTCGGCGGGCCGCTGTCCGGGCTGAACCTGCGCGGGCTGGCCGGCGGCGACGGTCCGGCCCCGCCCGACGCGGTCCGGATCTTCAGTTGGAACCCCGGCTACTGGGACGAGGGCGGCCAGACCGACGGAATGTACGCGCAGCTCCGGGCCGCCGACGCCGACGTCTACCTGCTCCAGGAGTACTGGTACGAGCACTCGGCCGGGCCGGGCGAGGCGGAGTTGGCCCGGCTGCGTACCGAGTTTCCGGGGTTCGAGGTCGCGGTGGCCGGCGAGCTGGTGACGCTGTCCCGACATCCGATCCTGCGCCGGCTGCCGCTGGACGCCCCGGACATGCCGCCGCCGAAGTGGGGTTCGGCGGACCACTGGCGGTACAAGGTGCTCCGTACCGACCTGGACGTGGGGGCGGGACGGGTGCTGTCGGTGTACAACCTGCACATGCCGGTGCAGTTGGTGCCGGACCACAGCCCGCTGGGCGGCGAGTTCTACCGGGTGATCCGGGAGCAGCACACGCTGCGGGAGCCGCAGTGGCGGGCGCTGGCCCGGGACGTGGCGGCGAACCCGCATCCGATGCTGGTCGCCGGTGACCTGAACACCAGCCCGGCAATGGGCGACCTGGCGAAGGTGCCGGACCGGCTCCGGGACGCCAGCTACGCGTCGTCGGCGCGCTATCCGGCGACCTGGTCGGACAGTTCCGGCTGGCCCCGCTGGTGGCGGTTGGACTGGGCCTTCGTCTCGGCTGCCGTCCGGGTGCACTCCTACGGGTTCGGCGGCCCGACTGGCGGGGTCTCCGACCACCGGGCCCAGCAGCTGGTGATCTCGCTGCGGTAGCCGGGCGGAGGCGGCCAGAACCGGGAGAAGGCGTCGTGCGGGTCGCCCGCGCTCGTCTGCGGGTGGTGGAGAGCCGGCGGGACCTTCGCCGCGCCGGATCTCCATCCGTCACGGGTTCTCGCCGCCCGCTGTCAGCGCCGCGTCCTGTGCGGGCGCGGTCGCGGCAGCGGTGGGCGCCGTCGCGGCAGCGGTGGGCGCCGTCGCGGCAGCGGTGAGCGCCGGTCTGGTAGCGACCGGTGCCGGCCGGTGCAGTTCCAGCGCCACGACCTGTCGGGCGGAGAGTGCGAGCAGCGGATGGGCACCGACGCCGACCAGTTCGTCGAAGCCCTCGGCCAGCAGCGCCCGGCGTTCCGGATCGGTCAGCTCGGCCGCACCGACCACGGCGGCCCGGTCCCGGACGAACTCGGACCGGAAGCCCGGGTTCACGATGATCTGGTGCAGTAGGCGGTTCAGCGCGAAACTGCTCGGCTCCGGGAACCGGTACCAGCGGTAGTCGGTCTGGGTGAAGACGTGACCGCCGTAGCGCGGCACGGTCGGCTCCGGCGCCGGAGCGGCCGGGGCTACCGGCGGGACCAGTTGCACCACGCCGTGCCCGTGGTGGGAGAGCGCCTGGTAGGAGAGCATCGACGCGGGCAGTTCGCCGGTGATGCCGAGCATCACGAACCAGGTGAGCAACTCCCCCTCCCCCACCTCGTCGAGCTGTACCGGCGTCAGGTCCAGTAGTTCCTGCCAGCGGCCGGCGCCCACCTCCTGCAACACCCACTCGTCGAAGGAGAGCTGCGGGTCGTGGTAGCGGGCGGTGCCGGGGAAGTGCGACATCCCGCCGCTGGCGAGTACGGCGACCCGCTCGGGGCGGGACGCCAGGACGTCGGCGATCGCCCGACCCAGCGCGTAGCAGCGGCGCGGGCTCGGCAGCGGCGGCAGGTAGACGTTGACCAGCAGCGGCACCACCGGGATCGGGCGATCCTGGAGGACGTACTGGAACGGGGTGAGGAAGGCGTGCCCGAGGATGCCCTCCTGGGAGAATGTCATGTCGAAGTCCCGGGCGACCAGTCCGTTGAGCAGGTCCACCGCGAGGTCGGTGTGCACCGGCACCTTCCGGTGCACCCGTCCGGCGTAGTCCGCCTCGGCGTGCTCGCCGACGAAGACGGTGAAGGTCGGTGCCGCGCCGAGCCAGAACGTCTCCAGGTGGTCCAGGCCGATCACCAGCAGGACGTCCGGCGACGTCTCGTCGAGTACCCGGCCCAGCCGGTGCAGCGCGTCGGTGCCCCGGTCGAGCTTCTCCAGCTCCTCGTTCTGCGGCCGGCTGATCAGTTGCGGCGCGTGGACGGCGGCAGCCGCCGCGACGATCTCAGCCATGCCGGCTCCCCGATGTGCTCATGTCACGGTCCTTCCTGTCGGCTCTTCCCGTCGGCCTCGGCCGCGTGCGGGGCGCCGGTCGCGGTCGGGGTGGCGTGGTGGCCCTCGGGGTGCGCGTCCAGCCAGTCCCACATCGCGACCGGGTCCGGGTCCTGGTGCCGGGCACCGCAGAAGCAGGTACCGGTCAGGTCGGTCGAGCCGGGCGTCCAGGTGGCGGAGAACTCCTCCACCACCGGCCCGTCCGACGTGCCGGCGCCCGGCCCGTTCCTCATCGCAGCAGCCCTCCCCCGTCGTACACCACCGTCTGGCCGGTCGGCAGTACGGCGTCGTCGGAGACCAGGTACGCGACCAGTCCGGCGAACCCCTCCGGGGTCACGTACTCCCGGATCGCCTGCTGCCGCATCGTTCGCTCGAACACCTCGGGTCCGGAGTGCCGGGCGGTACCGGGTGTCTCCACCTCGGCCGGTACGGCCGCGTTGACCGTGATCCGGTGTTCGCCGAGTTCCCGGGCGAGTACCCGGGTCGTCCCCACCAGCGCGCCCTTGCTGGCCACGTACGCGAGCTGGCCGGGGCTGCCGGTGCAGAAGGTTCGGGAGGCGACGTTGACCGCCCGGCTGGTCTCTTCGACCGGCAGTACGTCGAGCCCGGCGACCAGGGCGCCCTCGTCGTACAGCCGGCGGGCGATGGCCCGGCCGAGCCCGCCGGCCGCCCCGGTCAGCACCGCGACCCGGCCCCGCAGCCGTTGCGCGCCGGTCATCGTCAGCCGGCCAACCGCAGCAGCGCCTCGGCCAGCGCCCGAGGTGCGGTGACCATCGCCTCGTGCCCGGTCGGCAGCTCGACCACCGGCCAGCCGCGCTCCCGGGCCCGCTCGGCGTACGGGGTGAAGACCCGCATCCAGTCGACGCACTCGACGAACGCGCCGGGCACCTCGTCGACGGCGGTACCGATCCGCAGTGGTTCGGTGTAGCTACGCCACGGGTGCGGGGTCAGTCGTGGGGTGAGCCAGGCCAGGTCGTCCGGCTCGGTGACGCCGAGCACCTGGAGCGAGCGGGGCGGGATCAGCCAGCCGTGCCCGGCACCGGCTATCGACTCCCGGTAGTGCCCGGCGACCTTCTCGGGCAGCAGGCCGATCCCGGACTCGCCGTCGAACGGCAGGAAGGCGTCGAGGTAGATCCGCCGGGACACCTTCGCCGGCCGGCGGTCCGCGACCCCGGTGACCACCAGTCCGGCGTAGCTGTGCCCGACCAGTACCACCTCGCCGTCGGCGTCGGTCTCCGCGTCGACGCACCGGACCACGTCCTCGATGTGCGTCTCCAGACCGACCAGCGGGCTGACCAGGTGTGCCCGGTCGCCGACCCCGGTCAGCGTCGGCGTCAGCACCTCGTGCCCGGCCGCCCGCAGCAGCGGGGTGACCCGGCGCCAGCACCAGCCGCCGTGCCAGGCACCGTGCACCAGCACGAAGGTGCTCACGCGGCGCTCCCGACCAGGTTGCCTGCCATCGTCGTCCTCTCCCGTCTCGTCCCAGCTCGCCGTGCTGCCTCGACCGTCCACTGTCAACCGCCGGCCAACCGCCGTCGGCCGGATACCTATCGCCGGACGTCTACCGCCGGACCGCCAGCGGTGGACGCCTACCACTGGGCGCCTGCCGTCTGACGCCTACCGGGTCGCCGGTACCGGGCCGGCTGTCGTCTTCTCCGCCGCCTCGGCGGCCAGCATCTTCTGGAGCACCCGCCGGCCGCGCAGCGCGGCGAGGTCGGAACGGATGCTCGACTCGACCACCCGGCGCCGCTCGGTGGCGTACATGACCTCCTGGACCTCCAGCGCCTGCACGTCCTCGGCCATCACCGAGAGCTGCTGCTCGTGCTGAAAGGTGGTGAGCTGCTCGTCGTCGGTCGCGTAGTCCCGGGCCAGCGCGTAGAAGTCGTGGCACTCGTTCTCGGTGGCCGGCGTCATTCCATAGAGAACCTTCATGTGGAAGCCCTCCGGCTCCTCGGTCCCGGTGGCGGCCAGCCGGATGTTGAGTACGAAGATGCCCGGCGGGTGGAACTCGCCGTCCTGCCAGCGGTCGACCGGCCCGGTCAGCCCCATCGACTTCTCGTAGAACGGCGGCGCCTGCACCCCGGTCATTCGGCGCTGGAAGTAGACCTTCGGCCCGGCGGTGGTGACCTCGATCGGGGTGGCGGCCACCGCCGCGTTGCCGATCGTCGACGGATGCAGGAACGTCTCGTGCGACAGGTCGAGCAGGTTCTCCACCAGCAGCAGGTGCCGGGCCTTCAACGGCAGTACGCCCCTGACGTGTGTCCAGTTCGGATCGGTCAGCCAGGAGGTGTCCGGAAGCTGCGACTCGTCCGCCCGGTCCGGGTCGCCGGGCCAGATCCAGACGATGCCGTCCCGTTCGAGCAGTCGGAACCGGCGGGTCGCGGCCCGGGGCTTGTCCTGCTGCTCGGCGACGCCGACGCAGGCACCGGTGCCGTCGAACCGGTACCCGTGGTAGTTGCACTCCAGCACGTCGCCGTCGAGCCGGCCGAGGGAGAGCGGGAACTTCCGGTGCGGGCAGCGGTCCTCCAGGGCGACCGGGGTGCCGTCGCCCAGCCGGTACAGGCAGACCGGGTTACCGGCGATCCACCGCTGGGTCAGCGTCCGCCCGACCTCGTCGGACCAGGCGGCCAGGTACCAGCCGTTCTGCACGTGTGGCATCAGATCTCCTTGAGAGTCACCGAGGCACGCCGGGCCGGGTCCGGGCGCCCCCACTTCGCCGACGGCATCGCGCGGGCCACGGGCTCAGAGGTCGCGGACGAGCCGGTCGCCACGGGCTCGGGAGAAGCTGATCATCCGGGCCGCCGCCGGGGCGGCGCTGCCGGTCCCATCGCCAACGCAGTCCCTCCGTGGCTGGTAGGGGAGGCTGCCTCCCCCGGTGCAGCCGAGACTAGGTCGGCCGAACGGGCCGGGGCTTCACGCGAATGACGGCACCCGACGGACACTCTGTAGCGGTCCGGCTACGTCATCCGTCGCGTCCAGCGTCATCCGGCAGGGTCCGGCACCATTCGGCACGGTCCGGCGTCAACGGGGCATGGTCCGGCGTCAGTCGGCCCCGGGCGGCGTCATCCGTCGCGTCCGGCGTCAGTCGGCCCCGGGTGGCGGTACGAGTCCCTCCCGGATCGCGACCAGCGCTGCCTGGGTCCGCGACGCCAGGTTCAGCTTGCTGAGTACGTGGCTGACATGGGTACGCGCGGTCCGCTCGCTGATCACCAACTGCTCGGCGATCTGCTGGTTCGACCGGCCCTGGGCGACAAGCGCGAGGATGTCCCGTTCCCGTGGGGTGAGCGCGGAGAGTCCGACGTCCCGGGAGACCATCTGCCGGGTCAGCCGGCGGGTCACCGCCGCATCGAGGTGCACCTCGCCCCGGGCGGCGGCGAAGATGGCCTGCACGACCTCCTCCGGCTCGGCGTCCTTGAGCAGGTAGCCGGCGGCGCCCGCCTGCAACGCCGTCTGCACCCGCTCCACCTCGCCGAAGCTGGTCAGCACGACCACCCGGACCTCCGGATGGCGGCGGGCGATCTCCCGGGTCGCCGCGATCCCGTCCATCCGGGGCATCACCAGGTCCATCAGCACCACCTCGGGCGGCCGGTGCTCGGTGGTCAGCCGGGCGATCCGGTCCAACGCCTCCTGCCCGTCGCCGGCCTCGGCGATCACGTCGATCCCGTCGACCACTTCGAGGTAGGCGCGCAGGCCACGGCGGACCACCGTGTGGTCGTCCACCACGAGTACGCCGATCCGGGCATCACGGTCGGTCAAGCCGGCTCCTCTGCTCAGGGTGGTCGGTCCCCGGCCCGGCACCGGCCAGCAGTCGGGGGAAGACGGCCCGGACCTGGTACCCGCCGCCGGGCAGCCGGCCGGCGTGCAGCGATCCGCCCCAGCGCTGGGCGCGTTCCCGCATCGACAGCAGGCCGAGGCCGAGGGTGTGGTTGCCGTACCGGCCGTCTCCGGGCCCGTCGTCCTGGACGTCGAGTTCGAGCCCCTCGCCGGTCGGCCCGACACGCCGCAGCCGGACCCGGGCGGTGTCCGCGCGGGCGTGCTTCACCACGTTGTTCAGCGTCTCCTGGACGATCCGGTAGAGGTCCTCCTGCGCCTCGGTCGGTACGTCCTCCAGCGACTCCGGCAGCTCGATCCTGATCCGCATCCCGGTACGCGCCTCGGTCGAGCGTACGTGCATCCGGAGCACTTCGAGCAGACCGGCGTCGACCAGTTCGGCCGGACGCAGCTCGAAGATCAGGTCACGGAGGTCCGCCAGCGCCGTCCGGGACAACGTGATCAGCTCGTCGGCGATCGGTCCGAGATCGCCGACGGACTCCGGTGCCCGCTGGGCGATCCGGGCCCGCAGCGCGGTGGACTGCATCCGCATCGAGAAGACCCGCTGCACCACCGAGTCGTGCAGGTCCCGGGCGAGGCGCTGGCGCTCCTCCCGGCGTACCTCGGCACGGGAGGCGGCGAGCAGTCCGGCGTAGTCGACCGCCATCGCGGCCTGGTCGGCGATGGCGGCCAGGAACTCCAGTTCGGCCGGGCCCGGATCCTCGCCCGGGGTGAAGAAGGCGTTCAGCACGCCGACGCAGGAGTCCCGAGCCGACAGGGGCATACTGACGAAGCTGTCCCAGTCGACCGCGCCCATGATGTCGTGCAGCGGTTCCCAGGCGGGATCCGACATGATGTCCGGCTTGCGGTGCAGTACGACGATCGGGGTGCACCGCACGGCGGCTTCGAGCATCTTGAGTTCGGCGCCCCGGCGGCGGCACTCGGCGAGCTTCTCGCTGAAGTTCTCGACGTCGAAGAATCCGGCCTCGCCCATCATCCGCAGTTCCCGCTCGTCGCCGTGCAGGGTGAGGATCTGCACGGCGGCCAGCCCGGTGGACTCGAAGACGGCCCGGGCCAACGCGTCGAGGGTGGCGCTGAGCCGGCCCGCGTCCGCGACGCTCGACGCGGCCCGGGCCACTGCGGCCAGCCGCCGCTGCTGACGGCGCGTCTCGGTCAGGTCCGTGATCGACACGAGTACCCGCCGGACCCCGTCCACCCGCACCCACCCGGCCCGGTACTGCACGACCCGCCGCACGCCGGAGCCGTCAAGGTTGACCGAGGCGTCAAGGTTGGCCGAGGCGTCCAGGCTGACCGAGGCGTCCAGGCTGACCGAGGCGTCGTGCTGGCCGGACGCCCGCCCGGCCAGCGCCTCGGCGAGCGACACAACCGGGCCGCCGTCGTTGAGCGGGGGCAGTTCGGCCGGCCATGCCCGCCCGAGTAGTGCCGACGCCGGTTCACCGAACAGGTCGGCGGCGCCGGGACTGAGCCACACCAGCCGGTGCCGCTCGTCCAGCAGCGCCAGGCCGCCGGCCACGACCTGCCCGACGGCGTGCAGCAGTGCGAGTTCCGGCCCGGGGGTGATATCCCCGGGCCGGGCTCGCGGAAGCGCCGTCGTCATGGTCCGTTCCCTGCCCCGCCGGCCGGCGACTGCCGCGCTGACCAGCGATAACGTCGTTCGATCAGGATATGGCGACCGTCAAGTGCCGACCGCCGACGGAGCTGACCGGCCGTTCGGGGTGGTGTCCTGGGTCAGCGGTCCGACCTCGCGGGCGTAAACGTCGGGCCAGCCACAGCCGACGGCCGGGACGGGCGGCGAGCGGCAGCGCTGCCTGATCTACTCGGGCCGGCCGGTGCGGCAGCACTGCCTGGTCCACCCGTGCCGGCAGGTGCGGCAGCGGTGTCCGGTGGCAGGTCGGTGCCGAGGTAGGCGCCGTTCTCGACCAGCCGCTTCTGCAAGGTCGCCACGTCGACGTCGCGCAGCGCCACCCCGGCGGAGAGGGCGAGGTCGGCGGCGGTGCCGGCGGCCTGGCCCATCGCGAAGCACGGGCCGGTGACCCGGGCCGAGGACTGGCCCCGCTGGGTCATCGACGCGCACCGGCCGGCCACGAAGAGGTTCTGCACCACCTGCGGCAGCATCATCCGGTACGGAAGCTGGTTGAACCCGCGCGAGGCGAGGTCGGCGCGGGGGAACCGGAACTCGACGTCCCCGGCGACGTGTGCCTCCACCGGCCAGCCGTTCACTCCGATGGTGTCCGGGAAGTCGACGCAGTCCAGGATGTCGTCCTCGGTGAGCTGGTACGGCCCGATGATCCGTCGGGTCTCCCGGATGCCGATCTGGGGCGAGAGGTCGACGACGTACGAGTCCTCGAAGCCCGGGGTGTGGTCCCGGATGAAGGCGAACGCGTCGCGTACCTGCCGGCGGCCCTGGATCTCGCCGTGGGTCAGCCCGTCCACGTCGGTGCCGTCCACCGCGCTGCCGTCCGGGTTGCTCAACTGGGTGAGGTTGGCCCGCCACTCCAGCGGGTTGCGCTGTGGCCGGACGATCGGCTT
Organism: Plantactinospora endophytica; assembly: GCF_016862915.1. GTDB lineage: Bacteria > Actinomycetota > Actinomycetes > Mycobacteriales > Micromonosporaceae > Plantactinospora > Plantactinospora endophytica. Next base: position 12,969 of record NZ_BONW01000008.1, on the reverse strand, counting down.
CTTGCGCGGAAAGGTGTGCGTACCGGCCCGTTCCGCCTCGTCCATCAGCCGGGCCACGGTCTTCCACGCCTCGCCGGCCCGGTCGGGTCCACCCCGTTGATCCGGAACATCAGCGACGGGTAGAGCAGTTTCGGCGACACCTCGTACGGCGCACCGGACCAGGCCGCCAGGTCACCGTCGCCGGTGGCGTCGACGAAGACCCGGCCCCGGACGGCGCTGCGCCCCGACTTCGACTCGACGATCACCGCGTCGATCTCGGTCGGGCTGGCCATCGAGACGCCTACCGCCATCGCGTGGAAGAGCAGCCTGCCGCCGCCGGCCAGCACCAGGTCGTCGGCGGCCATCTTGTACGCCGAGATGTCGAACGCCTGCGCCATGATCCGGTCGGCGACCGACAGGTGCGGTGCGTTCAGCCCGTCCATCCGTTCCAGCCGGTCCAGCAGTTCGTCGGCGAGTCCCCTGATCACCCGACGGTGCTCGCCGCGCACCCGGGCGTGCAGCCCGCAGAACGTGCTCAGCCCGCCCATCGTGCCGGCGCCACCGAGGAAGCCGTACCGCTCCAGCAGGATCGTCGACCGGCCGGTACGCGCCGACGCGGCGGCGGCCATCAGTCCGGCCGGTCCGCCGCCGACGACCACCACGTCGTACTCGCCACGTACCGGGATGGTGCGTTCCGGTTCGCGGATCCGGGAGTTGCGGGATGCCATGGATCGCCTTTCGCACGGTCGGTGGTCGCCCCGGTGGCCGGTCGGCTTGACCGCGGTCAGTGAACCTTTTTCAACCTCCCCTTGCGGTTCGACCGACCGCGAGGTCAGACGCGGAGCGTGAGCCGCGCGCGGTTCAGGTTGAAAAAGGTTCAGTGGTCGGCGGGCAGTTCGACCCGACCGACGTGGTAGCCGGTGCCTTCCAGGGCGCTGCCCAGGATGGCCTCCATCACCGGTGCCGGGACCAGGCACTCCGCGCAGGCGTTCTCGGTGGCGGCGACCCGGAAGGTCACCGCGCCGTCGGGGTCCAACTCCCAGGCGGCGGCGTAGCCGTCCCGGGCGAGTACGGTCACGATGTCGGCGAACGCGGCGTCCAGGGCCGGGTCCGGGGCCTGCTGCTCGGTGGTCATCGCCTCTCCTTCGGCTCCTGCACTGCGACGGTGGCCGGGTGGCCACCGCGTGGTCCGGGCGTGTCGGCGACCGCCGAGACGCCCGCGTCGGCGGCACCGGCGACGACGACCACAACCGGGTCCGGGGAGTTGACCACCCGGTGCCGGGCCTCGATCACCGACCGCCGCGACGGCGAGGTCACACTCCTGCACGATCCGCTCGACCCGGGTCTGTTCGACGGGCGTACCGAAATGGGCTCGGTATAGCGGACTACCCCCATACGCCGTATCCGCGTCGGAGTTGCCCGCCGGGTTTGTGCAGCAGGACGGCCGCATTCGGCTCGGTATTGTTCGGCAGACCGAGAGTACGGCCACGTATTGTTTCCGGTCGGGATGCCGGAGTGGTGTTCGCCGTCAGTTCGCCAGCACCGATCGGACGGACGAGTGGTTCGAATGCCATCGTGGTGACGATCCTCCCCGATTCGGTGGTGCCGCCAACCGTCCTGTCCCGTGGGTTAGAAAATATGGAAACCGGCGGACCGGGTCGATACGCAAATGACGGCTCGTGCCGGCCGGCCGGGACGGGTCGGGCTACGTCATTTGACGCAGCCGGCCGCCCGACCGACTACTCCGGGCCGGAGCCGGCTGCCGGCGCTGCCGACGCCTTCCGCTCCTGCGGATGTACCGCCAGCGGCTCGATCTCGATCTCCAGCCAGGGGAACATCGGCAGCGAGGAGAGCGCGTCGTGCAGCACGGTGACGTCCTCGGCCTCGTACAGCCCGATCGCGTGCTGGGTGCCCGGCACCCGCCACAGCCGGCGCAGGATGCCCGCCTCCCGCAACCGCTGCGCGACCTGACGCTCGCGCGGGCGCAACTCCTCGCGGAGCCGTCGGGACTCCTCGTCCGCCGGCATCCGGTTGAACTGCCGTACCAGGAACTCCATTCGGCCGTGGCCTCCTCGGTGCGGCCAGGTCGCCGGCCGGCCGCGACGGTCCGCGACCGGCCGGCGCCCAGGCAGGGGTATTCGAAAGGTGCTGGTCAGCGCCGTAGGGCTCAGGAGGGCCCGGTGGCGCCGGGATCGGTCTCCAGAGCGGCACCGTCCGCCGTACCCTCGGCGTCGACGTAGCGGACGCCGAGCCGGTCCAGCAGTGGGCGGAGGTTGTACATGTCCAGCCCGAGTACGCCGTCGGCGAGTTGGCGGCGCTTCTCCTCCTCCTTGGCCTCCCGTTCGGCTCCGGCGGCGGCCACCTCGCGGGCCCGCTCTCGCGGCACGACCAGGGCGCCGTCGTCGTCGGCCACGATCACGTCGCCGGGTCGCACGTAGGCGCCGCCGAGCACGATCGGGACGTTGACCGAGCCGGGGCTCGCCTTCACGGTGCCCTGTGCGGAAACCGCCCGGGACCAGACCGGGAAGCCCATCTCGGTCAGTGCGGCCACGTCGCGGCAGCCCGCGTCGATGACCAGGCCGAGCACGCCCCGGGCCCGCAGCGAGGTGGCCAGCAGTTCGCCGAAAGCACCGTCGGTGCTGGTCGAGGTGAAGGCGACCACGAGTACGTCGCCGGGCCGGGTCTGCTCGACCGCCGCGTGGATCATCAGGTTGTCGCCCGGCTGGGCGGACACCGTGACCGCCCGACCGGCGATCCGGGCACCGGGGTAGATCGGTCGGAGCAGCGGTCCGAGCAGTCCGGTGCGGCCCTGCGCCTCGTGCACCGTCGACACGCCCTGCGCGGCGAGCTGCGCGACCGCGTCGGCCGGGGGTGCGGCGTCGGTGCGGACGATGACGTGACCGGTCACAGCAGTTCGTCCCCGACGACCGGGAAGACCCGCTGGTACGCCTCGGCGTGGCTGATCGACTTGGCCCCGCCGTTGCGGACCGCCTGCACCCCGCGCCGTACCCCGAGGTCGGTGTAGTACGCGACCAGGTGCCCCTGGGCGCCCATGATCCGCATTGCCTCGACCTTGCGCTCGAAGACCGGGCTGATGTCCAGCAGCAGGTTCGGTACGAAGCCGCACTGCTCGGGCTGGTGCGGCTCGAACTGGAGTACGTTCGGTGCGCCGATCGGCTGGCTGTCCCGGTCGTGTCCGGCCGCCTGGGCCACCATCCTGGACCGGAGCACGATCTCGTGGGTCAGCGAGTGGTCGAGGTTGTACGGGTCCTTGGCCGGATGGGTGATGATCACGGCCGGGTTCACCCGGCGGATGGTCGTGACGACGCTGTCGTAGAGCTCGTCGGTCGCCCGCAGCGGGTAGTCGCCCACGTCGAGGAACTCGATGTCGGCGCCGAGCACCTTCGCCGCGCGACCGGCCTCGTCCCGCCTCGCCTCCTTGACCCGGTCGAGGGTCATCCCGGGCTGCTTCCACAGCCCCTGCGACTCCCCCTTCTCTCCGAAGGTGAGGCAGAGCACGTGCACCTGCTGGCCTCGGGAGGCGCTGAGTGCGATGGCGCCACCCGCACGCCAGACGAAATCGGCGGCGTGTGCGCTTACCACAAGGACCGGACCCGGCCCGATCGGAGACGCTGTCATCGACAATCCTTTCCGCGCGGTTCCGCCAGTGCGGCATGGCGTCGCGGGCGGAAGCCGCCATGTTTGTCGGAGGCAGACCGATCATAGGTGCGGGCAACACTATTGCCAATAAGATTGTGAACAATCTTGGCGACACGCGGGCGTACCGAAAGATGGCGGGAGGCCGCCCCGGCCGAGTGCCGCCGGATACGTCCGGGAACGTTATCCGAATTGGCCGCACCGACGGCCGGGACGGCACGGAGTCGCCGCCCGGCTACCGTCCGACGCGGTTCGGGATACCGATACCGTCCGTCGTTCCGGCGCCGTTCGGGGTTCCGCCGTCACTCGCTGTCCCTGCGCCGTTCGGGGTTCCGCCGCCGCTGGCGGTCCCGGTGCCGTTCGGCGTTCCGGTGCCGCTGGCGGACTCCGTGCCGCTCGGCGTTGCGGTGCCGCCGTCGGCGGTCGAGGCCGCGAACGGGATCTCGGTGGCCGGTGCCGGCGCCTCGCCGGACGGGTGCCGCCACAGCCCGCGCCGGCGCAGGATCGGCAGCACCCCCTCGCCGACCCAGTACGCCTCCTCCAGGTGCGGATGTCCGGAGAGGATGAACTCGGTGATGCCGAGGGCGTGGTACTCGGCGATCCGGTCGGCGACCTCGGTGTGGCTGCCGACCAGTGCCGTACCCGCGCCGCCGCGCACCAGCCCGACTCCGGCCCAGAGGTTCGGCGAGACCTCGAGCCGGTCCCGGGAACCGCCGTGCAGTTCCAGCATCCGGCGCTGTCCCTCGGACTCGCTGCGCCCCAGGCCGGCCTGCACCGCCGCGACGTCGGCGTCGGCGATGCCGTCGAGCAGCCGCTGCGCCTGTGCCCAGGCCGCCTCGGCGGTGTCCCGGGCGATGACGTGCAGCCGGATCCCGAACCGGAGTTCCCGGCCCGCGTCGGCGGCCAGCCCTCGGATCCAGGCCAGTTTCTCGGCCACCTGTGCCGGCGGTTCGCCCCAGGTCAGGTACACGTCGCTGTGCCGTACCGCCACCGGGCCGGCGGCCTTGGAGGAGCCGCCGAAGTAGATCGGCGGCGCCGGGTCGGGCAGCCGGTTCAACCGGGCCTGCTCCACCCGCAGGTGCTCCCCCGCGTGGCTGACCGTCTCGCCCCGCCACAATGCGCGTACGACGTGCAGGAATTCGTCGGCACGGGCGTACCGGGCGTCCTTGTCGAGGAAGTCGCCGTAGCCGCGCTGCTCGTGCGACTCCCCGCCGGTGACGACGTTGAGCAGGAGCCGCCCGTGGGAGAGACGCTGGAAGGTGGAGGCCATCTGGGCGGCCAGCGTCGGCGAGGTCAGCCCGGGGCGGAACGCGACGAGGAACTTCAGCCGCTCGGTGACCTCGGTGAGCATCGCGGTGGCCAGCCAGGCGTCCTCGCACCAGGCGCCGGTCGGGGTGAGCGCGCCGACGAAACCGAGCTGTTCGGCGGTGCGGGCGATCTGCCCGAGGTACGCCACGGTGGCCGGCCGGGCGCCTCCGGCGGTACCCGGTGGCAGGCCGTGCCCGCCGCCGACGATGTCCCGACTGTCGCCATAGGTCGGCAGGAACCAGTGGAAGGTGAGCGTCATGGTGTTCCTCCGGTGAGGATGCGCCCGGGGCGCGGTGGAACGAATGGGCGTCGGGCGGAGAGCGGGTGGTCGCCGGGGCGAACCGTCCGCCGTCCGATCTCCGGCCCCGACACTCTATCCATAAATCCTATCGGTTTAGTAGGCTAAGCTGCGGTGGTCCCGGGCCGGCGACGTACCCCTGTCGCGTCCGGCCGCCCTCCCTCGGCCGGCACCGGCGCCCGCCGTCCATCCCGACTGCACCTCGACCGCGGCCCGCCCGTGCCCGCCATACCCCCGACTCGAGCCGACCGCCGGCACGCCGTGCCCGCCCTGCCCACCGACCTCGCCGGCCGGACTCCACCCCTTCAGGAGCATCCCGATGTACCAGCGCACCCCTGCTCCCGCCCATCGTCACCGGTCCGCCGACGACGGCCACCGCCGTCCGCCCGGCCATAGCCGCACCGGGCGGCGACCCCGTAGCCTGCTCGCCGCCCTGCTCGCCGTGGCCCTGACCGCGACCGGGGCACTCGCCGGCTGCGGCGAGGACGACAGTGCGGGCGCCGACTCCGGCAAGCTGCTCGTCGGCTACCAGCGCTTCGGCGGTCTGAGCCTGGTGAAGGCCCGTGGCGAGGCCCCGGACGCCACCTGGTCGCTGTTCGAGAGCGGCCCGGCACTGACCGAGGCGCTCAAGGCCGGCGCGATCGACATCGGCCAGGTCGGCGAGGCACCGCCGGTCTTCGCCGCCGCCGGGAAAATCAAGTTCCGAATCATCGGTACGTCGGAGCCGGTGCCCCAGGGCGAGGCGGTGCTGGTCAAGGAGGCCAAGGGTTTCCGCAGCTTCGCCGACCTGAAGGGCAGGACGGTGGCCCTCAACAAGGGGTCGAACGTCAACTGGCTGCTGGTCAAGCTCCTGGAAGCGCACCAGATGACGCTCGCCGACATCAACGTGAAGTACCTGAAGCCGGCCGAGGCCCGACCGGCTTTCGACAACGACCAGGTCGACGCGTGGATCATCTGGGACCCGTACTTCGCGCTGGCCGAGCAGCCCGGGGTGAAGATTCTGGCCGACGCCACCGGACTGGCCAGCAACCGCGAGTACATCCTGGTCTCTCCCGAGGCACTGGAACGCAAGCCCGACCAGATCCGCGAGTTCCTGAAGACGTACCGGACGGTCACCGACTGGGGCATCGCCAACCCGGCGGAGCGGACGAAGATCCTGGCTCCCGAGCTGAAGATCGACGAGCCGACCACCGCCCGTGCCCTGGCCCGCAGCGCCAAGCCGCTCGCCCCGGTGACCCCCGAGATCGGCGCCGAACTCCAGGCGATCGCGGACGGCTTCACGAAACTGGAACTGATCCCCGAGCGGGTCGAGATCGCACCGCTGGTGGACGACCGGTTCGGCGAGGTGTTCCGGTGACCGACACCCTGGTCGAGACAGCCCGAGGGGCACCGGCCGCCGCGCCGGACACCCGCCGATCCGGCGGTCGGACCCGGTCGGCGCGACGCTGGCGACGGGCCGTCACCCCGGTCGCGCTGCTGGTGCTCTGGCAGGCGGCGGCCCAGACCGGACTGCTGCCGCCGGAGAAGCTTCCCGCGCCGATTGCGGTGGCCCAGACCGGCTGGCGGCTCGCCCGGGACGGCACGCTCGGGGTACACCTGCTCGACTCGCTCACCCGGGCCGGGATAGGGCTGGCCATCGGCGGCATCCTGGCGCTGGTACTCGGTGCCACGGCGGGTCTGCTCCGACTCGGCGACGACCTCGTCGACCCGCCGGTGCAGATGGCCCGGATGCTGCCGCACCTCGGGCTGGTGCCGTTGCTGATCATCTGGGTGGGCATCGGCGAGTCGCTGAAGATCAGCCTCGTGGCGCTCGGCGCGTTCTTCCCGATCTACTTCAACACGTACGCCGGCATCCGGGACATCGACGAACGCCTCGTCGAGGCGGCCCGTACCTGCGGACTCGGCCAGCTCGCCCGGATCCGGCACGTCGTACTGCCCGGTGCGCTGCCGTCGCTCTTCCTCGGGCTGCGGCTGGCCCTCGGCGCCGCCTGGCTGAGCCTGGTGGTCGGCGAGCAGGTGAACGCGCAGACCGGGATCGGCTTCCTGATGATGGAGGCGCGTGAGTTCAGCCAGACCGACGTGGTGCTGCTCGGCCTGCTCGTCTACGCACTCCTCGGGCTGCTGTCCGACCTGGCGATCCGGTTCCTGGAAGGGAGGACCCTGACGTGGCGACGCGGACTACAGGCGGTCTGAGCACCGCCACCCGACCGGTCGTCACCGCGCGGAACGTACGCCGCTCGTTCGGCGCGGCGGTGGTACTCGACGGCGTCGACCTCGCCATCGTGCCGGGCGAGGTGGTGGCACTGCTCGGCGGCAGCGGCTCCGGCAAGAGCACTCTGCTGCGCATCCTGGCCGGTCTCGATCCCGAGGCCACCGGGGAGATCACCCGAGCGGGCAGTCAGGCCGTGGTCTTCCAGGAACACCGGTTGCTGCCCTGGAAGCGGGTGGCCGGCAACGTCTCGCTCGGGGTGCCGGGCCCCGGCGTACGGCAGCGGGTCGCCGCCGCGCTCGCCGAGGTCGGGCTCGCCGAACGGGACCGGGCCTGGCCCGCCGAACTCTCCGGCGGTCAGGCCCAACGGGTCGCGTTCGCCCGGGCACTGGTCCGCGAGCCGGCGCTGATGCTGCTCGACGAGCCGTTCGGCGCCCTCGACGCGCTCACCCGACTGAAGATGCAGACCCTGTTCGGCCGGCTGCACGCCGAGCACGGGTTCGCCGCGCTGCTGGTCACCCACGACGTGGACGAGGCACTGCTGCTGGCCGACCGCACCCTCGTACTCGACAGTGGACGGATCGTGGAGGACGCCGAGGTGCCGCTTCCCCGGCCACGTGCCGTCGACCATCCCGGCTTCGGGCCACTTCGCCGGCACCTGCTCGACAGGCTGGGCGTACGCCCGGACCAGGACGGGGCGGCCGGCACCTGATCGGGCGGCCCGGCCGCAGGACGCGGCTGGGCCCCCGTACGGCGCGGCTGTCGGAGGTCTCGCCGAGGATCCCGCCGCCGGCCACCAAGGGCTCGCGGTGTCAGGTCCGGACGGGCAGGGTCGCGGCGTAGGCGTTCGCCAGACCCGGGTCGCCCAGGGTGGACTCGAGCACCGCCAGCCCGGGGCGCACCTCGGCCCCGAGTTCGGCGAGCAGGCCACGCAGGTGCCGCTCGGACTGGGCGGCCTGCTCCGTGGTGGCGCCCACGGTGACCGGTACCGCGACCACTCCGGTGAGGGCCTGGTGCGGCAGGCGGTCGAGGAAGACCTTCAGGATCCCGGTGTAGCTGCCCTTGTAGGTCGGGGTGGCCACCACCAGGACCCGGGCGGCCCGTGCCGTGGCCACGCCCTCCGACACGCCGGGGTCGTCCGGCACGAGCAGGTCCGGTCCGTACTCCGCCAGGTCGACGACGACGGGTGGCGCGGCGTGCTCACGACGGGCGATCGCCTCGCCGACCGAGGCGGCGAGCCCTCGGGTACGCGACCCGGGGCGCGGATTGCCGGAGATGACGACTATCTCGCTCACGTATGCTCCTCCGCCCGGCGCCGACGTTCGGCGCCCTCGTTCCGGCGACCGCCTCCGGCTCTGCACCCGTCCCGGCCGTCCACTGTAGCCACGGCTGCCGCGCGCCACGATCCCGAAGGGATCGAGGGAGGTCGCGGCGCGCAGATCCGAGTAAATCCTATCTACCCGATAGGTTAAAGGGGTACCCGTCGGTATCATGGATCACCGGACCACGGGGAGGACCAGATGACGCGGCGCACCGGGGATGCGGAGCCGGAATCCGAGCCGCCCCCGCCGGTGACGGCCGATCACCTCCGTACCCTGCTCCGGCACCAGGCCGCAACCGTGACCGTCATCACCGCCCCCGGACGACCGCCGGCCGGTTTCACCGCCACCTCGTTCACCTCGGTGTCACTGCGGCCACCACTGGTCTCGTTCTGCCTCGACCAGGGATCGTCGAGCCGACCGACCCTCGAGGCCGCCGAGCACGTCGCCGTGCACCTGCTGGGCCGGGACCAGGCGGAACTGGCCCGGACCTTCGCCACCAGCGGGATCGACCGGTTCGCGGCGCCGACCTCCTGGCAGCCCGGCCCGCACGGAGTTCCGTTGCTCGACGGCGCGCTGGCCTGGCTGGTGTGCCGGGTGGTCGAACGGATCACCGCCGGAGATCACCTGATCATGATCGCCGAGCCGGTGGCCACCCGGTACGTCGAAGGCGAGCCGCTGATCTACCACAACGGCCGGTACGCCCACCTGCACTGACCACCGCCACCTCGGCCGTGTCATGCGTTACCTCGACGCGGTCATGCCGGCAGGGTTGTCATGCCGGCGGAGTTGTCGTGCCAGCGGCGTTGTCATGCTCACAGGGGTGTCATGCCGGCGGCGGGGCGGGCTGATCGGGCAGGGCGGCGGTGACGTCGAGTTCGATCAACTGTCCCGGGTAGCCGAGCTGGACCACCCCGAGCAGGGTGCTGGCGGTGGTGAACGCCGGAGCCAGCGGAGATGCCCGGAAACGCCGCCACACCTCGGCGAGTACCGCCCGGTCGGCACTGACGACGTAGATCACCGTACGGACCACGTGCTCGGGGCCGGCACCGACCGAACCGAGCGCGACCACGGTGTTCGCCGCCACCTGTTCCACCTGCGCGCCGAAGTCCCCCGGACCGACCAGGTCACCCGTACCGTCCAGCGGACACTGCCCCGCCAGATACGCCGTACGACCAGCCGAGACGACCGTGACGTGATGGTAACCCGGAGTGACATGCAGACCGTCCGGGCTGCTGCGGGAGATCATCATGGCCCCGATTCTCCGGGCGAACCGTCCCCGGGCGGCGCGGGGTATGCCGCTGTGCGTGATCCACCGCCGCCGTGTACAGTAATGCCCCGTGCGGCGCTACAGGCGGCCAACGGACGAGATCATCGTCCGGGTTACCGGCGAGCGACGCAATGCAGGTCCGGGTGGCGGAATGGCAGACGCGCTAGCTTGAGGTGCTAGTGCCCGTATAGGGCGTGGGGGTTCAAGTCCCCCCTCGGACACGTAGAGTTACCCCACAGTAATCAGCGTCGGGCTTAGCCTCGACGCTGATTTTGTTTTGACCGGGGTCGTAGGTGAGGGCGAGCCGTAGCTCGCGGTAGACGTTGTTCTTGTCCTTACTGTCGGCGTCTCGCAGCGTGTTGCGGATGTCGTCGAAGCTGCCGACGAGCCGTCGGATGTCGTCCTCGGCGAGGCGACGGGGAGCCGGTTCTCGTCCTGCTTTCTCGCGTCGGGCGAGGGCGGCTGCGCGTTGGGCGTTGACCTCGGCCATCCAGGCGGCGACGGTGGCGGGATCGCCTCCGGCGTCGGCGATGGCGCGTTACTGGACGAGTTTGGCGTCGCAAGCGGCAATGATCTTGTTCACGGTAGCGATCTCCGGCGCGACGGTGCTGGGTCCGGCCTCGGGTTGGGCGGCGTGGAGCCGGCGGATCGTATCTGTCAGCCGGTGCGGGGGGGGGGCGAACGCCTTGAGGAGCCAGTTGTCGAGGGCGGGGACGATGTCTCGTTCCGCGACATAGACGTTGCGGGGGTGCTGGACGTGGTTGGCGAGGGCGTACTCGTTGGGGTACCGGCACCGGTAGTAAGCGGCCCCATGTGCCTGGTGGCTCTGCATCTTGCGTCCGCACAGTCCGCAGAGCATGAGTCCGCGAAGGACGTAGTGGCGGCGCGCCCTTCGTTGCTGGGTACCGGTGCGGCCTCGGCCGCTGGCGGGACTGTCCAATTAAGCGTGTAAGGTCCTGGTCTATCTGTTGATGTTGATGCGGTCGCCGAACTGGATGGCGAACGCGTTGAGGGTGGCTTTCCAGCCGTTGGAGCGGGTGACGCCGACTGCGCCGTCGGGTCGGGTCATGGTGCGGATGGTGAGGAACAGGGTCTTCAGTGCGGCTTGTTCGGTGGGGAACGCGCCTCGGTTGCGGGTGGCTTTGCGGAGTCGGGCGTTCAGCGATTCGATCATGTTGGTGGTGTAGATGACCCGACGGACTGGTTCGGGGTAGGCCAGGAACGGTGTGAACTCGGTCCAGGCGTTACGACACAGCCGGACGATCGCCGGATACCGTCGGCCGAGGACGCTGTCTTCGAGGGCGTCGAGTGCGTCGGCGGCGGCTTGCACGGTGGGTGCGGTGTAGATCGGTTCAGTCCGGCGTTGACCAGGGCGATGTTCCGCTTCGACGCGTACCGCATCGACCCGCGGATCAGGTGGACGACGCATGTTTGGACGATCGCTTCGGGCCAGACGGCGGTGACCGCCTGCGGTAGGCGGGGCAGCCCGTCGCAGCAGGCGCAGCAGACGTCGGTCACGCCCCGGTTACGTAGCTCGGCGAGGACTGCCATCCAGTACTTGGCGCCTTCGCCGTCCTTGCCGATCCACAGGCCGAGGACGTGCTTGGCGCCGGTGAAGTCGACTCCGACGACGACGTAGACGGGCCGGTTCGTGACGACTCCGTCGCGGATCTTGACCCACATGGCGTCGACGAACATGACGGCCCACACCGGTTCCAGGGCCCGGTTCTGCCACTGGCCGATCTCTGCGGCGACGGCGTCGGTGACCTTCGAGACCAGGTCGGGTGAGACGTCTACGCCGTAGAGTTCGTTGAGGTGGGCGCGGATGTCGCGGACGGTCATGCCGCGGGCGTAGAGGGAGACGATCGCGTCGTTGAGTCCGTCGAGCCGACGTTGCCGTTTCCGCACTGCCTGTGGTGTAAAGGTCCCGTTGCGGTCTCTGGGGACGGAGACCTCGACCGGTCCGATGTCGGTGAGTACGGTCTTGCGGCTGCGTCCGTTGCGGGAGTTGCCCGAGCCGACGCCGGCCCGGTCGCCGGGTTCGTAGCCGAGGTGGTCGGCCATCTCGGTGTCGAGGGCCCGTTCGAGGACCTTCTGCGTCAGCTGGGTCAACAACCCACCCGGGCCGACGAGCTGCCGGCCGGTCGAGTCGGCCTGAGCCAGCAGCCTGTTGACGACCTCATCGCTGGTGACATCGTCACCACTGGTGATGTCGGCTTCGGAAGATGATTGAGTCATTCTCACTTCGCACTTCGGGGTGGCGGAGTGTCTTTACTCCGCCACCCTGCCAGGACCAGGGCTTACACACTTCGTCTGACACACCCGAAATTGATTCGTGTTGGGCCTCGGACACGTACTGTTACCCACAGTAATCAGCGTCAGGCTTAGCCTCGACGCTGATTTTGTTTTGGCCGGGGTCGTAGGTGAGGACGAGCCGTAGCTCACGGTAGACGTCGCTTTTATCCGCGCTGTCGGCGTCGCGCAGGATGTTGCGGATGTCCTCGAAGCCGCCGACGAGGCGTCGGATGTCCTCCTCGGTGAGGCGGCGGGAAGCCGACCCTTGTGCCGCTTTGTCGCGTTCGACGATGGCGACGGCGCGTTGAGCGTTGACCTCGGCCATCCAGGCGGCGACGGTGGCGGGGTCACCTCCGGCATCGGCAATGGCCCGATACTGCACGAGTTTGGCGTCACACGCGGCAATGACCTTGTTCGCAGCGGCGATCTCCGGCGCGACGCTGCTGGTCCGGCTCCCGACTAGGCGGCGTGGAGCCGGTGGATCGTGTCGGTCAGCCGGTGTGGGGCGAACGCAAGTGGTCGCGGTGCGCTGGGGTGCCGGGTTGATACCGGCCTGTTCGAGGAGCTCCCAAACGTGGAGGCTGCGACCTCCGCACTCAGCACGAAAGGTTCGCTGGGGATGCGGCAATATCCT
>NZ_BONW01000007.1 GCF_016862915.1 Plantactinospora endophytica | reverse complement strand
CGCCGAGGGCGCTGGCGGCGGTGACGGACCGTGAGGCTCGAAGGGCTTCTTCTATCGGATTGATCAGCATGTCCGGCCTGGGTTAACCGTTTGGCCTAGCCTGGCGGAGGGCGCGGGTAAGCCTTCCTGCCGGCCAGTTGCTCTCAACCTTGCGGGCGCGGCCCGGGGGCGCGGCTCGCTACGCTGGCAGGATGACCGTGGCCGACGAGATCGTCCGTAGCCGGTACGTCAGTCTGACCACCTACCGCAAGGACGGCACTCCGGTGAGCACGCCGGTCTGGCACGTACCGCATGGTGCTGAACTCTGGATCGTGACCGGAGCGGGTTCGGGCAAGGTCAAGCGGATCCGGAACAACCCGCAAGTGCGTGTGCAGCCGTGCTCCGTACGCGGGACGGTGGCGCCGGATGCGACGGATGCGACGGGAACGGCCCGGTTGCTGGACGGCGACGGGACGGCGCTGGCCCGCAAGCTGCTGGCCCGCCGATACGTCATGTCACGGGCAGGGAACTGGTTCGCTCGCCTGCTGCGGCTACGCCGCCCCCCGATGGTCGGCATCATCGTGTCGTTCTGATCGACTCGGCTTTCCGGCCGGAAAGCCACCCAGACCGTCCTCGCCGGCCGAAGCAAAGGGGACCGACGCGCCACGGGCGCCGCCGGTAGCGAGGGACGACTTGGCCGGTGAGCCGGCTGCGGACCGTCGTGTCCGCGGCAAGAGACCCGGAACTGCCGACGAGCGGATGCCGGTGGACTGGCCGGCTGCATGACATCAAAGTTGCCCTTGCACGCGTTGGCCGACAACGGGCCGTCGGCTGGGCCATATGCTCGCCGGGTGAGGGACGAGGAGACTACGGAACTTGTCATCGATCGCCTGCTCCTAGCGTTGGCGGCGCAACTCGACACGTCGGGGAGTTCGGCTCTGGCGGCCGGTGCGGTCGAGGCGCTGGCCGACTTGAACAGGGCTCAGGCGGATGTCATCTTCGGCCAGGCGGGCCATCTGGTTCACTACGCCGCAGACACCAAACCGTTGGAGACTCTCATCGACGCGATCACGGCCATCCAACGCGATGAGGCTCCGGCGAATGCTGCGGTCAAGCCGGGTGACGAAGTGCGACTTCTGGGCGAAGTGCCAGAAAGTCTTGCCGACTATGACGAGACGTGGCTCCGCGAGACCACGTTCGTCGTCCGCTACGTCGGTGAGAACGCCATGGTCGACGTGCAGCCGGACCTGACCGAGGATTACGTGATCGTGACGGTGCCGGCCGCCAGCGTGGAGCCCTCGCGGAGGTAGCGCATCCCACGGCACGGCCACCTCCGCTCGCGTGCGACTGTCGTCCACACGTCTGGTGGATACGTCGGCGACAACCATCATGGAGACGCCGACGAGGGGTAAGGCGTGTCCGCCCATGCCGCGATCAGCGCGCCGGAAGGTGCGGCTGATCGTAGGCGTCGCCATAATAGGGACCAGGCAGGGTGTTCTGGACGCCATTGGTGGCCAGCAGCCGTTGCAGTAGCTCCGGGATGTCGCGAGCTACGACCGGCATGTCACCAACGAGGCCGTAGGTGTCCCAGCCGACGGCGTAGCAGCCACCGGACCGGTCTGGGTGCAGCTGTCAGACCGAGATCAATTTAGTCTCACCGGCGGGGTGGGGCGCTCTGGTGGTCGGTTGCGTGATCGCAGGATGTCGGCGCCTGCGACGGCTGCGAGGACTGCGGCGGCAGCTGCGCTCACCGCTAACGGCGGCACGAACGCCAGCGCTGGCGCCAGCACGACGAGTGTCACGAGCGCGTATAGGCGGGAGCGGGAGATCCGGGCGAAGATCTGGTGCTCGAACGCGGCCCGGCCGGCCAGGAAGAGGGTGGGTCCGCCGAGGATCGCGACGAGCCAGGCGGGGGCGGTGTCACCGAAGGGGTGGGCGATGGATAGTTCGTACCCGACGGCGGTGAGTACGATTCCGGCGAGCATCGGCAGGTGGGAGAAGGCCGCGCTGATTCCGAGCCGGGCCGGATGACGGGCGCTGGTGATCGCGGTGGGCAGCACGTGCCCGGCCCGGTGGAAGTAGACCCGCCAGAGCAGCACGGTGGTGAGGAACGAGAGCAGGAAGGCGCTGGTGTGGTCGGCGACGAAGTTGGCGCCGCTGAAGGTCAGGCCGATGACCAGGATCGACTCACCTAACGCGATCAGTAGGAATTGCTGGTATCGCTCGGCCAGGTGCTCGCCGGCGATGGCAGTTTCGGAGATCGGCGTTCGGCCTAGTTTCGGGGTCGGCCAGCCGAGCATCACGCCCACGCAGTCGGTGACTATGGCCGTGGTCCAGAGCACGACCCGTAGCGACACCTGGGGGACGAACGCGCCGATCAGCCATAGGACGGCGGTCAGCCCGAACCAGACAATCGATCGGATGGTCGCGGTCCGATCCTGCCGGTTCGGTCGCAGGAGCAGTAGCGAGCGACCGAGTTGGAGGGTGACGTACGCACCGGCGAACACGGTGGCACGTTGGTGGAGTCCGTGGGGCACTGCCACCGCCATCACTAGCGCGCCGAGCATGGTGGCGACGACCACGAACTGCACCACGGGCCGGTCCGGGTCGAGTCGGCTGGTGACCAGCGCGGTGATGGTCCAGATGAGCCAGATGGCCAGGAAGAGCAGGAGGGTCTGGTATGTCTCGTAGAAGGGCAGCCGGCGTCCGGTCTCGAAGACGTCGATCAGTCGGTCGGAAATCCGGGTCAGTGCGAAGACGAAGACCAGGTCGAAGAAGAGTTCCAGGAAGGTGGCCCGCTGCGAATTTTCGGCCCGGCGCAGCAGCCCGTTATTCGCGTCAGTCAACGCTGGTCGGTACGGACGACGACCATACGAAACCCCCTGTGAACGGCTCGCACTTGGTAAGTAACGAGCCGATGCCGGTGATGGACGCTGTCGGTGCGGTCTGGCCGGCAGGTGTCGTCCAGTTCGGCTCAGCTGCGGCCGGTTGGCGTCGGTTGTCGCGGTGACAGCGGGAGGAGTTACTCGTCGAGGTTGCGGCTCGTTCACCGCGCCGTTGGCGCGGGCGGGTCGGCCGGGCCCCGTGCCGGAGGTATGCCACGAGTTTGCGGAACGCTCTCGTGTATGCCGGCTACGGGGTCCGGCCGTGCCCGTCACAGCATCACGGACCGGGGCTCCAGGAAGCCTTCAAGACCGAAGCTGCCGTATTCCCGTCCGAGGCCGGATTGCTTGAACCCTCCGAACGGGGAGAGTTGTTCGAAACCGCCGTTGACCGATACGCGTCCCGCCTCGAGGCGGGACGCGATGCGGCGGGCTCGCGCGGGGTCGCTGGAGAACACGTAGGCGTGCAGGCCGTAGGTGGTGTCGTTGGCGATTTCGACGGCGTGGTTCTCGTCGCGGTAGGTGATGACTGAAAGGACCGGTCCGAAGATCTCCTCGCGTGCGATCGTCATGTCGTTGGTGACGTCGGCGAACACCGTCGGTCGTACGTAGTACCCGTCGGGGAGTCCTTCGGGGCGTCCGGGTCCGCCCACGACGATCCGGGCGCCTTCGTCGACACCTCGCTGGATGTAGGACTGGACGCGTTCCCATTGCCGCTGGCTGACCATGGGGCCGATGGCGGTCGCTGGGTCGCGCGGGTCGCCGACGGGATGGTCGGCCTCCACCTTCTTTGTGATGAGTGCGAGGACGTCGTCGAGTTGGTTTTCCTGGACGAGGATGCGGGTGCCGGCGACGCACGCCTGTCCACTGTTGACGAATCCTGACCCGAGCGCACCACTCACGGCCTCTTCGAGGTTGGCGTCGTCGAGGATGATGGACGGTGACTTGCCGCCGAGTTCGAGCGTCAGGCTCTTCAGGGTGTCGGACGCCTCGCGCATGATGATCTTGCCGACTTCGGTGGAGCCGGTGAATGAGATCTTGGCGATGTCGGGGTGACGGTTGATGGTGGTTCCGACGACGTCGCCGCGGCCGGTCACGATGTTGAAGACCCCCTTGGGTAGTCCGGCAGCGTGCAGTGCCTCGGTCAGAACCTGGGTCTGGGTCGCGCTCATCTCGCTCGGCTTGATGACGGCGGTGCAGCCCGCGGCCAGGGCGGTCGCGAGCTTGTCGGCGATGAAGAACGCGTCGGAGTTCCACGGCATGATCAGGCCGGATACGCCGATCGGCGCCATCTCCACGACGGCGTTGCCGACCTGCCGGGTGAATTCGAAGGTTTCCAGCGTCTTGATCATGTCGGCGAACGCGCCGGCAGTCGAATCGACGAGGTACCGGTTGCGGACAGGGCCGCCGTACTCGATGCCGACGGCTTCCCGGAGGTCCTCCAGCCGTGCGGCGGCTGCGTCGTGAAGTCGGCGCAGCGCGTCGATCCGCTCTTCTCGGGAGGTCGCGGACCACGCCGGTAGGGCGCGTTTGGCGGCCGCGATAGCGGCCTCCGCGTCCACCTGGTCGGCGAGTTGAACCTGCCCGATCACCTGCCCGGTGGCGGGGTTGTACAGGTCGAAGAGTTCCGTGCCGTGCGGGGTGACGAACTCGCCGTCGATGTAGATCTTGCTGATCACGTTCGGTTGCATGGTAATTGATCTCTCCTTGATTCTGTTCCCCGGCCAACGCAGCTAGCCGGGGCAGGCGGTTGTCCGAATCGGCACGCGACGGGCCCGCTGGGGCGGCATCAGGGCTCCCAGCCGGCGCCGGAGGGAAGCTTCCATGGCGCTGCCGAGCAGTGAGATTCGGGCTATTCGGACCGGGACGACGCTGCGGTCCGCAACTGCTCGTCATCGAACACGATCTCGACCAGTGGGCTGTGTGCGAACCACTCGTCGAAGCTCTGGCGTGGGCCGATCCTCGGCGCGAGGTCGGGTCGGTTCTGCAGATCGAGGGCGGCGGCGATCATCCGCCGCCGTGTCTGCTCGTCGACCGGCACCGCGGTCGCGGGCAGGTCGGCCGTAACCCCGTGCTTCAGATGGACGATGAACTGCGGATTGGCGCGCAGGTTCGCGTACCAACTACGGGGCACCGGCATGCCGGTCAGATACCAGCGGCTGTCGACGCGGTGCAACCACACCTCGATGCGGCGGGGAATACGACTGCGCCGGCCCAGCGTCGTGATCTCGATCGTGCGCTCGGCACGGGAGGAGTTCGGCCCGATGCCAAGGGCGCGGACAATGGCGTCGTTCACAGTCACGGTCGACTCGACCACTCAGCGACGAGAGACATCCGGTCGAGTTCGATTCCGGGTCTTCCCCGCATGCGGTAATTCATATACTCCCCGTGAGATGGTCGGCCAGCGATCGGCGATCGGTCAGCAACGTCCATTGCCGCCTCTTTCTTCATGGTGGTGGAACCGGAATCCGACGTTCGTTCCGGCATCTCCAATACAAGCAACGCCGCGACAACTGCGCTAGCGTGATCGTCTCGCGTAGTTGCACGATCCTCCTCGCTCGGAGGACTGTCAGGGCAGCGCCGCAGGGGTGGGGACAGCCCTATCCCGCATACGGGCCGCGTCGACGCTGGGCGGAGCACCGAACTGACGCCGGTACTCCCGGCTGAACTGGGACGGATTGTCGTATCCAACGGTTTTACTCACGCCGGTGACATCGTGTGGCCGGCTTGCCAGCAGCAATCTGGCTGCCTGTAGTCGGATGTGTTTCTGGAACTGGATCGGCGCCATTGCCGTCACGGCGTGGAAGTTCTTGTGGAAGGCGGAGACGCTCATTCCCGAGACTTGTGCCACTTCCTCGACCCGAAACGGTCGGTCGTAGTTCTCCCGAATCCACTGCACGGCACGTCTGATATGTGTCAGGCTGCTGTCGGCAAGGCCGAGTTGACGGACGATGTCACCTTGTTCCCCGGTCATCAACCGCCAGAGGATTTCACGCTTGACCAGGGGAACCAGGGCCTTGCGGTCCTGTGGCCGGTCGAGCAGGCGCAGTAGTCGGACGATCGCGTCGAGCAGCTCGTCCGGGGCGTCGGTGACCGCGATTCCCGGCCGTACGGGGCCCGGGGACCGCGGTAGATCCCCGGGCCCGACCCGCAGCAACAACTCCGCGATGGCGGCGGGTTCCAGAGTCATTCCGAAGCCGAGTGCGGGGCGGCCCGGAACGGCATCGACGAACTGTCCTGTCACTGGAAGGTCGACCGAGGTGACGAGGTACTGGCCGGTGCCGTACTCGTAGACGTGATCTCCCACCGCCAGACGTTTGGATCCCTGGGCGACGACCGCCAGCACCGCACCGGACATCGAGGACCCTGGCGAGGCCGTACGGTCTTCTCTGCAGATCCGGACCCCGTCGATGGCCGTGGTGAGATCGGGACGCGCATGCCGTTCCAGCAGTTCGCGAAGCTCGCCTGCAAACATGTCACCAGTGCAGCACAGAACCCGCGTCGTCCGCCTCGCGGCGACAGGATCGTGCAAGGATGATGGAGTTGCGTGCAACGTGTGGCGGGCAGAAGACAGCAGACCCAGCCGACGCGGGATTCGGACCATCAAGATCCTACAGTCCAAGCAGCGCTTCAGGTCCGACGCCGCGAGTCACCGCTCGACCAGCCGGGACGCTCCACCACGAACGTCCGGGGCGGCGAACTGTAAGGGCGGCGATGGGCGCAGCGGTGCCGCGCCGACGATTACGCATGGGGCAGGTGCGGGCCGAAGGGCATCCTGGCGCGACCGTGGTTCAGGCGGCCGAGCGTTCGGCGGCCGGCCGGCGACGTAGGCTCGTGTTCGTCACGGCCGGCGGCGTGTATGCCACGTCGTTGGAAGCGGTGTCGGTGCCGGGTGGGGCGATCTCGTCGATCCGGTCGAGGATCTCGTCGTCCAAGGTGACATCAGCGCTGGCGAGCAGGTCGTCGAGCTGTGTCATGGTGCGCGGTCCGAGGATCGCCGAGGTGACGCCGGGGTGGGCAATGACGAACGCCATCGCGAGGTGGGTCATCGGCAAGCCGGCCCCCTCGGCGATCGGGATGAGTTGCTCGACCACATCGAGTTTGCGTTCGTTGGTGAAGTGCTGCGGCATGCCGCCGGACCGATGGGTGTCGGTCTGCTGCCCCTTGCGGAATCGGCCGGTGAGCAGCCCCTGGCTCAGCGGGCTCCAGACCAGGGTGCCCATGCCATAGCGTTGGCAGACCGGCAGGACCTCGCGTTCGATGCCTCGGTTGAGGATCGAGTACGGCGGTTGCTCGGTACGGAACCGCTCGAGGCCGCGCCGCTCGGCGACCCACTGTGCCTCGACGATCTCCGACGGGGGAAAGCCTGAGGCGCCGATCGCCCGCACCTTGCCGCTGTGGATCAGGTCGGACATGGCTGACAGGGTCTCCTCGATGTCGACCGTGGGGTCGGGGCGATGGATCTGGTAAAGGTCGAGGTGATCGGTCTTGAGGCGGCGTAGGGAGTTCTCGGCCGCGGTCATGATCCAGCGCCGCGAGTTGCCCAGGTGATTCGGATCGTCATCCATGGGGTAGTGCACCTTGGTGGCAAGTACGACGTTGTCACGCCGGCCGTTCAGTGCCTTGCCGACGATCTCCTCGGATTCCCCCTGGGAGTACACGTCGGCGGTGTCAACGAAGTTGATCCCCGCGTCGAGCGCTTTGTGGATGATCCGAATCGAATCGCCGTGGTCGGGGTTGCCCATGGCGCCAAACATCATGGCTCCCAGGGCGTAGGGGCTGACCCTGACACCGGTTCGGCCCAGCGTTCGGTACTTCATGGTGCCCTTCCGTCAGGTGTCCGTCGAGTGGTCGGCCGTCTACCTCACGGCGACGGCCTGTCTCTGCGTGTTCACGGCGTCGGTCGGGGTAACCGCCTCGCCGCCGAGGTGGCCACGTGGTGTCGGTATCCGGGTTCCCCGTGGTCGTTCAGACCTTCACCGGAGACCGTCTACCAATTGCTCGATGCGCGTGTAGGTCAGAAACAGCCCCCAGACGAGAGGTCACGAGATGTTTAGCCGCCGGTCTGGGCCGCCGCACGGATCTGCTGGGCGTAGCCAGCAACCGTGAAGCCGGGACCGACGGCGTCGACGAGGATGAGGTCGTTGATCGTGCTGTCAGTGCGGAGATTCCGGATCTGCTTATATTCCGCTGAGTTGTACCACGCCTTCGCCTTGGCCATGTCGGGAAACTCGATCAACACTGCCGAACCCGGCCACGCTCCCTCGACGACGTGGACTTCCGCATCCAACACGAGCCACCTGCCGCCGTACGGCTCTGTGGTGGCCTGTACCTGCTCGAGGTAGGCGAGGCCTTTCTCGTTAGGTACGCCGCCGGGGATCCGTAGGTGGTTGATGAGGTAAGTCGTCACGTCTCACTCCTTGGTGAAGGTGATGTCCCGCAACTCGATGGACACGGTGACGGTGTCCTTGACAGCGTTGCCGTCGGGGTCGGTCAGGTAGACCAGGCGGCGGGTGGGGATCAGGATGCCGTCGAACTCCTGGTGGTCGGAGCTGTAATTGGCGGCGACCGGGGTGTTCGGACCGACGATTTCGCTCACGTAGTCGTGCCGCCGGATGTGGCCGGCATCGTCGACGTAGTAGGTCTGCTTCCTGCTGTGGGTCGCGACGTTGTCGGGGAACGTCACCTCCAGCGTTCGCCACACCTCGCCGTCCTCGTGATGGGGCTTGAGCTCCTCGACCTGGAAGCCCGGGCCCGCCAGGAGGAACGGCTCGGTGAGGTAGTTCCACATCGCGTACCCGTTAAAGTACGCCAGATGCAACCGGTCCCACGGGGTGGAGATCTCATGACCCGCGAAGGCATTCCGTGGATGAAGTCGTTCGTCGACGACCTCACCCGTGTCGGTCTCGATCGCCGCGCGGTCGGGGCTGACAGCGCTACGCAGTCCCGGCGCACCGAACGGTGTGCTTCCGGCGTACTGGCGGTGCAGCTCGGCGCGCGTGACGACGTCGTCCAGGATTCCCTCCTGTCCCTTGAGCGGCCACAGCGCGCCGCCGCCGAGCACCCGAGCGCTGACGGAGGCCAGCTCGTTCCAACGGTCCATACCGCCATGTGCGGCGATGACCCGCTCCAACAGTTCGTTCACGTCCCGATTCCGTTCCTCGTCTTCGTGATGCGGTAGCTCGGACGGTCGCGTCGAGTGCGACACGAACCGCCATGGGTTGAGTTGACATCGACTTCTACTCGCTCCCGTCGGTCGGCGCCGGGGTCGTCGGCAGTGCTGTCGACGTGGTTCCGGTGCGGGTCCACCGCGAGGCCCCCTTGTGCGGGGCCGAGTGTGGTCGTCGAAGCGGTAGCGGAGCGCGCATGCCTACGGCGAACGAGGTGTACGAGATCCCAAACACCCGTCGCGGCGCTCGGTGGCGATCTGTTGGCGGGCCTGGCGCGCTGTCCGCCCTCGAGGACAGCAGCGTGGCGTTCGCGCTCGGGCCGCAGGGGAATACGCACGAACTCGCTGGTCCAAGCGGTGGTTCGACGTCCGTACCTTCCACCACTGATGGTAGTGCCCGCTGGTGATCCAGCAGAGCAAGTTCACGAAGTAGCTGTAGCGGCTGGCTCGGCTGCCAGGCCGCCACGATGGGCGATCTTGCCTCGAACGTTCTTGTCCAACATCTGACAGTCTCGCCCGCGACGCGGGGGCTATGTATCGGGACAAATACGTAGAGGGCTTCGGGTCGTCTATGTAGTACTCGGTGTGCGGTAGGTAGATTGCCTGGAATCAGGCCCTGCGGGTTCTATTCGAGACTGAAATCGGGATGTGAGGGGCGTTACTGTCGTCTGGTGACCACACCGGGCACTCTGCCGCTGGACATCGCGACCTGGGTCGGTCGTGATGCAGAGTTGGCTCAGGCATGCTCCCGACTACGCCACGGGCGGCTTCTGACCCTCATCGGCACCGGTGGTGTCGGCAAGACCCGACTCGCGCTACGCGTGGCCCATCTTCTGCAGTCATCGCATCCGGGCGGTGCGTGGATGGTCGACCTCGGCGTTCTGCAGCCGCAGGGCGTCACTCCGGAGCGGATCTACGCCCATCTGGCACTGACGCTGGGTATCAGACAGCTCGGGCCCGCCGGTCTGGACGTCCTCCTCGACCACCTCCACAACCGGCGGATTCTGCTCGTGCTCGACAACTGCGAGCAGCTGGTACCCGCCGTCCGAGAGTGTGTGAACGCATTGGTCCGCACCGCGCCGCACGTGCGGATCCTCGCGACGTCGCGGCAGGCGTTGTCCATCGATGGCGAACAGACTCTCGTCGTGCCACCGATGCCGCCGCACGAGGCTGTCGACCTTTTCAACGCGTGCGCGTTGGCGGCTGGCGCGAGCCCGGCCGTCATCGACGACCAACGGGCCGTTACCGACCTGTGCCGGCAGCTCGACGGGCTGCCCCTGGCGATCCGGCTGGCGGCGAGTCGGGTTCGCACCCTGTCGGTCCAACAGCTCACCCAGCGCCTCGCCGACCACCGGTTCCGGCTACTGGCAGACCCCTCCGCCGCGTGTGCCGACAATGAGAATCCGCCCCGGCACAGCACCCTGCGACAGGTCGTCGATGTCAGCTACGACCTGTGCACCGACGGCGAGCAGACCCTGTGGAATCGTGTATCCACCTTCGCCGGCTTCTGCGACCTGTCGGCGATCGAGGCCATCTGCACCGGCGACGGAGTCGCCACCGCCGAGGTGCTCGACCTGGTCAGCGGCTTGGTCGACAAGTCCGTCCTCTCCGTCGACGCCACAGCGGGGCTGAATCATCCGCCCCGGTACTACCTGCTCAACACGCTGCGGGACTACGGGCGACACAAACTCGCCACCTCCGGTCAGACGCAGCGGGTGCGCGACCGACACCGCGACTACTACCGCGCCCTGACAAGCCGGGCCGCGACCACCTGGCTCGGCCCAACCGAACCCGAAGCGATGGCTACGGTCCACCGCGAACTACCGGACATCCTCGCCGCGATCGACGAGTCCATCGCCTGCCAGGACCTACCGGCCGCTCGGGAGATCTGCCGGGATCTCGTACGCACCCGCGCCCCGTTCTTCTTCGGCTGGCTCGACCTGGCCACACAGCAACTGCGCCGGGTGATAGACGCCTCCAAAACGATCCCGACACCCCACCGCGACGACGCGGCTGACCTCGCCGCCACCATGAGCCTGGCCGCGTGGGTTGACGCTACCCAGGGCCGCCACACCAACGCCGCGGAACTCGTCGGCGCCGCCTACGAGCTGCATCAGCAGTGGGAGCTCGCGGTGACCCCGGCGGTGTTGTACGGCCACGGCTCCAGCGTGGCGCTCAACACCGGCGGCCAGGACGCGATCAGCCTCCTGGCGGCTGCCCGCGAGGCGCTCGCCGACAGTCCCGGTGACCGGCAGATGGCGAGTTTGATGTGGGCGATGGCGTCGGCGTTCGCCGACGCCCCCGCTACGGCGGTGCGCAACACCGAGGAATATCTTCGCCAGTCGGAGGCGGCTCACGCGCCGTGGACGATCAGTTGGGCCCTGTGGACCGCCGCCCTGGCCGCTCTCGCCAACGATGACCACGCACGGGCTGAGGAACTCGCCGCCCGGGGCCTCAGTCTGCAGCGTGACCTTGATGATCAGTGGGGCCAGACCTGGAGCATCGAACTGTCAGCGTGGATCATCGCCGCACAGCTGGGCGGTGGCGACAGCGTGAGCACGGAGGCCCGCCGGGCCGGGTGGCTTCTCGGCGCGTCCCGCGCCCGGCAGCAGAAACTAGGTGTGAACCTTCCCGGTCTGCGTCCGCTCGCCCGGCGAAACACCCAAGCTCGCGCCGCCATCGCGGGCGTCCTCGGTGAGACAGGGCTTGCCGAGGCGGTGGACGCCGGTGTTCGGCGTCATGCCAACGCCGTCCGGATCGCCTTGAAGGAGTCCACCTCACGCCGCCCCGCGGCGATCGGAAGCCTCCGGCTCACTGACCGCCAACGCGAGGTAGCGGCGATGATCACTCAGGGCATGACCAGCGCGGAGATCGGTACGCACCTGCGTATCACCGCCCGCACCGTCGACGTCCACGTCCGCGACATCCTTCAACGGCTCGGCCTGCGCGGACGAGCGGCGATCGCGACGTGGTGGACCACGCAAGGCGACCAGCAGCCGTAATCATCGACTGTCAACGATCCCGAACCCTGTAGCGCGGCAGGAGCGTCCTACTCGATTTCGCTGTCCAGGCGGCTGTCCGCGGGTAGCTCAGATTCGTCACGGGCCCGTCCGGGGTACGACGGAAGCGGAAGGGTGGGCGGCCCGTTTGGACCGTCCACCCTTCCGCTGGTGCCGCCACTGCATCAAGCGGTGGCGTATCCGGGCTTGGTGCCGGGTCAGAAGTCCATGACCCCGTCTGCGCCGTACGGGGTGGCGGCGGTATTGACCCCGATCATGACTTTGAATCGGGTTCCGTCCTGGACGTTCGTGGCCACGTTGGCCCACTGGCCGGCGTTGACCGTGGTGAGGTAGTTGCAGTCGCTGGTGTGGTTGACGAAGATGACGCAGGCGCGGAGTTGGCGGGCGGCTCGGTCGCCTCGGGGTTGGTTCTTGAGGTTGATGTCGCGGCACTGGCTGGTGGTGGTGTAGGGGCCGAATGTGCTGTACATCCAGCCGGTGCTTCCGCTCCATCGGGCTCCGCCGGCTTGTATGAACGTGGCGGAGTAGGGGGCGGCGCGGCACCCGGCCGCGTGGGCGGGCGTGGGGGTGCCGGTCACCGCGAGTCCGGTGGCGGCGATCGCGATCGCGGCGGTGGTGGCCAGTGATTGCTTGATCCCTCGCATGGGATTCCTTTCGTTGATGTGTTCGCGGCGGCCTGCTGTCGGAATGGGCGGCCGTTGTCGCGTCTGCTGGCAGGGGTGTGAGGCGGCCTTCTGGGGCGGCGGCGAGGGTCGGGGACCGGTTCGCGTCAGAAGTCCATTTGTCCTCTGGCTATGTCGGCTCCGACCGGTACCCGCACGCGGAGTTTGAAGCTGACGCCGTCTCTTACGTTGGTCGCGACGTTGGTCCAGTGCCCGAGCCGGATCCGTGACCAGTAGTTGCAGGCGGATGTGCGGTCGATGAAGATGACGCAGACGTCGTACCAGCGCGCCCGTCGTCCTCCGCTGGCGCCGAGCACGCCGCGTACCTGGATGTCCTGGCACTTGGCGGTGGTGCGCCAGGTCGTGGCGGTTACGGCGCCGGACGTGCCCGACTGCTCGCGGGTCATGCCGACGTATCCGGAGAGCGGGTGTGTTCGACACTCGGCGGCCTGGGCGGGCG
Organism: Plantactinospora endophytica; assembly: GCF_016862915.1. Lineage (GTDB taxonomy): Bacteria > Actinomycetota > Actinomycetes > Mycobacteriales > Micromonosporaceae > Plantactinospora > Plantactinospora endophytica. Next base: position 26,800 of record NZ_BONW01000007.1, on the reverse strand, counting down.
TTGCGGTGCCGGTCACCGCGAGTCCGGTGGCGGTGATCGCGACCGCGGCGGTGGTGGCCAATGTTTGCTTGATCCCTCGCATGGGATTCCTCTCGGTGAGGCGTTCGTAGCGGCTTGGTGGTGCGGGTGGGCGGCTGTCGCGCGGTCTGCGGGCTGGGGCGTTGGGCACCTCCTTTTCGGGGTTGTGGTGGTTCGGGTCGGCTCAGCGGCGGATGCCGATGAGCCGTTGCCTCGCGGGCAGTGCCCGCAGCGCACGGAACGCGAGGTTGGGGGCGAGGGCTGGGGTGTGCCAGGGGACGAGGCGTAGGTCCGGCATCCGTGCGGCGAGCCGGACGAGCGCGGTGCGGGCTTCGAGGCGGGCGAGTGCGGCCCCGATGCAGTAGTGGGGGCCGTGTCCGTAGGACAGGTGGCGGTCCGCGTCGTGCCGGGCGGGATTGAACCGGTCGGGGTCGGTGAACGTCGCCGGGTCCCGGTTCGCGACGCCGATGAGGAGCAGGCAGCGTTGCCCGGCGGGAATGGTGACGCCGCCGATGGTGACCGGCCGCCGGGTGACCCGTAGCCAGCCGTCGATGGCGGGGCTGAACCGCAGGGCCTCTTCGAGGAAGGCGGGAACGCTGGCGGGTTCGGCGGCGATGCGTTCCCAGCGGCGTGGCACGGCCAGTGCCTGTTCGAGGCTGTGGGTGAGGAGGCCGGCGGTGGTCTCGTGGCCGGCGACGAGGAGGTTGAAGGCCAGGGAGGCGACCTCGTCGACGGTGAGGATCTTGTCGTCGCCGTCTCGGTAGCGCAGGGCGCGGGAGATGAAGTCGTCGCCGTCGAGGGCGCCGGTGACCCGTTGGTGGACGAGGCCCTGGCAGTAGGTCCAGAAGTCGAGGAGGTTCCGGGCGAGGCGGACCTGTTCGGCGGGGTCGGGTTGGCCCCAGCCGAGGGCGATCTGCCCGTCGGCCCAGTCCCGGATCCGGGTCACCTCGTGGTCGGGTACGCCGAGAATGTCCAGGATGACGAGCAGCGGTAGCAGGGTGGTGAACTCGGGGACGAGGTCGACGACCTCGCCGCGGCGGGCGGCGACGGCGTTGACGAGTTCATCGACCCGGCGGCGCACGATCGGCCCGTACTGGATGGCGACCCGCGGGTCGGTGTTGGCGAAGGTGGCCCGCAGCGCCCGCCGGGTGCGGGTGTGTACCGGCGGGTCGGCCGCGGCGGTGGTCGGCGGCACGTCGAGGCTGACCATGATGGCGAGGGCCTCGGGGCACAGCGGGTAGACCGGGGCCAGGGTCAGCGCGTTGCCGAAGCTGTCGACGTCGGCGAACGCCTGCCGGACGTGGTCGTGCCGGCTGATCAGCCACAGGCCCAGGCCCTCGGCGTATCGCACCTCCTCCGGGCGGGTCGGCTGCTCCCGGACCACCCGGAGTCTGTCTCTCGGGCATGCGCCATTAACGGGTTGAGTGTGCATGGGATACCCCCGGGATAACGCCAGCCGCAGAAGGGCTGGCTCGAATTCGCCAAGCCCCGGAAACGGTCGGACCGTCGGATGGTTCGGTGCTCGGCATCGGCGATGTGTGGCCAAGCTAATCCGGGTCGGCGTGTCTCCGCTACGTGACATCTATTGACAACCCGTGGGCGGGTTACCACTGCCCACTGTGGTCGGTGTCAATGGTTGTCACGTGTTCCGGAACGGTTCCGCCGTGCATACTTTGTGGCGGCAGCTCTGCGAGGGCGTACGTGTTGATCCGGCCGGTACCGGTACGGCCGCGATGGGGGTTACGTGCGCGGACCGGTTAACCGTCGTGGGGACATCGGGTGCACGTGCACCGGGTGTGTGGTTGGTCGTGACCGCAGGCGCCGGGTCCGCGTCGGATGCCGCTTCCCCGAGCATCCGACGCGGACACAATCACATCCATTGACCGGCATTGTTGATTCGAGGAGGCGAGATGTCGTCGAAGACGTTGACTCCACCCGGCCCGCCCATTCCCGCAAGTCGGGAGGACCCATACACACGGACTCTCGATCGGGTCGAGGACACGGTGGCAGAGCTGGTGACGTCCCTGCTGCGGGCGCGCCGCAGCCGCGGCGAGTTGCGCACCCGCAGCCTGGTCAGCCTGCACAACCTCACCCGCGAGATGAGTGGCCTGCTGAACCAGGCACTCGGCGGCTGGCCGGAGCCGTCGGCCGATGACGATGCGGCGCACGACTGACAACAAGCCCCGCCGACCGCGGGCCGTTCGTCCGGGTCGTCGCTGTAAGCAAGGTGGTTTTCCCATGTCAGGCGGCCAGCACCGAATCCCCGAGCGCGCAGGGGCTGCGTGCCCGGCCTCCCTCTCCCGGACGGCGCGGCGGCGGACACGAGTCCCGGTCGCCTACGGGCTCGCCGTCGCACTGTTCGCCGCGGGTCTGGCGCTCGGTGGCAGTCGCGGCCCCGTCAACGACGCCGCGGAACGGTCGGCGGGATCACGCCCAGGCGGGCTTGTCCAGGTCGCGTCTCCTCCGGCATTGGGTGGCCTGAGCGTCACCGCTGTCCCGGCGGCGAGTGCCCGCTACACGGCGGTGGACCGACCCTGCGGCGTCGTCGACTGGACACCGCTCACCGCGCAAGTCGGTGAACGTCGCACGGAGCCTCACGCGCAGATCTCGACCGTCGGATCCGTCGCCGTCGTCAGATGCAGCGCCATTCTCGGAAACGGAAGCACCGTCGGAGTCGCGACAGCGCACATGACGGTGGCAAACGACGGCGGCACCACCTGGTCAATCTACGAAAGTGTCCGCAGACTCAACGCCAGCCGGGAGGTTCTGAGCCCTGTCGAAGGGCTCGGTACTACGGCGCACGCCTTTGTCGAAGATAACGCCAGACCCGTCATCGTCGCCGTCGACGGAAACCTGTACCTCCGCCTCACCTGGGCGCCACTGGAAGAACAGATTCTGCCGATCTTCGCCGCGACCGCCCGCGCACTCGTGGAAATAGGCCGGCAGGCGATGCTTCGACTGCGGAAATGAGCTTCCACCGCGACGAGTATCGGTGCGGGGGCGCAGATGTCACTCGCACCCGTCGGTGTCACCGTGCCCGTCGCCTTCGCAGCAGTCCGACCGGTGCCCGTACACCGGCACCTCGCGGCCACGCACCTGCTGATGACCGCTCGTCCGCTCGTACAGGCAGGCACGCCACACCACCGTCGGCCCGGACGCTCTCACCTTCCGTCCGTCACCGGGACCGCCGACCAGCACCACCAACTCTCCAGCCATGGCCGGAACAGTAGCGAGGGAGGGTGACGTTTCCGCAGGTCACAGGGACGGGATGTGACCTGCGGCGCCAGCGGTCGACCCGACCGGCAGCGGCCTGCGGGCAGCGGACCGCCGACCAGACGCGGGACCCGATCAGGCGTCTGCGCTGTCGGACAGCAGCGACTCCGCACCCGGTCGGTGATCAGCACCGCTACCGAACAGGAAGGTCATTTGTCAGATCCGAAGCGTCTGACAAGAACTGGCCTAACCGGGTTCCGCTGCCTCCGGAACGTCTGACAGCCCAGGTCAACCGTGGCCGCCGGCGCTTGTCGCCCGAGACATGCCTGACAGATCCGCCCGCTACCGTGCCCGACACAACCTTCACATTCGCCCATCTCCACCCCGGTCCGGTCCCACCTCGGAACCGCCGCACCCGCCGGCGCGTCACGTCCACCCGCCCCGCAAGGGGCCGGTCGGCACCGCGCCGGGTGCCCTCGGCACCAGGTCGCACCGCACCAACCCGCACCACATCCGCTCCAGCCGATCCACGCACCCAGTGGACCGGCCATCTCCGCACGCCCTCACCAAGGAGGACTTCCCCATGTCCGAGACGGCTTCCACCGATCCGCCGACGCCACCACTGTCAGATCGGAACCCCGACGACGCGTCCACCGGCGCGACGCCGGTGTTCCGGTTCCACCTCGCCGACGTTCTCGACCTCGCCTTGCACGCCGTCACCGCCCGACGGCACGTCAACCAAAGCGATCTTGGCTTGACCGGTCCCGCGCTGGTCGTCGTCGCCGAGCAGCGCACCGCCTACCTGACGTCCAACGGCCTACCGCAGCTACCGCCCAGTCCGGACCAACCGCCGCACGACCGCGTGCGGATCGTCTACCCCGACAACGTCGGCCCCAGCCAGCCTCGCCACGACAGCAACAGCGACGGCGACGGCGACGGCAGGGTGATCGCTCTGCCGCTACGCCAAACCGCTGGCGGACAACAACTCGTCGAAGAGCTCTACATCGCGGCCAGCAGGGGATCCAACGTTCTGGCCGTCACCATCTCCGGCGACACGCTTACCCTCGCCGCCCTGCGCGTACCGCCGGCGCCCGGGCGGCGCACGCCGGCCGAACCCCCGCGACGGCCAGACAACGCCGTCAGCGACCGGTCGCTGCGGCGCCGGTCCGCCACCGGCTCGCCCGCAGGATCCGGCGACGTCGCCCCCTGGGCCGGCCGCACATCCCAGTCCCGGCCGACCGACGGTCACGTCCGACCGCCGCGCCCGGCGCCATCCGAGAAAGGAAACCCACCGATGCTCCACATCACGATCTGCCCCGTGTGCGGGGAACCGGTGGCAGAAGATTCCAGCCGACACGCTGCCGGCCCCGGCAGAGGCGCCGACCGCTACCCGTGGCTGCACCTCGCGGACAACACACCTATCTGCTTCAACGAAGACGGCAAGCGTAGTTACGCTGTGATCACCGAGGAACTGCTGCCGGTTGACGACGACGCCCACGCCTGGCTCGCCATGATCTCCGACCTGTTCGCCTCCGACGGCCTCTACAGCCCCGGCCGTCTCGGCACCGCGATCAACGCTGCCGAGCATCTCCACCACTGGCTGTACCGGGCGTCCGGGCCGTTCGGGGCCACGATGGCGATGCCGACACCCGGCGAGGTCGCACTCCTCGTCGGGCACCTGTACCGGACCTCGCGGCTCTTCGCCCGAATCCACACACAGGCGGGAACCCGCTTGACCCGAATGGTCCGTGACCAGAAGAGCGTCGACATCGGCGATGACGATGTTCGCGGTGCGTGGGCCGTGGTTCGCGGGCAGGCACACGACAGCCGGGAACTGCTCGACGCCGCCGCCGAGACGGCCACGGGCTCAGCCGACTATTCCGGCGCCGCCTGGGCCTGCGTCCGCCGGGCGGCGCTGGCCTGGACGGTGGCCGTGCCGAAGCGGTTGCCGGACGGCCTGACCGTGGTTGACCAGGCCGACTACCCGCCCGGCGACGAAACCGTTGCGGATGCGGGTTCCGGGCAGGAGTTGCCCGGTGGGCTCACCCACGACCAGCTGGGCGAGTTGCTCGGTGTCGCGTTCGGTGACGACGCGGCTTTCAGCCCCGAGCTGACCGGGATCGCCGCACGGGCGACCGGCACCCTCGTCACCTATCTGGCGAGGTGTCTCGGCGTGGCCGGCAGCGCCGCGATCGCCACACCGAGCGATGCGGCGTCGCTCGCGACCTCGCTGACGTACCTGAGCGCCACCCTCGCCGACGGGCTACACCGGTTCACACAGCGCCGACCGGGCGGCGACGGCGACGTTCTCGACGGCACCGACGCCGCCGCGATCCGGGCCTCGCTCGACAAGGCGGTCGAGGGCTTACACCTCGCCGCGCACCATCTCGCCGCCGTTTCCTACCTTGCCGCCGGCCTGCCGCTGCCGAACGACCAGCAGTAGCCGCCGGCCCCTGGACCGGGCAACGGTCCCCGGCGGTGGTGACGCCGTCGCACCCATCGGCACGTCACGGCCGCCCTCCCAGGAGGAGGCCGGTCGGCAACACGCCGGAGTGCCCCGGCACGTGGCGACACCGAACCGACCCGCACCGCATCTCCTCGGCAGCCGATCCACGTGCCCAGTGGATCGGCCATCTCCGTACGCCCCAAAGCAGGAAGGGTCTATCCATGGAAGAGGCGTCTCACGCCGGCCGTCCCACCACACCATCAGGTCGAGACGGCGACGAAGAGGAACCGACCGGCGCGACGTCGGTGTTCCGATTCGACCTCGCCGACACCCTCACCCTGGCCGAGCACGCCATAACCGCGCCACAACGCGCCGAACCGGTCGATGACGAACCCATTGGCCCAGCACTGCTGCTCGTCATCGACGACGGCGTCTACCTGATGTCCAACGGGCTGCCGCAACTGCCGCCCGGCCCGGACCAGCCGCCGTACACGACCGTGCGAGTCGTCTACGCCGACAACCCCGGCCACGACGATCCCGGCCCCGACGGCGACGACCTGGTGATCGCGCTACCACTGTGCCAACCCGGCCAGGGACAGCTCATCGACGAGCTGCGCGCCGCAGCCAGCATCGACCTCAACACGCTGGCCGTAGCCATCTGCGGCGACGAGGTCGCCGCCCGCGTGATCCGCGTACCACCAGCGCCCGGGACGCCGCACGTCGGCTGAACCCGGCAGACAGGCGGCAACGCCGCCGGTCACCGGGCGCCTCCCCACTGGTCACCGACCGGCACACCCGCTGGCTCTGCGCCTGCCTGCCCGGCGCGCTCGGCCACGGATCCCACACCCATGCGCGGACGCGGCGGTCGTGACCGCCGCGTCCGCGCCATACCTGAAAGGACACACGATGCTCCACACCATGATCTGCCCAAAGTGCAAAGAACCGGTGGCAGAACGATCCACCCGCAACCCCGGCACGGCCGCAGTCGACACCACCCGGTGGCGGCACCCGGCAGACGACACCCCCATCTGCTTCGACGAGGCCGGGCACCGTTGCCAGCCGGTGTGGGTGGAGGAGACGGTGCCGGTCGACGACGACGCCCGCGCCTGGCTCGACGAGATGGCCGGCCTGTTCGCCCCCGACGGCGTCTACAGCCCGGGCCGCCTCGGCACCGCGATCACCGCGATCGAACACCTCGACCGGTGGCTGCGCATGGCCACCGGACCGTTCAGCGCCCTGATGACCATGCCCGCACCCGCCGACGTCGCGCACCTGCTCGGGCATCTGTACCGGACCACGCTTCTCCTCGCCCGGATACAGACACAGGTCGGCGACCACGTCACCAGCCTGATCCGCCGACAGCCGGACATCGACGTCACCGACGACACCGCCTCCGGTGCGTGGGCTGAGGCTCGCGGGCACGTCCACGACACCCGCGATCTGCTCGACGCCGCCGCCGAGATCACCGCCAGCTCGGTCGGCTACACCGCCGCCGCCTGGTCCCGCGCCCGCCAAGCGACGACCGCCTGGGCAATCGCCGTCCCGGCGCAGCCGCCGACCCACCCCAGCGCGGCAGACCACCCCGACGACACCGACGACCTGAGCGACGACCGGCCGACGATGCCCGGCGGCGGTGAGGTGGGCGGCCAGGCCGGTGACGACGACGGGGACGAAAGCTTCGGGCAGGAGCTGCCCGGAGGGCTCACCCACGACCAACTCGGGGAACTGCTCGGCGTCGCGTTCGGCGACAGCGCCCCCTTCAGCCCGCAGATGACCGGCATCGCCTCCCGGGCGGCAGGCACCCTCGTCACCTACCTGGCGACCTGCCTCGGCACCGCCGGAACCGCCGCGCTCCCGGCCCCATCCGACCTCGCCTCGCTCGCCACCTCGCTGACCTACCTGAGTCACACCCTCGCCGACGGGCTACGCCGATTCACACACCGTCAAACCGCCACCGGTAACGGCAGCGGGGCCTTCGACGGCACCGACGCCGTCGCGGTCCGGACCTCACTGGACAAGGCGGCCGACGGGTTACGCATCGCCGCACGCCACCTCACCGCCGCCTCCTACACCGCCGCCGGTATCCGCCCGCCGGACGAACGGTGACCGGCAGTGACCGGCAAGTCCACCCCACGCACACCGGCACGAACACCGCACCCTCGGCGCCCGTCAACGCTCACACCGCATGGCAAGCCCTCCTCGCCCTTACCAGCCGAAGGAACCACCGATGGACCATCGCCTGATCGCGGTCCTCGTCCGCGCCCGCCCCGCGGTCGCCACCATCGACGCTCAGCTCGCCCGCGCGCTGCGGCCCCTCCTGCGGGCTCGCACCATCAACGGCTACCGACTCGGCGGGCAGGCAACCGGAGCGTGGAACCCCGACTACAGTCCTGCCGCCGACCTCACGAACTGGCGCACCTGTCAATCCTGCGGCGGCACCACCCGCACCGGCGACGCCCCGTGCGCGGCCTGCGCCGACGCCACCCGGGCCGGCCGCCGACCCGGCACGGTCGTGGCGTCCTACACCGAGTGGGCACGCCATCCCGGCGACATCGTGCCGCTGCCGCGACTACTGCATCCCGGCTGGCGGTTCCCGCCAGGGCGCACACCGATCGCCTGGGCCGACGGGGCTGGTGTCGTCTGGCTCGGCACCGACGAGGCGGTGCGACGCGGCACCGACACCGGACACATCCCGCCGCGCCTGCGGCGGGTCCTCAACGACCTGCGGCTCGGCAACCGCGACCCGGACCCCAGCCAGGCGGTACCCGACGCCCGGTGGCCGCCACGACCTGACCAGGTCATGCCGTGGCGGTACCCCAGCCAGCATCTACGGCGCAGTGACCCGTTCAACCCCGCCGGGTGGTCGGTAGCGGTAGTCGACGCCCACTCCTGACCGCACTTTCCAGCCGCGTCAGCGGCCGTCATGTCGGGCGGCAGCACGCCCCGGCACCACGCCGAGCCCCGACAGCGTGTGGAGCCCTCGCAGGCGCACTCACCTGCGAGGGCTCCACACGTTTCAGGACGCCGATCACCGTGCCCTCCGCCCGACCGGCGCGACCGACAAACACCCCGAACACCCACAGACCCAAGGAGCAGACATGGCCGCACGAACCCCAGACGAGATCGCCGCCCGGGTAAGGGCCGTCCGCGACGCCGGCACCGACCTGTTGGGCTTCCGCGAGGAGGTCCTGACCGAGGCGCTCGACTTCGACCACGCCCGCGAGTTCCTCAACCCCGACATCACCGCGACACAGTGGGACCAGCATCGGTGGAGCCAGCAGCTCGACGCCGACACCTACGCCCGCTGGTACCTGAAGTTCGCGATCGGCAAAATCATCGGCCACCGCGGCAACTCGGCCGAACGCTCGGTCGACAAGCTGACCGAACTGGCGTGGCTCCTCGGCCGCGACGACGTCATGTCAGCCATCGACAACGCCGACTACCCGAAGTACGGGGCGCCGAAGGTCGAGGCGTTCGCCGACGGGCTCGGCTGGCCCTTCGCCGACACCATCGACCACCCGCAGCTACGGCTCATGCTCACCCGGATGGCCGCAGGACTCCAGTGCGACCCGGCGGGCTGCGCCTTCGGCTGCCGCGACTGACAACCGCCACACCACGCCGGGCAAGCCCGCAGCCGAGGTCGGGTTGCCCGGCGCCGCGCCACCGGTCCCGCCGGCCAACGCACCGCACCACCCCAGCCGGCCACCCGCCCGACGACCCCCACCCACGACTCGGCGTCGCGGGCGACCGCGGACGCCCGTCGCGCACCCGTCCTCGTGGCACCAGCCCAGGCGGACGACTTGACCTTCGTCGAGAGATGAGCGTCGATCAGGTAGGTCATCGGCCGCGCCGGCCATCAGGCACAACACAGCCGACCCCGGTCGGACGGTGACCCCTGCCCGGAACCCGACGAAAGGGGTCGCCCACCATGTCCGACCGTAGTCAAACCCGTCCGTCCCACCGCGCCCTCATGCCCACCGACGTCACCGACCCGCTGCTGTGGCGGCTGGCCGTCGACGTTCTCACCGCCCACCAACCAGGCCCCGACGGCCGGTGCGTCAACCTGCAGTGCGCCGACCACGTCGGCCCATGCGTCGCCGCCGGGTGGGCACAACGGGCGATGCGCGCCGCGCGAACCCCGCCGCCGCACCAGGGGCTGGTGGCCGTCACCCGCGGCCGAGTACCGCAACGGCACGTGCGCGACGCCGGCGGTTTTGTCGGCTGGTTCACCGCCCGTCTCGCCGTCACCGCCACTCATCTGCGGTCGCGGATCCCGCAGCGGCTCCCCCGCCGAGTTCCCGGCGCGACCCTGACCGCCGCGTACGCCGCGTAGATCCTCTCCGGACCACGACAACCTGCCCAGCCGACGACCAGAAAGACGGCACGACCTTCCGTGCCGAACCCACCCGCACCCGACTACACCCAAGCCGCCGTCGAGATGAAAGGGCACAGCTGTATGCCGAAGATTTTCGTTGACACCGATGTGATCGCCGCGATCACCGAGCGGGGCAAATTTGGAGAAACCTACAACGACGTCATCCGCGAGGCGCTCGGCCTACCACCCCTCGCCTTCCAGATGGGCGGCAGGCGACTGGGCAAACCCGGCAGCCTCACCGACCTCGTCGCCGTCGGCCTCCTGAAACCCGGTCAAACTCTGACCTGGCATCGACCCAACCTCAAGCAAACGCACGAAGTCACAGTCACCGCCAGCGGTCGATTGAGGACCCGCACCGGCGAGGTCTTCGACTCACCCGATGCGTGCGCGACCGCGCTGGCGGGCCATCCCTCCAAGGGATGGCCGAACTGGCGGACCGAGGACGGAACATCCCTTCTGGAACTTCGCGCTTTCCTACCGCCCGACACGGACAAGACACCGCCATCAGTTGACGGGTAACAAACAACGTCCTGCGACGCGTCTCAACTCAGTCGTCACCATCCGCCACGCCGATGACGAGCGCGCCCTCGTAGGCGTCAGCGACGCGCGTCCCACCACACCCGATCCGCAGCCGTTCCACGCCAGCGAAACGGCCCACTCCGCACGCCCTAAGAGAGGAGCAACACCGGATGGACGAATCCGCAACCGCCATGGACGACCACGACAACGACGTACCCGGCCTGAACCAGGAGCACCTTCTCAGACACCTTGCCGAAATCGAGGCGTTCGGCGAAACACAAGGCTGGAACCATCCGCCAGTCCTCCTCGCCATCACGAACGAACCCGTCCCGGACACCACCGACGAGTGGCGACTGGCCGCCAGATCAGTAGACGTACCAAGCCACGTCTGGTCCGACACGGGAAACCCGACCGAGGTGCTGAGCAGCATCCTCGCGGTGTACCGGTCACCCCACGCCCAAGCGGTGGCGGTACTCGACTCCCACGACAATCCCTACACGCGGAACGTGGGATGGGCATTTGTATACATCAAGCGGTCCACGTACGGCGACGAGGTTCGAGTCGTCGACGCGGCCGACGCGCACGGCCGCCTCTATCGGATCGCACGCCTACGCGGTGCGACTCCCGAGGGCGAGTTCGACAACGACGGTTCAACGTTCGCGGAAACTCCGACCCACCGCATTCTCGGCCGACTCGTCGACGCCACACGCCTGTGACTCTCCCGCACGTGGTCACACCAGCAGACCGGCGACGACAGGAGCAGACCAAGCCGTGACCCTGAAACAGGAAGACACCTACGTCGGCTACGCCCGAGCCTCCGTGAACGCGAAGACGCTCATGGCGGAGCATTACGCCCGCAAAGACACAGACGACTGGGTTTCGTTGATCCTGGCTGGCGGTCTCACCGTCAAGATGAGCAACAACCACCAGTGGCAGATCGGGACCACGACCGCGCGCGTCGGCGGCCGCACCCTCACTCGGCAAGTCGAACTCGCGTGGCGTCATGGAGAGCCGTTCGTCGTCGCCCCGGCGATGACGGCGATCGTCGCCGCCGCCGCGCAGGCGCTGGACCTCACCGACGACCTGGTCGCCGCCGACACCGCCCCCTGCGACGACGGTGTCCTGTTCCTCCCACAGCCGATCTTCGTCGGCTCCACCTCCACCGCCGTGCGAGGCATCGCCGCCATCACCTGGACCACAATGACCACACCAGTGGGCAGGTCCTGGATGATCTGCGGATGGGCTGACCACGGCGACACCGACGACCCGTACATCGCCGCGCTGCTCGCTTCCGCGGCCTACCAGCGCAACCGGGCCTCATTCGGCCCCTACATCCTGACCGACCTGACGGCCCTGCCCATCGGCAGGCCGGTGCCGACGCTCCCGCTGCCCGACAGCGACGCCGAACCCATCGAATGGCAGAGCGCGGCCGACGGCCGGATCGTCATCGACGATCGCGGTGCATCCAGAGTCTGCGCCGCGATCGCGTACTCGTTCTGGCGTATCCAAGCCCAGCCCCTCGCCACCGTCACCGAGCCAACCCTGCCTCGATCGACCAGCCGCCGCGCGGTACGGGCATCGGTCGCGCACAACGCCCGTGTGGTCATGCTCCGCCGCACCAAATCCACCGGCCCACGCGACGACAACGACGCGAAGTGGCACTACCAGGTGCGGTTCTTCGTCCGCGGCCACTGGCGACACCTCAGCGCCAAGGACGGCACCCGATAGCGGACCTGGATCCACAAACACATCAAGGGACCGGACGGAGCCCTCTCCGACACGGCGAGAAGGTATCCATCCTCGGCCGCTGACTACCGCCTACCAGGACAACCGCCCTGCCGGCAGGCCGTAGCGATCGCGGCGTCCAGAACCGTGCCGGCGCAGGCGGGGCCAGCGACCGTGACGGCCGAGATACGCGTCCCGGACCCGCCAGCGGAAGCCTCACCACGAGACTCCGAGCCATTCGTGGTCAACACCTTCGGCGGGTTCGTCAACCCGAGCGTCGACGCCGCCGCGCCACACCACACCTGATCCGGCCGGCCCCACACCACCAGTGGACCGGCCAGCCCGTACGCCCTCACCCAGGAAAGGACCTCATGAACGACCCCCTCAACACGAGTCGACCGTCACCCCAGCCGTCAGACGGTGGCCCCGAACAACGCGCCGCCGGCATGCCGCCGGTCTTCCGGTTCAACCTCGCCGCCGTCCTCGACCTCGCCGAGCACGCCGTGGCCGCCGAACAGCACGTCGACCTCGACGGGAACGACCCGACCGGTCCCGCGCTGCTCATCGTCGCAAACACCATCGTCTGCCTCACGTCCAACGGCCTGCCGCCACTGCCGCCGAGCCCGGGCCAGCCGCCGCCCCACACCGTACGAGTCGTCCACCCCGACACCCTCGGCCCCGACCAGCCCCGCCGCGACGGCAGCGACGCAGTGATCGCCCTACCGCTGCGCCGACCCGACGCACCACTCATCGACGATCTACGCGCAGCGGCCCGGGAGGGACTCAACGCGGTGACCATCAGCATCTCCGACGCCACGGTGGCGTTCTCCGTCACCCGCGTCCCGCCCGCACCCGGCACACCACACCACAGCTGACCCGACCAGGCCGGCGGGGTGGCGCCGCCCGCGCCGCCGGCCCACCGGTCGCTGCCCAGACTGCCCGCCGACCGACTCGCCCTCCCCGGGGTCCGGCACTAGGCCTCCGAGCCGACAGGCCCTGCCCGCGCGTACGCGGTCCCCGGAGTCGACCCCACCGCGCTGATCCCGCCACCCGGGGCGCCGGCCGCACACGGCCGGGCCATGCCATTCCCCTGACCAGACACCGCATCCCGCAACGGAGACCCGCATGCCCGACACCACGCCTGTCCTGCCCGAATTCAACCCGCACAACCGGGCCTACCATCGGTTCTTCGACGTCCTGCCGCACCTGGACATCTCCGTCACCATCGACTCCGACACCGGCCGGCCACTCACCTTCACGATCACCGACCCCCGCTCAGGCGACGCGTTCACCGTCACCGTCGACAACTCGCTGGAGATGACCGACCCGCACGCGCTACTCGCCGTCGACCGCTTCGGCGAGGTCGTCGCCTACGGCCCCTTCCGCGACCACCCCACCGCCGTGGCCAACGCCACGCCGTTAGCCGGAACGCGACGCCTACGTAGCGTCCACACCATCCCGCTACACCATCCCGACACCGCCGACCTACCCGGAACCGGCCGACGGGCGCTCGATACCGACCTGGTGCGTCGCGTCGCGCAGGGGTATCCCGACGCCCGTTGTTGCGCGCTGCTTCTGCTCGACCGGACGCCCGGCATCGCGGAACTCGTCGGGCCGTTCACCGACCCGACGACGGCGGCGATGTGGCATCGTCCCCGCCCGACGGCACACGCCGAGCGTTTCGTCGTGCCGCTGTACCGCGCTCCCCGAATCGAGGGCCGATGACGCCACCCACCGACGCGTTACTGGCCGCGAACCGCGCACGGCCCGTGGTCGCCATCGACGTCGACGGCGTCCTCAACCCCGACCACCCGCCGACCGCCCGCGAACTCGGCTACCGTCCGCACCGCTACGACGGCCCCAACCCCGCCGGCCAGCACGTCAGCGGCCTGGTGTGGCTGCACCCCGACCACGGCGCCTGGCTCAAAGAACTCTCCCGCGACGCCGACCTCGTCTGGTGCACCAGCTGGGGCCGGATCGCCGCGACCTGGGTCGCGCCCCGGCTCGGACTCCCGACCGGCCTGCCGGTCATCGACGTCGGACCCGGCGGCGTGCGGTTCGGACGCCAACTCAAACTCGGCCCCCTGTACGCCGCCGTCGGCACACGACCGGTGGCGGTCCTGGACGACAGGTTCGGCGGACGGGACCCCGACGAGGCCGCCGAACGGACCGCACGGGGCCGGGCCACCCTCCTCGTCCCGGTCAACCCCGTCACCGGCCTCCAACGCGGCCACATCGCGCAGGTCAGCCACTGGCTCGCCCAGGTCACCGCCGACCCCGAGACACACCCACCAGGCGCTGCCACACCGGACCCGACCGCACCTGATGAGGAGCCGTCGGCGGACGAGGCCCACGACATCAGCGTCGGCGACCCGGTGCTACGCAAATCCCGGATCCTGTCCAGGCAGTGCCGAACGTGCGTCTTCCGTTGTGTTGACTGCACCTTGTGCCCGTCACGATCGTTGACCGGGCACAGGGGGTGGTCATGGATCTGCGGGAGCAGCTCGCGCTGGGACGGGTGGACCTGGTCCGGGTGGGCGAGGTCCGGCCGGGTACCGCTGCGGACCTGCCGTTCGTCGTGGTGGACGCGGCGGGTCGCGACCTTGCCATGATCAGCCGGTTCCTTCGCGACCTGACGCTGAGCGACGCCAGGCCGGCCACGTGCCGTAGCTACGCGCATGACCTGCTGCGCTGGTTCCGACTTCTCGCGATGGTCGACGTCGCCTGGGATCGGGCGACACGCGGCGAGGTGGCGCTGCTGGTCGGATGGATGCGGCAGGCGCCAAACCCGCAGCGTCGCCGTCGACGCAGCGACCCGAGCCTGTGCGGGGCGATCAACCTCAAAACGGGCAAGGCGAATCTGGCCGCCGGCTACGCGAAGACCACCATCAACCACACACTCACGGTCGTCAGGGTGTTCTACGAGTTCCACCTGCACCGCAGCAACGGCCCGGTGGTCAACCCGGTGCCAGTGGGCCAACAGCGGCGCCAACTACTGGCCCACCGCAGCCCATTGGAGCCAATCCCGCCGGTGCGGCGGTCACCACTACGGCAAAAGATCCCGTCCCAGCAGCCACGTTCGATCCCGGACCACCGTTGGCAGGAGCTGTTCGACCAGATGAGCTGCACCCGCGACCAGGCGCTGCTGGCCTGCTACGTGTCCTCCGGCGCCCGGGCCAGCGAACTACTCGGGCTTCGCGTCGACAACATCGACTGGCAGGGCATGCGGATCTGGGTCGTGCGTAAGGGAAGCGACGTGCTCACCGCGGCGCCGATCTCGCCGGACGCGGCGGTACTCATGGCCGCCTACCTGGACGAGGCCGGACTTCCGCCGGCTGGTACGCCGGTGTGGCGCACCCTTCGCGGCACGCCTCGGCCAATGAGCTACTCCGCCTTACGACGCCGGCTTCAGCGGGCCAACGCGGTGCTAGGAACCAACTGGTCGCTTCACGACCTTCGCCATACCACGTGCGCCAGGATGTCCGGAGACCCGAACCTGACGCTGCCGGAAATCCAAACCGTGATGCGGCACGCCCAGTTGTCGACAACCCAGCGATACATGCCACCGCGCCTGGACGATCTGATCGACAAAATGCAGGCGCACTACCAGCGGCCGGTACCGCCGCCGGTCCCCGCCCCCGGATACGATCCAGCCGACCTAGCGACGGTATTCGGTGGTTGAGACCGGTACCTCGGCGCGGATCCAGCGCCGCAAGCCAGGGAAGTTCGCCGCGTTCCGGCAGGGACAGCTGCCGCTGCAACGCGACAGCTCCACGCCCGCACCGAATCCTTGTCCACGCGGAGACCTTCGTGCCTCGACGATCGACGAGATCGTTCACGCATCGGTGGACACCTGGGCGGACTGGCGAAACCAGGACGGACGCCGGCAAAAGGGCCTCCGTCACCTGCTGACCCACCTGGCCGGCTTCCCCGGCGAGACCTGGCAGCAGCGCTGGACCGCCGCCGGCCTCGACAAGACCGGCCAGCCGGTCACCCAAACCGTCCACATAGCGGAGTCGGAAGCCGCGCTGACCTCCGCGCTCGCCGCGCTGTTCGCCCTGCGCGTCATCGCCCCGTCGCTCGGCGCCGTACGCAGCAACCGGTTCCTCGACTACCCGGACATCTTCCGCATGGCCCAGGCCGACCCTGCCCTGGACGACCTGTTCACGGCAGCGGACGAGCTCATCGAGCAGGACGCGATCCGACGAGAGGCGCTCACCGACATCACCGTCGCACTGAGCACCGAAGCGGTGGCCTTGGCGGACCTCTCCCCGGGCCGGTTCCTGAACTACGTACTCGACAGCCGCACCCACGTGGTCACCGCCGCTCCGCACCGTCGCAAGCGCTACCGGGGACACCACGCCTGGGCTCTGTTGTGCCAGACCGGGCGTTTCCCACCCGGCACGCCAGCGTCGATGAAGGAGGCCATCCGCGAACCACGGCTCACCCCAGCCCAACTGGTCGACCGACACAAGGTCTCCAACACCGCCGTGCGGCGGCTCATCATCGACTACCTCACCGCAAGGTGCGGCGACATGGACTACAGCTCCCTGCGGACCCTCGCCGCATACCTGGCCAACGTCTTCTGGAAGAACATCGAAACGCTGTCCCCAGGACAGCGCGACCTGCACCTGGGCGGCGACCTGTACGAACGGTGGCGGGAAACGCTGCGCTGGCGCGAGGACGGCCGGCCACGCAAAGAGCAGGACCCGATCCTTCTGGCGGTGCGGTCGTTCTACTACGACCTGGCAACCTGGGCGCTGCAGGAGCCCGAGAAGTGGGCGGTGTGGGTGGCCCCGTGCCCGGTGGCGCAGAGCGAGCTTCGCGGAATCGCCCAGCGCCGCCGCCGGGCCAGCGAAGAAATCGCCGACCGGACCCGGCAACGCCAGCCGCTGCTACCCCGCCTGGTCGCACACGTCGAACGCGACCACGCGCTCTACACCGAACTGCTGCACGCCGGACACACGGCCGAACCGGGGCAGACCTTCACCGCTGGCGGCCTGGCTTGGGTCCGCGTGTCCAGCAGGTACGACGCCCGCCGTCAACGTGAACGCGGCCACGCCAACCTGCGTGTCCGCGACCCACGCACCGGAGCGGTGGTCCACGTCAACCGGGAGGAGGAGCGCACCTTCTGGGAATGGGCAATCGTGGAAACCCTACGGCACAGCGGGATTCGCATTGAAGAACTACTGGAGCTATCCCAGCTGAGCATCCGCCAGTACAAGCGCCCCAACGGGGAAGTCATCGCGCTGCTCGTCGTCGCCCCGTCCAAGACCGATCGCGAACGCGTCATGCCGATGTCCGCCGAACTATTCACGGTCATCGCGGCGATCTTCCGCCGGCACACCCGCAACGGCGGCCGGATACCGGTCGTACCCCGCTACGACCCGCACGAACGGCAAACCCTGCCCCCGCTGCCGTACCTCTTCCAACGCCCCCAGCACGGCGGTTCCGCCGTGATCTCAGCGGCAACTGTGCTCCGCGCTCTGCAGCGGCTGTGCCAGCGCATCGCCCAAACGGACCCGGCGTTCGCCGGCACGGTCTTCACCCCCCACGACTTTCGCAGAATCTTCGCCACGGAACTCATCAACAGCGGCCTGCCGATCCACATCGGCGCCGCCTTGCTCGGGCACCTCAACGTGCAGACCACACGTGGCTACGTGGCCATCTTCGACTAGGACGTGGTACGCCACTACCAGGACTTCCTACACCGACGCCGCCAGCTGCGCCCAGCCGAGGAATACCGGCCAACGACCGACACAGAGTGGGCCGAGTTCGAGAAGCACTTCGACCGACGCAAGGTCGAACTCGGTGCCTGCGCCCGCCCCTACGGTACCGGATGCCAGCACGAGCACGCCTGCCTACGATGCCCAGTCCTCCTCGTCGACCCAAAGATGCTGCCCCGCCTGCAGGAGATCGAAATCGACATCCTTTCCCGGAGAACGCGGCCCGAAGCCAACGGATGGCTGGGCGAGATCGAGGGCATCGACCTGACACTGGCATTCCTGCGCGACAAACGTGCCCAAGCCGAACGCACCAGCGCCCGAGGGACTGTCGCGCTGGGCATGCCCGCACCTATCTCGCAGCACTGATAGCGTCACGAACGCTGTTTTACCTAATCGATTTCGCGCCTATCGTTGGGCATACTGATCTGCCGAGATTGGTACGCCGCACCGTCACCCTCTCGACCAGAACCTCTTGCGCGGCGGCGGCACCGGCGGTAGGACCGGCGGCGCTAGCGCGTCTGCGTACTGAGGCAGGCCCTCGCGACGTAACGCGTCGCCTAGGCCGGGCAATCCTTCCGGGAGAGAGCGTCGAAGCAATGCGAGCATTGCTAGGACCTCGGAGCTAGTACCCCGCCGATCCAGCTCTATCACAATGTCACGCTGTTCGGCCATCGAACGTCGACGCATTCCATACTGGAGTAGCGTCGTGGCGTCTATATCGTCGCCAGCACGGAGCAACTGGAGGGTTAGCAGAGCAATTTCGTGAGCACCTAAAGCGCCGTCATGACCGAGGTCATTATCGTTTAGCATATTCCTGAAGTTCAGTTTTCCCTCGTCGGCGCGATAAGCAACGTACCATGCGTAATCTTCAAGCCCCGCTCGTCTAATTTCGGGCAGCAGTAGGTGGAGGCGGTCCACCGGAAAACCGGATAGCATTGCTAACAAATGATCGTCAGATTTCACCCCGCGATCGAACCTATTGCCTACTGGTCGAGGTGCGAGTCGCGAGTGTCTTTTGGGATTGTAACCTGTTCGGGCTGGGTTCGGTTTGGCTCCACTGCGCGCTCCCCCGCGAACTGCATCGACAAGCTCGCCGAGGTAGGGCTGACCGATCTGCGCGGCGTATAGTAAGAGAGCATGAACATCGCTAGCAGACATAGCAGAAAGCAGCGCGGCGGCCTCCGTCGGAGGCACCAACGGCAGCAATGTCTTCGTAAGCGTGGAGGCCATCTCCGGATCGTCGATCTGGACGGCGGAGTGCAGTATCGGCTTGATATCCTCCACATGCTTTCTAAGTACGGAGATGAACTGCGCGACAGCGGTTGGTCCATCATGATTCAGCAGTTCGGCAGCGATATGCGCCAAGTCATCGGATGTTCGGCCCGCCACGACGGCCGTGGCGCGGTGAAGTTCCAGCGGATCATCGAAGGTGGGCAGCAGCTGGGCAACGCTACTGCTGGGCATCTCTGCGATCGCGGTTTGCAGTAGCCGCCTCGCGTCGACTGGTCGTCCGCCTTCATGTAGTGCTGTGGCGAACTCGCGAGCGCGCGCCGGGTGAAGTTTTACTGCCTCTGCGCACAGTTGCAGTGCGGCTTTCTCATCGCCTCCTTCGAGTAGGGTGTCAGCTGCGTCGATGATGTCAGTGGGATCAAGATGGAGGGCGGCATGGTGCAGGGTGGCGTCGGCGTGGGCTTGCTGTGCTGTTGAGCGAAACGCGTTGGCCAGCTCTAGAAAGGCGGACGAATCGCTACAGGCCCGGATCACGGTCGAAGCGATCAGAGTGCTGGTTTCCGGATCCTCAGTAGCGATTTCGGCGACCAGTTGTGCAATTCCAGCTGGCGGCCGACCTGTCAGCGCATTGACTGCAATCTTGTACAGAGCGTAAGCTGCCTGCGTGCGGCCCGCATTCCGCAGTTCGTCGGCAAGTACCAGCACATCAGAGCCGGATAGCCGCCCGGCAGCACGCTCGAGTAGTTGATCGACATCTCGTCGCATGCCGATCAGCCACAGCTCGTGAACCAGCCCGATGAGTTCGCGTTGTCCCTGAGCACCTGCGAGCGTGGCGTCAAGCAGGGTTACGATGTCGTCGTCGGCGTCTACCATCCGCAGTTGGTAGGCCAACTCGGCGACTTCCCCGGCAGGTCTGTCTGCGACTGCCATCAACAATTGCGATGCTTGCTCCGGCTGCGCAGTCTCACGAAGTGCACTGATGATCGCGTGTACTTCGGCGGGCGGCCGCAGGGCAGCCCCGGCGATTACAACGGAGTGTCGATCCTCGTTGAGCGCTTCAAGAACTGCGGCGACGTTTTGGTCACTGAGCCGGGCACCAGTTGCGGCCAGCAGCGCACACGCCTCGTCCGATCGCTCGTCGCGCAGAAGTCGCTCGACGGTAGTGGAGATATCGCGTGGGCGGCGCAATCTTTCCAGGCCGGCAGGGAAGTTCGGCAAGGCCCGTTGAATAGAAAGGCGCGTTATAGCACCAGCCGACACCCTGCGGTTCCGGGCAATCGCGAGAATGTTTCCGGCATTGCGGGATCGTTGCTGGGGAATCGGAAAATTGCGCTCCAGCATCCGAGCTCGCACATGAAAGAACAACGTCTCCATGTCGAGTAATTCCGGACCTCCGGAGATACCATTAACGAGGTAATCGAGCAGGGCCCCGGTGAATGCAGTGTATTCTTCGCCGATCGGAGCCAAAGCTACGCTCGTCTCGGCTGACGCTGTCATGAGGTAGGTGCCATCGATGCTCGCATGGTTCACCGCCTCGACTGACCCGCTCATCCCGCCTTGCAACGCCCGGCCGCTATAGCAGCAATCTAAGATTACAATCTTGCCGTTGCAACGCCGAGCGCCCACCACCTCACGGCGCACGTCGTCGTACCGCACGCCTCGAAAGATCCGACTCCTATCGGCATCGGGCAGCGCGAGGTATAGGTCCGAGCGATCGTCGAGCAACCCGTGTCCGGCGAAGTAGACTACTAGTGCATCGGTTGCTTCGGTAGCTGCAGCGTGTACGGCATCGAGTACGTCACTATTCGAACGCGGATTAAGGAGCCTGACACAATGCTCAGACTTGAGCCCCCAGAGGTCAGGATCAACCAGCAATTCACCTAGCGTTTCGACGTTGCGTTTGACGGCCGGTAACGGATCCATCGAATCATGCAAGTATTCGGAAACGCCCACCAAGACTGCTCGTGACCCCGCCGGATTGGGCAGCGCCGAGAGCGGCGGGAGACCTTTAGTCACTTCGGACCGCCTCGCCTGTGGCGCGCTGCTCGGCGAGTGCCAGTAGGCGCTGCACGGTGTCTGGCGACGCATTGTTGACGGTAACCGACACCCCGTTTATATCGAAGGTCACTTCCGCCATCTCACCATGCGCCTTACGCCAGGCCGCGTAGCTCATGACGACAGCGGAAAACGCAATCGTGTTTGTCAACGTAACGTTGATGATCTCCAGTGCCCCCATTCGACCGATGTTCGCGGATTGAGACATTTCCAGATTCGCCGCGCGAGCCACCTCATCAGTTTCTCTCAGCCATCGGAAGAGGCTCTCCAGAACAAGATCATTGCCGGTTGTCGTGATCGCGATGTCCATGTTCCCTCCGTCTCGCTGGCGTTCCGTTCGTTCCGGCGACGATAGCGTAAGAAATGCTTGGCCTGAAGCGTCTGTTCAGTGCGCCATCGCGGACGGTTCGGACAGCTGTTTGCACCAACGCGGCTACAGTCCCTGCCGGCGCGCGGTCCGCCCACATCAAACGATCTGGGGGCCATCGTGGCAAGCGGAGCGAGGTGTGCCACCGGCGGTACGCAGAACGAGTCGATCATGAATGGGATGAGGTCCTACGCCGACGCTGCCGAAATCCCCGTCCGCTTGCACCTCGTAGTGCAGGTCGTTGCTTGGCCTGGCCGGAGCAACGGCGGTCTGTCAATGCGACAGTTGCGGGTGATGGTGTCCTGATCGTGCTCAAGGCCGATGTACTGAGCCAAGCAAGCCGCTGCGGGATCACCTAGCGTTGGCGGCCCAGGGTTCTCCCCGAGCAGCAGACCTGGCGATCAGCCACGTTCGTCGGCGGGACGAGCATCCGCAGAGGGTGCGGGTATCGGGTCGACGTGCGCAGAAGGTGACAGGCGCACACCGTCCACTCTGCGGGTCCACGAACAGGTCGGCCGGAGGCCGCCCGCACCTTCGATTCGCGCGCTGCGCACCGTTAGCTCAACGTGGTCACCTGCGTTGTCCGAACGCCAATGAGCACACAGATATGGAACAGTGCTGGATCGAGGCCGGCAGGCTCCCGGGGTCTAGGGCATGCCTGCTTGCGTAGTGCAGAGAAGGCCCGGCAACCTCATGCACCTCGGTGAGGGGCGCCTGCGCGACCTGGTAACGCAGGCACGGCGCGTCGAGCGGTTCATCGTTTGCCACGACACGCTCCCCCACCACAAGTACCCGCAGGTCAAGCCCGCCATATGTCGCGGATTCGCCGACCGCTACTCCACACAGGCGCTCCAGGTGATCGAACGACTCTTCGGGTTCATCGAGGTCGACCCACCCGGCGAGGACGTCAACGCCGCCGACAACACCGCGCCAACGCGAGACACCGCCGGCACGGCCCAGCCCGACGCGGCGGACTAGATCGACGGCATCGTGGCGTTCTCCGTCACCCGCGTCCCGCCCGCAAACGGCACACCACATCACAGCTGACCCGACCAGCCCGGCGTCGCGGCCCCCCGAGGGCCGCGCTGTGGCAACGACCCTCCCAGGTCAGTAGCCGACCTCCGCGACGACGCCCCTCCTCCCCACTCAGGGAGCACGGCGCCGCCGGACAGGTACGCCGCAGCGGTCAACCGAGCCAGATGCCGCTCACCAAGGCACGGTTTGCCCGCGCTCGACCTCGGGCGCCGCCGCCCACCCGTCAACTCCCATCGTCTAGGAGACCCCATCGATGGCACCGACCTTCACCATCGCGGCGATGACCGCCAAACTCTCCGCTCTCGAGCACCAGGAAAACATCGCCGGCTGGGACAGGACGCCCGTGCTGTACGCGTTGTTCAGCGAGTCACTCCTCGGTATCCACCACACCGTCGAAGCCGTTGACGTCCCGATCGACGAATCCGTCTGGCGTATGCGCCACCACAGCGTCACCGGGATGCGTCTGCCCCACTGGGTCGGTCTGCAGGCCGTCTGCGACCTGCTCGTGTCACGGCCAGCTCCACAGTGGCTACCGGACCGGCCGCGTCATCAGCCCTACCACCACCTGATCGGCTTCGCGTTCGTGCAGGAAGGCCTGGACACCACCGCCCTGGACGACAACCCCAACGCCGAACCCACCCGGGTACGCGCGCTGACCAGCTGCGACCTCAACGGCGTCGTCTACGAGATCGTTCGCGTACACGGGGCCAGTGAGCCGACCGTCACGGTCCTCACAGACCCGTCGCCGCAACAGCGGGCCAAGGTGGTCACCGCCTGCCTCCAACGCCTCGTATCGGCCCACTGCCGCCCTACCGACGACGCACGCGACTAGGCCGTGCTTCAACGCCGTGGCCGTCAAGCGGGTCCTACGGCCGGTGTCGCACACGCTCCGAGCGTGCCGGCCCCCTTCCAGCGCAGGATCACGACTTCCGTCTTCGGATGGCCACCTTGCTCCGGGAAGGAACGAGCGTGGTCGTCGAGATCCTGCGTCCCCTCGGGGAGGCCGAACTCGCCGCCACTCTGCCGAAGCAGGACTTCCACGGGCGATGTCAGTGCCGTCCGACCCGCACGTTCGCGGTGGCCGCTCCTGGGGGTTCCTTCTCCGTAGTCCGCGTACCACCGGCGCCCGGCGCATCACATTCCGGCTGAGTCCGGCCCGGACGCCGCGCGCACGCCCCAACCTGGGTTGCGTGAGGTGGTACCACCGCTTCCTCATCCGCCCAGCGGTGTTCTAGCCAATCGGGCATCGTCCCTGGTCATTATGGCTAGCAGCCGATCAAGGTGGTCCGGTGGCCGTGGAAGTTCCACGAGAACGGGGTACCGGTTCGCGTTTGTGCGACGTCGCCCCGTGACCCAACCCCACGAACACGCGTTGTTGACTGCGAACGGGGAGGTCAACCGACGCTGTCGACTCACGCGTGGTCGATAAACAGGGGGATCCCCCCGATCAAGAAAGAGAACGTCCCTCCCCACCGCCGCGTCCAGCGTCGGAATGCAGGGACGTCGCCATGGCCACGACCACCGCGCTCGACCTGACCTCCGACATCCTGGAGGCAGGTGGGCGCGACGGCCCCGCCATGGTGGCCAGGGCCATCGCTCACCTGCTACGACTCGTCCTGATCTGCATGCCTGGAGACAGAGACGGGCGGTAGCCAGACCGGGAGCCCCGGAGTCCTCCCGCAGCCAGCGGGACCTCCGGGACCTCTCGCCCTGAAGTGTCGAGGGGGTTACGCTCAGGGTCGCCGATGACCGGGCTATTCAGACGGTAATGGTACGGACTATTGGGCCTGTCTTCGTCTGCAACTATCCGTGCGGTCTATTGGTAACGGGTGAAGGGCCTCGGCTTGCGTTCACTCACTCGACGGCCGGGCCACCCACCACCGATCGGACACACGGCTCCGCATTGTCAGCCAGCCGACAGCGGCTGATCAGCCGATCAGCTACCGCAACCGGCCCGCCCGGTGCGCCAACCTGCTCCGACGACGGCGACAGGCACAGTGCCGCCGGCAGGGGACGACAACGACGCCGCGCGGCGGGCGGCCCCGCGGCGCGGCCTTGCCCCGCGACGCACGTCCCGAACCCCTCCCAGGAGGCGTACCAGCGTTAGATAGTGGCCCGTGGCGGCAGCACCACTGGCTTACGCGGCGGCCGGCCGTACCGATACGTGCCGACCTCGACCCCGCTACCGACCACCGCGCGAAGCGTCGCGTCGCCATGGATATCCCGGGACAGGTAGAACGTGACGGTCACGCCCGGCTGCACGACACGGGGGGGGCGTGCTGTCCGCTCGCCCCAACGTCGCCCGCCCGCACCGCAGCCGCGGTCCGCCCAGGCCAGCGACAGCACACCGGCGTGGGAGCCGGGACGGATGACGCCACCAGCCCGGACAACCAGACATCGCGCCGCCGCTAACCTGCACCCGATCTGGAGAAGGCGCGTATGCGTCGGTGTCTTGCGATGCTGACCACGTCGGTGATCGCGGCGGGAACGGTCACCGCCGCAGCGCCGACCCGACGACCGCTGGCCGGTTCCATCAGACCGAGCCGCTGACCGTGCACGACGCAGTGATCTGCGACACCCCTCTCCCACTCCTGGTCAAAAGCACGCTATATTTCAGCACGAAGACCCCGGTCCGCCTCTGCCCGCGAGGGCATGCCGCCGGGGTTTTGTATGCGCTAAGTCCCAATCAAATGGGCCCTATGGCTGTCCCTGCGAGCGACCGCCGACCCTAACTCTCCAAATCGCACACTGCTCTCGACAGATAAGCGGACCAGCACCACCGCTGAGACCAACTATCTAGCGTGCTTGCCTCGGTCGGCGACACGCGTGCAGTGCGGCAGAAGCGGATGTCCGATCGGGTACTGGCTGGTCAGGCAGGTGGCGGCCCGTCGCTAGGGCGTTTCAGTTATTCATCGTGGGTGCGCTCGTGTCTTGCGGAAACCGATCTAGGTGCCACGCCGTCTCACCTCGATGAGGGTGCGTTGGATCGGCGTGGCGCTCGTTTCTGTTCTAGCGGTGGCGGGTTGCTCGGACGTCTCCGAGCGCGCGCCCTACCTCACTCAGCACGGTGGCGTTCCGGCCCACGGTAGTCCCTCGCGAAGATGTCGCCTACCTCCTGAGTGAACGCGAGCGCGGACGGCGGCAGATCCGGATGCCTTGCGTAATGATCACGTCCTTCTGCGGGCTTCCGCCAGATACTTGATGTGGGCTGCCTGGCGCTTCAACAGCGTCGTAGGTACGGCGCGATCAGTGCCCGGGTCGCGATCACGGTGTGTAACTGCTCCGGCTGGGGGTGACCGCGCACGGTCGGCGGCAGATTATGCGCTCGATCCTGGGCTGGAGCTTGTGGGATCACGAGTCGAGGGTCTCCAGCGAGACGATGTCAGGGGCTGCCTCGTCGGCGCCGGGCGACGTGGGTCGTGCCAGCTGAGGATGCTGGCCGGTAGTGCTGTTCTGCAGACTGATCAGGGTAGATGCCGCCGCGTCACGGCGTCCGGCGAAAGCCTGCGGCTCGCTGGCGGCGAGTTCCTCGAAGTACCGCACGCCTTCTGCGGCAGCGGCGAGAATCTGCTCCGACGTCTCTCCGAGAATGCGCGCTACGTATCCGAGTGTCCAGAGCGATCTGGCTAGATCGGGTAGGTGCGCGTCGCGATTGTTGGTAGCCAGCTCTCGATAGAGGTCGACGGCTTCCTGGCTGGCGCTGAGGGCTTCGGCCCGCCGTCCCGCCTCCGCCAAGCGGAGGGCGTGGTTGTTCACGGACCCGGCAAGGTTGGAGAGGTAGGCATCCCTGTTGCCAGCGACCAGGTACCGCCGCAGCTCGACGGCTTCCTCACTGGCGATGAGTGCTTCGGCCCGCCGTCCGGCCTCCGCCAACATGGCTGCATGGTTGTTGATCGACATGGCGAGGTTGGGTAGATGGGCGTCGCGATTGTTGGCGGCCAGCTCTCGATAGAGGTCGACAGCTTCCTGGCTGGCAGCCAGTGCCTCTGCCCGCCGCCCGACGTCTGCCAGCCGGACGGCGTGGTTGCCCACCGACATGACGAGATCGGGTAGGTGGGCGTCGCGGTTGCCCGCGGTCAATTCTCGATAGA
>NZ_BONW01000006.1 GCF_016862915.1 Plantactinospora endophytica | reverse complement strand
CCCGATAGAGGTCAACGGCTTCCTCGCTCATGGTGAGTGCTTCGGCCCGCCGTCCGGCCTCCGCCAACATGGCTGCATGGTTGCCCACCGACATCGCGAGGTCAGGTAGGTGAGCGTCGCGGTCGCCGACGACCAGCTCCCGACGCAGACCGACGGCCTCCCCGCTGACGGTCAGGGCCTCGGCGCGCCGCCCTACCTTTGCCAACCGAACGGCGTGGTTGCCCACCGACATCGCGAGGTCAGGTAGGTGAGCGTCGCGGTCGCCGGCGACCAGTTCCCGACGCAGATCGACGGCCTCCTGACTCGCGGCCAGGGCCTCGGCCGGCCGTCCCGCTTCCGCCAACCGAAGAGCATGCCAAGCTAGAAGGGCTGCCCGGTCGCTTGGCATGGTCGCCGTCGAAGCGCGCAGAGCGTGCGTGGTCAACACGAGCGCGATCCGGCCGAACTCGATCGACGGGTACGGCACCCGACGCACCGTCCGCTGGGCCCAACCGAGGTCGAGCTCGGCCGTGGCGAGCAGGGTGGCGACCCGGGAGGCGAGCATTCCGGGGAACTGGAGACCGATCTGAAGCACCGCCTCCGTCATCACCGGCAGGTCCGCAGCGAGGGCCACGTCGATCATTTCCACGGCCTCAGGCTGATGGGTACACGCACGGTTCAGGACCGTCAACGCCTGCAGCGCCTGATTGGGAGCCAATCCCCGCAGCATCCTCACACGATCAGCGGGAGTGCACTCCCGCAATACCGCAACCGCGAGATCCTCGGCGAGCAGGTCTGGCTGCAGCGTCCCCAGCCCGCCACCCTTAGCAACCGGCGGGTACAGACCACACAACCAGCCCACATATCTGTCCACCGCCTCGGGCGGAGCTCCGCTCAGACCCGGGACCCGGCGGACCAGATCCATGGCCTGCGCGCGGTTATCCGCGCCCAGCAAAGCCGCGACACCGACCAGCCGCCGCAACACCGCGTCTGCAGTCGCCTCACCCGCACCCGGCAACCCGTCTCGGCGAGCCCGGTGCCGCCAGTACCGGCCCTCATGCCCCAACACCTCGGCCAACACGTCGTGCCGGCCGTCCCCTTGGGGGCCACCGAGCACCGCCAGCAATGCCCGCGCGTGCAACCGCAACACCGGAACATCCGACTCCGCCCCATCCACTGGCACCTCGTCGAGAGGGCGGCGGTGTAACCTCGCAGCAAACGCAACAACCGCACCAGACACGATCTGCTGCGGGGCGTGATCCTCGATCCGGGCCGGTACCTCGATCACGTTCCCCGACACAGTCAACGCGTCCACCAGATGCGCCTGCGCCGGGTACGCCGCCGACAACGACGACCACCACAACCCCGCCGACCGTGCCTGCAACAACACCCGCACACCGCCGGATCGCTGCGCGACGCACAACAGGTGCGCCAACGCCGCCGGGTCTCGGGCTTCGGCGTAATCCACTGTCAGCAGTAACCTGCCCGGCCGGTCTCCCGCCTCAAGCTGACCGGCGACACTCGCCTCACCACCTGGCGCCACCGCCCACCACTGCCACCCCGTCAACCGGTCGGCAAAGTGCCGCGCCAACCGCGTCTTGCCCACCCCACCCGCACCGACAAGCAACCGCACCGCCATCGCGTCCGGGTCGGCACACCACCTGTCCAACAGTGCCAGCAACCACCCACGACCAACAAACCCGACCACCGCCGCCTGCGGATGCAACAACCACGCCACCGACTCCGGTAAATCGGCGACCAACGCTCCCGCCGCCACCCGATTCCGCCGTTCACGACCCTCACGAACAACCCGCGCCCGTTCCACTACCGTCGGCGCGAACGCCCCCACCACCGCCGCGACCGCGCCGGCCACCACTGTCCAACCCACCTTGCCATCCGCGACCAAAGCCCACGCCGCCATTGCCGCCACCGGCGCCGGAATCAGAACTGCCAACCAGCGATGCCGAACCCACCTCAACTCATCCCGCAGCACACCTCCAGAATACTGAAAGTGATCGAATCGATACGCAGTCGATCATCCAAGATGGCATCCACTCATCGGCATGACCGGATACTGCGCACGAATCTACGTTGCCACGCTCTGTGACCGGCGCGCCGCCGGCCGCCGTGCATGCTCTGCGGCAGATCCGGATGACTGGGATGTTCTGACAACGCGCGTCCAGGGGTGTTGGAGAGGGTCGGTTGTGGTCCCAGAGGCGCGACGTCTCGCGTCACGCCCGCCAGGCGGCGGGGTCCTGGTAGTGGTTCGCGACGCCGTTGCGCAGGACTGCGTGCAGCTGGGGCAGGTGTTCGGTGTCGGCGGGCAGGTGTAGGCCGTCCAGTAGGGCCAGGGCCGCGGTCGGGTCAAGACTGCCGGAGACGGCGTGATAGCTGCCGAGCAGAGCCCGGAAGACCGCCGGACGAAGTTCGGCAACGGTCGCGGCGGCCTGATAGACGTCGCGCTTGTCGTCCCAGTCGACCGAACCCGAGTCTTCCAGCACGTGGCGGGCGCGCAGGTGCAGCGGACCGGCGGCCAGCTCGGGCAGGCGGCCATCTGCTGCGAGGTCGCGCACATCGTCGCCGAGCAGCGCGTCGAAAGCGGTCTTGGCGGTGGTGTGTCCCCAGAACCAGTAGGTCCGCAAGTGCAGCCGCAGGTGTTCGATCGGCTCCGGGACCGCCATCCGGTCGCGGACTCCGGCCCAGAACGCGTCAGCGACTGCCTGGGTGGGATTGTCGACGACGTAGGCATTCAGATGGATCAGCACCTCGAAGGCGCCGGTCAGGTCGAGCAGGCCGAGCGCCGTGTGCACGCGCTGCACGCCGTGCAGGCTCTCGTCGGTGGTGATCTCGAACGCGGTGTGGAAGGCCACGTCCTCGTCCGACATCTCCTCCGAGGGCGTGTCGTCCCACCTCCACTGGTTGGGTCCGATCGGCGTGAACCCGAAATCGGCCAGGTATCGCAAGGTCAGGGCGGCATCCGTCACACTCACCCGCGGGAGTGTGCCCGGCGCGAACTTGGATGTCCACGCGATTGCACGGGCACGCCCGACTCGAACCTGAGACGCCCGCTCATCGGCACGGGTGCGCGGCGGCTTCGCTGAGACGGCGTACGCAGTGTGAGGGGCGCAGCAGAAGCCGACGCGCCCGACCGGCGGCAGATTCGGACGTTGGGCGGAGGCATATCGGTGAGGGTGCGCAGGCCGTACGGATCCCCGCGTGTCTACTTGGTTGCGAAATTGACGAGCGCTGTCAACGCGGGTAGCTCGGCGTTGGCAGTGGCGATCAGTGCCTCGACGGGCCGCGGTGCAGTGCC
The DNA here is from genome assembly GCF_016862915.1 of Plantactinospora endophytica. Classification (GTDB taxonomy): domain Bacteria; phylum Actinomycetota; class Actinomycetes; order Mycobacteriales; family Micromonosporaceae; genus Plantactinospora; species Plantactinospora endophytica. Next base: position 18,893 of record NZ_BONW01000006.1, on the reverse strand, counting down.
GGTGTATCGCTGAGCAATAGCGACGAGCTCCAGGACGGGCTCGGGTACGCGGTGAAGGCCGTCGACAGTCTCCAAGGGTCCAACGCCGTTCGCCAGCAGCCAGAGGTAGTCACCCAGGTTTCGGGCAATGACGTGCAGTTCGCCCTCCGAACCGAGGAACACAATGGGTTGTGTTTCGATTGGGGCTTCCGGCACACGGATCCAAAAGGCAGCCAACCCGCCGGACCCGTCGCGTCCGAAGACCCGAAACGGTGGGACGCTGGCGGCCGGGTCGCCGGTCCAATGACGCCACCACTCGGTGGTCTCGCCGGACCACATGAACATGTCGTCCGGCTGGAAGTCGTGGCCGTCGTGGTCCTCGAAGAACCCCGATGCGTGTGCTTCTTCGACCACGGCCGGTAGTGTTCGGTCTTCCTCGGTCACCCGGCGATCCTACGCAGACGACACGGCTGCCCTGCCGGGAAGACCTCGCCTGCGATCGCGCGGCGGGTAACCGCCGGGTATCCGCTCATCGGCAGTTGCGGACGTCAGTCAGTTTCTGAGGTCGCCACGGAGTGTGACGGCTGCGGCTGGTCGTGGCATGGACGGGCTGCAGCAGCTGCGCTCGTGCAGGAAGTCAGATGCAGGCCGCCGACGGCCTTGCTACCTTGCACGCGATGAGTAGGTGACGGTGCGCGACCAGGGGATGTATGACGGTTTTCGGCTGTCGGGGCTGCGGGGGCATTCTGACGGTTCCGGTGTCGAGGGTGGCCCTGCCCGTGCATGCGGACCAGAAGTACGGGAACGGGCCGGGTTCACTACCCCCGGCCCTGGAGACCGGTACCTTCGCAGTGGATCCGCTGCCGTCCGGTCCGCCATGGCGCCGGTGGGCCGATCTCGACGCCGGTGAGATCGAGGCGCTCGGCTGGTACGCGCCGAGGTTCAGCGTTTCCACTGGGCCAGTCGGCCGGGTGTTACTCACCCCGGGGGACCTACGCGGCGCCATCATCGCCCCGGCGCTGGTCGGCGACTCCGCATGCTGCGGCCTCAACGGCGGCGAGCCCAACATGGTCTGCATCACCTGCGGCACGCCGGTGGCCGTCCGGATCGACGACTGTGGCCGGCGGCAGGCGACCTGGCTGGATCCACTCACCACATGCGTGACAGACGACGCCCCCGGCCCGCGCCCGATACTCGACTGGGCAGACCTCATCGATCAACGGCCCGGTGTCCCGCCATGCGAACCAGGCGGCGGCTGGAACCCGATGTGGGCCGCCGCCGTGGCCTCGGCGCTGGCACACCTGCTGGCCGCCTCGGGCGGCGACCCGATGATGATCCCGCAGCGCCAGGTCGCCGACGTCTTCCAGCCCGTTCTCGACCGTCTCGTCGGCACGGTCGGCACCGGGCCGGGGCGCACCCTGGTCCTGGCTGGGCCCGGCCTTCCGGACGCCGACGGCGACTTCGCCCTCATCCCGGAACATCCGCAAACCGGCGAACCGTGGCCGGTAACCCCACCGATGAAGCCTGTTCCGCTGGCCTGGGACGCCTGGCGGCACCTAGCCGTCCACCGACCCCCGAAACCGGTCAGGCGATCGGTCCCGATCCCACCCGAGGCCCCGCCGGCACTGCTCCCGGGTTACCGGTTCAAGCCGGACGGACAGATCTTCCTCAGCGTCCTGGCCAGGTTGCCCGAGGTCAGGCAACCTCGATTGCGCGCCATCTACGACCGAAGCCGCCCCTCCAACTACTCCTTCTACATCTTCTGAACGCCTGGCTCGCATCGGTCGTTATAAGGGCGGCTGATGGAACGCGACGGTTCGGGCCGCCGGTGACCCGGGCAGGGGCGGGAGAAAGGGCGTCACCGATCCCGACCTGAGGGTGGGCGGTGTCGGCAGCCTCGCGGCTGCCAGCCGGTGTGGGGTCTGGTTGAGGCTCGCCTCTGTCGTCGACGAGGTCGTCGAAGACGTACAGGATGCATCTCTAACGTCCCGCAGCGGTTCGGATAGGCGCATTTGGCAGCGACGGCTTCATCGCACCGTTGGGCACAACCTGCCGGACGCCGTCGTCGGGGACACGAAGCCGGTCGTCAGACCGACGCCCCACGCCATGCGCGCACCACACCGTCAAATGTCACCGTCGAACTCGTCCTCGATCGGCGTCCGGGTTCCTCGAGCAGCCACCGGGCACCGTCGAACGCAGCACACCAACTCGTCGTACGCTGGATCGGCAGCTGGAACAACGCACGCCGCCGCGCGGGGTCGACTGCCCCCCGCTGCACGTCGTCCGACACCCTCGTCACCCGCGGCTCACGCCCGCGACGCGGCCCGACGCCGCCTCCACCCAAACCCGGCTCAGGCAATCTCCCCGCACAACACACCAACCATTGCCCGGACCCAACGTGGGGTCGCCGTAGATGATCATGTGCTCCCAGTTTGCTCCCACCGTAAGGAGCAGAAACGAGAATGGCTCGTTACCGATGATCTGGTAACGAGCCATTTGACTGCATTTATAGCTGGTGGGCGATACTGGGTTTGAACCAGTGACCTCTTCCGTGTCAAGGAAGCGCGCTCCCACTGCGCCAATCGCCCTCGCTTGTAACCGAGGTGGAGACGGGATTTGAACCCGTGTACACGGCTTTGCAGGCCGTTGCCTCGCCTCTCGGCCACTCCACCGAGGTAGCCCCCGACATGTGGCGGCATCTCCGAGCGGACGACGGGACTCGAACCCGCGACCCTCACCTTGGCAAGGTGATGCGCTACCAACTGCGCTACGTCCGCTTGTCATCCGGTGTTTCCTGGTGACGGATGAGAACTTTAGCCGAGGCCGCGAACAGATGCCAACTCGGGGGTCGGCCCGGCGGGTCCACGGCAGCGGGCCGCCGTACCCACCGACCACCACGACCACGTCCGCCCTGCTCGCGGCCCAATCTCCGGTACGCGGCCCGCGCCACCACCCCTAACCATCCTAGGAACCTGGGAACTAGTTTGGGGGTGGTGGCGCGGGGCGCCGGCTGGTCGGGGCGGGGTTACTTGGCGGCGTTGAGGTCGTCGAGGGCCTGGGTGGCGCCACGGTGCAGGGGTACCGGGTCGGTCTTGCGGGCGGTGTCCAGGCTGATCTCCTTCGCCGCCGCGTTGGCCTGCTCCAGCTGCGGTTTGCGGTCGAACAGCGCCTTGGCCAGTACGCAGACCAGGTTGGCGTCCAGGTCGTCCTTCACCAGCAGAAAGTTCGGCACCACGATGGTCTTGACGTCGGCCGGAGTGCCGTAGGTCGCGGCCGGGATCGTGCTCTCCTCGTACACCGGGTTGATCTTCTTCATCTCCGCCAGCAACGGCGTGATGTCCAGGAAGCTGACCTGGCCCTTGGCCGTGGTGAGCAGGTCGGTGATGCCCGGCGTGGGCAGGCCGCCGGACCAGAACAGCGCGTCGATCGAGCCGTCCTTCAGCCCGTCGACGGTCTTGGCCAGGTCCAGCCGCTGCGCCTGGATGTCCTTGGCCGGGTCGAGTCCGGCCGCCTGGAGCAGCCGGTTCGCGATGACCTCGGTACCCGACTTCGGCGAGCCGGTGGAGACCCGCTTGCCCCGCATGTCGGCCACCGAGTTGATCCCGGCACCGTTGCGCACGATCACCTGGGTGTAGTTGGTGTGGATCCGGGCCAGCGCCTGCACCGGCTGCCGCTGCCCCTCGAAGCTGCCGGTGCCCTGCACCGCGTCGGCTGCGGTGTCGGCCAGCGAGAACGCCACCGCGTACGTGCCGGCGACGAGCTGCTGGATGTTCTGCACCGACGCCCCGGTCTCGGCGGCAGTGGCCTTGACCTTGCTGCCCGGCGCGTTCGAGACCTGCTCGGCGTACGCGTTGCCGAGCGCGAAGTAGACCCCGGTGGCGTTGCCGGTCGCGATTCCGATCCGGGTCTCCGTGCCCACCTCACAGGTGACGTCGCCACCCGCGTCGGTACTGGCGGTGTCCTGCCGGCCACCACAGCCGACCAGACCGGTCAGGCCCAGACCGGCGGCCGTGACCGCCGCCAGGATCCTCGTTGCACGCGTCATGTCGCATCCTCTCCCACGCTCGAACCGCTTCCCTGGCCTCCGGGGCCGACCTCGCCCGCCCGGGAGCCCGACGGTGCTGTCCCCGGCGCGCTCCCGGCCCCCGACCGCCCCTCGGTACCGGGCACCGCCAACCCGGGCTCATCCGCACTGGACGCCGCCGTACCGACCCCCGACCGCCCCGCCGTACTGGTCCCCTCCGCACTGGGCACCGCTGTATCGGGCACCGCCAAACCAGGCCCCTCCGCACTGGGCGACGTCGTATCGGGCGCTGCCGCGCCACCATCGGCCGGGTCGGCGAACCGCACCGTCGGCTCGGCCACCGCCAGCGTCCCGGCCGGAGCTCCGGCTCCGGCCACCGCCGAGGGCCCCGCGCCACCCGCTCCGGCGCCCATCGTCGCCGCCCCGCCGGAACCCTGACCCCGGTCCCCCGACCCAACCGGGGACACCTCGCCCGCCGAGGACACTTCTCCAGGCGAGGACGGTGACACGGCCGAGGACACCTCTCCCGGCGAGGACGGCGGCACGGCCGACGACGGAGGCAAGGGGGACGACGCTGGCAAGGCCGGCGACGGCTCCTCGGGTACCGATCCCGCCCCGGTCTCCGGCGTGGCACGACGACGACGCGCCAGCGCGGTCAGCACGGCGATCACGATCAGTCCGCCGCCGATCGCGATCGACACCGGGTGCAGGTAGAGCAGCAGCAGTCCGGCGAGCGCGCTGAGGGTACGTTCGACTGCTCCGGCTGGCCCGACGCCGAGCAGCCAGCCGCCGGTCGCCACGGCGAGCGCGGCGACGCCGAGACAGCCGACCAGCCCCGCCCAGAGCACCTCCACCGGGGAGCCCCGGCCGAGCAGGTACTCCCCCGGCCCGGTGAGCACGAAGGCGATCGGGGCGAGGAAGGCCGGCAGTGCGTACTTGAGCGCCTGCCACATGGTCGGGACGGTCCGGCCGCCGGTGATCGCCGCCGCGCCCACCGCCGCCAGTGCGGTCGGCGGGGTGACCTCGGAGAGTACCGAGTAGTAGAAGACGAACATCGCCGCCGCCGGGGCCGGTACGCCGAGCGCGAGCAGCGCCGGACCGATGATCACCCAGCCGATGATGAACGAGGCGGTGACCGGTACGGCCAGCCCGAGCAGCGACAGCGCGACGGCGGCGAAGACCACGGTCAGCGCCAGTACCGCCGTCGGGTTGTCGGTCAGCGCCTCGGCGCCCCGGACCAGCAGCGAGGCGAACTGCGCGCCGAGTCCGGTCTTGGTGGTGGTGGCGGTGATGATCCCGGCCGCACCGCACACGGCGGCGACCGGCAGCACCCCGCGCACACCCGCGGACAGCGCGGCGAAGATCCGCCGCGGGGTCAGCCAGCTTCGCCGGTCGAGGAAGCTGAGCAGCACCGCCAGGCCCGTCGCGTAGACGACGGCACGGGTGGCGCTGACCCCCACCGCGAGCAGCACGACGATGACGATCAGCGAGGAGAAGTGGTAGCCGAACCGGCCCAGCAGCCGCCACGCCGAGCCGGCGGCCACCTCGACCGGACGTACCTTGAACCGGCGGGCGTCGATCTCGACGGCGAGCAGGATGCCGAGGTAGTAGAGCAGGGTCGGGATCACCGCCCAGCCGAGCACGGTCAGGTAGGAGACCTCGAGGTACTCGGCGACGATGAACGCCGCCGCACCCAGCGTCGGTGGCGAGAGGATCGCGCCGACGCCGGCCGCCGCCAGCATCCCGCCGGCGTGTTCGGCGGGGTAGCCGGCCCGGCGCAGGATCGGCCAGGTGACCGCACCCACGCTGACCGCCGTGGCGGTGCCCGAGCCGGAGACGGTGCCGAGCAGGAAACCGGAGGCGACGGCGGTGCGGCCGGCGGCGCTGCGGGAGCGCCGGAACGCCGCCACCGACAGGTCGACGAAGAACCGTCCGGCGCCGGAGAGGTCGAGTACCGCGCCGTAGATCGTGAACAGCACGATGTAGGTGGCGGCGACGTCCAGCGGGGTGCCGTAGAAGCCGCTGCCGGAGTTGTAGAGCGCGTCGACGATCTGTCCGAAGTCGAGGCCGGCGTGCGCGATCGCCCAACTCTGCGGCAGCAGCCCGCCGTAGTAGCCGTAGCCGAGGAAGAGCACGCAGACCAGCGGCAGGATCCAGCCGGTGGTGCGCCGGCAGGCCTCGATCAGGAGTACCAGCAGCAGCGCGCCCATCGCCACGTCGACCGGGGCGAGCAGGCCCTGCCGGTCGAGGAAGGCGTCGTAGCCGCCGCCGGCGTCGCCGATCGCCAGCGGCAGCACGGGATAGAGGCAGACGACCAGGGCCAGCCCGGCCAGCAGCCAGTCCGACAGCGTCGGCAGGTCCCGCCGCGTCGCCGCCCCGGCAGCCTGATCGGGTACGCGGTGCGCCGCGCGCCCCGGCAGCCGGCTCGCCAGCCGCTCCGGCACCCGCAGCCCCGACCGGTACGCGAGGAAGACCAGTGGCAGCACGCCGGTGAGAAAGACGATCAGGTAGAACTGGCTGCCCTGGGCCAGTGGCCGGAACACCTGCCAGAGCACCAGCAGCGCGACGCCGAAGGCGACCACCGCCACCCCGGTCTCGACCGGTCCGGTGAGTTGCCGGGCCGGCCGCTCCTCGTCGTCGTAGGTCACGGCGGCGGTGGCTACGTCCGGCGCGGCCAGCGCGGCGACCTGTCCCCGCCCCGTGCTGCCGCCGGCAGTGGCAGGTGCCGGCCGGACGTCGACGTCCACCGCCGCAGAGGTTCCGGCCTCCACCGCCGCAGATGAGCCGGCGTCCACTGCCGGAGGGGTTTTCTCCACCGCCGCCGCAGAGGTTCCGGCGTCCACCGCCGCAGGGGTTTCGGCGTCCGCCGCCGGAGGGATTTTGGCCACACCGTCTGGCATGTGCGGACACTACTACGGGGTACCGATCGTTGCGGATCTTTGTCGGCCGGGTGGTTCGGCGCGCGGGCCGGGCGGTCGGCTGGCTGCGCCGGCCGGTCCACGACGCGCTCGGACGGTGCTGGCGTCCCTGTTGAACCGGGTCGGCCGGGCCTGGATGGACGGTGCCACGGACCTGCGGCTTCTGGGACGCTAGTGGACAGTCTGACCCGCTAGTAACTTATCCGACGTGTTGATAGCTTATTGTGTCCGGCGGAATGGGCTAACGTAGCCGCGTGACGAGACGTGCGGCAGAGGTGCGCCTGGATGCGCTACTACGCACCGCCTGCGACGTGATAGCGACGCGCGGCCTGGCCAACACGCGTACGGCGGATGTGGCCCAGGCTGCCGGGGTGAGCCAGGCACTGGTCTTCTACCACTTCGCCACGAAGGAGCGGCTGGTCGCGCAGGCGTTCGCGTACGCCGCCGAGCAGGATCTGGGTCGGCTCGACGCGGTGCTCCGCTCGGCGGCCACCCCCCTGGTCAAGCTGAAGAAACTGCTGCGCCTCTACATCCCGCCCGGACGGTCCCGGTCCTGGGCGATGTGGATCGACGGCTGGTCGGAGTCGCTGCGTACGCCGGAGTTGGAGAAGGTGTCGCGGCGGTTGGACCTGCGTCGGCGGGAGGGGCTCGGCGAGGTGATCGCCGCCGGGGTCGCCGACGGGGTGTTCAGTTGCGACGATCCGGCCGGGGCCGCCTGGCGGATCAACGGCCTCATCGACGGGCTCGCCGTGCAACTGGCGGTGCACGACCGGGTGGTCCCGCGCCGCCAGCTCACCGAGTGGGTACGACTCTCGGTCGCCCGCGAACTCGGACTGCTCTCCGACCAACTGGACTGACCGACTGACCGACTAACCGACTGACCGGCCGGTCGCTGCGGTCGAGCGTCGGCGGCTGACGGCCGAGCCAGCGCACGGCTCCTCCGCGTCCGGAGTGCTCGCCCTCCAGGCGGCACCGAGCCGCGTACTGAATCGATTCACTCATCAGCGGATATTCCGCCGCCCGGCCCGGCCACCGGCCCGGGCGGCAGAGGCTCCGTTGACAGGCCCCGCCCCTCGGCGGTACCTTCGGGCGGCTTTGTTGAATGGTTTCATCACCGCCCACCACCGGGGCGCGTGCACACACCTGGACGGTGTGGCCGCCAGAAGCCGATGGGAAAGTCGACCATGACAACTGGGACCCTGCGCAGGCCACCGCCCCGGCCCGCCGCACCGGGCGGCTCCACCGCCGGAACCCGGCCCCGATACCGACGCAACCGGCCCGGGATCGCGTACCTCTTCCTCTCCCCCTGGGTGCTCGGGGCGCTGCTGCTGACCGTCGGTCCGATGCTCGCCTCGCTCTACCTGTCGTTCACCGACTACGACCTGTTCACCTCGCCCGAGTGGGTCGGGCTGGAGAACTACAAGCGGCTCTTCGCCGACGACGCGCGGTTCCTCGCCTCGGCCAAGGTCACCGCGATGTACGTGCTCGTCTCCGTACCCCTGAAGCTGGCCGCCGCCCTCGCCGTCGCCCTGCTGCTCAACCGCAACCGGCGCGGACAGGGCTTCTACCGGTCGGCCTTCTACGCGCCGTCGCTGCTCGGCACGGGCGTGGCGATCGCGCTGGTCTGGCGGGCGATGTTCACCGACGCCGGTGTGGTCGACTCGGTCACCGGCACCTTCGGCTGGGACACCGGCGGCTGGATCAACGAACCCGACTACGCCCTCTACGTGCTGATCATCCTCGCCGTCTGGCAGTTCGGCGCGCCGATGGTCATCTTCCTGGCCGGCCTCAAGCAGATCCCGACCGAGCTGTACGACGCCGCCGCCGTCGACGGCTCCGGCACCTGGCGCACCTTCCGCTCGGTCACCCTGCCGATGCTCTCCCCGATCATCCTGTTCAACCTGGTGCTGGAGACGATCCACGCGTTCCAGGCGTTCACCCCGGCGTTCATCGTCAGCGGCGGCCGGGGCGGGCCGAGCAACTCGACCCTGTTCTACACGCTCTACCTCTACGAACGCGGGTTCTCGCAGTTCCGGATGGGCTACGCCTCCGCGATGGCCTGGCTGCTGCTGCTCGTCATCGCGATCATCACGGCGGTGTTCTTCGGCACCTCGCGCCGCTGGGTGTTCTACTCCGGGGAGGACCGGTGACCACACTCTCCGACGGGCTGTCCAGCCGACCGACGGCGGACCGGCAACCGACGGCGGACCGGCGACCGGGCGCGGCCGGGGCCCGGCTGCGTACGGCCGGCTGGCACGCGCTGATCATCGGCGTACTGGCCCTGCTGCTGTATCCGGTGGTGTGGCTGCTGGCCACCTCGATCAAGCCGACCGACGAGATCCTGTCCAGCCTGAGCCTGCTGCCGAGCCGGCTCGCACCGGAGAACTACTCCGCCGCCCTGGACGGAATCGCCGGGATCGGCGTCTGGCGGTTCTTCACCAACTCGGTGATCGTGGCGGTCGGCTCGGTGATCGGCAACCTGGTCTCCTGCGCCCTGGCCGCGTACGCCTTCGCCCGGTTGCGGTTCCGGCTGCGCGGGCCACTGTTCGCGTTCACCCTGCTGACCATCATGCTGCCGTACCACGTGGTGCTGATCCCGCAGTACACGATCTTCCAGAAGCTGGACCTGGTCGGCACCTTCGTACCGCTGATCCTGCCCAAGCTGCTCGCCACCGACGCGTTCTTCGTCTTCCTGATGGTGCAGTTCATCCGGGGCCTGCCCCGGGAGCTGGACGACGCGGCGGAGATCGACGGCTGCGGCCCGGTGCTGACCTTCCGGTACGTCATCCTGCCGCTGCTCAAGCCGGCCCTGGTAACCACCGCGATCTTCACCTTCATCTGGACCTGGAACGACTTCTTCAGCCAGCTCGTCTACCTCAACGACCCGGAGTCGTACACCCTGCCGCTGGCGCTGCGACTGTTCATCGACCAGACCAGCGAGTCGGCGTTCGGCCCGATGTTCGCGATGTCGGTGTTGAGCATCGTCCCGGTGATCCTGTTCTTCCTGGCCTTCCAGCGCTATCTGGTGGAGGGCATCGCCACCTCCGGCCTGAAGGGCTGACCGTCCGGCACCGAGGCACCGAGGCACCGAGGCGCCGGGTCCGGTCAGGCGGTCAGGACCGGGCCCAGCGCCACGATCTCGTCGCGGGTCAGCACGCCGTCGGCGACCACGATCCGGTGCCGGCGCGCCACGGCGGTGCCGGCCGGGATCGGCAGCGTCCGTTCGAAGGCGAGCGCGACGCAGACCCCGGGATAGATCCCGGTCCGCACGAACCAGTGGTCGCCGTCGGCCAGGCCGGCGAAGACCAGCGTGTACGGCCGGCCGTCGGACTCGCCGACCAGCGCCAGCCACGGCTCGGTGCTGCCGTTGACCCGGTCCTCCCCGTCGCCGTCGGCGGTGAAGGTCCGGTGCCGCCCCGGTGCGACCCGCCAGAAGAAGCCGCCGTAGCCGGCGCCGCCCGGCCGACCGTTGGTGGCCGGGCTGCCGAGCACGACGTCCCGGTGGGCGGGTGCGGTCAGCGTGTAGCCGACGTCGAGCAGCCAGGCGCCGGGTCGGCCGGCCACCTCCTCGGCGACGACCCGGCGCCGCTCGGTCAACAGGGTCGCCCCCGCCGGGTCCAGCCAGCGCAACCGCTCGCCGAATCCACTGTCGCCGGGGCCATTGTGGTCGGGGCCGCCGTCACCGGGACGGGTGTCGGCGGGGCTGTTCTCGGCGGGGCTGTTCTCGGCGGGGTCCGCGCCGTCGCCCGCGCCGTCCGGCAGCCAGTCGTCGTGCACGATCTGCCCGTGGTCGTCGAGCCAGGTGTAGCCGGCGTCGCGGACGTACGTCCGGCCACCCCAGAGGTTCGTTCCCGACACGTCCTGCATGGCGATCGAGACGCCGAGATGCCAGCGGTGGTCCTCCGGCAGCGTGTCGGTCACCACCACCCCGGCCAGGGTACGCACCGGGTGCAGGTACGGCCGGCGTCCCCAGCGCGGGTCGACGTGCGGGTCGTCGAGGACGTACTCCGCCACGGTCTTCCCGCACACCCGCAGCCGTACGCCGGTCAGGTCCTCGCCCATGCTCGCCGTCCCTCGGTCCGTCACTCGGGGTGCCGGCCCGCCGGCACCGGTACAGGAAAGCGCTTCCCCTGACCGACAGCGTACCGGCGGCGACACCGCCCGGAAACACCGAAATCACCCGCACCGCCACCACCCGGACCGGCCCGGCTCCGCACCCGATCCGGCCGACGGTGCGGAGTCGGCGGATGATCCCGGTCAGCGCGGGGCGCCGAGCGGCGAGGTGTACCCGCCGCGGTGCACCGGAGCGTTACTGTCGGTCGCACGCGGTCGATGGGCCGGTACGCGGGGCTGTGCGTCGCGCGCACCGTCGCGCCGGACCGCCGGTTAACCTTGACACGTTTCAGCCCGGCCTCGCGGGCTGCGGGGAGGAGACGGTGGTGCCGGGACCAGCGGTGAGCATCCGCGACGTGGCCAGCCAGGCGGGCGTGTCGGTGGGCACGGTCTCGAACGTGCTCAACCGGCCCGACATCGTGGCGGCGTCGACCCGCAACCGGGTACTCGCCGCGATCAACGAACTGGGCTTCGTGCCCAACGACGCCGCCCGGCAACTGCGCCGGGGCCGGGGCCGCACCCTCGGCCTGGTGGTGCTGGACGTGGCCAACCCGTTCTTCACCGACGTGGCCAAGGGCGTCGAGGACACCACCGGGGCCGCCGGGATGGCGGTGATCTTCTGCAACAGCGACGGCGACCCGGCCAAGGAGAGCCGCTACCTCGACCTCCTGGAGGAGCAGCGGGTCCAGGGCGTGCTGATCACTCCGGTCGACGACGCCAACGAGCGACTGGTCCGGCTGCGCGAACGGGGCGTACTCGTCGTCCTGCTGGACCGGCGCTCCACCCGGCCCGACGTCTGCTCCGTGGCGGTCGACGACCGGCTCGGCGGCGAACTGGCCATGCGGCACCTGGTGGAGGCCGGGCACCGCCGGATCGCCTTCGTCGGCGGCCCGTGGCGGCTGGAACAGGTCCGGGACCGCTACCACGGCGCCCTGCACGCGCTGCGCGAGGCGGGGCTGGCCGAGGAGACGCTGCGCCGGTTCGAGACGCCGAGCCCGACCGTGGCGGCCGGCCGGGACGCCGCGTCCCGGATCCTCGGGCTGCCCCGGTCCGCCCGGGCCACCGCGGTCTTCTGCGCCAACGACCTGCTCGCGCTGGGCGTCCTCCAGGAACTCACCCGCCAGCAGGTGCGGGTACCGGAGGACATCGCACTGGTCGGCTACGACGACATCGACTTCGCCGCCGCGGCGGCGGTGCCACTGTCCTCGGTACGCCAGCCACGCCAGCGGCTCGGTCAGACGGCCGCCCGGCTGATGCTGGACGAGGCGAACGACCCGGACAACCACCAGCACCAACAGGTGATCTTCGAGCCGGAGCTGGTGGTCCGGGAGTCCAGCCAGTACGCCCGCACTTCGGGCTGATCTTCGGGACGGCTGCGGCCGGGGCGGTGACCGGTCCGGTGGCGCGCGACGCCGGGGTCCGGACCCGGCCCGGTTTCTTGACAGTTCAGTGACGGCGCTCGTATGTTGAGTGCGGTTTGTTGAAACGGTTCATTTGTTGGGAGGCCCGCCGATGCGGCGAGTGTGCTTCGTCCTCCGGGTCCGGCCCGACCGGCTGGCCGAATACCGCGAACGGCACGCCGCCGTCTGGCCCGAGATGCTCCGGGCGCTGCACGCGGCCGGCTGGCACGACTACTCCCTCTTCCTGCACGACGACGGGCTGCTGGTCGGGCACTTCCGCACCGCCGACCTGGCCGCCTCGCTCGCCGCGATGGAGGCCACCGACGTCAACGCCCGCTGGCAGGCCGAGATGGCCCCCTTCTTCGTCGGCCTGGACGGCCGCCGCCCCGACGAGGGCTTCGTCGTCCTCGACGAGATCTTCAACCTCGACGCGCAACTCGACGCGCTGGACAACACCGCGCTGGACAACACCGCACGAGACGACACCGCACGGGACAGCACCACGCGGGTCAGCACCACGCTGGACGACACCACGCACGACACCACGGAGGCCCAACCATGACCGAGACCGACGTCCGGGCGGCGCTACGCGCGCAACGGATCGAGGTGCCCTCCTGGGCGTACGGCAACTCGGGCACCCGGTTCAAGGTGTTCGCCCAGCCCGGGGTGCCACGCAACCCGGAGGAGAAGATCGCCGACGCCGCGCAGGTGCACGCGTACACCGGGGTCGCCCCGGTGGTCTCGCTGCACATCCCCTGGGACCGGGTCGACGACTTCGGCAAACTCGCGTCGTACGCGGCCGAGCGGGGGGTGCGGATCGGCACCATCAACGCCAACGTCTTCCAGGACGACGACTACCGACTCGGCAGCGTCACCAACCCCGACCCCCGGATCCGCCGCAAGGCCCTCGGCCACCTGCTGGAGTGCGTCGACATCATGGACGCCACCGGCTCCCGGGACCTGAAACTGTGGTTCTCCGACGGCACCAACTACCCCGGCCAGGACGACATCCGCGCCCGGCAGGACCGGCTGGCCGAGGCACTGCACGCCACCTACCAGCGGCTCGGCGCGGACCAGCGGATGCTGCTGGAGTACAAGCTGTTCGAGCCGGCGTTCTACCTGACCGACGTACCGGACTGGGGCACCGCGTACGCGCACTGTCTCAAGCTCGGCGAGCGGGCCCAGGTGGTGATCGACACCGGCCACCACGCCCCCGGCACCAACATCGAGTTCATCGTCGCCTTCCTGCTCCGCGAGGGCCGGCTCGGCGCGTTCGACTTCAACTCCCGGTTCTACGCCGACGACGACCTGATGGTCGGCGCCGCCGACCCGTTCCAACTCTTCCGGATCATGCACGAGATCGTCCGCGCCGACGCGCTGCGGGTCGACTCCGGCGTCAACTTCATGCTCGACCAGTGCCACAACATCGAACCGAAGATCCCGGCCCAGATCCGCTCGGTGATGAACGTGCAGGAGGCGACCGCCAAGGCGCTGCTGGTCGACACCGACGCACTGGCCGCCGCACAGGCCGCCGGAGACGTGCTCGGCGCCAACGGGGTGCTGATGGACGCCTACAACACCGACGTACGGCCGCTGCTGGCGCAGGTACGCGAGGAGGCCGGCCTCGACCCGGACCCGATGGCCGCGTACGCCCGCTCCGGCTACGCCGAGCGGATCGCCGCCGAGCGGGTCGGCGGACAGCAGGCCGGCTGGGGGGCATGAGCATGGGCAACGCATCGACCAATCCGGAGGTCGCCGCGCTGCTGGGCCGGGGGCACCGGCTCGGCGCCGACCGGCGCAACACCAACTACGGCGGCGGGAACACCTCGGCCAAGGCGACCGGCACCGACCCGGTCACCGGCGGGCCCACCGAACTGCTCTGGGTCAAGGGCTCCGGCGGCGACATCGGCACCCTCACCGAGGCCGGGCTGGCGGTCCTCCGGCTGGACCGGCTGCGTGCGCTGGTCGACGTCTACCCCGGGGTCGACCGCGAGGACGAGATGGTCGGCGCCTTCGACTACTGCCTGCACGGCCGGGGCGGGGCGGCACCCTCGATCGACACCGCCATGCACGGCCTGGTCGACGCCGCACACGTCGACCACCTGCACCCGGACGCCGGGATCGCGCTGGCCACCGCCGCCGACGGCCCCGAACTGACCCGCCGCTGCTTCGGCGACCGGGTGCTCTGGGTACCGTGGCGCCGTCCCGGCTTCCAACTCGGCCTGGACATCGCCGCGATCGCCCGGGACAACCCGCAGGCGATCGGCGTGATCCTCGGCGGGCACGGCATCACCGCCTGGGGCGCCAGCAGCGCCGAGTGCGAGGCCCGATCGCTGGAGATCATCGAGACCGCGACCCGGTTCCTCGCCGAACACGGCCGGGCGGAACCGTTCGGCGCGGTGATCCCCGGGTACGAGGCGCTGCCCGTGCAACAGCGACGCGAGCGGGCCGCCGCGCTGGCCCCGACCCTGCGCGGGCTGGCCAGCACCGACAGTCGACAGACCGGGCAGTTCCAGGTCGGACACTTCACCGACGACGAGGCGGTGCTGGACTTCGTCTCCCGCACCGAGCACCCGAGGCTGGCCGCGCTCGGCACCTCCTGCCCGGACCACTTCCTGCGGACCAAGGTCCGGCCGCTGGTACTCGACCTGCCGCCGGACGCGCCACTGCCGGACGTACTGGCCCGGCTGCGGGAACTGCACGAGGCGTACCGGAATGACTACCGCGCCTACTACGAGCGGTACGCCGAGCCGGACTCGCCGCCGATCCGGGGTGCCGACCCGGCGATCGTGCTGGTGCCCGGGGTCGGGATGTTCAGCTTCGGCCGGGACAAGCAGACCGCCCGGGTCGCCGCCGAGTACTACCTCAACGCGATAAACGTGATGCGTGGCGCGGAGGCGGTCTCGACGTACGCCCCGATCGACGAGGCGGAGAAGTTCCGGATCGAGTACTGGCAGCTCGAAGAGGCGAAACTGCGCCGGATGCCGAAGCCGAAGGCGCTGGCCGGCCGGATCGCACTGGTCACCGGCGGCGGCTCCGGGATCGGCGCGGCGATCGCCCGGCGACTGGCCGGCGAGGGTGCCTGCGTGGTGGTGGCCGACCGCAACCTCCAGGGTGCCGCGACGGTGGCCGAGGAGATCGGCAGCACCGACCGGGCGATCGCGGTGTCGGTGGACGTCACCGAGGCGGCCGGCATCGAGGCGGCCTTCGCCGAGGCGGCGCTCGCCTTCGGCGGCGTCGACCTGGTGGTGAACAACGCCGGACTGTCCATCTCGAAGTCGCTGCTGGACACCACCGAGGCGGACTGGGACGTCCAGCACGGCGTGATGGCCAAGGGCTCCTTCCTGGTCTCCCGGGCCGCCGCCCGGCTGATGCTCGACCAGGGCCTCGGCGGCGACCTGATCTACATCTCCAGCAAGAACTCGGTCTTCGCCGGCCCGAACAACATCGCGTACAGCGCGGCAAAGGCCGACCAGGCCCACCAGGTACGCCTGCTCGCCGCCGAACTCGGCGAGCACGGCATCCGGGTCAACGGCGTCAACCCCGACGGTGTGGTACGCGGCTCCGGCATCTTCGCCAGCGGCTGGGGCGCCCAGCGTGCCGCCGTGTACGGGGTACCCGAGGAGGAACTGGGTGCCTACTACGCCCGGCGTACGCTGCTGAAGCGGGAGGTGCTGCCGGAGCACGTCGCGAACGCGGTCTTCGCGCTGACCGGCGGCGAACTGTCGCACACCACCGGACTGCACGTACCCGTCGACTCCGGCGTGGCCGCGGCGTTCCTCCGATGAGCCCGGCGTTCCCGCGATGAGCACGGCGGTGGCCGCGGTCGACCTCGGCGCGGCCAGCGGCCGGGTGATGCTGGCCGAGGTCGCCCGGGACGGCGTGACCCTGACCGAGGTGCACCGGTTCGACAACGGTCCGGTGCGGCTGCTCGACACACTGCACTGGGACGTCCTCCGGCTGTACGCCGAGACGCTGGCCGGGCTGCGGGCCGCGCTGCACCGCCGGCCCGACCTGGCCAGCGTCGGCATCGACTCGTGGGCGGTGGACTACGGCCTGCTCGACGCCACCGGCGCGCTGGTCGGCAACCCGGTGCACTACCGCGACCGGCGTACCGACGGGGTGCCGGAGCGGGTGGTCGGGGCGCTCGGTGCCGACCACCTCTACCGGACCACCGGGCTGCAACTGCTGCCGTTCAACACGCTGTTCCAGCTCAGCGCCGAACTCGGCACCCCGGCCCTGGACCGGGCGCAGACGATGCTGCTCGTGCCGGACCTGCTCGGCTACTGGCTCACCGGGGTCGCCGGCAGCGAGGTGACGAACGCGTCCACCACGCAACTGCTCGACGTGCGTACCCGGGAATGGTCCACCGACCTGATCGAGCGAGCCGGGCTGCCGGCCCGGTTGTTCGGGCCACTGCGCCAGCCCGGCGACCCGGTCGGCGAGCTGCGCCCGGAGGTACGCGAGGCGGTCGGCACGGACCGGTCGGTGCCGGTGACGGCGGTCGGCTCGCACGACACCGCCTCGGCGGTCGCCGCGGTACCCGCCGAGGACGACCGGTTCGCCTACATCTCCTGTGGCACCTGGTCGCTGGTCGGCGTCGAGCTGCCCGCCCCGGTGTTGACCGAGGCGAGCCGGGCGGCCAACTTCACCAACGAGGCCGGGGTGGACGGAACGGTCCGCTACCTGCGCAACGTGATGGGTCTCTGGCTGCTCCAGGAGTCGCTGCGGGTGTGGCGGGCGCAGGGGGTCGCCGACGACCTGACCGAACTGCTCGCCGCCGCCGCCCGGCAGCCGTCGCTGGCCGCCGTGGTCGACCCGGACGATCCGGTCTTCCTGCCACCCGGCGACATGCCGGCCCGGCTGGCGAAGGCGTGCGCCCGACAGGGCCAGCCGGTACCGGACGGGCCGGCGGCGATGACCCGGTGCATCCTGGACAGTCTTGCCCTGGCCCACCGGGTCGCGGTACGCCAGGCGCAGCGGCTCTCCGGCCGGGACGTGGACGTGGTGCACGTGGTCGGCGGCGGTGCCCGCAACGAGCTGCTCTGCCAGCTCACCGCGGACGCCTGCGGACTGCCGGTGGTGGCCGGGCCGGTGGAGGCGACGGCGCTGGGCAACGCGCTGGTGCAGGCGCGGGCGCTCGGCGTACTCGACGGCGGGCTGGCCGAGCTGCGGGGGCTGCTGCGGCGTACCGGATCGACCCGGACCTACCGGCCCCGCACCGGCAGCGAGGCCGCCTGGCGGGCGGCGGCGCAGCGGGCCGGCCTGGCCGACGGGTAGCGAACGCTGCCCGAGAGGTGGTCGGCGGCGTGCGTCGGCACGCCGCCGCTCGACCGCGCACACCACACCGGGCGATGGTGAACGGCGCTCGGGAACCGCAAAAGACGTCGATCTCAGCATTTATCTGTTAAGAAGGGGCTAACTGGACAGACGACCCGGGCCGGAGGTTGACATGGTGACGCAGTCACGGCCACGGCCCCGGGCGGACGCCGTCGGCCGGCCCGCCGAGCGGGCGGACCTCACCGGGCTACGGGCCCTGGCGGTCGGAGTACTGCTGCTGGGCGCCACCGGGTTCGGCGCCGTCCCGGGCGGCTTCGTCGGCGTCGACGTCCTGCTGGTGGTCTACGGCTTCCTGGTCACCGGCGCGCTGCTCGGCGAGTGGAGCCGCACCGGCCGACTCGGCCTGGCCGGCTTCTTCGCCCGACGGGCCCGCCGGGCGCTTCCGACCGGCACGCTGGTGCTCGCCGCGTCGCTGGTGCTGGCGCTCGCCTGCCTGCCCCGCGAGCGGTGGTCGGGTGCCGGCTGGGACGTGCTGACCGGCGCCGGACACCTGCTGAACTGGCGGCTCGCCGGGCAGGACGCCCAAGCGGTCGTACCGGACGCCGGCAGCAGCCTGCTGGCGAACTTCTGGGCGGTCGGCGTCGCCGCGCAGTTCGTGCTGCTCTGGCCGCTGCTGGCGGTCGGCGTGCTGGCCTGGACCGTACGCCGCCGGCCGGGACCGGGCACCGGAACCCGCCCGCTGCTGCTCACCGTCGGCGCGCTGGCGCTCGGCCCGTTCGCCTGCTCGCTCTGGTACACCGCCGCCGAACCCGGGCGCGCCTTCCTGGTCACGCCCACCCGGATCTGGGAACCGGCGCTGGGCGCCGCGCTGGCCCTGCTCGGCGCACGGCTGACCCGGCTGCCCCGGTACCTCGGCAGGCTGCTCGGCTGGGCCGGGCTGGCCGCCGTCGCGGCGGCCGTACTGCTGCTGCGGCCGGGGCCGGAGTTTCCCGGGTACCTGGCCCTGCTGCCCGCGCTGGG
The DNA here is from genome assembly GCF_016862915.1 of Plantactinospora endophytica. Classification (GTDB taxonomy): domain Bacteria; phylum Actinomycetota; class Actinomycetes; order Mycobacteriales; family Micromonosporaceae; genus Plantactinospora; species Plantactinospora endophytica. Next base: position 159 of record NZ_BONW01000006.1, on the reverse strand, counting down.
CACGGCCGCGATCATCGCCGGCGGCGTGACCCGCCGACAGGCCGGCGTTGTGGGCACGGGCAGTGCTGCGGGTACGGCCGGCGTTGCGGGCACGGCCGGCGTTGCGGGCACGGCCGGCGTTGCGGGCACGGCCGGCGTTGCGGGCACGGCCGGCGTTGC
>NZ_BONW01000005.1 GCF_016862915.1 Plantactinospora endophytica | reverse complement strand
GGCACGGCCGGCGTTGCGGGCACGGCCGGCGTTGCGGGCACGGCCGGCGTTGCGGGCACGGCCGGCGTTGCGGGCACGGCCGGCGTTGCGGGCACAACCGGATCCAGGGTTCTGGTGCACGGCACGGGTGCGCCGGAGAGGCGAGCCGGAGCCGGCGGCGCGGGCGGGGTCTACCGGCTGCTGGCGGTCCCGCCGTTGCGGGCGGTCGGCGCGATCAGCTACCCGCTCCACCTGTGGCACTGGCCGCTGCTGGTCGCCGCACACGCCCGGTTCGGCGACCTGCACCCGGCGGCCGACCTCGGCGTACTCGGCGTCGCCGGGCTGCTCGCCGTGCTCACCCACCGCTACGTCGAGACACCCGCCCGGACCGGCGCACCGGACGCCTGGTCGCCGGGGCAGGTACTCCGGATCGGCACGCTGCTGCCCGCCGCCGGAGTACTCGGCGGGCTGCTGTTCCAGCTCACCGTCTGGCCGCCCGACCAGCCGGCCCCACCACCCGCCGCCCGACCGGCGTCGGTGGTTCCCGCCCCGGTCCCGGTGGCGGCCCCGGGTGCCGCCGCGCTGGGCAGGTCACCCTGGAACAGCCGGGCCGGCGTACCGGTCGACCGGGTCCGGTCGATCACCCCGGACCCGGCCGACGCCCGGGAGGACGTGCCCGACGTCTACCGGCACAACTGCTTCCCCGCCGTCACCAGCGGCGTCGCCCAGTCCTGCGTGTACGGCGACCGCGACGCCACGTTCACCGTCGCGCTGGCCGGCGACACCCACGCCGCCAACTGGCTGCCGGCGTTGCAGGAGATCGCGGAGGCGAAGCGGTGGCGGCTGGTGACGTACCTGAAACCGAACTGTCCGTTCCTCCACCTCGCCGTGACCGCCGCCGACGGACAGCAGCGCTACACCTGCACCGAGTGGTACCGCAACGTCCGCGCCGCGCTCACCGGGCCGGAGCGACCCAGGCTGCTGCTCACCACCAGCTCCCGGTACCAGCCGATGGCCGGCGGCCGGGGCCTGACCGGGAAGCCGGCACACGAGGCGCTGGTCAGGGGCATGCACCGGACCTGGTCGGAGCTGGTCTCGGCCCGGGTACCCACGGTGGTGCTGCTGGGCACCCCGATCCTGGCCACTGACGCCGCGAAGTGCGTGTCGACGAACCCGAGCCGGCTGACCCGGTGCGCGACCGAACGGCGGGTCGCGCTGTCGGCCGGGGCCGGGGCGGCGCAGCGTGCGGCGCTGGCCGACCTGCCCCGGGTCGGGATGATCGACCTGACCGGGGCGATCTGCCCCGCCCAGCGGTGCGCCCCGGTGATCGGCGGGGTGCTGGTCTACCGGGACAACCAGCACCTCACCGCCACCTACGCCCGTACGCTCACGCCACGGCTGCGCGGCGCGCTCGACCGGATCCTCACACCGCCCGCCTCCTGACCTTCCCGGCAGCAGAACCGGCACCGGAGCCAAAGTCGGAGTCGGAGTCGGCACCGGCACCCGGAGTCGTGGCTCCGGCGCCGAGGCCCGACGACTCGGCTAGCGGGAGACGCAGAACTCGTTGCCCTCGGGGTCGGCGAGGGTGACCCAGGTGAACGGGCCCTGCCGTCCGTCGTGCAGGAACTTCGCCCCCCGGGCGACCAGAGCGTCGACCACCGGCGTCAGGTCCTCGGCACCGGTACGCACGTCGAGGTGCATCCGGTTCTTCACCGTCTTCGCCTCCGGCACGAGCTGGAACAGCACCCGTGGCGCCCGCTCCAGCCCGTCGGGGTGCCGGATCGCCGCCCCCGCCTTCCAGACGAGCACCCCGTGGTGGGTCCGGGTCTCGTCCTCGGTGGCGTGCCCCGCCTCGACCATGCGGCGGATGAACGCCTCGTCGGAGGGCTCCACCCGCCAGCCGAGCGTCTCGGCCCACCAGTCGGCGAGCACGTGCGGGTCGGCACTGTCCTGGGTCACCTGGAACTCGTACGCCATGACGGTTACCTCCGGGTCCGGTAAAGGTCACGGAGCAGACTGATCTCCGCACCGTGGTGGATGGTTTCGCGGTTGACGTGCAGCACCAGTGCGGCCATCGGCAGCTCGGCGTACGGCCCCTCGGCCGGGCCGCACGGCCGGGCCAGCCCCGCCGGGTCCAGCGTCCGTACCCCGTCCCGCCAGGTGGCGTACGCGGCGTCGAGCTGGCGTAGCGCCCCGTCGGCGGTGCCGGCGTAGTCGAAACCGTCGTAGCGGCAGGGCGGCCCGCCGAAGTGTGCGGCACTGCGCTGCCCGAGCACCCCGACGATCACGTGCGCCAGCCGCCAGGCGATCGTGGTGACCGGTGGTGGCGTCGGCGCGGGGAACGCGTACTCGATCACGAACTCGCCGGAGCCGTACCCGCCCTCGACCTCGCTGCGGGGTCGTACGCCCCACCCGCCGTCGGCCGGCTCCCAGTGGTACTCGTCGTCGGTCAGCCCGTCGAGCCGGGGTCGCAACTGGTGTCGCCAGTGCCAGTCCACCTGGTCGACCAGTTGTCCGGTCCAGTCGATGTCCATTGCCGCAGGCTAGCCCCGATTGCGGACAGGTCCGGTCCTCGTTGCCTGGCAGACTCGGAGAATGCTCGACACGTCGGCACGACTGCTGCGGCTGCTCGCCATCCTGCAGACCCGGCCGGAGTGGACCGGCCCGGAACTCGCGCGGCAGCTCGGCGTGACGGTGCGTACCGTCCGCCGGGACGTGGCCCGGCTGCGCGACCTCGGCTACCCGGTCCGGGCCGCCTCCGGGGTGGCCGGCGGCTACCGGCTCGGCGCGGGGTCGAGGCTGCCGCCGCTGCTGCTCGACGACGACGAGGCGGTCGCGGTCGTGTTGAGCCTGCGTACCGCCGCCAGCCAGAGCGTGACCGGGATCGCCGAGACCTCGCTGCGGGCGCTGGCCAAACTGGAGCGCATCCTGCCGGCCCGGCTGGCCCGGCGCACCGCGGCGCTGCGGCTGACCACCGTCCCGTTGACCGGCGGGACGCCGACGGTCGACCCGGACGTGCTGACCGTGCTCGCCGAGGCGTGCCAGAGCCAGCACCGGCTGCACTTCGGATACCGCAGCCGCGACGGTGCGGCCAGTGTCCGCCGGGTGGAGCCGCACCGGCTGGTGCACACCGGGCGGCACTGGTACCTGGTGGCCCGGGACACCGACCGCGACGACTGGCGTACGTTCCGGGCGGACCGGATCACCGAGCCCCGCTCGACCGGCCACCGGTTCACCCCGGACGACCCGCCCGACCCGGCGAGCTTCGTGGCCGACTCGGTCGGTGCGGCGCAGTACCGGTTCCGGGCCCGGGTGCTGGTGCACGCCCCGGCCCCGGTGGTCGCCGAACGCGTGCCACCGACGGCCGGGCTGGTGGAGGCGGTGGACGGGAGCAGTTGCCTGCTCACCACCGGGGCGGACTCGCTCGGCTTCCTGGCACTGCACCTCGCCCTGCTCGGTCCCGAGTTCACCGTCCTCGAACCCGCCGCACTCGCCGACGAACTCGCCGTGCTGGCCGGGCGGCTGGACCGGGCGCGCGGCCGGTTCGCGTCCGGACCGGACCGTCCGGAGTGACCCCGGCCGACGCCTTCGACAAGCCCCCGCGCGTCCGCCGGGCATCCGCAAGCCCGCGCGCGAAGAGGTTTTTCGGTCCGGGCCGGCCGAGCCACTCCCCCGCCCCGGGCGTTCCGGCACCGAGCGGGCGGATCGGTTACGGGGTGTCCGGGCCGGCGCCCGGACTCCGCAGGGGCAGCCGGGGCGAACTGGGCCGATCCGTCATCCCGGCCGGCCCGGCCGGGCCGCGCCGGGCCGGTGGTCCGGACGGCCGGCCGCCGGTACCCCCTATGCCCCTAACCGGGGTGGGGATCTCGGGCCCCACCGGTCGGGGCGAGAACCGGGGATCGTCCCCGATGTCCGGTACGCGACAACCGCCGTACCGTCGGCGCCAGGTCTGGAACGACATGCCCAGATCATCCCGCCCAACCCCTTTGAGGAGATCGTCAACGTGGAATCGGCACCGACCGTGGAGACCCCCGCCCCGGCTCCGGCCGCCCCGGCCCCCGCCCCGGCCCCGGCCCCCGAGGCGACTCCCGCTGCGGAAACGACCCTGCACGACTTCGTGGTCAACCTGATCACCGACGTGGACCTGCGCACCGCGTACGAGCTCGACCCGACCGGCACGCTGGAGAGCGTCGGGCTCTGCGACGTGGTCCCGGGTGACGTCGCGGACGTCCTCCCGCTGGTCGTCGACTCCGTACCGCTGGACGGCCTCACCGACCTCAGCGTGGTCGAGAGCCTGGGCCTCGGCTCGGTCAGCCTCAGCCCGACCAGCGTCGTCGGCCAGGTGCAGACCGTCGCCAACCAGTTCACCGCCGGGGTCTACAGCACCGACGTGGACGTCGACGTGGCCGGCCTGGGCGCGGTCAGCGTGGACCCGAACGGCGTGGCGGTCGGGCTCAGCACCGGCCTGCCGGTGCTGGGTCTGGACAGCGGCCTGACGGTGGACCTGTCCGGCGTGCACGACGTCGCCGACAGCCTCGACTCGACCGTGCTCGGCACGGCCGGTGGCGTCGACACCGTCGACGGTGTCCTGGGCACCGCCGACTTCGCCGCCACCACCGTGACCTCCACCGTCGCCGGCACGACCGGGCTGGTCGGCGGCGCCGACCTGGCCGGGATCACCGACCTCGGTGGCCTCACCGACCTGGGTGGCGTGACCGACCTGGCTGGCGTCGCGGACCTCGGCACCATCACCGACCTGGGCAACGTGACCGACCTGGGCAACGTGACCGACCTCGGTAACGTCGCCGACCTGGACGGCACCCTGGACGGCGTCACCGGCACCGTCGGTGGGGTCACCGGCTCCGTCACCGGGACCGTCGACGGCACGCTCGGCGGCGTCGGCCTGGACGGCGTCACCGACACGGTGGGTGGCGTGACCGACCTGGGTGGCGTGACCGACCTGGGTGGCGTGACCGACACCGTGGGTGGGGTCACCGACCTCGGCGGGACCGTCGGCGGGGTCACCGGCACCGTGGACGGCGCCCTGGGCAGCGTGACCGGCCTGGTCGGCGGCGCCGACCTGGGTGGCACCACCGACCTGCTGTCCGACGGCGTGCTCTGAGCCGCACCCGTACGACGAGGGCGGTGTCCCGACCAGAAAGCGGCTGGTCGGGGCACCGCCCTCGGGCTTTTCCCGAATCGGCTGGCGTGCTGACGCCGCCGGCACCCACCGGGGCCGCAGGGCGGCGAGACGTACGGGTGCGCGGTGGAGCGGGCCGGACCTCGCTGGCGTTCGTTCGAACTGTACTGACATCGGGCATCCGAGCCGCGATCTCTCGACAGCGGGAGACGTCGCACCAGAACTGTTGGAGTTCCGGCCTGACATCGGGCGTCCGAGCCGCGATCTCTTGACAGCCGTCGTCGCGCCGCAATAGCGTCAGGTCGCGGATTGATTCGTTTCAACCGTCGACCTCTCGGCCGGCTCGCGCCCTCGCGTGGATCCTCGCCGAGGTGACCGGGCGACGAACCGTCCCGGCAGGGCCACGGCGCCCGGGTCGTCGTGGAGTGACAGCCGATGCTGCTGATCGGGAGGACAGACGTGCTCGCACGCAGGGACTTTCACCGGGTCGCGGTCCGGCTGGAGATCGACTGACGTGCGCCCGCAGCGGGAAACCCCGGCCTGGTACCGGGACGCCAAGTTCGGCATCATGATCCACTGGGGACTGTACTCCGTCCCGGCCTGGGCGCCCCTGGACGACGAGGTGGTACGCCTGCTCGGCGCCGGCCGTACCGGCCCGGAGCAGCTCACCGCCGTGACCGAGGCGTCGGACCCGCTGGCCCGGCACTCGTACGCGGAGTGGTACCAGAACACGCACCTGCTGGACGGCCCGACCCGGGCGTACCACCGTCGGGTGTACGGCAACCGTCCGTACGAGGACTTCCGCACCGAGTTCACCGCGGCGGTCCGGGCCTGGGATCCCGCGCCCTGGGCCGACCTCTGCGCGGCGGCCGGCGCCCGGTACGTCGTACCGACCTGCAAGCACCACGACGGCTACCTGCTCTGGCCGTCCGCACACGCCAACCCGTACGTCCCGGACTGGCAGACCGGGCGGGACCTGATCGGCGAACTCGGCACGGCGGTGCGCGACCGGGGCCTGCGCTACGGCCTCTACTACTCCGGCGGGCTGGACTGGACCTTCGGCAACCTGCCGATCCGACGGATGGCCGACGTGGCGGCGAGCGTCCCCGACTCGCCCGGGTACGCCGGCTACGTCGACGCGCACTGGCGGGAGCTGGTCGACCGGTACCGGCCGAGCGTGCTCTGGAACGACATCGGCTATCCCCGATCCGGCGACGCCGCCGGGCTGGTCGCGGACTACTACGCGGCAGTGCCGGACGGAGTCGTCAACGACCGGTTCTCCCTCGACGACGCCGACGTCCGCACCCCGGAGTACGGAATCCGGTCGGAGATCGATCCGGCACCCTGGGAGACGGTCCGCGCGCTCGGGCTCTCCTTCGGCTGGAATCGGCAGGAGACAACGGCGCAGTTTCTTTCCAGCACCGAGCTGGTGCACCTGCTGGCCGACGTGGTGAGCAAGAACGGCAACCTGCTGCTCGGGATCACCCCGGACGACCACGGCGTGGTGCCGGCCGGCCAGCGGACGGTGCTGCACGAGCTGGGCCGCTGGCTGGCCGGACACGGCGAGGCAATCTTCGGCACCCGCCCGTGGCACGTCCCGGCAGCGGTCACCAGCACCGGCGTGCCGGTCCGGTTCACCTGCCGGGACGACGTGCACTACCTGATCCTGCTCGGCGATCCGGGGCCCGAGTTCGGCGTACCCGGGCTGCCGTTGCGGCCCGGCGCCCGGCTCCGGTGGGTCGGCCGGGACGACGTCGCGGATCCCGGGGTACGCCTCGGGCCGGCCGGGCCGGTGCTGACCGTCGGCGCGCTGCCGCCGGCACCGGCGTACGTCCTCGCGGTGCGGCCGGGGTCGGGGAACCCCGCGCCGGCCGGGTGCGTGCCGGACGCCCCGGCCGGGTAGGTAGAGCCCCCGGGCGGCCGGCCGGATGGCCGGGTCGGCCGCCCGGGTTCCCGGTCCGCCGCATCCCAGGGCGGTCGGACCGGAACACGGAGGTGCCCCCGTCCCGGGCGTGGGACGGGGGCACCTTCCGGTGTCGGGGTGTCAGCCGAGTTGGCTCTTCGCCTCGTCGATGACCCGCTTGGCGCCCTCGGCGGCCGGGATCCGACCGAAGATGACCTCGTCGTAGATCCGCTGGAACTCGGCCTTCACCGCGCCACCGCCCTTGGGCTGCGGCGGCGGGGTGGGCAGCAGCTTGTCGACCACCGACTGCTCGAACTCGTAGACCAGCTTGTCGTTCGGGGCCAGGCTCGGGGCGATCGCGTCCCGCACCTTCGCGTTGGCCGGCATGCCCCGGGACACCGCCAGCACCTTGCCCGCCTCGACGTCGTTGACCAGGAAGTCGACAAGCATGGTCGCCTCCTTCGGGTGCTCGCTGCGCTGGGCGACGCTGTACGCCATCGACATCGCCGCGATCATCCCCCGCTTCGGGGTGTCGCTGGGCATCGGCACGATCGCCAGCGGGCCGCCGTACGCGCTGACCATGCCGGTGAAGCCGGAGTCGTAGTTGACCTCGGCGGTGACGCCCTTCTTGATCAGCGAGGAGTTCTGCACCGAGCCGTCGAGCTGGGTGGTCAGCGCCGGGGGTGCCAGCGCGCCGACCGCGCGCATCTGGCCGGTCATCGTCCAGAACTCGGTCAGCTCCGCCTCGGTGAAGCCGAGCTTGCCGTCGTCGGTGTAGATGGCCTTGTCCCGCTGGCGCAGCCAGATGTCGAACCAGTCGATGGCGAAGCCGAAGTCGCCGAAGCCGGCCACCTTGCCGCCGCTGGACTGGCTCAGCTTCTGTCCGGCGGCCTGCATGTCGGCCCAGGTCCACTCGGGGCTCGGCGCGGCCACGCCGGCCTTCTGCCACAGCGCCGGGTCGTAGACGACGCCCTGGGTGTTCTGCGCGATCGGCACCGCGAAGGTCGCGTCGCCGACCTTGCCCGCCGGCAGCAGCGTCTTGGTGATGTCGCCGACCTTGAGGGTGCCGTCCTCGACGTACTCGGTGAGGTCGCGCAGCGCGTTGCGGTCGGCGTACTCCCGCAGGTAGGCGCGGTCCATCTGCACCACGTCCGGGGCGTCCCCACCGGCGATCTGGGTGGACAGCTTCTGGAAGTACGCGTCGAAGGCGCCGAACGACGTGTTCACCTTGATGTTCGGGTACTTCTTCTCGAACAGGTCGATGGCCGCCTCGGTCACCTTGGCCCGGTCCTCGTTGCCCCACCAGGTGAAGTCGAGGGTGACCGGGCCGTCCGAGGCCTCGTCACCACCACCACACGCGGCCAGCGGCAGGACGAGCAGGGCCGCCGCGGCGAGGGCTGCTGCCCTCGCGGCCCGGCGGACCCGTCGGGTGTGCACCATGGACGTTCTCCTTCCCAAGGGCGCCTGGCGGCCGGTGGTGCGGAAGATCGGGCAGGAAACCGCTTGCCTGAGCGGGCGCAGGAATGCCCGGGTGGGCAGGTGCGGATTCCCGTCGACGTGAGCCAGGTCGCGGGGGCGGTAAATGACGGTGGCAGGTAGTGCGGTACGGCAATGAAACGATCCAACAGGTTCGGACGCTAGGTGTGACGGGCGCCGCTTGTCAAGAGACGACGCCGTACCGGAGACCGGTCGGACCTGCGAGAACACCGGATATCCGACCGGCCCGGACGAACCGTTATACGAACGGAACCTAGCCCCGGTGTCAGTACCCGACGGATCCTTGCTTCCGCCTGGGCCGACTGATATCCACATATCTACACGCGCTCATGATCCAACTCACCCGCCCAAGCCGACCTGACCGGTCGGCTTCGTCGTACCCGTCCAAGGAGGACGCCTTGCCACATACCCGGTGGAGATCAACGATCCGGACCGGTCGGCGCGGCCTGCCCGCGCTGATGGCGGCCGTGGTGGCCGCCGCCCTGCTGCCCGGCGCCACCACCGCCACCGCAGCACCCGCCGGTGACCCCGGCGGCCAGGTCCAGCCGGGAGAACACCCGGAGTCGTACGGCGGCAGCCACGCCCCCCGGGACGTGGACAACCGGGCCGGCTCGGCCGCGCCGAACGCCCGGCAGCGGGGGCTGGCGACCCAGGTCGCCGGTGACGTCCGGTGGAACGAGCTGGGCACCCCGCACGCGCTCACCGCCACCGACGGCCCGCTCGCCACCGGGCTGGACGCCGACCCGGAGAAGGCCGCCCGGCAGTACCTGGCGAACAACAGCGAACTGTTCGGCCTGGACGCCGCCGCCGTGGCGGGCCTGGAGAAGCTGCTGGTCCGGCAGATCGGCACCGGTGCCGTGGTCACCCTGCGGCAGCGCTTCGGCGACCTGCCCGCCGGGTACGACGGACTGGTCAGCATCGCCGTCTCCGGCGGCAACGTCATCAACGTCAGCTCCTCGCTGTCCCGCAACACCGGAACCCCCCAGCCGGTCACCGTCACCGCCGACCAGGCGTACGCGGTCGCACTCGCCGACGCCGGACTGACCGCCGACCAGGTGGCCAGCCGGGACATCCGACAGGTCGCCGTACCGGTGCCGGACGCCGCGCCCCGGGCCGCCTGGGAGGTCACCCTGATCTCCGACCGCACCGACCACCCGACCGCGTTCACCACCTTCGTCGACGGCGAGCGCAGCAGCGTGCTGGTCCGCGAGGACCTGGTCGACTTCGACTCGGACAACCCGAAGTGGGCCGTCTTCCCGGCCACCCCGCCCGCCAGGACCAAGCCGGGCAAGGACTCCCGGGTGCTCTGGTGCCTGACGATCGAGCGCGGCTGCGAGCGCCCGGTCAAGGACCCGAACAGCGGCCAGGCCTGGGACGTCGACCTGGCCACCGGGCAGCCGACCTTCACCGCCCGGGGCAACTCGGCGAACAACGTGGTGTCCTGGGGTGGCGGCACCCCCGCCCTGCCGATGACGGAGAGCCCGACCCGGGACTACGTCTACCCGTTCACCGACCCGTGGAAGACCTCCAAGTGTGACCCGGCCGTCTTCACCGCCGACCACAAGAACGACGCGGACGCGGCGATCGCGAACCTGTTCGCCATGCACAACCGGATGCACGACTGGACCTACCGGCTCGGCTTCGACGAGGCGGCCTGGAACCTCCAGGCGGTCAACCTGACCGCCGACGGCCTCGGCGGCGACGCCGAGCAGGGCCGGGCCCAACAGGGCGCGCTCAGCGGCAACCGGAACAACGCCAACCAGAGCACCCCGCGCGACGGCCTCCAGCCGACCACCAACATGTACCTGTGGCAGCCCGCCGCCGGTGGCCCGTACCCGCCCTGCGTGGACGGCGACTACGACATGACGGTGATCGGGCACGAGTACATGCACGCCGTCACCAACCGGATGATCGGCGGCCCGAACAGCGGCATCAGCGGCCACCAGGGCGGCGCCATGGGCGAGTCCTGGGGCGACCTGATGGGCGCCGAATACCTCGTACAGCACAACCTGCGGGCCCCCGGTGAGACCCCCTTCATCACCGGCGGCTACGTCACCGGCAACACCGTCAGCGGCATCCGGAACTACGACTTCAGCCGCAGCCCGCTGAACTACTCCGACGTCGGCTACAACACCGCCGGCCCGGCGGTGCACGCCGACGGCGAGATCTGGAGCGCGACGAACATCCGGGTCCGCGCCGCACTGGTCAAGCGGTACGGACAGGGCACGCCGTCGAAGCAGCTCGACTGCGCCATCGGCAAGGTGGCGGTGGAGAAGTGCCCGGGCAACCGGCGCTGGACGCAGCTCGTCTTCGACTCGTACCTGCTCCAGGCCGCCAGCTCGGTCAGCATGCTGGACATGCGGGACAACCTTCTCGCCGCCGACCAGCTCCGGTTCGGCGGGGCCAACCAGGACATCATCTGGAACGCCTTCGCCGTCTCCGGGATGGGCCGGGACGCCGCCACCAACGGCGCCGCCGACACCGACCCGACGCCGAGCTTCGCCTCCCCGCACGCCCGCAACGTCACCGTGCAGCTCAAGCCGGACGGTGCCAGCGAGGGTGCGCCGGTCCGGCTCTACCTCGGCGACTACGAGGCCCGCGCCGTCCCGGTCGCGGACACCGACCCGGCCACCCCGCTGCCGGACAGCTTCGAGGTGATCGAAGGCACCAAGTTCTCCTTCCTGGCGGTCGCCCCGGGCTTCGGGCACACCCGGTTCAGCAAGGAGTTCAAGGCCGGCAAGGGCCGGCACGCCGACAAGCCGGTGACCCTGGAACTGAAGCTCGACCGCAACCTCGCCTCGGCCGCCTCCGGCGCGACCGTGGCCGGGGACGGGGTCAACACCACCGCGCTGGTCGACGACACCGAGGCGACCAACTGGGCGTCCCTGGACGGGGTGGTCGGCAAGCAGGTCACCGTCGACCTCGCCGGTGACCGGCCGCAGACCGTACGACGGGTGAACGTGAGCGCCTACCTGCGCCCGCCGAACCCCGCCAACACGGCCGACCCGGCCAGCCAGAACGCCCTGTCGGCGCTGCGCTCGTTCGCCGTACTGGCCTGCGACGCCAGCCGGGTCGACTGCTCCGTGGACGCCAACTACCGGAAGGTCTACACCAGCCGGTCGGACGCGTTCCCGGGTGGGAAGTACCGGGCGTACTCGCGGGACATCAACCTGCGGTCGTTCGACATTCCGCGTACCGTCGCCACCCACCTGCGGATCCAGGTGCTGGACAGCCAGTGCACCGGCGGTCCGGAGTACGCCGGTGAGCAGGACAACGATCCGGCGACGACCACCGACTGCACGACCGCCAGCCCGGCCCGGACGCACGTCCGGATCGCCGAGTTCCAGGCGTTCGGCAGCTAGTTTCCGATAGCCGAAGGGCCCCTTCCGATCGTGGTCACGATCGGAAGGGGCCCTTTCCGTTGCCGGCGCTCAGCGCGGTTCGATCACCAGTCGGGGTAGTGCCGGCCGCCGCCCTCACCGCGCCGGGGCGGCGCGGGGCCGCGCCGGGCGGCCTCCGGATAGCCGCGCCGCCGGGCGGGTGCCGGTGCCGGGGTCGCCTCGGCGAGCCGGTTACGGGACCGCAGCCGGAGCAGCAGGCCGGCACCGAGGAAGAGCATCAGCGCACCGGCCGCGAAACCGATCTCGGTCAGCCCGGTGCCGCCCTGGCCGGCGGTGGCGCTGGCCTCGCCGGCACCCGAGCCGCCGTCGCCGGTCCCGGCGGCACCGTCCGGCCCCTCGGCGAGTACCGGAGAATCCTCGTCGACCGGCTCGGTCGGCTCCGGCTCCACCGCCTCGGTCGGGGTCGGCGCCGCCTCGGTCGGCGTCGGTCGGGCCCGCTCCGGCGCGCGGCGCCGATCCTGCCCGCCGCCGCGCCCGCCGACCACGTCACGGGTGGCGCTCTGCCGGTCGAGCAGCCGGGACTGCGCGTCGAACGCCTCGACGGTGAGCTCGATCCGGCCGTCCGTCACCGCCCGGTCGACGGCCAGCCGGTACTGCGCGGTGACGGTGCGGTTGCGGCACAACGAACCGGGGTCGAGTTGCCGGTCGGTGAGCCGGGCACCGCCGCCCTCGCCCCGGACGTCCACCGGAAACCCGCCGGTCTCCTCCACCCGGTCGACGGCGACCTGGTCGAGCCGCAGACCGTCCACCCGCAGCACCAGCGACCAGCGGACCTTGCGGCACTCGCCGTCCAGGCTGGTGGAGATCACCGCGGTGACGGTCTCGGCACCCGCGCCGGCCACGAACCGGCCCGGAAGCTGGGTGATCGCGGTGTCGAAGCCGGGAGCCGCCCCGGCCGGGTCGGCCGGCAGCACCGCCCAGCCCGTCGTCGCACACACCAGCGTGGCTCCGAGCCGGGTCGCGAGCCGCCTCACCGCCATCACACCCCATTCAAGTCGACATACCTACCCGACCGACGCTATGGGTACGGGTGGGTGCGCGGAAGACTGGGGTATCAGCACCATTCAGGAATGAAGAGGGTGTTTTTGACGCGGAGTGCTGAACCGGTTACCGACCTTCCGCGACACGCCCGGACGCGGGAACCGGGACCGGGCGGAGAGCCGGGCAGGTCGACCGGCAGAATCGGCGCTTGTGTCCGAGAGCCCCACGGAGTTCGTCCGCAGGTACGCCCAACTGAGCCCGGTGTCGGCGGTACCGGAGATCCGGCTGCACCAGGCGGCCGAACCGATCGGCCTCTGGGAGCTGACCGAGGGCGAGTTCCGCAGCGAACAGCCCCCGCCGTTCTGGGCCTTCGCCTGGGCCGGCGGCCAAGCGCTGGCCCGCTACCTGCTCGACCATCCGGAAACCGTCGCCGGCCGGCGGGTGCTGGACCTCGCCTGCGGCTCCGGCCTGGTGGCGGTCGCCGCCGCCCGGGCCGGCGCGACAGAGGTGCTGGCCGTCGACATCGACCGGATGGCGCTGGCCGCCGTCGAGGTCAACGCCGAGGCCAACGGGGTGACGGTGGCCGGCGAACTCGGCGACATCCTGGACGGCGACGCCCGCGACGCCCAGGTCGTACTGGCCGGCGACGTCTTCTACAGCCAGGCGATGGCGAACCGGGTACTCCGGTTCCTGCTCCGGGCCAGCCGGGCCGGCGCGCACGTGCTGGTCGGCGACCCGGAACGGGCGTACCTGCCCCGGGAGCGGTTCACCCCGGTGGCCGGCTACGACATCCCGGTCACCGTCGCCCTGGAAAGCGTCCGGGTGAAGCACAGCCGGGTCTGGGAACTGACGAAGGTCACCTCCACGACCGGCGGCACCGAGGGCCGGGACCGTACTGGTTAGCGTGGTCGGGTGCTGTTCCGAAGTTGGCAGGGCCCGGTCGAACGGCCATGGCCGGACGTGGTCTCCGTGCCGGACCACGTCGGGGTCGACCACCTGGTGGTGACCCGGCACGCGCTGGTCCGCCAGGTGCTCGCCGACCCGGAGACGTTCCGCCCGGACAACGCGCTGGACGCGATGACCCCGATCCCGGTCGGGGCGCTACGGGTACTCGCCCGGCACGGCTTCCGACTCCCCCCGACGCTGGCCAACAACGGCGGGCACAGCCATCCGGCGATCCGGGGCATCGTCGCCGAGGCACTACATCCGCACCGGGTCGCCGCGCAACGGCCGTGGCTGACCGCCGTCGTGCGGGAGCGGGTCGGCCGGCTCGGCGCCGCGCTCGACACCGGCCACCCCGTCGACCTGTACGCGGACCTCGCCGCCGACCTGCCGCTGCTGGTACTCGCCCGGCTGGTCGACCTGCCGGAGGCGCCGACCGAGGTCGTCAAGGAGTTCACCCGGGCCGCCCTGGAACTGTTCTGGGCCCCGGTCGACCCGCAGCGGCAACGGGTACTCGCCGACGTCGTCGGCCGGTTCCACGCCGTACTGCGGGAGTTCGCCGCCACCGGCGGTGGGCTGGCCGCCGATCTGCGTACCGCCGGGCAGCCGCCGGACGTCGTCGTCGGGGCGCTGTTCTTCCTGCTCGTCGCCGGCCAGGAGACCACCAGTCAGTTCCTCACCCTGCTGCTGCACCGGCTCACCGGCACCCCGGAGGTGATCGTCGGGCTGGGCGCCGGCACGGTGGCGGTCGACGACGTGGTCGAGGAGGGGCTGCGGCTGGAGCCGCCGATCGTCACCTGGCGCCGGGTGGCCGCCCGGGACACCGAACTGGCCGGCACACCCGTACCCGAGGGGACCAGCGTCGTGCTCTGGCTGGCCCGCGCCGGCCGCGACCCGGAGGTGGTCGCCGCGCCGGAGGCGTTCGTACCCGGACAGCGCGGCTCCCGCCGGCACCTGGCGTTCGGGGCCGGCGCGCACCGCTGCGTCGGCGCCCAGCTCTCCCGGCTGGAGGCGGCGGTGGTGGTCGAGGAGACCGCCCCGCTGTTGGCCGACGTGACAGTCGTCCGGGCACCGTGGTGCCCGGACAACCTGTCGTTCCGGATGCCGGACGCGTTCGTCGTCGCCCACCGCTGAGCGCTTTTCGTCGCCCGCCGCCGACGGTTCGTCCTCGTTGGCCGCTGAGCGATTTCCATTGCCCGCCGCTGAGCGTTCGTCGTCGCGCGCCGCTGAGCCCGTTCCGGTCCGCCCGACTGCGGGTCCGGGAGGGGCGGCGGGGCGGTCAGTCCTGGTCGCGTCGGCCGTCGATGTCGATTCCGCGCAGGTAGAGCAGCACGATCAGCGCACCGCCCAGCACCAGGCAGATGTCGGCGACGTTGCCGACGAAGAAGCCGGCGTAGTCGATGAAGTCGACGACGTGGCCCCGGGCGAACCCGGGCTCCCGGAACAACCGGTCCAGCAGGTGGGTGGTGGCACCGCCCAGCACCAGACCGAGGGCGATCGCCCAGGCCCGGTTACGGACCTTCCAGGCGGCCCGGGTGATCGCCGCCACCGCGACGGCGGCGATGATCGCGAAGATCCAGGTGACGCCGGTACCGATCGAGAACGCCGCGCCCGGGTTGTAGAGCAGCCGCAGGCTGAGCAGGTCGCCGAGGACCGGTACGACGCCGCCGTCGGAGAGCTCGGCGACCGCCCAGAACTTGGTGAGCTGGTCCACCACCACGATCACCAGGGCCAGGGCGAGCACCCGGGGGTACCACCGGACAGTGCTGACCGCCCGGTCCGCCTCCGGCATCGAGGAATCCGCCTCGACCTGCTGCATGACGAAAGACCTCCAGCACCGACGGCTTGCCCGGGACGGCCCCCAGCCTACGTCGCCCGCCGACCGGATCGCCCCCGACGGACCCCCGTCCGGTTCGCGGGCTGCTGACGCCTTCGGGGGCTACTGAAGCCTTCGCGGATCCCCGACGTCCTTTCGCGGGCTCCTGACGAAAGTCAGCCCCTCCGATCGCCGTTCGGGCGCTGTGTCGGCACCCTCCGGATTCCTACCGTCGCAGCCGAGCTGCGAACACCGGAAGGATTCATGATCACGTTAACCGAACTGACCAAGCGCTTCGGCGCGACCACGGCGGTCGACCGGCTCTCCCTGGCGATCACGCCGGGTCGGGTCACCGGCTTCCTCGGCCCGAACGGGGCCGGCAAGTCCACCACCATCCGGATGATCCTCGGACTGGACCGGCCCGACTCCGGCACCGCACTTGTCGCCGGCCGGCCGTACCGGACGTACCGGCACCCGCTGCGGGAGGTCGGCGCGCTGCTCGACGCCCGGGCGGTACACCCCGGCCGGACCGCCCGGGCCCACCTGACCGCGATGGCCCGCAGCAACGGCATTCCGGTACGCCGGGTCGACGAGGTACTCGACACGGTGGGGATGACCGAGGCGGCCGGAAAGCGGGCCGGCACCCTCTCGCTCGGCATGGGCCAGCGGCTCGGCATCGCCGGAGCGCTGCTCGGCGACCCGGGGGTGCTGATCTTCGACGAGCCGGTGAACGGGCTGGACCCGGACGGGGTGCGCTGGATCCGCGAGCTGATGCGGTCGCTGGCCGCACAGGGGCGTACGGTCTTCGTCTCCAGCCACCTGATGAGCGAGGTACAGCTCACCGCCGACCAGCTCGTGGTGATCGGCCGGGGTCGGCTGCTCGCCGACGCGCCGATCGCCGAGGTGATCGCCGGCAGTTCACTGGCCGCCGTTCGGGTGGTCAGCCCCGAGCCCGCCGCACTGCACCGGCTCCGCGACGAACTCGTCGCCAGGCACGCCACCGTCGAACGGGTCGGCGCCGACGAGCTGCTGGTCACCGGCAGCACCGTCGGTCAGGTCGGTGACCTGGCCCACCACCTCGGCGTACGACTGCACGGGCTGAGCGCCCGGGAGGCATCCCTCGAACAGGCGTACCTCGAACTCACCGGCGGCGACCTGGAGTACGCCGCCCCGACCCCCAGCAGCGCACCCGGCGCAGCCGAGCGGAAAGAGGCACGATGAGCACGTTGTCCCGTACCGACCACCGGGCCGCCGCCGGACCGCCGTCCGGCGGTGGACTTCCGGGCGCGATCGCCAGCGAGTGGACCAAACTCTGGTCGGTGCGCTCGGTCTGGTGGTCGCTGCTCGCCAGCGTGCTGCTGATGGCCGCCACCGCCGGACAACTCGCCATCTACGTCCAGAACAGCAACACCGACGACGACCCGGCCAACGACCAGGGTGTGTTCGCGGTCGGCCGGATCGCCGTGGACGCCGTCGAGCTGACCCAGTTCGCGGTGATCGCGCTCGCCCTGCTCGTCATCACCAGCGAGTACGGCACCGGCACGATCCGTACCACGTTGCAGTGGATTCCGTCCCGGGGCCGGCTGCTGCTGGCCAAGACCACCGTGGTCGCCGGGGTCACCTTCGGCGCCGGTCTGCTGCTCGGCGGGCTCGGTGCCGCCGTCGCCGCGCCGGTACTCGGCGACTGGGGCCGGTTCGACCCGGGCGAGACCCTCGGCGACGCCTTCGGGCTGGCCGGATACCTGGCGCTGATCGGCGTCTTCACCCTCGGCCTCGGCGCCGCGCTGCGGGGCGCGGTCGGCACCCTGGTCACGGTCTTCCTGGTACTGGCGATCGTCCCGGCGACGCTGCGACTGCCGGACCTCGGGCCGCTGAACACGATCGCCGACGCCCTGCCGGGCAGCGCCGGCCTGCACTTCCTGCGCGGCGACGACGACCCGTACCCGGCCGCCGTCGGCCTGCTGATCCTCGCCGGCTGGGCGGTCGCGGCCCTGCTGGCCGGGCTGGCCGTTATGCGCCGCCGCGACGCCTGAGTCGGGCGGGGCGCTCCCCGTGCCGGGAGCGCCCCGCCGCACGGCTCAGTCCGTCAGGCCCGCCTCGTACGCGATGATCGCCGCCTGCACCCGGTTGCGTACGCCGAGCCGGGTGAAGATGGTGCTCAGATAGCTCTTCACCGTCCCCTCGACCAGGAAGAGCCGCCGACCGATCTCGGCGTTGGACAGGCCGGCACCGACCAGCGCCAGTACCTCCCGTTCCCGTTCGGTCAGCGCCTCGATCCGTTCCCGGGCGGCCGGTGCCCGGGCCAGCAGCCCACCGCCGAGTTCGATCACCCGCCGGGCCACCTCCGGCGACAGGTACGCCGCACCGTCCGCCACCGCCCGTACCCCGGCGATCAGCTCCCGGGGGTCGCCGGACTTGAGCAGGAACCCGCTCATCCCCTCACCCAGGGCCCGCGCGATGTAGTCGTCCTCGCCGAACGTGGTCAGCATGACCACCGCGGTCTCCGGCACCAGCCGGCGGATCTCCGCCCCGGCGGCGAGACCGTCGAGCCGGGGCATCCGGATGTCCAGCAGCGCCACCCGGGGCCGGTGGGCGCGGACCAGTTCGACCGCGTCCCGCCCGTCGGCGGCCTCGGCGACCACCTCGATCTCCGGATCGGTGGCCAGGATGGCCCGGACCCCGGCCCGGATCATCGCCTCGTCGTCGGCCAGCAGGACGGGGATCACTCTTCCTCCTCAACTCGGGTGCCGGGCGGCCGGGTGGGCCGGGACCGGGGGCGGGGACGGGGCCGGTGGCTCAGTCGCCGAGGCGGTCCTTGACCACCAGTCGCCCGTGCAGGAAGCAGATCTGGTAGACGGCCTGCCCGAACGGGAACGCGCCGTCGGAGTAGAACTCGCAGGTGGCACCCGCCGGCACCGGCCGGTCGGCGGCGTCCTCCGGCGCGGCGACCTGCCGGTCCGGCAGCAGTTCACGCGTCTGGGCCTGCTCCTGTCCCAGCCGCAGTCGCGCGTACCGGTCGGAGTCGAGCACCGCGCCGAAGGTAGCGATCGGGTAGTAGGCGAGTACCAGCAGGGCGCCGATCGCGACCGGCACGGTGACCGCCGCCAGCAGACTGCGCCGGACTCGCCGCCGGGCGGAACGCAGTCGTTCGGCGGAGTCGGGGCGGGTGGCGTCCGAGGCCTCGGAGGCGTGGAAGGCGTCGGAGGCGTCGGCCAGCCGATCCACCCCCGCCAGGGAATCGGATCCGGCCGCGAGATCCGAACCGACGGCGAGATCCGAGCCGACGATGCGGTCTGAGCTGACGTTGAGATCAGAGGTGACAACGACATCCGAGCCGGCGATGAGATCCGAGCCGGTGGCGATGTTCGGCCCGGTCACGACTGTGGGCAGCTCGGCGTACACCTCGAAGCCGGCGCCGTCCGGGCCGGCCCGCAGGGTCCCGCCGGCCAGGCGTACCCGCTCGCGGAGCCCGACCAGGCCGGAGCCCGCGCCGCGCAGCCCCGGCAGCGGTCCGGCCGGCGGCCGGTCGTTGCTGACCCGCACCGAGGTCCGGTCGGCGGCGCGGCGCACCGACACCGTCACCGCCGCCCCGGGCGCGTGCCGGGTGGCGTTGGTCAGCGCCTCCCGCACCACGGAGTAGACCGCCCGGTCGACCATCGGCGGTACGGCGTCGCTGGGAGCAGCCGGCGAAGTATCCCCCTCGACCACCAGCCGGACGGCCATCCCGGCGGCCCGGGCCCGCCCGACGAGGGCGTCGACCCGCTCCCCCGCCGGCCGGGTCGGCGCCGGTTCGGCGTCGTCCCGCAGCACCCCGATGACCTGGCGGAGCCGGTCGGTGGCCAGCGCCACGCTGGCGCGCAGCTCACCGGCGGCCCGCTGGTGCGGCTCGGCCAGGTCCGGCGCCACCTCCAGGGCGCCCGCCCGCAGCGCGATCAGGCTCAGGTCGTGGCCGAGCGAGTCGTGCATGTCCTGGGCGATCCGGGCCCGCTCCCGCATCCGGATCCGTTCGGCGGCACCGCGCTGCTCCCGTTCCAGCAGGTCGGCCTGCTCCCAGCCGGCCAGCACCAGGGCGCGGTGCTGCCGGTGGTAGCGACCGACCAGCCACGGGAAGACCCCACCGGCCAGCAGCGTGCCGGCGAGCAGGAACCACACCTCGGCATCGGTGCCGAGCAGGCCGAAGTTGAGCACCGTGCCGCCGAGCCCGATGCCGGCGAAGACGAGCGCGGCCGGGCCGGACCGGCGCTCGCGCAGCCCGACCAGGTAGCTCAGCACCGGGATGCCGAACATGAAGTTGCCGTCCCCGGCGGTCGGCAGCACCACCAGCAGCAGGCCGAGCAGCGGCGCCCGCCGGCTGGCCAGCACTGCGAGCCCCGTCACCAGCAGCGAACCGGCCAGCCGGAGCGGATACCAGGACGAGTGCGGCGGGGTGACCAACGCCAGCCCGATCGGCGCGGACAGCACGACCCAGAGCACCAGGTCGAGAATCCGGTCGCGACCGCGCAGCGCCGGGCGGCGGGTCGGCACCACCCGGGGTGCCACCGGGCCGGTGCCGTCGACCGCACCGCCAACCCGGACCTCTCCGGTGTCGGCGTCGAGCCCGCCGGACCGCCACCGCCCGGCGGTCGCCGCCCGCCGGGACAGGTGGCGCCACCACCGTGGGTCGCGGGGCCGGGCGTTCACCCGGCCAGGCTACAAGCCGCGCCACCGGCCGGTTACTGCCGAAAGTCAGCACGTCGCCGGGCCGGGCGGCACGACCGGGAGCCGGACCGCCGGAGCGCCGGCCCCGGATCGCGGGTACGCATCGAGCGGTATGTCCCGCCTCGCCGGGCTGTTAAGATTCGGGAACGCCGATGGACTGCCGCTCGGACCGGCTCCGTTCCGGCTGGCGCCGCAGCTTCGCCACTCGATGTCCGCAAGCACTCGATGCCCGCAAGCAGTCGACGCGCCGACGGCGTACCCGCGCCGCACGGTCGCCTCCTCCGGTGCCGCGTCCCCGCGCAGCGGAACGCCCGCCGGTCCGCCGACCTCCAGTCCTCGCGGAGGATCCGATGAACAGGCTGACCAGCAGAATCACCCGGTACGCCAGCGTCCTGGCACTGCTCGCGGCGATCGCGGCCTGCGGCGGCCCGGAGCCGACCGCCCCGGCCGCCGCCGACGAGCCGAGCCGGGACAGACCGGTCTCGATCAAGGTCGGCGACATCGAGGGCGCGCCCGCCTCGTTCCTGGCGTTCGGCATCCAGAAGGGCTTCTTCACCGAACACGGACTCGACGTCGAACTCGTCCGGCAGCAGGGCGGCGCCGCGATCGTGCCCGGACTGGTCTCCGGCGACCTGGCGATCGGCGGCTCCAACGCCGTCTCCATGCTGTTGGCCCGCAGCCGGGGAGTACCGGTACAGATCATCGCCCCCGGTACGTCCGTCGGCACCGACCCGGCCCGGGACTTCTCCGCCGTCATCGTCGCGGCGAACTCGCCGATCCGGACCGTCGCCGACCTGGCCGGCCGGACCGTCGCGGTGAACACCCTCACCAACGTCAGCGAGGTGGTGCTGAAGGCGTCGCTGGAGAACGTCGGCGCCGACCCCAACTCGATCAGGTTCCTGGAACTCGGCTTCCCCGAGATGCTCCCGGCGATCACCCAGGGGCGGGTGGACGCGGCCCTGGTCATCGAACCGTTCGTCACCATCGCGCTGGGACAGGGCGTACGGGTGCTGTTCCGGCCGTACGTCGAGGCGAGGCCGAACCTGGCGGTCGGGACGTACTCGGCGTCCGAGGCGTACATCCGGGCCAACCCCGGGGTGGTACGCGCGTTCCAGCAGGCCGCCGCCCGGACCGCCGAGTACGTCACCGGCAATCCGGAGGAGTACCGGGCGGCGCTGCCCAGCATCGCGAACGTCCGGCCGGACCTCGCCCCGAAGGTGAACATCCCGGTCTGGGGCAGCCGGGTCGACGTCGGGTCGCTGGAGTTCTTCGCCGACCGGATGGTCAGGTACGGCCTGGTCGAGAGAAAGCCTGACGTCTCCGCCGCCGCCCACCTCTGACGGTGGTGACCTGGCTGACGTCCCTGCTTCCGACGTCTCCGCCGCCCACCTCTGACGGGCGGTGAGCTAGCTGACGTCCTCGGCCCAGGCCCGCCAGTCGTCCAGCACGCCGTAGAGCGCCGGGGTGAGCCAGCCCGGCGCGGAGCGGCGGAACACGCCCGGTTCGAGCGTGCCGGCGCCGTCCGGCAGCGCGCCGACCATGTTGGGGACCAGTTCCCGCAGGTTGGCCCAGTGCACCAGCTCCGGCTCGGCCGGCCAGGCGCCGAGCACCACCCCGCAGGGCACCGCCCGCCGGTCCAGCGCCTCCAGGGTCAGCGCGGTGTGGTTCAGCGTGCCCAGCCCGGCCCGGGTGACCACCACCGCCGGGGCACCGATCGAGACCGCCAGGTCGGCGAGCGTCCACGCCTCGCCGGACGGCCGCAGCCCCATCGGGACGAGCAGACCGCCGGCCCCCTCGACCAGTACGAGGTCGTGCTTCTCCGCGTCGGCCCTGATCTCGTCGGCGACCGCGTACAGCTCCAGCGGCTCGGCCTCGGCGACCCGGGCCGCCGCCAGCGGCGCCAGTGGATCGGGGTAGCTGACCAGGGTACGTGCGGTCATCGGCGCGGCCAGCCGGTTCACCGTGTCGACGTCGGACTCGGCGCCGGTCGCCGTACCGGTCTGGCCGGGTTTGAGGACCGCGACCCGCAGCCCGGCGGCCTGGGCCGCGGCTGTGATCGCCGCGGTGACCACCGTCTTGCCGACGTCGGTGTCGGTGCCGGTGACCAGGATCGGCCCGCGCCACGCCACGCCGCTCACCGCCGGCCACCGCCGACGTGCTGCGGTTGTGTGGTCGGCTGCCGCTGGCCATCGCCATTCTCGGATCGGCGGGACACGGCGCACGCTCCGCCAGCCCGGCCACCGCCGGGTCGAGCGGTCACGGCGCGCACTGCGGATGCCCGGCCACCGTCGGATCGTGCGGTCACGGCGCGCGCTCCGGGTGCCCGGCCACCGCCGGGTCGGGTGGTCACGGGGCACGGTTCAGGTGCCCGGGTACCGCCGGTGCGGCCGGTCCTGGTCACGGTGCACACTCCGCGATCACGTCGAGGGCCCGGTCGAAGTCGGCCCGCTCGATTCCGACGTTGATGGTCAGCCTCAGCCGGGACCGGTTGTCCGGGGTCGACGGTGGCCGGAAACAGCCGACCGCGACGCCCCGGTCCCGGCAGTCGGCCGCCCAGGCCACTGCGGTCTCCGGGCCGGGCGCGGTCACCGAGACCACCCCGGCGGCGGGCCGCGAGACCTCCAGCCCGGCCGCGCCGAGCCGGCGGGCGACCGTCGCGGCCCGGTCGGCCAGCTCGGCCCGCAGCCCGTCGCCGGCCCGGGCCAGCCCGGCGGCGGCCAGCACCCCGGCGACGACCGCCGGTGGCGGCGCGGTGTCGTAGATGAAGGTGCGGCCGGTGTCGATCAGGTGCCGGACCAGCTCGGCCGGCCCGGCCACCACACCGCCGGCCCCGCCGAGGGCCTTGGAGAGGGTGGCGGTCAGCACCACGTCCGGCTCGCCGGCCAGCCCGGCGCCGGCCACCGCGCCGGCACCGGCCGGACCGAGTACGCCGAGCGCGTGCGCGTCGTCGACCAGCAGCAGCGCGCCGTACCGGCGGGCCAGGGCGTGCAGTTCGGCGAGCGGGGCGAGGTCGCCGTCGACCGAGAAGACCGACTCGGTCACCAGCACCGCCGGCCGGCCCGGGGAGGTGGCCAGGGCCTCCTCGACGGCGGCGACGTCCAGGTGCGGGGTGACCCGGGTCTCGGCGCCGGAGAGCTTGCAGCCGTCTATCAGCGAGGCGTGGTTGTGCGCGTCGGAGATCAGCAGGGTGCGGGGCTGGACCAGGGCGCGTACCGCGCCGAGGTTGGCCAGGTAGCCGGAGGAGTAGACCAGCGCCTGCCCGGTGCCGAGCCAGTCGGCGAGGGTCTCCTCCAGCGCGTGGTGCGCCTCGGTGGAGCCGCGTACCAGTCGGGAGCCGGTGGCGCCCAGCCCGTACCCGGTCAGCGCCTCGGTCGCGGCGGCGACCACCGCCGGATGCCGGGAGAGCCCGAGGTAGTCGTTGCCGGCCAGGTCGACCACGTCCTCGCCGGCGTCCCTGGGCCGGAGCCGCCGGGTCAGCCCGGCCTTGGCGCGCAGTCGCGCCCGCCGGTCCAGACCCTCCAGCCAGCTCGGCACCGCCACTCCCCACACTGGTCCGCGTCCGCCTTCGGACGCTGTCGGAAACCCGATCGCCGGACCGTCCCGTCCCGTCTCGTACGGCTGCGGCGTCGCCCGGGGCCGACCCGTCCCGGGCCCGACTCGTCCCGGGCCCGGTTCGGCGGGCTTCCGGTGCCGCCCGCGCGACTGCCCCCGATCGGCGAAAATACCATCCGCCGCGACTGCCGGCCGCCCGCCGGGCCGGCCGGGCCGCGACCGACGGGCCGGATGCGGAGCGTCCGAGCGGCCGGGCCGGGTGGCCCACATCGACGGACGATCCGCTTGTAGGGTACGACCCATGCCAGAAATCCTCGACCGGGCTCGTACCCAGGTGCTCGACGGCGGTGTCGGACTCGACGAGGCCGGCGTGCTCGCCGTGCTGCGGCTGCCCGACGAGCATCTGACGGAGACCCTCCAGCTCGCGCACGAGGTGCGGATGCGCTGGTGCGGGCCGGAGGTCGAGGTCGAGGGGATCGTCTCGCTGAAGACCGGCGGCTGCCCGGAGGACTGCCACTTCTGCTCGCAGTCCGGCCTGTTCGCCTCGCCGGTGCGGTCCGTCTGGCTGGACATCCCGTCCCTGGTCGAGGCGGCGAAGCAGACCGCCGCCACCGGGGCCACCGAGTTCTGCATCGTCGCCGCCGTGCGCGGTCCCGACGAGCGGCTGATGAAGCAGATGCGCGAGGGCGTCGCCGCGATCCGGGCCGAGGTGGACATCCAGGTCGCCGCCTCGCTCGGCATGCTCACCCAGGATCAGGTCGACGAGCTGGTCGAGATGGGTGTGCACCGTTACAACCACAACCTGGAGACCTGCCGGTCCTACTTCCCCAACGTGGTCAGCACGCACTCCTGGGAGGAGCGCTGGGAGACGCTGCGGATGGTCCGCGCCTCCGGCATGGAGGTCTGCTGCGGCGGCATCCTCGGCCTCGGCGAGACCGTCGAGCAGCGCGCCGAGTTCGCCGCCCAGCTCGCCGAACTGGAACCGCACGAGGTGCCGCTGAACTTCCTGAACCCCCGGCCCGGCACCCCGCTGGGCGACCAGCCGGTGGTCGCGCCGCGCGACGCGCTGCGGGCGATCGCCGCGTTCCGGCTGGCGATGCCCCGGACCATCCTCCGGTACGCGGGTGGCCGCGAGATCACTCTCGGCGACCTCGGCACCCGGGACGGGCTGCTCGGCGGAATCAACGCGGTGATCGTCGGCAACTACCTGACCACGCTCGGCCGCCCGGCGAACGAGGACCTGGCGCTGCTGGACGAGCTGAAGATGCCGGTCAAGGCGCTGTCGGCGACGCTGTGACGACGACGGCGGCGACGTTGTGCTGATGGCCACCGAGACGCTGTGATGATGGCGACGGAGACGGCGTGACGATGACGACGGAGACGGCCAACTGGTGTGACCGATGCGGCGAGGCCGCCGCCACCGGTGACCACGACGCCTGCCGGGCCGCCCGCGCGCTGGAGCCGCCCCGCTACTGCCCGCAGTGCCGGCGCCGGATGAAGGTGCAGGTGCTGCCGTCGGGCTGGTCGGCGGTCTGCGTCGAGCACGGCACGCACGCCGCCCCGCGCTGACAGTCCGGTAGTCCCGCACCTCGCCGCCGATCCGCACCTCGCCGCTGATCGGCATCTCGCCACAGATCCGCACCGTGCGGCTGATCCCGATCTCGTCGCCGATCCGCACCGTGCCGTCCTCCGCCGGAATCCGATCCGGTCGGCATGGCTCGCATTGACACCCTTTATTAAAGAGTGTTACCTATTAATGCCGGCCGGCCGCTGACCCCTGGATTCCGTCCACGGAGGGAGACCCCCGCATGTCCTCCGCAGGTACGGCGGCCACCAGCCGCCGCACACCGTACCGCCGCCGGCTGGTTCCGGCCGGGCTGCTCGCACTCTGCGTCGCCGCCGTCGGCGCGGTCGCCGGACCACCACCGGCGTACGCGGCCAACGAGCCGGTCAACGTCTGGCTCACCACCACCTCCGACTCCGGCGGCCGGGTGGTGACCCGTGGCCTGCAACAGCAGGCGGCCACCGCGTTCGCCGCCAGCAGCCCCGGCGCGACACACACCATCACCGTCAACGAGAACACCCGCTACCAGCAGTTCGAGGGCGGCGGCGCCTCCATCACCGACACCACCGCGTACCTGTTCCGGGGCGGCCCGATCAGCGCGGCGACCCGGGACGCGGTGATGCGCCGGCTGTTCCACCCCACCGACGGCATCGGACTCTCCTTCGTCCGGAACCCGATCGGCGCCTCCGACCTGTCCCGGCCCGGCAACGTGTCGCTGGACGACACCTGCTGCGACCTGAACGACTTCGGCGCCAACGGCTACGACACCAACGTGCGGCTGCTCACCGCGCAGGCCAAGCAGTTGAACCCGGCGCTGCGGGTGAAGGGCGTGCCGTGGAGCGCGCCGGGCTGGATGAAGGACAACGGCCGGATGGACCAGATGGGCTGGCTGAAGTGGGAGTACTACCCGCTCTACGCCCAGTACTTCGTGAAGTACGTGCAGTCGTACCAGGCGGCCGGGATCCCGGTGAACTACGTCTCCGTGCAGAACGAGCCGAACTGCTGTCAGGCGGCCAACCCGCCCGCGATGAACTACCCGGGGATGAGCTGGAACTCCTCCGGGCTGCTGGAGTTCACCAAGAACCACCTGCTGCCCGCGTTCCGGGCCGCCGGCATCACCACCAAGGTGATGATCCACGACTGGAACTACGGCGACTGGGGTCAGATCGGCTCCGGCATCGTCTCCGACGCCGCCCTGCGCAACGACCCGCTCTTCGCCGGAATCGCCTGGCACGGCTACGGCGGCAGCCCGAGCGTCGGCTCCCAGGTGCACAGCCAGTACCCCTCGGTACGCCAGTTCAGCACCGAGCACTCCGGCGGCACCTGGATCGGCAACCAGCACAACGAGGACCTGGCCGACATCGTCAACTACACCCGCAACTGGAGCGGCAGCGTCGTCAAGTGGAGCCTGGCGCTCAACCAGAGCATGGGCCCGCACAACGGCGGCTGTGACGTCTGCACCGGCCTGGTCACGGTGCAGGAGGGCGGCTCCCGCGCCGGTCAGGTCGACAACACCATCGAGTACTACACCACCGGGCACCTGACCAAGTTCGTCCAGCCGGGGGCGTACCGGATCGACTCGACCGCCAACGGCACCGTGCAGAACGTCGCCTGGATCAACCCGAACGGCTCCAAGGCGCTGATCGCGCACAACGGCGGCACCGGTAGCCAGTCGGTCCGGGTGGTCTGGGGTGGACAGTCGTTCACGTACACCCTGCCGGCCCGGACCACCGCGACCTTCACCTGGTCCGGCACCCAGTCCGGCGGCGGTGGCGGTGGCGGCCGGACCGGTCAGATCGTCGGGCTCGGCGGCAAGTGCCTGGACGTCGCCGGGGCGAACAGCGCGGACGGCACCGCCGTGCAGGTCTACGACTGCAACGGCAGCGCGGCCCAGCAGTGGACGCTGGGCACCGACGGCACCGTCCGGGCGCTCGGCAAGTGCCTCGACGTCCGGGACAACTCGACCGCGAACGGCGCCCGGGCACAGCTCTGGAGCTGCACCGGTGCTGCCAACCAGCGCTGGACCGCCACCGCCGGCCGCGACCTGACCAGCGCCAGCGCGAACAAGTGCCTCGACGTGCTGGACAACAACCCGGCCAACGGCACCCCGACCCAGCTCTGGACCTGCACCGGCGCCGCCAACCAGAAGTGGACCGTACCGGCCTGACCGGCGGGGGCCGGTCGGACCGGCACCAGATCCGGCGATCGGATTCACCGGTCGGACCGGAACCAGACCCATCGGTCTGACCGGAACCCAACCCGATCGGACCGGAACCAGATCGGCCGGTCGACGAGGCCCGGCAGGAAGCCCGGCAGGAGACCTCCTGCCGGGCTTTCTTCCTGTTCGGGGCCGACCGACGCCGGTTGACTTCCCGGCATGACGCGACAGTGGCAAGCCATCGCTCGCATCCTGCTGGCCGGCGGGCTCGTCGGCACCGCCGTACTCGCCGGCCCGGCTCCCGGTGCCGCCGCGCAACCCGCACCGGCGCCACCGGCCCGGGCCGGTGCCGACACCTCGCTCCTCGACCTGCTGCCGGCCGACGTCGCCGACCGGATGACCGCGCAACGCCCGCTGGTCGACGCGGCCAGCGTGGTCCGGACCGCGATCGACCGCGGGAACGCCACCGGATACGCCGGGATCGGTCTGGTGGACGACCACGTCACCCTCTGGTGGAAGGGGCAACTGCCGGCCGACGTCGCCACCGCGGTCACCCGGGCCCGGAAGACCGCGCCGGTCGAGCTGGCCGCCGCGACGTACTCCCGGACCGAACTGCGGGCCGCCGCCGCGACGCTGGCACCGGCCGTCCGGGCCTCGGCCGCCAAGCCGACGGTCCGGCTGCGCACCGACGGCGCCGGCCTGGAGCTCGCCGTTGCGGGTACGCCGTCAGCCGCCCGGCTCCCGAAGCTGCCGGCCACCGGCGTACGCACCACCGTGGTGCAGCGGCGCCCGATGGTCGACCGGTCCCGGGAGGACGACACCGCCCCGTGGACCGGCGGAGCCCGGATCTGGGACGGCGGGATCGGGTGCAGCTCGGCCTTCGGTGCCCGGCACGCCGGTACCGGCGCCGGTTACCTG
Source organism: Plantactinospora endophytica (assembly GCF_016862915.1). GTDB lineage: Bacteria > Actinomycetota > Actinomycetes > Mycobacteriales > Micromonosporaceae > Plantactinospora > Plantactinospora endophytica. The sequence continues at coordinate 377,880 of NZ_BONW01000005.1, read as the reverse complement.
CTCACCGCCGGCCACTGCGGCAACCTCGGCGCGGTGTGGACGACCGGCAGCGGCAACGCCGTCGGACCGGCGGTGTGGAAGAACTCCGACCACGACGCGATGCTGATCTCGACCTCGACACCCGGCGGTGACATCTACGTCGGCGGCTCGAACGACGAGGTCCGGGCCCGGGTCGTCGGCTGGACCCAGGTCTTCCCCGGCCAACTGCTCTGCCAGTCCGGCGCGACCAGCGCCTGGGAACTCTCCCGGCCGATCTGCAACTTCCGGGTCGAGTTCCACTACGACGACCGGGAGGACCTGGTCGAGGCGACCCAGCTCGCCGGCGAGGAGGCGGCCCGCGGCGGCGACAGCGGCGGCCCGGTCTACGCGGTCAACCCCGACGGCACCGTGCTGGCCGCCGGCACGCTCACCCGGTCCGGCGGCCCGGGCCTCGGCTTCCAGGACTTCGCCACCTACCGGGACGACTTCGGCGACCTCGTGCCGGTGACCGGCACCGCCAGCAGCACCTGCCGGATCTCGTACGCCGTCACCGACTCGTGGAGCGGCGGGTTCGCGGCCAGCGTGACGGTACACAACAGCGGGCCGGCGATCAGCGGCTGGAGCCTGCGCTGGTCGTTCCCGGGCAACCAGGTGGTACAGGGCCGCTGGCACGGGCAGTTCCAGCAGAGCGGCCCGGCGGTGCTGGTGACCAACGAGGCGCACAACGCCACCATCCCGGCCGGCGGCTCGGTCAACCTGGGCTTCACCGCCAGCGGTTCGCCGGTCACCCCGGTGCCGTTCACCCTCAACGGCGCGCCCTGTAGCTGAACACCCGCCCTCCGATACTTCCGCCGAGGCTGACGACACGGCCCGTATCCCGATTCTTCCGCCGATGCCGACGACGCGACCGTACTCCGATTCTTCCGACGAGGCCGACGACCACGAGTCGATCCCGACCTCACCCGCCCGCCGGGGCCTGGCCGTCACGAGCGGCAGGGCCCCGGCGGCACCGCGCCGATCCGGCGCCGTCCGTCGTACAACCGATCCGGGCGGGATCACGTCTGTAGGTGGGATCCCAACGGAGGTTCGGCGGATGCGGGACGAGTCGGAAGCGGAATACCTGGAGTACGTCACGGCGCGGCTGCCGAGCCTGCGCCGGCTGGCGTACTCGCTCTGCGGCGACGACCACCAGGCCGACGACCTGGTGCAGGAGGCGGCCACCAAGCTCTTCCTGCACTGGTCGAAGGCGGCCCGCGCGACCCACCTCGACGCCTACGTACGGTCGATCGTGGTGCGGACGTTCCTGGACGGCCAGCGCAAGGGCTGGTGGCGGGTACTGCTCACCGGCACCGCGCCGGACCCTCGGCAGACCGAGGACCACGGTGCCGAGGACCGGCTGGAGCTGCGCAGGGCCCTGGCCGGGGTACCGGCCCGGCAGCGCGCCGTCCTGGTGCTGCGCTACCTGCACGACCTGCCGGTGGACGAGGTCGCCGAGATCCTCGGCTGCTCGACCGGCACGGTGAAGAGCCAGACCTCCCACGGGCTGAAGGCGCTACGGCGGTTGTTGGGCGACCGGCAGTACGCGAGAGCGGGGGAAGGACGATGAACGAGTTGCTGGGCGACGACGACGAGCACCTCATCGCGGTACTCCGCATGCTCGACGACGAGCCGGACGGCCCCGGCCGGATCGACCTGGCGGGCGCGATCAGCGAGGCGCGGCGCCGACGGCGGATCCGCCGTACCGCCCGGGTGGGTGGTACGGCGCTGCTGGCGGTCGCGGCGGTGGCCGCCGTACCGCTGACGTTGCCGGTGCTCCGCCCCGGCCCGGCGGTGGACGGCGTCGTCGCCACCGGCGGCCCGGCGCCGACCGGCGCGCCGACGGCGACCGGCACGGCGACGCCTCCGGGGGATCCGGCGGGCACGCCGGTGCCGATAGTGACGGGAACGACCGGCACCGTCACCCCGCCGACCCGGTGCACGGTAAGCCGGCTACCCGTTCCGGACGGACACCCGAAGAGTCTGGTCACCGGCGCCGACCCGAGTGGACGGTGGATCCTGGGCCGGTCCTACCCGACCGGAAGCCAGGGCGGTTACCCGGTGCTGGTCTGGGAGGACGGCAAGCCACGCCGGGTCGACCTGCCCGGCGGCGACCAGACCCTGCGGGACGTCAATTCCACCGGCCTCGCCGTCGGCTTCAGCTACGTAGACGACGGCCCCCGGCCCTACCTCTACCGGGACGGGAAGGTGAGCAGCCTGCCGGGCGTACCGGTCGGCCAGGCGCTGGCGGTCAACCAGGCGGGGCAGATCGTCGGCTACCGGGACAGCGGGCGCGACCAGCCGGTGATCTGGTCCGACGCCGCTGGGCCCCCGGCCGACCTGCCGCTGCCCGACGACGGGTCGCGGGGCGAGGCGGTGGACATCGACGAGGACGGCACCGTGCTCGGCGTACTGATCGACCGCTCGGGCCAGCACGAGTACGGCTACCTGTGGCGGCCGGACGGTACGGCGCAGAAGCTGCCGACCCCGCAGGTGGCCGGCCAGCCCGCCGAGTCGTTCCGGCCGCAGTCGATTCGCAACGGCTGGGTGGCCGGCGTCGCCACCCGCGCCGAGACGGGCTCCGACCCGTCCGCCGGCCATAAGGAGGTCCATGCCGCCGTCCGGCTGCACCTGCCGACCGGCAGGTTCGTCGAGGTGCCCGGCCGGGCGTTCTGGCCGCAGGTCGGCAACGCCCAGGGCTGGCTGGGCGGCTTCGCGGGCGACCGGAACGCGCTCGCCACCGACGCGGGCCAACTGCTCCTGCCCGAACTGCACGAACGTAAGGCGGCGGGGGGCAACACGGTGTGGACACTGAGCGACGACGGCCGGATCGCCGCCGGGCAGAGCGAGGACGCCGCCGGTGAGCCGCAGGCGGTGCTCTGGCGCTGCCGGTGAGCCGCCGGCCGTGCTCTGGCACTGTCGATAAGCCGCAGGCGGTGCTCTGGCACTGTCGATGAGCCGCCGGCCGTGCCCTGGCACTGCCGATGATCGCCGGCAGTGCCCTGACGCTGTCGATGAGCCGCCGCGACGCGGGCCGGTGCGGCGCCGGCCCGGGTCTACTCGGCGAGTTCGCGTAGCAGGGTGGCGCGCAGGCTGCGGGCCTCCGGGGCATCCAGCTCACCGCAGCGGTCGAGCGCACGTCGGCGCAGCAGCCGGGCGTCCGCCGTACCGGCCGGGTCCCTGCCGGCCAGCGCCGCGAGGGCGTGCAGGGTACGCGCCTCCCCCCACGGGCTGGGCACGTCGGCGAACAGCGCCAGCGCCTGCCGCAACTGTTCGGAGGCCGCCCCGGTGTCGCCGAGTTCACGCAGCGCCATGCCGTGCTGGTAGGCCGCACCGGCCTCGCCGAACGTCCCCGCGCAACGCTGCCACAGTGCCCGCGCCCGGGCGTACTCGACGCAGGCCGCCGACCAGTTCCCCGCACCGGCCAGATCCGCACCCAGCGCCATCGTCGTGGCGGCCTCGGCGATCAGCGCACCCGTGCTGCTCAGCCCGCTCTCCCGCCGGTAGAACCCGAGACCTTCGCGGTGCAGTTCGGCGGCCTCGGCGTACCGGCCGAGCGCGGCCAGGGCCGATCCCTGCACGTTGGCGGCACAGGCTTCGCCGAGTCCGAAGCCGATCTGCCGGAACAGTGCGACCGCCTGGCGGGCGGAGTCGACGGCGTACCCGGCGTTGCCCGACCGGATGAGGATCGAGGCCGAGTACGTCAACGCCCACGCCTCCTCACGACGGTCACCGATGCGCCGGGCCAGCGCCAGCGCCTGCTCCAGCGCTTCCAGCCCGTCGGAGTTCCGCTCCCGGCAGTAGTACCGCGCCCAGCCGAGGAAGTTGAGCAGCACCGCCTCGTCCCGAGGGCTGTCCAGCGCTCGGGCGGCGGTCACGCCGAGCGAGAAGACCTCGTCCCAGGAGTGCCGGTGGCTGGCCGCGTCGGAATACCAGTGCATCGCGCGGGCGACCCGTACGACGTCCGCGTGCCAGCCCTGCCGGGCCGCGTCCCGCAGCGCCGCCGGCCAGTTTCCGGATTCCCGGTCCAGCCAGGCGCCCGCCTCCCGGTGGTCGTCGAACGGGTTCCCGGCCCGGCGGGCACCCGGGGAGAACATCTCGCCGGCCTGCTCGGTCCGGTGCAGCAGCCAGCCGACCATCCGGTCGTGCGCCCCGGCCCGCTGCTCCGGCGGCTCGTCCGCGACCAGGCGTTCGTACGCGTAAAGACGTACCAGATCATGGAACCGGTAGCGGTCACCGGGCGCGAGCAGCAGACCGGCGTCGACCAGGTCCTCGGCCGCCTGGGCGGCGCTCTCCTCGTCGCAGCCGGCGGCGGCCGCCACCAGGCAGGCGTCGAAGTCGGCGCCGGGAATCAGCGACGCCCGCCGGAACGCCGTCGCCGTCGCCGCGTCGAGCTGCCGGTACGAGACCTCGAACGCGGCCCGGACGCCGAGATCACCGGCGGTGAGTACGGTCAGCCGGCGCCGCTGGTCACGCAACTGGCCGACCAGCCGGGCGAGACTCCACTGTGGCCGGCTGGCCAGCCGGTTGCCGGCGATCCGCAGCGCCAGCGGCAGCCGCCCGCAGAGCCGGACGAGTTGCTCGGCGGCGGCCGGCTCGGCGGCCACCCGCTCGGCGCCGACGATCGAGGCCAGCAGTTCCCGCCCCGGCTCCGGGTCCAGCAGCCCGACCGGCAGCCGCACGGCGCCGGCCAGCCCGGCCAGCGGTCGCCGGCTGGTGACCAGGACCAGGCAGTGCCGCCCGGCCGGCAGCAGGGCACGTACCTGTGCCTCGTCGGCGGCGTTGTCCAGCACCAGCAGCAGGCGGCGGTCCCGGGTGAGGGTGCGGAACAGGCCAGCCCGCTCGGCCGCCGACACCGGTACCCGGGCATCCGGCAGGCCGAGTGAGCGCAGCAGTCCGGCGAGCGCCTCGGCCGGCTCCACCCGCCCGGACGCCGGTACCCCACCGGAAACCGCCACCGGCGCGGCCCGCGTGTCGAGCGGTGCCGGCTCGGAGCCGACCACTGCCCGGTCGGGGTCCCCAGCGGCCGGACCAGCACCGACCGCCAGCCGGTCGGATTCGTCCGGGGTCGGACCGGGCTCGACCGCAGCCCGGTTGCAGTCGTCCGGGATCGGACCGGGGTCGGCCGGCACCCGGTCGGAGTCACCTGCCGAGATCGGACCGGGATCGACCGGCACCCGGTTCCAGTCACCCGAGATCGGATCGGCGTTGGCCGGGGCACCGCTCAGGTCGACGAAGAGCTGGCCATCGGGGAAGCTGCCGCTGAGCCGGTGCCCGGCCAGCACGGTGAGGCTGGTCTTGCCGGTCCCTGGTGGCCCGTGCAGGACCACCAGCGCGGCGGTGTCGCCGTGACCTGCGGCGACCTCGTCGGCCAGCCGGCGTAGCCGCGCCAGTTCGCCGGACCGGCCGGCCAGGTCCCGCACCGCGCCGGGCAGCTCACCCGGTACCACCCCGCGCGGCGGCTGCGCATTGGCCGGCGGTGTCGCCTCGTCGGACGGCTCGGCTGCGGCGGGCCGGACCGGCGGGAGGCGTACGGTTCGCGCCGTGGCGAGGAACTCGGCGCGGTCCGCCCCGTCGAGGCCGAGCGCGTCGGCGAGCAGTGCGGCGGTCCTGCGCTGCGGCGACCGGACCCGGCCCCGCTCCAGCTCCCGGATGCTCCGGACACTGGAGCCGGAGCGCTCCGCCAACTCCTCCTGGGTCAGGCTGCCACGCCGACGAAGTGTCCGAAGCAGAACTCCGAACTGGTCACGCCGTTCCTCGTCCAAGGAGACGCCCCCCACTGCCCGGTCCCCGGCCGTGGTCGCCCCCCTGCGGCCACGTGAACTCCCGTCGATGCTCGCACGCGACGGCAAGCCCGCGAAGCGGTTCGACGGCAACTGTGATCCGCGCCATGCACGGCCCCGGAACGAATCGGTCGTCGCCGATCACATGTGCCGAAGGTCGTCGATCCGGTGCCGCCGTCGACGTACGACCGCGACGGCCACCGGGACGCCGACGGCGATCAGCAGCAGGCCGAGCGGGACCACCGCGACGAGGACGAGCGGCCGGGCCGGGAACGGTGCCGGTGGCCGGGCCGGGCCACCGAACCGACCGGATTCGAGCAGGTCACGCGGTACGTCCATGGCCAGCACCTCGCCCGGCGAGTCGACCAGCACCTCCGCCCCGCCGCCGGGACGCAGGGCGACCAGGGTGGCGTCGCCGACCTCCCACCATCCGGTGTCGTCGAAGCTCTGCTCCGGGCTCTTCCGAACGCCGTCCTCCGGCCGGTAGGTCAACGCGACCGGGTCGGTGCCGAGCCGCCAGCCGAGCACCCGGACCGCCATCGCGGTGACCGGCCCGAATCCCGGTCCGGTGCCGTCCGTGCCGGTGGCGGCGTCGAGATAGCCGAACTGCCAGCTCCGGGCGGCCAGGGCGGCGGTGTCGCACTCGTCCCGGCAGCCGTGCAGGGTCAGCGTGGCGATCTGCCGGCCGTCCGGAGTGAACGCACCCGGCCCGGCCAGATGGCGTCCGGGGCCCAGGTCCCGGGTCCAGGCCACCCCGCCGGTCCGGCCGAGCAGACTCACCCGGCTGCCCTGGCTGACCGCGATCCAGCGGCCGTCCGGCGAGAAGGCGGCCAGTGACGCGGTACGCAACTTCTCGTGGTCGCCCAGTTCGTCGACGAGTACCCGACTCTGCCCGGTGGTCAGGTCGTGCAGCACCAACCGGGTGGGCAGGATTCCCATCCCGGTCATCGGGTCGAAGCCGACCGGCATCTCCGGCATGTCCATCGCGAGCACCGCCGCGCCGTCGGGCGCCCAGGCCACCGGTACGCCGCAGCAGGCCCGGCCGTCCGGACCGGCGAGCGTACGGCTGCGCCCGTCGACCAGGTCGGTGAGGACCAGCCAGCCCTGCTCGGCCCCGGCGAGATGGCCCTGCACTACGTACCGGCCGTCCGGGGAGACCTGCACCTCCTCCCCCGCGACGGTCTCCGCCCCGCCGTAGAGCAGCATCCGGTACGACCCGTCCCGCCCGACCACCGCCACCTTGCCCTCGTGGTCGACGAGGTCGGTGCCGCGCAGGCCGAGCCCGTCGCCACTGAACAGCAGCGCCGCCGGACCGGTCGGATCCTGTGCCACCGTGCCCTGCCACATCCACGGGGTCCACACCCGCCCCGGCACCGCCGCCGCACCGCCGGCCGGCTCGGCCAGCGGCCGGTAGTGCAGCACCGGGGGTACCAGGCAGGCCAGCACCACCAGCGCCACGGCCAGCCGGGTGACCAGCCGGAGCCGGTCGCGCCGACGCATCCGCCGCCCGGCCTGCCACACGTTCCCGGGGGATGCCGGCGGCATCTGGTCGGCGAGTTCGGTCAGTACCGTCCGCAGTCCACCGCTCATCCTCTCGCCTCCCCGTCCTGGGACGACCCGTCCGCCGCCGCCACGTCCACGATCGACAACTCCACGGTCGACAACTCCACGGTCGACAACTCCACGCCCGACGTGTCCACAGCCGACCGGTTCGGGGCCGCCATGTCCGCGGCTGCCCTGTCCACGGCCGACAGGTTCACGGCCGGCGTCGGGCGGGTTCCGGCAGCGGTGTCCCGGGCACCGGACACCCGGGCGGCCGGCCCCGGCCCGTCGTCGCCGCCGGAGCCGATCAGGTCGGCCAGTTCGGGAGCCAACGTCCGCAGCCGGGCCAGCGCGTCCCGGGTCTGGCTCTTGACCGTCGATATCGAGCAGCCGAGCGCGTCGGCGGCCTCCGCCTCGGTCAGGTCCTCGAAGTACCGCAGCACCAGCACGGCACGCTGCCTCGGCGCGAGGCGGCGCAGCGCGGCCCGCACCACCAGTGCCCTGGCCAGCCCGTCGGTACTGTCCGGAGCTGACACCTCGGGCGGTTCGGCGTACAACTCGATCCCCCGCCACCGGCGCCGCCACATCGAGACGTGCTGGGTGTAGAGGGTCCGCCGGACGTACGCGTCCGGGTCGCCCCGGGAGACCAGCCGCTCCCACCGCCGGGCAACCCGGATCAGGGTGACCTGCACCAGATCCTCGGCCAGGTGCCGGTCGCCGGTCAGCAGGTACGCGGCGCGGGACAGCACCGCGACTCGACCCGAGACGTACTCCCGGAACGACTCCTCTGGATCCACACGCACCTCCTGACCATCACCACGCTCGGTACGGCCCGTTCGGGTGGGTGTGCCGGGTCGGTTATCCGCCGGAGGTGTCCCGCTCGGCGAGCAGCAGCAGGTCGGTGACGACGAACCCGAGCAGCGGCAGCGCCTCGGCGTGTCCGGCGCCGGTCAGCAGGAAGGTGCCGCCGACCTCGTCCGGCTGCCAGCCGTGCGCGAGGGCGTGGTCGAGCACCGCCCGGACGTGCTTCGGCTCGGGGTATGCGCCGTCGGTCACCGCAGGGTCGCCCCAGGCCGAGCGGAGCGCCGTGGAGAGCAGGTCCACCTGGAGGGCGCGGCTGTTCTTGCCGGCACCCCAGACGCGTACCCGGATGCATCGACGCAGGCCCTGCCCGGTCCGTACCTGAGTGATCTTCGCCGTCCAGGTGAACTGCCGGTCGTGGGCGTACAGCCGACGCAGTCTCGACCTCACGCCCCGGCCGTCCTTTCCCGATTTCGTGCCACGGCGGCGCGGCTTCCGTCCCGGCGGCGCCCCGGTCCGCTTCACTTGCCGGAGGAGTCCACCGCCCTTGCCGAGGCTACGACCGCCCTTGCCGAGGGTACGACGTCGGACGGCGAGACGTCGGACGGCGGGACGTCGGGACGTCGGACGGCGGGACGGCGTTGCCGGCTCCGGCCGGGGCCGGCGGGTCTGCGAAGCTGCGGGGCAGACCCGCCGGTGCCGACCGGGTCCGGCGCGTTCCGCCCCGAGGACGCGGACGGGGCCCGGGTGCGGTCACGCACCCGAGCCCCACCGTCACCCCGTCGAGCCGGCCCGGTCAGTCCCTCCGTCGGCCTACCCCGGCGCGGTCGATCTGTTCGTCGATCCGAGCACGGCTCGGGTCAGCGTCGCGCCGCCCAGAGCAGTGCCCGACCCAACTGCGGGTGCAGGCCCTTCGGGTGCAGCCGGAACGTCGGGTCGGTGCCGAACAGCACCACACCGTTGCCGGCCGGGCTGACCGCCCGGACGACGCTGGCCTGGCCGGCTGCCGCCGCCTGGCCGGTGGTGCCGGCCGCGTTCGCCGCCCACCAACCGGAGAGCAGCGGATCGGCGGCGTACGACTGCTCCACCGTGATCCCGGCGCCGAGGTTGGTGAACCAGACCGGCTCGTTGATGAACGCGTACGGGGTGGCGCCGGCGGTCACCGGGCCGCCCCGGTTGACGATGTTGGCGACCCCGCTGGCCAGGCTCGCCCCGGCGGTCGCGGTGACAGTCAACAGTCCGGTGGCGTTGCCGAAGCCCGCCCCGGCGGTGCCGAGCCCGACCACTCCGCCGCCCCGGGCGAGGAACGCGTCCAGCGCGGCACGGTTCTCCGCAGTCAGGGTCGTCAGGTTGACGTTGCTCGCCACCAGCACCACGTCGACGTCGGCGGTCAGCGTGCTGGCCAGGGTCGTCGCGGTGAGCGTACGGGCCTCGAAGCCGATCTCCCGCAGGGTGTCCCGCTCCTCGACGGTACCGAGGTAGCCGACGACCACTTCGTCGAGCAGGGTGCCCTGCCAGCGGGCCGGAGCGCGGGTGAAGGTGACCGCGTGTTCCCGCGCCTCGTCCCGGGCCAGCCGGCGGTTGCCCGGAGTGCCGGGCAGCACGACCGAACCGTCGGTCAGCCGGTAGACCTTGACGCCCTTGTCCAGCAGCGAGTTGACCGCGAGCAGGTCGGCACCGTCCTGGATGTCCAGTCGCAGGTCGCCGTTGCCGGCCGGCAGGTCGCCCTCGGCCCGGCCGTCGTAGGTCCGCTCCAGGCGTACGTCGGGGAGCCGGTCCCACAGCGTGTCGACGGTGGCGCCCCAGGTCAGCCCCTGGCTCCAGGCGGCCGGGCCGGCGTAGAGGTCGTCCACCCGCCCGGTGAGGTCGATGCCGGGTTCGAGCAGCGAGTTGACCAGGCCACGCTTGGGCTGGTGCAGGTCGACCACGTACGAGCCGGCCCGGTAGGACCTGCCGTTCGCCCGGAAGTCCTTCTTCGCCTGCCAGACCCGACCGCCGCTGCCGATCAGCAGGTCGACCAGGCGGGCGGCGGCGGGCTCGGAGTGCTGGCCGGGGCCGGTCGGGATGACGTACGCCCGGGGGAAGGTGGTGCGGTAGTCGTCCTCCGGACCCCAGCCCGGCACGTACCCGTCCGGGAGCTGGCGCAGCGGCTCACCGGCCCAGCCCCGGCGGTAGACCTCGGCCTGGTCGTGGATCACCTGGTCACGGTGTTCCTGGATGTACGTCAGCGAGGTCTTGATCGCCACCTCGTGCACGTCGGTGTTGATGCCGGAGCGGCGGACCTTCTCCTCGGGGGTGAGGTTGCCGCGCGGGTTCAGCGGCGCCTCGATGGTGTACGGGATGCTGCTCTGCAACATCGCGAACGACGGTACGTAGATCGGCGGGAAGTCGTCCCAGACGCCCGGCTCGTCGTCCCGGAACGGGATCCGGGCGCGTTGGGTCTCCGGGTAGCCGAGGGCGCGCAGCCCCTCCTCGATCGCCAGCGCGTTCGGCAGACCGTGCTTGATGTAGAGGTCGTACTCGTTGTTGACGTTGTGCGGTGGGGTGCTGGGGTGCAGCAGCGTCGGGTTGACGTACCCGTGCAGGTCGAGCGTGATGATCGGCTTGCTGTCCACGATCAGTTCGCGGATCAGGTTGGTCTCCGGCTGCGACACGATCGTCAGGTCGCGGTTGAGGTCGTAGCCGTTGGCGTTCTGCCGGGTGCCGGCGATCCGGCCATCGGGGTTCGAGGTGATGTTGAAGACCAGCCGGTTGCGCTTCAGCAGGGTGGCGATCGCCGGGTCGGTGCTGGTGGCGTACTCCTCGATGACCCGCAGCGCGGCGTCGGTGCCCTCCCACTCGTTGCCGTGGATGTTGGCGTTCACGAAGAGCGGGGTCTTGTAGTCGCGGAGCAGGCGGCGGTCGGTGCGGGCCTTGACCGGCTCCTCCTCGATCAGGCGCTTCCACTCCTCCTGCTGCCGCGCCTCGGCGCGGCTCTCCGGTGCGGTGACCGTCACCGCGTAGAGGTCGTGACCGCCGGAGGACTTCCCGGCCACCCGGGCGGAGACCCGGTCGCTGGCCTTCTGCAACGCGTTCAGCTTCGGCGCGATCTCGTCGTACGGCGTGACGCCGATCGGGATCGAGGCGTCGTTCGGGTTGTCCGGCCAGACCGGCAGCACGTTCTGCCGGGGGTAGCCCGAGATGTCGTGCAGGTCGACGGCGCGCGGCGGTACGGCCGGCAGCGCGGACGCCACCGCCGGTCCGGTCCAGACCGCCGTGCCGAGCAGCGCGGCGGCGACCGCCACGGCGGCGAGCCGGGGATAGGGACGTCTGAGCATGAAGAAGGGTACTCCTGTCGGGAGAGGAGGAATTGCCGCGCGGGCGTACGCCACCGCAGGGCCGGAGACCCACGGGTCGGGAAACGTCGCCGGCAGGGCGGAACGGAACTGGAGCCCGGCGTCAGAGGGACGGTCGACAGGCGGCGCTGGCGACGCGCAGGAGGTCGATGTGACCCCGCTTGGTCAGAAAGGCGCTTCGCACAAAGTAGATCTTGATCGAGCATCGACGCGGTGTCAACCGCCGATCCACTAAGTGCGACGGAACACCGTCCCCTTAGTGCGACGCGATCGGCCGGCAGGGCGCTCGACCCAGGTCCGGCCGGGACAGCCGGCGAGGCGCCCGCCCCCGGGTCCGGGCAGGAAGGCCGGCGGGGTAGTCGACCCGGGTCCGGGCAGGAAAGCGGCGGGGTATTCGACCCGGGTCCGGCCGGGACAGCCGGCGAGGCGTTCGATTCCGGGTCCGGTGCCAGGACGGCCGGCGGTCAGGCCGGGTGCGGCGGGGCGCCGGTCGCCCGGCTGCGGGCCTGTGCCCGGGCGCAGAGCAGCCGGTGCAGGGCGACCAGCGGCACGATGCCGACCGGATACCAGGCGAGGTCCGTCGGGTCGAACTGCACGCCCAGGACCAGCCGGGCCAGCAGGCTACGGGCCGAGAGTTCGGCGGGTACGCCGGTCAGTTGTGCGATCTCGACCAGCCAGCAGAAGCCGACCGCGACGGCACCGGCCGTGACCGGCGCGGTCCGTGGCCACAGGAACAGCACTCCGGCGTGGACCATCGAGCCGTAGAGCAGCGTGCCCGAGTGCTGTTCCAGGGCACCGTCGGCCAGGGCCCGGAGGAGCAGGGCGGCGGCCAGGAAGACGACCGCCGCCCCGAAGGCCACAAGCCGGACGTACCGGGCCGGGAAGATCACCGGCCGATGGTAGCCGCCGCCGGCCAGAGCAGCGTCAGTTCCCGGCCGGCGGGACCGTGAGGTCCTGGTGCCGGACGGTGTAGTCGCCCCGGGTGACCGGAGCGAACGGGCCGGGGCCCATGCAGGTGCCCACGCCGGCCTCGCCCCACTCGCCACTCTCGTCCTGCTCGGCGTTCACCACCGACCAGGAGAAGCCCATCCGGTCGGTACCGTGCCGGCCCGCGTCGTACACGCTGAACCCGAGCCGCTTGCCGACCCATTCCTCCACCGGGGCGTCCGCCTCGGTGACCACCGCCGTCAGGGTCGCCACGCCGGGTCCGGTCGCCAGGCAGTCGACCGTCGCGGCGAACCGCACCGTGACGCCTTCCCCGGCCACCTGGTGCGCGATCCGTACGGTGCCGGTCGCGTCGGTGGGCAGCCCGTCCGGCGCTCCCGGCATCGGCCGGCTGTACGGTCGGCTGACCGCGTCGAAGGTGAACGTCCGCACGTCACGGTCGGGCCAGTACGTCAACCGCACGTCCGCCGAGCCCGTCACCCGGGCCGCCGGTCCGGCGCGGTCGACGGGCGCGGCCGAGGCCGCCGATCCGCTCACCAGGATGGCGACCGCTGCCGCCGCCGCGCCGACCCGATGCACCGATGTCTTCATACCGTCCTCCTCGATGGCCGCCCGTCCGGGCGTCCCGGAGGTTCACGATCCCCGGCCCGCCGACCCGGCACCTCCCTCCCACGAGCCAGCCCCACCCCCCGGCCGGGGTAGGGCCGAGCCGCCAGCCCGCCGACGAGGGCCGGACGATCGTCCCGACGAGCAGTGCCGGGCGAGTTCCGACATCTTCGGAACGTCCATTCCGGATCGGATCGAGCAAGGCGGCAAGCCACCTCTCAAGTGCACACAAACTCGGGCGTAAAGCACCGGAAAGAGCGCTCTCACGAAGGAACCTTTACCGTCCAATATTGACGTCGTCTTATGGTCACCGGAAGGATCGGGCGTGGCGCGCACCCCGACTCGTTCTGGAGGCACGACATGCGTCCGCACTCGCGATCCCGAACACCACTGATAACGCTGCTCACCGGGCTACTGGTCGTCTCGCTGCTGCCCGCCGGCAGCGCGGCGGCGGCCCCGGACACCACCGCCGCCGACTCCGGCACCGCCCGGCACGGCGGCAACGCCGACTACCGCAACGCCAGGCTGCCGATCGACCGACGGGTCGCCGACCTGCTCGGCCGGATGACCCTGGAAGAGAAGGTCGGCCAGATGGCCCAGGCCGAGCGGCTGGCGGTGGACGCCGACCCGACGCTGGTCGCCCAGTGGGGCCTCGGCTCGCTGCTCTCCGGCGGCGGCTCGATCCCGACCCCGAACACCCCGGAAGCCTGGGTGTCGATGATCAACAACTTCCAGCGGCAGGCGTTGAGCACCCGGCTGGGCATCCCGATCATCTACGGCGTCGACGCCGTGCACGGGCACTCCAACGTCTACGGTGCCACGGTCTTTCCGCACAACATCGGCCTCGGCGCCACCCGCAACCCGGAACTCGTCCGGCAGATCGGCAAGGCCACCGGCGAGGAGGTGAAGGCCACCGGCATACCGTGGAACTTCGCCCCCTGCCTCTGCGTCTCCCGCGACGAGCGCTGGGGTCGGGCCTACGAGGCGTTCAGCGAGGAGCCGGCGCTGGTCAGCGAGATGACCAGCTACGTCGACGGACTGCGCGACGCCGGGGTGCTCGCCACCGTCAAGCACTACGCCGGTGACGGCGACACCGAGTACGACCAGGCCGCCGCCGACGCCAACGAGAGCCTGCCGCCCGGCTCCCAGCGGTACGTCATCGACCAGGGCGTCACGGTGACCAGCCGGGCGGACTTCGCCCGGACCAACCTCGCACCGTTCTGGACCGCGCTGCGCCGGCACGACGTCGACAGCGTGATGCCGTCGTTCTCCAGCGTGGACTGGATCGAGGACGGCGTCGGCAACCCGCTCAAGATGCACGCGCACAAGGAACTGCTCACCGACGTACTCAAGGGCGCGCAGCGGTTCAAGGGCTTCGTCGTCTCCGACTGGGAGGGCATCCACCAGATCCCCGACCCGAACGAGCCGACCGTGGCCGGGCTGACCGCGTACAAGGTACGGACCTCGGTGAACGCCGGCATCGACATGTTCATGGTGCCGAACAACGCCAAGCAGTTCATCGACCTGCTGCTCGCCGAGGTGCGGGCCGGCCGGGTCAGCCAGGCCCGGATCGACGACGCGGTACGCCGGATCCTCCGGGCCAAGTTCGAGATCGGCCTCTTCGAGCGCCCGTACGCCTCCGCCGACGACGTCGACGAGGTCGGCAGCCCCGAGCACCGGGCACTGGCCCGGCGTGCGGTCGCCGAGTCGCAGGTACTGCTGAAGAACAGCGACCGGGCACTGCCGCTGCGCAAGGATGCCAAGATCTACGTCGCCGGCCGTAACGCCGACGACATCGGCAACCAGGCCGGCGGCTGGACCATCACCTGGCAGGGCGCCTCCGGCGACATCATCCCCGGCACCACCATCCTGGAAGGCATCCGCGAGGTGGCGCCGCGCGCGCAGGTCACCTTCAGCGCGGACGGGTCCGCCCCGACCGCCGGCTCGGACGTCGCCGTTGTGGTGGTCGGCGAGACGCCGTACACCGAGGGGTTCGGTGACGTCGGCGGGCCGGAGTGCGGCTGGTGCACCACGCCGCAGCAGGAGGAGAAGTCGCTCTCCCTCCAGCCCGGCGACAAGGCCGTCGTCGACAAGGTCTGCGGCGCGATCGACACCTGCGTCGTACTCGTCGTCTCCGGCCGGCCGCAGGTGCTCACCGACCAGCTCGGTCAGATGGACGCGCTGGTCGCCTCCTGGCTGCCCGGCAGCGAGGGAGCCGGCGTCGCCGACGTGCTGTTCGGCAAGCGCCCGTTCACCGGCAAGCTCTCGGTGAGCTGGCCGGCCAGCGAGGCGCAGGTGCCGATCAACGTCGGTGACCGGAACTACCGCCCGCTCTTCCCGTACGGGTACGGGCTGCGTACCCGCTGAGACGCTGACCGACGCGTCGCCGCCGGTGCCCGGAACCCGGGTACCGGCGGCGACGCCGTCCACATCGGACCTGAGTCCGCCCCATCGGGGCGGAGGATACGCGTAGAGTTATCCGCGTCGATTGCCCGGAGGCCGGAGGTGGGCCGTGGCGGGGTTACAGGACTGGACCACCATGATCCGGGTGCACCGGCGCGGCCGGCGGGCCGGTGCGCTCGTGGCCCGGGGCCAGCTCACCGCCGCCGCCGAGGCGCTGGACGACGCGGTCGCGCTCGCCCGCCGGCAGTGGGGCGACGAGAACCCGCAGTCGATCGCGCTGCTCAGCAACCTGGTCGACCTACGCCGGGCGCTCGGCGAGCTGGCCGCAGCCCGCGAGCTGGGCGAACGGGTGGTCGAACTCTCCGGCCGGGTGCTCGGCGACGACCACCCGATGACCTGGTACGCGGTCAACAACCTCGCCCTGGTGCTCCAGGCCACCGGCGAGCTGGCCCGGGCCCGCGAGCTGCACGAACGGGAACTGGCCGCCGCCCGGCGACTGCGCGGCACGACTCATCCGGAGACGCTCACCTCGATGGACAACCTGGCGCAGTGCCTGTTCCGGCTCGGCGAGGTCGACGCCGCGTACGCGCTGGCCGACGAGGCGGTCCGGCTGTCAAGGGAGGTACGCGGTGCGGGTGATCCCGACACGCTTGTCGCGGTGGACAACCTCGGCGTGATCGCCGACGCCCGAGGTGACCGCGCGCTGGCCCGGCGGCTGCACGAGGAGGCGGTCGACGGGCTGCGGCACGCCCTGGGCGACGAGCATCCGCACACCGTCGCCGCGCTCGCCAACCTCGCGGCGAGCCGCCGGGACCCGGCCTGACCTCCTGGTTGAATGTCCCGTTATGGACATTTGGGTCGCCCCTGTCGTCGTTCTCCTGCTGCTCGTGCTGCTGACGGTCGAGTCGGCCTCGGCCACCCAACGCCACCGGGAGTCCACCGCCCGGATCCGGCGGGTCGAACGCAAGCTCGATCTCGTGCTGGATCATCTCGGCCTGACGGATTCCGAGCCGGCGTTGCCGCAGATACTGGCGCACCTGGAGCAGGGTCGGAAGGTCGCGGCCGTCAAGGCGTACCGGCAGGCGACCGGCGATGGCCTGCTGGCGGCGAAGCAGGCGGTCGACCGGCTCGCGGAGCAGCGCGGGCTCTGACCCGCTCGGCCCGGTCACCGCGCACGGACCGTCGGACCGGCCCGATAGGGTCCGGCCCGTGACGAACATCGACTGGTCCGGGGTACGCGACCGGGTGGCCGCACTCTCCCGCACCCCCGACGGCAAGGTCTTCGGCGCCAACGCCCACGCGTG
This sequence comes from Plantactinospora endophytica, assembly GCF_016862915.1. Taxonomy (GTDB): domain Bacteria; phylum Actinomycetota; class Actinomycetes; order Mycobacteriales; family Micromonosporaceae; genus Plantactinospora; species Plantactinospora endophytica. The sequence goes on along the minus strand of NZ_BONW01000005.1, from coordinate 361,146 downwards.
GCAACTCGAACCACCACTGACTCCGGCCGAGCTGACCGAGGTGGAGGAGCAGCTCGGCGTACGGCTGCCGGAGGACTACCGCGGCTTCCTGCTGGAGGTGGGCCGGGGCGGGGCGGGGCCGTTCTACGGACTCTTTCCGCTGCGCGTGGTGGACGGCCGCTGGCGGTGGGAGGGTGACGGCGCCGACCTGACCGGGCTGGACACCCTCGCCGAGCCGTTCCCGCACACCGGCCCGTTCAACCCGGCCGCCGAGCTGCCGGAGCCGCCGGACGAGGAGGAGTTCGCCACGGTCGAGGAGTTCAACGCGGCCGAGGATGCCTACTGGGAGCTGCACGACAAGGTGGCGTACGACCCGAAGCACAGCGTCGGCACCGTCTACCTGAGCCACCTCGGCTGTGCGTACCGGCACCTGCTGGTGGTCAGCGGCCCGGAGCGCGGCACCATGTGGGCCGACGACACCGTCGACGACGACGGCTTCAGCCCGCTGGCCGGTGGGCATGGCGAGCGGATCGGCTTCGCCCGCTGGTATCTGGACTGGCTCGACGAGGCGACCACCAAGGCCCGGGAGCCACTGCACGGGTGACGGCCGGACACCGGTGACCGCCGGGCGCGGGTGACAGCCCGACACTGGTGACGGCCGGACAGTGGTAGCGGCCGGGCACGGATGACGGCCGGGCGCGGACCGGGGCCGTCGGGCAGCCTGCTGGAACTGCCCGACGGCCCCGGCGGGACCGGCCGAGGGACGGATCAGCCGATCGCGCAGGCCGCGCCGTTGAGCGTGAACGACGTTGGCCGGGGATTGCTGCCGGTGTGCGTCCCGTTGAATCCGAAGCTGGTCGAGGCGCCCGGGGCGAGGGTGCCGTTGTAGGAGAGGTTGGTGGCGGTCACCGCCGTACCGGACTGGCTCACCGTGGCCGACCATGCCTGGGTGATCCGCTGTCCGGCGGTGAAGGCGAAGGCCAGCGTCCAGCCGTTCACCGTGCTCGTTCCGGTGTTGGTGATCGTGACGGTGCCGCTGAACCCGGTGCCCCAGTCGTTGCTGCTCCAGCCGATCCGGCAGCTGGCGGCCGGGGCGGCCGGGGTGGTCACCGAGACCGGCGTCGACGCCGCCGAGACGTTGCCGGCCGCGTCCACCGCGACCACGTAGAACTGGTACGCCGTGCCGGCCGTCAACCCGGTGACCGCGAAGGTGGGCGTGTTCGGCGAGCCGAGCAGCGCGTCCGTGGTACCGGCCTCCCGGTAGACCCGGTAACCGGTGACGCCGACGTTGTCGGTCGACGCGGTCCAGGTCAGCGTGGCCCCGGTCGCGGTCACCGCCGACGCGGTCAGTCCGGTGGGCGTACCCGGTGGGGTGGTGTCACCGCTGCCCGCCGGCCGGGTGGTCACCGAGACCGGGGCGGACGCCGCCGACCGGTTCCCTGCGGCGTCCCGGGCCACCACGTAGAACTGGTACGCGGTCTCGGCGGTCAGCCCGGTCACCGCGAACGTCGGCGTGGCCGCCGAGCCGAGCAGTACGTCGGTGGTGCCGTCCTCCCGGTACACGTCGTAGCCGGTGACCCCGACGTTGTCGGTGGCGGCGGTCCAACTCAGGGTGGCCCCGGTCGCGGTCACCGCGCTGGCGGTCGGAGTGCCCGGCGCACCCGGCGCGGTGGTGTCCGGTGCCGACGGTGCCGGTTCGGCGCCCCAGAGCAGGGTGCTTCCCTCGTAGAGGGTCACCTTCGGGTTCGGCCCGGCGGCGGCCTGGTACGACGGGTCGTTGGTCGGGTCCCAGGTGCCACCCTCCGGTACGCCGATCTTGAACTGCACCTCCATCCGGTGCGCCGACTGCCCGGCCGGGGCGATGGTGTGGCCACCGCAGTCGACCTCGACGAACCAGATGTCCCCGGAGAGCTGCCGGGCGGTGGTCGGCGCCGGGCAGCCCTGGGTGTAGCCGCTGGTCACCTGGATCGCACTGGTCCCCTCCGGCCGGAAGTAGTAGCGGAACGAGGAGTCGGTCAGCGCCCGTGCCGGGTACGCCGACTTGTTGTAGACGATCGCCTTGATGCCGGTGGCCCGGGGCTCGGCCTGCATCACCGTGGTCTCCACGGTCACCTCGTCGATGTCCGGCGCCTCGGTCGGCGGGAAGTTCGCCAGCGGCGTACCGCCGTACTCGGTGTGCAGCCGGGCCAGCGCGGAGGTCAGCCCGGCGTTGTAGTCGGTGGCGACCTCGTTCATCACGTAGTCGCTGCGGTTGTCGGTGTACGCGTCGTTCGGCGCGGACGGGCCGCCGACCAGGGCGCCGTAGAGGGTGTGCCGCGTCGCCTCCGGCACCTGCATGCTGTCCCACCAGGAGCCGTGCGCCGTGCGGTGGTGCGGGTTCTTCGGCGAATTGGCACCGAACCCGATCAGGTAACTGGAGTTGCGCGGATTGTCGCCGAGGGCGTAGTTGATCTGCCGGACGGCGAAGTCGTGGTAGCGGGTCTTCCGGGTCGCGTCGGTGGTCCTGTCGCTGTAGACCAGCGCCGCGAACGCGGTGTTGGCGGCGTACCGCAGCGCGCCCCAGGTGTCCAGCACGGCCATCCCGCCCGGGGAGGTACGCACCTTCTCGCCGTTGACTCCGACGGTCCAGTAGTCGAGCCACCGGTTGGCGTCGTCGACGTACTTCTGCCTGCCGGTCAGGTTGGCCAGCAGCACGTACGCGCCGAACTGCTTGTTGTCCCAGGCGACCGTCCACTTGTAGAGCCGGTTGGCCTGCTGCGGCTCGGTGCCGAGCCGGTCGTACTCGCTCTCCGCCTTGGCCAGGTAGCTGGCCTCGCCGGTGGCCCGGTGCAGCCAGATCGCGCCCCAGACGAGTTCGTCCTGGTAGCCGCTCCAGGAGCGGTAGAAGTTCGTCACGTCGGTGATGCACTCGTGGTATGCCCGACGCACCGTGTCGGCGAAGGTGTAGAGCTGCCGGGCGTGCGTGAGCAGCCGGTCGGCGTAGGTCGGGTCGGTGGGGCGGAACACCATCGAGGAGGCCGCCATCGCCGCCGCCGTCTCGCCGGCCAGGTCCGAGCCGCCACAGCTCGCATCGATCTTGTACGCCGGTCGCGCCATCGGCAGCACCTCGGCCGGACCCCACCACTTGTGGTCGTCGTCGCCCTTGCCGACCTGCCCGTAGAGCACGTTGGCCGACGGGTGCGCCCTGATGAAGTAGTCGTTGACGAAGCGCAGGTTGTTCAGCAGGTGCGGGAGCTGCCCGGACGCCTGGTAGCCGCTGCGGTACTCGACGGCGCCCCAGGCCAGCATGGTGGTGCTGAACGCCATCGGGAAGCCGAACTTGACGTGGTCACCGGCGTCGTACCAGCCGCCGGTGAGGTCGAGCCGGACGTCGGAGCCGTCGGTCAGCGCCGAGTCGCCGCGCCAGGAGACCCGGTTCCAGTCGGGCAGCGCGCCGGACTGCTGCGCCTCGTAGAAGTACAGCGACTTCTGCAACGCCTCGGCGTAGTTGAAGGCCGGTGCGGCGGCCGGGGCCGATTCGGCGCCGGCCGTTGCGCGCGGCCCGGCGGTGGCCGGTGTGACGCCGGTCAGCACCAGCGCGGCGGCGGTGGCGAGTGCGCTCGCGCCGGCCGCCACCGCCCGGAGGTACCAGCGGCCCGGCCGCTGGCCGCGGTCGGGCCGCTGCCGGCCGTCGGGTCGCTGCCGGCCGTCGAGGCGTTGCCGGGCGCCTGGCTTGGGCCGGGGACCGGGCCGGGGACGTTGCCCGTTCGGCCGGGCCGGGGCGATGCGGTCGCGCACTAGAATTGCTCCTGTCCGTGGAGCCGCGCGCGGCGACGCGTAGCGGAGGACACGAGGGGCGGATGTGGGCGCATCCGCCCCTCTCCCTGCGCGGTGCACGACGCGGGTGCTGGGGCTGGGAAACCTGTGCTGCGGTGGCGCTGGTGCGAGGGTGTGGATCTCGTTCTGTCGGGACCGGGAGCGCTCCCATGGATAGCCAACAATGTAACCGCGCCATTGCCGGTTTGTGAAGGACCCAAACCGGCGGCAACGGCCGCCGTCGGGGCGACCCGGGGCGGACGGGAGGTCCTTGGGAAAGCCCTTTCCGCTTGGTTGACGAGCCTCACATCATCCAGTCACGTCAATCAGGTGTTGGCGTTTCCCCAGCTCACAGAGCTGAGCCGCGAGTCAGCAGCCGACAAACCGGGGCCACCAGGCGGAACACACGTCCTGGGATACGAGCATACGGTTGCCGCCGCCACGCGGCCCGGGAGACAGTACGCCCAGATCGGGAAGACATAAGCCCTGATCAGCGGTGCCATCGACGCCGCCGCACGCTGTTCGTTCCGACCGGGAAAGAGCCGTCGACGCCGACGCCTCACCCCGGCAGCAGACCACGAGGAGACAGCGATGGCACTGCGCCTTGCCGACGGCACCGCCTGGCGGGAGATCCTGACCCGCGCGGTGGACGCCGTTCCCGAAGCCTTCGACCTCGACGCCAGCCGCCCCGACAGCACCGTCACACTGCGCAACCTGGTGCAGGGTGCCTGGCAGTCGGCCGGTACGCCCACTCCGGTGCGTACCCCGGTCGACAACACCGTACTGGTCAACCTGCCCCGGCTGGACGCGGACGCGGCCCGCGCCGCGGTCGCCAGCGCCCTCGCCGAGCACCGGGACTGGGCCGACACCCCGCTGGCCGACCGCAAGGCCCGGGTCGTCGACGCCCTCGACGAACTGACCGTGCACCGCGACCTGCTGGCCCTACTGCTGGTCTGGGAGATCGGCAAGCCGTGGCGACTGGCCTGCGCGGACGTCGACCGGGCCCTGGACGGCGTCCGGTGGTACGTCGAGGAGATCGACCGGATGTTGGCCGACGGCCGGGGACCACTCCCCGGCCCGGTCAGCAACATCGCGAGCTGGAACTACCCGATGAGCGTGCTGGTGCACGCCGAACTGGTGCAGTTGCTCGCCGGCAACGCGGTGATCGCCAAGACCCCGTCCCAGGGCGGAGCCGTCTGCCTCACCGTCGCGCACGCGCTGATGCGCCGGGCCGGACTGCCGGCCACCCTGCTCAGCGGCAGCGGCGAGGAACTCTCCGAGGTGCTGGTCCGGGCGCCCGAGATCGGCGCGGTGGCCTTCGTCGGCGGGCGCTCCAACGGCGGCAAGGTGGCCGCCGCACTGCTCGACACCGACAAGCGGCACATGATCGAGCAGGAGGGGCTGAACGCCTGGGGCATCTGGAACTTCTCCGGCTGGGACAACCTCGCCAAGCACCTCAGGAAGGGCTTCGAGTACGGCAAGCAGCGCTGTACCGCGTACCCGCGCTTCGTGGTGCAGCGGGATCTGGTCGACCAGTTCCTCGACATGTACCTGCCGGTGGTCCGCTCGATCCGGTTCGGGCACCCGCTGGCCGTGGACGAGAGCTGGACCTCGGGCGACCCGCTGCCCGAACTCGACTTCGGCCCGCTGATCAGCGGCGTCAAGGCCGACGAACTGCGCCGCAAGGTGGACGAGGCGGTCCGGGGCGGCGCGGTGCCGCTCTACCGGGGTCGGCTGGACGGCGCACCGTTCCTCGACGGGCAGGACACCTCGGCGTACGTGGCCCCGTCGGTGCTGCTCGCCCCGCCCGGCCGGTCCCGGCTGATGCACACCGAGCCGTTCGGGCCGGTCGACACCATCGTGGTGGTGGACACCGAAGACGAACTGCTGGCCGCGATGAACGCCAGCAACGGCGCCCTGGTGGCCAGCCTCGCCTGCGACGACGAGGACGAGGCGGCCAAGCTCGCGGTCGACCTCCAGGCGTTCAAGGTGGGCATCAACAAGCCCCGCTCCCGGGGCGACCGGGACGAGCCGTTCGGTGGCCGGGGCGCCTCCTGGAAGGGTGCCTTCGTCGGCGGCGACCTGCTGGTGCAGGCGGTCACCGTCAACTCCGCCGCCCCCCGGCTGTACGGCAACTTCCCGGACTACAACAGCTACCCGACCACCTGACCGCCGATCGGCCGGCCGCCGGTTCGCTGACCGCCGGCCGGCCACCGGTTCGCTGAGCGGGCGCCGGACTGCTGGTCGATGGCCGGGCCGGTGACCGACCACCAGATGGCTGGCCGGATCGGCGACCGGGCGGCACCGGCACGGGAAAGGGGCCCCTCCGGCCGTCCTACCGGAGGGACCCCTCCCATCTCGCCCCAGTCAGGCGGGTTCCGGGGCCCGGTCCCGAACCAGGACCGGACCGCCGGGTCTGTGCCGCGCCGCTACGCCTCGAAGACGGCGGCGGGAGTCTCGTGGCCGGACGCCTGGGCGGCCTGCCGATCGGCCAGCGGAACCGGGGCAGCCAGCCGATCGGCCAGTGGCACCGTCACGGTCAGCAGGCTGCCGTCCCGGTCGACCGCACCCGGCCGGTACAGCCGGTCCAGGATGCGCAGCATCCCCACGTTGTCGGCTCCGGTGTGCGCGAGCAGCGCGGCGTGGCCGGCCCGGGTGGCGTACCCCACCAGGCGGCGCACCAGCGCGCTGCCCAGGCCACGGCGCTGCCAGCCGTCCTCGACCAGCAGGGCGAACTCGGCCAGCACTCCCTCGGCGGCCAGGTTCGCCATCGCCACCACCCGCTCGGGCTCACCGTCCGGGCCGGCGGCCAGCGCCAGCAGGGTGACCCCGTGGGCCGGGGCGAGCAGCCGGCCGAGCCGCTCCGGCGTGGCGCCGCCGCGTGCCGGATAGCGCCGGTGCAGGCTCCGCGCCGAACAGCGCCCGTGCATCGCCACCACCAGCGGCAGGTCGTGCGGCACCGCCGGCCGTACGGTCAGCTCGGCGCCGTCCGGCAGCACCAGGGTCACCCGGTCGGCGGCCTGCCGGGCCACCGCGCCGGCCAGGTCGACCAGCGCCTGGGCGCGGGCGTACTCGGCCGGGGTGAAGGTCGGGGCCGTCCGGAACACCTCGAAGCACCCGCCGGACGGGTCGGGCAGCCGCATCGTCTTTTCGGCGTGCCCGGCACCGTCCGGAGCGCCGACCGGCCGCCAGGTGACCGCGTCCGCGTTGAGCAGGCTGCGCAGCGACTCGCCGAGGGCGTCCGGGTCGCGCACCAGCCGACTGGCCAGGCCGAGCGCCCGGGTCGGCTGGTCGGCCAGCCCCTGCGCCTCGCTACGGGCCACCCAGCAGTTCCGGCCACGCCCGCGCTCCACCGCCTCGACCAGGTCCGTTGCGGTCAACTCGGCCGGCGCGTCGACCAGGAAGTCGTCGACCGCCCCCGCCTCGGTGGTGTGCACCTGGACGGTGAGGATGTTCACCCCGCGCAGCGCCAGGCTCGCGGTGAGCACGGAGAGGAATCCCGGCCGGTCGGCCACCGTCGCCCTGATCCGCCACAGTGTCATCTGAACTCCTTCCCTGGTCCAGCCTGCCCGTCCGCTGTTACCCGCCGGTTGCTCAGCCGTGACGGGTCATGATCGCCGGCAGCCGCCCGGCCGTCGGGCCGAGCGCCGACGGACGTACCGGAGCCACGGCGGCTCCGGAGGTCATCGCCACGGTCATCCCCGGCGCGCCGGCCGGGCCGGTTGCCGGGGCCGCCGCCGTCGGACCGGACGTCGACGCCGTGGCGGCGGTGGTGGCCGGTACCGCCACCGGTGAGGTCACCGGGGCCGGTTCGTCCGCCGCCGGATCGAGCGGCACCGGAGGCGCACTGACCAGGTCGAGCCGGTCGCCGAGAATGGTCGCGGCGGCCCGGACCAGTTGGGCGATCCGGTCCACCTCGGTGACGTGGAACCCGGCCGCACTCAGCCCGTCGCCGTCCACCCGGGCCAGCATCAGCACCAGTCCGGCCCGGCCGAACGGGGCGACCGCGTAGTGGGTGCCCGCCGGCCCGTTCAGCGACCGGGCCCGCAACGGGGTCACCTCGGGAAGCTGGAGCGGGCTCGGTGCCCGCCAGCTCGCGTACGCCACCGCCGGTGCGCCGCTGCCCCGGACCGTTCCCGCGCCCATCCCGGTACGGGCCGCCCAGTCCGCCGGTACGACCGCAGCGGCGGCCCAGTCGGCGGCCAGCAGCCCGGGTACCGCGTCGACAAGCGTGGCCAGCCCGTCGGCCGGGTTCGCGGCGATCTGGGCGAGCAGTTCGGCGTCCTGTCCCCCACCGTTCGGCGCGCCGATCGCCCGCCACATGCCGTTCACCCGTACCCCGGGGATGGCGCCGAGCCCGGCACAGAGCCGGTCGACCCGGGACGCGCCGGGCCAGACCACCGTGAAGTCGTCCACGGCCCGGCCGCCGAGCCGCTCCAACACCACCACCTGAACGATGTCGGCACCTGCGACGCCCAGTGTGCGGGCGACCTGACCGAGCGTTCCGGGTCGATCCGGCAGGGTCACCCGAACCCTCAGCAACATGTCCGTCCCCTCCGTCGGCGGACCGGCGCGCGTTCCGCCGGCGAGCTGTCAACCAGGCTGCCGCATGACCATTTCGCCCCTGTTGCCGCAGCATGTCCCGACAGCAACAACCCGTGTTCACCCGGAAGACGTACCGTGCTGTCCCGGTTGCCGTCCGCAGGACAGCCGCTCGACCGTTACCTCGACCTGCCCGGATCGGTCAGTCCCGATCCGCTCCTGCCCGGCGACGTGGGCACCGGCCAGGACCACGAACGCCAGCCGATCCGACCTGTGCCCGGGTGCGCCTGACTCGCTCGGGGCCGGACCGGCCCGGCGCGGACCGGGGTTGACTGGACGACCCAGATGCCATCAACTGTCCGGATGACCGATCCGCCGGCCACCGCCGTCCGGCCTGAGCCACCCTCCGGATCGCCGTCCGGGCTCGACCTCGACCGGCTGGCCGGACACCTCGCGGCGCACCGGCCCGACCTGCTGACCGGCCCGCTCCGGGCGGAGTTGATCGCCGGCGGCAGGTCCAACCTCACCTATCTGGTGCAGGCCGGAGAGCGGGAGTTCGTGCTCCGCCGGCCGCCGCTCGGGCACGTGCTGGCCACCGCGCACGACATGGGCCGGGAGTTCCAAGTGATCTCCGCGCTGGCCCCGACCGGGGTGCCGGTGCCGGCGACCCTGCTGCACTGCGCCGACGAGACGGTACTCGGAGCGCCGTTCTATCTGATGGAACGGGTGCCCGGGGTGGTCTACCGGAACCGGAGCCAGACGGACCCGCTGACGCCGGCCCAGCGCCGGGAGCTGGCGCTGGTCATGATGGACGTGCTGGCCACCCTGCACACCGTCGACCCGGCCGCCGTCGGGCTGGCCGACTTCGGCCGGCCGGAGGGCTTCCTGGCCCGGCAGGTACGCCGCTGGGGCGGCCAGCTCGACCGGTCCCGCAGCCGACCGCTGCCCCGGATCGACGAGTTGCGCGAACGGCTGGCCGCGTCCGCGCCGGACGGCCGCAACGCCGGGCGGATCGTGCACGGCGACTACCGGCTGGACAACCTGATCGCCGTCTGCGAGCCGCCGACCCGGGACGGCGGGCCGGAGATTGGCACCGTGGCGGTGAGCCTGGGCGGCGTCGGGCCGGCGAACCAGGGCGACCGGCTGCCGACCGGGGCCGACGGGTCGGCAACCGGCACGGTGGCGATCCGGGCGGTACTCGACTGGGAGATGGCCACCCTCGGTGATCCGCTCGCGGACCTCGGCCTGCTGCTGACGTACTGGGACGTGCTCGGCGACTCCGACGCGGCCGACGACAACCCGGTCGCCGACGGGCTCGGGCCGCGCGCCGGCTTCCCCACCGGCGCCGAACTGCTCGACCGGTACGCGGCCCGCAGCGACGTCGACGTCGGTCCGCTGGACTGGCACGTGGCGCTGGGCTGCTTCAAGCTCGCCGTGATCTGCGAGGGGATCCACTACCGGCACACCCTCGGGCAGACCGTCGGCGAGGGTTTCGACCGGATCGGCGCCCTGGTCGACCCGCTGGTCGCGTACGGGCTGGCCGCGTTCCGCCGGGTCTGACCCCGGCCCGTCCCCCGCACCGGCGCCGACCGGACGTGCCCACCGCCGACATCGCTGACACCGCAGATAGCGCAGACACCGCTGACACCGCCGAGCTGAACCGCCGAGGAGCATCGATGGACTTCGGGTTCGACGCGCGCACCGCCGAGCTGCACGAGGCGCTGCACGACTTCCTGACCGACCGGATCCTGCCGGCCGAGGCCGTGTACGCCGAGCAGGTCGCCGCCGCGGCCGACCCGGCGACCGGTACCGGTCCGTGGCACCGTCCGCCGGTCGTGGGCAAGTTGAAGGCCGAGGCCCGGCAACGCGGCCTGTGGAACCTCTTCCTGCCGCATCCCGAGTACGGCGCCGGCCTGACCAACCTCCAGTACGCGCCGCTGGCCGAGCTGACCGGCCGCAGCCCGCACCTGGCCCCGGAGGCGCTCAACTGCGCCGCCCCGGACACCGGCAACATGGAGCTGCTCGTCGACTTCGGCAGCCCGGCGCAGCAGGACCGCTGGCTGCGCCCGCTGCTCGACGGCGAACTGCGTTCGGCGTTCTGCATGACCGAGCCGGAGGTCGCCTCCTCCGACGCCACCAACATCGCCACCCGGATCGAACGGGACGGCGACGAGTACGTCGTCACCGGCCGGAAATGGTGGTCGACCGGGGCGATGGACCCGCGCTGCGGGATCTTCATCGTGATGGGCAAGACCGATCCGGACGCGCCCCGGCACCGGCAGCAGAGCATGGTGCTGGTGCCCCGGGACACCCCGGGGGTCACGGTGCACCGGGGCCTGACCGTCTTCGGCTACTCCGACGGCGCGCACGGCGGCCACGCCGAGGTGAGCTTCGACGGCGTACGGGTGCCGGCGGACCATCTGATCGGCGGGCCCGGGGACGGGTTCGCGATCGCCCAGGCGCGGCTCGGGCCGGGCCGGATCCACCACTGCATGCGCCTGGTCGGGATGGCCGAACGCGCCCTCGAACTGCTCTGCCGGCGTACGGCCGGGCGGGTCGCGTTCGGCCGGCCGCTGGCCGAGCAGGGCGTGGTGCAGGACTGGATCGCCGAGTCCCGGGTCCGGATCGAGCAGGCCCGGCTTCTGGTGCTCAAGACGGCCTGGTTGATGGACACGGTCGGCAACAAGGGGGCGCACACCGAGATCCAGGCGATCAAGATCGTAACTCCGGCAATGGCGGAGTGGGTGATCGACAAGGCGATCCAGGCACACGGCGGGGCCGGGGTCAGCCAGGACACGCCACTGGCCGCGCTCTGGGCCGGTGCCCGTACCCTGCGGCTGGCCGACGGTCCGGACGAGGTGCACCGGGCCGCGCTGGCCCGCCGCGAACTACGGCGCTGGACCGCCGACTGAGACTCCAGCCGGACGAGATGCAGCGGAACGAGATGCGGCCGGACGAGACGCGACGCTGGACCGGCGACTGAGACACCAGCCGACGAGATGCGGCCGGGCCGGCCCGCACTGCGGGCGGGACTCCGAATCCGGCCGTCCTCCGCCGCGCGACGACGGACGGCGCTGCGGGGCGGGAGGGCCGGGCCCGCAGCCCGGCCGCCCCACCGGCTCAGCCGGAGTGGCGGTGCACCAGGTGGGTGTCGAGCAGCACGTACGGCACCTCGCGCTCCTCCCGCCGGATCCGCGCGACGAGCAGCCGGGCCATCTGCCGGCCCATCTCCTCCATCGGCTGGAAGACCGTGGTCAGCGGGGGCTCGGTCTGCCGGGCGATCGGGGCGTCCTCGAAGCCCACCACCGCCACGTCCTCGGGCACCCGCCGACCGGCGTCGCGCAGCGCCCGCAACGCGCCGCAGGCCATCAGGTCCGAGGCGACGAAGACCGCGTCGAGATCGGGGCAACTGTCCAGCAGCCGGCGCATCGCCGCCGCGCCGCTGGTCTCGCTGAAGTCGCCGTACGCGATCATGGCGTCGTTGACGTGTCCGCCGCTCTCGCGTACCGCGTCCTGGTAGCCGGTGAGCCGGGCCACGCCGACGCCCATGTCCTGCGGGCCGGCGATGGTCGCCACCCGCTTGCGCCCCTGGCCGACCAGGTGTTCGACCGCCTGCCGGGCACCGCCGGCGTTGTCCACGTCGACGAAGTACGCCCCGGCCGGGTCGCCCAGCATCCGGGCCGGCCGGCCGCCGAGCACGGTCGGCAGCCCGCGCTGCTCCAGCAGGGTGGGCAGCGGGTCGGCGTCGTGCAGCGAGAGCAGGAGTACCCCGTCCACGTGCTGGTTCGTCAGGTGGTGCTCGACCCGCTCCCGCTCGGCCGGCGACTGCGCCATCGCCAGCCAGAGCTGCATCGGCGTCTCCAGCAGTGCGGAGCTGATCCCCCGGACGATGCCGGCGAAGAACGGCTCGCCGAAGACCCGCTCCTCCGACTCGGAGACCACCAGAGCCACCGAGTCGGTCCGCTGGGTCACCAGGGCCCGGGCCGCCCGGTTGGGCACGTAGCCCAGCTCGGCGATGGCCCGCTGCACCGCCGCCCGGGCTTCCGGGCTGACCTGGGGTGAACCGTTGACGACGCGGGACACGGTGCCCCGCCCCACTCCGGCGCGGGCGGCGACCGCGTCCAGGGTGGGCCGCCCGAGCGAGCGGGTGCGCTGGGTTGTCATCGTCTGTCCCTCCGACGTCGGGTGTCCGGCACCGATCCCGTGCGGGTCGGTGCCGGGCACCCCCAATACTGGCTGACCACGCCTATTGTGCGGCCAAACCGTTACGTCGGATCACGTCGGCATACCACCTGGCGCTTGACTTGGGAATCCGGCGCTGGCTTTCGTAGTCGACGTAGACCATGCCGAAGCGCTTGGTGTAGCCCCACGCCCACTCGTAGTTGTCAAGCAGTGACCAGGCGAAGTAGCCCCGCAGCGGCACTCCGGAGCCGATCGCCGTGTGGCAGGCCCGCAGGTGCGCCTCGAAGTAGCCCAGCCGGTCGGCGTCGTCGACCCGGCCGTCCACCAGTTCGTCGACGAAGGCGGAACCGTTCTCGGTGATGTAGAGCGGCAGTTCCGGGTAGTCCCGGTGCACCCGCTGGAGGGTCTCGGTGAGCCCGGGCGCGTCGATCTCCCAGTTCATGTCGGTCACCGGGACACCCCGGGTGACGAACCGGACCTGCTCGCTGCCGGGCCAGCAGGACTGGGCCCGCCAGTACGGCTCCGGCTCGACACCCTCGACCGGGGCGGCGACCACGTGCCGGCTGTAGTAGTTGATGCCGAGGAACGACATCGGGGTGGAGATGGTCTCCAGGTCGCCGTCCCGGACGTGACCGAGATCGGTCACCGCCGCCAGGTCGGCGACGACGTCCGACGGGTAGCTGCCGCGCAGCACCGGGTCCAGGAAGATCCGGTTGGCCAGCCCGTCGATCCGGCGGGCCGCGTCGGCGTCGCCGTCCGAGGAGGTCTGCGGGGAGACCGCGTACAGGTTGAGGGTGATGCCGACCTCGGCGTCCGGCCGGGCCGCCCGGATGGCCCGGGTCGCCAGGCCGTGCCCGAGCATCAGGTGGTGCGCCGCCCGCACCGCCTCGCCCGGATTGGTACGCCCCGGCGCGTGCACGCCGGAGCCGTAGCCGAGGAAGGCCGAGCACCACGGCTCGTTCAGGGTGATCCAGTGTTGTACCCGGTCGCCGAGGGCGGCGTGGGTGAGCTCGGCGTACTCGGCGAACCGGGCGGCGGTGTCCCGGTTGGGCCAGCCGCCGGCGTCCTCGATCGCCTGCGGCAGGTCCCAGTGGTAGAGGGTGACCCACGGCTCGATGCCGTGTTCCAGCAGCTCGTCGGCGAGCCGCCGGTAGAAGTCCAGCCCGGCCTGGTTGCCCGGCCCGTGCCCGTCCGGCTGGATCCGGGGCCAGGCCACCGACAGCCGGTACGCCTTCAGCCCCAGCTCGGCCATCAGCTTCACGTCGTCCCGGTACCGGTGGTAGTGGTCGCAGGCGACGTCCCCGGTGTGCCCGTGCAGGACCCGCCCCGGGGTGTGGCTGAAGGTGTCCCAGATCGATGCGCTTCGACCGCCCTCGTGCACCGCCCCCTCGATCTGGTAGGCCGCGGTGGCCGCGCCCCAGACGAAGCCGGGGGGAAAGGTCGCGCCTTCACCCTCCTCGAGCAGTTGGATGGATTGTGGGCTCGTGGAGTTGCTCACGACTTGACGGCGCCTTCCATGATGCCGCCGATGATCTGGCGGCCGAAGATGATGAACACGATCAGCAGCGGCAGGGTCGCCAGCGCGGTGCCGGCGAACAGAGCTACATAATCCGTCTGGTAGAGGCCGGACGAAAGGATCTTCAACGAGTACTGCACGGTCGGCGTGTCGGGAGTGAGCACGACGAACGGCCAGAGGAACTCGTTCCAGGTCTGCATGAACGTCAGCAGCCCGAGTACGGCCGCCGCCGGGCGCAGTGCCGGCAGCACCACGTTCCAGTAGACCCGCCAGGTGGAGCAGCCGTCGAGCCGGGCCGCCTCGATCAGCTCGTCGCTGACCGCGGACATGGCGTACTGGCGCATCATGAAGACCCCGAAGCCCTGCACCAGGAACGGCACGATGACCGCCTGGAGGGTGCCGGTCCAGCCCAGCTCCACCATCATCAGGTAGAGCGGGATGATGCCGAGCTGGGTCGGGACCATCATGGTCAGGATGATCACCAGCAGCAGGGCGTTGCTGCCCCGGAACCTGAGCTTGGCGAAGGCGAAGCCGGCCAGGGTGGAGAAGAAGATCACCGAGATGGTCACCACGGAGGAGACCACGGCCGAGTTGACCAGGCCGTAGAGGAACGCGGCGTCCTCGTTGGCCAGCATCCGGTCGATGTTCTCGAAGAGCTTTCCACCCGGGGTGGGCGGCATCTCGTAGACCGCGCTGTTGTCCCGGGAGGCGATGATGAACGACCAGACGATCGGGAAGACCGACAGGATGGAACCGATCACCAGCGCGAGGTAGGTCAGCGGGCTGGCCTCCCAGAGCCGGGCTCCGGGCGCGGCCCGGCGGCGTCGGCGGGGCGGCTGTGGCGCCGGGGTCACCGTACGGGGCAGGGTCTGCATGGTGGTCACTTCTGCTCCCCCTTGACCGAGCGGCGGACCATCGCGAAGTTGATCAGGGCGAAGACGACGATCATCAGGAAGAGCAGCCAGGACATCGCGGCGCCGGACCCGTACTCGAAGTTGCCGGTGAAGGTCCGTTCGTAGATGTACATCGCCAGCGTCTGGAACTCGTTCGAGGCGCCGCCGCGGATCAGCCCGAAGCCGTACATCAGGGGCTCGGTGAAGATCTGTAGGCCACCGATGGTCGAGATGATGATCGTGAAGAGGATGGTCGGCCGGATCAGCGGAACCGTGATCTTCCAAAACTGCCGCCAGGTGGAGGCGCCGTCCAGCGACGCCGACTCGTAGAGGTCCCGGGGAATCGCCTGCATCGCACCCAGGTAGATCAGCGCGTTGTAGCCGGTCCACCGCCAGTCGACCATGAAGGCGATCGCGAACCAGGAGGCGTACCGGTTGTCCCGCCAGGCGACCGGGTCGATGCCGACGGTGCCGAGCAGCCAGTTCACCAGGCCGTACCGGTCGGCGAAGATCAGCGCGAAGATGATGCCGACCGCGGCCACCGAGGTGATGTTGGGGATCAGGATTCCCATCCGGAACAGCGTGCGGGCCCGCATCTGCCGGTTCAGCAGGTTGGCGATCATCAGCGCCACGACGAGCTGCGGCACGGTGCTGAGCACGAACATGCCGAAGGTGTTGTAGGCGGCGTTCCAGAACTGGGCGTCGTCCAGCAGGACCCGGTAGTTCTCCAGCCCGACGTACTCCTTGGTGCCGCTGAGCAGGTCGTACTCGAAGAGCGAGACGTAGACCGTGTAGAGGACCGGGAAGAGGCCGAAGACCCCGAAGAGGATGAAGAACGGGGCGACGTAGAGGTACGGGGAGTACTTGATGTCCCACCGACCGAGCCGGTACGACCGGCGGCGGTGCGTGGGTTCCGGGGTGGGTGGCGTGGCAGCGTGCCGTGGTGGTGCCGCGCCGACAGCAGAGCTCATTGCGGGGTCCTTCCGGGGAGGTGGGCCAGCCGGTGACCTCGCGGCGGTGCCCACACCCTCCTCGGGTGTGGGCACCGCCGCCGGCCCACGGGCACTGCTCGCCCGTGGGAACGGCAGGTCACCGGTCGACTCAGCTGGTCAGCTTCTTGGCCTCGTCCATCGCCTTCTTCCAGCCGGCGTCGGAGCTGACCTGGCCCCGCTCGGCCGCCTGCATCTGCGGCTCGACCACCGTCTCCCAGATCTGCTGGTGCTTGGCGCCGAGGAAGACCGGCTTCATGTTCTTGACGCTGTCGCCGAAGATCTGCCCGGTCGGCGCGCCGCTGAAGTACTCGCTCTTCTTGTCCTTGAACGCCGGGTCCTCGATGCCCGCGATGTCGGACGGCATGGCCCCGGCCTCCTTGAACGCGGCCAGGTGGCCCTCCTTGCTGGTCAGGTACTTGGCCAGCAGGTACGCCTCCTTCGGGTGCTTGGTCTGCGCCGGCACCGCCAGGTAGGAGCCGCCCCAGTTACCGCCACCGCCGGGGATGTTGGCGATGTCCCACTTGCCGGAGTTCGCCGGGCCGGACTTCGGGGCGATCACACCCTCGGTCATCCAGGACGGGCACGGGATGGTGGCGAACGCCGAGTTCTTGAAGGCGGCGTCCCAGTCGGCGCTCCAGCGCTGCGCCTTGGCGGTCAGGCCGTCGGCCGCCATCTGCAGGCCCATGTCCCAGGTCTGCTTGACGATCGGGTTGGTCTCGCCGATGAACTTGTTGTCCTTGTCGAAGAAGAACGTCTCGGAGTTCTGCATGACGTGCGGCTGCATCAGGCTGGTGGCGCTGTCCAGCCAGGCGGCCTTGGCCTTGCCGCTGGCCTTGAACTCCTTGCCCAGCGCGATGTAGTCCTGCCAGGTGCTCATCCGCTTCGACACCTCGGTGCGGTCGGTCGGCAGACCGGCCTGCTGGAAGAGGTCCTTGCGGTAGCACATGGCCAGGCCGCCCACGTCGGTGCCGAGCCCGATCAGCTTCTTGCCGTCCGGGGTGAGGGCGTTGTTCCACTTCCACTCCGGGAAGCCGCTCTTCAGGTCGCTGGCCCCGAGGTCGAGCAGGTTGGCGAACTTGTCGTGGTTCTGCACGTACCCCAGCAGCACGCCCTCTTCGAGCCCGACCACGTCGCCCGCGCCGCTGCCCGCCGCGAGCCACTGCACCAGCTTCGGCTGGAAGTCGCGCAGCTCGCCCATCTTCTGGTGCTCGACCTTGATGTTCGGGTTGGCGGCCTCGAAGTCCTTGATCGCCTGGTCGTAACCGAAGTTCGAGAAGGTCTGCAGAACCAGCTTGACCTGTCCCCCTTCGCCGGTGGACCCCTCGTTGTCGCTCTTGCTGCACGCCGTGCTGCCGAGAGCCACGCCCGCGGCGAGCGCGGCGACCGCGACGGTGCGGAGCCGGCGCCTGATGACGCTCATCCCTGACCCCTCTCAGGTGGGTAACTCGTGGTGTGGTGGTGGCGGAGATTCGTGTGTCCGAACGGTGCTGCTGGTGGTGGGTGCCCCGGTGTTCCGGTCTCTGGTGCGGGTGTTTCCGCCCGCCGACCGGCGCCGGGCGGTCGGCCCGGCGCCGGTCGATGGGGATTCGGTCCGACGGCTCCAGCGGCGGTTCTGTGGCCTGGGCCACAAATCGCCGGGAGCGCTCCCATGAGATTGCCGGGGCGTTTCGGGGGTGTCAATGGGCGGATGGGAGCGTTCCCATTTCGTTACCGTCGGCGCTGGGTCACTCACCCGCAAAGCGGGCGTTATCCCCGAGGTAACGAGCGCGCCAACCTCCGGCCGACCGGCGGGTGGCCGGACCGGCCCGAGATCGTACGGGAAGACGGTCGGCGACCGGCCGATCCACAGTGGTTCCAGGGACCCCGACCGGCGATTTCCGGGATCCCACCCGGCCCGCCGCCGGGGACCTGTGATCGGGGACCGGCTACCGCCCGGGGCGTACCCGGGTCAGCTCAGCCAGCGGGCCAGGGTGCTCGCCCGGCCCGGGTCGAAAGTCGACGGATCGAAGGACCGGCCGAGCCAGTTCCGCAGCGACTCGTGCTCCGGATGCCCCGGGTCGGCCATCGCCACGAGGAACTGCCGGTAGCCGAACGGACCGCCGACGTCCTCCGGTGGGCAGGCACCCGCCCCGGCGGAGCAGACCGGATACCGCTCGTCGGGATCGGCGCCGAAGACGTCCTCGACGGTCACGTCGTGTTCCCACCAGTCGCCGAAGTCGTACGTGTAGAGGAACCGTCCGCCCTTGGTCGCCACCGCGTCCAGCCGGGTGTCCAGCTCGTCGCGGAGCGTCAGCTCCCCCTCCGGGTCCGGTACGCCGTACTGGACCCCGCCGATGTCGAACGAGTGCAGGTGGCAGTTCTGCCAGCCCAGTACGGACTGGAACACCCGGTGCACCCGGTCCAGGGTGTAGCCGCCCGGCACCAGCACCCGCCGCCAGACCGGCGGTGTGACGTCGGCGAGCGACACCTTGAGCTGGAAGATCTGACGGCGCATCGGTCTCCCACCCTCTCGGCATAGGCTTACCGGCATGATCTGCCGAGCCTGCCGGGACGACAGGCACGACGACTGCCGGGGCCGCAACTGGTGCGACTGCCAGCACCGTACCCCCGTACCCGTCCCTCCGGTCACCGGTCCGGCCAGCGAATGACCGGTAATGTCGGAATAACCCGGTTGTGGCCTGACCCGGTGGCGGCAGCCCTGGACGACCCGGCGCTGATCGCGCTCTATCCCCGGGTCGAGCGGCCACACCTGCGGATGAACTTCGTCGCCAGCATCGACGGTGCGGTGGAACTGGACGGCCACTCCGCCGGGCTGTCCAGCGCGCCGGACAAGCGTGTCTTCGGACTGCTCCGGATGGTCTGCGACGCGCTGCTGGTCGGCGCCGGCACGCTGCGGCACGAGGCGTACCGGGCGCTGAAACTGGACGAGCGGCGCCGCGCCTGGCGCCGGGAGCACGGGCTGGCCGAGTACCCGACCCTGGTCGTGGTCTCCCGGGCACTGAACCTCGACCCGTCCTCGGCGGCCTTCGCGGACGCCCCGGTCCGGCCGGTGGTGGTGACCGCCGAGCGGGCCGAGGCCCCGCCGGGGCTCGCCGACGTCGCCGACCTGGTGCGCCGGGGTGACGAGCAGGTCGACCTGGCCGCCGGGCTGGCCGAGCTGCACCGCCGGGGGCACCGGCAACTGCTCAGCGAGGGCGGCCCACACCTGTTCGGCTCGCTGACCGCCGCCGGGCTGGTCGACGAGGTCTGCCTGACGGTCGCGCCGATGCTGACGGGTCCGGGCGCCGGGCGGATCACCGCCGGGCCGACCACCACACCGCACGGGATGTCGCTGCGGCACGTCCTGGCCGCCGGGGACGAGCTGCTGCTCCGGTACGCCCGAAGCTGAGCCTCCGGCCGGCGCCGGCTGCCGGTCCGGACCGGTCGTCCGTTGCCGCGAGCCTCCGGCGGGTGCCCCGGCTGGTGCGTGACCGCCGGGGCGCCCGCCGGACGGGCCTAGTTCTGGCCGGCGTTCCAGGTGACGAGTTCGGCCGGGCGGTTGGTGATGATCCCGTCCACGCCCAGGTCGTCGAGCTGCCGCCAGCCGGTCGGGGTGTCCACCGTCCAGACCATCAGCGCGATCCCGGCCCGGTGCAGGTTGCCGACGATCGCCGGCCGGCTGAGCAGGGCCGCCGACGACGGGTTGTAGGTGGCCAGGCCGAGCGACGCCGAGATGGCCACCGGATCCGCGTCCAGGGTGCTGCGGAGCAGCCCGAGCGGCAGCTCCGGGGCGAGTTCGCGGGTGTACCGCAGCACGTCCACCTCGAAGCTCTGCACCAGTACCCGCTCGGTCATCTGCTGCTCGCGGACCACCTGGACGATCCGGGACACCTCGGCCCGGCTGTGCGCGCCCTTGATCTCCAGCACCAGCCGACCGCCCTTGGTACGCAGATCCGCCAACTGCTCGGCCAGGGTCGGCATCCGGGTCCCGGCGAACTGCGGGGCGAACCAGGAGCCGGCGTCCAGCGTCTTGAGCCGGGTACTGGTCAGCGAGCGGATCGCGCCGGTGCCGTCGGTGGTGCGGTCCACCGTCGAGTCGTGCAGCACGAACGGGACGCCGTCGCTGCTCGGCTGCACGTCGTTCTCGATCCAGTCCGCGCCGCCCCGGCGGGCCAGATCCTGGGCGACCAGGGTGTTCTCCGGCGCCGCCGCCGAGGCGCCCCGGTGGGCGATCACCGCGACCGGGCCGCCCGGCCGCCGGAGCAGGGGGCTCGGGGCCAGCTCGGTGATCCGGACGTCGTCGAAGGAGACGGTGGCGCCGTTGACGAAGAGCGCCTGACCGGCCGTGCCGGAGCGGCGCAGGCTGCCGGTCCGGAGGATCTCCCGGCCGTCGAAGGACCACCGGGCCTGGCTGCCGTAGACCTCGATGGCGACCCGGACGTCCCGGCCGGTGCCGGCGGCGGTCGGCGCGGCGGCGGTGTTCGTCACGTTCCAGGCGTTGCCGGTGGTGCGCTCGGCGAACTCCAGCCCGTTGGCGGCGGTGCTGCCGCTGCGCATGGTGGCGATCCACCACGGGGTCGCCCCGGTGGCCGGTACGTCGAGGCCGAGCGCGGCCCAGCGGGTGCTCGCGGTCACGGACTCGAAGCGTACGGTCGCCTCGAAGCGGAAGTGCTCCAGGTACGCCCCAAATGTGATCTTGTTGTTCTGGCTGGAGCTGGCCGAGGTGCCGTACAGCCGGCCGTTCTGCACCCGCCAGGTGCCGTCGACCGCCCGCCAGCCGGCCGGCAGCGCGCCGTTGTCGAAGTTCGCCGAGACGTGCACCCGGCCCGGCTCGGCGGCGGCCGGAGCGGGCTCGGCGGTGACGGCACTTCCGGCACCGGCGGCCACGGCCAGCAGCAGGGCCACGACGGCCGGGGTACGCCGGCGCCGGCCGGTGGCGCGCGGGACCGGTGCCGGCGTGTTGCCCCGGCCGGTGGGCGGATTGAGGGTCATCATGGCGCAGGAGGCTAGCCGGACACCGGGAGCGGACCGCCAAGATCTGGTTAAGGTGGCGCAAAGCAGCCGTGTACGACCGACCACGGGACGAACCCGGCGGCCACGGGATGCTCCCTCGGGCGTTCCCGCCGCGCCGCGTGGCACGGTGTCGTACTAGTGAGGCAGGATGCGACTCGTGTGTCTTGACCAGATTCCTACCCTGACCGGGCCGACGGCGACCGGGGCGACACCGACCGGAGTCGCGCGGTGACCGACAGCCCACCCGAGGGTCCGGGCACCGAGGTCGGCCGGGTGCTCGGCACCGCCGACGCCACCCCGTTGCAGTTCTGGACGGCCGTCCACCCGGGCAGCTACCTCCAGCTCGACGACGTGGTGGTGACCCGGCGCGAGCTGCCCGACCGGGAGCCGGTCACCATCGCCGGAGTGGTCACCCAGGTCCGGGCCCGGCACGAGGGCGCACAGTTCGACTCCGACGTCTTCGCCATCGCCGACGGCACCCTGCCGGCGATGGTCCAGGAGGCGGCCGAGATCACCACCACCCGGGTCGACCCGGAGTTCTACGTGCCGCCGTCGCCCGGCGCGGTGGTCTACCGGGCCGAGGGCGAGGCCCGGTCGGCGGCGTTGCACTTCGACCGGATGGAACGCCGGGTGCCGATGGGGATCGGCCGGGACGGCGTACCCGTCTTCCTCAACGCCGACTTCCTGGACGGCTCCCGGGGCGCACACGTGTCGATCTCCGGCATCTCCGGGGTGGCCACCAAGACCAGCTTCGCCACCTTCCTGCTCTACTCGGTCTTCCGCTCCGGGGTGCTCGGCGGCGACGCGGTGAACGCCAAGGCACTGATCTTCAACGTCAAGGGCGAGGACCTGCTCTTCCTCGACCACCCCAACAGCCGGCTGGACGGGCCCACCACCGAGACGTACGCCAAGTTGGGGCTGGACGCCGGGGCGTTCCCGGACGTCCGGGTCTACGCGCCGCCCCGGGCCGGCGACTCCTCCGGCACCCCGGACGTGAGCAGCCGACTCTCCGGAGTGGACAGCTTCTACTGGACGCTCACCGAGTTCTGCGCCGACCGCCTGCTGCCGTACGTCTTCGCCGACGCCGACGACGAGCGCCAGCAATACACCATGGTCGTGCACTCGGTCGCCGCCCACCTGGCCCGGTACGCCCAGCCCGCCGACGGCGGGGTCAGCGTCGACGGGGTACGCATCAACTCCTACCCCGACCTGGTCGACCACGTCGTCGAGCAGCTCACCGACGACGAGACCCGCTCGGAGTGGGCCGGCAGCGCGGTCAACATGGGCACCGTCAACGCGTTCGCCCGCCGGCTGATCGGCAGCAAGAAGGACCTGGCCCGGCTGATCAGGGGAGATCTGGCCACTCGCCGACCGCACAGCGTGAACACCAGCGAGAGCGCGCAGGTGACCGTGGTCGACCTGCACAACCTGCCGGACCGGGCGCAGCGGTTCGTGGTCGGGGTGACCCTGAAGACCGAGTTCGAGCGCAAGGAGAAGGCCGGCACCGCCAAGCCGCTGCTCTTCGTCGTCCTCGACGAGCTGAACAAGTACGCCCCTCGGGAGGGGTCCTCGCCGATCAAGGAGGTGCTGCTGGACATCGCCGAGCGGGGCCGCTCGCTCGGGGTGATCCTGATCGGCGCGCAGCAGACCGCCAGCGAGGTGGAGCGGCGGATCGTCACCAACTCGGCGATCCGGGTGGTGGGCCGGCTCGACCCGGCCGAGGCGTCCCGCCCGGAGTACGGCTTCCTCCCCGCCGCGCAGCGGCAGCGGGCGCTGCTCGCCAAGCCCGGCACCATGTTCGTCAACCAGCCGGACATCCCGGTACCGCTCTGCCTGGACTTCCCCTTCCCGGCCTGGGCGACCCGGGTCTCCGAGGCCGGCGCCGCCCCGTCCGGGACGCTCCGCTCGATCACCCAGGCCGCCGACCCGTTCGCGGTGGTCGGCGGGCGGGCCGGAACGCTCTCCGACGACGACATCCCCTTCTAGAGTTACGGGCGGCCCGTGAAGATCCTGCACACCTCCGACTGGCACGTCGGTAAGGTCCTCAAGGGACAGTCCCGGATCGGCGAGCACCGGGACGCCCTCGCCCAGCTCGTCGAGGTCGCCAAGGCCGAGTCCCCCGACCTGGTGATCGTCGCCGGTGACCTCTACGACACCGCGGCGCCGACCCCGGAGGCGACCCGGCTGGTCACCCGGGCCCTCTCCGCGCTGCGCAACACCGGGGCCCAGGTCGTCGCGATCGGCGGCAACCACGACAACGGCCCGGCCCTGGACGCGCTGCGCCCGTGGGCCGAGGCCGCCGGCATCGCGCTGCGGGGCAGCGTCCGGGACAACCCGGCCGAGCACATCATCGACGGCACCACCGCCGGGGGCGAGGCGTGGCGGCTGGTCGCGCTGCCGTTCCTCTCCCAGCGGTACGCGGTCCGCGCCGTCGAGATGTACGAGCTGACCGCCGCCGAGGCGGTGCAGACGTACGCCGACCACGTGGGGCGGGTGCTCGCCCGGCTGACCGAGGGCTTCGACTCCCCCGACCGGGTGCACCTGGTCACCGGGCACATGACGGTGGTCGGCGCCCGCACCGGCGGCGGTGAACGGGAGGCGCACACGGTGCTCAACTACGCCGTACCGGCCTCGGTCTTTCCGGGCGGCGCGCACTACGTGGCACTGGGTCACCTGCACCGGGCCCAGCAGGTGCTCGGGCCGTGTCACGTCCGCTACAGCGGCAGCCCGCTGCCGATCGACTTCGGCGAGGAGGAGAACCGGCCCTCGGTCAGCATCGTCGAGGTGACCACCCGGACCGCCGCCCGGGTCCGGGAGGTCCCGATCACGGCGGCGGCGCCGCTGCGCACCGTACGCGGCACGCTGGCCGAACTCGCCAGGATCGACGACTCCACGGCCTGGCTGCGGGTCCTCGTCCGGGAGGCGCCCCGGGCCGGGCTGCGTGAGGAGGTGCAGGAGTTGCTGCCCCGGGCCCTGGAGATCCGGATCGACCCGGAACTGCTGCCCAACTCCGGTGCGACCCGGGCCGCCCAGCGGGCCGGCCGTTCCCCGAGAGAGCTGTTCGGCGACTACCTGACCAGCCGGGGCCAGGCCGACGACGGGGTACGCGAACTCTTCGACGAACTCTACGAGGAGGCGTCGAAACCGTGATGGACGAGGAGGCGACCTAATAGTGCGTCCGCTCCGGCTCGACCTGGCCGGCTTCACCGCCTTCCGGGAGGCCACCACCGTCGACTTCACCGACGCGGACTTCTTCGCCCTGGTCGGGCCGACCGGGTCGGGCAAGTCCAGCGTGCTCGACGCGATCTGCTTCGCCCTCTACGGCACCGCACCGCGCTGGGGCGGCGCCCGGGGCATCGCCAACGCGCTGGCACCGTCGGCCGCCGAGGCCCGGGTCCGACTGGTCTTCGAGTCGGCCGGCGCCCGCTACGTGGCGACCCGGGTGGTCCGGCGGGACGGCCGGGGCAACGTCAAGACCGGCAACGCCGGCCTGCAACTGATGCCGGCCGGCTTCGACGTGACCAAACTTGACACCGGGCTGAGCCCGGACGACCTCGGCGAGGTGGTCGCCGGCACCCCGGCCGAGATGGACGAGGCGGTGCTGGAGGCGGTCGGGCTGCCGTACGAGCAGTTCACCAGCTGCGTGTTGCTGCCGCAGGGGCAGTTCGCGGACTTCCTGCACGCCAAACCGGCGACCCGGCAGCAGATCCTGGTCAACCTGCTCGGCCTCGGCGTCTACGAGGAGGTGCAGAAGCGGGCCACCGCCCGGGCCGGCCGGGCCGACGCCGCGCTGGAGACCGTCGCCCGGGTACTCGACGGGCTGACCGGGATCGACGACGACGCCCTGGCCACCGCCACCGCCCGGGTTGACGCGATGCGGGAACTGGCCGGCGGGGTCGACGCGGCCGTACCCGAACTCCGGGCCGCCCGTACCGCCGCGACCGAGGCGGAACGCGGGCTGGCCGCGCTCGACGCCGAACTCGCCGAACTCGCCCGGGTCCGGCCGCCCCGGGATCTGGCGGTGGTCGCCGAGGCGGTCGCGGGCGCGCGGGCGGAGGCCATCGAGGCGTCGGCGGCGGTGACGGTGGCCGAGGAACGCGAGGAGAAGCTCCGGGGCGAGCTGGCCGGTGCCGGCGACCCGGCGGCGCTGCGGCTGTTGCAACAGGCGCACACCGAGCGCAAGCAGGTGGCCGGCGAGGCGGCGACGCTGGCCGGCGCGCTGGACTCGGCCGGCGCCGACCACGACGCGGCGGTGGCCGCGCTCGAATCGGCCCGGGCCGCCGCCGCGCGGGCCGGCGCGGAGTTGGAAGCGGCCCGGACCGCCTACCAGGAGGCGCAGACCGCCGACCGGGCGGCGGCACTGCGGGCCCACCTGCACGCCGGGGCGCCCTGCCCGGTCTGCGCGCAGCCGGTGACCGAGGTGCCGGCGCTGCCGACGGGCTCGGCGGTGGCCGCCGCGAAGAAGGCCGGCGAGGCAGCCAGGGCAGCCGCCGACGCCGCCGACCGGCTGGTGGCCGAGCGGGACCGGGCCGCCCGCGATCTGGAACGCACCCTCGACCAGGCCCGCGCCCGGCACGAGCAACTCACCGCCCGACTGGCCGACCTCGACGCCCGACTCGCCGACTCGCCCGGCCCGGCCGCGCTGCGCGAGCAGCTCGACACGCTCGCCAAGCTCCGCCGCGACCTGGAGACGGCCGGCGGCGCGGTGCGCGCGGCCCGGGAGACCGCCCGCCGGGCCCGGGCCGGCGTGGAGGCGGCCGAGGAGCGGCTGCGCGGCGCCTGGCACGCCTTCGACACCGTCCGGGACGGGGTGGCCCGGCTCGGCCCGCCCGCCGCCGACCGGGCCGACGTGACCGCCGCCTGGGCCGGGCTCGCCGACTGGGCGGCCCGGGCCACCGAGGAGCGCCGCGCGAAGCGGGCCGACGCCGCCTCGGCGGTGACCGAGGCGCGGCACACCGTCGACGCCGTGACGGAACGGGTCGCCGCGCTCTTCACCGCCGCCGGGCACGACCGTCCGGCCGCCGAGGCCGACCCGGTACGACTGGCCGTGGTCGCCGTCGAGCGGGCCGAGGCCGAGCACCGGCGGCTGGTCGAACGCCGTGAGCAGGCCCGGGAGCTGCGCGAACAGCGGGCCGGGCACGAGCGCGAGTCCCGGGTCGCCAAGGCGCTCGCCGGGCACCTGCGGGCCAACAACTTCGAACGTTGGCTGCTCGCCGAGGCGCTCGACCTGCTGGTCGACGGCGCCTCCCGGATCCTGCGCGAACTGACCGACGGTCAATACGACCTGACCCACGACAAGGGCGAGTTCTTCGTACTCGACCACCACGACGCCGGGCTGCGCCGGGCGGTACGGACGCTGTCGGGCGGCGAGACCTTCCAGGCGTCGCTGGCACTGGCGCTGGCCCTCTCCGAACAGCTCGCCGGACTGTCGACCACCACCGCCAGCCTGGAGTCGATCGTCCTCGACGAGGGCTTCGGCACCCTGGACGCGTCCACTCTGGACACCGTCGCCGCCACGCTGGAAAACCTGGCCGCCCGGGGCGACCGGATGGTCGGGGTGGTCACCCACGTACCGGCGCTGGCCGAACGGATCCCGGTCCGGTTCGAGGTACGCAAGGACGCCCGCAGCTCCCGGGTGGAACGGACCGGCCGGTGAACGCCCGGCTCTTCGTCGACGCCTGGGATCCGGCCTACGGCGCCTCGTTCGAGGCACCCGGTGGACCGGCGGCACCGAGCAGTGCCCAGGTGCAGACCGACGTCGAGCTGCCCGCCGACGAGTGGCGCCCGCTCACCGCCCCGGACTCCGTCGAGCCGCCGGACGTGGTGTTGCTGGTCGACGGGGTACGCCGGATCGACGCCAGCGTCTGGACGGAGGAGCCGGACGGCACCTCGTACCCCGGCCTGGCCGCCTCGTACGCCGCCGGGGTGGTCCGGTGCGACCTGCGCCGGGGCGCGGCGGAACTGGCCGGTGCCGAGGTGGAGCGGGGACTCTTCACCGCCAGCCCGTCCGCGCAGGACGTGGTCGCGGGGCAGATCCGGTACGCCGTACACCGGCTCAGCGGGACCGGCGAGTTGAGCAAGCTGCCGGCGGCGGTGCAGGGGCCGCTGACCGCGCTCGAAGTGAAGGTCTCCGGCGCGGTCCGCGACGACGGCGACCTGCTGGTGGTGGACGGCCCGCTGCGCAGCCGGCGGCAACTGCCGCGCACCCTCGGCTACATCAAGACCCAGCACAGCCAATACCTCGACGCCCGGCACACCGCGCTCGTCACCGGGCTGCGCGCCCGGGAACGCTCCCCGGTGTTCCGGCTCGGTACGGCCTGGGGCGGCTACTCGTGGTATCTGCGGCTGCCCGGCTCGGGGCGCGGCCCGTGGGCCGGGATCGTCCGGGTCGAGTGCTCGGCCGAACTGGCCGAGCAGCAGGCGGTCGAGCTGGCCAACCTCTCCCTGGTCACCCTGCCGAAGTTCGCCTCCACCCCCTACAAGGACCCGCGGGCCCCGCAGAATTTGATCCCGATCGCCGGGCTGGAACGCCGGCTGCGGGCCCGGCTCGGCGACGGCCGGCTGCTGCACCGCGCCCTCACCCTCGCCACCACCCGGGCCGCCCCGCCGGCCTACACCCGCTGAACCAGGGAATACTTCGACGGTGGGGCGGAAACGGCGCAGTGACGCGATCGCGGTGAAGGTGGCCGGCGGTCTCGCGGAACTGCGCCCGGACCCGGACCGGCCGAACTCGTACACCCTGCTGGTCGACGGGGCGCCGCAGTCGCACGTCGACCTCACCGACCCGACACACCTGGAATTCGAGTACGTCCGCCGGATCGCCATCGTGCTGGACCTCGTCGCGCCGGCCGGTGAACCGCTGCGGGTCCTGCACCTCGGCGGCGGAGCGCTGACCCTGCCCCGGTACGTCTCGACCACCCGGCCCGGCTCGCCGCAGCGGGTGGTCGAAGTCGACGCGGCCCTGGTGGACCTGGTCCGGCAGAAGCTGCCCTGGCCGGCCGACCCCCGGCTGCGGGTCCGGGTCGGCGACGCCCGGGAGGTGCTCGGCACGGCACCGGACGGCAGCTACGACGTGGTGGTGGCCGACGTCTTCGCCGGTGCCCGTACCCCGGCCCATCTGTCCTCTGTGGAGTTCGCCGCCGAGGCGGCCCGGGTACTGCGCTCCGGCGGCGTGCACGTGGTCAACGTCGCGGACGGCCCGCCGTTGAAGTACGCCCGCGCCCAGGTCGCCACGTTGCGCGCGGTACTGCCCGAGGTCTGCCTGATCGCCGACTCGGCGGTGCTGCGCGGTCGCCGGTACGGCAACCTGGTGCTGGCCGCCAGCCGTGCCGAACTGCCGATCCCGGACCTGGTCCGGCGTACCGCCGGGGACTGGTTTCCCGGCCGGGTGCTGACCGGCCCCGACCTGGACCGCTTCGCCGACGGTGCCCGGGTGGTCACCGACAGCGCCGCCCGGCCGTCCACACCACCTCCGCCGGGCAGCTTCCACATCGCCATCTAGCCGGACCGGCGCCGCCGTTCCCTCAGGCACGGCGCCGCTGTTCCGTCGGGGAGGCAACGCTGCCTTGTCGGGCGGGCGCCGCTGTTCCGTCCGTGGTCCGTCGGGAAGCGCCGTTGCCCTGTCGGGCAGGCGTCGCTGTTTCGTCGGGTGGGCGCCGTCGTCCGGTCGGCCAGACATCGTCATCTAGACGGACAGACCGGGATGCACCGGCGCCGGACCTGCGGGTTCGCACAGAACTTCTCCGATGTCCGTTGATCCGGGCCCGGTCGGAATCCGTACCTCTCGTCGGCGGCTCGACAGTGCCCGGCACGGGGCCGGGGGGTCGTGCGCGTCGACGCGGAGGTATGGGTGCGATGCAGGCGGTAGCCAGCGGATGGTATGGCGACACGGTCATGCCGGGGCGAATGTGCGCCACCTCGCAACGCCGGTCAATTCGGTACCGGAAAAGTCTCGACGCGCGGCCCGTCGAACGGAATGATGGGCCGGTGACACCGCGACCGGCTGCCGGCCGCCATAATTCGACCCCCGCCGAGACGAGGCACTCCGACGAACTCGTCCGAGTGCTCTACGAGGAACATGCCAAACCTCTGTTGATGTTCGTCCTGCGGCTCACCGGCGGCGACCGCCAGCGCGCCGAGGACGTCGTACAGGAGACGTTGCTACGCGCCTGGCGCAACGCACACCGACTCGGCACCCAGGGCCAGTCGTCACTGCGCCCCTGGCTCGTCACCGTGGCCCGGCGGATCGTGATCGACGACCACCGCAGCGAGCAGGCCCGACCCGCCGAGACGTACGACCGGGACCTCGAAGGGTTCTCCGAGTCGGACGACACGGACCGGGTGCTGCGGATGATGACCATCACCGACGCCCTGCGCACACTGAGCCAGCCGCACCGGGAGGTGCTGGTGGCGACGTACTTCCAGGGACGCACCGTGCCGGAGGCGGCCGAGGAACTCGGGTTGCCGCTCGGCACCGCGAAGTCCCGGGTCTACTACGCGCTCCGGGCGCTCCGCGCGGCTCTGCTGGAGCGGGGGGTGACCGAGTGAACGCCGAGATCCACTGGGACGTCGCGTCGTACGCGCTCGGCGTTCTCGACGAACGCGACACCCTGCGCTTCGAGGAGCACCTGGCGGGCTGCGCACAGTGCGGGCTGGAGCTGGAGTCACTGCTCCCGGTGGTGGACGTGCTGGCCGAGGTCGACGGCCACGACCTGGTGGTGGCCGAGCGTTCGGAGACCGACGGCATGCTCTTCGAGCGGGTCGTCGCAGCGGTCGGTGCGGACCGGCGCCGGGCCCGCAGCCGACGGCTCTACAGTCTCGCGGCCGGGTTCGTCCTGGTGGCGACGCTGAGCGGTGCGGCGCTGTTCGCCGGGACCCAGCTCGCCGATCCGGCGACCACCGCCCAGCCGCCCGGCACCGGCCCGAGTGCCACCGGCCGGCCCGCCCCCGCCGGCCAGCGGCTGACCGCGACCGACTCGACCAGCGGGGTGACCATGGAGGTGGTCCTGGGTTCCACCCCCTGGGGCACCCGGATCTCGTACGCGTTGAGCGGGTTGTCCGGTCCGAAGACGTGCCGGCTGGTGCTGATCCACAAGAACGGGGACGTCGAGCCCCTGTCGAGCTGGAAGGTGCCACCGGAGGGCTACGGCACGAAGGCCCAGCCCAACCCGCTGCCGCTGGAGACCGCCACGTCCACCGACTCGGACGACATCGGCCAGCTCCAGGTGCAGGTGATCGACGACGACGGTGACGTGGATCCGTTGGTGACCGTACGGGCCTGACCCGTCCCGCCGGCCCGCTCCCCCGCACCGGAGACGGCGGGTACGGCGGACGGGTCGGCCCGGAAACACGCACCGTTCCCGGCCCACCACCGCTCGGATAATTGTGCGCCAAAGGTGGGCCACCGGCCCGCCGCGACAGCTTTGCCGACGGGCACGGAATACACCCGGCCGCACCCGTTCCTGATTTGTACGTACCACGCGGCGCAACGGTTCAACGTCCCGCTGTGAAATTGTCCACTGCGAATTGCCTCATCCGGGCGGCCCGAGCGGCCGTACTTCCCGGCAACCTGTCCAACAGAGGAGGGGACGTGGCACCCAGAAAGCGGACCGGCGTCGTCGTCGCCGGTGTGGCGCTGGCCGCGATGACGGCCTGCGCACCCGCAGGAACCACTCCGAACAACGCCGCCGGCAACCCGCAGAACGCCGGCAACGCGCAGCCGGCGGCGAACGCCGCAGCCGACCCCACCGCCGAACCGAG
This sequence comes from Plantactinospora endophytica, assembly GCF_016862915.1. Classification (GTDB taxonomy): domain Bacteria; phylum Actinomycetota; class Actinomycetes; order Mycobacteriales; family Micromonosporaceae; genus Plantactinospora; species Plantactinospora endophytica. The sequence goes on along the minus strand of NZ_BONW01000005.1, from coordinate 330,496 downwards.
CGCCCCGGCGGCTCCGAAACCGGTCGAGGTGGCCGATGTGGACGTCACCGCCGGCCTGGTCGGCAAACGCGTCCCCCGGATGGGCCAGGTGGTGACCGACGACAAGGGCTTCGTGCTCTACCGGTTCGACCGGGACTCGGCGAAGCCGCCGACGACGACCTGTGCCGGCGAGTGTGCCCGGGTGTGGCCGCCGGCGCTCACCAACAGCACGCCCGACCTCAAGGGCGTCGCCGCCGACAAGGTCGGCACGGTCACCCGGCCGGACGGCACCAGGCAGATCACCATCGGCGGCTGGCCCGTGTACCGCTACATCGGCGACAAGAAGGCCGGCCAGTGGAAGGGCCAGGGCGTCGGCGGTACCTGGTTCGTGGTGACCCCCACCGGCACCAAGAACCTGAGCTGCCTGCCGACCGGTACGCCGAAGCCGGTCGCGCCGCCACCGGCCGAAGCGGAGGAAGAGGAGCAGGGCGGGCTCAGCTACTGAGGGTCCACGGCACGGGTACTGCCCCACAGACCCGGCGGCCGGCCGTAGCCAGGGTAGGCGCGGTCGGTCGCCGTCATGATCCCGGAAGCGGCGCGCGGCAACGACCGCTCTCCGGCTGCGACGCCGGCCCTGCTCGGGGCCGGCGTCGCGGCCTGCCCGGGGCAGCCGGCGCGGGCGGCGCTCTCGGGGCCGGTGGCGAGGAGGGTTCCGGGGTCGGCTGGACCGACCACAGAGGACGGTCACAGGGCCGTGACCAGCATTCCGCCGGCCGTCCGGGAGCCGCTGCCGATGGTTCGCCTCCCGAAACATAAATTCCTTTTAAGTGGGCCTCAAGAGATCCCTATCTTCTCTACCACGGTTTGACTCTCAGGCAACGAATTCCGTACGGTTTTTTCGTCGCGTTACCGGCTGAATAATCGGAAAGGCAGGAAGATGGAGACGATATACGGGTTGCCACCTGGCGACTACGATCGTCATCCGCTCCGGCGTTCTCCGTGGCCAGCGCCGCGCCCGGTGACCCCCGCCGGGCCGACAGCGCGCCGATCGCCGGCACCCGGGCCCGTGTCGGCCCGCCCCAGCATTCCGCCCCGGCTGACGATCTGCTGGTCGTCGGCACCACCAGCCTGGTCCCGCTGAACTCGACCTCGCTGACCGAACCCTCTAAGGAAGAGGTGGCACCACGTGAACACCCCCGTCCGCTCCTCACGGCGGCGCTCGAACCGACCGCCACGCAACAAGCGCCTGATCGCCGTGCTGGCCACGCTGGGCGTGTTCGGCGCGATCGTCACGGTGACCCAGATCTCGAACGCCGGCACCTTCGGTCGCAACCGGCCGAGCGCCGCCAAGCCGTGCGCGACCACCCCGGCCACCAACGCGCCCACGGGCAACCCGACCGGCGCCCCGGGCACGCCGAACCCGTCCTCGTCGGCCGCCGCCGAGGGCCCGGGCACGGCGGCGAAGCCGCAGACCCGGTCGTACCACGACCACGGTGCCGTGCAGCACCCCGGTGACGGGCAGGAGGGCGGCGCCCCGCTGCGCGGTCGCCCCAACAGCGGCGGCGCCAACTGCACCCCCAGCCCGGGTACGTCCAGCTCGGCCGCACCGGGTAACCCGGCCGCCCTCGAACCGCTGGGCGCGAACTGCTCGGGCAGCGACCTGCAGGCACACGACGGCTTCCAGAACGGGCCCCGCTGCGTCGGCACCGCGTTCGGTGAGGTCGGCGCCCCGGAGCAGAACCCGACGCTGCTGATCACCCAGGCGCCGAACTCGGTCCGGGTGAACCAGCAGTTCACCCTGCGGGTCAGCACCCGCAACCTGGTCCGAGACCGGTTCCTGCCGGCCGGTCAGGGCGGCTACTACCTGGAGAGCTCCTTCCTCACCGACGAGGGCCTGGTCCGCGGCCACTTCCACTCGGCCTGCCGGATGCTGACCAGCAACCGCGCCGCGCCGGACCCGGCGCCGGTCCCGGCGTTCTTCGTGGCGACCGAGGACGGTCGGGGCGGTGCCCAGCCGGACACCGTCACGGTGACCGTGCCCGGGCTCACCCAGCGGGGTACCGCGCAGTGTGCGGTCTGGGCCGGCGACGGCTCGCACCGGATCCCGATGATGACCCGCGCCAACCAGGTGCCGGCCTTCGACGTAGTCCGGATCACCGTACGGTGATCCACCCGGTCGGCGGTCCCCCCGGCCGGCCGGCGGCCTGAGCGGTTGAACGCTCCCGCCACACCCGCACCACCGGCGGCAACCGGTCCCCAACCCCCCGCCGCCGCCAGGGAAGTCCGACGACGAGAAGTCCGGAAGGAGGAGACCGGGTCGGACCGCACCTGAACCGCTACAGGCCGGACGGCACCGGAACGCGCACGGGCGTTCCGGTGCCGTCCCGTCGTATTCCCGGGTCGGCCAAGGTGGTCGTACCGTCGCAGCCCGGGTCGGCGTGGCAGAGTGTTCGGGTGACCGATACCGGGCCGGCCGCGAGCCGGGTGCTGCGCCCGCCGGAGCGCTACCACCTCGGCGGCTCGCTCCGGTCGCTGGCGATGGGAGCGCACGACCCCTGCGCCCGGTTCGTCGACGGCACGTTCTGGTGGGCCACCCGCACCCCGGCCGGACCGGCGACCCTGGCGCTGCGCCGTTCCGGCGCCGACCTGGTCGCCGACGGCTACGGCCCGGGCGCCGACTGGGCGCTGGACCGGGCCGACGCAGTGGCGGGGCTTCGCGACGACCTCACCGACTTCGACCGGCTCGCCGCCGGTCACCCGCTGGTGGACCGGTTGGCCCGTACCCACCGAGGACTCCGGCTACCCGCCACCGGGCAGGTCTTCCCCCGGCTGCTCCGGGCGATCCTGGAGCAGAAGGTCACCGGCAAGGAGGCGTTCCGGGCGTACGCGGCGACGGTACGCCGGTTCGGCGCCCCCGCCCCCGGCCCGCTGACCGGACTCTGGACCCCGCCCGAGCCGGCGGTGATCGCCAGCACGCCGTACTGGGTGTTCCACCCGTTCGGCGTGGAGCAGCGGCGGGCGGAGACGCTGCGCCGGGCGGCGGCCGAGGCGGACCGGCTGGAGCGGTGCGCCGATCCGGTCGAGGCGACAGGCCGGCTCACCGCGATTGCGGGGATCGGCCCGTGGACCGCCGCCGAGGTGGTCCGGATCGCCTTCGGTGACCCGGACGCGGTGAGCGTCGGCGACTACCACATCCCCAACATGGTCGCCTGGGCACTGGCCGGCGAGGTACGCGGCGACGACGCCCGGATGCTGGCCCTGCTGGAGCCGTTCCGGGGTCATCGGGGTCGGGTCTGCGTGCTGCTGGAGGCCGGCGGTCACCACGCACCCCGGTTCGGTCCACGGATGCCGATCCGCTCCTTCGCCCGGTTCTGACCGTCCACGGCACCGAACCGATGCGGCCCCGGGCGGCGGCCGGCTCGCCCACGCCGTCCGCCTCCGTCCGGACGCCGAGTCGCGGTGGACCGCAGCCGGTTCGGAGGCGGCTCGGAGGCGGCGGCACCGGCGGGCGGGGTCGGCGAGGCCGACACGTCGGCCAAGGAGCCGACGACCGAGCTGCCCGGCCGGACGCCGACGCAGCGGCGGGCGTCGCCCACCGGGCGTGCCGTCAGCCGGCGGCCAGCCGACGGAGCACGGACGCGCAGCGCCAGGCGTAGCCGCGTTGGAAGAGCGGCACCAGCGGCCCGGCGAGCCGGGTCAGCGGGCTGGCCGGGCGGCTGAAGGCGGTGACGGTGAACCACACCCGACCGTCGTCGGCGACTTCGACCAGGAACGCCTCCTCGCCCCGCATCGGGTGCCCGGGCAGGGTGCCGTAGCCGAAGCCGGCCCGCCGCTCGTCGCGTACGGTCCAGACCACCTCGCAGGGCGCGGCCAGCCGGAGCCGGCCGAGCCCGAGCCCGGCGGTGACCGTGCCGCCCGGCTCGGCCCGGGGCGCGCTGGCCTCGATCCGGACTCCCATGGCCCGGTGCATCTGCCAGGAGAGCACCGCCTCACCCGCCCGGGTGAACCCGTCCGACGGCAGGGCGGCCCGGTACCGCAGGTGCCGGTATCCGGCCGGCAGCGCACCGGTACGGGTGGCGCCCACCTCGGCGTAGGTCAGTCCGGGCATCGCCTGGCGCCCCCTCGGGAAAGTACCCGCCGACGGCCACCGGTCCGGCGTCGACTCCGTCCGGCAGCCTAACTGCTGGGATGCCGCCCGGCCGCTGGCCGCGGGGCCGGTGCGGGCCTGGTTGCCTGGCGTCATGTCCGTACCGCCCACCGACCTGACCGGCGTACCACCGACCATCGAGCCGCTGACCGTGAGCCCGGCCGGGGTCGACGATCCCGGCGAGATCCTGACCGTGGGCCCGGCCGGGGTCGACGATCCCGGCGAGATCCTGACCGTGCAGCGGGCGGCCTACCTGAGCGAGGCGCAGCGCTACCGGGATCCGATGCTGCCGCCGCTGACCGAGACCCTGACGGAGATCCGGGCCGTCCTGGCCGGGGTGCCGGAGACCGGTGTCGTGCTGGTCGCCCGGCTCGGTACCCGGATCGTCGGCGCGGTCCGGGCCGGATTCGACGGCGGCACCGCACGGGTCGGCCGGCTCGCGGTCGCCCCCGACCTCCAGGGACGGGGCGTCGGCAGCCACCTGCTCCGCGCGGTCGAGGCCGCCTGTCCGGACCGGGTACGCCGGTTCGAGCTGTTCACCGGCGCCGACAGCGCGGACAACCTGCGGCTCTACCGCCGGCACGGGTACCTCGACTACGCGCACCGGCCGCTCGACACCGGCCCCGGACTGGTCTATCTGGAGAAGTACCGCAGCCGGGCGGGTGGGTGACCGAGCAGCGTCGCCCGACCGGAGACAGTGCACAGTGGACAGATGACGACCGGCGACGGTCGGTCAGCCGGCCACCGAGAGCAGAGCTTCGGCGACCGTGGTACGGCTGTTCAGCACCGTCCGGCCGGTCCGGTGCGTGGCCACCAGCCCGGCGGCCCGGAGCACGGCGAGGTGCTGCGAGACTCCCCCGGCGGTGAGCCCGGTACGCCGGGCCAGCTCGGTGGTGGAGGCCGGCGCCGCCATCTCGGCGAGTACCCGGGCCCGGCCCCGGCCGAGCACCGCGGCCAGGCTGTCCGACGCCCGTCGGGGCGCCTCCCACAGCGTGGCGATGCCCCGGGCCGGGTACCCGAGCTGCGGCGCCGGGCCGGTGGCGACGCTGAGCACGGCGGGCCAGACGAAGACCGACGGGATCAGCACCAGCCCCTCCCCGTCCGGCACGTCGGCGGCGGTGCAGTGCCGCTGGGCGATCGCCAGCGTCTCCCCCTCCCAGCGGACCTGCCGGTGCAGGTCGTTGAGCAGGCCGGCGGCGCCGTCGGCGGCCAGCCGGCGGGCCCGGTAGTGCACCTCGGCGTCGAGCAGCAGCCGGATCCGGGCCCAGTCCGGGGCGAGCGCGAGCCGCCAGTATTCGGCGATCTCGTCGGCGAGCCGGCGCAACCCCTCGGCCGGATCGGCGTACAGGGCGCGGACGGCCGGGGCGTGCCGGCCGGGGTAGACGTCGAGATCCGCCCGGACCACCTCGGGTGGGGTGGACCGGAGCACCGCGAGTTCGGCGTCGAGATCCGGGACCAGCCCGTCCGGCGCCGGGGTGAGGAAGTCCGGCAGGTAGTGCGGCCCGGCCGGGATAAGTTGCCAGAGCAGGCCACCACCGGCCGCCCGGACACCGCCGCCCGGCCGAACGCCACCGGCCGTCCCCGCACCGCTGCCGGGCCGAGCGCCACCGGCCGTCCCCGCACCGCCGGCCGCCCGAGCGGCACCGGCCACCCCGACGCCACCGGCCGCTCCGGTGCCGTCGGCGGGCAGCAGGCCGGCGTCGACCAGTCGGGGGCCTACCCGGGTCACCCAGGGCAGGTGCACGGCGTGGTCACCGGTGTCGCGCAGCACCCGGACGCTGGTCGCGACCTCCCACAGGCAGGAGACCGCGAACCGGATCCGGGCGACGGCACCGCCCGGCAGACCGATGGAAACCACGTCGACCTTCCCGTGCTGGACAGAGCCGTCCGGTTCCAGTCGGCGCCGGCTCGTTTTAGGCAGGACTGCAAGAGTACGGCGGCGACGCGCGGGCGGCGGAGACTGGCGGGCATGAGTGATCAACACAGCCGTGCCGAGCTTTTCCGTTCCCTGCACGTCCCCTCCGCCCCGATCGTCCTGGTGAACGCGTGGGACGCGGCGAGTGCCCGGATCGTCGAGGACGCCGGTGCACACGCCGTCGCGACGACCAGCGCCGGAGTGGCGTGGAGCCTCGGCGCGCCGGACGGCGACGTCCTCGGCCGGGACCTGGCCACCGAACTCGTCGGGCGGGTCGTCGGCGCCGTCTCGGTGCCGGTCACCGCCGACATCGAGTCCGGCTTCGGGAGTACCCCCGAGCAGGTCGCCGAGACCGTCCGCGCGGTGCTGGCGGCCGGCGCGGTCGGGGTGAACCTGGAGGACGCGGCGCCGGACGGCGGTCCGGGGCTGCGGGAGGTCGCCGACCAGTGCGCCCGGCTGGCCGCCGCCCGGTCCGCCGGTGCCGAGGTCGGAGTGCCGGTGTACGTCAACGCCCGGATCGACACCTTCCTGCGCGGCGCCGGTGGCCTGCCGGAGACCCTGGACCGGGCGGCCGCCTTCCTGGAGGCCGGTGCCGACGGGATATTCGTACCCGGGGTGGTCGACCCGGAGACGGTGGCGGCACTCGTCGCGGGTATCCCGGCCCCGGTCAACATCATGGCCGGCCCCGGTGCACCGACCGTGCCCGAACTCGCCCGGCTCGGGGTGGCCCGGGTCAGCCTCGGCAGCGCCGTGGCGGAGGCGGCGTACGCGGTGGTCCGACGGGCCGCCGAGGAGGCGTTCGGTCCGGGCGGCTACGGCAGCCTGGCCGACGCCCTGGACTACGGAACGGTCAACGAGCTGATGCGCCGCTGACTCCCGGCCCTGGGCCACCGACCCCGACCGACGTCCCCCGGATTCCGGATTCCGGGTTCGGGGGACGGGTTCGGGGGACGGGACCGGGTCGCCGGGGCGGGTCCGGGGCGTTCCGGCGATGGACCGGGACGGGTTCAGGGCGTTCCGGCGATGGATCGGGGCGGGTTCGGGGCGTTCCGGCGGTGGATCGGGGCGGAGGATGGGGAACGATAGCGGCATGTCGAACACCACAGAGGGCAGCAGCACAGCGGGCAACAGTCCGGCGGGCAGCTACGTCAACCCGGGTGGGGAGTTCACCCGGGACCAGCGCTACATCGCCACCAGGATCACGGCCGACGGGCAGGACGGCTATCCGGTGGAGCCGGGCCGGTACCGGCTGGTGGTGAGTCGGGCCTGCCCGTGGGCAAACCGGGTGATCATCGTACGCCGGCTGCTCGGGCTGGAGGACGCGCTGTCGATGGGGATCGCCGGGCCGACCCACGACGCCCGGAGCTGGACGTTCGACCTCGACCCGGGCGGCCGGGACCCGGTGCTCGGCATCGAACGGCTCCAGGAGGCGTTCTTCGCCCGGTTCCCGGGGTACGAGCGCGGGATCACCGTACCGGCGATCGTCGACGTACCGACCGGTCAGGTGGTGACGAACGACTACGCCCAGATCACCCTCGACCTGTCGACGCAGTGGCGGGCGTACCACCGGCCGGGTGCGCCCGACCTCTATCCGGAGCCGCTGCGCGCCGAGATCGACGAGGTGAACAAGGTCGTCTTCGCCGACGTCAACAACGGCGTCTACCGGTGCGGCTTCGCCGGCAGCCAGGAGGCGTACGCCAGGGCGTACCGGCGGCTGTTCGACCGGCTGGACTGGTTGTCGGAGCGGCTGTCGGGGCAGCGTTACCTGGTCGGCGACACCATCACCGAGGCCGACATCCGGCTGTTCACCACCCTGGTCCGGTTCGACGCGGTCTACCACGGGCACTTCAAGTGCAACCGGCAGAAGCTGGCCGAGCAGCCGGTGCTGTGGGCGTACGCCCGCGATCTGTTCCACACGCCCGGGTTCGGCGACACCATCGACTTCGACCACATCAAGCGGCACTACTACGAGGTGCACCGGGACATCAACCCGACCGGGATCGTGCCGGTCGGGCCGGACCTGACGAACTGGCTGGAGCCGCACGGGCGGGAGGCGCTGGGCGGTCGCCCGTTCGGCGACGGCAGCCCGCCGCCACCGCCGCGCGCCGACGAGACCGTGCCGGCCGGGCACACCCCACTGCCGCACTGACCCGTTCCGCAGGGGCCGCTTCCGATCCGACACCGACCGGAAGCGGCCCTTCCGCATCTCCGGCCGCCGTCGAACTCGTGCCGGCTCACAGCACGGCCCGCTCCACCCGCATCTGCGGCCACGGTCCGCTCGGCTCGGCTCCGACCGCGGCCCAGACCTGCCCCGGCCCAGACCTGCCCCGGCTCGAAGCCTGCCTCGGCTCGGATCGCGGCCGAGCCCTGCCTCGGCTCGGATCGCGGCCCGGCCTGGGAAACCGGCTCCGGCGACATGAGCGGAATGAGAGGCTTGTCGGTAGTTGACGGTCGGTACGGGGATCGGGGTCGGCATGGCGAGCAAGGCAGCGGTGCTGCACCTGGTCGGCCTGGGCCGGAGCTATCAGGAGATCGGCGCGGAGCTGGGCATCCCCGCCGGACAGGCGTACCTGGTCGGCACCGGGATCCCGGCCGACGGCGGCGGCACGGTGACCCGGGCGCAGCGGCAGCGCCCCGGCGTGCTGCCGTCCCGCACCCAGGCACTGGTCAACCCGCGCGAGGTGAACCCGACCTCGTCGCCACAGGTGCGGGACTGGATGCGCGACCGGGCCCACGCCGACGGGCTGGCCCGAACCGACCGGTAGCGAGCGGGCCGCCAGCCCGGCGTACTGCCGGCGGGACGGGGCATCGACGACAGGAGGCGCAGGTGCGGGGTCTACCGATCGGCTCGTGGCCGGTCTGGCGCCAGCTCACCGGGCCCGACCGGACCGGCCGGGCTGCCTCGGTGAAGTCACGGCAGAGCGCCGAACTGCACGCCCGTACCGCCGAAGCCGACAGGGTGGTCAAGTCGATCTGCCCGTACTGCGCCGTCGGCTGCGCGCAGAACGTCTACGTCCGGGACGAGCAGGTGGTGCAGATCGAGGGTGATCCCGACTCACCGGTGAGCCGGGGCCGGCTCTGCCCGAAGGGTGCTGCCTCGCTGCAACTGACCACCGACTCGCGGCGGCTGGACAAGGTCCGTTACCGCCCGCCGTACGCCACCGACTGGCAGGACCTCGACCTCGACACCGCGATGGAGATGATCGCCGAGCGGGTGATCCGGACCCGCCGGGACACCTGGCAGGAGCACCACGAGGGAACCCGGGTGGCCCGCACGATGGGAATCGCCAGCCTCGGCGGAGCGACCCTGGACAACGAGGAGAACTACCTGATCAAGAAGCTGCTCACCGCCCTCGGCGTGGTGCAGGTCGAGAACCAGGCCCGGGTCTGCCACAGCTCCACGGTGATCGGGCTGGGCACGTCGTTCGGGCGGGGCGGCGCGACCACCTTCATGCAGGACCTGCAACACGCCGACTGCATCGTGATCGAGGGCTCCAACTTCGCCGAGGCGCACCCGGTGGGCTTCCAGTGGGTGCTGGCGGCCAAGGCCCGGGGCGCCACGGTGATCCACGTCGATCCCCGGTTCACCCGGACCAGCGCGCTGGCCGACCTGTACGTGCCGATCCGGGCCGGCACCGACATCGCCTTCCTCGGCGGGATCATCAACCACGTACTCACCGAGGGGAAGGACTTCCGGGAGTACGTGCTGGCGTACACGAACGCCGCGACCATCGTCGACGAGCGGTTCCGGGACACCGAGGACCTGGACGGGCTCTTCTCCGGGTTCGACGCGGAGAGCCACACCTACCGCGAGGAGAGCTGGCAGTACGAGGGCGTGCAACTGGTCTCGGCCACCGGCGAGCGGGACAGCCAGTTCGAGGCGCGGGTGGCGGCCGGGCGGGGCCTCAAGGACGACGCGGAGCGGGCGGCGGAGCGCGACGGGCACGGCGCCGGCCGGGGTGAGAAGTTCGGCTCCGGCAGCGCGGCCCTGGACGGCCATCCCCGCCGGGACCTGACGCTGACCGACCCGCGCTGCGTCTACCAGATCCTCAAGCGGCACTTCTCCCGGTACACCCCGGAGATGGTGGAACGGATCTGCGGCATCCCGCCGGAGGTCTTCGCCGAGGTGTGCCGGCACCTGGTCGACAACTCCGGCCCGGAGCGGACCAGCGAGTTCGTCTACGCGGTCGGCTGGACCCAGCACACCGACGGCTCGCAGTTGATCCGCTCCGCCAGCATCCTGCAACTGCTGCTCGGCAACATCGGCCGGCCCGGCGGGGGCATCCAGGCGTTGCGTGGGCACGCCAGCATCCAGGGCTCCACCGACGTGCCGACCCTGTTCAACCTGCTGCCCGGCTACATCCCGATGCCGCACGCGCACAAGACCCAGACCCTGGACGACTTCATCCTGGCCGACGCCGCCCGCAAGGGCTTCTGGGCGAACATGCGCTCCTACACCGTCAGCCTGCTCAAGGCGTGGTGGGGCGCGGCGGCGACGCCGGAGAACGACTTCTGCTTCGGCTACCTGCCCCGGCTGACCGGCAGCCACTCGCACTACGACACCGTGATCGAGCAGCTCGACGGCGTCTGCAAGGGCTACTTCCTGCTCGGCGAGAACCCGGCGGTCGGCTCGTCGAACGCCCGGATGCAGCGGCTCGGCATGGCCAAGCTGGACTGGTTGGTCGTCCGGGACCTGACGATGATCGAGAGCGCCACCTGGTGGAAGGACGGGCCGGAGATCGCCTCCGGCGAGTTGGAGACCGAGCGGATCGGCACCGAGGTCTTCGTGCTGCCGGCCGCGGCGCACACCGAGAAGGACGGCAGCTTCACCAACACCAACCGGCTGCTCCAGTGGCACCACCAGGCGGTCGAGCCGGCCGACGACCGACGCAGCGACCTCTGGTTCATGTACCACCTGGGTCGGATCATCCGGCAGAAGCTGGCCGGCTCGACCGATCCGAAGGACCGGCCGATCCTCGACCTGACCTGGGACTACCCGACGATGGGCCGGACCGCCGAGCCGGACGCCGAGGCGGTACTCGCCGAGATCAACGGCTGGGACGCGGACGGCCGGCCACTGTCGACGTACACCGAACTCGCCGACGACGGGTCGACGGTCTGCGGCTGCTGGATCTACTGCGGCGTGTACAAGGACGGGGTCAACCAGGCCGCCCGGCGCAAGCCGGCCGAGGAGCAGCACTGGGTCTCCCCGGAGTGGGCCTGGGCCTGGCCGGCGAACCGGCGGATGCTCTACAACCGGGCCTCGGCCCGACCGGACGGGCGGCCGTGGAGCGAGCGCAAGAGGTACGTCTGGTGGGACGCCGACGCGGGCCGGTGGACCGGGTACGACGTACCGGACTTCGAGCCGACCAAGCCGCCGGACCACGTGCCGCCGAAGAACGCCAAGGGGGTCGCCGCGCTGAGCGGCACCGACGCGTTCATCATGCAGGCCGACGGGCTCGGCTGGCTCTTCGCGCCGACCGGGGTGATCGACGGGCCGCTGCCGACCCACTACGAGCCGCAGGACTCCCCTGTGGACAACCTGCTCTACGGCCAGCAGCGCAACCCGGCCCGACTGCTCCGGCCGCACGAGCAGAACCGGTACCACCCGAACGGCTCGCAGCGCGGCGCCCAGACCTTCCCGTACGTGGTGACCACGTACCGGCTGACCGAGCACTTCACCGCCGGTGGGATGACGCGGCACACCCCGTACCTGGCCGAGTTGCAGCCGGAGTTCTTCTGCGAGATCTCGCCGGAGCTGGCCGCCGAACGCGGGCTGGTGCACTGCGGTTGGGCCACCATCGTCACCGCCCGCAGCGCGATCGAAGCCCGGGTGCTGGTCACCGAACGGATCGCGCCGCTGCACGTCGACGGGCGGGTGGTGCACCAGATCGGGCTGCCGTTCCACTGGGGACCGAACGGCTACAGCCGGGGCGACGCGGCCAACGAACTCACCTCGATCTCGCTGGACCCGAACTCGCACATCCAGGAGAGCAAGGCGTTCTCGGCCGACATCCGGCCGGGCCGGCGACCGCGCGGGCCGGAGCGGGTGGCCATGGTCCGGGACTACCAGCGCCGTGCCGGGATCACCACCGGAACCGGAACGGAGGTGTGAACGGATGGCTCCCGACCTGCGCGAGACGACCGTGGACCGGCGGGACCCGGCGACCGTCGGCGGGTACGCCGCACCGCCGGAACGGGTCGGCTTCTTCACCGACACCAGCGTCTGCATCGGCTGCAAGGCGTGCGAGGTGGCCTGCAAGGAGTGGAACGCGGTACCCGAGGACGGGCTGAACTTCACCGGCATGTCGTACGACAACACCGGCCAGCTCGACGCGAACACCTGGCGGCACGTGGCCTTCGTCGAGCAGCCGCGCCGGCTCGGCCGGCAGGAGAGCCACCTGGCCCCGGCCGGGGTACCCGCCGAGTTGCGCCGCGCGGCCGGTGGCCGGACCGCCGTCTCGCTCGGGATGCCCGGCTCGGCACCGCCGGACGGGCACGTCAGCACGGTACCCGGGATGGACTTCCGCTGGCTGATGTCCTCCGACGTGTGCAAGCACTGCACCCACGCGGCCTGCCTGGACGTCTGCCCCACCGGTTCGCTGTTCCGCACCGAGTTCGGCACGGTGGTGGTGCAGGAGGACGTCTGCAACGGCTGCGGCTACTGCGTACCGGCCTGCCCGTACGGGGTGATCGACAAGCGCGAGGACGACGGCCGGGTCTGGAAGTGCACCCTCTGCTACGACCGGCTCTCGGTCGGCCAGGAACCGGCCTGCGCCAAGAGCTGCCCGACCGACTCGATCCAGTTCGGCGAGCTGTCCGAGCTGCGGAGCCGGGCCGCCGCCCGGGTGTCGGACCTGCACGACGCCGGGGTGACCGACGCCCGGCTCTACGGCGCCGACCCGTACGACGGGGTCGGCGGCACCGGCGCGTTCTTCCTGCTGCTCGACGAGCCCGAGGTGTACGGCCTGCCGCCCGACCCGGTGGTCACCACCCGGGACCTGCCCGCGATGTGGCGCCGGGCCGGGCTGGCCGCCGCCGGACTGCTGGTCGCCCTGGTCGCCGTCGCACTTCCCGGAGCCCGCCGATGACCCGCCGGCGGGCATTGAACCCGTCCGCCGTCCCGTCCGACACCACCTCCGGAGCACGTCGATGACGCACACCGACGTACGGCTCGACACCGCGGCCGACCTGCCGGTCGAGCGGGACGCCCTGATCGGCTCGTCCGGTCGCCCCGGGCGGCGGCAGCGCGGCGAGCGGCTGATGGTGCCGAGGGCCGAGTTCCGGTCGTACTACGGCCGGCCGGTGCTGAAGCCGCCGACCTGGGAGGCGGCGGACATCGGCGGCTACCTGTTCCTCGGCGGACTGGCCGGCGCCTCGTCCACGCTGGCCGCCACCGCCGAACTCACCGGCCGGCCGCAGCTCGCCCGAGGGCTCAAGGCCGGTGCGGCGGTGGCGCTGGCCGGGTCGCTCTACTCCCTGGTGCACGACCTCGGTCGACCGGAGCGGTTCCTGAACATGCTGCGGGTGGTCAAGGTGACCTCGCCGATGAGCATCGGCTCCTGGCTGCTCGCCGGGTACGGGCCGCTGGCGGTGCTCGCCGCCGGGAGCGCGGTGACCGGTCGGCTGCCCCGGCTCGGCCGGCTCGGCACGCTGGGCGCCGCCGTGCTCGGGCCGGCCGTCGCCTCGTACACCGGAGCGCTCTTCGCGGACACCGCCGTGCCGGCCTGGCACCAGGCGTACCGGGAACTTCCGGTGCTCTTCGTGGGCTCGGCGGCGGCCTCGGCGGGCGCGTTGGGCCTGCTCGCCGCGCCCGGTCCGGAGGCGGCGCCGGCCCGCCGCGCCGTGTTGCTCGGCGCCGCAACCGAGTTGGCGGCGGCGCGGCGGATGGAGCGCCGGCTCGGCATGGTGGCCGAGCCGATGCGGCAGGGCCTGGCCGGCGGGTTGTTGCGGGCCGGCCGGCTGCTCAGCGCCGGCGGTGCGTTGGCGGTGGCGGTCGGCGGCGGGCCGGGCGGCCGGGCACGGCAGCGATCAGGCGGCGGGCAGGCGGTGACGGTGGCCGGTGCGGCGGCGATGCTGGCCGGCTCGATCTGCCTGCGGCTCGGGATCTTCGAGGCCGGGGTGGTGTCGGCGCGCGATCCGAAGTACACAGTGGAGCCGCAGCGGCAACGGCTTGAGGCCCGGACCGGTCGGCGGGGGCGGCGACCATGAGGGCGGCGACGAAGTTCCTGCCGTTCGTCGGCATCGTGCTCGGCACCTGCGCGGCGGCGATCCTCGCCGGGCGGCGGGCCGACACGGCACGTCGATGCACCCGCCGCCGCTGACCTGACCCGTCCAGCCGGCCTCGCCGTGCCGCCCGTCGGCGGATCCGGCCCTGACGGACCGACCGACCGATCCGGGCCGGGCCGGGCGTGACTGCTCGGGGCGGGCGCGACGGGCCGGTCAGGGTTTGCCGGTGTCCGGGGCGCCGATCTCCGAGGCACCGGCGCCGGCCAGTGCGAACAGCACGGTCCGGACGGCCTGGTAGAGGTCCTGCCGGCTCTGCTCACTACCCGGGGGTGGCGCGCTGAGTGAACCGGCCCCGACCAGGCGGTCGAAGAGCAGCCCGTCCACGTAGGCGACGAAATGGCTGCCGCCGCGCTCCGGATCCGCCGCGCCGGTCTGGGCGAGCAGCGCGCGGGCCTGGGCCCGGAACACGACGCCGTGCGCCAGGATCTCCCGCAGCTCGGGGTGGTGGGTTGCCTCCAGCAGGCAGGCGTACCGGGCCAGTGTCCGGGTACGCCCGGTGGTCAGCCAGCGGTCGAGCACGCCGGCGATGCCCCGGGCGAGTTGGTCGAGTTCCGGAGGCCCGAGTGGTCCGCCCCCGACGGGCGGAACCGCCGGCCCGGCGCCCGCCCCGCCGGCAACCCCGTCGGCCGGCTCCGCCGCATCCGGCAGCCCCGCCCCGTCGGCCAGTCCCGCCCCGTCAGGTAGCCCCGTCCCGTCAGGCAGTCCCGCACCATCGGGCAGCCCTGTTGCATCGGCCTGCCCTGCCGCCTCGGCCAGCTTCGTCGCCTCGGCCCGTCTCATCCTGTCGAACAGTTCCACGGGCAGTTCGGTGGCTTCGAGGTCGGCCCGGTCGAGGTCGACGAGCCGGCGTACGACCGCCTCGACGAGCGCCTTCCGGGTCCGGAAGTACGCCGACGTGGAGCCGAGCGGCAGTCCCGCGCGGGCGTCCACCGCCCGGTGGGTCAGCCCGCGCATGCCCAGTTCCGCCACCAGCTCGATCGCGGCGTCGGTGATGACCGCGAACCGGTCCCGCCGTGCGGTCACCCGGCACTCCTTCCAGTCCACTTTTCTACGCCTGTAGTATGCCCTTCTACAGGCGTAGAAAAGCAGTTTCCGGAGGTGGGCGTGATGGTGGACCGGACGGCGGTGGTGGTCGGCGCCGGAATCGGCGGGCTCTGTGCCGGGCTGGCACTACGCCGGCAGGGCTGGCAGGTGACGATCCTGGAACGGGCGCCCGCGTTCGGCGCGGTCGGCGCGGGCATCGCGCTGTTCTCCAACGCGCTGACCGGGCTGGCGGCGCTCGGCGTCGACGCGCAGATCCGGGCGGCCGGCCAGGTGGAGGCACCCGGCGGCACCCGTACCCCGGACGGCCGGTGGCTGTCCCGGCTGGACGCCGCCGACCTGGTCGACGAACTCGGCACCGAGTCGCTGGGCATCCACCGGGCGACCCTGCACGAGATCCTGCTCGCCGCACTGCCGGAGGGCACCACCACGGTCACCGGGGCCGAGGTGGTCGAGGTGGTCGCCGGCCCGCCGGCCGAGGTCACGTACGTCTCCGGCGGCGCCCGTACGACGCTCCGGGCGGATCTGGTGGTCGGGGCGGACGGGCTGCGCAGCGTCGTACGCCGGCAGTTGTGGCCGGACACTCCCGACCCGGTGTACGTCGGTGCGACCGCCTGGCGCGGCGTGACGAAGCAGCCGTGGACCGGTGAGCTGCTGGTGGGGATCACCTGGGCACCGGGCGCCGAGTTCGGCATGGTGCCGCTCGGCGACGGCCGGGTCTACTGGTACGGCGCGGTGAACGCCCCGGTCGGGCAGCGGGCGCCGGACGAGATGACGGCGGCCCGGGAGCACTTCGGGTCCTGGCACGCGCCGATTCCGGCGCTGCTGGCCGCGACCGACCCGCAGGCGGTGCTCCGGAACGACCTCTACCATCTCGGCACCCCGCTGCACAGCTACGTGACCGGGGCGGTGGCGCTGCTCGGCGACGCCGCGCACGCGATGACGCCGTACCTGGGCCAGGGCGCCGCGCAGGCCGTCGAGGACGCCGTACTGCTCGGGTTGTGCCTGAAGCCGGGCACCGACGTGGCCGCCGGCCTGGCCCGGTACGACGCGGAGCGCCGCCCGCGCAGCCAGCAGGTGGCCCGGGCCTCCTACCAGATCGGCCGGATCGGCCAGCAGTTGCGTAACCCGCTGGCGGTGGCGCTACGGAACGTGATGATTCGACTGACCCCGCCCCGGGTCGCGCTCCGCTCGATGGCCCGGTACGCGGACTGGCGACCGCCCGCCGACCTTCCCGACTGAGCCGCCGCCAGCGGCGGACCAATACCAGAAAAAGCCACGTATCCCACGCGAGATGAATCGGCCATTCACCTACATTCACGCCACCACGATGCCGTGATCCGTGCCCGAACGTCCTGATTAGCCGCATAATGCAACACAGAACGCAGGGGCATCCGGCCCAAAGCGGCATAAAAGGAGCGAAAGGCCCGAACGTGAAGCTCACTTTCATTCGTAAGACCGCGCAGTCCCAGGTCAACAACTGCCCGTCGCTGTACCGCACCGACCGTGACACCTTCATCGTGCAGGGCTGGCGCGTCTCCGACCCGGAGGCCCTGGCCCAGCTCGACATCCCGGCGCACGAAACCGCGGTGGAGGTGCCGGCCGACGTTCTGGCCGAGATCGCAAAGGCGCTCTGAATAACGCAGCAACCCCGATAGACGAATTCGGTTCACGAGGCCCGGCCGGCCGGACGTTCGCGGAGGTCGGCCAGGGTCACCGGGGTACGCGCCAGCAGCAGCCGCTCCAGCGCCGCGATCGTGCCCACCTCACCGAGTACGTCCACCCCGCCGACGTCCCCGTGATAGCGGTACGCCAGCCGGTAGAGGTACCTCCCGGCGATCCGCTCGACACTCACCTGCCACCGCCCGCAGCAGACGCACACCCAGCCCCGCATCCGGCGAAGATAGCTCTGACCTGCGAAAACCTTTCGAGTACGGGCCTCGCGGCGGGACTGTAGAGCCGGTTGGGGCCAGTGGGGCGCAACGGGCGGGCGCGGGGCACACCGGCACGTCGTCCATCTGGTTGACTTGGCCGGGTGGACCTGCCGATCAACCCGCCGGTCGAGCCGATGCTGGCGAAGAGCGTGCCGAAGATCCCCACCGGCCCGGGGATGAGCTACGAGCCGAAGTGGGACGGCTTCCGCTGCATCGTCTTCCGCGACGGCGACGAGGTCGAGTTGGCCAGCCGGGGCGGCAAGACACTGACCCGCTACTTCCCCGAGGTCGTCGCGCAGGCCCGCGCCCAGTTGCCGACCCGGTGCGCGGTCGACGGCGAGCTGATCGTGATCCGCCGGGACGGCCCCGACGGCGAGCCGAAGCTCGACTTCGAGCTGCTCAGCCAGCGCATCCACCCGGCCGCGTCCCGGGTGAACATGCTGGCCGAGACGACCCCGGCCGACCTGGTCGCCTTCGACCTGCTCGCCATCGGCGACGAGTCCCTGCTCGACCAGCCGTACGAGCAGCGTCGCGCTCGGCTCGTCGAGGAGTTGCGCGGCGTCGTCCCGCCGGTACACATCACCCAGACCACCACCGACCCGGGGACGGCGGCCCGGTGGTTCGAGATCTTCGAGGGGGCGGGGCTGGACGGGCTGGTCGCCAAGCCGGCCGACATCCCGTACGAGCCGGGGAAGCGGCTCATGTTCAAGGTGAAGCACACCCGCACCGCCGACGTGGTGGTCGCCGGCTTCCGCTGGCACAAGTCCGGCCCGGTGGTCGGCTCGCTGCTGCTCGGGCTCTACGACGAGGCGGGCACGCTGCACCACGTCGGCGTGTCGGCGTCGTTCACCGCCGCCCGCCGCGCCGAACTGCTGGAGGAGCTGGCGCCATACCGCGAGGGGGTCACGGAGCACCCGTGGGTGCACGGCGACCACACCGCCGGGCAGCGCATCCCGGGCGGGCCGAGCCGGTGGACCGGCACCAAGAGCCTGGAGTGGGTGCCGCTCCGGCCGGAGCTGGTGGTCGAGGTCGGCTACGACGCGATGGAGGGGGACCGGTTCCGGCACACCGCCCAGTTCGTCCGCTGGCGGCCGGACCGGGAGCCGGCCTCCTGCGGGTACGACCAACTCGACCGCCCGATCCGGTTCGACGTCGACCAGGTGCTCCGGGGCGACCCGCTCGCCCCCGGCGCGTAGCCTGACCGTCGATACGATCACGGAGGATCTCTCTTGGCCCGCTCGCACCTTCGCCGACTGCCCCTGGCCGGTCTCCTGGCCGTCGTGATGCTGGTCGCCGGCTGCACCATCCCGATGTTCCGGCCGGACCAGGAGGACGGGGGCGGCGGCACCGCAGCACCGCAGAACAGCGCGGGCGCCGCGAACTGGAAGCCCTGCCCGGAGGTGCCGCGCCAGCTCGTCGGCCGGCCGGCGGCCAACATGCGGTACGACTGCGCCACCATCTCCGTACCCGCGGACTGGCGCAACCCCGGCGCGGGCGGCGACAAGCTGGAGATCTCGCTGCTCCGGATCCGTTCCAGCAAGCAGCGGGACCGGATCGGCTCGCTGCTGGTCAACCCGGGCGGGCCGGGCGGGTCCGGCGTCGACTCGGCGGTCTACCTGTCGTTCGGGGCCAGCTTCGGCGGGCTGCCGGACGAGGTGACCCGGCGCTTCGACATCATCGGTTTCGACCCTCGGGGCGTCTCCCGCTCCTCCCCGGTCAAGTGCGTCTCCGACGCCGACCTGGACGGCACCTTCGGCTTCGAGCCGGACCCGCAGAGCCAGGCCGAGTTCGACGAGCTGGTGGCGCTGAACCGGAAGATCGGCGACGCCTGCGGCGCCAAGTACGGCGAGCGGCTACGGCTCTTCTCCACCGAGCAGGCGGCGCACGACATGGACGCGATCCGGACCGCCGTCGGCGACGAGAAGCTGAGCTACCTCGGCTACTCCTACGGCACCCTGCTCGGCGCGACGTACGCCCAGCTCTTTCCGCGCAACGTCCGGGCGCTGGTGCTGGACGGCGCCGTCGACCCGAAGCAGGACATCGTGGCCGGCTCGGAGAGCCAGGCCAAGGGCTTCGAACGGGCGTTCACCAACTTCACCGACTGGTGCGGGGACAACCCGGGCCGCTGCCCCATCGCCTCGGACGCCCGGGGCGCGGTGACCGACGCGATGGAGAAGGCCCGGGTCTCCCCGGTACGCGGCGAGGGCGGCCGGGAGGCGACCGCCGGCTGGATCTTCTACGCGGTGATCTCCTCCCTCTACACGGAGTCCGGCTGGCAGAAGCTCGCCGGGGCGATCGACTCGCTCGCCGACGGCGATCCGAAGGAGGTCTTCGAACTCGCCGACTCGTACGCCGAGCGGTCCGAGGACGGCGGCTACACCAACCTCTTCGACGCCAACCTCTCGGTGAACTGCGCCGACGAGGAGAGCAAGGTCGGCCTGGACCGGATCCGCTCGTTGCAGTCGGAGTGGCGCAGGAAGTACCCGCTGTTCGGTGCCCCGCTCGCGGTGGGCATGTTGAGCTGCGAGTTCTGGCCCGGCCAGCGCGACCCGTACCCGACCGGCCCGGCGACCGGCGCCCCGCCGATCGTGGTCGTCGGCACCACCGGCGACCCGGCGACACCCTACGAGCAGACGCCGAAACTGGCCGAGATGCTCGACGTCGGCGTGGTGCTGACCTGGCAGGGCGAGGGGCACACGGCCTACCCGCAGACCCGCTGCATCAGCAACGCGGTCGACGCCTACCTGATCGACCTCAAGCCGCCGACCGCCGGCACCACCTGCCCGGCCCGCTGACCCGGCCCCGCGATCGGACGGTCCGTCACGGACGGGTGGCGGTGACCAGCCAGATGCCGCCGCGCAGCAGTACTCCGCCCGGGGTCTCGTACCCGCGCAGTGCCGCCCGTACGTCGTTCCGGACCTCCTCGACGGTGGCCGGGGCGACGTCGGCGAGGTTGTGCCGGACGGGGCCGGTGGCGAAGTAGAACTCGACCGCGTCGCTGGCGTCCCGGCCCCAGACCACGGGGACCTCGACCGGCACGATCGACACGTCGACGAATCCCGCCGCGCCGAGGATCTCGTGGATCCGGTCGGGGTCGGTGAGCGAGCCCATCCCGCGCGCGGCCGGTGACGGCCCGCGCATCAGTGGACCGAGCGCGGCGAACGCCCGTGCGTGGTCACCGGTCGAACCCGTCGGTTGCGGACCGGCGAAGGCGAGCCGGCCGCCCGACCGCAGCGCCCGGCCGAGGTTGGCGAAAGCGGCCACGTGATCGTCGAAGAACATCACCCCGCCCCGGCTGATCACCACGTCGTAGCCGCTCGCGGTGAAGGGATACACCTGCGCGTCGCCCTGTTCGAAGGCAATGTTCGCGACTCTTTCGTCGGCGGCGGCGGCCCGGGCTCTCGCCAGCATCGGCGCCGAGAGGTCGACTCCGAGCACCGTTCCCCGGGCGGCGAGCCGGGCCGCCTGCCGGGTGAGGTAGCCCGTGCCGCAGCCCACGTCGAGCACGCGGTCCCGCTCGCCGATCCCGGCCGCCGCGAACAGCGGGCCGTTGATCCCTTCGGCCATCGTGTCGTACCGGTCGGCCTGCTCGGCCCAGTGCTGGCCCTCGTGGCCGTTCCATGCCTCGGACTGCTGGGTGTTGACGATCGCCTGCATCTTGACCCCTCACTCAGATTCACTAGAGCTTGACTCTAGAGTTCGACTCTAGATATAAGCTACAGCGGTGACCGAAGTCAAGGGCAAGCGCGCCGACCGGGCCAGGCAGACCCGACGGAAGATCGTCGAGGCGGCCCGCGAGCTGTTCGTCGAACGTGGCTACGGCGCGACGACCCTCCAGGACATCGCCGACCGGGCCGGAGTCGCGGTACAGACCATCTACTTCACGTTCGGCAACAAGCGGAGCGTGCTCAAGGAACTGGGCGACGTCACGATCGCGGGTGACGACGAGCCGGTGGCGACGATGGACCGCCCCTGGTTCCGCCGGGCCATCGCCGCCGACACCGTCGACGGCCAGCTCCGGGAACTCGTCCCCGGCGCGCGCGGCATCCTCGAACGGATCGCCCCGATCGCCGAGGTGCTGCGGACGGCCGCGATGATCGAGCCGGAGGTCGCCCAGCTCTGGCGACCCGACGCCGACCCCCGGTTCACCGTCTACGCCACCGCCGCCGACGCGCTGGTGACCAAGCCGGACGCCCGCGCCGGCCTGTCGGCCGGGGAGGCCGCCGACGTACTGTTCGGGCTGCTCAGTCCCGAGCTCTACCTCGTGTTCGTCCGCGACCGGGGTTGGTCGCCCCAGCGCTGGGAGCGCTGGGTGACCGAGACCCTGCGCGCTCAGTTGACCGCTGACGGGACGTGACGACATCCGGGCGGCCGGCGGCTCCCGCCCAGGCTGATTGCTGTCCGTGTGCCAGGCTGGCGGCATGAGTGAGCTGATCTTCCGGGTGGCATGTCGGGCGGACGTACCGGCGATCGTGGCGATGCTGCTCGACGACGAGGTGGCCGCCGCGCGAGAACAGGCACAGCCGGCGGAACGGACGGGCGAGGAGGTCGACGCCGCCTACTGGGCCGGTTTCGAGGCGGTCGACGCCGACCCGCGAAACGAGCTGATCGTCGTCGAACTCGACGGCGAACCGGTCGGCACGATGCAGCTCACCTTTATTCCGGGACTGAGCCGGCGCGGCGCCGAACGGATGCAGATCGAGGCGGTCCGGGTCCGCTCCGACCTGCGCGGCGAGGGAATCGGCCGCCGGATGATGGACTGGGCGGTGCACCAGGCCCGGGAACGCGGCTGCCGACTCGTCCAGTTGACCACCGACAAGCGGCGTACGGCAGCACACCGTTTCTATGCCTCACTGGGCTTCCAAGCCAGCCACGAAGGCATGAAACTGTCGCTCTGACCCTCGCACGGGCCAGCCTCGCTCGCCCGACCGGCACGCCTGCCTACCTCGCCGCCGACAACGCGGTCACTCCGCAGTCGACTCCGAGGGGCAGGGGTCGTACTTGTGGACGTACTCGGACATCCGCTTCTCGGTGATCTCGATGTAGTCGACCAGGGCCTCGCGGGACCGGGTGAGCGTGTCGATGCGCTCGTCCAGCCCGTGCAGGCGGGCGCGCAGCATGTCCAGCAGTTCCGGGCAGGGTTCGAGGTCGGGGGCCGTACCGGTCGCGCACGGCAACAGGATCCCGATCTCCTGCGTGGACAGTCCGGCTTCGAGTAGTCGTCTGATCTGGGTGACGGTCACCACATCGTCGGTGCCGTACTCCCGGTAGCCGCTGCTCGCCCGAGTGGGTTCGAGCAGGCCCTGGGCCTCGTAGTAGCGCAACTGGTGCGTGTTGACCCCGGTCTGCCGGCTCAACTCTCCGATCAGCATTGCCCCGGCCTCCTTGACCTTCATATCGGTGTGAACGTTGAGGATTCTGTCATGACCACCGATACGACTCCGGTAACCGTCGTCGGCCTCGGCCTGATGGGCCAGGCGCTGGCCAGCACTTTCCTACGCAACGGACACCCCACGACCGTGTGGAACCGCACCGCCGCCAAGGCCACCGAACTCGTCGCACAGGGCGCCCGACTCGCCGACTCCCCCGCCGACGCGGTCGCGGCCAGCCCGCTGGTGGTCGTCTGCGTCTCGAACTACGACGCCGTACACGAACTCCTCGACCCGTTGGGCGACGCGCTCGACGGTCGGGTTCTGGTGAACCTGACCTCGGGCACCTCGGAGGCGGCCAGGCAGACCGCCGAGTGGGTGACCCAGCGCGGCGGCTATCTCGACGGGGCGATCATGGCCGTCCCGCCGGCCATCGGCACGGCTGAGGCGACCGTCTTCTACAGCGGGCCGCAGGCGGTCTTCGACCGGCACGAGTCGACCCTGCGGGTGCTCGGTGCCGGGACGACGTACCTCGGTGCGGATTATGGACTGTCGTCGCTGCACGACGTGGCGCTGCTCGGCGCGATGTGGGGCGTAGCGAACAGCTTCCTTCAGGGTGCCGCGCTGGTCGGTACGGCGGGCGTGCCCGCCTCGACGTTCGCCTCGATCGCCGGTCCGCTGATCGGGACGGTGAACGGCTGGCTGCCCGACCTGGCGCGGCAGATCGACAAGGGCGACTACGCGGCCCGGGACGCGACCATCGACACCCACCTGGGAACGATGGAGCACCTCGTGCGCGAGAGCGAGTCCGTCGGCGTCAACGCCGACCTGCCGAGGCTGGTCAAGGCGCTGGCCGGCCGGGCGGTGGCCGACGGGCACGGCGGCAGCGACTACGCCGCGATGATCGAGCAGTTCCGCAAGCCCTCCGGAAGCCGGCCGTGACCCGTGCGGCATGACCACGGCCGGACGAACCTGTGCGACGGAGGTCACAGGATTCCGGAAAGCGGCATGAGCTGCGAGAACACTGCTTGGGAACGCTCCCGAAATTCGACGGCTATCGACGGTTCGTAACTTCGAAACACCGGCTGGCGAGCCTCGGGGGATCGCCAACCCGGACCGGAGGCCACGGCGACGACGCCGTGGCCTTCGGCCTGTCGTCCGAATTGGAGAACCCCATGCGACAACGCCACTTTCTGGCGTCTGCCGCGGCTGCCCTGATGTTGGCAGCCGGACTCGTCGGCACCACCCCCGTCGGCGCGTCCGCCGAGCCTCGACCCGCACCCACGGGTCCGACCGCCTCGGCGCAGTCGAATCCCAACCGGGAGAACCCCGAGCGGGAGAACGCGACCAGCCGCGTCGTCACGCTGTTCACCGGCGACCGGGTCACCGTGCACGGCCAAAGCATCGCCGTCGCGCCCCGGGCCGGCGTGCACTTCATCCGCTTCCAGCGGGCGAAGGCGCACTACGTCGTACCCTCGGATGCGCTGCCGCTGCTCGCGGCCGACCGGCTCGACGAGCGGCTGTTCAACGTGACCGCGCTGCTCGACGCGGACCTGGACCGGCAGTCCCACCTGCGACTGCTGGTCTCGGACGCGGCCCGGGTGCGCGGCCTGGCCGCCAGTCCCGAACTCGACGCGGTGGACGGCTTCGCCACCAAGGTCCCGGTGGCCGACCTGGCCCGGACCTGGCAGACCACCCGCACGTCACTGTCCGCCGGCAAGATCTGGCTGGACGGGGTACGTCGCTCCACACTGGACGTGAGTGTGCCGCGTACCGGTGCGCCGGAGGCGTGGGCGGCCGGTTACGACGGCACCGGAGTCAAGGTGGCGGTGCTGGACACCGGGATCGACGACAACCATCCGGACCTCGCCGGCCGGGTGCTGGCCCGGCAGAACTTCGTTTCCGAGTTCGAGAGCGCGGCGGACGTCTCCGGACACGGCACGCACGTGTCGAGCACGATCGCGGGCAGTGGTGCCGCGTCCGACGGGCGGTACCGGGGCGTCGCGCCCGGAGCGTCGCTGCTGGACGGCAAGGTCTGCTACCGCACGCCGGACGGCCGGGGCGTCTGCCCCGACTCTGCGGTACTCGCCGGGATGCAGTGGGCGGCGGAATCCGGCGCCAAGGTCGTCAACATGAGCCTCGGCGGGACCGACGAACCCGGCATCGACCCGCTGGAGGCGGCGGTCAACGACCTGACCGCCGAGTACGGCACGCTGTTCGTGATCGCCGCCGGCAACGCGGACGGGTGGTCGCCGTACCGGGTGGCCTCGCCGTCGACGGCGGACGCCGCGCTGTCGGTGTCGAACTGGACCAAGACGGGCGAGGTGAACTGGTCGTCGCTGCCGGGGCCCCGAGTCGGTGACTACGGCGTCAAGCCGGACATCGCCGCACCCGGTACCGAGATCATGGCGGCCCGCTCCACCGCCGGCATCTTCCCGCCCGAACTGCCCGGCGGGGCGTACTTCTCGGCGACCGGTACCTCGATGGCCGCCCCGCACGTGGCGGGCGCGGCGGCGCTGCTGGCCCAGGCACATCCGGACTGGAAGGCGGCACAGACCAAGGCCAGCCTGATGGCCTCGGCGCAGCCGCTGACCGGCGCCGACGTCTTCGGCCAGGGGGCCGGGCACGTGCAGGTGGGCCGGGCGCTCGGCCAGTCGGTCACCGTCACCCCGCCGTCGCTGAGCCTCGGCGCACTGGACTGGCCGCTCACCGACGCCCCGACCGACCGGACGGTGACCTACCACAACTCCGGTACGGCGCCGGTCGTCCTCGACCTGGCGTTCGACGGCACCGCCCCGACCGGGCTGGTGACGCTGGGTGCCAACACCCTGACCGTGCCGGCCGGAGGTACGGCCACCGTCGAGGTGACCGTGGACGAGCGGGTCGGCGGCGAGGCGTACGGAGTGTTCGTCGGGCGGCTGGTCGCCAGCAGTGCCGGGGTGGACCTGCGGACGCCGTTCAGCGTGTTCCGGGAGTCTCCGGCCGCGAGCCTGCACCTGTCCACCGTCGGGCGCGACGGTGGCGCCCCGGCCAGCAGTGTGGTGATCCTGCGAAACCTGGCCAACGGCACCGAATATCTCAGCTACGAGTCGAGCCGGAGCTTCCGGGTGCCGCTGAACAGCACCTGGGCGGTCACCGCCGCCCTGGTCGAGTCGGACGGCACCGTCAGCCTGCTCGCCAACCCACGGGTGCTGGCCGACGGCAACCAGGAGGTCGTGCTGGACGCCCGACGGGCGAAGCCGGTCGACATCCGGGTACCGGACGGCCGGGCGGTGCCGTACGACGCGCAGGTGCTGCTGGCGCAGCGCGCCGAGGGCGGCACGTTCCTCGACGCGGTCTCCGGTGACCCCCGGACGATCCGGACCGCCGACCTCGGCCCGGCCGGAGTCGACGGGCTGGAGACCTTCGTGCAGGCGGTCTTCACCGGTCCGGCACGTCGGGGCCTCCCGCCTGGCGGCACCGACGTCTACCAGTTGGGCTGGCAGGTGCCGGACGCCTTCC
Source organism: Plantactinospora endophytica (assembly GCF_016862915.1). Classification (GTDB taxonomy): domain Bacteria; phylum Actinomycetota; class Actinomycetes; order Mycobacteriales; family Micromonosporaceae; genus Plantactinospora; species Plantactinospora endophytica. The sequence goes on along the minus strand of NZ_BONW01000005.1, from coordinate 304,321 downwards.
CCACCGGCTTTGTCCGCCGGGTCCGCAGTGGCGAACTCGCCACGGTCGCCGCCGAGTACGCCCGCAACGCCCCGGAGGTGGCGTCGACCCGGTACAACCGGCCACTCGTCGACAGTGACGTGTTCGTGCCGGCCTCGACGCTGCCGCCGGTGGTGCCGCCGCTGCGGCGTACCGAGTACTACGGCGGGAACGTCGGGTGGCGGTCGACGGTGGTCGAGGAGTCGACGGCGTCGCTCGGCACCGTCACCTCGTGGTCGCACCCGGCCGATCCGGGTTACCGGGCCGGGCGGGAGTACCGGGAGCGCTGGAACGGCACCCCGACGACGCTGACGGTGGCCCAGCAGGTACCCGGCTGGGCGGCGGCGACCCGGGACGGGAACACCATCCGGGTCGGGTTCGACACCTACTCCGACGGGGCCGGGCACCTCGGGCTGCCGTACGGGATGCAGAACCACGGCCTGACCCTGCACCGGGGCGACACGCTGCTCGGGGCGTACGACTTCCTCTACGGCAACTGGGAGGTCGGCGAGGAGACGGAAACCTACCGGCTGCGGTACGGCTTCGACGTGCCGACGCCGTTGGCGAGCAGGATCGAGGCGGAGTGGACGTTCCGCTCCTCGGCGCAGCGACAGGGTGAGCTGCCGCTACGCACGGTCGGGTTCGCGCCCGAGCTGGCGATCGACAACTCGGCCCGGGCCGGCAGTCGACTGACGATCCCGCTGGTGCTGACCGGGCAGGCCGGCACCGCTCCGGTGCGCTCGGTCCGGCTGTCGGTGTCGTACGACGACGGCCGCACCTGGCAACCGGTGCCCACCGGCCCACTGCCCGGTGGCGGGTACGCCGGCACCGTCACGCATCCGAAGCGGGCCGGACACGTCTCGCTGCGGGGGTACGTGGTCGACGCCGACGGCAACACGGCGAGCGGCACGGTGCTGCGGGCGTACCGGCTGCGGTAGCGCTTCCCCCGGGTGGCGGGTGCCAGCCCGCCACCCGGGGTCGGCTCACTCCTTGCGGTCGCGGTCCCGGGACGGCTGGACCCGCTTCGGCTCCCCCGGCATCTTCGGGTGGTCCGGCGGATAGGGCAGGTCGCCGGAGCCGTCCCGGTCGTCCCGGTCGGCCCACTCCAGCAGCGGGGTGATGTCCCACGGGGCGTCGTCGATGCCGGCGTGCGGGTCACCGATCTTCGCCACCCGCTCCGGCACGGTTTTCAGGTCGAAGTCGTCCGGCTCCACGTCGGGCAACTCGTCCCAGGTGACCGGGGTGGAGACGGTGGCCCGGGCGTTGGCCCGCAGCGAGTACGCGCAGGCGATGGTGCGGTCCCGGGCCATCTGGTTGTAGTCGACGAAGACCTTCTCGCCACGCTGTTCCTTCCACCAGGAGGTGGTGACCAGGTCGGGGCGGCGCCGCTCGACCTCCCGGGCGAACGCGATCACCGCCCGGCGTACCTCGGTGAAGGTCCAGCGGGGCTCGATCCGCAGGTAGACGTGCACACCCCGGCCGCCGGAGGTCTTCGGCCAGCCGGTCGCGCCCAGCTCGTCGAGGAGGCCGCGCACCTCGCCGGCCGCCTCCACCGCGTCGGCGAAGTCGGTGCCGGGCTGCGGGTCGAGGTCGATGCGCAGCTCGTCGGGGCGGTCCACGTCGGCGCCCCGGACCGGCCACGGGTGGAAGACGACGGTGCCCATCTGGGCCGCCCAGGCGACGTGCGCCAGGTCGGCCGGGCAGAGTTCGTCGGCGCTCCGGCCGCTCGGAAACTGGATCTTCGCGGTCTGGATCCACGGCGGTACGCCCCGGGCCGGCACCCGCTTCTGGTAGAACATCTCCCCCTCGATGCCCTCGGGGAAGCGCTGCAACGCCGTCGGCCGGTTGCCCAGGGCGCGCATGATCCCGTCGCCGACCGCCAGGTAGTAGTCGAACATGTCCTTCTTCGTGAACCCGCGACGGGGGAAGTAGACCCGGTCCGGGCTGCTCAGCCGTACCGTGTGCCCGGCCACCTCGACCTCGACGGGCTTCGCCTTCGCGCTGCCACCAGCCATGCGCCGACCCTATGCCACGGGTCCGACGAAGGTGACCCGACGCGGAGACGCCGCCACACGGGAACGCTGCCACGCCGCCACGCGGAGACGCCGCCACGCCGCCACGCGGAAACGCAGCCCAGCAGCCGAGCGGAGACACTGCCACACCGCCACGCCGCCGCGCGAAAACGCAGCCAAGCAGCCAAGCCGCCCCGGGAGCCCGGCCGGCCGCCAAGCGGCGCCGGCCGGGGGCGACGGGCGCTCACGACAGGGGTCGGGTCTCGGGTTCCCGGCTGCTGCCGTGCCGGTGCGCCTCCCAGACCTGGCAGATCAGCAGCAGCTTCTGCTCGAACCGGGGATCCCGGTCGAGCGGGCCGCCGTCGTACGGGGCGTACAGCCGCAGCGGCGCACCGTCGCCGAGGTAGACGGCCACCACGGTATGCCCGTGCCGGCGCTCGGCCCGGACGTCGACCACCCGAGGCCAGGCCACGAAGGCGTACGGCCCGTACGCCCGGCCGCGCAGTCCCGCGTCGTCGAGCCGGACCCGGGCCCGGAGCCGGTCGGCGGTACCGCACAGCACCCCCAACGGCAGCGGTGCCAGTACGGCGACCCAGGCCAGATCGTGGAACTCCCGGTGGCCGGGCAGTACACCCGCGATCACGACCGCCGCACCGCTGCCCAGCCCGCCCCAGCGCAGTCCGCGGACCACCGCCTGCCGCCAGGTCAGCCGGAACTCGGCCAGCACCGGCCGGTGCTGGCGGCGCCGTGGACTCCCGCCCGGCCAGGTGGCGGTCCGCATGTCCTGTCAACGACTCGGTTGCCGGGCGGTGATTTGTCGGTGGTTTCTCGCTGTTTTCCGGCGATCCTCCGGCGCTTAGCCGCCCGACGATCTCCGCCGTACCGTAGGGGTATGGCTGACAACAGTGCCCGGACCGACGGGGAGAACAAGCTGCCGACCAGCGAGGAGGAGTGGCGCGTGCGGCTCACTCCGGAGGAGTTCCAGGTGCTGCGCCAGGCTGGCACGGAGCGCCCGTGGACCGGCGAGTACGTGGACACCAAGACCGCCGGCACCTACCACTGCCGGGCCTGCGGCGCCGAACTCTTCGCCAGCGACACCAAGTTCGACTCGCACTGCGGCTGGCCCAGCTTCGACCAGGCGCTGCCCGGGGCGATCCGCTATCTGGAGGACCGCTCGCTCGGCATGGTCCGGATCGAGGTGCGCTGCGCCAACTGCGACTCGCACCTCGGGCACCGCTTCGACGGCGAGGGGTTCACCCCGACGAACGCGCGCTACTGCATCAACTCGATCTCGATGCGTCTCGACCCGTCGACCACCTAGAATCATCGCAGATGCGATGAAACGGGGAACACGGGGGAATTCGACCATGGCGACCACCTGCGAGGTCTGCGGCAACGACTACTGGATGGCGTTCGAGATCCGCACGGTGAGCGGGGACGTGCACACCTTCGACTCGTTCGAGTGCGCGGCGCACAAGCTCGCCCCGGTCTGCGAACACTGTGGGATCAAGATCCTCGGACATGGGGTCGAGGTCTCCGGCCGGTTCTTCTGCTGCGCGCACTGCGCCCGGGTGGTCGAGGGCGAACGCGGAGCGGAGATCCGGGACGCGGTCGGCGCCCGCCCGGCCTGACCCCGCCCGCCCTGGTCCCGCCTGGCGGCAGCGGCCGGCCCGCACGGCGTCCCCGTCGGGCAGCCCGGACCGGGCCGCGCCTACCATCGCGGAATGCACACGTCGCAATCGCCGGCGCTCCGGCCGGACCCCTCGGACCAGGTCGAGTTCCGGGTCGCCTCCTTCGCCGACCTCGACGCCCGGACCCTGCACGACCTTTTGAAGCTGCGGGTCGACGTGTTCGTGGTCGAGCAGGAGTGCCCCTATCCCGAGATCGACGGCCGGGACGTCGAGCCGGGCACCCGGCACCTGTGGCTGAGCCGGGACGGCGCGCCGATCGCGTACCTGCGGCTGCTCGGCGACCCGGGCGGGGTGGAGCGGATCGGCCGGGTCGTAGTGGCCCCGGACGCCCGCAGCGGCGGGTACGCCGGCCGGCTGATGACCGAGGCGCTGGCCGTGGTCGGCTCCCGGCCCTGCGTACTCGACGCCCAGGCGCACCTGGTCAACTTCTACGGCCGGTACGGCTTCACGGTCACCGGTCCGGAATACCTGGAGGACGGCATCCCGCACGTGCCGATGCGCCGCGAGCCGGCGTAGCCCCCGCCGACGCACCGTCCACAGTGCAGACACCAGGACGTCCGACGCCTTGACAACACACGGCCGTCCAGCCGACGCCCGGACAACAGGCCGCCGTCCAGCCGACGCCCGGACGGCAGGCGGCCGTTACGGCAGGGCGTTGACCAGTTCGCCGATGCTGCGGCGCCGGCCCGTGTAGAACGGCACCTCCTCGCGGACGTGCCGGCGGGCCCGGGAGGCGCGCAGGTCGCGCATCAGGTCGACGATCCGGTGCAGCTCGTCGGCCTCGAAGGCGAGCAGCCACTCGTAGTCGCCGAGCGCGAACGAGGCGACCGTGTTGGCCCGGACGTCCGGATAACCGCGGGCCATCATGCCGTGCTCGGCCAGCATCTCCCGGCGCTCGGCGTCGGGCAGCAGGTACCACTCGTAGGAGCGGACGAACGGGTACACGCAGACGTAGCTCCGGGCCGGCTCGCCGGCCAGGAAGGCGGGTACGTGGCTCTTGTTGAACTCGGCCGGCCGGTGCAGCGCCATCTGTGACCAGACCGGCGCCAACTGCCGCCCCAGCGCGGTACGCCGCAGCCGCCCGTACGCGTCCTGGAGCGCGTCGCTGGACGACGAGTGCCACCAGATCAGTACGTCCGCGTCGGCGCGCAGTCCCGAGACGTCGTAGCTGCCCCGCACCACCACGTCCTTGCCGGCCAACTCCTCGAAGAGCGACTCGACCTCGGCGGCGACGCCGTCCCGGGCCTCCGGCAGCGGCCCGGTCGCCCGGAACACCGACCACATCGTGTAGCGAATGCTCTCGTTCAGCTCGCGCAGCCGCGCCGCGTTGGTCTGCTCCGCCTCGGCCCGCTCCGCGCCACCGGTCTGTGTCACGCCACCCGCCTGTTCCGCAGTCATGCCCTCGATACTCCCAGCACTTTGATGATCTCCTCGGCCGCAGTCTCGCCGGAGCGTACGCAGACCGGTATGCCCACCCCGTCGTAGCCGGCGCCGGCCAGCGCCAGGGTGGGGTGCGCGGTCCGCAGCGCCGACCGGGCCGCGGCGACCCGGTCCAGGTGGCCCGGGGTGTACTGGGGCAGCGCGCCGCCCCACCGTTGCACGTGGCTGCCGACCGGTTCGGGCAGCCCGGCACCGAGCAGCTCGGAGACCTCCCGGTGCACCGCCGTCACGAGTTCGTCGTCGGCGCGTTGCAGCAGGTGCTCCTCGCCGTACCGGCCGACCGAGGCGCGCAGCAGCACCGTCCCGTCCGGCCGGCGCAGGTGCGCCCACTTGCTGGTGAAGAAGGTGGCCGCCTTGATCAGGGTGCCCTCGCTCGCCGGCACCAGGAAACCGGAGAGGTCGGCCGGGACCACACCCCGGGCACCCGGCGACGGCACGGCGTCGGGCAGCGGATCCGCCGCCACGGGTGGGCCGGGCAGGGCGAGGCTGACCAGGGCCACGCTGGCGTAGTCGAGCCGGCCGACCAGCGCGCCGACGGCCACGTCGACCGCGCCGAGCAGCCGGGCGGCGGGCCGGGCCGGCAGGGCCAGTACCACCGCGTCGACCTCGACCAGTTCGGGTTCGCGGGTCGGGCCGATCACCAGCCGCCAACCGCCCGGAACGGGCAGCAGTTCCCGGACGGCGGCGTTCAGCCGGATCTCCGCTCGGGCCGCCTCGGCGGCGGCGGCCACCAGCCGGCTCACCCCACCGGAGACGGTCGCGAAGACCGGGGTGCCGGCCGGCCGGGGCGCGGCGGCCATGGCGGCCCGGACCGCCCCGGTCAGGGTCGACTCCGTGCGGGCCGCCCGGGCCAGGCCGGGCATCGTGGCGGCCAGCGACAGCTCGTCGGCCCGGCCGGCGTAGACCCCGCCGAGCATCGGGTCGACCAGCCGGTCCACCACCTCGTCGCCGAGCCGCCGCCGGACCAGTTCGCCGACCGTCGGGTCCTCGTCCGGGCCGAGCAGCGGGCGACCACCGTCGGTGTCCCGCTCCGCCGCCGGCCGGGCCACCGCAGCCACGGCGGCCAGATCTCCGGGTACCCCGACCAGGGTGCCCGGCGGCATCGGCCGCAGCTCGCCGCCGATCGCCAGGGCCGCCCGACCGACCGCCGGATTCACCAGTGCGTCGGCCAGCCCCACCCGACGGGCCAGGGCGACCGCCGCCGAGTCTCCGCCGGCCGGGTCGCGGGTCAGGAACGCCTCTGCGCCGAACTCGACCGTCGCACCGGCCAGCGAGCCGGTACGCAGTTTGCCGCCGAGCGCGCCGGACTGTTCGTACACGGTGATCTCGGTGTCGGCGGGGAGCCGGTCCCGCAGCCGGAGCGCGGCGGCCAGCCCGGTGATCCCGCCGCCCACCACGGCGACCCGCAGGGCGCCGGCCCGTGTCGTGTCGTTCACCCCCGTGCCCGCCTTCCGATCAGCTCGCGGACGCCTCGTGCACCAGCTCGACGACCCGGGTGAGCACCCCCGGGTCGGTCTCCGGAAGCACGCCGTGCCCCAGGTTGAAGACGTGTCCAGGGGTGGCGGTGCCCTCGCCGAGCACCCGGCGCACCTCGGCCTCGACCACCGGCCAGGGCGCGAAGAGCACGGCCGGGTCCAGGTTGCCCTGCACCGCCCGGTCCGGCCCGATCCGCACCGTCGCCGCGTCCAGCGGGGTACGCCAGTCCACCCCGACCACGTCCGCGCCGGCCTCGCCCATCGCGCCGAGCAGTTCGGCGGTGCCGACCCCGAAGTGGATGCGCGGCACACCGGCGTCGGCCAGCCCGCGTAGCACCGTCGTCGAGTGCGGCAGTACGAAGCGGCGGTAGTCGGCCTCGGAGAGCGCCCCGGCCCAGGAGTCGAAGAGCTGCACCGCCGAGACACCGGCGCCGATCTGCACCCGCAGGAAGGCGAGGGTGATCTCGGCCAGCCGGGCCAGCAGCGCGTGCCAGACGTCCGGGGCGCCGTGCATCAGCGCCTTGGTGCGGACGTGGTTGCGCGACGGCCCGCCCTCGACCAGGTAACTGGCCAGGGTGAAGGGCGCACCGGCGAAGCCGATCAGCGGGGTGTCGCCGAGTTCGGCGACGAGCAGTCGTACCGCCTCGTCCACAAAAGACACGTCGGTCGGGTCGATCGGCCGGATCCGCTCGACGTCGGCGAGGCTGCCCACCGGTTGGGCCACCACCGGGCCGGTGCCGGGCACGATGTCCAGGTCCACCCCGGCCGCCGCCACCGGTACCACGATGTCGCTGAACAGGATCGCCGCGTCGACCCCGTGCCGGCGTACCGGCTGGAGGGTGATCTCGGTTACCAGGTCCGGCCGGCGGCACGACTCCAGCATCGGGATCCCGGCCCGCACCTCGCGGTATTCCGGCAGCGAACGCCCGGCCTGCCGCATGAACCAGACCGGGGTGTGTGACACCGGCTTGCGCCGGCAGGCCCGGACGAACGGCGAATCGGCCGGGCCGCTGCGGGCCGGCTGGTCGTCTCGGGCCGCGTTGCCCGCAGTCGTGGTGGTCATCGGCGCAATCGTGCCACGCGCCCCGATCCCGGCGACGCCCACCGCCGGGTTTTGTGGCCTGCCAGACGTGCCCCGGCCACGTCGCGTGGACGTACCCGGTGTGCGGCATGCGGACGCACCGGGGGTGCGGCGAACCGGTCGACCAGCCCGGCTCGACCGGGCCGACCGGCGCGGCGCCCCACCACGGCGCCGACGATCGGCTTAGGCTGCGAATATGGCCTCCCCGATCGTCCAGCCCGAGACCTTCGCCCGTGCGGTGGCCGGGTTGCGGTCGGCGGCCCCGCGTGCGGAGATCCTGCTGGAAGAGGTGGGTGCCCCGCAGCGCCTCGCCCCGTACGCCTTCGCGCTCAGCGCCACCGTGTGGCGCGACGGCGAGGAGGTGGCCACCGGACGCCTCATCCTGTTGCACGATCCCGCCGGACACGAGGGCTGGGAAGGGACGCTGCGCCTGGTCACCTACGTCACCTCGGAGCTGGAGATCGACCTCGCCGCCGACCCGCTGCTGCCCGGCGTCGGCTGGACCTGGCTGACCGACGCACTGGAGGCGCGGGACGCGGCCTACCGGGCGCTCGGCGGAACGGTGACCCAGACCATGTCCACCCGGTTCGGTGAGCTGGCCGGCCCGCCGGCTGCCGGTGACATCGAGATCCGCGCCTCCTGGACGCCGATCGACGACGACCTTCGGGCGCACCTGCTGGCCTGGTGCACCCTGCTGGCCTCCACCGCCGGGCTGCCGCCGCCCGGCGTCACCGCGCTGCCGCAGTCCCGGCCGGCCGGCGCGGCCTGACCTCCGCCGAAACCGGCGCGACCTCGCCGAATCGGGGCGTCCCAACGGCTTCAGCAGTCCCAGTCGCCCCACCCGACCCGACTCGCCGGACCGGCTGCGCGAACCGAATCCGGGCTAAGACTAGGGTTGTCAGGTGACCGACGAACCACCCCTGCACCGTCGGGCCGCGCAACGCCGAGCAGGGGACGAGCCACACAGCCTTTCGGCGTCCGCGCCGGAACCCGAGACAGTGGGGCCCGACCCAACGCCCGGCGGGCCCGTACCGCTCCTCGCCCCCCGCGACGGCACCCCGGCCCCCGTCGAGACACCCGACGGCCTGGCCGACGTGGTGTCGCGGTTCGCGGCCGGCATCGGGCCGGTAGCCGTCGACGCCGAGCGCGCCTCCGGCTACCGCTACAGCCAGCGCGCCTACCTGGTCCAGCTCCGGCGGGCCGGAGCCGGCACCGTGCTGATCGACCCGCTGCCGCTCGGCGACCTACGCACCCTCGACGAGGCGATCGCCGAGGCCGAATGGGTGCTGCACGCCGCCAGCCAGGACCTCGCCTGCCTCGCCGACCTCGGGCTCCGGCCGAGACGGCTCTTCGACACCGAACTGGCCGCCCGGCTGGCCGGCTTCGAACGGGTCGGCCTGGCCGCGCTGACCGAGCAACTGCTCGGCTTCACCCTGGAGAAGCACCACTCGGCGGCGGACTGGTCCAGCCGACCCCTGCCGGAGTCCTGGCTGACCTACGCCGCGCTGGACGTGGAGATGCTCACCGAGCTGCGGGACAAGCTCGCCGCCGAGCTGGAGCACCAGGGCAAGGAGAAGTGGGCGGCCGAGGAGTTCGCCGCGCTGGTGGCCTGGGGCGCCCAACCGCTGCGGCAGCGGCCGGACCCGTGGCGGCGTACCTCCGGGATCCACCGGGTCCGGGGGGCCAGGGCGCAGGCCCGGGTGCGGTCGTTGTGGTACGCCCGGGACGAGATCGCCGCCCGCCGGGACTCCGCTCCCGGCCGGGTGCTGCCGGACGCCGCGATCATCGCCGCCGCCGAGATGGACCCGAAGGACGAGCGGACCCTGCTGATGCTGCCCGGCTTCGGTGGCCGGTCGGTACGCCGGCTCGTCCGGACCTGGCTGGACGCGCTCGCCGACGCCCGGCAGTTGCCGGACGACGCGCTGCCGGTCAGCCCGACCATCGACGGCCCGCCCCCGCCGCACCGCTGGGCCGAGCGGGACCCGGTGGCGGCGGCCCGGCTGGCCCGGTGCCGCGAGGTGGTGACCCGGATCGCCGCGACGCACACCCTGCCGCCGGAGAACCTGATCACCCCGGACACGGTCCGCCGCCTGGCCTGGATCCCGCCGGAGGAGATCACGCCGGACACGGTCGCCGAGACCCTGCGCGGCTACGGTGCCCGGGCCTGGCAGGTCGGCCTGATCGCCGAGGAGCTGGCGGCGGCGTTGGTCGAGCCCGCCTGAAACCGTCCGGATCGGCCCGCCCGTAGCACGACGGGACGGCGCGGGCCGGAACGGCGGAATGGCTGTACAAGGGACGGCGGGCCGAAACGGCGGAGCGGTACCCAAACGGGACAGCGGGCCAAAACAGGCAGAGCGGCTACCCAGCGGACGGCAGGCCGGAACGGCGGACGCAGCCACGCGGCGGGCTGGAGCGGGCCGTCAGCGTCCGGTGGTGCGGTGCAGGGCGGGCCGGCGCAGGCCGAGCAGTTCGTCGCGTACCCGGCACCACCGGACGGCGTGCCGGATGCCGTCGGCGACGGAGTACTCGGGCTTCCAGTCGAGCAGCAGCCGGGAGCGGTTGCTCCGGGTGAAGGCGCCGGCCGTGTCGCCGGGGCGGGGCGGGGCCTCGCGGGTGCGTACCGGCCCGACCGCCTCGTGGAAGGCGGCGACGAGTTCCCGGACCGTGGTGCCGTCCCCGGTGCCGAGGTTGACCGCCTCCACCGAGCGGTCGCCGCCGGCCGGCAGGATCTCGTCGAACCGGCGCAGCGCCTGCACATGTGCCCGGGCCAGGTCCCAGACGTGGATGTAGTCCCGGATTCCGGAGCCGTCCCGGGTGGGCCAGTCGGTGCCGGTGATCGGGAACTCCGCGCCGTCGGTCCAGGCGTCGATAAGTTTGCCGAGCGCGTGCGTCGGCCGGGCCAGTTGCAGGCCGGTACGCAGTCCCGGGTCGGCGCCGATCGGGTTGAAGTAGCGCAGCGACAGTGCCCGCAACGGGGTGGCCTCGGCGGTGTCCGCCAGCACGGTCTCCATCATCGCCTTGGTCCGGGCGTACGGGCTGCCGGGCTGAAGCGGTGAACTCTCGTCGACGGAGAGGTCGGCACCGGCACGGTAGATCGCCGCCGACGAGCTGAAGACGTACCGGGTGACGCCGTTGCGCAGGACGTGTTCGAGCAGGTCGAGGGATTTGGCGACGTTCTCCCGGTAGTACCGCAGCGGCTCGCTGACCGACTCCGGCACCACGATCAGCGCCGCCGCGTGCACCACCGCGCCGATCTCCGGATGCTCGGCGAAGATCCGGTCCAGCAGCGCGCCGTCGGAGATGTCGCCCCGATAGAAGATCCGCCCTCGGGTGAACTCGACCCGCCCGGTGCAGAGGCTGTCCAGGATCACCGGTTCGATGCCGTCGTCGAGGCAGGCCGACGCGATGGTGCTGCCGATGAAGCCGGCACCACCTGCGACCAGCACCTTCACCCGGACTCCTGGCGTGACTCGGAAGCGTGCGGTTGATTCGGAGGCTTTTTCGCAATTGCTCGGTGTTTAGCCGGCAATAGCGGGATTGATGAAGCACCCAGCCGGACAATATGTGGCCCGAGCCACACGGGGGGCGCGAACGGCATTAGTTACTGACTAGTAGCATCCGAGGTGTCCGCCCAGCCGGGCCCCTGCGGCAAGGAGGCTCCAGTGCCCCGTGAAGTCCGGGACGTCGTCTTCGTCGACGGCGTCCGCACCCCGTTCGGCAAGGCGGGTGGGATGTACGCCCACACCCGCGCCGACGACCTGGTGATCCGCTGCATCCGCGAACTGCTGCGGCGCAACCCGCAACTGCCGCCGGAACGGGTCGACGAGGTGGCCATCGCCGCCACCACCCAGATCGGCGACCAGGGCCTCACCATCGGCCGTACCGCCGCACTGCTGGCCGGGCTGCCCAAGACCGTGCCCGGCTACGCCATCGACCGGATGTGCGCCGGAGCGATGACCGCCGTCACCACGGTGGCCGGCGGAATCGCGATGGGCGCCTACGACGTGGCGATCGCCGGCGGCGTCGAGCACATGGGCCGGCACCCGATGGGCGAGGGCGTCGACCCCAACCCGCGCATCCTGGCCGAGAAGCTGGTCGACCCGTCCGCCCTGGTGATGGGCTCCACCGCCGAGAACCTGCACGACCGGCTTCCCGGGATCACCAAGGACCGGGCCGACGCGTTCGCGCTCGCCTCACAGGTCAAGACCGCCAAGGCGTACGCCAACGGCAAGCTCCAGGGCGACCTGGTGCCGGTGGCGACCCGGGACCCGGAGGCCGGCTGGGGGCTCGCCACCGCCGACGAGGCGCCCCGGGAGACGTCGCTGGAAAAGCTCGCCACCCTGAAGACGCCGTTCCGCCCGCACGGCAAGGTCACCGCCGGCAATGCGGCCGGACTCAACGACGGCGCCACCGCCAGCCTGCTCGCCGCCGAGGACGTCGCCCGGGAACTCGGGCTGCCGATCGCGATGCGACTGGTGTCGTACGGCTTCGTCGGGGTGGAGCCGGAGGTGATGGGTTACGGCCCGATCCCGTCCACCGAGAAGGCGCTGCGGATCGCCGGACTCTCCATCGACGACATCGGCCTGTTCGAGCTGAACGAGGCGTTCGCGGTGCAGGTGCTGGCCTTCCTCGACCACTTCGGCATCGCCGACGACGATCCCCGGGTCAACCAGTGGGGCGGGGCGATCGCCATCGGCCACCCGCTCGCCTCCTCCGGGGTACGGCTGATGACGCAACTCGCCCGGCAGTTCGCCGAACACCCCGAGGTGCGGTACGGCATCACCGCGATGTGCATCGGCATCGGCATGGGCGGCACGGTCATCTGGGAGAACCCGGCCTGGACGGCGTCCAGCCAGTCGATTCAGCGGGAAGGTGGCGACAAATGACGGTTCCGCGTAACCCGAACGAGGTGGTCACCCGGTCGCTGCTCCGGCTGGTGGCGGTGCCGGGGCTGGACCGGCCGGCCGCGCTGATCACCCTGGACAACGGCTTCGACCACACCAAGCCGAACACCTTCGGCCCGGCCGGTCTGTCCAGTCTGGACAGCGCGGTCACCGAGGCGCTCGCCGCCGAGCCGGCGTTCGTGGCGGTGACCGGCAAGCCGTACATCTTCTGTGTCGGCGCCGACGTGACCGGCATGCCGCTGCTGGCGGACCGGAACCAGGCCCGGGAGATCGGCCGGCTCGGCCACCGGGTCTTCGGCCGGCTGCGCACCAGCGCCGTGCCGACCTTCGCCTTCGTCAACGGCGCCGCCATGGGCGGCGGGCTGGAACTGGCGCTGCACTGCCACTACCGCACGCTCTCCGGCGGCGCCGCCGCGCTGGCCCTGCCCGAGGTCTCCCTCGGGCTGGTGCCCGGTTGGGGCGGCACCCAACTGCTGCCCAACCTGATCGGCATCGCCGGTGCCGCCCAGGTGATCATCCAGAACCCGCTGATGCAGAACCGGATGCTCAAGCCGAAGCAGGCCGCCGAACTGGGCATCGCGGACGTGCTGCTGGAGCCGGCCGACTTCCTGGAGCGCTCGCTGGAGTGGGCCGCCCGGGTGGTGCGCGGCGAGGTCCAGGTGACCCGGCCGGAGGTCGACCGGGAGATGTGGGACGGCGTGCTCTACTTCGCCCGGCAGACGCTGGACGAGCGGCTGCACGGCGCGGTGCCGGCCGCGTACCAGGCGTTGGAGCTGTTGGAGCGGGCCCGGCAGGCGCCGGAGGCGCCCGCCGACGGCGACCCGGACGGGCTGCCGGCCGGGATGGCCGCCGAGGTCGAGGCGCTGGCCGAGCTGGTCTTCAGCGAGGAGCTGCGCAGCGGCCTCTACTCCTTCGACCTGGTGCAGCGCCGGGCCAAGCGGCCGGTCGGGGCACCGGACAAGGGCCTGGCCCGGCCGGTGACCAAGGTCGGCATCGTCGGCGCCGGGCTGATGGCGTCGCAGCTCGCGCTGCTCTTCGCCCGCCGGCTCCAGGTGCCGGTGGTGCTCACCGACCTGGATCAGTCCAGAGTGGACAAAGGCGTCGGCTACGTGCACGCCGAGATCGACAAGCTGGTCGGCAAGGGCCGGCTTCCCGAGGGTACGGCCGCCAAGCTGCGCGGCCTGGTCAGCGGCTCGGTCGACAAGGGCGTCTTCGCCGACGCCGACTTCGTGATCGAGGCGGTCTTCGAGGACCTGGCGGTGAAGAAGCAGATCTGGGCCGAGCTGGAGAAGATCGTCTCCCCGGAGGCGGTACTCGCCACCAACACCTCCTCGCTCTCGGTCGGCGCGATGGCCGCCGACCTGGAGCACCCGGAGCGGGTGGTCGGATTCCACTTCTTCAACCCGGTCGCGGTACTGCCGCTGCTGGAGATCGTCCGGGGCGAACGGACCGACGACGCCACCCTGGCCACCGCGTTCGCGGTCGGCAAGGAGCTGCGCAAATCCTGCGTACTGGTCGCCGACGCACCCGCGTTCGTGGTGAACCGGCTGCTGACCCGGTTCCTCGGCGAGATCTTCGCGGCCGTGGACGCCGGTACCCCGCCCGAGGTGGCCGACGCCGCACTCGACCCGCTGGGCCTGCCGATGCGTCCGCTGGCACTGCTCCAGCTCGTCGGACCGGCGGTGGCGTACCACGTCGGCGGGACGCTGCACGCCGCCTTCCCGGACCGGTTCGGGGTGAGCGCCAACCTGAGGCGGATCGCCGAGTCGGGCCAGCCGCTGGTGGTCGACGGCGACGTCAACCCGGAGGTCGCCGCGCTGCTGGAGGTCGGTTCGGCGCCGCTGACCGCCGAGGAGGTACGCACGCGGGCGCTGGACGCGCTGGCCCAGGAGATCCGGCTGATGCTGGACGAGGGCGTCGTCGCCGAGGCGCAGGACATCGACCTGTGCATGATCCTCGGTGCCGGCTGGCCGTTCCACCTCGGCGGCGTCACGCCGTACCTGGACCGGACCGGTACCTCCGAACGGGTCACCGGCCGCCGCTTCCTGCCCCGGGGCGCGGCCAGCCTGCCCGGCTGACCCCCTCCCGCTCGGGGCGAGGGGCGAAGTCTCCCGTCCCCCAAACGATCGCGGTGATCAGGGACCTGTCCCGACGAGTCGCACGGCGCGCTGTGCGACCTGGTCCCTGACCACCGCGATCTGCCCGGACGCCGGCCGGCTGCGGTGTCTACGGCCTCAGCCGATCCGCAGCCGCCAGCCCTCGATGTGCGTCGGCGCGGTGGCGCTCTGCGGGTAGTAGCCCCACTCCTCGCAGCGCCCGCCGGTCACCGGCTGTTGGTCCAGCCGGGTCGGCGCCCGCCACGCCTCCACCGCGTAGGCGACCTGGTACGCCTCCACCCCGTACTCGGCGATCAGCCGGGTCCGGGGTGGCACCGGTACCGCGATGCTCACCCCGCGCTCGGTGACCTGGGTCATCACGATCTGGGTACTGACGTTCGTGGTGAAGAACTTGTCCTGCCCGGTCGCGCTGATCCCCACCGTCGACTGGATGGTGAAGGTGCGGGACACCCGCGACGTGATCGTGTAGTTGACCGTGCTGTCGGTGCCGTTGTCGAGCAGTTGACCGTCGCTGACCAGGAAAATCGGGGTGGCGCTGTGCAGGGTGTAGCGGTAGCCCTCCCAGACCCGCCCGGCGCGGCTCTGCGCGATGAGCCGCCAGTCGGTGATGCTGTCCGGACACGGCACGATCGCGCCGGCACTGGCGGCACCGGGTGCGACCGCCACCACCGGTACGGCGAGCCCGCCGGCCAGCAGGGTGAGCACGCCGAGCCGGGCACGCCACCGCCCTCCGCCGGCACCCGCTCGTCTGCTGAGCTTGGCCTTCCAGGTGTTCACGTGACCTCCCGGGGATGCCCTGACGCGGTTGCGTCGTACGGCTGCCAGACGGTGCTGGTGCGACGGTGCGGTGTGTTGCCTGCCCGGCCGGGCGGGGGCGCCGGCCGGGCAGGGATCGAGATTCGCGTACCGCACTGAACGACCACTGGACATCGACTGGATTCGTCCCGTCCGCAGGACCTGCCCTGCCGAGCCGGCCGGCCGGTCCGTTACGCCGCTGTTAACAGGTACCGGACGGCGCTGCCATCCCCTTGCCAACCGGAGTTTTGCTGCCCGGCGGATCGTCAGCAATTGGCCGGTCAGTCCAATGATCGTTTGGACCCATGCGAACGACCAGCCAGTATGCAAACCTCTCCGCAGAAGTTCCACCGCACATGTCGGCAGCGTGTCGGCACCCCTACCGGGGGCGACGGTGCCGGCGACAGCACGATCGGAAGGAGAACTGTGGCCAACCTCGATGTCGCACTCAAGGGCGCGATGAGCATCGACGGCGCCATCGGCGTCGCGCTGGTGGACTACACCAGTGGAATGACGCTCGGCGTCGCGGGCGGCACCGCCGAACTCGACCTGACCGTCGCCGCGGCCGGCAACACCGAGGTGGTGCGGGCCAAGATGCGGACGATGGAGATGCTCAAGCTGAACGACACGATCGAGGACATCCTGATCACGCTCGGCGGCCAGTACCACATCATCCGGCCGCTGCGTTCGAAGACGGGCATGGGCCTCTTCCTCTACCTGATGCTCAGCAAGAGCCGGTCCAACCTCGCGCTCGCCCGGCACCAACTACGCGGGATCGAGGAGACCCTGGAATTGTGAGTACGGTCGAGAACGGCGAGAGAACCCTGCCCAGACGGGTGCCCGAATACCGGTCGGACCAGCGCGGCGACGAGGGCTACGGCATGCCGACGCCCCGCTTCGAGCAGCTTCCGCACATCGCGATCAATACCGTCCTGTCCGACC
The DNA here is from genome assembly GCF_016862915.1 of Plantactinospora endophytica. Lineage (GTDB taxonomy): Bacteria > Actinomycetota > Actinomycetes > Mycobacteriales > Micromonosporaceae > Plantactinospora > Plantactinospora endophytica. The sequence continues at coordinate 287,846 of NZ_BONW01000005.1, read as the reverse complement.
TACGGCTGCTGATTCCCGGAGTACGCGGTTGCGTCCTGGGCGGCGTCGACGGCCTGCTGATCACCCACAACCTGCCCGACGACGCCGACCCGTGCGACCTGGCGGCGCTCGCCGCCACCACCTTCGGGATCGGCCGGCAGGTCGGGTTCCGGCTCCGTCAGGGCGCGTTCCGGGAGTCCACCGTACGCAGCACGAACGGCTACCTCAGCGTCTACGCCGCAGGTCCCAGCGCACTGCTCGGGGTCATCGGCGAGGACACCATCAACGTGGCCCGACTGCACCTGCACGCCCCGGCGGCGGCCGAACGGCTCGCCACCCTGCTCTCCTCCGCCCGGGACGCCTGAGTTCCGGGCGGATCCCCGCAGCGAACCGCAGCTCACCCGGCCGGCCGGTCGACCCGGACCCCTCCGCACCGCCACCGGTACGGAGGGGCCGTCGCGCCCCGCCGGCTCGACCGCCGACCGGGCTCGGCCGACGGTCCGCCGGGCGTACCGGCTCGGCCGGCGCGCTCGGCGGACCGGCGGGTCACGCGGGTTGTCGTGCCCAGTCGCCCACGGCCACCGGGGAGCCCGGTCGGCTGGCTCGCCCGGCGTCAGCTCGTCGCCGGGTTGTCGGCTCCAACCCCCAGTACCTCATCGACGGACTCCGGAACCTTCAGCCGGCCCGCTCGGCGGCGCTCCGCTCGACGCAGAACACGTTGCCCTCCGGGTCGGCGAGCACTGCCCAACCGGTGCCGTCCGGCCGGCGATGGTCGGCGGCCATGGTCGCGCCCAGCCCGAACAGCCGGTCGACCTCCTCGTCCCGGGTCCGGTCGGTCGGTTGCAGGCAGAGGTGCAGCCGGTTCTTACCCGACCTGCCCTCCGGCACGCGCTGGAAGAAGACCTGCGGCCCGACGCCGTCCGGCGCCAGCAGCGTGATCTCGTCGTCGCCGGGCTGGTCCTCCGGACGCAGCGACCGGTCCAGCACCTGCGCCCAGAAGCCGGACAGCCGGTACGGGTCGGCGCAGTCGAAGCTGACATTATGGATCATGGAACTCACGCGATCCTCCAGGAAGTGGAGTGCGCGCCTCGCAGGCAGAACTCGGATCGGTCAGCGGTGGCCGAGGCGAGGCGCGGGACAGGACGAAGCAGACATCTACCGCACCTCCCTCCCATGATCCGGGCTGACGGCGGCAAGCGTCGCACGGCGGGTACCGGATCGGCAACCCCATTTCCGTCGGCCCGTTCCCGCAGCTCCCGGCAGGCGCCGCGCTCCGCTCCGGCAGCCCCGCGTCGCCCAGGTGCCGGAGACCTCCACCGGTGTGTGATCCTCCACCGATGCGTCCCGACGGCTCGGCCCCGGACCGGTCCCCCGCTCCGCTCGGCTCCCGCTACTGGCGCCTGTGGACGTCCGCCGGGCTGTCGAACCTGGCCGACGGCACCATGCGGGTGGCGTTGCCCCTGGTCGCGGTCGGCTTGACCCGCTCACCCCTCTTGATCGCCGGAGTCGCCTTCGCGGCACGGCTGCCGTGGCTGCTCTTCGCGCTGCCGGCCGGCGCCCTCGCCGACCGGTGGGACCGGCGCGGCACGATGCTCGGCGCCAACGTCGTCCGGGCCCTGCTGCTCGCCCTGCTCGGGGCGGCGGTCGCCCTCGACGTCGACACAATCTGGGCCCTGTACGCGGTCGCGTTCGCCATCGGTGTCGCCGAGACCAGCTACGACACCTCGGCCCAGGCGATCCTGCCGCAACTCGTCCGGCGTGACCACCTGCCCCGGGCCAACGGCCGGCTCTACGCGGCGGAGCTGACCGCCAGCGAGTTCGTCGGCCCGCCGCTGGCCGGCTTCCTGGTCGCGGCGAGCATCACCGCCGCCTTCGCCGTACCGGCGGCGCTGTGGGTGGCGGCGGTGCTGGCCCTGCTGCTGATGCCGGGGACGTTCCGGGTCGAGCGGGACCGGACCGGCGGAATCCGCGCCGACATCCTCGAAGGGCTCCGGTTCGTCGGCCGGCACCGGCTGCTCCGGACCTTCGCCGTGATGGTGGGCGTCGCCAACTTCGCCGGCAGCGCGATCCTGGCCGTCCTCGTCCTGTACGCGGTCGGCCCCGACTCTGCGATGGGACTCTCCGCGCAGGCGTACGGGGTGCTGTTGACCAGCGTCGCCGCCGGGAGCGTACTCGGGTCGTTCGTCGCCGAGCGGGTCAGCCGGAGGCTCGGCCGGGCCCGTACCCTCGGGCTGACCGTCGTCGGCCACGTCCTGATGTACGGCGTCCCCGCCGTCACCACCAGCCCGGTGCTGGTCGGTGCCGCCTTCCTGGTCGGTGCCACGGGCGGGACCATCTGGAACGTGATCACCGTGTCGCTGCGGCAGCGGATCACCCCGGACCGGCTGCTCGGCCGGGCCAACAGCGTCAACCGGCTCGTCGCCTGGGGCACCCTGCCGCTGGGTGCCGCCGCCGGTGGACTGCTCGCACAGTTCCTCGGGCTACGCGCGGTGTTCGCGCTGATGGCCCTGGTCCAACTCGGCCTCCTCGCCGGGATGGCGGTGGTCACCGACGACCGGATGGACGCCGCCGAACGCGACGCCGACCAGCCCGGCGGCACCCGGAGGCCGATGACCGAACGCGGGAACCGGAGAAGGGACGGCGAGGCAACGCCAAGCACACGGACGGGCAGCAGGCGGTGAGCGACACGCCGGAGATTCGGGCGGTACACGGGCTGGACCGGTTCGGCCGTAAGGATGAGCGGTCGGGCCGGCTGGTCCGCTGGACCGAGAGGCAGCACGACGAAGACAAGGAGCGACCGGTGCCCCTCCCACAGCTTCGCCGGGTCCGCTGGGCTGTACGCGCCACCCTCACCCTCGGGGTCGCCGCCTCGGTGGTCGCCAACATCCTGCACGCCCGGGACAACCCGATCAGCCAGGCCATCGCCGCCTGGCCACCACTGGCCCTGCTGCTCACCGTCGAGTTGATCTCACGGGTACCGGTGCACCGCCGCTCGCTGGCCTTCGCCCGCTGGGCGGCCACCGCCACCATCGCCGGGATCGCCGCCTGGGTGTCGTACTGGCACATGGTCGGGGTCGCCGCCCGGTACGGCGAGACGGGCGCGTCGCCGTACCTGCTGCCGCTCTCGGTCGACGGACTGATCGTGGTGGCCAGCATCTGCCTGGTCGAGCTGGGCGGCCGGATCTCCGCCGCGCAGGCGGCCCAGACCAGCGCCGCCCAGCCTGCCCCGGCGCCCGATCCGGCGCCGGGAGCCGAGTCGACCGCACCGGCCGGTCGACCCGGCTCGGTCGGTCAGGCCGGATGGCCGGCAACGACCGGGCCGGCGCGGCAGTTCGGGCCAGCCCGGCAACCCGATCCGAGCGCCCAGCTCGGATCGGGCGCCCAGGCCGGATCGGCCGAACTGGGCGGGGCAGCCGGGCAGAAGGGGGCAGCCGGGATGGGCGGGGCAGCCGGGCAGAACGGGGCAGTCGGGTGGGCCGCAGGGCCTATGACCGGGCCTTCGGCGGTCGGTTCGTCGGTGACCGCCAGCGCGCCGACGGTGGTACCTGCCGCGACCGGCGCTGGTGGAGCCCGGAAGACAGCCGTCGGTGCGTCCCGGAAACGGCCCGCCGCCGGCCGGGCGGCCAAACCCGCGACCGGTTCCCGCCCGCGCCGCCCGATCACCGAGACCGCCGCACTGGCTGCGGCGATCCAGGCCGAACGCCCGGACGCCAGTGACGCCGACGTGGCGCAGGAACTCGGCATCACCACCGCCCGACTCCGGGCGATCCGCCGCGAGGTCCGCGACCTGGACCTCGTCGCCTGAACGAAGATTCGCGACCTGGACGTGGTCGCCTGAACAAACATCCTCGACCTGGACGTGGTCGCCCGGAACTGAGGCCCGGAAATCGAACTGTCGCCCGGGTGTCCGAGGCCGGCAGGCGGGATCAGCCGCGCGGCGGGTCGGCGCCGGGGCCGGCCTCCGCCAGGCCGTTCGGGGTACCGGCGGTTCCGTCCGGCGTGCCCGCGACCGGTACGCCGGCCGGAGCGATCCGGCTGGCCGCCGAGCCGAGCGGGACGGTGCTCGCCGTACTGACCGCGCCCGGCACGCTCGCCGGCCGGATGGGTGCGGCCAGCGGGGCGCCACCGACCACCGCCGAGGCGGCCACCACCGGCGTGGTCTCGGCCGCCGGCAGGGTCACCGTCACCTCCAGCCCGCCACCGTCCTGGGCGATCGCGCTGACCGTACCGCCGTGCGCGTCGCAGACCGCTCGCACGATCGACAGCCCCAGGCCGGAACCCCGGGCACCGGTCCGCTCGCGCCCACCCCGCCGGAACGCCTCGAACAGCCCGGGTACGTCCGCCTGCTCCACCTCGAAGCCCGTGTTGCCGACCACCAGCCAGGCGTGCTCCGGACCGGAGCCGGTACGCACCCACATCCGGCCGTGCAGGTGGTTGTAGCGCACCGCGTTCTCGATCAGGTTGCCGGCCAGCCGCTCCAGCAGGCCCGGATCGCCGACCACCGGTGCCGGGGCCAGCGCCGTCTCGACCTGGAGCTTGAGCCGGGTGGTCTCGGCCCGCACCGCCGAGAGTGCCGCGCTGGCACCGGTGGCGAGATCGGTCGGCGCCTTCCGGGCCAGCCGGCGCCCCGACTGCGCCTCACTGCGCGCCAGCACCAGTAGCGCGTCGACCAGGTTGTTCGCCCGCTCGGAGGCGTCCCGGACCACGGTGCCCATCCGCCGGTACTCGGCCACGTCCGCCTCGTCGTCGGCCATCGTGACGTCGATCTCGGTACGCATCACCGCCAGCGGCGTACGCAGCTCGTGCGAGGCGTTGGCGACGAAGCGTTTCTGCGCCTCGAAGGCGTCCCCGATCCGGTCGAGCATCGCGTCGAAGGTGCCGGCCAGCTCGGCCACCTCGTCGTCCGCGCCGGAGTAGCGGATCCGCTGGTCCAGGGTGGCCTCGCCGAGCCGGCGTGCCGTGGAGGTCACCTGATGCAGCGGGCGCAGCGCCCGGCCGGCCACCGCGTACGCGCCGGCCACCCCGACGATGCTGATCGCCAGCAGCGCCAGCAGCCCCTTGACCAGCAGTTCCCGGGTGGCGGTCTGGGCCATCTCCTGCTGCCACTGACTGGCCTGGACCAGCCGGCCGTCGGACAGCTCCAGAGTGGGGTTCGACCTGAGCTGGATGTCCGGGGTCAGCGCGTCGCCGACCAGCAGCCAGGCGAGCAGCACCAGGATCGCCCCGGCCCCGATCAGCAGGACGCCGTTGAGCAGGGTCAACCGGAGCCGCAGGGTGGGCCGCACCCGGGGCCGACGACGGGTCAGATAGACGGTCATGCACTCACCTGCCCTGGCACGTACGGGTCCGGTACCCGGTAGCCGGCACCGACCACCGTCTCGATCAGCGGTGGTTCACCGAGCTTCTTCCGCAACGTCATCACGGTCACCCGGACGGTCGTGGTGAACGGGTCGGTGTTGGCGTCCCAGACCCGTTCGAGGAGTTCCTCGCTGGAAACCACCGCGCCACGCGCCTTGACCAGCTCCTCCAGCACGCCGAACTCCTTGCGGGTCAGGTCGACCGCCACCCCGCCCCGGGTCGCCACCCGACGGGCCGGGTCGACCACCAGGTCGGCCACGGTCAGCACCGGCGGGGTGACCGGGGTGGCCCGGCGACCGAGCGCCTGCACCCGGGCGACCAGCTCGTCGAAGGCGAACGGCTTCGGCAGGTAGTCGTCGGCGCCGAGTTGGAGCCCTTCCACCCGGTCGGCGACGGTGCCGCTGGCGGTCAGCATCAGCACCCGGGTCAGGGCACCCGAGGTGACCAGGTCGGCGCAGATCTGGTCACCGTGTACGCCGGGCAGGTCCCGGTCGAGCACCACCACGTCGTACCGGGTGACGAAGGCCATCTCGTGACCCGTCGAGCCGTCGTAGGCGACGTCCACCGCCATCCCCTGCCGGCGCAGCCCTCGGACGATCGCGTCGGCCAGGTTGCGCTCGTCCTCGACCACCAGTACCCGCACCACGGACCTCCCCGGCTTCCTGTAGGGGACAACCTATCCGTGCCCGACAAGTGACAGCTCGCAGGCGTCCGGCCGGGTGGATTATCCGGGCAGTCGCCACACTCCGGTCGACGCGTCGAGCCGCCGGCAGTACAGCGCGGTCGCGGTGAGCCCGCAGCCGCCGGAGATCCCGGGCAGCACCGTCAGCAGGCGGTGCTGCCAGGTCGCCGGGTCGAACTCCACCACCCAGGCCCGCCGGTCGGCGCCGTACCGGACGCCGACGAAGCGCTGCCCGTACGCCTCGAAGACGTTCCAGGCGCCGAGGTCGGCGAGTACCCGTCCGGTGGCCGGATCGAGCACGGACATGGTGTCGGCGTCGCCGGCCCCGGTCGCCCAGCCGATCAGGGCATCGCCCAGCGACGAGAGGGTGCTCCACTGGTCGTCCGCCCACCGGGTGGCCCCGGTCCGGGGATCCCAGACCCGTACCCCGCGCTGCGGCCGGAAACTGCACAGGTCGACTCCGCAGGGGAACGGCCCGTTCTCCACCACGAGGTCGAGCGGGGCCGACCAGCGGCGGTCCAGCCGGGGCAGCCCGTACGCGGTGACGGTGCTCTCCCCGTACCTCAGGAACAGGCCGCCGACGGCCTCGCCGCGCACCCGGGCCCGCGGTCCGTCGCCCGGCTCCGCCAGGTGCCCGGCGTGCACCAGGGCGCCGGTGTCGAGGTCGTGCACCTCGACCCGGCCGCCGGGCAGCGCGAGGACCAGGGTCGACACCCGGCCGGCGCCGGTCGGGTCCCGGATCGGCCGGTCGAACGACGGCAGCGCCCCGGCCGGCACCGGCAGCGACCACCGCTCGGCACCGGTCGCCGGATCGACCGCCACCAGCCTCCCGGGCTGCTGATCCGGGGGCGACGGCCGCCTCGGGTCCGCCCACACCGCCGGCGCCTCCGTCCAGAGCAGGAGAAGGCCGGCGCTGCTCACCGCCATCAGGCTCGCCTCGCGCTCCCAGGCGACGACGCCGGTCGACACGTCCAGCACGGTCAGCCGGGCGAACCGGGGCAGTGACAGATCCGTGTAGGTCGCGAGCAGCAGGTGATCGCCGACCGGTTGGACGGTGCCGAGGTCGCCGGCCGGCAGCGCCACCCGCCAGCGCGGCTCGACCGCCGGCAGCCGGTATCCGGCCAGCATCACGCCGCCCCGGTCGGAGCGCTCCGGCCCGGCGACGAACAGCAGGTTCCGGTCGGCGTAGACCGTCGCACCGAACCGGGTCGGCAGCGTCACCTCCGGCCACGGCCGGGGGAACGGGTGCCCGGCCGCCACCGTGCCGAGCAGGGCGACCAGCACGATCCCGAGCCACCCCGACCGGGCGGCCGGGCGCGGGCCCGTGGCCGGCGGCGGTCCGGACGGCTCCGGCCGGAAGGCGGCGGTCAACTCACCGAGCTCGATGGTGGGCACGTCCTCCCCTCCCTGCTTCCTCCGGGCCTGGCCGGAGGCGCTCGGACCGGATCGTCCGGCGTCGTTCCCGCAGCGACCGGGCACACTCCGGATACACCGAGCGGGTAGCCGCAATTCGGACGCGAAGCCACCTGTACGATGGCGCCTCGTGGCAGTTCCGGTGGTGGACAACTCTTCGGATGCCGAAGCCGGCCCGACCGAAGCCGGTCGATCTCGACAGTGGCGAGTTCTCCGAACTCCCGCCCGGGTCGACCTACTGGCCATCGGAGCGTACGTCCTGCTCGGTGTATTCGTGTGCGCCAACTACTGGGCGGACGTGAACGTCCGGGTGTCGTCGCACCTGCCCACCGACCACAGTTGGTTCGAGTGGCTGTTCGCGCACGGCGCGTACTCGGTCCAGCATCTGGAGAACCCGCTCTTCTCCAGCCGGCAGAACATGCCGGACGGGGTCAACATGATGGCCAACACGTCGCTGTTGGGCGTCACCCTGCCGCTGGCCCCGCTCACCTGGCTGTTCGGCCCGCAGGTGACGTACGCGCTGTACCTCGGCGGTGCGCTCGCGGCGACCGCCGCCACGTCGTACTGGATGTTGTCGCGGTACCTGGTCGAGTCGCGGGGCGCGGCGTTCGCCGGTGGGGCGTTCCTCGGCTTCGCGCCCGGCATCATCCATCACGCCAACGGGCAGCCGAACTTCGTCTCCAACTTCCTGCTGCCGCTGATCGTGGTCCGGGTGCTCCGGCTCGGCGAGCCCGGCCGCCTGCTGCGCAACGGCGTGGTGCTGGGGCTGCTGGTGGCGTACCAGATCTTCGTCAACGAGGAGATGCTGCTGCTCACCGCGCTGGCCTGCGCGGTGATCGTGCCGCTGTACGTGGCCTTCCGGTGGTCGGTGATGCGGACCCGGATCTGGACCTTCCTCGGCGCGCTCGGCGTCGGCGGTGCGCTGGCGATGCTGCTGGCCGGCTACCCGATCTGGTACCAGTTCAACGGTCCGCAGTCCTACCGGGGGTTGCAGGGCGGCGTCTTCCACAACTGGGGCGAGGACCTGCGGGCCTTCGTCACCTACTCCCGGGACACCATCGCCGGCTCGCCGGAGGTGGAGAAGACCATCGGGGTGACCGAGCAGAACACCTGGCTGGGCTGGCCGCTCGTCGGGCTGGTCGTGCTGGTGGCGGTGCTGTTCTGGCGTACCTCGCTGGCCGCCCGGATCGCTGCGGTGCTCGGGCTCGGGTTCGGGCTCCTCTCGCTCGGCCGGCAGATCCGCTACGACGGCCGGCTCACCGAGCACGAGGGGCCGTGGCACCTGCTGCCGGAGGACCTGCCGCTGGTCGAGATGATGATGCCGACCCGGCTGAGTCTGGTCACGGTGGCCGCCGTCGGCGTCCTGGTCGCGGTCGGCTGGAACGAGGTCGCGAAGACCCGACCACGGCCGGCCGCCGCGAACGGCACGGCCGGCGGCGGCCACAACGGCGTCGCCGCGACCGTCGGCCCGCCGTCCGAGGCCACACCCCCGGCCGGGGTCACGGCGGCGAACGGAGTGGCGGCGGCGAACGGCCATCCGGCACCGGGCAGCGGCCCGCTCGCCACCGCCGGCCGGGTCGAGCCGGTCGGGCCACGGCTGCGGATCCTGGCGTACGCGGCCATCGCGCTCGCGCTGCTGCCGATCTTCCCCCGTCCGCTGCCGGCGATGCACATCGACCCGCCGCCGCAGTTCATCACCTCCGGCGCCTGGCGGCCCTATGTGCCGGCCGGCCGGACCCTGGTGCCGGTGCCCATTCCGAGCAACGTGCACGGCCTCTCCACGCTGCGTTGGAGCGCGCTGACCGGGCAGCAATTCCCGATTCCGGCCGGCTACTTCATCGGGCCGGACGCGGAGGGCTACGGGGTGTTCGGCGCACCGTCCCGGCCGACCAGCCTGCTGATCTACGGGACGATGGACCGGGGCGCCGCGCCGCTGCTCACCGAGGAGAACCGGCGGCAGGCGATCGAGGACCTGCGGTTCTGGCGGGCCTCCGTGGTGGTGCTCGGCGACCATCCGGCCGCACCCGCGCTGCACGTCCTGCTGGCCGGGCTGCTCGGCCCGGGTCAGCGGGTGGACGACGTCTGGCTCTGGGACGTCCGCCCGCTGCTCGGCGGCTGACCTCTCCCCCGGCGCCGGACGAACCGACCGCACCCGGTCGGCTGGTCCGGCCGGGTGCGCTCAACGAGCGGGGCCGGCCGGGTCAGTCGACGAGGTGGCGGACGTCCCACACCCAGGCGCCGGAGATGTCCCGGCCCGGCCCGAGCAACCGGTCGAGGGTCTCCTTGACCGGAACGCCCCGGTGCAGGCCGCCCTGGACCACGATCGCGGCCCGCCAGTGCCGTAGATCCTCGATCGCCTGGCGCCGTTCGACCTCGCCGATCGGCGGCACCTCACCGGTGGCGGCGACCCGGTCCAGCAGTACCGCCGTCGGGCGGTCCGGCGCACCCCAGCGGCCCTGCGGGTCGTGAGGGCCGGTCGGCCCGATGAAGTAGCCGCCCGGCGCGGTGAACGCCAGCCCGGTCCGGGCCGACCAGTACATCCCGGCGGTCGCCTCGGAGCCCCTCGTCGGCGGTACCGGGACGAGGGTGCGCCCCGGCGGCACGTACGAGCGCCACTCGCCGGTCGCGACGAACTCCGGTACCGGCCAGACCGGCCTGGTCTGCAACGGCGTCGGCGTCGACGGCAGCAGTACGGCGGCCACCGCACCGGTCCAGAGCAGTCGCACCGGTACCCGCCGGCCGCCCACCGCCGCGTCAGACCGCGCCCGTCCACCAGGCTGCTCCGGTACGAGGTCTGCTGCCGTACGGCGGGAGACCTGGTCGAAGGAGATCGCCAGCAGGATCGCCAGCGCCGGTACGCAGATCAGCGGGAACCGGGCCGGCACCGCCAGGTCGATCAGCGGCAGCCCGGAGACCAGCCGGTACGGGCCGGGCAGGTCCAGCACCTCGCCGCCCAGCCGCAGGTTCTCGCCCAGCGACAGCGCGGCGAAGACCAGTACGCAGAGCACCAGCGCCCGGACCAGTGGGCGCCGCCACTGCCAGATCGCCACCACCGCGCAGAGCACCAGCAGTCCCAGCCCGAAGAAGGAGTTCTCCTCGGTCAGGTTCGGCGAGAGCATGCCCGGCACCGAGTCGTGCCCGGTGATCGTCTGTCGGGAGGAGGCGACGAACGACTCCAGGTCCAGCGGGTACGCCTTCGGGTCGAACGGCAGCCCGCGATAGTGCCCCGGCCCGAAGAACTGGAACCACAGCGGGTACGCCAGCAGCACCACCCCGACCAGGGTGCCGACGCCGAGCCGGCCGAGGAACGCCGGGGCCAGCCGTCGGGCCGTTCCCGGGGCCGAGACCGCGTAGCCGACGGTGAACAGCCCGCAGGCGAGTACCAGGAAGGCCAGCACCTCCTCGCCGAGGAAGACCTGGTAGCCGACGAGCACTCCGAGCAGTACGCCGCGCCGGACCACCCGGTCGGTACGCCTGTCGAAGACGACCGCGAGGATCGCCGGCACCAGGAACTGCGAGATCATGTGCAGGTGCCCGGTGGCCTGGGAGATCATCCCGGGGGCGAACCCGCAGAACAGTCCGGCGACGGCCGCGCCGAGGCGGGAGCCGACCACCCGACGGGACAGGAAGAGATACCAGGCGGTGGCCGTACCGGCCAGCGAGAGCAGCAGCGCGAGCAGGTAACTGGTCTGCGAGCCGAACAGCAGGGTCACCGGGGTCAACGGCACGCCCAGGCCGAGTACCGAGGTGTTCGCCATCAGGTTGATCCCGTCCGGCGCGTTCAACGCGGTGCTGTAGAACGGGTTCTCCAGGTGGGTCACCGCCCGGGCGGCCCGGGCCAACATCCACTCGAAGAGCATCATGTCGTTGCCGGCGTACGTCATCCGGTCCCGGTGCAGCCAGAGCCCGGCGCTGACGTAGCCCGCCGAGGCCAGGTAGAGCAGCACGACGGCGACGTCGACCAGCGATCCCCGGCGCCGGCTCGACCAGGTACGCAGCGAACCGAGCCGGTGCACGGCGGCCCGCCGCAGCGCCGCCCCGCGACCGGGCCGGGGGCCGGCGGTCGCCACCGGCACGGCCGCCGGGACCGCGACGTCCGGCGCGGTCTCGGCGGGTCGGCCCAGCCCGCTCACCCAGCCGTGCGGTCGGTCAGGGCGCGGACGTCCCACACCCACACGTCGGCGGTACGCCGGGCCGGGCCGGCGAGCTGGTCGACGGTGCTGCGCAGCGCCTCGGCGTTGTCCTGCCGCAGCGGCAGCACCAGGATCGCGGCCCGCCAGTGCCGGAGCTCGTCCAGGGCCCGTCGACGCTGCCGGTCGGTCAGGGTCGCCGGCTGGCCGCTGGTGGCCACCCGGTCCAGCACCGCGCTCAGCCCGCTGGGCCGGCCGCCGAACCGTCCCGGATCACCGGTGTTCCCGTTGCGGGGGGCCAGGAAGTAGCCGCCCGGAATCTTGAAGTCGAGGTTGGTGGCGGCGGCCCAGCGCATCCCGTTGGTGTGCCCCATCGCCGGTACCGGCACCGGCACCAGCGTCTGGTCGGGGCCGACGTAGGGCCGCCACTGGCCCGAGGTGATGAAGTGCGGCACCGGCGGCCGGCTCACCTCGCGCAGCGGCAGCGGCAGGATCGGCACCAGCGCGATCGCCAGGGCGGCCACCACCACGGTACGCAGCGCCTTCCGGTCGGCGATCTCCAGCTTCCAGGCCCGGTCGGTGGCGAGCGCGAGCAGCAGCCCGATCACCACTGTGGTGATCAGACCGAACCGGGTCGGCACCACCGCGTCCAGCAGCGGGGCCTTGACCAGCACGTCCCACGGCCCCCAGAAGGCGCCCCGGTTCCACCAGGAGATCCGCTCGCCGAGCGACAGGATCGCGAAGAGCAGGCCGGTCACCGCGAGCGCCCGGATCAGCACCTCGCGGCGCAGCCAGACCACGATCGCCACGGTCAGCAGGGCCAGGCTCCAGCCGAAGAAGGCGTTCTCCTCGGAGTAGTTCGGGGCCAGGTCCAGATTGGCCCGCTGGTTCCCGCCCAGCGTGGTGGAGCCGGGCACGAAGAACGCCGCCAGGTCGTTGCCGTAGTCCCGGACCGCGTCGCTGAGCCCGTGGTACGCCTGCCGCCCGGCGAACTGCACGATCAGCGGGTACGCCAGCAGCGCCCCGGCGAGTACGGCGCAGACCGCCAGCCCGGCGCCGAGCGGTCGCCACACCGCCCTCCACCGGGCCGGCTCCTGCACCAGTACCGCCAGCAGGAAGATCCCGCAGGCCATCGCGGTGAAGAGCAGGATCTCCTCGTTGATGAACGCCTGGTAGGTGACCAGCACCGCGAGGATCACACCGTCGCGCAGCGGCCGGGTGGTGCGGGTCAGCACCAGCACCCGCCAGACGATGAACGGCAGCAGGAACTGCGAGATGATGTTGGGGTGCCAGTTGGCGTGCGACAGCAGCGCCGGGGAGAAGCCGCAGAACCAGCCGCCGACGATGGCCGCGATCGGCGCGCTGACCAGGTGCCGGGAGATCACGTAGTACCACGCGGAGGCGGTGCCGGCCAGGCCGAGCGTCACCAGTACCACGAACGACACCGCCGGGCCGAACAGCAGCGTGATCGGCACCATCGGGATGCCCAACCCCAGGATGGCGGTGTTGGCCATCAGGTTGACGCCGTCAGGATAGTTCAACCGGTCGGTGAAGAACGGGAACTCGCCGTGCAGCACCACCCGTACGGAGTGGGCGAGGAAGTACTGCACCTGGGCGGGGTCGCTGCTGTAGAGCGAGGCGACCCGGCCGGCCGGGTCGAGCCAGATCTGGCTGGTCACCCAGAAGCCGGCGACCAGGAAGAACGCGTACACCGCGAGGTCGCGCCGCCAGGTCGGCCAGCGGGCGGGGCGGGTGGCCGGGTGGCCGGTGTTCCGGTCCGGCGTACCTGGGTCCTCGCCCGCGTCCCCGGATCCCGGACCGGGCTCGCGGTCGCTGGGCGGCGCCACCGTGGGCCGGACATCCGAGCCGCTCTCGGAACCGGCACCCGAACCCGCCGACTCCGCCGCGCCCCCGTCGGTTCCGGTCGCGGTTCGACCCCCCGGCTCGGGGCCTTCCGGGTCCGGCGTGGTGTGCAGGCGTGGCTCGGCAAGCGTCACAGTCGGCGGAGTCTACAGGAGTACCCGATTGGTCCCAGTTGCCTGGGCGGCGGGTTACCGCAGTGCGAGTCGTGTCACTCTGCCAGGCGTCCCCGTTCGGCGGGGCTTTCCGGGTCAGGCCCGGACCACGTCCGAGATCTCGTAGGATGTGGCTTCTGTAGACAGCTGAGGCGGATCGGGAGCACAGCGGTGGGTTCACTCCCTCGTAGCGGGATCGTCGGCACGGCTCTGACGCTGGCTCTCCTCGTCGGCGGCTGCGGCACCGTTCCGAAGGAACCTCCGGTCTCGCTGCGGGTCGGCTACGACACACTGGACGGCACCCTCCAGGTGTGGCCGTCCCGGGGGACACTCGCCGGCGATCCACAAGCGACCACGGCGGTGGCCCGGGCGGTCGACGAGTGGCGCTCACCGGTCGAGGACCGGGTGCACCTGCCCTCCTCCGGCATCCTCTGGCTCGGCGAGGTCGACGGCAACCGGCTCGCGCTGGTCGCCGCCGACGTACCCGGCGAGGCCGGCTCCTGGCTGTTGCAGCTCACCGGGGACGGCGCGGACTTCCGGGTCGAGCGGGCGGTCGAATACACCGAGCCGGGCTACCTGGTCTACTCCGACGTCCTGCCGGTGCAGTTGCCCACCGGCCGGCGCTACCTCGTCTCGGCCCGGGTCGACCGGCTGCTCGGACCGAACCGCCAGCCGCTGGCCGTCACCGACGGCCTGACCGGCCCGGTCGCGCTGCCGGCCTGCGCCGCCAGCACCGTCACCGCCCGGCTGCGCCCCAGCGAGTCGCTGCCCAGCGGCAAGTCCGCCGACCGGCTCATCGACCTCGGCACCGGCACCGAAGGGCCGCGCTATCCGCTGGTCGGCGACGACACCGGCGCCGGCGCCCCGTTGCTGAACGGCCTCGACACCTGCGCGCTCGGCGCCAAGACCGGGCCGTTCGGCAGCATTCCGCACCGGGTGCACGGCGTGGCGCATCCCGGTTCGGTACCGGTCTCCTGGCCGATCGACCGGCTGACCACGAAGTCGCTGGCCGAGGTGGAGTTGGCCGGCGCGGGTACGGAGCCGGCGAAGCTCGAACAACTGAGCTGGCGTACCGACGAGGGCATGATGACGGCTGCCCTGCTCCGGCCGGCCTCCGGGCCGCCGCTGGTGTCGGCCGCCGACCGCCTCGAACCCCTCCAGGCGTACGTCCTGCCGCTGGCCAGCCCCGTCGTGGTGCTGGTCTGGCAGCCGAGCCCGGAGTCGAGCCTCGCGCTGCCGCCGAACACGAGCCGCCTGGTGGACCGCCCGGGGCTGGTCGTGGTGCCGAAGCCGGCCGAACGGGAGACGTTCAGCCTGATCACCTCGGACAAGACCACCGACCGCTCGGCCGGCGGCAACTGACCGGGGTTCGCCCTCCGGCCCACCGAAGCTCAGCGCGCCCCTCGACGTTCGGCTGGTCCGCCAAGACTCGCGTTGACGGTGGCGGGTCGGCGCCGACGGACCGGTCGGGTGGACCGGTGGGTCGGCGCCCACCCGTCCGCGTTCAGCCTCGGCCGTTGCGGCCCTTCGCTCCCCGGCCGCCGTTGGCGGCGGTCACCCGCACCGGGGCGATCGGCTCGTCGTCGAGCCGGGAGACCCAGCCGGTGACGTCCCGGGCCACGTCCTGCGCGGTCAGCCCCAGGTCGGCGAGGATCTGCGCCCGGGTGCCGTGCGGCTGCCAGACCGGCGGCACACCGAGGTCGCGTACCGGCACCCGCAGGTCGGCGTCGCGCAGCGCCTTGGCCAGCGCGTCACCGACCCCGCCGGCGCGTACGCCGTCCTCGACGGTGACCACCAGCCGGTGGCTGCCGGCCAGGGTGACCAGCTCGGACGGGACCGGCCGGACCCAGCGCGGGTCGACCACCGTCACGCCGTAGCCCTGCTCGGCGACCCGGGCCGCCACCTCGACACCGAGCTGCCCGAAGGCGCCGACCGCGACCAGCAGCACGTCGGTACGGGTCGACTCGGCGAGCACGTCCACGCCGCCGGAGATCGAGTCGGCGGCGGTGACCCGGCGTACCGCCGGCAGGTCGGCGACGACGGAGCCGGTCGGGAACCGCAGGATGGTCGGCCCGTCCTCGACGGCGATCGCCTCACGCAGTTCCTCGCGCAGCGTCGCGGCGTCCCGGGGAGCGGCGATCCGCAGACCCGGCACCACGCCGAAGACCGACATGTCCCAGATGCCGTAGTGGCTCGGCCCGTCCGGGCCGGTGATCCCGGCCCGGTCCAGCACGAACGTCACCGGCAGCTTGTGCATCGCGACGTCGAGCAGCACCTGGTCGAAGGCCCGGTTGAGGAACGTCGCGTAGACGGCCACCACCGGGTGCAGGCCACCCAGGGCGAGGCCGGCCGCCGAGGTGGCCGCGTGCTGTTCGGCGATGCCGACGTCGTAGACCCGCTTCGGGTACTTGCGGGCCAGCGCGGCGATGCCGGTCGGCTCGGCCATCGCGGCGGTGATCCCGACCACGTCCGGCCGCTCGTCGGCGATCGCGACCAGCTCGTCGGCGAAGACGTGCGTCCACTTCACCGACGGCGCGGCCAGCAGCTTGCCGGTCTCGACGTCGAAGGCGCTGCTCGGGCCGTGCAGGCAGTCGGCGTCGTCCTCCTCGGCCGGCCGGTAGCCCAGCCCCTTGCGGGTGACCGCGTGCACTATCACCGGCCCGCCGAAGCCCTTGGCCCGGCGCAGCGCCGACTCCATCGCGGCCACGTCGTGCCCGTCGACCGGGCCGAAGTACTTGATGCCGAGGTCGTCGAACATCGCCTGCGGCGCGACCGCGTCCTTGATGCCCTTCTTGACCGCGTGCAGCACCTCGTACATCGGCTTGCCGACCAGCGGGGTGGAGCCGAGCGCCTCCTTGACGGTGTCCAGCACCTTCTCGTAGCCGGGGTTGAGCCGCAGTGTGGCCAGGTGGTCGGCCAGGCCGCCGATCGTCGGCGCGTACGACCGGCCGTTGTCGTTGACCACGATCACCAGCGGGTTGCGGGCGGCGGCGATGTTGTTCAGCGCCTCCCAGCACATCCCGCCGGTCAGTGCACCGTCACCGACGACGGCGACGACGTTGCGCGCCTCGCCACGCAGCGCGTACGCCTTGGCCAGCCCGTCGGCGTAGGAGAGCGCGGTCGAGGCGTGCGAGTTCTCGATCAGGTCGTGCTCGCTCTCCGCCTGGCTCGGGTAGCCCGACAGGCCACCGCGCTGGCGGAGCTGGTCGAAGCCCTCCTGCCGCCCGGTGAGCATCTTGTGCACGTACGCCTGGTGGCCGGTGTCGAACAGGAAGCGGTCCCGGGGCGAGTCGAAGACCCGGTGCATGGCCAGGGTCAGCTCGACCACCCCGAGGTTGGGGCCGAGGTGCCCACCGGTCCGGGAGACCTTCGCGACCAGGAAGTCCCGGATCTCGGCGGCGAGCAGCGCCAGGTCTTCGGCGGACATCCGCTTGACGTCCTGCGGCCCGCGGACCGCGCCCAACAGCCGTCCGGCGGACGTCTCCGACTCCTCCTCCACCGTCATGCCGTCACCTCGCCGCGCTCGGCAGGGGTATCGGGCCGCTCGGCGCTGGGCTGGCTGATTCGCTCCCTACACAGGCTCATAGCCGCAGAGTCTATCGGGGCCGGCCGGGGCCGCAGCCCGGCCGCCGAAGCGGGGGTACGGGTTCCGCTTAAAGATCGAAGCCAGCGGATGCCGGCGATTTTTTCGGCGGCGGCGACTTGTCGCATACCGGGTGCGACAACCGGGGCGACAGGGTAGCCGATCGCGACCGCGCCGGCTGGCGAACCGCTTCGCCGGCCGGTGCCAGGAGCCTGGCGATCAGCAGAGTCCCGTTGACCGGACGGTGGACGGTAGCGGACAGTCGACGACTGCCCACCGCGAGTGGCGGGGAGGGGCTCCGCCGAACGACCGAAAAATCGGGCAGATGCCGCCAAGGGCCGTAGCATGGCCGGTAACCCGACCCTCCCCTAAGGTCTCGACATGTCGCCTGCTGGCTCCCGCCCCGACCGGTCCTCCGGCCGCGACCGAACCACCCCGACATCCGGCCCGTACGCGGCCGGCCAGATACTCGCCGTCGGCATCGTGCTGCTGATCGCCCTTCCGCTGCTTCCGCTGATTCTGCTGATCGTCGCCTGGATCCGGCTCCGCGACCGGGCCGCCGCCCGGGCCGCCCGCCGGGATACGGAGGCGGTCCACACCCCGCCCCGGTCCGCCCTGCACGCCGCCTCCTGACCACCCGGCCCGGCACCCGAAATTCGCGTTGCCCACCCGCTGCCGTTCCCGCACAGTTGCCGGAACCACCACCGGGTGGTGGCGCGAATTACGGGGAGGCAGTGTGACCAACTTCAACGTCCGTACGGCGAACCTGACGGCCGTCAACTCGCTGACGAAGTACCCGTCGATTCCGACCTACCACTCCCTGGACCCGCGCGACGGCGGACTGCTCGACGAGACGGTCCCGTTCGCCGGCCAGGTCCTGCTGACCGAGAAGGTCGACGGCACGAATGGTCGGATCGTCTCGCTGCCGGATGGCAGCTACCTGATCGGCAGCCGCGAGGAGCTGCTCTACGCCCGGGGTGACCTGATCGGCAACCCGGCCCTCGGCATCGTCGCGGCGCTCCGCCCGATCGCCGAGCGGCTGCCGCGGGTCGACCGGGACGCCGTCGTGGTGCACTACCTGGAGGTCTACGGCGGCAAGGTGACCGCCGCCTCGAAGCACTACACCGGCAACCGCACGGTGGGCGCCCGGCTCTTCGACGTGGCCGTACTGGACGACTACGCCGAACTGCTGGACCAGCCGGTCGAGCGGATCTCGCACTGGCGGGAGGCGGCGGGGCAGCGGTTCCTCGCCGAGCCCGAGTTGCTGGCCCGGGCCGACGCCGCCGGACTGCCGACCGTGCCCCGGCTCGACGCGGTCGACGCCGCCGAACTGCCGACCGACCTGGACAAGACGCACCAGTTGCTCGGCGAGTACCTGCCGCAGACCAGGGTGGCCCTGGACGGTACGCCGGGCCGGGCCGAGGGCATCGTGCTGCGCTCGGTGGACCGCTCGGCGATCGCCAAGGCCCGCTTCCAGGACTACGAGCGCACCCTCAAGCGGCGCCGTACCGCCCGCTGAGCGCTGACGGCGGCCGACCCCGATCCGGTCGGCCGCCGTCGACAGTCGAGGCAGCAGCCTGGCTCAGGAGGCGGGCAGCAGCAACGCCACCAGCTCCACGTGCTGGGTCATCGGGAAGAGGTCGTACCCGCGCAGCGCGGCGAGCCGCCAGCCCGCCTCCCGGAAGGTCCGTACGTCCCGGGCGAAGGCGGCCGGGTCGCAGGCCACGTAGGCCACCGCCCGGCGGGTGGCCGCCGCGACCGCCCGGACCACCTCGGCGCCGGCACCCGCGCGCGGCGGGTCGAGTACCACCAGGTCGACCGGCCCGACGATCCGGCGTCGCCGCAGCGCCGGCGCGACCGACGCCTGGACCACCTCGATCTGCGGCAGGTCGCGCAGGTTGTCCCGGGCCGCCTCGACCGCCGGCCCGGCCGACTCGACCAGGGTGATCCGGCCGGTCGGCCCGACCCGGTCGGCCAGCGCCGCCGCGAACAGCCCGGCGCCGCCGTAGAGGTCCCAGCCGGACTCGCCGGCCCGGGGCGCCAGCAGGTCGAGCACCGCCGCCGCCAGCGTGTCGGCAGCAGCCGGATGTACCTGCCAGAACGCCTCCGGCGGCAGCCGCCACGTCCGGCCGACCGCCACCTCCCGGACCCGCTCCCCCGCCCCGTTCCCGGCACCACCCGAACCGCCCGACCCGCTCGGACCACCCGAACCGCCCGACCCGTTCAGACCACCCGAGCCGCCCGACCCGCTCGAACCGGCGGCGGCCGCGCCAGCACCAGCACCAGCACCGACGCCGTCAGCACCGGTCGGGCCACCGGCGGGCGGGACGGCGGCGTCGCCGAGGTCCCCGCCGACGGCCGGACCTGCGGACCGCCGACCGCGTACGGTCACGTCGCCGCCGGTGGAGGCGACCACCTCCACCAGGTCGGCGTCGGGCCACAGTCGACCGCTGGGCGCCAGTACCGGCAGTTCCTGGATCGCCGGCCGGGCGATCCGGCAACGGTCGATCGGGACCACCTCGTGCGAGCGGTGCTTGAGCAGTCCGGCCCGGCCGGCGGCGTCGACCGCGTACCGGACCCGGGAGCGCCAGCCCAGCGGGCCGCCGGGCAGCTCGTCGACCCGGACGTCCAGCGCGGTGACCTCCTCCGGGGTCAGTCCGGCCAGCCGGCGCAACTGCTCGCGTACCACCTCGGTCTTCCAGTGCCGCTGGGCGGCGGGTGCCACGTGCTGGAGGTCGCAGCCGCCGCACCGGTCCGGCCCCGCCCACGGGCAGGGCGGCGCGACCCGGTCCGGCGAGGCGTCGAGTACGGTCACCGCGTCGGCCCGCAGGAAGTCCCGGCGTACCTCGGTGATCTCGGCCACCACCCGCTCACCCGGCAGTGCGTGCCGGACGAAGACCACCTGCCCGTCCAGCCGGGCCACGCAGTGCCCGCCGTGCGCCACCGCCCCGACGGTCAACTCGACCCGCTCCGCCTCGCCCGGACCGCCGGGGAGCCGGGCCGGTGCCGCCGAGCGCTCGCCCGTACTCATCGGGGTCCGGCGGTGTCGCGGCCCGGACCGGGCGGAGGTTCTTCGAGGTCGGTACCGGCCAGCGGGGGCGGTGGCGGTGCCGCGGCGGCGGTGTTCGACGGCGGGGGCGGCCCGAGCAGCCCGCCGACGCCGGCACCGCCCCGCGGCCCCCGGGCCGGTCCACGGCTCAGCGTCGCGTCGAACCGGTCCAGGTTCTTCCGGGCGGTGGAGGCGAGCTGCCACGGCACGCTGGTCACCATCACCCCGGGCTCGAAGAGCAGCCGCCCCTTGATCCGCAGTGCGCTCTGGTTGTGCAGCAGGTTCTCCCACCAGTGCCCGACGACGTACTCGGGGATGAAGACCGTGACCACGTCGCGCGGCGACTCCCGGCGGGCCGACGCGACGAAGTCGAGGATCGGCCGGGTGATCTCCCGGTACGGCGAGTCGATCACGGTCAGCGGCACCGGCACCCCGTGCCGTTCCCACTCCGCCTGCACCGCCCGGGTGTCCACCTCGTCGACGTTCACGGTCAGCGCGGTCAGCGTGTCCGGCCGGGTCGCCTGGGCGTAGGCGATGGCCCGCAGGGTCGGCTGGTGCACCTTGCTGACCAGCACGATCGCGTGGTTGCGGGCCGGCAGCACCGGCCGTCCCTCGGGCGGGGTCAGCTCGTTGGCGATCCGGTCGTAGTGCCGGCGGATGGCCAGCATCATGGCGTAGATCACCGCCATCGCGGCGATCGCGATCCAGGCACCGAGCAGGAACTTGGTGATCAGCACGATCACCAGCACCGCCCCGGTCAGGCCCATGCCGAAGGCGTTGATACCCCGGGACCGGACCATCCGGCGCCGGACCACCGGATCCCGCTCGGTACGCAGCATCCGGTTCCAGTGCCGGATCATGCCGGCCTGGGAGAGCGTGAACGACACGAAGACGCCGACGATGTAGAGCTGGATCAGCCGGGTCACCTCGGCCTGGAAGGCGACGATCAGCAGGCAGGCGGTGACGGCGAGGAAGACGATGCCGTTGGAGAACGCCAGCCGGTCGCCCCGGGTGTGCAGTTGCCGGGGCAGGTAGCGGTCCTGGGCCAGGATCGAGCCGAGCACCGGGAAGCCGTTGAACGCGGTGTTGGCGGCCAGGAACAGGATCAGCGCGGTCGCGCCGGCCACCACGAAGAGCAGGATCCCGTTGCCGAAGATCGCCTCGCCGAGCTGGACCGTCACGGTCTTCTGCACGTAGTCGAGCGGGCCGTGTTCGAGCTGCCGGGCCGGGTTCTCCATGAACTGGAGACCGGTCAGCCGGGAGAGCCAGATGATGCCCACGATCATGACGATCGCCACCGAGCCGAGCAGCAGCAGCGTGGTGGCGGCGTTGCGGCTCTTCGGCGGCTTGAACGCGGGTACGCCGTTGGAGATCGCCTCCACCCCGGTCAGCGCCGCGCATCCGGAGGAGAACGCCCGGAGCAGCAGGAAGGCCATCGCGAAGGCGGTCAGGTTGGCGTGCTCGGCGCTGACCACCAGATCCGCGCTCGGCGCCCGCAGGTCGTGCCCGAGGACGAAGATCCGGACGAGTCCGGTGAGGATCATCCCGACGATGACGATGATGAAGCCGTAGGTCGGGATCGCGAACGCGGTGCCGGACTCCCGCAGCCCGCGCAGGTTGATCGCGGTGAGCAGGATCACCGCGGTGACCGCGACCCCCACCCGGTGCTCGGAGACGAACGGCAGCACCGAGCCCAGGTTGGCCACCCCGGAGGAGACCGAGACCGCCACCGTCAACACGTAGTCGACCAGCAGCGCGCTGGCCACCCCGACGCCGAACTTCGGCCCGAGGTTGACCGTGGCCACCTCGTAGTCGCCGCCGCCGGAGGGATAGGCGTGCACGGTCTGCCGGTAGCTGGCCACCACGGTCAGCATCACCACGACGACGGCCAGGGCCACCCACGGCGAGAAGAGGTACGCCGACGTGCCGGCGATCGAGAGCGTCAGCAGGATCTCGTCCGGGGCGTACGCGACGCTGGAGAGCGCGTCGGAGGCGAACACCGGCAGCGCGATGCGCTTGGGCAGCAGGGTGTGCTGCAACTTGTCGGACCGGAACGGTCTGCCCAGCAGCAGGCGCTTGACTAACGAGGTGGGTCTGGCCACAACCGCTAAGGGTACGGGCGCCGGATTCGCCTGATCGGGCGGTGCGGCGATCTTTCCGGGGTGGGGTGTCGGGCGGTACCGGAGGGTGCGCCCGGTCACGGGTAGGTCGGGCGGTACGGGCGGGAGGACGGATGACTACGCTCGGGGTGACAGCACCCACCGGACGGGTCGGTCCGCGGTGACCCGGGAGGACGTACCTTGCACGTCGTGATCATGGGCTGCGGCCGGGTCGGGTCGACCCTCGCGCACAACCTGGAGTCGCGCGGCCATTCGGTGGCCGTGATCGACCAGGACGCGGACGCGTTCCGCCGGCTCGGCCCGGACTTCGGCGGGATCACCGTCACCGGCGCCGGATTCGACGCGGACGTGCTCCGCCAGGCCGGCATCGAGCGGGCCGACGGCTTCGCCGCCGTCTCCAGCGGCGACAACTCCAACATCATCTCGGCCCGGCTGGCCCGGGAGACGTACGGCGTCTCCCGGGTGGTGGCCCGGATCTACGACTCCAAGCGGGCCCAGGTCTACGAGCGGCTCGGCATCCCCACCGTGGCCACGGTCCGGTGGACCGCCGACCGGATCGTCCGGCACCTGGTGCCGGAGGGCCACGTGGAGATCTTCCGCGACCCGACCAGCACCGTGTCGATCATCGAGGTGCCGGTGCACGACGACTGGATCGGCCGGCCGATCCGCAGCCTGGAGGAGGCGACCGGGGCCCGGGTCGGATATCTGACCCGGTTCGGCATCGCCGCCCTGCCCACCGCGTCCAGCGTGCTCCAGGAGGGCGACCAGGTCTCCATGCTGGTCACCGACGACATCGCCGACCAGGTGACGACGGTGGCGGGTTCGCCGCCGGAAGGAGGGCGCTGACATGCGGGTCGCCATCGCGGGCGCCGGCAACGTGGGCCGCTCGATCGCCCAGGAGCTGATCGAGAACGGGCACCAGGTGATGCTGATCGAGCGGAAGCCGAAGATGCTCCGCCCGGAACGGGTACCGGCGGCCGAGTGGGTGCTCGCCGACGCCTGCGAGCTGGCCAGCCTCGAGGAGGCCGACCTCGCGAGCTGCGACGTGGTGGTGGCCGCCACCGGCGACGACAAGGTCAACCTGGTGGTCTCGCTGCTGGCGAAGACGGAGTTCGCCGTACCCCGGGTGGTGGCCCGGATCAACCGGGCCGAGAACGAGTGGCTCTTCACCGACCAGTGGGGCGTCGACGTGGCGGTCAGCAAGCCACGGGTGATGGCGGCCCTGGTCGAGGAGGCGGTCACCGTCGGCGACCTGGTCCGGCTGATGACGTTCCGGCAGGGCGAGGCGAACCTGGTCGAGATCACCCTGCCACCGACCGCCCCGTACGTCGGGCATCCGATCCACTCCGTGCCGCTGCCCCGGGACTCGGCACTGACCGCCATCCTGCGCGGCAAGCGGGTGCTGGTGCCCAGCCCGGACGACCCGCTGGAGGCCGGCGACGAGCTGATCTTCGTCTGTACGGCCGAGGTCGAGGACGAGGTGCGCAAGGTGATCCTCGGCCCGGACAGCGTCGAGCGGACCCGGGGCAGCAGCAACGGCTGACAGCCGTCGCCCCGCCGTTCCGTGACCCGGTCGGGCGAGTGCCGTTTTGTGCCCCGGCCGAGCGGGTGCCGTTTGTGCCCCGGTCGGGCGGGTCAGCCGCCGAGCGGGGCCGGTACGGTCGGCACCCGGTTCACCCGGCGGACCGTCCAGATGGTGATCACCAACAGCAGCGCGTACGGCGGGTAGCCCAGCAGCAGCCGGGCGATGCCCAGCGCGGTGTCCATGTTGGCGAGGTAGAGCCCGGCCTGCACGCCCACCTTGGCCAGCCACACCACGCCCCAGAGCACGGTGAGTCGGGTGAAGGTGCGGACCAGCCGGGGGTCCTGCCGCCACTCCGAGCGGCCACCGGCGGCGATGATCGACCAGATCCAGCCCACCAGCGGCTGCCGGATCACCGCCGAGCCGAGCAGCACCAGGCCGTAGACGATGCCGTAGAGGATGCCGGGCAGGTAGAAGTCCCGCTCGTCCCCGGTCCGCCAGGCGATCATGGCGCCGATGCCGATCCCGACCAGGCCGTTGACCGCGTGCCGGACGGGCCGCCGCTGGAACAGCCGGACGACCGCGATCAGCACCGCGACCGCCACCGAGGCGATCACCGCCGGGCGCAGCTCGGTGATGATGTTGACCGCGACGAAGACGACCACCGGGACGCTGGACTCGACCATCCCGCGCCAGCCGCCGAGTTGCTCGGCCATCTGCTCGCTCAGGCTGGGGAGGGGTTCCTCCTCCTCGGGCCGGCCGGCGTTCGGGTCGCTGCCCGGGCTGTCGGTGCGGGGCTGTCCAGCGGTCATCTGGGTATCTTCCGGTCGCGGCCGGGGTCGCCGGTGTCCGTGCTCACTTGGGCGACTCCAGCTCGTAGTACGGGTTGTAGATGACTTTACGGTCATCCCGTACCGCCATGCGACCACGCGCGGTCAATTGCCGGCCCGGCTCGATCCCGGAGATGTGCCGCCGCCCCAGCCAGACCAGGGTGACGATGTCGCTGCCGTCGTAGAGGTCGGCCTCCAGGGTCGGCAGGTTCGTCCTGGGCGTGTAGACCACGGTACGAAGCCGGCCCGAGACCGACACCACCTGTCCCCGGCTGCACTGCCCGGCCGGCGTACTGCCGCACTCGGCGCTCTCCCGGAGCAGCTCCTCGGCCTCGATCTCGGCCTCGCTCGCGGTCAGCCGTTGCAGAAAGCTCCGCCACGAGACTCGGCCCTGGTCGGTCGCCATGACCCGGTGTCACCCTCCTCGACGCGCCGCCCGGCACGTGCTCGACACGGCTCCGTAAAACCGTCCCGCAAGCGTACGCCGGTTCGGCACGTCCGGCCCGGCCGCCCGGCACCGCTGCCGCTGTCGGTGCCCGGGGTGGTCATTGCCGGTGCCGGTGCCTCGGGTGATCAGTGCCGGCGCCCTGGGTGGTCACCGGCGGAGGGCAGGGAGCAGGGGGCAGCGGTCAGGAGCCGTCCCGGCGGCGGGGCGGTTCGGACCGGTGCGGGGTCTGGTGACCCGTGACGACGCCGTTGACCGGGGCGCCGGAGCTGGCGGCACCCTCGGAGCCGTCCGGCTGGCTGTCGGCCCCGGCAGCCGCCTCGCGGGGCAGCCGCAGCGGCAGCGGCTCCCGGACCGGCTTGGCCTCCTGGCCCCGGTCGACCACGAGCCCGTCCAGGCACTCGGCGAGCGGTCCGGCCGCGACCGGGTCGCTGGCCGCACGCCCCTGGTAGACGCCCTGGACCATCCAGCGCGGCCCGTCGACGCCGACGAACCGCAGGTCGGCGACGCCGCCGTCCGGGGTACGGACCCGGGCCCGCAGCTCGGTGCCGTGGTCGCCGTCGACCTCCTCGGCCACCACCCCGTCGGCCGCCAGCGAGGTGCGGATTTCCTCCCGCCACTCCGGCCAGATGCCCTCGGTGCGCGGCGCCGCGAAGACCCCGAGCTGGAGGGCACTCTCGCCGTGCACCAGGACGACCTGCTGGATCACGCCGTCCGGGTTGGCCTGGACGCGTACCTCCACCTCCGGCACGGCCGGGATCCGCAGGCTGCCCAGGTCGAGCCGCTGCACCTCGGGCGGCGCGTCGCCGATGTCGTACGGGCCACGGCCGGGCGCGGCGGGCTCGGCCGCGGCGGCGAGGTCCTGGGTGTCGGCCGACTGCCGACCGGACCGCTCGTCGCGGGAATGGCGCCCGCCGCGTCCTCGGGAGAAGATCATCCTGCTTACCTGCTACTTTCCGTTTCCGGCTGACGGGTGGGCGGATCTGCTTCGCATTGTCCGCCACGGCGTACCCCGGCAGCCGACCCGGGCACCATTTTCCGACCGGTTCACCGGCTGCCCGCCTCCGCCACCCGCTCGCCCGGGTCGTCGGCGGCGCCCACCAGCCCGGCGTGCCCGCCGGTCGAGCCGTGCCCGCCGGCACCGCGCACCGAGTCCGGCAGCTCGTCGACGGGCTGGAACTCGGCCCGCTCGACCCGCTGCACCACGAGCTGCGCGATCCGGTCGCCCCGGGAGATCTTCGCCGGGGAGACCCGGTCGTGGTTGATCAGGTTGACCAGGATCTCGCCCCGGTAGCCGGCGTCGACCGTGCCGGGGGCGTTCAGCACCGTCACACCGAGCCTGGCCGCCAGCCCGGACCGCGGATGGACCAGCCCGACGTACCCGGCCGGCAGGGCCAGCGCGACACCGGTCCGGACCAGCCGCCACTGGCCGGGCGGGATCTCGACCTCCTCGGCGGCGACCAGGTCGGCCCCGGCGTCGCCGGGATGGGCGTACGCCGGCAGCGGCAGGTCGGGGTCGAGTCGCCGGACGGGTACCGACAGCACGTGCGTCACGCTCTCTCACTCTCCTGGCAGGTTCACGGGATCCACCGGTGCTGCCCCCATCCTGCCGCTTCGACCGGCCGCACCGGGCCGTACCCTTCCAGCGTGGCCCCGACAAGTTCCGACGCCCCCGCCGCACCGGCCCGGGCCGGGTACGCCGAGCGGCTGACCCTGCCCTGGTGGCTCTGGCTGGCCGGAGTCGCCACCGCCGGGCTGCTGGCCACCGAACTCTGGCTCGGCTCCACCGGCGTACGCGCCTGGCTGCCGTTCGTGGTACTGCTGCCGCTGGCCCTCGTCGGCCTCGGCTGGCTGGGCCGGATCCGGATCGCCGTACGCGACTCGGAACTCCTGGTCGACGACGCCCGGCTGCCGGTCCGGTTCGTCGCCGACGCGATCCCGCTGGACGTCGAGGGCCGCCGGGAGGTGCTCGGGGTCGGCGCCGACCCGCTGGCGTTCGTCGTGCAGCGTCCGTGGGTGCCCGGTGCGGTGCAGGTGGTCCTCGACGACCCGGCCGACCCGACGCCCTACTGGGTGGTCAGTTCCCGCCACCCGGTACGCCTGGCCGAGGCGATCCTCGCGGCCCGCGACCCGAACTGACCCGCGACCCGAACTGACCCGCGCCCCGGACTAAGCCGCGACCCGGACTGACCGCCGCCCTGGACCAGCCCGACATCCGCGCCGACCCGCGCCCGGACCAGCCCGCCACCCGGCCGGCCCACGCATCGGACCGGACCACGGATCGGACCGGACCGGCCTGGGACAGGCAGGACCGACCCTGGCACCGGGCCGGGCCGACCCGTCCGGTTAGCCGTCGAGCGCCTTGGGGCCGTGGCGGAGGTCCTCCCGGACCCGCTCGCCGAGTCCCTTGGTGGCCCGGCCGTTGAGGAAGCCGGCCACCGCCGCCCCGGTCAGGAACGGCCCCAGGGTGGTCAGGTTGCGCCCGAACCGCCGCAGCAGCCGGTCCCGCAACTCCTTGCGGGCCGCCGTGCCGAGCACCGCGCCGACGCCGACCCCGGGCAGCAGCGGATTGACGCCGCGCTGGGCCGCCCAGGACCGGACCAGGGTGACCGCGCGCTGGCTGGTGGCGCCCGGCAGCCGCACGCCGTACGCCTCGTGCAGTTCGCCGATCAGCTTGAGTTCGATGGCGACCACGGCGACGGTCTCGGCGGCCAGCAGCACCGGCGCCGAGAGCAGCGTCGGGGTGACCGCCCACTCGACCGCCGCCACTCCGCCACCGGCCGCGCCCACCCCGGCGGTGGCCCGTACGGCGTTGCGGATCAGCCGGTCGGCCAGGGCGTCACCGTCGAGGCCGTCGAAGTGGCGCAGCAGGGTCTCCCGGTCGCGCACCGGGATGTGCGGCGCGACCTCGGTCACCGTGTCGGTGAGCCAGCGGATCGCCGCCTTCGGCTTGAACAGGTTGCCCGGTCGTGCGGTACGCACCTGGCCGACCAGCCGGCCCAGTAGCCGCCGCCGACGCGACTGGTTCAGCTCGTCGGCGGTGAGCGCGGCGACGGTCGCGCTCAACTCGTCGTCCGCACCCGGCTCGTCGCTGCGCACGAGTTCGCCGGACGACGTCCTGCCGGCGGTCGCGTCCCGGTCGGCCGGCGTGGCCGACCTGTCACCCCCGACCGGCGCGGCGTCATCGCCCGGCACCGTGCTGTCGCCCGGCGTGGCTCGCCCGGAGCCACCGGGACCGGCGGAGTCGGTCGGTGCCGGCGAGGAAGCGTCGGACGCCCGGTCGGAGCGGCTCATCATGACCTCCAGCACGTGTCGTCGGTGGGGCATGCCACCACGCGCATCGAGTCAAGCAGTTACCCGCCGTCCCCGCATGTCGAATCACGCGCGGCGACCTCCAGCCGTGGAGGCCGCCGCTCCCCCCGTCCCGGAAGACTCACCCCGTCCCCGGCGGACCGGCTCCCCTGTCCCGGGCAGCCACCCCGGCCGTGGCAGCGGAAGTCAGGCGCACTCGCGGCAGATCAGCTCACCGTTGCGCTCCACCGCGAGCTGGCTGCGGTGGTGCACCAGGAAGCAGCGCGCGCAGCGGAACTCGTCCGACTGCATCGGCAGCACCTTCACGGTGAGCTCCTCGTCGGCCAGGTCGGCACCGGGCAGCTCGAAGCTCTCGGCGACCTCGGCCTCGTCGACGTCCACTGCGGCCGACTGTGAGTCGACCCGCCGAGCCTTGAGCTCTTCCAGGCTGTCCTCGCCGAGGTCGACCTCGTCGCGACGCGGGGCGTCGTAGTCGGTGGCCATCGGTCTCACTCTCCCATATCGATATAGTCGCTTCCGGTTGTAACGCCGGAGGACGCTGTTTCGGTTCCCGCTGGCCGGCCTTACTTCCGGTCGCCCGACCCGGCGCACGTTCCGGGTCGTGGCCGCCGGGCGGAACTCCCCCGGCGAGCGGGGTACCTTACCCCCCTTCGGGCGAGGCATGTATACCGTCCCTGCGGCATGCATGTACGTCCGAGCGCGCGGAGTTGTTCCCAATGTGACTCAGGCGACACGAAGATAGGGGTAGTGGTCGGCCGATCGTCGTCGCCGCGCCGACAAATCTGGCGGATTCAACACCCGGTCGGACAACCGCTAGCGTCACCGGCATACTCGGTAGCCACGGCGGCCCACGCGGCCGGGCGGCCGGCGTCTGTTCCAAAACCAGCTTCGGGGAGCCAACCAGATGAGTTTCGCGCGCGTCCGAGCCCTTCTCGTCGTCGGCGTGCTCGCGGCGATCGCCATCGTGTTCGTCGCCGTCACTCTCGTCCGGGACACCCAGGCCGGCAAGGAGGCCGCCACCAACTGCCAGGAAGGCGACAAGCTGGCCGACACCCGGTTGCGGCTGCCGAAGGACATCAAGATCAACGTCTACAACGCGACCGACACCGTCGGCCTGGCCAACACGGTGAAGACCGACTTCCGCAACCGGCAGTTCCAGGTCCTCAAGGCCGGCGACGAGCCGAACCGGAAGGGCGTCGACGACGCCGTCGCGGTGCTGCGGTACGGGCCGAAGGGCGTCGGCTCGTACCACGTCCTCAAGGCGTACTTCCTGAACGAGGCGGAGCCGGAGTTCCAGCTCGACCGCAAGGACGACGTGGTGGACGTGGTCATCGGCGGCGAGTTCAAGCAA
This sequence comes from Plantactinospora endophytica, assembly GCF_016862915.1. GTDB lineage: Bacteria > Actinomycetota > Actinomycetes > Mycobacteriales > Micromonosporaceae > Plantactinospora > Plantactinospora endophytica. The sequence continues at coordinate 258,057 of NZ_BONW01000005.1, read as the reverse complement.
CTGGCCACCATCACCGAGGTCAACCAGGCGCTGACCCAGGGCAGCGGCGGGGCGCAGTTGCCGCCGCGGACCTGCGCCGACCCGAACCTGACCTGAGCCCGGGGCAGTCGTCGGATCCGGGGCCGCCGCCGACCCGCAGCCGCCCCGGGTCACCGGTCGCCCGGTCACCGACCGCCTGATCACCGGCCCCCGGCCACCGGCCGCCGACCTACCGGCCATCGGATCACCAGCCATCGGATCACCGGTCGCCGGTTCACGGGCCGCCGGCCGCGTCGAGCCGGGCCAGGTGCTCGTGCAGTGGGCCGAACAGGGCCGGCGGTGCGGCGATCACCAGGTCCGGGCCCGGGCCGGTACCGGCCAGCCCGTCGACCCGGAGCCCGGCCTCGACGGCGACCAGCCCGCCGGCCGCGTGGTCCCAGAGGTTCAGGCCCTTCTCGTAGTAGGCGTCGACCATCCCCTCGGCGGCCAGGCACAGGTCGATCGACGCGACCCCGAACCGGCGGATGTCCCGCACGTACGGGATGAGCCGGTGCACCACCCCGGCCTGGTGCGCCCGGCGGGCCGGGTCGTAGCCGAACCCGGTGGCCACCAGCGCCTGGCCGAGGTCGGTCTCGGTCGAGCCGCCCAGCCGTCGGCCGGCCCGGTGGGCGCCGCCGCCCCGGACGGCCGTCCACTCGTCGCCGGTGGCCGCGTTCCGGACCACTCCGGCGACCACCTCTCCGTCGACCTCCACGGCCAGCGAGACCGCGTAGTGCGGCAGTCCGTAGAGGTAGTTCACGGTGCCGTCGATCGGGTCGAGGATCCACCGCACCCGACTGCCGCCGGCCAGACCCGCGCCGTCGGCGTCGCCGTACTCCTCGCCGAGCACGGCGTCGGCGGGCCGGGCCGCCCGCAGCGCCGCGACCGCCTGCCGCTCGACCGCCCGGTCCGCCGCGGTGACCACGTCGGTGACGGTGCTCTTGGTGGCGACCGCGGACACTCCCTCGGCGCGCATCCGGTACGCGGTCTCCGCCGCCTCCCGGGCGACCTCGACCGCGATCTTCAGCAGCTCCTCCGGAGCCGGTGTCGTACCGTCCATGACGTCCCCTTCCCGCACGCCTGTGACGTCCCGCCCCCGGCGCGAGTATCATCCTTACAAAGTCAACACGCCCATCGAGTCGGTGGCCCCGGACCACGTCTCCGGCGTGCGGCGCGGGATGATCGCCGCAGACGGCGCTACAATTCACGCCTGCCCACGCGCCACGGACCGCCAAGCACCGGACGGCCCGGGACACGGGGGTCCCTCAACCACATCGGCCCGACACAACGCGTAGCGCTGCGCCGGCCGATCCCGGCCGTGCTCGTTAATCGCCATCCGGAAGGTCATTCGTGACAGAACCCCGCCACATCGGCGCCGACGTACGCTCGCTCACCGACACCCTGATCGCCCATGCGCAGAACGCCGGCGGCCAGCTCACGTCGGCCGAGCTGGCGCGTACGGTCGAGTCTGCTGAGGTGACTCCGGCCCAGGCCAAGAAGATCCTCCGTGCGCTCTCGGACGCGGGGGTCACCGTCGTGGTCGACGGCTCGGCGAGTACCCGCCGCCGGGTCTCCGCCGCCCGGTCCGCCACTCCCGCGTCGCGGGCGACCACCGCCAAGGCGACCAAGAAGTCGGCGCCGCCCGCGCCGAAGCAGGCGCCCGCCGCCGACGAGGCGGCCGGCGCGGCGCGCAAGCCGGCGGCCCGCAAGCCGACGCTGGCGGCCGACGGCACGGTTCCGGCCGGCGCACCCAGGCCGGCCGCGAAGGCCGCTGAGACGCCCGCCAAGGGCCCGGCGAAGGCCGGCCGTGCCGCGACCAAGGCCACCGGCACCGGCCCGGCAAAGGCCGCCAAGGCCGGCGCTCCCGGCAAGGGCGACCCGGACGGCCCCGGTGACGACATCGATCCGGAGGCGCTGGCCGCCGAGATCGAGGACGTGGTGGTCGAGGAGCCGGCCGAGCTGACCAAGGCGGCCGAGGCCGACGCCGCGGACGCGGCCACCGACAACGACTTCGAGTGGGACGACGAGGAGTCCGAGGCGCTCAAGCAGGCGCGCCGGGACGCCGAGCTGACCGCCTCGGCGGACTCGGTCCGGGCCTACCTCAAGCAGATCGGCAAGGTCCCGCTGCTCAACGCCGAGCAGGAGGTCGAACTCGCCAAGCGGATCGAGGCCGGGCTCTACGCCGCCGAGCGGCTGCGCGCCGCCGAGGAGGGCGAGGAGAAGCTCGTCCGGGAGATGCAGCGCGACCTGATGTGGATCTCCCGCGACGGCGAGCGGGCCAAGAACCACCTGCTGGAGGCGAACCTGCGGCTGGTGGTGTCGCTGGCCAAGCGGTACACCGGGCGGGGGATGGCGTTCCTCGACCTGATCCAGGAGGGCAACCTCGGCCTCATCCGCGCCGTCGAGAAGTTCGACTACACCAAGGGCTACAAGTTCTCCACCTACGCCACCTGGTGGATCCGACAGGCCATCACCCGAGCCATGGCCGACCAGGCCCGCACCATCCGCATCCCGGTACACATGGTCGAAGTGATCAACAAGCTCGGCCGGATCCAGCGCGAGCTTCTCCAGGACCTGGGCCGCGAGCCCACCCCGGAGGAGCTGGCGAAGGAGATGGACATCACACCCGAGAAGGTACTGGAGATCCAGCAGTACGCCCGGGAGCCGATCTCGCTCGACCAGACCATCGGTGACGAGGGCGACAGCCAGCTCGGCGACTTCATCGAGGACTCCGAGGCGGTCGTCGCCGTCGACGCGGTCTCCTTCTCGCTGCTCCAGGACCAGCTCCAGCAGGTGCTCCAGACCCTCTCCGAGCGGGAGGCCGGGGTCGTGCGACTGCGCTTCGGGCTGACCGACGGCCAACCACGCACGCTGGACGAGATCGGCCAGGTGTACGGCGTGACCCGCGAGCGGATCCGGCAGATCGAGTCGAAGACGATGTCGAAACTGCGCCATCCGTCCCGTTCGCAGGTACTCCGCGATTATCTTGACTGACCCCAAAAGTCAACCAGTCGTGTCCATCTGATCACCACACGTACATCGGGCGCGTGGTGATCGGCTGGTTCCCCACTTGTGATCGTTGACGTGGCACCCTGGTGGCACGGCACACTGTCTCTACCACGTGTGACATCGGTCCCCCGGGGGCACACTGGGAAGGCCAAGCCCCACAAGGGTGTTGCACGATAGGTGAGCAATGACCGACGAGAGTGTTCATCGGTGACGACCGCAGGAGGAAGGCGATGACCCCGACCCTCACGCCGCCGCCCGAGACGGTGGCTCCCCCAGCCGCCGATGAACGGTGCGACCGCTGTAACGCCGCCGGCAAGCTCCGGATCACCCTCGCGGGTGGGAGCGAACTGGTGTTCTGTGGGCATCACGCGAACAAGTACGCCGAGGATCTCGTGAAGATCACGGTCCGGTACGCGGTTGACCCCGAGTTCAGCTGGCGAGGCGCCGAACTGATGGCGAACTAGACCGACCAGGACATAGTTTGACCGGAGGTGCCCCGAGCGGGCGCCTCCGGTCGTCTATTCCCCGACAGTGCCGATCGTCCTGGACGCGCTGCCGATCACGTCCTGGACCCGGTGCTCCGAGTCGCGTTTCGGACGCAGTGCCAGGTCCCGTCCTGAACGCGACGCCGATCGCGTCCCGGGACGGCGGTCACAGCGTCTGTACGGTGGCGATCCGTTCCTCGAGCTGTTCGATGGTGGCCTGCGCGCTGGGTGGACCACCGCACCGCCGACGCAGCTCGGCATGGATCTTGCCGTGCGGCAGTCCGGTCCGGTGATGGTGCGCCGCGACCAGCGCGTTGAGCTGACGACGCAGGTTGACCCGCCGTTCCGCCGCCCTGAGCGGACGGCTCTCCGGCCGGGGCGCCGGCACCGGCTCGGCCTCGCCGGCCTTCCGGCGGCGCTGGGCGGCCAACTGCTCGGCCTGGCGCTTGTTCAGCAGCACCGCCACCTGGTCCGCGGTGAGCAGGCCGGGCAGGCCGAGATATTCCTCCTCCTCCGGCGTACCGGCCTGGGCGCCGGTGCCGAAGGACGCCCCGTCGAAGATCACCTGATCCAGTTCGGCGGTGGCGGAAAGCGCCTCGAACCGCTTCTCCAACTCCCCGCTGGCCTGCTCGTTGCGCTGTGCCCGCTCCAGCAGGTCGTCGTCGAGCCCGTCGTCCCGCTTCGGCTCGCCCAGCACGTGGTCCCGTTCGACCTCCATCTCGCTGGCCAGCCCGAGCAGGTGCGGCACGCTGGGCAGGAAGACCGACGCGGTCTCCCCCGGCCGGCGAGCCCGGACGAACCGCCCGATCGCCTGGGCGAAGAACAGCGGCGTGGACGCGCTCGTCGCGTAGACGCCGACGGCCAGCCGGGGGATGTCGACCCCCTCGGAGACCATCCGTACCGCCACCATCCAGCGCTGGTCGGAGACGGTGAACGCGGCGATCCGGTCCGAGGCGCCCTGGTCGTCCGAGAGCACCACCACCGCGCGCTCCCCGGTGACCCGCTCGATCAGCCGGGCGTACGAGCGGGCGGACTGCTGGTCGGTGGCGATCACCAGCCCGGCGGCGTCGGAGACCCCACCGGCCCGGAGCACCTGGAGCCGGGCGTCGGCGGCCCGCAGCACCTGCGGCATCCAGTCCCCGGCAGGATCCAGCGCCGTACGCCACGCCTGGGCGATCAGGTCCTGCGTCATCGGCTCGCCGAGCCGGGCGGCCAACTCGTCCCCGGCACTGGTCCGCCACCGCGTCTCACCCGAGTACGCTAGGAAGATCACCGGGCGGACCACGCCGTCGGCGAGCGCGTCGGAGTAGCCGTACACGGAGTCGGCCCGGGAACGTTGCAGGCCGTCGCCGCCCCGCTCGTAGGTGACGAACGGGATCGGATTGTCGTCGGACCGGAACGGCGTACCGGTCAGCATCAGCCGGCGTACGGCCGGCTCGAAGGCGGCCTTCACCCCGTCGCCCCAGGACCGGGAGTCGCCGGCATGGTGGACCTCGTCGAGGATCACCAGGGTCCGACGGGTCATCGTCCGGCGGCGGTGCACCTGCGGGGCGATGCCGACCTGGGCGTAGGTGACGACCGCGCCGTGGAAGTCCGCCGAGGAGTGCAGGTCGGCGTTGCGGAACGCGGCGTCGAGCTGGATGCCGACCCGGGCGGCGGCGCTGGCCCACTGGGTCTTCAGGTGCTCGGTCGGGGCGACCACGGTAACCGCCTCGACGGTGCCGTCGGCGAGCAGTTCGGCGGCGATCCGCAGCGCGAAGGTGGTCTTGCCGGCACCGGGCGTGGCGACGGCCATGAAGTCCTCGGAGCGGCGCCGGAGATATTCCACCAACGCCTTGCGCTGCCACGCCCGCAGCGCCGGGAACGACTCGAGAACCGGCAGTCGGGCCCCCACGCAACACTCCCCTCCGACGGCCAGGTAGCCGACCACACCTCGACGGCCAGGTAGCCGACCACACGAAAACGCCCCCGCGACCGGACCGAGCGCGAAGGCCGTACCAGCATAACCAGCGGGACGCGGCCGACCCAGGCGACACCGATGCCACAGCGGGCACAATTGGCACACCGGTCCCGCCGCACGCGGTGGGTCAGCGAGCCTGGTCCGTGGGACGTCCGGGCCGGTCAGCGGGGCGCTCAGCGGGCCGGTCCGGCTGGTCGGGCGGGCGAACTCCACCCCGCGACGTGGACGACGAGGACGTCTCGCCGGAGGTCGCCGCAGATGACGCCGACGTTCCGCCAGAGGTCGCCGTGGACGACGCCGACGTTCCGCCAGAGGTCGCCGCAGATGACGCCGATGTTCCACCGGAGGTCGCCGTGGATGACCCCGACCTACCACCGGCGATGGTCTCGGTGGGCGCTGCCGGGCCGGGCTCGGGACCGGGCGGCGAATTGGCCGGGACCGGAGCCGACCAGCGGCGACGCAGGGCCACCAGCCGGACCGCGAAGACGAAGAGTGCGGCGGCCATCAGCGGTGCCGGCCCGGCCATTCCGGTCCGGTCCAGGCCGACCACCGCGACCGCGCCGGCCAGCGCCGCCACCGCGTAGATCTCCCGACGCAGTACCACCGGGATCTCCCCGGTGAGCAGGTCCCGGCCCAACCCGCCGCCGATGCCGGTGAGCATGCCGATCATGCAGGCGCCGACCGGTGGCAGCCCGGCGTCCAGCGCGGTGAGCGTGCCGGTGACGGTGAAGAGGCCGAGCCCGGCCGCGTCGAGGACCAGCACGGTGGTACGCAGTCGGGCCAACTGGGGGTGCAGCCAGAAGACCGCCGCCGCGGTGACCGTCGCGGTGACCGCGTACCGCCAGTCGGCGAAGGCCAGTGGTGGGCCCTCGCCGATGACCAGGTCCCGGAAGATGCCGCCGCCGAGCGCGGCGACGAAGCCGACGAAGACCACGCCGAACAGGTCGAGCCGCTTCACCACCGCCGCCGACGCGCCGGAGGCGGCGAAGATCGCCACACCGGTGAGGTCGGCGAGGAGCAGGGCGGCTGCGGCGGTCACCGCAGGATGTTACGCCGTGGCGACGGCGAGGACGGCGGATCAGTCCCGCATGGAGTTGTAGATCTCCTTGCACTTCGGGCAGACCGGCGAGCCCGGCTTGGCGGCCTTGGTGACCGGGAACGTCTCACCGCAGAGTGCGATAACGAAGGTCCCCATGACCGCACTCTCGGCGATCTTGTCTTTCCGGACGTAGTGGAACATTTCCGGCCCGGTGTCCGCGTCCTTCAGCTCCGGACGCTCGAGAACCTGAGTGCTCACGGCAGTGATTCCTCCCTAAGTGACCCCGCCAACGGTCAAGTCTGGCAGGTCACTGCCGAGCGGTCCACCGGAACACCCCCCGACCCCGGCCCGTACGGTGGTCAGCCGTGACCGATTCTCAGATCCGGTACGGCGCCGAGGTGGCCGAGGCACTGCGCGCCGGCCGTCCCGTCGTCGCCCTCGAGAGCACCATCGTCTCGCACGGCCTGCCCCGCCCGGACAACCTGCGGGTGGCCCGCGAGATCGAGGCGGCGGTACGCGCCGAAGGGGCGGTACCGGCCACCATCGGCATGGTCGAAGGTGTTCTCGTGGTCGGGCTCGACGACGCCCAGGTGACTCGGCTCGCCACCTCGGACGGGGTGGCCAAGCTCTCCGTACGCGACCTGGCGGTGGCCGCCGCGACCGGGGCGGACGGGGCGACCACGGTGGCCGCGACCAGTGCGGTGGCGGCATCGGCCGGGATCCGGGTCTTCGCCACCGGCGGGCTCGGCGGGGTGCACCGGGAGGCCGCGCAGACCTTCGACGAGTCGGCCGACCTGACCACGCTGTCCCGTACCCCGATCGCGGTGGTCTGTGCCGGGGTGAAGTCGATCCTCGACGTCGGCGCGACCCTGGAGCGGCTGGAGACGCTGGGCGTGGCGGTGGTCGGTTACCGCAGCCGCCGGTTCCCCGGCTTCTTCGTCACCGACGGCGGCTTCGACCTGGACTGGTCGGTCGACTCACCGGAGCAGGCCGCCGCCGTGCTGGCGGCCCGCGCCGCGCACGGGGTCCAGCCCGGTGCGCTGATCGTGGCCAACCCGCTGCCCGCCGACGAACAACTCGACCCGGCCCTGCACGACCGCACCCTGGCCGACGGGCTGGCCCGACTGGCCGCCCAAGGAGTGACGGGCAAGGCGGTCACTCCGTTCCTGCTGGCCCACTTCCACTCCGCCACCGAGGGCGCCAGCCTGGCGGTGAACGTCCGGATCATCCTGCGCAACGCGGCCCTCGCGGCCCGGATCGCCGTGGCCGCCGCCCGCTGATGAACACGCCGGAGCCCGGCGGACCGGGCAGGACCGGGCCGACCACGAGCGGACCAGCCACCAGCGGACCGGCCACGAGCGGGTCGACCGTCAACGGACCGACCACGAGCGGGCCGGCTGCCAACGGACCGGAGACGAGCGGGCCGGTCACGGGTGGGTGGGCTACCGGCGGGTCGGCCACGAGCGGGCCGGCCGGTGCGAGCTCGACCGACGGGACTGCCAACGAACCCGGGCCGGTCGGGGCGCCGAGGGCGGCGGGCGTGGTGAGGGCGACGGGGCGGATCGTCGTGGTCGGCGACATCGTCACCGACGTACTCGCCCTGCTGGCCGGGCCGGTGTCGGCCGGCTCGGACACTTCGGCCGACATCCGGGTCACCGGCGGTGGTCAGGCCGCCAACACGGCCGCCTGGCTGGCCTGGCAGGGCTCGCCGGTGACCCTGGTCGGTGCGGTCGGCGTCGACGACGCCGGAACGTCCAGGCTCGCCGAGTTGACCGCGCTGGGCGTACGGTGCGCCGTGCGGCGGTACCCGGACACGCCGACCGGCACCGTCGTCGTGCTGGCCGGCGACGGGGAGCGGACCATGGTCACCCAGCGCGGGGCGAACCTCCGGCTGACCCCGGAGCACGTCGAAGCCGCGCTCGGCGCGAGCGCGGACGCGACCCATCTGCACCTGTCGGCGTACACCCTGTTGGACGCCGGGTCGCGGGAGGCCGGCCGGCGGGCGCTGGCCGCAGCGCGCGGGCGCGGGCTCACCACCAGCGTCGACGCGGCCTCCGCCGAACCGCTGCGCCGGGTCGGCGCGGCGGCGTTCCTGGAGTGGGTACGCGGTACCGACCTGCTGCTCGCCAACGCGGACGAGGCAGCGGTGCTGGCCGGCCCCGGATCACCGGTCGAGCGGGCGGGTGTCCTGACCGGGGTGGCCCGGCACGTGGTGGTGAAGGGCGGCGCCGCCGGGGCGGTCTGGGCCGGGCCCGACGGTGAGGTGGTCTCCGCGCCGGCCCGTCGGGTGCCGGTGCGCGACGTGACCGGAGCCGGGGACGCGTTCGCGGCCGGCCTGCTGGCGGCTTGGACTGCCGGTGCTGCTCCGGCCGAGGCGCTGGACCGGGCGGCCGAACTGGGCGCGGCGGCGGTGGGCATCCTCGGCGCCCGACCGCCGGCCCGACGGCCGGCCGACGTCGACGGCTGACGGTCGAGGCGGCCGGGTGCCCGGTCAGCCGGTGCTCGCGCGCCGGGCCACCTCGATGAACCGGTCGAAGGTCTCCACCAGGACGGCCCTGCGGGTTTCCCGGGCGTCAGCCGAGTCGACGAGATCGCCGATGCTCTCGTCCCAGACGGCCAGGTAGTGCCGCTTCCACTCGGCGGCGAGGTCCGGCGCCGGCAGGCTCACCCCGACGTAGGGCAGTTCGGCGAGCCGGTTGAGGAGTTCGAGATTGCAGGGCACCGCCACGCCCCAGTACTCGTCGGGCTCGATCTCGACCGGATCGCCGGACATCGCCTCGGCGACCTCGGTCAGCAGCCGGTCGGTGAGGATCGAGAGATGGTCCGCGGCGGTGTCGTTGTCGAAGTTGCCGAAGCCCCAGTTACCCACCGTTGCTCCTCCTGACCGGTCGCCCGGCCGCGTCGCTGTCTCGGCCGGCGTCCCATGATCACCGCCCGGGTCAGGCTACCGACCGGATCGGCGGGTACCGGTCACGGCTCCGCGTCGATCACCCGGTGCTGGCGCTCCTCGGCGGGCAGCGCCCGGGGCGGGGTCTCGTCGCGGTGCGTACGCTGCAGCCGGGCACCGATCCGGTGCTGCTCCTTGGGTGGACGGTCGTTGGCGAGCAGCACTGCCAGCCACGGAATCAGCACCATGCCGACGGCACAGAGCGGCAGCCAGAGCCAGAGCAGCGGCGCCTTGGCGCCGACCAGGATCGCGCCCGCGACCACGCAGAGCGCCCGGATCGACATCATGACGATGTACCGGCGCTGGCGGGTGCGTAGCTGGTCGTCCTGGCTGCGCGAGGCGTCGGTGATCAGGATCGGCTGGTACGCCTGACGCTTCACCACGGCCTCCGGAGGGATGCTGGTCGGTCCGCCCGGAACTCTCCCGTCCCGGGATGCCATCCCCATCCTTCCACCTCCGCCGCCAGGTCGGCGGGCGGCAGCCTCAGCCTCGACACTCCCTCGACGTGTTACGTGCGTGGTACGCTCCCCGCGTGGGCAGCAGGTTCAGCTTCACCGACGAGGCGCTGGGCAACCTGAGAGTCCACGACGTCACCCCCGGCGAGGTCTGGGAGGCGCTGCACAGCGCCCGACGGGTAATCCGGCACCTCGGCGACGACGTGATGGTCGTCTACGCGACCGCACGGCGCGGGCGACGACTGGCCATCCTGCTGGCCGAGGCCGATCAAGTGGACAACGACTGGGACATCCTCTCCGCGCGTGACCTGACCGACATCGAGTCGAAGCGCTACGAGGAAACGATCCAGGGGCGACGACGAGGATGAGTCCGTCCCCGCCGGGCGGGCCCGAGATCGCGCACCAGGAGACCGGAATCGATCACGAGATCGAGCACGGAAACGAGGAGGAGGCGGTGACGATGCACCGAGACGATGCCGTCAAGCGGTTCCACGCCGGAGACGACCAGCTCGCGGACCTGATCGACGACGCGCAGCCGGTCGAGCTGCCCACCCCGGACACCGACGTGCCGATGGTCAGCCGCTCCGTACGCCTGCCGCTGGACACGTACGAACGGGTCCGTTCGGCCGCCGAGGCGCGGGGCATCGGGGTGACCACCCTGATGCGGCAGTGGATCGAGGCCGGGCTGGCCGACCTGGACGACTCGGCGACCGTGTCACTGGCCGACGTACGCCGGGCCCTCGCCGCGCTCGCCCACCCGACCGCCGCCTGAGCGCCAGCACCTGGAGATCGCCGCCTGGATACCAGCGCCTGGACTTCTCTGCCCGGCTACCAGCGTGTGGAGATCGCCGCCTGAGACAGCCGGCTGAGGGGCCACCACTTGGGTGCCACCGCCTGAGGGGTGCCGCGTGCGCGCTATCGCCTGCGCGTTGGCGCCGGCTGGGGAGCGCCGGGTGTCAGATCGGCGGTGCGGGCGCTTCGAGTGCCTTGCCGTGCGAGCGGCGCAGGTCGGAAAGCGCGACCCCGAGCAGCACGCCGGCGGTGGTGCCGGCGACCGCCACCAGCGGCAACCGCCGCACAACCGGCACCGCCGCCGCCAGCAGGACCAGGCCGATCACCCGGGACCGGGAGATCCGGCCGAACACCAGGAACTCGAACCCGGCCCGCCCGACCAGGAACAGCGCCGGCCCGCCCAGGATGGCGATCAGCCAGGCGGGCGCGATGTGCCCGAACGGGTGCGTGATCGACAGCTCGTAGCCGACTCCGGTGAGTACGATGCCGGCAATCATGGTCAGGTGTGTGTAGGTGGCGGCGAGGCCGAGCCGCGTCGGATCCCGGGACTTGATGATCGCGGCCGGTAGCACGTGTCCGGCCCGGTAGAAGTAGATCCGCCAGAGCAGCACCGTGGTCAGCAACGCCAGCCCCAGCGCGCCGGTACGACCGGGCTCGAAGGCACCGCCACCGCTGCTGAAGGCGACCCCGGTGACGAGGATCAGCTCACCGAGCCCGATCAACAGGAACTGCTGGTAGCGCTCGGCGAGGTGCTCACCGGCGAACGGCTGCGCGCCGTACTCCGAGCGACCGAGTCGGGGTGTCGGCCAGCCGAGGGTGAACCCGAGATAGTCCACCCCGACCGCGACGCTCCAGAGCACTCCCCGGAGGAGGCTCTCCCCGGCCATCCCACCGATCAGCCACGGCACTGCGGTCAGCCCGGCCCAGAAGAGCACCCGTCGCGGCGCCGCCGGGTCGCCCACGACGCGGCCACGCGTGGCGATCAGGAAGAAGCCGACCCGGACGAACTGGACCGCGAGATAGCCGGCCACGAAGATCAGGCCACCCTCGCCGAAACCCTGGGGCAGGGTGACCGCCACCACCATGCTGCACACCACGGTCACCACCACGACGCCCTGCACGGCGAACGCCTCGGGCTCCAGGGTGCTGGTGACCCAGGCCGTCGACGCCCAGATCAGCCAGAGCGCCAGGAACAGCACCAGGGTCTGGCCGGCCTCCGAGAGCAGGATGCGCTGGTCGGTGGTGAAGTCCTCGACCAGCCGCTGGGAGACCCGGGTGAGCGCGAAGACGAAGACCAGGTCCAGGAACAGTTCCAGGAAGGTGGCGCGCTGCGAACTGGACTCGGCGCGCAGTACCGGGTCCGCCGGGGTGTCAGCCATTCGGTGTCAGCCCGGCGGGTGCGGTCGGCGGTCCGGGTCGTACCCGGGTCGGCGCCGTCGGGACCACCACAGCGCCCCCTGAATGCTCGACGATCTCAACACTCAACGAGCCAGCCTGCGCGGAGGCGCCGCCGTCGTCCGAATCCGCGCCGCCGTCCCGATCCGGCTCGCCGACCGGCTCCGCCACGGCCGTCCGGCACCGCTCGCGCTGCCCCGCTCCTCTCCCGCCGTCCGGCTCCACTCCCGCCGTCCGGCACCGCGCCGCCGCCGGCTCCGTGCGGCACGGGCGAGGCGGTCAGCCCGCTGCGGCGGCCTTGGCGGCGGCCTTCATCTGCTGCTTGTGCTGGCGTACCTTGGCCAGCGATGTCTCGTCGACCACGTCGGCGACCGAGTAGTGGGCACCTTCGACGCCGTAGTCGCCGGCCGCCTCGCGCCAGCCCGGCGGCTGCACCCCGAACCGCTTACCGAGCAGGGCGAGGAAGATCTGCCCCTTCTGCTTGCCGAACCCGGGCAGCCCGGTGATCCGCTTCAGCAGTTCGCGGCCGTCCTCGGCCTCCGACCAGAGCCGGCGCGGGTCACCGTCGTACTGCTCGACGAGGGTTCGGCACACCTCCTGCACCCGGGCCGCCATCGCCTTGGGAAACCGGTGCAGGGCGGGGCGCTCGGCGAAGATCGCGGTCAGCGCGTCCGGGTCGAAGGCGGCCAGTTCGGCGGCGTCCGGGTCGTGACCGAGCCGCCTGCGCAACTCGTACGGGCCGGCGAAGGCCTTCTCCATGCTGACCTGCTGGTCCAGGACCATGCCGATCAGCAGCGCCAGCGGGTCGCGCCGGAGTAGTTCGTTGGCTTCGGCGTCGATGGGCAGCAAGAGCGTCATGCGGCTATCTTGCCTGCTCACTCCGGCGGTGGCGGAGCGCCCCCGAGCGGATCGGCCGGTGCGGCGGACCCCGCCGCCGGTACGGCGGGCAGACCGGCGAGGTAGGCGGCGCCGCGCGGAGAGATCCGGTAACCGACTTCGAGACTCTCGGTGAGGCCGAGGTTCTTCAGCTTGCGGACGTCACGCTTGAAGGCATCCCGCTCCCGGCCGACCTGGTCGGCGAGGTCCCCGGCCCGCCGACCGGGGTTGGCGGCGACGAGCCGGAGCAGGGCGTGGGTCCACGGGCCGCTCCGGCTGTGCCGGTCGAGCCGGGCCAGCCGGGCGACCAGGTCGGTCCGCTGCTCCGCCGAGAGCCGGCTGTCGGCCCGAAGCGCCACCCGGGGGTCGGGACCCACCCAACGAACCCCGATCCGGTACGTCGGCCAGCCGGCCGTACCGCCGAGCGCCGCAATCAGCGCCTCGGCGGAGGATGCGCCCGCACCCCGCGCCTCCGCATCGGTGATCCCGGTCGGCTCGACGGCGGTGACCGATTCGACGGCGACAACCCCGGCGGCGGTGACCAGGGTGTCGCCGGCCCGGACGCCGGGTCTGGCCCAGCGCCGGAAGACGAGGGTCACCCTGCCAGCCGCCACGCCCTCGGCGATCGCCCGGCTAAGGATCATCTGGGACATCCTCGGTGCGGTCCGCCCCCGCCGGGTCGCACGTCCCGTCCGGCTCGGGACGACGGTACGTCACCGTCGCAGGATCGACGGTAGTCCAAAGCCTCGGTGTCAGCCGGGGACCTTGTCGAGGAAGCCGTAGACGGCGCGGATCCGCCCGTCGTCGGCGAGCCCGGCGACGTCGAAGCCGACCGCGACCGCTTCGCCACCGGCCGGCGGTACGAGTTGCCAACCGAACCGGACGACGTCGTGATGCCCGTCGACGTCCCCCGTCGGTGCGAAACGAAGCCCGGGAAACATCTCCCGGGCACCGCTGATCACCGCGCCGATCCCCGCGTGCCCGCCGACGTCGGCCAGCGGATCGGTGTAGGTGGCGTCCTCGACGAACAGGTCGGCGATCCCGGCCGAGCGGGCGGCGGGATCCGGCTCGTTCCACAGCGCCAGGTACTGGTCGACGAGACCCTTGAAATCGGTCACGGTTCAGGTCCTTTCCGGACGACGGTGCAGGTGGCGTCGGCGGTCGAAGTCGATCCGTACCGCCGACGCCACCGAACCTGCCACCGCATGCCGGAGCCTGTCGATTACCTCCGAGGTCAGGTGGCGCCGGGTTACCGACCGTCTTTTCCCCATCTGTGGGTACGGCCGGCCCGCCAACCGGCACCGGCCGGTGGAGGTGGGTACGGGATCGTCGATGTCGTCGACGGCTCGCGCGACGGTGCCGACCGGAAGGTGTCGCTTCCGCCTCGCAGGAGGGCCAGCCCGTCGATCACCGGGCTCTTGCCCTTTCGAGGGCGGGTAACGCCTCGCAGTCGCACTGCGTTACCCGCCGGGTCCAGCGGTTCAGACCATCGTCGGAGATCATTCCCCGTCACCGAGCGGTTGCGGCCAACTCGGATGATCTCGAACGACAATTCGGATCATCCCATTGCGGCGCTGCCGGGGCTAGTCAAGAAAGGGCAAAACTTCGCCACGATCGCGCGATGAATCGGTCGAGCATTATGTGTTGCGTCAACATTCGCGCCCGCAACAACCCGGGAAACGTAACCTGAAAATGCTTCACTCTTTCCGGGATTGCGCATGCCTCGGCCAACCACAGTGGACTGTCGCCGCCCAGCTACACAGGGTCAGGGTGACACAAACCGTGATCGAGCAATCACAGGAGCCCGATTCGGCCCTACCCGGGGTTTCAGCGAAACCAGGCGGAGCCGTTTATCGGTAACGACGAGACCAGGCCGGCGAAGACCCGGCGAAGACCCGGCGAAGAGCAGCGGCCGGACACCGAACACACAGGACATCGGAACGGGACGGGCACCAACACCGCCGTAAGCAATGCGATCCGACCGCCCCGGCCCCCGCCTCGGATCAGTCGCCTACGGCGATCGCCTCGATCTCGAGCAGCCATTCCTCTGCGTAGATGTCGGTGATGATGATGGTGATCGCAGGCGCGTGGTCGCCGAGCACCTCGTTGCGGATCCGCGAGTTCGCCTCCCGATAGCGCCGGTCGGAGAGGTACGTCGTCACCTTGGCGAGGTTCCGCACCCCCATCCCCGCCTCGGCGAGTACGGCGAGGACGTTGCGCCACACCAGCCGGCACTGCGAGTCGAAGTCCTCCGGGATGTACCCCGCCTCGTCCCGCCACGGCACCTGACCGCTCACGAAGACCGTACGGCTGCCGCCGGTGACCAGCGTGCCGTGGGTGTAGTTGCCCGTCGGCGCCGGCAGCCCGGCCGGGTTGATCTGCTGGATCTCGACCTCGGTCACAACACCCTCCTGCGTCACGACGTACTGATCATCGATCATGGATCATGTGCGTGGGAAATAACTGCTTACGGTGCGTGGGGAAGAACTGCTCGCGGTGCCTGGCGACAGAACTGAGCGCGGTGCGTGGGGAGAGCTGATCGCGGTGCGTGGGGAACCTACGCAGCACCGGCCGACGGATCAAGCCCGGCGCGGGCGGGTGCCCCGGTCCGGGCGGGCGGGGCGGCGAGGACCGTCGATGTTGCCGGGGTGGGGCGGGGCGTGCTGGAATGGCTCATATCGCCGCAGTGCGGGGGCAACCGCACTGAGCACGGCCAGCACGGGAGCACAGCAGTGCCGGCAGCGCGCCACTCGTACGGAGACCGCGCTGCATCGCCGGGCCAGTTTCCGACGACGACGGACAGGTAGCCGCGAACGACGGCGCGTCCGACGAGATCTGCCATGTGCACAGACCCGGCGACGAGGTGAGACACGATCATGATTACCCGGAACAGCTTCGCGGGCTGGTACCGCAACCGCTTCGTGTGGGTGGCGGTCATCCTGCTGGCGGCGTCGGCCACAGCGGTCGTACTGGTGAATTCGGCCGGCTCGGAGGCCAGGCCGGCGGATCTGCGGGGGCAGATCCTGACCCGGATGCGGACCACGCTGGAATCGGCCGACCCGGAGCAGCACCAGCACGCGGGCCACAACGCACAGCAGACGACCGACGGCGAGAAGCCGGCGGTGATCTGCGGAGTGCACGTCTACGGTTTCGAACCGGCCGAGGTCAGCACGCTGGCCGAGGTCAAGACGGTCTACGGCTTCCATCTCTGCGGGGTCGCCGAGAAGCAGCGTCCCTGGGACTGGGCGGTCAAGCTGGCCGGCCCGGTGATCATGGACATGTCCAAGGAACCGCCGGGCATCCAGGTGGTCGAGGCGACCGCCGAGGTCAGGTTCGTCGACCGGCTCCGGGAGATGTTCCCGGACAAGTACGAGGAGTTGGCCCTCAAGGAGGCGCTGGCCGAATCGGAGATGACCGACCTGCGCCGCCGTTATGATGCCGCCGCCGGCCTCTGACCAGCGCGCCTCCGACCAGCCGGCCTCCGACCTTCCGGCGGTGACCTCTGGCGGGCGGGCGGCCGGCGGCGCGGGCGGGTCGTCCGGTGGGCGTTTCCGTCCGGCGGTACCCCGCTCGCCTAGACTCCGGTCGTCGGCTCGTGGGCCGGCGGGCCGGGCCTGGCTGCGGCCGTACCCGAGTGGAGGTCAACCCGTGACGACGCCGCGCCGACCCCCGCTGGCCGAGCAGCTCGACCTGGCTCCGCACCCGGAGGGCGGCTGGTTCCGCGAGACCTGGCGCTCCACGCACGCCTTCACCCCGCAGGGGTACGCCGGACCGCGCGCCGCCGCGACCGCGATCTACTTCCTGCTGTACCCCGGGGAGCGGTCCCGCTGGCACGTGGTCCGCTCCGACGAGCTGTGGTTGTGGCACTCGGGCGGCCCGCTGCGGCTGTGGCTCGGCGGCTCGGCCGAGGTACCGGGGACGGAGCCGACGGAGGTGCGGCTCGGCCCGGACGTGCCGGCCGGCGAAGCGCCGCAGGCGGTGATCCCGGGCGGCGTGTGGCAGGCGGCCGAACCGGCGGGCGGGCAGCCGGTCCTGGTCAGCTGTGTGGTGGCACCGGGCTTCGACTTCGCCGACTTCCAACTGGCCTGATCCGCCGACGGACCGGTCCGGGGTGGACATGCGGGACCTTTCCGTCCGCCGCACATAGATGAACACCTATTGATTGAGTCGGCCACCCGTGCTGCAATGGTCCATATCGCCGCAGTACGGGGGCAACCGTACGGCGAGTGTGGGATCCGGGCACGACTTTCTTCCCTCCACAGCCGCGCCGGGGCGCGACGGGCGCCACCACCACGCCCGTACGCCCCGCCGGTCTCCATCCGACCGCGCCGCCCGACGAACAACCACTGCGGGCCGTGGTCGAACAGAAGGGACCCAACTCGTGAAACTCCTGCGCAGACTCACGGTCGTCGGCGTCAGCGCCGTGCTGACCGCCGGACTCCTGACGGTGATCTCACCGAACCAGGCCGCCGCACACGGCGCGCTGATGATCCCGGGGAGCCGCACCTACGCGTGCTACCGGGACGGCCTGACCCCGCAGGGCAACATCGTGAACAAGAACCCCGGCTGCGTCGCCGCGGCCAACGTGAGCGGCGTCTACCCGCTCTACAACTGGTTCAGCGTGCTCCGCTCCGACGGTGCCGGCCGGACCCGGGGCTTCGTGCCGGACGGTCAACTGTGCAGCGGCGGCAACTCCACCTTCCGGGGCTGGGACCTGGCCCGGAGCGACTTCCCGAAGGCCCAGGTCAGTTCGGGCGCGTCGGTCGAGTTCCGGTACAGCAACTGGGCCGCGCACCCCGGCCACTTCGACCTCTACGTCACCCGCAACGGCTGGAGCCCCACCCGTCCGCTGGCCTGGAGCGACCTCGAGTCCACCCCGTTCTCCTCGGTCACCAACCCGCCGCAGCGGGGCAACGTCGGCAGCAACGAGGGCCACTACTACTGGACCGGCCGGCTGCCCACCGGCAAGAGCGGCCACCACATCATCTACTCGGTGTGGACCCGGTCCGACAGCGCGGAGACCTTCTACGGCTGCTCGGACGTGACGTTCTGACCTGCGGTCCATCCGCCGCCAGCCCGTCGCCCGGCCCGCCCGCGCGCGACGGTCCGTGACACTCCCGACGGGATGCCGCCGACCCGAACCGGCGGCATCCCGTCGAGGACGACCCTCCGGCGACCGGCGCGAAGAACTCCCGCCCGCACGGCGTCGACGCGTCCGGCCGCCACTGCCGGCCGGCGCGCCCGGCCACCCGTTCGAACGGCCCACGCCGCCGGACCGGAGGCCGGTTCGGGAACGTGGCCGATGTCCCACTGGCATCGAAGCCGCACCCTTGGTGCATGACAACCGCACCCGCACCGGGTACCCCGTACCACCGGCTCGCCCGGACCGACCGGCACCGCTGGTGGCGACCGGTACTCGGCACGCTGCTGATCCTCGGCGGCACACTCGTCGTGGTCTGCCTGCTGACCGGCGTCGGCATGTCGATCGCCGCCCTCGCCGGACGGCCGACCGACCCGGACGGCCTGCCGACGCTCGGCGCCCTGGGCGAACTGGTCCTGACCCTGGCGGGTGTCGCCGCCGCGCTGCCCTTCGTGCTGCTCGCGGTGCGCTGGGTGCAGGCCCGGCCGACCGGTACGGTCTCCTCGGTGCTCGGCCGGCTGCGCTGGCGCTGGCTCGGCTGGTGCGCGCTGGTCGCCGTACCGACCGTGCTGCTGTTGATCGGCGGCAGCTTCGGCCTGCTCACGCTGACCGGCAGCGACGAGGGTACGGACGTCGGTGCCGGCTGGCCCGGCTGGATCGGCTTCCTCGGCGCGCTGGCGCTGCTGCTCCTGCTGGTCCCGTTGCAGGCCGCCGCCGAGGAGTACGTCTTCCGGGGCTGGCTGTTGCAGGCCGTCGGCGCCTTCCTCCGGACGCCGTGGCCGGCGATCGCCCTCCAGGCCGTGCTCTTCGCGCTGGCCCACGGCTGGGGTACCCGGTGGGGCTTCGTCGACCTGGCGATCGTGGCCGGCCTGATGGCCTGGCTGACCATCCGTACCGGCGGGCTGGAGGCGGCGATCGCGCTGCACGTGGTGAACAACGTGATCGCGTTGGGTGGTGCGGCGGCACTGGGTCAACTCGGCGCTGAGGAGACGGCTGCGGACGCTCCCTGGGAGATGTTCGTGGTCAGCATGCTGGTGCACAGCGCGTACACCGTGGTGGTGCTCCGGCTGGCCCGCCGTCGGGGACTGTCGACCACCACCCCCGAGCCGCTGACCGTCGAACCCGTCGGCTACCTCCCTGTCGTACCCGTCGGGCAGCCGGTCGCCGTACCGGTCGGATACCCGGCTGCCGGCGTCGGGCACCCGGTCGACGCGGCCGTCGGGTACCCGGCCGGTGGGGTTGTCGGGTATCCGGTCGGGATCGGACAGCCGGATCCGGCGCTGGCGTATCCGGCCGGGACACCCGGTCACCCGATCCCGGCGCCCGGAAATCCGTCGGTGGCCGCGCCGACGCCCGACGCCCCGGCATCGGCGGTGGAAGTACCCACTGCGACGGCACCGGGACAGCCGCCCGGCGCCGGGGAGACGCCGGTCGGACCGGCCGACTGACCTCGGCACACTCGGCCGGGGTACCCGCCGGTTACACCCGACGGGGTGGTTCCGGGCCGCCAACTGCGGGGGTTGCGGCTCGGGCCGACAGGACCGACCGGCAGGATGGACGCCGTGGACGGGAACGACATGCTGCTCTCCCCCGCCGGGGTGGACCAGCTCCGGACGGCACTGACCAGCGCGGGCTACACGTCGACCGGCATCGCCGACCGACTCGGCCCGGGGGCGACCAGCGGTCTGGCCCGCAACGACTTCCGGGCTGCGCTGCGGGCCACCGAGG
This sequence comes from Plantactinospora endophytica, assembly GCF_016862915.1. Lineage (GTDB taxonomy): Bacteria > Actinomycetota > Actinomycetes > Mycobacteriales > Micromonosporaceae > Plantactinospora > Plantactinospora endophytica. Next base: position 238,213 of record NZ_BONW01000005.1, on the reverse strand, counting down.
AGCGGGATCCGCTGGCCACCCTGATCCGGCTCTTCGTCTGTGCCCAGACCGAGCCGGAAGAGGCGGTACGCGCGGCCTTCGCGCCGCTGCCGCTCGCCGAGGCGCTCGCCGGAGGGCTGCTCGAACGGGTCGGCGACGGGCTCCGCCAGGGCGTCGACCTGGAGCCGTACGGGGACTCCTGGTGGGTTCTCTCCGACGTGCCGGCCAGTGCCCGACCCGGCCAGCCGCTCGCCGCCGACCACGTGCTCGGAATCGGCGGCGCGACCACCACGCTGGTCGGGGCGACCGTCCGGCGCCCGGTCGGCAGCGCGCTCGACCTCGGCACCGGCAGCGGTGTGCAGGCCCTGCACCTGGCCGAGCACGCCCGCTCGGTGACCGCCACCGACGTCTCCGACCGGTCGCTGCGGTTCGCGGCGACCAACGCCGCCCTGAACGGCCACACCTGGGAACTGCTGAAGGGCGACCTGGTGGGTCCGGTGGCCGGCCGCCGCTTCGACCTGGTCGTCAGCAACCCGCCGTTCGTGGTCGGCCCCGGCACCACCACGCACAGCTACCGCGACTCGGGCCGGGTCGGCGACGGGATCGCCGCCGAGCTGGCCGCCGCCGCGCCGACGCTGCTCACCGAGGGCGGCACTATGCAGTACCTGGCCAACTGGCTGCACGTGGCCGGCGAGGACTGGGGCGAGCGGGTGGCCGGCTGGTTCGCGGGTACCGGCCTGGACGCCTGGGTGATCCAGCGCGAGGTCGCCGACCCGATGGCGTACGTCGACCTGTGGCTGGCCGACGCCAGCGAGGCGGCCGATCCGCATCGGATGGCGGCCTGGCTGGACTGGTTCGACGCGCAGAAGGTGGAGGCGGTCGGCTTCGGGGTGGTGAACCTGCGCCGGGGCGGTCACACCGATCCGGTGCTCCGGGTCGAGGACCTGCGGCAGGCCGTACAGCCGCCGATGGGCGAGCAGATCGCCGCCTGGTTCGACCGGCAGGACTGGTTGCGGGCCCGGGACGGCGAGGCGCTGCTGGCCACCCGGTTCCGGGCGGTCGACGGGCTGAAGCTGCGCCAGGAGGCGTCGATGGGCGACGAGGGCTGGGCGGTGGACCGGCAGGTGCTCGTCCAGTCGCACGGGCTGCGCTGGTCGGAGGAGGTGGACCCGCTGGTGCTGGCGCTGGTCGGCGGGGCCAACGGTCAGGTGCCGCTGCGTGAGCAGCTCGGGGTGCTGGCGCTCGCGCACGACGTACCGGCAGATGATCTTGCGGAGGCGGCCGGGCCGATCATCGCGCACCTGGTGGAACGCGGCGTCATCGCGCCCGTGGCAGACTGACCGCCGTGCGGGCGGTGGTGCAGACGGTCAGCCGGGCCAGCGTGACGGTGGACGGCGAGGTGGTCGGGGCGGTCTCCGACGGGCTGCTGGTGCTGCTCGGGGTGACCCACTCCGACACCCCGGCCACTGCCGAGACGATGGCCCGGAAGGTGCACGAGCTGCGCATCCTGGACGACGAACGGTCCGCCGCCGACGCCGGAGCGCCGCTGCTGGTGGTCAGCCAGTTCACCCTCTACGGCGACGCCCGGAAGGGCCGCCGGCCCAGTTGGGGCGCGGCGGCCCCGGCCGAGGTGGCCGAACCGCTGGTGACCGCCTTCGTCGAGGCGCTGCGGATCCGGGGCGCGAAGGTGGAGACCGGCAGGTTCCGGGCGCACATGCTGGTCGAGAGCGTCAACGTCGGGCCGCGTACGGTGCTGCTCGACCTGTGAGCCGGACGCGCCGCCCCGGTCAATCGGTGGAGTTCGACGCGGACGAGCGCTCCGGCGCGGACGAGGGCTCCGGGCATGCGGGGGCTAGAAGAAGAGGCCGCGCTTCTGCATCGACTGGCGGAGCCAGCCGTCGAGCTGCCGGGTCCAGTCGGTCCGGTCGACGGTCGCGTAGTCGACGACGAACCGGCCGAACGCGTCCCGACCCTCGGTGAAGAGGCCGCCTCGCTTGTCGATCTCCAGCACGATCTGCAACTGCTGCGGCGTCGCCACGAAGGTCAGTTCGAGCTGGTTGATCGCCCGGGCGTACTGGGGACCGGGGTAGAACTCGATCTCCTGGTAGAACGGCAGGGTCTGCTGTACGCCGTAGATGTGGCCGCGTTCGACGTCCGCCCGGCTGAACCGGAAGCCGAGCTGCACCAGAGCGTCGATGACGCGTTCCTGCGCCGGCAGCGGGTACACGGCCACCGGGTCGAGATCGCCCTTGTCCACCGCGCGAGCCACCTCCAGCTCGGTACGCAGCCCCATGGTCATCCCGTGCAGGTGCTGGCCGCCGATCTCGGTGAGCGGCGTCTCCCACGGCACCTCGAAACGGAACGGGATGTCGTGGCGCTGCCCGCTCTCCAACCGGAACGGGCCGGTCACCCGCTGCCGCTGGAACTCCTGGGTGGTGTTGTACTCGCTGTCACCGCTCTCCACCTCGACCCGGGTCACCAGGCCGAGCGAGACGTACTCGACGTCGACCGGGTGGTCGCCGCCCGAGACGTGGACCTGGCCCTCCAGAAGACCGCCTGGCCGGCAGTTCGGGTTGGTCAGCACCGTCTCGACCGACGGACCGCCCACGCCCATCGCCTGCATCAACCGCTTGAAGACCACCACGTCCTCCATCCGTCATTTTGATCTCGGTCCGTCTCGCACGGTAACCGCCGCCGGCAACTCCCGCCCAGGTCCGTGCCGGCCCGAACCCGGATGTGTGCCCGGCCGAGCCTGGACCTGTGCTCGCCCCGAGGCCCGGATGTGCGCCTGCTCCGGGCCTGGATGCATGCTCGCCCGAGCCCGGATGTGCGCCTGCCCCGAGCCCGGATATGCGCCTTGCCTTGAGCCCGGATGTGTGTGCCGGGCCGGGCATGGCCGCCGGGCGGTAATCAATCGGATCAAGGCCGAAGAACCGGACAAATCCGGGTTCGTCGACCTCCCGGTTTCATGCCAACCGCACGCTCTCCTCACCTCGGCTTCACGCCCTACCGGCCAAGCTATGTGTCACCAGCGCGGTTGTCCGCTGGTACGCGCCACATTGTCGAAGCGGGGAGGCGACAGATGATGGTCCTGCAACACAGCGAGAGCCACACTCACCCGGCCAGCGCGGCCGGCACCGATAACGAGCCGACCGGGGACGGCGGGCCGGGGCAGGCCATGGTCGACCTCGACGCCACCGACGAGCGCGGCGCCTCTGCCGACCTGGTCCGGGCGTACCTCAACGGTATCGGCCGGACCAAGCTGCTCACCGCCGTGCAGGAGGTGGACCTGGCCCGGCGGATCGAGGCCGGGCTCTACGCCGAGGAGAAGCTCGGCACCGACCTGCGGGGTACGCTGCCGGCGCAGTTGCGGGCGGACCTGGCCACCGTCGCCGCGCAGGGGCGGGCCGCGAAGAACCACCTGCTGGAAGCGAACCTGCGGCTGGTGGTCAGCATCGCGAAGCGGTACACCGGGCGGGGCATGGCGTTCCTCGACCTGATCCAGGAAGGCAACCTCGGCCTCATCCGCGCCGTCGAAAAATTCGACTACACCAAGGGCTACAAGTTCTCCACCTACGCCACCTGGTGGATCCGCCAGGCCATCACCCGAGCCATGGCCGACCAGGCCCGCACCATCCGCATCCCGGTACACATGGTCGAGCAGGTCAACCGGATGGTCCGGACCCGCCGCGACCTGGCCACCCAGCACGGCCGGGAGCCCACCGTGGCCGAGGTCGCCGCCGCGCTGGGCGTGCCGGAGTTCCAGGTCATCGAACTCATCTCCTACGACCGCGAGCCGGTCAGCCTGGACCAGGCCGTCGGCGAGGACGGCGAGAGCGCCCTCGGGGACTTCGTCGCCGCCGTCGACCCCCGCGAGGAGCCCGGCGACACGGTCTCCCGGGGCATGCTGCGCAACGAGGTGGAGATCGTGCTGGCCACTCTCTCGCAGCGCGAGCAGGCGGTGATCCGGCTGCGCTTCGGCCTGGACGACGGCCGGCAGCGCACCCTGGACGAGGTGGGTCGGGAGTTCGGCCTCTCCCGGGAGCGGATCCGCCAGATCGAGAAGGTCACCCTGCTCAAGCTGCGGCACCCGTCCCGGGCCGACCGGCTGGAGGCGTACGCGAGCTGAGCTCCTTCGACGTCGACGCCCCCGCCACCTGCACAGGTGGCGGGGGCGTCCGCGTTGCACCGGATAGGCGTCCGCGTTGCACCGGATAGGCGTCCGCGTTGCGCCGGATGGCGACAGTGCCCGGCTGCTCAGCCGATCGCCAGGTCCCGGCGGCGGAAGGTGGCCAGGCCGAGCCCGGTCAGCGCGACGGCGACGACGAGCAGCGCGACCAGCGGGGTGGCGGTCGGGTCGGTTGCCGGCACCGCCGGCAGGTGGGTGAACGGGGACAGGTTCAGCACCGCCTGCGGCAACTCCAGCAGTGCGCCGAGCTGACCCACCAGCACGCAGAGCAGGAAGACCGACCAGGACAGCGCCACGGCCAGCCGGGGCAGCAGCCCGAACAGCACCACGACCAGTCCGGCGAGCGCCAATACCGCCGGCACCTGGACCAGCCCGGCCACGGTCAGCCGGGCCACCTCGCCCGGCACGTCACCGCTGACCAGGCCGTAGCCCAGCCCGGTGCTCGCGCCGGCCAGCGCCAGCAGGCCGGCCGTGCCGAGCGCGGCCCAGCACAGGTGGCTGAGCAACCACCGGGGCCGACTGAGCGCGGTGGCGAGCAGTCCCTCCAGGGTGCCGGCCGTCTCCTCGGCCCGGAGCCGGAGCACCGACTGGACCGCGAACCCGGCCACCGCCAGCGCGAACATCGCCATCATGGTGCCCAGGAACGCGTCGACCAACTCGTCGGTGCCGCCGAGTTGGGCGATCAGTTCGCTCGCGGCCTCGTTGTCGCCGACGAAGCTGCCCACCTCGTCGCCGACCGAGCCCATCGACAGTCCCATCACCGCGACGCCGACCGCCCAGCCGAGCACCACGCCGCGCTGCAACCGCCAGGCCAGCCCGACGGGGCTGAGCAGTGCCCGGGGCGCCGTCGCGGGTCCCCGGCGGACCGCCAGCAGCCCGCTGCCCAGGTCGCGGTGCGAGGTCAGCGCGAAGGCCGTACCGACGGCGAGGGCCGCGAACCCGGCGGTCAGCGCCAGTACCCACCAGCGGTTGCCGTCGAACGCCTGGACCTGGTTGGCCCAGCCCAGCGGGGAGAGCCAGGACGGCCAGGCACTGACCACCCGCATCCCGTCGACGGTGACGTCGCCCCAGGCGTCTCCGGCCGCCCGGAGCAGGAAGGCGAGCCCGACGACGGCTGCGGCCATGCCGTTCGCGCCGCGCGCCGTACCGGAGATCTGGGCGGTTACCGCGGCGACCGCCGCGAACGAGATCCCGATACCCGCGATCGCGGCACCGAGAGCCAGCGAGCCGGCCACCGGCAGTTCGCCGGCGATCAGTACCCCGGCGAGCAGCAGCCCGCTGAGTACGTTCGCCGCCAGCGTGGTGAGCAGGGCCGCCGAGAGCGGGGCGTGCCGGCCGACCACCGCCGAGCCGAGCAGTTCCGCGCGACCGGTCTCCTCGTTCTGCCGGGTGTGCCGGACCACCGCGAAGGTGCTCAGCAACGCGGCGAGCAGGGCCAGCATCGTGTACGCCTCGGCGGTCACCACCGAGCCGAGACTCGGTCCCGAGACCGGGCCGTTGAACGCCCGGGCCACCACACTCGCCGCGCTGGTGGTGGCGTACCCGATCCGGTCCTGCTCGGTGCCGTAGATGCCGGCGACGCTCTGCGCGACCAGGGCGGCCACCCCGGGCACGGCCAGCGCCCAGACCAGCAGTTTGACCCGGTCCCGGCGCAGCGCCAGCCTGGTCAGCCGGGCGGTGCCGGTGAACGTGGTCATCGGGTACCCGCCGGCACCGCACGCTCCGCCGGGACGGCGTCGGATCCGTCCCCGTAGTGCCGCATGAACAGCTCCTCCAACGTCGGCGGCGTACTGGTCAGCGTGCGTACGCCGAACCTGGCCAGGTGGGTCAGCACCGGGTCGAGGGTGCCGGACTCGACCTCGAACCGGGTGGTCGGGCCGGAGACGGTCACCGCGTGCACCCCGGCGAGGTCGGCGAGCCCGTCGACGGGTCGTTCGGTCTCCACCGTCATCGGCGTACGGGTCAGGTGGCGCAGTTCGGCCAGGGTGCCGGACTCGACCGTACGGCCGGCCCGGATGATGCTGACCCGGTCGCAGAGCGCCTCCACCTCCGACATCACGTGGCTGGAGAGCAGGACCGTCCGGCCGGCGTCGCGCAGCGCGGAGACGTACTCCCGGAAGACCGCCTCCATCAACGGGTCCAGTCCGGAGGTCGGCTCGTCGAGCACCAGCAGCTCCACGTCGGAGGCGAACGCGGCCACGATCGCCACCTTCTGCCGGTTTCCCTTCGAGTAGGTGCGGCACTTCTTCGTCGGGTCGAGGTCGAAGCGCCGCAGCAGTTCGTCCCGGCGGGCCGGGTCGAGGCCGCCCCGGAGCGCACCGAACAGGTCGATCGCCTCGCCGCCGGAGAGGTTGGGCCAGAGGTTCACGTCGCCGGGCACGTACGCCAACCGGCGGTGCAGCCCCACGGCGTCCTGCCATGGATCACCGCCGAGCACGCTGACCTGGCCCGCGTCCCTGCGGAGCAGGCCGAGCAGGATCCGGATGGTGGTGGACTTGCCCGCCCCGTTCGGTCCGAGGAACCCGTGCACCTCACCGGACCTGACGGTCAGGTCCAGTTCGTCCAGCGCGCGGGTGGCCCCGAAGGTCTTCACCAGGCCGGCCACCGAGATCGCGGTCATGACGCTCCCTTGCTAGTGCCGATTCCGCGTCGTCCACAGTGCAGACGACGCGTCGAGCGGGATCGTGACGGTGTCTCGATCCCCAGTGTACTGACCGATGGTAGGACGACTGTCACAAATTTCTGATCGTCGGTCAGTGCCCGGTACGCTGCACGGGTGGACGCGCCGCCGACCCTCGACACTCCGGGCCGGATCCTGCGTACCGCCCTGGACCTGTTCGGCACGCAGGGCTACCAGCGCACCTCGCTGCGGCAGATCGCCGACCGGCTGGAGCTGACCAAGGCCGGCATCCTCTACCACTTCCCCAGCAAGGAACACCTCCTGGTGGCGCTGGCCGAGCCGCTCATCTCGGATCTGGAGGCGGCGCTCGACCGGGCGGCCCGGATGCCCTGGCCGGCGGCCCGCTGGGCGGCACTGGAGGGCTGGCTCGACACCCTGCTGCGACACCGTCGCCCACTGGGGACGCTCTACCACGACATGACGCTGCTCTCCCAGGGCAGCACGTACGCCCGGATCCTGCGGCTCGCCACCCACGCGCACGACCTGGTGGCCGGCCCGAACGCGACCCGGCGCGAGCGGATCCGCGCCATCCAGGCCACTGCGGTACTCAGTGACCCGATCGTCTTCTTCGCCGACGTACCCGACGACGAACTACGGGCGGACATGCTCGACGGAGTGGCCCGGTTGCTCGGCGAACCGGCACCGCCCGCACCGGTGACCTTGGCGGGCACGGCGGCCCCGACGGCGGCGGGTGCGGTCGCAGCGGTCCCGGCAGCCCCGACGGGGGCGAGCCGAGTGGCGACGGAGGCCGGCGGGGCGGGTGCGCCTTCCGACCGCCCGGACAGCCGACAACTCCGCTCGGCTTCCGGGCTGGGCGGTGGCCCGCGCGTCGGCCCGGACCATGGTCGGCCGGGGCGTCGCCGACGGGCCGGCCGACCACCCGGGCTCAGCGCCGAGCAGGTACGGGCGGCTCGGGCGATGCACGCCGCCGGCCTGCACACGGTGGACCAGATCGCCGCGAGCCTGGGCGTCTCCCGGGCCACGCTCTACCGGCACCTGCGGTCCCCCGACCCGGCACACCCACCGCAGTAGCAGCCGAGCAACACCGCGACGAACGACAGAGCGGCAGAACAACAGAGCTGCACTGCGGCGGTGCGGCGGTGCGGCGGTGCGGCGGTGCGGCGGTGCGGCGAGCAATAGTGAGACAGTTTTGCGACGCTAATTCGAGACTATTTTGCGACAGGGCTCGACGGCGAGTAGTGACTCCTGGGCGGGTAGCCGGGTCCGGAGCGCCGAGGGGTCGAAGACCGCCTGGGGGATCAGAGTGCGGGATCCTGCGGGTCGAGGTCGTGCAGCGGGAAGACCGCCTTGCGGGTCGCCATGATCGCCCGGTCCACCGCGTCCGGTTCGCCGGTCGGCTGCCACGGCTCGTACGAGCCGTCCGCGTCGTCGGTCATCCGCAGCGGCACGTCCCGTTCGGGGCGGCGCTCCCGAGCCAGCGCCCGCCAGGCCGGCGGAGTCAGCGCGGCCGGCACGATCGGTTCACCGGTGGCCACCGCGAGCAGGTGGGTCCAGGCCCGGGGCACCACCTCGACCAGCGCGTACCCGCCGCCGCCGGTGGCCAGCCAGCGCCCGTCACAGAGCTCGTCGGCGAGCGCCCGCAGCGCCAGATAGCTCGCCCGCTGGCCGTCGACGCTCAACCGAAGGTCCGCCAACGGATCCAGCCGATGACTGTCCGCGCCGCACTGGGTGACCAGGATCTGCGGCCGGAACGCGCGCAGCATCGCCGGGACGGTGGCGTGGAAGCCCCGCAGCCATCCCGCGTCACCGGTGCCGGGCGGCAGCGGCAGGTTGACCGCGCTCCCCTCGGCTCCCGGGCCGCCGGTCTCGTCCGAGAAGCCGGTGCCGGGGAACAGCGCCAACGGCGTCTCGTGCAGGCTGATCGTCAGCACCCGGGGATCGGTGTAGAAGATCTGCTGCACCCCGTCGCCGTGGTGCACGTCGACGTCCACGTAGGCCACCCGTTCGGCGCCGAGGTCGAGCAGCCGGGCGATGGCCACCGCCGGATCGTTGTAGACGCAGAATCCGGCCGCCCGGCTCGGCATGGCGTGGTGCAGGCCGCCGGCCACGTTGACCGCCCGGCGGGCCTCGCCCCGCCAGACCGCCTCGGCCGCCGCCAGACTGGCTCCGGCGACCAGCGCGCTGGACTCGTGCATCCCGTCGAAGATCGGGTTGTCCGTGGTGCCGAGACCGTACCCGGAGAAGAGCGGATCGTGCGGGGCCGCCCGGACCGCGTCCAGGTAGTCCGGACGGTGTACCCGGGCCAGTGCCGCGTCGTCGGCCGGAGTGGGCGCCACCAGGCGTACGCCGGGGCGGTCCAGTACGCCGAGTTCCCGGGCCAGGGCCATGGTCAGCTCCACCCGTACCGGGTCGAGCGGGTGGTCGCCCAGGTCGTACGTCAGCAGACTCTCGTCCCAGACCACCACCGTGTCGTCCGACATGTTGTTCATCGTCGCACGTCGCCCCAGCGAGCACCCGCGACCGCGTTCTCCGGAGCGCCCCGCGCGCCGCCCGAGCGGGGGGAGAGAGAAACGCCCTACGCCGGGTCGCCGGGTTCGGCGCCGGTCGCCACCGGACGGTCGGGGTCGGTGATCCAGTGGCTCCACGAGCCGACGTAGAGAGCCGCCTCGGGATAGCCGGCCCGGTGCAGGACGAGTACCGCCTGCGCGGCAGTGACCCCGGAGCCGCAGTACGCGCCGACGCGTACCCCGGGCCGGACGCCCACCTCGGCGAACCGCGCCCGGAGCGAATCCGCGGCCGGAAGCAGGCCGTCCACGCCGACGTAGTCGGTGGCCGGCACGTTCACCGCGCCGGGAATGTGCCCGGCCACCGGGTCGACCGGCTCGCTCTCGCCCCGGTAGCGCGCCGCCGCCCGGACGTCGACCAGCACACCGTCCGACGCCACCTCGGCGGCCGAGCCGGCGTCGAGCACCGGCATCCCGCCCGGCCGTACGGTCATGTCACCCGGCGTCGGCGACGGCGCCTCGGTGACCACGGGCAGCCCGGCCCCGGCCCACGCGGGGAAGCCGCCGTCGAGTACCCGGACCTGCCGGTGCCCGGCCCAGCGCAGCGTCCACCAGGCCCGGGCCGCCGCCATCCCGTCGCCGCCGTCGTAGACCACCACCGGGCGGCCGGTGCGGACGCCGGCGGCCCGGAGCACCCGCTGCAACGCCGCCGGGTCGGGCAGCGGATGCCGGCCGCCCGCCCCGGGCGGTCCGGACAGTTCGGCGTCCAGATCGACGAAGACCGCGCCGGGCAGGTGCCCGGCCAGATAGTCGGTGCGGCCGGGCGGCCCGACGAGCCGCCAGCGGACGTCGAGTACGGCCGGCGGCTCGGTCGACGCCAGTTCGGCGGCGAGCCCGGTCACGTCGACGAGGAGGTCATCCGGTACGGACACGCCGTCCAGTCAACACCATCCGGGGCGGAACCGCCCGGCTCGGCGACGGTGATTATCGGTGCCGCGAGGTACCATCGTGACCGGGAGGACCACTGACGTGAACGACCTTGTCGACACCACCGAGATGTACCTGCGCACCATCCTTGAGCTGGAAGAAGAGGGTGTGCCGCCGCTGCGTGCCCGGATCGCCGAGCGGCTGCGCCAGAGTGGTCCGACGGTCAGCCAGACCGTCGCCCGGATGGAGCGTGACGGTCTGCTGACCGTCGAGGACGACCGCCACCTCCAGCTCACCGCGCTCGGTCGGACGCAGGCGATCTCCGTGATGCGTAAGCACCGGCTGGCCGAACTCCTGCTCGTCAACGTGATCGGGATGCCCTACGAGGAGGCTCACGAGGAAGCCTGCCGCTGGGAGCACGTGATGAGCGACTCGGTGGAGAAGAAGGTCTACGAGCTGCTCGACCGGCCCACCCGTTCGCCGTACGGCAACCCGATCCCGGGGCTTGAGGCGCTGGTCACCAACCCCGACGTCCCGGTCGAGATGGTCAGCGAGGCCGAACGGAACCTCGCCTTCCCCGGCCTGAGCGGCCCCGTCGTGGTCCGACGGATCTGTGAGAGCGTCCAGAAGGACGGCGACGTGCTGCGGCAGTTGCACGCCGCCGGAGTGGACCCGGGTGCGACGGTGACGGTCGCCCAGGAACGTGACGGTGTCACCATCGACCGCTCCGGCGACAAGGTCCGGCTGCCTCGGGAGGTCGCCTCCCGGGTCTTCGTCGCCGCGCACTGACCTCTTCCGGCTCGTCTCGCCGGCCGGTGTCGCGGCGGCAGGGTTCAGAGGCTGCTCGTGTCGATCTTCTTCGCCAGGTTGACCAGCTTGGGCGCGAGGGCGTCGGCCTGGTCCTGGTCCTGCCCGGTCGGGAACGTGAAGCGGAGGTTGAACAGGCGGCCGTTGCCGGCGAGCCAGCCGATCTCGACGGAGCTTCCGGCACTCTTCGTCGGCGCCGCCGTGGCGCGGTAGGCGGCCTTGCCCAGCCCCTTCACGCTCTTCCCACCGCTCGGGACCACCTCGTCGGCGAAGATCGACGCGTCGACGGTGGTCGGGGTCACCGACAGCGTGAGTTCGGGGCGGGGCTCCGCCTCCCCACGCAGCACGCAGGTGTCGGTCTTGCCGTGCCGGCTCGCCGCCGCCACCTCGAACAGGGTGCCGATGGACTGCTCGACCGCCGGATATTCGAGCAGTTGGCAGGCACCGCCGGCCGCCGACGCGGGCAGCCGTACCACCTTCGGCGCCGGGGCGGGCGACTGCGGCGGCGCGGCCTCCTCGGCACAGCCGGCGAGCAGCAGCAAACCGGCGCCAATCAGGCAGAGTCGTCCGCGCACGTCGTACCTCCCACCGACCCGGCCTGAGCGCCGGGGAGTCCGTCGGACACCGTACGGGTTCGGGCCGTCCGGCGAAACCCCGCTCCCCGCGCTCCCGCTCCCCACTCCCGCGCTTCCGTCAAGCGAGCGAGCGGCCGGGCCGCGCCGGACCGCCGCCGGGACGGTACGAGTCAGTCGGGCGGCGGCACCGGGTCCGGGAGGTACGGGTCGTCAACGTACGGGCAGTGCCGGCAGCCGCGTCCGCAGCAGGTACCGCGCCGGGCCAGGAAACCGGCGGTGAGCACGAACAGCCCGGTCTCCGGGTCGGGATAGCCGGCCTCGCCGGCCGCGAGTGCGGCGGAATGTGCGGCGAGGATCCGCGCCCGCTCCGGGTGCGTCGGCGCGAGCCGGGACGGGTGCGGCCGGTCGAGCGGTCGGGGCGCCAACGGCAGACGCCGCTCCTCCGCCCGCCGACGCATACCGTCCATCGCGGTGGAGCGGCTCGCCACGTTGCCGGTACCGTCCATCGCGCCGACCCTACGACACGGTGGCGGTCGGAAGAGACCGGCCGAACCAGACGATCGACTGTCCGTGCCCCCGGGTCCAGGCGAGCGGCGTGCCGTCCAACGCGAGCACGTTGTGCAGGGCTCCGCTCGGCGGCTCCGGCAACCCGTTGTACGCCAGCACCTCGGGAGCCTCGTTCGCGATCCAGTGACCGGGCAGGCCGCGTACCACCTCGACGAAGGCGTCCCGGCGCGGCGCCGGCACCTGGTAGAGCACCGAGCTGTGGAAGACCACCAGGGTCGCGCCGGCCGGCGCCTGCGCGGCGAGCGCGGGCAGGTCCGCCACCAGATCGCCCCGGACGAGCAGCGGCGGCTCGGCGACGGCGACGGCCGCCGCTGCGCGCAGCCGGTCCCGCCGGTGCGCGTGTTCCGGCCAGATGACGGCGTCCAGCCAGCCGACGTCGGCGGGATCGGAGACGTCCAGCGGGTTCAGGTCCAGGCCGGCCCGCCACACCACCTCGGGCAGCCGGTCCGGCGGCGTCAGCCCGGTGGCCGCGCAGTCGAGCACCGGGTCGCCGGTGCCGAGGAGCTGGTCGCCGTAGCGGTAGGCGTAGCGGTCGGGATAGAGGCAGAGACCGGCGGAGGCACCTACCTCCAGCAGCGCGAGCGGCTGCGGCAGCGCGGCGAGCACCGGCAGCAGCACCGCACACCGGCCGGCCTCGTTGGTCTGGGTGGCCCGGTTCCGCAGCTCCGCCGCGATCACCGCCCAGTTCGCCAGCACGTAGTCGTGGAACGCCGCCGGATCCTCGACCGGACCGCCGAGCAGCCGTACGACGCTGAACAGCAGGTTCGGCTGCCGCTTGGCCGCCGGCAGCGTACCGATCAGGGCGAGCAGTTCGTCGTCGCGGGAGACCGCGAGCGAGAGGCGCTCGTACGCGGGCGACACGCCCTGCGCCTCACGTATGCCGAACTCGACGTACGTCGTGGCGATCGTCATCTTCCGATGATCCCAGCGGAGTTACGCCGACGGCCGCCACCGGCGGTGTATCGCTGCTCACGATGGAGCTGCGACGGCGACCGCCCGAACCCCCTGCGGAGTTCGGGCGGTCGCCGTCGTTCGCGTCAGCCGTCGTACGGTTCGGCCGTCGTTCGATGCATCAGCCGTCGCTGGGCACCGCAGGCCAGATCCTCAGCCGGCAGCGGCCCCAGTGTCAGCCGGTTAGCTGCAACCCGAGGTCGAGCCGCAGCCCTCGCAGACGTAGCAGCTACCGGCGGGGCGCATCTTGGTGCCGCAGGTGAAGCAGAGCGGGGCGTCCGCCGCCGTGCCGAGCACCGCCTCCAGCAACTCGGTGGAGGAGCCGACCTTCGGCGCCGGCCGTTCCGTCACCACCTCGACCTGCTGCTCCGAAGTCGGCTCCGGCTTGGCCGTCTCCACCGGTGCAGACGCCGCCATCGCGGCCAGGTCGACCGCGCTCTCCGCCTCGGCCTCGGCCCGCAACTGCGCGGCACGCTCCTTGGCGGTGAAGATGCCCAGCTCGGCCCGGCGCTCGTAGGGCAGGAAGTCCAGGGCCAGCCGGCGGAAGATGTAGTCCATCACCGAGGCGGCCATCCGGATGTCCGGGTCGTCGGTCATCCCGGCCGGCTCGAACCGCATGTTGGTGAACTTGCTGACGTACGTCTCCAGCGGCACTCCGTACTGCAGGCCGATCGAGATGGCCACCGAGAAGGCGTCCATCACCCCGGCCAGCGTCGAGCCCTGCTTCGACATCTTGAGGAAGACCTCGCCGAGCCCGTCGTCCGGGTACGACGACGCGGTGAGGTAGCCCTCGGCCCCGCCGACCGAGAACGACACCGTCTCGGAGGGACGCTTCTTCGGCAGCCGCTTGCGCACCGGCCGGTACTCGACGACCTTCTCGACCGTCTTCTCCACCTGGGCCGGCGCGACCGCCTTCTCCGGCTCCTTCTTGGCGGCGGAGAGCGGCTGGCCGACCTTGCAGTTGTCCCGGTAGATCGCCAGCGCCTTCAGGCCGAGCTTCCAGCCCTCGAAGTAGATCTCCTCGACCTCCTCGACGGTGGCCGACTCTGGCATGTTGACCGTCTTGGAGATCGCACCGGAGATGAACGGCTGCACCGCCGCCATCATCCGGACGTGCCCCATCGGGGCGATCGAGCGCTGACCCATCGCGCAGTCGAAGACGGCGTAGTGCTCCGGCTTGAGCCCGGGCGCGTCGACGACGTGGCCCTGCTCGGAGATGTGCTCGACGATCGCCTCGACCTGCTCCTCGGGGTAGCCGAGGCTGCGCAGGGCGCGCGGCACGGTCTGGTTGACGATCTGCATCGAGCCGCCGCCGACCAGCTTCTTGAACTTGACCAGGGCCAGGTCCGGCTCGACACCGGTGGTGTCGCAGTCCATCATCAGCCCGATGGTGCCGGTCGGGGCGAGCACCGACGCCTGGGCGTTGCGCCAGCCGGACTTGTCACCGATCTTGTTGCCCTGGGTCCACTGCTTGGTGGCCTCCCGGACGATCTCGGTGGCGACGGTGCCGGTCGGCTTGATCGCGTCGTTGGCGGCGGCGTGCTTGCGCATCACCCGCTTGTGCGGCTCGGCGTTGCGGGCGTACCCGTCGTAGGCGCCGACCACGCCGGCCAGCTCGGCCGAGCGGCGGTACGCGGTACCGGTCATCAGCGAGGTGATCGCGGCGGCCACCGACCGTCCGCTCTCCGAGTCGTACGGGTGGCCGGTCGCCATCAGCAGCGCGCCGAGGTTGGCGTACCCGATGCCGAGCTGCCGGTACGCCCGGGTGGTCTCGCCGATCTTCTCGGTCGGGAAGTCGGCGAAGCAGATCGAGATGTCCATCGCGGTGATGACCAGCTCGACCGACCTGACGAACTTGGCGACCTCGAACCCGCCGTCGGCGCGGAGGAACTTCATCAGGTTGAGCGAGGCCAGGTTGCACGAGGAGTTGTCCAGGTGCAGGTACTCCGAGCACGGGTTGCTGGCGGTGATCCGGCCGGTCTCCGGGCAGGTGTGCCAGTCGTTGATCGTGTCGTCGTACTGGAGGCCGGGGTCGGCGCACTCCCAGGCGGCCTGGGAGATGGTCCGGAACAGCCCCTTGGCGTCGATGGTCTCGATCACCGCGCCGTCCAGCCGGCCGCGCAGGTCGAACTTGCCGCCGTCCTGCACCGCCCGCATGAACTCGTCGGAGACCCGGACCGAGTTGTTGGCGTTCTGGTACTGCACGCTGACGATGTCGGAGCCGCCGAGGTCCATGTCGAACCCGGCGTCCCGCAGCGCGCGGATCTTGTGCTCCTCACGCGCCTTGGTGAGCACGAACTCCTCGACGTCCGGGTGGTCGACGTCCAGGATGACCATCTTCGCGGCCCGCCGGGTGGCGCCGCCGGACTTGATGGTGCCGGCGCTGGCGTCGGCGCCGCGCATGAAGCTGACCGGACCGGAGGCGGTGCCGCCGCTGGAGAGCAGCTCCTTGGAGGAACGGATCCGGGACAGGTTGACCCCGGAGCCGGAGCCGCCCTTGAAGATCAGCCCCTCCTCCTTGTACCAGTCCAGGATCGAGTCCATCGAGTCGTCGACGGCCAGGATGAAACACGCGCTCACCTGCTGCGGCGACGCGGTGCCGACGTTGAACCAGACCGGCGAGTTGAAGCTGAACACCTGGTGCAGCAGCATCCAGGTCAGCTCGTGCTCGAAGATCTCCGCGTCGGCCGGGCCGGCGAAGTAGCCGTGCTGCTCCCCCGCCACCCGGTACGTCTTCACCACCCGGTCGATGAGCTGCTTGAGCGACCACTCCCGCTCCGCGGTGCCGACCGCGCCCCGGAAGTACTTCGTGGTGACGATGTTGGCCGCGTTGACGCTCCACGACTCCGGGAACTCGACGCCGCGCTGCTCGAAGTTGATCGAGCCGTCCCGCCAGTTCGTCATCACGACGTCCCGGCGCTCCCAGGCCACCTCGTCGTACGGGTGCACACCCTCGGTGGTCCAGACGCGCTCGACCTTCAGGCCGGCCGTCGCCGCCGCCCGGGTCCGTGACCTACTTGCTGTCACACCTTCCCCCGACATCTTCTCCGCCCCCTTACGCACGCACGACTCTTCCCGTCGTACGGCAATCGCTGATCTTGTTACCGGAAAGAACTAGCTGGCCGGCTCGCCCGCCGGCTGGACGGCCCCGACGCCGTCCGCCGACCGGCTCCGGGCCATCGCCGCCGCCCGCAGCGTGTCGATCTCCCGTTCGAAGTCGTCCAACGATTCGAACGATCGGTAAACGCTGGCGAAGCGGAGGTAGGCCACCTCGTCCAGTTCGCGCAGTGGACCCAGGATGGCGAGCCCCACGTCGTGACTGGGGATCTCGGCCGCGCCCTTGGCCCGGACCGTCTCCTCCACCCGCTGGGCCAGCAGGGCGATCGCGTCGTCGTCCACCGGGCGGCCCTGGCACGCCTTGCGTACCCCGCCGATGATCTTCGTCCGGCTGAACGGCTCGGTGACCCCGCTCCGCTTGACGACCGCGAGCACTGGCTCCTCGACCGTGGTGAACCGCTTGCCGCACTCCGGGCAGGCCCGCCGACGGCGGATCAACTGGCCGTCATCGGCCTCCCGCGAGTCGACCACCCGGGAGTCGGCGTGCCGGCAGTACGGACACCGCATCACCGACCTCCTTCACACCGCCGTGACCACCTCGCGCGCGGCCCACCGGCAAGGCGGACCGGCCCACAGGCAGCCGACACCGCCGGGCCAGCCACCGTCAGTGGCTCCCGCGATGTTGGTGTACCTGAGAGCTGCGGGTAGTGGAACCCCAACTTCTAGTCTACTTACACGCTTGTCACTACTACATCTAGGGTTCGACCGTATGCCGCCGACGAGCCGAGGTCAAGTTGAACGGGGCGTGGCGTGCCGCGCAAATCTTCCCGCCGCGTCACCGGTACGACGGCTGCTGCGACCCGGCCGAAGGCAGCCTCTTGGACCTACCGCTCCGCCGGCAGGACCAGCCGCTGCCCGGCGTGCACCGTGTGGTCGTCCAGCCCGTTGAGGCGGCGGATCTCGTCGATCACGGCGAACGGTCGCTGGCCGGGTCGGTGCCGCTCGGCGACCGACCAGAGCGTGTCGCCGGGTTGGACCACCGCCGTCTCGGGCGCTCCGGGCGGGTCCGCGGCCCGGGAGGCCGGCGACAGCACCGCCGCCAGGCCGGCGACGAGGAGCAGCAGGAGCACGGTGACGACCAGCCGTCCCCGCCGGGTCAGCCGCAGTCGCCCACCGCCCCGGGAAGCCCTCGGAAACCCCGTCGCACCCATCGTGACCTCCAAGATCGAACAGGAGTTCGAACGAACGGACGTACGATGGTTTATCAGAACAGGCGTTCGATGTCGAGCTGTCGGAGCCGACACGCCGCGCCGAATGTCGTACAGATGTTTGAAACTGTGTGATCTCACCTATACGGTTTTGAACATCGACACCGGGACCGCGGCGATCGCGGTAACGGCGCCGAGCCCACGCCGCACCACGAGCCGCCAAGGCACCCCCACCGCCATCAGGAGGACGACGTGTCGACCGACGACCGGACGAGCCGGCAGAAGCCCCAGAAGAGCGTCGCACCAGGCAGTCGGGCCAGCCGCCGTACGGCCGGCCCGCGGCCCCGGGAGGGTGCCCCCGCGCTGCGGGCGGTCACTCCGGTGGTGAGCGCCTTCCCCGACCTGGTCACCGCCGACCTCACCGCCCGGCAGCGGCGGATCCTGGAGTTCATCCGGGACTGGGTGGAGCGCTACGGCTACCCGCCCAGCGTCCGGGAGATCGGCGAGGCGGTCGGGCTGGTCTCCCCGTCGAGCGTGGCCTACCAGCTCAAGGAGTTGGAGCGGAAGGGCTTCCTCCGGCGCGACCCGAACCGCCCCCGCGCCGTCGACGTACGCCCACCGAGCGAGATGATCGACGACGAGACCGCCCGCGCCCAGCGCCCCACCCCGGCCTACGTGCCACTGCTCGGTCGGATCGCCGCCGGTGGCCCGATCCTCGCCGAGCAGGCCGTCGAGGACATCTTCCCGCTGCCCCGCGAGCTGGTCGGCGAGGGCGAGGTCTTCATGCTCCAGGTCAAGGGCGACTCGATGCTCGACGCGGCGATCTGCGACGGCGACTGGGTCGTGGTCCGCCAGCAGCCGACCGCGAACTCCGGGGAGATCGTCGCGGCGATGCTCGACGGCGAGGCGACGGTCAAGACCTACCGGCGCCGGGACGGGCACGTCTGGCTGATGCCGGCGAACTCCGCCTTCGACCCGATCCCCGGGGACAGCGCCACCATCATGGGCCGGGTGGTCGCGGTACTCCGCCGGATCTGAGCCCGTCGCCCGGTCACCGGACGGGGTAGGCGACAGCGGCGATGGAGAGGCCGGCGCCGGGGGCGCATCCGGCGATCCGTATCAGCCGCCGGGCCGGCGGCTGATACGGCGATCCGTTCAGCGGTAGTCGTGGTCGTCGGGATGTCCGCCGGAACGCTTCCGGGGCTGGCCGTACTGGCCGCCGCGAGGTCCGCCGCCACGTGACCCGGTGCCCTGACCGGTCCGTGGCGGCGGCCCGCCACGCTGGTCGCCCCACTGGTCGTCCGGTCCGGGTCGACCACCCCGACCGTTCCCGTTGCCGGACGGCTGGCCGCCGTAGACACCGCCACCACCACCGCCCGCCCGGGGCCGGCCACCACCGCCGCCACCTCCGGCCCGGGGCCGGCCACCGCCGCCCGGAGCGCCGCCGGCACCGGCGGGAGCTCCGCCGTAGACGCCACCGCCCTGCGGCCGGCCGCCACCGCCGCCCTGCGGTCGATCGCCACCCTGGGGCCGACCACCACCACCGCCTTGCGGCCGGCCGCCACCGCCCTGGGGTCGACCACCGCCCTGGGGTCGACCGCCTCCGCCGTACACGCCACCGCCGGCCGGCTGGCCGCCGTAGACGGCGCCGCTGGCCGGCTTCCCACCGCCGCCGTAGACGCCACCCGCCGGCCTGCCCCGACCGGCCGGCTGGAAGTCCTCGGCCGGGCGGTCGGAGCGGTAGCCGTCGTCGTCGTACCCGCCGGAGCGCTGCGAACCCGGACCCCAGTTGGAGTCGTCGTCGTAACCGGGGCGCCGGCCGCCGGACCCGTCCCGGTCGTCACCGGGCATCGCCTCCCGGCCGGCCCTCGGATCGTTGTCGTCACCGTCCGGGCCGGTGGCGCCCAGGCCGTCCTCCCGCCCCCGGCGGCGCGCCCGCACGATCCCGAAGATCCCGAGCCCGACCAGCAGGGCGCCGATCACCCCCACGGCGGCGATCAGGTACGTGATGTCGTCCAGGGTCAGCGAGTCCGTCCAGGACTTCTCGGACTTCTTCGCATCGGCCCCCGCCCCACCGACCGCTGCCGGGGCCGCCACCTTGGCCGGGGCGTAGCTGAGCACCGTCACGTCCTGGTCCTCGCCGAGCGAGTCGACGTCGGAGACGGTCAGGAAGCTCTTCCCGTCGGGCGTGTAGGCGATCCCCTCGCCGAACGGGTCGGCCAGCGGCGTCATCCGAGGCTTCCCGGTGGTCAGGGACTTCACCAGGTCGTCGCCCTCGACGTCCCACTCGAACGCGTCCGCGTACGTCCGCAGCGCTACCCGGCTGCCGTCCGGCGAGCGGGCCGCCCCGGTGATCGTCACCCGGCCCGCCCCACCGAACGGGTTGGGCGTGGTGGACTTCGGCAGGGTGATCTCGCCCGCCTTCTCCAGCGGCACCCCGTCGTCGTTGTTCTTGACCAGCGCCCCGGTCGGGCGGTAGATCTCCGCCTTGCCGGTCGACTTGGTGATGATCAACGGAACGTTGTCCGCCCCGATCAGCAGCGCCTCGGCGTCGTGCCGCTTGTTGCCGGGAAAGGCGAGCCGGTGCAGTACCGGCTTGGTGGCGCCGGTCAGCGGCATGCTCCAGAGCACGACGCTGGACCGCCGCTCGGTGTCGTTGTCACCGATGTCGGCGATCCAGACCGTCTTGCCGTCGGGCGAGAGGGCGAGATCCTCCGGGTCGCGCGGATTGCTGGCGTACTGGACGGCCTTCTTCAGCTTGCACTTGGTGTCCAGCAGGAAGACCCGTTCCCGGTCGGGGTTGTCGCTCCCGTCGTTGATCACGACGTAACCACTCGACGTAGCGAGGATGCCGGAGAGTTCCGTCATCCGCTCGTCGGTGATGGTGCAGACCTTCTTGCCGGCAGCGGCGGAGGCCGCGACAGCTCCGAAACCGAGACTGGCTCCGAGCAGGCCCAGGCTCGACCCGAGCACGCCGGAGGCAACCAGCACCATGGAGAGGACTCGCCGCATCCGCCCAGTGTCGCATGCGGATGCCGCCTCCCGGGGAGGCGGCGTGATCAACCCTCCGTCACCGGTCAACGGTGCGGCCGGTCATGCCACTACCTCCCGGTACGGTGCCAACTCGGCGGCCAGCGCCTCGTCCACCCGTACGTGCAGTTTCGTCCCCTCCGGCAGGTGCGCCGTGCCGAGCACCTCGCCCCGGCGGTGTACCCGGGCGACCAGGTCCCCCCGGTCGTACGGCAGCACCGCGCGAACCTCCACCGCCGGCCGGGGCAGCCGGGCCTCGATGGCCGCCCGGACCTCCTCGACCCCGCCGCCGGTACGCGCCGAGGCGAACACCGCCTCCGGCCACTCCCGCTTCAGCCGGAGCAGGGTCTCCTCGTCCGCCGCGTCGGTCTTGTTGACCACCAGCAACTCGGGGAGCTTGTCGGCGCCGACCTCGGCCAGCACCTCGCGTACCGCCCGGACCTGCTCCTCGGGGTCGGGGTGCGCCCCGTCCACCACGTGCACCACGAGGTCGGCGTCGGCCACCTCCTCGAGCGTGGAGCGGAACGCCTCGACGATCTGGTGCGGCAGGTGCCGGACGAATCCGACAGTGTCGGCCAGGGTGTAGATCCGCCCGTCGGCCGCGTACGCCCGGCGGGTCGTCGGGTCCAGCGTGGCGAAGAGGGCGTCCTCGACCAGTACCCCGGCGTTGGTCAGCCGGTTGAGCAGGCTGGACTTGCCGGCGTTGGTGTAGCCGGCGATCGCCACCGCTGGCACGCCGTTGCGGGCCCGGCGGGCCCGCTTGGTGAGCCGGGCGGTCCGCATGTTCTTGATCTCGCGGCGGAGCCGGGAGATGCGGATCCGGATCCGCCGCCGGTCGGTCTCCAGCTTGGTCTCACCGGGACCACGCAGCCCCACGCCGCCACCGGCGCCGCCGCCCCGGCCGCTACCGCCGGCCTGCCGGGACAGGCTCTCACCCCAACCGCGCAGCCGGGGCAGCAGGTATTCGAGCTGGGCCAGCTCGACCTGCGCCTTACCCTCCCGGCTCTTGGCGTGCTGGGCGAAGATGTCGAGGATCAGGGCGGTCCGGTCGACCACCTTGACCTTGGTCCGCTGCTCCAGGTTGCGGAGCTGGGACGGGGACAGCTCACCGTCGCAGATCACCGTGTCCGCACCGGACGCCAGCACCACCGAGCCGAGGTCGTCGACCTTGCCCCGCCCGATGTAGGTGGCCGGATCCGGCCGGCTGCGCCGCTGGATCAGGCCCTCCAGCACCTGCGAGCCGGCGGTCTCGGCCAGCGCGGCAAGCTCCGCGAGGGAGTTCTCCGCGTCGGTCACCGTGCCGTCCGTCCAGACCCCGACCAGGACCACCCGCTCCAGCCGGAGCTGCCGGTATTCGACCTCGGTGACGTCGGCCAGCTCGGTGGAGAGGCCCGCGACCCGCCGGAGCGCCTGGCGGTCCTCCAGCTCCAGCTCGCCGGTGGTGACGTCGCCATCGATGACGATGGCGTCAAGGTCCTCGTCCGCCAGCCGAACGAAGCTTTCCTGGTCTCGCAAGCCGTTCCTCCTGCTCCCGCTGCTCCTGGTCGGTCCGCCACCGAGCCGGTCCTCCGGCGGTTACCCGGCGGCCGTCGGGACGTTCGACCCTGTCTCGCCAACTGTGCTGCGCACACCTTCTGCGCGCTCTGCGGCTTGTCGTCGCATTGGTTACGCTGTGCGCGCCGGTGGCAATCAATCGTGACACGCGCGCCGGTCAGGCGCACCCGCTATATATCGGTCCGGCCGTCCGGGCCGGCTCCCGGGGTGAACTCGCTGGCCTGCACGCCCGGCCCGGGGCGATTCGCCACCTACGCAGCTCGCCCGTCCGGAGACCTGCGCCGCCTCCTCCAGCCCCCGGTCCAGTGCCAGGAACGGGCCGAGCAGCAGCGCGGATCATCCGCCACCGAGGCCGGTCACGGCCACCGGAAAGGTCAACGGCCTTCGCCCGGCCAAAATTCCGCTCCGGCACGGATCGCACGCTCCGGCCGCGTCCCGCCGATGCCCTCCCCGAGACCGAGACCGCCGGCAAGCCCCGGAACCGGCCGACGGACGGTCCCGTCCGCCCTCGCGGAAGTGGGATGGCGATCGGAAAAGGTGAGACGGCGGCGGCAACCGGACGGGCTGGCGTCGGTGGCCATGTCGACCGGGCCTAGGGTGGTCCGGGTCGCCGAGTGGCGACGGGGACCGGGCCGGCCGACGGCGGGTCCGGACCAGCAGGGAAGATGCTGACGGCGGCAGCGAGGCCGCGGGAAGACGACGGAGGACCACGTGGCGATCACCCGACTGCCGAGTGCCGGATTCTCGATCACCATCCGGATCAGCGTAACGGCGGACGCCTCGGCCATCGGCCGGCTGACCACCTGCGTCGGTGAGGCCGGCGCCATCGTCACCGCGCTCGACGTGGTCGACTCCGACCCGACCACGGTGGTCGTCGACCTGACCTGCGACACCGCCGACGCGAACCACGCCGACCAGGTGGTGGAGGCACTGACCGCGCTGGACGGGGTGGACGTCCGCAAGGTCTCCGACCGGACCTTCCTGCTGCACCTCGGCGGCAAGATCGAGGTCTCCCCGAAGGTCGCGCTGCGCAACCGGGACGAGCTCTCCCGCGCGTACACCCCGGGGGTCGCCCGGGTCTGCCTGGCGATCGCGGAGAACCCCGCCGACGCCCGCCGGCTGACCATCAAGCGGAACACCGTCGCGGTGGTGACGGACGGGTCGGCCGTACTCGGACTGGGCAACATCGGTCCGGCGGCGGCGCTTCCGGTGATGGAGGGCAAGGCGGCGCTCTTCAAGCGGTTCGGCGGGGTGGACGCCTGGCCGGTGGTGCTGGACACCCAGGACCCGGACGAGATCGTCTCGATCGTCCGGGCGATCGCACCGCAGTACGGCGGGATCAACCTGGAGGACATCGCCGCGCCGCGCTGCTTCGAGATCGAGAACCGGTTGCGCGAACTGCTCGACATCCCGGTCTTCCACGACGACCAGCACGGCACCGCGATCGTGGTACTCGCGGCGCTCACCAACGCGCTGCGGGTGGTCGGCAAGAAGCTCACCGACGTCCGGGTGGTCGTCTCCGGCGCCGGTGCCGCCGGTACGGCGATCATGAAGTTGCTGCTCCGGCAGGGCGTCGGCGACATCATCGCGTACGACCGCCAGGGCCCCCTGCACCGCGGCCTGGACGGGCTGAACTCGGCCTGGCAGTGGTTGGCCGAGAACACCAACCGGGACGACTTCTCCGGCGACCTCAAGGCGGCCCTGCGCGGCGCGGATGTTTTCATCGGGGTCAGCGCCCCCAACCTGCTCACCGGCGACGACATCGCCACGATGGCCCCCGACGCGATCGTCTTCGCGCTGGCCAACCCGGACCCGGAGGTGGACCCGAGGGAGGCCCGCAGGCACGCGGCGGTGGTCGCCACCGGCCGGTCCGACCAGCCCAACCAGATCAACAACGTGCTCGCCTTCCCGGGCGTCTTCCGCGGCATGCTGGACGCGCACGCCGAGGAGTTCACCGAGGAGATGGCGATCGCGGCTGCCCGGGCCATCGCCGACGTGGTGGGCACGGACAAGATCAACCGAACCGTCATCGTGCCGAGCGTCTTCGACTCCCGGGTGGCACCGGCGGTGGCCGCCGCCGTCCGGGCCGCCGCGCAGCACCCCGCTCCCCCGCCGGCCGCGGACCCCGGCCCGGCCGACCTGCCCGAGATCGCCGCCGAGGCCGCCGCCCCGGCCAGCCCACTGTCGAGCTGACCGCAGACCCGGTCGCCGCCCTGCGGCGGCGGCCGGGCCCGGAAGCGCTCGGACCGGCTCGCGCGGCCCGAAGACGGGCTCAGGTGATCTGGAAACTGCCCGCGCGGCCCGAAGACGGGCTCAGGTGATCTGGAGACTGCCCGCGTGGCTCGAACCCGGAAGTCGCCCTGACATCTCGGGAACCGGCTCGGGTGGCTCGCAGACCGTCGGCGAACCGGTCAGCCGGTGAGCACCGGCAGGTCGATCTCGCCGTGCGCGACCAGGACGGCCGGGCCGGCGAGCCAGCAGCTCTCGCCGTCCAGCGTCACCGTCAGCCGGCCGCCGGGCACGTCCACCGCCACCACCCCAGCGGTACGCCCGGCGTCGCGCAACGCCACCGCCGCCACCGCGCAGGCGCCGGAGCCGCAGGAGAGGGTCTCCGCCGAGCCACGCTCGTAGACCCGCATCCGTACGTGCGCGTCGGCGCCGTCGACCGGCTCGGCGGAAGTGACGAACTCGACGTTCACCCCGGTCGGGAAGGCCGCCGGGTCGAAACCGGGTGCCCGGGTCAGGTCCAGTCCCGCCAGCTCGATGCTGGCCGGCAGTACGCAGACCAGGTGCGGGTTGCCGCAGTCCACGGCGGTACCGGCCAGGGTGAGTCCACCGAGGGTGGCCACGGCACCACCGGTGATCCTGGGGGCGCCCAGATCCACCGAGATCTCCCCGGCCGTCACCTCGGCGCGTACCACTCCGGACCGGGTGGCGATCGGCAGGCCGCCGTCGACCGGCTCCGCGAGCCCGTTGACGAGAAGGTAGTGGGTGAAGACCCGCGTGCCGTTGCCGCACATCTCGGCGAGGGATCCGTCGGCGTTCCAGTAGTCCATGAACCACTCGGCCGTACCGGCGTACCCGACGGCGTCCGGATGTTTGGCCGCCCGCACCACCCGCAGTACGCCGTCCGCGCCGATGCCGCGTCGGCGGTCGCAGAGCGCCGCCACGGTCGACGGGGTCAGGTCGAGTTGGCCGTCTGGGTCGGGCAGGAGCACGAAGTCGTTACCGGTGCCGTGGCCCTTGGTGAACCGCACCCCTCCATCATCCCCCGAGCCGCCGCCGCCCCGCCCGGCACCCTCGACCTGACTCCGCCCGCCCCGCCCGGCACCCTCGACCCGACTCCGTCCCACCCCGACCAACTACTCCCAACTCAGCAACCCACTCCGTCCCACCAGACGTGCCCCACCCCGAAAGACCTGCCTCGCCCCAGGAGACGTCTCGGACCAGCGCAAACGCTTCGAGGCGCGACGGCCGGAGGGCGCCGCCCGGCCCGGGTCAACCCGCCCGGTGTGCCGGGTCGGTCGCACCGGAGCCCTTGACCTCGGCCGGGTCGGTGAGCAGGGCGAGCGCCGCTTCGACCAGGTCGGGTCGGGCCCCGTCCAACCAGTGGATCCGGGGGTCGCGGCGGAACCAGGAACGCTGCCGTCGGACGAACCGCCGGGTCGCCCGGACCGTGTCGGCCCGCGCCTCCGGCTCGGAGATCTCGCCGTCGAGCTGCCGGAGCACCTGCTGGTAGCCGAGCGCCCGGCCGGCCGTCCGGCCGTCCCGCAGGCCCCGCGCCGCCAGGGCGGTGGTCTCGGCGACCAGGCCGTCCGCCCACATCCGGTCCACCCGTACGGCGATCCGCTCGTCCAGTTCGGCGGTCTCCCGGTCGACGCCGAGCTGGACGGCGTCGTAGTACGGGACCGGCCGGGGCAGCGAGGCGGTGAACGGTGCCCCGGTCAGCTCGATCACTTCGAGCGCCCGGACGATGCGCCGCCCGTTGCCGGGCAGGATGTTCTCCGCCGCCACCGGGTCGGCGGCGCGCAGCCGGGCGTACAGCGGTGCCGGGCCCGAGGCGGCCAGTTCGGCTTCCAGCCGGGCCCGTACCAACGGATCGGTGCCGGGGAACTCGAACTCGTCGAGCACCGCCCGCACGTACAGTCCGGAGCCGCCGACCAGCAGCGGTACCCGGCCCCGGCCGAGGATGTCGTCGACCGCCGCCCGGGCCAGTTCCTGGTACGCCGCCACACTCGCCGGTTCGGTGACCGCCCAGATGTCCAGCAGATGGTGCGGTACGCCGTCCTGCTCGGCCAGGCTCAGCTTGGCGGTGCCGATGTCCATTCCGCGATAGAGCTGCATCGAGTCGGCGTTCACCACCTCGCCGTCGAGGGCCCGGGCCAGTTCGACGCCGAGTCCCGACTTGCCGGTGGCGGTGGGGCCGACGACCGCGACGACCCGGCCGCGCCCGGTCACGCCGGCTCCCCGGCGCGCTCGTCGGGACCGGACGGCCCGGCCGACCCGGTGGGCGTCCAGTTGGCCACGAAGTAGCTGACGCCGTAGGGCGCCGCGTAGTAGGAGAGGTCGCCGTGCCAGGCTGTGGCGCTGCTTGCCACCGCTGCGGCGAGCACCTGCCACGGGGCCCGGCCGGCGACCCGGAGCCGGGCCGACAGCTCCGGGTCCAGCCCGAGCAGGGCCGGTCCGTCGGCGGTACGCAGTGCCGTGGCGACCCGGTCGTCGTAGGGCTCGGCACGCGGGTCGGCGTACCCGGGTGACCGCTCGCCCCGGCAGGCCGACCCGTCGCCGAGCACCAGCAGCGCGACCCGCTCCGCCGGATCGCCGACCAGTTCGGCGCCGATCCGCCGGCACTCGTCGACCGGGGCGTCGGTGTCGACGCTCTGTCCCCGGCGGGGCGTCACCACACCGGCCCGGTCCAGCAGCCAGGCACCGATCAGCACACTGAGCGGAAGTTCGATCCCGTCGGTCGGTTCGTCACCGGGCCCCAGCCGCAGCACCCGATCCAGCCCGTACGGCCGCAGGCTGCCGCCGTCGGCCGGTCCGTGCCGGACGGTCCGCTCCCCGCCCCCCAGCACCAGTACGACGTCCGGCCCGGTCGCCAGCAGCCGGGTGACCGCCTCGGTGCAGGCGAGACGGAGATCATCCAGCTCACCGGCCGCCGACCCGGCGAGTTCCGGAACGATCATCGGCGGATGTGGGCAGACGGCGGCGGCGACCAGTGGCACGCCACCACCGTAGCGGGCAGCGAACCTTACACCCGAAGGCCAGCCGATCCGAGTGCGGTCTAGGACACCGTATGGTCACGGTCGACGATAGGCGCTCGACGCGGACCGGGTTGGACCTGTGACAATGCCGGGAGAAACTTCGCTGCGCCGTGGCGGCGACCGCCGGGGACCCCCATCCCCGGCAGCGCCGGGAGAACGAGGATGGGCTCATGAGTGACTGGACTGCCTTTGGACGGGTGGATGCGGACGGGAACGTCTACGTCAAGACGGCCGAGGGCGAGCGTGTGGTCGGTTCCTGGCAGGCCGGTGCCCCGGAGGAAGGTCTGGCCCACTTCGCCCGCCGCTTCGCCGACCTGGTCACCGAGGTCGACCTGACCGAGGCCCGGCTCAATTCGGGGGCGGCGGATCCGTCGGGGTCGCTCGCCACCATCCGGCGGCTGCGCGCGTCGCTCGCCGAGGCGCACGTCGTCGGTGACATCGACGCGCTCGCCGCCCGGCTGGAGCGACTGGCCACCCTGGCCGAGGGGAAGGCCGGCGAGGCCCGGGCCGCCCGGGAGACCGCCCGGGCCGAGGCGGTCACCCGGAAGACCACCCTGGTCGAGGAGGCGGAGAAGCTGGCCGCGGAGTCGACCGGCTGGAAGACCGCGGGCGACCGGCTCAAGGAGATCCTCGACGAGTGGAAGACCATCCGCGGCGTCGACAAGAAGACCGACGGCGAGTTGTGGAAGCGGTTCGCCGCTGCCCGGGACGGCTTCACCCGGCGCCGGGGGGCGCATTTCGCCACCCTGGACGCGCAGCGCAAGCAGGCCCAGGCGGCCAAGGAGGAGTTGGTCGTCGAGGCCGAGTCGCTGGCCGACTCGACGGACTGGGCGGCGACCGCCAACCGGCTCCGGGAGCTGATGGCACAGTGGAAGGCCGCGCCGCGCGCCTCGAAGGAGGCCGAGGAGCGGCTCTGGGAACGCTTCCGGGGCGCGCAGGACGGTTTCTTCTCCCGGCGTAGCGAGGTCTTCTCCGCCCGGGACGCCGAGCAGCGGGGCAACCTGGAGCGCAAGCAGGCGCTGCTCGCCGAGGCGGAGGGGCTCGACGTCGAGGGCGACCCGCGCGGCGCGCAGGCGAAGCTGCGGGAGATCCAGGGCCAGTGGCACGAGGCGGGCCGGGTGCCCCGGGAGGCGGCGGCCAACCTGGATCGGCGGCTGCGGGTGGTGGACGAGAAGGTCCGCCAGGCGATGGATTCCGCGTGGCGGCGGACCGAGCCGTCGGCCAACCCGCTGCTGGCGCAGATGCGCGACCAGGTCGCCGAGGC
Organism: Plantactinospora endophytica; assembly: GCF_016862915.1. Taxonomy (GTDB): domain Bacteria; phylum Actinomycetota; class Actinomycetes; order Mycobacteriales; family Micromonosporaceae; genus Plantactinospora; species Plantactinospora endophytica. The sequence goes on along the minus strand of NZ_BONW01000005.1, from coordinate 209,696 downwards.
GGAGCAGCGGCTGGCCCGGGCCAAGACGGCCGGTGACGCGAAGCGGATCCGCGAGGCCGAGCAGGCCCTCGCCGCCAAGCGGCGGTTCCTGGAGTTGGCGGAGCAGGCGAGCTGAGCCGACCCCGGGGCGGGCATCGCCTGGTCCCGGTCGGTGCTCCCGAATCGGACCACTGTCGACGCCGCCCGGCATGCCGGGCGGCGTCTTCCGGTTGACCTTCTCTCCGGCCTTCCGGTCCCTCGTCGTCGCGGGCGGACGTCGAGGCGCGCGTGGTCGCGCGGTTCAGGGGGAAGGTCCGTTGGGGACCGGGTACGGGTAAGTCCGCTACGGCCGGCCCGGCCGGACGGACGTCAGCGGTCGCAGGCCCCGGCGGAGGCCGGCAACGGCGGCGGCACCCCGACCGTGGGCAACCCGAGCGACACCCCACCGGTACGCGGTGCCCGGCCCGCCTCGGCGGCATCCCCGGCCCGGGTACGCCGGTGGGCCAGCGGCTCGCCGTCGGCGTTCAGGTGGTGCGGTGCGGCGTAGCTGATCGTGGTCTGCACGATGTCGCCCGGCCGGATCTTCCCCTCGTACGACCCGGCGGCGAAGTGCACCAGCCGACCGTCCCGGGCCCGGCCGGAGAGCCGTCCGGTGCGCTCGTCCTTGCGCCCCTCACCAACCGCGACCAGTACCTCGACCGGGGTGCCGACGAGCTTGCGGTTCTCCGCCCAGGTGATCTCCTCGACCGCCGCGATCAGCCGCTCGTAACGCTCCTGGACCACCTGCTTGGGCAGTTGGTCGGGCATGGTGGCGGCCGGCGTGCCCGGGCGTTTCGAGTACTGGAAGGTGAACGCGGAGGCGAACCTCGCCTCCCGGACCACGTCCAGGGTGCGGGCGAAGTCGGCCTCGGTCTCGCCGGGGAAGCCCACGATGATGTCGGTGGTGATCGCCGCGTCCGGCATCGCCGCCCGGACCTTCTCGATGATCCCGAGGTAACGCTCGGCGCGGTAGGACCGGCGCATCGCCCGGAGCACGTCGTCGGAGCCGGACTGCAACGGCATGTGCAGCGAGTGGCAGACGTTCGGCGTCTCGGCCATCGCGGCGATCACGTCGTCGGTGAAGTCCTTCGGATGCGGGCTGGTGAACCGGACCCGCTCCAGCCCGTCGATCTCCCCGGTGGCCCGGAGCAGCTTGCCGAAGGCGAGCCGGTCACCGAACTCCACCCCGTAGGAGTTCACGTTCTGGCCGAGCAGGGTGACCTCCAGCACACCCTCGGCGACCAGGGCGCGTACCTCGGCCAGGATGTCGCCGGGCCGGCGGTCCTTCTCCTTGCCGCGCAGCGCCGGCACGATGCAGAAGGTGCAGGTGTTGTTGCAGCCCACCGAGATCGACACCCAGCCGGCGTACGTCGACTCGCGCCGGGTCGGCAGGGTGGAGGGGAAGACCTCCAGCGACTCCAGGATCTCCACCTCGGCGGCGGAGTTGTGCCGGGCCCGCTCCAGCAGCACCGGCAGCGAGCCGATGTTGTGGGTGCCGAAGACCACGTCGACCCAGGGCGCCCGGCGGACGATCTCGCCCCGGTCCTTCTGGGCCAGGCAGCCGCCGACCGCGATCTGCATGTCGGGGCGCTTGTCCTTGACCGGACGCAGGTGGCCGAGGTTGCCGTAGAGGCGGTTGTCGGCGTTCTCGCGTACGGCACAGGTGTTGAAGACCACCACGTCCGGATCGTCGGAGTCGGCCGCCTGGACGTAGCCGGCCTGCTCCAGAAGTCCGGAGATCCGCTCGGAGTCGTGCACGTTCATCTGGCAGCCGTAGGTGCGTACCTGATAGGTACGCGGGCTGCCGAGGGCTGCGGTAGTCATGACAGTGACAGAGTATCCGCAGCACCCGGGAAGCCAGATCCCCTGGGACGTCCAGCCCCCACCGACGGGAAGGTAGTGCCATGTGCCGGAGCATCAAGACCCTGCGCCAGCCGTACGCCGAGGTCGTCACCGAGACGGACATCGAGGCGGCGGCGTTGCAGTACGTCCGCAAGATCTCGGGTTTCCGCGCCCCGGCGGCGCACAACGCGGCGGCCTTCCACGCGGCGGTGGCCGCCGTGGCCGAGGCGACCCGGACCCTGCTCGACCAGCTCGTGGTGAAGGGGTCCGGCCAGCCGGCGGCGGACGGTCAGGCCGCGGCGAGCGCCGGGATGACCGAGTCCGGAACCCAGCGCGACCGCTGACAGGGCGACCAGCCCCGGCAGCGCGGGCTGAGCACGGTGCAGAGCCGCTGCTCGGAGAGGATTTCGCCGTCCTCGGTGTCCCGCACCTCGTGGTGCACCGGCCGGATGGTGCCGTCCGCCGCGACCAGCAGGTGCCGGCCGGCGTCGAGGGTGTCGTCCGGCAGCAGGCAGGCCCGGCCCAGCCGGCGGGCGAACGCCGCGACGGCGCCCACCTCGGGCAGTTCGGCCGGCACCCCGTAGCAGTCGACGGAGGTCGGGAAGTCGCCGGAGCGGTGCCAGACGTCGACCAGCAGCGCGCCGGACGGCACCCGGGCCAGGTCGACCCCGCCCAGCGGCAGCACCGGTACGTCGAGCGCGTCGGCAAGCGCGAGGCGGATCTCCGAGGCGGCGACCCGCCCCTCGGTCCTCCAGTTCCACAGCTCGATCATTGCCGCCTCCTCGCCGTACTCGGTCGTGGCTGGATGCCGGGTCTCGGTCGGGCATCCCCCGTCGGGCCGGGCACCGTGGTGCCTGAATGTAACGGCCTCACCCACGATGGTGCCGGGCACACCGGGTCGAGAGCGGCTAAGTTACCGGTCTGTGACCATATCCGCCGAAATAGACGACCCTTGACTACCTATTGTAGTCGGAGGCCACCACCCTGCCGGCGCAGCTTGCCCGACACGCTCACCCAGCGTGGTCTGTTCGGACCACCGGGGTCGGGCACCGGACAGTTCCGGCGCGGTTATAGTCCGACCTGGAGGCGGGCAGGTGCCTGGTGGTCCTCACGGTCTTCAAAACCGATGCGACCGAGCAGCTCGGTCGGGCGGGTTCGATTCCCGTACGCCTCCGCCAGTTTTCTTCCCGGGACGACCCGGTCGCCCGGTTCCGGTGACCGACCGACCACCACGAGAAGACACGGCGTCACCGCGCGGCTACTCAGAGTTGACGGACCTTAGCGGACAGTCGCGATCATTGTCGCTGCTGTTATCGCCCCGTGATGAACTCGATTACATTCCAGCACGTCAGGTCCCCTAGAGTTGCGTCACCGATTCAGCCGGAATCCGGTGCGACAGATCATGGACAAGACAGGTGGGGGCATGACCGAGCGGACTGAGGCGGTCGAGGTGGCCGGTGGGACGACGACCGGCGAACCGCTCATCAGGCTTGACGGGGTCAACAAGTGGTTTGGCCCGCTGCACGTGTTGCAGGACGTCAACCTGTCGGTGGCCCGTGGCGAGGTCGTGGTGGTGATCGGGCCCTCCGGTTCCGGCAAGTCGACGCTCTGCCGGGCGATCAACCGGCTCGAGCCGATCAACTCCGGGACGATCACCTTCGACGACCGGCCGCTGCCGGCCGAGGGCAAGGCCCTGGCCCGGCTGCGCAGCGAGGTCGGGATGGTCTTCCAGTCGTTCAACCTCTTCGCGCACAAGACGATCCTCGAGAACGTCACGCTGGGTCCGGTCAAAGTCCGCAAGGAGAAGCCCGCCGCCGCCCGGGACCGGGCGATGAAGCTGCTGGAGCGGGTCGGCATCGCCAACCAGGCCGAGAAGTATCCGGCCCAGCTCTCCGGCGGGCAGCAGCAGCGGGCGGCGATCGCCCGCGCCCTGGCCATGCAGCCCAAGGCGATGCTCTTCGACGAGCCCACCAGCGCCCTCGACCCGGAGATGGTCGGCGAGGTGCTGGACGTGATGACCTCGCTGGCCCGGGACGGCATGACGATGGTGGTGGTGACCCACGAGATGGGCTTCGCCCGGCACGCGGCCAACCGGGTCATCTTCATGGCCGACGGCCAGCTCGTCGAGGACGCCGCGCCGGACGAGTTCTTCGCCAACCCGCGCAGCGAGCGGGCCAAGGACTTTCTGTCCAAAATCCTCACCCACTAGGTATCCACAGTGGAGCGGACTGCCCCACCGGGTCTGACCGCTCCGTCGAAGAAGGAGAGAGCAATGCGAATGACGCGAGTGGCGGCGGTTGCCGCGGTCGCGGCACTGGCCTTCACCGTGGCCGCCTGCGGCGGTGACGACGGGGACGGCGGGGACACCGGTGCCGGCAGCAAGACCTTCGAGGCCGGCTCCACGATGGAGCGGCTGAACAAGGCCCAGAAGATCATCATCGGCACCAAGTTCGACCAGCCGGGCTTCGGCCTCAAGGGCCTGGACAACAAGCCGGCCGGCTTCGACGTCGAGATCGGCAAGATCATCGCCGGTGAGCTCGGCATCGCCGAGGACAAGGTCGAGTACATCGAGACCCCGTCCGCGGTCCGGGAAGAGGTCCTGGAGCAGGGCAAGGCCGACATCGTGGTGGCGACGTACACCATCAACGACAAGCGCAAGGAGCGGATCGACTTCGCCGGTCCGTACTACGTCGCCGGGCAGCACATCATGATCCGCGCCGACGACAGCTCCATCACCGGCCCGGACTCGTTCAAGGCCGGCGACAAGAAGGTCTGCTCGGTGCAGGGTTCGACCCCGGGCGACAACATCAAGAAGTACCTGGCCAACCCGGCCAGCCCCGGCGCCCAGCTGGTGCTCTTCGACGGCTACCAGAAGTGCGTCGACGCGCTGACCAACAAGCAGGTCGACGCGGTCACCACGGACAACGTCATCCTGCTCGGCTACGTGGCCAAGAGCGAGGGCAAGTTCAAGCTGGCCGGCGAGAAGTTCACCGAGGAGCCGTACGGGATCGGCGTCAAGAAGGGCGACACCGCGTTCCGCGAGTTCATCAACGCCACGCTGGAGAAGATCTACACCGACGGCCGGTACGCGAAGGCCTGGCAGGACACCGCGGGCAAGTTCGACTCGACCGTCCCGCAGGGCCCGGCCGTCAACCGGTACTGACGGACACCGGCGTCGACGGACGGATCAGATAGTTAGGTAGGAGCTGGAAGGTGACCATGAGAGAGGCGTGCCCGTGAGTGTGCTCGTCGACCACTTCGACGTCTTCGCCGGAGGGTTCTGGCTCACCTTCCAGCTCTGTATCCTCGCCGCGACCGGTGCCCTGCTGGTGGGCACCCTGGTCGCGGTCATGCGGATCTCCCCGGTCCCGCCGCTGCGCTGGATCGGTACCGCGTACGTGACGGTGTTCCGCAACAGTCCGCTGACCATCGTGATGTTCTTCGCCGCCTTCGGGTTGCCGGCGCTCGGCTCGAACGCCGACTTCCTCCGCATCCCGGGGCTCACCAGCATCTTCTCCCGGCTCGGCATCGACCTGCCGTACTTCCGGTTCGCCGTGATCGCGCTGGCCCTCTACACCGCCGCGTTCGTCTGCGAGGCGATCCGCAGCGGCATCAACGCCGTACCGCCGGGACAGGCCGAGGCGGCCCGGGCCATCGGGCTCACCTTCGGGCAGAACCTGCGGTACGTCGTACTGCCGCAGGCCTGGAAGTCGGCGGTGGTACCACTCGGCTCGGTCATCATCGCGATGATCAAGAACTCGGCGCTCGCCGGCTTCTTCGGCGTGATCGGTGACCTCTCCAACTCGGCGCAGAACCTCACCAGCGCGCTCGGCGAGCCGATCATCCCGGTCTTCATCGGAGTTTCGATCGGGTTCCTCGTGATGACCGTGCCGCTGGGCATCCTCCTCGACCGCATCGAGCGGCGCCGGGCGGTGGCGGCCCGATGAGCACGGTGGACACCCGGGAAGCAGACTTCATGGGCGCGGAGCGAAGCGGAGTGCAGGCATGAGCCAGCAGCAGACGGTGCTCTACGACGCACCCGGGCCGCGCGCCCGCCGGGTCACCCTGATCGTGAGCCTGCTCGCCGTCGTCGGCATCGCCGTCGTCGGATACTTCCTCGTCTACCGGCCGCTCGACGAGAACGGCCAGTTCACGATGGAGAAGTGGGGTCCGCTGATCGACCCCAACAACGAGGTCTTCTCGCTGGTCTGGGCACGGCTGCGGGAAGGCTTCATCGCCACCCTCACCGCGGCCGGGCTGGCGATCGTCAGCTCGCTGATCTTCGGTACGGCGCTGGCCGTACTCCGGATCCAGCTCAAGACGCTCAAGCAGCGGCAGTTCGTCGGACTGCCGACCCCGGCCGCGTGGTCGCTGCGCGGGCTCGGCTGGGTACTCAACGCGGTCACCCGGTTCTGCGTGGAGATCTTCCGCGGCCTGCCGGTCGTGATCACCATCTTCTTCGTCGCCAGCGCCCTGCCGGACCTGGGCGTCGACCTCGGCGACATCCTGTGGTACCTGGTGATCGGCCTGACCATCTACAACGGCGTGGTGATCGGCGAGATCCTGCGCTCCGGGATGGAGGGCCTGCCCGGCGGGCAGCGGGAGGCGGCCCAGGCGGTCGGCCTCACCTCGTTCCAGACCACCCGGATGATCCTGCTGCCGCAGGCGTTCCGGATCATGCTGCCGGCCCTGATCAGCCAGCTCATCGTGGTACTCAAGGACACCTCGCTCGGCTTCATCATCAGCTACGAGGAAGTGCTCCGGGTCAGCCGGTTCATCATCGACAACCTGGAGAACCCGATCCAGGTGTACGCGGTGGTCGGCGCCATCTACATCCTGGTCAACTACCTGCTCTCCAAGCTCGCCGAGTACGCGCAGCGCCGGATGGCGCGGGCCCGCAAGACCCGTGCCCTGCCGACCCAGGCCGCCCCGCCGTCGGTGATGGCGCAGGCCGACTCCAGCGCAGCCGCCAGCTAGCGGAGCACGAGCGGCACAAAGAACGCCGGTCACCACCTTGCGGTGGTGACCGGCGTTCGCCGTTCGTCGGGTCGGCGCGTCAGCGGGCGATCTCGGTGACCCGGGACTCGCGTACCACGGTGACCCGGATCTGCCCCGGATAGGTCAGCTCCTCCTCGATCTGCTTCGCCACGTCCCGGGCCAGCACCGCCGCGCCGATCTCATCGACGTCGTCCGGCTTCACCATCACCCGGATCTCCCGACCCGCCTGCATCGCGAAGACCTTCTCCACGCCCGACTTGCCGGCGGCGATCTCCTCGATCCGCTCCAGCCGCTTGACGTACGCCTCCAGGCTCTCCCGCCGGGCGCCGGGCCGGCCGCCGGAGCAGGCGTCCGACGCCTGGGTCAACACCGCCTCGATGGTCTGCGGCTGTACCTCGTTGTGGTGCGCCTCGATCGCGTGCACGACCTCCTCGACCTCGCCGTACTTGCGGGCCAGGTCGGCGCCGATCAGCGCGTGGCTCCCCTCCACCTCGTGCGTGAGCGCCTTGCCGATGTCGTGCAGGAACGCGCACCGCTTGATCATCGGCGCGTCCAGGCGCAGCTCGGCGGCCATGATCCCGGCGATGTGCGCGGTCTCGACCAGGTGCTTGAGCACGTTCTGCCCGTACGACGTCCGATAGCGGAGCCGGCCCAGCAGGCTGACCATCTCCGGGTGGATCTCGGTGATGCCCACCTCGACCAGGGCGTCCTCGGCGGCCCGTTGACAGAGCCGCTCCACCTCGTGCTTGGCGGTCTCGAAGACCTCCTCGATCCGGTGCGGATGGATCCGGCCGTCCAGCACCAGCTTCTCCAGGGTGAGCCGGCCGATCTCCCGGCGTACCGGGTCGAAGCAGGAGAGCAGCACCGCTTCGGGTGTGTCGTCGATGATCAGGTTGACTCCGGTGACCGATTCGAAGGCCCGGATGTTGCGGCCCTCCCGGCCGATGATCCGGCCCTTCATCTCGTCACCGGGCAGGTGCAGCACACTGACAACGCTCTCGGCGGTCTGCTCGCTCGCCACCCGCTGGATGGCGTCGACCACGATGTGCCGGGCCCGCTGCTCGGCCGTGTTCCGCGCGTCGGACTCGATGTCCCGGACCAGGATTGCGGCCTCCCGCTTCGCCTGTCCCTCGATCGCCTCCACCAGCTCGGCCCGGGCGGTCTCGGCGGTCAGCCCGGCGATCCGCTCAAGCTCCTTCTTCCGCTGCTCCTCCGCCTCGGCCAGCGCCGCCTCCCGGGCGACCAGTGCCGCCTTCCGGGCCGCCAGCTCGGCGGCCGAGGCGGTCAACCGGCGCTCCCGCTCGGCGAGCCGCTCGACCTCCTCGGTGTGCAGCCGCTCCCGCTCGTCCATCCGCTGGGCCCGCCGCTCCACCTCCGCCGCCTGCTCACGGGTGGTGGAGGCGAGCAGCGAGATCTCCCGTTCGCCGCTGCGCCGGGCCGCCGCGCGTACCTGCTCGGCATCCGCCTCGGCCTGCCGGTGTGCCCGCTCCAGCACCGTGTCGGCCTCGGCCCGGGCGGCGTCCAGCACCCGCTGCGCCTCGGCCCGGGCCGCACTCGCCTCGGCCTTGGCAGCGGCGGCGTCGGCGCGGGCCGAGGCGGCGGCCGACTTGGCCGTGTCGACGCTCGACGACGCCTCGTTCGCCGCCGTACGCAACGCCGCGAGCGACTGTTCCTGGCGGTCCTTCTCGGCGACGAACGCCGGATCGTCCGCCGGAGGTGTGCCGGCCACGGTGCCGATCCGGCGCAGGGCCCGGGCGCCCAGGCTGATCGCGACGAGCACCAGCGCGGCCAGCCCGACGATCGCGGCCAGCAGGGCCCATTCGAGGGCGCTCATGCCGGCACTCCACCGCGCCGCGTTCCCCGACGAGGCACAGCCGTACCGGACTGGCTGATTCGCCCGCGTGACTGGCTGGTTCGCCCGCGTGGCTCGCTCGGCTCGCTCATGCCGGCGCCTCGGTCCGCCGGTACCCGCTGCTGACTCTGGCCCGCTTGGTCATGGCCGCCTCCCCTTTGCCGTCCTGCGCCGGAGGGGCTACGCCCGTGGGTGAGGCGTGCCCTTCGACTGTCACGACGCCCGACCGAGGCGGCTGACCGAGGGTACGGCCACCGGGCAGTGCCCCCCGGGGACACCGCCGACGACCGGGTGCTGGTACTAAGATCACCGGACCGGCCCGTCCGGTGATCGAAATATCTGGCCGATGAGCTGGCCGAAGTGATGCCGTACTGTTACGCGATCTATGTTGTGCGCTTAGCCTGCGATGGTCGGGAAAACTCGTCTAAGGCGAGGCTAGGTCGCGATGGGGCATTCGGTCAAGAAACTCATGATCCGGCCGGGTGGCTGACGTACGGCGATCGTACGCTCACTGGAAGCTGATTTCGGGGTGGGCATAAGGGGGCGAGTCCGGAATCCGACTCGCCCTGCGGTCGCTCCGAGGTGGATCGGCCGGTCGGCGGGAGAGCGCTCCCACGCTGCTCCGGAGCCCTCCGGCGGTAGGCGAACGCGGCGCGGTCCTAGAGAGCGTCCCGCTCCGGATCCGACCCGGCTTCGGCCAACGCGTCGGCGTCGATCTGGTCGGCGAACTCCGCCGCCTCGGCATCCCGCTCGGCCAACGCGTCCTTGACCGCCCGGATCGCCACCCCTGGCGGATAGCCCTTGCGGGCCAGCATTCCGACCAGCCGCCGGAAGACCGCCTCCGGCGAGCCGGTGGCCGTCCGGAGTTTGCGGTCGACAAGTGACCTGGCCGTCTCGGCCTCGGTCGACTCGTCCAGCTCGCCGAGCGCCTCGGTGGCGACGTCGGCGTCCACGCCCCGCTGGCGCAGCTCGTTGGCGAGCGCCCGGCGGGCCAGCCCCCGGCCCTGATGCCGGCTGCTGACCCAGGCCCGGGCGAAGGCGGCGTCGTCGATGATGCCGACCTCGTCGTAGCGGTCCAGCACCTGGGCGGCCACCTCTTCGGAGATGCCCCGCCGGGTCAGCGCGGTGGCCAGCTCGGCCCGGGTGCGTGGCCGCACGGCGAGTTGGCGCAGGCAGATCTCCCGGGCCTGTTCCGCCTCGTCGCGGGGCGGCGCCGGGGTCGGCGTCGACTCGTCGGATTCGTCGCCCGGCCGGGCCGCTCCGGCCGGCCACCGCCCGGAGGAGGCAGCCGAACCATCGGAACGGCCCCGGCCCCGCCGGCCCGTGCCACTGCCGCCCGTACGGGCCGACGGGGCGGCATCCCAGCCCCGGCCCGTACGGGCACCACGTCGTCCTGCCACGTCGATGTGGACTCGGTCGACCGTCAGAAGTCCACCGGCGGCAGCTCCGGCCCGCCGGCCGCGTCCGTGCCGGCGGCCACCCCGACGCCGAGCTTCTCCAGGATCTTCTTCTCGATCTCGGCCGCCACGTCCGGGTTCTCCCGGAGGAACTCGCGGGCCTTCTCCTTGCCCTGACCGAGCTGGTCCCCGTCGTAGGTGTACCAGGCGCCGGACTTACGGATGATCGACTGCTCGACGCCGACGTCGATCAGCGAGCCCTCCCGGGAGATGCCCTTGCCGTACATGATGTCGAACTCGGCCTGCTTGAACGGTGCCGCGACCTTGTTCTTCACCACCTTGACCCGGGTCCGGTTGCCGACCACGTCGGTGCCGTCCTTGAGGCTCTCGATCCGCCGCACGTCGAGCCGGACCGAGGCGTAGAACTTCAGCGCCCGGCCACCGGTGGTGGTCTCGGGCGAGCCGAACATGACTCCGATCTTCTCGCGGAGCTGGTTGATGAAGATCGCGGTGGTGCCGGTGTGGCTGAGCACACCGGTGATCTTCCGCAGCGCCTGGCTCATCAGCCGGGCCTGGAGACCGACGTGGCTGTCGCCCATCTCGCCCTCGATCTCGGCGCGCGGCACCAGCGCGGCGACCGAGTCGATCACGATGATGTCGAGCGCGCCGGACCGGATCAGCATGTCGGCGATCTCCAGCGCCTGCTCACCGGTGTCGGGCTGGGAGACCAGCATCGCGTCGGTGTCGACGCCCAGCGCCTTCGCGTATTCCGGGTCGAGGGCGTGCTCGGCGTCGATGAACGCGGCGATGCCGCCGGCCTTCTGCGCGTTGGCCACCGCGTGCAGCGCGACGGTGGTCTTACCGCTGCTCTCCGGGCCGTAGATCTCGACGACCCGGCCGCGCGGCAGACCGCCCACGCCGAGCGCCACGTCGAGCGCGATGGAGCTGGTCGGGATCACGGCGGTCTGGATGACCGGCCGCTCCCCCAGCCGCATCACCGAGCCCTTGCCGAACTGCTTGTCGATCTGAGCGAGAGCAAGGTCGAGTGCCTTCTCCCGGTCAGGCCCTGCCGCCATGGTCGCCACCCCTGCCTTCGCCGGCTGCTTCGCTGAGCTTTTCGTCACGCGCACACGCTAGGCGCTCGGTCCGACAGAAAACAGCCGGCTGGCCGCGACCTGTGGACGGGCGCCTCGCTGTGGACAATAGCCGAACAGGTGTACGACTCGGCACACGACACGCCAAACTACCGTAAGTGCCTAGTCGATCACCGAGAGACGCACGTCGATCGGTGCCTCAGCGTAGCCGAGCCGGCACCCGGTCCGGGTACGCCGCGCAGACCGCCCGCCACACCACCACGGTCTCCTCGCCGGCCTCCAGCGCCTGCCGGATGGTCCGGCCGTCCAACTGCGGCAACACCTGGTCGGCGGCGATGCTGCCGGCGTACCCCGGACCGAACGCCTGCTCCAGCCGCGCCCAGAAGTCTGTCAGCCGCACGGACCACTCTCCCCTTCCGCCCCGGGCACCCGGCCCGGCCTCACGCCCCGGCCCGTACCCGTGGCAGGGCCGTCCGCAACGCTAGCGCCAGCAGCGGTACCACGGCGACCGCCGCCAGCAGGTTCAGCACCGGATAGCCGGCAACCTGGATGACAAACCCGCTCAGCGCCCCGGCGAGCGCCCCGGCCAGCCCCATGGTCAGGTCGGAGAGCCCCTGCACCGCCGGGCGCACCGACACCGGTACCGACTCCGACAGCAGGGTCGAGCCGGCCACCATCGTGCCGGACCAGCCCAGGCCGAGCAGAGTGAGCCCGATCGAGATCCGCACGGTGTCGTGCCCGGCGGTCCCGGCGACCGCGCAGGCGGCGAGCAGCAGGCCGAGCCCGCCGAGGATCACCGCCCGCCGCCCGACCCGGTCGGTGAGCCAGCCGACCACCGGGGCGAGCGCGAACATCCCGGCGATGTGCAGGCTGAGCACGAGACCGACCACCCGGAGCAGGTGGGCGTCGGAGTGCCACTCGCCGAGGCGTACCGGGGTCATCACCATCACCCCGACCATCACCAGGTGTCCCATCGCGACGGCGGAGATGCCGAGCCGGGCGGCCGGCAGGTCGCGGACCACCCGCAGCGCCCCGCGCAGGCCGTCGTCCCGGTCGGCGGGAGCAGCCGCCCCGGCAGTGTCGACGGCCGGCGCCGCGTCGGGTGCCGGGGCCGCGAGCCGGCGCGCGGTCAGCAGCGGGTCGGGCCGCAGGAACACCACGAGTACGCCGGCAGCCAGCACGAAGGCGAGCACACTGAAGACGAACGGGCCGGCCAGCACGGGTACCCCGGTCCAGGCCAGCGCCCGGTCGGCCGGCGCGGCCAGGTTCGGCGCGGTCACCGCACCGACGGTGGTGGCCCAGACGGCGATCGACAGGTGCCGCCCCCGACGGGTCGGCTCGGCCAGGTCGACTGCGGCGTACCGGGCCTGGAGCCCGGCGGTCGTACCGCCGCCGAAGAGCAGCGCGCCGAGGAAGAGCAGCGGTACCCAGCCGGTGACCGCCGCCAGGATGATCAGGACCCCGCCCACCGCACCGACCAGGTACGCGGCGACCAGTCCCGGCCGCCGACCACCGCTGCGCATGATCCGGCTCACCGGTACGGCGAGCAGCGCACCGCCGACCACCGAGGCGCTCTGCACCAGACCCGAGATCGCGGTGCCGCCGAGCCGGGCGGCGAGCAGCACGCCGACCGTCATCCCGATGGTCATCCCGGTGCCGCCGATGATCTGGGTGAGGCAGAGCAGCAGCAGCGTGCGCCGCTGGAGCCGGGGTACGTCGACCGGCGGCGTCGCGGCGGGTCGGCCGTCGACTCCGGTGGTCAGTTCCGTCGTCACGTCAGCCGCTCCCGTCCCCGTCCGGGCCCGCCACCACCGGGCGGGAGGCGCCGGCCCGCCGCAAGGAGCGGTAGACCGGAGCCATCCTTACCTGCGGATCGAAGCACGGCGTCCGGGTCGGTTCAACCCCGATTCGCCGACGGCGTAGCGCGCCGACCTCGCCGCCGGCCGACTCCCGTCCGGCAGGTCTCGGGACGGCCGAGCTTCCGTCCGGCAGGTCCTCGGGACGGTTCGGGCTCCCGTCCGACGGGTCCTCGGCACGGTTCGGGCTCCCCGTCCGGCGGGTCCTCGGCACCGGCGTGGTCCGGCCGGAAGTTCCTCAGAGGCCGAGGTCCCGGCCGATGATCTCCTTCATGATCTCGGTGGTGCCGCCGTAGATGGTCTGCACCCGGCTGTCCAGCCAGGCCCGTGCGACCGGGTACTCCAGCATGTAGCCGTAGCCGCCGTGCAGTTGCACACAGCGGTCGGCGACCCGGTTCTGCAACTCGGTGGTCCACCACTTGACCTTCGCCGCGTCCACCGCCGACAGCCGGCCCGCGTTGAACTCGGCGACGCAGTGGTTCAGGAAGGTACGGGCGATGGTGATCTCGGTGTCCAGCTCGGCGAGCAGGAACCGGTTGTGCTGGAACGCGCCGATCGGCTGACCGAACGCCTGGCGGGACCGGGCGTGTTCGAGGGTGACCGCGAGCAGCCGCTCGGCGGCGGCGACCGCCGCGACCGCGATGCCGAGCCGCTCCCGGGGCAGGTTCGCCATCAGGTGGTAGAAGCCCTTGTTCTCCGTACCGAGCAGGTTCGCCGCCGGTACCCGGCAGTCGTCGAAGAACAGCTCGGCGGTGTCGTTGGCCTTCAGCCCGACCTTGGCCAGCCGCCGTCCCCGGGTGAACCCGGGCGTGCCGCGCTCGACCACCAGCAGGCTCACGCCGTGCGCGCCCCGCTCCGGCGCGGTCTTCGCCACCACCAGGACGAGGTCGGCCAGTTCGCCGTTGGTGATGAACGTCTTCTGTCCGGACAGGACGTAGTCGTCGCCGTCCCGGGTGGCGGTGGTGCGGATGCCGGCCAGGTCGGAGCCGGCGCCCGGCTCGCTCATCGCGATCGCGGTGACCAGCTCGCCGGAGCAGAAGCCGGGCAGCCAGCGGGCCTGCTGCTCCTCCGTGCCCAGCTCGCTCAGGTACGGCGCGACCACGTCGTTGTGCAGCCCGAACCCGAGGCCGGAACAGCCGCTGCCGACGACCTCCTCGACGAGTACGGCGTTGAACCGGAAGTCGCGTTGGCCGCCACCGCCGTACTCCTCGGAGATGTCCGTCCCGAGCAGGCCGGCGGCACCGGCCCTACGCCAGACCTCCCGGTCGACGATGCCGTCGGCCTCCCACCGGTCGTGGTGCGGCACCGCCTCGCGGGCCAGGAACGCCCGGCACAGCTCCCGGAACTCCTCGTGCACGGGCTCGTAGAGGTGCTGTTCCATGCCGGTCAGTCTGCCCCGGCGACCCGGGTGGGCACATCCCCGCCGCGCTCGGACTCCGGCCGGACCGCCGGCACCCCGCACACCCGGTGGACCAAATCGTCCGCACCGGATCCCTGCCGCTCGGCGCCGACCGGCACCCGGACCTCGGCGCGGCTCGGCGCGGTCGGCTTCGGGCCGGTCGGCGGGTACCCCGGGCGGCGGTCAGGTTTCGGCGAGTCGCTGGTGCCGGCTCAAACTGGTGCCGGCTCAAAGATCAGGACGATACGCGGGCCGATCCGGTGCGGGCGGCGGTCAGGTTTCGGCGAGTCGCTGGTGCCGGTGTGCCGCCATCCGGACCGGCGCGTTGGCGTCGCCGAAGCCGTCGTAACCGGCCCGGCGTTGCAGCACCTCGAAGAAGATCCGGCCGCCGTAGACCGGCGTGTAGAGGTGCAGCAGCTCGCCGCCGCCCGGGTCACGGTCGTAGAGGATGCCGTACCGGCGCAGTCGCGCCACCGTCTCCTCGTCGAGACCGAACCGGGCGACCAGATCGGCGTAGTAGTTGTCGGAAATCTTCAGCGTGTCGGCGCCGAGCCGGTCGAGCGCGGCGGCGGTGCCGAAGATGTCGTCGGTGCCGAAGGCGACGTGCTGCGGATCGGCCACCGACGGCGCCCAGTCGCCACGTCGGAGTACGGCGACGGTGAGGGCGAGCCGGACCGTGCGATCCGGATCGGTGAAGCCACGGGACCGCATCAACCCGAACGGTGCCGCGTACTCCTCGGTGCCGAGCCGGCGCAGCCCGAGCACCGAGCGGTAGAAGAGGCCGGCCTCGTCGAAGTGGTCGAAGGGCTGGGTCAGGCCGAGATGGTCGGTGCCGACGAGTCCGGCCTCCCCGGCGACCTCGTTGCCGGTCGGCAGGAAGTCGGCCCGCCAGCCGTCGTCGGGTTCGGCGAGGAAGACCGAGGTGCCGTCCGGGGCGGCGACCGCCGCCAGCTCCGCCTCGGCCGGGCCACGGCGCCGGGGCAGTACCGGCGCGTGCAGCGCCCCGGCCCGGTCGACGCCCCGGTGCGGATCCGCGGTGGTCAGCGCGAACGCGCTGATCGCGGCCGTACCGGACGCCTGCGGGCGGGTCACCGCACTGTTCAGCACCACCCGGCAGTCGCCCTGCTCCCAGAGCTGTACCGGCTTGGAGCGGTGCTGCCCGGTGTGCGTGAAGCCGAGTCCCCGCAGCACGTCCTGGAGGACCGGGCCGGACCGGCCGTCGACGGCGAACTCGGTGAAGGCGTACCCGGTCAGCCCGGGTGCCGCCGGCAGCCGTCGGAACCGCAGGTCCGGCCGTTCGGCCTGGTGCAGGCCGTCCTCGAGGTGGACCAGGGAGCGCATCGCGTCGACGGCGGTACGGGCCGGATCGGACTGCCGGAAGACGTCGTTGAAGACCTCCAGGGAGAGCGGTCCGGCGTACCCGGCGGAGAGCACCAGCCGGACGAAGCCCGCCAGGTCGAACGCGCCCTGCCCGGGGAAGAGCCGGTGGTGTCGACTCCACTGCAGGACGTCCATCCGCAGGTGCGGCGCGTCGGCGAGTTGCAGGAAGAAGATCTTCCCGGGCGGGATGCCGGCGATGCCGGCCGGGTCGACCTCCCGGGACAGCACGTGGAACGAGTCCAGGCAGATCCCGAGCGCCGGATGGTCGGCCCGGTCGACGATCCGCCAGGCGTGGTCCCAGGTGGAGACGTGCCGCCCCCAGGCCAGGGCCTCGTAGGCGATCCGGATCCCCCGGGCGGCGGCCCGGTCGGCCAGCAGCCGGAGCTGTTCGGCGGCGAGCGCGTCGTCGTCCACCGCCGCCGGTGCCACCGAGGAGCAGACCAGCAGGGTGTCGGCGCCGAGGTCGGCCAGCACGTCGAACTTGTGCTCGGCCCGGGTCAGGTTGGCGCGCAGCAGATCGGCCGGGACCGCCTCGAAGTCCCGGAACGGTTGGTACAGCTCGACGGTGAGCCCGAGGTCGGCGCAGCGGGCGCGTACCTCGGCCGGTGACCAGGCCGAGACCACCAGGTCGTTCTCGAACAGCTCGATGCCGTCGAACCCGGCCGCCGCGGCGGCGGCGAGCTTGTCCCCGAGGGTGCCGGAGAGGCAGACGGTCGCCACGGACCGGCGCAGCTCCCGGCCCGGGTCAGTCGGACGCGGCGGCGTCGGGACGGGACGGTGGCTGTTGGTCATGGCGTGCCCTCCCTGGGGTGCGGTCGGCGGCGGCGTGCCGGCCCACGGTCGGCGACGGCTCGCCGGGACGCGCGGCCGGCGCCGTCTCACCGGGACGCACGGTCAGCGGCGGCTCGCCGGGGACGCGCGGTCAGCGGCGGCGGAGGTAGCCGATGACCATCTCGGCGAGCATGGTCCGGTAGTGCTGGCGGCTGGTGGGGGCGAGCAGGTCCCGGTCGAACAGCGCGGCGAAGGTGTGCCGGTTGGCGACCCGGAAGAAACAGAAGGCGCTGATCATCATGTGTACGTCGAGTGCGTCCACGTCGGAGCGGAACGTCCCGGCCCGCTGCCCGCGCTCCAGTACGCCGCTGAGCAGGTCCACGGCGGAACTGTTCAGGTCGACCAGCCGGGCGACGTGGGTCATGTGCTCGGCCTGCTGGGCGTTCTCCACCCCGACCAGCTTGATGAACGCCGGATGCGCCTCGTGGTGGTCGAAGGTGACCTCGGCGAGGCGCCGGATCGCGGCCACCGGCTCCAGGTGGTCGACGTCGACGCTCCGTTCGGCGGCCCGGATCTCGCCGTAGGCGCGCTCCAGGACGGCGAGGTAGAGCTGCTCCTTGCCGCCGAAGTAGTAGTAGATCATCCGTTTGGTGGTGCGGGTCCGGGCCGCGATCTCGTCGACCCGGGCACCGCTGTAGCCCCGGTTGGCGAACTCGTCGGTGGCGACGTCGATGATGTCGGCCCGGGTACGTTCCGCGTCCCGCCGCCGCTCGACCTCCGGCACCGTACGCCGACCGGGCCGTGCTCCGGCCTCCGGCGCCTCGGCCCGGTCGGGTCGCGCCTCGGTGTCCGGTGCCGCCCGCAGAGTCATCGCCTCGTCCTCCCGGATGTCCGCCATCGGACCAGTGTGCGCCGGTGCCTCCGGCAGGCCCTTGACAGGCCCGACACCGAGGCGGATAACTAACGTACCAGTTCGTACATTAGCTGACGCCGGTACCCGGTCGACGGCACGACCCGGCGGTCCGGGCCGCACCGGCGCTGGCGTCGCGCGGGCTGACCGCCGCCACCGGACCAGGACGGGAGCACCATGCGGACCTGCCGCTACGGGTTGATCGGAGCGGGCATCGGCACGTCGCTGTCGCCGGCACTGCACGAGGCCGAGGGCCGGCACCACGACCTCGACCTGTCGTACGCGCTGCTCGACGTCGACCGGCCGGAGACCCCGACCGAGCTGCGCCGGCTGCTGGACGACGCCGAGGCGGCCGGGTTCGCCGGACTGAACGTCACGCATCCGTTCAAGCAACAGGTGATCGAGCTGCTGGACCGGCTCGCCCCACCGGCCGACGACATCGGCGCGGTCAACACGGTCGTCTTCCGGGACGGGCGCCGGATCGGCCACAACACCGACGCCTACGGGTTCACCGAGTCGTTCCGGCTCGGGCTGCCCGGTGCCGCCACCGGCCGGGTCGTGCAACTCGGGGCCGGCGGTGCCGGCGCCGCCTGCGCGTACGCCCAGTTGGAGGCCGGCGTCGGGCACCTCACCGTGGTCGACCCCGACCCGGACCGGCGCGGCCTGCTCGCCGAGACCCTGAGCCTGCGGTTCGACACCGAACGGATCGCGGTGGCCGGCCCGGCGGAGCTGCCGGCCGCCGTCGGCGCCGCCGACGGGCTGGTCAACACCAGCCCGGTCGGGATGCGGGCGCATCCGGGCGTACCGCTGCCGGTCGAGCTGCTGCATCCCGGCCTCTGGGTGCTGGACGTCATCTACATGCCGGTGGAGACCGAACTGCTCGCCGCCGCCCGGGCGGCCGGGCTGCGCGCGATCGGCGGTACCGGCATGTGCGTCTTCCAGGCCGCCGCCGCGTTCGCGCTCTTCACCGGCCGTACCCCGGACACCGGCCGGATGCTGCGCCACCTCGACCTGCTGCTCGCCGGGCGGGCCCGACCCGCCACCTGAACCGGCGCCGCGTGGTCACCCCGCACGGCGCCGCCGCACCACCGGCCGTCCCACCGGGACGGTCCGCTCCCCCACACCCCCACACCACCCCCGGAGTACCCGATGAGCCGACAGGCGACCACCCCCGACACCGCCGTACCCCCCGACGACCCGGTCACCCGCGAACTGCCCGAACCGATGCCGCTGCGCCGGATGGTCGGCCCCGGCGTGGTGGCGGTCGGCATCGGGATGGCCGCCGGGGAACTCATCCTCTGGCCCTACCTGACCGCGCTGGGCGGGCTCGGCCTGCTCTGGCTGGCCATCGCCACCCTCGCCGTCCAGTTCGTCATCAACATGGAGATCGAGCGGTACACGCTGGCCAGCGGGCAGACCGTGGTCGCCGGGTTCTCCCGCTGGTGGAAGGGCTGGGGCATCGTCATCTGCCTCGCCGGAGCCTTCCAGTACGTCTGGCCGGGCTGGGCCACCAGCGGCTCCGCCGTCTTCACCTACCTGGTCGGCGGCGGGAACACCGTCTGGATCACGGTGGGCGTACTCGTCGCCATCGGCGTACTGCTCTCGGTCTCCAAGGTGATCTACCGGACCGTCGAGCGGGTCGAGATGGTCAAGGTGGCGCTCACGCTCTTCTTCCTGGCCGTGGTGGTGGTCTTCGTTGTCTCGCTCGGCACCTGGGGCGAGGGGGCGTCGGAGACGGTCCTCGGGTTCGGGCAGATCCCGGCCGGGATCACCTTCACCCTGCTGCTCAGCGCCATCGGGGCCGCCGGGGCGGGCGGGGTGCACAACCTGGTGCTGAGCAACTGGATCCGCGACAAGCGGTACGGGATGGGCGCGCACGTACCCCGGCTGATCTCCCCGATCACCGGTCAGGAGGAGGCCGCCGGCGCCGACCGGTACGCCTTCCCGCAGGACGAGCCGAGCCTGGCCCGCTGGGCGACCTGGTGGAGGCGCGCCAACATCGAGCACTTCTTCACCTTCGCGCTGGTCTGCTTCGTGACCATCACGATCATGTGCCTGCTCGCCTACGAGACCCTCTTCGGCCGGGACGACCTGAAGAACGACCCGTCGTTCCTGCGGATCGAGGGCGAGTTGCTCGCCGCCGCGGTGGGTACCTGGCTCAAGCTGCTCTTCTTCGCGATCGCCGTGGTCTCGCTCTGGGCCGCCGCGATGGGGCTGCTGGACGTGATCGGCCGGGTGGCCAGCGACTTCCTCCGGCGCAACTATCTCGCCACCTCCACTCGGTGGACCGAGGCCCGGCTCTATCTCGCGGTGGTCTGGGCCGAGATCGTGCTCGGCTCGGTCATCCTGCTCGCCGGCTTCAGCCAACCGCTCGGGCTGCTGATCATCTCCACCTGCGCGGCCTCGGTGGTCACCCTGCTCTACTCGATCCTGCTGGTCCGGCTCAACATCCGGGAGCTGCCGACCGCGATCCGGCTACGCGGCTGGCGACTCGGCGGCATGCTGGTGGCGATCGGCTTCTACGGCTTCTTCGCCGTCGCGATGGTGGTCACCCAACTCCAACGGCTCTGACGCCACCCGGTGGTGCCGGCCTGCCACACCGGGCCGGCACCACCGGTCGTCCCGGGTCAGCCGAACGCGCCGGCCACCAGCACCACCGGGCGTCCCGGGTCAGCCGAGCGCATCGGCCACCAGCACCACCGGCCGTCGCGGGTCAGCCGAGCGCACCGGCCACCACCGTCAGGTCGGCGACCAGGCCGGCGTACGCGGCGTCCCGGTCGTCGGCGCGGAGCACCGCGGACGGGTGGATGGTGGCGACGAGCCGGGTCGGCGCCACGGTCTCGCGTTCACCGGTCGGCCCGACCGGCACCTTGGCGAAGTCCTGCGGGCGCTGCGCCGACTCGGGCCAGGGCAGCAGTACGCCCCGGGACTGGGTGACCCGGAACGACGGGCCGAGCAGGGCCTTGGCCGCCGTCGCACCGAGTACCACCACGACCTCCGGGTGCAGCCGGGCGAACTCGGCGACCAGCCAGGGCCGGCAGGCGACGATGTGTACCCGGTCCGGGGTCTTGTGCAGCCGTCGCTTGCCGCGCATCTCGAACCGGAAGTGCTTTACCGCGTTGGTGATGTAGAGGTGTGCCGGGTCGATGCCGGCCTCGTCGACGGCCCGCCGCAGCAGGTGCCCGGCCGGCCCGACGAACGGCAGCCCCTTCTGGTCCTCGACGTCGCCGGGCTGCTCGCCGACGAAGACCACCCGGGCGTGCTCGTCACCCCGGCCGAAGACCGTCTGGGTGGCGTCCCGGTGCAGCTCGCAGCCCTGGCAACCGCTGGCGGCGGCGCGCAGCTCGGCCAGGGTGTCGGCACCAGGTGGGATGAACTCCTGCGCTCCGGGAGCGGTCTCCGTCTCAGGCATAGCGCATGTTCTACCCCGAACCCCCGCGATCACGCGCTCGGCGCGCCCGGCACGGCGGGCGCCAAGATTCTTGGCGATTTCTGGTTCGCCGCGAGCCGTTTCTCGCCAAGAATCTTGGCGCCACCGGACACCGGACACCGGGCGGCGAGCACTGGGCACCGGGCGGCGGGCGGCGGGCGGCGGGTGGCGTCTGGGTGGTCAGGCGCTGAGGGTGGCCGGGGTGGCGGGGGCGGCGGCCAGGGCCAGCGCGTCGGCCAGCGGCGCGATGTCGGCCTCGACGAGCGGGCTGACGGTGATCCGGATACCCGGCCCGCTGGCCAACCGGAACAGCGAGCCCGGCGCCACCACGTAGCCGGCGTCACGCAGCACCGCGACCGCCCGGGTCTCGTCGGGCACCGGCAACCAGACGTTGATTCCGGTACGCCCGTGCCCGGTCAGCCCGCGCTCGGCGAGCGCGGCACACAGTGCGGCGACCCGTTCGGCGTAGCTGGCCCGGGCCAGCGCGATCCGCTCGGTGACCGCCGGGTCCTGCCACAGCGCGAGGGTGAGCCGTTGCAGCAGCGTGGAGACCCAGCCGGAGCAGACCCGGAGCCGCCCCGCCACCCGGGCCACCGTCACCTCGTCCCCGGCGAGCACGGCGATCCGCAGATCCGGCCCGTACGGCTTGCTCGCCGACCGGACGAAGGCCCAGCTCCGGGTGGCGCCGGCCAGGGTGTGCAGCGGCTCGACGGATAGCTCGGCGGCGTGGTCGTCCTCGATCAGCAGTACGTCGGGATGCCCGGCCAGCACGGTCCGCAGCGCCGCCGCCCGCTCGGCGGTGACCACCGCCCCGGTCGGGTTCTGCGCCCGGCTGGTCACCAGCACCGCCCGGACTCCGGCGGCCAGCGCGGCCCGCAGCCCGGTCGGGGTGGGGCCGGCGTCGTCGACCGGCATCGGCACCGCCCGCAGCCCGAGCGTGGCGACCAGGTCGATGGTGTTGGCCCAGCCAGGGTCCTCGATCGCGACCGCGTCGCCGGGGCTCAGGTTGCTGACCAGCAGCCGCTCGATGCCGTCCGACGCGCCGCCGGTCACCGTCACCGCCCCGGCCGGCACCCCGTCGGCGGTCAGCCGCTCCCGGGCCGCCTCGACGAGTTCGGGCAGCACGCCGCCGCCCCCGTAGTTGACCGAGGCACCGGCGGAGCGGGCCAGCGCGGCCAGGTGGGCGCCGATCGGCGGAAGCAGCCCGGGGTCGGGTTCGCCGACCGAGAGGTCGAGCGCGCCGGGCGGCGCGGGCAGCCGCAGCGCGGCCCGGCGGCCGGTGACCGGGGGCTTCGGGCGGATCCGGGTGCCGTTGCGGCCGGCGGTCTCCACCATGCCGCGTTGCCGCAGCCCCTGGTACGCCTTGGCGACCGTCCCCGGGCTGACCCCGAGATCCTGGGCGAGCGCCCGGACGGCGGGCAGCGCGGCCCCGGCCGGCAGGTCGCCGGTCCGGACCCCGGCCTCGACGCTGGCCGCTATCTCGGCTGCCGTCGTACCGGCGATCTGATAATGTGCTGTCACAGTTTCAGGATTGTACTATAACAAAAGGGCAGGCGCGAGATGGCCGAGCAGATCCAGACGCACACGCAGCCGCACATCCAGCCACAGACCGAGCCGCGAATCCAGCCGCAGACCGCGCCACAGCCGCAAACTGCGCCACAGCCGCAGACCGGGACACAGATGCAGGCCGGGATGCAGTCGCAGCCGCAGGCCGGGATGCAGTCGCAGCCGCAGACCGGGACGCACACGCAAACGCAGACCGGGACGCAGACGCAAACGCAGACCGGGACGCAGACGCAAACGCAGACCGGGTCGCAGTCGAGCGGTGCGGCCGGGAGCTATCCGCAGACTCGGCGGACCGTCGCCAGCCGGGACCGGTCGAAGATGGACTACCGGCGCGACGCCGCGCACGACCTGCTCGACGAGGCGTACCACTGCCACCTGGGGTTCACTGTGGACGGTGAACCCCGGATCCTGCCCACCCTGCACGTGCGGATCGGCGACACGCTCTACCTGCACGGCTCGACCGGCAGCCGGCCGCTGCTGGCCGCCCGGGGCGACGCCGGGCTGCCGGTCTGCGTCGCGGTGACCCAGCTCGACGGGTTGGTGTACGGCCGCTCCCAGTTCCACCACAGCGCCAACTACCGCTCGCTTGTCGCGCACGGCAGCGCACATCTGGTCGCCGACGAGGCGGAGAAGCGGACCGTGCTGACGGCGCTGGTCGAGAAGGTCGGCCGGGGCCGGGCCGCCGACAGTCGCCCACCGACCCGCCGGGAGCTGGCCGAGACCGCCGTACTGGCGCTGCCGTTGCACGAGGTCTCGGTGCGGGCCCGCACCGGTGGCGTACGCGACGAGCCCGCCGACTACGACCTGCCGCACTGGGCCGGCGTGCTGCCGCTGCGTACCGTCGCCGGACGGCCCGAGCCGGACGACGGGGTGACCGCCCCGCTGCCGGCGTACCTGCGCCCCGACCGCTCCCCCTGGCACGCTCCGGTGCCGATGGCCGGCACCCACGTCCGGCTCGAAGCACTGTCCGAGTCCCACGTCGACGCCCTGTACGCGGCGACCCGCGACCCCGACGTCTGGACCCACCTCAGTGCCGCCCAGCCGAGCGACCCGGCCGGGCTCGCTCCGATCGTCCGCGACGCACTGGACGCCCACCAGCGGGGCGAGCGGGTGCCGTGGGTGCAGCTCGACGCGGTCACCGGCGAGGTGCTCGGCTCCACCTCCTACTACGAGGTCAACCCCGAGCACCGGTCGGTGGCGATCGGGCACACCTTCCTCGGCCGGCCCTGGTGGCGTACCGGGGTGAACACCGAGGCCAAGCTGCTGCTGCTGACCCGGGCCTTCGAGGAACTCGGCGCGGAGCGGGTGGTCTGGCACACCGACCTCCGCAACGAGCGCTCGCAGCGCGCCATCGAGCGGCTCGGCGCCACCCGGGAGGCGGTGCTCCGCCGGCACCGGCAGCGTCCGGACGGCTCGTGGCGGGACACCGTGCAGTATTCGATGATCGTCGACGAGTGGCCGAAAGCACAGGTCAGGCTGCGGGAAAGGCTTCGCGCTGCGGTGCGGGCGGGGTGATGATGACCGGCGTGCTGGGGATCACCGACATCTGGACGTACGTGCTGGGCACGGTAGCCATCATCCTGCTGCCCGGACCCAACTCGCTCTACGTGCTGACCACCGCCGCGAAGACCGGGGTACGCGCCGGCTACCGGGCCGCCGCCGGGGTGTTCCTCGGCGACACGGTGCTGATGGTGCTCTCCGCCGCCGGGGTGGCCTCACTGCTCACGGCGTACCCGCCGATCTTCATGGTGATCAAGTACGTCGGCGCGGCCTACCTGGGCTACGTCGGCCTGATGATGCTGCGTGGGGCGTGGCGGCGCTGGCGGAGCCGGAACGATCCGACGGTGGCGCCGCTGGTCGACACCCGGCCGGCGAAGGCCGACCGGCCGTTCCGGCGGGCGGCGGTGATCAGCCTGCTGAATCCGAAGGCGATCCTCTTCTTCATCTCCTTCTTCATCCAGTTCGTCGATCCGGCGTACCCCTACCCGGCGCTGTCGTTCCTGCTGCTCGGTGCGATCGCCCAGGTCGCCAGCGTGATCTACCTGACCGTGCTGATCTTCACCGGCACCTACCTGGCCGCGCAGTTCCGCCAGCGTCGGCGGCTGGCCGCCGGGGTGACCACCGGGATCGGGGCACTCTTCCTCGGCTTCGGCATCAAGCTGGCCACCGCCAGCGCCGGCTGAGCCCCGTTCCACCCGCACGGTCCGCAGCCCCTCCCGCACCGCTGCCACCGCCCGTGCCGGCCGAACTCCCCCGGTCCACCGGCACGGTCCGAAGCGCTCACGTTCCGCCGCCACCGCCCCCACCGGCGGCACCGCCCGCACCGCCGCCGATCCCGCCCTCGCCGCCGCCGATCGGCCGTAGCCCCCGGTTCGGATCGTGGCCGGCGGCCGGCGCCGATCCGTGGGGCTCCTCGCCGGCCGGGTCGCTGTCCCGGGTGTCGGTGCCGGACGGGCCGGGATGCGACTGGTCGGGGTCGGTGGGCCGGGGCGGCGGCGAGGGACGGCGTTCCGTCCGTACCTGGTAGCCGGCGGCGGTGGCCGAGTGCCGCTGCACGGCGTACCGGAGCCAACTGTCCACCACCGTGATCCAGTCGAGTTCCGCCGCGCCCTGGTGGGCCACCCGGAACCGGCTGAAGCTCAGGTGCCCGGCACCGGCCAGCGCGACCCGGCGGTCCAGCGCGAAGATCACCTCCACCCGGTACGGGTCGGCGAAGAAGGTCACCTCCAGCTCGCTGAACGGACCGCCGTAGAGCGGTGCCGCCCAGTACGCGATCTTCTGGTGGAACGGCAACCGCTGGTCGATCCCGGGCAGCCGCTCGGCGAGCAGCCCGACCTGCCGCAACTCGAAGCCCAACTCGGTAAGGGCGTCGAGCACCCCGGCCTGGGCGGGCAGCGGGTGCACGTACACCGGCCGCAGGTCGCCCCGGTCCAGCAGCGGGCTGACCGCGACCTCGGCCCGCAGCCCCATCCGCAGGTTGAGCCAGCAGTGGCCGTTGACCACCGTCACCGGTGTCTCCCACGGCACCGGTACGCCGAAGTCGAGGATCCGGCGCTCGTCGGGCGCCAGCCCGAACGCCCCGGCGGCCGGTACCCGGTGGAACTCCACCGGCAGGTACTCCACCTCGCCGCCGGCCGGCTCGACCCGGGTGACCAGGCCGAGGGTCACCCCGTCCACCGTCACCGGCGACCGGCCGGCGGTGACGGTGACCCGGCCGGGCAGCGACAACCCCGGCCGGGTACTCGGATTGGTCAGCGTGGTCCGCACGGTCAGTCCCGAACCCGGTGGAAGTCCCCCGAAGCCCACCGTCGCCTCCTCCCGTGCCCGCCCGGCGTGTTCGAGCCGGCCTGCCCGCCGCCCGGCGTAGTCGAGCCCGCCCGCCGCACCCGCCCGGCGCCCGCAGCGGCGGCAGCGGCAGCGGCAGGCGGGGCGGGGCGCGGCGCGGCGGACGCTCAGCGCAGTCGGCGGCCCCGAGGGATCGGGTCGGTCTCGTCGTCGAACTCGCCGATGACCTCTTCCAGCAGGTCTTCCAGCGCGACGAAGCCGATCGGCCGGCCCGCGCCGGCACCGTTGCTGACCAGCGCCAACTGCACCTGCTCGGCCCGCATCGCGGCCACCGCCTCGGTGACCGTCGCCGTCGCCTCCAGGGTGAACGGCACGGTCATCAACTGCCGGGCCGTCGCCGGCCGGCCGGCCGTGGTCGCCCGGACCGCCTCCCGGACGTGCACCAGCCCGGCCACCTCGCCCGGCGCCTCGAAGACGGCCAGCCGGGACCGGCCGCTGGACCGGCACACCTCCTCGATCCGCTCGGCGGAGTCGTCGGGGCGTACCGAGACGATCGTCTCGACCGGCTCCATCACCTGGGCGACCGTGGTGCCCTGGAGTTCGAGCATGCTGGTCAGCATCTCGTGCTGGTCGGCGGCGAGCAGGCCGTGCTCGCGGGACTGTTGCAGCAGCATCCGCAGTTCCTCCGGCCCGTGCGCCACCGCCAACTGCTCCTCGGGGCGTACCTTGGCCAGCCGCAGCGTGACGTTGGCCAGCCCGTTCAGCGCGGAGAGCACCGGCCGGGCCACCCGGGCGAAGGCCCGGAACGGCAGCGCCAGCAGCAGCGCGGAGCGCTCCGGGTCGGTGATCGCCCACGACTTCGGAGCCATCTCGCCGACCACCAGGTGCAGGAAGGTGACCAGGGCCAGCGCGAAGACCAGCGCGATCACGTGGCTGGCCGTGTTCGGCAGGCCGACCGCGTGCAGCGCCGGACTGAGCAGGTGCTCGATCGCCGGTTCGGCGAGCGCGCCCAGCCCGAGCGTGCAGACGGTGATGCCGAACTGGGCACCGGCCAGCATCAGGGTCAGCTCGCGTACCCCGTCCAGGGCCGCCTTCGCGGCCCGGCCACCGGAGGCGGCGGCCTGCTCCAGCCGATAGCGCTTCGAGGCCAGCAGGGCGAACTCGGCGGCCACGAAGAAGCCGTTCAGCGCGAGCAGCAACAGGGAGATCAGCAACGCCCAGGTGGCGCTCATGCGCTCCGCTCCGCTCCGCCGTGCGGCACCAGCACCCGGAGCCGGACCGAGTCGGCGACGTGCCGGTCCACCGCCAGCACCTCGACGTGCGCCCGGGGCAGCGTCGCCTCCTGGTCCGGCTCCCCCTCGGCGGAGAGCCGGATCTCCAGCCGGTCGCCGACCTCGGGGATCCGGCCCAACTCCCGCATCACCAGGCCGGAGAGGGTGTCGTACTCGGGTGCCTCGGGCAGGGTGATCCCGGTGCTGTCGGCGACCTCGTCGATCCGCCAGCGGGCCGGCACCACCCAGGAGCCGTCGGCCTGGCGCACCGGGGCCCGCTCGGGCGGATCGTCCTCGTCCCGGATCGGCCCGACCAGTTCCTCGGCGATGTCCTCCAGGGTGATCACCCCGGCGAACCCGCCGTACTCGTCGACCACGCAGGCGAGCTGCCGGTGCCCGGCGCGGAGCCGGTCCAGCACCGTCGGCAGCGGCAGCGTCGCCGGCACCAGCAACGGGGGTACGGCGACCGCCTCCACCGGGGTGCTGCCCCGCTCCGCCGGCGGCACCCCGAGTACGTCGGAGATGCCGACCACGCCGACCACGTCGTCCACCCCCTCGGCGCCGCGCACCGGGAAGCGCGAGTGCCCGGTGTCGAGCAACTCGACCAGTCGGCTCACCGGGTCGTCGGCGCGCAGGGTGTGCACGTCCACCCGGGGCACCATCGCCTCGGCGGCGGTGAGCTGCCGGAAGTCGAGACCACGGTCGAGCAGGGTGGACATCTCAGCGTCGAGGTGCCCCTCCTGGCGCGACTCGGCGATGATCTGTTCCAGGTCCTCCGGCGTGGCGCCGCTGGGCAGTTCCTCGACCGGCTCGATGCCGACCCGGCGCAGCAGCCGGGTGGCGGCGGCGTCGAAGAGCCGGATCAGCGGGCCGGCGACGGCCAGGTAGATCAGGGTCGAGCGGCTCAGTCCCCGGGCCAGTGCCTCGGCCCGGACGATGGCGAGGTTCTTCGGCGCGAGTTCGCCGAAGACCATCTGCACGACGGTGGCGATCACCAGGGCCAGCGCGACCGAGATCGGCGTACTGACCGCAGCCGAGACGCCGGCCACGCCGAGCAGGTCGGCCAGGCCGTCACCGAGGAACGGCTCGGCGACGTAACCGACCAGCAGGGCGGTGACGGTGATCCCGAGTTGGGCTCCGGAGAGCATGAAGGAGAGCCGGCCGGTGACCGTGAGGGCGCGTTGCGCCGCGACGTCGCCGTCCTCGGCGAGCTGGCGCAGTTTGCCCCGGTCGACGGCGACATATCCGAATTCCTGGGCGACGAAGTAGCCCGTCGCCACGGTGAGCAGAACGATGAGAAGGAGACCGAGCGCGATCAACACGAGGGGCTCAGCGCTCCCCGTCGTGGCGGCTGGTGCGAGGAATGCCGGGTCCGACCCGGCTGGCTACAGCTGCCCTCCTGGACAGTTGAGTCGATCACCAGGTCATCCTACCGACCCCGGCTGAGCACTGCCTGGACAACCACCACCCGTCGTGACCTGCCGTTTCCCGGAAGACTGACCTGCCGTTTCCCGGAAGACTGACCTGCCGTTCTCCCGAAGACCGACCTGCCGTTCTCCGGAAGACCGACCCGCTGTTTCCCGGGAGGCTGACCTGCCGTTTCCCGGGAGGCGCACCGGGTAGAGACGCGTGTCCCGATCCGTACCGCCCTGGTGCGGGACCGCACCGTCCGGCTGGCCGCCAGCCGGACAAGCCGAGCAGAGCCGGACAGCCGGGGGCAGGAGGCCGTGTTGGGGCGGGAGTGGCACAACTGGTCGGGGAGCCTCCGGTTCACCCCGCGCGAGTACGCCACGCCACCGGACGAGGACGCGGTCCGGGCCCTGGTCGAGCGGGCCCGGCACACCTCGACCAAGCTCCGGCCGGTCGGCTCCGGTCACTCGTCGAGCCCACTGGTGCGGACCGACGACGTACTGGTCAGCCTCGCCGGGCTGCCCCGGACCGTACGCCGGCACGACGACCCGCACCTGGCCACCGTCGGCGCCGGGGTGCCGTTGGGCGAGCTGGGCGAGGCGCTCTACGAGGCCGGGTTGGCGATGGACAACCTCGGTGACGTCGACGTGCAGTCGATCGCCGGTGCCACCGCCACGGGTACGCACGGCACCGGCCTCGCCTTCGGCAACCTCTCCACCCAGGTCGCCGGGGCCCGGCTGGTCAGCGGCACCGGAGAGGTGCTGGAGATCTCCGAGCGGCAGAACCGGGACCTGCTGCCGGCCGTCCAGCTCTCCCTCGGCGCGCTCGGCGTGCTGACCACGCTGACGCTGCGGCTCACCCCCACCTACCACCTGCGGCGCCGGAACTGGTGTTCGTCGATCGCCTGGACGCTGGACCACCTGCACCAGTTGCAGCGGCAGAACCGGAACATGGACTTCTACTGGTACCCACGGACGGACACCACGCAGATCCGTACCCTCAACCTGCGGGGCGAGGAGCCGGAGTTCAGCCCGGCCGGCGAGCCCCGGACCACCGAGACCGGTCCGAGTCACCGGACCATTCCCCGGCACCGTGAGCTGCGCTTCGACGAGATCGAGTACGCCATCCCGTCGGAGGCGTTCCACGCCTGCTTCACCGAGATCCGGCGCCGCATCCTGGACCGGCACCGTACCGGGGTGGCCTGGCGGGTGCTGGTGCGTACCTGTGCCGAGGACGACATCTGGCTCAGTCCGGCGTACGGCCGGACCACCACGACCATCGCCTGCCTACAGAACAACGCGCTGCCGCACGAGGAGTACTTCAAGGACGTCGAGGCGGTGTTCCGGCAGTACGACGGGCGCCCGCACTGGGGCAAGAAACACTCGCTCACCGCCGACGGGCTGCGCGGGGTCTATCCACAGTGGGACAGGTTCCAGGACGTCCGCCGCCGGCTCGACCCGGACGAGGTCTTCCTGACCCCCGACCTCGCCGCGCTGCTGAGGGACGGCTGATGGCCGGGCTCGGCGCGCGGGTCTGGGTGGTTCCGGGTGGCCGGATCCCCTTTCCGAGCAGTGGTGACGAGCCGGAGTTCACCAGCTTCGACCAGTTGTGCGTGCTGAACACCGGGGACGAGCCGGCCGCGCTGGAGATCACCGTCTACTACGAGGACCGGGAGCCGGTCGGCCCGTACCCGGTCCGGATCGGCGCCCGGCGGGTCCGGCACGTACGCCTCAACGACCTGGTCGACCCCGAGGCGATCGTGCTCGGCCGGCGGTTCGGCTGCGTGGTCCGCTCGCCGGTACCGGTGGTGGTGCAGTTCCTGCGCCAGGACACCCGGCTGCCCGGCGCCGTCGGAATGACCGGCACCATGGCCTTCCCCACCGACCTGCCCTGACGCTGCTGAATGTCAACGGGCGCCGGTCACACCGTTTCGAGTTGGCGGGCGGCGTCGGCCGGCGCGAGCAGGACGCTCGGGATACCGCTTGGCGGGGCGGCGTCGGCCGGCGCGGGCGGGCCGGTCGGGATACCCCGTTCCCGGCTCAGTCGGGGCGGTCGGCGCCGGCCTTGTGCTCGGCGAGTTCGTCGACGACCAGCGACTCCTGGTGGACCCGCCCGGTCCGGTACGCCGCCCGGCCGATCATCTGGGCCGCGAGCGGTGCGGTGCCGAGCTGGAACCCGCCGATCAGCACCAGCGTGGCCAGGTCCGCCCCGTTGCGCATACTGACCGCCAGCGCCAGCAGGATCAGCAGTACGCCGAGCACCTGCGGTTTGGTCGCCGCGTGCGTCCGGCTGAGCACGTCCGGGAACCGGACCAGGCCGATCCCGGCGACCAGGCTCAGCAGTCCGCCGAGGACCAGGCAGACCCCGACCAGCACGTCCAGCACGTCGCCCCCGGTCACGCCTCCTCCCCGGCGGCGAACCGCACCAGGGCCACCGAGCCGACGAAGCCCAGCGAGCTGAGTACGAGCAGGATCGGCAGGGTGGTGGCGTGCCGGTTGACGGCCGCCTCGGCGCCGAGCGCCCCGATCATGATCGAGATCAGCACCTCGGCCGCGACCACCCGGTCCAGCAGCGCCGGGCCGCGTACGACGCGGGCCAGGGCCAGCGTCGCCGCGATCGACAGCAGGACGGCGACGATGATGACGACGACGGTCACGGGGAGCCTCCCGGTTCGGTGGTTGTTGTGGTGGTGGGTGCGGAGACCATCCGCAGTTCCGCGTCGGACCCGACGCTGCGGACGAGGCGGGCCTCCAGCGCCAGTACGCGGTCCCGGCTCCGGGTCAGGTCCTCGGCGCCCCGGACGTCCAGCACGTGCACGTAGAGCGTGCCGGCCGCCCGGTCCGCCTCCACGATGAGCGTGCCGGGGACCAGTGACAGCACCTCGGCGGTCAGCGCCAGGTTGAGGTCGGTACGCACCCGCAGCCGGACGGCGATGATCGCGTTCCGGAGTCGACTGCGGCCGGGGCGTACCGCGACCCAGCCGACGTGCACGCTCGCGACGACCAGTTCGGCGACGAACCGCCCGACGAACTCGGCCAGCGCCAGGGGCCGGAGCCGGCCGCCGAAGGTCACCCGGGGCAGCGGCAGGAAGACCAGGATCACCACGGCCACCACCGCACCGCCGAGCAGGTTGCCCCAGGTGAACTCGCCCCAGAGCAGGCTCCAGACCGCGACCAGCCAGCCGACGGTGAACAGGTGGTCCCGCCAGCGCCGCCGCTGCGGCAGCCGGCGCCGCAGCGCCCGCCAGCCCGCCCCGACCCGGCGGGACACAGCCGGACCGTCCGGCCGGACGTCGCCGGTCACGGTGGGCTGCCCGGGAAGACCGCCCGCACGTACGGGGTGCGTTGCCGCAGGTCGTCCGCTGCCTCCGCGCTGACCCCGAAGAGTGGACCGGCGGCCACCGTCAACCCCACCCCGAGCAGCACCAGTACCGTCGTGGCGCCGACCATCAGCCGGGGCAGCCGGGCCGGCGCCTCCGGGTCTTCCAGCCGGACGGGACGCCAGAACGCCAGGTTCCAGACCTTCGTCGTCGCGTAGAGGGTGAGCAGGCTGGTCAGCACGCCGGCCACGACCAGCAGCCAGGGCAGCACGCCGCCGGCCGACACGCCGGCCTGGAACAGGCCCAGCTTGCCGAGGAACCCGGAGAACGGCGGGATGCCGGCGAGGTTCAGCGCCGGTACCAGGAACAGCACGCCGAGCAGCGGGGCGATTCGGGCCAGCCCGCCGATCCGGTCCAGGTGGGTGCTGCCGGTCCGCCGCTCGACCAGCCCGGCCGCCAGGAAGAGTGTGGTCTGCACGGTGATGTGGTGCACCACGTAGAAGATCGCCGCCGCCAGCCCGGGGCCGGAGGTCAGCGCCACCCCGAAGAGCAGGTATCCGATGTGGCTGACCAGGGTGAACGACAGCAGCCGCTTGATGTCGGACTGGGCGACGGCGCCCAGGATGCCGACCAGCATGGTGAGCATGGCGAGTACCAGCAGCAGGTCTGCGGCGCGGCCGTCCGGGAAGAGCAGCGTCTCGGTGCGGATGATCGCGTAGATGCCGATCTTGGTCAGCAGGCCGGCGAAGACCGCTGTCACCGGGGCCGGCGCGGTCGGATAGCTGTCCGGAAGCCAGGCCGCCAGCGGGAAGACCGCCGCCTTGATACCGAAGGCGAGCAGGAGTACGCCGTGCAGCGCCAGCCGCAGGTCCGCCGGCAGGGCGTCCAGCCGGCCGACCAGTTGGGCGAGGTTCAGCGTTCCGGTGGACGCGTACACCAGGCCGATCGAGGTGAGGAAGATCATCGACGAGACGATGCCGACCACGACGTACGTGGTGCCGGCCCGGATCCGCTCCTCGGTGCCGCCGAGGGTGAGCAGCACGTAGCTGGCCGCGAGCACGATCTCGAAGCCGACGAAGAGACTGAACAGGTCACCGGAGAGGAACGAGTTCGTCACGCCGGCGGTCATCACCAGATAGGTCGGGTGGTAGATGACCACCGGGGCGTGCTCGCCGGGATCCGCCTGGTCCTCGCCGATCGAGTAGAGCAGCACGCAGAGCGTCACCGCCGCCGAGACCACCAGCATCAACGCGGCCAACTGGTCGGCGACCAGCACGATCCCCAGCGGTGTCGGCCAGCCGCCGATGTGCACCACCAGCGGGGTTGCCCAGTGCGCCTGCCAGAGCAGCAGGACGGCGACGACGAGGGTGACCACCAGGACGGTGACACTGCCCACCCGCTGCGCCATCGGGCGGCGGGCCAGCACCAGGGTGAGCGCGGCGCCGAACAGCGGAACGACCACCGGCAGCGGTACCAGGTACCTCATCGCCCGTCCGCCTCGCCGTCCAACCGGCGCGGTGCCGGCTCCGGATCGACCTGCTCCGGGTCGGTGCCCAACACGCCGCCGGGTGGCACCCACGGCCCCTCGCCGGTGTTGTCGTCCGGGCCGGCGAGTTCGCGCCGCTGCGCACGGCGCACGATCCGGCGGTCCTCCGGGTCGTCGCGTACCTCGTCGTGCCCGGTCAACTGCCAACTCCGGTACGCCATCGCCAGCAGGAACGCGGTCAGCCCGAGCGTGATCACGATGGCGGTCAGCACCATCGCCTGGGCCAACGGATCACTCATCTCCGACTCCGGCGTGATCCCGAGGATCGGTGCCCCGCCCGCCCGGCCGCCCAACAGGAGCAGCAGGTTGCCGCCGTTGCTGAGCAGGATGATGCCGATCAGCACCCGGCTGAGGCTGCGCTCCAGCAGCAGGACGACCCCGGCGCCGAACAGCACCCCGACAACCAGCGCGAGGATCAGGTTGGGCCTCATCCTCGCCCCTCCGCCCCGGCCGCCCCGGAACCGGTCCCGTCCGCCCCGGAGTCCGTGCCGCCCGCACCGGCCGACCCGAAGTCAGGCCCGGCCGCGCCCGCCGACGGCGCCGATGCCGTCGCCGCCTGCTGGGCCGGGCCCGCCGGTCGGTCGGTACGCAGCCCGGTCGTCGGCTCGTCCTCCACCTCGATCTGCCGGTCCACCTCCGCGCCGAGACTGCGCAGGACGTCCAGCACCAGGCCGACCACGACCAGGTAGACGCCGATGTCGAAAAGATCGAGGTGACCAGGTGCACGTCGCCGACCAGCGGCAGCTCCGGCTTCAGCAGCGTGCTGCGCAGCACCTCCCCACCTGTCGACATGGCCAGCAGACCGGTGCCGACCGCCACGAAGAGGCCGACGCCGAGTACCACCCCGGCGTCGACCGGGGCCGCCTGGTCGAGTTCGTGCCGGCCACCGGCAAGGTAACGGACCGCGAGCGCGAGCCCGGCCACCAGACCGCCGACGAAACCACCGCCGGGGGCGTTGTGGCCGGCGAAGAGCAGGAAGATGGAGAAGAGCACGACCGTGTGGAAGATCAGCCGGACGACCACCTCGAAGACGATCGAGCGGTGCCGGGTCCGCAGGGTCGGGCCGGCCCGCAGCCAGACCCGCTCAGCCCCGGGCGGCGGGGGCAGGTCACCGCGTCGGGGCCGCTCCGGGCCACGTCGACGCTGGAAGATCAGGCTGGCCACCCCGGTCGCCGCCACCACCAGCACCGCGATCTCGCCCATGGTGTCCCAGGCCCGGATGTCCACAAGGGTCACGTTGACGATGTTGCGGCCGTACCCGAAGGAGCGCGCCGGCCCGGGGAACTCGGCCGAGACCGGCGGTGCCCGCCGCGCCTCGGTCGCGGCCAGGGCCGTTCCGGCGACCACGACCCCGACCGCCACCCCGAGGGCGAGCCGCGCCCAGCGGCTGCGCCGCAACGGCCGTACCGAGAACCGGGCCGGCAGCCTGCGCAGCACCAGTACGAAGACCACGATGGTGACGGTCTCCGCCAGGAACTGGGCCAGCGCCAGGTCGGGCGCTCCGTGCAGCACGAAGAGCATCGCGGTGCAGTAGCCGGTGACCCCGACCAGGATCACCGCGGCGAGCCGCCGCCGGGCCCGTACGGTGAGCACCGCCGCGACCACCAGCACCGCCCCGACGACCGCCTGGAGCGGGTTGTCCCAGCCGCCGATCCGCTCCGGCCGCGGGCCGCGCAGCAGCGCGCCGCCGAGCACCAGGACCACGGCCAGCAGGATGATGCCGAGGTACTGCGGCAGCGAACCGCGCTGGGTCGCGCCGGTGAGCAGTACGGCGAACCGGTCCAGCCCTCGGCTCAGCGCCTGGTACACACTGTCCCCGTCCACCGGCGCCCGCAGCCGGGCCTGCACCGCGCCGACCGGCCCACGCAGCGCGAAGAGCAGCAGGCCGGCGACGAGGGCCAGCAGCGACAGCCCGAGGGCGAGCCCCGGCGCCGGCAGAAGCGTCAGGTGGTGATCGATCGTCCCGAAGATCCGGGGATATCCGGCGAGCGCCCCGCCCACCGCCCCGGCCAGTACGCCCAGGACCAGCCCGGCGACCGCGAGCAGACCGGCCGGGGCGAGCAGGACGGCCTCGACCGGCCGGGTCGGGGTCGGTTCCGCGCCCGGCCGGTCGGCGAAGGCGCCCCAGACGAACCGGGTGGCGTAGGCGGTGCTGAGCGTCGCGCTGAGCAGCAGCGCGGCGAGCAGCAGCGGATCGTCGGCGAGCGCCGCGAAGGCCGCCTCCTTGGTGACGAACCCGAACAGCGGTGGCACTCCGGCCATCGACGCCGCCGCGAGGACGGCGGCGACGCAGACCAGCGGCATCCGCCGCCACAGCCCGGACAGCACGGTCAGGTCCCGGGTGCCGGCCCGCCGGTCGACGATCCCGACCACCAGGAACAGGGCCGCCTTGAACAGCGCGTGCCCGAGCAGCATCGCGGCGCCGGCGAGCGCGGCGTCCGGGGTGCCGGTCCCGAGGAGTACGACCAGCAGCCCGAGCCGGCTGACCGTGCCGTACGCCAGCAGCAACTTCAGGTCGACCTGGCGCAGCGCCGCCCAGGCACCGGCCAGCATGGTGACGACCCCGGCGACGTAGACGAGCGGGCGCCACGGGCCGACGTCCGCGTACGCCGGGGCGAGCATGGCGACCAGGTAGACGCCGGCCTTCACCATCGCGGCGGCGTGCAGGTAGGCGCTGACCGGGGTCGGTGCGGCCATCGCGGCCGGCAGCCAGAAGCTGGTCGGGAAGATTGCCGACTTGCTCAACGCGCCGATGAGGATCAGCACCACCGCGAGCCCGAGATAGCCGCCGGACGGCGGTGGCCGGGCCGCGATCTCCGACCACCGGTACGTGCCGGCGTGCTGGCCGAGCATGACGAAGCCGATCAGCATCACCAGGCCGCCGAGGGTGGTCACCAGCAGCGCCTGCGTCGCCGCGCGCCGGCTGGCCGGCTGCTCGCAGTGGTGTGCGATCAGCAGGTAGGAGAAGACGCTGGTCAGCTCCCAGAAGATGTAGAGCAGCAGCAGGTCGTCGGCGACCACCACGCCGAGCATGGCACCGGCGAAGCCGACGAACGCGGCGGCGAACCGGCCGAGGTCGGGCTCACCGGCGGCGAAGTAGCGGACGCAGTAGACGAGTACCAGCGCGCCGATCCCGCCGACCAGTAGGACCAGCAGCCAGGACAGGGTGCCGACCCGGAGCGCCAGGTCGAGGCCGAGTTCCGGCACCCACCGGTACGTCTCGACGACCGGCGTGCCGTTGCCGATCGTGCCGGCGTACCCGAGCGCCCAGCCGAACGCGGCGGCCGGGGCGAGCGCCAGCGGCAGAAAGGCCCACCGGCCCCACAGGCGCACCAACGCGGGTGCCAGCGCCGCAGCCACCAGGTGCAGCGCCAGCAGCATCAGCATCCGTACTCCAGGAAGGTGTCGGCATGGCCCGGCCCGAGGACGTGGACCCAGACAGATCAGACGACACAGTTCCGGCCCGACGCGGAGAATTGCCCGAATCCACCCGAGTGGGGCGCGGGTCGGCGATCATGCGCGCCGCTCGGCGGCGCCGGTCAGGCCGTCCGGAGGGCGGTGCCGCGGCTTCGGACGTGCCGGGGCCGGCGGTGGCTCGGCGGTCTACCCGCCAGGCCGGGCCTGGCCGAGGACGGCGGTTGTCACCCGACGGTGCACGGCGAGTCGACGTTTCAGGACCAGCCGGTCAGGCCGGCCGGAAGGCGGTGCCGGTTGTCACCCGACGGTGCACGGCGAGTCGACCGGGTGCGTGGGATCCCGGTCGCAGACGGCGGGGGTGGCGTTGCCGGCGGCAGGTGTCGGCCCGGCGGTGTCGCCGGAGACGTCCGGTGTGGACGGCACCGCCAGGTCGGCGCGGCCGAGCTGCCGGACCACCTGGTTGATCACCTGCTGGGCGGTGGCGAGGGAGCGCCGGGGCAGCACCCGTCCGTGCGCCTCGCGGCGCAGCACCAGTGCGTGCACGGCGGCCCGGACCCGGGCCCGGTCCGCCGCGCTGGCGGTGGCGGTGGCGGCGACGAGTTGTCGCAGGGAGTCGGCGAGCCGCTCGGCGAGATCGAGGTCGTTGCCGCGCAGCTTGGCCCGCGCCACGGTCAGGTAGGTCTCGACCCGACGGGTCAGCACGTCCGTGGCGGCCGGGACGTCGCGCGGGACGCTGGTCATCCGGACCCCCTTGTGCCGAGCTTGGGTTTCGGAGAAGTTACTGTAGGTTGCACATCATTCGCAAGCAGTTAAGTGAGACTTAGCCCTCATCTCAGGCGAAAACAACGATCAACCGGGCATGCGGACATCCGTTCCGGTGAACCTGTCGGACCGACCGGGCACCATGGGTCGGTGAGCGATGTGCTGGCGACGTTCGGCGCGGCGACCCGGGAGTGGTTCGCCGCCGCCTTCGCCGCACCCACCGATGCCCAGGCCGGGGCCTGGCGGGCGGTGGGTGCCGGCCGCAACGCCCTGGTGGTCGCACCGACCGGCTCCGGCAAGACCCTGGCGGCCTTCCTCTGGTCGCTGGACCGGCTGGCCCGCGAGCCGGTCCCGGCCGATCCCCGGCAACGCTGCCGGGTGCTCTACGTCAGCCCGCTGAAGGCGCTCGCCGTCGACGTCGAACGTAACTTGCGCGCTCCGCTCACCGGGATCCGGCAGGCGGCGGCCCGGCTGGACCTCCCGCCGCCCGAGATCACCGTCGGGATGCGGACCGGGGACACCCCGGCCGACGAGCGCCGGGCGTTCGCGCGTACCCCGCCGGACATCCTGATCACCACACCGGAGTCGCTGTTCCTGCTGCTCACCTCCGCCGCCCGGGACTCGCTGCGCGGGGTGCAGACGGTGATCGTGGACGAGGTGCACGCGGTGGCCGGCACCAAGCGCGGCGCCCACCTGGCGCTCTCCCTGGAGCGGCTGGACGCCCTGCTCCCCGCCCCGGCACAGCGGATCGGGCTCTCCGCCACCGTGCGCCCGATCGACGCCACCGCACGCTTCCTCGGCGGCGCCCGACCGGTGACCGTCGTCCAGCCGGAGACCGCCAAGACCATCGAGGTCAGCGTGCAGGTGCCGGTCGAGGACATGACCCGGCTCGACGAGCAGGAGGCGCCGGACGACGAGCCGGGCACACCCCGCCGGGCGTCGATCTGGCCGGCGGTCGAGGAGCGGGTCTACGCACTGGTCCGGTCGCACCGGTCGACAATCGTCTTCACCAACTCCCGGCGCGGGGCGGAACGGCTCTGTGCCCGGCTCAACGAGCTGGCCGCCGACGAGGCCGAGCTGGCCCCCGACCCCGCGACCAGGGCCGACCGCGAGCGCCCCGGGCCGCTCCGGCCGGCAACGCCGCCCCGGCTGCCGGCGGAGATCATGGCGCAGTCCGGTGCGGCGGGCGGAGCGGCGCCGGTGATCGCCCGGGCACACCACGGCAGCGTCTCCCGGGAGGAGCGCAGGCACATCGAGGAGGCGCTCAAGTCCGGCCAGTTGCCGGCGGTGGTCGCCACCTCCAGCCTCGAACTGGGCATCGACATGGGCGCCGTCGACCTGGTCGTGCAGATCGAGGCGCCGCCGAGCGTCGCCGCCGGACTGCAACGGGTCGGCCGGGCCGGGCACCAGGTGGGCGCGGTCTCCCGGGGAGTCGTCTTCCCCAAGCACCGGGGCGACCTGCTCTCCTGCGCGGTGGTGGCGGAACGGATGACCGACGGCGCCATCGAGGAGCTGCACTATCCGCGCAACCCGCTGGACGTGCTCGCCCAGCAGATCGTCGCGATGGTCGCCCTGGACGAGTGGCGGCTCGGCGACCTCACCGCCCTGGTCCGTCGCGCCGCGCCCTTCGCCGAGCTGCCCGACTCGGCCCTGCACGCCGTACTCGACATGCTCTCCGGGCGCTATCCGTCGACCGCCTTCGCCGAGCTGCGTCCCCGGCTGGTCTGGGACCGGGCCGCCGACCTGCTCACCGGTCGACCGGGCGCGCAGCGGCTGGCGGTGACCAGCGGCGGCACCATCCCCGACCGGGGACTGTTCGGGGTCTTCCTGGCCGGCGCCGAGCGCGCTGCCCGGGTCGGTGAGCTGGACGAGGAGATGGTCTACGAGTCCCGGGTCGGCGACGTCTTCCTGCTCGGCTCGTCGTCCTGGCGGATCGAGGACATCACCCCGGACCGGGTGCTGGTCTCGCCCGCCCCCGGCCAGGCGGCCCGGATGCCGTTCTGGAAGGGCGACCAGCTCGGCCGGCCGGTCGAGCTGGGCCGGGCGCTCGGCAGCCGGCTGCGCGGACTGGTCCGGGCCGACGACGAGGCGGCCCGCACCGCGCTGCGGTCCGGCGGACTGGACGACTGGGCCGCCGGCAACCTGGTGGCGTACCTGCGCGAGCAGCAGGACGCCACCCGATCGGTGCCGGACGACCGGACGGTGCTGGTGGAGCGCTTCCGCGACGAGCTGGGCGACTGGCGGCTGGCGGTGCACTGCGTGCTCGGCGCCCGGGTCAACGGCCCGTGGGCGCTGGCCATCGCCCGCCGGCTCGCCGAACGCTACGGCGTGGACGCCCAGGTCGTACCCTCCGACGACGGCATCGTCGTCCGGCTGCCCGACACCGCCGACGACCCGCCCGGCGCCGAGCTGGTGGCCTTCGACCCGGACGAGATCGCCGCCCTGGTCGAGGAGTCGGTGGGCGGGTCGGCGCTGTTCGCCGCCCGGTTCCGGGAGTGTGCCGCCCGCGCCCTGCTGCTGCCCCGTCGCGATCCGCGCCGTCGCCAGCCGCTCTGGCAGCAGCGCCAGCGGGCCGCCCAACTGCTCGACGTCGCCCGGGAATACGCCGACTTCCCGATCACCCTGGAGGCGGCCCGGGAGTGCCTCCAGGACGTCTTCGACCTGCCCGGCCTGGTGGCGCTGATGCGCGAGGTGGCGGCCCGCAAGGTCCGGCTGGTCGAGGTGGAGACGCCCCGGCCGTCGCCGTTCGCCCGTTCGCTGCTCTTCGGGTACGTCGGCGCGTTCCTCTACGAGGGCGACGCCCCGCTGGCCGAGCGGCGGGCCGCCGCGCTGGCGCTGGACTCGGCTCTGCTCGGCGAGCTGCTCGGCCGGGTCGACCTGCGGGAGTTGCTCGATCCCGGGGTGGTGGCCGAGACCGAGCGACAGTTGCGGTGGCTGACCGACCAGCGTCGGGCCCGGGACGCCGAGGACGTCGTCGAGTTGCTCCGGCTACTCGGTGACCTCTCCGATGCCGAGCTGACCGAGCGCGGGGTCGCGCCGGACTGGTTGACCGGGCTGGCCGACGCCCGGCGGATCCTCCGGGTACGGGTCGCCGGGCAGGAGCGCTGGATCGGTGTCGAGGACGCCGGCCGGTACGCCGACGCGCTCGGCGTGGCCCTGCCGGTGGGCGTACCGCAGGCGTACCTGGAACCGGTCGCCGACCCGCTCGGCGACCTCGTCGCCCGGTACGCCCGGACCTCCGGTCCCTTCGCCGCGACCACCTGTGCGGCCCGGTTCGGGCTCGGGGTCTTCGTGGTGGAACAGACGCTGCGCCGGCTCGGCGCCGACGGGCGGGTGGTCTCCGGCGAGTTCTCGCCGACCGGCGCCGGCCCCGAGTGGTGCGACGCGGAGGTGCTGCGGCTGCTCCGCCGCCGTTCCCTGGCGGCGTTGCGCCGGGAGATCGAGCCGGTACCGGCCCAGGCGCTGGCCACCTTCCTG
Organism: Plantactinospora endophytica; assembly: GCF_016862915.1. Classification (GTDB taxonomy): domain Bacteria; phylum Actinomycetota; class Actinomycetes; order Mycobacteriales; family Micromonosporaceae; genus Plantactinospora; species Plantactinospora endophytica. The sequence goes on along the minus strand of NZ_BONW01000005.1, from coordinate 168,696 downwards.
CCCCGCTGGCAGCAGGTCGGCGCGGCGGCCCGGGGCGTCGAGGCGGTCGCCGCCGTGGTCGAGCAGTTGCAGGGTGCGGCCGTGCCGGCGTCCGCGCTGGAGAGCCTGGTCCTGCCCGGCCGGGTGGCCGACTACTCGCCGGCCTACCTCGACGAACTCTGTGCCAGTGGCGAGGTGGTGTGGGCCGGGTCCGGCGCGATCGGCCGGGGCGACGGCTGGGTCACGCTGGCCTACGCCGACACCGCCGCCCTGCTGCTGCCGCCGCCGGACGAGGCGCTGGCGCTGACCCCGCTGCACGAGGCGGTGCTGGCCGCACTCGGCGACGGCCAGGCGCTGTTCTTCCGATCCCTGGCCGAACGGATCGCCACCGCCGGGCGGCTCACCGGCCCGACGGTCGACGGGGCACCGAGCACAGGCCCGACCGTCGATGGTGCGCGCGGCATCGGTCCGACCACCGACGGGGCGCGGACCGTCGGTCCGGCCACCGACGAGCGGGGCGTCGGTGCCGGCGCCGACGGGTGGGGTGTGGGTTCCGCCGCCGGACCGGTCGACGACGCGACGCTGGTCGAGGCGTTGTGGGAGCTGGTCTGGGCCGGCTGGTTGACCAACGACACCCTGGCGCCGCTGCGTGCCGCGCTCGGCGGCGGGGGCGCGCACCGGCCGCGTACCAGCGCGCCGCGCACCCGTTACCGGCGGCCGGGCCGAGCGGCGCTGCCGGCCCGGGGTGGGCCGCCGACGGTTGCCGGGCGCTGGTCCCGGCTCCCCGACCGGGACACCGACCCGACCCGACGGGCTGCCGCGCTCGCTGACGTACTGCTGGAACGGCACGGGGTGGTGACCCGGGGCGCGGTGGTCGCCGAGGGGGTCTCCGGGGGCTTCGCCGCCGTCTATCCGGTGCTGGCCGCGCTGGAGGAGCGCGGAGCGGCCCGCCGGGGGTACTTCGTGGAAGGGCTCGGCGCCGCCCAGTTCGCCGTACCCGGCGCGGTGGACCGGCTGCGGGCGCTCACCGAGCCCGACGAGTTGCGCCGTCGGTCCGGCGGAGCCCGGGTGCTGGCCGCCACCGACCCGGCCAACCCGTACGGCGCGGCACTGCCCTGGCCGGCCCGGGTGGTCGACTCCGGCGACGGCACGCTCGGCGACAACCGCCCGACCGGCGGCACGCTGCACACCCGGCCCACCGCCCCGACCGGCCCGGCAGCCGGCAGCACCCCGACCGGCACAAGAGCGGGCAGCACCCCGACCGGCACAAGAGCGGGCAGCACGCCGACCGGCGCCAGAGCCGGCGGTACGGCGACCGGGCACCGGGCGGGCCGGAAGGCGGGTGCCCTGGTGGTGCTGGTCGGCGGGGAACTCGTGCTCTACGTCGAGCGCGGCGGCCGGACCCTGCTCTCCTTCGTGGACGATCCCGGGCAACTGGCCGACGCCGCCCAGGCGCTCGCCTCGGCTGTCGGCTCCGGCGCGCTCGGCGCGCTGGCGGTGGAACGCGCCGACGGTGCCTCGGTGCACGCGTCGCCGCTGCGTGAGGCGCTCACCGCCGCCGGTTTCCGCACCACCCCACGCGGCCTGCGGCTGCGCGGCTGACCGGGCCGGACACCTCCGCCGGCAACATCACCCGGCCATGACCCGCAGGTCGGCGCCTCCGCGTGTCCGCAGAATAGTTGACACTGACTATTCAGTGCTGGATAGTTAGAGCTGGCCATCAACTAGGCCGCCCGAGACGGAGAGGCAGCACCCACATGTCCACCACACAGACCAGCACCGACACCCCGGTCCGAATCTCCGCCCAACGCACCGTGACCAAGCGGCTCGGCCACTGGACGACCAGCCGCGAGTTCGAGGTACGCGCACACCGTGGCGTCGCCATACTCGACCTGCGGTCGCCACGGATCCCGGCCGGCGACATCCGGATCACCACCGACCTGGAGCACGCCACACTGACCCTGCTCGTACCGGACGACGCCACGATCGACGACTGGGACCTGCGCCGGAGCGGCCGGTCCCGGGTGACGGATCCGGAACGGCCGCAGGTGACCGGCGACCGGCGGATCGTGCTCACCGGGACACTCCGACACGCCGAGGTGCGGACCCGACGGAGCGGCCTCGCCGTGCTGACCGCGATGTTCTCCCGGGAATACTGGGGCGACCTGCGGCGGGCGCACCGCGAGGGCCGGCCGCCCAGCGTGGCCGACCCGGCGCACTTCGGCTGACCGCCGCGCAGCTCGACGCGGGCCGTGTCAGCAGCCCGCGTCCTGACGCGGAGACGTGAATGACCACGAAACGGAAGGTCGGCAACCTGCTCGGGCTCGCCGTGCTCTCCTACCTGAGCCAGCGACCGATGCACCCGTACGAGTTGAGTCGAACGTTGCGCGACAACGGCGACGACCGCAGCATCAAGTTCAACCACGGCTCGCTCTACATGGTGGTCCAGCAACTGGCCAGGGCCGGCTTCATCGCGGCGCAGGAGACCAACCGCGAGGGGCAGCGTCCGGAACGCACGGTGTACGCGCTGACCGACGCCGGCCGGGCCGAGTTACGCGACTGGCTGCACGACCTCGTCGAGCAGCCCCGACACGAGTACCCGCAGTTCGTCGCCGCGCTGTCGCTGATCGGGGCGCTGCCGCCCAGCGAGGTGATCCCGCTGTTGCGCCGCCGGCTGGAACTGCTCGCCACACAACGCACCGAGATCCGCGCCCTGGTCGACGGGGCGCTGGCCGGGGGCGTACCAGGGCTGTTCCTGGTCGAGGAGGAATACCGGCTCGCGCTGCTGGAGGCGGAGTCGTCGTTCGTCGAACGGCTTCTCGGCCAGATCACCGACCCGGCGACCGGCTGGAGCCGGCTGTGGGCCGAGTTCCACGGCGAGCCCACCCCGTGAGCCACCCGAGACACGAGCCCGGGAACGAACCCAGGAACGAGCCCGGGAACGAAAGAGGAGATCATGACGCAGAGCACCCGTACCGCGCTGGTCATCGGCGGCGGTATCGCCGGACCGGTGGCCGCGATGGCGTTGCACCGGGCCGGCATCGAGGCCGTCGTGTACGAGGCCCACCGGGACACTGCCGACGGGATCGGTGGCGGCCTGAGCATCGCACCCAACGGACTGAACGCGCTCGCCGTGCTCGACGCCGACGCGGTCGTCGGCGAGGTCGGCGTACCGATGGCGGGAATGGTGATCCAGAACGCGACCGGCCGGCGGCTCGCCGAGTTCGGCAGCCCGCCCGGCCTGCCACAGATGTTGTTCGTCTGGCGGCCCGACCTCTACCGGGCGCTCTACGCCGAGGCGACCCGCCGGGGCGTCCGGATCGAGCACGGCCGCCGGCTGGTGGACATCACCGAGACGGCGGACGCCGTCACGGCGCACTTCTCCGACGGTACGCGGGCCAGCGCCGACGTCCTGGTCGGTGCCGACGGCCTGCGGTCCGCCACCCGTGCGCTGCTCGACCCGGCAGCGCCCCGACCGCGCTACACCGGCCTGGTCAGCTTCGGCGCACAGCTCGCCGAGACCGGACTGGCCCCGACCGACGACAAGATGCACATGGTCTTCGGCAAGCGGGCCTTCCTCGGCTACCAGGTCCTCGACGACGGTAGCGGCGGCTGGTTCGTCAACCTGCCGCACCGGGCTCCGCTGACTGCGGCCGAGGCGCGGCAGACCAGCCCCGAGCGGTGGCTGGCGGTGCTGCGCGAGGCGTTCGCCGACGACGACCGTACGCCGGCGCTGTCGCTGTTGCGCCGGACCGCACCGGAGGAGTTGCTGGTCGTCGGCCCGATGGAGGATCTGCCCAGCGTGCCGGTCTGGAGCCGGGGTCGCTCGGTACTCGTCGGCGACGCGGCGCACGCCCCGTCCAGCAGTTCCGGCCAGGGCGCCTCGCTCGCCGTGGAGAGCGCCGTGCAGCTCGCCCGCTGCCTGCGCGATCTGCCGCATCCGGCGGCGTTCGGCGCGTACGAGCAACTGCGCCGGTCGCGGGTGGAGCGGGTCATCGCGGCAGGTGCGCGTACCAACCGGGACAAGGCGGCCGGGCCGGTCGGCCGACTGCTGCGGGACCTGCTGATGCCGCTGGCCATGCGGTTCGTCAAGCCGGAGCGGATGGCCTGGCAGTTCGACTACCGGATCGACTGGGACGAGCGGGTCACCGCAGCGCCGGGGACGGTTCCGGACCCGATCAAGCACTGACTTTCGAGCCAGGTTAGGCTAACCTAACGACACGCCGGGCGCGTCGAGTCCGCCGGGCGTCGCGTACCGAGAGGTTGGCCCGATGACCGAGGTTTCCACCGCCCCGTCGCTCGTCGCCCCGTGGCGGCTCTTCCCGGCCGAGGTCGCCCGGGTGCAGCGGCTGACCCCGTGCTTCCTCCGGGTGACCTTCACCGGGGACGACTTCGACACGTTCGCCGACCCCGGGTACGACCAGCGGATCAAACTCGTCTTCCCGATCCCGGTACACGGCTTCCGGCACCTGCCGGACGGCACCGACTGGTACCCGCGCTGGCGCGCCCTCCCCACCGAACTGCGCAACCCGTTCCGCACCTACACCACCCGGGCGGTACGCCGGGAGGTCCGCGAGGTCGACGTCGACATCGTGCTGCATCCCGACGGCGGCCCGTACGGCGCACACGGGCCGGCCGCCCGCTGGGCGCTGGCCGCCGCCCCGGGTGACCGGATCGTGCTGATGGGTCCGGACCACGGCTACCTCGGCGACCACGGCGGGCGCGAGTTCCAGCCCGCACTCGCCGGCCGTACGCTACTGCTCGCCGGGGACGAGACGGCGGTACCGGCGATCGCCGGCATCGTCGAGCGGCTGCCGGCACACAGCCGGGGCGAGGTACTGCTGGAGGTACCGGAGCCGGCGGACGTACTCGATCTGCCGGCACCGCCGCTGGTGACCGTGACCTGGCTGCCCCGGTCCGGCGCGACCCACGGCAGCCTGCTGGTTCCGGCGGTCCGGGCCGCCGCCGAACGGCTCCTCCCGGCCGACGGACCGGCTCCGGCGGACGCCCCGGCCGATGCCGTGGACGTGGACGACGAGTTGTGGGAGGTCCCGGTGGGCCTGTCGGGTGGCGGCCACTACGCCTGGCTGGCCGGCGAGTCCAGTGTGATCCGGACACTGCGCCGGCACCTCGTCTCCGAGCGCGGTCTCGACCGCGAGTCGGTCGCCTTCATGGGCTACTGGCGACTCGGCAAGGCCGACGACGCCTGACACCACCGCCCACCGCCGACCACTCAGCGCCGATCACTCAGCGCCGTCCCGACCGCCCACCGCGAACGAGGAGCTGCCCGTGTCCCAAGTGCTGGTACGCCCGGCCGGGCCGGCCGACCGGGCCGCCGTGGACGCGTTGCACGACCGGACGTGGGGCGGCCCGTACGTGATCGCCCACGACGTCCGGTACGACCTGCGCGAGCTGCCCACCCTGATCGCCGTCGACGGCACCGGGGCGCTGCTCGGTACCCTGGCCTGGCACCTGGCCGGCACCGCCCTGGAGGTGGTCAGCATCGTCGCCGACAACTCCGGCAACGGCGTCGGTACGGCGCTGCTGGCCGGCGCGGCGGAGACGGCGCGGGCACACCGGGCGGACCGGGTCTGGCTGATCACCAGCAACGACAACCTCCGCGCCCTCCGCTTCTACCAGCGGCGCGGCCTGCGGATCGTCGCCGTCGACCCGGGCGCGGTGGACCGGGCCCGGCTGCTCAAGCCGAGCATCCCGACGGTCGGCACCGACGGCATCCCGCTGCACGACGAACTGCGACTGGAACTGCGGCTGGACCCGACCGGCGGCCCGGCCGAGGGTAGCCCGGATCTCGTCGACCGCACCGACGAGCGCTGACCCACCCACCGGGGCTGACCCACCCCCGACCGCCCGTCGCCGGGCTGACCTGCGCCGACGGCGATCCACCGGCCGGGCTACCGTTGCGGCTGTGCCCGGTTACGCATGGCTCAGCCTGACCACCGACTACGGCCTCTCCGACGGCTTCGTGGCGGCCTGCCACGGGGTGGTGGCCCGGATCGCGCCGGCCGTCCGGGTGATCGACGTCAGCCACCTGGTGCCGGCCGGCGACGTCGCCCGGGGCGCGACCGTGCTGGCCCAGACCGTCGGGCACCTGCCGCCGGCCGTACACGTGGCGGTGGTCGATCCCGGGGTGGGCACCGCGCGGCGCGGCGTCGCCCTGCGTACGCCCGGTGGGCTGCTGGTCGGCCCGGACAACGGGCTGCTCCTCCGGGCCGCGTCGGTGCTCGGCGGGATCACCGAGGCGGTCGAGCTGACCAGTGTGGAATGGTTTCCCGCACCGTCGCGCACCTTCCACGGTCGGGACATCTTCGCCCCGGCCGCCGCCCGGTTCGCGCTGGGGGCGCCGCTGGCCGACGCCGGGCCGGCGGTCGACCCGGCAAGCCTGCTGCGGCTGCCCGAACCCGTCGTCAGGGAGGGCGACGGCTGGCTGGAGGCCGAGGTACTGACCGTCGACCACTTCGGCAACGTCCAGCTCGCCGCGACCGGCTCCGCGCTTCGGCGGCTCGGCCCGGTCGTCCGGATCGGCGGGCACCCGGCGGGCCGGGGCGACACCTTCGGCGACGCCCCGCCCGGCGGACTCGTCGTCTATCCGGACTCGGCCGACCAACTGGCGGTCGCGGTGAACGGCGGTCGGGCGGACGAACTGCTCGGCGTCACCCCGGGCGACGTGCTGCGGCTGGAGTAAGCGGTACGGCTGACCGGCGTACCGGTCCGTTCGGGTGTCGCGCGGTGTGAAATTTCGGCCGGCGGGGCGGGCGGAATGGTAAAACTGTCTACTGTGCCCGTGCCGGGCTGCTGTGAAATGCTTACCGGTGTGGGGAAACACTCGATCGATGTCGCCGTCTGCCTGTGCTGCGCGCACCGGACCGGCGGCGGTACCTGCCCGATCTGCTTCTGGACCGACGACGGTTCCACGGAACAGAATGCCGGCACCCCCCGGGGCGGCCCGAACGGTGACCTGAGCCTGGCAGACGCCCGGCTCAACTACGCCATCTACAACGCGAGCCACCCGCGTTACCAGGATGCGGTCCGCCAGCCCCGTCCCGAGGAGTTGCCCTGACGAAGGGTGGACGGCGGTAGGACGCGTACGCTTCCGCGCCGCCGTCCCATCCGGTGGGCACAGCCGTGGCCGGCGGCCGGCGGTCTCACCGCACCGACAGCCTGCCCGGGTCGTGGCCCGACGCCAGGACAGGTCGCACAATTGCAGATAACCTGCGCTGCGGGCGCCGTCTGATCAGGGATCGGGTGTGCTGGGAGGCCCGCCCATTCCGGTGATCCGGCGCAACTCCTCGTCCGTCGGTGTCGACCGCAGGATTCTTACGCTGTCCGGCACCGTGTCGTCGCCGACGACCTCCAGCCACGTGCCGGCGAGTTCGATCCGGCCACAGTTCGGCAGTCCGCACGGCCGGCAGCCGTCCACGGTGCGCGGCCAGTGCGCGAGCATCACCTGCCGGGCCACCACGGTGACGAGTTGCCGGCGGTCGACCGGCACGATCCGGTCGGTGATGACCACCCACAGCGCCCACTCGGCGGTCGGGCACCAGGTGCCCCGACAGCCGCCGCAGTGCCGGCCCTCGGCGTGGTTGGTGATGGTGGCCCAGGCCCAGTCAGCGGCCAGCCCCGGGGCACTCTCGTGGCCGTTCACCGAAGCCGGTCCAGCGCCGCGCGGACGTCCCCGGCCGTTACCTGGGCCGGCAGGGTGCCGCCGAGCAGTACCCGGACCGCGTGTTCCCGGCGGTGCACCTCGGCCGCCCACGACCAGAGCGGGCAGCCGTCCGGCCCGCAGTGGACGCACTCCCGCAGCGCGTGCCGGCCGAGGACCAGGCGGGCGACGACGCGGTCGACCGGGATCGGCCACTCCACGGCCAGCCAGCGCCGTACCAGCCGGATCACCCGAGCCGCCCGAGGCCGTGCCGGATGCCGGTCGTCTGGGTGTCGGCCCGACGGCGAACGACGGCCAGCAGCGCCAGGCAACCGCCCCGGGGCGCGCACTCCGGGCACCGGCCACCGTCGCGATGCTGCTGTTCGAGCTGAAGGTCGGCCCACCATCGGTCTATGGGATCCACCGCCGTACCACCTCCTGGGCCGTGGCGCCCCGGAGATCCAGTCGCGGAGCGCCACTCTCAACCTGATCGGCACCGGCACAGGACCGACGGCGTCGGCCCCGGTCCGGGTGATCTGGCTGCGACAGAGCTCAGATTGGCGCCCCGCCGCATCCAGTTGACTACCGAACGTAGATGCGACGAAAGCGGAAAGAGGTAGGGTTCGTACCCCTAGTGCGCGAGGCCGACCTTCACGGCGAGATCGTGGGCACGGCGGCGATGGGGGCCGGAGCCCTCGATCATCTCCAGCACGATCGACCGCGCGTGTCCGTTGTAGCGAATCGTCTCCGGGGCCGTCTCGTACGCCAGGTCCAGGGTGCCCACCGTGGCTGCGGTGTCGTTGCGCAGGTGGTGACCGCGAGCCACCTCGATCAGGTGACGTGCTCGGCGTGGCCGAGACGGGATGGCGTTGGGGTCCGACCGGTCCGCGTGGCGCAGCGCCTGCCCGGCCTTGCGCAACTCGACCTCCACGGTGACGGCGTGCGGGGCCATCATGACCTTGCTGAAGCTGGACCAGCGTTGGTAGAAGGTATCCGGCAGCCGTTTCGCCACCCTCGCCGCGATGTCCAGATGGTGCCACGCCCTGCCGGCCTCGCCCGATCGCGCGGCTGTGAGCGCAGCCTCAACCTGAAGGGCGCCCGACATCGCCAAGAGATCGTCGGACGCGTCGGGCAGCGCCGGCTTCACCGCCGCCAGCGTGTCCAAGGTGATGGCCATCGCGGTGTCCCAGTCACCGGTGTCGCGGTGGGCCGCCGCCGCGAACCACGTCGCACCGGCCAAGGCCAGCGGATCGTCCGCTTCCTGCGCGGCCAACATCGCCCGGTCAACCGTCCGCCAGAGCAGATCGCCGGCCGGCTGGTAGGCCAGGAACATCTGCGTCAGGCCCAGTGCGTCAGCGAGGCTCGCCTGCGCCTGCCGTCGTTGGTCGCCACGGGTCGCCCGAGTGGCGTGCTGGGCGTCGCGGATCAGGCCCGGCAGGAGTGCGCCGACCACGGTCCGGTGATCCGGCGCGGCATGGCGAGCCCGCCACGCGCTGTCGAGGCGAGCGCGGATGTGGTCAAGCGGCGGCGGCTCGGCGTCGAGTGCGACCGGCCACCGATTCAGCGCTTCACGCACCGCCGGGAGATGGGCATGGCCAGGGCCGACGCTCACCGCGACCGGCTCGTCCGGCGTCGCCAGTGCCGCCAGGTCGACGCGCAGGGCCTTCGCGACCTGGCTGAGCATGTGCAGTCGGGGAGGGAGGAGCCGACCAGTCTCGACGGCCTTCACCCACTCCGCCGAGCGGCCCACGAGTCCTCCGAGGACAGCCCGCGTCTTGCCAGCGCGTTCTCGATGGAACTTGATCCGCTGGCCGACGGTCATGGTTGGCAGCCTGCTGGCGTCCATGCTGTGCTCCCAGGTAGCGGTCTGGGTGGCGGGGCGGTCGCCGCTACTCCGGCGCCCACCCACCTTGGACGGTACACCGGTGATCGGTCTCCGAACGCTGGCGACGATCGGCGGTCGGGCCGGCCGGTCCGACCCGGTAGATGTTCGCCGCCGCGAACCAGGCCGTCGATTGACCGCAGGTCGGGCGACGGCTGACCGGCGGGAAGGCATTCCTCTTTTCAGGGTCGTGGCTCAGAGTCACGATCGTGACTCTGAGCCACGATGCTCGTTCGGGACATCGCGGCGAGGGGCGAGTGGCGGTCGGTCCAGTCAGCTTCGGTTCGCCAAGGAGCGTCGGGCGCGCGTCCGTGGGGAACAGGATCACGCCTGTTCCACACCTGGTGTCCGTTCTGTCCCGCGATCTCCAATCCTGATCCGGCGACGCCGGTGACGGCAGGCCGGCGACCTGCGGATCGTCCGGCGCGTGCGGTGCCGGACGCGGTACGGCTGGGAGAGGATGGACGGGTGCCCGAAGGCGACACCGTCTGGAACACCGCCCGTGCGCTGCACCGCGCCCTCGCCGGTGACCGGCTGACCGCCACCGACTTCCGGGTACCACAACTGGCCACCGCCGACCTGACCGGCGCCACCGTGCTGGAGTCGGCCGCCCGGGGCAAGCACCTGCTGCTGCGCTTGCGCGTCCCGAACAGCGACGGGCTGCGCGCCCAGGACGGCGACAGGCTGCGCGCCCAGGACGGCGACGTGCAGCGCGTCCCGGACGGCGACGGGCTGCTCACCCTGCACTCCCACCTGCGGATGGACGGCGCCTGGCGGGCGTACGCCCCGGGCGAGCGCTGGGCGGCCCGGCCCGCGCATACCATCCGGGTGGTACTGCGTACGGCCGACGCGGTTGCGGTCGGCTATCACCTGCACGATCTGGCCCTGATCCCGACCGCCGAGGAACCGTCGCTGGTCGGGCATCTCGGACCTGACCTCCTCGGGCCGGACTGGGACCCGACCGAGGCGGTACGGCGGCTTGCCGCCCAGCCGGCCCGGAGCATCGCCGAGGCGCTGCTCGACCAGACCAATCTTGCCGGGATCGGCAACCTCTACAAGTCCGAGCTGCTGTTCCTGCGCGGGGTGTCGCCGTGGACACCGGTCCGGGAGGTACCGGATCTGCCCGGCATGGTGGCCCTGGCGCACCGGCTGCTGATGGCGAACCGGGGACGCTGGACGCAGAGTACGACCGGGTCGCTGCACCGGGGCCGGACCAGCTACGTCTACGGCCGGCGGTCCGAGCCGTGCCGCCGATGCGGCTCGACGATCCGGAAGCAGGACCAGGGCGAGCGGGTCACCTACTGGTGCCCGGTCTGCCAGCCCGAGCCCGGCCGGCGCCTCCCCGCCGGACCCGGCCGCCCCACGCACTGACGGTCACCCAGCCGCAGCATTCGGGCGTGCCAGTTCGAGATTCGAAACGTTTTCACCAAGCTGGCGACCGTATCCAACACTGGCCGTAAGCGGTTGACTGCTTACGGATCGTCAGCAGCTTAGCGGGCGGGTCGGGGCGGACCGGTCGGGCTTGAGGTCGCCGGCCCACCTCGGCGGCGGCGCGGAACTCCGGCCGCTGGCGGACGGAGCGGTCCCCGTCGAGCTGATCTCCCGGGAAGGGGTGCGGTCATGTTCAAGAGGTTCGCGGCGAGCCGGGCGGCCCGGGCGGAGCAGGCCAGACGACAGCACGGGACCAGCGGGGAGACCGACACCGGCCAGGCACCGGGAGCGGTGGTGCCGGCCGCCCGGACCAGTGCCGATCCGGTACCGGTGGCGGCCACCCTGGATCCGACCGCCCCACCGGACTACTTCGGATTCGTACCCAACTTCGCCCACAGTCCGCTGCCGGTCTGCGACGGCGACGGGCGGGTGACGCCGGGCACCGGGATCCGGAAGTTCGTCACCTCACTGCCTCGGGCCGGCGACACCCCCAACGAACTCGGCAACCTGATCCCGATCGCGGTGCCGGACACCACCAGCTATCCGGGCTGCGACTACTACGAGATCGGCGTGCAGGAGTACCACCAGCAACTGCACCCCGACCTGCCGCCGACCCGGCTGCGCGGCTACCGGCAGCTCAACAACGGTACCGACCCGACCGGGCACAACACGGTGTCCCCGCCGCCCCGGCCGTACCTGCTCGGGCCGCTGATCCTGGCTCAGCGGGACCGGCCGGTCCGGGTCAAGTACGTCAACCGGTTGCCGGTCGGCGAGGCGGGGGCGCTGTTCCTGCCGGTCGACCCGACGCTGCGGGGCGCCGGTACCGGCCCGCTCGGCGGCACCGAACGCTATCCGCAGAACCGTTCCGCCGTGCATCTGCACGGTGGGCGTACCCCGTGGATCAGCAACGGCGGCCCGGCGCAGTGGACGACGCCGGCCGGCGAGCCGACGTCGTACCCGCGCGGCGCCGGCCACGCCAGCGTGCCGGACATGCCCGAACCCGGCGCCGGGGCGACCACCGCCTACTATCCGAACCAGCAGAGCGGCCGGCTGCTGTGGCTGCACGACCAGGCGGAGGGGATCGCCCGGCTCACCGTCTACTCCGGACAGATCGGCCTCTACCGGCTGGACGATCCGGTGCAGCGGCAACTGGTCGACGACGGCGTACTGCCGGCCGAGGAGATCGTCCTGGTGCTCCAGGACCGGACCTTCGTACCCGACGACACCCAGCTCGCCGCCCAGGACCCGAGCTGGGACGTGGCGGCCTGGGGCGGGCTGGGCAGTCTCTGGTTCCCGCACGTCTACATGCCGAACCAGAACCCGTACAACGAGTCCGGGACGAATCCGATGGGGCGGTGGGACTACGGTCCCTGGTTCTGGCCGCCGTTCACCGGGATCACCTCCGGCGCGGCGCCGAACCCGTATTACGATCCGGTGGCGCGGCCGTGGGAGCCGCCGGTCCAGCCGGGCACCCCCACCCCGTCGGCGGTGCCGGACGCCTTCCTGGACACCCCGCTGGTCAACGGGGCCGCCTACCCCTACCTGCGGCTGCGGCCGGCGGCGTACCGGTTCCGGATCCTGAACGCCTGCAACGACCGCAGCCTGAACCTCCAGCTCTACTACGCGGCTTCGGACGCGCCGATGTGGCAGCCGGACGGCACGCTGCGGGACGGCGACTCCGGCGAGGTGCCGATGGTCGCTGCCCGGCCGAACCCCGACTTCCCGCCGAGCTGGCCGACGGACGGCCGGTGCGGCGGGGTGCCGGACCCGAACGCCGCCGGGCCGGACTGGATCCAGGTCGGCTCCGAGGGCGGCCTGCTGCCGGCGGTGGCGGTGCTGCCCAGCCAGCCGATCAACTACCAGTACAACCGGCGGGACGTGACGGTGCTCAACGTCACCGAGCACGCCCTGCTGCTCGCCCCCGGCGAACGCGCCGACGTGGTCGTCGACTTCTCCTCCGTGCCGCCCGGCTCGAACCTGGTCCTCTACAACGACTGTCCGGCACCGATGCCCGGCTTCGACCCGCGCAACGACCACTACACCGGCGCCCCGGACCGGACCTCGTCCGGCGGGCCGCCGACCACCCGCCCGGGTTACGGCCCGAACACCCGGACGCTGATGCAGATCCAGGTGGTCGGCACCCCGGCGCCGCCGTTCGACACCGAGCGACTCCGGGGCGCGCTTCCCCGGGCGTACGGGGAGAGCCAGCCCCCGCCGATCGTGCCGCAGAAGGCGTACGACGCCGCGTTCGGCACCGCCACACCCCGGAACACGTACGTGCCGATCGAGGACACCTCGCTCACCTTCACCCCGTACGGCGGCACCGACCCGGTGACCCTGCCGTTGCGCCCCAAGGCGATCGTCGCCGAGTTCGACCCCGAGTACGGCCGGATGAACTTCCTGCTCGGCACCGAGCTGCCGAAGACCAGCGCGCTGATCCAGACCACCATCCCGCTGACCCGGATCGACCCGCCGACCGAGGTGCTGCTCCCCTCCGATCCGGCCGCCCCGGTCGGCTCCCCCGGCGATCACACCCAGCTCTGGAAGATCACCCACAACGGGATGGACACCCAGGCCATCCACTTCCACCACGTCAACGTCCAGCTCGTCAACCGGGTCGGCCGGGACGGCGCGATCAAGCCGCCGGAGCCGAACGAGGTCGGCTGGAAGGACACCGTCCGGATGAACCCGTTCGAGGCGACGGTGGTGGCGGTCCGGCCCACCCTGCCCGAGCCGATGCCGTTCACCGTTCCGGACAGCGTCCGGCTGCACGACCCCGGCCGACCGACCGGGACGTCGGACGGGTACACCCAGGTCAACCCGGAGACCGGTGAGCCGGCGATGGTGACCAACCGGGCCTACAACTTCGGTTGGGAGTACGTCTGGCACTGCCAGTTGCTCGGCCACGCCGACCACGAGATGGCCCGGCCGATGGTGCTGCGGTTCTCCCCGGCGGCACCGACCGGGCTGGCCGCCCGACCGGAACCCGGCTCGGCGACGGTGCTTCCGGCGGTCGTGCTCGCCTGGACGAACAACGCCCGCCGCCCGGCCAACACCGGTACGGCCCAGCCGCCGGCCACCGGCAGCCTGGTGCAGCGGGCCACCGACGTCGGCTTCACCCGGGGGCTGTGCCACTTCGCCGTCCCGGCCACCGAGAACCGGTACGTCGACTCGACCGTCACCCCCGGGATCACCTACTACTACCGGGTCCGGGCCGAGAACAGCGTCGCCCATTCGGCGTACTCGAACACCAGCAGCGCGCTGGTGCAGTTGCGGGCGCCGACCGGGCTGGTCGCCACCGTGGCCAGCGGGCCGCCGCTGCGGGTCAACCGGGGCTGGGTCAACCGGTCCTTCGCCACCAGCGTCGACCTGCAACGGGCCACCAACCCGACCTTCACCAGCGGGTTGGTCACCAGCACCGTGCCGGTCACCGGCACCTGCCCGGACCCCCGGGTCACCCCGGACACCACCTACTACTACCGGGTCCGTACCTGCTATCTCGGCGCCTCGTCACCCTGGTCGAACGTCTCCACAGTGGTCACCCCGGCGGTGCCGGCCACCCCGACCGAGCTGGCCGTGACGTCCGGCGGCGTGGCCGGCCAGGGCACCGCGAGCCTGGTGGTGACCTGGTCCGTCGCGCTCACCAGCGTGGTCGCCCGGTTCACCCTGCACCGGTCCACCAGCCCCGGCTTCAGCACCGGGCTGGTCACCTTCCCGATCCCGGGGGTGGCCCGCTCGTTCACCGACAACGGCCTGGCGCCGGACACCGTCTACCACTACCGCATCCAGGCCGGCAACGCCGCCGGTACGTCCGTGGTCAGCCGCTCGGTCTCGATGCGTACCCCGGCCTGACGGCCACGGTCCGACTCAGGACATCGCCTGCGTCGGGCCGGTACGGGAACGCAGGTCGGCCAGCCCTCCGGCCACGCCCCGGAGCAGGTCGGTCGCCTCGGTGAGCCGGGTCACCGACGAGTTGTCGTCGTACTCCCGACCCTCCTCGGCCACGAAGCCCGCCGCCGCCGCGACCAGCCGCTCGTACGCCGTCACTCCACCGTCGAGCTGTGCCGACAGGTGCCGGTGTGCGGCGTCCAACTCGGACCGGGTGTCCGCCGGTGCCACCCGCACCGCCCGGTGCACACTGGCCACCCGATCGGCGAGGTCACGCAGCGACTGCTCCGCCACCGCCGCCTCCAGCACCGCCGGACCGGCGGGACCGGTCAACCGCCCGGCGAGTCCGGCCATCGTGATGGCAGCCCGGTCCAGCCGGGCCCACGGTTCGGCGGCGGACGAGCCGCGCAGGGCGACCCGGGCGCGCTGCCGGCGTACCTCGGCCAGGGCCTGACGGCCGGCGGGCAGCCGCTCGACCGCGGCGACCAGCCGGGCGCGGACCTGTTCCGGATTCACCGGCTCCGGCGGTGGCGGCACCGGCTGCGCGGCCAGCGCCCGCAGGTCCACCCACCGCCAGATCGCCAGCATCACCGAACCGCCGGCCGCCGCCGTCCAGGCCGCGTCCGGCAGCCCCAGCCCCTGGTACGGGGTGAGGATCGCCGCCGCGCCGCCGAGCCCGCCCGCGAGCACGCTCCACCGACGGACCGACCGGCGCAGGCTCCGCAGCCGGCGCAGGTGTCGGGCTCGCAGATCCACCATCTCGGCCTTCCTCCCCGGACGGCCGCCGGTGCACACCGGCTAGGCCGCTCCCCCTATGGTCGCCGGCCACGGCCGGCCACACCCCGCGTTCGGTCGATCGGGCCGCTCAGCCGGCGGCGCTGCTGCCACCGCCGGCCTGCTTGTCCCGGCCCAGGCTGGCCCGGATCTCGTCCAGTCGGGCCACCCCGGCCGGGTCGGCTGCCGGAGTCGCCGGCCCGACCGCCGGGTTGGCGGCACCGCCGGCCAGCTTCTCGCCGGCCATGCTCGACCGGATCTGCTCCAGCCGGGACGCGCCGGCCAGGTCGAGGGTCGACTTCTGGATCTCCAGCATCCGGCCCTCGACCGAGTTGCCGGCCAACTCGGCCCGGCCCATCGCGTTGGCGTAGCGGCGCTCGATCCGGTCCCGCACCTCGTCCAGCGAGGGGGTGTTGCCCGGGGCGGCGAGCGCGGACATCGACTCCAGCGACTTGGCCACGCTCTCCTGCATCTTGGCCTGTTCGAGCTGGCTGAGCAGCTTGGCCCGCTCGGCGAGCTTCTGCTGGAGGATCATCGAGTTGTTCTCGACCGCCCGGCGGGCCTGGGCGGCGGCACCGATCGCCTGGTCGTGCAGGGTCTTGAGATCCTCGGTCGACTGCTCGGCCGCGACGAGCTGGGTGGCGACGGTCTGCGCGCTCTGCTCGTACTTCCCGGCCTCGGTCTCGTCACCGGCCGCCCGGGCCCGGTCGGCGAGCACCAGCGCCTGCCGGGCCATCCCCTGGAGGCGCTCGACCTCGGACATCTGCCGGGACAGCCGCATCTCGAGCTGACGCTGGTTGCCGATCACCGCGGCGGCCTGCTGGACCAGCGCCTGGTGCTGGCGCTGCGCCTCCTCGATGGCCTGCTGGATCTGCACCTTGGGATCGGCGTACTCATCGATCTTGGCGCCGAACAGTGCCATCATGTAGCGCCAGCTCTTGACGAACGGGTTCGCCATGTCCCGGTATCCCCTCAGTGTCATCACTCCGGTGGCCGTGTCGGCCGGTCCGGAAAGGCACCCGCGCGACACGATCTCCATCGTCCCAGGATCGCGCCACCCCGGCATACGACCTGAGGGGGATATCCACCGGATACGTCGCTAGGGGCCCACCGTAACGCGGTACGCCCCCGGCGAGCCACACCTTCCGGTGCGCGGGAACCGGGTGATCCCGGTCAGCCGACGCAGACGACGTCGCGCTCGGGGCTGGCGGTGGGACGAATCCGGCGGGTGGTCCGCAGGGTCGCCTTGAGCGCCGATTCCTGGCGTACCGTCACCGAGACGGTGCCGTCGGCGGTGATCTGCCGTACCGGCTCGGCACCGAGCTGGTGCACGCCGTTTTCGGCGAGGCTGCGCAGTGCCCGGTCGGCAACGGTGGGCCGGTGCAGCGACGCGTCGACCCGACCCGACTGGGCGGTGGCCTCGGCCAGCGCCGGCTCGGCCGCGGCGGCCTGGCGGACCGGTTCGGCCGGGCTGCCGGACTGCCGCACGGGCTCGGCCGCGTGCACCGGTTCGGCCCCGCGCACCGGTTCGGCGGCGACAGGCTGGCGGGCCGGTTCGGTCGTGGCTGCCTGGCGGGCCGGTTCCGGCTGCCGGGAGACGCCCCGTCCGGACTCCTCGGCCCGTCCGGCGGACTCGGTGCGCTTCGCGCCGTCCCGCCCCGACAGCGGGCTCTCCTGGACCGGCACCAGCACCCCGGGCAGCCCCTCGGCCACCTCGACGGTGTCGCTGACGTCCCGCAGCAGCTCGGAGAGTCGGGCGCCGAGCGCGTCACAGATCGCCGCCAACAGCTCGCTCGACGCTTCCTTCTGGCCCCGCTCGATCTCGGAGAGGTAGCCCAGGCTGACGTTGGCGGCGGAGGAAACCTCGCGCAGGGTCCGGTGCTGCCCCTGCCGGCGCGCCCGTAACGCGTCACCGATCACCCGGCGTAGCAGGACCATCGCACCTCCCGTGTCGCGGGCTCAGACCCTCCCGGACGTCGGACCGGCGCCGTCACGTCGACCCCGCCACACGATTCGGCGGTGACCCGCGACGTCGACTGCCCGAGCCTTCCCGCAACCGTACCCGGTACCGCCGCCGACGACATCCCGGCCCGCCAGTCCGATCTTCGCGTTCGGTCCGATCTTCGGACGCCGCCGGACGCCCCTGAGCCGCCAAACCCCACCCCTACCGGCGGACGCGACCGGGCCGGCTGGATCAGCGGGTACCGCCGACCGGGGTGCCGTCGGCCTCGCTGTGCAGCCGCTCGGCGAGCAGCCGCAGGGCGCCGGTGACCGCCCCGATCCGGATCCGCAGCCGGTTGCCGCTGAGCTGGAGTCGCCGTACGGAGGTGCCGGACGGTCCGGCCGCCGCCACGAAGACGAGTCCGACCGGCTTCCCGTCCTGCGGCTCGGGTCCGGCCACCCCGGTCGTCGACAGGCACCAGTCCGCGCCGCAGCGCGCCCGGCCGCCCTCGGCCAGTGCGACCGCCACGTCCGGGTCGACCGCACCCCGCTCGGCGAGCAGGTCGGCCGGTACCCCCGCCAGCGACGACTTCAACTCGGTCGCGTACGTCACCAGGCCGCCCCGGAACACGCTGCTGACCCCGGCGATGTCGACGATCGCCGCAGCCAGCAGGCCACCGGTGAGCGACTCCACCACCGCCAGCGTGGTACCCCGGTCGGCGAGCGCGTGCACGACCGCCGCAGCCGCACTGTCGGCCGCCCGTGCCGGATCGTCCATCGGTCCTCCTCCTCCGGTCTCCGGCGGTGTCCGGGTTCCGGTCCAGCCTGGCCATCGGCATGTCGACGGTCGCCCCCGGTCCCCGGTCGGGCCCGGGTGCCGGCGTGTCGAGCGGCGGTCGCGGGGTGCGCGGCCCGGTCGGGACCGGTCAACGCGCCGGACGCCGACCGGTCGGACCGGTCAGCGGGCCGGACGCCGCAGCCGCAGTGCCCGGACCACGTAGTCGAGCCCGGTGACCACGGTCACCACGACGGCCACGGCGAGGATCCACGGCCCGACACCGGCCGCACTCTCCGGCACCGGCCACAGGTACCAGACGATGGCCAGGATCTGCACCGCCGTCTTGGCCTTGCCGCCCCGGCTGGCCGCGATGACGCCGTACCTGATCACCCAGAACCGCATCAGGGTGATGCCGAACTCACGAACCAGGATGAGTACGGTGATCCACCAGGGTATCCGGTCATACCAGGACAACAAAACCAGGGCGGTACCGGTCAGCGCCTTGTCGGCGATCGGGTCGGCCACCTTGCCGAACGAGGTGACCAGCGCCCAGCGTCGGGCGATCCACCCGTCGACCAGGTCCGTCATCGAGGCGAACGCGAAGGTCAGGCAGGCGGCCACCCGCCAGCCGGAGTGCACCATCTCGGAGCTGACCACCAGCCCGACGAAGACGGGTACCAGCGCCAGCCGGAGCGCGGTCAGCCCGTTGGCCGCGTTGACCACCGGGACCGGACCGACCCGCCCGGACGGCGCGGAGTCGTCGCCCGCCCCCGGCCGGGTCGACTCGGCCGCCACCCCGGTGCCCGGCTTGGCGGTCGCCGCCGACTCGCCCCCGCCGGCCGGCATCGGCACACCCGCTGCGGCCGGTACCGAATCCGCCGCCTCGGTCACGACCGCGTCCCGACGTCGCGCAGGGTCGGCCAGGTCAGCACGACGGCGCCGACGTACCCCGGACAGGCCCTCGGCAGGACCGTCACAGTCACCCGGGTCACCCCGCCCCACGCGGCGCCGCCGAAACCATCTCCTCCGGTACGGCCACCAGGTCCACGCCCTCGGTCCCGGTGACAACGGCCCGGACCAGGTCGCCGGGACGTAACGCGGCCAGGTCGACCCCGCCGCCGTCCGGGGCGACCAGGGTGGTCGAGCCGTCCACCTCCGGCGCCTGGTGGGCCGCCCGGCCCTCCACCACGCCGTCGTCCACCGAGTCGACAAGCACCTCGACCACGGAACCGAGCCGCTCCTCCGCCCGCTGCGAGCACAGCTCGTCGGCGAGCGCGGAGAGCCGGTCGTAGCGCCGCTTGACCGTCGCCGACGACACCTTGCCGGACAGCGTGGCCGCCTCGGTGCCGTCCTCGTCGCTGTAGTCGAAGACGCCGATCGCGTCGAGCCGGGCAGCGCCGAGGAACCGCTCCAACTCCTGCACGTCCGCCTTGGTCTCGCCGGGGAAACCGACGATGACGTTGCTCCGCGCCCCGGCGTCGGGCGCGAACTCCCGGACCGAGGCGAGCAGTTCGAGGAACCGGTCGGTCGAGCCGAACCGGCGCATCCGGCGCAGTACCGCCTCGCTGGAGTGCTGGAACGAGAGATCGAAGTAGGGCGCGACGCCCGGTGTGGTGGCGATCACCTCGACCAGCCCCGGCCGGGTCTCCGCCGGCTGGAGGTAACTGGCCCGCACCCGGACGATGCCGTCGACGGCGGCGAGCTGCGGCAGCAGCTTCTCCAGCAGCCGGGGGTCGCCGAGATCCTTGCCGTACGAGGTGGAGTTCTCGCTGACCAGCACCAACTCCCGGACACCGGAGCGGGCCAGCCACTCCGCCTCGGCGAGCAGCTCGTCCGGGGTACGCGAGACGAAGGCGCCCCGGAACGCCGGGATGGCGCAGAAGGCGCAGCGCCGGTCACAGCCGCTGGCCAGTTTCAGCGAGGCGACCGGGCCGGAGTCCAGCCGGTGCCGCAGCACCGGGCGCAGGTGCGCCGGGGTGTGCTCGTCGGCCAGCAGGGTGCCGCCGGCCGGGCGGGCCGTGTCGCCGTGCCCCGGCACCACGACCGCGCCGCCGCGCCGGGCCACCGGGGTCAACGGCAGCAGTTCGCGGCGGTCCCGGGGGACGTGCGCCTCGATCTGCTTCCCGGCCAGCACCTCGTCCAGCCGGGCGGAGATGTCGGGGTAGTCGTCGAAGCTGAGCACGGCGCCGGCCTCGGGCATGCCGTCGGCCAGCTCCCGGCCGTACCGTTCGGCCATGCAGCCGGCCGCCACCACCTTGGCGCCGGTGTCGGCGGCGGCCAGCAGCGTCTGGATCGAGTCCTGCTTGGCCTTCTCCACGAAACCGCAGGTGTTGACCAGCACCACGTCGGCGCCCTCGCCGTCGGTGGTCACCTGCCAGCCGTCGGCGTGCAGCCGGGCGGCCAACTCCTCCGAGTCGACCTCGTTACGGGCACAGCCGAGGGTGAGCAGCGCGACACGGCGGCCGGCGGTCGAGGAGGAGGATGTGGCAGACACCATCCGAGGGTACCGGGAGGGCCGGGACGCCCCGCCACGGCGGCTGCCATCGCGGCCGGGCTCCAGGTCCGCCAGACTCGCCACCCTCCCAGGCTAGGGCGAATCGCCCCGGTCAGTCCTCCGGGCGGAGCGCCGCCAGCGCCTCCTCCAGCTCGTCCGGCTTGACCAGCACGTCACGGGCCTTCGAGCCCTCGGACGGCCCGACGATGCCCCGGGTCTCCATCAGGTCCATCAGCCGGCCGGCCTTGGCGAACCCGACCCGCAGCTTGCGCTGGAGCATCGAGGTCGAGCCGAACTGCGAGGTGACCACCAGCTCGATCGCCTGCACCAGCAGGTCGAGGTCGTCGCCGATGTCCTCGTCGACCTTCTTCTTGGTGTCCTGCGCCGGGGTGAGCACGTCGGGTCGGAACTCCGGCTCCCGCTGCTTCTTGCAGAACTTGACGATGTCCTCGATCTCGCCCTCGGTGACCCAGGCGCCCTGGATGCGTACCGGCTTGGAGGCGCCCATCGGCAGGAACAGCCCGTCGCCCCGGCCGATCAGCTTCTCCGCGCCCGGCTGGTCCAGGATGACCCGGGAGTCGGCCAGCGACGAGGTGGCGAAGGCGAGCCGGGACGGCACGTTCGCCTTGATCAGACCGGTCACCACGTCGACCGACGGGCGCTGGGTGGCCAGCACCAGGTGGATGCCGGCGGCCCGGGCGAGCTGGGTGATCCGGACGACCGAGTCCTCCACGTCGCGCGGCGCGACCATCATCAGGTCGGCCAACTCGTCCACGATCACCAGCAGGTACGGGTACGGCCGGATCTCCCGCTCGCTGCCGGGCGGCGGCTTGATCTGGCCGGCACGTACCTTCCGGTTGTAGTCGTCGATGTGCCGTACCCCGGCGGCGGCCAGGTCGTCGTAGCGCATGTCCATCTCGCGGACCACCCAGTCCAGCGAGTCCGCCGCCTTCTTCGGGTTGGTCACGATCGGCGTGACCAGGTGCGGAATCCCCTCGTAGTGGGTCATCTCGACCCGCTTCGGGTCGATCAGCAGCAGCCGCACCTCGTCCGGGGTTGCTCGGGCCAGGATGGAGACGAGCAGGCTGTTGAGGCAGCTCGACTTGCCGGCACCGGTCGCCCCGGCGATCAGGATGTGCGGCATCTTGGCGAGGTTGGCGACCACGAAGCCGCCCTCGATGTCCTTGCCGAGCGCCACCAGCATCGGATGGTGGTCCCCGGTCGCCGCCCGCGAGCGGAGCACGTCGCCGAGCGCCACGTCCTCCCGGTCGCTGTTCGGGATCTCCACCCCGACCGCGCTCTTGCCCGGGATCGGGCTCAGGATCCGTACGTCCGGCGACTTCACCGCGTACGCGATGTTGCGGGAGAGCTGGGTGATCCGCTCCACCTTGACGCCGTGGCCCAGCTCGACCTCGTAGCGCGTGACCGTCGGGCCACGGGTGAAGCCGGTGACCGCCGCGTCCACGTCGAACTGCTCGAAGACGCCGGTCAGCGCGGCGATCACCTCGTCGTTGGCCCGGCTGCGGCTCTTCGGCGCACCGCCGGGACGCAGCAGGTTGGCCGGGGGCAGGGTGTAGTCGCCGGCCAGCCCGGTGATCGCCAACTGCTCCGCCCGGGTCGGTGCCGGGGAGTGCTCCGGCGGCTCCGGCGCCTTCCGGGCGGCCGGTACCTTCCCCTTCGGCCGACGTGGCAGCGGCACATCCTCGTGCGCCGGGGTGTCGATCTCGTACCCGGCCTCGTCGTCGACCGGCTCCGGCCGGGGCATCGGACGGCGACGTGCCGGCCGGCGGTTCTCGCTGCCGCGCGCCGACTCCGGCTCCTCCTCGTCCTCGTCGGACTCCGGCCGGCCCAGCACCGCACCGGCCAGCAGACCGAGCCGCTCCGGAACCTTGTTCAGCGGGGTCGCGGTCACCACCAGCAGCCCGAACAGCAGCAGCAGCACCAGCGCCGGTACGGCCACCCAGGCACTGACCGCGCTCTCCAGCGGCCCGCCGACACCGGCCCCGATCAGGCCACCGGCGTAGTCCCGCTCCCTGTTGCTCGCCGGATGCTGCCCGATGTGCAGCAGGGCGGCGGTCCCGACGATCAGCGCCGTCCAGCCGACCAGCCCCCGCCCCCGGTGCTCCGGCTCGGCCGGCGCCCGCATCAGCCGGACCGAACCGATCAGCAGCAGCACCGGCAGCACGATGGAGATCGCGCCGAAGAACAGCCGGATGGTGTCGGCGAGTCGGCCGCCCACCGGGCCGGCCGAGGAGAACCAGACCGCCACGGCGCTGAGGATGGCCAGCCCGAGCAGGAGCAGGCCGGCGCCGTCCCGGCGGTGTTCCGGGTCGAGGTCGCGGGCGGTCGCCGCCTGTCGCCCGGCCGCCCGCATGGCCCAGCCGACGCTGTGCGCCAGCCCCATCCAGGTCGCCCCGATCGCCCGGCCGACGAACGCCGCCGGACTGGTCCGAGGTGGCCGGCGTACGGCCGCAGCCCGGCCCTTGGCCGGCTGTCGTCCCCGGGTGTTGCCCGCCCGAGTACCGCCGGTGCGGGTGGTCGCCCCGCTCCGGCGCCGGTTCGCCTGAGAGGAGGCACGGCCCGCCATAAGTTCACACGTTAGCGGCGTGCGCTGAGGATTCCCCGCTTTTGCGGGTCGTGTCTGACCAGCGACCTTACGGATCACACCCGGTGGGCGCCGCACCGGCGTCCCCCGGCGACCCGCGCCGACGGCCACCCGGGCGTCCGGGTACCGACCGCAGCGGTCCTACCATTCCGGGCGAACCGTTCCGGGCCGAGCCGGAGCCGTCCAGGAGGGAACCGCATGCCCGTACCGGACTTCGTGGACGCGGCGGACCGGTCCGGCGGCCGGCCGCAGCGCCTGCGACCGCTGACCCACGACCTGCTCGCCAACGTGCTCGGCGGCCGGGGCCACACCTGCTACACCGATCCGGACGGTGACCTGGTCGGCAGTTGGGACGGCAACCTGGTCTACTTCCTCCGGCTCGGCGAGGCCGGCGCGATCCTCCAGGTCCGGACGATGGCGGCGAGCCGGTTCTCCGTCGACGACGTACCGCTGCTGTACGCGTTCTGCAACGCCTGGAACCGGGACCGGCTCTGGCCCAAGGCGTTCGTGCACGTCAACGACGACGGAAGTGCCCGGGTCTGCGGTGAGGTGGTCACCGACCTGGCGCGCGGGGTCACCGTGCGGCAGCTCGACCAGTTGCTCGACTGCGGCATCTCGACCGGCCGACAGATGTGCGCCGCCGTGGCGGAGCTGCGACCCTGAGTAAACTCACTCCCGGCCAGCCGGCTCGACCCGCGAGAGGGAGATCCCGTCGATGACCCAGCCCAGCGGGGCGGCCGGGTGACCCCGGACGAGTTGCTCGCCGCACTCGCCGACGCCCGGGACCGGCCGGACGACGCGGCCAAGGTCGCGGAACTGGACCGGCTCGTCGGGTACGCCGACGCCGCCGGGGACCTGCGGCTCGGCGTCGCGGCCCGGCTGGCCCTGGTCGAGGTGCACCAGCAGGTCGACCCGTGGCGGATGCTCCCGCCGGTGCAGTGGTGCCTCGGCGCCGCCGACCAGGCACCGGGGACGGTCGACTCCGCCGACGCGCACCGGCTGCGCCGCTTCCACCACGAGGCGGTGGCTGCCGTCTGCGGCACCTCCCGGATCGGGCTGGCCCGCGCCGGGGCCGCCCTGGACGACCTGGAGCGGCGGCTCGGCTCCGCCGGGCACAGCCGGCGACCGGCGTACGCGCTGCGGTGCCGGATCGCCGACCACGTCGGTGCCGAGTCGACCGCCCGACGGTGGCTGGCCCGGTGGCGGGACGCGCCCCGGGACGCGCACGGCGGCTGCGCCGGTTGTGAGCCGGCCGACCAGGCGAGACTGCTCACCGGCTGGGGGCGCTGGACCGAGGCGATCGAGATCGTCGCGCCGGTACTCGCCGGCACGGTCCGCTGCCCCGACCAGCCCGAGCGGGCGCTCGGCGCCGTCCAGTTGGCGTACCTGCGGCTGGGGCGGTACGCCGACGCCGGCGACGCCCACGTCCGCGCCTACCACCGGCACCGACGGGAACGGGCCGGCTTTCCGCTCCTCGCCGACCACCTGCGGTTCTGTGCGCTGGCCGGTCACCACCGGCGCGGGCTGGACATCCTCGCCCGGCACCTGCCGGAACTGGACCGCCCGTACGACGAGGCGTCGGCGCTGGAGTTCGCCGCCGCCGGGGCACTGCTCTGCCGGTTGGCCGGTGCGGCCGGGTTCGCCCGGCAGCCGATCCACCGCCCCGGGTACGCCGAGCGGCACGCCGCCGACCTCACCGTCACCGCGCTCGGCACCGAACTGACGGCCACCGCCGAGGATCTGGCCGGTCGCTTCGACGCCCGCAACGGGACCAGCCACCAGTCCGGCCGACTCGCCGGCTGGCTCGCCGAGCGCCCGGTACCCGGACCGGTGCCGCTACCCCCCGACCCGCCGCCCGACGACTGGCCGACGGCGGACGCGTCGCCGACGCTGGACGAGTGGCCGACGCCCGACGCGACGCCGACGCCCGACACCTCGCCAACCCCCGACACCTCGCCAACGCTCGATGCGTCGCCAACGCCCGATGCGTCGTCGACGCCGACGGCGGACGCGTTGCCGACACCGAACGAGTCGGCGGTGACGGTCCCGCCGCTCGACGGCCGGAACCCGCTCGACGGCGCAGCGGTGGGCGACGACGGGACCGCGGTCGACGGCGGGACGGTGGTGCCGTGGGGCGGGGAGGAGCGGGTCGAGGTGGTCGGGCCGCTGACCGTGGCGGCGATCGTCGAGGTGCTGCGAGAGCGGGCGGACCCGCACGTGCTGGGTCCGGCGGGCGTCGTCGGCGGCCGGTGGGGCGGCGCACTGATCCAGTTCCAGCGGCTGGGCGACCGGGGCGAGATCCTGCACGCCCGGGTGACGGCCGAACGCCGGCTGCCGGCGGAGCGGCTCGCCGAGGCGTACGAGTTCTGCAACGCCTGGAACCACGACCGGCTGCTGCCGAAGGCGTACGTGCAGGATCTCGGCGCGGGCGGGCTGGTGCTGGCCGGCGACGTCAGTACGGACCTGGAGCACGGCGTCGCCGCCGGTCAACTCGCCGTACTGGTCAACGCGACCCTCGCCACCGGAGTCGCCTTCGCGGCTGCCGTGGCCGCACTGCCCTGAACCGAAGGGCGAGGCCGGCCCAGGAGACCAGCACCAGCACCGCGACCAGCACCTGGGCAAGTACGGCGTACCGCTCGGGGTAGATCACGCCCTCGATGTAGCGGTCGATGAAGCCCTGCCCGACGCCTCGGTCGCCGGCCCGCCGCCGGGCCCAGTGCTCCAGGTAGGTCAGCGGGCAGGTCAGTCGGGCGGCGATCACCAGCACGCCCCAGGCGGCGGCACAGAGGTGCAGCCAGATCGTCCTCGGCCAGCGCCAGGCGAGGAACCCGCCGAGCACCAGGTAGGCCAGGAAGCCGAAGTGCAGCGTCAGAACCAGTGTGACCAACAGCCGGTAGCCCATTGCCGCCCTCCCGGGACAAAGGCTACCGAGCCGGGCGGCCGGCGGACCGGGTACGGATACTCAGCCCGCCGGCCGGTGTTCCTCGACTCGTCACGCGGGGTGCCGTCGGCTACCCCACGGCCGGCTCAGCGCACCGAGAAGCCGAGCGTGTAGTCGCCGGCGCCACGGCGGGACTCGACCCGGTAGCGGTAGAACCCGGCGCTGCCGCTGTACGAGATCTGCTCGTCGGCGGTCGGTCCGTTGGAGACGGCGACGGTCCGCCAGCCACCCCGGCTCCACTTCTGGAGGATCAGGTCGAAGTTGGCTCCGGCGGGGCCGTCCAGGCAGCCGCTCTGCCGGCCGTGCCCGGCCCGGAAGTACCGTCCGGCGGGCTGCACCTGCCGACGGCCGGCGCCGAGAGTGGCGGTCTTCAGCGCCTTGTGCTCGGCACACTCCGAACCCGGCGGCGGGCTCGCGGCCGGCGGCTCGGTCGCGGCGGGCGGCTCGGTCGCGGGCGGCTCGGTGGCGGCCGGCGGCTCGGTGGCGGCCGGTGGGTCGGTCGGCGCGGGCGGGTCGGTGGCGGCCGGCGGGTCGGCCGGCGGCGCTCCCGGGGCGTTCGCGGTGGTGACCAGGGTGAGCTGGTTGACGTCGAGGATCTCGGTCAGCGGCTGGAAGAAGGTGGTACCACCCACCGTGCAGTCGCCGGAACCACCCGAGGTGACGCCCTGGGCCTGGTCGCCGGACATCCACGAGCCACCGGAGTCGCCCGGCTCGGCGCAGACGTTCGTCCGGGTCAACCCGGTGACCGTACCCTCCGGGTAGACGACCGTGGCGTTGAGCGCCTCGACGACACCGCACCGGGCGCCGGTGGTCGAACCGAACCGGCAGATCGAGCTGCCGACCGGCGCCTCCTGCCCACCGGCGACGGCGATCGTGCCACCGTCGAAGTCGTTCACCACCGGCTGCGGGACCCATTCGTCGTTGGTCTCCACCACGCCCCAGTCGTCACCGGGGAACGAGGAGGCCGAGACGACACCCTGGGCCACCCCGTCCGGGCTGCTGGTGGTGGCGCCCTCCGCTCCACAGTGGCCGGCGGTGACGAACCCGCCGACGACGGAGAAGCCGATCGAGCAGCGGGCCCGGCCGTCGATCAGGTACGGGTCACCGCCGCGTACGTCGATCAGCGGCACCGGCGCCTCCGTCGAGGGGACCACCGTGACCGCGTTCGCCGGTGCACCACTGGACCTGACGAACCGCTGCACCGCCGCCTCGCTACCGGGCTGGGCGCGTACCACGACGCGGTTGTTCGACACGTCGACGAACCAGCCGGCGACGTCCGGGGTGGCCTCGTCGGCGATCCGGTCGAGGCTCGCCTTGACCGTGTCGAGCTGCCGCGCGTTGCGGCTGACCAGCTTCGGCTCGGCACCGGCGGCGCGTACCCGGGCGGCAGCCGCCTGGTCGGTGACCGCCACGTTCAACTGGTTGCCGTCGGCGGCGAGCCAGGTGCCGCCGTAACCGGCTCCGAGTTCGGAACGCAGCCGTTGCGTGGTGCCACGGGCCCACTGCTCCCTTTCCAGCCGGGCGCGTGCCTGTGCCGGGGTCAGCGACAGGTCCCGGGCCAACGCGTCGACGATCTGCTGAGACGGCCCGGCCGGCGTACGCTCCGATCCCGGCGGGTCCTCTCCGGCCAGCGCCGGCCAGGTGACCGCCGCCAGACCGGCGACGGTCGCCACCGACACGCCGATCGCGATTCCCCGCCGCTGTGCGGTACTCCACCGACCGACCGTGCCGCGCCGGCTTCGCGTCGCGCGTCCGCGATCCATCGATCGCCTCCTTCACCATTGGGCAGCCCGCGGGGAGGTACGGGCGATAGCCGGCCAACGATGAACAAATCGGTGATGGGCAATCTCACAGCCGATCGGCTGAACCGGAGGCGGTTCGCGTCCGTATCACCCGAAACGGCGGTACGTCCGCGTCACCCGGGTACCGCCGGACGCGTCCCCCGGGCGCCGCCGACGACCGCGCGGAACGGCCCTTCCACGCGCTCGGGCGCGGAAGGGCCGGGGCCGAAGACGGGGACGGGGACGGGGACGGGGACGGGGTAGGCGGGGTCAGACCTCGACCACCGTCGGGACGATCATCGGGCGTCGCCGGTACGCGTCGTTCACCCAACGGCCGACCGTCCGGCGGACGATCTGCTGCAACTGGTGCGGATCGGTGATGCCCTCGGTGGCCGCCCGGCCGAGCGCCTCGGTGATCAGCGGGATCACCGGGTTGAACGCCTCCGGGTCGTCCGAGAAGCCCTTGGCGGAGATGGCCGGGCCGCCGACCACCTTGCCGGTGACGGAGTCGATCACCACGGTGGCCGAGATGAACCCGCCGTCGCCGAGAATGCGCCGCTCGGTGAGGAGCGACTCGCCGACGTCGCCGACGGCGAGGCCGTCGACGTAGACGTACCGGCTCTTGACGTGCCCGACCACCCGGGCGTGCCCCTCGACCAGGTCCACGACGTCGCCGTCCTCGCAGAGCACCACCCGGTCGGCGGCGACCCCGGACTCGATGCCGAGCCGGGCGTGCGCGCGCAGGTGCCGCCACTCGCCGTGTACCGGCATCAGGTTGCTCGGCCGGACCACGTTGAGCAGGTAGAGCAGTTCGCCGGCCGGGGCGTGCCCGGATACGTGCACCTTGGCGACGTCCTTGTGGATCACGGTCGCGCCGGCCCGGGAGAGCCGGTTGATCACCCGGTAGACCGAGGTCTCGTTGCCCGGCACCAGCGAGCTGGCCAGCACCACCGTGTCGCCGGGGGCGATCGTGATGTGCCGGTGGTCGCCGGTGGCCATCCGGCCCAGCGCGCTCATCGGCTCGCCCTGCGAACCGGTCGACATCAGCACGATCTGG
The DNA here is from genome assembly GCF_016862915.1 of Plantactinospora endophytica. Classification (GTDB taxonomy): domain Bacteria; phylum Actinomycetota; class Actinomycetes; order Mycobacteriales; family Micromonosporaceae; genus Plantactinospora; species Plantactinospora endophytica. Next base: position 139,485 of record NZ_BONW01000005.1, on the reverse strand, counting down.
TCCGGCGGCAGCGCGGTCGCCTCGTCCAGCCCGACGACGAGGCCGGGCTCGATCCGGAGCAGCCCGAGGTCGCGGGCGATGCCCATGTTGCGCACCATCGACCGGCCGATGAAGGCGACCTTCCGGTCGTGCTCGGCGGCCGAGTCCAGCACCTGCTGCACCCGATGCACGTGCGAGGCGAAGGAGGCGACGATGATCCGGCCGCGCGCCTTGGCGAAGGTCGCGTCGAGTACCGGCCCGATCTCCCGCTCCGGCGTGACGAAGCCGGGGATCTCGGCGTTGGTCGAGTCGGAGAGCAGCAGGTCGACGCCTTCGGCGCCGAGCCGGGCGAAGCCGGCCAGGTCGGTGATCCGGCCGTCCAGCGGCAACTGGTCCATCTTGAAGTCGCCGGTGTGCAGTACCAGCCCGGCCGGGGTACGGATCGCCACCGCGAGCGCGTCCGGGATCGAGTGGTTGACCGCGAAGAACTCGCACTCGAACGGGCCGAGCCGCTCCCGGCCGCCCTCCCGCACCGTCAGCGTGTACGGCTCGATCCGCCGCTCGGCCAGCTTCGCCTCGACCAGGGCGAGGGTGAACTGCGAACCGACCAGCGGGATGTCCGGTTTGTGGGCGAGAAGATAGGGCACCGCCCCGATGTGGTCCTCGTGCCCGTGCGTGAGCACGATCGCCTGTACGTCGGCGAGCCGGTCCAGGATCGGCGCGAAGTCCGGCAGGATCAGGTCGACCCCGGGCTGCTCGACGTCGGGGAAGAGCACCCCGCAGTCGACGATCAGCAGCTTGCCGGCGTACTCGAAGACGGTCATGTTCCGCCCGATGGCGCCGAGCCCGCCCAGCGGCACGATCCGGAGCCCACCCTCGGGCAGCTCCGGAGGCAGCTCCAGCTCGATTCCCGGCTGACTCATGCCGCCGCCCCGCCTTCCCGTCCGCCCACCTGGACCCGCACCCGCGCTGTGTCCTCGACTGCTGTCACGGCAGCTCCAGACCGGCGGCGGCGCAGTCGGACCGCAACTGGGCGATCTCGTCGGCGGTGGCGTCCACCAGCGGTGGACGTACCGGTCCGGCGGGCAGGCCGAGGGCGGTGAGGGCCGCCTTGACCAGGATGGTGCCCTGGGTACGGAAGATGCCGGTGAACAGTGGCAGCAGCCGCCGGTGCAGGGCCAGCGCCTCGGCGGTGGCACCCCGGTCGTACGCCTCGATCAGTTGCTTTGTCAGCGCCCCGGTCAGGTGCGTGGAGGTGCCGACCAGTCCGACCCCGCCGATGGCGAGGGCGGGAAGCGTCAACGCGTCCTCGCCGGAGTAGTAGGCGAGGTCGGTACGGCTGGTCACCGAGGAGGTGGCGATCAGGTCGCCCTTGGCGTCCTTGACCGCGACGATCCGGTCGTGCTCGGCGAGGCGTACCAGGGTCTCGGTGGCGATCGGGACGCCGCTGCGGTGCGGGATGTCGTAGAGCATCACCGGCAGTCCGGTGGCGTCGGCCACCGCCGTGAAGTGCTGGATCAGCCCGGCCTGCGGCGGCTTGCTGTAGTAAGGGGTGACCACGAGCAATCCGTGCGCGCCGGCCTTCTCGGCGGCGCCGGCAAGCTCGATGGTGTGCCGGGTGTCGTTGGTGCCGACCCCGGCGACCACCTGGGCCCGGTCGCCGACCGTCTCCACGACGGTGCGGACCAGGTGTTCCTTTTCCCCGTCGGTGGTGGTCGGCGACTCGCCGGTGGTCCCGTTCACGACCAGTGCGTCGTTGCCCTGCTCGTCCACCAGGTAGGCCGCGAGACGGGCCGCGCCGTCCAGATCCAGCGAGCCGTCCGGGGTGAACGGGGTCACCATCGCGGTGAGCAGGCGGCCGAACGGGCGGGGCGCCGCCCGGTCGGCGTTGGCAGGGTGGTGGGTCATGCGAACAACCTATCGGAATGCTGCCGCCCGGCCGGCGGGGAAGGGTTCAGGACAACTGGGCGTACGGGCTGGTGGCGATCTCGGTACCGTCCGGTAGCGCGCTGATGGTGAAGTCGCCGAAGACGTTGGGCGCGACGTGCTGGAGTTGCCGGAGGCACTCGACGGCCAGCTCGCGGATCTCGACGTCAGCACCCTCGGTGGCCCGCATCGCCACGAAGTGCCGCCAGGCGCGGTAGTTGCCGGTCACCACGATCCGGGTCTCGGTGGCGTTCGGCAGCACCGCGCGGGCGGCCTGCCGGGCCTGCTTGCGACGCAGTGTCGGGTTCTCGACGTCGGCGAAGCGCCGCTCCAGCCCCTCCAGCAGGTCGTTGTAGGCCCGCAGGCTCGCCTCGGCCGCCTCCTCGAACCGCTTGTGCAGCTCAGGGTCCTCGGCGATCACCGAGGGCTCCACCATCGCGGCCTCGCGCTCGGGCACGTAGCGCTGGGAGAGCTGGGAGTAGGAGAAGTGCCGGTGCCGGACGAGTTCGTGGGTGAAGGAGCGGGAGACGCCGGTGAAGTAGAAGGTCACGGTGCCGTGCTCCAGCACCGAGAGGTGCTGGCTCTCCAGGATGTGGGTGAGATAGCCCGCGTTGGTCGCGGTGGCCGGGTTGGGCTTGCGCCACGACTGGTAGCAGGCCCGGCCGGCGAACTCCGCGAGGGCCTGGCCACCGTCCGCGTCGGTGGACCACGGTACGTCCTCCGGCGCCTCGAAATGCGTCCACGCGATGACCTTGACCTGGGGGACCACCATCTCCGGCATTCCTCGGACTCTAGTCGCCCCGGGTGGTCCGCCGACGACCCCCTGCCGGCGTCGATGCCCCGCCACCTGACGGCATTTTGACGTCACTTGATGACGGGTTGCCGCTTGTTATGACGTCGTAGTGATGTCATAGTGACGTCATGGATCTGGCTCCGTACCTGGCAGCGCTGCGGCGCGACCTCGCCACCGCCGCCGCACCGGGCGGTCCCGAGATCAGCCGGGCCGCCGAACTGCTCGCCGGCTCGCTCGACGTCTCCGCCCGGCTCTGCCTGCTGGAAGTGCTCGCCGACGCGACCGCAGAGATCACCTCGAAGCTCGACGGGCCGACGGTGGAGGTCCGGTTGCGCGCCCGCGAGGCCGATCTGGTGGTGCACCAGGCCCCACCCGAGCAGCCCGCCGAGCCGGCTCCCGCTCCCCCGTCCCCGCCGACCGAGCCGTCCGGCGACGTCGCCCGGATCACGCTCCGGCTGCCGGAGGGCCTGAAGGACTCCGTGGAGCGGGCCGCCGGCGCCGAGGGCGTCTCGGTGAACGCCTGGCTGGTCCGGGCGGTCGCCGCCGCCGTACCGGGAGCCACCCCGCCGCCGCCCGGCCGCACCGGCCGAGGGCCCCGCCGGATCAGCGGCTGGGCCCAGTCCTGACCACCATTCCGACACCTTCGACAGCAGGAGGAGCCATGCTCGAATTTCCCCGTACCGCACCGGTCACCGTCGTCGCCGAACTCCCGGCCGGCGCGTTCGAGATGGTCGCCGAGGAGCGCGACTCGGCCACCGTCGACGTACGCCCCTACGACGGCAGCGCCGAGTCCCGCGAGCAGGCGGCGCGTACCCAGGTCGGCCTGGACGGCGACGTCCTGTCGGTGATCGTTCCCGACCGGGACCGAGGACTGTTCCGGCACCGCTCCGGCAAGGTACGCGTGCAGGTCCGGGTACCACTGGACAGCTCCGGCCGGATCAAGGTGGCCTCCGCCGACGTCCGCTGCCAGGGCCGGTACGCCGGACTGAACGTCGGCACCGCCTCCGGCGACGTCGAGATCGAGTACGTCACCGGGGACGCGCACGTCGAGACGTCCAGCGGTGACATCGAGGTGTCCCAGGTCGACGGCCGGCTCGAAGTCAAGGGCGCCTCCGGCGGTCTCGTCGCCCGCCAGGTCGGCGGTCCGTTCCAGGCCCGGCTCGCCTCCGGAGACGTGCAGGTCACCGACGCCGGCAACGCAGTCGAGATCAAGACCGCCTCGGGGGCGGTCTCCGTCGGGACGACCCGGCAGGGTCGGGTACGCATCGGCACCGCCTCCGGTGACGTGGGAGTCGGCGTACGCACCGGCACCGGCGTCTGGCTCGACCTCAGCACCGTCTCCGGCACCACCCGCAACGCGCTGGACATGACCAACGCACCGTCCGGAGTGGACGGACCCGAATTGACCCTGGAGGTGCGTACGGTCAGCGGCGACATCGACGTACGCCGGGCGGCCTGACCTGCAGGACTGGGCTGCGACGTCATTCAGACAGCCGAACGGTACCGCATGGTACTGTGCGGTACATGACGAGGATTACGCTGCGCGAGTTCCGCGATGGTGCGGGTCGGGTGCTGGACGGAGTCGAGCGCACCGGGGAACCGGTCATCATCACGAAATACGAACGGCCGGTGGCCGTCCTGATCGGGATCGACGAGTGGGAGGAGATCGAGGCGTTCCGAGATCGCCGGGACTCGGCGGCGATCGCTCGCTCTCGTGCCGAGGGTCAGTTTGTGCCTCTGTCGGCGGCCCTGGAATCGCTCGGGGTCGATCCTCGCGAGGTGGAGGCACTGCTGGCCGAGCGGGCCGGCGGTGAGGCCACGTAAAGGTTCAGATCGACCGGGACGTGCTGGTCTGGCTGCACAGGCAGCCACGCAACGTCTTCGTGACCGTCCTGAGCGCGATCCTCGGCCTGGTCTCCGACCCCGCGCCACAGAATTCGACCGAGATGCGTGATGACTCCGGGCGCCGACTGCGCGTTGGCGACTACCGGGTCCTTTACCGCCTCGACGACGACCAGTTGACCAATCACGCGGTCGGGCATCGCAAGGACGTCTATTCGTAACCCGCCCGAGCACGGCGGCCTCGTCGCCCGCGAGGTCCGCAGGCCGCTCCAGGCCCGGCGACCCCTGTCGCAAATCACTCCTGCCGTCGGGTCGGATGCGGGGTGGGGATATCCGCCGCTGGGCCTGTCGAGCTGCCCCGCTTGTGCGCCCGCCCTCCCGCGCTGCCCAAACCCGGTCCCACCCGCCGCGACCCGAACCGCGTCACGCCGCAGGCAACCCCGGCTTCCGTGCCCCGCCTGTGCACCCAGCTCGACAGTCTCCGCGCCGACTACCCCGCTCCGCCGCCGGACCGCCCATATAGTTTGGTGGGCCGTCCAGCGAGGGTTACCCAATCAACCCGCAAAGACGAGGCGCCAGCGACGACCCGCCGATGCCCCGGATGGTCATGGATGACGGCGCGGCTCACTCACCCGTAGCGCGGATCAGCACGGCTACGCCGTCCAGGATCCGGGCGAGCCCGAATTGGTAGTCCAGCCGTCGCTCGTCCTGCGGCGTGTCCGTCGGGTAGTCGTAGGCACCGGCGTCGATCGCGGCGCGTAGCGCGGGGAAGCGCCGCCCGTCGACCAGCCCGCCGAGCAACGCGCTGTAGGCGGCGATCGACTCGCCGGAGGCGGCCGAACCAAGGTCTGCGCTCAGTCGCGCCATGGTGTGCATGTGGCTGGCGACCAGCAGCACGACCCCGGCCTTGTCCGCTTCGCTGAGCCCGGTGCCGTGCAGTGCGTGCAGGGCGCGGTCGGTCCAGGCAAGCTGGTTGGGCGTGATCGGCGGTCCGGTGATCGGCAGGTGCACGATCCAGGGGTGGGCGTGCAGCATCTCCCACTGCGCGTGGCACCAGCGCTCCAGCCCCGGGCGCCACCCGTCGCTGGGTTCGTCCAGTGTGCGGGGCAGGGCCGCAACCCGGTCCAGCATCAACATCAGCAGCTCGTTCTTACTCTTGACGTGCCGATAGAGCGACATCGTGGTGAAGCCCAGCCGCTCGGCGACCCGGGCCATCGAAACGGCGTCGAGACCGTCGGTGTCGGCGAGTTCCACCGCCGCCCCGATGACGCGGGACAGGGTCAGCCGGTTTCGCGGCTCCGGTTCGGGCTCGTCGAGTCGGGCCCACAACTCGCCGAGACCTGCCGGCAGCTCTTCTTTCATCGCTTCTGCCCCACCCTCGCCGTTCCACTCTTGCCGCCTCAAGGAGTGTATGTCATATAGTCAGTGTATGACATACACAACGCTGATCGTGGGCGGCGGCATCGCGGGCACGCTGAGCGCGATCGCGCTTCGTAAGGCGGGTATCGGATCGGTCGTCTACGAGGCCTACGACCGCGACGCCGACAACGTGGGCGCCTTCCTGACACTCGCGGTGAACGCGCTCGACGCCTTACAGACCCTCGACATAGACGTCCGCAGGATCGGCTTCGAGACGCCGAAGATGGCGCTTACCAGCGGCTCAGGCAAGAAGCTCGGCGAACTCCAGTACGGCGCGCCCCTGCCGGACGGCACCGTCAGCAGAACCGTCAAGCGCGCCGACCTCTACCGGCTGCTCCGCGAGCACGCCGAACGACTGGGCGTGCGGATCGAGTACGGCAAGCGGCTCGTCGAGGCCGAGAGCGACGGCGACCGGGTGCTGGCGAGGTTCGCCGACGGCAGCACGGCCGAAGGCGACCTGCTGATCGGCGCGGACGGGCTATGGTCCCGTACCCGCGAGATCATCGACCCAGATGCGCCCGGCGTCCGCTACTCCGGGCTGCTCAACACCGGCGGTTACGCACACGGTGTCCGCACCGACGCCGAGCCGGGCGTGATGTGCGCGATTTTCGGCAGGTACGCCTTCTTCATGCACCTCACCCATCCCGACGGCGAGGTCTGGTGGGCGGCGAACCCGGCGAGGAAGGTCGAGCCCACCCGCGCCGAGCTGAGCGCGATCAGCCCGCAGGAGTGGCGTGCCCACCTGCTCGAACTGTTCCGGCACGACGACGGCCCCGCTGCCGACCTCATCGCGGCCTCCGACAAGATTTTCAGCGCCTGGAAGACCTACGACGTCCCCACGGTGCCCCGGTGGCACCGCAACCGGATGATCGTCATCGGGGACGCCGCCCACGCCACCGCTCCCTCGATCGGTCAGGGCGCGGGGATGGCCATCGAGGACACCGTCGTCCTGGCCAAATGCCTGCGTGACAGCCCCGACGTCAGCTCCGCCTTCACCGCCTACGAACGGCTTCGCCGCGAGCGGGTGCAACGGGTCGTCGCCCAGGGCAACCGCACGGGCGGCTGGAAGGGGCTCGGGCCCGTGGCCCGCATCCCACGGGATTTCATCATGGCGGCGGCGCTGAAGCGGATGGCCCGCAGGGGCGAAGACCCGAGCCGGTGGATCTACGACTACCGCATCGACTGGGACCAACCGGTCCGCGCGGGCACCTGCCCCGTAGAAGCTGGCCCCTGGCGGGTTCACCGCCGATTGTGACCCGGACCCCGAGCGTGGTGATGGCCCACGCACGACACGGGCCATCACCACCTGCACAGCGAGCCCGAGCCGGTCACGCCGGGCGGCTCCGGGTCACGCCGTCAGGCCGCCGTCGAGCGCAATCGTGACGCCGCTGAGGTAGTCGGCGCCGGGGCCGGCCAGGAAGAGCGTCGCCGCCGCCACGTCGGCTGCGGTGGCGAGCCGTCGGGCGGGGATCGTCGGCAGGATGTCCTCCTCGATGTCGAACGCGGCCTGCACCGGGTACGACATCGGCCCGTCCGCCACGATGCCCGGGTTGACACCGTTGACCCGCAACCCCTGCGGGCCGTACTCGACCGCCCAGGTGCGGGTGAGGTTGTCCAGGGCCGCCTTCGAGGAGTTGTAGATCGAGGCGCCGGCCCAGCTCCGGGTCGTACCGATGGAACTGATGTTGACGATCCGACCGCCACCTCCGCTCAGCAGGTGCGGCAGCGCGGCCTGGGTGAGGAAGTACGTCGCCTTGTAGTTGAGCCCGACGACCCGGTCGAACTCCTCCTCGGTGCTCTCGTGCGTCAACCCGGCCGTGTGCGCGGCGGCGTTGTTCACCAGGATGTCCAGCCCGCCGAACCGGTCGACGGTGGACTGGAGCACTTCATGGTGGCTCTCCCGCCGGCTCAGGTCGGCCGGTACGAAGAGTCCGTCGGCCAGTTCCGCCGCCACCGCCGTACCCAGTTCGGCACGGCGGCCGACGACCGTCACCGCCGCGCCGGCCTCGGACAGCACCCGGGCGATGGTTGCGCCGATCCCGCCGGTGCCGCCGGTCACCAGTGCCACCCTGCCGCTCAGTTCCCGATCACTCATGCTTCGACGCTAGGAGCGACGCTTGATAGCGGTCAAAGACTGAGTACGCATGAGTTGATAACGTCAGTGCATGAACTTCGAGCTGCGTCAGCTTGAGGCGTTCGTCGTGGTGGCCGAGGAGCTGCACTTCGGCCGGGCGGCGGCCCGACTGCACATCGCGCAGCCCGCGCTCTCCCAGCAGATCCTCCGGTTGGAGGCGGCACTCGGGGCGGACCTGCTGGTCCGGCAGCGCCGCCGCACCGCGCTCAGCGAGGCCGGCCGGCTCTTCCTGGTCGAGGCCCGCCGGACGCTGCACCAGGCCCGGGTGGCGCAGACCGTCGCCGAACGCGCCCAGCGCGGCGAGTTGGGCCGGCTGCGGATCGGCTACACCCCCACCGCTTCGGCTCAACAGTTCCTGCACACCCTCGGCGGATTCCAGCGGGAGGCGCCCGAGGTCGACCTGAGCCTCGCCGAGCTGCCGATCGGCTCGATCGCCGAGCCGCTGCGCGACGACGCCGTCGACGTCGCGTTCGTGGTGACCCTGGGCGAGTTCGACTGCACCTGGCTGGGCGACGACATCGCGCTGCGTCAGCTCTCCCGGGAGGCGTTCGTGGCGGCGCTGCCGGCCGACCATCGGCTGGCCGGCAAGCCGGAGATCGACCTGACCGACCTGGCCACCGAGTCCTTCGCCTTCCTCGCCCGCGACCTCTGTCCACGGTGGCACGACATGGTGCTGGAGGTCTGCCGGAAGGCCGGCTTCACCCCTCGACCGGTACACGAGGCGAGCGGGGTCGGCACCCAGTTGACCCTGGTGGCTGCCGGTGTCGGTGTCGCCCTGGTGCAGGAGTCCGCCCGGCTGCTGCGCGGCGACGGGATCGCCTACCTGCCGATCCGGCAACCGGTGCCGCAGGTCAGCTCCGGGGTCGCCTGGCGGGCCGACGATCCGTCTCCGGTGCTGCGCCGGTTCCGCGCCGCCCTCGCCGCGGACTGACCGTCCCGTCCTTCCCGCTCATCCCTGGTCGGCTCCGATTCCGCCGGGACCCACCCGTCCATCTTGGACGGTTCTGTCGACCGGCGATCATCTCAATCTATGGACGTCTATGTTGCCGTGTCTTCGGCGATGTGTTTCGGTCGACGTGGGAAGTGCCGGTATGACCGGTATCCAGGGGAGGCACACCATGGGTCCACTTAAAAGGCTTACGCGGGGAGTAACGAGTCTCGCCCTGCTGCTCGCGTTCGCCGTACCGGGGGCGCCGGTCGGCTCCGCCGCGATGGCCGGACCGCCGGGCCTCGGCGTACCGACCATTCCCATGGGTACGCCGGGGGCCGATCGGTCGGCTGGTACGGGTGCTCGGACGGTCAGTCTGGTCACCGGGGACCGGGTGAGCGTCAGCACCGACTTCAAGGCGAGCGTGGAGCCGGGACCCGGCCGGACCGGCATCGAGTTCCTGACCCGCCGGGTCGGCGACCGGCTGCACGTGATCCCGACCGACGCCCTCGCCCTGGTCCGCAGCGGGCGACTTGACGAACGGTTATTCGACGTCACCGCCCTGCTGGAGTTCGGCTACGACCGGCGCGGTGACCTGCCGCTGCTGGTGACGTACACCGGTGCCGACGCCCGGGTGCAGGGACAGCGCGCGCTGGTCGGCGCCGGCGCCCGACTGGTCCGCGAACTGCCGTCGGTCGCCGGTCAGGCCGTCGTGGTGGACCGGGCCGGGCTGACCGGCTTCTGGACCGACCTGACCGGGGCGGACCCGAGCCGGCGCACCATCGCCGCGACCGTCCGGACCGTCTGGCTCGACGGCCTGCGCCGGCCCGCCCTGGCCGAGAGCGTGCCGCAGGTCGGCGCCCCGACCGCCTGGGCCGCCGGCTTCGACGGCAGCGGGGTGACCGTCGCGGTGCTGGACACCGGGATCGACGAGACCCATCCCGATCTTGCCGGTCGGATGACCGGGCAGCGCAACTTCACCGACGGCGCCGAGGACGACCGGGACACCGCCGGCCACGGCACGCACGTAGCCTCCACAGTGGCCGGTACCGGAGCTAATCGGTTCAAGGGTGTCGCCCCCGGCGCCCGGCTGTTGGACGGCAAGGTCTGCGCGGCCGGCGGCTGTGCCGAGTCGGCGATCATCGCCGGCATGCAGTGGGCGGCCGAGTCCGGGGCGCGGGTGGTCAATATGAGCCTGACCGGCCTGGACACTCCGGTGGTGGACCCGATCGAGCAGGCGCTCGGCCAGTTGACCGACGCACACGACACGCTCTTCGTGGTCGCCGCCGGCAACATCCCCGGCGCCGGTACCGTCGGCTCGCCGGCCACCGCCGATGCGGCCCTCGCGGTCGGCGCGGTCAGCAAGTCCGACGGCCTCGCCGGCTTCTCCAGCCAGGGGCCTCGGGTCGGCGACGGCGCCATCAAGCCCGACCTGACCGCGCCCGGCCTGGACATCGTCGCCGCCCGGAGCATCGACTCCGGGCCGGACGTGCCGGTGGGCGCCGGGATCAGCATGTCCGGCACCTCGATGGCCACCCCGCACGTCGCCGGGGCCGCCGCGATCCTCGCGCAGCGCCGGCCGGAGCTGCCGCCGGCCAACCTGAAGGCCGCGCTGATGGCCGCCGCCCGGCCGAACCCGGAACTCAGCGTCTTCGCCCAGGGCGCCGGCCGGCTCGACGTCGCGCGGGCGCTCGACCAGCAGGTCACCGCCGACCCGCCGAGCCTGAGCTTCGGCCGGCAGTCCTGGCCGCACGACGACGACGCGCCCGTCCGGCGCACGGTCCGCTACCACAACGCCGGCACCGCGCCGGTGACGCTGCAACTGGGGGTACGCGCCGTCGCGCCGGACGGTACCGCTGTGCCGGCCGGGATGTTCGCCGTCGCACCGACCAGTGTCACCGTGCCGGCCGGCGGTACCGCCGAGGCGACCGTCACCGCCGACACGGCCGGCGAGACGGGCCCGTTGGGGCAGCTCACCGGCCAGCTCACCGCGACCGTGAATGGTGGTGGCGCCGTGCCGACCCCGCTGGCGGTCGACCGTGAGGTGGAAAGCTACGACGTCAAGGTGTCCCACCTCGGCCAGGCCGGCGAGCCGACCACCGGCTACCTGACCATGCTGGCCGGGCTGGACAGCGCCCGGGCGATCTCGATGCCGACCACCGGCGACGGCATCGCCACCCTGCGGGTGCCGAAGGGCCGCTACTCGGCGCTGACCGCCATCACCAGCCCGGCCGACGGCACCTATCTGACCAGCGTCCTCGCCCAGCCGGAACTTGACGTCAGCGGCGACCGGAGTCTCGTCCTCGACGCCCGGCTCGGTCGACCGCTCTCGGTGACCGTGCCGAACAGCGGCGCCCGACAGGTCTTCGCCGAACTGGCCACCAGCGTGCTGGCGCACGGCCGTACCGTCGAGGTGGGCACCCTCGGCGGCACCTTCGACCGGCTGCGCGTCGGCCGGGTCGGGCCGGACCAGGCCGCCGCCGGGTTCGTCTCCCGCACCACCGCCACCTTCGCACCGGCCGCCGCCACCGACTCCTCGTACGCGTACCTGCTGTGCTGGCTGGACGAGGGGCGGGTGGGCAGCGGGTTCACCCGGCAGGTGACCGCCGCCGACCTGGCGACGGTACGGGCCGACCACGGACACGAGTCGTCCAACAGCAGCGGCCGGAAACTGGCCTGGGCGGTACTGCCCGAGTCGGTGATGGGCGGCTTCGCACACGCGATGACGTTCCCGCTGCCGTCGACCCGGACCGAGTACTACAACACCGACGGGCGGGCCCAGTGGTTCCGGTCGGTGGACGAGACCACCGGCACCGGGGCGGAGCAGGCGTACCTGACCAGCCTGGTCGCGCCACCGATGACGTACCGGCCGGGGCAGTCATACCAGGAGCAGTGGAGTCGCGGGGTGTTCGGGCCGACGGTCGCGGCACCGCCGTACGAGCACCAGTGGGTGACCCGGCTCGGCGACACCCTCACCGTCCAGGCCCCGCTCTACGGCGACGGCGTCGGCCGGGCCGGCTTCTCGTCGATCGCCACCGGGCAGATCACCCTGGAGCGGGACGGCAAGGTGCTGGCCGAGCTGGACGGCCTGCACGGGACGGTGGAGGTGCCGCCGGAGACCGGCGACTACCGGCTGACGATGACGGCGGAGCGGGGCGGGCCGGCGACGCTCTCCACCCGGGTCAGCGTGACCTGGACCTTCCGCTCGGGGCACGTCGAGGGAGACGCACCGGTCCGGCTGCCGGTGTCGACGGTGCGCTTCTCGCCCCGCGTCGACAACGACAACAGCACACCGGCGGGGCAGACCGGGACGATCCCGGTGACCGTCACCGCCCAGCCCGAATCGGGGGCCGGCGCCAACGAGAACCTGGTGGTGGAGGTGTCGTACGACGACGGGGTCACCTGGGCACCGGCGGAGGTGACGGCGGGACAGGCGGTGCTACGTCATCCGGCCGAGCCGGGGTACGTGTCACTGCGGGCGAGTGCCACGGACACCGCCGGGAACACGGTGACCCAGACCGTGATCCGGGCGTACAAGATCGGTTAGCGCGCCGGAAGTCTCTGGCCCCGGGTCGGGATGGGGGCGATCCTGTCAACGTGAAGCAGTACCGGAACCTCGGCGACCCGCTCGACGGCGCCGACGTCGTACTCGTCGGTCTGTTCTCGGCCAACGAGAAGCAGTACGAGGTCCGGCTCGACGAGCTTGCCGCGCTGGCCGAAGCCCGTGGTAGCCGGGTGGTGGGCCGGTACGTTCAGCGCCGGGGCGCCTCCGACCGGTGGAAGGAACGGCCTGGCGGAGCGGCCCGGATGTCCGAGCCCTTCTCCCGCCGTACGCTGCTGACACGCGGCAAGGTCCGCGAGATCGCCGAGGCGTGCCGGGAAGCGGACATCGACGCCGCGATCTTCGTGAACACGCTGACCCACGTCCAGCGGACCGTCCTGGCCAATCTCCTCGGTTGTCTCGTATTCAGCGCCGACGACCTAGCCGACGGCGGGACCGGGTAGCCCCAGGCCGCCGACGGGGATTCGTCAAGAGCCGGTGGGCCGGAGGCGACCCAGCGGTCCGGCTTCTGCCTCCTTTTCCTGTCCGATCGCCGGGGTTACGCTTCGGCACATGCCGAGGTGGCGCTGGCACGGCTGGGCGGCGAACACCGCTCTGGTGCTGACGGTCGCCCTCGTCGCTCTCGTCGGCCTGCTGGTGCAGTCGGACGGCGTCGACACCACCGCCGAGTCGCTGGCGCTGCTGGCCGTACTGGCATCGTCTGCCGCCCTGTACCTCCGCCGACGCTATCCGGTGGCGGTCGGTGCCGTGGCGCTGGCGGCCGTCGCCGCGTACGGGGCGCTGCTGCACCGGCCCGGGCCGATCATGCTGGTCTTCGTCGTGGCGCTCTACACCGTCGTCGACGAGGGACACCTCGCGGTCGCGATCGGGCTCGGTCTCGCCTCGGTGCTCGCCTTCGCCCTCGCGGACGGCTTCGACCCGGCCGACAACACCGCGAACGGGGCAACCCTGCTGCACGCCGGTTGGCTCGTCGCGGTGATCGTCGGGGTGACCCGCAACCGCCGGGCCTACCTGGCCGAGGTCCAGGCACGGGTGCTCGCGGCCGAGCAGGGCAAGGAAGAGGAAGCCCGGCACCGGGCCACCGAGGAGCGGCTGCGCATCGCCCGCGAGCTGCACGACCTGGTCGGTCACCACCTCTCGCTGATCAACGTGCAGGCCAGTGCCGCACTGCACCGCCCGGATCCCGAACGGTCCGCGCAGGCGCTCACCGCGATCAAGCAGGCGAGCAAGGAGATGCTCGGCGAACTGCGGACCACCCTGGGCGTACTGCGGCAGGAGGGCGAGGCGGTGAGCATTCCGGCGCCCGGCCTGGACCGGCTCGGCGAGTTGGTCGCCACGGCCGGGCGGTCCGGGTTGGAGATCCGCATCGAGCTGACCGAGACCCGGCCGCTGCCGCCGGAGGTCGACCTGGCGGCGTACCGGATCGTCCAGGAGGCGCTCACCAACGTGACCCGGCACGCGGCGGCGACCGCCGTGCTGGTTCGGGTCCGGCCGGACGGCGACGACCTGCTGGTGGAGGTCGAGGACGACGGTTCCGGGGCGGCGGGCCCGCCCGGTAACGGGATCGTGGGCATGGACGAGCGGGCCCGGGCGCTCGGCGGTTCGCTGACCACAGGCTCGGGCCCGGACGGCGGATTTCGGGTACGCGCCCGGCTGCCGCTGCGCCCCGAGCCGGTACCGACAGGACTGTCGACGTGATCCGGGTGCTGCTCGCCGACGACCAGACGCTGGTACGCGCCGGGTTCCGGTCCATTCTGGAGGGTGAGGACGGCATCGAGGTGGTCGGCGAGGCCGCCGACGGTGCCGAGGCGGTACGGCTGGCTCGCCGGCTGCGGCCGGACGTCGTCCTGATGGACATCCGGATGCCGGGGCTGGACGGCCTGGCCGCCACCCGCGAGATCGCCACCGGCCCCGAGACCCGCGTGATCATCCTGACCACGTTCGACCTGGACGAGTACGTCTACGCCGCGCTGCGGGCCGGCGCGAGCGGCTTCCTGGTCAAGGACACCGAGCCGGCGGAGCTGATCCACGGGCTGCGGGTGGTGGCCCGGGGTGACGCGCTGATCGCCCCGTCGATCACCCGCCGGCTGATCTCCGAGTTCGCCCGCCGGGCCACGCACCCGGACCCGGGGCCGTGGATCCGCGCGCTCACCGAACGGGAGCGCGAGGTGATGGCCCTGGTCGCCGCCGGCCTGTCCAACGACGAGATCGCCGCCCGGCTGGTGCTGAGCCCCGCCACCGCGAAGACGCACGTCAGCCGGATCATGACCAAGACCCAGGTCCGGGACCGGGCCCAGTTGGTGATCCTCGCGTACGAGTCCGGTCTGACCGTCCCCGGCTGGCTCACCCGCTCCTGACCACGATCCGACGACTCCCCACTCGCCGGTGGTGGGGTGAAGGCGGGGGTGCCGCACCCCGGGCGCGAGCACGGTACGGATCACCTCGACGGATGCGCCCCCGCTGCCGCACCCGTCGAAAGGCAGCCTGACCTGGACCGGTCGGACGCTGCGGCGAGGTCGGACGGAACAGCGAGGTCAGACGGTACGGCGGGAGCGGCGCAGGGCCAGTCCACCGAGGACGACGGCGACCAGTCCCACCACCAGGGCCACGTAGGCGCCGCCCCGCCCGTTGCCGGTGCCGATGCCGCTGTCCGAGGTGGCCACCACGACGCCGCCGAGCGTCATGCCGACCAGCCCTGCCACCAGGGCCACGGCGGCGCCGAGTCGCCCGTTGCCGATGCCGAGCCGACTGGCGGGACGGGCCAGGGCCAGCCCGCCGACGATCACGCCGGCCAACCCGAGCAGCCCGCCGATGCTGGCCCCGAGTCGCCCGGCGCTCATCGTGGTGACACTCGCGGCGATCGGCTGGGCCGCGACGTGTGCTTCGGCAAGCAGATGACGGAGGTACATCGAGGTTCCCTTCGTTGACGAAACGAGTACGTGCCGGAGCGTATGTACCTGCCTGGTCACCGGTCGTCATGCCGGAGTTGCCGGTCGGCCTACCACCCGGGTTGTGTGCACTCGCCGCCGCGTACCACCGCAGTTGTCCCTCTCCACCCCGAACTGGGTGCCCTGTCGGACGGGTTGCAACACACTGCGTTACGGTAGAATGTCGCCCGTGTATCCGTCGGGAGCCAGCGAAGCGGATCGGGTCGTTCCACATCCGCGCAAGATCGTCGTGGACAAGGCGCTCTGCTACGTCGTACGCGAGGGGCGGTTGCTCGTCTTCCGCCACGTCGACTACAGCTACGAAGAGGTGGGCATCCAGGTGCCGGCCGGTACCGTACGCGACGGTGAGGACCCGGCGGACGCGGCCCTGCGCGAGGCCCGGGAAGAGACCGGGCTGACCGGCTTCCGCCTCGTACGCAAGCTCGGCGAGGTCGAGTACGACGGCACCCCGCTCCGGTACGAGATCCAGCGTCGCCACGTCTTCCATCTGGAACTTTCCGGGCCCGCACCCGAGCGGTGGCCGAGCCAGGAAGACCACGACGGCCAGCAGGAACCCACCCGCTTCGAGTGCTTCTGGATACCGCTGACGGCCGCACACGTGCTCCAGGCCGGCCAGGGAGCCCTGCTGGGACGGCTGTTCGACTGATCTTGCGCTCGGCATGGTGACCACCGGCCGGGATGACGGATCGACGGACGAGGAGAGTGGGCCGAGCACGATCCCGCCCGTACGGCGTCGACGGTCTACCTCTACGTCTCCGACGCCGACGCGTTGCACGTCGAATGGGCCGGGTCCGGGGTCGAGGGACGGCTGGGCGAGGTCCGCGACACCCCGTACGGACTGCGCGAGTTCGCCTTCGTCGACCCGGACGGCACCCTGCACCGGGTCGGCTCCCCGAGTCGCGCCGGACAGTCGTAGCCTGCCGGGGCTGTTGGCGCCACGTCCTACGATCGGGCGGTGACGGCGGTACGGAACGTCCTGCTGCCGGCCGGCCTGGTGCTGATGAGTACGCCCGGCGGGATGATCTTCCTGGTCTGGGGTGCCTGGCGCCAACACCGGCAACTCCGTTCGCTCCAGTCGCCGACCTGCGACCAGCTCAACCGGAGCGAGTCCCTGCCCAGTGCGGTGGCCGTTACCGGACGGACCGCCTCCGTCGACCGGGACCTGCTGCGTGCACCCCGCTCCGAAACGGAGTGCGTCTGGTACCAGATCGAGTACGCCCGCCGCCCCTACAACGACGAGCGTGTCGAGCGGTGGGTGGACTTCCACCCCGGCGCCGAACTCGTTCCGGTCACCGACGGCACCGGCACGGTGTTCCTCACGCCCTGGCTCGCCCGGACAACGTTGGAAGGGTCGGCCATCGCCACGATGCCGGCCAGCGGGCGGGACGGTGACGTCGACTGGCAGGAGGTGACGATCCGGCCGGACCTGCCGGTCACCGCGATCGGCAGGCCGAAGTACGCGGCGGCAGTCGGTCCACTCACGACGGTGATCGTCGAGAAGGGGCCCTGGCGCCTTCCGGACAGCAGCTTTCCGATGGGTAGCCACCACCGGCCTTCGGGGTCACAGGACGGCGTCGTGCTGGACGCGGGCGGACGTTCCCCGTACGGGGTGGTGAGGCTGCCGCTGGAGCAGGTCCGGGAAAGCCGCGCCCGATCGCTCAGGTGGACCAGCAGGCTGCTGCTCGTGCTGCCCGCGCTCGGCATCGCACTGATCCTGCTCACCTGGGCGGTGGAGTGGCTGAGCCGCAACACGCCCCTCTTCTGATCCGCGTCAGCGGGGCGACTCCGAGGACCGCCGTCGGGTTCAGGCGGTCTGCCGCTGGGGCACTCAGACGTAGAACGCGTCGAAGGGTGCCCAGGGCAGGTTGCGGAGCACCGAGAAGACGCCCCAGGCGGCGAGGAAGATGCCGATCGTCTTCGGGGTGATCTCCAACTGCGGCAGTCGCCAGCCGAACATCTGCCGCCCGGCCCAGGCGACGTAGAGGTAGAGCAGGAACGGCAGGGCGAAGACGAAGAGTATGTGGTGCCGGGCCGCCGCCGGCAGGTCGCCGTGCAGGACGTACCAGAAGGCGCGGGTGCCGCCGCAGCCCGGGCAGTCGAGCCCGGTGGTCAGCTTGAGGATGCAGGACGGTGCCGCGTCGGGCGCGCTCCGGGTCGGATCGAAGTAGAGGGTGTAGCCGACCGCGCCGGCGATGCAGCCGAGCGCCGCGACCGGGGCGAGCCAGCGGGGCGCCCGGGCCTGGAACCGGTTCACCCACCGGGTCAGCCGGTCGGGCTCGGGATACTGGTAGGGCGGCACCGGATAGCCGGGATAGGGCGCCGCATCCCCGGCCGGCCAGCCACCGACGGCGTCCACCGAGGTCGGGGCGGCACCAGCCACCGAGGTCGGGGCAGTACCCGCCGCCGTCATCGGAGCGGAGTCGGCCACCGAGGTCGAGGCAGTGTCGGCCACCGAGGTCGAAACGGTGTCGATCGGCGTCGGATCGGGTCCGCCGGACCGGTTCTCGTCAACGCTCGTCATTCCGCCCTCACCCGTCACCGGTCTCGTCCGCCACGGCCAGGTCGTCGGCGCCGCACGGCAGCGGTCGCCACCGCTCGTGATCCGTGGCCCAGCCGCTCCGGCGGACGCCGGCCGGCTCGTCTCACCGTACCGCGAGCATGCCGGCGAGGGCGGCAGCGAGCGGCCCGGCGAGGTCTCCGCCGACGGGGGCCGCCACCGCGCCCAGGCCGAGCCAGCCGGCCAGCCGGTGCAGCTCGGCGGCGAGCGCCCCGGCCGTCTCGACCGGATCGGTGCCGGGTTCGGCCCAGGCGGCCGGGACCAGCAGCACGCCCGCCTTGCGGTCCGCCTTCAGGTCGACCCGGGCGACGAACCGGTCACCGAGCAGGAACGGCAGCACGTAGTAGCCGTGCACCCGCTGCGGCGCCGGCACGTAGATCTCGATCCGGTAGGTGAACCCGAAGAGCCGTTCGGTGCGGGACCGTTCCCAGATCAGCGGGTCGAAGGGGCTGACCAGGGTGCTGGCCCTGATCCACCGGGGCAGCCTGGCCGCCCGGTGCAGATACGCCGGCAGCCGCCAGCCCTGCACCGTCACCGGGCGCAGCTCACCCGCCTCGACCAGCTCGGCGATGGCGGTGCGGGCGGCGGCGACCGGCAGCCGGAAGTAGTCCCGCAAGTCCGGCTCGGCCGCCACGCCGAGCGCCCGCGCGGAGACCTCGACCAGTCGCCGGTACGCCTCCGGCGGCTCCGGGGTCGGCACCGCCAGCACCTCCGGCGGCAGCACCCGTTCGGGCACGTCGTAGACCCGGGCAAAGGAGGTGTTCCGGGAGCCTGCGGTCAGCTCGCCGGCCCAGAACAGGTATTCGCAGGCGCGCTTGACCGCCGACCAGTTCCAGCCCCAGTTGCCGGTCTCCCGGGGCGCGTCGTGTTCGATCTCGGCGGCGGTCATCGGCCCGCCGTCGCGTACCTCGTCGAGGACCCGGGCGACCAGCTCCGGCTGCTCGACGGCGATCCGGCGCATCCCACCCCAGGCGTCGGTCTGCGCGGCGGCCATCCGCCAGCGCAGCGCGGGTTGCAGGTCGACCCGGACCAGCGACGCCTCGTGTCCCCAGTATTCGAAGAGGTCGCGGGGGCGCCGGTAGGCGGCCCGGTCCAGCAGGTCGGTCGGATAGGGGCCGAGCCGGCTGTAGAGCGGCAGGTAGTGAGCTCGTTGCAGGACGTTTACCGAGTCCATCTGGAGCAGGCCGAGCCGATCGACCACCCGCCGCAGGTGTCGACGGGTGGGCACGGCACCGGGCGCCGGATCGGCGAAACCCTGGGCGGCAAGCGCGATCCGGCGGGCCTGGGACAGCGACAGAGATTCGGGTACGGCCATCGCTCGCGACCCTAGCCGACGGGTCCGACACGACGTGCTGGACCTGGCTAGCAAAACTGGACCTGACCAGCAAAAGCGGATAAAACCGACCGATGCGAGCTATCAGTCCCGAACTACCCGACGACGCCCTGGCCATCGCCGAGGTGCACGTCCGGACCTGGCAGGCGGGGTACGCCGAGATCATGCCGGCCGAAGTGCTCGCCCGGCTGAACGTCGCCGCCTGGGCACAGCGCCGCCGGGACCTCGGCACCGCCGATCCCGACCACCCGTTCCGGACCCTGGTGGCCCGCACCGACGACGAGCGGGTGCTCGGCTTCAGCACCGTCGGGCCGTACCGGGTCGACCAGGACCCGGACCACCTCGACCACCGGTACGGCGAGATCCTCGGCATCTTCGTCCGGCCCGAGCACTGGGGCGCCGGGGTGGGCCGGGAACTGCTGGCCGCCTCGGTCGCCGAGTTGGCCGGCTCCGGCCGTACCGAGCTGCGGCTCTGGATCCTCGCCGACAACTCCCGGGCCCGCCGGTTCTACGAACGGGCCGGACTAGTCCCGGACGGTGAGCGGTCGACCTACGAACTGCAACGGACGGGGGGACGGCCGCCGCTTGGGCTGGTCGAACTCCGCTACACCGCCCGGCTCGGCGAGCTGACCCGGCCGCCGGATCGGTAGCGCGAACAGCAGCGCGACGCTGATCCAGACGTAGAAGTTGCTGCCCAGGAAGCCGAGCAGGCCGTCGAAGCGGCGCTCCCAGATCCAGACCAGTCGACTGATCAGCACCAGGTACGCGAAGACCGCGAACCGCAGCAGCCAGCGTCGACGGCCGCTGCCGGCCGGCGCGGCGTACGCGTTGTCGACCAGCAGGATCAGCGCGGGGATCAGCCAGACCAGGTGGTGTACCCAGGTCACCGGGCTGACCAGGCTCTGCACCACACCGGTCAGCGCCAGCCCGGTCGCCTCGTCGCCGACCGCTGCCGAGGCCCGGGACCGCCAGATCCAGACCCCCACCGTCGCCGCCACCAGCACCGCCCAGAGCAGCGTGCTCGGATGGTCCGGGTCGAGCCGGGCCACCACGCCCTGCCACGACTGGTTCGAGATGAACGACAGCGACCCGACCCGGTCGGTGTCCCACAGCGCGCTGGTCCAGAACTCCCGGGACGCGTCCGGGGCGATCCCGGCGGCCAGCAGCGTCGCCGCCGCCGCGGTGCCGCTGGCCACCAGCGCCGCCCGCCAGCGGCCGGTGACCAGCAGGTAGACGATGAAGATGCCCGGGGTCAGTTTGATCGCGGTGGCCAGCCCGACGCCCACCCCGGCGAAGCGCCGGTAGCGCTCCGGCAGCCGCCGCCCGAACGGGGTCACCGGGGCGACCAGCCAGAGCAGGTCGGCGCCGACCAGGAAGAGCAGCAGCATGTTGACCTGGCCGAAGTTGACCGTCTCACGCATCGGCTCGAAGGCCGCCGCCAGGCAGAGCGCTACGGCGAGGGTGAACCACCGGGTCCAGCCCGTCCGGCGGGCGATCGGGTCGACCAGCCACCAGATCAGCAACCCGCTGGCCAGCGCGGTCAGGGTGACGCTGATCACCATCGCGACGGGCCAGTTCAGGTACGCCATCGGCAGCATCACCAGCGCGGCGAACGGCGGGTAGGTGAAGCCGTACTTGCTGTCCGGCTTGAGCCAGTCGTAGATCTCGCCGTCGGCGCGTACCCAGTGGTGCAGGGCGCCGTAGTAGACCCGCAGGTCGAAGAAGCCGTGCCGGGCCGCCGCCACGGAGAGGAACCCGGCGACCAGTACGGCCAGCGCGATCACGAATAGCACCTGGTACCGGGTACGCCAACCGGCACCCTGCGCCATTACCGCCCCCCTTGCCCTGCGTAGGCTTCCCACTCATGGCTCTCGGGTACGTCCGCCCGGCGCGTCCCTCGGACGCCGGCGAGATCGCACGCATCCAGCTCGCGACCTGGCGGGTCGCCTACCGGCGGATGCTGCCCAAGCACGTGCTCGACAACCTGGACGAGGAGTGGCTCGCTCGCCGGTGGAGTGCGGCGGTCGAGGCGCCACCCTCCGAACGGCACCGCGTCCTGGTCGCGGTCGAGCAGGCCGAACAATCGTATCTGGTGGGATTTGCCGCATCCGGTCCCCCCGACGAGCAGGCACTGGCTCCGGAGGAGCCGGCGGAGGCGCTCGGCGACGGCGTGGTCGCGGTGACGGACCTGCTGGTCGAGCCGAGGTGGGGGCGGCGCGGGCACGGCAGCCGGCTGCTCGCCGCCAGCGTCGACCTGTGGCGCACCGACGGCTTCGACACGGCGGTGGCCTGGGCCTTCGATGCCGACGCCGCGACCCGGAAGTTCCTCGGCGGCGCCGGCTGGGAGCCGGACGGGGCGGCTCGGGCCCTGGACGTCGACGACCTGCTCGTCCCGCAACTCCGGCTGCACGTCTCGCTCGCCGCCGAGCCCGACGAAGACGCTGCGGCCGCGCCCGACGGCAACGCCTCGGCCGCGCCCGGCGAGGACACTCCGGCCGCGCCCGGGCCGGGCACCACGGCCGAGCAGCCGGAACAGGGCTGACCGGAGCAGGAGGACGCTCCGGCCGCGCCCGGGCCGGGCACCGCCGCCGAACAGCCGGAGCAGGGCTGACCGGACCAGCCGGAGCAGGGCTGGACGGCGCTGCGGCTCAGCCCTTCTCCGCCCCCTCGTTCGCGCCGCGCACGAAGTAGCGCTGGAAGACCACGAAGAGGATCGCCACCGGGATGGTGGCCAGCAGTGCCGCGCCGAGCTTGAGCGGGTACTGGCTGCCCTTGCCGAGCGAGCCGCTGACCAGGTCGGCCAACCCGCGGGGCAGGGTGAACAGGCCGGGATCCTGCACCGCGACCAGGGTGTGCGGCAGCTCGTTCCAGGAGCCCTGGAACGACATGATGGTGACGGTGATCAGCGCCGGCCGGGCCATCGGCAGCACCACCGACCAGTACATCCGGAACGGGCCGACCCCGTCGATCCGGGCCGCCTCCTCGACGCTGGCCGGGATCGACTCGAAGAACTGCTTCATCACGAAGACCCCGGTCGCGTCGACCAGCACCGGCACGATCAGCGCCGCGTAGCTGTTGTAGAGGCCGAGCTGGTTGAGTACCAGGAACTTCGGGATCAGCAGCACCACCGGCGGTACCGCCATCATCGCCACGACCACCGCGAAGACCGTACGTCGGCCGGTGAACCGCAGCCGGGCCAGCGCGTACCCGGCCAGCGAGGCGAAGAAGACCCGGCCGAGCGTGACGACGACGGTGACCAGGGTCGAGTTGCCCAGCCAGAGCGGGAAGTCGGTACCTTCGAAGATCCGCTGCACGCTGCTCAGGTCCAGCACCGTCGGTATCGGCGAGAGCGGGTTCGCCGCCGCGTCCGGCTCGGTCTTGAAGGCGTTGCCGAGTTGGATGACGAACGGGTAGAGGAAGACCAGCGCGAAGAAGACCAGCACGGCGTACCCGGCGAAGGTGACCGCCGGGTTGCCGCCCCGCCGACGTCGCCGCTGCGGCGTACGCGGCTCCTCGTCGCGGGGCGGGCGGACGGTCGGCCCCGAGCCGGGCTGGGTGAGTACGGCCATCGTCAGGACCTCCGTCCGGTCTCGGCGGCACGCGAACGCCCAGCCTCGGCAGCACCCGACCGCCCGACCTCGGCGGTACCCGGACCCCCGGCCCGGTCAGCCCGCGAGCGGGCCCGACGGCGCGGGCGTGGGCCGGAGTCGCGTTCCCGGAGCAGCCAGCGCTGGCCGAGGGTGAGCAGGATGATGATCAGGAACAGCAGGAAGGAGATCGCCGCCCCGGTGCCGTACTCGAAGTCCCGGAACGCCGTCCGGTAGGAGAGGTACGCCGGGGTGAGCGTGGTCTTCGCCGGATCGCCCTGGCTCATCACGTAGATCTGGTCGAAGACCTGCCAGCTACCGATCACGCCCAGCACCAGCACCAGGAACAGGGTCGGCCGCAGCATCGGCAGGGTGACGAAACGCAGCCGCTGCCACCGGGTCGCCCCGTCCAGTTCGCTGGCCTCCTCCAACGTCTCCGGTACCTGCTGCAACGCGGCCAGGAACATCAGCATGAAGGTGCCGGAGGTGGTCCAGACCACCAGCACGATGATCGAGCACATCGCCACGCTCGGGCCGGAGAGCCAGTCCCACCAGGCCATCCCGAAGGGTCCACCGGAGGTGAGTGCGGCCGGCGGCTCGTCCACGCCGACCGCGCCGAGCAGGATGTGCAGTACGCCCCGGCTGTCCGCGAACCACTGCGGGCCGTCGAAGCCGAACATCGCCAGCAGCCGGTTGACCGCACCGGAGTTGGCGAAGATGAAGAGGAAGACGACGCTGATCGCCACCGAGCTGGTGACCGACGGGAAGTAGAACGCGGCCCGGAAGAAGCCCCGGCCGCGCAGCATCCGGTTGTTCACCACCAGTGCGAGGAAGAGCGCCAGCGCGGTCTGCACCGGCACCACGATCCCGACGTAGTAGATGTTGTTCCGGATCGAGGTCATGAAGTTCTGCCGGGCCAGGCCGTCCCGGGTGAACAGGTCGGTGTAGTTGTCCAGCCCGACCAGCGGCACCCGGGAGGTGAACGGGCTGCCCTGGCCGTTCCAGTCGGTCAGGCTCACCCAGAGCGCCATCAGGATCGGCAGCAGCATGAACAGCCCGAGGATCACCACCACCGGCGCGACGAAGAGCCAGCCGGCGGGCGCCTCGTCGCCGCGGATCCCGCGCCGCCGTCGGGTGCGCCGGGGTGCCGGGGCGGGCGCGGCCGGGCGGGCGCCGTCCGGTCCGGCCAGTACGTCGGTCGCCATGGTCCTTTCCTTCACATCCTGGTCAGGGGCAGGGGCGGGGTCGGCGGGGCTGGCCCCGGTCCGGTACGGGGGCGACCGGAGCCGGGGCCAGCGGTCCGTTCAGCCGCCGAGCGCGGCCTGGGTGTTCTTCTGTACGCGCTCCAGCAGCGCCTTCGGGTCGCCCCGGTCCAGCCCCTGGATGCCGGTGTCGAAGTCGGCCAGCACGCTGTCCATCTTCGGCGCGTTCACCGGCCCCTGGGCGTACTCGGCGCCGTCGATGAACGCCTTGTCGGCCGGGAACGCCTGGGTGTACTGGTCCCGGGCGGCCTGCCGGGACGGCATCACGCCGAACGCCTTGGCGAAGCTCATCTGCTGGTCCACCGAGATCATCGCCTCGACGAACTTGACCGCCTGCTCCTTGAACTTGCTCTTCGCCGCGATGCCCCAGCAGTTGGTGAAGGAGAGCGTGGCCTGACCCTTCGGCCCGGCCGGCAGCGGGTGCACGGTGTACTTCACGTTCGGGAAGTCGTTCTGCAACGCGCCCTTGATCCAGTTGCCCTCGATCGTCATCGCCGCCGAGCCCTTGCCGAACGCCTCGCCGGCCCAGCCCGCGTCGACCTGCTTGGGGTAGCGGGCCAGGCCCTCGGTGAGCAGGCTCTTGACGTACTGGAGGGCCTGGAGGTTCTCCGGGGTGTCGGCGGTGGCCTGCTTGCCGTCCTGGCTGGTGATCCAGCCGCCGTTCTGCTTCATGAAGGCGCCGACCCGGTCCCGGGTGTCGCCGATGACCAGCGGGGTGACGCCCTTCGCCTTGAGCTTGCGGGCGGTCGCGGTGAACTGGTCCCAGGTGGTCGGGATGTCCGCGTCGGTCAGCCCGGCCTTGCTCCACAGGTCGGTGTTGACCTGGAGGGCGAGCGTGGAGAAGTCCTTGGGGGCGCAGTAGAACTTGCCGTCCCGGGTGAACGCGGTACGCAGGCTCGGGTAGAAGTCCCCGGCGTCGGCGAGCTTGTCCGCGTACGGTTCGAGCGCGCCGACGCTGGCGTAGTCGGCGAACCGGCCGGCGTCGACGTAGAAGACGTCCGGCGGGGTGTCCCCGGCCAGCGCCTGGCCGAGCTGCTGGACGAGGTCCTGCGCCGGGGTGACCGTGGCGGTGTTCCCGGAGGCGCTGGCCCAGCTCGCGGCAGCCGCCTGCACCGCCTTGGTCTCGGCCTCGCCGGACGAGCCGATCAGGATCTGCAACGCGGCCGGCCCGCTGCTCTGGCTGGTCTCGGCGCCGTCGTCGAAGCCGCTGCCGCAGGCGGCGGAACTCAGCAGCGCCGTGGCGGCGATGCCCGCCACGGTCGCCCGGCGGAGGAATCGTCGTGCCATCTCACTCTCCTGGGTGGGGTTATCGGGGTGTACCGGTGGTGAGAACTTCCTGGTCTCTGGTCTGCCTGCGGCGGCTGCCGACGGGGCGAGCGGCGGGCGTCAGCCGCTCTGCCGCACCACCAGCGACGGCCGGAGCAGCACCTGCCCGGGTCCGCTGGACGCCGGGTCCGACCGGCGGTGACCGGCCGCGCCGCCCCGCCGGCTCCCGTCGAGTACGTCGGCGAGCAGGTCCACGCAGCAGGCCGCGGCCTGGGCCAGCGGCTGGCTGACACTGGTCAGCCCGATGGCCTGGGCCACCGGCGTGTCGTCGAAGCCGGTGACCGCGACCTCCGGCCGCTGCCCCGGTCCGGCCGGCCAGCCGCCGGGGGCGCCGACCGCCTGGAGCGCGCCGAGTGCCAGGGAGTCGCTGGCGCAGACGATCGCGGTCGGCGGCTCGGCCGAGGCGAGCAGGTCCCGGGCCGCCGCCTCGCCCTGGGCGAAGCCGTCCGGGGCGGCCCGGTCCAGGCCGGTCGGGTCGAGTCCGGCCGTCAGCAGGGTGTCGTGCCAGCCGGAGCGCCGGTCGTCGCCGACGCCGGAGCCGGCCGGCCAGCCGACGAAGCCGATCCGCCGGTGCCCGGTGTCGAGCAGTCGCCGGGTCGCCTGGGCCACCCCGTCGGCGCCGTTCACGTCGACCCACGGATGCCGGGCCGGCACCGCCGTACGTCCCTGCGGGGCGGTCTCCGCCGGGTTGTCCCAGGGCCGGCCGAAGGTCACGAACGGTACGTCCCGTTCGGTCAGCCAGGCGGTCCGGGCGTCTCCGTACTCGGTGCCGGTGAGCACGAACGCGTCCAGGTCGTACGCGCCGAGCAGACTGTCGTACGCGTCGATCTCGGCCCGGGGGTCGGGGGCGGTGTAGAGCATCACCCGGTAGCCGGCAGCCTCGGCGGCCTCGGTCAACCCGTGCAGGAACCGGTCCAGTACCGAGCCGTTGACCCCGTCCCGGGTCGGCTCGATCCGCACCGCGATCAGCCGGGACCTGCCCGTACGCATCTGCCGGGCGGCCTGGTTGGCCCGGTAGCCGAGCGCGCTGATCGCCTCCCGCACCCGTTCCCGGGTCTCCTCCCGGACCATGTGCGGGGCGTTCAGCACGTTGGAGACGGTCTGCCGACTGACCCGCGCCCGGCGGGCCACTGTCGCGATCGTCACTTTTTCCGCCATAGAATCCCTCGTCGCCCCTCTTGAACGATCCAAATGAAGTAGGGCAGTATTGGATCGTTCAAGTTGCTGGAATGTTTCGCACTTTGCACCCCGCGCGACGATCTGTCAAGGCACCGCGTACCACCCCGGATCAGGAGTTCCTTGTGGCCGACCGGCACCTCCAACCGCTGTTACACGATCTTGTCGGCGTCGTGCTGGCCCCGACCAGCGCGTTGACCGACGCGGACGGGCAACTCAGACCCGTCGGCGTGCAGGGCGTCTTCCACGCCGACGCCCGGGTGCTGCGGCAGGCCGAGTTCCGGATCGACGACCGGGAGCCGGAGGCGATCGGCAACAGCCCGGACGGTCCGCACGGGGCCCGGTTCGTCTCGCTGGCCCGCTGGCTCGGCGACGACGGCGCCGACCCGACCGTACGCGTCGACCGGGTCCGCCGGGTCGTCCCCCGTGGCCTGGTCGAGGAGATCCACGTCGTCTCCACCGCCGCCGAGCCGGTACGCGGCACCGCCACGCTCACCCTCGGCTGCGACCTCGCCCCGGTCGAGACGGTCAAGTCCGGCCTGCCGACCAGTCCGCTGGAGGCCAAGTTCGGCCAGCCCGGCCAGTTGAGCTGGACCGCCGAGGGGATCACCGTCACGGTCGGCGGCGAGGGTGCCGAGGCCGACCCGGAGACCGGCCGGCTCACCTGGCCGATCGAGTTGCCGCCGCGCGGCCGTACCGTGCTCCGCTGGCGGCTGGCGGTGGACGACCCCCGGGCGGTCGTGGTCACCCCGCCCCGCGAGCCCGCCTGGTCCCGGCCGGAGGTCTCGGCCGACGACCCCCGGCTGGTCCGGCTGCTCGACCGCTCCCTGGACGACCTGCGGGCACTCCGGCTCGCCGAGGCCGGCACACCGCACGAGGTCTTCCTCGGCGCCGGGGTGCCGTGGTTCCTCACCCTGTTCGGCCGGGACAGCATGTGGGCGGCCCGGATGCTGCTGCCGCTCGGCACCGAACTCGCCGCCAGCACGCTGCGGGTGCTCGCCCGGCGGCAGGGCGACAAGGTCGACGAGCGGTCCGGCGAGGAGCCCGGCAAGATCATGCACGAGCTGCGCCGGCACGAGTTCGTCGCGGTCGGCAACGGCCTGCGGCTGCCGGCCGCCTACTACGGCACCATCGACGCCACGCTGCTCTGGGTGAGCCTGCTGCACGACGCCTGGCGCTGGGGCCTGCCCGACGAGGAGATCGTCCCGCTGCTCCCCCACCTGGAGGCGGCGCTGGGCTGGCTCGCCGAACACGCCGACCCGGACGGCGACGGCTTCGTCGAGTACCTCGACCTCAGCGGGCAGGGGCTGGCCAACCAGGGCTGGAAGGACTCGCACGACTCCGTCCGGTTCCGCGACGGCAGCCTCGCCCGGCCGCCGATCGCCCTGGCCGAGGTGCAGGGCTACGCCCACCGGGCCGCCCTGGACGGCGCGGCCCTGCTCGACGCGTTCGACCGTCCGGGTGGCGAGCGCTGGCGGGCGTACGCGGCCGGGCTCGCCGAGCGGTTCCGGGCCAGGTTCTGGGTCGACGGCCCGCTCGGTGCCCACCCCGCACTGGCGCTGGACCGGGACAAGCGGCCGGTCGACTCGCTGACCAGCAACCTCGGGCACCTGCTCGGCACCGGCCTGCTCGACGAGGCCGAGTCGGCCCGGGTCGCCGGACTGCTCGCCGACGACACCCTGGCCGGCGGTTACGGCCTGCGCACGATGTCGACCAAGGACGCCGGATTCAGCCCGCTCTCCTACCACTGCGGGTCGATCTGGGCCCACGACACCGCGATCGCGATCGGCGGGCTGGCCGCGAGCGGCTATCCCGAGGCGGCTGCCCGGCTCGCCGACGGTCTGCTCGGCGCGGCGGAGGCGTTCGACTACCGGCTGCCCGAGCTGTTCAGCGGCGACGACCGGACGACGCTGGCCCGACCTATGCCGTACCCGGCCGCCTGCCGTCCGCAGGCGTGGTCGGCGGCGTCCGCCGTGGTACTGCTCCAGGCCGCCGTCGGCCTCTACCCCGACGTACCCGCCGGCCAGGTCCGGCTGCAACCCCTCGCCGGTACGCCGTTCGGCGCGGTCACCGCCCGTCGGCTCCGGATCGGCGGCACCCCGGTCGACGTCACCGTCGACCGCACCGGCCGCGCCAACATCGCCGGCCTACCGTCCGGGCTGGTCTCCACGCCGGAGCAGCGGTAGCTCCGGGCCGGGGCCGGGTGGTGCGCCTGGACGGGTGACGGTGCCGCCGACCGTCGAACTGGCCCGCCCACGCGCCCACCCGGCACTGACCGGTCACCCGGCGCGTCGACCCGAGCCGGCCACCTCCTGGTTGGTGGCGTTGACCAAGGTCGAGGACCGGATGCTGCCCCGAGCAACCGGTCGAACCGGTGGGACGGCTCAGCGCGTCGGCGTGGCGGTGACGCAGGTGAGCATCCGGCCCCGGCCGCGAACCTCGACCGTCCTGGTGGTGGCGAACCCCCGGGTGCGGAGCAGCCGCTCGGTCGCGCCGAGGTTCGCCGTCGGGTGCCCGGAGACGGGACGCTCGCCGAAGACGTAGAGCCGTCCTCCCGGGGCCAGCAGACTTCGCATCCGATCGATCTGCCGTGCCGCGGCACCCAGCCAGAACAGGTTGACGTTCACCGCGAAGATCTTGTCGAAGTACCCGTTCGGCAGGTCGGCCGACGCGAACTCGGCGCACCGGATCTCGGCCCTGCCCGAACCGATGTGCCGGGCGTTGCGTTCGGCCGCGAGCCGCGCCATCGTCGCCGCCCGGTCGATCGCGACGATCCGGCCGTCGACGAGCCGGTCGGCGACCAGGGAGACCGCCACTCCGCGCCCACAACCGATCTCCAACAGGCGGTCGTCGGCGGCCACCGCCATCGCCTGCACCGCCCAGCGCTGCCGGTAGCCGGCCCCCGGGACCTGGACCGACGCGTCCGGCGACGGGACGTGGTCGGCGACGACGAGACCCGGCTCGCGGGTCGGCAGCGTGCATATCACGGCGTCACCCGCCGGGCCGTTCTCTGCTCACACACCTGATCGAACCTCGCTCGACGGCCGGCTGCACCGTGCCCTCGGTCACCGACCGAGAGCGAGGACACAATTCCCGCTCGGACCCCGTTCGAACCCCCACCGGGCGGATCGGAGCGGTCGACGCGACGTGAACTCAGCCGAGCAGCGAGTCGATGCCGACGGTCAACCCGGGACGCTGCGGCACCGACCGCACGGCCAGCAGCACGCCGGGCATGAAGGACGCCCGGTCGTACGAGTCGTGCCGGATGGTCAACGTCTCACCGGTCGTACCGAACAGCACCTCCTGGTGCGCGACCAGGCCGGTGGCCCGGACCGCGTGCACGCGTACCCCGTCGATGTCCGCACCGCGCGCACCCGGCACCTCGTCCGTGGTGGCGTCCGGCACGGCGCCCCGGCCGGCCTCGGCCCGAGCCTGTGCGATCAGCCGGGCGGTGTGCGCGGCGGTGCCGCTGGGCGCGTCCACCTTCTTCGGATGGTGCTGCTCGACGATCTCCACGGACTCGAAGTACCGGGCGGCCTTGGCCGCGAACTGCATCATCAGCACCGCCCCGATGCCGAAGTTGGGCGCGATCACCACGCCCACCCCGGGCTTGTGGGACAGCCAGCCACGCACCCGGTCCAGCCGCTGCTCGGTGAAGCCGCTGGTGCCGACGACCACGTTGATGCCCTGCTCGATGCACCAGTGCAGGTTGTCCATCACCGCGTCCGGGGTGGTGAAGTCGACCACCACCTCGGCGCCCACGTCGGAGACGTTGAACAGCCAGTCGCCCTGGTCGACCATGGCCACCAGTTCGAGGTCCTCGGCGGCGTCCACCGCCCGGCACACCTCGATGCCCATCCGGCCACGAGCGCCCAGCACCCCGACCCGCAGAGACTCTCCCGGCGGTCGGCCAGACGGCTCGGCGGACGATCCAACCTGGGGTTCACGCACGTCGCTCACGCGGCACAACCTATCCCACCCGCCGGGGTACGTCCGCCGGGTGCCCCCCGTTCGGAACAGCCCACCCGAACGACTCAGCCGGCGGGGCAACGGCTCAGCCGACGGCGCAACGGCTCAGTCGGCGGCCTCGGGGAAGTCCTCGGTGCCGAACGGGCCCACCACGGCCAGCGACATCGGTCGGGACAGCAGGTCGGCGGCGAGCGTGTTCACCTCGTCCGCGCTGACCTGGTCGACCCGGGCCAGCAGTGCGTCGACCGGCAGCAGGTCGCCGAAGAGCAGTTCGCCCTTTGCCAGCCGGCTCATCCGGGACCCGGTGTCCTCCAGGTTGAGCACGTAGGAGCCCTTCGCCATGCCCTTGCCCCGGGCCAGCTCGGCGTCGGTGATGCCGTGCGCGGCGACCTCGGCCAGCTCGGCCCGGACCAGCTCCAGCACCTCGTCGACCTTGCCCGGAGCGCAGCCGGCGTAGACGGCGAAGAGGCCGGTGTCGGCGTACTGGCTGGAGTAGGAGTAGACCGAGTAGGCCAGGCCCCGCCGCTCGCGGATCTCCTGGAACAGCCGGCTCGACATGCCGCCGCCGAGCACGTTGTTGAGTACCCCGAGTGCGAACCGCCGCTCGTCGAGCCGGCCGATGCCGGGGCAGCCGAGCACCACGTGCGCCTGCTCGGTCT
This sequence comes from Plantactinospora endophytica, assembly GCF_016862915.1. Lineage (GTDB taxonomy): Bacteria > Actinomycetota > Actinomycetes > Mycobacteriales > Micromonosporaceae > Plantactinospora > Plantactinospora endophytica. The sequence continues at coordinate 108,085 of NZ_BONW01000005.1, read as the reverse complement.
CCTTGTGCTCGACGACGCTGCCCGGCCGGTTGGTGCGTACCCGGGAATCGGCCGGGCGCAGCGGAGCCGGCGCGGCCGGCTCGCCGTCCAGCACGGTCCCGTGCAGCGCCTGCCGGACCAGCTTGACCACCTCGCCGTGTTCGAGGTTGCCGGCGGCGGCGATCACGATCGACGGTGCCGTGTAGCGGCGCCGGTAGAAGCTCTGGATCTGCCGGCGGGACATCGGGGAGATGGTCTCCTCGGTGCCGGAGATGAGCCGGCCCAGCGGATGGTCGCCGTAGATCGCCCGGGCCAGCAGGTCGTGCACCTCGTCACCGGGCTCGTCGTCGTGCATGGCGATCTCTTCGAGGATCACCCCGCGCTCGGTCTCCACGTCGGCGGCGGCCAGCACCGAGTCGGCGACCAGGTCGCACATCACGTCGATGGCCAGCGGCAGGTCCTGGTCGAGCACCCGCGCGTAGTAGCAGGTGTATTCCTTGGTGGTGAAGGCGTTCGTCTCGCCGCCCACCGCCTCGATCGCCGCCGAGATGTCCAGCGCGCTGCGCTTGCGGGTGCCCTTGAAGAGCAGGTGCTCCAGGAAGTGCGAGACACCGGACTGCGGCCCGGTCTCGTCCCGGGAACCGACGGCCACCCAGATGCCGAACGACACGCTACGCATCGTCGGGATCGCCTCGGTGAGCACGCGCAGCCCGCTGGGCAGCACAGTACGGCGTACGGTGCCGCCGAGCGGGTCGCTGTCCACCACCCGGGTCACCGCCCGGGCCGCCGGATCGGTGGCATCGGCTCCGGCACCGGAACCCGACGTTCGTTTCGCCCGACTCAAGGAACCTGGCTCCTAGCTCGATGCCGACGGCGCGGCGGACGCCGCCCGTGCCACGGTGCGGCCGGCGTACCCGACTCGGCGGGCCGCCGATGCCGCGCGCGCCGCGCCGGCCTGTGCGGACACAGGCCAGCGCGGCGCGGTCGATCAGCTGTGCCGGTTGCGTCGGCGGCGCGGCTCGCCGCCACCACCCTCGCCGCCCTCGCCGCCTTCGCGGTCGCCCCGGGCCGGGCCACGGTCGCCCCGGTCCCGGTCGCTGCGGTCGCGCGGTCCCCGGTCGCCCCGGTCCCGGCCGGCCGGCCGCTCGCCACCGGCCGCCTCGGCCGGTGCCTCCTCGCCCTCCGGCCGCACCTTGTCCAGGTAGATCTTGCCCCGGGCGTCGATGTCGGCGATCTGCACCTCGATCTTGTCACCGACGTTGAGGAAGTCCTCGACCCGCTCGACCCGCTTGCCGTCGCCCACCTTGGAGATGTGCAGCAGGCCGTCCCGTCCGGGCAGCAGCGAGACGAACGCCCCGAACGCGGCGGTCTTCACCACCGTGCCGAGGAACTTGTCGCCGACCTTCGGCAGCGTCGGGTTCGCGATCGCGTTGATCCGCTCGACCGCGGCCTCGGCCGACGGGCCGTTGGTCGCGCCGACGTAGATGGTGCCGTCGTCCTCGATCGAGATCTCGGCGCCGGTCTCGTCCTGGATGGCGTTGATGGTCTGGCCCTTCGGCCCGATCACCATGCCGATCTTGTCGACCGGGATCTTCACCGTGGTGACCCGGGGCGCGTAGTCCGACATCGTGGCCGGACCCTCGATCGCGTCCTGCATCACCCCGAGGATGACCTGCCGCGCCTCGTACGCCTGCTGCAACGCCGCCGCCAGCACGTCCGACGGGATGCCGTCGAGCTTGGTGTCGAGCTGGAGCGCGGTGACGAAGTCCTTGGTGCCGGCGACCTTGAAGTCCATGTCGCCGAAGGCGTCCTCGGCACCGAGGATGTCGGTGAGCGTCACGTACTGCGTCTTGCCGTCGACCTCGTCAGAGATCAGGCCCATCGCGATGCCGGCGACCGGCGCCTTCAGCGGCACACCGGCGCTCAGCAGCGCCAGCGTCGAGGCGCAGACCGAACCCATCGAGGTCGAGCCGTTCGAGCCGAGCGCCTCGGAGACCTGGCGGATCGCGTACGGGAACTCCTCGCGGCTGGGCAGCACCGGGATCAGTGCCCGCTCGGCCAGCGCACCGTGCCCGATCTCGCGCCGCTTCGGCGCACCGACCCGGCCGGTCTCACCGGTCGAGTACGGCGGGAAGTTGTAGTTGTGCATGTAGCGCTTGGTCTTCTCCGGGGAGAGGGTGTCCAGCGCCTGCTCCATCCGGAGCATGTTCAGCGTGGTGACGCCGAGGATCTGCGTCTCGCCGCGCTCGAAGAGCGCCGACCCGTGCACCCGGGGCAGCACCGCGATCTCGGCGGTCAGCGGCCGGATGTCGCGCGGCCCCCGCCCGTCCATCCGGACCTGCTCGCGGAGCACCCGGGCGCGTACCTCGGACTTGTTCAGCGAGCGGAACGCCGCGCTGACCTCCTTCTCCCGGCCCTCGAAGGTCGGGGCGAGCTGCTCGACGACCCGGTCCTTGATCCGGTCGAGAGCCTCTTCGCGGTCCGCCTTGCCGGCGATCTTCAGCGCCTCGGCGACCTCGCCACGGGCCGCTCCGGCGACCGCCTCGTAGACGTCGTCGTTGTAGTCGAGGAAGACCGGGAAGTCGGCGACCGGCTTGGCGGCCACCTCGGCCAGCTCGCTCTGCGCCCGGCACAGCTCCCGGATGGCCGGCTTCGCGGCCTCCAGGCCGCTCGCCACGACCTCCTCGGTAGGTGCCGGGGCGCCACCGGCGACCAGCGCGACGGTGTGGTCGGTGGCCTCCGCCTCGACCATCATGATCGCGACGTCGCCGTCCGGCAGGGACCGGCCGGCCACCACCATGTCGAAGGTGGCCCGGGACAGCTCCTCGATGGTCGGGAAGGCGACCCACTGGCCGTCCACGTGCGCCATCCGGGTCGCCCCGATCGGGCCGGAGAACGGCAGGCCGGAGAGCTTGGTGGAGAGCGACGCGGCGTTGATCGCGACCACGTCGTACGGGTGCTGCGGGTCGAGCGCCAGCACGGTCTCGACGACCTGTACCTCGTTGCGCAGGCCCTTCACGAACGACGGGCGCAGCGGCCGGTCGATCAGCCGGCAGGTGAGGATGGCGTCCTCGCTGGGCCGCCCCTCGCGGCGGAAGAACGAGCCGGGGATCCGGCCCGCCGCGTACATCCGCTCCTCGACGTCGACGGTGAGCGGGAAGAAGTCGAACTGCTCCTTCGGGTGCTTGCTCGCGGTGGTCGCGGAGAGGACCACGGTCTCGCCGAGCTGGGCGAGTACGGAGCCGGCGGCCTGCCGGGCGAGCCGCCCGGTGGAGAAGGTGATCTCACGGGTGCCGAACGACCCGTTGTCGATCACGGCGGTACGGTGTTGCGCGCCCAGCGTGGCGGCGCTGTTGGGGTTGGACGTTTCGGTCATGGTGCGGTAGCACTCCTTCGATCGGGGGCCCGCGCTGCCCTCCGCGCCGGTGTCCGCCGGTGCGGGACCGTGGCCAGAGGAGCTGCCCGGACAACCGGTCTTCGATCGAAGCGCCCGGGGCGCCGGAACGTGCCGGCCGGCCCGGGGGCCACTACCGAGGACCGGTGCGTCGACCGGCTCCCCATCGGGTGGTCGCGCTGGCCCCTGGTTATGGGTGTGGCGAGGTGGGCGGGTGGAGCGGCTGCCCGTCGGTGCCGTCGGCGGCTCGGTGCCGCCGCGCCGTCACCGGGACGGCCGCTCCCCCGCTCAGATCACCGCCGCAGGCCGAGCCGCTCGATGAGCGACCGGTAGCGGTTGATGTCCTTCTTCTGCATGTAGTTCAGCAGCCGCCGACGACGACCCACCAGCAGCAGCAGACCACGACGGCTGTGGTGGTCGTGCTTGTGCACCTTGAGGTGCTCGGTGAGGTCGGCGATCCGCTTGGTCAGCACCGCGACCTGCACCTCGGGCGACCCGGTGTCACCCTCGACGGTCGCGTACTCCTGGCGGATCTTGGCCTTGGCTTCCTGGTCGAGCGCCATGTCTCCCTGTTCCTGGATTGTCGTGTCCGCCCGGGCCGGTCGGTGGACCGGGCCGGGGCGACCTCGCACCCGCGGCGTCGTGCAGGCACGCGAGGCCACGCCGGTAACCCGACGTCCCCGTCAGGTTACCAGCCCGTTCCGGGCCGGCCGAGTCAAGGGCACGCGGGACCTGGCCGGGTCGGGCCGGCCGATCCGATCTTCCCTGGTCGGAAGGCTGGGCCCCGGTCCGTCAGGCCAGCGCCGCCCGGGTCTGCGCGACGTCCGCCGCGATCTGCGCCACCAGCGGCTCGATGCCGTCGTAACTGCGCATCTCCCGCAGGTACGCCACGAAGTCGAGGGCGAGCCGCTCACCGTAGAGATCGCCGGAGAAGTCCAGCACGTACGCCTCGATCCGGCGCTCACGGCCAGAGAATGTCGGATTTGTGCCAATCGACACTGCGGCGGGCAGCCGTTCGGCGCCCTGTCCCGCCCGACCGCCCCGGCGGATCAGCCAGGCCGCGTAGATCCCGTCGGCCGGCACCGCCGCGTACCGGTGGCAGAGCAGGTTGGCGGTCGGGAAGCCGATCTCCCGCCCCCGCTGGTCGCCCCGGACCACCACCCCCTCCAGCCGGTGCGGCCGGCCCAGTGCCGCAGCGGCGGCGGTCACGTCACCGGCGGCCACGCAGGCCCGGATGTAGGTGGACGAGTAGACGGTGTCGGCGTCGGCGACCAGCGGCGCCGCCTCGACGGCGAAGCCGAAGGTGCGGCCCAGCCGCTCCAGCAGCGCCACGTCGCCGGCCGCCCGGTGGCCGAACCGGAAGTTCTCCCCCACCACCACCAGCGCGGCGTGCAACTGCTCGACGAGTACGTCGTGCACGAACGCCTCCGGCGAGAGCCGGGAGAAGTCCGGGGTGAACGGCACCACGCAGAGTACGTCCACCCCGAGCGCCTCGATCAACTCCGCCTTGCGGGCCTGCTCGGTGAGTACCGCCGGATGTGACCCGGCCCGGACCACCTCGGCCGGGTGCGGGTCGAAGGTGACCACCACTGACTGCACGCCCATGTCCCGGGCGCGCTTCACCGCGTGTCCGATGGTCGTCTGGTGCCCCTGGTGAATTCCGTCGAAGACCCCGATGGTGACCACCGACCGGCCCCAGCCGACCGGCGCCCCGTGGTACCCCCGCCACCGCTGCATTCCTGGCTCTCTTCCTTCCGTGCCGTCGTTGCCCCGCGTGCCCGCCCTGTCCGACGCCCCGTCGCACCGCCGCGTTGCCGCTCAGGCCGGGGCGAGCACGATCTCCGCCCGCGCCCGCCCGTCCCGGTCGCTGACGATAGCGATCAGACCGCCCTCCGGGCCGAAGACCGCGTACGGACCGGTGATGCCGGCCGGGTCCAGCGGGCCGCCGTGCGAGAGCACCTTCGCCTCGTCGGCGCTGGCCGTCCGCTGCGGGAAGAACCGTCGGGCTGCCGCCTCGACGCCCAGGTTGACCACCTCGGGGGCCCGTTCCTCCAACTCCGGCAGGGTCGCCGCCTCGGCGAGGGTGAACCCGCCGACGGCGGTACGCCGCAGCGCCGTCAGGTGCCCGCCGACCCCGAGCGCGGCGCCGAGGTCCCGGGCCAGTGCCCGGATGTACGTGCCGGACGAGCAGTCCACCGCCACGTCCACGTCCACCACCGCCAGCCCGTCGGTGCCCGCCGTCCCGTCAGCAGTGGGCGTCGGGACGTCGAGGCGGCGGATGGCGAGCAGGTCGAGCCGGGAGACGGTGACCCGGCGCGCGGCCAGGGCGACCTGCTCGCCGTCGCGTACCCGCTTGTAGGCCCGCTGCCCGTCGATCTTGATCGCGCTGACCGCGCTGGGTACCTGGTCGATCTCGCCGGTCAGCGGGGCGAGCCCGGCGGCGACGGCCTCGTCGGGAACGTGCCCGGCCGGGGTGGCCGCCACCACCTCGCCCTCCGCGTCGTCGGTCACCATCGACTGGCCGAGCCGGATCGTCGCCGTGTAGCTCTTGCCGGCCCCGATCACGTACGTCAGCAGCCGGGTCGCCCGGCCGACCCCGATCACCAGTACTCCGGTGGCCATCGGATCCAGCGTGCCGCCGTGCCCGACCCTGCGCGTCCGGGCCAGCCGGCGGATCCGCGCCACCACGTCGTGCGACGTCATGCCGCCGGGCTTGTCGACCACGATCAGACCGTCAGGGTTCACGGGATACCAGCGTGCCAGAGGCCGGTGCCGGTCCGGCGCGCGGCGTCAGCGGGTGACGCCGGACGCCCGATCCCCGCACGGGTCGACGGGTGACGTCGGGGACCGGGGTGGTGGAGCGGCACGGGCACGATCACCGTCGGCGGAGGAGTGGAGGCTTGGAGGCTTGCCCGCTCGGCCAGCGGGCGCGGCGTCCAGCAGCCGCTGATGGTCCGGCGGGTGTCACCGGGTGGCGCCGAGTACGGCCCAGCGGCCGGAGCGCATCCGGAACAGCAGCCCCACCAGCCGGGCCACGATGAAGAGGGTGAGCCCGGCCCAGATGCCGCCGAGGCCGAGATCGAGGGCGGAGGTGAGCCAGATCGCCGGCAGGAAGACCCCGAACCCACTGACCACGGTCAGGTTGCGCAGGAAGCGGACGTCGCCGGCACCGATCAACACTCCGTCGAGCGCGAAGACCACCCCGGCCAGCGGCTGCATCCCGACGAACCACGGCCAGGCGACCATGGCCTGTTCGCGTACGTGTGGGTCGTCGCTGAACCAGGCCGGCACGATCCCGGCGCCCACACCGATGAGCACGGCGAAGCCGACGCCGCAGATGCCGCCGTAGATCGCGATCCGCCGGCCCAGCAGCCGGGCGCTGGCCGCGTCGCCGGCACCGAGCGCCGCGCCGACCAGGGCCTGCGCGGCGATGGCCAGCGCGTCGAGCAGCAGCGCGGTGAAGAACCAGAGTTGCAGCGCGATCTGGTGGGCGCCGACCGCCGCCACCCCGAACCGGGCCGCCACGGTGGTCGCGGAGAGGAAACTGGCCTGAAAGGCGGCACCCCGGATCAGCAGGTCCCGGCTGAGCACCAGTTGCCGACCGATGACCCGGGGCCGGGGAGCCAACGGCACCCGCTCGGCGACCAGCGCGCCCGCGAAGAGCAGCCCGGAGAGGGTCTGCGCGACCGCGTTGGCGATCGCCGAGCCCGCCAGCCCGAGCCCGGCCGGATAGACCAGCAGCGGGCAGAGCAGCGCGGAGAGCAGGTTGGGGCCGAGCACGAACCAGAGCGGCCGGCGGGTGTCCTGCACGCCGCGCATCCAGCCGTTGCCGGCCGCCGCGAGCAGCAGCCCGGGGGCGCCGATCACCGCGATCCGCAGCCAGAGTGCCGCGCCGTCGGCCACCTCGGGGGATCCGGGTCCGGCGACGGTACGCGCCAGCGGGCCGGCCGCGAACTGCATGGCGACCGCGAGCAGCAGTCCGGCGCCGAGGGCGAGCCAGGACGACTGCACGCCCTCGGCCACGGCGGCGGTCCGGTCGCCGTACCCGAAACGGCGGGCCGCCCGCCCGGTGGTGCCGTACGCGGTGACCGTGCCGATCCAGACGACCAGGGTCATCACCGGTCCGCCGACGGCGAGCGCGGCCAGCGGTACCGACCCGAGGTGCCCGAGCACGGCGGTGTCGACCAGCACGTAGAGCGGCTCGGCGGCCAGCACCACCAGGGCTGGCAGGGCCAGGCCGAAAATCCGCCGCGCGGAGGCGTCGACCGGCCCGGACGACCGGGTGGCCACCGAGGGCTGGCCGGACTCCGACGACTGACCGGACCCCGACGACTGACCGGACCCCGACAACTGGCCGGGCTCCGACGGCCGGCCAGTTCCTGGCGGTTGTCGGCTCTCCGGCCGTTGCCGGCCTTCCGGCGCCGGGGCGGCTTCCGGGGTCGGGCGGGCTTCCGGGGTCGGGACGGCGGGCTGGCTCATCGCGGACGATCCTGACACGGCGACGGTAAGGAACGCAAGGCAGATCATCACTTACCCACTTAGGGTCGGGAGGGTGCGGATCCGTTCCGCCGGTCCCGCGTCGCACTGGCCGGATCAGCGACCAGTGCCTATGCTCCGAAGCCGTGTCGAACCACGGCGGGGGGCCGGGCGCGGGCCGATCGGGACTTGGTGCCCGACTGCTGGCCATTCCATTGCGCTGGTTGGGAGTAAGCACGGGCGTGGCCGGGCTCGCCGCATCCGGCCTGTTCGGCGGGCTGGATCCGGTGGCGAAGCCGGAGGCGCCGCCGGTCGAGGTGGGCAAGGTGGTCGACGGCGGGCCGTGGGACGTGACGGTCACCGGCAGCCGGCTGGTCGGCGAACTGCCGGGCCTGACCCTCGGCGACGGCCGGCGCTGGTTCGCGGTACTGGCGACCGTCGAGAACACCGACGACGAGAGCCGGGACGACTTCGGCGACACCGTCTCGCTCACCGGTGTCGACGGGCTCGCCACGGAGAAGCCGAGGTACGTCCTGGTGCTCCGCGACGCCAGCCGGCCGAAGTACCTGAACCCGGGCCTGCCGGAGAAGCTGGCGTTCCTCTGGGAGCAGGAGGCCGGCCAGCCGGTGCCGACGCGGGTACGGGTGCAGGTCTGGGGCAAGACGTACCGCCTCGACTCGATCGGCAACACGATGGAGTGGCTCGACCCCGAACGCCGCGCCGAGATCGAGGTGCCGGTGGAGGACCGGCGGGCCGGATGAGCACGCCTGCCGAGCACCCGGATCCCGAGTCCGTCGCGAGTCACCGGGCGCCGCCCGGCCCGGTGCAGCGGCTGGGCAGCCGGGCCGGCGTGGGTACCCTGCTCGTCGCGGCCCTGGCCGTCGGCGGCGCCATCGCCAACTGGCGGCCGGTCAACGGCGGCGGTTCCGGCGAGCGCGAGCGGCCGTTCGTGCAGGTGGGCCAGATCGGCGAGCCGGTCTCGACGCGGCTCTTCGACGCGGCCGTACTCGAGGTGCGGGGCACCGCCAAGGTGGTCGCCACCGGCCTGCCGCACGACACCGCGGGGGTCTGGCTGGTCCTGCGGATCCGGCTGGTCGCCCGGGACGAGCCGACCACCATCGGGTACGCGGCACTGCGGGACCAACGCGGCCGGGAATACCGGGCCACCACCCGGTTCGGGCAGGCGCTGGTCAGCGCCGGCCGGCTCCTGCAACCGGGGGTACCGGTCGAGGCCGAGGTCGCCTTCGAGGTGCCCCGGGACGCGGCGACCCGGCTCTCCGTCCGCTTCGCCGAACAGCAGATCGACCGACGGATGGACGAGATGGCCGAGATCCCGCTGCCTCCGGTGGACCAGGCGACCGTTGACCGTTGGGCGAGCGATCCGAAACCGGTGAAGCTGGCTGCTCCCCGGGTGGTGGAGCCGTGACCCAGCCACCACCACCGGTGCCGTACGCGCCACGGCCGGACCCGTCCGCCTCGCCGCCGGCCCCGCCACCGCAGGCGGACGCACTCGCCCCTCCGCCGCGCTGGACCGGCCCGGACACGGTGATCCTGCGGTACGCCGAGGTCGACACCGCGCTCCTCCCGGTGGTCGACGCCCCCCGACCCGCTCCGCCCTCCGCCCCGCGACCCGGCTCGGCGCCGCCCCCGACCACGGCACCACCGGTCTCTCCGCCGTCCCCGGCCACGGCTCCGCCGACCTCCCCGCCCACCGCGCCGCCTTCCACGCCTGTCGCACCGCAGCCCGCGCCCGTCACGCCGCCGCCTGTGCATGCCGCACCGACCGTCGCGCTGCCCGTCGCGCCGAGCGCCGTTCCTGCCGCACCGACCGCCGCGCCTGTCGCACTGAGCGGCGCGCCTGTCGCACCGAGCAGCGTCGCCGCAGCGGCGCCGTCCGCCGCGCCAAGCCTTCCCTGGGCCGGCGGGTCCGATCCCGTCTCCGTCGGCTCCACAGCCGACCCTGCTGTCTCCACATCGGACGGACCGGGAACGCCCAGCCGTCCGGTCGGCTGGTGGCGGCGCAACCGCTGGGGACTGCTGTTGCTGATACCGGTGATGGCGCTGGCGCTCGCGCCGGGGGTCAGGGACGGCTACCAGCAGTACTCCCGGGCGGAGGACCGGCAGCCGGTCACCGCCGGAGCCGACGGCTGGGTGAGCTTCTCCGGTGCCCGGATCCGCCTCGTCGAGGTGGTCGAGACCACCGTCCCCGGGTACGGCAACCGGCCCTTCACCCTGCCGCCCGGCGTACGGGCCTGGCGGGCCACCCTGGCGATCGAACTCTCCGGCCCCGAGGCACTGCTCGGCTGCCGGCCGCAACTGGAGGACCGGGACGGTCGGCTGTTCAGCGCCGATCCGGCCGAGCTGTTCAACGCCCGGGTACCGCGTACCGGCTGCCGCCCGGACGACGAGACACAGCGGTCGTTCGAGGCGGTCGCGTACTTCGTGCTGCCCCGATCGGCCACCCCGGTCGCGCTGCGGATCACCCAGGCGAGTGCGATGCCGCGCTACGCCCAGTTCCCCATCGGCTGACCGTCCCCGAACGGCGCCTCGGCCGAGGCATCGCCCGACGTTCCGTCCGACGCCTCGCCGGACGTGTCGGACGGGGTCGGCGGCTGTATCCGGAGTACCCGGTCGACGGCGGCACCGAGCAGGCAGGCCAGTATCACCGTGCCGAACGCGTCGTTGAGCAGCGCCAGTGGCCCGGACAGCGGCACCCACACCGCCGCCAGGTCCTGCCCGCCGATGAGCAGCCGCTCCGCCTCCCACAGCCACTCGCGGGCGGTCTGCGCCAGCAGGAAGGCCAGGCAGAAGAAGAGCATCGGGGCCAGACCGGCGCGGGCGATCAGCCGGAAGCTGTGCACCATCGGCGTGAACCGCTCCCGCAGGTCGCCGCCGAGATTCGCCCCGACGGCGCGTACCGGTCGGGGCATCGCCCGCCACCGCCGGGCGGCCCGCTCCATCAGGTCGGCGGGCGACGGTGCCGGCGGGGCGAGCCGATGGCCGTACACCACCGCGCCGACGGCCAGCCAGGCCAGCGGTACGACCACGGCCACCTGCACCGAGCCGGCCGCGCCGGCCAGGAACGCCCCGCCGGCCCGGACCGGCCCGGCCAGTGGCCCGAGCTGGTCCACCACCGTGTGCCAGGAGTCCAGCAGCCAGACGACGATGCGGCGGTCCTGGAGCCATTGCAGCGCCGGTTCCTGCGCCTGGGCGACCGTTGCGGCGACGATGGAGATCCAGATGACCTCGACGTACGCGCCGGGGATGCCGAGCCAGCCCATCCGGGACCGCTCCTGCCATCTGCTCAACAGCCAGCGCAGTACGACCGCGACGGCGACGACCGCCACGATCGTGCCGGTGAGACTGAGCGGAATGCGGCGCTCGGCGTTCTCGGCGACCTTGGCGGGGTCGGTGAAGATGGTGGCGTCGGCGAGGTAGGTGTCGGCGAAGAGCCGGTAGAGATATTCGGCCATGTCCTCCTGGAGGTATCCCCAGGAGGCGTAGACGGCGAGGAACGGCACGAGCGCGCTGCCCAGATGATCGAGGAGCGACCTGCGGCGACGCGGCCGGCCACCCGCCACCGCCGCCGTTCCCGTCTCTGTTCCCGTCTCCGAATCATTTCCCGTAGCCGGTGCGGTTGTCGGGGTCCGTGCGGTTGCCGGGGCTGGTGCGGTTGTCGGGGCCGGGTCGCTCGGCGGGGCCGGGTCGTCAGTTGTGGCTGCCAGCCAGGGCAGTGACGGGCGCAGGGCGCGCAGCATCAGTACCAGGGCGGTCAGGGTGGCGATCGGGCCGAGGATGACCACCAGCAGTCCGAGTACGCCATTGATTTTGCTGGCCTGCACCGCGCCCAGTACGACGAACTCCCGCACCGCCGCTCCGGCGAAGAAGAGCGCGAACAGCACCGGCCAGTGCCGGACGAACAGCCGCAACGAGGTGCCGAGTACGGCGACCGCCTCCACCAGCGCCGCCCCGACCGTACGGCGACGGCGTGGTGGGCGGGTTCCCGGCTGCGGAGCCGCCGTCGTCGTGTCCGAGCCGATCACGGGCCACAGGGTACCGCCGGTCGTACGCCGTGTGGTGCCGCTCGTCGATGAACCGGGACTGGCGGCCGGCACCGGTTCCGGATTCCTGCCGCCCGATGACTCATCCTGGCTGGAGGCCGAGGTCGGTGAGCGCGGCCGAGAGGGTCGACGCGGTGGCCAGGTGCCGGACGAGACCGTCCCGCTCCCGCAGGTGGAGTTGACAGGTGACACCGCCGTAGTGGACGGCGACCGGCTGCCCGGGATGTTCTCGGGCGAGACGTCGGAGCAACGGCGTCGGATCGTCGACAGTGACCGGTCGCAGTGTCTGCGGGACCGCGATCGGCTCGGTCGGATCGGCGGGTACGCGGCCGGCGATCGCGTTTTCGAGGTATTCGAGGCAGAACGCCGTCGCCGCCTCCGGGGTGTGCCCGGTGGGCGGTTCGGCGGGCGCGACCGGCAGCCCGGGCACGCTGACGGTGACGTCCCACCTGTCACCCTGGACGAGGCGGGGATCTCCGGCGTTGCGGCTGTGGTCGGTGACGGTGATGGTGACCGCCAGCCGCAGGCCGAGCACGAGTCGGACGAGTTCGGCCAGGGCCGGAACGTCGGGTCGGATGGCGCCGACGAGGAGCCGGGCGCCGGGCTGCCCCCGCCCGACGCGGTGCAGGTAGCAGGTCAGAGGATCGGCACCGGCGTACGGCAGGGTGACGATGCCGTACCGGAGATCCTGGTCGAGGGAACTGCCGCCGTCGAGTTCGGTCAGGTCCTCCGGGCGTACCCCGAAAATGCCGGCCTGGTCGCCGAGCCGGTAGTTGTCGGGAAGCTGGTGCACCGGCCGGCCGCCGGGCTCCGTGGCGACCAGCGGCGCCGGCACCGCCTCCCCCGGCCGCCAGGTCAGGTGTACGACCCGGCTCGCCAGATCGGTGACGGTGACGTTCAGCCCGTCGTGGATCCGTCGGCTGTCCCCACAGGTCATGCAGCGCAGCGTGGACGGGCTGCGGCCGGCGCCGGCACAGAACTCGCAGTCCGGATCGGCAGGTCGACCGGCCAGCGTGCAGGAGCAGGCCCGCAGCCGACTGTGCGGGTCGCAGTCGCGGCAGTCGACGTACCCGATGGGTGGTCCGGTGCCGGCGGCTGCCACCCACGCCGCAGGACGACTGCCTGGCGGCACGCGATCTGGCCGGTGCTCCGCTCGACGAACGTCTCGGTGGTGCCGGCGGTCCGCAGGCTGGTGTGCCACCAGCGACCGTCCCGCCAGACCGCCTGGGCGCCGGCCGTCGCCGCCCCGGTGGCCACGTCGGTGCAGTCGGCGACGATCCGGCGTTCGAGCTGGTCGAGGTCGACGCTCGGCGCCTGCGGACACTCCCGGTCGCGCCCGGCAAGATAGTGCGCGGGTGCGGCGCGACCGCGTTCGATCAGGCCGTACATGGCGTCGTGCAGCGTGGTGGCCGCGATTGCGCCGGGCAGGTCGTCAGCCCAGCCATGCGCCTCGGCCGGCACCGCACCGCCCGGGATCTCGTAGCGGATGCTCCAGGACAGGTCGTCGGCATGGCTGTGGCGGCGACGGGCCTCGACCACCAGGTCCAGATAGAGCAGGTCGGCGAGCCGGCACCACCGGCCCAGGTCGGCGGCGAGGTCCCGGGGCGGGTCGACGGCGGTACGTCCGAGCAGGAGATACCACGGCCAGCCGCTCTCGGCCGCGATCGCCGCCGCCTCCAGGGCGCGGCGGGTCGGCTCCGGCAGGCCCGGCTTCCACCTTCGGGGCAGGAACACCACCGGCCCGTCCGGCGACCGGTTCGGCATCCGCACGTCGCGCCACGAGCCGGCGCCGACCGCTGCCGCGAGTTCCCTGACCAGCGGCGCCAGCGGCAGGTGCCAGTCGCCGCCGCCGGGCCACGGGGCCGGTTCCACCACCCCGGGTACGACGTTCGCCGACGCCACCGCCCCGGTGTCCACGTTCGCCATCGTGAGCACGAGCTGGGCCCGCCGCCGGCCGGTCTGCCCGCAGGGGCGGCACGGCCGGGCCACCCTGCCGACGCCCTGGCAGAGCTGACAGTCCCGGTATGCCGTACCGTCCCCGGGCCGGTCGCCCTCGACGAAGAGCCGATCCCCGTCGTAGGTGCAGACGCAGGTGTCGACGGTGAACGTCAGCCCGTCGCAGGCCCGACAGACCACCACCGGTACCCCGGTCACCGGTCCGACTCCACGACCGCGCAGGGCGCCTCGTGCTCGGCCCGCAGCGCGCAGCGGTGACCACCGGACAGGAGCCGGTCACAGAACAGTCGGGAGTGCACACTCTGGTCGTCCTCCGGGGACACCGTGGCCTCGGCCGGGTCCACCTCCGGCAGCCGGCCGAGCACCCGGGCCAGCATCCGGGCGTACTGCCGGGCCTCAGCCCGGTCCGGCGCCGTGAACGGAACGTGTACGACGAAGCGGCTCGGCCCGGCCATCAGCGCCCGGCCAGCTCGTGCGGCGACGCCACCTGCCCGGACCGCCGGCGCCGCAACGCGTCCGTGATCCGGGCGTTCTGTTCCCGGGTACGCGCCAGCTCGGCATATGCCCAGGCCAGGTCGCCGGCCACCCGGTCCAGAAACACCCTCACCTCGGCCGGATCGACGCCACGGCGACCGCGCCTGACCGGGGTGAACCGGCGAGCCCGCACCTGCGACGGCCACATCGGCCGATACGCCGCCGACCGGTGATCCGCCGCCTCTGGCGGCCATGGTCGTTCGGGCTCGATCTCCAATAGCTGGCGAAGCAGGGGACGCACGACATCACCAACCTCTCCTTGACTCGTCAGGACATCCACACATGGCGGCCAGTGGTGCATGGCCGGGTGTGGGGTCGGGACGGACAACCCGAAGAAAAGTCGTCCGCCCCGACCAGGAGGTGCGAGAGCAGCAGGTTGGAGACCAAGGAGCACTCGCAGGGACGAACCTAAGCGAACTAGTTCGCTTAAGTCAAGCCAACTAGTTCGCTGTACCGCGAACTTGCTGACTGAACTACGGCCGTGATCTGATGGCGGGCGGAGACCAAGGAGTGCACCGATGCCTGCCACCAAATGGGAGAAGCTCGCCGATCACATCCGCAGCCAGATCAAGGCTGGGGAGTTGAAGCCCGGCGACAAGCTGCCCTCGACCGCCCAACTGAAGGCCGAACACAACGTCTCGGATGCGGTGATCCGCTACGCCATGCACGCGCTTCGGACCGAAGGTCTGGTCCAGAGCGTGCACGGCGTCGGCGTCTTCGTCGCGGAAGGCAGGTAGCAGACGGATCAGCCCGAGCCGAGTCGGCGGGGCTGCACAGACCCATGCTCTCGGATAGTGTTCGGTCGACCACGCGAGCGTGACGGCCGAACGGTTGGCCGCCCGGGATGCTCAACCTCCGACCGTCCCGCCGCAGCCGGCACTCGGGGAGGATCGCATGGCCAGCATCGAGGAAGTCAAAGCCGCGCTCGTCCAGGCCGCCGACCAGGGAAACAACACCCTCAACCAGATTCGGTCAGCGATCGAGAACACCGAACAGGTCCTCACCCGACTCAGGGCCGTCGCCGCCGGTACCGGCCATCCCAAGATCGCCGAAGCTATAGGCCGCGCCGAGCAGACGAAGCAGCGCCTGGTCGAGGCGGCGACGATGATCCAGGGCAGCGCCACCGCCGCCCGCGAATACGCCAGCGTGCTCGGCTGATCCGATCGACTCTGCGAGAGACTCGGGACGAACCTGATGGACATCACCGGAGTTAAGGCGACCATCAGCCGAGGCGACCAGGCAGCCCAGGACGGCGGGGCCTTGATGCAGGGTGTCCAGGGCCAGATCGAAGAGGCTCGGTTGCTGACTGCCACGACCGCGCACGACAGTGCACACAGCGAGGTCGAGGCAGCCACGACGAGGCTGCATGAGGCGTTGAGGGAGTCCTCGCGGGTCATCGAGCTGCTGCGATCCGGCGGAGATTCCGCAAGCGACTACGCGTCGAGGCTCTGATGGCCAGCACCTCGGTTGGCGATGTTGTGGCCCAGTTCCGCACCGTCATCGGCCTGATCGACGAGACGGCCGTGACTGCCAAGCGCGCCGAGGAAGAAGCGAGACAGGCGCAGGCCGCCTACACCGAAGCGTCCCAGGGCACCGACAACCGGTCGATGCGGAAGGCGGTCGTAGACACCAGGACTGCCGCGGAAAAGGCCGGCAAGACCGCGCGGCTCCTATCCGAGGCCGCCGAACACCTCACCGCCTACGTCAACATAATCGCTCCGGGCACCGTGTCACCCCGCGCGTCTGCACCGGAAGCGATGCCGGATGGCGAGCGCGCGACGGCCGAGGCGATAAACCGCCGGACCCGCGCCGCCAGTTTCCTCGACCGCACCGCGAAGCGCGCCGACGACGTCAAGGATGCCGTCACCGAGACCACGAAGGCGGTCGAGGAGGGCACCAAGATTGCCTTACGGCACATCAAAGAGGACCGTCCGCCCTCCGGTGGTCCTGCTTCCACGACAACCCCGACCACTCCATCAAGCCCCGTCCAACCACCGCCGGCACACGAGGCGGTCTCGGCGACTGTAGTAGCCGCCCTAGGCGCCGCGCTGGTCGGCAGGGCCACCATCAACTACCTCAAAAGACGGCTGCGGACAGGGAAGCAAGATGATGATAAGAGATAACGTGGTCGGGTTCGCGCGGACTCTGATCAAGGGCGACTTCGAGGCGAACGACGAATACGAGCGCAGGCTGGATGCCGAAGGATGGGATGGTTGGCCGGCGCTACTGAGCGCGCTCTTCTTCCTGGCCATCGAACGACGTTTCGAGGGAACATACGACGAAGCTGAGGTCATCAAGTTCGTCGCCGACCTTCGGGCTGGGACGGTTGACGGCCCAGGTCCAATCGATCCCTCCGAGGCGGAGTCATTGATCAGGGCAGTGTTCGACGAGTCGGTACAGCTCGACATG
Organism: Plantactinospora endophytica; assembly: GCF_016862915.1. Classification (GTDB taxonomy): domain Bacteria; phylum Actinomycetota; class Actinomycetes; order Mycobacteriales; family Micromonosporaceae; genus Plantactinospora; species Plantactinospora endophytica. The sequence goes on along the minus strand of NZ_BONW01000005.1, from coordinate 91,276 downwards.
AGTCCAGAGGCGATGGGTCAGGTGCAGACCCTGGTGGCGTACACGATCCTCAGCAGAGAAGGGCTGTCCGACGACGCTCTGGACGAGGTTCTCGCCGAGGCCAAGCAGTTGGCAGAGGAACAGGCCAGCAGACAGTAGAACGTTCGTTGCACGACATCTCCCCGAGTCGGCTCACATCATGACGGCACCGGACTACTGGGCATAGCTCCGGTCTGCGGCACGCGCTCTGCCGCAGCCACGCCACCACCCGGTGCCACCCTGCTTGCTCGATCGCCTACTGGGCCGGTGCGGCGCGCGTCAGACGGATTCGAGAACCGCCGCCCAGGAAGAAACAACTCATGGTCACGCCGAACTACCAGCGTGTCGCCGACGACCTGCGCGAACAGATCAAGTCCGGAGCGCTCGGTCCAGGCGACAAACTGCCGTCCACGGCCCAACTGCAAGCCAGCTACGGCGTCGGCAACAACGCCGTACACATGGCGATCGTCCTGCTGAAGTCCGAGGGGTTGGTCTACGGCCACCAGGGCAAGGGCGTCTTCGTGACCGAGGCGAAGTAACGGTCAGGCCAGCTAGGACCGATAGCGATCGGCGGGGCTGCGTCGCCCGCCCGTCTCGGATAGTGTTCGCTCGACCACGCGAGCGTGACGGCCGGGTGCTTGGCCGCCCGGGATGCTCAACCTCCGACCGTCCCGCCGCAGCCGGCACTCGGGGAGGATCGCATGGCCAGCATCGAGGAAGTCAAAGCCGCGCTCGTCCAGGCCGCCGACCAGGGAAACAACACCCTCAACCAGATTCGGTCAGCGATCGAGAACACCGAACAGGTCCTCACCCGACTCAGGGCCGTCGCCGCCGGTACCGGCCATCCCAAGATCGCCGAAGCCATCCACCGCGCCGAGCAGACAAAGCAGCGCCTGATCGAGGCGGCGACGATGATCCAAGGCAGCGCCGCCGCCGCCCGCGAATACACCAGCGTGCTGGGCTGAAACAGGGACAACGCGGTGAACATCGGCGCAGTCAAACGCACCATCCGCGAGGGCAATCATGCGGCACGACAAACCAAGCAAGTCCTGGAGCGGGTAGCCGGCGAAGCAGCCGCTGCGGAGCGGCTCGCCAGGCTGACGGTTCACGACAGCGCGAACGACGATGCGAAGGCCGGGCTGGCGATCCTTGCCGGTCTCGATCGTGAGGTCGAGCTGACAATCCGGCGGGTTGACGCCGCCGTCGAACACGCCGATACCTATCTCCACGCCCTCGGATGACCGGAGGCATGGCTGACGTTGTAGCCCAGCTCCTCGACCTACGGAAGCGCCTTGCCGCCTCTGCGGTCACTGCCATGCGCGCAAACGCTCACGCCGAACAGAGCCAGCGGCACTATCACGAGGCAGCGCAGGGCACCGAGCGCACGCAGCTTGAGGAAGCAATCACCGACATCCAGACGGCCGGTGAGAAATCAGCCAGGATCGCCCGCCTGCTGGACAAGGCGCGGAAACACTTCGAGGATTACCTCGACACCATCGCTCCTGGTTCGATCCCCGATCATGACGTAGTCGACGGCGCCATGCCGTCGGGCGAACGCGTCCTCGGGGAGAGCGAGCAGCGCTCGGACAGCGCCCCAGGCGTCGGCGCATTCATGAGGAGGATGAGCCGGAACGTCGAGAGCCTGCAGGATGCGGGCAAGAGTGCGACCGAAGTAGCTCAGACGACGATAAAGATCCTCAAGGGCCCTCTCAAACCGCCAGGTACCCAGTGTACGAGCACAGCCAAGCCGCCGCCGTCCTCTTCGCCCGCACAACAGAAGATTGACGCCCCGGAGGCAGCAGGCCATCTCGTCGCCATCGGTGTGATAGTCAGCGTCACCATGTATAGATCAAGCCAGCTGATACGCAAAGGAATAGCGAGGTTCCGGGCACGTGGACACGAGAAGAGAACTGAGCGACCTGATCCGGGCGATGGCCCGACGTGACTGGGAACGGGCCGACTCTCTGCTGGAGCAACTGGACCAGGTCGGCTGGTCCGGCGGGTCACAGGTCATCGGCGCAGCCTTCGCACTCGCCGTCGATCGACGCTTCCGGGGGAAGGATCTACAGTATGTCGCCGAGTTCGTGCGGGAGACGCGGTCGCGCTACCAGGACGGGTCCGACCTTCCCGCTCTTGCGATGGAGGGCATGATCCGTGCGGTACTCGGGGAGACCCACCTCGTAGATGACATAGCGCCGGATGTCGCCTTCTCTGTCCAGATCGCGATTCTCGGAACACTGCTGCAAGACGAGAATCTTGACGACCCGCAACTTGAACTCTTCATTCGACAGGTCGAGCAAACAGCCGCAGAATACATGTGATGCGGCCCGAGTCCGACCCGACGAACTCGACACCGACCAGACGAAGACGGCACCGTTCGGCCAGGTTCCCTCACTGACCTGATTCGCTGCACGTGCCCCTGGGTAGCCACTCCTCCGCTCCGATGGAGGCGCGGAGCCGTTCGAGGGTGCCGAGCAGCGCGTCGAGCCGGTCCGGGTACTGCAAGTACTCCAGCACCGCGTGCTGGAACGCGTTCGCCATCGCGGTCGGCATCACGTCCGAGGCGTCCAGACACAGTGGGCTCGTACCCGCCGTCAGCGTCTCGGCGATCTCCCATTTCACCTCGGCCCGCCTGTCGTCACCAGCCGGCGCGGTGGGCCTGTCCGGACCGACCTCCCGGTTGACCGAGAAAAAGGTGCCGGCACTGCTGCCCTGCCAGATCGCCTGCGCCTCGTCCGTGGCCAGGAACCTGATCAGGTCCTTCGCCGCCGTCTTGTCGGTGAACAGCCCGGCGAAGTCGGCCGACACCACCGAACCCTGCCGGCTGGCGCCGTCCGCCTCGGGACCGCCGAAGGTCGGGAAGGGAAAGTAGTCGGCGCGGGCCACGTCCGCCGCCCGGACGGCGGCGCCCCGGTCGTCGTCCGGATAACCGTCCCGGATGCCGACCACGAACGACGCCTGGTGTTCGAAGCGGCAGCCGGGCTGGTCGGTGAACATCGGCCGGCCGGCGTCGGTGAACTCGGTCAGCAGCGCGGCGGCGGCACCACCCCGGACCATCCCCGAAGCGTTGACCAGGTCGCCCCAGGCCGTCCAGGCCGCCGTCATCTCCGGGGACGTCCAGGCGAGCCCACCGGAGGACCATCTGTCGTACGCGGCCCGCCCGGAGCGGTGCAGCAGGATGTCCTCGATCCAGTCCGTACCCGGCCAGCCGGAGCCCGGCGTCGCGCTCATCCCCAGGCACCAGGGTGTCGCGCCCGTCGACGCCAGTGCCCGACTGGTCTCGACCAGCGCCTCCCAGCTCTGCGGCTCGTCCGCCGGACCGAACGGCACCCGACCGGGCACGTACCAGACGAGGCTCTTCAGGTCGGCCTTGATCGGTACCACGTCCAGCTCGCCGCCGTCGTCCAGTTGCGCCCACTCGCGCCACTGCCGGCTCATCGACGACTCGGGTTCGCCGCCGAGCGGTCGCAGCACGTCCCGGCGGTGGTAGGCCGCCATCTCGCTCAGGGTCGGCAGCACCGCGACGTCCGGCGGGGTGCCCTTCTGCACCTCGGCGAGGAGGATCTGGCGTACGGCGCGGCTGCCCTGGTAGTCGACCTCGATGCCGTACTCGTCCTCGAACCGGTCCAGCACCCTGCGGAAGCTTTCCTCCTCTGCGCCGGTCCAGGAGGCCAGCACCGTCACCGTCCGCTCGTCGGGTTGACCGAGGCAGCCGCCGAGGCCGACTGCCGTGACCAGCACCGGCAGCACGAGCAGGTGGGCGATTGTGCGTCGCGTCGGCTGCCTCATCTCGACCGGTACCGGTATTCCTCGATGCGCGGGCGCAGCCCCCACCAGACGAGCAACACGATCGGCGACGCCAGCAGCAGTACGACGAAGGCACCGGACGTCGCGCTGGTGGCTGCCGCCGCCTGCCCGGTGACCTCCTGCGCGCCCTCCAGCACGGCTCGGTCCGACGCCGGCGTCGGGGCCGGGGCCGGGGACGACGGGGCAGCCGAGCCGAGACCGGTACGGAAGATCTCGCTGGTGATGTCGCATCCTCGATCCGGCGGGCAGAACTCGGTGACGAGGCCGTCCAGTGCGCTCATGCCCTCCCGGTCGGCAGCGCTGAACTGCTCCCCCGACAGCCGGCGTACCTGCGACAGTTCCTCCTCGGCGTCGGCCAGTTGCGCCTTCGAGACCAGCGCGAACGACGTGCCGGCGGCGAGTACGGCGAGCAGTGCGGTCGCGGTGGCGAGCCCCCAGTTGACCGCCCGCCGGAACCGCCGACGCAGGAAGACCTGTGTGCCGACCAGCAGGAGCAGCAGGAGCAGCACCGGCAGCACCCACACCAGGGTCGCGGCCGGGCTCAGCCATCCCGACGAGAGTCGCGTCTCCAGGGCGGCGGTCTCCGCCGCGATGAGGCTGTCGAGTTGGGCCAGGATGCCGTCCGCGGAGTGCAGCAGGCGGGAGGCGTACCACAGGTAGGCGGTGGAGAGGCCGTCCCGGCCGTCCTTCCCGTAGTGCGCGTACGCCTGGCCGACCAGGTCGTTGTACCGGACCAGCAGCCCTTCGACGACCTGGAGCTGCCGGCTGCTGGTGTCGGCCGCGGAGCCGATGTCCTCGGCCGCCTGGGCCAGGCTCTGGCTGGCGGCGGCGATCTGGTTCTGGTATTCCTCGCCGGGCCCGGCCAGTCTCGCCTGCCCGGTCCGGAAGCTGTCGATCGCCGCCGTGTCGGCCCGGACCAGGGCGGTACGGACCGCCGACAACTCCATCACCGAGGGCAGGCTCCGGGTGCGTACCGTCTCGGCGGTGCGGTGGGTACCCCAGACGACGGCGAGCGAGCTGGCCAGCACCAGCACCGTCGCGCCGAGCAGACAGCCGAGCAGGCGCAGCAGCGTACGCCGGGTCGTGCTCGGTCGTCCCGTCCCGTCGCCGGCCACCGGCGCCGTCACGCCGCCCCCTCGCCAGATCCCGTGCCGTTGCCGGATGCCGTGCCGTTGCCGGATCCCGTGCCGTCGCCGGATCCCGTGCCGTCGCCGGATCCCGTGCCGTCGAACGGGCGTTGGCACGACTCGCAGGCCAACGCGGTCGGCGGTGAGATGCGTCCGCACGGGCAGACCTGGTCCGGCCCGGTCCGCTTCGGCGGCTCCGGCCGTGGCTGTCGGGCGTCCCACTGTGCCCCCGAGCCGGCCATCACCGAACTCATCGCGGCCCGGAGCAGGGCGCTGCGGGTCCAGTCGTCCCTGAGCCGGACCGGGTGGTCGGAGTCGCCGGTGATGTGCACCAGGCCGGCCAGCCGGTGCAGGATCTCGGTGTCGCCGAGCCGCTCCGCCAGCCCGACGGCGAGCCCGAACTGTGTCTCCGCAGCCTCCCGGTCGCCGGCTTCCAGGGCGTCGCAGCCGGCCGCCACCGCCTCGCCCAACTCCTCCTGCCCCAGGTGCCGGGCGACCAGCGGCTCGATCCGGGTCGGCGCGACCGGGTCGTCCGTCCAGCGCAGCAGGATCGGCTTCGGGTCGGCGCACCGCTCGCCCGCCGTGAGCAGGTCGACCCGGGCCGCCCGGAGATCCTCGTCCAGCGGCGGGCGGTCACCGTCGTACCGGTGGCCGATCGCCAGGTCCACCAGGAAGTCCCGGCTCTCCTCGCCCGTCCAGGAGCCGGTGTAGAACTCGCTGGTCCGCTCGTCCAGCACGGTCGCGTGCTCGGTCAGGTCGGCGAGCGTCGGTGTCTCCTGCCGCAACGAGCGCAGCCGTACGCCGGGTGCAGTGGTGAGCCGGATCCGCAGGTCGGGTACGCGCTTGCCCATCGCTCTGTCCATGATGGACCGAAAGTCGGCCGCGAGGTCGTCGACGTGCCCGATCGCCTCGGCCGTGCCGCGCAGCACGGAGGTGATCCGGAGCAGTTGCCGGTGATCCCAGTCCTCGCCGATGCCCCGGGCGTCACAGACGAAGTTGCCGGCGCAGGAGGTCAACACCTCCTCCAGGTACTCCGGCGTCTCGTGCTCGTTGCGCCCGTCGGTCAGCAGGACGACGTGCCGCACCGACTGCGGGTACGGCGCCAGGAGCTGGTCCGCCAACCGCAGCCAGCCGCCCATCGCCGTGCCACCGCCGTCGTAGAGGTGTCCGGTGGCCTGCTTCGCCGCCGCCCGGGCGCTGTCCCCGGCGACGGCCATCGTCGCCCGCTCCGGGTACACCATCCGGGTGGTGTCGGTGCCGGCGACGATGGCGAAGCTGCTGCCGTCCCGGATGCTGTCGATCGCGGCCCGGGTGGCCTGCTTCGCCGCCGTCATCTTCGCCGGTGGATAGCCCATCGAACTGGAGCAGTCGACGAGTACCACCACCGCCGCCGAGGTCGGTGCCGGTGTCGCCACCGCAGCGGCGGCGGAGCGTGCCGTCACCCTGAGCACGACCGCCATCCCGGTGTCCGAGGTGGACCGGTACCGGTTCTGCACGACCTCCAGCCCGAAGGCGTGTGGCGGTCCGCCCCCGCCAGGCCCTGGCATCATGCCGTCGCCTCCTCTCGGCCCGTCACCGTCGCCTCGTCGAAACCGCACCATCGGATCCCGGAGAACCGGGTTCTCGGAGCCTCACCATCGGATCCCCGGAGCATCGGGTCCTCGGAGCCGCACCATCGGATCCCCGGAGCACCTGGTCCTCGGAGCCTCACCATCGGGTCCTTGGTCGTACCGCGTTCGCGAGGTCCACCAGCGCGCCGTGGTCGCCCGCCGTCCGGGCCTGGCGGGCGAGTACCCGCATCGACCGTTCCAGCCGCAGCCGCAGGTGGTGTTCGGTCAACTCCGGGCCGAGCACTTCGCCGTCGCCGAGCCCACCCACTGCGCCCTCCGCGTGCGGCGGTTTCGCCCCGCCCGCCACGGCACCACCGCGCGACGGGGCTGCCCCGGGCACGGCGGCGCCTGCGCCAAGCGGAGCCGATCCGGGCACGGCGGCGCCCGCGCGAAGCGAAGCCGATCCGGGCACGGTGCCGTCGCGGAGCAGGCCCAGCGCCGCCGCCTGGACCAGTGCGGTCATCCGCTCCCTGGCCTCCCCGGTCTCGTTGCCGCCGTCCAGGTGCAGCGCGGACAGCCGCCGGACCGCCTCGTCGACGTCGGCCGGGGCCGGCCCGCCGACCGGCAGCCGGCCGCAGAGGATTCGGACCGCCGCCACCCGGGCCCGCTCGTAGTGCAGGGTCTCCCTCGGCACCTCGTCCAGGATCCGCACCGCCCCGGCCCGGTCGCCGTCGCGCAGCCGCAGCCGGGCCAGCCCGAACGCCGCGCTGCCCTCGCTCCGGTCCCGCCGCCAGATCGCCTGGTAACAGAGCCCTGCCCGGTCGTACCCGGCCAGGTGCTCGGCACAGTAGCCGAGGGCGAGCTTCGGGGCGATCTCGCCCGGACAGTCGGAGTAGACGGCGTCGAACTCGACCTCGGCCGTCGCCACGTCGTCGCGGGCCAGCCCGAGCAGCCCCCGGTGCCACCGGATCCGCCAGTCGTGCCGGGCCCGGGCACCGAGGTCGGCCGCCGCCGCGTCCAGGGACCGGGCCGCACTGCCCGGATCGCCGGCTTCCAGGTACGCCCGGCAGAGTGCGAACTGGATTTCCGCCGAACGCCGGCCGGAGTTGGCCAACTTCTCGATCAGTCCGCGTGGGTCCGCCGCACCGGCGGTCGCCAGCAGGTCCGCCGCGTCGTCGTCCGGGTCAACGATCGGCGGCGGCAGGCCACCGGCCGCCCGGGACGGGGCGGGCGGCGCGACGTCGAGTTGGTCGGTCTCGCCCCGGATCCAGAGGTCCAGCCCGGGTACGGCACCGAGCCCGTTGTCCAGCAGTACCGGGGTCGGGGCGAAGACCGCCGACCGGACCGGGTGGGGCCGGCCGGTACGCAGCGACAGCAGTTCCCGGAGCACCCCTTTGAGCTGCTGGGACATCTCCGCTGCGGTGGCGAACCGGTGATCGTGCCCGGCGACCGCCCGGTCGACCAGCCGCTCGAACGACTTCACCCCGAACGCGATCCGGTCCGCGTCGCTTCCCGCCGGCCTGTCCCGGCGTCCCTCCTCGCTGACCTCGAAGAGCACCTGAAGCGTCCGGCCGACGGTGTGGATGTCCGACCGGACGGTCAGTCCGTGCCGACGGATCTCCTCGGGCGGAACCTGGAAGAAGTCCGTGCCGACCGCCGGGCTGGTGCTGTCGTCGAGTTGGCGTACGCCGCCGATGTCGATCACCTTGATCCGGTCCGGACAACGGATCACGTTCGCCGGCTTCATGTCGCAGTAGAGCAGGCCCCGGCCGTGCAGGTACTCCAGCGCCGCGAGGATCTCGTGCCCGTACGCGAGCACGTGCTCGATCGGCAGCGGTCCGGCGCTCCGGGCCAGCAGGGCCTCCTGGACGTCCTGCAACGACTGCCCGTTGAGGTATTCCATCACGATGTAGCCGGTCTGCTCACCGCTCTGCGGGTCGCGGTGGCTGACCGCGTTGAAGATCCGGACGATGTTGGGGTGGTCGAGGGTGGTGAGGAAGCGCCGTTCGGCGACCGCCAGCCGCAGTGCGGCCTCGTCGTTGGTGATCAGCCCCTTGAGCGCGACCAGGTTGTCGTCCAGGTGGGTGTCCCGGGCCAGGTACACCCAGCCGAGACCGCCCCGGGCCAGGCAGCCCTCGACCTCGTACTGGTCGGCCACCAGGTCGCCCCGGCGCAGCTTCGGAACGAACGAGTACGGCGTCCGGCACTGGCCGCAGAAGCCCTCCGGCAGTCCGGGCTGGCCGGCGTACCCACGGCCGACCTCGTTGCGGCACCGGCCGCAGTACCGGCCCGACTCCGGCACCTCCGTGTCGCCGCGTAGCCGGCTGACCGGGTCGGGAAGTTCGAGTTCCGGCATCGGCACCAGGCCGCCGACCAGCCACGACTGGCCGCCGGTCACCGTCGATCCGAGTACGACGGGCGGCGGCTCGGCGGCCGGCCCGGGCAGTGGCCGTCGCCCGCACCGGTCGCAGAAGCCGGTCTCGTCCACCATCCCGCCGCAGGCCGGCCGGTTGCACCTGTTCGTCACCGCGCCCCGCCCGACATCCCGCCCGGTGTCTCAGACTGTCGGGGGCGCGGGCCAGAGTCGTCCGGCTCGGCGGCCCGGCGCCGGATGGCCGCGCCGTACCGGTCGACCAACGCGGCGCAGGCGGACAGCTCGGCCGGCCCGCGCCAGAGCGCCTCGTGGGCGTCGCGGTACCGCGTGGTCAACTCCGGATCCTCCCGCAGCCGCTCGGGTACGCCGGAGCGGTAGCCGTCGAGCCGGTCCCGCAGTCGGTCGCGTTCGTCGAGCAGCGCATCCAGTTCCCGTCGCGCCTGCCTGGCGGCGTCCAGCGCCAGGTCGGCCCTGCGTCGGCAGGACTCGATCCGGGGCAGCAGCGGAGTCTCGCCGGGCTGGGCGGCGGCGGCACGCAACGCGGTCAACCGCAGCCGCAGCGCCGGCTCCCGGAACGACGGTACGGGCGCCGGGGCGACCCGGGCGGCGACGTAGGCGTACCGTTCCCGGGCGGCCTGTTCGGCGGCCCGGACGTCGGCGATCCGCGCCGCCAGCAGCTCGGTCGCCACGTACGGAAGGCTCGGCGCGTCTTGGTCGTGGAAGACCAGCAGCAGCCGGAGCTCGTGTCCGGCGACCTGCTCCGCGATCGGCCGCACCACCTCGGCGGCCAGCGCCTGCGGATCGGCGGCCCGGTCGGCACCGTCGAGCACCAGGTTCATCGCCGGCGGTTCGCCGGCCAGGCTGTCGGCCAGGGACTTCTCCGGGTCGGCGCCGACGTTCATCCAGTTGACGATCCGGCTGCTCACCTCGTGCGCGGTCCGCCCGGAGACGTCGAGGGCCAGGTCGATCCGGCCCGGCGGCGGTTCTCCGGCGGCGGCCGGCACCGGCCCGCCCCGATCGGCGTCGCCGGGCCGGAACTCCCGGCTGGTCCGCAGCACCACGTCGCGCAGGGCGGCGTGCGCCGCCGAACCCGGCGCGGTGACGATGATCCTGGTGTCCGGCGGGGCGCCGGGCGCGAGGAAGTCGGTGAGCTGCCGGACGACGGCCTCGTCGGTCGCTCCCGGGGCGGTCGGCTCGGCGAAGCTGGCGTCGACCGCCGAGTCGCCGCTGACCCATTCCCGCACCCGGGGCAGGTACCTGATGATCGTCTCGACCGGGATCATCCAGGACAGCGCCGAGCCCCGGCCGGCGAGATAGCTGACCACGATCCCCAGCACCTGGTCGGTCTCCTCGTCGAAGACCGCTGTGCCGCTGAATCCGGGCTCGACCGCCGGGCCGGTCGGGTCGGAGTCGAGCTGGATCCACTCACCACCCGGACCGCCGTCCCCGGCGAGCCGGGCCCGGGCCCAGACCCCGGTCGGCACGATCGCCGGGAAGCCGAACATCCGGACGGCCCGGCGGGCGCTCGACGGCAGCCGGCGCAGCATCGGGCCGGTGCCTACGGCCAGCGGCTCGGCGAGCCGGAGCAGTGCCAGGTCGGCCCGGCGGTCGTCCTGGGGCGGGCGCCAGCAGCCGTCGACCACCCGGCCGGCGATCACCCGACTCCGGGCCGGCGTGCCGGCGGGATCCCGTCCGACCAGTTCCACCTGGAAGTCCTGGTCCGGCCGTCCGGCCCGCTCGCCCGGCGCCTCGGAGAGCAGGATGTGCGCGCAGGTCAGCACGTACCGGTCGCCGAGCACGATGCCGGCGCCGCGAATTCCGGCCCGATCGTCCCGGATGCACGCCCGCCACTGTGTGCTGCCCGAATGCGACACATGGCAACGTTATTCGCAGGTGTCGTATCGATGCCACCCGGAATAACGTCGGAAATCGGTCCGCCTTCCGCCGCAGTCGACCGCCGGGCCGCGCCCGGCACCCACACTCGGGTGTAGCTGCTGACCTGGCGCAGGTACGCCCGAGCATCACGAGCGCTCGCACCGACCTGGCTACCCGGTCGACGGTGAGCCACGGAGAGCGGTGTTCGGATGTCCGTGGTGCTCGGTCCGCGACAACGCCCCGAGCCCGACCTGATCGTCGTACGCGCCGACGCGGACGTCGACCACGACCAGACGTCGTACCCGGTCGAGGCGCCCGCGCTCGCGGTGGAGGTGGTCTCCCCCGACTCGTGGCTGCGCGACCGCGAGCTCGCTGCCGCAGCTCTGCCGCCTTCGGACATTCGGTGGTCGGGGAGGACCGAATGTCGCCGTTACGAGGGTTTCTCGCACGGGGTGAGGTCCCGGGAGTTCGGTTTACGGTCCTTCGGCGACACGCCGGGAAGCTTGCTACGGAACGTGTCGTCCCATTCCTCGTCGATGAACTTGGCAAGCTTTCCCCGGAGGAAGTTGCACAGTCCCGGGCGGTTGTTCCGCACACCGATCCCGTACCGTTCGTGTCCGAATCGGATGTCGGGGACGACCCGGAGACTCCGCCCAGGGTCGTGGGCGACGATGCCGTCAAGCAGTACCCGGTCCGTCGAGAACGCGTACGCGCTGCCATCTCGGACCCGATCGACGCAGCGCTGGATCGTGTTCTCCGACAACGGATTGATCCTCTTACCGGCCAGGAGGCGAGTCTCCCCGGTCGATCCGAGCGTCACGCAGACCGTCTTGTTCTCGATGTCGTCGAGCGTCCTGACCGGGCTGCCCGCAAGGGTCATGACCCCTTGCGCGTCGGTGAGGTACGGCCCGGAGAAGTCTATGTCCTCGCGACGCTCGTCGGTCATCGAGAAGTTGGCGATGACCAGCTTGATCTCACTCGCCTCGGTCAGCCGGCTCATGCGCTCGTCGGTGGTGAGCGGGACGTACTGCGGGTCGAAGCCGATCTCGCGGCTGAGCCAGTTGCCCAACGTGATGTCGAAGCCGTCCCAGACACCGTTGGAGTATTCGCTCCAACCGGGAAGGTCGATGTTGACGCCGATGCTCACGATGCCGGACAGGTATTCCTCAGGATCGACTTCGGCCTCGCCCTCACCGCAGCCGGACGCGAGTACGACGGAAGTGGCGAGGAGGATGCCGATCCACCGCCTGACCTGATTCACGGTCGCCATTTCTACCTCTACTCCAGCAATCACCACGGGACACGATGCAGGACGGCGTGGGTGAGGGCCACGGTCAGGACGCACTCCTGGTCGGGTGGCCCTTTGACGAGGAGGTTCAACTCCACCTGCTCGACACCGTCGGGGATCGTGATCGCGGTCTCGACACCGTGCCGGGCCTCCGTGACCCCGATGCGCTGGCCGTCGACGACTGTCGTGATCATCAGTCGGGCAGGAAGAACGCAGTCGCCCGGGGTGCTGTCGGTGCTGAGGGCGGGGGTGAAGGTCAGCTCGCCACGCCACTGCGATCTCGCGAGCTTCGGGTTGACGGTGACCGACTCCCCTTCACCGAGCACGGACGCCGACCCGAACCGTACGTCCACGTCGGCGTACCGGTCGTACCACAACCAGCCGAACGCGGGTAACACCGCGCCCACCAGCAGCGTGAGCGCTCCGACTGCGATCTTCCGCCGGGTACTGACCGGCGCCCGGTACGCCACGTGTTCTCTCCGGGCGAAGATCGCACTGGCCGCCGCGTAGATCGCGAACGGCAGCCCGATCACCTGTGCCAGATTCGCGCCCCATTCGCCGAGCGCGAGCAGGGCGATGGTCAGGGCGACCGTCGGAACCGCCAGCGGCACCATCCAGTACGCGTGCTGCGCGAGCGTGTGCCGTGCTCGACCTCGGATGTGATCCATTGTCGTCCTTCAGCGACGGTGGAACCGGGGGAGATGGCGATCCGGGTGCGCGGTGGTCAGGGACAGCTCACGATGTCAGGCTCTACATGGTGGCACACGGTCACCCGGCCTTCACCCTGACGATCAGCTCTACGGCGATTCGTCCTGTATGTGGACTCCGGACGCCTCCTACCGGGTGAGCGACAGCGGACTACCCGACCGGGCCGGCCCGGAGATCGCGGGATCCGCCGTACCTGTCATCCGCGATCACGAGCCCGTGCCGTCGCCCCGCCGACCGCCGCCGGGATGATCGATCCGACCAACTCCGTCCGGGGCGCCTCCTGCCAGTGGCCGACAGCCACCTCGTCCCCGACACCCAGCACACCCACGGCGACAACCGCGTACTTGACGCCAAAAGCGATCTTGCCGTCGATCCGGCGGTAGTCGGCGAGGGTACGCAGCGGCTCGGGCCCGGTCTTCGACCCGGCGAGCTGGTCGACGGTGGTGACCACGCAGCGGTCGGCGAGCTTGGCGTAGCCGAGGTCGACGGCGCCGATCCGGAGCCGCCGGGCCCGGTCCTCGGTGTGCGGGACGTCCCACCCGGCCACCACGATGTTCGGGCGGAACCTGCCCATCGGCACCGGCGCCGAACCGCGCCCGACGAGCCGCTCGTTGAGTAGGTCCAGTGTGGACAGCGACAGCAGGTGCACCGCGCAACTGTCGGCGTAACCGGAGGTGCCCGGCGTCTCCCCGTCGGTGACCCGGTCGTGCTCCGGTGGCACCCGCACCAGCCTGCTGGGCGTGCCGAGCACCCGGGACAGCCATCCGGCGACCGCTTCGCCCTGGTCGATGCCCCGGAATCGGGCGCCGAACAGCAGCACGTCGCGGCGTACCGCGTCGATCTCCACCGCCAGGTCCAGCGGATCGGTGCCGGGCGCGTGCAGCGTCAGCCGGGTGCCGTCGGCGGTGACCATCGGGCGGACCAGCGCCAGCCGGGGATCCCGGCGCTGGCTGCGGAACACCCCGGCCGGGTCGACCACCATGAAACTGCGGTCGTGGGCGAGGCCGGCCGGGGTCACCTGGCTGCGCGCGAGCGGCATCCCGGCGCAACCCTTGATCGGGTACGTGACCAGCTCTCGGACGACGCCCTGCGGGGCGCGGAACACGACGGGGTCGGACATCGACGGCTCCTCCACCTGGAGGCGCCCTTGTCCCGATGAGGGTGCCGGGTCGAGCGTGGCGGACATGGTCCGTCGCAGCGCCCCTCGAACCGACCTCGACAGTCTGCGCAGGGCCGCCGCCCGCCGTCAAGGCCGGAGCCGTCGTTACTGGAGTGTTCCGGGTCTATCCCGAGGTCACTGCGGGTCCGGCGTGCCGTTCTGCCAGACGCAGGGCGAGCTGCCGATCAGGTAGATGTCGACCGAGCCCGGCGCGCGGTTGTAGACGGTGATGCTGACCCGGTAGCCGTCGGCCGGGTCCTCGACGCTCAGCCGGGGGTCGCTGCGGTCCCGCAGATCGTTGACGATCTTGTAATCCTGCTGCTGCCAGTACTCCGCCAGCTTCGGCAGCGCCTGGTCGGCGGGCCAGTTCCCCGGGAAGACCACCTCGTACTGCTGCTCGACGAAGACCCGTCCGGCCGGACCGCCGTCGGTCGGATCGTCGCAGGGCAGCGTGCCGCTGTTGCCGAACGGCTTCAGCTCGGCGCCCGGCGGAAGCTGTGAATGGGTCTCCCGGAGGATCTCCTCCACCCGCTGGGCCGCCTGTACGGCGGTGACGGTGGGCTGCACGTCGTCGTCTCCTCCACATGCCGATGTCGCCACTCCGGTGACCAGGAAGGCCGCCAGTAACGCGGTGCGCCGACGCCACGCGCCCATCAGGTCACCTTGCCGTTCTGCCCGGTCGCGATGTACGCGATGTTCTCCCGGGCCAGGTTCCCGTCGTCCCAGTACGCCGAGTGGGTCGCGCCCTCGTTGTCCGGGTCGCCCGGATTGCTGGTGAAGACCCGGCCGCCGAAGTCCTCCCGGGTCGGGTCGTTGCCGTGCGCGATGTCCCAGTCGGGTACCCGCTTGATGGCGTCGTGTTCGGCCCGGGTGGCCCACACCTCCTGGGTGGGGACACCCTTCAGGTCGGACGCCGAGTTGGTGTCCACCCCGGGCGAGCCGACGAAGACCACGGCGTCGGCGTTGATCCCGGCGCCCGTGGCGGCGTGCCCGATCACCGTCGAGCCGTAGCTGTGCCCGAGGACGACGTTGCGGGACGGTTCGCCGTCGTGGGTGGCCCGCAGGCCGTTCTGGAACTGGTTGAGTTCCGGCGCACCGCCCTCGGCCGAGCCGTCGAACGGTGCGTTCCAGGCGATCGAGTCCGGCGCGTCGTAGCCGAGCCAGAGCAGCGAGGCGGTCTCCTGGCTCGGGTCGACCCGCTTGGCGTCCAGGGCCATCCGGTCGGCCCGGTCGATGTCGCCGCCCACCTTGGACAGCTCGGCGCCGGTGCCGGGGACGTACGTCAGCACGTTGTCGGCGGCGTCCGGGTTGCCGACCGAGACGATCGCCCGGCCGTCGTCGGCGGTGGAGAGCCCGATCAGGTACGCCCGGGGCTTGCCCGGATCCTCCAGCCGATCGTCGATCTTGTTGAGCCCGCGCAGGTTGCCGTCGATCCGCTCCCGCTCTTCCTTGATCTTTTCGAGTTCGCTCAACGCGGCTCCGGCCGGGTTGCCGGCGTTCGGATAGAGTTCCGCGCCGCGCCCCTGCTCGACCATGGCCCGGATGTGCGCCTCCCGGGCGTCCAGATCGGCCCGGCGCTGGGTCAAGCCGTCAAGCTCCCGGTCCAGCACGATCCGGTTGGCGATGTCCCGATTGGCCACCGGTACGCCGTCCAGCGCCCCGATCAGCTCGGGGTACTCCGACATCACGTAGCGGCGCTGGGCCGGGGAGAGCGAGTCCCACCACTTCTTCACGTCGGCCGGATCGGTGCCCTTGGCCGGCACGCTGGACTTGTCCACTGCGGCTGACGGGGTACCGGACGCGGTCGCGGTGTTCTCCGCGATCGTCTTCGCGGTCCGGCCGTCCAGCTCGGCGGCCTCCTTGAGCAGCGCGTCCCGCTGCCACACCAGGCTGGACATGGACCGTGCGGTCCACTCGTTGGCGTGCGCCGGGTCCATCGTCATCGACCCGTCCGGGTTGACGGTGACGTGCGCGGCGCGGCCCTGCTCGACCAGTTCCTCGGCCCGGGCGCGCAGTTCGGCGACGTCGGTGCCGTGCTGGGCGAGCGCCTGGGCGATCAGCAGGATCGGCGGGAACGCGGTGTCGAGTTCCTTGCGCAACCCGTCGCAGTGCGCGCCCGCCGCCTGCGACGCCGCGCCGGACTCCCACACGTCGGGCAGCCGCCGGGCCGACAGGGCGAGCGCGTCGGCCCGCTCGTCGGTCGACCTGCCGAGCTTGTCCCAGCCGGCCGCCGCCTTCCGCCACGCCTCCGGGTCGGCGTTGAGCACCATCTCGAACGTCATCCCCGCCATGACGGCTCCCCGCCTCGGGCGGGCGGATGCACGCATTGTGTCCGGCGACTCATTCCACCCGCATCCCGCCGTGCCGCTGACCGGCGCGCTGGTCCGAGCCCTGGTAGTTGTTGGCGGAGTCGATCAGCGACTGTCCGGCCGCCTCCGTCCGGCCACCGAGCCCGTTGAGATAGGACTCCCAGCCCTCCGAAGCCTTGACCGTCGCGTCGAGGGTGGCCCAGCCGTTGACCCCGGGTCCGCCCGGTGGCACCAGTTGACCCTCGACCGCCGTGACGTTGCGTTTCAGTTCGGCGCCGTGTCCGACGATCTCCCCGCCCAACGTCCGCAATCCGGGCACGTTCACCCGTACCGGCTGCGTCATCCCGCCTCCCCGTTACACCTCGGGGGCTGTCACCCGGCCGACCGGGCCCCGTTGGGCAAGCAATATACCAACGTCGACCCACCGGTCCGGTCTCGTCGGACGCACCCACCCGACGGTACGGCCGTCACCGGACCCCGTCCGGGTGCCCGGTCACGATGTTCGCGATGTTCTCCCGGGCCAGGTTCCCGAAATCCCAGTACGACGAGTGAGCCTTCGTCCAGTCGGCGGCGTCGCCCGGGTCACTGCCGAACACCCGTCCGCCGAACGCCGGCTCGGTCGGGTCGATGCCGTACCACCCGTCCCAACTCTTGTTCGCGATCTGGTCGTTCGCCGCCCGGGTGACCCACACCTCGTCTGCGGTGACTCCCCGGAACTCGAGCGCCGAGTTGACGCCCGCCGCCGGCGCACCGAGCAGGATCACGCCACTGGCGTTGATCCCTGTGCCGCTGGCGGCATGCCCGACGACCAGTGAACCGTAACTGTGCCCGAGGACGATGTTGCGGGACGGCTCCCCCTCGTGGGTGAGCCGCAGGCCGTTCTGGAAGCGGTTCAGCTCCTGCGCGCCATCCTCGGCGTAGCTGGCGAAGGGGGCGTTCGTGACGGCATCGTTCGGAGTGTCGTAGCCGAGCCAGTACACAGAGGCGGTCTGCCGGCTCGGATCGACCCTGGCGGCGTCCGACGCCATCGCGTCGGCCCGGTCGATGCCGTAGACCGTCCCCGACAGGTCCACACCGACACCGGGGACGTACGTCAGCACGCTGTCGGCGGCGTCCGGGTTGTTGACCGAGACGATCGCCCGGCCGTCGTCCACGGTGGAGAGACCGATCAGGTACGCCCGAGGCTTCTCCGGGTTTTCCAGCCGGGCGTCGATCTGCTCTAGCCCGGGCAGGGTCCGGTTGATTTGTCCCCGCTCGTCCGCGATCTCGCGGAGCTCACGCTGCGCGAGCAGCGTCCCCGGATGGTGCTGGCCCGGATAGAGTTCGGCGGCGCGTCCCTGCTCGACCATGTTCCGGATGCGCGCCTCCCGGGCGTCCAACTCGGCCCGGCGCTCGAGTCGGCCATCCAGTTCCCGGTCCAGCGTGATCCGGTTGGCGATGTCCCGGTTGGCCACCGGCACCCCGTCCAGCGACCCGACCAGCTCCGGATATTCCGCCATGGCGTAGCGGCGCTGGGCCGGGGAGAGCGAATCCCACCACCGCTTCACGGCCGCCGGGTCGGTACCCCTGGCCGGCACGGTCGACCGGTCCACCTGGGCCGTCGTCGGGCCGGACGCGCTCGGCATGTTCTCGGCGATGATCTTCCCGGTCCGCGCGTCGAGTTCGGCGGCCTGCCGCAGCACCGCGTCCCGGGCCGAGACCAGGTGGGACAGCGAGCGGGCGGTGGACTCGGTCGTGTGCGCCGGGTCGGCGGTCATCGACCCGTCCGGGTGGACGGTGATGTGTGCGGCCCGGCCCTGCTCCACGAGTTCCCGGGCCCGGGCGCGCAGTTCGGCGACCGTGTTGCCGTGCTGGGCGAGCGCCTGGGCGATCAGCAGCACCGGCGGGTACGTCGCGTCGAGTTCCTTGCAGAGGCTGTCGCAGTGTGCGCCGGCCGCCGTGGATGCCGGACCGGACTCCCAGACCCCGGACATCCGTTTCTTCGACCGGACCAGGGCATCGACCCGTTCGTCGAGCGATCGGCCGAGGTTGTCCCAGTCGGCCGCCGCCTTCCGCCACGGCTCCGGGTCGGCTCGCAGCACCATCTCGAAGGACATCCCCGCCATGCCGGCTAGCCCACCGAGCCGGAGCGGGGAGCCTGCGCGGTCGGTGCCGCCGGTGCGCGCGGCGGCATCCTGCGGACCCGGCCGAGCCGCCGGGTGGAGCGCTGCTCCGCCTCCTGGTAGCCGTCGGCGGCACCGGTCAGCAGCTTGCCGCTGGCCTCGATCCGGCCGGCGAGCGTGTCGAGATAGGACTTCCAGCCGGTGGAGGCCCTGGCCGTCGCGTCGAGGGTGACCCAGCCGTCGACTCCGGGACCGGCCGGCGGCACCAGTCGACTCTGGACCGCCGCGAGGTTGCGCCTCAGCTCGGTGCCGTGCCCGGCGATCTCGTCGCCCAGGGTCCGCAGTCCGCTGATGCTGACCCGCACCGGCTGCGTCATCACGTCTCCCCGTCACACCTCGGGAGTTCCCGCCCGGCGACCGGGCCCCGTCGGGGAAGCAATATACCAACGTCGACCTACCGGTCGGAGCTGCCGACAGTCCGCAGAGGCTGGTCGGGCCGTCCTTCCCCGACACACGACCGCACCGGCTGTCCGGGACGGGTCGGAGCCGTCCGGCAGGCCGGTGCGGGCGGAACTGACCGGCTCGTCGGCCGGTGCGAAGGATGGTCGGAAACGGTGCGGACGGGTCCGGCCGGCGGCCGGGTACTGACCCTCACGCGGCTCCGAACTCGGTCACTGGCGGGTGTCCATCGACATCTGCAGTGCGCGACGGGCCTGCTCGCGGGCCTCGTCGGTGTTCTCCGGCTTGGGTTTGGTCGGCTTCGCGGCCATGAGAGAGGCTCCTTCCAGGGTGGGTGGCACCGCACGACACGGTCCACCCCGACGGGGGTCCTGCTGATCGGCCGGGACGGCGGGTCCGGGGTCTCCGGACGATGCGGCCGGGACGGCGTGAGCCCCAGGTCGGTTGACCCTGGGAGGCAGGCGATCTGCGACGGGTTGCCACACCCGGTCACGGGTGGGACCGGTGCGACCGCAACCCTAGGTATCGTTCAGTTCCCTTACCCAAGCTATCGTTCAGGTCCATATCCTGCGCAGCATTCCCGACATGCGAGACGGGACAGGCTGTCAGATCTTGGCAATCGGGCTGGTCAGCGCGCGGGCGGTCCGGCGGTTCGCCCCGGCGACCGGGACTGTGTCGCGCCCGTGCAGGGATCGGGCCCCGACGATGCTCCGGTTCCCGTAACGGTCGTGCCGGACTTCGACGGGGAGGGCCCTTCCCAGATGCGAAACAGGAAGTCTCAGCGGGCGAAGAAGTGCCAGCCCATCCACCACCAGAAACCGAACAGGGCGATCCGGCCGACCGGCACCGGGCCGACCTCGTACCGCATCACGTAGGCGCAGACGTCGCCGAAGGTCGGGATCCGGGAGCCCTCCCGGCGTGCGGCCCACTCGACCGCCACGAAGAGCAGCAACGCCACGGTGAACCCGGCGATCGCGAGATATCTCATCGCCGGACCAACCCCCAGAAGGCGGAGAGCCACCCGAAGTACGCCACCGAGCGGACCAGCGGATCGTCCAGCAGCGGATCAGCGATCTTGGAGAAGGTCGGGAAGTCGTCCCGGGAGCCGAGCATGAACGTGCTGGCCTCGAAGACCCCGAAGACCAGCACCGGTACCAGCCACCAGCCGGCACCCGAGCGCAGCCGGTGCGGTACGGGCCGCCGGGGCACCCGGTTGGCGAGCCCGAGCCACACCAGCGCCCCGCCGGTGCCGATCGCGTAGACGTTCGCCTGTGTCGAGAACGACGGGAACTGCCCGCCGATCAGGGACAGAAAAGTGAGGGTCGGAACCGTGACGACCGGTCGGTCCCAGGCCCGGGGCACATCCGCGGAGAGCTCCGGCTGCTGTTCCATGAGCCGATTGTCCCCGCGCCGCCGTCCGGCGGAAAGCGCGACGCCACCCCGGGTTAATCCTGATCTTGCAGGTCTGCCGGGCCGTTCCCGCTCTCGGCCGCGCCCCGGACCAGCTCGGCCCGGATCGCGTCGACCACCTCGGCCGCCGTCCCGTACCCGGTGAAACCGGCCGCCAGCCGATGCCCGCCACCGCCCAGGGCCACCGCCACCCGGCTCACGTCCGTGGGGCCCTTGCTGCGCATCGAGACCGCCCACTCCCCCTCGGCGACCTGCTTGAGTACGCAGCTCACGTCCGCCTCGGCGGTGCAGCGCACCGAGTCGATCAGCGGCTCCAGGGTGTAGGGGCGCTGCCCGTGCCGGGCCAGGTCGTCCAGGGTCGCGTACGTCCAGACCAGACCGAGCCCACCGGCAGCCAACGGTTCGAGCTGGGTACGCCCCAGCACGTCGCCGTAGAGCCGGACCGCGCCGAACGGCCGGGTGTCGAAGATCCGCCGGGAGATCTCTCCGGGACGGATTCCGGTGGCCAGCAGCCGGGCCGCCATCTCGTGCACCGCCGGAGTGGTCATGTCGAACCGGAACGAGCCGGTGTCGGTGGCCAGCGCGATGTAGAGGCACTCGGCGATCCCCCGGTCCAGCGGCACACCGAGCCGGACCAGCAGCTTCTCCACCACCACGGAGGTGGCGGCGGCGTCCGGGTCGACCAGGTGGATCCCGCCGAACCGGGTGTTCGAGGCGTGGTGGTCCAGCACGATCGCCGCCCCGGCCCGGTCCAGCCGGTCGGCCAGGTCGCCGAGCCGGGAGACGGCCGCGACGTCGAAGCAGATCACCAGGTCCGGATCCGGGTCCGCCTCCGTCGCCGGGACCAGCAGGTCGAGACCGGGGATGTCGCGGAACGGCTCCGGCACCTCCGGCCGGCCGGGGAAGGTGGCCTGGAGCTGGCGTACGCCGAGCCGGCGCAGCCCCAGCCCGAAGCCGAGCATGCTGCCCAGCGCGTCCCCGTCCGGGTTGACGTGACAGATCAGCAGCACCCGACCGTCGGCCGGCAGACGGGTGATGGCGGAGACCGCCGCCGCCCACTCCGCCTCGGTCGGCTGTTCGGCGGCCGGCGGGGACACGTCGGTGAGCAGGGCGCCGCTCACCGACGGTCTCCGGCGCCACCGGCCGGCGGCCGGTCCTCGTCCACCTCGTCGGCGTCGTCGGAGTCGTCGTCCTCGTCGACCTTGTACGGCTGCGACTCGCCCGCGTACTCCGCCTGGGCGGCCAGCCGCTGCACCTCGGCGTCGGCGCTCCGGGCCGCCGCCAGCAGTTCGTCGATCTGCTTGACCTGGTCCTGCACGTCGTCGAGTACGAAGCTGAGGCTCGGCGAGTGGCGCAGCCCCAGTGCCTTGCCGACGGTGCTCCGCAGCAGCCCCTTTGCGCTCTCCAGCGCGGCGGCGGTGGCTGCCTGGTCGGAGGCGTCACCGAGCACGGTGTAGAAGACCGTGGCCTCCCGCAGGTCGGGGGTGATCCGGGCGTCGGTAATGGTGATCATGCCGAGCCGGGGGTCCTTGATCTGGGTGCGTACCACCGACGCCACCAGCTCCCGTACGCGCTCCGCATGTCGACGCACCTTGGCCTGGTCCGTCATCTCCACACCTCCACGGCATCCTGCTCCCGGGCCGGACCGGCGACGCTCCGCGTCGCGGCCGGACCGGCCGACCTGGGAAACACTACCCGCGCATCCTGGCGCGTCGCCGCCGCCGTCAGCCATTGGCCATCCCGGCAGCATCCGCTGGTCAGCACGGGCTTCAGTCCTCCTCGCCGTGCAACCGACGGCGTACGGAGAGCAACTCGACCTCCGGTCGTCCGGCGACCAGACGCTCGCAGGCGTCCAGCACCGTTCCGACGTGGTCCGGTTCGGAGGCGACCAACGCGACCGCGATCTGGGCCCGGCCGTGCAGGTCCAGCGCGCCCACCTCGGCGGCCGAGACCTCGAACTTGCGCAGTGCGGCGACGATGGGGCGGACATAGGACCGCTTGGCCTTCAGGGAGCGCGAGTCTCCGGGCAGCAGCAGGTCGAACAGGGCGGTTCCGGTATACACGGCGGGAAGGGTACGCCATCGCACCCCCGCCGCTCACCGCCTTTCCGCGCACCTGCCCCCACCGCCCGCCGACCCTGGCGGCGCGACGGCAGAGATCCGGTCACCGCCGGCCCTGGACAGGCCGGTGGCCGGAACCCCACGGGTCCCGGCCACCGGTATCGAACTCGCTCAGGCGCGCGGCTTCTCGCGCATCTCGAACGTCTCGATGATGTCCCCGACCTGCACGTTGTTGAAGTTGCTCAACGTCAGACCGCACTCGAAGCCCTCGCGGACCTCGGTGGCGTCGTCCTTGAACCGCTTCAGCGAGCTGATCGAGACGTTGTCGGCCACGACCGTCCCGTCCCGCAGCAGCCGCGCCTTGGCGTTACGGCGGATGACACCGGACCGGACGATACAACCGGCGATGTTTCCGATCTTGGACGAGCGGAAGACGTCGCGGATCTCCGCGCTGCCCAGCTCGACCTCTTCGAACTCCGGCTTGAGCAGCCCCTTGAGCGCGGCGTCGATCTCCTCGATGGCCTGGTAGATGACCGTGTAGTACCGGATCTCCACGCCCTCGCGGTCGGCGATCTCCCGGACCTTGTTCGAGGCCCGGACGTTGAAGCCGATGATCGTGACCGCCTCGGACGAGGCGCTGGCCAGCATGACGTCGCTCTCCGTGATGGCACCGACGCCCCGGTGGATGATCCGCAGTTGGACCTCCGCCGGAATGTCGAGCTTGAAGAGCGCGTCCTCCAGCGCTTCCACCGAGCCGGACCCGTCGCCCTTGAGCACCAGGTTGAGCGAGGTCTTCTCGCCCTCCTTGAGCTGCTCCATGATGGTTTCGAGGCTCGGCCGGCGGTGCGAGTTGGCGAAGCTGGCTGCCCGCCGCCGCGCCTGCCGCTGCTCGGCGATCTGCCGGACCGTACGGTCGTCCTCGGCCGCCAGGAAGGTGTCACCCGCTCCCGGCACCGCGGTCAGACCGAGCACCATGACCGGACGCGCCGGACCGGCCTCGGTGACCGGCTTGCCGTTCTCGTCCAGCATGGCCCGGACCCGGCCGTGCGCCCCACCGGCGACGATCGAGTCGCCGGCCCGCAGGGTGCCCTTCTGCACCAGCACCGTGGCCACCGCACCGCGACCCTTGTCCAGGTGTGCCTCGATCGCCACGCCCTGGGCCGGCCCGTCGATCGGAGCGGTCAGCTCCAGCGACGCGTCGGCGGTCAGCAGGACCGCCTCGAGCAGTTCCTCGATGCCGATGCCCGGCTTGGCCGCCACGTTGACGAACATGGTGTCGCCGCCGTACTCCTCGGCGACCAGACCGTATTCCGTGAGCTGCTGCCGGACCTTGTCCGGGTTGGCCTCCGGCTTGTCGATCTTGTTGACCGCCACCACGATCGGTACGTCCGCCGCCTTGGCGTGGTTGAGCGCCTCGATCGTCTGCGGCATGACGCCGTCGTCGGCGGCGACCACCAGCACCACGATGTCGGTGACCTGGGCACCACGGGCACGCATGGCGGTGAACGCCTCGTGACCCGGGGTGTCGATGACGGTCAGCGCCCGGTCCACACCCTCGTGCGGTACGTGCACCTGGTAGGCACCGATGTGCTGGGTGATGCCACCGGCCTCGCCCTCGACCACGTTCGCCTTGCGGATCGCGTCGAGCAGCTTGGTCTTACCGTGGTCGACGTGACCCATGACGGTCACCACCGGCGGGCGGCTGACCAGCCGCTCGGAGGCGACCTCGGCGTCCAGGTCGATGTTGAACTGCGCGAGCAGCTCGCGGTCCTCGTCCTCCGGGCTGACGATCGAGACCTCGAAGCCGAGGTGCTCGCCCAGCAGCAGCAGGGTGTCGTCGGAGACGGACTGGGTCGCGGTGACCATCTCGCCCAGGTTGAACATCTCCTGGACCAGCGAACCGGGGTTCGCGTTGATCTTGTCCGCGAAGTCCGACAGCGACGCGCCGCGAGGCAGCCGGATGACCTGACCCTGGCCGCGCGGGGCGCCCGAGCTCATGGTCGGTGCGGACAGGTTGTCGAACTCCTGTCTGCGCTGCTTCTTCGACTTGCGGCCACGGGTCGGCTTGCCGCCCGGACGCCCGAAGGCACCCGCGGCACCGCCGCCACGGCCACGACCGCCGCCACCCGGACGTCCGGCACCACCGGCCGGCGCACCGCCACCGGGGCCACCCCGGTAACCGCCGCCACCGGCACCGCCACCGCCGCCGGGGCCGCCACGGTAGCCGCCACCGGCACCGCCACCACCACCGGGACCACCACGGAAGCCACCGCCACCGCCGCCGCCACCGGGGCCGCCGCGGAAACCGCCGCCACCGCCGCCACCGGGACGACCGGCACCGCCACCGCCACCGGGACGGCCGGGGCCGCCACCGCCGGGACGACCGGGCCGCTGCGTCGGCATCGACGCCGGACTCGGCCGGGGCGGCATGGAGGCCGGACTCGGCCGGGGCGGCATGTTCGCCGGGTTGGGTCGGGGCCCGCCCGGTGCGGCCGGACGCTGCCCGCCGGGCGTGATGCCGAACGGGTTGTTACCGCCACTGCGTCCCGGCGGACGGCCACCGGGCCGGCCGGGGCCGGGCGTCGGTGCACCGGGGGGCGCGGGACGCGCGCCGGACGGGGTGCCCGGACGCGGCGGAACGGCATTCGGACCCGGCTTCGGCCGGTTCGTGGGGCCACCGTCGGCCGGCGGCTCGCGCCGGACCGTGTCGTTGCGCTGCTGCCGAGCCGCCTGGGCGGCCTTGACGGTCGCCTCCTGCTCGGCCTTCAGCGCTGCCGCGCGCGCCTCGGCGGCGGCCAGTTCGATGTCGTGCGCGCTCGCCGGCTTGGCGACCGGAGCCGCCGGCTGCGGCGGACCGGGCACCGGCCCCTTGGGCTTCGCCGCTGGCGGCGTCGGCCGCCGGGGCGGTCCCGGCTTCGCGGAGACCCTGGGCTCTCCCGCACCCGGCGCCGGAGCCGCCTTGGGTGCCGGCGGCGGCGTCGGGCTGGCGGCGGGTGCCGCCGGTTCCGGGGACGCGACGAATGCGCCGCGCAGTCGCCGGGCCACGGGGGCCTCGACGGTGCTCGACGCTGATTTGACGAACTCGCCCATTTCCTTCAGCTTGGCGAGAACGGTCTTGCTTTCGACCCCGAGCTCCTTAGCCAGCTCGTGTACGCGGGCCTTGCCTGCCACTGCACTCCTCACTCCGAGGTCGTGCGGGCAGCACCCGCAGCGACCTCACTCGTGCACTTGAAGCCTGGTCATTTCTGGGACTTCATCGTGTGCTCATGTCGGTCGTCCTACCTTGCTCGGGTTCCGTTGCGTCGATCCCGCCCGGCCGGATGACCGGTCGTGGTTGTCGTCGCCTTGGAGGTGCTCGGCCAACTCACTCGCGTCGGGTACGCCAGCGATACGCAGCGCCCGCCCGAAGGCCCGACGCCGCACTGCCAGCGAGAAGCATGCCGGGTCGGGATGCAGGTGCGCTCCCCGCCCTGGCAGCTTACGGGTCGGATCGGGTCGGAGGCTGTGACCAGTCTCATCGCCGACCGCGACGATCCGCAGCAGCTGGCCGGCCGGCGCTCGTTGCCGACAGCCCACACAGGTGCGCTCCGGCTCCGCGCGTCGTACCACTGAGAAAGTCTACCCCTACCCGGCCGAGATCGCTCCGTCCGCCTCGGCCGCGTGATCAGGACCGCCCTGCCGGGCGGCCGGCGCCTGGGTCGGCATCTGCTCCGTATCGGGCCGGATGTCGATCCGCCAACCGGTCAGCCGGGCAGCAAGTCGGGCATTCTGCCCCTCACGCCCGATCGCCAGCGAGAGCTGGAAATCCGGCACGGTCACCCGGGCCGTACGCGTCGCCGCGTCGACCACCTCGACCCGGAGTGCCTTGGCCGGCGAGAGGGCGTTGCCGACGAACTGCGCCGGATCCTCCGACCAGTCGATGATGTCGATCTTCTCACCGTGCAGCTCGCTCATCACCGCCCGGACCCGCTGCCCCATCGGGCCGATGCAGGCGCCCTTGGCGTTCACGCCCGGCACCGTGGAACGGACCGCGATCTTGGTGCGGTGGCCGGCCTCGCGGGCGATCGCGGCGATCTCCACGGTGCCGTCGGCGATCTCCGGCACCTCCAGGGCGAAGAGCTTCTTCACCAGGTTCGGGTGCGACCGGGAAAGGGTGATCTGCGGGCCACGGAAGCCCTTGACCACGTGCACCACCACACAGCGGAGCCGCTGGCCGTGCTCGTACAGCTCGCCGGGGACCTGCTCGGCCTGGGGCAGTACGGCCTCGACCTTGCCCAGGTCGACCGAGACGATGCCCTTCTCGCTGCGCGCCTCGTGCGCCTGCACCACACCGGTGACCAGGTCACCGTCCCGGCCGGCGTACTCACCGAAGTGCACCTCGTCGGTGGCCTCCCGGAGCCGTTGCAGGATGACCTGCTTGGCGGTCATCGCGGCGATCCGACCGAAGTCGTGCGGAGTGTCGTCGAACTCCCGGATCACCGCGCCCTCGTCGTCCTGCTCCTGCGCGTAGACCAGGGCCGCGCCCGTCTTACGGTCGATCTCGACCCGGGCGTGCGCCTGGGCTCCCTCGGTGTGCCGGTACGCCGTCAGCAACGCGGTCTCGATCGCCGCGAGGATCGTGTCGAACGGGATCTCCCGCTCGCGCTCCAGGGCGCGCAACGCCGCGAGGTCGATGTTCACCGCTCCTCGCCCTCCACATCTTCGTCGTCGCCGTTCCCGACGTCGTCATCGTCGTCATCATCACCGTCGGCGGTCAGCTCGTCGTCGGCGATCTCGTCCAGCCGGCCGAACTCCACCTGCACCCGGCCCGGCCCGAGGTCGGGGTACGCCCAGCCGACCGGTCCGGCGTCCGTCTCCAGCAGTACGCGCGTGTCGTCGGCGCCGACCACCCGGGCGGTCAACTGCCGCTCTCCGGGTGCCGGCGGCACCGCCCCGGCGTCGCCGTCCCGCTCCGGGCGCTCGCCCGGCCCCCGTACGGTCACCTTCACCAGGCGGCCGACGTTGCGTCGCCAGTGTCGGGGCTGGGTCAGCGGCCGGTCGACTCCGGGGGAGCTGACCTCGAGCTGGTATTCCCCGGCGACCAGGTCGCCGCCGGTCTCCTCTGCCTGGTCGAGCGCCTTGGAGAGGAGTCGGGAGACGTCCGCCACCGCGTCGAGGCTCACCCCGCCGTCGCCGTCCACCACGGCCCGGACCACGTACCGCCGGCCGGCCCGGGACACCGAAAGGTCCTCCAGGTCGTAGCCGGCGGCGGTGACCACCGGTTCGATCACGGCACGGAGCCGGAGCCGACGCGCGGACGAGTCCTCGCGTGGACGCCCTGGAGCACGGTGGCCCGCCTTCGGCCGACCGTCGCTCCGGCCACGCTGCGTCATCTCCGCCCCTCTCTCACGATCACCGGCCCCGGCCGGTAGCCACACCGGTGTGCCACCGGGCTGAAGCGCCCGGCGGCTGCGCAGAGCGTAACGCGCTGGCCGCCCGAGAGCCCGATCGGCGCACCGACGACCGGCCGTGGCGAGCGTGCCGACCCCGTCGGCGGCACCGATGGTGTTGACTTGCCGGGTGCGGATCGGGAACCCGAAGCAGACGATCGGCGCGCCGGGGCGGTCCCGGCGCGAAGTGGTACGCGGAGTCGCCCTGGTGGCGCTGGTCGGTGCCACCGGCCCGCTCACCGGCTGTGGTCTCTTCGGCGACGAGCCCGATCCGCCTCCGCCGGACCCGCTGGCGCCGTTGATCACTGGTGCCCTCGACCTCGCCGCCCGGTACGACGCCGCGATCACCGCGTTCCCCGAACTGGCCGACCGGCTCCGCCCGGTGGCCGAGGCGCACCGGGCGCACGCCGCCGAGCTGGCCCGGGTGACCGGCACCGCCCTGCCGAGCGCCAGCGCCGCCGCCACGACCCCGGCGGCCGACCCCGGGGCGGGCAGCGCCTCCGCCGCGCTGAGCCAGTTGCGGGAGGCGGAGCAGCAGGGCCGGGAGGCCGCCGCCAAGGCGTGCACCGAGGCGCCGGCCAGCCGGTCCGCGCTGGTCGGGTCGATCGCCGCCGCCCGGGCGACCCACCTGGAGGTGCTCCGGTGACCGTGGACGAGGCGACCCGGGACGTCGGTGTGTGTCGCGGCCCGGTCGACCCGTCCGGAGGTGCGCCGGTGACCCGGCGGGGCGGCGTGACGTTCGGGAGGACGGGCTGATGTCCGAGGCACTGGCGGCGGCGCTCTCCGCCGAGCACGCGGCGATCTACGCGTACGGGCCGATCGGGGTACGGCTGAAGGGTGCCGCCGCCGAGCAGGCCCGTTCGGCCGAGGCGGCGCACCGCAGTCGGCGGGACGCCCTCGTCCTGCTGCTCACCGAACGGGGCGGGCCGGTGCCGGGGGCCGAGCCGGCGTACGCGCTGCCGTTCCCGGTCACCGACGAGGCCGGCGCGCTCCGGCTGGCGGTCGAGGTGGAGGAGCGGACCGCAGGAGTCTGGCGGGCGGCGTTGCCGGCGACCGAGGGTGCCGACCGGACCCGGGCACTGGACGGGCTCACCGACGCGGCGGTCCGGGCCACCCGGTGGCGGAAGGCGGCCGGGATCAGCCCGACCACGGTGCCGTTCCCGGGCCGCCCGGCCTGACCCGGCCTGGCCGGAGTTCCGGACCGGCCCGGCCTGACCCGATCTGGCTGGAGTTCCGGCCCGGCCTGACGTGGCCTGCCTGGAGTTCCGGCCCGGACGGGGCGCGCCGCCCGGTCTGAGGTTCCGGGCGGGACGGGCAACCGGCACACTGGGTCGATGTCCGCTTCGGGAAGACCGGTCTCCGCGCTGGGCAGGGCCGTCCGCCGGCTCGGCCACTCGCGCTGGTTCGCCGCCTGCACGCCGGTACTGGTCCCGGCCGACCGCCTGGTCGCCAAACTGACCCGGGGCCGGGTGGTGGCGCTCGGCCTGGTGCCATCACTGCTGATCACCACCACCGGCCGCCGGTCCGGGCGCCCGCGCAGCAACCCGCTGCTGTACGTGCCGGACGGTGACGCGTACGTGGTGACCGGGTCGAACTGGGGTCGCCCGGAGCAGCCCGCCTGGGCGCTCAACCTGCTCGCCGACCCGACCGCCACGATCACCGTCGACGGCAACCGGATACCGGTCCGGGCGCGGCTGGTCGACGGCGCGGAACGGGAGCGGCTCTGGACGCTGCTGGTGACCGAGTGGCCGGCGTACCGGACGTACGTGACCCGGGCCGGCGGTCGGAACATCCGGGTCTTCCGACTCGAACCGAGCCAGTCCGACAAGGCGTAGCTCGGTCGACGAGTACTGCTGTCTAAGGGCCTGGTTCGGGACGCGCCGGTCAGCTCACGCCGACGCCGATCAGTCGGCCGACCAGGTACGTCGCGGCGGTGGCCGCCGCGCCGAGCAGCAGTTGCCGGCCGCCGCTGACCCACCACTTCCGGTTGGTGAACCGGGCGACCAGCGCTCCCGCGACGAACAGGCCGAGACCGCCCACGCCCAGCGCCAGCCAGAGGCTGGAGAAGCCGAGCAGGTACGTGATCAACGGCACCAGAGCGCCGACCGAGAAGCAGAGGAACGACGAGAAGGCGGCGGTCCACGGGCTGGGCCGGTCGTCGGCGTCGACGCCCAACTCCTCCTGCACGTGCACCCGAAGCGCCTCCTCCGGGTTGTGCCGGAGTACGTCCGCCACCTGCTCGGCGAGGTCCCGGGGCAGCCCTCGTTCGACCCAGGCGTCGGCGAGTTCCCGGGCCTCGCCGTCCGGGTTCCGCTCCAACTCGCGGCGCTCCTTGGCGACCTCGGCGGCGACCTGCTCGTTCTGCGACTGCACGCTGGTGTACTCGCCGAGCCCCATCGAGATCGCCCCGGCGACCAGCCCGGCGAACCCGGTCAGTACGACGTTGCGTGGCGCTACCCCACCGCCGCCGACGCCCGCGATCAACGCGATGTTGGTGACCAGGCCGTCCATCGCCCCGAAGACGGCGGGGCGCAGCCAGCCGCCGGAGACGTCGGCGTGGTGGTGTTCGCTGACCGGGGTGGCGGCGTCCGTCACCGGGCGACGTCCCGTCGGGCGTCCGGCACGGCAGTGTGCGGATCGTCCGGCACGGCCGTGTGCGGGTCCGCCGGCACGACAACGTGCGGGTCGCACTGCACGGCAGCAGTGTGGGAATCCTCCATCACGGCAGCGTGAGGATCTCGTGGCCGTCCTCGGTGACCACGATGGTGTGCTCGAACTGCGCGGTCCAGCGCCGGTCCTTGGTGACCACGGTCCAGCCGTCGTCCCACATGTCGTACTCATGGGTGCCGAGGGTGATCATCGGCTCGATCGTGAAGGTCATCCCGGGCTCCATCACGTCGGTGGGCCGGGGGCTGTCGTAGTGCGGCACGTAGAGCCCGCTGTGGAACGCCTCGCCGATGCCGTGCCCGGTGAAGTCCCGGACGACGCCGTAGCCGAACCGCTTGGCGTACGACTCGATCACCCGGCCGACCACGTTGATCTGCCGGCCCGGGGCGACCGCCCGGATGCCCCGCATCATCGCCTCGTGGGTCCGCTCCACCAGCAGCCGGGCCGGCTCGGCGACCTCGCCGACGCAGAACGTGGCGTCGGTGTCCCCGTGCACCCCGTCCAGGTACGCGGTCACGTCGACGTTGATGATGTCGCCGTCCATCAGCACCGTCGAGTCGGGGATGCCGTGGCAGATCACCTCGTTGAGGCTGGTGCAGCAGGACTTGGGGAAGCCCTTGTAGCCGAGGGTGGAGGGGTAGGCGTCGTGGTCGACCAGGAACTCGTGCACCACCCGGTCGATCTCGTCGGTGGTGACGCCCGGCTTGCAGTGCTCACCGGCAAGCTGGGTGGCCTGGGCGGCGATCCGGCCGGCGACCCGCATCTTCTCGATCGTCTCGGCGGACTGCACGTGCGAGCCGCGCCACTCCTTCGGCCGCTTCTTGCCGACGTACTCGGGGCGGACGATGTGGGACGGCACCTGGCGCCACGGAGAGAGCGTGCCGGGGGTCAACGGCGCACGGACGTTCATGACCTCAAGCCTAACGTCGCCGCCCATCCGCGCTCACGCTTCGGTGACCCGGACGACATCCGGACGTCACCGGACAACCTCACAGCGGGGTGACGTACGCGCCGGTTATCCCCCCGTCGACCACGAACTGGGCGGCGGTCATGAACGACGCGTCGTCGCTGGCCAGGAAGGCGACGGCGGCGGCGATCTCGTCGGGCTCGCCGAACCGGCCCATCGGTACGTGCACCAGCCGCCGGGCGGCCCGTTCCGGGTCCTTGGCGAAGAGTTCCCGGAGCAGCGGGGTGCCGATCGGCCCCGGGCAGAGCGCGTTCACCCGGATTCCCTGCCGGGCGAACTGCACCCCGAGTTCCCGGGTCAGCGCCAGTACCCCGCCCTTGCTCGCGGTGTAGGCGATCTGCGAGGTGGCCGCCCCCATCAGCGCGACGAACGAGGCGGTGTTGACGATCGAGCCCTTGCCCTGACGCAGCATGTGCGGGATGACGTATTTGCAGCAGAGGTAGACGCTTGTGGTGTTGACCCGGAGCACCCGCTCCCAGGCGTCCAGGCCGGTCTCCAGGATCGAGTCGTCGTCCGGCGGGGAGATGCCGGCGTTGTTGAAGGCAACGTCGATCCGGCCGTGCCGGGCCGCGACCTGGTCGAAGAGATCGCGTACCTGTGCCTCGTCGGCCACGTCGCAGGCCACGAAGTCACCTTCCACCTCGTCGGCGGCGGCCTGCCCGGCCTCGGCCGCGATGTCGACGCAGACCACCCGGGCCCCCTCGGCGGCGAGCCGGCGTACGGTGGCCAGCCCGATCCCGCTGCCGGCACCGGTCACCACGGCCACCCGCCCGGCCAGTCGATCACTCATCACCATTCCGACGCTCCTCCGTCCGACCCGTTCCCCGGCATCCTCGCCCAGTGGCGGACCGGTGGTCGAGAGCCGATTGCCGGCTACGCTCGGCGGCAACTGGTACGAGAGCGGGTGACGGTGATGAGCGAGTCTCGGAACGAGGTCGTCCTCTACTGGCGACCGTGGTGCCCGTACTGCATGAAGTTGATGTTCCAGCTTCTCTTCGTCCGGCTGCCGGTGCGGAAGGTGAACATCTGGCGGGATCCGGAGGCGGCGGCCTTCGTCCGTTCGGTGGCCGACGGCAACGAGACCGTCCCGACGGTGGACGTCGCCGGGCACCCGCTGGTGAACCCGTCCCGGCGCCAACTCCTCGCGGCCGTACGCGAACACGCCCCGCATCTGCTGAACCGGCGGCGCTGAAGTTCTGCCGGTTCCACCACCACTTCTGCCGGTGACACTGGGCTTCCACAGGACTACTCTCGGCACGGTCATTTCCGGTGCTACCCGGAGCACTGTGGAGGAAGTATGTCGAAGAAGCTCATCCCCACCGCGGACCTCATCCGGACCCAGTTGCGGTTGATGCGCGTCAACGCCGAACTCAGTCAGGAGGAGTACGGCAAGCTGGCGCACTTCTCCGCCTCGATGGTCTCGGCGGTCGAACTCGGCCAACGCCCGCTGGACGCCGTCTACCTGGCCCGAGCCGACAAGATCTTCAAGACCGGAAACCTGTTCGTGTCGCTGCTGCTGCTCGCGGAACGAGACGGTGAGCCGATCTGGTTCCGCCCCTGGCTGGACGCGGAACGCGTGGCGAAGCAACTCCGCTGTTTCGAGCCGAATCTCATCCCCGGCCTCCTCCAGACTCCCGCCTACGCCCGCGCGATCCTGCGTGGCGCGGACGACACTCGCACCGAGGAGGAGGTCGAGAGCCTCGTCGCTGCTCGGATGGCCAGGCAGGCGATTCTGACCCAGGAACACCCGCCACAGTTTGTCGCCGTGGTCGAGGAGACGGCCCTGCGCCGGTTCGCCAACGGATACGAGAAGGTGATGGCCGAGCAACTCCTCCACCTGCTGAATATGGCCGAACGTCCGCACATTCACGTGCACGTGCTGCCCTCCAACGTCGGCCTGCATGCCGGATTGAGCGGTCCATTCGTGCTCTCCCGGTCCGAGGAGGGCGGTTGGGTCGGACATCTGGAGAATCAGCTCGGCGGGTCCGTGGTTGACCGGACCGAGGACGTGGAAGCTCTGCTGGGAAAGTGGGAGAGTGTCCGGAACGTAGCGCTGCCGGACGGGCAGTCGCTCGACCTGATCAAGGAGATCGTGCGGCCATGGATGTGACGAACGCGAACTGGCGAAAGTCCACCCGCAGCGGCGGCAGTGGCGGCAACTGCGTCGAGGTCGCCGACAACCTGCCGGGGGTCGTACTGGTCCGAGACAGCAAGGACCCCGACGGCGGCACGCTGAGCTTCGGGACCGGCGCGTGGCGGGCCTTCGTCGGCTCGTCGTACTGCGATCATCGGGCGGGCGCGCAGGGCTGACCCAGGGCTGCGTCGGCCGTCAGGCGTCGGTGGCGAGGAAGACGTTCTTGACGTCGGTGAAGGCGTGCAGGGCGTCCGGGCCGAGTTCGCGGCCCAGGCCGGAGCGTTTCATCCCGCCGAACGGCGTCCAGTACCGCACTGACGAGTGCGAGTTGACGCTTAGGTTGCCGGACTCGACGCCTCGGGCCACCCGGATCGCCCGTCCGACGTCCTGGGTCCAGATCGAGCCGGAGAGGCCGTACTCGGTGTCGTTGGCCAGCGCCACCGCTTCGGCCTCGTCGTCGAAGGGCAGCACCGAGACGACCGGGCCGAAGATCTCCTCCCGCCAGTGCCGCTCGGCCGGCGACCGGGCCAGCAGGACGGTGGGGGCGTGCCAGAATCCGGGGCCCTCGGGGCAGGAGCCGGTGAAGGCGACCTCGGCACCGTCTAGATAGGACGATACCGACTTCCGGTGCCCGGCCGAGATGAGTGGACCCATCTCGGCCGTCTCCAGCGCCGGATCCTCCACCCGGAACGCCTGGACGGCCGGCTCCAGCAACTCCAGGAAGCGGTCGTACACCGGGCGTTGCACCAGGATCCGGGACCGTGCGCAACAGTCCTGCCCGGCGTTGTCGAAGACCGCGTACGGCGCGGTGGCCGCCGCCCGCGCCAGGTCCGCGTCGGCGAAGACGAGGTTGGCGCTCTTGCCGCCGAGTTCCAGGGTCAGCCGTTTCACCTGGGCGGCACAGCCGGCCATGATCCGGGTACCCACCTCGGTCGACCCGGTGAAGCAGATCTTCCGGACCGCCGGATGTGCGACGAACGCCTCGCCCACCACACTCCCCCGACCGGGCAGCACGGTCAGCACGTCCGGCGGCAGTCCGGCCTCCAGCGCTAGTTCGCCGAGGCGGATCGCGGTCAGCGGGGTCAGCTCGGCCGGCTTGAGCACCACCGTGTTGCCGGCGGCCAGCGCCGGGGCGAACCCCCAGCCGGCGATCGGCATCGGGAAGTTCCACGGCACGATCACCCCGACCACGCCGAGCGGTTCGTGGAAGGTGACGTTCAGTCCGCCCGGCACCGGGATCTGCCGGCCGGTCAACCGCTCCGGCGCCCCGGCGTAGTAGTCGAGCACGTCCCGGACGTTGCCGGCCTCCCAGCGGGCGTTCCCGATGGTGTGCCCGGAGTTGCGTACCTCCAGCTCGGCCAATTCCTCGACGTGCGCGTCGACCACGGCGGCGAACCGGCGCAGCAGCCGGGCCCGGTCCCCCGGCGCCACCTCCCGCCACGACCCGTACGCCCGCGCAGCCCGGTCGATCGCCGCCTCCGCCTCGGCGGCGGTGGTCTGCGGCACCGTCGCCACCACCAGCCCGGTAGCCGGATTCACCACCTGGGTGACACCGACCGCGCCGACCGCGCCGGCAGAGTCGTCAGGGTCGTGAGAGCCGGCAGAGTCGTCAGAGCCGGCAGAGTTGTCAGAGCCGGCAGAGTCGTCAGAGTCGTTCGAAACCACGTCGCAGCTCCCAGTCCGTCACCGCCGCGTCGAAGGCGGCCAACTCCACCCGTGCCTGGTTGGCGTAGTGCGCCACCACCTCGGCCCCGAACGCCTCGACGGCCAGCGAGGACTCCGTCCAGCGGTCGAGCGCGTCCCGGAGCGTACGCGGCGCCCGGGGCGCGGACCCGTCGCCGTACGCGTTGCCGACGAACTCAGGCTCCAGGGTCAGCTCCGCCTCGATTCCGTGTACCGCCCCGGCCACGAGTGCCGCGATCGCCAGGTACGGGTTGACGTCGGCGCCGGGTAGCCGGTTCTCCACCCGCATCCCCTGGCCGTGTCCGACCAGCCGGAGTGCGCAGGTGCGATTGTCGTTGCCCCAACGCAGCGCCGTCGGGGCGAACGAGCCGGGCTGGTACCGCTTGTACGAGTTGACGTTCGGCGCCAGCAGCACGGCGAAGTCGGGGATCGTCGCCAGCAGTCCGGCCAGTACCCGCTGCCCGGTGACCGACAGCCCCGCCGGCCCGTCGCCGAGCAGCGCCGAGCGGCCGTCGGCGCCGCGCAGCGAGAAGTGGATGTGGCAGGAGTTGCCCTCCCGCTCGTTCGGCTTGGCCATGAAGGTGATCGACATGCCCTCCTGGGCGGCGATCTCCTTCGTCCCGTTCTTGTAGACCACGTGGTTGTCGGCGCAGGTCAGCGCGTCGGCGTAGCGGAAGGCGATCTCGTGCTGGCCGAGGTTGCACTCCCCCTTCGCGCTCTCCGGGGTGAGCCCGGCGCCGGCCATCTCGACCCGGATCCGCCGGAGCAGCGGCTCGACCCGGGCGGTGCCGAGCAGTGAGTAGTCCACGTTGTAGAGGTTCGCCGGGGTCAGTTCTCGGTAGCCCCGGCGCCAGGCGTCCTCGTACGAGTCGCGGTAGAGCACGAACTCCAGCTCGGTTCCGGCGTACGCGGTCAGGCCGTGCGCCGCCAGCCGGTCGAGCTGGCGGCGCAGGATCTGCCGGGGCGAGGCGAGTACGTCCCCGCTGCCGTCGAGCCAGCGCAGGTCGGCGAGCAGCATCGCGGTGCCGGGCTGCCACGGAACCCGGCGCAGGGTACTCAGGTCGGGGACCATCGCGAAGTCGCCATAGCCGCGTTCCCAGCTCGACATCGCGTACCCGTCGACGGTGTTCATCTCGACGTCGACGGCGAGCAGGTAGTTACAGCCCTCGCTGCCGTGCGCCACCACCTCGGTCAGGAAGTACGGCGCGTGGAACCGCTTGCCCTGGAGCCGCCCCTGCATGTCGACCAGGGCCAGCACCACGGTGTCGATCTCGCCGCTGTCGACCGCCACCCGCAGCGCCTCCAGGCTGAGCGCCGGAGTCCGGGCCGTCATCCGCGCTCCCCGTCCGCCGCGCCGGCCCGCTCGGGAGGCGAGCCGGCGGACCCGGCCGGATCGGGTACCTGCGGATCGGGTACCTCGGGGTCGGGCTGCGGGACGGTCGGGATCACGTTCTGGCGTGGGCCGGTGAACCAGCGGCGGGCGCCCAGCAGCCACCAGAGCCAGGCCGCGCCGAGCACCACCGCGACCGCGACGATCGTGTAGTTGAAGGTCGACGCGGTGATCGGCGACGTGGTGGGCAGCACGAAGAGTACGCAGATCACCGCCACCCAGCCGATCGCCAGCCAGCCGACCAGCGGGCTCCACCGGCCGAGGTTCCACGGACCGGGTTGGAAGTCCGGGCTGCGGCGGCGCAGGAAGACCGGCCCGACGTACGCGATGTAGAGGCCGATCACCGCGATCGAGGTGGCCGCCAGGTAGGCGGTGGTGTTCCACAGCGACGGCAGCACCAGCAGGGTCGAGCAGGCGACGCAGAGCCAGATCGAGTTGGTCGGCGTACCGGTGCGGGGGTTGACCTTGCGCCAGATCGCCGAGCCGGGCAGCGCGCCGTCCCGGCTGAACGCGTACGCCATTCGGGAGTTGGCGGTGACCGAGGCCATCCCGCAGAAGAACTGCGCCACCACGCAGATGAAGAGCAGGAAGGTACCCGTGGTGTGGCCGGTGGCGTCGATGAAGATCTGGGCCGGCGGCAGCCCCAGCTCGGTCTGCCGCTGCGCGTCGTAGTCCCGGATCGACCAGGTGATCGCGACCAGCAGGAAGAAGCCGGCGACCACCGACACCACCACCGACATCACGATGCCCCGGGGTGCCGCCCGGGAGGCGTCGTGGGTCTCCTCGGCGACGTGCGCGCTCGCGTCGTAACCGGTGTACGTGTACTGCGCCATCAACAACCCGATCAGTACGGCGTAGACCGCCGCGCCGGAGAAGTCGAAGCCGGTGGCGTTGCGTACCTCGAAGAAGACCTCGGAGATCGGCTTGTGCTGGTCGGGCACGACCGCCAGCACCCCGACGATGATCGCCACCCCGACCAGGTGCCACCAGGCGCTGACGTCGGAGAGCAGCCGGACCAGGTTGACCCCGAAGGTGTTCAGCAGGCCGTGCGCGACGATGATCACCAGGAAGACCACGAAGGTGCGTTCCGGGGTCACTTCGAGGTCGAACGTCAGGCTGAGGAACGCCGACGTGGTGATCGCCGCCCCGAAGTCGATGGCGGCGGTGACCGCCACCTCGCCGAGGAAGTTGAACCAGCCGACGAACCAGGCCCAGGCCGCCTTGTTCCGCTTGGCCAGCGCCGCCGCCCACCAGTAGAGCGCCCCGGCGGTCGGGTAGACCGAGCAGATCTCCGCCATCGCGAGCGCGACCAGGGTCACCATGCCCCCGACGAAGAGCCAGCCGAGGGTGATCGCCAGCGGGCCGCCGGCGGTCATCGCGATGCCGTACGAGGTGATCGCGCCGGCCAGGATCGAGATGATCGAGAACGAGACGGCGAAGTTGGAGAAGCCGGAGAGCTTCCGGCGCAGTTCCTGCTGGTAGCCGAGTTGGGCCAACCGTTGCTCGTCGGAGTCGGGCTCGGCCGTTCCCGGCGTACGGGTCGGCTGGGCGGGTGCGCTCATCGGCGTCTCCTTCATCCGGGGGCGGATGGAGACTGTGACCGTCGTCACGCCTCTGTCGAGATCGTCCGCCGAGCGCGGATCTACGTCAACCGATCCCGACCCGCGTCGCCGTCCCGGAGCGGTGTGCCGGCATGTTCGCCGCCTCCCTCGCCCTGCGCGAACACGGCCGGGAGGACGGTGCGTGCGGCGAGGCGCCCGGAAATCACCGACGTGTCGGCACTTGATTTCCGCAATATCATCCGGGGTGTCGGCTAGGTTTTTCCGCATGACCTTGTTGGGTGACGCGGTGGCCGTACTGGACGAGCGGGGCGTACTGGGCCGGCTGGGCCGACTGATCCAGCAGGTCTACCGGCGTGCCGCCGACCGGCACGAGCCCGAGCTCGGCGACGACGCGATGAGCTTCGGCACCACCGTGTGGCGCAACCTGACCAACCTCGGCAAGGCCGAGTTCGACGCCCTGGACGGAATCGTGGTCCGGGTCGAGGACAACTCGCTGGAGATCGTCTGCGCCGGCTACGTCGTCCGGCTCTACTCGCTACAGGGCGGGATCGAGTCGATCCGCTGGGAGGGCAGCGAGGCCCGGCTCGGCGGCGCGGTGGAGAACAGCCGCGACGGGCAGCTCGCCTTCGACGACGAGGGGCAGTTCCCCGAGGTCTTCGCGGGTGTGTTGCCGCCGAAGCGGCACATCCGGGTCGCGCACACCGGCGACATCGTCACCGGCGAGGCGGTCGCCTACATCGGGCTGCCCCGGGACAACCGGGACAGCGGCTCCCCCTGGTTCGAGGTACGCCTCTGGTTCGGGGAGCCGGCCACCGCCGGAGCGCCGCTGCCGGTGGTCGAGGGCACGGTGCCGCAGCCGCGTACCGCCGATCTGCCGATTCCCGAGCTGGACCTGCTGGCCCTGCAGTCCGACGGCGAGGCGCGTCGGTCCGAGGCCGGGGAGCGCCGGTTCGGCGTCGTACCCGGCCGGTCGGCCGAGCGCTCCGCGTGACGGGCCGGCTCCGACCGCCGGTACCCGCCGCCGCGGCAGCCGCCGCCTTCTCGCCGCACGCCCTGGCCCTGGCCCGCCGGTGGCGCCGGATGCGCAAGAACGAGCTGGCCCGACAGGTCGGTGTGACGGCGGCGGCGGTCAGCCAGTACGAGTTGGGCCAGGCCCGCCCGTCGGCGGCGGCGCTGGCCCGGCTGGCCCTGGCACTGTCGATGCCGGTCGAGTTCTTCGCCGCCGGTTTCGGCGTGCCGGTCACCTCGGGTCAGGCGCACTTCCGCAGCCTGCGGACCACCAGCCAGGCCGAACGGGACCAGGCGGAGGCGTTCGGCGAACTCGCCTGGCGGGTGGTGGAGGTGGTCGAGCGGCAGCTCCGGCTGCCCCGGCTGCGGCTGCCGCACCTGGAGCTGGCCGAGCCGACCGGCCCGGACGACGTACGCAGGGCAGCGGTCACCGCCCGGGACGCGTTCGCCCTCGGGGCGGCCCCGGTACCGCACGTGATCCGGCTGCTGGAGTCCGCCGGAGTGATCGTGCTCGCCCTGCCGGACGTCTCCGAGCGGGTCGACGCCTTCTCCCACTGGTACGGCCAGCGTCCGTTCGTCTTCCTCAACCCGGGCAAGGACGACCGGGCCCGGTCCCGGATGGACGCCGCGCACGAGCTGGGCCACCTGCTGATGCACCACGACGCCGAGCCGGGCAGTCAGCTCCTGGAACGGCAGGCCACCGCGTTCGCCTCCGAGTTCCTGGCGCCGAGTGCGGCGCTCCGCGACGAACTGCCGGCCCGGCTCGACTTCGACAAGCTGCACGAACTGAAGCGGCGCTGGGGGATCAGCCTGAAGGCGCTGGTCTATCGGGGCCACGACCTCGGCGTCTACCGGGAGCACACCTACCGGCGCGGGATGGCGGTGCTCGCCCAGTGGGGCTATCCCGAACCGGGCGACCTCGGCCCCCGCGAACAGCCGTCGCTGCTCGGCAAGGCGGTCGAACTGCTCGAACGGCAGCAGGTCACGGTCGACCGGCTGGCCGAGCGCGCCGGGCTGCCGGCCGGGCTCACCGGCGCCGTGCTGGCCGCCGCCACCGAACACGTACCCGAGTTGGACATCCCGGTCGGCTGAACCGCCCGCCCGCCGGCCCCGCACGCCGCGTCGACGCTGGTAATTGCGTTGCCGACCCGGCGCGACCGGCGCATGATCGTAGCGTGACATGGCAGCAGGAGTTACCCACCAGGCGCCGCAGATGCCGGCGCACCGGGTCCCTGGCCTGACCGGACGACGCAGCGCGCGATCTCGGCGCGCCGGTCCGGCACCGCCGGACCCGAGGGCCCCTTCCAGGGGTCCGACGCCGGGTTCTCGGACAACCCGGCTCCCGCGGCGGCGCGGGGCGCGGTCACCTCTCTCATCGGGTACGACGCCCGTCGTGCCAGCGCCCGCCCCGCGCCCCGCATCCACTCCGCGCCCCGCATCCACCCCGCCATCGGACGGGCGGACGCGGAATCCTCAGGTCAGGACGAGGCCGACCAGCCAGATGCCGGTGATGCCGAGCGCGGCGGCCAACTCGACAAGCAGGGCGAGCCCGACCGCCGCCAGCGCGTGCCGGGTCGACGGCCACGCCTGCTTCGCGTCACCGAGCCGGGCCAGCTCGGCCAGCCAGAGCCCGAGCACGAACCCGAGCACCAGCCCGACCACCGGCACCACGAAGAACCCGACCAGCCCGAGTACGCCGCCGGCCAGCAGGGACAGCGTCGGCACCCCGCTGCGTTTCAGGTTCCGCCCCGGCCAGAGGTATTTCACGGTGCTGCCGAGCACCGTGATCAGGGTGGCCAGGCCGAGCACCACCCAGCGGCCGACGCCCTCGCCGTCGCCGAAGAACGACCAGACCACGACGCCCAGCCAGCACAGGATCAGCCCGGGGATGATCGGCACGATCACCCCGCAGACGCCGATCACGATCGTCACGCCACACAGGAGGGTCACCACTGACTCGGTGTCGGTCATGTCCACGCCTCCAGGGTGCCCTACCGGTCCGACGGGTACCGCATCCGCCCACCCCCGGGCCGGTCGGCCTTCGTCGGCAGCTCGCGGTCGACCCGCAGCTCGGCGACACCCACCGGGCGGGTACCCGTCAGCGCACGCCCTCCCGGCGCCGTTCCGCGCGGGCGGCCAGCCACCGGGTGATCTCGCCCTCCGGTGCCGGTGCCGCGAAGTGTCGTCCCTGGGCGGCGTCGCAGCCCAGCGCCCGGAGCTGGTCGGCCTGGCCGACCGTCTCCACCGCCTCGGCGGTAACCGTCAGCCCCAGCGCGTGCGCCAGCCGGACCAGCGCGTCGACGATCCGGCCGTCCACCAGACCCTGCCGGTCGCTGGACCGGATCCCCTCGACGAACGGGCCGGCGAGCTTGAGGTTGTGGATCGGCAGCCGGCGAAGGTACGCCAGGTTGGAGTAGCCGGTGCCGAAGTCGTCGATCGCCAGCCGTACCCCGAGGGCGGCCAGCTTGCGCAGCGCGGGCAGCGGCTCGCCCGCGGTGGCCATCACCGCGCTCTCGGTCAGTTCGAGTTGCAGCAGGTCGGCGGGGAGGTCGGTCTGGCGCAGCACCTCCGACACCGTGCCGACCACGGCCGGATCACGGGCCTGCCGGGCGGCCAGGTTGACGCTGACCACCAGTCGGGCGTCCGGGAACTCCCGGTGCCACCGGCTGGCCGCCTCGCAGGCCCGGGCCAGCACCCAGCGGCCGAGTTCGACGATCAGCCCGGTCTCCTCGGCCAGGCCGATGAACTCGTCCGGGCCGAGCAGCCCCAGCTCCGGATGCTGCCACCGGACCAGCGCCTCCACCGCGCAGATCGTCCCGTCGGCCAGGGTCACGATCGGCTGGTAGTCGATCAGGAACTCGTCCCGTTGCAGCGCCGCCGCCATGCCGGCGATCAGGGCCGACCTGGTCCGCTCCCGGGACCGTCGCGCCGGGTCGTAGCTCACCCAGCGGTTCCGGCCCTCCGCCTTGGCCCAGTAGAGGGTGACGTCGGCGGCCTTCATCAGCTCGGCGACCGACGTGGTGGCGAGCGGCCCGGAGACCACGCCGATGCTGGCCGACACCGACAGCCGGTGCTCGCCGACCTGCACCGGCTCGGCCACGGCGGCCAGGGCCTCGGCCGCGACCGCCTTCACCGCCCGGCAGCCGGCGCCCTGGTCGATCAGGATCACGAACTCGTCGCCGCCCATCCGGGCCACCAGGTGGCCCTGCCCGGCCACGCAGTCGGCGAGCCGCCGGGCCACGGTGACGAGCAGGTTGTCGCCGAGGTCGTGGCCGAGGCTGTCGTTGACCGCCTTGAAGCCGTCGAGGTCGAGGAAGCAGATCCCGACCCGGTCGTCCGGCCCGCCGGTGGCGAAGACCTCGCCGAGCCGGTCGAGGAAGAGCGTACGGTTCGGCAGCCCGGTCAACGGGTCGTGCGTCGCCTGGTGGCGCAGCCGCTGCTGGAACTCGTGCCGCTCGGTGATGTCCTCCACCATCGCCACGGTGTACCGGGGCCGGCCGTCGTCGTGCCGGATCAGCGAGACGGCGAGGTCGGTCCAGACCACGCTGCCGTCCTTGCGGTAGTAGCGCTTCTGGACCCGTACGGCGTCCTGCTTGCCCTCGACCAGGTCCTGGTACAGCTCCCACATCCCAGCGGCGTCGTCCGGATGGAACAGTGCGGAAACGTTGATCTTGCGCAGCTCGTCGACGGTGTAGCCGAGCAACTCGGCGAAGGCCCGGTTGACGTCGACGATCTGTCCGTCGACGTCGGCGATGCCGATCCCGATCGCGGCGTCGACGAAGACCGCCCGGAACCGCGCCTCGCTGTCCCGCAGTGCCCGTTCGACCCGGTCCCGGGCCTCCCAGGCGGCCTGGGCGATCCGTTCCTGCTGACCCAGCGTCCGCTCGCGCAGCGCCCGGGCGAACCCGGCCGACAGGGCACCCTGGAGGACGGCGATCCGGCGGGCCGTCTCCGGCTCGGTGCGGGTGGGCAGCACCAGCGGGCGGAACTGCTCACCGAGGGCGCGTACCGACCAGTCGAGCACCCCGGGCTCGGTGAGGTGGGCCTCGACCAGGGCCCGGCCGATGTCGTGCCCCGCCTCGGCGGCGAACGGTTCGGCCAGTACCGCCTGGGCGAGCCGTACGGTGTGCGCGAGCAGCAGCCGCTGGTTCTCGCCCGTACTCGTCGCCACGAAGCCGTGCCGGGCCGCCGCCCGCGCCCACTGCTCCGCGTACCGGTGAGCGCCGGAGCGGTCGAACCCGGGGTCGGCGGCGGAGGCGGGCGACTCGGGGTCGGCGGCGGAGACCGGCGACTCGTTCCCGGCGGCTCCGTCGACGGAGGTCGACACCGTCAGCCCGCGCCGCGATCGTGCCGGCCCACGCCGCCGAAGGCGCCGAGCCGCTCCGGATGCTCACCCGGGTCGGTGGGCTCGTCCGGCCGCCACAGTGGCATGTGCACCAAGCCCGGTTCGAGAAGGGTGAAGTCGCCGAAGAAGGCGGCGATCTCGGCCCTGGACCGCAGGGTGATCTCGGTCGCCGTACGGGCGGAGAGCCGCTGCGCGTCGAGCATCTCCCGGGGCTGGTCCTCGTGCGTCGAGTGGGAGAGCAGCAGGTAGCTGCCGGGCACCGTGGCGGCGCGCAGGGTGGCCAGGATCCGCTGCGGGTCGTCCGAGTCCGGCACGAAGTGCACCACGCCGGCCAGCAGTACGGCGACCGGGCGGCCGAAGTCGATCGCACCCAGCTTCTCGGCCTCGGCCAGGATCCGGTCCGGCTCACGCAGGTCGGCGTGCAGCACAGTGGTGCGCTCGTTGCCGGCCAGGATCGACCGGCTGTGCGCCACCGCC
Source organism: Plantactinospora endophytica (assembly GCF_016862915.1). Taxonomy (GTDB): domain Bacteria; phylum Actinomycetota; class Actinomycetes; order Mycobacteriales; family Micromonosporaceae; genus Plantactinospora; species Plantactinospora endophytica. Next base: position 47,368 of record NZ_BONW01000005.1, on the reverse strand, counting down.
ACCGGGTCGATGTCGACGTAGACGATCCGGGCGGCCGGGTTGGCCTGCTGGGCGACCTCGTGCACGTTGCCGACCGTGGGGATGCCCGAGCCGATGTCGAGGAACTGGTCGATGCCCGCGCCGACCAGCGTCCGTACGCCCCGCCGGAGGAACGCCCGGCCGGCCCGCATCGTCTCGGCCAGGTTCGGTGTCATCGCGGCGATCTGCTCGGCGAGCTGCCGGTCGATCTCGAAGTTGTGTGCACCGCCGAGGACGTAGTCGTAGACCCGGGCGGCGCTGGGCCGGGTCAGATCGATGTCCGCGGGAAGCCCGTCCGGCAGTCGCATATCCGCCTCAGCTCGTCGTTCCGGCCCGCACAGGGGCTGGTCGGCCACGACCCCGCAGCCGGGCAGGCAGCGCCGACGAACCCGGCCGTCGTGGTGATCGACCCACACTTTAGGGCCTGTCAAGCGGATCTTCTACCGGCCGTCCGGCGGCGGGATAGGTTTGGCCGCATGGCGCAGGCACAGTTCGTCCGGAAGACCGGCGTCGATGGCTGGTTCGCCCGACCGGCCGCCCGGTTCCCGCGCCGGACCGGCCGCGCATACCGGCTCGGACGGCGGTGACCCGCACCCACCGGCCGACGGTCGCACTGACGGCCGTGGCCTGCATCCTGGCCGGCACGGTGGCGGTGACGCTGGCGGTGCTCGCCGGTCCGGCCCCGGAACTCGCCAGCTACGTCAGCGAGGCCGGCGCCTCCGACAGCGGCACCGTCTGGCCGTACCGGATCGGTCTGCTCGCCGCCGCCGGTGGACTGCTGCTGCTCGGCCTGGCCCTGCCGCCGGTGCTGCGGCTGGCCACCGGGCTGCTGGTGGCGAGCGCGGTCGCCACGGTGGTCTCGGCCGGGGTGAGTTGCCGGGCGGCCTGCCCGCTGCCGCCGTTCGACCGGGTGACCCTGGCCGACTTGGTGCACGGCGGCGCCAGCATCGCGGCAGTGGCCGGCACGGTCTTCGCCATGCTGGCGCTGGCCGCTACGACCGGGGTGGCCTGGCCGCTGCGCCGGATCGCGGTCGCCGCCGCCGTGGTCGCGCTGCCGCTGTCGGCGATCGCCGGGCTCGCCCTGCTGCTGGTCGGCCGGAGCCTGCTGATGGGTGCGGTCGAACGGCTGCTCCTGCTCGACCTGGCCGTCTGGGGCGTGGCCACCGCGCTCACCCTCGGCCGGACCCGGGCACCTGTGGCGGCGGTCAGCGGTGGCAAGGTGGGCCGGCTGTAGCGATCAGCGACGGCGGGACGGGTCGGCTGTCGCGATCACGGCGGCGGGGCGGGGTGGGTTGTAAGGCGCCTCACGAAGATCCGTCCTTTCATTACCGCCTCCGGCGCCGTATCGTCTCTTGACGATGACCAATGTCTGGTTTCTGACCGTGCGCCTGTACGTCGACCTTCGACTGCAGGCCAGCGGCTGCTGTCGCGGCTGACGCGTTCCCGCCGACCGCAGACCGCCGATCCGGCGTACCCCCGGCTCAGATTGCCGCGCCGGAACCAGACAAAGGACTCCATTCATGAGTACCGTGACGTCCGCCATTCGCAAGATTCCATTTTCCGTACAGATCCTCGCCGGTCTGGTCCTCGGTGTCGCGCTCGGCTATCTCGCCCGGGCCGCCGAGATCTCCTGGCTCGGCACCACCCTCGACGAGATCGGCGGCATCTTCGTCCAGTTGCTGCGGCTCGCCGTGCCGCCGCTGGTCTTCACCGCCCTGGTGGTCAGTGTGGTCAGCCTGCGCGGGGTGGCCAACGCCGCCCGGCTGGCGCTGAAGACCCTGCTCTGGTTCGGCATCACCGCGCTGATCTCGGTCGCCGTCGGCATCGGGCTCGGCCTGCTGGTCAACCCGGGCCGGGGCGTCACCCTGGACGTCGCCGGAGCCAAGGCGCCCGAGCGGACCGGCTCGTGGACCGACTTCCTCACCGGCATCATCCCGGAGAACCCGGTCGGCGCGTTCGTCGAGAACAACGTGCTCCAGATCGTCTTCCTGGCCGTCGTCGCCGGGATCGCCGCGCTGCTGGTCGGCGCCGCCGCCGAGCCGTTCGTCAACCTCAACAAGGCGCTGCTGGCGATCACCCAGAAGGCGCTCTGGTGGCTGATCCGGCTCGCCCCGATCGGCACGCTCGGCCTGATCGGCCACGCCGTCGAGGCGTACGGGTGGGATCTGCTGGCGCCGCTGGCCAAGTTCACCACCGCGGTCTACGTCGGCTGCGCGATCGTGCTGCTGGTGGTCTACCCGCTGGTGCTGATCGTCGGCGGCAAGCTCAACCCGCTGCGCTTCTACGCCGGCACCTGGCCCGCGATCGAGTTGGCCTTCGTCTCCCGCTCGTCCGTCGGCACCATGCCGGTGACCCAGCGCTCGGTGGAGCGGATCGGCGTGTCGCGCGAGTACGCCTCGTTCGCCGTACCGTTCGGCGCGACCACCAAGATGGACGGCTGCGCCGCGATCTACCCGGCGCTGGCCGCGATCTTCGTCGCCCAGGTCTTCGGGGTGAGCCTGAGCCCGCTCGACTACCTGCTGATCGCCTTCGTCTCGGTGGTCGGCTCGGCCGCCACCGCCGGGCTGACCGGCGCGCTGGTGATGCTCACGCTGACCCTGAGCACGCTCGGCCTGCCGCTGGCCGGTGCCGGCCTGCTGCTCGCCATCGACCCGATCCTGGACATGATCCGCACCGCCACCAACGTCGCCGGGCAGGCGCTGGTGCCGACCGTGGTCGCCGCCCGGGAGGGCGTACTGGACCGGGCCGCGTACGACTCCGCCGGCCGGCGCGAACTGCTGGACGAGGAGCCGCCGGCCGAGCAGCCGGTCCGGGACCGCGATCCCGCCCCGCAGCCGGCCTGACGCTAGGTTGACCGTGGTCTCCCGCCACCCGCCACAAGGGCGGTGGGAGGCCACGATCCGTTCGGCGCCCGTACCGGGGCGGCGGCTCGACGGCATGGTCCGGTTCGGCGCCCTTTCCGTGGGGCGGGTAGGGAGGAGCGAGGATGAGTGTGCTGTTCAGCCCGTTGACGCTGCGTGGCGTGACGTTGCCGAACCGGATCGCGATGTCGCCGATGTGCCAGTACTCGGCGGGGCTGGACGGGCTGCCCACCGACTGGCACCGGGTGCACCTGGGGTCGCGGGCGGTCGGCGGGGTCGGGCTGGTGGTCAGCGAGGCGACGGCGGTCGTACCCGAGGGCCGGATCAGCCCCCGGGACACCGGGCTCTGGTCGGACGCACACGTCGACGCCTGGCGGCCGGTCACCGCCGTCGTCGCCGCCAACGGTGCGGTGCCGGCGGTGCAGCTCGCGCACGCCGGCCGCAAGGCGTCGACGTACTGGCCGTGGTCGACGGTCAAGGGCGGGGTGCCGGACGCCGAGGGCGGCTGGACCCCGGTCGGCCCGGGAACGGCACCGTTCCTGCCGTCGTACCGGACGCCGGTGGCGCTGGACCGGGCCGGCATCGACCGGGTGGTGGCCGCGTTCGGCCAGGCCGCGACCCGGGCCCTGGCGGCCGGGTTCCAGGCGGTCGAGATCCACGCCGCGCACGGCTACCTGCTGCACGAGTTCCTCTCCCCGCTGGTCAACACCCGCACCGACGCCTACGGCGGTGACCTGACCGGACGCAGCCGGTTCGCCGTCGAGGTGACCCGGGCGGTCCGGTCGGCGGTCGGCGACGACGTACCGGTGCTGGTCCGGATCTCGGCCACCGACTGGGTACCGGGCGGCTGGACCCCGGCCGACAGTGTGCTGCTGGCCAAGCTGCTCGCCGAGGCCGGCGCCGACCTGGTCGACTGCTCCTCCGGCGGCGGCGTGCCGGAGGCCGAGATCCCGCTCGGTCCCGGCTACCAGGTGCCGCTGGCCGCCCAGGTACGCCGGGAGAGCGGGGTGCCGACCGGCGCGGTCGGGCTGATCAGCGCGCCGGAGCACGCCGAGGCGATCGTCGCGACCGGCGACGCCGACCTGGTGCTGCTCGGCCGGGAACTGCTCCGCGACCCGTACTGGCCGCACCGTGCCGCACAGCGGCTCGGCGCGACCGGGCAGCTTCCGGACCAGTACCTCCGGGCCTGGTGACCGGCAGCGGGGTCGGCGGGGCCGTCGGAGTTCAGAAGAGCACGGTGGCGAAGGTGCCGACCGAGCGGAACCCGCACCGCTCGTAGACCCGGCGGGCCGGCGCGTTGTAGTCGTTGACGTAGAGGCTCACCGTGGGGGCGACCCGGGCCAACGCGTCCCGCACCACCGCCGCCATCGCGGCGACTCCGATGCCCCGGCCGCGCCACTCCGGGTCGACCCAGACCCCCTGGATCTGCGCCGTGCGCCGGGTGACGACCGCCAGCTCGGCCTTGAAGATCACCTGGCCGTCCACCACCCGGGCGTACGCCCGGCGGGCCCGGACCAGCTCGGCCACCCGCTGCCGGTACGCCCGCCCGCCGTCCTCGGCCAGCGGCGACACGCCCACCTCCTCGGTGTACATCGCCACCGCCGCCGGAAAGAGCGCGTCGATCTCGCCCGGCCGGACCGGATGCACGTCGGGGTCCGGCGCCACCTGCGGCGCCGTGCCGGTCGCCAGCAGCGGCTGGTTTGGGCGTACGTCCCGGGCCGGTCCCCACCGGCCGGAGAGCCGCTCCCAGAGCCCGAGCACCCCGTCGGCCCGCCCGACGATCGACGAGCAGCTCCGCTCCTCGGCACCGAGCGCCTCGGCGAAGGCGGCGATGGCGGACCGGCCGGCGCAGACCGGGGTGACCTGCCCGCCGAGCCAGCAGAGCGACTCGAGGTTGTCCCGGGTGCCGTAGCCGAGCACCCGGCCGTCCGCCCGCCACCAGGAGAGACCGTTGGCGGTGACCCGCTCGGCCACCTGTGCGGCGGCGAAGGGATCGAGGTCGAGGATCCGCTCCACCGCGCCGCGCTCGGCCTCCCCGAGTTGGCGTACGGGCACCATCAGCACGCTTACCAGCGTGCCAGATCATCGGCCGGGGAACGGCCCGGATCACCGTGCCCGACCCGGGCAGGTCCGGACACCTCGGCCGTTATGCGGACTCCCGGATCACCAGCTCGGTGGGAAGGATGACCGCCGCGTGCGAGTCGCCGGCCAGGTGCCCGAGGAGCAGCCGTACCATCTCGGCGCTGATCCGGGCCCACGGCTGTCGGATGGTGGTGAGTCGCGGTACGGAGGTGGTGGCGACCTTGGAGTCGTCGAAGCCGCCGACCGCGACGTCGTCGGGTACCCGCTTGCCGGCCCGGCGCAGTGCCGCGATCGCCCCGTTGGCCATCAGGTCCGAGCTGACGAAGACGGCGTCCAGCTCCGGTGCCTGGCGCAGCAGCCGTTCCATCGCCGCCTCGCCGCCGTCGGAGGTGTAGTCGCCGGTCACCACCAGCCGGGGGTCGGTCTCGCCGAGCACGTCGTGGTAGCCGGCGAGCCGGTCCACCCCGCCGGAGGTGTCCAGTGGGCCGGTGATGGTGCCGATCGTGCGGTGCCCCCGGGAGCGCAGGTAGCTGACCATCTGCCGGGCTCCGCCCCGGTCGTCGGCGGCGACGTAGCTGACGTCGGAGTCCCGGCCGAGCGGCCGGCCGACGGCCACGAACGGCAGGCCCCGGGAGTCCAGCTCGTCCAGCAGCGGGCTGCCGGCGTGGGTGGAGATCACCAGTGCGCCGTCCACGTGCCCGCCGGTGACGTACCGGCCGACGCGCTTGCGGTCCTCCTGGGTGCCGGCGATGGTCAGCAGCAGCGTGATGTCGTGCTCGGCCAGCTCCTGGGTGCAACCCCGGAGCAGGATGTTGAAGTTTGGGTCCTCGAAGAGCCGGTCCTGCGGCTCGGAGAGGATGAACGCCACCGAGTCCGAGCGTTGGGTGACCAGGCTCCGGGCGTGCTGGTTGAGCACGTACCCGGTCTTGCGGATGGCCCGCCGGACGGCCTCCGAGGCCGGGCCGCTGACGTTGTGCCCGCCGTTGAGCACCCGGGAGACGGTACCCCGGGAGACGCCGGCCACCGCCGCCACGTCGTCCATGGTCGGGCGGGGCCTCATCCGGCGGGTACGGCTGCGATCGGGCGCGGTCACCCTGTCATTGTCCCCGGGTCGGCCACCGGCGGCGGCACCGGAGCTTGTGACACCGCTCGCCCCCTTCCTGTACACATCCGCCGCTACGACTTGGTGGCCCCGGAGAGCAGGTCGATCCGCCAGTAGCGTTGCAGCGACAGGAAGAGCGCCACCAGCGGGACGATCGACAGCAGCGAGCCGGCGATCACGAACCGGTACAGCGCCGGCTGGGTGTTGCCCTGGTTGAGCAGCGTGTAGAGGCCGAGCGTGACCGGGAACCGCTCGTCGTCGGCGAGCATGATGAACGGCAGCAGGAAGTTGTTCCAGATGGCCACGAACTGGAGCAGGAAGACGGTGATCAGGCCGGGCACCATCATCGGCAGCGCCACCCTGCGGAAGATGCCGAACTCGCTCGCACCGTCGACCCGGGCCGCCTCGACCACCGAGTCCGGTACCGCCGCCGCCGCGTAGATCCGGGCCAGGTAGATGCCGTACGGGCTGACGATGCTGGGCAGCAGCACCGACCAGTACGTGTCGGTCAGTCCCACCTTCGCCAGCAGCAGGTACTGCGGCACGGCCAGCGTGATCCCCGGCACCAGCACCCCGGCGAGCAGTACGTTGAACACCACCGACCGGCCCGGGAACGCGAACTTGGCCAGCGTGTACCCGCTCAGCCCGGAGACGGCCGCCGAGAGTGCCGCCCCGACCCCGGCGTAGAGCAGGGTGTTCAGCATCCACCGCCAGAAAAGCCCGTCCCGGTACGCCGACAGCCCGGCCACGTTGTCGACCAGCGCGTCGCCGGGGGCGAAGGTGGAACTGGTGAACAGGGTGCTCGCGTCCTTGCTGGCGGCGACCAGTACCCAGGCCACCGGCAGCAGGCAGTAGAACGCCCCGAGCAGCAGGATCGCGGTCGGCGCCAGCCGGGCGATCCGGCCCTGGCCGTCGGGCCGGCCGCCCGTTCCGGCCCCCGATCGCTCCGGTTGCCCGGTGAGCGTGCCCCGGCCGGTCGTGGCGGTGTCGGTTCCGGCCATCTCAGTGCTCCTGTCCGAAGGCCCGCTTCTGCACCAGCCGCAGGAAGCCCAACGACAGGACCAGGGTGATCGCGGCGACCAGCACCGAGGTGGCCGCAGCGGCGTACCGGTCGTCGGTGGCGAAGGCGTCGCGGTAGATCTTCATCAGCGGGGTCCAGGTCGACGAGATCGAGTTGGTCATCGGCGCGAGCGTCATCGGCTCGCTGAACACCTGCAACGTGGCGATCATCGTGAACAGCGTGGTCATCACCAGGGCCGGAGCGAGCAGCGGGATCTTGATCCGGAGCGCGACCTGGATCTCGGAGCAGCCGTCGAGGCGGGCCGACTCGTACAGCTCCGGCGGGATGGCCCGGAGCGCGGTGTAGAGCACGATCATGTTGAAGCCGACCCCGCCCCAGAGCGCGATGTTGACCACCGCGTAGAAGACCGCGTCGGTGCCGAGCAGGTCCGGCTCGGGCAGCCCGAACCGGACCAGCAGGTCGTTCAGCGGGCTGGTCGCCGGCAGGTAGAGGAAGCCCCAGAGCAGGCTGGCGATCACCGCCGGCACCGCGTACGGCAGGAAGATCGCGGTACGGCTGAACCGGGCGAGTTGGGCCCGGGGCCGGTCCAGCAGCAGGGCGAAGAGCAGGGCCAGGCCGAGCATCGTCGGCACCAGCAGTGCCCCGTAGCCGAGCACCCGCAACGCGCCGGACCAGAGTTCGGAGTCGGTGACCGCGTTGCGGTAGTTCTCCAGCCCGGCGAAGACCTCGGTCCGGGAGCCCCGGCCCAGCCCCAGCCCGGAGATCCGGACCTTGCGCAGGCTCAGGTACCCCGCGTACCCGATCGGGGCGAGGAAGAAGGCGAGGAACAGGATCACCGCCGGGGCGAGGAAGACGTACGGGATCCCGGTACGCCTTCCCCGGCGGCGCACCCCGGGGGTGGCCGTTGGCATCGACTCTCCGTTCGGTCGGCCGGTCGTCGTCGCCGGCCCGATGGTCTTCGGCCGGCGACGGACCGGCGATCTTCGGCCAGTGGCGGTCCGGCAGTCTCCAGCCAGTGGCGGTTCGGCGTTCTCAGCCGGCGATGGTGAAGCCGTTCTTCCGCATGTCGTCGACGGTCGCGGTCTGCATCGCGTCGACCGCCGCCCCGAACGGCGTCCTGCCGGTGATCGCCTTGCCGAACGCGTCCTGGTACGTCTCGTAGGTGACGTTGACGTTCGGTCCCCAGGTGACTCCGGCGGCGGTGTCGGCGATCTGCTTGGCCAGCGGATAGAAGTCGGCCTGGTTGGCGAAGAAGTCCGGTGGCGAGGCCAGCGCCGGGCCGGACTGGGCGTCCCGGGCCGCCGGGTAGACGGCGCACTCTCGGACCAGCATTGTCGTCGCGGCGGCGTCGGTGTTCAGCCAGGTGGCGAAGCGGACCGCCGCCGCCTTGTGCTTGGACGCCGCGGTGACGCCGGTCGAGGAGCCGCCCCAGTTGCCGGTCCGGTTCTCCCCGGCGGTCCACTGTGGCAGCGGCGCCATCGCCCACTTGCCCTTGGTGGCCGGTGCGTTGCCGACCAGCACGCCCGGAGCCCAGACGGCGCTGGGCCAGGCCAGCAGGCTGCCGTCGTTCAGCGCCTTGTTCCACTCCGGGGTGTACATCGGCTTGCCGTCGACCACGCCCTCGCCGACCAGCCCGCCCCAGTAGTCGGCGACCTTCCTCGTGCCGGCGTCGTTGACGGTGACCTTCCAGAACTCGCCGTCGATCCCCCACCAGTTCGCGCCGGCCTGCTGGGCCAGCCCGGCGAACCAGCCCGGGTCGTTGGCGGAGAAGGTGGTCAGGAAATGCTTCTTCGTCTTGCCGCGCAGCGTACGGGCGGTCTGGGCGAACTCCTCCCAGGTCCCCGGCACGGTCAACCCGTACTGCGTGAACAGGTCGGCGCGGTAGTAGAGCATCATCGGCGCGGCGTCCTGCGGAACCGCGTACACCGCGTCGGTGCCGAGGGTCACCTGTCGCCAGGTGCCGTCGGAGAACTTCTCCTTCAGCGGTTTGGCCTGCTCGGCGATGTCGGCCAGTACGTCGTTGCTGACCAGTGTGGGCAGTGCCTGGTATTCGACCTGGGCGAGGTCCGGCGGGTTGCCCGCCTTGGCGGCGGTGAGCAGCTTGGTGACGATGTCCGCTCCGCCGGCCTGCTTGCTCAGCGTCACCTTGGTCTCCGGGTTGTCGGTGTTCCACCGGTCGACCAGCTTCTCGATGTTGGGCGCCCAGGACCAGAAGGTCAGCTCGACCGGGCCGGTCGGCTCCTCGGGATCGTCGTTCGAAGTGGAGGTGCAGGCAGCGACCAGGCTGACGCCGAGAGCCACTGCCAGGATCTTCGCGCCGAGCGTACGGGTCATCTCAACCTCTCAGTTTCCACGGTGTCATCGGCTGGTGATCAACCAGAAACAACTGGGAGCGCTCACAGTCTTCGACCCTCGATCGATCATGTCAAGTCGCCTCCAATGACTTGTCCGCCTTGTAGATCCGTGTGCAATCATGCGGACTATCCCTGGGAGCGCGCACAGTTCGGAGATCCCGCATGAGTCAGACCCCGCAACTCGTGGCAACCGGCGAGGACCTCGCAGGCCGGGCCGGGCCGCTGCCCCGGCTGGCCCGCCTGGCGTACGGCGGCGACTACAACCCCGAGCAGTGGCCGGAGTCCGTCTGGGCCGAGGACGTCGAGTTGATGCGTACGGCGGGAGTGAACCTGGTCAGCGTCGGGATCTTCGCCTGGGCCCTGCTGGAACCCGCCGAGCGGCGGTACGAGTTCGGCTGGTTCGACCGGCTGCTCGACCTGCTGCACGACGGCGGGATCGCGGTCGACCTGGCCACCCCGACCGCCGTACCGCCGGCCTGGTTCCGCCGCCGGCATCCGGAGGCGACCCTGGTGGACCGGCACGGCGTACGCCTCGGCGGCGGAGCACGGCAGTCGTTCTGCCCCAGCTCACCCGCGTACGCCGAAGCCAGCGCGCGGATCACCGAACAGCTCGCCCGCCGTTACGCCGACCACCCGGCGCTGGTGCTCTGGCACTCGCACAACGAGTACGGCGGCGCCAACGCGCTCTGCTACTGCCCCACCTCGACGGACGCGTTCCGCGACTGGCTGCGCGACCGGTACGGCGACCTGGCCACGTTGAACGCCACCTGGGGCACCACCTTCTGGGGCCAGCGGTACGGCGACTGGGCCGAGATCGAGCCGCCGCACGCCGCGCCGACCTCGGTCAACCCGACCCAGCAGCTCGACTTCCTGCGCTTCTCCTCCGACGCGCACCTGGCCAACTTCCGACGGGAACGGGACATCCTGCACCGGCTCTCCCCCGGCGTGCCGGTGACCACCAACTTCATGATCGCCAACTGCAAGACGATCGACTACTGGCGCTGGGCGGCCGAGGTGGACGTGGTCTCCAACGACCACTACCTGCGGGCCGAGCAGCCCGACAACCACATCGAGTTGGCCATGTGCGCCGACCTGACCCGGGGAGTCGCCGGGGGCCGGCCGTGGCTGCTGATGGAACACGCCACCTCGGCGGTGAACTGGCAGCCCCGCAACATCGCCAAGCGCCCCGGCGAACTGCGCCGGAACAGCCTCGCGCACCTGGCCCGGGGCGCCGAGTCGGCACTCTTCTTCCAGTGGCGGGCGTCCCGGTTCGGCGCCGAGAAGTTCCACAGTGCGATGCTGCCGCACGGCGGCACCGACACCCGGGTCTGGCGCGAGGTGGTGGCGCTCGGCGCCGACCTGCCCGGCCTCGAACCGCTGCGCGGCACCCGGGTGGTCGCCGAGGTGGCGGTGCTCTGGGACTGGGAGTCCTGGTGGGCGGTGGAACTGGACTGGCGCCCGTCGACGGACCTGGACTACCGGGAGCGGATGGCGGCCTACTACGAGCGGCTCTGGCGGGACCGGTTCACGGTGGACTTCGCCCACCCGGAGCGGGCTCTCGACGGCTACCGGCTGGTCGTCGTACCGAGTCTCTACCTGACCACGCCGGCTGCGGCGGAGAACCTCCGCCGGTACGTCGCGGGCGGCGGGACGGTGCTGGTCTCGTACTTCTCCGGGATTGTGGACGCCGACGACGCCGTGCATCCCGGTGGGCATCCGGGGGCACTGCGCGAACTACTCGGGTTGACCGTGGAGGAGTTCCTGCCGCTGCGCACCGGCGAGACGGTCCGGCTGGACGCCGACGGCACGTCGGTGGACACCGGTGCGGGGGTGGCGAGGTCGGAGATCGTCGGGGACGTCTGGGCCGAGGTGGTGGTGCCGCAGGGCGCCGTGCCGGTGTGGAGCTATCTGGACGGTCCGGCGGCCGGTGGGCCGGCGGTCACCCGGCACGTCTTCGGTGCCGGCCACGCCTGGTACGTCTCGACCCGGCTTTCCGCCGCCGGCCTCGGCCCGGTGCTCCGGGCGGCGTACCGGGACGCCGGGCTGGTCCCGCCGGACGGGGTGCCGGACGGGGTCGAACTGGTCCGCCGGGCCGGTGCCGACGGCAGCCGGTTCCTGGTCGCGATCAACCACACCGACCGGGACGCGGGACTGCCGGCGACCGGCACCGACCTGCTCGACGGCACCGTCCACCAGGGCGTGTGCCGGGTGCCGGCCGGCGGCGTACGCGCACTGCGGATCTGACATCGACAACTCTTGACATCGGTGCACGGTGATGGTTCCGTGAGCGCTCACAGCACATCACTCTTGAGAAGCGCCGATATGCGTTGTTTTCCCAGCTCCGAGGCGGCATTTGGAGGCTGTGAGCGCTCCCAATCCTGCCTTGGATCTGCGGTTCGACCGGGCCGGGGTTCCGCCTCGGCGGTTCACTGAGGAGGAATGTCCGCTGATGCACACCAGGAAGATCGCGCTCGGGGCCCTGCTGCTGGTCGCCGCCGTGGTCGTACCCGATCTCGGGCGAGCGGCAACGGCCGGCGGGGCCGGTCCCGCCGGCACCGGCGCGGCGGTCGCGAACCCCGGCTTCGAGGCTACCGCCGCCGACGGCTCGCCGACCGGCTGGTCGGCGCGCGGCCAGCGCTCCGCCAGCTTCGTCGAGCCGGGTGGCCGCACCGGGGCGAGCCGACTGACCCACTGGGCCGACCAGCCCTACCGGGTGGAGACCTACCAGCGGCTCACCGGAGCACACCGGGGCGACCACACCCTCCGGGTCGCGGTACGCGCCAGCGGCGGCCAGCGCGACGCGTACGTCTCGCTGACCGGCTGCGGCGGGCCGGACCGGCGGGTCGAGCTGCCCCGCACCGGCGGCGAGTGGTGGGTGGAGCTGGCCCTCACCGCCCGGGTCAGCACCGGCCACTGCACCGTCGGCCTCGTCTCGGACGGCAACGCCGGGGACTGGGCGCACTTCGACGACCTGACCCTGACCCCGGCCACCCGGCCGGCCGACGCCCCCGCACTGCGGATCGCCGGAGCCGACGTCTCGCACCTGACCAAGAACGAGCACTACGGCGCGGTCTACCGCGACCGTGCCGGGCGGCCCGGGGACGCGCTGCGGATCCTGCGCGACAACGGCGTCAACTACGCCCGGGTGAAGGTCTGGGTCGACCCGGCGGACGGGTTCAGCGACAAGGCGGACGTACTGGCCAAGGCACGCCGGGCCAAGGCGCTCGGGATGGGCCTGCTGGTCGACTTCCACTACTCGGACACCTGGGCCGACCCTGGTAAGCAGTTCAAGCCGGCCGCCTGGGCGGAGCTGCCCTTCGAGCAGCTCAGGCAGGCGCTCTACGACCACACCTACGACGTGGTGTCCAGCCTGCGCCGGCAGGGCACCCCGGCCGACATGGTGCAGGTCGGCAACGAGATCAACGGCGGGATGCTCTGGCCGGACGGGCGCTGGGACAACTGGGACGGCCTGGCGGCGCTGCTCACCGCCGCCAGCACCGCGGTCACCGACGCCTCACCGCGCAGCCGGGTCGCGCTGCACCTCGCCGAGGGCGGCAACAACGGCGGCCACCGCTGGTGGTTCGACAACGCGGTCAGCCGGGGCGTGCCGTTCGACCTGATCGCCGTCTCGCACTACACGTACTGGCACGGCCCGCTCGGCGCGCTCCAGGCCAACCTCCTCGACCTGACCAGCCGGTACGGCAAGCCGGTGATGATGGTGGAGACCGGCTACGGATTCACGCTGGACGAGAACGACCACGAGGCGAACATCTTCGACGCCGCCCTGCAATCCGCCGGCGGCTACCCGGCCACCCCCGAGGGCCAGGCCGACGCCATCCGCGACATGGTCAGCACCGTCGCCGCCGTACCGGGTGCGCTCGGCGTCTTCTACTGGGAGCCGACCTGGACGGCGGTCGACGGCGCCGGCTGGGATCCGGCCGACCCGTCCTCCGGGGACGGCTGGGAGAACCAGGCGCTCTTCGACTACTCCGGCCGGGCCCTGCCCGGACTGCGGGTACTCGGCGGCGCCGCCCGATGAGCACCAGGTAGGCCGGCGTACCCGAGGCGGGACGGCGACCGACCTGGCTGGTCGGCGTACCAGCGCGGGTACGCCGGCCACCCGACCCTTCGACGGAAGGAACCCCCATGAGCGGTCCGTCCCATCCGCTCCGTACGGCCGCCGCCGCTCTCGGCGCCGTACTGCTCGCCGCCGGCCTGGTCGCCGGCCCCGCCCCGTCCCCCGTCCGCGCCGCCGCCACCATCACCAACCCCGGCTTCGAGTCGTCCGGCGCCAGCCAGACGCCTACCGGCTGGTCCGAGTCGTCCAGCTCCGGGCAGCAGAGCGCCAGCTTCACCGAGGCAGGTGGGCGCTCCGGCAACTACCGGCTGTCGCACTGGGCCTCCGGCGCCTACCGGGTGGAGACCTACCAGCAGCTCACCGGGCTCGGCAACGGGTCGTACACGCTGCGGGCCTGGGTCCGCTCCGGCGGCGGCCAGGTCGCCGCGTACCTGGCGCTGCGCAACTGCGGCGGCGCCGAACAGCGGGTCAGCATCCCGACCGCGTCGAGTTGGACCCAGGTCTCGGTGACCGCCCAGGTCAGCGGCGGGCAGTGCACCGCCGCCATCGTCTCCGACGCCCGGGCCGGCAACTGGATCAACGTCGACGACGTCGAGTTCACCGGCGGCGGCACCGGCAATCCGGGCGGGGCCGCCCAGATCCGCGGCGTCGACATCTCCACGCTGTTGAAGAGTCAGGACCGGGGCGGCGTCTACCGGGACTCCGCCGGCACCCAGCGGGACCCGTTGCAACTGCTCACCTCCAACGGGGTGAACTACGCCCGGCTGAAGGTCTGGGTGAACCCGGCCGACGGGTACAACAACCGGGCCCGGGTGCTGACCATGGCCAGCCGGATCAAGGCACAGGGGATGCGGCTGCTGGTCGACTTCCACTACTCGGACAGTTGGGCCGACCCCGGCAAGCAGAACAAGCCCGCCGCGTGGAGCGGCTACAGCTTCAACCAGCTCCGCGACGCGGTCTACAACCACACGTACGACGTGCTGAACGCGCTGAAGGCGCAGGGTACGACGGCCGACATGGTGCAGGTCGGCAACGAGATCAACGACGGCATGCTCTGGCCGGACGGGCGGAGCAACAACTGGGCCAACCTGGCGGCCCTGCTCACCGCCGGCAGCAACGCGGTGAAGGCGGTGAACAGTTCGACCCAGGTGATGCTGCACCTGGCCGAGGGTGGCAACAACTCGCAGCACCGCTGGTGGTTCGACCAGGCCACCTCCCGGGGCGTACCGTTCGACGTGATCGGCGTCTCGCACTACCTGTACTGGCACGGCTCGCTGGGCAGTCTCCAGGCCAACCTGAACGACCTCGCCTCCCGGTACGGCCGGCCGGTGCTGGTCGCGGAGACCGCGTACGGCTTCACCCTGAACGCCGACGACGGCGAACCGAACATCTTCAACTCGTCGTCGCAGTCCGCCGGTGGCTATCCGGCGACCCCACAGGGTCAGGCCGACGCGCTGCGGGCGGTGTTCGACGTGGTCCGGTCGGTGCCGAACGGGCGGGGCCTCGGGGTCTTCTACTGGGAGCCCACCTGGACGGCGGTCGCCGGCAACGGCTGGGACCCGACCAACCCGTCCTCCGGCAACGGCTGGGAGAACCAGGCGCTCTTCGACTACGGCGACCGGGCGCTGCCGGGGCTGGCGGTCTTCGGCTCGGTGTGACGTGGGGCCGACCGGCCCGACAGGTGCACCTGCGGCGGCTTCCGCCCGGACGGTCCGGGTGGGAGCCGCCGTCGCATGCCGACAACATCGCCATAAGATAGATAGTCGTAAATAAAACCCGTTACAAGCTGTTAGCGTTACTCGTCCCTAGGGATCGATGTCCTTCGATGTAACCTGGTAGTTGGCGTCCGTTTACCCACCGGCCACCGGATGACATCCAGGAGGACAGGACCCATGCCCCCACTCGCCCTCTTTGCGGCGGACATCGTCGCAGTGACCCTGCTCGTGTTCGGGCTCTACTTTCCACGCCACCGGCGTCGAGACCTCGTCGCCGCGTACCTCGGGGTGAACATCGGGGTGATGGCGGTGGCGAGTTCGCTCGGCACCAGCAGTGCCGGTACCGGCCTGGGTCTCGGTCTGGCGCTCTTCGGAGTGCTCTCCATCATCCGGCTCCGCTCCACCGAACTCGACCAGCACGAGGTGGCGTACTACTTCTCGGCGCTGGCCCTCGGCATCCTCTCCGCGCTCGGCGGCGGCCCGGCCTGGCAGGTACCGGCCATGATGGCGCTGATCCTGGTGGTGATGTTCGTCGGCGACCATCCCCGGCTGTTCCGCAGCTACCGACGGCAGAGCATGTTCCTCGACTCGGTCCACACCGACCACGTCGCGCTGGTCGCCTATCTCGAACAGACGCTCGGCGCCCGGGTGCACTCGGCCAGCGTGCAACGCCTCGACCTGGTCAACGACACCACCCTGGTGGACGTACGCTACTCGCACCCGTCGGTGCAGCGGGCGGTCCGGCCGGTGGCGGTGGCCACCGGCGGGGTGGCCCGATGACCGCGACCGCCGTCGACTGCGCCCTACCCGCGCACCTCGCACCCATCGGCCTGGCCGAGCTGACCGAGCGCGCCGCGTTGCAGACCAGGGTGGACCGCAAGTACGTGCTGCCGATCGGCGAGGCGCGGGCCGTCGTCACCCAGGTCCGGCCGGACACCCTGGCCCTGGAGATCGACGGGCGCCGCTCGTTCGGCTACCGGTCGACCTACTTCGACACCCCGGACCTGACCAGCTATCTGCTCACGGCGCAGCGCCGACGCCGCCGGTTCAAGGTACGCACCCGGACCTATCTCGACTCGGCCGAATGCTGGCTGGAGGTGAAGACGCAGGGCCCCCGGGGCAGCACCGTGAAGGACCGGTTGCCGTACCGGCCGGATCACGAGACGAGCCTCTCCCCCGGCCGGCAGTTCGTCGACGACGTCCTGGCCAGGGAGTCGATCGAGCTGGGTGACCGCTTCTTCGCCCCCGTCCTCGTCACCCGCTACCGGCGCAGCACGCTCCTCCTCGCGGCGACGGCCAGTCGGGTCACCATCGACACCGAGCTGACCTGGGAGGGCGACACCGGTCCGCTCCGGCTGCCGGACCTGGCCGTGGTCGAGACCAAGACCGGCTCGACCGCGTCGGACGTGGACCGGCTGCTCTGGGCCCGGGGGTACCGGCCGATCCGGATCTCCAAGTACGCGACCGGGCTGGCCGCGCTCCGCCCCGACCTGCCCGCCGCTCCGTGGCGGCGCACCCTGCGCCGGCACTTCCCGCACACCGGCGTCCGCCACGGCCACCGGTCCCACCTCGACCTCGGCGCGCCCGCCTCCCGCCTCGTGGCCGCAGCCGTCCACCCACCGACCAACTCTGGAACGGAGTGAGGATCATGCGAACCCTCGGCTACTACCTGGCGGGTGTCCTGGTCGCCGCCGCACTGGGCCCCGCCGCGGCCCCCGCGCCGGACCGGGACGACTCGGCCGGCCGGCCCGTCGCGGTCGCCCACGACCCGACGGCGGCACGGGGCGACACCGACACCGACACCGCCGTCACCCCGGCGGACGGCACCGCCGACACCACGGCGCAGGCCCAGGCCGACCCGACCGGCGACATCACGTTCTCGGTGCCGAGCGGCACCTTCCAGGGCGAGGTCTCGGTCGCGCTGGGCAGCACCGTGAGCGGAGCGCAGGTCCGGTACTCGACCGACGGCCAGCCGCCCGGCGCCACCTCGCCGGTCTACTCCGGCACCCCGTTACGGTTCACCCGCACCACCCAGGTCAGGGCGCAGGCGTACCTGAACGGCACTGCGACCGGCGAGCCCGGCACCGCGATGTACATCGCCCGTGCGGTGAACACCAGTCACGACCTGCCGGTCCTGCTGCTCGACGCGTACGGGCGCGGTGCACCGGGGCGGGACTACGTCGACACCGCCGTCATGCAGTTCTCGCCGGTGAACGGGACGACCTCGCTGTCGGCCGCACCGAGCCTGGTCAGCCGGGGTGCCTTCCACCTGCGCGGGCAGTCCAGTGCGACGTTCCCGAAGACGCCGTACCGGCTGGAGTTGCGGGACAACGCCGACGACGACGTCGACCTGCCGCTGCTGGGGATGCCGGCCGACTCGGACTGGGTGCTGCGCGGGCCGTACACCGACAAGGCGCTGATCCGGGACGCCTTCATGCACGGCCTGGGCCAGGACATCGGCCTGCACGCCCCGCGCTTCGCCTTCGCCGAGGTGTACGTCAACACCGACGCCCAGGCGGTCGCCGCGAACGACTACCTCGGGGTGTACCTGATCGTCGAGACCATCAAGAACTCGAAGAACCGGCTCGACCTGAAGCAGCTCGACGAGGACGACGTGACGCTGCCGAAGCTGACCGGTGGCTACATCTTCAAGTTCGAGTGGCTGGCGGCGGAGGAGCCGACCCTGCCCTGCCAGGGTGCCGACGCGACCTGCTGGCACTACCTGGAGGTGGTCGACCCGGATCCGCTGCAACCGGCCCAGGCCGAGTGGCTGCGCGGGCACCTCCAGCAGTTCCACGACCTGTTGCGCAGTCCCGGCTTCGCCGACCCGGTGACCGGCTATCCGAGCTTCATCGACGTCGACTCCTTCGTAGACCAGCTCATCGTCAACGAACTGAGCCGGGGCATGGACGCGTACCTGCGCAGCGCGTACTTCCACAAGGACCGGGACGGCAAGATCGTCGCCGGGCCGCTCTGGGACTTCGACCTGACGTTCGGGGTCGGCGGCTACTTCCAGAACGACCAGATCGCCGGCTGGCAGCACCAGCAGACCCGGAGCCCGAGCGCGAACGACTGGTTCCAGCGGCTGCTGCTGGACCCGGCGTTCGTCAACCGGGTGAAGGCGCGCTGGCAGGAGCTGCGCCGGGGCGTACTCTCCAACGCCCAGCTCCAGGCCCGGATCGACCGGCTGACCGCGCCGCTGACCGCCGCCGCCGGGCGGAACTTCCAGCGCTGGCCGAACCTGAGCACCCGGATGCTCGGCCCGTTCGTCACCCCGACCTCGCCGACCTGGCCGGGGCAGGTCCAGTTCATGCGGGACTGGATGTTCCAGCGGGCGGCCTGGCTGGACACCACCGGCGGCTGGGGCAGTGGTGGACCGACGACTCCGCCGACCACCACCCCGCCGACCCCGCCGGCCACCACTCCACCGGCGTCGGGCCGGACGTGTACGGCCGCGTACAGCGTCGCCGGGCAGTGGACCGGCGGCTTCCAGGGCAGCGTACGGGTCACCGCCGGCTCGGCGGCGATCACCGGCTGGCGGGTCACCTGGACGTTCGCCAACGGCCAGACGGTCAACCAGTCCTGGGAGGCGAACGTCACCAGCAGCGGCGCGGCGGTGACCGCGACGAACGTGGCACACAACGGGGCGCTCGGTGCCGGTGCGAGTACCACCTTCGGGTTCATCGGAAGCTGGACCGGCACCAACAGCCTGCCCACCCCCACCTGTACGGCGTCCTGACCGCCCGCTGACGGCGCCGGCTTCCGGGCCGGCGCCGTCGGTGTGAGCCGGGTCACTCCGGGGAATCAGGCAGCGGGATCGGCGGGTTGTCGTCGATAGTTTCCCGATATATCGTTGAGCTATCAACGACAGTCTTAAGGAGGCCCAGATGGGTTTTCACCGAGGTTTCCACGCCATGCAGGAGGCCCGAATGCGCGGCTTCGGCTTTCCGCCGCCCGGTTCCGGTCACGGACACGGGCACGGACACGGCCGGGGTGGTGGCCGGGGACGCGGCGGTGGCCGGGGACGGCGGCCGAACGTCCGGGCGGCGGTGCTCGCACTGCTGACCGAGCGGCCGATGCACGGCTACGAGATGATCCAGGAACTCGACTCGCGCACCGGCGGCGCCTGGCGACCGAGCCCGGGGTCGATCTATCCGACCCTGCAACTCCTGGAGGACGAGGGCCTGATCGCCAGCAGCACCGAGGAGTCGGGCGGCGGGCGGCGGCGCTTCGGGCTCACCGAGGCCGGGCAGGCGGAGGCCGCCCAGGCCGCCACACAGCCGCCGTGGGCCGAGTTCGCCCAGGACACCATCAACAGTTGGCACGACATCCGGGAGGCCGGATTCCAGGCGATGAACGCGCTGCGCCAGGTGATGATGACCGGTACTGACGACCAGCGTGAACGAGCCGCCCAGGTGCTCGACGAGACCCGGCGCAAGCTGTACGCCATCCTCGCCGAGTCGGAGTGAGCCACGACCGCCGGGAGCGGGTGACCGCGACCCGGCGCCCCGGTGCGACGAACCACCCGTGGCGCACGAGCGTGGTGTCGGCCAGCGAGGCCACCTCCACCTCGGCGGACGAGAAACGATCGACGGCCCCGGTACCGGTGGCGGAGGAGATCTCCGCCCCGGCGGCCGGGGCCGTCGGCGTCTTCGGGGACGCGTCGGTCAGTGCACCGTGACGGTGGGCTTGACCATCTCGCGCAGCTCCTCGGGCAGTTCGGCGCCCATCTCGTCGGCGAGCCGGACGGCCTCCTCGATCAGGGTCTCCACGATCTGACCCTCGGGCACGGTCTTGATCACCTGGCCCTTGACGAAGATCTGCCCCTTGCCGTTGCCGGAGGCCACGCCGAGGTCCGCCTCCCGCGCCTCACCGGGACCGTTCACGACGCAGCCCATCACCGCCACCCGCAGCGGCACCGGCAGCCCTTCCAGGCCGGCGGTGACCTCCTCGGCCAGCTTGTAGACGTCGACCTGGGCCCGGCCGCAGGAGGGACACGAGACGATCTCCAGGCCGCGCTCACGCAGGCCCAGCGACTCCAGGATCTGGTTGCCGACCTTGATCTCCTCGACCGGCGGCGCGGAGAGCGAGACCCGGATGGTGTCGCCGATCCCCTCGGCGAGCAGCGCGCCGAAGGCCACCGACGACTTGATGGTGCCCTGGAACGCCGGCCCGGCCTCCGTCACCCCCAGGTGCAGCGGATAGTCGCACTGCTCGGCGAGCTGCCGGTACGCCCGGATCATCACCACCGGGTCGTTGTGCTTGACCGAGATCTTGATGTCCCGGAAGCCGTGCTCCTCGAAGAGCGAGCACTCCCAGAGCGCCGACTCGACAAGCGCCTCGGCGGTGGCCTTGCCGTACTTGGCCAGCAGGCGCTTGTCCAGCGAACCGGCGTTGACCCCGATCCGGATCGGGATCCCGGCCGCCGATGCCGCCGCCGCGATCTCCTTGACCTTGTCGTCGAACTGCCGGATGTTGCCCGGGTTCACCCGGACCGCCGCACAGCCCGCGTCGATCGCCGCGAAGACGTACTTCGGCTGGAAGTGGATGTCGGCGATCACCGGGATCTGCGACTTCTTCGCGATCGCCGGCAGCGCCTCCACGTCGTCCTGGGACGGCACCGCGACCCGGACGATCTGGCAGCCGGAGGCGGTCAGCTCGGCGATCTGCTGGAGCGTCGCGTTGACGTCTGCGGTCAACGTGGTGGTCATCGACTGCACCGACACCGGTGCCCCACCGCCGACCAGCACCGAGCCGACCTTGATCTGTCGGCTGGCCCGACGGGTCGCGAGCGGCGGCGGCGGTACGGCGGGCATGCCGAGACTGACTGCGGTCACTCTGTCCTCACCTCTGAATCAGGGTTATCGGATTGACCACGTCGGCGGTGACGGTAAGCAGCGTGAACGCGCCGCCGATCAGGATCAAGGCGTACGTTACGGGCATCAGCTTGAAATAGTCGACCCGTCCGGGATCGGGCTTGCCCAACCGGGCGAAGAGCCAGGACCGGACGCGCTCGAACCAGGCGATCGCGATGTGCCCGCCGTCCATCGGCAGCAGCGGGAGCAGGTTGAAGACGCCGATGAAGAAGTTCAGCGAGATGAAGAGCAGTACGAAGACTTCCCAGAGGCCGTGCTGGACGGCCTCGCCACCGAGCCGGCTCGCCCCGACCACACTGATCGGGGTGTCGACGTCACGTTCCTCACCGGTGATCGCCGCCCAGAGCGCCGGGACCTTCTGCGGGATCCGCTGGATCGCCTTGGCGGTGTTGACCGCCATGTCGCCGGTGAAGTCGGCGGTGGCGCCGAAGGCGCCGATCGGGCTGTAGGTGACCGTCGCCGGAGTACCCAGGCCGACGCCGAGCGCCGAGACCGGGCCGACCGGACCGTCCGCCTGGTCCTGCGGCGGGCGCTGCACCTCGGCCAGGTCGACCTGGGCGGTCTGCGTCGCGCCGTCGCGGAGGTACGTCACCTGCGCCGGGCCCGGCTTGGTCGCCCGTACCGCGTCCAGCATCTGCCCCCAGTTCGCCACCGGGATGGTGCCGATAGCGGTGATCACGTCACCGCTGCGCAGGTTGGCCTGGGCCGCCGGGCTCGCCGGGTCGCCCGGCTGGCAGGCCCTGGCCGCGTTCTCCCGGACCACGCAGGGCGCCAGCTCGATCCGGGCCGGCTCGTTGCGGATCTCGGCGGTGTTGGTCGGGTAGTCCGGGTTGGGCAGCCCCATGAAGATCGCGGCGAACCAGAGCGTGACGATGGCGAGGGTGAAGTGCGCCACCGAGCCGGCGGCCATCACCGCGGTCCGCTTCCAGAGCGGGTACCGCCACATCACCCGGTGCTCGTCCGCCGGGTCGACGTCGTCGTCCTGCGGGGTCATCCCGACGATCTTGCAGAAGCCGCCGAGCGGGATCGCCTTGAGGCCGTACTCCGTCTCGCCCCGGCGGAACGACCAGATCGTGGGGCCGAAGCCGACAAAGTATCGGGTCACCTTCATCCCGAACCGCTTGGCCACGAGCATGTGCCCGGCCTCGTGCAGGCTCACCGAGATCAGGATCCCCAGGGCGAACGCCACCACCCCGAGCAGGTACAGCATCAGGCTCCTTCCACCGCTTCCGCGATGATCTCCTGGGCGTGTGCCCGCGCCCAGGATTCGGCGGCGAGCACTTCCTCGACGTTACCCGGTTCGGCAAAATCCGGGGCCGCCTCCAACACCCGCTGCAACGTGTCGACGATGCCGAGGAACGGCAGCCGGCCCGCCAGGAACGCGGCCACGCACTCCTCGTTGGCCGCGTTGTAGATCGCCGGGCGGCAGTGGCCGGCCGCACCGGCCTGCTTCGCCAGCCGTACGGCGGGGAAGGCCGACTCGTCCAGCGGGCTGAACTCCCAGGTGGGCGCGGCGGTCCAGTCGACCGCCGCGGCGGCGTCGGGAACCCGGTCCGGCCAGCCGAGGGCGAGCGCGATCGGCAGCCGCATGTCCGGCGGGCTGGCCTGGGCCAGGGTCGATCCGTCGACGAACTCGACCATCGAGTGGATCACCGACTGGGGGTGCACCACGACGTCGATCTGGTCGTACGGCACCCCGAACAGCTCGTGGGTCTCGATCACTTCCAGCGCCTTGTTCACCAGGTTGGCGCAGTTGATCGTGACCACCGGCCCCATGTTCCAGGTCGGATGTGCCAGCGCCTGCTCGGGTGTGACCTCGGTCAACTCGTCCCGGCGCCGACCCCGGAACGGCCCGCCGCTGGCGGTGAGGATCAGCCGGCGCACCTCGGCCCGGCTGCCGCCGCGCAGGCACTGGGCCAGTGCCGAGTGCTCGGAGTCGACCGGCACGATCTGGTCCGGCCGCTGTAGCGCGGCCCGCACCACCGGCCCGCCGGCAACCAGCGACTCCTTGTTGGCCAGCGCGAGGGTACGCCCGGCGCGCAGCGCGGCCAGGGTCGGCGCCAGCCCGAGCGAGCCGACGACGCCGTTGAGCACGATGTCGCAGGGCCACTCGGCCAGCTCGGTCATCGCGTCCGGCCCGGCGACGATCTTGGGAAGCTTGAAGTCGCCGCTGGTCCAGCCCCGCTTGGCCGCCTCGGCATAGAAGGCGAGTTGCAGGTCCTGGGCGGCGGAGGCTCTGGCCACCCCGACCGCCTCGACGCCGAGTTCGAGGGCCTGGGCGGCGAGCTGGGCCACGTTGCCGCCACCGGCACCGAGCGCGACCACCCGGAACCGGTCCGGGTTGCGGCGGGCTATGTCGATCGCCTGGGTACCGATCGAGCCGGTGGAACCGAGCAGGACGATCTCACGGGGAGAGCTCACCGGGCCATTCTCCCCGACCGCTCCTGGGCGTCCGCTGAGAGTGCCCCGTACCCGGCGTCCCGCACCGTGGTGTATTCGATCCGCACGGCGGCACCCTACCCAATCGGACGACCGGGCACGGCCCGCCCGGGCGAGACAGCCCCTACGCCCGGGACAGTCGGAAGGTCTCCAGTTCCTCGCCGCCGTACCAGTCGGTGCGCCGGCCGACGAAGGTCATGCCGAGGCGCCGGGCGACCGACATCGACGCCTCGTTGCCGGGCGCCACCACGGCGTAGATCTCCGGCACGCCGAGAGCGAAGCCGCGCTCGACCGCACCCCGGGCCGCCTCGCTGGCGTAGCCGTGCCCCCACGAGTCGGGGTGCAGGTGCCAGCCGACCTCGATGTCCTCGGTCAACTCCCGCTCGTCGGGTCCGGGCAGCGGCTTCAGCATCACCGTGCCGACCACCCGGCCGTCGTCCCGGCGCTGCACCGCCCAGATGCCGTACCCGGCGGCGAACTGGGCGTTGCGGGCGTGCCAGCGGCGTACCAGCTCGTCGGCGCCGGCCGGGTCGCGCAGCGGGAACATCGGCGCGTTGAGGAACCGGACGACCTCCGGCCGGGAGTACGTGTCGAGGACCCGGGCCAGGTCGTCCGGCTCCTGCGTCCAGTCGCGAACGAGCAGCCGCTCGGTCTCGTAGATGGTCACGGGCCCGGATGCTAGCCACCCGGGGGCGAGGAGGGCCAGCACATTTACGAACCGGGCCGACGACTCGATCGGGGCGTCCGAGCAGCAGACGGACGCCCGGGTCGGCGACCGGCGCCGAGATCTCAACGCCTGGCGCTCTCGACCGCCTTCCGTGATCCGGCCTGCGGACCGGTGCCGGGCGAACCGGTCGGGTCGGCCGGACCGGCAGAATCGGCCGGATCGACAGGACCGGCAGAATCGATGGCATTGGCCGGAGCAGCGGGATCAGCAGGATCGGTCGGATCGGTCGGTGACTCGCGGATGCCGTAGCGGCGGTAGACCCGGGCGAGTGGCCCGGGCGCCCACCAGTTCCAGCGGCCCAGCAGTCGCATGGTGGCCGGGACCAGTAGTGCCCGTACCAGGGTCGCGTCGACCACGATCGCCACGATCATCCCGATGCCGATCAGCTTGACGAAGACCACGCCGCCGGTGGCGAAGCCGGCGACCACGACGATCAGCAGCAGCGCGGCGGCGGTGATGATCCGGCCGGTGTACTGCAACCCGGCGGTCACCGAGGCGGTGTTGTCGCCGGTCCGGTCCCACTCCTCGCGTACCCGGGAGAGCAGGAAGACCTCGTAGTCGGTGGCGAGCCCGAACAGCACCGCCAGCATCAGGATCGGGTTGCTCGGCTCGATGAACCCGGTCGGGGTGAAGTCGAGCCAGTCGGCGAGGTGCCCGTCCTGGAAGATCCACACCACCACGCCGAACGACGCGCCGATCGAGACCAGGTTCATCAGCACCGCCTTGATCGGCAGCAGTACCGACCCGAAGGCGAGGAAGAGCAGTACCAGGGTTGCCGACGCCATGATCAGGCCCATCCACGGCAGCCGCGAGGTGAGACTGTCCAACAGGTCCACGTCGAACGCCGGCCGCCCGCCGACCAGCACCTCCGCACCCTCCGGTGCCGGCACGTCCCGGACGGCCCGGACCACCTGTTCCGCGACCGGGCCGGTCGGCTCGCCGGGATAGGTCACCGAGAGCAGGGTCGAGTCCCCCCGGTTCGCCGTCACCTGCACACCGCTGACCCCGGAGATCCGGCTCAGCTCGTCGCCGAACCGCTGTGCCTCGGCCGCCGACGCGCCGGAGACGAGCACCTCGACCGGCCCGACGCTGCCGCCCGGGAAGTCCGACGCGATCCGCTCGGCCACCAGCCGAGGTACCGCGTCGGCGGGCAGCACCCGCTCGTCGAAGCCGCCGGCCTCCATCCGCAGCGAGGGGGCGGCGAAGACGGCGAGCACGGCGACCACGCCGAGCAGGTAGAGCACCGGGCGCCGCATCACGCTGCGGGCCAGCCGTGCCCAGGCCCCGGAGCCGCCGACGCCGGCCGGGCCGGTACCGGTGGCGGCAGTGCCGTCCGGCCGGGAACGGTCCGTCCGGCGCCGCCACGGCAGGCGTACGGCGAGCGCGTTGATCCGCGGGCCGAGCACCGCGAGCAGGGCCGGCAGCACGGTCAGCGAGGCAAGCATGGCGACCAGGACGGCGGCGATCCCGCCCAGCCCCATCGAGCGGAGGAACGACTGCGGGAAGATCAGCAGGCTGGCCAGCGCGGTCGCGATGGTGAGCCCGGAGACCATCACCGTCCGGCCGGCGGTACTCATGGTGCGCCGGATCGCCTCGCTGGTCGGATGGCCGGCGGCGAGTTCCTCCCGGAACCGGCTGACGATGAAGAGCGCGTAGTCGACGGCCATGCCGAGGCCGATCAGCGTGATGATGTTGATGGCGAAGACGGAGATGTCGGTGACCATGCCGAGCAGCCGGACCGCGACGAAGGCGCCGAGGATGGCCAGCCCGCCGACCAGCAGCGGGGTGGCGGCGGCGACCAGCCCTCGGAAGATCAGGATCAGCAGCACCAGCAGGATCGGCAGGGAGAGCGTCTCCGCCCGGGTGATGTCCTCGGTGGTCTGCTCGTTCGCCTCGGCCAGGAACGCCACGGTGCCGCCGGCCTCGGTGGTGATCCCGGGGGCGTCCAGCGCCGGCCGCAGTTCCCGGTACGCCTCGGCCTGCTCGTCCGGGTCGGTGGCCCGCAACTGCACCGCCGCGTACGTGGCATGCCGGTCGTTGGCGAGCAGTGCCGGCGCCTGCGTCTCGTACCAGCTCGTCACGCTGGCGACCTCGGGATGCTGGCGGAGCCGGGCCAGGGTCGCCGTGACCGGGTCCCGGAAGGCCGGCTGGTCCACGGTGCTGGTACCGCTGGAATAGAGGACGAGCAGGTCGGCGCCCTGGTTACCGAGTTCGGCGCTGATCCGCTGGTCGGTCCGGACCGACTCGCTGCCGGGGTCCTCGAAGCCTCCGCCGGTCAGCGAGCCGAACACCCCGGTCCCCCAGGTCGCGCCGACCGCGACCAGCACCAGGCCGGCGGCGAGCACCGCCCACCGGAGTCGGACCACCGCCCTTCCCCACCACGCGAACATCGCCTGCTCTCCCGTCAGCCGTTAAGGTCTTAGCCGTAACAAGGCGTCAAATGAGTGAACGCTGTTTACTATCGCAACAGCGTTTCTTTTGGTCAAGGGGGTTCGCGATGACGGCACCGACCCGCCGGGAACGCCTGCGCACCGCCGCCGTCTCCGAGATCAAGGACGGGGCACGGCGACTGTTGGTGACCGGCGGACCGCAGGCCATCTCGCTGCGCGCCATCGCCCGCGACATGGGTATGACCGCTCCCGCCATCTACCGGTACTTCCCCAGTCTGGAGGCCCTGATCGTCGAGCTGGCCGGCGATCTGCTGGACGAGCTCTGCGAGCAGCTCGAAGCGGCCCGCGACACGGCCGGCGACGAACCCCTCGACCAGCTCGTCACGGCGGCCCGGGCCTTCCGGTGCTGGTCGGTCCGGCACCCGGTCGAGTTCGGCCTGGTCTTCGGCAGCGTGGTACCCGGCATCGACGCCTTCCCGGACAACTGCGCGAACGACGAGGATCCGGGCGCCCGACTCGGGCACGTCTTCCTCGCCCCGCTGGTCGAACTCTGGCGCCGGAACCCGTACCCGGTGCCGCTGGCCGGCCAGGTCGACTCCCGCCTCACCGACTCGCTGGCCCCGCTGCGGGAGAAGCATCCCGAGCTGCCCGTCGAGGTCGCCTGCCTGATGCTCTCCGGCTGGACCATGCTGTACGGGCTGGTGTCTATGGAGGTCTACGCCCAGCTCCGGTGGGCGGTCACCGACCCGGAGGCGCTCTTCGAGGCGGAACTGGCCGCCTTCCTCCAGCAACTCCACACCAGCACCGGCACCACGCCCGGCACTGCCGCCACGCCCGGCACCGAATCCGGCATCGGCACCGAGCCCGGCATCGGCAGCACGCCCGCCACCGGCACCGAGGCCGGCATCGGCAGCACGCCCGGTGTCGGCGGCGGCCAAGCCCGCACCGCGAGCGGCCAACCGAACTAGGCTTGCCGAGCATGACCGCCGAGCTACCCTCCCGCGCCGACGTCGTGATCGTCGGCGCCGGCCACAACGGCCTGGTATCCGCGATCCTGCTGGCCCGCGCCGGCCTCGACGTGCTGGTGCTGGAGGCCACCGGAACGATCGGCGGCGCCGCCCGCACCGAGAACCCGTTCCCGAAGGTGCCCGAGCTGCGGCACTCCACCGGCTCGTACCTGCTCGGCCTGATGCCGCCGGAGCTGATCCGGCTGCTCGGCGTCGAGCTGCCGGTGCTGCGCCGCGATCCGCACTACTTCCTGCCCACCCCGGGCGGCCCCGGCTCGCCGTACCTGCTCTTCGGCGCCGACCGGGAGGCGACCCGGCAGCAGATGGAACGGTTCTTCTCCCGGGCCGACGTGGCGGCCGACGACGCCATGCAGGCCGAACTCGCCGCGCTCCGCGACGACCTGGCGCCGGCCTGGCTGGCCGAACCGCTGCCGGTGCCCGAGACCGCCGACCGCTACGTGCGGCCCGCGCTGCGCGAGGTCTTCGTCGACCTGGTACGCGGCTCCGTCGCCGACTACCTGGCCCGGTTCGACTTCCGCTCCGAACTGCTGGTCTCGATGTACGCGGTCACCGACGGCCTCTCCGGGCTGAACGCCGGCCCGGACGACCCGGGTACCGGATACAACTTCCTGGCCCACAACATGTGCCGGCTGCCCGGTGCGGGTGGCACCTGGATGATCGTCGAAGGCGGGATGGGGACCGTCAGCCGGACCTTCGCCGACGCCGCCCGGGCCGCCGGAGCGAAGATCCTCACCGGTACGCCGGTCGCCGCGATCACCCTGGACGGCGGCGCGGCCAGCGGAGTCGTACTCGCCGACGGGCGGAGCGTCGCCGCCGAGGTGGTACTCGGCGCCGGTGACCCGTACCGGTTGCTGGAACTGGTGCCCGACGGCGCCCTGCCGGCCGCGCTCACCGAACGGATGGCAGCGGTCCGGCGCACCGGCACCACACTCAAGGTCAACCTGGCGCTGGCCGGGCTGCCGGACTTCTCCTGCCTGCCCGAGGGCTCGCCGAGCCCGTTCGGCGCCACCATCCACCTGCTGCCCGGCTCCGGCGGCCTGCTGCCGGCCTCGGCCGGGGACTCGCCGATGGCGGCCCTGCGCGGCATGTGGGCGGACGTGCAGGCGGGCCGGCTGCCGGACGAGCCGACCATCGAGTGGTACCTGCACACCACCGTCGACCCGTCGTTGTCCGACGAGGCCGGACACCACTCGTCCGCGCTCTTCGTGCAGTCCGTCCCGTACGCCCCGGTCGACGGCTCCTGGGACGAGTTGCTGCCCGGGTACGTCGCCCGGCTGCTGGAGATCTGCGACCGGTACGCCCCCGGCACCACCGAACTGGTCGCCGACGCGGTACCGCTGTCCCCGCCCGGCATCGAGGCGCACTTCGGCATCACCGGCGGGCACATCCACCACGTCGACAACACGGTCTCGTTCACCGACCGGATGCCCTACGCCACCGGCGTCGACGGCCTGTACGCCGGCAGCGCCGGTTGCCATCCCGCCGGCAGCGTGATCGGTGCCGCCGGACACAACGCGGCCCGACGCATCCTCACCGACCTCGGCCGGGTCGGCCCGGTCGCCTGAGTCCCGCCGTCACGCGTCTCCAGGATCCCGTTGACCTGCACACCGAGCACGGCCCGGCGGTCCCGGGCGGCCCGGGACGCGTGACGGCGCAGTGGTGGCGCCGGGACGCGTGACAGCGCAGTGGTGGCGCCGGGACGCGTGGCAGTGGTGGCGCCGGGTTCAGCCGGCCGGCTCGGCCTCGGCCTCGACCGGGACGGTGGCCGGAGCCTCGTCGGCCCGGTGCGCCCGGATCGAGTGGCCGACGCTGGTCAGGCAGCGCCCGCTGGCCAGGTCGAACCGCCAACCGTGCAACTGGCAGGTGAGCTGGTTGTCCTCGACGATGCCGAACCGGGTCAGGTCCGCCTTCAGGTGCGGGCAGCGCCGCTGCACCACCCAGTCGCCGATGGTGATGTCCTCGGCGTCGGTGCTCCGCTCGTGCTCGTCGTACCAGCCCTCGGCGTACTGGAGGCGCTCCTCGGAGAGGCACTTGAAGAAGGCGTAGACGAACTCGTTGTACTGGCCGATCCGGGCCGCCGAGAAGCGGCAGGAGAGAAAGAGCGAGTTGACCCAGTCCACCTCCTCGATGTGCAGCAGGTGCTCGACCAGCGCCCGCTCGGTACGGAACCGGTAGCGGACCTTCTCGTCCGCGTACGGCCGGACCTCCTTGCCGGGGAAGTCCACCAGGATCGATTCGACGGACTCGCCGTCGTAGCCGACCAGGTCGAACCGGACCGGTCCGCCGACCCCCTTGGCGAGGTAGATCGACTCGTCCAGCAGCGGCTCGATCCGCCGCTTCATCCCGGCCAGTACGTCGATCTCGGGGTGCCGCCAGGACGCCTTCGCCGCCTCGATCACCGGCCGCGCCCGCTCCTGGTACGCCCGCAGGTGCTCCTCCTTGCGGTCGAAGAACTCCCGCACGTCCGGCACCGGGTGCGTGGTGTGCACGCTCTCCGTGCCGATCTCGGAGACGCTGCCGGGCAGCAGGATCACCCCGTTGTCGTAGCCCAGCCCGTTGTAGTGGTCGAGGAAGACCTGCTGGTCGGGGAAGATGTTGCCCTCGTCGCCGTGGATGTCGTTGAACTGCCACAGTTCGTCGTCGAGGAAGCACGGCGGGCCGGCGATGGGAAAGACCCAGGACGCCTTGAGGTCGTCGATGTAGCGGATGGTCCGGTCCATCTGCCGGTCCCGCTTCTGCTTGCCGAAGGCGGTCTTGGCCGCGCTGGGCAGCTCGTAGACCATCGGGTACCAGATCGCGCCGGAGAACTGGAGCAGGTGCGCGTGCACGTGTCCCAGCTCGGCGAAGACCCCGAGGTCGGTCGGGCGGGCGTCGTTCTGGTTGAGCAGGCGTACGCCGTCGTACTCCACCCAGAGCGAGGAGTCGCCGATCGGCCCGTCGGTGGGGCTGGTGAGTGCCTGGATCATCACCTTGAGGCCGCCGTCCAGCTCGACGACCTCCTCGCTCTTCGTACGCAGAAAGCTGGTGAAGCCGAGGTCCCGCAGCTCGTCCTCCAACTCGGAGGTGGGGTACTCCGGCAGCAGCACGGTGGCCTTCTTCGAGATGAAGCGCTTCAGGTGCGCCGCGTCGAAGTGGTCCCGGTGCAGGTGCGAGACGTAGAGGTAGTCGACGTCGCCGAGGGTCTCCCAGTCGAGCTGTGAATTGTCCGGGAACGGGAACCATGAGGCGAAGTAGGCCGGGTTGACCCACGGGTCGCACAGGATGCTGCCCGCACCGGTGTCGATCCGCATGCTCGCGTGCCCCGTACCGGTCAGTCGCACCGCACGGTCCCCCTATCTCGTCCCTCGCCCCAGGCGATCACAGGCGTACGCCCAAACGCTACCGGAGGCCCCGTACCGGTCGACCCGCGACGCCGGGTTGCGCACCCGATCGCGCCGGAGCCCGCCGTCAGGCACGGTGCGACGGTGGCGCAGTGCCCGGCCCGTGCGGTGCGGGCCGGGCGGCCCATGCCAGACTTACCAGCATCCGATCGTGAGGAAGGACCGGAAAGTGGCTGGAAGCGAGCCGGTGACGTCACCCGACCAACGCAAGCCGGGGCCCCGCAGGGCGGGCCGGATCGGCGCGATCCTCTCGGCGGCGGCGCTGGTGCTGATGATGTTCAACAACAACGAGGTCAGCGGCATCGAGAAGCTCTGGCTCGGTGGTATCGCCGCGTTCCTGGTCCTCGCCGTCGTCGGCGACGCGATCCTGCGCCGCAACGGCCTGCGCTCCTGACCGCACGAACCGACTGACCTTACGACCCGACGCCACGGGCGGCGGCCGGCGCTGATCGGCGCCGGCCGCACCTGTCCGCACCCGCCCGCCGGGCGAGGCGGGACCGGTCACTGGCCGAGCAGCAGGTCCTTGACCTCCTTGAGGGCGGCGTCGACCTCGGCCTCGAAGTAGCCGCCGGGAACCAGACCGAACCGGGTGGTGTCGAGGTCCACCGGGTTGACCGGCATCGGCCCGCGCCCCGCCATGCTGCCGAGGATCCCCTCGAACAGCCGGTCGACCTGGTCCGGGTCGTAGCCGCTGCCGAACCGGCGTACCTGGAAGGTGCGCCGGATGTGGTCGATCCGGGCCATCTCGCTACCGGGCGGACCCATCAGCGGCGGACCGCCACCGAGCCCGGGGCCGGCTGCCGGCGGACCACCCATCGGCGGGCCGGCCATCGGCGGCGGCCCACCGGCCGGCGCCGGCATCGGCGGCAGGGCGTCCCCCATGCCACGTCCCGGGCCGCGCAGGTCCCGGTCCGGCATCCGGATCTCGGCCGTCATGTCCGCCCTGCCGGGCCGCCCCGCGTCGAACCCGTCGAAGCGCTCGTCCGGCCCGAACCCGCCGGCCGGACCCCCCGGTCCACCAGGGGTACGCGGCGGCAGCGGCGCGCCCGCCCCCGGCCCACGCTGCGGCTCGAAGCCACCCCGCTGCGGCGGCTCCATCCCACCCCGCTGCGGGTCGAAGCCACCCCGGGAGGGCTCGGGCGGACCACCGCGCTGCGGGTCGAACCCGCCCCGCTGCGGCGGCTCCATCCCACCCCGCTGCGGGTCGAATCCACCACGCTGCGACTCGAAACCGCCCCGCTGCCCCTCGAAGCCTCCGCGCTGCGGGTCGAA
Source organism: Plantactinospora endophytica (assembly GCF_016862915.1). Lineage (GTDB taxonomy): Bacteria > Actinomycetota > Actinomycetes > Mycobacteriales > Micromonosporaceae > Plantactinospora > Plantactinospora endophytica. The sequence goes on along the minus strand of NZ_BONW01000005.1, from coordinate 15,025 downwards.
GCCGCCCCGCTGCCCCTCGAAGCCACCCCGTTGCGGGTCGAACCCACCGCGCGGCGGCGGCTCCATTCCGGCACGCTGCTGGTCGAAGCCACCCCGCTGGCCGCCGAAGCCTCCGCCGAAGGTGCCGGTCGGCTCGTCGTACTGGCCGTAGGGACCGTTGGGGCCGTTGGGCGGACCGGCCTGCGCCGGCATCGGCCGCGACGGTCCGGGCGGCAGGCTGCGATCGTCGCGCATCGGCGGACCCATCCGGTCCGGCGGACCCATCCGATCGGGTGGCCCCATCCGGTCCGGCGGGCCGAGCCGGTCGGGCGGACCCATCCGGTCCGGCGCGCCCCGGTCGGCCAGCCGAGGATCCCCGCCCCGGCCGCTGCCTCCGCCGCTCCCGCCGCGCTCCTCCAGCTCGGCGATCTGCCGCTCGACGCGGTCGAGGTGCAGGTCCACCTGCCACTCGTCGTAGCCGCCGAAACGCACCCGGAATACGACGTCGTGCACCTCCTGGGAGGCGACGGGCGCGCCCAGCGGCTCACCGGCGAGCGTGGCCTCGACACGATCCAGGAACGTGTCCACCTCATCGACCTTGTAGCCCCGCCGGAGCGCCTTGCGCCGGAAACGCTGACCCTGACTCGCCACTATGTCTCCTGGTTCGCTCGCTCGCTTCGCTCGCTCACGCCGCCGCCCCGCCACGCGCGTCGGCGCCGCAAGCGGCACTACTAAGCCTGTCGACCCGGTCGCTCACCGCGTCACCGCCGCGGCGGCCAGTTGGCCGCACGCACCGTCGATCTCGCGCCCCCGGGTGTCCCGAACGGTCGTCGAGACGCCGGCCGCGCGGAGCCGCCGGACGAACTCCCGCTCTACCGGCTTCGGGCTCGCGTCCCAGCGGCTCCCCGGAGTCGGGTTGAGCGGGATCAGGTTCACGTGGGTCGATCGACCGGCCAGCAGCCGACCGAGGAGGTCAGCGCGCCACGGCTGGTCGTTCACATCTCTGATCATCGCGTATTCAATGGACACGCGACGCCCCGTACACTCCGCGTAGTGCCATGCGGCGTCCAGCACCTCGGCAACCTTCCACCGCTGGTTGACCGGGACCAGTTCGTCGCGCAAGTCATCATCGGGTGCATGCAGCGACAACGCAAGAGTCACCGACAGTCCCTCGTCGGCCAGCCGGCGCATCGCCGGGACCAGACCGACCGTGGAGACGGTGACGTGCCGCTGTGAGAGGCCGAGCCCCTCCGGAGCCGGTGCGGTCAGCCGGCGTACGGCGGCCACCACCCGGGCGTAGTTGGCCAGCGGTTCGCCCATGCCCATGAAGACCACGTGGGACAGCCGGGACGGTGACCCGGCGATCGCGCCGGAGGCGGCCACCCCGGCGAGGTAGACCGCCTGGTCGACGATCTCGGCGGTGGAGAGGTTGCGGGTCAGCCCGGCCTGACCGGTGGCGCAGAACGGGCAGGCCATGCCGCAGCCGGCCTGGCTGGAGATGCAGACGGTGACCCGGTCCGGGTAACCCATCAACACGCTCTCCACCAGCGATCCGTCGTGCAGCCGCCACAGGGCCTTGCGGGTCGCGCCGTCGTCGGTGGCGACCTCGCGTACCGGGGTGAGCAGCGGTGGCAGCAGCTCGGCCGCGATCCGGTCCCGACTGGCGGCGGGCAGGTCCGTCATCCGCGCCGGGTCACGAACCAGCCGCCCGAAGTAGTGCGTGGAGATCTGCCGGGCCCGGAACGCGGGCTCGCCCAGCTCGGCGACGGCCGCCTGCCGCCCGGACAGGTCGAGGTCGGCGAGGTGTCGGGGTGGCATCGCCGCGCGACGCGACGGAGACCCGGTCGGGTCGTCCGGCGCGATCTGGATCAAGGGCAGGCTTGTCATGGCCCGTCCAGTCTCCCACGTCGGCGCGACAACGCACCTGGCCGGAGGTGCCGAACCCGTGACCAGGGCCGGACGCCCCGGATGTGCCGCCTCATCGCACCTCTCAGCCGGGCTGGACGAAGATCGCCAGTAGTAGGTAGGCGGTGGGCACCGCGAAGAGGATCGAGTCCAGCCGGTCCATCAGCCCGCCGTGCCCCGGCAGCAGGTTGCTCATGTCCTTGACCTTGAGATCCCGCTTGATCATGGACTCGGCCAGGTCGCCGAGGACCGCCGCCACCGAGACCGCCACCCCGAACAGGGCCCCCCACCACAACTCGACGTCGAGCAGGAGCGCCAGCAGCACGGAACTGCCCACGGCAGCCGCCAGCACCGAGCCGGCAAAGCCCTCCCAGGACTTCTTCGGGCTCACCGAGGGCGCCATCGGGTGCTTGCCGAAGGCCACCCCGGCGGCGTACCCGCCGGTGTCGGAGAGGACCACCGCGACCAGGGTGACCAGCACCCGCAGCTCACCGTCGGCCGGCTCGGCGGCGAGCAGGGCCGCGAACCCGCCGAGAAACGACACGTAGACCGCGATCAGGGTGGCCGCGATCATGTCCCGCTGGTAGCCGGCCGGCCCGTCGCCGAGCCGCCAGACCATGGTGGCCAGCACCGTCACCAGCAGCCCGAGGCTGAGCGCGTCCGGACCGGCCCACCAGGCCAGCCCGACCATCAGCAGGCCACCGCCGACCAGCGGCACGAGCGGCGGGTGCATTCCGGCGGGGCGTACCGCCCGGGTCATCTCCCAGATGCCGATGCCGACCGCGAGCGCGACCACGGCGAGGAAGGCCGGGCGGAACAGGAAGAGCGGGACGACGATCGCCGCGCCGAGCCCGAGTCCGACCCCGATCGCGGCCGGCAGGTTCCGGCCGGCCCGGGACTGGCCGGCGGGCTTGCCGGACCGGGTCGCCCGGCGCCGTCCCGGGCCCCGCCGCGCGGACGGATCCGGCTCCGGCTCCGGGTCGACGAGCGGCCAGCCGACCGGGTTGGTCGGCGGATCCACCCCGGGGCCGGCACCGACCAGGTCGTCACCGTCGCGCCGGTCACCGCCGTCACGCCGGCCGGCACCGTTCCGGTACGCCTGCACGCCGTCGTCGGGGCCCCCCGGCCGGTCGCCGGCCGACTCGGCGGAACGCCACTCCGCCGTAGGATCCGGTACGCCCTCGGCCAGGTGCCCGTTGCGGTGCCCGGTCGATCCGCCCGCCCGGCGACCGGCGTCGGGATAGCCCTCCCCCGCCCCCCGGAAGTCGTCCACGGGCCCGGACGGACGGTCGTCCATCGCACCGGACGGATAGCCGTTCGCGGGTCCGGGCGGGTAGCCGTCCACAGGCCCCGCCGGATAGCCGTTCGCGGGTCCACGCGGATAGCCGTTCGCAGGCCCCGCCGGATAGCCGTTCGCAGGTTCGGGGAAGCCGTCGGCCGGCCCGGCCGGGTAGTCGTTGCCGGGCTCCGGGTAGCCGTTCCCTGGTCCCGGGTAGTCGTTGCCTGGTCCCGGATAGTCGTTGCCTGGTCCCGGATAGTCGTTGCCTGGTCCCGGATAACCGGTCCCCGGCCCCGGGTAGCCACCGGGCGTGCCCGGATACGTCTCTGCCGGTCCGGCCGGGGACGGTGCACCCGGATACGCGCCGACCGGGGGCGGGTACGCCCCCGGGGTGGCCGGGCGGGGCTCCGAGGTGACCGGATAGGAATCGGTCGGGGCGGAATAGGCGTCGGGCGCGGCACCGCCGTGCCGCGCCCGAGCCCAGGCGTCGTCGTCGCCGGCCGGCCGCCGTCGGCCCGTGGGCCCGTCCTGGCGCCCCGGGCCACGGGACCACTCCGGGCCAGGTGGTTGCTCCGGCCGCTGCCAGCCACGCGGCTCCGCGCTACCGCCGTAGGGGTCGACGTGGGACATCAGACCTCGAGCAACTCGGTTTCCTTGTGTTTCACCAACTCGTCGACGTGCGAGACGTACTTGTGGGTGAGGTCGTCGAGTTCCTTCTCGGCACGTCGGCCCTCGTCCTCGCCCGCCTCGCCGTCCTTGACGATCCGGTCGAGTTCCTCCTTGCCCCGGCGGCGGATGTTCCGGATCGCCACCTTGGCTTCCTCACCCTTGTGCCGGGCCACCTTAATCATGTCCCGGCGTCGCTCCTCGGTCATCTGCGGCAGCAGGATGCGGAGCTGGTTGCCCTCGTTGTTGGGGTTCACGCCGAGGTCGGAGTCGCGGATCGCCTTCTCCATCGCCTGGATCTGCGACGCGTCGTACGGCTTGATGATCGCCATCCGCGGCTCGGGTACCCCGACGGAGGCCATCTGGGTCAGCGGGGTGGGACTGCCGTAGTAGTCGATAATGATCTTGGAGAACATCGCCGGAGTGGCCCGCCCGGTACGGATGGCGCCAAACTCCTCCTTGGCGTGCTCGACCGCGCGCTCCATCTTCTCCTCGGCCTCGAGGAGGGTGTCGTCGATCACCTGCTCCCTCGCCTCCCTCTGCTGGATGCTGCTCCCGAAATACTGCACCCCGGCCCCCACCCGCCGGCCCGGGCCCCTGCCCGACTCACGTCGTGATCAACGTGCCGATCGGCTCGCCGGCGACCGCCCGGATGATGGTGTCGTCGCCCTCGGCGCCGAACACCAGCATCGGCAGGCCATTCTCCTCGCAGAGGCTGAACGCGGCGGCATCGGCGACCCGGAGGCCGCGACGCAGCACCTCGGAGAAGGTGATCTTGTCGAGCTTGCTGGCGTTCGGGTCGGTACGCGGATCGGCCGTGTAGACGCCGTCCACCCCGTTCTTGCTCATCAGCACCACGTCGGCGCGGATCTCCAGCGCCCGCTGGGCGGCAACCGTGTCGGTGGAGAAGTACGGCATCCCGGCGCCCGCGCCGAAGATCACCACGCGGCCCTTCTCCAGGTGCCGGATGGCCCGCAACGGAATGTACGGCTCGGCCACCTGGGCCATCGTGATCGCGCTCTGCACCCGCGTCTCGATGTCCTCCTTCTCCAGGAAGTCCTGGAGTGCGAGGCAGTTCATCACCGTGCCGAGCATGCCCATGTAGTCGGCCCGGGCCCGGTCCATGCCGCGCTTCTGCAGCTCCGCACCCCGGAAGAAGTTCCCGCCGCCGACCACCACCGAGACCTGCACGCCCCGGCGTACCACGGTGGCGATCTGCCGCGCGATGGCCTGGACGACGTCCGGGTCGACGCCGATCGCCCCGCCGCCGAAGACCTCGCCGGACAGCTTGAGCACCACCCTGCGGGCCCGCCCGGGCGGCGGTGCCGTCGGGTCGTCCGCCGCCAGGGTCCGGTCACTCACAACCTGCGTCATCCGACCCGCCTTTCCCACGCCGGAACGCCGGCGCCCAGTTCAGCCAACCTGCCGCTGCTGACCCTACGTGACGAGGAGGCCGTGGTGTCCGTTCCGTACACCAGCGGCCTCCCGTCCGTGTCACTGCGCCGCAGGCCCGGCTCGCGGCGATCCGGGCTCGCGGAACCGGCTCAGGCCTGGCCGACCTCGAACCGGACGAACCGGGTCACCTCGATGCCGGCCTCGGCCAGCACCTGCTTGACCGACTTCTTGTTGTCGGCGACCGAGGACTGCTCGATCAGGACGTAGTCCTTGAAGAACGCGTTGACCCGGCCCTCGACGATCTTGGACAGGGCGGCCTCGGGCTTGCCCTCCTCGCGGGCGGTCTGCTCGGCGATCCGCCGCTCGGAGGCGACGGTCTCGGCCGGGACCTCGTCCCGGGAGAGGTACTTCGGGCGCATCGCGGCGATCTGCATGGCGACCCCGCGCGCGTCGGCGTCGGCCGCCTCGTCGGCCTTGCCGGTGTACTCCACCAGCACGCCGACCTGCGGCGGCAGGTCCTGCGCCTTGCGGTGCAGGTAGACCGCGACGGTCCCGTCCACCAGGGCGAAGCGGTTCAGCACCAGCTTCTCACCGATCTTGGCCGACTGCTCCTGTACGGCGTCGGCGACGTTCTTGCCGTCCGGCAGCGTGCTGCCGAGCAGCGCCTCGGCGTCGGCGGCACCGATCTGCGCACCGTGCTCGACCAGGAGCTGCGCGAACGCGATGAAGTCGGTGTTCTTGGCGACGAAGTCGGTCTCGCAGTTGAGTTCCAGCAACGCCTTGCCGGAGTGCGCCACCAGGCCGTTCGCGGCCGTCCGGCCGGCCCGCTTGCCGACGTCCTTGACGCCCTTGACGCGCAGGACCTCGACAGCCTTGTCGAAGTCGCCCTCGGACTCGGTGAGGGCCTTCTTGCAGTCCATCATGCCGGCGCCGGTGAGGTCCCGGAGCTTCTTGACGTCCGCGGCGGTGAAGTTGGACATGACTCTCTCTTCGGTGTGTAACGCGGCTGATTCGTGGTCTTCTGCGGATCGCCCGATCGCCCCGAGCGGGCGATCCGCGGTGCCTCGTACCGGATCGGATCCCGCCGGCCGGTGATCAGCCGGCGGAATCCGACGGGAAGGTCATTCGGCGGCGACGCCCGCCGGCTCGGCGGCCTTCTGCTCGGCCTCGCCGGCCGCCTTCTTCTCGTTGTCCTCGATCAGCTCGCGCTCCCACTCGGCGAGCGGCTCGTCGGCGCCGACCACACCCGGCTCGGGCTTCTCGTCGGTGCCCCGGCGCTTGCCCGAGCGGGCGATCAGGCCGTCGCCGACGGCCGCCGCGATGACCTTGGTCAGCAGCTCGGCGGAGCGGATCGCGTCGTCGTTACCCGGGATCGGGAAGTCGACCTCGTCCGGGTCGCAGTTGGTGTCGAGCACGGCGATCACCGGAATGCCCAGCTTGCGGGCCTCGTCGACGGCGATGTGCTCCTTCTTGGTGTCGACCACCCAGATCGCGGCCGGAACCTTCTGCATGTCCCGCAGGCCGCCCAGGGTACGGGTCAGCTTGTCCTTCTCGCGGGAGAGCTGCAGGGTCTCCTTCTTGGTGTAGCCCTGCGCGGTGCCGGACAGGTCGCCGAGCGCCTCCAGCTCCTTCATCCGCTGGAGCCGCTTGTAGACCGTCTGGAAGTTGGTCAGCATGCCGCCGAGCCAGCGGTGGTTGACGAACGGCTGGCCGACCCGGGTCGCCTGCTCGGCGATCGCCTCCTGGGCCTGCTTCTTGGTGCCCACGAAGAGAATGCTGCCGCCCTCGGCGACGGTCCCGCGCACGAACTCGTACGCCTTCTCGATGTAGTCGAGGGTCTGCCGCAGGTCGATGATGTAGATGCCGTTGCGCTCGGTGAAGATGAAGCGCTTCATCTTCGGGTTCCAGCGCCGGGTCTGGTGCCCGAAGTGGACACCGCTCTCCAGCAGCTGGCGCATGGTCACTACGGCCATGGTGGGGTGCTCCCTAACTGTCCCTGGTTGTCACGCCGGGCCGGCGGCCTGGCGTCCTGGCGCCTGATCGCCGGCCATGGCGGACCCGATCAAGATCGGGACCAGGGGGCCGTCGCTCCACGGGCGGACCGTGAAGAGGGCACGCGAGGTCGACCGCGCGAGGCGGTCGCCAATCGCCAAGTGTACGCCCCGCCGTACCCAGCAGCACACAAACCCCCACCCACCACCGCTCACCGGCAGATCGGTCAGCCCGGGCGGGCGGCAATGCTGGCCCTGGTGCTCCCTGCCTGGCCGCGCCTGTCCGAGCTGTCGACCGGCGACCCGACCGTCGGGTACCGGCCGCCGTGTCGGGTCCGGGGCGCTGTGGCCGACCGTGCGTTCGGGGTACATGCCCGTTCTGTTCACGGCGCTTCGCCCCAGGTGTTCGGTTCGGGATGTTCGGCGACGATGGTCCGGACCCGGTGGCGCCGGCCCTGCCATCCGGCACAGGTGGTACCGCCGTCGAGCGCGGCACGCCGGTCAGCCCGCGGCGAGGGCCGCCGCGACGAAGAGCACCAGCCCGATGGTGAGATATCCGGTGGGCGGCCGGAGCCAGGCCCGCACCGGGTCGGCGAGCGCACCGGCGCTGGTGACCAGCCCGTACAGCCCGGCGGCGAAGATCGGCAGCCCCAGCACCAGGAAGAGCCCGGAGAGCACGGCGGAGGGCAGCACCGGATCGCCGAGCGTCCCGTCGACGAGCAGACGTACCGCCGGCACCTCGAAGACCACCGCGAGCACGGCCAGGGCCACGGCCACGGCGGGTCGGCGGGTCCGGTACACGCCGTCGCCGGCCGGCGGGACGAGTCCGCCGGGCAGCCCCGGGACCGGCTGCCCCGGCGCGGTCGGCGCGGCCGGCCGGTGCAGTGCCGACCGGTCGAGCGCCTCGGTGTGCCGGCTCGACGCCTCGGCACCGACCGCCGCGCCGCCCGCGCCGGGCCGCGCGTCGACCTGCGGCACCAGGTTGGTCGGCTGGTCCAGCACGCCGGCCTGGTCGGCGTTGCGGCCCGGCTGCACGATCGGGTACCCGCTCAGCGGTGACCGGGCCGAATCCGCCCGACCGGCATCCGGCGCGGCGGGGGCCGGCTGACCCGGTTCGCCCGGCGCGGCACCGTGCCGGCCGATACTCCAGCCCTCCGCCGCAGCGAGCGGGCCGGCGTCGTGCCGACCGGCGCCCAGGCCCTCCTCCGGTCCGGTGGTGGCGGAATCGTGCCGTCCCGCGCCCGGGCCCTCGTCGAGCGGGGTGGGCACGGCCCCCTGCCCGGCTCCGGCCGGGAGCCGACCGGGGTCTTCCGCGATCGGCACGCGGCCGGTGACGTCGGCGACGCCGGGCGCCAGGGGATGCGCGGTGCTCTGGACCGTGGGATGCGACTGCCCGCCCGGGTCACCGCTCCAGCCAGCAGGCGGATAGCCGGGCCCGGTGCCGATCGGGCCGGTACCGATCGGGCCGGTACCGATCGGGCCCGTGCCGATCGGGCCCGTGCCGAAGTTCGGCAACGGCACTTCCAGGGCCGGTCGGGTCGAGTCCGGGACGCCGGTCGGGGCGAAGCCGCCGTACCCGCCGCCGTCCAGGTGGTTCCCGGCGCGCGGGTCCGGTGCGGCGTACCCGTCGGTGGCGGCACCGCGCGGTACGCCGAAACGGGCCGGCTCGGCGTACCGCGCGGTGCCGGCGTCGAAGGGCAGGCCGTACCGGTCGTCCGATGCCGGACCGGGCTGGGTCGGCGTGGGCGTGGGCGTTTGGGCGGTACCGGGGTAGCGGTCCTGGCCACCGTTCCACTGCTGGTCGGGGTAACCACGGTCGCCGGCCCGCCAGCCGGGCGTCTGGTCCGTCGGGAAGTTGGGTTGCTGCTCCACGGCCACGCACCGTATGTGACCTGCGGGGGTGCCCGCCAGTCGGCCGGCGCGGCGGCGACGTCAGGTGGCGTTCATAGCAGCCGGACGACGTGATCGTCCGACTGTCCACAGCACCCCTGGATATCCACAGCCGAGGACTGCCGGGATTGCCCCGCCATCCCAGCAGAGCCAGGGTCCAACCATGACAGCAGCGAGACAGGCGGTCGGCGCGTACGGCGAGCGGTGTGCCGTACGACACCTGGTGGAGGCGGGCCTGCGGGTGGTGGCCCGCAACTGGCGGTGCGCCGACGGCGAGATCGACATCATCGCCTGGGAGGGCGACGTGCTCGCCTTCTGCGAGGTGAAGACCCGGCGCAGTGACACCTTCGGCAGCGCCGCCGACGCGGTGGTGGGCCGGAAGGCGCAGCGGCTGCGCGGGTTGGCCGCCGAGTGGTTGAGGACCAGCGGTGCACATCCGGAGCAGGTCCGGTTCGACGTCGTCGAGGTGTACCCGGCACGGCGCGGCCCCGCTCGGGTCGAGCACCTCCGGGCCGCGTTCTGAGCACGATGATCTCCTTGTTGCCAAGAGATGGCAACAAGGTGAGACTCGTCCACATGCCTCCCTCCGAGTCCCGCCCGCCCACCACCGGCGCCTCGCCGATCCGGCGGTCCCTCTTCCTGCACTCGCCGATCCACCGGATGCCCCGGACGGTCCTGCGGCAACTACTCGATCAGGTCGACGACGACACGCCCCCGGGTGGCCCGGACGCGCCGGTCGCCCGGCTGGAACGGCGGATCGCCGACCTGCTCGGTACGGAATCGGCGCTCTTTTTCCCGACCGGGACGATGGCCCAGCAGGTGGCCCTGCGGATCCACGCCGAACGGCACGGCCGGCACGCGTTCGCCGCGCATCCGCAGAGTCACCTGGACGTCTGGGAGCAGCGCGGCTACCACGTGGTGCACGGGCTGCGGTTCCATCCGGTCGGAGACCGCCACCGTCTGCTGACCGGGGCGGACCTGGCGGCGGTCGGCGAGCCGCTGGCCGCCGTCGTCTGGGAGTTGCCACAGCGGGACATCGGTGGGCAACTGCCGGAATGGGACGACCTGCGCGGGCAGGTAGCGGCCGTCCGGGAGCGCGGTGCGGCGGCCCACCTGGACGGTGCCCGGCTGTGGGAGGCGCAGACCTACTACCGTCGCCCGTTCGCGGAGATCGCCGGGCTGTTCGACACCGTCTACACCTCGCTCTACAAGTCGCTGCTGGGCATCCGGGGTGCCATCCTCGCCGCCGACGCCGGGACGGTCGCCGAGGCGACGGCGTGGCGTGCCCGCCTCGGCGGAGCGATCCACGACGCCTGGCCGCTGGCGCTGGCCGGTCTCGCCGGCCTCGACAACCTGCTGCCCCGGATGCCGGCGTTCCGGGAACACGCGATCACGCTCGCGACGGCGATCAACGCCGACGGGGTGGCCCTGGCATGGCCCGACCCGCCCCAGACGCCGATCTTCCACATCCACCTGCCCGCGTCGAAACAGGACGTCGAGCGGGCCGGCGAGGAGATGATCGCCGAGCGCGGCGTCCAGCTATTCGCACGGGTGCTCTCCGGGCCGGATCCGGCGAGATGCAGCTTCGAGGTCACGGTGGGCGAGCAGGCCATGGCGTTCGCACCGGAGGAGGTGGTTGCCCTACTGCACGAACTGCTCGACCGGGCCGGGTCGGGACAGTCCCGCAGCTAGCCAGGCGGCGGTACCCTGGCCGCCTCCCCACGATGAACCCAGGGTCCGGCCTCGAACCCGGCCCGGGTCGGCCCGATCCCGGACCTGACTCCGACCCTGTGCAGGGCCAGTCGGGATAGCGGGCGCCGTTGCAGGTGAGGCGGATGGCCTACAGCGAGGTCGAGGCCGCGACGAACCCGGGTCCAAAGGCGCGCAGCATGGGTCGTTGCGACGGGGACCGACGAAGGTCAGGCTGGCGACCCCGTCGGCAGCAGGAGCTTGCCGAGCAGGTTGCCGTCCGGATGGAAACAGTGCAGCCCGTCCCAGGCGGCTGCCCAGACCCGCCCGGCACCGTCCAGCCGGATGCCGTCGAAGCGGCCGAAGTCGCACTCGGCCAAGGTGTCCCCACAAATGACCAGGCGGGCCCTGCCGGTCCACCGTGTTGCCGTTGGCATGCCCGGAAGACTGCCGGAACACCCCTACCACCCCGGTCGTCTCGTCCCAGCGCAGCAGCCGGTCGTCTCGTCCCAGCGCAGCAGCCGGTCGTTCGGGGTGTCGCTCCAGACCGGGTAGCGATCGGCCGGGAAGTAGACCGGCCCTCCGCCTTGCGCAGGCCGGTGTGCAGGCGCGGGAAGTAGACCGGCCCTCCGCCTTGCGCAGGCCGGTGTGCAGGCGCTGGACGACGAAGTCGCCGTCGCAGCGGGCGAACCGCTGGTCGACCAGATGGAACCGCGCGGTGATCACGTCGGGCACGGAAGGTGCTCAAGGTCAGAACCGCCACCACGGGGGCACTCCATGGCGTACTCCAGCAGATCTTCGGCATCGACGGGGTCACCGGCACCCGGACCGTCGTGGTGTTGGAGGCGGCGGTCGACCGCCCGTTCGACGTCGGGGCCGGGTCGGTCGAGCCGGGCTGACCCGCGCGCAGGGTCGGTCCACCCGGCCGGGCTGCCCGGGCATAGCACAGTTACCCCTTGATCGTCCGGACGTCCACAGGGTGCCGGGTTGTCCACAGGCCCGTCCGTCGGGCCTGCCCGCCGCACCCGTTCCGGGCACGGTCGAACGCATGCCGATACCGCGAGACACCTCCCCCGGGCCCCGGCGATGAGTTACGCCAAGGTGCTCTGCGTGGGACTGGTCGGGGTGACCGGACACCTCGTCGAGGTCGAGGCCGACCTGGCCACCGGCCTGCCGACCGTCGTACTGTCCGGGTTGCCCGACACCGCGCTCAACGAGGCCCGCGACCGGGTCCGGGCGGCCATCGTCAACTCCGGGCAACGCTGGCCGAACCGTCGGATCACCGTGAACCTGCTGCCCGCGACCCTTCCGAAGCACGGCTCGGCATTCGACCTCGCCATCGCGGCAGCCCTGCTGGGCGGCTCGGGCGAGATGCCGCTCGCTCCGCTGGAACAGGTCGCCGTCCTCGGCGAACTGGGACTGGACGGGACGGTCCGGCCGGTCCGGGGCGTACTGCCGATGGTCGCGGCGGCGGCCCGAGCCGGCATCACCCGGGTGGTCGTACCCCTCGACAACGCCGCCGAGGCGTCGGTCGTACCCGGCGTACGGGTCCGGGCGGTCGACACCCTGCACCGGCTCGTGGCGTTCATCCGGGACGGCGCCCCGCTGCTCGATCCGCCGGCCCAGCGTGCGGCGCCACCCTGGTCCGGCCCCGACCTCGCCGACGTCGCCGGTCAGGGGCTCGGGCGACGCGCCGTGGAGGTGGCCGCCGCCGGTGCCCACCATCTGGCCCTGCTCGGCCCGCCCGGGGCGGGCAAGACGATGCTGGCCGAGCGGCTGCCCTCGATCCTGCCGGAACTGGACGACGACGCCGCGTTGGAAGTCACCGCACTGCACTCGATCGCCGGGCTGCTGCCCCCGGACGGGCAACTGCTGCGCCGGCCACCGTTCCAGGCGCCGCACCACACGGCGACCGTCGCTTCGCTGGTCGGCGGCGGGTCGGGACTGGCCCGGCCCGGAGCCGTGTCGTTGGCCCATCGCGGAGTGCTCTTCCTCGACGAGGCCCCGGAATACGCCAGGGGGACGCTGGAGGCACTTCGCCAGCCGTTGGAGAGCGGCCGGATCGTGCTGACCCGGGCCCGAGGCGGCACGGAGTACCCCGCCCGGGTGCAACTGGTGGTGGCTGCGAACCCCTGCCCCTGCGCCAGGCCCTCCGGCGACATCTCGTGCGAGTGCACGCCGCTGGCTCGCCGCCGCTATCTCAACCGACTCTCCGGTCCGTTGCTCGACCGGCTGGACCTACAGGTGACGGTGAACCCGCTACGCGCGGCGGAGCTGATGGCCGCCGAGCAGACCGTCGAGTCGTCCGTCGTCGTCGCCGAGCGGGTCGGCAAGGCCCGTGCCGCCGCCGCTGCCCGCTGGGCCGTGGGCGGATGGCGGGTCAACGCCGAGGTACCAGGCCCGCAACTGCGACAGCCCCGCTGGCGGTTGCCGGCGAACGACACCCACGCGTTGCGCCGACTCCTCGACAGCGGCGCGCTCTCCGCCCGTGGCTTCGACCGGGTGATCCGAGTCGCCTGGAGCATCGCCGACCTCGACGGTCGCGACCGGCCCGACAGCGGTGACGTGGACGAAGCGACCCAACTGCGCACCGGGAGCATCACATGACCAGATCAGCACGCCCTGTTCCAACAGCCCCAAACTCCGTCACCCCCGGCCCATCGGCAGTCGCGGCGGACCGCCGCAAACCGGCGTACCAGCCTGGTCCGGATGCCGACGCCGCAGCCGGGGCTCAGACAGCAGCAGCCGGGGCTGAGACAGCACCGGAGGCGGCTGTCGAGCCGATTTTCGGGCTGGGCGACCCGGCTCGGCTGGACGAGGACCGGCTGGCACGCATCGCGCTGAACTGGCTGTTCGAGCCCGGCACCCGAGCGGTGTACCGCCTCGTGCAGCGGTTCGGCGCGGCCGGGGCACTGCACCGACTGCTCGCCGCGAAGGTGCCGGACCATCGGCTGCGGGCAACGGTCGAGGCCCGGCTGGCCGCTGGCGACCCGTGGCAGGTCGCGGACGCCGCCGCCACGCAGACCGAACGGCTCGGCGCGCGCCTGGTGACGCCGGCCGACGCCGAGTGGCCGACCCGGCTACAGGGCCTGCACGAGCTGACGTTGCCCAGTGCCGACCGCAGGGTCGACCAGGAGACCGCACCGCCGCTCTGCTTCTGGGTACGCGGTGCCGCGTCGCTCGGCGAGGCGTTCCAACGCTCGGTGGCCGTGGTCGGTTCCCGGGCCGCCACCCCGTACGGGCTGCACGTCGGCACCGAGATCGCCTACGGGCTGGCCGAACGGGACTGGACCGTCGTCTCCGGCGGAGCGTTCGGCATCGACGCGGCGGCGCACCGGGGCGCGCTGAACGCCAATGGCCTGACCGTGGCGGTTCTGGCCTGCGGCGTCGACCGGCCCTATCCGATGGGCAACACCGCCCTCTTCGACCGGATCGCCGACGTCGGCCTGCTGGTGAGCGAATGGCCACCCGGAGCGGAGCCGCTGCGGCCCCGGTTCCTGATCCGCAATCGGGTGATCGCCGCAGCCACCGCCGGCACCCTGCTGGTGGAGGCGGCGGCCCGCAGCGGAGCCACCCAGACGCTGCGTCGCGCCCTGGCGATGAAGCGACCGTCGATGGTGGTGCCCGGACCCGTAACCTCCGCCATGTCGGTCGGTGCACACGAACTGCTCCGCGAATACCCCGAGACGCGGCTGGTCACCGGCGTGCCACACGTGCTGGAGGAGGTCGGGCGAATCGGTGCCGACCTCGCTCCGCCGGTGCGTGGCCCGGCCCGGCCGCAGGACGCCCTGGACGACGAGTCCGCGCTGGTCCTGGAACTGGTTCCGCGACGCGGCCCACTCGGCCCGGACGCCCTCTCCGCGCGGACCGGCTTCGACCTGCGCACCACCCTGCGCAAGCTCTCCCTGCTGGAGCAAATGGGTCTGGTCGTCCGCCGCGACGACGGATACCTACTCGCGCCGGCCGCCACCCGGTCCGGCCGTGCTCCCGCCGGCCAACCGGTGCGACGAGCCGACTCATCGCCCGGCGGGCCGATCGAGCGGAACGGCACATGACACCCCGGCGCAGAGTGTGGGGGCTGGCGACAAGGTCATCCACAAACCGCGACGGTCGCGGCGAGATTTCCCAGAGACGGTCAGGCCCGGCGAGACGCGGCGAGGTGCCGCGAGTCAGCCCGACACCGCGAGACGCCAGGCAGCCGGCCCGACACCACGAAATGCCATGGGCCGAC
>NZ_BONW01000004.1 GCF_016862915.1 Plantactinospora endophytica | reverse complement strand
TCCGACAGCGCGAGATGCCGGACAGCCGGCCTGAGACCGCTCGACGTGGCGAGCCGGCCAGACGCGGTGCCGCCGTGCGGCCGAGACGGAATCGCCGAACAGATGCGGCGAGGCAGCCAGTGCCCGGCGAGACGCGGCGAGCCGGCTTGACGCAACCGGGTCCGGGGTCCACCGTCGCGGGTGATGAGCCAGCCCAGTCGCAGTACCCGCGCCCGGCACGAAGCCCTGGCGCCGCCCTTCCGGGAATGCGTCGACGACTTCGCCCAGCACCTCGCCTCGGTCGAGAACCGGTCGACGCACACCGTCCGGGCGTACGTCGCGGATGTGGTGTCGCTGCTCGACCATGCCGCTCGGATGGGCTGCGCCGAGCCCCGGGACCTGGACATCACCGTGCTGCGGAGCTGGCTCGCGAAACTGCGTACCTTCGGGGCCGCCCGCGCCTCGTTGGCCCGGCGCGCCGCGTCCGCCCGTACCTTCACCGGTTGGGCGCACCGGTCGGGACTGTTGGACACCGACGTCGGTGCGCAGTTGGCCAGTCCTCGGGCGCATCGCGAACAGCCGGCGGTACTCCGGACCGAACAGGCGAGCGAACTGGTGACCGCGCCCGCTGAGGACGGGTCACCGGAGTCGTCGCGGGACCGTGTGGTGCTCGAACTCCTCTATGCCACCGGCATCCGGGTCAGCGAGCTGTGCGGCCTGGATCTCGGCGACGTCGATCCGGCCCGGCGGGTGGTCCGGGTGCTGGGCAAGGGCGCGAAGGAACGGACCGTGCCGTACGGAGTGCCGGCCCAGCGGGCGCTCGACGACTGGCTCACCACCGGCCGGCCGCGCCTGGCCGGCGCGACGAGTGGTGCCGCACTACTGCTCGGGGTACGCGGCGGGCGGCTCCAGCCCACCGTGGTACGTCGGATCGTCGACGACTACGCCCGCATGACGGGCCTGCCCCGGATCAGCCCGCACGGGCTGCGGCACTCGGCCGCCACCCATCTGCTGGAGGGCGGTGCCGATCTGCGCGCCGTGCAGGAGCTCCTCGGGCACGCCACGCTGTCGAGCACACAGATCTACACCCATGTTTCGGTCGAACGGCTACGGGCGGCGTACCGCCAGGCACACCCCCGGGCCTGACCACCACAGCAGACGACCGGACCCCGACCACCGCCGCAAAGGCATCCAGAGCCGGAAGCATCCAGCGGCGGCGGAACAACCACCGGCCGAAAGCAGCCACGGGGGAAAGCAGCCACAGGCGCCCGGGACAATCAGGGCCGGAGGCAGCCACAGGCGGAGGCAGCCACAGGCGGAGGCAGCCACAGGCGGAGGCAGCCGGGCGGAGGCAGCCACAGGCTTCATGGCAGGTGGGAGGTTGTCGGGGTAGGCAGAGGCGTCACAACTGCGGGTCGAAGAGACGGCAGGCGGTAGCCGGGGCTGCCGGTGGATCTCGCGTTCCCGGCCGGCGCCCCATCGGCGTACGGCTACGATCACCGGATGAGCACCGCCGGGCCGCCGCCGCCCGTGCCGATCCCCGGCGCCCGCCTGCTGTTCTCGCTTGATCCCGGCGTCGCCCATCTCAACCACGGCTCGTACGGTGCGGTGCCGATCGGGGTGCAGCGGGCTCAGCAGCGGCTGCGGGACGAGACCGAGGCCAACCCGATGCGGTTCTTCAACCGGGGACTCGTCGACCGGATCACCCACGCCCGCCGGCATCTGGCCCGTTTCCTCGGTGCCGACCCGGACGGCACCGCCCTGATCGGCAACGTCACCATCGGAGCCGCCGTCGTGCTGCAGTCGGTGGGGTTGGAGCCCGGCGACGAGGTGCTCTGCACCGACCACGGATACGGCTCGTTCGCCCTCTCCATCGATCGGGAGGCGCGTCGGACCGGGGCCGTCCGGCGGACCCTGACGGTGCCGCTGACCGCCACGGACGAGGAGGTCGTCGAGATCGTCCGCGCCGGAATCCGACCCGGCCGTACCAAGCTGCTCGTCGTCGACCAGCTCACCTCGTCGACCGCCCGGCTCTTCCCCGCAGCGGCGATCGCCGCCGTGGCCCGGGAACGCGACGTTCCGGTGCTGGTCGACGGGGCGCATGCGCCCGGAATGCTGCCGGTTCCGGTGGACAGTCTCGGTGCCGACTTCTGGATCGGCAACCTGCACAAGTGGTGCTTCGCCCCGCGCGGTACCGCAGCGCTGGTGGTGGCGCCCCGGTGGCGGTCACGGATGGAGCCGTTGGCCGTCTCCTGGGAGGAGGAGTCCGGCTTCCCCAAACGGGTGGAATGGCAGGCGACGCTCGACTACACGCCCTGGCTCGCCGCGCCGGTGGGCGTGTTCACCCTTCGTACGCTCGGACTGGATCGGGTCCGGGCGCACAACGCGGAACTGGCCGCGTACGGGCAGCGGGTTGTCGGTCGGGCTCTCGGCATCGCGCCGGCCGACCTGATCGAACCCGGCGGACCGACGGTGTCCATGCGGCTCCTTCCGCTGCCGGCCGGCATCGGCACCACCTTTCCCGACGCCATCGCCCTGCGGCAGCGGATCGGCGACGAACTCGGCGCGGAGGTCGCCGTCAACCCGTGGCGGGAACGCGGCTGGCTACGACTGTCCGGCCAGATCTACAACCGTGCGGACGAGTACGACCGCCTCGCCGAACGCCTACCGGCCCTACTCGCCACGCTCGGCTGAGCGACGACTGGACAGCCGCCGTCGGCCGACGACTCATCGTTGGGCCGGCCCGGCCATCCATTCACTGCGTTCGAGGCTGAGCTGTCAGCGCCGATCCGGTCGCCGGGTTCCGCCGCCAGTGGCCGACCGACTACTGCCACCGATGGGGGCGAGACGACCGGCCGGAGGTACGGTCGGGCGCGACCGGCAGCAGTCGAACCCGACCGAGTCCAAGCAGCAGCAGCGGATCGAGGTACTCGTCACCTCGGCGCAGGCCCCAGTGCAGGCAGGCGGATCCGGCCGCCGCGCAACCCGGGTGGCCGGACAGCAGTACGCCGAGCGGATCTCCCGGCCGGACCGGATCCCCGGCCGCCAGCCCTGGCCGCACCGGCTCGTAGGTGGTGCGTAGTCCGTTGGCATGGGCGACGCTGACCAACGGCCGGCCGGCGACGCTACCGGCGAAGTACACCACCCCCGGCCCGGCGGCCCGGACGGTCGCGCCGGCCGGCGCGGCGAGGTCGACGCCGCGATGTCCGGCCAGCCACGGCTGCGGTGGCGGATCGAACCGGCGGACCACCCTTGGCGCCCCGTCGAGTGGCCACCGGAAGTCACCCCGCACCGGCGCCACCCCACGCACTGATGCGGCCACGAACCCGCCCACCAGGTGGACCGGTGCCGCCGGGTGCAGCGGCGCCGGATCGCTGGCCGAGATCACGGCCACCGCGTCCGCGAACGTCCCGCCGCTCCAGGCCGGGGTGGCACCACGCCTTACCGGCTCCCCCGTGGCCCCGGCGCCGGGCCGGATCGCCGGCAGAGCCCCCGCCAGCAGCAACACCGGAAGTACGACCGCCAGCCCTCGGCCGGGCCATCTGTTCGTCATGGTCGTGCAGCGTCGCGCCGCCACCAGCCTCCCGCAACCGCCCGGACGGCAACCTGTGCACAACCGACCCGGCTGTGGACAACCCCCACGACACCCGACGATCTGATATGTCCGGCCCCGCCCCACCTCCATGCAGCCGACGAACGGCCCCCGATCTCGCCGAACCGGAGCCGGCAGCCACCGAACCGCAAGCGCCCGGACGTCAGACGGGCACGAAAGCTGGACACCGAAGGCGGCACGCACCGGACCGCAGGATCGTGCTTCGGGAACGCGACATCGACCGTCGGGCCGGAGGTTGAACGGGCACTCCGGTGGACCGTTCCAAGCCCCAGCCCCCAGAAGGCCGATAACCGGAGCCGGCCCCGCACCGGAGGAGAGCAGCACCGGCAGCAGCGACGGAAACCGGGCCGCGAGAGGTAGCGATCTCGAAGTCGACCAGCGGACGAAGGGACTTCACCGTGTCTCACAGGGCGGCCGGGATCCGACCTCCGGAACAGCGACGGGTACGAAGGCCGAAACCGGACACGGCTCCCCCGGTGACCTGGGCCGGCAGGGCATTGGCGAAGCCGCCTCGCCTAGGCTGGACAGCCCGAGGCGGGATCACGCCCGTCACCGGCACGAGGAGCGGCGATGACCACAGTGGACGACGTGAGCCGGCCTTCCCGGGTGGCCGATGCGGACGAGGGCATCAGCCTCGAGGAGCTGGGCCTCGCCGCACGCAACCACGCGCTTCCGCTGGAGGCACTCCGTTACGACGTCACCCCGGTGGGCCTGCACTACCTGCTCATCCACTACGACATCCCCGACCTGGACGCCGACCGGCATCTGCTGACCATCGACGGCCGGGTCGACCGGCCGCTGACCTTCAGCCTCGCCGACCTGCGTGCCCGGCCCCGGGTCACCCGGCGGGTCACCCTGGAGTGCGCCGGCAACGGTCGGGCGTTGTTGACACCTCGGCCGGTGAGCCAGCCGTGGCTTTCCGAGGCGGTCGGCACCGCCGAGTGGACCGGCACACCGCTGGCGCCGCTGCTGCGTGAGGCGGGGCTCGCGGCGGACGCCGTCGACGTGGTGTTCACCGGCGCCGACCACGGGGTGGAACGCGGCGTCGAGCAGGACTACCAGCGCGGACTGCCGGTGTCCGAGGCGCTGCGCGAGGAGGTGCTGCTGGCGTACGAGATGAACGGCGTACCGCTGCTCCCGCAGCACGGAGCGCCGCTGCGCCTGGTGGTGCCCGGCTGGTACGGCATGGCGCACGTCAAGTGGTTGACCCGGATCAGCGTGCTCGACCGGGAGTTCGACGGCTACCAGAACGCGGTGGCGTACCGGCTGCGCACCTCGGCCGACGACCCGGGCGTTCCGGTCACCCGGATCGAGCCACGGGCGCTGGTCCAGCCGCCCGGCTTTCCGGACTTCATGTCCCGGATCCGGGTGGTCCGGCCGGGTCCGTGCACGGTGCAGGGTCGGGCCTGGTCCGGGCATGCTCCGGTGACCGCTGTCGAGGTGACCACGGACGGGGGTGTCACCTGGGTCCCCGCCACCCTCGACCCGGCCGGTCCGGCCGACCGGTCGGGCTCCGCCAACGAGTGGGGCGCCGCCAACGAATCGACCTCCGCCAACGGGTCGAACACCCTCAACGAATCGGGCGCCGCCAACGGGTCAGGCGCCGGTTCGGCGGGGCCTACGACGCCGGACGGCGAGCTGGCCGGGTCCACGACGCCGGCCGCCAGGTCCACGACGTCCGACAACGCCAGCGCCCAGCTCGGCAACGGCGGCCCGACCGTCGACGAGCGCTGGGCATGGCGCGGCTGGCGGTACGAGTGGCCGGCGACCCCCGGCCGGTACGTGCTGGGTGCGCGGGCCACCGACGCGTCCGGGCGTACCCAGCCGATCACCCAGCCGTGGAACCGGGGTGGCTTCGCGAACAATCTCGTCCAGCGGGTGGAGGTCGTGGTCACCGACGATCTCTAGGGCTGGCGGCGGCAGGGCGGCGCGGCGGCTCACCCCGGTCGATCGTCGCGCCGCCGGGTCCGAAACACCGGGTTCGGGGCGGTCAGCCGCCGGTCGGGGGATGGCGGGCGATCAGTCGCCGGGCCGGAGCACAACTTTCGGGACGACTGCGGGGCGGTCGGCCGGTCAGCCCCGACCAGCCGACGGTCCGGGCACGGCGAGCCGGCGCTACGCGTGCAGGCGGCGTTCGCTCGGGTTGTCGGCTATCGGGACGTCCGCCATGCCGCCGGGCCGGCGGTTGCCGGGGCGACCGGCAGGTCGAGGAGCAATGACGATCAACCGCCGAATCCAGAATCAGCGGGAAGGGAGATGTCCGGCTTTTCGAGTTCTTCGACGTTGACGTCCTTGAACGTCATTACTCGGACATTTTTCACGAAGCGCGCCGGTCGATACATATCCCAGACCCACGCATCGTGCATTTCCACCTCGAAGTAGACCTCACCGTCAGAGTTGCGGACATGCAGGTCGACCTGGTTCGCCAGGTAGAACCGCCGCTCGGTCTCCACGACGTAGGAGAACTGGCGAACGATGTCGCGGTACTCCCGATAGAGCTGCAGCTCCATCTCGGTCTCGTACTTCTCGAGATCTTCCGCGCTCATCCCACTCCGCCTTCCATGGCCACATCTTCCCCCACCAACGCTGACCGTCGAAGCCGCTCGCCCAACGCCACGCCGACGGTACTCCCTGCCCGGTCCCCGTGCGCCATCGACTCGTTCCCGGCGAGGTGCGCCGGCCGGCGGGAGCGCGGCGGCCGACCGACCCGGCCGGAGACGGTCGCGACGTTGACGTACGAGAAGCGATGTTCCGGACACGGGCCGTGACGTTCCAGTGCGGCGCTGTGCTCGGCGGTGATGTATCCCTTGTGCTCGGCGAAACCGTACCCGGGGTGCTGGTCGTCCAGCTCCACCATGATCCGGTCTCGGGTGACCTTGGCCAGCACGCTCGCCGCCGCGACACAGGCGGCGACCTGGTCACCCTTCCAGACGGCCAGCCCCGGCACACCCAGCCCGTCCACCCCGAACCCGTCGGTCAGCACGTAGTCCGGCACGACGGCGAGGGAGGCCAGCGCCCGCCGCATCGCCGCCAGGTTGCACACGTGCAGCCCTCGGGCGTCGACCTCCACCGCCGGGATGACCACCACGGCGTACGCGAGTGCCCGGTCGACCACCTCGGCGTAGATCCGCTCCCGGGTGGCCGGGGTGAGCAGCTTCGAGTCGGCCAGCCCCTCGATCTCGCCCCGCCGGCCGTCCGGCAGCACCGCCGCGGCGGCCACCAGCGGACCGGCGCAGGCACCCCGACCCGCCTCGTCCGCCCCGGCCACGTGCGGAAAGCCTCGTCGCCGCAGGGCACGTTCCATGGCGTAGATTCCGCCCTCGCGGCGGATCACCGTACGGGGTGGGGTCAGCACCGCTACTCGCTCTCCAGCGCCCGGCGTAGCAGCTCGGGCAGGTCGGTCGGATAGAACCGTTCCGTCGTCCGGGCCAACTCGTCGATCGTCCACCAGCGGTGCGTGTCGATCGTGTCCTGCTCGATCGCGTCGAACCCGGTCGTGTCGACCGCCCAGGCGGCGACCCGGGCGAGGAAGAACTGCTGTTCCTGGCGGTACCACTGACCGCCGAAGCTGTACTCGGCCACCTCCCGGCGTACCGGCTCGCCCAGCTCGGCCGGGGTGAGCCGCAGCCCGGTCTCCTCGGCCAGTTCCCGGGCGGCGGCGTCCGCCGCTGTCTCGTCGTCGTCCAGTCCGCCGCCGGGGGTGAACCAGTAGCGGTGTTCGGGGCGGGCCGGATCCCAACCGTGGAAGAGCAGCACCCGCCCCTCGGCGTCGACCAGGAGTATCCGGGCTGCCTGGCGGGCGGTGAACACGGTCACCCGGTCAGCCTAGCCGCGCGGGTGCCGGACCGGCCGCCGGCCGCACGTCGCGGCCGGCACGGTCAGCCCCACGGCGTCCAACCCGGTCAGCCCTGCGGATCGGGAATCGCGCCGTAGGGATCGGGTACGGAGAGCCAGGTGGCCCGGCCGACCGGCCAGAAGACGGTGAAGGCCCGGCCCACCACCGACTCCTCCGGTATGGTCGCGAGCTGGATGTCCTTGCGGCTCTGCTGCCAGTGCTCCAACGAGTCGCCCGAGGCGGACCGGTGATCGCCCATCACCCAGAGCCGCCCCGGCGGCACGGTGATGTCGAACTCCTCGTCGGCCGCCGGATCCCTGACGCCGTTCTCGGTGAAGATGTACGGCTCGTCCAGCGACTGCCCGTTGATCATCAGGCGGTCCTCCGGGTCGCAGCAGACCACCCGGTCCCCGCCGACGCCGATGACCCGCTTGATGAAGTCCTCGCCCTTGGGATTGCCGGTCCACTGGGTGGGTGCCTTGAAGACGATGATCTCGCCCCGGTGCGGCGACCGGAAGTCGTAGACCAGCTTGTTGACGAGCACCCGGTCGTAGATGTCGAGGGTGTGCTCCATCGACGGCGACGGGATGTAGAAGGTCTGCAGGACGAATGCCCGGACCAGCACCGCGACCAGAATGGCCACGCCCACCAGGATGGGCAGCTCCCGCCAGAACGAGCTGCGGGGCTTGGACTTGTCGGTCTGCTCGTGCTCGTCAATCACGGGTGGAGCCTACGATGCCGAGTCCCGGGAGAGCGTCGGGAACGCGCGGTAAAGAGCAGAGAGCCCAAGATTGGCATCGCAATTGCTATTTCTCCCGTGTTCGCGCCGTTTTTCGGACTTTCGCCGGAGGTTTCGTCGGTGGCGGACGCCGCCACCGGCTTCGGCAGTTGGTCGAAGGTGTCCGGCACCGGCAGCGAGGCCCAGTGGCCGAACGGCCAGACGATCACGAAGGCCCGGCCGATGACGTTCTCGATCGGTACCGGCCCCTGACAACGCGCGTCCTGCGACACCAGCCGGTGGTCACCCATCACGAAGATCTGCCCCTGCGGGACCACCACCTCGTCGAACCGCCGCGACCGGCACTCCTGGCGGTTCGGCGGGACGTCCAGCGGCGAGTTTTCCAGCACGTACGGCTCGTCGAGCGGGGCGCCGTTGACGGTCACCCGACCCTGGTCGTCGCAGCACTTCACCCGGTCACCGGGCAACCCGACGACCCGCTTGATGAAGTCCTTCTCGCCCGGCCGGCTCACCCCGACCAGGTCCCCGATGGTGCGGCCCAGCTTGGCCACGAAACCCGGGTCGGGCTCGTCCCGCACCTCGGGCGCCCAGGCGGCCGTACCCCGGAACACCACGACCTCGCCGCGCACCGGGTCGCGGATGTCGTAGACGACCTTGTTGACCAGGACCCGGTCGCCGATCAGCAGAGTGTCCTCCATGGACCCCGAGGGGATGAAGAACGCCTGGAGGAGGAAGGTGCGGATCAGGACCGCCAGGCAGAAGGCCACGATCAGCAGGAGCGGAAGCTCCTGCCACAGTGGCATCTGCTTACGCGAACGGCGGGCTCGTCGGGTCCGGCGACGCCATGGCTCGACATCGTCCGCATCGTCCACCCTACGCACCACGCAACTCCCCGGTCCCGAGATACAGCGCCGTCAACCGGTGGTGCGATGACGACGACCGCGAGCGGTAGCGCGGGGGTGCCACACAACCCCGGCACATGCCGGGGTTGCCACGGCTCGCGTCTGCCCGTGTGGCCAGCGTAGTCGGCGTTCGACGGGACGGCATCCCCGCGATCGACCCGGCGCGACCGGCCGGAGGGGTCAGCCGACCCGCTTCTCGCGCTTCTCCTTGATCTTCGCCTTCTTGCCGCGCAGCTCACGCAGGTAGTAGAGCTTGGCCCGGCGTACGTCACCACGGACCACGACCTCGATCCGGTCGATACCCGGGCTGTTGATCGGGTACGTCCGCTCCACCCCGACCCCGAAGCTGATCTTGCGAACGGTGAAGGTCTCCCGCAGGCCCGCCCCGTGGCGCCGGATGACGACACCCTCGAAGACCTGGACCCGGGACCGGCTGCCCTCGATGACTCGGGCGTGCACCTTGACGGTGTCACCGGCCCGGAAGTCGGGCACGTCGGTCCGCTGCGACTGGGCGTCGAGGGCGTCCAGGGTGTTCATCGCTGCATCCTTGAAGGCTCACGGCGCCGGGCGTCGGCGCGCGGATGGTGATTCTGATCTCCACGACGAGGCCCACGATCACGACTCCGGCGGAGATCCTCGCAGCCGTCCGTGGCACGGGCGGCTGCGGCAACCCCCCTACTTTGCCATATCGTCGACCGGAGGCTGAAATCCGGCCCCGGTCAACGTGGCGACATCCCGTTTGTCCAACTCCGCCGCCGGCAGCGCGGCGAGCATGTCGGGCCGGCGCCCCGCCGTCCGGATCAGCGCCTGGTCGCGCCGCCACCGGGCGATCCGGCCGTGGTCGCCGGAGCGGAGGATCTCCGGTACGTCCTGGCCGCGCCAGCTCGGCGGCTTGGTGTAGACCGGCGCCTCCAGCAGCCCGTGCGCGTGGGACTCCTCGGCGAGCGAGTCGGCGTTGCCGAGCACCCCGGGCAGCAGACGGGTCACCGCTTCCATGATCACCAGGACCGCGACCTCGCCGCCGAAGAGCACGTAGTCACCGAGCGAGACCTCGGTGACCGGCATCCGGGTGGCGGCGTGCTCGAGTACCCGTTGGTCGATTCCCTCGTACCGGCCGCAGGCGAAGAGGAGGTGCGACTCGGCGGCCAGCTCGTGCGCCAGCGCCTGGTCGAACCGGACCCCCGCCGGGCCGGGCACCAGCAACCGCACCCCGGACTCCCGGCCGGCCGGCACCAGGGCGTCCAGCGCCTGCCCCCACGGCTCCGGCCGCATCACCATGCCCGGCCCGCCGCCGTACGGGGTGTCGTCGACCGTACGGTGCACGTCGGAGGTCCAGGTCCGCAGGTCGTGCACGGCGACGTCGAGTACGCCGGCCGCCCGGGCCCGGCCGATCAGGGACAGCTCCAGCGGCGCCAGGTATTCCGGGAAGATCGACACCACGTCGACGCGCATCAGCAACGGCACCTTCCATCGTTCCCGCACCCGCACGCCGCGTCGTTCACAGTTCCGCGTCGACGCGACGGGACCGGCCCTACAGGTCCAGCAGGCCGGGCGGAGCGTCCACGACCACCCGGCCGGCGGCCAGGTCCACCTCCGGGACGATCGCCTTGACGAACGGGATCAGCCCGGTACGCCCGTCCGGGCGGCGCAGCACCAGCAGGTCGGAGGCGGGGGCGTGGTCGATCCGGGCCACCTCGCCGAGCGACTCGCCGGTCGGGGTGACCACCGCCAGCCCGACCAACTGGTGGTCGTTGAACTCGTCGGGGTCGTCCGGCGGCGGCACCTCCGCGCTGTCCACCCAGAGCAGGGTGCCCCGGAGCGCCTCGGCGACGTCACGGTCGTAGATTCCGTCGAAGGCGAGCAGGAGTCGGTTCTGGTGCCACCGGGCAGCCTCGACGGTGAGCTGCTCCGGCACCCGGAACAGCTCACCCGCTCCGGTAACCGGGGGCGGGACCGCCGCGCCGGTGCCGGGCGACGCCGCCGGGTCGGTGCGCAACACCGTCCCGGCGGCGAATCGTGCCTCGGGATCGTCGGTCCGCACCTCCACGGTCACCTCACCGCGGACACCGTGCGGACGGCCGATCCGGCCGACGATCAGGAGCATCGGGATCCGCGGATCAGTACGAGTCGACGATGTCGACGCGTACCCCACGGCCACCGATGGACCCGATCACCTGGCGCAGCGCCTTCGCGGTACGGCCGGAGCGGCCGATCACCGTGCCCAGGTCCTCGGGGTGCACCCGCACCTCCAGGCGCTTGCCGCGCCGGGAGTCGACCATCCGCACCCGTACGTCGTCCGGGTGGTCGACGATGCCCTTGACCAGGTGTTCGAGCGCCGGCCGGAGCGCCACGTCAGGCCTGCTCGCCGGAGTCCGCACCGGCCTGCTCCTCGGTCTTCGGGGTCTCGGCGGGCGCCGCCTTGGCCGCCTTCTTCGCCGGCTTGGCAGCCGGCTCGGTCAGCCCGGCCGCCGCCTTCGCCTCGGCCTCGTAGGCCGCCGTGCGGTCGGCCCGCTCCGGCGCCACCAGCAGCGGCGGCGGGGCCGGCAGGCCCTTGAACTTCTGCCAGTCGCCGGTCTTCTCCAGCAGGCGCTGGACGGCCTCACTCGGCTGGGCGCCGACAGAGAGCCAGTACTGCACGCGCTCCGACTTGACCTCGATCACCGAAGGGTGCTCCTTCGGCTGGTAGATCCCGACGAACTCGATCGCCCGGCCGTCGCGCTTGGTGCGCGAGTCGGCGACGACAATGCGGTACTGCGGGTTGCGGATCTTACCCATCCGCAGGAGCCGGATCTTTACGGCCACAGTGTGTTCGCTCCTGTTGCGATTCTCACCGTCCCGGACACGGGCGGTGCGCGGGTGAGAGCCGACCGGCACAGTGGGGTTTGGGCCGGGGACTGCTCGATGGACTGGCGACGCGCCCGGGTTAGAGGGCGCCGGACGCGCGCCGGATACCAGCGACCCATTGTGCCAGACCCGGCCGGGAGAGCTGACACCGGACGGCGAAATCGCCGGGCCCGACCCGCTCCGGGCGTCCCGACGGCGGCCCGACCAATTCGGTCATCGTGGGCCACCGTCGATACCGCCCGGAACGTGCCTGTCCGTCCCCTCCGTCGACACCGCCCGGAGAGTCCCCGTCCGTCCCGTTCCGGGCCCCGACCAGGGCCAGCGTCTACCGCCGCCGCTCAGCCCTTGACCGCGCCCTGGAGGCCACCGACGATCTGCTTCTCGGCGAACGTGAAGAAGAGCAGTGCCGGCAGCATCGCCAGCGACGTGAAGGCGAGGATTCCCGCCGTGTCGGAGGTGTACTGACTGGAGAAGTTCTGTACGCCCAGCGGCAGGGTGTGCAGGCTGACGTCGCCGAGTACGAGCAGCGGCAGCAGGAACGCGTTCCAGCTCGCCACGAAGGCGAGGATCCCGACCGTGACGAGCGCGGGCCGCGACAGCGGCAGCACGATCAGCCAGAGGAATCCGAGCCGGCCCGTGCCGTCGATCGCGGCGGCGTCCTCCAACTCGCGTGGGATGGCGGCGAGGAAGGGGCGCAGGATCACGATCGTGAGCGGCAGCGCGAACGCGATCTGCGGAAGCATCACCGCGTAGTAGGAATTGATCAGGTTCAGGTCGCGCAGCATCAGGTAGAGCGGCAGGATCGCCGCCCCGGCCGGGAAGAGCAGGCCGAGGGTGAAGAAGGTGTAGAGCGCCTCGCGCCCCCGGAAGGTGTACCGGGCGAGCACGAACGCCGCACAGACCCCGAGCACCACGACGCCGAGGGTGGTACCCAGGGCGATCACCGCACTGTTGAACGCCTGCCCCCAGAAGTCGCTCTGGGTCAGTACCCGCGCGTAGTTGTCGAAGACCCACGGGTCGGGCAGGCCGGCCGGGTCCGCGACGATCTGCGGCGTGGTGCGGAAACCGCCGACGATCACGTAGACGACCGGGGCGATCGACACGGCCGCGACCGCCAGCGCCAGCCCGTAGGTGAGCGGGTTGCCCCAGGTCACCGGGGGGCGGCGCCTGGACGGCCGGGGCAGTACTCCGTTCGCGGCCACGGTCATTTCACCCTTCTGGTGGTGATGGCACCCTCGATGTCACGGCGCAGGAAGAAGCGCTGGAACAGCAGCGCCGCGACGAAGGAGATGACGAACAGGATCACGGCCACCGCGTTGCCGTAGCCCCAGAGCCGGGCGAAGAAGCCGTTGTCGACCATGTACGTCGCCATGGTGGCCGAGGCGCCGAGCGACCGTACCGCGGGTACCGAGGTCACCCAGATCACGTCGAAGACCTGCAACGAGCCGATCATCGACAGGAACATCCAGATCCGGATCGTCGGGCCGAGCAGCGGAAGCGTGATGTGGCGCTGGATCTGCCACCAGCTCGCGCCGTCGATCGAGGCGGCCTCGGTCAGCTCGTGCGGCACGTTCGACAGGCCGGCGAGCAGCAGGATGATGGCGAAGCCGACGTACTTCCAGGTGAGGACGAAGAGCAGCGTCCAGATCACGACGTCGAGGTCGGCGAGCCACGCCTGCACCATGCCGCCGAGTCCCAGCGACCGCATCAGCGCGTCGAGCGTCCCGCCGTCGGTCAGGATCAGCTTCCACATGATGCCGACGGTGACCTCGGCCAGCACGTACGGCACGAAGACCAGCAGCCGGAACAGGGTGCGCCCACGGAACCGACGGTTGAGCAGCAGGGCGACCGCCAGCGCGACGGGACCCTGGATCAACAGCGACCCGACCACGATGATGGCGTTGTTGCGCAGCGCGTCGAGGAAGATCGGGTCCTCGAAGGCGAGGACGTAGTTGTCGAAGCCGACGAACTCGGTGGGCGGTCCGACACCCCGCCACCGGAACAGGCTGTAGTAGACGGCGAAGCCCATCGGCACCAGCACGAACATCACGTAGACGATGACGGCGGGTGTCGTCAGCCCGATGATCTCGTACCACTTGCGACGTCTCTCGGCCGCGCGGGAGGACGTCCGCCTCCGGGCGGGCCGGACCCCCGCCGGCGGCGCGGACGCGCCACCGGCGGGGTTCAGGGTGGGATTGGTAGCGGTCACTTGCGTGCGGCCGCCTTCATGGCGTCGACGACCTGCTGCGGGTTGCCGGTGCCGGCGAAGATGGCGACGATCGCGTCGTTCATCGCGTTGCCGACCGTGCTGCCGAAGGCCGTGTCGAGCCAGAGCTGCACGTAGGTCGCCCCGGAGGTGGCCTCCAGGATCGACTTCAGCGCCGGGTCCGCGACGCCGGTCTCCGCGCCCTTGGCGACGGGCAGGCCGGTGCCGGTCTCGGCGTAGCCCTTCTGCACCTCGGGGCTGACGATGTACTTGAGGAACTCGACGCACTCGGCCGGAGCGTTCTTGGCGCAGGCGAACCCGTCACCACCGCCGAGCGCCGCCTTCGGGTCGCCGGCGGAGTTGGTGATCGCCGGTACGGGGAACCAGCCGAGGAACTTGGCCAGCGCCGCCTTGTCCGCGGCGACGGTCTCCAGGGTGCCCTTGTTCCAGTCACCCATCAGCTCCATCGCGGCCTTGCCGTTGGCCAGCAGTCCGTTGGCGCTGGTCGGGTCGTTCTGGCCCGGGGTGGCGATGAAGTTGGGCTGGAACGGGGTCGTGTCGATGAAGGTCTTCAGGTCCGTGCCGGCCTTCACGAAGCACGGGTCGTCGAAGACGGCCTCGGTGGAGGCCTTCTTCAGGGTGTCGACCGAGCAGGCGCGCAGGGCGAAGTTGTACCACCAGTGCGCGGCGGGCCACTTGTCGCCGGCACCGAGGGCGATCGGGACGACGTTGATCGCCTTGAGCTTGGCGACGGCCGCGTTCAGCTCCTCGAACGTGGTCGGCGGGGCGGCGATGCCCGCCCGCGCGAACATGTCCTTGTTGTACCAGATGCCCTCGATGCCCATCCGGTACGGCAGGCCGTACTGCTTGCCCTCCACCGCCCAGATCTCGGCCGCGCTGCCGATGTTGCCGACCTCGGTCTTCACCTGGTCGGTGATGTCCTTGAGGTAGTCGGCCTCGACCTGTTCGCGCATCTCGCCGCCGCCCCACGCCTGGAAGATGTCCGGCGGGTCGGTGGTGAGCAGGGCGGCGGGGAGCCGGGTGCGCTGGAGCTGGTTGGTCTCGATCGCCTCGATCTGGACCGTGACGGTCGGGTGGAGGGTGGAGAAGTCCTTGGCGACCTTCTCCCAGTAAGTCTTGCCGGGCCCGTCCTGGGAGGCGTTGTGCCACCAGGTCAGCGTGACCGGGTTCTTGTAGAGCTCTTCCTCAGCGGGCGCTTCGTCACCGCCGCCGCTACATCCGGCAGCAAGGAGTGCGCTGGTCGTAAGCAGCGCCAGGACGGTGCCCGCGCGGCCTTTCATCGCCATCGAATGTCTCCTCGACTATCAGTCGCGGTAATCACCTGAACGGGGAGTTTTACAGCCGCGTAACGCCGTGTCAACCGTTGTCGATAACGGTTTCGACTCCCCTGTCATGGGCCGCCGGCAGCCCTCTATCATCGTCGGCGTGGCGTTTCCGCAGCGTGTCAAGATGTCGGACGTGGCCCGTACGGCCGGCGTCTCGGTCGCGACCGTATCTAAAGTGGTCAATGGCCGGTACGGGGTGGCCCAGGCGACAGTGGAACGCGTCCAGCAGGTCATCCACCAGCTCGGGTACGAGGCGAGCCTCGGGGCACAGAGCCTGCGCAGCCACCGCACCAACGTGCTCGGCATCCTGGTCGCGGAGTTCGAGCCGTTCTCGACCGAGCTGCTCAAGGGGGCGTCCAGGGAGGTCGTCGGCACCGGCTACCAACTCCTCGCGTACTCCGGCGGCGACGGCGCCGGCACCGCCATCGGCTGGGAACGACGCTCGCTGGCCCGGCTCTCCGGCACGCTCATCGACGGTGCCGTGATCGTCACGCCGACCGTGGTCGAGACCAACCAGGGCTTCCACGTGGTGGCCGTCGACCCGCACACCGGCCCGTCCGGGCTGCCCACCGTCGACTCCGACAACTTCGCCGGCGCCGTACTCGCGACCAACTACCTGCTCTCGCTCGGGCACCGCCGCATCGGGCACATCAGCGGGCGTTCCGACCTCGAATCGGCCCGACTGCGCGAGGCCGGGTTCCGCAAGGCGATGGCCGACGCCGACGTACCGGTGGACGAACGACTGGTCCGGGTCGGCGGGTTCCGGATCGAGAGCGCCGCCGGTACGGCCGCCGAACTGCTCGCGCTCCCCGACCGGCCGACCGCGGTATTCGCCGGAAACGACCTCTCCGCGATCTCCACCCTCGACGTCGCCCGGAGCATGGGTCTGCGGGTACCCGAAGATCTCTCCGTGATCGGCTTCGACAACGTACCGGAGTCGGCGCTGGTCAACCCGCCGCTGACGACGATCATGCAACCGCTGCAACGGATGGGCGCCGAGGCGCTGCGTCTGCTCATCGACCTGATCGGCGGCGTCGAGCGCGACACGCACATCCGGCTGCCGACCGAGCTGGTGGTCCGGGCCTCCTGCCGCCCCTACACCGGCGTCCAGCAGCCGAGCCTGCCGCTCTCCGCCCCCGCCACGCCGACGGCCGGCTGACCCACCGGCCCCCAGCCCGACCCGTCCCGCCCTACGGCGGCCCGTCGAACAGTCGCGGGCTGGCACGTCGACCCTCAGGCCCGACGTCGGCCGCGCCGGACGGCGCGTTCAGCGTTTCGGTGGGCGGTCCCAGCCGGGCGGCAGGGTCGGCGCGGTCCAGCCCGGGTCGGGGACGAAGTCGAGCCACGTACCGTCGAACGGGAACTGCGCCGCCTCGGCGATCTTGATCACCCGCTCGCCCTCGGCGCGTACCGCCGCCGGGTCCGGGACCCAGTAGTGCTCGGGAAGAGCGAGCCGCTCGGCGAACTCCCCCTCGTCCTTCCACTCCCAGGTGTGGTCCGGCCAGACCAGCACGTCGAGGTCCTGGTCCAGCATGTCGACCCCGGCCAGGTCGCCGTCGTCCCAGCGGACGCCGTGCTCCTCCAGGTTGACGTACCAGTTGGTGAACCGGCCGGCCTCGTCCCGGAAGAACCAGACCGAATGGTCCGCGCCGGCCGGCAGGAACTTCAACACCGGCGGTCCGGCCCAGGTGGCGACGCGCAACCGGTACGCCGAGCCGACCCACTCGGTGAACGGCATCATCCGCATCCCGCGCCCGTCCTCGGCGACCTCGGCCGCCACCTGGGTGCCCCGGGCGACCCAGAGCAGCAGGCCACGGTCGTCGTCGCTGACCACCCGGGCCGGGCGGACCCAGCCGATCTGGCCGCGCCGCACGTTGCGGTGCACGACGACCCGGCCCGGCGAGAAGCGCATTCCGGTCACGCCCGGCCGGTCAGTAGGAGCGGGCCAGGATGGCGGTCAGCTCCGGCTCGTCCTCGGAGTCCGGCACCGAACCGTCGGCCCGGCGCAGGCAGCGCACCGTCACACCCTGGTTGTTCGCGGTCGCCTCGCCCTCGGCACCGACGGCGGACCACGGCACCCGGGCCCAGCCGGTCGCCGCCGCCTCGATCGCCTCGGCGAGCGAGTCCACCGAGACGGTGTACGACTCCCGTCGGGCCAGCGCCTCGTCGTGCAGCGCCTTCTGGTCGGCGTCGAGCGCGGCGAGCACCCCGGCCACCACGTCCGGCACCGGGACCGGGGTCTTGGCACCGGTGGTCCGGCGGACCAGCACCGCGTTGCCGGCGGCCAGGTCGCGGGGACCGAGCTCGATGCGTACCGGATAGCCCTTCAGCTCGGCGTCGACGGCCCGGCGGCCGAACGGGGTGTCGACCCGGTCGTCGAGCGCGACCCGGACCCCGGCGTCCCGCAGCGCGTCGCAGAGCTTGGCGGCGGCCTCGGCGACGCCGTCCCCGGCCTTCACCACCATCACGTACGCCTGCACCGGCGCCAGCCTCGGCGGCACCCGCAGCCCGTTGTCGTCGCCGTGGCACATGATCAGCCCGCCGAGCATCCGGGTCGAACTGCCCCACGAGGTGGTCCAGGCGTGCTCGACGGTGCGCTCGGCCGAGGTGTAGGTGATGTCGAAGGCCCGGGCGAAGTTCTGCCCCAGCTCGTGCGAGGTGCCCATCTGGAGCGCCTTGCCGTCGCCCATCATGCCTTCGAGGGTGTAGGTGCGGGTGGCACCGGCGAACCGCTCCCGGGCGGTCTTCAGCCCGACCAGCACCGGGATGCCGAGCACGCCGACCATGAAGTCCTCGTAGACCTCGTGCAGGATCTTCCGGGCGTACGCCCGCGCGTCTGCCTCGTCGGCGTGCGCGGTGTGCCCCTCCTGCCAGAGGAACTCGCTGGTCCGCAGGAAGACCCGGGGCCGCAGTTCCCAGCGCACCACGTTGGCCCACTGGTTGAGCAGCAGCGGCAGGTCGCGGTACGAGTCGACCCACTTCGCCATGAACTCGCCGATCACCGTCTCACTGGTCGGCCGCACCACGACCGGCTCGGCGAGCTGCTTGCCGCCACCGTGGGTGACCACCGCCAGCTCCGGCGAGAAGCCCTCGACGTGCTGTGCCTCGCGGCGCAGGTAGCTCTCCGGGATGAAGAGCGGGAAGTACGCGTTCTCCGCACCGGCGACCTTGATCCGGGCGTCCATCTCGGCCTGCATGCGCTCCCAGATGGCGTAGCCGGCCGGTCGGATGACCATGGTCCCCCGCACCGGGCCGTTGTCGGCGAGCTGCGCCTTGGCGATCAGGTCCTGGTACCAGCGGGGAAAGTCCTCCGCACGGGGAGTGAGCACGCGTGCCATGAGGGCACATCTTAGGCGCCGACCGCAGGACCGACGCGTCCGGCCTGCTACCGACGGCGGAGTTCCGACGTTCCGGCCGTCAGCGCAGCACCCGGCCGCGCAGCACGATGCGCTGCGGTGCGCGTACCACCCGCAGGTCGGTGCGGGGATCGTCGGCGTAGACCACCAGGTCGGCGAGGCCGCCCTCGACCAGGCCGGGAAAGCCGAGCCAGTCCCGGGCCCGCCAGGAGGCGGCGGCCAGTACGTCGACGGCGGGCATCCCGGCCTGCTGGTGCAGCAGCAGCATCTCCTCCGCCGCCAGCCCGTGGTCGATCCCGCCGCCCGCGTCGGTGCCGACGTAGACCGGCACCCCGGCCTCGTACGCCGCCCGGACCACGGTCGGGAAGTTGTCGCGGAGCGCGAGCATGTGCTTGGCGTACCCGGGGAACTTCGCCCCGGCCCGCTCCGCGATCTCGCCGAAGGTGGCGATGTTGATCATCGTCGGCACCAGGGCGGTGCCCCGCCGGGCCATCTCGTCGACCAGGTCGAGGCTGACCCCGGTACCGTGCTCGACCGAGTCGACCCCGGCCCGGACCATCACCTCGACCGCCGCCTCGGAGAAGGTGTGCACCGCCGCCCGGACCCCGGCCGCGTGTGCGGCGGCGATCGCGGCGGCCACCGTCTCCGGCTCCCAGGACGGCGCCAGGTCACCGACGTTCCGGTCGATCCAGTCGCCGACCAACTTGACCCAGCCGTTGCCGGCCCGGGCCTGCTCGGCCACCGCCGCCGGTACGTCGGCCGGCTCGACCTCCACCGCGATGTCCCGCAGGTAACGCTTCGGCGGCGCGATGTGCCGGCCGGCGCGGGCCAGTCGCGGCAGGTCCGGCTCGTCCTCCAACTCCGGGTACGGGAACGGCGAACCGGCGTCCCGAATCGCCAGCACCCCGGCGTCCCGGTCGATTCGGGCCAGTTCACGGGCCTGATCCAGCGAACTGATCGGCCGCGCACCCGGTGCGATCCCCGGATGGCAGTGCGCGTCGACCAGACCCGGCAGCACGAAGCCCCGGTCGGCCACCGTCACCGCCCCGGGAACCGGGGTGAAGGTGACCCGGTCACCGACCAGCCACAGGTCGCGGACCTCGTCGTCCGGGAGCACGACCCCTCGTACGTGCAGCGCCATGGGCACATTCCTACCCGATCGAGCCTCGGCGGCCCGCCGCGCCCCGTCCCGCCCCGACGGAAGTCACCGCTTGACGGCCCGTGCCGACCGCGCCGGCCACGGTTGCCGCGCCGACCATGGCCGGCCAGGGTCGCCGCGTCACGCCTCCGCGCGGCCCCGGAGGCCGACCCAACGGGTGGTCAGGGCCGGCAGGTCGACGGTCACCTTCCAGGGACGCTCGGTGTGGAAGACGTCGTCGGTGTGCGCCGCCGGCTCGTATTCGCCGGTCGGCCCGAGCACGAACTCGGTAAGCGTCATCCGCTCGTGCAGCGGGTCGACCACCCAGTAGGTCGGCACACCGGCGTGGCCGTAGACCCGCGCCTTGTCGTACATGTCGCGGAAGGTGGAGTCCGGCGAGATCACCTCGACCGCGAGGATCGCGTCCTCGACCGGGACCGGGCTGCGGGTGATGTGCTCGGGGCGCAGTGCCACCACGTCGGGCCGGGGCTCGTTGCGCCGGTCGACCCGCATCGAGAGGTCGATGCTGACCACGTACTCCGGCGGGCAGTTCGCCTCTAACGCAAGCAGGATGCGGACACAGAGGTCCTGGTGCAGGTGGGTGGGGGACGGCACGATCAACCTTCCGTTGATCAGTTCGTACGGAAGGTCCTTCGGCAGCTCGCCGAGGTCGTCAACCGTCCACTCCTGCCGCTCCGGCAGCATCGGCGCCGCGGTCATGACCACTCCTTCCCAGTGACGCCGTCACCCTACGCGCTCAGGCTATCGCCCACTGTCCCCGTCGACGGACACTCTGTCCGTCAGCGGCCCTTGTCGTCGTCCGGGCGCTTGGTGAACTTGTTGAAGTCGAGCTTCGGCAACTTGAACCCGGGCGGCAGGCCCTGCCCGCCCTGGAGTGCGCTCGGGTCCAGCCCCGGCGGCAACTGCGGCATGCCGCCCGGGAACCCGCCGGCCGGGCCGCCGACCCGGGGCCGGTTGCCGCCCTTGGTGCCCTTGCGCTTGTTCTTCGGCGACTTGGTCGCCTTCCGCCGGCCGCCGGGCAGGCCCATCATGCCGCCCATCTGCTTCATCATCTTCTGCGCCTCGGCGAAGCGGTTGAGCAGTTGGTTGACGTCCATCACGGTGACGCCGGAGCCGTTCGCGATCCGTGCCCGCCGCGAGCCGTTGATGACCTTCGGGTTGGTCCGCTCGCCCGGGGTCATCGAGCGGATGATCGCGGTCACCTTGTCGAAGTGCTTGTCGTCGACCTCGGCCAACTGGTCCTTCATCTGCCCCATCCCGGGCATCATGGCCAGGACGTTCGCGATCGGGCCCATCCGGCGTACGGCGATGAGCTGGTCGAGGAAGTCCTCCAGGGTGAACTGCTCGCCGCCCATCAGCTTGGCGGTCATCTTCTCTTTCTGATCGGCGTCGAAGGCCTGCTCGGCCTGCTCGATCAGCGTGAGCACGTCGCCCATCCCGAGGATCCGGCTGGCCATCCGGTCCGGGTGGAAGACGTCGAAGTCGGTCAGCTTCTCGCCGGTGGAGGCGAAGAGGATCGGCTGGCCGGTGACCTGCCGTACGGAGAGCGCGGCACCACCGCGCGCGTCGCCGTCGAGCTTGGAGAGGACCACGCCGGTGATCCCGACGCCGTCCCGGAACGCCTCGGCGGTGCGTACCGCGTCCTGGCCGACCATCGCGTCGATGACGAAGATGACCTCGTCCGGGTCGACGGCGTCCCGGATCGCGGCGGCCTGCGCCATCATCTCGGCGTCGATACCGAGCCGGCCGGCGGTGTCCACGATGACGATGTCCCGGGCGGCCCGCCGGGCGTGCTCCAGCGACGCCTTGGCGACCTGGACCGGGTCACCGACCCCGTTGCCCGGCTCCGGCGCGAAGACCTCGACCCCGGCCCTGCCGCCGAGCACCTGCAACTGGTTGACGGCGTTCGGCCGCTGGAGGTCGGCGGCGACCAGCAGCGGCTGGTGGCCCTGCCCCTTCAACCAGCCGGCCAGCTTGCCGGCCAGGGTGGTCTTACCGGAACCCTGGAGACCGGCGAGCATGATCACGGTGGGCGGCTGCTTGGCGAACTGGAGCCGCCGGTTCTCGCCGCCGAGCACGGTGACGAGTTCCTCGTGGACGATCTTGATGATCTGCTGCGCCGGGTTGAGCGCCTGCGACACCTCGGCGCCCCGGGCCCGCTCCTTCACACTGGTGATGAAGGACTTGACCACGGGCAGGGCGACGTCCGCCTCCAGCAGCGCGAGCCGGATCTCCCGGGCGGTGGCGTCGATGTCGGCGTCGGTGAGGCGGCCCTTGCCACGCAGCTTGGTGAAGATCCCGGACAGGCGGTCACTCAAAGTGTCAAACACGGCGCAGCATCCCGTTTGTCGTATTTACCCGAGCATGGCATGGCCGAGACACGGGTGCCCGGCCACCGCAAGGGTAGCCGCCCACATCCTCCGGCGCCTCCACCCCGCCCGGAGCCGCGAGCGGGGTGCGGGTGCGCGAACGGGGCAGCTCGACAGTCTCGCGGGGAACCCCACCCCGCCCGGCCCAGGCGCCGGGCCGGGCCGGTCGGGGCCGTGCCGGCCGGGTCAGGGCTCGACCAGGCCCGACTGGTACGCGTACACGACCAGTTGGGCCCGGTCCCGGGCGCCCAGCTTGACCATCGCCCGGCTGACGTGGGTACGCGCGGTGGCCGGGCTGACCAGCAGCCGCCCGCCGATCTCGTCGTTGCTCAGCCCCTCGCCGACCAGCCCCACCACCTGCCGCTCCCGGTCGGTCAGGGTGTCCAGCCGAGGGTGCGGGCGGAGTACCCGGGACGGCCGGGTGGCGAATTCCCGGACCACCCGCCGGGTGACCGACGGGGAGAGCAGCGCCTCGCCGCCGGCCACCAGCCGGATCGCCCGGAGCAGCTCGACCGGCTTGGTGTCCTTGGTCAGGAAGCCGCTGGCGCCGTGCCGGAGCGCCTCGAAGACGTACGAGTCGAGTTCGAAGGTAGTCAGCACCACCACCCGGGTTCCGGCCAGTTCCGGATCCGCCACGATTCGCCGGGTCGCCTCGATGCCGTCGATCCCCGGCATCCGGACGTCCATCAGCACCACGTCGGGGCGCTCCCGGCGGGCCACCGCCAGCGCGTCCAGCCCGTCGGCCGCCTCACCCACCACCCGCAGATCCGGCTCGCTCTCCACCAGGGCGCGCAGGCCCAGCCGGACGAGGTCCTGGTCGTCCGCGATCAGCACACCGATCGTCGCCGCGCTCTCCTCGGTCATCCCGCTGTCCTCCCCGGTAGTCCTCGGTCAATCCCGTGCCGGCGCGGGCAGCCGGGCGAAGACCCGGAACCCGCCCCCGGGACGCGGCCCCACCTCCAGGACGCCGCCGAGCGCGCCGATCCGCTCCCGCATCCCGGTCAGCCCGTGCCCAGCACCCGGCCCGGCCACCCCCGCACCGCCGTGTCCGGTGTCCAGCACCTCGACCGTCACCTCGGCCGGCAGGTACCCGATCCGCACCATGGCGGTGGCGGCGCCCGCGTGCCGGAGCACGTTGGTCAGCGACTCCTGCACCACCCGGTACGCGGCCAGGTCGACCGCCACCGCCAGCGGCCGACGCTCACCGGTCAGCTCCAGCGTGACCGGCAGGCCGGACCGGCGCAGCCGGTCGGTCAGCGCCGCCACCTGGTCGAGTCCGGGCACCGGCGCACGCTCGACCGCCGCGTCCCGACGGACCACCGACAGGGTCACCCGCAACTCGTCCAGCGCCTCCCGACTGGTCCGGCTGATCGCGGTCAACGCCGTCTCCGCCTGCTCGGGCCGCTTCGCCAGCAGGTGCAGGGCGATCTCCGCCTGCATGTTGATCGCGGCCAGCCCGTGCCCGACCACGTCGTGCACCTCCTGGGCGATCCGGAGCCGCTCGTCGTCGGCGAGCCGCCGG
This sequence comes from Plantactinospora endophytica, assembly GCF_016862915.1. Lineage (GTDB taxonomy): Bacteria > Actinomycetota > Actinomycetes > Mycobacteriales > Micromonosporaceae > Plantactinospora > Plantactinospora endophytica. The sequence goes on along the minus strand of NZ_BONW01000004.1, from coordinate 346,237 downwards.
GCCTGTTCGATCCGGGCCTGGGCGGCGGACTGCCGGTTGACCCGGACGGTGGCGCCGACCGCGAACGGTACGGCCACCCAGGCCGAGCCGGGCACCAGCCCGAGCAGACCCTCCGGGGTACCCCGGATCGACACCACCGTGTGGGCCAGCAGCACCACCAGAGACACGGCGGTGCCGACCGCCGCCCGGCGTACCGGCAGGTGTGCCGCGACCGTGTAGACGGCGATCAGATAGCTGAGCAGCATCGGCCCGTACGGGTAGCCGACCACCAGGTACGTCGAGACGGCCAGCGAGTTGACCGCCAGCGTGCCCAGCGGCCAGCGGCGGCGTACCGCCAGACTCAGCGTGCCGAGCGCGATCAGCGCGTAGCCCCAGCCGTCCACCTCGACCGCACCGGGCATGTTCCGGCCGATCACCGTGCTCACCGGCACCGTGATCGCGAACAGTCCGACCGCCAGCGCCGTGTCCGCCAGCCAGACCCACCGGCCACGCCCCGCTCCGGCCACCGGCTCGGGCGGGCTCAGCGGTCCGGGTGTCCGGGTCATCGGTGCAACGTCCGGGTCATCGGTCCAGCCTCCGGGGTCATCGGTTCAGAGGATGTCACGCCGACGGAGCAGGGCACCGGCCAGCAGCGCGAACCCGACCAGATAACCGGCCACGGTCAGCGCCGCCTGCCCACCGCCGACGACCTGCTCGACCCCGGGCGTACCGGGGCCGGCGCCGAGCGCCGCGACCAGCGATCCGGCGTTCGGTCCGGGCAGCCCCTTCTGCACCTGCGCCACCCAGTCCAGCAGCGGCGCGGCGAGACTGGCCAGCAGGTTCTGTACGGCCAGCAGCCAGACCAGTCCCAGCCCGACCGGCAGCGCCACCCCGCGCAGCAGTACGGCCAACAGCGCCCCGAAGCTCGCCCACATCATCGCGACCAGCCAGCCGGCGCCCACCCCGACGGCCAGCTCGGCCGGCGACGGCCAGTGCACCGGCTGCCCCTCCACCCCGGCGACGAGCCCGCTGGCGGCGGCGCCCGAGACGAAGATCGCGAGTACCGTGCCCAGGGTCGCCACGGCCAGCGTGCCGAGTTTGCCGGCGTACCCGGCCAGCCGGGACGGTCCCTGGGTGAACAGGGTCTTCCAGGTGCCCCAGCCGTACTCGCCGCCGACCGTGAGTACGCCGAGGATCAGCATGATCGCACCGAGGAAGATCGGCAGGCCGCCGATCGAGTTGCCGACCAGTTCGGCCGGCAGCAGCGCGGCCAGCCCGTCCCCGGCCGCCTCCGCCACCCCGCCGGAACCGGGACCGGTCGGCGGCACGTTCCCGGTACCCCCGCCGGCCGGGTCGGTGCCGTCCAGATAGCCGGCGTACGGGACCAGGTAGGTGAATGTCAGGCTGAGCACCAGGGCCACCGCCAGCAGCAGCCAGTTCGCCGGCCGGCGGACCAGCTTAACCAGCTCGGCGGCGAGTACGTCAGTAAGTCGCCGGAACGCCATGTCCGACCTCCTCGCTCCGCTGCGCACCGGCGGCGTCGGTACCGCCGGTCAGTTCGAAGAACACCTGCTCCAGGTCGCGTTCCCGGGGACGCAGCTCGCGTACGGCCAGCCCCGCCTCGACGAACGCGGTGTTGACCCGGGCGGCCTGGTCCGGGTCGACCGCCAGGTCGAGCCCGCCGTCGACCACCCGGACCCGGTCCGGGCCGAGCAGCGCCCGGGCCCGCTCCTCGGCGGCGCCGAGCGGCTCGACCAGCACCCGCAGGCTGGCCGTACCGCGCAGGTCGGCGACGGTGCTCTCGGTCACCAGCCGCCCCCGGGAGACCACTCCGACCCGGTCGCAGACCTGCTGCACCTCGCCGAGCAGATGACTGGAGAGCAGTACGGTGCAGCCGGCCGACGCCAGCCGGCGGATCAACGCGCGCATGTCGGCCATCCCGGCCGGGTCGAGCCCGTTGGTCGGCTCGTCCAGGATCAGCAGCCGGGGGTCCTTCAGCAGCGCGGCGGCGACCCCGAGCCGCTGCTTCATCCCGAGCGAGTAGCTGGCGTACCGGTCGCCGGCCCGGTCGGCGAGGTCGACCAGTTCGAGCACGGTGCGGATCCGGATCGACGGGGTGCCGGCGTACCGGGCCAGCACCCGCAGGTTGTCCCGGCCGGAGAGGTAGGGGTAGCAGGCCGGGCCCTCGATCAGCGCGCCTACCTGGTCCAGTTGACCGGGTGCGCCGGGTGGCCGGCCGAACAGCCGGACTGTGCCGGCGGTGGGCCGGACGAGGCCGAGCAGCATCCGCAGGGTACTGGTCTTGCCGGCGCCGTTCGGGCCGAGGAAGCCGTACACCTCGCCGGCCCGCACGGTGAGGTCGAGCGAGTCGACGGCGACGAGGTCGCCGTACCGCTTGCTCAGGCCGCTGGTCTCGACCGGGTGCGGCGGCCCGGTCGGCTCGGGTGGGATATCCGTCATGCCCCCGACGATCCCGCCCGGCGGGCCCGGCGGCGTCGTCCGGCGAGCGGCCCTCCGGCTACGCCCGCTGACGTAGTGCCGGGACCGCCCCACCGCCGGAGGCGAGACCAGCCCCGGTCCAGGGCCGGGGCGGGCGGTCAGCCGGCGGCGGACAGCACGGCGGCCTCGACCCGGTCCCGCTCGGCCTCGTCCGGCCAGCTTCCGACGAGGTAGAAGGCGTCGACCACGTCACCGCCGAGGGTGGAGATCCGGGCGGCCCGGACCTGCGCGCCGGCCTCGTCCAGGGCGCTGGCGACCCGGTAGAGCAGGCCGCCCGCGTCGGCGGCGCGCAGCTCCAGCACCACCGCGTCGGTGGCGGCGGCCCGGTGCCAGACCACCCGGGGTGGCGAGCCGCCGCCCCGGGCCGCCAGCGCGCGACCGCGCAGCCGCTGGGTCACCGAGACGTCGCCGGTGACCGCCCGGCGCAGGTCGGCGGCGAGGGCGACCGGGTCGGGCGGGGTGCCGTAGCGGGGCTGGACCAGGAACTCGACCAGGGCGGTCTCCTCGACCATGCTGGCGTCGGCGGCCAGCACCTCCAGCCGGTGCAGGGCCAGACATCCGGCGACCGCGGCGAGCAGGCCGCGCCGGTCCGCCGCGGCCACCGCCACCCGGTCCCCCTCCAGGTGTACGGCCGGCAGCGGCCCCGCCACCAGCGCCGGGTCCGGGGTCGGCGGCTCGGGAAGCTGACCGGTGTCGAGCCGGGTGTGCACCCGGCGGACCAGTTCGGCGATCAACCGGGCCTTCCAGTCCGACCAGGCGGCCGGCCCGGTCGCCTTCGCGTCCGCCTGGGCCAGTGCGTGCAGCAGGCTCAGCGTGCCGGTGTCCTGCACCGCGTCGGCCACGCCTGCGATGGTGACCGGGTCGGCGAGGTCCCGCCGGGTCGCCACCTCGGGCAGCAGCAGGTGCAGCCGGACCAGCCGCTCGATCAGGTCGACCTCGGCCGGCGGCAGCCCGATCCGGGCGGCGATCCGGGCCGCGATCGGCGCCCCGACGATGCTGTGGTCCCCGCCGAGTCCTTTCCCCACGTCGTGCAGGAAGGCGGCGAGCAGCAGCAGGTCGGGCCGATCCACCTCACGGGCGTACCCGGTCGCCTCGGCGGCGGCCTGCACCAGGTGCCGGTCCAGGGTGAACCGGTGTACCGGGTTGTGCTGCGGCAGGCTGCGCATCCGGGGCCACTCCGGCAGCCAGCCGTCGACGAGGCCGTACCGGTCGCAGGTCTCCCAGGTGCCGACCAGGCCGGTACCGGCGCCGAGCAGGGTGATCAGCGCGGCCCGGGCGGCCGGCGGCCACGGGGTCGGCAGCGGCGGGCAGTACGCGGCGAGCCACTCGCAGGTGGCCCGGGCGATCGGCAGCCGGGCGCTGGCCGCGGCGGCGGCGACCCGCAGCGACAGGCTCGGGTCGGGGCGGGCGCCGATGGCGGTCCGGGCGAGGACCAGCTCGCCGTCCTGTTCGACGACGTCCCGGGCGACGGGACGGCGCAGCGGCCGGCCGTCGGCGCCCCGGCGTCGCCCCGAGCGGAGCCGGTCGGCGGCCCGCCAGGCGTCGTCCAGGGCGTGGCTGATGGTCCGGGCGTCCCCGGCGACCTGGCGCAGCAGCGCGTCGCCCGGCTCGGCGAGCCCGTTGGGCGTCCCGTCCGGGTCGGGTGAGAGCTGTCGGGGGGCGGGCTCGACCGCGCCGGGCCCGAACGGCCGCTGCGCGGGGTCGACCGTCGACCGGACGGCCCGCAGCCCGAGCAGTCCGGCGACGGCGGTCCGCTCCTGGGCGAGCAGCCGGTCGACCCGCCGGCCGACCGAGCTGTGCAGGGCGTCCCGGGTGTCCAGCATCCGCAGGTGCGCGGCCCGGACCGCCGGGCGGAGCGTGTCGCTGATCCCGGCGAAGGCGATGGCCCGGAGCAGCGCCACGTCCCGGAGGCCGCCGGCCGCCTCCTTCAGGTCACCTTCCAGCAGAAACGCCAGCTCGCCGTGGGCCTGCCAGCGGGTCGCGGTGACCTCGCGCAGTGCCGGCAGGGCGCGTACGGCGGTCCGCCGCCACTGGTCCGCGGCGGCGCCGACCAGTCGGGCGGAGAGTTCGGGGTCGCCGGCCACGTGCCGGGCGTCGAGCAGGCCGAGCGCGACCTTGACGTCGTCGTGCGCGACGGAGAGCGCCTCGGGGATGGTCCGCACCGAGTGGTCCAGGCCGAGCCGGGCGTCCCAGATCGGGTACCAGAGCGCGGCGGCCAAGTCGTCCATCCCGGGCACCCCGGAGTGCAGCAGCACCAGGTCCAGGTCGCCGCAGGGCGCGCACTGCCGGCGGCCGAGCCCGCCCACCGCGACCAGGGCGATGCCGGTGGCCGAGGCCGGATCCGGGCCGTTGCGTCGGCCGGCCGTCTCGCGCAGGCCGGCCGTGAGCAGCCCGGTCAGCCAGGTGTCGAGCGCCGCCGCACGCTGCTCGCGGGCGGCGGCGCCGATGCCGGGGATGACCAGGGGCCTCGGGTCGACCTGACCGGCGGTCAGCGGCACGGGTCCCCTGGTCATCGTGACGATCTCCCCTTACAGCGCGTCGAGGCCGCGCTCGCCGGTACGGACCCGGATGACGTCCTCGACGCCGGTCACCCAGACCTTGCCGTCACCGATCTTGCCGGTACGGGCGGCGGTGACCACCGCGTCGACCACCTTGTCGACGTCGATCTCGTCGGTAAGTACCTCGACCCGGATCTTCGGCAGGAACTCGACGGTGTACTCGGCTCCCCGGTACACCTCGGTGTGACCCTTCTGGCGTCCGTACCCCTGGACCTCGCTGACGGTCAGGCCGGCCACGCCCAGGGCGTGCAGCGCCTCCTTGACCGCGTCCAGCTGGTACGGCTTGATGACCGCAGTCACCAGCTTCATATCCAACCCCTCCATCGCAGAAACGTTAGCCGGCGACCTTCTCGCTGACCGGGGCGGCGGGCTCGGCCGCCGAGGTGCTGCTGTTCGGCGTACCGATTCCGGCCATCGCGAACGCGCCGCCGCCGCTGCCGGAAGCCGTGGAGAGGTCGTACCCGCTCTCCGCGTGCTCCGCGATGTCGATGCTGTCGACCTCGGCCTCCTGGGAGACCCGGAAGCCGATGGTCTTCTGGATCACGAAGGCCAGCAGCGCGGCGATGGCGAAGGACCAGACGGTGACGATCAGGCCGGCCAGGGCCTGCCGGCCGAGCTGGGTCGCCCCGCCACCGTAGAAGAGGCCGTCCGACGCGCCGATCACGTCGCCGATCGCGGCGTTGACGTCGTTGGTGGCGAAGAGGCCGAGCCAGAGCGAGCCGATCCAGCCGCCGACGAAGTGCACGCCGACCACGTCGAGCGAGTCGTCGTAGCCCAGCTTGTACTTCAGGCTGACGGCGAGCGCGCAGACCGCACCGGCGACCAGGCCGAGGAGTACCGCCGCCCAGGGCGCGATGAACCCACAGGCCGGGGTGATCGCGACCAGGCCGGCGATCGCGCCGGAGGAGGCACCGACCAGGGTCGGCTTACCACCCTTGATCCACTCGACGATGATCCAGCCGAGCACCGCGGCGGCGGTGGCGAGCTGGGTGTTGATGAAGGCCAGGCCGGCGACCGAGTCGACGGTGAGTTCCGAACCGGCGTTGAAGCCGAACCAGCCGAACCAGAGCAGACCGGCACCGAGCGCGACCAGCGGGATGTTGTGCGGCTTCATGACCTCCTTGGGCCAGCCGAGCCGCTTGCCGAGTACCAGCACCAGACCGAGTGCGGCGGCACCGGCGTTGATGTGCACCGCCGTGCCACCGGCGAAGTCGAGTGCCTTGACGTGCCCGTCACCGGCGCCGAGGAAGCCACCGCCCCAGACCATGTGGGCCACCGGGAAGTAGACCAGGGTCGCCCAGCCGAACGCGAAGAGCAGCCAGCCGGCGAACTTGGCCCGGTCGGAGATGGCGCCGCTGATCAGCGCGACGGTGATCACCGCGAAGACCATCTGGAACGCCATGAAGACGTAGAGCGGAACCCCGATGCCGCTCGGGTTCTCGGCCGTCGCACCCCACAGGTCCGTCTCGGCCAGGAAGGTCTTGGTGCCGAGGTATTGCCCCGGGTCGCCCCAGAAGCCGTTCACGTCCGTACCGAACGCCACGCTGAAACCGTAGAACCACCACAGAACAGAGATGAGCCCGATGGCGGAGAAGCTCATCATCATCATGTTGAGCACGCCCTTGGACCGGTTCAGGCCGCCGTAGAACAGCGCCAGACCGGGCGTCATGAGCAACACGAGCGCCGTCGACACCAGCAGCCATACGGTGTTGCCGGAGTCGATCGTCGGTGCTTCAGGCACGCTGGCCTCCTAAAGTTGGTTACCCTCCTTCCCGGCCCACCGAGGCAGCATCGCCCGTACGCCGGTTGCGCGGAAGCTTCCTGGCTGGAGGTTTCACCCGTGGTGCCCCCTTGGTTTCCGAGGCGTCACGGGTTGTTTCCAACGTGTGAAGAAGTCCGCACTATCGTTGGAACGGACGGGGGCATATCAACCGAATAGGCCACCGCAGATGTACGGAAAGCGACACGGGGTTACCTGAGCGCGTACTCCAGGGTGTGCCGCTCGTAGTCGAGCAGGCGCAGATCACGCATCGGGCGCCGAAGGTGACCCTTGTGCACGATCCGGACGAACGCCGGGTCACCGGCCGCCGCCATCCGACGGATCCCCTCGACGTGGTCCACGATCCGCTTCCGGATGGTCCGGACCAGCCGGTGCCGGTCCCGGGGGATCAGCCCGTACGCGTCGGCGAAGAGCCGCAGCCGGCGCGGGCGGTTCGGCCGCTGCCAGCCGAGGGTGTAGGAGTCCCGGTCGGAGAAGAGCGGCACCCAGGTCCAGGCCGCGTACGCCACGTCGTAGATCCGGGCGCCCGGCGAGGCGAGGTCGAAGTCGATCAGCGCCAGCGTGCCGTCCGGCCGCCAGATCACGTTGTGCGGGGCGGCGTCGTGGTGACAGATCACCTCGGTGTCCGGCGGCGGTGGCCCGAACGACCGCCAGACAGCGCTCGGCGGCGGCTGGAAGCCGTACTGCGCGTCGTGGAACATCCGCAGCATGGTGGCGACGGTGACCAGCGCCTCGTCGGTGACCCAGTGCGGGGCGAGCGGATACTCCCCGCACTCCCCCTCCAGGTAGGACAGCACCTCGCGGTTGCGCGAGTCCATCCCGAGGGCCCGGGGCGAGCCGGTGAAGCCGACGTATTCCAGATGCCGGAGCAGGGCGTGCACCGACGGGGTCCACGGGCCGGCGTTGCGCCGGACCGTGTCGCCCACGCGTACCACGGTGCTGACGTTCCCGCCGTGCAGCGGGATCTCCTGCGAAGTCACGTACGTCTCTCCCGAGGAGCGGCGCTGGAACAGGGTCACCAGGGTCGCGCCCGGGGGTGGGCGCGGTTTGTCGAACAGTCCCCCGAGATTACGCGTCCACGCCAAGCGGCTCGGTGCCGAGGAGCGCGTCGACGAACTGCGCCGGATCGAAGGGTGCGAGATCGTCGGGCCCCTCGCCCAGCCCCACCAGCTTGACCGGGATGCCGAGCTTGCGCTGCACGGCGATCACGATGCCGCCCTTGGCGGTGCCGTCGAGCTTGGTCAGCACCACTCCGGTGACGTCCACCACCTCGGTGAAGACCCGGGCCTGCTCCAGGCCGTTCTGCCCGGTGGTGGCGTCCAGCACCAGCAGCGTCTCGTCCACCGGACCGTGCCGGGAGACCACCCGCTTGATCTTGCCCAGTTCGTCCATCAGGCCGACCTTGTTCTGCAACCGGCCGGCGGTGTCGACCAGCACGGTGTCGACGGAGGCCTCGATGCCACGCTGTACCGCGTCGAAGGCGACGCTGGCCGGGTCCGCCCCCTCGGGGCCCCGGACCACCTCGGCGCCGACCCGGCCGGCCCAGGTGGTCAACTGCTCCGCGGCGGCGGCCCGGAACGTGTCGGCGGCGCCGAGCAGCACCGTACGACCGTCGGCGATCAGCACCCGGGCCACCTTGCCGCAGGTGGTGGTCTTGCCGGCACCGTTCACCCCGACGACCAGCAGTACCGCCGGGGTGCCGCCGTCCCGGGTCGCCCGCAGCGACCGGTCCAGCGACGGGTCCAGTACCTCGACCAGCTCGGCGGCGAGCAGCGCCCGCAGCTCGGTCGCGCTGCGGGTGCCGAGCACGGCGACCCGCTGCCGCAGCCGGTCGACGATCTCCCGGGTCGCCTCGACCCCGACGTCCGCGCCGATCAGGCTGTCCTCGATCTCCTCCCAGACCTCCTCGTCGAGGTGGTCCCGGGCGAGCAGGCTGAGCAGGCCCTTGCCGAAGACGTTCTGTGAGCGGGAGAGCCGGGCCCGCAGCCGGACCATCCGCCCGGCCGTCGGCTCCGGCCGCTCCACCACCACCGGCGGCTCGACCTCGGTGGGTGCCGGCGGCGCCTCGACCGGCGGGCTGAGCAGGTCCGTCGGCGCCGTCGCGGTCGGGCTGGGCGGCACCGGCGGTACCGGTGGGGCGGGCGGGATCGGCGGCAGCGGCGGAGCGGCCCGGCCACCCCGACGGGTCACCACCAGCCCGATCGTCAGGCCCACCGCGAGGAGCACCAGCACGCCGGCCACGATCAGCATGACGACGAGGTTGTCCATACGGGCGATCCTGTCAGACGCCGGACGGGTTGGCGCAGCCGCCGCACCTGTGCCGGGCTGTTACAGCCGAGTAGGCTCGCCGCGAAGCTCCGGTAACTACCCCGGCCAGCCGGGTAGGAGGATTCCGTCCACCACCCCTTCCCTCGCTCGGAGGTCGCAGCATGCCCACCGCCCGGTTGTTGATCGGCCCGATCCTGCGCCGCGTGGTCGGCTCCCGGGCCACCATCTGGGTGGAGACCAGCGCCCCGGCCGTGGTGCGGGTCGACACGCCGGACGGCGCGGCTGGCCAGGCGCCCACGTTCACCGCCTTCGACCACCACTACGCGCTGGTGGTGGTGGACGGGCTGACCCCGGGGACGGCGGCACCGTACCGGGTCTTCCTGGACGGCGAGCAGGTCTGGCCGGAGCCGGAGGCGAAGTTCCCGCCGAGCGTGATCCACACCCGGCCGGCCGGCGACTTCGGGGCCCGGCTGATCTTCGGCTCGTGCCGGGAGACCACCCAGCACGCCACGGCGCGGAAACTGCCGCCGGACGCGCTGGACGCGTACTCCCGGCGGTTGATGGCGGCGGTCGGTGCCGGACGGGCGGGCGAACGCGGCGGTCCGGCGGACGCCGCCGACGGGTGGCCGGACCTGATCGTGCTGCTCGGCGACCAGGTCTACGCCGACCAGACCTCTCCGACGGTACGCAAGCTGCTGCGCCGCCGCCGCGACCGCAGTGCCGGCGCCCCGGCCGACCAGGTGGTCAGCTTCGACGAGTACACGAAGCTCTATCTGGAGTCGTGGCGGGATCCGGAGATCCGCTGGCTGCTCTCCACCGTGCCGAGCGTGATGATCTTCGACGACCACGAGATCATCGACGACTGGAACACCTCGACGCCGTGGCGGGCCGAGACGCACCGCGAGCCGTGGTGGTCGGAGCGGATCGCCAGCGGGCTCGCGTCGTACTGGGTCTACCAGCACCTGGGCAACCTCGAACCGGACGAGATCGCCGCCGACCCGGTGTACGCGAAGGTCGTCGCCGCCGAGGACGCCAGCTCGGTGCTGCGCGAGTTCGGCGAGCGGGTCGACGCCGAGGCGACCGGCTACGACGCCGCGCTGGGCGAGGGGAAGACCCCGGCCGAGGCCGCCCCGCCCGGCCGCTACCAGTGGAGCTACTCCCTCGACGTCGGCCGCACCCGACTCGTGGTGCTCGACAACCGGTGCAGTCGGGTGCTCGACCGGAACCACCGGGCGATGCTGCCGCCGACCGAGTGGTCCTGGTTCACCGACCAGGTGCACGGCGAGTACGACCACCTGGTGGTCGGCTCGTCGCTGCCCTGGCTGCTGCCGCCCGGCATCCACCACCTGGAGTCCTGGAACGAGAAACTGGCCGACTCGCAGCGGCCCCGGGTGGCGGGTTTCGCCGAACGGCTGCGCCGGGCGCTCGACCTGGAGCACTGGGCGGCCTTCCGCCGGTCGTTCGACGCGCTCGCCCAGGTCTTCGCCCGGCTCGGCAGCGGGCCGGCCGGGCAACCGGGCGACCGGGTGGGCACCGGGCCGGCGTACCCGCCACCGGCGTCGATCAGCGTGCTCTCCGGCGACGTGCACCACTCGTACGTCGCCCGGGCACGGTTCCCCGGCGGCTCGACCAGCACTCCGGTACACCAGTTGACCTGCTCGCCGATCCACAACCAGATCCCCGGCCCGATGCGACCGCTGCTCCGGCTCGGCTGGTGGCGCGGGCCGTCGGTGGCGGCCCGGGCGCTGGCCCGGACGGCGGGGGTCCGCCGGCCACCGGTGCGCTGGCGCAAGCTCGACGGGCCCTACTTCGGCAACGCGATCAGCACGCTGCGGCACGACGGCCGCTCCGCCGAGGTGACCATCGAGGGCACCGCGCCGGACGGCACCCTCCGCACGGTCACCCGGCGCACCCTCACCCGCTGACCGCAGCCACCTCCGGTCGGGGGATCTGGTCTGCGTCGGCGGCGATCCGCAGCGCCTCGACCAGTTCCCGGTACAGCTCGTCGCCGGCCAGCAGCTCGGCATGACTGCCCCGGGCCCTGATCCGGCCCTCCTCCATCACCACGATGGTGTCCGCGTCGATCACCGTGGAGAGCCGGTGCGCCACGGTGACCACCGCCGCCTCGGCGGCCCGGTGCTGGATAACGTCGTGGATGGCGGCCTCGGTCAGCCCGTCGATCTGCGCGGTCGCCTCGTCCAGCAGCAGCACGTCCGGGGTACGCAGGATGGCCCGGGCCAGGGCGATCCGCTGCCGCTCGCCACCGGAGACCGACGACGAGGTCAACGAGGTGTCCAGGCCCTCCGGCAACGAGTCGATCTTGGCGGTGAGCCGGACCTGTGCCAACACCTGCCGGATCTCCTCCTCGCCTGCGTCCGGATAGGTGAAGAGCAGGTTCTCCCGGATGGTGCCCGGCAGCACCGGCGCCTCCTGCTCGACGTACGCGAGCCGCTGCCGGATCTGCGCGTGGGTGTACTCCCGGTACGGCCGGCCGTCCAGCAGCAGCTCGCCGTCCTGCGGCTCCAGGAAGCGCAGCACCAGGGAGAAGAGGGTGGTCTTGCCCGCGCCGGAGGGGCCGACGATCGCGGTGTGCCCCCGTCTCGGGATGGCCAGCTCGATTTCGCGTACCGCCGGGGCGGTGTCCGGGCCGTACCGGGCGGAGACCCCGCGCAGTTCGAGTACCGGATGGTCGGCGCGCTCGGCCCGGGCCCGGTGCTCGGCGCCGTGCCCGGCGGCCCGCACCGCCTCCGCGTCCGGGCTCTCCACCTCGATCGCGTCGACCTGGCGGATCCGGCCGGCCGCCGCGATGCCGGACTGCAACGTGGTGACGTTCTGGCTGACCTCGGTGATCGGGCCCATCAGCCCGAACGCGTAGAGCAGGAAGGCGATCAGGCTGGACACCTCCAACTCGCCCTCGCCGACCCGCCAGGCCCCGATGCCGAGGATCAGGATGATCGCCAGTTGGATGCCGCCCCAGACGATCGTCCAGGCCATCGCCTCCCGGCGCGCCGCCCGTACGCTGAACTTCGCCACCTCGCCCGCCTCGGCCAGCACCCGGGCGGACTGCCGCTCCTCGGCCCGGCTCACCTTCACGGTCCGGATCGCCCGCAGCGTGCCCTCCAGCGCTCCGCCGAGCCGACCCAGGTGCTCCTGGGACCGCTCGTGCGCCTTGGCGATCGCCGGCATCAGCACCCCGAACAGCACCGCGACCACGATCACCGCCCCGACGATGGTGCCGAGCAGCACCAGGTCGAGTACGCCCATCAGGATCAGCGTTCCGGCGATCATGACCGTGCCGTTGATCAGGCCGATCAGGCTCGCCGAGGCGGCCTGGTGCAGCAGTACGGTGTCCGAGGTGACCCGGGCGACGAGTTCGCCGATCGGCCGGCGGGTCACCTCCGGCACGGTGGCCCGGAAGAGGCGCCGGACGATCGACGCGCGCGCGTCCAGCACGATCCGCTCGCCCAGCGTGCCGAGCAGGATCCACTGCCACAGCCAGATCAGGCTGCCGACCACGAGCAGTACGGCAAGCGCGGTCACCGGCCCGGCCAGTGACGTCGAGCCGCCGAGCGAGTCGAGTATCCACTTGGTGACCATCGGCGAGGCCAGTCCGGTCGCCGAGCCGATCAGGGCCAGCAGCAGGCCGAGCAGCAGTTTGCCGAGATGGGGCCGTGCGAACGACCAGAGGATCCGCAGTCTCCCCCAGGAAAGTTGATCACTGTTGGTCTCTTCCGCTACAGACATGCTCTCTAGTGGAGCATGACTGTTCCATTAGGGGCAACCAATATTCAAGATGGGGGCGAAGTTGTCTAAACTTTCCGGCATGGTGGACAGAACCAGCGTCGACGTCGAGAGCCGGGCCCGGGCGCGCACCCGGCGGGCCATCCTCGACGCCGCGATAACGGTCCTGTCGCAGCACAGCTCCGCCTCGCTCGGCGACGTCGCGGACGCGGCCGGCGTCGGCCGCACCACGCTGCACCGCTACTTCCCGGAACGCGCCGACCTGCTGACCGCGCTCAGCGCCGACGTACTCGCCCAGATCGACGCCGCCGCCGAACGCGCCCAGCTCGACCGGGGGCCGGCGCCGGACGCGCTGGACCGGCTCTGCCAGGAGTTCTTCGAACTCGGCGACATCCTGATGTGTGTCTTCTCCCAACCCGAACTGATGAACACCCCGGCCTGGGAGGAGTGCAGCGACGCCGACCGCGCCCTGATCCGGCTGGTCGAGCGGGGCCACGCCGAGGGCACCCTCGACCCGGCCCTCGACCCGCTCTGGGTCCAACAGGTGCTCTGGTCCGTGCTCTACGCCGCCTGGCAGCACACCCGGGAGAACAGCGTCTCCAAGCACCGCGCCCTCGACCTCTGCCTGCGCAGCGTCCGCAAGGTCGTCGCCGCGAACCCCGGCTGACCCCTGACGGGCAGCAGGCGGGGCGGGTGATCGTGCGATCATGTGCCGATGACCTGGACCGCTCCCGATGTCGACCGGCAGCGCGCACCCGTCGTCGCCGACGAACGCCGCATGCTCGACGGCTGGCTCGACTTCCACCGGCAGACCCTGCTGACCAAGTGCGCCGGGCTGACCGCCGAACAGCTCCGCACCGCCAGCGTCGCCCCCTCCGGGCTGACCCTGCTCGGCCTGGTCCGGCACGCCGCCGACAACGAGCGGTACTGGTTCCGTCAGCAGTTCGCCCGGCTCGACCTGCCCTCGCTGTACTTCACCGAGGCGCAGCCGGACCGGGACTTCGAGGGCCTCGACGACGCGGACCCGGCAGCCGACCTCGACGCCCTGCGGAACGAGATCGAACTCGTCCGGCAGGCGGTCGCCGGACGATCCCTGGACGACACCTTCGTCGGTTCGCGCGGCAAGGACATCAGCCTGCGCTGGGTCTACCTGCACATGATCGAGGAGTACGCCCGGCACAACGGGCACGCCGACCTGATCCGCGAACGCCTCGACGGCACCACGGGCGAGTAGCGCGGGTCAGCGGGCCAGCACGGCTCGCAGATAGCGCAGGTCGGCCGGCCCGCTCCACCGGTACGCCGACAGCCCGGCGACCCTGGCCCCCCGGACCGACCGGTCCGAGTCGTCCACGAAGAGCACCTGGGCCGGCGGGGCGCCGACGGCCAGACACGCCTGCTGGAAGTACTCCCGGCTCGGCTTGGAGACGCCGAGTTTCGACGAGTTGACCACGACGTCGACCTCGTCGGTCAGCCCGAGCAGCGCCAGGTCGGCGTCGAGCAGGTCGGTGGCGTTGGTGGCCAGCCCGACCCGGGTGCCCGCCGATCTGACCTCCCGGACGAAGCCGAGCACCTCCGGATCCACGGTGCCCCGGTCGGCCTGCCACTCGTCCACCGCCGCCCGGGCCCGGTCCGCCCCACCGGCCGGTCCGGCGAGCGCGTCGACGATCCCGGCCAGCCAGTCGGCGTGACTGAGCTGCCCGGTGACCGCCGGTTGCAGCAGTGCCCCCTGCATCGCGGTGTCGTAGAGCGCGCCGGCCGGCAGGCCGTACCGGCGCTCCACGGCGGCACTCGTCTCCGGATCCCACCGGCGCAGTACGCCGTCCAGGTCCACCAGCAGTGCGGTCGGGCGTTCCCGCCGGGCCATTCAGTCCTCCTCGTTGCTCAGCCGCTGGCTGATCACCTGGGTCACGCCGCTGCGCATGGTCACGCCGTACAGGGCGTCGGCCACTTCCATGGTCCGCTTCTGGTGGGTGACGACGATGAGCTGGCTCTTCTCCCGCAACTGGGCCATCAGCGTGATCAGCCGACCCAGGTTGACGTCGTCCAGCGCCGCCTCGACCTCGTCCATGATGTAGAACGGACTGGGCCGGGCCCGGAAGATCGCCACCAGCATCGCCACGGCGGTCAGCGACCGCTCGCCGCCGGAGAGCAGCGACAGCCGCTTGATCTTCTTGCCGGGCGGCCGGGCCTCGACCTCGACGCCGGTGGTGAGCAGGTCCTCCGGGTCGGTCAGCACCAGCCGGCCCTCGCCACCGGGGAAGAGCACCGTGAAGACCTGCTCGAACTCCCGGGCGGTGTCGTGGTAGGCGCTGGCGAAGACCTCCAGGATCCGGTCGTCCACGTCCTTGACCACGGTGAGCAGGTCCCGGCGGGTCGCCTTCAGGTCTTCGAGCTGCTCGGAGAGGAACTTGTAGCGCTCCTCCAGGGCGGCGAACTCCTCCAGCGCCAGCGGGTTGACCTTGCCGAGCAGGGCCAGCTCGCGTTCCGCCTTGGCGGCCCGCTTCTCCTGCACCGGGCGCTCGAACGGCACCGGCTCGGGCTTGGGCCGGTCGTCCCGCTCGGCGGCGGCGATCTCGGCCTGGCTGGGCGGTACGGGCTGCTGCGGGCCGTACTCGGCGATCAGCGTCTCCACGTCGAGCCCGAAGTCCTCGGCCGCCTTCGCCTCCAACTGCTCGATCCGCAGCCGCTGCTCGGCCCGGGCCACCTCGTCCCGGTGTACCGCGCTGGTCAGCCGCTCCAGGTCGGCGCCGAGCCGCTTGGCCGCGCCGCGTACCTCCTGGAGTTCGGCCTCGCGCGCGGACCGGGCCGCCGCGACGGCGTCCCGGGTCTGCTCGGCCGCCGCCAGCGACACCGCGAGCCGGGTCAGCGCCTCGCGGGCGCCGAACTCGACGGCCCGGGCGATGCCGGCACCCCGGGCCCGGGCGGCCCGCCGGGCGGCGGCCCGCTCCCGGGCGGCCCGCTCGGCGGCGGCCTGCCGGGCCAGCGAGTCGGCCCGGCCGGCGATCGAGGCGACCCGCTCCTCGGCGGTACGCACCGCGAGCCGGACCTCCATCTCGTTCTGCCGGGCCTGCGGCAGGTACGCGGCCAGCTCGTCCCGCTCCTCGGTGGACGGGTCCGCGTCGATCGGGGTCGCCTCGGCCAGCCGGAGCCGCTCCTCCAACTCGGCCAGCCCGGCGAGGTCCCGCTCCCGGGCCTGCTCGGCGCGACCGCGCGACTCGGCCAGCCGGTCCATCTCGCCCTTGGCCGACCGGGCGGCGGCGCCCAGCTCGGCGAGCCGGCGGGCGGCGGCGTTGCGCTGCCCCTCCGCGTCCCGCTTCACGGCTGCGGCGGCGGCCACCTCCTGCTTCCGCTCGGCCACCTCCTCCCGGGCCTCGCCGAGCTGTTCGCGCAGCTCGGCGATGGTCTGCTCGGCGGTCGCCCGGTTGGTCCGGGCCTCCTCGACGGCGGCCTGCACCTCAATGAAACTGGGCGCCTTGGCCGACCCGCCGGCCGCCGCGTACCCGCCGACCACGTCACCGTCGGCGGTCACCGCGCGCAGTTCGGGGTTGCCGGCCACCACCCGGGTCGCGCTCTCCAGCGTGTCGACCAGTACGACGTCGCGGAGCGCCCGGTGCACCGCCGGGCGTACCTCGTCGGGGCAGCCGACCAGGTCCGGCGCCCAGCGCACCCCGTCCGGCAGGGCGGGGCGGAGCGCGTCCGGCGTGCCGATCATCCCCGGTCCGGCCTGGCCGCCGACCAGCAGCTCGGCCCGGCCGGCGTCCTGGATCCTCAGCCACCGCATCGCCTCGGCCGCCTCGTCCACCCCGGCCACCGCCACGGCATCGGCCAGCGAGCCGAGCGCGGCGGCCAGCGCCGCCTCGTGCCCGGGCGCGACGGTAAGCAGCCCGGCCAGGCTGCCCAGCAGTCCCGGCACCTGGTCGGCGCGGGCCAGCAGCGCCCCGGCACCGTCCTTGCGGCGCAGCCCCATGGCCAGCGCCTCTTCCCGGGCCTTCCAGGTCGCCGCGTCCTTCTCCGCCGCCCGTTCGGCGTCGGAGAGGGTACGCACCCGGGCCGCCGCCTCCTCCTGCGCGGCGACCGCCTCGGCGTGCCGGGCGTCGAGCTCGGCGTTGTCCCGATCCGCCTCCGAGGACTGCTCGGCTACGGCGTCCAACTCGTGCTGGGCCTGCTCGGCCCGCATCTGCGCGTCCGTGTGTGCGGCGGCGAGCCGTTCGATCTCCTCGGCCGCCGACCCGGTACGCGCCCGGGCCGAGTTGACCTGCCCGGTCAGCTTGGCCAGCCCCTCCCGCCGGTCCGCGATCGCCTTCGCCGCCGCCACCAGCGCCCGCTCCGCGTCGGCGAGCTGACGTTCGAGCTGCTGCCGGCTCTCCACCGCCTCGGCCAGCCGGATCTGGTCCTCGGTGAGCGCAGCGCGCAACTCCTCCTCGTGCGCGCGGACCTCCTCGGCCTCGGCTTCGAGCCGCTCCGGATCCCGGCCGGGACGCTCGTCGTCCGGGGTGGCGCTCAGGTGCCGCAGCCGCTCCCGGGCCAACTGCTCGGTGGAGCGGAACCGCTCGCCGAGTGCGGAAAGCTTGTACCAGGTGTCCTGGGCCCGGGCCAGCAGCGGGGCGTCCTCGGCGAGCGCCTCCTCCAGCTCGGCGAGCCGGGACTGCACCTCGGCGTGTTCCGCCTCGACCTGCTCGCGCCGCTGCCGCAGGGCCGCCTCGTCGGCGATCTCCTTGTCCAGCGTCGAGCGGAGCGTGGCCAGGTCGTCGGCGAGCAGCCGCAGCCGGGCGTCCCGCAGGTCGGCCTGGATCCCCTGGGCCCGCCGGGCCACCTCCGCCTGCCGGCCCAGCGGCTTGAGCTGGCGGCGCAACTCGGCGGTGAGGTCGGTCAGCCGGTTCAGGTTGACCTGCATCGCGTCGAGCTTGCGCAGGGCCTTCTCCTTGCGCTTGCGATGCTTGAGTACCCCGGCCGCCTCCTCGATGAAGGCCCGCCGGTCCTCCGGCTTCGCGTGCAGTACGGCGTCGAGCTGGCCCTGCCCGACGATGACGTGCATCTCCCGGCCGATGCCGGAGTCGGAGAGGAGTTCCTGGATGTCGAGGAGCCGGCAGGAGTCGCCGTTGATCTCGTACTCGCTCTCGCCGGACCGGAACATCCGGCGGGTGATCGACACCTCGGTGTAGTCGATCGGCAGCGCGCCGTCGGTGTTGTCGATCGTCAGGGTGACCTCGGCCCGCCCCAGCGGCGCCCGGCCGGCGGTGCCGGCGAAGATCACGTCCTCCATCTTGCCGCCACGCAGCGCCTTCGCGCTGTGTTCGCCGAGCACCCAGGCGATCGCGTCGACAACGTTCGACTTGCCGGAACCGTTCGGACCCACCACGCAGGTGATCCCCGGCTCCAGTCTGAAGGTCGTGCTGGAGGCGAAGGACTTGAAGCCCTTCACCGTCAGGCTCTTGAGATACACGTTCCCGATCCTCGTCCGGCGCGACCGCCGGGGGATCCCAGCGCTTTCCGGTCCGTCCCGCCTCCGGTCCGTCCCGCCTCCGGTCCGGTACCGCCTGGCGGGCCGTCAGCCGCCCGGCCGCGCCCGAACTCGGCGGAGATTGCGTGCCCCCGGTGGTGGGAGCCTGGTCATCCCGCAGGGTAACCCGGGGGCGCTGGTCCTGCGCGACGCGGCACGCACCGACCAGCGTATCGGATCGCCCTCGGCCGCCCCCGAGCCGGAAAGAGCCGCCACCTCGGTCAACCGCCCCGGAGCTGGAGCCCTCACCTCGCCGGATCGCCGTCGACCTGCCCGCGACCAGGAAACGACGGTCAGTTCGCCGGAAACAGAACTGCGCGCCGCCACAGGTGTGTCGGCGCGCGTTTTCTGGTGCGTTTCAGTTGTCCAGGCGGGCGCCGGTCGCCCGGCGCCCGGGAGCTCAGGTCAGCGCGGGCTCGGCCAGCCGCAGCAGGTCGTCTGCCTCGGCCGCCGCCGCCGCGAGCCGATCGTTCTCGGCACGCAACCGCGTCGTCTCGAACTCCAGTGCCTGAACCCTGGCACGCAGTCGGGTGACCTCGTCGAGGAGGCGCCGGTCTGGCGCCGCACCAACGTGGCCGTAGAGGGCCTTCGCCATATCGTCTCCTTGTAATGCGCTGCCGGAAAGGCCGGCCAACGCGCGCCCAACTCGTACGCGACTACCCACCCGCAAAGCGAACGCGGGCATGGTCGGGCGCGACTGGCGACACTTACATAGTGTGCCGATGTCCCGGCTGAGTCAAGTTCCACCGGGACGCGGGCCACCTGTGCCGTCGACCACTCACCCGCCGAGGGCTGCCGTGCAGGCACGAACCAGGTCATTGTCCGGACGACAGGAGTCTATCCCCGGTCGATGTCCGGAATGACGACGGCCCTGGCCAGCGGCACGATCCCGCCGGCGGAACCCCCCTTATATCTTCCTTAGCCACGTTGCCCCTGGCCGGAGGGCCCGCGTAGCGTCCGCACGGTCAGCGACAAGGCCCTGACCAGGACCGGAAGCAACGGAGGCGCAGCGTGCAGGGGTGGAGCGAGCAGACCGACCGGGAGGATGGCGCCGACTGGGCCAGCCGGCCCGACGGTCCTGCCTACCCGGCCGTCCGCGCCGGATATCCGGACGACCGGCCCCGCCAGCCCGGCCCGGACGACCTCCGGCACCGGCCCGAGCCCGCCCGCCACCACCCGGAGCCCGACTGGCAGGACGCCCCGGAAGACCCCCGCCGGTACGCGGAGGCGGACTGGCCGATGGAGGACCGGCAGCAGACCGAGCCGGAGCAGTACGGGCGACAGAGGGAACCGGAGCAGTACGGGCGACAGAGGGAACCGGAGCAGTACGGGCGACAGAGGGAACCGGACTGGCCGGAGGCACCGGGCGACGGCCGGTACCCGGTCGACGCCCGCTGGGCTGACGAGCCGGACGGCGGCGCGCATTCCGACGCCGGCTGGACAGGCGAGCCGAACGGCGACCCGCACCCCACTGACGCCGATTGGGCGGACGGGCCGGACGGCGGCCCGCAGCGCGGCGAGGCTGGCTGGGCGGACGAGGTCACCGAGCGGTGGCGGCGGGCCGGGCTCGACCGGGCGGACGAGCCGGCCGGGCGACGCCAGGAGGCCGCGGCGCGCTGGGCGGACGAGCCGGCAGATCTCGGGGCGTTCGAGATGGGCCGGGACGACGACGGCGGCCCGGTCCGCCGGGTCCGCCCCGACGCCCGGGACGAGGACGACTCACGACCCGACCGGAGCAGTTCCGGGCGGCACCGACGGCGGACGCCGCTACGCGGCCCGGTCGGCCTGGGCGTCGCGGTGACCGCGCTGCTCGGCCTCCTCGGTGTCGGCGCGGCCCTGCTCCCGCCGAGCCTCGCCGACGCGCCGGCCGGCAACCGGGGCAACCAGCCGGCGGTCGAGGCGGCCGGCCCCGAGGAGTCCACCGACCCGGCGGCGGAGCCGACCGAGGTGGCCGAACAGACCGTCGCCCCGACCCCGACCGCCACCCGCGCGGCCCCGAAGCCCCGGGTCACCACCACCGCACCCAAGCCGGCCCGGAAGACCAGCAGCCCACCCGTTCGGCGTACGCCGGCCGGATCGGGGTCGGGGTCGGGCGCGGCGGGCAGCAGCCAGGAGGCGCAGGTACTCACGATCGTCAACCGCGAGCGCGCCGCAGAGGGCTGCGCGGCCGTCGTGATGAACAGCGACCTGACCGAGGCGGCCCGGCTGCACAGCCAGGACCAGGGCGAGCACACCAACATGTCGCACACCGGCAGCGACGGCAGCGACTTCGTGGAGCGTGCCCGACGGGCCGGCTACGACAGCCCGATCGGCGAGAACGTCGCGATGGGCTACGAGAACGCCGCCGCCGTGATGGACGGCTGGATGAAGAGCTCCGGGCACCGGGCCAACATCCTCAACTGCGACGCCAAGGCGATGGGGGTCGGCGTGGCCACCGGGGCCGACGGCCGGCTCTACTGGACGCAGGTGTTCGGCGCCGTCGCCTGACCAACGGATGTCCGGGCTCGACCTGGGATTGAAGCGCTTTCCCGATCCGCCGTGCCCGAGCCATCGGCTGGTTCGTTGGCCGGTACGAGGGGGTGCGCGCCGTGCTGAGCGCTGCTGGCTGAGGTGCCCGGGGTACGCCGGGCCGCCGGCCTGCTCCTCGCGGTCGCGCTGCTGCTGCCGGGCCAGGGCTGCCGCCTCCTGCCGGACCGGTCCGCCCCGGTGCCGCCGTGGCCGGGTGGATCGATGCCGAGTTGGCAGTGGCAGGTCACGGGTCAACTCGACCCCACCGTCGACGCCCAGGTGTACGTGCTCGACGGGTTCCGGACGTCGCTGGAGACCGCCCGACGACTGCGGGCGGACGGACGGCGGCTGGTCTGCCACGTCGAGGTCGGGATCCACCAGAACTCCCGTCCCGACGCGACCCGGTTCCCCGCCGCCGTACGCGGTGCGCCGGCCCGGGTGCCCGGACAGTCGGCGGGACCTGCTTCCGGCCGGTGGCTGGACATCCGGCAGTGGTCGATCCTCGAACCCGTGCTCGCCGACCGGTTCCGGCTCTGCCGGGGCAAGGGCTTCGTCGCCGTACTGCCGGTCGGGATGGACGGTTACGCGCACCGGTCCGGGTTCCCGTTGACCTTCGACGACCAGCTCACCTTCAACCGGCGGGTCGCCGACCTGGTCCGGCAGGCGCGACTCTCGCCCGGGCTCAGCAACGACATCGACCAGGTACTGGCACTGGAGCCGTACTTCGACTTCGCGGTGAACGAGGAGTGTGTGCGGCGTACGGAGTGTGCCCGGCTGGTGCCGTTCACCCAGGCCGGCAAGCCGGTGTTCCACGTCGAGTACCAGGGGTCGACGGCGGAGTTCTGCGCCACCACGGTCGGCTACGGACTCACCTCGATCCGCAAGGACCGCGACCTCGGCGTACGCCGGGACACCTGCCCGGCGTGAGAACTCAGCGGGCCGGTCGCACCACCGTCCGGGGGCGGGGCTGGCAGCGGGGACAACTGAACGACGACCGGTTCATGAACGCCTCGCGGCGGATCGGCGTACCGCAGTTGCGGCACGGCAGCCCCTCGCGGCCGTACACGTTCAACTCGCGGTCGAAGTAGCCGCTCTCCCCGTTGACGTTGACGTAGAGCGCGTCGAAGCTGGTCCCGCCCTGCTCGATCGCCTCACCGAGTACGTCCCGGACGTGGCCGAGCAGCCGGATAACCGCCGGCCCGGTGAGCGCCTCGGTCGGCCGGCCGCCGTGCAGCCGGGCCCGCCACAGCGCCTCGTCGGCGTAGATGTTGCCGACCCCGGAGATCAGGGTCTGGTCGAGCAGCGCCCGCTTCACCTCGGTCCTCCGCCGTCGCACGGCGGCCACGAAGTCGCGGTCGGAGAACTCCGGGTCCATCGGGTCCCGGGCGATGTGCGCGATCTCGGCCGGCAGGGTCGCGCCACCCTCCGAGACCGCCAGCCCGCCGAAGGTGCGCTGGTCGACGAAGCGGAGGTCGGTACCGCCGTCGTCGAAGGTGAACCGGATCCGCAGGTGGATCTCGTCGGCCGCCTCGGTGGGCCGGACCAGGAGCTGCCCGGACATCCCAAGGTGTCCGACGACCGCGTCACCGCTGTCCAACGGCAGCCAGAGGTACTTCCCCCGGCGTCGGGCGGCCAGGATCGTCCGGCCGACGAGTACGGCGGCGAAGTGCTCGGCACCGGGCAGGTGGCGGCGGACGGCGCGCGGATGGCGTACGTCGACGGCTGCGATCCGCCGACCCGTCACCCAGCGGGACAGCCCTTCCCGGACCGTCTCCACCTCGGGCAGCTCAGGCATGTACCACCTTCGTTCAGTTCGGGACGGAGTCCGGCTCGACGGCCGGACCGGCAGCGTCGGGCGCCGCATCGGCGGACCGCTCGACGCCGGACGGCCCGACGGCAGACTCGACGCCAGACGGCCCGACGGCAGACTCGACAGCGGACGGTCCGACGGCGGGCTCGACGCCGGACGGCTCGACGGCGGGCTCGTCCGGCTGCTCGGAGAGGGTCCGCCAGGCCGCCTCGGCGGCCCGCTGCTCGGCCTCCTTCTTGCTGCGGCCGTCGGCGCCGCCGTACTTCCGACCGGCCACCACCACCCAGGCGGTGAAGGTCTTCGCGTGGTCCGGACCGGCCTCGTCGATCCGGTACTCCGGTACGCCCAGCCCGAGCGCGGCGGTCAACTCCTGGAGGCTGGTCTTCCAGTCCAGCGCCGCCCCCCGCCCGGCCGACTCCGCCATCAGCGGATCGAAGAGCCGGTGGATGACGATGGCGGCGGTGTCCAGCCCGTACTGGAGATAGATCGCGCCGAGCAGCGCCTCCAGGGTGTCGGCGAGGATGCTCGCCTTGTCCCGGCCACCGGTGCTCTCCTCGCCCTTGCCCAGCAGGAGGTACGGCCCGAGCCCGGCCGGGCCGAGCCGCCGGGCGACGTCGGCCAGCGCCCGCATGTTGACGACGCTGGCCCGCAGCTTCGCCAACTGTCCCTCGGGCAGGTCCGGATGGTTGTGGAACAGCGCCGTGGTGATCACCACGCCCAGCACCGAGTCGCCGAGGAACTCCAGCCGCTCGTTGGTCGGCAGGCCGCCGTTCTCGTACGCGAACGACCGGTGCGTGAGGGCGCGCTCCAGCAGTTCCGGATCCAGGGCGATCCCGAACGCCGCCTCCAGGTGCGTGATCGGTGGCCGCCGCCGCTTGTCCTTGGTCATGCCGTCTCCTCGCTTCGCCCACCGCCGCCACGACCCGGGCGGCTGGGCTGGCTGGTCCGCTCGTCGGGTTCGCCCACGCCGTCCGCCCCGCCGCGCCGGTCGGCGTTCCGGGGCCGGCCCCCGAGCCGGCTGTTCTCTTCGCTCATGCCGTCACCCCGGTATCGGCGACCCGACCCGGTCCGGCGCCGCTGCCCCGGCCCTCCTCGGCGCCGCCAACCGGACCCGCCGCACCGCCGCCGTCCTGACCCGGCTCGGCGCCGGCAACCCGACCCGCGCCAGTGCCGGTGACCGGGCCACCACCGGTGCCGGTGACCGGGCCCGTCACCGTGGACTCGGCGAGCAGCGCCGCCACCGCCGGGATGGTTCGGCGACGGTGCAGGTGGGCGGCGAGCGCGATGCCCGAGGCGACGTCGTCGTCCCGGGCCGCACCGTGGCAGACCACCACGGCACCGGCCACCCCGAGCAGGGTGGCCGCCCGGGGAGCGCCGCCACCGGCCGGTGGGCCGCCGGCCATCGCGTACGCGCCCTCGATCCCCTTGAGCAGGACGTTGCCGGTGAACCCGTCGGTGACGACGACGTCCGCACGGTTGCCGAACGCCACGTCGTACCCCTCGACCAGCCCGACGTAGCGGGCGCCTGCCGGCAGTGCCTGTTCGGCCAGGGCCGGATCGGCGGCTCGGCGGATCCGGTCGCCCTTGCCCGGTTCGGTACCGATCGAGAGCAGCCCGACCCGGGGCGCCGTCACCCCGTGGGTGACCGCGGCGTAGGCGGCACCGAGTACGGCGTGCCGGGCCAGGGTGGCCGCTCGGGCTTCCAGGGAGCCGCCGACGTCGAGCAACACCACCGGCCCGTCCACGGCGGGCAGGGTCGCGACGAGCGCCGGTCGGCGTACGCCGGGCCAGCGGCCGAAGCCGAGTACGGCGGCGGTCACGGTCCCGCCGGTGGCGCCGGCCGAGACGACCGCGTCGGCGGCCCCCTCGACGACGGCGGCCACCGCGGCCTTGATGGTGTTGTCCGAGCGGACGATCGCGGCGGGATCCCCGTTCATCGCGACCACGTCACGGACCGGCCGGACGGCTACCCGGTCCCGGTCGGCCGGGCGGAGCGCGGCGATGAGCTCGTTGGCCACCTCGACGGGGCCGACGAGCAGAAGACGCAAATCGGGATCAGCGCCGAACGCCCGCAGAGCGCCGTCAACCACGACGGCGGGAGCTTCGTCCCCGCCGAGGAGGTCGACGGCGATCCGCACGGTGCCCGGCTCCACGGGAACGCCGGCCGTCCAAGGTCGGTCGGCGTCGGCGGGAGCCGGTGCACCGGGCAGTCGCCAGGGCGGGTGCGCCGCCCGACCAGAGGTCGGTGGCGTCACTCGATGTCCAGTAGGTCAGACCTCGATGACCTGGCGGCCGTTGTAGGTGCCACAGACGCTGCAGGCCGCGTGCGGCAGCTTCGGCGACTTGCACTGCGGGCAGGCGACGGTCGCGACCGCGGTGGTCTTCCAGTTCGCCCGGCGGGACCGGGTGTTGCTGCGCGACATCTTGCGCTTGGGGACGGCCACGGTTCTTCCTACTCCTCTTGACGGGTCAGTTGCGACAGGCCCGCCCAGCGCGGGTCGACCTGCTGATGGCTGTGCCCAGCCGGCAGCTCGTCCCAATGCACCCCGCACTCGGGGCACAGTCCTGGGCAGTCCTCCCGGCACACCGGGTTGGTCGGCAGCGCGAGCACCACCGCGTCCCGTAGCGCCGGTTCCAGGTCGATCAGGTCGCCCTGCAGCCGGCCCACCTCGTCCTCGTCGGTCGTCTCGTCCGTGGTGCTGTGCTCGTAGGCGTACAGCTCCTGGATCGTGACGGTCAGCGAGTCCGTGATCGGGCGCAGGCAACGACCGCACTCGCCCTCGATCGGACCGGTGACGGTCCCCGAGACGAGTACGCCCTCGGACACCGACTCGAGCCTCAGGTCGAGGCTCAGGTCCGCACCCTCCGGCACGCCGATCAGCTCCACACCGAGGTCCGCCGGTGCCGCAACCGTCCGACTGACCGTACGCAACACTCCAGGTCGGCGCGGCAGTTCCCTCGTGTCGAGGACCAGCGGCGACCTGGGGTTGAGATGGGTCGGCAGATGTTTGGGCATAGTCAGACTCCGGCCTGTGCGAGGCCGACGAAACAGGTTACCTGAGCAGGGGGCTTACCGTCGAACCGGGGCGAGCCCGCCGACCGTCGACCGGGTCGCGGCGCCCGTCCCGGCCGACACTCGGAGCGACCGACCAATCGGACAGTACGGTCAGAACGGCAGAGGGCGCTCGTTCTCCTCCCCCACGAAGGTGCCGATCTCCCGCAGCGCGTGCATCTTGTCCCGACCGCGCTCGATCGAGGCGAGTGCCCGGGTCAGGAACTGCTCGAAGTTGGCCAGGGCCGTGTCGACGTAGTCGTCGACCTCCTCACGTAGCCGCTGGGCCTCGGCCCGGGCCTCCGCGATGATCCGGGCGCCCTCGTGCTCGGCGGAGACGGTGATCTCGTTGACCGAGACCAGCCGGGCGTGCTCGGCCTCGCCCTCGCTGATGATCCGGTCCGCCTCGCGCTTGCCGGCATCCATGATCTTGTCGCGTTCTTCCAGCAGCGCCGCCGCGCGGCGCAGGTCGACGGGCAACTCGACGCGCAGTTCCTCAAGGGCGCCGATCATCTCGGCGCGGTCGACCATGGCGTTGTTGCGGGACATCGGGACGGATCGCGCCGTCTCCACCATGCCGATGATCTCGTCTATGCGATCGAGCGGGTCCACCGGTACCTCACTCCCGTCGTTGCTTCGGTCGACATACATGATGGGGTGTCGGACCGGATTACTGCTCAACCAATGATGCGGTGCCGGCCGTACCCGGTAGGTGATCGACCCGGGACCGGCGCGTCGCCGGGGCCGTGACCAGGGCCGAAGCGCCACGTCTCGGCGCTGCGCGGCCGTCGGCGGACGCTCGGCCGGGTGTCGGTATCAGTATCGGCACCGGTGCCGACGGACGCGCTTCCCGCACCCCGACGTGCTGGACCTGACCCGGACGACCGGCGGCGCCTGGACCAGACGCGTCGAGACGCCGGCCGGGGACCCCGGTCGGTCAGGAGCCCGGCCGGACCAGCCGTTCCCGCAGCCGCTCCCGGACCACGTCCGGCACGTGCGGGGAGACGTCGCCGCCCCACTTCGCCACGTCCTTGACCAGACTCGAGGAGAGGAACGAGTACAGCGGGCTGGTGGGCATGAACAGGGTCTCGACGCCGGCCAGCCCGATGTTCATCTGGGCCATCTGCAACTCGTAGTCGAAGTCGCTGACCGCGCGCAGGCCCCGGACCACGACGCCGGCCTGCTGGGTACGGCAGAAGTCGACAAGCAGCCCCTGGAAGGACTGCACCCGGACGTTGCCGTAGGAGCCGGTCACCTCGCGGAGCATGTCGATCCGCTCGTCGACGGTGAACAGCCCGCGCTTGGACTCGTTGATCAGCACGCCGACGATCACCTCGTCGAACAGCCGGCTCGCCCGGCCGATGATGTCGAGGTGACCGTTGGTGACCGGATCGAAGGAGCCGGGACAGACCGCACGTCTCACGATCGGCGACCGTACCAAAGAGTGGTCTCGCCGTAACGGCGGCTGCGCTGGGCAGTGATCCCTTGCACCCACTCGACCGGCCCGGTCCGGCTGGACCGCTCGATCACCAGCAGGGCGTCCGGGGCCAGCCAGCCCTGGTCGCGCAGCGCGGCCTGGACCGCCGCAAGATCCGATTCGGGTACGGCGTACGGCGGGTCGGCGAAGACGACGTCGTAGGGACCGTCCTCGGGCGGGGTACCGAGCACCTGGCCGACCTTTCCGGTGACCAGTCGGGCGGTGCCGGCAACCGGGCTGGCCGGAGTCGACCGGAGCGCGGCGAGGTTCTCCCGGATGGTCCGGGCGGCCCGGGCGTCGGACTCGACCAGCAGCACGTGCTCGGCACCCCTGGACAGCGCCTCCAGGCCGACGGCACCGGAGCCGGCGTACAGGTCGACGAAGCGGGCGCCGTCCAGGTCGGTAGTTGCCTCGATCGCACTGAACAGCGCCTCCCGGACCCGGTCACTGGTCGGCCGGGTACCCGCACCGGGCGGCGCGGAGATCCGGCGCCCGCCGAGTACGCCCGCCACGATCCGGGTCATCCCGACGTCTCCCGCGACGCCGTCACCAGCAACGCGGTCACCCGCCCACCCGTCTCCTGCATGACAGCGACGCTACGCGACCCACCGGTCGGGTCGGTTCAGCCGGCCTCGGTCAGCACGGTCGCGTCGACGGGACGGGGCAGAACGTCCTTCGGATACACACCAACAGACAAAAGGGCACACCGCGCACACCGAGGGAAATACCTTCACTACCACGCGTCTATCAATCATCTCGAATTGACAACATCATCGTTAGAGGACTCTGAAAGGTGTTCCTGTACCACGCCAATCGCTAAGGTCGTGCGCTGTGCCGGCTGCCGCTTGCCGGCCTACGACTTCGGAAGGGCGCTACTCGCAGGTTGCGCGCCACCCCATGGCGCCCCCGCTCACCCCTCACCCGTGTCGTACCAAGACGCTCTCATCTTCCAGGAGTACGCGTGATCCGTCCTAAGCTGTCGCTCCGGCGATCGGCTGCCGTCATCGGGGCTGCTTTCCTCGGCCTCGGCGCGGCAGTCGCGATTGCGGCGCCGGCCAGCGCCCACCACCCCGAGATCTACGGCAGTTTCTGCAAGGTCCAGGGGAGCAACAACTACGAGTTCAAGTGGACGGTCGGCAACAGCGAGAACATCAAGGCCGAGGTTATCCGGGTCGAGCCCGGTGCGGTCGGTGACATCAAGGTCGGCGCCGAGATGAACCCGAGGGGTGGCGCCCCGCTCACCGGCACCGAGACCCGGACGGCGGCGTCGAAGGGCCAGCTCGACAAGAACCTGCTCGTCGAGGCCAAGTGGAAGAAGCCCGATCGGGTCGTCAAGGAGTTCCGCAAGGTCGAGGCCAAGGACAAGGGCAAGTGCACCACCCCGCCCACCACGCCGCCGACCACCCCGCCGACGACTCCCCCGGCGACCCCGCCGGTCACCCCGGAGCCGACGCCGTCCGCGACGCCGACCCCGGAGCCGACCCCGACGGTCACCGCCACCCCGGAGCCGACCCCGTCGGTCACCCCGGAGCCGGTCGAGCCGGTGGGCACCTTCGAGTCGACCTGTGACGAGCTGATCATCACGCTCGAGAACACCACCGACGAGGAGATCAGCGTCGTCCTCACCCCGAACGAGGGCGAGGCCAAGACCCTGACCGTGGCGCCCGGCGAGACCGGCAGCGTCAAGTTCCCGGCCGAGGAGGGCCTGACCGTCACCCCCAGTGGTGAGGGCCTCGAGGGCGACCCGATCGTCTACGAGAAGCCGGCGGACTGCGGTGGCGGCGGCGGTGGCGAACTGCCGCTGACCGGTGCCGCTGCCGGTGGCATCGCGGGTGGCGCGGTGCTGCTGCTCGCCGCCGGTGTGGTGCTCTACATCGTGGCCCGCCGCCGTCGGGTGACCTTCACCGCCTGATCGGTAGCGACCGCACCAACTGATCCAACCGCCTGAGGGCGCGTCGACCGGAAACGGTCGGCGCGCCCTCAGCGTCTTTCCGGGTACGGCCACTTAAAGAGCGGTCAGCGGCGGGGTACCCAGTGCAGGAATTGGCCTGCCAGAAGCGCGGGGTGCACGTCGGGAAGCTCTTGCAGGGCGCGGGCCAGATGGGCGCCGAGATAGACCATGAGGCCCACCCGGTTCCCCTGGAACGAGGTCACGAGCGCCAGGCGGGCTGGTTGACACGGCCAACTGCAGCCGCATGCCCGACAGCGATAGGACGGGTGCGCGGGAGTGTGCACGTGCCAGCGTTCCTCCGGGCCGATCACGGCTACGCCCGGCCGACTCGCTCGGAGTACCCGGCACGGCGCTCCGTGGCCCGGGTCGGTTCGTCCGCCCGGTTGATTTCGCGCCCGCCGCTCTGCGAACCCCACAGCGAATGGCGGGTGTTCCACGTCCTGGGACGGGCGGGTGGGGATGGGACGTCCGGGGTCACCGGAACAGGAGCGCGGACGGCGGCCCGGTACCGCGAACTGGTCAGTGGCGGGACTCTTGGTTCGTATGGCATCGGAACCAGGTCGATGGAATCCGGGCATCGCCAGCGAAAGCCACAGCGGCAGTATCGCCAGAGGCGACGCCAGCTTCGACGGTGGCCGGCGCGCGGCCTACTGAAAAACGGCATGCTGTCTCCTCTCGATGGGAACCGGGGCGGCGCTCCGGCTCTGCGTGGTCGAGCACCACCGCCGTGAGCCGTCCCGCCCGTCCCTTGTGCACCGCATTGACGGATCCGAGCGGGAGCGGGTACTTGAGATCGTGCCCGCTGTCACGGGATGATTACACCGCGCTTCACTTCGTACTTCTGACCTTCGGCACGTCCGCTTTGGAGGCGGTATGAACCGGGAGTTCCAGCGAGCGATGGTCGAGAGCGGCCAGACCGCCGAATCATTAGCAGGCAGAATCGGCGTGGATCCGAAGACGGCGGCGCGGTGGGTGACGCATGGACGGATACCGCAGACTCGGCATCGATCCAAAGTTGCTGAGCTGGTTGGTCGGGACGTTTTGGACCTTTGGCCGGACGTCTTGAAGAGACGGGAGCCAGTGTGGCTGCGCGGCTGGATCGAGTGGGAGCGTGAGGCGACCGCACTCCGGTGGTATGAACTGGCCTGGGTTCCCGGCCTGCTCCAGACCGAGGCGTATGCGCGGGCGACTCTGGCGGGCGAGTCGCTGACCGCCGACGAGACCGACCGGCTCGTCTCCTCCCGAGTCGGCCGCCAGGCCATCCTCCAGCGCGACCGGCCACCGCTCTTCGTCGCGGTGATGGACGAATCCGTTCTTCGCCGGCACGTCGACGGTGACAAGGCGCTGATGCGTGAGCAGTTGGAGCGGATCATCGCCTGCGCTCAACTACCGGCCGTCCAGGTGCACGTCGTACCGGCCAACGTCGGGATGTACCCCGGGCTCGGCGGGCCGTTCATCCTCGCCGACCTGCCCGACGGCGTACGCGCCGCGCACGTCGACAGCCAGGTCCGTGCGCAGATCGTCGACGGGACGGCCGACATTGCTACGCTTGCCCGACGATGGGAACGCATCCGGGGGAAGGCTCTCTCGGAAGAGCAGTCCCTCGACCTCCTCAGGGAAGTGGCCAGATCATGGATGTGACCGGGGCTCAGTGGCGCAAGAGCACGCGCAGCGGCAACAACGGCGGATCCTGCGTCGAGGTCGCCGACAACCTCCCTGGCGTGGTCCTGGTCCGCGACACCAAGGACCGTGACGGTGGCACGCTCACTTTCGGTCCGGTCGCCTGGCGTGCCTTCGTTGATGAGCTGACTCGGCGCCCGTAGCTCCCGGAGCGTTGGCCGATCAGCCCTTCTCCAGGTACTCGGCGCGTTCCTCGTCGACCAGGGCGGCAACCGAGGCGGCCAGGGCCGGATGCCGGTCCAGTTCCGGGTCCTCCTCGACGAGTGCGATCGCCTCGACCCGGGCGTTGCGGATCAGCTCGGAATCCTTGAGCAGCGACAGCAACCGCAGGTGCGAACGCCGCCCGGACTGGGTCGCCCCGAGTACGTCCCCCTCGCGCCGCTGTTCCAGGTCGAGTTCGGCCAGCCGGAACCCGTCGGTGGTGGAGGCCACCGCGTCCAGTCGTTCCCGGGCCGGCGACTCCTCGACCGCCTCGGTGACCAGCAGGCAGAGCCCGGCCGCCGAGCCCCGGCCGACCCGGCCCCGGAGCTGGTGCAGTTGCGAGACGCCGAACCGGTCGGCGTCGAGCACGATCATCACGGTGGCGTTCGGCACGTCGACCCCGACCTCGATCACCGTGGTCGCCACCAGCACGTCCAGGTCGCCGGCGGCGAAGGTACGCATCACCGAGTCCTTCTCGTCGGCCGGCAGCCGGCCGTGCAGTACGCCGATCCGCAGTCCGTGCAGCGGACCTTCGGCGAGCAGCGGCGCCACCTCGGCCACCGCCAGCGGGGGACGCCGACCGTCCTCGCCGATTGCACCGACCTCCTCGGCGGTCGCCGCCTGGTCGCCGATGCGCGGGCAGACCACGTACGCCTGGTGGCCGGCGGCGACCTCCTCGCGCAACCGGCGCCAGGCCCGGTCCAGGTACGCCGGCTTCTCCGCCGCCGGTACGACGTGCGACGCGATCGGCGACCGGCCGCGCGGCAACTGGGACAGGGTGGAGATCTCCAGGTCGCCGTAGACGGTCATCGCCACGGTGCGCGGGATCGGCGTCGCCGTCATGACCAGCACGTGCGGCGGCTGCTCGGCCTTGGCCCGCAGCGCGTCCCGCTGCTCGACCCCGAACCGGTGCTGCTCGTCCACCACCACCAGTCCAAGGTCGGCGAAATCGACGCCCTCGTACAGCAGCGCGTGCGTGCCGACGACGATGCCGGCCTCCCCGGCGGCGACGGTCTCCAGGGCACGGCGCCGGGCCGCCGCGCCGAGCGAGCCGGTGACCAGGGCCAGCCGGGTACCCTCCGGGTCGCCGTCCAGCTCGCCACGCCGGCCGAGCGGACCGAGCAGGTCGAGCATGCCCCGGTAGTGCTGCGCGGCGAGTACCTCCGTCGGGGCCAGCAGCGCGGCCTGGCCGCCCGCGTCGACCACCTGGAGCATCGCGCGCAGTGCGCAGACCGTCTTGCCGGAGCCGACCTCGCCCTGGAGCAGCCGGTGCATCGGATGCGCGGTACCCAGGTCCGCCGCGACCTCCTCGCCGACGGCACGCTGCCCGGCGGTCAGCTCGTACGGCAGCCGGCCGTCGAACGCGGTCAGCAGGCCGTCCTCGCGGCGCGGCCGGGGCTGCGCCGGCCAGGCCGACGCCCGGTGCTTGCGCTGCACCAGGGTCAGTTGCAGGGCGAACGCCTCGTCCCACTTCAACCGGTGCCGGGCGCGGTACAGCTCCTCCTTGCTCGCCGGCCGGTGGATCTCGCGGAGCGCGGTGGCCAGCCCGACGAGGTTGCGGGTGGCCCGCAGCGTGGCCGGCAGCGGATCCTCCGCCGGGGTGACGGTGTCCAGCACCACCCGGACGCAGCGGGCGATCACCCAGGTCGGCACCGCCGCCGCTGCCGGATAGACCGGGATCAGCGCACCGGCGAACTCCTCGATCTCCTCCCCCGCCTCGCCGCCGCTGCCGGGCTCACCGCCGTCGGAACCGTCGCCGAGCAGGACGTACTCCGGGCCGTTGAGCTGGCGCTTGCCCCGGAACTCGGTGACCTTGCCGGCGAACATCCCCCACCGGCCGGGTTTCAGGTCCCGCTCCCGCCACGCCTGGTTGCCGAAGAAGGTCAGCGTCAGTACCCCGCCGGAGCCGTCCCCGACGGTCACCTCCAGCAGGTTTCCCCGGCGCTGGCGCATCGGCCGGACCGCCGTACGCTGCACCTGGCCGAGCACCGTCACCTGCTCCCCGACCTCCAACGAGCGGATGTCGGTGTGCTCGCCACGCTCGTCGTACCGGCGGGGGAAATGGTAGAGCAGGTCGCCGGCCGTGTGCAGGTCGAGATGGCTGGCGAGCGCCTTCGCAGTCTTCTCGCCGACCAGCTTGCGCAGCGGCGTCTCCAGGTCGGCCAAGGTCTGACCCGCCCCCGCCGAGGTCTGACCCGCCCCCGCCGAGGCACGATCCGTTCCGGCCGAGGTCACACCGTCCGCTGTCATCGGCCCTCCACGTGCGCTGTCATCCGACCACTCCCCCGGGTACCCACCCGGCCGGCTTCCCCGGCAGCGTCATTCGACTCCCACCAGCAACGGGTAGAACGGCTGACCGCCGGAGTAGTGGTGCACCTCGACGAAGGGCCAGCGCCGGGCCAGGTGGGCCCGGACGATCTCCGCCAGGTCGTCCGGCGCGTCGGCACCGAGCAGCAGGGTGACCAGTTCGCCGCCACCGCCGAGCATCCGGTCGAGCAGCGCGGCGCAGGTCTGCACCAGGTCGTTGCCGATCAGGTGCACCTCGCCGTCGACCAGCCCGAGCACGTCGCCCGGCTGGCAGCGGCCGGCCACCGTGAGCGCCTCCCGGGAGGCGTGGCAGACCTCGGCGTACCGGCAGGCGCCGGCCGCCTCGGCCATCGCGATCACGTCGTCCGCGAACCGGCGAGCCGGATCCCGGACCGCGAGCGCGGCCAGCGCCTGCACCGGAGAGCGGGTCGGCACCACACTCACCGAAATCCCGAACGGCTGCGCCTCCTCGGCCGCCACCCGGGCCACCGCCTGGGTGTTCGGGTCGTTCGGCAGCACCACCACCTGGGCCGCGCCGGTCGACCGGACCGCCGTGAGGAGTTCCCCGGCGGACGGGTTGCCGTGCACCACCACCGCACCCTCGGCGGCGAAGATCGCGGCCAGCCCGGGACCGGCGGCGACCACCACCGCCGCCCGCTCCGGCGCCCCGGCCGGCACCGGCGCCGACTCCGGCCGGGCCGCGTCGGCCGCCTGGTCCTCGAACCGGGTGACCGAGATCTGGTACGGCCGGCCGGCCACCACCCCGGCCTCGATCGCCGCACCGACGTCGTTGACGTGTACGTGCACGTTCCAGGTCGACGGGCCGGTGGCGTCGTCGGCCCCGTCCCCGACCACCACCAGCGAGTCGCCCAGCCGGGCGAGTTCGGCCCGGAGTCGGCGTACGGCCGGGGCGTCGGCGTCGAGCAGGAACTGCACCTCGTAGGCGTACTCCGTCGAACCGGTCTCCCGGGCGGCGGCCAGGGGCCGGCGCGGCGGTGCCGGGGCGGACGCCGGCCGAACCGGAGCGGCACCGGTGACCACCTCGACCAGCGCGTCCAGCAGTACGCAGAGACCACGCCCGCCCGCGTCGACGACACCGGCCCGGGCCAGCGCCGGCAACTGCTCCGGGGTACGCGCCAGCGCCTCGTCGGCGGCGGTCGCGGCGGCCCGGATCACCACCGGAAGATCGTCGGTGTCGGCCCGCCCGGCGGCGGTCGCCGCAGCCGCGGCGACACTGAGCACGGTCCCCTCCACCGGCTCGGCCACCGCCGAGTACGCCGCCGTGCTGGCCGCCCGCAGCGCCACCGCAAGGGCCCGGCCCCGGACCACGGGGATGTCGCCGAGGGCGTCGGCCAGGCCGCGCAGGAGCTGCGAGACGATCACGCCCGAGTTGCCCCGGGCGCCCAGCAGCGCACCCCGGGCCAGCAGCCGCAGCACCCGGGCGTGTGCCGGCTGTCCGTCGACGCCCGGATCGTCCCGTTCGAGCCGCAGCGCCTGCTCGGCCGAGCTCATCGTCAGCACCAGGTTGGTGCCGGTGTCACCGTCGGGAACCGGATAGACGTTGAGCTGGTTGATCTCGTCCTGGTGCCGCTTGAGCGCGGCCAACCCGCCGGCACACCACCGGTGCAGGGCCGTGGCGTCGAGGGTCTCCAGCACGGCGAGAAGCCTACTGGCGTACTCTGACGCCGCGCTGGCGCTGCCAGCCGGCACCGGCCGCCGCTGCCGCCCTGCGGATCACCCGATGGCGGGCCGGCGCGGTCCCGCCAGCCGGCTCCGGCCATCGCTGCCACCCTGCGAATCACCCGATGGCGGGCCGGCGGCGTCCCGCCAGCCGTCTCCTGTCACCGCTGGCGCCCGGCGGGCGGTCCTGTGGCGGGCCGGCGCGGTCACCGGTTCGCCGGGACCGGCGGAGCCGATTCGCCCGGCGGCCAGGGCATCGGGTAACCTGACCAGGTTGCCCGGTCAGTACCCTGCCCGGCGACCTGACGACGATCAATTCCCAGGAGTATCCCGTGGCTAGCGTGTGCGACATCTGTGGCAAGGGGCCTGGCTTCGGCCACAACGTGTCCCACTCGCACCGGCGGACCAACCGTCGCTGGAACCCGAACATCCAGTCGGTGCGTACCCCGGCGGGTGGCGGCACGACCCGCAAGCTCAAGGTCTGCACCTCGTGCATCAAGGCCGGCAAGGTCGCCCGCGCCTGAGCCTGGGCACAACCTGACGCGCGACAGCCGCCGGAGCAACCGCTCCGGCGGCTGTCGCTGTGCGCGTCAGACCCCGTCCGGGTACGCCGCGCCGTCCGGGTGGGCCGTATTCGGCTTCCGGATGCCGTACGGGGCTGGTCGGGTCGGGTTGCTCAGAGCGAGCGGCCGAAGGAGAGGACGTCCGGCTGGTCGCGGTAGTAGCCGAAGTCCGGGATGCGCTCGTAGCCGCTGCCCTTGTAGAGCGCGATCGCCTCCGGCTGCCGGTCGCCGCACTCCAGGATCAGCCGGCGACGCCCGTACTCCCGGGCCGAGTCCTCGACCGCCGCCAACACCCGGCGGGCCACGCCGCGCCCCCGCGCCACCGGGGAGACGTACATCCGCTTGAGTTCGGCGATCTCGCCGGTGTCACCGTGGCTGCGCCACCCCGCGCAGCCCACCGGCAGCCCGTCGAGGTACGCCACCAGGAAGGCGCCGGCCGGCGGCGCGAACTCGCTCACCGCCACCGGGGTCTCGTCGCCCACACCGCCGTACCGCTGGGCCAGGTCGGCGAGCGCGGCGACGACCAACTCCCGCGCGTCAGGAAAGTCGTAGGGGACGACGCGGATATCCAGCTCGGTCACGCGGTAAAGGGTACGACCCGTGACCGCACCTTACGGATCTCGGGTGCCGTCCGCGCCGGTCCGGCACACCCGCTCAACGGGCCGGGCCGGGCAGGTCAGGTCAGGTCAGCGGAAGTGGTCCCAGCCGCCCGGTCCCTTGTACGCCCGCCCGTCCACGGTCACCCCGGCACCGTGCACCACGTGGCCGATCAGCCGGAACCCGCCGGGCAGCGGCAGGTCCTCCGGAAACGTCGCCACCAGTGCGTGGTCGTCGCCGCCGCCGAGTACCCAGGCCAGCGGATCCACCCCGAGCGCGTGCGCCGCGTCCCGCATCTGCTCCGGCACCTCGAAGGCGCTGCCGAGCAGGTCGATGGCGACCCGGCTCGCCGTAGCCACGTGTCCGAGGTCGGCGAGGAGCCCGTCCGAGACGTCGATCATCGCGGTGGCGCCGAACCGGGCCGCCGCCGGACCCGCCCCGTACGGCACCTCGGGCCGCCGGTACGCCTCGACCAGTACCTTCGGGGTGCGGAACCCTCGGGACAGCACCGTGTAGCCGGCGGCGGCGTACCCGAGCCGGCCGGCCAGCGCGACGACGTCGCCGGCCCGTGCCCCGCTGCGCACCACCGGGGCCTGGCCGCCCAGGTCACCGAGGGCGGTGACCGCGATGGTGAGGGTGGGACTGGCCGACATGTCCCCGCCGACCACGCTCGCGCCGACCCGGGCCGCCTCGGCGGCCAGCCCGTCGGCAAGCTCCTCGGCCCACTGCGCCTCCAGGTCCGGCGGCATGCAGAGCGCGACGAGCAGCGCGGTCGGCACCGCGCCCATCGCGGCCACGTCGGCCAGGTTCGCCGCCGCCGCCCGATGCCCGATGTCCACCGCGCTCGCCCAGTCCCGACGGAAGTGCCGGCCCTCGACCAGTACGTCCGTGGAGGCGACCACCCGGCCGTCGGGGGCGTGTACCACCGCCGCGTCGTCGCCTGGACCGAGCAGGGTGGCGTGGCCGGTGCCCAGCCGGGCGGTGACCCGGGCGATCAGGCCGAACTCACCGGCCCGCGCGACGCTCACATCGACCTCCGCGCACACTCGTCGCCCGGTCCGACCCGATCCGCCCCGGTCTGTACTAACTCTGGCTCGGGCCGGGCCTGCGGCCAGCTACCGCCAGCCACTCCCCGGCCCGGTACCGCAACCGCACCGGGCCGGCCGATTCGATCGCTCATCGTGTCTCCTCCGACCACCGATCGGGATCCGACCTGCTCCGTACGGTATTTTCACGGTCTAGCCGCTCGGCGGCGGACGGGAGGCGGGTCGTGGTCCAGGCGTACATCCTCATCCAGACTGAGGTCGGAAGGGCACGTGACGTGGCCGCGCACATCTCGGATATTGCCGGAGTCGTCCGGGTCGACGCGGTCACCGGGCCGTACGACGTGGTCGTGCTCACCGAGGCACACACCGTCGACGAGCTGGGCAAGATGATCGTCAGCAAGGTGCAGTTGGTGCCCGGCATCACCCGCACGCTCACCTGCTCCGTGGTGCGGTTGTAAGTGGAGCGGGCGACGAGGCCAGAGCAGCCGGAGGCAGCGCAGACCACGCCGGGGACGGCACGGACCGGGCCGGGGGCGGCGGTGGCCGGTGCGGTGGATTCACCGACCCCGAACGGGCCGGACCGGACCACCCGACAGGCGGCGCTCTGGGCCACGGTGGTCGCCCTGCCGCTGACCGCCCTCGTCGCGGTACTGGTCTTCGGCCAGCTCAACCCGGACCCGGCCGATCGGCCCGCCCCGACGCCGACCTCGGCCGCCCCGCAGGCGACCACTCCGGTGCAGATGGCCGCCCCGGCGCTGGCCGAGCGACCGGCCACCGTCTGTCGGGCTCTGCTGTCCCGGCTGCCCGCCACGCTCCGCGACCTCGGCCAGCGGCCGGTCACCGCCGGTCCCGAGCAGAACGCCGCGTACGGCGACCCGGCCGTCACGCTGGCCTGCGGCGTCGCCCGGCCGAGTGTTCCGGCGGTCGCCGACCTCTGGATGGTCAACGGGGTCTGCTGGTTCACCGAACACGGCACCGACGGCCTGGTACTGACCACTGTGGACCGTGAGGTGCCGGTCCGGCTCACCGTGCCGGCGAAGCAGGAGCAGACGGTGCAGTGGGCGGCACCGGTGTCGGAAACCCTGGTCGCCTCGGTACCCTCGGTGCCGGACGTGCCGTCCGGCTGCGCCGGCTGACCGGCACCCAGCGCCGGCTGACCAGCACCCACGACGGGGGAACATCTCCGGACCGGCGCGGATCCGGCACGCCGTACCGTCCCCGGCCCGGCCGACCGCCCCCGGACGAGCGGCGTACGGACGTTCGTCAATGCAGACCGGTGCCTCGACGCAGCGCGGTCCGGATCAGCCGGTTCACCAGCTTGGGGTACTCCAGTCCGGTCGCCGACCACATCTGCGGAAACATCGAGGTGGGGGTGAACCCCGGCATCGTGTTGATCTCGTTGAGGTAGACGTCCAGCTCCGGGGTGACGAAGAAGTCGACCCGGGCCAGACCGGCGCAGTCCAGCGCGGTGAACGTACGACAGGCGTAGTCCTGCACCTGCCGGGTCACCCGGTCCGGCAGGTCGGCCGGGATGTCGAAGTCGCTCGCGTCGAGATACTTGGCCTCGAAGTCGTAGAAGTCGTGCTCGGCGACCCGGATCTCGGCCAGCAGCGACGCCTCGGGGCCGCCACCGGCCTCGGCCTCCAGCACCCCGCACTCGATCTCGCGGCCGATGATCGCCGCCTCGACCAGCACCTTCGGGTCGACCTGCCGGGCCAGCGCGACGGCGGCGTCGAGAGCCGCCCAGTCGGTGACCTTGCTGATCCCGACCGACGAACCCGCTCGGGACGGCTTGACGAAGACCGGCAGCCCGAGCCGCTCCTTGTCCTCCTCGGTGAGGCTCACCCCGCTGCGCAGCACCACGTACGGCCCCACCGGGATGCCCTCGGCGACCGCCAGCTTCTTGGTGAACTCCTTGTCCATCGCCGCCGCCGAGGCGAAGACGTTCGCGCCGACGTACGGGATGCCGGCCATCTCCAGCAGCCCCTGGATGGTGCCGTCCTCACCGTAGGCGCCGTGCAGGGCCGGGAAGACCACGTCGACCCCGGCCAGCGCCTGCGGCCCCGAGGCCGGGTCCAGCACCATCAGGCCGTCGCCGGTCGGGTCGGCCGGCAGCACGACGGTGGCGCCGGCAGCGGCGGTGATCTCCGGCAGTCGACGGTCGGTGATGGCGAACCGGGCCGGGTCACCGTCGGTCAGCACCCACTGACCCGCCCGGGTGATGCCCACCGGAACCACGTCGTACTCGTCCGGGTCCAGGGCGGCGAGGATGCTGCCCGCACTGACGCAGGAGATCGCATGCTCCGTACTGCGGCCGCCGAAGACGACGGCCACGCGGGTCTTGCCTGGGGTG
Organism: Plantactinospora endophytica; assembly: GCF_016862915.1. Classification (GTDB taxonomy): domain Bacteria; phylum Actinomycetota; class Actinomycetes; order Mycobacteriales; family Micromonosporaceae; genus Plantactinospora; species Plantactinospora endophytica. The sequence continues at coordinate 306,687 of NZ_BONW01000004.1, read as the reverse complement.
GTCACTCCGGTCACCTTTCGTTCGCGTCACCGCTGGTCGGCGTCACCGCTGATCGTTCGCGTCACTATGGCCGGTCGGTCCGCCCGGGCCCCCGGCCGCCGCCGGTGGCCGGCGCTCACCGGGTGACCCTACTCTGCGTGGCGAACTTCCGGACCTACACCCCTTTTCAGCGCCGGGAAACCTCCACCGGAGGAAGCGACGCGAGCACAACGGGTAACCGGTGGCGGACGGGCATCCGAGGGATCGGAGCGAACCGTGTTACCGGTGTGTCGCCCCCGTCGGCGGCGCCGTCTAGGCTGCTCGTCTTGTGAGTTCCGATTCGGTCATCGACAGCCTGACCACCGCGGTCGACGCGAACCCGGACGACGTCCCGCTGCGGTTGCATCTGGCCGGGCTGCTGCTCGACGCCGGCCGCGCCGCCGAGGCGATCGCGCACGTCGGGCAGGCACTCGCCCGGAATCCGGCCGACCCGCAGGCGCAGACGCTGATGCAACGCGCCCTCGGCGGCGGCACGCCGGCACCGGGCACCGGCGCACCGGGCACTTCCGCACCGAGCACTCCCGCATCGGGCACTGCTGCATCCGGCGCAGCGACCGGCGTACCGACCGGACCGGCGGCCGGCGGCACCGGCACCGGACCGGAGCGCCCGGCCCGGCCGCACCCCGGCCCGGGGCTGCCCGGCGACGATCCGCTCGCCGCCTACGAGCAGGAACTCGCGGACGTGGTACCGCCGCGCTTCTCGCCCGCCGGTGACCAGCCGGAACCGGTGACCGGGGACGCCGACCGGATGTTCGACGTCGAGATCTCCACCGTCCGGCTCGGCGACGTCGGCGGGATGACCGACGTCAAGGAACGGCTCGAACTGGCCTTCCTCGGCCCGCTGCGCAACCCCGAACTGCGCAAGCTGTACGGCAAGAGCCTGCGCGGCGGCCTGATGCTCTACGGCCCGCCCGGCTGCGGCAAGACGTTCCTGGCCAAGGCGATCGCCGGGGAAATGGGCGCCAAGTTCATCTCACTGTCCATCGTGGACGTGCTGGACATGTGGATCGGCAACTCCGAGCGCAACCTGCACGAGCTGTTCCAGACGGCCCGGCGCAGCGCGCCGTGCGTACTCTTCCTCGACGAGGTCGACGCGCTCGGGCACAAGCGTTCCAAGGTCACCTCCAGCGGGATGCGGACGATCGGCAACCAACTGCTCGCCGAACTCGACGGTGTGGAGGGCAACAACGAGGGCGTCTTCGTGTTGGCCGCCACCAACACCCCGTGGGACGTCGACCCCGCACTGCGCCGGCCGGGCCGCCTCGACCGGGTGGTCCTGGTGCTGCCGCCGGACGCGCCGGCCCGCACCTCGATCCTGGAGTACCACCTCCGGGACCGGCCGATCGCCAACATCGACGTACGCCGGATCGTCGGCGCCACCGAGGACTTCTCCGGCGCCGACCTGGCGCACCTCTGCGAGTCCGCCGCCGAGTACGCGATGGCGGACTCGATCCGGCGCGGCGAGGTACGGATGATCGAGCAGCGCGACTTCGACCGGGCTCTCAAGGACGTGCGCCCGTCCACCAAGCCGTGGTTCGCCACCGCCCGCAACGTCGCGATGTTCGCCAACGAGGGCGGCGTGTACGACGACCTGGTCAGCTACCTCAAGCGGCGAAAGCTGCTCTGATGACCGCCGGAGTCGGAGCCGGGGCCGGAGGAGGCGGCGATGGGACCGGGACCGGCTCGACCGCCGACGGGGACGCACCGGCCGCCGGCCCGGCCACGGACGTCAAGGCGTCACTGCTGGAGCGGGCGTTGCAGCTCGCCGCGGTCGGCCGGGTCAAGGCGGCGTACCCGTTGGTCACCGAGGCGCTGCGCCCCGACCCGGGCGACAGCCACACCCTCCAGGTACTCGGCCACTGCTACCAGCGGGAGGGCCGCTGGAGCGACATGATCACGGTGCTCGACATCGCGGCCCGACGTACCCCGGACAACCCGCAGTTGCAGCGCAACAGGTCGTTGGCACTGCGCCACCTGGGCCGGATCCCCGAGGCGCTGGCAGCCGCCGAACTGGCCCGTACCCTCGATCCGGACGACGCCCGCAACGAACTCGCCCGGGCCGAGGCGCTGCTGCGCGGCCGGGGTACCCGGAAGGTGCTCGCCGCCCTGGCCGCGACCCGGCGGGCCCGGGAACTCGACCCGGCAAGTGTCTGGGCGCACGTCGCCGAGGGCAGGGTGCAGCGCCGGATGGCCGAGTTCGGGCGGGCCCGGGCCGCCTACCTGGAGGCGCTGCGGCTCGCCCCCGACGACGTGTCGGCGCTGTACGGCCTGGCCAGCCTGGACAGCGACCGGGGCCGGGCGGTACGCGCCTCGCCGGCGATGGCCGGAGTGCTCCAGACGGTGCCCGACGATCCGGCGGCCATCCGGGCCGGCACGGTCAACGCCGGGCGGGCGATCTGGCTGCTGACCGATCTCGGCTGCGTCGTGCTCCTACTGGTCGCCTTCCTGGTGGGAATGTCGCAGGAGGCGATCGCGTCCCGGCCGGTCGCGGCGGCCGTCGGGGTGCTGGTGGCACTGGCCGGCGCGGCGGCGGTGTTCGCGCTGCTGCGCTGGCGGTTCCGCCGGCTGTCCGCGCCGACCCGCGCGCTGGTGCGGGCCAACCGGTACCGGTTCTCGTTCGTCACCGCGCCGCTCCGGCTCGCCGCGATCCTGCTCGGCATGCTGCTGTTCACGGTCGGCCCGTACCCGCCGGTTGCCGTCGTGGTCGTCGGCACGACGGCGCTGGTCGTTCCGCTGCTCACCCTGATCGTCAGGTGGCGCAGCCGAGCTGCGGTCGAGGTGGGCCTGCTGGTCCGCCGGGCCTGGTTCCGGCTGCACCGGCTCCGTTCCGGCAGTCGGCCCGACTGATCCTCCGGCCGCACCGGCCTCGTTCGGGCGACCGACTGGCGGATTCCCGGCCGCAGCGGCCCAACTCGGGCCGGCCAACCTGGCTGACTTTCGGCCGCACCGGCTCGACCCGGCCGGTCGGCCCGGCTGGCGGGGTCGGTGGTCAGGCGGCCAGTGACCTCTTCCGGCCGACGGCGAGCACCTTGACCCGCTGCCGCCCCGCCCGCACCATGCCCAGTGCCGTGAAGGCGCTGGCGATCCGGTCGGCGGCCTCCCGGCTGGTGGCGCCCACCACCTGACGGCGCCGCTCCGGCTCGATCCGCTCGTCCCGGCCCTCCTTGGTCAGCGGGCGCACGTCGGTGAGCACCACCAGGAACCGGGTCACCGTGACCGCCCCGGCCGACACCGCGGGTGGTCTCCCCACCCGCGGTCACTCCGATGTCCGTGCCGGTCAGCGGCCACGGCGGGCCGCCTCCGGCTGGGCCGTCGTGCCGGCCAGCCCACCCCACCGGTCCCGGCACACGTAGGCCAGGTCGGTGTGGATCCACGCCCCCTCGTTGTCCCGCAACACGGGTCGCGCACACCACCGGCATCGGGAAACCCGAGGCCAGCACGGGGTCGCGGTCATCTGTCACCTCCAGGTCCGCTTGCCGGCGGGAGGGACACGGCGATCGGGTACGGGAAGGTCCGATCGCCGTGCGCCTCATTCCCCTTCGGTCACCCACAGCCACCGTCGACACGACCACCGGCGGTGAGGACGTGATGACAGATTGCCAGTTGTGAACGCGTGAATGCAACTCTCACGTACCTTCTCTCATGCACACATTCCCGGTTCCATGTGACAGGATCGATGCATGGCTCCGAAGTCGTTCCGTGCCCGCCGCCTCGGGATCGCCCTGCGTCACGCCCGCGAGGCGGCCGGGCTCACCCTCGAACAGGCCGCCGACGAGATCAACAGCACCCGCAGCACGCTCTCCAGGTACGAGAACGCGCAGACGATGGTCAGCCCGGCCTCGGTACGCGCCCTGCTCACGCTCTACAAGCGGCCGGAGAGCGAGCTGGAGGACATGGTGGCGCTCGCCAAGGAGGCCCGGAAGCCTGGCTGGTGGGTCTCCTACTCGTACATCCTGGACCGCCGCACGATCGACTTCATCGCGGTCGAGGCCGAGGCCACCGCCATCGCCAACTTCGAGCCGTCGGTGGTGCCCGGCCTGCTCCAGACCACGGAGTACATCCGGGCGATCATGCGGGGCGGGCCGCACACCCTCGGGGACGAGGAGGTGGAGCAGCGGGTGCAGATCCGGATCGGCCGGCAGGAACGACTGAAGGAGACCGACCCGCCGATCTTCGACGCCATCGTCGACGAGGGCGCGCTGCTCCGCCCGGTCGGCGGCGACGCGGTGATGGCGGCGCAACTGAAGAGCCTGCTCAAGATGTCCGAGCTGCCGAACGTGACCATCCAGGTCATCCCGCTCAAGGCCGGTTACCACCGAGGCACCCGTGGGTCACTGCACATCCTCGAATTCGAGGACCCGGAGGATCCGACCCTCGCCTCGGTGGAGACGGTCGCCGGACAACTGATCCTCGACCGGCCGCACGACCTGCGGACCTGCGCGAAGATCATGGAACACCTGCGGGCCGTCGCGCTGAGTCCCGCGGAAAGCCGCGACACCATCAACCGCCTCCTGAAAGGACTGTGAGATGTCACCGGAGACGACCGACCTGCTCGGCCGGGCCCCCTGGCGCAAGAGCAGCCACAGCGGAGACCAGGGCGCCTGCGTCGAGTTCGCCCTGCTCGCCGGGGCCGCCGACGACGCCGTGGCCATCCGCGACTCCAAGGACACCGCCGGACCGGTGCTGCTCTTCACACCGGCCGCCTGGACCGCATTCACCACCGCGCTGGACGCCTCCCCCATTCTCCCCTGACCGGGGGGAGGTCAGGCGGTCACCGAGCTGCGTCCCCCCGGCAAGGCTCGGCCCGCCCAGCTCCGGTGCCCCACGCCCCCTGTTCCGCCGGTCCGGGTCGGCGGGCAGGGGGTGTGGCGGTCCAAGGACCCCGGGAAAAACTCGGCCGACGGCTCCCGGCCGCGTCGCTAATGTTGATCGTCGTGACCGCCACCCCACTGCACCGCGCCCTCGCCGATCCCGGTACGCCGCCGCTGCGGCCACTGCCGGCGGAGGCCGCCGAACTGCTTCTCGCGTTGCACGCCCCGGCCCGGTTGGCCGCGCACCTGCGGGCGGTGCACGACGTCGCGGCGCAACTCCTGGAGTGGCTCGGGCAGCGCCACCCCGACCTTCCCGTCGACCACCGGGCGGTGCTGTTCGGCGCGGCCACCCACGACATCGGCAAGACCCGCCACCCCGAGGAACTCTCCGGACCGGGCTCCCGGCACGAGCCCGCCGGGGAGGAGATCCTGCTCGGGTACGGCGTCCATCCGGACCTGGCCCGGTTCGCCGCCACCCACGCCAGTTGGGATTCCCCGGACGTGACGATCGAGGAATTGCTGGTCAGCCTCGCCGACAAGGTCTGGAAGGGGCGGCGCGAAACCGACCTGGAGAACCGGGTCGTGGACCGGCTGGCCGTCGTCGGCGACCAGCAGCGCTGGGCGGCGTTCCTGGAACTCGACGACGTCCTGAGCCGGATCGCCGAGCAGGCCGACGCGCGCCTCGACTTCCAGGCCCGCTACCCGACCGACTGACCGGAGCGAGCGACGATGCGGGACGACGAGTTCGAGTCGCGACAGCGGGCCCGGGAGTACTTCCACTCGCTGCGGGTGCTGCCCGGCGCCTGGACGGTGCTCCGGCTGGACGGCCGGGGCTTCACCCGGTTCACCGAGGAACACTTCGACAAGCCGTTCGACCCCCGGTTCGGGGAGCTGATGGTCGACACCGCCCGGACGCTGCTGACCGAGCTGGGCGCGCGGTACGCGTACACCGAGAGCGACGAGATCTCGGTGCTGCTTGCCCCCGACCACGGCCTGTTCGGCGGCGGGGTGGAGAAGCTGGTGTCGATCTCGGCCGGGATCGCCAGCGCCGAGTTCACCCGGGCCGCCGGCGAGTCGGCGCACTTCGACTCCCGGCTCTGGCTGGGCGTCGACGTCGGCGACGTGGTCGACTACTTCTCCTGGCGGCAGTCCGACGCGGCCCGCTGCGCGTTGAACGGCTGGTGCTACTGGACGCTGCGCCAGGCCGGCCACTCCGCCCGGGACGCCACTCGGACCCTCGACGGGGCAAGCACGTCGGAGAAGAACGAGCTGCTGTTCCAGCACGGGATCAACTTCGCCGAGCTGCCCGCCTGGCAGCGCCGGGGAGTCGGCCTCTGGTGGGAGAGCCAGCAGCGCCCCGGCCACGACCCGGTGCGCGGCACCGAGGCGGTCACCACCCGCCGCCGGCTGCGGATCGAGCGCGAGCTGCCGATGAAGGCCGACTACCGCGACCTGGTCGAACGGATCGCCACCACCCGGTCCTGAGTGGGCGTCACCGGGCGGAGGTGAGGTGTGAAACCTGCCCGGCCCGGTCACCGGCAACCCTCGGCGGCCGGCTCGGCGTCGAGCGCGTCCGCGAACCCGTGCAGCGGTACAGCCGGCCGACCAGGACCGCCAGCAGCGCCAGCTCGACCACCACCAGGATCCGCTCGACCAGACCCATCATCACCCGGCCGCCGGGAAACGCGACGTAGTAGAGCGCGAGCAGGGCGAGCACGCTGGTCACCGCGAGCGCCCGCAACCGGCGTACGGCGTCCCGCCAGCGCGCGTCGGCGGCGAGTCGCCGGATCGCCAGCAGCGTCGCGACCGGCAGGGCGACGAAGGCGGCCACCGAGACGTACCGGTGCACGTAGCCCTGGGTACTCAGCTCGACGACCCCGATCGGGTCGGTCGGGATCAGCGCCGAGGCGATCAGCCCCAGGCACCAGACCAACAGCAGCGCCTCGGCGAGACGTCCCACGCCGACCCGGGCGGCCCGCAACGCCAGCGGTACGGCCAACGAGGTCACGCCGAGGACCAGGATCGCGAGGTTCATCGGCCAGCCGTTGTTCGACACGGCGTAGTCGCTGATGGTCAGGGACAGCGGACTCATCCCGGGGTCGGGGGCGAGGTGCGCCGCGACGCCCAGGGCCGCCGTAAGGGACAGACCGAGCGCCGCGACCAGGGTGAGCGGGCGGGCGGTCCACGGCTGGGGATGGGATCCGGACATCATGTGACCAGCGTGGTCGCGCCGGCACGGCAACGGATCCGGCGCGATCCCGGACCGATCCCCGGGTTCCGCGACCCTGAGCGGATCAGGGTGGGGTAGGCCCTACCGCGCCGACTACCCCCAGCACCATCGACACGTACGGTAGCTAGCGGAGTGCCGGGGTGACCGCCCCGTCGAGCAGCTTCAACGCGGCGATCGCGGAGCCCCGGGCACCCGCCATGTCGAGATCGGGCACCAGCGCGAACCGGGCCCGCGCCGCCTGTTCGGCCCGCAGTGTGGTGTGTTCCCGGACGGTGGCCAGGAACCAGTCCCGGAACTCCGGCGTCGCCTCCACCACCCCGCCGCCGACGAAGTACCCGTCCGGGTCGGTGAAGTTGGCCACGATGGTGAAGAGCCGGCCCAGCGCCATCGCCTGCTGCTCGAAGATCCGCAACGCCATCGGGTCGCCGTCCACCCCGTACGACCGGACCTGCTTGGCGGCGCGTACCGGATCGAGTTCGCCGAGCGGGTGCCCGGCGAACCGGGTCAGCCAGTACGGCAGCAGGTTGCGCCGGATGCCGGTGAGCGAGGCGACGCTCTCCACGTCCGCGACGAACCCGCAGTTGCAGGCCGGTACCGGCTGCCCCTCGGCGAGCAGGCCGAACATCGGGATGTGCACGTGCCCGAGTTCGCCGGCCATCCCGGCGGTGCCGGTGACCACCTGCCCCCGCTCGACCACGCCGCCGCCGAGCCCGGTGCCGACGATGGCCGAGACCGACGAGCGTTCCGGCGCGTCGGCGCCGAAGTAGGAGTGGTGGGCGTAGAGCGCCGCCGCGTTGCCGTCGTTGTGGTAGACCACCGGCAGCCCGAGCCGGCGTTCGAGGGCACTGCGGATGTCGTAGCCGCGCCAGGCCGGCTGGGAGAAGTTCGTCGAGCCCTTCGAGGAGATGACCCCGGAGGCGCTGGCCGGCCCCGGAGTGTCCAGCCCGACGGCCCGGACCAGTTCCGGTCGGGTACCGGTACGCGCCAGCACCTGCTCCATCGCCGCCGCGAGCGCCTCGACCGCCGCCTCCGGCCCCTCCAGCACCCGGCACGGGTTCTCGACCAACTGGTCGACCAGGAACCGCCCGGTCGCGTCCAGCACGGTGGCGTTGTTGCTGTTGCCGCCGTTGTCGAGCCCGACCACGACCGGTACTTCCGAGTTCGCCATGGTGTGCCTCCCGGTACGACGGCCGAGCCGGGGCCGGGTTCCGACCGCCAGCCGACCGATGTCCATACCCTGCCGTACCCGGGGTAGTCCCGCACCCCCCTGCCCGCCCGCCGGGACGTCACGGTCGGCTGCCGGTTGCCGGCTCACCGTCGCCGGAAACGGGACATTCGCCCGGTTCCGGCAACGCCGACCGCCTGCCCCGTCGCCCGGGTGTGACCGCATCGTGCTCGCTCACCCGGGACAGTCGACGTCGCCGCCCCAGCCGACCCTGGTCACGTCCGTGCCGACCGCATCGTCCGGCCGATCCCGCCGGCACACCGCGCCGGACCGCAGCCGCTCGGTCACCCCGGACAGTCGACGCCGACCTCGATCCGGGCCACCTCCTCGATCGGGGTCAGCTCCTCGGGCCGGGACTGCTGCTCGCGTCCGGTGGAGCGGATCGTCAGCGGCACGCAGGCCGGCGCGTCGACCCAGAAGCCACCGGCGAAGGCGAGCCAGCCGGACTCGGCGGCGCAGCCCGGAAAGTGCAGGGTACGGGCGGGGCGGGCCGGGCTGCCCCAGCCGATCCAGGGCCGGCCAGCAGAGGTCGCCGGCACGATCAGGTCGACGCGGGCGTCGGCGCGTACGAGCAGGCCGGTCTTGGCGAAGAGTCGGGCCGGGTCGCTCCCACCGGTCGAGGACGGTTGGAGTCGGTCCGGGGTGAGCGCCACCGCGTCGGCCAGTACCGTCCAGCCCTCCGGTGGCGCCTCGGACCGGTCGATCACGTGCGCGCAGGAGATCGTCGTCCCGGCACCGGCCGGTACCGGACCGCTCGCCGCCGGACCATCCCGGCCGGACCCCGGATTGCCGCTCGCCGCCGGACCATGCTGGCCAGACTCCGGGGTGCCGCCCGCTGCCGGGCCGGAACCGGGGTTGACGGTCGCGGTCGGGCCGGGCGGAGTGTCGGGGGCCGGGTCGGTGCAGCCGGCGGCCAGCAGGCCGGTGGCGACGAGGGCGGGCAGGATCCGCAGCGCTGTCCTCACGCCGGGTCGAGTCACCGCGCCGCACCCGGGTTCCGGGCGCGGCCCGCCCGGACGGGTCGCGGCGCTACGCGCCACCACCGGCGGCGTCGAGCGCGGCGACCAGGTCGGCGACCAGGTCGGCGGTGTCCTCCACGCCGCAGGAGAGCCGGACGAAGCCGGCGGAGACGTCGTCCCCCCACTGCGCCCGCCGGTCGGCGCTGGTGTGCAGGCCGCCGAACGAGGTGGCCGCGAAGACCAGCCGGCTGGCGGTGAGGAACCGGGCCACCCGGTCGGCGTCGCCGAGGTCGAAGGCGACGATCCCGGGAATCCGCCGGAGCTGCCGGCTGGCGATCGGGTACGCCGGGTCGTCGGCCAGCCCCGGCCAGCGCACGGCGGAGACGTCCGGCCGGGCCCGGAGTGCTGCCGCCACCGCCGCCGCGTTGGCGCTCTGCCGAGCCAGCCGCAGGTCCAGGGTGGCCAGTGAACGGTGCGCCAGCCACGCGTCGAAGGCGCCCGGGATCGAGCCGGTGGTGGTCCGCCAGCCCCGGATCGTGTCGAGCAGCCCGGCGGTCCGGCTGGCCACGTAACCGAGCAGCAGGTCGGAGTGGCCGGTCAGCGCCTTGGTGCCGGACGCGACGACCAGGTCGGCGCCGAGGTCGAGGGGACGCTGGCCGAGCGGCGTCGCGGTGGTGTTGTCGACCGCGAGCAGTGCCCCGGCGGCGTGCGCCCGAGCTGCCAGGTCGGCGATGTCGCAGACGTCCAGGCCCGGGTTGGCCGGCGTCTCGACCAGCACCAGACGTACGCCGTCGAACGCCGGATAGGGCCCGGCGGTCGGTACGAAGTCGACCCGTACTCCGATCCCGCGCAGCGTCTCGGCCGCGAACGCCCGTACCGGGAAGTAGCCGTCGGTGGGCAGCAGCACGGTGTCACCGGGCCGGAGCACCGAGAGCAGTACGGCGGTGATCGCCGCCTGTCCGCTGGAGAAGGCGAGACAGTTGCCGCCCTCCAGTTCGCCGATCGCCGACTCCAGCCCGCGCCGGGTCGGGTTGTCCGGCCGGCCGTACCCGTTCGGGGTCGCCTCCGGGCCGATCGCCGGGTCGAGATGGTAGGGGGCGGCGAAGACCGGACCGGGCAGGAAGGGCTGCCCTGGCACCGGCTCCGGCAGCCCGGCGTGGACGACCCGGGTGCCGTCGCCGTAGTCGGAGCGGTCGGACACCGTCTTCTCCCCTCGGTCGGCACCGACCCCGGTCACTCGGGCCTCGGCTTGCGGCTCATCAGCACGGCCATCGCGGAACTCAGGTCGGCGCCCTCGTGGCAGACCCGCTCGACCTGCTCGGTGATCGGCATCTCCACCCCGTGCGCCCGGGACAGGTCGCGGATCGCGAGGCAGCTCTTCACGCCCTCGGCGGTCTGCCGGGTCGCCGCCTGCGCCTCCTCCAGGGTTTCGCCCCGGCCCAGGTGCTCGCCGAAGGTCCGGTTCCGGGACAGCGGCGACGAGCAGGTGGCGACCAGGTCGCCGAGGCCGGCCAGGCCAGCGAAGGTGAGCGGGTCGGCGCCGAGCGCCACCCCGAGCCGGGCCGTCTCGGCCAGCCCTCGGGTGATCAGGGTCGCCCGGGTGTTGTCGCCCAACCCCATCGCCGTGATCATGCCGTACGCGAGGGCGATCACGTTCTTGACCGCACCGCCCAACTCGCAGCCGATCACGTCGTCGTTGGTGTACGGCCGGAAGTACGGCGTGGTGACCGACGCCTGCACCAGGTTCGCCCGCTCGGTGTCGGTGCAGGCGACCACGGTCGCGGCGGGCTGTTCGGCGGCGATCTCGGCGGCCAGGTTGGGACCGGAGACCACCGCCACCCGGTCCGCCGCCACCCCGGCGGTCTCCACGATCACCTCGCTCATCCGCTTGGTGGTGCCCAGCTCGATGCCCTTCATCAGGGAGACCAGCGTCGAGTCGGGGTCGAGGTGCGGGGCCCATTCGGCCAGGTTGCCGCGCAGGGTCTGCGCCGGTACCGCCAGCACCACGAGGTCGGCGCCGGTGATCGCCTCGGCGGCGTCGGAGGTGGCGCGTACCGCCGTCGGCAGCCGCAGTTGGGGCAGGTAGTCGGGATTGGTCCGGGTGCTGCGGATCGCCTCGGCCACCGCCGGTCGACGGGCCCAAATCACCACGTCCCGGCCGGCGTCGGCGAGCACCTTGGCGAAGGCCGTACCCCAGGAGCCGGCGCCGAGCACCACGGCGTGGCTCATGCCCGGTCCCCGGTACGCCGCTCCGGCTGCTCCTCGGTCCGCCCGCCCGGCTGCCCGTCGGCACCGAGGTTCTGCTGCCCGTCGGCACCGAGGTTCTGCTGCCCGTCGGCACCGGGGTTCTGCTGCTCCTCGACACGGCGGTTCTGCTGCGGCGACCAGATCGGCGGCGGCGTCTCGTCGCGGATCTCGGCCAGCATGTCCCGCAGCCGCAGCATGATCGCGTCGGTCATCTCGTCCAGCACCGCCTTGCCGGGCGCCGCTCCGGCCCACCGGCTCAGGTCCACCGGCGGGCCGGCGACCACCGTCACCGGGGTACGCGGCCGGAGGCTGAACTTCTTGGTGCGCGGGTCGAAGATCCGCTGCGGGCCCCACATCGCGATCGGGACCACCGGGGCACCGGTGGCCAGGGCGAGCCGGGCGGCGCCGGTCTTGCCGCGCATCGGCCACAGCTCGGGCTCCCGGGTGGTGGTGCCCTCCGGATAGATCACCACTGCCGCACCGGACCGGACCGCCCGGTCCAACGCGTCCAGCGACCGGGCCGCGTCGACGGTGCCGCGCTCCACCGGAATCTGCCGGCACTTGAGCAGGATCTTCCCGATCACCGGCACCTTGAAGACGCTCGCCTTGCCCAGGTAGCTGGGCCAGCGGCCGGCGTCGTAGATGTAGTGCGCCGAGACGAGCGGGTCGAAGTGGGAGAGGTGGTTCGGCACCAGGATCACACCGCCGGACGACGGGATGTGCTCCATGCCCCGCCAGTCGCGGCGGGTCCAGACGGTCAGCGTCGGCTTCACCACCGACACGGCGAACCGTCGCCAGAATCCCAGCCTGCGCCGTGCCACTCTGCCTCCTCGTCGTCCCATCCTGGCGCGGCCCGACCGGGGTCCGCCCGCAGCGAAATCATGCCTGCTCGCCCCGGGTACGGCCAGCCAGGGGTGCCCCCGGATCGGGGAACGCCACATCCCGGCCGGCGGCGCAGGGCTGGCAGGATTGTCGTGTGGGAGAGCGGAACTGGACCGTGGTGGTGCCGGTCAAGCGCCTCGGCGCGGCGAAGAGCCGGCTGCGCGGCGCGGTGCACGGGGTACCGCACGAACTGCTCGCCCTGGCGCTGGCCGAGGACACCGTCGAGGCCGTACTGGCCTGTGCGGCGGTTCGGGAACTGCTGGTGGTGACCGGCGACCCGCAGGCCGCCCGGACGCTGGGCCGGCCCGGTGTCCGGATCGTGCCGGAGCCGTCGACGGCCGGGCTCAATCCCGCCTTCGCCCGGGGTGCGGGACTCGTCTCCGGCGGCCCGGTGGCGGCACTCACCGCCGACCTGCCGGCGCTGCGCCCGAACGAGCTGGCCGAGGCGCTGCGGGCCGCCGAGGCCGGGCCGCCCGGGGTACGCCGGTTCGTCGCGGACGCCCCCGGCACCGGCACGGTACTGCTCACCGCCGCCACCGGCGCCGCCCTGGACCCCCGGTTCGGCCCGCACTCGGCGGCGGCGCACGCGTCCTCCGGCGCCCGTCCGCTCACCGGCGCCTGGCCCACCCTGCGCCGGGACGTCGACACCCCGGCCGACCTGCGGGCGGCGGCCGTACTCGGTCTCGGCCGGCACACCACTGCGGTGACGAGACGAGCGGCACCGGCCGGCGCGGACCGCTGACCCGCTGACCCGCTGACCCGCTGACCCGCACCGAACTGCCGTCGTCGGCGCTGCGCCACCCACTCGGCCGGACCCGTCACCCGGGCGACCGGTGTACGGTGCTGGGCATGCAGGGCACGGTGGCGGACTACGACCCGCAGACCCGGACCGGCACGCTGCTGCTCGACGACGGCACCCGGGTCGGCTTTCCGGCGACCGCGTTCGACGCCTCGGGCCTGCGCCTTCTCCGGTTGGGTCAACGGGTCCGACTGGAGCACGACGACACCGGCACCCTCGTCAGGATCACGCTGCCGACCTTCCCCTGACCCGGTCGGTCAAGTTCATTTTCCGTTAACCGCCGCCGGGGAATGATGGGGTGGTGAGCACCCCGCCGTCCCGCCGCCCCCTTTCCTCGCGACAGGCGCGGTCCCGCGCCACCGAACGGTCGACGCCGGATCCGGCAACGGACGGCGCGGACGAATCCCGGCAGACAGGACGATCCCGGCGCACCGCGACACCCTCGTCGACGACGGGCGCGGGCCGCGCGACGCGTACCCCCAGGGCCGGCCGGGCCTCCGTGCCCGCCGACCGCGAGCCGGCCGCCGAGCCGGACGGCACCGTCGAGCCGGACGGGACGGCGGAGCCGGACCGGGCGGCTGGGCAGGACCAGGCCGCCGACGCGGCGCGGGGTGCGGCCGGCGGACCGGACCGGACCCCGGCGACCGGCCTGGCCGACAACCCGTCGCGGGTCCGGCGTGGCGGGCCGGCGACCGGCCCCGGCAGTCCCACCCCGGACAGTGGCCTCGGCGCCCGGCCCGAGACGACCGAGCCGAAGGCCGAGCCGGACCCCGAGCCGTTCGAGCCGCTGCCGCCGGACCGGTTCCTCAACCGGGAGCTGTCCTGGCTGGATTTCAACGCCCGGGTGCTCTCCCTGGCCGAGGATCCGGACACGCCGCTGCTGGAGCGGGCCAAGTTCCTCGCCATCTTCGCCAACAACCTGGACGAGTTCTACATGGTCCGGGTCGCCGGGCTGAAGCGCCGGTTGCAGGCCGGACTGCCGGTCCGGGGCGGCGACCAGATGCCGCTGACCACCCAACTCGAACTGGTCTCCGAGCGCGCCGCCGAACTCGTCGCCCGGCACTCGGCGTGCTTCGTCGACGAGGTGATGCCGAAGCTGGCCGCCGAGAACATCGCCCTGCTGCACTGGACCGAGCTGGCCGCCCCGGAGCGGCAGCGGCTGCGGACGTACTTCCGGGAACAGATCTTCCCGGTGCTCACCCCGCTCGCCGTCGATCCGGCGCACCCGTTTCCGTACATCTCCAGCCGGTCGCTGAACCTGGCGGTGGTGGTCCGGGACTCCGACCACGGTTCGGAACTCTTCGCCCGGGTGAAGGTGCCGAACAACGTACCCCGGTTCGTCCGGGTCGAACGGGAGGCGCCCGGCTACCGGTTCCTGCCGGTGGAGGACCTGATCGCGGCCCACCTCGACCAGCTCTTCTCCGGGATGCAGGTGGTCGAGTGCCACCTGTTCCGGGTCACCCGCAACGCCGAGGTGGAGGTCGACGAGGACCGGGACGAGGACCTGCTGCAAGCCCTGGAACGGGAGCTGGCCCGGCGCCGGTTCGGTCCGCCGGTACGCCTGGAGGTGGCCGCCTCCGTCTCCGACCACGTCCTCGACCTGCTGGTCCGGGAACTCGACATGGACAGTCAGGACGTACTGCGGGTGCCCGGGCTGCTCGACCTGACCGCGCTCTGGCAGGTCTACAACGAGTCCAACCGGCCCGAGCTGAAGGACCCGCCGTTCGTCCCGGCCACCCATCCCCGGCTGGCCGAGGGCGAGGTACCGCGCAGCGTCTTCGCCACCCTGCGGGACGGCGACATCCTGGTGCACCACCCGTACCACTCGTTCTCCACCAGCGTGCAGCGGTTCATCGAGCAGGCCGCCGCCGACCCGAACGTGCTGGCCATCAAGCAGACCCTCTACCGCACCAGCGGGGACTCGCCGATCGTCGACGCGCTGATCGACGCCGCCGCCGCCGGCAAGCAGGTGGTGGTGCTGGTCGAGATCAAGGCGCGGTTCGACGAGGTGGCCAACATCGGCTGGGCCCGGGTGCTGGAGCGGGCCGGCTGCCACGTGGTCTACGGCCTGGTCGGGCTCAAGACGCACTGCAAGACCGCGCTGGTGGTCCGGCAGGAGGGCAACCAGATCCGGCGGTACTGCCACATCGGCACCGGCAACTACCACCCGAAGACGGCCCGGCTCTACGAGGACTTCGGGATGCTCACCGCCGACCCGGAGATCGGCGCCGACCTCACCGACCTGTTCAACGTGCTCACCGGGTACAGCCGGCAGACGTCGTACCGGCGGCTGCTGGTGGCACCGCAGGGCATCCGGCGCGGCCTGATCGAGCGGATCGAGGGCGAGATCGAAAAGGTCCGCAGGGGCCTGCCGGGACTGGTCCAGTTCAAGGTCAACTCGCTGGTCGACGAAGCGATCGTGGACGCGCTCTACCGGGCCTCCCGGGCCGGGGTGCACGTCGACCTGCTGATCCGGGGCATGTGCACGCTGCGACCCGGCGTACCGGGGCTGTCGGAGAACATCCGGGTCCGGTCGATCCTCGGCCGGTTCCTCGAACACTCCCGGGTGTTCCGGTTCGGCAGCGGTGTCGCCACGCCGGCCGCCGAGGGTGGCGGGTCGGACGGCGCGGTCGAGTTCTGGATCGGCTCCGCCGACCTGATGCACCGCAACCTGGACCGCCGGGTGGAGGCCCTGGTGCAGGTCACCGACCCGGTCGCCCGGACCGAGCTGGACGAGTTGCTGACCGCCGCGATGAGCCCGCAGGTGGAGGCGTTCGAGCTGGCCGGGGACGGCTGCTGGACCCGGCGCCGGGGCAGCCTGGACGCGCCGCTGGTGAACCTCCAGGAGGCGCTGCTGCGCCGGGTCGCCGGGAACGCCAAGTGAACCGGAGGAGCGGGCCCGCAGATCGGCGCACGACCGCTGGGTCCGGGATGGCGGACTAGGCTTGGCGGATGTTGGAGGAGGAACGGAAGTACGACGTCGACCCCGACTTCACCCTGCCCGAGTTGTCCGGCGTGCTGCCGGACGGCGTACGGGTGGTCGAGTTGCCGCCGGTGACGCTCACCGCGACCTACTTCGACACCACCGACCTACGGCTGGCCCGGGCCGGGGTGTCGCTGCGGCACCGCAAGGGTGACGAGCTGCCCTGGACGGTCAAGCTACCGGCCGACAGCCCGGGGGTCCGGCACGAGATCTCCCGGCCCGGCCGCCCGAAGAACGCGCCGGCCGAACTGGTGGCCCTGGTGACCGCGTACTCGCGGAATGTGGAACTGCGGCCGGCCGTGGTGGTCCGGACCGTCCGGCGGGCGTACGAGCTGCGCGACGACACCGACCGGGTGCTGGCGGAACTCGCCGACGACGCGGTGCAGGTGCGGGACGGCAAGCAGGTCCGCTCGACGTTCCGCGAGATCGAGGTGGAACGCAAGGACGGCGGACGGGACCTGCTCGACACGGTGGAGTCGGCGCTGACCGGAGCCGGCGCGCGGGCCGGCGACTTCACGCCGAAACACGTCCGGGCGCTCGGCCCGGCCGCCGGGGCACCGCCCGAACTGGTGCCACCGGGCACGCTGCCCGAGCGGCCCAGCGCCGGTGACGTGGTGACCTTCGCCGTCCGGCGCAGCGTCGGCCGACTGCTCGCGCACGATCCGCTGGTCCGGTTGCGGGCACCGGTCGGCGACGACGACACCGCCGTACACCAGATGCGGGTCGGCTGCCGGCGGCTCCGCAGCGACCTGCGGACGTTCGGGCCGCTGGTCCGCAGGGCGTGGGCACAGCCGCTGCGCGACGAACTGAAGTGGCTGGCGGGAGTGCTGGGGCAGGCCCGGGACGCCGAGGTGCTGCGGGCCAGGCTGGCCCGTACCGCCGCCACCGACCCGCTCAGCCCGCTCGATTCGGCGGCGGTGGACCGGATCGACCGGGTGCTCGCCGCCCGGCATTCCGCGGCGTTGGAAGCCGTCGACGAGGCGCTGAGTTCGACGCGCTACCACGCCCTGGTCGAGGCGCTGGTCGACGCCGCCCGTACGCCACAACTGACCGCCCGGGCCGGCGGGCCGGCCGACGAGGTGCTGCCCCGGCTGGTGGCCCGGCCGTGGCACCGGCTGACCGACGGGGACGACGAGGTCGACGGCGCCGCCGACCTCGACCCGTACGCCCCGGACGAGCGCTGGCACGCGGTCCGGATAAACGGCAAGCGCGCCCGGTACGCCGTCGACGCCGTCGCCGGGGTGCTCGGCGGCGACGCGGCGAAGCTGGCCAAGGCGCTGGCGAAGGTGCAGGACCTGCTCGGCGAGCACCAGGACGCGGCGGTGGCAGCGGAGACCTGGCTGTCGATCGCCGCGCAGGACCCGTCCGACCATGCCGTCGCGGTCGCCGCCGGCCGGCTGGTGGAACGGGAACGGGCCGCCGTCCGCACCGTCCGGGCGGCCTTTCCCGACGCGTGGCGCCGGGCGAGCCGGAGACGTCGGACGGCATGGCTGGGCTGACCCCGATCCGCGCGGCGGGTGGCGTGGTCTGGCGCCGCTCCGGCGACACCGTGCAGGTGTGCCTGGTGCACCGCCCACGCTACGACGACTGGTCGCTGCCGAAGGGCAAGCTCGATCCGGGCGAACATCCGCTGACCGCCGCCGTACGCGAGGTGGCCGAGGAGGCCGACGTGCACGGGGTACCGGAGGTGCGGCTGCCGCCGGTGCACTACCTGATGCGGGACGGCACCCCGAAGACCGTCGACTTCTGGTCCATGCGGGCGGCCGGCAGTGGCGGCTTTCAGCCGGAGACCGAGGTCGACGACGTACGCTGGCTGCCGCTGTCCGAGGCGGTCCGGCTGGTCAGCTATCCGCACGACGTACGGGTGCTGGAGGACTTCGCCGCCCTGCCACCGGTGAGCGTGCTGCTGGGACTGGTCCGGCACGCCCCGGCCGGCAGCCGGGGTACCTGGTCGGGGCCGGACACCGCCCGTCCGCTGGACGACGCCGGTGTGGCGAAGTCCCGGGAACTTGCCGGACTGCTCGCCCTGCTCCGCCCGGTACGCCTGCTCTCGGCGGCGCCTCGGCGCTGCGTACAGACGCTGCTCCCGCTCGCCGAACTGCTCGACCGGCCGGTCGAGGTGGACTCCAGCTACGACGAGCCGAAGCCGGGGCAGGACGTCGAGGAGAACGCGTTGGCCGCCGCCGGGGCCCTGCTCGAACTGGCCCGGGCGGGCCTGCCGGCGGTGGTGTGCAGCCAGGGCAAGGTGATTCCGCGGGCGTTGGTCCGACTGGCCGGCGTGGCCGAACCGGTCGAGGCGCCGGATTCGGCCGCCGTGCCGACGGTCACCGCCGAATCCGCCGCCGTGCCGGTCACCACCGGGCCGGGTCGGCTTTCCCGGTCGCCGGAGGACTTCCGGACCAGGAAGGGCACCGGCTGGCTGCTCGCCTTCTCCGGTGACCGGTTGGTCGCCGCCAGTCGGCTGGACGGCGCGGACCGGCTCGCCGCGATCGCCCCCTGACCCGGCACGGGGTCGTGGGGCGGGGACGGGTTACCGCCGACGCTCGACCCGCACGGCCGGTTCGCAGACCTGCTGTCGTCGTTCGCGCCGGGTGGCGGCCACTCTGCCGGCGCGTTCCGTCGACGGGTACCCCGGAAGTCCCGCCCGCCGGTTCCGGGCGCTCCAGGCGGCGCTGAGCGGCGTTAACGCCCTGCTGGCAGCGGCAACCGCCGCTCCGCGACCCCGGTCACCGGCCCGGGACAACGTGAAGGGCGCCCCCGGACCAGCCGGAGGCGCCCTGGCGGTGCCCAGCTCAGCGCTTGGCGGCCTTCTTGGCCGGAGCCTTCTTGGCGGTGGCCTTCTTGGTCGCCGTGGCGCGGGTGGTCGTGCTCTTGGCTGCCGTCGTCTTCTTCGCCGCCGTCGTCGTCTTCTTGGCCGTGGCGGCCTTCTTGACGCCGGTGGCCTTCTTCGCCGGAGCCGTCTTCTTCGCCGCCGCCTTGGTGGCGGTCTTCTTCGCGGGTGCCGCCTTCTTGGTCGTCGTCGTCTTCTTGGCGACGGTCGACTTGGCCGCCGTCCCCGTGGCGGCCTTCTTCGCCGCCACCGTGTTCTTCGGGGCCTTGCCGCTGGCCACCATCTCCTTGAACCCCGCGCCCGGCCGGAAGGCCGGAACGGATGTCTTCTTCACCTTCACCGATTCGCCGGTCCGGGGGTTGCGGGCTGTTCGAGCACCGCGCACGCGCTTTTCGAACACCCCGAACCCGGTGATGGCAACCCGATCGCCCTTGGTGACCGCCGCCTGGACCTCTGCGAGGACCGCGTCGAGCGCCGACGTCGCCGCTTTCCGGTCCCCCAGACGAGCGGCGAGAGCCTCGATGAGCTCGGCCTTGTTCACGACTTCCCTCCCAATGTGCAACTGGACTCAACGCGAGCCATTCTGCGCGCACGGTATGCCCTGTGCCACCGGGACACAAACATCTGCTGGAAAAAACCCATTGTGTCGCAACGGATTCGCCCCCACCGGGCGAACCGGTGGGGGCGAAAACGACTGTGCGGGCGGCGGTTCGGCCTATGCCACCACGGGCCGGAAGGGGGATCGCCCGCCCTCGTACGCGGTGATGTCCGCCTCGTGCCGGAGGGTCAGTCCAATGTCGTCCAAGCCCTCCATGAGCCGCCAGCGGCTGAAGTCGTCGAGTGGGAAGGACCAGGTGTCGTCCCCGGCCCGGACCTCCCGGGCGGTCAGGTCGACGGTGATCCGCGTGCCGGGCTCGGACTCGGCCAACTCCCACAACGCCTCGACGGCCTTCAATTCAAGCTCGACCGGCAGGAGACCTTCCTTGAGCGAGTTCCCCCGGAAGATGTCGCCGAAGCCGGGGGCGATCACGACCCGGAACCCCCAGTCGCGCAGCGCCCAGACGGCGTGCTCCCGCGAGGAGCCCGTACCGAACTCGGGGCCGGCCACCAGAATCGACGCCCCGGAATATGAGGAATCGTTGAGTACGAATGCCGGGTCCTCCCGCCAGGCGCTGAAGAGCCCGTCCTCGAACCCACTCCGGGTCACCCGCTTGAGGTACACGGCGGGGATGATCTGGTCGGTATCCACGTTGGACCGGCGCAGCGGGACCGCCGTACCGGTGTGCACGGTGAACTTGTCCATCTCAGGTCAGCCCCTTCACAGGTCGGCCGGCGCGGCCAGCCGGCCGACCACGGCGGTGGCGGCGGCGACCGGTGGCGAGACCAGGTGGGTACGCCCGCCCCGGCCCTGCCGGCCCTCGAAGTTACGGTTGGAGGTCGAGGCCGAGCGCTGGCCCGGCTTGAGGGTGTCCGGGTTCATGCCGAGGCACATCGAGCAGCCGGCGAACCGCCACTCCGCGCCGGCCTCGGTGAACACCTTGTCCAGCCCCTCGTGTTCGGCTGCCTCACGAACCGCCGCCGACCCGGGTACGACGAGCATCCGCACGCTGTCGGCCACCTTGTGCCCACGCAGTACGTCGGCGGCGGCCCGGAGGTCCTCCAGCCGCCCGTTGGTGCAGGAGCCGACGAAGACCACGTCCACCGGTACGTCCCGGAGCCGGGTGCCGGGCTTGAGGTCCATGTATTCCAGCGCCCGCCGGGCAGCGGTCTGCTCGGCGTCGCTGACGAAGTCCTCGGGATCCGGTACGGCGGCGTTCAGCGCGGTGCCCTGGCCGGGGTTGGTGCCCCAGGTGACGAACGGGCTGATCCGGCTCGCGTCCAGCACCACCTCGCTGTCGAAGGTCGCGCCCTCGTCGGTCGGCAGGGTCCGCCAGTATTCGAGGGCGGCGTCCCAGTCGGCGCCCTGCGGGGCGTTCGGCCGCCCCTTGAGGTAGGCGAAGGTGGTCTCGTCCGGCGCGATCATCCCGGCCTTGGCGCCCCACTCGATCGACATGTTGGCGATGGTCATCCGGCCCTCCATGGAGAGCCGGCTGATCGCCTCGCCCCGGTACTCCACGATGTGGCCGCGCCCGCCGCCGGTGCCGACCTGGGCGATCAACGCCAGCACCAGGTCCTTGGCGGTGACCCCGGGGGCCAGCTCACCGGTCACGGTCACCGCCATCGTCCTGGGGCGGATCTGCGGCAGGGTCTGGGTCGCCAGGACGTGCTCGACCTCACTCGTCCCGATGCCGAACGCCAGGGCGCCGAACGCGCCGTGGGTGGCCGTGTGTGAGTCGCCGCACACGATCGTCAGGCCCGGCTGGGTCAGCCCGAGCTGCGGCCCGATCACGTGCACGATGCCCTGGTTGTCGTCGCCGAGCGGGTGCAGCTTGAGCCCGAACTCGGCACAGTTGCGGCGCAGCGTCTCGATCTGGGTCCGGGAGGTCGGGTCGGCGATGGTGAGCAGGTCGCCGCGCCGGGACCGGAACGACGGATCGTCGTACCCGGTCGGGGTGTTGTGGTCCTCGGTCGCGAGCGTGAGGTCGGGGCGGCGGACCTTGCGGTTCGCCATCCGCAGCCCGTCGAAGGCCTGCGGACTGGTCACCTCGTGCAGCAGGTGCAGGTCGATGTAGAGCAGATCCGGCTCACCGTCAGCGGATCGCACCACGTGAGCATCCCAGACCTTCTCGGCCAGGGTCCTGGGCGAGGACGGCTCTGGAGTGACTCCCACCATCTGGACATCCTAAATTCTGGGAGGTAGGTTTCGGCTTGTGGGACACAGTATGAGCGGTGTCGGCGTTCTCGACAAGGCGGTCGTCATCCTGGCCGCCTGCGTCGACGGCGCCAGCCTGGCCGAACTCGTCGATCGCACCAAGCTGCCCCGGGCCACGGCGCACCGCCTGGCCCAGGCCCTGGAGATCCATCGAATGCTGGTCCGGGACACCCAGGGACGGTGGCGTCCGGGGCCCCGCCTGGGCGAGCTGGCCAACGCCGCCCCCGACGTACTGCTGACCGCGGCCGAGCCGCTGCTCTCGGCACTGCGCGACGCGACCGGCGAGAGCGCCCAGCTCTATCTGCGTCGGGCCGACGAGCGGATCTGCGTCGCCGCCGCCGAACGGGCCAGCGGGCTGCGTGACACCGTACCGGTCGGCTCGGTGCTGCCGATGACCGCCGGCTCCGCCGCACAGATCCTGCTCGCCTGGGAGCCGCCGGAGGCGGTCATGCCGCTGCTCCCCCGGTGCAAGTTCACCGGCCGCACCCTCGCCGAGGTACGCCGCCGGGGCTGGGCGCAGAGCGTCGCCGAACGCGAGGCCGGGGTGGCGAGCGTCTCGTCGCCGATCCGGGACCGGACCGGTCGGGTGATCGCCGCGATCAGCATCTCCGGGCCGATCGAGCGGCTCGGCCGACGTCCCGGCGACCGGCACGCGATGGCCGTCGTCCGGGCCGGTCAACGCCTGAGCGGCCTCTAGACAACCCACTCCGACCTTCACTCCCGCCCGTCGGGCGGTACCGCCGTTCCTCGGCCGGTACCGCCCGTCTCTGCGTCCGGGATGTCGGTGCCGCCAAGTGGCTCGTTTCGGGTACCAGGTCGGGGCCGGTGTGCCATGCTCGACATCGGGAACTGGCCCACGGGCCCGGTCGACCGAGGAGAAACCCTCCGGCCGAGGACCTGGCGGCGGGGCGACTGTCGACGGCGTCTGTCGCGGACCGTGCGGAACGGCCGCAGGCGTGGCGAAACGGCCGCAGGCGTGCGGGACAGCGGGCCTTCCCGAGTGGCGTGCGTACCGACGGAAACGGCCCGCGCCACCGGAGTGACGCGGGCCGTCAGTCGTAGCCCCGACCGGATTCGAACCGGCGCTACCGCCTTGAGAGGGCGGCGTCCTAGGCCGCTAGACGACGGGGCCAGGACTTTCCTTTGTTGACCTTGCGATCAACGCTGCTGAACTCTATCAGAGACCAGCTACCTTCGCCCTTTCGGGCTTCGGTTGCTGGGGTACCAGGACTCGAACCTAGACTAACTGAACCAGAATCAGTCGGGCTGCCAATTACCCCATACCCCATCGGTGCTCGTCGCACCGAAAGCGAACTTTACCGGACCCGGTGGTGGAGACCAAATCGGGTCGGTACCGGGCGTCGGGGGACGCCCGGACCACACCGCCCCTCAGTCGAGGGTCACCACCGGATTCGACAGGTCGCCGATACCGCCGACGCGGACGGTGACGGTATCCCCGTCGACGATCGGGCTAACCCCGGCCGGGGTACCGGTCAGCACCACGTCGCCGGGGAGCAGCGTCATCACGTGTGAGACGTAGGACACCAGGGTCGGAACGTCGAAGACCATGTCCCTGGTCCGGCCGAGCTGGCGTACCTCCGGCTCGTCCGTGCCCCGGCCCACCTCGCAGCGGACCTCGACGTCGCTGACGTCCAGCCCGGTCGAGATCCACGGGCCGAGCGGGCAGAACGAGTCGAAGCCCTTGGCCCGGGTCCACTGGCCGTCCGAACGTTGCAGGTCCCGCGCGGTCACGTCGTTGGCACAGGTGTAGCCGAAGATCGCCTGGGCGGCGGCGGCCCGGTCGGCCCGGCGCGCACCGGGCGGCCCGATCACCACGGCCAGTTCGGCCTCGTGCTCGACCCGCTTGGACTGGGCCGGCAGCCGGATCGCGTCCCGGGGGCCGATCACCGAGGTGGACGGCTTGAGGAAGAGCAGCGGCTCGGCCGGTACGTCGTTGCCGAGTTCGGCGGCGTGCTCGGCGTAGTTGCGGCCGACACACACCACCTTGCTCGGCAGGATGGGTGAGAGCAGCCGGACGTCCGCCAGCGCCCACCGGGCGGTGGTGAACCGGATCTCGCCGAACGGGTGGCCCTCGATCTCGGCCACCGTCAGCCCCTCGGGACCGGCCTCCGGGTCACCCTCGACGACGCCGAACGACATTCCCTTTGCATGAGCGAAACGAGCGATACGCACGCCGCCAATCTATCCCCACCGGCGGCGGCTGCCGGCGCGGCCTGCGGCGGGGCACGATACCCCGGCGCCGAGGCCGCCGGCAGGCGTTCGATCCTTCCCCGTCGGCCGGCCACCCGTCCGGCTTAGCGTCGGGTCGGGAGGACACTTCGTGATGCCTGCATCGATCCGACTACGTGCGGCGGGGGCGGTGATCGGGGGTTGCCTGCTGGCCGCCGTTGCGCCCGTAGCACCCGGCCAGGCGGCCGGCGCCCCCGTACCGACCACCGGTCCGCTGATCACCGTCGCGATGACCAGCTCCGGCAATCCCGCGCCCCGCTACGACATCCGGGTGCGCAACGGTACCGACGGCATGGTGAAGACGACCGTCCGGCAGGAGCTGCCACCGGGTACCACCCCGTCGATGATCAGCCAGGGTGGCGCGGCCAGCGCGCCCGGCACCATGCCGGGGCAGCTCGGTACCGAGGTGGTCTGGCAGGTCCAGCTCGGTGCCCGCAGCGCCGCGCTGCTGAGCACGACCCTCGTACCGCCGCCGTCCGGGACGAACGTCACCGCCCCGGCCTGCGCCTTCGTCGCGGGCGGCAACATGCCGTACGACTGCGCCACCGCGACCTGGGACCGGACGAAGGCAGCCGCTGCTGCCCCCGGCCCGGACGACCCGGTACAGGCCGAGGCGGCGACCGCTCCGCCGTGGTGGCGCCGGGCCCCGCTGCTGGGTACCGCGATCGCGGCGCTGGTGCTGCTCGCGGCCGGCGGTGGCGCGCTCTGGTGGCGCCGGCTGCGCCGACGGCGGGCCGCGAACCGGGTCAACAGCACGCCGGTGGGCGACACCGACAGGCGGGCGGCGAAACGGGCCGCGAAGCGGCGTGCGGCGGAGCAGCGTGCCGCCGAGAAGCAGGCCGAGGCGGCGGCCCGGCGGGTACGCAGGTCCGGCAGTCCGATCGCCCGGGCCCGGGCCCGGGTACGCGGAGACCACAAGATCCCGGTACCGGAGAGCGTACGGCTGGCCACCGGCCATCGCCGGATCGGCGGCGCGGCGGAGCAGGCCGCCTCGACGAGGCCCGACGCCCCGGCCACCGGGGCCGCTCCCGCCACCGGCGCCACTCCGGTCGGGTACCAGGCCCGGGGTGCGGAGGGCGGAGGGCTGCTCAGGGAGGGTGGCCTGGCCCGCCCCGACGAACCGGCCGACGCGGCGGGGATGGAACCGGTCGAAGTGGATGGTGTCGAGGCGGACGGTGTCGAGGCGGGTGGTCTGGTGGGCATCGCCGGCGGCGCCCGGTACGTCGGCCAGGCGCCCGTACCGCCCCGGACACCCGCGCCGGAGCCCGACGAGCCGGCCGAACCCGACGTACCGGAGCAGTTGCCGGAGCCGAGCGCCGAGGAGCTGTCCCCGGCGGTCGGTCGGGCCCGCCCCGCGCCACATCCGGCCACCACCTACCGGCCGCCCCGACGCCGCCCCCGGCCGCCGGCCTGGCTCACGGTCGGCACCGCAGCCCTGCTGGCCGCCGCACTGGCCGCGCTCACCGCGTGGACCGGGTCGAGCCAGGTGAGCGCGATCAACGCCGACCGGCAGCCGTCGAGCGGGGCGTGGGTGGGCAAGACCGTGGCCGGGCCGGTCGGCACGAGCCTGCGGGAGAGCGCCTTCGAGTTCACCGTCTACCGGTTGGCGTGCCCGCCGGCACCCGGCGGCTGCCAGGCGATCCTCGGGGTACGCAACCTGACCGACAAGAGCCAGCAGTGGCACGGCACCCTGCAACGGGCGTACCTGCCCAGCGGGGACTGGGTCGGTGCCGACGTAACGGCGACCCAGGTCGCCAACGCCGGGAAGGACCCGTTCGCCGAACCGGTACCGGCCGGCCAACGCCTGATCATGCCGCTGGTGTTCGCCTCGACCGGTGCGGCGGAACCGACCCGGATCGAGTTGCGCAGCGCGGTCTTCTCCGCCGGGGTCAGCGTCGACGTGCCGCACTAGCCCGCCGACCCGCCGCCCCGGGGTGACCGCAGCGCCTCGGCGGGGTCGGCACGGCGGCGCCGTACCCTGGAGCGGTGACCGCCGCCCTCGCCCGTACCGTCGTGCTCGACGCGGCGGACTGGCGCGCCCGGCGGCAGGCCCACCAGGAGCGGGTGGACGAGTGGCTGGCGCCGCACCTGGCCCGGCGCGGCACCGGCACCCGGCATCCGGTGCAGGACTTCCTCTTCACCTACTACTCGCACCGGCCGGCCCAGCTCCGCCGCTGGCACCCGGGCGCGGGCGTGGTGCTGCGGGACGCCGAACCGGCCGAGTTCGGTCGGGACTACCGCGTCGAGGACCCCGGCCTCACCCTCGACACCGAGGCGGTACGCGCGCGCCGGGGCGACTCCGTCGAGTGGATCCGCACCCTGCTGACCCGTACCGCCGGCCGGGCCGGTCAGTTCGGCTGCTTCGGGATGCACGAGTGGGCCATGGTCTACCGGCAGACCCAGGCGGAGGTACGGCACGACGCCTGGCCGCTGCGGCTGGACCCCGAGCAGACCGCCCGGGTGGTGGAGGACAACCGGATCCGGTGCAGCCACTTCGACGCGTACCGGTTCTTCACCGCGCCGGCCCGGCCACTGAACCTGCTCGCCCCGACCCGGGAGACGCAGCACGACAACGAGCAGCCGGGCTGTCTGCACGCGAACATGGACCTCTACAAGTGGGCCTACAAGCTCTCTCCGCTGGTGCCGAGCGAACTGGTCGCCGACGCGTTCGCGCTGGCCCGGGAGATCCGTACCCTGGACATGCGGGCCAGCCCGTACGACCTGGCCGCACTCGGTCATCCGCCGGTCCGGGTGGAGACCCCGGAGGGCCGCGCCGAGTACGCCGCCGCGCAGCGCGGCTTCGCCGACCGGGCCGCCCCGCTCCGTTCCCGGCTGCTCGCCGCGCTGGCGGCAGCCGTGCCCGGCTGACGGACGGGGTGGTGGCGGACCCGGCTCAGATGATGCCGCCGTTGGCCCGCAGCACCTGGCCGTTGACCCAGTGCCCGGCCGGGCTGGCCAGGAAGGCCACCACCTCGGCGATGTCGTCGGGGGTGCCGAGCCGTTGCAGCGGCGGCTGGGCCGCCAACTGGGCGACCCGCTGCTCGTCGTTGGCCCCGAGGAACAGGTCGGTGGCGGTCGGGCCGGGTGCGACGACGTTGACCGTGACGTCCCGGCCGCGCATCTCCCGGGCCAGCACCAGGGTCATCGCCTCGACCGCGCCCTTGCTGGCGGCGTAGGCGCTGTAGTTCGGGAAGGCGAGACCGACCACCGAGGAGGAGAAGTTGACCAGTGCGCCGCCGGGGCGGAGCCGGCGTACCGCCTGCTGGTCGACGACGAAGGTGCCCCGGATGTTGGTCCGGTGCAGGTCGTCCAGGTCGGCCAGGTCGAGTTCGGCCAGCGGCGCCAGCGGCATCCGGGCAGCCGCGTGCACGACGACGTCGACGCCACCGAAGGTCTGCTCGGCGGTGTCGAAGAGCGCGGCCATCGCGTGCTCGTCGGCCACGTCGGCCCGTACGGCGATCGCCCGCCCGCCGATCGCCTCGACCTCCTTGACGGCGGCCTCGGCCTCGACCTGGTTGCCGGCGTAGCCGACGACCACGGCGAGACCGTCGGCGGCCAGCCGGGTGACGACCCGGCGGCCGATGCCGCGCGAGCCACCGGTGACCACGGCGGTACGGGTGTTCGGGGTGTCAGGGGTGTTCGGGGTGGACACTGTTCTTCTCCTTGCTTCTCCGAGGGGTTCCGGGAGGGGTCAGCCGGTGGTCGGGCGGTCGGCGAGGCGGGTCAGCCACTCCAGCAGCAGACCGGTTTCGGCCGTCGAGAGTGGACTGTCCGAGAGGGTCGACAGCAGGGCACCGAGATTGGCGGCGGCCACCGCGACCTCGCCGCCGGGTACGACGGCGCGGTCCGGCCGGGCCGGCGCCTGCGGGGTGACGACGGCGGTGACGACCGCCTCGCGTACCCGGGTGGAGACCTGGGCGGCGTCGGTGTAGACGGTCGGGCGGGTGATCAGCAGCAGGGCCACACCGGCGTTCGCCGGCATCACCATCTGGGCCGCCAACTGCGGGGTGACCCGGAGTCGGCCGGCCGCGGCGCAGCGTTCGAGTACGGCCAGCAGCAACTGGTGCGCCTCGGTGGCGGCGGCCGGCGGGGTGGACAGGCCCGGCGAGTACATCAGTCGGTAGAAGTTCGGGTTCTCCAGCGCGAAGGCGACGTGGTTGTCCCAGCCGTCGCGCAGGTCCCGGACCGGGTCGTCGGAGGGGACCGCCGCCCGCTTGCCGGCCAGGTACTGCTCGAAGCCGAAGTCGACCACCGCCGCGAGCAGGCCCTCCTTGTCGCCGAACTGCCGGTAGAGCACGGGGGCACCGACCCCGGCCGCCTCGCAGACCGCCCGGGTCGAGACGTCGGCCTCCGGGGACCGGGCCAGCAGGTCCGCCGCGGCGTGCAGTATCCGTGTTCTCGTATCCACGTAAACGACGATAACACCTTTGTCGTAGCGTCGCTACCGCCGGGATGTAATCGTCGTTACACCACTGCTGGACCCCGGTACTACGCTGGCCGAGTGGATCTAGCAGGTGCGCAGCAGTTGTGGAAGCCGGAGCCGGGCTGGCTGAACACCGCCAGCTACGGGCTACCGCCGGACCCGGCCTGGGAGGCGCTCCAGGCCGCCCTCGCCGACTGGCGCACCGGGCGTACGTCCTGGGAGGGCTGGGACGACTCGACCGCCCGGTCCCGGGCCGCCTTCGCCCGGCTGGTCGGCGTACCGGTGTCGGACGTGACCGTCGGGGCGACCGTCTCCCAACTGCTCGCTCCGGTCGGGGCGGCCCTGCCGGCCGGCGCCACCGTGCTGGTGCCGGAGGTCGAGTTCACCTCCAACCTCTTCCCGTGGCTGGCGCACGCCGAGCGGGGCGTACGGGTCCGCACCGTGCCGCAGGACCGGCTCGCCGAGGCGGTCGACGCCGACACCGACGTCGTCGCGTTCAGCCTGGTCCAGTCGGCGGACGGCACCGTCGCCCGGTACGACGAGATCCTCGCCGCCGCCGAGGCGTACGACGCACTGGTCGTGGTCGACGCCACCCAGGGCTGCGGCTGGCTGCCGTTCGACGCGGGCCGGGCGGACGTGGTGGCGGTCGGGGCGTACAAGTGGCTGATGGCGCCACGCGGAGCCGCGTTCGGCGTCCTCGGTCCCCGGGTGCGGGACCGGCTCACCCCGCTGGCCGCCAACTGGTACGCCGGGTCCGACCCGCACACGTCCTACTACGGCCCGCCGCTACGCCTGGCCGACGACGCCCGCCGGTTCGACCTCTCCCCCGCCTGGTTCTGCTTCGTCGGCGCGGCACCGGCCCTGGAACTCCTCGCCGAGGTGGGGCTGCCGGCGATCCGCGAGCACAACGTCGGGCTGGCCAACCGGTTCCTGACCGGCCTCGGCCAGCCGCCCCGGGACAGCGCGATCGTCACCGTCGACGTACCCAGTGCGGCGGAGAAGCTGGCGGCGGCCGGGGTACGGGCGGCGGTCCGGGCGGGCCGGGTACGCGCCTCGTTCCACCTCTACACCACCGAACACGACGTGGACCTCGCACTCACCGCCCTGACCTCCTGAGGCGACCTCGGCGGTAGACCTGGCCGGGGGCGACGCACCGCTCCACGTACCGTCATTCCACGTCCGGGCGCCGCGACTGCTTGAGCTGGCCCCGGCGCTTCTTCTCGGCGAGCCGCCGCTCCTTCGCGCCCCGGCTCGGCTTCGTCGCCCGTCTCGGCGGCGGCGGTGGCGCGATCGCGTCGGCCAGCAGCGCGGCGAGCCGGGCCTGCGCCGCCTCCCGGTTGCGTAACTGGGCCCGGTGCTCCGACGCCGAGACGGTGAGTACGCCGTCGGTGAGCCGGCCGGCCAGCCGGTCCAGCGCCCGGGCCTTGAGCCGCTCCGGCAGTGCGGTCGAGTTGGCCAGGTCGAAGGAGAGTTCGGCCCGCGAGTCGGTGGTGTTCACGCCCTGCCCACCCGGGCCGCTGGACCGGGAGAACCGCCAGTTCAGTTCCGCCTCCGGGATGACGAGTCCCGGTCGGATGGTCAGGGGTGCCATGGCGTCAACCGTACGGCTCAGCCGCCCTTGCCGATGATGGTGTCCGCCGTCTGCTGCACCTGTTCGATCGGGATGGCGAAGCCGATCCCGATCGACCCGCTGCCGTCGATGGTGGCGATCGCGGTGTTCACCCCGACCACCTCGCCCCGGGCGTTGACCAGCGGACCACCCGAGTTGCCGGGGTTGATGGAGGCGTCGGTCTGCACCGCGCTGTGCCGATTGTCGCCCAGCTTGACCTGGCGGTCCAGCGCGCTGACGATCCCGGCGGTCACCGTGCCGGCGAGCCCCAGCGGCGAACCGACCGCGAGCACCGGCTCACCGACCCGGGTGGCGCCGGGCTTGGCCAGCGGCAGCGCCGTCAGCCCCGCCGACGGCGGCACCCGGAGCACCGCGATGTCGCTGCTGGAGTCCCGGCCGACGAGCCGGGCCGGGAACTGCCGGCCGTCCGAGGTCTCCACCATCACCGCACTGCCGGGCTCCCCGCCGCCGCCCCGGGCCACGATGTGGTCGTTGGTGACGATGTGCTGCATGTCGTCGATGGCGAAGCCGGAGCCGCTGGCCGACTTGTCCCCGCCGGCCACCGTCACCGACACCACCCCGGGCACCACCTGGGCGGCGGCGGCCACCAGGTCGGCCGGCAGCGCGGCCTGCGCCGCCTTGCCCCGCTCCCCCGACGTCTCCTGACTGGCCACCCAGCCGCCGGCCAGGCCGCCGGAACCGATGGAGAGCGCGACCACCGCGAGCGCGGCGAGCAGCGCGCGCCGCCGCCGGGTGGCCCGGTCGGCCGCCAGCACCTCACCGGGTACGCCTGGCACGCCGCGCCCGTCCGGTTCAAGTTCCGGTGAGATGAACCATGGGCCGCGGGGTTCGCCGAGCCCGGTCTGCGTTGCCATAGCTCACTCCTCGTCAGTCCACTCGTCGGATCAGGGCAGGTAGCTGCCGGTCGCGCCCCGGCGGGCGGCCCGGCCTACGGCAGCCGGGAGAACCAGGCCATCGAGCCGCCCGCCGCCGCCAGGGCGAACAGCAGCCCGATGCCGATGAACCGGGCGGAGATGTCCTGCTTCTCCGTGCGGTACCCGACCGAGGTGCCGATGTCCTCGTAGACGGCCCGCAGCTCGGCACTGGTACCGGCCTCGTGGTAGCCGCCCTTGGTCTGCTCGGCGACCGCCCGCAGGGTCTGGCCGTCGACCGGTACCCGGATCGGCCGGCCGCCCCGGGCGACGTACCCCGAGGCGGTGCCGAACGAGATGGTGTGCACCGGTACGCCCACCTGCACCGCCTCGTCCGCCGCCGCCAGCGGATCGCGGCCGGAGGTGTTCGCCCCGTCGGAGAGCAGCACGATCCGGGCCGGCGGCGGGTTCTTCGCGGCCTGCGCGTCGAAGGTCTTTATCGCCTCCAGGGAGGTGCCGATCGCCTCCCCGATGGCGGTGCCCTGCACCCCGGTGCTGCCCTCGGCGAGCCGCCTGATCCCGGAGTGCAGCGCCGAACGGTCGGTGCCGGGCGGCACGAGTACCGCCGCACTGCCGGCGAAGGCGACCAGTCCGACGTTGAACTCGTCCGGCAGCGTCTCGGCGAACCGGTGCGCCGCCGACTTCGCCGCCGCCAGCCGGTCCGGTTCGATGTCGGTGGCCAGCATCGACGTCGAGACGTCCACCGCGACCATCACGGTGGCCCGTTCCCGGGGCACCCGGACCTCCGCCTCCGGCCGGGCGAAGCCGACGACCAGCAGCGCCAGCATGCCCAGGAAGAGTCCGGCCGGCACGTGCCGGCGCCAGGACGGCCGGTCCGGGGCGACCCGGTCCAGCAGTCGCAGGTTGGTGAAGCGGACGGCGTACCGGCTGCGGCGCCGTTGCAGCACGACGTACCAGATGCCGAGCCCGAGTACGCCGAGCAGCAGCAACAGCCGCTCCGGAGACTGCCACGTCATGCCGCGCCTCCCCGTACCGCTGCAACGGGCGGACGGGCCGCGCCGGCCAGCCGCCGCTGGGTGTGTACGTGTCGGACGATCTCCGCGACCCAGTCCGAGTCGGTACGCAGCGGCAGGTGCGTGGCGCCCGCCCGGCGCAACGCCTGGCGGACCAGTTCACGCTGCCCGGCCGCCGCCGCGGCGTACCGTTCCCGGAGCCGCCGGTCCGCCGTGGACACCTCGCGCCGCCGGCCGGTCTCCGGATCGACCAGGGTGACCAGCCCGACGTCCGGCAACTCCAGTTCGCGCGGGTCGACCACCTCGACCGCGAGCACCTGGTGGCGTACGGCGAGCCGGCGGACGGCCCGCTCCCAGGCCGGCGTGCCGCCCTCGCCGTCGGGCAGCCCGTCGAGGAAGTCGGAGACCAGCACCGCCAGGCCCCGGCCGGCGGCGGCCCGGTGCAGCGTGGTGATCGCATCGGCCAGCGACGGCCGGCCCGCCGGCGACGGGATGTCGGCGGCTGACGGGACGTCGGTGGCTGACGGCCTCCCGGCGGGTGACGGCGGCCTCCCGACAGGTGACGGTCTTCCGAAGAGCGACGGTCTGCCGGACGGCGACCCGGTGCCGGCGGAGGTGTCGGCGGAGGTGTCGGCGCGGCGGGCCGTGAGCAGCAGGCGGAGCAGGCCGAGCAGGTGGGCCCGGCCGGTGCGGGCCGGAAACCGGCGGATTCCGGTACCGGCCAGCAGGTGCGCGCCGAGCCGGTTGCCGACCCCGGCGGTGAGGAAGCCGACCGCGGCCACCGCCGCCACGGCGAGTTCCCGCTTGTCCAGCTCCGCGGTGCCGAAGTCCATGCTCGGCGTGGCGTCGACCAGCAGCCAGGTGGTGAGTTCCCGGTCGGCGTCGACCTCCCGGACGTGCGGCAGCGTGGTCCGGGCGGTCACCGCCCAGTCCATCCGGCGTACCTCGTCCTCGCCGGGCCGGTATTCGCGGGCGCCGGTGAACTCGCTGCCCGGCCCCGGCAGCAGGCCGAGGTGCTGGCCGTGCAGCAGTCCGTCGAGCCGCCGGGTGACCAGCAGTTCGAGGCGGCGCAGCCGGTGTTCGGGGGCGAGCTGGCCCAGGGTCGGTTCGCTGCCCGCCCGGTGGTCGTCGAGCCGGCTGGCCCGGCCGGGCCGACCCGCCCGGCTGACCCGGCTCACGCGACCGCCACGCCGCGCCGCTGCTCCTCGCGGCTCGGTGCGATCCGGGGCGGTGGAACGGCTTCGACGAGCCGGCGTACCACGGACTCGGCCGGCACCCCGTCGGCGATCGCGTCGAACGAGAGCACCAACCGGTGCGCGATCACGTCCGGGGCGAGTTCGCGTACGTCGTCGGGGAGTACGTAGTCCCGGCCCCGCAACAGGGCCTGGGCCCGGGCGGCGGCGACCAGCCCGAGGGTGGCCCGGGGACTCGCCCCGTACGCGAGCAGCGGCGCCACCTCCGGCACCCCGAACCGCGCCGGATCCCGGGTGGCCAGGATCAGCCGTACGACGTACTCGGCCAGGGCGTGGTGCACGAAGACCCGGGAGGCGCGGTCCTGGAGTTCGCGCAGCCGCTGCGGGTCGAGCACGGCGCGGGCGGTCGGCCGCTCGGCGCTCATCCGGTAGAGGATGGCCAGTTCGTCGACGTCGGTGGGGTAGTCGACGATGACCTTCAACAGGAACCGGTCGCGTTGTGCCTCCGGGAGTTGGTACACCCCTTCGGACTCGATCGGGTTCTGGGTGGCCAGTACCAGGAACGGCGCCGGTACCGGATAACTCCGCCCGCCGATCGAGACCTGCCGCTCGGCCATCGCCTCCAGCAGCGCCGACTGCACCTTCGCCGGTGCCCGGTTGATCTCGTCGGCCAGCACCAGGTTCGCCATCACCGGACCCAGTTCCACGTCGAAACTCTCCGCCGACGCCCGGTAGATCCGGGTACCGACGATGTCCGACGGCACCAGGTCCGGAGTGAACTGGATCCGGGAGAAGTCCCCACCCACCGCCGTCGCCAGGGTCTGCGCGGCCAGGGTCTTCGCCACCCCCGGTACGCCTTCGAGCAGGCAGTGCCCGTCGGCCAGCAACGCGGTGAAGAGCCGCTCCACCAACCTGTCCTGCCCGACGATCACCCGCTTGACCTCGAACAGGGCCTGCTCCAGTTCCGGGCCGGCCGAAGGCGTCTCGACCGGCCTGGGGCGGGTGGCCACGGTGTCTGACATGTCCGTCACGGTGCGGGCTTCCCGACCTCACCCCCGGCAAACCCACGGTTACCGCACCGTCATGACAAGTTCCGTCACAGGAGCAACTCGGGGTGCCGGAAATCTCCGTCGTACCAATAAAATCGGCGGCACACGAATCCGTCAGTGATGCCGGGACGGGACGAACGGGGAGGCATTGTGTTGCTGCGACGGTGCGGCGCGATACTGCTGGCGGCGGCCTCGGTGCTGGCGTTCGCGGCACCAGCGGCGGCGGCCCCCGATCCGGTTCCCGCGCCGAACTACGCCGGATTCCGGCTGGTCAAGGCGATCCCCGGGGAGCCCGGCACCCCGCAGATCACCCTGCCCGCCGGCTACGAACTGGTTCCCGGCGCCTCGACCCAGGTGGCCAGCCGGGCGGAGTACTACTCCTTCGTCCGGGGTCCGCGCAGCGAGGCGGTGACGGTCACCGTCGACTGGCCCGGCACCTGGGTCGGCTCGGTCGTCGCCACCGACACCCGCCTGCCGATCCGCCGGCACGCCGGTGCGCCGTACCGGATCAGCTTCACCCTGCCGGTGACCTGGTCGACGGTGAACGCCAACCAGGCGACCGTGCAGGTCTGGAGCATGCTCCAGCCGGACACGTCGAGCGGGCTGCACTGGCGGATCGAACACAACGACCCGGACCGGGTGGCCGGGCCGTGGACCAGCGTCGCCTGGCCCGCGACACAGGCCGCCTCGGTGATCAACTACATGATCGCCAGCGAGGCGGTGCTCCAGGACTCCGGGCTGGTCGCCGAGGCCCGCCGCAAGGGCCACTTCTTCTCGCTGATGGGCTTCGAGACCAACAACGTGCTGCACCCGGACAACCCGCCGCACTGGCACCTCGCCTACTACCCCGGCCTCACCTACGGGGCGCCCAAGGCGCACGTGCCGCACTTCTGGGTCGACGCGCAGGGCAAGACCTACTACAACGGGATGGACATCCAGGGCCAGGGCCGCAGCCGCTTCTACGCCGGGGATCCGGCGCAGATCCACGACCTCGACAACAACCTGGTCGTCACCCTCACCATCCGGGCCGACGGCGGGCTCGACATCGACCCGCCGGCCGGGCCCCGATACTCGATCACCGCGCCGGACGGGAACTTCTCGCACCAGGTCGACGTCTCCCGGGACGGCGTGCCGTGGCGCTCGGTGGTCAGCCGGGACCACGTCAAGATCGGCGTACTGGTCACCCAGGTCAAGGAGCACCCGGCGAACCGGCCGCACCGGACCACGGTCTACCAGTACGACGCGCTGACCGGGGTGCTGAACAACACCTGGCCCAGCCCGAACTAGGCCCCGACCAGGCCCGCGCCGGCACCGCTTCTTCACCGTCTCTCCACAACCGACGGTTAGCGTGCTGGCGTGGATGTCGATCTCGATCCGGAACCGACGCCGATCACGCCGATCACGCCGGCCGCCCCAGCGCGGCCGTACCGGCGCCGACGACTGCTGAGCACGCTCTGCTGGACGCTGGCCGTACCCGGGCTCGGCTGGGCGGCGGTGCGGGTCGGCGGGCTGGAGCGCGGGCCGCTGGTGCAACTGCTGGCGTTCACGCCGTACGTGGCGGCCTGGACGCTGGTCCCGCTCGGGCTGGCGCTGGCCGCCCGGCGCTGGTGGGCGGCGGGCGTCGCGGCGGTCGCCGCGATCACCCTGATCGGGCTGGTCGTCCCCCGGGCCCTGCCGGAGGGCCGACCGACCGCCGACGGGACGCCGCTGCGGGTGCTGACCGCCAACCTGCTCGCCGGGGCCGCCGAGCCGGAGACGCTGGTCGCGCTGGTCCGGAGTGCCCGGGTCGACCTGCTCGCCCTCCAGGAGTTCACCCCGGACAGCGAACTGGCGTTGGCTCGGCTCGGCCTGGCCGAACTGCTGCCGCACCGGCAGGTGAACCCGGAGGTGGGGACCACCGGCTCGGCGCTCTACTCCCGCTATCCGCTCAGCCAGACCGGCACCCGGCGCAACGGGGGCGGCTTCTCCCAGGCGTACGGGACGATCCAGCCGGCCGGCGGGCCGACGGTGCTGGTGGAGTCGGTGCATCCGATGGCGCCCGCCACGCTCGCCTGGCTGGCGGACTGGCGTGCCGACCTGCGGGCCCAGCCACCGGCCACTCCGGACGGCCCGCTGCGGATCCTGGCCGGGGACTTCAACGCCACCCTCGACCACGCCCCGCTGCGCGACCTGCTGGACACCGGGTACGTCGACGCGGCCGACGCGGTAGGCGCCGGGCTCACCGGCACCTGGGGACCGTACGACGGCGACCCGCTGCCGCCGGTGACCATCGACCACGTACTGGTGGACCGGCGGATCGCGGTCGACCGGGTGACGGTGTCCCGGCTGCCCGGCTCCGACCACCGGCCGGTGCTGGCCGAACTGACCCTGCCGACGGGCTGACCCTCCGATCGGGCCGTGCTCCGGTCCTGCCCCACCACGCCGTCGGCCCCCGTGTCCGTTCGGGGGAACACGGAGGCCGACGGACACCGGGGGTCAGGGAAGGTGGACCGACAGGTGGAAGCTGCGGTTGGCGGGCTGGTTGGCCGCGTTCCAGGTCTGCACGAAGACACCCTGGGCCAGGTTGGTCCGGCCGACCACCGAGATGAAGCCGGAGGGTGAGGTCCCGACGCTGCCGGTCAGCCCGATCGTGCCGAGGAACGCCCCGTTGGCCACCGGCACGGTGAAGACCACCTGGTAGAGGCCGACACCGAGCGAGGTCGCCGAGACTCCCTGGCTGTGCCGGATCAGGCCGCCGTTGGCGCTGACCACGGCGAAGAGCTGCGCGCTCGACGCCTGGACGCTCGCGTCGCCCTTGAGCAGCGCCGCCTTCGCCATGTCGATGTCGGCCTGGGTGACCGGTGGCTGCTGGACCATCCGGCCGTTGACCCGGACCGCGTCGGGGTCGGTACGGGAAGTCGGGCCGGCGACGGCGATGCCACCACCGACGAGGGTCAGCGCGAGTGCTCCGACGGCTAGCAGGATCGTCTTACGTCCAAAAATTCTGGCCATGACGTCATCTCTTTCTTTTGCCCAGGATGGTGATGGTCTTACCGACGGTGGAGATGGTCCGAACTGTCGACCTAACTGTTCTGGGTACGCCCCCACCCGCCCGACTCACGACCGAACAGGAATGCCCGGTCAACCGGGCCACTCCCGTTGGGAGTCACCGCATGACGAGGGCTGCATCAGTCTCGACGCATGATTGTGTTGCCCGGCGAACGCCCGACCGGCGCCGATCGTCGCCCCGCGTTCACCAGCGAATACTACTTAGAGTGTCCACTCAACAACCATGAGCGAACATAGCATTCAGCAAAGGAGGAGGTCAATAGCGGTTTCACCGATCCGGAGACCGACGATTCTCGTCGGGAAACCGGTCGCAGCCGACCGGGCACCCGGGCCGGAAATGCGTACCGCCCTCGGAATTCACGTTCACTTTCCGCACCTTCCTGAATGGCGGACCGGAATGCGAACGGGGCCGACGAGAACGGGCCGACGAGAACGGGTCGACGGAAACGGAACGGCCCCGCTCGCGGTCGGTGCCGCGGCGGGGCCGTCGTAACGGAACTCGTCGGTTCAGACCTCGGCCGGGGTACGCGCGACGCCGTACGTCAGCGCGTCGACCAGCGCGTGCCAGCTCGCCTCCACCACGTTCGGGTGTACGCCCACCGTGGTCCAGTCCCGTCCGTCGCTGTCGGCGGTCTCCACCAGTACCCGGGTGATCGCACCCGTGCCGTGGCTGCCCTCCAGGATCCGTACCTTGTAGTCGGCCAGCTCGAACCCGCGCAGCTCCGGGTAGTGCCGCAGCAGCGCCACCCGCAGCGCCTCGTCGAGGGCGTTGATCGGCCCGTTCCCCTCGGCGGTGGCGATCACCCGCTCGCCGCGTACCCGGAGCTTCACCGTCGCCTCCGAGACGACCGCGCCGTCCTCCCGGTGCTCGACCAGCACCCGGTACGACTCCAGCGCGAACGGCCGGGGCGCGGTCATCCCGGGCAGCTCGGCGCGGACCAGCAGCTCGAACGAGGCGTCGGCGGCCTCGAAGGACCAGCCGCCGGCCTCCAGCTCCTTGACCCGGTTGGTGACCCGCGCGGCGGCGTCGGGATGGCCGGCCAGGTCCAGACCCAGCTCACGGCTTTTCAGCTCGATGCTGGCCCGGCCGGCCATCTCCGTCACCAGGATCCGCATGTCGTTGCCCACCACGGCGGGGTCGACGTGGTTGTAGAGCAGCGGATCCACCTTGATCGCACTCGCGTGCAGCCCCGCCTTGTGGGCGAAGGCGGCGGCCCCGACGTATGCCTGGTGGGTGTCGGGGGCGATGTTGGCGATCTCCGCGATGGCGTGCGAGACGCGCACCATCTGCGCCAGGCACCCGTCCGGTAGGACCGGTAGCCCGAGCTTGAGTTGCAGGTTGCCGATCACCGCGAACAGGTCGGCGTTGCCGGGCCGCTCGCCGTAGCCGTTGGCGGTGCCCTGGAAGTGCCGTACCCCGGCCTCGACGGCGGCGATGGTGTTCGCCACCGCGCAGCCGGTGTCGTTCTGGGTGTGGATGCCGAGCCGGGCCGGCGAGATGCCGAGCCGCTCGGTCAGCTCGCCGATCGCCGCCGTCACCTGGGAGGGCAGCATCCCGCCGTTGGTGTCGCACATCACCACGACCTCGGCGCCGGCTTCGAGGGCGGTCTCCACCACCGCCGAGGTGTACCCGGGGTCGTGCCGGAAGCCGTCGAAGAAGTGCTCGCAGTCCAGGAACGCCCGCCGGCCCTGCGCGACGAGGTGCGCCACGCTGTCCCGGACCATCGCCAGGTTCTCCGCCGCGGTGGTCCGCAGCGCCCGCTCGACGTGCCGGATGTCGGACTTCGCGACCAGGCAGACCGCCGGGGTCTCCGCGTCCAGCAACGCGCGTAGCTGCGGGTCGGCGTCGACGGCCACGCCGGCCTTGCGGGTGGCACCGAAGGCGACCAGTACGGCGTGCTTCAGGTCCAGTTCCGTGCGAGCCCGGCGGAAGAACTCGGTGTCCTTCGGCATCGCCCCCGGCCAGCCGCCCTCGATGAAGCCGACACCGAGCTCGTCGAGCAGCCGGGCCACGGCCAGCTTGTCGACGACCGAGTAGCTGATCCCCTCGCGCTGCGCGCCGTCGCGCAGCGTCGTGTCGAACACCTGGTACGTCATCTGATCTCCTTCGAGAAGGGCGCGGCCCCTGTTCCGATGCCCTCCCGGCCCGACAAACAAAATGACCCCCCGCGAATGCGGGAGGTCAGCGCGCTCGGCGGGAGGATGCCGGCGCGCTAGCTGCCAATAATGAGTGCGGAGCAGGTCACGGAACGTACTCTGCCACGGCGTCGAGCATGTGGGAGGAAAAATCCACATCGCGGGACCGAGCCGGCGGAACGCGGCCGGCGAACTTCCCTGGTGTAGGGATCGACCACCCTGGGTACATGTTTCCGGGACAGCGGATAACGTCGAGACAGTCGAGAAGAGGAGTGATAGCCAGTGGAGAGGCTCGATCCTCAGACGACCCCGCAGCAGCAGACGCCGGATCCCCTGATCCATGGCGGTGGTGGAGCGTTCGCGGGAGGCACGCCCTCGGGCGAGTTCGACCCGTGGCGCTACCGGGACGACGCCGGGGTGACCGGTGCCGACCTGGTGGGCTACAAGGTGGAGGCGACCGACGGCGGCATTGGCAAGATCGACAGTGCCAGCCACGAGGTCAACTCCAGCTACCTGGTGGTCGACACCGGCCCGTGGATCTTCGGCAAGAAGGTCATGTTGCCGGCCGGCGTGGTGAACCACGTCGACCACGACGACCGGAAGGTGTACGTCGACCGGAGCAAGGACCAGATCAAGGCCGCTCCGGAACTCGACGACACCCTGCACGAGGATCCGGCCTACCGGGACAAGCTCGGTGGCTACTACGGCGGGACGTACGGCTCGTCGGGCTGGACGATTCCGCCGGGCCGCGCCATGTGACGCGACCGGAGTCGAACTGGCCGGTGGGGTTTCCGCCCTGCCGGCCAGTGGCGTCTCCGGGCCGGGCTCCCCCGCCGAATCGACGGCCGGAACGGGTCGTAGGTAGGCACTACGGTGGTCACGTGGATGGAACCTCGACGCGTGCGACGGTCTTCGAAACCCTCTTCAACTTCCGGGACGTCGGCGGCGTCCCGGGGCTCGACGGCCGGCCCGTCCGCCGGCAACGGCTGTACCGGTCGGACTCGCCGCACCGGATCGACGGCACCGACCGGGCGGCGTTCGAGGCGCTCGGCATCCGTACCGTGGTCGACCTCCGCCGCCCCTCAGAGGTACGCCGGCACGGCCGGGTGCCCGCCTACGACGGCCTGGTCTACCAGCACATCCATCCGGAGCACGCGTTCTGGGAGGAGGCGGCGTACTCCGAGGAACTCGGCCTGGCCCGCTACCTGGCCGACCGCTACCACGACCTGGCCACCACCGGCGGGGCCGGGCTGGTGGCGGCGATCGAGGTGATCGCCGACGCCGAGGCCGCGCCGGTACTCGTGCACTGCGTCGCCGGCAAGGACCGGACCGGGGTGGTCTGCGCGCTCACCCTGTCGGTGCTCGGCGTCGCCGACGACGACATCGCCGAGGACTACGCCCGGAGCACCGCCGCCTCGGCCCGGTTCAGCGAGTGGCTGGCCAGCACCATGCCGGACGCGGCACCGGTGCCGGCGCCGTTCCTCGCCTCGCCGGCCGAGGCGATGACCCTGTTCCTGGCCGAGCTGCGCGACCGGCACGGATCGGTGCCGGACTACCTGGTCGGCGCCGGACTGGCCCCGGCCCGGCTGGACGCCCTCCGGACCCACCTGCTGGACTGACCGGCGCCCCGGCCTGGACTGACCGGCGCCCCGACGGCACGGGCCCGCTCGGCCGACCCGGTCGGTCCAGGCGTCCGAGCGGGTCCTGATCAGCCGATTCGGTGGATCCAGCCGTTGGTGTCCTCGACCCGACCCCGCTGGATGTCGACAAGGGTCTGCCGCAGCCGCGTGGTGACCTCGCCGGGGTTGCCGTCGGCGATGGTGAACTCCCCGTCGGGGTAGCGCACCTGCCCGATCGGGGTGATCACCGCAGCGGTGCCGCAGGCGAACACCTCCCGCAGCCGCCCGCTGGCCGCGTCGGCCCGCCAGTCGTCGAACGCCACCGGCTGCTCCAGCACCGTACCGCCGGACTGCCGGACCAGCGTGATCAGCGACTCCCGGGTGATGCCGCGCAGGATGGTGCCGCCGAGCGGCGGGGTGACCAGGGTGCCGTCGTCGTACACGAAGAAGATGTTCATGCCGCCGAGTTCGTCGACGTACCTGCGTTGCACGGCGTCGAGGAAGACCACCTGGTCACAGCCGTGCTCGATCGCCTCCGCCTGGGCGACCAGGGAGGAGGCGTAGTTGCCGCCGAACTTCGCCTCGCCGGTGCCGCCGGGTGCGGCCCGGGTGTAGGTGGGCGAGACCCAGACGTCCACCGGCTGCACCCCGCCCCGGGCGAAGTACGAGCCGACCGGCGACCCGATCACCGCGTAGAGGTATTCGTTGGACGGGCGCACGCCGAGGAAGACCTCGCTGGCGAACATGAACGGCCGCAGGTAGAGGCTGGCCTCCTCGGAGGTGGGCAGCCAGGCCCGGTCGATCTCCACCAGGTGCCGCAGCGAGTCGATGAACACCGCTTCCGGCAGCTCGGGCATGGCCATCCGACGGGCCGACTCGTTGAACCGGGCGGCGTTGGCGTCCGGCCGGAACATGGTCACCGACCCGTCCGCCGCCGAGTACGCCTTCAGCCCCTCGAAGATCTCCTGGGCGTAGTGCAGTACTGCGCTCGCCGGGTCCATCGGGATCGGCGCGCGGGCCTCCACCCGGGCGTCGTACCAGCCCTTGCCCTCGGCGTACCGGATCGTGACCATGTGGTCGGTGAAGACCCGACCGAACCCCGGGTTGGCCATCAGCGCTGCGCGCTCGGCGGCGGCTACCGGCTGAGGATTCGGACGGACCTCGAAATCGAGCTTGTCACCACCGCTCATCGTGCTGACCTCCAGAGTGTGAACCGGCGCCCGGGCACGGACGGCTCCGGGCATGGGAGTTGTGCCTGAAACTTACCCGAACGGTCGTTCAACCTCGACCCTCCGGGTGACCGGCGAGCCGCACCACCCGCGCCTTCGCCCAGAACCGGCGTCGGCCGGGCCTGCGGACGGGACGGGTCGGGCGGGCGGGCCAGGCCAACAGCAGTGACCTGGACACCGACCACCTGCGCGGTTCAGGACGCCGCGTGGGCGGCGAGCCGGTCCCCGATGTCGGCGGTACGCCGCGGCGAGCCCGAGGTGCGGGTGGCCAGCTCGGCGGCGACCGCCTCGGTTACTCGGCGGGCCGCGTCGGGGTGGCCCAGGTGGTCGAGGAGCAGCGCGGTGGAGAGCACCGCGGCGGCCGGGTCGGCCACGCCCTGGCCGGCGATGTCCGGCGCCGAGCCGTGCACCGGCTCGAACATCGACGGGTACGCCCGCTCGGGGTTGATGCTGCCGCTGGCGGCCAGCCCGATCCCGCCGGTGACGGCGGCGGCGATGTCGGTGAGGATGTCCCCGAAGAGGTTGTCGGTGACCACCACGTCGTAGCGCTGCGGCTGGGTGACCAGGAACATCGCGGCGGC
This sequence comes from Plantactinospora endophytica, assembly GCF_016862915.1. Lineage (GTDB taxonomy): Bacteria > Actinomycetota > Actinomycetes > Mycobacteriales > Micromonosporaceae > Plantactinospora > Plantactinospora endophytica. The sequence continues at coordinate 263,827 of NZ_BONW01000004.1, read as the reverse complement.
GTCGACGTGCTGGTATTCCGTCTCGATGTCCGGGTGCTCGGCGGCGACGGCGGCGAAGGCGCGGGCCCAGAGCGAGCCGGCGTGGGTCAGCACGTTGGTCTTGTGCACCAGGGTGACCTTGCGGCGCTCGCGGCGCCCCGCCCGGGCGAACGCGTCCCGGATCACCCGCTCGACGCCGTGCCGGGTGTTCAGGCTCTCCTCGGTGGCGACCTCGGCGGGGGTGTCCCGGTGCAGCGCGCCGCCGGCCCCGGCGTAGAGCCCCTCGGTGCCCTCACGGACGACCACCAGGTCGATCTCGTTCGGCTTGACGCTGGCCAGCGGCCCGGTGGTGCCCGGCCAGAGCCGGGACGGCCGGAGGTTGACGTACTGGTCGAACTCGAAGCGGAGCTTGAGCAGCAGACCACGCTCCAGCACCCCGGGCGGCACGGTGGGGTCGCCGACCGCGCCGAGCAGGATCGCGTCGTGCCCGGCCAGCTCGGCGAGCACGGAGTCGGGCAGCACCTCGCCGGTCCGGTGGTAACGTGCCGCACCAAGATCGTATTCGGTGGCCTCGATGCCGGGCAGTACGGCGTCGAGCACCTTGCGGGCCTGCGCGACCACCTCCGGCCCGATGCCGTCGCCAGCCACCACCGCGATCCGCGCCACCGCCACGTCCCAGCTCCCTTGCCTCCGTCGTGTCTAAGGAACGTTAAGGGACCGTCCCGGCTCCCGGTACGCCGCTCCCAATATCTGGAAAGTCAACTGCACAGCAGCTTCTCAGCCAGCTCTCATGCTCTAGCCATATTCACTTCCTATGGTGAGCGCGAAGCACATCCTGCGGGACCGGCCTGCGGGGCTGGGGTGCAGGACGCGGATCCAGGGGGCGAGAGCGTGCGGATCCAGGGGGCGAACATGCGAATCCCCGGTGGCGGCCGGGGTCGGGGCCAGCGTAGCCGGAGTCTGCCGCCGGCGCCCGCCGTGGGCCGGGGACGGCCGGACCTGCGGCTGGGCGCCGGCTGGCGCAACGTCCGGCCGGGCGCGACCCTGACCGACCGGGTGGTCGCCCGGCACACCGTGCAGACCTCGATCGCCGAATACACCCTGGTGCTCAACGGCATGGGTGCGGTCGGCTGGCGCGGGGTCGGTGACGCGCTGCGGGACGCCGTCGCCGAGCTGCGCGCGATCGACCTGACCTACAGCCCGGCCCGGCCGGCCAGCCTGGTCTCCCGGCTGCGTCGGGGCGAGATCTCCGCGGACGCGTACCCGCCGCTGGCCGACATCGTCGCGCGCTGCGCCGCGATGCGGGCCGCCACGGACGGCTGGTTCGACGCCTGGGCGGTGCCCGGCGGCTTCGACCCGGGCGGCCTGCTGGTCGGCTGGGCGGTGGAGCGGGCCGCCGCGCGGCTACGCGCCGCCGGCATCGAGGACTACGCCGTGGTCAGCGGCGCCGACCTGGTCGTACGCGGCCACGCGCCGCACGGCGGCCCCTGGCGGGTCGCGGTGCACCACCCGACCAAGGGCGACCGCCAGCCGATGCTGCTGGAGATGACGTCGGGGGCGATCGGCACCTCCGGGGTCGCCGGCCGGCGCGACCACGTGGTGGACCCGCACACCGGCCAGCCGGCCGACAAGCTGCTCGCGGCCACCGTCACCGGTCCGGACCTGGCGGTCGCCGACGGCTACGCCACCGCGCTGTTCGCCGCCGGCCGCACCGGCCTGGACTGGTTCCCCACCCGGGACGGATACCGCGCCCTCTTCGCCACCGCCCGCTGACCGACCCCCGCCCACAGGTCGGGCCGGCATCCGCCACGCCGTAGAGCGGCACCGCCCGCTGACAGCTAGCAGGCCGGGCCGGCATCCGGGCACCCTTGTGGAGCGGCGGCGGGGTGGGCTGACGCGATCGGCCCCCGCGATCTCGGCAACGATCACGGGGGCCGATCAGCGACGAGTGCGCGTGGCTCGCGCACACGGGGGTGCTGGCTACCCGGCCGGCGCGACGCCTCATCACCCGAAGACGAGTCCACGCCTAGGAACTCGCCGGGTATCCGCGTCAATACGCTATCGACCCGACGTGAGTCACCGCAAGAGTTGCCGTTCCGCGTGTCGGCGGGCTATCCGGGGAAGGTCACCGACTCAGGTGGCACCCTGTACCCCCGTGAGTTCTGATCTGTCAACACTCTTGGGGTACGGGAGCCCGGTGTGAGTTTCGATCTGATCGTATGGGCGCTCGGGCCCGGCGCCGCCGCCGACGACGTACGCGCGGCGCACCGCCGGTGCCGGCAGGGTGTCCATGTCGGAGGGCGCTCGGACGCCCGGGTCTCGGCGTTCTACCGGGCGATCACCGCCGGCTATCCGGACCGGCCGGGACCTGGTACGCCGTGGGCGGTGACCCCGCTGCACGTCGCCGTCGACCACGTCGAGATGAACCTGGACGAGTCCTGTGCGGACGAGGTACTGCTGGACATCGAACGGTTGGCCGCGGCGCACGGCCTGATGCTGTTGGACCCGCAGGACGGTTCGGTCTATCCGCCACCGACTCCGGTGAACGGTTGACCCGGACGGGGCGGCCGACCAGCGATCCGCCCCGTCCGGGTCCCGGGTGTCAGGACCCGGTCACACCTCGTCGCGCAGGTCGGCGGCGCTCGCCGCGACCGCGCCGATCGCGTCGGCCGCCGAGCTGAGCAGTTCGGCAGCGGTCGCCGAGTCCACCGTCAGGGTCATCAGCGCCTCGCCGCCGGCCTCCCGCCGGGCCACCTGCATCGCCGCGATGTTGACGCCGGCCTCGCCGAGGATCGAGCCGATCGTGCCGACCACGCCGGGCTTGTCCACGTAGCGGAAGAAGAGCAGGATCCCGTCCGCGCCGAGTTCCAGGTCGAAGCCGTCCACTTCGGTCAGCTTGAGCACGTCGCGGGTGCCGGTGTGCACCGCCGTGCCGGAAACCGAGACGGTACGCCCGTCCGGCAGCGCGCCGCGCACGGTGACCAGGTTCGGGTGGTCGATGGTCTCCCCGTGCGTGGTCAGCGCGACCGTGACGCCCCGGTCGGCGGCGAGCAGCGGGGCGTTGACGTAGCTGACCTGCTCCTCGACGACCGAGGTGAAGAGGCCCTTGGTGGCGGCCAGCTTGAGCACCGAGACGTCGTTGGCGACGATCTCGCCGCGTACCTCGACGGTGACGCTGGCGGCCACTCCGCCGGCCACCGCCGTGAAGACCTTGCCCAGCTTCTCGGCGAGCGGCAGCAGCGGCCGGACGTCCTCGGCGACCACGCCGCCGGCCTGCACGTTCACCGCGTCCGGCACGAACTCGCCCTGCAACGCGAGCTTGACGCTGCGGGCCACCGCCAGGCCGGCCTTGTCCTGTGCCTCGGCGGTGGAGGCGCCCAGGTGCGGGGTGGCCACCACGTTGTCGAAGGCGAACAGCGGCGAGGCGGTGCAGGGCTCCTTCGAGTACACGTCGATGCCGGCGCCGCCGACCCGGCCCTCGGCGATCGCGTCGGCCAGCGCCTGCTCGTCGACCAGGCCGCCCCGGGCCGCGTTGACGATCCGGACGCCCGGCTTGACCATGGCGAGTTCCTTCTCGCCGATCAGGCCGACCGTCTCCGGGGTCTTCGGCAGGTGGATCGAGATGAAGTCGCTCTCCCGGAGCAGCTCCTCCAGCCCGACCAGGCGTACGCCGAGCTGCGCCGCCCGAGCCGGCTGGATGTACGGGTCGTACGCGATCAGCCGGGTGCCGAACGCCGCGATGCGCTGGGCGAAGAGCACGCCGATCCGGCCCAGCCCGACCACCCCGACGGTCTTGCCCTGGACCTCCACCCCGGTGTACTTCGACCGCTTCCACTCCCCCGCCTTCAGCGCGGCGCTGGCGCTGGCGGTGTTCCGGGCGACGGCCAGCAGCAGCGCGACGGCCTGCTCGGCGGCCGAGACGATGTTGGAGGTCGGTGCGTTGACCACCATCACGCCCCGGGCGGTCGCGGCCGGCACCTCGACGTTGTCCAGCCCGACTCCGGCCCGGGCGACCACCTTGAGCCGGGGCGCCGCGGCGATGGCCTCGGCGTCGACCTGGGTGGCGCTGCGTACGATGACCGCGTCGGCCTCGGCGAGCGCGCTGAGCAGGGCAGGGCGGTCGGTGCCGTCGACGTGGCGTACGTCGAAGTCGTGCGCGAGCACGTCGATGGCGGCAGGAGCGAGCTCTTCAGCGATCAGTACGACGGGAGTCATTGGTCCTCGTATATGTCGTCCGGGCGAGGTCTGCGGCCACGTGGGCGCCGCACTGCGTCCCGCGCTTCCGCCGTTCGGGTCGTCCCAACGGTGCGGACGCACCTATCTGCCGATCGTAGGCGCCCTGCTGCGCACGGTGCGGCGCAGAACCGCGTGAGTGCCCTCACAAGCCGCCTCCGCCCGGCCGGTCCCGGCGGCGCGGCCCGGCATCCGTCGATCTTCGGCGCCACTGGTCACGGCGGCGCGGCCCGGTTCCCATCGCCCTCCGGACCGCCCGGTCATGCCGGCGCGGACCGCCCGGTCGTGGCGGCACGGCTCGCCCGGTCATGGCGGCACGGCCGGTGACCGCCGCCCCCGGAACCACTGATCACGGCGGCGGGGCGCGGCCGACCCGGACGGCGGGCCGCACCGGCGGTTCAGGCCGAGGTGACCACCTCGGGCTCGGGCAGCCCCGGGCGCGGGCCGGGCTGGGCGACCAGCGACCGGGTGCCGAGCTGGCGAAAGGTCCCGGCCTCGGTCTCCAGCACGTCGCGCAGCAGGTCCAGCGCGAGCGAGCCGACCGGCGGGTAGATCCGTTCCCGGGGCGGTTCCTCGCCCGGCGCGAGCGCCCGCTGGGCGACCATGAAGTCGAGGATCGCCTCGCGTACCGGGGGCAGCGACACCGGCGAGTGGTAGAGCACGTTCAGCGCCTGCATCCGCATGCCCTGCACGTGGTCCTCGCCCTTGTTGTCGTGGAAGTGCGGGTTACGGGTCTCGATCTGGAGTACCGGAACGGAACTCGCCATCACCTCGGGATGCGCGGTGTCCAGCAGCCCGCCGAACTGTTCGAACAGCTCGACGAACTCGAACGGCTCCACGGCGAAGCCGCCGGCCAGCCGCATCCGCAGCCCGAGATCGAGACTGAGCGCGTGTTCGCCGGCATTGCCGGTGGCGATCACTTCGGTGCCGAACCCGGAATACTCCGCCACCAGCCGGTTCAGGAACTCGTTGGTGATCTCGGAACTCCGGCCGCGCCGGCTGAAGAAGAGTCGGCCGTCCCGCAGTTTCGGCTTCGAGTGCCAGGAGATCCGGACCATCGCGTACGGGTTGGCGGCGAGGTGCAGGCCGGCGGCGTAGACCTTGACGTACTCGTGCACGGCACCGGGCACGTAGTTGTCGGCGTCGATGTAGCCGAGGTATTTCCGGCCGGTCAGCGCGGCGACGGCCATGCCGATCAGCATCGCCTCGCCCTTGCCGGCCCGGACCAGCCCGTCGTCGTCGATCAGCTCGGGCATGCCGGCGGCCTTGAACGCGGCGGCCAGCCCCGGGTCCCGCTGGTGCACCATGATCGCCGGCCGCTCGGTCGCCCGGCAGTACTGCTCCAGGGTCTGCGCTTCCATCTCGTAACGGTCGACCGGCGCTCGGGCGCTGTTCGAGACGAGCACGATCAAACAATCATGGGGAATCCCCGAGAGCACACCTTCGATTACTCTGCGTGTCTCATTCATACAGGGAATGACGATGACCATCTGCCGCTCGATGGCGCGCATCGCCGCCTGCGAGACGATCCCCTCGCCGGTGGTCCCTGTGGCGTCTCCCGAGTCCAGCTGTATGACCCGCTGAAGTTCGTGGATCCGGACGGCGCCGAAACGCTCGGTGCGGTGCGATTGCTCCAGACGCATGCGGCGACAGTACCCGAGCGGAAGCATTAACCGCCCGTAACCGCCAACCATTTCCTGACGACAACGGTCGGGGTACCGATTGGACGTCGAATGGCAATGATCCGGTAACGCGCCGGGGGAAGATCCGGTAACGAGAAGGATCTTCCGCCGTGCCGGTGCCGTCCCGGGCCGGTACGCTTCCCGGCCCGGGACGGGCGCCGCGTCAGGCCGTCTCGGTGATCGGCCGGTCGACCCAGCTCATCATGCCGCGCAGCTTCTTGCCGGTCTCCTCGATCGGGTGCGCCGCACCCTCGGCCCGCCACTTGGTGAAGTTGGGGCGACCCGCGTCGTCCTCGGCGATCCACTCGCGGGCGAACTCGCCGGACTGGATCTCGGAGAGGATCTTGCGCATCTCGTCCTTGACCCGGGCGTCGACGACGCGCGGGCCCCGGGAGTAGTCGCCGTACTCGGCGGTGTCGGAGACGCTGTAGCGCATCCGGGCGATGCCGCCCTCGTACATCAGGTCGACGATCAGCTTCAGCTCGTGCAGGCACTCGAAGTACGCCACCTCGGGCGCGTAGCCGGCCTCGGTGAGCACCTCGAAACCGGTCTGCACCAGCGCGGTCGCACCGCCGCAGAGCACCGCCTGCTCGCCGAAGAGGTCGGTCTCGGTCTCCTCCTTGAAGGTGGTGCGGATCGCACCGGCCCGGGTGCCGCCGATCGCCTTGGTGTAGGCGAGCGCGAGCGGGAAGGCGGTACCGGTGGCGTCCTGCTCCACGGCGACCAGGCACGGCACGCCCTTGCCGTCGACGTACTGCCGGCGGACGAGGTGACCCGGGCCCTTCGGGGCGACCATCGCCACGTCGACGTCGGCCGGCGGCGTGATGAAGCCGTACCGGATGTTGAGGCCGTGGCCGAAGAACAGCGCCTTGCCGGCGGTCAGGTTCGGCGCGATGGCGTCGGCGTAGAGCGACCGCTGCGCGGTGTCCGGCGCCAGCACCATGATCACGTCGGCCTCGGCCGACGCCTCGGCCGGAGTCAGCACCCGCAGGCCCTGCTCCTGCGCCTTGGCCCGGCTCTTGGAACCCTCCGGCAGACCGATCACCACGTCGACGCCCGAGTCGCGCAGCGACAGCGCGTGGGCGTGGCCCTGGCTGCCGTACCCGAGCACCGCGACCTTCTTGCTCTGGATGAGCCCCAGGTCGGCGTCGTCGTCGTAGAAAACCTCAACGGACATGACTTTCCTCTCCTGCGGCGCGACCCGGACGGGCCCGCCGTTGCCAATCGTCATGCGGGATCGCCGTGTTCAGGCGGCCCGCAGCGCCGAGCCGGTGGTGATCGCGCGGGAGCCCCGCCCGATGGCCACCAGACCCGACTGCACCATTTCCTTGATCCCGAACGGTTCGAGGTCGCGCAGCAGCGCGTCCAGCTTGTCAGCGGTGCCGGTCGCCTCGATCGTGAGGGTGTCCGGGGCGACGTCCACCACCCTGGCCCGGAACAGGTTCACCGTCTCCAGCACCTGGGCCCGCTGCGAGCGGTCGGCCCGGACCTTGACCAGCACCAACTCCCGGGCGACCGAGACGCCCGGATCCAACTCCACGATCTTGAGTACGTTCACCAGCTTGTTGAGCTGCTTGGTGACCTGCTCCAGCGGCGAGGAGTCGGCGTTCACCACGATGGTGATCCGGGAGACGTCCGGGTTCTCGGTCTCCCCGACCGCCAGCGAGTCGATGTTGAAGCCCCGGCGGGAGAAGAGTCCGCTCACCCGGGCCAGCACCCCGGGCTTGTTCTCCACCAGCACGGACAGCGTGTGCTTGCTCATGCCGGCACTCCGCTTCGCTCCGTGCCGTCATGAGGCTCAATCGCACTGAGTTGACTGATTCGCTCGCTACGCTTGCTCATCTGCACTGCCTCACAGCTCGTCGTCGTCGAAGGCGGGACGGACCCCGCGGGCGAACATGATCTCGTCGTTGCTGGTGCCGGCGGCCACCATCGGCCACACCATGGCGTCCTTGCCGACCACGAAGTCGATCACCACCGGCGCGTCGTTGATCTCCATCGCGGCCTTGATGGTCTTGTCCACGTCGGCCTTGCTCTCGCAGCGCAGCCCGACGCAGCCCAGCGCCTCGGCCAGCTTCACGAAATCAGGAATCCGGTGCTTGTGCGTGCCCAACTCGGTGTTGGAGTAGCGCTCGCCGTAGAAGAGCGTCTGCCACTGCCGGACCATGCCCAGGTTGCCGTTGTTGATCACCGCGATCTTGACCGGGATCCCCTCCAGGGCACAGGTCGCCAGCTCCTGGTTGGTCATCTGGAAGCAGCCGTCGCCGTCGATCCCCCAGACCACCGTGTCCGGCTTGCCGACCTTGGCGCCCATCGCCGCCGGCACGGCGTAACCCATCGTGCCCAGGCCACCGGAGTTCAGCCAGGTGTACGGCTTCTCGTACGAGACGAACTGCGCCGCCCACATCTGGTGCTGACCCACCCCGGCCACGTAGATCGCCTCCGGGCCGGCGATCGCGCCCAGCCGCTCGATCACGTACTGCGGGGCCAGGGTGCCGTCGGTCGGCTCGTCGTAGCCGAGCGGGTAGCGGTCGCGCAGGTCGTCCAACTGCGCCCACCAGTCGGTCCGGTCGATCGCCGCGGTCTGCCCGGCGGTGGCCGCCCGGACCGCCTCGATCAGCTCGTCGATGACGTACTTCGCGTCGCCGACGATCGGCACGTCGGCGGCCCGGTTCTTGCCGATCTCCGCCGGGTCGATGTCGGCGTGCACGATCGCCGCCCCCGGGGCGAACGAGTCCAGCTTGCCGGTCACCCGGTCGTCGAACCTGGCCCCCAGCGCCACGATCAGGTCGGACTTCTGCAACCCGTAGACGGCGGCGACCGTACCGTGCATGCCCGGCATGCCCAGGTGCTGCGGGTGCGAGTCGGGGAAGGCGCCCCGGGCCATCAGCGTGGTCACCACCGGGATGCCGGTCAGCTCGGCCAGCTTGCGCAGGCCCTCGGTGGCGCCGGCCTTGAGCACGCCGCCGCCGACGTAGAGCACCGGGCGGCGGGCGGTGGTCATCAGCCGGGCCGCCTCCCGGATCTGCTTGCCGTGCGGGTGCAGGGTCGGCCGGTAGCCCGGCAGGTCCAGGGTCGGCGGCCAGGAGAAGGTGGTCTGCGCCTGGAGGACGTCCTTCGGGATGTCGACAAGCACCGGACCGGGCCGGCCGGTGGCCGCCAGGTGGAACGCCTCGGCCAGGATCCGCGGGAGCTCCTCGGCGGTCTGCACCAGGAAGTTGTGCTTGGTGATCGGCAGGGTGATGCCCTGGATGTCGGCCTCCTGGAAGGCGTCCGTGCCGATCGCCGGCCGCGCCACCTGCCCGGTGATCGCCACCATCGGCACCGAGTCCATGTACGCGTCCGCGATCGGCGTGACCAGGTTGGTGGCGCCCGGCCCGGAGGTGGCGATGCAGACCCCGACCCGACCGGTGGCCTGCGCGTATCCAGTGGCGGCGTGCCCGGCGCCCTGCTCGTGCCGGACCAGGATGTGCCGCACCGACGAGTCGTAGAGCGGGTCGTACGCCGGCAGGATCGCCCCGCCCGGGATGCCGAACGCGACCTCGACCCCGAGCGCCTCAAGCGACTTGACCAGTGAACCGGCCCCGGAGACCTGGACCGGTGCTACCACCTGGCCGCCTCCGGCGGCGGTCCGGCCCGGCTCGCCGAACGGACCGGACTGCTCGCCGGCCGGCTGGGCGCCGGGGCGGAGCCGGCGGGGGAACTGGTCGGCGGAGTCGTTGCTCCCCTCGGCAGCAGCGGGCCGGTGCCGGCGCGCGCTGTTGGCCAGGGTCTCGGGTGTGGGTCTCGTCATGGCTATTCAGGCCTTCGGCTCGGAGCAGTGATCTGTCGAGATGTACGGAGCGGTGCGGGCGGGCCTCGGCGCGGGCCGGACGGCCTGCTCGGGCGGGGCCGATCCGCACGGACCGGCAGGGCCCGGTACGCCAGCGGGACCGCCCTGCCAGGAGGTACGTGGCCAATAAAAACGGCCCTCGTGCTGATGCACGGGGCCTGCGCACTCTCTGGGTCGAGAGTGCGCTCAGATAAGTACTCGGAAGGACCTGGTCGCAGACATGTGGCTAAGCCTGACGCATCTCACGCGATGAGTCAACTGATCCCGCATTTTGGGCACCCTCGGTTTTCTGGTCGTCCGCCGGCCCGTCGCTCGGCCGGCGCTGCCGGGGAGTGGACCGGGTGTTGCCGGCGGTCCGGGCGGCGGACCTGCCCCGGCCGCCCGGCGGGCGGGACTCCGGCCCGCTCCCCTCGGGCGGGCTGGCCGCCTCCAGCATCGCCTCCAGGTGCTCGGCCGGCACCCCCCAGCCGAAGAGCTGGCCCTGGCCGAACCGGCAGCCGGCCTCCACCACGGCGGCGAGCTCCGTCGGGTTGGTCACCCCCTCGGCGATCACCTCCAGCCCGAGCTGGTGGCCGAGCCGCATCACCACGTCGACCATCGGCGCGAAGGCCCGACCGTCCGGTGGCCGGATCGGCTCCGGGCCGGCCACCAGACTGTGGTCGATCTTGAGGATGTCGATCGGCAGCCGGCGGAGCTGGCCGAGCGAGGAGTAGCCGGCGCCGAAGTCGTCCAGCGCGATCCGTACCCCGGTCAGCCGCAGCGCCCGCAGTCGGCGGATCAGCTCGTCCAGGTCGGTCGCCACGGCGTGCTCGGTCACCTCCAGCACCAGCCGCTGCGGCGGTACCCGGTGCGCGCGCAGCGCCTCGGCGACCTGGACCACGTATTCCGGGGCGTGCAGTTCCCGTGGGGACACGTTGACCGACAGCCAGACGTCGTGGCCGGCGGCGAGCCAGAGGGAGAGCTGGTGACAGGCCCGGTGCAGCACCCAGGCGCCGAGCTTGGCGATCATCCCGCACTCCTCGGCCAGTGGGATGAACTCGTCGGGGCCGACGCTGCCCAGCTCGGGGTGGTGCCAGCGGAGCAGCGCCTCCGCGCCGACCGGCCGGACCGACGGGACCGCCACCACCGGCTGGAAGGCCAGGTGCAGCTCGTCGCGTTCGATCGCGCCGCGCAACTCGTGCTCCACGGTGGTACGGCGGCGCAGCAGGTTGTCGTAGGCGACGTCGTACCGCTCGACGCGGTTCTTGCCGCGCTGCTTGGCGTACCGCAGGGCGAGGTCAGCGTTGCGCAGCAGGGTCTCCACGTCGGCGGCGTCGGCGCTGTCCGCCACCCCGATGCTCACCGACAGGAAGACCGGCCCGGCCTCGTGCTGGTACGCCGAGCCGACCACCCCGAGCAGCCGCTCGGCGATCCGCTGCGCCTCGGCGGGCCGGGCCCGCATCAGTACGGCGAACTCGTCGCCGCCGAGCCGCGCGGCCAGGTCACCCGGGCGCAGGTTGGTCTTCAGCCGTCGGCCCACCTCGATCAGCACCGCGTCGCCGACGTCGTGGCCCCGGATGTCGTTGACGTTCTTGAAGCCGTCGAGGTCCAGCCCGAGCAGCACCCACGGCGTCTCCGACTCGGCCTGCTGCTGCACCGCCCGGAGCAGCCCCCGCCGGTTGGCCAACCCGGTCAGCGGGTCGGTGTGCGCCAGTTCCCGGAAGTGCGCCTCCCGCTCGGCGAGCCGCCCGGCATAGGCGCGTACGTCGTTGAGGGCCAGGTATTGCCGGGTGACCAGGCCGAACCCCTCCACGATGCCGGCCACCACCGCGAAGATCGTGAAGGTGCCGCCGGCCACCAGGTGGTAGACGGCGGAGACGGCCATCGCCACCATCGGCAGGAAGGCGTACGTGCCGCGCCGGATCACGTCCCCGTCCGGCCCGCCCGCCGGACCCGGTGCCCGGCCGGCCAGCGCGACCATCAGCAGGCCGAACGGCAGCAGCACCGCGCCGACCAGCGCGACCACCCGGCCGCCCTGGCAGATCCCGGCGGAGATCGCCACGCCGCAACCGGTCACCAGGGTGACCCCGGTGCCGGCCAGCAGCAGCCCGTGCCGGGGCGCCCGGGCCCGGGCGCCGACGATGAAGGTCAGCCCGACCGCCACCGCCGCCGTGACGGTGGCCACCAGGATCGCCAGGCACCCGCTCGGGCTGTGTGCGCCGAGCACCCGGGTCGGCTCGGAGAGCAGCACCCAGCCGACGAACCACAGCGCCGCACCGATCACCAGCCCGTCCAGGACCAGCCGGAGCGCGGCACCGCCGCTCTCGGCGGCGCCGGGCAGCCGGAGCAGGCCGGCGCAGAGCAGTACGCCGCTCGCCGCCATCCCGGCGGCGATCAGGGTGGCCAGGCCGGTCCGCTGGGCCTGTTCGTGGTCCCAGTGCCCGGCCATGGTGACGAGCGCGACCAGGCCCAGGCCGGCGCTGGCCGCGGCCAGCCCGCCACCGATCGCGAGCAGCCAGTGCCCGAACCGGCGCGCACCGGTGTGCCGCTGCGCCGACAACGCCAGCATGACCGGCCCGCAGCTGGACGCGAGGCCGGTCGCCACGGCGAGGGCCGGCACACCGGAGGCGAGTTGCACGCGTTCACTCTGCCGGATCGATCCGATTCCATGGGGGAGCGTGGCCGAGTTCCTCGATCAGAGGCACAGACCGCCCATTCGGGCGTCTCCGGGACGATCGGGCCAGAGCGAGCGGGCCGGAGCGACAGCGGCAGCAGGCCCGACCAGCCCTGCCGGAAGGCCGCTGGGGCCCGGTCACGGCCAGGTCGGGCGGTTCCCCGGGCAGCAGGAGGGGCCGCTGGGGGCCGGTCCCGGCCAGGTCGGGCGGTTCCCGGCCACCGGTCCGTGTCCCGCTGGCTGGACCCGGCGGACGTCGGAGCCGGCGTACTCCGGCTGGGAGTGCCACACTTGTCGAATGCCTGACCTGCGGTCGAAGACCTCCACACACGGCCGGACGATGGCCGGCGCCCGCGCGCTGTGGCGGGCCACCGGGATGACCGACGACGACTTCGGCAAGCCGATCGTCGCCATCGCGAACAGCTTCACCCAGTTCGTACCCGGGCACGTGCACCTCAAGGACCTCGGCGGCCTGGTCGCCGACGCGGTGGCCGAGGCCGGCGGCGTCGGCCGGGAGTTCAACACCATCGCGGTCGACGACGGCATCGCGATGGGCCACGGCGGGATGCTCTACTCGCTGCCCAGCCGGGAGCTGATCGCCGACGCGGTCGAATACATGGTCAACGCGCACTGCGCGGACGCCCTGGTCTGCATCTCGAACTGCGACAAGATCACCCCCGGGATGCTGCTCGCCGCGCTCCGGCTGAACATCCCGACCGTCTTCGTCTCCGGCGGGCCGATGGAGGCCGGCAAGACGGTGGCGATCGAGGGCATCGTGCACGACAAGATCGACCTGATCGACGCGATGATCGCCTCGTCCAACGACGCCGTCACCGACGAGCAGCTCGGCGCGATCGAGCGGTCCGCCTGCCCCACCTGCGGCTCCTGCTCCGGCATGTTCACCGCCAACTCGATGAACTGCCTGACCGAGGCGATCGGGCTGGCCCTGCCCGGCAACGGGTCGGTGCTGGCCACCCACGCCGCCCGCAAGGACCTCTTCGAGCGGGCCGGCCGGCTCGTCGTGGAAATCGCCAACCGCTGGTACGCCGACGACGACGCCTCGGTGCTGCCCCGCGCGATCGCCTCCCGGGCCGCGTTCGAGAACGCGGTCGCCCTGGACGTGGCGATGGGCGGCTCCACCAACACCGTGCTGCACCTGCTGGCCGCCGCCCGCGAGGCGGAGCTGGACTTCGGCGTGGCCGACATCGACGAGATCTCCCGCCGGGTGCCCTGCCTGGCCAAGGTCGCCCCGAACTCGCCGAAGTACCACATGGAGGACGTGCACCGGGCCGGCGGCATCCCGGCCATCCTCGGCGAACTGGACCGGGCCGGGCTGCTGCGTCGGGACGTACACGCGGTGCACTCGACCGACCTTTCCGGCTGGCTGGCCGACTGGGACATCCGGGGCGGCAAAGCCCTGCCGGAGGCGACCGAGCTGTTCCACGCCGCCCCCGGCGGGGTACGCACCACCGAGCCGTTCTCCACCACCAACCGCTGGTCCAAGCTGGACACCGACGCGGCCGAGGGCTGCATCCGGGACCGGGAGCACGCGTACACCGCCGACGGCGGGCTGGCCATCCTGCACGGCAACCTCGCCCCGGACGGCGCGGTGGTGAAGACCGCCGGTGTGCCGGCCGAGTGCCTCACCTTCCGGGGTCCGGCCAAGGTCTACGAGTCGCAGGACGCCGCCGTCGACGCCATCCTCGGCAAGCGGGTCGTCGCCGGTGACGTGGTGGTGATCCGCTACGAGGGTCCGAAGGGCGGGCCGGGGATGCAGGAGATGCTCTACCCGACCTCGTTCCTCAAGGGGCGCGGCCTCGGCCGGGAGTGTGCGCTGATCACCGACGGCCGGTTCTCCGGCGGCACCTCCGGGCTCTCCATCGGGCACGTCTCCCCGGAGGCGGCCGGCGGTGGGCTGATCGCGCTGGTCGAGGACGGTGACGAGATCGTCATCGACATCCCGAACCGGAGCATGGAACTGGCGGTGGCCCCGGAGGTGCTGGAGGCACGCCGGATCGCGCAGGAGAAGCGGGAACGGCCGTACACGCCGGTGGACCGGGAGCGGCCGGTCTCCGCCGCACTGCGCGCGTACGCCTCGATGGCGACCTCGGCCAGCGACGGCGCGTACCGGCGCGTACCGGAGTGAGCACGACGGCGGGCGTGGGGCCACCCGTCTCCGGATGACCCCACGCCCGCCGGTCGTCGTCAGGCCCGGCGGGCCCGCAGGGTGTTCACCATCGCCACGGCGGTCGGCACGTCCCGGCAGGTGACCAGCCGCCGGCTGCCGTCGGTCAGCCGGAGCGCCAGTGCCGGGCCGGGCAGCAGCGGCACGTCGGGGGCGTTGGCGCCGCGCACGATCGAGCGGAGCAGCCAGTCCTCGAGGGCCAGGTGGTCCGGCTCGGCGGCGGCGATGGCCGAGATCGGCACCCGCCGCCGCAGCGGGCCGACCGCGACCCGGACGGCCTCGCCGTCGATGGTCAGCCGGTAGCTGGTGAAGGGCAGCATCGCCAGGGCGGTCACCGTCGGTGCGGCGCCCGCCCAGCCGGTGACGCCGACCAGCGGCACCAGCACGGCGGCCATCAGCACGCCGGTCAGGGCCAGCGCTCCGATGGTCCAGAGCATCAGCCGCAGCGGCCGGATCTCCCACCAGACCAACCGCTCGTCCGCACCGGCCGCCAGCACCGGTCCCGCCTCGGCCGCCCGCTCCGGCGCACCCGGCCCGGCGACTGCCGCCGGGGCGGGGACGGCAGGTCCGCCGCCGGCCGACGCCGGGGGTGCCGTTCCGGCCAGCAGGTACGCCAGCAGGCCGAACAGCACCGCGGCCACCATCGGCAGCACCGTCACCGCGACGAGATAGCTCCAGCTCAGGCGTACGTCCGCCGCTGTCGGCGCGTCCAGTGCCGCCGCGAACAGCATCAGCAGCGCCGTGGCCGCGGCCGCAGCGAAGGCGTTCACCGCGACCTGGGCGCCGAGCCGCAGCCAGTGCCGTCCGGCGCCGGAATGCCGGCGGGTCGACGCGAACACCAGCAGCCCGACCGCCCAGACGGCGAGCGCCGCGCCGAGCAGCACTCCGGCCAGGGTGTCGACGCCGATGGTCGCCACCACCGGCCGGTCACCGACGCCGCCGGAGTTGGGCAGGCTTTCCGGCAGCCGGCTCCGCCAGGCCAGGGTGACCGCCACCGTACCGCCGATCAGGGCGGTGGGCAGCAGGCCGGTGCCGACAGTCCAGCGGATGCTCCTCATGCGCTCACCTCTCTCGAATACTGCTGCCGCACCAGCGCGACGGCCTCGTCCAGGCCGACGCCAGCGCGGCGGGCCACCATCACCAACTCCCGTACCGACTCGATCACCCGGGCCCGCTCGTGTGGGATCTCCCCGGTCACCACCGCACCGCGTCCCCGGCGAAGCTCGATCAGGCCCTCCTCGCGGAGCGCCCCGTACGCCCGGAGCACGGTGTGCATGTTGACGTCGAGCGTGCCGGCCAGTTCCCGCGCGGCGGGCAGCCGGTCGCCCCTGGCGAGTACCCCGTCGGACATTGCCCGGCGCACGCTGCCGGCGATCTGCTCGGCCAGCGGTACGCCACTCTCCGGCGCCACCCTGAACAACATGTTCGCATTCTACTAGAACAAGTGGCACTAGACGCAAGCCCCGAACCGCACTCCGTCGCGTGTGGACCCGGGCCGACCGTCGACTCAGCCCGACCGGCGGCTCGCCAGGAAGTCCGTGACGAGTTCCGCCACCTGGCGCGGGCGTTCGGCCACCATGGCGTGGCTGGCGCCGTCGAGCCGGACCACCTTCAGCCACGGGTTGTCCCGCACGGTCGCCAGTCGCTCCTGGATCCGGCGCCGGTGCGCGGCGTACAGGTCGTGGAACGGGCGCTGTTCGGGCAGGTCCTCGGTGGCCAGCACCAGCAGCAGCGGACAGCGCACGTCGCGGTAGGCCGGAACCAGGTCCAGTGCCTCCATCGCCAGTCGCAGCTCCTCGGCCAGTTCCGCACCGGGCCGCAGCCGGCTCGCGTCCCCGTCGACCGGTACCAGGTTCCGCCGGAACGCCTCCGCCCAGACCTCCTCGTCGGCGCCGTACCGCCGGGCGAGCGCCCGCCATCCGTCGATCGCCGCCGCGACCTGGTCGGCGGGCAACGGCCGGGCCATCCCGGCGGACATCCCGGCGAAGACCTCGCGGAGCCGGGCGAGTTCGGCCACCGCCCGGTCCGGTTCCAGACCGGCGAGATCGTCCGGTCGGCTCGGCGGCGGGTTGCCGTCCAGGTTGACCGCACCGCGACAGTCCGGATGGCGGGCCGCCCAGAGGGTGGCGATCATCCCGCCCAGCGACAGGCCGACCACCGCCGGACGGTCCAGGGCCAACTCGTCGACGACGGTGTCGAGGTCGGCCAGCACCGCGTCCCACTCCCACGGGCCGTCGCCGGACCGGCCGTGACCACGCAGGTCCACCGTGACCACCCGGTACGCCGGCCGGAACAGCTCGGCCAGCGCGGTCATCGTGACGAGGTTGCCGCCGCCGCCGTGCAGCAGCAGCATCGGAGCGCCGGTGCCACCGAAGTCCCGGACGACGATCGGCACCACACCGGAGCCAACGGTCCGCTCGGCGTCGCCGCTCGTCGCGGCGCCTCCGGTCATACCGGCTTCGGCGGGTGTAGCGGAGTTGCTGGTCGACTCGGAGTTGCTGGTCAGTTCAGGCACGGCGGGGCCGTCCTTCCTCGAGTAGCCGGTCACGAACCGAGGAGGGCAGCACACCGCCTTCCGGATGCCGGATCAGCTTGCCCCGGTTGACCAGGTCGTGGACCCCCTGACGGGTGATCCCGAGCATCGCCCCGGCCACCGCGTACGTCACCGAGTCGGCGGTGGGGTGCCCGACCCGCCGCGCGACGACCTGGCCCAGCGGGCTGCGCCACCAGTCGAGCGGGGGCTCGAACGGGCCGTCGCCGGGATAGAGCGTCGAGACGATCCGCATCGCGGTGCCGACGGACTCCCGGTCGTCGCCGTCGACCAACCGGTACGCCCACGCCTCGGCCCGGACCCGGACGACCGTACGCAGCGCGTCGACCACGTCGTCGCCGTCGAGCAGGATCTCCAGCGGATCGAGCAGCCGGACGTCCATCGTCCGGAGAAGCTGTTCGACGAGTTCGTCACGGGTCGGCGGCATGCCGTCCTCCTCACTTGACGTTTAGTGTCAAGTACTTGACGGCTACTGTCAAGCACTAGAGTCGGCACGATGGCCGAGGTCGGTCCGGCGCTGGTCGGGTTCCGGTCGACGGGGCTGGCCGGGATCTGGTCGACGGGGCTACTGCGGACCGGCCCGGGAGTCACGAGCGGTCAGGCCACCGGGTGGACCGGATCGAGTAGCGCGACCAGCACCCCGTCCAACCGGTCGAGCAGCGGGCCGGCGGCCGTTCCGGCGGCGAGCGCGGTCTCCATCACCCCGTGCAACCCGTGCAGCAGGAACTCGACCGTGAAGGCGGGATCCTCGACCGCCAGCTCGCCGGCCCGTACGCCCGACTCCACCAGGTCGAGCAGGCTGGCCCGGATCGGTCCGAGTTCGTCGGGCTCCTCGATGCCGGCCTCGTGGAACAGCAACGCCACCAGCGCGGCGTTCGCCACCCCGAACTCGAACATCCCGGCCACGAACCGGCGTACCCGGTCGAGGGCCGGCGCGTCCGGTGCGGTCGAGACCGCCGTCGCACCGGCGGCCAGGATCTGTTCGTTGCAGCGGTTCCGCAACGCGGTGAAGACCTGGGCCTTGGAACCGAAGTACTCGTAGACGGTGCCCTTGCCGAGACCGGCCTCGGCGGCGATGCCGTCGATCGTCGCGTCGACCCCGTCCCGCAACAGCACCCGGGCCGCCGCGTCCAGGATCTGGGCCGGTCGCTCGGCCGGGGCCCGGGCCGCGCGGGGCCGCCGTCCGGTCGCTCTGGTGCCGCTCATAGCGCCGGAGCCTATCGCCGGCCTTGACAACCGACCAGCGGTCGGTAGGTTGGGTCACACTTACCGACCGACGGTCGGTCGGCTGATGTGCAGGGCCCTCGGCCACCCCGCCCGCGGGTCGGGACCGCCCCGTGTTCTCTCGGATTCCCGGCCCCAGCCCCGACCTCGGCCTCCCGGCACGGACATGAACACGGACCCGGCCACGGACACCAGCACCAGCACCAACGCCGGCACCGGCACCGGCACCGGCACCGGCCAGAGAGGACCGAGGATGAAAAGCGCCGCCGAACTGCTCTTCCTGACCGGCACCGTCGAGGAGGTCGAGCCGCTGACCCGCCGGATGCGCCGGGTACGCGTCACCGGCGACCGGCTCCGGACCGTCCCGTGGCTCCCCGGCCAGCACGTACGCGTCAACGTCACACCGCCGCGCGACTGGCTGCGTCGCCCCGGCGACGCCCGGCGCAGCTACTCGGTCTGGGAGTTGGACCGCGACCGGGGCAGCCTCGACCTGTGTGTACTCGACCACGGCGATGGTCCGGGCGCCGCCTGGGCCCGTAACGCCCGGCCGGGGCAGCCGATCAGCCTGTCCCGTCCCGAGGGGCGGCTGACGCTACGCGAGTCGGCGTACCACCTGTTCGTCGGGGACGAGACCGCGGCCGTCCCCTTCGCTGCCATGCTGCGCGCGCTGCCCGCCCGGACCCCGGCGTACGGGGTGCTGGTCACCGACCGCCCCGACGGGGAGGTACCGCTGCCGGCCGACCGGCGGCTGCCCTGGGTGCACCGGGGCGACGCCGACCCGGCCGACGGCAGCACCCTGCTCCGAGCGGTACGCGCACTCGACCTGCCCGACCAGCCGGGTGTCGCCTACCTGGCCGGCGAGGCGCGCACCTGCCAGGCCGTCCGGGATCACCTGGTCCGGGACCGGGGTTGGGCGCGGCGCCAGGTCGTCGTCAAGCCGTTCTGGGCACCGGGCCGGCGGGGCCTCGACTGAACCCCGCCCACCACCCGCCGATCCGGTCCCCCGCCAGCGTGACCCGACCCGGCAGCCCGGCCCGCAACCCGGCAGGTCAGCCCGGCAGCCCGGCCCCGCACCCCGGCCGTCAGCCCGGCAGCCCGGCAGGTCAGCCCGGCAACCCGGCCCCGCAACCCCAGGTCAGCCCGGCAGCCCGGCGGGTCGGTCCGCCGCCTCGGTGCGCTCGGTCGGCCACTGCCGGGCCGGCGGCCGGCCTGGCTCAGTAGCCGGGGAAGACCCGGCGCAGGTCGTCCAGGCCGAGCGGGCCGGTCACGGTGATGGTCTCCGGCGTGTGCTCCGGCGCCAGCCGGCCGGCGGCCAGCCGCAGGAACGTCTCGGCCGGCGCAACGATCTCGCCTGCCGGCTGCTCGGGCAGCTCGGACAGCTCCACCCGGTCGGTGAGCCGCAGCCCGAGGGAACGGTCGGGATCGCTCAGCCGGAGCGCCAGCTCCACCGGACGGTCGGCGATCGCGTCCGGCCGGGCGATCCAGCCGAGCAGGCCGGCGAGCCGGTCGAGCAGCAGCGGCACCGCCTCCGGCGCCACCGTCGCCCACCGGTTGAAGGCGACCTCCACGTCCCACTGGTGCAGGGCGAACTCGCTGAGCCGCATCCCGGCCGCGGTCGCGAGGTCGACCGGGGCAGGCAGGAAACCGAGATCGATCCGTACGCTCTCCCGGGCGGTCGCGTCCAGCGACTCGTACCGCTCGACGAGCCGCCGGTTGGCCTCCAGGAACCCCTCGGCGTGCTCGATCGGGGTCATCGCGTCCCACCGGGCCCAGACCTGCTTGTTGAAGTCCGCCTCCAACGCGGGGCGCTCGCCCAGCGCCACCTCCAGGGTGGCCTCGTTGATCTCGGCGCCACTGCCGAGATGGCTGAGCACCTGCGACACCTGCCACTCGTCGGCACCGGACGGCCGGGTCAGGTCGGTCGGGCCGAGGTCGCGGACCAGCGCCGCGAGCTCGTCGTGGCCCGAGCGGAGGGCGGCGATGATCGTGTCGGCAGTAGTGGCCATGTCTTCCTGTCTCCCGGCTCGTACGTCGCCGGCTCCGGAACGTCCGGCGCGACATCCGCCATCATGCCCGCTGGCTCCGACGTACCGCCGACCCTCCGGCCCGTTGTCCACGCTCCGGACCGGAACCCGAACGTTGTACACGCTCCCGGACGGGGACCCGGACCGCGCCCCCGAAATCCGGACCCGCCCCCGGCACTTGCCCCGGCGACGGACCCGCTCCCGGCACCGCACCCGGCCGGTCAGCTACCGAAGAGGCCGGTCAACGTGCCGGTGCCGAGTGCGAGGGACTCGATCACCCGGCGTGCCTCGTTCCCCTCGGCGTCGGCGGCCAGGCCACTCTTCGCGCCGAGCGCGTAGACGTGGAAGCGGTACCGGTGCTGGCCGCTGGGTGGGCAGGGCGGCGCCCAGGTGGCCAGGCCCGCCGAGTTCTGTCCCTCCAGTGCTCCGGCCGGCAGGTCGGCGGCGGCGAGCCCCTGGACGTCGGCGGGGATGTCGTAGACCACCCAGTGCAGGTAGGTGAGGCCGGGCGCGTCCGGATCGTCCACCACCACCGCGTACGACACCACCCCGTCGAGCTGGCCCGACCAGGCGAGCGCCGGCCGTTCCCCGCTGCCCCGGCAGGTGTACCGCTCGGGAATCGGCTCGCCCTCCTCGAAGGCCGGGCTGGTCACCGTGAGCCGCTGCGGCGGGGTGGTGGTGCCGGTCGACCCGGCCGGCTCGTCCGTACCGCTACCGCAGCCGGTCGCGGTGCCGGCCAGCAGCACGACCACGGCCAGGCCGAGGCCGAGCCCACGTCGACCGGTCCGGCGCCCGGGCCGCTGCTCCGGTGGTACCGGCCGGGGTGCGGCACTTCCGTCCATGTTGGACAGTCTCGGCATGGTGGACTCCTTCGCTGGGAGCGCTTCCGGCGCTTCCGGGCCACTCAAACACAGCGGCACCGGACTCCGGCAAGCTCCACGGCGAGACTCTGCCGCTCTCGGCAGACGAGACCGGACCGGCCGGCCGATCCGCCGACCACCTGGCCAAACCCGGTGTATCCCGGGAACCCGGCCGACCGCCGATGGCGCAGCATCACCGAGGCGGCGAGGACCGGCCGGATCAGCGGCGATGTATCCCGGGAACCTGGCCGACCGCCGGTGGCGCGGTGACGGCACGGGCCACCGGCGGTCGGCAGAACGGTCAGGCGACGCACTCCTTGTCGATCGCCGTACCGACCTTGACGAAGTCGGTCTGCAGGAACTTGACCGGGTCGGCCGACTTCGCGCCGGTCTGGATGTCGGTGACGATCCCCTCGACCAGTGCCTTGACCTTCGGGTCGGTCGCCTTGGCCGCCTCGGCTTCCAACTGGCCGGCGAGCCCGGTGAGCGTGGTCTTGAGCTGCTTGTTCTGCTGGGCCACGCTCAGTCCCTTCTCGATCGCCTTCACCGAGTCGTCCGCGATCTTGACACTGCCGTCGAGGAAGATGTCGGTGACGGCCTGGCAGACCTCCTTGGTGTTCGGCGCGGCGGTCGGGCTGGGCGCGGCCGTGGTCGGGCCGGCGGTCGGCGTACCGGCCGCGTCGCCGGTCGACTCCCCCGGCTGGCAGCCGGCACCGAGTACGGCGACGGTGGCCAGGGAGAGGGCGACGGCGCCGACCCGAACAAGACGAATGATCACGAATAACCCCCGTGGTGAGCGAGCAACGGCGGGCAGCCTAACAAGGGCGATCAACCGGCGGCCCGTGATTTCTCCCGGGCCGATCCGCCGCCGCGCCGCCCCGTGACCTCGCCGGTTGCGGGGACGGGATATTTACACCGGCACAAGCCTCGATTAGCATGATCACCAGTGAGTACACGTTGGGTGGCGCCCCCGACACGGAAAGTGACTAACCTGCCACACCCGGGCAGGCCGTCACCGAAGTGACGACAGGAGATCTGCCGTGAGCTCCGAGATCACCCGATCCTCACCCGACCGCCCCGACGCCACCGGCGGCCCGACCCCGCCACCCGTACCCCGGACCATCTGGACCAGGCAGGCCCGGCGGCCGACCTCGAAGCTGGTGACCCTGCTGGCCGGCGCCGCCGTCGTGCTGGCCAGTACCCCGCTCTGGGGCGGTGCCGACCGGGCCACCCTGGACAACGCCGAACTTTCCGCAGCCCCGACGTACACGATCGGGTTGCAGCCGGCGACGGACCCCGGACCGTTCCCCGGCAGCGTCACCCCGACCACCCCGACCGTCACCATCGCCGGTGAGCGGGACGGCGAGAGCACCTTCGACGTGGTCCGGTATCCGCAGGTGCAGCCGAAGAAGCCCGGCCAGATGGACTTCGACCACTTCCACACCGGGATCGAGATCCAGTGGTGGCTGAAGAAGTGGGCGCACGAGCGACCGGACATCGTCGACCTCTACATCGTCGGCGAGAGCTTCGGCGGCGAACCGATCTACCAGGTCACCATCACCGACAAGTCGACCGGTAAGGACACCGACAAGCCGGCCGCGTTCTTCGAGGGCAACCGGCACTCCGGCGAGATCTCCTCGGCCGAGAGCTCGCTGTGGCTGGCACACCACCTGATCAGCAAGGCCGGCCGGGACCGGCAGGTGGACAAGCTCCTCGACGACAAGGCCGTCTACATCCGGCCGGTGAACAACCCCGACGGGCACAACCTCTACCTCTACACCGCCCAGACGAACCGCTCGTCGGTCCGACCAACCGACAACGACGCCGACGGCAAGCTCGACGAGGACCCCGGTGAGGACCTCAACGGCGACGGCTACCTGAGCCAGCTACGCCAGTACGTCGGCGCGGGCAAGGGCACCCACGTGGTCGACGACCGCGATCCGGCCAAGGTCACGATGCGCAGCGTCGGCGCCGGCAACGGCGACTACCTGATGTTCTCCGAGGGCGTCGACAACGACGGCGACGGCCGGGACAACGAGGACGGGGTCGGCGGCCTCGACCTGCACCGGAACTACCCGTACAACTGGCACGTGATGCCCGGGTACGACGAGACCGGCCGGAACCTCACCCAGGTCGGCGCCGGCGAGTACCCGCTGTCGGAGCCGGAGACCAGGCACGTCTACACCTGGCTGATGTCGCACACCAACATCGGCGCGGTGAACAGCATGGACACCCGGGTACCGATGCACCTGCGCGGCCCGTCGACCTGCGACCCGGTCGAGTGCATGTACACCGACGACCGCAAGCTGTACGAGCACTTCGACCGGGCCGGCGTCGGCTTCACCGGCTACCGGTACTCCGGCAGCGTCTACATCGACTACGCCACCCGCAACGGCGGCGACCCGGAGGCGCTGTTCGGACACGGCCCCGACTTCGGCTACTTCCAGTACGGCGCCGTCTGGTACGGCGACGAGATCTGGAACGGCGGCGACTTCGTCGACTACGACTCCGACGAGCGGTTCGCCGACTGGGAACGCTCGCGGTGGTGCGTCGAGAACCGACGGACCAACTGCTTCCTGCCCTGGACGAAGATCGAGCACCCGAAGCTCGGCGCGGTCGAGGTCGGCGGGATCAACCCGAAGTTCTGGGCGCAGAACCCCTCGCCGGACCTGATCGGGCAGTGGGCCGCGAACCAGGCGAAGTTCAACCTGTACCTGACCGAGTCGCTTCCGCAGGTGGCGCTCTCGCAGGTCGGCGTCAAGCCGCTGCGGGCCGGTCAGACCGACGGCGCGACGCACGAGATCACCGCGACCGTCACCAACACCGGCCGGATGCCCACCGCCCTGGAGCAGGCGAAGGAAGTCAAGATCGTCGCTCCGGACACCGTGCAGGTGCAGGGCGCCCGGCTGGTCGGCGACGCGCCGCAGTTCTTCCTGGACGGCGGAAAGAAGCAGCGGGTGACGCTCCGGGTCACCAAGACCGGGACCGAGGCGGCCACCGTCCGGGCGGTCAGCGTCCGGGGCGGGCTCGACTCCGCACCGGTACGGCTGCGCTGACCACCGCTCGCCGTCCCCGCCCCGCGATCCTGCGGGGCGGGGACACCCGTCTCCGGGCTCCCGGTGGTCCGGGCATTTCCGCGCGGTCCGAAGCACGGCGGTCCGAAGCACGCGCGGTCCGGAGCTACGAGCCGTCCGGAGCACGGGCGGTCCGAAGCTACGAGCCGTCCGGAGCTACGAGCGGTCCGGGGCGTCGAGCCAGGTTTCCAGCAGCAGCCGGTCGATCGAGTCCGGATTGCCGAGCCGGCCGCGTGCCGCCCGCCGGTCCCGCAACTCCGCCCGGCTGAACCAGCGGGTCTCCAGCAGTTCCTCGCCGTCGACGGTGGTCACCTCGGAGTGGGCGGTGGCGAAGAAGCCCACCATCAGGCCGGACGGAAACGGCCACGGCTGCGAGGCGAAGTAGCGTACCGAGTCGACCACCAGGCCGGCCTCCTCGGCCACCTCGCGCCGTACCGCGTCCTCCAGGCTCTCGCCGACCTCCAGGAAGCCGGCCAGCAGCCCGAACGAGTCCGGCCCCGCTCCGGCGTGCCGGGCCAGCAGGCAGCGTGCCGGCGGGCCCGGCAGTTCCACCAACATGATCACCGCTGGGCTGATCCGTGGGAAGAGAAGCTGGTCGCAGCCGGTGCACTGCCGGGCCGCACCGCCCTGCACCGATCGTGCCGGGCTGCCGCAGGTGCCGCAGAAACGCTGGTTACGGTGCCAGTGGCAGAGCCCTCGGGCGTACCCGAGCACGGCTGCCTCGGCCGGGTCGAGCCCGTGCACCAGCCGGCGTACGTCCACCGTCCGGTCGGCGCCGACCACGCCGAGCGCCTCGTCCTCGGACAGGTCGGTCAGGTCCACGGCGAACACCGGGCGGTCACCGTCGAGGCCGAGGAGGACCGGCTCGCCGATCCCGGCCGGCAACCGGTGTTGACCGTCGCCGGCCAACCGCAGCACCGACTCGCCCGTCACCAGACACCGGTCCCGCCACAGCGGCACGACCTCGGCTCGGTCACTCTCGAACAGCCGGCGCACCCCGTCGGAGTCGCGCCGCAGCCCACCCGCGCGGTCGAGGGCTCCGCCCGCGTACGCGGTGACGACGCCGCCGCTCAGCATCCGACGCCACCGGGTCGATCGGTGGGTAGCGCCAACCTGACCTGCGAGGCGTTGGAGGTAATCAGCGGCATCACCGCATGGTATGCCCGGGTGCTTCCTGTCCCGTGGACCCGGGCAGATCTCGTCCGGCAGGCGGCAGGGCGTGCTCATCCGGCAGGCGGCAGGGCGTGGACGCCCGCTGGCTGATGTCGACGCCTGCGCACTCCGGCCCGGCAAATCGGCTGGACAGTGCGAGGATCCTGAATTCGTGACGTTGCGGCTGTCGGGCGGGGTGGTGCCGGGGCCGGACTCGCGGATCTGGACCGCCGGACCGCGCGGCCGGTCCGTCGAGCCGTCCCCGGAACTCGCCCCGGGCAGCCCGGTCGTGCTGGGACCCCGCTCGGCCGCCCCGGAGTCCGTCGACCGGGCCGTGGCGGAACTGCACCGGCTGATCGCGGCCGGCGGTGTACCGGCCGCCGGTGCCGGCGTCGACCTCGGCGACGGGTTCCGGTCGGCCCGGACCGAGGGTGCCGCCGGAGACCGCCGCGACGCCGTACTCGCCGCCCTGATGGTGCCGGCGCTGAGTGGACGGCTCGGCGACCGGCGGGCGGTACTCGTCGCGCTGTTCGGCCCGGACGCGACGAAGCCGCTCGGCGCCGCCGCCCAGGCCGTACTCGACGAACGCCGGTGGCCGGTGCTGCGGTTCGCGGTCGCGGCGAGCGACGTACTCGGGCCGGAGCAGCTCGTCACGGTGCTGGACCTGCGAGCGCCCGACGGCGTCGACCCGTTCCCGGGCGGGCTGCCCTCGGTGGTCGGCGGGCACCTGACCCGGGTACTCCGGCAGGTGCCCCGGCCGCGCCGCCTCGCCCTGCTGACCGACCTGTGGCAGCAGGTCTGCGCACACGGCACGCGGCGGCTGCGGCGGGAGCGGCTGCGCGCGTCGCAGGGCCGGCAGGACCGCACCGCCGACCTCGCCGCCCGCTACCGGCGGTACGAGGAGGACGAACTCACCGAGCGGCTGCGTACCGAGCTGTGGGGCGAGCCGACGATGCACCGGGCCGCGCTGTGGCAGCCGTCGGCCGGGTACTGGCTGACCCGGGCGAACCGGGTGCTCCGGGACGCGATGGCGGCGACGGTGCTGGCCCGGGTCGCGGTGAGCGCGGTCGACCGTGGCCTGGACGCCGCCCTGGCCGCACACCGGCACGAGATCGAGGCGGCGGTCGCCGAACTGTCCCCGTCCGAGGTGTCGATGTCGGCGCGGCGGATATCCGGGCTGACCGGCCTGCCGGCCCGACCCGGGTCGTACCTGCGGGACATCCTCGCCCGGACCGCGCCCGACGAACCGCTCGACCGCCGGTGGGCGCCCTACCTCGGCCAACGGCTGGCCCGAGCCGGCGACTACGGTCGGGTCGTCCTGAACGTCGCGGAGCACCTGGCCAACGCGATCGTCCAGCCGGACTCGGTCGCACTGCGCGCACACCTCGTCGGCTGGGCCGGCTGCTCACTCGGGGTCTGGCGGAACCGGGTCGGCTATCTGTCGCCGGACCGCCCCGCATCCTGGGACCAGCAGCCGATCCTTCCGGCGGAGCCGGTACCGCCGCTGGCCGCGCGGCTGCGCGCCGCACCGGACCGCACGACGGCCGAGGTCGAGACCATCGGCGACCTGCTCTGGTACGCCGAACTCGCCGACGCGCTGGCCCGGTTGAACGGTCATCCGACGGCCGTGGTCACCCCGGGTCGGAACGCTCCGACCGTCGCCACCGACCCGCCGCCGCCGGACGAACCACTGGTACCCCGACCGCAGTCGATCCCGCTCGCCGTCGCCGGTGCCGCGCAGCTGGTGGACCTCGGCGGACAGGTCCCGCCCCGCTGTCGGACCTGGCCGGAACTCGTCGCCGGGCTGACCGACCACGCCACCATCGCCACCGCGCTGACCGGCGCCTTCACCGTCCCGCCTCCGGTCGAGCGGTTCGACGGCACGGTGCTGCCGGGCACCGACGCGCGGATCGAGCTGGCCCGGACGGCCCGGCAGTTGGCGGACTGGTCCGGCTACATGGGCAACTGCATCGCCAGCCCGCACTACGTCGAGGACGCCGCCCGAGGCCGGAGCGTGCTGGTCGCGCTCCGCGCACCGGACGGCCGCATCCTGGTCAACGCCGAACTCCGGCCCGGCGCGCGGGGTTGGCGACTCGAAGAGATCCGCGCCCGGTTCAACGAGGACCCCGATCCGACACTGCTGCACCGGACCAGCGCCTGGATGGCCGCCCTCGCCCTTCCCGAGCGGGCCATCCCGCAGCCTCGCCGCGCCGCCCCGCACGACGGGACCGGGGCGACGACGCCCCGGACCGGCCGGCGGCCCGCCTCCGCCGTACGGGTGCTGCGTGACCTCGGCCGCCGGCTCGACGAGGTGGCGGCCGGTACGCTCGCCCAGCCGGAAACCGTTCCGGCGGCCGAGGTGCTGGCCGTGCTGGCGACCCGACTGGCCGGCGCACCGACGACACCGCCGGCCGATCCGCACGACGCGCTGACCGCGCTGCGCCGGGCCACGCCCGGAGCGGTCGCCCGGGCCTGCCGGCTCACCCTGGCCGACCCGGCCGGCCCCGGTCTGGTCGGGCTGTGGCGGGCGAGCGGGCACCGACCGCTGGCCCGGGCGGTACACGCCCTGGCGCCGTCCACCGCCGGGGTCCCGTCGTCGTCCACATCGGACCGGCTGGCCCCGCTGCTGCTGGACGCGCCACTGCCCGGCTCGCTCCGGCCGCTGGCCCGGGTCGGGTACGTCGCGGTCGCCCGCACCGCCGACCTGGTCGCGCTGCGCCTGCGCGCCGCCCTGGGCACCCTGCTCCGGCAGGACTGCCCCGAACTGGCCAACGCGGTGCGGTCCCGGCCGCACGCCGGGCTGCTCCGGGCCGCCGCGCTCGGGGTGACCTCCTGGAGTGGCCTCGCCACCGGACAGTCCGCTCCCGGGTCCGCCGTACTCCGGCCGTCAGCCGAGCGCGTCACCGTCGTGGTGCCGCGACGCCGGGTACGGGTGCCGGGCTTTCCACAGTCCTCGCTCCGGGACGAGAGCTGGCAGTCGAGTTGGCCCGACGCCGTCGAGTTGGGTGCCGTACCGGACGGGTTCTGGGACCGGATCGCGGGGCACGGGCTGCTGCTGCCGTCGTCGTGGCTGGCCGGGGGCGGCTGGGCGGGACTCTGGTCCCGGGCCAACGGCCCCCAGCACTGACGCGCGGGCGGGACGGATCAGGGGCTGTCTCCTGGATCTCGGTGAAGCGAGAGGATCCGAAAGACAGCCCCCAGCCGGTGCCGGCCGGCTCGACGGCGAGCGGCGAGCCGGCCGGGAACACAACGTCAGCTCACCGGCCGGGAAGACAACGTCAGCTCACCGGCCGGGAACCGAAACGTCAGCTCACCAGGGTGACCCGGCCGTTGTCCAGGTCGTAGCGGGCGCCGACGATCTCCAGGTGACCGGCGTGCACCTGCTCGGCGATGATCTCGCTGGCCTCGACCAGGTGCTGCGCCTGGGCCAGCACGTTGGCCCGGACCGCCGCCTCCACGATGTCGCCCGTGCCGCCGAGCAGCGGCTCGACGACCGGCCGCAGCGCCTCGACGATGGCCTGGATCGAGCCCGGGGCGGTACCACCGCTCGCGATCGTGTCGACGGCGGCGGAGACGGCACCGCACCGCTCGTGGCCGAGGACCACCAGCAGCGGCGAGGCGAAGTGCTCGACGGCGTACTCGATGCTGCCCAGCATGATTGTGTCAACGATGTTGCCGGCGACCCGGTTGTCGAAAAGGTCACCGAGACCCTGGTCGAAGAGAACCTCCGGGGGTACCCGGGAGTCGGCGCAGCCGACGACGATCGCGAACGGGTCCTGCCCGGCCGCCAGGTCGTGGATGCGTCGGGGGGACTGGTGCGGGTGTCGACCTTGACCCTGCACGAAGCGCCGGTTGCCGTCCAGCAGCCGGGCCAGCGCCGCCTGCGGGTTGTCGACCGGCGGGTCGCCGGCCGACTGGGCGGTGGCCGGGCCGGCCAGCGCGACGGTACCGACGGCGGTCAGGCCACCGGCGGCGAGGAGCGAGCGTCGGGAGAGGGTCGACTGTCGAGGAAAGTTCTTCACGAATCGTGAACGTACGCCGCGTGGGCACGAACCTGAATGCTTGCTGGGAGTTGTCTGCGCCACTATCCGGCACACTCCACATAGTTCGGTGTCAGTTCATGCCGGGTTCACTTGCCCCGACACCCTCACCGGACTACATTGCCCCACCCGTACGACGGACACGTCGGCGGCAGCACCCGGCGTACGACGAAGGTGCCGGGCGCCGATATCGGCGACAACCCCCGGGTCGTCGTGTATTCCACAAGCGACGGTGGCCGCCACCCGCGCCGTGCCCGACCGGGACCGGAACCCACCCGACTCCGCCGGCTACGGGCGGACGAAGCCGGCGCCGCTGGTTTCCAGCTCGTGGTGCGGCGGCCAGGTGAACCGCTGCCGCTGCTCGTCGAGGACCAGCAGCAGGCCGGTCGGGATGTCGAAGAAGAGCCCGTGCACCGACACCTTCCCCGGTTCGACACCACGGGCGGCGAGGAACTCCCGGAGCACCGCGACCTGGCGGGCGACGTTCACCATCGCCAACTGGTCCACCTCGGCGCGCCCGTCGGCGACGGCGGCCGAACCGACCGGATGCCCGGCCCGCCAGGCCGCCAGGCTCGGCCGTCCCCAACGCAGCCACCGCCCGACGTGACTCTCCTCCTCGGCGCGTCCGCCCAGCAGCCCCTGCATGGCGCCGCAGCCGGAGTGCCCGCAGACCAGCAGCAGCGGCACGGAGAGCACGTCGACGGCGTACGAGACGGCGGCGGCGACCGAGGACTCCGCGACGTGGTCGGTGGGGACGAGGTTGCCGATGTTGCGCACCGTGAAGAGGTCACCCGGCCCGCTGCTGGTGATCACGTTCGGCACGATCCGGGCGTCCGCACAGGTCAGAAAGAGACTGTTCGGCCGATGCCGGCCGGTCAGCTCGGTCAGGAACGGCAACAGCCGGGCGGCCGAGCGGCGGTGGTACTCGCGTACCCCGACGTGCAGCGGCCGGAGCGCGGCCTGCGGCGAGTCCGCCTGTTCGGAAAGGTGCGGCTCGCCGCCGTTGTCCGGATGCCGGGCCTGCCAACTCGACCAGGGCGAGAACCAGCGCGGCGGCACCAGGGCGTGGATCCGGCGGCGCGGCCGGGGCTGGTCGCCACGCAGGGCGGCGGGACCGACCTGGTCCAGATGCACGCTGCCGCCGGTGGTCTCGTGTTGGCGTACCCAGCCGTCGAGGTGGTCGAAGGCCGCGTGGTCCAGGTAGTCGGTGGCCAGTTCCAGTTCGACCGCACTGCCCGGCGGCACCCGGCCGAGCACGACGGAGAGCCGTGGGATGGCGAGGAAGCTCAGCGTCCCCTCGACGTGCACGGACCAGTGCTCGCGACCCGCCGGGGTGGCGCGTACCCGCTCGGCGTGCACCCTCGCCCAGACCACCCGGCGAAGGATCAGTACGACCGCCAGGGCGAGTCCGATGAGTACGCCCTCCAGCAGGTTGAAGACCACCACGCCGAGCGCGGTGGCGACGTAGACGGCCAGTTCGCGGTGCCGGCGTACCCGCTGGATGTCGGAGATCTTCACCAGTTGCAGGCCCACCACGACGAGCAGCCCGGCCAGCGCGGCCATCGGGATCCGCTCGACGAGTACGACGAGCAGCACCGCGAAGAGCAGCACCCACACCCCGTGCAGGACGGCCGAACCCCGGGTCCGGGCTCCCGCGTTGACGTTCGTGGAGCTGCGCACGATGACCCCGGTGACCGGCAACCCGCCGAGCAGGCCGGAGAGGCTGTTCGCCACCCCCTGGCCGATCATCTCCCGATCCAGGTTGGTCGGCCTGGGCGGACGGTCGCCCGGGGCGGCCCGGTCGGCGGCCAGCCGGTCGACCGCGGTGGCCGAGAGCAGGCTCTCCACGCTGGCGATCACGGCAACGGTCAGTACGGCGGCGACGACGGCCGACCAGTCCCCGTCGGGCAGCGCCGGCAGGTGTACGGCGGCCAGCAGTGACCCGGGCATCTCCACCCGGGCCAGGTCGACGTCGTTCCAGACCACGGCGGCGAGGGTGGCCAGGGTGACGGCGACCAGCGGGCCGGGTATCCGACGTACCGGTCCCGGCAGCCGGGGCCAGAGGACCAGCAGGCCGATCACGGTCAGCCCGATCAGCGCCGCGTGGTCGTGCAGGTTCGCCAACTGGGCGGGCAGGTCGAGGAGGTTCCGGATCGGCGTGCTTCCGGGTTCGTCGCCGAGCAGTACGTGCAGTTGACCGAGGACGATCGTGACCCCGATCCCGGCGAGCATGCCGTGCACGATGGCAGGCGAGAGGGCCAGCGCGGTCCGGGCGACCCGGCACAGCCCGAACGCGACCTGCAACAGCCCGGCCGCAACGGTGATCGCGCAGGTGGCCGCCCAGCCGAACCGGCCGACCAGTTCCGCGACGACCACCGTCAGGCCGGCCGCCGGGCCGGTGACCTGGAGCGCGGAGCCGCCGAGCAGACCGGCGACCACCCCGCCGACCACGGCCGCGATCAGCCCGGCCGCCACCGGGGCGTCGGAGGCGGCGGCGATGCCCAGCGACAGCGGCACGGCGACCAGGAAGACGACGAGCGAGGCCGGTAGGTCGTACCGCAGGTTTCCGCGAATCCAGCTGCGGAGTCGGGTGGATGTGTCGGCCAGGCCGATCGACATCGGCAACATGATGCCTCCTCCGGCTCCGCTCCGGTTCACGGCGGCGGAGTGGGGTTCCGAGCGGCATCCGTATCCGATGCCGGTCCCGACAATTGGGTTGTGGAGGGAGGCGTCACTGCCCGTCAGAATTCTAGCGTTAAGTACCCACATTCCCTAAAGTGACCATTTATCACTTTGGTCCGGTCCGATGAGGAGTGTTCACCTCGGCCGGCGAACCAGGGCTCGTCACGGGCGCCGTCCTGGTGCTGGCCGGGCGCCGGCCCCGGTCGGTACCGCTGCCCGCCGGCCCGGGACCCGATTCCACCAGAGCGCGAGCCCGACACCCGTGAAGGCCAGCAACCCTCCGGCGAGGACGAACCAGACACTGATCTCGACGTCCTGCTTACGCAGACCGAACTCCCGGGGCAGGTCGGCGAGTACCTCGGTCAGCTCGCCGGCGTCCTCGGCCCGGAAGTAGCGCCCGCCCGAGACGTCCGCGACCCGGGTCAGCGCGTCCTCGTCGATCTCCCGGCGGAACCGGCCCCCGCCACCGAAGACCTCGCCGCGCGGGCCGCCGCCGAAGGCGGGCTCGCCGCCGATCTGGTCGGGTGTACAGACCATCGGGGCGGGCTCGGTGGTGCCGAACCCGATCGTGTAGACCCGCAGCCGGCGGGCGGCGGCCTGTTCGGCGGCGGTGACCGGGTCGACGCCGGTGGTGTTCGAGCCGTCGGTGAGCACGACGATGGTGTCCGGCTGGTGCTCGCCGAGCGAGTCAGGGCTGACGTCACCGAGGTCGACACCGGTCGCGGCGACGTTCGGGTTCGTCTCGGCGATCGCGTCGATGGCGGCCAGGATCGCCTGGCCGATCGCCGTACCCCGGGCGGTGGTGAGGGTGCCGATCGCGTCGAGCAACGCCTTCTTGTCGCTGGTCGGCGGCACCACCAGGGCGGCGATCCCGGAGAACGCGACCAGACCGATCCGGGTCTCGCCGTCCTGTGCCTCGATGAAGTCGCGGGCCGCGTCGCTCGCCACGGCCAGCCGGTTCGGCGCGACGTCGGTGCTGCACATCGAACCGGAGACGTCCAGCGCCAGCAGGATCGAGGTGTCGTTCGACGGCACCGCCACCGACGCCTGCGGCCGGGCCAGCCCGGCCGCCAGCGCGAGCAGTCCGGCGAGGAAGAGGAAGACCGGGATGCGGCGGCGCCACGAGGTACGGCCGGGCAGCGCGGCCCGGATCAACGCGATGCTGGAAACGGTGACCGCCGCCCGGCTACGCCGCCGGTTCAGCCACCACCGGGCCACCAGCAACAGGGGTACGGCCAGCAGTGCGAGCAGCGCCCACGGCCAACTGAGCGACATCAGACGATCCTCCCGTGCCAGCGGATGCCGAGCGCTACGGCCAGCAGCCCGAGCAGCGCCCACGGCCACCTGGACGACATCAGACGATCCTTCCGTGCCAGCGGATGCCGAGCAGTCCACCGAGGGTCAGCAGCAGCAGGGCGACACCGGCGAACGGCGCCGTCAGCTCGACGGGCTCCTTCCGGCTGGTCAGGCGCAGGTCGATCGAGCGGGTCGTCTCGGCCAGCGCTTCCGCGTCGCCGGCCCGGTGGTGACTGCCGCCGGTCATCTGCGCGACCGTGCTCAACAACGCCTCGTCCAGCGCCGTACCGAGCTGGTAGCCGTCGACCTCGACGGTGGCGCCCTCGGCGGTGCCGACCCCGACGGTCTGGATGCGTACCCCGGCGGCAGCGGCGAGTTCGGCCGCCGCCGACGGGTCGGGGCCACCGGTCTGCTGGCCGTCGGAGAAGACCACGATCGTCGCCGACGGCCAGTAGCCGAGATCCTCCGTGGTCGCGATTCCGCCGTCGGCCGGCAGGCTGACCTGCTTGCCGGTGATGGTGCCGAGCGCGACGAGGATCGCCTGCCCGAGCGCGGTACCGCCGCCCGAGGAGAGCCGCCCGATCGCGGACACGGCGGCGGCGTGGTCGTCGGTCGGAGCCTGGGTCAGCAGTGCCTGGTCGCCGAAGACGAGTACGCCGACGTCGACCGAGTCCGGCTGCTCCTCCACGAAGCCGGTCGCGGCGGCCTGCGCGGCGGCGAGCCGGCTCGGTGCCACGTCCTCGGCGGACATGCTGTTGGAGACGTCGAAGGCAAGGATCACCGTGCCGGCGGCCCTCGGCACGACGACCTCGGCCTGCGGGCGGGCCACTCCCAGCAGCAGGATCGGCAGGGCGGCGAGCAGCAGCGCGTACGGCAGGTGTCGGCGCAGTGCCGCCCGCCGCGTACTGCCGCCCGCCGGCACCCCAAAGCCGGCAGCCGCCAGCGCGGCGGTACGACGGCGTTGCAGCGCGACGTAGCCGAGGATCGCGGCGGCGGTGACCAGTACGGCGACGGCCAGCACCAGCGGGTAGTCGAAGCTCATCGCCGCCCCCGACCCGACTGCCCGGCCAACCCGACGAGTACGGCGAGCAGGTCCTGGTCGGTGCTGACGTGTCGGGGGTCCACCCCGGCCCGCCGCATCCGCTCCGCCAGCGCGTCCTCCCGGGCGTCGACCTCGGCCGCGAGGCGGCCACGCAGCAGTGGATCGCTGGTGTCGACGAGGAGTTGTTCGCCGGTCTCCGCGTCCTCGACCAGGATCAGGCCGAGGTCGGGCAGCTCCAGTTCGGCCGGGTCGACCACCCGGATCACCACCACCTCGTGCCGGTGGGTGAGCATGGCGAGCGGACGTTCCCAACCCGGGTCGCCGATGAAGTCGGAGACCACGAAGACCAGGCTGCGGCGTCGGGCGGTCGTGCTGGCGGCCAGCCGCAGCATCGCGGCCAGGTCGGTGGTGGCGCCGCTGCCGGCGGCGGGTGGCGGGCGCAGCAGTTCGTGCGCGATGCGCAGCACCTGGTCGCGGCCGGTCCGGGGCGGGATCACCCGGTGGGCGTGGTTGTCGTAGAGAATCGCGCCGAGCCGGTTGCCACCCTGCGCCACCAGCCGGCCCAGCGCGACCGCCAACTCGGTCGCCACGAACTCCTTGCCCCGCGCCGTCCCGCCGTCCCGCCTCGCCCCGTCGCCCCGGCCCGCCCTGTCTCCCCTGGCCGCCCCGTCACCCTCGGCCGCCCCGTCACCGTTGGCCGCCTTGCCCGAGCCGTCGGCCGCGCCCGCCCTGCCGACCGTGCCCGCCCCGTCCGCCCCGCTCGGGTCCGGCGGACGGCCAAAGCGCATCGAGGCGGAACGGTCGACGACCAGCCAGGCGGTCAGCTCCCGGTCCTCGGTGTACTGCCGGACGTACGGCTCGTCCAGCCGAGCGGTGACGTTCCAGTCGATGTGCCGGACGTCGTCCTCCGGCGTGTAGGCGCGCAGGTCCGTGAAGTCGATACCGCTGCCCTGCCACACCGTGCGGTACGCGCCCTGGAGGCGCCCGTCGAGGCGGCGGCGGAGCCGCCACTCCAGCCGCCGCAGCAACCGCTCGGGAACGGTCGCCATCGGTCAGCGACCACGGCCGGCGGGCTCCGGCATCGCCACGTTCGCCAGGATCTTCGACAGGATCAGGTCGGGGGTGACCTCGTCGGAGAGCGCCTCGTAGGAGAGGACGAGCCGGTGCCGCAGCACGTCCAGAGCGAGGTCGGTGAGATCCTCGGGCACGGCGTACTCCCGGCCCCGGACGTAGGCGAGGGCGCGGGCCGCGAGCACCAGACTGATCGACGACCGGGGGCTGGCGCCGAACGTCACGTACCGGGCCAGGTCGGTCAGGCCGACCCGGCGAGGATCGCGGGTGGCGTGGGCGAGCTGGACGGCGTACTCGATCAGGGACGGGTCGACGTAGACCCGGTCCGCCTCCTGCTGGAGCCCGACGAGCGTCGCCGGGTCGACGATGCGCTGGATCGGGGTGGCCGGCGCGAGCGCCCGCTCGACCACGACGAACTCCTCGGTC
Organism: Plantactinospora endophytica; assembly: GCF_016862915.1. Taxonomy (GTDB): domain Bacteria; phylum Actinomycetota; class Actinomycetes; order Mycobacteriales; family Micromonosporaceae; genus Plantactinospora; species Plantactinospora endophytica. The sequence continues at coordinate 227,821 of NZ_BONW01000004.1, read as the reverse complement.
ACGCTCGGATAGTCGACGACCACCTTCATCATGAAGCGGTCGACCTGCGCCTCCGGCAGCGGATACGTGCCCTCGGACTCGATCGGGTTCTGGGTGGCCATCACGAGGAACGGATTCGGTACCGGGTGCGTCTCCCGGCCGATGGTGACCTGCCGCTCCTGCATCACCTCCAGCAGTGCGCTCTGCACCTTGGCCGGCGCCCGGTTGATCTCGTCGGCGAGCAGCAGGTTGGTGAAGACCGGCCCGAGCGACACCTGGAACTCGCCGGTCGGCTGGTGGTAGACCCGGGTACCGATGATGTCGGCGGGTACCAGGTCGGGGGTGAACTGCACCCGGTGGAAGTCCCCGCCGATCGCCTCGGCCAGCGACTTGACCGCGAGCGTCTTGGCCAGCCCGGGTACCCCCTCGACCAGGATGTGCCCCCGGGCGAGCAGCGCCACGATCAGCCGTTCGAGCAGCGGGTCCTGGCCGACGATGGTCTTCTTGACCTCGTAGCGCACCTTTTCGATCGGACCGGCGGAGGCCGGCGCGGCTCCGGTTCCGGCCCAGTTCCCGGCGTCGCGTTGCGGCATGTTCATCGGTCCGTCCTCTGTGCTGGCTCTGGTCGGGAGAAGTTGGTCACAGCAGCGGCACCTGTCCGTCGCCCCGGCCGGCACCGAGCGCCGCCCCGATCGGTACGGCGAAGCCGATCCCGATGAAGGTGCCGGCGTCGGTGGGGTTGGCGAGCGCGATGACGACACCGACCACCTGGGCGCGGTCGTTGACGAGTGGGCCGCCCGAGCTGCCCGGGTTGACTGCCGCGTCGAACTGGATGAGTCCGGAGATCGCCGTCGGCCCGCCCCGGGCGACCCGGTCCAGCCCGGAGACGACCCCGCTGGTGGTGCTCGCGGTCAACCCGAGCGGGTTGCCGATGGCCACCACGTCGTCGCCGACCTCGGCGGCACCGCCGAGCACCGCCGGTACGACCGTCTGCGGCAACGTCGCCGGAGTCAGGGTGGCGATGTCCTGCTTGGCGTCGGCGGCGGCGACCGTCGCGGCGGACTCGGTCCCGTCGGCGTACGTCACGGTGATCCGGCCGGCGCCGTCCACCACGTGTGCGGCGGTGAGGATGGTGCCGTCGGCGTTGACGATCACACCGGTACCGGTCGCCGACTCGGTCATGGCGTTCGCGTTCTCGGCGGAGGCCGCACCCGCCGTCGTCCGGATCAGCACCACCGAGGGCAGCAGCGTCCGGTAGACCTGGGTCGCGTCGAGCGGTCCCTCCGAAGCGGACGGCGAGGTCGACGGCGCCGCCGAACCCGGCTGCGGCGAGTCCCCGCCCCCGCGCAGCACGACCGCCGCCGTGATCGCCAGGGCCCAGGCCAGCACGAGGCCGACCAGTACCTTCCGGCGCAGCCGCGCGGCTCGGCTACGGCCTGCCGGCTCCCCGACCTCCGAGGGCTCCGCCCGGAGGTCCGTCCCGCTGCCGAGCGCCGCCGTCACCGCGAGACCGCCAGACTGCACATCCTTCGACTGTAGGGGCCTTTCCACAGATTGACCCGGGGCGACTGCTGATCCGCGGGTCAGATCTGATCGATTCCGACTTACATGCCCGGCCGAGGTGGATCCCGTCGCTCGGCGAGCCGGGGGCGGGGTCCCTGACCGACCGCGCTCGCGGCGGGAAGTTCCGATCGACCTCGGGACATGGGAGGATCTCAATGCCTTCGCGCGGGTAGGGCACGCAGATCAGCGCCGCTGGCGGGCTCCGGCGGTGCCGCCGTGACGTCCGTTGCTGCCCGAAAGGATTCCGATGCCCGTCATTCCCGTACGCCGCTGGTCCGGCGCGGTCGGCGCGCTCGCGCTCGCCGCCGTCGCGATCATCGCCCCCGCCGGACCGACGCAGGCCGCCGTCGGCGACTTGCCGACGGTGATCGCCGAGCCCGCCTCGACCTCGATCCCGGAGGGCACCGGCGCCGGCTTCCGGGTACGCCTGAGCCACCCGCCGGCCGAGGCAGCCTATCTCCAGATGACGATGCGGGGCACCGGCAGGTGGATCAGCCAGCCGGTGATGCTGCGGTTCACCCCGACCAACTGGAGCAACTGGCAGGGATTCGGGCTGGGGAGCGCGCAGGACGAGGACACGATCGACAACGTTCTCGTCATCACACTCAGCTTCCCGGGTTACCTCTCCGACACCGTCACCTTCACCCAGATCGACGACGACCGGCCGCGATACCGCTGACGTGGCGCGCGTCCACCGCACACTCGGACCAAGCCACCGGTCGCTCGGGCCAAGCCACCGGTCGGGCCGGCCCAGCAGGATCCGGTACCTGCCGTCGTCCTCTTGACGTGCCCAGGGGTGGCTGTCGCCCCGGCGCCACCCCTGGGGCGAGGTAGCCGACCAGCGCGACCGGAAGGGCCTCCGATCCGAGCGGTGGTACGCCCAGCCCCGACCATGGACTGGCTCCGAAACATCGGCACCCCGCTAGCCGAAACTTTCGGTCTTCTGACCGTCCGGCGGAGAGGTGGCGTCCGGTCGGACAGGGCATCTCGACTAGCCCACGTCACCCGGCTAACATTCGCGCGACTGAATCCGCGAGTTCGGTTCGGAGACACCACCATCGCGCCGTCCCGCCCGGCTAGGGAGCCCCTGATGCGCATCGGACACAGACCGGTGAAACCCGCTCGAAGAATGACCGCTTTTGTCACATCATTACTGCTCACCATCGTTGGGTCGGTCGCGTTCGCCGCCCCCGCCCAGGCCGCGGACCGGGTCGTCCTGGCCAACGATTTCGAGTCGGGTTCCTACGCTCCCTGGGGGCCGCGCGGAGCCGTCACCCTCGGGATAACGGCGGAGGGGCACGAGAGCGCGAATAGCCTTTCGGTCACCGGCCGCACCGCAAACTGGCAGGGAGCGGCGATCGACGCGGCCGCGAGATTCGAGCCCGGCGGGACGTACGTTATCAGCGCATGGGCGAAACTTCCGGCCGGTACCACCGGGTCGGCGGGGGTGCACTTCACGATGGAGGCCACCCCGGCCGACGGTGGTGCCAACACCTACACCTGGATCGGCGACAACGTCCCCACCACTGCGGAGAACTGGGTACGGATCGGCGGCAGCTACACCATGCCCGCGGGCCTGACCGCGGCCAACCTCTACGTCGAGGCCGAGGGCACCACTCCGTACCTCCTGGACGACATCAGCATCACCACCCCGCAGGGCGGGCCGGAACCCGGCGCGGTCGTGGTCGACACCGACTTCGAGGACGGGCTCGACGGGTGGGGCCCGCGCGACGGCGGACCCGGCGCCCCGACGGTCGGGCTGACCGACCTCGCGCACGGCGGCGAGGCCGCGGCCCTGGTCGGCAACCGGGTGAACCAGGGCGCCGGCATCGGCCGCGACGTGAGCGCCCTGTTCGAGACCGGCGTGACCTACGAGTTCCGTGCGTGGCTGCGGTTCGCCGAGGGACAGCCGACCGACCAGATCTGGCTCAGCCTCGCCAGCACGAGCGGCGGCAGCCAGTCGTTCAGCACGCTCGCCCAGTTCGACGGGATCACGAACACCGGCTGGACCGAGGTGACCGCGAGCTTCACGATGCCGGCGGCCGACAGCGCCCTGCTCTACTTCGAGACCCGGTGGCAGAACGGCGAGGCCGGAAACACCAGCAACTTCCTCGTCGACGACATCGTCGTACGGGTGCCGGAGCCGCCGGTCATCGAGGACCTCGCGCCGATCCACGAGACCACCGACTTCCCGATGGGCGTCGCGATCGACAGCCGCGAGACGGTGGGCGCCGCCGCCCAACTGTTGACCCGGCACTTCAACAACATCACCCCGGAGAACCACATGAAGCCGGAGGCGTGGTACGACGCGGAGCGCACCTTCCGCCCGCACGACCAGGCGATCGCGCTGATGGACTTCGCCCGGGCGAACAACCTCGGCGTCTACGGGCACGTACTCGTCTGGCACAGCCAGACTCCGGCCTGGTTCTTCCAGGACGAGGCCGGCGCCCCGCTCAGCACGTCGGCGGCGCACCAACAGGTCCTCCGCGACCGGCTGCGTACGCACGTCTTCGCCGTCGCCGAGTCGCTGAGTGACCGGTACGGTCCGTTCGGCTCCGCCACCAACCCGATGCGGGCCTTCGACGTCGTCAACGAGGTCGTCGCCGACAGTGGCGAGTTCGGCGACGGACTGCGCCGCAGCGAGTGGTACCGGATCCTGGGCGAGGAGTACATCGACCTCGCGTTCCGGTACGCGGACGAGGCGTTCAACGACGTCCACGCCGTCGCCGGCACCGACCCGGTCACCCTGTTCATCAACGACTACAACACCGAGCAGCTTGGCAAGCAGGGGCGGTACAAGGCGCTGGTGCAGCGGCTGATCGCCCGTGGGGTACCGGTCGACGGGGTGGGCCACCAGTTCCACGTGTCACTGGCCACCCCGGTCGCCAACCTCGGCACCGCGCTGGCGGCGTTCGAGGACCTGCCGGTGACCCAGGCCGTCACCGAACTCGACGTCGTCACGGGTACCCCGGTGACCCGGGCGAACCTGATCGAGCAGGGCTACTACTTCCGGGACGCGTTCCGACTCTTCCGGACGTACGCGGACGACCTGTTCGTGGTCACCGTGTGGGGCCTGACCGACGGTCGGTCCTGGCGGGCCGGCAACGGTGCCCCGCTCGTCTTCGACGACAACCTCAAGGCCAAGCCCGCGTACCACGGCGCGGTGGACGGCGAGCTTCCGGCCCGGCTGCGTACGGCGAACGTCTTTGCCGGCGACGTCGCCCTCTCCGACACCGCCACCTCCGACCTGACCTGGAGGAAGCTTCCGCTGCATGCGGTGGAGGACCTGGCAAAGTTCCAACTTCGCTGGGCTCCGGATCATCTGACGGCCTTCGTGACGGTCTCCGACGCCGCCGCCTCGGCCGGCGACGAGGTCAGCTTCGTGCTGGCTGACCAGACGTACACGGTGGCCCGGAACGGCAGCGGGAACGTGCCCGCCGTGGCCAAGGAGCGCAGCGGTGGCTACGACATCGTCGCCCACCTGCCGCTGACCGACGCGGCCGAGGGCGACACGCTCACCCTGGACGTCCAGGTGGGCAACGACGGTCGCACCGCCGGCTGGAACGCCCCGGGCGCGCTGGGCACCCTGGGCCTGGTCGAGGAGCTGTCGTACCTGGAGGTCACCCAGGCCCGTACGGCGCCGGTGGTCGACGGCACCGTGGACACCACCTGGGCCGACGCCCGCGCGGTCACCACCGCCAAGGCGGTCTCGGGCGCGGACGGCGCGACCGCCACGGTCCGCACCCTGTGGCGGGACCAGACGCTCTACGTGCTCGCCGAAGTCGCCGACCCGGTCGTCGACGTCTCCGGTTCCGATCCGTGGACCCGGGACTCGGTGGAGATCTACGTCGACGGGGGCAACGCCAAGAACGGCCCCTACCGCTACGACGACACCCAGATCCGGATCAACGCGGACAACGGCGTCTCGTTCGGCACCGGTGACGAAACGTTCCAGCGGGGCCGACTGACCAGCGCGACGGTCCGCACCGAGACCGGCTACACCGTCGAGGCGGCGATCAGCCTCCTGGAGTACGGCGGCCTCGACACGTTCCACGGCCTGGACTTCCAGGTCAACGACGCCACCGGCGGCACCCGTACCGCGATCCGGAACTGGGCCGACCAGTTGGGTACCGGTTACCAGACCACCTCCCGCTGGGGTGTGGGCCGGTTGGTCGGCCCGGCCGACGGCAACGTCGACATCAAGGTCACGAACTTCACCCAGTGGGGCTCGGACAGCGGCGGCGGCTACTGCGCGAACGTCGTCGCCACCAACAGGACCGACAAGCCCGTCGACTGGTACGGCTATGTCGAACTCGGCGGCCAGATCTACACGGCCTGGAACTTCCAACGGCAACTCCAGGGCGACGGCAGCTACCGGATCCACGGCGATGCCTGGAACAGGACCCTGAAGCCGGGAGCCAGCACCTTCAGCGTGGGCTACTGCGCCAACCGCTGACCTCGGCGCGAACCGGACCGCCGGATGCGGCGCCCGGTCGAGAGCGGGCCCTTCCTCCGCACATCGCGGCAGGAGGGGCCCGCTCGGCATGGGCGCTCAGCCGACCGGCGCGCGCTCGGCGGCCAGTCGGGCGAGTAAGTCGACGGCTTCCCGCGCCGAGTGGTTCGAGAGCCAGGTGCTCACCCCGAACGTCGCCCGGTCAGCCCGCTGCTGATCCGTTCTACCGCTGGACGAACCCGGCGGCGAGGCGGCGGATTCCCTCGTCGATGTCGGTCAGCGCGATGCCGCCGTACCCGATGACCAGGCCGGGCTGCGCGGGCCGCTCGGCGCAGTAGCGGGCCAGGTCCTCCACCGCGACCCCGTTCTCGCGGGCCCGCGCCGCCACCGCGGTCAGATCTCCGGTCGGGTCCGGGCCGGGCCGGACGGCGAGGTGGAGCCCGGCGGCCGAGGGCACCGGGTGCAGCCGTCCGGCGAGGTGCGCGGCCAGGGCGGCCAGGATGCGTTCACGGCGGGCCCCGTACTCCCGGCTGGTCCGGCGGATGTGCCGGGCCAGCAGGCCCTCGTCGATGAACTCGGCCAGCGCGCCCTGGGTGGTCAGGTCGCCGTGCCAGTCGGTGAGCTGCCGCGCGGTGCGCAGCGCGGGCCGCAGCGAGGCCGGCGCGACCAGGAAGCCGACCCGCAGGATCGGCAGCAGGGTCTTGGAGAACGAACCGACGTAGACAACCCGACCGTGCCGGTCCAGGCTCTGCAACGGTTCCAGCGGGCGGCCGGCGAACCGGTACTCGCTGTCGTAGTCGTCCTCGACCACCACCGCGCCGTGCCGCCCCGCCCAGTCGAGCAGGGCGGTACGCCGGGCCAACGACATCGGTACGCCAAGCGGGAACTGGTGGGACGGGGTGACGTAGACCAGCCGGCTGCCGGCCGGCAGCGCGGCGACGACGAGTCCCTCCGCGTCGACCGGTACCCCGGTGACCCGGGCGCCGAGGGTCTGGAACAGGCGACGTGCCGGCGGATAGCCCGGTTCCTCCACCACCACCCGGTCGCCCGGCTCGATCAGCACCCGACCGATCAGGTCGAGCGCCTGCTGCGCGCCCTGGGTGACCAGGACGTCGTCGGCGCCGGCCCGCACCGATCGGGATACGCCGACGTGCCGGGCGAGGGCCGCGCGCAACTCGGGATGCCCGGCCGGCTCGGTGTAGGCCGGATACCGGACGGTCGCGGCCCGGAGTTGCCGGGCGACGAGCCGCCGCCAGGTCTCCAGCGGGAACAGCGCCGGATCGGGGGCGCCGACCCGGAAGTCGTACCTCGGGGCGGGGTGTCGCGGCGTCTCCGGGACGGAGTCCCAGATCGGACGGGGTCGGACGCCTCGGCCGACCGGGGCGGACCGGGGTCGCGCCTCGCCGATCAGCCGGCGATCGCCGACGTACGTTCCGGAGCCGACCCGGCCGACCAGGAAGCCCTCCGCGGTGAGCCGGTCGTACGCCGCCGCCACGGTGTTCCGGGCGACCCCGAGCCGCTCCGCCAGCTCGCGGGTGGGCGGCAGCCGCTCGCCCGGCCGCAGTCGCCCGTCGAGCACGGCCTCCCGTAACTGTCGGTAGATCTGACTGGTCAGGTCGTCACCGCCGACCAGCCGTACGTGGACCTCCACTTTCCCCCTCAATTGGCCCAATCAGTTTGCCGAGAATTGGCGCTTCTGCACAGCCAATATGCCACCTAACGTCACTGGCAGCACAGCGAACCTCTGCGAAGGGATCTCGATGACGCCGACCTCCGTCGACATGTGGTTCGACCCGATCTGCCCGTGGGCCTGGATCACCTCCCGCTGGCTGCTGGAGGTCCAGCAGATGCGGAAGATCGAGGTGCGGTTCCACGTGATGAGCCTGTCGGTCCTCAACGAGGGCCGGACGGACCTGCCGCAGCGGTACCACGACCTCTTCGAGGTCGGCTGGGGGCCGGTCCGGGTGGCCGTCGCCGCCGAGCGGAAGTACGGCGCGGAGGTGCTCGGTCCGCTCTACACCGCCCTCGGCACCCGGCACCACCACGACCGGCAGCCGATCGGCCGGGACCTCTACGTCGCCGCGCTGACCGAGGTGGGGCTCGGGGTCGAACTCGCCGACGCCGCCGACTCGACGGAGTACGACGAGGAACTCCGGCGTAGCCACCTGGCCGGGATGGAGCCGGTCGGCGAGGAGGTCGGTACGCCGGTGATCCACGTACCCGGGCCGGACGGTCGGCGGATCGCGTTCTTCGGGCCGGTGGTGACGCCGATCCCACGCGGTGAGGCAGCCGGCCGGCTCTGGGACGGTGTGCTGCTGGTCGCCGGCACCGACGGCTTCTTCGAACTGAAGCGGACCCGCACCCGGGACCCGGAATTCCACTGAGGAGAGCGCGGTGACGAGGCGGGGTTGGCTGCTCTTCGCCCTGATGAGTGTGATCTGGGGCATTCCGTATCTGCTGATCAAGGTAGCCGTGGAGGGCGGCGTCCCGGTACCGGTGCTGGTCTTCGTCCGGACGGCGGTGGGCGCCGCCGTGCTGCTGCCGCTGGCCGTACGCGGTGCCCGGGGACTGCACCGGCACTGGCGACCGCTGGCCGCCTTCGCGGCGCTTGAGATCATCGTCCCGTGGTGGCTGCTCACCGACGCCGAACGGCAGATCAGCAGCTCGATGACGGGCCTGCTGATCGCCGCGTCGCCGATCATCGCCGTACTGGTCGGGCGGTTGGCCGGTGACGTCGAGCGGCTGGGCAGGCGACGCTGGGCGGGTCTGGGCGTCGGACTCGCCGGGGTGGCGGTGCTGGCCGCGCCCGGTCTGCGCGGCGGCAACGTGCTCTCGATCGTCGAGGTGCTGCTCGCCGCCCTCTGCTACGGGATCGCACCGCTGATCCTGGCGCGCCGGCTGGCCGACGTACCGGTGTTGCCGTTGTCCGCCGTCTGCCTCGGCGGAGCCGCGCTGGTGTATGCCCCACCGGCAGTGTTGAGTTGGCCGGCGGCGCTGCCCAGCGGCCGGGTCCTGGCTGCCCTCGCCGGGTTGGCCGTGGTCTGCACGGCGGCGGCGTTCGTCATCTTCGCCGCGCTGATCCGCGAGGTCGGCGTCAGCCGGGCACTGGTCTTCACGTACGTGAACCCGGTGGTAGCGGTCGTCGCCGGAGTGCTGCTGCTCGGCGAGCCGCTCACCGTCCCGGTCGTCGCCGCGTTCACGCTGATCCTCGGCGGCTCGGTGCTGGCAACCCGTCGCGACGCCACCGCACCGACCACCGTTCAGAGACCGAGGGCGCCGATGGCGGCGGGGAGGGTGGGCGCGGTGGCGAGCTGGCGTACGTCGTCGCGTTCGCGGAGCCACACCTGACAGGTGACGCCGTCGTAGTGGACGGCGACGGGTTGTCCGGGGTGGTGGTGGGCGAGCCGACGGAGCAGGGGTACGGGGTCGTCGACCGCGATCGGGGTCGGGGTCTGCGGGACTGGGATCGGCTGGTCGGGGTTGTCGGGGACGTTGCCAGAGATGGCGAGTTCGAGATAGTCGAGGCAGTGCGCGATCGCGGCTTCCGGGGTGGATCGGGTGGGCGGGTCGGCCGGGGCGGGCAGTCGACTGGAGATGTTGACGGTGACGTCCCAGCTTTCGCCCTGGAGGAGGCGGAGGTCGCCGGCATTGCGGATGTGATCGGTAAGGGTGATCGTGACGCTCAGGCGCAGCCCGAGGACGAGCCGGACCAGGTCGGCCAGGGGTGGCACGTCGGGTCGGCGGGCGAGGACGAGGAGCCGGCCGCCGGGTCGGCCCCGGGCGGCCCAGCGCAGGTATTCGGTGAGCGGGTCGGCGTCGGGCCGGTGCAGGGTGACGGTGCCGTTCCGGAGACCGTGGTCGAGGTTGCCGCCGCCGTCGAGTTCGACCAGGTCCTCCGGGCGTACCCCGAAGTGGTTGGCCCAGCCGGCGAGCCGGAAGTGGTCGGGAAGCTGGTGCAGCGGCTTGCCGCCGGGATGGGTTGCCACGTGCGGTGCCAGCACCTGATTGCCGGTCCGCCAGGTCTGCTCCCCCGCCGGCCCGGCCCGGCCGTCGCCGCCGGGTCCGGCATGATCGGCCTGGTGGTCGGCGGGGTCGTCCTGCCAGGCGAATTCACCGGTACGCCAGCCGGACGCGTCGCCGCGCCAACTGAGGTGCACGACCCGGCCGGCGAGGTCGGTGATCGTGATCGCCGCCTCTGAGTGGAGTCGGCGGCTGCCCCGGCAGGTGTGGCAGCGCAGCAGTGACGGGCTGCGGCCGGAGCCGGCACACTTCGGGCAGTCGGGATCGGCGCGGTCGGTGCCGAGTCGGCAGTCGCAGCGCCGGAGTCGACTGTGCGGGTCGCAGTCGAGGCAGTCGACGTACGGGATGGGCGAGTCCTGCCACGACGGTGCCGGCGGCTGCCATCCCCGGCGCAGTTTCGTCGCACGCCGGCTGTAGATCTGCCCGGTCGACCACTCAGTGAGCGTTTCCAAGGTCCCGGCGGTACGCAGGCTGGTGTGCCACCAGCGGCCGTCCCGCCAGATCGCCTGCGCCCCGGCGGTCGGGCTGCCGGTCGCCAGGTCGAGACAGTCGGCGAGGATCCGCCGTTCTAGCTGGTCCAGGTCGATCGTGGGTGGGTCGGGTGGTGGCTGCCCGATGGTGACATGGTGGGCGGGGGCGGTCAGGCCGCGCTCCTCCAGGCCGTAGCAGGCGTCGAGGATTGTCGTGGTGGTGATCGCGGTGGTCAGGTCGTCGGCGTAGCCCCGGGCCTCGGACGGCACCGGCCCGCCTGGCACCTCGAACCGGATCGCCCAGGTCAGCCCGTCGGTGGCGATCAGGCGGCGGGCCTCGACCACCAGGTCCAGGCAGAGCAGATCGGCCAGCCGGCAGAGCCGGCCCAGCTCGGTCGCCGGCTCCCGGGGCGGCGCGACCGTTGACCGGCCGAGATAGAGCCGCCACGCCTCGGTGCTCTCCCCGGCGATGGCCTCGGCCTCCAGCGTCTCGCGGGCCGACGCGGAGTGCTCCGGCCGCCAGGCGCGGGGCAGGAAGACGAGCGGGCCGTCCGGATCACCGGGCTGGCGAACGTCCGTCCACGAGCCGGCGCCGACGCCGACGGCGGCGGCCAAGTCGCGGAGCAGCGGGGCGAGCGGCAGATACCAGCTCCCACCGCCGTCGTCTGGCCACGGCGCCGGTTCCACCACCCCGGGTACGACGTTCGCCGAGGCCACCGCCCCGGTATCCAGGTTCGCCATCGTGAGTACGAGTTGGGCGCGACGCCGCCCGGTCTGCCCGCAGTCGTGGCAGGGCCGGCCGACCGTGCCGACCCCCTGACACTCCAGGCAGTCCTGGTACGCCTTCCCCGCTGTCCGCCGGTCCGCCTCGCTTTCGCCGATGCTCTCGCCGATCAGGAGGCGGTTGCCGCCGTAGGTGCAGCGGCACGGGTCGAGGGTGAAGGAGAGGCCGTCACACGACCGGCACTGCACCACCGCAGTCTCGGCCATCAGCGCCGCGCCAACCCGTGCGCCGTCGACACCTGCCGGGACTGCCACCGCCGCAACGCGTCCTTGATCCGGGCGTTCTGCTCCCGGACGCCGGCCAACTCGGCGTACGCCCTGGCGAGGTCACCGGCGACCTGCTCCAGGAACTCGGTCACCTCGTCCGGATCGATCCCCCGCCGACCGAAGCCGACCGGGGTGAACCGGCGTAGCCGCACCTGCGACGGCAACAACGGCCGGCGCTTCGCCGACCGGTAGGAAGCACCGAGCCGCCGCAGCGGCTGCCCCTCCCGCCCCTCCTGCCGGAACGACCACCGGAGCAGTGCACGCATGACCCCTCACCAGCCTCTCCGAGAACAGGACGTGGACGGGTGGCCCCGGCCGGACAGTCCGGCGCGCTCACCCCAGACCGGGGCCACCCCGCCCCACCACCGCAAGCACGAGCAACACGTACGGCAGCAGGGCGTGACTCAGAAACCGGGACGGACAACCCGTACAAGCTGGCCGTCCCGGCCGCTTCGGACAGGTGAAGTGACTCCATGTCGACCCAATACCTCCAGGGCAACTTGTGACGACGTCATCACCAACCTGCAGTGACTAGGATTAAGGATGATCGCGTTGATATCAAGAGGATGACGTCAAGAGATTCTCCGCGTACTATCTGCCATCATCGTTGTGGACAGGAGGAGTCGTGATGAGCGCCGGGTCGTCTGGAGCGTCAAGGTCGCGTCGGTCGAAGCCGAGCCCGGTGGAGTCGCCGACCGTGCAGGCGTGGGAGCTTGGTCTCCGGTTGCGCGAGCGACGCGAGGAGCTGGGCATGACCGCCGTAGCGGCCGGTCGGGCCACGGGCATCGCCCAGGCGTACGTGTCGGGTGTGGAAGCGGGCAAGGTCAAGCTGCCCGCTGACCGCCTGGCCCAGCTCGTGCAGGTCTACGAGATCGAGCCCAACGACGCGGCAGAGCTTGAGCAGCTACGGGAATCGTCGACCAAACGTGCCTGGTGGCACCAGTACTCCCAGCTTTTCCCCGCCGAGTTCCTCCGGTTCCTCGGCTACGAAGCCGGCGCTGACCATGTCCGCAGCTACCAGAGCGACGTGATCGACGGCCTGTTGCAGACCGAGGCGTACGCCCGCGCGATCATGCGTGGCGGCAACACCTACGTTCGGCTCACCGAGGTCAACCGCCGGATTGCGGTCCGGATGGCTCGGCAGACGCGACTGACCGGGGATAACGCGCTCACCCTCATCGCCGTGCTCGGCGAGGGTGTGCTTCGGCAGCAAGTCGGCGGACCGGCGGTGATGCGGGACCAGCTCCAACACCTCGCCACGCTGGTCACCAAGCGGCCGGAGCAGATCCAGATCAGGATCGTGCCGTTCACCGCAGGCGCCTATCCCGCGCTGGGTGGACCGTTCCAGATCCTCTCCTTCCCCTCGCCTCGGCTGCCCGAGCTGGTCTGGCAGGAGATCCTGACCTCCAGTGACATCATCGACCAGTCGGGCCGGGTAGCCGACTACGTGATCACCTTCGAGGAGACGTTGGAACGCGCGTTAAGCTCGGACGAGTCGCTGGCGTTAATCCGGCGAATCGCCAAGGAGATGACGTGACCCCCATCGAGCACACTCCTGAACGGGACTGGTTCAAGTCGTCCCGCAGCGCGAACAACGCCGCCTGCGTCGAGGTGCGGTACGCGGGCGGGGCTGTGGCCGTACGCGACTCAAAGGACCTCGGCGGACCGATCCTCGCCTTCACGGGCCCGGCCTGGTCCGGCTTCGTCGCCACCATCCAGGCCGACCCGCGCTGACCAACAGCGGCCCGGAATCCTGGCCAGGGGCTGCGTCCGCCGTCTTTCAGGCAATGAGAACTGCGTTTCCGGGGCTGCTCTCGCCGGTCCCTTCGGTTAGTGTTCGATCGACCACGCGGCGGTAACCCGACACCTCCCACGTGTCTGCGCGCATCGCCGTCGTCTGGCGACCGGGGAGGACACCGAATGCCCAGGACCGAGGGAGCCGAAAGCACACACGCACAGCCCATCGCCCTTGTCCAGGGCAGCGCGACCGCCGCCCGTGCGTGTGCAATCGTCCTGGTCTGATCAGGGGCGACGCGGTGAACATCGACGAGGTCAAGCGGACGATCCGCCAGGGATCTCTGGCTGCACAAGAAGCCAAGAAAATCCTGGTCACGGTGGGCACAGAGGCCGCTGAGGCAGAACAGCTCGCCCGGCTCACCGTGCACGACAGCCGGGATGACGACGCCCAGGCCGGCTTGAAGATTCTGGAGGACTTCGGCCGAGAGGTCGACCTGACCGTACGCCGCATCGACGCGGCAGTTGAGCACGCCGACGCCTACCTCGCGACGCTCGGATGACCAGCTCCATCGCCGACATCGTGGCTCAACTGCAAGCGGTGCGGGAACGACTCGCCGCCACAGCGGTCATCGCGATGCGCGCCGAAGCCGACGCCAAACAAGCTCGCCAGCGGTACTCCGAGGCAGCATCGGGCAGCGACCATCCCCAGATGCAGGAAGCGATCACCGATATCCGGACCGCCGGCGAGAAGGCTGCCAGGACAGCCCGTCTGTTGACGGAGGCCAGAGCACGCTTCACCACATACTCGAACCGGATTGCACCCGGCTCAGCGTCGGACGACGAGGTGCAGGACACCGAGATGCCCCCGGGTGAACGTCTCCTGGACGAAGCTGGACGACGGGGCCGCAAAGCAGACATCATCTGGCGCAAGCAGATGCAGAAGGCCGAGGACCATGAATCCACTTTGAAGCAGGTCGAGGATGGCGGGAAGGCGGTCCTGAAGTACTTTCGGCAGCAGCACGGCCCTTCGGGAACGACATCTGCCGGCACGGCTCCCCCGAAACCACCTCAGTCGCAGGAGCGCCCACAGATCGACAACCCGGTGACAGCAGCGATCATGGCCACTGGCGCGGTTGCCGTCGCGGCCAAGTCGGTGTGGAACAGCGCCAGGAAGCAGCGAGAGAAAAAGAGAGATGACGACCAAACCTGAGCTTGCAGCCTACATCCGGACCCTGGTCAGGGGTGACAACGAGGCCAACGAGAGGATCGAAACGCAACTGGACGCTGAGGGCTGGGACGGGTTTCCTCGGTTTCTGGCTGCACTCTTCTTCCTTGCCGTCGACCGACGCTTCGGGGAGAACGCAACGTCAGCAGAGGTGATCAGGTTCGTGGCAGACCTGCGGGCCGGTCTGGCAGACGATGCGCCCGCTATCGATGCTCAGGACGCGGAGGCGCTCATCAGAGCCAACATCGACCCGGACGCCGACTACGACATCGAGCCGAGTTCGATCGGAAAGATTCAGGCTGCGGTCACGTACAAGGTGCTGACCGACGAAAAGATCACAGATGACGAACTCGACGCGCTGCTCGCCGAGGCAACTGCGATCGCCAGTCGCTCCTAGGTCTGGACCTCAGGAGGTTGAACTGGCCGTGCTACGGCAGCCATTCGACGAACATCTCGGCCAACCGCGCTTCCGTCTGCTCGCTGAGGACGTGGTGAACGTCTTCGCCGAGCGGCTTCAGCGCATACCTCCGTACCTCGGCATGCCTGCTCGGCGCGGGACAGATAAACACGGCCAGGATTCGCAGGGCGCGCAAAGCCTCCTCGCCGGTGAGCAGCTCGATCAGTGGGATCCCACCACACGCGGCTGCCCTGAAGCCCCGCCAGAC
The DNA here is from genome assembly GCF_016862915.1 of Plantactinospora endophytica. Lineage (GTDB taxonomy): Bacteria > Actinomycetota > Actinomycetes > Mycobacteriales > Micromonosporaceae > Plantactinospora > Plantactinospora endophytica. Next base: position 212,659 of record NZ_BONW01000004.1, on the reverse strand, counting down.
CTCGGACACCACGAGGTCCACGACGGTGCCGGTGACATGCGGACGTCCGGCCTGCATGGATGACGTCAGGACGGCCTCGCTGATCATCGTGACCGGCCATTCGGAGAGGCTGTTGAGCGGCCCCTTGACCAGCTCGATTGCCCGGATCATTCCGACCAGCAGGTCACACCAGCCATGGTTGGCCAACTCTCGCCGTACGCCTGTCGGATCCGACGCGACCCGGGCGACGTCTCTCGTGATTCTTGGCCAGGTTCCGGTCGTGATCGCCTCGGCAACGAGAGATACCTGCTCGACCGGTCTGATGCGGTCCTCGACCTCGCGCCTTCCGCCGGATGGCTGTGCCGGTGCCGGCCGCGCCCGATCCGGCATGCCGTGCTGTGTCGAGCGGGCCAGCCAGTCCACCGCGTCCAGTCGCGCCAGGTGAGCGACGATCGAACGAGCCTGGTTGCTCGGCCACCGCGAGCCCGGCTCTGCCCGCAACTTCTCCTCGTACGCCTCGCGGCGCCGCAGGCGGTCGTCGGGATTACCGTTGACCAGGTCCATCGAGCCACCCCAGCCGTGCTGGGATCCTCCGCAGCCGGTACACCGGCAACCGTCCTTGAGGGCCTTCTCACAACGAGCGCTGTGCTTCCTGCCGTCCATGCGGCGACCACCTCACGGATTCGTTGCCGGCAATCGCCAGTGAACCGAGTGATCCGCACACACCTCTCGGTATGCAGGTAAACACGTTACGTGCTCGCCAGGACAATGTCGACGGCCTTCTATCTCTCCGCATCGAGGTCCGCGCCGGTACGGTCCCCGGCTCGAAGGCAGCGACCGCAGATCCCTACCGGATCGGCCCGGGGGTCGTCCTGGCCGAGTTGATCCCCGCGCTGCCGGCTGGCGCTCGGTAGGTTGACCGCCATGTCCGTGCTGGCAGAACTCGACGGGTGGGGCTCGCTGCCGCCTGAGTTGCGGGACCGACTGGCAACGGCCGACCTGCCGGAATCGCTGCGACTCGACGATGCCGACCTGTTTCTGCCCGGCCCGAACCTGATCTTCCGAAATGGACTGTTGCGATTCGGCTACGGCACCGACGCATGGGGCGGCGAGTTCTGTCTCGACCTGGACACGGGTGCCGTACAGGTCATCGATCACCACCAGGCACTCACGTTCGTGAACTCGTCGCTCGATCTGTACGCCCGCTCGCTACGCCTGGTCGCCGATCTTGTGCCCGCGATCGTCGGTGCCGACCCCGACGGCTGGGAAGACGCCAAGAACGAGATGCAGTGGGTCATCGCGAGGTGGGATGCGCCGGCGATGATCGGGGACAGCTATTGGGACTGCCTCTCGTGGGACATCGCTGCCGGCAACTACGCCAACCAGTCGGACCTCTGACTCTTCCCGCGCTACCAGCGCCTCACGGCCGCGTAATGCACCAGCTACCTCTGACGGTCACAGCGGTCCCAGCACGACGTCCGGATTCGCGTCCAGCGCCAGAGTCTCCAGTACCACCAGGAGTTGGCGTTCCTCGTACCTGAAGTGCGACTCCATGATCGCCGCCACGCCCTCCAGGTGCCGATTCAGCTCCTTCGGCGGAGCGGCCCGGGTCACGGCGGCCTGGAGGCCGGAGAGCAGATGCTCGATCATCGAGTGGTCCTGCCGCAGATAGCGCAACGTCTCCCGCAGCTCCGGAAACTGCTCGGCAATCGCCGGGAACAGCTCCCGGTCCTCGCCCTCGTGATGTGCGCTCAGGGCGGTGCAGAACCCGTGGCAGAACAGCAGCAGTTCTCTGGTCGCCGGCTCCGCCGGCTCACCGTCGGCCACGGCCTCCCGGGTGACCCGCAGTGCCTCGCGGAGCCTTCCGTGGACCCGGCGCAACTCTCGACTCCAGGCCACCAGCCTGGCCTTCTCGCCCTCAACCACAGGTGGAGGGCGAAGGGACGACTGACACGTCGTGTTCCCTTCGGTCCGGCGCCTCCATGCCTGACACGGTCTGCCACCGGCACGCGACGCTGGGACCGAAGCTATCACGAAGCCAGCTCCGGCAGATCCACTGCGGCCGGTTGCGGGCGCACGTCCGCCCGCAACCGGCCCGCCCGCCTCACTCGGCGCGCAGATGGTCCAGGTCGTGGGTGCCCGGGCTGACATAGATCAGGATTCCGCGTACGTCGGCCAGCGCCGCCGCGTCACACGACATCTCGGTGAGCAGGTCGACCGTCACCGTCGTCTCGGTACCCTGCGATACCCAGCCGAAGGTGGACTGGCACCACGCCCACCCCTCCCCAGTCTGTAGGGCGATGGAGGTCGACGTGCCGACCGTCGGGTCCACCCGCAGGTCGTACTTCAGCGTCGCCTTCGCCGACAGGTCGACCGGGGTCGGCAGGGTCACCCCGAACCAGCCGCCGCCGGTGGCCGCGACCCGCAGCCCGGCCGCGCCCTGGGTGTGGAAGTCCGTCGTCTGGGCCACCGTTCCGGCGTCGGGCTGCCAGTTGCCCGGCGCCCAGCCCTCGACCCCGGTCTCCCAGGAGGCGATCAGGATCGGGTCGCCCGGTGCCGGCTTGACCGTCACCGTCAACTCGGCAACGTTCGAGACGCGTCCGGCCTGGTCGCGGATGGTGTAGGCGGCGACCGCCCGACCCTGAAAGCCGTCCGCCGGTACGAACCGCACAGTCCCGTTGGCCGGGTCGAGCGTGAAGACGCCACCGGGGCCGGTGACCGTACGCTGCTGGCCGGCGGTCGACGGGTCCAGGTCGATGCTGGCCGGCCGCACCGTCGTCCGGTACGCGATGTCGTTCGTGGCCGGGGTCAGCGTCAGCGGCGTACCCGATTCGGTGACCCCGCTGTCGTGGTCGGCGACCGGCGGTCGGGAGCGCTGGCCCCGGACGAGTTCGTCACCGGCATTGCCCAGCGTGGTGCAGACCGGGCTCGGGCAGTAGACGGTGTAGCCGTCGTAGTCCGGGTAGAGGCTGCCGTCGTCCTGGATGCCGGAGAGGATCCAGTAGAGGAAGCCGGTGCCACCGCTGGCGATGTGCGCGTCCGTCCACTGTTGGTAGACCGGGTTCCGGGTGGCCTTGTCGACGTAACCGAACTCGCCGAGCATCACCGGTTTGCCGAGCCGGCGGGCGTCCCGGTTGTGCCGCTTGATCCACTCGACTCCCCAGGCGGCGTCCTTGCCCCAGTGGTCGGGGTAGAGGTGGTACGACACCACGTCCACCGCCGGCAGCCGGGTCAGCGCGATCGAGTCCACGCCCTCGCCGCAGTTGACGGTCCAGTCCGCGCTGGCCGGGTCGTCGCAGTAGAAGCCCTCGTCGCCGACGCTGGCCAGGTGCCGACGGTCGATCGACTTGATATGCCGGGTCATCTCGTCGGCCCACGCGGTCAACACCGCCGGGGTGCAGGTCGGTGACATCGGGTAGACGCCGGAGCCCTTGCACCTCGGCTCGTTGCCCAGCTCCCAGGTCATCACCGTCGGGTCGTCCTTGTACGCCACCCCGGTCAGCGTGTTGGTCCGGTTGAGTACGTGCGAGATCCAGTCCCTGTACCAGCCCCGGATAACCGGGTCGGTGTAGAACTCGTCGTGGTACTGGCCGCCGCGCCAGCGGACGTACTGGTCGATGCCGCCGAAGTCGCGCCAGTTGTTGGTCAGCGGGATCACCAGTTTGATCCCGGCCTGCCTGGCGGCGTAGAGGACGTAGTCGAGGCGTTCCAGCCCGTCCGGCCCGTCGTTGTACGCCGGCCGCTGCCCGTCCCAGTACTGGAAGTAGACGCCGTCGGCGGGACCGGCGACCGAGTCCGTCCCGCCCGGGGTGCCGATGTCCAGGAAGCCCCAGTGCCGCAGCACGGTGAATCCGGCCCCCTTCGCGTCGGCGAAGACGTCGTCGACCATCGCCCGCGACTTGTACATCAGGTAGTAGTTGTTGGTCCCGGCGAACCGGAACCGCTTGCCGTCGAGCATCAGTTGGTCGCCCTTGCGGACGACGAAGCCGGCGGTGGACTGCCCAGAGTTACCGGCCTGTCCGGAGCCGGCCGGGGTGAACAGGGTGGACGGGGTGGACGGGGCGGACGGGTCGTCCGGGGCGGCGGAGACGGGTGCCGGCGAGGCCGCGAGCAGCAGCCCGGCCAGCGCCAACAGCAGGGGGACGTGGCGCTTCATGGCGGTGGTGATCCTTTCCGGGAGCGGTGTCCGGGAACAGGGGTACGGATCAGAGCGAGAGCGCAGGGCAAGGGATCACTGCTTCGGAACCATGTCGTTGACGTACCGGAGTACCGGCCGGGTGGTGAGCGCCGCCGGGTCCAGGGCGACCGCGGAGCGTACGGTGAAGGTGGTCGACTCCCCCGGCAACAGCGTGACCAGCGCCTCGTCGACCTCCGCCGCCGGATCGAGCCGATCCGGGGCGAGCACGAGGTCGCGCAGGATCGTCCGGGCGGTCACCCGGACCCGTACCCCGTCCGGCGCCGGCTCGACCGTGGCGTCGTAGTCGGCCGGCGGATACGCCGCCTCGCGGTCTTCGGCGAAGAACCAGAAGGCCCGTTCGGCGGTACCGCCGGGATCGGCGACCAGCAGCTCGCTGCGGGGGTCGTCCGAACTGCCGACGTCCGCCGGCAACGGCCAGGTGAGTTCCGAGTACGGCGGTACCGACAGCGCGACCGTCGCCTTGCCCCTCGGCTCGCCGGCCAGGGTCAGCCGGGTCACGTCCACCCTGCCCGTCCACGGTGCGCCGCCGTCGTTGACCGCCACCAGGGCCAGCCCGCCCTGCCTCGGCTGGATGGTGAGCAGTCGGTCGGCGTACGCGCGGCGCAGCGCGTACCAGAGGGGTTTGCGGCGGCCGTCGCCGTCGACCGCGGCCCACGAGGTCACCGGCCAGCAGTCGTTGAGCTGCCAGACCACGCTGCCCATGCAGACCGGCCGGTACGACCGCAGGTGCTCGACCCCGACGCTGATCGCCCGGGCCTGGTTGAGCTGGGTCAGGTAGTGCCAGTCGTCGAAGTCGCGCGGCGCGGGCAGGTGTGCGGCCAGCCCCCGGGCCAGCTTGAGCCGCCCGTCGCCGGCCTTCTGCCGGTGCGCCAGCGCGGCCGAGTCCTCGGCCAGTTCTCTGCCGGGCAGTGCCCGGCGCAGCGTCGCGTACGCGGCCGGGCCCTGCCAGCCGAACTCGGCGACGAACCGGGGCAGGTAGTCGCGGTAGTGCGTGTAGTCGAGCTGGTTCCACACCGTCCAGATGTGCATGCTGCCGTGTGCCGGATCGTTCGGGTGGATGTCCGGCCGCCCCGACCACGGGCTGCCCGGCCAGTACGGTCGGCTCGGGTCGTGTTCGGCGACGACGGCGGGAAGCAGCTCGAAGTAGTAGCCGGCGCCCCAACTCCGGTCGGCCAGCTCGGCCTGCCAGCCCCAGTCGTGCCAGCCCCAGATGTTCTCGTTGTTGCCGAACCAGAGCACCAGACTCGGATGGCTGGCCAGCCGGACGACCTGCTCGACCGCCTCGGCCCGTACCTCGGAGCGGAACGGCTCCTCCTCCGGGTACGCGGCGCAGGCGAAGAGGAAGTCCTGCCCGACCAACAACCCCAACTCGTCGGCGAGGTCGTAGAAGTCCTCCGACTCGTAGCGGCCACCGCCCCAGACCCGCAGGAAGTTGACGTTCGCCTCGGCGGCCTGGCGGAGGCGTTCGGCGTACCGCTGCCGGGTGACCCGGTGCGGAAAGCAGTCGTCCGGGATCCAGTTCACGCCCCGGACGAAGACCGGCAGGTCGTTGACGACGACGGTGAAGGCCGAGCCGTGCTCGTCGGGAGCGGTGTCCAGGCGTACCGAACGGAAGCCGATCTTCCGTTGCCAGCCGTCCAGCTCACGGTCCCCGGCGTGCAGGGTGACGGTCAGCGGGTAGCGCGGCTGCTCGCCGTAACCCCGGGGCCACCACAGCTCCGGGTCGGCAACGGTGACGGCGAGTTCGGCGGTGCGCTGACCGGCCGCCAGCACGGTCTCGGCAACCTCACCGGCGACGGTGGCCCGGACGGTCAGCGGTTCGGCGCCGGATTTGCCGTCGGATTCGCCGTCGGATTCGCCGTCGGCCCGGTCGACCTCGACGCGTACCGTGACCCGGCCCTCGGCGTCGGCGACGGTGACCTGCGGGCGGACCTCGGCCAGCCGCGCGGTCCGCCAGGTCCGCAGTCCGATCTCCTGCCAGATGCCGGCGGTGACCAGCTCCGGCCCCCAGTCCCAACCGAAGTTGCAGGCCATCTTGCGGATGAAGTTGAACGGCGTCGGATACGCGTTCGGCCGCCCGCCGAGCCGCTCCCGCTGCTCCTCGGCATACCGGTACGCCGAGTCGAACCGCACCCGCAACACGTTGTCGCCGATCCGCAGCGCCCCGGACACGTCGAACCGGTAGCTCCGATGCATGTTGGCGGTCCGGCCGAGCACGACGTCGTTGAGGACAACCGTCGCCACCGTGTCGAGACCGGCACAGACCAGTTCCACCCGTTCGCCGTTACGGCCGCCCGCCGCCCACTGGAAGGTGGTCTCGTAGCACCAGTCGGTGCGGCCGATCCAGGCCAGCGCGAGTTCGTGCTCGTCGAGGTAGGGGTCCGGGACCAGGCCGGCGGCGAGCAGGTCGGTGTGCACGCAGCCGGGCACGGTGGCCGGGACCCGGGCCGAGGCGACGGACTCCGGCACCTCCGGGTTCTCCGGCATCTCCGGGTTGCGGACTGCCGTCAGCGACCATCCGTCGTGCAGGCTCTGCCAGGACGTCACGGGCACCTCAACTTCCTCGGGGCGCGGTCGGTCGTGACCACACCGCGCCTTCGCTGGTGGAGGGCACCGTCGCCGGCCCGGGTGGGGCCGGGAGGCGTACTCCAGACATCGAGAGATGTCGACTGAACCGGATAAGTAAAGTCACCGTACGGGCGGCCTTCCGACCTGTCAATGGCCGCCAAATCGGCCCCGAATGGTCGAGCCACGGCAATAAAACGGTCCAGGTCACCGGGGACGTGAAGTTCTCGACCTCGAAATATCCGGGCGCTGTCCGGGGGCCGGATCGGGCTGCCGGCAGTACCGGCAAGATTGCCGGCATCGGTATGCTTAACCGGAAAAGTTCACTCCCGTGGCCTGTCCGAGCTTCCGGCTCGGCCGGCAGCACGACGCAACGTGCGGGTGACCCGGACCGGCCCACCCCGGCCCGGCTCGTCGGAGACGAAGGAGCGCCGGGTGAAGCGGCCGACGATCGCGGATGTGGCCCGGCGGGCCGGGGTCTCCAAGGGCGCCGTCTCCTACGCGCTGAACGGACAACCCGGGGTCTCGGACGCCACCCGGCAACGCATTCTCGCCATCGCCCAGGAGATCGGTTTCAACCCGAACAGCGCGGCCCGGGCACTCTCCGGCGCCACCTCGAACGCGGTCGGGCTGGCGCTCTGCCGACCCGCCCGGATCCTCGGCATCGAGCCGTTCTTCATGGAGCTGATCAGCGGCGTCGAGGCGGAACTCTCCGCCCGGTCGTACGCGCTGACCCTCCAGGTGGTGGCCAGCCCCGAGGCCGAGATCGCGGTCTACCGGCGCTGGTGGGGCGAGCGGCGGGTGGACGGCGTACTCGTCTGCGACCTGCGTATCGACGACCGCCGGCTGCCGGTGCTGGCGGAGTTGCGGCTGCCGGCGGTCGTGATCGGCGGGCCGGGCGAGGACGGCGGGCCGGACTACGTCTGGTCCGACGAGTCGGTGGCCCTGGCCGAGGTGCTCGAATACCTCGTCGCGCTCGGGCACCGGCGGATCGCCCGGGTCGGCGGCCTGCCCGGCCTGCGGCACACCGAGATCCGTACGCAGGCGTTCGGCGCCGTCTGCCGCCGGCTGGGCCTGGAGCGTACGACCACCGTCTCCTCCGACTACAGCGGCGAGGAGGGCGCCCGGGCCACCCGGCGGCTGCTCAGCTCTGCCGACCGGCCCACCGCGATCGTGTACGACAACGACGTGATGGCGATCGCCGGCCTCTCGGTCGCCCAGGAGATGGGGCTGACCGTACCGTCCGACGTCTCGATCGTCGCCTGGGACGACTCGCCGCTGTGCCAACTCGTCCACCCGTCGCTGACCGCGCTGAGCCGGGACATCCCCGCGTACGGGGCACACGCCGCCGGCCGGCTGCTCGCCGCCATCGCCGGCCAGCCGCTCGGCGACTTCCAGGACGAGACCGCCCACCTCATCCCGCGCGGCAGCACCGCACCGCCCCGCCAGCCCTGATCGGCGCCAGCCCCGCCAGCTCTGATCGGCCAGCACCGTGAGCTTTGATCGGGGCCCGTCCCCGCCAGCTCCAATCGGGGCCAGCACCGCCGTGCCAGCTCTGAGCCCGGGGCACCGGCCGGGGCCGATCGCCCGGTAACCGATAGCATCGGCGGCGAGGCGGAGACCAGCCAGGAGGACGACCACCGTGCACGTACCACCGATTCCCAGCCTGACCGCCGCCGACCCGGAGTTGGCGACGCTGATCGAGTCCGAGGCGACTCGGCAGCACGACAAGCTGCGGATGATCGCCTCCGAGAACTACGTCTCGGCCGCCGTCCTGGAGGCCAGCGGCACGGTGCTGACCAACAAATACTCGGAGGGTTACCCCGGCCGCCGCTACTACGAGGGCCAGCAGTTCATCGACCCGATCGAGACGCTCGCCGTCACCCGGGCCCGGGAACTCTTCGGCGTCGACCACGCCAACGTGCAGCCGTACTCGGGCTCCCCGGCCAACCTCGCGGTCTACCTGGCGTTCCTCTCCCCCGGCGACACGGTGCTGGGGATGGCGCTGCCGATGGGCGGGCACCTCACGCACGGCTGGTCGGTCTCGGCCACGGGCAAGTGGTTCAACCCGGTCCGCTACGGCGTCTCCGCCGAGACGGGCCGGATCGACCTCGACGAGGTACGCGACCTGGCCCGCCGGGAGCACCCCAAGCTGATCTTCTGCGGCGGCACCGCCGTGCCGCGCACCATCGACTTCGCCGGCTTCGCCGAGATCGCCCGCGAGGTCGGCGCGGTGCTGGTCGCCGACATCGCACACATCGCCGGCCTGGTCGCCGGTGGCGCCCACCCGTCGCCGGTCGGGCACGCCGACGTGATCACCACCACGACGCACAAGACCCTGCGCGGCCCCCGGGGCGCCATGATCATGACGACCGCCGAGCACGCGAGCGCGGTCGACAAGGCCGTCTTCCCGGGCCTCCAGGGCGGCCCGCACAACCACACCACCGCCGGCATCGCGGTCGCGCTGCGGGAGGCCGGCACCGAGGACTTCCGCCGGTACGCCCACCAGGTCGTCGCGAACGCCAAGGCGCTGGCGGCGGCGCTGGTCGAGCGGGGCTTCACGCTCTCCTCCGGCGGCACCGACAACCACCTGATCCTCGCCGACCTGACGAGCAAGGGCATCGCCGGCAAGCCGGCCGCGCAGGCGCTGGACAGGGCCGGCATCGAACTGAACTACAACACCGTGCCGTACGACCCGCGCAAGCCGTTCGACCCGTCCGGCATCCGGCTGGGCACCGCCGCGCTGGCCACCCGAGGGCTGACCGAGGAGCAGATGCCGCAGGTGGCGGCCTGGATGGACGAGGCGGTCACGGCGGCGGTCAAGGACGACGAGGCCACCCTCGACCGGGTCGCCGGCGAGGTCCGGGACCTGCTCGTCTGCTACCCGATGCCGGGCTACACCGCCGACTGACCCAGGTCAGCGGGACGGGCTGGGGAACTCCTCCAGGTACGCCTCGACCCGTTCCGCCGGAGCGGGCCGGGACAGCGCGTACCCCTGGCCGAGCCGGCAGCCCGCCCGGCGGGCCTGCTCCACCTGCACGGGAGACTCCAGCCCCTCGGCAATGATCTCCAGACCGAACCGCTTGCCGAGGCTCACCAGCACGTCGATGAACGGCTTGCTCTCGCCCTGCCGGTTGCCGCCCTCGGTCACCAGCGTCCGGTCGACCTTGAGGAAGTCGACCGGCAGCCGGCGGAGCTGCGCCAGTGACGCCTGCCCGCTGCCGAAGTCGTCCAGCGCCGTCCGTACGCCGAGCGCCCGCAGCCCGGCGAGCTGGGTGACCACCGCCGGTACGTCGACGCCGCCCCGGGGTTCCGCGATCTCCAGTACCAGCCGGTCCGGCTCGACCCGGTGCTCGGCGAGCGAGGTGCTCACCCAGCGGACGAAGTCGGGCGCGGTCAGCTCCCGGGACGAGATGTTGACCGACATCCAGAGCCGGCGGGGCCGCTGCGACCAGGCGGCGAGCTGCCGGCACGCGGTGTCCAGCACCCACCGGCCCAGCTCCTCCACCAGCATCAGGTCCTCGGCCACCGGCAGGAGTTCGGCCGGCAGCACGGTGCCGAGCGCCGGGTTCCGCCAGCGCAGCAGCGCCTCGGTGCCCACCGGCTGCTCGTCGTCGAGGTCGAGCACCGGCTGGTAGACCAGGTCCAGTTCGCCCCGCTGCACCGCACCGGGCAACTCGCGTTCCAGGTCCAGCCGCCGGGTGAACTGCTCCTCCAACTGGTCGTCGTACCACTCGACGCGGTTGCGGCCGAGCTGCCGGGCCCGCAGCCGGGCCAGGTCGGCGCGGCGCAACACGTCGTCGACACCGTCGCCGCCGGAGAGGTCGGCAAGCCCGATGCTGGTGCCGAGGTGCAGCATCGCCCCCGGCATCGGGTACGGCTCGGTCAGCGCGGTCAGCAGCCGGGTCCCCATCGCGTACGCGAGCACCGGCCGGTCCACCGTCACCACCGCGAACTCGTCCCCGCCCAGCCGGGCCACCAGGTCGTCGGCACCGGCACCGGACTTCAACCGCCGACCCGCCTCGGCGAGTACGGCGTCGCCCATCTGCCGCCCGTGCGCGTCGTTGATCCCGGACATGCCGTGCAGGTCGATCACCAGCAGCGCCCCGGTGTGCCCCTTCACCCCTCGCTGGGTGACGATGGTGCGCATCAGCTCCCGCCGGTTGGCCAGCCCGGTCAGCTCGTCGGTGAAGGCCAGCTCGTTCAGCTTGCGCTCCAGCAACTGCCGTTCGCTGACGTCCCGGACGTGCACCACCAGCGCGGCCACCTCGGGCACCGCCCGCTGGTCGCTGATGGTGGACTCGGTGTCCCGCCAGGCGCCGTGCCCGTCGAGCAGCCGCGCCGTGACCAGTTGCGGGCGCCCGGTCGGCACCTGGCGCCCGGCGAGCACGTCGGTGAGCACCCGGGTGACGTCGGCGGCGTCGTCCGGATGCATCAGGTCGGGGAACGCCCGGCCGAGCACCTCGGCGTCGGAGAGCCCGAAGATCCGGGCCGCGGTCTGCGACTGCCAGCGGATGAGCAGGTCCTCGCCGACGATCATGGTCAGGTCGCTGGCCCCGGAGACCAGGGAGCGGAAGTGCGCCTCCTGGGTCGCCAGCTTCTTGGCGTACCGGCGGATGTCCAGCATCACCAGCACCTCGCGGACCACCAGGGTCGGGATCACGGCCAGGCCCAGCAGGATCTGGGTGCTGTCGAAGGTGCCGACGGTGCTCAGCCGCCAGAGCGCGGAGAGGGTCGCCACGATCGCCGGGATGGTCAGCAGCGGATAGGCGGTCAGGTTGGTCTGCGGCTCGGACGGGCCGGTGCTCGGCTGGGCGACCGGATTCGCCCGGCGGGCTCCGGCGGCGATCAGCGCGGGCCCGGCGACCAGCGAGATGGCGACCAGCGGCAGTGCCGTCGCCGGTGCGCCGTAGTCGATCAGGACGGCGACCAGCGAGTGCCCGAACACCGCCAGACCGGCCCCGGTGCCGCAGAGTGCGGCGGAACGCCGGTGCTCGTACGCCCGGAGGGTGGTGATGGTGATGGTCGGCAGCGCGGCGGTGGCCAACAGCGCGGCGACCATGGCCAGGGTCGGCAGCGGATGCGGCGGGATCACCCAGGCTGAGAAGGCGAGGCTGACGCCGAGACTCAGCCCGTCGAAGCCACGGCGCAGCCGTACCGGCACCGTGCTCGCGCGGCCGGGCAGCAGCATCATCCCGAGCAGGTAGAGGGCGAGCGTCAGCAACAGACCGCCGAGCGCCACCGTCGACCGGGCGTCCGGTGGCGCCAGGAACAGGGCGAACGAGGAGAGCGCGCTGGCGACCAGGCCGAAGCCGAGGAAGCCGGCGCCCCGGCACGGGCCGAAGCCCGTACTGCCGCGGTGGAGTCTGATGGCCAGCCGGACCAGCCGGGCGGCGGCCACGGCGGCGACCGCGCCGACCGCGACCGCGACCGCGGCGTACGGCGGCAGTGCGCCGAGGTGACCGGCGAACAGGATGCCCACGGCGAGCAGTGGGGCACCGGTCTCGGTGACCCGGACGACGAGCCGGCGGGCTCGGCCGTCCGCGATGTGCGCCACGAACATGGCGGGATGCCTTCGCAGAGGGGGCTCGGACGTGGTGCAGGACGGGTCGGCCAGCACAGCCGACCATTCCTATCAACCCCCAACGATCGGCCGGGGGCGTGGTTACGTATTGGTAGGGATCTCCCACTCCGGGTTGCTCGGGAGAATCTTCCCCCAGCCGGTCAAGCCCGATCCACCCCCGGCCCGGCCAGCGGTGTCGACCGGCCGGCCGACCCCACTCGGACCGCCCGGCCGATCCACTACCGGTCGCCTCCGGCACCGGCCGCGCCGTCGTCGGCGACAGCTCGACGAAGGCGTTCGGGGCGGCCCGGCGCCGGCCGGGAGCGACGACACTCCCCCGGTCGAAGCCACGGCACCACCCCCGACGAGTCGAACACCGGTCGAGCAGGACCACCGTGGTCCGGTGCGGCTGGATTCGAGATCCAGCCGTTCGTCGTCACGCTTCAGACAGCGCCTCCCGGCCAGCCGGTACACGCCAGCCCGGACAACGCCAGCCCGCAGAGGGCGGGAGCGACGGAGGCCACCCCGGCGAGGCCGTCGCCGGGCCGGTCCGGGCGGGGTGCGAAAATCAGCGGGTGGGTAAGACCGGCACACTCCGCTTCCGGCACAGCCAGGCGATCTGGGTGGCCGCCGTTCTCGCGTTCCTGGGCGCCGTGCCGCTGGCCACCGCCCGCTGGTATCTCTCCCCGCTGCTGCTGATACCGGTCGCGGTCGGCGTCTGGGGTTGGCGGGCCGGCACCGACGCCGACCCCGGCGGGATACGGATCCGGGCGTTGCTCGGCCAGCGCTGGATCGCCTGGTCCGAGATCGTGGAGTTGACGTCCGACCAGCGCGGCCAGGCGGTGGTCCTGCTCTGGGACGGCCGCACGGCGACGCTGCCGGCGGTCCGGGCCGCAGACCTGCCCGACCTGGTCGGTGCCAGCGGCCAGCCACTCGGGGAGTCCCGGGACGACGCGGCGTCGTAGCCCGCCCGGCCAGGCGGCCCGACCGTCGCACCCGCGCCGGCTCAGTACCCGTCGACCACCTCGTTGACCAGCGGGGTTCCGGCGACGAACCGCCGCAACTGCGCCCCGGCCAGCCGGTAGGCGCGGGGCAGCAGCCCGCGTACCGAGCCGCCGACGTGGGGAGTGAGCAGCACGTTGGGCAGGTCCCAGAGCGGGTGCCCGGGCGGCAGCGGCTCGGGCTCGGTGACGTCCAGCGCCGCCGCGATCCGGCCGGTCGTCACCTCGGCGACCAGCGCGTCGGTGTCGACCACCGGGCCACGGGCGGCGTTGACCAGCAGGGCGCCGTCGGCCATGGCGGCGAGGAATCCGGCGTCGACCAGACCCCGGGTGGCGTCGGTGAGCGGTATCAGCAGCACCACCACGTCCGCCTCCGGCAGCAGCGCCGGCAGGTCGTCGACGCCGTACACGCCCTCGGCGGGGCGGGCGGTCCGGGCGACCATGGTCAGGTCGACCTCGAACGGCGCCAGCCGGGCCCGGGTGGCCGCCCCGATCGAACCCGCGCCGACGATCAGCACCCGCTTGCCGGCCAGCTCGTCGGTGGGGTTGACCCGGTCGTACACCCACTCGTGCCGGGTCTGGGCGACCGCGAAGAGCGGAAACGACCGCAGGTACGACAGCACCGCCGCGACCACCCACTCCGCGGTGGACGAGTCGTGCACGCCGCGCGCGTCGCAGAGGGTGACCTCTGCCGGCAGCCGGCCGGCCCAGATGTCCGCCCCGGCGGAGAGCAACTGGACCACCCGCAGGTCGGGCAGCTTGGCCGCGACCGGCACGGCGGCGCCCTGGGCGAGGAACGGCGGCACCCAGAAGCGCACTCCGGCCGGGTCCGACGGAAGCTGGTCCGGCGTCGGGGCGATCTCCACCGTGACGCCGTCGGGAATCTCGCCGAGCAGCTCAAGGCCCTCGGAATGGGGGATCCACACCTTCACGTCCGCCGACGATAGTCCCCGGCACCGGGATGCCGGCGATCACCCTCGACGGCGGAGCCCAGGCTGCCCGGCGTCGGTGTCGGTTCCGGTGCCAATGCCCATGCTGCCGTCGAGGTCACGGTTGTGGTCGCGGGGTCAGTGGAGCGGCAGGTCGACCGGGGCGGACGGCCGGTAGACGGAGTGTCCGGCGAGGATGGTCTCGGTGACCGGCACGCCCGCACCGCGCAGGTGGGCCCGTACCGCCAGGTCCAGCGCCGACCGTTCGGCGAGCACGAACGCCGGCCGGGGCGCCTCGGCGACCAGCCTCGGGTAGCGGGGATGGCGGTCCCAGCCGGCCCGCAGGTCTTCGCCGATCACCCCGCAGACGATCCGTTCCCGGCTGAGGAAGATGACGGTGTTGCAGGTCCAGTAGTCGGTGTAGAACTCGCGTACGCCCAGCCGGTCGAGCCCGGCGACCAGGTCCCGGCGCTGGGTCGCCCGCCCGGCCAGTTCCGGGCTCGCCACCAGCAGGGAGGCGCTGGCCAGCAGCATGCTGACCGCGAGCCCGGCCAGCGGGACGGCGGCGGCCAGCCGGACGGGCCGGTACGGCCGGGTCAGCGCCGACCAGAGCGGCCAGAGCACGGCGGGCGTCGAGATCAGCAGCACGGAGAGGTAACGGGCGCTCTCCACCGGGCTGGTCGCGGCGGCGCCACTGGCCGCGTACGCCAGCAGGCTGGTCGCCGCCCCGGCCAGCAGGGCCAGCCGGCCGGCCTGCCGGACCCGGGTCACCCGGTCGGTGGCGCGGCGCAGTGCCCGCCAGGCGAGCAGGACGGCGACCCCGAGCAGCACCGGATAGGCAACGCCCCACCACAGTTGCCAGGGCGTGCACCGTCCCGGCGGACACAGCCCGGTGCCCATCGGCAGTCCGAAGAGGACGGCACCGTGCAGCCGGTCCGGCCAGGAGCCGGCGCCACCGCCCAGTCCGGCGTAGACGGCCAGCGAGCGGTGTTCGGGTGCGGCGGTGAGGTTGTGCAGCACGATCGGGACGAGTCCGACCGCCGAGCCGGCGCCGAGCGCCAGCCCCGAGCGACCGCCCAGCGCCCGCCACCGGAACCCGAGCAGCAGCGCACCGGCCGCGCCGACGTACGGCAGGATCAGCCAGTCGTCCCAGAGGGTGAGTCCGGCAACCAGCCCGAAGCCCGCGTACGCCGGGCCGGTCCGGCGTACGGCGCCGAGCCCGAGGTTGACCGCCAGCAGCACCAGCAGCGCGCCGGCCGGGTTCATCTCCGGATAGCCGCCGCCCGCGATGAGCTGGTTCTTCAGGATCCGGTCCGAGCCGAGCGCCAGCAGGCCGACGGTCACCGCCGCCAGCCAGGGACTGTAGAGCCGGCGGGTGAGCTGCCACATCAGCGCCAGGAAGGCCGCGTAGAGCAGCAGGTTGGGCAGGCGCAGCGCGAAGGTGGAGGAGCCGAGGACCGCGAACAGCGGTGCGGCGAGGTAGGACTCCAGGGCGCCCATGTAGTGCTGGCCGTAGAAGAAGAGCGGGAAGTCGCGCCCCTGCGCGATGTGCCGGGCCACCAGTCCGGTGACGGCCTCGTCGCTGTTGCTCGGTGGCACCTCGGCGAGCAACAGCACCAGCCGGTAGCCGACGCCGAGCCCGCCGAGCCCGGCGGCGACCCACCCGGGAGTGGGTCGCCGCCGGACGGACCGGGATGGCGGCTCGGTCAGCTCCGGTGTGGTGGCGAGCGCCATGCCGGGCAGTCTCGCACGGTCGGAACGCTGATCCGCCCGGCGACATGCCCGTTTCTTCTGATCAGCACCACTCGCGCGTTACCGAAGCAGATGACCGGTCTGGGTACCCCCCGCTGCGTACCCGGCCAGTTCGGATTCGTACGGTCACACGCAGTTGCCGCAGACGCCGCCGGACTCCTGGAACGAATCGCCGGGCGGCGGATCGTCGCCGGAGGCCGAGGCCGCCCGGTCCGGCCCCGCCCGCCGCCAGTCGGACTCGCCCGGTGCGGCAGCGTCGAGCAGCGACATCGCCCCGGCCAGCACGGTCGCGACGACGATCCTGGCCCCACCTCCCGATCTGGTCACCGCCGCGTCGGCTCCGCCGTCGCGGATCTTTCCCGTCGTACCCGTCATCCGATGCTTGCTCCCTTCCGCCTGTGGTGCTGACATCTCCCGTCCGGCCGGTGGTGCCGCCTCGGCTCACCGGGCCGGTCCGGCCGATCTGTGCACACCGCCCGGCGGCCCCGGAACCGGTACGGCCCGCAGGGCGCCCAGCGCGAGGCCCAACTGGAAGCGGTTCTCGGCACCGACCCGGTCCATCAGGGTGCGCAGGATGTTGGTGACCGAGCGGGCACTGATCCGCATCTGCCGTGCGGCGCTGGCATCCGTGTGCCCCTGTGCCAGCAGGGTGATCAACTGATGCTCCCGGGCGCTGAGGTCGATCTGTGGCATGGCTGGCTCCGATCGCTCGGGGACGGTCCTCCACTGCTGCTCGAACATGGCGACGAAGGTGGCCACCACCGAGGGCTCGGTCACCTCGAGGTAGCCGAGGTTGTAGTCGCCGGGGACCAGCGGAAACAGCGCCACCCGCCGGTCGATCACGATGAGCTTCATCGGTACGGACGACTGCCGGCGGTAGTCCGGCCGGCTCTCCGCCGGCTGCCGGCGGTACGACCGCAGCGGATCCGGGTCCGCCGGCTGCACGCCGAGCACCCGCATCCGTACGCCACGGTCCAGCAACCCCTGGTCGAGCGGCACTCCCGAACGGGCCGACTCCGGCTCGAAGACCTGCTCCGGACTCATCGACAGGTGTTCGTGCCGGGCCAGGCCGACCAGTTGGGCGAGCCGGGCCCGGGTGGCCCGCCGGGTGGGCAGCAGCCGTACGCCGGGGTCGGCGGGCGAGACCCGGGGCAGCCCCGGTCCGGCCGGGTCGCCGGGCGCCGGGCCGGGAACGGGGACGATCCGCCGCACCGCGCCGGTGGACTGGGCGGCGCGGAGCGTCCGGAAGACGTGCCCGGGTGGTCGGGGCGTCCAGACCTGGCAGCCGGGCCGGTCTCCGGGACCGGCGCAGACCGCGTCGACCGCCGCGAGTTCGGCGAGCGCGTCGGTGACCCGCTGCCGGGACAGCCCCAGCCCACGGCCGAGGTCGCCGGCCGCCACGGGCCCCAGGACGAGGAGCGTCCGGTACACCAGATCGGCGTCGGGTGAGCGTCCCAGCCGGACCAACGACGGGACCGACGGCCCGACGAGCAGTTCGTCGCTACTGTGGATCATCGCGCCCCCTCTCCGGCAACAATTCAAGCCGGGCCGGGCAAGTCGGCTCAGGTGTTTTTTCACAGCGCCTTCACCCGCTGCGCGATCCCGCACCGCCGACCGGGGTACGGCGGCCGGATGTCGATCTCCGTCGTTGACCGCAACATCCCGTACGCCCGCAATGACCGGCGTTCCGGCCGGGCACCAATGGGGCACGGAAGGAAGGTTGCGTCGATTTCCGCGTCGGCCGAAAGGCGGCACTCCCGTGCGGAATTACGCAGTGCGGGAAGCGCGCCAGCCCGACCGGCGCGAACGCGGACCGGGGCGGGAACCGGCCGGGGGGCACGGAGACTCTCTCCGCTGACGGGTCGACCGGTGCGGCGACCCGACCGGGCGGCGTCCGGACGCGGCCACGGTCGCGCCGACCGGCGCTCCGGCCAGCGACGACTCCGAAAGACCGGTGGGATGACCGAGGAAAGATCGGTGTGGATGATCGAGCGGACCGACGGCGTACGACGGGATCGGACTACCCTGGTCCGGGTGAGCGCTCGCCCGTACCCCAGACTCAGCCGTCGGCGCGCGGCGGTCGCGCTCTGTGCGGCGGCCGTGCTCGTCACCAGTGGTTGCGCCTTCGGCGAGCCGGAACCGGATCCGGCCGGCGAGCCGCCGAGGTTCCCGACCCCGTCCGTCTCACCCAGTCAGGGTGGAGCCGGGCAGCAGGTGGCGGCGACCGTGCTCGCCCGTCGTTTGCAGATCCCGTGGGGGATCGCCTTCCTGCCCGACGGCGGCGCGCTGGTGACCGAGCGGGACACCGCCAAGATCCTCAAGGTCGGCCCGGAGTCGGACACCAACGGGCTCAGGGTCACCACCGTGCAGACCCTCGACGAGGTCGACGCGGCCGGCGAGGGCGGCCTGCTGGGCATCGCCGTCTCGCCGGCCTACCAGCGGGACAAGACCGTCTTTGTCTACTACTCCACCAGCGAGGACAACCGGGTCGCCAAGCTGACCCTGGGTGCGGAGCCGACGCCGATCGTCACCGGCATCCCGCTCTCCGGCATCCACAACGGCGGCCGGCTCGGCTTCGGGCCGGACGGCTACCTCTACGCCACCACCGGTGACGCCTCTGAGCGTGGGCTGTCCCAGGACCTGAAGAGCCTCGGCGGCAAGATCCTCCGGATGACCGCCGCCGGCAAGCCGGCACCGGGCAACCCGTTCCCGAACTCGCTGGTCTGGTCGTACGGGCACCGGAACGTGCAGGGCATCGCCTGGGACGCCAACAAGCGGCTCTACGCCACCGAGTTCGGGCAGAACCAGTGGGACGAGATCAACCTGATCACGCCGGGCAAGAACTACGGCTGGCCCGAGGTCGAGGGCACCAGCGGGGGCGGCGCCGACGCCGAGAAGTACGTCGATCCGCTGGTCACCTGGAGTACCGCCGAGGCGTCCTGCTCCGGGGCCGCGATGATCGAACGCGTCCTCGTGGCGGCCTGCCTGCGGGGCGAGCGGCTCTGGCTGGTGGAACTCACCGCCGCCGGTACGGTACTTGGCCAGCCCCGCCCGCTGCTGGTCGGCGAGTACGGTCGGCTCCGGACGGCGGTCGCCGCGCCGGACGGCTCGCTGTGGATCTCCACCTCCAACCACGACGGCAAGCGCGACCCGGCCCCCGAGGACGATCGGATCTTCCGGCTGGTCTTCTCCGGCGGCGCGGCCGGCAAGAGCTGACGCCCGACACCCGGGGGCGGGTCCGGCCCCGCCACGCGGGGAGAGCTAGCTCATACCCGCGGTGGAAATGGCGTGCGACCTGCGGCGGGTTTTGAAGATGTCGCTTTGGGCAGGTGATGATTGAGCATGGACAGGCGGAGGAACGACACCGGAGCCGCCGGGGGCACGTCGCCCCCGGCGGCTCGGCGTGTGCTGCGCTGGTCGCGTTCCGCCGTACGTGGCGTCAGGGCCGTGGTGACGTCGAAGCCGAGCCGGCGGACCGGTACGGCGTTGTCGATCATCGCCGTCACGGTGGTCGGGATCGTCGTCGGAGTCCTGCTCGGCGGCCGGATGCAGACCGACATCGGGCCGTTCCGGGCGGAGATGGCGATCACACCGTCGGTCGACGGCGGCACCACCGTCACCATCCCGCCGCTCGGCGCGCTCCAGCTCAGCAGCCACTCCGGCCCGGCACACCTCTCGGTCCGGCTCGGCTCGCTCGACCAGCGCCGCACCGAGGCACTGATCGACGACCCGGCCAGCATCAGCCGGGCCAGCCAGTCCGCCGTCAGCGACGTGACCAACGGCGTGATCCGGGTCGGCGTACGCACGGTCGCGGTCTCCGTACTGGCCAGCATGATCCTGGCGGCGCTGGTGTTCCGGCGTACCCGTCGGGTGGCCTGGTCCGGCGGGCTCGCCCTGCTGATCACCGGCGGCAGCCTCGGCATCGCCGCGCTGACCTTCCGGCCGGACTCGATCGAGGAACCCCGGTACGAGGGACTCCTGGTCAACGCCCCGGCCATCGTCGGCGACGCCCGACGGATCGCCAACGACTACGGCCGGTACGCCGACCAGCTCCAGCGGATGGTCGGCAACGTCAGCCAGCTCTACACCACCGTCTCCACCCTGCCGGTCTTCGACCAGGAGCAGGGCACCGTACGCGTGCTGCACGTCTCCGACCTGCACCTGAACCCGACCGCCTGGCAGGTGGTCCGGACCGTGGTCGAGCAGTTCAAGATCGACGTAGTGATCGACACCGGGGACATGACCGACTGGGGCAGCGAGCCGGAGGCGTCCTTCGTCGGCTCGATCGGCCTGCTCAAGGTGCCGTACGTCTTCATCCGGGGCAACCACGACTCGCCGGCCACCGCCGCCGCCGTCGACCGGCAGCCGAACGCCGTCGTACTCGACAACTCGATCGTCAACGTCGCCGGGCTGACCATCGCCGGCATCGGCGACCCCCGCTTCACCCCGGACAAGGAGACCTCGCCGGCCGGGTCCGGCGCCCTGCCGCAGACGGTCGACCAGGTGACCGGGGCCGGCGAGAAGTTGGCCTCGACGATCCGGGCCTCCGGCAAGCCGGTCGACATCGCCCTGGTGCACGACCCGGCGTCGGCCGAGGCGCTCTCCGGCGTCACACCGCTGGTGCTGGCCGGGCACACGCACAGCCGCGAGGTGCGTGAACTGCCACAGGTGCCGGGCGCGATGCCGACCCAGCTCCAGGTGCAGGGCTCCACCGGCGGGGCCGGGCTGCGTGGCCTGGAGGGCGACAAGCCGACCCCGCTGGCGATGTCGGTGCTCTACTTCGACCAGCAGCGGGCGCTACAGGCGTACGACGACATCCTGCTCGGCGGCACCGGCGAGGCGCAGGTCAACCTGGAACGGCACGTGGTCGAGAAGCCGGAACCGCCGACCCCGGCAACCCCGACCCCCGGCACGCCGACCCCGGCCAGTCCGATCCCGCCGGCCGGTGCCCCGCCACCGGACCCGACCCCCACCGGCTGACGCCGCCGCACCGATTTCGGGTACGCCGACGGCGCCCCGGCCCCCGCAGATGAGCCGGCGGGTTCCGACCCCCGGGTACGCCGAAGGGCTCCGGCCCCGCGCGGATCGCGACGGGACGGAGCCCTTTGCGTACCGGTCAGCCCTCGACGCCGAGCCGGGATCAGCCCTCGACGCCGAGCCGGGATCAGCCCTCGACGCCGAGCCGGGACAGGATCAGCGAGCGGACGGTCTTCGCGTCCGCGCCCCGGGTGCTCTTCATGACGGCGCCGACCAGCGCGCCGGCCGCCGCCACCTTGCCGTCGCGGACCTTGGCCGCGATGTCCGGGTTGGCGGCGATGGCCTCGTCCACGGCGGCGGTCAGCGCGCCGGTGTCGGAGACCACCTCCAGGCCGCGAGCGGCCATGATCTCGCTCGGCGAGCCCTCGCCCGCCACCACACCCTCCAGCACCGTACGGGCCAGCTTGTCGTTGAGCTTGCCCGCGTCCACCAGCTTCTGCAGCTCGGCCACCTGCGCCGGGGTGGCACCGACGGCGGCCAGCTCGACGCCGGCCTCGTTGGCCCGCCGGGACAGCTCGCCCAGCCACCACTTCCGGGCACCGGCCGGAGTGGTGCCGGCGGCCACGGTCTGCTCGATCAGCTCGACCGCACCGGCGTTGAGCACCGACTGCATGTCGTGGTCGTTCAGGCCCCACTCCTGCTGCAACCGCCGCCGGTGCACCCGGGGCAGCTCCGGCAGCGCCGCCTTAAGCTCGGCCACCCAGTCCGTGTCCGGGGCCAGCGGCACCAGGTCGGGCTCGGGGAAGTAGCGGTAGTCGGTGGCGGTCTCCTTGGACCGGCCCGAGGTGGTGTCGCCGGTGTCCTCGTGGAAGTGCCGGGTCTCCTGGACGATCCGGCCACCGCCGTCGAGCACGGCGGCCTGGCGCAGCATCTCCGAACGGACGGCCCGCTCGACCGAGCGCAGCGAGTTGACGTTCTTGGTCTCGGTCCGGGTGCCCCACTCGGCGGAGCCGGCCGGCGACAGCGACGTGTTGACGTCGCAGCGCAGCGAGCCCTCCTCCATCCGGACGTCGGAGACGCCCAGCGAGCGGATCACGTCGCGCAGTTCGGTGACGTACGCCCGAGCCACGATCGGGGCCTGCGCGCCGGTACCGGCGACCGGCTTGGTGACGATTTCGACCAGCGGGATGCCGGCCCGGTTGTAGTCGACAAGCGACTCGGTCGCGCCGTGGATCCGCCCGGTGGCCCCGCCGACGTGCAGGCTCTTGCCGGTGTCCTCCTCCAGGTGCACCCGCTCGATGCCGACCCGGAACAGCTCGGGCTGGCCGTCCTCGCCGACGATCTCCACGTCGAGCCAGCCGTCCACGCAGAGCGGCTCGTCGTACTGGCTGATCTGGAAGTTCTTCGGCATGTCCGGGTAGAAGTAGTTCTTCCGGGCGAACCGGCCCCACGGCGCGATCGAGCAGTTCAGCGCGAGGCCGATCCGGATGGTCGCCTCGATCGCCGCCTTGTTGGCCACCGGCAGCGAGCCGGGCAGCCCGAGGCAGACCGGGCAGACCCGGGTGTTCGGCTCGCCGCCGAAGTCGGTCGGGCAGCCGCAGAACATCTTGGTCTTCGTGCCCAGTTCGACGTGGGTCTCCAGGCCGATCACCGGGGCGTAGCGCTCGACGACGTCGTCGTACGAGGGCAGGACGGTCGTGCTCATCAAGACTCCAGCTCTCGGGCGGCAGCCGGCCCCCCGGCGGCATCCGGACAGAACCCTGCAAGCCTAGTCGTTCACCCCGCCCGGCCTCGTCCGGGTTTCACCGCCGGGCGGACCGCGCGGACCCCGGCGACGATCAGGTCCACGGCCAGTTCCGGGTCGCGTTGTCCGCTGGTGCAGTGCACCAGGGCGTCGGCGGCGGCGACCACGTGCGGGTAGCGCCGGGGCGGGAGCGCCGCGAGCGAGAGCCGCTTGGCCCGCAGCCGGTCCTCCCGGGCCTCGGGGTCCAGGGTGTCGGCGCCGGCCGGGTCGGGGGTGACGATCGCGATCAGCGAGCAGAGGACCTGGCTGCCGACCTCGGCGGACTGCTCGGCCGAGAAGCCCGCCTCGGCGAGCAGCCCGAGGGTGCGTTCGGCCAGGGCCAGCCCCGGGTCCGAGGCGAAGATCCGGGTGAGGGTCAGCCCGGCGACGTTGGGGTGCGGCGACAGCGCGGCGAGGATCGCGGCCAGCAGCTCC
This sequence comes from Plantactinospora endophytica, assembly GCF_016862915.1. Taxonomy (GTDB): domain Bacteria; phylum Actinomycetota; class Actinomycetes; order Mycobacteriales; family Micromonosporaceae; genus Plantactinospora; species Plantactinospora endophytica. Next base: position 189,477 of record NZ_BONW01000004.1, on the reverse strand, counting down.
CGGAACTGTTCGGGCCAGGGCGCGTCGCTGGGCTCGGGCACCACGACTGAGGCGAACAGGTGTGCGGCCAGCGCGTCGAGCAGCTCGTCCTTGTCCCGGAAGTGCCGGTAGAGGGCCATCGGGGTGACGCCGTGGCTCTGGGCGAGCCGCCGGACGGTCACCGCCGGCAGTCCCTCGGCGTCGGCGAGTTCCAGGGCGGACGCCACCAGCCGGTCCGGGTCGAGCCGCCGCTGCCGGGACGTGTCCTTGCTCATACTTGCCACACCGCGAAGTATACACCGTAGACTTCCTTGTCTACGGTGCATACGTACGGCGTAGACGTATGGCGTACACATCTTCCATGGTCTCGGCTTCGGCAAAGAGGTAGCTAATGCGACGCAGTCCCTGGGCCACCCTCGCGGTGTTGGCACTCGCGCAGTTCATCGTGGTGCTGGACGTGACGATCGTGAACGTCGCGCTCCCGCACATCCAGACCGACCTGGGCTTCACGCCCGACAGCCTGCAATGGGTGATCAGCGCGTACACGCTGCTCTTCGGCGGTTTCCTGCTGCTCGGCGGGCGGGCCGCCGACCTGCTCGGCCCCCGGCGGGTCTTCGTCGCCGGGCTACTGCTCTTCGGCGCCGCCTCGATGGTCGCCGGCCTCGCCGACTCACCCGGCTTCCTGATCGGCGCCCGCGCCGTACAGGGACTGGGCGGCGCCATGCTCTCCCCCGCCGCGCTCGCCATCCTCACCGTCACGTACCCGCACGGCCGGGAACGCAACATCGCGATGGGCGTCTGGGGTGGCCTCGCCGGGCTCGGCGGCACCCTCGGAGTGGTGGCCGGCGGTCTGCTCGTCGACTCGCTGACCTGGCGCTGGGTCTTCTTCGTCAACGTGCCGATCGTGCTCGCGCTGGTCGCCGTCCTGCCCACCTTCGTACGGGACATCCGGCACGACCAGACCGGCCCGCGCACCTTCGACGCGGCCGGCGCACTGCTCGGCACCACCGGGCTGCTCGCGGTCGTCTTCGGAGTCGTACGCGCCGAGCCGAGCGGCTGGGGCTCGTTCGAGGTGCTCGGCTTCCTGATCGGCGGCACCGCCCTGCTTGTCGCCTTCGTCGCCGTCGAGGCGCGCTCGGCCGCCCCGCTGGTGCCGCTGCGGCTGTTCCGGTCCCGGGCGCTGGGCGTGTCGAGTGCCGCCCTGGCGCTCAACGGTGCCGCCTTCCTCGCGATGTTCTTCCTGACCGCGATCTACCTCCAGCAGGTACGCGGCGACTCGGCGCTGGAGGCCGGACTGCACTTCCTGCCGATGGGCTTCACGGCCATCCTCGGCGCAGTACTCGCCAGCCAGCTCGTGCACCGGCTCGGCACCCGTACCGTGCAGCTCGCCGGCGCCGCCGTCGGCCTGGCCGGCCTGCTGCTGCTCAGCCGGGCCGGAGCGGCCGGCGACTACACCACCGAACTGCTGCCCGGACTGCTGCTCTTCGGCTTCGGCATCGTCACGCTGAGCGTGCCGGCCCAGATCGTCGCGGTGGCCGACGTGGCGAACCACGAGGCGGGCGCGGCCTCGGGCGTGCTGAACGCCTTCTTCCAGGTCGGTGGCGCACTCGGGCTGGGCGTCGTCACCACGCTGTCCAGCAGCCGGGTCGGCGACGCGCTGGCCCAGGGAGCCGGCCAGCAGCAGGCGCTGGTCGAGGGCTTCCACCGTGGACTGCTGGTCGCCGCCGTGTTCGCGGCCGTCAACATCGCCCTCACCCTGGCCGCCCCGCAGCTCCGGCCGGACGCCGAGCAGGTAGCCGAGGCGGCGGCGGTCGGCTGACCCCGGAACGCCCGCCACCTCCCCTCGCCGGGTCGGGGTGCCGCCCGTCGGGGCGGCGCCCCGACCCGGCGATCCCGGCCGCCTCGGCGCCTCCGCCTCCCGACCCCACCGACCGCACCGGCTCAGTCCGGCGGTTCGGCCGGGGTGCCGGGGCGGACCAGGCCGGTCTCGTACGCCAGGATCACCAACTGGACCCGGTCCCGGACGCCGAGCTTGCCGATCGCCCGGGTGATGTGGGTCTTGGCGGTCAGCGGACTGATGAACAGCCGCCCGGCGATCTGGTCGTTGGTCAGCCCGGTGGCGACCAGCCGGAGCACCTCGCGCTCCCGTTCGGTGAGCACCGCCAGCCGCGCCCCGGTGTCGGTCGCCGCCACCGGCCGGTGCGCGAACTGCTCGACGACCCGGCGGGTGACGCTCGGCGAGAGCAGCGCCTCGCCAGCGGCGACGATCCCGACCGCCTGACGGAGCTGCGCAGGCTCGATCTCCTTGGTGAGGAACCCGCTGGCTCCGGCACGCAGGGCGGCGAAGACGTACTCGTCGGTCTCGAACGTGGTCAGGATGATCACCCGACAGCCGGACATCGCCGGGTCGGTCACGATCCGTTCGGTGGCTGCGAGACCGTCCAGGCCCGGCATCCGGATGTCCATCAGCACCACGTCCGGACGCAGGGTACGGGCCAGCCGGACCGCCTCGTCGCCGCTGGCCGCCTCGCCCACCACCTCGATCTCCCGCCCCCGGCGCAGCAGGCTGCGGAACCCGGCCCGCACCAGGGCCTGGTCGTCGGCGAGCAGCACCCTGATCGTCACGGCCGGAAGCCTGCCACAGGAATCGTCGCGCGCACCGCGTAGCCACCGCCGTCGGCCGGGCCGGCGGTCAGGGTGCCGCCGAGGGCGGTGACCCGTTCCCGCATCCCGTTGACGCCGTGCCCCGGCACCGAGCCCGGACCGGGACCGATGCCGTCGTCGACCACCTCCACGCCGACCTCGTCGTCGGTGATCGTCAACCGCACTATGGCCCGGTGGGCAGCCGCGTGCTTCACCGTGTTGGTCAGCGCCTCCTGGATCACCCGGTAGCAGGCCAGCGCCACCGGCGCGGCCACGGTGCCGGGCTCGCCGGTGACGTCGAGGACGACCTCCAGGCCGCTGGCCCGGGTCCGGGTGGTGAGTTCGGCCAGGCCGCCGAGGTCGGCCTGCGGGGCCGGGACGGCGCCGGCAGCGGACCGGTCGTCCGGACCACGCAGTACGTCGATCAGCGACCGCAGGTCGGCCACCGCCTTGGCCCGGATCTCCTGCGCGGTACGCAGCGCGGCCCGCGCCTCGTCGGTGGAGTCGTCCAGTGCCTCGTCCACCACCCGCAACTGCACACCCACCACGGTCAGCGTGTGCGCCACCACATCGTGCAGCTCACGGGCGATCTGCAACCGCTCCTCCGCCGTACGGCGCCCGGCCTCCAGCCGCCGCTCCTGCTCGGCGTGCGCCAGCCCGGCGGCGAGTTCGGTACGCCAGCGCAGCCAGTTCCGGAGGGCGACCGCGACCGCGATCGTCAGGGCCAGGCCGAGCGCCTCCCCGCCGACCTCGCCGATCGCCCGCTGCACGTCCTGGCCCTCCGACGTCCACTGCCAGTTGACCGCGAAGACCAGTTGGAACAGTCCGGCTCCGACCGCCCAGCGCAGGCCGTGCCGCCGGGGCGTGTCGTCGGCCGCCAGCAGGAAGAAGATCACCGATGCCGGCCACACCCAACCGGCCCCGGTCAGGTCGGCGATCCGGAACGCCGTGACAGCCGCCAGGCTGGCCAGCAGCACCGCCACCGGCCAGCGGCGACGGAGCAGCAGGAACAGGCCGAGCCAGGCGGCCAGCGGCAGGGTGCCCTCGTAGGTGATCGGCGCCCCGGCGACGGCGGTGCCGACCGGTATCCCGACCAGGGTCAGGGCGACCAGGGCCGAAGTATTCCAGCGCGGCCGGCGCCGCATCGCCGGAACACCCGTCCCGCCCTCGTCGCCCGCTGTCACGTTCCGATCATGCCCCTCCGCCGGCCGGACCGGTTCCGCCGTCGGCGGGATCGTCGCTGTCATCGGTTGCCCTCCTCCGCTAGCGCTGTGTCGAGCCTCTGCCGCCTTGACGGCCACCGCCCTGCCCGGCGCGCACATCGCCGCCCTGCCGGGCGCACTACGCCGCCGCCTTTCGTGACCGGCAACGGCCGTCGCCTCTCGTGACCGGCAACGGCCGTCGCCTCTCGTGACCGGCAACGGTCGCCGCCCTGTGTGGCGGGCTACGGTCGCCTGCCTGTGTGGCGGGCTCTGGCATCGACGCTAGGCGGGCGGGTGCGGTCACCGCGTCGGCCGACGATCGTCATCCACGACTGCGCGGATGGAGCACGACGTACGCCAGGCGGAGTAGCGGACGGCCGGATGGCGGGTTTCGGGAGAGGGCGGCCCGCGAGAGGGGACGACAGCCCGCTAAGGAGAGGACGGCCAACTGGGAAGTGCAGGACGGCAAGGGCAGCCGGTCCCGGCTGATTCCGGTGGAGGGCGGACGGGGAGGGCCAGGACAGCGGACTGGGGAGGAGAGGATGGCGGGTGGGGTCAGGAGGTGCCGGTGGCGTCCAGCAGGACGGCGATGGCCACCACGCAGAGCAGGGCGACCGGCAGGCCCCAGCGGACGGTGCGGGTACGCCAACCCGGGGCGGGCGCCGAGCTTCCGGCGTCGGTGGCCCGCGCGGGTGCCCGGTCGGCGAGCAGTCGGCCGGAGGCTAGCGGCCACCACGCGGCCAACAGCAGCAGCAGACCGGCCCCGAGCAGCAGCCAGCCCGGTACCCGTACCGCCACCTGTTGCCAGACCAGCACCGGCACCGTCGTCACGGCGATCGCGGCGGCACCGACCAGGCCGAACCGCCAGTCGGGAGTCGGCCGGTACGCCCGGGCGGGCCAGAACAGCCACGCGGCCACGAGCACGATCCCGGCCACCCCGGCCAGAGCCGAGACGACCTGCCCGACGGTGAGCGCCCCGCTGCCGTCCCCGGTCGTCGCCTCCACCCCGGCGAGCAGGGCCATCACCCCGACCAGGGTGCTGGCGGCCACGAAGGCGCCCAGCCACGGTGACCGTACCGCCGACTCCGGTTCGGCCGCCCGGTACCCGTCGGCGAGCGCCACCGCGTACTCGGTCGGCTCGCCGAACGCGTCGGTGGGATCGGTCCCCGGCTCCGCGCAGTACGCGTCGACCTCGGCCAACGCCGCGCCGATCTCGGCACGGGGCAACCGGCGCCGCCGGGCCTCGGCGACGAAGACCCGCCGCCAGTCGTCCCGTGCCGAACTCCGGGTCATCTTCGGACCTCCTCGGCGACCGGCGGTCCCGGTACCCGTCGTCATCGGGTCACGGTAGCCCGCCCCGGCCACGCCGCCCCGATCCGGCCACACCGCCCCGAGCCGGCTGGCTGGCCACGCCACTTCGGGCTGGCCACGTCACCCCGAGCCGGCTACACAACTTCGAGCCAGCCACAGCGCCCCGATCCGGCCACGCCGCTTCGGGCCAGACGCACCAATTCGGGCCGGGCTCAGCCGCCGAGGGCGGCCCGGAGTTCGTCGGCCCGCCGGCGGCCCAGGCAGAGCGGGCCGGTCAGCTCCAGCCAGGAGTTGTCCCGGAAGGTCACCCGGAGCCGGGCGCCGTGCAGCCGGTGCCAGCGGCGCCGCGCCCCGGCGACGACCGCCCGGTCCACCGTCCACAGTGGCTTCAACTTCGCCGCCACCAACGGCTTGGGCGGCTGCCCGAACGGTCGTATCTCGGTCGAGCGGCCGATCCGGTAGACCACGAACCGCCGGTCGGTGACCACCGCCAGCAGCCGCTGGTCGGTCGCCACCGCCCGGACGTAGTCGGCGGCGACCGAGTCGAGCCGGCCCCGGGCGGCACGCCCGAAGAAGAGCCGGATCAGCCAGTCGGTCGGGCCGCCGCCACCGATGTTGTCGATCGCCTCGACACCGCTGAGCGCGACGTTGGCCAGCCCCATCCCGGCCACCTTCGCCCCGTCGCCGGGGGACGGCTCCGGCGGTCGGGGCGGCGGGTCCGGCGCCAGGCCATGCGGGCGCTTGGCCTCACTGAGCGCGAGGATCGCCTCGCCCGGCTCCAGCTTGCTGGTAACCGCGTCAGCGTAGCGGTGGCGGTAGTCGGTCGACATCGGTCAGCTCAGCGGATAGTCGTCGGCAGCGCTGCCCAGCACCTCCCGCATGGAGTCCTGCAACCGCCGGGTCGCCTCCCGCTGCGCCCGCCGGATGGTGCCGGTGATCTCCGAGCCGAGCTGCTCGGGGCTGTATCGCATGCCCCGGGAGGTGATGTCGACCCGGTCCACCCGACCGCCGTGGTCGACCGTGACCCGTACGGCGCCGCTCTCGCTCTCCAGTTCGACCGGCTGCGCCTGGAGTTCCTCGATCCGCCGGTTCATCTGGAACTGGAGGTCGTCCAGACCGTTCGCGAGCTGCTCCAGCCGATCCAACGCGGGATATTCCGCCACGTCGTCCTCTCCTACCCTCGTCCGCTTCGGTGCACGGGCTACCGGTCCGCCGGGCGGCCGGTCAGCCCACCGAGTCGATCAGATCCTGCGCACTCTTGGTGTACGGGCCGATGTCCTGCCGGTACGTGCCGTCGGTCGCGTAGTTGCGGTCCTTCTGCCCGTCCGAGATGTCGTGCATGCCGACGGCGGTGTCCAGCACCGCACCGCCCTTGCCGCTCAGGTTGACCGGCGAGATCTGGTTGAAGACGAAGCGGGGTACGCCGACCTTGAGGCTGTGCTCCGCCAGGATCGCCCGCCCCTGCGCGGTACGGCCCTGTTGCCGCCAGACGGCGTACTCCTTCTTCAGTTTGCGCAGCTCCATCACCCGCTGACGGTAGCGGGTGAGGATCGCCTTGACGTCGTCCAGCTTGCGGGCCAGCTTCACCAGGATCCGGACCAGCTTGCTGACGATCCGGGCACCCCGGCCCAGCGTCAACGCCAGCCGGGCCAGCCAGCGTACGACGAAGGCGGCGATCGAGGCGCCGAAGCTGAAGAACGCCGCGGCGGCGGCGATGATCGCCTCGATCAGGAAGGCGGTCAGGAACTCGAAGATCAGCTCACAGAGCAGGTTGAACGCGTCGACGGCCGCGTTCGCCGCCTCGACGAGTACCTCCTTGGCCGCGTTCAGGCCCTCGGCGAGCTGCCGGATCGTCTGCTCGACGTTGGTCAGCCCGGTCTGGAACGCCTCCTGGGCGCTGCCGCCCCAGGCCGGCGGCTGGAGCTGCGCCCGGTCGGCCTGCTGCTGCGCCGCGATGCCGAGCACGTCCGTGGAGGCCGCGAGGCAGCGCTCCGCGCCGCGCATCAGGTCGTCGGGGTCGCCGGCCACCTGTTCGAGGAGCTGCTCGAACGGCGACAGCACCGTACGGGTGAATCCCTGGAGCGGTTCCGGCACGGAGCCGATGAACTGCTCGAAATAGTTCTTGCTGCGTTCGAGCGCGACGGTCGACACTCGACCCTCCCCCTTGTCGGTCTTCTGCGTGCTCGTCGTTCGTCTACCCGTGGCCGGCGCGGCGGCCGGTCAGCCGCCGCCGAACCGGGCCTGCGCGGCGGCGTCGCTGTTGAGGTACGAGTCCCGCTCGGCGGTGACCGCGTCGGCGATCACCTCCATCACCTCGACCCCGTCCGCCAGCGCCGCGAGGCACTCGTCCAGACAAGTCTCGTACTGCTCGTAGAGGGTGAACGAGGCCGGCATGATGCCGAAGGACGAGCGGCCGACGGCGCCGTCCCGGAGCCGGCCACGGATCTCGTCGAAGTCGTCCGCACGGGCGAAGCTGGTCTTGGAGAAGGTCTCCAGCGCTGTCGGGTCTACCGTGAACCCGTCACCTGAACCGCCAGTCATGTCAAGGCACCCTAATAGATCACTTCGGTGCGTTTGGCCCGCCTGCCGGGGATCGGGACCGAAATTTCGGCCGCGTTTGCCTGACCGGCACGGCCCGGGGTCGGCCGGCCACCGGACGTGGTCGGGGATCGCCTCACGGCGCGACGCGGTAACCCGACGTGACGAGCGACGACCGAGCAGAGGGCGAGCGGCCAGTGTGGAGATCGTCGCCGAGATAGTCTCGCCAGAGACGGTTGCGGCACGGTCGAGGAGCGGCGATGGCCCGGATAGCGGTGATCGGTGACGTCGGAGGCCATCCCGAGCAGCTCCACGCCGCGCTTCGGGCGCTGGGCGCGGATCCCGACCGGCCCAGCCTGCCCGACGACCTGACCGTGGTGCAGGTCGGCGACCTGGTCGACCGTGGCCCGGACAGCCCGGCGGTGCTGGACCTGGTCCGCCGGTACCTCGACAGCGAGCCGGAGCGGTGGATCCAGCTCGCCGGCAACCACGAGGCGCAGTACCTGCCCGGCGGTACGCCGTTCTGGCCGGAGCAGCTCGACGAGGCCGGCGTCGAACTGCTCCGCTCCTGGTGGGCGGCGGGCCGGCTGCGGGTGGCCGTCGCGATCCGGACGGCCGACGCGGAGGACCTGCTGGTCTGCCACGCCGGCCTGACCGTCGGCGCCTGGCGGGAACTCGGCGAGCCGCCGAGCGCGGCGCTCGCGGCCCGACTGCTCGACGGACGACCGCAGCCGCTGCTGTTCCGGGGCGGGGAGTTCGGACTGGACCGGACCGCTGGGCCGTTCTGGGCGGAGGCGGGCTGGGAGCTGCACGAGCCGTGGCTGGAGTACTACGCCGGGGGCGGGTTCGTGCCGTTCGGCCAGGTACACGGGCACTCCCAGGTCGTACGCTTCGACGACCGCACCTGGCGCTGCCCCGGCCGGGTACGCCAGCGGGCCACCGCCGACTGGTCCGCCCGGCACGTCCGGGTACGCATCGGCGGCCGGGTCTTCACCGGTGTCGACCCGAAACACGGGCGTACCGGGGCGGCCCGCTGGGAGCCGCTGGTGCTCGACGGCGCCCGCCTGCTCACCGGCCACGAACTCCCCGAGCCCCACTGAGCCGGACGAAACTCCTGAGCGGCCCGAGCCGGCCCAACTCCCGGAGCCCCACTGAGCCGGCCCAACTCCCGGAGCCCCGCCGAGCCGTCCGGGCGGCCGGGCCGAACCAGGCCGCGGGCACCGGCGCGTCGCGGGCGTCCCTGATCACCCAGGGCACCACGCTGGTCCACGCCGACCTGCACAACGACACCCCGCGATGCAGGCCGGCCGGTTCTTCGCCACCCGGGTCTCCGGGACATCGTCGACGGGCACTGGGTGGTGCTGCGGATCTCCGATCCGACGCAGCCGAACGCCAGCCCTGGGCCGGCGGACCATCCGTGCAACGACTGGGGCGTGGCGTACACCAGCCCGTGGTTCCTCCAGCCCTGAACCGCCAGGGTCCGTCGGGGTCGGCCGCCGTCGGCGCGCGCCGGCCCCCGTTGCCGCAAACCCGGATCGGGTACGTCCGCCAGCGTCGATACCCGCCCGGAGAGCGCCGGGCTGCGGGCAGGATGAGAGGAAAGGGGCAGATCGGGGGAAAACATGATCGGCGGAGTGCACCACCGGACGGCGACGGTCGACGGAATGGAGGTCTTCTACCGCGAGGCCGGCCCGCCGGACGCTCCCCCACTGGTCCTGCTGCACGGCTTCCCGACCAGCTCGCACATGTTCCGGAACCTGATCCCGGCCCTGGCCGACCAGTACCACGTCGTGGCTCCGGACCACATCGGGTTCGGCTACTCCTCGGTCCCGTCGCTGGGCGACTTCCCGTACACCTTCGACGCGCTCACCGACGTGACCATGAGCCTGCTGGACCAGCTCGACATCCGCCGGTACGCCGTCTACATGCAGGACTACGGTGCGCCGATCGCGTTGCGGCTGCTGCTGCGCCGACCGGAGAGCATCTCCGCGATCGTCACCCAGAGCGGGAACGCCTACCAGGAGGGCTTCGTCGACAAGTTCTGGAAGCCGCTGTTCGCGTACGCGAAGGATCCTGGGCCGAAGAACGAGGCCGCCGCCCGGCTGGCCTTCACCGAGAAGGAGGTCCGGGCGCAATACGAGACCGGGGTGCCGGATGTCAGCCTGATCAGCCCGGACGCCTGGCACCACGCGATGGAGGTGCTCGCCCGGCCCGGCAACCACGAGAACCAGCTCCAACTCTTCCGGGACTACCAGACGAACCTGGAGATCTACCCGAAGGCGCAGGAGTGTTTCCGGCAGACCCATGTACCGCTGCTCGCGGTCTGGGGCGCCAACGATCCGGTCTTCGGCCCGGCCGGCGCGCACGCCTTCCAGCAGGACCTGCCGGACGCCGAGATCCACCTGCTCGACACCGGTCACTTCGCGCTGGAGACCCACGTCGACGAGATCGCCGGGTACATCCGGGAGTTCCTCGGCCGGACGCAGCGCCAGCCGGCGATGGCCCGATAACCCCAGGTACGCCGACGGCCCGGACGACTCCTCCGGACGACTCCTCCGGGCGACTCCCCCGGATGCCTTCTCGGGACGGCGGTGCCGGACGGCGACGGCTTCGGCGGACGAACCCTGGTACGGGTCCGCCCGCCGGAGCCGTTCCGACGATCAGGTGGTCAGAGGTTGCGGGTCTGGTTGTAGAGGGTCAGCGCGGTGTTGTCGAAGAACGGCGAGATCATGATCGTCGGGCTGACGATCCGGTCGATCCGGCTGTTGACGCCGTACAGGAAGCCGAAGTTGCCGTCCCAGTTGAGCAGCCAGCCGCCGCCGCTGGAGCCACGGGTCATGTCGCAGGGGATCCGGATGGTCTGGGTGGCGCCCTGGAACTCCGGCTGCGAGGTGCCGGAGCAGCGCAGCAGGTTGCCGCCGTCGAAGGGGGCCTCGGCCGGGTAGCCGAAGGCGTTGATCGGCACGTTCAGGCCCCGGTTGACGTCCAGGCCCTGCCCGCCGAGCCGGGCCACGATGTGCTGGCCGTTGAGCGTGTTCATGATCGCGACGGCCATGTCCTCGTTGAAGTTGGAGCTGGCGGTCCAGCCCGGCGCCGGGAAGAGCCGGGCCGCGGTCCAGGTGCCGAAGGGCCGGGGATTGGCCAGGTCGTCGTCGAACGCGGGCACGAAGGACCAGTTGGTGGCCAGCGCGCCGCCCGGCCCGCCGGGGTGGGTGCAGTGCCCGGCGGTCCAGACGGTGTCCTGGCCCTCGGAGTTGACCACGGTTCCGGAGCAGACGAAGTTGCCGCCGCCCATGGTGAAGAAGACCTTGCCGCTGGTCCGCGCGGTCGGGTGGTTGGAGGCGAAGTTCGGGTTCAGCGCCGCCGGCACCGGACCGCTGCTCGGCATGCCCAGTTCACCGGCGGCCGGCGGGACCGTCAGCCGGGCGCCCCGGTCCACCGACCGGCGGGTGGCCTGGCCGCTGTCGACGTACCGCTCGACCGCCTGCTGGTAGGCAGGTGACTCCTCGACCGGCTGTGCCGCCCGCATCCGCTCCGGCGTCCAGTACGCCACGATCGCCTGGTGCTCGGTCGCGTTCGGCCCGTACGCGGCCCGCCCGGCCGCCCACGCCTCGGCGGTGGCGCCGGGGTCCAGCCCCGGTGCCGGTGCGGCGGTCGCCGACTGGCCCAGGGCGAGCGCCGGTGCCGCCATCACCAGGGCGACCGCCACGGACGTCGCCCAGTTCGCCCTCTTGGACAGGACTCTCATGGAGTGACTCCTCCTCGGTAGGCATGTGCGCCGGACCCCCGCCGGCGCCGCTACTGGAGAAGATGCTCTTCGATGTCCGGGTACGTCGCCGGGGATCCTGGACCCGGTTGGACACGACTGGACAACCGACCCGGCACCGGCCCGTCCACCCGGCCGGCGTCAGCCGGCTCAGAGCTCTCGGAGCTGGTAGTCCGCTTCCTCCGGGCCGACGATCTCGTAGAGCACGTCGAATCCCTCCGCCCTGTGCGGTCGCCGTCTCAGCTGGCTGTACTCCGGTTCGTACTCGAGGATCCAGGGCATGCCCAGCTCCGGTGGCCGCGCCCAATAACCGACCACCCGTGCGCCGTTCGTCCTCGCGCTGCGGATGACGGCGCGTCGAGTACTCCGCGAGGACGCGTCGACGACCACGTCCCGACCGCCGGTGAGGACCCGCTCGATCTGTTGGAGGAGCTGCCGCTCGCGGTGCCGCTTCGCGGCCGGATCGGGTCCGACGCGTATCGCCTGTGCCGGAAGTTCGCGCTCCAGGAACGTACTCGACAACGACAGTGCCATGAGGACGACCACGCTCCGCATCCCTCCTCTGTACCTGCCGGCCGCAATGTGGCGTGAGCCGCCAACGCGCCGGGCCGCCCCGTCAGACCGGGTAGCTGAGGGTGGCGAAGTTGTCGGCCTCCACCTGGTGCTTCTCCTAGTTGACGAAGTAGGAGCAGAGCACGACGGTGAAGCCCGTCCTGGGCCCCTCAGCGGTGTTGCGGATCCGCACGGACCACAGGTTGGCGAACCCGGGCTCGCGCCGGGCACCCTCGTACGGGTCGTCCGTCCTGCTCAGGATCCACTTGATGACGACGAGAACCAGGTCCTGGGACGGCGACTCCCGCGCGAACCGACAGCGACGACAGCGACGACAGTCGAGCTTGACCTCAACATTCGTTGTGGTTCTAGCGTGGCCCGCATGACCGAGCCGGAACGCTCCCCCATCGTCCCCGCCCCGGATCTCACCCTCGCGGTAATCGTCGGCAGCGTCCGTCGACCACGGGTCGGCAGGATCGTCGCCGACTGGTTCACCGAGACGGCCCGGCGGCGTACGTACCTCGCCGTCGACCTGGTCGACCTGGCCGAGGTCGATCTACCGCTGTCCGGCACCCCGGCCGGCGGCAACCCGAACAGCCCGATCGCCGGCCGGCTGGCCTCGGCGGACGGCTTCGTGGTGGTGACCCCCGAATACAACCACAGCTTTCCGGCCGCGCTGAAGAACGCGATCGACTGGCACTATCGAGAGTGGATGTTCAAGCCGGTCGGCTTCGTCTCCTACGGCGCGTCCTCCGGCGGCATCCGAGCCGTCGAACAGCTCCGCCTGGTCTTCCCCGAACTGTACGGCGCCACCACCCGCAACGCGGTCGCCATCGCCGGGCCCCGGCGCCTGGTCGACCAGAACGGCACACTCGTCGTCGACGCACCCACCCGACAGGCCGCCGACACGATGCTGACCGAGCTGACCTGGTGGGCCCGCACCCTGCGCACCGGGCGCCGCGACAACCCCTATCCGGGGTGAGCCTCGGGCCGGTACGCCCCCGAGACGTCCGAGCGCACGACCCAGCCGAGGCTGCGGTAGAGGGCGCGGCCGTCGTCGGTGGCGACCAGGATTCCGGTACGCAGTCCGCCCGCCACCGCCCGGTCGCCGAGGGTACGCATGACGACGCCGCCGAGCCCTCGTCGCCGGTGCGCCGGCTCGGTCTCGACCTGGTCTACGATGCCGAACTTCCCGGCTGGCGCCAGCCGCCCCGACGCCGCCCGCTCACCGGCACCGTCCCGCACCGTGGCGACGACGACCCCGCTGCCAGGCTCGATGTCGACGCCGAGGGCGTACCCGGGCGGCGGTTCGACCGCGCCCGCGCGGAACGGCACGGTCATCAGGTAGCCGGCGATGTCGATCGTCCAGCCGTCGGGCAGGGCGGCCCGGAACTCGGCCGGATCGCCACTGGCCTTGATCCAGTTGCCGGGGGCGGTCAGTGCTCCGGCCAGCCGGGCGAGCGCCTCGGCGTCGTAGCTGTGCAGCACGTGGCGTACCCGATGACCAGGCAGGCCGACGTCGATCCGGAAGCCGCCGACCACCTCGACCGGCGCGGACGTCCCCCGGGAGACGGCCCAGCCGCGCCCCCAGGCGGTCATCAGCTCGGGAACGGAACCGTCCGGCGTGGCGCAGGTCTCGACGGCAGGAGCAGGGCTGGTGGAGCCGTGCGGCATGGTCGTCTCCCCGTGGCGGGATGGCCGGTCCAGCCCGACCTTATTGCAAAGTCTTGGCAATAAGAACGGAGGTGTGACAGGCGTCGCGGACCACCACCGGCCGGCGACAGCGCAACGGGCATCGCCGGTCCACCGAAACCGCCCGACTCACCAAAGCCGCTGAACTTACCGAAGGCCGGACTCATCAAAACCGCCGAAGCCGCCCGACGCACCGAAGCCGCCCGACGCACCGAAACCCCGGCTCGCCGAAGCCGCCGCACCGCTCACCAGAATGCGCGACAGCTCACTGCCCCCCGGCGGGCTCGGCACCCCGCCACGCCCGGAACCGGCGTCGGTTCCGGGGCGTGGCGTCGTCGATCAAGATGTCCGGAAGGAGATGGACCCCGGCTCAGAGCGCCGGCGGGGTGAGCGTGCCGATCACCGACTCCAGGGCGGCGCCGACCCGGTACATCCGGTCGTCCGCCATCGTCGGCGCCATGATCTGCAAGCCGACCGGCAGCCCCTCGGAGAGCCCGCACGGCACCGAGATGCCCGGTCCGCCGTACAGGTTGGTGGGGATGGTGAAGAGGTCTGCCAGGTACATCTGGTACGGGTCGGCGGTACGCGAGCCGAACGGGAACGCCACGAACGGCGTGGTCGGCGAGACCAGCACGTCGACCTGCTCGAACGCGGCGTTGAAGTCGCGGGTGATCAGGGTACGCACCTTCTGCGCCTGCCCGTAGTAGGCGTCGTAGTAGCCGGACGAGAGCGCGTACGTGCCGAGCATGATCCGCCGCTTGACCTCGGGGCCGAAGCCGGCGTCCCGGGTCAGCGACATGACCTCCTCCAGCGAGTGCACGCCGTCGTCACCGACCCGCAGTCCGAACCGTACCCCGTCGAACCGGGCCAGGTTCGACGAGCACTCGCTCGGCGCGATCAGGTAGTACGCCGGCAGCGCGTACTGGAAGTGCGGGCAGGAGACCTCGACGACCTCGGCACCGAGCTTGGTCAGCGCGTCGACGGCGTCCCGGAACGCGGCCATCACGCCCGGCTCGGCGCCCTCGCCGGAGAACTCGGTGACCAGTCCCAGCCTGACCCCGGTCAGGTCGCCGGTGGCACCGGCCCGGGCGGCGGCGACCACGTCCGGCACCGGCTGCGGGATCGAGGTGGAGTCCCGCCAGTCGTGCCCGCCGATCACCTCGTGCAGCAGCGCCGCGTCGAGCACGGTACGCGCACACGGGCCGGGGGTGTCCAGCGACGAGGAGAAGGCGACGAGGCCGTACCGCGACGTACCGCCGTAGGTCGGCTTCGCCCCGACGGTGCCGGTCACCGCACCCGGCTGCCGGATCGAGCCACCGGTGTCCGAGCCGATCGCCAACGGTGCCTCGTACGCGGCCAGGGCCGCCGAACTGCCGCCGCCGGAGCCGCCCGGAATCCGGCCCAGGTCCCACGGGTTCCCCGTCGGTCCGTACGCCGAGTATTCGGTCGACGAGCCCATCGCGAACTCGTCCATGTTGGTCTTGCCCAGCATCACCGTGCCGGCCTCGCGCAGCCGGCGCACGATCGTCGAGTCGTACGGCGGGCGCCAGCCCTCCAGGATCTTCGACCCGACGGTGGTCGGTACGCCCTTGGTGGTGAGCACGTCCTTGACCGCCACCGGCACCCCGGCCAGCGGGCCCAGCTCGTCCCCGGCGGCCCGCCGGGCGTCGACCGCGCGGGCGGCCTCCAGCGCACCGTCGGTGTCGACGTGCAGGAAGGCGTGCACCCGGTCGTCGACCGCGGCGATCCGGTCCAGGTGCGCCTGGGTCACCTCGACCGCGGACGCCTCGCCGGTGGCGATGAGGGCCGCGATCTCGGTCGCGGTCATCCTGGTCAGGTCAGCCATGGTGGTCACGCCTTCCCTTCCGCCGGGCCCTCACCACGGGGGCTGGGCGGCTCGTCCTCGTCCAGGATGCGCGGCACCCGGAACCGGTCCTCCTCGCTGTCCGGCGCCCCGGAGAGCGCCTCCGCCCGGGTCAGTCCGGGCACCACCACGTCGTCCCGCAGCACGTTGGTCAGCGGCACGGAGTGCGAGGTGGGCGGGATGTCCGCGGCGGCCACCTCGCCGACCCGCGCGACGGCCTGGAGGATCACGTCGAGCTGGCCGGCGAAGGTGTCCAGCTCCTCCTCGGTGACGGCGAGCCGCGACAGTCGCGCCAGGTGCGCGACCTCCTCGCGGGAGATGGCGGACATCGGTGCCCCCTTCATGCCTTGACGTCTTCGCGGCTTCCGCCGTCGGCTTCCCCGGCGCAGCCTGGCACGCGCGCCGTGACCTGAGCGAGTCTATTTGTGACCCCGAGTGCCGCCGTCCCCGACTCCCCCGAAGCCCGCCCCGGACGGGGTCGGCACCGTCGGACCGCCCGGCACCGTCGTCGCGGCTCCGTTCACTCCACGCTCGGATGCAGCCGGGCCGCCGCCTCGGCCTTGGCCGGCCCGCCGGACGTCCGGACCGACGCGGCCGGTTCGACCGGTACGTCCTGCTCGGTGGCCGGCACGGCCAGCACGTCCAGCTCGGTGGTCGGTTCGCCCACCCCGTCGGACGCGGTCCCCCCGCCCGACGCGCTCACCCCGGTCACCCCGCCGGGCGCGCTCATGGTCGGTTGGGCGAGCCGGCCGGGCCGCTCGCCGAGCTGCGCCGCCCCGTCACCGTTCCGGGTCGCCGTGTCGCCGTTGCGGGTCGCCGCTTCGCCATTCCGGGTCGCCCGGCCGACCGGGGCGTCCGGGCCGCTGTCCGGCCGGGCCCGGCCGCCGGCCGTGGTCCCGACCGCGTCGGTGGCAGCGCCGGGACCGGCACCGCCGGCACCGATCCGGGCGGCGGGACTGACCGGCCGGTACCGGGCGAGCCAGGCGACCAGGTCCTCGGCCGGCATCGGACGGGCGAAGAACCAGCCCTGCGCGGCCTCGCAGCCGGCCTCGTGCAGCAGCCGCCAGGTGCGCTCGTCCTCCACCCCCTCGGCCACGACCCGCAATCCCAGGGCACCGGCCAGCTCGATCACCGACCGGACGATCGCCGCGTCGTCGGCGTCGGCCGTCATCCCGAGTACGAACGAGCGGTCGACCTTCACCTCCGCCAGCGGCAGCCGGCGCAGGTGTTGCATCGACGAGTAGCCGGTGCCGAAGTCGTCGAGCGAGATCGCCACCCCGATCCGGTCCAGTCGGGTGATGGTGGCCAGCACCCGACGTGGGTCGGCCATCAGCGCCCCCTCGGTCATCTCCAACTGGATCCGCGACGGTGGTACGCCGTACTGGGCGAGCCGTTCCGCGATCTGGTCGGCGATCTCCCCGGTGTGCAGGTCGCGGACGCTGACGTTGACCGCCGCCCGCAGGTCCAGCCCGGCGGCGGACCACTTGGCGAGTTGCTCCACCACGTCGTCGACGACCCGACGGGTCAGCAGCCGCATCACCGCGCTCTGCTCGGCGACCCGGATCAGCTCCTCCGGGTCGACCATGCCGCGCCGGGGGTGCCGCCAGCGCAGCAGCGCCTCCACCCCGACCACCTCACCGGTGGCGATGGCGATCTGCGGCTGGTAGTAGAGGGTGATCTCACCTGCGTCGTCGGCGCCGTTCTCCAGTACCCGACGCAGGTCGGCGAGGAGGCTCAGCCGCTCCGCCGAGTTGTGGTCGGACTCGGCGGCGTAGACCGCGACCGGGTCGCCCCGGTGCTTCGCGTCGTACATCGCCACGTCGGCGTGCCGCATCAGGGTGGCGAAGTCGGCACCGTGCTCCGGATAGAGGGCGATCCCGATCGAGCCGCCGACGTCCAGCGGCAGCCCGTCGAGCGGTACGGGATCGGTCAGTTCCCCGACCACCCGGTCGGCGACCCGCCGGGCGTCCGCCACCCCGTCGAGCCGGGTGGCCAGGATGGCGAACTCGTCCCCGCCGAGCCGGGCGATCACGTCCGGCGGCCGTACGGCCACGGTCAGCCGGGCGGCGACCTCGACCAGCAGCCGGTCTCCGACGGCGTGCCCGAGGGCGTCGTTGACGTGCTTGAAGCGGTCCAGGTCGAGCAGCAGCAGCGCGAGTTGGCCGCCCGGCGCCTGTTTGCCGGCCAGTTCGGCGTGCATCGCCACCTGCTCGGTCACCTCGGCGCGCAGTGCCTCGCGGTTGGCCAGGCCGGTCAGCGGGTCGAGCCGGGCGAGTTGCTCGCGTTCGGCGGAGAGCCGGGCCATCCGGGAGACCGCGTAGAGCGGCAGCACCATCATCGGCACCAGCGCCGGGCTGGTCCGGGCGGCGGCGACCAGCACCGGGCCGAGCAGCAGCAGCGATCCGGTGGCCAGCAGCTCGAAGCCGAGCCCCTGCCGGATCCGGGCCCACCACCGGCCGCCGAAGCGCAGCCGTACCGCGCTGGCGACCAGGCCGTGGTTGACGGTCAGCCAGGCGCCGGCCGCACCGATCGCGAGGAGGACGTCGACCGGCCGGAGCCGACCGGTCACTCCGAAGCCGGCGCCTGGGGCGAGCCGGACCACCGCGTCGGCGGCGGCGAGCGCGCAGGCGTACTGGGCGATGTTGAAGACGGTGCGCCAGGGGGCGTACCCCATCCGCCAGCCGGAGACGACCACGGCGGCGGCCTGGACCACGATGGCCGGCCCCGGGCCCCACTCCAGCGCGATGGCGAAGGTGAAGCAGATCGACGGGAAGACGGACATGCTCCGCCGCTCGGCGTGCGGGCTGAACGGGCGGGCGTCGAAGGTGACCGCGAGCGCCGCCATCAGCCAGAACGCCAGCGGCAGCCGGGCCAGTTCGCCGGGCAGGGTCAGCAGCGACCCGGCGGAGACCCCGACGGCCAGGCCGACGACCGCCCAGACGAAGCCGAAGAACGGCGCCGTCCGATCTGGAGGGACGGAGTTCCGCAGCGCGGCGGCCTCCATGGGACCTCCCGAGCCTTCCGGTCAGGGCGCGGCGGCTGCCGCGCGGCGTGCCTCCCATGAAACGCCCTGACCCGGGCCGCGTGGGGGGCGACAGACGCGAATCGGGTCTAGTCGTGACTAACTTGAAATACTGCGCATCTTGCCCGACGATTTCAGTTACAGATTGCTGATCGATCCATTACTAATCGTCACTGATTGCGAGCCTACCCGCCGCCTCCGGGCCCTCCGTGAGCAGCGCCGCGAAGCCGGTCTCGTCGAGCATAGGCACCTTCAGTGCGGCGGCCTTCTCCGCCTTCGATCCCGGGTTGTCGCCGACCACCACGAAGTCGGTCTTCTTCGATACCGACCCGCTGACCTTGCCACCCCTGACCCGCACCTCCTCGGCCGCCCGGTCCCGGGTGTACTCCGACAGTGTCCCGGTCACCACCACGGTCAGCCCCTCCAGCGGGCGCGGACCCGCCTCGACCCGCTCCTCGGCCATCCGTACGCCCGCCTCGGCCCACTTGCGCAGCACCTCCCGGTGCCAGTCCACCTCGAACCACTCACGCAGGCTGACCGCGATCGTCGGGCCGACACCGTCCACCGCCGACAGTTCCTCCTCGCCGGCCGCCTCGATCGCCGCGACCGAACCGAACTCCCGGGCCAGCGCCTCGGCGGCGGTCGGGCCGACGTGCCGGATCGAGAGCGCCACCAGCACCCGGGCCAGCGGCCGGTCCTTCGCGGCGGCGAGGCTCTCCAGCAGCTTCTGCGCGTTCCGGCCGAGGCTGCCGTCCTTCTTCACGAAGAACGGCACCTGCCCCAGCCGCTCGGCGTCCAGGTCGAAGATGTCCCCCTCGTCGGCGATCACCCCGGCGTCGAGCAGCGCACCGACCGCCTTGAAGCCGAGCACCTCGATGTCCAGCGCCTCCCGGCTGGCCAGATAGAAGATCCGCTCCCGGAGCTGGGCCGGGCAGGTCCGGGTGTTCGGGCAGCGGATGTCCACGTCCGCCTCCCGGGACGGCGCCAGCGCGGTGCCGCAGGCCGGGCAGCGGGTCGGCATCACGAACTTCCGGGCGCCCTCGGGCCGCAGTTCGACGATCGGGCCGAGCACCTCCGGGATCACGTCACCGGCCTTGCGTACCACCACCGTGTCGCCGATCAGCACGCCCTTGCGCTCCACCTCGTGCGCGTTGTGCAGGGTGGCCCGGGCCACCGTCGAGCCGGCCACCTTCACCGGTCGCAGGTCGGCGAACGGGGTGACCCGGCCGGTCCGGCCGACGTTCACCTCGATGCCGAGCAGTTCGGTGGTGACCTCCTCCGGCGGGTACTTGAAGGCGATCGCCCAGCGGGGCGCCCGGCTGGTGGAGCCGAGCCGGCCCTGGATGGCGACCGGGTCGACCTTGACCACCACCCCGTCGATCTCGTGCTCGACGTCGTGCCGGTGCTTGGCGTAGTGGTCGACGTAGTCCTGGACGCCGGCCAGGTCCGGCACCACCCGCCAGCGGTCGCTGGTCGGCAGCCCCCAGCCGCGCAGCGCCGCGTACGCCTCGGACTGGGTGACCGGGGCGAACCCCTCCCGCGCCCCCAGCCCGTGTACGACCAGCCGCAGCGGCCGGCTCGCGGTGATCCTCGGGTCCTTCTGCCGGAGGCTGCCCGCCGCCGCGTTGCGGGGGTTGGCGAACGGCGCCTTCCCCTGCTCGACAAGTCCTGCGTTCAGGTCGGCGAAGGCGGCCACCGGGAAGTAGATCTCGCCCCGCACCTCCAGCAGCTCGGGTACGGGTTCGGTGCCGTCGGTCAGCCGCTCCGGCACCTCCTTCAGGGTGCGTACGTTCGCGGTGACGTCCTCGCCGATCCGGGTGTCGCCCCGGGTGGCGGCCCGGACCAGCCGACCCCGCTCGTAGGTGAGGTTGATCGCCAGGCCGTCGACCTTCAGCTCGCAGAGGAAGTCCACCGGACCTCCGGCGTCCCGCTCGATCCGCTCCACCCAGCCGGTCAACTGCTCCTGGGTGAACGCGTTGTCCAGCGACATCATCCGCTCGACGTGCGGCACCGGGGTGAACAGCGTGGAGAAGGTGCCGCCCACCCGCTGGGTCGGCGACTCCGGGGTACGCAGCGCCGGATAGCGCTCCTCCAGCGCCTCCAACTCGCGCAGCAGCGTGTCGAACTCGGCGTCCGAGACGATCGGCGCGTCGAGCACGTAGTAGCGGTACTGGTGGTCGGTGATCTCGGTGCTCAGCTCGGCGTGCCGGTCCCGCGCCCCGGCCGTCGGCTCCTCGCCGGCCGCCGCCTCCTGCTCGGCGCTGACCTGCTGCGGAATGCTTTCCTCGGACACCTCGACCTCCTCGACCTCCCCGCAAACGTAACCGCCGCCCCCGGTACGCACACCGCAGCCGGCCCGAACCGCCCCGGCCCGACCGCTGCTCCGCCACCCCCGACCACGGCCGGTCCGGTGCCGTCAGCTCGTGGCCGGCTCCGGGGCGGCGGCCCGGCGCAGCGCGTCGAGCAGTCCGTGCACGGCGGGTTGGGCCGGCGCCGACTCGCGGATCGCAGCGTAGATCGCCCGTACCGGCTCGGGGTTGCGGACCCGGCGGACGGCCACGGCCGGATGTCGGTTGCCCAGCCCCAGTTCCGGCACCAGGCTGACGCCGAGCCCGGCGGCGACGAAACCCTGGGCGGTGGCGTAGTCCTCGCTCTGCACCGCGAACTCGGGGCGGAAGCCGGCCGAGGCGCAGGCGTCCAGGATGGTGTCCAGGCACGGACCCGGCCACTCGCTGCCGACCCACGGCTCGCCGGCCAACTCGGCCAGGTCGAGGACCCGGCGACTCGCCAGCGGATGCCGGGCGGGCAACACCGCCCGGTAGCCGTCGTCGCACAGCCGCAGGAAACGGATCCCGTCCACCGGCGGCCGGTCCGGCGGGCGGACCACGAGCGCCAGGTCGGCCCGGCCGGCGCGTACCTCCAGCAGTGGATCCTCGGGGTCGGTCAGCCGCAGCTCGACCCGTACGCCGGGGTGGTCGCGGCGTAGTTCGGCCAGCGCGGGGGCCACCAGGGCGGCTCCGGCGGTGGCGAAGTAGCCGACCGTGACCCGCCCGGCCCGGCCAGCCCGCAGGTCGGCCAGCGCGCTCTCCGCCTCGGCGACGTGCCGGTCGATCTCGGCGGCGTGCTCGGTGAGCACCCGGCCGGCCTCGGTGGGCCGGACGCCCCGCCCGGTCCGCTCCAGCAGCGCGATCCCGGCCTCCTTCTCCAGCGCCGCCATCTGCTGGCTGACCGCCGACGGCGTGTAACCCAGCCCGCGTGCGGCGGCGGTGACGGATCCGCTGGTCACCACCGCCCGCAGCACCTGCAACCGGCGTACGTCGAGCATGTAGGGCAGCTTAACACCGCGTGCAGATCTTTTCTCTTGTCTAACAACAGCGGTCCGGGCCACGGTGGAACCCGACCACCCGACAGGAGGCGTACGTGCGCAGCGGCCAGCTCAGGACCGTTCTCCGGATGGCCGTCCTCGCCCTGCTCTGGGGCTCCGGCTTCCTCTGGATCAAACTCGCCCTCAACGGCGGCCTGACCCCGATCCAGATCACCGCCGCCCGCTGCGCCCTCGGCGCCACCGTCCTGCTCCTGCTGGCCCGTGCCGCCCGCCAACGGTTGCCGCGTGACCGCCGGACCTGGGGACATCTCGTGGTGGCGGCGCTGTTCTGCAACGCCCTGCCGTTCTTCCTCTTCGGCGTCGGCGAGCAGACGGTCGACTCCGGCGTGGCCGGCGTACTCAACGCCACCACGCCGCTCTGGTCACTGCTGATCGGGCTCGTGCTCGGCAGCGAGCGGGCCGGTCACCCGCTCCGGCTCGCCGGTCTGCTGCTCGGCTTCGCCGGTACCCTGCTGATCTTCGCGCCCTGGCGGCAACACGGGCTGACCAGCCCGGGCGCCCTTGCCCTGCTCGGCGCGGCGGCCAGCTACGCCGTCGCGTTCGCCTACATGGCCCGACACCTCACCGGGCGGCGGACCGGTCCGCTCGCGCTCTCCGCCGCCCAACTCCTCGCCGCGACCGGGCTGGCCGTGCCGGCGCTGGCCGCCGCGCCGACGGCACCGACCGCACCCACCCCGACCGCGCTGGCCGCCGTGGTCGTGCTGGGCGTCTTCGGTACCGGGATCACGTTCCACCTCAACTACCGACTGATCGCCGAGGAGGGGCCGACCACCGCCGCCACCGTCGGGTACCTGCTCCCGGTGGTCTCGGTGGCGCTGGGCGCGATCGTGCTCGCCGAACAGCTCAGCGCGCGGGTCGTCACCGGCATGACCGTCGTACTCCTCGGGGTCGGTCTCACCCGGTTCCGGCCCCGGACCCCGGACGGCACGCACCAGCCCGGCCGCACGGTGCCCGTCCCCGCCTCGACCGAACACGCGAACTGAACACACACCGAACGAACGCGCCGGACGAACGGACCATGCACCCGCACTCCCCGTGGCGGATCGCCGCCTTCCGTACCCTGTTCACCGCCACCACGCTGAGCCAGCTCGGCACCAACGTCGGGTACGTCGCCGTCCCGCTCATCGCCGTCGCCGCGCTGCACGCCAGCCCCGGCGAGGTCGGGGCGCTCGCCACCCTCGGCACCGCCGCCTTCCTGCTCATCGGCCTGCCCGCCGGAGCCTGGCTGGACCGGATGCGCCAACGACGGGTGCTGATCGCGGCGGACCTGGCCCGCGCCGGGCTGCTCGGCTCGATCCCGCTGGCCTGGTGGCTGGACGCCCTCACGCTCGGTCAGCTCTACGTCGTCGTACTGCTCACCGGCGCCGCGACCGTCTTCTTCGACGTCGGCTCGCAGAGCGTGCTCCCCCGGCTGGTCGGCCGCGCGGGCCTGGTGCAGGCGAACGCCGCCGTGGTGAGCCTGATCGCCGTCGCCAACGTCGCCGGGCGGGGCGCGGGCGGCGGCCTCGTCCAGCTCCTCACCGCACCCGTCGCGGTGGCCTGCGCCGCCGTCAGCCACCTCGGGTCGGCGCTCCGGCTCACCGCCATCGGCCCTGTTCCGCCGCCGCCCCGACCGGACCGACCCGCCGGGCTGGGCAGGCAGATCGGAGAGGGACTCCGGCACGTCTTCGGCAACCCGGAACTCCGGGCCCTCGCGCTCACCGCAGCGGTCGGCAACCTCGGCTCACAAATGATCAACACCATGCTGCCGGTACTGTTCGTCCGCGACCTCGACCTGCCGGCCGGCGCACTCGGCCTGTTCTGGGCGGCCGGCGGGGTCGGCCTGCTGCTCGGCGCCCGGTGCGCCCGGCCGGTCGCCCGCCGACTCGGCCACGGTCGCGCCCTCGGGCTCGCCGGAATCTGCATGGCGCCCGCAGCCCTGCTGGTGCCGACCGTCGACCGGGGACCGTGGTGGTGGCTGGCCGGCGCCGGTTGGCTGCTGGCGATGTCCAAGATCGGTCTGGACAACGTGCTCGGGGTCAGCCTGCGGCAGCGGATGACCACGGACGCCCTGCTCGGCCGGGTGAACGCCACCTTCCGGTTCCTGCTCACCGGCGCCCTCGCCCTCGGCGCGGCCGTGGCCGGACTGCTCGGCGAGTTGGTCGGCGTACGGGTCACCCTGTGGGTGGGTGCCGCGCTGCTGGCCACGGCCTTCCTACCCGTCTTCGTCTCACCGGTCCGTACCCGCCGCGAACTGCCCCGGCAACCCGACCCGGAACAACCCGCTCCGGGGCAGCTCGGATCGGGGCAGCCGGAAACGCGGCCGACCGAGTCCCCGGCCGACGCCGTCGTACCGGGATAAGCGGGCCGGGACGGGGCGGTTCAGTCCCAGGCGGCGCCGAGGGCGGCGAGCTGGTCGGCGTACTCGATCCGGTCGCGCCAGTCGGCGGGCCAGGCCGACATCCCGTACGCCGCGCCGACGAACGCGCCGGCCAGGCAGGCGATCGAGTCGGAGTCGCCGGAGGTGGTGGCCGCCCTGGCCAGGGCCGACACCGGGTCGTCGTGGTGCCGGATCGCGCAGAACAGGGCGGTGGCCAGCGCCTCCTCGGCGATCCAGCCCGCACCGGTGGCCGCGCACGCGTCGGTCCCGTCGTCGGGCGACGCCAGTGCCGCGTCGAGCGCGTCGAGCACGCCGAGGCACTCGTCCCAGCCTCGGCTGATGAAGGTGACCGGGTCGTCGACCGCCGGCCGCTGCCACAGGTCGCCGAGCCAGTCCGCCCGGTAGACGGCGCGCTGCCGCTGCGCCCGATCCCGCAGCAGGCCGGGCAACTCGGTCAGCGCGGCACCGTCCCGCAGCACCCGGACCGCGTACGCGGTCAACTCGCTCGCGGCCAGCCCGGTCGGATGACCGTGGGTCAGCCCGGCCTGCAACTGGGCGACTCCGGCGAGCGTGTCCAGGTCGTACCCGGGGATCAGGCCGACCGGGGTGACCCGCATGTTGGCGCCGCACCCCTTCGAGTCGGCCACCGTCGCCGCCTGCCAGCGCAGCCCGTCGGCCAGTCCGCCGCAGGCACGCAGACAGGTCATCCCGGGGGCGCGGTTGTTCTCCGGGCTCTGTGCCCAGGCGACGAAGCGCTGCCGGAGCAGCGGCTCCAGCACCTCGGGGGTGACCGCCGGGCCGGCGTCGTGCAGGGCCCAGCCGACCGCCAGTCCCATCTGGGTGTCGTCGGTGACCCGCGCCGGCTGCCCGGTCAGCTCGCGGGGACCGTCCGGGCCGTACCGCCGCTGGATCTCGGCGACCGGCAGGAACTCGGTCGGCCCGCCGAGCGCGTCACCGTAGGCCAGCCCGAACAGCGAACCGGAGGCGCGGGCGGGGGTCGGCGCGGCAACCTGATCGTGCATGGCGGCCATCCTCCCCGAGCGGTCCCGGAGCCGCCACCCGCCCGACGGACCGCTCAGTCGTCCCAGCAGAGGCAGAACGGGTGGCCGGCCGGGTCGGCGTAGACCCGGAAGCCCTCGCCCGAGCCGGGCAACCGGGTGGCGCCGAGCGCCAGCACCTTCGCCTCGGCCGCGTCGACGTCCTCGACGGTGACGTCGAGATGGAACTGCTGCGGGCGGTCCGGATCGGGCCAGCGCGGCTCGCGCAGGTTGACCGCGCGCTGGAAGGCCAGCCGGGGATGTTGCCCGGGACCGCCGCCGAGCACCACCCAGCCGTCCTCGTCGTCGGCACCGCGATCGTCGATCGGCAGCCCGAGCACCTCGGAATAGAAGCCGGCCAGGGCCCGCGGGTCCGGGCAGTCGATGACCACAGAACGCAGTTGACCAATCATGGGTCCATCCTGCCCATGGAATGTGACAGAAAAACCTACTCCTCGGCGAGTCGGCGGCCCGCGTCCCGGCAGGCGGTCAGCACGGTCCGGGCGTACTCGTCGGTGGCGCCGGCCAGCCCGCAGGCGGGGGTCACCACCACCTGCTCCGCCAGCCGGGCCCGAGGGAAGCCGAGCCGGTCCCAGAGCTGGCGTACCCGGTCGGCGACCTGGGCCGACGACGGCCCGCGCCCGGCCGTCGGCGGCAGCGTCGGCGCGGCCCCGGCGAAGAGGCCGAGCCCCGCGTCGATCGCCTCGCCGACCGGATCCAGCTTGTCCAGCAGGGCCAGGTCGAGCGCGACCGCGACCGCGCCGGTGGACCGGACAAGTTCCAGGGGTACGTCCCGGGCGCAGCAGTGCAGCACGACCGGCGCTCCGGCCGCCGACACCACCCGACGGAGCAGTCCGGTCGCCGTCCCCGACTCGACCGGCCGGTACGCCCCCAGCCCGCTCTCGGTCGGAATCCGCCCGGCCAGTACGGCCGGCAGCGCCGGCTCGTCCAGTTGCAGCAGAACCGTGGCCCGGGGCAGCCGGCGGCGGACCTGCGCCACGTGTTCGCGCAGCCCGTCGGCGAGCGACTCGGCGAGTTCCCTGACCGCGCCCGGGTCGCGGAGCATCCGGCCGCCGACCGGCAACTCGACGCTGGCCGCCAGGGTGAGCGGACCGGCCGCCTGGACCTTGAACGTGCCGGTGAACTCACCGGCCTGCTCGGTCATCTGGTCCAGGTCACGTTCCAGCAGGTCGAGGGCGTTGCGCAGGTCCCGCCCCGGGCGGCCGGCGATCCGCCACCGGGCGGCGTACAGCTCGACCGGCAGGTCCACCAGCAGCCCGGCGCTCCGGCCCACCAGGTCGGCGCCGGGCCCTCGGCCAGGCAGCTCGGGCAGGTGCGGTACGGGCAGCTCGCCGAGCACGATCCGCTGCGCCTCGGCGATCTCGGTACCGGGCATCGACCCGATGCCGGTCGCCGCTCCGGCCGGCCACGGCCATCCTGGTCCGGTCGTCCCCGCCGCTTCCGCCGTCTGCTGTTGATCGGTCACGTCGGCAGGTTATCCCGGCGCCGGGCGGCCGTCGGCCTCCTCCCCGTCCGGCCCCACGCCAGCGCCGTCCCGCCGCTGCTCCCGCTGCACTTCGTCCACCCGCCGCTGTTCCCGCGTCTCCTCGTCCGCTCGCCGCTCCGCCACGGCCTACCGGCGCTCGTCCTCGTCCTCCTGCCGTTCCGTTTCCCGCTCCTCCCGTTCCGCCGCCCGCTCCTCGCGCTCGACGTCCCGCTCCTCCTGCTCGGTCTCGCGCTCCTGGCGCCGTGCCTCCCGGCGCCGGGCGACGCGCTCGTTGCGGCTGGGCAGGTAGACGTAGACGACGAGCACGCAGAACAGCACGGTGAAGGTCACCGCACCCACCGCCAGGGGCGGGAGCCGGACCAGGCCCGGGACGGCGGCCAGCAGGAGAACCAACGCCGCGACGCTGCGCCGGATCGGATGGGCGTAGACCAGGCGGCCCATCAGCGTCCGCCCGACCAGGAACAGCACGGCACCGGCGACGATCGTCAGCGACCAGGAGGCCCGGGTCTCGTCGAGCGGGTGCATGATCATCAGCTCGGCACCGACCGCGGTGTGCACCGTTCCGGCGATCATGATCGCGTGGAAGTACGCCGCGTAGACGGCACCCCGGGGCTGGTTGCGTTCGATCGCCCCGCTGAGCCGCCCGCCGACCGGCACGAAGTACATCCACAGCATCAGTCCGGCGTTGCCGAAGGCGAGGGCGAGTGCCACGGTCTGGGTCAGCCCCGCCCCCTCCCGGGCGTACGTCAGGCCGCCGACCAGGATGATCTCGCCCAGCGCGACGATGTAGATCTGCTGGTACCGCTCGGAGAGGTGCTCGCCGACCACCCGCAACTGCGCCGGTTGCAGGCGCCCGAGCCAGGGCACCGGCCAGCCCTGCGAGGCGATGAAGTAGTCCATCAGGATCGCCACCAGCCAGAGGATCTCCCGGGCCGCCCCGGTCAGGACCGCCCCGGCCATCCACGGAACCGCCGAGACCGTGAACCAGACCGCGACCAGCATGCTCCGGCGTTGGATCGGATGACCGCGCAGCGCCGGCAGCAGCAGCGCGGCCCGGCCGAGGTGGACCAGGACGTACGCCCCGGCGAACAGCAGCCCGTGCCGGCCGTACGCCTCCGGGATGGCGGCGGACGCCACCAGGCCCACGAACATGATGCTGACGACGAGGAGCCGGATCAGCGGCTCGTTCGGGTTGAACCAGTCCGTCGACCAGGCGGTGGCCACCCACAACCACCAGATGGCGGCCAGCAGGATCAGCGTCTGCCCGGTGTTGCGCCAGTCGAGGTCACCGACCAGGCGGGTGGAGAGCAGGGTGAACGAGACGATGAAGGCCAGGTCGAAGAAGAGTTCGAGGAAGGACGCCTGACGGGAGTGCTCGCGCTGGCGGAGCAGCCGTGCCGGTCCCGACCGTTCCGGTCGCCGCCCCTCCGCCAATTCATCCGCCTTGCCTGGTCCGCCCCGGTATTCGTATCACGGGGCGACGCCGGGGTTCGGGCCGAACGAACATTCCCGGGAAGCGTCGCGCAGCGGCCCGGCGGACGAGTGCGACCGGCGGTCATCCGCCGACCACCGCCGCCACTTCGACCGACCGAGCGGGCTGGTCAGGTCGACGCCCCGGAGGGTCCACGGGTCCGGTGACGCCGGCCGGGCCGGCTGCTCAGGCGGTCGCGCTGATGGTGGCCGAGCCGAGTACCACGTCGCCGGCCGGATCGGGCCGGTACGCCACGATCGCCTGCCCGGCCGCCACCCCCCGGACCGGCTCGCGCAGCTCGGCGCGCAGCTCCGCACCGTCGAGCCGGACGGTGGCCGGCACCACCTGGCCGTGTGCCCGCAACTGCACCTCGCAGTCGAGCGCGGCGTCCGGGGCGGGACCGCCGGTCCAGACCGGACGCTCGGCGGCCACCGTGGACACCTCCAGCGCCTCGGCCGGGCCGACCGTCACGGTGTTGGTCTTCGGGGTGATCGAGAGGACGTACCGGGGCTTCCCGTCCGGGGCCGGTACCCCGAGCGACAGCCCCTTGCGCTGGCCCACCGTGTAGGCGTACGCGCCGCTGTGCGCGCCGACCACCGCACCGGTGCGGGCGTCGACGATCTCGCCGGGCGCCTCGCCCAGCCGGTCGGCGAGGAAGCCCCGGGTGTCGCCGTCGGCGATGAAGCAGATGTCGTGCGAGTCGGGCTTGTCGGCGACGGCGAGGCCCCGGCGGGCCGCCTCCTCGCGTACCTGTGCCTTGGTCGAGTCGCCGAGCGGGAAGATCGACCGGTCGAGTTGCTCGCGGGTGAGCACCGCCAGCACGTACGACTGGTCCTTGGCCAGGTCGACGCTTCGCCGGAGCAGCCCGTCCGGGCCGAGCCGGGCGTGGTGACCGGTGACCACCGCGTCGAAGCCGAGCGCCACCGCCCGGTCCAGTACGGCGGCGAACTTGATCTTCTCGTTGCAGCGCAGGCAGGGGTTCGGGGTACGCCCCGCCGCGTACTCGGCGACGAAGGTCTCCACCACATCCTCGTGGAACCGGTCGGCCAGGTCCCACACGTAGAACGGGATGCCGAGCACGTCAGCCGCCCGCCGGGCGTCCCGGGAGTCCTCCAGGGTGCAACAGCCCCGGGCCCCGGTCCGGTACGTCTGCGGATTACGGGCCAACGCCAGGTGCACGCCGGTGACGTCGTGACCCGCCTCCACCGCCCGCGCGGCGGCGACCGCCGAGTCGACCCCGCCGGACATCGCTGCCAGTACCCTCACCGGTCCATCCCCTCCACCCGACGAGCGTAGCCGGCCCGGCCGCCGGACCCTGCCGGCCACCACCCCGGCGGGCCGCAGCCGGAGGTCGAGCCCGAGCGGCGAGAAGAGCCGGAACGGTCAGCACCGAGGCAGGCCCGGTCGGGACGGTCAGCACCGAGGCAGGCCGGTCGAGCCCTACAGCACCCGGACGGACGGGCCGGGACAGCAGGCACCGGCCGGGACGAGTCAGCCCCGGGCGGACTTGATCGCACCGGCCCGGCGGGCCCGCTCGACGACCCCGGGCAGCGCGGCGACCAGCGCGTCGACGTCCTCGGCGGTCGAGGTGTGCCCGAGCGAGAAGCGCAGCGACGACCGGGCCCGGTCGTCGTCGGCACCCATCGCCAGCAGTACGTGCGAGGGCTGGGCCACCCCGGCCGAGCAGGCCGACCCGGTCGAGCAGGCGATCCCCTGCGCGTCCAGCAGCATGAGCAGGGCGTCCCCCTCGCAGCCGGGGAAGGAGAAGTGCGCGTTGCCGGGCAGCCGGTCGGTCGGGTCGCCGTTGTAGAGCGCCTCCGGCACCGCCTGCCGGACCCGGGCCACCAGGTCGTCGCGGAGCGCGGCGACCCGGGCCGAGTATTCCTGCTGGGCCTTGACCGCGATCTCCACCGCGACGGCGAACGCGACGATCCCGGCGGCGTCGAGGGTGCCGGACCGGACGTCCCGCTCCTGCCCGCCGCCGTGCAGCACCGGGGTGCAGGCGACGTCCCGGCCGAGCAGCAGCGCGCCCACCCCGACCGGTCCGCCGAGCTTGTGCCCGGTGACGGTCAGTGCGGCCACCCCGCTGGCGGCGAAGTCGACCGGCACCTGGCCGACCGCCTGCACCGCGTCGGTGTGGAACGGAATCCCGTACGCGGCGGCCACCTCGGCGAGCGCGGCCACCGGCTGGACGCTGCCCACCTCGTTGTTCGCCCACATGGCGGTGACCAGGGCGACCTCGGCGGCGTGCGCGTCGAGCTCGGCGGCCAGCCGGTCGGGGTCGAGCCGGCCCGTCTGGTCGACCGGCAGCCAGTGCGCGGTCGCGCCCTCCCGGCCGGCCAGCCACTCGACCGAGTCCAGCACCGCGTGGTGCTCGACAGCGCTGGCCACCACCCGGCTCCGGCCCGGGTCGGCGGCCCGCCGCGCCCAGAAGATGCCCTTGACCGCGAGGTTGTCGCTCTCGGTGCCGCCGCCGGTGAAGACGACCTCGGACGGCCGGGCGCCCAGGGCCGCGGCGACCCGCTCGCGGGACTCCTCCACCCGGCGCCGGGCACACCGTCCGGCAGCGTGCAGTGACGAGGGGTTGCCGACCTCGCGAGCGGTCGCGGCGTACGCCTCCAACGCCTCTTCGAGCATCGGAGTGGTGGCCGCGTGATCAAGGTAAGTCATCAGCGTCCAGCCTAATGCCAGGAAATGGGCCGCTCACTCGGCCGGCCGGGCCGGCCCTGCCGGATCGCCGCCCGGGGCAGGCCGACCCGACCCGGCCCAACCAGCAACGGAACCCGGCCGGGTGCCCCTGGGGCGCCCCGGCCGGGTATCGCAGGTCACACAGTCGCCGCCGACGTGGTCACCGCCGACGGCGCCCGCCGGCTACCGCCGCTTGCGGATCTCCTCGGCGGCCTGCGGTACGACCTTGAAGAGGTCGCCGACCACGCCGAAGTCGGCCAGCTCGAAGATCGGCGCCTCGGCGTCCTTGTTCACCGCGACGATCGTCTTCGAGGTCTGCATGCCGGCCCGGTGCTGGATCGCGCCGGAGATGCCGAGCGCCACGTAGAGCTGCGGCGAGACGGTCTTGCCGGTCTGGCCGACCTGGAACTGGTGCGGGTAGAAGCCGGAGTCGACGGCCGCCCGGGACGCGCCGACCGCGCCGCCGAGCAGGTCGGCCAGCTCCTCCACCAGCTTGAAGTTGTCGGCGTTGCCGACACCGCGCCCGCCGGAGACCACCACCGACGCCTCGGTCAGCTCCGGCCGGCTGCCCTTCTGCTCGGCCACCCGCTCCACCACCCGGGCGAGCTTGTCGGCGCCGCCGAGCGCGACGTCGAGCTGCTCGACGGTGGGCGTGGCGGCGGCCGGGCTCGGGGTGACCGAGTTCGGCCGCAGGGCGACCAGCGGCAGCCCTCGGGTGACCTTCGAGGTGACGATGGTCGAGCCGGCGAAGGCGACCTGGGTGGCGGTGCCGTCGGCGGCCAGTCCGACCACGTCGGTGAGTACGCCGTTGTCCAGCTTGACCGCCAGTCGGGCGGCGATCTCCTTGCCCTCCTGGCTGGCGGCGAGCAGTACGGCGGCCGGCTGTACCCGGCGGACCAGCTCGGCCAGTACGGTCGCCTTCGGCGCCACCAGGTAGCCGTCGATCTCCTCGTGCTCGGCCGCGTAGATCTTCTCCGCGCCGTACTCGCCCAGCTTGTCGCCGAGCGCGGCGGCGGCACCGGGACCGCCGAGCACCACCGCGGCCGGCGTACCCAGCTCGCGGGCGAGGGTGAGCAGTTCGAGCGTGACCTTCTTGACGCCGAATTCGCGGGTCGCCTCGACGACGACGAGAACCTCAGACATGATCATTCCTCCTGATTCCCGGTCGTACTCAGACGAACTTCTCGGTGGCGAGGAACTCGACCAGCCTCGTACCGCCGCTGCCGTCGTCGGTGAACCGCTCGCCACCGGACCGCTCCGGACGGCGGCTGTGCGCGAGCACCGTGCTGGTGGCCCCGGCCAGGCCCACCTCGTCGGCTCCGATGCCCAGCTCGGCGAGGGAGAGCGTCTGCACCGGCTTCTTCTTGGCCGCCATGATGCCCTTGAAGGAGGGGTAGCGGGGCTCGTTGATGGTGTCCCAGACCGAGACCACGGCCGGGGTCGCGGCGGCGACCACCTCGTAGCCCTCCTCGGTCTGCCGCTCCACCGTGAGGTTGTCGCCGTCCACGGTCAGCTTGCGGGCGCCGGTCAGCGCGGCGATGCCCAGCCGCTCGGCCAGCATGTGCGGCATCACCTGCACCCGGCCGTCGGTCGACTCGGCACCGCAGAGGACCAGGTCGGCGCCGAGCTGGCCGAGCGCCGCGGCGAGCACCTTGGAGGTGGCCACCGCGCAGGAGCCGTGCAGGGCGTCGTCGAGCACGTGCACGGCCTTGTCCGGCCCCATCGACAGCGCCTTGCGGATCGACTCGGCGGCCTTCTCCGGGCCCATGGTCAGCACGGTCACCTCGCCGCCGTGCGCCTCCTTGATCCGCAACGCCTCCTCGATGGCGTACTCGTCCATCTCGTTGATGACGTTGTTTGCCGACCCCCGGTCGACGGTGTTGTCGTCACTGCGCAGGTTGCGGTCCGCGCCCGAGTCGGGCACCTGCTTGACGAGTACGACGATGTTCATCGCGCTTCGACGACCCTCCTGTTGTTGGCGATCCCCGCTGTTCGTGGCGATCCCGACCGGTTGCACGATTGCTCGGGAGCAGCCTCCCGCGTTCCTTAACGATCGGTCAACTGACGACCGACGCCCTGGCGTACGAGAAGGTGTGGCGTTACTTACGGCCAATGTTACCCGCAAGTAGCTTAGGGCTCCGGCCGTGCCGGAGTGACCCGGCTCACCGTCGCCCGACCCACCCGGACCGTACCCGTGGAGTCAGCCCGCCGCGTCGAGCGCCTCGCGGACGGTCGCCATCATCGCCGCCTCGCTCGGGCTGATCCCGTCGTGCGCCCGGGCCACCTCCTCGGTCGCCCGCAACACCGCCGACCGGAAACTGGCCACCTCGTCCGGAGCCTTCGACCGGAGGATCTCGACCGACCGGCGCAGCGCCGGCAGCACCGTCGCCGGCACCTCGGCCGGCGACCCGCCGGGGAGCCGGGGCAGACCACCGGTGGTGAGCAGCTCCCGGACCAGGCCGGTGGTGCCGGCAAACGCGTTGGACGCGGCGAGACTCTCCTTGATCATGGAGAACGCGCCCGGTTCGGCACTCGACACCAGGAAGACCGCACCGAACGCGGCGCCCTTCAGGGTCGCCCGCTCCTCCTCGGTCAGCGGTTGCGTCACGAATTCGGAGTGTAGACGTACGGCGTGGTGGTGGTGACCGCGACGAAGCCGAGCCGCTGGAGGATCGGCCGACTGTCCTCGGAGGCGTCCACCTGCAACAGGTTGAAGCCCCGGGCGTCGGCCAGTCGGGCCCGGTGGGCCAACAGCGACCGGTAGATGCCCCGGCGGCGCCAGTGCGGCAACGTCGCCCCGCCCCACAGGGTGGCGAACCGGGTCCCGGGCACGAACCGTACCCAGGCGGCGCTGACCAGCTCGTCGTCGGTCTCGGCGACCACGATGGTCAGCGGCGGCTGGTCCAGCTCGGCACCGGCGGCCAACTCCCGCTCCAGCCCGTCGGCCAGCCAGCTCCCGTCGTCGTCACCACCCCAGACCCGCAACTTCAGCTCCGCGATCCGGTCCAGGTCCGCGCGGTCGGTCACCTCACGCAGGCGTACCCCCTCTGGTGGCACCGGCAGCGTCGCCGCCAGCGACGCGACCGGACCGATCACGACGGTCTCCCGCTCCTCCGGCACGAACCCGGCGGCGGCCAGCCGGTCAGGCAGGTCGGCCGGCTGGTCGTGGCCGTGCAGCTTCCACTCGACCGACTGGCCCAGCCCGGCGAAGTGGTCCCGCTGCCGGGCGATCAACTCGTCCAGTGCCGCCCCGGTCAGCCCGCCGAGGTCGCGGTAGGTGAGGAAGCCGCCCCGGTCCAGCCCTTCGATCCGCAGCAGCGGACCGTCCTGCTCCAGCGTCACCCCCGGCGGTACCGGCTCCGGCGGGCGGGCCCGCAACTGGTTGTCGTAGGCCGTACGCAGCAGATCGGCGTCGAGGTCTGTCACCCGCCCAGGCTACGGCCGACGTCCACCGGATAATCTCCGAACGTGTACGAGGCGGTCCGGCGGTGGTTCGACCCGCGCGAGCTGCGGGAGGTCGGCGAGACGCCGGACTACCGCTTCTCGCTCGCCAACGAGCGCACCTTCCTGGCCTGGCTGCGTACCGGGCTGGCGCTGATCGCCGGTGGGCTCGCCGTCGCGCAGTTCCTGCCGCCGATGCCGGTCCCGCACCTGCGCGAGGCGCTCGCCATCGCCCTGCTGCTGCTCGGCGGCACGGTGGCGGTCCGCGCGGTCGACCACTGGGCCCGTACCGAGCGGGCCATCCGACTCGGCGACGAACTGCCCGCCTCGCGGTTCCCCGCCGTACTCGCCCTGCTGGTCGGGCTCGGCGCCGTACTGCTCATGGTGGCGGTGGTGGTGCAGGGCGTCCGGAACCCGTGAGCTGCTGGCGGTGAGCGGGAAGTCCACGCCGCCGGGGCGGGACGTCGGGCTGGCCGGTGAGCGGACCCGACTGGCCTGGCGGCGTACCGCACTGGCGGTCGGCGTGGTGGCCGTACTCACCGCCCGGCTGGCGCTGCCGTACGGGACGGTCGGCGCGGTGGTCGTCGTACTGGCCGGACTGGGCTGGGCCGGCGTACTGGTGGCGACCTTTCCGAAGGTGGCCGGCCGGCGGAGCCACCCGGGTCGGGCGCTGCCGGTGACCGCCCTGGTCACCGCCGGTTTCGCCGTACTCGGCCTGCTGCTGGTGCTGGCGTCGATGCGCTGACGGGACCGGGTGCGTCATCATGGCGAGATGGTCCGCCTCTACGCGCTCCTCGCCATCGGGCAACTCATCCTTGCCGTCTTCGCACTGATCAGTTGCCTCTCGGCCGAGGACGACGAGATCCGCGCACTGCCCCGGTTCGCCTGGGTATTGATCATCCTGTTCTTCCCGCTGATCGGATCGATCGCCTGGTTCGTCGCCGGCCGCCCGGTCAGCGCCGAGCGGCCGGTGGCCGGCGGCCGTCCGGCCGGCGGCCGGGACAGCCGGGCGCCACTCGCTCCCGACGACGACCCGGAGTTCCTGCGCTCGCTGGACAACGAGCGGTCGAAGCGG
This sequence comes from Plantactinospora endophytica, assembly GCF_016862915.1. Lineage (GTDB taxonomy): Bacteria > Actinomycetota > Actinomycetes > Mycobacteriales > Micromonosporaceae > Plantactinospora > Plantactinospora endophytica. The sequence goes on along the minus strand of NZ_BONW01000004.1, from coordinate 153,945 downwards.
GACCGCGAGCTGCTCGACCGCTGGGAACAGGACCTCCGCCGACGGGAGGACGAGCTGCGGCGCCGGGACAGCGAACCACCCCGGGAGGGCGACAAGCCGGACGTCTGACCGCTGATCGAGGGGCGCCTGGGCGGCGGGTGGCCGGGAGCGCCGGCTGATATCGGAAGCTGTCCGGTGACCGCGCCAGGCACAATCGACCGCGTGCAGATCGCCATGCTCGGGCCGCTGGAGGTCACGGCCGACAGCGGGGCACCGGTGCCGGTCAGCGGTCCGCGGCTACGCCGGCTGCTGATCCTGCTCGCGCTGGACACCGACCGGGTCGTCGACACCGGCCGGCTGATCGACGGGCTGTGGGAGGGCGAACCACCGGCGGGAGCGGCGAACGCCCTGCAGGCACTGGTCTCCCGGCTCCGGCGTACCGTGCCGGAGGCGGCGATCGAGTCGCACCCGACCGGCTACCGGCTGGCGGTCGGACCGGACGCGGTGGACGTACGCAGGTTCGAACGGCTGCTCGGCGCCGGGCGTACGCTGCTCCGCTCCGATCCGCCGGGTGCCGCCGAGGTGCTGGCCGAGGCGCTCGGCCTCTGGCGGGGGCCCGCGCTGGTCGACGTCGCGCAGTCCGGGTTCGCCCGGGGGCCGGCGGCCCGGCTCGACGAACTGCGGCTGACCGCGATCGAGGAGCGGATCGACGCCCGACTGGCCACCGGCGAGGCCGCCGTGCTGGTACCGGAACTGCGCGCCCTGACCGAGGCTCATCCGGTCCGGGAACGCTTCACCGGGCAGCTCATCCAGGCACTGCGGGCCACCGGCCGCCCCGCCGAGGCGCTGGCCGCGTACGCCCGGCTGCGGCGGATCCTGGCGGAGACCCTCGGCACCGAACCCGCCCCCGAACTCGCCGCGCTGCACCTCGAACTGCTCCGGGAGGACACCGGAGGGCGCCCGGACCACGACGGCGAGCAGCTTCGGGATGGCGGGGCGCGGCCCGGTGGCAGGGCGGCCGACAACCTGCCGACGCCGCTGACCAGCTTCGTCGGCCGGGAGCTGGAGATCAGGCGGGTCACCGAACTCCTCGCCGGGTCGCGGCTGGTGACCCTGACCGGTCCGGGCGGCGCCGGCAAGACCCGGCTGGCGATCGAGTCGGCGCGTACCCTCTCCGGCCGCGTCCGCGACGGCCTGTGGCTGGTCGAACTCGCCCCGGTGACCGACGGCGCCGAGGTGCCGCAGACCATCCTCCAGGTACTCGGGCTGCGCGAGCAGGGCCTCCTCGCCGCCACCCGCAGTCGGGTACCGGCCACCGAGGCGACGGACCCGACCAGCCGATTGGCCGGCGCGATCGGATCCCGCCCGATGCTGCTCCTGCTGGACAACTGCGAACACGTCATCGATGCTGCCGCCACCCTCGCCGACCGGCTGCTCGGCGCCTGCCCGGAACTGCGGGTGCTGGCCACCAGCCGGGAGCCGCTCGGCATCACCGGCGAGACGCTCCACCCGGTCGACTCGCTCCCGCTGCCGCCCCCGCCGGCCGACCCGGTACGCGCGCTGACGTACCCGGCGGTCCGGCTGCTCGCCGACCGGGCCGGCGCGGTACGCCCGGACTTCACGGTGAACGACGACACCGTCGCCGCGGTCGTCCGGATCTGCCGGTCCCTCGACGGCATGCCGCTGGCCATCGAGCTGGCCGCCGCCCGGCTGCGCAGCATGACCGCCGCCCAGGTCGCCGCCCGGCTGGACGACCGGTTCCGGCTGCTGACCGGCGGCAGTCGCACCGCGCTGCCCCGGCACCAGACCCTGCGGGCGGTCTTCGACTGGAGCTGGGACCTGCTCGACGACGCCGAGCGGGCCCTGTGGCGCCGGCTGGCGGTGTTCAGCGGCGGGGCGACGCTGGACGCGATCGAGCGAATCTGCGCACCCGCCGACGTCGGACCGACGGACGTACTCGACCGGGTCCACGTGTTCGACCAGGCTGACGTGCTCGACCGGGCCGACGCGCTCGACCGGGCCGACGTGCTCGACCGGGCCGACGTGCTCGACCGGCTCTCCGCGCTGGTCGACAAGTCGCTGGTGGTGGTGGTGAGCGGCGACGGTGAGCCGCGCTACCGGATGCTGGAGACCATCCGCGAGTACGGCCTGCGCCGGCTGGCCGAGGCCGGCGAGGCGGACCGGTTCCGGCGGGCGCACGCGGACGACTTCCTCGCGGTCGCCCGGGTCGCCGACGCCGAACTGCGCGGCGCGGAGCAGCTTCGCTGGCTCGGCTGGCTCGCCGCCGAACACGACAACCTGCACGCCGCGCTGCGCTGGGCGATCGGCACCGGTTCCACCGCGCACGCGGTCGGTCTGGTCGCCGCCCTCGGCTGGTACTGGTGGATGCGCGGCATGCGGGTCGAGGGCGTCGAGTTGGCCGTGTCGGCGATGGCCCTGCCCGGGGTCGACCGGCTGCCCCCGGCCGAGGTCGCCATCGCCGAACTGCTGACCGGGATGAACCTGCTCGCGGCGAACGGCGAGTTCGTCAGGGGCGGGGAGTGGCTGGCCCGGGCGGCCCGGACCGCCGAGGGGCACGAGCCGGACCATCCGCTGCTCCGCCTGATCAAACCGATCTCGGTGATGTTCGAGTCGTACCTGACCGAACCGGCGCTGGACGTCCTCGCCACCCGGTTCGACGATCCCGACCCGTGGGTCCGGGCGACCGCCCGGATGTCGCACGCCCACGCCGAACTGAACGGCGGCGGGTCCGTCGACGCCGCCGAGGCCAACATGACCGCCGCGCTCGATGGCTTCCGGTCGATCGGCGAGCGGTGGGGCGCCGCGTACGCCCTCGCGGCCCTCGCCGACCTGGCCGGGCGCGGCGGTGACCACGCCCGGGCGGCCGGTCTCCAGGTCGAGGCGCTGGAGCTGATCCGCCTGGTCGGGGCCGCCGAGGACCTGCCGGTTATGCAGGTACGACTGGCACACGAGCTGTGGCAGCTCGGCGAGCACGGCCGGGCGCTCGATCTGGTGGTCGACGCCGACCGGCAGGCCGAACGGATCGGCTCGGACGAGTGCCGGGCGGCGGTCGCGCACGAGTACGCCGAGATCCTGCGGGTCCGGGGCGACCTCGTCGGTGCCCGCCAACGGCTCGACCGGGCCACCGCGCTGGTCAGCGAGTGCAGGATGGCCCCGCAGTGGCGGGCGATGCTCGCCTCCTCGTACGGTGCGGTGAGCGCCGCGCTCGGCGACCTTCCCGACTCCCGGCAGCACCACGACCGGGCACTCGGCTTCGCGCTGGAGTTCTACGACGCCCCGGTGCTCGGCGGAGTACTGGCGGGCTTCGCCGACCTGGCGCTCCGGCTCGGCCGACCGGCCCAGGCGGCCCGCCTGCTCGGCGCCGCGCACGACATCCGGGGCGGGCCGGACCGCTCGCTGCTCGACGGGGCCCGGGTCGAGACCGCCGCCCGGAACGCGCTCGGCGACGCGGCCTTCGCCGAGGCGTTCCGGCAGGGTCGGCTGACCGCCGGACCGCCGGCGGCCCTGCCCGAACTGATCCACGAGACGGTCGGCTGACCCGCCACCACCCGCTCGACCGAGATACCGGCGGGGTGGGGCCGGTTCACACCCGTCGCCGTACCGCCCGGACGGCCAGCGGGGCGAAGACCAGCGCGATGCCGAGCCCCCAGAGCAGCGAGGTCACGATCGGCCCAGACTCCGGGCCGGAGACCAGCAGCCCACGTAGCGCGTCGGCCAGGGTGGAGACCGGGTTCACCTTCACCCACGCCTGGAGCCAGCCGGGCATGCTCTCGGTCGGCACGAAGACGTTGCTGGTGAAGGTCAGCGGGAAGATCACCATGAAGCCGAAGATCTGCACCTTGTCCGGCTCGCTGACCAGTACGCCGACCAGCACCGAGATCCAGGCGGCGGCCAGCGAGAAGACGAGCAGCAGCGCGAACGCGCCGAGTACGCCGAGCGGGCCGGTGCCGATCCGGAAGCCGAGCACCATGCCGATGGCCAGCAGCAGCGCGATCGACCATGCCTGCTTCACCGTGTCGGCGATGATCCGCCCGGCCAGCGGCGCCCACCGGGCGATCGGCAGCGACCGGAGCCGGTCGAAGACTCCCTTGGTCAGGTCCATGTTCAACCCGAACCCGGTGGTCATGGTGGCGAAGAGCGCGTTCTGCACCATGATCCCCGGCAGCATGAACCGCAGGTAGTCACTCGGACTGTCCGCGATCGCGCCACCGAAGACGTACGTGAAGAGCAGCACGAACATCAACGGCTGGATGCTCAGGTCGAGCAGTTCCATCGGGTTGTGCTTGATCTGCACCAGGCTCCGCCAGGCCAGGGTCATGGTGTGCCGGAGCCCGACCAGCGGGCTGACCCGGCGGGTGGGCAGCGGCGCGGGTGCGCTGATCGTCGTCATGCCGACACCTCCGCCAACTCGGTCCCGTCCCCGGTTCCGGCACCGGAACCGGTTCCCTTCTCGGTGCCGGCGCCGGTGCCGGTGTCGCTGCCGGTGCCGTCGTCGGCCCGGTGTCCGGTCAGCGACAGGAAGACCTCGTCCAGGCTCGCACCGCGCAGCGCGAGTTCGGCGATGGTGACCTCGGCGTCGTCGAGCCGGCGTACCACGGTGGGCAGCACGTCGCCGCCGCCCGCCGGCACCGTCGCGGCGTACTGGGTCAGGTCCGGCTCGACCCCGGTCACCTCCCGCAGCACGCTGCGCACCACGGCCAGATCGGCGGGGTCGGCCGGGCGGACCATCAGCGCCTGCCCGCCGACCTTCGCCTTCAACTCCTCCGACGTGCCCTGGGCGATCACCCGCCCGTGGTCGATCACCGCGATCTCGTCGGCGAGCTGGTCGGCCTCCTCCAGGTACTGCGTGGTGAGCAGCACCGTCACCCCCGACCCGACGAGTTCCCGGACGATGCCCCACAGCTCGGTCCGGCTGCGCGGGTCCAGCCCGGTGGTCGGCTCGTCCAGGAAGAGCACCCGGGGCCGGCCGACCAGACTCGCCGCCAGGTCCAACCGCCGCCGCATCCCGCCCGAGTACGTCTTCGCCGCCCGGTCCGCCGCGTCGGAGAGGTGGAACTCGGCGAGCAGTTGCCGGGCCCGCGCCCGGGCGTCGCCCCGGGACATCCCGAGGAGCCGGCCGATAAGCAGCAGGTTCTCGGTGCCGGTCAGGGTCTCGTCGACCGAGGCGTACTGGCCGGTCAGGCCGATCACCTGCCGCACCTGGTGCGCCTGCCGGAGCACGTCGTACCCGCCGACGGTGGCGGTGCCGGCGTCCGGCCGGAGCAGGGTGGCCAGCACCCGTACCGCCGTGGTCTTCCCGGCCCCGTTCGGACCGAGCAGGCCGAAGACCCTGCCGGCCCCGACCTCCAGATCCACTCCGGCCAGCGCGGTGGTCTCGCCGAAGCGTCTGACCAACCCCTCGGCCCGGATGGCGTGACTCATCAACTGTCTCCCGTCGGTCTGCGCTGGTGCCACCACCATGTCCAACCGCTCTGAGACGGGGCTGACACCGCACTTTCAGCGCTGACAGCCCGCTGACACGGCACACCGGCGACCGTCTGGATCCGGAACGGCGACCGTGTGGGGCCGGATCGGCGACCGTGCGGGTGCGGAGTCCGCCGTTCCGGGTACCCGGGGCCGGCGGCGGCCTTAGCATGGCCCCGATCGGTGCCACCACCCCTCGCACCGCTGGTCGGCGCTGCCGCGCGCCTTGGGGCGAAGGACGATGGGCATGGCACACGGGGTGGTGACCGGGCCGACATGGCCGGCGACGGACGGGTCGCCGGAGCCCGACGACCACCGGCCGGGGCGGGACCGGGAAAAGCCGAGCAGGCTCGGCGTACTGACCTTCGCGCTGGTCCAGGCGGTGCTGCTGTTCTGGTGGGCCGCCCGCTATCCCGGCCTGTTCAGCCCGGACTCGCTCGACCACGTCCGGCAGGCGGTCATCGGACCGTGGAACACCCACCACCCGGTCAGCTACACCGCGCTGGTCTGGCTGTCGGTGCGGCTCACCGGCGGGATCGGCGCGCTGACGCTGGTGCAGACCACCGCCCTGGCCGCCGGCCTGGCGTACGCGGTCACGGGTCTGCGTCGGATCGGCGGCCCGGCCTGGGGCTGGGCCACGGCGGCGGTGGTCGTGGTCGCGCTGCCGCCGGTCGGCATCTTCGCGGTCTGCGTCTGGAAGGACGTGCCGTACGTCATCTGCCACGTCTTCCTGCTCGGCACGGTGGCCCGGCTGCTCGCCCGCCCCCGGCCGTCGGCCACCGGCCCAGGCGGCTCGACCGCCCCGGCAGCGGCCTGGTCCGGTGTACCGCTCCGTCCGGCTCGCGGCGGACGGAGCCCGGAACCCGGCGGTGCTCCGGGTGCCGTCGTCCGACACGCCGCCCCCGCACCATGGACCGCGCTGCGGCTGGCCCGGGGCATCCGACCGGTACCCCGGGAACTGCTCGCCGTCCTGCTGGCCGAGCTGACCCTGATCTGCCTGTTCCGGCAGAACGGCTTCGTGGTGGTGGCGATCGTCACCGTACTGCTGGCCGTACTGCTGCGCGGGATGGCGTTCCGGGTACTGCTCGCCGGAGTACTGGCCGCCACGGCCGCGCTGCTGACCAACTGGGCCCTGCTGCCCGCCCTCGGGGTACGCGACAGTGAGTCCATCGTGGCCTACGAGGCATTCCTCGCCGACCTCGCGATCGGGTACGCCGAGCAGCCGGCCGAGTTCTCCGCCGCCGACCTGACCCTGCTGGCGAAGGTGGCCCCGCTGGCCCACTGGCGCACGTCGGCGGACTGCCACACGGTCGACTCCACCGTCTACCACCCCGATTTCGACCGTACCGTCGCGGCGGCGCACCACGAGGAACTGCTCTCCGCCTGGCGGCGCCTGGTACGCCGGTCGCCGGCAACGGTGCTGGCGGCGAGAATCTGCCGAGGCTCGATCGCCTGGCGGCCCACCCCGTCCGGCGGGCTGCGCGCCAACCCGACCGCCTGGGCGCTGCCGATCTATCTGGAGCGGGAGCCGAGGTTCCAGCGCCCGGAGGTGCTGGCGGTCGCGTACAGCCGGCCGCTCAGCGAGCGGGCCAGCCAGGTCGCGGACGTGTTGTCCAGCCGGGTCAGCCAGCCCGAGTGGCTGCTGTGGCGGGGCGCGACCTGGGCCTACCTGGGATACCTGACGATCGGACTGCTGGCCTGGCGCCGCCGGGACCGGACCCTGCTGGCGCTGGCCACGCTGAGCCTCGGCAACCAACTCTCGGTACTGGCGGTCAACAACGCGCAGGCCGCCCGCTACATGGCCGCACCCTTCGTACTCGGCGTACTGCTGCTGCCGCTGCTCGCGTCGGGTGGTCCGGGTCGGCCCGGGCCGGGCGGGCGGGACACGGGGCGGACCTGGTGGGGCAGGGAGTCGGCAACGCCGGGCGGGCAACCACCGCTGCGGGTCACCGACCTGACGGTGGTCGCCGAACCTAGGGGCAGGGGGCCGGCCGACCTCGCCGACCACACCCTCGCCCCGACCAGACCACCCGACGCACCGGGCCGACCCGACCCGGCGTACCAGGTCGAGCCGGGTTACCAGGTCGAGCGGGTCTACCGGGTCGAGCCGGCGGACGAGGTCGAGCCGGCGGGGCGGCGCGGGTCGGACGGCTGGTCCGACCGGAACGACCAGGTCGACGCGGCGGACGAGCCGGGATTCCGGGCGCCGCCGATCGGCCCGGCCGAGTGGTGGACGGACCCCGCTGACCGGTCCCGCTGACCCGGATGGGCTGCCGTGCCCCGCTGACCGGTTTCGATGACCGCCCGGGTCGATGTCGCCGACCCGGGGCGGTGGGCGCGTCGGCCCGAGAGTCAGGCCAGGTTGGACGAGCGCGGATAGGCGTCGGACGGGTCGGTCAGGACGTTGACCAGGTACGGCACGCCGGAGTCGAACGCCCGCTCCAGCGCCGGCCCGAGATCGGCCGCCTTCGACACCGTCTCGCCGGCACCGCCGAGCGCGGTCACCACCTGGTCGTAGCGGAGTTCGGGCTGGAGGTCGGCGGCGACGTCGTAGCCGTACATGCCGCGCATCGGGTGCTTCTCCAGGCCCCAGATGCCGTTGTTGCCGACCACGATCACCACCGGCAGCTTCTGCCGGACCAGCGACTCGACGTCCATCAACGAGAAGCCGGCCGCACCGTCGCCCATCAACACGCAGATCTGCCGGTCCGGGTAGCTGACCCTGGCCCCCATCGCGTAGCCCATTCCGGTGCCGAGGCAGCCGTACGGGCCGGGGTCGAGCCAGGTACCAGGCTGGGCGGGCTCCAGGTAACGGCCGGCGTACGAGACGAAGTCGCCGCCGTCGCCGATGGTGACCGCGTCCGGGGCGAGTACCCGACGCAGTTCGCCATAGACCCGGGCCGGCTTGATCGGATCGGTCTCGGCCGCCATCGCCGCCGCGTCCTTGGCCCGGGCGGCGTCCTCGGCAGTGCGCAGCCCGTCGATCCACGACTCGTGGTCGGCCCGGTCACCGGAGTGGTCGGCGAGCGCGGTCAGGATCAGCCGCAGGTCGCCGGCCGGGCTGACGGCCGGTTCGACGTGTGCCGCCCGCTGGCTCGGCGCGTCCACCACGTGCACCACCTGAGCGTCGCCGAAGTCGCCGAAGCCGAGCCGGAAGTCCAGCGGGGTGCCGACCACCACGACCACGTCGGCACCGCCGAGGGCGGCCCGGCGGGCCTTGGCGAAGCTGAGCGGATGGCCGGGCGGCAGCGCACCGCGGCCCATCCCGTTGGTGAAGACCGGCACCCGGAGTGCCTCGGCAGCGGCCCGCAGCGCGTCGACGGCGTTCCCGGCGTACACGTCGGAGCCGGCGATGATGACCGGGCGCTCGGCTCCGGCGATCAGCCGGGCTGCCTCCGCCACCTGGTCGGGATCCGGCTCGACGGGCGCGATCGCCGGTCCGGCCGGCGGCTCCACCTCACCGGTGGAGAAGATCACCTCCAGCGGCAGGTCCAGGAAGACCGGCCCCCGGTGCGGGGTCAACGCCTCGGTCAGCGCCCCGGCCACCGCCCCCGGTACGTCGTCCGGCGACCAGACGGTGGCCGCGTGCTTGGTGACCGGGGCGACCAGCGGCACGTGGTCGATCTCCTGAAGACTGCCCGAGCCCCACCGGAAGGCCGGCGCCCGGCCGCCGAGCACCAGCACCGGGGAGGCGTTGAAGTACGCACTGGTCAGGCCCGAGATCCCGTTGGTCACCCCGGGGCCGGCGGTGAGCACGGCCAGCCCCGGCCGGCGCTGCAACTTGGCGACCGCCTCGGCGGCGAAGACGGCCGACTGCTCGTGCCGGACGTCGTAGATCGGAAAGTCGGTACGGTGCGCCGCGTCGTACAGCGGGAAGACGTGGCCACCGGAGAGGGTGAACATCTCCCGCACGCCGTACGCCCGCAGGGCCGCCAGGGCCAGGTCGCCGCCGTGTCCTTCGATCCGTTCCGTCATCGCCGCTCCTGTCGTCCGCCGTGGTTCCTGCGAAGGTTACCGGCCGGTCAGAAAGAACGTGAGCGACACTCACCTATTCCGGGTCGATGTCATCGACCGGTGCGTCCCCTCGCCGGGGTCACCGACGCGGGCATCGGGCGGAGGTCATCGGCCGGTGAAGTCGGGGCGGCGCTTCTCAACGAAGGCGGCCATCCCCTCCCGGCGGTCGTCGGTGGCGAAGAGTGCCGCGAAGAGCTGGCTCTCCCAGGCCAGTCCGGAGGCGAGATCCATCTCCAGCCCGCCGTCCACGGCCTGCTTGGCCGCCCGAAGCGCCTGAGCGGGCCCGTGCAGGTAGGGCCGGACCAGTGCCACCGCCTCGGCGTACACCTGGTCGGCCGGGACCACCCGGTCGGCAAGGCCGATCCGGAGCGCCTCGGCCGCGTCGACCATCCGACCGGACATGATCAGGTCCTTGGCCCGGGCCGGGCCGATCAGCCGGGCCAGCCGCTGGGTGCCGCCGGCGCCCGGGATGACGCCGAGCTTGATCTCCGGCTGACCGAGTTTCGCGTCCTCGGCGACCACCCGCCAGTCGCAGGCCAGCGCCAGCTCGCAGCCGCCGCCGAGGGCGTACCCGGTGATCGCCGCGACCACCGGCTTCGGGATCCGGGCGAGCGCGCCGAGCGCACTGGACAGGTCGGCGGCCCGCTCCGCCATGTCGACGTACGACATGTCGGCCATCTCCTTGATGTCGGCGCCGGCGGCGAAGACCTTCTCCCCGCCGTACACGATGACCGCGCGGACGTCCGGATCGGCGGAGACCGTGGTCGCGGCGGCCCGCAACTCCTCCTGCACCTGGGTGTTCAGGGCGTTCATCGGCGGCCGGTCCAGCCGGATCGTGCCGATACCCTCGTTGGTCTCCACCCGGACGAAGTCGCCCACAGCCCACCTCCACGTCGAAGTCGCGAGGCTCACCCTAACGGGCGTTATGCCGACCCCGGCAGGTCGGGAGGGATTCCGGGTGGACCCTGCGGGGTACCGTTTCCGGATACGCTGAGCACGTCGGACTCGGCCAGGTGGAATGACGATGACCACGTACTACGACGATCGGACGATACGGATCACCTCGGAGGCGATCCGGGTGGACGGCCGGGCCTATCCGCTGGTCGAGGTCGCCCAGGTCTGGCACGTCCGAGGCGCCCGCTCCTGGGGCATCCTGGCCGGCCGGGGCGCGCTGTTGGCCGGGCTCGCCGGCCCGCTGGTCGCCGCCGTGCTCGGCATCGTGATCGCGGTACGCCTGCACACCTCGCTCACCGTCACCATCGCGATCGTCGGCGCCTCCGTCCTGGTCGGGCTCGCCGCCGCCCCGGTCGCCGACTACCTGCTGGAACATGTCGACCGCAGCTACGTGCGCGGCACGCACCGGCTGGAGATCTGGGCGCAGTGGCGCGGTACGCCGGTCCGGTTGCTCAGCACCGGTGACGCACTGCGGTTCGGGCAGGTCTACCGAGCCCTGGAACGGGCCGTCGAGCAGACCTCGATCGGCACCGCCCGACACTGAGGCGACCATCCGCAGCCGGTGACCCGGCGGATGGGGCACCGAGCCGTCACGTGCAGTGTCGTACCCCTCTCGTACGGTGCTCACCATGCCGAGTGCCGAGCACGAGTCCCCGGTGGCCCTGGCCAAGCTCGATCCGAGCCTGGTCGCCTGGCTACTGACGCACGTGTTCAACGTGAAGGTGCCCGACTACCATCACGCCCGCACGCACGCCACGGACGTACGGGTCCTGGTCCCGCGTACGTACCACGCGGACGGGATGCTGCTCTTCTGCGACCCGGCCGACCGGCCACTGCTCGCGGCGGTATTCGAGATCCAGCGTCGCTGGGACGCCACGAAACGACGTACCTGGAAGCTCTACGTGGCCCAGCTCGAAACCGAGTTGGATGTCGACGCGGCGCTGCTGGTCTACTGCCCCGATCCCCGGACCGCCCGCCGTTATCGGGGGCTGTTCGAATTCGACGGGTTGAGCCTGTCGCTGCGGCCGTTCATCTTCACGCCGAACGACGTACCGCTGGTCGTGGACGTGGACCTTGCCCGGACCAACCCGGCACTGGCCGTCCTCTCGGCCATCTGCCACGGCCAGAATGCCCAGGTGGAAGCCACTTTTCCGGCGCTGATGGAGGCACTTCGCTCGGTCGGCCCGAGAGCGGCAATCTTGTATTATGACGTCGTACTGGCCGGACTGCCGGCGGCGGTCCGGACTCGTTGGGAGGCCTTCATGACCACCACCGCGGACTACGAACTCCGCAGCGAGTTGCTGCGGGAGCTTGCCGCCCGATACGAAAAGCAGGGCGAGGCCCGGGGTGAGGCCCGGGCGATCCTGACCGTGCTCGACGGTCGTGGCGTGGCCGTACCGGCCGAGGCCCGTGAGCAGATCCTCGCCTGCACCGACCTGCCCCAACTCGACACCTGGCTGCGCCGCGCCGGCAACGCCACGAGCGTCGACGACGTTCTCGGCGGATAGGTCGCCCCCACATCGGGGACGGCAACCGCTCCTGACCGCATCGCCCTTCGCTGAGACGAGCGTCGAACGGGCATCGATTGATCTAAGTTCTTGACCCTCTTCCGTCTACCCTCCTACTGTTGCCAGCAGGTTTCGTGCGCGGATCGGCCGTTGCGGAGCGGTGGTCGATCCCACCCGCAGCGGCGCGAGGAGACACGATGGCGACTGTGCAGCCCGGCCGAACCGTTCCCGCGATGCGCGCCCGCCCCACGCCGGGTCCGCTCAACCGGCGTCGCCTGCTCGGCGGTGCCGCGTACGCGGCCGGTGCGCTGGCCCTGCCGGTGGGGTTGGCGGCCTGCGAGAAGCCGACCGATGGCGGGGGTGGCGGCGGGACGGTGACCTTCGGCTCCAACTACTCCGACGAGGTACCGAAGAAGGCGGTCGCCGAGGTACTCGCGGCGTCCGGGCTCGACGTGAAAATCAACACGGTCGACCACAACACCTTCCAGGAGAACATCACCCGCTACCTCCAGGCGACCCCGGACGACGTCTTCACCTGGTTCTCCGGCTTCCGGATGCAGTATTTTGCCGCCCAGGGGCTGGCCACCGACATCTCCGACATCTGGCAGTCGATCGGCGGCGACTTCTCGGCCGCGATGAAACAGGCTTCGACCGGTACCGACGGCAAGCAGTACTTCGTGCCGTTCTACTACTACCCGTGGGCGGTCTTCTACCGGAAGAGCGTGTTCCAGGAGAAGGGCTACCAGGTCCCGAAGACCTGGGACGACCTCAAGGCGCTGGCCACGAAGATGAAGTCGGACGGGCTGATCCCGATCGCGATGGCCGACAAGGACGGCTGGCCCGCGATGGGCACCTTCGACTACATCAACATGCGCAGCAACGGGTACGACTTCCACGTCAGCCTGATGGCCGGGAAGGAGTCCTGGGAGGACAACCGGGTCAAGCAGGTCTTCACGCTCTGGCGGGAACTGCTGCCGTACTGCCAGCCGGGGGCGAACGGGCGGACCTGGCAGGAGGCGGCGCAGTCGCTGGGTCAGAAGCAGACCGGGATGTACCTGCTCGGCATGTTCGTCGGCCAGCAGTTCCAGGGCGAGGTCGCGGCCGACATGGACTTCTTCCCGTTCCCGCAGATCGTCGAGGCGCACGGCCAGGACGCGGTCGAGGCGCCGATCGACGGCTTCATGATCTCCAGCAAGGTGAAGAACGTCGACGGGGCGAAGGAACTGCTCCGCTACCTGGCCAGCGCGAAGGCGCAGAACGCGTACCTGCGCAGCGACCCGAACAACGTCGCCACGCACAACGGTGCCGACACCAGCGGGTACAGCGCGTTGCAGAAGAAGGCGGTCGAGTTGGTCGGCGGGGCAAAGCAGATCTCCCAGTTCCTCGACCGGGACACCCGGCCGGACTTCGCCTCCACGGTCATGATCCCGTCGTTGCAGAGCTTCCTCAACAAACCGGACGACGTCGACGGGCTGTGTAAGCGGATCGAGTCGCAGAAGAAGACCATCTTCGCCTCCTGATCGGCGGTTGCCGGTGACTTCGACTCCGCCACCGACTCCGACGGTGCCGCCGGTCGAGGCTGGGCGGGCGGCAGACGTACCCGGAAAGCAAGGCCGGCCTCGACGGCGGCGGCGGCGGATCGGCCGGTTCACCCCGCGCGACATCGCGGTGATCGGGCTGTTGCTCGGCCTGCCGCTGCTGCTCGACCTGGTGCTGATCTGGGGGCCGGCGCTGGCCTCGATCGGGCTGTCGTTCACCTCGTGGGACGGGCTGGGCGAGATCCGCCCGGTCGGGCTGGACAACTACGTCAACATCGTCAGCAACTATCCGCCGTTCTGGCCGGCGGTCTGGCACAACCTGCTCTGGCTCGCCTTCCTCGGCCTGGTCGCCACCCCGTTCGGGCTCTTCCTGGCGGTGCTGCTGGACCGGGAGATGCGGTTCACCCGCTTCTACCAGACCGCGTTCTACCTGCCGGTGGTGCTGTCGCTGGCGGTGGTCGGCTTCCTCGCCCAGCTCATCTTCTCCCGCGACTACGGGGCGGCGAACGCGCTCCTCGGCCGGACCGACAACCCGGTCGACTGGCTCGGCGACCCGTCGATCAACCTCTGGTCGGTGCTGCTGCTGGTCGGCTGGCGGCACGTCGGGTACGTCATGCTGCTCTACCTCGCCGGGCTGAAAGCCGTCGACCCGGGTTTGAAGGAGGCGGCGGCGATCGACGGGGCGAACGAGCCGCAGACCTTCTTCCGGGTGGTCTTCCCCACGCTGCGCCCGGTCAACGTGATCGTGCTGGTGATCACCGTCATCGAGGCGCTGCGCGCGTTCGACATCGTGTACGCGATCAACCGGGGGCGCAATGGCCTGGAGCTGCTGTCGGTGCTGGTCACCGACAACATCGTCGGGGAGGCCAGCCGGATCGGGTACGGGTCGGCGATCGCGGTGATCCTGCTGCTCATCTCCACCGGCTTCATCGCCACCTATCTGGTGCAGGTATTCCGCCGGGAGGAGGACCAGGCATGAGCGGCGACCGGGATACGCAGCCGGTGGGCAGGCGGAACCGACGTCCGGTCGGCCCGTGGCGGGTGGTGATCCGGGTCTTCCTCTGGGCGATGGCGCTGGGGTGGCTGGTGCCGTTGCTGTTGCCGCTCTACGCGTCGCTGCGGCCGTATGCCGAGACCGCTGCCGAGGGGTACTTCTCGCTGCCGAAGACGTTGAACTTCGACTACTACGTGCAGGCGTGGCAGGGCGGCAACCTGCCCCGGCACTTCCTGAACACGCTGCTGGTGGCCGTACCGGCGGTGGTGTTGACGCTCTTCTTCGCCTCGTTCGTGGCGTTCCTGATCTCGCGGCGCCGGCTCCCCGGCGGGCGCCTGCTGTTGATCCTCTTCACCGCCGGCAACCTGCTGCCGCAGCAGGTGGTGCTGACCCCGCTCTACCTGATGTACACCAAGATCCCGCTGCCGTGGTGGATGAGCTGGCCGTCGGAGCTGGTCTACGACTCGTACTGGGGGATCATCGCGATCCACGTCGCGTTCCAGACCGGGTTCTGCGTCTTCGTGCTGAGCAACTACATGGACACCATCCCGCGCGAGCTGATCGAGGCGGCGACGGTGGACGGGGCCGGGGTGTGGCGGCAGTACTGGCAGGTGGTGCTGCCGCTGGTCCGGCCCGCGCTCGGCGCGCTCGGCACGCTGGAGTTCGCCTGGATCTACAACGACTTCCTCTGGGCAGTGGTGCTGATGTCCACCGGCGACAAGCTGCCGGTGACCAGCGCGCTGAACAACCTGCGGTCGGTCTACTTCACCGACTACAACCTGCTGGCGGCCGGATCGATCCTGGTCGCGCTGCCGACACTGATCGTCTTCTTCGTACTGCAACGGCAGTTCGTCGCCGGGCTGACCCTGGGCGCCAACAAGGGCTGAGGGTTCAACTGTGGTCGTGTCCGGCGTGTCCAGTCCTCGGGCTGACCCGAATCCGACCGTGTCGATCGGTGGCGCTTCCGTGGGTCGTCGCGCTTTGCTGGAACGGTGACGCTCTATTACCGGGACGACACGGTACGGGTTACCTCCGAGACCATCCACGTCAACGGGCGCAGCGTGCCGGTCGCCGAGGTGTCGTACGTCTGGCACGCCAAAGGCCGGGGTACGGCCCGAACCCGGGGACGGCTCGCCGGGCGGGGCGTACTCATCTTCCTGCTGTCGATCCCGCCACTGGTCGCGATGGTGTGTGTGCTGTCGCTCGCGTACTCGGCACAGGACCGGGGCGAGTGGCGGCTCGCCCTGATCGTGCTGGCGGTCTGTGTCGTCGGTGCGCTGGCCCTCTTCCCGTTCCTGGAGATACCGCTGCACTGGCTCGACCGCTCGTACGAGCGCGGCGCGAAGGTGCAGGAGCTGTGGGTGCAGTACCGGGGCGAGGAGGCGTTGCTACTCCGCAGCTCGGACGCGTTGCGGTTCGGGCAGATTTACCGGGCGATCCAGCGCGCCATCGAACAGCACAGTCCGGAGGAGTAAAGGCATCTTCGAATCCGTCGAGATGACAGCGGTCTCCGACTGTTCACCCGAGGCGCCGTTACGAACGCCGGAAGAGCTTCAGCAGCCAGTTCCTTTTCCTCGTCGCCCTGACGCCGGACACGCTTCTGCCCACCAGGGCATAGATCACGGCGCTCCGTTCCTCGAGCCGCCTGGCCACGTAGTCCGGATCAACGTCCACCGGGAAGCCTCCGGGCTCCGAATCCTTCGTCTCGGCAACGATATCGTCAAGATTCAGGATGGCCTCCTGGACCTCCCGGACCACGAGGGGGTCGCTGGCGGCAGCAAAAAAGTTGATCGAGAACCGAACGGGCAGGACCTTGATCGACCCGGAAGCTCCTGAGAAGCGAGATGGCCGCCTTGCGGTCGAGCCAAGAGGAAGCGTCAATGGCAATTCTGGCGTAGAGGCCGATCTCGCCCTCCACCATTCTCCGGACCAACGGGACCAGGTCCTCCCGCTCACCGCGCCAAGTCACCTCGGTGACACCGACTGCGGACTGCGCGTACAGCAGTCCCTCGAGAATCCCCAGAGCAGCCTCGGGATGCGCGCACTCATTCCGTCGCAGGCGATCGACGAGCGTGCCCACGACTGCGGGAGCCGCCGGAAGCAGGTTGCCGTTCCAGCCGACATCGTGCGTCAGATCACGATAGGCCCGATCACGGACCGATGGATCGTCATCATCGAGCGCATCAATCAGTGACGGCAGATGGGCGCCGTTGCCTCCCATCGTGACGAGCCGATCCCAGCCATGCGTCCTCACCTCACCACCGGGCGAGGCAGTAGCTCGTACGGATCCTGGCCGGACATCCGGCAGCGGCAAGGGCAGCCACCGCCGCCGCAGGCGGTCAGCACCTGGCCTCGCACACCTGCCACCAACACGCGGACACGATATCGCCCCACCGCCGTCGTGACATCCGACGGCGGTAGCCGGCGGCGGCACCGGGCTGCCGCACATAGTTATCCACAGGCACCCCACCCGCATATCGATCATCCCCTATCCTGATCCGCGCTGAGTAATCGCCCGATAACAGATCAAGTAACGATCGTGGGGGACAAAGTGCACAGTCACCAAGAGGGAGGGCCGACCGACGGCACGCAGCAGCCCTGGCAGTGGCCGAATTCGGCAGACCCGATGCCGGGCCCACCGCTGCCGCCGGTGCCGCCGATCCGCCCCGGCCGGGCGACGGTTTCGTACGCACCACCGCCGGCGCCGAGGCGTCGGCTGTCGCGCTGGGCGTGGGCGGGCATCGGTGCGGGTGCCCTCGTCCTGATCCTGATGCTGGCCGGGACCGTGATCGTGCTGACCGGGCACGAGCGGCAGCAGCCGACGGCCGACCAGACCGGCCCCGTGTCGTTCGAATTTCCCGAAGAACGCATGGACCGACGGATCGCGGAGATGGTCGCCCGGCGATCCGCCGCGATGCTTCGAGGCGACGAGGATGCCTGGCTCGCGGACATCGACCAGCAGCGACCGGCGGTTCGGGAACGCGAACGGATGCGGTTCCGCAACCTGCGGCAACTCCGGCCGACCAGGTTCGATCTGGCCAGTTCCGGCGTCAGGAGCGAGTTCGGCCTCGCGTCGCTGCCGACCAGCACCACGGCACCGCCGGTCGCCAGGCGGGCCTGGGTCAATGCCCTGATGCAGTTTGAGTCCGACGTCCAACCCCACTTCGCGGCCTACAACTACCAGATCGCCGTCAGCGCGGAAGCGGTGCAGATCGTCGACGTACTGGCCCCGAACGCGAAGACGCTCGCCGATGACACCCGGAAGGACGGCCCCACCGTCCGCGACGCGCCCTGGGACACCGAACCGCTGCGGGCGGCCCGGCGTGGCGAGGTGGTCGTCTTCGCCTCACAGAAGAGCAGGTGGGACCCGGCGAGATATATCGGCACCGCCGTCCGGGCCAGCAGCTTCGTCCGCAAGCTTTGGGGCAGCCGGCCCGCACCGAAGGGTTTCGCCGTCTTCCTGGCGGACGATCGCGAGTTCGACCGATGGTTCGCGTACGCGAGTGAGGAGCCCGACACCGATCACGCCGGGTACGTCAACTGTCCCGACATCTCCGAGCCGAGCGGGCTGCGGAAGCTGATCATCCCCTACAAGGAGTCGCTTGCCGGCTGTCGAATCGTGCTCCGGATGTCGACAGTCGACGACGACCACCGCGCCTACACCCTGATGGTGCACGAAATGGCGCACGCGATCGGACCGCACCTGCTGCGGAACTTCTATCACGGCGACGACGCCGAACGGCTGAACGCACCGACCTGGGCCGCCGAAGGCTTCGCCGAGTGGGTCGAGAACATCGCCGGCGGCCCGGCCGAGACCAAGGCCGGGATGAGCCTCGTCAGGCGGAACTGGTCCCGGTACAACCCGATGACCGGCGACCAGGACGTGCCGTTGCCGCAGAATCCCCGCTTCTTCTCCTCCGACGACCTCCGAACCTCGTTCAACTACGAACTGTCGGCGGCGTTCTACCACGCGGCGGAGCGGGTCGGCGGACGTCAGAAGGCCGTCGACCTCTACACCGAGTTCAGCCGGAGGTCGCAGCTCCTCTCGGACACCCACTTCATTTTCGACGCCCAACTGGAGAAGGCGGGCGTCGACCCGGACCGGTTGTGGGCCGCGCACCGAAACCTGATCCGATGAGCGCCCACACACACCGCGATCACGGGCCAGCCGCAAACCGCTGCGCAAGCTGAACCGTACGGCGGGCCGCCGCCACCATCGCGCGGTCGGCGAACCGGCCGTCCGGGAGTACCACCGTGCCGGAGTCCCGGGTCTGCGCCTCGGCGACCGCGTCCAGCAGTTCGCGGGCCCGGGACACCTCCTCGGCAGTGGGCCGGAACGCCGTCACGATCACCGGTAGCTGCCGGGGGTGGATCGCGGTCCGGCCGACGAACCCCATCCGGCGGCCGGTCGCGCAGGACTCGGCAAGTCCGGCCAGGTCGGTGACGTTGGGGTACACCGGCAGGAGCGGTGGAGGTAGGCCGGCGGCGCGGGCGGCGACGACGATCCGGCCGCGTACCCAGGACAGCCCCTCCTCGGCGGTCACCCCGAGATCGGAGCGGAGGTCTGCCTCCCCGAGCCCGATCGAGGCGACCGCCGGATGCGCCCCGGCGATCTCGTACGCCCGCTCCACCCCCACCGCCGACTCCACCAGCGGATGCAGCGGCACCGACACCCGCTCGGCCACCCTCCGCACCGTCTCTGGAGACTCCACTTTGGGCAGTCGCAGCCCGGCCAACCCCGGCACACCGGCAAGCGCGTCGAGGTCTGCGGCCACATCCGGGCCGGTCAGCTCGTTGACCCGGACGAAAACCGGCACCCGATGGCGGGCTCCGACGAACTCGGCGGCGGCCTTCCGGGCGTACCCCTTGCGGGCCGCCACCACCGCGTCCTCCAGGTCCACGATGACCGCGTCGGCACCGGAGTCGACCGCCTTGTCGAACCGGTCCGGCCGGTCGCCGGGTACGTAGAGCAGGGTCAGCAGCATCAGATCGCCCCTCCGGCCCGCAGCTCCGCGACCTCCTCCGCGCTGAAGCCGAGCGCCGTCAACACCTCGTCGGTGTCCTGGCCGTGCGCCCGGCCGGTGTGCCGGATCCGCCCCGGCGTCGCCGACATCCGGAACGGCACGTTCTGCATCCGTACCGGCCCGAGGTCGGGGTCCGGCACCGAGACCGCCGTACCCAACGCGGTGTACTGCGGATCGGCGAGGATGTCCGGTACGTCGTAGATCGGCGCGACCGCCGCCTGCGCCTCCTCGAACGCGGCCACCACCTCGTCCCGGTTCCGGGCCGCCACCCAGGACCCGACGGCGTCGTCGAGTACGTCGGCGTGCGCGGCCCGGCCGCTGCCGCTGCCGAACCACGGCTCGTCGACCAGTTCGGGGCGGCCGACCAGCCGGAGCACCCGTTCGGCGATGCTCTGCGCACTTGTCGACACCGCCACCCAGCGCCCGTCCGCGCACCGGTACGTGTTCCGGGGTGCGTTGTTGTTCGACCGGTTGCCGAGCCGGGGCTGTATGTAGCCGAGCTGGTCGTACCAGGTGATCTGCGGGCCGAGCATGGCCATGATCGGTTCGATGATCGCCAGGTCGACCACCTGCCCGGCCCCGGTAACGTCCCGGGCGCGCAGCGCCAGCATCACCGCGTAGGCGGTGGCCAGCGCGGTCACCGAGTCGGCCAGCCCGAACGGCGGCAGCGTCGGCGGGCCGTCCGGCTCGCCGGTCGCGGCGGCGAACCCGCTCATCGCCTCCGCCAGGGTGCCGAACCCGGGCCGCCGGGCGTACGGGCCGAACTGGCCGAAGCCGCTGATCCGGGCGATCACCAGCCGGGGGTTGACCGCGTGCAGTTCGGCCGGGCCGATCCCCCAGCGTTCCAGGGTGCCGGGCCGGAAGTTCTCCACCAGTACGTCGGCGTCGGCGACCAGCCGGCGCAGCACCTCGGCGCCGGCCGGGTCGGAGAGGTTGGCGGTGACGGTCCGCTTGTTGCGACCGAGCACCTTCCACCACAACCCGATTCCGTCCTTCGCCGGCCCATGTCCCCGGGACGGGTCGGGTTTCGCCGGGTGCTCCACCTTGACCACGTCGGCCCCGAAGTCACCGAGGAACGCGGTGGCGAGCGGCCCGGCGAACAGGGTCGCCAACTCCACCACCCTCACCCCGGCCAACGCGGCCGAACCGGAGCCCGCCACCGCCCCAGCCGAACCGGAGCCCGCCACCGCCTCGGCCGAACCGGAGCCCGCCACCGCCTCGGCCGAACCGGAGCCCGCCGCCGCCCCGGCCGGACTGAAGCCCGCCGCCCCGGGCGGACTCGAACTCCCCGCCGGCACGGTCGGACCAGAACCCTCCACCGTCACGGCAGTCCTCCCGTCGAGTCGACCGACGCCAGGAAGACGTCGCCGTTGCCGAGCGCGGCACCACTGGCCACGCTTCCCATCGTCAAGCCGCTGACCAGCAGTTTTCCGTCGTCGGCCCGGGTGGCGTAGACGTTCTCCTCACCGAAGGC
This sequence comes from Plantactinospora endophytica, assembly GCF_016862915.1. Lineage (GTDB taxonomy): Bacteria > Actinomycetota > Actinomycetes > Mycobacteriales > Micromonosporaceae > Plantactinospora > Plantactinospora endophytica. The sequence goes on along the minus strand of NZ_BONW01000004.1, from coordinate 132,976 downwards.
GTCCACCGCGTCGTCCCGGGCCGTGCCGTACTGTGCCGCCAGCGTCTGCCGGCCGCGCGAGTCGAGGCGCAGGGTCAGCACGTCCGCCGCGCCGGCCGGTACGCCGAGCGCACTGTGGGTGAAGCCGACGACCGCGACCTCGCCGCCAGGCAGCGCCAGCACCTCGGCGCCGGCGTCGTCGCCGGACCCGCCACTGACGGTCCGCCACCGCTGCCGGCCGTTCGCGTCGTACGCCACGGTCAGCACGTCGGTGCCGCCGGCCGTGGCGTCCCCACCGGTACCGCCGGTGGCGACCACGGTGCCGGTGGTGGTCACGGCGAGCCCGGTCAGCAGGTCGTCGCCGGTGCCGCCCTCAGCGACCGTCCACTGTCGAGTGCCGTCCGGGGTGAACCGGGCCAGCCAGCCGTCCGTGCCACCGACGCGAGCACTGCCGGGCATCCCGGCAGAGCTGCTGCCGGCGAGGTAGACACCGGAGGCGTCGGCCGCGACCGCGTACGCCTTGTCCTCACCGCTGCCGCCGAACTGTCGGCTCCACGCGACCCGCCCGTCGGGGCCGAGCCGGACCAGGATCGCGTCCTTGTCCCCGGCGCTGGTGCCGGCGTACGCGCCGCTGGTGTAGCCGGCGACGTAGGCGCCGCCGTCCGGGGCGGGTGCGACGCCGTAGAACCGGTCCGCCTTGGTCGGGTCGCCGAGCTGGGTCAGCCAGGCCCGCTGGCCGGTGCCGGTCAGTTTGGCCACGAACCCGTCGTCGGCCGGGCTGCCCGGATGTGCCCCGTCCAGGTCGCCCCGGGTGTAGCCGGCGGTCAGCACCCCACCGTCGGCGACCGGTACGACACCGTAGAGCCGCTCGTTCGCCGGAGTGCCGAACTGCGCCGTCCACTGTGGCGTACGCCGGTCCGGGCCGAGCCGGGTGAGTACGGCGTCGAGCCCGCCCGCGTACGGCTGGCCGGCCACCGGGCCGGAGGCGGCGTACCCGATGACGGCGCCGCCGTCCGGGGTCGCCGCAACGCCACCGGCCCAGTCGGTGCCGGGGGTACCGTGCAGTGGTCCGGGCAGCGCGGCCGGCGGGGTGACGCTCAGCGTCGGGGCGAGCTGCCGCAGACCGTCCACGAAGGACGGACGCCAGACGTCCCAGTCGTGGCCCCCGTCGACGACCCGGAACTGCGCGGATATCGCCTCGGCCCGCCGGACGGTGTTGTAGAGCGTGGCGGCCTCGTAGTCGAGGTCGTGCGCCGCCTCCGCCGGATCCGGGTTGGCCCACTCGTCGTCGCCGACCGCGACGTACAGCCGCACCGGGAGGTCGGAGTCGAGGGTCGGCAGCAGCGCGGGATAGTTCGACCGGCGGTAGACCTCGGCCGAGAAACGTTCGTCGCCCGCGCCGAAGCCGCCGTACTCCCGGGCCGACGAGTCGGCCGGCGGCAGCGGGCTGTAGACCGCCGGGCTGAGTACCAGCGCGTTCGCGAAGAGGTCCGGGTGGGCCAGCGCGTAGCGCAGTGCACCGGCCCCGCCCATCGAGTAGCCGCCGACGAGCCGGGCACCCCGGTGAGCTGCCGTACGGTAGGTGGCGTCTACATAGGACACAAGGTCACGGGTGAGGGCGGTCTCGACGGGTCGGCCCGGATCGTCCGTTCCGGTGTAGCCGGAGTCGACGTACCAGCTTCCCCGGCTGCTCCACGGCGCGTCCGGAAGTACCGCGATGACCGGCGGCACCTCGCCGTCGGCGATCATCCGGTCCAGGTCGGCCTTCACCCGGGTCCACGCCGACATCGTGTCGCCCCGGCCGTGCAGCAGGTACAGCACCGGGTACCGGACGGTGGCGTTGCGCCGGTCGGCGTAGCCGTGCGGCAGGTAGACGGTGTAGTCGATCGTCGAGCCGAGCGCCGCCGACGGCGCGCTGGCGGTGCTCACCGTCCCGGCCCGGTCCCGGCCTGCCACCGCGCCGCCGGGCACCGCGCCGACCAGGCCGGCCGAGAGCAGCAGTACCCCGGCCGCACCGCCGAGCCGCCAGAATCTCCTCATCGAGTTCCTTTCTCCCACTCCCACCACACGGACGACAGCGTCAGGTCCGCTTCCCGAGGACGCCCTCGGCCGCACCGCACGACAGCCTCGGCAGCACCGCACGACAGCCTCGGCACCGCCGCACTCCAACCTCGACTCCACGGCACGACAGGCGTCAGGTCCACCGCGACGGCGGCTACAGGTCGACGGCACAGCGGAAGCCGATCGACTCCGAGCGGGTCAGTCCGGCACCGAGGGTCAGCAGCTTCACCGACACCTCCGGTGGTTGCGGTCCGCCGTCGAGATACCAGTCCGAGCCGTCCGCCCGGTACGCCGCGCCGCCCTTGAGCAGCACGAATCGGGTACGCCCGTCGGTGTGCTCGCTCTCGGTCAGGTTCCAGACCAGCGGCTCGGCCCGACGCAGCAGTCCGAGTTCGGCGGCGACCTGCCACTCGTCCTCGGTCGGCAGCCGGAGCCCCGCCCAGGCCGCGTACGCCCGCGCGTCAGCCAACTCCACGTGCGTGGCCGGCGCGTCGGCCGGCCCCGGCACCCCGCCGTCGGCCCACGGCCAGCGCTCCACCCGGACCGGGCGGTAGCCGGTGACCCGGACGAACTCGGCGTACTCGGCGTTGCTCACCTCGCGTTCGGCGATCGCGAACCGTCCGAGGTGGACGGTGCGGTGCAGGGTCACCGGCTGGTGCAGCCGGGGCGGCAGCGGCTTCCACTCGTCCACGTACGGCGCCTCGCCGTAGAGGCCGGTCTCCCGCTGCCGGTACCGGACCAGCAGGTCGCGCCGCCCGCCGTCGACCGCCCGCATTCCCGCCGGTACGTCAGCCTGGCGCCGCACCGGGGCGGGCACCCGGACCGCCGCCCGGGCCGGGAAGTTCGGGTCACCGCCGGCCGGGGCGTGCCGGGGCAGCGTCAGTTCCTCGACGGTGGCGAGCACGGCGGCGATGCCACCCGCCGGCAGCGCCCCGCCGACCGCCACCCGACCGGGGCCGGCCGGGGTGGCGGTCAACTCGGTACCGGTGGTCAGCTCGTACCAGCGGTGTCCCGGGCGCTCGTCGGTGACCAGCCATGGCCCGTCGTACGCCCCGCCCCGGTTCGCCACCGTCCACAGCGGAGTGTCCTGGTGCTGCCAGCGGGAGGCGTACACCTCGGTGCCGGCCACGTGGTCGGCGAGCGGGGTCCAGTCCTCGGCGCGCAACCAGGCGGCGTGGCTGCGCTGCACCCGGCGCATGGCCCGCAACACCGACCGGTCCCGCTCGTTCCAGCCGACCCAGACCCCGAAGACGCTCTCCCAGACCAGCACTCCGGCACCGTTGAGCCAGGCCGAGTGCAGCTCGTCGAGGTGGTCGCGGTGCCAGCGCCGGGTGTGGTGCAGCATGTGCCGCCGCTCGAACCACTTGGCCCGGAGCACTCCCGGCACCGGCGAGTCGGCGAACCACTGCGCCCAGGACATCGCGTGGTCGGCGATCCGGCGCAGCGGTACCCGCGATTCCCCCTCCAGCACGATTCCGGGCCGGGCCGCGTCCAGGGTCTTGCGCAGCTCGCCCGCGCCCTCCTTGAGGGTGTCCAGGAAGATCCCGTCCACGCCCAGCCAGCCGGCGAGCGCGGCCACCTCGTCGGCATCGGGGCACTGTGCCCGACGGGTACCGACGTCCCAGGGGTTGTAGTCGACGAAGACCCGTACGCCGCGCGCCTGGAACGCCCGGACCACCTCCGGCAGCTCCGGTACCTGCCGGTAGTAGTCGAACTGGTTCCGGTCGTCCAGCCCGATCACCGGGTACGCGTGCCAGAGCACCACCCCGTCGAAGCCGCCGAAGTCGCGCTCCGCCGCGTCCAGGAAGGCGTCGACGGTGAAGACGCCCCGGTCGGCGTCGTAGAGCGTCTCGTCCCAGAGCCAGGCGAGACAGACCGTGAAGCAGTCCCCGGCGATCTCGGCGTAGTGCCCGCCGTCGTAGCCGACCCGCTGCCGCGCCTCGACCCGCCACCGGTCGAGCCGGTCCCGCCAGGCCGGCCAGTCCGCCGGGTCGTCCGGAGCGGCGAAGATCTTCGCCTCGTCCAGCACCGACAGGTCGGCGTCGGGCGCCAGCGGCACCGCCGTGGGCAGGTCGATCGGCCTCGGAACGTAGGGGTTGAAGGTCATGACGGCTCCGGATAGCTCTGTGCGTAGAGGTCGTCGATCTCGGCCCGGGTGGGCAGCGCGGTGGAGGCGCCGGGCCGCCGCGCGCAGGCGGCGCCGGCCGCGCACGCCCAGCGCAGTACCGCCGTCACCGCCGCCGGCTCGACCGGGCCGCGCCGCTGCGCCCAGGCCACCGCGAGGGCGCCGGTGAACGCGTCCCCGGCGGCGGTGGTGTCGACCGCCTCGATCGTCGGCGCCGCCACCGCCAGCCGCAGGCCGAGCCGGTCGGCGTAGCGGACGCCGTCGGCGCCCAGCGTGAGCACCACCCGGGGTACCAGCGCCAGCAGCGCGTCCAGCAGCGCCTCCACGTCGGTCTCGGCGGCGACGCCGGCCACCACGGCCGCCTCGACCTGGTTGACCACCAGCAGGTCGACGACGTCGAGCAGGTCCGCCGGCAGCGGACGGGCCGGCGCGGCGTTCAACACCACCGTGGTACCGGCGTTCCGGCCCCACTCGGCGGCCTGGGCGACCGCCGGCAGCGGCACCTCCAACTGGCAGAGCAGCACGTCCGCCGCCTCGACCACGGCCCGGTCGTCCGCGCCGAGGCTGGTCAGCTCGCCGTTGGCGCCCGGCGCCACCACGATCAGGTTCTCGGCCCGCGCGTCCACCGCGATCAGCGCCACCCCGGACGGCCCCGGAACGGTACGCAGCCGCCGCAGGTCCACCCCCGCCTCGGCCAGGTTGGCCCGGAGCTGGTCGGCGAAACCGTCCTGGCCGACCGCGCCGACGAAGTCGCACCTGGCCCCGGCCCGGACCGCCGCCACCGCCTGGTTGGCGCCCTTGCCGCCGGGGATGGTCCGCAACGCGTCGCCGAGCACCGTCTCGCCGGGCCGGGGCAGCGTCGGTGTCGACACCACCAGGTCCAGGTTCGCGCTGCCGACCACCACCACCCGGACCTCGCCGGCTCCGGCCGTCGTCATGCCGAGGTACCTTCCGTTCGCGCCTGCGGGGTTCGCAGGACCGGCTCACTCGTCGCGCTCACGATTCCGCCCGCTCCGGGCTCGTCGGTGTCCCGGCGCCTCGCGGACAGCCGTCCGGTCCGTTCGGCCAGCTCGGCGAAGGTCACGCCGTCGAAGCCGGCGATACTGCTGCGCAGCCGCCCGCGCAGCGGCCCGGTCCACTCCGTCGGCAGTCCGGCGGCACCGGTCAACGCCCCGGTGACCGAGCCGACGGTCGCCCCGGTGGAGTCGGTGTCCCAGCCGCCGCCGACCACCGCGCAGATCGACCGGACCAGGTCGCCCCGGCCGTACGCCAGCGCCGCCGCCACCAGGGCGGCGTTGTTGCGTACGTGCACCCAGTGCAGGTGGCCGTGCCGGGCGTACAGGGTGTCGAGCACCGACTCCCAGTCCGTCGTACCGGCCGCGGCCTCGGCACCGAGGGAACGTGCCTCCCGGACCGTGGCCGCGAAGCGGCTCCCCGGCGGCAGCACGGACTCACCCGTGTCCAGCACGGTGTCCACATCGGACGCCACCACGGCGGCCGAGGTCATCGCCGCCACCCAGAGCGCCCCGTGCACCCCGCCCCGGACGTGGCTGACCACCGCGTCCCGGTACGCCAGCTCGGCCGCCAGGTCGGGCCGGCCCGGGTGCACCCAGCCGTACACGTCGGTGCGGATCTGGGCGCCGATCCACTCCCGGAACGGGTTGTGCCGCAGCGCGGTCGCCGGTGGCGCCAGCCCGAGCAGCAGGTTCCGGTACGCGACCCGCTCGGCGGTGAAGACCCGCCCGCCGGGCAGCCAGTCCAGCCACGCCTGGGCCACGTCGGCGCTGGTGAACTCCCGACCGTGCGTCTCCAGCACCCGCAGTGCCAGCAGCGCGTAGTTGAGGTCGTCGTCCTCCGGCATCCCGTCGATGTTCTCGGCCAGACTGGTCGGCGCGCTGCGCCGGTTCCACGGCCAGCGGGCCGCGACCTCGGCCGGTAACCCGACCCCGGTGAAGTAGCCGGCCAGCGGCCACCGCCCGGTGGCGGTCAGGATCTCCCGGATGCCGGCCCGGGGAATCTTCTCCACCGGCTTGCCGAGCAGGCAGCCGACCGACCGCCCCAGCCAGCCGCCGTGCACCCGGTCCTGGTCGGCCGGCCCGGTCGGCAGCGCGTACGACGTGGGCCAGCTCGCCCGGATCGCGGCCAGCTCGGTCGGCTCGTCGGCCGAGCCGGCCGGTGGCAGCGCGTCGCATTCGTCGAGCAGTTCCGCCGCCAGCGCCCGCAACTCCGGTCCGGCCGGCTCGGCCGACGCCCCGCCGACCGGCGGCAGCACCGAACCGCCGGCCGTCACCCAGCGCTGCGCCACCGCCGAGACGTCCCGGCCCTCGTCGGCGCCGGCCGCCAGTTCGTGCGGCAGCAGGTCCTCCGGCTGCACCCAGGTGAGTCTCACCGCCGCCTCCCGGCCGCACGGCGCCCACCGGCAGCCCGGTGCACCGCTCGCGACGGGACGCCGGGGCTCACGACAGCCCCGCGAACCGCTCGGCACGCCGGGCGAACCGCTCCCGGTCGAGCGCGAAGACCTCGGCCGCCACCTCTGCCAACTCGCGGGCCGGGCCGACCAGGTCGGTCCGGGACGCCTCGGCGACCACCGTCGACCACTCGTCCGGTACCGCCGCCGCGCCGCCGAGCGCCCCGGCGATCGCCCCGGCCATCGTCGCGGTCGAGTCGGCGTCCCGGCCGTAGTTGACCGCCCCGAGCACCGCCTCGCGCAGGTCCCCCCGGGCCACCACGAGCATGCCGAGGGCCACCGGCAACTCCTCGATCGAGTGCAGCCGGCTGGGCCGCCGGGCACCCAGCCCGGGGCTGCGGTACTCCTCGCCGACCGTGTCGTACGGGGCGACGGCGGCGCGCAGCGGCGCGATGGCGTCACGCCAGTCGGCGTACCCCTCGGCCTCCTTGACCACGGCGGCGATCGCCGCGCGGGTGCCGTCCCGGGCCAGGTCGAGCACTGCCGCCAGCACGTCGTGCACGCCGGCGCCGGGCGACATCGCCGCCGCCACCGCCGCCGCCAGCACCGCCGCCGCCTCCCGGCCGTAGCTGTGCTGGTGCGCCCCGGCGATCTCGATCGCCTCGGCGTACGCGCCGGCCGGGTCGCCCGCGTTCACGATCCCCACCGGAGCCATGTACATCGCCGCGCCGCAGTTGACGATGTTGCCGACGCCGCCCTCCCTCGGGTCGGCGTGCGCGTGGTGCAGGCGGGTGACCAGCCACCGCTCGGCGGCGGCGAGGCGGTGGAAGGTCACCCCCTCCCGCTCCAGGTCCGGGATGTAGACCACCCGCTCCAGCAGGTCGGGCACGAGCAGCTCCACCACGTCGTACGCGTCGAGGTGGTCGCGCTTCCTCGTGTACGCCCGCACCAGCGCGTGGGTCATCAACGTGTCGTCGGTGAGATGCCCGTCGCCCTTGTGGTACGGCGCCAGTGGCCGCGCGGTGGCCCAGTCGGCGTGGAACGGCGGTGCGATCCCCCGCACCCAGTCGCCGTACCGGGCCCGGATCTGCTCGGGCAGCGCCGTTTCGGTGGCTCCGCCGAGGGCATCACCCACGGCGGCGCCGACCAGGCAGCCGACCGACTTGTCGAGCAAGTGTTCCATGGTTACCTCAGGACCTGCTTCCCACCGTCGACGAGCTGGGTACCGAGCTGGTCGAGCGTGATCTTGTTGGCGAAGTACTGCTGGAGGGCCGGGGTGGCGTACTTCAACTTCCACTCCGGATAGCCGTCGACCATCTGGAACGGCGCCACGGTCAGGTCCCTGGCGCTGTCCGCCGCGACGTCCCAGCCCTGCTTGCCGCCGGTCGCCCTGACCAGTTCCTCGTTCGCCTGCTTGCCGGTCGGCACCAGCCAGTCGCCCTTGGCCAGCGCGGCCATGTTCGCCGGGTTGAGGAAGTACTCCAGGAACTGCGCCGCCTGCTTCTGGTGCTCCGACTCGGCGGCGACCGAGAGGGTCTGCGGGTTGGCGGCCTGGTTGGCGGAGACGCCCTTCACCGGCGGGATCGTCACCCACTCGAAACCGGCCGGCGCCTGCTCCACCATCTGCTGGCGCAGCGAGACCGAGCCGGGCAGCATCGCGTACTTGCCGGCGAAGAAGCCGGGCAGGGTGTCGGCGCCGCTCATTCCCAGCGCCTCGGGCGAGGCGGTCTTGCTGCCGTAGAGCATGTCGTGGATCCGCTTCGGCACCTCCTTCTCGGCGTCGCCGATCCGGACCTCGGTCCTGCCGCCGTCGGTGTAGAAGTACTTGCCGTCGAAGTTGAGGGCCAGGTTCAGCACCCGGTTCGTCGGCGACTTCAGCGCCCAGGCGACGCCGTACTTCCCGGGGCCGGTCAGCTTCTGCGCGTTGGCCTGGAACTCGTCCCAGGTCCAGCCGCCGTCGGCCGGCGGTACGGCGACACCGGCGGCGTCCAGCAGCTTCTTGTTGGCGATCACGACCTGCGACTCCAGCAGGAACGGCACGCCGGTGACCTTGCCGTCGAAGGTCGCGGTGTCCCAGATGCCCTTGTCGATCTGGCCCTTGAAGTCGTCGGAGAGCAGGCCGGAGAGGTCGGCCAAGTAGCCCTGCTTGCTGAACTCGCCGATCGACGCCGCCTCGTAGTGCACGATGTCCGGGGCGTCACCGCCCTCGAAGGCGGTCAGCAACTGGTCGTGTACGGAGTTCCAGTCGCCCTGGACGTACTCGACCTGGATGTCCGGGTGTTCGGCGTTCCACTTGGCGACCAGGTCCTTGTTGGCCTGGAGCGACTCCTTCTGCCAGGCCAGGCTCAGGAACCGCAGCTTGACCGGGCCGGAACTTCCGTCGTCGCTTCCGCCGCCGCAGGCGGCGAGCGCGCCCAGTCCGACGACGCCGGCCAGCGCGGCGGCGGCCAGTCGTCGGGTAACTCTTCGTCGGTTGACTCTATCGAGCACGGGGGTACCTCCCTGTGGTGGTTGTGCTTATCCCTTGACGGCTCCGGCGAGCGACCCGGAGGCCAGCCGGCGCTGCATGACGGCGAAGAAGACCAGGCTCGGGATGGTGGCCAGCAGTGAGCCGGCGGCCAGCGGCCCGAGCCGGGCGGTGCCCTCGATGCCGACGAACCGGGCCAGCGCGACCGGCAGGGTCGCCAGCTCCGGAGTCTTGATCAGCACCAGGGCGAAGAAGAACTCGTTCCAGGCGGAGATGAACGCGAACAGCGCGGTGGCGACCAGCCCCGGGGTGAGCAGCGGGAAGATCACCCGGCGCAGTGTCTGGAGCCGGTTGGCGCCGTCGACCGAGGCCGCCTCCTCCAGCTCGCGCGGGATGTTGCGGACGAAGCCCTGGAGCATCCAGAGCGCGAACGGCAGCGCCCAGACCACGTAGATCAGCACCAGCCCGGCGTGCGTGTTGGCCAGTCCGGCCTGCCGGAGCACCAGGAAGATCGGGATGATCAGCAGTACGAACGGGAAGAGCTGGGAGAGGAGTACCCAGCCCAGCGCGACCGTGCCCAGCCGGGTCCGGAAGCGCGCCAGCGCGTACGACGCCGGGGTGGCGATCAGCACGGTGAGCAGCGCCGAGGCGAGCGACACCTGGATGCTGTTCCAGGCGGCCCGGCCGAGTTCCTGCTCGGTGAACGCCTGCACGAAGTTGCCCAGCGTCGGGTTGTCCGGGATCAGCGTCGGATGCAGCCGCACCAGTTCGGGTGGCGGCTTGAACGAGGTGGAGACCAGCCACACCAGCGGAAAGGCCAGGAAGACCAGGTACGCCGAGAGCGCCAGGTATTGCAGCCCCCGGCCGACCCGCCGGCGGCGCTGCGGCCTGCGCGTCACGCCGCTCCGATTCTGGCCCCGCCGCGTTCCGTCGACCCGCGTCATGTCGGTACGCGTCATCGTCAGTTCGCCTCCCGTAACCGGCGACGCACGTACACCGCGAGCAACGCCACGACGATCACCACCATCACGTTGCCGAGCGCCGCCGCGTAGCCGTAGTTGCCGTACCGGAACGCCTCCTCGTAGGCGAAGAGCATCGGCAGCATCGTGCGACCGCCCGGCCCACCTGCGGTGAGCACGTAGACCAGGCCGAACGAGTTGAAGTTCCAGATGAAGTCGAGCGAGGTGATGGCGACGATCACCGGCATCAGCGAGGGCAGCGTCACGCTGCGGAACCGCTGCCACGCGTTGGCCCCGTCCATCGCCGCCGCCTCGTGCAGCTCGCGCGGCACCCCCTGCAACCCCGCCAGAAGTACGACGGTGGTCTGCGGCATGCCGGCCCAGACCCCGACGATGATCACCGCCGGCAGTGCGGTGTTGAAGTCGCCGAGCCAGGTGGTCCGGAGCCCGTCCGCACCGATCCGGTGCAGGAACTCGTTGAGCAGTCCCGCGTCCGGGTGGTAGACCAGCCGCCACAGGATGCCGACCACCACCGGTGGCATCGCCCACGGCACCACGGCGAGCACCCGGGCCACACCTCGGAACCGCAGCCGCTGGTCGAGCAGCAGGGCCAGCCCGAGGGCGAGCAGGAACTGGAGCACCGTCACCGCGAACGCCCAGAGCAGGCCGATCCGGAACGAACTCCAGAACAGGCTGTCGCCGAGCAACTCCTGGTAGTTCGCCAGGCCGGTGAAGCTGACCTCGACGTTCCGGCCGGCCCGGGCGTCGGTGAAGCCGAGGTAGATGCCGCGCAGCAGTGGGAAGACCGACAGCACCAGCACCGGCAGCAGGGACGGGAGCAGCAGCAGGTAGACCGTGGTCCGGTCGGAGCGGCGGCGCCGGGACCGGCTGTCCGGGGCGGACCGCTCGACGTCGGGTCGTCCGGTCAGGGTGGTCACGAGATCACCTCCACGGTGCCGTCGGCCGGCGCACGCCGGCTCGCTGGCGGGCCGTTCCCGGCCGTCGGGCCGCCGACGGTGCTGGAGGCGCGTACGGCGAGGCTCGGCGCGACGTGTTCGCGCCGGGGCGGCAGGTCGGGGTCGGCGATCCGCTCCAGCAGCAGTTCCGCCGCCCGCCGGCCTCGGGCCTCGGAGCCGAGCGAGACGCTGGAGAGCTGTGGAAAGGCCATCTGTGCCAGTTCGGTGTCGTCCATCCCGACCAGCGCGACGTCCTCGGGTACCCGGCGCTGCTCGCTGAGCAGCGTGTGCAGGGCGCCGACCGCGATCAGGTCGTTGGCGCAGAGCAGTGCGTCGGGGTCGGCCCGGTCGAGCAGCCGGGCGGCGGCGGCCCGGCCGGCGGCGTACTGGAAGTCGCCGATCTCGATCAGGTCCTCGTCGACCGGGATGCCGTGCCGGGCCAGCGCGGCGCGGAATCCGGCGTCCCGGGCCGCGCCCGGCACCGTGTCGAGCGGGCCGTTGACGAAGCCGATCCGTTGCCGGCCGGCCGCGACCAGGTGGTCGACGGCGAGCGCCACACCGGCCCGGGAGTCGGTCCGGACGTTGTCCACCGGCGTGTCGTCGGGCAACTGTCCGACCACGACCACCGGGACCGGGCTGCCCACGATCGCGGCGTGGTGGCTGTCGGTGATTCGGATCGGGGAGATGATCATGCCGTCCACGTACCGGTTGGCGAGCCGGCGCAGCAGCGCGGTCTCGCTGTCGATCTCGCCCCCGGTGGCGTGCACCACGAGTTGCCGACCGGAGGAGGCGACGACGGCCTCGATCGCCCGCATCATCGCCACGTAGACCGGGTTGCCGATGTCGGCAACGGCCAGCGCGATCAGGCCGGTGCGTTGCGACTGGAGGGACCGGGCGATGGCGTTCGGCACGTAACCGACCTCGGCAGCCGCCTCGCGAACCCGGCGGACGGTCTCGGCGCTGCCGCCGATCCCGTTCAGCACGCGGGAGGCCGAGGCGATCGAGACACCGGCCCGGGCGGCCACGGTGTGCACGGTCGGCCGGCCGTCGGGCGAGGGCTGTAAACGTTTACGACCCATGCACCGAACCTCCGCTCCTGACTTGTAAACGTTTCCGGGGAGTTTGCTCCGGTAGCCGCGAGCCGTCAAGACCCCGTTACGAAAACGTTTCGTCCCTGCTCAGCGCGACGACGCCGGCACGCTGCCGCCCGCTGGGACGAAATTTCACCGGCGGTGGTGTCGATTCGGCCGGCCGCCGAACGTGTAGAGGTGGAGAGGCCGCCGGTACGGTGCCGGCGGCGCGGACCAGGAGGTTCCGACCATGCAGCAGTACCTGCTCAGCATCTACCAGCCGGACGGGGAGCCGCCGGGCCCGGAGATCCTCGACCCGGTCATGGCGAACCTCGCCGCCCTGAACCAGGAGATGAAGGCCGCCGGCGCCTGGGTCTTCTCCGCCGGACTGCACCCGCCGAGCACCGCGACGGTGCTCCGGCCGCGCGACGGCGAGGTGCTGATGACCGACGGGCCGTACGCCGAGGGCAAGGAGCACCTCGGCGGGTTCACCGTGATCCGGGCTCCCGACCTCGACGCCGCGCTGGAGTGGGGCGGCAAGCTGGCCCGGGCGATCGGACTGCTGCCGATCGAGGTACGCCCGCTGGCCGACGAGGCCGACAGTTGCGACCCACCCCGTGCCTGAACCGCCCGGGCCTACTCGGCCGGCTGAACCGTCTGGACCCGCTGAACCGACTGGACCCGCTGAACCGACTGGACCCGCTGAACCGACTGGACCGGCTGAACCGGCCGGGCCGGGACGGGCGACCGTTGCCGACGTCGAGCGGGTGTTCCGGGCCGAGTACGGCCGGGCGGTCGCCGTCCTGATCCGCGCCTTCGGCGACATCGACGTCGCCGAGGACGCGGTACAGGACGCGTTCGCCACGGCGATCCGGCGCTGGCCGGCCGACGGCACGCCGCCGAGCCCGGCCGGCTGGATCATCACCACCGCCCGGAACCGGGCCGTCGACCGGCTTCGCCGGGAGTCCACCCAGGCGGACCGGCATGCCCGGGCAGCCCTGTTGCACGCCCCCGGCGGATCGGCCGCCGACCCCGGGGGCGAACCGGCCGAGGAGGGACCCGTGCGGGACGAGCGGCTACGCCTGATCTTCACCTGCTGCCATCCCGCGCTCGCCCCCGCCGCCCGGGTGGCGCTGACGCTGCGCCTGCTGGGCGGGCTGACCACCGCGCAGATCGCCGCCGCCTACCTGGTCCCCGAACCGACCATGGCCCAACGGCTGGTACGCGCCAAGGGCAAGATCCGGGCGGCCCGGATCCCGTACCGGGTGCCGGACGAGGCCGACCTGCCGGACCGGCTCGATGCCGTACTCGCCGTGGTGTACCTGGTCTTCAACGAGGGGTACACCGCCAGTTCGGGTGACCAGCTCGGCCGGCCGGATCTGGCGGTGGAGGCGATCCGCCTCGGTCGGCTGCTCGTCGAGCTGATGCCGGACGAACCCGAGGCGCTGGGGCTGCTCGCCCTGATGCTGCTGGTCGAGTCGCGCCGACCGAGCCGCACCGACCCGGCCGGCGGACTGGTACGGCTGTCCGAACAGGACCGTACGCGGTGGGACGGCCGGCTCGTCGCCGAGGGGCAGGCGCTGGTACGGCGTTGCCTGCGGCGGGACCGGCCGGGGCCGTACCAGATCCAGGCCGCGATAAACGCGGTGCACAGCGACGCGGCGACCGCCGCCGCCACGGACTGGGGTCAGATCATCCAGCTCTACGACCATCTGCTGGTGCTCGCCCCGAGCCCGGTCGTGATGCTGAACCGCGCGGTCGCGGTCGCCGAGGTCGCCGGGCCGGCGGCGGCACTGGCCCTGGTCGACGACCTCGACCTCGGCGGGTACCACGTGTTCCACGCCGTCCGGGCCGACCTGCTGCGCCGGCTGGGCCGCTCCGCCGAGGCCGCCCTCGCCTACGCGACTGCCGAGGCGCTGACCGGGAACGCGGTGCAGCGGGAGTTCCTGCGCCGGCGCCGGGAGTCGCTGACCGACACCGCGCCCGGTCTCAGCCCACCGGAGCGGCCGTGGTACCCGGGCGACGCAGGTCGTCGACCTCTACCACCTCGCGGCCGAGCGGCCAGAACGCCGCCGGGACCAGCTTGAAGTTGGCGATGCCGAACGGGATGCCGATGATCGTGACGCAGAGCGCGATCCCGGCGACGATGTGCGCGAGCGCCAGCCACCAGCCGGCGAGTACCACCCAGAGCAGGTTGGCCACCCCGGATCCGAGCCCGGCACCGGGCTTCGCCACCAGGGTCCGCCCGAACGGCCAGAGCGAGTAGTACGCCAACCGCAGCGCGGCGACTCCGAACGGGATGGTCACGATCAGCGCGAAGCAGATCAGCGCGGCGATGCCGTACCCGATGGCGAGGGCGATGCCGCTACCGAAGATCAGCCAGAGCAGGTTGAGAACAAATCGCACCATGCCTCCATCGTGCGCCCTCCGATCAAGCCGAGTCGCGTGTTCTCCGATCGAGCCGGGCCACGCGCCCTCCCGATCAATCTCGATGCGGACCCCTCGCGATCAGGCTGGGACGTACAGGGCGTCGATCTCGGACCGTAGCGGCAGCGAGACCGAGGCACCGAGCCGACGTGCGCAGGCGGCACCGGCCGCGCTCGCCCAGCGGACCGCGTCGACCGGTTCCCGCCCCTCGCCCCAGGCCACCGCCAGCGCGCCGGTGAAGGCGTCACCGGCCCCGGTCGAGTCGACCAGGTCCACCTTGACCGCGGGTACGTGCACGGCGGTGCCGTCCCGGTCGCCGTACCAGGCGCCGTGCCGGCCCAGGGTCAGCACGGCGCGGGGCACCACCGCGAGCAGCGCCGCCGGGTCCTCCCGGCCGCGTCCGGTGATCGCCCGTGCCTCGGCCTCGTTGACCACCAGCAGGTCGACCGCGTCCAGCAGCTCGGCAGGTACCGGCTGGGCGGGGGCCGCGTTCAGCACCACCCGGGTACCGGCATCCCGGGCCGCCAGGGCCGCCTCGGTCACCGTGGCGGGCGGCACCTCCAACTGCGCGACCAGCACGTCCGCCTCGCGTACGGCGGTCAGCTCGTCCTCGGTCAGCCCGACGAACGCCGAGTTCGCCGCTCGGGTGACCACGATGGTGTTCTCGCCATCGGCGTCGACCGTGACCACCGCCACCCCGGAGGCGCCGTAGACCACCCGGACCCGCTCGGTGTCCACTCCGGCGGCCGAGATCCGGGCCTTGAGCGTCACGCCGAACGAGTCCGAGCCGATCGCGCCGAGCAGTGCCCCGTCGGCACCGGCCCGGGTCGCCGCGATCGCCTGGTTGGCGCCCTTGCCGCCGGCCACCATCACGAAGTCGGTGCCGAAGACGGTCTCGCCGGGCTTCGGCAGGGCAGCGGTGGTGACCACCAGGTCCATGTTCGCGCTGCCCAGGACTACGACCCGTGGCCGGCTCACCGGCGGCACCTCCCGTTTCGGCGACCGCCCGAGTCTAGGCCGCGCCGTTGTCGGCGTCTTCTGGCAGGCTGCCAGACATGGGACAGATGCCGATCGGAGTGATGTACCGCTGTGACACCGCCCCGGAGCAGCTTCCGGCGTACGCCCGGCTGGTGGAACGGCTGGGCTACGACGAGCTGTGGGTGGTCGAGGACTGCTTCTTCGGCGGCGCGGTCTCCAGCGCCGCCGTCGCCGCAGCGGTGACCGACAAGCTCAGGATCGGCATCGGGATCCTGCCGGCCGCGTTCCGCAATCCCGCGCTGGCCGCGATGGAGCTGGCCAACCTCGCCCGGCTCTTCCCCGGCCGGATCCTGCCCGGGTTCGGTCACGGGATGCCCTTCTGGGTACGCCAGGTCGGCGCCGCCCACCCGTCTCCGCTGGCGGTGCTGGAGGAGACCGTGGCGGCGGTACGCGCCCTGCTGGCCGGGGAGCGGGTCACCGTGGCCGGCCGGCACGCCCGGCTCGACGAGGTGGCGTTGGAGTTCCCGCCCGAGCAGCCGCCCCCGATCGCCACCGGCGTACGCGCCGAGAAGTCGCTGCGGCTCTCCGGCCGGGTGGCGGACGGCACCATCCTGGCCGAGGGCGCCAGTCCGGCGTACGTCCGGTGGGCCCGGGGGCTGATCGACGAGGGGCGCCGGGAGGCCGGCCGTACCGACGAGCACCGGCTCACCGTCTACGCCCACCTGGACTTCGACGAGGGCCGGGCCAGCGCCCGCCGCGAGTTCGCCGCCCAACTCGCCGGTGGCTGGGCGCTGCCGCCGGCCGACGTCGACCTGGCCGACGAGATCACCGCCATGCTGGCCGGTTCGTCCGGCGTGGCGGCGCTGGCGGCGGCGCTGCCCGAGCACTACCTCGACCGGTTCACCGCGGCCGGCAGCGTCGAGCAGTGTGCCGCGTCGGTGACCCGGCTCCGGGAGGCGAGCGCGGACGCGGTGGTCTTCGTGCCGCCCCGGGACGCCCAGTCGGCGGTGGCCCAGGTGACCCTGGCCGCCGACACCCTGCTGCCGACGATCCGCGCCGCCACCACCCGCTGACGACGGAGGGGTCAGGCGGCGCGGGCGGTGAAGCGGTCGCCTGAGCGCTCGACCAGCAGCGGGACGCCGAAGGTCTTGGAGAGGTACTCCCCGGTGACCGTCTCGGCCAGCGGCCCCTGCGCCACGATGCCGCCCTCGCGAAGCAGCAGGGCATGGGTGAAGCCCGGTGGGATCTCCTCCACGTGGTGCGTGACCAGCACCATCGCCGGAGCGTCCGGGTCGTGTGCCAGGCCGGCCAGTCGGGCCACCAGGTCTTCCCGGCCGCCGAGGTCCAGCCCCGCCGCCGGCTCGTCGAGCAGCAGCAGCTCCGGGTCGGTCATCAACGCCCGGGCGATCTGGGTACGCTTCCGCTCGCCCTCCGAGAGGGTCCCGTACGCCCGGTCGGCCAGGGCCAGCACGCCGAGCTGGGCGAGCAGGCCGCGGGCCCGCGCCTCGTCCATCTCGTCGTACTGCTCCCGCCAGCGGCCCACCACGGACCAGGCCGCAGTCAGCACCACGTCCCGGACCCGCTCGTCCGCGGGAATCCGTTCGGCCAGCGCCGCGGTGGTGAGCCCGATCCGGGTACGCAGCTCGGCCAGGTCGGTACGCCCGATCCGCTCGCCGAGCGCGTGCACCAGGCCGGTGGTCGGATGCAGCCGCCCGGAGGCCAGGTTGAGCAGGGTGGTCTTGCCCGCACCGTTGGGCCCGAGCACCACCCAGCGCTCGTCCGCCGACACCCGCCACGTCACGTCGCGCAACAGTGGAGTACCGGAGCGGAGTACGCCGACGCCGTGGAAGTCGATCACCACGTCCGGGGGTACCGGTGCCGGGGAGCCGGTGTCGGCAGGGACGGAAACCGGATCATCACGCACCCGACCATCCAACCACGCAGCGGTGCGCCCCCCGCGAGCAGCGTCCGGGCCGTAGGGTGATGCGCCGTGTCGTATGTCACGTCGCCGGGAGGTGGGGCATGCCGGCGGTGATCCAGATCGACGGCCTACGCAAGACGTTCACGGGTGTGCGCCGGGGCCGCCGGGTGGCCCTGGACGGGTTCGACATGCTCGTCGAGCCGGGCCAGGTGCACGGATTCCTCGGCCCGAACGGGTCCGGCAAGACAACCACCCTGCGTACGCTGCTCGGCCTGGTCCAGGCCGACAGCGGCCGGATGGCCCTGTTCGGCGAGCCGGCGCCGCAGCGGCTGCCCGCCGTCGTCGGCCGGCTCGGGGCCATCGTGGAGAGCCCGCAGTTCTTCGGCAACTTCAGTGGCCGGCGCACGCTGCGACTGCTCGCGGTCGCCGGTGGGGTGCCACCGGCCCGGGTCGACGAGGTGCTGGAGCAGGTCGGGCTGCGGGACCGGGCCGACGAGCGGGTCAAGGGCTACTCGCTGGGCATGAAGCAGCGGCTGGCGGTCGCCTCCGCGCTGCTCAAGCGGCCGGAGTTGCTGATACTCGACGAGCCGGCCAACGGCCTGGACCCGGCCGGCATCCGGGAGATGCGGGACCTGATGCGCGGGCTCGCCGCCGCCGGGGTCACCGTGCTGGTCTCCAGCCACATCCTCGCCGAGATCCAGCAGATCTGCGACCACGTGACGATCATCTCGCGCGGCCGGCGGGTGGCCGCCGGTCCGGTGGACGCGGTGCTGGCCGGCTTCGACCACCGCGAGTTCCGGATCCGGGTCGCCGACCAGACCAGGGCGGCCGAGATCATCGCCTCGGCCGGGCTGCCGGTCACCACGCACGCCGACCACCTGGTGGTGGCCGACCTCGACGACCCGGCCCGGCTCAGCCAGGCCCTCGGCGAGCAGGGCGTCTGGCTGCGCGAGCTGACCCCGCTCACCCCCGACCTGGAGAGTGTCTTCCTGGAACTCACCGACACCCGGCCCCGGCCCGGGGTGCCGCGACAGGTCGACGATTCGGTACGGCCCGACCGCCCCGCCGACGAATCGCAGATCACCCTCGGCGCCGACGACGGGTTGCAGATCACCGTCAGCGCCGACGACGAGAGGGCACAGCCGTGAACCTGGTACGCGCCGAGATCGGCCGGCTCGCCGCGCGCCGCTTCGTCCAGCTCATGGTGTTGCTGCTGGGCACCGCGTTCGGGGTCACCATCGCCACCACGCTGGCCGGCTCGCACCAGCCCACCGCCTTCGAGGTCCAAGTGGCGGAGGCCCAGGCCGCGAACCAGCGGGCGAACGTCCAGCGGTGGTACGCCGAGTGCCTGGAGGCCGAGCGGACCGGTGCGTCCGAGCTGAGCGCGCGCTACCAGGGCAACTGCGAGGACGTGAGCCCGGACCGGGTCGACGCCTCCGACTTCCTCTCCGGAGTCTTCGTCTTCGACCAGCAGATCCTGGACCTGACGTACTTCCTGATCGCCTTCCTCTGCCTCTTCGGCTTCCTGGTCGGCGCCTCCTACATCGGCGCCGACCTCACCTCCGGTGGGATGACCAACCTGCTGCTGTGGCGTCCGCAGCGGATGGTCGTACTCGGCACCAAGCTCGGCACCCTGCTGGCCGGCGTACTCGGGCTGTCGGTGGTCGCCTCGGCGCTCTATCTCGGCTCGTTCCGGCTCATCGCCGAGGTACGCGGCCTGCCCGGCGCCCCGGACGCCCCGTTCTGGACCGATCTGGGGCTGACGGTCACCAGAGGGCTGCTGCTGGTGCTGATGGTCACCGCGCTGGGCTTCGCGGCGGCGACGCTGGGCCGGCACACCTCGGCGGCGCTCGGTGTGGCAGCCGCGTACGCCGTGGTCTGGGAGGCCGGTGGGCGGATCGTGATGGGCATCGTCGACGTCGCCCGCCCCGACCAGTTGATGCTGAGCAGTTACGTGATCGCCTGGGTCGGTGGCGAGATCCGGCTCTGGGCGATGTCCGGCGAGTGCGCCCCGCAGATCGGTTCGGGCTACTGCGACCTGTCGTACCACATCCTCTGGCCGGCCGGGCTGGTCGTGCTGCTCGGCCTGACGGTCCTCGCGGTCGGCGGCGCGTTCGCCACCTTCCGCCGCCGCGACCTGGCCTGACTCCGGCGTAGGCGGGACGGCCGGGCCCGGTCGGGTCGGGGACGACGCGACCGGGCCCGGCGTGCGATCGGGTGCGGTCAGACCCGGCTGACCCGGATGGCGTCCGCGATCACCAAACCGGTGCCGCCGGTCCACCGGCTCACCGCCACCTTGTTCGCGTCACCTGCGGCGAGCGTGAAGGTGCCCAGGTTCCGCCAACCACCGCCGCCGGAACGTTGGTCGACGTAGACGGTCTGGTTGCCGGTGGTGGTGGCGATGATGTACGGCGCCGAGCTGTTGTATCCGGGGTCGGCCGGATGCCACGCCTCCACCCGGTAGCTGCCGGTCTGCGGGATGTTCACCTTGTACCAGGCCGGGTCGCTCGACTCGACCGGGTCGGCGAACCGGTAGTCCGTGCCCTGCTTCTGCGAGGAGTACGTCGAGGTGCCCCAGTTGGCGCTGGCGGTGAACCGGCCGGACGTCGAGTTGTCCACGGTCTGCGACCACGCGGGCGGCGGGGTCGAGCCGGTGACGAGCTGCATGTAGTAGGTCCAGTTCCAGTACGGTCCCGGGTCGGTGTGGGTGGCGCCGGGCACCTGGTTGTGCCCGATGATCCGGGACCGGTCCTTCGGAATGCCGTACCGGTCGCAGAGGTGCCGGGTGAGCGCGGCCGAGGAGCGGTACATCGCGTCGGTGAACCAGGATGCCTGGGTGACGTAGCCCTCGTGCTCGATGCCGATCGACTGGGTGTTGTAGGTCCAGTTGCCGGCGTGCCAGCCGACGTCCTTCTCCCGTACCGACTGGGTCACCGCACCGTCCGAGGAGCGGATCGTGTAGTGGGCGCTGACCTGCGAGGCCGGGTTCTGGAACCAGGAGATGGTACCGGCGTACGACCCCTGGGTCACGTGGATCACCACGTAGTTGATCGGGTACGTCGACTCGCGGTTGGCCACCGTGTAGTTGGCGGAGTGTGCCGGTGCCCAGGCGGCCGGCCCGTAGTCGGTGCTCATGGTGCCGACCCCGTCGGAGCTGCCGAGCGGGGCGACGGCACGCAGGGCTCCCCGGTCCGGGGCGACCTTGCGGGCGGCGACCCGTACCGGCCCTTCGGCGGTGGCGGCGTCGATGCCGGAGCCGAGCAGGTCGTAGACGGTGTCGGCGTAGAGCCGGGCGACGGCCGGGGTGCTGGCGCCGCCGTACCGGACCACGATGCCGTACCAGTGGTCGACGTCGCGGCGCTGTGCGGCGGTGAGCCCGGCCCCGTCCGCGTACGACCGCAGTACCGCCGCCGCACCGGTGACGTTGGCGGCGGAGTCGGTCCGCAGGATGTCCCGGCCCAGGCCGGTCAGCGCCGCCGCCTCGTCCAGGGTGCGCAGCTTCGGGTTGCTGGCCAGGTGCATGACGCCGTAGCCACCGGAGGCGCTCGGTGCTCCGGCGTGCCCGTCCAGGTGGGTTTCGGCGTAGCCGAGCGCGACGAGCAGGTCACGAGGTACCTCGTACCTGCTGGCCGCCGTGTCGAAGGCGGTGGCCAGCGGGCCGGTGCTGGCCGGGCCGGCGACGGTCGACAGGTCGACGGGAGCGGGTCGGCCGGCCAGCGCGGGCTGGCCGGCGAGGCCGATGGCGAGGGACACGATCAGGGTGGCGCCGAGCAGGTGGCGCGTACGCGATTGGGGGTTCCGTTCGGTCACCGTCACTCCTCCCCGGAGGGTGGACGTCCCGGGGGTCGGGACGCCGGGTGGCCGTACCGTATAGCCTCACATCTGTCTATGTCGAGAGCTTGCATCTGACCGGCAGGTAACGAAAAATATCTACATGCCAGGGCGACGGACGCACCGAGCCGTGGAGGTTACGGCTGTCCCGGCCTGGTCGCCGACGCGGGACGGCTCGACGTCGCGGATGCGTCGCGGGTCGGAGGCGGGGATGCGTCGCGGGTCAGCCGAGGGTGGAGCCGAACACCTCGTCCCGGACGGCGTCGAGGGCCACCCGCAGCGCTCCGCGCAGCACCGGCTCCTCGGTCAGCTCGGTCGGCACCACCCGAGGCGTGACCAGGGTGATCGCGGCGACCTCGTGCTGCACCCGCTCGGCCAGCGCGGTGCCGCCGGCCTGGCCCACCTCGCCGGCCAGCACCACCAGCGGCGGGTCGAGCACCACGCAACTGCTGGCCACCCCGAGCGCCAGGCGCCGGGCCACCTCGTCGAGTACCGGCCCGCCCTCGGTGCCGGCCGCGATGGCGGCCCGGATCGCGTCCGCCGCCGTACCGGCCCGGAAGCCGTGCTCCCGGGCGACCGCCCGGACCGCGTCGGAGCCGGCGAGCTGACCGAACGCTGGTTTCGCCCGCCGGGAGGCGTCCCGGGGAATGGGAGCGCCGGGCACCGGCAGGTAGCCGATCTCGCCGGCCGCGCCGGTGCTGCCGTGGTGCAGCCGTCCGTTCAGCACGATCGCCAGGCCGACGCCGACGCCGAGCCAGACCAGCACGAAGTCGTCCACCCCGCGCGCCGCGCCGGACTCCGCCTCGGCGACCGCGGCAAGGTTGACGTCGTTCTCGAAGACCACCGGGGTGCGCAGGTCCTCGCGGAGCGCGGCGAGCAGGCCCCGGTGCCAGCGCGGCAGGTTGAACGCGAAGGTGATGTCGCCGGTTGCCGGGTCGACCAGACCGGGCGTACCGAGCACCACCCGGCGTACTGTCGCCAGCTCGGCCCCGGCGTCGCTGGCCGCCCGCACCACGGCGTTGTGCACGACGCCCACCGGGTCGTCGGTGTCCCGGGTGGACTGTTCCACCCGGCCGATCACCTCGCCGGTGATGTCGGCGCAGGCCGCGACCACCCGGTCCGGTTCCACGTCGACGCCGACCACGTGCGCGGTGCCCGGCCGTACGGCGTAGAGCTGCGCGTTCGGGCCGCGCCCGCCGGCCTGCTCGCCGACCCGGCTGACCAACCCGCGCTCCTCCAGCCGTTCCACCAGTTGGGACGCGGTGACCTTGGACAACCCGGTCAGCTCGCCGAGCTGCGCGCGGGTGAGCGGCCCACGCGAGAGCAGCAACTCCAGCGCGGCCCGGTCGTTGAGCGCGCGGAGCAGGCGGGGTGTACCAGGTAGCCGGGTGCTCGCCATGCAGTTTCCCTCTTGTTTAAGAAGCTTTCCTAATAGCTAGGCTAACCTTCGTGGGAGTAGCCGTAGCGTAATGGCCCGGTGCAGCCGGAGTGTTAAGCCGATCCGGTAGCGCTTGACCGCGAGACGGCCCACCTCGATGCGACACTCGGACCCGGGAAAGGGCCGAAGGGGGAGAAACGTGCCGACCGATCCAGGAATTCGCCGGCTGGCGCTGGGTACGCTGCTCGCCGCCTTCCCCGGCAGCACCCCGCCCGGCTGGGCGCTCGACCTGCTCGCCGAAGGGCTGGCCGGGCACACCCTGTTCGGCCGGAACGTCGACCACCCGGACCAGGTCGCCGCCACCACCGCCGCGCTGCGGGACGCCCGGCCGGAGGTGCTGATCGCGATCGACGAGGAGGGTGGCGACGTCACCCGACTGGCGCACGCCACCGGCAGCCCGTACCCGGGCAACGCGGCGCTCGGCGCCGTGCACGACGTGGCGCTGACCGAGCGGGTCTACCACGCGATCGGCAACGACCTGATGGCGGTCGGGGTCAACGTGAACCTCGCGCCGACCGTCGACGTCAACACCGCCGACGACAACCCGATCATCGGCACCCGGGCGTTCGGCGCCGACCCGACCCGGGTGGCAGCGCACGCCGCCGCCGCGGTCACCGGGTTGCAGACCGCCGGGGTGGCCGCCTGCGCCAAGCACTTCCCCGGGCACGGCGCCACGGTCGCCGACTCGCACCTCGAACTGCCCACTGTGGACGTACCCGTGGAGCTGCTCCGGGAGCGCGACCTGCCGCCGTTCGCGGCGGTGGTCG
The DNA here is from genome assembly GCF_016862915.1 of Plantactinospora endophytica. Lineage (GTDB taxonomy): Bacteria > Actinomycetota > Actinomycetes > Mycobacteriales > Micromonosporaceae > Plantactinospora > Plantactinospora endophytica. Next base: position 109,590 of record NZ_BONW01000004.1, on the reverse strand, counting down.
CGGCGGGCACCAGGGCGATCATGACCGCGCACATCCGGGTACCCGCGCTCACCGGCGACGACCCGGCCACGTTCAGCCCGGCCGTGCTGGACGACCTGCTCCGGGGCGAATACGGCTTCACCGGCGTGGTGCTGACCGACGCGCTGGAGATGAAGGGTGCGGCGGTGGCCGCCGGTGGCATCGGCCCGGGTGCGGTCCGGGCGCTGGCCGCCGGCGCGGACCTGCTCTGCATCGGCGCCCAGGTCGACGCCGAACTGGTCGAGCAGGTGGTCGCCGAGATCACGGCCGCACTGCGCGACGGCCGCCTCGACCTGGCCCGGGTGGAGCAGGCCGCCGAGCGGACCGCCGCACTCGCCGCCTGGACCCGGGCCGCCGCGCCGGTCCGGGCCGCCGGAACCGATCTCGGGTACGCCGCCGCGCGCCGCGCCGTCCGGGTCGAGGGCAGCCTCGACGGCCTGGGCGTACCGCTGGTGGTGCAGCTCTTCTCCGCCTCCACGATCGCCGAGGGGCGGGTGCCGTGGGGGCTCGGGCCACACCTGAACGGCACCGAGCAGTTGCGGGTCGTCGCCGCCGAGACCGATCCGGAGGCGCTCCGGGAGCGGGCCGCCGGACGGCCGATCGTGCTGGTCGGCCGGCACCTGCACCGACTGCCGGGCGGGCCCGAACTGGTCGAGTCGCTGGCCGGCAGCCACCCGGTGACCGTGGTGGAGATGGGCTGGCCGTCCGGCTGGCGCCCGGTGGGCGTACGCGCCTTCGTCACCACGTACGGCGCCAGTCTCGCCAACGGCCGGGCCGCCGCCGAGGCGCTGCACCTGACCGCCTGACCGCGCCCACCACCGAGCCGGCCGCCCCCGGTACGGCATCCCCCGGCGCCGCATCCCTCTGCGCCGCATCCCTCGGCTCTCGTCCTTGAGGCCCGCTGTTTCCAGTCGGCCCCTCCCCGGCCGGCTGTCCGATCACGACCGTCTCATGTGGTCAGGACGTGACCGGCGTCTCTTGAACGCGTTCAAGGTTCGTTCTAGGCTCAGGGCGACCGCAAGTTGAACACGTTCAGAAAGGACGTGAGCGGTGGACATCAAGGTCTGGATGTACCTCGGCTACCTGGCCATCAGCATCGGGCTCACCATCTGGGTGGCGAGCACGCTCTCCCGCAACGGGCTGGTGTTCCTGGAGGAGGTCTTCGACGACATCCGGCTCGCCAAAGCCGTCAACAGCCTGCTGGTGGTCGGCTTCTACCTGCTCAACCTCGGCTACGTCACGGTGGCCATGAAGCACGGCGGCGACCTGCCGACCGCCAGCCGGGCCATGGAGGAACTGTCCAAGAAGATCGGGCTGGTGCTGCTGGTACTCGGGGCGCTGCACTTCTTCAACGTCTTCGCCCTGAACCGTTACCGCCGGGGACGGCAGCGCCAGCTCGCCACCCGTCCGCCCCTGCCGCCGGCCGGCCGGCTGCCGATGGCACCCCCGGTCGCTGTACCGGTCGGCTATCCCGGTGCGCAGCCGCCGATGGCACCGCCCGGCCAGCCCGGTCCGCACCCGTCCGGGCATCCCGGTCCGGCCGGCCTGCCGTGACGGCCGGCGCACGAGCCGCCGATCCCACCGGGCACGGGGCCGGTGGGATCGGCACGTTCACCGTGCTGTACGACCAGTACTGCCCGGTGTGCCGGGCGGCCCGGCGATGGCTGGAGTCGCGCCCCCAGCTCGTACCCCTGGAGTTCGTGCCGGCCGGATCGGCCACCGCCCGGCAACGGTTTCCGGGGCTGGACCACCGGGCGACGCTCCGGGACATCACCGTCGTCGCCGACACCGGCGAGGTGTACGTCGGCGACGGCGCCTGGCTCGCCTGCCTCTGGGCGTTGTCCGGGTACCGTGGCCTGGCCGACCGGCTCGCCGAGCCGCACCTGCTGCCGATGGCCCGGCGGGTGGTCGCGGCGGCGTCGGCACTGCGCGAGCGGACCTCCGAACCGGGTTACCGTAGCCGTGATGAGCGAGCAGACTGCGCCGAGGACCGCTGCGGGTGACTCGACGGACCGGCCGGTCGACCGGACCGGTGGCGGCACGGGACGCGGCAGCGGCGGCACGGGACGTGGCAGTGGCGGCGGTGACGTCGGCGGGCCGGGGACGGTCGGGCCCGAGCCCAGCACGGCCCGGGGCGAGCAGACCCGGCAGCTCATCCTGGAGACGGCGCTGCGGCTGTTCCGCGAACGCGGGTACGCCCAGACCACCATGCGGGCCATCGCCCGGGAGGCCGGCGTGGCGGTGGGCAACGCCTACTACTACTTCGAGTCGAAAGAGCACCTGATCCAGGGGTTCTACCGGCGTACCCACGCCGACCACGTGGTCGCCGCCGCCCCGGCGCTGGCCGCCGAGACCGACTTCGCCGCCCGGCTGCGCGCGGTGCTGCACGCCGGCATCGACGTACTGACCCCGTCGCACGCCTTCGCCGCGACGTTCTTCAAGACCGCCGCCGAGCCGACGTCGCCGCTGAGTCCGTTCTCGGCGCAGTCGTCGGAGGCGCGGACGGAGGCGATCCGGCTCTTCGAGGAGGTACTCGCGGGCTCCACCGCGAAGGTCGACCCGCAACTCCGCCCCGACCTGCCCGAACTGCTCTGGCTCGGCTATCTCGGCGTGATCCTCTACTGGGTGCACGACCGGTCGCCGGACCAGTCCAAGACCCGGCTGCTGATCGACGGCGCCGTACCGCTGGTCGACCGGTTGGTCGGGCTCTCCCGGCTCCGGGTGCTGCGTCCGGTCACCACCCAGGTGCTGGAACTGATCAGGTCGCTCCGGCACTGACCGGGACCGCTGAGGCCGTCGGACGGTTCGGGGCCGGCCGGCTCCTCGTCGCGGTGGTCGGGCACCCCGGGCGGCGCCGGCTCGCCCGCCCGGACGGTCCGGCCGCCGTCCGGGGCCGCCGCCGCAGGTCACATAACTTGATCGCCGCCCAGCCGGATCCGCCGAACGGCCAGTTCGGACAGGGCCACCGCAGGCTTGCCGTGATCAGGGCAAATACGTAGCGTTACCGGCACCGTGAGGGCAGCACGAGGACCCCGCGACGGCATCGCCGCCTGGATCTCGGCCTGGGAGAGGACGCGGACCGTGGGCCCGGCGCGGGTCCACGGTCCGCGGACCACACACCGCGCACCCCCCGGGGCATCGATTGACGAACGTCGGTGGGGCACCTATCGTGGGGATCAGGAAAGCGCTTTCCCGCCTCCGCCCGTTCCGTACCGGCCACCCGGGCGGAGGCACCAACTCTCGCTGCACACACCGCGCACCCCACCGGCTCCGCCACCCCCGCGTCGCCCGGGCGGCGACGTGTCCCGAGAAACCGAGATCGCAGATGACTCCTCGATCCGTCGGTACCCCGCGCACCGGCCCCGTCCCGTGCCGGGCCGCCCGCCGGGCCCCGACCACCCCACCCGCCCCGTCACACCGGCACCGCCCGGCCACTCGACGGCGGTCGACGCTGGCCGGCGGGCTCGTCGGCGTACTCGCGCTGGTCGCGGCCGGTGCCGCCGGGCCGGCCCAGGCCGGGCCAGGACATGGAACCGCCTCGGCGGGCGACGCCACGATCCTCTGTACGGACGCCCCGATCGGCTTCGCCTCGGTCAACGCCCTCGGCTTCAACGGCACCACCGGCGGGGCGGGCGGGCCCACCGTGACGGTGACCACCGGCGCCGCCCTGGCGGACTACGCCGGCCGCGCCGGGCCCTACGTCATCCGGATCTCCGGACGGATCCAGGTCGACGACATGGTCACGGTGGTGGCGAACAAGAGCATCCTGGGCGTCGGCAGCACCGCCGAGATCACCGGCGGCGGCCTCCAGATGGGCTCCACCACCCGGCCCGGCAACAACGTGATCATCCGGAACATCCGGTTCACCGGCGCCGAGGACGACTCGATCAGCGTCACCAACAAGGCACACCACGTCTGGATCGACCACAACGACCTGTCCGACGGCTACGACGGCCTGCTCGACATCAAGCGGGAGTCGGACTACGTCACGGTCTCCTGGAACAGGTTCCACCACCACAGCAAGTCGTCCCTGGTCGGCCACTCCGACACGTACACCGCGGACGTCGGCAAGCTGCGGGTGACGTACCACCACAACTTCTTCGACGGTACGGACCAGCGGCATCCCCGGGTGCGCTTCGCCGACCCGGTGCACGTGTTCAACAACTACTACCGGAACAACGCGCTCTACGGCATCGCCTCCACCGAGAACGCCGGCCTGCTGGTCGAGGGCAACTACTTCGAGAACGTGGCCCACCCGATCTACGTCGGCTACGACAAGAGCGGTCCCGGCCGGGTGGTGGAGCGCAACAACGTCTACGTCAACTCGGGCGCACCGCAGACCGCCGGCACCGTGGTCGAGCCGCGCGGCTTCTATCCGTACACGGTGGATCCGCCGGCCAGCGTGCCCAGCACGGTGCCCGGCGGCGTCGGGGTCGGCAGGGTCTGCGGCTGACCCGCGTTGTCCTGATCGGACGGTCCCGTCGTCACGGGGTCACCGGCTGGTCCGCCTTCTCCAGTCCGTAGGCGGACCAGCCCCGGTCGGCGAACCCGGCGGCCTCGGCGACCCGGGCCGACGCGACGTTCTGCGGGTCGTGCAGGTACGTCGGCACCGCGCCCTCGTCCAGCACCCGCCGGGCCGCCTGCGCCACCAGCCGGCGGGCCAGGCCCCGCCCCCGACCCGCCGGCTCGGTGCCGACGGCGATCTCGTGCCCGTATCCGTCGTGCCGCTTGACGCCGACCCCGGCGAGGTAGCCGCCGTCGGGATCCCGCAGCACCAGCACCTCGCCGCCGAACGGCCGCAGCCACGCCGGCACCACGGGATCCGCCGCGTCGACCCACTCGCCGAGGTCCGGCAGCGGTGCGGGGTCGAGCGTGTGCCGGAACACCGCCCGGTAGCCCGACCACGCGGGCAGTTCCACCACGGCGGGCAACTCGGCGAGCAGGGCCGCGATGGGCCGGCGCCCCAGCGCCCGTACGGCGTCGGCCCGAGCCGGCGGCACGGAGAGTACGACCCCGAACGGGCTGCCGACCCCGACGACCGGATGTGTCTCGCCGTCCCAGCCCGGTTGGATACGGCGGTCGGAGCCGACCACGTCCAGCGGCCCGCCGGCCGGCCACTGGCCCAGCCAGGTCACCAGATGGTGGTGCAGCCGCTGGTCGAGCATCCAACCGCCCCCGATCAACCCTCGGCCACGACTGGCCCACGCGGACAACCCGATCTCGACGAAGATTATCAATGGATGCCGATCCTCGCCGGGGAACCGTCCGAGCCGGACCCCGCGCACCGGCCCGGGTGGACATTCCGGATGTAGAGATTCATCACCGGCGCCTTATCGGCAGGCCAACCACCCGGTACGGGCCAAAAAGGTGATCTTCGTTCAAACCGGGGGTTGAGGCATCACACCGGGCGCTGCTAGCGTGCGCCGGGTACTCGAAGATCGTGGCTGCGACCCAAGTGCGGGCACGACGCCAGACACGGTGAGTAGTCGACCAATCGCCTCCGACCGGCCCGGGACGGTGTAATGGGCTTTCGTGCTTCTCGCCTGCGTACCAAGGTCGTCGCCCTGCTGCTCATCCTGATCACGCTCTGGGCGTTCGGCGCGTGGGTCACCCTGCGGGACGGGTTGAACCTGGTCTGGGTGCAGACCCTGGAAGCCCAGGTGTACGCGCCGACCGAACCACTGATCCTCAACCTCCAGAACGAACGCCGGCTCTCCCTCGACTACCTGGGCGCACCGGAGGCACCACCCCGGGAGCCGTTGGAGACCGAACGCCGGAAGGTCCGGGCCGATGTGGCGATCTTCCGGACCGACGCGCGGCGCTGGTTCACCGAGCTGGCGGCCCGGCCGGAACTGGAACGGCGGGTCGACGACGCACTCGCCGAACTGGACGGGCTGACCGCCGTCCGGGAGGCGGTCGACGCACGCCGGATCGAGCGGCTGGCCGCCGCGCAGGCGTACACCGAGACGATCGAGACGATCTTCCGGATCTACGGGTCACTGGGCAATCTCGACGCCGGTGACATCGACCGGCGGGTCGAGAGCCTGATCAGGTTCACCAAGGCACGCGAACTGGCCTCCCAGGCGGACGCGCTGCTCGTCGGGGCGTACGCGGCGAACCGGATCAGCCCGGCCGAGCACGCCCGGGTGGTCCAGTTGATCGGCGCCGAGCGGCTGATCGCGGACGAGGCCATGGCCGAGCTGCCCCGGGCCGACCAGGACCGCTACCGCCAGGCGCTCCAGCAGGGGCCGCTCGCCCGACTGCGGGCGGTCGAGGACCGGATCGTCCTCAACGGACGGCCGAACGGCCGCCCGGCGGTACCGGCCGACGAGTGGCGCGCGGTGATCGAGCCCGGGTTGCAGGAACTGCTCCGGTTGCAGGTCGCCGGAGGCGACGAGGTGGTCAAGGCGGCCACCCCCGGCGCGATCGGGACCATCGTACGGATGCTGATCATGGCCCTCCTCGGCCTGGTCGCCGTCGTCATCTCGGTCAACACCGCGCGGTCGATGGTGCGCCAGCTCGAACGGCTCCGCCAGGCGGCACTCCAGCTCGCCGACGAACGGCTGCCGGACCTGGTCGCCCGGCTCGGCCGGGGCGAGACGGTCGACGTCGGCGCCGAAGCGCCGCCACTCAAGATCGGCCCGGACGAGATCGGGCAGGTGGCCCAGGCGTTCAACGTCGCGCAGCAGACCGCCGTACGGATTGCGGTGGAGCAGGCCGAGCTGCGTCGTGGCGTCCGGGACATCTTCCTCAACCTGGCCCGGCGTACCCAGGCGCTGATCCACCGGCAGCTCACCCTGTTGGACGCGATGGAGCGCAGGGCGACCGACCCGGCGGAGCTGGAGGACCTGTTCCGGGTGGACCACCTCGCCACCCGGATGCGACGCAACGCCGAGAACCTGATCGTGCTCTCCGGCGCGACGCCCGGCCGGGCCTGGCGGCGGAACGTCCCGATGATCGACGTACTGCGCGGCGCGGTCGCCGAGGTCGAGGACTACGCCCGGGTCACCGTGCTGCCGGTCGGCGCCGTGGACCTCGCCGGCCGGGCCGTCGGTGACGTGATCCACCTGATCGCCGAACTGGTCGAGAACGCGCTCTCGTTCTCTCCCCCGCACACCGCCGTGCAGGTCAGCGGCCAGCTCGTCGCGAACGGGTACGCCGTCGAGATCGAGGACCGTGGCCTCGGCCTGGGCGACGAGGACCGGGCCGCCGCCAACGAGCGGATCGCCACCCAGCACGAGTTCACCCTCACCGGTGGTGCCGCCCAGCTCGGCCTGTACGTGGTCAGCCGGCTCATCGAGCGGCACGGCGTACGGGTTCGGCTGAAGGAGTCGCCGTACGGCGGCACCACCGCTGTGGTGCTGCTCCCGCTCACCCTGGTCACGGACCGCAGTGCGGAGGGGGCGCCGACCACCGGCTCGATGCCGGTCGAGCGGCTCGCGGCGAGCGCGATCACCGGAAGCGTCCGGCTTCCGGCCGGGCGGGACCCCGGCCGCCCGGCGGACCGTCCGGCCGGGCGGGAGTCGGCACGGCGCCCGACGCAGACGTCGGATCTGGCACCGCAGCCACCGGACCTCGCACCGCAGGCGTCCGACCTGGCGGCACCGGACCTCGCACCGCCGCCGGCCCGGGACCTGCCGGCTCGGGACCTCTCGGCTCGGGGCCTCACGCCACCGGGTCCGGACCTGTCGGCTCGGGGCCTCACGCCACCGGGCCCGGACCTGCCGGACCAGGGCCTCACACCACCGGGCCCGGACCTGCCGGCTCGGGACCTCACACCAGCGGGTTCGGACCGTCCGGCTCCGGACCTCACGTCGCCGGATCCCGACCTTCCGATGCCACGGCCGGTCCGCACCCCGCCCCGGCCGCAGGTCGCCCCGGGACCGCCGCCCCCGGAGACCGGATCGGGCCGGGCGACCGGAACGGCCTCGCTGACCCCGTCCGGCCTGCCGGTCCGGGTACGCCAGGCGAACCTGGCCGCGCCGCTGCGGGACGGTGACGCCCGGGCCGAGCCGGAGCCGGCGGACGAACCGGCCCCCCGGACTCCTGAACAGATCCGCCGGATGATGAGTTCCTACCAGTCGGGGACCCGGCGCGGGCGGGCCGACGCCGCGCGCCCGCTGGACGACGGTAGCGCCACCGGATCGGCTTCACCCGGGGCCTGACCGCCCACCGGGCGAGATGGCGGTATCACCGGCAAAGAAAGGGACGAACCCGTGCACAAGACAGCGTCCAACCTCGACCTGACCTGGCTGCTCGACGACCTGGTCGGCCGGGTGAAACAGACCCAGCACGCGATCCTGCTCTCCGTCGACGGGCTGCTGATGGCCTCGTCGCGGGAACTGGACCGGGACGACGCCGAGCACCTGGCGGCGGTCGCGTCGGGTGTGCAGAGCCTGGCCCGGGGTGCCGGCAAGCGCTTCGGCGGCGGGCCGGTGCAGCAGACCATCATCGAGATGCGGTCGGCGTTCCTCTTCGTCACGGCGGCCGGGCACGGTGCCTGTCTCGCCGTACTGGCGTCGGAGGACGCGGACGTCGGGCTGGTCGCGTACGAGATGGCGATGTTGGTGACCCGGGCCGGCAAGTACCTCGCCTCCAGCACCCGGGCACCCGACGCGGCGCTCCGACGGGAGTGATCCGGGAACCATGACCGAGTACGAGGAGCCCCCCGACGTCCACTGGGTCGACGAGCACGCCGGCCCGGTGGTGCGGCCGTACGCGGTGACTCGGGGGCGGGCCCGGCCGGTGACCGGCAAGTTCGACCTGGTGTCGCAGGTCAGCACGGCGCGGACGGTCGCGTCCCAGGACGTCGGGCTCGGGCCCGAGCACCTGGCGATCATCGCGCTCTGCCGGCGACGGCTCTCGGTCGCCGAGGTGGCGGCTCACCTGGACCTGCCGCTGGGCGCCGTCCGGGTACTCCTCGGCGATCTCCTCGAACGACAACTCGTCCGGGTGGTCGAGCCACGGCCGACACCGGTCCTGACCGATGACAGCATCTTTGAACAGGTGATAAATGGACTACGAACCCTCTGACAGTGCCGATCGGACCGGGGCGTCCGGCGAACTGATGCCGACCGCCGTCAAGATCCTGATCGCGGGAGGCTTCGGTGTCGGCAAGACCACCCTGGTCGGCGCGGTCAGCGAGACCCGTCCGCTCCGCACCGAGGAAGTACTCACCGAGGAGGGCGTCAGCGTCGACGACCTCTCCGGGATCGAGACGAAGACCACCACGACGGTGGCGATGGACTTCGGCCGGATCAGCATCACCGACGACCTTGTGCTCTACCTCTTCGGCACCCCCGGCCAGGACCGGTTCTGGTTCGTCTGGGACGAGCTGGCCCTCGGCGCGCTCGGCGCGGTGGTACTCGCCGACACCCGCCGGCTCGCCGACTGTTTCCCCTCGGTGGACTACTTCGAGAAGCACGGCACGCCGTTCATCGTGGCGGTGAACTGCTTCGAGGGCGCCCGGCAGTACCAGCTCGACGAGGTGACGCAGGCGTTGAGCCTGGACCCGGGCGTACCGGTCATGCTCTGCGACGCGCGGCGGCGGGAGTCCGGCAAGGAGGTGCTGATCGCCGTACTCGAACACGCGATGCGTACGCACCGCCGCGTTTCGGCGACCACCGCCGGCTGAACTCCGGCGCGGTGAGCGCCGCCGGCCGGACCGCCCGCCGGATCGGCACCGGCCCTGATCGTGCACTCGTCCGCAACGGCGCGGACGAGTGCACCCCCTGCCGGGCCTGCCGACAGGGGGTGCGGGTCAACTCGTGGCCGGGCCGGTCAGAAGACGTACCGCTCCGCCAGGCCCGGGTAGTCGAACTGCTCGTCGGCGCCGAACCACAGCTCGGACTCGTACTTCGCCTCGTCGACACTGCCGGAGGCGTGCACCAGGTTGGCGATGGCCTTGCCGGTCGCCTCGGCGTACGCCTTCGACATGTGCGCGAAGTCGCCCCGGATCGTGCCCGGCGCCGCCTGCCCCGGGAAGGTCGGTCCGATCATGCGACGGACGTTCGCCACCGCCTCGACGCCCTCCAGCAGCAGCGCGACCACCGGGCCCTGCTGCATGTAGGTGGCGGTGGCGTCGTAGACGCCCTTGCCGAACCGCTCCTCCAGGTCGAAGTAGTGCCGGCGGGTGAGGTCCGCGTCCATCTGCTTCATCTTGATGCCGACGATCTTGAGGCCGACGTCCTCGAAGCGCTGCACCAGGCGTCCGGTCAGCCCGCGCGCGACCGCGTCGGGCTTGAGCAGGACAAGAGTACGTTCTATGGCCGCCACCGCGTGGCCCCTTCCTCGATCATCCGGTCGGGCCCCACGAGCTGGACGCCGGCAGCCCGATCCCTGGCCGTCGGGCGCCCGCTCCAGCGACAGGCCGCTGAGATCACGATAGTAGTCGGCCCCGGTCGGTCGACTCGGCGCTACCTTCCGGCTGCCGTCCCGGACTGGCCGGCGGCGGCCAGCGGCGTCTTCCGGTAGCTGAGCCGGCGGAGCAGCACCTCGGCCGGCCCGCGCCGTCCCGACCGGCGCATCAGCTCGGCGAGCAGCACGGTACCCAGCCAGACGGTGGCGGCCACCGCCGAGGCACCGGCGTCGCCGAGCCGCCCGCCGAGCCCGCCGGCCCAGGGTGAGAAGACCGCCACGAAGGCCACCGACTGGAGCAGGTAGCAGGTCAGCGAACGCTGCCCGCAGGCGGCGAGCGCGGTGGCCACCCGGCCGGGTACGCCGCGTGCGGCGGAGAGCCGGTGCGCGACCAGTCCGGCCAGCGCGGCGTAGCCGAGACCGGCGCCGATGCCGGTCAGGCTGTGCAGCACGTACGCCGGTACGGCGGTCGCCGCCGTCCAGTCCGTCCAGACCCGTGCGTCGATCAGCGCCAACGGGGTGCCGCCGAGCACGGCGAGGCCGATCCCGCCCAGCGCGACCCGGGTCAGCAGTCGCCGGTGCCGACCGGGCTCGTCGAGCAGCCGGCGCCGGGCCGCCCAGATGCCGAGCAGCAGCGGGGTGACCACGTCCAGGGCCAGCATCGGCGTCAGCGCCGCCCAGGTGCCGACCCGGGGGGCGATCGCGGCGAGCGGGGACTCGGCACTGGTCGGCAGCGGGGTCGGCCCGCTCTCGATGACGCCGAACGGGGGTACCACGGAGACCAGGGCGAAGACCAGCGTCCAGAGCCCGGCGACCAGCAGCAGGGTACGGTCCCGGGCCCGGAGCATGCCGACCAGCACCAGCCCGAGCAGGCCGTACGTGGCGAGGATGTCGCCGAAGAAGAGCAGCAGCGCGTGTACGAAGCCGAACACGATCAGCCACCGGCTGCGCCTGCGCAGCAGGCCGCGTACCTGTGGCCAGTCGGCGCCGGACGCGGCCCGCCGGTCGGCCAGCCGGACCAGCCCGTAGCCGAACAGCGCCGCGAACATCGGCAGTGCCCGGCCGTCGACCAGCAGCACCTGGAGGCCGGCGACCACCCGGTCGACGGTGCCGCCGTCGGTGCTGTAGCCCCGGAACAGGGTGCCGTGGCCGTAGAGGTACATGTGTGCGTGGGCCAGCGCGATGAGCAGCAGCATCGTCCCCCGGGCGAGGTCGGGGGCGAGGGATCGGGCCTGCCCCGGGCCGGGTTTCCGGGACGGGGCAGTGTGGTCGGCGTGGCCGGTGTCGTCGTGGCCGGTCGGCCCGGCGTGGGTGTGGTCGCGGTGGCTTCGGCCGGTTGGCCCGGCGTCGGCGTGGTCGCCGCGCCCTTGGTCGGTGTGGCCGGAAAGCGTGGACATGGTTTCCCCCCGTCGCTGTGCCCGGTGTGGGCGGGGCAGCTCGCGTCGAACGGCCGGCGGACGGCACAATCGCCGGGTCGAGTGCGAGACTTAGCTACGCCTGCGTATCTAACATCCCGCAAATAAGATACGCAAGCGTTTCTTACCGGAGAGGCAGCATGCGCGAGAAGGAACCCGGCCCGCAGCCGGAGCGGCGTACCCGGCGGCGCGGGGACGAGCTGCTCCGGGCGATCCACGCGGCCGTGCTGCGCCAGGTGGCCGAGGTCGGCGTCGGCGGGCTCACCATGGAGGGCATCGCCAAGGAGGCGGCCACCGCCAAGACCTCGCTGTACCGGCGCTGGTCGTCGCCCCGGGAACTGCTGCTCGACGCGCTGCACGACGCGCACCCGCAGGAGGCGCCCTCGCCCGGCGCGGACGACCTGCGCGGCGACCTGATCCGGGCGCTGCGGCAGCTCGTCGACTGGATGACCACCCCGGCCGCCGCCGCGGTGGTGGCGATCATCATGGAACGGCACCGCCATCCGGACCTGGTCGCGGCGCTCTACACCCGGGTCTTCGACGCCCGGGGCGGCACCTTCACCAGTACGGTGCTCCGGCACTACGCCGCACAGGGTCAGCTCGATGCCGCGCTGCTCACCCCGGTGGTGATGGACATCGGCGAGGCGCTGGTGCTCAAGTACAGCACCGACAACGACCACCTGCCGGGCGACGCCGTACTGGCCGCCATCGTGGAGCAGGCGATCCTGCCGGCCGTCGGCCTCGGGGCGACCGCACACCGGTACGCCGCGCCGACCTCCTCGACAGAGTGACCGGCGGGATCGGGGCGCCGGATCAACCGTAGGAAGCTGACCAACCGACGGCCGTCCGGAGTGGACACCCTGCCGTCCGGGCTCTTCCGCCGGTCGGACCGGCGAGACACCGTGCTCCACACGCTGCGCCCGGTCTTCGGCAGAGTCGGGGCGGAACCCCGAACCGGTCGATGGCGATGTCCCAGGGCCGGCATGCCGGTCAGAACTGCCGGACCACCGGGATGACGTCGGTGGCGAACCGCTCCAGTACGTCCAGCCGGGGCAGTTGCGGCACCGCCCCGATCGCCACGTCGAAACCGAGGTCGCGCAGCCGACGCAGCTCGTCGATCAGTTCACCGGTCTTCTCGCCGTTCTCCCCGATGTCCATCAACTGGTAGACGGTCTTGGTGATCCCGTCGTAGTCCCGGCCCTCCCGCTCGCAGTGCTCCCGGAGTACGTCCAGCTTGTGCGCCAACTCCGGGGTGTTGAACAGGTTGCACGCCTGGGCGTACTTCGCGACCAGCCGCAACGTCTTCTTCTCCCCACCGCCGCCGATCATGATCGGTGGATGGGGTCGGGTCAGCGGCTGCGGCGAGTTCAGCAGCCGCTCGGCCCGGACGTGCCGGCCGTGGAACGCCCCGTCGTCGGCGGACCACATCTGGAGGACGTACCGCAGGGTCTCCTCCAGCAGTTCGAAACGCTCGGCGAGTGGCGGGAACGGGAAGCCGAGGCCCCGGGACTCCTCCTCGTTCCAGCCGGCGCCGATGCCGAGCATCGCCCGCCCGCCGGAGACGACGTCAAGCGTCGTCACGGTCTTCGCGAGCAGGCCGGGCGGACGGTGGTGCACCCCCGTGATCAGGGTCAACAGGGTGGCCCGTTCGGTGTGCGCGGCGAGGAAGCCCAGCGTGGTGTACGCCTCCAGCATCTCCGCCTCGGCCGGGCCGACAGTCCGGATCTGGAAGAAGTGGTCCATCAGGGCGAGATAGTCGAACCCGGCCCGGTCGGCCGTACGGGCCACCTCAGCCAGGTCGGCACCGAGCCCGGCCGGCCCGTTCGGCCAGGTCAGGTTGGGGATCTGTAGGCCAAGCCGCATGATGTCCGGTCGTCTCCTCCCGACCTGCCGTACCCACCTGGTCCGGCGAGGCGCGTCTGCGGCCACCCTAACCGCAGGTCACCCCGGTCGGCCCGGTTCCACGCCCGGCCACGCCGACGGGGTAACCGCCGCCCGACCTTCCGCCACCGGGTCGGCCCGGCGCTGCCCGAACCTCCGTGAACGGGTCCGGCCGTCGCCGCCTCGACCTTCCAGGACCGGGCTCGGCGGCCGGAGCGGGCGGGCGGGGTTCAGCTCCGCTCGGGTACGGCCATCTCGCCTAGGGTCGACCAGTCGTCCTGCGGGATCGTGGTGTTGACGATCTTCGGGGTCTCGGCGAGGTGCTGCGGCAGCGTCTGCTGCGCCTGGCGGAAGTGCGCGGACTGGACGTGCGCCGCACCGGCGTCGCCGTCCCGGAACGCCTCGACCAGGACGTACTCGGTCGGGTCGGTGACGCTACGGGACCACTCGAACCACAGGCAGCCGGGCTCGGCCTGGGTCGCCCGGGTGAAGTCACCGGCGATCTCGGGCCACCGGTCGGCGTACTCCGGCAGCACTCGGAACTTCGCGGTGATAAAGATCATCTGAGTCTCCTCGTACGGCTGGTCCGGCACCTGCGACCGGTTGGCGCCCGCAGATCCTAGTGCCCGGCCGGCCGCCCGGCCCAGGTACCCGGATCGCGGGATTTCTCCGGTTATCGCCGATCGGCGCGGCGCTTCACCGGTTCCTCTTCCGAACCGCCGGCCGACCAGCGACGCCCCGGTAGGCCACGGGCTAGGCTTTCCGGCGTGATCGAGGCGGACGGTTCCGGCGCAGACGAGCGGCTGCGCCGGATCGAGGCGGTGACCGACTCGACACTGTCCCGGCTCGACGTGGACGACCTGCTCGACGAACTGCTCGGCCGGATCCGTGACATCCTCCGGGTCGACACCGCCGCGATCCTGCTGCTCGACCAGCACGCCCAACAGCTCGTGGCCACCGCCGCCAAGGGGCTGGAGGAGGAGGTCCGGCAGGGCTTCCGGATCGCCGTCGGCCGGGGGTTCGCCGGCCGGGTGGCCCAGGACAAGCAACCGGTGGTGATCGAGCACGTGACGCCGACCGAGGTGGTCAACCCGATCCTGCTCGACAAGGGCATCCGGTCGATGCTCGGCGTACCCATGTTCGCCGGCTCCGAACTCGTCGGCGTACTGCACGTCGGCACCCTCACCCCACGCCGGTTCAGCGCCGACGACATCCGGCTGCTCCAACTCGTCGCCGACCGCGCCAGTCTGGCCAGTCAGGCCCGAATGGGCAGCATCGACCGGACCGCCGCGCTCGCCCTGCAACGGAGCCTGCTGCCGGCCCGGCTGCCCGAGGCGCCCGGCGTGGACATGGCCGCCCGGTACGTCCCCGGCCAGCAGACCGGGATCGGCGGTGACTGGTACGACGTTTTCGCCCTTCCCTCCGGTTGGCTCGGCATCGTCGTCGGCGACGTCTCCGGGCACGGCCTCCCGGCGGCCGTGGTGATGGGACGGCTACGCAGCGCGCTACGGGCCTACGCGCTGGAGTGCGACGATCCCGCGGACGCGCTCACCCGGCTCGACCACAAGATCCAGCATTTCGAGGCGGGCAAGCTCGCCACAGTGCTCTACGCGCTGGTCAGCCCGGACCGGACGCAGATCCGCGTCTCGCTCGCCGGCCACCTGTCGCCGATGCTGGCCAGGCCCGGATGCCCGGTCGAGCCCGTGGAACTCCCCGTCGACCTGCCGCTCGGCATCGCCCGGCCGGCGCCCCGCCGCAGCACCTCGGTCGAGTTCCCGCCGGACGCGGTCCTGGTCTGCTACACCGACGGGCTCGTGGAACGCCGGGACGAGGTGATCGACGTCGGGTTGGGGCGGCTGCGCGCGGCGATCCAGCCCGGCCCGGCCGAGACGGTCTGCGCGACCGTGATGGCCCGGCTCGGCGTCGAGCAGCCCGCCGACGACGTCGCCCTGCTGGCACTGCGCCGCCACCCGCCGACCGGTCAGCCCCGGTAGGTCCCTGGTCACGCGTCAGAGTGGCGGCAGCCCGAGCCTCGTTACGCGTCAGCGTGGCGGCAGTCCGAGCCTCGTTACGCGTCAGAGTGGCGGCAGCCCGAGTGCCTCGTCCACCCGGCCCAGCACCGCCACGTCGTCCGCACCCACGCCCCGGAGCAGGTCGATCGCGGTTGCCCGGACCTGACCCACGATCATGATGATCGGCAGCGGCGGTTCCCGGGTGAGCAGCCGCCCGGCGGTGCGTACCGCGTCCAGGGCGGCGGCGTCGGTCTGCTCGGCGTACCGGTCGGCCGCCTCGTCCTGTCCGGCCAGGTCGGCGGCGAGTGCTTCACCGGCACAGCGCATCGCCTCGGCGAGCGAACCCAGCGCGTCGCCCAACTCCGGTGGGCTCGCCACCGGCAACCGGGTCAGCGCCACCCCGGCCCGGGCCAGCACCCGCAGGTTGCGTACGGCGTAGTCGACCTGCCGGCTCGACGCGTTGAGCGCGTGTACCCGGCCGATGTGCCGGCGGCGCCGCACGTGCAGCCGCAGCGCCTCCCCGGCCGCCAGTACCGCCGTCTGGAGCCGGTCCACCGCGGCGTCGAGCCCTCGGGCCCGGTCGAGCGCGGCCAGCGCGGCGGCCTCGTCGCCCCGGTCGAGCGCCTCGCTGATCTCGCCGAGCAGCTCCGCCAGCGCGGCGAACGTCCGGCGCGACTCGGCCAGCAGCGGGGCGAGCGGCTGCCGGGCGCTGGCCAACTGGCTCGCAGCCAGCGCCACCACCCCACCGATCAACGCATCGACGAACCGGAACGGCACCAGCGCGTCGGTCGACGGCGGCACCACCACCAGATACAGCGCGGAGACCGTGGCCTGCACCACGGAGACGTTGCTGGCACCGGTCGCCGTGGCCAGCCCGACGGTGAGCAGCACGACGGTGAACACCGTCCAGGTGGTACGGCCGAGCGCCTGCACCACCAGGTCGGCCACCAGCACTCCGGCCGCGACCCCGAGCACCACCTCCACGGCGCGGCGCACCCGCTGGCCCCGGGCCTGGCCGAGCACGATCAACGCCGCCGCCGGGGCGAAGAACGGCTGCGGATGGCCGAGCACCGCCGCCGCGATCGCCCAGGAGACAGTGGCGGCCATCGTCGCCTCGACCACCGGCAGCCAACCCTGGCGCAGCCGGTCGGCGACGAGCCGAAGCCACCCCACCGGCGAACACCTCGTCCCCATGCTGTCGATCGTCTCCCGCACGATAGCCCCTGCCAGGGCGGTCGCCGGCCGCACCCGAGCAGGCGGCGGCGCGGACCCGGGCCATCGGCGGCGCGGACCCGGGCAGTCGGCGGCGCGAGCCGGCCGGGTGGACCGGTAGCCTCCTCGCCGTGACCGGTGTCCTGCACTCGCACTGCTCGTACTGCGGCGCCGCCTATCCGGCATCGGACTGGCCCCGGGTCTGCGCCGGCTGCGGCCGGACCACCTGGCGCAACCCGAGCCCCGTCGCGGTGGCGATCCTGCCGGTGCTGACCGCCGACGGCATCGGAGTGGTGGTGCAGCGCCGCGACATCGAGCCGGGCCGGGGGCTGCTGGCGCTGCCCGGCGGGTTCATCGATCATGACGAGGACTGGCGCGACGCGCTGGTCCGGGAACTCCGCGAGGAGACCGGGCTGGTCGCCGACGCCTCGACGGTACGACTGCACGCCGTGCACAGCGCCCCGGCCGCCGGCGCGATCCTGGTCTTCGGCGTACTGCCGGTGCGGCCGGCGGACTCGCTGCCGGCCTCGGCGCCGACCGAGGAATCCACCGAGTGGCTGGTGCTCACCGAGCCGGCCCCGCTCGCCTTCTCCACCCACACCGAGGTACTCGCCGATTTCCTCGCCGCCAGCCGGCGCGACGGACCCGCCGAGCCGGCACAGCGACGGCTCTGACCGGAGCGGTCAGCGGTGGCGTAGCGCGACGGCTGCCGGTGCCACGCTGGCGGCGCAGGTGAGTACCGAACCCGACGCGACGGCGACGAGCAGTACCGACCACGGCACCTGGATCGGCACCGTGTCGGCGTACCCGGCCAGCGCGACCCGTACGGCGAGCAGGCTGGCCCCGGTCACCAGGGCACCGAACACCGCACCGGCGACGCCGACGGTGACCGCCTCCCGGCCGACCAGCCCGAGGATCTGCCGGCGGGTCGCCCCGGCCAGCCGCAGGGTGCGCAGTTCGCGTACCCGGCCGGTGGTCGCCATCAGCGCCGTGTTGGCGATCGAGATGGCGGTGTAGACCAGCGCCATACCGAGGATGGCGAGCAGCGACAGCCGGCTCAGCCGGTCGAACTCCTCGTCGAGTACGGCCAGGTGGTCGGCGGTGTCCGTCACCGTCCCGCCCAGCGGGGCGACCGCCGCCTCGACGGCGGCCGGATCGGCGCCCGGCGCGAGCCCCAGGTAGACCGAGTCCGGCAGTGGGACGCTCGTGTGCGCCGTGGCGAGGGACCAGGGCAGCAGGGCGTCCGGCAGGCCGAGCCGGTCGTCGAGGACCGCGACCACCCGCAGCGAGGCGCGCGTGCCGTCGCCGAGCCACAGTTCGGCCCGGTCGCCGACCGTCCAACCGGAGCTTCCGGCCAGCCGGGCACTGACCGCCACCGTCTCGCCGGCCAGCCCGTCGAGGGAGCCGTCGACGACCGGCAGCCGCAGCGCCCGGCCGGCCGCCGGACCGTCGACGTACCAGGCGGTGCGCTGGCGCAGTGTGCCGTTGCGCCCGGCGTCGAAGACCCCCGTGGCCTTCGCCCGGACGGCGGCGGTCACCCCGGGCACGCCGCCGGCCGCCGGGCCGGCCGTCTCCGGCAGCCGGGCCGCTCCGGCGGGTACCACCAGCAGCGGGGCGGTGAGCTGGTCGCGCAGGCTCGCCGCCCCGGCCGCCGAGATGGTTCCGGTACCGGCCAGCGCACCGCCGGCCAGCCCGACGGTGACCAGCACCGGGGCGATGGTCGAGGCGTACCGCCGGCTCTCCGTCCGCACCCCGGCCCGGGCCAGTACGGCGATCGGCCCCCGGCCGGGCGTCAACAGCCGACCGACCGGCCGGACGAGTACGGGCAGCAGCAGCGCGCAGCCGCCGACCAGCAGCATCACCACCACCAGCAGGTAGGCGGCGCCTTCCGGGGTGCTCAGGAACGGCAGCATCGGAACCACTCCGCCGAGGCAGCCGAGCCCGCAGACCCACCGGACGACGCCACTGCCACCGGGCTCCACGGTCGCGGCGTGCAGCGCCTCGACCGGTCGTACCCGGGCGGCCCGGCGGGCGGCGGTACCGGCACCGGCCACCGCGACGAGCAGCCCGAGCCCGAACGCCACGACCAGTGGCCACCAGGCGGTCCGGGCGGTGAACCCGGCCGGTGCGAGCCCGTTGTCGGTGAGCCAGCGGGCGAAGAGCGGGGCGAGCACGGGGCTCAGCCCGCACCCGGCCGCCCCGGCCAACGCCCCGACGAGCGCGGCCTCGCCGAGAACCAGCCGACGCACCTGCCGGGGCGTGGCACCGGCGGTACGCAGCAGCGCGAACTCGCGCCGACGCTGGGCGACCGTGAACGCGAACGTACCGGCGACCACGACGACGCAGACGAAGCCGGCGAGTCCGGCGGTGCTACCGACCAGGGACGCGGTCGCCACCAGCAGCCCGGCGTCCGGGTCGGGTTCGGCGGAGCGTCGGTCGTCGCCGGTCAGCACCCGCAGTTGCGGATGCCGGTCCGCCAGGGCGGTCGCCACCCGCCCGGTCAGCGCCTCGGCGTCGGTGTCGGGCACGGCGAGCAGGGCCACGGCCGCCACCCGTCCCCTGGCCAGCCGCACGGCGGTGGCCTCGGTGACGTACAACGCCGGCCCGGCGGTGGTCTCGACGATCCCGCTCACCGTGAAACGGCGCGGACCGTCCACAGTGGCCACGACGACGGGATCGCCGGGCCGGCGCCCGGTCGGCGCGGTGAGTACCACCTGGTCGTCGGCGACCGGCGGCCCGCCCGCCACCATCCGGTACGGATGCAGCAGGCTCGCCGCCCACGGATGCGCCTCGGTGCCGCCGGCCGCGCCGCCACCAGCCGCAACCGGCGCGTCGACCTTGCCGGAACCGTCGGCGAAAGCGGCGTAGCCGGCGTAGTCGACGACCACGTCGGTCACGCCCGGCAGCGTCCGCAGCGTCGCGGCGGCGTCGGCCGGAACGAACCCCCGCTCGCCCGGGGGCAGGCCGGAGTTGGCCGGCGGGCCGTCCGGGTCCTCGGCGGTCACGCCGGCACCGTCCGGCCCGGCCACCACCACCGGCGAGTGTGGATACCAGCGGGGTGGTTCGGCCGGCCCGTCGAGTACCGCCGCCAGGGTCAGGCCGGCGGTGGCGAAGAGCGCCACACCGAGGGCGAGCGCCACGAACGAGCCGACGAAGCTCGTCCGGCGGGCCGCCAGGGTACGCAGGGCGACGGCGATCACCGGACCGCCCCGCTCGCCTCGGCCTCCAGCCCGGTCATCCGCTCGGCGACCGCCTGCGGCGTCGGCCCGACCAGCTCACCGGCGAGTCGGCCGTCGCGGAGGAAGAGCACCCGGTCGGCGTACGCGGCGGCGACCGGATCGTGCGTCACCATCAGTACCGTCTGCCGGCGCTCCTCGACCATGCCCCGGAGCAGCGTCAGCACCTCGCGCCCGGTGGCCGAGTCCAGCGCGCCGGTCGGCTCGTCGGCGAAGAGCACCTCGGGTCGGGTGACCAGCGCCCGGGCGATCGCCACCCGCTGCTGCTGCCCGCCGGAGAGTTCGGCGGGCCGGTGCCCGAGCCGGTCGGCGAGCCCGACGTCGGCCAGCGCCACGCGGATCTCCGCCCGCTTCGGGCGACGCCCGCCCAGCATCAGCGGCAGCGCCACGTTGAGTTCGGCGGTCAGCGCGGGCAGCAGGTTGAACTGCTGGAAGACGAAGCCGATCCGCTGCCGCCGCAACAGGGTCAGCCGCGTCTCGGACAGGTCGTCCAGCCGGGTACCGCCGAGGTGCACCTCGCCGCCGGTCGGCCGGTCCAGCCCCGCCGCGCAGTGCAGCAGCGTGCTCTTGCCGGAACCGGACGGGCCCATCACGGCGGTGAAGGAGCCGGCCGGGAAGTCGACCGACACCCCGTTCAGCGCCCGCACCGTCGTACCCCGGTGGCCGTAGGTGCGGTGCAGGCCGCGCAGGCGTACCGCCGGTTCTTCGCTCGTCGTCACGGCCCCAGCCTGGCGGTCCGCCGGCCGGGCGTCACTGGCCCGGGCCTACCCGGCGGGGTAGTGCCAGCGTTACCCCGCGCGGTGACGTCCGCTCCGCCGGCCGGCCCCGGCGTAGGCTGTGCGCCGTGGCGGAGGTCCGACTCCAGCAGGCGCTACCCGGCCCGGTGCCCGCCCGGACCGCCTGGCACGCGTTGACCGGCCATCCCGGACGGTTCCTCGGCTCGTGGTGGCCGTGGCGTGCCCTCGGCTACCTGCTCTCCGCCGTCCTCGTCGCGATCCTGTGGCTGGCCGGCGTCCTCGTGCTGGTCTTCGTGCCGGCGGCCGGCGTCGTGGTGCTACTGGCCGGACTTCCGCTGGCCCGGGTGGAGCGCTGGCGGCTGCGGCTCGTCGACCGGACGCCCGCGTTGTCGGCACACCGCCGGCCCGGCCGGTCCGGGTTGTGGGCGTGGCTGGGCACCCGGTTCCGGGAGACCAGCACGTGGCGGGAACTCGGCTACGCGCTGCTGTTCTCGTTCGGGCTGGCCTGGCTCGACCTCTGCGTGGCGATGCTGGTGCTCTGCGCGGTGTACCTGCTCGGCTTTCCGTTCGTCATGCTGCTCACCCCGACGGAGTACCGGCCGGTCGAGGTGCTCTGGTTCGACGTGACCGGCGGACCGGAGTCGCTGCTGGCCACCGGGGCCGGCGTCGTCGTACTGCCGGTGCTGCTCTACCTCGCCACCGCGTACGCCGCCGGTCGGGCCGCGCTGACCCGCTCGGTACTGGCCGGGCCGCCGGAGGAGGGGCTCCGGGCCGAGGTGGTCGAGTTGAGCCGCTCCCGGGCGCGCATCCTGGAGGCGTTCGACGCGCAGCGGCGGCGGATCGAGCGCGACCTGCACGACGGTGCCCAGCAGCGGTTGACTGGGCTGATCATGACGCTCGGCCTGGCCAGGCTGGAGCTGTCCGAGACACCGGCACCGGCCGCCCGGGACCTCGTCACTCGGGCGTACGACGAGGCCAACCAGGCCCTGGCCGAGCTGCGTGACCTGGTGCGCGGCATCTCCCCACGGGTACTCGCCGACCGAGGGCTGGCGCCGGCCCTGGCCGAGCTGGCCGGGCGCTGCGCCGTACCGGTCGAGGTGGCGGTCCGGCTGGTCGCCCGCCCGCCCGAGCCGGTGGAGGCGGCGGCCTGGTTCGTCGTCTCCGAGGCGCTGACCAACGTCGTACGGCACAGCCGGGCCGACCGGGCCTGGGTGACTGTTGAACACGACGGCGACGGCGACGACCACGACCTGACGATCGAGGTACGCGACGACGGGGTCGGCGGTGCCGATCCGGCCCGGGGTACCGGCCTGGTCGGTCTGGCCGACCGGGTCTCGGTGCTGGCCGGCCGGATCCTGCTGACCAGCCCACCGGGCGGGCCGACCGCGCTGCGGGTGGAGCTGCCGTGGCGCCCGTGAACGACAGGGAAGCCCTGCGGGTCGTGACAGCCGGCGGAAGGAGGCTGCGGTGCGGATCGTGATCGCCGAGGACTCGGCGCTGCTCCGTGAGGGCCTGCACCAGATCCTGAGCCGGTTCGGCCACCGGGTACGGGCCGTCGGCGACGGCGCCGGACTGCTCGCCACGGTCGCCGAGGAGGTACCGGACGTGGTGGTGACAGACGTCCGGATGCCACCCGACTTCCGGGACGAGGGACTGCGGGCCGCACTGGAGCTGCGCCGCCGACACGCCGACCTGCCGGTGCTGGTGCTGTCCCAGTACGTCGAGCAGACCTACGCCGCCGAACTCGTCGAGACCGGCGCCGGGGTGGGGTACCTGCTCAAGCACCGGGTCGGTGACGTGACCGAGTTCGTCGACGCGCTGGACCGGGTCGCCCGGGGCGGCACCGTCATCGACACCGACGTGGTACGCCAACTGCTGAGCCGGCGCCGGGCGCAGGCCCCGATCGAGCGGCTGACCGCCCGCGAGCGGGAGGTGCTGGCGCTGATGGCGGAGGGCAGGTCGAACGCGGCGGTGGCGAGACGGCTCGACGTTTCCATGGCAGCGGTCGCCAAGCACGTCAACAGCATCTTCAGCAAACTGGGCCTGCCGCCGGCCATCGACGACCACCGCCGGGTGCTGGCCGTACTCGCCTATCTCCGGGCCTGACCGGGCCACCACCGGATGGTCGCGCCTGGCCCGGCGGAGCGGGAGGCGGTAGTCTGCTCGGCGATGAACACCTCTTTCAGCAGATTGGGGGTCCCGTCCACGCAAGGTGAGTGCTGATGCGCTCTTCCACTGTGGACAGGAACTCCCGGCTCGCCTTCTGGCGGCACGTACGCGAGTTCGCCGTGCCGCGTTCCATGATCGAATCAGCCACCGCCCGCCGTACCGTCGGCGACTGGGCCGGTGCCTGTGCCGCCGCACGCGTCGACGTGGACCTCCGGCTGCGCGCCGTGGCCCGCGAGTACGGCCGGGAGCTGGCAGTCCGTATCCGGGCCGACCTCAGCCGGCTGGCGCCCGACCTACTGCGCTGGCACATGCCGAGGATCCTTCCGGACGGCCTGC
Source organism: Plantactinospora endophytica (assembly GCF_016862915.1). GTDB lineage: Bacteria > Actinomycetota > Actinomycetes > Mycobacteriales > Micromonosporaceae > Plantactinospora > Plantactinospora endophytica. The sequence continues at coordinate 86,218 of NZ_BONW01000004.1, read as the reverse complement.
TCCGGCCGGGGCTGACCGTCTCGCTGGCCCGGTACCCGGAGGCGGGCGGGGCAGCGCCGCACCTGGTGGCCCGGACTCCGCCGGCCTGGGCGGACGCCGGGCAACGGATCAGCCTCGCCCTGTGGGATCCCGCCCGACCGGACGACCGGCCCGGCCCGCATCCGCATCCCCGTCCCGACCGGCGGTACCGGCTCGACCTGCACCGACACCTCTGGGACGCGTCCCGGGCCGGCGAGTTCCGGGTCCGGTCCGGCGCTGACCGGCCCGCCGCCGAGGATCCCGCCCCGGCGGTGCCGGACGGGCTGCGCGAGCTCGACTGTGCCGTGCACACCTGGGCCGCCGAGCTGCGACTACTGCGCCAGGCGGACGGGCACGGCGACGCCAGCGTGGTGGTCCGGCTCGGCTCCCGGCACCGGTTGCTGCTCGACCTGGTACCGGACGCCGAGGCCGGCGCTCCGGACGCCGATGCCGGTGCCGGGGTCGGGCTTCGGATCAGCAGGGCGTCGGGGCGGGCCGGTGCCGCCGGGCTACCGGTGCTGCCGGACGCGGCGATCTGGGTACCGCCCGACGTGGCGCTGCTGCACGCCGGGCTGATCGGGGCCGACCGGCTGCACCCGCTGGTCGCGGCGGCGCTGGTGCCGGACCATCCGGTGGCCGGAAGTCGACCGGCCGGGGACGACGAGGCCGATATCCGGTTCGTCGAGTGTCGTGGCGCCCGGCACCGGATCGGCCTGGTGGACGGCATTCTCGCCGCGCTGGACCACGATCCGGCCGAGATCCGCCGTGAGGAGTTGCTGGCCGCGCTGAGCGGTACCCCGCTGCCCTGCCTGCAGATGATCGACCAGGCGCACCGGTCTCCGGAGAGCCTCGTCGACGTACGCGCCCGGCTGGACCACGGCGACACCGCCGGGGCGCTGGCCACCGTCGAGAAGCTGCTCGGCCCGGACGCGCTGCTGCGCGCCGGTGCCCTGCGGGACGAACTCGAAACGGCTGCGCTGCGCCGGGTCTCGCACGGGCTGTACCGGGCGGGACTGGCCGACAACCGGCCGGTCCCGGCCGCGAAGCCCGACCGGCGCCGCCGCCCGGACCTGCGAGGACGGTCCGCCCGACCCTCGCGCGGCTACCGGGGACATCCGCGCCACGCGACGGCCCGCTGACCCGCGTCACCGAAGACCTCCTTCCTTCCCCGGTTCCGCCGGACCACTCCGCCTTCCCGTCCGACCTGCCAACCGGGACCGCCCCGGCCTCACTGGCCCTCGACTCGAATACACAGGTGATCGAACATGCATACCTCCGTTTCTTCCGCGCTCCCGTCTCCGTCCGCTTCGACGGCCACGTCCCATTCCGCGTCCGTGGCCGCGCCCCCGTGTGTGTCCGCTTCCGCGTCCGCCTTGCCGGATGTCCGGTCGGGTGCCTTGGCGGCCTCGTCCGCGCAGCTCGGGGTCGCGGCCGATCTGCTGGCCCTGCTGGGCGACACCGCCACCGAGCCCCGGCCCGACCCGCAACTGGAGGCGCTGACCCTGGCGGTCGCCGCGGACCTGCCGGTGCTGCTCTGGGGCGAGCCGGGGATCGGCAAGACGGCCGTACTGACCCAGCTTGCCGAGGCGCTCGAACTGCCACTGACCACGGTGATCGCCAGCGTGCACGAGCCGTCCGACTTCTCCGGCCTGCCGGTGCTCGGCGACGACCCGGCGGTGCAGGGCGTGCCGATGGCCCCGCCGGACTGGGCCGTACGTCTGGTACGGGCCGGCCGGGGGCTGCTCTTCCTGGACGAGCTTTCCACCGCACCACCGGCCGTGCAGGCCGCGCTGCTCCGACTGGTACTCGAACGGCGGGTCGGCGCGCTGCGGTTGCCGGCCGGCGTCCGGATCGTCGCCGCCGCCAATCCACGGTCCTCGGCAGCCGACGGCTGGGAACTGAGCCCGCCGCTGGCCAACCGCTTCGTGCATCTACAGTGGACGTACGACCACGACGTCGTGGTGCGTGGTCTCGGCGGGATGTGGCCCCGGGCGGCGCTGCCCCGGCTCGATCCGGCGCGGCTGTCCGAGGCGGTGACGTTCGCCCGCCGGGCGGTGTGCGGACTGCTTACCGCCCGCCCCACGCTCGTACACCGGCTGCCGAACAGCGAGGCCCGCCGGGGCGGCGCGTGGCCGTCGCCCCGGAGTTGGGACATGACCCTGCGGCTGGTCGCCTTCGCCACCGCCGCCGGTACCTCCCGGGAGGTGCTGTCCATGCTGGTCCGGGGCGCGGTCGGCGACGGCCCGGGGTTGGAGTTGCTGGCCAGCCTGGACCGGTTGGACCTGCCGGACCCGGAGACACTGCTGGCCGATCCGGCGGGGGCGGAGTTGCCCGAGCGGGGCGACCTGCGCCAGGCCGTACTCGACGGGGTGGTGGAGGCGGTCTGGAAACAGCCGGACCGGTCCCGCTGGGACGCCGCCTGGCAACTGCTGGTCCGGGCCCTGGACACCGGCGCTCCAGACCTGGTGGTGGTACCCGCGAACACCCTCGCCGCGCTGCGCCGGCCCGACTGGGACGTGCCGGCGTCGATCGAGCGGCTCGCCGGGGCGGTGTCCCTGACCCGACAGGCCGACAAGGCCGCCACCCGGGTCGCCGCCGGTGCCGGGAGCGGCCGATGACCGACCCGACGGCCGAAGCCGCCGCCACCCCCGCCGCCACAGTGGCCTCCGGCCCCCGTCCCGGCCCCGGCACCCACGCCCCCACCGGATCCCACTCCTCCCCCACTCGATCCCACTCCTCGCCCACCCGTTCCCACTCCGCCGACGGAGCGACCTCGCCCGTGCCGCCGGCCACGGGCGTGCGCGGATCCCACTCCTCCCCCACCGGCTCCCGCTCGACCGACGGCGGTTCCCGGGTCTTCGGGGTGGTCGGCGCCTCCGGTGCCCTCGACGTCGAGAAGCTCTTCGCCGCCCGGCTGCATGCCGCCCGGGTCCGGCCCTACCTGGCGACGGCGCTGTTCGCGTTGCGGGTGGTGGAGTCGCGCCGGGTGCCGACGATGGCCGTGGACCGGCACTGGCGGTGCTACGTGTCGCCGGTGTTCGTCGACCGGACCCCGGTGGAGGAACTGGCCGGGGTGTGGGTGCACGAGGTCTCCCACCTGCTCCGCGACCACCACGGCCGCAGCGACCGGTTCGCCACCCGGCACGGGCTGACCGGGTCCGGTGAACGGCTGCGGATGAACATCGCCGCCGACTGCGAGATCAACGACGACGTGTACGGCGACGGGCTGGCCCGGCCCGACGGCGCCGTCGAGCCGAAGCTGCTGGGCATGCCCGACGGAAAACTGATGGAGGAGTACCTGGGCAGGTTTCGGCTCGGCACGCACACCGGGGACCTCGTCTGGCTGGACTGCGGCAGTGGGGCCGACGGGCTGGACCGGGAGTGGGAGTTGGGCCGGGACGGCGCGTACGGGCTGAGCGACCAGGAGCGGGACGCCGTACGGTTCCGGGTGGCCGAGGGCATCGCCGCCCGGCCGGGTACCGCTCCGCAGGGCTGGCAGCGGTGGGCGGAGGAGGTGTTCCATCCGCCGCAGCCGTGGCGGGAACTGCTGGGGGCGGCGATCCGGTCGGCGGCCAGCGGCCCCGGCGCGGGCGAGGACTACACGTACGGCCGGCCGGCGCGCCGGTCCGCCAGCCTGCCCGGGGTCATCCTGCCGAGCCTGCGGCGCAGGCCACCCCGGGTCTCGGTGGTCATCGACACCTCCGGGTCGGTGAGCGACACCGAGTTGGGTAGCGCACTCCTTGAGGTCGCCGCGATCGGCCGCGCCGTCGGCGGCCGACGTGACCTGGTCACCGTGCTGCCGTGCGACGCGACGGCGCGGATCGTGCACCCGCTCTGCCGGGCCGAGGGGATCCCGCTGGTCGGCGGCGGCGGGACGGACCTGCGTACCGGCTTCACCAGGGCGCTCCGGACGCGCCCCGCCCCGGACGTGGTGGTGGTGCTGACCGACGGCCAGACGCCGTGGCCGGAGGCGCAGCCGGCGTGCCGGACGGTGGTCGGGCTCTTTCCCCGTCCGAGAGCAGCCCGGTCCTGGCAGGAGCACAACTCCGAGTACGTGCCGGACACCCCGCCGGCCTGGGCCCGGGTCGTCGAGATCGGTTCGGCGGCCGGGCGTCGCTGAGCCGGCCTGCGCGGCTTCGAGGTGCGCTCGGTGACCGTCGACGCCAGGTCCCGCTCTGGCCACGGCTGGCGCCGTCGCTGCGGCAGGTCGACGACGGGAGGGGTGACGAACGACGGCGGCGCGGCTGTCCGAGGGCCGACAGTGCGGTTACCCGATGTCGTCGACCCGGCGTGCCGAGCGTGGCGCCGGGTCGGCCGGCCTGCCGACCCGGGCGACGTGGGCCAGGCGTTCCGCCGGAACGTCCAGCAGCGCGCCCAGCGTGGCCTTGGCGGCGGGCGCGTCGATCAGTTGGCTCAGCGGATGCGCCGACAGTCCGGCCGTGTGCAGGGTCAGCCAGATCCGCATCAGCACCCGGCCGAGACCGACCCGCGTCGTCCCGTCGGCGTCCGCCGGCCCGACCAGCACGATCACGGCACCACCGAGCGCCAGTGGGTCGCCGGCCGCCGCCGCGAGCAGCCGGGGCAGTCCGAGCCGGCGCAGCACCGGGTACGCGGCCAGCGCCGCCCGCAACCCGACCGCCTCGCCCCGGGACAACCCGAGGCAGCGGTCGGTGAGCCCGTCCGCGTGGTAGTCCGGGTGTCCCGGCGTGAGCCGGAGCCACGATCGCAGCTCGGCGACCACCGCCGGATCGGCGTACAACTGCCGGTCCGCGAGCCGGAGCAGTCGGGTCGACAGGGCGGCGTCGGGCAGTACCCGGATCGTTCCGCCCGCCGCCGCCGCGACGGCGCGCACCGCGTCGATCACCTCGGCCGACGGTCCCGCCACGAACCGGCCCCGGTGGGTACGCCGGTCCCGCACCTGCGCCGCGCCGAACGGGCTGTGGTAGCGGTACCGGGACTCGCGCAGCCAGCCCACCCGGCGGTCCTCGGCCCGGTGGTCGGCGACGAACTCCATCCGCAGCCCGGCGTCGGCGGCGACGACCAGGCAGGTCTCCACGAACGCGCCCAGCGACAGCCACAGGTCCCGGCCGGACGGGTCGGCCGCCGGCAGGGTGTCGGCCGGATCCCAGCCCACCCCGATCGCCCCGGCCCGGTAGTCGAGCCGCCACGGCTGGGTGTTGTGCGCGCTCGGCGCCCGCCAGCAGAGCGGCTCCAGCGCGCGGAACGCCGCGACGTCCACCTACAGCGCCTTCTCGTAGAAGGTGTACCCGTGCAGTGGCCGGCCGCCCATCCCCCGGAACTGCGCGGCCGAGGCCGGATTGTCCCGTCCGACGTACGTGCTGCGCAGGGTGGTGTAGCCGCCGGTGTGCAGGTTCCGGCGCAGTTCTGCCGAGAGCAGGCGCTGGTAGCCGCACCCCTGGTACTCCGGCAGCACGCCCTTGACGATCAGCACCGCCTCCCGCCGGTACCGCCGCCGGGTGGCCAGCAGCCGGAGTTGGTTCACCGGGTTCAGGTTGCCCCGGACCCGGACCACGAACTCGCTGATGTCCGGTACGCAGAGCACGAACGCCACCGGCCGCCCGTCCCGGGTCAGGTAGAGCAGCAACGACTCGTCCAGCAGGTACGCCAGCCCGTCGGTCTGCTGGCGCAGTTCCTCCATCGAGATCTCGGTGTAGTAGCCGAGCTGGGCGAAGGAGGCGTTCAGCAGCTCCCGCAGCAGGTGGAGCTGCTCGTCCAGCCGCCGCAGGTCCCCCCGGTGCACCCGCAGTTCCGCTCCATCGCCCGCCGGCTCAACCCCGATCGGCCCGGCAGCGACGCGTTCGGCCTCGGCTGGTGCCGGTGTCACCGGGCAGATCCAGGTGTCCGACTCGAACCGCCGCCGGAAGCCGTACGACTCGTAGGCGGTGACGTACCTCGGTGGGTTGTAGGCGCTGTCGATGAAGCCCCGGTCGGCGTACCCGGAGGTGATGATCCCGCCGGCCTGGTCGGGCAGCAACGCCACCGGGCCGAAGAGCGCCTCCCGGTCCCCGGCGGCGCGGCCGGCGGCGGTGATCGCGTCGAAGAGCGGCTCCGCCGCCGGCTCGGTGAACTCGGTCAGCCCGAACAACTGGCACCGCCGGCCGAGCTTGGCGTCGAACGCGGCGTCGGTGTGCAGGGTGGTCCGGGCCACCACCTCCCCGGTGACGCCGTCCCGGAGCAGGTACATCGGTACGCCCTCCCGCCACCAGCGCCGGACCTGCTGGCGCACGGGTGGCACGAAGCGTGGCTCGTCCGCGTACACCCGGTCGGTGAACGCGAGGAACTCGCGCAGGCCGCGCCGGTCGACGACCCGCTCCAGTTCGGACAGTGCACCGCCGGTCGTCGCCGCGCCGCCGGTGCCCGCCGGGCCGCTGGTCATCGCCGCACCGCCGGTCCGGTCAGCTCCGTCGTCAGCGGGGTGAAGGTCGGGATGTGTGCCATCTCGGTCGACTCGGCCCGCCACACGCCGTTGGAGTAACCGTCGGGCTCGGCGGTGTAGAGCCGGATGTAGCCGCCGGTCGCGTTCCGGGTGCCGTCGGTGACCCACATCATCAACCTCCGGTGGTGCCGGGACCGGGCGAACCGCAGCATCGCGTCCCGGTCGGCGAAGAACGCTATCGTGCCGAGGGTGAACGGATATTCCCAGTAGACGGTGTGCCAGCGGTATCCGGACATCCGCCGCAGGTCGCGGACCATCCGGAGCCAGACCGGCCAGAGCCGCAGGATCGCCAGCGGGCTTCGGTACCGGGTCGCGCCGACGAACATCGCGCCGGCCCGCGCCTGTGCCGGGGCCCGGGAGAAATCGCGGGTACGCATGACTCAACCACCCACCAGGTAGACGTTCTTGATCTTCTGCTCTCCGGCGAACGGGCCGGTGCCCGCCTCGTGCAGCTCCACCAGGATCTCGCCGGCGGTCGGGTCCTCGGTCAACGACTGGGCGAAGTCCCGGGAGACCTCGGCGAGGTGCCGGCGTACCCCGGTCCGGCAGGCGGTGGCGAGCGCCTCGCGGACCGGCCCGGCCAGCGGGCGACGCAGTTCGAGGTGCACCACCGGCCGCGTCTCCAGGGCGGCGTTCTCGGTGAGCGCCAGACAGAACCGACCGATCTCGGCGGCGTACGGGTTTCCGGTGTAGAGGCCGTACTCGACGTCCTGCGGATAGAGGTTGGCGCCGAGGTACGACACCGTCGAGTCGCGGCGGCCGAACAGCAGCAGCACCGGCAGTGTCATCCGTTCGCCGGCCAGCGCCGCCCGGCATCCGGCCGCCCGGTCCGGATCGGCCCGGACCAGATCGAGGATCCTCCGGTACGGCAGCAGCACCGCCTCGTCGCCGACGTTGTACCGCAGCCGGGGCTGGAGCACGTCCAGACTGGTCAACGTGCAGAGCAGTTCGCCCCGCCCGTTGGTCTCCAGATAACTGGCCAACGGGTTGTACTGGAACACCATCGGCAGCCGCTGCTCGTCGACGCCCAGCAGTTCGGCCCGGAACGCCGAATCTGTCCACAGTCGACGCCGCAGCCACACCGTGAACGCGGTCTCGGCGCCGATCCCGATGCTCAGGTCCGAGGCGCCGTACGCCGACCGTACCCGGAGGAACCGCTCCTCCAGATAGCTCCGCAGCGCCTCGGTCATCCCCTCACCGCCACAACTGGCCGAGATCCGATAGCTCGCCCAGTCGAAGCCGTCGGCATCGAGCCGGTCCCGCAGGTGCTTCAGGAACGGCGGGTACGCGGTCACCAGGTAGTCGAAGTCCGGCCCGAACTCGCGCAGCGTGTCGACGATCTTGCCGAGGTCGGGGCCGGTGTTCTTCACCACCGCGATCCGGGCCATCGCGGCACCGGTGGTGGTCCCGGTCGCCCAGGCGCCCATCGAGTACGCGTTGATCACGAACGGCCGGCGCATCGGGAAGACCAGGCTGGTGTAGCCGGCGACGTCGTGGTGCACCGCGCGCAGTTCCCGCTCGCCTCGCGGCCAGTTGAACGGCCGGCCCGCCGAGCCGGCCGACTCGTCGACCACCACGCCCCGGGCCGGCAGTCGGCCGCCCCAGCAGCGCCGGGCGGCGTCGTGCGGTACGACGTAGTTCTCCTTGTCGGTCTCCGGGAAGTCGCCGAGCCGACGCCGTACCCGTGCCGGCCCGGCACCGCCCGGCCGGGTCCCCAGGAAGGCCCGGTACGCCGGCACGTCCAGCGCGGCGAGCGCGCAGACCGCCCGCGCGTTAGCCTCGGCGAGCCGGTCCAGTACCGGATGGTGCCGAGCGGCCAGCCACCGCCAGCCGGCCGGATGGCACCGGGCGAGCCGGAACAGGGCGTCCCGTACCCGGCCGGCGAGGGACAGCCGGGTCCGCCGCCACCGTTCGCCGACGCGCAGACCCGGTGACGCGACTGTGGACGGAGCGGAGAGTCGACGCAGCGTCTCGGTCATTCCAGCAGTGTCGGTGGCCCCGGTCGACCGAACATGAGCCGTGGCGCCGAGCCGAGGCTGAGTATCCGGGCCCAGTCGGAGCCGCCGGCCGGAGCCGTCGAGCGGCTGGCGGTGCTCACCGTCGTCATCGCCTACCGGACCGGACTGGTACGCCTGCCCGGTCGCTCTCCACCATCGTGGCCAACTGCACCGACCCGGCCGGGTACGTCCGCCGACCGAGCGGCCGGCAACCGACAGTCGTCGATCGATTCTGGCGTGCCGCGACTATCCTGAGCCCACCTTCCCCGACGCCCGTACGCCGGCACGTGCGCCCGGAGAAGGTGGCCGTACACCGGAAGATGGTGCCGTACGCCGGGAGAAGGTGCGGGATGCGGGAGACCGGTCGGGAGGCGCTGCTCCGGTTCGTCGCGGACCTCAGACGGCTACGGCAGCTCGCCGGTGCACCGTCGCTGAACAACCTGGTCGCGGTCGCGGCCCGACGGGGAAAGCCGCTCGCCCGGTCCACCCTCAGCGACAAGCTGAACGCCAAGTCGCTGCCGGACTGGGAGTTCGTCCTCGCCTACGTCGACGCCTGCCTGGCCTACGCCGAGCAGGTCGGTGCCCGACCGCCGGCGGAACTGACCGACCTGGGACGGTGGGATGCCGCGCACTGGCGACTGCTGCGCGCCGCCGACGCCAGCCAGGCGGCCGAGCGGCTCAGCGTCGCGGCGTACACCGAGATCGGTCGGCACGCCGCCCGCGTCGCCCCCGTCGACCAGCCGCCGGGGACGGGGCCGGGGGATCCGGCGCCGCCCGCCGCACCGACGGATCCGGGCCCGAATCCGGGCCCGGGCACGGCGCCGGCCGTCGAGCCGGTGGTACCCCGGCAGTTGCCGGCCGCGGTACGCCACTTCGCCGGCCGGGCTACGGAGGTCGCCGCCCTCACCGAGTTGCTGGCCGAGGCGGCCGACACGCCGGGCGCGGTGCTGATCTCGGCGATCGGCGGTACGGCCGGGATCGGCAAGACCGCCCTCGCGGTGTGTTGGGCGCACCAGGTGGCCGACCGGTTTCCCGACGGCCAGCTCTACGTCAACCTGCGCGGGTTCGACCCCACCGGACCACCGACCGATCCGGGCGAGGCGTTGCGCGACTTCCTGGAGTCCCTTGCCGTACCGGCCGAACGCATCCCGGTGGGGCTGGCCGCGCGGGCCGGGCTCTACCGCAGCCTGCTCGCCGGCAAACGGGTACTGGTGCTGCTGGACAACGCCCACGACGCCGACCAGGTACGCCCGCTGCTGCCCGGGTCGCCGGGCTGTCTGGTGGTGGTGACCAGCCGTAACCAGATGCCGGCACTGGTCACGGAGGTGGGGGCGTACCCGCTGGTCCTGGACCCGTTGCCGGTTCCGGAGGCACGCGCGCTGCTCCGCCGCCGGCTCGGCCCGGACCGGGTCGCCCGGGAGCCGGAGGCCACGGACCGGATCGTCGCCGCCGCGGCCGGGCTGCCGTTGGCGCTGGCCATCGTCGCCGCGCGCGCGGCCACCCATCCGGACTTCCGGCTGGCCCGGCTCGCCGACGAGCTGGGCGACACCCGGGCCAGCCTGGACGGGCTCGCCGGGGCCGAGACCGCCACCGACATCCGGGCGGTCTTCTCCTGGTCCTACCGCAGCCTGGACCCGGCCGGCGCCAGCCTGTTCCGGCTGCTCGGCCTGCACCCCGGACCGGACCTGTCGGTCGCGGCGGCGGCCAGCCTGGCCGGTCTGGCCGTACCCGAGGTCAGGCGGTCGCTGGCGACGCTGGCCCGGGCGCACCTGGTCACCGAGCACCTTCCCGGCCGGTACGCCCTGCACGACCTGCTCCGGGTCTACGCGGCCGAGCAGGTGGCCACGGACGACTCCGACCCGACCCGGCGCGACGCGCTGCACCGGCTCTTCGACCACTACCTGCGTACCGCGCACGCCGCGGACCTGCTGGTGCACCGGCACCGGGACGACATCACGCTGCCGCCGGCACCGCCCGGCACCGTGCTGCCGGACCTGGCCGACGGCACCGAGGCGTGGACCTGGCTCACCACCGAGCACCGGGTACTGCTCGCCGTGGTCGCGCACGCCGCCGCCACCGGCTTCGACGTGCACGCCTGGCAGCTCGCCTGGACCATGAACACCTACCTGGACCGGCTGGGCGCCTGGCAGGACCAGGCCGCCGCGCAACGCCTGGCACTGCTCGCGGCCTCCCGGGTGGGCGACCGGAACGGACAGGCCCGCGCCCACCGCAACCGGGCGGTGGCATGCCTGCGGCTGGGCGAGTTCGACGAGGCCCACCACCACCTGAGTCAGTCCCGCGACCTCTACGCGGCGCTCGACGACCGGGTCGGCGGCGCGCGTACCCAGCTCAACCTCGGCATCCTGGCCGAACGGCAGGGGCGGTACGGGCAGGCCCTGCACCACGCGCGCCGGGCCTTCGACCTGTTCGACGCCGTCGGCCACACGGCCGGCCGGGCCAACGCGCTGAACAACATCGGCTGGTACCACATCCAGCTCGGCGACCACCAACGGGCACTCGGGTACTGCGAGCAGGCCCTCGCCGAACAGCAGCGGGCCGGCAACCGGTACTGGCAGGCGCACACCTGGGACAGCCTCGGTACCGCGCACCACCACCTCGGCAACCACGAGCAGGCCGTCGACTGCTACGAACACGCGCTGGCGCTGTGGCGGGAGGCGAGCGAGCGCTACCACGAGGCCACCACCCTGACCCACCTCGGCGACACCCAGCACAGCACGGGCACCGTCGAGGCGGCCCGGACCACCTGGAAGCACGCCCTCGACATCCTCGAACGGCTCGGTCACCCGGACGCCGACCAGGTCCGGACCCGACTCCACGCCCCGGACCAGGAGCAGGCCGAGGTCCAGGGCCACATCGAGAAGCAGGAGCAGGTTTAGGTCCGATTCGGAGGCGTCGGTCGGGGGACGCGCGCGGGCAGCGGGTGCGTTCCGGACTGGCCCGCGCCCGGAACGCACCCGGCGCCGCTCGCCCCCACGAGCCGCGCGTCACCGCCAGGACATCAGGTTCCGGTACGCGAGTTCGGTGATCCGGGTGCCGATGTTGTTGACCGCGCCGGGTCCACCGCCGGACGGACCGGAGACGTGGATGCCGAACACCCGCCACGGGTCCGGGTCCGGGTCCGGCCAGGGGAACGGCTTCGGCCGGGTCGGGCACCAGTCGTCCGGGTCGACCGTGAAGATCGGGCTGCCGTCCTGGCCGGAGCTGGTGTCGTGCCGGTGGTAGAGGACGCTGGCCGATTCGGCGTGGATGGCGTCCTGGCTACGCCACTGGGTCGCGTTCCGGTCGGCCGGATATCCCTGGCTGACCGTGCAGGCGCCGGTCACGGGCCCGGTGGTCCAGCCGAGGCCGTACCAGCCGGTGGCGGTGCCGATCGCACAGTCGAGCTGGACGGCGCCGTAGTCCTGGCCGGGATCGGAGCTTCGGGTCCACCCGCTGGCGGCGAAGGCGGCCCGCGCCCGGCACGACCCGTACGGCGCCCTGCCCCCGTCGTAGCCCGGATAGGCGACCAGGTTGGACCGCCACTGGCCGCCCGCACCGGTGTGCACGCAGTGCCCGGCGGTCGCCAGGGTCCGCTCACTGATCATGAAGCCGGTGCACTGTCCGCCGCTGAAGGTGAGCAGCACGGTGGCGCTGGCCGGGAAGCTGGTGGTGTCGGTGACCGGCGTACGCCCGTCCGGCGCGAAGACCCCGCTGACCCCGACCCCGACGGCGCCGACCCTGGCGTCGGCCGGCGACGACGCCGCAGTGGCCCCGGCCGGGCTGCTCACCGGTACGCCGAGCACCGCGCCGGCAACGGCGGCGACGAAGGCGACGGCCATCCCTCTTCTTCTCACCATGACTTCCCTTCGACCGGCGGGAGTGCCCGCTCAGCGGATGTCGATGGCGTCATCGTCGGTCGGGTGAGCGCTGTCCGGCGGATTTCCGGACACCGGTCACCCGGCGCGGGGCATGGTCGTCCGGTGGCGGTGCGGGGATCGGCCGCGCGTCTGCCCGGTCGGGCCGTGGGCTCTCAGCCAGGGCTGCCGTCGTGGGTTCTCAGCCGGGGCTGCCGGCGCGGGCCCGGGACGGCCGCGACGACGTGGCGGCCAACTCCTGGAGCGCGTCCGCCGCGTCCGCCGCCGGGTCGGACCGCCCGATCGACTCGTTGAGCCGGGCCAGTGCGGCGCGTACCGACTCGTCGCCGAGGAGGCGATCGGCGGCCTCGCGGAACTCCGCCCCGTCGGCAGTGCTCTGGATGGTGATGCCGACACCCAGCTCCGCCAGCCTGGCCGCGATCGCCTTCTGGTCGAAGGCCCGGGGTACCGAGATAAGCGGGATGCCCCTGACCACAGCCTCCATCGCGGAGTTCATACCGGTCCGGGTCACGAAGACATCGCTGCGCGGCAGCACCAGGGTCTGCGGGATGTACCGGCTCGCGATCACGTTCTCCGGCAACTCACCCAGCTCCGCCGGGTCGACGTGGGCGGTGGCCATCACCACGGTCCACTTCGATCCCGCGAAGGCGTCGGCGATGCCACGGAAGAAGCGGGGGCTGCCACCCCAGAGGGTGCCGGGAGAGACGAACAGCGTCGGGCCCTTGTCGATGCGGTCCCACGGAAGGTCGTCCTTGCTGCCGTACCCGCTGGTGTCCCGGAGCAGCGGCCCGACGAACCGGAAGCGGTCGTCGAACGTCTCGCGGGCCGGCTGCACCGCCGCCGGCGTGTTCACCAGCGCCAGCTCGGCCCGGTCCTGGAGCGCGGGATGCAGCTTGCGCAGCAACCCGAGCCGGTGCAGCACAGTGGTGACGAGCGGACCGTGCCGACGCCGTGAACTCTCCAGCACCATCTGCTCGCTGAGCGCGTAGGACGGGCAGAACGAGGCGAGGCGGGCACCGGTCTTGCGGGCCGCCTTCGCGCCCCACCGGGCCGAGAGGTCCGCCACGACCACGTCCGGCCGCCAGGACTCCCAGTTGCGGTGCAGCTCCTCGACGATCCGGGGGCGCTGGCGGATCATCGCGACGCCCAGTTGTCGCATGTGCTTCCGCTGTTCGTCCGTCGGATTCTCCGGAAAGGTGGTCGGCACGACGATGTCCAGCTCCGTGACGTCGCAGCCCGCCTCCCGGAACGCCTCCGCGTACGGCTGGCTGATCGCCACGAACACCTTCTCACCACGGGCGATCAACTTGGTGACGAGCGGAATCAGCGGATTGACGTGTCCATGCATCGGAAATGGCAGAAACAGGTACCGAGCCACGACGGTTGCCCTCCAAGTCCACATCGACACGCGACGCGACTCCTCACGAGCAACGCCGCAACCGCTGGAGCGTCGGACCCGTTCCAGAGCCCGGATTTTCGGAATCGTCGGCCATCACTTTTCCGTTAACCCTCGTCGACGACTTCACCGACGTCAGGTGCAGCGCAAGCCGCGAAAGTGATCGTAACACCGGCCTTCCGAACGGTCACGGTCGTTAAGCGTCCAATGGAGAAGGAGGTCGGTACGCATATGTCACCGACACAATAGCCACCTGGCTGATCTGCATGTTTTGGCGGCGCCTGAATGGCCTACTACGGATTCACCGTGAAGATGGGGGGCCGGTGCCCGATCCGCCGCCCGTGGGTGCAGCGGCGCCCGGCCCAGGACGTTGGCGTCCTGGGCCGGGGAAGTGCCGTGCGGTCTCGATCCTGCGGATCAGACGAAGTTCACGTCGCTGCACCACATGTAGGCCTGGTCGAGGTGCGAGGCCTGCCAGATGACGAAGACGATGTGGCGTCCGGTGTAGCCGGAGGTCGAGACGTTGAACGTGATGTTCTGGGCCGGCGCGTAGCGACCGGTCGTCGTGACGAGGTCCAGGTTGCCCCAGCCGAGGCGCTGGGTGGTGGGGTTGAACCCGTTCTTGCTGACGTAGACCCGGAAGTAGTCAGCGCCGTGGCTGGCCTGGTCGTAGAGCTGGACCGAGAAGTTCCGGCTGACGTTGGTCGCCTTCCAGTTTCCGGGGTTGTTCAGGCTGTTGTTCCGGGAGAGGCCGTTGCTGCACAGTTGGCCGTCCGGGGTACGGGCCTGGAACTGCCCGCCGAGGCCGTCCCGCAGCGCGCTCATCCAGTTCCACATGGTGTCCGGGTTGGCCTGGAACGCCTGGTAGCAGGTGGGATCCTGCTGCTGCATGGCCGGGTTCATGTGGTTGTTGCCCCAGTCCTTCCAGCACTGGTACGCGCGGGACGACGGGTTGATGATCGTGCCGTGGGCCTGGGCCACTCCACTCCAGGGCAGCAAGCCGACCACCATGGTGAGCAGCAGGGTAAGCACCCGAAGGGGCTGGCGAAGGGCTGGCCGGGATCGCCCGCCGGATAGGTCGGTCCTGCGTGAACGCATAGTACATCCTCCGTTGCTCGGCGCCGAAGATCGAGATGGGAGCGCTTCCAGCAGTATTACATCGACCAAGGTAGATATCAACATTGATCTGGTTGGGGCGAGTGTGTCGGGTTGGCCGGGATCGCCGATGGTTGGCCGGAGTCGCCGTCGGGCGCGGACAGCCGCCGGACCGCCGAGCCGGTCCGGAAGCGGGTGGTCCGACAGCCCGGCCAGGTCCCTCGCCTCCCGAGCCGACGGCCCCTCGTCGGCCACGCACCGTCCACGGCCGCCCGCCACCGCCGCGATCTCTGAGCCCTGACCTTCGACCACCGACCAGAGTGGACAGGTCAGGCCGCTCTCCCGGCGGCGCCGCGACCGAGAGTCGACCAGCACCGGCAACATCGCGCCGGGAAAAGATTCCCGATGACGCGAGATCTGGCGCCGGCGTTCCTGCCACTGGTACCGCGTGACACATTGCGCCGTACGACCGCAATCCGTCCACTCCGGGCGCGGCATTGGCGGCCCGACAATTGATCAAACCATTCCGGTACGTACGAACAACTGACAGCCCGTTGACCCCGCCAGGCGACCGCATCTAACGTCGCTTCCGTCAGTGCAGTCACCCAAGCCCCCTGGAGAGGCCGCTTATGACCGCCGATGACACCATTCCGACAGAAGTGCAAACTTCCACGGAAGCGCAGACGCCGACGGACGCGCAAACTCCACCGAGAGCGAGAATGGATATTGGTCGACGGGCGTTCCTCACCGGGGTGACCGCTGTCGGCGCCGGCGTCGCGTTTCCGGAGGCGGCGTACGGCGGGTCCCGGCAGGCGGCCGTGGCCCCGGCTCCCGTACGCGTCGTGGATCGGCCGTCGGCGGCGACCGGTCCGGCGCCGCTACCGCCCGCCGTGCGCTCCCGGCGGGCTTTGTCGGCACGGACCACCGCCGCACTGCCGATCGTCCAGCACGCGAGCACGTACAACCTGGCCCAGGTGGTCAGATGGCTCGACCAGGAGCATTTCGCGGTCGGCCGGTGGGACGGCACGATGAGCGTCTACGACTTCGAGACCGCCCCGTTCGTCGGTCCGATCGTCACCGACGTGGTGAACACCCCGTCCGCCCAGGGCGTACGGATGATCACCGTGCTTCCCCGGCGGACCCTGGTCACCTCCAACGACGCCAGTTCCCTCGCCGTCTGGTGGACGACCTCCGACCGTTGGGCGGACCTGCGGCTGCGCAGCACCGTGAGCTACGACCCGGCGCTCGGTGCGGCGACGAGTGGCGCCTTCTTCTCCGGCGACCTGTCGCTGCTCGTGGTCGGCCACGACAACGGCTACCTGTCCTTCTGGTCGGTGCGGCCGTGGAGCCGCACCCTGCGTCCGCACGGACAACTCAACGTGCAGAATCCGGATCCGGTCAACCCGTGGAACCTCCACTCGGTCTACGAGGTCGCACCACTCGTCGCCTCGGGCCGGTACGCCAGCGTGATCGCCGGTTCGGACGACGGATACCTTTCCATCGTCCGCGTACCCGGTAGGACAATCGTTTCCCAGACCGTCTTCAACCCCTCCGCACAGCGGGGGATCAACTGTGTCTCCGTATCCGGAAACAAGATTCTCGTCGGCAACTGCTCGGTGGGCGCCGACGACCACAACCTCTGGTATTTCACCGCCGACATCCGGACCGGTCAACTCACGCTTGTGGACCGCGCCAATCTGATCATCAATCCGGCCGAGGTGCAGTCGTTCAATTTCGAGACGGTGTGGGGCAGGTACACCGACGGTCCCTGCTGGTTCGCCGGCACCGAAGAGGGCGCGCTGTGGATGGGTACCGCCGACACCTCGATCGAGGTCATCGGTCACCAGCCCCTCAGCGACGGGGCGATCGGCGCCGCGCTCGACTACACCGACGGACCCGGGCGGTTGGCTGCCGTGATCCACAACCTTCAGCAGTTCACCACCGGGGCGTAACCGGGGGCACTCGGCCCGACCGCCGCCGTCACGACCGATCGGCACGACACCAGCGGGGTTCGGATTGGCCAGAAGACCGATGTTCGGCAGGACCGGCCTCCGTCGCGGGCGGGGACGTCGGCGACAGTCGGACGACGTACCGGCCCGGCCTGCGGCGGTGGCGATCGGGGCCAGGGCCGGGTGGGAGAAGTACGCCGCGATCGGGCAGGTCGTGGCCGCGACCGCCACCGCCGCCGCGGTGCTCGTCACGGGCGTGACCACCTGGGCCGCGCTGGAATCGGTGGAGGTCGGCCGGGACCAGGCGGAGATCGCCGAGCAGGGTCAGCTCACCGACCGGTTCACGTCGGCCGTCGAACAGCTCGGGTCCGACCAGGAGGGGGTACGCCTCGGCGGGATCTTCGCCCTGGAACGGATCGCCCGCGACTCCGAGCGCGACCAGGCGGCGGTGATCGAGGTGCTCTGCGCGTTCGTCAGACTCCGCGCGCCGGTCTCCGGGACCCGTCCCACCCCGCCCCGGCCCGCCGGCTCGGCCTCTGCGGTCCCGCCCACCGGACGCGGCGCTGTCCACATCGATGTCGACAGCGACGCCAGCGCAGTCGACGTGGCTGTCGACGTCAACGCCGCGGTACGCGTGGTGGCCCGTCGGACGGTGCGTCCGGACCGGGTCGACATCGTGGACCTGTCCCGAACCCGGCTGGGTGGGATCAAACTCCCGACCACCGAGGACGCCGATTTCAGGTTGGCCCGGTTCGCCGGGGCGGATCTGGTCGCGGCGGACCTCGCGCGGGCCAACCTGACCGGCGCCAACCTGGAAGGCGTCTCGGCCCGCGAGGTCCGGATGGTCGGCGTACTGTCCCGGGCGAGCCTGGTCGACGCCGACCTGACCGGCGCCGTGCTGGCGGGCGCCTGGCTGGACAACACCAGCATGGACCACGCGATCCTGAACGGGGCCAGCCTCACCGGCACCAAGTTCAGGGGTGCGCGCCTCAACGAGGTCGAACTCCGGGATGCCCAACTCGGCGGGGCCGAGTTGCAGGAGGCGTACCTGAACGGGGCCGACCTGACCGGTGCGGAACTGGCCAGCGCGAAGCTGAAGGGCGCCAACCTCAGCGGCGCGACGCTCACCGGCGTCACGAACGTCAACCTGGCCCAACTCCGCGAAGCGATCATCGACAGTCGGACGGTTCTGCCGTCGGGCTTCACCTGGACGCACTCGGATGGCGTCCAGGTAACTCCTTGAACTACGACCCCGCCGTCGTCCAGAAGGAGCGCACAATGCGGGTAGCGCGCCGTCGGTATCTTCCAACCCTGCTCGCCGGCCTCGTCGTGGTCCCGTTGGCCGGAGTGGTGGCCTGCGCGCCGGACCCGATCCGGATCGTCTCGCTGTCCCCGAGTGCGACCGAGACGCTGTTCGCGATCGACCTCGGCGAGCAGGTGGTGGCGGCCGACAACCAGTCCGACCATCCGCCGGAGGCGCCGGACGAGGAGGACCTGTCCGGCTTCCAACCTGATTCGAGCCTGATCGCGGAACACGATCCGGACGTGGTCGTGTTGGCCAACGACGTACAGGACGCCCGGGGCGGGCGGATCATCGCCAACCTCGAAAAGCTCGGGATCAAGGTCCTCCTCCAGTCCGCCCCCGGCTCGCTCGACGAGCTGTACGACCAGGTCACCAGACTGGGCGAGGAGCTGTCCGTGCAGGAGTCGGCAAAAGCCCTGGTCCGGCGGATCGATTCGGAGATCAGGAGCATCAGTGCCGAGGCACCGGCGGGCAGCAAGGGCCTGCACTATTACCACGAGGTCGACACCAACTACTACACGTCGACGTCGAAGACCTTCGTCGGTTCGGTGTACGCCCTGTTCGGGCTCCGCAACATCGCCGACCCGCTGGACCGTGCCGGTACCGGCTTCCCGCAGTTGACCGACGACGACGTCATCGAGGCGAATCCGGATCTGATCTTCCTGGCCGACACGGAGTGCTGCGGGCAGAGCATCGCCACCGTCCGGTCCCGACCTGGCTGGCTGAAGATCACTGCGGTCCGGACCGGTTCGGTCATCCCGCTCGACGACGACCTGGCCTCCCGCTGGGGGCCACGGGTGGTCGACCTGGCCCGCGCGATAGCCGCTGCCCTGCGGTGAGTACCGCAGCGTGGCGGGCCACGGCCGATGGGTCGTTCGACGGGCGGCGCGGAGAACCGAAGCCGCACCGGCCATCGGACCTGCCGACGTTCGTCGCAAACACGCCGACCCGGGACGCAACCTGCCGCCGTTCGCCGTGGCCACGCCGACTCGGGACACGACCTGCCGACGTGCGCCGCAGCCACGCCGACCCGGGACACGACCTACCGACGTTCGCCGTGGCCACGCCGACCCGGGACACGACGGGACGGACCACCTCGCGGTCCGAGCCGACGTGCTGGGCTTCCTCACTCCGGCGGGGTGCCCTCGGGGCCGGGTCGCTGCCCCAACAGTTCGTCGACCATGGCCGCGACCCGGCTGTCCGACAGCAGCGAGGCCCGTGGCACGTCGAAACTCCGCCGGAGCAACGGGGCGAACTCGGCCGGCATGTCGTGCTCCTCGGAGGCGAACACCACCGGTGGGCTCGGCAGGTCGGTGTGCCACGACCGGCCGAAATCCACGGCGGTGGCGGTGGCCAGGTAGGCCAGGAAGGACGCGAAGTGCGACACCAGCTCGGCTTCGACCTCCACCATCTGGTCGCGGAACTCCTCGGGCAGGCCGGCCCGCTCGCCGCTGCGCCTGACCAACCTCGCGTAGCCGGAGGTCAGTTCGTCGATCATTTCGGGCAACCGGTACGCCCGCTCTGCCGACGACACGACGCGCCGCCCGACGGCGAGCGCCGCTCGGTAGTCGGACTCGTCGACCGCCGGACGGAGTCCCTCTACGCCGGTCTCGTAGTTCCGGACCACCGCCCCGGAACCGAGTACCAGCGGATCGAAGAGAACGACCCGGCAGTCGTGGGCGGCGGTGTCCTTCGCGAGCGTCGCCAGCAGGCACGCCAGCCCGGCACCGGCACAGTAGCCGAGCGTGGCCGTCAGGCGCCGTCCGTCGGTAAGCAGGTCGTCCAGGACCATTCGGCACAGCGCGGTCGGGTCGAGGGGACGGTCGCGTACGTCCCCGCCGCCGAACTCGAACTCCAGCAACGTCCGGCCTCCGGGCAGCAGCTCGGCCAGGTCGGCGAAGCCGGCCTCCTTCCGGCCGTTGGCGAAGTCGAACGCGACGACGACGTCCGGTCCGTCGTCCCGGAGAACCCGCCACCGCAGCCCGGTCACCACGGACTCACCATCCGGCCACCCCGTCCGTCGCCGTACGGCTCCGCCGCCAGGTACCGGGACCGGATCGTGGCACGGTCGATCTTGCCGTTGGCGTTGACGGGAAGCGAGTCCACGTGGACGAACCGCGCGGGCACCATGTGCGGGGCGAGCCGGTCCCGCAGGTAGCGACGGAGAACTCCGGGCGACACCGGATCGCCGGTGTGTACCGCCGCCAGGAAGACCTGCGCATCGGCGGTCTCGGTCGCCAGCACGACCGCCTCGTGGACGGCGGGCTGCTCCCGCAGAGTCGCCTCGATCTCCGACAGCTCGACCCGGCGACCCTGCACCTTCACCTGGTCGTCGTCCCGTCCGAGATGGACCATCAGGTCACCCTCCACCCGGACCCGGTCCCCCGTGTCGTACCAGTCGTCGTCGGCCACCGGGTCGGACACCCGCCCGGCCCGTCCGTCGGTGAACCGGACGAACCGCCCGGCATTCTCGGTGGGATCGAGATAGCCGTCGAAGCGCTGCGAGCCCCGGACGCACAGCATGCCCTCGCCGCCGGGCCGCCCTTCGGCGTCGCGCACCTCCGCCTCCAGGTGTGGGTAGATCGTGCCGATCGGCACGGTGCCGTTGGATGTCCGTGGCCACGCGTCGCGGTCCCGGGGCAGCCGGCAGGCGGCCACCGTGACGGTCAGTTCGGTCGGGCCGTACACGTTCTCCAGCACGCTGTTCGGCGCCGCGTCGGCCCACGCCGCAGCCTGCCTCAGGGTGAGGCGCTCACCGGCGAAAAGGCTCCACCGCAGGCCCGGCATGCAGTCCGGTGGAAGGGCGGCCAGGGTCTGGGCCATCGAGATCAGCGACGGAACCGAGTACCAGTGTGTGATGCCGTGCCGGTTGACGAAGTCGGCGGGTTCGAACAGCTCGTCCCTGCTCGGCACGACGAGGGTGGCACCGGAACCCCAGCACACGAACATGTCGAACACCGACGGGTCGAACGCCAGGTCGAACGTCTGGGAGAACCGGCATCCGGGGCCGGGCCGGTACCGCGCCAGGTTGTACCGGACGAACGGGTCGACGTTCCGGTGCCGGACCGGTACGCCCTTGGGCCGCCCGGTGGACCCGGACGTGAACAGGATGTACGCGATGTCGTCCGGCCCGCCGACCGCCCCATCGCTCACGACCCCGGCACCCCGAGCCGACGCGGCGCCCAGAGCCGACACGGCGCCCAGAGCCGGCGCGGCAGCCGGTGCCGACGCGGTGGGGCGAGGTGCGACGGTCGACAGGATGGCCGCCACGTCGGGATCGGTGACCCGCAGGGCCGGAACGTCCAGCTCGCGGACGAGGTCGCCGGACCCGGAGCCGTCGAGCAGCAGGGCGTCCACGGCCGCCGACCGCGCGATGGTCAGGTTGCGGGCAATCGGGGAATCCGGACTGAGCGGCACCACCGCAGCACCGGTACGCAGGATCGCCAGGTAACCGGCGTACGCCGGCACGCTGCGCGCGGCCAGCAGACCCACCCGGCGCGGCGGGTGCCCGGTGCCGATCCCCCGCAACCGGTTCGCGAGTTCGTGGGAGAGTACGTCGAGCTGGCGGTAGCTCAACGACCGGTCGTGCACGACCAGGGCAGGCAACTCCGGCACCGCGCTCGCCGTATCGGTGAACCATTCATGCAACACCGGCTGCCGACCCCCGTCCGTTCACGCGGCTGCGGCGTCGTGCAGTACCAGCCGAAGCTCCGATGTGTACCGTCGCCCCTCGGCGTCGCGGAGCCAGGAGTCACCGACGTCCGGCAACACCTCCGTGAAGCTGACCACCTGGTCGTCGGCCTCGCGCACGGTTCTCCGGATCGACCGGGCGAGCAGCTCCACGAGTACCACGTTGGAGAAGTCGACGAAGACGGGCTTGTCCTCCACCGTCACCCGGTAGAAGCAGCGGATCGGCAGCTCCTGGTCGAGGCGCCACGCCCAGGCCGCACGGAACCGGTCCGCCGGCTCGTTCCTGGCGTACCACGAGAATTCCGAGGCGTCGAAACGCCACGTCTCACGGGCCACGACGAGCTTGTCGACCACTACGCGCGGTCGCCGCCGGCGGGGCGGAAGGAGCCGGAAGCCGTTGACGAGCGCACCGGCCAGCGGCTCGCCGAGCACCTCCATCAGGTCGAACTCCCGACCGTCGAGTTCGGACACGACGGTCAGCCGGTCGCCGGAGGGTACGACCTGGAGCGCGGCTGCCGGAATCGCCTCGTCCGCGAACACCGCCGGATCGGCATGCATCGTCCAGTAGCGGAACCGACGCGACAGCAGCGCCGACGGGTTGGTGCGGGAGTTGACACCGGGAGAACTCTTCGACGGCGTACCCACGATCCGGCCCGGATGGTCGGTCGCCTCCGCAGCCAGCAGCCACTCACTGTCCGGAGCGTGCAGCACCATCGGCCGGGTCTGCAGTCCGTTCGTGGCGATGTGGATCTCACCGAGCACCAACTGGTACTCGCCACGGGCCACGGCCGCTGGATCGCTCGCGGCGATCATCACGTCGGGTGACTGCCGGGCCGCCGCCGACCAACGCGGAGGCTCGGCGGGAAACTGTCGCGCCACGGCGGCACGGATGCGCCGGGACTCGACGTGGTGCGCGCCGCCGCCCTCCGGCACGGCCAGCACCTCCTGCCAGCGCTGCTGCATTCCCTCGACCAGCGGCACCAGGATCGGCGGTGGGCCGTGGAAGGAGAAGGCGAGATCCGGCGCGGCGGCGCTGTACAGCCGGCCCAGCGGTACCCGTTCCCGGCCCGTCCGGGCGCGAATCCGCTCGTAGAGTTCGCGGAACCGGTCGGCGTACCGGTCGGCCGCCTGGGTGACGAACCAGCGCGTGCTCTGGAGCACGAGTTCGAGCGGTCGGGCGAGTTCGTCGGTCACCGCAGCGCCGACGACCGCCCCGACGTCGCGCGACGTGTCCTCGTAGACGACGGTGCGGCCGGCGTACATCTCGCCTGGCCGGCGGGCCGTGTCCGCCCCGGCCGTCCGCCGGAACGTACGGTCGAGTTCGCTCAACGACGCGATCAACCGGTCCGGGTCGCCGGCAGCCTTGGCCACCGCCGCCCGGGTCCGCTCCAGTTCGTCGAGCTGCGCCAGCGCGTGCTCGCCGGCCCGCCGGTCCGGGATCGCGGCCAGCGCCTCGCGCAGCGAGGACTCCGGCCAGGCGGACACCTCCACGGTCAGGTCCACCTGCACCAGTTCGCGCTCCTGTAGGGCGAGCAGCAGCCGATGCACCTCCGACACCGACCGCCGCGTCTCGCCGCAGCGTCCTGCCGCGTCGTCCCGGTCCGTACCGCAGCCGCGCCCTGCCGCGCCGTCTCGGTCTGCCGGGCCGCCGCGCTCTGCCGGGCTGTCTCGGATCGCCGCCAGGTCGTCGGTCGCGGCAAGCTCGGCCGCGATGTCCCGGATCGTCCTCGTTCCGCACGCGAGCGCCAGCAGCCGCGCCTCGTCCGACGACAATGCGTTGGTACGACCCAGCGGGTCGGTCACCGTTGCGGTGGTCGGCCAGAACACGTTCTGCGGTGCGCGCCTCGGCCGCAGCCACGGCACCACCAGCGGATCCCTGGAGAGGCGTCGGGCCAACGCGTCGACGGCCCACACCTCGAAGTGGACCGTGCGACGGCTGATCAGGTGCTCACCGCCGTACACCGTCAGCGGGGCCGCGTCCGGCTCGAACCGTGCCCACGCGACCGGCCCGAAAAATCCGATGGTCTCGTTCTTCAGCGCGTACCGCTGCGCGTAGCTCGCGACGGTGAGCAGCCGCTGGCGAGGCTTGCTCGGTGGCGTGTCACCGGTGAACTCGGCGTCGGCGGTCACCTTGTCCAGGCACAGCGGGATCAGGTGCGGTGACTGCCACGCCACGGCCTCCCGGAACAGCGGATCCCGCGCGGTCGCGGCGAGGTGCGCGGCGGCCCGCCGGAAGGCGTCCCGGTACGCCGCCCGGAAGGCGTCGTCGACCGCTCCGGACCGGCCGGTCGCTCCGGATCCGTCGGTCGCTCCGGACCCGTCGGTGGGAAGATTGGCCACCAGCGCCGGATCGCCGGGCGGGACGAGATCCGCCGGGAAACCGGCGCTGCGGAGCATGGCCAACCGCCACATGCGCCATCCGCCGGTACCCAGCGGGATCCAGTGCGGTTCGTTCGACGCCAGGTTCGTCCTGGGCACCGGGCTAGCGGTCATCGCCGCCCGCCAACGCCGCCGCGAGGACCGTGGGCAGCCGCTCCGCCAGCTCCGGTGGTAACCGCGCGGACCACTCGACGTCGTACGCCACGTGGCCGGAGTGCCGGACGAACCGCACCCCGATGTCGGCCTTCGGTTCGTAGCCACGGACGAACAGTTCCGCCGACACCGAGCGGACCGCCCCGGAGCCGGTCCACCGGTATGCCGTCGGGCCGGCCGACCGGCGCTCGGAGACGATGACCCGGTTGAGATTCGGGCCCACCCGGGCGAGCCGTGCGTCGTCGGCGACTCCGGCCTGCGGCAGTGCCCGCGCGGCCAGATCGGTCCGCCAGCCGGGCACCTCCCGGGCGAGCAGGTCGGCCAGGGAGTCGTGCGGCCGGTGGACGGCCACCAGCGGTACCTGGTTGACGAAGGCGCCGACGACGCGGTCGTGGCCACCCCCACGCGGCCGGGCCGAGGCCGCCACGCTGACGACGGTACGGTCCCAGCCGAGTGCCGACAGGCTCCGGTGTACCGCCCCGACGAGCCCGAGGAAGAGGCTTCCGCCGGCCCGCTCCGCGACGGACCGCAGCCGGTCGACGCCGGTCCGGTCCAGGCGGTGTCGTAGGTGCCCGGCGATGCCCGGGACCGTGGGCGGCCAGCACCACCCGGCGCCGAGCCGGTCGACGGTCCGACTGATCCACCGTTCCCGGTCCCGTGCCAGGCAGGCAACCTCGGCCAGGCGTACCAGCTCGACGAGTTCGAGATACCGCTCCGGGCCGGCGGGCTCGACCGGCTCACCGAGCAGGCAACGGGCGAACCTCTCGGCGATCACGGGTTGGCTGGTGCCGTCGACGAGCAGGTGGTGGAGCACCAGTACGGCGACCGTGCGCCCGTCGGCGGTCGGCGCGGCGACGATCCGGCACAACTCGCCGCCGTCGAGGTCGAACGGCGCCAGCACGTACGGCAGGAACGCGGGATCGACGTCCAGCCCGTCCGGCGGCGACACCGGGGAGGCGAACCAGGACACCGTGTCCGGCGCTCCGGCGAACCACTGCACCACCTGCCCGTCGTCGTCGAGCGCGGTCCGCAGGCCGAGGATCGCGGTGCGCTCGACGAGCCCGCGCCAGGCGTCCGCCAACCGTGTCCCGTCCACGTCGCCCTCGATCGTGAACGCGATGACGACGTGGTACGCGGAGGTGTCGCCCAGCCGCTGTGCGGCGAACCAGAGCCCGGCCTGCGCCCCGGTGGTCGGGAAGCGTGCGGCGCCGATGCGGCTGGTGGGTACGGCACTGTTGCGGGCGGTCAACGTGTGATGCTCCGGCCGTCGGCCGGACGCCGCGCCCGGCGGCCCGGATCGGGTGTGGCCGACTCGGAGAGGCGGCCGAGTCGCTCGGCCAGGGAGCGAGCGGTCGGGTTACCGAACATGTCACGGATCGACAGCCGCACGTCCAGTTCGTGCCGGAGCCGGGCCACGACCCGCGCCGCGGTGACGGAGTTGCCGCCCGCGTCGAAGAAGTCGGTGTCCGCGTCCACCGGCTCCTCCGCCGGCAGGTGGGTGCGGAAGGCACTGACCACCAGTGCCACGAGATCCTCGCCGGTCACCGGCCCGGGTCGATCCACGGTCACGCCCTCCCGTCGGTGCCGAGCGGCCAGGACCGGAGCAGGGTGTGTCTGAAGGGTCGCGCTGTCGTCTCGTGCACCACGAAGAAGGGCGCCTTCCCGTCGTCGGTTTCCAGGTACAGGTGGTCCCGGTACAGGTCGTACGTGTCGTCGGGTGCCGGATAGTCGGGCACCGGTCGGTCGACAGCCGGCCGACAATTCGACCGTGTTCCTCGCCGCCGTCGCGGAGTTCCTCGCCGCCGTCGCGGAGATCCGGCCCGGACGGAACGGCGGGCCTGACAACGGCATGTGAGGGAATGTCCGAGTAGAGGATTACGTCTACGAAGAGCGGATCACGTGCATTTTCCGCACACTCCTTCCTCGACGGCGGTCGTCGACAACCGCATGTCGATCGGTACGACCGAAGCCTTCCGGGATTCTTATACTATCGATTTCGTCTTCACAAGGGACTGTCCAAAGTCCTTACTCGGGACCTTCCGGGCATGATCGACCAGGCGTTGACGTACTTCGGTTTTTCTGGTGTCTTGTAGCATTGACCGGCTTCGGCCTCCTCGGCACGAGCCCGCATCGGCATTGCGGTGTCGGAACATCGGGGACGTCCGAGCATTGAGGACTCTGCCACCGGCCCTTCCGAGGGCGGAGAGAGGACGAGCTTTCGATGGTTGGTGTGCCCGTCTTTCTCGACTGCGACCCGGGGCACGACGACGCACTCGCCATGTTGCTGGCGATAGCAAGCCCCGAAGTCGAAATTGCGGGCATATCGACGGTCGCCGGCACCGCCGGGGTCGAGGCCACCACCCGGCACGCGCTCCAGGTGGTGGAACTCGCCGGCAGGCCCGACATTCCGGTGGCGTCCGGATGTGGGCGTCCCCTCGTGCGCGACCCGGTCCCGGTCGGCGAGCTTGCCACGGCGGGGATGCTCACCGACCTCGGACTGCCCGAGCCGCGCCACGGTGCCGTGGAACCGCACGCCGTCGAGCTGTTGGCCAGGTCGGTCCGCGAGCACCGGGACCGGCTGACGGTGGTCTGCACCGCCCCGTTGACGAACATCGCGCTGTTCCTGAGGATGCACCCACGACTGGCCGACCGGGTGCATCGGCTCGTCCTGATGGGCGGCTCGGCCACGTTGGGCAACGTCACGCCGTCGGCCGAGTTCAACATCTGGTCGGATCCCGAGGCGGCGAAGATCGTCCTCGGTTCCGGCCTGGACATCACGATGGCCGGGCTCGACGTGACCTTCCGGGCCCAGATCCTGCCGGACGAGGCCGAGTCGCTGCGTACCGCCGGCCGGTGCGGCGAGTTCGTCGCCGACATCCTGGCCACTGTGGCGGCCCGGCACAGCCACTACTCGAACCGGCCGGGCACGCCGCTGCACGACGCGGTGGCGGTCGCGGAGGTGCTCTGGCCTGATCTGGTGGAGAAGGTGAAGTGCAACGTCGCGGTGGAGACCGGGTCGGCGCTCACCTTCGGGCGTACGGTCGTCGATCGGTGGGGGGTGACCACGCTGGAGCGGAACGTCGCGTACAGCGCGAACGTCGACCGGGACCGGTTCGTCGAGCGGTTCGTCGAGCGGGTGCGTCGGCTGCCATGAGCACGACGTCCGAACCAGCACCACCGCGCCTCGGGGACGCGCTCAAGGACTCCGTCCTGCACGCGCTGTTCTCCCCGGTCTACGTGCTGCACCGCCCGGCCGGCCGGCACGACGCGCTCTGGCCCCTGTTCGGATACGAGGCGAGCCTGCACACGCTGCGGTCCGAGGACGACGACGTACGCATCGCGCTGAGCCTGCTCGACCGGTTCGGCCGTACGCTCCTGACGGAACTGCTGCGCAGCCGACTCGCCGACCCGCCCCCTTGCCCGGGCACCGGCTGGGATGCCGTACGCGTCGACATCGGTTCCCGCCAGCGGTCGTTGAGCCGGCCACGCGACGTCGAGGCGTTCTGCCGACTCGGCCCGGTCGACATCGACGTGCCGATCCGCGTCCACCGGCCCGCCCGGACGACGTCCGTACTGGTGCTCGGCTCCTACGTCCCGTACCCGCCGCACTACATCGAGGCCCTCTGGGCGGGTCTCGGTACCCCGATGGAACGGCTCCGGGCGGGTGAACGACTCCGGCCCATCGAGGCGACGCTGCTGCTGTGCGACACGTTCGAGCGGGAGGGCCTGTACGCCCTGACCTGCAAGGCGGACCGCCGGCACATCGTCAACGTGTACCACCGTACGCAGTCCCTGATGACCGACGCGGACGTCATTGTCCTCATCCTCGAATCCGGAGCGCTCGGCACGGCGATGGAGCTGGGCATGATCTGCGCCCAACCCGAGATAGCCCGCAAGACGGTGGTACTCGCCCGGGCCAGCGACCCGTTGACCGGCCTCGCCACCTTCGGTGCCTTCCGGCTCAACCGGCTCGCCGCCGTCTCCTACTTCTCCAGCCACGAGGAGCTCGTCGCACGCGCGAAGGTCCTGGTACCGGATGTCCTCGCCGCCGCCTGACCGGTCGCCCGGGCCCCCGCCAGCGGTCGTCCCCGCACGGGCCGGGCCGTTCCGACGACGGTTCGGCCTGCTGGCCGATGCCGACTTCCGTTCGCTGTACGTGGCCTCGATCGCGTCGCACGCCGGCGGGCAGGTGGCGACGCTCGGGATTCCGCTGGTCGCCGTGCTGATGTTGCAGGCCAGCGAGCTGGAGGTCGGGCTGCTGTCGATGGCGGCGCAACTCGCCCTGCTCGTGCTCGGTCTGCCGGCCGGCGCCTGGGTCGACCGGGCGAGCCGGCGGAGGGTGATGATCCTGAGCAACCTGGGCCAGGCCGCCGTGGTGGCGTTGATCCCCCTCGCCTGGTGGGCCGACGCGCTGGCGATCTGGCAGCTCTACCTCGTGGCGCTGCTCCGCGGGGTGACCGGGTTGTTCTTCAACGTGGCGTACCAGAGCTATCTGCCGCACCTCGTGGGCCGGGACAACCTCCTCGAAGGCAACACGAAGCTGGAGGGCGCCCGATCGGTCGCCCAGGTGGCCGGCCCCGGGCTCGCCGGTCAACTGGTCCAGGCGGCGACGGCGGTCGGTGCACTGATCGGCAGTCTGGTCATGGTGGTCGTGTCGGTACTCGTGCTCGGGCGGATCCGCGACCGGGAGCCGGCCCGGCGCGGCGCCCGCGACACCCGGCTCCGACACGAGATCGGCGAGGGCCTGCGGTTCGTCCTCGGCCACCGGTTGCTGCGACCGATCGCCGCCTGCTCGGGGACCTTCAACCTGTTCTGGGCGGCATACCTGGCGATGTTCGTGGTCTTCCTGGCGCGCGGCCTCGACCTGAGCGGGGGCGCCATCGGCGTGGTGATGATGGTCGGCGGAGCCGGCGGGATCGTCGGGCTGTTCGTCAACCGCCGGATCGTCGGCCGGCTCGGACAGGGGCCGACCCTGTGGGTCACCCCGGTCCTCGTCGGCCTCTTCGCGCTGCTGGTGCCGCTGACCAGGCCCGGACCGACGGTGTGGATCGCCGCCCTCGGTCAGCTACTGGCCATCGCCAGCATGATCGTCTACAACGTCACCCAGGTGACCTTCCGGCAGGGCCTCACCCCGGACCGCCTGCTGGGTCGGATGAGCGCCACCATGCGGTTCCTCGTCTGGGGCACCATGCCGTTCGGTGCACTGCTCGGCGGCGTACTCGGCCAGTGGCTCGGGCCACGGACGGCACTGTTGGTCAGCGCGGTCGGGGTCAGCTTCTCCGCCGTACCGGTGCTGCTGTCGCCACTGCGTCGGATGCGGGAGTTGCCGGTGCTGCCGGCGGAGGACGACACGGCGGAGGAGGACACGGCGGACCGCAGCGGGGTCGGCGAACCCTCGACCCGATGACGCGTCGCCCGCGTCGCCGGCCGTGCGTTACGTTGGGTGCCGACGCAGTCGCCGACCCGAGGGACGCGGTGGAGGCCAACAACTACTCCCGCAGATGGTTCGACGTGTTCGAGGCGACCCACCCGTACACCGGGAACGAGGTCGACTTCCTGGTGCGGTGGCTGCCCAATCCGCCGTACCGGCGCATTCTCGACGTCTGTTCCGGACGTGGTCGGCACGTCGTGCCGCTGGCCCGTCTCGGCTACCAGGCGGTGGGCGTCGACCGCGACGAAGAGGCGATCGGGTACGCGCGGCGGCGGGCCCTGGAGTCCGGGGCCGAACGGGCCACCTTTCTCCGGTACGACGTCCGCGACCTGGCCGCCGTACCAGGGGTCTTCGACGGGGTCGTCGTCCTCTGGCAGAGCTTCGGCTTCTTGTCGCCGGCCGAGAACGCGCGGCTGCTCTCCGACATAGCCGACAAGCTCACCCCGGCCGGCCGGGTCGTGCTCGACCTCTACAACCCCGACTGGTGGCACCGACACCAGGGGGTCGGCACGACCGAACGCGGCGGTCGGATCGTCCACTCCGCCAGCGTGCTCGACGGGACGCGGCTGCGGGTGAGTCTGTCCTACGACGGCGACGACGACACCGACGAGTTCGAGTGGCAGCTCTTCACCGTCGACCAGATCACCCGGATGGCCGACCGGGTCGGTCTGGGTACCCGCCTGGTGTGCACCGAGTTCCACGAGGCCAAGCCACCGACGGAGGACGACAGGGTCGTACAGGTGGTCCTGGAGCGCCGAACCTGACAGCCGGCGGCCCGTGCCGTGTCACGCCCGACGACCGCGCCCCGGCTCGTAGCACGTTCGACGACCGCGCCCCGGCCCGCGTCACGTTCGACGACTGGCGTCCCGGCTCGCGCCACGTTCGAGAGCCGCGTTCCGGGTCGCGTCAGGCCTGGCGCAGCAGGTCGACGAGGTCGGTGAGCGACCGCACGACGCCGGGCGGCGTCTCGTTCGCGGACGCCGACCTGTCGATGAGCACCCCGTGGAGGCCGAGGTCCCGGGCGCCCTGGACGTTCTCCGGCAGGTCGTCCACCAGCAGCACGTGTTCCGGAGGGAGCCGCAGCTCGGTCAGGGCGGCCCGGAAGAACCGCTCGTCCGGCTTCTCCGCGCCGATCAGCGCGGACACGAACGTGTGGTCGAAGGCTTGCCACAGGCCCAAACCGTCCAGGGCCTCGCGGACCATCGGCAGTGCGTTCGTGGCCAGGCAGAGCCGGAAGTGCGGCCGGAGCGCGTCCAGTGCCGGCAGCGCGTCCGGATAGCCGCGCTTCGCCGCCCGGTAGTGGCACGTCCGGTGCATCTCCGCGAGCAGCGCGTCGTCGAACGGAATCGCCAACGTGCCCAGGAAATCCGTCCACATCGCCGTCCACGCGACGCGCTCGTCGTCGGCGGTCGCGATGCGGCCCAGCGGAAACTCGATGTGCCGCGCACAGGCGGCGTGCAGCTCGCGCGGCAGCAGCTCCGGATCGGCCGGGATGCCCCGGTCGGCGAGGAACCGGCCGACCCGGTACGCCAGCCCTCGGCCGGTGTGCGTCAGGCACCTGTGGTCGTCGACGAGGATCGCCCGGACCCGGCCGACGTCGCTCATGCCGGTACGCCGGATTCACCGGCATCGAGGCCGAAGCGCTCGGCAAGCTCGCCGGGCGCGGCGGCGAGCCGGTCGACGATGCCGGTGGCCACGTCCGCGGCGAGGTACGCGTCGTTGTAGTCCACGCTGACCCGCACGTCCTCGGCCGACCCGTCGCCGGTCAGCACGGAGAGCCGCACGGCGGGCCCCCGTGGCCGGACCACCGTCCCCTGACCCGTCCGCAGGTTCACCTGCCACCGGCGGTCCGGCCGGGGCGCGGCGTGCACCACGTTGAGGCTGACCAGCGGCGTGACCGAATCGAGCAGCCGGGTGAGTTCGTCGGGCGGGCGTACCCACTCCGCACCGAAGACGCCGATGCCGTGGTGCGGGATCTCGGCCAACTCTGCCCGGAGGCGGTCCCGCCACCACACCGGGTCGGCACCGACCGGCGGCACGGCGACGGCCACGTTGGAGCTCAACCAGCCGACCGTGCTGTGCAGTTCGACGCCGTCGAACGCCGGGTACCGGCCGTGCGTGGACATCCCGACCAGAAGGTGCCGCCGGCCGTCACCGAGCACCAGGCTGGCGGCCATGAGCATCAGCTCCGTCGGGGTCAGCCCCAGGGTCCGCCGCAGTACGCCGACCGCCGCCCGCTCGGATGCGTCGAACTCGGCCGTTGCCCGCCGGCCGGTACCTTCGCCGACGGCGGCGTGCTGCGCGTACGGTCCCCGCCACGACCGGTGCAGGACGTCGCGCCAGTACTCCTGCTCGGCCAGGATCTCCCCGGAGGTCTGGTACCGCTCCAGCAGCGTCGCCCAGTGGTGGCTGGTGGTCGTGTCACCCATCCGCGACGGGTCGTCGCCACGGAGGATCGCCTCGACCTCGGCCATCAGTATCTCGTGGGAGACGAAGTCGCTGACGGCGTGCTGGGTGACCAGGACGAGTTCGGTGTGCCCGCCCGCCGGATCCGCCAGCATGGTCGCCACCGTCGTCGGTCCCGCGTACGGGTCGAGACGGCGCCTCGACGCGGCGGCCAGTGCCGGCACGTCCGTTGCCGGCCCGAGCCGGTCGGCTGCCACGACGTCGACGTCGAGCATCCGCTCCCCCGTCTCCGCCTGGTGGGCCGTCCCGTCGCCGGCCCGCACGATGCGGGTACGCAGGGCGTCGTGCAACGCCGGCAGCGCGCGTACCGCCTCGGCCACGTCCCGGGGGTCGACCGGGTCGCTGGTCCGCCACCTGCTCACCACCGCCAACCGCGCGGCGGCCTCCTGGTCCAGCCTCAGCATCCACCGCTGGAACGGCAGCAGCGGTGCCCGGCCGGACGGTCTTCCGGCCCGGACGACCGCCGGTGCGGTGGTGGCCGTCTCACGGACGAAACGGTGCAGCGACGGCGCCCGGAGCAGTGCCTGGATGCCGAGACGAAAGCCGTGCAGTTGTGCGGTACGCGCGAGCGTCAGCGCGACGAGCGAGTTTCCTCCGGCGTGGAAGAAGTCCATCGTCAGGTCCGGCTCGTCCAGCGCCTGGCGTACGACGGCGGTGAGGTGTTCGACGGGCTCGGGTGGGCAGGTCACACAGGTAGCCGGCCGATCACGAAGCATCGCGACACCCCCACGAACCGCCACCGGATCTGGTGCATTCCCGAGCTGTGCAGCCTGACCAAAGGCAGAACCGGCAGTGACACCCGAGCCCGCGATCCGCTCCGACATGCCGAAGGCTTCGGAGACAACGCCGGGCGGCTTGACTGCGCGTTCTGCGTTTCGTCCAGCAGCGACGGTAACAGGTCGGCCTCGTGCAGGGCAGGCATCATCGCGCCCTGGCGCCGGAGGGCTGTGCGCGGAGGCGTCGGTGTTTCGTGGGTCCGCTCGGCGGTCACCTCGTGAGGGTCGCGTGGAACAGTTCCTCGGACTGCTCACCTTCCAGGAACGGTCCGCCCTCGAAGCGGAAACTCGGCGGCTGGACGCCGAGCTGCCGTACCCGGTCGAGTTCGGCCCGGAGTTCGGCGGCGCCGGTCTCGCGGGTCACCACTCCCGTCTCGGCAGCGAGTCGGGTGAGTGTGTCGGGGTCGGCGAGGTTGCGCCCGTCGGTGAAGTAGGCCCGGAACAACCGCTCGGCCATCTGCTCGCCCTTTCCCTGCGCGGACGCCTGGGCAAGGATCCGGTGCGCGTCGAACGTGTTGGCGAACACCGCCCGGTCGAAGTTCAGTTCGAGACCGTCGGCGATTCCGAACGACCCGTCGGACAGGAGGGCACGCGCGACGTCCTCGCCACGCTGCCGCTTCCAGACCTCGAACAGCGACTCACCGGCGGCAGACGCGTCGGGTTGGAGCTGGAACGGCAGGAAGACGGTCTCGACCGCGCCGCCCTGGGCGCGATAGACCCGAGCGGCTCGAACGAATCTGCTGAATCCACGGTAGGAATGGACACATACGAAGTCCAGGACAACCTCGGCCCTGCGCGGGGCGTTCATACTCGTCTCTCCTCCTGGCCGTGACCGGACGTTCGTTCGGTGGATACCGGCTCCGGGGGTTGCCCCGGCAGCGTGACGTCTGCTGCGCATCACCAGGGCACCGGGCCACCGGCCGCGAAGAAGCCACCGGTCGGGCCGTCCGGCCCGAGTACGGCCATCCGCACGATGATCTCGGCGCCCTCCTCGACGCTCTGGGCTCCGGTGTGGCCGTTGAAGTCGGTAGCGGTGTGACCGGGATCGACAGCGTTGATCCTGACTGCCGGGTACGCACGGGCGTACTGCGCGGTGACCATGTTCAGCGCGGCTTTGCCGGAGTTGTAGGCCAGCCCCGGCACCCAGACGGGTACGACCGACGCGTGGCTCTCGGGGTCGGCGGTGACGGCCAACGAACCCAAGCCACTGCTGACGTTCACGACAACGGGGGCCGGACCCGCCTGGAGCAACGGCAGAAAGGCATGCATCACCCGTACGACGCCGAAGACGTTGGTGTCGTACACCGTGAGCATGTCGGCTGCGGTGATCTGCCCGGCCGGCCGGACGGGGCCGATGATCCCCGCGTTGTTGACCAGTACGTCGAGGTGACCGACCTGGTCACGAACCAGCTTCGCCGCCGCCTGCACGGACGCGTCACCGGTGACGTCGATCAGCAGCGGGTGGGCGCCGACCCGCCCGGCGGCCTCCTCGCCGCGCCGGGCGTCGCGGGCGCCGAGGTACACGGTGTGCCCGACCTCGACCAGGCGGGCGGTTTCCAGGCCGAGACCCCGGTTGGCTCCGGTGATCAGCGTCGTCGTCATACCCGGAAATCTCGCCCGTCCGAGGACGGCGAGGAAGTGCAACCTTCTTCCTGGTACCGCCGGTACCAGGCAGCGGCGGGCGCTCGCGGGCCGCCGGACGGATAGTGGACCCCATGAGCGAGAACGGGATCGGGGACACCCGCCGGGCCCGGGGCGGCAACGAACTGGGCGCCGCCCTGCGCCACTGGCGTGGCCGGATCGATCCGGCCACGGTCGGACTGCCCGTCGGCCGCATCCGGCGGACCACCGGGCTGCGACGCGAGGAGCTGGCTCTGCTCGCCGGAATCTCCGTGGACTACGTCATCCGCCTGGAGCAGGGGCGTGCGACGTCCCCGTCCGGGCAGGTCCTCACCGCGCTGGCGCGAGCGCTGAGGCTCGCGGAAGCGGAGCGTCGGCACCTGTT
The DNA here is from genome assembly GCF_016862915.1 of Plantactinospora endophytica. Taxonomy (GTDB): domain Bacteria; phylum Actinomycetota; class Actinomycetes; order Mycobacteriales; family Micromonosporaceae; genus Plantactinospora; species Plantactinospora endophytica. The sequence goes on along the minus strand of NZ_BONW01000004.1, from coordinate 51,228 downwards.
CCTGCTGGCCAACCAGTCGGAACCCTCGGCCGACCGGGTATCGGCACACCTCACGCCCGCCGTCCGGCGGCTGCTCGACCAACTGGCCGGCACGCCGGTCAACGTGTACGACGCCGCTTGGACGCTGATCGCCTGGAACGCACTGTCGGCCGCCCTGCTCGGCGACCCCTCCGGCCTGTCCGGGCGCGAGCGCAACGTCCTGTGGCGGCACTTCACCGGACCGCCGGCCCGGGTGGTGCACGACCCCGAACAGCAGGCCCGGTTCGAGACGGCCGCGATCACGGACCTGAGAGCGGCTACCGTCCGCTACCCCGCCGACGCGGGTCTGCGCTCGCTCGTCGCCGACCTGCGACACCTCAGCCCCCGGTTCGCCCGGTGCTGGGAGTCGCGCGCGGTGGGCAGCCACGTGATGAACACCAAGACCGTCCGCCACCCGGACGTCGGACCGCTCGTGCTCGACTGCGACGTGCTCACCGCGCCAGGAAGCGACCTGCACGTCGTCCTCTACACCGCCGCCCCGGGCACCGAGGCGGCCGACAAACTCAGGCTGCTCGACGTGGTCGGCGCACAGCCGAACACCGTACCCGACCTGCCGCACACCCGACCCGAGCCGAGCCGCCGGGCTCTCGTCCGCCGAGGGCGGTGAGTACCTGCGGCGGCACCGGTCAGGTGGACGGGGCCGGACGGTCGACGGTCGCGCGCATGGCCGCGACGACCTCCGACCCGACGAGATCCAGATGGTCGGTGTCCTGGATGTCGAGGAACTGAAGGTAGATCCGGTGCAGCCCGAGATCGGCGTACGCATCGAGTTGGGCGCGGACGGAAGCCGGTGAGCCGCGCGCGATCACACCCCGGCCCGCGCCCGCGTACGGTGCCATGCCGCTCTCCCGGTGTTCCATCTCCGCCTCGGTGGAACCGCAGCAGACGGTCAGCAGGGTCGACCTGCGCAGGTCGCGCGGATCGCGGCCCAGGGACGTACACGCCCGGTCGGCGCGGCGCAGTTGGGCGGTCACCAGCTCGTGTCCGGCGAACGGCACGTTGAACTCGTCCGCGTGGCGCGCGGCGACGGCCGGGGTACGGCGTGGCCCCCGCCCGCCGACGATCACCGGTGGACCGCCCGGCTGCACCGGCGTGGGCAGTGCCGGACAGTCCTCAAGGCGATAGTGGACCCCCTGGTACGAGAAGCGCTCCCCCGGGCGGGTACGCCAGAACAGGCGCATGATCTCGATCTGCTCGGCGAGCCGCTCGAACCGCTCGGCGGTCGAGGGGAAGGGGATCCCGTGGCTGCGGTGTTCGTCCGCGTACCAGCCCGCGCCGATACCCACCTCGATCCGTCCCCCGCTCATCCGGTCGAGTTGGGCCACCGACACCGCGAGCGGGCCGGGCAGCCGGAAGGTGGCCGAACTCATCATGGTGCCGAGGCGCAGCCGGGACGTCTCCCGGCTGAGCGCGCCCAGGGTCAGCCAGGCGTCGGACGGGCCGAGGTCACCGGGGACGTTTCCCTCGGCGAGGTAGTGGTCGGCCAGGAACAGTCCGTCGAAGCCGGCCTTCTCGGCGGCCTGGGCGAAGGACAGGATCTGTTCGTAGTCCCAGCCCTGGTGCGGTTCGAGGACGGCGGAGACGGGGATTCGGGTGCTCATCTGGTGGTCAGCCTCCCGCGTGCGCGTTGAGTGGCAGGGGTGTGCCGTATCCGCTCCTGGTGGCACCGCCGGTCGGGCCGTCCTCGGCGCGGGCGGTGGTCGCGGATGAACCGGACCGGGGAATCCCCAACTCCGTCCAGACATCGTCGAGCGCCTCGGCGAACGTCCGTACGTCGTGGGTGGTGTGGGTGGCCGAGGGGGCGACGCGGAGCAGTTCGTCGCCGGGCCGCACACTGGGCAGGTTGATCGCCTGCACGTAGATGCCGTGTCCCTGGAGCAGGAGGGCGGACGCCCGCCGGCAGAGGAGGTCGTCGCCGACCGGTACGGAGACGATGTGCGAGCGTGCCGACAGGAACGGGATGCCGCGCTCGGTCAACAGCCGGTGCAGGAGTTGGGTGTTCTCCCGGAGCCGGGTGCGTTCGTACTCGCTGGACCGCAGGTGTCGGACGGCGGCGAGCGCGCCTGCGGCGGTGGCGGGCGGCATCGAGGTGGTGAAGATGAACGGGCGGGAGAAGGCACGGACCGCCTCGACGAGTACGGCGGGACCGGCGATGTAGCCGCCCGCCGTACCGAACCCCTTCCCCAGGGTGCCCATCACGATCGTGAAGTCCTCGGCGAGGCCCTCCCGGGCGGCGATGCCGGCGCCCTCCGGCCCGTACAGGCCGACGGCGTGCACCTCGTCGAGGAAGGTGACGGCGCGGTACCGCGCGGCCAGCTCGGAGACCTCGGCGAGCGGTGCCACGTCGCCGGACATCGAGTAGACGGACTCCAGGACGATCAGTTTGGGCCGGTCCGGGTGGGCGGCGGCGAGGAGTTCGGCGAGGTGCCCGGTGTCGTTGTGCCGGAAGATCCGCTTCTCGGCGCCGCCGTGTCGAAGCCCGTCGATGATCGACGCGTGGTTGAGTTCGTCCGAGAAGACGAGGGTCCCGGGCATGCGACCGGTCAGCACGGTCAGCGCGCCGTCGTTGGCGGCGTAGCCCGAGACGAACAGCAACGCCGCCTCCTTGCGATGCAGCGCCGCGAGTTCCTGTTCGAGGAGGACGTGGAACTGGCTCGTCCCGCCGATGTTGCGGGAGCCGCCGGAGCCCGCCCCGACGGCGTCGACCGCCGTCTTCACGGCCTCCAGCACGACGGGATGCTGTCCCATGCCGAGGTAGTCGTTACTGCACCAGACGCTGATCTCGTGGTCCGCGTCGCCGGCGCCTCGCCGGCTCGTCGCGCTGGGAAACTGTCCGGCGCGCCGGTCGATCTCCAGGAAGGATCGCCGGCGATCACCGAGCCGCTTCAGTTCGTCGGCGAAGAAGTCCAACTGTCGGGTCATTGTTGTCGCCTCACTTTCTGCGGTCAGGCCGACTGTTCCGGCTGGAGAGTTCCTCCTGGCCCGCACGGGCGTCGTCCCGGCGGCCCGTCCGACGGGCCGCCGTCGCCGCCGCCGACGGCCCCGGCTCAGCGCGGCAGGGCCAGCCCTCGGCCGGCCGCCTTCGCGTAGACCGCCGAGGCGAGGACGATGTCGTGCACACCCATGCCGAAGGGGTTGACCACCACCCGTTCGGACGCGGTGATCGGGCGGGCGTAGCAGCCGGCGACGAGGCTGGGAAGCTCGGCGTCGACGGCACGGCCGCCCACCGGGGCGGCGGTGCCGGGCGCGCCGACCCGGCCCGCCCGGGCCAGGACGCCCAACATGCGGTGGGTGTCGTCGACGACGAGGTGCCAGTCGTCGACGAAGAGGTGGTCGCAGCCGAGGAGCAGGCTTTCGGCGGCGTCGTCCAGGGAGACGTTGACGAAGGTACCGCCCTCGGGGAGCCAGTCCAGCTCGACGTAGGGCTCGGTCGTGGTGGTCACCGCGATGGTGAGCTGGGCCTGTTCGACGGCGTCCCGGGCCTGCGGGGCCACCGTGACCGTGACCTCCGGATGGGCGGCGGTCCAGGCGGCGGCCGTCTGCTCCGCCCGTGACCGGTCCTGGTCGAACAGGGTGATCCGCGCCAGCGCGGGGCAGTGCGCGGTGAGCAACTCCTGGTGCACCCCGGCCTGGCGACCGCAGCCGAGGAACGCCACCGAGGTGAGGTCCGCCAGCGGGCGTACGGCCCGTACCGCCGCCAGCGTCACCCCGGCGGTCCGCAGCGCGCTGATCCGGGCGCCCTCCATGATGCAGATCGGGTACGCGGTCTCCGGGTCGGCGAGGATGATCAGGCCCCCGGCGCGGGGCAGCCCGTACCGGTGGTTGCCGAGCGAGGCGTTGATGAGCTTGCAGCCGTACGCCTCGCCGGCCCACGCCGGCAGGACGAGGCTTCGCGCGGAGGCTCCGGTGGGTGTGGTCCAACGCAGGGCCGTTTCGGGGGCGATGCCCGCGTCCTTGCGCCCGAAGGCCAGCAGGGTGTCCCGCACCAGGTCGACGACGGGCAGGTCGGCGCAGAGTTCCGCGACGTCGGCGCCGCCGAGGTAGGTGATCGAGGAGGGGACGGGTACGGCCACGGGCTCACTCTCCTTCGGCGCTGATGTGGTCGAGCAGGTCGAGGGCGGTCGTGACCGGGTCGTCGGCGGTGGCCGGCTCGAACCCGGGAGCCGGGTCGGTTCGCCGGTCGGCCGGAATGGCCTCGTTGAGCCGGGGGTACTTGTCGCCGCTGTCCGGGCAGACGCAGGCCAGTTCCCGCAGCGCGGGGTCGAGCGATGCCCGTACGACGGCGGCGAGGACGGCGGCTCCGCCGCTGCCGCCGAGGAACAGCCCGGTTCGCCAGCGGATGCGGGTGCAGGCGGCGGCCGCGTCGACGTCCCGGAGCCGGACGATGCTGTCCCAGTGCTGCCGTCTGACGAAGTCGGAGACCCGTCCGGAGCCGAAACCGGCCAATTTGTAGGGGCGGTCGCCGGGGGTTCCGCCCATCGCGGCGGAGCCGACGGCGTCGACCGCGATCACCTTCGTGGCCGGCGAGTGGCGGCGGAGGTGGGTGGCGATCCCGGCCAGGGTGCCACCGGTGGACACCGCCACGGCGACCGCGTCGTACCCGCCGTCGGGAGCGGCCTCGACCAGTTCGACGGCGGTGTGCGCCTCGTGCACGCGGGGATTGGCCGGGCTCGCGTACTGGTTGGTCCACACCGTGTTGTCGTCCCGGTCGAGGATCTCCCGTACCGCCGCCAGCCGCGCGTCGAGGGTCGTACCGCCCGGGATCTCGCCGGCCGTGATCACCTCGGCGCCGTAGTCGACCATCCGGTCGATGGCGGCCCTCGGCGTGCTCGGCTCGACGACCAGCGTGCACGGGTAGCCTCGGGCTCGGCACAGCCCGGCCAGCGCCACGCCGAGGTTGCCCGACGTGGACTCCACCACCCGCCTGCCGGGCCGCAGTTCGTCGGTCGCCTCCAAGGCGTCCAGCAGCGCGGCGGCGGTCCGGGCCTTGATCGAGCCGAACGGGTTCTCGGCCTCCAGCTTGAGCCAGAGTCGCACGCTGCGCCCGCCGACCGGAACCCGTAGCCGCCGGACCGGTGTGCCGCCGATCGTCGGCTCGGCCGCGAGGGCACCCGGGAAGGGATTTCGCCCCTTCACCGTGTCCCGCCCTCGCGCGTCGACGCCTCCAGCGCCGACGCCTCCCGGGCCGGCGCGCCGGAGGCGGCGTACCGACCGTTGCTCGCCGGGACGCCGTGCGGCGACGACCAGATCCGGGTGCGGTGGTCGCGGAAGCGGGGCAACGAGGAGCAGATCATCGTACGGAGCAGCCAGCGGTCGGTCCCGTCACCCCGGGCACTGAACGGCGTCCTGGCGTGTACGGTGCGCCGGTTGTCGAGCAGTAGCAGCTCGCCCGGTGCCAGGGCGTGTTCGACCCGTTTGACGTCCAGTTCCCGGCCGAGCAGCCGCAGCGCCTCGGCCTCGTGCCCGCCCTGCTGCTCGGCCGGGGTCAGGTAGTGGGCGTCGTAGCAGATCTCCGGTGCCTCCGGCGGTCCCCACAACACGGCGGTGGCGACGGGACGGCGGTCACTCATCTCGTGCGCGGTGTCCGGCGCCATCAGGAACGTCGGTCGGCGCAGCACCTCGCGTACCTCGTCGGGCAGTTCGAGGTCCCGGGCCGAGGTGAAGCGGGTGTGCGCGGCGGTCTCACCGCGGACGCAGAGCAGGGCGAAGTGGTCGCACCGGTCGGGGCTGAAGCCGTCCTCGACATGCCAGTCGAGCATGCCGCTGCTGCTCTCGCTGGTCTGGGTGTGCTCCATCGTGGGCACCGGGACGACGTGCTGGACCAGCCGCCCGGAGTAGAAGGTGCTGAAGGTGAACGGCTCCCCCAGTTGGAGGGCGGCGTTCAGCAGACACAACGCGGCGGCCTGGGCCGGGCCGGTGAGGGGTTCGGCGGAACCCCTCGGGGTCGGACCCCACTCCTGGTCGGCCGGCAGCAGACCCGCCACGAGCAGGGCGTCCAGGCCGGCGCCACTGCGGTGCCGGTGCAGTGCGCGCAGCAGTCGGGGCGGTACGGCGGCGGTCAGGCCGCAGGCGAGTTCGGTGATCCCGTCGGCGTCGAGCGCCGCGACGTCCTCCGATCGGGTGAGGTCCGTGGCCGCCTCCCACAGCGCTTTCGTCTCGTCGGGGGTGAGGCGGATCGTCTGCTCGGCGGTGAGCTGCGCGGGCATCACGGCTCCTTTCTCGGCGGGTGGACGCGGAGCGGGCAGCGCCAGGAGTCCGGGGCGACGGGGGCGCCGGAGAAGCCCGGCGCCTGCGGGTCGTCCAGCGTGGTCGGTAGGGACTGGTTCACCTGACCCTGGAGGCGTGCGTCACGCTCCCTGATCCTGTTCTGGAAACCCAGGAACTGCTCGTCGGTAGGAAAGTTGGCGCGGTCCTGCTCCGGTGGGTTGAAAACGAGCGTGGTCCAGGCGAAGCGGCGCGCGTAGCGGTGTGCCCCCGGATAGAGGGTGACCACCAGTTGGCCGAGTCCCGCCAGGGACAGGGCGAAGTCGGCGTCCCGTGGGTCGGTCGAGAACCGCGCGTCCCAGGGGTCGTCGTCCAGGTCGTGCAGGCGTTGCAGGAAGGACCACAGCCGACGGTCCCACTCCGGCTCGTCGCCGATCGCCCGGGGCTCCAGGAAACTGACGACGTACGTGTACAGGTTCGCCATCCGGAGACGTACCTGGGCGAAGTACCGCAGGTCCTCGATGACGTACCCGGGTGTCTCCGGGGCGTCCAGGTCGGGCAGCAGGTTGAACAGGTAGCTGTCGTTCTGGAACGCCGACCGTGCGCCCAGGCAGGGGAACGGACTGTTCAGCACCACGGACCGCAACTGCTGTTCGACGAGTTCGCGGACGGGACCGGGCACCCGCCCCGTGTGCGAGGCGGGCAGCGCCGGGCCCTCGGTGCGCCGGCGGGCCACCATGGCTACCCGAAGTAGTCTTCGCGGCCACCGTCACGCGCGATGTCGAGCGTGACGCAGTGGAAGCCGCCGCCGAGGACCCGCTGGTGACGCAGCTTGTGCGGCAGTACGGAGATGCCCCTGCTCTCCAGGACCTTGGCGAGGGCGGGCTGGTCGCCGTCGACGATGGCCAGGTCGGGGCTGACCATCAGCAGGTTCATGCAGATCCAGGGCTCGCTCAGGGTGTACGGCAGTGCGGTGCTGGTCGGGCTGGGTTCGGGACACCACACCACGTCCCAGCCACGGAACGCCTCCGGCACCTCGTCCTCGGCGATCCGCGCCGGATTGAGCATGACGAGTCCCGGGCGCAGCACGGCGATGGTGCTGTCGATGTGGGTGTACCCGTAGACGTCCCGGAGCGGATGGACCCGCAGCGTGGGGTCGACCATCCGCAGCGTGGACCGGAGCCAGCGCAGACCCATCTCGTTGCCGCTGCGGGACACCTGGTAGAAGAGGTCCCGGCCGACCCGGAGCACGTTCGCCGCGTCGAACACGGGCTCGGCCTCGCCCAGCAGCGGCCGGCCCTCCTCGTCCCACTCGTACAGTTCGTCGCGCAGTTGTGGCCGGGGCGCGGCGATCCACGAGGCGCCCGCCAGCAGGTACTGCTGGAACAGCGGGCGGAGGTTGAAGATCTCGAAGTAGCGGGACCGCATCGGGCTGGCCACCTCGATGATGGTGGAGCCCACGACGAGGGTGATGTCGCGGGGACAGTACGAGATGTACCCGTCCGCCTCCCAGTACGGCGAGGTGAAGGACCGGCGGTGGTCCACGGCCGGCGGACGGTGCGTGGTGACGCCCAGTCCGTGCAGGGTTTCGGCCAACTGGGCCAGGTCCTCGTTGGACTCCTCGATCACCTGCTTCGGGAACTCCCCGGCCTCGATCCGCTTCAGTTCGGCGGAGGTCATGGTGGGGTAACAGGCCAGCCAGGCTGACGGATCGGTCATCCGGGGGACGCGGGAGTGGGTGGCGTCCCCGACGATGATCTCCTGAAGCGGGGTGAACTCGTCCCAGGAATTGACCGGAGAGACAGCGGCGGTCATGGAACCCCTCTCTTCCTCGTCCCGTGGGCCCGTGGAAACGGCGGGACGTGCGTGGGCGCCGGGGCGGCGTTGCGCCGCCGCCGGCCGCGGTGCGGTGACTGGTGGTGGGTCGGCGACCGACCGTCGTGGGCGGTCCGGGATCCGGGGCGCGGCGGCGCGGACCATCGCCCGGCCGAGGTCGCGCAGGTACCGGGTCTCGTGGCTGCGGTTGCCCTTGAGCGACCATTCCCGTTCGGCGCCGAGCAGTTCCATGGCGGCGGCGGCGAAGACGTAGCCGGGCAGGGCGTCGAGTTCGGCGGCGGTGAGGGCGGTGTGCCGCTGGTAGAGCCGGGTCAACAGGTTGACGCGCTCCGGAAGCGGGCGAGGGTCGTTGTGCATGAGGTTGACGGCGGTCATGGACAGGTCGTGGATTCGCGCGTACCGGTTGGCGACCGCGAGGTCGAGCACGGCGAGCCCGCCGGAGCGGGTACGCATCACGTTCGCCTTGGTCAGGTCGCCGTGCGAGAACGCCTGCGGCAGCCGGTGTACCCGGAGCGCCCGGAAGACCTGGGCGGCTGCCGTGACGTAGGCCCGATCCTCCTCCTCCAGCAGCGGGGCGATCTCGGCCGTGAGGATCCCGATCTGCGGAATCGCCCACCAGTCGTGGACGTACTCCGGGAAGAAGTCCAGCGCGTGGATGGAATGCAACTGGCCGACGATCGTTTCGATCTCGGTGTCGTCCGGATAGGCGTCGATCTCCAGGAAGGTGACCCCGTCCACCCGGTCCATCACCATCAGGCGGTTCCCGGACGGTACGTGGTGCAGCAGCGGCGAGCCGCCCGCGTGGCGTACCCGGGGATGGGCGACCCCGGCGGCCAGCACCCGCCGGACCACCTCGACGTAGCGGGCACACATGGCCGGGGTCCGGGTCGAGTTGAACACCTTGACGACATAGCTGCCGCTTCCGGTGTCGACCATGATGTTGCAGTCGTCGTAGCCGACGTCGGACACCGCGACCCGGACCGCCGGGCCCAGCGAGCAGGCCGAGAGGGCCCAGTGCACCAGGTCGGCCACGAGGTGGGGCGCGCGGATGCGCCGCAGCGGCTCCGGCGGGTTGTCGATCACGCCTGTCCCCTCCGCTCCGTACGGGCGACCACCAGCAGTCCCGCTGCGGCGACGGTCGCCAGGGCACCGGCCAGGTAGAACGGGGCGGTGATGGCCACCGAGTCGGCGAGCACGCCGCCGACCAGCGCGCCGACCATGCCGCTGCCGAACAGCACGAGGCGGTGCGTGCCGGTGACCCGGCCCAGGATCTCGGGCGGGGCCTCCCGCTGGCGGGTGGAGAGCGCCACCACGCTCCAGACCGCGAAGCCACCGCTGCTGACCGCGAGCATCACCGCCGTCACCGGGAGGCTGCCGCCGAGCGCGATGGCGACGGCGGGCAGCCCGCACAGCAGGGCGGCGGCGGCGAGTACGACGTGCGGGGTGAGCCGGCCTGCGAGCCGTTCGGCGCCGAGGGCGCCCACCGTGCCGCCGACCGCCCCGGCGGTGAGCAGCAGTCCGAAGCCGGCCTCGGGCAGCCCGAGGACGTCGTTGCTGTAGACCACCAACACCGACCACCACGCGGAGTCGGCGAAGCAGACCGCCGCGCCCGAGCAGGTCACCGCCGCCAGCCGGGGGTTGCTCAGCAGCCAGCGCGCTCCCCGCCCGAGGTCGACCAGCAGGGGTGGCCGACTTCCGGCCGGGTCGACGGTGGCGATCGCGGGTGCGGCCCGGCGCAGGGTCAGGATGAGGACGACGGCGACGAGCAGCGCCGTGGCGTCCAGGGCCACCGGCAGGGTGACGGCCACGGCGAACAGCAGCGCGCCGAGCAGCGGGCCGAGGAACTCGTTGCCGACGATCTCGGCGCCGACCAGTCGCCCGTTCGCGCGCTCCAGTTGCGTCTGGTCGACCAGGCGCGGTACGAGGCTGTGCGCGGCCGTGTCCCGGAACGTCTCCGCGACCCCGATCACGAACGCCGCCCCGGCCAGCAGCGGGATCGTCACCGTGTCCAGGAACAGCGCCGTCAGCACAGCGGCGAGCATCACCACCCGGAGTACGTCCGCCGCCGCGACCACCCGGGCGGGTGGGTACCGGTCGGCGACCACCCCGGCGCCGAGTCCGAAGACCAGCCAGGCACCCTGCTGGCAGGCGGCGATCAGGGCCACCCCGAAGGCGTTGTCGGAGACCGAGGCGGCGATCAGGGGCAGCGCGGCGGCCCGGACCCCGTCGGCGACGTTGGCGGCGGCCGCCGAGGTCCAGAACCGCCAGAACGGAGCCCCCAACCGCTTCTCCGGGGCGGTGACCACTACCACCGCGTTCCTCCGTCCGCCTCGGGCGGTCCGGCCGGTACGACCGGATGCCAGACGCTGCCGAACTGACCCTCGTTCCAGTAGTTGATGACCGTGGGGAACGAGCGCGGGCAGACCTTGGACCAGGCGCCGGCCGGTTCGTCGTCCACCACGAACCAGCCGATGCTGAGCTGGGAGTCCGGAAAGGACAGTGTGTCCCGGGCGTCGTTGAGGTGGGGGAAGGGTACGGTCACCGGAGGTATCAGCCGTTGCAGTACGTGCGGGTCGTCCACGTTCGCGGCAGCCTCGCCCAGCACCGTCCGGAACTCGTCGTCGCCCATGTCCGCGCCCAGCCGTACCCCCTGGCTCATGCTGCCGATCGACGGCTTCAGCACCAGGTCCGTACGCGCGGGCAGTGGGGAGTCCGGCTCGGCGAGCAGTTCGGGCGTGAGCAGCCAGGTCGGCGGGATCCGACGGCGTACGAACTCGACGGTGTCGGGCGGCAGCAGTCCGCGCCCGGCGGCCTGGTGCAACAGACCGAAGCCGATCTTCTGCCCCTGCCACTCGGCCCGGAAACCGGTCGCCAGCACGATCGCGCCCTCGACGGCGGCGGCCAGCACCGGCAGCGCCGAGTCGGGGTCCTGCGGCATGTCCTCCAGCAGGAACTCGCGGTGCACCACGTCCACGGGCCGGCCGTGCACCCACAGCCGCCCGTGCTGGTAGCGCAGTTCCCGGTGATGACAGACGACCGTCTCGAAGCCACGGGCCGCGTACAACTCCGCTATGCCCAGGTGGTCCTGACGGTAGGAGACGTCGAAGCCCTCCCAGTCGACCACCGCGAGCAACGGCCGACCGCTGCCGCCGCCCAACTTCTCGCACCTGCGGTGCACCGCCCGGGCCAACGCGTCCATCGGGCTACGGGCCTGGTAGCCGTGCGCGGCCAGGAAGTTCCGCAGCAACGGTTGCCGGTACACGCAGGCGTCGTAGTCGTCCACCCGGAGACCGCCCAGCCCGGCGCAGACGTTGATCTCGTTCGCCTGCCAGCCGCCCGGACCGAGCAGGAAGTCGGAGCGGGTCACCACCACCTCGTACGGGATCTCGGCCCGGATGAACGGCCACAGCGCGGCGGGCGTACGCAGTTCCCGCATGGCCGTGTCGAGATCGCCGTACAGGGCGACGGCCGGATCGTCGCGTACCGCCGTGGTCAGCATCCGGGCCGCCTCGCCGAGCGTTTCGGCGTCGGCGTGGTCGAGCAGCACGGGTACGGTCGCCAGCGGAATCCAGTCGTCCGGCCGGGGCTGCATGGCCGCCACCGCCCGCAGTTCCCGTTGCAGGTCGGCAAGTGCCGTCACCGCGACGCCCTCGTCGCCGCGCAGTACGCCGTTGAGCTTCGCCAGGAGCTTCATCCGGGACTCCTCCCACTCGCGCCCCGCAGCACCAGGGTTCGGATCTCGGAGACCAGCGTCCCGTCCGGCACCCGGAGCCACAGTTCCTCGGCCGGGGGCAGCATCTCGGTGAAGGTGACGGTGCGCGCCCTGCTCAGGGCGTGCGAGAGATTGGCGACGGAGAGCGCGGACTCGAAGTCCAGCCACATCGGTTTCGGCTCGGTGTCGGTCAGGAAGAAGACCTGGCGCGGCATCCCGAGCCGCTGCCGCCAGTGCTGCACCCGACGCCAGTGAGCGCCGACGGCCCGCCTGCCCGGCAGCACCGGTACGGACCCGAGCGGCGGATCCCAGCGGCGCCGTTGCAGCACCACCCCGTCCACCACGATCCTCGGGGTGTGCTCACCCAGGCACACCCGGGGCAGTTCCAGCGCGGGCAGCGCGCAGTGGGCCAGCCCGCCGGCATCGACGTCGTTGTCGTCGTAGTCGGGGAACAGCCAGTAGTCCTCGCCCCGGTCCGGGCTGTGCAGCCCGAGGAAGCCGTTCTCCCACTCCCGGACCACCAGCCCGTCCACCGGCACGGGACCCGCCCCCGGGCCCTGCTCCAGCCGCTCCAGGCAGAGCAGGTGATGGTCCAGGGGCGACGAGTCCGTGCCCTTCTGGTAGCGCCGGATCTGCTGGATCAGCGGCCTGGCCGGCGCGAGCACGGGTTCCAGGGATGCCTGGAGGCGGTCCAGCCGCCACGCCTCGTCGGAGAAGAGGGCCCGCCACGGCTGGCCGAGCGGCGGCCAGATGTGGTGCAGTTCGCTGAGCACGACCAGGCCCGGTCCGGCCGCCGCCGACGGCTGCCCCATCAGCATCAGATCGGCGGCGCCGAACAGCGGCCAGGCGGCCAGGTCCGCGCGCAGCAGGCCGGCGTCGGCCAGGTCGGCCCGGGTCAGCTCCACGTACGGCGGTGCGGCGGGCAGCAGCCGGGTGAACCCGTCGGGCATCCGTTGCGCCGCGCTGGGCGGCAGCGCCAGCCGGCGTACGTCGACGGCGGGCAGCGTCTCCGCGCCGGTACGCCGGAGCAGTTCCCTGATCCGGCGCTGCCCGGACAGCCGCTGGTCGACGGCCAGCGAGGCCAGCAGGTCCAGCACCGTGCCGAGCCGTTGCGCCAGTGCGCGCATCCCGTCGGCGGGCACGGTGGCACCTTCGATGTTGCCGAACGCCTCCTCCGAGACGACGAACCGGTCGGTGTAGAAGCCGCCCTGTCCCCGCCAGGCGGGCCGACCCGTGCAGGCGACGAAGTCCGCCGCCAGTCCGTCGAGCGCCTTGGGTCGCCGGTGGTACGGCCGCCCCGCGAACCGCTCGGCGGTCTCCAGTACGGCGAGTACCAGTCCGGCCCGCTCGGTGCCCGCCGCCAGCGCGACGGCGGCGGCCTCGGCGGCCGGGTCGCCGACGTAGCCGGGCAGGGCGCGGTCCAGGGCGAGCAGCCCCCGGTCGGCGAGTCCGGCGGCCAGCGCCGTCGTCTCCGCCGTCCCGCTCCCGATGCGGGCGGCGATGTCGGCGAGGGAACGGGACCCGTCCGCGACCGCCAACAGGGCGGCCTCCGGTTCCGTGAGGGAGTGTCCGGCCGGCGGCCCGGCCCCGATCAGCCGGCAGGGGCGCAGCAGCGCGGCGCCACCGGCGTCCGCGACGAGTACGTCGACCATGGCCTGGGCCGCCCAGTAGCTCAGGAAGGTACGCCGGCTGGCCGCTCTGCCGTCACCGAGGCTGGTGTAGCGGATCCGGCCGAGCAGCGGGTCGTCGTGGGTCAGTACCTGCCCGTCGCCGCGAACCGGCGGTACCCCCGACGGCTCTCCTCCCAGGTGGATGAGGTTGACCGGACCCGCGTGCCCGGCGCTCTCGGCCTTGCCGCAGAACCGTTGCAGGTACCGGTAGGCCACCCGTTGGTTGGCGAAGCGCAGGGAGCCGGCCTCGGCCTCCCGTACCAGCGCGTCGTGGGCGCCTCGGCTGTTCATCAGGACGGCCTCGGCGAACGCCTCGTCGGTCACCCGACGGACCAGCTCCGCGTGCTCCTCCGCCAGCGCCGTACGCCATGTCGTCTCGAACTCCGACGCCAGTTCGTCGTGCCGGGCGACCGTGCTGTTCCAGCTTTCCCGAACCGGGCGGCCGAGGATGTCGTCGGCGGTGTCGGGCAGCACGAGGCTGCGGTCCAGGGCCCGGTTGGTGGCCCTGACGGCGGTTGACGGCGGAGGCGGCTGCGCCGTACGTGCCGCGCGCAGTTCGGCCACGGCCCGGCGCCGGGTGGTGACCAGCTCCGCGTGGGCAGCGGTCAGTGCGGCGTCGGCCTCGGCCAGCCGGGGGGAGGCGAGGCGGGTCAGCCACTGGGACGGCAGTCCGGCCGAGCGGAGCAGACCCACCTCGAAGACCGTCCAGTCGGCCGGGTACGCGGTGTCGTCCGTCACCGGCTCAGCTCCTTCACCGCGTACCGGAGCCGTTCCAGGCCGGCCGCCCACCGGGACGTCGGCACGGCGAACGACAGCCGGGTCCAGTACGACCCCCGGCGGGTCCACCAGCGTTCGTCCTTGCCGAACACGGGCGCCGGAAGGGTCTGCAACCCGTACTCCCGGAAGAGGCGGTGGCAGATGTCGAGGTAGCCCTGCCCGGCGAGGGCCGGGATGCTGACGAAGGTGTTGAAGTCGCCCCGCCAGGCGGGGACGTCAACCACCAGGTCGCCCGCCTCGGTGCAAAGCAGGCCGATGTTGCGGGCGAGCGTGCCGCGCAGCTCGGTGCGCCAGGTCCGGAGCTGTTCGACGGTGCCCTCGTCGGTCAGCGCCGTCGACACGGCGGCGGTGACCTCGTCGAGTCCCGGAGTCACCTGCGGGTACCCGGCCAGTGCGGCGACCAGCAGGTCGTTACCCCGCTGTGCGGCATCGGCCGGGCATCGCCCCTCGGCCGCCTCGACCGCGAGCATGATCATCCGGTCGAGCAGGAGGGCGGGGGCGGCGATCCCCGGCGACGACGGGGCGGCGAGTTCGTTGAGCCGCGCCAGTTCCTCGACGAGGGTGGCGTCGGCGATGAGCCACCCGATCCGGAAGCCCGGTACGGCCCGGGCCTTGGAGAGGCTGCTGACCGTGACCAGCCCGGCGAGGTGGTCCTCCTGGGCGGCGATGGCGGGCAGGCACGGCAGGTCGCCGGTGGCCGAGACGTCGGACGAGACCGTGTCGTGCAGGAGGTACGCACCCCGGTCACGCGCCCAGCGGACGAGGGAGCGGAGTTCCGACTCGGTGTAGCACTCGCCGGTGGGGTTGTTGAACGTGTTGACGTACACCACGGTCGTCTCGGCGGTGGCGGCTCCGGTCAGTTCGGTCACCGTCGGCAGCCAGCGTCCCGGCGTGCCGGACGCCGCCTCCTCGACGGCGAAGCCAGCATCGGCGAGGGCGGCACCGGCGAGCGGGAACGTGGGTACCGGCAGCAGTGCGGTGGGGCGGTCGGACCTGCGGAGGCCGAGCTGGTGCAGACCACGGGCGGCGAGCACGAGTGCCGCGCTCGCGCCGCCGGTCACGATGACCTGGGTGGGGTCGACGAGCACGCCGCCCGGAGCGCGTACCGTCTCGTACGCCGCGATGGCGGCACGTGCCACCATGTGGCCCTCCGGACCGTCGTAGTCGTGCCAGAACAGCGGGTCGCGGGCGCAGTCGGCGACGGTGTCCACGAGTACGGGCGGGGGCCTGAGGGCGTTGATGCCCGACGACAGGTTGACGATCTCGGTGCCGGTGTGGTTTCGGGCGAAAGCCGCCTGTTCCGACAGGGAATAGTTGACCCCGTCCACGTCGAGCATGAAGTTCCAGGGTGCGAAAGGGACAGAAGTGCCCACCTCAGTCACCCGCCGGAATCCGGTAGACGGAGACATGGTCGGTGCTGTCGGCCGTGAAGGGGCTCCGCTGCCAGGTGCCGTACCGCTGTTCCAGCCGCAGCCCGGCCAGCCGGGCCATCAGGTCGAGTTCGCTGGGCCACGCGTAGCGCAGCTTCGACGGACGGAACTCGGTGCACGCCGGCCGCAGGATCAGGTACTGGTTGACCAGGGTCTGCCGGACGGGGTCGTGCAGGGTCACGTCGAGATCGACCAGGTCCTTGTCGAGGTCGTAGACCCGGATCCGCTGGTTGCCGGTGAAGGAGGCCGGGTCGGGCACCAGGGCCTGGACGACGAACCTTCCTCCGGGTACGAGATGCCGGCGGGCGTTGGCGAAGACCTCGATCTGTTCCTCCTGGCTCAGGGCGAGGAACAGGGTGTTGTAGGCGGCGAACACGATGTCGAAAGACGAATGGCCCGCGTCGACGGTTTCCATGGTGTCGTGGACGAGCCGTAACCGCCCCTGGTCGTCGGCCACCCGGCATTTCTCCAGCATCGCGGCAGAACTGTCCACACCGGTGACGTCACAGCCGCGATCCGCGAGTGGCAGTGCGATACGTCCCGTACCGATTCCGAACTCCAGGATGCGCGGTCGCCCCTCGGGCCGGCCGCGTCCCAGCTCGTCGAGAAATGATGCGGCGTATTCGGCGTCGGGCGGGCACTGGCCCGGCTCGTCGTAGATATCGGCGATCCCGTCCCCATAGGTCGCCGACGTGTAACCCTCCATCAACGCTGCTCCTCTTATGCCGGTGGTCGGTCATCGAGCGAGGTCATCGAATGGGTCAGGAGGCGAAACGGGGCTCCAATCGGGTGAGCGTGGTGCGGGCCCGCTCGGAGGCTTCCCGCCAGTCGGAGCCGGCGCATATCACCCAGCACAACCGGTGGCCCACGTGTTCGGGCTTCGGCGGAAGAGTCATTCCGGGGTTCGCGGCGAATGCCATGCCCATGAGTGACGGTTCGCTCAGCACGTCGGGAATTCCGTCGTATCCCGCGAGCACCCCGCCGCGCGGGGGCACCGTCCACAACATCGCCTCGGCGCCCTGCCACCGGGGACGCCATTCGGGAGAACGACCGAGCGCCAGGGCAAAGGCCACATGGTACGGATTGCCGCCGCTCCGGCGGTAGATCATGTCCATCAGACGGTCCCCGGCGGTACGGGCGTTGACCTCCACGATCATCGGGCCGCGCGCGGTCATGAAGACCTCGACGTGGATGATCGTCCCGTCGATACCCAGGGCCAGTGCGGCGTCGATCGCGGTGGCCGTGATCTGCTCCTCGTCCGGCCCCCGGTACGGCAGCGCGTGGCCGATCACGATGGGGATCCGACCGGGCAGCGTGGTCTTCTCCGTGACGCAGATCGCCGTGGCGCGGCCCTCGTGGACGAACCCCTCGATGCTGTACTCGGGGCCGCTGAGCTGCTCCTCCACCAGGAGCGGCACCGTGAGGTCCAGGCGCGTGGCGTGCACGGACTCGTACACGGCGGCCATCTCGCCCTCGTGCGCGACCAGCTCCTTGCCGATGGCGCCCGCCTGGTCCGCCGTCTTCAGGATCACCGGATAACCGATCTCCGCGGCCGCGGCCAGCGTCTCGTCGAGCGAGTCGCACGTCCGCCAGCGCGGACAGGGCAGGCCGGCCCGGGACAACGCGTCCCGCTGCGCCACCTTGTTGAGCGCCAGGTGGGCGGCGTTCGGGGACATGAACGGGCAGCCGATCTTCTCGGCGAAGACGGCGGTCGGTTCCATGAGTTCGTCGTAGAAGGTGAGTACGCCGTCCGGACGTTCCGGCAGGCGGTCGAAGGCGCTCTGCAACTCACCCGGATCGAAGAGATCGTCGACCGGCAACTGGACATGGGCCAACTGAAGCATGGGCGCGGTGGCGAAATCGATGATGGCCAGGCGAAAGCCACCCTCAAGGGCGCTGCGAATGGCAAACTCCCGGTTTTCGACGACACCGACGAACAGCAGTAGCTCGCTCATTCCCCCGTCTCCCTGGTGCGATGGACGCTCGCTGTGAGATTGCCGAAAGCCCTGCCAGGTCACTCCAAAGCAATTCTCCAGTCAATACTTGACCTCGTCCGTTCGGGCTGCTACTCGAAGGCTTGATGACGGTATGTGCCCGTAGTCACTCCGCGTCACAGCACAGCCCATGACAACCAGATTAACCATCGCAAACCCCCGTGACGCGCATCGATGGCACATCAGGCTCAAGCGCACTAGGGGGAAGCGCTTGCTACAGTGATGTTAACCGATGCGGCCATTGTTCCTCAAGTGATTCGTACGCATCGCTGCGACGCGATCGCGCTGTGTTGCGGGTTCGAGAAGGCCGATGTGGGTACGCCTTCGCTGGTGGTAGCGGGGATGGACGTGGCCGATCCTGAAGATCATCGAGATGCGTACGGCGGCGAAATCCACCCGTCCCGAGTCATGCGACGGAGCGGTTCGCGGTACTCCAATGCCCGGCTCCCGGGGCCGCCGATACCCACTGGCAAGATCGTCGAATTTCCGTACCAGGGAGGGTCGCCTTCACCCTCCTCAAGGGAGCGTCAACAGCGGACGGGCGAGACGCCCGCCCACTGCGACACTCGAAGGATGTCCCTGATCACGCGGGCGTGAGGACGAGGCTCGCGGTGCGGTTGCGGGCCGGTTCGCGGAACGGGCCCTGGGACTGGTCGGCGGAGCGCAGGGTGAACGCGGTCAGCGGCAGGTCGCCCGCCTCGGCCAGCTCCCGCGCCGTGACCCGGGCCCGGGTCAGCGCCGTACCCGAGCCGCCGCTGGTCAGCCCGCCCGGCACCGGCACGCTGTGCCCGACCACGGTGACGGTCACGTCGAGAGCGGGCAGGCGGCGGCCGACGGCGGCGAGCACCTGGGCGCCGTTCCCGGTCAGCCGGGCGTCGCGGCTGAACAGGCCCTTCCGGAAGAAGACCTGCACCGTGTCCGGCCGGCGCTTCACCACGACACCGGGCAGCGTGACGGCGCGGGCGATGGCGTCGAGCCGGGCGGCCAACGCCTGGGCGGCTAGCGTGCGGTCCGCCTCCATCTGCGCGAGCCGGCCCGCCAGCTCCGCTGCGCGGCGCCGCTCCGCGGCCAGGGCCGCGCTGTCCGGTGCCTCGGTGGCCACGGAGGCGGCGGGCTTCGCGGGCGGCGAGGCCGACAACGACGGGAGCACGATCACGGTACCGGCGGCGACCGCGATCGCCACCGCCGCTCCGGCCGCTGCGAGGCGCACCGGCGGCGGGACCGGGCGCGGGCGCCGTTCACCGGCGAGGATGGCGGCGACCGCCCGGCGGCCGGCGGCGGCGCCCTCGTGGCCCGGGTCGATTGCCTGGACCGCCGCCCAGCACTCGTCCGCTTCCCGCCAGCGTCCCTGTTGGGCACGGATCCGGGCGAGCAGGTCGAGCGTGGCCGGCTCCGCGCTGTCCACCGCGTCGAGGGTCCGGGCGGCGCCGTCCAGGTCGCCTCGGCGGGCGGCGGCCGTCGCCCGGCTCACCGCCAGGTCGGTACCCAGGGCCGGCGCGGTCACCGGCCGACCAGCCCGATGATCTTCGGCTGCTCCTCGCGCGGCAGCAGCCGGACGAGCCGGGCGTTGACCGCGTCGAGCGCGCGTTCGTCGCCGGCCGCCAGGGCCTCCTTGCCGTTCCGGACGAGCGTCCGGGCCTCCCCGGACGGCTGCATCCGGCCCTGCTGCTCGCAGAGCGCATAGAACAGGCGTACCGACCAGCCGGGCTGTCGCCGTTCGAGCTCGATCAGGAACTCGGTGACCCGTTCGGTCTCCGCCCTGATCCGCGCCGAGCTGCCGCTTCCGATCGCCTCGTCGGCACGCTGCCCGAGATCGGCGAGCGTCGTCCGGTCGGCGGGGTGACCCGCCTCGGACACCAGACGACCGGCCTCGGCGAGCAGGTCGCGCAGCTCCCGTACCAGTGCCGGTTGGTCGGCCGCCTCCTCGATGTCGTCGAGCTGCGCCTGCACCTCGCGCAGCCGGTCCTCGGCGGTGGCCGCCGCGCCCGCGTCCACGGCGGCGGCCCGGACCTGCTCCCGCGCGGTGGTCAGAGTGCCTTCGTCGTCGAGCCGCTGCAGCCGCTCACGCACCTGCGGTACGTCCGACGCACGCGACTCGTGCAGCGCGGCCATCCGCTGCTCGGCCTCGGCGAGCGCGGTCGCCAGTTCGTCCGCCTGCGGCGTGCGGACGTCGTCGAGGTTGATCTCCGCCTCGAACTGGGCCTGGATCAGCGGCACGTCGGCGACCACGGTGACCAGGTTGGAGGCGTCCACCTCGAACGTCACCTCGACCTCGGTACCGGCGGGCAGGTCGATCCGCACGTCGAGCGGGCGGATCTCCAGCGTGCCGACCAGCCGGTTGCGGTCGGCGCGGTCCCGCTCCCCCTGCACCACCGGGATACGGACCACGGCCTCGGCGTCCGAGCGGCGCAGCGCGGCGGCGGTACGGAACACCTCGCGCGCCCGGGTCGGCAGGGTCGCGCCCTTGCGGAGCAGCGGCGCGAACGCGCGGTCGGCGAGCTGGATGCCGAGCGAGTGGGTCAGCCGGGCACCACCGAACTCGACCTCCCGGTGCGTGATCGACAGCGAGTCGGGCGACACCTTCTGCGGCGCACCGGACGCGTCGGTGAGTTCCACCGTGAACCGCGACGTCCGGTGCGGATCGACGGCGACCTCGGTCAGGAAGGCGCCCTCGGCGTTCAGCGCGACCCGGCCGGTGCGGAACGGCGGCTGTCCGTCCGGGTTGCCGAGCGTCACGGCGTACCCGGTCCAGTCCACCGGTGCGGCGGCGTGGAGTTTGCCCGCGACCACCGGCGTGGTGGTCGTGACACTCGGCTCGTACGCGAGTTGCAGTGCGAACTCGCCGACGGCCGGTTGGAACGACGGCGGATCCGGGCGCCGGACGGTACTGGCGAAGATGGCGGCACCACGGGCGACCACGGTCGTCGGGTCAAGGCTGGTGTCGAGCGCGATGCCGAGGCCGTCGCGGCTGTCGGCAAGACGCTCCCGCAGACCGGGCGCGAGAGTGGTGCCGCCGACCAGCAGCAGCCGGTCGATGTCGCCCGCGTTCAGCCCGCCCTCGGCGAGGGCGGTGCGGCACAGGTTCATCGCCCGTGCGTAGAACGGCTCGGCGACCCGGTCGAGTTCGTCCCGCCGGAGCGTGTACTCGAACGTCTCGGTGTCACCGCCGCTGACCGTCAACTCCGTCGTCAGCTCGATCGCGTCCCGGCGGGAGAGCTGCATCTTGCCCTCCTCGGCGAGCCACTTCAGCTTGGCGAAGTTCACCCGCCAGGCCGGGTTGTCGCGGCGGAAGTCGGCGAGGCCGAACTCGGCTGCGGCGGCGGGGGCCAGGATCCGCTCCACGACCGCCCAGTCGATGAGCTTGCCGCCCAGGTACGGGTCGCCGGCGTGGTTCAGCACCCGCAGGTCGCCGTCCCGCTTGCTCACCACCGCCGCGTCGAACGTGCCGCCGCCGAAGTCGAACACCATCCAGTACGCCCGGTCGTCCGCGTCGTGGAAGCCGTACGCGAAAGCCGCTGCGGTGGGTTCCTGGACGAGCGGGCAGGCGGCGCTGAGCCCGGCCTGGACGGCGGCCTCCAGGGTGGCCTTGTTCTGGTTGAGCGAGAAGGCGGCCGGTACGGTGATGACCGCCGCCGCCGGTGGGCTGCCGCTGTGGTGCGCGGCGTCCGCCCGCAGCGACCTGAGCACCTCGGCGGAGAGCTGCGGCGGCGTCAGCGTCGTACCCGCCTTGACGAACCGCTTGCTGACGTCCGCGAGTCCCATCTCCAGCTTGAACTCGGCGACCGCGTTGTCCGGGTCGATCTGCACCCGCTCGCGCGCCCGCCGTCCGACGTGCACCACGCCGGGCTTCGGGATCCACACCGCCGAGGGCGTGATGTCCCAGCCGTCGTTGTTCTTGATGACGGTGGCGCCGCCGTCCTCCTCCACCACCGCGATCGCGCTGTTGGTGGTGCCCAGGTCGATGCCGAAGTCGATGGTGTCACGCATGCTCGTTCCTTCCGTCAACGGGCTGAGCCGGGGTGCCGACGATGACCTGTCCCATCTGGACGAGGCGGCCGTGCAGGTAGACCGACGGGCGTACGGTCTCGATGACGACCTCGGCGGTCAGGGCGGGGTTCTCCTGGTACACCAGGACTTCGAGTTCACGTCCCGAGTCGAAGACGTCGCCGTCGTGTTCCTGCACCACCAGGCCGGCGCCGGCCAGCGCCTCGCTGCACGTACGCAGATATCTGCTGGCCTGGCGGTCGCGGGGCGAGGGTTGTCCGCCCGCCGAACCGAGCTTCCGTTGGGCCCGCCACAGGTTCGTGGCGGCCGTCGCGAGTGCCGCCTCGTCCGGCGCCTCGGGCGGCGGCTGCTGCTCGACCGGCTTCGCGTCCCGGACCGCAGCCAGCAGCTCCGCCAGGTGAGCCCGCTGCGCGTCCGTCCAGATCGGTGGCGCGATCCGGAACTCCCGATGGTGTCGGCGCTGACGAAGCTCCTCGCGCAACCGTTCCATCCCTCTCACATCGTCACTCCTCGTCGCCACAGGGCCAACTTGGGCTGGTAGCGGGCGCGCAGCTCCGGTGCCAGCTCGATCGCCTCCGCCAGCAGCTTCGCCGCGCGGTCGAGTTGGCCGGCGTGCCGGGCCAGCGCCAGCGACTCCGAGACGAGCCGGAGAGCCCGGGCGTGCGGCGGCCCGCCCTGGTCGCGGGCGGAACCGCCGCCGAGCCGCCGGCCGCGCAGTTCGGCGGCCAGCACACCGGCGGAGGCAGGCCGGCCCGCCGGGTCGACCTCCAGGGTGGACAGCACGATCCGGTCCAGCTCCGGGTCCACCTCCGGGTGGTACCGGCTCGGTGGCAGCGGTGCCCGCGCGAACCGGCCCGGCGAGTACGACGACAGCGGTGCACCGTCGTCGTAGGGCAGGCGGCCGGTCAGCAGCAGGTACACGATCGTGCCCACCGACCACACGTCGCTGGCCCGCGAGTACCCCTCGCGGCGCAGCACCTCCGGTGCCATGAAGGCGAACGTGCCCTGGGCGCTGGCCAGCATCGTGAACGGGTCGGCGCGCTTGGCGAGCCCGAAGTCGCTGACCCGGACCCGCAGGGCGCTGCCGTCGTACCCGACGAGGATGTTCGCCAGGGTCAGGTCGCGGTGCAGGATCGGCGGGTCCTGCTCGTGGGCGGCGGTCAGCCCGGCGGCGATCTGTTCGGCCGCCTCGACCGCCAACCCCACCGGCATGGTGGGTGCGTGGGCGCGGATCAGCCGTTCGAGGCTGCCGCCGGCCACGTACTCCATGGTGAAGAAGCCACGGACGCCCTGCGACGTACGGACCGTGCCGGCGTCGAAGAGGCGCACGATGTTCGGGTGGCCCAACGTGGAGAGGAGTCGGGCCTCCTCCAGCAGGGTCCGCGTCTCGTCGAGGGAGGCCACCCGCTTGAAGACCTTCATGGCCTGCCAGCCGAGGTACTCGTGGCGGACCCGGTGCACCTCGGCGAACGCGCCCTCGCCGAGCAACCGGTCCACCACCAGCGTCTCGGTGATGCGGTCACCGCTCTCCAACATGCTCACGGCGCTTCCCCGGGATCCGCGACGTTGAGCCGGTACCCGATGCCGGTGATGGTCTCCAGGATGCGCGGCGCGGACGGATCCACCTCGATGGCGCGACGCACCGCGCGTACGACGCCGGCCAGGTCGGCCCGGGTGTAGGCGCGGCCGGGCGGCCACTCCTCGTGCGGACCCCAGAGCGCGGCGACGAGTTCCTCGTGATCGCACGCGACGGCGGCTCCGGCGCTGCTCCGGCCCACCATGTACCGCAACAACTGGTGGCCCTGTGGCCGCAGCCCGCCGACCGGGGTCTCACCGTTCTCGTCGCTCCGGTACGCCCGCGCGGCCACCCAGTCGTACCGCAGGTAGGGCCCGCGCGCCGGTACCGTCGGCGGCGGCTCGAACGGCGCGGCCTGGGTGGTGTGCGGGTCGAGCAGCGTCAGTTCCCAGTACAGCGGCTCGCCGTCCGGGGACATGTCGCCGAGGACCAGCAGTGCGTCGCCGTGCCGCAGGCGGCGGCTGCCCACCAGGCGTTCGGTGCGCCCGTCCAGGCAGCGCAGCAGCGTGCCGTTGACGCTCGCGTTGTCGGTGACCGTCCAGCCGCCGTCGCGCAGGTCCAGTGTGCAGTGCAGCCGACCGATCCAGCGCTGCGGGTCCGGCTCCAGCGCCACGTGCGGCGCGTGGTCCGGCGCGGTACGCCCGACCGTGACCGGCCCGTCGGTCAGCTCGACGCCCCGGACCCTTCCCTCGGGCGAGGTGATCCGCAACGTCACGCTCCCACCTGTCCGCGTCTGCTCGCCCACCGTCAACTCCTTGGCTGGCACCATCTGCCGGGCTACCGGGCTCGCCCGTCGAACGGCTGGTGGTCCGTGCGATGCGCCACGCAGGCCGCGTACATCCGCTGCTGACTCTGCTCGGTCCACCATTCGGGCAGGATCGGCGAGACCGAGAACCTGTCGGACACTCCCAGCTCGGTCGCCAGTTGCCGGCAGGCGCGGCCGGCCTCCTCCGTGAGCCGCGTCCGGGCCGCTTCGCCGTACGGCTGTGTCCCGGGCGGCGGCCAGGCCAGGTCCCGGTAGCCGAGGACTTCGGCCCAGTGGGCGCCGCTACAGCGCACGATCGGCCACAGGTTGTCCGCACCGTCGGGCTGCTGCCGAAGTTCCACGCAGTAGCCGCTCGGCGCGTTGTGGTCCCGGCCCTTCCGGGAGGTCACCGGCCGCTGCACGGCGAGCTGGGCGCCGGTCTGCCGGGAGGCCGCCAGGAACGACCACCGCCCGCCGTCGACCCGCCGGACCAGGCAGGTCGCGTAGTTGGCGGACGACTCCGACCGGGTGATCACCTCCGGAGCGGGCAGGATCACCTCGGTCGCGTACAGCTCCGACGACAGTCCGAAGTGGATGGCCTGCTCGCCGCAACTGAACCGGGCGAGCCCGGCCAGATAGTCGTAGTCCGCGCCGGACCAGGAGTGAACCGAGCTCTGCAACCCCAGGAAGGCGATCACCTCGGCGGCGTGCCGCTGCCCGCAGGCCACCTTCACCACCGCCGTGTCGCCGTCGTCCAGGTCGTCGGCGTCGCGGACACAGACGATCTCCTGCGAGACGTCGCCGTGGTCGGCCGGGTGGATGTCGACCAGGCCCTCGTCCGAGCCGGTCGTAGCGTTGAAGATCAGCACGAGCGCCACGACCAGGACCGCGCAGGCGACGACGGCCGCGATCACACGGCGGCGCCGACGCTCGATCTGGTCCTCCCAGGCAGACAGGTTGATCGCGGCGCGGTACCCGACCGGCCGTTGGGGTGTGCGGTAGGAGATCGGCCCACCGGCCTCCAGGTCGGCGAGCATCTCCCGGATGGCCGCCGCGAGCGCTTCGTCGGTGGCCCGGCCGAGGATGCCGCGCAGAAACGCCGCCGCCTCGTACCGGCCTCGGGTGCGCCGCAGTTCGTCGACCGTGAACCGGAGCTGGTTGAGCGCCTCGTCCGCCTCGTCGAAGCCTTGCAGGTTCTCCCGGACCCGACGCCGGGTCTCGGGATCGGAGGCGAGCTTCTCCGCCTCCGTCAGCCAGCTCCTGACCCGGCCCTTGGCCTCCCCGGTGGCCCGGCTCCGGGCCAGTGCGCAGTTGTTGAGCAGCACCGCGATCCTGTCGCGGGCGGCGTCGGTACGGCGGTGCTGGTCGCGCGGCGCCAACCCTTCCAGCCGGGCCAGCAGCGGCTTCACCCGCGCCCGCATCTCGGTCACGATCTCGTCGGCGTCGCCGGAGTCCAACCGGGTGTGCAGGTCACGCACGGTGGACTCCAGCTCCGTGTACAGCGGCTCGGCGGCCTCCTCGACCAGCCGGTCGCGCTCGCGGGCCGGCAACGGCCACTCGCCCAGGTTCTTCCGCATCGGCGCCGGATAGGCCGCGGACGCCGCCAGCCGCAACAGTGGGCGTACCAGTGCCACCGGCAGTTCCGCCCGCAGCGCGTCCACTGCGGACGCGTCGAGCTGCCTGTCGTCGAGCCGCTGCACCCGGTGGTGCAGGTGCCGCCAGAACGACGCCGACCGCAGCGTCTTCGTCCAGGCCGTCGCCGCCGCCGTCCACTGGCCCGGCAGTGCGCCGGAGATGGTCGCGGCCAGCAGGTCGTCCGGCGCGATGTCGAGCGCCGCAGCGTGGGCGCGCACCGCCGCGTCGTGGTCGTAGTGCACCCCCGCCGGACATTCGCAGCCGCCCGGCGGGCCCCACACGGCGAACACCTCGTGCACCAGGCGACGGCGCGGATCGCCCAACACCCCGTCGAAGGCGGCGCGCACCTCCTCGGTGGTCGCCGAGGAACCCTGCCAGTCCACGTCGGCACCGACCCGCAGCGCCGCCGTCAACTGCTGCTGCCTCGCTCGCGCGGTCCGCCGGTCCACCTCCACCGGCAGGCCGGTGATCCGGAAGACGTTGCGCCGGTACAGGTCCGGCCCGGCCAGCTCCCGCAGGCTGGCGACCGCCACCTCACTCACTCGGGCTCCCCAGGACGACGTGACTCCGGACTCGGACCGGCTCGGTTCTCAGGATCGTGGGGCCGGACACCGGACACCACAGCAGACAGTTGGAAACTAGATGTACGGCCTAGGACAGACCGCCACGGATGGGGTCCTCCCCGACACGCTTCAGGTAGTCACCCGGACTGGTGATCGGCCGCCCGTGGTCCCGGTACTTCTGCCGAACCCGTTCCAGGTGGGTCTTCACCGTGCTCTTCTCGATGCCGAGCCGCCGCGCGATCGCCGTGTGCGTCATGCCCTCCGCCACCCCCAGCAGGATCTGCCGCTCCCGGGGCGTCAGCGCCGGACCACGCCGGTCGTCGTCGCTCAGCAGGAACGCGTGCTCCGGCGACGTCGGGGTCTCACCCCGGTGCACGGCCCGGATCGCGCCCGCCAGATCGTTGAGGTCGCGTTCCTTGGGAACGTAGGCCACCGCGCCGGCCTCGGTCGCCGAGACCACCCAGCGGCGGTCCTTCACCACCGAGATGACGATCACCTGACGGCCGGTGGCGGTCAGTTGCGCGACGTTGTGCGCCGGGTCGGTGAAGTTGCCCAGGTCGAGATCCAGCAGCACGATCGCCGGCGCGTCGGGCCCGGCGGCAAGGTACTCGTCCACCGACGCGGCCGTCGCCGTCAGCCGGATGTCGGGCGTGCTGCCGAACCAGTTCGCGAACGACTGGAGCAGCATCTTCTCGTCGTCGATCGCGCCGATCGTTATAACGGTTTCCATGTGATCTCCACGGTGGTCCCCTCGCCGGGGGTACTGGTGATGTCGCACTGGCCGCCGGCCTCGACGACGCGGTGCCGGATCGAGCCCAACAGGCCGTACCCGCTGCGCGCCGCCGTGGGCACGAACCCGGCGCCCCGGTCGACGACCGTGACGCGCACCCCGCCGGCGCCGTCGCCCCGGGTCGTCAGCCACGCCTGCCCGGTGCCGGCGTGCTTGCGGGCGTTGTTGAGCGCCTCCCGGGTCGCGCCCAACAGCGCCTCGGTGACGTGGCCGGGCACGCCCGCCGGCAGTTCCGCCGAGTTGTGGTCGATCCGCAGCCCGAGCGCCGCCAGGTCGCGCACGACGCGGCCGAGCCCGCTGCCGAGGTCCGTCGGCACCGCGTCGTCCGACCCGGTGATCAGGGAACGCAGGTACCGCGCGTCGCGCTCGCACTGGCTGCGGAACTGCTCGGTGTTGAGGTCGATCTGCCCCATCGCGCCCACGGTCAGCGTGGACAACACCGTGTCGTGCAGGTTCCGGTACTGCCGCCGCCGCTCCCAGTCCCGGGCCTCGACCGACGCCATCCGGGCCGCCGCGTCAGCCGCCTGGCGCTGGGCCGCCAGCGCGGCGGCGTGGGCCTCGTCCGCGGCGCGGGCCGACGCGCGTACCCAGGCCGCGGCGAGTCCGGCGGCGACGGTGAACATGACCAGCGAGCCGATGTTGCCGGTCACGGACGCGAGGAGCGAGGAGTCGGCGGCGAGATCCCGCCACACGCCGGCGAGGTAACAGCCGGACAGCAACAGGATCGACGGTACGGCCAGCCAGCGCGGGCCGAACACGACGACGAGTACGCCGGCCGCGTTCGCCGGCGCGACGGTCCAGTTCGCCCACCCGATCGCCTGGCCGGGCGCGGTCAACCGGCCGACGACGACCAGCGCGACCCCGATCAGCAGGACGTCGGCGGCGACGGCGAGCCAGGTGATGCGCCGCCCCCGCAGCGCGCCCCCGTAGAGCACGACCGACCAGGCGGCAGCGACGGCGTAGAGGCCGAACACGACACCCGGTCGCGGGTACGCCGACCGGTCGGTGGAGACGGCGGCCACCCCGGCCGCAGCGTACTGCGCGAGGCGGACCGCCCCGAACACCCGGACCAGCACGCGCTCGGCCTGTTGTCGCCCGTCGACCGCCAACACACCACAAACATTCCAAAACCCGGGCGTACGCGGAAGTCCGCTCTGCGGCGGACTCCTCGGAACATCCACGACACCGACGGCGTCTCACCGGGACGATCCGGGCCGATGCCGAGCCGGCCGATCCTGCTGACCCGCTGATCCTGCTTACCGGCCGGGCGTGTCGCCAGAGTTCGACGTGCTCCACCCGACCCTGTCGCCGCGACGGTCGTCATTTCCACCGCCGACGGATGGTGTGGCTGGTGTGTCAGTGCGTCGCGATGTTCGGCCCGACGGCCTGCTCGATCTCCTCGACGAGCCGGTCGGCGGGGCGTACTCCGAGTAGCACACGTTGCATGACGCCCTGGTCGAGCAGCACCGAGGTCGGGGTCTGGGTCACGCCCCATCCCCGGGTGGTGACCGGGTTGGTGGTCACGTCGACCGTGGCGATCGTCAGGCTGTCGCCGAGTCGCTGGGCCACCTCGGCGAGTACGGGGGAGAACGCGCGCCGGACGTCGCCGCTGGCGGGTAGGAACACGAGCAGGACCGGCGTCGGGCTGTTGGCGACCCGGGCGTGGTAGGTCGCGTCGGTGACCGGGACGACGTAGCTCATTGGTCCTCTTCCGGTTGGCGCTTCCATTCGAAGGCGGTGCGCCAGCGGTTGTCGTCGTAGAGGTAGCTGAGGAACGCGTCGGTGACCGCGTCCTTGGACTGGGGGAACGGCGATGCGTAGGCGCGGTCGGGGCCGCCTTCGCGGTAGTCCACGTCGAGGCGGCCGTCGTCGACGGCGTAGGTCTGGATGTAGTAGTGCGGGCGGATCCGGAGGACGGCGAACCTGGGGCCTCGGCTGTTCAGCCGGGCGAGCCCGGCGCGGATGTCTGCCTCGGTGGCGTCGTGGATCTCGTCCTGGTCCTCGATGTCAAGATTCATCGTCGACGCCCTCGGTGAGGAAGGTGTGGGCGTACAGCAGCAGGTCGTTCAGCTCGATCTCGCGGCCCTGCCCGCCTTCGGTGGCCAGTCGTAGGCCGTCCTCCCAGTACGCCCGGCGGAGTTTGTTCTGGAAGTTCTGGAAGTCGATCCACGCACCGTCGGCCCGGTCGAGCTTGCGTAGCTCGCTGTACAGCAGGTCGGTCCGGGCGAGGCCGAGTTCGTCACCGATGCTGCCGCCGCCGGTTTTCGGATTGTCGAAGCGCATCTTGAGAAACGGCCTCGGGATGCGGTGGATGTCGGCGGATTCCAGGAACTTGCCGAACCGGTCCGCCGCCTCGATCTGCGATTCCCGGCCGGAGAACTCGCAGCGCCACGCCGGGAACACCTGATAGGTGACATCGGAGAGTTCGGGGATTTTCTTGTGGAGCCGGTAGACGGTGGGAATCACGGCGCCGACCGTGTCGAACTCGTAATTGGAGTTCCCTGGTGGCGTGTAGCCTTCGAGGACCGCGAACGGTACGGCGGCGAGCACTTCGGTGCTGCGTTCCCGGGCGAAGGACAGGACGCTGGTCAGAAGTTCCTCGTCGCCTTCACCGCGCATGTTCATCTGCACCGCGTGCCCGCCGTCGGGGGTGATGGCCAGGCCGTAGCTGAACATGGTGCCCAGCGACCAGGTCCACGCGTCCTGGATCCCCGGCAGGGGCCGGACGCCGGCGAAGCCCTGGACGATATTGGCGATATCGGTCACGATACTCCAGTTCGGTTACCGGCAGCTACGCGTCCTCGACGGTCGGACATCAGGAGGCAGTATACCCCCCGCCCGTTTCCTGTTCGTATCTCAACCCCAATGTCGCGCCACCCCGGGAATTCTCCGACCGCAGCATGGGTTGCAGGTTGTCGACATTGTTGTACCAGTCATTTCGATACTGCCTGGTATTGAACCGGCCATTGTCGTTCCAGTCCTGGACGACCGGCTTGTTGTGCTCGTAGGTGATCTCGTCGCCATCCGGGACGTCGATAACCTCACCGTTGTCGTCCAGCCAGGTCAATTGGTCCCTGGGTATCCGCTCACCGGTGGGCGAGCGCGGCCACTCCCCCGCGGCGGCACCCTCCACCGTGTACCGACGGGCCATCTCGTCGTGCGTCGACTCGCGGTACCCGCCGGGATACTCGCTGTCCCGGTTGTGCGCGCCGGGTGGGGCGGTCGGATCCTTGGCGTATCCGCCGTCCGGCCCGTGCAGCCGGCCGTTGGCGTCGTACTTGTAGCCCTCCGGCAGCTCCTCGCCGGTGATCGTGCTGTGCACCGGCGACTGGGTGGTGGAGCTGGCCGCGCTGGCGTTACCTACCCGACCGGCGTCGAACGCCGCCTGTACCTGGGTGTGGCCGCCGTCCACACTCCCGGCGTTCCCGCCGGAGGTTCTCCGCCCCGACGGTGCGGCGTCGCCGTCGCTTCCGGTGCGGGTGGTCGGCACGGTGTCGGTGCTGCCGGTGTGGGATCCCCCGCTGCCTCTGGCCATCGGCGCCCTACCAACCCTGCGCGGCGCGGCGGGCGGCCGGCTCGGTCATCGTGCCCCCACCGGTCGTGCGGAAGGTCCGCTGTCTGCACACCGCGATCGACTACGCGACCTCAAGCTCATGATCAGCTACCCCATCAGCGTCTTCAGGTTGGTGAGGCTGGTGATCAGCGCGCTGGTGTAGCTCGCGATCCGGCCGGCCCACTTCAGCACCGCCGACACGATCTGCGCCGCGACCAGCGGGATCGTGACGACAAGCAACGCCTCCGCCGCCCAGACGATCACCCGGGCGACCAGGTCGCAGATCAGGTCCCGGACGATGTCCCGGGTGAACTGCACCAGGTTCCCCGCCGCCTGGGTCGCCGAGGCCATGGTCGCCGCCAGCACCGACAGGCCGCCGAGCCCGTCGACGTTGTTGGCCATCTTGTTCTGGTACGCCTCGGCCGCGCTGCCACCCCAGTCCGGCAGGTCGGAGGCGAGGCTGGAGTACAGGTCGTCGGCCATCGTCTGCAACGCGCCGGCCATGTTCTGCCACGTCTCGGCGTGCGCGGTGACCATGTCCGGAATCCCGGCCAGCTTGTCCAGCACCTCGCGCAACGGCTCGAAGTGCTCCATCGCCCAGCCGAGCCCGTTGGCCAGCAACGCACTGAACGGGTCCAGCACCGTAGCCGCAGCCTCCATCGCGAACGCCCCGCCGGCCAGCAGCCCGTCGACCCAGGAGCCGCTGTTCACCGACTGGTGCAGGCCCTGGAACCCCTCGGCCAGCGACGACCCCGTCCACGCCGTACGCGTCGACGTCGGCGCGGCGACCAGCGAATTGTCGGCAACCATGGTGGCGACCTCACCCCACCCCGCCGGACCGGCGGACCCGGTTCGACGACGAACTGTCAGCGGACTCGTACGCCCGGGCAGCGGTGGTCAACGCCTCCGACGCCAGCGACAGGTTCTCCTCCACGTACGCGTACAGCGCGTCCTGCCGCTGGTGCCGGGCTTCGAGAATCCCGGCGATCCACCCGCACAACAACCCGTAGGCCTCGTCGTTCTGGCTGATCGCACGGCTGGCGCCCTTGATCGCCC
Organism: Plantactinospora endophytica; assembly: GCF_016862915.1. Taxonomy (GTDB): domain Bacteria; phylum Actinomycetota; class Actinomycetes; order Mycobacteriales; family Micromonosporaceae; genus Plantactinospora; species Plantactinospora endophytica. The sequence continues at coordinate 19,643 of NZ_BONW01000004.1, read as the reverse complement.
CCAACTGGTCCCGCACCGCCAGCACCCGCGCCGCATGCCGGTGCAACTGCGCCGGGTCGACATTGAACGCGTCAGCCATCGCCTACCCCCGTCCCAGCCTCGGAGCAGGAGGCCCAGACGGGCCGTCGGTCGAGTCCGGCCCGTCGAGGAGCTGCTGCATCCGATCACCGATCGTGCGCGCCGACACCGAGTCGGGCCCCATCGTCTCGATCGCGATCTGCCGCGACCTGTCGGCCGCCGTCACCCGCGCCTCACGCAGTGCCGACATCACCGCCCGCGCCACCGTCTCCGGGTCGAACCGGTGGATACGGTCCGTGAGCTTCAGATCGACCAGCACGCCCGTGGAGTCGACCGTCACCTCGGCCAGCCCGTTGCCGTCCTTCGCGGTGGCCCGCAACTGTCCGATCTGGTCACTCATGGCCTGCGTCTTCGCCGCCATCACCTCGACGCGCTGCTGCCACGACCGCAGATAGTCGCGCGCGCTGTCCGGATCCAGAAACGCCTCGCCACCCGGGATCCCCGCCACGGCCGCCACCCCCGCTCAGCACTCGACGACCTACCGAAGTCTAACAACGACAGACATAGTTGATCATCCGGCTCCGCCGCCCGCCCCGGCCGCAACCGCCGGTGCGAGTGGCCCTCCAGCCCGAGGTTCGATCTGCCCTCCTCGCAGGATCCCCGCTTCCGGCCCCGCAGGGAAGACCCGTGCGGCGTTGTGCCCGGCTCGGGCCGGCGATCGCCGCGACCGTGACGCCACCGAATCCGGAAGCGACGCGCCACTCGCACCGTTCGCGCCGGCACCCGGCACGAGGTGACCGACGACGAACTCGCCGCCGCCGACCGGTACGAGGTCGACGACTACCACCGCACCCTCGTCTTCCTCGGCACGGGTGTGCGTGCCTGGGTCTACGCGCGCCCGACCTCGGCGTTGTAGCGTTTCCGCGATGGGGAACATCGAGGCTCTGGTGCCCGGGATCAGCGGAGTCGACACCGCCGGCCTGAGCCGGTACGACGCGGACGAACTCGCCCGGTACGCCGCCGATCCCGGCAACCCGTGGTGGCGCCGCCGGGCCTGCGCCGTCGCGCTGGCCGGTCGGGTGCCGCAACGGTGGGTCGCCGAACTGCTGGCCCGGGTACGCGATCCCGACGACACCGCCGAGGTACGCGCAGCGCTCCTGGACCTCTTCCCGGACCGGACGGAACTCCTCCCCTGGCTACGACACGAGGACCGGCAGCACGAGCAGTACGGCATGCCTGCGGCGTTCCTCAAGGCGCGCGGCATGCTCGGCGACCGGACGGCAACGGCCGAACTGGTAACCCTCGCGGCGAGTCCGTGGTCGCGTTGGCAGGCGCTCGGTGAGGCCGGGTTGGACGGGCTGGTCGCCCGGCACGGAGTGGCGGAGGTCCTCGGCGACGTCGGCGACCGGCGCCCCGAGGACCGTGCCTTCCGCGTCCGCATGCGACACCGCCTCGGCGAGGACGGGACGGACGCGCTCGCGGATCCCGACCGATCCGTGGCGTACCTCGCCCAGTCGCTGCTGACCGACCCGAACCGGCTGCGCGACCACCTCGACAGGGCACCCACGACCGAGGCGAAACTGTGGGCCGCGTACGCGCTGTACAACCTCACCGAGGACGTCACCGAAACCCGGGCGATCTACGACAGACTCGGCCGCCCCCGGGTCGACGTTCCAGGTCTGGACGACGAACTCCGCGCGGCGATCGTGCACGAGTACGCGCCTGGCTGCGAACGGCACAGCGATCCGCGATGGCGGATCGAGGCCCTCTGCACCGAGCCACCCGCCCGCCCCGACCAACAGAAGCAACTCGACCGGGCAATGGCCGCGCTCGGCGCCGCGGGCTTCGCCCCACAGTCCCCGGTCTACTGCGGCGACGCCCACCAGCAGGGCGACGGCACCTACCACGTGGTCAAGTGTGGCGAGGTCGAGGTGTTCATCAGCACCCTCGGGCGGTTCGCCACCGCGTACGATGCCGCGCCCGCCGTGCCGGCGGCTCTCGACGCGGCCGGCCTACGCTGGATCGACGAGGCCACCGCCGCGATCCGGGTCACCGACCTGTGCGTCTACTACTTCGGCGACCGAAATCCGCTCACCGTCGACACCCTGCTGTTCTACTGGCAGGACTAGAGACCGAAGAAGATGATCAACCAGCTCGGCCGGCTCAATCAGCAGTTGGTGAAAGACGCTGCATCCACAACGAGCTGATGTACTGACTGTTCTTGACCGCGTACTCGCGGAACATGCCAACCTCGGTAAAGCCGAACTTTCGATGCAGCGCCACCGACGCATCGTTGGGCATGGCAATGCCCGCCAGGACGACATGAACGGGCTCGTCGGCCAAGTACTCGAACAGCGTCCGATACAGCAAGGAGCCCACACCCTGGCCCCGGCAACTGACGTCCAGCGCGACGCTCACCTCGACCGTCTCCCGGAAGGCTTCGTGGTCTCGGTAGCGCTGGCTACAGGCGTAGCCCAGCACGAGGCTGCCGCGTCGCGCAACGACCAGCCGATACGGCCCGGTCGAGGAGAACTGCTCAAACCACCCACGCCGTTCCTCCACGTCAGTCGGCCGAGTAGCGAACGTAGCGTGTGAGTTCGCCACCGTGTAGTTGAGGATCTCCACGATCCCAGGCAGGTCATCCTCGGTGGCAGGCCCGATCACCACCGGGGCCAAGTTGACAGGTACGCCTCCATCAGTCCGCTGGCTCACCTCGACACCGTAACCAGCCACCCGGCACACTCAGTCCCTGCGCCCCCACCGGATGCTGAAACAGCGAGGCTTGGCGTTTGTTTCGGCGACCGGAGCCGTGTCCCCGGCGGGCGCAACGCGCGGCCGACCGACACACCTGGGTGGCGATCGGCCTCGGCCCGGTGAGCCGACTCAGCCGACGAGCGGACCGGGCTCGGTCAACCGTGGCTGCCCGACGACGGCCGAGCTCAGCACGGCAGTATTGGCCTGCCTCCTCAGATCGAGTCGATTGCTGCTGTTCAGGAACGGATCACGCCATGTCTCACTTCCAGTCCGCGCAGTCCGACGGTGGCGCCACTTCGGACCAGACCATCATCGTGGTGGGCGCAGGCATCGTCGGCGCCTCGGTGGCCTATCACGCCGCCCGGGCCGGTGCCGTCGTGACCCTCGTCGACGCCGGGCGCCCGGGCGCCGGTGTGACGGCAGGCTCGTTCGCCTGGATCGGAGCATCCGGCGTACGCACCGGTCCAGCAGCCGCGCTGCGGGCGACCGCGACGCAGGAGTACCGCCGGATCGAGGCCGAACTCCCAGGGCTTCCGGTGAGCTGGTCCGGCTCGCTGTCCTGGGGCACGACGGACGACGCGCCGGAGGCCGGGCCCGGGCAGGAGATCGTGGACGCGGCCACCGTGGCGACACTGGAGCCCAGCGTGCGGCAGCCCCCGGAGTGGGCCGTCTGGGCGCCCGGTGACGGCTCCGTCGACCCGGTGGGCGTGACCGAGCGGCTGGTCACGGGCGCTCGCGCCCACGGCGCCCGGGTCCAGCCGGACACGCCGGTCACCGCGGTCCGCCGGGATGCTGCGGGTCGGGTTGTCGGGGTCGAGACGGCCGCCGGACCCCTCTCCGGTACGACCGTGGTGCTCGCGGCAGGGGTGGCCACGGCCGAGCTGGGCGTGCCGCTCGGCGTACGCATTCCGGTCCACCCGTCGCCGGCGACGCTCTTCCGGTTCCGCGCACCGGCAGGCCTGGTCCGCACCGTGGTCAACACCCCGGACTTCGACCTCCGGCAGGTCGGCGCGGACCGGCTACTCGCCGCCGCGGACTCGCCCGAACGGACTCTCGCAGCCGTCCGGTCCACCTTCCGTGGCGCCGCGAACATCGAACTGCTCAGCACCCGGATCGGCGTACGCCCCATGCCGGTCGACGGCGAGCCGATCGTCGGCCCTGTCGCCGAGGTGCCCGGCCTCTACGTGGCGGTGCTGCACTCCGCGGTCACGCTCGCCGCAGCCGTGGGGCGTTTGGTCGCGCGGGAACTGGTCGACGGTGCCGTCGAGCCGATGCTGGCAGGCTGCCGTCTCGACCGCTTCTGAGCAGGGCTGACCGGGGTGTACCCGTCCGGCTCGGCGATGACGACGCCGAGCCCCGCGCCAACTGGGTCAAGAGCTGGTCCGGCCTCACTTCAGGTGCCGGGCGAAGAAGCGGTTTCCGTCGTCTCCCTCGAACTGCGGGATGCCGGTGTGCCCGCCCATGTTGGCGTGCAGCGTCTTCTCCTCGGAGCCGAAGGCGTCGAACAGGTCCAGGGCCAACTGCCGGTCGTTTCCCTCGTCGTCCCATTGCAGCAGGACCAGAAGCGGAATGGTGACCTGCCGGGCCTCCTCGAACATGCTGCGGGGCACGAAACTCCCGGCGAACAGCAGGGCGGCCGAGATGCGCGGCTCGACCACCGCCAGCCGGGTGCCGATGGCGATCACCCCTCCCGCGTACCCGACCGGGCCGCCGATCTCGGGCAGCGACAGGAGGGCGTCCAGCGCCGTCCGCCATTCCGGAACAGCCTGCTCGACCAGCGGGAGGACGAGCCGCTCGACGATCTCGTCGTCGACCGGCTCGCCGGCCGCCAGCGCCCGGCGCAGGTCGGCGCGGGCCTCCTCGGCAGCGGCGGAACGGGGTCTGGCACCACCCCCGGGCAGCTCGATGGTGGCCGCGGCGAAGCCCTCCGCCGCGCAGTGCCGGGCCCGGGCCACCAGTCGGGGGTACATCTTGGGCAGTCCGCCGGGGTGGCCGAGCAGGATCAGCGGTGCCGGCGCCGATCCGGGCGTCCACACGATGCCGGGGATCCCGCCGAGGGTGAATTCGCGTTCGAGGACGCCGTCGTCGAAGCGTTGTTCAGAAGTGAATTGCATGGTCGTACCTTTCGGGAATGCCCTTGAACGGCGCTCCCGGACGACCTACCGCCCGACCGTGACCCCGGAGGGGAGCACCCATGTCGAAACGTTCACGGGTACCACCTCCTCGGTCTCTCGCACGGCCTCAGGAAAACTAGCAGCGTCCGCCGTGATCCGCCAAACGTTTTGCTCACGCCCAGCACAAGAGCAGGACCTTCACGGGTGGCGGGAGAGGTCCTGGCGACTGCTACCGGTGGTGTTCCTAGGCTGAGCTGATGATCAACGGTCGTGGGCGCCCGTCACGGCTCAGCGGCTTCTGGGTTTGCCTCGTCGGCGGCGCGGTCATCGCGTTGCTGCTGACGGTCCTCGACCCGGTCACCCGCTACCAGGATTGCCCCAACTACGGCGGAAACGGAAACGCGAGCGCGTTCGACAATGCTGCCTGGGATCTCTGGTTCCCGCTCGTACTGCTCGGCTGGCTGGTACTCGTCGTCCTGGAGCAGATGTTGCCCGTGACCTGGCGTCATCGCGGCGGCCCCGACATCGCGGTTCGCGCGGCGTCTGCCGTTGCCTTGTCCATCTCGACCTCCTGCTGCCTGTTCCTCAACGTGGCGGTCGTGTGCCACTGACGCCCGGACGTCGGCCGAGAGACGCACCCTCATGCCCCAGTGCACGCCGCCCCAGCACATGCTCGCCGTCACGATCGCGGCTCACCACGGGCCCGACGTGCTGCGCTCCCAGGGCGGCAACACGCGGGTTGGATATTGGCAGGGCTCGATGTAGTGTGGGAACGCTCCCAGATCGCGTCCTCCACACCACCTGCTCGAGGAGCCGAAACATGTCGCGACGGCGTTGTCGCCCGGCCACCATGCTGGCCGGGCTGCTCGTTCTGGTCCTGTCCGCGTTCCTGTTGCCACCGGCGTCGGTGGCCGACACTGCCACGGCCGGCACATCCCACACCAGAGCGGTGCCACTCGCCGAACTGACCGTGGTCTCCGAACAGGTGGCTTTCGGTCTACAACGTCCGATCGCGATCACCGGGCTGCCCGACGGCCGGATGCTGATCGCGGAGAAGAACGGCACCGTCCGCGCCTACCACCCCGACACCGGCCTGGCGGCCGAGCCGGTGCTCGACCTGACCGCCCGGATCGACACGTCGGACAACGAGCGTGGCCTCCTCGGCATCACGCCCGCGCCGAACTTCGCGCGGACCGGGATCCTCTACGTGGCCTACACGAGCCTGCCGGCCGGCGAGCTGACCCTGGCGCGAGTGCCCCTCGGCGCTCCCGCACGGCTGCAGGTGCTGCTGACCCAGCCGCACGCCGAGTACGGCAACCACAACGGCGGACAGGTGGCGTTCGGCCGCGACGGCTACCTCTACTGGTCCCTCGGCGACGGCGGCCACGCGAACGACCCGTTCAAGTCCGGTCAGGATCTCGGCACCCTGCTCGGCAAGATCGTACGGATCGACGTCAACCGCACCTGCGGGGCAAAGCCCTACTGCGTACCCTCCGACAACCCGTTCGTCCGCACCCGCGGCGCTCGGCCGGAGATCTGGGTCTACGGGCTGCGCAACCCGTGGCGGTTCTCCGTCGACCGGGTCGACGGCTCGCTGTGGATCGGTGACGTCGGCCAGGGCCTGATCGAGGAGATCAACCACATCCGCCCGTCGCAGCGTGGGGCGAACCTCGGCTGGTCCTGCCGGGAGGGCACCCCGGTCTTCGACCAGGAGCAATGCCGGCCGGGCGTGCGGTACACCGACCCGGTCTTCGAGTACCCACATTTCATGACGGAGAGCTGCTCCGTGACCGGCGGCGTGGTGTACCGAGGGTCCGCCACCCCCGAGGCGTGGGGCACCTACATCGCGAGTGACTACTGCTCGACCCTCGCGTTCGCCGTACGCCCCAAGCCCACGGGCGGCTACGAGACCGCCACGATCGGCAACTTCCCCATCCAGCCGACCGCGATCGACGCCGACGTGCACGGCGAGCTGTACGTGCTCAGTGACCTCCCGGGATGGCTGAGCCGAGTACGGTTCGAGCGGGTCCCACCAGCCTCTGGCGGCGGGACGGCGAACCGCTGAACCACGGGGCAATCGCTCGGGCTCCGCAGTACCCCTCGGGGACGGCCGCATCCGGCGGCCGTCCCCGGCTCACTCCGATGCAGGCTCGGCTCGTCCACAAAGTCCCGTCTCGGCCGTGGACCAATCAGGGCTGACAGCCGGAGGCGCCGCCCGGTCACCAACGCCACCTGCCGATCTTGTCCGCGCCAGCGACAGGGAATCCGGCACCCGCAGTGTCCGTCCGACGGCTTTCGAGCACCCGTCGAGCACTCGGCCACGGCACGAAACATGAAAAAGGCCCGGACCCAGGAAGAATCCCAAGTCAGGGCCCTGATCAATTGTGCGCCGCCAGGGACTCGAACCCCGAACCCGCGGATTAAGAGTCCGCTGCTCTGCCAGTTGAGCTAGCGGCGCTCGCTGACAACGGGAGAAACCCTAACACGGTCGCGCGAGGGGCTTCCAACCAGTTCCCCCCACCGGCCACCGCCGTTCGGCCGAGTCGGTCAAAACAAGACAATCGACGCATAGGGTTTCAGCCTCCGGGGTCAAAACTGTGGCCCCGATAGTGCACGATGTCTCCCGGGATTCGAGTGGACCGAGGTGGGGATGGGCAGGAGCACGCGCAACTGGGCGATGATCATCGTTCTGGCGCTCGCCGCGCCGCTGGGAACAGCGGCCTGCGGTGGCGACGGGGACGAGAAGCCGCAGTTCGTGAGCGGTGACGGGGCGGCGGCGGGCGCGAGTACGACCCCGACACCGCCAGCCGAGCCGCTCGACCTCGCGGTCACTCCGGCCAACGGTGCCAAGAAGCAACCGGTGAGTGTCGAGATCGGCACCAGCGTCAAGGGCGGCAAGGTCAGCAACGTCAGCCTGACCCTCGCCGGAGGCGGCGCGGTCAAGGGCGCGATGCGGCCGGACGGTTCGTCCTGGGTACCGGCGGCGCCGTTGAAGTATGCCAAGACGTACAACGCCCAGGTCACCGCGACCTCCTCGGCGGGGCAGACCGAGACCACGAGCATCTCGTTCACCACCATGGCCAAGCCGAAGTCGGTGATCGGTTCCGGCCTCTACCTCTTCGACGACAAGACCTACGGCGTGGCCATGCCGGTGGTGGTGGAGTTCTCGCCGGGGATCGCCAAGAAGGACCGGGCCAAGGTGCAGCAGCGGATGTTCGTCGAGTCCAACCCGCCGCAGCCCGGCGCCTGGCACTGGGTGTCCAACGGTACGCAGGCCTACTACCGGGCCCCGGAGTACTGGCAGCCGGGGACGACGCTCGACGTACGGATCGGGCTGGAGGGCATCCCGCTGAGCAACGGGCGGTACGGCAACGTCGACCGCAAGGCGACTGCCAAGATCGGCAACCGGTTCGAGATGAAGGTCGACAACAAGACCAAGAAGATGACCGTCCTCGAGGACGGCAAGGCGATCCGGACCATCCCGGTGAGCCTCGGCAAGAAGAGCACTCCGTCATCGAGCGGCACCATGGTGGTGATGGAGAAGAAGGAGTCCACCGTCTTCGACACCCGCGACGACCCGGACCCGGCGAACCGTTACGTAACCGATATCGACTTCGCCCAGCGCCTCACCTGGGGCGGGGAGTACATCCACGCCGCGCCGTGGTCCGTGGGCGACCAGGGGCGGCGGAACGTGTCGCACGGCTGCGTCAACATGTCCACCGCGAACGCCCGCTGGCTCTTCGAGAAGACCAAGACCGGCGACCCGGTGACCATCAGCGGCACCGAACGGAAACTGGTCTCCGGCAACGGCTGGACCGCCTGGAACCTGCCCTGGAAGGAGTACGTCAAGGGCAGCGCGCTGCCGGTCCCGGCCGACCTCGGCGCCTGACCGCCGGACCGAGGGAACGTCCCCGGGACATCCACCGACGCCTCCCGTCGACATTTGCGGCACTAAGCGGCTAAATCGACCCTGTCCGATGGTGTTCTACGGCACGGCAGCAAACGAAAACTTGCTCACGAGCGTCATTGGGAGAGGATGACCGTGGGGACCGAGTGGGTACCGCTGTGGAAACCAGCCTTGTGAGGGGATCATGCGAGCAGGCCGAGATCAGGTGACCCGTCGTACCTCCGACCCGGGTTCGGCGACACGCCGACCCGCGCCGTTCCGGGCTCTGGCCGCAGTCGTGCTCGCCGGCGCCCTGGCGTTCACCGCGACCGCCTGCACGAAGGCCGGCGAGCAGGGCGGCGGGCCGTCCTTCCAGGGCGGCAGCGAGGCCGAGGAGAAGCCGAAGGCCTCGGCCGCGATCACTGCGCCGGCCGCCGACGCCAAGGACGTACCGGCCTCCGCGGAGATCGCCTTCAACAGCAAGGATGCCGTCGAGACGGCCGTCGAGGTCAAGAACGCGGCCGGTGAGGCTGTCAAGGGCGCGGTCACCGGCGCCGGGACCTGGTTGCCGGAAAAGGCGCTGGAATACGGTACGACGTACACCGCGACCGTGACCGCGACCGGCGACGACGGTAAGCCGGCGACGACCACCAGCACCTTCACCACGATGGCCAAGCCCGGCAAGCAGATCCGGGTGACCAGCTTCCTCGGCGACGGCCAGACGGTCGGCGTCGGCATGCCGTTGATCGTCAAGTTCAGCCGAGCCGTACCGGAGGACTACCGGGACGACGTGCAGCGCCGGATGACCGTCCGGGCCACCCCGGCCCAGGAGGGGATCTGGCACTGGGTCAGCCCGACCGAGGTGCGCTACCGCCCGAAGACGTACTGGAAGGCCAACACCAAGATTTTCTACAAGATCCAGGCCGGCGGGCTGCCGATGGGCGGCGGCTGGTACGGCCGCTCCGACCTGACCGTCGACATCAAGACCGGACCGGCGGTGGTGATGACCGTCGACAACAAGACCAAGAAGATGACGGTCAAGCGGGACGGCAAGGTCATCAAGACGATCCCGATCAGCCTCGGCAAGAAGAGCACGCCGTCCTCCAGCGGCACGATGGTGGTCATCGAGAAGCTGAAGAAGACCGTCTTCAACACGATGGACGACCCGAACCCGGCGAACCGCTACATCACCGACATCGAGTACGCCCAGCGGCTCACCTGGGGTGGCGAGTTCATCCACGCCGCGCCGTGGTCCGTCGCCTCGCAGGGGCGTACGAACGTGTCGCACGGCTGCGTGAACATGTCGACCGCCAACGCGAACTGGCTGTTCAACCAGACCCGGGTCGGCGACCCGATCCAGGTCAAGGGCACCGAACGCAAGCTGGAGAACGGCAACGGCTGGACCGACTGGAACATGAGCTGGGACCAGTACGTCAAGGGCAGCGCGATCCCGGCCGGCGAGACGGCGGCCACCCCGAGCACCGAGCCGACCACCGAAGCCACCACCACGGGCTGAGCCAGCCAGGCATCCGCCACGGCCGGACATCCGCCACGGCATAGCCCCCGCCCCCTCCTCGGATACCTGAGGGGAGGGCGGGGGCGTTCCGTATGCTGCCCCCGAAATGCCCCCAGATGGCCCCTAAAACGATCAAGGCTCCCTCGACCGAGGGAGCCTGACCTGCGGATCTGAAGATCCAATACGAGGGTGACTGATGGGATTTGAACCCACGACACCCGGGACCACAACCCGGTGCTCTGCCAACTGAGCTACAGCCACCATGTTCAGTTTGAGCTGGAACATCTGCCACATCCGGATCACCAGACCCGGCGGGGCGACGACCAATGATAGCCACACCCCTCCCCCGGCCGTCGACCGGGTTGCGCCCTCGGGTCGCGCACGACCCGGGACGACGACGATGGGGCGGAATGCCCGGACAGTCCGACCAGGAGGCGGTCAGAGCTCGGCGGCGATGGCCTTGGCGGTGTCGACGTCCGGCCCGGGCAGCGGTACGAAGACCGTCCGCCGGTAGTACTCCAGTTCCCGGATGCTCTCCCGGACGTCGGCCAGGGCCCGGTGAGCCAGCCCCTTCGCGGGCTGGCCGAAGTAGACCCGGGGGTACCAGCGGCGGCACAGCTCCTTGATCGACGAGACGTCGATCATGCGGTAGTGCAGGTGGGCGTCGAGTCGTGGCATGTCACGGACCAGGAAGCCACGGTCGGTGGCGATGGAGTTGCCACACAGCGGCGCGGTACGCGGATCCTTGACGAACGATGTGACGTACTCGAGGACCAGGTCCTCGGCCTCGCGCAGGCTCACCGTCGACCGACGTGCCTCCTCGGTCAGACCCGACCGTTCGTGCATCGCGCGGACAATTTCCGGCATCCCCGCCAACGCCTGCTCGTCGGCGTGGATCACCACGTCGACACCCTCGCCGAGCACGTTGAGGTCACGGTCGGTGACGAGCGCGGCGACCTCGATCAAGGCATCCTTGCCAAGGTCGAGCCCGGTCATCTCACAGTCGACCCAGACGAGAAGATCAGCCACGACGATCAGACTACGCGTAGCCCTGCGACCCGCGCCTCAACGCTGTGGACAGAACGGCCCGCTAGGGTTTTCCCGTGCCAGCCGATGCCCCCGCGCCACCCGCCACCGACGAGGACGATCCCGGCGGCCGCACCGCACGCCAGATCATCGTCGTCGTGCTGGTCGCCGCGGCGGTGCCGCTGCTCTATCTGGCCAGTACCCCGCACGACTTCTTCGACCTCAAGATCTACATGAGCGCGATGCGCTGGTGGGCGGACGGCAACCCGCTGTACGACTACGCCCAGCCCGACCCGGTGCAGCAGGAGCTGTTCTTCACCTATCCGCCCTTCACCGCTCTGCTGCTGCGCCCCTTCGCCGGGCTGCGCATCGGGGTCACCGTCGTCCTCTTCACCGCGCTGACCGTACTCGCGCTGCTGGTGACCACCTGGTGGCTCGTCTCCTCGGTCGCCGACCGGTACGGGGTCTCCCGGTGGTTCGCGGCCGGGCTGGCCGTACCGCTCGTCTTCGCCGTGGAGAGCACCCGGGAGACCATCGTCTTCGGGCAGATCAACATGCTGCTCGTGGTGCTGGTCCTGGCCGACCTGCTCTTTGCCGTACCCCGGAACTCGCGCTGGGCCGGCGTCGGCATCGGGCTGGCGACGGCGCTCAAGCTCTATCCGGGGATCTTCATCGTCTACCTGCTCGCCACCCGGCGGTGGCGGGCGGCGCTGGTCTCCAGCGCGACCGCTGCCGGCGCGACGCTGCTGGCGGCGGCGATCGCGCCGAGTGACTCCTGGCGGTTCTGGACCCACGAACTCTGGCTGACCGACCGGGTCGGCCGGCCCGACTACACCGGCAACCAGTCGCTGTTCGGGCTGCTCAGCCGGTTCACCACTCCCGAGAAGCCGAACCAGGTGCTCTGGTTGGTGCTCGCGGTCGCCATCGCGGCGTACGGGCTGTGGCGGGCGGCCCGGGCCGCGCGGGCCGGGGACGAGGTCGCCGGGCTCACCCTGACCGGCCTGGTCGCCGTACTGGTGAGCCCGATCACCTGGACCCACCACGCGTACTGGTTCATCCCCGCCGTGGTGGTGCTGGTCGACGCCGCACTACGGCCCACCGGTCCGGCCGCCGGAGCGGGCGCGCGGCGCCGCAGGATCGCGCTGCTGTCGCTCGCCGCGCTGGTCACCGCAGTGATCGTGTACGGAGTGGTCTCCTACTACGACTGGGGACGTGCCTTCGACCGTACGAACGCGCCCGGCGAGTTCCTGCTGCGGAATCTCTACGTGCTCTTCGCGCTGCTGCTGCTGTTCGTACTGCCGATCCGGAGCAAGTCGCCGGACCCGGGTACCGCTGTCGAGGTCCCGAAACACGAACCAAGTATCCGGCAGTAGCAGAACTTGCACCAAATGGACAGATCTATCTAGTACGTCTCGATGCGGTTAATCTAGGGACAACACCTGAAACGTCCCTTCGGTACACCGATCCCCCGGTGAAGGTGGCCCCCCGTGTCGGCAGCGCGGGGGGCCACCTGCCGTCCACCTTCAGCACGCCGCCGACGCCCCAGCGCCGGCCCACCCGACAGGGGTTTCACCGCCACCTCCGCAGTCGACCTCAGTCCGCGATCGACCGCCTCGGGAACTGCTGCCCGGTGATCCACACCGGGGCGGTCGGTCAGCGGGACGTCGTGGTCGGACTGGGCCGCCTGATGTCGACACCTCGCCGGGCCGGCTCGTCCTCCGGGGCCACCGCCGCTTCACCCGCCGTCACACTGGCGTTGTGCCGTCCCGGCGTACCGTCCATCGCGGCCGACCGGGTCGCCGGCTCGTAGCCCTTCGGCCGGTTCAGGGCGGTACGCGTCGTACGCACCTGCCCGGCGTCGTAGCCCGCCGTACCCGGGGTGGCCGGACGCAACGCGACCCCCGGCACCCGGCCGTCCCCGATCGCCGCCGCTCCGGGTACAGCAGCCGGAGCAGGGCCGAACGCGGGCACAGCAGCCGGGTCAGGTGGGGACGCGGCTGCGGCAGCCGGACCGGGCCCGAACGGGGCCACCGACCCGGGCACGTGTCCCGGGTGCGCTGTCGGTCGTCGCGCCGGTACCACGGAACCTCGCACCGCCCGCGGTGCGGTGCCGGCGGCTGGGACGGGTGCCGGCCTGGGCGGTGCCGGCATCGGTGGTGCTGGCACCGGCAACGGCGGCGTCGGCGAGGGCGCCGGTACCGGTGCGGGCGGCGGAGCGGGCACCGGCGCGGGAGCCGGGGCCGGGGCCGGGGCCGGGGCACGAGCAGATCGCGCCGCGACGGTGCAGCCGAGCGATCCGGCAGCACCGTCCGAAACGCCAACCGCCGCCCCGGAGTTAACCGCCGCCCTGGACCCGACTGCCGTCCCGGAGCCAACTGCCGTCGCAGACCCCGCCGCCGTACCGAAGCTGACCGCCGTCGCGGACCCCACTGCCGTCCCGGAAGACTCGGCCACCATTCCGGCGACAGGCGCCACCTCCGTGGCACCGGTCGGAACATCGGGCACCGGCACGGGACGGGGCGGCGTCGCGGGTCGGAGCACGGGATCGGCCGCCGGATTCATCGGCGGCCACACCAGGCGTACAGCCGGTTCGGTGGCGGATTCCCGCGCCGTGGTGCCGCCGGTCGGCGTCAGTACGTCCGCGAGCGTCGCCGGCCGGTTCGACCGCTCCCCGGGACGGTCGAGCCGCTCACCAGGGCGGTCCAACCGCTCGCCGGGGCGGTCCAGCGGCTCGCCGGGCTGCCGGTCGGGGGTCAGGTCGGCCCGGTCCGGGGTAGGTCCGACCTCGTTCAGTGCGGGGGCGCTGCGTCCGACCTCGTCTAGCGCGGGGACGCTGCGTCCGACCTCGTTCAGTGCGGGGACGCTGCGTCCGACCTCGTCCAGCGCGGGGACGCCGAGCCGCGCGGCAAGTTCCGGCACCTGGCTGGGCTCGACGACGAAGACCACCTCGCGGGGGCGCACCGGTCGGGCCAGCAGCGCGATACCGAGCAGCACGAGCAGGCCGCCGGCGGTCAGCGCAGTCCAGGTGAACGGGTCGAGCCAGCCGGGGCGTACCTCGGCACGCAGCTCGGCGGCGACACCGGCCGCCGCGTCCGGGCGCATGACGACCAGGCTGAGCCGGGGTGCGCGTAGCTCGTCGGCGGTCAGGTCCAACGTCCCCAGGCCGCCCCGGATCCACAGGTCCTGTGCCCCGGGCAGCCCGGGCAGGGCCGGTGTGCCGGGCTCGTCGGCCGGGGTGACCCGTACCGGCAGGGTTCCACGGGTCACGCTGACCCGGTCGATCCGGGCGTACGGCGAGTTGGCGAGGTAGGTCGAGACCTCGGCGGCGGGTGCGAGGCCGACGAACGCCGGTTCCGCCCCGGTACGTGCGACGATCCGCAGCCCGGTACGACCGGCCGGCAGGAGCGGCGCCTCCCGGTCCAGCATCGCGGCCAGGTCGGGTACGACGACGGCGTGCCCGGCGGTCTCGACCCGGTCGAGTGTGCCGGCGAAGGCACCGTCGGCGCCCCGCCGCTCGGACACCGTCCACAGCGCACCGCCGACGAGGAGCATCGGCAGCCCGATCGTGAGCAGGAGTATCCCGGCGATCAGCCGCACGAAGCGCATGGGTGTCCCTATTCTCTCCGGTCGCGGTACTCGCCGACGACGTCGCAGGTCCGGCGGTGGGGTCGCAGTACCCGACGACCATACCGAGCGAAATCGCTTCAACACGGATTATCGGCCGAAAACGCCGCTGGCCCGTCGGCAGTATTGCCAACGGGCCAGCGGCCAACAGATCGAACAGCGCACCGGAGCACTGGAAGTGCCGGACACCGGGAACGTCGGAGAGGAGAGCGCGCGGGGCGCCGTCGGATCAGGCGGCGGGCGGCGCGGTCTCCCGGCGGGTACGGGCGAAGGCCAGCCCGCCCAGCGCCAGCCCGGCGAGGCCCGCGACCAGGCCGGCGATCGCCACGCCCAGCGCGGCCGAATTCCCCTCGTCCTCCTCGCTCGCCGACGCGGCGGGCTGCTGGACCACGGCCGGCCCGGCGGTCGACGGCGCGTCGCCACCATCGGCGGCCGGCAGCAGCTTCAGCACCGGAGCGGGATCGTTCTCCGGCTCGGTACCGTCGGCGGCCGGCGGCTCGATCCAGCGCGACGTCTCGCCGTCCGAGTAGTGCTGGAGGACCCGGAACACGATCTGCTTGACCTCCGGCAGCGGTCCCATCGAGACCGGGAACTCCTGGAACTCTCCCGGCTTGACCCCGGCGTTCGCGGGCGCCGTCCAGGTGATCTTGGACACCACCTCGCCGACCTGGCTGCCGTGCACCTCCACCGGCGGGTTCACCTTGCGCTTCTCGATCGCCACCGTCCAACCGGGCACCGGCATGGTGGAGACCGACGCGAGCGGGGCGTCCTCGGGGAACGCCACCTCCAGCTTGATGGTCGACGCGGTGTCGCTCTCGTTCGGTACCCGGAAGGCCACGCGACCGTAACCGCCCTGGGTCGCCTCCCTCGGGTTCACCGTGACGTGCGCGGAGGCCGCCGAGGCCAGCCCGAACACGCCGACCACGGCGGCTCCGAGGACGAGAGCCGCGGCGCGCGCGGCCCGACGGTGACGGATCATGATGTACCTCTCTAGTTGATAGGCACGGTGCTGCTCACCGTTGCCTGGTCGATGTCCGAGATCCGGACGGTGAAACTGAGCTGCCAGTTGCCCGCCCTCGGCAGGCTGATCTCGCCGGTGGCGTGGTTGTCGGTGAGCGGCAGCAGCGGAACCTCGATCGGCTCGACACCCTGGTCCGGCAACGCCGCCGTGGCCCGCCACTCGACCACCGGCAGCGGCTTGTTGTCCGGGGTGTAGGCGTACAGGTGGACCGAGTTGCTGCCGGTGCCGGCCGGATCCACCTCGACCTGCAACGAGTAGAGCGAGCTGGTCAGCGTGGTGGTGTAGTAGCCCGGCCCGCCGGCATCGGCGTACTCGCCTGCGGTGCGGGCCGGCGGCGTCTGCACCAGTACGGCGGAGAGGGCCAGCACGACCGCGGTGATGGCGAGTTCCACCCAGACCGCCCGCCGGATCCGCCGAGCCGATCCGGCCGGCCGGGGAGCGTCGTCGACGAGTACGGCGGTGGCGGTGGCCGAGGCGGCGACGCGGGCCGGCCCCGGCATCGCAATTACGTCCCGACCGTTCCGTTCGACCACGCCACCCGGCTCGACGCCGTCACCGTCGCCTGTCCCCGCCCGCTCTGACCCGTCCCCCGGCCCGTGCGCGTCGTCGGCCGGCGGATAACCGTCGTCGTCCGACGGGTAACCGTCGGCGTCGGGCTGGTACCCGTCGCCGTCGTCGGGCTCGGCCGGGTCGTCGGCGAGGAGCCGGCGCCGGACCAGTTGCCGGGAGTACGCGGCCACCGCGATCACCGCCGCGAAGAGCACCACCTTCGCGATGATCAGCCGGCCGTAGGTGGTGGACACCAGCGCCGACGGCGTGGCCACCTCGATCAGGGCCTGGACGACGCCGGCCAGCAGCAGTGCGGAGACGGCCACCGTCGCCCAGCGGGACCAGACCGGCAGGATCGCGTCGAGTTCCCGGTCGTTGGCCCGGCGGAGCAGGAACCCGCCCAGCATGACCAGTCCACCGAGCCACACCGCCATCCCGGCCAGGTGCACGCTGTCGACCACGACGGAGACGGCCGGTACCGGCGAGGCCGCCGCGTGCCCCGCGATCGGCCAGGTACCCAGGCCGGCCACGCCGAGCACGGTGAGCAGGATCTGGTCGCCACGACCGGCCCGGCCTTCGATCAACGGGCGGAGCAGGATCGCCGCTGCGGCCAGGATGCCGAGCCGGACCAGGTGGGCGGCGCCGAAGGTGCTGCCGAGTACGTCGGTCAGCGCGCTGCCGCTGACCGCGAACGGGCCACCTCCGGTGGTGTACGGCACCTGGAGCCAGATCCCGGCGAGCGTGGCGAGCGCGATCAGCCCCATGCCGGTCCAGATCAGCCGGGCCGGGCCTCGCCGGTCGAGCCGCCGGGGCCAGAGCAGGCTGAGTACCATCACCGGGCCGATCAGCAGCAGCAGGCCGGCGTACCCGATGCCCTTGAAGACGCGTACCGCCGCGCCGACCACCGGATGGATCTCGTCGCCGCCGGCGGCGGACGGCGGCGTCGACGGGGCACCGACGGAGTAGGTGTACGCGCCGGCCACCGGGTGGTTGTCGGCCGAGATCACCCGATAGCTGACCAGATAGCTGCCGCGTGCTCCGGCCGGGTCGACCGGGATGGTGATCACCGCACCGTTGAAGGTCGGTTCGCCCCGGTCCACCCGGGCACCGTCCGGTCCGAGTACCCGGATCTTGTCCGGTACCTCACGGACGGCCTCGCTGAAGGTGAGCACCACCTCGGCGGGCGAGTTGGGCAGCACCACCTCGGCGGCCGGGCTGCTGCTCACCAGTACGGCGTGCGCGCTGGCCGGGGCGGCCGGGCCGAGCAGCAGGGCGAGGGCGGCCAGCAGCAGGCCGAGACTGGCACCGGCGCGGGCCAACCAACGACGATTCGCAGCAATCATGCCCGATATCGTGGCCGACCACCCCGGCCAAGCGCGACCTCGGGTCACGCCTGGTCCGCCTCGGTCACAGCGGCGGCCAGCAGATCCACGGCCGGCAGAGCGGCAAAGGGCGTGGAGTGGCGCGGGCTGCGGCCGGCCACCGCACGCCGGCCGCCCGGCCGGGTGGCACGGAGGTCGTCGTCGGCTCGCGGCGCGAGCCTGGTCCCGTCGATCGCCATGGACGAGTAGTCGGCGCCGGGGCCGAAAAAGTTCCCGGCACATCCGAGTGACACGGACCCGCGTCCGATCGGCCCGGCCATCCCGTGGCCGGAGGAGCTGGCGATCGAGGAGTTATGCCCAGGATCGCCCACCTATCAGCGTAATGCCCACGTACCGTAGGTGAGCGCGATCCCAGCGTGACGGCGTCCCGGATGACCGACGCCACACCAGCACCGGAAACCCTGCCACCGAGCACGACGACTAATGACTGTGACTGAGCGGACCACAGCAAGCACCCCGGCGCCGGGCGGCAGCCGCTGGCCGGCCGTCCGACCGTGGCTCGGTACGGCGGCCCGGCTGGGCCTCGCCGCCGTGTGGCTGACCGCCGGCGGATCCAAGGTCGGTGACCTCGCCGCCTCCGGCCGGGCCGTCAACGCGTACAAGATCTTCCCGTACGACCTGGCGGTGGTGATCGGCGCGGCGCTGCCGTTCGTGGAACTCGCCCTCGGGCTGATCCTGCTGGTCGGCCTCGCCACCAGGCTGGCCGCCGGGATCTCGGCGGGACTTCTTGTGATCTTCATCGCGGGGATCGCCTCGGCCTGGGCGCGCGGGCTCGCCATCGACTGCGGCTGCTTCGGCAGCGGCGGGGACCTCGCCGCCGGACAGGACCCGACGTACGGCACGGAGGTCCTCCGCGACCTGGGGTTCCTGGTGCTCGCCGGCTTCCTGCTGCGCTGGCCGCGTACCCCGCTCTCGGTGGATGCGGCGCTCGGTCGGCCACCGGAGGCGCCGGAGGAGGAGGAAGAGAGCGATGACTGACCGGAACCGCAAGGGTCAACGCCGGCCCGCCCGGGTCGTACGCGAAGAGATGGCCCGGGAGCGGCGCCGCAAGCGCACGCTGTGGACCTCGGTGGGCGCGGTCATCGTGCTGATCATCGCCGGGCTGATCGGCTGGGGCGTCTCGGCCAGCCAGGACTCCGGCGACTTCACCCCGCCGGGCGGGGCCAACCCGGAGGGTACCGGCATCGTGCTCGGCTCCGGGCCGGTCAACGTCGACGTCTACGAGGACTTCATCTGCCCGATCTGCCGCACCTTCGAGCAGCAGGCCGGCGGCACCCTCGACCAACTCGTCGCCCAGAACAAGGTACGTGTCACGTACCACCCGGTGGCGTTCCTCAACCGCTTCTCCAGCACCGAGTACTCGACCAGGTCGTCCGCCGCGTCCGGCTGTGCCGCGCAGAGCGGCAAGTTCCGGGACTACGCGAAGGCGCTGTTCGACCGGCAGCCGCCGGAGGGCAGCGCCGGACTGAGTGACGATCAGCTCGTCGAGGTCGCCACCAGCATCGGGCTGGCCGGGGACAGTTTCCGCAACTGCGTCCGGAAGAATACCTTCGAGAAGTGGACGGAGCACGTGACCGACGAGGCGGCCCGGGCCGGAGTGACCGGCACGCCGACGGTGCTGGTCGCCGGCAAGCAGGTGCAGGCCAGCGCAGAGGCGATCACCGCAGCGGTGGCGGCGGCCGGCGGATGACCCGCAGCGGTGGCGGCGGCCGGCGGATGACCCGCAGCGGTGGCGGCGGCCGGCGGATGACCC
>NZ_BONW01000003.1 GCF_016862915.1 Plantactinospora endophytica | reverse complement strand
CGCAGCGGTGGCGGCGGCCGGCGGATGACCCGCAGCGGTGGCGGCGGCCGGCGGATGACCCGCAGCGGTGGCGGCGGCCGGCGGATGACCCGCGGCCGTGGCGGCGGGCGGCGAACGATCCGCGCCGACGCCGGACGTCGCCTCCTGCTCCGGCGGGTCGCGTTCGCCCTGGTCGTGGGCCTGCTCGCGGTGCTCGCCTCGGCGACACCGGCCGCCGCGCACGCCGCCGACACCCCCGACGGCACCAACTACCGCACCGAGGTCACCGGGGTGACCCCGGCCGAGCCGGGGCTGCGGGTGCGGGTGGTGGAGGCGGGCGCCCGACTCGAACTGGAGAACCGGACGGGTCGTACGGTCGAGGTGCTGGGCTATGCCGGCGAGCCGTACCTGGAGATCCGCCCCGACGGCGTCTACGAGAACACGGCCTCCCCGGCGACGTACCTGAACCGGACCCTCGCCGGGGACACCCCGCTGCCGGCCGGAGCCGACCCGACCCGGGCACCGTCGTGGCGACGGGTCGGCAGCGAGCCCGTGGTGCGTTGGCACGACCAGCGCGCCCGCTGGTTGGAGGACGCCCCGCCGGCCGGAGTCGCCGCCGCCCCGGACCGGCCGCACCGGGTCCGGGACTGGGTGGTGCCGCTGCGCGCCGGCCTGCGCGGGATGGAACTGCGCGGCACGCTGGACTGGCTGCCGCCGCCGGACCCGTTGCCCTGGTGGAGCGCCAGCCTGCTCGGCGTACTCGTGGTCGGCGTGCTGGGGCTGCTGCCCCGGGCCTCCCGACCGGGGCGCCGGGCCACCGTCGCGCTGGCCGGGCTCGCCGGTGCCGGCGGGCTGGCGGCGATCGCCTACGCGCTGGCCCGGGGCGCCGACGCCGGGCTCGGCGGGATGCTGCTCGGACTGGTCACCGGGCAGCTCTGGCCGACCCTGACCGGCGCCGCCGCGCTGGCCGCCGGGGCGTACGCGCTGACCCGGCGACCGGCCGGCGACTTCGCGCTGGCGCTGGCCGGTACCTGCCTGGCGCTCTTCACCGGAGTGACCAACGCGGCGGTCTTCCTGCGCTCGGTGGTCCCGGTGCCGTGGCCGGCACAGTCGGCCCGGGTCCTGGTCGCGGTGGTGATCGCGGTCGGCGGCGGGCTGGCCGTCGCCGGTGTACTGCGCCTGCGCGCCACCGGCCGGTCGTCCGGCACCGTCGCGGCCGGCCCCCGCCCGCGCCGTCGCCCGACCCGCCGGTGGTCCGTCGCCCTGCCGGTCGACGACCGCCAGGACGACGAGCAGTCGATCGACAAGACCGGTTCCACCGTCGACGGACGGCGTACCGACGAGCCGGCGATCAGCGGTTAGCCGTCAACGGGTCGGCGGCGCGTGGTGGCGTACCGGGGCGGCTCAGCCGTTGCCGGCGAGTTGCCGGGCGGCCACCGCCGGGTCGAAGCCGTACGGCAGCTCCAGGCGGTGCCGGGCGAGCAGTTCGCCGTCGGCGAGGAGCTGTGCGGTCGCCCCGTCGGCGACGATCCGACCGGTGTCCAGGATCACCGACCGGTCGCAGAGCTCCAGCGCGTACGGCAGGTCGTGGGTGACCATCAGCAGGGTCACCGGCAACCGGCGCAGGATTCCGGCCAGCTCGCGCCGGGCGGCCGGATCGAGGTTGGAGGAGGGCTCGTCCAGGACGAGGATCTCCGGACGCATGGCCAGTACGGTGGCGACCGCCACTCGGCGGCGCTGCCCGAAGGAGAGGTGTTGCGGCGCCCGGTCCCGGTGCTCGGCCATCCCGACCGCGTCCAGCGCCTCGGTGACCCGGGCGGCCAGTTCGGCGCCACGCAGGCCCAGGTTGGCCGGGCCGAACGCCACGTCCTCGGCCACCGTGGGCAGGAAGAGCTGGTCGTCGGGGTCCTGGAAGACGATGCCGACCCGGCGGCGGATCTCGGCCAGGGTGTTCCGGTCCCGGTCCACGGTCAGCCCGCCGACGGTGACCGTGCCGTCGCCGCCCGCGAGGATCCCGTTCAGGTGCAGTACCAGGGTCGTCTTGCCGGCGCCGTTCGGGCCGAGCAGCGCGACCCGCTCGCCGCGCGGAACGGTCAGGTCGACGCCGCGCAGCGCGACCTGCCCGTCGGGGTAGCTGAACCGCACGCCGCGTACGTCGAGGGACGGCGCGGCGGCGCCGGGAACGGTGTCCACGTACCCGATCATCCCAGCACGACCGCAGCGGCGGCGATGCCGGTCGCGGCGAGCGGCACCGTCGCCGCGACCAGCCAGTGCCGGGTGGTGGCCGCGCCGGTGGCCAGCCACACTCCCGGCATCCGGCCCTGGTAGCCCCGGGACACCATCGCCAGGTAGACCCGCTCGCCGCGCTCGAAGGCGCGCAGGAAGAGCGCGCCGACCCCGGCGGCGAAGCCGCGCAACTGCCACAGGAACCGGGGGTCGTCGCCCCGGGAGATCCGGGCGACCCGCATCCGCCGCGCCTCGCCGACCAGGACGTCGAGATAGCGCAGCATGAAGGTGGCGATCTGGGTGAGGATCTGCGGGCAGTGCAGCCGGTCCAGGCCGAGGATCAGGTCCCGCATGGTGGTGGTACCGGCGAGCAGCAGCGACGCCAGCACCCCCAGGGTGCCCTTGGCCAGGATGTTCCAGCCGCCGTAGAGGCCGTCGACGGAGAGTTCCAGCCCCAGCCAGGTCACCTGCTCGCCGGTACCGAGGAACGGCAGCGCGAACGCGAAGACCACGAACGGCAGCTCGATCAACGACCGGCTGGCCAGCCAGCCCAGCCCGACCCGGGAGACCGCCGCCACCAGCAGTAGCAGCCCGAGATAGCCGCCGAACGCCCAGAACGCCTCCCGGGGGGTCGCGACCACGGCGAGGGTGAAGACCACCATCGCCGCGATCTTGACCTCGGGTGGCAGCCGGTGCACCGCCGACGTCCGCTCCCGGTAGAGCACGTGCGCGTGCCCGGCTCCCATCCGCGTACTCCTACTCGCTGCCGTCGGTGCCGGTACGGCCGGCGCCGGTCGGGGTCGAGGTGTCCCCGGGCCGGGGTGTGGGGGTACCGGTGGTGACGCCGCCCCCGCCCGCACTCCCGGCCGTGCCGACAGTGCCGGTGCCGGCGGTGACAGTGGCGGTGGCGGAGCGGCGTCGGGTCAGCCAGAACAGGCCGCCGCCGACGGCGAAGGTGATCAGCACGCCGAGTACCCCGGAGAGGCCGGTGGAGAGATACCCGTTGTCGACGCCCTTGACGCCGTAGTCGGCCAGCGGCGAGTCGGCCAGCTCGTGGTCCTTGGTCTCCTGCGCCGGGCAGCTACCGCCGGTGATGTTGTCGTCCGCGTCGAAGGTGCAGCCCTCGCGCAGCGACGAGTCCAGGCCGTCCGGGTGGGCCGAGGCGAAGTTGCTCACCACTCCGGCCAGCAGCAGGGCGACCAGCAGGCCGCCGAGAATGAAGGCGCCGGAGCGCACGGTCAGTCGGGTTCCGCCGATCGTCATCGGGCACCTCCGGGCACCGGGAACTCGCGGGCGGTCGACAGGGGGCGCAGTGAGCGCAGCGCGTAGACCAGGTCGGGGCGGACCTTCGCCACGGTGACCACCGTGGTCGCGGTGATCAGGCCCTCGCCGACACCGATCAGCAGGTGTGCCGCGGCCATCGTGCCGGCCAGCCCGCCGATGCTGTTGCCGACGTCGGTGGTGCCACCCAGCCAGTACTGGAGGACGAAGCCCTGCGAGGCGACCAGCACGCTGAGCACCGAGGCGACGAACGCGGTGACCGCCAGCCCGCTGACCGTACGCGGCAGGATCCGCAGCAGGAGCGCGACCAGCAGGTACGCGACCGCGACACCGATCAGCGCCATGTTGGTGATGTTGAGGCCGAGCATCGCCACCCCGCCGTCGCCGAAGATCAGCGACTGCACGATCAGCACCACCGCGACGCAGAGCGCACCGACCCAGGGCCCGACCAGGACCGCGGCGAGTGCCCCGCCGAGCAGGTGGCCGCTGACCGCGCCCGTGAAGATCGGGAAGTTGAGCATCTGGACGGCGAAGATGAACGCGGCGACCAGGCCGGCCATCGGGGCCAGTCGGTCGTCCAGGTCCTGCCGACTACGGAACACGCACAGCGCGAGCGCCACCAGGGCCAATGCCCCGAAGGCCGCAGCGACGGGACCGTTGACGATCCCGTTCGAGATGTGCATTGCCAGGTTTTCCACGCCACCTCCCGGATGCCGGCGCGGGATCTGCCCCGCCGGCCGGCTCAGCCTAGAAGCCGTCGATCGTTATTGCCAAGATTTTGCAAGAGCTGTACACCAACCGCAATCTGCGGTCCATCTGGCGATAGGGTCATGGCCATGACCTCGCCGACCCGCCTCGCCCCCGGGGACTCCGCGCCCGACTTCGCGCTGCTCACCGACGCCGGGGAGACGCTCTCGCTCAAGGAACTGCGTGGCCGCAAGGTGGTGCTCTACGCCTACCCGAAGGCGATGACGCCGGGCTGTACCAAGCAGGCATGTGACTTCCGGGATTCGCTCGCCTCGCTCCAGGCCGCCGGTTACGAGGTGGTCGGCATCTCACCGGACTCCCCGACGGCGCTGGCGAAGTTCCGGGACCGGGACGCCATCACGTTCCCGCTGGTCTCGGACCCGGACAAGGCGGTACTCACCGCGTACGGGGCGTACGGGGAGAAGCAGTCGTACGGCCGGACGATCACCGGGGTGATCCGCTCGACGTTCGTCATCGACGAGGAGGGCCGGATCGAACGGGCGCTCTACAACGTCAAGGCCACCGGACACGTCGCCAAACTCCGCCGGGACCTCGGCCTGGACTGAGCCCGGCCGCGGTCTAGACTTTGAGCGCGAGCGGGAGTGGTGTAATGGCAGCCACGCAGGATTTAGGTTCCTGTGCCTTCGGGCGTAGGGGTTCGACTCCCCTCTCCCGCACAGCTCGGCCCGGCCGCCCTCGCCCGGGGCGGCCGACGACATGATGTGCCGCCCGGCGGGTTGCGCGGATCCGGCGACGACCGGCCGCTGTTAGCGGCGTCACGCCCGGCGCGCGGGGCGGCGGGGGCGCCGACGAAGCAGACGAGGATGGCCGGCGTGGGCATCCGCTTCGTGGTCGATCCGCCGTCGACCCCCGAGTTGCGCGACGAGATCGTCACCCTGTGGACGGCGGTGACCAACGCCGGCGGCGCGGTCGGGTTCGTCGGACCGGTCACCGAGGACGACGTCCGGCCGTTCGCGCTGGCCACCCTCCGCGAGGCGGCTGACGGGCCGGACCGGCTGCTGGTCGGGTACGACGGCGACGAGTTGATCGCGCTGCTCGTCCTCACCGACAACCGGTTCCACCTCAAGGCGCACTGGTGCGTGCTGAAGCGGGTGATGGTGCACCCGGACCGGCAGGGTCACGGCTATGGTCAGGCACTGCTGCGCGAGGCCGAGGCCCTGGCCCGGAAGGCGGGCCGGGAGGCTCTGCACCTGACCGTCCGGGACGGCCGGGGCGTGGAGGAGTTCTACCGGCGGCTCGGCTACCGCGAGGTCGGCCGGCTGCCCGGAGCGCTCCGGGTCGGGCCGGGCGACGACCGCGACGAGATCCAGATGTGGCTGCCGCTGACCTGAACCGACCGTCGACGCGACCGCCGCCGACCCGCTCGACCCCGGCACGTCCCGGGCTCACCCGAGCTCGGCACGATCCAGGCTCACCCGCGCTCGGCACGATCCAGGCTCACCCGCACTCGGCACGTCCCGGGCTCACCCCGGCTCGGCACGATCCACAGCCGACCGCCCCGGTCGGCGGGTCAGTCGCAGCCGACCGCGACCGGGGCACCGGCCGCGCCGGCCACCGGCTGACCGGACGGGTCGGCGCCGGTCGGCGTACTCGGGGCGGGCGTCGGCGACGCGGTCGGAGTGGCGCTGGCGGCCGGGGTGGGCGAGGGCGACGGAGGCGACGAGGCGGTACCGGCCGGGGTGGTGTCGTACATCCGTACCGTGCTGCGCTGCACCTGTCGGGGCGCCAGCCGGATTCCGGTGGCGACCGCCTGGTGGCCGTAGACGTCGACGACCCGGATCGAGTACGGCCCCGGGCCGATCCCGCCGTCGATCACCCAGTAGTTGTCGGAGCCGCGCTTGGCGGTCCGCCAGCCCGCGCCGTCGCGCTTCGCGGCCACCGACTTCACCGGGTTGCCGTGGTTGCCGACCTGCACCGCGAACCAGTACTGCGAGACGCCGCTCTTGAGCCGGAAGGTGAGCGGGCCGGACAGTGGCGGGTCGACCGCCGCCCGGTAACGCACCGAGATGATGCCCTCGGAGAGGTCGGCGATCTTTGCGAACGCCTGCCTGGACAGGTCGATCTTGTTGTTGGTGCAGCCGGCACAGCGGTCCAGCACCATCACCCGGACGGTGCCCTTCGGTCCGGTCACGTCGAGGAAGCTGCCACAGGCGGCCGAGCCGGCGTACTGGCTGGAGCCGAGCGCGGCGTAGAGCCGGTTGGCCGGCGGGCCGGGCAGCGAGCAGTTGCCGCCCGAGCTTCCGCCGTCGTAGTGCGACGCCTTTCCCTTGTAGACGGTGGCGCCCGACGGTGGCGCGGCCTGCCCGACCGGGGGCGCGGCCAGGGCGGCGGCGCAGGCGGCCGAATCGGAGAACTGCCAGACGAGGACCAGCCCGAGGACGGCGGCGAGCACCGCCGCGGACCCGCCGGCCAGCCAGCGCCGCGACGCCTTCCGCCGGGCCGGCCGGTCGATCGTGGCCGGGTCGCCGGCGGAAGCCAGGGCGGCTCCGGCGGGGCCGACACGTCCGGCGGGGACGCCGGCCGGGTCCACGCCGGACGGCACGGCACCTCCGGCACCTCCGGCGCCGCCGGTGGAGGTCTGGTCAGCGCCGTTCGGATTGTCGGGAAGCTCCGGCTCGATCACCCGGGCATGTTGCCCTAGCCGCCACGCCTTCCGCAAGGCCCGGACCAGGGCGTTCGACCGGTGCCGATGGCTGCCGGGATCAGGGCAGCAGTTCCACCGGGTCGCCGATGGTGAGCGTGTCGGCGGAACCCGCCGGCCCGGGTACCGGCACCAGGTTCTGACCGAAGACGAGTTGCCGGTTGATCCGGCGGTACTTCGCCAGCGTGCGCAGCGGCTCCCGGCCGCGTACCCCGGTCTCCTGGTCGGTGGTGGTGACCAGGCACCGGCCGCAGGGCTTGGCCACCAGGAACGTCACCGGGCCGATCCGGAGCCGGCGGCCGGTCCAGGCGTCCTCGGCCCACGGTCCGGTGCCGCCGACCACCACGTTGGGGCGGAACCGGGTCATCGGCAGCGGCGCCTCGACGTTCCCCGATTCGAGCAGCGAGGAGTTGAGCGCGTCCAGCGACGCGCGGTTGGCCAGCAGCAGCGGATAGCCGTCGGCGAAGCTGACCCGGTCGGCCGGGTCGACGAGGTCGGCGTCCGGGATCGGGCGCACCGTCGGGTCGCCGAGCCAGACCAGCCGGACCTTCCGGTCGAGCAGTCGGGAGAGCCAGTCGTCGGCCGCCGGCTCCGCCCGCCGGGCCGGCGCGGCGGCCAGGTTCGAGAAGACGCGTACGGCGACCGGCTCGCCGTCGACCGGTTCGGTCACCTCCAGGGCGGGCCGCCCGGCGGCGCGCAGCAGCAGACCGCCGGGGCGGAGTTCCGGCCGGATGGCCACC
This sequence comes from Plantactinospora endophytica, assembly GCF_016862915.1. Taxonomy (GTDB): domain Bacteria; phylum Actinomycetota; class Actinomycetes; order Mycobacteriales; family Micromonosporaceae; genus Plantactinospora; species Plantactinospora endophytica. Next base: position 116,269 of record NZ_BONW01000003.1, on the reverse strand, counting down.
AGACCGGTCACCTGGCGCTGGGTGACCCCGATGCTGTCCTCGTCCACGATCATCCAGCGCCGGTCGCCGGCCAGGCCCCACGGCTCGACCCGGGCGTCGGCGAGGTCGAGCCGGTAGCAACCCTTGACCGGGTACGTGTGCAGGGAGACCAGCCGCATGGCGTTCACCCTGCCACAACGATTCCGGTGGCCGGAAAGATGCTTCCGGCCACCGGGCGTGGAGTGCGGAACCGGACGGCTACCAGGCGATGCCGATGCCGTCTCCGGGGTACCAGTGCTGGGCCGGGGTCTCCCGGTAGGCGAGGAACCGGCGGCCGGTCTTCTCGGCGTGTTCGGCGAGCACGTTGGTCACCGTGACGTTGTCGGTGAGCAGCCGGGCCCCGGGTGCCAGCTTCGGGGAGACGGCCTGGAACTCCCGGCGTTCGTGTCCGGTGCTGTGGTTGCTGTCGTGCAGGAAGAGGTCCACCGGCCGGTCCAGGGCCTTGATCGAGGCGAGCGAGTCGCCGATCACCAGGTCGACCACGCTGGCCCAGGGCTCGGACTTGGCCAGGTAACCGGCCTCCGGGTTGATGTCCAGCGAGGTGACCCGGCCGGGCTCGCCGTCGGCCGCGTTGCGCAGCAGGGCCGAGGCGAGTACGCAGGTGCCGAGCCCTTTGTCCACGCCCGTCTCGACGATGTGCTTGGGCCGGGTGGCCCGGACGATCGCGTACCAGCCGATCCGGCGGGCGTACCGGACGCGCCGGTCGGCCAGTCCGCGCCGGTCCGAGGCGGCGGTGGCCTGCTCGATGTGCTGCCGCAGCGGTTCGTCCTCCTCGATCTCGGTGAGGTACGTCCGCACCTGCTTGACCGGTACGTCGCAGGTCACGCTGACGAACCAGGCGAGGTGTTCCCGGCTGAGTTTGGTCAGGTCGTAGGTGTAGTTGTGGTGCTCACGGGAGGTGAGCAGCCACTTGGCCGAGACACTGATCACCCGGGCGTCGTGCTTGGCCACCCGCATCAGCCGCTTGGGGAACGCGGCGACCGGGGCGAGGCGGGTGCGGGCGATCGCACGCCGGAAATTCGTACCGTCCACCCGGAAGGTTCTACCACGTCTGGGGTGTCCCATTGCCCTCTGAATTATTTCATGCATAGAGTCTTCATGTGAATGACAGTGCTGTCATCGCGGCGCCGCCGACGGACCGCGTACTCGACCTGTTCCAGGGCATCCGGCTGACGCCGACCCAGCGACGGATCGCGCACAGCCTTGTCCAGCACGCCGCCTCCGCCGCCTACCTGTCGGCGGCCGAGATCGCCGAGCTGGCCAAGGTCAGCCAGCCCTCGGTGACCCGGTTCGCGGTGGCGCTCGGCTACGACGGATATCCGGCGCTGCGCCGCCGGCTCCGGGAGATCGCCGCCGCCGGGCAGGGCCGGCCCGACCTGGTGTCGACCGGCAACGAGGTGCAGCGGGCGGTCCGCGCCGAGGCCGACAACCTCGACCGGCTCGCCGAGCAGCTCGCCGACCGGGACGGGGTGACCGCCGCCGGGAACCTGCTGGCCGGCAGCCGCCCGCTGGTCGTACTCGGGCTGCGCGCCGCCGCCCCGCTGGCCGGGTACTTCGCGTACTTCGCGGCGAAGGTGCTGCCGGACGTCCGGGTACTGGACTCCGGCGGAACCCTGCTCACCGACCGGCTGGAGCAGGCCCGGGCGGCCGGCGCGAGCGCCCTGCTGGCGATCGTGCTGCCGCGCTATCCCCGGGAGTCGCTGGACGCGCTCGCCGCCGCCCGGGCGGCCGGGATGTCGGTGGTGGTGATCACCGATTCGGCAGTCAGCCCGGCCGCCGAGTACGCCGACATCGTGCTGCCGGCCGCCGTCGGCGCCCAACTCGTCTTCGACCTGCACACCGCACCGATGACCCTGTCCATGGTGCTGCTCCAGGCGATCTGCGACGCCGCACCGGCCGACGCCCAGCGCCGGCTGGAGGAGTTCGAGCAGTCCGCCGCTCGCCGCCAGTTGTTCGTCGGATAGCCACCGGCGGTTCACCGACCCTCCCGTACCGCAGCACAGACCAACAAGCCCGCACCAAGGTCGATCAGGAACACCGAACCGTCCCACCGCAGCAGGAACCGAAGCAGCAGGAACCGAAGCAGCAGGAACCGCAGAAGGAGTCGACATGCCCGAGCCGATCCGCGCCGCCCGCGGCACCACCCGGACCGCCGCCGGGTGGCCGCAGGAGGCGGCGCTGCGGATGCTGATGAACAACCTCGACCCGGAGGTGGCCGAACGCCCCGACGACCTGGTCGTGTACGGCGGGACCGGCCGGGCGGCCCGGGACTGGCCGTCGTACCACGCACTGGTGCGGACGCTCGGCACGCTCGCCGACGACGAGACCATGCTGGTGCAGTCGGGCCGGCCGGTCGGGGTACTGCGGACCCACGAGTGGGCGCCCCGGGTGCTGATCGCCAACTCGAACCTGGTCGGCGACTGGGCCACCTGGCCGGAGTTCCGCCGCCTCGAACAGCTCGGCCTGACCATGTACGGCCAGATGACCGCCGGCTCGTGGATCTACATCGGCACCCAGGGCATCCTCCAGGGCACCTACGAGACCTTCGCCGCCGTGGCGACGAAGCTCGCCGCCAGCCGCGCTGACGGGCAGCAGCCGAGCAGCGGCTCGCTGGCCGGCACCCTGACGCTGACCGCCGGCTGCGGCGGGATGGGCGGGGCGCAGCCGCTCGCGGTGACCATGAACGGCGGCGCCTGCCTGATCGTCGACGTCGACCCGGAGCGGCTGGCCCGCCGGGTCGCCACCCGATACCTCGACACCGTGGCCGGCTCGCTGGACGAGGCGCTGGACCAGGTGCTGGCCGCCAAGCGGGAACGCCGGGCGCTCTCGGTCGGAGTGGTCGGCAACGCCGCCACCGTCTTCCCCGAACTGCTCCGCCGGGGCGTCGAGATCGACATCGTCACCGACCAGACCAGCGCGCACGACCCGCTGTCGTACGTGCCGGACGGGGTCGAGCTGGCCGACGCCGCCGAGCTGGCCCGGACGAAGCCGGCCGAGTACACCGAGCGGGCCCGGGCCGCGATGGTCAAGCACGTCGCGGCGATGGTCGGCTTCCTGGACGGCGGTGCCGAGGTCTTCGACTACGGCAACTCGATCCGGGGCGAGGCACAGCTCGGCGGGTACGACCGGGCGTTCGCGTTTCCCGGCTTCGTGCCGGCGTACATCCGGCCGCTGTTCAGCGAGGGCAAGGGGCCGTTCCGCTGGGCGGCGCTCAGCGGCGACCCGGCCGACATCGCCACCACCGACCGGGCCGTGCTGGACCTGTTCCCGGAGAACGAGTCGCTGGCCCGGTGGATCCGGCTGGCCGGCGAGCGGGTCGCCTTCCAGGGCCTGCCGGCCCGGATCTGCTGGCTCGGGCACGGCGAGCGGGACAAGGCGGGGGTGCGGTTCAACGAGATGGTGGCCAGCGGCGAGCTGACCGCCCCGGTGGTGATCGGCCGGGACCACCTGGACGCCGGCTCGGTCGCCTCGCCGTACCGGGAGACCGAGGCGATGGCCGACGGCTCCGACGCGATCGCCGACTGGCCGCTGCTGAACGCACTGGTCAACACCGCCAGCGGCGCCTCCTGGGTGAGCATCCACCACGGCGGCGGGGTCGGCATCGGCCGCTCCATCCACGCCGGCCAGGTCTGCGTGGCCGACGGCAGCCCGCTGGCCGGGCAGAAGATCGAAAGGGTGCTGAGCAACGACCCGGCGATGGGCGTACTCCGGCACGTCGACGCCGGCTATCCGGAGGCCGCCGAGGCGGCTGCCCGGGGCGGCCTGCGCATCCCGATGGCCGAAGGGTAGGCGGGCGCGTTGACCACGAACCCGATAGCTACCTGGTTCCCCCGGCTCTGGGCGGAGATCGCCCCGGTCGGCCGCGACCCGGGCACCGGCGGCTACCTCCGGTACGGCTTCTCCGAGCCGGTACGGGAGCTGGAGCGGTGGTTCCGGAGCACCGCCACGGCCGACGGGGCGCACACCGTCGAGGCGGACGGCAACGGCAACCTGATCGCCTGGTACGGCCCACCGCCCGAGCGGGGCGACGCCGTGCTGCTCGGCAGCCACTTCGACTCCGTACCGCACGGCGGCGGCTACGACGGTCCACTCGGCATCGTCAGCGCCCTGCTGGCGGTGCGGGCACTGCGCGCGGAGGGGCGGGAGTTCCGTCGGCCGGTCGGAGTGGTGGCGTTCGCCGAGGAGGAGGGCTCGCGGTTCGGCGTACCCTGTCTCGGCTCCCGGCTGCTCAGCGGCGCGCTCGACCCGGAGCGGGCGGCGGCGCTGACCGACCGGGACGGGGTGAGCCTGGCCGAGGCGCTGGGCGGCCGGCCGGCCGGTGCCCGACCGGACCTGCTGGCCCGGATCGGCGCCTTCGTCGAGCTGCACGTCGAGCAGGGCCGGGCGCTGGTCGACGTCGGCGCGCCGGTCGGGGTGGCCAGCGGGATCTGGCCGCACGGCCGCTGGCGGCTGGACTTCGGCGGCGAGGCCAACCATGCCGGTACGACGAGGATGGCCGACCGGCGCGACCCGATGCTGACCTACGCCTTCACGGTGCTGGCCGCCAACAAGGAGGCCCGGCTGCGCGGCGCGCACGCCACCGTCGGCCGGGTCGAGGTGGAACCGAACGCCACGAACGCGATCCCGGCCCGGGTACGCGGCTGGCTGGACGCCCGGGCCGCCGACCCCGACACCCTGGCGGCACTGGTCGAAGGGGTACGTGCGAAGGCCGCCGACCGGGCCACCCGGGACGGTACGACGCTGACCGTGACCCGCGAGTCGCTCAGCCCGCTGGTCGAGTTCGACGGCGGACTGGTCGAGGCGTTCCGCCGGGTGCTGTCGGATGGGGTGCCGGTACTGCCGACCGCCGCCGGGCACGACGCCGGGATTCTCGCCGAGCACGTGCCGACCGCGATGCTCTTCGTCCGCAACCCGACCGGGGTGTCGCACTCCCCTGCCGAGTACGCCGAGGACGACGACTGTGTCGAGGGCGTACGCCGGCTGGCCGACCTGCTCGCCCACCTGGCCGCCGGATGACCGCCCCCGACCCGGCTACCGCCGCGACCGATGCCACCGCGCCGACCGGCGCCGGCAGGCCGGTCCCGCGCCACCACCAGCGCTACCACGCCGAGTACGCCTGGCTGCCGGACCGCCCCGAGCCGGACGCCGACGTACTGGTCGAGATCGTCGACGGCCGGTTCACCGCCGTCACGCCGGGCGTGCCGGTGCCGCCGCCGGACGCCCGACGGCTGTCCGGGCTGACCCTGCCGGGGTTGGCCAACGCGCACTCGCACGCCTTCCACCGGGCACTGCGCGGGCGCAGTCACGGCCACCGGGGCGACTTCTGGGACTGGCGGCAGCAGATGTACGCGGTTGCCGCCCGGCTCGACCCGGAGCGCTACCTCGCGCTGGCCCGGGCCACGTACGCCGAGATGGCGCTGGCCGGGATCACCTGCGTCGGCGAGTTCCACTATCTGCACCACGCCCCGGACGGCAGCCCGTACGCCGACCCGAACGTGATGGGTGCGGCGCTGGTCGAGGCCGCCGCCCAGGCCGGTATCCGGCTCACCCTGCTGGACACCTGCTACCTGACTGCCACTGTGGACGGTAAGCCGCTGACCGGGCCGCAGGTGCGGTTCGGCGACGGCGACGCGGCACGCTGGGCCGAACGGGCCGCAGCGTTGCGTCCGTCCGGCGGGCACGCCCGGGTCGGCGCGGCGATCCACTCCGTCCGGGCGGTACCCGCCGAGCAGCTCGCCGAGGTGGCCGGCTGGGCCGCCGACCGGGCCGCCCCGCTGCACGTACACCTCTCCGAGCAGCCGGCGGAGAACGAGGCGTGTCTGGCGTACCACGGAAGGACCCCGACCGGGCTGCTGGCCGAGGCGGGCGCGCTCGGCCCGGCCACGACGGCGGTGCACGCCACCCACCTGACCGACGCGGACCGGCTGCTGCTCGGCGGCGGTACCGGAGTGTGCCTCTGCCCGACCACCGAACGGGACCTGGCCGACGGGATCGGCCCGGCCCGGGCGCTGGCCGACGCGGGCAGCCCGATCAGCCTCGGCAGCGACAGCCACGCGGTGATCGACATCTTCGAGGAGGCCCGCGCGATGGAGCTGGACGAGCGGCTGCACACGCTGGCCCGGGGCCACTTCAGCGCGGCCGAACTGGTCCGGGCCGGCACCGCCGCCGGGCACGCCGCGTTGGGCTGGCCGGACGCCGGACGGCTCGCCCCGGGCGGCCGGGCCGACCTGGTCACCGTGCGGCTGGACAGTGTCCGGACCGCCGGGGTGCCGCCGGTCGGGGCCTTCTTCGCGGCCGGCGCGACCGACGTGACCGACGTACTGGTCGACGGTCGGCCGGTGGTCCGGGACGGCCGGCACCTGCGGCTCGACGTCCCGGCCGAACTGGTCTCGGCGATCGCGGCGGTGGCGCCGTGAACCTGCTGAATCGGAGCGGTGACGGCGTGAACCTGCGCGATCGGGGCAGTGACGGCGTGGACCTGCGCAACCGGGGCGGTGACGGCATGAACGCCGCCGATCGGAGCGCGGACGGCGTGCACCTGCGAGCCGGGGCGGTGGCGCCGTGAGCCTGCTGATCGACAACATCGGCGAGTTGGTCACCAATGTCGCCGGGATCGGCGAGGGCGGGCCGCTCGGCATCCGTCGCAAGGCCGCGCTGCTGGTCGAGGAGGGCGAGGTCGCCTGGATCGGTCCGGCCCGCTACGCCCCGGCCACCGACCACCGGATCGACGCCGACGGCCGGGCGGTGCTGCCCGGGTTCGTGGACAGTCACTCCCACCTCGTCTTCGCCGGGGACCGGGCCGCCGAGTTCGCCGCCCGGATGGCCGGCGAGCCGTACACCGGAGGCGGGATCCGGACCACCGTCGCCGCCACCCGGGCCGCCGACGACGACCGGCTCCGGGACACCGTCGGGCGGCTGCACGCCGAGGCGGTCCGGCAGGGCACCACCACGATCGAAATCAAGAGTGGGTACGGCCTCAACGTCGCCGACGAGGCCCGCTCGCTGCGGATCGCCGCCGAGTTCACCGCCGAGACGACGTTCCTCGGCGCCCACGTCGTGCCGGCGGAGTACGCCGACCGCCCCGACGACTACGTCGGACTGGTATGCGGGCCGATGCTCCGGGCCGCGCTGCCGTACGCGAAGTGGATCGACGTGTTCTGCGAGCGGGGTGCCTTCGACGCCGACCACGCGCGGGCGATCCTCACCGTCGGGCAGGCCGCCGGGCTCGGCGTACGGGTGCACGCCAACCAGCTCGGTCCCGGGCCGGGGGTGCAGCTCGGGGTGGAGCTGGGCGCGGCCAGCGTCGACCACTGTACCCACCTGTCCGATGTGGACGTGGACGTGCTGGCGATGTCGGACACGGTGGCGACACTGCTGCCCGGCGCCGAGTTCTCCACCCGGTCGCCGTACCCGGACGCGCGGCGGCTGCTCGACGCCGGGGTGACGGTGGCGCTGGCGACGGACTGCAACCCCGGGTCGTCGTACACCTCGTCGATGCCGTTCTGCGTCGCGCTCGCGGTCCGCGAGATGGGCATGACCCCGGCGGAGGCGGTCTGGGCGGCCACCGCCGGTGGCGCGCGGGCGCTGCGCCGCGCGGACGCCGGGGTGCTCCGGCCGGGGGTACCGGCCGACCTGAGCATCCTCGACGCGCCCTCCTACCTGCACCTGGCCTACCGGCCCGGTGTTCCACTGATCAGCCAGGTCCTGCACAACGGAGTACCGCAATGTCAACCGTGACCCGACCCGTCGTCACCGTCCAGCCCACCGGGATCGCCCCGGCCGACGTGCTGGCGGTGGCCCGGGGTACCGCCACCGTCGCCCTCGATCCGTCCACACTGGATGCCATGGCGGCCAGCCGGGCGATCGTGGACCGGATCGAGCAGACCGGCCGCCCGGTGTACGGCGTCTCGACCGGGTTCGGCGCGCTCGCCAACACCTTCGTCACGCCCGAGCGGCGGGCCGAGTTGCAGCACGCACTGATCCGCTCGCACGCCGCCGGGGTGGGCGCCCCGATGCCCCGCGAGGTGGTCCGGGCGATGATGCTGCTCCGGATCCGCTCCCTCGCCCTCGGCCACTCCGGGGTACGCCCCGAGCTGGCCCAGGCACTCGCCGACCTGCTCAACGCCGACATCACCCCGTGGGTACCGGAACACGGCTCGCTCGGCGCCTCCGGCGACCTGGCCCCGCTGGCGCACTGCGCGCTGGTGCTGCTCGGCGAGGGCTGGGTGGTCGGCCCGGACGGCGGCCGGCAGGACGCGGCGGTGGCGCTGCGCGCTGCCGGGCTGCGGCCGGTGACGCTCGCCGCCAAGGAGGGACTGGCGCTGGTCAACGGCACCGACGGAATGCTCGGGATGCTGCTGCTGGCGATCGCCGACGCCGGGCACCTGTTCACGATGGCGGACGTGACGGCGGCACTGGCCATCGAGGCGATGCTCGGCTCGGAGCGGCCGTTCCTGCCGGAACTGCACGCGATCCGCCCGCACCCGGGGCAGGCGCTGTCGGCGGCCAACATCCACCGGCTGCTCCAACAATCGTCCATCATGGACTCACACCGGGACGACCTGTCGCACGCCGTGCAGGACGCGTACTCGATGCGCTGCGCCCCGCAGGTCGCCGGGGCGGCCCGGGACACCCTCGCCTTCGTCGACCAGGTCGCCGCCCGGGAACTGCTGTCGGTGGTGGACAACCCGGTGGTGTTGCCGGACGGTCGGGTCGAGTCGACCGGCAACTTCCACGGCGCCCCGCTCGGCTTCGCCGCCGACTTCCTGGCCATCGCCGCCGCCGAGGTCGGGGCGATCGCCGAACGCCGGGTCGACCGGCTGCTCGACGTCACCCGCTCCCGGGAACTGCCGGCGTTCCTCTCCCCCGACGCCGGGGTCAACTCCGGGCTGATGATCGCCCAGTACACCGCCGCCGGCATCGTCGCGGAGAACCGGCGACTGGCCGCACCCGCCTCGGTCGACTCGCTGCCGACCAGCGGGATGCAGGAGGACCACGTCTCGATGGGCTGGGCGGCGGCCAAGAAGCTGCGTACGGTGCTGGACAACCTGACGAGCCTGCTCGCGGTGGAACTGATCGCCGGGGTACGCGGATTGCAGTTGCGGGCGCCGCTCACCCCGTCCCCGGCCGGCCGGGCGGCACTGGCGGCGCTGCGGGACGTCGTCGGCGAGCCCGGCCCGGACATCTTCCTCGCCCCCGCGATGGAGGCGGCCCGTACGGTGGTCGCCGGCCCGGAACTGCGCGCGGCGATCGAGGCGGAAGTCGGACCCCTGGGGTAGAACACCCGACATGGGTTACGAGACGAGATTCACGGGTCGGGTCGGCATCTCGCCGCCGCTCAACCCGGCCGAGATCCGATACCTGACCCGGTTCGCCGACGTGCGGCACATGGACCGGACCAAGGGACCGTACTTCGTCGACGGCGGCGGCTATGCCGGCCAGGACGTCGAGCCCGACGTGCGCGACGTCGGCAAGCCGCCGCCGGGACAGCCCGGCCTCTGGTGCCAGTGGATACCGTCCGAGGACGGCGCCACCCTCGGCTGGGACGAGGAGGAGAAGTTCTACGAAGCCGAGCGGTGGATGGCGTACCTGATCGACACCTTCCTCAGGCCCGGCGCCACGCTGGCCGGGGAACTCGCCGCGCCGGTCGCCGGCCGGGTCTACGCCGAGGAGTTCGCCGGGTTCAGCTTCGACCACGTGGTCGACGGCGTCATCGAGGCCGAGGGCGAGGAGCCGGACGACCGGTGGCGGCTGGCGGTACGGGACAACGTCGTCTACGTGGTCCGGCACGCGGTGCCGCCGGAGTACGACGAGATCGACCCGGCGGACCTCGGTGACTGGGGCGACGCCCAGTGGTCCGAGTTCCGTGCCAGGACCCGGCACAACGTCGCGTACGTCGTGCGGGGCGGCGAACTGGTCGAGGTCGACCCGGCGGACGGCCTCAGCTTCGCCCCGGTCGACGGGCCGGACGGAGGCTGACCGGCAGCGAGCCACCCCGAGAACCGCTCGGCCGGCGCAGGATTCTTGGCAACTGCCGGCATGCGGCGAACCACAGGTCGCCGAGAATCATGATGAGCTTCCGGTTCGCCGTACGGCCTGGATCGGCAAGAAAGTTGACCGTATTCCGCCCATCTCGGAGTGTTACGGGTTTGCCCCGTCTGGGTAGGTCTGGTGTGGACGCTTCCCCACTCGAAGGAGGAGAGATGGCAGCGCAGGCCAGCGACGGGGCGGTTGGGCAGGCAGGCGGGGCGGTTCGCGGCACCAACGTGATGGCGATCCTCTCCCTGATCTTCGCCTTCATCTTCGCACCACTGGGAATCGTGTTCGGGGTCGTCGCCAAGCGGCAGATCCAACAGACCGGCGAGCAGGGCAGCGGCCTGGCCAAGGCGGGCTTCTGGCTGGGCATCGTCTTCACCGTCATCACCGTGCTCTGGTTCGTGCTCATCGCCGTCGTCGCGGTGGCCTCGAACGGAAGCTGAGTGCGGGGGTGGGCATCGCGGGGCGGTTCGCCTGGCCCGGTCGCAGGCCAGCAAAGCCGCCCCGCAAGCTCCTTCTCCGGTACGCCCGGATCCAGCCGCAAGCTCTCCGCTACGCCTTCCTGAGGCTCGGCTCGAACTGGTTGGCGCGGCCCTCACCTCGCCGGGCGGGGCATGTCCCGACTCGGCGGGCAGCGGCAGGGTCGGGTGGCTAGTAGCGCTCGGCGTACCGGGTCGGGGACTCGCCGAACATCTTCCGGAAGTCGCGGGTGAAGTGCGCCTGGTCGGCGTAGCCGAGTTCGGCCGCGAGCGCCGCCCAGTCGACTTGCTCGCCCCGGCCGAGCCGCTCGGTCACCTCGTGCAGCCGGTAGCGCCGGATCACCCACTTCGGCCCGATGCCGACGTACTCCGCGAAGAGCCGCTGCAACGCCCGTACGCCGATGCCGAGATCGTCGGCGAGCGCGTCCACCCGGTTGATCTCCGGACTGGCCGCGATCCTCGCGACGATCTGCGCCACCTCCGCCGCCCGGGGATCCGGCTCGGGCAGCCGGCGCCGCAGGTAGTCCTCCACCGTCGGCACGTCGAGCGGATCGGGCAGCCCGCCGGGAAAGACCTCGGCCGCGTCGATCGACCGGTCCGTGACGGTCGAGACCGACCTGCGCAGGAACGGCCGGAAGCAGCCCGGCCGGAACGCCACCCCGAAGACCCCGTCGGTGCCGGCCAGCACCCTGACCTGGTGCCGGCTGCTGACCCCGGTCACGGTCCCCCCGCCGCCGTGGAACGTCAGGTGCACGTTCGGGTACGGCACGATCAACTGCCGGTACGGCTCGGCGTACCGCCAGGAGACGATCCAGTAGCGCTCGACGTACCGGGCGAGGTCGGGTGACGGGGTGGGGAAGGCGTGCCGCTGGAACGTGGCCCACGCCCCGCCGAGTTCCCGCACGTCCCTGGCCATGTCGGCAAGGTTATGTCGCGTTCGTTCAAGACGACGGGCCAGCCGCCGTGGTCTGCTTGCCGGCATGCCTGACGGACAGTTCGTGGCCCGGGCGGCCACTCCGCTACTCAAGATCATCAACGACGTCGCGCCCCACCAGCTCGACGCGCCCACCCCGTGCGCCGAGTACGACGTCCGCCGGCTGGTCAACCACCTGCTCTTCTGGGGGCCGTCGCTGGAGGGCGCCGGACGGAAGGAGACCGTACCGCCGCCGGCCGCGAGCGAGGCGGAGCTGGACCTGACCGGGGGCGACTGGGCGACCGCGCTGACCGCGCAGGTGGAACGCGTCAGCGCCGCCTGGGCCGGGCCGGACGCCTGGGCCGGCAGCACCCACATGGGTGGCCCGACCGAGCTGCCGGCCGCCCTGGTCGGCGGGATGATCGTGGGCGAGCTGGTGGTGCACACCTGGGACCTGGCCCGGGCCATCGGCGCGGCTCCGAGCTGGGACGACGAGCTGCTCGACTACGTACACGGCGAGGTCGTGAAGACCGCGGACCAGGGCCGGCAGATGGGGGTCTACGGACCCGAGGTCGCCGTACCGGCCACCGCGCCGACGCTGGACCGGATCCTCGGGATCGTCGGGCGTGACCCCGGCTGGAGCCGCTGACGAGCCCTTGGAGGTGTCCCCGGCCGCCGATCCGGTCACCGGAACGGGAGCACCCACCGGCTCGTTGGACAGGGTGCCCCGACCGGAAACGCGCCGGGGCACGGCATCCCCGGCGCCGGAGACCGGTCCGCCCGCCGGGGACACCGGCCGCGCCAGGGGAAAGCGAGCAGCACATGCGCGTACGTACCGCGACGACACTCGGCGCGATGCTCGTCGCCGCCGTCACCTCGACCGCCCTCGCCACCTCCACCGCGTACGCCGGACCACCGGACGGCGCCGCCGGGCCGCACTGCGCGTACAACGCGGACAGTGCCGAACTGGCCTGTGCCGGTACCCCGGAACAGGCCCGGGAGGACGTCGGAAGCCGGTCCGGTTACCTGGTCGCACAACTGTGGAAGGACGCCGACTACCGGGGCGCGACGCTCCGCTACTACCGGTCCCGCGCCTGCACCGCCAGCCTGACCGACCGGGAGATCCCGGTCCCGGTCGTACCGAAGGGCTGGAACGACCGCCTCAGCTCGGTACGGACCGACCTCAGCATTCCTGGCACGAGATGCTCGGTACGGATCTACCGGCACGGTCGGTTCACCGGCGCCTCGTTCACGATCAACCACTACACGCCGAACCTCGGCGGCTTCGGCTGGAACGACGTCGCCTCCTCCTGGTACATCAGCTGACCGGGCCGGCACGGCGGCCTGCGGCGGCCGACGGGTTGACCGTTCTCCGGCACCGGCTGCCCGGCAGTCCCCGACCTGCCTGGTCGACCGGTTCCGTCCGGTTCGGGCAGGTCACGGCGGTCACGGCGCTGACGATCGATCTCGGTCGGGTCGTCCCGTTCGGCCGGTAGGTTGGAGCACGGGCGGCAGCAGCGGATCCGGGAGATCCGTTGCGGGCTCGGCCGGCGGCCGGATATGTTGGCGGTGATGTGAGCCGCTGACACCTTTCCGCGCCCGCGCCCGAGGCACTGCCCGGCGGGCGAAAGGCTCGATCCTTTCCGGTGGTGTCGCCATGTCCCAGTCAGCTCTGCTCGCCCACGACCTCGTCCGTACCCTCGGCAGCCGACGGGTGCTCGACGGTGTCTCCCTCACCGCCGCGCCCGGCCACCGAATCGGGCTGATCGGCGAGAACGGCGCCGGCAAGTCCACCCTGCTCCGGCTGCTGGCCGGGGCCGACGAACCGGACGGCGGCAGCGTCGTCCGGCCACCGGAGCTCGGCTTCCTGCACCAGGAGATGCCGTTCGAGCCCGCGTCGACCATCACCGACGTACTCGACGACGCCCTCCGCGAGGCCCGCGAGGACCTTGCCGAACTCGACCGGCTCAGCCGGGCGCTCGCGGACACCCCGGAGGACGCCGCCGGCTATCCCGACCTGCTCACCGAGTACGGCGAGCGGCTCGACCGCGCGGAGCGGCACGCGGCGTGGGACGCCGACCGGCGGGCGGAGATCGTCCTCGTCGGGCTCGGCCTCGGCGAACTGCCGCACGACCGTACCCTCGCGTCGCTCTCCGGTGGACAGCGCGGCCGGCTCGCGCTGGCGGCGCTGCTGGTCCGGCGCCCCGCCGCGCTGCTGCTCGACGAGCCCACCAACCATCTCGACGACGCCGCCGCCACCTTCCTGGAGGAGCAGCTTCGCGAACTGCCCGGGGTCGTGGTGGTGGCGAGCCACGACCGGGCGTTCCTGGACGCGGTCTGCACCGACCTGGTCGACCTCGACCCGGCCGTCGACGGGCCGACCCGGTACGGCGGCAACTACACCGCCTACCAGGCGGAGAAGCGCGCCGAGCGGGACCGCTGGCAGCGGCGGTTCGACGAGGAACAGGAGGAACTCGCCGAGCTGCGGCACTCGGTCTCGGTCACCGCGCACCAGGTGGCGCCGGGCCGGGCGAAGCGGGACAGCGAGAAGATGGGCTACGGCCACACCACCGGGCGGGTGCAGCAGCAGATCTCCCGACGGGTACGCAACGCCACCCGCCGCCTCGACGAGTTGGAACGCGACCAGGTGCGCAAGCCGCCGGAGCCGCTGCGGTTCCGGGCCACCGGGCTGGCCAGCAGGTCGCCGGACGGGATCCTGCTGTCGCTGCGCGACGTCGAGGTGCCCGGCCGGCTCACCCTCGACCGGCTCGACGTGCAGGCCACCGACCGGCTGCTGGTCACCGGGCCGAACGGCGCCGGAAAGTCGACCCTGCTGGCGGTGCTGGCCGGTCGGCTGGCGGCCACCGGCGAGGTGCACCGGCGCGGCGGGCTGACGGTGGGACTGCTGACCCAGGACACCGTCTTCGACCGGCCGGACCGTACGGTGCGGGACACCTACCAGCAGATGCTAGGCGAACGGCGGGCCGAGGCCGTACCGCTGCGCTCGCTCGGCCTGCTCGCCCCACGCGACCTGGCCCGGCCGGTCGGGGAACTCTCGGTCGGCCAGCGCCGCCGGCTCGCGCTGGCGCTGCTGGTGGCCGACCCGCCCGAGCTGCTGCTGCTCGACGAGCCGACCAACCACCTCTCGCCCCGGCTCTCCGACGAACTGGAGGAGGCCATGGGTACCGGACTGGGCGCCATCGTGGTCGCCAGCCACGACCGGTGGCTCCGGTCCCGCTGGCCGGGCCGCGAACTCCGGCTGTGACGCGACGGCCGGGACCAGCACGGTCGCCGAGGCGCGGGCCGGGCTCGCCGCCGGCCAGGCCGCCCCGGCGCCACGCCGCGCCGCTCCGCCCAGGGAAGACCCGACCCATTCGCGACCGGTCGGCCGGGCCTGCCGCTACGGGCGGCCCGGTTCCGGCAGTGCCTTGGCGATCACCTTCGCCATGGCGCGCAACGCCTTGCCCCGATGGCTGATCGCGTCCTTCTCCGCCGGGGAGAGTTCGGCGTTCGTCCGGTCCTGCCGATCACCGAGGAAGATCGGGTCGTAGCCGAAGCCGCCCTCGCCGCGCGGCGCACGCAGCAGCCGTCCGGGCTGCCTGCCGTCGACCAGGTGCTCCTTGCCACCGGGCAGCACCAGGGCCACCGCGCAGACGAAGGCGGCGCCCCGGTGCTCGTCCGGTACGTCCCCGATCTGGGCCAGCACCAGTTCGAGGTTGGCCCGGTCGTCGCCGTGCCGGCCCGACCAGCGGGCGCTGAACACCCCGGGCATGCCGTTCAGGGCGTCCACGGCCAGTCCGGAGTCGTCGGCGATCGTCGGCAGGTTGGTCCACCTGACGCCCTCGCGCGCCTTGAGTAGCGCGTTCTCCCCAAAGGTCAGTCCGGTCTCCGGGACCTCCTGGTACTGCTCGACGTCGGCCAGCCCGACCAGTTGGATCCGCTGCGGGCCGAGGGCGTGGTCGAGGATCCGCTGGAGTTCGGTCAGCTTCTTGGCGTTCCTGGTCGCCAACAGCACCCGGGTCATTCGGCCAGCGCCTTCCGCTGGGCGTCGGTCAACTCGGCACACCCGAGCACCCCGAGGTCGAGCAGCGCGTCGAGCTGGTCGCGGGCGAAGACGCCGGCCTCGCCGGTCCCCTGCACCTCGACGAAGTCCCCGGTGCCGGTACACACCACGTTCATGTCCACCTCGGCCGACACGTCCTCCAGATAGTTGAGGTCGAGTCGGGGTTCGCCCTCGACGACGCCGACGCTGACCGCCGCCACCGACCGGTGCATCACCGTCGCCGGCTTTCCGGCCAACGCCTTCCGCTCGGCCAGCCAGTTCACCGCGTCGTGCAGTGCGACGTACGCCCCGGTGATCGCGGCGGTCCGGGTGCCGCCGTCGGCCTGCAACACGTCGCAGTCCAGCACGATCGAGTTCTCGCCCAGCGCCTTCAGGTCGATGCAGGCCCGCAGGCTCCGGCCGACCAGCCGGGAGATCTCGTGGGTACGGCCGCCGATCTTGCCCCGGACGCTCTCCCGGTCGGAGCGGGTGGTGGTGGACCGGGGCAGCATCGAGTATTCGGCGGTGACCCAGCCCAGGCCGGATCCCTTACGCCAGCGCGGCACCCCCTCGGTGACACTCGCCGTGCAGAGCACCCGGGTGTCGCCGAACTCGACGAGGACGGATCCCTCCGGGTGGATGCTCCAGCGTCGGGTCAGGGTCACCGGTCGGAGTTGGTCGGGCCGCCGCCCGTCAGGTCGCGCCATCCCCGCAGCCTATGTGCTCGCCGGATCGCCCCGACCGAGGGTGTCCCGGATGTCCGCGCCGGCCGCCCGGCGGGCCGTGGCGGCGGTCAGGAGGCGTCCGTGTAGAGCCGGACATCGACCTCCCACTCCCGGTCCTGCGGGTCGCCGTCCGGAATCAGGGTCCAGAAGGCCATCACCCGGATCAGCTTGCCGTCGGCGACCCATTCGAAGGAGCAACTCTTCGTCTCCGCCCGCGCCTCGGCGAGGCACTTCCCGACGTCCTGCAGGCTGGTCTCCGTCATACGGTTCTCGGTCAGCCAGTCGTGCATCGACCCGACCGGGTCCACCGGGCAGACCGCCTTGTCGCAGCGCAGCCGGTAGAACGTCCTGACCTCGTTGGAGTTCTCGTACGGCTGCTCGACCTCGGTGCTGGAGAAGCCCTTCGGGACCCCGAAGTCCTCAAGGGCCTGCATGTTCTCCGCCGCCTGTTGGCGGGGGTGCCACCAGCTCGCGTAGAACAGACCACCGCAGACCAGGAGTACCAGCACCAGGACGACCGTCAGGACGATCGGGAACGCGCGCCTCTTCTTCGGCGCCGGCAGGCCGGGATAACCGGGCGGGGTCGGGTAGCCGGGCGCACCGGGATAGCCGGGCGGAATTGCGCCGGGGTGGCCGGGCTGCGGCGTACCGGGATAGCCGGGCGGTCCGGCCGGGTAGGCGCCGCCGGGCGGCGGGTACTGGCCCGGGGCGGGATAGCCGGGCGGGTACTGGCCCGGCGGCGGGTAGCCGCCCGGGGGCGGGCTGCCGGGCGGCGGCGGATAACCACCGGGCGGGATCGGCGGTTGGCCGCCCGACGGCGGGAACGGACCACCGGGTGGGGACGGTTGGCCGCCGGGTGGGAAGGGCTGGCCTGGCGGACCGGAGGTTGGCGGCCCGGGGGGAGGGTGTGCCATTCGCACGATGCTAGGCGCCCGGCGAACCGGGCGGGGGGCATGATCGTCTACCGGGCGGGTTCGGCGGCCGTCCCGCGGATCTCCGGGCTCCTAGACCTCGTACCGGGCACCCGGGCGGACGATCTCGACCGGGCCGGCGAAGGTGGACAACGCCGCCTCGTGGGTCACCGCCTCGCTGCCCCAGGCCGCGACGAGATGGGTGAGCAGCAGCCGGCCGACCTCCGCCTTGGTGGCGATCTCGCCCGCCTCGCGCCCGGTCAGGTGCAGGTCGGGTGGATTGTCCACCCCGTCCAGATAGCTGGCCTCGCAGAGGAACAGGTCGGCGCGGTGGGCCAGCCGGAGCAGCGACTCACAGGGTGCGGTGTCCGACGAATAGCAGAGCGACCGTTCACCGTGCTCCAGTCGTACGCCGTAGGTCTCCACCGGATGGTTGACCCGGTCCACGGTCACCGAGAACGGTCCGATCGGAAACGTCCCGGGCTGCAGGCCGTAGAACGTGTACACGTCGTCGATCTGGCCGTCCTCCAGGCTGTACGCGTTGGCGAGCCGGTCCGGTGCGCCGGACGGGGCGTACACCGGCAGCGGCGGGTACGGGCCGTCCGGGGCGTACCGGCGGACCACGACGTAGGGGACGGCGTCGAGAATGTGGTCGCCGTGCAGGTGGGTCAGCAGGATCGCGTCGACCGCCTTCAGCCCGACGTACCGTTGCAGCGCGGAGAGCGAGCCCGAGCCGAAGTCGAGCAGCAGCCGGAAACCGTCGGCCTCGACGAGATAGGCCGAGCAGGCCGACTCGGGGCCGGGAAAACTACCGGCGCAGCCGAGAATGGTCAGTCGCATCAGGTGGCCCCGCAATTACAGATGGTCACGTACAGCCCGCCGGCCAACGCGTGAACGATCAATGCCGGAAGGTCTGTCACGGTGCGCAGCCTACGCCGCGACACCTGGGCACAAGAAAGATCTGGGAACACTTGTCGTCAACGTGACAACCGGTTCGGGCGACCCGGCCCGGTCTGGGCCAGACGCCACAATCGGCCCGACCATTACATTCCGTCACCTTCGGCGGGCATGTCGGTATCCCGTTGTCGAAGGGCCGACAGCACCCCTGGTCACCTCCGGAAGCCGCCCGGCCGAGCGGGTCCGAGGACCGCGCCCGGCCGGACGGGATGACCGGTCAGGCCCAGAGTTGCCCCTCCAGGGCGTCCTCGGCGTCGGCGAGGGTGCCGCCGTAGGCGCCGGTCGAGAGGTATTTCCAGCCACCGTCGGCGACCACGAACGCGACGTCGGCCCGACGGCCGGCCTTCACCGCCTCGTGCGCCACCGCGAGCGCGGCGTGCAGGATCGCGCCCGTGGAGAACCCGGCGAAGATCCCCTCCACCTCGACGAGCTGCCGGGTGCGGAGCACCGCGTCCCGGGTACCGACCGAGAAGCGCCGGGTCAGCACGCTGGCGTCGTACAGCTCCGGGACGTAGCCCTCGTCGATGTTGCGCAGCCCGTAGACCAGTTCGCCGTACCGGGGCTCGGCGGCGACGATCTCGATCTCGTCGACCTTCTCCCGCAGGTAGCGCCCGGTCCCCATCAGGGTGCCGGTGGTGCCCAGCCCCGCCACGAAGTGCGTGATCGTGGGCAGGTCGTGCAGCAGCTCAGGCCCGGTGGTCTCGTAGTGCGCCTGCGCGTTGCCCGGGTTGCCGTACTGGTAGAGCATCACCCAGTCCGGGTGCTCGGCGGCGATCTGCTTGGCGGTCGCCACCGCCTGGTTGGAGCCACCGGCGGCAGGCGAGAAGATGATCTCCGCACCGTACATCCGGAGCAGTTGCACCCGCTCGGTGGAGACGTTCTCCGGCATCACGCAGACCAGCCGGTAGCCCCGCAGCTTCGCCACCATGGCCAGCGAGATCCCGGTGTTGCCGCTGGTCGGTTCGAGGATGGTGTCACCCGGCCGGAGCCGGCCGGCCCGCTCGGCCTCCCGGATCATGAACACCGCCGGCCGGTCCTTGATGCTGCCGGTCGGGTTCCGATCCTCCAGCTTGGCCCAGAGCCGCACCGGCGGTGCCCCGTCGGGCACCGTCGGCGACAGGCGGGGCAGACCCACCAGCGGAGTACCGCCGCACGCGTCGAGCAGGCTCTCGTACCGCGTCATGGCGGCCTGCTCAGCGGGCGGCGGACGCAGCCGGCACCGACGTGCCAGGCCCGGAGACCACCGCTGCCGAGGCACTGTGCCCGAAGATCGCGGCGGCAGCCGCGAAGCCGAACGCGCCACCGGCCACGGCCGGCAGGATGGTGACGGTGTCACCGTCGTTCAGCTTGGCGTCCAGCGCGCCGAGGAACCGGACGTCCTCGTCGTTGACGTAGACGTTGACGAACCGGTGCAGCGCGCCCTGGTCGGTGACCAGCCGGCCACGCAGGCCGGAGTATTTCCCGTCCAGGTCGGACAGGAGGTCGTTGATGGAGTCGCCGGACCCCTCGACGACCTTCGCGCCGCCGGTGTAGCTGCGCAGGATGGTGGGAATGCGAACCTCGATGGCCATGACTGTTCTGCTCCTTGCGACGACGGAGTAACGGGGCGGACTACGAAACGGCTGCTGAGCTGCGGAAGTCAGCGGCCGGAACACTCGTAGTCGACCGTCGCCGGGCTCTGCCCGAACATGTACGACTGGACGGCGTTCGGGTCCACCGTGGCGTCGACGACCCGGACCGGCTCCTCGGTCACCACCCCGTCCACGATCCGGAACGAGCGGATCTCCTCGGTCTCCGGGTCGCGGGTCGAGACCAGCAGGTAGTGCGCGCCCGGCTCGCCCGCGAAGGAGATGTCGGTGCGGGACGGATAGGCCTCGGTCGCGGTGTGCGAGTGGTAGATCACCACCGGCTCCTCGTCGCGGTCGTCCATCTCCCGCCACACCCGCAACTGCTCCATCGAGTCGAACTCGTAGAAGGTCATGGACCGCGCCGAGTTCACCATCGGGATGTGCCGGGTCGGGGTGTCGGCGCCGGCCGGGCCGGCGACCACGCCGCACGCCTCGTCGGGATGGTCCCGACGGGCGTGCGCGACGATCGCCTCGACGATCGACCGGTCGATGCTCAGCACAGGCCCAGCCTACCGCCTGCCGGGCCACCCGGCTGCGGTCGACCTCGGCCGACCGGAGTGGCCGACCTCACGTGACCCCGCCGGGCGGAGGGTGCCAGCCTGTGACAGAAAGGGTGGATCGATATCCGGGCACCGGGCGGCACAGGACGCAGCGGGACGGCATGGAACAGCTCGGGCCGGACCGCCGCCGACCGGGTGCCGGAGTGGAGGAGGCAGTGCGATGAACACACGCCGCATCGGGAACACCGAGGTGAGCGCGATCGGTCTCGGCGGGATGCCGATGTCGATCGAGGGACGCCCGGACGAGGAGCGTTCGGTCCGTACCGTGCACGCCGCGCTGGACGCGGGCGTCACCCTGATCGACACCGCCGACGCGTACCACCTGCACGCCGACGAGGTGGGGCACAACGAGTCGCTGATCGCCCGGGCGCTGGCCAGCTACGGCGGGGACACCTCCGGGGTACTGGTCGCCACCAAGGGCGGGCACCTGCGACCCGGCGACGGAAGCTGGACGGTGAACAGCTCGGCGGAATACCTGCGGACCGCCTGCGAGGCGTCGCTGAAGCGGCTCGGGGTGGAGGCGATCGGGCTCTACCAGCACCACCGCCCCGACCCCAAGGTCCCGTACGCCGACGCCATCGGCGCGATCCGGGACCTGGTCGACGCCGGCAAGGTCCGGATGGCCGGCATCTCCAACGCCAACCCGGAGCAGATCCGGCAGGCCCGGGAGATCCTCGGCGACCGGCTGGTGTCGGTGCAGAACCAGTACTCCCCGGCGTTCCGCAGTTCCGAGCCCGAGCTGGCGCTCTGCGACGAACTGGGGTTGGCCTTCCTGCCCTGGTCCCCGCTCGGCGGGATCTCCCGGGCCGGCGAGCTGGGCAGCCGGTTCGCGCCGTTCGCCGAGGTCGCCGCCGCCCGGGGCGTCAGCCCGCAGCAGGTCTGCCTGGCCTGGCTGCTGGCCCGGTCGCCACGGGTGGTCCCGATCCCCGGGTCGAGCCGGCCGGAGACCGTCCGCGACTCGGTGGCCGCCGCCGACCTCCAGCTCGACGCGGACGAGCTGGCCGCCCTCGACCGGGCCTGATCGGAGACGCCCGGCCCGCGTGCCGGCTCGGAGGGTCCCGCCGCCGGGCGGGACCCTTTCGTCTTCGGACACGCCGCCGTTTTCCGGGTCACCGCAGCCTTCGGGGCGACCGGGGCACCGGAGTGGCCGACCGCCGACGTTTCCGGCTCACCGCAGGCTTCGGACGCGTCGCCCTTGTCCCGGTCACCGCAGCCTTCGGGGGCGCCGACGTTTCCGGCCGGCAGTGCCGATTCCCGGGGCGGTGTCGGTCAGTCGGCGAGTTTGCCGTCGATCAGCGCGGTGAGCAGCGACTCCTGGAGGTAGCCCAGGTAGGCGTAGATGGAGAGCTGGAAGACCCGGGTCGAGGTCGGGTCGTGCAGCACCGCGTCGTCCAGCTCGTCGCCGAGGTCGGTGTCGGCGGAGATGTCCAGGCGTACGCCCATGGCGAGGCGGGCGTCGTTGAGGGCCCGCAGCCACGCCTCGGCCGCCTCCCCGTCGAGGCGTACCTCGCCACCGGTCACCGGGGGCAGCGCGGCGAGTACCGCACCCGCCTGGTCGATCTTGCCGGTCTTCAGGTCGCCCTCGGTGTACTGCCGGAACTCGGCCGAGTCGTCCGGACGCTCGGGGTAGATGTCCGGAAAGAGCCGTCCGACGACCGGGTCGGAGTGGTCGAAGCCGTCGGTGAGCAGGCCGACCACCTCGGAGGCGACCTTGCGGAGCACCCGCACCTCGTCGGCGGCGAACACGGCGACGCAGTGGTCGCCCTGGCGGCGGAACGTACTCACGCCTTGTCCACCGTCGCCCACAGCCCGTACGCGTGCAGCTGGGACGCGTCGTGCTCCATCCGCTCGCGGGCGCCGCTCGACACCACCGCCTTGCCCTTGTTGTGCACGTCGAGCATCAGTTTCTCGGCCTTCTCGTGGCTGTAGCCGAAGAGCTTCTGGAACACCCACGTCACGTACGACATCAGGTTGACCGGGTCGTCCCAGACGATCGTCACCCATGCCCGGTCGGCGACCGGCACCTCTTCGGTGTCCGGCGCGTCGACCGGTGCAACCTGTGGAGCGGCCATGCCCCCCATCGTGCCACCGTCGGCGGCGATCCGAGGAACCGGAACGCCGCCCAGCCGCGAACCGGCGCCGATCAGGCCAGCAGACGACCGTGCCGGACCGCCTCGGCCAGCACGTTCGCCAGCGAGCCGGCGATCGCCTCGAACCGCCGGGACACCTCGCGGCACAGCTCCACCTCGGTCTCCCGCAGCACCTGACGCAGCCAGGACCGGGCCCGGTCCGGATCCGCCCGGGCCGGATTCCGCCAGTACTGGTAGCAGCCGCCGGAGAGGCCGACCCCGAGCGGCGGCAGGATCGCACCGCCGGTGCCGGCGGGATAGGCCGCGAGCACGCCGACGGCGCCGAGCCCGTACACCGTCTCGACCTCACCGGTCTCCCGGATCAGCAGTACCCGGTCGAAGTCCCGGTCGGCCCGGTCGGCGGCGAGACCCCAGCCGACCGCGGCGGCGGCACGCAGTCGTACGCCCTCGTCGGGGGTTTCGCCGAAGACCAGCGCCAGCGACTCGGCGAGCATCCGGTCGACGCCGGTGTCGCAGGCGGCCACCACGTCCAGCGACAGCGCCTCGACCTCCCGGTCGAGCAGGCCGGGCAGTCCGGGTACGCCGGTTCCGCCGACCACCTCCTGCACGCACCGCAGGTGGATGGCGGCGACCGCCAGCGAGATGTCCCGACGGAGTTGACCGACCAGGCTCCGGGAGCGCCGGTCCAACCGGTCCGCCCAGTCGGAGTCGGCGGCGGTCGGTACGACCGGAACGGTCCGGGTGGCGCCGGGGGCGACCGGCGGGGTCAGGCTGGCCCGGCGCAGCCCTTCGGTGCTGGCCCAGTCGATCAGGGCCCGGCGCAGGTAGGCGGTGTCGGCGGCGGCCGGGTCGAGGTCGATCCAGTCCACCCCGGCGAGCGCGGGCACCGCCGTGGCCAGGGCGGCGCGCTGCGTCTCGACCCAGCCGGTCGGCGGGCCGACGGGCTCGGATGCCGAACCGGGCGAGGTGACCGGGCCGTGCCGGGCGGGCCAGCCGCCGTCGGTGCCCGAGGTGTCGACGGTGACGACGACGCCGGGGGCGCCGGCACCGGGGGTACCGACCAGGAAGACGGCCGCCTCGTCCGCCACCTCGGCGAGGAGTTCCAGCTCGGTCGCGGTGACCGGCTGGTCGTCGGGGAGTACGTAGAGCAGTGCGCCGCCCCGGCGTACCGCGTCCCGGACCACCCGGGCGCCGGCCACACCGAGGGTGCCGGTGTCCGGCGCGTCGACCAGGGTGAAGTGCCGGAGCAGCGGGTCGGGCACGGTCAGCTCGACCCGGCGTGGCGGACGGGCCAGCGCCGGGCCGGCACCGACCGGCTCCGGCCGGTACTCCCGGGAGGAGCGCAGACCGGGCACGTAGGCGGCACCGCCGACCGACGGCGCGTAGTCGACCACCAGGAAGCTGCCGGCCGGCACCCGCAGCGGCGGCGCCGCGGCGTTGAGCAGTCCGGCGAGGACGGCCCGTCGGTCCTCGGCGGACGGTCCGACCGTGATCACCGCGAGCGGCTCGTCGGGTACGCACTCGACCAGTGCCGGTTCGTCGGGGGCCGACCGGCGGGACGGTCCGGTGCCGGGCGTCCCCGACCGGCCGGCGGCGGGGAACGTCCGGAAGTCCATCGCGTCTCCACCTTCCCGTCGACCGGGACGCTTCGGCCGGTACCGCTGCTGCCGGAGTGGCGCGACCGACCGGGCCAGCCGAGGTCCCGCCGAATATCGGAACGCTACGTGTCGATGCCCGTACGCTACGAGCATCAACGATACTCATGGATGCTCGGATGAGTACTCAAATTCATTCAGTCACGAGGCGCGCGCGGATGGCATCCGGTCTATATGCTGCCCCGATGGGGCGGTGGAGGTTCGTTGGCCGGACGGATGAACTCAGCCGGTTGGTGAGCGCCGCCACCAGCCCGGGCAGCCGTGGCATCTTCTTCAGCGGTACGGCCGGGGTCGGCAAGAGTCGGCTGCTCTGCGAGGCGCTGGCGGAGCTGCCCGAGCGGGGTTGCGCCGTCTGGTCCGCCTCCGCCAACATCGCCACCGCGGGCATCCCGTTCGGCGGGCTCGCCCAGGTGCTGCCGGCCGACCAGCCCGCCGGCCTCTCCCCCGCCGGGATCATGCGCTGGGCGGTCGACGCCCTGCACCAACAGGCCGCCGGCCGGCGGATCGTGATCGGCATCGACGACGCACACCTGCTCGACCCCTCCTCGGCCGCCCTGGTCTACCTGATCGCCCGCTCCGACAACGCCACCGTGCTCGGCACGTTGCGCAGCGGCGAGCAGGTGCCGCTGCCGATCCGCGCGCTGTGGACGGACGACCTGGTCGACCACGCCGAACTGGCCCCGCTTCCGGCGTCCGACAGCAACGACCTGCTCACCGCCATGCTGGGCGACCCGATGGACGGGCCGTCGGCGGACCGGCTCTACCGGCTCTCCGCCGGCAACGCGCTGATGCTCCGCGAGCTGGTCATCGCGGCCGGCGCCAGCGACGAGCTGACCCGGGCGTACGGCGTCTGGCGGTGGACCGGCCGCAGCCAGCTTCCGGCCAGCCTGGACGATCTGATCGACGCCCGGATCGGCCAACTCGATCCGGGCGTGCGCGCGGTGGTCGAGCTGGTGGCGATGGGCGAGCCGATCGGGCTGGCGCTGCTGCACCGGGCGACCGACAGCGGAAGCGTGGAGACCGCCGAGGAGCGCGGCCTGATCCGGGTGGTCACCCACGACCGCCGCTCGGACGTCCGGCTCGCCCACCCGCTCTACGGCGAGGTGGTCCGGCGGCGCTGCCCGGTCACCCGGGCCCGCCGGCTCAACGCCCACCTCGCCGACCTGGTCGAGCGGGCCGGCACCCGGCGCCGCGACGACCTGCTCCGGGTCGCGGTGTGGCGGCTCGACTCGGGTACCGCACAGGATCCGGCCCTGCTGCTGCGCGCCGGAGCGCAGGCGTTCAGCCAGTTCGACGTACCGCTCGCCGCCAGGCTGGCGCGGGCGGCGCTGGAGGCCGGCGGCGGATACCAGGCCGCCGAGTTGCTGGCCACCATCCTGATGTTCGGCGACCAGGCCGACGAGGCGATCCGGGTGCTCGACTCGGTCGCCGACCAGATCTCCTCGGACGAGCGGCGCAGCCGGTGGCTGACCGTGCGCGGCATGGTCTCGTACTGGGGGCTCAACCGGGAGTCCACGGTGGCCGAGATCGCGGCGGACTCGGAACGGCTGACCGACCCGGCCGACCGGGCCCGGGTGGTCGCCTTCGAGGCGATCATGCGACTGCACCGGCTGGAGTGCGCCGAGGCGCTGCGACTGAGCCGCTCCGTACTGGATCGACCGGCCGCCACCGTGGCCGCGCGGGGCCTGGCCCGGTGCACCATCGCCCACCTCCAGGCCGCCCGGGGCGAGCTGACGCTCAGCGGTCGGGCCGTCGACGGGGTGGCGGCCGAGGCCGCACAGTGGCGGGCCGAGATGCCCTACCTGCAACTCGCGCTGGAACTGGCCCGGGGCACCCGGTTGGCGCTCGCCGGCGACCTGGCCGGGATCGACGCCATCGTCGCCGCCGAGTTCGCCGACCTGGCCGACGCGGGCGACTTCCGGCTCGGCTCCGGCTACCTCTCCATCCTGCGCGCCCAGGCGGCCCGGCTGCGCGGCCAGACCGGCGAGGCGCTGCGAACCAGCCTCGGTGCCTGCGCCGTGCTCGCCACCAGTCAGGTCTTCGCCGGGCTGGCGCACGCCGAGCGGGCCCAGGCGGCGGCGATGCGCGGCGACGTCGACTCCGCCGTCGAGGCGATGGCCGAGTCGGACCGCGCGCACACCTCGGTGATGGCGGTGCTGTACCCGTGGCGCGAGCAGGCCCGGGCCGTCGTGCAGGCCGCCACCGGTGACCTCGCCACGGCCGTCGGCACGCTCCGCGAACTGGTCGACCGGCTCCAGGCGGACGGCTTCGCCGGTCACGAGGTGCTGGCCCTGCACGACCTGGTACGGCTCGGCCGGGCCGACATCGAGGTCGGCGAGCCGACCGTCACCGGCCGACGCCGGACGGTGGCCCAGCGGCTGACCGAGTTGGGCGAGACCGTCGACGGCCCACTACCGGCACTGATGGCCCGGCACGCCCGGGCCGAGTACGGCCACTCCGGCGACCAACTGCTGGCCGTCGCCGAGGACTTCGCCGACCTCGACCTCAACGTCTACGCGGCCGAGGCGACCAGCCGGGCGGTGACCCGGCTGCGGGCGGCCCGGTCGACCCGGTCGCACGAGGCGAACCTGCGGCTCGCCGGGCTGCTCCGGCGCTGCGACGTGCTGCGTACGCCCGCGCTGTCGGTACGCCAGCCGGCGCTGACCGAACGGGAACGGCAGATCGCCAGGCTGGCCGCCCGGGGCCTGGCCAGCCGGAACATCGCGGAGCAGCTCTACATCTCCACCCGCACCGTGGAGAACCACCTCCAGCGGGTCTACAACAAACTCGGCGTGGCCGGTCGTGGCGAGCTGTGGCCCGCGCTCAAGGCGATCCCCGAGCAGGAGGGCGAGCCCGACCGCTGACCGGCGCTACCGGGGCAGGCGAAACCGGGTGACGATGCTGCCGGGCGGGCGGAACCGGGTGACGATGCTGCCGGGGCGGGCGGACCCGATAACCAGTGGGCGGCCGTGCGTGGCGTGGGGCGAGTCCGGGACATGCCGGTCGAGTCGGACCGGTGGGCGGGCGGGCGAGCCCCCGACCGGCGGCGGTCGGCTGCGCGGCACGCTTAGGCTGGCGTGGTGCACAGTTCCCGCCCCGCGCTGCTCACCGACCACTACGAGCTGACCATGGTCAGCGCCGCCCTCCGGGACGGCACCGCCGACCGGCACTGCGTCTTCGAGGTGTTCACCCGCCGGCTGCCGACCGGCCGGCGCTACGGTGTGGTCGCCGGCACCACCCGGCTGGTCGAACTGCTGGCGGACTTCCGGTTCGACGCGGCGGACGTGGACTTCCTCCGGGACACCGGCGTGGTCGACGCGCGGACCGCGCAGTGGCTGGCGGACTACCGCTTCCGGGGGGACGTCGACGGGTACGCCGAGGGCGAACTCTACTTCCCCGGTTCGCCGATCCTGACCGTCTCGGGCACGTTCGCCGAGTGCGTACTCCTGGAGACGTTGACCCTGTCCGTGCTCAACCACGACTCGGCGATCGCGGCGGCGGCGGCCCGGATGGTGACCGCGGCCCGGGGCCGTACCCTGATCGAGATGGGCTCCCGGCGGGCCAACGAGGAGGCGGCGGTCGCCGCCGCCCGGGCGAGTTACCTGGCCGGGTTCGGCTACACCTCCAACCTGGCGGCCGGGCAGCGCTACGGGATACCCACCGCCGGCACCGCCGCGCACGCGTTCACGCTGCTGCACGACGACGAGCCGACCGCGTTCGCCTCGCAGGTGGCGGCGCAGGGCAAGAGCACCACGCTGCTGGTCGACACGTACGACATCGCCCAGGGCATCCGGAACGCGATCGCGGTCGCCGGTCCCGACCTGCGGGCGGTACGCATCGACTCCGGGGACCTCGCGGTGCTGGCCCAGCACTCGCGGGAACTCCTCGACTCGCTCGGTGCCCTCGACACGAAAATCATCGTCTCCGGTGACCTGGACGAGTACGCCATCGCGGCGCTCGCCGCCGAAACGGTCGACATGTACGGCGCCGGCACCGCCGTGGTGACCGGCTCCGGCGCCCCGACCGCCGGACTGGTCTACAAGCTGGTCGAGGTGGACGGCCGCTCGGTGGTCAAGCGCTCCGAGCACAAGGCGACCGTCGGCGGGCGCAAGACGGCCGTCCGGCGGCACAAGCCCAGCGGTACGGCGACCGAGGAGGTGGTGGTGTCGCAGGGCGCACCGGAGCCGCTGCCGGGCGACCGGACGCTCCAGCGGCGGTACGTCACCGCCGGTGAGCCGGCACCGCTGCCCACCCTGACCGAGTCGCGGGAGCACCTGCGACAGTGCCTGATCTCCATCCCGTGGGAGGGACTCAAGCTCTCGGCGGGCGACCCGACCATCCCGGTCACCGTCGTCGCCGCCGACCAGCCGGAAGGGTAGCGATGGGCCGAGCACTGATCATCGTCGACGTGCAGAACGACTTCTGCGAGGGCGGCTCCCTCGCCGTGGCCGGCGGCGGCGCGGTGGCCGCCGGGATCTCCCGGCTGCTCGCGGACGAGCCGGACCGCTGGGCGCACGTGGTGGCGACCAAGGACCACCACGTGGACCCCGGCGCGCACTTCGGCGATCCGCCCGACTACGTCGACTCCTGGCCCCGGCACTGTGTGGTCGGCACCGAGGGCGCCGAGTTCCATCCGGACCTGGTCACGGACCGGGTCGAGGCGGTCTTCCACAAGGGCGCGTGGGCGGCGGCGTACTCCGGCTTCGAGGGCAGCACCGTGCGCGACGAGGGCCTGGCCGACTGGCTCCGCAAGCGTTCGGTGGAAACCGTCGAGGTGGTCGGGATCGCGACCGACCACTGCGTACGGGCCACCGCGCTGGACGCGGCCCGGGAGGGTTTCGACACCCGCGTGCTGCTCGACCTGACCGCCGGGGTCCACCCGGGCTCGACCGACGCGGCGCTGACCATGCTCCGCGAGGCCGGCGTGACCCTGCGCGGAACGCCCCGGCTCGGCGGCTGACGCCGGACACCCCGACGGGTACGTCACACCGGCCGGGCAGGATGGCCGGGGAGGTGACCCACCGGAGATGATGCTCACGCCGTACCGGGACGCCCTGGCACTGCCCGGGGTCCGGTCCCTGATGCTGCTCGCCCTGCTGGTCCGGATACCGAAGACCATGACGCTGCTGGCGCTCACCCTCTACGTCGTGGAACACCTCGGGCACGGGTACGCCGCCGCCGGGCTGGCCGGTGCGGCGATGACGATCGGCGCCGCGCTCGGCGCACCGGTGCTGGGCCGGCTGGTCGACCGCCGGGGACTTCGGCCGGTACTCGCACTGACCACGGTCGCCGAGGCGGCGTTCTGGTTCGCCGCGCCGCTGATGCCGTACCCGGTGCTGCTGGTCGGGGCACTGCTGGGCGGGCTGTTGACGCTGCCGGTCTTCTCGGTGGTCCGGCAGTCGATCGCCGCGCTGGTGCCGGAGGACCGGCGCCGCCCGGCGTACGCGCTGGACTCGATGGCGGTGGAACTGTCCTTCATGGTCGGGCCGGCGGTGGCGGTGCTGCTGGCGACCGGGGTGTCGCCCCGGGCCACCCTGCTGGTCGTCGGCGGCGGCATCGTGCTGTCCGGGCTCGCGCTGCTCTGGCTCGACCCGCCGACCCGGGGCGCCGGTGAGCCGGCCGGGGCGGTCGGGCCGCCGCCGTCCCGCCGGGATTGGCTGACGTCCCGGCTGGTCGGGCTGCTCGCCGTCACCTCGGCCGCCACCCTGGTGCTCGCCGGCACCGACGTGGCGGTGGTGGCGGTGCTCCGGGCCGCCGACCAGGTGCACTGGACCGGCGTCGTACTCGGCCTCTGGGCCGTCTGTTCGCTGGTCGGCGGCTTCGCGTACGGCCTGGTGACCCGGCCGGTCTCGCCGCTGGCGATCGTCATGCTGCTGGGGATCTGCACGATCCCGGTCGGGCTGGGCGGTGCGCAGTGGTGGTCCCTCGGGCTCGCCCTGCTGCCGGCCGGGCTGCTCTGCGCGCCGGCCCTGGCGGCCACCTCCAACGCGGTGAGCCAGCTCGTCCCGTCCGGGGTCCGAGGCGAGGCGATGGGGTTGCAGAACTCTGCCATCACGTTCGGGCTGGCTCTCGGTGCGCCGCTGACCGGTGCGGTGATCGACGCCTCCGCGCCGGTCTGGGGGTTCGCGGCGATCGGCCTGGTCGGCACGTTGCTCGGGCTGGCCTTCCTGCTCGTCGAGTCGCGTCGGCGGCGTACCGCCCCGGACGCGCCGTCGCCCGACCCGCGCCACGCACCAGGGCCGATGGTGTCTCCCTAGTCGACCGACCAGGGCGGCCGGCGGGCGGGATGATTTTCGTCGGTGCCGGACGCCAGCGGACCGGGGCCGGCCCGACGAGCGGCGGACCCGGCCGGCCCGCGAAGCGGCGGGGCCACCACGGTTCACGAAGCCGGAGGGACCACCACGGCCCGCGAAGCAGGAGGGGCTACAACGATTCGCGGCCGGTACCGGAGAGACGATCTCCGGTACCGGCCGCGAGACAGCGCCGGGTGTTTCCTACCGCTGGTCGATGTTGCTGGCGGTGTCCTCGGTGTAGCTGGCGCCGTGGTCGGACTCGCTGGTCAGCGGCTTGGCGCCGCCCTCGGGCGGGCCGGCCAACGACTGCCCGCCAGCGGCCAGCTCCGGGAACTTCGCGTCGAACGCCGGCCGCTCGGAGCGGATCCGGGGCATCCGGTCGAAGTTACGCAGCGGCGGCGGCGAGCTGGTCGCCCACTCCAGCGAGTTGCCGTGACCCCACGGGTCGTCGACCTCCACCACCGGACCGGCCTTGTACGACTTCCAGACGTTGTAGAGGAACGGCAGGGTCGAGATGCCGGTGATGAACGAACCGATCGTGGAGATCATGTTCAGCGTGGTGAAGCCGTCCGTCGGCAGGTAGTCGGCGTACCGCCGGGGCATGCCCTCGTTGCCGAGCCAGTGCTGCACCAGGAAGGTGGTGTGGAAGCCGACGAAGGTGAGCCAGAAGTGCACCTTGCCGAGGCGCTCGTCGAGCATCCGGCCGAACATCTTCGGGAACCAGAAGTAGATGCCGGCGTACACGGCGAACACGATGGTGCCGAAGAGCACGTAGTGGAAGTGCGCGACGACGAAGTACGAGTCGGAGACGTGGAAGTCGACCGGCGGGCTGGCCAGCAGTACGCCGGTGAGGCCGCCGAAGAGGAAGGTGACCAGGAAGCCGACCGACCAGAGCATCGGGGTCTCGAAGCTGAGCTGCCCCCGCCACATGGTGCCGATCCAGTTGAAGAACTTCATGCCGGTCGGCACGGCGATGAGGAAGCTCAGGAACGAGAAGAACGGCAGCAGCACCTGGCCGGTGGCGAACATGTGGTGCGCCCACACGCTCATCGACAGCGCCGCGATCGCGATGGTGGCGCCGACCAGACCCTTGTAGCCGAAGATCGGCTTGCGGGAGAAGACCGGGATGACCTCGCTGATGATGCCGAAGAACGGCAGCGCGACGATGTAGACCTCGGGGTGCCCGAAGAACCAGAAGAGGTGCTGCCAGAGCATCGGGCCGCCGGTCTCGGCGTCGAAGACGTGCGCGCCGAGGATCCGGTCCGCGGCGAGCGCGAAGAGGGCCGCCGCGAGCAGCGGGAAGACCATGATCACCAGGAGGCTGGTGACCAGGATGTTCCAGGTGAAGATGGGCATCCGGAACATCGTCATGCCGGGCGCCCGCAGCGTCAGGATCGTGGTGATCATGTTGACGCCACCGAGGATCGTACCCAGACCGGAGATGGCCAGGCCGACGATCCACATGTTCGCGCCGACCCCGGGCGAGTGCTCGACGTTACTCAGCGGGGTGTACGCGAACCAGCCGAAGTCGGCCGCGCCGCCGGGGGTGACGAAGCCGCCCAGCGCCAGCGTCCCGCCGAACAGGTAGAGCCAGTAGGCGAAGCTGTTCAGCCGGGGGAACGACACGTCCGGGGCGCCGATCTGGATCGGCACCACGAAGTTCGCGAACGCGAAGACGATCGGCGTCGCGAAGAACAGCAGCATGATCGTGCCGTGCATGGTGAAGAGCTGGTTGTACTGCTCCGGCGACAGGAACTGGAGTCCCGGCCGGGCCAGCTCGGCGCGCATCAGCAGCGCCATCAGGCCACCGATCATGAAGAACGCGAACGCCGTGACCATATACATGATCCCGATCTGCTTCGCGTCCGTCGTACGCAGCAGCCGCGCGAGTGCCGAGCCCTTGACCGGCTGGCGGACCGGCCAGGGCCGGGTCACGATCGGCTTGGGTGCGACGGTGGTCACGAGTGGCCTCCGGTTCTCGTTAGTCCCACTCGGCACGCGCTGTTGATCTGCGAGCCGTACCTCGCAGGCAGAATAGTCCCCGCCAGCGGCGGCTTCCGCGTCGGGTACGCCCCGAGCCGCCCGCGTCGTTCCGTCGCCGCTCTCAGGCGGGGTCGACGAGGAGCCGGTAGTGCTCCTGGAAGATTCGGTTGCCCCGGTTGCGCAACAGCGGGTCACGCAACGGTGGCGGTACGTCCCGGGTGCGGTCCCGGTCGCGGGTCCGGTCCAGCACCCACTTGATCCGGGGGCGCCGTCGGCTCTCGTAGCTGTCCAGCGCCTCGGGCACGGTCATCGACCGGCACAGCGACCGGGCCAGCACCAGCGCGTCCTCCAGGGCCATCGCGGCGCCCTCGGCCAGCGTCGGGGCGGTGGCGTGCGCGGCATCACCGACCAGCACCACCCGGCCCCGGGACCACTGGCCCAACTCCACCTCGTCGGTGCGGGTCACCTGCACCTGCTCCATCGCGTCGAGGATGGCCGGCACCGGGCCGCCGTACCCGCCGAAGAGTTCGCGTACCCGGGCCAGCGGGTCGGCCGGCGGCGCGCTGGCGACCTCGTCGGCGTAGCAGTGCAGCCGGCCGGCGCCCATCGGCACGGCGACGAACGCGGCCCGCTCGCCGAGCAGCCCGGTCCAGTCCGTGAGCGGTGGGCCGCCGGTGACGACACTGCGGTAGACGACCTGCCCGGCCGGCCTGGCCAGACCGCCGAGCGCGGCCAGCGCGCGGACCGCCGAGCGCCCGCCGTCGGCGCCGACCACCAGGTCGTACTCGGCCTGGCGGCCGTCGCCGAAGGTGACCGTGACGGCGTCCCGGTGCAGATCCAGGGCACGCACCTCGGTGTCGTACCGCACCTCGCCACCGGCACCACTGAGCAGCACCCGGTGCAGGTCGGAGCGGGGCAGCGCCCGGCACTCGCCGACACCCGACCAGAGTTTGTCGAGATCGACCTCACACAGTTCCCGGCCCCGCAGGTCCAGGAAGCGTTGCGTCCGGATGACCTGGCCGAGTGGTCGTACCGGGCCGTCCAGCCCGATCTCCCGCAGTGCCCGTTCGGCGTTGCCGGGCAGGTAGAGGCCGATCTCGGGGGCACCGGTCCCGGACGACCGCTCGGTGACCTCCGGCCGGAACCCCGCGAGCCGGAGGGTACGCGCGACCGCCAGGCCGGCGATCCCCGCGCCGACGACGAGCACGCGCAGGTTGGATCCGGCCATCTGGTGACGCCTCCGGAGGGATCGACACGCGTTGAAGGCAAGAGACTACTCCGCGCAATCACCTCAACGGAAGATCCGATCGGATGCGCCCAGTTCACGGCCGGGTCGCCGGCCTCGGCCACAAGATCAGCCGGGCCGACGTAAGGACCGGGTAACCCCGTCGTTGGGCGACGCCGGGTCGCCACCCGACGGATCCGACCCGACCCGGGGACGCCACCGGGCGGTGCGTTGTCGACGGCGCCCGGCGTCGACGGCTCACCGCTGGACGCGGGCACCCGCCCCACGGACGAGCGCCTCGACCTCCTTCAGGCTGGCCATCGAGGTGTCCCCGGGGGTGGTCATGGCCAGCGCGCCGTGCGCCGCGCCGTACTCCACCGCGCTGGCCAGGTCGCCGCCGGTGAGGAGTCGGTAGATCAGCCCGGAGGCGAAGCTGTCGCCGCCGCCGACCCGGTCCAGGATCTCCAGGTCGGGCCGGTGGGTCGCCTGCACGAAGCCGCTGCCGGCGGACCAGGCGATCGCACCCCAGTCGTTGACGGTGGCGCTGCGCACGGTACGCAACGTCGTCGCCACCACCTGGAAGTTGTCGTACTCCTTGCTGACCGCCTCGATCATCCGCTGGAAGTTCGCCACCTCCAGCTCGGCGAGGGACTCGTCGGTGTCCGGCACCTCGAAGCCGAGCGAGGCGGTGAAGTCCTCCTCGTTGCCGATCATCACGTCGACGTACCGGGCCAGTCGGCGGTTCACCTCCTGCGCCCGGGCCTGGCCGCCGACCGCCTTCCAGAGGCTGGGCCGGTAGTTCAGGTCGTACGAGATCAGGGTGCCGTGCCGGCGCGCGGCGGCCATCGCCGCCTCGATGGTCTCCGGGGTGGTCTCGGAGAGGGCGGCGTAGATGCCCCCGGTGTGCAGCCAGCGCACGCCCAGCGTGCCGAACAGGTGGTCCCAGTCGACGTCGTCCGGCCCGAGCTGGCTGGCGGCGGTGTGCCCCCGGTCCGAGGTGCCGACCGCGCCGCGCACCCCGAAGCCGCGCTCGGTGAAGTTGAGCCCGTTGCGGACGCTCCGCCCGATCCCGTCGTACGGCAGCCACTTCACGAACGAGGTGTCCACGCCCCCGGTGAGGATCAGGTCCTCCAGCAGCCGTCCCACCTCGTTGTCGGCGAACGCGCTGACCAGTGCCGTACGCAGCCCGAAGCAGCGGCGCAGCCCACGCGCGACGTTGTACTCGCCACCGCCCTCCCAGGCCCGGAACGTCCGTGCCGTGCGTACCCGGCCCTCACCCGGGTCGAGCCGGAGCATCACCTCGCCGAGCGAGACGAGGTCGAAGCGGCAGTCGTCGGCGGAACGGATCGTCAGCATGGGCGGACCTTTCGGAGGCCGGACGGCGGCGGAGGGTGGCGGGGGCCGAACGGGTCAGCCGACGGGTCGACCGGCGGCGGGTCAGGCGGACGGAGTGCTGGTGGCGGGTCGGTGAGCCGGGCAGAGCGCTGGCCGGTCGGTCAGTTGGCGGGTCGGCTGGCGGCTACGGCGGCGGCGGTGAGCCGGGTGACCTCGTCCCAGCGGCCCTCGGCGAGCAGGGCGGGGGCGACCATCCAGGTGCCGCCGACCGCGAGCACGGCGGGCAGCGCCAGGTAGTCGGCGAGGTTGCCGGTGTTGACGCCGCCGGTCGGGATGAACCGGACCGACCGGAACGGCGCGGCCAGCGCCTTGACCATGCCCACCCCGCCGAGTTGCTCGGCCGGGAAGAACTTGACCGTGTCGAGCCCGGCGTCCAGGGCCATCTGGATCTCGGTGGCGGTGGCGGCGCCCGGGAAGACCGGCAGCCCGCGCTGCTGGCAGTGCCGTACCACGGCCGGCGAGAAGCCGGGGCTGACCACGAACCGGGCGCCCGCGTCGGCGGCCTGGTCGACCTGGGCGGGTGTCAGCACGGTGCCGGCACCGACCAGCAGGTCCGGCCGGTCCGCCATCGCCCGGATGGCGTCGGCGGCGGCGGCCGTCCGGAAGGTCACCTCGATGGCCCGCAGGCCGCCCTCGGCTAGCGCGGCGGCCAACGCCGGTGCCGAGGCCGCGTCTTCGAGGACCACGACCGGCAGGATCCGGGTTGCCGCGATCGTCTCCGTTACGCCGGCAATCTGTTCATCATCTTGAACGCTGGTCACATATGCGACCCTACTGCGCTCGCCGACGCTGTCAAGCCGGCTAGAGTGACCGCCATGACGACGGGCACGACCAGCGGCGCGGAGATCCGGCCCGGCCCGGCCGGGCAGCCGCCGAG
The DNA here is from genome assembly GCF_016862915.1 of Plantactinospora endophytica. Lineage (GTDB taxonomy): Bacteria > Actinomycetota > Actinomycetes > Mycobacteriales > Micromonosporaceae > Plantactinospora > Plantactinospora endophytica. The sequence goes on along the minus strand of NZ_BONW01000003.1, from coordinate 80,462 downwards.
CCGGTCGGAGCCGGTCGACGGCGCGACCCCGGGCGCGACCCCGGCCACGACGCCGTCCGGCGGCAGCGCCCCGCTCGGGCCGGTCGAGGCGTTCCAGCCGGTGAAGTCGGCCGGCCGGACCCTGGACGTACTGGAGGCGCTGGCCGACTCGCCGCAGCGCCGCTCCCTGGTCGAGTTGGCCCGGGCGCTGGGAATCCCGAAGAGCAGCCTGCACGGGCTGCTGCGCACGATGATCCAACGCGGCTGGGTGGAGGCGGACGCCACCGGTACCCGGTTCGGGCTGGGCGTACGCGCCCTCCAGGTCGGTGCCGCCTACCTGGAGGCGGACGACGCCACCGGCCTGCTGGCCGGAGTACTCGACGACCTCGCCGGCCAGTTCGGCGAGACCGTGCACCTGGGTCGGCTGGACGGCCCACACGTCGTCTACCTGGCCAAACGCGAGTCGGTGCACCCGCTGCGGCTGTACAGCGCGATCGGCCGGCACCTGCCCGCGCACGCGACCGCGCTCGGCAAGGCGCTGCTCGCCCAGCGCACCGACGAGGCGGTCGACCGGCTGCTGAGCTGGCCGCTGCCGGCGCTCACCCGGCACACGGTGACCGATCCGGAGCTGCTGCACGCCGAGCTGGCCACGGTGCGGGACCGGGGCTATGCGGTGGACCGCGAGGAGAACACCGAGGGGATCGTCTGCTTCGCGATGGCGGTACCGCTGCACACCCCGGCGGTGGACGCGATCAGCCTCTCCGTACCGGCCACCCGGCTCGACGGGGACAGCGAGCAGCGGATCGTCGCGGCGCTGCACGGCGCGGTCCGGCAGGTCCGGGCCGCCCGCACCCTGCTCGCCGGCGCCTGACCCCCGGCCGGCCGCCACCACCCACCACCACCCGCCATCATCGGTCGCCGCCGGTACCGCTGTTCGCCGACACCGCCACTTGCCGGCGGCGCCACTTGCCACTCACCGATAGCGCCACGCGGCGGTGCCACCCCACCGGCCGGCCCGCCTCCGCCGGTACGCCGTTCAGCCGGACGGAGCAACCGCCATAACCGGCTCATCGGCACGAACGACCCCGGTCGGCGGTCACCCGGTTGCGTTCCGAATTCAAGCGTGTAAATGTGTCCCTAGCTGCCATGGGAGCGCTCCCCCGGCATCACCCGCCGCACGCCCGGTTCCTCGCGGCACCCGCACCGCGCCACTCCACGGACACCCACCATGCCAAGGAGCATCATGAGACGTTCCGTCCCCGTCTTCGCGGCGGTCGCCGGCCTGCTCGCCAGCGCCGCGATCGCCGTGCTCACCGCCGCCGGCCCGGCCCAGGCCGACGTGCAGATCTGCGAGCAGTACGGCTCGACCACCATCCAGGGCCGGTACGTGGTCCAGAACAACCGCTGGGGCACCACCGCGCAGCAGTGCATCAACGTCACCGACACCGGGTTCTCCATCACCCGGCAGGACGGCCAGGGCAGCACCAGCGGCGCCCCGGTCTCTTACCCGTCGGTCTTCCTCGGCTGCCACTACACCAACTGCTCGCCCGGCACCAACCTGCCCATGCAAGTGAGCCAGATCAGCAGTGCGAGCAGCAGCATCAACTACAGCTTCGTCGGCGGCGCCACCTACAACGCCTCGTACGACATCTGGTTGGACCCGACACCGAAGCGGGACGGCGTCAACCAGATGGAGATCATGATCTGGTTCAACCGGCAGGGCTCGATCCAGCCGATCGGCTCCTCGGTCGGCACCGCCACCGTCGGCGGGCGTAGCTGGGACGTCTGGCGCGGCAGCAACGGCTCCAACAACGTGATCTCGTACCTGGCGTCGTCCCCGATCACGAGCTGGAACTTCAGCGTGCTGGACTTCATCAACGACACCCGCAACCGGGGTGCGATCACCAACTCGTGGTACCTGACCAGCATCCAGGCCGGCTTCGAGCCGTGGATCGGCGGCACCGGCCTCGCCGTGAACTCGTTCTCCGCGTCGGTGAACGGCGGCGGCAACCCGCAGCCGACCAGCCAGCCGACGAACCCGCCGACCGGCCAGCCCACCAACCCGCCGGGCGGCCCGTGCCGGGTCGCGTACTCGGCGAACTCCTGGAACAACGGCTTCACCGCGTCGGTGACCATCACCAACAGCGGTTCCAGCCCGATCAACGGTTGGACGCTGAACTACAACCTGCCCTCCGGCCAGCAGGTCACCAACACCTGGAACGCCACAGTCACCCAGAGCGGATCAGCGGTGACCGCCCGGAACATCAGTTGGAACGGCAGCATCCCGCCGGGCGGTACCGCCTCGTTCGGCTACCAGGGCACATTCAGCGGCACGTACTCGTCGCCGTCGTCGTTCACCCTGAACGGCGCCAACTGCACCCGGGTCTGACCTGATCCGTACCGGTCACGGCACTCCCTCGGCAGGCACGTCCCGTCCGGCCCCGGCCAGCATCCTGGTCGGGGCCGGACCCCGTTCCAGCAGGTCACCGACTCAGCGGGTCAGCGGGTGGTCAGGCCGGGGCCCAGTTCCAGACGTTGGCCGGGAATCCGGGGGTCGACGGCGCGCGGGTCGGCGAAGACCACCCGGCTCAGGTCGTGGCCGCCGGGGTCGCCGGCCAGCACGCCGGGTACCGCCGACAGCATCGCCGACCCGGCCGGCGGCACCGTGGGCAGCGCACCCGGCCGCCCCGGTGGCAGCACCGGCGCCAGGGCGCGGAACGCCGCGCGTACCCGGTCCGCCCGGTAGTCGCTCGGATCGTCGGTGGCCCGCAGCAGTACGCCGCCGTGCGTCAGCGGTCGCACCTCCGCGAAGGCGCCGGAGGCCCAGATCCGTTCCGGCCCGCCCAGCGCGCCGACCAGCTCCCGGGGGCAGATCGTCACCCACTCGTAGCCGCGCAGGTGGGTACGGCTCTGCTCGGCCGAGGACTCGGCGGAGCGGCCGAGCGCCGCGTCCAGCATCGTCGCCGGGGAGAGCAGGCCGGCGTTGACCACGATCTCGCCGTACGCCGGGTCCGTCGCGTCGCCGACCAGCCGGGCCAGCTCGACCAGGGCCGGCAGCACCAGCGGCAGCCTTCCGGACCGGCCCTCGAAGCCGACCGAGATCTGTAGCCGGACGTGCCGCCGCCCGGCGAACCGGGCCAGGAAGACGTCCAGCTCCGAGGCGGTCGCGGCCGGCGCGACATCGAACCACCGGGCCGAGAGCTGGGCACAGTCGTCGCTGATCCCGTCCGCCCACCGGGCGGGCCGACGCCGCCGACCCCGCCCGCCGGGGTCCTGCTCGAACGCGGTCAGCGAGGTCGCCGGTGCGGCGCTACCGGCCGGCTGGACGAACGGCAGCAGCATCCGGCACACCTCGTCGTGCCACCAGCGGGCCAGCGAACCGAGCCAGCCCGGGTCCTCGGCCCGGTCGAGATAGAGCAGCCAGGTGACGAAGTCCGGCTCCGGCCCGTTCTCCTCCGGTCCGGGCTGGCCGAAGCTCCCGCCGAGCAGTTGGTCGTACACCCGCACACCTCCACCTCGCACCGCCACGGCCGGGTCGACGGCCTCGCGCTCCGGGCGGCGCGGCGGCGCGCGACCTGGACGGCGGTTGCGGCCAGGGTAGTCGGCGGCGGCCGGCGGGCCGGAACCGCCGTGCCGGAACCCGAGCGAGGGCTCAGCGACCCATCGCGTCGAGCTGGCGCAGCTCGGCCTCGCTCAGCGAGAAGCCGAAGACATCGAAGTTCTCGCGAATCCGGGACGACGTACCCGACTTCGGGATGACCACGATGCCGTGGTCGATGTGCCAGCGGAGCACCACCTGGCTCGGGCTGACCCCGTGCGCCCGGGCGATCTCGCCGAGTACCGGATCGCGCAGGTCGGTGGTCTTCAGCGGGCTGTACCCCTCCAGTGCCACACCCCGCTCCCGGTGCTCCGCCAACCGGCGCGGGTCGTGCAGCGCCGGACCCCAGCGGACCTGGTTCACCGCCGGAGCCTCCTCGGTCGCCTCGATCAGCATGTCGAGCTGGTCGGTGTCGTAGTTGCTCACCCCGACCGTCCGGGTCAGCCCCTCGTCCCGGACGGCGAGCAGTTCCCGCCAGGTCGCGATGCTGGCCCGGTCCTGCGACGGCGGCCAGTGGATCAGCCACAGGTCGACGTACCCGGTGTCGAGCGCGGCCAGGCTGGCGGCGATCGTCTCCCGTTCCCGGCCGGCCTGCTCGGGCGGAAGTTTGGTGGTGAGGAAGATGTCCTCCCGGGCCACCCCGCTGTCCCGGATCGCCCGGCCCACCTCGTCCTCGTTGCCGTACATGGTGGCGGTGTCGAGGTGCCGGTAGCCGACGTCGAGCGCCTCCCGGACGGCGTCGTAGGCGCGGCGGCCGGTGAGCTGCCAGGTGCCGAAGCCGAGCAGCGGCATCCGGACCTCGCTCGGCAACAGGACGGTGGGCTGGTCGATCGCAGAGGTCATGGTGCGTTTCTACCCAGGTACCCCCTCACCATGCATTCCGGCGATCGGCCGCCCGGTCGGCGGAGAATGGCCGACATGGGTGACCGGCTGGACGAGTACCGGCGCAGACGCGATGCGGCGCGCACTCCCGAACCGGTGCCGGCCGTTGAGCGACCGCCGGAGTCGGAGTCGCCGGTGGGCGGTCGTCCGGAGCGGGTCGCCGGGCAGCCCGGCGGCCGGTTCGTGATCCAGCAGCACCACGCCCGTGCGCTGCACTGGGACCTGCGGCTGGAGCGCGACGGCGTACTCGCCTCGTGGGCGGTGCCGCGCGGGTTGCCGCGTGAACCGGGCCGCAGCCACCTGGCGGTGCACACGGAAGATCATCCGCTGGAGTACCTCGAGTTCTCCGGCGAGATCCCGGCCGGCGAGTACGGCGGCGGCCGGATGACCGTCTTCGACCGTGGCGACTACACCTGCGAGAAGTGGCGCGACGACGAGGTACTCGTCGAGCTGCGCGGCGGGCGGGTCTCCGGGCGGTACGTGCTGTTCCGGACGGCCCGGAGCGGCGCCCCGGACCGGACCGACGACCGGCGCGGTCCCGGGGGCGGCGGCCGGGACTGGATGGTCCGCCGGCTGGACCCGGCGCCGCCGGGCTGGCAGCCGATGCCCGACCGGGTCCGCCCGATGCTCGCCGGCACGGCGGCGACGTTGCCGGCCGACGATCCGGCCTGGGGCTACGAGATGCGCTGGGACGGGCTGCGGGCGATCGGGTACGTCTCCGGCGGCCGGCTGCGGCTGCGCTCCGGCACCGACGAGGACCTCACGGCGGCGTACCCGGAACTGCGTGAGCTGGCCGAGGCGCTGGCCCCCACCGAGGTCGTGCTGGACGGCGAACTGGTCGCCTTCGACCGCGCCGGCCGGGTTCGGCCGGCGGAGCCCCGCCTCGCCGGCCAGCGGAGCCCGACCCGGGACGGCAGCCAGTACCTGATCTTCGACCTGCTCTGGCTGGAGGGTACGAGCAGCCTGCACCTGCCGTACGCGCAGCGCCGCGAGCTGCTCGACGGCCTGGCCCTGTCCGGGCCGCACTGGCAGACACCGCCGTACTTCTCCGGCGGCGGCCGGTACGCCCGCGAGGCGAGCCGCGAACAGGGGCTGGCCGGGGTGGTGGCCAAGCGGCTGGACGCCGGTTACCTGCCCGGCCGCCGCAGCCGCCGCTGGCTCGCCGTCGACAACCGTCCCTGACCGACCGACCTCGACCGGCCCTGGCCTGCCCGAGATCAGCAGCGCCCGGAGCGGTGCCCGAGGCGGTGCCCGAAAGAGTGATCGAACGCGCGCGGCCGTTACCGCGCAACCCACCGCCCCGACAGGGATCATGGGGGAAACGGACGTACTGGAGGTCGCCCGGTGTACCTGACGCACCTGCACTGCCCCCGCTGCGACACCACGTACGACGCGGACCGGCCGCAGAACCTCTGCTCGTGCGGCTCACCCCTGCTGGCCCGCTACGACCTGGCCGAGGTACGCAAGGCGGTGGACCCGACCGCGCTGGGCGGGCGAGCCGCCGACCTGTGGCGGTACCGCGAACTGCTGCCGGTCGCGGAGGACCGGCACGTCACCACGTTCGGCGAGGGCTGGACCCCGATGCTGCCGGCAGCCCGGTACGGCGGGTCGATCGGCGTACCGGGGCTGCTGGTCAAGGACGAGGGGCTGGTGCCGACCGGCTCGTTCAAGGCGCGTGGCGCGGCCGTCGGGGTGTCCCGGGCCCGCGAGCTGGGCATCCGGCACGTGGCGATGCCGACGAACGGCAACGCGGGCGCGGCCTGGGCCACCTACGCCGCCCGGGCGGGACTGCGGGCCACCATCGCCATGCCGCTGGGCGCGCCCACCATCACCCGTCGGGAGTGCGTGGCGGCCGGTGCCGAACTGCACCTGATCGACGGCCTGATCAGCGACGCCGGCCGACACGTCGGAAAGCTCATCGCCGCCTCGGCCGGCTCGCCGGACGGGGAGATCTTCGACGTCAGCACCCTCAAGGAGCCGTACCGGCTGGAGGGCAAGAAGACCATGGGGTACGAGATCGTCGAGCAGCTCGGCTGGCAGGTGCCCGACGTGATCGTCTACCCGACCGGTGGCGGGGTCGGGCTGATCGGCATCCACAAGGCGCTGCACGAGATGCGGGAACTCGGCTGGATCGGCGACACGCTGCCGAGGCTGGTCGCCGTACAGTCCACCGGCTGCGCCCCGATCGTGCGCGCCTTCGGTGCCGGGGCGACCCGGGCCGAGCCGTGGGCCGACGCCTGGACGGTCGCCTACGGCATCAACGTACCCGCACCGCTCGGCGACGAACTCATCCTCGACGCGCTGCGGGACACCGCCGGCACGGCGGTCGCCGTCGACGACGAGGCGATCCTCGCCGACCTGCACGACTTCGGTGCCCGGGAGGGTCTGCTGCTCTGTCCCGAGGGCGCCGCCTGCCTCACCGCCGTACGCCAACTGCGGGCTGGCGGCTGGATCCGCGCCGACGAGCGGGTGGTGGTGCTGAACACCGGTGCCGGGCTGAAGTATCCGGAGACCGTCGACGTGGACAGCCTGCCGGTGGCCGGCTGACGCCGCCGGTCGTCGGAACTGCGGGCGGCCGGCGGCGTCAGCCGGGATCTGTCCGAGCCTGGACGCGCTGGACCGCATGCGGCTGTCCGGCCCGTCCTCGCCGGTCGTCGGGACTGCGTGCGGCCGGCGCCCGAGGCGTCGCGTCCGCTCGCCGGGCGGGCATGGCGCCGGGCCGAAATTTGACAACGACGGCCCACCGGCACTAAGCGTTGACTGGTTATGTCTTTCGCCGCGAAGCGCGTCCGGGCCACCGGATCGACCGAATCAGTTGACGTACCGGACCGGCTCGGCGAGTCCGATGCGGAGATGTGGCGCGGCGCTGCCGCGATCCTCGCCGCCAACTGGACCGGCAGCCACACGGTGCCGTCCCGCACGCTGTATCCGCACCAGTGGAGCTGGGACGCCGGTTTCATCAGCGTCGGGCTGGCCCACGTGGCACCCGAGCGGGCCTGGCGCGACCTGCGCAGCCTCTTCGAGGCGCAGTGGCCGGACGGCCGGGTGCCGCACATCGTCTTCGACCCCGGGGTCACCGAACGCGACTACTTCCCGGGCCCGTCCTTCTGGACCGGCAACGCCCCGAACGGCGGCCCGCCGAGCCCGAACGGCGCCGACACGGCGAGCGGCAACGGCGGCGCTGCGACTGGCCCCGGCGGCGCCACGGCGAACGGCAACGGCAACGGCGCCGGCACGGCGAGCGGCAACGGCGGCGGTGCGGCGAGCGGCAACGGCGCCGGGCCGGTCAGGCTGAGCAGTGGGATCGTGCAGCCGCCGGTGCACGCCGTCGGCGCCTGGGAGGTATACCGGCGCCGGCCGGACGAGGCGGCCACCGAGGAGTTGCGCTGGCTCTATCCGCGACTCGTCGCGCAACAGGAGTACCTGGCGACCGCCCGGGACGTCGGCGGTGCCGGTCTCGCCGCCATCGTGCACCCGTGGGAGTCCGGCCTCGACAACAGTCCGGCCTGGGACGAGGCGCTGGCGGCCGTACCGGCGGCGGTGGAGGTACTGCGTCGGTACGCCCGGCGGGACAACCAGGTGGTCTCGTCGAACCACCGCCCGACCGACGACGACTACGCCCGCTACCTGAGCATCGCGCTGTCGTACCGGGACGCCGGTTACCGGGACGCGGACCTCGCCGACCGGCATCCGTTCCTGGTCGAGTGCCCCGGGTTCAACGCGCTGCGTGGCGCGGCCGAGTTGGCACTGGCCCGGATCGCCGAGGTGGTCGGCGCCGACCCGGCACCGCATCGGGAACGGGCCGGTGCGATCACCCGGTGCCTGGCGGAGCGGCTCTTCGACCCGACGACCGGGATGTTCCACGCGCTGGACGTCCGGACCGGCCGGCGCAATCAGGCACGCTGCGTCAACGGGCTGCTGCCGCTGGTCCTGCCGGAGCTGCCGGCCGGGCAGGTCGACAGCCTGGTGGACGTGCTCGACTCGGCCCGGTTCGGGGTGACCGCCCGGATGCCGGTACCCAGCTACGACCGCTGCGCCGCCGACTTCGACCCGTACCGGTACTGGCGCGGTCCGGTCTGGTTCAACATCAACTGGCTGCTCCGGGCCGGGCTGCGGACGCACGGTCGGGACGAGCTGGCCGACCGGCTCCGCTCGGCCCTGCTCGACCTGGTCCGGGACTCCGGGTTCTACGAGTACTTCCACCCCGGCAGCGGCGCTGGCATCGGCTCTCCGGCGTTCAGTTGGACGGCCGCCCTCACCCTCGACCTCCTCGCCGATCCGCCGGACTGACGATCCCCGGGGGTTGACGACCCGCCGATCCGCCGAGCTGACGGCTGCCGGGCTGACGGGTTGACGAGCGGCCGTACCCGGTCAGTTCGTCGGCGGTTCGTCCTTGCCGGCCTCCTCCATCGCGTCCGCCTCCTCCTTCGTGTGGTGCACCGCCTGGTCGGAGTGCTCCGGAGGGCCGTAGATGGTGTAGAGCACCAGCGGGTTGGGCCCGGTGTTGACGAAGTTGTGCTTCCGTCCGGCCGGTACGACCACCAGGTCGCCCTGGGTCACCTTCCGGGTCTGCCCGCTGATCCGGGCCTCGCCGGTGCCGCTGACGAAGGTGAGGATCTGGTCGATCTCCTCGTGCACCTCCTCACCGATCTCGCCGCCCGGCGGGATCGTCATGATGACCAACTGGGTGTGCTTGCCGGTCCACAACACGCGGCGGAAGTCCGGGCTCTCCTCCGCGACGGTGGCGATCGTGAAGTGCTCCATGCCGGCTCTCTTACCCAGGATGTGGGGAGTTGATGCCGGGACCCTGGCAGCGGGAAGGTGCTGCCGGGACGGCCGGGACGGCCGGGAAATCCGAGGGTCGCCGTGACCGCCGGGGCCGGCGTGCCGGCTGGGCACTCCTACCAGGAACGGCCGGCTGTCGGGTTTGCTTCCGGGCACGGTGGGAAACCCCACATCTAGCCGGAACGACCCGGACGGGCGGACCGGCCGAGCCAGGTCCCCGCTGGCGTACCGCCGATGGGCTGCGCGGACGGGAGACGGCCAGAGCGCGGCGACGCCACGTCCCACCGGCGGCGCCGCGCGCTCATGGTCGGCGCCGGTCCGGCACCTCTCGGCACGTCGACCCCGAAACCCCGTGGGGCGACGTCGCCGCCCCATGGTCAAAGACCCGGATGAACGCGCCGTCGCACCGATCCGTCCGAAGCCGGTCCCTGCGGCCCGAGCGGCCGCGCAGGGCGATCGCCCGGCTGGAGGAGGTCGCACCGATCCGTCGGAAGGCCGGTCCCCGCGGCGCCGGGCCGCACCGCGGGGACCGGGGCCAGGCGGTACCGCCTGGCCGGAGACGCCCGGACGGTGGCGCGCCGCCCGGGCGTCGGTGTGTGGTCGTTCAGGACGAGACGTGCAGATGGAACGCGCGGTCGGCGGGAACCCCGGAGCTGTTCCAGGTCTGCACGAAGACCCCGGCGGGGATGCCGGCCCGGCCGACCACGGCGATCTCACCGGGTGGGGAGGTGCCGAGGCTGCCGGTCAGGCCGATCGTGGCGATGAAGGCCGAGCGGGCCACGTTCTGGATGAAGACCACCTCGTACTGTCCGGTGGCCAGCCGGGCCGACGAGACCGCGCCGAACCCCCGGGCGAGGGTTCCGTTCGCGTTCACCACGGCGAAGTGGCCCTGGGCGGTCGCCGGCAGTCCACCGGCGGTGGCGGGTACGGCAGCGACGCCGACCCCTTCGGCCTCGGTGGTGACGGCGGGTGGCTGCTCGCCCACGGCGACGGCGGCGGCGGGTTGTTCGGCGGCGACGGACTGTTCGGCGGCGTGCCTGGCCTCGCTGGTTTCGGACATGGCGGTGCTCCTTGCTGGTCGGGCCGGCCTCCGGCCCCGAAACGAGGGAGTGCGGGCGCGGCCACGGTGAGCGGTGGCGCGAGCCACGACGGGCGGTACCTGCCCGAACTCGACATTACTCTCCGTCAACATATGACCACACTTAGTACGCCTGTCCGATCGAGGACAACAGCCCTGGACAGCACGGAGCCGGCATAGTTTGATGACTATCAATCGGAGCCGGGCGCTGGACAGTCGTACCCCCAGAAAGGCTCTCGTCATGCTCGGACGCAAGCTGCCCGCCCTCCTGCACACCGCCGCCCTGGCCCTGGCCCTGCTGGTCCTGCCGGCAGCGCCCGCGCAGGCCGACCCACTCGTCCCGCTGCCACCGCCCGGCCAACCGGTGGCCACCAACATCACCTCGACCGGCGCCACGCTCAGCTGGGCACCGTCCGCCGGACCCGTCTTCCGGTACTCCATGCAGCGGCTGGTGGACGGCGAGTGGCAGGGCTTCTCCTCGATGCCGTTCACCACGGTCACCTTCGTCGCGCTGACCCCGGGCACCGAATACACCGTGGCGGTACGCGCCGCCGCGCTGGTCGGCTCCGGCTACACCCTGAGTCCGCTGTCGCAGCCGCTCACCTTCACCACCACGCAGTGATCCGCGTTACCCCTGGTCGCGCCGCCGGGCGGGCGGAGATCCGCTCGGCGGCGCGCCCGCTGCACCAGCCCGCCGTACCCGCCGGCGTACCCGGTCGCCGCAGTGCGGGACGGCGAGGCAGCATGGACGGGTGGACAACCGCGACACCGAGCCGTACGCCCCGCTGGCGCAACTCCTGACCGGCGGCGACGTCGTGGTGCTCAGCGGTGCCGGCCTGTCGACCGAGTCCGGGATCCCCGACTACCGGGGGCCGAGCGGGGCGCTGCGCCGGCACACCCCGATGACGTACCAGACGTTCGTCGGCGACCCGCTGGCCCGGCGCCGGTACTGGGCCCGTAGCCACCTCGGCTGGCGGACCATCACCCGGGCCACTCCGAACGACGGGCACCGGGCGGTCGCCGAACTCGACCGGCGCGGGCTGTTGGCCGGCATCCTCACCCAGAACGTGGACGGCCTGCACCGGGCGGGCGGCGCCCGTTCCGTGGTCGAGCTGCACGGCAGCCTGGCCCGGGTGACCTGCCTGGGCTGTGCCGAGATCACCGACCGCGAGACGCTGGACCGCCGGCTGCGGGAGGCCAATCCCCGGTTCGCCGCCCGCGCCGGCACGGTCAACCCGGACGGCGACGTCGAGTTGCCGGACGAGTTGGTCGAGGGCTTCCGGACGGTGGACTGCCTGGCCTGCCCGGGCGGGATGCTCAAGCCGGACGTGGTCTTCTTCGGCGAGTCCGTACCGCCGGACCGGGTCCGGGCCTGCTTCGAGCTGGTCGAGCGGGCCCGACTGCTGCTGGTGCTCGGCTCGTCCCTGACCGTGATGTCCGGCCGCCGGTTCGTGATCCGGGCGGCGAAGCTCGACATCCCGGTGGTGATCGTCAACCAGGGCCCGACCCGGGGCGACGACTACGCCGAGTTGACCGTCGACGCGCCGCTCGGCCAGGTACTCCCGGAACTCGTCCGGCTCACCGGCCCGGCCCGGTCCACCGCAGCGGCATAGCCCGGCCACGGCACCGGCGTAGCCCGGCCACCGCACCGGTCAGCCCACCGGAACGGCACAGCGCGGCCACCGCTCCGATCAAGCCCAGCCGAGCCGCGCGGGCCGACCGCCGCGCAGGTCAGTCGCGCCCGGCCCGTCCGGCATCGTCGGGCCCGACCGGGCCGCCGGGTGGCACCGGGCCGGCCCCGTTGGGCGCCGGCAGGGTGAGCCGGTAACCCCGCATCCGGTACGCCCCGATCCGCGGATCGTCCGGCCGACGGCAGCCGTCGTCCACCCAGCCGTTGCGGGCGTAGAACCGGCGGGCGCGCTCGTTGAAGTCCCAGACGAACAGCCGCGCCGAGCCGACGCCGGCCGCCCGCCACCGGTCGACACAGCGGGCGAGCAGCCGACCGGCGACGCCCCGGCCCCACTCCGCCGGGTCAACGTGGATCTTGTAGAGCTCGACGGTCGTCCCGGGCACCGGGTCCGGAAAGGAGACCGGGCCGGCCAGGGTGAAGCCGACCAGCCGGTCGCCGCGTACCGCACAGCAGCCGTCCACCTCCGGCGAGCCGAGCATGGCGGCGTAGTAGCTGTCCCGGCGGCCCCGCAACACCGCGCTGGTCGCGTCCACCTCCGACTCCGGCCGGACCGCCCGCTGGTACGCCGCCCGGCTGCGTACGTGCAACTCCAGCACCTCGTCGGTGTCGGCCGGGGTGGCCGGACGCAGCACGATCGGCGGTTCGGTCATCCCTGCCCTCCCTCCCCGTCCCCCGCCCGGCCGGTCCCGGACAGGAGACGGGGAGTGGCAGAGGTCAGGCCGCGACTCTACGCCGGGGTGGCCGATGACCGGGCGGCCAGCACCACTGCCGTACCGAGCAGTGCCGCGCCGACCAGGCCGACCGGGCCGAGCCGGTCACCGAGCAGCAGCGCGGCGAGTACCGCACCGACCAGCGGCTCCAGCAGCGCCAACAGTGCCGCGGTACCGGGCCGGACGGTACGCAGCCCTCGGAAGTAGAGCAGGTACGCCACCGCGGTCGGCCCGACCCCCAGCGCGAGCAGCAGCCCGAGGGCGGGCAGCCCGGGTTCGAAGCCGAGTCCCACCGTGCCGGCGGCCAGCGGTGCCAGCAGCAGCCCGCCGAGGGTGAAGCCGTACCCGGTGCCGGCGAGTTCGTCGAGTTCCGGTACCGGCCGGGCGCCGACCAGGGTGATCGCGGCGAAGCCGGCGGCCGAGACCAGCGCGAGCAGTGCGCTGGACAGCACCGCGAGCGCCCCGAACCCGCCGGCCGGCAGCCCGACCAGCAGAACCAGCCCGGCCACCGCCAACCCGCAGGTCACGGCGGTGTGGCGGTCCAGCCGACGGCGGCCGGTGACCGCCTCCACGCCGAGCACCAGCAGGGGCGCGGCGCCGATGGTGACCAGCGTGGCGAGGCTGACCGAGGTCAGCGACACCGCGCCGAAGTAGCAGACCTGGTAGAGCGCGGCCAGGGTGCCGAGGACGGCGACCCGGGTCCACGCCGCCCGGCCGCGTGGTGGGCGGCGTCCGGTGACGGCGAGGAAGGCCACGATCAGGGTCCCGCCGACGGCCAGCCGGTAGCCGGCGACCGCGACCGGGGAGAGCCCGGTGTGCTGGCCGAGCAGGCTGCCGGTCAGCCCGCCGGTGCCCCACAGCGTGCCGGAGATGACGAGAAACCACAGGCCGGTGCTGGACCGGCGACGCACGGCGAGCAGCGGTGCGGAAGAGGTGTACATGAGGGTTCGCGCTCCTGCGACGAGAAGGAAGGTGGTCGCGGAAGCGGGGCGAGCCCGGAATCACCCGACGGGAAACAGCGCATCGGCCGGATCGGCGCGACGCGCTGGGGTTGTCGCCCCGCTAGGAGCGCGGCGGCGGGGAGATCGGGAAGCGGCGGTGCACGGCTGGACTGTACCGGACCGGGACCGGGCCGTCCGCCGGTGATCCCATCCGGCGGGAGGCCCGGTCCTGGTCGCGAGTTACCGCAGCCCGATCCCGGTCGGCGTTACAGCGGCCCGATCCCGGCCGGCGTTACAGCGGCCCGATCCCGGTCGGGCGGTGTGGTGGACGCGGTCAGCCCTGCGGACCCTGCTCCGCGAAGCCGAACTGCACCGCACCCTGGGCGTCGACGGCGGCGTCCAGGGCCTTGTCGTCGAGGATCTGCGCGGCCTGCGGGTCGAGGAAGACCCGGGCGCCGTCGCTGTCCACCACCTGGTCGCCCTGGGCCGGGCTCTCGGCCAGGGTCAGGTTGAGCGACCCGGCGGTGAGGTCGCTGGCGATGCGCAGCCCGGCGCCGTCCGGGATCTCCTGCTGCGCGGTCAGATCCCGGATCACGAGTACGGCGTTCTCGGTCATGGTGAGCATGCAGACTCCTCGTGGATTTTCTCGTGTACTCGGCCCGTGCGCCCATCCGGCGGGCGTGCCCCGGGCACCCGCGTCAGGGCAACTGGGCCCTTGGACATCGCGGCGGCCATCGGTCATGTAGCCAGCCCGTTCGTGCGGTCCACGCCCTCGGCGGACCGGGCTGACGCCTGGGTACGGCCGCACTCCGTCGCGCCAAGTCCCCCACTCGTGGCGACTGGCCGTACTTGCCCTACGTTGCCGCTTCCAACCCGATTCGTCAAATGCGGTGAGCCGCCCGGCGGTGCGTGTTAAGGGGCGTCCAGCACCCGCCCCGGACAACGTTTCCGCAGGTCAGAGCCGCGTTCCGGCGGAAGCCGGCGTTCTGTCGAGCAACTGCCGGATCTCCCGTATGGCGGTCCGGCCGGCCCGGTTCGCGCCGATGGTGCTGGCGGACGGCCCGTACCCGATCAGGTGCACCCGCTCGTCGGCGACGACCCGCGTCCCGTCCATCACAATCCCTCCCCCGGGTCCCCGCAACTTGAGCGGGGCGAGATGGTCGAGTACGGCACGGAATCCGGTGCACCAGAGGATGACGTCGGCGGCGAAACCGCTGCCGTCGGGCCAGACGACGCCTTCCGGGGTGATCCGGGCGAACATCGGCAGTCGGTGCAGCAGCCCGTCGGCACGCATCCGGCGCAGTTGCTCCGTCCACACCAGACCGGTCGCGGCGACGACGCTGTCCGGCGGCAGTCCGGCCCGGACCCGGGCGTCGACCCGGGCCACCGCCGCCCGCCCCCACTCGGGGGTGTACTCGCCGTCCAGGATCACCGGTGGCCGACGGGTGACCCAGCGGGTCTCGGCGGCGACCGTGGCGACCTCGTCCAGCAGTTGCAGGGCGGAGGTGCCGCCGCCGACCACCACCACCCGGCGACCGGCGAACTCGGCCGGCCCCCGGTAGTCGGCGGTGTGCAACTGCCGGCCGGCGAACGTCTCCTGCCCCGGGTAGTGCGGCCAGAACGGATGCCGCCAGGTGCCGGTCGCGTTGACCAGGGCCCGGGTACGCCACTCGCCGACGTCGGTCCGCACGGCGAGCCGGCCGTCGGGGCGGTCGTGTACCCCGGTCACCCGTACCGGGCGGTGCACCGGGAGCGCGAACTCCCGCTCGTACGCGGCGAAGTAGTCGGCGACCACCTCGGCGGCCGGCCGGTCCGGGCCGACCGGGCCGAGTGGCCGGCCGGGCAGGTCGTGCACGCCGTGTACGGCGGACATCCGCAGCGTCGGCCAGCGGTCCCGCCAGGCGCCGCCCGGCCCGGTGCCGCCGTCGAGCAGCACGTACCCGCTCTCCGGCGCGAACCCGTTCCGGCCGAGGAAGTAGCCGGCGGAGAGTCCGGCCTGACCGGCACCGATTACCAGTACGTCGACGTCGCCACCGCTCACCTCCGGGGCAACCGTGCCGGGCGGCCGATCGGTACCGGGCCGGGAGGTTCCGTCGGTCACACATCGGTGCGATCATCTAGACATGCGGATGCGTAGATTTTCGCCACGCCTGGCCACGCGCTCGGCGCTAGTCTTCATGCTCGCCGTCGGCACGCTCGGCATGCCGGCCGTGGGAGCGGGGCCGGCCAGCGCCGCCGAGCCGGATCCGACGATGAACGACGCGGTCTTCAACCGGCCGACCGGCACGGCCGCCCAGCAGAACGCGATCTTCATCCAGCTCGCCCGGATCATCGACCGGGTACCGGCCGGCGGCGAGATCCAGATGTCCTGGTTCGGGTTCGGCGTCACCGACGTCACCGACTCGGCGACCACCCCCGACCTGCCCGGCCGACTGCTGAACGCGCACCAGCGGGGGGTACGCGTCAAGATCATCCTGGATCACGAGCAGGTCACCCAGCGGCCCTACCAGCGGCTGCTTCCGGTGCTCGGCAGCAACGACACCGCCGGGTCGTACGTCGTGCACTGCGCCGACAAGTTCCCGAGCGCCGACCGGGGCTGCATCGGCACCCGGCGGATCGACTACACCGACTCGTCGGTGACGGCGTACAACCACAACAAGTTCCTGACCGCGTCGAGCATCGTGCTGAACAGCGGGACGACGGTGTCCAACGTGGTCTTCCAGGGCTCGGCGAACCTCGGCTGGTGGGACGCGAACGAGGCGTACAACAACGGGCTGACGTTCAGCGACGCCACCACCTACCAGGCGTACCGGCAGTACTTCGCGGACCTGCGGTCGTACCGCTACAACTCGGCCGGGAACAACAACTACTACTGGGGCACCCCGACCGGGACGACCTACCGGGCGTACTTCTTCCCCCGGCGGGAGCGCTCCGGGCAGCCGGTCGCCGACCCGGCCACCGACACCATCGTCAGCGTGCTCGACTCGGTCGCCTCCTGCTCGTACGACGACAACGGCACCCGCCGGCAGACCGACGTACGGGTCAACATGTTCTCGTTCAACCGCCCTGAGGTGGCCAAGAAGCTCACCGCGCTGCGAAACGCCGGCTGCTGGGTCGACGTCGTCTACAGCGAGGCGAACGCCGGGGTACTGAACGCGCTGGGCAGCAACGTCCAGCTCACCCAGTGCAACTACAACGTCGGGCCGGGCCGGGACATCCGGACGCACAACAAATACATGATCATCGACGGTGCGTACGACGACGACATCGTGCCCCGGGTGTTCACCGGCAGCCACAACTACAACGTCTCGGCGCTGCGCCAGGCCGACGAGGCGATGCTGCGGATCATGGGCCGGGGCCTCCACGACGACTACCTCGCCGACTTCTGGCACGTCCGGGACACCTGCCGGGCCAACGGCGGCGCGATCCGCTGACCCCGTGCACCGCCGCGACCCCCGTGATCCGGGTCGAGCACGCCGCGCCGGAACGCCCGGAGCGCCGTACCCTGATCACGGGGATCACCTAGCAGGAGGTCGGCGATGAATCTGCCGCAGGGCGTCCAGGTCACCGGACCGATGAACGACCGCTACCAGGAGATACTCACCGGGGAGGCGCTCGACTTCGTGGCCCGGCTGCACCGGTCGTTCGACGGCCGCCGCCGCGAGCTGCTGGCGTTGCGCGACGACCGGTCGGCGGCGCTGGCGGCCGGCGGCACCCTGGACTTCCTGCCCGAGACGGCGGAGATCCGGGCCGGCGACTGGCGGGTCGCCGAGCCGGCACCCGGGCTGGTCGACCGGCGGGTCGAGATCACCGGGCCGACGGACGCCAAGATGACCATCAACGCCCTCAACTCCGGTGCGAAGGTCTGGCTCGCCGACCACGAGGACGCGAACACCCCGCTCTGGCAGAACGTGGTCGAGGGACAGCTCAACCTCCGCGACGCCATCGCCCGCAAGCTGGAGCTGGACACCCCGGAGGGGAAGCACTACCGGCTGCGGGACGGCGAGCTGGCCACCATCGTGGTCCGGCCGCGCGGCTGGCACCTGCCGGAGAAGCACATCCTGGTCGACGGCGAACGCACCTCCGGCAGCCTGGTCGACTTCGGCCTCTACTTCTTCCACTGCGCCCGACCGCAACTCGACGCCGGCAGCGGCCCCTACTTCTACCTGCCGAAGCTGGAGAGCCACCTGGAGGCGCGGCTCTGGAACGACGTCTTCTCCGCCGCCCAGGAGTGGCTCGGCATCCCACGCGGCACCATCCGGGCCACCGTGCTGATCGAGACCTTCCCGGCCGCGTTCGAGATGGACGAGATCCTCTACGAGCTGCGTGAACACTCCGCCGGGCTGAACGCCGGCCGCTGGGACTACATGTTCAGCGTGATCAAGAAGTTCCGTACCCGGGGTGCCGACTTCCTGCTGCCGGACCGGAACGCGGTGACGATGACCGCGCCGTTCATGCGGGCGTACACCGAACTGCTGGTCCGGACCTGCCACCGGCGCGGCGCACACGCGATCGGCGGGATGGCGGCCTTCATCCCCAGCCGGCGCGACCCGCAGGTCAACGAGACCGCGCTGGCCAAGGTCCGGGACGACAAGACCCGGGAGGCGAACGACGGCTTCGACGGCTCCTGGGTCGCCCACCCCGACCTGGTGCCGGTCTGCCGCGAGGTCTTCGACGGCGTACTCGGCGACCGGCCGCACCAGTTAGACCGCACCCGCGAGGAGGTACGGGTCAGCGCCGCCGAACTGCTCGACGTGGCCGCCACCCCGGGAGCGCCGACCGAGGCCGGGCTGCGCAACGACATCAGCGTCGGCATTCAATACCTGACGAGCTGGCTCGCCGGTTCGGGCGCGGTCGCCATCTTCAACCTGATGGAGGACGCGGCGACCGCCGAGATCTCCCGCTCCCAGGTCTGGCAGTGGCTGCACAACGACATCACGCTGGACACCGGCGCCCGGGTCACCCGGGAACTGGTCGAACGGATCGCCGACGAGGAGATCGACAAACTCGGCCCCGACCCCGGCCGGTACGCCGAGGCCCGTGCCCTGTTCATGGAGGTTGCCGTGGCCGACGACTTCGTCGACTTCCTCACCCTGCCCGCGTACGAGCGGATGCCCTGAGCAGTGTCCTGAGCACCGACGCGCTGGGAACGAGGCGCCGACCCCGAGGCGCCGAGCGACCGCGCCGCGCGAAACCGGAGGTCGGCGATGGCCGGAGCGGAGATCGAGCGGTTGGCCGGCGAACTGCGCGGCGTACTCGGCGACGAGCAGGTGATCGACGACCGGGCCCGGTTACGGACCTACGAGTGCGACGGGCTGGCGCAGTACCGCGTGGTCCCGGCGCTGGTGGTGCTGCCGCACACCGCCCAGGAGTGCGCCCAGGTGGTCCGGGCCTGCGTCGCCGCCGGGGTGCCGTTCGTGGCCCGGGGCTCCGGCACCGGGCTCTCCGGCGGCGCCCTGCCGCACGCCGACGGGGTGCTGATCGTCACCTCCCGGCTGCGCGCCATCCGGGAGGTGCTGCCGGCCGACGAGCGGGCCGTCGTCGAGCCGGGCGTGATCAACCTTGCGGTCACCCGGGCCGCCACCCCGCACGGCTACTACTACGCCCCCGACCCGTCCAGCCAGCAGATCTGCTCGATCGGCGGCAACGTGGCGGAGAACTCCGGCGGCGCGCACTGCCTGAAATACGGCTTCACCACCAACCATGTGCTCGGCTTGCAGGTGGTCACCCCGGACGGCGACCTGGTCCGGCTCGGCGGGGCGGCACCGGACAGTCCCGGCTACGACCTGGTCGGCGCCTTCGTCGGCTCGGAGGGCACCCTCGGGATCGCCACCGAGGTCACCGTACGACTCGTCCGGTTGCCGGAGTCGGTGCGTACCCTGCTCGCCGCCTTCGCCACGACGGACGCGGCCGGGGCGGCGACCTCGGCGATCATCGCCGCCGGGGTGGTGCCGGCGGCGGTGGAGATGATGGACGCGCTCGCCATCGAGGCGGCCGAGGCGGCGGTGCACTGCGGCTATCCGGCCGGCGCGGGCGCGGTGCTGATCGTCGAGCTGGACGGCCCGACCGCCGAGGTCGAGGCGCAGTTCACCGAGGTCGAGCGGCTCTGCCGGGCCAACGCCGCGTTCGAGATCCGGATCGCCGCCGACGACGCCGAGCGGGCGCTGTTCTGGAAGGGTCGCAAGTCGGCGTTCGCCGCCGTCGGCCGGATCAGCCCGGACTACATCGTGCAGGACGGAGTGATCCCGCGTACGGCGCTGCCGGAGGTGCTGCGCCGGATCGGCGAACTCGCCGCCGAACGGGGCATCCGGGTGGCGAACGTCTTCCACGCCGGTGACGGCAACCTGCATCCGCTGGTGCTCTTCGACGACGCGATCGACGGGCAGGCCGAACGCGCCGAGGAACTCTCCGGCGCCATCCTCGACCTCTGTGTGGCGTACGGCGGGTCGATCACCGGGGAACACGGCGTCGGGATGGACAAGGCGAAGTACCTGCCCCGGATGTACACCGACGACGACCTGGACACCATGCAACTGCTGCGCTGCGCCTTCGACCCGCGCTCGCTGGCCAACCCCGGCAAGATCTTCCCCACTCCCCGGCTCTGCGGCGAGGTGCCGGGCCGGCACAAGGGTGCCCATCCACTCCAGGAGGCCGGTCTCGCGGAGGTGTTCTGACCCATGTCCACACTCGACACCACCACCACCGCACACCTCGACATCCTGCGGGCAGCCATGGCCGGCGCCGACGCCGACGCCACGGACGCGAACGCCGTGCTGCCGGCCGGGCCGGCGGACGCGGTCGGCGGCGTACCGGCCCGGATCGTCGCCGCGCCCGGATCGACCGCACAGGCGGCGGCGCTGCTGCGGGCCGCCGCCGACCTCGGCCTCAGCGTGGTCTTCCAGGGCGCCGGCAGCAGAGCGGACTGGGGCAACCCGCCGCGCCGGCTCGACCTGCTCGTCCAAACCCGGCGGCTCACCGGAGTCGTCGAACACGCCGCCGGTGACCTGATCATGGTGGTCCGGGCCGGTACCCGGCTCGCCGACCTGCGCGACGTGCTCGCCCCGGCCGGGCAGCAGCTCGGCCTGGACGACCCGCTCGGCGGTACCGTCGGCGGCGCCGTCGCGGTGAACGGCAGCGGGCCGCGCCGGATGCTCTACGGCACCGTCCGGGACCTGCTGATCGGGGTCACCCTGGTCCGCGCCGACGGGGTGGTGGCGCACGCCGGGGGCAAGGTGGTGAAGAACGTCGCCGGCTACGACCTCGGCAAGCTGGTCACCGGGGCGTACGGCACGCTGGGCCTGGTCACCGAGTGCGTGTTCCGGCTGCACCCGGTGCCGGCCGCGCGGGCGTACGTCCGCTGCCGCACCGGCGGTGCCGGGGTGCAGGGTGCCGAGCGGGTCGGCCGGCTGCTCGCTACCGTGCTCGGGGCGCAACTGGTGCCCACCGCGCTGGAGGTCGACGCGCCGCCCGACGGCGGTCACGAGACCGTACTGCTGTTGGAGGGGACCGCCGCCGGGGTCGCCGGCCGGGCCGAGGTCGCCGCCGCGCTGCTCGGCACCGACGCGGTACGCGCCGAGGAGGCGCCACCCTGGTGGGGGCGGTACCCGTGGCAGCCCGGCGACACCGGGCTCAAACTCACCGCGATGCTCTCCGGGGTACCCGATCTGCTGGCTGCGGCCCGGGCGGCGGGTGACCGGCACGACGTGCCGATCGGGGTACGCGGCTCGGCCGGCACCGGCGTGCTCTACGCCGGGGTGCCGGCGGCGGCCCCGCCGGACCGGGTGGCCCGGATCGTCGAGGAGTTGCGCGGTGCGGCCACCGAGGCCGGCGGGCACGCCGTGGTGCTGACCGCGCCGGACCGGGTCCGGGACCGGGTCGACCTGTGGGGGCCGGTCGAGGGGCTGGAGCTGATGCGCCGGGTCAAGGCCCGGTTCGATCCCGACGCACGGCTGGCGCCCGGACGCTTCGTGGGAGGAATCTGATGCCGTCACCCGAACCGCTCCCGCCCGAACCGTCCCCGCCCGAACCGCTCCTGCACGAAACGTCCCCGCACGAACGGCTCCGGCCCGGCCCGCTCCCGGCCGAAGCAGCGGCGCCGGAGGCTCCGGGGCCGGCGTCGCCCGGTGGTACCCGGCCGGCCAGTGCGCCCCGGGACGTGCTCGGCCTGCTCGGGCCGGCGCCCGGCGGGCCGGCGTTCGACGGGCACCGGCCGCCGTCGGCCGACGTCGTCGCCGACTGTGTGCACTGTGGATTTTGCCTGCCGACCTGCCCGACGTACGTGCTGTGGGGCGAGGAGATGGACTCGCCCCGGGGGCGGATCCACCTGATGCGGCAGGGCCTGGAGGGCGAACCGCTCACCGATTCGATGGTCGGGCACTTCGACGCCTGCCTCGGTTGCATGGCCTGCGTCACCGCCTGCCCGTCCGGGGTGCGCTACGACACGCTGATCGAGAGCACCCGGCAGCAGGTGGAACGCCGACACCACCGGCCCGCCCGGGAGCGGGCGCTGCGGGCGGCGATCTTCGCGCTCTTCCCGTACCCGAAGCGGCTCCGGCTGCTGCGCGGGCCGCTGCGGGCGTACCAGGCCAGCGGGTTACGGCGGCTGGTGTCCAGGACCGGGCTGCTGCCCCGGCTCGCGCCGACGCTGTCCACTCTGGAGTCGTTGGCACCCCGGCTGACCCGGGCACCGAAGCCGCCCGACCGGGTACCGGCGTACGGGCCGCGCCGGGCGGTGGTGGGGATGCTCACCGGTTGCGTGCAGAGCACGTTCTTTCCGGGGGTGAACTCGGCGACCGCCCGGGTACTCGCCGCCGAGGGCTGCGAGGTGGTGCTCAATCCCGCCCGGCAGGGCTGCTGCGGCGCGCTGAGCCTGCACAACGGACGCGAGGCGGAGGCCCGCCGGTTCGCCCGGGACCTGATCGACGCCTTCGCCGACACCGGGATCGACTACTTCGTGGTCAACGCCGCCGGCTGCGGCTCGTCACTCAAGGAGTACGGCGACCTGCTCGCCGACGACCCCGGGTACGCCCAGCGGGCCGCGGACTTCGCCGCCCGGGTACGCGACCTCTCCGAACTCCTGGTCGAGTTGGGGCCGGTGGCCCGCCGGCACCCGCTGCCGGTCAGCGTCGCCTATCACGACGCCTGCCACCTCGGGCACGCGCAGGGGATCCGCAGCCAGCCCCGGGAACTGCTGCGGGCCATCCCCGAGCTGGAGTTGCGGGAGATCGCCGATCCGGAACTGTGCTGCGGCTCGGCCGGGGTGTGGAACATCCTGAACCCGGAGCCGGCGGCCCGGCTCGGCGAGCGGAAGGCTCGGGACGTACTCGCCACCGGGGCGCGACTGCTGGTGACCGCCAATCCGGGCTGCCTGATGCAGATCACCGCCGCCATCCCCCGGCTGGGCGGTACGACCTCGACCCGGCCGGCCGGAGGCGGCGGGATCGCGCTGGCGCACACCGCACAGGTGCTGGACGCCTCCATCCGCCGGCTACCGGTGGAACACCTGCTCGGCTAGGGGGTCTGGGCTGTGGGTCAACTCGACCGGGGCGGGACCGGGTCGACGACCTTCGCGACCCGGCGCAGTCCCCGGGCCGCGATCCGCCGCCCCCGGGCCGCCGTACCGGCGAGGATCCGGGACGGGGCGGACTGCACCGGCACCGGTACCCGCTGTGTTCTGGTTGTCGGCTCCTCGCCGTTGACCTCGGCGAGGTAGTCGGCGAAGACGGCCCGCCAGAGCACCCGGTGCATCAGCCGCTCGTCGCCCGGCCCGCCCCGCCCGGCGACCAGCCGGTGCCAGGCAGCGGCGACGGCGGCCGGCCGGTGCGCGTCTGCCCAGGACTCGGGGTCGGCCACCACCGCGCTGATCAGGTCGCGGTCGGCGGCGGTGCCGAGCCGTGGGGCGTAGACCGGCGGCACCAGGCCGACCGGGCGGGCGTAGTACGGCTCGCCCCTCCACTGTGGAATCAGTCGCTCGGTGACCGCCCGGTGCAACGCGTTGTCGCGCCGTTGCGCGGGAGTGATGCCGAAGGCCGCCCGGACGAACTCGGGGACCAGCAGCGGAATAATCGTGCCGGTCCGGTCGGCGGCGGTCCCCCACCGGCGGACCCGCTCCGCCACCAGGAAGTAGTCGAGGACCTTGGCGTCGCTCAGTCCGCCGGCGAACG
This sequence comes from Plantactinospora endophytica, assembly GCF_016862915.1. Lineage (GTDB taxonomy): Bacteria > Actinomycetota > Actinomycetes > Mycobacteriales > Micromonosporaceae > Plantactinospora > Plantactinospora endophytica. Next base: position 56,636 of record NZ_BONW01000003.1, on the reverse strand, counting down.
CCGCCGCCAGGGTGCGGTGCACCTGCGCCGTCGAGGTCGCCCGGGCCGCCGCCGACAGCCCCGACTTGCGGACGATCCGGCCCGCCAGCCGGTCGACGAAGGCGTCCAGCCGATCCGGGTACGCCAGCCGCGAGATCTCCGCGTGGTCCGGCGGATAGTAGTGCCCGTGCGCGATCCCTCCGGCGGCCCCGCTGACGGTGAGGTACGTCGCCGGCACGAACCGGCTCGGCGCGGCCGACGGCAGATAGCTCTCCGGCCGCAGTCCCTCCTGCACCCGATGCCAGGCCAGCACGTTCGGCAGTACCGGAGCGGTCAGCGCCAGGCCGTGGGTCTGGGCCGGGCCGCCGGGCTTCGGACGGTCGATCCGGTGGCTGACCCGCCGGGCCAGTTCGGCCGGCAGCACCGCGACCAGCCGCTCCGCGACGTCGGCCTCGCCCGGCTCGGCGGCGTTGGTGTGGAACTGCACCTCCAGGCCGGCGGTGAGTGCCGCCGCCGCGCACAGCCGGGAGTCCCGGCCGCCGCTGAGCCCGATGTTCACCTTGCCCGACCACATCGGGTCGAGCGCGAGCATGGCACCGCGCAGCGCCTCCGCCACCTCGTCGATCCGCTCCGCCGAGAGCGCGTCGCCGCCGCCGTCCGCCGCCCAGGTCGCCAGGGCGTCGATCCGGCTCCGCACCGGGGCCGTCGCCGGCAGGTCGTAGCCGATGGTCGTCCCGCCCGGCACGGCGTAGACGTTGCCGAACGGCGTCCGGTCGCCCTGGAACCAGCCGGTGGCCGCGAACGTACGCCAGCCGTCCCGGTCCGGCTCGGCCCGGATCCCGGCGAACCGGCACGCGGCGGCGGGCCGGTTGGACCAGACCCAGCCGCCGGGAAAGCGGAGCTGGTAGAGCCGGCCGAGCCCGACCGCGTCGGTGTGCAGTCGCAGCCGTCCGCGCCCCGGGTCCAGCGACGCCAGCACGAACGGGGCGGTCAGGTCGAGGACCGAGTGCGGGCGGTCGGCCAGCGCCCGGGCCAGTGGCACCGCCGCCAGTTCCGCCGCAACGGGGCCCACCACCCGCCGGTAGTCGACCGGCAGGTAGAGCGTGGCGACCGACAAGTCGGGCTCCTGCTGCCAGGCGGGCCAGCGCCACGGCGACGGAGCCACGTCCCACAGATGCAGTCCGAGCCGGCCGGCGTCCGTTCCGGACCGGCACGTTCCCTCCGGCCAGATCGTCGCGTAGTGGGCGGCGACCCGGTCGAGCCTGGACGGCACGTCGGCCATTTCTTCGTTCCGGTCGAATGCGTACGCCAGCAGTAACTGCACGGAGAAGCTCCCACGGGACGAGATCGCCGCACTCGGAACAGCGCGGTGGTGGCTCGCCATCATTACACGCAGCGGCCACTGTGGAGTGCCTATCCGGACAAGTCTGCTAATTTCCGAACCGGAACCGCGAGATCAATTCGCTGCCCCTTGATCGAACGCATTGGGGTAGACCGTGGAGAATGTTTCCCTACCGGCAACTTCCATTCTCCGGTACGGTTCCCCGCCGCCCGACCACCCGCCGGGCGTACGGTCAGCCCTGGTAGAGCCGGCGGGCGTACTCGGGGCCGTAGTAGCGCTCCAGGTCCTCCAGCGTCTCCTCGGTCCGCTGGACCCGCTTGACGATCTGCGCCTGGGTCGGCATGACCTCCGGGTTCCAGGTCTCCGGGCGCCACAGCGACGACCGCATGAACGCCTTGGCGCAGTGGAAGAAGATCTGTTCGACCTCGACGAGCAGCGCCAGGATCGGCCGATGCCCCTTCACCACCATCTGGTCGAAGAACGGCGCCTCGCGGACCAGCCGGGCCCGACCGTTGATCCGCAGGGTCTCGCCCCGGCCCGGAATCAGGTAGACCAGCCCGACATGCGGATTCAACAGCACGTTGCGGAAACCGTCGGCCCGTCGATTCCCGGGCCGTTCCGGAATGGCGATGGTGGTGTCGTCGAGCACCAGGGTGAAGCCGGGTGGGTCGCCCTTGGGCGAGACGTCGCAGTTGCCCGCCGAGTCGGCCGTCGCCACCAGGCAGAACGGCGAGGCGGCCAGCCACTCCCGGTCGACCTCGTGCAGCCGTACCCGTTCCTTGGTCACCGCCCGTGGCATCGGCTCGCCGAGCAGCTCGCGCAGCTCCGCCTCGGACGTGATCTCGAACAACTCTCCCCGTGCCGTCATGGGATCAAGTGTAGAGAAGAGGTTTCGCGGGTCCGGTCGTCACTGGCGCGGCCCACGGCCCGACTGGTGGTCGGCCGGTACCCGTTGCAGCGACGCCAGCCAGGCGTGCAGCCCTTCCTCGCTCATCGGCTCGCCGAACAGGCTGCCCTGGGCACCGGAGCAGCCGGTGAGGGTCACCGCGTCCAGCAGCTCGTGCGAGGCGACCCCTTCCACCACCGTGGTGATGCCGAGGGACCGGGCCAGCTCGACGGTCGAGCGCACCACTGCGGCGTCCTGGGTGCTGTTGACCATGGGCTCGACGAACGACGGGTCGAGCTTCAACTCGTCGACCGGCATGCTGCGCAGGCGGGTGAGGGACGGTGCGGAGCGGCCGTAGCCGTCCAGCGAGAGACGTACGCCGAAGTGCCGGAACTGGCCGAGCGCCATCGCGGTACGCCGGGCGTCGACCAGCAGCACCTCCTCGGCGATCTCCAGGGTCAGCGCCCCGGCCGGCACACCCACCTTGTTGATCATCTTTGCCACGTCGTACGGCAGATGCGAGTCGAGTACGCCGGCCACCGACACGTCGGCGGCAACTCCGAGGTCGTAGCCGTTGCGGCGCCAGACCGCGCAGTTCTGCAAGGCGGAGAGCAGCAGGATCCGGGTCAGGTGCCGGGTCAGCCCGACCTGGGCCGCCAGTTGCCGCAGCGGCCCGGCCTCGATCCATCCGTGCACCGGGTGGTGCCAGCGGAGTTGGGCCTCCAGCGCCACCGGTCGACGCGTCGTCAGGTCGATCATCGGTTGGTAGTACACGGAGAACTGCTCCTTCTCCGCGGCGCGCAACAGGTCCGGCAGCAGGTACGAGGGCAGGTCGCCGTGCCGGCCCGGGTCGTAGATCTCGACCTCGGAGCGGTTCGTCTTCGCCTCGTGCAGCGCGTCGGCGGCGCAGTGGATCAGCTTGGCCGAGGTGGTCGCGTGCACCGGCGCGATGGCCACCCCGGCGCTCAGCTCGATCTGCACCGGCACCGGGCCGGCGACGACCGGGCTGCCCAACCGGCGGAGCAGCACCTCGGTCTCCTTGGCGACGCTCTCGGCCGTGCCCGAGGCGACGGTACGCAGGATGGCGATCTCGGCACCGCCGAGCCGGACCGCGACCGCCCCGACCGGCAGCGCCTCCCGCAACCGGGCGCCGACGGCGCTGAGGATCATGTCGCCCGCCGTGTACCCGAGGATGCGGTTCAACTCCCGCAGGCGGTCGACGCTCACGATGGTCAGCGGCAGCGCCGCACCCGGCGGCAGGCCGGCGAGCATGCTGGGCAACGCCGAGTCGAGGACCCGCCGGTTACCCAACCCGCTCAACTCGTCGGTCGTCGCCTCGACGCGTTTCCGGGTCAACTCGCGGGTCTGCTCGAAGGTGAGCGCGGTCCGGATACCGGCGGCGACCAGGCAACCGCTGGCCATGATGATCGAGATCGCGTGCAGCGGTACGAAGGTGCCGACGATGAGCACCCCGAGCGCGCAGAGCGAGAACAGGATCGGCACCAGCAGCGCGGCGAAGCCGCGTACCTCGTCGACGGGGCGACGCCGCAGGGTCGAGCCGGCCAGCGCCATCAGCAGCAGGCCGATCATCCAGGAGCCGTCGATCCAGGTGCCGTCGGTGTAGGTGTCGTTGGCGAGGCCGAACAGGTAGGCGGTATCGGCGACGGCGAAGGCGCCCGCACCCAGCCCGAGCAGCCACCACACCGGATCGGTACGCCACCGCACCATCGCCAGCGCCGCCACCGCGACGACCATCAGCACCAGGTCGCCGATCGGGTACGAGAGGTTCGTGATCGTCTCCGCCAACGCCTGACCGGCGCCGGGGGAGAGCAGGTCCGCGAGCGTCACGGCGGAGAAGACCGCGCCGGCCGCCAGCGAGGTGACCACGCCGTCGAGCCAGACCGAGACGGGCAGCCGACGGGTGGTCGCCCGGGCCAGCACGACGAAACCGATGTACGCGAGCGGGTACAGCCCCACGTAGAACACGTCCGCCAGCGACGGGACGGGAATGTCGGCGGGCGGGGTGGCGGCGAAGTTGACCGACCAGTAGATGTCGCCGACCGCCCAGGAGGCGACGCCCGCCCCGACACACGCCCACGCGAGCCGGTTGCGGCGCACCAGGAGTGGCCGGGCCAGTGCGAGCAGCGACGTGGCGACCAGCACGGCGGAGTAGAACCAGGTGTCCAGGAAGGCCGGTCGCTGGTTGCCGAACGGGATCAGGGTACTGAGCGCGTAGAGCACACCCAGCGTGACGACCAGTATCTTGGCGGCTCGGTAGACGGGCGAGCCCAGCACCGCCGGGTCGGTGTCCGGCACGGCGTCGGCTGCCCGGGTTGTCCTCGGGAAACCTCTTCCAACCTTTCCCTGCGCGGCGGACCGCGAGGTCGGACGCTCGGAGTGAGCGCCGCGCGGTTCGGGTTGAAGAAGGTTCACGGGCTTGTCCCCATTCCTGTGGCCGACGCGGGTCGACACGTGCGGCGGTGGTCGGTCGGCGGGGTGGCGACGTCGAGGCGCGGGGCAGGGACCGTCAGGTACGCGTCATCGCCGCCGGGCCGGCCACCCTCGCGGGGTCGACGGCGGCGACGCGGCGGTCCGGCGACGGAGTGGCCCGGCGGTGCGGGAAGTGGTCGCATACCGGGTGGGAGAGCGACCGCGCGGGTCGCCCGACTCCGGCCGGGAAACCCGCTGGACGACCCTGTCCGGCTGCGCGCGGAACCGTATGGGAGGACGGCGCCGATGAATGCGTAATTGGCGGCCTCGACGGACTCGACCGAAAGGTCACGGCGGTCCGGCGGCGCACATCCACGACCCGACGGGTCGCTCCGCTCAATAGTCTGGTTGCCATCGCCCTGCTCGCCCCGTCCGAGCAACGACTTCAACACCGATTTTGTGATCTAGGTGCGAGTCCTGCTTACCCCGTCATGCCGGACCGTAAGTTATCACGAGTGTCCAGTGTCGACAATATAGCGGTTTGCCTCGGTCGGGAGCGGCACCGCAATCCGGAAGATCGACTGAATCGCCGACCACGGAAAACGCCCGGCCGCGCAGCTCAGCCGGGCGTTTTCTCCGCTCCTCAGAACGTTACCAGCGGGTCACCGACGAAGTCGGCGATGAAGTTGACGAAGAAGAAGCCGAAGAACAGCACGTTCAGCACGAGCAGTACGTAGTGCCAGGGGCGCGGACGGGCCGGCCGGGGCAACCGGCTGTTCAGGTAGATCAGCAGGAACGGGTAGAGCAGGGCGCCCAGATTCGACATGTTGGCCGACCACTGCACCAGGTTGACCGGCACCGCCAGGTGCAGTACCACCGAAATGATCACGAGCAGCACCAGCATGAACGGGTAGTAGAACTTGCGCGGGTCGCCCTCCAGCAGTCGGCGCAGCCGGGGACTGGTCGCGTGCGCCGCGTCGGTGCTGACCCGCACCATCCCCTCGAAGATGCCGAGCTGCGTACTGAACAGCACCAGTACGCCGATCAGCAGCATGCCGTAGAACATCAGCGGCCCGTAGTCGGGTTCGAGCGCGGTCGCCACGAAGGTGGGTACGTCCGACGCGGTCGGTACCGTGCCGGAGACCTGCACGGCGTGCGCCATCAGGATGGTCGGCAGCAGCATCCCGAGCATCGCACCGACGAAGAAGATCCCCCACATGTCGGTGAGCAGCAGCCGGTACCAGCGCCGCCAGCGGGCCGCGTTCGCCGGGTCGTCCGGGAACGTGACGCCGTTGGCCAGCAGTTCCCGCCGGTCGCCGCGCAGCCCGGAGATGTAGCCGGTGCGGTGGCCCATCCCGTAGCCCTTGTCCCGGTAGTGGCCCATCACGTACCAGTTGAGCCCGGAGGCGAGTGCGGTGAACCCGGCCAGCCCGCCGAGCTGGGTGGCGGTGATCCCGTCCGGCGGCGCGGCCGGGGTGACGAAGCCCCGGATCCCCTCCCACCAGATGTCCCAGGGCACCACGAAGAGCGCCACCAGCAGCAGGACCACCAGGATGGTGCCGACCATCACCCAGTTGGCGAGTTCGAGCGCCCGGCTGATCCGCTTCGCCCCGGCGGCGATCAGGAAGACCAGCACCAGCAGGGCGATCGCCCAGAGCCGGGGCTCCTCGGCTCCGGCGGGCGCCACCTCGCCGTGCACCAACGCGTAGACGCCCTGGCCGGCCGAGGCCGCCCAGCCGCCGGCGATAAACGCGAAGATCACCAGGAACACCGAGATCGGTACCCAGAGCAGGTAGCCGGGCGGCACCCGGCCCCAGCCGACCACCGGGGCCTCGCCGGTGGCCATCACGTAACGGGAGCACTCGACGTTGTAGAAGGTCTGGAGCACCGCCGAGACCAGGATGACCCAGCCGACTCCGACGAAGCCGAACTGGCCGACCGCCTGCGGGCCGAGCAGCCACTCGCCGCTGCCGATCGAGATGCCCAGCGCGATCAGGCTGGGCCCGAGGGCGTACTTGAACAGCTCGCGGGGGCCGAGCCGGCGGACCTTGAAGACCTCCTCCGGCTCGGGCAGGTCGGCCACGGCGAGCGGGGGACGGCTGGTACCGAGTGGATAGGAGTGGACGTCCGGGACCTGAGTTGCTTCCGCCATGGATCGCCTCCTTGGGAAAGATCCCCCCCGGACATCAATCGTCATCCATCGGAAACCGGTAGGCAATAATCGATCTCTGTCAGCACGCTCCCTGGTCGGTCAATCCCGGATCGGTCGGTCAGTCCTGGATCACGTAGTCGACCTCGTTGTTGGACTGGTCGGGGTCGCGGCCGGTGCCGCGTACCGTCACCGTTGCCGGGGAACTGGCCACCGGGCCGGGCGGTACGACGAAGTCGAACCGGAGCCGTACGCTCGCCCCGGCGGCCAGCGGCCCGGCCGTACACCGGAAGCTGCCGGCGGATCCGGACACCCGGCACCCGTTGCCCGGCCCCCCGAGTTCCACAGTGGGCGGTGTGGTCACCAGCACGGAGAGCGAGTCGACGTCGGCCGGGCCGGCGTTCTCGACCATGACGAACATGCTCCCCTCGCGCGGGCCGCCGTCGTCGGGCCCGAACGTCAGATAGGTGCTGCTGGCCGAGACGTCCGCCGTGTCCCCGGCCGAACCCGTCGGGGTGTTGCCACGCGGCGTCGCACCGGCCGGTCGGCCGGTCGGCGTCGCCGAGGGCCGCCCCGTGGGCCCCGTCGGGCCGACCGAACTGTCCGGACTGGCCGGACCGGTCGGCGCGGTCGGGGTCGGCGCGGCGGACGTGGTCGCCGGTACGACCGGCGGCACGACCGCGGTCGACGGGCTGGGCGACGGCCGCTGCACCAGGGCGGTACCCGAGATCGCGGCGACGACCGCCAGCACCCCGGCCGCACCGGTCAGCGCCGATCGCCGGACCACCCGGCGCCGCCGGACCCGGGCCCGGACGTCGGCCACCCCCGGCGCCGTCAGGAACGGCCGGCCGACCAGGTCGAACTCGGCGAACGCGGCCTCGACCGCCCGCTCGTCGTCGAATCCCGTCATCGCCGCTCCTCCCCACGCTCGGCCAGTTGGGCGGCGAGGACCGCCCGGCCCCGGTGCAGCCACGACTTGACCGTGCCTGCCGAGACACCCTCCTGGAGTGCGATCTCCGCGACGGAGAGGTCGCCGAGGTGGAACTTGACAAGCGCACGGCGCTGGGTGGCGGGCAGTTCGGCGAGCGCCGCGACCAGCATCACCCGGTCCGGGCTCGGCTCCGGCACGTGACTCTCGCGCTGTCGCCGCGCCCACCGCAGGAACGTACGGGACCGTCGGAACCGGTTGGTGGCGTGGTTCCAGGCGACCCGGCGTACCCAGGCGGTCGGGTCGTCGTACTGGGAGATCCGGTCCCACCGCTCGAACAGCGCGCAGAAGGCGTCCTGCACCACGTCCTGCGCCTGGGCCAGATCCCCCGTGTACGCCCAGAGCTGCATGGTCAGCGGGTGGAAGGTCAGCGCGTAGAACTCCTGGAAGTCGGCGACTCCCGAACCGGTCCGGCCGGCGGTACGGTCGGCACCGCCGCCCGGCACGCTCGGCGTGACGGGGCGGCGGTCTTCCCGGGGCGGATCGGTTCGGGGGGTCACCCGAGCGATAGTGTCAGGCACGGTAAACCAGGAAGAAGCGACGGTTGTCGTCCGGCCCGGAATCCCGGTACTGCTCGCCCCGCTTCCCGCCGGACCAGACGTCCACCAGCCAGCGGGAGATCGGGCTGTCCGCGCCGTCCTTGGCGGCCGGCGACTTCATGCCGAGCCGGTACACCCGGGACTGGCCCGGTGCCAGGTAGCCCTTGTCGCACTCGGACCAGGCCGGGAACCCGGCCTTCCGCGACCGCAGCGGGGTGCAGCCGGACCAGTCGCCGCCGTCCGCCGTCATGCTCTCCGGCACCTCCACGACGAAGGTCAGCCCCCACACCGGATTCGGCCCGTTGTTCCGGATCGTCACCGTCACGTCGCCGTGCCGGATCCCGTTGACCGGCGCCCGCAGTCGCAGGCCGGGCGTCTGCGCCGACAGGTCGGTGATGTCCTCCTCCGGGTCGTAGGACGCCGGTGGCCTCGGCGTACCGGCCGGGCGGGCCGGGGTCGGCCGGCGCGGGGTGGTCACCGCGCCGCCGGTCCCGCGGGCCGGCCCGGTCGGCGCCGTCGTGGCCGGGGCACCCGTGCCGGTCTCCGCCGTCGGCGTCGCCGGCACACCGGTCGGCGTCGGTACCCCGGTCGGCCCGGCGGTCACCGTCGGCGCACCGACCGGTCCGGCGGGCGGCGTCCGCTCGGAGCCGCATCCCGCCAGCGCCACGGTCAGCGTGGCCGCCAGCAGCACCGCCGACGTGGTCACCGGCTGCCGCCGGCCGGTTCCGAACCCGATCTTTCGCATCGCTCCCCCTCGAAGGCTCGTTTCCGGGCCCTTCCGTCTGCCCGGTCGCCGCATACACATCCGTCCCTGTGCCGCGGTTGCACCCGATCGGGGTGAAGGTGGCGCCGTGTCGGAGAGCCGACTGAAGCCGTTGACCACAACGGAGCACGGTGCAGGGTCAGGATCCGATCACGTTCCGGGTGCCCGAGGCCCGCCGGCCAGGCCGGCGGGTGACGGCGCCAACTGCCGCGGACCCCAGAGCGACCAGGTGGGTACGCCATGCCGTTGCAGCGCCACGACACGTCCCCGGTACCGCGACCGTCCGGGCTGGTCCCGCCGGCCGCCGAACTGACCGGGATCACCGAACTCCGGCTGCACGGGGTGGGTGGCACCACTCCGGAGGACCTGCTCGCCGACGCGGCTCCGCAGCACGTCTCCGGGGACCGGATCGCCGGCTTCTACCGGACCGCCGACCTGCCCGACCGGCACGTCGAGGCGTACTCCTGGGGTGGGATGACCTCGCGCAGCGGTGCCCGGGTGCTCTGGCTGCTGCTCTTCCCGTTCGCGTTGGCGAACGTGGCCGGCTGGATGTGCAGCCGGCGTACCCAGGAACGGCCGGTGCTGTTCCGGCTGCACCGGGCGGCGGTCCGCTGGGCCTGCCTCGGACTCACCCTCAACCTGCTGCTCATCGCCGCGCTGACCGGGATGGAACTGCTCGGCTACCAGTGCGGCGGGCAGGCCGGCTGCGCCGACGACGCCTGGCCGGTACGCCTGCTGCACCATCCGCTGCTCGCCGACCATCCGGCCCGGCGGATCCTGGCCGGCACACTGGTACCGCTCGCCGTGCTGGTGCTGCTGGCGGTGCTGGCGCTGCGCACGATCAGCCGGTACGAGGCGACGAGTCCCCGGCTGCCCGGCTCGGGAGCGGCCGGTTCGGTGTCGCCGGGGGCGGACCGGCCGGCCGGGGCGGAGGACGGCGTCGGCGCGCGACGGTCGAGGGGTGCGGCCCGGTGTGGTGTCGGGCTCGCCGACCCGGGATTCTGGGACGGCCAGCGCAGCGCCCTGGAGCAGGGTTACCTGCACATCGCCGCCGGGCTCGCCTTCGTCGCACTGGCACTCGGGCACACCGTACGGGAGTCGGCGCGGCTGGCCGGCGTACCGCCGCAGGCCCCGGTACCGGCCCGGGTGGCGTCCGCCCTCGCCGTGCTGGTGCTGGTCGGGGTACTGGTCTTCGTCGCCGTCGAGCGCTGCCCGGCGGCGGTACCGGTCGTACTGCTCGGATCGGCCGGTGGTGCGGTCTGCTGCGCCGGCTGGTTCGCGGCGGTGCAACCGGCGTACCAGCAGTCGTTCGGTTACCTGCCGGGGATGCGCGCGGTGGCCGGGCTGACCCTCGGCGGGGTGCTCGGCACCCTGCTGCTGGTGCTCGCGGCCGTCGTACCCGGCGGCTGGCGCCGGGGCACGTTCGTGGCCTTCGGCCCGTTCGTCGCGATCACCCTGAGCGTCTTCGCCCTCAACGTGGTGCTGGTCAGCCTGATGACCCGGGTCGCCGCCGTCACGGCCGAGGTGTCCACCCGGGTCCACCTGCCGGACGGCCCGCCCGACCGGCCCGAGCTGTACGTCTATCCGGTGGTCGGCCGGCTGGTGCACTACCTGACCCTGCTGCCGCTGGCCCTGATCCTGCTCTTCGCCGCCTACGAACTGGTCGGTTACTGGCGGGCCGGTGCGGACCGGGCGGAGCGGGACCGGATCCGGGCGTGGTACCGGGAACACTCGCCCCGGCCGGAGGCGGAGGCGCGCTGGCAGCGCAGCACGGTCGCGGACGCCGACCGCGAGCGGCAGCGGATCGCCCGGCTCTGGGATGCGATGCTGGGCCGGGGCTGGGAGGCCCGGCTCGCCCGGGCCCGGCGGGTCGCCCGGATGCCCCGGGACGTCGACAAGCTGCTCACCGCGATCGCGGCCGTCGGCGCCGTACTGGTGGTCGTGCTCCAGGTCCGGTACTGGGTCTTCGACAAACTGCCCTGGGGGACACAGTGGACGTTGACCCTCGGCAGCTACCTGGCGGCCGGCATCCCGTTCGCGATCATCCTGGTGCTCCGGAAGGGGTGGCGGGACCTGCACAGTCGGCGCCGCATCGGGGTGCTCTGGGACGTACTCACCTTCTGGCCGCGCGCCTACCACCCACTGGCCCCGCCGTCGTACGCCGAACGCGCCGTACCCGAGTTGCAGCAGCGGCTGTGGCGGATCCACGACAGCGGCGGCCGGGTGGTGCTGGCCGCACACAGCCAGGGCACCGTGCTCGCCGCCGCCGCGCTGCTGCAACGGGAGAACCGGCCGGCCGACGACGTGGTCGCCCTGGTCACCTTCGGCTCACCACTGTCCACTCTGTACGGCTGGGCGTTCCCCGGCTACTTCGGCGAACGGGTGCTGCGCCGGCTCGCCCCGACCGGCGGCGCCCCGGGGGTGGCGCTGCACGCCTGGCGGAACTTCTACTACCGGACCGACTACATCGGCGGCCGGGTCTTCGGACCGGGGCGGGGACCGGCCGGCGTCGACGTGGAACTGCCGGATCCGGTCAGCAACTGGTACATCCACGGACAGCCGGCCCCGACGGCGGCGCGGCACTCCGGGTACTGGGTCGACCCGGCCGTCTGGCTCGCCGTCGACGACCTCGCCGAGGCGGTCGCTGCCGTCCGCCGGGTACCCCGACAGAGCCGGGCCGCCCTGCACAAGGAGGCGTAGCCCGCCGGGTCGCTATGGCGCCCGGTCACCGGTGGGCGCCCAGACGGGGCAGCTCGACAGTTTCCGCGGCAGAGTCCCCCCGCGTCGCGCGGCCGGCCGTCAGCTCCGGGTACGTCGCCAGTAGGCCAGCGCGGCGACGGTGAGGCCGCAGCCCCAGACCAGGTACGCCGGCATCGAGACCCAGAAGAACCACAGTGGGTACGTTCCGTCGCCGGGATCCCAGCTCCCGGTGGCCGTCTCCACCGCCAGTTGGCCGGTGCCGACGCCGAAGTAGCCGACCAGCCCGAGGCCGAGCCCGAAGCCCGGACCGAGCAGCAGCCAGCGGGGCACCCGCCGACCGGCCAGCACCGGCACCCAGCGCGGGAACACCCGCCCCCAGCCGTGCACCAGGGCCAGCGGCAGCACCAGCCCGGCGAGCAGGAACCCGGCCTCGAAGGCCAGCACGGCCGGCCCGGTCGCGATCGGGATCTCCGCCATCCCGACCGCGTACTGGGCGGCCAGCCGGACCAGGCAACCGGCGACCGCCAGGTACGCCGCCACCCGGGCCCACCGGGGCGTACCGGCCAGCCGACCGCCGAACAGCGGGCGGTCACCCCGGCACCGGCGCCGGTACCCGTCGGTGGCGACCGCGAGCAGCACCCCGCCGGCCAGGCAACCGGCCCGGCTGGCGAAGCCGACCGGGTCGACCGACAGACCCAGCCCGGGGATGAGCAGGCCGACGGCGTCCAGCAACAGCAGCGGACAGAGTGCCATCAGGGCCACGCTCACCCCCCAGGCCGCCCCGGTCAGCGGCCACCACCAGCGGTCCACCCGGACCAACGCGACCGCCAGCGGCGCCGCCGCGCCGACCAGGGCAACCGCGCCCCAACCGGCGAACGGGAAGAGATCGGTGCCCAGCGGCGGAAACTCCGGTGCGCCTCCCAGCGCCCAGTGCACCCGCAGCCCCCCGTACCCGAGCGCCCAGAGCAGGACCAGCGACGGCGCCCAGGCCGCCGCGATTCCGCCCGGCGCCGGCCCGGCCGGCGGCGCCCCCGGCCGCCGTGACAGTACGTCGATGCCGTGCCGTCTCCTGGTCATGTCCCCAGCGTCGTCGGCGCCGGCCGGGCCGGGATCCCCCGCGCGGCGGGCCGCACTCCCCCGCCGGAGGGAGCGGCAGGAGTCCGGTGACCACCGGTACGGATGGGGCCGGTGAGCAGTAGCGAGACGCTCGGGAACGGGCATTTCGGACCACTGCCGTTACCACGATCCCTAGCCTGGAAGTGCGGCTTCCCACCAGGAGAGGGGAACCGAGCCCGCGAAAGGGGACCGAGCCGAGCCATCGGTGGCCGAGATGCCTCATCGAGCCAGAAGAACGTCGCACGGAATCCAACGGTCCGAGCAGTGGGAGCAGCCAACGCCCCGGCGGATCGGCAGGGAGTCTCGGGCCGCGCCCGCCGCGCTGCCGATGCCCCGGACCTGGCGGGCCCTCGGCTGGCAACTCGTCGCCACCCTGACCCTGATCGGCGCGCTGGTCTGGATCGGCCGCGCACACCTGCGGGCCGGCCGGCCCGACACCTGGCTGCTCAGCCCGCTGGACGGGCTCGCGAGCGCGCTCGGCGCCGACGGACCGCACCCGATGCGGCAACGGCTCGGGCTGATCCTGCTGGCCCTGATCTGCTTCGCCGCCTGGCGGCACCGGCGCCGGGTCCGGCTCGCCTACCGGCCCGGCCCGGTGGACGTGCACGAGTTCACCGACGCCACCCCGGACCGCAGCGCCCCGGTCGACGACCTGAAGAGCCAGTTCTGCCAACGGCTCTCCGAGACGCACATCTACCCCCCGTACGCCGGGCCGGCCGACCCGCCGCCGGAGAGCTTCCTCGACGTCGCCAGCGGAGTCGATCCGCGCAGCGGCAACCCACTGGCGATCCTGCTCCAGATGCTGCCCCGGCTCTGGCCGAAGATCGGCTACCGGGTGACCGGGGTGTTGCAGGTTCGCGCCCAGGAACCCTGCTACGGGGTCTCCGCCACCGTCACCTCGTTCCTCGGCGGCGGCCGGAGCGCGATGACCACCCAGTGGGGTACCACCTGGGAGGAGGCCACCCGGCGGACCGCGTACTGGGTGCTGGCGACGATCCTGCCGGTGACCCGGCTCGGCCGGGCCGCCCCGTGGCGGAACTGGTGCGGCCGGGAACTGCCGGCGGCGCTCTTCGCCGCGTACAACAAGGGGAAGGAGTCGCAGGACCGGAGGCAGTTCGACGAGGCGCTGCGCCACTACGGCGAGGCGCTGCGGCTCGACCCGTTCAACGCCGACCTGCGGGTGATGGTGGCCAGTGTGCAGGAGGAGATGGGACTCTTCCTGGACGCGCTGGACACGTACCAGTCGGCGCTGGTGCTGCGCGAGCAGGGCGGCTGGTACGACGACCACGTCTGGACCACCCGCACCGACCGGCTCCGCCACCTGCCCCGGCACGTGATCGGCACGTTGCGCTACCTGCGCCGCCGACCCGACTCGATCAAGCTCCGCTACCAGTACGCCTGCACCCTCGCCTACACCGAGCGGACCGTGCACCAGTGGTTCAAGCAGGACGGTGTCGGCGACCGCGAGAAGATCCGCCGGCAGATGCGGGAACGCCTGGAGAAGGCGTTCGTGGACCGGTACTGGCCGGTGGTGGTGACCTTCGCCGACGGTCCCGGTGAACCGGCCGCCAAGGAGTGGCTGCGCCGGGTGCTGCGGGAGTGCCCGGAGGCGACCCGGGTGGTGTTCCAGATCGCCGCCGCGCAGGAGTTGTACCGGCTGCGCGAGGACGCCGCGCTCGCCCGGTTCGTCCGGGCCACCCGCTCCGAGGTGACCCATTCGGCACTGCTGCTGCTCCGGGACGTCTGGGCGCCGCTGCGGCTGGCCCGCGCCTGGCACGACTGGGCGGCCGTGGGCTGGCAGCCCGCGCGGCTTGACGGCGCGGCCTCCGGCGATGGCGGTACGGGACCGACGGCACCGGTCGGGCCCTTCGACGACGGCGGCTGCCTGGCCGGCTGGTGGCGGCGCGGTCCCCGGCTGCGCGCCCGGACGCTGAGCCGGGAGTGGCCGTGCGGCGGCGTACTGCTGGACCGGGCGATCCGGCAGGCGCAGCGGCGGCGCTGGCCGGCCCGCCCGCCCCGGTCGTTCGACTTCTACAACGCCGCCTGCACCTACGGTTTCGCGCTCCGGGGCTACTTCGCGGACCTGGAGCGGCCGGCTCCGGCGTACCTGTCGCCGGCCGCCCGGGCGCTGTGGCGGGGTCGCCGGCTGATCGCCGACGCGCTGCCGCTGGCCCACGCGCCCCGCTGGCACCGCCGACCGGCCGCGCCGCCGGTCACCCCGACCGGTCCGGCCGATCCGGCGCCGAGTCCGCATCCGCTGCCGCCGCCGGTGGCACCGCTGGTGGCGAAGGCGGTGGAGCAGCTCCGGGCCGCGCTGGCCTGCACCGAGAGCGGGGTCGCCGCCGACCGGTTGCGGCGGTGGATCCTGAGCAGCGAGCCGGACCTGGCGCCGCTGCGGCGGTTGCAGGATTTCGGGTACTTCGAGGAGGAGGTCTACCCGAGCCTCAACGTGGTGCTGCCCCGCCCCGACAAGGTGATCAACTCCCGGATGTCGGCGTACGCCAAGGAACTCCTCTGCCAGGGCGCCGTACTCCTCGAACAGACCTGGCACGACCGGGCCCTGCCGCCGCAGAGCGCCGACCCGCACCAGTTCATCCGCTGGCTCGACCTGGACGCCGAGACCTGGGACACGCTCTGCCGGATCGCCCTCGACCACGGCCGGTACTGGCGGGACCGGGCCGAGTTCATCCGGCTGCTGCGCCAGGCGGTGGACCCGGTCCGGATCGCCGAGGCCCGGTTCCCGCCGTCGATCCCGCGCTACGACGACCTCTGCCTGGCCGGCGCCGAGCGGCTGGTCGGGGACGGCAGCCGGCCCGAGGAGAACATCGAGCGGCTGGCCCGGCACAACATCGCGCTGGTGGACCGGCGGCTCAACGCCATCTACCAGACCGTCGCCGAGCATGCCGGGGACGGCAGCCTGCGGGCCCGGCGCCGGCTGGTCGGGCTGGACTTCCGGGGCGAGCCGCTGCGCGGCGACGAGGCACAGGGCATCTGCACCCGGCAGGCCGGCCGGTGGCACCAGGTCGCCGAGCGGATGCGCGAGACCGGCCCGGTGGTCGACACCAGCGGCCTGGACCCGCTGCGACTGCGGGAACGGTGACCCCGGCAGCCGACCCCGGAGGTACTCAGACCAGGTCGGCGTCGTGCACCAGCAGGGCCACCTGGACCCGGTTGGTCAGCTCCAGTTTGGTCAACAGCCGGGAGACGTACGCCTTCACGGTGGCCACGCTCATGAACAGCGCGGCGGAGATCTCCGCGTTGGACCAGCCCCGCCCGATCGCCACCGCCACCTCCCGCTCCCGGTCGCTGAGCCCGGCGAGCAGCCGTACCGCCCGGTCCCGCCGCAGGTCGGCGTCCCGCCGGGCGGGCGTACCTGCCGAACCGGTCACGTGCGCGATGAGCTTGCGGGTGACGGTCGGGGAGAGCGTCGCCTCGCCGGCCGCGACCCGCCCGATCGCCGCCACGATCTCGACCGGCGGGGTGTCCTTGAGCAGGAAGCCACCGGCACCGGCCCGCAACGCCCGCAGCACGTACTCGTCGACGTCGAAGGTGGTCAGCACCAGCACCTCGGGCGGGTGCTGAAGTCGACGCAGCGCCTCGGTGGCGGCCAGCCCGTCCATCCGGGGCATCCGGATGTCCATCAGCACCACGTCCGGCCGGTACGCCTCGACCGCCGCCAGCACCTCGCTGCCGTCCGCCACCTCGCCGACCACCCGCAGCTCGGGCACTCCGCCGAGGATCATCGACAGGCCGGCCCGGACCAGCGCGTCGTCGTCGACGATCAACACCCGTACCGGTTCGGTGTCCGCTCCGCTCACGGTGGCCACGGTAGCCAGGCCGCCAGCCGGAAGTCACCCGTGTCGGTACGCCCGTGCTCCAGCCACCCGCCGAGCAGCGCGGTCCGCTCGGTCAGCCCGACCAGTCCGGTGCCGGTACCCGGAATCCGGGGCCCGGCCGGCTGGCCGACCGGCCACCGGTTGCGCACCTCGACACTGAGCCCCAACCCCGGCCGCCCCCGCGCGGTCACCAGCACACTGGTCCCCGGGGCGTGCTTGCGGGCGTTGGTCAGCCCCTCCTGCACGATCCGGTACGCACCCCGCCCGACCCCGGCCGGCGCCGTCTCCGCACCTGTCAACTCGGTACGCAGGTCCACCCGCATTCCCGCCTCCCGGGACTCGGCGACCAGCGCCGGCAGGTCGCCCAGGGTCGGCTGCGGCCGTTCCGGCGTCCGGGGCGGCGGCACCGCTACGGCCGACTCCCCGGCCGAGTCCCCGGTCGACGGCAGCGGCACCGCCGGGTACGGCGGATCCGGCGGGTACGCCGTGCCGCCCGACCCCCACCCGGTGGAGACCGGCGGCGGCTCGACCGGCGGCTCGGGTTCCGCCGCCGCGCCCTCCTCCGGGTCCTCCCGGAGCACGCTGATCACCTCGCGCAGGTCCTGCAACGCCTGGTGTGCGCTGGTCCTGATCACCCCGGCCGCCCGGGCGATCTCCTCCGGCGGCGCGTTCGGCCGGAACTCCAGCGCCCCGGCGTGCAGGCTGAGCAGCGAGATCCGGTGCGCCAGCACGTCGTGCATCTCCCGGGCGATCCTGGTCCGCTCCAGCCGTCGGGCCGCCTCGACCCGCAGCCGCTGTTCGGCCTCGGCCCGGTACGCCCGGTCCCGCCAGGAGAGCACCAACTGCCGCCGGGCCCGGATGAACATCCCCCAGGCCAACGTCGACGCGGTCAGTACCCCGCTGAGCACCATCCCCACCCACGGCCCGTCGGTCGGATCGGGATTGCGGTACTCGTACAGCACCGCGATGCCGAGGTGGGCCACGAGCAGCGGGCCGGCCACCGACAGCGGGCGGTGCACCACCACCGTCAGCAGGATGATCAGCGTGGTGAGCCCGGACGGGGTGGAGAAGAGCGCCACCGGCAGTGCGGCGACGGCCAGCGCCACCGGCCAGCGGCGGCGTACCCAGAGCGCGAGGCAGAGCGCGGTGGTGAGTACCCCGTCGATCACGACCGCCAGCTCGGAGTCGGCCTGGTCCGCCACCAGCGTCGGCTGCGGTCGGAGCACGTCCCAGAAGGCGACGAACGCGTAGCCGCCACCGATCAGGAAGCAGAGCGTGTCGACGACCCAGTCCCGGGTCGACCGGCGGGGGCGGCGCGGGCCGGGGGCGAGATCGGCGGTCAGGGTGGCCGGCAGCAGCCAGGGATGCTCGGGGCGGGCCGGCGCACCAGTCATCACCCAAGGGTACGAACCCGCACCGGCACCGGACACCGACCAAAGTCGACGTCCGGAAGTAGCCGAAGGTCGCGGAGCATGGCCGGTGGACCGCAGCGCCGGACCGGCCGGCCCCGGCACGCTCGACTCCATGATTACCGTCGCACACCTGACGAAACGGTACGGCCGGCACACGGCGGTCGACGACGTCTCGTTCAATTGCGAACCGGGCACGGTGACCGGGTTCCTGGGCCCGAACGGGGCCGGCAAGTCCACCACGATGCGGATGATCTGCGGCTTCACCCCGCCGACCGCCGGCACCGCCACGGTGGAGGACGTCGACTACCGCCGGCTGCCGAACCCGGGCCGGCGGGTCGGACTGCTGCTCGACGCCGGTGCCCAGCACCCGGGCCGGACCGGTCGGGAGACGTTGACGCTCTCGGCCCGGACGATGGGGGTGTCCCGGCAGCGGGTCGACGAGTGCCTCGACCAGGTCGGGTTGAACGCGGTCGCGGCCCGGCGGCGGGTCCGGGCGTACTCGTTGGGCATGCGTCAGCGGCTCGGCCTGGCCCAGGCGCTGCTCGGCGACCCCCGGGTGCTGATCCTCGACGAGCCGGCGAACGGCCTCGACCCGGAGGGCATCTACTGGATGCGCGGCCTGCTGCGCGACTTCGCCGACCGGGGCGGCACGGTGCTGCTCTCCTCGCACCTGCTCCGCGAGGTCGAGGCGGTGGCGGACCGGCTGGTGGTGATCGGCGCCGGCCGGGTGGTCGCGCAGGGCACCAGGGACGAGCTGCTGGCCGGGGCGGGCACGCTGGTCCGCGCCCGCGACCCGGAGGCGCTGCGGGCCGCCCTGGACCGGGCCGGGCTGCCGGTGCGGTCCAGCACCGACGGCGGGCTGCTGGTCGCAGCCGATCCCGGGGACGTCGGGCAGGCCACCGCCGACGCCCGCGTCGCGCTGCTGGAACTCCGACCGGCGGAGAGCGCCGGGCTGGAGCAGATGTTCCTGGCCCTGACCGCTGGCGACTCCGTACGGGAGGCCGTGAAATGACCACCGACGCCACCCCGCGTACCCGCACCGGGTCGCCACCGGCCGCCGACCGGGCCCCCGGAATGGACGGCCACCGGCCGGACCCGTACGCCCGGCCGACACTGCTCCGGCTGACCCTGGTCGAGCTGCGCAAGCTCGCCGACACCCGGGCCGGCTACTGGCTGCTGATCACCATCGCTCTGGCCTCGGCGGTCATCGTGGCCGTAATGCTGTTCACCGCCCCGGACCCGGACCAGCGGTTCGAGAACTTCTTCGCGCTCGCCCAGATCCCGATGGGCATCCTGCTGCCGATCCTCGGCATCCTGCTGGTCACCAGCGAGTTCTCCCAGCGCACCCTGCTCACCACCTTCGCCCTGGTACCGCAGCGGCACCGGGTGGTCCTCGCGAAGGTCGGCGCCGGAGTGGTCGCGGCACTGCTCTCGGTACTCACCAGCCTGGCGACGGCGGCCCTCGGCACCGTACTGGCCGGGCTGACCGGCGACGGCGGGGCCTGGTCGACAGACGCGTCGGCGTTGGTCGGCGCGGCGGTCTTCCAGGTGGTCAACGTGGCCCTGGGCATCGCGTTCGGCCTGCTGTTCCAGAACACCCCGCTGGCCATCGTGCTCTCCCTGGTGCTGCCGATCGCCTGGTCCACACTGGGCGCCATGATCGAGCGACTGCACCGGGCCGCCGAGTGGCTGGACACCGGGCTCACCACCGCCGCACTGGTCGAGCCGCCGAACCCGGGTGATCTGGACGGCGGCCAGTGGGCCCGGCTCGGCGTCTCGGTCACGGTCTGGGTCGTGCTGCCGCTGGTCGCCGGCCTGGTCCGGACCGTACGCCGGGAGGTGTCCTGAGATGACCGCCGCCGACCCGACCCCGCCGGACCGCACCCGCCCCCCGACACCCGACGCCACCGGGAGCGCGACCTCCGGTGCCGCCCGGCACGGCACGCCTGGTGACTCTCGGCACGCCACGTCCGGTGACTCCCGGCACGGCACGTCCGGTGACTCCCGGCACGCCACGTCCGGTGATTCCCGGGGCGGCACGTCCGGTGACTCCCGGGCTGCGGCCTCCGGCGCCCCGACCGTGGTGGCCGAGCCGGCCAGCCACGTGGCGCTGGTCTGGCTGCTCGCTCCGGTACTCGGCGCCGCCCTGTTCTGGCTGGTCCAAGCCTCGGCGGGCTGGATCGCGTCGCTGCGCTGGATCCCGATGCGCGGCCCGTTCAAGCTGATCGACGCCGTGGACGAGCCGTGGGCGACCGGTGGCGCGCTGCTCCTCGGCACGCTGGGCGGGTTGCTCGTCGCCGGCATCGCCGCCGCCGAGCGGCTGGCCGTCACCGTCGCCGGGGACGGGGTGACGCTGGTCCGGGGCGACGCCACCCGACGGGTCGACCGGACCGAGATCACCGGGGCGTTCTGGGACAGCAAGCGGCTCGTGCTGCTCGGCCGCGCCGCCGAGGAACTGGCCCGGGAGCGTACCGGCCTGCCGGCCGACCGGCTCGGGGCCGCCTTCGAGGCGCACGGCTACCGCTGGTACGCCGACGGCGACCCGTACGGCGCGGACTTCCGGCGCTGGACGGACCGCGACCCGGCGCTGCCGGCCGGGGCGAACGGGCTGCTCAAGGCCCGGCAGCGGGCACTGGACAAGGGCGACAAGCCCGACCTGGCCGAGTTGCGGGCCGAGTTGCTCCGGCTCGGTGTGGTGGTCCGGGAGGAGGGCAAGCGGCAGCACTGGCGGCGGACCCGACCGGTCGGCACTGCCGGGAACGGGCCGGACGATGAGTCCTCGGGCGCGTCGACCGGCGAGTCTCCGGGTGCGTCGACCGGCCGGACCCCGAACACCTCGGACGGTCGGGTGGAAGGCGGGGACCGGGGCTGACCTGGGGCGGCGGCACCGACCCGGGAGTGCGATGTGCCGTGTCCGACAGGCGGCGGTCGTTGCCGCCCTTTCCGACCCGGCAGTAGGGTTCGCCGAATGAGCCTCCAGCGCAGCGTCGACCCCGACCAGGTCGGCTTCGACCCGGCGAGGCTGTCCCGCGTCGACGACCACTTCGCCCGGTACGTCGACGCGGGACAGCTCGCCGGTTGGCAGATCGTGGTGACCCGGCGCGGCGAGATCGCGCACGCCTCGACGTACGGGGCGCGGGACCGGGAGGCCGGGCTGCCGGTGGAGCCGGACACCCTCTGGCGGATCTACTCGATGACGAAGCCGATCACCTCGGTCGCCGCGATGATGCTCTGGGAGGAGGGGCGGCTCCAGCTCACCGACGAGATCAGCCGGTGGCTGCCGGAGTTCGCCGACGTACGGGTCTACGACCGGGGGTCGGCGCTCAAGCCGTACACGGTGCCGGCGGTCGAGCCGATCCGGGTCTGGCACCTGCTCACCCACACCGCCGGGCTGACGTACGGCTTCCTCCAGACCTCGGTGGTCGACGGGATGTACCGGGCCGCCGGTTACGACCTCTACCCGCCGTCGCACTTCGACCTGGCCGCCGCCACCGAGGGGCTGGCCCGGCTGCCGCTGCTCTTCCAGCCCGGCACGGCCTGGGGCTACTCGGTCGCCACCGACGTGCTCGGTCGGCTGGTCGAGGTGGTCTCCGGCCAGTCGCTGGACACGTTCTTCACCGAGCGGATCTTCACACCGCTCGGCATGACCGACACCGGCTGGTGGGCCGAGGGTGCCGACGCCGACCGGCTGGCCGCCTGCTACGCCGTACACCCGCAGACCGGTCAGGCGGTCCGGTACGACCAGGTCGGCACGCTGGCGCTGAAGAAGCCGGCGCTGCTCTCCGGCGGCGGCGGGCTGCTCTCCACGGCGGCCGACTACCACCGGTTCACCCAGTTCCTGCTCCGTGGCGGTGAACTCGACGGGGTACGCCTGCTCGGTCCGCGCACGGTCCGGTTCATGACCCGCAACCACCTGCCGGGCGGCCAGGACCTGGGGCGGCTCTCCACCGGCGGGTTCGCCGAGACCACGTTCGACGGGATCGGCTTCGGGCTCGGCTTCGCCGTGGTGCAGGATCCGGTGCCGAGCCGGACGCCGAGCAACGCGGGCGAGTTCTACTGGGGCGGCATGGCGAGTACGGCGTTCTGGGTCGACCCGGTCGACGAGATCACCACGCTGCTGTTCACCCAGCTCGTACCGTCCAGCACCTATCCGCTGCGCGCGGAGCTACGCCAGCTCGTCTACGCCGCCCTGGTCGACTGACGTCGTCGTCACCGGGTCGGGTGCGCCCGCCCTGCCCGCCGGGCGGTCGGCGCCGTCCAGAGGGGTGGGTCGGGCCGTCTTCGCCGGGCCGGCGGCGCTGGCGTGGCCGGGGTAGCGTGAATGATCGCATCCGGGGGAGGTTCGCCATGGTGATGAGGGCGAAGCGGGTGAGTCTGCTGGACATCGGGCTCGACTCGTCGTTCGACGCGGCGATGACGTTCGTCCAGTCCACCTTGCAGAACATCAACGCCGAGCACCAGCAGCCGGTCGTCGACATCGACTTCGTCCGGTCCCGGGACCCGGACACGGTGCTGACCGCGTTCACCGCCTCCTGCGACGTGCTGCACGTGATGGCGCACGGCGACCACAGCAGTACGCCCACCTTCGCCAGCAGCGACGGCCGCACCAAGATCTCGCTGGAGGCGCTGGGCGAGGAGGCGGCGGCCCGGGGCCGGGGCATCTCGGCGCACGCGATCCTCGCCGACGGCTGCCGGACCGGTACGGGTGCCTGGCAGAAGGCGGTCCGGGACTGCCTTCAGGACGAGGTCACCTACATCGGCACCTCGGCACAGATCGGCTGGCACGAGAGCGGCGTCTTCTGTTCCGCCTTCTACGGCGCACTGTTCCGCAACCGGGGCCGCGGGATGACCCCGGCCGAGCAGGCCCAGGACGCGGCCGAGCGGGCGATCGAGGCGTACACCCTGCTGACCGACCGGAACTGTCCGTTCCGGGTACTCACGCTCAGCCCCAGCCGGTGGGCCCGGATGGCCCTGGCCTGACTCGGCGAACGGCGCACCCGACCCGGACCTGATTCCGGGCGAGCGGCGCACCCGGCGCTGGCCTGATTCCGGGCGAGCGGCGCACCCGGCGCTGGCCTGGTTTCGGGTGGGCGGAGCGGAAGAGTCGGACCGTCAGCGCCGGCATGAACCGGGCGAGCGGCGGGAGTGCCCATCTGCCCTGGTCAGGCCGCCGATCGGGGGGTGGTCGCCCGGGAGAACCGGCTCGACCCGCCGGCCCGGCGGGAGGTCGGGGCGGGCATCCGGGACGTGGTCGGCGGCGCGATCGCCTCCTGCCAGTGGTCCAACATGGGCAGCAGATCCCAGCCCACCTCGCGCCGCCGGGACGCGGCGGCGGCGCAGCGGGCCCGCCAGCTCCACTCGTTGAGCTGCACGGACGGCCCGGTCAGCTCGGCGCGCAGGTCGAGCAGGACGTCGACGGAGTGCCGGAACGCCGTCCTGCCCCGCTCGCCGTCCGGCCGGTCCACCAGCCAGCCCAGGCCCCGTCCCGCACAGGTGGCGCAGCCGCAGTCCCACATGCCGTTGTCCGGGTACCGGCGCATGGTCGTCTCGATCTCCGCCAGCGGCGCGTACGACAGGCACTGCCGCACCAGCACCGACGGGCGGGGTACCCCGGTCGGCGGCCGGTACCGGGCGGGTCGGCGGGGGTCGAGACGGCGTAGTGCGGGCTCGGTACCGATCGCCACGGCGGTCGCCCCGGAGCAGAGCATCCCGAGCGCCGGCAGGTCGGCCCGGAGAACCAGCACCGGTACCCCGCAGCCGAGAAGCTGGAGCAGCCCGGGCACCGTACTGGCCGGGGTGAAGGGGTTGGCCGACTCCTCGACCACAACCGCGACCGGTACGCCGACCGCCGCGACGTACCGGATCAGGGTCTGTCGGGCGATCCGGTCGGCGAGCCAGGACGGGTGCATCGGCAGCAGCGCGATGGCGTCGCCGAGTCGGGCGGCCCGTTCGAGGATCCCGGCCAGTCCGGCGGTGTCGTCCCGGGCCAGGTAGCCGGAGTCGGTCAGTACCGGCAGCCCGAGATCCCGCTGGCAGTCGATCCACCGCTGGTCGAACGGGGCGGCGGCGGGCAGCCGGGCGTCGCCGACGTACCGGGCCGCGTCGAGCAGCACCGGACGCCGGTAGTGGTCCACCTCCCGCAGGTGCCGGGCCCGGCCCAGGCAGCCGCGCAGGTTGCCCCGGTCGGCGGTGACGACCAGGCCGCCACCGGCCCGGCCGGCCGTCTCGGCCGCCTGGGTGACCTGGCTGGTCCGGCAGTGCAGCAGCAGGCTGCGGTCGAGATCCCCGAACCGCCGCCCGAATCCACCCGATCGCCCGTCAAGGTCCCGCGCCACGAACCCTCACCCCGCTGATCGACATCAAGACATTGATCACCATGAGTGTCTAAATGGTAACTTGACGCAACCGGGTGACGTAACAGCACACAATTCCTTTGGCAGATCGCGGAAAGTGCCTTGGCCACCGGGACGGGTTCCGGTAACGGGGCCCTTCCGCCGCCCGGCCGGGCGCACGAGACCGACCCGAGGGCCGGAATCACCCTCGGTTCGACACCATCTCAGGAAGCTCGACGTAGCGAGCGGCGAGACGGCTCCGTGCGACCGCGCCGGACAGCGGTCGGCTCAGAGCACCATCTCGCGCCACCCCGGACGTCCGCCCAGCCAGGCGTCCGCCAGAATGCGCGCGGACGCCTCACCCGGGCACTGCTGCACCTTCGAGCGCCCTTGGGCGCCACCAACCTGGGCCTCGACTTCCCATCGCTGCCCATCCGTACGAATGTAGACGTCGCGCCGTGAGCGCGGACCCCGATCGCCGTTCCACCAGTGCCGCTCGACTCTCACTCGGTCACGGTATAGCACGGACGGACCTGCTGGATATCCTCAATAACCAAACCTTGACCTCCTGGTGACCGTACGCCCTCCGGCAACGCTCCCGGCGACCGTTGACGATCTGTTATGACACGATGCGTGACCCGAACGGCACGGTGTGCAGGGGCGCATCGATGCCCGGGGCACCTATCTCCGACCGGACGCTGCGGAACGGGACGGCATGGCGCACGCGGAACGGGACCGCAGGGTACATGCGGAACGGGACGGCAGGGTACGAACACGAATCCTCGGCGGCGATCCACAATCGTGCGGTCTCGGCATGGGAGTGGTGGTACAGCGCCGCGACATCGAGCCGGGCCGGTGGAGATTCGGGTCAGCCGGCGATCCGCCGCGTGCGGGCGGCGCGCCGCCCCCTTCGAGAGGGTTGGCTCCGGGGCGGGCTGGGCCGGCCGTCATCTACGGGGGAAGGTGACGGCCGTGCTGCGGGCACCCGCCCCGGGGCCTCGGCGGGGTCGGCCACCGGGCGACGTGCCGCCGATGGCCGACCCTCCACCAGTCCACCGCCACGCCGGCGGAGGGCGGCCCGCCAGCGTCGGGTCGCGCGGCGGACCGACCAGCGAAGCATGTCGTCGTTCCCGGTCCCGCTGTCGGACAATCCGTCCGGCTGTTCCGAAACCGGCTGCCGGTTCAGGACCGGACTTCGGTCGCCGGCAGGGTCTCCCGGAGCCTGGCGTGCACCCGGGCGGCTCGGTCGTCCAGCACCTGACGGGCGTCGAGATCCAGGCTCTCGATCGCGACCAGGGCGGTCAGCGCCACATCGGCCAGTTCGTCGGCCACGTCGCCGAGGCTGTGCGTGACGCCCTTGCGGGGATTCTGGCCGACCAGCCCGATCCACGCCCCGGCCGCCTCGCCGGCCTCCTCGGTGACCTTGAGAATCCGGCAGGTCAGCTCGGCCGGGTCGGTGCCGTTCGCCCGGTCCAGCCAGGCACGGGCGGCGCGGACGGCCGTCCAGGTGGGATCAGTCACCGCCCCACGGTATCCGGGCGGACCGGCCGGCGAACCGAGCCGCACGCCGACCCGCTGCTCGGCCGCCGGAGCGGGACGGGACGTCAACCGGCGGGACCGGACGCCGAGGCGCCGGGACGGGACGCGGAGCGGCGGGACCGGGACTCCACGTCAACCGTCGGGACCGGACGTCGATGCGTCGGAACGGGACGGTCAGCCCTCGGCGCGCCGGAGGATCTCGGTACGGCCGGCCGGTGCCGGCCAGACCTGGCACAGGTACTCCTCCGCCCGGTCGTCGACGGTCCGGCCGGCGAGGGTCCGGCCGGCCGGGCCGTGCCTACCCCGGGCGTGCACCCGAATCCGGTAGTTGCCCGGTCCCCGGAAGCTGATCCGGGGGAAGTCGGTGCCACCACCTCGGGCCGACCGGACGTGCGACTGGCCGACGGCGGAACGGTAGGAGACCTCGACCACCTCGTCCCAACCGGAGGTCGCCGCCGCCGGTCGTTCGACACGCAGCTCGACGGTCAGGTCGACCCACCCGCTGCGGCAGCCGGTACGCACCAGCAGCGCCCCGTCGGTCACCCCGACCAGGCCGTTGTCCCGGGTGTTGGCCTGCCAGTGCCAGCGCGGCGGCGGATCGGGGTCGGTCAGGGCGAAGAAGAACCGGGCCACGCGTACGACCCCCGCGCAGACCCACATCGCGTCGGTCACCCGGTATTCGAGTAGCGACCCCGCTCCGAGCGGTATCAACGTCGCTCACCCGTTCCACGTCGGACCGTGCTGGGCAACACCGCGCTTCTCCCCGTGTCAGCGCATCAAAAAGTTGTGTTCGTGAATGTCTCGCCTTGCACTCTGACACAGCCCCTCGATGCCGTCCACTCGCACCCTGCGGTGACCTGGGAAGCGCACGTGCATTTGCGGTTTGCAGACGCCACGTGCAATCACACTCCGTTTTGGTTACTGTGCGCAGTGACGTGATGCGTAGAACCACCCCCCATGCCGCGTAACATCGGTCGTATCGCCCTGTTCCATCGCGGACGGGTCAACAGTAAGTTAGCTGCACAGACAAATACCTGTCTCGCGAGATGCAACTTGCACCCCGGCATGCGAACCTTCCGCAAGAGCAACTCGCGCGTCAGACCGGCCGCCGCCCCAACCCGCCGCCTTGCGTTGACGGCACTACGGGCAGTGACGTTCACACCAAGAATGGAGGCGCTGTCAGTGGCGAACCACCACCTGATCCGGCTGCTGAGTTTCCGCGCGGGCACGGAATCGTTCCGCCCTGCTGCTCCGGCCTGCCCCCAGGCTGACCTCGCATCCACCCCACGCCACGCGCGCCAGGTAGAGGAGCGGTGATGACGGTGACCGAGTTCCAGGACGCCAGAAGCGGGTTCGACACCCCGCTGCCCCGGCGTCACCCGGGCGCCCGGCTGGAGAGCGGGGGCGACGAGGCGGTGCCGGAAGAACTCCTCGACCAGCCGGTTCCGGTCGCCGGAGGCGGTGGCCGGCACCGCCCCGGGCAGTCGGCCGTACACGCCGAGTTGGGCGTGCTCCGCGACCGGGTGCCGGGCGTACGCGGGACGGTGCTGGCGGGCATCGACGGGCGGCTGCTCGGACACGATCTCACCGCCGGGCCGGAACCGCTCGACCTCGCCGCGCTCGCGGCGACCACCTTCGGGCTCGGGCGGCAGTGCGGCCTGACCCTCCAACAGGGGCCACTGCGCGAACTGACGGTCCACAGCCACCAGGGCTACTTCACGGTGTACGGAGTGAGCGACGAGGTACTGCTCGCCGTACTCGGCGACGACCGGTTGAACGTGTCGTGGCTGCACCTGGAGGCGGGACCGGTCGCGGAACGGCTCGCTGACCTGCTGCACGTCGGCGGCACCACGTAGCAGCATGGGCTGGGGCCGGTGCCGGGCTTGCCCGGCACCGGCCACCCGCCAATCCCCGCCCGCCTCGCCCTGTCGACCCGGCAGTGGGCGGTCAGCCGATCATCAGGTACCTGGTCACCACCCCGGCCGCGGCGGTCACCGCCTGGCGCAGCGTCGCGGCGGCGTCGACGATGCCGGCGTCCAGCGCGGTGACGTACGTCCCGGCGACCACGTCGAAGGTGACCTCGGGTCCACGGCGGTACAGGTCGGCCGGGCCGGCCAGCGGATTCCGCCCCGCGTTGCGCATCAACTCCTCGTACGGCGAGACCAGCGCGTCGACCACCACCGCGTACCCGAGCGCCTCGTCGCCACCGGGCGGCAGCCGGGCGCCGATCCGGGCAGCGACGGTGAGCAGCGCCGCACCGCCGCCCGGCACCAGTCCCCACTCGACGGCCGCCTTCGCGTTGCGTACCGCGTCGTCGATCTGCCGCTTGCGCTTCTTGAGCTGCCCCTCGGTCGACTCGCCCACCCGGATCACCGCCACACCGCCACCGAGCCGGGCCAGCCGTTCCCGCAGCAGTTCCCGGTCGCGTCCGGCCGCCTGCCGGTCCAGTTCGGCCCGCAGCCCCTGCACCCGGCGCCGGGCGAGGTCCGGGTCGCCGGCCCCGTCCACCACTGTGGTGTCCCGGCGGGTGGTGATCACCTTGCGGGCGCCGCCCAGCACCCGGGCGGTGGCGGCGGCCAGCCCGCCGTCGGCGTCGCCGACCACCTGCGCCCCGGTGAGCAGTGCCAGGTCCGCCATCACGGTGCAGCGTTCCTCGTCCGGCCAGGGCAACCGAACCGCCACCGAGTTGAGGGTGTGCCGCATCTTGCCCACGATCAGCGCGGTCAGGGCGGCGTCCCGGACGTCCCGGGCGAAGACCGCCAGCGGCCGACCGGACCGGCCGACCTCGTCCAGCAGCGGCTGCAACTCCGGTACGGCGGAGAGCCGCTGGTCGACGATGAGGATCGACGGTTCGTCGAGTACCGCCTCGGCCTCCTCCGGATCGGTCACGAAGTACGGCGAGACGTGTCCGGCCGGCACCCGCGTACCCCGGGTGAGTTCGAGTTCGAGCCCGAAGAGGTTGCTCTCCTCGACGATCACCACGCCGTCCTTGCCGACCCGTTCCATCGCGGTGGCCAGCAGGTCGCCGATCACCTCGTCGCCGGAGGCGATCGTGGAGACCATCTTGAGCTGTTCCTTCGTCTCCACCGGCACCGCCAGGTCGCCCAGCTCGGCGAGGACCGCCAGGGCGGCCGACTCAATGCCCCGGCACAGCGCCACCGGGTTGGCGCCGGCCCGCAGCGCCGCCGAGGCACCGTCCAGCATGGCCTGGGCGAGTACCACGGTGGTGGTCGCGCCGTCGCCGACCCGGTGCCGTACCCCCTCGACCAGTTCCCGGACGTAGCTGGCGCCGATCGCGTCCCGGGTGTCGTACGCGGTGAACAGCCGGACCACGCTCGCCGCGTCGGCCAACTCGTGGTACGCGCCGGAGGCGTCCTCGACCAGCACCCGCCGGCCGAGCGGCCCGAAGGTACGCCGGACCAGGTCGGCGCCGGCCCGGAAACCGCGCGCCACGATCGCCTGGTGCCGGTTGTAGTTGGTGGGCCGGGGTACTACGGCGCCGGTCGCCGCCGTGACCGCCCTGCCCGGACCCTCCCCGGCATCGCCGGCCGGAGTGGCCGTCGGCGGGACGGTGGCCAGGTAGATGTGCGGCTCGGCGTTGTACGCGCTCCACTTCGGCTTCTGGTCCGGCCGGCGACGGACCACCCCGTCGTGCACGTACCGGAACAGCTCGTCGACCCCGACCCGCCCGTCGCCGTCCAGGTCGGCACCGCCGGTGGCCAGCCCTTCCAGCAGTACGTCGGTGAAGATCGAGCCGCGCGGGGCGGACTCGACCAGGCCGTCGGACTCGAAGGCGTACTCGTAGCTGTCGCAGGCGCTGATCACCACGTACCCCCGACCGACCTGGCCGTCCAGCGCACCCTGCGGCGCTCCCTTGAAGCCCTCGGCGAACGCGCCCGCGAAGCAGCAGTCCAGTACCAGGACCTTGGCGGCGGCCCGGCACGCCTCCAGTTGCTCGTTGACGAAGGAGCGGGAGATGGCGGTGCTGGCCGGCCTGGTCCGGACGGTGTTGGCCGCCGCGAAGTAGAGCCGGTGGAACGGGTCGACGATGCCGTGGCAGGAGAAGTAGAGCAGCACCAGGTCGTCGTTGACCCGGTCGGTGAGCAGGTCCTCGATCTCCCGGCGCACCTCGTGGTCGGGTGCGTCCTGGAGGGTACGGACGGTGAAGTTGCCCACCGAGGGGTCCTCCAGCACCGCCGCCAGCCGATCCACGTCCTGCTCCGGGGCCCGGAGTTGGTCCAGCGACGGGTCGTCGTACTCGCCGACGGCGACGAGCAGCGCGTAACGGCCGGCCGGCGGGTTAATCCGCACCGGAGCCGGTGCCGCTCTGCGTCGGTGGTACGCCGAGCCACTCGACCACCATCTGCTCGGTGTCCTCGCTGGGCGCGGTGATGGTCAGGGTGCGCCGGCCGTCCCGGAGGGTGATCCGGCGGGCGGCGCCGCGCGCGACGAAGGCGACCGCGACCTGGGCGAGCGCGGCGACGGTGGTGGCCGAGAAGAGGCCGGTGACCACCAGTTCGGCCATGGAGCCGACGCCGCCGCCCTTGCGGCCGAGCAGGCTGGTGCCGGAGCCGCCGGGTTCGGCCTGCTGTTCGTCGGGTTCGGATCGCTCGTCAGGGCTGAACGGTGGGGCCGGGTCGTCGACACCGGGCCGGGCGACGTGCAGGATCGTCCGGGTGTGCAGTTCCCGGGCCAGCGCGGAGGCGGATTCCGCGTCGCCACGCGCGCTGCCGGGAACCGGCCCGGAAACCACCAGAGTGAGCGGACCACCATTCATAGAGTAATGGTGTCGTAACTATGAGTAATTACCTGTCGGGTTGCCGACACTGCCCGGTCAGCCTGCCGACAACCTACCCGCCGTCGGCAGACGGGAGTGACTTCGGGTGCTGCCGGCGACCGGTCAGCCGGCCGGTGCTGCCGCCGCCTCGGAGCGGCCGGCGAGCGGGGCAGCCGGGGCGGCCGGCTCTGTGGTCCGGCCGGGGCGGCGCCGCAACAGGATCGAGAAGACCGCCGCGACGGCGCAGAGCGCTCCGGCGGCGTACCAGGCCAGGTCGTAGTTGCCGAGCTGGTCCCGGACCAGCCCGGCGCCGGTGGCGGCGATCGCCGCGCCGACCTGGTGCGCGGCGAAGACCCAGCCGAACACCACGGCGGCGTCGGCCCCGAAGTACTCCCGACAGAGCGCGACCGTCGGCGGGACGGTGGCGATCCAGTCCAGCCCGTAGAAGATCACGAAGACCAGCATGTTCGGCCGCAGCGAGTCGGCGAAGAGGCTCGGCAGCACCAACAGCGACGCCCCGCGCAGCGCGTAGTAGACCGCCAGCAGCACCCGGCTGTCGAACCGGTCGGTCAGCCAGCCCGACGCCACGGTGCCGGCGATGTCGAAGAGCCCGACCAGGGCGAGCAGGCCGGCGGCGGTGGTCTCGGTCATCCCGTGGTCGTGCGCGGCCGGGATGAAGTGTGTGCCGACCAGGCCGTTCGTCGAGGCGCCACAGATCGCGAAACCTCCGGCGAGCAGCCAGAACGCCGGGGTCCGGGCCGCCGTGCGGAGCGCGCGTACCGCCCGGGAGGCCGCGCCGCCGGTCCGGGGCGGTGCCGGCACGACCTCGGTCGCGCCGTACGGCGGCAGGCCGAGATCCGCCGGGTGGTCCCGCAGCAGCCACACCACCAGGGGTACGACGGCCAGCGCCGACCCGGCCACCACCAGCGCGGCAGTGCGCCACCCGTACGCCTCGACCAGGTTCGCCAGCAGCGGCAGGAAGACGAGTTGCCCGGCGGCCCCACCGGCGGTGAGCACTCCGGTGACCAGTCCCCGGCGGTGCACGAACCACCGCCCGGTGACCGTGGCCACGAAGGCGAGCGCCATCGACCCGGTACCCAGCCCGACCAGTACGCCCCAGCAGAGGATCAGTTCCGCGCTGGTACGCATGAAGACGGTCAGCCCGCTGCCGGCGGCGACCAGGGTCAGCGCGGCGGCGACCACCCGCCGGATGCCGAACCGGTCCATCAGAGCGGCGGCGAACGGCGCGGTCAGCCCGAACAGCAGCAGGTTGACCGAGACCGCGACGGAGATGGTGGCCAGCGGCCAGCCGAACTCCTCGTGCAGCGGGTGCAGCAGCACGGACGGGGTAGCGCGGAACCCGGCGGCGCCGACCAGCGCGACGAACGCGACGGCGGCCACCACCCAGGCGGGATGCAGGCGGCGAAGGCTCACCCGACGAGTCTGCGGGCCGACCGGGACCCGGACGAGTGGCCGGACAGCCATGATGCGCAAGAATTGGGCCAACAGCACGGGAGAACGGAGCAGCGTGTGGCCACCATCACTCGGCCGGCACCGTCCCGGCCGCACCGGGTCGTCGTGCTCGCCCTCGACTCGGTGGTCGGGCTCGACCTCGGCACCCCGTCCCAGGTCTTCGGCACCGCCCGGGACGCCCGGGACCAGCACTTCTACGCGGTCGACGTCTGCACCCCCGGCGGACTGCCGGTACGCAGCAGCGCCGGCTTCCAGGTGCTGCCCGAGCACGGGCTGGAGATCCTGGCCGACGCCGACACCATCGTGGTGCCCGGGGTACACGGCGGATCGGCGCTGACCGAGGGCACCGTCGACCCGGAGATCGGCGCGGCGCTGCGCCAGGCGCACGAGCGGGGCGTACGCATCATGTCCATCTGCACCGGGGCGTTCGTACTCGCCGCCGCCGGGCTGCTGGACGGCCGACCCGCCACCACGCACTGGGCGTACGCCAACCGGTTCCGCCGGTTCCACCCGGCCGTCCGGCTCGATCCGGAGGTGCTCTTCGTCGACGACGGCGACCTGCTCACCTCGGCCGGGGTGGCGGCCGGACTCGACCTGTGCCTGCACGTCATCCGGCGGGACCACGGCAGCGGGGTGGCCAACCGGTCGGCCCGGCGCTGCGTGGTGCCGTCCTGGCGGGACGGCGGGCAGTCGCAGTACATCGAACGGCCGCTGCCGGAGGCGGCCGACAGCGGTACCGGCCGGACCCGGGACTGGATCCAGCACCGGCTGCACGAGCCGCTGACCCTGCCGCAGATGGCCGCGCACGCGAGCATGAGCGTACGGACCTTCACCCGCCGTTTCCGCGAGGAGACCGGACTCAGTCCGGCGCAGTGGCTGCTGCGGCAGCGCACCGACCACGCCCGACTGCTGCTGGAGACCACCGATCTCGGCGTCGACCAGGTCGCCCGGCGCTCCGGCTTCGGCACCGCCGCCACCCTGCGGCAGCAGCTCCACCAGCGGATCGGGGTACCCCCGTCCGCCTACCGCCGGACCTTCCGGCCGCCCCGGGCGGAGGCCGGGACCGGCGAGCCGGGGCAGGCGTAGCGGAGGGGCCCCGCTGGTGCGGCGGGGCCCCTCCGGATTCCGGTTCCCGGCTCCGGGGTCGCCGGATCGCGGGCTTCGGCGGTCAGGCGACCGTGTTGCCGTTCGGGTGCAGGCGCTCAGACCCGGCTGCTGCGGCCGGACTGCCGGCCGTCCGGCACAGGTGGTGCCGTCGACCGCGCAGGCGGTCAGGCGCAGGTGTTGCCGTTGAGGGTGAAGGCGGTCGGGGCCGGGTTCGGGCCGGTGTTCGAGGCGAGGAAGCTGAACTGGACCGTGCCGCCGGCCGGGATGTTCCCGTTCCAGTTGGCGTTCTGCGCGGTCACCACCGCGCCGGACTGGCTGCCCCGGGCGCTGTAGAACGAGCCGGCCCGCTGTGCGGCGGGCCAGGTCCAGCTCACCGTCCAGCCGCTGACCGGCTGGGTACCGGTGTTGGTCACCGTGACGGTGGCGTTGAAGCCGGTCCCCCACTGCTGGTCGACCCGGTACGCGATCCGACAGGCGGCCGGCGGGGCGGTGGTGCCGAACTGGATCTTGTGTAGTTGGCCCGGCAGGTCGTTGACCAGGTACAGCTCACCGTTGGCGTCCTGGCCGAGGCTGGTCGGCTGGATGGTCAGCTCGGTCAGCGCCCGGGTGGCGTACGCCCCACCGGTGCTGGCCGGCGGCCGGACCACGAACGCCGTACCGGAGCAGTAGTCGGTGGCCAGGTAGGTGCCGGCGGCGATGTCGGCGTACTCGTCGCCCCGGTAGACGTACCCGCCGATCACGGCGCAGCCGTCGGTCGAGGTGCGGTACGAGTAGACCGGCTCGACGTACTGGGCGCCGGTCTGGCAGCGGGCGGCGTTGAAGACCTGCGGACCCTCCCGGCAGGACCAGCCGAAGTTGGCGCCGGCCTGGTTCGCCGGCACGTTGTCGATCTCCTCGAAGGTGCCCTGGCCGACGTCGGCGATCCAGAGCGAGCCGTCCCCGCCGAGATCGTGCGAGAACTTCCACGGGTTGCGCAGCCCGTACGCCCAGATCTCCGGCCGGGCGTTCGCGGTGTTCACGAACGGGTTGTTCGCCGGTACGCAGTACGGCCGGCCGTTGCAGGAACGGCTGACGTCCAGCCGAAGGATCTTGCCGAGCAGGGTGTTCAGGTTCTGCCCCGAGTTGAGTACGTCGTCCGAGCCGCCGCCGTCGCCGATGCCCCAGTAGAGGTAACCGTCCGGGCCGATGGTCACGTGCCCGCCGTTGTGGTTGGAGAACTCGGAGTGCGGCTGGCTCAGGATCACCTGCTCCCCGGTCGGCGGGATCGGGTTCTGGCCGGCCGTGCCCAGGGTGAACCGGGAGAGCGTGACGGCGCCGTCGGGCAGGGCGGTGTAGCTGACGTACAGGGTCCGGGTCTGGCTGAAGTTCGAGGTGGTGACCAGGCCGAGCAGTCCGCGCTCGTTGCCGGAGGTGTCGACCCGGTCCCTGATGTCCAGCAGTGGGGCGGTGGCCAGCCCGGTGTCCGGGTGGTAGACCCGGATCGTGCCCTGCTTCTCGGCGATCAGCAGCCGGCCGCTGCCGTCGTCGGGGGCGTAGATGGCGGTCGGTCGCTGGAGACCGAAGGCGACCTGGGTGGTGCTGACGGTGAGCTCGTCCAGGGGCGGCACCGCGGCCACCGCGGCCCGCTCCGGGGCGGGCTGGCCGGCGGCGGGCGGGGTGCCGAACGCGACGAGCGGAGCGATCAGGGCCGCCGCGCCGGCCAGGCAGAGACGCCCGACAGATTGACGTCGCAACATATTTACTCCCATCGGTTAACAGGAAGGTAATGCTGCGAGCGATCGCTAGATCATGACGTCCCGCATCATGGGAACGCTCCCATCCGCAACTATCGGACGTCCGTACGCATACCGCGCAACTGTCCGAGGTGCGCCGGCAGGTGTATCCGGCCGTGGATGTCGAGCATCCGTCCCCACGGCAGCGACTCCTCGACGTGCAGCTCGAAGCCCTCCCGCAGATGCGAGTCGACCGGCGTCTCCGCCTCCGGCCCCAGCCGGTCCACAAGTGCGCAGAGCCGCTCGCTGGTGGCCCGCAGCCGCTCGGCCAACTCCGGCAGCCGGCCGTCACGCGGCACCATCGCGTCCACCTGCGGTCGCAGCGTCGACTGCCCGTCGTAGTACGCCCACGGTGAGCCGGCCAGCACCGCCTCGGTCGCCTCGGCCAGCAACTCGTCGTTGGCGGCGAGGTGCACCAGCACCTCCTCGACGGTCAACTCCCCCGGCGGCGGCGGCCCGAACGTGCCGCCGTCGACCACGGCGAGCAGGTCCGCGTACGCCCGGCGCAGCTCGGCCGTCTCCATTCGACCGAGTCTAGGAAGAGTTCGCCCGGTACACCCGGTTATCGCCCGAGCTGTGCCCGACGGGCCGGCGCGATCGGGGTCAGCGACCGCGTCGGCCGCGCCGGGCCCGCAGGTAGTCGGAGACGACGTACTCGCCGAGGTCGTCGAGCTCCGGGGTGAAGACCCGGCCGCCGCTGCGCCGGGCCACCGCGTCGACGAACCGGCGCAGCCCGGGATCCTCGCCGAGCATGAACAGGTTCATCGTGGCGCCGTACCGGGTCAGCTTGTCCACCTCGGCCACCGTCAACTGGATCGTCTCCGGCAGCGACGGCCAGTTGAACACCCCTCCGCCGTACTCCGGATCCAGGTGTGCGGTCGGCTCGCCGTCGGTCACCACCAGCACCACCGGCTCGGAGCCGGAGTGCCGGCGCAGGTGCCGGCCGGCCAGCATCAGCGCGTGTTGCAGGTTGGTGCCCTGCACCATGTCCGGCTCCACCCCGGCCAACTCCTGCTGGGTCAGCGGCATCGCCTCCCGGCCGAAGCCGATGATCTGCAAGGCGTCCTGCGGGAACCTCGTGGCGACCAGGTGCGACAGCGCCAACGCGGTCTGCTTCATCGGCCCCCAGCGGCCCTCCGAGATCATCGAGAAGGAGAGGTCGACACAGAGCGCCACCGCCGCCGAGGCCCGCCGCTCGGTCTCCACCACCTCGAAGTCCTCGACCGCCAGCGCCACCGGCACCCCGGCACCACCACGCCGGACCGCCCGGCCGAGCGTACGCACCACGTCGAGCGGCTGCTCGTCGCCGTACTCCCAGGGGCGGGACGCGCCGGTCACCTCTCCGGCGGCACCGGCCGACCGCAGGTCGTGCTGCCCCTGCCGACCGGACCGCAGCTCGGCGAAGATCCGCCGCAGGGCGGTACCGCCGAGCCGGCGCAGAGCCTTCGGGCTCAGGGTCAGCCCTTCGGCGTCCCGGGTGACCCAGCCCTGCCGGCGCAGCTCCCGCTCCAGCTCGCGCAGCCGGCGTACGTCGTCGGCGGCGTCCCGGCCCAGGTTGCGTTGCACCGACTCCACGTCGATGTCGTCCAGGGTCGCCCCCGGATGCTCCTGGCCGAGCTGGTCCAGCAGGTCGTCCAGGTCGGCGATCTCGCCGAGCGCCCCGGCCGCCTCGCCGTAGCCGAGCGGCTGGTCGCCCCGGACCCGCTCCCGGCGGTCCCAGGCCAGGTCGGGGCGGAGCGAGCGAAGGTTGGCGTCGAGTGCGGAGAGCTGCCCGGCCAGTTCCGGGCCGAGCGACGACTCCATCAGCCGGGACAGCTCCTCGCGCTGGGCCGGGGAGAGCGAGCGCATCAGCCGCTCCCCGGCGGCGGCCCGCCGGGCCAGCGCGTCGACCAACTCCTCCACCGTTTCCGGCTGCTCCGGGAAGAACTCGCCGTGCCGCCGCATGAACTCGGCGAACGCGTCGGTGGTGTCCTCGCCCCGGTCGTGCCGGGCCAGCAGGTCGTTCAGGTCGCGCAGCATCTCCGAGAGCTGGTGCTGGGCGCGCGGATCGGCAGCGCCCCGCATCGCGTCGCGCAGCCCGCTGAACCGCTGCTCCAGCACGTCCCGGCGCAGCCCGTCGAGAATCTGCTGGTAGGCGGCCCGCGCCTCGTCGCTGGCCCACTCGTAGCCGGAGAGTTCCTCCACCGCCCGCGCGGTCGACGACGGCAGGTTGTCCAGCACCGCCTCGGCGAACCGGGCGTTGTCGTCGTCCCGGCCGCGCAGCTCGTCGCGCTCGGCGGCGAGCGCCTGGTCGAGCAGGGCCCGAGCCCGGGTCACCGCACCGTCCAGGTCACCCCGGCGCAGCGCGTCCCGGCGCATCCGCCGGGCCCGGGCGGCCAGGTCGTCCAGGCCGCGCCGCCCCTGCGGCCCGCGCCGCAGCAGGTTGCGCAGCGCCTCCCGCAGGCTGCCGCCGGCCAGCACCTCCGCGCCGACCGAGTCGACCGCGGCCCGGACGTCGTACGGCGGGGCGAGCGGGTCGGGGCCGCCGCGCCAGGAGCCGTACCGGAAGCGGTTTCCGCCGGCCACGATCAGGCCCGGTCGTCGTCGCGGGCCGAGCGCTCACCGGGGCCGCGGCCACCGTCGGGGCTGCGCCCGCCGTAGCGGGTACGTCCCTCGTCGGTCACGTCCTTGGCCAGCCGCCGGGTCAGGTGCAGCCCTTCGAGGACGAACTCGATCCCGGCCGCCGCCTCGGCCGGGGTGGGCGCGTCGCCGAGCCCGAGCCGGTCCAGTGCCTTGGCCAGCCCCGGTACGGTGCCGACCTGCCGGAGCAGCTCGGTCGGGCCGACCAGTTCGCCGGTCTCGACGATCGCACCGTCGGCGACCAGTGCGGTGAAGCCGGAGACGTCCAACCCGGCCAGCCGGGCCCGGAAGGTCTCGGCGGTGGCGGTCCGGAGCAGGTGACCGAGGATCTCGATCTCCCGGCCCTCCTCGCCGCTCTCGAACTCGACCTTGCCGCGCAGGGTGCTGGTCACCGAGACGGCGTCACCGACCCGGGCCACCGGCTCGGTGTCGGCCGGTGCCGCCGACTGCCCGTCCGGGCCACCGGCGCCGAGCAGTCCAGCCCGGCGCAGCGCGGCGGCCGAGACGGTCTCGGCGGCGGCGATGGCGAACCGCGCCGAGACACCCGAGCGCGGGTCGACGGCCGGGGACTCGCGTACCGCCCGGGCGAACCGGGCCAGCACCTCCAGTACGTGCTCCGGCACGGCCGCGACCAGCGCCGCCTCCTGCCGGATCAGCTCCAGCTCCAGCTCCAGGTCGAGCGGGTAGTGGGTACGGATCTCGGCGCCGAACCGGTCCTTGAGCGGGGTGATGATCCGCCCCCGGTTGGTGTAGTCCTCCGGGTTGGCGCTCGCCACCAGCAGCAGGTCCAGCGGCAGCCGGAGCTGGTAGCCGCGTACCTGGATGTCCCGTTCCTCCAGCACGTTGAGCAGCGCCACCTGGATCCGCTCGGCCAGGTCGGGCAGCTCGTTGACGGCGAAGATGCCCCGGTTGGTCCGGGGTACCAGCCCGAAGTGGATCGTCTCCGGGTCGCCGAGGGTACGCCCCTGGGCCACCCGGATCGGGTCGACGTCACCGACCAGGTCGCCGACACTGGTGTCCGGGGTGGCGAGCTTCTCGCCGTACCGCATCGACCGGTGCAGCCAGCCGATCGGCAGCGCGTCGCCGGCCTCCTCCACCGATCGGCGGGAGGCCGGGGTCAGCGGGTGCATCGGATGCTCGTTCAGCTCGGAGCCACGGATCACCGGGGTCCACTCGTCGAGGAGTTGGCCCAGGGCCCGGATCAGTCGGGTCTTGCCCTGGCCCCGCTCGCCGAGCAGCACCATGTCGTGCCCGGCCAACAGGGCCCGCTCGACCTCGGGGAGCACGGTCTCGTCGTAGCCGACGATGCCGGGAAAGCGGGGCTCGCCGGACCGGAGCCGGGCCAGCAGGTTGTCCCGGAGTTCCTGCTTGACGGTCCGGTACCGGTGCCCGGTGGCGCGCAGCTCGCCGAGGGTGCCCGGCAGCTCGGCCGGCGGGGTCGGTGGGACCTGGGAAGTTTCCGTCACGCACCTACGCTAGCTCTCGATCGTGTCGAACGTGGGTCGCCGACGTGCGGCCAAGATCCAGTGGCCGTACCGTCGTACTTCCGAAGATCGGAGGATCATGAGCACGCCTCAGGAGAACGCGGGTACACCTCAGGAGAGCCAGCGGAAACGGGGCATCAGCCTGAGCCTGGGGATCGCCCTCGGCGTGGCCGTCGGGGTGGTCTTCGGCATCGTGATCGACAACATCGCGCTGGGGATCGCCTTCGGAATCCTGGCCGGGGTGATCTTCGGGACGCTTGCCGGCGTCCGCACAGGCGGCAACCACACCCCGGAGGAGTGACCGGGGTCACGACGCTCAGTCGCAGTCGGCGCGGCCGGAGTGTGCGCCCCCGCAGTGGGCGCAGCCGCCCCGGCGGCGCAGGTGGTAGGCGAGGGTGGCGGCACCGAGGGCGGCCCCCCAGAGCGGCCAGAGCGCCATCGGGATCACGGTCAGGCTGCCGCCACCCAACTCGGTGAAGAGTTCGGGCTGGCCGTAGAGGGTCAGGCCGGCGGCGGTGATCGAGATCGCGACCAGGGTGGCGGGGACCACGGCGAGCTTGATCGGCACCCGCCGGCCGGCCAGCCCGACCATCCAGCGCGGGAACCGCTCACCCCAGCGCTGCACCAGCCCGAGCGTGAGGACCGCGCCGAGCAGCCCGAACCCGGCCAGCCCGGCACCGGCCCAGACCAGGCCGGTGCGCCGCATCTCGCGCAGGAACTCGTCGGTGATCCCGAGCGGGATACCGGCGGCCCAGGCGAGCCGGGTGATCGCGTACAGCACCGGGATCACCGCCGCCACCCCGACCGCCCAGCGCCCCCAACGGGCCGCCGAGTCCGCCGAGGTCCAGGTGTCGCCGCCGGCCCGGCGCCCGCACCGGCCACAGGCTCCGACGGTACGGAACTGCCAGGCGAGTACCGCCCGGGCCAGCAGCACCCCGGCGACGACCGCGCACACCTTGTAGCCGAGCGCGAGAGTGAACAGTTCGGAGTAGTCGACCGGCGGCCAGCCGAACGGCAGCCCGCCGAGCAGCATCGGCGCGTACCCGAGATAGGTGAGCACCTGCACGTCCGGGACGACCAGCAGCAGTCCGGCCACCACCAGCCAGCCGTAGCCGAGCAGGGCGAGCCGGGGTGCGCCGCGCAGGCGTACCGCGTGCGGGCCGGCCATGGCGAGCGCGGTGACCGCCGCACCGAGAAGCAGTACCGCGAAGGTCGGCGCCCCGACCCAGGCCGGTACCCGCCAGAGCAGGCTCGCGGAGCCGTCCGGGTCGGCGGTGCCGAACGGGTAACCCCGGCCGGTGATCGTCCAGACCAGCGCCAGCGAACCGAACAGCGCGGTCGTGCCGGCCGCTAGATAGCCACTCCGACCCTGGTCGGTGCTGGTACGGGGAGCCGGTCGTTCGACCGGCAGGGTGTGGGACATCGCGCTTGCCCTCCTCGACTCCTCGACCCGGCGTACGGCGCCGGCCCGCTTCCCACACCATCCAGGCGCGCGGCGCCGCGAACCTCACGTGCCGGGGTGAACCGAGTCCCCTCCAGGAGGGAAACGGGTTGTAAGGAGGAGACTCACCGGCCCGCAGGAATGCTGGCGAGCCGGCAGGTCGCGTGCGGCCGACTCGTCGACGTCGGGCTATGGCTCGGGCGACAGACGGCGGGGCTACAGGGCGTCGAAAACGTCGTCGAGAACGAGCCGTGCCCGGCCAGGAACGGCGACCACCCCTCGCCGGGCCAGCCGTTCCCCGAGCCGACGAAAAGCATTCTCGATCGCGGCCCGGTCCAGCAGCGGATCGGCGGCGCTCACGCGACGTTCAGTTCCTGGGCAGCAACGTAGACACCGCGACGCCGGAACGCCGCCGGTGCGTGCACCATCGCGTCGACGCGGGCGGCTCGGGTATTGAAGGGAAACCAGAACCGCCGCAGTGATCGCGTCTCAACCCAGGACGGCGCACCTTGCCCGTCTCGGGCTGCCAGATGCTCCGCCAGAGCCGCGAGAAACACGTCCCAGTGCTCGTCCCCAGTGGGAGAGGGTTCCGTGGCCAACAGACGAATGCGCGTCCCGACCGGTTCCCAGCGGTACTCCTCCAAGAACTCCGCCACCAACCGCCACCGTCGCGTTTCGTCGGCCCCGCCAAGTAGAACGCCCAAGCGCTCCACCGTCAGGGGCTCGTAGGCCGCGCGATCTGTCACATCTCTCACGCTAGTACAAGGGGCGGACGGATCCGTGGTCAGCCACGGAACGGTTTCAGCACACTGACCTGGACACCACGAGCGGAGGCATACGGGTCCGAATCCGCAGCCGAGGGATTATGAGTCCCCTGCTCCAGGCTGGTAGGGCAAGTCAGATTGCTGTCAGTCGGCTTGGCCTAGGTCCGGCGCCGGTTTTGTGGCCTCGAAGAGGGCGACGCAGCCGCGTACGGTGATCTCGATGTCGGTGAACCGCTGGTCGAGTTGCCAACGCAGCCCGGCCAGGTCGTCGTCGGCGTTGTGGAAGATGCCCCGGGCGTTGTAGACCTTCATCAGCCGCCTCGCGGGGGCCCTGACCGGTACGCCGGACGACAGGATGGTGCTGCCGAAGACCCTGCCGCCGGGGCGAAGCGCCGCCGCCGCGTTGTCGAGGACGGCGCCCTTCTCCGCCCAGGTGCCGGGCAGGCAGTGCAGCAGAAAGTTCGCCCCGACCGAGTCGTAGTGACCGGCCCGGAGCCGGCCGTCGTCGAACGGCAACGGCTGGAGCACGTCGGCGCGTACGGTCGCCGGGGAGTGCCGGGCCACCCGCGCCGCGCTGACCCGCAGTACGGTCGGGTTCAGGTCGACCAGGGTGAGTTCCGGCGGCACGCTCGGAAAGTCGCACCGGTCCAGGAAGTACGCCGTACCGGCGCCGAACTCCACGTGTCGGGCGCCGACGTTGCGCTGGTAGTTGGCGAGCATGTGCCGTTTGGGGCACCGCCAGACGAACTGGCAGGAGAAGCCGAGCACGAACACGTCGTAGCCGGCGAGCACCACCCGGTTGTAGACGGCCTGGCCGGCGATGACCTCCTCGGACGGTGCCACGGCGGCAGATCCTCCCGCATATTCCCTGGTTGCTGGCTCGTGTGCACCAGCTAACCGGCTCCCGGACGGCCTCGCCACCCTGAGCGGGTGGTTGTTCACCCACCGTCGAACGAAGGTGGGGTACCTTCGATCCCGAGATGATCGATCTGTCGTCCGCCGTCCTCGTGCTCACCGGGGCGATGGCCGCCGGGAAGTCCACCGTGGCCCAACGCCTCGCCGAGCGGCTGCCCCGCGCAGCTCACGTCCGTGGCGACCTGTTCCGGCGCATGATCGTCTCGGGGTGCCAGGAGTTCACCCCCGAGGAGGCCGACGAGGCGGCGGCGCAACTGCGGCTCCGGTACCAACTCTCGGCCGCGACCGCCGACGGCTACGCCCGAGCCGGCTTCACGGCGGTGGTCCAGGACGTCATCCTCGGCCCGGCGTGGGCCAACTACCTCGACCTGGTCACGGCCCGGCCGCGCTTCGCCGTCGTGCTCGTGCCGCGCCCCGAGGTGATCCACCGGCGCGAACAGGGTCGGGCCAAGCAGGGCTACGGCGACTGGACGGTGGAGTCGCTCGACTCGGCGGTACGCGACGACACGCCCCGGCTCGGCCTCTGGCTGGACAACTCCGACCAGACCCCGGACGAGACCGTCGACGAGATCCTGGCGAACCTGTCCGAAGCGCGGCTACCCGACTGACCCTCAGACCGACTGACGCTCGGCCCGACCGGTCTGGCCGGGGAACAGGGCGGCCACCTGGGCGATCACCCGGGTGTCCGGGCCGGCCAGCGCCACCCTGCTCGCGAGACTGTCGAGCTGCCCCGCTTGTGCACCCATCCGCGACCAGTCGCTCCACACCACCGCGTGCCCCGTTTGTGCACCCAGCTCTAAAGGCTCGTCGGCGGGCAGGTTCTCCCCGCCTTGGTCTGCGCCGTCAGCGGAAGCCACCCGCCCGCTCGGCGGTGGCGGCGGGTCGACCGGCCCGATCACCGCTCGCACCCGAGCGAAAGTTCCAGTCGCGCAGGTGGCCCCGGTTCGTCGGTCGGACCCGTCC
Source organism: Plantactinospora endophytica (assembly GCF_016862915.1). Taxonomy (GTDB): domain Bacteria; phylum Actinomycetota; class Actinomycetes; order Mycobacteriales; family Micromonosporaceae; genus Plantactinospora; species Plantactinospora endophytica. The sequence continues at coordinate 13,310 of NZ_BONW01000003.1, read as the reverse complement.
GCGCACCGACGGCCTCGGCGAGGGCGGCAGCGGCGACGCCGGCACCGGCGGCGGGAGCGTGCCGAGACAACCCCACCGGTGCCCGCACCGGCAGTACCGCCAGAGCCGTCGCCAGTCCCGGCGGTGAATTCTCGGCGTACGTCGAAACCAGCCCACCTGCTGCCACCTCCACTGGATTGGAAGCGGGGGCCGCATCGGCCGGGGAAAGAAAACCGGGCGGCCCCCGCGCGGTCCCGCCCGTCCTTTCCGATGCCATGGCTCCGAGCGGTTCCGCTAGTGACACTCTGCTGTGGATGGCACTACGCTGAGGAGCTTCTCGATCGGTACGACCCGTGCGTATCCCCGTTTATCCCGCCTGGTACGCCCTTCGTCATGGAGGAGTCATATGGAACGGTCACCGATGCTCGAACACTTCGCCGAGGAACTGCGACTCGCCCGAGCCGCCACCGGCATGTCCCAGGCCGCTCTCGCCGAGGCAATCAACTACTCCCAGCCGATGATCGCCAAAGTGGAGGGCTGTGAACGCCGGCCCAGCCTCGACTTCGCCCGCCGCTGCGACACCGTGTTCAACACCGACGGCAGGTTCGTACGCATCCAGAAGCGGATCAGCCGCGAAATCGTCGTCCAGTACTTCCGGGAATGGGCCGGCGTGGAACAGGAAGCGAAGGCACTGCGCTCGTTCGAGCCGGCCTACGTTCCGGGATTGTTGCAGACCGAGGCGTATGCGCGGGCGGTCCTCTCCGGGCCGGGGCTGCTCTCCGCCGAGGAGGTCGAGGAGCAGGTGACCGCCCGGCTCGACCGGCAGGAGATTCTGACCCGGGCGAAGCCGCCGCTGCTCACGTTCGTCCTCGACGAATACGTGCTCCGCCGGCAGATCGGCGACCGGGCGGTGATGCGTGAACAGTTGCTGCACCTGGTGAAGGTCGGCGGCGGCGTGCCGCAGGTCAAGATTCATGTCGTGCCGGCCTCGGCCGGCTCCTACGCCGGGCTGGACGGCTCGTTCGTGCTCGCCACGCCGCCGGCCGGCGAGCCGGTCGTCTACTTCGACGGGCACCGGCACGGCCAGATGGACGACCGGTCGGACTACGTGAACTATATGATCGATGTCTGGGAGACCGTCCGAAGCGTGGCGCTGCCGCACCAGCAGTCGCTCGACCTGATCGCGGAGGTGGCGGAGACATGGAGCTGACCAGGGCATCGTGGCGCAAGAGCAGCCGGAGCAACAGCACCGGCGGTAACTGTGTCGAGGTTGCCGACAACCTGCCGGGCGTTGTCGCCGTACGGGACAGCAAGGATCAGGGCGGACCGGTGCTGGCCTTCGAGCCGAACGCCTGGCGGGCGTTTGTCAGCGAGCTGTCGCGGGGGTAGTGCCGGTGCCACGCGTTTGCCGATCAGGGCGGTCATCGAACCCTGTCGGTAGGCTGACCGCGTGAGTCAGCCACCTGCCGAACCGCCACCGTCCGAGCCGCCGCGACCAGGGCCGATGCCGGCCGGGCCACCGCCTTCCGGGCCACCGTCAGCCGCGCCACCGCCGGCCGGACCGTACTCGGCTGGAGGGCAGTCGGCCGGACAGCAGCCGTACGGGCCACAACCCCACGGGCCGCAGCCGTACGGCCCGCAGCCGGCTGGACCCGTTCAGCCCGCTCCGCCGTACCAGCCGGGAACGCAACCGGCCCGGAACCGGCGCCCGCTCGTGATCGGCCTGGTCGCGGCGGCCGTGGCGGTCGTGCTCTGCCTCGGCGTCGGCTTCGCCGGCGTGCTGTTCTTCTACCTGCGATCCGACAGCGAGGGCGGCCCGTCCGCGACCACTGACGCGCAACCGGGCCTGTCCCCGGGGGCCCTGTCGGCGCAGTGTGCCGGCAGCATCACCCCGGCGCACGCCCAGACCAGGGCAGTCGGGCTGCCCGACTTCGACGGTGCGTCCGGCACCGGCACCGCCACGATGCGGATGACCACCAACCTCGGTCAGATCGAGATCACCATGGACCGGGCCCGCACCCCGTGCACGGTGGCGAGCTTCCAGCACCTCGCCCAACGGAAGTTCTTCGACGGAAGCACCTGCCACCGGCTGGTCACCGAGGGGATCTTCGTCCTCCAGTGCGGCGACCCGACCGGCACCGGAATGGGTGGCCCGGACTACAAGTTCGCCGACGAGAACCTGACCGGCGCGCGGTACGGCCGGGGCGTGGTGGCGATGGCGAACACCGGGGAGCCGGGCACCAACGGCAGCCAGTTCTTCATCATCTTCCAGGACAGTTCGAGCGGGCTCCAGCCGCTCTACACCCCGTTCGGCACGGTCACCAGCGGCATCGAGGTCGTGGACCGGGTGGCGGCCGGCGGCCACGACAACTCCATCTCGGCCGGCGGCGGGGTGCCGAAGGTCGGGATCACGATCCAGAACCTCACGGTCGGCTGACGCACATCGGCTCGCCCTCCGGTGGACGGAGGGCGAGCCGATGTCTGACGGACGTACCGCCCCAATCAATCTCGGGAAGACGGGGTGACGCGTCCATCCCCCGTCAGTCCGATCGACGTCACCAAGGGTCCTGACCACGCTCGTGGGCGTTGGTCGGTCCGCTCGACATGCTCGGTCGCCTCATCGTCACCGCTCGACCCTCCTACGATCCGGTCGGGTTCCCCGTCGCACGTCGTCGTGCCCCCGACCGGTCCTGCGCCGAGTGTGCCGTACCGACCTAGCGCATAGCCTGTAAGAACCTTGAATCCCCTGTTCAGCGGCGGTATGACGGTAGGGCACTGTGGCGGTGCGGCGGCGGTTCAGCGGCGGTTCAGTGGTACCCAGTTCCATCCGTCGGCCGAGCCGTAGCTGACGTCGCCGTCGCCCCGGGCGTAGAGCCAGCCGTCCCTGGCCCGCAGCACCGGGCTGAACATCGCCGGCAGCCCGTGCAACTCGACCGGCTGGTAACTCGTACCGGTCCGCCGGGCCGCCCGGAACCGGTAGTCGCCGCTGCCCGGGCCGGGGGAACCGGCGCTCGCCTCGTACATCACGTGGCTGCCGTCCGGGGTGACGAACGATCCCGGATCGGACCACCCGGACGGGATCTCGCCCGCGCCGGGCCGCCGCTGCCAGCCCTCGGTCGCGCTGTGCCGGTACACCGTGCGGCTCCGCGCGTCGGTGATCACCGCGTAGTCGACCCCGCCGGGACCTACCGAGAGCTGCACCAGTGGACAGTCGTCGGCCCCGCACTCCGACATCTCGGCGAAGTTGTGGCTGGACCAGCTACGCCCACGGTCGGTACTCGTCGCGATCACCGGACGGCGGGTGTTCCGGTCGTACCCCGACACCCAGAGCCGGTCGGCCGACTCCTCGACCACCTGACGGTCGATCAGCGTCTGCGGGGGCTGTTTGGCCAGCGGTGAGACCCGGTTCGTGGCCGGGTCGAAGGCGTGCAACCGGCACGGCTCGCCCCCGGGAATCACCGGCGGCCTCTCCGGGGCGGGACGGCAGACGGCGAAGCTGCCGGCCGCCAGCGCCGCCACCGCCGGACCGGTACCCGTCGGCTGCCAACTCCGTCCGCCGTCCCGGCTGGCCGCCAATCGCCACTCCCCGCCGCCCGGCGGCTGCGTCGGCCGGTCGACGAGCAGCAACTCGGGGCCGAGCACCAGCGCGGTGGCGTACCAGCCCGGGGTGCCGCGCTCGGTCCAGGTCCGACCGCCGTCGTCGGAGCCGACCAGTTGCCAGTCGGTCTTGCAGGGCCCGCCCGGACAGGTCGACAGCGCCAGGTAGAGGTGCCGGGAGTCGGCCGCCCGCATCCACTGGATCCGCCCCGGATACGGAAGCACCCCCGGACGGTCGGTCGGCGCCGCAGTCGCCGCCACCCTCTCGTCGACCGGCGCCGGGCCGGGGGCGGTGCCGGGTACCGCCGCCAGCGCGGCGGTCGCGACCGCGCAGGCGGTCACCGCGAACGCGGTACCGGACATCGCGGTACGTCGGCGGCGCAGTCGACGCCGGCCCGCCGCGTACACCTCGTCGGCGAGCAACCGGGTCGGTGGCGGTGCCGATGTCGCGTCTTCGAAGAGTTCCCGCAGCTCAGTCATATCGTCGTCTCCTGGCTCATACCCTTGCCTCCGGTCACCGAGACGAGCGGCGGTACGGCGTCGCCGAGCACCCGGCGCAGCGTGGCCAGTCCCCGGGCGGTCTGGCTCTTCACCGTGCCCTCCGAGCAACCGAGTACGGCAGCCGTCTCGGCGACGTCCAGTTCGTGGTAGTACCGGCAGATCAGCGTCACCCGCTGTCGGGGCGGTACCTCCCGGAGTGCCCGGGCAAAGACCACCCGTCGGGTGACGCTCTCCGCGTCGTCGTCCACCCCGGCCAGTTCCGGCGGATCGGCGACCATCCGCTCGCGGCGTCGCCACACCCGTCGGGTCTCGGCCAGGTACGACCGGACCAGGCAGGTACGCACGAACGCGTCCAGCGCCTGCGGGTCGCGTACCCGGTGCCACGCCGACGCGAGCCGGATGAACGCGGCCTGGGCCAGATCGTCGGCCCAGTGCCAGTCCCCGCACATCAGGTACGCGGACCGCCGCACCATGTCCCGCCGCGCCGCGAAGTACTCGCTGAACTCGCGCCGATCCTCGTCGTCGCTTCGCATCCCGCTCCTCTCACCGGATAGGTGCGCGGCGACGACGGAACAGGTTGCCCGGATGTCCGAGGAATTCTCAGCCGTTCGGGGACGGCACCACGAACCCCGCCTCGTAGGCGGCGATCACGGCCTGGGTGCGGTCCCGTGCCCCGAGCTTGGCCAGTACGTTGCCGACGTGCGTCTTCACGGTCTCGACGCCGAGCACCAGTTCGGCGGCGATCTCCGAGTTGGAGAGGCCGGCGGCCATCAGCCGCAGCACCTCCCCCTCCCGGTCGGTCAGCCGGGCCCGACTCAGCCCGTCCCCGGTCGGCCCGGGCGCGTACGCCGCCACGAGTCGACGTATCGCCGCCGGGAAGAGCAGCGACTCGCCCCGGGCCACCACCCGGATCGCGTCCAGCACCTCGGCCGGTCGGGCCCGTTTGAGCAGGAAGCCGTGCGCGCCGGCGCGGAGCGCCTGGTAGACGTACTCGTCGTTCTCGAACGTGGTGACCACCAGGATCCGGGGCGGGTCGGCCGACGTGGCGAGCAGGTGCCGGGTCGCCTGGATGCCGTCGATGGCGGGCATCCGGACGTCCATCAGCACCACGTCGGGCCGCAGCTTGGCGACCAACGGCGGCACCTCGGCCCCGTCGGCGGCCTCGCCGACGACGGTCAGGTCCGGCTGCGCGTCGATGATCGCCCGCAGCCCGACCCGGATCAGTTCCTCGTCGTCGACGACCAGCACGCCGATGGTCATGATGTCCGCTCCGTTCCCCGTCGCTGTTCCACCACCGCGCCCGGCCCGGCCACCGCCCGAGGCGCCCCGTCCACCACCGCGCCCGGCCCGGCGACCACCGCCCGAGACGTCCCCTCCACCGTCGTGGTCGGCAGCCACACCGCGAGCCGCCAGTTGCCGTCCTCGGGGCCGGCGGTGACCCGGCCGCCGAGCAGGACGGCCCGCTCCCGGATGCCGGCCAGGCCGCGTCCCTGCCGCTGCCCCGGCGAACGCCCCGGACCGGGTCGGCCCCGGGCCGCACCGGACGGTTCGCCGGTCGCGTTGACCAACTCGATCTCCAGGGCGTCGGCGCCGGCCGCGACGCGCAGCGTCACCGGGCGTCGGCCCGCGTACCGGGCCGCGTTGGTCAGTCCCTCCTGGACGATCCGGTAGCCCTCCCGGGCCACCACCGCCGGCACCGCGCCGAGGTCGCCGGCCAGCTCGACGGTGACCGCCAGGCCCGTCGCCCGGGTGTCGGCCACCAGCCGGTCCAGTTCGTCGAGGGTACGCTGCGGCGCCCGCCCGCCGTCCCCCGACAGCGTCCCGCCGACAGATCCGTCACCGGTGCCGGACCGTTCGGCGTCACCCTCGCGGAGCAGCCCGAGTACGTGGTCCAGGTCGGCCATGGCCGCCCGGCCGGTCTCCTCGATCGCCCGCAGCGCCCGCCGGACGAACTCCCGGTCGGTGTCCAGCAGTTCCCCTGCGGCTGCCGCCTGGAGGGTGGCGACGGTCAGCGCGTGTCCGACCGAGTCGTGCAGTTCCCGGGCCAGCCGGTTGCGTTCGGCGAGCCGGCCGGCCTGCCGTTCCAGCGCGGCGATCCGTTCGGTCTGCGACGGGCCGAGCAGTACCGGCGCCATCAGCCCGGCCAGCGCGCCCAGCCCGGCGACGGCGTAGCCGAGCAGCATCAGCATGCCGATCCCGACCAGGCTGAGCCAGCCCTGGTGGGACTCGTCGAGCGGGCCCAGCCGCAGGCCGGCGAGCGCCTCGGTGCCGACGCCGACCTGTGCGAGGAGGAAGACCAGGGCCATCGGCAGGGCCGCGATCAGCGCGAACCCGACCAGGCCGCCGGAGATCAGGTGGATGGCGATCCAGAGCGCGGAACGGAGCCGGGTCTCCCGGTCGACGGCGGCGCCGACGGCCGGCTCGGGCAGTTCGACCCCGAGCAGGGCACGGGCGGCGGCGATCTCCAGGGCCCGGGCGCCGCGCAGGAAGAGCGGCAGGGCGGCGATCACCGCCGTCACCGCCAGCAGCACCAGGACGGCCGACCGGGGTAGCTCGGAATCCCGCAGCATCTCGGCGAAGACCGTCACCAGCAGCAGGTACGGCAGCAGCAGCACTCCGCCGAGCAGCAGGAACACCCCTCGTCGGTAGGTCGTCCCGCTGGTCAGCGGTGCCAGTACGGCCCGCAGCGTCACCCCGCCATTCTGCCTCGCCGCCGCCCTGCCGCCGGTCCCGGTGGATCGGGGACTCCGCTCAGCGGTGCTCCTCGACGTAGGCCTTCGGGTCCTTGTCCTGGAAGGTCAGGTTCCGCCCGCCGGGGTGCTCGCCGTAGAAGGTGAGCCAACGGGCGCCGAGTTCGGCCCGCAGTTCGGTGGAGGCGTGCCGCCGGAAGTCGGCCAGCGCACCGTCCTCCTCCTCGGCCAGGTGCTCGCTGTTCTCCCGCCGGGCCTGCCAGATCGCCGCCCACCAGCCGTCGGTGCCGGGTACGTGCCGTTTCGACTCGGCGATCGCGTCCCGGATCTTGTTGTGGTCGCCGATCGCGTCGTCGGTCTCCTCGCTCGCGTCGTCGCCCCCGTGCCGCACCAGGTACGGGTAGAGGATCGCCTCCTCCGCCTCAGCGTGGATGTCGAGGTGCAGCGCCAGCGGTTCCCAGACCGCCCGAAGTTCCGCCTCGTCCCGGGCGTCGTCGAGCCGGGCGAATCCCCGACGGAACGCGGCATGGTCGTCCAGGATCAGCGCGGTGATGTCGTCCATGGTGGTCTGACCTCCTCGATCAGTTCGCACTTGATCAATTCGCAGTTCGTCCGATAGGCACGGAATCTCCGATTTCACGGGCTACTAGCGAAAGTATCGCGATAAAGGACAGAATTCCCCGCATGGCTGTTGGAGAGTTCCAGACGCAGGTCATCCGGCGTGCCCGGGGGATCAGCGCCGCCCTCAGCACACCGCCGTACGTGAAACCCGGACACTTCTACTCGCCGGCCACCTCGCCTGCAGACCGGAGTACGGCGGTCGGCTGGCGCGACCTGGCACCGGTCGGCGTGGACCTGCGCGAGCCGGAGCAGCTCCGGCTGGCCGCCGAACTCGGTCCGTTCATGCGGGAACTGCCCAGCGACCGCTGGCACGACCACAACGGCATGTACGGCCGCGCCGACGCCGCCGTACTGCACGCGATGCTCCGGCACCACCGGCCGGCCCGGCTGATCGAGGTCGGCTCCGGATACTCCACCGCGGTCGCCCTCGACGTCGCCGACCGCTACCTGCCGGAGCTTCGGATCACCTGCGTCGAGCCGCACCCGGAGCGGCTGCGGTCCCGGCTGCGCCCCGGTGACCGGGTCGAGCTGTGCCAGCGCCGGGTCCAGGACGTCGACCTGTCCACCTTCGCCAGGCTCGACTCCGGCGACATCCTGCTGATCGACTCGACGCACGTCGCCAAGGCCGGCTCGGACGTCGTCTGGCTACTCCTGCACGTACTGCCCACACTGCGCCCGGGTGTGATCGTGCACATCCACGACATCCACTGGCCCTTCGAATATCCGGAGCGGTGGCTCCGGGAGGGCCGGGACTGGACCGAGGTCTACCTGCTCCGGGCCTTCCTCACCGACAACGCGGCGTGGCAGGTGCTGCTCTTCACCTCGTGGCTGTGGTCCCGCCACCCGGACGCGGTGCCGGACGAACTCCGGGGCCTGCCGACCGGCGCGTTCTGGATGCGCCGCGTCGAGCGCCCCGACCACACCGACTGACCCGCGTACGCCCCGACCGGGTCCGGTCCGGCGGACGCGCGGCTCAACGGAAACGGTGGGCCTCGGTCTCCGCCCCGGTCGGCAGGATCGGCCGGGGTCCGCGCGGCGGGTTGGTCCGCTCCTGCCACTCGCGCGGATAGCCGAGCGACACCTCCTCGAAGCGGACCCCGTCGAACCAGTTCACCCTGGGGATGTGCAGGTGCCCGTAGACCACGGCGGCGGCGTGGTAGCGCCGGTGCCAGTCGGCGGTGTGCACGGTGCCGCACCACTGCGCGAAGACCGGATAGCGGAGAATGTCGGTCACCTCCCGGACCAGCGGAAAGTGGTTGACCAGCACCGTACGGGTGCCCGGGGCGAGTTCGGCCAGCCGGCGCTCGGTCAGCTCCAGCCGGGCGGCGCACCAGTCCTCACGGCTCGGGTACGGATCCGGGTGCAGGAAGTACTCGTCGGTGCAGACCACGCCGCTCTCGTGGGCCATGGCGAGCGCGGCCTCCTTGGTGCTGGCACCCTCCGGCCGGAACGTGTAGTCGTAGAGCAGGAAGAGCGGCACCACCGTGACCGGGCCGCCCGCCCCGGTCCAGACCGGATAGGGATCCTCCGGGGTGAGTACGCCGATCCGCCGGCACACCTCCACCAGCAACTCGTACCGGGCGACGCCGCGCAGTTGGACGGTGTCCTGGCGGGGCGTCCACAGCTCGTGGTTGCCCGGCACCCAGACCACCGTGCGGAAGCGCTCCTTCAGCAGCCGCAGCGCCCAGTAGACGTCCTCGACCCGCTCACCGACGTCACCGGCGACCAGCAGCCAGTCGTCATCCGAGCCCGGCCGGTAGCTCTCGACCAGCTTCCGGTTCTCGGCGTATCCGACGTGCAGGTCGCTGACGGCCAGCAGATCGCCGCCGGGACGGGAGGTGGCCACCGGCCGATCCTACCGGCCCGGACCGCCGGACCGGCCGGCCCGACCCCGCACCCGACGGCCCGGCCCGCCACGGCTCCGGGTGCGACGGGTCAGGGCTCGACCCAGCCGTGCGACCGGGCCAGACCGACGAGCTGCTGCCGGATCACCCCGATCTGGGCGCCGGTAAGCGACGGCACCTTCTCGATCAGTAGCTCGGTGACCTCGCCACTGAACTCGGCACCGGAGAGCACGTCGCACAGCCCGTCGTCCTCGCCGGCCGCCCGGACCGGTCGCGGCTTGACGGCCGGCCGGTCGACAATCGTGACGGTGGCCGCCTTCAGTCCCCGCTCGCCCTGCTCGACCTCGTACTCCAGCCGCATCCCCGGCTGGATCAGATGCTTGTCGTCGCCGAAGTCGTTGGCGTGCACGAAGACGTCCTCACCTCCGCTGTCGGGGGCGATGAACCCGTAACCGCGTACCTCGTCGAACCTGAGCAACTTTCCCGACACCACACCAACCACCACCGCTCGTCCCCTCGAACGACCAACCACCAGCGCGCCGGGCCGCCCCGGTGCACCCGCCCCGGCGACACCTGCCGGACCGGTCGGAGCCGCCCCGGCAACACTAGCGAGCGACACCGTACTCGGGCAGCCCCGCGAATCGGGGCGGCCCGCGATCCTGGCGGGCGGCGATCCGGGCGGGCGGCGGGGCAGGGGTCGACGGGCGGTTCCGGCTACGACGAGATCGCCCTGGCCCACGGTACGAGCAGCCGCTCGACCGCCTCCACCAGGTAGAAGAGCACGGCCCCCATTACCGCCAGCAGGGTCAGCGCGGCGAACGCCAGCGGCGTGTCGGCGGAGGTACCGGCATTGACGATGACCGCGCCGAGCCCACGGTCGGGGTTGACCACCTCGCCGATGATCGCGCCGATGATCGCCAGCGAGATCGCCACCTTCAGACCGACGAAGATCTGCGGCAGCGCCCAGGAGAGCCGTACCTTGAGGAAGGTCTGCCACCACGACGCGGAGAGTGAGTGCACCAGCTCGCGCAGGTCGGTCGGGGTCGAGGTCAGCCCGGCCATCGCGGAGACCACGATCGGGAAGAAGCAGACCAGGATCACCATGACGATCTTGGGTTCCGAGCCGAACCCCATCCAGACCAGCAGCAGCGGCGCGAGCGCCACCTTGGGTACGGCGTTGACCGCCGCCATCAGCGGCATGGTCATCCGCTCGACCGTCCGGGACGCCGCCAGCAGCAGGGCGACGAGCAGCCCGGCGATGCCGGCGATGCCGAACCCGACGACCGTCTCCAGCAGGGTCACCCAGGTCTCGGCGAGCAGGTAGCCAGGTAGCCGGAGGAACGCGTCGACCACGTCCGGCGGTGCCGGCAGGAAGAACGACGAGATGCCGAAGACCTCGGTGGTCAGCCACCACAGGCCGATCGCCAGCACCGCGCCCAGCGCGGGCAGCCCGGCGTTCGCCCACGCCCGGGCCGGGCGGGTGTTCGTCGCGGTACTGGTCATCACGTCCTCCGGACGGTGGATCTCGGCGGCGGCGGAGAAGGACGAAGGACGGCGGCTGGGACGGTGGTCGAAACCGACCGCCGCCCCAGCCCGTTCAGTTCCGGCTCTCGGTGCTGTCCGGCTCCGAGGACGGTCCGGCCGTCAGGTCTTCGGTACGAAGCTGAAGTCGACGACCTTGTCCGGGGTCAGTCCGGCGGGGATCAGGCCGGCGCCCTGCATCACCGCGATGGTCCGCATCACCCGCTGCTCGTCCATGAAGCCGATCGGCGCACCCCCGACCGGTGCCACGTACGGGGTCATCGCCTTGATCTCGCCGACCCCCGACGGTACGGCGTAGCTCGGCTCCGCCTTGTTGAGGATCTGCGCGGCCTCCTCGGGGTGTTCGATCGAGTACTGCAACCCCTTCAGCAGCGCACCGGTGAACCGGCGGACCAGCTCGGGGTTCTTCTCGATCAGGCCGGGAGTGGTGATCACCGCGTTGCCGAACAGGTCCCGGAGGTAGTCGCTGTACGGCAGCACCACCACCTCCTTCTTCGAGGCGTTCGCCAGCGCCGTACGGCTGAGCAGGAAGGTGCCGAGCGCGTCCACCTTGCGGGACGCCATCAGCCCGTTCAGCGCGGTGGCCTGCACGCCCTGGATCGTCACCTTCTTGGCGTCGACCCCGGCCAGCCGCGCGTACGCCGGGAAGAGCAGTTCGGTGACCGACCCCTTGCCGGTGGCCATCGTCTTGCCTTCCAGGTCCTTCGGGGTGGCGATGTTGGTGTCCTTGGTGGTCATCACCGCGACCAGCGTCTGCTGGTGTACGGCGGCGACGGCCCGCCAGTCGGTGAACTCGCCCTTGCCCGACTGGATCACCGCACCGGTGAAGTCGAGGGCGGCGAACTGCACCTTGTTGGACTTCAGCGCCGTCAGGTTGGGCGCGTTGCCGGCGCCCTTCTGGATGTCGACCTCGATGCCGGCCTCGGCGAAGTAGCCCTTCTCCTTGGCCACCCACACGAACGCGTCGCGGCCGACCGCCCCGAAGGCGGTGATGTAGGCGACCTTGTCGGGGTCCTTCTTGGACGCCTCGGCTCCCGACCCGGAGTCGCCGCTGCACCCGCTCGTCACCGCCAGCGCCGCCGCCAGTAACGCCGCCGACAGCAGGCGTGAACGTCTGATCATCAAATGCCTCCCGCATGTGGTATCGGACCCGAGGACGGGCATCGACGCCTCCCGCGCAAACAGCACGCCGCGACCCCTCGGCGCACGTCCGGCCCGCCGGCCCTCGTTCGGTCGAGAATCGTAAATGAGCCCTGTCCGATATGTCATCGACAAGATCCGGTCAAGATTCTGGCAACCAACCGCCAACCGCTTTCCGCACCAGGGATATCAGCAGGTCACAGCGATTGACATTCGACATCCATAGCAGACAACCTGTCGGCAACATTGTTGATAATCATGGAGGCAATGTTGCGGGGAGCGATGCTGAGCTGGGCGTTGGCGGGGTTCCGGCACTCGGCCGACCCGACCGACCCGGGTCGTGCTGTCCGGGCGGACTACTCCGTTGGCGGGCAAACGCCAGCTAAGGTCCCACGCGTGTATATCCCCGTCGACACGGTGGACCCCGCGGACCCGACGCTCCAGTCTCACCGCCCCGATCGATTCCGTCGCGGCTCCCGCCGAAATCGCCCAAATGTTGACCGACGCCTGACCTCGGACAGATTTCCGCCCTTCCCGACCGGGCACGGGTGCCGTCGGTGACCAGATCATGACTGACTCCACGCCGCCGCCGCCCGTACCCGCCGACCGCCCAGCGGCGCCGTCCACTTCGGACCCACCCGCCACCGGGCGGCGCGCGCCGGCCCGCTCCGCCGACGAGGCGTACGACCAACTCCGGCAGGAGATCTACCGGGGCGAGCTGATGCCCAACGAGCGGCTGATCGAGATCGAGCTGGCGAACCGGCTGGGGGTAACCCGGGCGGTCGTGCGTACCGTGCTGGTCCGGCTCGGTCAGGACGGCCTGGTGGTACTCACCCCGAACCGGGGGGCGCACGTAAGGCTGGTCAGCGAGGAGGAGGCGGTCGAGATCCTCCAGGTGCGGGCCGTGCTGGAGGCGCTAACCGCGCGGCAGGCGGCACTGCACGCCACCGCCCGGGAAATCGCCATGATCCGCCGGGCGCTCGACCGGATGGCCCGCAAGCTGGACTCCGACGACCTGCTCGGCTACTCGGAGGGCAACGCCAAGCTGCACGCGGCGATCATCGCGGCGGCCCGGCACGAGACCGCGGCCAGGCTGATCACCGGGCTGCGGGCCCAGCTCGTCCGGTTCCAGTACCGCACCATCCTCGTACCCGACCGGCCGGCGAAGTCCTTCGCGGAGCACACCGCGATCGTCGAGGCGATCGCCGCTCGGGACCCGGACGCCGCCGAGGTGGCGATGCGACGGCACCTCGGGCACGTCGAGTCCACCCTGGCCAATACCGCGACGGCGATCCGTCGTCGGGGCGGCCGGCCCGATCCCACCCGTCCGGGCTGACCCGTCGTACGGTCTGCCCGCTGTCTCCGCCCCACGGCCAAGGAGCGTCGTCATGTCAGA
>NZ_BONW01000002.1 GCF_016862915.1 Plantactinospora endophytica | reverse complement strand
CCGGCGCTCGGGTCCCGGCCTGACCCGGAAAGTGGCGCACACCGGGTGTTTCGGCCGGACGCGCCAGGGGCGAGCGCTGGGTCCCTACCCTGTCGAGGGCGGCGGCGCCCCGGGCTCGACCCGGCCGGGTCCGACGCCCACAGCCGAGCGGCGGGCGTGCGTCGGCGGTCAGGCGTCGGCGTTCGCGACCACGATGACCGGTTCGTGGCGTACCGGGAAGTTGACCGAGCTGGCGATGAAGCAGAGTTGGTGCGCCTTCTCGTGCAGCTCGGCGGCCCGGTCGGCCATCTCCGGCGTGGCCACGGTCACCCGGGGCCGGAGTACGACCTCGGTGAAGGCGCCCCCGCCGTCCCCGCTCTCGACCATCGTGCCGACCGCCTCGTCGAGGTACCCGGTGACCACCACCCGGCCCCGTGCGCAGAGGCTGAGGTACGACAGCATGTGGCACTGGACGAGCGCGGCCAGCAGCAACTGCTCCGGGTTCCACCGGGCCGGGTCGCCCCGGAACGTCGGGTCGGCGGAGCCGAGCAGCACGGGCGGCCCGTCGGCCTCGATCCGGTGGTCCCGGCCGTAGTCGCGGTAGTTGACCGTGCCCGCGTCGCCGGCACCGGTCCAGGTGAGGGTCAGCTCGTAGTCGTGGCTTCTCGGCACTGCTGCCCCCCTCGGCTCGCTGCCGGAAGTATGCCTCGGGAGGGCCGTGGTCCGTCAGCAACCCGGGCGAGGTGGTGACGGGCCACACGATCTCGAACGTGCTCATTGACCTCAAGCACGGCTGAGGTCGCACGCTTGGCGGTACGGGCGTGCGCGATCCCGCACCCCGATTCGACGAGAACGATGCGGGGGTGGGCAGGATGCGCGCCATCGAGGTGGCCCGGTTCGGTGGACCCGAGGTGCTGGTACCGATCGACGCGCCGGATCCGGCTCCCGGGCCCGGCGAGGTCGTGGTCGACGTGGAGGTGGCCGACACACTCTGGCTGGAGACGATGGTGCGCGCCGGCCGTGGCGGGGTGGTGTTCCCGGTGCAGCCGCCGTACCGGCCCGGAGTCGGCGTCGCCGGCACCGTCGCGGCGGTCGGCCCGACCGTCCATCCACACTGGATCGGCAAGCGGGTGGTCAGCCGCAGCGGCCCGGCGGGCGGATACGTCGAACGCGCCGTCGTGCCGGCCGACGGCCTGGTGGCGGTACCCGACGACGTCGAGCTGCGGGACGCCGCCGCCGTACTGCACGACGGCGTCACCGCGCTGGCGCTGGCCGAGATCGTCAAGCTCGCCGCAGGCGACCGGGTACTGGTGACCGCGGCCGGCGGCGGCCTCGGCGCGATCCTGGTCCAGCTCGCCCGGACGGCCGGGGCCGTCGTGGTTGCCGCCGCCCGGGGCGAGGCCAAGCTCGACCGGGTCGGCCGGCTCGGCGCCGACGTACTTGTCGACTACTCCGCGCCGAACTGGACCGACCGGGTACGCGAGGCGACCGGCGGGCTCGACGTGGTGCTCGACGGTGCCGGCGGCGAATACGGACCCGCCGCCTTCGAGCTGGTCGAACGCGGCGGCAGGTACTCGGCCCACGGCACCCCGGCGGGCGCGTTCGGCAGCGTCGACCCGGAGTTGGCCCGGGCTCGCGGAATCACCGTGACCGGTATCGAGGCGGTGCAGTTCGGCCCGGACCAGTTCCACGCCTATCTGCGACAGGCGTTGGCCGAGGTGGCGGCGGGCCGGATCACGCCACTGGTCGGTCAGACGTTCCCGCTGGAACGGGCCGCCGACGCGCACGCCGCGATCGAGAACCGCACCGCGATCGGCAAGACCCTGCTGCTGATCTGACCCGCCCGGTCGTCGTGCCGACGGGAAGCTTGAGCCCTCGCCTGGAAGCCCGCCGGCTCCCGCGCGGACGGCCCCAGCAGTTCACGCCAGGGAAGCCCCGGCAGCTTCCGCCGACAGGTCCCGGCAGCTTCCGCCGACAGGTCCCGGCGGCTTCCGCCGGCAAGTCCCGACAGCTCCCGCTGGGAAGCTGCGACAGCTCCGGCCGGGAAGCCCCAGCGGCTCTCGCCGGGAGGCGTGAGGCGTCCCGCCCGTGCCGCCGGATTCCGGGCGGGCGCGGGCGGGACGGTCAGGGCTGCTAGAAGTCGTCCGGGGTGCGGATCCGGTCCCGGATCCAGACCCCCGCCTCCTTCAACCGCGCGGTGCCGCCGAACGCGCCGGCCGCACAGGTACCGGTGGTGAAGACCGCGCCGGAGCGGAAGTCGTCGGAGAAGTTCCAGTTCACCCAACTGATCTTCCGACTGGCGAAGAGGTCCAGGTAGCGCTGGGCCATCGTGAAGTTGTTCGGCCCGTCGCCGGAGTAGTCCTGGGTGCCGAACTCGGTGACGAAGAGCGGCAGCCGGTCCGCCGCCGCGCTCACGGTGTTCAGGTAGTAGTCGTCGTGCAAGGCGGCGTAGAAGTGGAAGACGTACATGACGTTTGTCGCGTTGACCGGGTTGGCGGCGATCACGTCGGCTCCGCCGCCGCTGCCGGAGGCGCCGAGCGACGACCAGTCGGGGGTGCCGACCAGCACCACGGCGTCGGAGTCCCGGGTACGGATGACCGGGATGATCTGGTCCGCGTAGCTCTTGACGGCGCTCCAGGCCACCCCGTTCGGCTCGTTGGCGATCTCGTAGATCACGTTGTTCTTGGCCCGGTGCCGGTCCGCGATCTCGGCGAAGAACGTACGCGCCCGCTCCAGGTTGTGGTTCGGGTCGCCGGGGGTCAGCATGTGCCAGTCCACGATGGCGTACATGCCCCGGGCGGTGGCCAGCTCGATGTAGTTGTGCACCAGGTCGGTGAAGCGGCGCGGGTCGGTCTCGTAGCCGCCCTCCTGGATGTACATCGAGATCCGCAGCACGTCGGCCTGCCACTCCCGGGCGAGTACGTCCAGCGAGGCCGGGGTGGCGCAGCTCGCGTACCACTGAAGGCCGTGCGTGCTCATCCCGCGCAACTGGATCGCCTTGCCAGCGGCGTTGCAGAGCTGCCGGCCGCAGACCCGGAGCTGCCCGTTCGCCGCCACCGGAGTACGCCCGCCCGGCGGAACCGTCGGCGGGACGCCGGTCGGGCTGACCGTCGGGGTCGGGGTGGGCGCGGTGCCGCCGGTGCAGGGCTGGCCGTTGAGCCGGCAGCCGTTCGGGGCACCGGATCCGCTGCCGATGAAGCCGAAGGTCACCGAGGCACCGGGGGCGATCCGGCCGTTCCAGGACAGGTTGCCGAAGGTGTGCCGCTGGCCGCTGCTGGTAAGCGTCGCGTTCCAGTAGGAGCCGAGGGTGGTGCCGGCCGGCAGGTCGAACTCCACCCGCCAGGAGGTGATCGCGGTGCTGCCCCCGTTGGTGATGGTGTAGCGGCCCTCCCAGCCCGAACTCCATTCGGAGACCTTGGCGAACGAGGCCGTCGGGGTCGTCGCCGCCTGGGCGACCACCGCCACCGGCACCGCTGCGACCACGGTGGCGAGCCCGACCAGTAGGAGCAATCTACGGGTACGCCTCACGGTGCCTCCGGTTCGCTCGATCGGCGGCGGCCCACCAGCCCGTCAGGTCAGCAAGCCATCAATTGTTGTCGAACTATAAAGACAACTAACTACCCCCGCAACACGATGGACCCCCGCCGGCCGCGCAGCCCTGCGGCCGGTCGAGGGCACGTCCCGGGGCGTCCGCCGGCCGGCCACCTCGCCCGACCCAGGTCAGAGTAGGTGGACGGTGGCGGTCTGGCCGTCCGGGTGCTGGAGGGTGAGCTTCCCACCCCCCTGCTCGATAAGGTCGAGTACGACGTTGTAGACCACCAGAGCGCGGTTGATCGTGTCGGTCTTGGTGTCCTTGGTCTTCGCGCACGAGGAGTCGAGGGCGTCGGCGGCACGTGGGGTGAGGTTGAAGGTCATCCGCACCAGACCACGACCGGCGTCGGTCGCCGGATCGGGGCCACCCCGCTCCTTGCCGTCCCGGACGGTGACCGTGTCGTCCGGCGGATCGGCGGATCGGTCGCGGCTGGCGGGGATCTCGGGTACTGGGGTCGCCTGGATGGAGGCGTCGGCGCGGTCATCAGTCATGCGAGCGGTCCTTCGCATCGCTTCCGGGCTGTGATCCTGCGCGCCAGGGATGTCTCCGGCCGCGGGGCACAATTCCCGGTTCGATCACGATGTTCCCTTCCGGTACCTGGAGTTGTCGGCTGACCGCTCCAACGCGGAAGTCGCCGCAGAAGCGGTGAGCGTGTTTGTCGCTCTAGCCGCAGCATTAGCTGCGATGGTCCGCAGGAAGCTAATCTCTGTCGCTCAGACAAGGCTGTCGTCAACCCGACTCTCACTGTCGACGGTACGGAACGACGGACAGTTTGTGCGACTGCCGCCCCAGAATTTGACACGCCGGAGAAGTTCATACTCAAGAAAGCTTCGGCGAGCGTCTCATTTCGCACTCATTCGGAGCATCATTCGCGTTCACGCGCATTCTACCGGCCATTTTGCGTGGCCCAGCGCCATAAGACTGTCCAGTCAGGATACATCGGTGTATGCCCAGTTTGCCGGCTTCATCCGGTCGACGCGCCGGACCTGAGCCATTGATGCAGTCAGCACCCCTCCAGATGTATGTTCCGTGATGCGGCAGACACACACAGTGGCCCGTCGGACCAGTCGAGGAGGACTTGTCCGTGACTCTCGGAAGAAGGGCAGTCAAGTGACGGAGGCCCCCCTCCCACCGGAACCTTCGGATCATGTGGACCTCACCGACCCGTCGAATCCGGATGGTCATCTCAACCCCAGGGGATACGCCGCCGACATCCGAGGCGAGCCGCACGATGAAGATGAAGGTGAATTCAAATGTCGAATGTCGTTCAAGCTGTCGTGGACATGGCGCATCGGTGGGCAGGTTCTCGCGCCGTCGAAACTGCCGACCTGGCTGGCCCTGCGGAGCGACGTGACGCTGCCGCCCACAATCGCCCTCGGTATCTGGCTCGGGTCCGGCGCAATGCCGGGCACCACCGCGACACTGGGCGCCGTGGTCGCCGCGATCCTCGTCGCAACCAGCCTCTTCGGTGACCGGCCGGCACCATCGGCCGACCGGCCGGCGCGATCGGCGTCGCCAGGTCGACCGCCCCGACCACTGCCGCATCGCCGGTGGGCGCGAGATCTGCCCGGAAGACCTGCTCGATCGCCCGCAGCCCGGACACCGCCGCCCGGTCTGTCGGCGACGGAGGTGGCCGTGCTGAGGCGGGCGCAGCTGTTCGGCTGACGCGACGAGGGGTGACGGCGCTGCACCCCGTCGACACTGCACGTCCGGCCGCCGGGCGACAACGCCGCGACGGCGGTTCTGTGGATAACAAAGCGCCCTGTGGACGAACAACCGCGTCCTCAACCAGGTGTGGTAGCGAACCTCCGGCCTGAGGCAGGGGTCGTCGCGGAGATCGTCGACAACACGCTGAACCCGAACCTCCGCCCCGTGCTCGCCCTGAGCCGGGCGGCTCATGCTGAAAGGGCACGAGTACCGTGAAATCCCTGGTTCGCCTGCCGCATCTCGCCCCCGCAGTCCGGTGCGCGCACGCCATAGTGGCCGTGGTCCTGCTCCTCGGCGGGACCTACGGGCTCGCCCTGACGATGCTGATGCTCGGGATCGCCCCCGAGATGTGTGTGCTGACCACCGCCGCCATCACCGGCGTCGCCGTACAGGCCACCCGGTGCGTCCTTCCCCTCGGCACCGGCCCCGGCGCGTCCGGCCCGGCGGCGCGGCCACCCCGTCGATGACCGGGCACGTACGCGCTGTGGCCGCCACCCTGAGCAGCGCCGGTGGCGCAAAGCCGCCGCCCCCTTCGCGGTCGCCTCCCGCCAGTGCGGCCCGGCCGCTCGGCCGCTCGGCCGCCCGCCCGCTCGATCACTCGGTCACTCGATCGCCCGCCCGCTCGATCACTCGGTCACTCGATCACTCGGTCGCTCGGTCGCTCGGAAGTGAGCACCCGGTCGCGGGTCTCCGGCCGGACGCGTCCCGGAATCTCGCCCTACCGGCGGTTTCCGGGACGCGCCCCGTGGTCAGCACTGGATTGACTTGGTCTCCAGGAACTCCTCCAGACCGGCGCGGCCGAACTCCCGACCGTTGCCGGACTGCTTGTAGCCGCCGAACGGGGCGAACGGGTTCCAGTGCCCGCCGTTGACGTCGACCTGCCCCACCCGCAGCCGCCGGGCCACCGCCGTCGCCTGCTCCGGTTCGCCGAAGACACCGCTGGTGAGGCCGTACGTGGTGCTGTTGGCGATCTCGACCGCCTCGTCCTCGTCCGCGTACGGGATGACGGTCAGGACCGGCCCGAAGATCTCCTCCTGGGCGATGGCCGAGTACGGGTCGACGTTCGTGAAGATCGTCGGTCGGACGTAGGCGCCCTTCTCCAGCCCGTCCGGTCGGCCGGGGCCACCGAAGACCAGTGTCGCGCCGTCGGCGATGCCACGTTGGATGTAGCCGTCGACCTTCTCCCGGTGCGCCTCGGAGGCCATCGGACCGATCCGGGTCGCCTCGTCGGTCGGCTCGCCCACGGTGTACTCCCGAGCGGCGGCGATCGCCAGCGCCACGATCTCGTCGTGCCGCGACGCCGGTACGAGCATCCGGGGCCACGCGCCGCAGACCTGGCCGCCGTTGGCGAACGCCATCGTCACCCCGGCCCGGACCGCCGTGCCCAGGTCGGCGCCGTCGAGGATCACGTTGGCGCCCTTGCCACCGAGTTCGAGGGTCACCCGCTTGACCGTCTCGGCCGCGACCGCGCCGATCCGCCGGCCGGCCCGGGTGGACCCGGTGAACGAGATCATGTCGATGTCCCGGTGGGCGGAGATCGCCTCGCCGACCACCGGTCCCGTGCCGTAGACGACGTTGAAGACCCCGGCCGGCAGGCCCGCCTCGGCGGTCACCTCGGCGAGGATCCGCGCGGTCAGCGGGGCGGCCTCGGAGGGCTTGAAGACCATCGTGTTGCCGGCGACCAGCGCGGGCGCCAGCTTCGACACGATCTGCTGCAACGGGAAGTTCCACGGCGTGATCGCGCCGACGAC
Organism: Plantactinospora endophytica; assembly: GCF_016862915.1. GTDB lineage: Bacteria > Actinomycetota > Actinomycetes > Mycobacteriales > Micromonosporaceae > Plantactinospora > Plantactinospora endophytica. The sequence goes on along the minus strand of NZ_BONW01000002.1, from coordinate 499,295 downwards.
GCCGACCGGCTCGCGTACGAGCAGGGAGTTTCCGACCTCCTCGGTCCAGGCGAAGTCGGCGGCCAGTGCGGCGAAGGACTCCGCGACGGCGACCGGAAAGTTGACCTGTGCGGTCCGGGACATGCCGATCGGAGAGCCCATCTCGGCGGTGATCGCCACCGCGATCTCCTCGCCCCGGGCGCCCAGGCCCGCGCCGATCCGCCGCACGACGGCGGCCCGCTCGGCCGGCGGGGTCGCGGCCCAACCGGCGAAGGCGGTACGGGCGGCGGCGACCGCCCGGTCCACGTCCTCGGCGGTACCGGCCGGAACGGTCGCCACGATCTCGCCGTTCGCCGGATTCACCACCGGAATGGTCTCGTCGGATCCGGCGGGAACCACCTCGCCGTTGATCCAGTGGCCTGGGGTGCTGCTGCTCGGATTCGCTGTCATGGACCCGAGTCTTGGTTGGCCCGAACGGCGCAACCAGGTACGACCGATCCCTGGCTGACTCGGCCGCCCCGGACGCGGCGAATATCCGGGGCCCGTCGATCCCTGGCTACCCGCCGGCCTGCGCGCGACCCTCGAAGCAGCCTGCGGAAACACCGATCACCCGGCAGTTGTTGTCACCGCTGGAAGGGTGCCATGCCGAGAGGTCGCCGGGCCGCAAGGTCGGCGGGCCGGGAGATCGCCGGGGGAAGCCAGGAAGGGAAGCACCATGGACCGGGTACGACTCGCCGAGTTCCTGCGTAGCCGGCGCGAGGCGTTGCAGCCGGAGGACGTCGGGCTGCCCCGTGGACACCGGCGGCGGCGTACCGGTGGGCTGCGCCGCGAGGAGGTCGCCGCCCTGAGTGACATGTCGACCGACTACTACAGCCGCATCGAACAGCAGCGCGGTCCCCGCCCGTCCGAGCAGATGCTCGCCGCGATCGCCCGTGGCCTGCGACTCTCGCTGGAGGAACGGGATCATCTGCTCCAGCTCGGTGGATATCCGACACCGCACCGGGTACGCCGCGCCGACCACATCAACCCCGGCATGATGCGGATCTTCGACGGTCTCGGCGACGCCACCGCCCAGGTGGTGAGCGACCTCGGCGAGACGTTGCGGCAGACCCGGCTGGCCACCGCCCTGCTCGGCGACGAGACCCGCTACACCGGCCTCGCCCGCAGCCTGCACTACCGCTGGTTCACCGATCCGGACGCCCGACGCGTGCACCCCGAGGACGACCATCCCCGGCACAGCCGGCTGATCGCCGCAGACCTGCATCGGGCGTACACCAGGGACGGGAGGGACTCGCGGGCCGGGGAGATCGTCGACGCGCTGCTCGCCGGCAGCGCCGAGTTCGCCGCGCTCTGGAGCGAGCATCCGGTGCCGACCGCGTACTGCGGCCAGAAACGGATCGACCATCCGCAGCTCGGACTTCTCGAACTGCACTGTCAGGTGCTGCTCGATCCCGACCAGTCCCAGTCGTTGCAGGTATTCACCGCCACCCCCGGCAGCGAAAGCTACGAGAAACTGCGCCTCCTCTCGGTCGTCGCCGCGTAGACGGTCTCATCGGGCGGTTGGGCGACGCCGAGGTACCGGCGCCGCCTCTCCGGGACGTTCGGCAGCGCCCCGAACGTCGTACGCAGAGCCACGCGTGTCCGGCCGACGTTCCCGGTCCGGCGGCGACCCTGGCCTCCGACCGGCACCGCGTCCAGGTAGACCTTGGCACCGTCGTATCTCGCGCGGCGGGCCGGCCGGAGGTCGGACGGTCGACAGGGCGGGTCGGCGACTACTGCCCCGCCCCGTCCAGCGTCCGCCGATCGGCCAGCCGGATCTGACCGGTCCGGGCGGCACCGAGCGGCACCAGCGCGTCCTCCGCCACGGCGGCACCGTAGTACCCGGCTGCCGGGTCGGTCACCACCTGCCGCGGGTCCTGCTCCCCGCGCAGCACCGACCGGATCACCTCGTCGAGACGGAACCGGTCGGGGCCGGCCACCTCGACGATGCCGCCGACCGGGGCGCCGAGTGCGACGTCCGCCACCGTGGCCGCCACATCGTCGGCGGCGATCGGCTGGAAGAGCACCGGTCCCAGGCGTACGGTGTCGCCGTCGGTCGAGGTGGCGGCGATGGCGTCGAGGAACTCGAAGAACTGCGTGGCCCGCACGATCGAGTACGGGATCGGCGACGCCGTGATCATCGCCTCCTGGGCCACCTTCGCCTGCATGTACCCGACGTTCGGCATCCGGTCCGCCCCGACGACCGACAGCGCCACGTGGTGGCCCACGCCGGCCGCGCCCTCGGCCGCCGCCAGGTTACCGGCGGAGGTCTCGAAGAACTGCTTCGCGGCGCCCGGGTCGAAGGAGGGCGAGTTCGACACGTCGACCACGACCGAGGCGCCATCGAGGGCCTCGGCCAGTCCTTCGCCGGTCACCGCGTTCACCCCGCTCTTCGGCGACGCCGCCAGCACCTCGTGGCCCTGCGCGCCGAGTAGGTTCACGACCTTGGAGCCGATAAGTCCGCTACCGCCGATGACGACGATCTTCATCAGGATTCCCTTGCTCACGTGTTCGTGGCGCCGACAGACGCCCTGTCACCTACAACGACCGAACGGACCGGCGATTCGTGACGGCCGGCGGCCGAGCGTCCGGGAATCCGATCCCACCGGGCGAAGCCGCGCGCCTCAGCACGGAAGGTCGACCGGCCGGCGTGCCATCCGACGGAAGGCCGGGAAGGCCGCACCAGCCGTCCTCCACGCGCCCCTGTCCACCGTGGACGACAAGTTCGGCGGGCGATCCGGAACGAGATCCTGAACGCCGGTCCAGGGCGACGGACACCGGATCGGTGACGGGCCCCGGACGGGCTTGCCGGTCATTAGCATGGGTCCACCTTTCGACCATCCAGCGGTGCCTCGTCTCGTGTCATCGAGGTTGATCGGAGATCGCGGATGGATTCAACGCCCAATGCTCGCCCGCCGATTAAGACTCGTCCTGCCGGTGGAGCGTTCCGCTCGGCTCTCGGCCAAGGTATGGAGTCCGCGGGCGGTGTCCTGCTGGGCGGCTCGACCGTCGTGGCAATCGTCGCCGTCGTGCTGCTCGGCATCCGGTGGAACATCCGGGGACGACCAACGATTCGCCACCGGTCTGTTTCTCTTGGCTGGCCGAGGGATCTGCGTCGCTGCGCCGATGATGTTCGTCGGGAGGTACGTCCGTCGGCAGGCGACGCTGCTCAAGGACTTCACGCTGGTGCTGGACGGCACCGGAGCACACTGGTCCGGGGGCTGTCGCCGAGTCCGTCGCCTGGACAGAGCTGGACCACGTCGTTGTCACCGCTAGACCGCGCCGGTCGCTACGGCTCATCTTCGCCGGACCGGGCGATCCGACCGACGCGACCGTCTGAGCTTCGTCCGTGGCCCATCTCGGGCAGCGCCTGGTAAACCCGTCCAGCTGGATCCTCGACGTACCCATCGGCCGCGTCGAGCAGCCGGCGGAGGCGCTCGTGTGGGTTCTTCGTTCGGCATCCGGCCGTCGATTCTCCCGACCCCTACCGGTCACGTCCGCGCTGGTGGTGTAGGAGACGGCCTTCGCGGGATCCGGTTTGATGTTATGCGGCGATCGGGGTCGGGTCAGGCTCGGTGGTGCCGTGTTGGTCGGGTTGGAGGATGGTGTGCCGGGCTTTGGCCAGTAGTTCCAGTCCCATGTATCGGCGGCCTTCGGTCCATTCGTCGGTCTGTTCGGCCAGGACGGCGCCGACGAGGCGGATGATCGCTGGCCGGTTCGGGAAGATCCCGACGACGTCGGTGCGGCGGCGGACCTCCTTGTTCAGCCTCTCTTGCGGGTTGTTGGACCAGATCTGACGCCAGATCTCACGCGGGAATCCGGTGAAGGCGAGGAGGTCGTCGCGGGCGGTGGCGAGGTGTTCAGCGGCGGCGGGGAACTTCGCCTCGATGGTGATCACGACCCGGTCGAACTGGGCCCGGACGGCGTCGGCGTCGGGCTGGTCGAAAGACCGTCCGCACGAGGGTGGCGATCCACGGCTGCGCGGTCTTGGGGACCTTCGTGAGCAGGTTCCGCAGGTAGTGGGAGCGGCATCGCTGCCAGGCGACGCCGGGCAGGGCAGCGCCGATCGCGGCGACGAGACCACGGTGGGCGTCGGAGATGACGAGGGTAACCCCGGACAGGCCGCGGGCGGTCAACGATCGAAGGAACGCCAACCAACCGGCCCCGTCCTCGTCCGAGGCCACGTCCAGCCCGAGGACCTCACGCTGGCCGTCGGCGTTGACTCCGACGGCGATCAGGGCGTGGACGTTGACCGTCCGGCCGGCCTCGCGGACCTTCATCGTCAACGCGTCCATCCACACGAATGCGTAGGGCCCTGCGTCGAGGGGCCGGTTCCGGAACGCTTCGACCTGCGCGTCCAGATGCGCCGCCATCTCCGAGACCTGCGACTTCGACAGCTGCCGGACCCCGAGTTGCTCGACAAGCTTCTCCACCCGCCGGGTCGATACCCCGAGCAGATACGACGTCGCGACCACCGACACCAGGGCCTGCTCGGCGCGCCGTCGGTGGGTCAGTAACCAATCCAGGAAATACGAGCCGGTACGCAGTTTCGGCACGGCGAAGTCGATGGTGTCGCCGCGAATGTCCCACTCCCGGGTTCGGTAGCCGTTCCGGGAATTGACCCGCTCATCGCTGCGCTGCCCGTACGGTGCGCCGCAGACCGCGTCCGCCTCGGCGGACATCAACGCCTGCGCGAACGTCTGGACCATCGTCCGCAACACGTCCGGTGACGCGGACTCCACCTGCTCGCGTAGCAGGTCAACAGGGTTCACACTCTCAGATGCGGCCATCGCGTTGTCTCCTTCGTTGTTGAATTTAGCCGTCTCGAAGGATCGCGCGGTGGCCGTCTCCTATCTACGCAACACGCCTATCACGGGCAAGTCGTACACCACTCCAGTGGACGTGACCCCCTACCCGGCGGAACAGTCCCCGCCGACCGAGGAGAACCCGTGAGCGACATCTCTGCCGGCCCGGATCATCCGCGCGGCATCGCATTTAGGCAGGCAGAAGTGGCGGCACGGCTCGGAGTCGGCGGCAGCCGCAGCGACGGCCGCGGGTACCGGACAACATCGGTTCCCCGAGGTATCCGTCGAGCGGCGGCGGCTCGGCGGCATTCTGTTCCAAGCCGAGGTCGCCGCCCGTCAATTGCCGTTTTCCAGCGGAGCAGACCGAACTGCGGTGGCGACGACGCCGCGTGTCAAGACAGCCAGAATTGTGCGAGGTGGCGTGAACAAGCGCAAACGATCGCCTGGCATCCGTGCCGATCCGAACCTCCCGGTTCACGTGACCGATTTATCACGCTAGACACCCTAACCCTAGGGTTCGTACATCCCTTCGGCGGAAGCCCTACCTGAGCTTGGCAGCGCGACCACGTCGATCAGTCACAGTCGGCTACCGAACCAGCCAACCCGCGACGGATTGCGATACAGAGCCGGTCAGCTGAGGAACCGAAACCCCTGACCCCCACACTGCCGGCGGCACCTCCACGGTGGAGCCGGCCAGCAAAGCCGGGCCCTCCAAATGAGCACAAGTGTCTTCCGCGACTCTCCCACGCTTCCCGACCGGGCCTCGTCCGGCTGGCGCCGGCCGGCTCCAGGCGCTCCAAGGCCCCTCGCTGCTCAACCTACGGCGATGTGTCAGAGAGATTTAGTACCTTAGGCGCCAGGCTTCAGCAGGCACCACATAGGAGGGTCCGTGCGGCAGGCACGTTACGTAGCGCCCATTGCGGAGTTCATCGGAGCCACCCGGCCGCAGACGATCGAGCGTCTCGTCCGCAACCTGCGGGGATCCGCGCTGCCGGACCGCTGGGACTCTAAGGGCGAGTCCGGGTCGTGGGCACGCAGCCTACCTGCGTTGGCGGATCTTCTGGAGGCGGCAGGGCTCCAGCGATCGTGGATAGCCGTGGAGTACAACCCGTTTCAGGCAGGGTCAGGTCGTGCCGACGCGGTCGTCATGGGGATCGGAAGTGATGGTCGGCTCACCTATCTGGTCGTGGAACTCAAACAGTGGCAGGCTGCGGCCTGGGACGCTGTGCACGAGCGTGTCACCGGTACCGGATCACGGTACGAGGGAACCGGAGGTTTGCGCCATCCCTACCGCCAAGCCCGCGATTACGCCTGGTTTGTCCGCAACTTTACGGAAGGAATGCACGACGAGGCCGGGGTTCGCATCGAAGCGGCGGCCTACCTACACAACGCTAATGCGGGACCCATCAGTACGCTACGCACGGCCGGCGACGAGGAGGGAAGGGGCACCTTCAGCGGTGATGGCGAAGGACGAAACCGGTTCCTGCAGTTGCTCCAGAAGCTATTCGACGCATCCGGTGACGGCCGGGATGCCAAGGATCGCCTACTGGAGGCGCGCTACGCCCAGGGACCTGCCGTCCTCGAAGCCGCCGCCCAAATCTTCAGCGACCGGAGCCAGTACCCGCTCACCGACGAGCAGCACGGCGTCTTCGCGACCATTCAAAATGCCGTCTCCGATGCCCTGAACGTCACCGCCGATCGCAGCCACGCAGTGATCGTGGTGAAGGGCGGCCCCGGTACGGGCAAGACATGGATCGCGTTGCACCTGCTCGGCGCCAACGCGCACGCGGGCCGGCAGATCAGCTACGCCACAAATTCGTCCTCGCTGGTGCAAGCGCTCAAGCGGTCGACCAACTTCAGAAAGACATTCGGCGTCGGCCAGGCCAACAAGCTCATCACCTCAGCCCGCACCTACTGGGACAAAACCCGATGGGTGCAGCCTCTCGACCTACTCGTCGTCGATGAAGCCCATCGTCTGGAGCGGTACACCGTCCGGGAGGTACACAACAATCGCCCCGAAGTCCAGCGGCACCTGGAAGTCAACAACATCACCCAACTGTTCGAGCTAAAGAAGTCAGCAAGGGTGCTGGTGCTCTTCATCGACGAGGACCAGGCATCGACCTACCGCGACTTCGCCACCATCGAGCACGCCCGCGAGATCGCCAACCGCACAGGCGCCTCATTTGAGGTACTGGAGCTACAGGAGCAGCACCGCAGCGGTGGCTCGCAGACCTACGAAGCCTGGGTCGACGCCCTCCTCGACGGCACCCCCACGGCCTGGCAAGACGAGGAGGCGTTCACGGTGCAGGTCGCGAACTCCCCCGAAGACCTGGAGGAGTTGGTCCTCGGCGACCCGTCCGCCCGCAGCGCACGGCTCATGGCCGGCTTCTGCTGGAAGTGGCTGCCCTGGCCCAAGTCCCCCAAGGCGATCGCCGAAATCCCCCACGACATCGAAATCAACGGTTGGCGGAAGCGCTGGAATCTCCGCAATTCCATTGACAACTTTCCCAAGGACTCCGCATGGGCCCACAACTCCAATGGGGCAGATCAGGTTGGCTCGGTCTTCACCGCTCAGGGCTTCGAGTTCGACCGCTGTGGGGTCATCATCGGTCCTGACCTGGTTTGGAGTGACCCAGTTCAGCGTCTGACCGTCCAGATAGAGGCTTCCCACTACAAGAAGCTGGTCCAGCTGTGCCGACAGGATCCCACCGAAGAAGTTCGGATCAGGAACCAGTACCGCGTGCTCCTCACCCGTGCCATGAGCAGCGTCGTCTTGTACTCCACCGACCCCGCAACTCAGGCGTTACTCAAGCGGATCGTCAACCCCGCCCAACCAGCGACATAGCCACCGGGGCTCGCCGGGTCCGTCGTCGCGACCGGCGGGCCCGTACCGTTGCGGCTGGAGTCGACCACGGAAGGAAGGGCGAGCCCATGTCTTACGAAGACTTGGCCGCGCGGTTACGGGCATTCGCGGAGGGCCGGGACTGGCAGCAGTTTCATACCCCCAAGAACCTCGCAATGGCCTTGGCCGGGGAGGTTGGTGAACTCCTGGCCGAACTGCAGTGGCTCACACCCGAGGAGTCCGTGGTCGTCATGGACACTTCCGCCGCTGAAGGCGTCCGCGCGGAGATCGGCGACGTGATGATCTACCTGACCCGGCTCGCAGACGTTCTCGGGGTCGACCTGATACAGGCAGCACACGACAAGCTGACAGACTCCGCTATCCGATACCCCATCGAGGAGGCGCGCGGATCGGCTGCCAAGGCATCGCGCACAGACCCCCGTCAACCGTAGCCGCCTTAAATCACGACGGTTGCGGTGCTCTCTACCGCCGTACCTCTGCCCCTGTACCGTGCGCGGTGCGAAGGTCAGCCAGGTGTTGTCGCGCTCGCGTTCCGCTCCGCGCCAACAGCCATGCTGAGCGCCTGCTGGATTCCGGCCGGGTTCGATCAACCTGCAACGGCGATCGCTGGATCTCATACCTTGATGCGGTCTCCCAATTGACAAGTTTTGGGAGCATATATGGTAGATCGTTCTACCATTCCCGCACCTCGACCCGTCGCCTTGATCACATACGCGACCGTGTCGATCAAACTCGTCGAACCGATGGATCCCGCCCGCTGAGTCCTAGTCCGGTTGGGACGAAGCGGGTCTACGCCGCCCGGGCAAACGCCCGCGACGCGTCGCGCAAGACCACGGATGCTCGTGGTCAAAGCATTAGACGCCTGATCGACTGAACGCAGGCCAAGATCACAACTTGATGTGGCACGTACGGCCGCACCACTACGAAAATAGCCGAAGCCCTGGTCAGGAGGCTCGCTCCTGACCAGGGCTTCGGTCTCAGTAACGCTCAGGGTGGAGCCGAGGGGACTCGAACCCCTGACCCCCACACTGCCAGTGTGGTGCGCTACCAGCTGCGCCACGGCCCCTTGCTTTACTGCCTGCCCGATCTCCCGGGCACCCGCGCAATAGTACACACCCGCACGGCCCCGGTCATCCGAGGGGCCGTCGTACCGCCCCGGGTCAGTTCAGCAGTACGTCCGGTGGGAAGTGCGCCACCGCCGCCATGATCCCGCCCTGCCGGCGCAACACCATCGGCCACAGATCGTCGGGGCGCTCCATGAACGCGTCACCGGGCAGCGCGTCCAGGACGAACCAGGATCCCCGGGCGACCTCCTCCTCCACCTGCCCTGGCGACCAGCCCGAGTATCCGGCGAAGACCCGGATGCCGGTGACCGCGTCCCGGAGCCGGTCCGGGTCCACCGACAGATCCACCGTGCCGACCGCGCCGGTGACCTGGTGGATGCCCTTGACCCGCTGGGTCGGGGTACGCATCCGGGCCAGGCAGATCGCCGACTCCGGCTGCACCGGGCCGCCCTCGAAGAGCACCGCCGGGTCCCGGGCGAGTCCGCCCCAGGCACCGAGTACCTCGGAGACCGGTACCTCGGTGGCGCGGTTGAGCACCACCCCGAGTGCGCCGCCCGCCTCGTGGGCGACCAGCAGCACCACGGTCCGGTCGAAGTTCGGGTCCTTGAGCGCAGGGGTCGCGACCAGTAGTTGACCGGTCATCGACTCCATTGACCGTCCCCCGATCGCCTGCCCCTCGCCGAACACGCCAGCCACCCGTTACTCGGCCGGCCCGAGGACCAGAGACCACTCCCCGGGCCGCCGCCGCGTCTCGTCGTCGGTCGCCACGACCCGGTACTTCACCGGCCTCGCCGGATCCGCAGGATCGATGGTGATCCTGCGCGCAGTAAACGCCATGCCACGCACCATAGCTTGCGGCACTGGCGCTGGTTAAGGTCTGTAGGGCTAGTCCACAGAGCGCTTTCACGACAATCTGGCGAGCCGGACGAGACCGGAACGGGAGAGGCGGGGGACGATGGGTCCGCAGGCGGAACTCGCGGTGATCGGCGGATCCGGCCTCTACGCGCTGCTGGAGGACGCTACCGAGCACCAGGTCGAGACGCCGTACGGACCGCCGTCCGATCCGATCACCGTCGCGCGGGTGGCCGGACGTGCGGTCGCGTTCCTGCCCCGGCACGGGCGCGACCACCGCTTTCCGCCACACCTGATTCCGTACCGGGCGAACCTGTGGGCGTTGCGGTCGATCGGCGTACGCCAGATCCTCGCCCCCTGCGCGGTCGGCGGGCTGCGGCCGGAACTCGGCCCCGGCACGTTCGTCGTCCCGGACCAGCTCGTCGACCGGACCAGTGGCCGGGCCCAGACCTACTACGACAAGGGCGCGGTGCACGTCTCGTTCGCCGACCCGTACTGCCCGCGCGGCCGGGGTACGGTGCTGGCCGCCACGGCCGCGCACGGCATCGAGGCGCACGACGGCGGCACGATGGTGGTGGTGGAGGGGCCGAGGTTCTCCACCCGGGCCGAGTCCCGCTGGTACTCCGCGATCGGTGGCGCGATCATCAACATGACCGGTCATCCGGAGGCGGTACTCGCCCGCGAGCTGGCGCTCTGCTACACCGCCGTGGCGCTGGTCACCGACCTCGACGCGGGCGTGGAGGGCGGGCACGCGGTGACCCAGGAGGAGGTGTTCCGGGTCTTCGGCGAGAACACCGCGCGGCTACGCGAGGTACTGCTCGACGCCGTCGGCCGGCTCTCCACCGACCGCGACTGCCCGTGCCCGCACAGCCTCGACGGCATCAAGCTGCCGATCGACCTGCCCTGAGCACTTCTAGCCCGGGTCGGGACAACCCGCCGGGTACCCCGTCAGGTCTCCCCGCCGATGTCCGTCTGGTACGCCTCGTAGACCAGGTCCGCGCCGCGCTGCCGGTGCCGGGACAGTTCCCGGAGCAGATCGGTGGCCCGGTTCCGCAGCTCGCTCACACCGATCTCCGGCAGGTCGACCCGACGTTGCAGGGCAGCCATCGTGGCGACCACCGCGACATGTTCCCGGATCAGCACGTGTACGCCCCGGGCCAGCCGGGGCGCGTGGTCCAGCAGTTCGGCGTAGAGCCCGTCCGGCCCCTCGGTGACCACCATGTGCTCGGCGAAGGCGCCCCGCAGTCCACCGAGGCTGGACCGGACCCGGGGTCGCCAGCCCGGATCCCGGGCCGGTGCGGCGAGCGCCTGCTCCAGGAACTGGATCTCGCTGCGCAACGCCGCCCGTCGACGTCTGACCATCCGCACCGTGGCCGACCCGGACGGCGTCTCCGGTGACGGCGACGCGGGCGGCGTGGGGATCGATAGCTGGTGCTGGTTCGGGTTGGTCGGCATAACCACCTCCCGCGGAGCGGCACCTACCGGATGTATCCACGATGGTGCTGCCAGCCGCGTACCGCTGTCGAGCCTTGCGGTGCGGCTCATCTGCCCCACTGGCCCCAGCGGCCTCAGCCACCCCAGCAGCACCGCCGACCACCCTGGCGGGACCGGCGAAGCCGGAAAGGCGACTGCGCCCCGGTCCGTGGTGGACCGGGGCGCAGCCATCGACGTCGTGGAGGTGCCGGGAATCGAACCCGGGTCCTTCGTCGCCTTGCCAGGGCTTCTCCGAGCGCAGCTCGCTGTGCCTCTACTCGGCCCCTCCGATCACGCGAGCGAGTCGGTGTGACGGGCCCAGTCGCTGATTAATCTCGCCGCACGGACCCCGCGACCGGGTCCGGTTGGCCAGCCTCCTAGCTGATGCCGGCTAGCTGGGTCGAAGGCACTCCCAGGCCGACAGACTTGCTACTCGCCTCAGGCGGCGAGAGCGAAGTCAGCGCGATTGCTCTTGGCGCTTATTGGTTTCCGACGACCGATTCTCGAGACGACGTCGGCTTCCTCGGCTCGCTTCCCCTGCCTTAACGTACGAAGTCGAAACCAGTCACCCCCTGTGTCCTCCCGGCTCGTGGACACGAACCGAGAGAGTTTCCGCACCGCCTGTCGGCGGCCACCCCAAGCCTAACGCCTCGGCCCGCCGACTTCATTCCGGATACCGGCCCGCCACACCGGCGGAGCCGGACAGCCGGCGGTAACGTGCGTCACAGGCCGTTCCGGGCCGGGTGGGACCGTTCCCGGCCGGACGGGACGTCGGGGCAATCACCGGAGGACCGGGGCCGGACGTCAGCCCATGCCCTTGCCGCGCCGGCCGGCCACCTTGGCGATCTCCCGATCGGCGTCCCGCTTGGCCAGGTCCTGCCGCTTGTCGTACGACTTCTTGCCCTTGGCCAGGCCGATCTCGACCTTGGCCCAGCCGTCCGAGAAGTACACCGACAGCGGCACCAGGGTCAGGCCGCTCTCCTTCAACTTGCCGATCAGTCGGCTGATCTCCTGGCGGTTGAGCAGCAGTTTGCGGGTACGCCGGGGTTCGTGGTTGGTCCACGTCCCCTGGGCGTACTCCGGGATGTGCATCCCGTGTAGGTAGATCTCGCCGTCCCGCTCCTGGGCGAAGGCGTCGACCAGGGACGCCCGTCCGGCGCGCAGCGACTTGACCTCGGTACCGGTCAGCGCCATGCCCGCCTCGTAGGTGTCGAGGATGGCGTAGTCGTGCCGCGCCTTGCGGTTGGAGGCGACGACCTTCCGCCCCTTCTCCCGTGGCATCGGCGCCACACCCCTCTCCTCGTCGTACCTGTGGACAACCGCGCAATGCTACCTCGCGACACAGGGCCTCCGGCTCACGCTTTTCCACGCGCACCGGAGGCCCTGCGGTCGATCGGAAGCCGCGTCAGCGGCGGGAGGAAGCTAGACCCTCAGGTAGAACCGGAGCGTCACCCAGGCGGTGACGGCGCTGACCAGACCACCGACCCCGGCCATGAACGGGAACATCAGCAGCACCGTGCTCCACTCGATCGGAGTGAGCAGGTCGGTGAGGTCCCGCAGCGAACCGTCCAGCAGGAAGATCTTGCCCAGCACCAGCGCACCGAAGCCGATGATCGCGCCGAGCAGGCCGGCCACCACCGCCTCCAGCACGAACGGCGCCTGGATGAACCAGTTCGAGGCACCGACCAGCTTCATCACCGCGACCTCGCGGCGCTTGCTGTAGGCGGCCACCTGGATCGTGTTCGCGACCAGCAGCAGCGCGGCGATCGCCATCACCGAGGCCGACACCAGGGCCATGTTCTGGACCGCGCCGAGGATGTTGAAGATCTGTTCGAGCAGGCGACGCTGGTCGATGATGTCGTCGATGCCCTCGCGACCCTTGTAGGTGTCGAAGATCTTCTGGTACTGCTCCGGGTCGACCAGATTGACCCGGAACGACTCGGGGAGCTTGTCCGCCTGCACCGCCTTGACGAGGTCGGGCGAGTCGGCGAAGAGCTTCTGGAACCGCTCGTACGCCTCCTGCTTGGACTCGTACTTGACCTCCCGGACGAGCGGGTCGCCCTCCAGGTCGGTCTGCAACTGGGTGCGCTGTTCCTCGGTCACGCCCGCGACGAGGAAGATCGATACCTCGATGTCCTTGTAGTACGCGTCTTTCATGGCGTCGACCTGGAGGTACATCAGGCCGCTCGCGCCGAGCATGGTCAGTGAGACCGCCATCGTGATGATCATCGCGATGGTCATGGTCACGTTGCGCCACAGCCCGACCAACACCTCGGACAGGACGTATTTCAAGCGCATCGGGGGGTTCCTTCCGGATCTCCGCAGGAGTCGTTCGTCGTCGAATCAGGGCCGGTGTCGGGCCGGACCGGGGGCAGGTCCGGCCGGGGCCGACGGGGACACGGTCAGCCGTAGACGCCCCGGGCCTGGTCACGCACGATGCGACCACTCTCGATCTCGATGACGCGACGGCGCATCTGGTTGACGATGTTGGAGTCGTGGGTGACCATCACGACCGTGGTACCGGTGCGGTTGATCCGGTCCAGCAGACGCATGATCTCGATCGAGGTGTCCGGGTCGAGGTTTCCGGTGGGCTCGTCGGCCAGCAGGATCAGCGGCCGGTTGACGAACGCCCGGGCCACCGCCACGCGCTGCTGCTCACCGCCGGAGAGTTCGTGCGGGTAGCGGTGCTCCTTGCCACCGAGCCCGACCAGTTCCAGCACCTCGGGCACGACCCGGCGGGCGACCGCCTTGGTCTTGCCGATGACTTCGAGGGCGAACGCGACGTTCTCGTACGCGGTGCGGTTGGGCAGCAGCCGGAAGTCCTGGAAGACGCAGCCGATCGAGCGCCGGAAGTTCGGGATCTTCCAGGAACGCATCGAGGTGACGTCCTTGTTGTTGACCATCACCCGGCCCTTGTTGGGCGTCACCTCGTGCAGCAGCAGCTTGATGATTGTCGACTTGCCGGAACCGGAGGGACCGATGAAGAAGACGAACTCACCCTTCTCGATCGAGACCGACACGCTGTCGAGCGACGGCCGGGACGCCTTCGGGTACGTCTTCGTCACTTGCTCAAGCTGAATCACGGGTGGTGAGTCTACGCGTCGTAACGAAAAGGCCAAGCCCGGAGCCCGGCCTGTCCGTGCGACATTTATCGTGAAACTGCACTGCGTCCGGCGTTCCTCACGCCCTGCACATGGAAACGATCACCGCTGTCGACGCAACGCAGCGACACGGACGCGAGCCGTGTTCACGCGGCGTCACCGGCAAGCTGCCGCTGTTTCCGCCAGCGGATCCCGGCCTCGATAAAACCGTCCAAATCACCGTCGAACACCGAAGCCGGGTTGCCCGTCTCCTGTTCTGTACGCAGATCCTTCACCATCTGATAAGGGTGCAGGACGTACGACCGCATCTGGTCGCCCCACGAGCCGGCGGCGTCGGTCTTCAGGCCCTCCAGTTTGGCCTGCTCCTCCCGGCGCTTGCGCTCCAGCAGCCGGGCCTGGAGCACCCGCAGCGCGGACGCCTTGTTCTGGAGCTGGGACTTCTCGTTCTGGCAGGTCACCACGATGCCGGTCGGGATGTGCGTGATCCGCACCGCCGAGTCGGTGGTGTTCACGCTCTGCCCGCCGGGACCCGACGACCGGTAGACGTCGACCCGGAGCTCGTTCTCCGGAATGTCGATATGGTCGGTCTGCTCGGTGACCGGCAGCACCTCGACCCCGGCGAAGCTGGTCTGCCGGCGGCCCTGGTTGTCGAACGGGCTGATCCGGACCAGCCGGTGCGTGCCGGCCTCGACACTGAGCGTCCCGTACGCGTACGGGACCTTGACCGCGAAGGTGGCCGACTTCAGCCCCGCCTCCTCGGCGTACGACGTCTCGTAGACCTCGGTCGGGTAGCCGTGCCGCTCGGCCCAGCGCAGGTACATCCGGAGCAGCATCTCGGCGAAGTCGGCCGCGTCGACGCCACCGGCACCGGCCCGGATCGCGATCAGCGCCTCCCGGGAGTCGTACTCCCCGGACAGCAGGGTACGAACCTCCATCTCCTGGATGGCCTTGGTCAGCCCGCCGATCTCCGTCTCGACCTCGCCGAGCACCCCCGCGTCGGCCTCCGCCTCGGCGAGTTCGAGCAGCACCCGGGCGTCGTCGAGCCGACCGCGCAGGCTCTCCAGCTTGGCGATCTCTCCGTTGACGTACGAAAGCTTGGAGGTCACATCCTGCGCGCGGGCCTGGTCGTCCCACAGGTCCGGCGCGGAGGCCGCCTCCTCCAGTTCCGCCTTGGCCTGACGCAGCCGATCAACATCGAGGACGGCCTCGATGTTGCGGAGCGTAGCGTCAAGATCCTTGAGTTGGTCGGCGTAATCGGCAGCGGTCACGACAGTCAAGAGTACTGGTCGTCCGCACGACCGGGTCGGCGCCGGCAGCGAAGCGCTTCGGCGCGTCCGCCGGGCCTCACCCTGGCCGGTCGGCCGGGCCGGAATCGGCTCAGACGGGCGCGCTCTTCAGCCAGGACAGCGCCGCCTTGTGGTACGCGACGGCGAACTCCAAGGCGGCGGCGCCGTACGAGTCGCCGGCCTTCTTGGCGTCCTTGGCCTGCTCCCGGGCTGCCGCGAGCGCCTCGGCGTGGTACTCGTTAGCGCTGCTCATCAGGGTGCGCAACTGCGTCGCCGAGTGCTGCGGGCCGAAGGCGACCCGGAGCGCCGTCGGGTTACGCACCGTGTCCCGCCCGGGCATCTCGGTGAGCCAGCGGGAGAACGTCCGTTTCCCGGCCGCCGTGATCGCGTAGGGCTGGCTGGAGCGGGGGCCGGGCTTGCCGAGCCGGACCAGGCCCTGCTCGGCCAATGCCGGCAACTCCCGGTAGACCTGGCTCCGGGTCATCGACCAGTACGGCGCCAGCCGGCGCTCGGCGGCGGCCATCAACTGGCCGCCTGTCATCGGTCCTTCGTGGAGCAGCCCGAGCAGGGCTGCCGCGGTGGGGTTGATACCAGTATCCGCCATGGCCTCCACGCTGCCACTTTGCCGGCGCCGCGTCCAGGATTTGGCACTATCCGCTGGTAACCGTCTCCATTGTGCACTGTTCTCGGGCGACAGTCGGATGAGGACGATCGATGGATCGGGCCCACCGGGGCACGGCGGAGCCGACCGCCGGGCGCGCGGTGCGCCAGCTCCGGCGACCCGGCCGCGCCACCCGGGCGGGCGGCGGTTCCGCGTTCCGGCGGGCCGGGGCAGGACACCCGGCCGCCGCTCGGCGACCCGGTGCGGGAACCCCCCGCGGGGGATCGGACGGTGACCGGTGTGCCGTTGCACACCCTGGTCACTCCGGTTCCCGGCGTGGCCGACGTCGAGCGCGCGACCACTGGTTACACCGTGCGCCAATTGGGGAGGTTAGTAAACTTTCATCGCTTATGTGGGCTTTTGCCGGAAGGCTCGCAATCGGGCTTGCGCCCGGCCATGTTACGCGCACCGGCCGCGTTCAGCTCGACGCCCGGGGTCGGCGGACCCGGGTCACCTACCGGAGCCGTCCGGTCCGGGTCACCCACCAGGGCCGTCGGGTCCGGGTCACCTACCGGAGCCGTCGGTCCGGGTGACCGGAGGTCGGGATGTCGTCGGGCATCGGGCTAACCCCGTCCGGCGCCCCGACACCGTCCGCCGTTCCGGTCGGAGTTGCCGACGGCATCCCCTCGGACGACCGGGGCACCGGCCCGGTCGGTGCGGCGCCGGAGGTCTGCGGCGGGCCGCCCACCGAGGGGCCGGCACCACTACTCGAAGCGGACCCGACCAGGCTCGGCGCGACCGGGCTCGCTTTCCGGTGCCGGTCGTGCGCCGTCCCGGGATCGACGGAGAGCGTGGCCAGCAGCGTGGCGGCGAACACCGCGCCGGCACCCACCAGCACGGCAGCGGCGGCCGGTGGCCGGCGCCGGTACGGCCACGCCGACACGGCGGTTGCCCGCCCGGAGTACGGCGACGCCGCCGCGACCGTCGGCCGACGGGGGTAGAGCGACCCCGACGTGGCCGGCGGATCCGGCCGGTCCGGCGGGGTCGGCGTGGTGGCGGTGGTGCGGCCGACCCGGGCCGAGCCGGTGGCCGTACCGAGCGACCCCGACGTGGCCGGTGGGTCCGGCCGGGTCGGCGTGGTGGCGGTGGTGCGGCCGACCCGGGCCGAGCCGGTGGCCGTACCGGCGGACCGGGGCCACCAGGTGACCAGGTCGGCCGAGGGACGGGGCAGGGCGGTCAGCCCGTCCAGGGCCGGCTCCATGCCGCGTAGCCGGGCGGCGGCGCGTACCGCGTCGGGGCGGTCGGCCGGATCCGTCGCCAGGCAGTGCTCGACGAACTGCCAGACCACCGGCGGCAGTCCGGGCGGCGGTACCGGCCGGCAGTTGCGGTGCCGGTCGAGCACCTCGGCCGGCGACCCGCCCCGGTACGGGCTGCGCCCGGTGACCAGTTCGAAGAGCACGATGCCGAGCGCGTACACGTCGCTGGCGGGGGTGGGCGGGCCGCCGTCGACCACCTCCGGCGCCACGTACTCCGGAGTGGCCTGGGTGTCCGGCCAGGCCGGTCCGGAACCCACCGGACGGGCCGCGCCGAAGTCGACCAGCCGGACCAGCCCGCCGTCGGCCGGTACGACCAGGTTGCCCGGCTTCACGTCGCCGTGCACGATGTCCCGGCCGTGCAGGTAGGCCAGTGCCCCGGCGAGTTGCGCCGTCACCTCGGCCGCGATCCCCGGCGGGACCGGTCCGGTACGCCACAGCCGCCGCCGCAGGTCCTCCCCGGCGACCAACTCCATCACCAGCGCCCGGTCCCACCCCTGCCCGAGTACCTCGATGGCGCGGACCACGCACGGGTGGTCGAGACCGGCGAGGATCTCCGTCTCGGCGGCGAACGCTGCCAGTACGTCCGGCCGGGTGGCGGCCTGCGGACGCAGCATCTTGACCGCCACCGGTCTGCCGTCGCGCAGGTCGACCGCCTGCCAGACCATCCCGGTCGCGCCGCGCGCGACCTCCCGGGTGAGTCGGTATCGGTCGCCCAGCACCCGATCCATCACGTGCCCTCCCCTGACCCCGGGTCGCCGTCCGCCGCGTCGCCGTTGCCGGACGGACGGTCACCTTCCGCTGTCTGGGAGTGACGCTAGGGCGATCGGATCGGGCGGCGAGCCGGCCGGAGCCGGGCTGGCACGAACCGGGGACGCCGGGCGTGCCCGGCTGGCACGAACCCGGGACCCGGCACATCGGCGGGGCCCCGACACGAGGTCGGGACCCCGACGTGCATTCGACGGTCAGGCCCGCAGGGCGCGGGTCAGGCCATGTGCGGGTAGCGGTGGTCGGTCGGCGGGGCGAAGGTCTCCTTCACGGTGCGCGGCGACATCCACCGGGCCAGGTTGTGCCACGAGCCGGCCTTGTCGTTGGTACCGCTGGCCCGGGCGCCGCCGAACGGCTGCTGCCCGACCACCGCACCGGTCGGCTTGTCGTTGATGTAGAAGTTGCCGGCGGCGTACCGGAGGGTCTCGGTGGCCCAGTCGACCACCCGGCGATCGGTGGCGAAGATCGCGCCGGTCAGGGCGTACGGGGCGACGGACTCGGCCTGCCGCACCGTCTCCTCGAACCGGGCGTCCTCGTAGACGTGCACCCCGAGGATCGGCCCGAAGTACTCGGTGGTGAACGACTTGTGCCCGGGGTCGGAGCACTCGAACAGGGTCGGCCGGACGAACCAGCCGACCGAGTCGTCGGCGGTGCCGCCCGCCACGATCCGGCAGGCGGAGTCGCTGCCGATCATGTCGAGCGCGTCGGTGTGCCGGGCGAACGCCTTGGCGTCGATCACCGCGCCACCGAAGTTGGTGAAATCGGTGACGTCGCCGTACGCCAGCCCGTCGGCGGTGGCGGCGAGCCGATCCCGCAGGCCGGCCTCCCACAGCGACCGCGGCACGTACGCCCGGGACGCGGCCGAGCACTTCTGCCCCTGGTACTCGTACGCCCCGCGGATCAGCGCGGTGTGCAGCGCGTCCGCGTCGGCGCTGGGGTGCGCGACCACGAAGTCCTTGCCGCCGGTCTCGCCGACCAGCCGGGGGTAGCCCCGGTAGTTCGCGATGTTCTCGCCGACGCCCTGCCAGAGCTTCTGGAACACCTTGGTCGAGCCGGTGAAGTGAATGCCGGCCAGATCGGGGTCGGCCAGGGTCACCTCGGAGACCGCGATGCCGTCCCCGGTGACCATGTTGATCACGCCGGGCGGCAGGCCGGCCGCCTCGAAGAGCCGCATGGTGAAGTGCGCCGCGAGTTGTTGGGTCGGCGCGGGCTTCCAGACGACGGTGTTGCCGAGCAGCGCGGGCGCGGCCGGAAGGTTGCCGGCGATCGCGGTGAAGTTGAACGGGGTGACGGCGTAGACGAAGCCCTCCAGCGGCCGGTGGTCGAACCGGTTCCACACCCCGCTCGACGAGAGCGGTTGCTCGGCGAGGAGCTTGCGGGCGAAGGCGACGTTGAAGCGGAGGAAGTCGATCAGCTCGCAGGCGGAATCGATCTCGGCCTGGATCGCCGTCTTGGACTGGCCGAGCATCGTCGCCGCGTTGAGGGTGTCCCGCCAGGGTCCGGCGAGCAGGTCGGCGGCGCGGAGGAAAACGGCAGCCCGGTCTGCAAAGGACAAATCACGCCACATCGGGGCAGCTTGCTTCGCAGCCGTCACCGCCGCCTGCGCATCCGCGTTGGTTGCGTTGTGGGTGACCCCCAGCACATGCTGGTGCCGGTGCGGCTGTACGACGTCGATCGCGGCACCCGCACCCATCCGTTGCGTACCGCCGATGGTCATCGGCAGTTCGTGCCGCTCGGCGGCCAGCTCGCCGAGCCGACGTTGCAGGCTGGCCCGTTCGGCGCTGCCGGGCGCGTAGTCGCGGACCGGCTCGTTACGCGGCTCGGGTACGGAGAGAACGGCGTCCATGGGATTCTCCTGGGCGATCTCGACAACGACGGCGAAACCGGACCCGCCGGTACCGACCGGTCGGCCGGACACCTCGACCCGGTGCCCCGGAGGATGCCGGGAGTACGGGGGCGGGACCTGCGCCAATCCTTACATGGTTGTCGCCGCCGACCCGCTCGCCGGGGCACCGTAGCGGCGGTGGCTCCCGGCCGCCCGCGTACGCTGAGGGACCGGCGGCCGGGCCACACCGCCGCAGCCCCCGTCGCCGCCCCGCCGCCGCGGCCGGCCACCTGCTGAAGGGGAGATGATGACGAAAGAGTCCGGCACGACCGCGATCCCGGCTCCCGACCAACCGGGCGAGCCGGAGTCGCCGGTGACGGCCGCTCCGCCTCCGCTGCCGGCGCCCGGCGCTTTCGTCCTCGCGGTATTCGCCCTGGGCTGGCTGGCCGCGATGCTCTGGTCGACCAAGGCTGAGATCTCCACGGCCGGGCTCAGCTCGATGACGACGACCCTGGCCGCGTACGCCCTGCCCAAGCTGGTCTCGGCGAGCCTGGTCGGCGGTGCCGCCGTCAGCCTGGTCCTGGGCAACCTGATGACCCGGCTCCGGATCTCGCGCAGTACCCCCCGGTTCGCCGTGTCGCTGGCCACCGGCCTCAGCGTCGGTTTCCTCGCCGCACTGGTGGTGACCCTCAGCTACGGCGAGGGTACGGCGATCATGGTTCTCGCCGGCACCACCGCAGCGGCTGCCACGGTCGGCGCCATCGCCGGCGGACTGCGCAACACGCGGGTGGTGGCCGCCGTCGTCGCGGCCGGACTGGCCGCCTTCGCGGTCGGCTTCGCCCTGAACTACTTCAAGGACCCGATCCTCGACCTGTACGGCTTCGGCGACACCCAGGCGTCCCAGGTCAACGCGTACCGCTGGTTCTCCCGGACCATCTCGCTGGCCAGCGGACTGGCCGCCGGACTGCTGGTGTTCGGATACCTTCGGGCGGCTGCACGACGGACCGCCGAGCGGGCCACCGATGCCGTACCGCCGCTGCGCTGGCCGGCGTACCTGGTCGCGGGTGCCGGGCCGGGTCTGCTGCTGCTCACCACCGAGATCCTCGTCCGCACCGCCGGAGCCGAGGTGATCAGGCTGGCCGGCGCGATTAGCGAGGCCGATCAGGTCGTGCAGGACGACCTGGGACGCTCCCGGATCAACCACCTGCTGCTGGTGCTCTTCGTCGGCGCGCTCACCGCGCTGATCGCCTTCGGCCGTACGCTCCGGCCGACGGAAGAGTCCACCGAGGCGTCGACGCCCGGTCCCCGGGATCCGGACGAGGACGGTGCCGGCGGGGACGGGCCGGCGGACCGGACCGAGCACGACGACGACCCGGACGGGGCGCCGACGGCGGAGTCCGACAGACCGACCACGGACGGCGACGCGGGTGACGGAACCGACCACCAGCCAGCCGACCGCCCGGAACCGGTCGCCGGCCGCTGAGCCCGAGAGGCCCGTACCGGATGTAGCGGCGGGTCAGCCGGTGACGCCGGAGAGCGCGTCCAGCTCCGAGGGGTCGTACCACTCAAGCTCGTGGTCCTCGGCGCCGTCCACGGTGAACTGCGCGTCCGGGTCGCCGGCCAGCGCCTTCTCGACCACTTCGACCGCCGCCGCCACGTCGTCCGTCGCGTCGGTACCGTCCAGGTGGATCGCGGCGACCGCAGCCATCGCGATCCGCCCGTTCAGTCGTACCGTGCTGGAGCCGAGTTCGGGGTCACCCCGGTGGACCGCCCCCGGGGGCAGGTCGACGGCGACGACCGCCCGACGCCGGGGCGCCTGTGGATCGGCCCGGAGCAGCCGCAACGCCTCCTGGGCCGCTCGGGTGAAGGCGACGTACTCCAGCTCCTCCTCGTCGCCCTCGGCGTACCACTCGCGCAGTTCGGGGGTGACCGCGTGTGCCTGGGCGGTCATGATCCAGCCCTCCTGGCGCAACTCGGCGAGCATCGGCACGGTGGCCGGGACGTACACCCGGACGAGCTGGTCTGTCACCGTAGGTCTCCCCCGCCTCGACGCCGCCCGCGACGGCGCCCGGGCCGGGCGGCGGCGTCGCTGTGCTTCACCCGCGACGGTAGTACACCCACGGCGTGCCAAGCCGCAGCGGACCCGGTTCGGGCCGGGGCGCGCGTCGGGTGCCGGGACTCAGCGGCCGACCGGCGCGGTCAGCGGGTCGACGTCCCCGGTCACCAGCCCGGACTCGGCGACCTGGACCGGAAAGCCCTCCCGGATCCAGTACTCGATGCCGCCGATCATCTCCTTGACCCGGTAACCCCGGCCGCTCAGCGCGAGGGCGGCCCTGGTCGCGCCGTCGCAGCCGGGCCCCCAGCAGTAGGTGACCACCGGGACGGCGAGGTCGAGCAGTCGGGCGGCGCGCAGCGGGATCGTCCGGGTGGGCAGGTGCAGCGCGCCGGGGATGTGCCCCTGCCGCCAGGCGGCCAGGTCGCGGGTGTCCAGCAGGACGAAGCCGGGGTCGCCGGTGTCGAGCGCGGCGTGCACGTCGGAGACGTCCGTCTGCACCGCGAGCTTTGCGGCGAACCAGGCGGCGGCCTGCTCGGGCGCGGCCGGCGGCACCGCCAGCACCGGGTTCGAGGTGGTCGTGGTCATGACCGAAACGGTACGACCGCAGCCTCGGCAGCTGAACAAGAGTTCCCCGGCAGTGGCTACGGTCGGCCGGGGAATCCCCGCTATCCTGAGCCGATGGCCGCTGATTCCCCGCAGCTCGACCCGACCGACTGGCGAATCCTCGCCGAGCTTCAGCGGCACGGCCGGGCCAGCTTCGCCGAGCTCGCCCGGCTGGTCGCGATGTCGCCGAGCGCAGTCACCGAACGGGTCCGCCGGTTGGAGGAGGCCGGCGTGGTCGCCGGCTACCGGGCGGTCGTGGTGCCGGAGCGGATCGGGCTGGACATCCTCGCCTTCGTCCGGCTCCGCTACCCGAGCGGCAACTACCGACCGTTCCACGCGCTGCTGGACAGCACCCCGGAGATCGTCGAGGCGCACCACGTGACCGGCGAGGACTGTTTCGTGCTCAAGGTCGTCGCCCGGTCGATGCGCCACCTCGAACAGGTCGCGGGCCGGATCGCCGGCCTCGGCCCGGTCACCACCAGCGTCGTCTACTCCAGCCCGCTGCCCGGGCGGGACCTGACGGCGGAGGCGACAGCACCGCAGTCGATGGCAAACTAAGGCGGCCACCGACTACCGGGAGTTCTCCGTGGAACCCAGGTTCCTGCTGTTGTCCGACGTCGCCGCCGAGCTGAACGTCTCGGACTCGCAGGTCTACCACATGGTGCGCAGCGGCGAACTGCCGGCGATCAAGATCGGTGGACGGGGCCAGTGGCGGGTCGAGCGCGCCCGCCTGGAGGAGTACATCCAGCGCAAGTACGCCGAGACCGCCGAGTGGGTGGCCGGCAACCCGTTGGTCGAGCGCCTGCCCGATTGACGATCTCTCCGCCCTGAGAGACGGAGATTCCCTCGCAGCAGACGCCGACCTCGCTCGGTGCTCCGTGTCAGACCGCTCGGCTAGCGTGCACTCCGACCGGTCGCCGGGCCGACGACTGCGTCGTACGCCCGGACGACGCGGACGTTCCATGGTGGCCGCAACCCCGCCCGGCCACTCTTCCCTCGCTGGATGACCACTCCCAGCAGGAGACGGATTTCCGCAATCTACCCATCCGACGGCGTGAAGTCATTGACGAAGGCCAGTACGTCGGCTAGAAATTAGCCCGTCGGAGGCAAACGAAAGCAAACGCAAGATCAAGAAGGGAGTGAGGATGCCCCTCGCCCGCACTCGGCCATCCGTCCGGCCCACCGTTCGCCTGCGCCCCGTGCCGCCCCTTGATCCGCCCTTCGACGACGAGTACGTCCCGGAGACCTGGATCACCCCACCACCCCGACCCGGTGCCGCGCCGCCCGGCACCGAGCAGCCCCAGCCCCCGACCACAGTGCACCGCCGCCCCGGCGGGATGGCGACGCCCGTCGCCGTGCCGGCACCAGCCAAAGCACACACCCGGTCGACGCCACCACAGCCCGTCCGGCCGGTGCCGGAAGCACGCACCCGGTCGGCGCCAGCCCAAGCCACCCGGTCGACGCCAGCACAGCCCGCCCGGTCGGCGCCGCCACAGCCCGCCCGGTCGGCGCCGGCGACACTCACCCGGGCCGCCGGACGGGCGACCGGGCCGGGCGTCCACCCCGAACCCGCCCACGGCCGGGCAAGCACTCTCCCGCCGGCCCCGGCCGCCCTCGCGGGCGCGACTCCGGAGGCGAAACAGGCGGCCAAGCGGTTCCTGGACACCTGCCTGGAGATCGTCAACGGCTACCGACCGGCCGGACACGTCCGGGCACTGGCCAGCCCGCCCGACGCCGCCGGGATGGTCGCGCAACTCACCTCCGCCGCGAGCCGGGTCTCCGGCCGTCGTCGACCGGGCCAGCCCGTCCGCACCGTACGGCTGCGCCGGCTGCGGGTCTGCGAGCCACGGCCCGGGGTGGTCGAGGCGGCTGCGGCGGTCGGGGTCGCCGGGCGTACCTGGGCGATGGCGTTCCGGATCGAGCGACGCCGAGGAAGCTGGGTCGGTACCTCGGTCGCGTTGCTCTGACCGCCGGCCTTCGCGATGACGTCCCGCGCATTGCTCTGACCACCGGCCCTGAGCAATGGCCTCCCGCGCATTGCCCTGACCACCAACCCTGGGCGATGACGTCCCGCGCGTTGCCCCGACCGCCGTACCTGGGCGGTGGCGTCCCGGATCGGATGGCGCCGGGGAAGAGACAGCGGTGCCCCCGGTCGCCGTTCGGCGATCGGGGGCACCGGGATGATCCGTCAGGCGCCGCCGGGCGCCCCGTGGCAGCGCTTGTACTTCCGGCCCGAGCCACAGGGGCAGGGGGCGTTCCGGGACGGGGCGTTGGCACCGGCGGCCTGCCCCTGGGCGGGACGCCGAGCGGCCGAGGGCGGCGGCGGCCCGCCCATGCCGAGCGCCGGAGCCTGGGTCTGCTGACTCCCCAGCGCCACCCCGCCGGTCGCCGGGGCCTCGCCGTCGATGGTCGGCGCCGAGTACTGGAGGCCCTGGGTCCGGGGCGTCCGGCCCAGGCCCTTCGCCTTGATCTCGACCGGCGGGTCCGACGGCATCGCCATCGGTGCGGGACCGGCGTCGACCGGAGTGGCAGGCTTCGCCTCCTCGACCTGGACCTCCAGGTTGTAGAGGAAGCCGACCGTCTCCTCCTTGATCCCGTCCATCATGGTGGCGAACATGTCGAAGCCCTCGCGCTGGTATTCCACCACCGGGTCGCGCTGGGCGTAGGCGCGGAGGCTGATGCCCTCCTGGAGGTAGTCCATCTCGTAGAGGTGCTCACGCCACTTGCGGTCGATGACCTGGAGCAGCACCATCCGCTCCAACTGGCGCATCGCCTCGGTGCCGAGCTCCTCCTCCCGGCGCTGGTACGCCGCGAAGGCGTCCTGCTTGAGCTGCTCCAGCAGGAAGTCGGCATCCAGGCTGTTGCGCTCGCCGCCGGACTCCTCGACCAGGTCGTCGATGGTGACGCCGATCGGGTAGAGCTGCTTGAGGCTGGACCAGAGCTGGTCGAGATCCCAGTCCTCGGCGTAGCCGTCCGAGGTGGCACCGGTGACGTACGCCGTCACCACGTCCTCGATCATGTGCTGGACCTGGTCGTTGAGGTCCTCGCCGTCGAGCACCCGCTTGCGCTCGGCGTAGACCACCTGGCGCTGCTTGTTCATCACCTCGTCGTACTTGAGGACGTTCTTGCGGATCTCGGCGTTCTGGCCCTCGATCTGGGCCTGGGCGCTCTTGATCTGCCGGGTCACCATCTTCGACTCGATGGGGACGTCCTCCGGGATGTTGAACCGCTCCATCACGGCCTCGACCGCACCGGCCCGGAACCGCTTCATCAGCTCGTCCTGGAGCGAGAGGTAGAACCGGGACTCGCCCGGGTCACCCTGCCGGCCGGACCGGCCGCGCAACTGGTTGTCGATCCGCCGGGACTCGTGCCGCTCGGTGCCGAGCACGTAGAGCCCGCCGACCGAGGAGACCTCGTCGGCCTCGGCGTCGCAGGCCTCCTTCCAGCGGGGAAGGATCTCCTCCAGCGCCTTGGCGTAGTCGTCGGCGTGCTCCACCGGGTCGAGCCCGCGCTGCCGCAGCTCGGTGTTGGCCAGGTATTCCGGGTTGCCGCCGAGCAGGATGTCGGTGCCTCGGCCGGCCATGTTGGTGGCCACCGTGACCCCGCCCTTGCGGCCGGCCTGGGCGATGATCTCCGCCTCCTTGGCGTGGAACTTCGCGTTCAGGACGGCGTGCGGGATGCCTCGGCGGCGGAGGAGCTGGGACAGGATCTCCGAGTTCTCCACCGAGACCGTGCCGACCAGCACCGGCTGGCCGAGGGCGTGCCGCTCGGCGATGTCCTCGACCACCGCGTTGAACTTGGCCTTCTCGGTCTTGTAGATCACGTCCGGCTTGTCGACCCGGACCATCGGGCGGTGCGTGGGAATGGTCACCACGCCGACCTTGTAGACCTTGTTGAACTCGCCGGCCTCGGTCTGGGCGGTACCGGTCATCCCGGAGAGCTTGCCGTAGAGCCGGAAGTAGTTCTGCAGGGTGATCGTGGCAAGAGTCTGGTTCTCCTGCTTGATCTCCACGCCTTCCTTGGCCTCGATCGCCTGGTGCATGCCCTCGTTGTAGCGGCGGCCGTGCAGGATGCGGCCGGTGAACTCGTCGACGATCAGGACCTCGCCCTCGTTGACGATGTAGTCCTTGTCCCGCTTGTAGAGCTCCTTGGCCTTGATGGCGTTGTTCAGGTAGCCGACCAGCGGGGTGTTCACCGACTCGTAGAGGTTGTCGATGCCGAGCCGGTCCTCCACCTTGGCGACGCCCCGCTCGGTCACCGCGATGGTCCGCTTGGCGTAGTCGACCTCGTAGTCGCCCTCGCCGTCCTTGCCGGCCTGGAGCCGGGCCACCACCCCGGCGAACTCGCCGTACCACCGGGCGGAGTGCTCGGCCGGACCGGAGATGATCAGCGGCGTCCGGGCCTCGTCGATCAGGATCGAGTCGACCTCGTCCACGATCGCGAAGTTGTGCCCGCGTTGGACCAGGTCCTCCCGGCTCCAGGACATGTTGTCCCGCAGGTAGTCGAACCCGAACTCGTTGTTGGTGCCGTACGTGATGTCGGCCTCGTACGCGGCCCGGTGCTCGGCGGCCGGCCGGTTCGGCAGGATCACCCCGACGGTCAGGCCGAGGAACTCGTGCACCCGGCCCATCCAGGCCGCGTCGCGCTCGGCGAGGTAGTCGTTCACGGTGACGATGTGCACGCCCTTGCCGGAGAGCGCGTTGAGGTAGGCCGGCAGCACCGAGGTCAGGGTCTTGCCCTCACCGGTCTTCATCTCGGCGATGTTGCCGAAGTGCAGCGCCGCCCCACCCATGATCTGCACGTCGTAGTGCCGCTGACCGAGCACCCGCGACGCCGCCTCGCGGACCGTGGCGAACGCCTCGGGCAGCAGGTCGTCGAGGGTCTCGCCGTCGGCCAGCCGCTCCCGGAACTGGTCGGTGAGCGCCCGCAGTTCCTCGTCGGTGAGGTTGACGTAGTCGTCCTCGATCGAGTTGACGGCAGCGGCGATCGCCTTGAGCCGGCGCACCATGCGCCCCTCGCCCGCGCGGAGGACCTTTTCCAGAATCGACACGGATCAACGCTCCCCTAGACAGTCTGCCGAACCATCGTAGGCGCATCACCGGCCCTGTCGTCAGTCGCGCCGCCCCTCCCGTTCTTCGAACCGGACAATCTGTCCGATAGTAGCCTTGGGGGCCGGTAAATCCGGTTACGCCCAGCGCGAACCCTCCGGCACGATGACCCGATGAACTCCAACAGCAGGCCGGACGGGGTCGAGATCATCGAGGCGGGGCTGCTGTTGCGGCCGTGGCGGGCCGAGGACGCCGAGGACGTACGCCGGGCGTGCCAGGATCCGGACATCCAACGCTGGACCACCGTGCCCAGCCCGTACCGGCTCGACGACGCGATCGACTTCGTGACCAAGCGGGCTCCGCAGGCCTGGTCGGCCGGCTCCGGAGCGCCGTTCGCGGTCTGCGACGCCGCCACGGGCGAACTCCTTGGTTCGTGCGGGCTGATCAGCGTCGACCCGGTGCTCCGATCGGCCGAGGTCGGCTACTGGACCGCTCCGTGGGCCCGGGGTCGGGGCGTCGCCGTCCGGGCCACCCGGGCGGTCTGCCGGTGGGCGTTCGGGCAGTTGAAGCTGCGCCGGGTGGTCTGGCAGGCCGAGGTCGGCAACCACGCGTCCCGGCTGGTCGCGCTGCGGGCCGGTTTCCAGGTCGACGGGCGGCTCCGGCTCGCCGATCCGCACCCGCGCGGCACCCGGGACGGCTGGGTGGGCTCGCTGCTGCCCGAGGACCTGGCCGAGCCGGACCGGTCCGACGACAACCGGACGATGGACGACGGGCGGGCGGCGGACCACGGACGGGCGGTCGACGGCGGGCGGGCGGCGGACGGACCGGCCGGGCCCGGCTCGCTCCAGGCACGTCGGGCGGCCGTCTTCGCCGCACCCCAGCCGGTGCTCTTCGCCCGGTCCGGCGACGGTACGGAACTCCGGCTCCGCCCGCTGCACGAGCCGGACCTGGAGCCGATCGTGCAGGCGTGCCGCGATCCGGAGGTCATCCGCTGGACCACCGTGCCGGACCCGTACCAGTGGTCGGACGCGGAGTTCTTCGTGCACGAACACGGCCCGACCGTCTGGCGCCAGGGCACCGGCGCGGTCTTCGTGATCGCCGACGAGTCCGACCGGTACGCCGGGATCATGGAACTTCGGATCTCGCCGAAAGATCCGCAGATCGGCGACCTCGGATTCCTGGTCGCGCCGCAGGCGCGCGGTCGCGGGTACTGTCCGGCGGCGGTCGTCGCCGTCTCCGCCTGGGGGTTCACCGCCCTGGACCTGGCCCGGATCGAATGGCGGGCCAACGTGGGCAACACCGCCTCACGTCGGGCCGTCGAGAAGGCCGGCTTCACCTTCGAGGGCACCGCCCGGCACGCCCTCAACCACCGGGGTACCCGGGTCGACGCCTGGTCCGGCGCCCTGCTGCCCGGAGATCTCGGCCTCTCGGCCGCCCCGGGGCACGCCCAGGTCGCCAGCTGACCGGCTTCCGCCGACTTCCGGACCGTCGGCAGCGACGGCGGGAACGGTCGTACCACCGGCCCGGGGCAGGTCCCCGGGCCGGTGGGACACCGCAGGGGATCAGCCGGCCAGGGCGATGATGCCGTAGTCGTAGCCCTTGCGCCGGTAGACGACGCTGGGGCGGCCGGACTCCTTGTCCAGGAACAGATAGAAGTCGTGGCCGACGAGTTCCATCTGGAACAGCGCGTCGTCGACCGTCATCGGATCGGCCGGGTGCAGCTTCTCGCGGGCGATGTGCCAGGGCTGCGCGTCGTCGTACTCGTCGAACTCGGGCTCGGGGGCCGCATGGCCGTTGCCGTTGGCGCGCGCGGGTGCGGGCGCGGTGAGGGTGGCGAGCGCCGAGTCGGCGGAGTCCACCACCGGCAGCCGGGCCGTGGCGGCGGCGACGGAGACCGGCGCGTGCCGGCCACGGTGTACGCGACGGCGGTCGGCCGCCCGGCGCAACCTGGTGTCGAGCTTCGAGATTGCCGCGTCGAGGGCACTGTAGAAGTCCTTCGCGCACGCCTCCGCGCGGACCACGGGGCCCCGGGAGAAGCAGGTAATCTCTATACGCTGGCAGTGATCGGACTGTCGCGGATTGCGTTCGTGAAAGAGTTCCACGTCGATCCGAATTAGCTTGTGGTCGTAGCGCTCGATCTTGGCGAGCTTCTCGGCTACGTGCACCCGGTAATGATCCGGCACCTCGACGTTTCGACCCTTGACCACGAGATCCATGCGTGACCTCCCTGCGCCATCGGAGAGTCTGCGGTAACAAAAATCCCGGTCAGCCCGCCCCTGGAGTGTCCATTCGGCTTGACCGGATCGGGAACAACGGCGATGCCTCCCTCCAGGTGCGTCCGCGGGGCGATGGAACACCCGTCATACCCCCGGTGAATAAGACGCTAACCCCAATCGACCCGTCCGTCACCCCGGTCACCAAGACCAGTTCGAGAAGATTTGCAGGAGGCGCACGATTGGGTGAAATTGGTGGCACGCAGAGTTAGCAGCGGCCTCGCCGGACGGTGGCGGCGAGCACCGCAGCCGCGTACACCGGAATGCCGGCCTGCTCCAGCCGGCCGGTCACCGCAGCCAGCGTGACCCCGGTGGTCACGATGTCGTCGAGCAGCACCACCGCGCGGCCGGCGGCACTGCAGCGCACCACGCGCAACCGGCCGGCCCGCAGCCGGAACGCCTCGCTGGCCGCCGCCGCCCGGCCGGCGCTGTCCAGCGTCGCGGAGTCCGGCCGGGGCAGCGCCCGGAGCGGCTGCGCCACCGCGACCGGCCAACCGGCCGCCCGCAACCGGGCCGTCGCATGCCGGGCCAGCCTGCGCAGATGGTCCCCGTGCCGGGCCCGCACCGCCCGCGCCGTCGCCGGTACCGGCACCAGGAGCAGCGGCCTGCGGTTCCCGGCCGCCTCCGCCACCACCTCGGCGAGCAGCCGGCCCAGCGGGCGCGCCAGCCCGTGCCGCCCGCGCTCCTTGTAGGCCAGCAGCGACTCCCGCAACGCGCCCTGGTAACTGCCGAGCGCCACGCAGTCCGGCAGTCCCGGCGGCGCCGGGGTGGGGCGTACCGCGGTCGGGCGCAACGCACCGAGGGCGGCGACGCAGGCCGGGCAGGTGCCCTGGCGCAGTGGTAGCCGCTCACCGCGACAGCCCGCGCACTCGGCCGGCAGTACCAGGTCGGTCAGTTCGGCCAATACGCCCGCCAGCACCGCGCTCCCCCTGGTCAGTAGAGGTAGAAGGCCGCGTTCGCCGACGTCGAACTGGACGGTGGCGGTACCTCGCCCGGGGCGACCTGCTTCGGGCTGATCGCCTGGTCGCCCATGAAGGCCACCTGGTTCGCCTCGTGCATCAACTGGAAGGGCTGGCCCTCCACGGGGTACGCGGCCAGCGCCTCGATGGGGGCGGCGCCGAGGTTGACGCCCTGCGGAGACTCCCGCGCGCTGTCGACGTTGACGCGATGGATCGCCCGGTGGCCGGTACCGTCCATGCCGGCCACCACGAGCAGGTTCTCGCCGAACCAGTCGACCGCGCTCAACTCGTGCAGCGAGGTCGACAGGCGGCGGGTCGAGACGACCTTGAGGCCGTCGCTCTCCAGCCGTACCCCGGCCACGTAGAGCTGGCCCTTGCTGACGAAGGCGATCCGGTTGCCGTCCATCGCCGCGCCCACCGCGCTCACCGAGGGAGCCGTACCGGAGAAGGACACCGCGTTGAGGTTCGGGCCACCGGCGGTGAACGTCATCAGCCGGTCGTCGGCGACGACGAGCCCGACCGGGCCGCCGTTCCCCGTCTCCTTGAGCCACACCGGCCGCCCCAGTGTGGTGTACCGGCCGCCGCTGTTCACCAGGGTCTGCGCGACCTTGACGCCGGAGCCGGTCCGCAACCGGACGGAGTCACCCTCGCGGCGGACCAGCGCCACCGCGACGGCGTCACCGTCCCGACTCATCCCCGCGGTGACGATGTTCTGGTTCTCCGTCGCCGGGATCGGGACCGAAACCGGACTGGCCGAGCCGGCCAACTCGTGGATGCGGCCGTCGAACACGGCGTACCCGACCGGTGCGCCGTCGATCTGGTACAGCGGGTGCTTCTGCCGGTAGTCGTCGGCGACCTCGACCATCCGGGGCTGGTTCTGGATCTTCAACTCCAGCTCGTTGTCCAGCAACTGGTTGAGGCGCAGCGACCAGACGATCTGTGTGAAGAGCTGTTGCAGGTCGAGGTCGGTCTCCAGGGCACCGGCCTTGACCGAGAGGTTGACTTCGAGCCGACCACCGCGCTCGGGCACCGGCACGTTGCCCACCGGCGTGGTGCCCTCGGGCAGCCGGGCGGCGACCGGGGTGAGCCAGTGCGACGGCCCGTCGATCAGCCAGTTGAGCACTGCGGTGGCGTGCGCCTGCACCGGTACCGACCTCGGCAGATAGCGCAGGTCCGGCAGCAGGGTGGTCTTGTCGAAGTTCCAGAAGTAGATGGTGGTTTCCTGGTAGTAGGTGGCCAGGGCGGTGTCGGCCATCAGCAGGACCGACGGCGGTTCGAGAACCCAGAGCCCACCGCCCAGCCCGGGGTCGGTCGGTGCCCCACCGATGACGAAGCTGTACGACGTCTTCGCCTCGACCGGCTCGTCGATCGACCCGTTGCCCTGAAGCACCCCGACCTGCTGGACGAAGACCGTCACCACACTCGTGCCGTCATTGCGCTGGGTGACGACTATCCCACCCTTGTCGGCGTCGATCCGGACGACGTTGACCGCACCGTCGTCCTCCGCCTTCGGCTTGAGCCGGCTCCCCTCCAGGATGAACTCGTTGACCCGCTTGTAGGCGTCGCCCGGCTCACCGGCGGCGGCGGTCAGGTAGTTCATCGCGAACGTCTCCTGGTCGCTGCCGCTGTCCGTACGGCCCGGCGGCTGGCCACCGGTACGCGCCTCCGGAGCGGTGTTGGCCACCGGCCCCCTACCGTCGATCCGCACGTCGGTCTCGTCCGGGATACCGCAGCCGACCAGCCCGGAGAGCAGCACCGCCACGGCGCCGAGCGCCAGACGCCGTCGGTTCATCCCGCCACCTCGCTGCGCTCGGGGTCGATCGGCTCCCTCGGCCCGGTCAGCGCACCGGGCGCGGATCCGGCGACCCCGCCCGGGGCGGCCGGGCCGACCGACGGCACCGGCCCGGTCGGTCCGGCGGCGGCACGTACGGAGTCGGAGGTGGCACGTACGGTGTCGGAGGTGGCCGCCGGCAGGTCCGGCTCGGCCGGCTCGCCGGGCCGGCCACCGCCGCCCGGGATCGCGACGCTCCAGCCGAGCGGGTCGGCGACCGCGATCGACGCGTCGGCCGGCACCAGTCGCAACGGCGACGAGGTCAGCCGGTCGCCGGCCCGGGCCGGCAGGGTCAGCCGGAACTGGGCACCCTCACCGGGCGCACCCCACGCCTCCAGCCAGCCGCCGTGCAGCCGGGCGTCCTCCAGGCTGATCGAGAGGCCGAGTCCGGTGCCGCCGGTCTGCCGCGCCCGGGACGGGTCGGCCCGCCAGAACCGGTTGAAGACGAGCTTCTCCTCGCCGGGTTTGAGTCCGACGCCGTGGTCGCGGACCGTGATCGCCACCGCGGTCTCGTCCGCGGCCAGCACCACCACCACCGGTTGCCCGGCGCCGTGCTCCACCGCGTTGCCGACCAGGTTGCGCAGGATCCGCTCCACCCGGCGCGGATCCACCTCGGCGATCACCGGAGCGTCCGGCACGGTCACCTCCAGCGGCGTACCGCAGCGGCGGGCGAGCGACTCCAGCCGGTCGACCACCCGGCGCACCACCGGCACCACGTCGGTGGGCTCGGCGTCCAGCATGGCGAAACCGGCGTCGAACCGGCTGATCTCCAGCAGGTCGGTGAGCAGGTCCTCGAACCGGTCGAGTTCGGCGTGCAGCAGCTCGGCGGTACGGGTGACGGCCGGGTCGAACCCGTCCCGCTCCGCGTAGATCAGGTCGGCCGCCATCCGTACCGTGGTCAGCGGGGTACGCAGCTCGTGCGAG
This sequence comes from Plantactinospora endophytica, assembly GCF_016862915.1. Lineage (GTDB taxonomy): Bacteria > Actinomycetota > Actinomycetes > Mycobacteriales > Micromonosporaceae > Plantactinospora > Plantactinospora endophytica. The sequence continues at coordinate 465,632 of NZ_BONW01000002.1, read as the reverse complement.
ACGTCCGAGGTGAACCGCCGTTGCAGCCGGGACATCTCCTCCAGCCGGACGATCTGGCGTTGCAGGTTCGTCGCCATCTGGTTGAACGACGAGGCGAGCATCGCCAGGTCGTCCTCGCCGTTGACCACCATCCGCTGGTCGAGCAGCCCCGCCGAGAGCCGCTGGGCGGTGCGGGCGGCCACCCGTACCGGATTGACCACCAGCCGGGTGACCAGCCCGGAGAGCAGCCCGAGCAGGACGACCAGGGCGAACCCGGTGGCAAGCACGGTGGCCCGGGAGCCGTCCGCGATCTGGTCCCACCGGGTCAGCGGTACGAAGTAGTAGAGCTCGACCTGACCGAACTGGGTCGGCACCGGCGAACCGTAGACCAGGTATTTCGTCGGCCCCTCGTCGAAGAGGTCGCCGGTGCGGAACTGGTGCGCGATGTCGCCGCGCTTGACCCTGTCCTCCAGGCCGGGGGTGAGGATGCCGCTGACGTCGACCTGGGGCGAGGTCGCGGGTGGTACGCCGGGATAGTTGCCCGCCCGCAGCGCCACCACCACGCCACCGAGCTGGGCCGGATCCCCGCCGGCCAGATAGTTGACCGTGTTCTCCAGGGTCGCCCGCAGGCCCTGTTCCAGCACGTTCGTGTGGTTGCTGAGCTGCTCGGAGGCGTACTCCTGGCCGTCCTCGAGCCGGCTCCTGACGTCGCTGGTGGCGTTGTCCAGCACGATCTCGGTGATGTTGTCGGCGACCAGATAGGCGAACCCGCCGACCAGCAGGCTGGACGCCACCAGGGTGATGGTGACCACCCGGACCTGGAGCGAGCGCCGCCAGGTGCGGTGCAGGCCGGTCGCGGACCTCGCCAGCCGCACCGTGCCGAGACGCCGCAACCGCCGCCCGGTCGCCGCGGCACGGGCGAGCAGGGCGGAAGACGAGGTCAGGGTGGGCGCCACAGTGCAGCCCAGGCTATCCGGTACCCGCCTTGTAGCCGACTCCCCGCACCGTCAGGATCACCTCGGGTCGCTCCGGATCCGGCTCGATCTTGGCCCGGAGCCGCTGGACGTGCACGTTGACCAGCCGGGTGTCGGCGGCGTGCCGGTAGCCCCAGACCTGCTCCAGCAGCACCTCGCGGGTGAAGACCTGGCGCGGCTTACGGGCCAGCGCCACCAGCAGGTCGAACTCCAACGGCGTCAGTTTGACCTCTTCGCCGTCCCGGCTCACCGTGTGCGCCGGCACGTCGATGTTGATCTGGTTGCCGGGCGGGCCGATGGTCAGCAGCTCCGGCGCGGCGTCCTCGCCCCGGCGCAGCCGGGCCCGCATCCGGGCGACCAGTTCCTTGGGCTTGAACGGCTTGACCACGTAGTCGTCGGCGCCCGACTCGAGCCCGAGCACCACGTCGACGGTGTCGCTCTTGGCGGTGAGCATGACGATCGGAATGCCCGATTCGGAGCGGATGGCGCGGGCGACGTCGATGCCGCTCATCCCCGGCAGCATCAGGTCGAGCAGGACGATGTCGGGCCGATTCTCCCGGAACGCGGCCAGTGCCCGTTCTCCGTCGGCGACGAACGAGGGCAGGAACCCCTCGCTGCGCAGCACGATGCCGAGCATCTCGGCCAGCGCGGGGTCATCGTCGACGACCAGTACCCGGGCTCTCATGACACTAATATTCCACTCTCTTTTCCACACCGTGGTCCCGCGCCCTCCGGCGCGGCGCGCCGAGGACCCGTGCCGGGGCCACGAAGCGCAGAAGCTTACCCCGGCCAACCACCCCGCACCAGGCATGGACCGCCGCTGATCAGCGGCGTGCGGACGGCCGCCCGGGGCGGCTCCGGCCCGCCGGTCGGCGCCCGTCCGGATCTCGTCCGCCCCGGCCGACCGGACCGTGACACGGGAACCGGCCGAGCGGCTCGGCCCGGGATGAGCCGACGTGACACCATGACTGCTGCGGCGCGTTCCCGCCCTCCCCCGAAGCCCGCCAGGAGTACGTTTGCCCGACGCCGGCCCGACCGCCGTACTGCCGCTGCGGCCACTCACCGTCGGTGAGCTGATCGACTCGGCGGTCCTGCTGCTCCGCGACCACGCCCGGGTGCTGGTGCCGGTCGCGCTGGTACTGGCCGTGCTCGAACAGCTCCTGCTGCACCCGCTGCGTCTGGTCGCCGAGGTGACCCCGCCCGCCTACCTGCCCCGGATCGACGAGCTGCCGGCGTACTGGTTCCTGCTGGCCGTCGGCGCCGCCTGCGAAGGGGTGATCATCGCGCTGCTCGGCAACCTGACCGCGCGGGCCGGCGGTACGGTGCTGCTCGATCCGGGTACCCGGGTCCGCCGGTTGCTCCGCCCGCGCGACGCCCGGCTGCCGGCCACGGTCCTGGTCGCGTTGCTGGCCGGCGCCGTCATGTTCGTGGCGTCCCTGGTCATGCCGCTCTGGGTGGTCGGGTTCGCGCTGCTCGGCTCGGTGGCGCCGGCGATCGTGCTGGACCGGCTCGGGCCGTTCCGGGCGCTCTGGCGCTCCGGCACGCTCGCGCTGCGCACCGGCGCCCGAGCGGCGGCGGTACGCGTACTCGGCTACCTGGTCTGGTGGGTGCTGCGGATCGGGCTGGCGGTGGGCGCCGTCACCGGCCTGGGCTCGGCCGGCCTGCTCGCGCCGGAGTGGCGGGTGCCGGTCGCCCTGGCGATCTGGGCACTGGTGAACAGCGTCGCCTATCCCGCCCTCGCCTGCATCGACGCGGTCGTCTACCTGGAGACGCGGATCCGCACCGAAGGGCTGGACATCGTCGTCAGCCGGGCCCGGCAGACCGGGCAGCCGATCCGCACTCCGACGGCGGGTCGACCGTGAGCTTCAGCCGCTGGTGGACGGAGACGGTGGCGGCACTCGGCGACCGCCTGCCGCTCTCCCTGGTCGCACTGGTGCTGATACTGGCCGCCGTGCTGGTCGGCCTCGGCTGGTACCACTACCCCGCATGGGTGCCCCGCCAGCTGCCCCGCTGGCGCCTGTCCCGGTGGCGGCGACAGCGGCGGACCCGACCGACCCCGGAACCCACGCCGGAGCCGGCGGCGGTCGACGATCCGGAGCTGCCGGACGTACCGGCGGAGAGGCTGGTCGCCCTCGCCGACCGGCTGGCCGCCGAGGGCCGGTACGCCGAGGCGGCCCGCGAACGGTTCCGGGGAATGATCCGGGAACTGGTCGACCGTGGAGTGCTGGAGCACCGACCCGGGTTGACCGTCACCGAACTCGCGGCGGCGGCCGCCCGGAACCGGCCCGAGGTGGATCCGCCGCTCTCCGAGGCCGGTCGGGTCTTCTCCGACCTCTGGTACGCCCAGCGGCCCGCCCGACCCGAGCACGACGAGCGGATGCGCGCCCTCGCGACCGAGCTGGGCCGAACCCTCACCGACGGGGTACCCGCCAACGACGACGGGATGGCCCGGAAATGACCGTCGCCCCGGACACCCCACCTCCGCACGGCGCCACCTCACACCAGCCCACTCCGCACAGCCCCACTCCGCACAGGCCCACCTCGCAGGGGTCCACCTCACCCGGGTCCGGGCCACACGGGTCCGGGCCGGGTGACGGTCGGCCGGCCGGTGCCGGATCGTCCACGTCGGACCGGTCGCCGGCATCCTCGGCCGTGGGCCGTCGACGGCGTCGCTGGCACCGGATCGCCATTCCGCTCGGCATCGTCACCCTGCTGCTCGCCGTCACCGGGATCACCCAGGCGATCGACCAGCCCGATCCCGGCTCCCCCGGCTTCCTCTCTCCGGTCAACGCCGACGACGAGGGCGGCAGCCGGCTCGCCGACCGGCTGCGCGCCGAGGGCGTCACCGTCGAGCGGATGACCAGTACCCGCCAGGCCCTGATCGAGGCGTCCAGCGAGGGGTTCACCCTGTTCGTACCCTCGCCGGGGCTGGTGCATCCGCTGTACCTGCCGTTCCTCGCCGAGCCGGCCGCCCGCGCCCGGGTGGTGCTGGTCGACCCGCCCCAGCGGGTGCTGGAGGGCGCCGAACTGCCGCTGGCGGCAACCGGCCGGCGGTGGGCCGCCAACGCGGTCGAGGCCGACACGGACGGCCGGCCCTGCCCGCTGCCCGAGGTGGCGGCGGCCGGGCGGGCCGCCGCGCTGCTACAGCGGTACGCCAACCCGTCCGGGTTGGGTGACGGCACCGACTACTGCTACTCGGGCGGGCTGGTCCGGACGGAGCGGCGCGGCAGCGAGGTGGTGGTGATCGGCGCCAGCGACCCGTTCCGGAACGACCGGATAGCAGAGCGGGGCAACGCCGCGCTGGCCGGTGGACTGCTCGGCATCCACGACCGGGTCGTCTGGCTCGACCTGGCCGGTCCGGAGCCACCGCCGCCGTACCATCGCGACGGCGAACTGGACCCGTGGACGTCTGCCCCCGACGACTCCGGCTCGGACGGCGACGGCGAGTCCGAGGAGGGCGACGGCACCCCGGGGTACGACGGGAGGCAGCCGGCGCCTGGGCAGGGCGACCCGCAGGCGGAACCGCAGGAGCAGCGCAACCCGCTCTGGGACGCCTTCCCGCCCTGGTTCTGGGCCCTGCTGGCGCAGCTCGCCCTGGCTCTGCTGCTGGTGGTGCTCTGGCGGGCTCGCCGGCTCGGGCCACCGGTCGCCGAGCCGCTGCCGGTGACCGTCCCGTCCGCCGAGACGGTGCTCGGCCGGGGCCGGCTCTACCAGCGCGCCCGGGCGTACGGGCCGGCGGCGGAGACGTTGCGGGCCGCCGCGCTGCACCGGCTGACGCAGTCGCGTGGCCTGCCGCCAGACGCCGAGCCGGACGAGGTGGCCGGTGCCGTCGCCACCCGTACCGGTCGGGCTCCGGCGCAGGTGCACGACCTGCTGTACGGGCCGGCTCCGGAGACCGACCAGGAGTTGCTCGACCTGGCGCAGGCCCTCGACGTACTGGCCGGCCCGGCCGGCAGTTCCCCCGCCGACCCGCCCCGGCACGACCGCCCCATCGAAGGAGAAGCCCGGTGACCCGATCCGCCGGAACCACAGACCCGCGCTACGCCGCCACGCCGTACCCGGTGCCGGCGCAGGCCGGTCCGCCCCAGGCCGCCGGTCCGGCGCAGGGCGATCCGGTGGCGGCCGACGAGGCCCGCGCCGCCCTGCACCGGCTGCGCGCCGAGGTCGCCAAGGCGGTCGTCGGGCAGGACGCCGTCGTCACCGGGATGGTGATCGCCCTGCTCTGCCGGGGGCACGTACTGCTCGAAGGCGTACCGGGGGTGGCCAAGACCCTGCTGGTGCGGACCATCGCGGCAGCACTCGACCTGGACTCGAAGCGGCTCCAGTTCACCCCGGACCTGATGCCCGGCGACGTCACCGGTTCGCTGATCTTCGATCCGCGCACCGCCGCCTTCACCTTCCGCGAGGGTCCGGTCTTCACCAACCTGCTGCTGGCCGACGAGATCAACCGGACGCCGCCGAAGACCCAGGCCGCGCTGCTGGAGGTGATGGAGGAGCGGCAGGTGTCGGTGGAGGGCAGCCGCCGCCCGCTGCCCGACCCGTTCATCGTGGCCGCCACCCAGAACCCGGTGGAGTACGAGGGCACCTATCCGCTGCCCGAGGCGCAGCTCGACCGGTTCCTGCTGCACCTGACGATGCCGCTGCCGAACCGGGACGAGGAGCTGGGCGTACTCCGGGCGCACCACGCCGGCTTCGACCCGCGCGAGCTGACCGCTGCCGGGGTACGCCCGGTGGCCACCCCCGCCGACCTGGCGCTGGCCCGGGCTGCGGTCAGCCGGACCGCCGTCGCCGAGAGCGTCCTCGGCTACATCGTGGACCTGTGCCGGGCCACCCGGGCGGCGCCCGCGCTGGAACTGGGCGCCTCGCCCCGGGGCGCGATCGCGCTGCTGGTCACCGCGAAGGCGTGGGCCTGGCTGGCCGGCCGGGACCACGTCACCCCGGACGACGTGAAGGCGATCGCCCGGCCGACGCTGCGGCACCGGCTGCGGCTGCGCCCGGAGGCCGAACTGGAGGGCGTCACCACCCGGTCGGTGCTGGACGCGGTGCTCGGCACCGTGCCGACGCCACGATGACGGGACGGGCGGCGGCCCTGCTCGGTGCGGGCGCGCTGACCCTGCCACTCTGGCCCGCGCCGTGGCTCGGCGTACTGGTCATGTCTGGGGTGGTGCTGGCGCTGACCGTACTCGACTGGCGGCTGGCCGTCCCGCCGGGCGCGGTACGGGCGACCCGGGACGGTGACCGGGTGGTCCGGCTCGGCGACACCGCCACCGTCGCGGTACACCTGCACAACACTTCGTCCCGGCCGCTGCGGGCACTGGTCCGGGACGCCTGGGTGCCGTCCGCCGGGGCGGTACCCGACTTTCCCGGCGCCCCGACGCTGTGGGTGGACCCCGGTGCCCGGGTGGAGCTGCCCAGCCGGCTGACCCCGACCCGGCGCGGCGACCGGCCGGCACTGCGACTGACGCTGCGCTCGTACGGGCCGCTGGGGTTGGCGTTCCGGCAGCGGGCCGAGCAGCCGCCGACCCCACCGTGGACCCTGCGGGTGCTGCCCCGCTTCGAGTCCCGCCGACACCTGCCGGAGAAGTTGGCCCGGCTAAGGGTGATCGACGGTACCGAGGTGACCCGGGGACGTGGCCAGGGCACCGAGTTCGACACCCTCCGCGAGTACGTCGTCGGCGACGACGTGCGCTCGGTCGACTGGCGGGCCAGTGCGCGCCGGGCGGACGTACTCGTCCGGACCTGGCGGCCGGAGCGCGACCGGCGGGTGGTCTGCGTACTCGACACCGGCCGTACCTCGGCGGTGCGGGTCGGCGACGAGCCCCGGCTGGACGGCGCCATCGACGCCGCCCTGCTGCTGGCGGCGCTGGCGGCCCGGGCCGGTGACCGGGTCGACCTGTTGGCCGTGGACAACGCGGTGCGGGTGGCGATGACCGGGAGCAGCCAGTCCACGCTGCTGCCCCGGCTGGTCGACGCGCTGGCACCGCTCCAGCCGGCGCTGGTGGAGACCGACTTCGAGCTGATCGCCGGGGAGATCCTGCGGCGGGAGCGTCGGCGCTCCCTGGTGGTGCTCTTCACCGCCCTGGAGCCGGGCGCGCTCGGCGAGGGGCTGCTGCCGATCCTGCCCCGGCTGGCGGCCCGGCACCGGGTGATCGTGGCGGCCGTGCACGACCCGGTGCTGACCGACCTCACCTCCCGGCCACCGGGACGCGTCCAGGACGCCTACGCCGCCGCGGCGGCCTGGCGGGCGCTGGGCGACCGGGACCGGGTCCGGACGGCGCTGGCCCGACACGGGGTGACCGTGGTCGACGCCCCGACGGACCGGCTGGCCCCGATGGTCACCGACACCTACCTGCGGCTGAAGGCCCTCGGCCAACTCTGACCCGACCCCGGTCAGCTCTCCACCGACCCCGGTCAGCTCTCCACCGACCCCGGTCAACTCTCCACCGACTCCGGTCGACGCTGCACCGATTCCGGTCGGCTCTGGACCGGCCCGGTCAGCTTCCCTGCGGCGGGTGGGTGGTCGCCGCGCGGCGGCCGAAGTAGAGCACGTAGCCGAGGAAGCCGAGCCAGGCCAGTACCCCGACGCCGACCCGGATCGCGGTGGACACCGCCGCCGGGGTGACGAACGCCTCGATGAGGCCGGCGACCGCGAAGAGCCCGACCAGACCGACCGCGACAAGGACGCCGGACCGGCCGGCCCGGGCCACCGCCTGGCCCCGGGTCAGGTCACGCGGCGGCGCGATCCAGGCCCAGCCGATCCGCAGGCCGACCCCGGCGGCCACGAAGATCCCGGTCAGTTCCAGCAGGCCGTGCGGCGTGATCATGCTGAAGAAGACGTCGGTACGGTCGTAGGCGGCGAGCACCCCGCCGGTCACCCCGATGTTCAGGGCGTTCTGCCAGAGCAGGTAGACCACCGGCACGACCAGGATGCCGGAGGCGAGGCACCGGGCGGCGATCCAGGCGTTGTGGGTCCACAACTGGAAGGCGAAGCTCGGCGCGGCGTACTCGCTGTAGTAGCCGACGAACCGGGCCTCGAACGCCTCGGCGGCGGCGTCCTCCCCGATCAACGCGGCGGCGGTCTCCGGATGCTCGGCGGTCCAGTACATCAGGAAGCCCGCGACCAGCACGAACCCGGCTCCGACGGCGGTCCACCACGGCCAGGCCCGGTAGACGGCCAGCGGAAAGCCGGTCGAGAAGAACCGGCCGACGGCCGCCCAGGAGAAGCCGGACCGACCCGCCAGCCGGGATCGCGCGGCCAGCACCAACTGGGAGAGCCGGGCGACCAGCACGGGATCGGGTGAGCGGCTGCGTACCACCGACAGGTGGGTGGCCACCCGCTGGTAGAGGGCGATCAACTCGTCGGCCTCGTCGGCGCCGAGCCGGTACTTCCGGGTCAGCACGGCCAGTCGCCGCCACTCCCGGTCGTGCTCCGCGGTGTACGCGTCGAGATCCAACTCCACTCCCCAGGGTTCGCGACCATAGTGTTCACTGTCCACGTGACAGCGCAACCACCGAGGTCGGCTCCGGGCCGCCGGCCGGCCATGGTCGGGTACGGCGCGGACGCCGGGCTGGTCAGCGGAGAAGCGGTCGAGCTGGACATCCGGGCCGCCCGGCTCGGTTCCCGGGTGCTGGCCCTGCTCGTCGACATCCTGACCCAGTTCGCACTGGCGGTGATCCTGGTGACCTGCGCGGGGATCCTGCTCACCTCGCTCGTCGGCCCGGGCGCCCTGGACGGGGCGGTGCTGCGCGGGTTGCAGACCGTCGGCGTGGTACTGGTCCTGGTCGGCTACCCGGTGCTGTTCGAGACCCTCAACTCCGGCCGTACGGTCGGCAAGCTCGCCGTCGGCCTCCGGGTGGTACGCGCCGACGGTGGCCGGGTCGGCTTCCGGCAGGCGTTGACCCGCAGCCTGGTCGGCGTCGCGGTGGAGTGGCCGGGTCTGGTGCTGCCCCTGCTGACCTGGGCGGTGGGCGTGACCGTGATGCTCACCGATCCCCGGGGTCGACGCCTCGGTGACCTGGCCGCCGGCACGCTGGTCATCCACGACCGGAGTCCCGCCGGCACCGGCTACCTGCCGACTATGGTCCCGCCACTGGCCGGCTGGGCGGCCACCCTGGACCTGACCCGGCTCGACGACGGCCTGGCGCTGGCCGTACGCCAACTGCTCAGTCGGACCGGGACGCTGACCCGGGACGCCCGACGGCAGTTGACCCGGTCACTCTGGGCGGAGGTGGCGGCGGTGACGTCACCACCGCCGCCGCCCGGCCTGCCCGAGTGGGCCTACCTGGCGGCCGTACTCGCCGAGCGGCACGCCCGGGCCCGACGCCGGCTGGCGCGTACCCGGTCGGTGACCTCTGCGCTCTGGCCGGAACTCGGCGCGGCGCCGGCGGAGGCGCCCGGGCCGGCGGCGGTCCGGCCGGCGGCCCCGGCGCTGGTCGCGGCGCAGCCGGCGGTGGCCGGTTCCGGCACGTCGAACGGATCGACCCGATGAAGGCGTTCCTGCCCTGGCTGCTGGTCCTGGCGGTGGTGATCGCGCTGAACGCGCTGCGGCTGCGCCCCCTCGCCACGGCGGTCGCGATCTGCTGGCTCGGCTACTGCATCTGGACCTGGGTCCGGCTCCGAAGCCGCGACTGAACAGTTCCGCCCCGCACCGACGACGCGAGCCCGGACCGGCAGGATCGCCGGTCCGGGCTCGTCTATCGATGCTCGGTAGCGGTGTTGCTGTTCAGTAGCTCAGTAGCTGTTCAGTAGCTCTGTAGCGATGTTGCTCAGTAGCGGTAGTGCTCCGGCTTGTACGGGCCCTCGACCGGGATGCCGAGGTAGCCGGCCTGCTCCTTGGTCAGCTCGGTCAGCTTGGCGCCGAGCGCGTCCAGGTGCAGCCGGGCCACCTTCTCGTCCAGGTGCTTCGGCAGCGTGTAGACGCCGATCGGGTACTCCTCGGTCTTCACGAAGAGTTCGATCTGCGCGATCGTCTGGTTGGCGAACGAGTTCGACATGACGAAGCTCGGGTGCCCGGTGGCGTTGCCCAGGTTGAGCAGCCGACCCTCGGAGAGCACGATGATCGAGTGGCCGTCGTCGAACTGCCAGACGTCCACCTGCGGCTTGATGTTGATCCGCTGTACGTCGGAGCGCTTGGCCAGGCCGGCCATGTCGATCTCGTTGTCGAAGTGGCCGATGTTGCCGACGATCGCCTGGTGCTTCATCCGGGCCATGTGGTCGTTGCGGATGACGTCGAAGCAGCCGGTCGCGGTGATGAAGATGTCGGCGGTCTCCACCACGTCGTCCAGGGTGGCCACCTGGTAGCCGTCCATCGCGGCCTGGAGCGCGCAGATCGGGTCGACCTCGGTGACGATGACCCGGGCACCCTGGCCGCGCAGCGACTCCGCGCAGCCCTTGCCGACGTCGCCGTAGCCGAGCACGACCGCGGTCTTGCCGCCGATCAGCACGTCGGTGGCCCGGTTGATGCCGTCGATCAGCGAGTGGCGGCAGCCGTACTTGTTGTCGAACTTGCTCTTCGTCACCGAGTCGTTGACGTTGATGGCCGGGAAAAGCAGCGTGCCGTTCTGCTGCATCTCGTAGAGCCGGTGCACGCCGGTGGTGGTCTCCTCGGTGACGCCCTTGATGCCGGCGGCGACCCGGGTCCAGCGCCGGTCGTCCTCGCGCAGCGAGCGGTGCAGCAGGTTGAGGATGACCGCGTACTCCTCGGAGTCGGCGCTCTCCACCGGGGGCACCTCGCCGGCGCCCTCGAACTGGGCACCCCGGTGCACCAGCAGGGTGGCGTCGCCGCCGTCGTCGAGGATCATGTTCGGCCCCTGGCCGTCCGGCCAGAGCAGCACCTGCTCGGTGCACCACCAGTACTCTTCGAGCGTCTCGCCCTTCCAGGCGTAGACCGGTACGCCGGAGGGGGCGTCGACGGTGCCGTCCGGGCCGACCACGATGGCGGCGGCGGCGTGGTCCTGGGTGGAGAAGATGTTGCACGAGGCCCAACGGACCTGGGCGCCGAGCGCCACCAGGGTCTCGATGAGCACCGCGGTCTGGATCGTCATGTGCAGCGATCCGGTGACCCGGGCGCCGCGCAGCGGCTGCTCGGCCGCGTACTCGCGACGGATCGACATCAGGCCGGGCATCTCGTGCTCGGCGAGACGGATCTCCTTACGCCCGAACTCGGCGAGGGAAAGGTCCGCCACCTTGTAGTCGCCCTCGGCGACAGTGCCGGGCCGGGGCGCGGCGGACGGACCACCTGTGGGGGCCGGGAGAGTGCTGGTCATGAAGGCTCCTGTCGTACGGTCTGCGGCGCGACCCTCCACGTTACGCCCCGGCCGTACCGCGACGGACCCCGGTCGGGTCGCAATCCGGACAGTACGGGTCGAGGCGGTGGCCACCCGAACCGGGCGGGACGTGCCGGGCCCGGGGCGGACAGCGCGCGGGGCGGTCGGTCCCGGGCGGACGTTCCACCCAGTCTCCGGCCGCCCCGCGCATCCCCCCGGTTTGGTTCCCCGCGCGTGTCTCGGACCTGCGTCGCGATAACGCTGCGTACACACAGCGTCACACTGAGCAAGAGTGGTGTCAAGCTGATCCGCAAATTCCCGTTTCGCGGGGATTCGGATTCGAGGAGCCGTGGGCGGAACGGCCGGACGGATCAGGCCAGGCCGACCGAGGCGACGTACAGCTCGCCGTCGCCGCTGACGGTCAACGGACCGCCGTCGGCCCGGCCGATCGCCGCCGCACCGGGACCGAGCAGCGCCGAACCCGCACCGTCCGCCACGGTGACCTCGCCGGCCAGGCAGAGCGCGATCCTGGGCCCCCGCAGGTCGAGCCGGGCCGACCCGACCCGGTCGTCGAGGCGTACGCCGTGCAGGGCGAAGTCGTCGACCGGCACCGGCCAGGTGACCACGCCGGGCGCCACCGGCACCGGTGCGACCACCGGATCGCCGAGCACCTCGAAGCGGAGCACCCGGAGCAGTTCCCGCACGTCCACGTGCTTCGGGGTCAGCCCGCCCCGGAGCACGTTGTCGCTGGCCGCCAGGATCTCCACCCCGGCGCCGTACAGGTAGGCGTGCAGGTTGCCGGCCGGCATCCAGATCGCCTCGCCGGGCGCCAGGCTGACGTGGTTGAGCAGCAGCGCGACCAGTACCCCGGGATCCGCCGGATAGCGCCGGGCCAGGTCGCGGGCGAGTTCCGCCGGGGCCGCGAACTGCGCGCCGACCTCCGCCGCCGCCACCGCCGCGACCAACTCGGCCCGCTCCGACGACGGCCAGGTGAGCAGGGTACGCACCGCGTCCGGCAACCCGTCCGTGCCGGCCCGCAGCGCCGCGACCACCGGATCCAGCGCCGGTACGCCGAACGCGTCGAGCAGGTCCGCCGAGTTCTTCGGATCGCGGAACCCGCAGAGCGCATGGAACGGCGAGACCGCCACCAGCATCTCCGGCTTGTGGTACGGGTCGACGTAGTTGCGGTGCGTCAGCTCCGGGTCGGTCGTCTCGGCGGCGTACCCGGCCCGGGCCTGCTCGGCGTCCGGATGCGCCTGCAACGACAGCGGCGCCTCCGGGGCCAGCACCTTGAGCAGGAACGGCAGCCGCTGGCCGAACCGGTCGACCACGTCGGCGCCGAGCCAGCGCACCGGGTCCTCGGCGAACGCGTCGACCAGGCTCAGCGGCGCCCCGCCCCGGTGCAGCGTGCTCGGGTCACCGGGGTGGGCGCCCAGCCACAGCTCCGCCTCCGGGCCCTCGCTCGGCACCGGGCGACCCTGCAACTCGGCGAGGACGGTCCGCGACCCCCACGCGTAGTCGCGGATCCGGCCGTGCAGCGGCTCCACCTGCTCACGCCTCCTTGAGTTCCGGGACGCCGTCCGCGGGCTGCTCCGCGTTGCGGTAGATGTCCGGCTCCAGGTAGATCACCCGGGCGATCGGTACGGAGTTGCGGATCCGCGCCTCGACCGAATTGATCCCCTCGGCCAGCTCGGCCGCCGTGGCGTACGGCCGTACCGCGACCTTCGCCGCGACCAGCAGCTCCTCCGGCCCCAGGTGCAGGGTCTTCATGTGGATGATCCGCTCGACCTCGGAACCGTTGGTGATCGCCTGCTCGATCTGGCGTACCTGCTCCGGGGTGGCGCCCTCGCCGAGCAGCAGGCTCTTGGTCTCCAGGGCCAGGATGACCGCGATGGTGACCAGCAGGAAGCCGATCGCCGCCGTACCGGCCGCGTCCCAGTAGCCGTTGTCGGTGACCAGCGTCATCGAGACGCCGACCAGGGCGAAGACCAGGCCGAGCAGGGCGCCGAGGTCCTCCAGCAGCACCACCGGCAGCTCCGGCGCCTTGGCCCGGCGGACGAACTCCTTCCAGGACGCCTTGCCCCGGATCGCGTTCGACTCGACGATCGCGGTCCGGAACGAGAACGACTCCAGGATGATCGCGATCACCAGCACCACCACCGGCAACCACTGCCAGGACTCGATGCCGCCCGGGTGGTCCCGCTGCTCGTGCCACTTGTGGTACGCCTCGTAGAGGGCGAACAGGCCACCGACGCTGAACAGCACGATCGAGACGATGAACGCGTAGATGTAGCGCTCGCGACCGTACCCGAAGGGGTGTTCCGGGGTGGCCTTGCGGGTGGCCCGGCGCCCGCCGAGCAGCAGCAGCGCCTGGTTGCCGGAGTCGGCCACCGAGTGGATCGACTCGGCCAGCATCGACGACGAGCCGCTCAGCCCGAACGCGACGAACTTCGTGACCGCGATGCCGAGGTTGGCCAGCAGGGCGGCGACGATCGCCTTCGTACCGCCGCTCGCGCTCACGGCCGGCTCCCGGCCGACCCGGCGGCGCCGGCCACGGGCCTTGTGGTCTGCTCGGTCACGGGTTCGACAGCTCCTTCATCTCGGTGATGGCGGGTACGGCCATCGGGTCGAGGCCGTGCGCCAACGCCAGGTAGATCGAGGCGAAGTCGGGTACCGAGGTCAGCGAGGCGAGCCGTTCGAGCGTGGAGCCGCCCTCGGCGGTCACCACGTCGCAGCGGACGCCGCGCCGCTCGGCGAGGGTCTGCACGGCGTCGGCCCGGCGCTCCTCGACCACCAGCGGCTCGTCGGTGTCGTCGTCGGCGTTCAGCCCGCCGTCGCGGAGCAGCACCAGCCGCAGCCGGGTGCCGCCCACCTCGTCGTCCGGGTCGGCGAAGATGTCCCGGCTGGATTCGCCGAGGCCGCCGAAGACGCCGTCGAGCAGGCCGACCCGGCCCCGACCCGCCTCGCCGAGCGCGCCGGCCACCACCGGGTAGCGGGCGTTCGCCGAGAGGGTGTCGCCGAACCGCCGCGCCGCGACCGTGGCCAGCGGCGACGAGCCCCAGACGATCGGCACCGAACCGGCCAGCCCGAGCGCCAGCGACTTGGCCGGGTTGACGAAGGACTCGGCGGACGGGCGGCACCGGTCGGCGTCCGCGTCCAGCCGGGCCGCCGTCTCGGCCAGGTCCGCCTCGTTCACCTTGACCAGGCCGAGCGCGCGGGCGGCCAGCAGTACCGGCACGGTCAGCGCCCAGAGGCTGGCCCGGGCCGGCGCCCGGCGGGGTACCGGGACGAACGGCGCCCTGGCCCCCTCGGCCACCGACTGGAGCTGCGAGTCCGGCGCGCCGACCGCGACCAGCCGGGCACCGCGCCGGGCGGCGGCCTCGGCCGCGCCGAGCGCCTCGGGACTGCGCCCGGAGGCGCTGACCGCGATCACCACGTCGGCCGCACCGACCCAGCCGGGCACCCCGGCACTGCGGTGCTGGATCACGGGTACGGGGCAGCGCGGGCCGGCGACCGTGGCCAGCACCTCACCGGTACGGGCGGCGGTGCCGATTCCGGCGATCACGACCGCCCGGGGCCGGCCCTCGTCGGCCAGTACCCCGAGGTTGGCCTCGGCGGCCAGCGCGGCGGTCTCCCGGACCTGTGCGCCGGCCGCTGCGGTGTGCCGGAGCATCCCGCCCGGGTCGTTCTCGCTCATCGCGGCGACGTCGTCGAGCAGCGCCTCGTCGGCGACCGGGCGACCGCGCAGTCCGGCCGTACCGTCCATCATCGCTGGTCCGTGGTGCCGCCGGGGGTGGCGTCCGAGCCGGCCGACGGGCCGCCGCGCGCCTCGTCAAGCAGCAGCACCGGTACGTCGTCACGCACCTCGAAGATCCGCGCGCACTCGGTGCAGGTCAGGGTCTGCGCCTCCGGGTCGTAGTTCAGTGGTGCGTGATGGGTGTCCGGACAGGCCAGGATCTCCAGCAACTGCGGGTCGAGGGCCACCGTGCGGCTCCTTCCACTCCTCGTGCGACCAGGTCGGGATACGGCGGTGCCCGACCAGCGCGATGGATCTTATCGGCGAACCAGTCCGAGCACCTCGTCGCGGAGCGCCACCATGCGTTCCGGGGTGGGCGCCTCGACGTTCAGCCGGAGCAGCGGCTCGGTGTTGGACGGGCGCAGGTTGACCCAGGCGCCGTCGGGAAAGCGCAGGGTCAGCCCGTCCAGCTCGTCGGTCTCGGCGTCCGGGTAGGCCGCCCGGACCTCGGCGAGCTTGCCCCGCTGGTCCGGCACCGTCGAGTTGATCTCACCCGAGGCGGAGTACCGCTCGTAGGCCCGGCCCAGTTCCGACAGCGGGGCGTCCTGCTCGCCGAGCGCCGCCAGCAGGTGCATCGCGGCGAGCATCCCGGTGTCGGCGAACCAGAAGTCCCGGAAGTAGTAGTGCGCCGAGTGCTCGCCGCCGAAGGCCGCGTTGGTCCGGGCCATGTCGGCCTTGATGAACGAGTGCCCGACCCGGCTCCGGACCGGCTCGCCGCCGTGCTCGCGGACGATCTCGGGTACCGCGCTCGACGTGATCAGGTTGTGGATGATCGTCGCGCCCGGGTGCTTGGCCAGCTCGCGTACGGCCACCAGGGCGGTGATCGCCGACGGGGAGACCGGCTCGCCCCGCTCGTCGACGACGAAGCAGCGGTCGGCGTCCCCGTCGAAGGCCAGCCCGAGGTCGGCGCCGTGCTCGCGTACCGCCGCCTGGAGGTCGACCAGGTTCGCCGGGTCGAGCGGGTTCGCCTCGTGGTTGGGGAACGAGCCGTCGAGTTCGAAGTAGAGCGGCACGATCTCCAGCGGCAGTGCCGGCAGGACGGCGTCGCCGAGCACGGCTGGCACGGTGTGCCCGCCCATGCCGTTGCCCGCGTCGATCACCACCTTGAGCGGGCGGATCCCGGTCAGGTCGACCAGGGTGCGCAGGTGGGCGGCGTACGCGGGCAGCAGGTCCCGGTGCTCCAGCGGCGGCAGCGGCTCCCCCGCCGGCTCCGACTCACCCTCGTCCAGCATCTCGCCCTTGTCCAGCAGCGCCTGGGCGCGGTCCCGCAGCTCGACCAGCCCGGTGTCCTGGCCGATCGGCCTCGCGCCGGCCCGGCACATCTTGATCCCGTTGTAGGCCGCCGGATTGTGACTGGCGGTGAACATCGCGCCGGGCAGGCCGAGGCTGCCGGAGGCGTAGTAGAGCAGGTCGGTGCTGCCCAGCCCGAGGTGCAGCACACCGAGCCCCTCGGCCCGGACCCCGTCGGCGAAGGCGGCGGCCAGGCCCGGCGACGACTCCCGCATGTCGTGGGCGACGGCGACGGTCCCGGCCGGCTCTCCCGAGCTGAGGAGAAGCTGCGCGAATGCCGCGCCCAACGCCTCGGCGGCCCGCTCGTCCCACTGCTCGGGAACGGTGCCACGGACGTCGTACGCCTTGACGATAGCGGACAAATCAGACAAGATCTCGCCCCTCAGCCGGACACTCGGTCAACGGCCTGAGCGTATCGGAGCCGGACCCCGCGCCCCGCCCCAAGGCGATCTGCCGGCGGCGAACAGCCACCATCCGGCCGGGTCACCGCGCCCACCTCGGCCGACGCGCCCGACCGGAACGGGCACGCCGGCTACCGTCGGTGACCCGACTACTGCTCGGGCCGACGGGCCGGCGGCAGGATCAGGGTCGCGTCGGGCGAACCGGCCGAGGGCGGCTCCGGAGGCACCGGTGCGGCCGGCCGTGCCGGCGTACCGCTCGGCTGGGTCGGCGTACCGCTCGGCTGGGCTGGCGCGGCGCCGGGTGCGGCGCTCCCCGCCAGTCCTGCCGGCACCGGTCCGGCCTGCCGGGGTACGACCGTCCCGGGCTGCCGGGACGGCGTCGTCCTGGCCGATCGCGGCAGTACGGCTCCGGCGGTCGGCAGGATCAGCGTCTGGTCCCCGAAGGCCGGCGCCGCGTTCGGCGAGGACCCACCGGCCACCGGTCCGGCCGGGTTCGCCTGGCCGGCGCCGGGCACCGGGCCGCCGCTGCGGAACACCGGACCCGTCGGGGCGATCCGGGTCGTCGGGTCCGCGTCGGCCGACGCGACCCGGGCGGTCCGGTCGGCGTTGGCAGGCACGATCCGGGCCGTCGGGTTGGCCGGCACGATCCGGGCCGTCGGCTCCGCGCCGAGCAGCACGATCCGGGCGGTCGGGTCCGCCTCGGCGGAGGGCCGGCGCCGGTCGCCCCGGCTCCGCCGGATCAGCAGCACCATCAGGGCGATCCCGATCCCGACCATCACCACCCCGACCACCATCACCATGCCGCCCAGCCCGAGCGAGCTGCCGGACTCGTCGGCAGCGGGCACCGTCGGCAGCGCGGCGGCCACGTCCTGGGTGGCCTCCGCCACCGGCTCCTCGGTCGCCTGCGGCGTCTCCGACGGGATCACCAGCTCGGGGGTACGCTCCGGCGCATCCGGGGTGTCCCCGGTCCGGCCGCCCACCTTGGCCGAGTCGCTGTCACGGCCGAGCAGCCGGCCGCCCGCCGCGTACGCCTCGGCGAGCACGGTCACCCGGCCGCCGGGGGCACCGGCCAGCAGACTCACCCGGTACCGGCTGGAGACGCTCTTCCGGGCGCAGAGTTCGGCCCGCTCCGGCGCGGTACGTTCCGTCACGACCAGCCCGTTCGCGCCGTTCGAGAGCGGCACCGGGCGCCAGGCGCCGTCGGCCGCGACCCGCACCTCGACCCGGTCGGCGGTCAGCCCCGGCAGGTGTACGCCGAGCACCGTGCGGACGTTCACGCAGTCGCCGCCGCGCATCGAGACGTTCACCGTCACCGAGCCCGGCGAGCCGCCCGCGTTGATCGAACTTGGCGCCCGGACCCGTACCGACTCGCCCTCGGCCACGGCCGGAGCGGCGGCCAGTGCCAGCGTCGCGCCCACCAACAGGCAGACAGTTCCCAGCCAGGTCGCGCCACGCCGTACCGACATGATTACCTCGCTCCCGCGTTGCAAGATCCGGGCACAGGCTACCGGTGTACCGGTAACCCTCCTCTGTCATGCCCGGCCGGCCCCGCGTCGAATCCTCCGACGATGGCCGGAAGTGACGCTTCTGCCACCGGACGCGACCGAACGACTTCCGCCGGCCCGCCGCGCTCCGTTCGCGCGGTTCTGCGCCCCGGCGCGTCATTTCCGCACGCCGGCAGGTTCGTGTCTGCACCCCGGCACGCTCGTTTCCGACACGCCGCCAGCTTTGGTTCTCCGCGCCGGCACGCCCGGTTCTCCGCCCCGGCAGGTTCGGGCGATCCTAGACTCCGGCGAATCTGCGGAGTTCGTCGCGGCAGAGCCGGTCGGCCTGCCGGGTGGTCTCCGGCAACCGGTAGCGCGGCGCCAGCCGGAGTACCTGGGCGCAAGCGTTGTCCAGGTCCATCCGGTGCCCGACCGAGACGAAGACCGGCTTGACGCCGTCCTGGGTACGCAGCACCCGGCCGACCTGCTCCGCACCGTCGAGCAGCGGCGCCCAGGAGCCACGCCGCTGCTCCGGCCCGGTCCACGTCCCGACCAGCGGCGTCTTGCCGACCCCGATCGCCGGCCGGTCGGTGAGCACGCCCAGGTGGCAGGCCAGCCCGAACCGGCGCGGGTGGGCGAGGCCGTGCCCGTCACAGACCAGCAACTCCGGCTCGACGGTCAGCCGGGCGAGCGCGGTGAGCAGGGCGGGCAGTTCCCGGAAGGCGAACAGCCCGGGTACGTAGTCGAAGGCGGCCCGGCCGGTCGCCACCGCCGTGTCGAGTACCACCAGCGTGTCCGCGTCGAGCACGGTCACCGCGGCGGCGAGCCGGTCGCCGTCCTCGGCGTACGCCACGTCGAGCCCGGCCACCGTGCGGGGCGCGGTCGGCCCCGGCCCCACCAGGTCGGCCAGTGGACGCAGCCGGTCCTGTACCGCCTCCGCCTCGGCAACCGTGCTTGGGATCTCCACCATGGCGGGAACGGTCGACAACTTCGGCGGTCGGCTCACCACTCGATCCCGCTCAGCACCATCACCCGGGACTCGGTGTAGTCCTCCATCGCGCTGCGTACCCCTTCCCGGCCGACGCCGCTGCCCTTCACCCCGCCGTACGGCATCTGGTCGGCCCGGTACGACGGCACGTCTCCGACGACCACGCCACCGACCCGCAACGTCCGGTACGCCGTGAACGCCGTCCGCAGGTCGTGCGTGAAGATCCCAGCCTGCAACCCGTACGCCGAATCGTTGACGGCGGCGAACGCGGCCGAATCGTCCGGCACCGGCGCCACCACCAGGACCGGCCCGAAGACCTCCTCGGTGTTGACCCGGCAGCCCGCCGGCACCCCGGTCAGTACGGTCGGCGCGTAGCTGGTGCCCTCGCGCCGACCGCCCAGCGCCAAGGTGGCCCCGGCGGCCACGGCCTCGTCGACCCACTCCTCGACGCGCCGGGCGGCGGCGTCGTCGATCAGCGGCCCGACGTCGGTCGCCTCGTCGGCCGGATCCCCGGTACGCAGCGCGGCGACCGCGGCGACCAGCCGGGGCAGGAACCCGTCGAGCAGCCACTCGTGCACGAAGACCCGCTGCACCGCGATGCAGCTCTGCCCGGCCTGGTAGTTGCCGAAGGTGGCGATCCGGTGCGCGGCGTGGTCGAAGTCGTCGGCGCTGGCCCAGTCCGCGCAGACGACGGCGGCGGCGTTGCCGCCGAGTTCCAGCGTGACGTGCTTCTCCGGCACCGCCCGCCGGATCGCGGCACCGACCGGCCCGGACCCGGTGAACGAGACCACCGGCAGCCGGGGGTCGCGGACCAGTTCGGCCGCCCGGTCGTTCGGCAGCGGCAGCACCGAGACCATCCCGGCCGGCAGTCCGGTCCCCGGACCGTCCGGCTCGGTCACCTCGGCCAGCAGCTCGCCGAGCAGCAGTGCGGTCAGCGGGGTCGCCGGCGCCGGCTTGACCACGATCGGTGCCCCGACCGCGAGCGCCGGGGCGACCTTGTGTGCGACCAGGTTCAGCGGAAAGTTGAACGGCGTGATGCCGAGCACCGGTCCCCGGGGCAGCCGGCGGACCAGCGCGATCCGGCCGTCGCCCGTCGGTTCGGTGTCCAGCCGCTGCACCTCGCCGGACCAGCGCCGGGCCTCCTCGGCACCCCACCGGAAGGTGGCGACCGCACGGGCCACCTCGCCCCGGGCCCACCTGATCGGTTTGCCGCTCTCGGCGGTGACCAGCCGGGCTACCTCGTCGGCCCGCTCGGCGAGCCGGCGCGAGACGTGGTCCAGGGCAGCGGCCCGGACGTGTGCCGGCAGGGCGGCGGCCCGGTCCGCCACCGCTGCTGCGGCGGCGACCGCCGCCTCGACCTGCTCCGGGTCGGCGTGGCTGGTCCGGCCGACCTCACGAGCGTCGTAGGGGTGCCGGACCGGAAGCGGATCGGCACCCCGGGCCGGCCGGCCGGCGAGGAGGAACGGCACGGACTCCACGCCCGGCAGCCTAACCCTCCGGTACCGGCCGCCGGGTCACCGCTCGCCGTCCCCGAAACCCCGCACCCCGCCCGCGCCCACGTCTTCGCTTCCGATGAAGTCCCCGCCGTCGACGCCCCCGCTCTTGCTCTCACCCGGCACGGTGTCCAGGTAGTCGTGCAGTCGGGCCGACCCTTCGAGCATCGCGGTGGCCCGCGCGGTCAACTCCAGTTGGCGCCGGGCCACGGCAGCCCGGAGTGCGGCGGTACTGCCGGTCCGGCGGAGACCGTCGAGGATCGGCTGGATCTGTGGCAGGAGATAGCGCCCGCGCCGGAGCATGTTGATCATCTGGGCGTCGCGGATCTCGGCCGGACCGAACCGGCGGTACCCGGTGCCCGGTTCCCGCTCCGGCACCAGCAACCCGGCCGCCTCCCAGACCCGCAGCGCCGAGGTACGCACACCGAGCCGCGCCGCCAGCTCGCCGATCCGCAGCGTCAGCCGGGGTACGCCCACCGGGTCGGTCTCCTGCCCGGCGACCGCCTCCAGCGCGGCAGCGGTCTCGGCCAGCGAGCGGCGTTCCTCGTGCAGCCCGGCGTGGCTGGCGTCGACCAGTGCGAGCGCCGACGGCAGGTCCCCGGCGTGCACCGCGTGCATGATCGACCGGGCGACGTCCCAGCCGTAGCCCTTCGCCAGCGCCCGGTACGTCAGCAGCGCCCGGCGATGCCGGTCGTCGAACTGCCTATAGCCTGACGCGGACCGGGGCGCCGGGGGCAGGACGCCGGCGTCCAGGTAGTTGCGGATCTGCTGGGTAGAGATGCCGACCAACCGGGCGAGGTCGACCGGGCGCAGCCGTCGTCCCGCCCCGCTCACCGCACCGCCCGCCTGGATACGGGACGGCCAGGGTTGAGGGTTGCCACACGCATCCGCACAGAATAGGCCGTCTTCCTGGCCAAACCCTCAAGGCGATCCGGCAGAACGCTGGAAGGCCGGAGGGCGCGTCGGCGGCTACCGGAGGACGCTGTCGATCAGCCCGCCGCCTGGAACGCCCGGCCCACCGCTGTCGGCTGGCTGCCGCTGCGGAACAGCCCGGTCCGGTCCTTGTCGGTGGCGGGCAGCCCGAACCAGGCGTACCGGTGCAGGAAGGAGAGCCCGCCGAGCATCTTGGTGGCGGCGGTGAGGAAGGCGGCCTGCTGCTGTTCGCTCGGGAACCGGGTGCCGTTGGAGAAGTCGATCAGGGCGAACTCGGTGAGCCAGATCGGCAGCTTGTAACGCTGGTACACCGCCTGGAGGTACTGCTTGAGCTGGTTCACCGCGTTGGCGGTGACGAAGTCTCCGCCGTACCAGTGCAGGGCGATGAAGTCGACCCGGTAGCCGCGCGACTTCGCGCCGGACATGAACCGGTCGAGCCAGCCGCCGGGCGTGGCCCCGCCGAAGGCGACCGCCGGGCTGCCCAGGGTGGCGCCGGTGGACTGCAATTTCGGCCAGAGCGTGAGCGCCTCGTCCACGCTCATCTCCGCCTGCCCGGCCAGATCCGGCTCGTTGAACCCGAGCAGGTAGGGTCCGGCCGCCTTCGCCTTGGCCAGGCTGGCGCTGTCGACGTTGTCCCGACCCCAGATCATCGGCACGAACTCGGCACCGCGCGGCGTGCTGATCCCGTCGTGGTGGGTGGCCCAGGTGTAGTACCAGCTCGCCTTGGAGTTCGCCAGCGCCTGGCTGACCCCGGAGAAGTTCCAGACCGCCACGCCCTTCTTGTCGGAGGTCCGGGCCGGTCCCGCCGCTGCGGCCGGCCGGGTCGACGTCCGGGGCTTCGGTGTCGGGGTGGCCCGGCGTGGGGTGGGGGTGATCCCGGTGACGGTCGGCGTGGGAGTGGCGGCCGTGCTGCCGGCCCCGGCGGTCGGCGCCCCGGCGAAGTCGGCAGCGGCGACGTCCGGAGTGGACGGTTTGGTCACCTGCACCGCCACCAGGACCGCCACCACGAGCCCGGCGACCGCCGCCGCGACCGAGACCGGCCCGACGACTCGGCGTACCCCGACCGCCGGTCGCCGCCCCGCTCCCCGCCCCGGCGCACCGGCCCGGACAGGCGTCGCCCCGGCACGGGCCGGAGCCGTCGGGCCGGTGCCGACAGCACCGCTCGGGTCCGTCGGCCCGACTGCACCGCTCGGGCCCGACGCAGCGACGGCACCAGGCGAGGTGAACGGCGAGGTGACGGGTGGGGCGAACGGCGCGGCGGCCGGTGTGGCGGAACCGGCGAGGGTGCCGCCGGCCGCACCGACGTACTCGCCGAGTCCGGGCGGTACGGGCAGCAGCGGAAGTCCGGCGAGCAGCCGGTCGACCGGCAGCAGGTCGCCGTACTGCGGCGCGCACCGGGCACAGTCCCGGACGTGCCGGGCGAGCCGCTTGCGCCACAGCGGGCTGGGCTGACCCGTCCAGCCCTGGGCGACGGCGTGCAGGTCGGGGCAGCCGGGTCGGGCCCGGAGCGCCCGGACGACGGTACGGGCGACGTCGAGCTGCTCCTTCATCCGGTGTACCCGGACGGCGGCATGTCCACCGGGCAGGCCGAGCGCCCCCGCGAGGTCGGCGCGGTCCAGTTCGCCGGTCTCCTCCAGCCACCAGAGGGCGAGCAGCTCCCGGTCGTCCGGGTCGAGCCAGCGGGTCGCCTCGGCAACCTCCCGGCGCTGGTCGGTCAACCCCAACCGGACGACGGTCAGCTCGGCGAAGTCCGCCGCCGGATCGGCTACCTCGTCCGGGCCGGCATCCGGGGCCCGGAGCGTGGCCGTGTGCTGCTGCCAGTCCCGGACCTGGCGTACCGCGATCGCCACCAGCCAGGACCGGAAGGCCGCCGGCTCCCGCAGCCCGGCCAGGTGCCGGACCATCCGGAGCAGGGTCTCCTGGACCACGTCGTCGGTGTCGGCGTGCCCGTGCAGCGCCCGGCCGACGATGTTGTAGACCAGCGGCAGCGAGTTGGCCACCAGCGCGTCGAGGGCCCGCGGGTCACCCGCGCGGGCCGCGACGACGGTTCCGGTGTCGGGTCCACCCCGGCCGGCTCCGGACATGCTGCCTTCCTCCCATCGGTCGACGTTCCGCACGGCGGGCACCCTCCATCGGTCGACGTGCCCACGGCGGGCAACCGGGACGCCGGTCGCTCGTCGAGCGCGATACGTGGTTCGGTCGCCCCGATCAGGAGACCGGGCCACTGCCAGCGGATTACGGATTTTCGCCGTCCCCGGTTCACCGACCCGCCCGGCCGCCCCCACGGACTCCTCGGGCAAGGCTCACGCCACCCGGCCCGCCGAGGTCCGGACCAGGCGGTCAGCCGGGCTTGATCTGGGCGAGCTGCACCAGGAGCTGGACCACCCGGTACGCCTCGGCCATGTCCTCGCCGGTGAAGACGAGCGTGCGGGCGCCGGCCGCCCGGGTGACGCCGGGTACCAGGGTGGCCAGGTCGACGCTGTACGGGCCGTACAGGTCGAGTTCCACCCGTACCGGGGTGGGGGTCGGTAGCGGGCTGACCTGGCGACGTGTTCGGATCGCCTCGGCGGCTCCCTGGCGGATCCGGTCCCGGGCCTCCTGCGGGTGCAACGTGCGCGCGGCGGCCTGACCGAGCGCCTGTTTGACCTCGACGGTCACCGCCGCCGGCACCAACTCGCGGAGCTCGGCACAGGCGGCGTCGTCGCCGCTGAGCAGCAGCACGGGTACCCCGTAGTGCCCGGCGACGGCCGCGTTGAGGCCGATCTCGCCGACGGACCGCCCGTCGAGGCGTACGTCGAGCACGGCGTCGCTGATCGTGTGCGCGAGTACGGCCGGACCGGCTCCGGACCGGGCGTGGTAGCCGACGAAGAGCAGCGCGTCGACCCCCGCCTCCAACCCGGCCACCATGCCCAGCGGGCGGGGCTTGCCCCGGATCAGCCGTACCCGGCGGTCGAGTTCCTCGGGCAGCAGGTTGCGGAACGGCCCGTGCGAGTCCGCGACCGAGATCTCGGCGTCGGGTTCGGCGTCCAGCACTCCGGCGACGGCGGCGTTCACCTCGGCCGTCATGAGGGCCCGTCCGCGTTCGTAGTCGTAGCTCCCCGGGTTGGTCTCGGTGGGATGTACGACTCCAGAGATGCCCTCCAGGTCGGCGGAGATCAGGACGCGCAGCCGGTTCGTCATCGCCCCACCGTAGGCCGGGTGCTGGTTCCGGTGCTCTGCCGGGCGGCGCGACGTCCCGGGACAGCGGTCGGCACCGGACCGACCGTCCCGGGCGGCCCGGATATGTGGTGTGCCGGCGGAGGCCACCCCGGTAGGCTGCCGCCGTGGCCAGTCCTGCCGTTCCGGCGTACCCCGAGGTGTCCTCGCCCGGGTCGGTCACGGTGCTGTGCCGACGGCGTCCGGTGGCTCGTCTCCGAGCCCGCCGAGGGCGCCTGAGCTGACTGTTCCACGCGCATCCGGCGGATCGATCCGCCGGTAACGCCCGTACGCCGATCGATCCGCTCCCCCACCCGAAGAAGGTTGGTCCGGTGACGGACCGGAGCGAGAGGCGTACCCGGGATGAATCTCGAAAGTCTGCTGGCCGACCGGCTGGCATCGTCGTTCGCGGCCGTGGCCGGCGGCGGTCCGGTGGACCCGGTGGTCCGGCGTTCCCGGCGGGCGGACTTCCAGGCCGAGGCCGCCCTGTCGCTGGCCCGTCGGCTCGGCCGGCCGCCCCGGGAGATCGCCGTCGAGGTGGTCGAGCGGGCCGCGCTGGCCGACCTGTGTTCGTCGGTGGCGGTCTCCGGACCCGGGTTCGTCAACCTCACCGTCGCGGACGAACTGCTCGGCAGGCTGGTGTCGGAGCTGGCCGCCGACCCCCGGCTCGGCGTGCCGGTCACGCCCACCCCGGAGACGGTGGTGGTCGACTACTCGGCACCGAACGTGGCCAAGGAGATGCACGTCGGCCACCTCCGGTCCACCATCATCGGCGACGCCACCGCCCGGCTGCTGGACTGGCTCGGGCACCGGGTCGTCCGGGCCAACCACCTGGGCGACTGGGGTACACCGTTCGGGATGCTGATCGAGCACCTGATCGACCTCGGCGAGTCCACCGCCGCGTCCAATCTGTCCATCGGCACCGGGTCCAAGTTGCCCATCGGTGCTGGATCCGAACTGTCCGTCGCCGCTGGATCCGAACTGCCCATCGGTGCTGGATCCGAACTGTCGATCGGTGACCTGGACTCGTTCTACAAGGGGGCCCGGGCCAAGTTCGACGCCGACGAGGCGTTCCGGCAGCGGTCCCGGCAGCGGGTGGTGGCGCTACAGGGCGGCGACGAGTCGACGGTACGGCTGTGGCGGCGGCTGGTCGCCGAGTCGGAGTCGTACTTCCTGGCCGTCTACGACCGGCTCGACGTGCTGCTGACCCGGCCGGACTTCGTCGGCGAGAGCCACTACAACGGGATGCTCGGCCCGGTGACCGACGAGCTGGACCGGCTCGGCCTGCTCGTCGACAGTGGCGACGCCGCCTGCGTCTTTCCACCCGGCTTTCCCGGCCGGGACGGCGAACCGGTACCGCTGATCGTGCGCAAGCGGGACGGCGGGTACGGCTACCCCGCGACCGATCTCGCCGCGCTCCGCCACCGGACCAGGGAACTCGGCGCCACCCGGCTGCTCTACGTCGTCGGCCTGCCGCAGCGGCAACACTTCGAGATGGTGTACGTGGTCGCCCGGCAGGCGGGCTGGCTGTCCCCGCCGGCCCGTGCCGAACACGTCGGCTTCGGTCTGGTCCTCGGCCCGGACGGCCGGAAACTGGCCAGCCGGGCCGGCGACTCGGTGAAGCTGGTCGAACTGCTCGACGAGGCGGTGGACCGGGCCGCCGCGCTGGCCCGGCAGAAGAACCCGCGACTGGATCCGGCGGCGGTGGCCGAGGTGGCGAAGGCGATCGGGATCGGGGCGGTCAAGTACGCCGACCTCTCCGCCGACCGGACCCGGGACTACGTCTTCGACTGGGACCGGATGCTCGCGCTGCACGGCAACACCGCGCCCTACCTGCAATACGCGCACGCCCGGATCCGCTCCATCTTCCGCAAGGCGGGTGGGCCGGTCCCGACCGGCGTGCCGGTGTCGATCGGCGCGCCGGAGGAACGGACGCTCGCGCTCGAACTGCTCGACTTCGGCGCGGTCGTCGGCACCGTCGAACGGACCCTGGAGTTCCACCGCCTCGCCGGCCACCTGTACGCGGTCGCGTTCAGCAGCTTCTTCGAGCACTGTCCGGTGCTCCGGGCCGAGCCAGCCGTCCGGGACAGCCGGCTGGTCCTCTGCGACCTCACCGCCCGGGTACTCCGGCAGGGCCTGCACCTGCTCGGCATCACCGCCCCGGACCGAATGTGAGCCCCGGTGCCGGCCGATCCCGCCCCCGACGCTGGACCGGCCGGCGCCGGCTCATGCTGCTGGACCCGAAACAGTTGGTCACCGCCGCGCAACCCCGCACGCCCGCCGCCGAAACAATCGCCGCCTTGACTCCTCGCACTGTTCCTGTCCGAGGAAGGAATGGCATGGCGATCCCCCCACCCCCCACCGACGCGGAACTCGACACCTACATCCGGACCCGGTACGCGCTGATCGGCATCGACCTGTCCACCCTGCCCGAGAACGACCCGGGCGCCCCGATGGACCAGGCGCGGGTACTGGCCAACGCCCGGAGCACCATCCGGCAGGAGGTCAGCTACGCCGACTACGTACCGGACCAGCAGGCGCACGCCGCCGTGCTCTACCCCGCACCGATGTCGATCTGGACGGGGGCGTACCAGCCGTGACGACGACGCCCACCACATCGACTTCGACGGGCGGCGACGAGACCGGGGCGGTACCCCAGGATCTGGCCGTCGACCGGCGCTGGTTCCTCTCCCGGATGGCCGGGGTGTGGGCGGCGGCCGGTGCCGGTGGCCTCTTCGGCGCCACGAGCCTCACCGCGCCCGCGCTGGCAACCGGCAGCGGCAGCGGGCCGGCCGGCAACGTCTGGGAGACCGCGTACGCGCCGACGATCCGCCGGGCGGCACTGGCCGACCCCACCGAGCTGACCGTCAGCGAGGCTGCCGCCGCGTTCCGGCGCCGACTGCTCGACCCGGTCGAACTGATGGAGTCCTATCTGGACCGGTTGGACCGCTTCGACGGCGTCTACCAGGCGTACCTGTGGCGGCCGAGCAACGCCGAGCTGCTCGCGGCGGCCCGCCGGGTGCGGATCACCTCGAAGTCGACGCCGCTGGCCGGGATCATCACCGCCGAGAAGGACAACTTCTACACCAAGGGCATCCCGACCACCGCGATGTCCCCGGTCTACGGCGGCTTCGTCCCCGAGTACGACTCGACCGTGCACGCCCGACTGAAGGCGGCCGGGGCGATCATGATGGGCAAGGCGGCGATGGGTCCGCTCGCCTCCGGCCGGGCCCGGCTGGCCGACGGTACCGCGACCACCGTCAACGCCTGGACCCCGGACGACATCCGGTACAGCCCGAGCGGCTCCAGCGGCGGCACCGCCACGGCGGTCGCCGGCCGACTCGCCACCTCCGGCACCGGCACCCAGACCGGCGGCTCGATCACCAGCCCGTCGACCGCACAGAACCTGACCGGCCTGAAGCCCACCTTCGGCCGGGCCTCGCTGTACGGCATCATCCCGCTCACCTTCACCCGGGATCATCCCGGTCCGCTGGCCCGGGACGCGATGGACGCGGCGATCATGTTGCAGGCGATCGCCGGCCCGGACCGCAACGACCCGCGTACCCTCGGCATGCCGCCGGTGCCGAACCTGGTCAAGGCGGCCACCGTGTACCGGCACCGGGGCCGGCCGAAGGTCCGCTGGGCGACCACCGTCGGCTACCCGCCGGACTTCCTCACCGGCTCGAACGCGGAGACGACAGCGCTGCGCCAACAACTCCTGACCACCCTCACCTCGGTCGGCTGCCGGGTGGTCGAGGTGGCGTACCCGGCCGACTGGGACCTGCTCTCCGGGCTGTCCAGCACGGCCGGCGAGGCGACGAACATGTTCCTGCCGCAGCTCCGCCGGGACGTCAGCCTCTTCGCCGACCGGCTGCCGGGCTTCCTCAACGGGATGTTCCGCAGCTCAGACAGCTACATGAAGATGCTTCAGGCCCGCTACCAGTTCCTGCACCTGGTGCTGACCGACGTCTTCGACAAGTGCGACGTCTTCCTGACCGGCACCGTCTTCGACGGGATCGGGCTGCCGCTGATCGCCTTCCCCTACGGCACCGGCGTCGACACCACGACCGGGCTGACCGTGCCCCGGGGCACCACGCTCGGGGCGCCGCCGTTCGGCGAGGAGCGACTGTTGGCGGTGGTCGCCGCGTACCAGGCGGTGACCGAACACCACCTGCGCCGGCCACCGGACCCGACGGCCACCGCCGGCACCCGCCGGGCCGCCCCCTACAAGGTCCCCGCCGAGTACGACGCCAGCGACGAAACCTGATCCACCCGGCACCGCCTCTCCACCGTACGCAGGTGGCGGGGCGGTGCCTCTTGTTCATCCCCCCGGGGGCGGTCAGCGCCGGCGGGGTACCCAGTAGAGGATCTGGCCGGTGACCAGCGCCGGATGCGTGTCGGGCAGCGCCTCCAGAGCGCGGACGAGGTGTCCGGCGAGATACATCAGCAGGCCAACCCGGTCACCCCGAAAGCCGATCAGCAGCGCCAGCCGAGCCGGCGCGCACGGCCAGGGGTCGGTGCAGGTCTGACATCGGTACGCCTCCGCCGGCAGGTGCCGACCGGTCGGGTACCGGCGTCCCATCCGCCGCGCGGCCCGATACCAACGTTCCTGCGGCCCGATCACCCGTCCTCACACCCGCTCCCCGTCCCGAATACGCGCCGCCCGTGCCGGCCTCAGTGCGCCGACCCGGCTGTTTTCGAGGTACGGGCGGGTCGACGCATCCCACCCGGAACGGCGGTTGTAGGCCCTGAGCCGGCCCGGGGCGGGCGGCACCACCGGCGCGTACGGCATCGGCACCAGGTCGACCGAGTCCGGGCACCGCCAACGCAGACCACACCGGCAGTACCGCCACAGCCGACGCCAGTTCCGGCGGTGATACGGCTTCGTCCCGCGACCGATTTTCATGCTGCCTCCCATCGGTGGAAATTGCTCGGGACGGCGTTCCGCTTGCTCGTTCCTGTTGCTCCTGCCGCCGCCGCATCCGTCGACATTTCCGCGCCTCGCCGAAAGTGCGGTGACCGAGCGAAAATTCCTGGTTCCACCTTGGACACGTAGGCCCTACGCTGGGAACACGTCACGCACCTATGGGCGGTGCTGGCAGATCCACAGGAGGCGTGAGTGCCATTGCAGAGTCCTGAATAATTGATCTACATCCTGGGGAATTCTGATGACCGAAGTACCGGAACCACTGGCCGCGTTCATAGTTGCCGAGATCCGTCAGGGCAGGCAGGCGGCCAAGATGACACAGGAGACGTTCGGGCGGTTGGCAAACTTCTCGGCGTCCCACGTGAGTGCCGTCGAGAAACGGACCCGCGCCCTGACCATGGACTTCATCGCCGGCGCCGACCGCGCCCTGAAGACAGGCGGCGTGCACGAACGCCTCGTGATCACACTCGGCGTCCCCACCTGGCTCCGCGAGTGGATCGACCACGAACGCGAGGCAGTCACCCTACGATCGTTCGAGAACGCCGTGCTACCCGGCCTGTTCCAGACCGAAGCGTACGCACAGGCCCTGCTCAGCGGCGCGCTATTCACGGTCGAACAGGTGCAGCAGAAGGTCGCTGAGCGGCTGGACAGGCAATCCATCCTCACCCGTGACGAGCCACCCCTGGTCATCGCGGTTGTCGACGAGTGCGTTCTCCGTCGGGTCATCGGCGGGCGTGACGTGATGCGGGACCAGTTGGCCCACCTACTCAAGCTCGGCACCACGTCCCTGGTGCAGATACAGGTAGTACCTGCGGACGCCGGGTCGTACCCTGGACTCGGCGGGCCGTTCGTGTTGGCGACCCTGCCGACCAACGCAGACGTGGGCTACATCGACAACCAGTTGCAGGGAGATGTGGTCGAGCAGGCCGCCGACGTGTTGCAGTTGCGTCGGTCGTGGGAGGCCATTCGGGGCAGTGCGCTGCCAGTTCCGCAGTCAACTAAGTTGATCACGGAAGCGATGGAACAGCTATGAACCTAACCGGCGCCGATTGGCGCAAGAGCACACGCAGCAGCCCGAACGGCGGAGACTGCGTCGAGGTCGCCCGCAACCTCCCCGACATCGTCGCCGTACGGGACAGCAAGAACGTGACCGGCCCTACGCTCGCCTTCGCACCAGCCGCGTGGCGAGCCTTCATCGGCGGCGTTAACTATCGCCCGTAGCCAAGGATGGAACAGCAATGAACGTGACCGGAGCCGATTGGCGCACGAGCACGCGCAGCAGCACTAACGGCGGGAACTGCGTCGAGGTCGCTCGCAACCTCCCCAGCATCGTGGCCGTACGCGACAGCAAAGACACGACCGGCCCCGTACTCGCCTTCACCCCAGCCGCATGGCAAGCCTTCGTCGGCGAGGTCACCCGACGCCCGTAGCCCAAGGATGGGACGGCTATGAACCTGACCGGTGCCCAGTGGCGCAAGAGCACGCGTAGCAGCACTAACGGCGGAGACTGTGTCGAAGTCGCCCGCAACCTCCCCAGCATCGTGGCCGTACGCGACAGCAAAGACACGACCGGCCCCGTACTCGCCTTCACACCAGCCGCATGGCAAGCCTTCGTCGGCGAGGCCACTCGCCGGCCGTAGCACCGCAGCCGAGTACGCGACCTGCGCCCGCTCCCGCAGGGGAAGATCGTGCTGCTTCAGGGAAAGAGTGCCTTCGTCGGGCGGTCGTAGGCACTCCTTCTGGGTATGTGCACGATCTTGCGCGGCGCGGCGCGGCGCGTCAGGCGGCGGATCAGGTGATCTCGGCGAGCATTCCCTCGCAGCTTCGTACGACAGTGCGGGCGGCGCGGCGTTGGTCGACGCCGCGTAGCGGGTCCTCGGCCAGGTCCTGCCAGCGGCGGATCGCGGTCGAGCCGCGTGCCCACAGCTCGTCCCCGGTGGCGTCGTGCTCGACGCCGAGCCGAGCGGCCAGGCTGGCACCGTCGCCGCCGATCAAGCGGTTGGCCTCGGCGGACAACTCAGGGTCGAAGCGCACCTGGCCGCCGAGCAGCGCGGCGGAGAGTCGCAGCTCGCGGAACTCGTGCGCGCCGGCGAGTACCTGCTCCAGTCGGGCCAGCAGCTCGGTCGCGCCGGGCCGGGGCTCGGAACGGAGCAGCGACTCCAGCGCCATCAGCACCGCCCGCGACTTGAGCACCGGAGCGCGGTCCACGAAATACCTGGTCATCGACTCGCGCAGCTCGGTCAGGCCGCTGCGCCGGACCAGTTCGGCGGCGAGTCGGGCTCGACTGTCGCAGCCGGTCCGGACCAGCGTGGTCGACAGGCGTACCCCGAAGATGCCGAGCCGGTCGAGCAGCCGGCGCCGGGTCTCGACGTCGAGCGGGACCGGGAAGTCGGCGGCGGTGAACCGGTCGGTGGAGAGCAGCAGCCGGTCGGTCTCGGCCCGGGGCAACCCGGCCAGCGCGGCGAGCGCGGAGTATTCGGTCTCGCTGAGCATCCGGCCGGCGAGCGCGACCAGCCCGCCGAGCCCGACCACGCTCAGGCAGTGCGCGTTGACCCGTGGGTCGCGGCGGAGCCGGCGGGCGAGCTGCCGCGCGGTGAGCAGGGCGTCGACCCGACCGCCGGCCAGTTCGTCCACTCTGGACAGCACCAGGAGTACGTTGACCGGCGCGGCCCGGGCCACCGTGCCCGACTGGGCGGCCTGGAACGGGCGTAGGTCGTCGCCGCTGCCGTCCCGGCTCAGATAGAGCACGGCGTCCGCCTCGCGGACGATCCGCTCCACCGTCGTCGCGCCGCCACCGGAGCCGCCGACCAGTTCGGCGTCCCCGCCGACGGTCGGCCCCGCCCCGAGCGCCAACCGCCCGTTACCGGCCCGGCCGTCCTCGCCGGCCGTCCGGGGATCGTCGACCCGGGAGCTCACCGCCGGAGTGTCGATGAGTACGGCGTGCCGCAGCGCCCGGGTCGGCCACTGCACCACGATGTCGTCGACCTGGTCCCACCGGCCGCCACCGAGGTCCACCCGCATCCCACTGGCGGTACGCGTCACCGCGAGGTCCCGGGGCGCACCGCCGGTCGGGTAGGCGGTGACCCGAGGCTCCGGGCCGTCCTCGTACCAGGTGAAGACCTGGCGTCCGTCGGCCACCTCGACCGGTGCGACCGCCTCGCCCATCACGGCGTTGACCAGCGTCGACTTGCCGGACCGCCACGGGCCGGCGACGGCGATCCGCAACGGCTCCTCGAACCGGGCGAACTGCCTGTGCAACTGTTCCACCGCCCGGGGATCGTTGCCGTAGACCTCCAGCGCCTCGTGCACCAAACCCCAGGTCGCCTCGTCCAACCGGCCCACCCGACTCATCGGGTCCCCGCCCCGTCCGGGGACGCATTTCCGGCGCTCACGGTCCGGGCTCCAGTCCGGTGCGACCGGCACCGATGCCAGTGTTGGTGCCAGCGCCGGTGCCGAGGGACTGGGTGCCGGCGAGTGCCTGGGCCTTCTCGTAGAGGTCGGCGAGCCGCTTCATCTCCAGCGCGATCCGGCGCTGCCGCTGGTCGCGCTGTGCCGCGTCGGCCTCGGCCGCCTGCTTGGCGGTCCGGAACGACCGCACGATGCCCTCCTGCAACTCCTCGGTCAGCCCAGTGAAGTGGTCCCGCAGCATCCGCTGCACCTGCCGGGCGGTGTCCTTGCAGTCCTTGCTGAGCCGGAGGAAGAAGTCGTCGACGTGCCGCTGGGTCGCCGTCTTGACCACCGCCTGCCGGCGTTTGAGCAGCGTTTTCCCCTCGTCGCGAACGCTCTTGCCGCCGAACAGCGCACCCGCGCCGAGCGAGATCGGGTTGATCAGCGGCATTCCGGCCAGCGTGGTGGCCAGACCGAACATCAACACACCGCCGTACGAGCCGCGCAGGCCGGTGACGAGCTTCTGGGTCCGGGTGAACTTCTCCACCGTCGGCTGCTCCATGATCTGGATCCGGTCGCTGAGATTCTCCGGCACCCGGACCGACCAGCTCGGCAGCGCGTCGAAGCCGTACCTGTCGAACTGGCTGGCGACCCGGTTGGCGATCCACCCGCACCGCTCGGCCAGCCAGGCGTAGTTCGCCTCGGCGGCGTCGGTGAGGTTCTCCGTCAGCCACTCCTGGAAGGTGTCCCAGCCGGTCAGCGGGTCGGCCTTGTCGAACGCCTCGTCCACCTTGCGCAGGATCTGCCGGGTGCGGTCCCGCAGGTCGTATTCGACGTCGGAGATCAGGTCGGCCATCTCGTCGTTCAGGGTGTTCTGCCAGCGCACCGAGCAGCGGCGCAACTCGTCCACCTCGCGCTGTGCCGCGTGCAGCTTCGTGATCGGGCCGGACTGCTCGACGTCGGTCTCCTTGGCCACGGCGAGTTCGGCACGCAGCGGCGCGGCGAGCTGTTCGAGGACGGTACGCGCACTCAACGCCACCGCCGCCCGACCCAACGTGTCGGCCTTGCCGGCCTGGTCGCGCTTGAGCCGGTTGATCAGCTCCGGGAAGTGCGATTCGGCGTTGAGTTCCTTGTCGTTGCTCCGGGCCGCCTGCAACCGCAGCGTCGCCGAGACCGGGATCAGCGCCGCCGACACGCCCGCGTCGGCCAGGTGCTGCCGGTTACGCTCGACCACGGTACGCCAGTGCGGCACCATGTCGATCTTGCTCTGCACCACGGCCAGATTGGCGTGCGACCGGGCGATGTGCAGCAGCAGGTTCAGCTCGGCGACCGACAGCTCCCGGGTCACGTCCGAGACCAGCAGCACCAGGTCGGCCTGGTTCGGCGTGGCGGCCGGACTGATCGCCCGGCCCGGGTTGGTGCCGTCCACGCCCGGGGTGTCGACCAGGACCAACCCGGAGGCGAGCAACGCCCGGGGAATCCCGATCTCGGCGTGTTCCAGCCCGCTGCCCGGCCGCCGCCCGGCGGTCCCGCCGAGCCCGACCGTACGCCCGCCACCGGCAGGTCCACTGCTGGTCGAGCCGGCCGGAACCTCGCCGATCCCGCCGCTGCGGCCACTGATCCGGGCCGCGATCTGCTCGATCGGCACCGCGATCCGCTGCGCCGGGCCGGGTACCGCCGTGCCGGGGCGTACCCCGGACGAGGGTGCGGCGCCGGCGGCGTCCGGCCCGGTCCGCTCTGCCGGTGGGGTACGCCGTTGCGTCGGCGGTCGCTCCGACTCCTGCTCGTCGCCAGCCCGTCGCCGCGCCGGCTGGTCGGGCGCCTGCGGCGGACTCCAGACCAGGGCGGCGGTCGGTGCGGCGGCATGCCCGACCACGGTCGGGATGGTGGTGCTGATCCCGTCGCCGACCGGGCAGACCGAGGCGTTGAGCAGGGCGTTGACGAGCTGACTCTTGCCCTGTTTGGGCTCGCCGACGACCAGCACCCGCAGCCTCGGATCCAGTAGTTGGGCCCGCCTGCGCTGGAGCCACGAGATCAGGTCGCCCCGACCGTGCGCGTGGGAAACCCGCACGATCTCGTCGAGTACGTCAAGCCAGATGGGCGCCATCACCGCACCAAGTGTGCCGGTTACGCCGGAATTATCAAGAGGACCGAAGGCCGGACCGTGGGACCACGGTCCGGCCTTCGGCGGGCCTCACGGACTTCCCGCGCTCAGAGAAGGTCGTCCGCGATTCCCAGGAGGCCGCCGGAGGTGGAGGCGTCTACTTCTCCGGCGTGGCCGCTGCCACCGATGACACCCGAGGTGGTGTCACTGAGAGTGTTGCCGACGTTGTCGGTGAGATCGGTCACCGTGGAGGTGGTGCCGTCGAGTACCGGCGTGCCGGTGGAGCCGAGTGGTTCGAGGTCGAGCGCGTCACCGACGCCACCGACCGTGTCCGTCACACCGCCGACCGTGCCACCGACCGTGCCGCCCACGCCGAGCGAGTCGACCAGCCCGGTGACGCCGTCCAGCGTGCCCTGCACCGTGTCACCGGCGAAGTCGACCAGGCCGAGCTGGCCGCCCGTCGGGTCGGCGACCAGGCCGTCGGCGGTGCCGACCACGTCGGTGGTGGGATCGGTGAGCACCGGCTCCACCACCTCGGAGTCGAGGGTGTCGGCGACGTCCACACCGGTCGGCACCAGCGGGTCGACCAGCCCCAGCGGATCGGAGAGCTGGTCGCCGCCGAGCCCCGGCAGGACCGCACCGACTCCACCGAGGGCGCCCGGAACGCTTATCGCACCGAGCGTCGCCGCGTTGACGTCGTTGGCCGGCGAGTGGGTACCGACACCGAGCTGGGCGGCGACGGTCTGCAACTGACCGATGACGCCGCTCGGGTCGAGCTGGAACTGACCGAGACCCAAATCGTCACCGACCGGCGCCAGCGAGGCGAGCCCCTGGACCGGCGCGTAGTCCACCACCAGCGGCACCACGTCCTGGACGTCCGCGACGCTGATGTCGGCCAACCCGGCCTCCCGCAGCGTCCCCTCGGGGTCGATCTCGAAAGCCGACCGGGCGTCCGGGTTGGTCAGCAGGTTGAGCACGAAGTCGTGCAGTGTCTGGGGCGAGCCCATGTGCCGGTCTCCTCGGTGCAATCCTCGCCCGGGACGGCCCGGTGCGACGAACTGGCGGTGGTGCGACGAATCCACGCCGGTAGGGGCGGACCCGTCTTCTGCTGCGGTGGAGCCTCCGCTAGGCGGCTGGTGCGGGAACTGCGCAGGTGGTGCGGGGTGGCGCTGATCCGGCGGCGGCGCGCTGCGTTGCGCCGCCGCCGGAAGTCGTAGCTGACGCTAGCCGGAATCGTCCACGCCGGACATCGGGGACGGCGCCGGGGTTTCCGACCGCCCCCGCTAGGGCCGCGCCTTAGATCTGCGTTAGGGGCTTAGGGGATACGTTCCGCCCGAGTTAGGGTCCTGATGGCGGATAGATCTCTGGTACGAAAAGATGACTCCCTAACGGCCCACCGGGCGATGCCATCCGCCCGAGGTCCGTTCCCGGGCAGGGCCAGGAAATGGTACGCGCCGTCCCGGGGTCATGACTCGCGGTGAAGGAATGGTCGGATGCCCTACGTCCTCGGAATCGATATCGGCAGCACCGCCACGGCTGCCGCTGTCGCCCGCCTCCGGGGCAGCAACTGGGATCCTCCCGAACCCGTCCGGCTCGGGCCGGCCGGTGCTCCGGTCCCGTCCGTCCTGCTGATGTCGACGAACCGGTCGATCACCGTCGCCGACCCCGACGAGTACGACGACCCGGTCGACGGCGGCTGGGTCGCCCGAGGCTTCGTCAACCGGATCGGCGACGACGTACCGCTGCTGGTCGGCGGCGAGGCGTGCTCGGCCCAGGCACTCACCGCCATGCTCGCGATGTGGGTCGTCGAGCGGGTGATGGAGCAGGAGCGCGAGCGTCCTGAGTGGATCGTGCTCAGCCATCCGGCGGGCTGGGGCGACTACCGGCGGCACCTGCTCGGCGAGGCGCTCTGGGACGTCGGACTGGCCGACGTGGCCCTGTTGCCGGCGCCCGTACTCGCCGCCGCCAGCCACGCCGCGCACGGCTTCTCCGGCCGGACCCTCGCCGTACACGTCCTCGGCGGGCAGAGCTTCTCCGCCGCCGTCGTGGACCGGGCCCAGCCGCTCGGCTTCGACCTGCGCGGCGTACTCGTCGACGCCGACCCGCCCGCCGGAGCCGACTTCGACGAGGCGCTGGTCGAGCACGTCCGCACCAGCCTGGCCAAGGAACTCGCCGACCCGGCCGACCCGCTGGTCCGGCAGGCCCTGCTCGGGCTGCGCCGGGACTGCCGCCGCGCCAAGGCGGAACTGACAGTCGCCGAAACCGCCGACGTGCTCGTCCGGCTGCCCACCCGGCAGACCCGGATCCCGGTCGGCCGCGCCGAGTTCGAGGACCTGATCCGGCCCGCCGTCACGCTGACCGTGGACGAGCTGACCCGTACGGTCCGGTCCTGCGGCCTGGCGCCGCACCAGCTCGACGGCGTACTGCTGGCCGGCGGATCGGCCCGGATCCCGCTGGTCCGGGAGCTGATCGCGGCCCGGTTCCCGGTACCGGTCGAGGTCGAGGCCGACCCGCAGCTCACCGTCGCGGCCGGCGCCGCCGTGGCCGGCGGCCAACTGCTCGACCGGCAGCGGGGCAACCGGCCACCACCGCGACCGCCGGTGATGCGGCCACCCCGACCCGGAGCCCGGCGCGGCGAACCACCACGCCGGCAGCGGGGCCGGTCCGGCGGCGGTCCCGGCCAGGAACCCGGCCGGTACGACGAGGACCGGTCCCAACTGCCGCCCCGGCCACCGGTCCGGATCACCCCGCTGGAGTTGCCGATGCGCGCGCTGTCCCGGCTCGCGTCCGGCCGCGACAGCACGGTGATCGGCCTGGCGGTGCTGGTGGTCGCGCTCGGCGTGCTGCTGCACGCGGCCGTCGGGGCGGACCCGCTGACCGTCGCCGCCGCCCTGGGCGGGGCGGGTCGGTGAGGGCTGCCTTGACGCTGCGTACCGACACCGAAGCCCCGCTCGTACTCGACGAGCAGACCACCGCCTTCCTGGCCCGGGTCGACGCCGACCCGCACGCACCGCTCTGCACGGCCGTACAGGCCCCGGGCGGGCACGGCAAGACGGCCGTACTGGCCCGGTTGCGGCGGGGCTACCAGCAGGCCGGCGTACCGGTGCTGGACTCCTGGCGGGAGCTGACCGAGCCCGCCGACCCGGACTGCGCCGTACTCGTCGACGACGCGCACCTGCTCGACGCCGCCGCCCTCGCCGAGCTGCGCAGGCTGGCCGAGACCGGTCGCGCCCGACTGGCCGTCGCGTTCCGGCCCTGGCCCCGCCCGGCCGGGCTGGCCGAGTTGGTCGAGGTACTGCACCGGAGCGGGCCACCGGTGCTGCCCGGCCCGTTCACCGAGGCACGCACCGCCACCTACCTCGGCACCGCGTACGGTTCGACGGTGCCGGCCGAGGTCGCCCGGCTGGTGCAGGAGCAGACGGGCGGCGTACCCCGGTTCGTGGAGTGGCTGTCCCGGGCGCTGCGCCCGGCCGACCGCCGTCCGGGCCGCGCGGAGCGTCCGCCGGCCGGTGCCGAGCGCCCGACCCTGGAGATACCCCGTTCGGTGCTGCTCCAGTTCGCGCCCGAACTGGAAAGCCTGCACATCGAGGTACGCCGGCTGCTGCTGGCGATGGCGGCCGGCCCGGCCCTGCCCACCGACCTGCTCGGCACGCTGCTGTCCCGGCAGCAGGACGAGCTGGACGAGTTGCTGGCGGCGGCCCGGGCCGCCGGCCTGCTCGGGCCGGACGACCGGCTCGCCCCGATCGTCCGACGGGCCATCGCCGCGCTGAGCCCGGCCAGCCAGCGGGCGGCGGTCTGGCAACGCCTGGCGGAGCTGCAACTACAGCGCGGCGGGCGGGTGCTGCCACTGGTCCGCTCGATGCTGGACGGCGGGTTCGGCGGTAGCTGCCCGGCCGGCGTCGCCGAGGCTGCCGGCGACGAGGCACTGGGCGACGACCCGGCCCTGGCGGCCCGGCTCTTCGCGGTCGCGGGCGCGGCCGGTCGTCCGGTGGCGGCCCGCCGGGCGATGGCGGCGGCGCTCTCCGCCGACCTCGACTCCGCGTTGCGGCTGGCCGACCGGCTGATCGCCACCCCGGACTCACCGGACCGGGCGGACGGCGCCACGGTCGCCGCGACCGCGCTGGTACACCGTGGCCACACCGACCGCGCGGTCGAGCTGTACCGCTGGTCGGGCACCCCGTCGTCGCTGGCGTTCGCGGCGATCGGCGCGGCCGGCACCGGCCGGGTCGAGCAACTCGACCGGATCCTCGCGGACCCGCCCACCGACGGCCCGCCGACGCTGCTGGCCAGCGCCGCACTGCTGATGGCCCGAGGGCTGCGGGAGACCCTCTCCGGCCCGCCGACCGCCGCACTGTCCACTCTGGTGCAGGCGTCCGCGCTGCTCGAACCGGCCGGTCGCTCCGTACTGCTGCCGGAGACCCCGGCGGCGCTGGCCGCCCTGGTGGCACTGCACTGCGGTGAGCTGGACATCGGCGAGCGGACCCTGGACCGGGCCGTCACGGCCGGTCTCGGTGGTGCCCTGACCTCGCGCCGGCACCGGCTGCTCCAGGGCTGGCTGCTGATGCTCCGGGGACGGGCCACCGAGGCGGCGCAGCAGTTGGCGGCGGTCGCCGCCGGCCCGGTGCCGCTGGAGTCCCGAGACCTGATCTTCGCCGCCGCGCTGGAGCTGGGTACCGCTCGCCGCAACAGCGACCTGCCGGCCCTGCAACGCGGCTGGGAACGTGCCCGGGAGGCCGTCGTACGCCACCCCGTCGACCTGTTCACCCTCCTTCCGCTCGGCGAGTTCGCCATCGCCGCCGCCCGGCTCGGCGAGTTGGACCGGCTCGCCCCCTACCTCGGCGAGGCCCGTAACCTGCTGGCCCGGCTCGGCGACCCACCACTGTGGACGACACCGCTGCACTGGAGCTGCCTGCACGCCGCGATCCTGGCCGACCGGCCGGCGGTGGCGGACGAGCACGTCGCCGCGCTGGCCGCCGTCACCGGCCACACCCCGTACGCCTCCGTGGTCGCCGCCGCCGGGCAGAGCTGGGTCGAGGTACTCCGCGGCACGGTCGACCCGGTCCGGGTGGAGGCCGCCGCCCGGGGCCTGCACGGCATCGGGCTCTGCTGGGACGGCGCCCGGCTCGCCGGCCAGGCGGCGATCCGCACCTCCGACCGGAAGGCGATGACCACACTGCTGGACTGTGCCCGGATGCTCCAGGGCCGGCCCGCCGGGGCGAAGAGCGGCAACCGACCGGCCGGGGCGGGAGCGGCCGAGGTGGCGGACGCGATCGCCGTACCGGCGGAGAACCGGCTCAGCGAGCGGGAGCGCGAGGTCGCCGAGCTGGTGCTCAGCGGGCTGACGTACAAGCAGATCGGTGACCGGCTGTTCATCTCCGCCAAGACCGTCGAGCACCACGTGGCCCGGATGCGCCAGCGTCTCGACTGCGCGAACCGCAGCGAGTTGCTGGCCCGACTGCGGACCATCGTCGAGGAGCGGTCCGGCGGCCGGGCGGCCGGCACGCCCTGGCCAGAGCGGACGGCACGGTGAAGGGGGCGGCACGCCGGGTCGCGGCGTTGGGTGCTGGGCTGCGGCGGGCGGGCACGACCCGTACCCCGGCCGACGCCGCGCCGGTCGACGGCCCCGTGGACCAGCCCGCGTCACCGGACCAGCCGACGGGTTCGGCGCACTCCGCAGAACAGCCCGTCGAGCGACCGCCACTGCCGGAGCGGCAGAAGTCACCTGTCCGACCACCGGAACAGCACACCGAGCCCGCCCGACCGCCGGAACAGCGCACCGGACGGGCGGGACCCGTAGAGCAGCGCACCGAACCCGCCCGACCACCGGAACAGCGGACCGGACGGGCGGGGCCAGTGGAACAGCGGACCGAACGCGCCCGACCACCGGAGCAGCGCACCGTACGCACGCGCGCGCCGGAGCAGCGGATCGGGGACGCACGGCCCGGGGACGCACGGCCCGGAGATGCACGGCCCGGAGATGCACGGCCCGGAGATGCACGGCCCGGAGAACCGCCGGCCGGGCGGGCACGACCGGAACAGCGGACCCAACGCGCGCGACCCGGAGAAGGGCCCGCCAACCGGGCACGACCACCGGAACAGCAGTCCGGACGGGCGCGTCCGGCGGACCAGCCGGCCAACCGGGTACGACCACCGGAACAGCGGACCGGACCGGACCGACCTGCGGCGCAGCCGGCCAGCCACCCACGGCCGGCGGGCCACCGGGTTGAGCCGGCGCGGCCCGCAGAGCAGCCGGTTGACCGGGCGCGACCGGTGGACCAACCCACGGGCCGGACGATGCCGGCCGGCCAACGCGCCGAACGGGCGCGTCCGCCGGAGCAGCCGGGCAGCCGACCGCGAGTGCCGGAACAGCGAGCGCGGCCGGAACAGCGAGTCCCGGAACAGCGAGCGCGGCCGGAACAGCACGTGCGGCCAGAACAGCAGATGCGGCCGGGGCAGCCGCTGGTGACACCGCCGACCGGCCGGACAGGTCCGCCGGACGAGCGGACGCGGCCGGGAGAGCCTCCGGTGACACCACCGACCGACCGCACAAGGCCGGGAGACGAGCGGGCACGGCCGCCACAGCGGCCCGTTGCCCAGCCGGCCGAGGGAACGCGGCCCGTTGCCCAGCCGGACGAGCGGACGCGGCCCGTTAGCCAGCCGGCCGATCAGATGCGGAACGTTGCCCGGCCGAACGATCGGGCGCGAAACGTTGCCCAGCCGGCCGAGCGGACGCGGGCCGTCGCCCAGCCCGCCGATCAGGTGCGGCCCGTCGCCCAGGCGGCCGAACGGACGCGGGCCGTCGCCCAGCCGGACGATCGGACACGGCCGGGTGCGCAGCAGGTACCCGAGGGCAGGCCGGACCCCGGTCCGGGGCCGGCGGGGCGCGACGGTGGCGGGTCCGGGCCGGAGCGGAGCGAGCCGGGATCGTCGGAGTCGGTGGTGGATGCGGCGCCGACCCGGCTCGTGGCCAAGGTGGCCGCCCTGTTGGCCGTGCTGGCCGTGCTCTGGGGTTACGCCACGTTCCTGACCGCCAGGGACGCGATGGACCTGCTCGCGGTCCGCACCCTCGCCAGCCAACTCGGCCAGCCGACCGACGCCCTGATCCTCGGCCTACAGGCGGAACGCCGGCTCAGCATGGTCGAACTGGCCGCACCGGGCCGGCACCGGGCCGCCCTGCACGACCAGCGCGTCCGCACCGATGCCGCGATCGAGGCGTTGCGGCGGTTCACCGGCCGGACCGATCTCCGGCTGGCCACCGTCGGCGCGGTCCGGGAACGGGCTGCCGAACTGGTCCGGCGGCTGGACGACCTCCGGCCGCTCCGCGACGACGTCGACGGCGGCCGGGTCGACCGGGCCACCGCCGCCGCGTCGTACGGCGAGATCGTCGACGCCGGCTTCGCCGTGTACGGCTCGCAGTGGGCCAGCCGGCGGACCGACCTGATCGAGGAGACGCGTACCCTCCTCGCCCTGTCCCGGGCCGCCGAACTGCTCTCCCGGGAGGACGCCCTGGTGGCCGGGGCGCTCGCCGCACCCCGGGTGACCGGGGCCGAACACACCCGGCTCGTCGACCTCGTCGCGGTGGCCCGGTTCGTCCGGACCGAGGCGGCGGCCGGGCTGCCCGACGCGGAACGGGCCGGCTACGACAAGCTGGTTAGCGGTCCGGTCTTCGCGACCCTGCACGCCGCCGAGACGGAACTGCTGGCGGCCGACTGGGACGACGCGAGTCCGCCGGTCTCGCCGGCCCGCTGGCAGGCGACGACCGAGCCGGCTCTGACCGAGCTGCGCGCCCTGGTCACCATCGGGGTCAGGGACAGCGTCGACCGGGCCGCCGCAGGCGCGGCCGGGGTGGCCGCCCGGGCCGGCCTGGTCGGCGGGCTCGGCTTGGTGGTGCTGGCGGCTGCGGCGGTACTGACCCTGCGCGGTACCCGGCGGATCGTCGCCCGGCTCGACGAACTGGATACCGGGCACACCGCACTGCGCACCGAGCGGGACGAACTGGCGGCGGAGCTGTCCGCCCAGCGGGACCGTACCGCCAAGCTGACCGACCGGGCCGCCGAACTGTCCGCCCAGCGCAAGCGGCTCACCAGCCAGCGGGAGCAGCTCGTGGCACAGACCGGGCAGCGGCAGGCGGAGGCCGAACGGGTCACCGAACGGGCCGCGCAGATCGCGGGCCGGCTCGCCGCACACCAGCGGGCCCGGGAGGTCAACATCTGGTTGACCCGGCAGAACCAGAGCCTGCTGCACCGGCAGATCGGCCTGCTCGACGCGATGGAGCGGCGGGAGACCGACACCGAGGAGCTGGCCGAACTGTTCCGGCTCGACCATCTGGCCACCCGGATCCGGCGCAACGTGGAACAACTGATCAGCCTCTCCGGCGGCACGCCGGGGCGGCGCTGGCGTCGGCCGGTACCGCTGGTCGACGTCGTGCGGGGCGCGGTGGCGGAGGTGTCGGACTATCCCCGGGTACTCGTCGCCCCGAACTGGTCGGGGGCGGTGGCCGGGCGGGCCCTGCCCGACCTGATCCACCTGCTGGCGGAGATCGTCGAGGCGGCGCTCTCCGGATCAGCTCCGACCACCACGGTGCGGATCGCCGGCGAGGTACGCGACGGCGGCCGGGCCGTCATCGTCAGCGACGACGGTGCGGGCCGGGGGCCGGCGGAGTTGGCAGCCGTCAACGAATTGATCAGGGACACTCCGCACACCGGGCCGCTCAGTGGGGCGCTGGGCATGTACGTGG
Organism: Plantactinospora endophytica; assembly: GCF_016862915.1. Classification (GTDB taxonomy): domain Bacteria; phylum Actinomycetota; class Actinomycetes; order Mycobacteriales; family Micromonosporaceae; genus Plantactinospora; species Plantactinospora endophytica. The sequence continues at coordinate 421,678 of NZ_BONW01000002.1, read as the reverse complement.
TCGGCCGGCTGGCCCGCCGGCACGGCATCACCGTCGAATTGACGGCCGGTCCTCGGGGCGGGACAGCCGCGATCGTGCTGGTGCCGGCTACTCTGCTGGTCGAGACATCCGAGCCCGAACCGGCTCCTGCCCCGGGCGCCACCACCGCACCGGGCCGGCCGGCCGACATCGCTGTCGGACAGCCGGGTGGTGCACCCCGACCGGGAACCACCACACCGGCACTGCCGGTACGGGTCCGCCGTCCGGGCCAGGGCAACCCGGTCGACATCCCGAGCCGGACCGCCGGCTCCGCTCCGAACGGCGCGCCCGTCCGGCGTGCCGCAACCGACTGGTCGGCGACGATCGAGCTGCCGGTAGCGCTCCCGGCACCCGGCGCCGACCAACCCGAGAGCAGCGAGAGGACGACAGGTGACTCACGCAGTGGTCACGACGGATAACCTGGTCCGGATACTCGACGAATTCGTGGACCGGGTCTCGGCGGCCGAACACGCCGTGGCACTCTCCCCCGACGGGCTGCTGCTCGGCGTCTCCCAGGGGGTCGGAGGCGAACTCGCCGACCAGCTCTCCAGCGTGGTCGCCGGGTTGCAGGCGCTGGCTCAGGCCGCCGCCCGGCATTCCGGCCCCGGCGGGGTACGGCAGGTCATCGTGCAGATGCACAAGGCGTTTCTGTTCGTGGCCGCGACCAGGGGCGGGGCGGTCCTGGCCGTCCGGTTCACCGGGGACGCCGACGTCGACGAGATGGCGTACGAGGTGGCGCTGGCCGCTGGCCGGGCGGACTCGCACCTGCCCACCTTCCCGGTACCGGCCGATGACCTGACCGGGGGGTGACACGCGGTGCGTACCGGTGCAGGCGGTCGGCACGACGACGCCTGGTACGACCAGGACGCCGGGCCGGTGGTCCGGCCGTACGCGATGACGCGGGGCAGGACACAACCGATCCGGGGACAGTTCGACCTGATCTCGCTGGTGGTGACCCGTTGGCCGGTACCGCCGCGCGCCGAGCTGACGCCGGAGCAGTCCGACATCCTGGCCAGTTGCCGCCGCCCGCTCTCGGTGGCCGAGATCGCCGCCGCGCTGGACCTGCCGGTCGGCACCGTACGGGTGCTGCTCGGCGACCTCCTCGACGCGGGACTGATCGACACCCACGAGCCACCGGTACTGGACGCACCCTCGGAGGACCTGCTGGAGGCCGTGCTCGCCGGGCTGCGGGCGCTGTAGAACCGCGGGCCCGGGTCCGACCTGGGCGGGGCCGACGCCGCGTCGTCCCCGTGCTGTGAAAGGGAAGTCACGTGCGCAAAGTTCGACAACGACCGGCACGTACCCTGCCGGTCGCCATCCTCGACGCGCTGCTCGCCGGGGCGGCGGCGGTACGGCGGCTGGCCCGCCGGGTCGCCCGACCGCTGCGACGCCGCAGCGACCGGCTGATGATGGGGGCGATCGTCGCGGCGATGGTCGCGATGGTCGGCACCGCGATCGTCGTCGTCACGCTGCTGCGGACTCCGGACGGGTTCGCGCCGCTGGGCGTGGCGCCGCCGCCCACGGTCGAGGTCGAGGTGGACGACGGTGACGGGGTGGACGACGCCACCGGCAGCGCGACCCCGCCCGCCGCCTCGCCGTTGCCTCCGTCGCCGACACCGTCCCGGGCCGCACCCCGGAGCAGACCGGAGCGGCCGACCCCGCCGCCGGCGCTTCCGCCGCCCCTGGCCGCCCGGTACGCGACCGAGGACGTGACGCTGCTCAACTACACCGCCTCGGTGATCATCAGCAACCCCGGTCCGGGGCCCGCCACCGGCTGGCGGCTGACCATCACCCTGCCCCGGACGACCCAGTCGGTCGGCGCGGTGGACGGCGCCGAGGCCAGCCGCGACGGCGCCACCTGGACCTTCGTCCCCGCCCCGGCGACGAGTCAGGTACCGGCACGCGGTTCGGTGCAGGTGCGCTTCCGGGTCGACGGCGCGCTGATCGACGGTGAGCCGACCGCCTGCACCATCAACGACCGCCCCTGTCAGGCATAGCCGCGTCGGCATAGCCACGCCGGCCGCCGGGCCGCGCCGCCGGGCCGCCGGGCCGCCGGGCCGCCGTCAGAAACGTGACCGGTCACGACAGCGACGCGGAGATGACCGCGACCTTCCACTTCCAGGGCGGCCGGATCAGCCGGATGCCCGCCTCCGGCGCGGGGCCGGGGCGGGCATCGGGTACGCGGCGGCGGGTCAGCGGCGGCGTGCCTCGCCGGCCTTCTCCTGGGCCTGCCCACGCAACTCCTGCGCCGACGAGCGCGCCTGCTCCCGCATCCCGCCGGCCTGCTGGCCGGCCTTGGACCTGACCGACTCGGTGGCCTGCTGGACGGGCTCGCGGAGGTGCTCCCGGGCCTGCTGGGCGGCGCCGGTGGCCTGCTGCTTCAACTGGCCGGAGTGCTCCGAGAACTCGTCGCGGAGCCGGCCGGCCATCCGCCGCTCCGGGTCACTGGCGGGCAGCAGGGCGGACGCGATCACGCCCAGCCCGAAGGCGATGAGGCCGGCGGCGAGCGGGTGGCCCTCCGGCTGCTGTCGGGCCTGCTGCCCCATGCTCTGCAACCGGTTCCCGGCGCCCGCCAGCCGGGCCTGGGAGGTCTCCCGGGCGTGCTGGGCCGTACCCATGACGTTGTCCCGGGCACCCATGACGTTGTCCCGGGCGTGCGCGGTGCTGCCCATCACGTTCTCCCGGATCCGCTGCCAACCGCCACGGACCTTGCCGGCCTGCCGGTTCGCGGCGTTGCGCGGGTTCATCCGGTCGCCCAGGGCGTTCATGTTGGCGCCCAGCGTGTCCTGGGTGCGGTTGATGTCGGCTCGGATCTGGCTCGGGTCGCTCGTCATCACTGTCCCCCCGGTTGATGTGTCCGGCCCCGGACGGCGGCCGGAAGCCGGCGTACCGAATCCGTCGTCTGCGGCAGTGGCTTCAGGCTGCGGGCCTGGCGCCGGGCCACCGAGACCAGCACCACGGCGATCAGTGCCCAGACCCCGGCCACGACCAGCGCGGCCCAGCCCTGGTCCATCACGTTCGACAGTCCCCACCACAGCGCGTACGACAGGAACAGCAGCACCATCAGCGCGCCCAGGGCCGCACCGCCGAACATCCCGGCGACCCGGCCGGCGGTACGCATCTCCTGCCGCAGTTCCACCTTGGCCAGTTGGATCTCCTGCCGGACCAGGGTCGAGGTGTCCCGGGTGACCGCGGTGAGCAGTTCGCCGATCGACGCCTGCGCGGGATCCCGCTCCCGCCCCGCTTCCCGACCCGCGCCGAGTCCGTCGGCGCCCGCGCCGAGCCCGCCGGTTCGGACGCTCATCGGGGTACTCCGTATGCCTGGCCATCCGTCGTCGACCCGGACGGGCCGGACGGCGCGCTGCCCGGGCGGCCTCGCATGCCGTCCGGATGTCCCATCGACGACTGCTGGTCGTCGCCGCGCAGGACGTCCCGGCTCCTGGTCAGCCGCCCGGCGAGCACGCCGGCGATGGCGGCACCGGCCAGGAACAGTCCGGGGTTGCGTCGGGCGTAGTCCCGCACGTCGGCCACCACCATCCCGGGTTCCCGCTGGTCGAGCCACTGCGCCGCCTGCTGCGCGCGGTCGGCGGCGTGCCGTACCAGATCGGTGGCCATGCCCGGCCGGTCGGTGCGCTCGGACATCGCGCGCAGTTCCTCGCCCAGTGCCCGCAGGCCGGAGGCGGCCCGGTGCTGCTGTGCGCCGGCCTGCTGCTTCAGTTCCGTCGACGCCTGGCCCATCAACTGCTGCGCCTGCCGGCCCGCCTCCCCGGCGACGTCCCGTCCCCGGTCGGCCGCCGAGTGCGCCAGGCCGCCGCCCATCTGCGACGCCCGCTGCCCGGTTTCGGTCGCGCCCTGCCGGGCGACCTGGGTCGTGGACCGGTGACCGTCACCCGACGACTCCGCGTTCGCTCCTCGCGTCATTTCTGACCCCTCAGCTCTCTCGGCCTGGCGAACTGCCGACGGCGCTGGCTACCCCCGGGATCGGCGGTTATGCCGGCCGGGTGCGGGTTCGGGCCGCAGTCCGTTTCGGCCGGCCTCCGGATCGGACCGCAGTCCGTTTCGGCCGGCCTCCGGATCGGACCGCAGTCCGTTTCGGCCAGGGATTCGTCAACTCGGGCACGGCAGGTCCTCCGGTTGGCTTGATCGGGCCGTCCGGCGGGATGGTCCGTTTCGGGTCGGGTGCGTAGGGGCACTAACAGGTCAGCGAGGTGTGCACAGCACTTCGGCTCGGACTGGAGGACATCATGGGCATAGGAGACAAGGTCCGGCACAAGATCGAGGAAGTGGCCGGAGCAGCCAAGGAGAAGGTCGGCGAGGCGACCGGCAACGAGCGGCTACGGGCCGAGGGCGCCACCGAGCAGACCGAGGCCAACGTCAAGCAGGCCGGTGACCACGTGGGCGACGCCGCCCGGGACACCCGGGACGCGTTCCGGCCCTGAGTTCCACCCGAGAACCCGGGCGGTGGGTGCCGCGACCTGAGCACCCACCGCCCGGGTTCGCTGTGCCTACCGACATCCCGCCGAGCCGCCTACCGGGGCCGGGGCCGGCCACAATGTCCGGCAGCCCGTCGAGCCGAAGTGGGTGACCAGGGGCGACACGACACACCGTGATCGGGTTCAGACTTTCCTTTCGGTACTGGGCAAGGCTACCCTCACTACGAAGTAGGAGAGGCTTACCTTAGTACGAAAGAACGTGTGGGGTCCGGTGTCCTATCGTGCACGCGCCGGTCGTCGCCGGGCCCGGGCCGCCTCCACCGGCACCCGGACGGCACCGCCGGGGAAGGCTCGTCCGTGCGGCTCTACCTGACCGCGCTCAACCCCACCGACTCGGTACTCGACGGTCTGTTGCCGGCCGCCGACCGGCTCGGGCTGCCGGTGACGGTTCTGACCGACCAGCCCGCCGCCTGGCCGACCGACCCGACGCGACTCTCCGGTGCGGAGGTGTCCGGTGCGGACGTCCGGGACGTCCGCGCCGTGCTGGACGCCGTATACCGGGGCGATCCGCCGCTCGCGCTGCTGTCCAACAGCGACCACCTACAGACCCCCACCGCGCTCGCCGCAAACTATCTCGGACTGCCCGGCAAGGACTGGCGGGCGACGTTGCGCGGCAAGGACAAGCACCTGACCCGGCGTACCGTCGCCGACGCCGGACTGGACCGGGTGGCGGCGGTGGTGCTCGGCCCGGACGACGACCCCGGCCGCGCGGCGACCGTGCCGTTCCCGGCGGTGGTGAAACCCCGGGAGGGCGTGGCCAGCGAGGACGTCTACCTGGTCGACGGTCCTTCCGAGCTGCTCCGCCGGGTCACCGAGATCCGGGGCCGGCGCCCCGGCCAGGCACTGCTGGTCGAGGAGTACCTGGCCGGCGATCTGCACACCCTGGAGACCCTCGGCGACGGCGAGCGGATCGCCGTGGTCGGCGGCTGGCGGACCGGCCTCGGCCCACCGCCGACCTTCACCGAGGAGGCCCTCGACTGGGCGCCGGAGCTGCCGGCACCGGTACTCGCCCAGGTGCTCGCCCAGCTCGACGCACTCGGCGTCGGCTTCGGCGCCTGCCACACCGAGTTCGTGGTGTCCGACGGCCGGGCCCGGCTGATCGAGGTCAACTACCGGCTGATCGGCGACCGGGTCGACCTGGTGATGGCCGAACTGCTCGACCTGCCCCTCTTCGCCCACGTCCTCCGGATCCACGCCGGCGACCCGCTGCCGGCCCTGCCCGACCCGGTACGCGTACCCCGGCACGCCCGGGTCGAGTGGGTCTGCGCCGACCGCTCCGGCACGCTGGTCGCCGCGCCGGGTCCGGTGGACGCGACCGGGCCGGCCGGCGTACGGCTCGGCTCGCGTCCACTGCGGACGGTCGGGGTGGCCGCCCCGTTGACCGGTACCAACCGCGACTATCTGGCCGCGCTGCACGCGATCGGCCCCGATCCGGCGACCGTACGCGAGGCACTCCGCGACTTCCGGGCCGCACACCGCTGGACAATCGACGAATGATCAGTCGGTACGGGGAGGTGCGGTGACCGGGGCCGAGGTCGAGGTCGACGGCGCTGGGGCCGAGATCGACGGGGCTGGGGCCGAGGTCGACGAGGTCGAGGTCGACGGAACCGAGGTCGAGGTCGACGGGGCCGAGCGGCAGCTCTTCCGGCGGGTGCTGGACGCGCTGCTCCGCGAGGACCACCTCGGGTTGGCCGGCAACGGATCTCGGGACGGCTCCGACGGGTGGCTGACCCGGATCCCCGGCGCCCGACTGCGGTTGCCGGTCCGGCCGGACGGGTTCCAGCACGAGCTGCGTACCGCGCGTCCGGAGTTGATGGTGCTGCCCGACGGCGCGACGGGTTCCGGGAAGCCGGGCCGGGTGGTGCGGACCCTCGACGGGCTGCTCGACGTACTGGCTCCGGGGGGCGATCCGGAGGCCGAGGCGGGCTGGGACGCGTTCCGCGCCGAGTGCCGGGACGATCTCGCGGCCCGTCGGCTCGCCGCGCAGACCCGTTCCCGGGTGTACGCCGAGGTGCTCGCCGCCCGCGCCGGCACATCGACCGGGGGCGCGACGACCGGCATGGCCGGGGCGCTGCTCGACGACGTACTGGCCGCCAGGTGTGACCATCCCGTCTATCCGACCAGCCGGGCCCGGATCGGTCTGGCCGGTGCCGACCTGCTCCGGTACGCCCCGGAACACGCCCCCACCTTCGTCCTGTGCTGGCTGCCGGTACCCCGGGCCGGGCTGACCCTGCGCGGCGCCCTGCCGGAGTGGTGGCCGCCGTCCGGCGAGCCGGAGACCGTGCTGCTGCCGGTGCACCCGGTCACCGCCGACCGGCGCGGGCTGCCGGTCCGCGTCGACCTGCCCGAGGTGCTCGTCCGGCCGACCCTGTCGACCCGGACCGTGGCGCTGGTCGCCGACCCGTACACGCATCTGAAGCTGCCGCTGGCCACGGCGACGCTCGGAGCCCGGAACGTCCGTACCATCGCGCCCGGCACCCTGGTCGACGGCGCCGAACTGCACCGGCTGCTGGCCCGGATCGCCGCCGCCGAGCCGGCGTTCGCCGGCCGGATCCTGCACGCCGACGAGAGCTGCCACGGCGATGCCGGCGACGACCTCCGGTCGTTCCTGGTCCGCCGCTTCCCGGCCGAGCTGGCCGGCCGCACCGTGGTCCCGGTCGCCGCGCTGGCCGCCGACGACCCGGCCGGCGGTACCGTTGCGCAGCGGGTGGCCGGGCCGGACCCGCGCCCGCTGCTGGAGTCCTATCTGGACCTGTTGGTCGACTGGCACTGTTTCCTCTGGCTGCGGCACGGCATCGCGCTGGAGGCGCACCAGCAGAACATCCACCTCGTCCTCGACCCGTCCGTGGTCGACAACGGCGCCGGGCCGGGCGGCGGCGCACGGATCCGGCTGCTCTACAAGGACAACGACGGTGCCCGACTGGTCCGGCGGCCCGGGCCGGCGCTGCGGGACGCCCGGATGTGGATCACGGACCCCGGCGAGCTGGCCGACGTGTTCACCACGATCACCCTGCACCTCGCCGCGGCGGCACCGCTGCGGGCCCTGGCCGACCGGGGCGTGCCGGTGCCGTCCCCGGGCGCCGCGCTGCGCCCCCGGCTGCTCGCCGCCCGCGACCGCTGGGCCGCCGCCCCGACCCCGGACTCCCCCGGGCTGCCCGGCTGGGACGGGTACGCCGCCGCACGGCTGCTCACCGAACGCGTCCTGACCGCCGAACATCTGCCGGTCAAGGCGATGCTGACCGCCGGCACGCTGCTGCCCAAGCAACGCACCGGATGCACCGACATCAACAAGTACTACCTGCGTACCGGCCCCAACTATCTTCGGTCCGACCGGTGACGGCGAACCGGCACGGCCGCTCGCGGCAAAGGAGCAGTCGATGACCGCCGCTGTGTCCCGGCCCACCGCCGACGTCGCCAGTACGCACACCCTGCTCGGCTGCGTCGCGCGGGAGGTCGCCGGCCCGGAACGGCAGATCACCCTGGCCGACGGACACGCCGTGGTACGCCTGCCGCGCAGCGCCGTACTGCTGCGCTGTGCGGTGGCCCGGGTCTCGGAGGTGGGCGCGCACCGCTACGAGGGGCCGGTGCAGCGGTTCTCCGCCGGGGCCTGGTCCCCGGTCGACGCGGCCGGGCTCGCCGCGCTGGTCGCCGACGAGCTGACCCTGCGCACGGGGGTACGCAACGACGAGTTCGCCGGGCAGGTGGTGGCGAGCCGAGACGCGCTGGACCGGGTACTGCGGCTGCGCCCGCCCAGCGATCCGGACCCGACCGGCGACCCGGTCGTCGACTCCTATGTGGACTCCGAGCAGTCCCTTGTGCACGGTCATCCCCGGCATCCGGCCCCGAAGTGGCGCAGCGGTGACGTCGAGTCGTGGAACGCGTACGCCCCCGAGCTGCGGACCAGCCTGCGGCTGCGCTGGATCGGCGTACCGGAGGCGCTGCTCGGCTCGGACGGGCCGTTCGACGAGCTGATCGGCGTACTCGATCCGCCACCCGCGCCGGCCGGGCACGCCGTGCTGCCGGTGCATCCCTGGCAGTTCGCGCTCGCCCGGCCGCTCGACCCCCGGCTGCGCGACCTCGGCACCGGCGGCGCGGTGCTGCGCCCGACGGCCAGTGTGCGCACCCTCTACGCGCCCCGGGCCGACCTGTTCGTCAAGACCAGCCTGCACATCCGGATCACCAACTGCGTCCGCAAGAACGCCCGGTACGAGTTGACCGGCGCGGTGGCGCTGACCCGGCTGCTCGCCGGGCTGCCGCTGCCGGCCGGGGTGGCGCTGTTGCCGGAGCCGGCGTACCGGACGGTGGAGTTGCCGGGGCTGGACGAGACCTACGGGGTGATCCTCCGGGGTGGACTGCGTCCGCACCTGGCCGAGGGCGAGACGCCGCTGATCGCCGCCGCCCTGGCCGCCGCGCCGCTGGCGGTGCCCGACCCGGTCGGCTGGTGGGACGCGTACGTCCGGCTGCTGGTCCCGGCCGTGCTGGAACTGTGGTGGCGACACGGCGTCGTACACGAGGCCCACCTCCAGAACGTGGTGGTGGTGCTGGACGCCGACCGGCGGCCGGTCCGGATGCTGCTGCGCGACCTGGAGGGGGTCAAGCTCGACCGCGAGCGCCGGGCCGACTGGCTCGCACGCCTGCCGGCGGCGATCGGGTACGACCCCGAGCAGGCGTTCAACCGGGTCAGCTACTGCCTCTTCGTCAACCATCTGGTGGAGCTGGCCGGCGCGCTGGCCGACGCACATCCCGGGGTCGAGGCGCGGCTCTGGGCAACCCTGCGCGAGGTGGTGCGGGAGACCTCCGGCCGGCTCGGCGACCCGCCCCGGCTGGCTGCGCTGCTGGCCGGGGTACCGCTGCCGGTGAAGGCGAACCTGCTGGTGCGCTGGGAGCGGGCGGCCGACCGACAGGCCGGCTACCTGCCGTTCCCCAACCCGATCGGAGGTCGCTGGTGAATCCCTCTTCGCCGGACCGGCCGAGTTACTGGTACGACCTCGCCGGGCTGGCCGATTCGACGGAGGCGATCCGGGCCGCTCTGCCTTCCGGCGTCGAGCTGCTGTACGCGATGAAGGCGAACCCGGATCCGGGCATCCTGCGTACCCTCGCGCCGCACGTCGACGGCTTCGAGGTGGCCAGCGGCGGCGAGCTGCGGCACCTCGCCGAGGTGTTCCCGGAGACTCCGGCGGCGGCGTTCGGCGGGCCGGGCAAGACCGACGCCGAGTTGGCCGCCGGACTGGCCGCCGGGGTACGCCGGTTCCACGTCGAGTCCCCGACCGAGCTGCTCCGGCTCGACCGGCTGGCCGCCGCCCGGGGTACGGTCGCCGAGGTGTTGCTCCGGGTCAACCTGCCGTTGCCGGTCGGCGAGGCGGTGCTGGTGATGGGTGGCCGGCCCAGCCCGTTCGGGATGGACCCGCAGGACGCCCGGGACTGTGCCCGGCTCGACCTGCCCGGGATCCGGATCCGGGGCGTGCACGCCCATCTGGGCAGCGGGCTGGCCGCGCCCGGCGCCGCCTCGGTGGCCCGGACGGTGGTCGAGTGGGCGGTGGCCGAACTCGACGCCGGGGAGGTGAACGTCGGCGGCGGGATGGCTGTCGACTACGCCGATCCGACGGCCCGCTTCGACTGGCCGGCGTACGGCGCCGCGTTGGGCGAGCTGCTCGCCAGGTATCCCGGCCGGACGTTGCGGGTCGAGCCGGGCCGGGCGCTGACCGTCTACTGTGGGCGGTACCGGGCCGAGGTGCTGGACGTGAAGCGCTCCGGTGGCGAGTGGTTCGTGGTGGTGGCCGGCGGGACGCACCAGTTCCGCACCCCGGCCGCGAAGGGCCACTCCCAGCCGTTCACCGTGCTGCCCCGCGAGCGGTGGCCGTACCCGTTCGCCCGGCCGGTGACCGGGGCGGGGCCGGTGACAGTGGTCGGGCAGCTCTGCACTCCGAAGGACGTGCTGGCCCGGGTGCCGGACGCGGCCGGGTTGCCGCCGCCGGGCCGGATCGCGGCCGGCGACACGATCGTGTTCGAGCTGGCCGGCGCGTACGCCTGGAACATCAGCCACCGGGACTTCCTGATGCACGACCCGCCGGAGTTCCGGACCGGGGTGCCGGAACACCGACCGAGGAATCTCTGACTATAGTCAGAGAAATGACGGCTGCCAGCGACACGACGGAGATCACCGGGCAGGCCCGGTCGGTCCGTGACTTCAACCGCTACTACTCGCAGCGGATCGGCCTGCTCACCGACCGTTATCTCGGACAGGACCGCCCGCTCGGCGAGGCCCGGCTGCTCTACGAGATCGGCAGCGGCGCGGCGTCGGCTGGTGGCCGTAGCGGCGGAGTGTCGGTCCGGGACCTGCGTACCCGGCTCGGTTGGGACTCCGGCTATCTGAGCCGGTCCCTGCGTTCGCTGGAGGCGCAGGGGCTGGTCCAGCTTCGGCCGCACGAGACGGACGGCCGGGTCCGGGTCGCCGAGCTGACCGGGGCCGGCGCCGCCGAACTCGCCGAACTCGACCGGCGCTCCACCGCCGCCGCCGGGGAACTGCTGGCGCCGCTCACCCCCGCCCAGCGGGCCGAGCTGATCGCCGCGCAGCAGCGGACCCGCCGACTGCTGCGGCTGGCCGCCGTCACCGTCGAGGTCGTCGACGCCGACGGGACCGCCGCCCGGCAGGCCCTGACCGAGTACGCCACCGAGCTGTCGACCCGGTTCCCCGAGGGCTACGACCGCCGGGCGCTGGTGGATCCGGCCGAGGTCAGCGGTGCCGGCGGCGCTTTCCTGGTCGCGTACGAGCAGGGGCGGCCGATCGGCTGCGGCGGGATCCGGACCCTCGGTCCCGGCGTCGCCGAGCTGTGCCACCTGTGGGTGCACGCCGACGCGCGCGGGTCGGGGCTGGGCCGCCGGCTGCTCGGCGAGCTGGAACGGCAGGCGGTGGACCGAGGGCTGCACACCGTGCGGCTCGGCACCCACCGGGTACTCGCCGAGGCGGCGTCGCTCTACCGCTCCGCCGGCTACCAGGAGATCCCCCCGTACGGCGACAGCCCCTACAACCAGGTCTGCTTCGCGCGGGACGTCGCCGGGGACGTACCCGGGAAATCGCTGCCCTCGCTCGACGGTCGGCGGTTCCGGGCGGTCGGCGAGGTCGACGGCGGCGAGGTCGGCGCCGCCACCGTCTTCGACTACCGGGAGCGCGGCGGACAGATCTCCGCGACGTACACCGGGGGCGAGATCCGCACCGGGCACCTGCTCGGCACCCGGGACGGCGACACCCTCGACTTCCGCTACGTGCAGCTCAACCGCTCCGGCCAGACCTCCGGCGGGCACTGCGTCAGCCGGATCTCCGTGCTGCCGGACGGTCGGCTGCGGCTCGACGAGACCTGGTCCTGGGAGTCCCGCGAAGGTTCCGGCACCAGCGCGGTCGAGGAGGTCGGGTGATCGCCGGTTCCGGCACCGGCGCCGTCGATGAGGTCGGGTGATCGTTGTGCGCCGTCAGACCCCGGACGGGTACGTCTCCAGTTCGCCGGGTGCGGCCACCGCCGGCAGCGGGTGCAGCGCCGTGGTGTGGTCGCACCAGATGAAGGCGTCGTACCGGTCGCCGAGCCGGGTCGGCACGTAGTTGCCCCACGCCTCGAACGACGGGTCGTAGACCACCCCGATCGCCCGGTGGTCGGCCTCCTCGTCCAGCCAGTCCGGCCGGTCGCCGGGCGGCGGCACCACCAGCAGGGCGCGTTCGGGCAGCATGCGGTGCAGCCGCTCCTCCAGCGACCCGGCCCGGGCCACCGGCACGGTCATCACCTCGGCCGGCGCGCCCCAGCGGTTGGCGGCGACCACGCTGCCCTGGTAACTGCCGAAGCCGACCAGCACCACGTCGTCGGCGCCGTACCGCTCACGGGCGAGCTGGCCGACGTTGACCATCCCGTCCCTGGTCATGTCGGTGGCCCGGGCGTCCCCGACGTGCGTGTTGTGCGCCCAGACGATCGCCCGCGACCGGGGGCCGTACCGGTCCAGCAGTCGATCCAGGGTCTCGACCATGTGGGTGTCCCGGACGTTCCAGGACTGCGGTCCGCCGCCCACCATCGCCCGGTAGTACTTCTCCGCGCCGGCCACCACCGCCGCGTTCTGCCAGGCCGAGAAGGCGTCCGCGCCGTCGGCGGCGGCCCGTTCCCGGGTACGTGCCAGCAGCCGTACCACCTCGGCCTCGCAGCGGGCCGAGACGAACCGGCTGGCCAGCCCGTACTCCTCGATCCGGGTGCCGTACGGCTCGAAGCACCGGTACGCCTCCTGGGCGGCCTCCAGCGACGCCGGGTCCTCCTCGCCCAGGTAGTCCAGGATCGCCTGCATCGAGTCCCACAGGCTGTAGACGTCGAGCCCGTGGAAGCCGACCCGCCGTTCCGCCGGCCGGTCGGCGTTGCACGCCCGTAGCCACCGGCAGAACCGGGCCACCTCGGCGTTCGACCACATCCAGGTCGGCCACCGCTCGAACCGCTCCAGCGCGCGCTGCGGGTCGTCGTCGGCGTCCGGGGCGGCGACCACCGAGCGGTGCACCAGGTCGCAGTCCGGCCAGTCGCCCTCCACCGCCACGAAGGAGAACCCGCACTCGGCGATCAGTCGTCGGGTCACCTGCTCACGCAGCCGGTAGTAGTCGTACGTGCCGTGGCTCGCCTCGCCCAGCATCACGATCCGGGCCGAGCCGATCCGTTCCAGCAGCGGGTCGAAGTCGTCCGGGGCCCCGAGCCGGTGAACCTGCATGAGCGGCGGCTACCCCGGACACCACCCGGGTAAACCCGTGGTGTGGTTGGGGCAGGACTGGGTAATCGACCGGGTATGGGAGTGAACGCGATCCAGTTCCAGGAGTCGCTGGCCGGACTGGACTACCCGGTGTCAAAGGAGGACCTGGTCCGCTGGGCCCAGGAGACCGGCGTCGACACCCAGACCCTCAAACTGCTCCAGTCGCTGCCGGTCGAGCGGTTCCAGACCCCCGCCGAGATCGGCGACGCCATCATCGAACTCTCCTGAGCCGCCAGCCGGGCGCACGGCACACTCGCCGGAGCCGCCGGCCAGCTTCGGAGCCGCCGGCCAGGCGACCGGCACACGAGTCCGGCGTCAACCGCCGGCAGCGCCGCCCAGGTATGCCAAGCAGGAGCCCGACGTCTGCCAGGCAGGAGAGTCCGGCGTCAACCGCCGGCCGCGCCGTTCAGGTATGCCAGCACGGCCAGCACCCGGCGGTTGTCGTCGTCCGACGGTGCCAGGTCGAGTTTGCCGAAGATGCTGGCGGTGTGCTTGCCGACCGCGCTCTCGCTGAGGTAGAGCCGCTGCCCGATCGCACTGTTGGACCGCCCCTCGGCCATCAGCTCCAGCACCTCCCGCTCCCGGGGCGTCAGCCGGGCGATCGGCGCGTCCCGGCCGCTCCGGGCGAGCAGCTTGGCGATCACGTCCGGGTCCATCGCCATCCCGCCGCCGGCCACCCGGCGTACCGCGTCGACGAACTGTTCCGCGTTGAAGACCCGGTCCTTGAGCAGGTAGCCGACCCCACCGGTGCCGTCGGCGAGCAGTTCCCGGGCGTAGAGCTGCTCGACGTGCTGGGAGAGCACCAGCACCGGCAGGCCCGGTACCTCCCGACGGGCGGCCAGCGCGGCCTGGAGACCCTCGTCGGTCTGGGTCGGCGGCAGGCGTACGTCCACCACCGCCACGTCGGGGCGTAGCTCCAGTAACGCCGCCAGCAGCTCCGGACCGGTCTCCACCGCTGCCACCACGTCGAAGCCGTGCGCGGTCAGCATCCGGGACAGGCCGTCCCTCAGGAGATAGAGGTCCTCGGCGAGGACAACGCGCACGGTACCTCCAGGATCACTGTCGTCGGGCCGCCCGGCGGGCTGCTCAGGTCGACGACGCCGTCGAATGTACCGAGCCGCCGGGCGATGCCGCGCAGTCCGCTGCCCCGGGACCCGTCGGCGCCGCCCCGCCCGTCGTCGGCGACGACGATCCGCAGCCGGCCGTCGGCGTACCCGAGATCGACGGTGATCCGGGCGGCGCGGGCGTGCTTCACCGCGTTGGTCAGCAGTTCGCTCACCGCGAAGTAGACCGCCGACTCGATCGGCTGTTCCGCCCGGCCGGGCAGTTCGGCGGTGACCTCGGTCCGGACCGGCGTGTCCAGGGCGAGGGCCCGGACGGCGTCGACCAGACCGCGTTCGGCGAGTACCGGCGGGTGGATGCCCCGGACCAGGTCGCGCAGTTCGGTCAGCGCCTTGGCCGACGCCTGCCGCGCCTCGGCCAGCAGCGCCCGGGCGGCCTCCGGGTCCTTGTCCATCAGGTACTCGACGTTGCCGAGGTTGATCCCCATCGCGACCAGCCGGGCCTGGGCACCGTCGTGCAGGTCCCGTTCGATCCGGCGCAGTTCGGCGGCCTGGTTCTCGGTGGCGTCGGCCCGGGTCTCGGTGAGCCGCCGCACCCGCAGCGCCAGCTTCGCCTTGGCGGTCGGCGCGAGCAGCAGGGCGGTCCAGCCGCCGTTGCCGCGCAGCACCGCCGGGGCGGCCAGCAGGCCGAGCGCGGCCAGGGCCAGCCCGACCGGGATCGCCGCCGCGTCGACACCGGCGACCGAGGCGTACCAGTCGGTGCCGCCGGCCGGCTTCGCCCCGACCAGCATCCACAGCCTCGGCATCGCCAGGCCGAAGATGCCGTACCCGATCGCGGCCAGCGGGGCGGCCAGGGACAGCCCGCCGACGACCGGGTCGAGCAGCAGCCAGCCGAAGTCCCGCCAGCTCGCCGGATCCCGGACCAGCCAGCGCAGCCGCACGTTGTACGCCGCCCAGCGTTCCGTCTGGTAGAGGTTGTTGCCGACCTGGTAGCGGCCGTCCGGCCGGCGGTCCGGCAACCCGGGCCGGGGCAGGTACGGCGACTCGACTCCGACCCCGCTCCACCGCCCGGCCAGTTCCCGGCGCAGTTCCGGCAGCCAGCGCAGGTTCTGGATCAACGGTGGCAACACCACCACGATGCCCAGCCCGTACGCCAGCACCAGCGCGACGGCGGAGATCGCCGCCAGTGGCAGGGCGAGCAGGCTCAGGCCGAGCAGACAGAGCAGCCGGAGCAGCAGCAGGAGCTGGAAGCCGTACCAGACCCGGAGCCGGCCGGGCTGCCGCTGGGTCGGGCCCAGCCACCAGCGGGTCCACCGCACGTGCCGGGTACGCAGCCACGGTGCCACGGCCAGTCCGGCGACGGCGACGGCGAGCCCGGCCGGTACCGCCCACCAGTGCCGGTCGACGGCGCTGACCGCGTACCAGCCGCCGGCGCCGACGAGTGCGACGGGCAGCCCGCCGAGCAGCAGCCCGACCGCCGGGGTGAGGGTCATCCAGCCCAGGTCGCGGAAGGTGGCCGGATCACCGAGCAGCCAGTCCAGCAGCCGGAGGAACCGGGGCATCCAGGAGTGGCGGTAGAGCCGGTTGTGGTGCGGATAGCGGCCGTCCGCCTCCGGTTCGAGCGGCGCCGGCCGGGGCCGGTACGGCGACCCGAGCGGCGTTCCGGAGCCGGCTGCGGCCAGCCGCCGTACCAGGTCGGTCAGCGGCCGCCCGGCCAGGATCGGCAGCGGCACCAGGGGAAGTAGGCCGAGCCCGAACCCCGGTACGAAGAACGCCAGGTGGACCACCAGCAGCGCTGCCGCCCCGGGCACGCCCAGCCCGGCCAGCGCCATCCCGTGCAGGAGGGCGAGGCCGGCGCGGCGTACCGCTCTGGTCGTCATGCCGCCCAGTCTGGCCGGTACCGGCCGGCGGCGGCAGTACCGGAAGGCGCCGGGCAGGGGTGGGGTTAGCTACACCCCCACCCGGCATCCGGCCCCATTCCGGCCACCGCCGGCAATTTCTAGCGTTTGTGCCATGCACATCGACGCCCCACTCCCGGCCGACCGGGCAGCCCAGCCGTCGGACCGGGCCGCCGAGCCATCCGAGCGGGCAGCTAAGCCATCCGAGCGGCCCGCCCAGCCATCCGGGCAGGTCGCCGGGCCGGCCGCACTGCGGCTCACCGGGCTGACCAAGCGGTTCGGCGACACCACCGCCGCCGACTCCGTCGAGCTGACCGTGCCGGCCGGCTCGTTCTTCGGCCTGGTCGGCCCGAACGGTGCCGGCAAGACCACCAGCCTGTCGATGGCGGTCGGGCTGCTCCGCCCGGACGCGGGCCGCGCCGAGATCTTCGGCGTCGACGTCTGGCGGGACCCGGTCGAGGCGAAGCGCCAGGTCGGGGTACTTCCGGACGGGCTGGCCTTTCCGGAGCGGCTCACCGGCCGGGAACTGCTCGGCTACTTCGGGCGGCTGCGGGGGATGCCGGCCGAGGTGCTGACCGGGCGGATCGACGAACTGCTCCGGGTACTCGACCTCGAACGCGCCGAGCGGACCCTGGTGCTCGGCTACTCGGCCGGGATGCGCAAGAAGATCGGCCTGGCCACCGCGCTGCTGCACGCGCCCCGACTGCTGGTCCTGGACGAGCCGTTCGAGGCGGTCGACCCGGTGTCGGCGGCGACGATCCGGGCGATCCTGCGCCGGTTCGTCGCCGGTGGCGGCTCGGTGGTGCTCTCCAGTCACGTGATGGCGCTGGTCGAGCAGGTCTGCGACTCGGTCGGGGTGATGGACCGTGGCCGGGTGGTGGCGGCCGGCCCGCTGGCCGAGGTCCGGGGCGACCGGAGCCTGGAGGAGGCCTTCGTCGAGCTGGTCGGCGCACCCGCGCCGAGCGGGGAGGAGCTGTCGTGGTTGGCGTCCTGATCGACCTGCGGCTCACCCTGCTGCGCCGCTCGTTCACCGGAACCCAGGGTTACAACGTCGGGTTCGGCGCGCTCTGCGGGCTGGCCGGCGCGGTCGGCATGATCTGGCTCGCCACTCGGGGAACCCCGGCCCGGGCCGGGGACCTGCTCGCCCTCGCCCTGGCCGGCACGCTGGTCGGCTGGCTGGTCGGGCCGGCGCTCGGCGGCGGCGGAGACCTGGGCATCCGCCGGGACCACCTGACGCTGCTGCCGGTAGGCCGCCGCGACCTGGTGCTCGGCCTCTACGGCGCCGCGCTGACCGGGGTAGGCCCGGCGGTCACCCTGGTCTCCACAACGGCTCTTGTCGGGTACGGTGCCCGGCTCGGCGTGCTGTCCGCGCTGGTCGGGGTGCCGGCCGCGATCCTGCTGGTACTGCTGCTGGTGGCGCTCGCCCGACTGGTGGTGGCGACCCTCGGCGCGGTACTCGGCAGCCGGATCAGTGCCGCACTGGGCGCGCTGCCCTGGGCGGTGATCACCGCCGGGATGGCGCAGTGCTGGGTGGTCTTCGTGGCGCTGGGCGGCAGCGCCCGGCCGTTCGCCGACGGGCTGCCGGCCGTCGCCGCCCGGGTGCTGCGGATCCTGCCGTCCGGCTGGCCGGTCGTCGTGGTCGAGTCGGCGCACCGGGGCGACTGGGCGCTGGTCGCCGCCGCGCTGGTGGGACTCGCCGGGCTGACCGCGCTGGCCCTGCTCGCCTGGGCCCGGCTGCTGGACCGTCCCTCCGCTGCCCCGGTCTCCCGGGTCGCCCGCACCACGGCGTCCCGCCGTCCGGCCCGTACGCCGTTCGGGGCGGTACTCGGCAAGGAGCTGCGTACCTGGTCGCGGGACCTGGTCCGGATCCACTACCTCAGCTTCGCCGTGGTGTACGGGCTGGTCTTCGTGCTGCTGCCGCTGGTGATCCGGATCAGCGACCTGCTGCCGCTGGCCGGGCTGGTGGTGGCGATCATGCTGGTCTCCTGCTCGGCACATCTCTACAGCTCGGACGGGACCGCGCTGTGGATGACGCTGATGACGCCCGGGGTGGAACGCGCCGACGTACGCGCCCGGCAGGTCGCCTGGCTGCTCGTCGTCGCCCCGCTGGCGCTGGTACTCACCCTCGCCGGCCTGGTCGGCGCCGTGCACTGGTGGACCCTGCCGTGGGTGACCGGACTGCTGCCGGTGGTCCTCGGCGGCGGCTCCGGCCTGGTGGTCCTGGTCTCGGTGCTGGTGCCGGTCCGGATGGCGGACCCGCACCGCCGGGGCGGCAACCCGGGCGAGGACGGCGGCCCGGTCGGCGGACTGGTCTGGCTGATGCTCGGCCTGCTCGCGGTGGTCGCCGCGCCGACCGCCTGGCTGCTCTACCAGGGCACCCGGGCCGGCGACGAGGTGATGCTCTGGTCCGCCACCCCGGCCGGGGTGCTCAGCGGCCTGCTGCTGGCCTGGGCGTTGGGCTGGCTCGCCCACCGCCGGCTGGCGGCACGCGGCCCGGAACTGCTGGCCCGGGTCGGCACGGCCTGAGCCTCTCCCCTCAGACCGACCGCCGGGTCGGGCCGTCACGGGGCGGCCCGACCCGGCGCGTCCACCCGTTCTGAGTCTGCGTCTGCTCGTCCTGAGTCTGGCGTCCACCCGTTCTGAGTCTGCGTCACTCGTTCTGAGTTTCTTGCCTCGCCGGCAACCGGCAGCCGCCCGGGTCGTAGCCGAGCCGTGCCCGGCGGCCGGTTCCCGTGGATCAGGACGGCAGACTGACAGTGCGCCCCTGCTCGCGGGCGGTCTGTGCGGCGGCGAGCACGGCCACCACGTCCCGGCCGAACCGCACGTCGCTCTGCTGGTCGCGGGTGCCGCTGTCGACCTCGGTCCAGAGCTGCTCGACGGCCAGCCGGAACGCGTCGACCGGGGTACCGTCCCGCGCCGGCACCTCGGCGATGCCGTCCTCGCCGTGGAAGGCGAACTCGAAGGTGGTCGAGGCCGGCGGGGCGTCCAGGGCGAGCGACAGGGTGCTGGTCGCGGTGTCGCCGTGCGCCAGCGTCAGGTGCACGCTGTTCCGGGGTCCGGCCATCGCGGCGACCTGGGTCACCTGGCCGAGCACCGGCAGGAGCAGCGAGAGCGCGTGCGGGCCGACGTCCCAGAGCGCGCCGTGCTCGCGCCGCCAGGCCGATCCGCCGTACGGGTTGCCGGGTTGGAAGATCGACGAGTACATGACGCCCCGGGCGCCGTGCCAGCCACCGGTGGCCGCCGTGCTGGCCAGGAAGGTGGCGACAGTCGGCTCGAATCGGTTGGTGAAGAAGACGACGGAGGCGATCCCGCTCTGTGCGGCGGCCGACACCACCCGGTCGGCGTCCGGCAGGCTCAGCGCCAGCGGCTTGTCCAGCAGCAGGTGCCGACCGGCGTTGGCGGCCCGTACCGCCAGGTCCGCCTGCACGTCCGGCGGCAGCGCCACGGAGACCGTGTCCACGGCCTCGATCAGCGCGTCGGCGTCGGCGTAGGCCGGCACGCCGTACCGGTCGGCCAGCGCCTCGGCCTTGGCTGGATCCCGGCCCCAGACTCCGGCGAGCCGCGCCCGGGGATGCCCGGCGAGCGCGGCGGCGTGCACCTCCGCCGCCCATACACCGGTGCCGAACAGCCCGAACGTGAGCACCCGAATCCCCCTTCGTACCGCTTGAGCAGGGAATTCTTCCTAACACATCCATCCCGGACGAACCCGGCCGACCTGACGTCCCGCTCCTAACCGGCCCGCTTCCGGCGTCGCCTGGTACGACCGCGCCGCTGACTGAACCGCTGGACCGTGTGGTACGCCTCCCGCGCCTCGGCCACCGACCGGTTCGCCTCGGAGAGCAGTTCCCAGGCGGCGACCTCGGCGGCCCGGGCCTCCTGCTCCGCACGCCGGGTCAGCAGGGCGGCCCGGTCGTACGCCCGGCGCGCCTCCGCCAGGCACATCCGGGCGAGGTCGAGCGCCTGCTCCCGCTGCTCCTGCGCCGGATCCCAGGCCCCGCCGCGCCGGAACACCTCACGCAGTTGCGGCAGCGACAGATCTCCGCGCCGGTACGCCGCCAGCGCCGCCCGGGACACCGCCCGCTCCCGCTCCGGATCCGGGTCGGGCTCGGGTACCGGTGTGCTGGCCGCCGCCTGCCGGCCGGCGAGCACCACCTGCCAGGCCCGCTCGTACTCCCGCTCGGCCGCCTCCTGGTCCGCCCACGCCTCGTCCCGGTGCCGCTCCGCCTCGGCCACCGCCACCCGGGCCGCACCGGCGATCGCGGCGGCCCGACCGGCGTCGGTCTGGGTCGCCACCGCGTACGCCTCAAGCTCCTCGGCGGCGGCGCGCAGCCGCTCCAGGTTGGGGCGTGGAGTCCTCGGCCGGTCCGCCACCACCGCGAGTACGAGGAGGGAGAACAGCACCACCCCACCGGCGATCAGCAGCGCGGAGAGCGCGTCGATGCCGGACAGGTCCACGCGGCGGGGCTCCCGGTGAGGGTGGCGGTCGGGGGTGCCGCCAATCATAGAAGGTGCTGATATTCCCGCCATGATCGCCCACCCCTCGGCCGACATCCAGATCTTGACGACCTCTTGTCGTTGTAGGCGCCAGAAGTCGTCAAGATCTGACTCCGCCGCCGTACAGAGTGGCGGCAGCGCATGGTCGCGGACCTGTGGCAAGGTCTGGTCGGTCGGACTAGGGTGTTAGCTAACCGGGGAGGTGAAGCGATGTCGGCAGAGGCCGCGCACTACAACATGCACGATGCCAAGACCCACCTCTCGCGCATCATCGAGCGGGTGGAGCGCGGAGAAGAGATCATCATCGACCGCGCCGGAACGCCTGTGGCCAAGGTCGTGCCGCTGGTGCGTCGAGCCAACCGCACCGCGATCGGCTCCCTCGCCGGGCAGGTGGACCTGTCGGGTGACTGGGACTCGCCCCAGACCAACGCCCAGATCGCGGCTGATTTCGGTCTGGGCGAATGACCCTGCTGCTGGACACCCATGTCGCACTCTGGGCCATCACCGGCGACACGACCCTCGGCGAGGAGTTCCTCGACCGGCTGCGCCACGACCCGGACATCTTCCTGTCCCCGGTCAGCCTGTGGGAGATCACCATCAAACAGGCCGCCGGCAAGCTCGCCGGACCAGCCGATCTTGCCGAACGAGTACGGGACATGGGATTCCGTGAACTGGCTGTCACGCACACCCATGCAATCGCCGCCGGTCGTCTGCCATCACATCACCGCGACCCGTTCGACCGGATGCTTGTGGCACAAGCAAGCGTCGAAGGTCTGACGCTAGCCTCCCGGGACGCGTCGATCGCGCTGTACGACGTGGACCTCCTCAAGTTGTGACCGGCCCGCTCTGACGCCTGGTCACAGGTCCGATCGCCGCCAATCGCTGCGCAGCCGTTCGTAGGCGACCCTGGCCGCCCAGCAATAGCCGGTGTGGTCCGGCGGCCGGCCGCATGCTCGGCAGTTGCCGCCGTTGACAACGTGCCGCAGCAACACCGACCGCATCTCGGCGCGCTCCACGTCGGCGGGTATCGGAATCGGACCAGGATTCTTCGGTACGGGCTGAGGCGGATCGCCGTCGTGCAACATCGCACTCCACACCTGTCGCGTCCGGGCCTGTCCGGCGACCGCTCGCCAGGGAGGACGGGCGATCCGGCCGCACGGGCAGGCCAGGGGTCAACGTGCCACCCCCGCACCCAGTGCCACGAGCGACACGGCTCTAAGTCAGACCGTACTACGGTGTGCCATGGCAGTCCATGGTCTGCCCTGCTCTCACGCGGTGTTTCAACGTCTTCTACGGTCTGCCCATGATCGACCATGACAGCCCCGTGCCGGTCTACCGGCAACTGGTCGACATCCTGCGCGGCCAGATCGAGCGCGGCGAGTTGGCGCCGGACCGGCCGATTCCGTCGGTGGCTCAACTCGTCGGGACTTACGGCATCGCTCGCGGAACGGCGGTGAAGGCAGTGCAGGTGCTGGTCCGTGACGGACTGGCCTACACGGTCACCGGCAAGGGCACATACGTCCGCCGACGAGAAGCCACCAGCGAGACGTAGGGCCGCCACTGGGGAACCCTCCACGTCGCGCTACTACGGCGGTTAGTAGACTGCGGCGGTGAGTCGAGACCGGTTCCGCGCCGCCGTGCTGCCACGCTGCGCCGGCATCCGCCCCGGGGCCGGCCGATGAACGACTTCCTGGTCGCGTCCTCGATCGTGCTGTCGCTCGTACTCGCCGTCTGGAGCCTGGTGACGACGATGCGGAACCGGCCGCCGGACGTCTCCCACCTCGCCGGCCTGGCCGTGTTGGATCTGGTCCTGCTCGCGCTCGCCGCCACGGCCGTCGCCGCGTGGATCGGCGGCGAGCAGCCGGCCGAGGTCGGCACCTTCGCCGGTTACCTGGTCACCCTGGTCTGCCTGCCGCCGCTGGCCGGCGTGCTGGCCCGGATGGAGCCGACCCGCTGGGGCTCGGTGATCGTCACCGTCGTCTGCCTGGTGATCCCGGTGGTCGTGCTACGCCTGCAACAGACCTGGCAGCTTCCCGGTGGCTGAGCCGACGACCTCCGACCCGGCGCCCCCGGCCGGCCCCGACCCGGCGAGGTCGACAGGTCCCGGGCCGGCGCCCCGACGGGTGAACAGCGGTCCGGGGCGGGCGCTCGTGGCGGTCTACATCCTGTTCGCCATTGCGGCGACCTGCCGGGCCGGCGTACAGATCATCACCAAGTTCGACGAGGCGCCGGTGGCGTACCTGCTCTCCGCGCTCGCCGCCGTGATCTACATCGTGGCGACGGTCGGGCTGGCCCGGGGCGACCGGGCCGGACGACGTACGGCGCTGGTCTGCTGCACCGTGGAACTGGTCGGGGTGCTCGGCGTCGGGACGTTGAGCCTGCTCGACCCGGCGCTCTTCCCCGACGACACCGTCTGGTCGGACTTCGGCGGCGGCTACGGCTACATCCCGCTGGTACTGCCGGTGCTCGGCCTGCTCTGGCTGCGCCGCACCCGCCCCGACGCCTGACGGCAGGAACTCACTCGACCGCGTCGGAGCGGTGCAGCCGGATCCAGCGGTAGCCGTACCCGGCGATGTCGAGCGCGTCGAGCTTGCCGACCGGCGGATACTCGCGGTCGGCGAGTGCGTCGTTCGGCATGTCCGCCTCCGGGAAGAGCGCGCCGAGGTTGACCTTGGCCGGCCGGGTACCGAGGTTGTGCAGGAAGACCATGCAGCCGGTCGGGCCGTCGGCGCGGTGCGCCAGCACTCCCGGCGGCATCTCCTGGTCGACGTGCGTGCACGAGCCGGAGCCGACCTCGGGCGCCTCCCGCAGGGTACGGATCATCCGCTCGAACCAGGCCAGCAGCGACTTCGAGTCGTGCCGTTGCGCCGTCACGTTGACCTGCTCGTAGCCGTGCTCGCCACCGTCGATCACCGGCCGGATCAGCTTGTCGGCCGGCGCGGTGGAGAAGCCGGCATTCGGCTTCCCGGACCACTGCATCGGGGTACGGATCGACTCCCGCCCCGGCAGCGACAGGTCCTCGCCCATCCCGATCTCCTCGCCGTAGCGGAGCACCGGCGTGCCGCGCAACGAGAACTGGAGCGCGTACGCCAGCTCGATCCGGCGCCGGTCGTTGCCGAGCATCGGGGCGAGTCGGCGCCGGATGCCCCGATCGTAGATCCGCATGTTCTCGTCCGGGCCGAACTGCGCGTACACCTGGGCACGCTGCTCGGCGGTGAGCCGGGACAGGTCGATCTCGTCGTGGTTCCGCAGGAAGGTGGCCCACTGGGCGCCGGCCGGCAGTGCCGGGGTGTCCCGGAGCGCGTCGATGATCGGTTCCGGGTCCTGCCGGGCCAGTGCCAGCATCAGCCGGCCGTTCAGCATGAAGTCGAAGAGCATGTGCAGCCGGTTGGCGGAGCCGCCGCTGTCGCCGAAGTAGTCGACGAGCTGGGCCGGCTGCACGTTCGCCTCGGCCAGCAGCAGCGCGTCGGCCCGCCGCCACTGGACGTGCTGGCGCAGCTCGGTGAGGAACTCGAAGTCCTTGGGCGAGTCCGGGTTGCCGGGCTCGGTCAGCTCGATGATGAACGGCGCGGCGTCGATCCGGAACCCGGCCACCCCGAGCTGGAGCCAGAACGACATGATCTTCTTGATCTCGGCGCGTACCGCCGGGTTGCCGAAGTTGAGGTCCGGCTGGAACCGGTAGAACCGGTGGTAGAACCACGCCTTGGCGGTCCGGTCGTAGCTCCAGGTCTCGTCCTGCTCGCCCGGGAAGACCATGCCCTGGCGCCGGTCCGGCGGCGCCTCGTCGGCCCAGACGTACCAGTCGCGGTACGGCGAGTCCGGCGACGACCGGGCGGACTGGAACCACGGGTGCTGGTCCGAGGTGTGGTTCACCACCAAATCGATGATCACCCGGATTCCCCGGTTGGCGGCCTGGTGCAGCAGCTCGGCGAAGTCGCCGAGGGTGCCGAACCTCGGGTCGATGCCGTAGAAGTCGGTGGCGTCGTAGCCGTCGTCGCGGTTCGGCGACGGATGGATCGGGTGCAGCCAGAGGCAGGTCACGCCGAGCCGGGCCAGGTAGTCGAGGCGGCCGATCAGTCCCTTGATGTCGCCGACCCCGTCACCGTCCGAGTCGGCGTACGTGTCGATGTCGAGGCAGTAGACGACCGCCTCCGCGTACCACCGGTCCGTCATGCCCGAAGCTCTTTTCCGATCGGCCGCCATGGCAAACCGGGGCGGCTCAGATCGGCCGGCACGGCAGACCGGGGCGACGTGCCAAGTGCCGGGCCACCGGCACGGCCGGGTGTAACCGGGCTGATCACGGGGTACGGAGACCTCTTCACCCGGGCTTTCCCTGAGCCGACGAACGAGCCGACGAAGGAGTGGGTGCGCCGTGGCCCTCGCCCAGGACGTGGACCCGACGCAACTCGGCGGGCTGACCGGCTGGATAGCGGGCGTCATCGACGCGATGGGCGTACCCGGAGTGGGGTTGCTCGTCGCCCTGGAGAACATCATCCCGCCGGTGCCGAGCGAACTGGTACTGGCGATGGCCGGCTACCTGGCCGGCGAGGGCCGGATGAACGTGGTACTGGTGACGGTCTCCGCCACCGCCGGCTCGGTGCTCGGCGCGGTACTGCTTTACTGGCTCGGCGCCGCGCTCGGCGAGGACCGGTTGAAGCGCTGGCTGGACCGGATTCCACTGGTGGACACCCAAGACCTGGATCGGGCCGACCGCTGGTTCGAGCGGTACGGCTCCTGGGCGGTGCTCTTCGGCCGGATGATTCCGGTGGTCCGCAGCCTGGTCTCCGTTCCGGCCGGTGCCGACCGGATGCCGGTGGGCAGGTTCCTGGCCCTGACCACGCTGGGCAGCGGCGTCTGGAACGCGATCTTCGTCGGTCTCGGCTACGGGCTCGGGTCGCGGTGGCAGCAGATCGACAGGTACGCCGGCTACTTCGACTACGGGCTGCTGGCGGTCTTCGTTGCGATGATCGGACTCTGGGTGGTGAAGAAGCTGCGGCGGCGGTCGGGCCGGCGCCGGGCCGCCAGCACGCGCTGACGGCCCGACGTCGCCGGTGCCCGCCGAGTCAGGGCAACGTGTTCAGGTGCGGGCGTACCGTCCGGGCGAAGTTGTTGCCGTTGCTGACGTCCCAGTTGATCGACCAGGTCATCGCGCCCCGGATGCCCGGGTAGGTGCGCGGCGGCCGGAAGCTGCCGCAGCTCGTCCCCTTGGCGAGGCAGTCCAGCGCCTGGTTGACCAGGCTCGGCGCGACGATGCCGCCACCGGCCGCCCCGGGGCCGGCGGGCAGCCCGAGCGCCACCTGGTCGGGCCGGAGGCCGGCTTCCAGTTGCAGGCAGGCCAGCGCCGTCATGAAGTTGACGGTGCCCTGGGAGTACGCGAACGCCTGGTCGCAGCCGAGCATCGAGCCGGAGTTGTAGAACTGGGTGTGCACGACGGTGAGGATGTCCCGGATGTCCAACGCCAGCTTGAAGTACGACACCGAGGTCGACTGCATGTCGATGGTCTGCGGCGCCATCGTGATGATCAGATTCGAGCCCACCCGGTTGCGCAGTGACCGCAGCGCCTGCCCCATGTACGTCGGGTTGAGCCCGTTCTCCAGGTCGATGTCGACGCCGTCGAAGCCGTACTGCTGGATCAGGTTGTAGACGCTGTTGCTGAAGTTGGTGGCGGAGGCGGCGTCGTTCACGGCGACCCGGCCGGTCTCGCCGCCGACCGAGAGGATGACCTTCTTGCCCCGCGCCTTGACGGTACGCACGTCGGCGGTGAAGTCGGCGTTGGTGTAGCCGCCGACCGAGGCCGACAGTCCGGGGTCGATGCCGAAGGTGACCGCGCCGGGCGTACTGGTGGCCTCGGCGAAGGCGACCGCGATCAGGTCGTACTCGGCGGGCACGTCCCGGAGCCGCAACTCGACGGCGGCGTTGTCGAAGTTGTGCCAGTACCCGGTGAGGAAGTGCTTCGGCAGCCCGGAGGTGGGCGGGTTGGTCGGCGGCGGCGTGGTCGGCGGCTGGGTGGTGGGTGGCGTGGTCGGCGGGCGGGTGGTCGGCGGGTTGGTCGGGGTGCTGCCGCCGCCGCAGGCCGCGCCGTTGAGCGTGCAGTTGGCGGGGCTGCCGGAGCCGGTGGCGAGGAAGCCGAACGACACCGAGGCGCCGGGGGCGACGGTGCCGTTCCAGGACCGGTTGGTGAAGGTGTGCCGCTGGCCGGAGGAGGCCAGCAGGGCGTCCCAGTAGCTGCCCATCGTGGTGCCGGCGGGCAGGTCGAAGGCAACCGACCAGCCGTTGATGGTGCTGGTCCCGCCGTTGGTGATGGTGTACTTCCCCTCCCAGCCGGAGCCCCAGTCGGCGGTCTTCACGAAGGTCGCGGTCGGCCCGGCGGCGTACGCCGGCAGCGCTCCCCAGGCGACGCCGACGGTCGCCACCAGGCCGGCGACTACGGACAGGACAAGGCTTCTGCGGCGTCTCATGTGGTCCTCCACCGAGCGGTCGGGCATCCACAGCCATCGACTGTCCGCCAATTATTAGGAAGGTTAACTGTTTTACGCAAGAGGTGTGCGTGGATGCCTGTCCACTGCGGACCAGGCACCCACGCACACCCTGCGGGGCCGGCGTCTCCGGTGGGCCGAGGAGCCGGAGACGCCGGCCGGACCGGTCCCGACCGCCGAGGCGGGGGTCAGGGGTCAGTTCAGCGGCGGAAGGTGAACCAGTTCAGGTTGGCGAAGTCCGCCGGCTGCCCGCTACTGAAGGTCAAATAGACCGTGCGTACCCCGGTCACCGCCGAGACGTTGCCGGGGATCGACTGCCAGCTCTGCCAGCCGCCGGTGTTGCCGAGGGCGAAGCTGCCCAGCACCGGGCCGGTCGGACTGTCCACCCGGACCTGCACCAGGCCGCTCACCCCGCCGCCCGCACCCGAGGCGACCCGGGCGACGAAGTCCCGGGGCGGCGTCGAGCCGAAGTCGACCCGGTCGTACCGGGCCCAGTCGCCGTTGGCCAGCCAGCCGATGTTCTGGCCGCCCTCGCTGCACGCCTCGACCCCGACACCCTGCTGCCCGTTGAACGCCTCGCCCTGGATCGTCGAGTACGCGCTCACCGTGCCGCCCGGCGGTGGGGTGGTCGGCGGCGGGGTCGTCGGCGGGTTGGTCGGGTTGGTGCCACCGCCCCGGCTGTACACCGCGACGTAGTCGACCAGCATCGGCCGGCCGGAGACGGTCGACGCGGTCGGGGTGGTGCCGCCGGCCACGCCGTTCGGGAACGAGCCGCCCATCGCGACGTTGAGCAGCAGGAAGTAGCCGGCGTGGCTGGTCATCTGCGACCAGTACGAGCCGACCTGGGTCTGGGTGACGGTGTGGTAGTGCTGGCCGTCGACGTACCAGCGCAGTTGCTGGGGGCTGATCGAGGCGTCCCACTCGAACCGGTAGGTGTGGAATGCCGACTGGCAGGTCGAACCGGGGCAGGCGCGCTGGGCGCCGAGGCCGTTGAACTCGTTGCACGGCCCGCCCGGCGCGACGCCGCAGTGCAGTACGCCCCAGACCGAGTTGATCCCGTTGACGTTCTCCATCACGTCGAACTCGCCGATCCCGGGCCAGTTCTGGTAGTTCCCCCGGTACGGCGCGCCGAGCGCCCAGAACGCCGGCCAGTAGCCGGCCGCCGCCGCACCGGTGACGTTCGGCATCTGGATCCGGCCCTCGATCGCCAGCACTCCGCCAGAGGGCGGCTTGAAGTTGGTCCGGACCGTCTCGATCCGGGACGACGTCCACTGGCCGGAGGCGTTGCGGATCGGGGTGATCCGCAGGTTGCCGCCGCCGTCGTGGCTGACGTTGGCGGTGCTGTTGGTGTAGGTCTGGATCTCGCCGGTGCCCCAGTTCGGCGGGCCGCCGGGGTAGCTGGTGCCGGTGTCGATGATCCAGTTGGCCGACGACGGCAACGTGTTGGCCGCGCCGGTGAAGTCGTCGCCCCAGACCAGGCTCCAGCCGGAGGCCGGCGGTGGGATGGCGGCGCGGGCGGTCACGGTCAGCGTGGCGAAGACCGTGGCGAACAGGGTGGTCACGGCCACCAGCAGGGCGAGGCGGCGTCTGGTGGTCCGGCCGGCGAGATCCGGCCGGGCGATCCCGGTGGTGTTCATGTGCGGGCCTCTCTACAGGGGACGGGGAGCCGAGAGAGCGCTCTCTCAGTCGTTGTACGTCCCGGACCCCCGCATGTCAACACCTGTCGATGCGTCGCCGACGGAAGCCGTCGCCGTGGCCGGCGCGGCCGACCGCCCGGACCTCCCGTCCCCCGCTCCCCCGCTCCCCCGCGAACCGGATCCCACCCGACCTCTGGCTTCCCTCGAACCGGTCCCCCTCGAACCGATCCCACTCGGTCCCGCTCGACCTGCTCTCCCTCGAACCGGTTCCACTCGAAGGGCTGATGCCGCGATTGGTGTCCCGGGGGAGTTTCCCGACATCGCCACTGAGGGTAATGAGCTACCGGTCGCACCAGCGACGATGTTCCGATCGAACGACGGGCGGGTGGTGGTGATGGTTATGGTCGGCGGACTGGCCGCACCGGCGAGACCGGTGCCGGAGACCGGGCTGGACCTGCTGACGGTCGGAGTCGAGGAGGAGTTCCTGCTCGTCGACCCGGTGACCGGGGCGGCGGCGCCCGCGGTCGAGGCGGTGCTGGCCGAGGTACCGGACGAGCTGCGCGGACAGGTGCAGCACGAGTTCCAGACCAGCCAGATCGAGATCGGTACCCCGCCCGGCCTGGAACTGAGCGCCCTGCGGCACTCGCTCGGGCTGCTGCGTACCGGACTGGCCGGCGCGGCCGAGGCGGCCGGCGTACGCCTGGTCGCGGTCGGTACCGGCCTGGTCGACGGTCCGATGCCACCGCTGGTGGAGAACCCCCGGTTCCACCGGATGATCGAACGGTTCGGGCTGGTGGTCCCGTCACCGGGCGTCAACGGCATGCACGTGCACGTCGGGGTACCCGATCCGGAGATCGCGGTGCAGGTGCTCAACCACCTCCGCCCGGTCCTGCCGATCCTGCACGCCGCCACCACCAACTCGCCGTTCTACGCCGGCCGGGACACCGGGTACGCGAGTTGGCGGTCGGTGCTCTGGGAGCGCTGGCCGTCGGTCGCCCCGACCCCCTGGCTGGAGTCGCACGCGCACTACGAGAGCCTGGTCGACGACCTGATCGGCACCGGGATGATGCTCGACGAGGGCATGCTCTACTGGTACGCCCGGCTGTCGTCGAAGTATCCGACCGTGGAGATCCGGATCGGCGACGTCTGCCCCGGCGTGGACGACACCATCCTGGTCGCGGCGCTGGTCCGGGCCCTGGTCGACACCGCGTTGACCGACATCGCGGCCGGGCTGCCGGCGCCCCGGGTGCCGCACCACATGCTGATGGCGGCGCACTGGCGGGCGGCGCACGACGGTCTCGAAGGGATGGCGGTCGACCCGGTCGACGGTGGCCTGCGGCCCGCCTGGCACCTGATGCGGCGGCTCTTCAACCGGCTCCGGCCGGCCCTCGAACGGCACGGCGACCTGCCGCTGGTCACCTCGCTGCTGAGCCGGTTGCAGGCGCACGGCACCGGCGCCGCCCGGCAGCGGGCCGCGTACGCCCGGCGGCACGAGATCTCCGACGTACTCGACGACCTGGTCCGGCGTACCCGGGACAATGGCGGTCATGGTTGAGAAGTTGGTGGTGGTGGGCGGCGACGCGGCCGGGATGTCGGCCGCGTCGCAGGCCCGGCGCCGCCGGGACGCCGCCGACCTGGAGATCGTCGCCTTCGAGCGGGGCCACTTCACGTCGTACTCGGCGTGCGGCATCCCGTACTGGGTCGGCGGCCTGGTCGACGACGTGGACCAGCTCGTCAGCCGGGATCCGGCCACGTTCCGGGAGAAGTTCGACGTCGACGTACGACTCCGGCACGAGGTGGTCGGGATCGACCTGGACCGGCGCGAGGTGCTGGCCCGGGACCTGGACAACGGCGGGCGCGAGGTCCGGGAGAGCTTCGACCAGCTCGTGTACGCCGCCGGCGCCGTACCGGTCACCCCGGAGTGGGCCCGCACCGACGCGGCCGGGGTGTTCGGGGTGCAGACCCTCGACGACGGTGCCGCGCTGATCGACTGGCTGGACGGCGATCCGGCGCCCCGCAACGCGGTGGTGGTCGGCGGCGGCTACATCGGCGTCGAGATGGCCGAGGCGATGATCCAGCGCGGCCTCTCGGTCACCCTGGTCGAGCGGAGCCCGGAACCGATGTCGACCGTCGACCCGGACATGGGCGCCCTGGTCCGCGAGGCGCTCTGCGGCCTCGGTCTGGACGTGCGCAGCGGGGTCACCGTCACCGGGCTGGAGACCCGGGACGGCCGGGTCAGCGCCGTGGTCACCGAGGACGGCACCCTGCCGGCCGACATCGTGGTGCTGGGTCTCGGGGTACGCCCCAACACCGCGCTCGCCGCCGAGGCGGGGTTGCCGATCGGCCCCTCCGGCGCGATCCGGGTCGACCTGCGGATGCGGGTGGTGGACACCCCCGGGGTCTGGGCGGCCGGCGACTGCGTCGAGTCGGTGCACCGGGTCTCCGGCCAGCCCGTCTTCGTACCGCTCGGCACGCACGCCAACAAGCAGGGCCGGGTCGCCGGGATCAACATCGGCGGCGGGTACGCCACCTTCGCCGGGGTGGTCGGCACCGCCGTGACCAAGGTCTGCGACCTGGAGGTGGGCCGTACCGGCCTGCGCGAGGACGAGGCGGCGGCGGCCGGCTTCGAGTTCGTGGCCGTACGCGTCGAGTCGACGAACCGGGCAGGCTACTACCCGGGGGCGAAGCCGATGACGGTCAAGTTGATCGTCGAGCGGCGCAGCGGGCGGCTGCTCGGTGCCCAGATCGTCGGCCGGTCCGAGGCGGCGAAGCGGATCGACGTGCTGGCCGTGGCGCTGTGGAACCGGATGACGGTGGACGAGATGGCCGGCCTCGACCTCGGCTACGCGCCGCCGTACGCCCCGGTCTGGGATCCGGTGCTGGTCGCGGCCCGCAAGGCGATCGACGCGATCCGCTGACCCGACTGCCGGGGCGCGACCAGGTTCTCGATCGCCAGCAACCGGTCGAGTACCGGATCCACGTCGGGACCGGTGAGGTCGCCGAGGATCCCGAGCGCCTCCAGACAGTGGTCGTACGCCGCCGCCAGGTCGCCCTCGGCGGCGAGCACGTCGGCCAGTACCGCGAGCCCAGCCGCCCGGCGCAGCGAATCGGCGAGCCCGTCGCTGAGCGAGATCGCCTCCAGGGCGTGCGTCGTCGCCTCGTCGTACCGGCCGAGCAGCCGCTCGGCGTCGGCGTAGGTGACCAGGGTGTCACAGCGGGCGGCGTCGTCCTTGGCCCGGACCTGGATCTCCAGGGCCCGCCGGCTGTGTCGGAGGGCGCACTTCGGATCTCCGGTCGCCAGGCGCAGCGCCCCGAGCCTCCCGTGTACCGCCCCCTGGCCGCGCAGCGACCCGATCCGCTCCCGGATCGTCAGCGCCTCCTGGTAGCAGTCGGCGGCCCGCGCGTACCGGCGTAGCTGTTGATGGGCGTCGCCCAGCCGGTGCAGGTTCGCGGCCTGGCCCTCCAGGCTTCCGCTCGCCCGGCACGTCTCCAGCGCCCGGGCGAAGATCCGGGTCGCCTTGCGGGCCTCGCCGGCCTTGAGATACACGTTCGCCAGGTTGTGCGAGCAGACGGCCGCCGCCTCGACCTTGCCGGTCCGCTCGGCCAGCCGCAGCGCGGCCTCGAACCCACTAGCCGCCCGGTGGTAGTCGTGCAGCGCGAAGTAGGTCGCACCGAGATTGTTCAACGTGCCGATCTGCCCGATCTGGTGACCGTCGGCCTCCGCGGCGGGAAGCGCGATCCGGTGCACCGCCAACACGTCGTCCTGGCGCCCGTACCGTCCGAAGACCTCGTGCAGCGCGCCGGGAAGCTGCCACGCGTGCCGGTGGAACGCGTTGTCGGCGGCGGCTCGGACCACGGCGGCCAGGTTCGACCGCTCCGCCTCGCACCAGCGCAGGGCCTCCTCGTCGTCGCCGAACCGGAGTGGCTCAACCGCCCCGGGCGGCGGAAGGTCCGGGACCGGTGGGCGCTGTGGAGCGAGCCGGCGGGCGGCGTTGACCGCCGACAGCAGATACCAGTCGAGCAGCCGCCGCAGCGCGACCCGGCGGGCTTCGGCCGGTTCCTCGTGCTCGGCGCGCTTCGTCGCGTACATCCGGAGCAGGTCGTGCAGCCGGTACCGGCGTGCGGTGTCGTGGTTGATCAGGTGCCGCTTGGCGAGCGCGTCGAGCAGGCGTTCCGCCTGCCGGGCATCCGCGCCGAGCAGCGCCGCCGCGCCCGGGGCGCTGACGTTCCGCCCCGGGTACAGACCGAGCAGCCGGAACAGGCGTCCGGCTTCCGGGTCGAGTTCCCGGTAGGACCAGGCGAAGACGGTACTGAGCGTGGTGCCTTCCTCGTCGTCGTCGACGGACTCCAGCAGCCGGCCCCGCAACTCGTCCACGAGTTCCGCGATGCTCACCCGGGAGCGCACCGTGATGTGTTCACCCATGATGCGCAGCGCCAGCGGCAGTCCGTCGGAGAGTTGCGCCAGGGTCTCCACCGGCCCGGGCTCGTGCGCCATACGCACCCTCCCGATCACCTGGCCGAGCAGCGAACGCCGCTCGTCGTCCGGCAGCGGCGGAATGGTGACACTGCGGATTCCCTGCCGGATCGTGAGGCTCTTCAGCCGGTTGCGGCTGGTTATCAGGGTCACGCAGTTCTCTGCGGTGGGCAGCAGTGGGCGTACCTGGTCGGAGTTGAGCGCGTTGTCCAGCACGATCAGGATCCGCCGGCCGTCGAGTATCTGGTTGAAGCGCTCCCGGCGCTGCTCGCCCCTTGCCGGGATCCGGTCGGTGGGAACGCCCAGGGCGAGCAGGAATCTCGCCAGTGCGTCTTCCGGGTGCACGGGTGGCATCGGCCCGTAGCCGTCGGCGTTGAGGTAGAGCTGGCCGTCCGGGAAGCGGTCACGCTGCCGGTGCGCCCAGTGCATCGCCAGGGTGGTCTTGCCTATCCCAGGCATGCCGTCGATGACGACGACCCGCCCGCCTGACGCCACCGTCGCGTCCAGTTCCGCCAGGACACCGTGTTGTCCGGTGAAATCGGCTATGTCGGGGGGCAACTGTTGCGGAATTCGGAACGACGCACGTCCGTCGCCGGCCGGGTCGGAGAACGGATGCGCCCAGGCACCGACCGCCGTCGACCGTCGCCGCAACGGCGGTAGGTCGATCGTGGGTTCGGCACGCATTCTGCGCCGGTACCGGTTCCGGAATTCGATCGAGAAGCGCCGGGCGTCGTCCTCGCGTCCACTCGCGTAGAGGGCGGTGATCCAATGTCTGGCAAGCGTCTGATCAACATCGTTGGTCAACAGCAGTGGCTCGATCCGCTCGATCACCGCCTCGTGCCGCCCAATTCGGATCTCACTCTCGGAGAGAAGCTTGTGCGCGGCGAGCAGCCCCTCTTTCATGGCTCGGCGGATGTGTTCGGAGCGGGCTCCGCGAAGATCGGCGAGTGGTTCGTCGCGCCACAGCTCCATCGCCTTGTACAGCAACGCGGCCGACCGCTCGTGGCCCTCTTCCTCGGCGGCCGTGCGGGCGCCGTCGACTAACCGCCGAAAGCGGTGGTAATCGATCAGCGCGGGGTCGACGTCGAGTCGGTACGCCTCGACGCTCTGCATCCGGACGAGCGCGTCGGGCAGGCCGGCCGTCTTCAACGCCGCCCGGTTGCGGCTGATCAGCGCGTGCAGGTTCGCCCGACAGGCGGCACGGGAGCGGTTGCCCCACAGGTGGTCGACGACGTCGTCGACCCGTACCGGCCGCCCCGCATGGTAAAGGAGTACGCCGAGCAGTCCGCGTTGTTTGGCCGCCCCCAGCGGGACCGGTTGCCCGTCGACGACGAGCGCCGTGGGGCCGAGGATGACAAACTCCACCGGCGTCGTCCCTCCGTCGGTCCGACCTACCCTTTCCCAGTCTGTTCTCGGGTTCTCCCGGCACCAAGCCCCGGTTCCCATCGTCAAACTTCCGACATACCACTATGTGGGCGCTGCAAGTGGACTGCAAGCCGCACTGCAAGTGGACCCGCAACATTGTCTCTCACTCTTCCTCCGTCCCGTTCGGACGCAGGGGAGGAGATGAAATGAACGCCCATGAATGGTCACGGGTACCCATTGGCATCGAAGCGTCCCGTTGGGTTACCCGAATTGGCTGCCGCACAGTTCTGATCGTCGCGCACACGATTGTGAACTGTCACCGGCTGCTCGACGTCGCCGAACTGCTGGAGGAGGACCAGCGGATTCAGACGGTCTTCACCGTCGCGCCGGACACGTTCAACCGAGGGGTGGCGGGGCACCTCCGGCGGCTCGGCGCGCTCGTACTGCCGTGGCCACAGGCGGTCCGGGAGCGGTTCGACCTCGTCCTCGCCGCCTCGTACGGCGGCCTGACCGACCTGCACGGACCACTGATGGTGATGGCCCACGGGGCGGGACGGGGCAAGGCGACGCGTCCTGGCGGACGCGCCGGCCCGGTGCTCACTTCGCCACCGGTCTACGGACTCGACGCGCAGCGGTTGACGCGCAACGGCGAGGTGCTGGCGTCGGCGATCGCACTCTCGCACGAGAACGAACTCGACATCCTGCGACGGCAGTGTCCGGAGGCGCTGCCGGTCGCCGTGGTCACCGGAGATCCGTGCTTCGACGTACTCGCCGCGAGCATGCCCGAGCGCGGACGGTACCGACAGGTGCTGGGCGTCGACGAGGACCAGGAACTGGTCGTGGTGAGTTCGACCTGGGGCCGCACGGGCCTCTTCGGGAAGTGGCCCGAACTGCTGCCGCTGCTCATGGAACAGCTTTCCGGCCAGCGATTCCGCGTCGCGGCCCTGCTGCACCCGGCCGTCTGGTGCGCCCACGGCCACCGACAGGTACGGGCCTGGCTGCGCAACTGCCGGGAGGCCGGTCTCCTCCTGCTGGACCCGGAGGACGACTGGCGGAGTCTGCTCGTCGCGGCGGACCACGTGATCGGCGACCACGGCTCGGTCACCAGCTACGCGGCGGCGCTCGGCCGGAACATCCTGCACCTCGCCCCCGGTTTGACGGCGGTCACGCCGGGTTCGGCGCAAGAGGCGGTGATCGGCGGTGCACGGCGGCTGAACCCTGACGGCCCGATCCTCGACCAGCTCCGCTCGGCGTACCCGCTCGACCCGGCGGTCGTGGCGAGCCGCCTCACCTCCCGACCGGGCCAGGCCGGCCCGCTGCTCCGGGAGGCCATGTACCGGCTGTTACGACTTCCCGAGCCGGGCCGGCACCGCCGGTCGTCGCCGGTCCCGGTGCCTCGGCTCCGACCGGAGCCGTCGTGCTGACCGAGGGTCGGGAACCGGTTGTCGAGCGGCGAGAACCGGTTGTCGAGCGGATCGGAGCGTCCGGGGCCGAGCCGGCCCGGTCGGCCCTGTCGGACGTATTCGTCGTCGTGGTGGATCGCCGGTCTCCCGCCGACCGCTGCGCCGAGTTGTTCGGACGGTACCCGGGACTGACCCTCGTGCTGCTGGTGCCCGCCGCCGCACCGCCGGCGTTCGGCAGGTCGGCCGACACGGCGCTCGACGCCGGAACCCGACTCACGGCAGGGCTGCGCGACGGTCTGCTGCTCGCTCTCCACCTCGCCCGGCCGCTCACACCGGCGGCTGTCGAGGAGGTCGCGAGGTGGCTCTACGTCCGCTGGTCGGCGGGAACCGACCTGGCAGGGCCGGCCGCTTCCGGCTCGGCGTCAGCCGTCGGCATCAGGCTCGTCGTCCGGGCCGGTCGCTGGTCCGGTCCAGTCTCCGAGCCCGACGGGCCGCCGGCCGCGATGGAGTTCACCGAGTCGACGATCGAGGTCGGCCGCACGTGACGAGCCCAGCCGGGTGAAGATCTGCGACGCCTGTCGGTAGTGTTCCCGCGCGGTGGCGGCGTTCCCCCGCCGCCGCGCGATATCGCCGAGCTGGCCGACCGCCTCGGCATGTTCGTGGTCGGAGCCGAGGTCGCGCATCCGCACCGCAGCCTCGGTCGCGGCCCGCTCGGCCTCGGCCAGGTCGCCCGTGCCCAGCAGTGCACCGGCCAGTCCGATGAGGACGCGCGCGCCGTTGTACGGATCGATCGCGGTCATCTCGGCGAAGATGCCCTCCGCCTCCCTGAGCAGGCCGGCCGCCTCGGCCGGGCGGCCGAGGGTGGTCAGCAGCATCCCGAGGTCGATCAGGGTGAGGCCGGTGCTGCGGACGTCGCCCCGCTCCCGGTTCACCGCGACCAGCCGGGTGAGGATCTCGCCAGCCGCCGCCTCCCGACCCGAGTCGCGGAACAAATCCGCCAGTCCATGCTCGGCATCGAGGCTGCCCCGCACATCGCCGGCCTTCCGATAGCACGCGATGGCCGCCCGGGTGTGTCGTTCGGCGGCCTCGTGTTCGCCAAGCTTGGTGCGGATCCGGCCGAGCCGCTTCAGCATCACCGCTTCCGCCCACTTGTCGCCCCAGGCGCGGGCCGCCTCGACCCCACGCTCGTCGATCTCCACCCGGTCCCGATAGTGCTTGCGGTTAAGCAGTAACGGCCAGAGCACGTCCGAGAGCTGCCAGGCGAGCGCGAAGTGGCCATGCCGCAGCGCGCTCCGGCCCGCACCCAGCAGGTTGATTCGTTCCCGCTCCAGCCAGGCCAACGCCTCGGCCCGATCGGCGAACTCCGGCAGGTCGACCGGCCGGCTTGCGAAGTCGTACGGCAGCCGACGGCGGTAGGGCGTCACCAGAAAATCTGCCTGCGCCGCGGCGGCGAAGTACCACTCCAGCATTCCGCGCAGCACGGCCTGCTGTGTTGCCTCGGGCTCGTCCGCCGCCAGCGTCTGCCGGGCGTGCAGCCGAACCAGATCGTGGGATCTGAACTGCTCCTCGGCCACCTCCGTGAGCAGGCTCGCCTCGATCAGTGCCTCGACCACTTCCGTCACCGGCGGTCCGGTCCCGCCAGGATCGGCGGCGAAGTCCGGTGCCAGCGCCGCGCCCGCCACCCCGACACCGAACTCGGGACCGGGATGCAGCGCCAGTCGTCGGTAGAGCGCCGCCACGGCCGGCGTCAGCGACCGGTACGACATGTCGAAGGCCGCCTGCACCGAGAGCCCGTCCGCCCGGGACAGCCGACCGAGCCGATGCGTCTCGGAGACCAGGTCCAGGGTCATCCGCTCGAAGGACAGCCGCGGCCTAGCCGCCATCCGGGCTGCGGCGACACAGAGCGCGATCGGCAGGCCGGCACAGAGACCGGCCAGCCTGGCGGCCTCGACCGGCTCTCGCTCGATCCGATCCGGCCCGGTCACCTTGGCGAGCAGTAGGACGGACTCCGCCTCGCGCAGCGGTGCGAGGTCGACCAGCCGGGCCCCGTCGGCGACCAGCCCGACCAGCCTGGTCCGGCTGGTCACCAGTACGCCGGACCGGCCGGCCGGAAGAAGCGTCCGCACCTGGGCGACCGAGTACGCGTCGTCCAGCAGGATCAACATGGTCCGCTCGGCGGTGACGGACCGGTACAGCGCCACCTGCTCCGGGAGCGTGACCGGAACGTGCTCCGGGGGCGTGCCGAGCGCCCGGAGGATCCGGCCCAGCGCCTCGCCCGGGTGGACCGGCTCGTCGCCGCCGAACGCGCCCAGATCCACGTAGAGCTCCCCGTCGGGAAAACGGGAACGCGTCCCGTCGGCCCATTTGGTGACCAGGGCGGTTTTCCCTACTCCACCGGAACCGCTCACCACCACTATTACCCGGCTGCCCTCCTCGAAGAGTGTTTCCAGGTCGGCCAGTTCCGCTGTCCGGCCGACGAAGTTGGCGGTCGGAGCCGGCAGTTGACGTGGAATCGGCACCATATCCCGAGCGACCTTGTGGATATGTACGCCACCGTGAATGACACCTGCCTGCAAGCTCGGACCGTACACGGTGCCCGACATCTCGTTGGACGTCCCCGGGTCACATTCCGGCACCTCGTCCGGTCGAATGTCGTCAGCAGGAAACTGTCGCACGAGCACCTCCGATGACTGGACGTACGAGGGCTCAGAACGAGACGTCGCCCTGGATGTCCCGGGCCTGCACCACCCGGTCGGCAGTACCGCTGAACTGGTTGATCACACCTCCGGAGGACGCCGCCGACTCCGCGCGGGCGCCGGACCAGAGCGCTTCCAGGCGGGGACGGAGTTCCGGGTCGACGGTCAACAGCTGGGCGATCGCGTCGGCGAGTTCGGCCCGTTCGGTGTCGCCCGGTCCGGTCACCACAGCCTCCAAACTGGCCGTACCACTGCCATTCGCCCGGAAACGATCACACAGAAACCGGTAGAGTCGGGCGAACGCGCTGCCTCCCCCGGTGATGATCGCTTCTCCGCCCTTGGCCGCCAATGCGGTGACGACCGCCAGCACGAGTTGATCCTGCATCGGCTTCTCCCGCCATCCGGAGAGGTCGAACCCCGACAGTGGATCGTGATGCTCCACCGCCTGCACCCGTCACTCTACCCTGGACACCGCAACGAATGCGGATTCCGAAGAAATGCACGGACAACAAGACGCCGCCACCATTATGGAATGGCGGTCACGGAAGCTGGCGGACATCCGGGAAGCCCCGCAAACAACATAATGGCGACCAACCCCCCGCAGATCGACCGTTCGAGGCGATCATGGTAGATTTCCGGCCGTGAAATTCACGACTCTCCTCGTCCACGCGACCGTCACGCTTTGCATTCTGATGGGCTCGGCCGCCTGGATAGACTACGTATAGTCACCAATTCGTCGCAACAGGTTCGCTCGACCGATAGCCCGGCGGACGTCGCGCAATTGTCGAGGCCACTCCATTGTCCGACAGCAAACTCAGCGACCCGGTCGGTCCGGCCAAGCCGGAACTGGCCGGGTCGCTGACGCTGTCAGCACAGGTGCTACCCGAGCGGCCGGGGCCGATAGGCTGTGCCGCCATGGAGCGGGAACCGCAGGACGACGCCGACCGGATGCGGGTCTCCGACCGCGAACGGGAGCAGGTCGTCGAGTTGCTCGGTACGGCGACCGCCGAGGGCCGGCTGACCCTGGACGAGTACGCCGACCGCGCCACCGCCGCGCATGCCGCGAAGACCCGGGGTGAACTGGCCCGGCTCACCGACGACCTGCCGACCGACCCGCCGGCCGCTGCGGTACCGGCCCGCCGGTCGGAGTCCGGCGTCGCCGAGCCGGCTCCGGAACGCCTGGTCGCGATCTTCGGTAACGAGTCCCGCAAGGGGCGCTGGCCCGTGCCGGCCCGGCTGGAGGCGCGGTCGATCTTCGGTGACTGCCACATCGAGTTGCAGGACACCACGATCCCGCACCAGGTGGTCACGATCGAGGCGACCGCGATCTTCGGCTCGGTGACGATCTTCGTTCCGGAAGGGGTGGAGGTCCGGCTGACCGGTACGGCGGTCTTCGGCAGCAAGGAGTCGAAGCTGCGCGGCGTCGCCCCGCCCGGTGGCCCGGTACTGGAGGTGCACACCAAGGTCGTCTTCGGCTCGGTGACCGTTCGGCCGCCGAAGCGCCGCTGGTTCTGACCCCGGTCGGCCCCGTCTCCACCCCGATGTGGAGATCACCGTGGCGACTCAGGTCGCTGCGGTCAGGTGCAGTGCCGCCCAGAGCGCGACCACCCCGGCGACCAGCCCGGCCGGCGCGGTGAGTACGCCGAGCCGCAGGAAGGTGCCACTGGCCGGCGGCTGGTCCCGCAGGTGCAGGATGCGCCGCCAGAGCAGGGTGGCGAGCGACCCGACGTAGTAGAGGTTCGGGCCGACGTTGACCCCGATCAGGACGGCCAGCACCAGACCGGGCGAGTGGGCCACCGCCGGGACCAGGACCAGGGTGGCCGGCAGGTTGTTGACCAGGTTGGCCAGCAGCGCGGCGAGCGCCGCGACCGCGAGCAGCCCGAGCAGGTCGGCCCGGTGCGGGGCGAGCCGGCCGACCAGGTCGTCGAGGCCGTGCCGGCGTACCGCCAGGACCACCACCGCGAGCGCGAGAACGAAGAGGCAGAACAGCGGCTGCGCCTCGGCCATGATCCGACCGGTGGCCCGCAGCCGCTCGGCTTTCGGGGTACGCACCACCAGCGGCACCGCCAGCAGCAGCGCCCCGAGCCCGGCGACCCAGCCCGGGTGCAGGTGCACCGGCTCGGCCGCCACGAACCCGGCCAGCGTGGCACCGAGTACGCCGAGCGCGTACCGGGGTGGCGGCACCGGCGTAGACGTTCCGGGCCGGGCCGGGGCGGCCAGGTCGGCGCCGAAGAACCGCCGGAACACCAGGTACTCGACGGCGATCACCGCCAGCCAGGGCAGCGCCATCGTGGCGGCGAAGCCGGCGAAGGTCAGCCCGCTGGCGGCGAACGCGAGCAGGTTGGTCAGGTTCGACACCGGCAGTAGCAGGGATGCCGAGTTGGCCAGGTGGGCGCAGGCGTAGACGTGCGGTCGGGCGCGTACCCCGGTGGCGGTGGCGGTGGCCAGCACGACCGGGGTGAGCAGCACGACGGTGGCGTCGAGGCTGAGCACCGCGGTCACCGTCGCGGCGATGCCGAAGACCACCCCGAGCAGCCGGGTGGCCGGACGCCGACCGCTGCCGCCCTGGGCCACCCGCGCGGCGACGGTACCCAGGTAGCCGAAGACGCCCCAGGCGTCCGCCAGGTACGCCAGCACCAGGATCGCGGCCAGGAACCCGACCGTCGGTGCGAGTGTCGCCACCTCCGCCCGGGCGGCCGACCACGGCACCAGGCCGGCGGCGATCACCAGGATCGCCGCCGGCAGCGCGGCGACGGCCTCCGGCAGCCGGCGCGGGCGCAGCACGGCGAATCCGAGTACCGCCGCCAGCAGCATCGCGGCGGTGAGAGTCGGCACGAATCGGCAGCTTATGGCGACGGTCCGGCCACCGCCTCCGCTGGAACCGGCGGTGTGGCCAGGGCAACGCCGGAGTCGGTTCACCGACCTTGACAGGAGGACCCAGCGGTTGCATGGTTAGTTACATGAGTAATGAACCAACGAAGCCGGGAGCGGCGCGGCCGGCTCCCGGGCTCCGGTGGTCGGCGGGCGGATCCGGCTGATGGAGGACGGGCGACCGATTTTTCTTCAGATCGCCGAACTGATCGAAAACTCGATCATCGACGGCACGCTCGCCGAGGAGGCCCAGGTGCCCTCCACGAACGAGCTGGCGGCATTCCACCGGATCAACCCGGCGACCGCCGGCAAGGGCGTCAACCAACTGGTGGACGAGGGAACTCTCTACAAGAAGCGAGGTATCGGCATGTTCGTCGCCACCGGCGCCCGCGCGAAACTGCGGGACCGCCGCCGCGAGGATTTCGCCCAGCAGTTCCTGCACCCGCTGCTCGCCGAGGCGAACAAGCTCGGCATCGACGCCGACGAACTCAAGCGCATGATCGACCGATGGGAGCAGGGGCGATGAGCACAGTGGTCTCCGCCCAGCAGGTCAGCAAGCGGTTCCGCGACGTGACCGCCCTGGACGACGTCAGTTTCACCCTGGAGGAGAACCGCATCCACGGCCTGCTCGGCCGGAACGGGGCCGGCAAGACCACGCTGATGCAGATCATGACCGGCCAGCTTCTCGCCAGCTCGGGCAGGCTGACCATCGACGGCCGGTCGCCGTACGAGAACGAGACCGTGATGTCCCGGGTCTGCTTCATCAAGGAGAGCCAGACCTACCCGCAGTACTTCAAGGTGCGGCACGCGCTGGAGTCCGCCCGGCTGCTCTTCCCCGGCTGGGACGAGGACTTCGCGCAGGCACTGCTGGCGGACTTCCGGCTGCCGCTGAACCGGCAGGTCCGGAAGCTGTCCCGGGGCATGCACTCGATGCTCGGGATCATCATCGGGCTCGCCTCCCGGGCCCCGCTGACCCTCTTCGACGAGCCGTACCTCGGTCTCGACGCCGTCGCCCGGCACCTCTTCTACGACCACCTGCTCACCGACTACGCCGAGCACCCCCGGACCGTGGTGCTCTCCACCCACCTCATCGACGAGGTCGGCGAGCTGCTCGAACACGTACTCCTGCTGGACCAGGGCCGGGTGCTGCTGGACACCACCGCCGAGGACCTGCGTGGCCAGGTGGTCACCGTCGCCGGGCCGGGCAGCGCCGTCGACGAACTCGCCGCCGAGTACGAGGAACTGCACCGGGAGATCCTCGGCCGGTACGCCCGGGCGACCCTGCGCGGCACCTTCGGCACCGCCGAGCGCGCCAGGGCGAAGGCGCTCGGGCTGGACCTGGAAGCGGTCTCGCTCCAGGACATCGTCGTTCGACTCACCACCGCGCACGCCCGCTCCGGCGACGCCACCACCACCGGTACCCGGAAGAAGGAGACCCTCCGATGAACCGCGTGCTGACGGTGACCCGGGTGCAACTGGTCGGCTGGCAGAACACCGTGGGCTGGCCCTGGTTGCTGCTGATAATGATCTTCGCGGTGAACTACGCCGTCTTCCTGGCGATCGGCGACATCGAGGACAACCCGACGACGGGCGCCCTGATATCGATCTACATCGTCGTCTTCGTCACCAGCATCAACTGGATCACGCAGTTGCTGCCGTTTAGTATGGCGCTGAGCGTGATCCGTCGGACCTTCTACCTGGCCACCGCGCTCTTC
Source organism: Plantactinospora endophytica (assembly GCF_016862915.1). Taxonomy (GTDB): domain Bacteria; phylum Actinomycetota; class Actinomycetes; order Mycobacteriales; family Micromonosporaceae; genus Plantactinospora; species Plantactinospora endophytica. Next base: position 378,311 of record NZ_BONW01000002.1, on the reverse strand, counting down.
CTGGTCGTCCAGTCCGTCGTTTTCGGCATCCTGCTCTTCCTCTGCCAACTGCTGGAGGACGCCACCGACGGCTGGGGGATCAGACTGCGCTTCTTCGGCCTGAACTTCATCGACCAGCAGAACCCGTTGCTCCAGATCGCGATCTACACGATGCCGTTCATCCTGCTCGGCTTCCTGGGGATCTTCGTCGCGGTCTTCTACAAGCGGTTCGGGCTGACCGGGATGTGGCTGCTCTCCACCGGCACCCTGCTGGTGCTGGCCGGGCTCGCCGTGCTGATCACCTGGCTGGACCTCTGGGACGGAATCGGCCGCTGGCTGACCGACCAGCCGATGGCGGCCTGGTTCGTCGGCTGGCCGGTGCTGCTGGCCGCGCTACTGGCCGGAGCCGGCTACCTGACCATCCGCCGCGTCACACCCTGACCGGTGCCGGCTGCCCTGCCACCCCCTGCGGTCCGTGGCCCGTTCAGTGCTTGGCGCCGGACCGGCGGTGCGTCGGCCAGCGGTCGCCCGTGGGCCCCGGTCAGTGCTTGGCGCGGGACCGGCGCGGCGGTCGCTGGCAGCGCGGGCACCAGTACGAGTTCCGGCCGGCCTGGTCGGCCCGGAGGACTGCGGTACCGCAGACGTGGCAGGGCAGTCCGGCACGGCGGTAGACGTACACCTCGCCGCCGTGCCGGTCGACCCTGGGCGGCCGGCCCATCGCCTCGGGCAGGTGCCGGGCGTGCACGGTGTCGATCCGGCCGGTCTCGACGGCCGTACCCATCAACTCCACCAGGTCTGCCCAGATGCCGAACCAGCCCTGTTCGGTCAGCTCCCGGCCGGGCGTGGTGGGCGGCAGGCCGGCCCGGAACAGCGCCTCGGTCACGAAGATCAACCCGGTGCCGGCCACCACCGACTGGTCGAGCAGCAGCGCGAAGAGCGGGGTGGGGCTGCGCCGGATCCGGGCGTACGGCACCGCCGGGTCGGCGTCCGCCCGTAGCGGGTCGGCGCCCAGCCGGGCCCGCAGCACGTCGACCTCGGGCGGCGACAGCAGCTCGCAGGCGGTCGGGCCGCGCAGGTCCAGCCAGTGCAGATCGGTGTGCAGCCGCAACCGGACCTGGCCGACCGGAGCCGGCGGCTCACCGTCCCCGTCGGCGAACTTCCCGTAGAGCCCCAGGTGTACGTGCAGCGCCTGCCCGCCGTCGTAGTGGTGCAGCAGGTGCTTCCCGTACGCCTCCGTGCTGTCGAGTACGGCGCCGGAGAGCAGCGCGGCTCCCTCGGCGAACCGTCCCTGCGGGCTGCTGGCCAGCACCTTCTCCCCGCCGAACAGCTCCTGGTGTCGGGCTGCCAGGCGGTGGACGGTGTGACCCTCGGGCATGGTTGCCAAGCATAGACAGCGGCGGGCGGTGACCCGGACGGCTGTCGTGCCGCCTCCGGCGATGGAACGAGTCGGCGCTCGGCCGGCAGGTCCCGAACCGCGTCCGAACGCCGGATCTCAGCCGTTGACAGGCTCAGGACAATTGACGTACGCCAAAAGCGTGCCGCATCGGCACCCTCGCATGATCGGCAAGCGGATACGGGGAACCGGCAGTTCCTGGACCACACTGAATTGATCATTCGCGAACCCTCTGCTCGGCACATCGCCGAAGCACATTCCATCGAACAGTCGCGGTCGCCGATCGGGTCGCCGGCCGGAATTCCCGTTTCTGGAGGTGCAGGGTGAAGAAGACGGCGAGGTGGGCCGGGGTCGTCCTGGTGGGTGGCCTGGCCGCCGCGATCACGATGGTGACGGTCCTGCGACTCGCCTCCGGCAACCATTTCAAGTGGACCATCGCCACCTCCATCGCCGTGGCCGTGTTCGGCCTGGCCGGCACCATCGGCGCGTCGCTGGTGAAACAGGCGGCCGGTAGCCCGGCGACCGGACCGGGCAGCCAGCCCGTCCGAAACCAGACGGTGAAGAATTCGACGATCATCGGCACGGGCTCGGGCATCACGGCCGCGATCATCGGCGAGGTCAACCAGAACCCGGGGCCGCCGGCCGGGCAACGATCCTCCGACAGCACACCGCCGGGCCGATCGTGACCGAGCCGACGGATCCTGACCCGACGCCCCAGCATCGGGTCGAGCATTCCACGATCATCGGCATCGGCGACGGAATAACCGCAGCCAGCATCAACAAGATCGACCTGAACAGCCAGTCGAGGCTTTCCGTCGACGACCACCGCAGGCTTCTGGAGACGGACGACCCGGGGCACGCCTACACGGTGTTCCGCAAGGAGTCCGACGGCGACATCCGTCGCCTGCTCCTGCGCAGCATCGCACCGGAACTGGCGACATCCTTCCTCGTGGCGATGGCGGAGTCGGACGGCCCGGGTGAATGCGCCAACCATCTCAAGCCGATGGGTACCGCGCACGCCCTCCCGCTGCTGCGGTCCCTCGACGGGCCGCTGCGCGCATCCGTCCTGGCCAGGATGGACGCCGGCAACGCCGCACGGCTGCTCGCCGCCCTTGCCAGATCGGACGGCGGTGCGCGGGAGGCCGCAGGCGTCGTCGAACGCGTCGCCGCAGCGACCCCGGCCGACGGCACCCTGGCCGGTCCCGCCGATGCCGCCCGGATCCTGCCCCGGGACAACCCGGGGGTACTCGACGAGCTGCGCTTCGGCCCGGCAACAGCGTCGGTACTCTGCGAACTCCCCGACGTCGGTTCGGTGCTCGCCCCGATGGAGCCGGAGCGGGCCGCCCGGCACCTCTGGAACATGGCGAAGATCCGGATGAGTGTCGTACGCCGCCTTCTCGGCCAGGAGACACTCGCGCCGTCGGTTCGGCAGTGGCTCGACGCGATGCCTCCCGGACACCTGGCCCGGCTGCTCGCCCGGACGAGCCGGTCGCACCGGGCGACGCTGCTCGCGGGCATGGCTGCCGAACGCGTCGCGTTGCTGATGACCGCGACCGGCAACTGGACCTGGCTGGGTGAGATCTCCGGTGGGACGGCGGTCGAGGTGCTGCACGCCCTGGCCGCCACGGACCCGGCGCGAGCGGCCCGTTGCGTCGAGCAGTTGCGGCCGGCCGTCGCCGGTGACCTGCTGCGACGCGCCCAGTGGCAGCCCGAGTCGCGCGACGCGATACTGCGGCAACTGTCACCCTGGCACGGCATAACCCTGCTGGCCGCGATCCACCCGGACGATCCCGAGCTTGCGCACCGTCTGCTCCAGACCCGTCCCGAGTGGCTGACGTTGATCGGCACTTGGCCGTGGTGGGCGGCCACCCGCGCCGCCTTCGCCATCTCGGCCGCGTCCCAGCCGGGAACGGAATCGTCCCAGCCGGGAACGAGACCTTCGCAGCCGGGAAGCGGATCGTCCCACCCGGGAACGGGATCAAATCCCGGTCCCGAACCGCGCTCCGGCCCGGCATCCGCACCGACGCCGGGATCGGGATCGGCGCGACTCTCGCCGGACGACGGAGGAAGCACTGCCGGAAGAAGCACCGCCACCGGAAGCACCGCTGGAGGAAGCACCGCTGGAGGAAGCACCGCCGCCGGAAGCACTGCCGCTGAGAGCACCTCGGACTGGCTCTGGACCTGGTGGAGCACGCGGCGGGCGGTGGCGGCCTGGACCGCCGACTCCAGGCCCCGGCGGCAGCGGGACACCTGGTGCGCGCTCGGCGGTGCGCTGCTGGCGACGCTGCTGACCCTGTTCCTGACGGCCGGGACGGAACCGGCCGCCTCCCGGCCGGCCGCCGCACCGTCGACCGGCGGTGAGCCGACGACCGGCGGCGAGCCGTCCCCGGTCGCGCCGACCGACAACCCGGGGACGCCGACCCCGGAGGTCCCGGTGGGCCTGCCACTGCTGGCTCATCGGAGTTACTGGTCGGACGCGGAGTGCCCGACCTGGACGATGCAGACCGTGCTCAAGGCGGATTCGCCGGACCGTCCTGCCCTGCTGCGGCTGGTGTGCCAACCGTTGCAGAACGAGCCCGCGACGGAGGTAACGTACCTCCAGTACCCGCCCGGGGTGCTGCCGTACAACAACAGGCCGACCGCACGTTATCCCGTACCGGTGAACGAGCCCGGGGCGACGGTCCACCGGGTGCGTACGCCTGGCGAGGGAGCCGAGGCGCCGACCTGGTCGCGGGAGGACGGGCGACATGGTCGCTACATCGAGTACCTGCCCGGCAGGAACAGGTCGGCCATCTGGCTGGAGGAGCAGGGCGACCCACCCATGGCGATGATCCTGTTCGGTCCCGACCCGGCCGGTAGGAGCGACCCGGAACTGGACGCGCTCTTCGCCGCCCTCCGCGAAGTGCTGACCGAGCACGGCTACGTCCTGGATCGTTGACGGAGCGAGCCGCCAGGGCTCGCTCAGGTACGCGGCGAGGAGATGTTGACCATCCAGGAGATGCCGAACCGGTCGACGCAGGCGCCGAACTCGTCGCCCCACATCTGCGGTTCGAGCGGAACCGCGACGATGCCGCCGTCGGAGAGCGCGGTCCAGTAGCCGCGCAACTCGTCGCCGTCGTCGCCGCTCAGGCTCACCGTGATGGTGTTGCCCGGGGTGTAGTCCATCTCGGGCGGCACGTCCGAGCCCATCAGGGTGAACCCGCTGTCCGTCTCCAGCATCGCGTGCATGACCTGGTCGGCCTGCGCGCCCTCGGTGCCGAACTCGCCGAACGTGTTGACCGTCAACATGCCGCCGAAGACGCGCTGGTAGAACTCCATCGCCTCGCGGGCATTGCCGTTGAAGCTGAGATAGGGATTGAGTCGAGTCGGCACCGAATGCTCCTTGGTCGCGGTGAAGGCCGTCGTCGTGGACTAACGACACACCGGGGACTCGGGCTCGGGTGCGTACCGCGACCGGAGTTAACGCCACCGATAGCGTACCGCAGGACCCAACCCCGGCCACTCGGGCAAACAGCCCTGTTGACCAGCGGTTTTGCGTTCCTAAACTCGACGCTCGTGACTGACGACCGCTGGATCGCCCCCGCCCTGGCCGCCAACCCGTCCGTCCCCGACGACCTGCTGATCGCGATGGCCGCGACGAACGACAGGCAACTCCAACTCGACCTGATCGCCGCTCGCCGGTACACGCCGATGTCGCTCCCGGTGGCGACCGTGCTCGCCGACAGTGCCCATGCCCGGGTACGCCAGGAACTGGCCTGCTGCCTCATTTCCGACGAACTGCTGGTGCGGTTGGCCGGCGACCCGGATCCACAGGTCCGGTTGTGGATCGTGGTCCGGCCGCAGGAGGTGCTCAACCGACTGCCGTACTACGTCCCGGAGGCGGCGTACGCCGTCCTGGCCCGGGACGACGACCCGATGGTCCAGGGCGAGCTGCTGACCAGTCCGGAGGCACCGGAACAGCTCAAGCGGGCGGTTGCCCGGCGGGCCCACCCGCAACTGCGGGACCGGGCGATCCTCCGGTTCGGCGCGGATGACGAGGCGACCGGGACGTACCACCGGCTGTTGGCGCACCCGGACGCCGACGTACGCCGCCAGGCGTTGCGGACCGAGCGTTTCCGGCCGCCGTCGGACCTCGTTCCGCAGCTCCTCGCCGACCCGGACGTCCGGCTGGCGGCCGTGCCCGTCGTCCCGCTGACTCCGGAACTCGCGCACACCCTGGTCACCGATCCCGACCCCCAGGTTCGGCGTGCGGTGGCAGGCAACCCCGATCTCCCCCACGACCTGGTCGGGCGGCTCGCCCGCGATTCGGACCCGGGGGTCACGGCGGCGCTGCTGAACCGCAGCCATCTGCCGATCGAGTTCGTGAACGGGATCGACGACACCCGGGACCGGCAGTTGCGGACGTACCCGGTCGAGTGGCTGTGGGAGCACCGCGACGACGTGGAGCTGCTCGACAGGTACTCGCGGGCCCGGCACGTCCGCTACCGCCGGACGGTGGCCGGCATTCCCGGGCTGGCGCCGGAGACGGTACGACGGCTCGCGACCGACGAGGACTTCGCGGTCCGGCTGCTGCTGGCCGAGCACAATCCCGAGCGGGTACCGGTGGAGCTGCTGGTGGAGATGGTCCGGACCTGGAGTGGCCGCAGTGCGGTCGCGATGGTCCGTAATCCCCGGTTCCCGGCCGAGGTCGTCGACCAGCTCGTGCGTTCGGACGACAGCTCCCACCGCTGGCTCGCGTACCTCTCGGATCGGCTGACCGAGGCGCAGTTGGCGCTGCTGGCGGACGATCCCGATCCGGCGCTGGCCGCCCGGCTCGACCCACCGGCCACGCCGTCGCGGGCGGAGTTCGAGGCCCGGCTCGCCGACCCGAGTCCGCTGCCGGGCCACGACCCGCACCCGGGGCATCCGACCGTCCGGGAGACGGCGGCCCGGCACCGTCAGCTTCCGGTGGAGCTGATGTGGGAGCTCTGGCGCCGGGCCGAGCTCGCCGCTGCCTCGGACCTTTCCGGTGCCGGCGTCGAGCAGCCGTCGCTGGTCGAGAAGGCTACGCCGGCCGGCTCCACCTCCTAGCCACGCTGACGCACCTCGCAACTTCTCATCAGACCACGCTCACGCACTCGTAGCTCCTCGTCAAGTCACCCTGACGTCAGGTTAGCTTGACGTTAGGGTGACTTGACGGCAGAGTGGGGTGCATGAGCACTCCCGACGAGTTGGAACAGCGGTTCACCCTGCTGACGGCCGCCGCCCGATACGACCAGCTCCGGCTCCGGGACGCCCTCGCCCCGGCCACCGGCGACCCCGACGACGAGACCGAGACGGACGACCCCGACGCCCGGCCACTGAGCCGGGAGGAGGCGTTGGAGCTGCTCGCCCTGGGCGAGGTGCTCGTGCGGAAGGCGGCCTACGGCCGGCAGTTGACGGTCCGCACCGCCCGCGCGACCGGTGCCTCCTGGACGCAGATCGGCGCCGCCCTCGCCACCAGCAAACAGTCGGCCTGGGAGACCCACACCCGCTGGCTCGGTGAGCGGGAGGCCGCCACCGCCGAGCCGCAGCACACCGACGGCAACGAGCCCCAGCACGCCGCCACCGCCGAGCCCCAGCACGCCGACGGCAACGAGCCCCAGCACGCCAGCACGGCCGAGCCGCAGCACGCCGACGGGGAGCGGTCGTGACCGGCGGCGCCACGACGGTCCGCGCCGAGGCGGGCATCCGGCCGTACCGGCTGGAGGTGGCCGATGCCGAACTGGCCGAGCTGCGCCGACGGCTGGCCGGGACACGCTGGCCGACCGAGATCCCGGACACCCCCTGGCGGCGCGGGGTGCCACTGCGCTACCTGCGGGAACTCGTCGAGTACTGGCGGACCGGCTACGACTGGCGCCGGCAGGAGTCCCGACTCAACGGGATACCGCAGTTCACCACCACGATCGACGGCGCCCGGGTGCACTTCCTGCACGTACGCTCGCCGGAGCCCGACGCGCTGCCGCTGGTGGTGACGCACGGCTGGCCCGGGTCGATCGTGGAGTTCCTCGACGTGCTCGGCCCGCTCACCGACCCGCGCCGGTACGGTGCCGAGCCGACCGACGCGTTCCACCTGGTCGTACCCTCCATTCCCGGGTTCGGGCTCTCCGGTCCACTGGCCGAGCCGGGCTGGGACGTCGGCCGGGTCGCCCGGGCCTGGGCCGAGCTGATGCGCCGGCTCGGCTACGCCCGGTACGGCGCGCAGGGCGGCGACTGGGGTCACGCGATCAGCCGGGAACTCGGCATCCTCGACGCCGGACACGTCCTCGGAGTGCACCTGAACACCCTGCTCACGCTCCCCTCCGGCGACCCGGCCGAGGCGGCGGCGCTGACCGACGCCGACCGGGCCCGGCTGGACCGGCTGCTCCGGGCCGAACCCGAGATGTCCGGGTACGCCAGGATCCAGGGCACCCGCCCGCAGACGCTGAGCTACGCGCTGACCGACTCGCCGGTCGGGCAACTCGCCTGGATAGTGGAGAAGTTCAAGGAGTGGACCGACGCCGCCGACGTCCCGGAGGACGCGGTCGACCGGGATCTGCTGCTGACGAACGTGATGCTCTACTGGCTCACCGACACGGCCGGCTCGTCGGCGAACTACTACTACGAGGCCGCCCATCCGGCCGGCGACCAGGGTCCGCGCCGGCTCACCGTGCCGACCGGGGTCGCGGTCTTCGGCGGAGACGTCGCCGCACCGGTACGCCGGCTCGCCGCCCGGGACAACAACATCGTGCACTGGACCGAGTACGACCGGGGCGGCCACTTCGCCGCGATGGAGGAACCCGACCTCTTCACCGCCGACGTACGCGCCTTCTTCCGGGCGCTGCGGTAGACCGCCCTTCGTCGGAACGGTCAGCCGTGCCAGGAGCGCCAGAGGGCGGCGTACGCGCCGTCGGCCCGGATCAGCTCGTCGTGGCTGCCCAGCTCGCTGATCCGGCCGTCCTCCATCACCGCCACCCGGTCCGCGTCGTGTGCGGTGTTCAGCCGGTGTGCGATCGCGATCACCGTACGCCCGGCCAGCACCGCACCCAACGCCCGCTCGGTACGCCGGGCCGTACTCGGGTCCAGCGCGGCGGTCGCCTCGTCGAGGATCAGCGTGTGCGGGTCGGCTAGCACGAGTCGGGCCAGGGCGAGCTGCTGCGCGTCGGCGGGACTCAGCTCCCGGGCCCCGTCCCCGAGTTCGGTGTCGAGCCCGTCGGGCAGCTCGGCGTACCAGTCGGCACCGACCGCGACCAGCGCCGACCGCATCTGTGCGTCGGTGGCGTCCGGGGCGGCGAAGGCGAGGTTGTCCCGCAGCGACCCGATGAAGACGTGGTGCTCCTGGGTGACCAGGGCGATCCGGCGGCGCCGTTCCGCCGGGTCGAGGTCGGTGACCGGGCAGCCGCCGATGCTCACCTCGCCGTGTCGGGGGCGGTCGATCCCGGCCAGCAGCCGGGCCAGCGTCGACTTCCCGGCCCCGGACGGCCCGACGACGGCCAGCCGTTCGCCGGGCCGGACCGCCAGGTCGATGCCGTGCAGCACGTCGGGGCCGTCGGCGTAGCCGAACCGGGCGGCCCGGACCACGAGCTGCCGCCCGGTCGGTGCGGACGTCCGGCCGCGCGGCTCCGGCGGCACCTGACCGACGCCGAGCACCCGGGCGAACGAGGCGAGGCCGCGCTGCGCCTGTTCCGTCCATTGCAGGATCTGGTCCAGCGGGCCGATCGCCTGCTGGAGGTAGAGCGCGGCGGCGACCACCTCGCCGAGACTGACCAGTCCACCGTCGAGACAGAGCCCGCCGACGAGCAGCACCGCCGCGATCGGCAGCGGATAGCTCGACTCCACCACCGGATAGAAGACCGACCGCAGCCGGAGGGTACGCCGCCGGGTGGCCCAGACCCGGCCGATCCGGGCCCGGCCGTGCGCGACACGTTCGTCGGTGAGCCGGAGCGCCTCGACCGTCCGGGCCCCCTCGGCGGTGGTGGTCAACGTCTCGGTCAGTTCCGCCGAGGCCGCACCCTCGGCGAGGTACGCCGTGGACGCCCGGCGCAGGTACCAGCGGGTCACCGCGACGATCGACGGCAGCCCGGCCAGCGCCGCCACCCCGAGCAACGGGTGCAACAGGAAGATCGCCCCGAACAGCAGGGTCAGTTGCGCCGAGGCGATCACCACGGTCGGCACCACCTCGCGGACCGTGACCCCGACCGTGCCGACGTCGACCGAGCTGCGGGTGGCCAGGTCGCCGGTACCGGCCCGCTCGACGACGGAGACCGGCAGGGCGAGCGTCCGCCGGATGAACTCCTCGCGCAGCCGGGCCACCGCCCGCTCACCGAACCGGTGCCCGGCGTACTGGGCGTAGCGGGACAGCACCGCCTGGCCGAGCAGGCAGCCGGCGATCGCCATCGCCAGCCGGTCCACCGTGCCGATCTCGGTGCCGGCCACCACCCGGTCGACGATGACGCCGACCAGCCACGGTGCGGCCAACCCGGTGACGGTGGCCGCGACGTGCAGCACCACGACGACGGCGACGGCCCGGCGGTCCTGGGCGATCAGGTCCCGCGCGGCCCGGCGTACCGTGGCCGGGTCCGCCACCGGCAGCCCGGTCACCGCAGCACCCCCTCGCCGTCGGCGGACCCGCCGGCCGGCACCGGCTCGCCGTCGCGGGAGACCAGCGCCCGGTAGCCGGGGTTGCGGTCCAGCAGTTCGGCGTGGCTGCCGGTGTCGACGACCCGGCCGTCGCGCAGGTACGCCACCTCGTCGACGTGCCCGAGCAGCAACGGCGAGGTGGCCAGCAGCACGGTGGTCCGGCCGGCCCGGGCTGCCCGGAGCCGCTGCGCGATCCGCGCCTCGGTGTGCGCGTCCACCGCCGACGTCGGGTCGATCAGGATCAGCACCTCCGGTTCGGCGAGCAGCGCCCGGGCCAGCCGTACGCGCTGCCGCTGGCCGCCGGAGAGCCGACGGGCCCGGGTGTCGATCGCCGTGTCGAGGTCCTCGGGCAGGGCGTCCACCACGTCCTCGGCGGAGGCGACCCGCAGGGCGGCCCGCAGTTCGGCGTCCTCGTGCCGCCGTCCACCGTGCAGGATTTCCCGCAGTGTCCCGGCGAAGAGGTAGGAGTCGTGGTCGGCGACCAGGATCCGGTCCCGCACCTCGGGCAGCGCGATCCCGCCGAGTGGCATTCCGCCCCAGGTCGCGGCGCTGGGCACGTACCTACCCAGCCGGTCGGCCAGGGCGGTCGCCTCGGCCGGGTCGGCGGCGGCGACCCCGACCAGCCGGCCGCCGGGAACGGTCAGGCCGGTGGCCGGGTCGTGCAGGTCGGCGAGGCCGGTCGGCGCGGGCCCGTCCCCCGACGCGCCTACGTCGTCCGGGGTCAGCCTGAGCAGGGCGACGACCCGGCGGGCCGCGACCCGGCCCCGGATCATCTGGTAGCTCGCCTCCAGCAGGAACCACACCGGGACGACCAGGACCGCGACGTACCCGTAGACGGCGACGAGTTGCCCGATGGTGATGTCGCCCTCGACCGCCATCCTGGCCGCCAGCCAGACCACCGCGGCGAGGAAGCTGGCCGGGATCGCGGCGGTCAGCGCCTCGATCCAGCTACCGACCGCGCCCACCCGGTAGCCCTCGGCCCGCAGCTCCTGGGACCGGGCCGCGTACCGGCTGGCGAACAGGTCCCGGCCGCCGACCCCGGCGAGTACCCGCAGCCCGGCGACGATGTCCCCGGCCCGGGTGGTGAGGATGCCCTGCCGCTGCCGGTAGACGGACTCGGCCCGGTCCAGCCGGCGCAGCAGCGGCCCGACCAGGAGGGCGACGGCCGGCACACCGAGCAGTACGCAGAGCGCGAGGAGCGGGGAGACCGACCAGAGGACCACCGCGACGACCGCGTACGCGACGATAGCGCCGACGCCCGGACCGGTCACCGTCAACACGTGCGAGATGGTGGTGACGTCGGAGCCGCCGACCGTGGCCACCTCACCGGCGGCGAGCTTACGCGGCAGTACCGCGCCGATCCGGGAGAGCTGCCGCAGCAGTACGGCGGCGGAGCGGGCGCTCGCGTCCTCCCGGATGAACGTCATCGTGCGGTGTCGCATGATCCCGAGTTGGGCCAGCCCGAACCCGGCGACGACGATCGCGGCGACCCAGCCGAGCAGGGCGGCTCTGTCGCCGGCTCGCAGCCCGTCGTCGATCGCCCGGGAGACGAGGTACGGCCGCAGCGCCAGTCCGACCATCCAGGCCGTGCCGACCAGGCTGCCCCGCAGCACGCGCAGGGGTTGGCTGCGCACCAGCCACCAGATGTAGCGCAGTGGTCCCCGGGTGTCCGGCACTCCCGGATCGGGGTGCGGGAGCTGCGGGGGCACGGACCCAGGCTACCGACGGGACCGGAACGTACCCACCCATTTAGGCGGTGGGCTCAGTAACAGCGGGCCCGGGTCGGCGTCACCCGGATCACTGTGGAGTAGTCCGCGAAGGTCTGTTCCGGGGTCACCTGGGCCCAACGCATCGACTCCAGGTGCTTGTCCAGATAGCCGGTGACCTCGTCCCGGGTCAGTGGCGCGGGCACGCCCGGCGGTGCCGCGTCGAGTTCGGCGATCCCCTCGATGGTGAGGACTGTGTATTCCTCCGCCTCGGTGTCGAGATCCAGGTGCATCGCGACCCTGGGGTTGCGGCGCAGGTTGCGTACCTTCGCGATGCCGGGCTTGCTGAGGATCAGGAAGGTCTGCCCGTTCCAGGCGTACCCCACCGGTGAGGTCTGCGGCTGGCCCGACGGGCTGACCGTGGTCAGCCACAGCACGGTCTGGTCCCGTAGACGTTGCTCGGCGCGGTCGGCCGCCGCACCGCTGAGGTTCGGGAGCATCCGCGCAGTTTATGGGAACCGCTCGATCCCGGCACCGGTTCCGGCCGGGCCGTGCCGCTCGCCGGGGCTCGGCTCGCCCCCGCCGCGCCGGTCCGGCAGGGCGGGGCGTTGCTTGGCTCTCCCGCTCGTCCGGCGGAGAGCGGGACTGCTCCCCCGCCGCCCGAATTGGCTCTCCCGCTCGCCCGGCGGAGAGCGGGACTGGACTGTTCCCCCGCCGCCCGAACCTGTCAGAAGCGGAGGCCGAGATAGGTGAGCGGGCCAGGGTCGGCGACGTCTATGACGTGGAAGCCGAGCCGGTCGTAGAAGGCCCGGGCCGGACGGTTGGCGGTGACCATCCCGACGTGCAGGCCGGACACGCCGGCCCGGCGCAGCGCCGCGACGAAGGTGTCGACCAGAGCCCGGCCGTACCCGGCGCGCTGATGGCCGGGGAGCAGGTCGATGTGCAGGTGTGCCGGATGGTCCTTGAGGTCCGGCAGGATCATCCGCTCCGGGGTGTGCAGCAGGTGGGCCATGAACTCGTCCGGGTTGCCCGGCTCGCCGGCCGGAGCCGGATAGCGGTCGGCGACCCGGGGCAGCCACTCGGCCCGGAACCGCCGGACGAAGACCTCGGTGTCGGCGGTACCGAGCACGTAGCCGACGGCCTGCCCGCCGTCGTCGACGACGAACGCCAACTCCGGCTCCAGTTCGGCGTACGGGTGGGCGAAGATCTGCGGCAGGATGCCCGGGTCGGCGTACGAGCCGGAGGCGTCCTGCCCCGCGTCGGCGGTACGGATGCAGATGTCGTGCACGGCGGCCCGGTCACCGGACCGGTACGGGCGGATCTCCATGCCGGGCAACATAACGACTGGTACCGCTCTCACGACACTCCCTGGTCGACGCCCCGTCGGTACCGGCCGGGGGCGACGCCGTACCGGCGTTTGAACGCGGCACCGAAGGCGAACTCGGAGGCGTAGCCGACCTGCCGGGCGACGGCGGCCAGTGACGCGTCGGACTCCCGGAGCAGCCGGGCGGCGGTGGTCATCCGCCACCAGGTGAGGTACGCCAACGGCGGCTGGCCGAGCAGGGCGGCGAACCGGCGGGCGAACGGCGCCCGGGAGAGTCCGGCCTCGGCGGCCAGCGTCGCGACCGTCCACTGTCGAGCGGGCTCCCGGTGGATGGCCCGCAGCGCCGTATTGGTGACCGGGTCGCGCAGCGCCGCCGCCCAGCCGGTACCGGTGCCGGTGGCCGGCGCCCCCTCGAACCAGGCGCGCAGGATAAACAGCAGCAGCGTGTCGAGCAGCGCCGGCACGATGGCGTCGGTGCCGAGCCGGGGTACGGCGAGTTCGGCGGCGAGCAGGTCCACGGTGGACCGCAGCCCGGGGTACCGGCCGAGGTGCGCGGGCAGGTGGATCAGCTCGGGCAGGTCGTCCAGCAGCGGATGGGTACGGGCCGGGTCGAGTTCGTACGCCCCGCAGAGCGTCACCGTGACCCCGGGCGCCCCTTCGAGGGTGTCGGGAGGATCGACCGTGTCGACGGCGTACCGGGCGAGGGGCCGGGCGTCGGCGGGGTCGCAGGCGGGTGCGGTCGGCCGGGTCGACGGGCTGTCGGCCAGGATGTGCCCGCGCCCGTGCGGCAGGAAGAGCACGTCTCCGGCGGCCAGCGGCACCGGTTCGGTCTCCGGCCGGACCAGCCAGCAGGGGCCGCCGAGAATCACCTGGAAGCCGGCGGATCCGGGTACCGGCCCGAACTCCTGCGCCCACGGGGCGTGCCAGGCCAGCCGGGCCGACCTGGGCCGGCCGGTACGCATCACCGCCACCACGTCACTGAGCACGTCCACGCCGGCAACGGTATCCGGGGCGAGACGGTCGAGTATGAATCAGGGATCGGCGAGCATGGGTCGTCTCGGGTCGGCGCCATAGGTTCGGTTGCATGAGAGCCGCACGAATCCACGAATACGGCGACGCGTCCGTGATCCGCCACGACGAGGTCCCCCAGCCGGTCCCCGGCGACGGCGAGGTGTTGGTCGAGGTGGCCGCCACCTCGTTCAACCCGTCCGACATCGGTCTGCGGATGGGACTGCTGCACTCGATCTTCGCGCTGGAGTTGCCGTACACGTTGGGTTGGGATGTGGCCGGCACGGTCGTCGAGGTCGGCGGCGGCGTGCGGACGCCGGCCGTCGGGGACCGGGTGGTGGGTCGGGTCGACACCGGCGGCGCGGCGGCGGACTTCGTGGTCGCGGCGGCCGGCACGGTGGTGCCGGCACCCGACACGCTGCCGCTGGCGCACGCCGCCGTCCTGCCGGTCGCCGGGCTCACGGCCTGGCAGGCGGTGTACGAGCACGCCCGCCTCACCCCCGGCCAGCGGGTGTTCGTCAACGGCGCGGGCGGCGGCATCGGCGGCATCGCCGTGCAGCTCGCGAAGCACGCCGGGGCGTACGTGATCGCGACCGCGAGCCCGCGCAGCGCCGATCCGGTACGCCGACTCGGCGCCGACGTGATCGTCGACTACACGGTGACCCCGCTGGCCGAGGCGCTGGACGAGCCCGTCGACGCGCTGCTCAACCTGGTACCGGTCGACCCGGCGCAGGGGGCGGCGCTGCTGGCGCTGGTCCGGCCGGGCGGGATCCTGGTCTCCGCGACCGGACCGGTCGAGGCGCCGGCAGGTTCACCGGTCCGGACGACGCGGTTCGTGGTCCGCAACGATCCGGGGCAGCTCACCGAGCTGGTCGGACTGGTGGACGCCGGCATCGTCCGGGTGGAGGTCGCCGACGCCCGCCCGCTGGCCGAGTTGGCCTCGGTGCACCGGGCTGCCGAGGCCGGCCGAACCCGGGGCAAGACCATCCTGATCCCCCCAAGTGCCGCACGATACGCGACAGACTGACGCTTGAATGTGGACAGTTTTCTGCAATAACATGACGCGAGCTAGCTCGATTTCCTGCCTCTGTACGAAGTGTGGCGGCCATACGGCCACTGGGGAGGGATCCTCCGCCTCGGGCGTCGGCGGGCGTCACCGCCCACCGCCCCACCAGAAGGATCACCACCTCCCAGAGAAACGAGTTCCCCGATGTCACGCAGCAGCATCATCGGACCTCCGGCGCAACGATCCGAGCGACCAGCCCGCTGGCTCGCGGCGGCAACCCTGATAGGAATCGGTGTCTCGGCCGTCATTCCCGGAGCCCCGGCGTCAGCGGCCGGCGAGGCGACCGGGCGCAGCGGTCCCGCACCGGTCGTCACCCGGGCCGGCCTCGACCCCGCGCTCGTCGCCGGCCGGGGTGCCAGCGTCGCCTTCCTCGAACAGGAGGCCGAGCACGCCCGGACCAACGGCACCGTGATCGGCCCGGACCGGACGGCGTACACGTTGCCGGCGGAGGCGTCCGGCCGGTCGGCGGTACGCCTCACTCCCGGGCAGCACGTCGAGTTCACTCTGCCGAAGGCGGCCAACGCGATCACGGTCCGCTACAGCATCCCGGACGCGCCGGACGGCGGCGGGATCACCGCACCGCTGCACGTCACGGTGAACGGCAAAGCCCGGCAGACGATGACGCTCACCTCGGAGTACGCCTGGCTCTACAACCAGTACCCGTTCAGCAACGACCCCGACGCCGACCTGCTGCACCCGGACTGGTGGATCACCGAGTGCTCCTGCGTACCGGCGGCGACCACGCCGTTCCCGACGATCGCCAAGCCGTTCCGGCCGATGCACTTCTACGACGAGCAGCGGCTCCGGCTCGACCGCACCTACCGGGCCGGTGACAAGATCCGACTGACCGCGCCGGCCGGCAGCAACGCCGCCTGGACCGTGATCGACCTACTCGACTCGGAACTTGTCGCCCCGCCGAAGGTGCGACTGCTCGCCGCGAACGTGCTCGCCTTCGGCGCCGACCCGACCGGCCGACGGGACTCCGCCGACGCCATAGACCGGGCCATCGCCTTCGCCAAGCGCGCCCGGTTGACCGTCTACATTCCGCCGGGCACGTACCAGGTCAATCGGCACATCATCGTCGACGACGTGACGATCGAGGGCGCCGGCAACTGGTACACGGTGATCAAGGGACGGGAGGTGGCGCTCGACCCGCCGGCCCCGGACGGCTCGGTGCACACCGGCGTCGGCTTCTACGGCAGGGACGCGGCCGACGGCGGCAGCCGTAACGTGCACCTGTCCGGCTTCGCCATCGAGGGCGACGTACGGGAGCGGATCGACACCGATCAGGTGAACGGCATCGGCGGCGCGATGAGCGACTCGACCATCGACGGGCTGCACATCCGGCACACCAAGGTCGGCGTCTGGTTCGACGGCCCGATGCGGAACGTGAAGGTCACCAACAACATCATCGTGGACCAGATCGCCGACGCGCTGAACTTCCACACCGGGGTCACCGACTCGGTGGTCCGGAACAACTTCATCCGGAACACCGGCGACGACGCCCTCGCCATGTGGTCGGACAAGGTCGCGGACGCCCGCAACACCTTCGACCGGAACACCATCCAGACGCCGACGCTGGCGAACGGGATCGCCATCTACGGCGGTACCGACAACACGGTCTCGAACAACCTGGTCGCGGACCCGATCCGGGAGGGCAGCGGCATCCAGCTCGGCTCCCGGTTCGGCGCGGAGCCGTTCGCCGGCACCACCCGAATCACGAACAACACGGTGGTGCGGGCCGGAACGTACGAGCTGAACTGGAACATCGGGCTCGGCGCCATCTGGATCTACGCGCTGGAGCGGGACATCGACGCGGACATCCAGGTGACCGGCGACCACTACCTGGACAGCACCTACAACGCGATCATGCTGGTCAGCGAGTGGTCGGTGAAGGACCTGTACTCGATCGACGGGGTGAAGTTCTCCGACATCCGGGTCGACGGCACCGGCACGTCGGTGGTCAGCGCCCGGGTCTCCGGCGGCGCGTCGTTCGCCAACGTCGACGCCCGCAACGTCGGCGCGGTAGGGGTGAACAACTGCGGCTCGTTCCACTTCCCGCCGACCGGCTCCGAGTTCCGGCTCACCGACCTCGGCGGCAACGACGGCGGGGGCACCACCGGCCCGTGGCTGGCGCCGTGGCTGCTGCCGAACACCATCACCTGCGACGACCGCCCGCCGGTCGTCCCGCCACCGCCGCCCAGCACCTGGTAGCAGGTCGGGTGGGCGTCCGGGGTAGCGGCCACGATCCCCGGGCGCCCGCCCGGCGTCGGCACGGCGTTTCCGCGTACCGTGGTGGTCGCTTCCCGCACCGGCCCGCGCCCCGGGCCACGACCTGCGGAAGCACGACCTCGCGGGAAGCACGATCCCGCGCAGCCACCGAGTTTGCGGAAGGCGGACCGATGCTCATCCCCGCCCGGTTCAACGGGCCGCCGGGCTCCGGCAACGGCGGCTACTCGGCCGGCCTCTTCGCGCACGGCGAGAACGGCGAGGTCACCCTCCGGATGCCGCCGCCGCTGGACACCCCGCTGTCGCTGCTCGACTGCCAGGTCCGCACCGCCGACGGCGCCGTCGTGGCCGAGGTCGCGGCGGAGGCCGAGGTCGACACCGTGGTCCCGCCGATCGGGTACGCGGACGCGGTCGAGGCCGCCAAGGGGTACGCCGGGTTCGCCGACCACCCGTTCCCGACCTGCTACGTCTGCGGCCCGGACCGCACCGACGGGTTGGGCATCTTCCCGGGGCGGATCGCCGACGGCAGCACCGCCGCCCCGTGGACCGTCCCGGACGACGTCGCGCCCGCGACGATCTGGGCCGCGTTGGACTGTCCCGGCGGCTGGTCGGTGATCGGCACCGGCCGCCCGTACGTGCTGGGCCGGATCGCCGTACGCCTGGACCGGCTGCCCGCCCCCGGCGACGAATGCGTGGTACGCGGCGCCCTCGCCGCCTCGACCGGCCGCAAAGCCCTCGTGCACACCACCCTGTACGCCCCGGACGGCACCGAACTGGCCCGCGCCCGCGCCACCTGGATCGCCCTCCCCGGCTGACCGCCACTCACCTGGACGCCAGAGGCGTCAACCGTTCCCGGTAACGCATCTGATGTCCAGGTCGACGTTCCCCGCTGTCGAAGGTCGGGCCGGTCGCCTGCGCCGAGGCGGGCGACGTCGCGAGGCCGAGCGCGACAGCCGCCGGGGCCGGAACGCTGGCCTACCGGAACCGGCCGGGGCCGCCCTTGCCGTAGCCGAGGTAGAGCATCGGGCCGACCGGGAAGGCCAGGACGATGATCAAAGCCCAGGTGTTGCGGTCGAAATGCCGCAGCTCGCGGTCACTGGTCTGGGCGAGGTCCGCCAGGAGACGCCGGTCGAACCAGACGACCACGCTCAGAATCACCACAGCGGTGATCAGCACAACCGTCAGGTCGTTCATCGGGCCTCCCTCCGGCGGGCGAGACCAAAGACTACCGCCGTGGTCAACGCCCAGCTCAGAGGCATCAGCGCGACGGGCGTCCCACCCGTACGCCAGCCACGAACGACGCCCAGGCGCCAGGCCCGAACGCCAGCACCGGCCCGGCCACGTCCTTGCTGTCCCGCACCCCGACCACCCCGGCCAGGTTGCCCGCCACCTCGACGCAGTTGCCGCCGCCACTCCGACTGCTCTTGCGCCAGTCGGCCCGGTACAGATCGATCATCATGCTGGACACTCCTCCGCGATCGACTCGATCAGGTCCCGCGATTGTGCCTCGGTCAAGCTGTCTTCCTCAATATCTCGCCAGACGGCGACATGAGCTTCCACCTCGTGCGGCTTCTCCAGATACAGCGCACCGGTCAGCCCCTCGCTGTAGACGATCGGCGGTTCGGTCCGCCGCCCGATGCCGTCCTTCGGGAAATCCAGGATGGCGAAACCACCGTTAGCACGCTCCGCCCGATACAGGCCGACCGAGAACGGAAGTATCCGCACGGACACGTTCGACCGCTGCCCGACGGCAGCCAACTGCCGCAACTGCTCGCGCATTATCGAGCTGGCGCCCGGCGCCCGACGCAGCACGGCCTCGTCCAGGATCACGCTGAGCTGCGGAGCCGGAGGATGCCGCCGACTCAGAATCGCCTGTCGCCCGAGCCGGACCCGCACCGCGCGTTCGCGTTCGGCCGGCCCGAGTTCCGGGCTGCCGATCCGGAAGACCTCGCTGGCGTATGCCTCGGTTTGCATCAGTCCCGGCACGAAGTGCGGCTCGTACATTCGCAGGTGGGAGGCGGCGGCTTCGAGGCCGACGTACAGCTCGAACCACTCGGGGATGGCGTCGCCGTAGCAGTGCCACCAGCCGCGCGCCTTGGTCTCCTTGGCCAGCCCGGTCAGCGCCTCGGTCATCTCCGGGGTCGCCCCGTAGATCCGGCACATCGCCTCGACGTCCGGTGACCTCATGCTGGTCGCCCCGCTCTCGATGCGCCAGATCTTGGGACTCGACCAGCGGAGCGTCGCGGAAACGACCTTGATGGTGAGTCGGGCCTCTTCGCGGAGCTGGCGCAGGTGCCGCCCGAGCTGCCGTCGCGGAACGGTGGAGTCGACCTCTGCCCGCACTACCATCTCCTTTCCGGCACCACTTCCCGACCAAACCTTTCAGTCGATCTGTAATGCCACTCGAATGCTCTCGATCAATTACTTCCAATTACAAATGATCAATAGAGGATCGTTCGACCAAGAGGTAATATTGCATTACTTCCGGCATTGGTAAAGCATCAATTCCATGACATCGGAACTCGGCCGGCGGAGCCGCGCGGCGCCAGGCGTGCAGGCCACCCACGCGGCGACCCGTTGATGCGCGAGCCGCCCCGGCCCGGAATGGTGCTCTACGTCGGTGCGGCGGCGAGCGTGCAGTTCGGTGGCGGGCGCGCGATGCTGTTCCGGGTCACCCGGGTCTGCCAACTGCCCACCTACCACGGCTGGTGCTGGCTCACCGGCTACAGCCTGGACGAGCACGGCGACGCCGTACAGCGCCGTGAGATCTTCGTCCAGCTCGCCGGCCTTCGGCCCGTACCCCCGAGGCGCTGACCCGAAGGGGGGCGGACACCGTCGAAATCGCGTTTCCGGGCATCGTGGCCGGCCCGTACGCTACGCCGATGCCTGAGGTGTCGGGGGACTTCGAGATCCACATTACGACTTACGGCCAGCACGCCGACAAGCTGGCGACGCTCGCGGCGGAACGCGGCGTCAAGTTCCTGCACATCGTGCTCGACCGTGGCGTGTTCGCCTCCCAGCCGATGCTCACGCTGACCGGGCGGGGCAGCCTGCGGGAACAGTTTGCCGTGGTGGACCGGTGGCAGCGCGAGCTACGCAAGGCGCAGATCTACCCGTGCCGCTCCAAGATCGAGGCAGCGCCGTGGTGTGTCGGCGTACCGCAGTCCGACGCGGACGCGGCGGTCGAGCCGGCGGGGCGGTACTTCGAGCACCACGTCAAACTGTTGCTGCCCACCGCGACGGTGACGGACCTGACCGCCGTGACCGAGCTGATCACGCCGCACGGCGCCCGGCTGTCCCGGAACGCCCGTCGCGAGCGCGCCGACGGTACACAGGAAAGGTTTGTCACGCAGCGCTGCCACGACGTCGGGCTCGACACGGCCAAGCAGCGGCTCGACACGCTCGTCGAGGCTCTCCGCTCGGCCGGCCACGAGATCGTGGCGGTCGAGCAGGAGTACGTCGTCTTCGACAGCGATGTGTCGCACGACCGGGGCTGGCTGACGAACGACTCGGTCTGGAACGTGCACGACTGGGAGCGGCAGCACGAGAACAGGATGCGGACCGCACCGGCCGGGGCGCCGGACTATCCGCCGACCTACCAGCCGCTGCCCACGGACCCGACCGTCCGGCAGCGGGCGGCGTTCGACCCGGCGACGAAGCACTACCAGAACGCGTACCGGGCCGGCGAGCCCGAGTTCCTGGTTGCCGCCACCGGACAGCGCTGGCGGAGCGCCCGGCACACCGCGATGAACGGCATCCTGACCGCGATCGCCGGCACCCAATGGGGTGCGGAGCACCTGGTGCTGCGCGGCAGTCTGACGATGGCGGCCTGGGTCGGCGACGCCGCGCGCGAGCCGGGTGACCTCGACTTCGTCGTCACCCCGCACACGGTCAAGAGCGGCAGCCCCGACGCGCGGACTGTGCTCGATGACGTCAAGGCCGCCGTCCGGAGCATCCCGGCCACCGCTGGCCTGAGGGCGGACGGGATCGTCGAGTCGGAGATCTGGACGTACGAGCGGGCCGACGGCCGACGGCTCGCTGTGCCGTTCAGCACGCCGGAGGCGCCGGACGGGCACGTGCAGCTCGACATCGTGTTCGGCGAGCAGCTTCCCCTCGCCCCGGAGGTGCTGGTGCTGCCCGGCGTCGACGAGCCGGTGCTGGCCGCCTCCGCCCCGCTCTCGCTGGCGTGGAAGCTGCTGTGGCTGGCCACCGACATGTACCCGCAGGGCAAGGACCTCTACGACGCCGTACTGCTCGCCGAACACACCACCGTCGACCTGGCCCTGGTACGCACGCTGATGCGTCCCGAGCTGGCCGCCGAAGCTGACACGTTCGACGCCGAGACGGTGCTCGGCTGGGACGTCGACTGGAGGAACTTCGTCGACGAGTACCCCGGGATCACCGGCACGGCGGAGCAGTGGACCAGGCGGCTGGCGCTGGCTCTCGACCGGGCCTGGGCAGCCTGACGGCCTGGCCGCTCCTGTCCGCTGTGCTCGCGGAGGTGGAGGCGGGCCTGTCCGCCCCACCTCCGCCGACCCGGTCCCGGGCAACGGCGGGGCTGGTGCCTACTGCGTCTCGTCCGGACGGCTCGGCTCGGTCCGTTCCGGTCCCTCGACGTCCGACCTGCCCGTCGCCGCTGTCTCCCCACACCGGCGACGTACGGCAGGCTGCCGATCGTTGCTTTCCTTCCCGTGCACACCGGCGGCTCCGGTCGCGGTCGGGCCACGGCCGGCCACGGTCAGCCGCCGTACTCCTCGGCCACCGTGGTGATCAGCTTCCGGGACAGTTCCTCGGTCAGGCTGACCGCCTCGAAGTCGCGCCAGACGGCCGCGTGCCGGTCCACCTCGTGCGGCTTCTCCAGATAGAGCGCGCCGGTCAACCCTCCGCTGTAGACGATCGGCGGCTCGGTCCGGCGCCCGAGGCCGTCCTTCGGGAACTCCAGGATGGCGAAGCCGCCGTTGGCGCGCTCGGCCCGGTAGAGCCCGGCCGAGAACGGCAGCACCCGTACCGAGATGTTCGGTTGCTGGCCGACGGCCACCAGGTGCCGCAACTGCTCGCCCATCATCTGGCCGGTACCGGCGGCGCGGCGCAGAACCGCCTCGTCGAGTACGACGTCGAGTTGCGGAGCCGGTCCGCGCCGCCCGTCGAGGATCCCCTGCCGGCCCAGCTCGCCCCGGACCACCCGCTCGCGTTCGACCGGCCCGAGTTCGGGGTTGGCGATCCGGACGACCTCCGTGGCGTACGCCGGGGTTTGCAGCAGCCCGGGAACGAACTGCGGTTCGTACATCCGGAGGTGGCTGGCCGCCGCCTCCAGCCCGAAGTACGGCTCGAACCATCCGGGGATGGCGTCGTCGTAGCAGTGCCACCAGCCCCGTGCCCTGGTTTCCTTGGCCAGCCCGGTCAGCGCCTCAGTCATTTGTGGTGACGCACCGTATATCCGGCACATCGCCTCGACGTCCAGCGAACGCATGCTGGTCGCCCCTGTTTCGATCCGCCAGATCTTCGGCATCGACCACTCCAGCGCCTCGGACACCACCCTGATGGTGAGCCGGGCCTCCTCGCGGAGCTGCCGTAGGTGCCGTCCCAGCTCTCTTCGTGGAACGGTGGAGTCCACCCCTGCCTGCACAACACTCCCCCTTCTGCGGTATTACCTTTCGAGCGAACCTTTCATTCAATATGTAATGCCCGACGAATACTCTCTGTGATTCAGGTAATTACAGATCGTTAGAGGGAAAACGTTCAACCAAGACGTAATATTGCATTGTCCGGCGCTCTAGTAAAGCATCGATCGCATGGCAGCCGAACCCCTGACGATCGAAGCGGGAGGAACGGAAATGTGGGACCACGATCCGGCCGCTCCGCTGTGGACCTGCACGGGATGCGGTGACGACTGGCCCTGTGTGGTCCGAAGACGACAGCTACGGGCGGAGTTCGCCGGCAGCGTCGTCTCACTGAGGTACTACCTGGCCCATCATCTCGTCAACGCCGCCGAGGATCTGCGACACGTACCCGCCGGCTGGTTACACAATCGTTTCATCGCCTGGACCGACCGGGCCGCGGATCCGCCGCCGTACACGTCGGCGGACATCCTGGTCAACAGCTATCTGCTGGCCGACTCGCACAGCCCCGATCGGTTCGGGACGTGTCCCGTCTGCGGCGATCCCGGCAACTGCTGGGTACGACTCGACCCGAACGGACCGGGCTTTCTCATCCCGGTCCCCTGATGCACGAGCCACCCCGCCCCGGAATGGTGGTGCAGGTCGGGGCGGCGGCGAGCGTACAGTTCGCCGGTCGGCGGGCGCTGCTGTTCCGGGTGACCCGGGTGAGCGAAAGGCCCACCTATCACGGCTGGTGCTGGCTCACCGGCTACACCCTCGACGAATACGGGGAGGCCGTCGTGCGACGTGAGATCTACGTCCAGTTCGCCGGCCTACGCCCCATCCGCCGTCATCCGCAGAAGCCGAAGCCCGGGCTCGCGCCACCGCCCCGGCATAGGCCCTCGGAAACCGGTCGGCCCCCGGCCAGGGTTCCGACGGGTACGCCGGTCGGCTCACGATGAAGTCGGAATGAAGCGGTCCGGCGGCCGAGTTTCCGACGCCTGAGTTTCCCGGGCTCGTCGGCGGCAATCCCCCCGAATAACCGCGGTTCGACGCCGGCTACGCACCTTCCACGCGTCTTCTACTCGACTTCCCCATACCAGCTACGCATCTCTACGCCGTTTTCTGGTGATCGGTCCGTCGGCAATCGCCACTTCCGTATCACGACGGCGGCCCGGTACCGCGCGAGCGGCGCCGGTGGCCGGCGGCGGCGCCCGCGCAGGATCCCGGTCGGCAACTGTGGGAGGGGGCGACCGGGGTCAGGGACGGGCGCCGCCGCCCGGCTGGATCCGGGTGATCAGGTCGTGCATCGGCTTGGTGCCGCTGCCGACCATGATGCCGGTGACGATGCCGTCGACCCAGACCGGCAGACCCTCCCACTCCGGCCCGGCAATCGCGTGCAGCAGGTAGAAGCCGCCGGCCGTGGAGGCGAGCGTGGCGACCGCCACCGCGATGCCCCAGGCGACGATGGTGCGGTTGCCCCGGCCCCGGTCCGCCTGCTCGCGGAGCGCGGCCACCGCCGCCCGCTCGGCCGGGGTCGCCTCCCGGGACAGGTTCGCCAGCTCGGTCTCGGCCCGCAGCGCCGCCGCCTCGACCCGGCGCCCCGGCAGCCACCGGGAGAACGGCTCCAGGATCCGCTCGACCGCCGCGGCGAAGACGATCAGTACGCCGAAGACGGCGACGGTGTCCGGCGGTTGCATGGTCTCCGCATTGGCACCACTGGACCAGATCGTCCACGAGCCGAATCCGGCGGCTCCGATCAGGACGAACGCGGTGAACACCGCACCGAAGCTGGCCGGCGCCGCACCGGACCCGGAGGTACCGTCCGGAGCCGCCGCACCGACACCGTCGGGCGCGACCGGTCCCGCCCCGGTGGCCGTACCCGATCCGGTGGCCTGCTCCGGGCCACCGTTCCGGCCGGTCGCCGGCCCACCGGTGTCCACATCGGAGAAGGCGCCGGGAGCGGGCGCCGCCGCGACCCGGCCGACGGCGGCGCCGACAAGCTGACCCGCCTGCCCCACCAAGGAATTACCCCGCTCCGGCGCCATGCCTATTCCCACCCCTGCGTCAGCGTCCAGCCGTTCTGCCGTGGCGAAGGCTACCGCCCTGGAAACCGTACGGAAGCGGCCGGGTAGTCCGGTTCGACCGAACCGGCAGCGGCTTTCCGAGCACCCCTGTCCCATGGGAGTCTGTCGATGGTTTTCGCGGAGAGGGCACGCGTCACGCCGCCGACGGGCTACGGCGGCACCGTCCACCTGCCCAGCTCCGACCCCGAGAGGGAATCCGATGAACCTCATCTCCGTACGCCGGTGGTGCACCGTGCTCACCGCGCTGGCGCTGGCGGTCAGCGCGGGACTGGCCGCCCCACCGGCCCCCGCCCGGGCGGCGGTCGCCTGCCAGGTCGTCTACACCGAGACGGGCTGGTCCGGCGGTTACGTCGGCAACGCCCGGATCCGCAACACCGGTGACCTCCCCTGGAACAGCATCCTGATCGAGTTCACCCTCGGCCCCAACGACCGGCTCGGCGCGATCTGGAACTACAACGTGCAGGTTCTCGGGCAGAACGTCCGGGCCCAGAGCACGGCTGCGGTGGCTCCGGTGCCGCCCGGAGGGACGACCGAGTTCGGCTTCGTCGGGCAGTACACCGGCACGCACGTCCCGCCGAGCAACTGGCGGGTCAACGGGGTTCCCTGCTCGGGGGCCGGCCAGCCGCCGGCCGTGATCGCCGAGCCGGAGTCGCGGTCGGTGCCCGAGGGCACCAGCGCCCCGTTCACCGTACGGCTGAGCCACCCGCCGGCCGGGCCGGTCGGCCTCCGGATCACGACCAGTGGCACCGGCATCTGGGCGATGCCGCCGATCGCGATCAGCTTCAACCCGTCCGACTGGAGCACCCCGAAGTCGTTGTCGGTCTACAGCCCGCAGGATGCCGACGCGGTCGACGACGTCGCCGTCTTCACCCTCTCCGTGCCCGGCTACCTCTCCGACACGGTCACCTTCACCCAGCTCGACGACGACTGAACCGGTCCCGCCGTCACACCTGCTGACGCCACGCCTGGTGACGCCGCACGTGGGGATGCCGCACGTGAGGATGCCGCACGTGAGGATGCCGCACGTGAGGATGCCGCGCTGGGCGGCGCCGCACGTGAGGACGCTTCGCCTGATGACGCCGCGCGTGGGGATGCGGCATGCGGGGACGCCAGTCGTGAGGACGCCGCACCCGGTGACGCCGTCGATCGAGGACGGTCGTCACCAGGTGTGGCGGGGCGCGCATCGGGGTACACCGATCCCAACGCTGCGTAGAGGCCATCGACGAGGCTCCACGCATGGATCAGGAGGTGTGTTGTGGTCAGGATTCCATCGCTGCGCCAATCGGAGCCGGCGCCGACGCGGGACGAGAACCGCGACGGACGCGTCGACGCCCGCGACGAGCGGCCGACCGGTACCGCCACGGTGACCGAACCGGCGCCGACACGTACCGGCACCGCCACCAGGACCGAGGACCGCACCGAAGCCGTACGGACCGACTCCGACCGTGCCGGCGACACCGCGAAGCGCCGGCCGGGCGGCACGGTCGCCGAGCCGGAGACGGTGACCCGGAAGGCTCCGCCGGTCGCCCCGACCCCGCCGGCCGTGAAGACCACCGACACCCGGCCGACGACCGACCGTACGACGGACGATCCCGAGCGCGGGCTCGGCGAGCGTACGCCGGAGACCGACCCGGTCGTGGTGGACCGTGGCCCCCGCCCCCGGGCCAGCATGCTCGCCACGCTCAGTCTCGTCTTCGGGGTGGCCGCCGCCGGCTTCGTGCTGACCGGCGCCCTCGCCGGGTACGGCATCGTGCTCGGCACCGTCGCCCTGCTGCTCGGGGTCAGCGGTGTCAGCGCGACCGCCCGCCGGCACGTCGCGGGCAAGTCCGACGCGCTGATCGGGATCGTCCTCGGGGTCGGCGCCGTCGTCGTGGCGGTGCTGGCGATGACCGGCCAGTTCGACTGGCCCACCACCGACGGCGACACCGTCGTCCGGTTCCGCGAGTGGCTCGACTCACAGTTTGTCGACCGGTTCTGACCGGGTACTGATCTCCGCGGAGCGGTGGTGCACCGCTCTGGCCCCGCCAGCCGGTGGTGGTTCACCACCCGAGCGCACAATATTCGGGGGCGGCGACGACGCCGCCCCCGAAGTGCGTCTGCCACAGGGCCGCACAACCGGGTGTCGCGGCGCAACTTTGCTGAAATAGCGCCTTCCGTCGTCGCGGCAGGCCACTACTTCCCTGAATCAGCGCGATCTTCGCTTCCTGGAGCAGCGTGATCCTCGTGGGCCTGGTGACGGGTTGTGTGCAACGGATCGTCGGTGTACTCCCGTGGAGACGCAACGATCAGCCGCCACAAGCAAGTTCCAGCGGTGGTTCCCGTGCGCCGGGCCCGCATAGCGTTGGGTGCGGCGCCAGCCCGTGAGCCGTACCGAGGCCGGGCGCGCCCGACCCCGGGAGCAGGACCATGACGTTGGACGCCATCGCCACCAGCGGGCGTACCCCGGCCGGCCCGCCACGGAACCGGCACTACCTGATGTGCCGGCCGACGTACTTCACCGTCGAGTACGCGATCAATCCCTGGATGGATCCGGCCGCCCCGATCGACACCGCGCTCGCGCTGCGGCAGTGGGAGACGCTTCGGCAGACGTACCTGGACCTCGGGCACACGGTCGACGAGATCGAGCCGCTGCCGGGGCTGCCCGACATGGTGTTCGCGGCGAACGGCGCGACCGTGCTCGACGGCCGGGCGTTGGCGGTGCAGTTCCGTGACCCGGAGCGCGCCGACGAGGCACCCGCGTACGCCGGCTGGCTGGACCGGGCCGGTTTCGAGGTGCACGAGGCGAAGCACGTCAACGAGGGCGAGGGGGACATCCTGCCGGTCGGCGGGCTGCTGCTGGCCGGTACCGGATTCCGCACCTCGCACGCCGCGCACGCCCACCTCCAGGAGGTCTTCGGGCGGCCGGTGATCACGCTGCAACTTGTCGACCCGCGCTTCTACCACCTGGACACCGCGCTCTGCGTGCTCGACGACACGACCGTGGCGTACCTGCCGGTGGCGTTCTCGCCCGGCAGCCGGGCGGTGCTGCGCCGGCTCTTCCCGGACGCGGTGCTCGCGACGATGGCCGACGCCGAGGTGCTCGGCCTGAACGCGGTCAGCGACGGCCGGCACGTCGTACTCCCGGCCCAGGCCACCGGGCTGTCGGCCGCACTGCGCGAGCGCGGGTACGACACAATTGGTGTTGATTTGTCCGAGCTGCGCAAAGCCGGCGGCGGACCGAAGTGCTGCACCCTGGTGCTGCGGGAACGAGAGGCGACCAAGTGATCGTGGACGACGCGCTGCGCACCCCGGAGGCGGCCGACCCGCCGCGTGCCCCCCAGTCCGACGACGCGCTGCGCACCCCAGAGGCGGTACGCGAGGCCGAGCGGTGGACCGCGCACAACTACCACCCGCTGCCGGTGGTGATCTCGTCGGCCGAGGGCGCCTGGGTCACCGACGTCGACGGCCGGCGCTACCTCGACTGCCTGGCCGGCTACTCGGCGCTGAACTTCGGGCACCGGCACCCGACGCTGATCGCCGCCGCGCACGCCCAGCTCGACCGGCTCACCCTGACCAGCCGGGCGTTCGTGCACGACCAGTTCGCCGACTTCTGCCGCGAGCTGGCGCAGCTCTGCGGCAAGGACCTGGTGCTGCCGATGAACACCGGGGCCGAGGCGGTGGAGACCGCGATCAAGGTGTCCCGGAAGTGGGGCTACCGGGTCAAGGGGGTACCGGACGGGCAGGCCACCATCGTGGTCGCGGACGGCAACTTCCACGGGCGTACGACCACGATCGTCAGCTTCTCCACCGACCGGGAGGCCCGGGACGACTTCGGGCCGTACACCCCGGGGTTCCGGATCGTCCCGTACGGCGACCTGGCCGCGCTGGCCGAGGCGGTCGACGAGACCACCGTGGCCGTACTGCTGGAGCCGATCCAGGGCGAGCAGGGTGTGGTGGTGCCGCCGGCCGGCTACCTGCCCGGGGTACGCCGACTCTGCACCGAGCGGAACGTGCTCTTCGTCGCCGACGAGATCCAGTCCGGGCTGGGCCGGACCGGCGAGACCTTCGCCTGCGACCACGAGGACGTCAAGCCCGACATGTACGTGCTCGGCAAGGCGCTCGGCGGCGGGATCGTGCCGGTCTCGGCGGTCGCGGCCGACGCGGACGTGCTCGGCGTACTGCGGCCGGGCGAGCACGGCTCGACGTTCGGCGGCAACCCGCTGGCCTGCGCGGTCGCGGTCGAGGTGGTGCGGCTGCTGGCCACCGGTGAGTTCCAGCGCCGCTCGGCGGAACTCGGCGAACGGCTGCACGCCGGGCTGCGCGGGCTGGTCGGCGAGGGGCTGGTCGCGGTACGCGGCCGAGGGCTGTGGGCCGGCATCGACATCGACCCGGCGCTGATGACCGGACGGCAGGCGTGCGAGCGGCTGGCCGAGCGCGGCGTACTGGCCAAGGACACGCACGGCTCGACGCTCCGGCTGGCGCCGCCGCTGGTGGTCGAGGCACACGAGATCGACCACGCGGTACAGCAGCTCGCCGCCGTACTGCGCTGATCCGACCGGGTTCGGCCCGTCTCCACCCGGGGACGGGCCGACCCGGATTCGTCACAGTACGGGCCGACCCGGATTCGTCAGTGCCGGGCCGACCGGGATTCATCGGGACGGGCCGGTCCGCGCGTCGTCAGGACTGGCCGGCCCGCGCGTCGTCAGCCCCGGTCGGGCAGCCGGATCGCCATGGTCGGCGCCTCGGCCATCACCGAGGTCGGGTTCGTCATGCCGCCGGAGTTCCAGGTGTTCGCCCGTCCCACCTGCACGCCGGGATACAGCTCCACGATGTCGCCGCCGCGCATCACCCGGGACTGCTGACGGGCCAGCGAGACCCGCTCGGCCTCGTCCATCGACCCACCCGGTCGTACGCCGGAGCCGTTGGTGCTGACGTCCTGGGCGACCAGGTCGGTGCCACGCAGCTCGAACCGTACGTGGCTGCGGCTGATCCAGCGCCGCGCCTCGTCGTTGAGCCACTGGCCGAGCCGGATGCCGCCGGAGTCGTCCGGGGCCCGGCCGACCACCACCGGGCGTTCGGCGGTGACCACGAACCGGCGCCGGACCATGCCGCCGATCCGGATCGACAGCACCTCCTCCTTCGGCCTCGGCCCGGCGTCGCTGAGCCGCTGGTCGTGCCGGGGACAGCTCGGCATCCCGGTGCGCAGCGTCGGCGGCGGCTGGCCGCTCGGCTTGCGGTCGATCTCGGCGAGGTCGGCGAAGGCACCGCCACCGCCGCCACCGCCGAAGAGCACGCAGCCGGGCTCCTTGCACCGCCAGGTGCGGGCCAGCAGTTTCCGGCCGGTCGGCGAGGGACCGGTGGCCGCCACCGAGCCCTTGACCCGCTGCGCCAGGACCGGGCCACCGGCTCCCGGCAACGGGGCGAGCAGCCGGCCCGGTGCGGCGGTCACCCAGGGGAAGCGCCCGGCCATGCCGTCCAGCCTGGCCCGGCTCAGCACCGGCAGGCCGAGCAGGTCGGCCACCTCCAGCATCCGGTCGCCGGGGTTGCCGAGTACCTCGACCAGGCCGTTGTCGGCCCAGCGCCGGAGCACCATCCGCTCGTTGGAGGTGAGGTCGGCGTCGCTGAGCAGCGCGCGGTGCACCACCGCGTACACCGGGACGTTGTCCTCTTCGAGGTGCCGCCCGAGCGCGTCGATGACCATGCCCAGCCGCATGGTGCTGGCCGGCCGGCCCCCGTCGAGGTCCTGGTAGCGGACCACCTCGGCCAGGTCCAGCACCGCCCGCACCAGCGACGGGTCGGTGCTGACCCGGTCCTCGATCGCGTCGAGGACCTTGCTTATCTCGAATCTCACGCCGCTCCCCGGACTATCTCGTCGATCCGCTTTGCCAGCTCAACGTCGCGTCGGGTGACTCCACCGACCGAATGGGTCGCGCAGCGGAAGACCACCGTGCGCCACCGGATGTCGATGTCGGGATGGTGGTCGAGTTCCTCGGCGACCACCGCGACCCGGTCCACCACACCGATCGCGTCCCGGAAGGTGAGCAGCTCGACGGTCCGGCCGATGCCGGCCGGGTCGCCGGCCCAACCGTCCAGCCCGGCCAGCTCGGTCCGCACCGCCTCCGCGTCCAGCACCTCTGCCATGGCCAGACCTTACCGCCGAGATTCCCTCCCGTGGTGTCCAACCCGATTCGGCACGGCGGTGACCATCACCGCCGGTCGGACGACAGCCGGTTCGTCGCCGCCCGATCGCTGGGCTCACCCACGCCACGCGGTCGGCGTCGACGCGGTCGCGAGAAGTGTCTCGACCGGTCGAGTTGCCACCGCCGGGCACGATGGCCGTGGCGCGTTATCTCGTGGTTCCGATCGGGTCCTGCGAAGTAAGGTCCGCGTGATTCGTCGACGGGGAGGAAACGATGCGGGGGCGTACTCTGCGGTCAGCGGCTCGGGTGCTCGTCCTCGCCGCCGCACTGGGCCTGCCGGTCGCGGGCTGCGGCATCACCGGTGCAGGCTCGGACCTGGCGCCGTCGGGCGGCGCGGAGACATCCACGCCGGCACAGCTCAGCCCGGTCCAGAAGCTGGCGGACGCGGCGGCGAAGACCAACGAGGGAATCATCACCGTCGTCATGCGGGCACCCGGGATCACCACCGACACCAGGGTGGATCCGGCCGGTAAAAAGGCGACGATGAACATCGTGGTCGGGGACGGCGAGGACGACAGCTTCCGGGCCGAGCTGATCCAGCTCGACACCGACCTGTACGTGCGGATGCCCGACCTGCCCGGCCCGTCGAAGAAATGGATGCGCGGCGACGTCGCGGACCTTCCGGCCGGCAGCCCGCTCCACCTGCTGCGTGGCGGCGACCACACCGGCGCCGCCGACCTCGCCAACTGTGTCGTCAGCGCGGAACGGAAGGGCGGACACGACTACGTCGGCATGCTGGATCTCACCCGGTCGCGCATCGTCAGCCGGAGCGTGCTCGCCGAACTCGGTCAACGGGCCGGCGCCGTTCCGTTCAGCGCCCGTACGAGCCGCGGCGGTGACCTGTTCGAGATCGCCATCGACGTGCAGAGCGTGTTGCCGACCTCCGGCGAGATCAAGTACAGCTACAGCAGATCGGACGGGGTGGACGCCGAGCGGCCAGCTCCCTCCGAGGTCACCGAGCTGCCGAAATCGCTGGTGGACCGCTTCGAGGTGTGACCGGGCCGAACCTCGGTGCCGGAGCCGACGGAAAGTCGACGCCGGCCTCGGGGTCGTCCGGCCGCCGCCGGAGCCGATGGAAATCAGTGCGCTCCGCTGGCGGGCGGTCGCTACGCTGTCCGGCGTCCGGCCACGGCAGGTGACTGCGCGTGGCCTTTGTCACGGGGAGGAAGCACCAGATGAAGACTCGACGGCTGGCGGTCACCGGCCTGGCTCTGGTCACCGCGCTGAGCGTCGGCGTCACGGGCTGTGCCCGGCCCGGCACCGAGCCCGGCGGTGGGAACGGCGCCGCGCCGGCAGCGCAGGTGAGTCCCGCCGACGCGCTGGCCGCGTCGGTACGCAAGCTGAACGAGGACACGTTCACGGTCAGCCTCAAGATGTCGGTGATGTCGGCGCAGGGCGCGATGGATCCGAAGGGCAAGAAGGCCAACCTGGCCATGAAGATGGACGCCCCGGGGCAGTCGCTGGACTTCAAGATCATCCTGCTCGGCGACGACCTGTTCGTGAAGTACACCGGCCTGCCGGGGCTGCCCGAGGAGTGGATGCGGGTCGACGCCTCGAAGATCAAGGACGGCAGCACCCTGGACATCATGCCCGAGGACGATCCGATGGGCGTGAACAACCTGATGAAGGGCATCGTCAACGTCGAGCGGGACGGCGAGCGCGGCTTCAAGGGCACCCTCGACCTGACCAAGTCGCCGACGGCCGACCCGGAGTCGCTGAAGATGTTCGGCGACAAGGTGAACGCGGTGCCGTTCACCGCCACCGTCGACGACCAGGGCCGGCTGGTCGAGATCGCGGCCGACACCAAGACCGTCTCGCCGCTGATCGGAGACATGAAGGTCAGCTACGACAACTTCGGCAAGCCGGTCGAGATCACTGCGCCGAAGTCCTCGGAGGTCGTCGAGATGCCGGCCGAACTGCTCGGCCTGATGGACGCCTGACCGGGTACGCAACAGGCGTCTGACCGGGTACGGGCCAGCCGCCTGATTGGCGTGCAACAGCACGCGTGGGGCGGCCTCCAGCCGAGGCCGCCCCACGGTTCCCCCCACCAACTCCGGTCTACGCCGCGCGGCTCCGGCCCCCCGCCGCCCGCTCGGCCCGCAGCGGTGCGCCGACCGAGTGCAGGTGCCGCAGCGCCTGCCGGTACGAGTCGAACAGCCCGGTCTCCTCGTACGGAATGCCCTGTTCCTCGCAGTACCGCGCCACGATCGGCTGGGCCCGACGGAGGTTCACCCGGGGCATGCTGGGGAACAGGTGGTGCTCGATCTGGTAGTTGAGCCCGCCCAGCGCGAAGTCGACCACCACCCCGCCCCGGACGTTGCGGGAGGTCAACACCTGCTTGCGCAGGAAGTCGAGTTCGTCCTCGGCGGTCACCACCGGCATGCCCTTGTGGTTCGGCGCGAACGAGCAGCCCATGTAGAGGCCCCACAGTCCCTGGTGGACGGCAAGGAAGACCAGCGCCCGCCCCGGCGAGAGTACGGTGAACAGCGCGCCGAGGTAGCCGACCGCGTGCAGGACCAGCAGGATCGCCTCGGCCCGGCGGTGCCGGATCGGCGTACCGTCGGTCAGCGCCCGGACGCTGGAGACGTGCAGCGCCAGCCCTTCCAGCAGCAGCATCGGGAAGAACAGGTACGCCTGCCGGCAGGCCAGCCAGCGGCTGAATCCCCGGGTACCCCGCGCCTGCTCGTCGGTCCAGACCAGGGCGCCCGCCCCGACGTCCGGGTCGTCGTCCTCGTGGTTCGGGTTGGCGTGGTGCCGGTTGTGCTTGTCGATCCACCAGCCGTAGCTGAGCCCGATCGCCAGGTTGCCGGCGAGCAGCCCGGCCACGTCGCTGGCCCGCCGGTTGCGGAACATCTGCCGGTGCCCGGCGTCGTGGCCGAGGAAGGCGACCTGGGTGGTGGCGCCGGCCAGGAAGACCGCCACCACGACCTGCCACCACGAGTCGCCGACCGCGGCGAAGGCGACCCAGCCGGCGACGAAGAGTCCGAGGGTCAGCGCGATCCGGGCCACGTACCAGCCGGTGCGGCGTTCCAGCAGGCCGGCCGCGCTGATCTGTCGAGATAACCCTGAGTAGTCGCTACCTCGACGAACCTCCGGCTCGGCCACCCCAGCGAGGACCGCCATGTTGAAGCTCCCAACGTTACTTTGCCGCAACACCGGTCGGCGACGCGTTGATCCAAGTGTCCGGAGGATGCTCGCGCTCAGTAAACCCGAAAACCCCCGTATCCGGGGTAGTGGTAGCACCACCAAGACACCCGATCCGGCCGCTCGCCGGCGCCCGTCAGCTCATCCCTCGGCGCCCGTCAGCTCATCCCTCGGCGCCCGTCAGCTCGTCTCCCGACACCCGCCAGCTCATCCGTCGGCCGCCGTCAGCTCATCTCTCGGCACCCGTCAACTCACCCTCCGGCGCCGTCAGCTCATTCGGTCGACGGCGGAGCGGAGCCGGCGCAGGTCGCGCCGCCGACGCTCGTACGTCATGGCGAGGCCGATCAGGGCGAATCCGCCAACGGCCAGGAAGATCCACCGGGGCAGCCGGTCCCAGACGTCGACCATTTCCCGCAGCGCCAGTACGGCGAGCACGGCTCCGCCGAGCAGTACCGGCGCCTGGCGTCGCCACCGGGCGCCGACGAGTACCGCCACCAGCGCGGCGGCCCCGAGGAGCAGCCGTCGCCACGGCTGGTCGCCGGCCACCAGTACCGAGACCAGGCTCGGCAGCAGCGCCGCCCCCAGCCCCGGCCCGTACGCCAGCCAACTGCTCAGCGCCGGCCAGGCCCGCAGCGCCAGCCAGCCGGCCAGCAGCCCGAGCACCGCCGCCGGCAGGGTGTACGCCTCGACCAGTGCCACCTGGGCCGAGCCGAGCAGCAGCCAGACGGCGACCAGTTCGGCGGCACCGGCTGCGGCGGCCCGGATCCAGCGGTGCGCCGCCGGCTCGGCCGGACGCAGGGCGCGCAGGCCGAGTGCCACGCCCCAGAGCGTGCAGACCGCCGCCGCGTACCGGATCTCGCCGGCCGTCAACAGCAGGGCGATCCCGGCGGTCAGGTGGCTGGCCACCTCGACGGCGACCGCCTCGGCCCGGCGGGACCAGCGCACGCCGGACGCCCCCGCCGGCCGCCCACCGGCCCGGACCGTCTCCTCGACCGAAACCGTCTTCGCAGCCGCACCCGCAGCCGCACCCGGAACCGTCTCCCCGACCGGGGCCGTCCCCGCGACCCGGACCGTTGCACGGGCCAGGAGTGCTCCGCCGGCCAGGGACAGGGCAGCGACGCCCAGCACCACCAGCGCGGTGATCCGCAGCGGCAGGTCGGCGGCGACCGAGGCCGTACCGGCCAGCGCCGCAGCACCGGCGACACCGGTCAGCCAGCCCGCGACCCGGGCCGCCGGGGTGCGCCCGAGCGCACCGACGGTCAGCCCGGCGGCGGCGACCACCGCCAACCCGGCGAGCGTGCTGGCCCTGGTCGGCAGCAGCCCGGCCAGGCCCGGCGCCGCGAAGGCGACCCCCACGGGTACCAGCCAGACCCGCCGGCCGGCGCTCCGGCGCAACGCCACGGCGAGTGGGCCGGCCAGCCCGGCGACCAGGCTCAGCGCCGGCACGACCGGCCAGCGGGCTCCGGCGGCCACCAACCCGACCAGCGCCGTACCGACCGCGAACGGCGACGCGACCAGTGCGGCCGTACGGACGGTCCGCCGCCAGGCCCAGCCGGCGACCGCCGCCGCCATGGTGAGCAGCAGCAGGGTGAGCGTGTCGAAGCCGTCCAGCCGCCAGTCGTCCGGATCGATGCCGAGCCCGGACGGGTACAACCCGACTCCGGAGGGCGGGCCCGACCAGATCCGGCCGATCCAGTCGTACGGGGTGAGGAGCACGGCCAGCACCGCCGGCACCGCCACCACGCCGGCCCGGAGCAGCAGGATCGCCCCGGAGACCAGTGCCGGTACGCCGACCGCACCCGCCCCGGACTCCGTCCGACGATCGTCCGCTCCGGTCCACGGCAGTACCCGACGCCGGGACGTCAGCCACACCCCGAGGCTGAGCAGCAGCGCTCCGGCGGCGTACGGGCCGGCTGGTTCGTCGACGCCGGGCAGGGCAGGCGCCAGGCCGACCGCCAGCGCGACGGTCGACAGCGCCGCGTTGGCGTACGGCAGGTAGTGCGGCACCGCCCGACGGACCGGCACCAGCCCGACGGCGAGCAGCACGGCGGTGACCAGCACAGCCCGCGCCTGCCACCACGGCGGTACGTCGGCGGCGAACAGTCCGAGTAGGACGGTGCCCGGAGTGGCCAGTACGGCGACGGCGAGCCCGACACCGCCGAGCCCTCGCCGGAACCTCTCCGCCGAGCCCTGCCGAAGTCCGTGCCCCGGCCCGGAGGCGTCCGTCATGCCCTGCCCCGGCCCCGGGGCGGCGGACGGAGGCAGGGGCGACGGCTCTGGGGAGGGCGACTGTCCGGCGGGGCGGAGTGTGGTCAGGGCGACAAGCGTGCCGAGCAGTACGAGGGTGCCGAGGACGGCGGCGGCACCGGCCGGTCGGGCCAGGCCGACCAGTAGCGCGTGCCCGGCCAGCAGTACGGCGGCGAGGCTCGCCGGCAGTGCCCAGCGCAACGGCCGGCCCGGCCACGAGGCGGCCAGAGCGAGGGCGCCGGCCAGCCCCAGGTCCAGGGCGGCAACCAGCCACCAGGGCAGCGGCAGCGCGGTCGGCACCGCCAGCACGGTGAGCACGGCGCCGGCCAGCAGGATCGGCGAGCGGTCACGCCGCCGGGTGAGCAGTACGAGCGCCACGGCGGCCAGCACCAGCGCCACCGGAAGCTGCCAGTCGAACGGCCCGTCCTGCGGGGTGAGGTCGGCCCGCCAGGACGGCTGGGAGCGGAGCGTCACGTCGACCGCGACCAGCAGCGCCATCGACCCGGTGAGTACCGCCAGCGCCCCGGCCACGACCAGGCCGCCGATCCGGGGGCCGACCCGGAGGCCGGCCGGCAGCCGCCGCGCGGCGACCGTGACCAGGCCGGCGAGGAGTACGACGACTGCGGCGGACGAGCCGAGTAGTGGCCAGGGCGTCTCGGCGACCGCCCGGACCAGCGCCACCGCGAGCGCCACGACGAGGACGGCGGACGCGATGGCTCCGGCGGCGGTACTGCGCAGCCGGAGGGCTCCGGCGACGGGTAGCAGGGCGGCCACCAGCAGCGGCGCACCGGCGAGTACCGCCAGTGGACCGTCGGTGGTGACCAGCGCCAGGATGCCGCAGAGTGCCGAGGCCAGCCCGGCGACCGCGTAGCCGACCCAGGCGACGGACCGACGGACACCGTCGACCGGGTCCGCCGATCCGTCGCCACCCCGCCCCCGGGTAAGGACCAGGTCCAGCACCGCCAGGCCGGCGAGCGCCAACGCCCAGCCG
The DNA here is from genome assembly GCF_016862915.1 of Plantactinospora endophytica. Taxonomy (GTDB): domain Bacteria; phylum Actinomycetota; class Actinomycetes; order Mycobacteriales; family Micromonosporaceae; genus Plantactinospora; species Plantactinospora endophytica. The sequence goes on along the minus strand of NZ_BONW01000002.1, from coordinate 340,724 downwards.
CCGGCACCGAACCCGGCGTCGTAGGCCAGCAACGGCACCACCGGCTGGGCCAGCAACAGGCCGGCGAACCACGGCGCGTCGAGTCGGGTCAGTCGGTGGTAACCCCCCGCCACCACCGCGCCGACCCCGAGCACGAGTGCCGCGTACCGGGCTGCGGGCCAGCCGGCCACGCCGAACAGGTCCACGCTCCAACCGGCGTACCCGTCGAGCACCACCAGCAGCAGACCGACCGCCGCGAAGGTCTCGGCGGTGGCGGTCAGCCCCCGCCGCTGGGCGAGCAGTGGCGCGGCCAGGGCCAGCCCGGTCAGCGTGCCGAGGATCAGCGCCCGGCCGGCGACGCCGACCGTTGCCCAGGCGACCACCGCGAAGACGATCGCCGCCGTGCCGAGCAGCAGTCCGCCGAGGACGAAGAGCACGTTCTGCACGGTCCGGGTGGACGCCTCCGGGCGTACCGGGGAATCCGCCGGCACCGCCCGGATGCCGGCGGCCGGGTTCGGGCCGGGCGCTACCACGGCCGGGGTCGGGACGGCAGCCGGGCGGGTCGCGGCGGACGCCGCCGACCGCACCTGCCCGGCCAGCGTGTCGCGGCGCTGCCGGAGTTGCCACAGCGCGGCGTCGAGACTGAGGTACGCCTGGCGGGCCTGCGCCACCCGGCCGCCCAGCTCGGCGATCTCCACGCCGAGCCGGATCACCTCGGCGGCCTTCGGGTCGGGGGCCCGGCCACAGCCCGGACAGCCGGTCGCCAGGTCGGCACCGGCCCCGCACACCGGGCAGGGGTACGCGTTCGCGGAAGCGGTCACGCTGTCATGTTGCGGCGCCGCCCGCCCGGTTCACAGAGTGCGCGTACCTACCCCGGAGCGGGTACCCCGACCGAGGACGGCAGCAGCCGGGGCCGGCAGCAGCGGAGGAGGCGGGCCGCCCGGTTCAGGGGCGGGTCTGCTCGTGCAGCCAGGCCGTGTAGTCCGGGTTGCCGCCCTCCACCCAGGTCACCAGCACCTCCGGCACCTCGTACGGGTGCGCCGCGCGTACCTGGTCGATGAGGGCCTCCACCCGGTCCGGCGCGGTCTTGAACACGACCGTCCACTCCCGGGTGGTCTCCATCCGCGACTCCCACCAGTAGGTGCTGTCCACCGGCCCGCTCACCTGCGCGCACGCCGCCAGCCGGCCGGCGACCGCGGCGGCGGCGAGTACGTCGGCGACGGCCCTCGCGTCCACCACCGTCGTCACGATGCAGATCTGGTCCACGCCGCGCACCCTACGCCGGATCGTCGTCGCCGCGATGCGCATCGACCCATTCGTCTATTCGCGCCCACCAGTCGAAGAGCCAGTCGATCCGCTCCTGGCGGTCCTTCGGCACCTCCTCCGGCGGCACCGACCAGAACCGCATCACGATCCGCTTGTCCATCGGCAGCTCTCGCCACACGTCGGCCACGGTGAGCATCCGGTCCAGCCCGGTGTGCGCGACGAAGATGACCCCGGCGTCGGGCGCGGCGTCCAACGCGGCGAGTACCCCGCCGGGCTGCGGCGCGAGCACGTGTCGCATCGCCTCGGCCCGTTCCGCCATGTCCTCCAGGCCACGGGCCCGGAGCAGGTCGATGGCGCGGCGCCGCCGCCGTGGGGTGAAGTTTCCGCCCTCGGGGAAGATCACGAAGGCGTCGTTCTCGTCCAGGTTGACGGCGAGGTGGCCGATCTGCTCGGCCAGGGACTGCCGGGGCGGGCCGGCCCGATCGGTCGGACCGACGCGGGCCTGCCGGCGGTCGCGGGCCGCGATGAACCGGGTGGGCAACCGGTTCAGGAGTACGTCGACGGCCGGGTCCCACTGCAGGGTGTCCTTGAGCACGATCCGCGGTTCCCGCTTGAACCAGTTGACCAGCGCGTGGATCAGGATGAACGAGTCACCCGGCCCGGCGTGCCGGCACAGCACCAGCTCGGGCCGCCCCGGCAGCGCCGTGTCCGGGTCGGTGCCGACGATGTCGATCCGCAGCCGGAGAGTCCACCGGGCCTGCCAGAACAGCACGGTCAGGAACCACCCGGCGAGTACGTAGTGGGCGCGCTGGAACCCCGGGGACCGCTTGTGCCAGCCGAAGCCGGAGCCGACCCAGAGCCCGAACATCGCGACCAGCGCGGCGGCGTCCCAGACCAGGTAGACGATGCCGACCCAGAGCACCCGGAGCGGGCGCAGGTAGCCGGGCACCAGCGGCGAGGCCGCCGCGGCGAGGATCAGCCACACCGGAAGCGTGGTCACCACCAGTACGGCGAGCAGCACCGTCCCCGGGGCGAGCACCACCCGCCGGACCCATCTCGGTGGCAGCGGCATCAGCCGGGCCCCAGGTGTTCGGTCAGGTAGCGCCGGGACGCCGTGTACGCCCGGCTGATCCGCCGGCCCACCGCCGCCATGTCCCGGTACGCCCACGGCGTGTCGTCGCGGGGCCCCAGCCCTCCGGTCGGCAGCACGTGTACGTCCACGTCGTCCGGCAGCGCCGCCATCTCCCGGGCGAACCGGTGCCGCCGGGCGATCTCGAAGGCCACCTGGGCGATCTCCCACGGCCGGCGGGGCGGGCTCAGCGGCCGCTCGATCCGGCCGACCTGGAGGACGAAGATCTGTTTGGCGCCGGACTGCACCGCCTCGCCGATCGGGATCGAGTTGACGATCCCGCCGTCGACGTAGTGCTCGCCGTCGATCCGGGCCGGCGGCAGCAGCCCGGGTACGGACGCCGAGGCGAGCACCGCCGGCACCAGCGGACCGGTGCCGAACCAGTGCTCGGCGGCCCGCTCGATGCTCGCCGCGCAGCACCGGAACGGCACCTTGAGGTCGGCGAAGGTGGTGCTCTCGCCGAGTTCCGCCTCCAGCAGCCGGCGCAGCGGGCGCGGCGAGTGCAGATGGGTCCGGGCGGCGAAGCGACGCAGTTGCCGGGCGATCGAGTCGCCGTACACCTCGCTGGCCTCGGGCGAGGCCCAGAGCCGGACCAGCCGGTCGGTGACCGCCTCGGACGGGTCGGCGGCGACCAGTGCGCCGTTCACCGCCCCGATCGAGGTGCCGAGTACCAGGTCCGGATGGATGCCGGCCCGGAACAGCGCCCGAAGCATCCCGACCTCGACGGCGCCGAGCACGCCACCGCCGCCGAGCACGAACGCCACCGGACCGCTGACCATGCTGTTCATCCTGGCACGGGCCGCCCACTCCGACCCGCCGGGCCGGTGCTCGGCAGGCTCGGGACCGGAACCACGAGGTGCCCGGGGCCGAGTCCGGGAGGTTGGCGTCCCGCTCGAAGGCGACGCCGACGCTCGGCCGGCCCCGAGGCGGTGACCGTTCGGCGCATCGATCACGCCGCCCGACGAAAGGTGACATCTCCGCCGTCGGTGGTCGAGGTCATCCGGCGGTGTTTCTCGACGGGGATTTCGTGAAAAACCCGGGTGTGTCCGGCTGCTGGACCGTCGTTGACAGGAGTTGGCCGGTCGCGCAGCCTGGTACGACCCCCACACAGCCTGATGTGACCCCCGACTTCCCGGGCAGGTGCGACCGACAATGGCAGCGTTGCAGGCGGGCGGCCTGCTCGCCCGCAGGTATCGGCTTATCGACCGGATCGGCGCCGGCGGCATGTCGGTGATCTGGCGTGCCCGGGACGAGGTGCTCGACCGGGTGGTGGCGGTGAAGGTGCTCGCCGCGGCCCTCGCCGCCGACGCCAAGTTCCGGGAGATGGTCCGGGAGGAGGCCAGGGCCGCCGCGCAACTCGTGCACCCACACGTCACCGCCGTGCACGACTACGGCGAGACGCTCGGACCGGACGGTGGGATCACCGCCTTCGTGGTGATGGAGCTGCTGACCGGCGAGGAACTGAAGGCGGAACTCACCGCCGGGCCGTTGCCGTGGCAGACGGCGGTGGAGATCTGCGCCCAGGTGGCCGAGGCGCTGGCCGCCGCCCATCGGTTGGGCATCGTGCACCGGGACATCACGCCGGCCAACATCATGATGACCGCGACCGGCGCAAAGTTGCTGGACTTCGGCATCGCCACCCAGGTCGGCGCCCCGGACGAGGACGAGGACGGCGAGACGTTCGGCACCCCGGCGTACGTGGCGCCGGAACGGCTGGACGGGCTTCCGGCACAGCCGGCCACCGACACGTACTCACTGGGCGTGCTGCTCTACGAGACGTTGACCGGGCGGGTGCCGTTCCCGGCCGACACCTGGGACGAGCTGACCCGGGCGCTGGAGGCCGGGACGGAGCCGACGCTGGACGGGGTACCCGAGCTGCCGCCGGCGGTGGCGGACGTCTGCCTGCGCTGCCTGGCCCGCGACCCGGTCGAGCGGCCGACCGCCGCGCAGGTCGGCGAGTTGCTGCGCCACCAACTGCTGGCAGCCGATCCGCGACGTGCCGTGCTGGGCCACACCGCTCCGGCGCCACTGCTCGCCGCCCCGACCGCCCCACACACCGCCCCGACCGCCCCACACGCCGCTCCGACGCCCCCGCACGTCGATCCGACGCCCCCGCACAGCGTTCCGACCGCGTCGCACCCCGACCTGGTGCCGTCGCACAGCGGTCCGATCGTCTCGCAGCCCGACCTGGTGCTTTCGCAGAGCGGGCCGGCGGCCCGGGACGCCGGTCGGGTGGGCGGCCCAGAGCCACACCCACCGGTCGAGCCGACGCCGCCGGACCTGGCGGTGCCGACCGGACCGACGGTGCCGCACAACCCGGCGCTGCCAACTGACCCGGCGCTGCCAACCGACTCGGCGCTGCCAACCGACCCGATGGTGCCGACCACCCCGATGGTGCCAGCCGACCAGGCGGTGACAGCCGACCCGGCGGTGCCGGCCGGAGCGCGGGTGGTGGCGGAGGACCGGGTATCGGTGGCGACGGCGACCCGACCACCGACGAACCCGGCGGTGCCGGCCGGGGGCGCGGCGCCGTCGGCCGAGGGCGCCGGTCCGGCGACCGAACCGCCCCGGCCCGGCCGGGTCCTGGTGTTCGCCACCGCCGCGCTGGTCGTGCTCACCATCGCCGTCGTGCTCATCTCCGCGCTCGGCGACGGACCGGAGTCGCGGCCGACGACCGGGGCGAGTACCACCGGACCGGACGGGCCGACACCGGGCGCGACCGGTACTCCGGCGACCGGAGCGGCGACGGCCGGGCCACCGGCCACGGTGGTGCCGAGCGGGCCGCCGGACGTGGCGGACAATCCCAACATTCCCCCGCCGCCGGTCAGCGAGGTGATGGCCCAGCTTTACCGGATCGTCGACGACGGGGTGGCGGCGAACGCCATCCGCGACCACGCCGGGGTGGACCTGCGCAACCACCTCCGCAATCTCCGGGCCGACTCGGGCGCCGCGACGTCCGACCTGGCAGGTCAGGTGTCGCTGCTCCGTGACAAGGTCACGGTCCGCCGGGACGAGGGCTCGATCTCTGCGGAGTACGCGGAACTGCTCGACGCCGCCCTGCTCCGGCTGGCCCGCGCGGTGTGAACCCCGGCCGGACCCGACCGAGGTAGTGTCGATCGGGTCCGGGGGCGCCGTCCGACCGCCGAAACCGGTGGTACGCCGACCCTGTCCTCTGACACCCTGCCAGCCATGGTCACCAGCACGACACCGCCGAGGAACGTCGACGAACTGCGTACGCTGCTCTCCGGCGACGTACGGCCGAAGTACCTGTTCTTCTGGGGGCACCAGCCGGGGCGGGTCGGGGCCCCCGGATCCGGTTGCCTCAGCCAGTGGTGGCCCGCCCCGTTCGTCGTCGACGACGTCCGGTACGCCACCGCCGAGCACTTCATGATGGCCGGAAAGGCCCGGTTGTTCGGCGACACCGCGATGGCGGCCCAGATCCTCGCGGCACCGACCCCCGGCGCGGCCAAGGCACTGGGTCAGCGGGTACGCGGCTTCGACCAGGACCGGTGGGACGAGCGACGGTTCGACCTGGTCGTCGCCGGCAACGCGGCGAAGTTCGGCCGGTACCCCGACCTCCGGGACTACCTGCTCGGCACCGGCGACCGGATCCTCGTCGAGGCCAGCCCGATCGACCGGATCTGGGGGATCGGGCTGGCCGCCGACGATCCCCGGGCCGGCGACCCGGATCGCTGGCGCGGGCTCAACCTGCTCGGGTTCGCGCTGATGCAGGCCCGGCTCCGGCTCGCGGCGGCAACCGCCCCGGCCACGCCCTCCTGAGCGCCCCCCCGAGCGACCCGGCCACGCCCTCCTGAGCGCCCCCTGAGCGACCCGGCCACGCCCTGACGGCGCCGGCCGGGTCGCGTCCTGGCCGATGCGGGGCCATGCCCTCCGGACCGGCGCGGGCCGGGTCGTTTGGGGCGGGGCGGGTCAGCCGAGTCGAATCCGGTTACCCGCGTTGTCGAAGAGCATCAGTTGGTCCAGGTCGACCGCGAGCGTGATCGACTCACCGACCCGGGGCAGCGCCGAGATGGGTACCCGGACCACCACCTCACCGGCGGTGGGCGGCTCGCTGCGCAGATCCGGGTCGTACACGGGATAGAAGCCGTACTCGGTGCGGGCCGTCGCCGGTGGCTGCTCCGGTCGGGGATGCGGGATCATCCGGGACAGCCGGTCCCGTACCGGATGACCGCTCGGCAGGTCGTCGGCGAGCAACTCGGACAGGTGCGGGCCGTCGGCCGGGTACTCCAGGTTCGCCTGCTCCGACGAGGTCGGCAGGGTACCCGTCGTCACGTGCACCAACGCCTCGTGGCCGAGGTTCTCGACCAGACGCACCGCGCCGCGCAGTACCGGCACCGGGCCGGGTGGCGGGTCCGGCACCGGGCTCAGCGCGTCGGCCCGCAGTGCCAGCGTGACCCGCTCGGTGTGCCGTTCGCGCAGTGGGCGTACCCGGGGGTCGTCCGACGGCAGCTCGATCAGTTGCGAACCGACGTCGAGCAGTACCCGGTCGTCGGGTGCGTAGATGGCCGCCTGGAGCAGGTTCGCCCGGGGCGTACCCAGGAAGGCCGCGACGAAGAGGGTGTGCGGGTCCCGGTACACCTCGCCTGGCGGCCCGATCTGCTGGAGCCGCCCCCGGCGCAGCACCGCGACCCGATCGGCCATGGTCATCGCCTCGACCTGGTCGTGCGTCACGTAGAGGGTGGTCATCGCCAGCCTGCGGGCAAGGGCGGCCACCTCGGTACGCAGCTCGGCGCGGAGCCCGGCGTCCACGTTGGACAGTGGTTCGTCGAGCAGGAACGCCCGGGACTCCCCCGCCATGGCCCGCGCCATCGCCACCCGCTGCCGCTGGCCGCCGGAGAGCTGGCCGGGCTTGCGGTCGAGCAGCCCGGTGATGCCGAGCTGGTCGGCGATCTCGCCGACCCGGGCGGACATCTCGGTCGGCGAGTCCGGGCCGAGACTCAGTGGGAAGCGGATGTTCTCGGCGACCGTCAGATGTGGATAGAGCGCGTAGTCCTGGAACACCATCGACAGTTGCCGGGTGGGGCCGGCCCCGCCGGTGACGGGTTCGCCGTCGATCAGCACTTCCCCGCTGGTCGGCTCCTCCAGCCCGGCCACCAGCCGCAGGATCGTCGACTTGCCGCAGCCGGTCGGACCGAGCAGGGTGACGAACTCCCCCGAACTGACCTCGATGCTCACGTCGTCCACCGCGACGGTGCCGTCGGGAAACACCTTCGTCAGCCGGTCGGTGGCGATGCTGACCACGGCGACCACCTCCTGTCGCCATCGTCAGGGGTCAGCGGGACGCGCGCCAGTCCTGGTGCGCCGGACGGCCACGCGCGGTGCGCCGGACGGCCGGACCCGATGCGCCGGACGGCGGAGCACGGTGCGTCGGACGGCATAATGCCACGGCGCCGCGCGGCGTGCTGTCCCGACTCTGGCGAGCACCCCGGTCCGGATTCCACCTCGCACACCGGACCGGATCCCACCTCGGACACCGGATCGGATTCCACCCCGAACGCCGGACCGGATTCCACCTCGGACACCGGATCGGACCGGGCCAACCCGCCGCTGCCGATCGCCGCAGCCGGCGCGGGTCAGTACGTGGTGTCGGCCGGCGGTGGTTCGGCCCGTACCGTCCGGTCCATCCAGCCGTCGCCGTCGTCGTCGTACATCCGCTTCTCGAAGAAGCCGTCGCGGTTCTTGTCGTACTCGCTGATGTCGACCAGCCCGTCGGCGTCCAGGTCGTGCCCGACGAAGTCGGTACGGCCGTCCCGGTCGTGGTCGACCAGGATGTCCACGCCACCGTCGGCCCGGCCCTGGAGCGTGTGCCGGTCCCAGTCGCCGTCACCGTCGGCGTCGACCCTGGTCCGATACCCATCGGGTACGGCCGGCTCGGCGTCACCGGGTGGCGGTTCGGCCGGTCCGAAGCCCACCTCGGGAGCCGGTCCGAAGCCCACCTCGGCCGCCGGTGCGGTCCCGGGCGCCGACCCGAATCCGGTCTCGGCGTTCGCCAGCGCGGCGGCGAGCCCGGCGTCCGGATCGGCCAGCGCGCCGGCCAGCCCGCCGGTCGGTTGCGCCAGTGCGCTGTCGGTGGCCGACCCGATCTCCCGGCCAATCTCGTCACCGAGCCCGGTCAGCCCGCCCACCGGCGCGACCGACGCTCCCGGCCCGACCGGCGCGGCACAGCCCGGTACCTCGGCCAGCGGCGGCACCTCCCCGCCGGGACCGGCCGCCGCACCGAACCCCTGCACCGCGCCGGGCGCGGCGGCACCCAGGCCACCGGCCGGAGCCGGGCCGAGCCCGGGGGTGGTGACCTCACCCACTCCGGGCAGCGCGCCGGCCAGCCCGGCGAGCGGGGCGAACATGCCGAACAGGCTCGACTGGTTGGCCCGGGTCTCGACGCCGTGCTGGCCGGCGGTGTCGCCGCCGATCTGGAGCTGGAGCAGGGCCAGTTCGTCGGCGTCGAGGCGGTAGCCGGCGAGGGCGTTCACCGGATCCGCCGCGAGCGCGGCCCCGAACGCCGGATCGGTGACCAGGCGCTCCAGTACGTCGTCGAAGTCGCTCACGATCGCCTCCTCAGCACGCCGGCCGTTCTCAGGCTAACCGTGGACCGCCATCCCGAACACTCTCCGTCGCCCAGCCGTCCCCCGGTGGCGAGGTCGTCCCGCGGTGCGGGAGGTCAGTCCAGCTCGGGCATGGGTACCGGCTGTGGGCGCGGCCGGCAGGTGCCGCACTGGAGCGCGTCCTCGACGACGAGCGCCTCGGCCCGGCCCCGCGCCTCCGACCGGTGCACCTGCAACAGGTACGGGCCGAACCGGGCGTGGTCCTCGCAAACGCCACGCCCACAGAACCGGCACCCGCCCCGCGCCGCCTTCGGACAGAACCAACAGAGCACTAAGAACTCCTCACCTGATGGTCACGATCGAACAGCCGGCCACCGTGATCGGGCTGCCGTCGAGGCTGGACGTCGCCTTCTCGCTGTCCGTCGCGGTGACCCAGACCTTGAGCGTGCCGCCACCGTTGTTCTGCCCGGGGAACGGCACCGGGCCGACCGTGCCGTAGTAGGCACCGTCCGGGGACATCCGGGCCGACCCGCTGGCGAAGCCGCTCCAGTGCACGGTGACCACCAGAGTTCGGCCGGTGTCCTGGTCGTCCGAGACGTTCACTCCGACCGTGGTCGTGGTCGGGTGTTCGGTGCACGCGCCGCTAGCGGTCTGTTGGCTCAGCGTCCCGCCCGGGTCCCGCTGCCAACTGATCACGGGTGGGCGGTTGGCGGGCGTCGTCGGCGGGGCCGTGGTGGGTGGGGGTGTGGTGCGCGGCGGAGTGGGTGGCGGGCCGGTGGTCGGGACGGTGCCCGGGGGCGTACTCGGGGTCCGGGTCGGGGTGCTGCCGGGAGTGAGGGTCGGGGTCGGCCCGGGGGTGGGCGACGCGGTCGGGGACGGCGTCGGCGAGGGCGTCGGCGACGGCAGTCCGGGAGTGGTCGACTCCGGGTCGCCCGGGGTACCGGTCGGGGAGGCTCCGCCGTCGGGTGCCGTACCGCCGCCGCAGGCCAACGGGCGGCGGTGTTCCGGCTGGCGTACCCCGGCGACGCGTACCTCGCCGGTGGCGACCTCGGCGCCCCGGGGCCAGGCCGCGTAGTGTGCCGCGCCCCGGTTGCTGATCCCGCCGCCGGTCCGGTCGACCAGCAGCGACAGCGGTGCGAAGGCGGTACTCGGGCTCTCGGTGTCGGCGATCATCCGGCCGCTGTCGAGGGTCAGCCGGCTGTGCGGGGTGACCGTCCTAGTCCCGTCGCTCCAGAGTGGACCGAGCACGGCCCGGGAACCGGCACAGAACGTCGCCGTCCCGCCGCCCCGGAAGGTCAGCACGGCGCGGGACCGCACCGGTACCCGGAGCTGGTCGCCCTCGGAGACGTAGATCCGCTCCCCCTCGGCCAGCCGTACGCTCCGGCCGTCCACGGTCGCGTCGACCTGGCCGGAGTCGGCGTGCAGCAGCGCCCGGTCACTGGGCATCTCCGCCCAGGCCGGGCCGGGGATCAGGTTGGTCGCCGTGCTGAGCAGGGCCAACAGCAGGAAGAGCAGAACCAGCCACCACAGCTTCCGCTCGAACCGGCGGTCGACGTCCGGGTCCGCGTTCGGTGGTGGCGGGCCCGGCGGCGCGGCCAGCGGCGGGTAGCCGACGACGGGGTGTACGCCGGCCCGGGGCGCGCTGCCCGGCGTACCGTGCTCGGCCGGTGGGGGCGGCGCGCCCGGGGTGCCGAACAGCAGCGGCAGGCCGGTGACGGCCGGCAGGGCCCAGACCCGGACCGGGGTACGGGCGGTGGCCACCGTGCCCGGCTCGCCCTCGCCGGCCGGGCCGATCAGCGTGCCCCGGCGGAGTTGCGTGCCGTCCGGCAGCTCGATCACGCCGGACGCCACCACCACCGCGTCGTTCGGCCCGGCGAGCACGATCGGGTCCCCGGCGGCGACGGCCGACACCAGGGCACCGGAGACCAGGCCCATCCGGTCCTCGGCGCTGAGCCCGCGCAGTGCCGGCGCCTCGGCGAACAACGCCTCGGCCTCGGCCCGCTCGCTCGGCGGCGGGCCGGGCAGCGGCCCCACCCCGGCGACCACCACCGGGGCCGGCAGTCCCAGCAGCTCGGTCCCGGCGGTGTGCCAGTCCAGTGTGGCCGGTGTCCCGGTCAGCACGTTGGCCAGCCCGATCACCCCGCCCGGGCCGAGCCGCTGCCGGACCAGGCCACCCGGGTCGCCCGGCTGCCGGCCCTCCATCGCGCCGTCCACCACGAGGAAGACGGTCGACTGCGCGGCACCGGCGAAGACCAACTGGGTACCGGTACGCGGCCGTACCCAGCGGGCTCGGTGGGCCAGCTCGGTCAGGGTCGCCCCGGGCAGCCGGCCGAGCGGCGAGTTGCGCAGCGCGTCCAGTCGACGGGGCAGGTCAAGTCGTTGTCGCCGCTCCGCCAAGCGGGCGCGTATCCGACGGATCCGCCGGGCCAGCCAGCCGGCGGCGAGGTAGACCAGCGGGGCGGCCAGCCCGGCGACGACGGCCACCAGCAGCAGCCGGGCCGGCCAGCCGGACCGCCACAGTCCGAGTACCAGTCCGGCGACCCGGTCGGTCCAGATCCGCCAGCCGACGTTCACCGCGATGACCACCCAGAGCAGCGCCAGGGTGCCGTACAGGGCGACGATCCGGCCCTCGCGGTCGAGTTGCGCCCAGCGGGGCGGCCGGCGGCGCAGCCGGCCCAGCACGTACGACAGGCCACGGGCACGCAGGTTGGGGATCTCCAACCAGTCCATCAGCAGGTAGTAGCCGTCGAGGGCGAGGAACGGGTTGAGGTTGAACAGCGCGTTGAGGTACCAGGCGAAGGCGAGCTTGAAGGTCCACGGCGCCGCCTCCGGCACGAGCACCCCGACGAGTTGGGCGAGACCGGCCAGGATCAGTCCGCTGGCCGGACCGGCGGCCGTGGTGAGCATCCGGGCCCGGCGGCCGGCCATCCAGACGTCCGTGGTGTCGACGAAGACCGACGGGATGCCGAAGTAGACCAGGAAGCCGGCGGCCGGTACCCGCCGTCCGGCGTGTTTGGTGGCGAGCGCGTGCCCGAGTTCGTGGCAGGCCAGCGCGAGTACGTTCAACCCGACCAGCACCGCCGCGCCGGCCGCGTACGAGCCGTCGGTCAGGAACAGCGACTGGTCACCGGCCCACCAGGTCCAGCCGAACAGCAGCAGCCCGGCGACCGCCACCACGCCGAGCAGCCCGGCGGCGACCCGGGTGAAGAGCAGCTTCCCGCCGGCCCGGTAGGCGAGGCCGACCAGCGGGTCGATGTCGGCCACCACCGTCCGCTGCCCCTTGGCGGCGGCGACCAGCCCTCGGCCCAGCCGCAGCGGCCAGGGCCGGCGGTGCACCCGGTCCAGCGGACGGAACGCGTCCACCGGCAACTCGGCCAGCATCCGGTTGCCGGCCAGGTCGGCGACGACCCGGGTGACCTGGTCCGGGGCCAGCCGGCCGGCGATCCGGGCGAACTCGGCGACCAGCCTGGCGACGGTGCGGGTACCGTCCATCAGCTCGGCCAGCCGCCACTCCTCCGGGGACAGCCGCAGATAGCAGGCGTCGCCCCGGGAGTCCGGCGAGCGGAGCATCACGTACGGCACGCCGCGTACCGAGACCAGTTCGGCGCGTTCGATGCCGGGGCGCAGCACCGGGCGGGCCCGGGCCGGGTTCAGCCGTTCGACGACCGCGGTCCACAGCCCCGCGTCGGCGGGTCCCAGCGGCCGGCCCGGGGCACGGCCGGCCAGCGCCTCCCAGACGCTCACCCGGCTCTCGACGACGGCCACCGACCCCTGCCCTCCGCGTCCCGCTGCGGCATGCAGAGTAAGTCGTCAATCCCACCCTGGCGCGCTCGCGTCCACTACCCGACAGCGAGCGTGGCTGACGCCGTACCCGAAATCAAGCCGGCGGCCGCGCGGCCCTCGTCACCAGGCGACGGTGGGTGCCGACTCCGGCCGGACCGGCGGCGCCAGGCCCGGCTCGGTGAACGCCCGGTAGACCCGCTCGTAGTCGTCGGCCATCCGCTCGGCCGAGAACGCCCGCCGGACGTGCGCCACGCAGGCGGCCGGGTCCAGTTGGGCCACCTCGCGCAGGGCCGGTCCCAGCTCGGACGGGTCGTCGCAGATCAGCCCGGTCTCCCCGGACCGGACCAGTTCCGGCACCGCACCCCGGTTCAGCGCCACCACCGGGGTACCGGTGGCCATCGCCTCCACCATCACCATGCCGAACGGCTCCTCCCAGCGGATCGGCATGATCAGGCAGCGGGCGGCGAGCATCAGCCGTACCGTGGCGTCCCGGTCGGGATTGCGCAGCACGGTGACGTCGGGGCCGAGCATCGGCTCGATCACCTGCTCCAGATAGCGGCGTTCGGACCGTTCGTCGCACTTGCCGGCCAGCACCAGTGGCAGGCCGGCCGCCCGGCACGCCTCGATGGCCAGGTCCGGGCCCTTGTCCGCGCTGAACCGGGCGAGCCAGAGCACCGGCCCCAACCCTGGCGCCGACTTGGTCAGCAGGTTCGCGGTCGAGATTCCGTTGTGCACGGTGGCGACCCAGGGCAGTTCGGGAGCCAGCCGGCGCTGGGTGTGCGAGATGGCCACCAGACCGACCTGCGGGTCGACGTCGCCGAGCACCTCGCGCAGTTCGCCGGTCGGCTTGCCGTGCACGGTGCTGACCGTCGGCACCGAGCGGCCCGCGGCGTACGGCCCGACGGTGGTGTGGTCGTGCACGATGTCGAACGAATCAGGGGTGATCATGCGGTTGACCCGGGTCAGATGGGCCAACTCCGGCAGGGTCTGGCCGAGCCGGTGATGCTGCAACTCCGGCACCGTACCGACGAACCGCGCGGCGGTGCCCGTCCCGGTACCCGCGCCGAAGAGGGTCACCTGGTGACCCTTTGCCGCGAGCCCGTCGACCAGGGCCGAACAGACCTGTTCCAGCCCGCCGTAGCCGGGCGGCGGCAGTTCGTACCACGGAGGAACCACCATCGCGATACGCAGCCGACGGTCCGGCTGCGCCCGTTCGGACGGGTTACCAGTCACGAAGGGGTCCTCCCGTCGGGGCCGTACGGTCGGATGGTCGGCGTCGTGGCGGTCGCGGGCTCGTTCGCCGTGCAGGGCGACATGGGCACCGGGTCCGCCGGACGGGCGCTGCGGATCGACGTGGACGCTCCTCGGCCGGGCACCTCGGTCGGCGGGCGTCCCGCGACTCGTCCGGGGCGGGTACGGGTCAGGTCGCGCACGGTCAGGTCGCGAGGACGAGCCGGATCTCGACGTCGCCGACGCCGGGTGCCGCCCAGGCCACCCGTTCCGCCTCCTCCCGCTCCAGCCAGGACCGCACCTCGCCGGTGAGCACCACCGTCCCGCCGTCGACGTCGATCTCGATCAGGTCGGCCTCGACGTCGACCCGCCGGGCCAGCGCGGCCCGGATGTCCCGCTCGATGTCCTGCTCGCTCAGGTCACCAGTCGGCCGTACGGCGACCAGGTTGGTCACCCCGCGTACCCCGGTGAGCCGGCGGACCGCCCGCTCGGCGGCCCGCTTCTGGTAGCCCCGGTCGACCTCGCCGCGCAGCGTCAGCCAGCCGTTCGCGGCGGTCACCTGGATCCGCTCCACCGGGACGAAGGAGTCCCACTCCAGCGCCCGGCCCGCCGCCGTGGCGATGTCGGTGTCGGTGCGTTCGGCGGTGCCCGCGAGGCGTACCTCGATGTCGTTGGCGACCGCCCGGTTGCCCCGGATCCGGTGTGCGATGCGTTCCGCGGCCCACTTCTTGGCGTAGCAGTCCACCCAGCCGGTCAAGGTCACGATGCCGCTCTTCACCGACACGCCCACCTCGCTGGCACGTACCCGGGCGTCCCAGGCCAGTTCGGCCAGCACGTCGCGCTGGATGTCGGCGTCGCTGCGCGCCATGGTCGCGGTACTCATCGCCGCTCCTCCCCCGGGTCCCCGCCGTGGTCGACCTCCGGCCGACACCGGATCCGGCCCTGCCAGACCAACCCCGATACTCGCGCCGGTCCGGGTGAACCGGGCTCACCCGGACCAGGTGAAGCGGGACCTCCGGTTCGCTCCGATCCGCCGCGCCACGGCCGGGGCCGGAGGGAGGAGCCGGCGGGGCCGGACGGAGGAGCGGCGGGCGACCTGACCAACCCCCTTGGTCACGTCGCCCGCCGCTCTGGGGAGGGAGGCTTTTTTCTTCCGCCGTGCGGAAGTTCCATCCGCAAGCGTACTTGCGTTCTTTCCTTACGACGTTTCGGCGAGCGTCACGGTTGCCGTCTTTTCGACTCCGTTTCGGGAGTACGTCAACTGCACCTGGTCGCCGACCTTGCCGGCCTGCACCGCGCCGACCAGGTCGTCGGCGTCGCCGATCTTCTTGTCGCCGAACTGGGTGACGATGTCGCCCTGCTGGAGGCCGGCCTTGGCGGCCGGGCTGTCCGGCACGACCCCGCCGACCAGCGCGCCGCCGTTCTCCGCCGGGGTGACCTGGACGCCGAGCGACGGGTGGCTGACCTTCTCGCCGCGCTGGAGCGCCTCGGCGACCGCCCTGGCCTTGTTGCTCGGGATGGCGAAGCCGACGCCGATGTTGCCGCTGCCCTGGCCGGAGGTGGCGATGGCGGTGTTGATGCCGATCACCTCCGCCTTGGTGTTGACCAGCGCGCCACCGGAGTTGCCCGGGTTGATCGGCGCGTCGGTCTGCAACAGGCCGGAGATCGAGGTGGCCCCGCCCTGCTGCTGCGGCTGCTCGAACGGGTTCTGCTGCTCGCCCTCGCCGCCGCCGGCCCGGATGGTCCGGTCCCGGGCGCTGATGATGCCGGCGGTCACCGAACCCTGGAGGCCGAGCGGGCTGCCCAGCGCCAGGACCTGGTCGCCGACCTGCATCGCGTCGCTGTCGCCGAACTTCGCGGCGGTCAGCCCGGAGAGTCCCTCGGCCTTCACCACCGCCAGGTCGGTCTTCGGGTCGGTGCCGATGACCTTCGCGTCGGCGTTCTTGCCGTCGGCGAAGAACACCTTGACGTTGCCGCCGTTCGCGCCGGCCACCACGTGGTTGTTGGTCAGCACGAAGCCGTCGGCGCTCATCACCACGCCCGACCCCTCGGCGCTGCCGGTGCTGATCGACACCACGCTGTCCTGCGCCTGGGCGGCGATCTTCGGCAGGTCGGCCGAGTTGATCACCGGCGCCGCCGAGTAGGTCCGGTTGGTCACCGTCGGCGAGTCGTCGTCCAGAGCGGTCGCGATGGCCCCACCGGCGAGGCCGGAGCCGACCATCAGGGCCAGCGCGGCGACGCCGATCGCCAGGACCTTGCCGACCCGGCCGGGGCCGGAGGCCGGTGCGGGCGAGCCGCCGGGCGCGGCCCACGGCGGTACCGGGCCGCCGAGGTGTGGCGGCTGGGGCGGCCCTCCGGCGCCGGGGTGGCCCGGTGCCCAGGACGGCTGGGCCTGCTGGCCGCCGGTCGGCGCCTGCCACGGGCTGGTGCCGGGCGGCGTCGGAAGACCACCGGTCCGGCCGGTCGGCGGCAGGCTGTACGGCTGGCCGGAGGCGGGTGCGGGGGCGTACGGGCCGGCGTGGTGGGGCTGGCCGGCGGCGGGGGCGGCGTACGGGTTTCCGCCGTGCGGCTGTCCGAGGGCCGGCGTGGCGCCGTACGGCTGACCCGCCGCGGGTGCCCCCGCGTACGGCTGGCCGGAGGCCGGCACCCCGCTGTACGGCTGCTCGGCCGTCGCCGTCGTACCCGCGTACGCCCCGGCGCCGTACGGCTGGCCGGAGGCGGGCTGTGCGGCGGTCGACGCCTCGGACCGCTCGCCCGACGCGGCGTGCTCCGGCGTGCTGCCGGTGGCGGCGAAACTGGCCGTCGTGTCGGTGGCGGCGTAGCCGGCCGTCGTGTCGGTGGAACCGGCGGCCGGGGTGGCCGCGTCGGCGGTGTAGGCGCCGGGATCGGACTGCCCGCGGTCGTCGCGCGGCAGCTCGGCGGTGGAGTGCGAGAGCTCGCGGTCGGCGGTCACCGGCCGCCGCTGCGGGTCGGTCTCGAAGTCGCTCATGCCCTTACCTTGCCCCCTCGCTCTGCGACGTACCTTGGGCTCGCCTGGATATTGGCTGAGAATTACTCTACGTCGATTGATTCGGCCGTCTCCGGGTCGTCGGAGATCTCCGGAGCGCGCGGCAGCCGTACCCGGAAGGTGGCACCACCGCCCGGGGTGTCAACCACCTCGACGCTGCCGTTATGCCCCGCCACCAGGGCGGCCACGATAGCCAGCCCGAGTCCGGTGCTCACCCCGCCGCCCGCCTGGCGGGTCCGGGCGGCGTCCGCCCGGTAGAACCGTTCGAAGACCCGCTCGGCCTGCTCCGGGGAGAGCCCCGGACCGGTGTCCGCGACCTCGATCACCGCATCGCTCTGTTCGACCCGCAGCCGCAACGTCACCGCCGCGTCCGGCGGAGTGTGGGTGAGGGCGTTGGTCATCAGGTTACCGAGCACCTGCCGCAGCCGGGCGTCGTCGCCGAAGACCACGAGCGAACCGGCACCCGGCTCGATCTCCAGGCTGATCGGCCGCTCCGGCGCGACCACCTTGGCGGCCTGCACCGCGTCGCTGGCGAGTACCGGCAACTCGACCGGTGCCAGGGTGAGCGGCCGTTCCCGGTCGAGCCGGGCCAGCAGCAGCAGGTCCTCGACGAGCAGGCCCATCCGGGCCGACTCGTCCTCGATCCGCCGGATCAGCCGGGCGGTGTCCTCGGGTGCACCGACAGCACCCTGCCGGTACAGCTCGGCGAAGCCCCGGATGGTGGTCAGCGGGGTACGCAGTTCGTGCGAGGCGTCGGCGATGAACTGCCGCATTCGCTCCTCGGAGCGCCGCGCCCGGGACTCCGACGCCTGGGCGGCCAGCGCGGCGTTACGGGCCGCCGTCGCCGCGCTGCGGGCGTTCGCCTCCGCCGCCCGGGCCGCCGACTCCGAGGCCGCCCTGGCGGTGAACGCCACCTCGATCTGGCTGAGCATCGTGTTCAGCGCCCGGGACAGCCGGCCGAGTTCGGTCTTCGCCTCGATCTCGCCCGGCTCCGGATCGGGTATTCGTCTGGACAGGTCACCGCCGGCGATGGCCGCCGTGGTCCGCTCGATCTCCACCAGCGGTTTCAGACTGGTACGCACGATCGCCGCACCCGCCGCCGCGAGTGTGATCAACACCGAGCCGCCCACGAGCACGTCGATCCAGACCAGTTCCTTGACCGCGAGGTCGACGTCGGTGAGGTGTTGCCCGACGGCCAGGAAGACGCCGCTGCGCCACTGCACGACCATCATCCGCCAGCGGAACCGGTGGTCGGCCGACGAGACCGTGAAGAAGTCGCCGCCGGCGTGCCGCTCGTACCATTCCGGATCGTCGAGCGCGGCGGGCAGGTTGTTCTGGTTCAGCGCCGTCCGGTCGTAGAGCGGGATGAAGACGCCGGCCTCCCGGTCGGCCCGCACGATCAGGTAGTCGGTCGGCAACGCGCTGCGGCCGGCCAGCAGTTCGTCGTAGAGCCGTTGGACCTGCTGCTCGTTCGCGTCGCGGGCGAAGGTCGCCAGTTCGCCGTCGATCCGGCCGATCAGGTAGCTGCGCAGGAAGAACGCGGTCATCACGCTGATCACCACCAGGGCGGCGGCGACCAGGACGAGTACGGCGGCGACCAGCTTGATTCGCAGCGGCGTACCGCGCAGCCGCCCTTTCAGCGGCAGGGCGACATTCACGCCGCCGGCTTGCGGAGGACGTACCCGACCCCGCGCAGCGTGTGGATCAGCCGGGGCTGGGTGGTGTCGATCTTGCGCCGCAGGTAGGAGATGTAGGACTCCACGATGTTGTCGTCGCCCCGGAAGTCGTAGTTCCAGACGTGGTCCAGGATCTGCGCCTTGGACAGCACCCGGTTGGCGTTGAGCATCAGGTAGCGCAGCAGCTTGAACTCGGTCGGCGAGAGCTGCACCCGCTTACCGGCCCGGTGCACCTCGTGGGTCTCCTCGTCCAGTTCGAGGTCGGCGAAGGTGAGCCGGGAGGGCGCGTGCTCCCCGGTGGCCGTACGCCGCAGCACCGCCCGGATCCGGGCGGTCAACTCCTCCAGGCTGAACGGTTTGGTGACGTAGTCGTCGCCGCCCAGGGTCAGCCCCCGGATCTTGTCGTCGGTCGCGTCCCGGGCAGTGAGGAAGACCACCGGCGTACGCGTGCCGCCCTCGCGGAGCAGCCGGATCACCTCGAAGCCGTCGAGGTCGGGCAGCATGACGTCGAGCACGACCAGGTCGGGCCGCCGCTCCTTTGCCGCGCTCACCGCCGCGCTCCCACTGGTGGCGGTGGCCACGTCGAAACCGGCGAACCGCAGACTGGCGGAGAGCAGCTCGAGAATGTTCGGATCGTCCTCCACGACCAGGAGCCGTGCCTCGCTCTGCGTTGTCGCTGCCATCCGGCCATCATCCGCGCCCCCGCTGCGGCTCGGCTGAGCATCCCCTGAAAACTTTCTGAGAGCCTTCTCAGCCGCGTCCCAGGGGTCTCCCCAGCCGCTTTCCGACGATCCTGCCAGCCGCGCCCCGGGAGTCTCCCCGGCCGCGTCGCCCCCGCCGGTGCAGCGGCCGGCACAGTCCGTCAGCGGGGCAGTCCGTCTGCGAAGCAGCCCGTCAGCGGGGCACTCCGTCAGCGGGGCAGCCCGTCAGCGGAGCAGTCGGCGCAGGCCGTCCAGTGCCCCGTTCAGCAGCCGGGCCGCCGTACGGAGCTGGGCCTCGGTGAACCGGCCGCTGCGGGCCAGCGCGCGTACCTCGGTGACGAAGAGCAGCAACTGCCGGTCGAACTCGTCGGCCGGATCGTCCCCCTCCGCCGTCGACCAGCCGTCGGCCGGCTGCTCACCGAAACGCACCCCCGCCGACCAGCCATCGCCGGCCGCCCCGGCACCCGTCGCCGACCCCGGACGGGCTCCGGCCGGACCGGAGGACCGGTCACCCCGACGGGTCTGCCGGACCGCGGCCCGCAGCTCCTGCTTCAGGTCGCGCACGGAACCGCGTACCTCGGACCGGATCTCACCGGCCAGCTTCGCCAGGTCCGAGACCGAGTCCCGGATCTCCGACTCCAGGCTGGCCACCTCGTCCGCCCGTTGCCGCAGCTCGGCCCGGCCCGCCTCGGTGATCCGGTAGACCTTCCGGCCGCCGACGGCGTCGTGCGTGACCAGCCCCTCGGCCTCCAGCCGGGCGAGGCGCGGATAGATGGTGCCGGCACTCGGCGCGTACAGGCCGAGGAAGCGCTCCTCCAGCAGCCGGATCAGCTCGTAGCCGTGTCTCGGCCCGTCGTCGAGCAGCTTGAGCAGATAGAGCCGGAGCCGGCCGTGGCCGAACACCGTCGTCATGTCGTCCTCACTCCACCACGGGCCGGGCCAGCAGCACGATGCTTCCGGACATCGTGGTCGCGCGGAGACTACCGCCACCGGCGCCGAGCGTTCCGCGGCGGTCGCTCGACCAGCTTGGCGTACTGCCGGCCGCCAACTGGGGGAAATCGGTGGTGATCCGCCCCGAGGTGGTGTGCAGGTGTATGTCGAGGTCGCTCTCCCCGGGTACCCGGACGGTCACGCTGCCCGAGGTCGCGCCGAGCTGGATGTCGCTGCTCCCCGGGCTGCCGAGGTCACAGGTGATCGCCCCGGAGACCGTGCTGGCCCGGACCCGTTCGGCGGTCCCGTCGGCCAGGATCAACTCACCGGAGACCGTCTCCATGGTCAGGTCGCCGGCGACCCCGAGCGCCTCCACCGGCCCGGAGACCAGCCGGGCCCTGGTCCGGCCGGCCAGCCCCATCAGGGTGACGTGACCGGCCGTGACGTCCACCTCGGTCGCCTCGGTCAGCCCGGACGCGACCACCGAGCCCTCGTGCAGGCGCAGGTCAACCCGGACCCGGGCCGGTACCCCGATCGAAATCTCGGGTCCGGCACGCAGCCCGATCCAGCGCAGCAGGAGGGTCCAGCTCCGGAACGTCCGGTGCCGGACGGTCAACCTGCCGTCCCGCTGTTCGACGACGAGGGGCCGCCGGTCGGTCCGGGTGATCTCTATCCGGGCCGGTCCGTCCGTGCCGACCACGTTGACCCGGCCGGAGTTGAGCCGGACGACGAGTTGGTCGACCGGTTCGGTGAGGGTCAGCCGGCGAGGCTCGTCCACCGTCCAGCTCGGCATGGCGACTCCCCTGGTGCTGGCCGCTCCGGCAGGCGAAGGCGCGGGCCGAAACGGCGGACGTGCGTCCGTTCACGATAACGCGATACATCGCGTTTCCGGAACGGCCCGCCCGGCCCGCCCGGCCAGGGCGCTCAGCCGTCAACTCCGGTGGTCAGGGCCGCCAACTCCAGCGGTACCTCGTCGGCGCGCTCAGCCGTCAACTCTGCGGTGGTCAGGCCGCCAACTCCAGTCGTACCTCGCTGGCCGGGCGAGCTGGCGTGGCCGGTGCATCGACCGCGCGTACCGCCGACTCGGCCGCCGAGGCGAGCCGACGCCGGTCCACCGGGCCGTCGAACCACGGCCCCTCCACGGCGGTCAGGGTCACCACCAGGCCGCGCAGGGCCAGCACCCGGCGTACCGAGGTGTAGAGGCTCTCCTCGGCCAGGAAGGCCGGTGCCGTGGTGTTCCCGGCCGGAGCCGCACCACCGGGCGTCGGCGAGCCCACCACGGGATCTCCGGTGCCGGCTGTTCCGGGTACGGGCCGCCGGGGCGCGGGGACGGGTCGTCGAGCTCCGGTCGGCTCGATGCGGTACCCCAGCCGTACCGGCACCACCGGGGCCGCCGCGTCGACGGCAGCCTGGAACATCGCCGGCCGGAACCGCACCACCGAGTCACAGTCCCCGGGTACGCCGCACCAGGTCGTACCCTCCGGGAACACCGCGACCACCCCGTCGGCGCGGAGCACCTCCGCCACCTCGGCCACGGTCTCCGGCAGCGTGCGCGGCCTGGTCCGGTCGATGAAGATCGTCCCGCCGAGCGCCGCCAGCGGTCCGATCAGCGGCCAGTCCCGCACCTCGTGCTTGGCCAGCATCCGGGCCGGCGTCACGGCGAGGATCGTGACCACGTCCAGCCAGGAGACGTGGTTGGCCACCAACAGCGCCCCGCGCTCCGGCGGCCGGCCCCGAACGTCGAGGCGGATCCCGCCGGCCCGCAGCACCGCCCGCGCCCAGGCCCGACCGGCGACCTGCCGGGCGGTCCGGGACAGCAGCGGAAGCACCGGCAGCAGCAGTACGCCGTAGAGCAGGGCGCCGACCAGCGCCACCAACCGGCCCAGTTGCCGGGACGCGGACGCCCTCGGCGTCTCGTCCGCCCCGGGCAGGCAGCCGGGCCCGCAGTTCGAGTGCGGACGCCACAGCGACCAGGCCGACGAAACCGGTCCGTCCCGGTCCGCGTCGACGGGCTCGGTGGCCGGCCCGGACCGGCCACCGAGCGTCGGCGTGACGACGGGTCCGGCCGTCGGTCCGGACGGCCGGTCGGCCGTTGAGGTGACGACAGGGCCGGCCGCCGGTCCGGACGGTCTGTCGACGGTCGAGGTGACGACAGGGCCGGCCGACGGGGTGACGACAGGGGCGGCTGCCGGGCTGGACGGTCGGTCGGCCGTCGGGGTGACGATGGGGCCGGCCGACGGTCCGTCGACCGTCGGGGTCCGGGTGTTCACCGGTCCGGACCGAGGAAGTGCCGGCGGTACCGGTCGGGCATCCGGTCCATCGAGAGCAGGACGTAGAAGTCGGCGACGTCGAACTCGGGGTCGTACGCCGGTTCCCCGCAGACCCAGGCACCCAGCCGCAGGTAGCCCCGGAGCAGCGGCGGCATCGCGACCCGGCCGCGCCGGGCGGCCGACGCTCCCGCCATCACGTCCGCCTCGGCCGCCGCCAGCGCCGCCGCGCCGGTCGGTTCGGCCAGCCAGGGACGGTGTGGCCGGACCCGCATCGGCGGCGGCGAGAGGTGCCGGCGCCGCACCTCCGCCCAGACCCCGACCGCGGTCTCCCCCGCGTCGTGCAGCGGCACGGAGGTGCAGCCGGCGAGCCAGCGCAGGCCGCGCAGGTGCAGGTAGCGGGCGATGCCCGCCCACATCAGGTTGATCACGGCACCGGACCGGTGCGCCGGGTCGACGCAGGACCGGCCGATCTCGACCACGTCGTCGCGGAGCGGCGCGAGGGGGCCGAGGTCGAACTCGCCCTCGGCGTACCGCCGGCCGGCTCGGGCGGCCTGGTCCGGCAGCAGCATCCGGTACGTGCCGACCACCGCCCCGGACCGGTCCTCCCGGACGATGAGGTGTTCGCAGTACGGGTCGAATTCGTCGATGTCGAGTCCGGTGACCGGCGTGTGGAGGTTCGCGCCGAACTCTTCGACGTACACGGTGTGCCGGAGGCGCTGTGCGGCGGCTACCTGCGCCGCGCTGTCGGCGATCAGCAGGGTGTATCCGCTGGTCCCGGTTTGTGCCGGGGCGGTGAGCAGAACGGCCATGGTCTCTGTGTAGGCCCCCGGGCTGCCCTGGACGTGTCGGCGGACGGCCGGTGGCGTGTCGATCCGGTGAACGGGATGTGGTACGGCCCGGCCCGCTCCGGCCGGTCGGCCGCGACGTCCCCCGCGTACGCGTCCGAGCTGGTAAATTTCGCCCCTCCTCCCGAGGCGGCGCGCGGCTCGTGCTGTAGGAGGACGGGCTCCTGCCCAGGTATGACGACCGGTTAGGCAATCATCACGATTGACCGCGCGCCCCACAATGTCGACGCTGGGTGACGGCGTGGCCGGTACGGCGGCGCTTCACGGAGGGAGAGAGATGTCCGACGGGCGGTTGAGCCCAACGGCCGGAAGTGGCCAGATAGTGGTCTCCGGTCTAACGAAGGTCTATCGCAATGTCCGGGCGGTCGACGATCTGTCGTTCACCGTCGAGCCGGGCCGGGTGACCGGTTTCCTGGGGCCGAACGGTGCCGGCAAGACGACCACGCTGCGGATGCTGCTCAACCTCGTCACGCCGACGGCGGGCAGCGCGACGATCGGCGGCGCCCGGTACGCGGACCTGTCGCAGCCGATCCGGCACGTCGGGGCGGTGCTGGAGGCGTCGAGCGCGCACAAGGGTCGTACCGGGATCAACCACCTGCGGGTGACCTGCGCCGCGGCCGGGCTGCCGAAGGAGCGGGCCGACGAGGCGCTGGCGCTGGTGGGGCTCTCGCCGGCCGCCAAGCGGAAGTTCAAGGGGTACTCGCTCGGCATGAAGCAGCGGCTCGGCATCGCCGCCGCCATGCTCGGCGACCCTCGGGTGCTGATCCTGGACGAGCCGGCGAACGGGCTCGACCCGGAGGGCATCCGGTGGATGCGTGGCTTCCTCAAGGCGCTCGCCGCCGAGGGGCGTACGGTGCTGGTCTCCAGCCACCTGCTCTCGGAGATGCAACTGCTCGCCGACGACGTGGTGATCATCGCGGCCGGCAAGCTGGTCCGGCAGGGCCGGGTGGACGACGTGGTCGGCTCGATGGCGCAGACCGGCCGGGTCCGGGTGCGTACCCCGCAGGTCGACGAGCTGACCGCCGCACTGACCGGCAACGGTGCCCAGGTGACCCCGGGCGAGGACGGCGTGCTGCTGGTGGAGGGCTCCGACGCCCCGTCGGTGGGCCGGGCCGCGCTGGCGGCAAAGGTCGAGCTGCACGAGCTCACCACCGAACGGCCGGACCTCGAAGGGGTCTTCCTGGAGCTGACGGCCGGAAAGGCGGGGATCCGATGAACCTGGTCCGGTCCGAGCTGCTGAAGATCCGTACCACCAACACCTGGTGGATCTTCGCCCTGATCACGCTGCCGCTGTGGGGCCTGACCCTGCTGATCAACTACTTCCAGTCCCAGGCCCTGCTCGACCCGGCCGCTGTCGGTGTGCCGGAGTCGGAGCAGAACGCCCAGTTCCAGGCCGCCGGGGAGCACGTCAACGTGGCGGCGAACCTCTACACCAACGGCCAGTTCTTCGGCGTGCTGATCGTGATGCTGCTGGGCGTACTGGTGGTCACCAACGAGTTCCAGCACCAGACGGCGACGACGACCTTCCTCACCACGCCGCACCGCACCGCCGTGGTGCTGGCGAAGCTGGTCGCCGCGGGCATCCTCGGGCTGCTCTTCTGGGTGGTGACCACCGGCCTCAACCTGGTGCTGGCCCCGCTCATCCTGAGCAGCCTGGACGTGGCGAGCCAGCTCGACCAGGGGGCGGTCTGGCAGGCGATCGGGCTGAACGGGCTGGCGTACCTGCTCTGGGCCGTCTTCGGCATCGGCTTCGGGGTGCTGATCCGCAGCCAGATCGGTGCCACCGTGACGGCGCTGCTGATCTACCTCGCCGGTTACATCGGGGCGATCATCGTGCTGGCGATCCTGGCCGACCGGTTCGGCGACTGGATCAACAACCTTCAGTTGATCGTGCCCTCGCTGGCCTCCCAGTTGATGGCCACCGGCACCGACCTGCCGGGCAGCCCGCCGCGCTGGGCGGGCGCGGTGGTGATGGTCGCGTACGCCGTGGTGACCGGGACCATCGGCACGTTGATCATGCGCAAGCGGGACGTCTCCTGACCTCCGGGTAGGAGTCGTCGCACGCGGGAAGACGGTCGGGGTGGGTACCCTGGCCGTCTTCTCCCGTTACCGGAACGGCCATCAACTCGCAAAACCTGTGAAACACGACACGGCCCCGATGCGACAATGCTGACGGTTACCGCACGGCGTAGCCTTGGACCCGTCTTTCGACGCAGCCCCCCGGACCGGGTGGGCAGGAGACCGCGTGACACACAACCCGCGTGAAAGAGGCGATTACCGGCCGTGTCGACCCAGCAGACTTCGCAGGAAAATCCACTGGCGGGGTTCGGCCCCAATGAGTGGATCGTCGAGGAGATGTACCAGCGTTTCCTCGCCGACCCCGCCAGCGTCGATCCAGCCTGGCACGACTTCTTCGCCGACTACCGGCCGACTGCCGGGCAGTCCGGCCCGGACGGCGGCAAGACCGGTGGCGCCACGGTGACCGGTGGCGCCGGAACGACCACCGAGCAGCCGGCGGCGACCCCGCCTCCGGCGTCGAAGACCGAGCCGAAGGCCGCCGCGAAGACCGAGGCGAAGCCGACCGCACCGGCCGGTGCCCCGCCGGCGGCCAAGCCCGCCACGGCGCCGGCCGACAAGGCCGCCGCCCCGGCGAAGCCGGCCGCGAACGCGCCGAAGGCCGCCGCCCCGGCTCCCGCCAAGGGCGGCGCGACCCAGCCCGCCGCCGGCGCCCAGCGCACCCCGCTGCGCGGCGTGGCCGCGCGGATCGTGCAGAACATGGACGCCTCGCTGTCGGTGCCGACCGCGACCAGCGTGCGCGCCGTACCGGCGAAGTTGCTGGTGGACAACCGGATCGTCATCAACAACCACCTCGCCCGGGGCCGGGGCGGGAAGGTCAGCTTCACCCACCTGATCGGCTGGGCCCTGATCAAGGCGCTGGCCGAGCACCCGGAGATGAACAACTCGTTCGCCGAGGTCGACGGCAAGCCGGCGCTGGTCAGGCCCGAGCACGTCAACCTCGGCATCGCGATCGACCTGGCCAAGCCGGACGGCTCGCGCACCCTGGTGGTGCCGTCGATCAAGGCCGGCGAGCAGATGGACTTCCGCCAGTTCTGGCAGGCGTACGAGGACATCGTCCGGCGGGCCCGGCGCAACGAGCTGACCATGGAGGACTACGGCGGCACCACGATCTCGCTGACCAACCCGGGCGGGATCGGCACGGTGCACTCCCAGCCGAGGCTGATGGTCGGCCAGGGCACCATCATCGGAGTCGGTGCGATGGAATACCCCGCGCCGTACCAGGGGATGTCCGAGGAGACCCTGGCCGAGCTGGCGGTCAGCAAGATCATCACGCTGACCAGCACGTACGACCACCGGATCATCCAGGGCGCGCAGTCCGGCGAGTTCCTCAAGACCATCCACGAGCTGGTCCTCGGCGAGCACGGCTTCTACGACGAGATCTTCACCTCGCTGCGCATCCCGTACGAGCCGGTGCGCTGGATGCGGGACGTGGCGGTCAGCTCCGAGGGGCAGATCGACAAGACCGCCCGGGTGATCGAGATCATCCACGCCTACCGGGTCCGTGGACACCTGATGGCGGACACCGATCCGCTGGAGTTCAAGATCCGTAAGCACCCGGACCTCGACGTACTCCAGCACGGTCTGACGCTGTGGGACCTGGACCGCACCTTCCCGGTCGGCGGCTTCGCCGGCAAGCAGAAGATGAAGCTGCGCGAGGTCCTCGGGGTGCTCCGGGACTCCTACTGCCGCCGGGTCGGCGTGGAGTACATGCACATCCAGGACCCGGAGGAGCGGCGCTGGATCCAGGAGCGGATCGAGCGGAAGTACACCAAGCCGGAGCCGGACGAGCAGAAGCACGTACTCAACCGGCTCAACGCCGCCGAGGCGTTCGAGACCTTCCTCCAGACCAAGTACGTCGGCCAGAAACGGTTCTCGCTGGAGGGCGGCGAGTCGCTGATCCCGCTGCTCGGCGAGGTACTGGAGTCGGCCGCCGAGAACGATCTCGACGAGGTCGTGATCGGGATGGCCCACCGGGGTCGGCTGAACGTGCTGGCCAACATCGTCGGCAAGCCGTACGAGAAGATCTTCTCGGAGTTCGAGGGGCACCTCGACCCGCGCTCGACGCAGGGCTCCGGCGACGTGAAATACCACCTCGGCCAGGCCGGCAAGTTCACCACGCCGGACGGCGAGCACTCGATCAAGGTGTCGGTGACCGCCAACCCGTCGCACCTGGAGGCGGTCGACCCGGTGCTGGAGGGGATCGTCCGGGCCAAGCAGGACCGGATCGACCTCAAGCTGGAGGGCTACACCGTGCTGCCGGTGGCGGTGCACGGCGACGCCGCGTTCGCCGGCCAGGGCGTGGTCGCCGAGACGCTGAACCTGTCGCAACTGCGCGGCTACCGCACCGGCGGCACCGTGCACGTCGTGGTCAACAACCAGGTCGGCTTCACCACCGCCCCGGAATACTCGCGCTCCAGCCTCTACAGCACCGACGTGGCCCGGATGATCCAGGCGCCGATCTTCCACGTGAACGGCGACGACCCGGAGGCCGTGGTCCGGGTGGCCCGGCTGGCCTTCGAATACCGCCAGGCGTTCAACAAGGACGTCGTGATCGACATGGTCTGCTACCGGCGGCGCGGGCACAACGAGGGCGACGACCCGGCCATGTCCAACCCGTTGATGTACAAGATCATCGACTCCAAGCGGTCGGTCCGGAAGCTCTACACCGAGGAGCTGATCGGGCGCGGCGACATCACCGTGGAGGACGCGGAGGAGCTGCTGCGCGACTTCCAGGCCCAGTTGGAGCGGGTCTTCAAGGCCACCCGGG
This sequence comes from Plantactinospora endophytica, assembly GCF_016862915.1. Lineage (GTDB taxonomy): Bacteria > Actinomycetota > Actinomycetes > Mycobacteriales > Micromonosporaceae > Plantactinospora > Plantactinospora endophytica. The sequence goes on along the minus strand of NZ_BONW01000002.1, from coordinate 312,499 downwards.
ACGCCGCCTCGTCGGCCCGGCCGGCCACCCGGCCCCGCCGGCAGGCCGAGCCCGAGCCGCAGGTGGAGACCGCGATGAGCGCGGAGGCGCTGCGCGCGGTCGGTACGGCGCACACCGCCCTGCCGGACGGCTTCACCCCGCACAAGCGGATCCAGCAGTTGCTGGACCGGCGGGCCAAGATGACCGAGTCCGGCAACATCGACTGGGGCCTCGGCGAGATCATCGCGTTCGGTGCCCTGCTCCAGGACGGGGTGACCGTCCGGCTGGCCGGTCAGGACTCCCGGCGCGGCACCTTCGTGCAGCGGCACGCCGTCATCGTGGACTCGCGTACCGGTGCCGAGCACACCCCGCTCGGCACGCTGGCCGGCGACCGGGCCCGGTTCTTCGTGCACGACTCGCTGCTCAGCGAGTACGCCGCGATGGGCTTCGAGTACGGCTACTCGGTGGAGAACACCGAGGCGCTGGTGCTCTGGGAGGCACAGTTCGGCGACTTCGCCAACGGCGCGCAGACCGTGGTCGACGAGTTCATCTCGTCCGGCGAGGTGAAGTGGGCCCAGCAGTCGTCGGTGACGCTGCTGCTGCCGCACGGCCACGAGGGCCAGGGCCCGGACCACACCTCGGGCCGGCCGGAGCGGTTCCTCCAGCTCTGCGCCGAGGACAACATGCGGATCGCCATCCCGAGCACCCCGGCGAACTACTTCCACCTGCTCCGCCGGCAGGGGCTCTCGCCGAAGCGCAAGCCGCTGGTGGTCTTCACCCCGAAGTCCCTGCTCCGGCACAAGCTCTGCGTGTCGAACGTCGAGGACTTCACCACCGGTACCTTCCAGCCGGTGCTGACCGACAACTCCGGGGTGGCGCCGGAGGCGGTCAAGCGGGTGCTGCTCTGCTCCGGCAAGGTCTACTACGACCTGCTCCAGGCCCGCAGCGAGCGCGGCATCACCGACACCGCGATCGTCCGGATGGAGCAGCTCTACCCGCTGCCGGTCGAGGAGGTCCGGGCGGCGCTGGCGCAGTACCCGAACGCCGAGGACTTCGCCTGGGTCCAGGAGGAGCCGGCGAACCAGGGCGCCTGGTCGTTCGTGGCGCTCAACCTGCTGGAGCACCTGGAGGGCGTACGGCTGCGCCGGATCTCCCGGCCGGCGGCGGCCGCTCCGGCGGTCGGCTCGGCGAAGATGCACGACGTCGAGCAGTCCGCGCTGATCGAGGCGGCGCTGCCCCGCCCCTGAAGTAGATGAGGAAGGGTCCCGCACACCACGGCGGGGCCCTTCCGCTCAGCACCGCCGAGAGAGGACGTCGTGTACTTCACCGACCGAGGCATCGAGGAACTGGTCGAGCGCCGGGGCACCGAGACGGTCACCCTGGAGTGGTTGGGCGCGCGACTGCGCGACTTCGTGGACCTGAACCCCGACTTCGAGACGCCGGTCGAACGGTTCGCGACCTGGCTCGCCCGGCTGGACGACGAGGACGACCTCTAGCGTCAGGCGGGCCACAGCCCCGACGCTGAGCCAGAGTCGGGGCTGTGGAGCCGGGACCGAAGCGGCGGCGTCAGCCGAGTGCGAACCAGCCGACCAACACGAGCACGACGACGGCCGCGACCGCGAGCGCGATGATCAGGGGTAGCTTGGACGGCCCTTCGGCGGTGGCCTGTTCGGGCGTGTGGGCGAAGGCCCGGAACGCCTCGGTGTTGCCGCTGGGGTCAGGGTGCTGGTCAGCCATGCCGAGCACCTTAGCGAACCTGACCAAGGTCGGGCCTCCCCTACCCTGACCGCAGCGAACCTGACCAAGGTCAGGCCTCCCCTACCCTGACCGCGTGGTCGGCCCTACCCCGGACCTGGGTGCCCGCCGGATCGATCCCGGCCGGTGCGGCTCATAGCGTCGGGGCATGACCACGTCGACCACTCTGCCGCCGCCGGTGACCGGCCCCGACGCCGGTCCGGCGACCTCCCCGAAGAGCAATCTGGCCGCGAGAATCGCGGGTTGGAGCGCCCGGCACCGACGCGCCGCCGTACTCGGCTGGCTGCTGTTCGTGGTCGCCGCGACCGTACTCGGTTCGGCGATCGGCACCGTCGAGGCGAAGAACAGCGAGTACGGGCACGGCGACTCGCGCCGGGCGGACGAGATCATCGCCGCTGCCGGTTTCCCCGACCGGGCCACCGAGATGGTGCTGATCGAGAGCGACAGCCTGGTCGCGGACGATTCCGCCTTCCGGGCCGCGGTCACCGCCACCACCACCGCCGTCGAGCGCACCGGTCGGGTGGAGAACGTCCGCTCCGGCGCGGTCTCGGCGGACCGGCACGCGCAACTCGTCACCTTCGACCTGGCCGGGCCGGCCGAGGACGCCGACGAGCGGGTCGGCCCGGTACGCGACGCGGTCGCCGCCGTACAACGGGACCACCCCGGGTTGTACGTGGCGCAGACCGGCGGCGCCAGCATCGGCGAGGCCATCGGCAAGACGCTCGACGCCGACATGCACCGGCTGTCGATGCTCTCCATTCCGGTGACCCTGGGCATCCTGATCGTGGCGTTCGGGGCGCTGCTCGCCGCCGTACTGCCGATGGGGCTGGCGCTGACCGCGTTCCTCGGCTCGCTCGGGCTGCTCGCCGTGGCCAGCCGGTTCGCCCCGGCGGTCGACACCACCATGCACCTGATGCTGCTGATGGGCCTCGCGGTCGGGGTGGACTACTGCCTGTTCTACCTGCGGCGGGAGCGGGAGGAACGGGACCGGGGCGCCGATCCGGAGCGGGCGCTGGCGATCGCGGCGGCCACCTCCGGCCGGTCGGTGCTGATCTCGGCGCTGACCGTGATCATCGCGATGTCGGGGATGTTCCTGACCCAGGACGCCACCTTCATCAGCCTGGCCACCGGCACGATCCTGGTGGTCGCCACCGCCGCCGTCGGGTCGCTCACCGTGCTGCCGGCGGTGCTGAGCAAGCTCGGTGACCGGATCGACCTGGGTAGGGTGCCGGGGCTGTACCGGCGGCAGTCGAGCGGCCGGTTCTGGCGGACGATCATGAACGCGGTGCTGCGCCGGCCCCGGTTCTCCGCCGTGCTGGCCGGCGCGCTCCTGCTGGTCCTGGCCCTGCCGCTGCTCGGCATGCGAACCGCCGAGGAGGACATCACGGCGCTGAAGAACCCGGCACCGGCGCTGAGCGCCTTCGTCCGGGTGCAGCAGGCGTTCCCGGGCGGCGCCGAGCCGGCCGTGGTGGCGATCAGGGCCGACGACGTCACCACCCCGGCGCTGACCGCCGCGATCGACGAACTGCGGACCAGGGCGGTGGCCACCGGGCAACTGCACGAGCCGGTCACGGTCGAGGTCAACCCGGACAGGACGGTCGCGGTGGTCCGGGTGGGACTCTCCGGCTCCGGCGTCGACGCCACCTCCGAGCAGGCGGTACGCACGCTGCGCGAACAAATCGTCCCGCGCACCGTGCAGGGCGTGGACGGTGCCGAGGTACGGGTGACCGGCCTGGCCGCCGACTCGGTCGACTTCAACGCGGCGCTGGGCCGCAGCGTGCCGCTGGTCTTCGGGTTCGTGCTGGGGCTGGCGTTCCTGCTGATGCTGGTGTCGTTCCGGTCCCTGGTGGTGGCGGTGACCGCGATCGTGCTCAACCTGCTCTCGGTGGCCGCCGCGTACGGGCTGCTGGTGCTGGTCTTCCAGCACGGCTGGGGCGAGACGCTGCTCGACTTCGAGTCGGTCGGCTCGGTCACCAACTGGGTACCGTTGTTCCTCTTCGTGATCCTGTTCGGGTTGTCGATGGACTACCACGTCTTCATCCTCAGCCGGATCCGCGAGGGCCACGACCGGGGCTGGCCGAACAAGCTGGCGGTCTCCCGGGGCATCCGGGGTACGGCCGGCGTGATCACCAGCGCCGCCGTGGTGATGGTCGCGGTCTTCGCGCTCTTCACCACCGGCACGGTGGTGTCGATGAAGGAACTCGGCTTCGGTCTCGCGGTCGCGGTGCTGATCGACGCGACCATCGTCCGGGCGGTGCTGCTGCCCTCGGTGATGGTGCTGCTCGGACACCGGAACTGGTACCTGCCCCGGTGGCTGGGCTGGCTGCCCCGGCTCTCCCACGGCGAGCCGCCGGCCGGCGAGCTGACGGATGGCGGGCTGCCGGCCGGCGCGCCGTACCGGGGTGAGCCGGTCGGGACCGGGCCGACGTACTGAGACGACGTACCCGGGGGACGGGTTGCCGGGCAACCCGAATCGGGGGCGGACGGCGGGACAAACCGTCCGGGTGGCCGCCGTACGAGGACCGGAAAGCTGGCCTCGTACGGCGTTCCACCGTCTAGCGTCGATGTTGTGCGCGTGAACCCCAAGGTGTCGGGGCTGTTCGTCCTGTTGCTGCCGATCGCGCTCACCGCCAGCGGGTGGGTGGTCGCCGCTCCGGCTCCCGCGGCACCGCCCGGTTCAGCCCCGGATCGGACGTACGCGGTCGGCGTGCGTACGCTCGATCTCGGTCGCGGCACCACCCGCCCGCTTCCGGTCACCGTCTGGTATCCGGCCCGGGGAGAACCGACCGGCACCGCCGCCGGTGGTCCGGGCACACCGCTGCGGGACGCACCGGTCGCGGCCGGCCGGTTTCCGATCGTGCTGTTCAGCCACGGCCTGCACAGCCTGCCCGAGCTGCACGCCCCGTTGACCACCCGGTGGGCGTCCGCCGGCTTCGTGGTCGCCGCACCGGCCTATCCGCACACCAAGCGCGCGGCGCGGCGGTTCGACCGGGGCGACATCCGCCGCCAGCCGGGTGACGCGTGGCGGGTGATCCGGCACCTCACCGAGCTGGACGAGGTCTCCGGCGACCGGTTCGCCGGCCATCTGGCGGTGACCCGGATCGCCGCCGTCGGGCATTCCGCCGGTGGTTACACCACGGCGGGGCTGTTCGCGCCGGGGCACTCGGAGTGGCTGCGCGGCGGAATCGTGCTCGGCGGTGCCGGGATGCCCGGGTCCAGTTTCGGCGGGCCACCGGCGCCGCTGCTCTTCGTACACGGCGACGCCGACCGGGTCGTGTCGGTGGCCCGGGGGCGGGACGCCTACCGGCGGGTGCCCTGGCCCAAGGCCTTCCTGACGGTACGCGGCCAGGGGCACGGCGAGTACCTCATCCCGGGCCGGCGCGGCTTCCCGCAGACGCTGGCCGCGACGACGGACTTCCTGCGCTGGACGCTCTACGGCGACGCCCGGGCCCGGCGTGCCCTGCCGGCCGGCGCCGCCGCCCCGGGAATCACCGCCCTCACCGACCGGCTCGGCTGACCCACTCCGGTCTGTTCGCGGCCACCGAGGGTCTCGGCACAGGCGGCCGGACCAGGACCGGTACGTTCGCCGGCGAGGCACAATCGATCTCATGCGCCGACATCCCCTCCGTGCCGCACTGGCCGGTGCGACCGTCGCGGCGGCCCTGGCCGGCGCCCTGGTCGGCTGCTCCGCCGAGCCCGACCGCCCGGTCGCCGAACGGCCCGCTCCGACGGGAAGTCCCACCCCGACCACCGGCAGCTCCGCCGGGGCCGGCCCGATCCCGGCCGGCAGCGCGCCGAGCCGCCGGTTCGCGGTCGGGGTGCGGGAGGTGACCTACAACCGGGGCGGGGACCGCCGGCTGCCGGTGACCGTCTGGTACCCGGCGCAGGGGTCTCCGGGCGGCTCGCCGGACCGGAATGCCCCGGTCGCCGCCGGCCGGTTCCCGGTGGTGCTGTTCAGTCACGGCCTGACCGGCCGCCCGTCGGACTACCGGGGACTGCTGGTGCGCTGGTCAGCGGCGGGCTTCGTGGTGGTGGCGCCGAGCTATCCGCACACCAGCCGGGGCGCCGCCGAGTTCCAGGTGCTCGACGTGGTCAACCAGCCGGCCGACGCGTCGTACGTGCTGACCCGGGTGCTGGCCCTGGACGGCCGGGCCGGCGACCCGTTCCGGGGCCACCTGGCCGTCGACCGGGTCGCGGCGGCCGGGCACTCGGCCGGCGGTGTCACCACCATCGGGCTGTTCACGGCCGGCCGGGACCCCCGGCTCGACGCCGGGATCGTGCTCGCCGGTACGGCCCTCGGGGTGGGTACCGCGTTCAGTGGGCCGGCCGCGCCCCAGCTCTTCGTGCACGGGCAGCTCGACGACGTGGTGTCGTACCGGGCCGGCAAGGCGGCGTACGACCGGGTCCCGTGGCCCAAGGCGATGCTGACGCTGCCGAAGGGCGACCACGTCGGCGCCCTGCTCGGCAACGACGAGGGGGCCCTCGACGTCGTGGCCGACACCACCGTCGAGTTCCTCCGCTGGAGCCTGTACGGCGACGACCGGGCCCTGCGGCGGCTGCCGAACCAGGCGACCCGGGGCGGCCTGGCCACCCTCGACGACCGGCTCTGAACGGCGGCCCTGCCGACCGGCTCGGGGTGACGTCGCTCGTCGGCACGGGGTCGCAGGGCCGTTGCGGGACCGCGCGCGACCGGCGGCAGCCGGATCTGGACGGCGGTTTCGAGCCGGACCGGATCAGGACAGCCGAGCGCGGCCGGTCCTGGCCCGACCGGCCGCGCCCCCGAGGGGTGGGGTTACCCCACCACCGGCTTGCGGTTGTCCGCGAAGAGGTTGCTCGACCTGTCCCAGGTGATACCGCGCTGGTCCGGCCGGGCGATCACGCCGTATCTGTAATTACGCCCGAAGACGTTGCCACTCAGCCGGATGTTGTTGGCGTTCAGGTCGGTACGGATTCCGATGGAATAGTTTCCGCCGTTGCAGTAATTGCCCTCGAAGAGCAGATTCGAGACGATCGGCCCGGTGGTGGAGCCGATCATGAGGCAGGCGTTGAACGGATCCCTGGTGACCGGGTTGTACGCCTCCAGCGTGTTGCCCCGGACCACGATATTCGACGCGCCGGTGGTCTGGAGGGTGTCGTTGTGCGAGCCCGGTCCCCGGGTCAGGTGGTGGATCCACGAATCCTCGACCACCACGTCGCTGCCGAGCCGTGGTCCGTCGATCACGTTGCTGATGTCGACCCGGCGCAACGTGTATTCGCCGCAGCAGACCGCCGCCGAGTTCTTTCCCAAGCCGTTGATCTCGACATCCTCGACCAGCAGGTTCACCGCGTTGATCGTGCGGATCGAGTAGATACCGCCGCAGGTGATCCGGGACTTCCGGATTACGACGTTCTTGGCGAGGACGGTCACGCAGCCGTTGATGTTCAGGCCGCTGAACACCTGACCGTCCTGGGTCGCCTTGATCGAGCCCGAGGCCCGCAACGTGGTGCCGGCCGGTACGCCGGTGTCGTCCGGGCCGGGGAAGGAGGACGGTGCCCGGGTGGTCGGCGCCTTCGTCGAGGTCGCGCCGGCCGCCGGGGTCGGCCGGGCCGGCGTCGGCCGGCTACCGGGCGTCGACCTGGTGGGCTCGGGGGTCGGCTTCGGCTCGGCGGCCGGCGGCAGGTCGCCGGCGGCAACCGGCTTGCCGTTCCAGGTCGACATGATGATCGTCGCCGGGGCCTCCGGAGAGTGTAGGAATCCGTTCTTGCAGCCCACGACGCGTACCTTGCGGGCGGTGTAGTTGCCGAACACCACACCATTCGTCCCGGGTCGGGTGCAGGAAATCCTGGTGTTCTCGATCAACGCGCCGGAAAAACCATCGAAAATCCGTACGGTGTGCGCTCCGCCGTACTTGATCGTGCTATTCCTGATCGTTACGTTGTCCGCCTTGATGTGCACGTACCCGTCGATCTTGCGACCGTCGAGTACGGCCCCGTTCCGGGTTATGGTCATCGACCCGTCGCCACTGCTGGCGACCGCCACACCGATTCCGGCGAGAATGATCCCCAGCGTCGCCGAACCCACCACCAGGGATCGTGGCGTACGCCAGCCGCGCCCACGGGCACGACGGGATGGTGGCCTTTGTCGATTATGCTGACCCGCCACAGAGAAACTCATCAAGATCCGACTCCTTCGTCGTACAGATCGTCCGCGATCAGCGGGGCGGAACGGGACGACTGTACCCGCCGGTCCCAACCGGACGGAGACGTGAAGGAAAGGGCGGAAACGTAACCTTTATTTTTCCTAAAGTCAGGCTTTACCCCGACTTTCCCACGCATTGTCGGTGACTTATCCTGCCCCGCTGCCCGTTTTGAACCCGGGCAGGATGTCCGGATTTTCAAATCCTGTCACCGCGCGTGTTCGAGCCGTGAACACCGCAGTTCACGCCCGGGACCGGACCGGCGGGACACCGGATCGCCGGACGCCGGACCGGTAGACACCGAACCGGCGGACACCGGGTAGGCGGACGCGGTGCGGTCCGGCGCTACGCGGTGTGGTCCAGCACCACCTTGCCGAAGACCTCTCCGGAGAGCAGTCGGGCGAACGCCGGCCGGACCTCCGAGAACGGGTAGCTGCTGTCGATCACCGGCCGGATCCCCCGCTGCACGCAGAGTCCGAGCAGCTCGGCCAGTTCCGCCGGGGTACCCATGGTCGAGCCCAGGATCTCCAGTTGCATGGCGAAGACCCGACGGAGGTTCACCGGCGGCTCGTACCCGGCGGTCGCGCCGGAGACGACGATCCGGGCGCCCGGTGCGGCCGACTTCAGCGAGTGGTCGAAGGTCGCGGCACCGACGGTCTCGATCACCACGTCGACCCGCTCCGGCAGCCGGGCTCCCGGCTCCACCGCCGTCGCGCCCAGCCCGGTGATCCGGTCCCGCTTGCCCGGGTCGCGGCTGGTCGCGTACACCCGCTTGCCCAGCGCCACCGCGAGCACCACGGCGGCGGTCGCCACGCCGCCACCGGCCCCCTGCACCAGCACCGACTCTCCCGCCTCCACCCTGCCCCGGGTGGTCAGCATCCGGTACGCGGTCAGCCAGGCGGTCGGCAGGCAGGCGACCTCGGCGAAGGTGAGCCCGGGCGGCTTCGGCACCAGGTTGGCGCGCGGCACCGCCACCCGCTCGGCGAGCGTGCCGGGATGCCGTTCGGAGAGCAGCGACAGCCCCCGGGGATCGGCCGGGTCCGGAACCACCGGATAGACCACGACCTCGTTGCCGTCCGGGTCCACGCCCGCGGCGTCGCAGCCGAGGATCATCGGCAGCCGGTCGGCGGCCAGCCCGACCCCGCGCAACGACCAGACGTCGTGATGGTTGAGCGAACTCGCCCGGACCTGCACCGTTACCCAGTCCGGCTCCGGATGGGCCGGCTCGGGTCGATCCCCGACGACCAGCGCGGCCAGCGGATCGTCGGCATCGAACATCGAGGCGTAGGCGGCACGCATGATCGACACGTTACACCGGGCCGTAACCGGTCGCCCGCCGTCGGCGGCCCGGCCGCCACCAGCCCGCCCGTCGTCGGCGACTCAGCAGCCGTCCGCCGTCACCGCCCGACGCTGGGCCGGGTGAGCCGGGCCAGCCCGGATGTCGTCGGCGTCGGGTCGGAGTGCCCGGTCAGGCGCGGGCGACACCGTCCCGACGGGCCGCCTCGGCCACCGCCTCGGCGACCGCCGGCGCGACCCGGGGGTCGAGCGGCGACGGCACGATCGCGTCGACCCGGAGCTGCCCGCCCCCGGCACCGGCCGGCTGCGCGCCGTCCGACCAGGCCGCCTCCACGGCGACCGCCGCGATCGCGTCCGCGGCGGCCACCTTCATGCCCTCGGTGATCCGGGTCGCCCGGGCCGACAGCGCGCCCCGGAAGATGCCGGGGAAGGCGAGCACGTTGTTGATCTGGTTGGGGTAGTCGCTGCGGCCGGTCGCCACCACCGCCGCGTACCGGGCGGCCACCTCGGGGTGTACCTCCGGGGTGGGGTTGGCCAGCGCGAAGACGGCACCGCCGGGCGCCATCCCGGCGACCGCGTCCTCCGGGATCTGTCCACCCGAGACGCCGATCAGCACGTCGGCGTCGCGCAGCGCCTCGGTGATCCCGCCGACCCGGCCGGCGGCGTTGGTCAGCTCGACCAGCTCGGTCTTGGAGGCGGTCAGGTCCGGCCGGTCGCGGTGCAGGATGCCCCGGGAGTCGCAGACCACCACCTCCGCCGGGTTGACGCCCCCCGCCGCCAGCATCTTGGTCACCGCGACGCCGGCCGCACCGGCACCGCTGACCACCACCCGGAGGTCACCGAGCTTGCGGTTGAGCAGCGTGGCGGCGTTACGCAGCGCGGCGAGCACCACGACGGCGGTGCCGTGCTGGTCGTCGTGGAAGACCGGGATCGGCAGCGCCTCGTCCAGCCGGCGCTCGATCTCGAAGCACCGGGGCGCGCTGATGTCCTCCAGGTTGATGCCGCCGAACGACGGGGCCAGCGCGGTCACCACCGCGACGATCTCGTCGACGTCCTGGGTGTCCAGACAGACCGGTACGGCGTCCACCCCACCGAACTGCTTGAAGAGCACCGCCTTGCCCTCCATCACCGGCATCGCCGCACGCGGGCCAATGTTGCCCAGCCCGAGCACGGCCGAGCCGTCGGTGACCACCGCCACGGTGCGCGAGACCCAGGTGTAGTCGTCGACCAGGGCCGGGTCGGCGGCGATCGCCTCGCAGACCCGGGCCACCCCCGGGGTGTACGCGAGGGACAGGTCCTCCCGCGTGGCCAGCGGCACGGTCGAGGCGACCGTCAGCTTGCCGCCCCGGTGCAACTCGAAGGCGGGATCGGACGGGTCCACGACGGCAGCGGATGACATGGTGACTCCAAGGGATACGCGACGTTGCATTCCATTCGAGAGCGGCCGGCGCTGGACGCGAGATCGGCGATCGCCGGCAGCGGTGCGGGGGTCACCCGGGTATGGACTACAGAGCATAGTGGCGACGGGGATCGTTACTGCCCCGCAGGGTCATACCGAACGGTAGTCGAACCACTTCGGGCGGGGCCAGTAGCGGGCCACGACCCGACCGAGGACGTCGGCCACGCCGTACATCCGGGAGTCGTCGGTCACCAGCGCGTTGTCGCCGTGCAGTTCCCAGCCGCCGTCGACGGGGCGTACCGCGCGCTTGACCACGAGCAGGTCCGGCCGGGTCCGGAAGAGACCGACCACCAGGTCACCGGCGCGGATGGCGCGACCGCCGCGCCGGACCAGCAACGCGTCGCCGTGCCGCAGGGTGGGCACCATCGACGGACCGACCACGAGTACGGCGAAGACGGGTCCACCGGGTCGGCCACCCCTGCCGGATGGGGCGTTGGACACCGAGTTTCACCTCCGCCCCTTCGGGGACATATCGCAGGAGTACTGTCATCCTGGATCATCACAGACGTGCCTTGGAGGATCCCATGCGACTTCCACGCATCCTTACACCACGCACCCTCGCGTACGCCCACTGCGACCTGCCCTGCGGTGTCTACGACCCCGCGCAGGCCCGCATCGAGGCTGAGTCGATCAAGGCGATCGACGAGAAGTACGCGGCGAACACCGACCCCGAGTTCCGTACCCGGGCGCTGATCATCAAGGAGCAGCGTTCCGAGCTGGTCAAGCACCACCTGTGGGTGCTCTGGACCGACTATTTCAAGCCCCCGCACTTCGAGAAGTACCCGCAGCTCCACCAGCTCTTCAACGAGGCCACCAAGCTCGCCGGTGGCGGTGGCGGCACCAAGGCCACCACCGACGGGTCCAAGGCCGACGAGCTGCTGCAGAAGATCGACGAGATCGCGAAGATCTTCTGGGAGACCAAGCAGGCATGAGTCCTGCCCGTCCCCGCCGGCCCCGGTCCGGCAGGGACGCTGTCGCCGACGTGCCGGCCGGATCACGGATCCGGTCGGCACGTCGGTGCGACGGGCCGGTAGAGTCCGGGACGGGGGGACAGGACTGGTGACTTCGCTGACCACACCGCCGACGACCGGCGACGACGTCGTCCTGCTCACCGTGCCCGCCGACGGTGGTTACCTCGGTGTGCTGCGGACGGCGACCGCCGGCCTCGCCGCACGCCTGCACTTCGCCCTCGACGAGATCGAGGATCTGCGGATCGCCGTCGACGAGGCCTGCGCCATGCTGCTGGCCATCGCGACCCGGGACGCCGAACTGGACTGCCGGTTCGCGGTTACCGACGACGCGCTGACCGTCGAGGTCTCCGTCACCACCACCCGGGGCGCACGACTGCCGGCCGAGTCGTCGTTCGCCTGGAAGGTGCTGACCGCGCTGACCACCTCGGCCACGGCGACCGCCACCGGCGACCGGGCCACCATCGTCCTGCTCACCCGGCGCGCCGCCGAGGTCTGAGCCGCCGGTGCGCCGCTGAGGTCTGAACCCTCCGGCGACAGCCGTCGAGCCAACCGACAGCCGTCGAGCCGACCGTGGCCTCCGGCGCCGTCGAGTCGCCTTGTCGCTCGCCGGCCCGCGTCAGAACCAGTCGAAGCCCGCGGATCGGTGGGCCGCTACAGCCGTCAGGTCATCCACGCGCACCCTCCGGGCCGGCGGCCGCGTCACTCACCATTCCGCTTGCGCGCTACAGCCGTCCGGTCAGCCTCGCGCACCGGCAGCCGTCAGGCCGCCCGTTCGGTGTCGAAGCCGAGCGCCCGGTTGGTCGCCGTACTGATCAGCAGGCCGACGACCAGCAGACCGAGTGCGATCAGCGGCCCGCCCAGCCAGGCCAGCCCGCCGACGATCATGTAGTAGCCGACCGGCAGCAGCATGAGCTGCAACACGATGGCCGGGGCACGGGCCGCCGAGCGGCGTCGGCCGAGTGCGGTGCCGATCGCCCAGAGCAGCACCGCGCCGCCCGCCGCGAAGACGGTGACCAGGAGTGCGGAGAGCAGATCGGTCGCGGTCGCGGTGAACAGTTCGTAGACCAGGAAGAGCGTCAGCAGGGCCAGCCCGATCCCCTCGGCGCGGAGCAGCCACACCGCCCAGCGCAGTGGGCCGGGTGCCGGTTCGGGGTCCGTTGTCACGGCCGCCACGATACCCCGGTGGCTCGCGGTACAGTGCCGCCCATGCGGGCCATCCTGGTGGTCAATCCCAAGGCCACCACCACGACGGGCCGGGGCCGGGACGTACTCCTCCGCGCGCTCCGCAGCGAGGTGGATCTCACCGTGGAGTACACCCGGCGCCGGGGACACGCGGTCGCGCTGGCTCGGACGGCCGCCCGGCAGGGCGTCGACCTGGTGGTCACCCTCGGCGGCGACGGCACCGTCAACGAGGTGGTCAACGGGCTGATGACCGCCGGTCCGTCGGGCGGCGTCGGGGATCGACCGCCGGCCGAACGGCTGCCCGCGCTCGCGGCCGTGCCGGGCGGGTCGACAAACGTGTTCGCCCGGGCGCTGGGTCTGCCCCGGGAGTGGCCGGAGGCGACCAGCATGATCCTCGAGGCGCTCCGGGTGGGGCGGGCCCGCACCATCGGCCTCGGGCTCGCCGACGACCGGTACTTCACCTTCTGCGCCGGGCTGGGCATGGACGCGGCGGTGATCCATCGGGTGGAGCGGGCCCGCCGCCGGGGCCGGGTCTCCACGCCGAGCCTGTACCTGCGGTCGATCGTCAGCCAGTACCTCGTGGGCGCCGAGCGGCGGCATCCGGCGATCCGTCTGGAGCGGCCGGGCGAGACCACCGACGGTGAGCTGGCCACGGTGGTCATCCAGAACACCGCGCCGTGGACGTACGTCGGGGACCGCGAGGTCAACCCGAACCCGGACGCCTCGTTCGACCTGGGTCTGGACGTACTCGCGCTACGCCGGCTACGGGTGCAGAGCACCACCAGGATGGTCAGCCAGAGTCTGTCCCGGCGGCCGGACCCCCGCGGCCGGCAGATCCTGCGGTTACACGACCTCGACGAGTTCACCCTGGTCGCCGAGCAGCCGCAGGCGTTCCAACTGGACGGCGACTACCTGGGTGAGCGGAACAAAGTCCGATTCACGTCCGTCCCGGCCGCACTGCGAGTAATCTGCTGAGCCTGGGGTACAGCGAGCGGTAGCGAACCTCTACAGCATCTCGTGAGGGCGGTGCCGGAAATGCCAGCAATGTCGGCCGGACTGTACTATATTGATTCTCGGCTGTGGCGCACCGGGTGTCGACGAGAGTGGAAATCCGGACATATGGGCCGTGACCTGTCTCACCTGCCCAGAGTTTTTCCGGGCGCTACCCTTGACATCGCGGGAGTTCGTGAAAGTATTCACAAGCGAACTTGAGTTACCGGGACATTGCGTGAGCGCGTTCGACAACGATCGACGCCACGTGGGTCCCACAACACAAAGCCTGCTCTCGCGCTGTCGAACGGACGGGGCTGCACACCGTCGCGATCGGCACCGCGGACGCATATAGAAAAGATCCACGAACGCACGAAGCACTGCCGCCCACCCAGATTGAGGAGTGTTGCCGCCATGGACTGGCGCCACCATGCTGCCTGCCGCGACGAGGACCCGGAGCTGTTCTTTCCGATCGGAACGTCCGGGCCGGCAGTCCTGCAGGTCGAGCAGGCCAAGGCCGTCTGCCGGCGTTGCTCCGTGACCGACGAGTGCCTGCAGTGGGCACTCGAATCCGGTCAGGACGCCGGAGTCTGGGGCGGAATGAGCGAAGAAGAACGGCGCGCCGTCAAGCGCCGTGGTGGCCTTCGGGTCCTGCGCGCTCACTCTGCCTGACCGACCACACGACACATCGGACGCCCCGGGGCTCGTACCCCCGGGGCGTTCTGCCGTTCCGGGCTAACACGTTCCGTTGTTCCGGGAACGCGTTCTGCTGTTGTGGTGACGATGGATAGTGGATCGACGACATTCCGCTGATCAATTCCCCGACACCGAACCCGAAGTGATTTCGCACCCACCGACCGCGATTCCACCCTCGATTACCCGACTCGGGGAGACGCATCGGACACCGGCCGAAACCGAGGCCGAAGGAGTTCATCGCCGTACGATGACGCTCCGCAGTCGGCAACTACGCTCGGTCATCATGCGTCATCGACATGTGTCACCGTCAGGACTACGGCGTGTCACCGGCGAGTACGGCGTCCACCCGGGCCAGCACCAGTCGGGCCAGTTCCGGCGCATCGCCCAACGGAGCCGCCAGAGCCACCGCACCGGCTTCCCGGGCCGACGCCAGCGCCGACTCGCAGAGCCGGCCCGGCGCCAGGAAGTACGTGGCGACCGCCACCCGTCGGGCACCCGCCTCCCGGAGCGCGCGGACTGCCGTACCGGCCGTCGGTGGGGCCGCAGAGGCGTACCCGACCCGGGTCGGCAGGCCCGTGGCCGCACCGAGCGCCTCAGCCGCCCGAACGACCGTCTCCCGGGCGGCGGCGTCCCGGGTGCCGGCGGCGGCCAGCACCACCCCGTCGATCCCGCCGGCCAACCCCGGCACACGTCCGCCGCCGTCGACCGCCGGACCCGGCACGCTGCCGCCACCGACGGCTGGAGCCGGCACGCTTCCCCCGTCCAGGGCCGCCGCACCGACCGCTTCGGCCAGCCGGCGCCGCAGCCCGGCCAGCAGCAGGGGGTCGACTCCTCCCGCCGTCGGGCCGAGCACCTCGGCGGTCCGTACCGGAATGCGCAGCCCGGCCGCCCGGGCCGCCTCGACGGCACCGGGGATGTCCACCCGGCCGTGGTACGCGGCGGTGAGCAGCAGCGGCACCAGTACGACCTGCCGGTGCCCCGCCGCCGCGAGCTCGGCCAGTACCGCGCCCGGGCGGGGCGGGCCGTGGTCGAGATAGCTGGCCCGGACCAGCAGCCCCGGCCGGGCCGCCGCGACGGCCCGGGTCAGCGCCTCGGTCGTGCGGGCGGCCCGTGGATCACCGCTGCCGTGTGCCACCAGCACCACCGGGGCCGGGACCAGCCCGGCCGCCGACGCTGCGGCGCCCGGCTCGACGTTGCCCGTTGGCCCGGCCACCAGCAGCGGCTGCCGCCCGGCGCCCTTCCCGGTCACACGTGCAGGCCGCACTCGGTCTTCTCGAACATGGCCCACCGGCCGGCCCGGGGGTCCTCGCCGGCCTTGGTGCGCCGGGTGCACGGCCAGCAGCCGATCGAGGTGTAGCCCTGCCGGAACAGCTCGTTGACCGGCACGTTCCAGCGGGAGATGTACGCGTCGACCTCGGCCTGGGTCCAGGCGGCGATCGGGTTCACCTTGACCTTGCCCCGTCGCGGGTCGAAGCCGACCACCGGAGTGTTGGCCCGGGTCGGCGACTCGTCCCGGCGCAGTCCGGCCGCCCAGGCGTCGTAGTCGGCCAGCGCCCGCTCCAGCGGCTCCACCTTGCGCAGCGCGCAGCACTCGTCCGGCGCCCGGTTGAAGAGCCGGGGGCCGTACTCGCCGTCCTGCTGGCCGACCGTCTGCCGAGGACGGATGGACCGTACGTTGACCGGCAGGGTACGGGCGACCGCGTCGCGTACCCGGAGGGTCTCCGGGAAGTGCAGGCCGGTGTCGAGGAAGACCACGTCCACCCCGGGCACGACCCGGGACACCACGTGCGCGAGTACGGCGTCCGCCATCGAGCTGGTGACGCAGAACCGGTCGCCGAACTCGCCGGCCGCCCAGCGGACGATCTCCTGGGCCGGTGCGCCGTCCAGCTCGCGGTTCGCCTCCTCGGCCAGCGCCCGCAGCTCGTCCGGGTCCCGCCGGGACGGGCCGGCCGGCACCTGCGGACCGAGCTTGACCAACCCGAGATTGGCTGCGACGACGGGGCTCATGAGTGCTCTCCTTCGGTCGGGAGTGCGGTGGCGAGCAGGCCGGTGAACTTCACCGTGAAGACCCGGGCGCAGGCCCGGCACTCCCAGGCACCGTGCGACGCCTCGTTGGGTCGCAGGTCCTCCTCGCCGCAGTACGGGCAGTAGAGCGGTGCGGCCCGGGTCTCGCCGCTCATCGCAGCTGCTCCTCGTCGACCCGCACCACCCAGTTCGCGAAACTCTCGCCCTCGGTGCGGCCGTCCAGGTAGCGGCGGGTGAGCCGCTCGACGTACTCGGGCAGCTCCGCGGCGGTGGTCTTGAGGCCGCGCAGCTTGCGGCCGAAGCCGGCGGACTGGCCCTGGGCCATGCCCAGGCCGCCGCCGAGGTGCACCTGGAAGCCCTCGACCTGGCGCCCGTCCGGCCCGACCACGAGCTGGCCCTTGAGGCCGATGTCGGCGGTCTGGGTCCGGGCGCAGGCGTTCGGGCAGCCGTTGATGTGGATGCTGAGCCCCTCGCCGAGGTCGGCTCCGGCGAGCCGCTCCTCCAGCCGGGCCACCAGCTCCTGGCCCCGGGCCTTGGTCTCGACGATGGCGAGCTTGCAGTATTCGAGGCCGGTGCAGGCCATGGTGTCGCGCCGCCAGACCGACGGGAACGCCTCCAGGCCGATCCGGCGCAGTGCCGAAACCAGCGAGTCGGTCCGCTCCGGCGGCACGTCCAGGACCAGCAGTTTCTGGTACGGCGTGAGGCTCACCCGGCCGCTGCCGTGCTCGGCGGCGGCGTCGGCCAGTTCGGCGAGCTGGGTGCCGGAGACCCGGCCGACCACCGGGGCGGCGCCAACGTAGTTGCGCCCGTCCCGCTGCCGGTGCACTCCGATGTGGTCGATCGGCTTCGCCGGCAGCTCCGGCGCCGGCCCGTCCAGCAGGCCCCGGCCCAGGTATTCCTTCTCCAGCACCTCGCGGAACTTCGCCACACCCCAGTCCGCGACCAGGAACTTGAGCCGGGCCCGGTGCCGCAGCCGGCGGTAGCCGTAGTCGCGGAAGATCCCGACGACGCCGGCCCAGACGTCCGGTACCTCGTCCAGCGGCACCCAGACGCCGAGCCGCTGCGCCAGCATCGGGTTGGTGCT
This sequence comes from Plantactinospora endophytica, assembly GCF_016862915.1. Lineage (GTDB taxonomy): Bacteria > Actinomycetota > Actinomycetes > Mycobacteriales > Micromonosporaceae > Plantactinospora > Plantactinospora endophytica. Next base: position 294,886 of record NZ_BONW01000002.1, on the reverse strand, counting down.
CAGGCCGCCGCCGACCCAGAGGTCGAAGCCGAGGCCGTGCTCGGGGTGTTCGACGCCGAGGAAGGAGATGTCGTTGACCTCGTACGGCGTGTCGGCCAGCCAGGAGATCGAGGACTTGAACTTGCGCGGCAGGTTGGAGTACTGCGGGTCGCCGACGTAGCGGCGGACGATCTCGTCGATCGCCGGGGTCGGGTCGAGCCTCTCGTCCTCGGCCACTCCGGCGACCGGGCTGCCGAGCACGATCCGGGGGCAGTCGCCGCACGCCTCGGTGGTCTGTAGGCCGACCGCCTCCAGCCGGCGCCAGATCTCCGGCATGTCCTCGACCCGGATCCAGTGCAGTTGGATGTTCTGCCGGTCGGTGATGTCGGCGGTGTCCCGGGCGTACCGCTGTGAGATGTCGGCGATCGTCCGGAGCTGCTCCAGGCTGAGCTGGCCGCCGTCGATCCGGACCCGGAGCATGAAGTACTCGTCTTCCAGCTCCTCCGGCTCCAGCACGGCGGTACGCCCGCCGTCGATCCCGGCCTTGCGCTGGGTGTAGAGCCCCCACCAGCGGAACCGCCCGCGCAGGTCGGCGGGGTCGATCGAGGCGAAGCCCCGGTGCGCGTAGATGTTCTCGATCCGGGCCCGTACGTTCAGCGGGTTGTCGTCCTTCTTGGTCCGCTCGTTGGGGTTGAGCGGCTCCCGGTGCCCGAGCGCCCACTGCCCCTCGCCGCGCGGACGACGGGCCGGTCGGGCCGCGCGTGCGCCGGTGCCCGCCGGTGCGCTGGTGGCGTCGGGTCGGGCGGGGGTGTCGCTGACCGCCATGGCGGCGTCCTCCGTTGATCGGTGTGGCTCGGTGGACGCGCAGGCGACGGCACTCGGCCCTCGCGGGCCGGACACGACGGTGTCGGCGAGACGGTGTCGGAGGGGGCCGGCGCGCTGCACGCCCGGGACGGAACGGTCCGGGTGGCGTCAGTGGGCCGGACAGATCGCGCTGCGTACGCGGCCGTAGTCCACGTGGCGGCGGGAGGTGAATCCCGGCCTCGCGAAGCGGCGCACGGCGGCGGTCATACCCGTCATGTTGCCACACCGTTAACCGGCGAACCACAGTCGCGCGATCCGATCCCGCCTGCCGGACCCACTGTGGCCAGCTTCACGCTACGATTCCGGATATTGGAACTAATGCGACAGATAGCACCTCATCCGGCATAGAACACGGTTCCTCCCGACCTGCCCGCCGGATCGTCCTGCCGGATCGGTTCCGCCGGGCGAGCTGGCTCTGGCCGGCCCTGGCCACCCTCCTCGTCACCGCCGTGCGACTCGACCACGCCCCGCTCTGGCGCGACGAGCTGGCGACCTGGAGCGCCGCCTCCCGCCCGCTCGGCGACCTGTTCCGGCTGGTCGGCACCATCGACGCGGTCAGCGGACCGTACTACCTGCTGATGCACGGCTGGATCGCGGTCGCCGGGGACTCCGTCGTCGCGCTGCGGCTGCCGTCCGCACTCGCCATGGCCGGAGCCGCCGCGCTTACCACCCTGCTCGGCGCGCGGCTCTTCGGCCGCCGGGCCGGGCTGCTCGCCGGGCTGCTCTTCGCGGTGCTGCCGAGCACCTCCCGGTACGGCCAGGAGGCCCGCCCGTACGCGTTGGTCACCCTGCTCGCGGTGCTGGCCACGCTGCTGCTGTGCCGGGCCGTGGACCGGCCGGCGTCGCCGCGCTGGGCCGGCTACGCGGCGGCGGTCGCCGGGCTGGGCCTGGCCAACCTGTTCGCGGTCAGCCTGGTCGTGGGGCACGCACTCGCCGTCCTGCTCGCGCGCCGCGATCGGGTACGGCTGCCGTGGCTGGTCGCCGTGGCCGTGGCCGGACTGGTGCTGGCGCCACTGGCGGTGCTCGGCCGGAGCCAGCAGGGCCGGCAACTCGACTGGGTGGGCCGGCCCGGGGTCGGCGACCTGCTCGGGTTGCCCGGCAGCGTGGTGCAGGCCGGCGTGGTCGGCGGACTGCTGGTCGGGCTCGCCGCCGTCGCGGTCGCCACCCGGGGACGCCGGGGTGTGCTGGTCGGCCTGACCGTGCTGCTGCCGGCACTGCTGCTCTTCGCCGCCGGCCAGTTCACGCCGCTCTTCGTACCCCGCTACCTGCTCTTCGTCGTCCCGTTCGGCTGCCTGCTCGCCGCCGCCACCCTCGCCCCGCTCCGGCTTGCCGCCGCCCTGGCGATCGTGCTGCTCACCGCCCTGCTCGGCGTACCCGAACAGGCCGCGGTACGGCGCACCCACGAGTGGCCGCGCACCGCCCCGGTCGACTATCCGGCAGCGGTACGCATCATCGCCGCCCACCAGCGCCCGGGCGACGGCATCGTCTACGTGCCCCGGAACGGCTGGGCCTTCCTCGACCTGGCCACCGCGTACTACCTACGGACCGACCGCCCCCGGGACGTGCTCCTCGTCCAGGACCAGGTAGGTCGCGCCGACTTCTGGGCCACCGAGTGCTCCGAACCCGAGCGCTGCCTGGCCACGGCTGATCGACTCTGGCTGCTGCGCTGGGGAGCACACGCCGATCCGCTGGCCCACCTGCCCGAAACCCGAGCAGACCCGCTACGCACCCGGTACCGCCTCGACACCACCTGGACGGTGCCAGGTCTCACGGTGGCCCTGCTCACCCACCCTCCGGCCGCCCGCTGACAACCGGGCAACCGGGCCGCCAGCAGGGGCCGGCCGCTCTTTCCCGGTAAGAGTCCCCTCCGTCTGCCGCTGAGGCCGCATCTTCCCGGGAACAGCGCGATCTTGACGTGGGACTTTCGGTCGGGAAGCCGGATGGGCTAGCGGGCCAGTGGGACCACCAGCAGCGCTTCGGTGCCGGCGCCGGCGCGGTTGCGGAGTTCGATGGTGCCGCGCAACTCCCCGGTGGCCAGCGCCCGGACGATCTGGAGGCCGAGTCGGCTGCCCTGGTCGGCGTCGAAGTCCTCCGGCAGCCCCCGGCCGTTGTCCGCGACCGTGACGTGCAGTTGCTTACGGAACCGGTGTGCCGAGACGACCACCTCGGCCGGCTCCGCCTGCGCCGGGCCGGCCGTCGGCTGCGGCTCGGTCGCGGCGGCTCCGTCCTGGACACCGGTCGCGGCGGACGCGTCCACGGCGGTGGCCAGCGGTATCACGTCGCTCTCCACCGACTCCGAGAGGGCCTGCTCGACCGCGTTCTCTCCCGCTTCCGGGAAGGCGTGTTCGACGGCGTTGAGCAGCAACTCGTTCAGCACGATCACCAGCGAGGTGGCGATCTCCGCCGGCAGCACCCCGAAGCTGCCCTGCCGGCGTACCCGCACCGGGACCTCGGTCGCGGCCACCTCGGCGGCAGCCGCCGCCACCCGGTCCACGATGCCGTCGAACTCGACCGCCTCGTCGCTCGACATCGAGAGGGTCTCGTGCACCAGGGCGATCGAGGCGACCCGGCGTACCGACTCCTCCAGCGCGGCCCGGGCGGCGGGGATGCCGACCCGGCGGGCCTGGAGGCGGAGCAGCGCGGCGACGGTCTGGAGGTTGTTCTTCACCCGGTGGTGGATCTCCCGGATGGTGGCGTCCTTGGTGATCAGGGCACGGTCCCGGCGACGTACCTCGGTCATGTCCCGGACCAGCACCAGCGCGCCGATCGGCACCCCGGCGGGCATCAGCGGCAGGGCCCGGGTGAGCACGGTCGCGCCGCGCGCCTCGATCTCCCGGCGCGGCGGCGCCTCGCCGCGCAACGCGGCCAGTACCCGGTTGGCCGCCTCGGTCCCCTCCAGCGGGTCGGCGGCCAGCCGGCCGTTCAGCGCCGCCAGGTCCTCGCCGACCAGGTGCGAGGCGAACCCCAGCCGCCGGTACGCCGACTGCGCGTTCGGGCTGGCGTAGGTGACCTTGCCGTTGGCGTCCAGCCGGACCAGCCCGTCGCCGACCCGGGGCGCGGTGGTGGTCTCCCCCGGGTGGCGTACCGGTGGGAACGTGCCGTCGGAGAGCATCTGGGCGAGGTCGTCGGCGGTGGTGAGGTAGTTCAGTTCGAGCTGGCTCGGGGTGCGCGCGGTGGAGAGGTTGGTGTCCCGGCCCACCACGGCGATCACCTCACCGGACTCCCCGTCGCCGGAACGCAGCCGGACCGGGATCGCCTCGTGCCGGGCCGGGGTGTCGCCGTACCAGACCGGGTCGCCCTCCCGCCAGATCCGGCCCTGGCTGTACGCGATCGCCAGGTGCGCCACCTCGGGACCGCCGACGATCCGCCCCACCTGGTCGTCCTGGTACGCCGTCGGCGCGGTCGTCGGGCGTACCTGGGCGACGCAGACGAAGCCGTCGGTGTCGCTGACCGGCACCCAGAGCAGCAGATCCGCGAAGGAGAGATCGGAGAGGAGTTGCCAGTCGCCGGCCACCCGGTGCAGGTGGTCGACGTCGACCGGACGCAGCCCGGTGTGCTCCTCGGCGAGATCGCGCAGCGTGGACACGGGGCAAGCCTGCCACGACCACGCCCGGTACGGGTATCACACAGCACCGGGCGAGGGCCGGATCAGAGCGTGGCGGTGGTCTCAGAGCGTGGCGGTGACCTTGTTCAGTCCCCGTGGCGCGTCGGGGTCCTCGCCCCGGGTCAGCGCGAGGGCCATGGCGAGCCGCTGCACCGGCAGGATGTCCAGCAGCGGCGCGTACCGCTCGTCGACCTCGGGCACCGGTAGCTGGGCGGCGGCTCCGGCAGCCCCACCCGGGCCGACGACGACCAGGTCGGCGCCGCGTTCGCCGAGTTTGCCGACCACGTCCCGCATCGCGGCTCCACCCGGCCCATTGCCGACGACGGCCAGCACCGGTACGTCCGGGTCTGTCATCGCCAGCGGGCCGTGCAGCAGGTCGGCGCCGGAGAAGGCGAGCGCCGGCAGGTAGCTGGTCTCCATCAGCTTCAGCGCCGCCTCCCGGGCCGTCGGGTACGCGTACCCGCGCCCGGTGGTGACCATCCGGTCCGCGAAGCGGTAGCGGGGAGCGAGTTGCCCCGGGGTCGGGTCGGCGAGGGTCTGCGCGGCCAGCTCGGGCAGTGCCGCCAGCCCGGCCCGCTCCTCGGCCGGGAGCACCCCGTCCCCGGCCCGGATCCCCTCGACCAGCAGCAGCAGCGCGAGCAGTTCGGCGGTGTACGTCTTGGTCGCGGCGACCGCCCGCTCGTGCCCGGCCGCCACGTCGACGGAGAGTTCGGCGGCGGCGGTCAGCGGGGAGTCGGGCGCGTTGGTCACCGCCAGGGTCAACGCGCCGGATTCCCGGGCGACCCGGAGCACCTCGGTCAGGTCCGGCGACCCGCCGCTCTGGCTCACTCCGACGACCAGTGCCTGGGAGAGGTCGGGGCGGGCGCCGAACACGGTGACGGTGCTCGGCGAGGCGAGCCCGGCGGGCAGCCCGAGCCGGATCTCCGTCAGGTACGCGGCGTACAGCGCGGCGTGGTCCGAGGTGCCCCGTGCGGTGAACACCACGTGCTTCGGCCGGCGTTCGGCGATCACGGCCGCGACCTGCGCGATCGCGGCCGTCGAGGCCGGTTCGAGCAGTCGCGCGAAGCCTTCCGGCTGCTCGGCGATGTCCGCCGCCATGCCGGCTCCCGGTTGTGCCACGGTGACCTCCTCATGCGCGATTCCCGCGCGTTCCATGCTCAGCTTTGCACGATTGCACGCGTTTGAGCAATCTAACGATCAGCTTTGCGCAGTAGATCACCACCCGCCGTCGCCATGCCCTAGGCTCCCCAACCCAGGGGAATTTCCACGTACGCGAAGGGTCGAGTCGGTGCCCGAGGGAACGGACGACCCCCGGCTCTCGGCCGAGGGGGAACTCGCGCTGGCCCGGCTGGCGCTGGACGAGGGCGATCTCCGGCACGCCGCCGGCCACCTGGCCGGAGCCATCGCGTACGCCCCGACCATGCCCGAGGTGCACGAGGCGCTGGCCCAGCTCGCCGCCCGGTCCGGCGGCGGGGTGGACCTCTTCCCGCTCGACCAGCACCCGTTCATCGGTACCGTGGTGGCCCGCGCGCACCTGCTCGCCGCCGCCGGCCGCCCCGGCGACGGGCTGGAACTGCTGGCCGCCGCCACCGGCCACGTCCCGTCGGCCGACTGGGCCGGCGTGCCCTGGGTCAGCGCGCCCGAACTGCCCGGCAACCTCGACCCGGACCGGATCGCCCGGGTGCTGATGCAGGTCTGCGCCGGCATCTCCGACCCGGTGCCGGAGACCGCCCGCGAACCGCTCTGGCCCTATCTGCGGCTGGCCCGGCACGCCGTGGCGGCGCATCCCCGGCACGGCCTGCTGCTCGGCGCGGCCTCCGCACTGGCCCGCCGGGTCGGCGCGGTCGGCCAGGCCGTCGAGTGGGCCGGCCAGGGTGCCCGGGAACTGCCGTCGAAACTCTCCGAGGTCTGGCTCGGCTACGCCTACCGCAGCGCCGGGCGGACCGGCGAGGCACTCGCCGCGCTGCGCCGGGCCGTCGACCACGACCCCGACGACCTCTCGGTGTACGCCGACATCGCCGGCACCCTCGCCGACCACGGCCGGCTCGACGAGGCGCTGGGCTGGATCGACCGGGCGCTGGCCCGGGACCCGGCCTTCGACTGCGCGGTGCACACCGGTCACCGGCTGCGCTACCGCCGCGACGGCGACCTCGGCCACCTGGTGGCGCTGGCCGACTTCCAGCGGGACCATCCGGACGACTCGCACGAGCACAGCGACCTCGCGGAGTGCTGCCAGGGCCAGCCGTGGCTGGGCCGGATACCGCCGGCCACCGAGACGGTGGCGGTGACGCTGCGGCAGCGGCTGGCCACCGGCGAACCGGCCGACGGCAGCCGGCTGACGCTGCGCGGGCCGGAGCCGCCCAGCGCACAGCGTGCCCTGCACGACGCCGCCCCCGACCTGTTCGTCACGGTCGACGCCATCCCCGAGCCGGATCCCCGCGAGCCCCGCCGGCCGGTCGGGCACCGGCTGTGGGAGTACACCGGTGACATCGTCCTGCCGGTCGTGCCCGCCCCCGCCGAACCGGCGGTACGCCGGATCCAGCAGTTGGCGCACCCCGCCTGGCCGCACCCACCGGCCGCCTACGACGCGGCGGTCGGGCTCGCCACGCTCGAACTCGACGACCTGCTCGGCCTGCTGGCGCATCCGCCGGCCCCACCGCCGACCGAGTTGGGCCGCACCCTGAGCCGGCACGACCCGACCCTGTGGGTGCGCTGCGTCCAGGTCTGGGTCTGCCTCGGGCTGCTGCACCACCGCACCGACGAGCCGTGGCCGGACTCGACCCGACGCCGGGTACTGCTCGACCTGCTCTGGGGCGTCGAGGACTGGGTCACCGAGGCGGCGCTGTTCGCCCTGGTCACCGCCGCCTGGGTGGACCCGTCGGTGCGGGACGAGGTGGCCCGGGTCGCCGCCGAGCGGCTGGGCGACGCGGTCGAGGTGGCCCAGCGGCGGCCGGTCGGCGTACTGCGCTCGCTGGCCCACCTGGTGCTGGCCACCCCGTCCGCCGAGCCGGCCGCGGTGGACACCGCGAAGCTGCTGCTCGCCAGGGACGGCGCCGGTCCGGTGGCACCCCGGCAGCGCCGGTTCACCCGACTGCTGGACCGACTGTGGCGGCGCCTCACCCGGCACGCCTGACCAGCACCGGACGGATGGCTTTCCTCCTGACCTGTACACCAGAGGCGCTATCGAGCCTGTGTTACGCCTCTGGTGTACAGGTCAGGTCGGGAGCCGGGCTGGTGCCGGCGGTCAGCGTACGGGTGGGCTGGCCAGGGCGATCTCGGCCTGCTCCTCCGGGGTGTCGGCCGCGTCGGTGGGGCCGCCGCGCAGCGGGATCTCCTTGACGAACCAGGCCAGTACCGCGACGACCAGCGCGAAGGGCACCGCCCAGACGAAGACCACCCCGATCGCGTCGGCGAGACCGCCGAGCACCGCGTGCTGCTGTTCCGGCGGCAGTGTGCGCAGTGCGGCCGGGTCCACTCCGGCGCCCTCGCCGCCGCCGGCCATCATCGCGCCGGCGGGCGAGTCGGCCAGCCGGTTCGCGAAGACCGCGCCGAAGAGCGAGATGCCGAACGAGCCGCCGATCGACCGGAAGAAGGTGGCGGCGCCGCTCGCCGCGCCGAGGTCCTTCTGCTCGACGCTGTTCTGCGCGATCAGCATCGAGGTCTGCATCAGGAAGCCCATCCCGACGCCGAGCACGATCATGTAGAGCGAGGACTCCAGCTTGCCGGTGTCGACGTCGAGCATGGCCAGCAGCGCCATCCCGGCGGTCATCACGATCCCGCCGACGATCGGGAAGGCCCGGTACCGGCCGGTCTTGGTGATCGCCCGGCCGACCACGATCGACACCACCAGCATGCCGAACATCAGCGGCAGCAGCAGCAGGCCGCTGTTCGTCGCTGAGGCGCCCTGCACGGTCTGCTGGAACAGCGGCAGGAAGTTCATCGCGCCGAACATCGCGAAGCCGAGCAGGAAGCCGATCACCGAGATCACCGCGAAGTTGCGGTTGGCGAAGAGACTCAGCGGCAGGATCGGCTCCGGCACCCGCCGCTCGACGAGCGCGAAGGCGGCCAGCGAGAGTACGGCGAGCGCGGCCAGCCCGAGGATCTGGCCGGACGTCCAGTCGTACTCGTTGCCGCCCCAGGTGGTGACCAGCACGATCGCGGTGATGCCGATCGAGAGCAGGGCGGCGCCCAGCCAGTCGATCCGGTGCTCGGTGCGGTACTTCGGCAGGTGCATCCGGGTGGCCAGCAGGATCAGCGCCACGCCGCCGAGCGGCAGGTTGACGTAGAACGCCCAGCGCCAGGAGAGGTGGTCGGTGATGAAGCCGCCGACCAGCGGACCGGCCACCATGGCGATGGCCATGATGCCGGCGATCATGCCCTGGTAGCGTCCCCGCTCCCGGGGCGGTACCAGGTCGCCGATGATCGCCATCACGCCGACCATCAGGCCGCCCGCGCCGAGGCCCTGCACCGCGCGGAACGCGATCAGTTCCATCATCCCGTCGCCGGGGCCGCCGAGCATCTCCGAGCCGGCCATCCCGCAGAGCGCCGAGCCGAACAGGAACAGCACGATCGAGCTGAGGAAGACGGTCTTGCGGCCGTACAGGTCGCCGAACTTGCCCCAGATCGGGGTGGAGACGGTCGTGGCGAGCACGTACGCGGTGACCACCCAGGTGAAGTGGTTGAGCCCGCCGAACTCACTCACGATCCTCGGCAGCGCCGTGCTGACGATCATGTTGTCGAGCATCGCGAGCATCATCGCGATCATCAGGCCGCCGAGCACGACCCTGATGTTGACTGGTCTTGCCGGCGCCTCCGCCATCGTGGTCATCGGTAGGCTCTCCCCCTGAGTTACAACGTGCTTACTTGCCGACCGGCTAGTGATTCTACTTGCCGTACGGTAAGTTGGGCGCCGGGTACCCGTCAAGCGATTACGGAAGGTGGTCCGGGTGACCGGCAGCACAGGCGACACGCGGTCCCGGATCCAGACCGTGGCCCTGGAGCTCTTCACCGAGCAGGGCTACGAGAAGACCTCGCTGCGGGAGATCGCCGAGCGACTGGGTGTCACCAAGGCCGCGCTCTACTACCACTTCAAGAGCAAGGACGACATCGTCGACAGCATCGTGTCCGACCGGATCGACCGGCTGGACAAGCTGCTCGAATGGGCCCGGGAACAGCCCGGCGACGCCGACGGCCGCCGGGCCACGCTGCGCCGCTACTGCGACGAGATCTTCGGCGACGACGGTCGGAACGTGGTGCAGTTCTTCGAGCAGAACCGGACGGTGGTCCACCAACTGTCCTCCGGGCAGATGATGCGGGACCGGATGCTCTCGATCGCCGAACTGCTCTCCCGGGCCGACCCGTCGCCGGCCGGACAACTCAGGGCGACGCTGGCGCTCTTCGCCGTACACGGCAGCCTGTTCGCGCTGCGCGGGGAGATCAGCACCAGGGAACGGCAGGAACTGGCGCTGGAGATCGCCAACGAGCTGCTCGACCGGATCGGCGAGACCCCCGCCGGACCGGTCGTCGACTCCGGGGCGGAGTCGGGCCGGCCGGTCTAGCGGGTGCCGCAGCCGGCCCGGTGCGACTCCGGCTCGGCGGTCGACCCGTCGACCAGATCGAGGCGCAGGGCGTGCAGTTCCACGCCGGCTGCCGGCGACCAGTCCCGGTCCGGCGTACGGACGAAACCGAATCCCGCGTAGAGCCGCAGCGCGGGCGCGGAGAAGCTGCGGGCGCAGATGACCACCCGGGTACGGCCGAGCGACCTCGCCCGGTCCACGCAGGCCCGGACCAGCGCCTTCCCGGCGCCCCGGCCCTGCGCCCCGGGATCCACCGCCAGCATCCGGAACTCGGCCTCGTCGGCGACACACATCTCGGCGTACGCCGAGCCGGGCAGCACGAACAGCACGGCCCCGAGCAGTTCCCCGGTCACCTCGTCGACGGCCACCAGCAGCTCGCCGGCACCCGCCCGGGCCGGTACGTCGGCGAGCGCCTGCTCGTACCCGTGCTCGCTGTCGAGCTGCCCGTCCGCCCGGTACGCCGCCACGGTGAGCCGGGCTATCGCGTCGAAGTCGGCCGGCTCGGCGACCCGAACCAGCACGCCGGTCATTCGATGACGGCGATCAGGTCGCCGTCCTGCACGACGTCGCCCTCGTTGACGGCGAGCTCCCGGAGCACCCCGTCCGACTCGGCGACCACCGGGATCTCCATCTTCATGGATTCGAGGATCACCAGCGTGTCGCCCTCGGACACCGAGTCGCCGGCCGCGGCCACGACCTTCCAGACGTTCGCCACCATCTCGGCGCGGATTTCCTCGGCCATCGGTTCCCCCTCGTCGTCGCTGTTGCCTGCGAACGGTATCCAATCATGCGACGGTGGCCGGCGTAGGCACGGCGGCGACCAACCGCCGGTGGCGTGCCGGGCGCGGCGACCAACCGCCGGTCGCGCGGGCCGGGCGCACCGCCTCGGCGGGCCGGCCGAGCCGCGCATGGGAGGATTGCCGGGCGCGAGCACCACGCGAGCAACAGACGGGCGGCCGGCGATGACGGCCGGCACCGCCCACCGATAGGCAGACGGAGGTCAGCATGGCGAAGAAGTCGCGGAAGAAGAAGGCACGTAAGAAGAGCGCCGCCAACCACGGCAAGCGCCCCAACTCCTGAGCCCGGCGCAGGCCGAGCCCGGGCGGCCGGGCGGGGCACGGGATCCGTCGGCGATCGCGGTACACGCGTTCGCGGCACCCCGGCCCGCCCGGCGATCCGTCGGACGGGGCCCGGCCGGTCATTAGCGCCCCGGCCGACACCGGGCCAGTTTCGGCTCGGTCGACACGGGTCAGTAGCGGCTCAGTCAGCGCCGGGCCAGTTCGGCTCGGTCGCCACGGGTCAGAAGCGCCCGGTCGACACCGGTCAGTAGCGGCCCGTCGACGGGTCGACCGGGCGCCGTCGACAGCGGGTCAGTCGGGCAGGTACTCCCGGGAGTCGGTCTCGAAGACCAGTTCGGCGAGGCGGACCCGGAGCCGCTCGCGGAGTTCGGCGGGCGCGGTCTCGTTGCCGCAGCAACGGGCGACCAGCGCCTTGACCTCCTGCTCGATGCCGTACTCGCGCAGGCACGGCGAGCACTCGTCGAGATGGTCCCGGATCAGGTTGCGCCGCTCGTCCGCGCACTCCAGGTCGAGGTAGAGGTATACCTCGGTGAGGACCTCACGGCAGTCCGTCTCGTGCGGTTCACCGCAACTCATTCGCTCACACCTCCCGGCCAGCCGCGGCGGACCTGGTCGACGGGGCGGACGAGAAGCCCCGATCGGCAGCGTAGCGCTCAAGCAGCTTCCGTAGGTTCCGCCGACCACGGTGCAACCGGGACATCACGGTGCCGATCGGCGTACCCATGATGTCGGCGACCTCCTTGTAGGAAAACCCCTCGACGTCGGTGAGGTAGACGGCGAGCCGGAACTCCTCGGGGAGCTGCTGCAACGCCTCCTTCACGTCACTGTCCGGCAGCCGGTCCAGCGCCTCGGTCTCGGCCGAGCGCAGCCCGCTGGAGGTGTGCGACTCGGCCTCGGCTAGCTGCCAGTCGGTGATCTCCTCGGTGGGCGCCTGCACGGGCTGCCGCTGCCGACGGCGGTAGGAGTTGATGTAGGTGTTGGTCAGGATCCGGTAGAGCCACGCCTTGAGGTTCGTGCCCTCTTCGAACTGGTGGAACGCGGCGAACGCCTTCAGGAAGGTCTCCTGGACCAGGTCCTCCGCGTCGGCCGGGTTGCGGGTCATGCGCAGGCCGGCGGCGTACAACTGGTCGACGAAGGGCAGCGCGTCACGTTCGAACCGGGCTCTGCGCTCGTCCGTCTTCTCCGCTGTCAACCGGCCGTCTCCCTCGCCTCGGTACCGAACCGGCGCGGCAGTCTTCTTCCCCACCGCCGCAGCGTTATTCGGCTGTCCCGCCGAGGATACGCGGAAAGCGCGGCCCGGCGACTCGGTTCGGGCGGTGCCGGCACCCACCCCGGGCCGGTCACCCGAGGACCGGGAGGGCGGGCCGTTCCGCCGCCGGTCGGGCAACCGCACCTCGCGGTCGTGCTCCAGGCTCCGTGTCTCGGTAGACACCGGGTAAACCCCCTTGTGGCTCCACTGGCTTCCGGGAGTTGTAACCGCCGTACCCGGCGGCGCATTCCGTCCACCGCCCATCCCTGGCCCCGGCCGTGGTCGACTACCCACGACTGGGACCAGGAAGGGCCTGGGAGGATGAAACCGGGCGCCGCGGCCGATTCGGAGAATCAGCCTCGGTGTCCGGCATCAGAAGGAGCAACGACCACGCGGGTACGACAGAAACGGCCGGATCCCGTCCAGCCCCGCCGGCACCGCCACCCGGCCGTAGGAGGCGGCACCGCCACCCGGCCGTACGAGACAGTCGGCTCAGCCCGCCCAGCCCTGTTCGCGCAGCCAGTCGAGCACCAGTTCGGCCGTACCCGCCGGATCGACCCGCAGGTCGTGCCGTTCACCCGGTCGGACCTCGACCCGGACGCCCGGCTCGCCGGCGGGTACCCCGAACGGGTCGCGATCGCCGTTCAGCACCAGGGTCGGCAGCCCCGTACGCAGCTCCGCCGCCCGGGACCGCTCGGGCCGGCCGGGCGGGTGCAGCGGAAACGCGAGCGCCACGATCCCGGCCGCGCCCAGCGTGCCGGCGGTCCGGCAGGCGACCCGGGCGCCGCTGGACCGGCCGCCGACGACCAGGGTGGGGGTCGGGCGGAAGCCGGCCAGCAGCTCCGTCACGACCGCCACCCATGCCTCGTCGAGCTGGCCGGCCGGCGCGGGTGCCCGCCGACCGGCGACCCGGTACGGCTGGGTGACCCGGGCCACCGCGAGGCCGGCCCCGACCGCCGCGTCCCGGAGCGCGACCAGGTCCGGCGCGTCCACGCTGCCGCCCGCGCCGTGTCCGAGCACCAGCAGGGTCGCCGGGTCGGTACGCGGCACGTCGACATCCACCCGGGCCGGGCCCCGTGGAGTGTCGATCTCGCCGGTACGTCGCACGGCGCCACTGTATGGCACCGCACCGTAAGGCACCGCCGACCAGGCGTTGTCGTACGCCGGTCAGGTGCTTTCGCACCACCGGCAGGCGTTGTCGCACCGCCGACCAGGTGATCCGGTGTTGCCACCGGCACCCGGCCGACGGTGCCGGCCAAGGTACGGACACGACCTGACCGGCCGACGACCGGTACGACCCGGTCAGCGGCGCGGCGGACGGGTCAGCGGCGACTCGTACTCAGCGGGATGAGGGTCAGCAGCCGATCCCGGACCGGCGGCCCGGCATCGGCGACCGCGTCCGGGTCATGTTCGACCTGGTCCCGCCAGGCGACCAGCATCGCCCGGCGTTCACGCGGTGTGGTCGCCCCCCACACGCCGTGGCAGTCACCCACCTCAAGCGCCCAGGCGAGGCAGGGTCCCTGCACGTCACATGTCCTGCACAGCGCGACGGCCGAATCGGCCGGCTCGCTGGGCGCCGGAAAGAATGTTTCCGGGTCCACGCTCTGGCACACCCCCCGGGTACGCCAGGCATCGTCCAGACGCCGCTCGCTGAGTGCCCGAAGCAACCTCGGGTCTCGTCGCGCAGCGGCAACCTCGTGCGGGCGTGGCATCCGCGCCCGTGTCATTCACCCACCTCCCCCGTGGGACCGACGAAGATCGATGAGTGCCGCTCGCCCTGTGCGAGCCGACACCCACTGCCGGCGCTGTGTTCTATCGCACCACCACTATGCGTGACAAGGGCTCTCAGCAAAGGTGGGGAAAACTCTGTGCGACGATCCACCCCGAACGGTGGCAAATCGGTGCAGGCAAATACGCGGTTCTTAAGTCAGAACAGCGTCGATGCGATCGGCTCTTCTGGTAACGCCCGCAGCGGCGCGGCGGGTACCCGGGCGACCAGTTCCGGCCCGTCGTTCCGGACGTCGCCGACACCCCTGCCGACCGGCCGGATCTCGATCCCGGCCAGCGATTCCTCGTCCGGCGGCGCGAGCAGCACGGCCGGATCGTCGTCACCGTCGAGCCACTCGGCCCAGCGCCGCCGGGGCAGCAGCAGCGGCATCCGGTCGTGCACCAGGGCCAGCTCACCGAGGGCGGCCGTGGTGACGACGCTGGTGGTCAGCAGCGGTTCACCGGCTCCGTGCCAGACCGACCAGAGACCGGCGAAGGCGAGCACCTCACCGTTGCGGGGAGTCATGAAGTACGCCTGCTTGCCGCCGTCCCGCCGGACCCACTCGTACCAGCCGTCGGCCGGGACGAGGCAGCGGCGCTTGGCGAACGGGTGCGCGTACGCCCGGGTGGTGGCGACGGTCTCGGCCCGCGCGTTGATCATGCGGGCGGCACCCCGGGTGTCCTTCGCCCAGTGCGGCAGCAGCCCCCAGCGGGCGACGGAGAGCGCCGAACCGCCCGTCTGGTCGGAGACGCGCACGATCGGTACCGGATCGGTCGGCGCGACGTTGTAGTCGGCCGCCAACCGACCGCCGGTCTCGTCGAACGCCTCGAACAGGGCGCTCAGATCGGCCGCGCTACGGGTGGTCGCGTACCTGCCGCACATGGTGATCCACGCTAGCGCCTCCTGCGCCCGCCGGCCGTCCCGCGCGGGCCCGAAGAGGCGCGGGCCTGCCGTCCCGCGCGGGCCCGGAAGACGCCGGTCGGCCGTCCCGCGCGGACACGGAAGACGCCGGTCGGCCGTGCCGCGCGGGCCCGGACGGCGCCGGCCGGCCGTCCCGTCAGGCGGGAGGGACCGAGGCTCCGATGCCCGGCCCGGGCCGGCGAGGCAGAATGTACCGGTGCCGAACCTGACGGCGGTCCGCCCGCTCGAACCCTGGACCGCGCCGACCGCGACCGACCCGGTCGCCTCGACGCTGCGGCTGCCCGGCTCCAAGTCGCTGACCGCCCGGGCGCTGGTGCTCAGCGCGGTCGCCGACGGCCCTTCCACGCTGCGTCACCCGCTCCGCGCCCGGGACACCGAGCTGATGGCCGGCGGCCTGCGCGGGATGGGCGCGCACGTCTCCACTGTGGACGACGAACGGTGGCTGGTCCGGCCCAACCCGCTGCACGGCCCGGCGCACGTCGACGTCGGCCTCTCCGGCACCGTGATGCGGTTCGTCCCGCCAGTCGCCGGGCTGGCCGAGGGGCCGGTCACCTTCGACGGCGACCCGCACGCCCGGCAACGCCCGCTCGGCCCGCTGGTCGAGGCGCTCCGCTCCATCGGCGTACGCATCGACACCACCGAGGGCGCCAGCCTGCCGCTGACCGTGCAGGGCTCCGGCCGGGTGCTCGGCGGCGAGGTGGTGATCGACGCCTCGGCGTCCAGCCAGTTCGTCTCCGGGCTGCTGCTCGGCGGGGCCCGGTTCGACCGCGGGATCGTGGTCCGGCACGTCGGCCCACCGGTACCGTCCGCGCCACACCTGCGGATGACCGTGCAGATGCTCCGGGCCGCCGGTGCCGCCGTCGACGACAGCACCCCGGACGTCTGGGTGGTGGAGCCGGGGCGGCTCTCCGGGCGCGGCTGGGACATCGAGCCGGACCTCTCCGGCGCCGTGCCGTTCTTCGCCGCCGCACTGGTCACCGGGGGCGGGGTGACCCTGCTCGGCTGGCCGCGCAGCAGCCTGCAACCGGTCGACACGCTCCGTGAGCTGCTGTCCCGGATGGGCGGCGAGGTGACCCTGGGCACCGACGGCCTGACCGTACGCGGCACCGGAGTGATCCACGGGCTCGACGCCGACCTCTCCGACGTCAGCGAGTTCACCCCGGTGCTGGCCGCGCTCGCCGTACTGGCCGACTCGCCGTCCCGGCTCCGTGGCGTGGCACACATCCGGGGCCACGAGACCGACCGGCTGGCCGCGCTGGCCCGCGAGCTGAACGGGCTCGGCGCCGAGGTCACCGACACCGCCGACGGGTTGGAGATCCGGCCCCGGCCACTGCACGGCGGCGCCTTCCGGACCTACGCCGACCACCGGATGGCACACGCGGCGGCGGTGATCGGGCTCTCCGTTCCCGGCATCGAATTGGACGACGTGGCGTGTACCTCCAAGACCATGCCCGAGTTCCCGGCACTATGGTCGACGATGGTGACCGGCGGCGACGGGCGCCGATAGCCGGGACCGGTCCGTCCCCTCGCTGATCGCCGCCGCCCGGAGACGAACGCGAGAAAACGGGGAGCGGAGCTGGCGGGCAAGCGGCGGGAGTACGACGAGGACGACGTACGGGTCCGACCCGGTCGTTCGTCGCGCCCGCGTACCCGGACCAGGCCCCGGCACTCCGACGCCGTCGACGGGTTCGTGATCGCCGTCGACCGCGGCCGCTACACCTGCGTGGTCGGCGACGACCCGGCCGGCGGGCAGGTCGAACGGGGCGGTGCCGACGGGACCGTCACCGCGATGCGCGCCCGCGAGCTGGGCCGCAAGTCGGTGGTGGTCGGCGACCGGGTCGCGTTGGTCGGCGACACCTCCGGTGCGGCCGGGGCGCTGGCCCGGATCGTCCGGATCGCCGAGCGGACCTCGGTGCTGCGGCGTACCGCCGACGACGACGAGACCACCGCCGAGGGGCGGCTGGAACGGGTCGTGGTGGCCAACGCCGACCAGCTCGTGATCGTCAGTTCGCTGGCCGACCCACCGCCCCGGACCGGGTTCATCGACCGCTGCCTGGTGGCGGCGTACGACGCCGACATCGAACCGCTGCTCTGCCTGACCAAGTCGGATCTGGCGCCGCCGGACGGGGTGCTCGGCTACTACGCGGAACTCGACCTGCCGCACGTACTCGTCGGCCCCGGCTCGGACCTCGACGAGCTGCGCGGGCTGCTCGCCGAGCGCGTCTCGGTCATGGTCGGGCACTCCGGGGTGGGCAAGTCGACGCTGGTCAACCGGCTTGTCCCGGCGGCGGACCGGGCGGTCGGCACGGTCAGCGCGATCGGCCGGGGCCGGCACACCTCCACCAGCGCGGTGGCGCTGCGCCTGCCGTCGCTGCCCGGCAACCGGCGGACCCATCCCGGCTGGATCGTCGACACCCCCGGGGTACGCAGCTTCGGCCTGGCGCACGTCTCGGCCGACAGCCTGCTGCACGGTTTCCCCGATCTGGTCGAGGGGACCGTCGAGTGCCCGCCCAACTGCGAGCACACCCCGGACGAGGCCGACTGCGCCCTGGACGCCTGGGTGGCGGCCGGCAACGCCGACCCGCGCCGGCTGGCGTCGTTCCGCCGACTGCTGGCGTCCCGGGCCGGCGCCGTCGAGTAGCGGAGTTATCAGACGCCGAGTAGCGGGGGCTAGCGGTCGACGCCGTCGGGGCTGCTGACGTGCCGGGCCGGCACCGACGAGTAGCGGAGTTACCGGACGCCGAGTGGCGGGGGGCTAACGGTCGATGCCGTCGGGGTCGGTGGCGGCCGGACCCGGGTCGAGGTCGACCGGGCCGCCGCTGCGCCAGTAGACGCCGTCCCGGCGGGTCAGCAGCACCTCGTCGACCAGGTAGCGGCGCAGCGCGGCGTAGTCGTCGTACCAGGCCCGGAGCAGGGCGTTCACCTCACGCTCGGAGTACCGCACCCCCGGCTCGAAGGTGGTCACGACGTGTTCCAGCAGCAGCCGACGCTTGCCCTGGGCGGCCGGCATCTGACTGATCCGGCCGTCCCGGACGAAGGCCCGGAGTACCGTCGCGGTGGCCCGGTCCGGGTCCAGCTCCACGTCCGGCTCGGCGGCGGCGGGCGGATGTGCGCGTACCGCCTCCTTGAACGCCCCGACCAGGGCGACCGTCCGGCCGTCCACCGTCTCGACCAGGCCGCCGGTCTCCAGCCGGCGCAGCGCGGCGACCACGGTCCGGGCGGGCAGCCCGGTCCGCTCCGCCACCTCGGCCGGATCGCCCGCGCCGAGCACCATGGCGGCGAAGGTGGCCAGCCGGTCGGGTTCGGCGAGCAGACCGATCAGGAGTTCGGGGGACAGGTCGGAAATCGGTTCGGTGGCCACGGCGCGGGATGCTAACGCACTCGACTGGACGGGATCGAGTAGGTTTCCCGCCATGGCCCGGTACGCGGACGACCTGTCCCTGGCGCACATGCTCGCCGACACCGCAGACTCGATCTCGATGGCCCGGTTCCGGGCCCTGGACCTGCACGTGGAGTCGAAGCCGGACCTGACACCGGTCACCGACGCGGACACCGCCGTGGAGAAGGCCGTCCGGGCCACGTTGGCCCGCACCCGTCCCCGGGACGGCGTGCTGGGCGAGGAGTACGGCGCCTCCGCCGCACCCGCCGGAGCCGGCACCCGGCAGTGGGTGATCGACCCGATCGACGGCACCAAGAACTTCGTCCGGGGGGTGCCGATCTGGGCCACCCTGATCTCGCTGATGGACGGCGACACGCCGGTCGTCGGGCTGGTCTCCGCGCCCGCGCTGGGCCGCCGCTGGTGGGCCGCGACCGGCCTCGGCGCGTACGCGGGCAAGCACCAGGCGGCGGCCACCCCGATCCGGGTCTCCGGGGTCGGCCGGCTCGCCGACGCCAGCTTCTGCTACTCCTCGCTGCACGGCTGGGAGGAGACCGGCCGGCTCGACCCGATGCTCGACATCATCCGCGCCGTGTGGCGCAGCCGGGCGTACGGCGACTTCTACGGCTACATGCTGGTCGCCGAGGGCGCGGTCGACGCGATGGTCGAGCCGGAGCTGTCGCTGTGGGACCTGGCGGCGCTGATCCCGATCGTGACCGAGGCCGGCGGCACCTTCACCGACCTGGCCGGACGCCCCGGCCCGGGTGGCGGCAGCGCGATCGCCAGCAACGGCAAACTGCACCAGGATCTGCTCGACCGGCTCGGCTAGCCGGCCGAGCGAACCGGCGCATCAGCCTCTATCCTCGCCAGGTGGTGTCCACCGGTTGGTGCTTCCTCGCGGCCATGATCGCCGCCTATGGCGTGGCCAACCTGCTCCAGTCGGTGGCCGCGACGCGAACGACCCTGCACCACACCTTCGACCCCGGGCTGCTGCTGCGGCTGGCCGGGCACCGCAGCTACCTGGTCGGGCTGACCTGCCAGATGCTCGGCTTCGTGCTCGCCTTCCTGGCCCGGCGCGACCTGCCGCTCTTCCTGGTGCAGGCGAGCGTGGCGGCCGGGCTGGGCGTGACCGCGCTGCTCGGGGTGCTGGTGCTCAAGTGGCGGCTGCCGGCCGCCGAGGTGTTCCTGCTGGTACTGCTGCTGGTCGGGATCACCGCCCTGGTGCTGGCCGCGAAACCGGCGCCGTCGAGGCAGCTCGGGACCGCCGGGGTGGCCGGGCTGGTGGTCGCGCTCGGCGTGATCGGCGGGCTCGGTTTCTTCGCGGTACGCCTGCACGGCGCACCGGGCTCGGTGGCGCTCGGCTCGCTGGCCGGGCTGGCGTTCTCGGCCGCTGCGGTGGCCGCCCGGCCGCTGGCCTCGGTGCACTCGTTCGACGCCTTCCTCCGTGACCCCCTGCTCTATCTGCTGATCACCCACTCGGTCGTCGGCCAGTTGCTGCTCGGCCTCGCGATGCAGCGCGGCTCGACCACGGCGGCGGTGGCCGCGATGGACGCCGCCGGGGCGGTGCCGGCGGCGATCGTCGGGCTGCTGCTGCTCGGCGACCGGATCTGGCCCGGCCGGGAGTGGCTGGCCGGGGTCGGCTTCCTGGTCACCCTGGTCGCGGTGCTCGGCCTGACCCGGTACGCCGAACCGCAGCACACGCACACCCTGTTGCCCGACCAACGTGGCCGGGAACTGCCCGCACGGTCCAGGGCGGCACTGCCGGCCCGACCCGCCGAGCGGGTGCCGAGGCGTCCCGCCCCGAACCGCCGCCGGTCGACCTCGATCGCCCCGATCCCCCGCCGCTGAGCCTCGCCCGTTCCGTCCGGTCGGGTTCCACCGTGCCGAGCGGTCGACCCGTCGCCGGGCTGGCGGCGGCCGGTCAGCTCGTCGCGGGCTGGCGGCGGAGTACCACCCGCTCGTAGAGGCGCTCCAGCGCACCGGCCGTACGGTCCCAGGTGTAGCTGCACCGGACCCGGTCCACCGCCGCGTGCCCGTACGCGAACCGCTCCGCGTCGGCGGCGAGCAGCCGGCGCAGTGTGACGCCGAGGCCGCGTACGTCGCCGGGTGGGACGAGCCGGCCGGTCACCTCGTCGACCACGGTGTCCACGATGCCGCCCATCGAGTAGCCGACCACCGGCACCCCGCAGGCCATCGCCTCCAGTGGGATCCGGCCGGCGGAGGCGTACCGGGGTGTGCAGGCGACCACGTCGGCCGAGCGGTACAGCGCGGGCATCTGGTCGTGCGGCACCGCGCCGACCAGATGGATCTGGTCGGCGACGCCGCTCTGCTCGGCGACCTCCCGCAGCCGGCGGGCCTCGGCGTGGCCGTTCAGTCCGTCGGCGGCCGGGCCACCGGCGATAACCAGCTCGACGTCCCCGACCAGCCGCAACGCCCGGATCAGGTCCTCCTGCCCGTGTCCCGGGTCAAGTCCGCCGGCAGCCAGGATGCGGGGCCGCCGGTCCCGGGACACCGCCTCGCCCTCCGGGGCGAACAGCTCGGTGTCCACCCCCGCCGGCACCACCACGACGGAGGCCCGCTGCAACCCCATCCGGGTCAGTTCGTCGACCTCGTCGGTGCACTGCGCCACCGCCATGTCGACCGCCCGGGTCAGCGCCAGTTCCAGCGGGATCCGTTGCCCCGGCCCCCGGTACGCCTCGCCGAGGTGCCGGAGTTGCTCGACACCGAGCGAGTGGAAGGTCTGTACGACCGGAATGACGGTGTCCCGGACGGCGCTGGCCGCCGCCAGTCCGCCGATCCAGAAGTGCCCGTGCACCACCTCGGGCGCCCAGTCCGCCGCCCAGCGGTCGGTCAGCCAGCGGCCGAGTTCGGGCACGTGCGGCACCAGCTCGCCGGTGGCGGTACGCCGGGTCGGGCCGACCGGCACCCGCTCCACCCGGTACCCGCCGATGTCGCTGGTCGGCGGCGCGTCCGGATCGTCGAGCCGCTCGTACACCCGTACGTCGTGGCCTCGCCCGGTCAGCTCGGCGGCCACCCGGGCCACGTGCTGGTGCGTACCGGCGAACTGGCCGCGACTGGACTGCGGCGGGCCGGCGTGTGCACAGACGAGGCCAACGCGCATGGGTCACCTCCAGCGACGGCTACGGGCCAGGGCCGTTCGATCAGAGGCTCCCATTAACCACGACGGGCCGAGCGGAAACCTGGCAAACCGGTGCGCGGACCCCACCGGCCGGGCCTCCGTCGCCGACGGCCGGCGTCGCGGGAGCCGGTCACCGACCTCACCACCGCCGTCCTTCCCGCTCCGCCGCCGGCTAATCCGCGCCGGGCGGTCCGGGCGGTCGGGCTTTGCCCGGTTACGGCTAGCCGGGCAGCGGGTAGTGACCTGTCATGCGCAGTAACGAGTTTCCGACGCCCGTGTCCGACCCGGAGGCGGAGGGCCTGCCCGGCACCGCCGACGACGACTCGTCGGCCGGTGACGACGTCGCCACCGGTCGGGAGGCGGACGGTTGGGATCCGGCCGCACTGCCCGCCGACCGGCCGCTGGCGGTGGACCGGTACGGCAACACCGCCGAGGAGCAGGCCGACGGGGAGCCGCTGGACTACAAACTCGGCCAGGAACGCCCCGAGCTGCTGGTCGACGACCCGCTGGCCGGCCCGGTGGACCAGGCGATCTCCGGCGAGGCGGACAGCGACGAGGCCGCCGCCGAGGCGCAGCTCGACGCGGACGTGATGGATCCGGGGCCGACCTCCGACCCGAACTCGCCGGTGTCGATCTACGATCACGGCAACCTGGGCGACGCGCCGGGCGGTGGCCCGGTCGGCCGGCTGGTGGAGCCGGACGAGGGTGCCCGGGACGACGACGAGACCGACTCCGTCGCCTTCGACCGGGGCGCGGCCGGCGGCGGCGCGAGCGCCGAGGAACTGGCGATCAACGAGACCCAGCCGCCCCCGTGACCCGGCCCCCGCCCCGTCGAGCCTGATCAGTCGTGGAGCCTGATCAGTCGTCCAGCCCCTGCTCGATGGCGTAGCGGGTCAGTTCGACCCGGTTGTGCAGTTGCAGCTTGCCGAGCGTGTTCTGCACGTGGTTCTGCACCGTACGGTGCGACAGGCCGAGCCGGCCGGCGATCTGCTTGTAGGACATCCCCTTGGCGACCAGCCGGAGTACCTCCGTCTCCCGCTCGGTGAGCCGGGGCAGGTCGTCGCCGGCCGGTGCCGGCGCGGCGGCGATCCGCCGGTACTCCCCTAGCACCAGCCCGGCCAGTCCCGGCGTGAAGACCGCGTCACCGGCGGCGGTACGCCCTACCGCGTCCAGGAACTCCGCCGGCCCGGCCGACTTGAGCAGGTAGCCGGTCGCCCCGGCCTTCACCGCGTCGAGCACGTCCTGCTGTTCGCCGCTGGCCGAGAGCATCAGCACCCGCACCCCGGGCAGCTCGGCCAGCAGCGCGCGGAGCACCTCGACTCCGGAGACGTCCGGCAGTTGCAGGTCGAGTACGACGACGTCGGGCCGGGTGGCCGGGGCGACCCGGACCGCCTGCCGCCCCTCGCCGGTGGTGGCGACGACGTGGTAGCCCGCCTCGGTGAGGTCCCGGGCCACCCCTTCCCTCCACATCGGATGGTCGTCGACCACCATCACCCGGACTGCCGGCACACCCTCGTCGGTCACACCGGCGAGCCTAGACGAGCCGGCCCTTCCGGTACGTCCGCCGACCGGCGCCCACCTGCGCGTCGCCGGCATCCCCGTGTGGACGGTCGTGGTACCCGGCAACCGGTGTCGGGATGTGGACGGTCCGCCGCGAGCCGACCAGACTACGCGTCACCGGTCCGCGCGCTGCTCCGGAACGGTACGGCCGCGCGGCACCCGCAGCTCGACCTCGGTACCCTCGCCCGGCGCCGAGCTGATCCGGACCGTGCCGCCCAGGTCGGCGATCCGTCCCTCGATCGACTGGGCCACACCGAGCCGCCCCTGGCCGGCCGCCTCGGCGAGCCGCCCCGGCGGGAAGCCCGGCCCGTCGTCGCGCACCGAGACGGTGACCGCCGCCGGATCGTCCTCGACCAGCACCCAGCCCCGCCCGCCGCCGTGCCGGGCCACGTTGTCCAGCGCCGCGCCGACCGCCGCCGCCAGTTCACCGGCGACCCCGGCGGGCAGCGGCACCGCCGTCGCCGGGGCGGCGATCGAGACGGTGGCCGAGGCGTACCGGCCGAGCAGTGAGCGCAGGTCGACCTCCTGCCGGTCCAGCCCGGTCGGCGCCCGGCTGGCGATCAGCGACCGGAGCGCCGCCTCCTGCTCACCAGCGAGCCGGGCCAGCTCACCGGCCTCGCCGTCCAGGTGGGCGCCCCGACGCTGGACCAGGGCCAGCACCTGGAGGACGGAGTCGTGGATGCCTCGGGCCAGCCGTTCCCGCTCCCGGGTCGCCGCCTCCAACTCGACCGCCTGCTGCAACCGCTCCTCGGCGACCACCGCGAGCCGGACGACGTGCCCGACGGCGATCCCGGCGAGCAGCATCAGGGCGGCGCCGGTCAGCGAGCCCTGCACGAACCGCTCCCGGGCGACCAGGTCGGTACCGCCGATCACCAGCGCGGCCACCACGCCGCGCCGCCGTCCGCCGGAGACCGCCCAGGCGAGCACCGGCCCGGCCAGCCAGGCGACGCTGGGCGGTGGCACGCCGTCGTTGAGGACGTCCCGGCCGACCACCCGGGGGGCGGCCAGCACCACCGCCAGCACCACGGCCAGGTCGGCCAGCAGCAGCGGCCAGCGCCGCCAGGTCGGATCGGCGTACGCGTACGCGCTGCACACCGTCCAGCCGGTCATCGCCAGCAGCAGCACCGCACCGGCCACCGGATGGGCGTAGTCGTTCAGGTTCCGTACCGCCAGCACGGCGACGTACGCCAGGGCGGCGAACCGGTAGACGGCGATGGACCGCCACAGCGGGGCCTGGGAACTGCCCGGCGGGTCGCGGCGGCGCCCGCCCGGCGCGTCGCTCGACGAGTCCGGCACGGACCGACCATCGCACAGCGCGGCGAAGGGGACGACCCCGTACACCCGGGTCAACCCGCCCGTCGGCCCGGATGCGCAGCTACATACCCTGACGTAGGGTGGGAAAGCCACGAAAGGAATCGACGACCAGCGGCGGGACGGGCCATGAGCGACATAGATCCCCTCGCACCCACCGCTGTCGCGCCCGACGGGACCCCGCCCCTGCTCGCCCAGACCTTCGACGCCGACCGGGTGACCGAGATCCGGCACACCGTCACCGCGTGCGCCGAGGCGGCCGGCCTCGACGGCACCAGGCTGGACGACTTCGTACTGGCCATCAACGAGTTGATCACCAACGCGGTACGGCACGGCGGCGGGCGGGGTTGGCTGCGGCTCTGGCGTACGGGTCAGACCCTCTACTGCCTCGTCTCCGACACCGGCGGCGGGATCGGTACCGCCCGGCTCGACGAACGGCGGCGCCCCGCGCCGGAGATCGCCGGTGGCTGGGGGCTGTGGCTGGCCCGGCAACTCAGCGACGAGATGCTGGTGGAGAGCGGTCCCGAGGGCACCACCGTACGGATCAGCGCCGGCCTGGGTGGTGGACCGGAACCGACACCGCCGAGCGGGTGAAGTCGACACCGCCGAGCGGGTCACGGCCGGCCTTGCGCCGGATGACGCGGGCCGCCGAGCCGAATGACGCGGGACTGCGGGCCGAATGACGCGGGCCGCCGAGGCGGATGACGCGGGCCTCCGGGCAGCCGGGTGACGCGGACCTCCGGGCCGGGTACGGTGCTGCGAATGACCGATCAGTTCGTCGCCGCGATCGATCAGGGCACCACCTCGTCCCGGTGCATCGTCTTCGACGCCGCCGGCAG
Organism: Plantactinospora endophytica; assembly: GCF_016862915.1. Lineage (GTDB taxonomy): Bacteria > Actinomycetota > Actinomycetes > Mycobacteriales > Micromonosporaceae > Plantactinospora > Plantactinospora endophytica. The sequence continues at coordinate 269,621 of NZ_BONW01000002.1, read as the reverse complement.
CATCGTGTCGATGGCCCAGCGCGAGCACCGGCAGATCTTCCCGCGACCGGGCTGGGTCGAGCACGACGCCGAGGAGATCTGGACGGCGGTCGCCCAGGTGGTGCCGGAGGCGCTCGCCGGGGCCGGGATCGGCGCCGGCCGGCTCGCCGCGATCGGCATCACCAACCAGCGCGAGACCACGGTGGTGTGGGACCGGGCCACCGGCCGGCCGGTGCACCACGCCATCGTCTGGCAGGACACCCGCACCGCCGCACTGCTGCGCCGCCTCGACGCCGAGTACGGCGAAGCGCGGTTCCGGGAGCGCACCGGGCTGCCGCTGGCGACCTACTTCGCCGGGCCGAAGCTGCGCTGGCTCCTCGACAACGTCGGCGGGCTGCGCGAGCGTGCCGTCCGGGGCGAGGTGCTGTTTGGCACCATGGACAGTTGGCTGATCTGGAAACTGACCGGGCGGCACGTCACCGACGTGACCAACGCCAGCCGTACGCTGCTGATGGACCTGCGGACCCTCGACTGGGACCCGGAGATCCTCGACGTACTGGACATCCCGGCCGGGATGCTGCCGGAGATCCGCTCCTCGGCCGAGGTCTACGGCACCGCGGAGGGCCTGTCCGGGGGCGAGGGCGCCGGCCCGCTGGCCGGGGTACCGGTGGCCAGCGCCCTCGGCGACCAGCAGGCGGCGCTGTTCGGGCAGACCTGCTTCCAGCCCGGCGAGGCCAAGTGCACCTACGGGACCGGGAGCTTCCTGCTGCTCAACACCGGCCGGAGTCCGGTGGCGTCCCGGCACGGGCTGCTGACCACGGTCGGCTACCGGATCGGCGACGAGCCGGCGACGTACGCCCTGGAGGGGGCGATCGCGGTCACCGGGTCGCTGGTGCAGTGGCTGCGGGACAACCTCGGGCTGATCTCCAGCGCACCGGAGATCGAGGAGTTGGCCCGGACCGTCGAGGACAACGGCGGCTGCTACGTCGTACCGGCCTTCTCCGGGCTCTTCGCCCCGCACTGGCGCAGCGACGCCCGTGGGGTGATCGCCGGGCTGACCGGGTACGTCACCAGGGGTCATCTGGCCCGGGCCGTGCTGGAGGCGAGCGCCTGGCAGACCCGCGAGGTGGTCGACGCGATGAACGCCGACTCGGACGTGGCGCTGCGCCGGCTCCGGGTGGACGGCGGGATGACCGCGAACAACCTGCTGATGCAGTTCCTCGCCGACGTGCTCGACGTACCGGTGGTCCGACCGAGGGTGAGCGAGACGACCTGCCTCGGTGCCGCGTACGCGGCCGGGCTCGCGGTCGGTTTCTGGCCGGACCTGGAGACGCTGCGCGGGCAGTGGCGCCAGGACGCCGACTGGGAGCCGGCGATGGACCCAGCGCACCGGGACCGCGAGCTGCGCAACTGGCGCAAGGCGGTGGCCCGCACCCTGGACTGGGTCGAGGACGAGTGACGGCGCCGCTGCCTGTGGTCTGACTCGTACCGCCGGGAGATCCTGGTCCCGAACCGCGCGAGGGGTGCCGCCCCCCGGAGGGGACGGCACCCGCGTTTCGTCGAACGTCGCCGACTCAGGTGATGCAGAGGATGCCCAGGTCGTCGACCCAGGTGCCGAGCTGCACGCCGTTGGCGCCGATCAGCGAGACCCGGACCAGGATGTCCGTCGGGCCGTGGTTCCACGAGGTGGAGACGAAGGTGTACGGGGCGTCCCCGCTCAACACCACCGTCTGCAGCGCCACGTACGTGAAACTGACCGGCTCGATGATCTCGAAGTTGATCTGCTGCGTGGCCCCGACCGGATTCACCCAGATGCCGGCCGTGCAGTTCGTGGTCGTCGGCAGGGCGACCCGCCGGCCGACCGAGGAGAAGCCGGCGCTGCGCATCGAGAGGAAGCCGTCCTTGACCCCGTTGTGGGTCTGCAACGAACTGATCCCGCCGGTGCCGTCACCGACGTGGGTGAAGCTCCAGTTCGCCGCCTGGTTGCCCTCGAAACCGTCCTGCACGGTGATGATCGCGGCACTGGCCGGTGACGCGGTTCCGGCGAGCAGGGCCACGGTCAGGCCGAGCAGGATCGCCGCCGTCGCTCCGAGCCGCCGGCCGGACCGACCGGACGCCCGAGGAACTGTCGCACCCGGGGACCGCACGAAGAGCTGGCGGAGCGGGCTGCGGAGGAGAGTGGATCGCATTACTGGTACCTCGTGATCTGACTGGTGGGGCGCCTGGCGCACCCCGGCTGTATCGATGTCTAGTCGCCGACTCGTTGTCCGGCTTCGGGCCGCCGACCCGGACAATCAACTCCGGACAGTCGACGGACGACCACGCCGAGCGACACGCGAGCGAGCAGGGAAGACGCCGCGCGAGCCTCGGCGAGCCGGACGACGACGAGCGACAGGCGAGCGAGCGGGGTAGAACAGTGCCGCGACCAGAGGGCGCGCTGGGGCCGGGAACTCCGGAGGTGCGGGAGTTCGCCGCCGGACTCCGCCTGCTGCGGGAGAAGGCCGGCTCCCCCGGCTACCGGGAACTGGCCCGACGGGCACACTTCTCCGCCACCACCCTGTCCGAGGCGGCCGGCGGGCGGCGGCTGCCGACCCTGGCCGTCACCCTGGCGTACGTGACCGCGTGCGGCGGCGACCCGGCCGAGTGGGAGGCCCGCTGGCGCCAACTCGCCCGCGACGAGGTCCCCGCTCCGGCCGGTCCGCTCCCCGACGACAGCCCCTACCAGGGCCTGCTGGCGTACGGGCCGGAGCGGGCCGAGTGGTTCTTCGGCCGGGAGGACGTCGTCGACGACCTGCGGCAGCGGCTGACCGGCCGCCGGTTCGTGGCCCTGTTCGGCGCCTCCGGCAGCGGCAAGTCGTCGGTACTCCGGGCCGGGCTGGTGCCTGCCGTCACGAGCCGACCGGAACGGCCGCCGGTGCTGGTGCTGACCCCCGGGCCGGATCCGCTCGGCGAACTGGCGGTACAGCTCGCCCGGCTGCTCCGGATCCCGGCCGGTGCGCTCCGCGCGGACCTGGCCGTCGACCCGGCCCGGTTGCACCTGACCGTCCGGCAACTGCTCGCCGACGCTCCCGCCGAGGCGGAGCTGTGGCTGGTGGTCGACCAGTTCGAGGAGGTCTTCACGCTCTGCCGGGACGCCGACGCCCGGACCGGGTTCGTGGCCGCGCTGCTCGCCGCCGTCGCCGCGCCGGACAGCCGGCTGCGGGTGGTGCTCGGGGTACGGGCCGACTTCTACGGGCACTGTGCCGAGCTGCCTGACCTGGTGGCGGCGCTGTCCGACGCCCAGGTGCTGGTCGGGCCGATGACCGCCGCCCAGGTCCGGGACGCCGTGGTACGTCCCGCCGAGCGCGCCGGGGCGATGGTCGAGGGCGCCCTGGTCTCCACCATCGTGGCCCAGGTGGCGGGCCGGGCCGGGGCGCTGCCGGTCGCCTCGCACGTGCTGCTGGAGGCGTGGCGGCGGCGCCGGGGCAGCGCGGTGACCCTCACCGGCTACCAGGCGGCCGGCGGGATCGACGGCGCGGTGGCGCAGACCGCCGAACGGATCTGGCAGGAGTTCGACCCCGGCCAGCGGCGGGCGGCCCGGCACGTACTGCTGCGGATGGTGGAGATCGGCACCGGGGACGAGCCGACGGCGCCGCTGGACCGGGCCGGGGTGCCGACCGCCCGCCGGGTGGACCGGGCCGAACTGGCCGAGACGGACGCGCTGACCTCGGGCGTACTGGAACGACTCGCCGCCGCCCGACTGGTCACCCTGGACGACCGTTCGGTACGGCTGGCCCACGAGGCGCTGCTCGACGCCTGGCCCCGGCTGCGCCGCTGGCTGGAGGAGGACCTCGACGGCGTACGCGTGCACCGGCAGCTCACCCAGGCGGCGGCGGTGTGGCGGTCGCTCGACCACGACCCGGGCGGGCTCTACCGGGGGCTGGCACTGTCCCGGGCCCGGGCGTGGGCGGACGCGCACCCGGAGAGCCTGACCAGCACGGAACGGGAGTACCTGGACGTCAGCCGGCGGGCCGAGGACCGCTCGACCGCCCGTCGGCGGCGGCGGCGACGCCTGCTCGGTGCCGCGCTGGCGGTCGTCGTCTCGGTGGTGACCGTGCTGGCCTCGGTGGCGGTGGTGCAGGCCCGGCAGGCGCGGGGGCAGCGGGATCTCGCCGTACACCGGCAGTTGGTCGCCGGGGCGCGGGCCCAGATGTCCCGCGATCCACAGCTCGCCTTCCTGCTGGCCCGGCGGGCCTTCGAGCTGCGGCCGGACGCCGAGGCCGAAGCGGTGTTGCGGCAGGCGACGCTGAGCTGGCGCGGGATCGAGGGGCGGCAGGTCTTCGCCGCGCCGATCAAGCAGGCCGAGCTGACCCCGGACGGCCGGTACGCCGTGGCCGCCGGGGAGCACAAGTCCGTACAGGTCTGGCAGCCGGCCGCACCCGACCTGCCACCGGTCACGCTGGCCGAGCCGGGCCCGGAACTGCTGACCGCGCTGGCGATCAGCCCGGACGGCCGGCGGGTCGCCAGCGCGGGCGAGTCCCCCTCGGTGCGGCTCTGGGACACCGCCGACCCCGGCCGGCCCCCGGTGTCGCTGCCCGGTCACCGTGGTCCGGTCCGGGACGTCGCGTTCAGTCCGGACGGCCGCCGGCTGGCCACCGGGGACTCGGCCGGCGTGGTCCGGATCTGGGAACTGACCGGCACGCCCCGGGCCCGCCCGCTACCGGCCGCGCGGGGCAGCGTCTTCTCGCTGGCCTGGTCGCCGGACGGGCGGCGGCTCGCCGTGGCCAGCACCGGCGACCCGACCCGGATCTGGCAGGTCGGGTCGCCGGTGCTGGACCGGGCGCCGACGTCGCTGCCCGACTCCACCGCCACCGCCGACGGCCTGCTGTTCAGCCCGGACGGCACCCGGATCGTCGCCGCCGACAACGCCACCACCGAGGACGGCGGCGTGCTGCGGAGCTGGCCGACCGACGGCGGCCCGCCGACGGTACTCGGCCGGCTGCGCAGCGCCTTTCCCGCCGTGTTCAGCCCGGACGGGCGCCGGCTGGTCACCAAGAACGCGTACGGCGTGATCACGATCTGGGACCCGACCGGTGCGTTCGACCCGCTGCCACTGCGCGGACACGCCGGCACGGTCTGCGCGGTCGCGCTGACCTCGGACGGCCGGCTGGTCAGCGTCGGTCAGGACGGCACCGTCCGGCGCTGGGACATCGGCGGCCCGTTCGACCCGACGATCGCACAGCCGCACGCCGGTCTGGTGCACGCCGCCCGGTTCAGCCCGGACGGCACCCACCTGGCCAGCGCCGGCATCTTCGACGGTACGGTCCGGGTCTGGCCCGTACCGCCCGCCCGCACTTCGTCACCTGCCCGACCAACCCCATCGACGGCCGGTACGACGATCGCGGTCAGCACCGCCGCCCCGGTCGTACTGTCCGGGCACGCCGGCATGACCATGGACGTCGCCTTCGCCCCGGACGGACGGCGGCTGGCCAGCCTCGACGCGACCGGGACGGTCCGACTCTGGGACTGGGCGGCCAAGCGGCAACTGGCTGCCTTCGACGCCGTGCGGGCGACCCGGGTCGTCTTCGGGCCGGACGGCCGACGGCTGCTGACCAGCGGCAGCGGCGGCATCCGGCTCTGGGACCGGCTCGACGACCGCCCGATCGCCGTCGACCTGGCGCCGACCGGCTCAGCGGCGGCGGCGTTCAGCCCGGACGGTGCCCGGGTGGCGACCGGTACCGGGGACGGCGGCGTACGCGTCTGGACCGTCGCCGGGAAGCCGGTCGCCACCCTGGACGGCGGCGCCGAACCGGTCAGCTCGGTGTCGTTCAGCCCCGACGGCGGTTCGGTGGCGGCGCTGAGCCGGGACAGCACCATCCGGATCTGGCCGGCGAGCGGTGGCGGGGCCCGGGTGGTGCTCTCCGCCGCCGGTCAGGGTGCCGCCACCACCCGGCTGGCGTACACGCCGGACGGGCGGCACCTCGCCATCCTCGGCGGCGGCGAGGAACTCGTCGGGGTCCAGCTCTGGTCCGCCTCGGGAGCCACCGAACCGGTGACCCTGCGTACGCTCGGCCCCGGGCCGCTCGGCTTCGCGTTCGCCCCGGACGGCGAACGGCTCGCCACCGTGCACTCCGACGGCTCGGTACGGATCTGGAGCTGTGACGTCTGCGGCTCCCTCCAACAACTCCTGCACACCGTCGACAGCCGAGCCACCAGACCGTTCAGCCCGGAGGAGCGGCGTACCTTCCTGCTCGACGGCAACCGTCCCGACCGGAGCTGACCGACCGGAGCTGACGGACTGGAGCCGACCGACTGGAGACGAGCGACCGGGGGCGAGCGGCCAGAGCCGACCAACCAGGGACGATCGACCGGGGCCGAGCAACGAGAGCTGAATGACCGGGGATGAGCGACCAGAGCTGAGCGACCGGGGACGAGCCACTGTAGACCTTGGCGGAGCGGACGGCGGATCGACGGACCGCAGCGGCGGTCGACCACAACTACGCTGTCGCCATGACCTCCGAGCAGCCAGCCGCCGCGCCCGCTCCGGCACCGTCCGCCCCGGAGACCCCGGAGACCCCGGAGACCCCGGAGACCCCGGAGACCCCGGAGACCCCGGAGACCCTGGGGATCACGGCGTCGATGGTCGCGACCCGGGTCGCCGGGCTGGTCGGGCTGGCCGGCGCGCTCTGCTGCTGGGCGTACACCGTGGCGGTGCTCACGCCCCGGATGCCGGTGGTGGCGCGGACCGCGCCGATGCCCGGCGGCGACGGCGAGATCTTCCTCTGGGTCGCCGAACTGCGCTGGGCGGCCATCCTACTGGCCGGGCTCGGCCTGCTGACCGTGCTCGCGCACCGCCCGACCGGGCTGGTCCTGGCGACGGCCACCACCGCGTTGCTGCTCGGGGTGGACGGGATCGTGGAGCGGAACGGTGTCGGCGGAAGCACCGGCCTGGCGTTCACCCTTGGCGTCGCCGCCGTCGTGCTGGCGGCGGCCGGCTGGCTCGCCCGGCCGCCGAGCGTCGAGATCCCGTCGCACGTCGTCGGGCGCCGGCTCGCGATCGTCGCGGTCGCCGCCGCCTGCTGCGCCCCGCTGCCGCTGCTCCAGGGGACCCCGGTGGTAAACCACCCCTTCCTGCCGGTCGGGCTGCCCGGGGTCACCGCCGTACTGCCGGTGCTCTTCGTCGTACTGGCCGCCTTCGCCGTCGGCGCGGCCCGAGGGCGGACGCCGCGCCCGCGCGTCCTGCTGGCCGGTGCCGCGCTACCGGCGTTGCTGCTCGCCGCCTTGGGCACCGGCACCGGCGCCGGGATGGCACAGGAGAGCACCTCGTTCGGCGTGCTGCTCGCCGGGCCCCTGCTGGTCGCCGTGCTGGCTCTGCTCCGTCGCCGCCCGCCCGGGCGTCGGGGCCGCGACCTGGCGCTCTGGACCGCAGTCGCCGTCGCCAGCCTGCCGGTCGGTGTGCTGGTGCTCTTCCTCTCCCTGTTCGTCTCGATATTCGCCGCGCCGTCGCTCTTCGCGCTGGCCGGCACGAGTTATCCGGCGGACGGCCTGGCGGTGCTGCCCGGCGCGGCGTTGCTGGCCCTGACGGCCGGCGGGCTGATCGCGCCGCTGACCGTTCCGCATGCGGGCCAACCACCGACGCCCGCCGGACAGCCGCTCCCCGGCGTCGTACCAGTCACCGCCCAGCCCTGAGCCAACGCCGAGGACCAGATCCACTCACCGCCCAACCCTGAGCCAACGCGGAGGACCAGATCCACTCACCGCCCAACCCTGAGCCAACGCGGAGGACCAGTTCCACTCACCGCCCGACGATGAGCCGGCACCGAGGAACAGTCCCGCTCACCGCCCGACCCCGAGGATCAGCCACTGGGCCGGAACGGTGGTCCTGGACTCCGTGACCAGGGGCCGATCGGCAGCGAACCGGGCAGAGCCATCGACACGTCACCGCGCTCCTCGCTTCGTCGCTGACAGTTCGCCGGCAGGTCATGATGCCGTGACCTGGACGGCGACGACCTGCACGACGGTGAGCCCATGCGGATCGCGATCGTCACGGAATCCTTTCCGCCGGACGTCAACGGGGTGGCCCATTCGGTCGTCCGGGTCGCCGAGCATCTGGTCCGGCGTGGTCACCGACCGCTGGTGATCGCACCACAACCGGCGCCCGGCGTACGGGACGCCGCCCACGCGCTGCCCTATCCGGTGGTACGCCTGCCGTCGGTGCCGACACCCGGCTACCCGCAGTTCCGGCTCGGCCTGCCGGGGCGGGAGTTGGCGGCGGCGCTGCGCGGGCACGACACCGAAGTGGTGCACCTGGCCAGCCCGTTCGTGCTCGGCGCCCGGGGTGTCGCGGTCGCCAGGGCGATGGGGCTGCCGTCGGTGGCCGTCTACCAGACCGACGTCGCGGCGTACGCGCGGGCGTACCGGGTCCGGCTGACCGAGGAGGTGGCCTGGCGCTGGCTGCGCCGGGTGCACAACGCGGCGAACCGTACCCTCGCCCCGTCCACCGCCACCGCCACCGCCCTGGACGAGCACGGCATCGAGCGGATCTGGCTGTGGCAGCGCGGGGTGGACAGCGAGCGGTTCCGGCCGGACAACCGGAGCAACGCGTTGCGCCGCGCCCTCGCCCCCGGCGGCGAGGTACTGGTCGGCTACGTGGGCCGGCTGGCGGTGGAGAAGCGGGTGGACCTGCTGGCCGGGGCGAGCACGCTGCCCGGGGTACGGGTGGTGGTGGTCGGTGACGGGCCGGCCGCGCCCGCACTGCGCCGAGCACTGCCGCACGCGCTCTTCGTCGGCCCCCGGCACGGCCGGCAGTTGGCCCGGATCTACGCCAGCCTCGACGTGTTCGCGCACACCGGGCCGTACGAGACGTTCGGCCAGACGGTGCAGGAGGCGATGGCCAGCGGCCTGCCCGTGGTGGCACCGGCCGCCGGTGGACCGCTCGACCTGGTGCAGGACGGCCGGACCGGTTACCTGGTTCCGCCGGACGACGCCGACGGGTTCACCGCCGCGATCGCCCGACTCGTCGCCGACCTGGAGCGCCGGGCGGCGTACGGCGGGGCGGGGCGGGCGGCGGTTCGCGGGCGTACCTGGGCGGCGATCGGTGACGAGCTGATCGGGCACTACACGGCGGTGCTCGCGGAGGCTCCGGCGGTCGGCGGTTCCCGGCCGGGCCGGCTGTTCCGGCTCCGGCAGGCGGCCGCGTGACCGGGCGACACCACGGGCTCGACCACCTCGACCACCTCGACACCGACCATCCGAGCAGGAACCACCCGAGCATCGATCAACCCAGTACCGACCATCCGAGCAGGAACCACCCGAGGATCGATCAACCCAGTGCGGAAACTCATGCCGCCGACGAACGGAACGAGGAGGCGGCATGAGGATCGTGCGGCTGGCCAACTTCATCACCGAGAGTTCGGGCGGGCTGCGTACCGCGCTGCGCCAGCTCGGCACCGGGTACGCCGCCGCCGGGCACGAGCCGGTGCTGGTGATGCCCGGCCGACGCGACACCGACGAGCTGACCGAGCAGGGTCGGGTGATCACCCTGGCCAGCCCGGCCGTGCCCTGGATGGGCGGCTACCGGGTGATCGTCGACCGGGTCCGGCTCGCCCGGCTGCTGCGCGAGCTGCGTCCCGACCGGCTGGAGATCTCCGACCGGACGACGCTGCGCTGGACCGGCGCCTGGGCCCGCCGGCACGGCGTACGGAGCATGATGGTGTCGCACGAGAGCCTGGACGGGCTCCTCCGGCTGCTGCCCGGTGGTCAGCTCCGTCGGGTGGCCGACCGGCTCAACCTGCGTACCGTCGCCCTGCACGACCAGATCGTCTGCACCACCTCGTGGGCGGCGGCGGAGTTCCGACGGATCGGCGCCGGCAACCTGCGTCAGGTGCCGCTCGGGGTCGACCTCGACCACTTCCACCCGGACCGGTACGACCCGCTGCTGCGTGCCGTCTACGCCGAACCCGACGAGCTGCTCCTGCTGCACTGCGGGCGACTCTCCCCGGAGAAGCGTCCCGAGCGTTCCCTCGCCGCGCTGGCCGGGTTGCGGGCCCGGGGCGTACCGGCGGTGTTGGTGGTGGTCGGCGACGGGCCGCGCCGGGAGCGGCTGCGGGCGACCGCCGCCCGGGACGGCCTGCCGGTCCGGTTCCTGCGGTACGTCGCCGACCGGGACCTGCTGGCCCGACTGCTCGGCACCGCCGACGTGGTGCTGGCGCCCGGGCCGGTGGAGACGTTCGGCCTGGCCGCCCTGGAGGCGCTGGCCAGCGGTACCCCGGTGGTGGCGAGCGCGGAGAGCGCGCTGCCGGAGGTGGTCGGTCCGGCCGGGCTGGCCGCGCCCGGCGACGGACCGGCGTACGCCGACGCCGTGCTGGAGTTGGCCGGCCGGCCGGCTCCGGAACGCCGGGCGGCGGCCCGCCGGCAGGCCGAGCGCTTTCCCTGGTCGGCGGCGGTGGCCGGCTTCCTCGCCGCACACGACCTGCCGTTGTCCGGCGCCGGGTTGCCGGTCGTGCACGCCAGCCAGGGCGGCGACGCGTTCCGGCTCACCGGCGACGACGTGCCCCCGACAACCGACGGGTCGGAGGTGTCGACCACCAGCGGCGGCCGGTAAGCCGTTCCTAGGCCCGAAGGCGTCGACTACCAGCGGCGGCCGGTGAGGCGCCCGCAGACTCGAAGACGTCGACTACCAGCGGCGGCCGGTGAGCCGTTCGTAGACCTCGACGTAACGGGTTCGGGCGGCTTCGACGACCTCCGGCGGCATCTCGGGGGCCGGTCCGGTCTTGTCCCAGCCGGTGCCGACCGCCCAGTCCCGGACGAACTGTTTGCTCAGCGAGAGCTGGTCGCGGCCGGGCTGGTATGCGTCGGCCGGCCAGAACCGGGACGAGTCCGAGGTCAGCACCTCGTCGCCGAGCACCATCGTGCCGTCCGGTGCCCAGCCGAGTTCGAGTTTGGTGTCGGCGACCAGGATGCCCCGGTCGGCGGCGAGTTCGGCGCCACGCCGGTAGACGGCCAGGGTGACGTCGCGGAGCCGCTCGGCGGTCTCGGAGCCGACCTTGGCCACCACGTCGGCGAAGGTGATCGCCTCGTCGTGCTCGCCCTGCGGCGCCTTGGTGGTCGGCGTGAAGATCGGCTCGGGCAGGATCGACGCCTCCACCAGGCCGGGCGGCAGCGGTACGCCGCAGACGGCGCCGGTCTTCGCGTACTCCTTGATGCCGGAACCGGTGAGGTAGCCGCGCGCGATGCACTCGACCGGGATCATCTCCAGCCGCCGTACCCGGATCGCCCGCCCGGCCCACTCGGCCGGCACGTCGGTGGCCGAGACGACGTGGTTCGGCACCAGGTCGGCGAGCTGCTCGAACCACCAGAGCGACAGCGCGGTGAGCAGTTTGCCCTTGTCCGGGATCGGCGTCGGCAGCGCCACGTCGTAGACGGAGACCCGGTCGGAGGCGACCAGGATCAGGTCGTCGCCGTCGGCGTAGACGTCCCTGACCTTGCCCGAATGCAGCAGTTCCACGTGCCCAAGTACATCACGGTGGCCGGGCCCGACCCGGTGCGGCCCGACGGCCGGCCGGATCGACGGCCCGAGGCGGACACCCGGGCCGTTCGGGGCAGCGGTTGGGACGATCTTGCCCGTACGGGCGTTGACACCCGCCGAGGTCGGCTGTGTAAATGATCCGGTTGCCCGTCACAGCTGACCCGACGTGCTCGTCAGGAGTTGTCGTGCCTCTTCCCCTCCCCTCCCCCACGGCAAGCAGACCCCCGGTGGCAGGCAGACCTCCGGCCGGCCGACTCGGCCGGCGGCTGGGTGCCGCGTTGCTCGTCGTCGTCACCGCGCTCGCCTCCGGTTGCACCGCCGAGGATGCCGCACCGAAGAACAGCAAGGTCGAACTCTCCGTCTTCTGGTGGGGCGGTGACCGGCGTGCCGAGCTGACCAAGAAGGCGCTGGACGTCTACACCGAGCGCTATCCGGACGTCACCTTCAAGTTCACCCACCAGGGCAACGCCGGCTACTTCGACAAGCTCTCGACCGAGGCCGCCGCCGGCAACGCCCCGGACATCTTCCAGATCGACGACAACTACCTGACCGAGTACGCGCAGCGCGAGATCCTGCTGGACCTGACCGACTACGTCCGGTCCGACGTACTCGACCTGCGGAAGTTGCCGGCCGGCCTGGCCCAGTCCAGTCAGGTCACCGGCCGTACGGTCGCCGCAGCGGCGGCGGAGAACACGCCCGGCCTGATCTACAACAAGAGCCTGCTCGACCGGCTCGACCTGCCCGAGCCGACCATCGGGATGTCCTACGAGGACTATCTCGACTGGGCCGCGCGGATCACCGAACGCAGCGACGGCAAGGTCTACGGCACCATGGACCCCTCGGCCGACTACAAGGCCCTCTGGGTCTGGCTGCGGTCCCAGGAAAAGGAGCTCTACCGGGGCCGGCAGATGGGCTTCACCGAGAGCGACCTGACCCGCTGGTTCGAGCTGTGGGCGGGGGCCCGGGAACGCGAGGCCGCCCCGCCCGGCCGGGTGACCCAGCCCGCGAACGGCGGTGACGTCACCAAGCAACTGGTGAGCACTGGTACGGCGGCGACCTCGTTCGTCTGGTCGAACCAGCTTTCGGAGTTGCAGAAGCTCACCAAGGACAGGCTCGAGGTGGTCAGCTATCCCGGCAACCCGGCCGCGCAGTGGGCCCGGGCCTCGCTCTACTGGGCGGCCTTCCGGGGGACCCGCCACCCGGAGACGGCGGTGCACGTCATCGACTTCCTGGTCAACGACGCCGTGGCCGGCGAGATCCTCGGCACCGAGCGGGGCCTCAGCGCCAACCTGGACGTCCGGCGGGCCGTGGAGGCGTCGCTGACCGACGAGAGCATGAAGCAGTCGGTCGCCTTCGAGACCACCATGACGGAGAAGTTCGGGGCGGCTCCGGTGCCGCCGCCGAAGGGCCACGCCACGATCAAGCAACTGCTGATCCAGGCGGCGGAGAGCGTGCAGTTCGGCAAGGCCACCCCCCGGGCGGCGGCAGCCGCCTTCATCAGCCAGGCGAATGCCGCGCTGACCAGCTAGTCAGTTCGCCGGGAAGGGACCCCTCGCCGTCACCGGCCGGCGGAGGGGTCCTTTCCCGATGTCCGGCGCGGACGTCCCCATGGCCAGGGGCCACCGAACGCGCGAAACCGCTCAGCGCTTGCCCGACCTGCGGTTCCGCATGACGAGGACCAGAACCGCCACGATCACGCCGACCACGATCAGGCAGCAGATCAGCCCCCAGAGCCCGAAGCTGCCCCGGGTGCGGCGGCGGGCCGCCTCCACCACCATCTCGCCGGGTCCGGTCGAGGCCCAGGCCACGGCCGGTACGAACACTGTCAACGCCGCCGTACCAAGCACTGCGGTCAGGCGGACCCACCAGTTCCGGAAAATCTCCATGGCTACATCCTCGGGTCTGCGGGCAAGTCCCGCCGGCAACGCGGCCGAGTACCGCACCGTAACCCTCGGAAAGCCGGCCGGGCAGCGAGCGAGGTCGATGCCGCGAGCCGGCTGTGCGCCGAATCATAAGACACTTCTATAAGCAGGTGATGTAAAACTGTCCCGGTGACGACACGACCTCCCGAGGCCGGGCCGGAGGCGGGCGAGGCGGCTCTGCTCCGTACCGTGACCAGCTTCGACCGACTGCTCGGGCTGCTCCGCCGGCTCAGTACCCCGGACGGGCTGAGCCTCACCGCGGCATCGACGCTCTACCGGCTGGAGGAGTTCGGCGCGCACCGGGTCTCCGACCTGGCGGTCGCCGAGGGGGTGACCCAGCCGGGGATGACCCAGCTCGTCAGCCGGCTGGAACGGGACGGGCTGGCCGAACGGCGGAGCGACCCGGCCGACCGCCGGGTGGTCGCGGTCGCGATCACCCCGGCCGGGCGTGAGCTGGTACGCCACCGCCGCCGGGCCCGTGCCGCGAAGCTGTCCGAACTGCTCGGCGACGTCTCGGCCGAGGAGCGGGCCGCCATCGAACTGTCGCTGCGGGTACTCGAACGTCTCGCCGCCGCCTCGCCGCCGGCCGCCGTACCGGTGCCGACCCCGACCACGACCGAGCCCGGCACCGACCCTGCCGCCGATCCGGGGCGGGGAACGTGATGACGACCACGACGACCGGCTCCGGAGCCTCGCGGCGCGGCATGGCCGTCGGCGCGGAGCATCCCCGCTACAAGTGGATCGCCCTCTCCAACACCACCCTGGGGATGCTGCTCGCCACGATCAACTCGTCGATCGTGCTGATCTCGCTACCGGCGATCTTCAACGGGGTACACCTGAACCCGCTCGAACCCGGCAACGTCAGCTACCTGCTCTGGATGCTGATGGGGTACATGCTGGTCACCGCGGTTCTGGTGGTCACCCTCGGCCGGCTCGGCGACATGTACGGCCGGGTACGCATCTACAACGCCGGCTTCGCGCTCTTCACCGTCACCTCGGTCGTGCTCTCCCTGGACCCGTTCGACGGGGGCGGCGGAGCGCTCTGGCTGATCGGCTGGCGGGTGTTGCAGGCCGTCGGCGGGTCGATGCTGATGGCGAACTCGGCAGCCATCATCACCGACGTGTTCCCCGCGAAGCAGCGCGGCACAGCCCTCGGGATCAACATCGTCGCCGGTATCGCCGGCTCGTTCCTCGGCCTGGTCCTCGGCGGCCTGCTGGCGGAGTGGAACTGGCGATCGATCTTCTGGGTGAACGTGCCGATCGGACTGGTCGGCACCGTCTGGGCGTACCGGTCGCTGCGGGAGACCCGGAGCCGGGTCGAGGGCCGGATCGACTGGTGGGGGAACCTCACCTTCGCGGTGGGACTGACCGCACTGCTGGCCGGCATCACGTACGGGATCCAGCCGTACGGCGGGCACACCATGGGCTGGACCAACCCGTGGGTACTGGCCGGGCTGCTCGGCGGTGTCGCCGTACTCGCGGCGTTCTGCCTGATCGAGAGCAGGGTGGCCGAGCCGATGTTCCCGCTGCGGCTGTTCCGGATCACCGCCTTCGCCGGCGGCAACGCGGCCAGCCTGCTCGGCTCGATCGCCCGGGGCGGCCTCCAGTTCATGCTGATCATCTGGTTGCAGGGAATCTGGCTGCCGCTGCACGGCTACGACTACGAACGCACCCCGCTCTGGGCCGGCATCTACCTGCTGCCGCTCACCATCGGGTTCCTCGCCGCCGGCCCGCTCGCCGGTGCCCTCTCCGACCGGTTCGGCGAGCGGCTCTTCGCCGCCGGTGGGCTGCTGGTGATGGCCGCCTCCTTCGCCGGGCTGCTGCTCGTGCCGAGCGACTTCGACTACTGGGTCTTCGCGGCGCTGGTCTTCCTCAACGGGCTCGGCGGCGGCCTCTTCGCAGCCCCGAACACCGCGATGATCATGTCGAGTGTGCCGGCGAAGCTGCGCGGCGCGGCCTCCGGGATGCGGGCCACCTTCCAGAACGCCGGCATGGTGCTCTCGATCGGGGTCTTCTTCTCGCTGATGGTCGCCGGGCTGGCCAGGTCGCTGCCGCAGACCCTGGAGACCGGGCTGACCGCGCAGGGCGTACCCGAATCGGCCGCGCACTCGATCGCCGAGCTGCCACCGGTCGGCACGCTCTTCGCCGCGTTCCTCGGCTACAACCCGATCCAGCAACTGCTCGGGCCGCAGATCCTCGACGCGCTGCCGGCCGCCAACGCGGAGACCCTGGTCGGGCGGTCGTTCTTCCCGAACCTGATCTCCGCACCGTTCCACGACGGGCTGACGATCGTGTTCTGGCTGGCCATCGCGATGGCGGTGGTCGGGGCGGTCGCCTCGCTGATCGCCCCGCGGGCCGACCGCCCCGAGCGGCCCGGCACGCCCGGCTGACCGGGGCCCGGACCCAAGGCGCATCGGGTACGCCGGCACCGCGTGCCCGATGCGCCTTGTCCGACGCGACGCCTCCGCGTACCCGACCCGACGCCCCGCTCCGGGTTCAGCCCCGGCGGCCGTGCAGGACGAGCGTGACGAGCAGACAGCCGAACGCCGTCGAGCTCAGCACGACCCGGACCAGGTTCCAGGCCCGCCACCTCGCCTCGCCGAAGTCCCGGCGTACCCGGGCGAGGTCGGTTATCCGGTCCGGCTCGCCGGCCGCCTTGATGGCGTCGTTGACCGGTACGTTCACCGCCAGGGTGATCACGACCACCACCAGGTAGAGCCCGAACGCGACGACGAGCCACGGCAGTACGCCACGGTGCCCCGCCCGCAGGTGCAGCGCGGCGGCGACCCCGGTGAGGACCAGCGCGCCGAAGAAGCACGCCATGAAAAACGGATTGATGATCGCCCGGTCGATCGCCTGGAACGCGCCCACGAAAGTACGGTCGTCGGTGCGCCCCAGGCCGGGCATGATCGTGTGCGCGTACAGCAGGAACACGCCGGCCACCAGCCCGGTGGTCATCGCGGCGGCGACCAGTACGGCCCCGGTCAACAATTGCCTGCCTCCCGTCTGTCGTGCCGGTAACTCCGGCAGCGGCACCATCATCGGACCCTCCCCGGCCGGTCACTCCGTCCGGGGAAGCAGAACACACGGCTCTTTCATGTCGCGGTCATCGCCCGTGGCCCCACCGTGGCCCCGCCGTCGCTCGCTGCCCGGAGGTGGCCGAGTTGACCGATCCGGTCCCAGACGGTGGCCGGGTGAGCACCCCCCGCGTCGGCAGTCCTTCGTGAACTGTTTTCCTGCGGCCTGCGGATAACAGGCGATGATGCCCTGCTCCGCGAAAGGTCGTGCATGAATCGTCTAAGACGGGTCAAGGCTGTCGACGTCAGTACGCTGACGGACGCGGCCGTCATCGAGCGGTCCGTCCGGGATCCCGAGAGCTTTGCGGTGATCTTCGACCGGCACGCGCCGTCCATCCACCGTTACCTGCGGCGTCGGCTCGGTGCCGAGGTGGCGGACGACATGGTCGCCGAGACGTTCCTTGCGGCGTTCCGTCGTCGGGAACGTTTCGACACCGCCCATCCCGACGCCCGGCCATGGCTGTACGGGATCGCCACCAACGTCGTCGGGCAGCACCGGCGCGAGGAGGAACGCGAGTACCGGCTGCGCCAAGCGCACCTCCCGGCGACGAGCGAGGCGCCGTACGCCGACCGGGTCGCCACGGCGGTGACCGCGCAGTCGCTGCGCCAGGTGTTGTTCGGTGCCCTGGCCGGGCTCTCCAACGGCGACCGGGACGTGCTGCTGCTGGTCGCGTGGGAGGAGTTGACCTACGACGAGGTGGCCGCAGCGCTGGACATACCGGTCGGCACCGTGCGTTCACGACTCAACCGTGTCCGCAGGTTGCTCCGCGCGGAGCTGGGCGGCGAATTCACCGGCACGATCGAGGAGGCACTGAGCAATGGATGATCTGCGACTGCTCCAGCAGGTGGGTCAGGAGATCCCGCTGGCAACCCCTGACCAGTTGGCGCCGGCCCGTGACCGGTTGCTGGCTGTGCTGACCGCCACGCCCCCCGCGCCCACCACGATCCGACGCGACGCTCGCCGGGGTTGGCGGTTCGTGTTCGGCGGTGTGGCGGCGGCGGGTGTCGCGGCGGCGATCGTCTCGGTACTCGTACTCGCCCCCGATCAGGTCGGCGGTGACGTGCCGGCCGCCAGGGCCGAGGCCAGCCAGGTGCTGCGGAACGCGGCGGCCGCAGCGCTCCGGCTGCCCGACACCACCCCCCGGCCCGACCAGTTCATCTACACCCGGAGCCAGCAGGGCCGGGAGCTGCGGGAGAGTTGGCTGTCCGTGGACGGGACCAGGAACGGCCTGGTGAGGACCGCCTCCGGCGGCGGCGGGGGTAAGGAGGCCGTCATCCCGGGCTGCCGGAACGGGCGGGCCGCCGTGGTGAAGGGCAACAACGTGCTTCCGGGCCGGACCGAGCCGTGCACCCCGGCACCCGGCTATCGCGCCGACATGCCCACCGACGCGGCGGCGATGGGGGCCTATCTCACCGAGCACCGCAACGGCAAGGTCGATTCGGTGAACTCCGCCGGCAAGGACGTCTACTACTTCGCCAGCGGCTACCTGCGACCGCAGTCCCGGGCCGCGCTCTACGAGGCGGCGGCAGCGGTGCCGGGGCTACGCGCGGTCGAGAACGTCACGGACGGCGCGGGCCGTTCGGGCATCGGAATCGCCTGGCCGTCGACGGGACGTTCGGGTGAGGTCGTCCTCGTCTTCGACCCGAAGAGCTACGCCTTCCTCGGCGTCTCGGAATCGTCGGCGGTGCTGGCCCTCGCCGTCGTGGACAGGGTCGGACAGACCGGCTGACCTTCCGTACCCGTGGGTGGGTGGCCGCCACACCTGCTCTGGCCACATCCGTAAGCAGCAGAACGGCCCCTCGGAGGATTTCCGAGGGGCCGTTCTCGTGCTGGTAGCGGGGACAGGATTTGAACCTGCGGCCTCTGGGTTATGAGCCCAGCGAGCTACCGAGCTGCTCCACCCCGCGTCGCTGGATGAACCCTAGCCCAACGCGCGCCCAAGTCCAACTTGAATACTGTCGATCGGCGCCACACCTCCAAGCGCCCCGAGTTCAAGCCCTCGGGTCGAAGCACCATGAGTCGATGCGCCACGAGTTCACGCACTCCGGTCGAAGCGCCACGAGTTCAAGCGCCACGAGTTCAAGCGCGATCCACGGGAAAGAGTGCCCACGGGCGGGAAAGGGCGCCAGAGACAGGAAAAGCAAGAACCCGGCCCCGTAATCGGGAAACCGGGTTCTAACTGAATGGTTCTGTGGTAGCGGGGACAGGATTTGAACCTGCGACCTCTGGGTTATGAGCCCAGCGAGCTACCGAGCTGCTCCACCCCGCGTCGGCTCGTTAACACTAGCGCACACCGCCCACGCCCCGCAAAACGGGGGGCGAACTACCCGGCGGCGGCCATATCGCCGCCGCCGGGAGTTCGGAGCCGATCCGGGTCAGCCGCTCGGCGACGCCGCTGGCGGGCTGGGCGTACCGCCGCTCGGCCCGGTGGAGCCGGCCGGTGCCGCTGTTCCTCCTGCGGTCGGCGCCCGGTTGCCCGCCGCCCGCTGCGCGTTCTGGAACTCCGTCATCGCGTCGTCGAGCGCCTTCAGTGCCCGGCCGTACCGCTCGAAGTCGCCGGACGTCTGGGCCGCCTTGACCTCGCCGATCGCGGTCTGCACCTTGGCCGCCGCGGCGGCCAGTTCCGGAGTGAACTGCGGAGTGCTGGTCGGCGGCGGTGCCGTCGGTGTGGGCGTCGGATTCGGGCTCCCGTCGGTCGGCGGCGGTGGCGTCGTCGGTGTTTCCGCACCCGCCTTCTTGCCCTGTTCGACGAGCTGTTTGATGCCCTCTTCGAGGCTGTTCGCCAACACCACGTACTGGCCGCCGTCGCCGTACGAGATCAGCACCCGTTGCAGCAGCGGATAGGCGTTCTGCTGGTTGCTCTTCACGTACACCGGTTCGACGTAGAGCATGCCGTCGCCGAAGGGCAGCGAGAGCAGGTTGCCGTACTGCACCTGGGCCTGGTTCGAGGTGAGCAGGTTGAGTTCCTGCCGGATGTTGGCGTTGTTGGTCATCTTCTGGTGTACCTGAACCGGCCCGGAGACCGCCGTCTGGTCGGGCAGTTCCAGCACCTCCAGCCGGGGCTGGCCGTTCAGGTAGGACCCGCTGATCAGCGCGGCGAGGTTCTGCCGGCCGAGCGGAGTGACCGCCGAGGTGAGCTGGAACCGCGCCGCCTCCTGACCCGGGAACTGGGTGTAGAGGTAGTACGGCGGCTGCTTCTCGCCGGTGTCCGGCGCGTCCGGGACGTTCGGCACCTCCCAGAAGTCCTGCCCGGAGAAGAACTCGGACGGGTCCGTGACGTGGAACTTCGCCAGCAGGTTGCGCTGCACCTTGAACAGGTCGGCCGGGTAGCGGAAGTGTGCCGCCAGGTCGGCCGGGATCTCCGACTTCGGTTTCACCAGGTCGCCGCCGAACGCCTTGTTCCAGGCCTTCAGCACCGGGTCGGTGTCGTCGAACTGGTAGAGCGTCACCGTGCCGTCGTACGCGTCGACGGTCGCCTTGACCGAGTTCCGGATGTAGTTGACGTCCTCCCGGGCGAGTTCGAAGGTGCCCAGCCCGGTCAGCTCGTCGGCGGTCTCCTGCTGGAGGTTCACCCGCTCGGCGTACGGGTAGGTGGCCGCCGTGGTGTAGCCGTCGACGATCCACTGGATCCGCCCGCCGACCACCGCCGGGTACGGGTCGCCGTCCAGGGTGAGGAACGGCGCCACCTTCTCCACCCGGTCCCGGGGGTTACGCACGTAGAGCAGCTTGGAGGCGTCGTTGATCGCGCCGGAGAGTACGAAGTTCGGCTCCTGCTCCTTGATCGAGTAGAGCAGCCGGCGGCCGAAGGAGCCGATCTCCACCCCGCCCGACCCGGTGTAGGTGTAGTACTGCTCGCCACCCTCCCGGCCGGTCGGCCGGTCGAACTCGACCGGGTTCTTCCCCTCGGTCTGCCCGACGATCGCGTAGTCGCTCCCGTCCATCTGCTCGCCGTAGTAGATCCGCGGCTGGGTGGCCGGGATCGTCTCGGTCGCCGACGAGCACGCCTCCTCGGCACGCTCGCCGAGGAAGCCGGAGACGAAGTACGGCTGCCCGCCGCAGACCACCTGGTTGGCCGGGGCGCCGACCAGGCCGTACCCGTGGGTGAAGACGGTGTGCCGGTTGATCCAGTTGCTCTGCTGGTCGGTCAGCTCCAGGTAGTTGATCTCCCGCATCCCGACGACGTAGTCCTGGGTCTCGCCGTTCACCTGGTAGCGGTCGATGTCGAGCTTCGGGCCGAAGTCGTAGAAGCCACGCACCTGCTGGAGCTGGGTGTAGGTCTCGGAGACCAGTTGCGGGTCCAGCAGCCGGATGTTCGGCACCACCGAGGTGTCGGTGGCCAGCGACTCCGGCGGCTTGAGGTTCGCCGCACTGTACGGCGCCTGCACCGTGTTGGCGATCCCGAAGGCGTCCCGGGTGGCGGTGATGCTGCGCTCGATGTACGCGGCTTCCTTGTCCTTGACGCTCGGCTTGACCTCGAAGGTCTGCACCGCCCACGGGTAGATGCCGCCGATCGCCACCGCCGAGATGCCGAGCAGGGCCAGCGAGATGCCGGGCCAGACCAGGTTCCGGATGAAGGCGTTGGAGAACAGGATGATCGCCAGCGCGACCACCACCGAGATGTAGGCCAGGATCTCCTTGGCCGGCAGCAGCGCGTTGATGTCGGCGTAGCCGGCGCCGTACAGGTCGACGCCCTCGTTGAACTCCAGCAGCATCGCCCGCCGGTCGAGCACGTACGCCAGCGCCTTGAGCAGGACGAAGACCGCGACCAGCGTGGTCAGGTGCGCCCGGGCGGCGTTGGTCATCCGGTCGCCGATGCCCTGTAGCCGCACCCCGCCGAAGACGTAGTGCATCGCAAGCGAGCCGATCACGGCCAGCACCACCGCGGTGAAGCCGACCCCGAGCAGATAGCGCAGGAACGGGAACTGGAAGACGTAGAACCCGATATCGATCTTGAATTCCGGGTCCTCGATGCCGAAGCTCTGCGA
This sequence comes from Plantactinospora endophytica, assembly GCF_016862915.1. Classification (GTDB taxonomy): domain Bacteria; phylum Actinomycetota; class Actinomycetes; order Mycobacteriales; family Micromonosporaceae; genus Plantactinospora; species Plantactinospora endophytica. The sequence continues at coordinate 248,151 of NZ_BONW01000002.1, read as the reverse complement.
GTTCCGGAAGAGCATCCACTGACTCCACCGGGTCTGCGCGGAGAGCCCGGCGAAGAGTCCGACGATCACTCCGATCGCGACCAGCCAGGCGCCGATCCGGGGCGCCAGCACCGAGCGGTAGCGCTCCAGCGTCACCTGCTCCGGCGAGTTCGGCCGGAGCACCGGCCGCAGCCGGTAGGCCAGCCACATGTTGCCGCCGACCAGCAGCGCCATGGCCAGGCCGATCACCACGAAGAGCAGGATCCGGGTGACCAGCACCCCGCTGAAGACCCGAGTGTAGTTCACCTCGTCGAACCAGAGCCAGTCGGTCCACGCCTGAACGCCCCAGCCCAGCAGGGTGAGGAGCAGGAACACCCCGAGGAGTACGCCGACCGTGACGCGACCGCGTCGACTCATTCTTGGTAGGGGGCTGCTACGCATGACCACTGTTGGCTCCGCACGTTCGGAAGTGACCGGCTCTGATCAGAGCACCTAGACTACGGGGTATTCCTGAGTCCGATCGGTCCCCCTTCGGGCCGGCCGGAAACGGCCGGTCAGCCGGAGCGGACACGCGGTCACCGACAGGCGGCCGGATCGGCCCGACACTCCCGCGAAATCGGCCACGAAAATGGCCACGGAACCAGTCAGGTCGACGCCGGAGAGTGACCCGGCGCCAACTCTGCGCAGCGGTTCAGCACTTCGTCGGCTGGCCTCCGGCCCGGATGGTGTCCAGCGCGGCCAGCGCCTCGTCGAGGGTGCCGACCCGGGCCATCGGCAGCCCCGGCTGGGCGTTGCGGACGGCCTCCTCGCAGTTGCCGGCCGGTACCAGGAAATACTTCGCGCCCGCGTTCTTCGCCCCGACGAGTTTCTGCGGGATGCCGCCGATCGGACCGACCTCGCCCAGGTCGTTGATGGTGCCGGTACCGGCGATGATCTTCCCGCCGGTCAGGTCCTCACTCCGGACCTTGTCGATGATGCCGAGCGCGAACATCAGCCCGGCACTCGGTCCACCGATGTCGCCGAGGTCGATCTTCAACTCGAACGGGTGCGGCTGTCGCTGCTCGATCTCCACACCGATCCGAGGCGGGTTGTTGTCGGTGGCGGCGCTGACGATGGTCGCGGTGGCCGGCGTGCGATCCCGGGTGTAGCCGATCTTCAACGAGGTGCCGGCCGGACGAGCGCGGATCAGGTCGGTAAGGGTGTTCGCGACCGGCACCGGCTTGTCGTCGACCGAGGTGATCACGTCGCCGACCTTGAGAGTTCCCTCCGACGGGCCGCCCGCGGTCACGTTCTTGACCACGACCTCCACCGGATAGCCGAGTTCACGCAGCGCGGCCGTCTCGGCGCTGGTCTGCGAGGCGGCGAAATCCTCCGCGTTGCGCTCCTCCACCTGCTGCTGGGTCTGCCCCGGCGGATAGATCAGCTCGTACGGCACCACGGCCTCGTCCGAGGAGAACCAGCCGGCGATCGCGGAGAGCAGCTTCACGTCGGGCTGCACCCCGACCGTGGTCAGCCGCAGTTGCCCGGCCGACGTCGAGGTCTCCTGGCCGGAAATCTGGATCACCTCTTTGTCGTCCTGCCGGCCGAGGGTGTCCACGGTCGGCCCGGGACCGAGCACGACGTACGGAATGGGTGCGGCGAGCACACCGATGCTGAGCAGGGCGGTGATCACCGCGCCGAGCAAAACCGTGACACCGCGACGTCTCATGTCCGGAAGCGTACCGAGCCGCCCCCTCCGGGCCGGCCGCCGAGCCCGGAGGTTCGCCCTCGGCGTGACACCTGGGCGGGCAACGGACCCCCCGGCGCGCGTACCGTGGACGGGTGCCTGATATTCCGTTCGGCTTCGCCCTGCCGGGTGGCCAGCCGCCCGACCCCAACGACCCGCAGCAGATGCAGCAGTTCATGGCTCAGCTGCAGCAGTTGCTCGCCGCGCCGGGCAGCGGCCCGGTCAACTGGGACCTGGCCCGCCAGGTCGCGGCGAGCCAGCTCTCCTCGGCCGGCGACCCGGCCGTGACGCCGTACGAGCGCAACGCCGTCGAGGAGGCGCTCCGGCTGGCCGACCTGTGGCTCGACCCGACCTCGGCACACCCCTCCGGGATCCGCAGCTCGGTGGCGTGGAACCGGAACGAGTGGATCTACCGGACGCTTGACGTCTGGAAGAAGCTCTGCGACCCGGTGGCCGGCCGGATGGTGGCCGCGATGGGCGACCTGGTGCCGCCGGAGGCCCGGTCACAGCTCGGCCCGATGCAGTCCATGCTGACCACGCTGGGCGGCGCCCTCTTCGGCGGCCAGCTCGGCCAGGCGCTCGGCTCGCTTGCCGCCGAGGTGCTCTCGGCCGGCGACATCGGCCTGCCGCTCGGTCCGGCCGGCACGGCCGCGCTGCTGCCGGCCAACATCCGGGCGTACGGCGAGGGCCTCGAACTGCCCGAGGACGAGGTACGCCTCTACGTCGCCCTGCGCGAGGCCGCCCACCAGCGACTCTTCCAGCACGTACCGTGGCTGCGCGGTCACGTCCTGACCACCGTGGAGATGTACGCCACCGGCATCACGGTGAACCGGGAGGCGATCGAGGAGGCGTTGGGCCGGTTCGACCCGATGAACCCGGAGTCGATGCAGGCGCTGGCCGTGGAGGGCATCTTCACGCCGGAGGACACTCCGGCGCAGAAGGCGTCGCTGGCCCGGCTGGAGACCACGCTGGCCCTGGTCGAGGGTTGGGTGTGCCACGTGGTGGACAGCGCCGCCGCCGAACGGCTGCCGAACGTGAACCGGCTCGGCGAGGCGTTCCGACGCCGTCGGGCCGCCGGGGGTCCGGCCGAGCAGACCTTCGCGGCGCTGGTCGGGCTGGAGCTGCGGCCCCGCCGGCTGCGCGAGGCCGCCGCGCTCTGGGCGGCGCTCACCGAGCACCGGGGCATCGCCGGCCGGGACGCGCTGTGGGGACACCCGGACCTGCTCCCCGCCGAGGAGGACTTCGCCGATCCGGACGCCTTCGCCCGGTCCCAGCTCGACCTCGGCGACCTGGACGACTTCGACTTCGGCGGGCCCGCCCCCGGGGAGCCCGGATCCGACGACTCCGGATCCGACGGACCCGAGCCGGGCACCGAGCGGCGCGACCCGGAGTGACCGGCCGCACCGGGCCGCGAGCGGCGGCCCGGCCCCGGACCAGGATCACGCCCGACAGCCTCCGGCCGGGCTGGACAGCGCCCAGGCTCCGACGGGGCTGAAGCACGTCCACGCTTCGGCGATCCGGAGAGCGGCGGGCTCCGACCAGGCTGAGGAACGTCCAGGCTCCGGCCGGAACCGGGGAGCGGCCCGGGTACGGCCAGGCTGGAGGCCGTGCAGGATCCGGCAAGGACAGGGCGCGGCCCGTGGCGACCGGTCAGCCGCCGAGCAGTACCCGGGTGGTGTCCCAGCCCTCGACGGCCGGGTCGAGGGTCGCGAGGTCGGCCGGCCCGCGCAGCCGACGCCAGCCCGGGGCGACCGCCACCTCGGCCGGGCGCGGCGCGGCGGCGCGTACCAGGTCGACGTCGGCGGTGTCCAGGTCCAGTTCCGGCAGCCAGTCCGGCGCGGGTAGCCGGGTGGCCAGCCCGAGCAGCCCGGGTCCGGGGTTGGTCGCGGCGGCGACCGCGACGGGCCGGCTGGTCAGCGGGCGGAGCAGCTTGCCGAGGATCAGCCCGGGTACGTCGGGCGCGTCGGCGACCAGCACCGCCGCCTGGTCGTACCCGTCCCTGGTCGCGGCGTCCAGCGCGGCGCCGACCCGGCGGGCCGGCAGGTCGTACACCGGCATACCCGGCCAGGCGACCGCCTCGGCCAGCGGGCGGTCGGCCGCCGTCGCGGCGATCGCCGGTTCCACCTCGGCTAGCGTGGCGACCAGGTCGACGACGTCCTCGGCCAGTGCGGACCGCCAGCGGGCCGGGTCCGTCCCCGGCGGCGCCCAGCCGACGGGCCCGAGCATCACCACGATCACACGGCGGGTCACCCGCCGACCTTACCGACCGCCCGGGTACGCGCGGCGAGGCCGCCCCGGTCAGTCCAGCAGCCCCCGCCCGGTCCGGCGGCAGACTCCCGTCAGCCCGGCCGATCCCGCCCAGTCCGACGGCCCCCGCCGAATCCAGCAGACCCGCTCAGTCCGGCGGGACGGCTCAGTCCGGCAGGACGGCTCAGTCCGGCAGAACGGCTCAGGCCGGCAGAACGGCTCAGGCCGGCGGGACGGCTCAGTCGGGCAGGACGATTCCGGCGGTCGCCGCGACGCCCTCCAGGTAGCCCCGGGCCCGTTCGGTCTTCGGGTAGCGCCCGACGAGCGCCCAGAACCGGGCGTTGTGACTGGGCACGACGAGATGGGTCAACTCGTGCAGCAGCACGTAGTCGATCACCCATTCCGGCATCTCCTGGATTCGGTGCGAGATGCGGATGGTCCGGTCGGCCGGGGTGCAGGAGCCCCAACGGCCGTTCTGGTTCGTCACCCACCGGACGCTGGCCGGCACGGCCACCCTGCCGTGCTCGCTCAGATAGCGGTCGATCAGGCGTCGGGACCGGATCAGCAGTTCCTCGTCGGAGCGTTCGAGCCGCTCCTCCCGGGCCGCGAGCCGGGCGAGCATCCGGTCGACCCACTCGCTCTCCTCGGCGCGGGAGAACTGGTCGGGGATGAGCACCACGACCCGCTCGCCGTCCCGGTAGGCGGACACCGTCCGGCGCCGGCGCTGACTGCGCCGTACCTCCACGACCGGCTTTCGCAACCCCGCCATTAGCGGCCCGCGCAGCCCCGGGTTTCGTTCACGATGGAAAACTAATGCGTACTGACCAGGTCACCGCAAGAGTCAGTCCACAGATAGCCGCCGGAAAAATACCAGTTAGCGGTGACCCGTCCGGAAAAAATTCATTGCGGTGATCGTCTACGAACCCATGATCCGGCTTGCGCCCGGCATGATCGGCAGCCACCGGGTGTACGGCCGGCGTACGGCGGGGTGCGCCGCAGGCAACGGTAAACGATCATCCGTCGAGCCCGCCAGGCACCCCCAGATCAGCGATCTGACGCGGTTCATCCGGCGTGTCCCTGCGAAACTGACTTATCCGACCTATTCCGGCATGCACACTCTGGGCGTCGGCTTCCTCACAGTGTCGACAGATCGCTGACATGGAACTGCCCAGATCTGGGTAGGGTCCGCGGACCGGCGGTCACAGCGGTGACCGCGGAGAAATCCCAGCGCTGGCGCCTAACTGGCCGCCCGCCGCCGGGCGCACGTCGGGCTCGTGAGAGTCCGGTGGAAGAAACGAGGAGGGCACCGTGGCCGAGAAGGCCCAGACCTACAACGGGTACTGCGTCAAGTGCAAGGAAAAGCGTGACTTCGAGGGCAACGTCGAGGTTTCCAAGACGGGCATGAACATGGCCAAGGGCAAGTGCCCGGTCTGCGGTACGACCGTCAACCGGATCCTCGGCAAGGCCAAGGTCTGATCATCGAGGGGCACGCGGAACTGCGGGAAGGGGTGGCCGAGCGCCACCCCTTCCCGCTTTCACTGTCGCGCTGCGGACACCCGGCGTGATGTCCGCGCGGCGACAGAAGTTACCCAGGGGTTGTGGATAACACCCCAGATCCTGTGGATAGAGCAGTGCACAGCGCCCCGACGCTGTGGACAACGACCGTCGACCCGCAGCCGAGCGGTGACAGCGTGTTGCCCCATGACCCGAACCGTGCTGCCCCGCCCCACCCTGATCCCCGGCCTCGCCCGACTCTGGCGTGACCGGCACACCCTGCAACTCGGCCTCGATCCGCGTCGCGCGGTCCTGCTCGAAGTGGCCAATCCGGCCGCCGCCCGGCTGCTCGACCTGCTCGACGGCAGCCGCAGCGAGCGGGCCGTCCTCGACCATGCGGCCACCATCGACGTGGCCCGCGACGACGCCCGTACCCTGATCGACACCCTGCGGGCCGCCGGGCTGGTGGTGGCCGCGCACACCCTGCTCCCCACCGACCTGCCCGAGCCGGCCCGGCAGCGACTCTCCGCCGAGGCCGCCGCGCTCGCCCTGCACGGCCGGGACTCACCGGGCACCCCCGCCCAACTCCTCCGGCGCCGGGCCGCCGCCCGGGTCGTGGTGACCGGTCAGGGCCGGCTCGCCGCCCCGGTGGCGGTGACCCTGGCCCAGGCCGGCGTCGGACAGGTGCACCCCGACCTGCGGGGCCGGGTCGGACCGCCGGACACCATCGGCGGCAACCTGCTGGCCACCGACGTACGCCGGCAGAGCGCCGCCGCCGTCGTGGACGCGATCGCCCGGTCCGCTCCCGGCACCGACACCCGGCCCGTCCGGCGCGGTCGCGCCGACCTGGTGGTGCAGGTCGGCGCGGACCGCCCCGCCGGGCTGCTCGCCGCCGGCTACGCCCAGCACCGGCAGGCGCATCTGCTGCTCACCCTGCGCGACGGCGTACCGGTCGTCGGCCCGTTCGTCCGGGCCACCGGCTCGCCCTGCCTCAACTGTCTCGACCTGCACCGGCGGGACCGTGACCCCGGCTGGCCCGGCCTGGCCGCCCAGTTGGCCGCCGGAGGCGGGCAGGAACCCTGCCTCACCTCGACCCTCGTGGCGGCGGTCGGCTACGCCGTGAGCGAGGTGCTCGCCTTCCTCGACGGCGGTACCCCGGACACCGTCGGCGGTGCCGTCGAGGTGACCGGCGCCGGTCGGCTGCGCCGCCGCACCTGGCCGCCGCATCCGGCCTGCGACTGCACCTCACGACGGCGCGGTACCCCGCCCCGCCGCACCCCGGATCCCTCGGAAGCCGCCACCGACTCCCCCGACCCCGGCTCCGTCGGCTGACCCCGGCCGGTGCGTAGCCGGCCCGGTCACAGCTGACCCCGGCCGGCGCGTAGCCGGCCCGGCCGCGGCTGGTCCCCGGCCGGCGCGTAGCCAGCCCGGCCACAGCTGGTCCCCCGCCGCTGCATAGCCAGCCCGGCCACAGCTGGTCCCCCGCCGCTGCATAGCCAGCCCGGTCACGGCTGGCCTTGCGACCGCGCCGGGCGGAAACCCGCCGGCCGCCGGGCGCAATCCCGTCCGCTCCCGGACGTGCCCCGTCCCCACCCGGCCCAGCCCGCGCCCGGATCGGTGACCTGGACACCAGAGGCGTTACGACCCCTCGGTAACGCCTCTGGTGTCCAGGTCACGTCTCTCGTGTCATGCGGCCAGGCACTCGCGTCCTGGCCAGGCGATGGTGGCGTGCGGCCGGCGCGCATCTGGCTCCCCGGCGGGTCCCGGGGCCGAGGTTTCCAGCATCCGGGCCCGGGAGCACATGCGGGGCAGCTCGACAGGCTCCGAGTCGGGCACCCGCAGCCCAGAAACCGGTCAGGTGCGGCCGGAAAGTGCGGTAACCGGCCTCGGCAGGGCGAACGGTGTCCGGTGGATTCGGCGCCCGATGGGGTACGGGGCGGCACGGTCGGGTCGTTTCCGCCGCGCCGATTCGGGGGTGGCCGGGTCAGCCGGGCCGGGGACGTGGCCTGAGCCACCCGCTGACGGCGGACCGGATCTCGTCGAGTCGGTAACAATGATCTGGTGACCGACATCCCGCGCCGGGCCGTCTCCCGGACCGCCAAGCTCGCCGCTCTGCCGCTCGGCTTCGCTGGCCGGACCGTCCTCGGCGTCGGCAAGCGGGTGACCGGCCTCGCCTCCGAGGTGATCTCGAACGAGATCCAGCAGCGCACCGCCGAGCAGCTCTTCAGCGTGCTGGGCCAGCTCAAGGGCGGTGCGATGAAGTTCGGGCAGGCGCTGTCGGTGTTCGAGGCGGCGCTGCCCGAGGAGATCGCCGCGCCGTACCGGCAGGCGTTGACCAAGCTTCAGGAGGCCGCTCCGCCACTGCCGGCGGCCAGCGTGCACAAGGTGCTCGCCGAGCAGCTCGGGCCGGACTGGCGGTCGCTGTTCGTGGAGTTCGACGACAAGCCGGCCGCCGCCGCCAGTATCGGACAGGTGCACCGGGCGATCTGGAAGGTCGAGCCCGAGACCACCCCGTCCGGCCGGCGGCGCGGCACGAAGGCGGTGGCCAAGGCCGGTACGGCGACTCCGGCCGGCCGCCCGGTGGCGGTCAAGGTGCAGTACCCGGGCGCCGGACCGGCGCTGCTCTCCGACCTGAAGCAGCTCTCCCGGCTCGGCACCATGTTCCGGGCGATCCAGCCCGGCCTGGACATCAAACCGCTGCTCAGCGAGTTGCGCGAACGGATCAGCGAGGAGCTGGACTACGAACTGGAGGCGGAGTCGCAGCGGATCTTCGCCGCCGCGTACGCCGACGACCCGGAGATCTTCGTACCCGGTGTGGTCGCGGCGGCGCCCCGGGTGCTGGTCACCGACTGGGTCGAGGGCACCCCGCTGTCGGCGATCATCGACTCCGGCTCGGAGAGCGAGCGCGACCAGGCCGGCCGGCTGATGGCCACCCTGCACTTCTCCGCGCCGATGCGCGCCGGGCTGCTGCACGCCGACCCGCACCCCGGCAACTTCCGGCTGCTGCCGGACGGGCGGCTGGGCGTCATCGACTTCGGTGCGGTGGCCCGACTTCCTGGTGGGCACCCGGAGCCGATCGGTCGACTGGTCCGGCTGGCCCTGGCCGGCGACGCCGACGCCGTGGTCGCCGGGCTGCGCGAGGAGGGCTTCATCCGGGCCGACTCGCCGATCGACGCGCAGGCGGTACTCGACTTCCTGATGCCGATCCTGCAACCGCTCTCGGTGGAGGAGTTCCGGTTCACCCGGGCCTGGCTGCGGGTCGAGGCGGGCCGGCTCGCCAACCCGCGCTCCCCGGCGTACCAGTTGTCCCGGCAGCTCAACCTGCCGCCGTCGTACCTGCTGATCCACCGGGTGACGCTGGGCTCGATCGGTGTGCTCTGCCAGCTTGAGGCGAAGGCGCCGTACCGGGGCATCGTGGAGCGCTGGTTGCCCGGTTTCGCCCCGGTGGCCTGACCGGGTCGACCAGCCAGAGACGACGCCGGGCCGGTCGGGGCGGGGTTCCTCCCCCACCGCGACCGGCCCGGCTGTTCCGGATCAGATTCGGTTACGTCCCGACGGCGTCAGCCGAAGGGTTCACATGCTGCCCAGTTCGCGGGCGGCCCGACGACGGGCCTCCACCGCGATCGTGCGGGCGGATCGGGTTGCCTCAGTGCTCGTGGTGCTGCGACCGGCCTGAGGCAGGCGCATTCGAGCCCGTGACAACGCTTCGTGGATGAGATGCATCTTGGTGGCTCCGTCTCGGATGGGCATGGCATTGAGGGTCTTCCACACCGCGGCCATCGCGGTGTTCGGCGCCGATACCAGACCGGCGTTCGTACGGATCGGGTTCATGTCAGGCCGCCAACCGGACCGCGCTGCGCGACTCGGCCAGACCACTGGCCGCCAGCCGCGCCTGGGCCTCGACCCGCAGCGCCGCGTCCCGGGCGACGTCCTCCTTGCGCGGACGGCCACGGGGCCGCTTGCGCGGAACCACCGCGCCACGCTCGAAGATCTCGCCGCCCCAGACGCCCCACGGCTCCTCCCGCTCCACCGCACCGGCGAGGCACTCGACGCGCAGCGGGCAGTCCCCGCAGAGCGACTTGGCCAGCTCCAGCTCGGCAGGCGAGTCGGCGAACCACAGGTCGGGGTCGAACTTCCGGCAGGGCAGGTTCGCCTCCAGCTCGACGTTCGCGTCGAGGGGGGCCAACGCCAGACTCATCGCCCGGTCACCTCTCTCTCGTTTCGATCTCGTAGATCGCTGTTCCGACTTACGTGCGGCAGTGCGGAAATGACTAAGGCCGCGGATCCCGGTGTACGGGGTCCGCGGCCTCGAGGTGAGCCGGCTGGTCTGTGTTAGACCGGTCTCCCTCGAGGTGGAACCCCGCTGACATCCATCCGCTTGACGCCGACAGGGATGCCATTGCCCGTGAATCCATTGGTCCCCCGGAGTTCCGCGGACGCGTGGGCCTGAACCAGCTCGGCCTGGGTCAGAACCTGGTGCACCTGCGAACGCCGTGGGGAATCAGTGATCAGCATGCAGCCGACCTCTGACACCGGAGCGAGGGCAGCAGGTAGCGCCCACGGTCGCTGGGTGACATAGGTCGTCCCCATCGGGGCCACCTCCTGACTCTCACTCGTCGCCAACATCGGACTCTCACCCCTCTTGAACAGCCTGAAAGCCGCCGCTCGCGAGGTGTGCCATGAGGCTATGCCTCCTCCGGGCGGGGAGGCAAACGAATTACGGCGAGATTGCGGAACTTTCTTCCGACACTGCTCGGCGGGCCCGCGACCTGCCCGGCTACGACTCGGTCGGCTCCGCCGTGAGCAGAACGTCGTCGACGCCGAGACCCTCGATCAGGGCGAGCACGGCGTCGCCGTACAGGGCGACCTTGCGGGGGCCGATGCCGGCGATGGCCAGCAGTTCCGTCGGACGGGCGGGGCGGCGTTCGGCCAGCGCGACCAGGGTCGCGTCGGTGAAGACCACGTACGCGGGGACCTTCTGCGCACCGGCCACCCGGGCCCGCCAGTCACGCAGCCGGTCCAGCAACTCCTCGTCGAGGTCGGACGGGCAGGTGGCGCAGCGGCCGAGTTTGCGGTCCGCGCCGGCCAGCAGGGTCGCCCCGCAGACCCGGCAGGAGACGATCTGGGTACGCCGACGGTCGGGTTTCCGACTGCCGCCCGGCGCCTCGACGGTGCGCCCACCGCTCGAACGGTCGAACTGGGGCAGGAAGCGGCATGGCCGGCGGGCCCGGCCACCGGGCGAGCGCGCCGAGGCGTACGACAGCCAGAGCCACTCCCGGGCCCGGGTCACCCCGACGTAGAGCAGCCGCCGTTCCTCCTCCACCTGCTCGGGAGTCTTCGCGTAGCTGGTCGGCAGCGTGCCGTCGGAGAGCCCGACCAGGAACACCGCGTCCCACTCCAGCCCCTTCGCCGAGTGCAGCGAGGCCAGCGTCACGCCCTCGACCGTCGGTACGTGCTGCGCGGCGGCCCGTCGGCCCAACTCGGCACAGAAGTCGGTAAGCGACACCGGCCGCTCGACCGAGGCAGCCTCGCCGATCGGCAGCAGCACCGGGGTCGCCGCGTACTCCTCGGCGAGCTGGACCAAGGCGGCGAGCGCCTCCCAGCTTTCCCGGGCCGCGCCGCCGGGCGGGGCCGCGTCAGGTGCCCAGCCGACTGCGGCCAGCGCCTCGACCACGGCCGGGACCAGTGGCATGTCTCCCGGAGTCGACCGGGTCGCCGCGCGCAGCGCCACCAGCGCCTGCCGGATCTCGGGCCGCTCGAAGAAGCGCTCGGCGCCCTGGACCTGGTACGGCACCTCCGCCTCGGCCAGCGCCTTCTCGTACGCCTCGGACTGCGCGTTCGTCCGGAACAGTACGGCGATCTCCCGGGCCGGCGTACCGGCGGCGATCAGGTCACGGCAGCGCACCGCCACGGCGGCGGCCTCAGCCGGTTCGTCGGCGAAGATCCGCAGGTCCGGCTCGGCACCCGGCGGACGCTGTCCGTGCAGTTCCAGCCGCAGTCGCGCCTCGGCACCCCGGGCCTGCCGGATCACGGCGTTGGCCAGCCCGACCACCTGTGGCGTGGAGCGGTAGTCCCGGACCAGCCGGACCACCACCGCGTCCCGGCGCAGCCGGGGAAAGTCGATCAGGTACGCCGAGGTGGCCCCGGTGAACGAGTAGATCGTCTGGCTGGCGTCGCCGACCACGGTCAGGTCGTCCCGGCCGCCCAGCCAAGCGTCCAGCAACCGCTGCTGGAGCGGGTTCACGTCCTGGTACTCGTCGACGACGAGGTGCCGGTATTGTGCCCGGATCTGCTCGCCGACGTCCGGGTGCTCCTCGATCCCCCAGACCGCCGCCCGGAGCATGTCCTCGAAGTCGATCACACCGTTGGCGCGTTTCACCTTCTCGTAGCCGGCGAAGACCTCGGCCACCTTCGCCGGGTCGTGCGGTGTCTCGCGCAGCGCCTTGGCCGCCGCGACGACGTACTCCCCCGGCTCGACCAGGGACGACTTGGCCCACTCGATCTCGCCGGCCAGGTCCCGGGCGGCGGCCCGGTCGGTGCGCAGCCCGACCCGGGCGGCGGCCAGGGTGACCAGCCGGACCTTGCTGTCCAGCAGTTCCGGCATCTCCCGGCCGGCGAGCAGCCGGGACGAGAAGTACCGGACCTGACGCAGCGCGGCGCCGTGGAACGTCCGGGCCTGCACCCCCGGTACGCCGAGCGCGCCGAGCCGGGCCCGCAGCTCGGCGGCGGCCCGGGCGGTGAAGGTGACCGCGAGTACGTGCCGGGCGGCGATCTCGCCGGCCGTCACCCGGTACGCGATCCGGTGCGTGATCGCCCGGGTCTTGCCGGTGCCCGCGCCGGCCAGGATGCAGACCGGCCCCGCCGGAGCGGTCACCGCGGTGCGCTGCTCCGGGTCGAGTCCGGCCAGGATCCGTTCCGCGCCTGAGTCAACCGCCACAGCTAGGAATCATGGCAGCCTCTTCCGACGTTGCACCTTTAGCCTGTGTGATCGACAACCCGTCCGATCCGACGTCCGACCGGGGAGAGCCGGTCGGGCCCTGGCTGGGGAACGACTGAGCACCGCGGAGGTCTCGACGATGTTGACGATGTATTCCACGTCCTGGTGCGGCTACTGCCACCGGCTCAAGTCACAGTTGGACCGGGAGGGCATCGGCTACACGGTCGTCGACATCGAGCAGGACCCGGCCGCCGCCGAGTTCGTGATGAGCGTCAACGGCGGCAACCAGACCGTGCCGACGGTGAAGTTCGACGACGGCTCGGCGCTGACCAACCCCTCCATCGTCGACGTCAAGAAGCACCTGGCCGCGCTCGCGGAGCACTGACCTGTGCGGGGTGGGCCCGGTGCGGGCCCACCCCGGCCGGTTCCGGTGCCGCTACCGGCGACGGGATCCGGAGGCCCGCGACGCCTCGGCGGCGGCCCGCGACTCGTCCGAGGCACCGTCCGCGGCCGGCAACACCAGGTCAGCTGGCGGGACCAGCTCCGGCAGGATCACGTCGGGCGTCGGCACGGCCGACGGCGCGTCGGGTACGGGTGTCGTCGGGACGGGTACCGGTGTCGTGGGGACGGGGGCGGGCGGCGCGGAGAGGGCCCGGCCCGCCCAGAGGTACCCGGCCGCCACCGTCATCACCACCGCGATCACCACGAAGAGCAGCCGGTAGTCGACGACGCCGACCAGCAGCGCCCCGGTGCCGATGGAGACCGCCTGCGGCCCGCTGATCAGCGCCTCGGAGGCGGCGGTGACCCGGCCGAGCAACGGCGCCGGGGTACGCCGCTGGAGCAGCGTGTTCAGCCCGACGAACGCGATCGGCAGGCCGAAGCCGAGCAGCACCAGGGCGACGAAGGCCAACCCGATCGTCGGGTACGCCAGCAGCAGCGCCCCGGGCGCGAAGAGCGCCACCCCGACGGCCAGGGCGGCCAGTTCGCCGAACCGGCGTACCACGACCGGTGAGGAGAGGCCGCCGAGCACCCCGCCGATGCCCTGCACGGTGACCAGTACTCCGACGAAGCCGGGTTCCCGGCCCAGCCCCTGGTCGACGTACGCGAAGATCAGCGACTCGCTGAACCCCATCACCAGTACGGCCAGCGCGGCGCCGACGACTGCCCGGCGCAGGGCGGGCTCGCCGACCATGTGCCGCAGTCCCGCCCCGACCTCGGTCGCCCAGCGCGGCCGGGCCGCTCCGGGCACCCGCTCGGCGATCCGCAGCGCGGAGACCGCGCAGGCGGCGGCGCTGAAGCCGATCATGCCGACGGTCGGCAGGGTCCAGCCGCCGGCCCCGGTGTAGAGGGCCGCGCCGGCCAGCGGGCCGATCAGCCGGAGCCCCTGCTTGACGGTCTGTAGCACGCCGTTCGCCTGGGCCATCAGGTCCTCCGGCACGATCTCCTTGATCAGCCCGTTGAGCGTCGCGGTGAGCGCGACGTAGGAGAGCCCGTACAGGGCACCCACCACGTAGATCACCCAGACGTCGGTCCGGTCCCGGACCAGGAACAGCGGGGTGAGTACCACCGCCGTGGCCAGGTTGGCGACGATGAAGAACGGGCGGCGGGGGAACCGGTCCACCACCCAGCCGATGATCGGGGCGAGGGCCATCGGCGCGACCATCGCGAAGATGGTGGCGCCGGCCATGCCGTCCGAGTCGGTCAGGTCCTTCACCCAGACGGCCAGCGCCAACAACATGATCGACTCTGCCGTCATGCTGAACAGCAGACCGGCGAAGAGCAGCCGGAAGTCGGGGCGACGCAGGATGGTTCGCATGCGAGGGGTCCCTTTCGAGGGTGGCGGCGAGCCGGGCGGGGACCTGGGCACCCGGAACTCACCGTGATCACCGCCGACGGGAGGGATCGCGGGCGCCGGGTCGCCCGCGGCGGCTGTTCGCCGTACTGGTTGGGGGGCGGTCGGGGGTGGCGTACGGCGCGGTCGTGGTGCGGGGGAACCTGCGGGGGAAAGTTGTCGCAATCGATGGTGTCGCGGTCGTCGGTCGGGGTCGGAGCTCGATCGGCTATCCGACGGCGACGGCCGGAACACCTCCGGAAGGCCCCCTCCATTTAGACACGCCGTTACCATTCGACGGCACGCCGTGAAGAAGGAGCGGCATACTGGACCGCCGGGAGCGGAACTGGGACGGTCCGCACCTGCCCGGTTACGGGCTCGACTCGATCGAGAGCGAGGATCCAGTGCCTCCTGCTCAACCCAGCCCGATCCTGCGGCGCCGCAGGCTCGGCACGGAACTGCGCAAACTGCGGGAGTCCGCCAAGCTCACCGGCGACCAGGTCATCGAGGCGGTGGGCTGGGCCTCCGCGTCCAAACTCTCCCGACTGGAGAACGGCCGCAGCCGGCCCGACCTGCGGGACGTCCTCGACCTGCTGGACCTCTACAAGGTCACCGGACCGCTGCGCGAAGAGCTGACCGCGATCACCAACGAGGCCGGCGACATGCGGGCCTGGCTGCGCTCGTACGCGACGATGACGCCGCGGCAGCGCGTCTTCGCCGAACTGGAGGCCGGCTGCGCCGAGATCCGCGAGTACAGCCCGGTGATCGTCCCCGGCCTGTTGCAGACCAGGGCGTACGTCAAGCTGCGCATCCTCTCCTCGCGGCAGCTCGTCGACGATCCCGACCAGGACGACACCGACCCCGAGAACGAGATTGCCGCCCGGATCGCCCGGCAGTCGCTGCTGACCCGAGAGGTCGAACCGCCCCACTACTCGGCGGTGATCGAGGAGGCGGCGCTCGGTGGTCGGGCCGGCCCGCGCGAGGCGCTCCGCGCCCAGCTCGTCCAGTTGCGCAAGCTCGCCGCGCTGCCCAACGTGACCATCCAGGTGCTGCCGGCCGACCAGACCATCGCGGACTGGTACCTGCCGCACACCGGGTTCTCGCTCTACCGGTTCGCCGAGCCGCAGGATCCGGAGACCCTGGCGATCGAGGGGCTGGCCACCAACCTGATGGTGACGGATCAGAAGGAGATCAACACCTACTCGATGGTCTTCGACTGGCTCCGGGACGCCGCCTACAGTCCGGAGGAGACGGTCGTCTGGCTGACCGACATGGCGGGACAGCGCTCGTCGGGCCCGCCCCGCAAGCCGGCCAGCCGTGATCCGGGGATGCCGCCGTCCCAGCGCAGTCGCCGTTCCGGCCGACTGACCGAACAGTAGACCGGGGCCGACGAGGCCGACCACCAGCCCGCAGGCGTCCGCCACCGTACCCGACCAGGCGTCCACAGCCGCCGGTTCCCGTCCCGGGAGCCGGCGGCTTCGTCGTACGCCGATCCTCGGCTCGGGCTGGAGCGTGCTGACCCTGCGTCACCTGATCGGACGAGCAACTACTCCAATCGGCGCGTTTCACTTGCCCGCCGGGCCGGGATGGGTGAACATAATCCCCAAGGGGGACGTGGAAGTTCCACGTGATGACTTCGTTAGGTAATCACAGGATCATCGTCCGTCACCGGCCTTCGGAGACACCCATGCGGTTTCTAATCGTTCGCACGGACATCCGTGCTGCCGCCGATGACGAGTTGGCCGCCGCCTGGGCGCACGGGGAGCGCCTCCGCGACGAGCAGACCTCACCGGAGCAGCGCCGCCAGACCGTCCGGGCCGACGACCGGGACGCCGCACTACTGCTCGCCCGGGCGCTGTCCAGCGTGGGCGCCGTCCGATCCGGACGACAGCGGGTCAAGGTGCTGCCGGTGGGCGAGCCCGACCGTCGGCTCCGCAACGATCCGCAGCGGGACCGGCCCGGCGACCAGGCCCGGTCACCCGAACTCCACGAGCCGGCCCTGCCGCTCAGCCCGCACGCGCCGGCCCCCGCCGAGTTCGGCCCGCCGACCGTCGGCAACCCGCACCCCCGGAACCTCGGCCCACAGTCGAGGTTCGGTTAGACGACCGTCGGTGGCCGGGGTGGCGTCCCCCGCCACGCACCATGCCAGACCCGGCAAACGACGGCCTATGATCTTGGCCCGTGATCGTCGCGGCAACGACGGTCGCGGGCCAAGATTTGTGCCGCCCCCGGCCATGCCCGTGTCGTCGCGGAACATCCGGCAGGCCAGCCGCCCAAGCCGATGCGCCCGACAGCCGCCCGGCCCGTGCCCGACAGCCGAGCCGGCTGGTGCCTGACGGCCGAGCCGGCCGGTGCCTGACAGCCGAGCCGGCCTACGCGGCGCCGTCCAGCCACCGGCGGATCAGGAACAGCGCGATCGACGACGGCGGCGGCAACGCCAGCCGTACCCCGTCCTCGACCTCCACCGCCGCCCCGGCCAGCACCGAGGCGATCTGCCGCCGGCTGAACCAGCCCGCGTACGCGATCTCCGCCGGGTCCAGCTTGACCGGCCGGGCCGGGTCGGCGCGGGCGAAGAAGCCCAACATCAGCGAGCCGGGGAACGGCCACGACTGGCTGGCGACGTACCCGATGTGGTGCGGGACCAGGCCGACCTCCTCGGTGACCTCCCGGACCACCGCGTCCTCGGCCGACTCGCCCGGCTCGACGTAGCCGGCGAGGCAGGAGTACCGGCGCACGCCTCGTTCGCCGCGCCAGGCCGCGTTGTTGCCCAGCAGGCACCGCCCGTCCGGGCCGGCGACGTCGTCGTGCACCAGCACGATCATCGCCGGATCGGTACGCGGCCAGAGCTGGTTGCCGGCCTCGTCCCGCCGGGACCAGCCGGCGTCCCCGACCACGGTGGACAGACCGGTCAGCGACGAGTACAGGTGCCGGGCGTGCCAGTTCGCCAGCGCGACGGCGGTGGTGAACAGTCCGGCGTCCCGGTCACCGAGCAGGTGCCCGACCTCGCGCAGGTTCGCCGGCCGGGTACCGGCGATCTCCGGCAGTGGCGCGTCGACCGCGAAGACCGCCACGCCGTCCGGCTCGACGCCGAGGAAGAGCCGGGCGGCCGGCTCGCTGTCCCGGGCCGCGTCCGGACCGAGCAGGATCAGCTCCGGCTTGTCGCCGACGGCCCCGACCAGGGTCCGGCCGCCGTTCGCCACGTCCACCACCAGCACCCGGGACCGCTGCCAGGCGTCGGCCAACCACCGCTGGTCGGCACGGCGGTGCGCCGCCCGGTCGAGCGTGGACCGGGCCAGCGGCGGATGGCCGGCCGACCGGTCCAGCGGCGGTCGGGCCTCCGTCACGATCCGGCGGCCTCGGTCCGGACCGGTCCCAGCACACCGAGCGGCGCCTCGACCTGACCGGCGTCGCCCAGCACGACGGTGACCGCCCGGGACGGGGCCAGATAGCTGGCCGCCGCTGCCGCCACGTCGTCCCGGGTCGCCTTCGCCAACCGGGCCGCGTGCTCGGCCAGGAACTCCAGGCGCAGCCCGGAACCGGCGTACGCGCTGGCCACCGCCGCCAGCCCGGCCTGGGTGGAGATGCCGAGCTGGAGCGTGCCGAGGGCGTACTGGCGGGCCTGCTCCAGCTCGTCCTCCTTCGGCGGTAGGGTGGCCAGCCGACCCAGCTCGTAGATCGTCTCCAGCAGGGCCGGCCCGGTCACCTCGGTCGCCACCTCGGCGGCGACGACCAGCGAAGACCCGGCGACCGAGTGCTCGATGACGGAGTGCGGCCCGTACGTGTAGCCCTTGTCCTCCCGGATGTTCTCCACCCAACGGGACGAGAAGTAACCACCGAAGACCAGGTTGGCCAGTTGCAGCGCGGCATGGTCCGGATGGGTACGCGGCACCGCCGGCAGCGCCAGCCGGACCGAGGACTGCACCGAGTCGGGCCGGTCCACCAGCAGCAGCGGCCCCGGCTCCAGCGGCGGGGTCGACGGCAGCTCACCGGGCGCCCCGTCCCCGGTCCAGTCGCCGAGCGCCCGCTCCACGGCGTCCAGCGCCTTCGCCTCCTGCACGTCGCCGACCAGCAGCAGGATCGCCCCGGCCGGGCGTACCCGGGCGGCGTGCAGGCTGCGCAGCGCCGCCGGTCGTACCGCCTCGACCTGCTCCGGCTCGGGGGTCTGCACCGCGTACGGGTGCTTGCCGTACATCCGCTTCAGCAGCGCCTTGCGGACCAGGTGGGTCGGCTGGCTCTGGGCCATCCGGATCCCGTCGATCAGCCGGGCCCGCTCGGTGGCGACCTCGTCGTTCGGATAACTGGCCCCGGTCAACACCTCGGCCAGCAGCTCCAGGATCCGGTCCAGCCCCGTCGACAGGCCCGTACCGGAGATCATCAGCCGGTCCGAGTCGGCCCCGCAGGACAGCCCGCCGCCCACCTTCTGCAACTCGGCGGCGAGCTGCACCGAACTCATCGTCTCGGTACCGGAGAGCAGCGTCTGGGACATCATCAGTCCCCGGGCCAGGTGGGCCCGCCCGAACGGCACCCAGAGCCGCAGCTCGACCAGCGGCACCGCCGGCCGACGCAGCACGATCACCGTCAACCCGTTCGGCAGGGTGCGCTCGACCTCACGGGGCAGCTTGAGCTTGCGGTTGGGTCCGAGCGGGGGCAGCGTACGGACGGTCACCTGGCACCTCCACCGGGAACGACCTCGACGGCGGCCCGGCGCTGCGGTCGCAGGGTGGCCGCCGCCGCCCGCACCTGCTCCTCGGTGACCTCGCCGACCAGCCGGGGCAACTCGCCCAACAGGCCCGGATCACCCCGCTGCTGTTCCAGCACCGCCATCTGCAACGTCCGGCCGAGCACCGCATCCGTCTCCCGCAGCAGATGGGTGGCCATCCGCGCCTGGGTCCGGGCCAACTCGTCGGCGGCCAACCCGTCGGTGGCCAGCCGGTCCAGTTCCTCGTCGATGGTCTGCAACACCTTGTCCACCCCGCCGCCCGGCGGCAGGTGGGCCTGCAACACCATCGCGGTCGGATCGCGTACGTCGAACGGGTCGCCCATCAGCCCGAGGTAGCCACCCACGCTGGTCACCGAACGGTCCCGCAGCACCAGCCGCTCCACCAGCCGGGACGCGTCCCCGTCGGTGAGCACCTCGGCCAGCACCACGTACGGCAGGTAGCCGGCGAAGTCGCCGATCGGGTCCGGTACCCGCCAGGCCGCCGCCACCGCCGGCAGCGGCGCCAGCTTGTCGGTGTACGACTCTCGCCGCTCCCCGGTCAGGTCCGGCTCGGCGAAGCTGGGCCGCTCCGGCGCGGGTCGGGCCGGTACGTCCCCGAAGTGCCGCTCGACCAGCGCGGTCGCCTCGGCCACGTCCAGGTCCCCACCGACCGCCAGCACCGCGTTCCCGCACGCGTAGTACCGGTCGAAGAAGTCCGTCGCGTCGGCGATGCTCGCGCTCTCCAGGTCGTCGAAGGAGCCGTACCCGTCGTGCGCGTTGGCGAAGGTGTCGAACATGACCGGCGGCAGCCGCAGCCACGGGAACCCGCCGTACGGCCGGTTCAGCACGTTGACCCGGATCTCCTCCTTGACCACGTCGACCTGGTTGCGGAGGTTCTCCTCGGTCAGCCGGGGCCCGCGCATCCGGTCCGCCTCCAGGAAGAGGGCCCGCTCCAGCGCGTTGCTCGGCAACGTCTCCCAGTAGTCCGTGTAGTCCAGGTGCGTGGACCCGTTGAACGTGCCCCCGGCGCCCTGTACGTGCCGGAAGTGCGCCAGCTTCTCCAGGTTCTCCGACCCCTGGAACATCAGGTGCTCGAAGAGGTGGGCGAAACCCGTCCGCCCCTCCGGTTCCGACCGGATGCCCACGTCGTAGACGACCGCCACGCCGACCACCGGGGCGCTCCGGTCCGGCGCCAACACCACCCGTAAGCCGTTGTCGAGGGTGAACCGCTCGACCGAATGCTTCGTCGCTGGAATTCTCGATCTTCCCGCCGCCACGAACCGACCCTAGCGCGTCCCGTCACCACCGGTGGCCGGCCTCCCGTACCCGTCCACACCTCAGACCGGGCGGACGGAGGCGAGGGCGTGCTCCACCACCCAGTCGAACTCCGGGTGGGTGCCGGGTACCGAGATAAAGAGCACCGCCGCCGTCGACCGGCCGACGTCGATGCAGGCGACCCCGACCAGTTCGTCGGTGGCCCGCAACCCCGGCCGGGTGAAGTGCAGCCGGAACACCGACACCCAGGCCGGACGGCCGCCCAGCGTGGTCCGCCCGTCCCGGATCGACGCCGAGCGGTTCGGCTGCGGGTAGTACTCCCCCCGCACGTCCGTGCTCACCTGCCGGCCGACACACTCCAGGTCGAACGTGAGGGCGTCGTTCTCGGCCGCCGGAACCGCCGCCGACAGGATCGACGCGTGGTAGTCGCTGAAGCCGTCGTACTCCCGTTCGGTGACGAAGTGCTGCCCGACCTTGTACGGCACCTCCAGCGTGCCGGCACTCCACACCGTCCGCCACGGCTGCCACGGGGTGCCGTAGGTGGCGTACGAAATGCCCGCGTCCGGATCGACGGTCCGCTCCCCGTCCAGCGGCTGCCCCGGCCCGGCCGGCGGTACCACCGGATTCGTCGGCTCCGGACCGCTCGGGCCGGGTACCCCCGGCGTCGCCGCACCCGGCGAGCCCGGCGGCGGGCACTTGCGGGCCAGCGGCGGCCGGACGTCCGTCGGCGCCTCCGGCCGGCTCCAGATCGGGTCGACACCTGCGGACACGGTCAGCCCGAGCACCACCACCAGGCCGATCACCAGTACCGCTCCGGCCGCACCGGCGAACCACCACAGCCGACGGTCCCGACCGCCGCCGCCCGGCGGCGCCGGCAACTCCGGCCCCGACGCAGGCAGCCCGATCCGGGTGACCGCGCCCGCCCCCCAGGCGGCACCGGGCCGCGCTTCGGCACCCTCGGGCACGCCCGGGACGTCAACCGGCATATCCCTAGTGAACACCACCGCCGGCCCGCAGAGCCGACCCGGCAGCCGGGCCACGCACCCCGACCAGGTCAGGGGTTGGGGGCCGGATCGCCCGCGTCGGGATCAAGCCTGACCGCCCAGAGCGGGTGATCCGGCCCCCAACCCCACCCCCGACGCACGCCGCAGTCAAGGTCAACCCACCCCGACGCACACGCCCCGGCCCACGAACCGCACGGGGTCGAAGCAGCTCAGCCGTCCCCCGCGACCGTCAGCCCGATCCCCCCACCGGTCGTCCCGGCGGGAGAATGCATCTCCACCACCTCGACCTCGGGCGCTCCCGCCGCAGACCCGTACCACGGAGTGAAGGCGACCAGTGTGGCGAGGAGCAGACCGCTGACCGCGACCGCCAGCACCACCAGGATCTCCCGCGTCGAGCCCTGACCGACACGCACGGTCATCGCAACCTCCCCCATCGCGACTCACCCCCGTGGTCGCTGGTTCCCCAGGACAGGATGGCCCGTCAACGGGTACTTCACAGTCGCCCATCGGACGCGATCAGGTGGATTCGCGGGCATAATTGTCCTGACCGATCGGAGCGCTTCCCGGAGCACCCGCCGGAGCACGGTTTCGGCGGTCAGTCCGACGGGGTCGCGGACTCACGCAGAGTCACGACCAAGGGTCGCGGCGTACCCGCTCAGGCGGCCCGGCGAAGCCGACGCGACCGCGACCCCCGCCCGTCGGCCCGACCCCCCGACCGAGGCTTCGGTACCGAACCCGCCCCGGCCGAGCCAGCACCAGCCGCACCCGAACGCGCCGACGCAACACCGGCCGACCCCGATCGCGCCGAGGCAGCACCAGCAGCCGAACCCGTCCCAGCCGAAGCAGAACGAGCCGGAGCAGAACGAGCCGACCCCGAGCGCGCGGCAGCAGAACGCGCCGAACCCGAACCGGTCGGAGCCGAGGACGGCACCGGAACCCCGGACGGCACCCGCGCCCCGGTGACCCGTACCAACGCCTCGTCGCCCGGCCGCACCGCCACCGTCTCGGGCCTGATCCCGGCGTCGCTGAGCAGCCGCGCCACCTCCCGGCGCTGGTCCGGGAGAACCAGGGTGACCACCCGGCCGGACTCGCCGGCTCGGGCGGTACGGCCGCCCCGGTGCAGGTAGTCCTTCGAGTCGGTCGGCGGGTCGACGTTCACCACCAGGTCGAGTCCGTCGACGTGGATGCCCCGGGCCGCCACGTCGGTCGCCACCAGCGCGGTCACCTGACCGGACTTGAACTGCTCCAGGGTACGGGTCCGCTGCGGCTGGGACTTGCCGCCGTGCAGCGCCGCCGCGCGTACGCCCCGGGTCAGCAACTGCCGGGCCAGCCGGTCGGCGCGGTGCTTGGTCCCGACGAACATGATGACCCGGCCGTCCCGGGCCGCGATCTGTGCTGTCGCCGTCGTCTTGTCGACGGCCTCGACCTGGAGGACGTGGTGGGTCATCGCGGTGACCGTGGCGGTCGTCGGGTCGACGGAGTGCGACACCGGGTCGGTGAGGAACCGGCGGACCAGCCGGTCGACGCCACGGTCGAGGGTGGCCGAGAAGAGCATCCGCTGCCCGTCCGGTGCGACCTGTCGCAGCAGGTCGGTGACCTGCGGGAGGAAGCCCATGTCGGCCATCTGGTCGGCCTCGTCGAGCACCGTGACGGCGACCTCGTCGAGTCGGCAGTCGCCCCGGTTGACCAGGTCTGCGAGCCGACCGGGCGTGGCGATGACCACCTCGGCGCCGGCCCGCAGGGCGTCGGCCTGCCGGTTCAGCGAGAGTCCGCCGACCACGGTGGCACAGCGCAGCCGGAGCGTACGGGCGTACGGGGCGAGGGCGGTGGTCACCTGCTGCGCCAGTTCACGGGTGGGTACCAGGACCAGCGCGAGGGGCCGGCCGGGCCGGGCCCGCCGCCCGGCGGTACGGGACAGCAGGGGCAGCCCGAAAGCGAGTGTCTTGCCGGAGCCGGTACGGCCCCGGCCGAGCACGTCCCGACCGGCCAGCGAGTCGGGCAGCGTGGCAGCCTGGATCGGGAACGGGGTGACGATGCCGTTCGCGGTCAACGCGGCGTGCAGCCCTGCGGCCAGCGGTGCGTCGGCGAACGAGCGGATGGCACGGGTCATCAACAGACCTTCCTCGAGGCGGTACGTGTCGAGGAAGGTCTGCCGGCGTCCGCCCGCCGGCTCGGTCACCGGGGCGGTACGCCCGGCGACCGCAGCCACGGACCGGGAAAAACGCGGGAGCCAGCCCGTGCCGTCGGGCGCGGGCTGGCCGCGTCACCACGCCGCTCGGGCGCGGTGGTGGAACTTAGGCTCCGGGCTCGCGCCACGGAGGCCGCTCGGTCAGAGCGGGCGGATGTTCTCCGCCTGCGGGCCCTTCTGGCCCTGGGTGACCTCGAACTCCACCCGCTGGTTCTCGTCCAGGCTCCGGTAGCCGGAGCTCTGGATCGCGGAGAAGTGGGCGAAGACGTCAGCGCCGCCGCCGTCCGGGGTGATGAAGCCGAAGCCCTTGTCGGCGTTGAACCACTTCACGGTGCCAATTGCCATGTGTTTCGTCTCCTGACGGAACGCTCGGTCCGCACCTGTTGCGGACCGAAAAGTTGCCCACCGTGGCTGGTGGGCCGCTGTCGCTCTGGTCGCCCCGCCCGGAGAACTCCGGACATAACAAAGAGCGCCTACGGTCACAATCCCGCAGGCGCACACAGAGTCTCTGGGAACCAAAACTGCAACGCACCCACGCTAGCACACTGCCGGCCGAGCGGCACGGATTCCGGCAGATCAGGGAGTTGCCGGAATCCCGGCGGCACTGCCGGCCGCCGCCGACGGCACCTGAGCCACCAGCGCGGCCAGGCCGTCGGCGTCGAGCAGGTCCGCCGGGCGCACGGTGGCGTTCTCGCGTACGTAGTGGAAGGCCGCGCGTACCCGGTCGACCGGTACCCCGGCCAGTTCCGCCCAGGCCAGCCGGTACGCCGCCAACTGCACCGCCGCCGCGTCCGCATCGACGCCGGTCGGTTGCCGGCCGGTCTTCCAGTCGACGACGTCGTACCGCCCGCCGGGGAGGGTGAAGACGGCGTCCATCCGGCCCCGGACCAGCAGCCCGCCGATCATGGTGGCGAACGGCACCTCGACCTCGACCGGATGGCGGTCGGCCCACTCGCTGGCCAGGAACCGCTCCTGCAACTCGGCGAGCGCCGCGTCCGGCGCGGCGTCCGAGTCCGCCGCACCCGGCAGCTCGTCGACGTCGAGCAGCCGGCTGATCCCGTACCGCTGCTCCAGCCAGGCATGGAAGGCCGTGCCCCGGCGGGCGTGCGGCTCGGGGCGCCGGGGCATCGGCCGGCGCAGCGCGCGGGCCAGCGTCGCCGGGTCCCGGCGCAGCGCGACGAGCTGCGACACCGACAGGTGGCCGGGAAGTGCCACCTCGACCGGCCCGGAGCGGTCGGCCAGCATGTCCCGCTCGGCGAGCAGCAGGTCGGCCTCCCGCCGCCAGGCCGCCGCCGCGACGGCCGCCTCCGGATCCACCGCCGGCAGCTCGCCGGCACCGTCCCCAACCGCTTCCTCCGCCGCCGCCACCGGCTCGGCCGGTTCCTCGGCCGGGTCTGCGGTGCCGGTCGGCTGTTCCGACATCAGGCGGCGGACCAGGGCGGCGGCCTCGGCGAGGGCCGGCCGTCGGGACCCCAGCGGGTCGGCCGGCCACTCGGCCCGGAGTACCACCTCGGTGGTCGGGTTGGTGGCGTCCGCCGCCGGCTCCGGCGCCCAGGCGTCGACCACGAACCCGCTCTCGCCGGCCTCGGGCGTGGTCAGGCACCACTCGTACACCTCGGCGAGGAACACCGACGGGCCGCGCGCCCGCTTCGTCCCCTCGCCCCACCAGTACCCGGAGCAGAGCAGCAGCCGGCGCGGCCGGGTGACCGCGACGTACGCGAGCCGGCGTTCCTCCCGCTCGTCGTGCGCCCGCCAGTCGTCGGTGAAGGTGGTCAGCGCCCGGGCCACCGCCTTCTGGTCGTCGGCGTCGTGCAGTGCCAGCTCGGGCAGCCCGTCCGCGTCGCCGCGCAGCGGGAACGGCAGCACGCCGAGCCCGAGCAGGTAGTGGTC
Organism: Plantactinospora endophytica; assembly: GCF_016862915.1. GTDB lineage: Bacteria > Actinomycetota > Actinomycetes > Mycobacteriales > Micromonosporaceae > Plantactinospora > Plantactinospora endophytica. Next base: position 222,881 of record NZ_BONW01000002.1, on the reverse strand, counting down.
GGAGCCCCGGGCCGTACCCGGCCAGACGCCCCGGCTCAACCCGGCCACCGAGACGACGTCCCACTCCAGGCCCTTGGCGGCGTGTGCGGTGAGGATCTGCACCGCGCCCTCGACCACCTCCACCTCGCCCGGGGACAGTCCGCGCTCCTCGTCCTCGGCGGCGGCGAGGAAGGCCAGGAAGGCGTGCAGCGGCGCACCGGCCGAGTCGCCGGCGAACCGGGCCGCCACGTCGCCGAGCGCGTCCAGGTGGCCCCGGGCCAGGCCGGCGTCGCCGCCCCGGCCGTCGCTGCCGGCGCGTACCGCCACCTCGACGTCGAGGCCGATGGTCCGCTCGACGTCCGCGAGCAGGTCCGGCAACGGCTGGTCCAGGCGGTGCCGGAGCAGGCCGAGTTCCCTCCCGTACGCCCGCAGCCGGGCATAGCCCTCCGCCGAGTACGCCTGCGCCGGCCCGAGGTCGGCCAACGCCTCGACCAGGGTCGCCTCGTCCAACCGGTCGGTGACGATCTCCGGCTCGTCCTCGTCGTCCTGCCGGGACAGTTCCCGGCGGGCGCGGGCGATCGCGGTGGCCCGGCGGTGCAGGGCGACCAGGTCCCGGGGACCGATCCGCCAGCGTGCCCCGGTCAGCAGCCGGAGCAGCGCCGCACCGTCGGTCGGGTCGGAGAGCACCCGCAGCGTGCAGACCACGTCCCGCACCTCGGGGGTGTCCAGCAGTCCGCCGAGCCCGACCACCTCGACCGGCAGTCCCCGGTCACGGAGTGCCGCCTCGATCGCCGGGATCTGGCTGCGCAGCCGGACCAGTACCGCCGTCGTCGGCCGGGCCAGCACCGGGATCTGCTCCGGCAGCGCGTCCGGCATCCGGGCCGCCCCCCGCCAGGCGGCGAGGATGCTGTCGGCGATCCAGTCGGCCTCGTCGGCGTACGTGTCGAGCAGCGCGCAGTGCACCGTGCCGCCCGGGTACCCCCGGCCGGTGCGGCCCGGGATCTCCTCGTCCACCCGGAACGCGGCGGCCAGCTCGGCGACCTGTGCCCCGGCGGCGCGCAGCGGCGCGGCGAGCCCGTTGGCGACGTCCAGGATCTGCGGTCGGTTCCGCCAACTCGTGGTGAGCGTCCGTACCTGGGCCGGGGTGCCGTCCGGCTGGGCGAACTCGGTCGGGAACCGGTCCAGGGTGCCGGCGCTGGCGCCCCGCCAGCCGTAGATCGACTGGCACGGGTCGCCGACGGCGGTGACCGGGTGGCCGCCGCCGTAGAGCGAGTGCAGCAGCACCACCTGGGCGTGCGAGGTGTCCTGGTATTCGTCGAGCAGCACCACCCGGTAGCGCCCGCGCTCGATCGCGCCGACCTCCGGGTGCTGCCGAGCCACCAGCGCCGCCCGGGCGAGCTGGTCGCCGAAGTCCATCGCCTCGAAGTCGTCCTTGCGCTGGGCGTACGCCCGGACCAGCGGCAGCAGCCGGAGCCGGAGTTGCTGGATATGCAATGCCTTGCGTACGTCGGCGTAGACCCGGCCCGGCCGGGCCTGCACGTCGGCGAAGAACCTGCCCGTCCAGGCAGCCAGGTCGTCCGGGGTGGCCAGGTGTTCGGCCAGGTCGGCGGCGAGTGCGAGAACGGCGTCGGTGACGGTGCTCGGCATCCGTTCGACCTCGGACATGTCGCCGTCGTGGTTGCGGACCAGCGAGTCGACGATCTGCCAGCGGGACGCCTCGGTGAGCAGCCGGGTCGACGGCTCGTACCCGCCGCGCAGCCCGTGCTCGGTGACGATCCGGGCCGCGTACGAGTGGTACGTCGCCACGGTCGGCTCGCCGCCGAACGGGTCGTCGTCGCTGTTGCGGCTGTTCCGGCCGAGCCGGCGTACCAACTGGCCGAGGCGGGTCCGGATCCGCATCCCGAGTTCCCCGGCCGCCTTGCGGGTGAAGGTGAGGCCGAGCACGTGCCCGGGTTCGACGTACCCGTTGGCGACCAGCCAGACCACCCGGGCGGCCATCGTCTCGGTCTTGCCGGAACCGGCTCCGGCGACCACCAGCAGCGGCTCCACCGGCGCCGAGATGATCGCGGCCTGTTCCAGGGTCGGCGCCGGCAGCCGGAGCAGCTTGGCCAGCTCGACCGGGGTGTAGCGCGGCCCGGCGTCGGCGACCCGCTGGGTGGGCGTCGGGCTGAACAGCGAGGGCTGGGTCATCGGCCGCCACCACCGCCACCGCGCTGGCCGGGCGCTCCCGAACCGCCGCCGCGCTGGCCCGGCGGCCTCGGCGGGGCGGCGGCGTCCGGGCGGCGCCGGGTGGGTGGCTCGACGACCTGGCGACCCTGGCCGGAGATCGGGCAACTGCTGCGTACCGGGCAGACCCGGCACTTCGAGTTGGCGACGGCGGAGAAGGTGGCCGCGGCCATCGTGTCGGCGGTACGCCGGACCATCGCCCGCGCCCAGCTACCCGCCTCCTCGGCCGCCCCGACCGGCGGCTGGACCTGCTCCTTCGCGTCCTGGGTCGACGTGCCGAGCTGCACCAGCGCCGCCCCACCCGACTCCGACCCCACGCCGAGGTCGTCGAACGCCCCCGCCTCCACCGCCGCCTGGTACGCGCCGAGCTGTGGATGCTCGGCCAGCTCCGACGCGGTCACCGCCGTCGACTTGCCGGTCTTGAGGTCGATCACCACGAGCCGGCCGTCGGCGTCCACCTCCAGCCGGTCCACCCGGCCGGTCAGCTCGATCGGCCGTTTCGGGTCGTCGAGGCGTACCGCGAACTCGTGTTCGATGGCGAGCAGCCGGCGCGGGTTGCCGGCCAGCCAGCGCAGCAGCTTGTCGACCATCACCTCGGCGCGGGCCCGTTCGGTGCCGGCCATCCAGCGGGCCGCGAGTTCGATCACGTCGAACCGGGCGGCGACGTACTCCAGCAGTTTGCCCCGGTCGGCGCTGGCGTCCTCGGCGAGCATCGCGGCGGCGTGCACCAGGTTGCCCACCCCCTGCGCGGAGCTGGCCGGCGGCCGGCCGCCGTGCCGTTCCAGCAGCCAGCGCAGGCTGCACCGGAGCGCGCTCTCCATCCCGGACGGGGTGACCCGGACGGGTTCGCCCTCGTCCACCAGCGGCCGGTCGTCGGAGAGCGGACGCAGCCCCCACCAGTCGTCGGGATGCGCTCCCGGAACCCCGGCGACGGCCAGCCGGGCCAGTTCCTCCGCCGCAGCGCGCCGCCGGGCCGGTGACGCCGCCGGGTCGGTGACGGCGGTACGCAGCTCGGCGACCAGCGCCGACAGCGTCAACGCCCGGGGCGGCCGACCGACCGGCAGCGCCGGTACGTCGTCCGCGACCCCGTCCACCTCCTCGGCCGCCGGTTCGTCCCCACCCGGCGCCGCCCCGCCACCGGTGGCCGGGCCGCCCGGGCCATCGGGCTCACGGCTGCCGCTTCCGCCGCCCGGACCGCTCCCGCCGGATGGACCACCTCGGCCGGCCGGGCCGCCCCGGCCAGCAGTGTCGGCGTCGTCGTCGGGGCGCTCGACCGCCGGGCCGAGTTCGTAGAGGAACCGGCTCGGCTGCTCCTCGTGGTCGGCCACCCCCACCGCCGCCGAGGCGACCGCGCTGACCAGCAGCCTGCGCCGGGCCCGGGTCGCGGCGACGTAGAACAGTCGGCGTTCCTCGTCCAGCATCGCCGAACCCTGCCCGGCCAGGGTGGCCGCGACCCCGGCGCCCTCGCTCCGACCGGCGAGTACGTCGACCAGCCGCTCCGAGCCGAGCAGGCTGCCGCGCAGCCGCAGGTCCGGCCAGATCCCCTCCTGTACCCCGGCCAGCGCGACCAGGTCCCACTCCAGCCCCTTGGCCGCGTGCGCGGTGAGCAGGCGTACCGCCTCGCCCCGGTCGGCGCTCGGCGCGAGGGTGTCGGCCGGCAACTGCTGCCCCAGCACGTGGTCGAGGAAGACCTCGGTACGCGCCCCGGGCAACCGGTCGACGAACCGTGCCGCCGCGTCGAAGAGTACGACGATCGCGTCCAGGTCCCGGTCGGCGGCGGCGGCCCGCCAGCGCAGCCCGCTGTCCTGTGCCCCGGCGCTGGTACGGGACCGGGCCAACGCACCGGTCCAGCGTTCGGCGAGGCCGCTGGCCCGCCACACCGCCCAGAGCACCTCCTCGGCGGTCGCCCCGGGCACCGTGGCCGCCTCCCGGGCCGCACCGAGCAGGGTGGCGACCGCCTGCGCCGGGGCCGCCCAGCGGCGTTCGATCGAGAGCAGGTCGCGCGGATCCCGCAACGCCTCCACCAGCAGGGCGCCGGAGGGCCGCCGGTCCCCGCCGGCCAGCGCCAGCGCCCGCAACCCCTGCCGGAGCCGCCGCTCGGCCAGCGGGTCGGCGCCGCCGAGCGGCGAGTGCAGCAGCGTCACCACCGCGTCCTCGTCCAGCCGGTCCGGTTCGAGCGCGCAGCGCAGCAGCAGCAACAGCGGCGACACCGCCGGTTGCAGGTGCAGCGGCAGGTCCTCGGCGTGCACCACGGTCGGCACCCCGACGGTGTGCATGGCGCGTTGCAGCGGCGGCAGTTGCAGCGTGGTGGAGCGGAGCAGCACCGCCATCCTCGACCAGGGAATCCCGTCGAGCAGGTGCGCGGACCGTAGCGCGTGCGCCAGGTAGGCCGCCTCGCTGGTGCCGGAGCGGAAGGTGCGGATCTCCACCGTCCCCGGCTCGGCGTCCGGTGCCGGGTGCAGGTCGCGGTGGGCCACCGGCCCGCGCAGCCGCCGCGCCAACCGCCGGGTCGCAGCCAGCAGTCCCGGCCCGGCCCGGTACGACGTGAGCAGCAGCACCGTCCGGGCCACCGCCCCGGAGACGGTACGGAACCGGTGCGGGAACGTGCCGACGACGGCCGGGTCGGCGCCCCGGAAGGCGTACGTGGACGAGTCCGGGTCGGCGAACGCCACCAGCGGTTTGCCGCCACCGCCCACCAGGTGCAGCAGGTCCACCTGGGCCGGGTCGGTGTCGGCCAGCTCGTCGACGTATACGTGGGCGAGCCGGGCCCGTTCGGCGTCGAGCAGTTCGGGGTCGTCGGTGAGCAGCCCGGAGGCGGCCCGGACCAGTTCGGCCGGGTCGTAGGCGACCGAGCCCCGGGTGGTGACGTCGCGCAGGGCGAGCACGGCGACGTACTGCCGGAGGAAGCGGGCGGCGGCCGGCCAGTCGGCCCGACCGAGGCGTTCGCCGAGCCGGGCCAGCTCGGTCGGCCCGACGCCGCGTTCGGCGGCCCGCATCAGCAGGTCGCGGAGCTGTTCGGCGAAGGCCCGGGTACGCAGCGCCGGGCGCAACTCCGCCGGCCAGCCGACCGGGTCCTCGATCTCGTCCCCGGCTTCGGGCTGGTCGTCCTCGACCCCGATCACCCCGAGCAGTTCCCGGATGATCAGATCCTGCTCGGGACCGGTGAGCAGTCGGGGGGACGGCTCGCCGCGTTCCGCCGCCGACCGGCGGAGCAGCCCGAAGGCGTACGCCGGGAAGGTCCGGACCAGCGGCTCGTGCAGTACCCGGTTGGTGACCTCGGCGATCCGGGCCTCGATCCGGTGCCGCAGCGCGGTGGCCGAGCGCCGGCTGAACGCCAGCACGAGGATGCGTTCCGGGTCGACGCCGTCGGCGACCCGCGCGGCGACCGCCTCGACCAGGGTGCCGGTCTTGCCGGTGCCCGGTCCACCCAGGACCAGCAGCGGCCCGTCGGTGTGCGCGATCACCTCCCGTTGTACGGGATCGTCGTGTCGCGCCGGTCCGGCCTCGGCCGCCCGACGGACCAGCCGGTACGCCTGCACGCCGCTCATCACACCACGCCGCGCCGACGAGTCCCCCTCAGGTACGCCCGCGCGTCTCCTCCTGCTCCGGGTCTTGATTCTCGGCGACTCGTGGTTCCCCACTAACCACAGATCGACAAGGATCATGAGAGCGTGGCACGGGCTGCCCAGTCGGGGACCCAGCCGAGGAAGCGTAGGCAGAGGGCCACCTGGTCGAGGTTGGGTGAGGTGGCGAGGAGATCGCAGAGCGCCCGGTGCAGGTGCCCGGCGAGGTGGATCAGGAGGTTGGCCCGGGCACCGCGATAGGCGTGCAGCAGGTTCAGTCGGGCCGGCTGGCACGGCCAGGGGGCGGCGCAGGTCCGGCAGAGGTACCTCGGCCGGGTCGGTACGTGCGGTCGTCGGCGTGCGAACGGCGGATTCATCGCGCGGGCCGGATTATCGGCTCGGCTGCCCGGCGGCGGTGTGCCCGGAGCGGGCTGAGATCGGCCGACCGGCACGGCCGGTGGGTATCGTCCAGCCCGGGCCCCGGTTGGCGTTCCGGGCCGTGCCCGAGGTCGGTCGCGGACCCGGCTCCGAATCAACCGGCGCCGGCACCCCCGCCGGTGGCGGTGGCGGAGGCCACGGCATCTGCGTCACGGGTACGTCGTCCGGGCAGCACCAGCGCAGCCCGCACCGGCAGTAGCGCCAGAGTCGCCGCCAGTCCCGGCGGTGACGTTCCGGTTGCCGCCTTCTCCAGCTCATCCCGCTGCTCCTCTCCGTCGTGCTGCTCTGCGGTGGGATGGAGGCGGGGACCGCCCGACTTACGGGGAGACGATCCGGGCGGTCCCCGCGCGGTTCCGTCCGGGCGGTTGCCGCCACCGAACAGTTCCGCTATCTGAAGCCTGCTCGGCGTGGCGAGACAAACACACAACGTAGTTGTATGTTCCGGGGAAATCCTGGACGTCCACTACGGAGGGCACGTGAACGAGATCCTGCGGATCGCGATGGCCGAGGTCGGGGAGACCGCCGAGTCGCTCGCGGAGAAGGTGGGCGTCGATCCGAAGACCGCCGGGCGGTGGTTGACGCCGGGCCGGATCCCACAGCCGCGTCACCGGACGGCGGTGGCGGACCTACTCGGCCGGGATGTCGGCGAACTCTGGCCGGACGTCCTCCGCCGCCGGGAACTCGAATGGTTCCGCCCGTGGGCCGACGTCGAACGGGAGGCGACCTCGCTACGGTCATTCGAAGCGGCAGTGCTGCCGGGCCTGCTCCAGACCGAGGCGTACGCCCGCGCGGTGCTCGGCAGCGGACCGCTCGGCGGTGACGAGATCGACGGTCACGTGGCGGCCCGACTCAAGCGCCAGGCGGCGGTCTTCGACCGACCCAAGCCACCGCTGACCGTCTTCGTGGTGGACGAGGCAGCGCTGCGCCGAGGCGACCCGGAAATCATGCATCCGCAGCTCGATCACCTGGTCGAGATGGCCCAGCGCCCGTTCGTGATGGTGCACGTGCTGCCGCTGCACGCCGGCCTGCATCCCGGCCAGGCCGGAGCATTTGTCATCGCCAGCCTGGACGACCGGCCCGACGTCGCCTATCTGGACGACCAGGCGGCAGGCCGGATGACGAGCGACGTTGCCGCGCTCTGGCGCACCTGGGACACTGTGAGATCGGTAGCGCTGCCGCGCGACCTGTCGATAGCACACCTGAGGGCAAGAGAATGGTTGACCTGACCGGCGCCCGGTGGCGCACCAGCACCCGCAGCAGCTCCAACGGCGGGAACTGCGTGGAGGTGGCCGACAACCTGCCCGGCCGCGTACTCGTCCGGGACAGCAAACACCGCGACAACGGCACCCTCACCTTCACCCCCACCGCCTGGACCACATTCGTCACCGCAGTAGCAGGCCAGGCGCCGTAGCCGGAGTTGTCACCTCCTCGTCCCGACAGCAGACAAGGGATGGCCAAGCCCAGGTACGGATCGACTAACTTCACGCACGAACCGGCCGCTTGGCCCCCAAGTCTGTGGCGCCCACCGAAACTGGTCGGTGGGCGCCGCCGCGTCAGGCCGAAGATCCGTTGTTAAGTGCGGGAACTACGCTGGCCCGATCGTCCAGTTTCCGTCGGCCTTGACCTGTACGAGCGCGGGCGCCTCCAACGGACGCCGGCCCGAGTAACCGCCGATCTCGTTCACCAGCAGTCCACCCTCGCCGGAGTCGAGATTGTAGGCGTAAACGACGAAGTTTGAGTTGCCCTTCGAGTGCGTGATCTTCGCTGTGTCGTAGTCTCCGCCGAGAAGAATCACGTCGTCGCCCTTCCCCGCGGCTTTCCCCGAGAGCGCCTTGGTTGCAAGCTGATCAACCGTCCCGACAGTCAACGTCCATTTTCCGCTGGCTTGGACATCGAACTGGCTGGTCAAGGAGTCTTCCTCCAGGTTGATCCATGCTTTGCCACTGTAGGCGCCAATCTCATTGACGAGAAGACCTTCCGGGCCGTCGCTCTGCACGATGGTGTTGCTGGTGCAGCGCGGGCATTTGAAGACCACGACAGAGAGGTCGGTCAGTTCAGGAATCTTCACCACGTCGTCGCCGCGCCCCGAATAGGTCTTCGGCTTGGGTTTCGCCGGTGGCGTGGTTTCGGCTTCTGATGGGGCAGCACTTGGCGTCGTCGTCGGCGCCGCAGTCGCAGTCTTGACTGGTGTTGGTCTCACCGACGTACTAGTCGCCGTGGCAGCGACGGGATCGGCCCCGTTCGTCGGGCTATCCGCGAGATTTACGATAGCTGCGATCCCGCAACAGAAGAGGAATAGTCCGGCGAGGCCGCCAGCGATCCACGGGACGACCTTCTGCTTCCTGCGCGGTGCGCCCGGGGGCCGCAGTCCGCCTGTAGATGGCGGCGTGAGAGGCCCGGGTCCGGGAATATAGGGCGTCGACTGGGTCGGTTCGACCGGCGGCGGGTTCGTCATGAGGACTCCCTCGGAGTATTGGCCCGGCCAGCCTGATCCATCGCGGAGAAATATTACTCGCGGATGTCGGTCAGGCGACAGCAGCCTTATCCGATCGGGTAGGCCCGTCTGGGCCGACGTTGGATAGGTTGTGTGCTTCCGGCGGTCGATTCTGCCCGCAGGCCGTGACCGGTACCCCCTGCTGGATACCGCCGAATGTCAGTTCGCCGTGGCTATACTCACCAGACGCAGAAGCCGTCACCTCGGAAGTCACCATCGACGCTCCTACTAGCCACCCAGAGAAACAGGAAGAGGAGAGGACGATGAATGAGGTTCGACGCTGGCGTGCATCTGGTCATCTGGAACGCGCGGTCGAAACGGCAGGCGGCCCGGAAGCCTTCGCGGTCAGCCTCGGCCGGATACTCGACGAGGCACGTGGTTGGCGCCTGGCCGAGATGCGCAGACGACGAGGACTGACCCAGGAGCAGGTAGCGACCCGGATGGGGATCTCGGTCGCCCGGGTGTCACAGATCGAAGGCGGCGACTTCTCCACCCAAGACGTACTCAGCCGCTACGTGACGGCCCTTGGCGGGACACTCAGGCTCATCGCAGACTTCGGCGACGAGCAGACGAAGGTTGCCTAGAGCGACTGGAACTCGCTCGACCGAAACGGACACAAGCACCGTAATCAGGCGCCCGTCGGGCGGCGTGCCAGAATGGTGGGCATGGACCGGGCCGATCTCGTACGCCTGCGTCGCGCCCGGGACCGGATGGACCGGGAGTACGCGCGACCGCTGGACGTGACCGCGCTCGCCCGGGACGCCCTGATGTCGCCCGGTCACTTCTCGCGCAGTTTCCGGACCGCCTTCGGCGAGACTCCGTACGCCTATCTGATGACCCGCCGGATCGAGCGCGCGAAGGCCCTGCTGCGCCGGGGCGACCTGACGGTGACCGAGGTCTGCATGGCCGTCGGCGGCTCCTCGCTCGGCTCGTTCAGCTCCCGCTTCACCCAACTGGTCGGCGAGTCGCCGAGCGCCTACCGGGCCCGCAACCATGCGGCATTGGCCGGGATCCCGCCCTGCGTCGCCAAGATCGTCACCAGACCGGTCCGGAACAAGGAAACCCGGCCGGCCCGGCACGTCATAGCCTGACCTGCATGGACATCAGACTTTCGCACACCTTCCTGGCCGTCGACGACCACGAGAAGGCGATCACGTTCTACCGCGACGTCCTCGGCCTGGAGATCCGCAACGACGTCGGGTACGGCGACATGCGCTGGGTGACGGTCGGCTCGCCGGCCCAGCCGGACGTCGACATCGTGCTCGAACCCCCGCACGCGAACCCGAACATGTCGACCGGGGACCGCGACGCCGTCTCCGACCTGATGGCCAAGGGCGTCTACGGCCGCATGGTGTTCTGGACCGACGACTGCGACGCGACGTTCGCGCGCATTTCGGCGGCCGGCGCCGACGTCGTCCAGGAGCCGATCGACCAGGCGTACGGGGTACGCGACTGCGCGTTCCGTGACCCGGCCGGCAACGAGGTCCGGTTCAACCAGCCCAGGGGCTGAGCCGGCCCCGCGAGCGGCGTCGGCGACCCGGCCGTATCCCGGCATTCGACGCGCGGGCACGCGACGGAACCGAACTGCGAGGACCTGCACACGGCCCTGCGTGCAGCGGCCGACCTGTCCGGGTGACCCCACCGAGGCTCCGTCCGACGTTCCGGGAGGACGGACGGCGGTGCGCGCTCGCGTACCCGCGCCGCAAGTCAGGTGAAAGCGAGATGAAGCCCACCGGCCGTAACGTGCGGGCCAGCCGCCAACCGCCGACGCTCCGGCAACGGCGGCCGGCGAACGTTCGACAGCGTTTCCATCCTGGGGAGGAGCTTCATGCACATTTCCGAGGCAGCGCCGGTGGAAGGCGGCACGACGACCCGCCGGACGGGCGCCGGACGCCGGACGGCCCGGGTGGCCGTCGTCGGTGTCCTGGCCGCTGCGGCGGTCGGGTTCGCCGCCTCGCCCGGCCTCGCCGCCACCGGCCGGGTCACCGTCGGTGGTCCGACCGGCCCGATCGCCGTACTGGTCAACCCGCCGGCCGGCTGCCACCAGCTACGCGGCGCGCTGCCGCCGGGGACCACCGTACGGAACCAGACCGACGCCACGATCGTGGTCTACACCGGAGGGTTCTGCACCGGCTTTCCGTCGATCGCCCTTCCGCCCGGCGACTCCACGGTCTTCTCACCGGGAAGCATCCAGGTGCTGTCCTGAACGGAGTCACCGGCGCGGCCCACCCACGGGGGGTGGGCCGCGCCGCCAATTCGGCGGGTCAGCGGGAGTCGCGCCGGCCGGCAGCCGACTGCTGGGCGGCCTCGGCCTGGGCGATCGCGGTCTCCTGCAACGCCTCCTGCTCGGCGGCCAGGGCCGCGTCCGCCTCGATGATGTGCCGGACGGCGGCGTTCACGTCGTCCGTCACGATGATCAGTTCGAGATCGGCAAGACCGATCTTGCCGTCGGCCGCGAGCGTGTCCCGGAGCCAGTCGAGCAGCCCGCTCCAGTACGCCGTACCCATCAGGACCACCGGGAACCGGGTCACCTTGCCGGTCTGCACCAGGGTCAGCGCCTCGAACAGCTCGTCCAGGGTGCCGAACCCGCCCGGCAACACCACGAACGCCTGGGCGTACTTGACGAACATGGTCTTGCGGGCGAAGAAGTACCGGAAGTCGATCGCCATGTCGACCCAGTCGTTGATGCCCTGCTCGAACGGCAACTCGATGCCGAGCCCGACCGACAGCCCGCCCGCCTCGGTGGCGCCCCGGTTGGCGGCCTCCATCACGCCGGGCCCGCCACCCGTGATCACCGCGTAGCCTGCGGCGGCGAGCGCCGCCCCCAGCTCCTCGGCGAGTACGCACTCGGGGCTGTCCGGCTTGCTGCGGGCCGAGCCGAAGACGCTTACCGCCGGGGGCAGGTCGGCCAGGGTGTCGAAGCCCTCCACGAACTCCGACAGGATCCGCAGTGCCCGCCAGGCGTCCTTGGTCTTCCAGTCGCCCCGGCTCCGGGAGTCGAGCAGCCGCTGGTCCGCCGTACTCACCGGGATCGCCTCGCGGCGCAGGGTGACCGCGCCCCGGTGCCGTTCCGGTCCCGGTCCCCGGCTGCGGTTTCGCCGCTCGCTGTGGTTCATGGGGTCCACCGTAATCCGGTGGACCACGGGCGGGGTGGCGTGATCCGGTACGTCACAGGACGAACATCCAGCACCGACGCAACCAAACGGTGCTGGCCGGCGTCTTACCAAGCACACAAGGGGGAACGCGCGGCGCCCACAACACGGCCGCGCACCTTCGGGGGGAACTGTGATGACCAGCGGGGAGATCATCCGGCTTCGACGACAGATGCAGCGCCGGATCCGGGCGGTGGTCGCCGAGCGCCGGATGGCGCGCAACGCCGCGCCGATCGGTGCCGACGACAGCGAGCCGGGGCGGGAGCACGAATCGCGTAACCAGCAGCACGTCGACGGGTAGTCCGCCGACCGGATAGCACGGGGAAGCTGGTGCCGGCCGGCGGCAAAGGGGCCACCGCCGGCCGGCACCGGACCCAAATCTCCCAGCTCGACGGGTAATCCCGCTGCCGGCTTAGTGCGAGGCGAGCCAGCGGTGCAGGGTGGCCGCGCCGTCCCGGATCTTGCCGATCTCGACGTGTTCGTCTGGGGCGTGCGCCAGGTTCGGGTCGCCCGGCCCGAAGTTCAGCGCCGGGATGCCCAGCGCGGCGAACCGCGACACGTCCGTCCAGCCCAGCTTGCCGATCGGGTCCGCGCCGACCGCCGTCAGGAACTCCCGGGCCGGTGCCGCGGTCAGCCCCGGCAGCGCCCCGGGCGCCGAGTCGGTCACCCGGACCAGATAGCCGTCGAAGACCTCGCGTACGTGCGCCTCCGCCTCCTCGGCCGTCCGGTCCGGCGCGAACCGGTAGTTCACCTCCATCTCGCAGAGGTCCGGTACCACGTTGCCGGCGACGCCTCCGCTGATCCGGACCGCGTTCATCCCCTCGCGGTACACGCAGCCGTCGATGGTGACCATCCGGGCCTGGTACCCGGCCAGTCGGTTGAGCGCGCCGCCGATCCCGTGGATCGCGTTCACCCCGTTCCACGAGCGGGCCGAGTGCGCCCGCCGGCCGGTCGCGCTGACGATCGCCCGCATGGTGCCCTGGCAGCCCGCCTCCACCACCCCGTGGGTGGGCTCCAGCAGTACCGCGAAGTCGGCGGTCAGCCACTCCGGATGCGCCTGCGCGACCAGGGTCAGCCCGTTGTAGCGGGACTCGATCTCCTCGGCCTCGTAGAAGAAGTAGGTCACGTCGTACCGGGGCTCGGGCACGCTCACCGCCAGGTGCAGCGCGTACGCCACCCCGGACTTCATGTCCGAGGTGCCGCAGCCGTAGATCAGGTCGCCCTGCACGGTGGACGGGAAGTTGTTGTTCAGCGGCACGGTGTCGAGATGCCCCGCCAGCACCACCCGCTGGGCCCGACCCAGGTCGGTACGGGCCATGATCGTGTTGCTGTGCCGCGCCACGGTCAGGTGCGGGACGTTCCTGAGCACCTCCTCGACGCAGTCCGCGATCTCCTTCTCGTCGCGCGAGACGGACTCGATGTCGACCAGGGCGCGGGTCAACGCCACCGGATCGGCCAACACCTCGGGGGTGAGCGGGTTCTCCATGGTGGGAGACGGTACCGTCAAGGTCGTATCGGCGGGACGCGTCCGAGGCCCGGAAATGACGTTCCACACTCACGGCTGAGCCGGAGTTCCAGACGGATGACGGAGAGGTAGACCCGGTGACGACCGAACAGCCCGCCTGGGGAATCGGAGTGGCCACGCTCGCCGGGGACCAGGTGCTCGACACGTGGTATCCGACCGGCAAGCTCGGCCTCGGTTCCTCTCCGCTGGTGGCCGGCGAGGACGGTGACGTACTCGACCTGCCGCCGGGTGCGATCGGCGACCGGGCGCTGCCGGGGCTGCGTACCGCCGTGGTGGTCACCGAGATCGGCTCGCTGGCCGACCCGATCAAGGACGCCGCCGACGCGTACCTCCGGCTGCACCTGCTCTCCCACCGCCTGGTCCGGCCCAACGAGCTGAACCTCGACGGCATCTTCGGCCTGCTGGCGAACGTCGCCTGGACCTCGGCCGGGCCGTGCCCGCCGGAGCGGGTCGACGAGCTGCGGGTGATCGAGCGGGCCGCCGGCCGGCACCTGGCCGTCTACGGGGTCGACAAGTTCCCCCGGATGACCGACTACGTCGTCCCGTCCGGGGTCCGGATCGCCGACGCCGACCGGGTACGCCTCGGCGCGCACCTGGCCAGCGGCACCACCGTGATGCACGAGGGCTTCTGCAACTTCAACGCCGGCACCCTGGGCGCCTCGATGGTGGAGGGCCGGATCGTCGCCGGTGTGGTGGTCGGGGACGGCTCCGACGTCGGCGCGGGCGCCTCGATCATGGGTACCCTCTCCGGCGGCGGCAAGGAGAAGGTCCGGATCGGCGAGCGGAGCCTGCTCGGCGCCAACGCCGGGATCGGCATCTCGCTCGGCGACGACTGTGTGGTCGAGGCCGGCTGCTACATCACCGCCGGTTCCAAGGTGACCCTGCCGGACGGCCGGGTGGTCAAGGCCCGCGAGCTGTCCGGGGTCGACGGGCTGCTGTTCTGGCGCAACTCGGTGACCGGCGCGCTGGAGGCGAAGCCGCGTACCGGCCGGGGCATCGAGCTGAACGCCGCGCTGCACGCCAACGACTGAGCGGGCCGGTCCGGTGATGGCCTCCGGCGCGGATCCGCGCTCCCAGCGGGAGCGGATGCTCGCCGGTGACCTCTACCGGGCAGACGACCCGGAACTCGTCGCGCTGACCCGCCGCGCCGCCCTGCTGGTGCAGGACTACAACTCGACCCCGGCCGACCGGCCGGAGCGGCACCAGGCACTGTTGCGCGCCCTGCTCGGTGCGGTCGGTGACCGGGTGGTGGTCCGGCCGCCCTTCTACTGCGACTACGGCACGCAGATCCGGATCGGCGACCGGTCGTACCTGAACTTCAACGCCGTACTGCTCGACGTCGCCGCCATCGAGATCGGCGCCGACGTCCAGATCGGGCCGAACGTGCAACTGCTCACCCCGTACCACCCGCTCGATCCGGCGCAGCGCCGGGCCGGCTGGGAGGCGGCCCGGCCGATCACCGTCGGCGACAACGTCTGGCTCGGCGGCGGGGTGATCGTGCTCGGCGGCGTCACCATCGGCCCGGACACCGTGGTCGGCGCCGGCAGCGTGGTCACCCGGGACCTGCCGCCCGGCGTCGTCGCGGTCGGCAACCCGGCCCGGGTCCAGCGTTCGGTGACCCCGACGGCCGACTGAACGCGTCGCCAGCTTCCCCACCGCTCGGAACGTCCTCGGCAGCAGCCCGGCCAGGAGCGACCGGCCGGCAGCCGGCGCCAGTCGGTGGCCGGCGTCAGTCGGTGGCCGGGCGGGGCTTGGGCAGGGCGCCGGGCGCGGGCCCGTCGCCGAGCCAGCCCAGTACGTCCCGGTCCTTGAGCGGCCGGGAGAAGAGGTAGCCCTGGCCAGAGGCGCAGCCCATGTCGAGCAGGATGGTCCGGACCGCCTCGGTCTCCACCCCCTCGGCGATGATGTCCAGGCCCAGCGTGCCGGCCAGTCGGATGATCCCCTCCACCAGCAGCCGCTGCCGCCGCGACGAGGCCACCGTCTCGGTGAACGACCGGTCGATCTTGAGTACGTCGGCCGGCATCTGCTGGAGGTAGCTCAGCGACGAGAACCCGGTGCCGAAGTCGTCGATGGCGACCCGCAGGCCGAGGGAGCGCAGCTCGGACAACTCGGCCCAGACCGGCTCCTGGTCCCGCAGCAGCAGGCTCTCGGTGATCTCCAGCATCACCCGGTCCGGCGGTACCTCGGCGGCGGCCAGCGCCCCGCGTACGGTGCCGACGAAGCCCGGGGTACGGAGTTGCCGGGCCGAGACGTTGATGCTCACGTACGGCGCACTCATGTCGCCCCGCTCCGCCCGCCAGCGGGCCACCGCACCGGCCGCCTGGCGCAACACGTAGTCCCCGATCGGCTCGATCAGCCCGGTCTCCTCGGCCAGCCCGATGAACAGCTCCGGCGGCACCGGTCCCCGGGCCGGATGGTGCCACCGGGCCAGCGCCTCGAACCCGACCGCCACCCCGGTACGCATGTCCACGATCGGCTGGTAGTCGACCGAGAAGCTGAGCTTCTGCACCGCCTCGGTCAGCGCGGCCCGCAGCTCCAGCCGCTCCACGATCGCGGTGTGCAGCTCGGACTGGTAGCGGCACCAGCGCCCCTTGCCGGCCCCCTTGGCGACGTATAGCGCCAGGTCGGCGCGTTGCAGCAGCTCACCGGCGTCGCTCGCGTCGGCGCTGGTGGCCACCCCGATGCTGACCGACCCGTTGACCACGGTGTCGCCGACCTCCAGCGGTTCGGCGAGCGCCCGGACCAGGTGGTCTGCGACCCGCTCGACCTGCTCCGGATCGTCCGCCTCCGGGATCAGCACCGCGAACTCGTCGCCGCCGAGCCGGGCCACCAGGTCGTTCGGGCCGACGATCTCGCGCAGCCGCTCCCCGGCGGCGATCAGCAGCGCGTCGCCGATGGCGTGCCCGTGGGTGTCGTTGACGGCGGTGAACTCGTCCAGGTCGATGGAGAGCGTGCCGACGGTACGGTCGCCGTCCCGGGCCTTCTCCACCGCCTCGTACACCTGGTCCTGATAGGACGCCCGGTTGGCCAGCCCGGTCAGCGAGTCGTGCACCGCCCGGTGGGTCAGCTCCTGCTCCAGCCGTACCCGCTCGGTGATGTCCCGCATGGTCAGCACGAAGCCGCGTACCGTGCGGTCCTTTCGCAGGTCCCGACAGGTCACCTCGAGCTGCACCCGCTGCCCGTCGGGCCGCCGTACGCTCCAGTCGAGTGCGCGACGGTCCGCGTCGGCGAGGGCCGAGTCGAGCAGGGCGACGACCGGGAGCTGGTCCTCGGGGGAGAGCACGGTGGCCAGGTCGGTGCAGTCCGCCGGCTCGATGCCGAGCACCGTCCGTACCGACGGGCTGGCGTACCGGACCTGGTGGTCGTCGTCGACGATCAGGATCACGTCGGCCGCGTTCTGCACCAGGCTGCGGAAGTACGCCTCGCTGTCCCGGCGGTTGATCTCCTGGGCCAGGCTGATCCGTTCCAGTGCCATCGCCGCCTGCGCGGCCAGCACCTCCAGCGAGTCCCGCAGCGTCGGCAGCAGCCGGCTGTCGGTGGCCACCAGCAGCGCACCGACCCGGGGTGCCCCGCTGGCCCGGCCGCCCTCGCCGGCACCGACCCGGCCGTCGCCGACCAGCGGGCAGAGCGCGACCGTCTCGAAGCCCCCGAGTTGCTCGGCCAGCGCCGGTTGCAGGGTCCGGACCCGGAGCAGCCGGCTGCGCCGGGCGGCGGCAGCGGTCGGCGCCGGATAGAACGGGGACGGGCTGGCCATCCCCGGACCCCAGATGCTCATCGCGGCGGCCGGTACCCCGTCGGTGTGGTTGATCGAGAAGACCATCCGGTGTGCGGACTGCCGGGGCACCAGCCGGGCCACGGCGGTCCGTACCGCCCGGCGGACCCCGGCGGCGTCGGTCGCGGCCACCAGTTCGGCGCCGGACTGCCGCAGGCTCCGCTCCCGGGCGACCGCCTGCCGGTGGCCGTCCACCGCGTCGCCGAGCCGGGTCAGCACCAGGGCGAAGACCACACCGCCGACGACGGCGATCACCGAACCGTCCCGGACGTCGCCGTTGAGCACCTCGTAGAGCAGCATCGCCGGGGCGAGCGTGGCGGCGATGCCGAGCAGGACCAGCCGGCCCTTGTCGATCTCGCTGTCCGGCGGGGCGGCCGGCTCGGTCAGCGTCGCCATCGACGGGTGCAGCGCGGCGGCGCCCCAGGCGACGTAGAAGGAGAGCCAGCCCAACTCGGTCGGGCCGCCCGGCTGCCAGTCACCGCGCAGCAGCGCGGCGCCGTAGACGAGGTCGGAGATCAGCATTCCGGCCGCGCCGGCCGCCAGCAGCAGCCCGGCGACGCTGCCCCGCGAGGTCACCGCCACCCGTACGGCGGTGGCCAGCAGCAGCACGTCGAGCAGCGCGTACGCGGCCAGCACCGACTGCTCGAACGTGCTCGTCCCCGGACCGATCAGGTACGGCCGGATCACGAGTACCCAGAGCAGGAAGGCGCCGGCGGTGGTGAAGATCAGGAAGTCGAGCAGCCCGGACCGGTCCCGGGCCCCGGTGGTGGAGCGGGTCAGCCCGAGCAGTCCGGCACCGATCAACGGCACCATCACCAGGTAGAAGAAGTCCGAGACGAGCCCGGAGTCGGCCCGGGAGTCGCCGAGCGGAAGATTCGCGGCGAGCAGGTAGACGGTGTCGCCGACGGCGAAGATCCCGAGCGCGGTGCCGAGCAGCCACCAGGAGTACGCGCGGTTCGGCCGGTACCGCCGGATGCCGACCGCCACGGCCACCATGCTGGTGACCCCGAACGCGGCGGTCACCAGTGGACGCGGCGCCGGCAGCGCGTAGAAGGCCACCAGCAGCGCGCCGTTCACCCCGGCGTACCCGGCC
This sequence comes from Plantactinospora endophytica, assembly GCF_016862915.1. Lineage (GTDB taxonomy): Bacteria > Actinomycetota > Actinomycetes > Mycobacteriales > Micromonosporaceae > Plantactinospora > Plantactinospora endophytica. Next base: position 204,639 of record NZ_BONW01000002.1, on the reverse strand, counting down.
AACAGTTTCCGAACTGACACGGCTCTCCTGCCGATCGTCGCCGACGGCGTGCAACACGGTCGAAACAGCTTGCCGATCGGTCTACCAGTCCTCGATGCGCTTCGCTATCACCCCGCCGGGTACTGGTATCGACCGATGGGCAGTGAGCAATCCGGGACCTACGGCGACAGGTCGGAATGGATCACCGGAGACGGGGTCGGATCGGCACACCGGGGACGGGCCCGGATCACGCGTCGCCGACCGAGGGCAGTGGACCGGCCTCAGGCCGGATTGGACGGTGCCATCCGGACGACCAGGTCCGCCCGGCCGACGGTACCGGCGATCAGCTCGGCGTTGCGCTGGTCGGTGCCCCGGGCCCGGTCCGCCGCCTCGACCGGTTCCCGGCCGAACGCGATGTGCCGCTCGGTCAACCGGCGCAACCGTTCGGTCTCGTCGAGGTCCAGGAACCACACCTCGTCGAGGAGGTCGCGTACCTCGGCCCAGGGCGGTTCCGGTACCAGCAGGTAGTTCCCCTCCACCACCAGCAGCGGCACCGTCGGCGGCACCGGGATCGCCCCGGCGACCGGCTCCTCGATCTCGCGGCGGAACTCCGGCGCGTACACCGTCTCGGTGCCGGCCCGCAGCCGGCGCAGCAGCGCGACGAAGCCGGCACCGTCGAAGGTGTCGAGCGCACCCTTGCGGGCGTGCCGGCCGAGCCGGTGCAGTTCGGCGTCGGCCAGGTGGAACCCGTCCATCGGCACCAGTTCGGCGACGCCGGGCAGCGCCGCCACCAGCAGCCCGGCCAGGGTCGACTTGCCCGCACCGGGTGCGCCGGTGATGCCGAGCAGCCGGCGTGGCCCGGTCGACGCCAGCGCGCGGGCCCGGGCCACCAACTGGTCCATGGTGTGTGCGAACGGTTCGGGACGCATCCGGGAACTATCCCACCGCCCCGGCTGTCGACTACTGCCCGGTCGCGAGCCCGGGCCCGCCGGTCGGAAGCCGGGGAAAGAGCGGCGCGGCCCGGCCGACCCGGCAGTCGCCCGGATATCCGCCCCAGGCGAGATCGTCGGGGACCCGCGGGGCGTACCCGTCGAGCCCGATCTGGCGCCAGATCCGGGCCGACGTCCCAGGCACCGCCGGTGCGGCGAGTACGGCGACGATCCGCAGCGCCTCCAGCGCGTCGCCGAGTACCGTGGCCGCCTCGGCCGAGCCGACCGGCAACCGCCACGGCTGCGCCGCGACCAGGTACGAGTTGGTCGCCGCCACCAGTCGCCACGCGGCGGCCAGCGCGTCGGCGGGCTGACCGGCCGTCCAGCCGTCCGCACTCGCCCCGGCACACTCGGCGGCGACCGGGGCGAGCGGGGAACGCCGGCCCGGCGCCGGGCCGGTCCCGGCGCACCGGGACACCACCAGCGCGGTCACCCGGGAGAGCAGGTTGCCGAGCGTGTTCGCCAGGTCTGCGTTGTAGCGTGCCTCGACCGAGGCGACCGAGAACTCCCCGTCCGGGCCGACCGGGTTGTCCCGGAGCAGGTGGTAGCGGAGCCCTTCCGGCCCGAACCGGTCGAGCAGGTCGTCCAGGGCGACGGTCCGCTCCCCCGATTTCGCGATCTTGCTGCCGCGTTGCAGCAGGAAGCCGTGCACGGTGATCCGCTCCGGCAGCGGCAGGTCGGCGGCGAGCAGGATCGCCGGCCAGTAGATCGCGTGGAACCGCAGGATGTCCTTGCCGATCACGTGCCGCGCCGGCCACCAGCGGGTGAACTCCGGCGACGGCCAGCCGGCGGCGGTGAGATAGCTGCCGAGCGCGTCGAACCAGACGTACGTCACCTGGGTCGGGTCCCAGGGCAGCGGGATGCCCCAGTCCAGGCCGGCCCGGCTGATGGAGAAGTCGGTCAGTCCCCGGCGCAGCCAGCCCAGCGCCTCGTTGCGGCGACTCGCCGGCCGGACCGCGTCCGGGCACCGGTCGAACCACTCGGCGAGCGGGCCGGCGAACTCGGAGAGCCGGAAGAACCAGTTCTCCTCGCCGACCAGCTCGGTCGGCCGGCCGTGCACCGGACAGACCAGCTCCGGCGTGTACGCCTCACAGCCGACGCAGTACCGCCCGTCGTACCGGCCGGGGCGGAGGTGACCGGCGTCGTGCACCCGGGTCAGTAGTTCCGTCACCGTCTGCCGGTGCCGGGCGGAGGTGGTACGGACGAACTCGTCGTACCCGATGCCGAGCCGGTCCCAGGTGGACCGGAACCGGCCGGCGGTGCGTTCGGCCAGCGTTGCCGGCGCGATTCCGGCCTCCGCCGCCGCCCGCCGCACCTTGGCGCCGTGCTCGTCGGTGCCGGTGACCAGCCGGGCCGGTCGCCCACACAACCGCTCCCAGCGGGCCAGCGCGTCGGCCAGCACCGTGCTGTACGCGTGCCCGACGTGCGGCAGGTCGTTGACGTAGTAGATCGGTGTGGTCAGGTAGGTCATGGCGTCCTCCACGAGGTGTCGGGAGGGGCCCGGCCCCACGCACGGCGAAACGGGCCCCTCGAAGGAATCGAGAGGCCCGTTCGACGCGGGCGGGTTGTCCGCGCGCGACCTAGCTGCGGCCCCTCCGGGGCCGGCGCATGAGTCGGGTCGTGGCGGACATGGGCGTCAGGCTAGCCCGGAGCGGCAGTGTCGCGCACCGGCATTTGTCCGCCGGTCAGGATCGGCGGGGTGATCGCGAACCGGGCCTCGACGGTGGCGTGCACGGTCTGCACCTGCGGGTCGAGTTCGAGTTCCGGCGGTGCCCCGCCGGCCGCCCGGTAGCCCATGGTGTGCGCGGCCCGGGTCATCATCACCGGCTGTGCGGTGAGGCCGGCGTCGGAGAGGTGCAGCAGGCCGGTGACCTCGGCGCCGAGCGCGTCGGCGTACTCCCGGGCTCGGGTGATCGCCTCCGCGACGGCGGCCCGCCGTGCCTCCCGGTGTGCCGGGCTGGTTGGCCGCAGCTCCCACCAGGGGCCGGCGACGGTGGTCTGGTCCTGGTCGGCGAGCCGGAGCATCAACTCGCCGAGCACCCCGAAGTCGGTCACCGTGACGGTGGTGGTGGCGCTGCCGGCGTACCCGGTGACCTTCTCGCCGGACCGCTTCAGTTCGGGGCGTACCCACAGGTCGCCGGTCTCCCGGCGCTCGATCGCGTCGCCGTAGCCGTCGATCAGCACCCGGACCGCCGCGGACCGCTCGGCGAGCCGGGACAGTGCCGCCGGACGATCCTTGTCCCGGGCGGCGACCGTCACCGAGAAGCGGGCGACCTCCGGCGGAACCTCCCGGACCACCTCGCCCCGGACCAGCACGAAGGGTTGCTCGGTCATCCGCCCACCCTAGTCCGCGTGCGGCACGACGGCAGGCCGGCCGGCTGACCCCGCAGCCGTGATCTCGATCGACGGGTCGTTCCAGGACGGTCATTATGCTGTGCCGGCGCCGTCGAGCGGCAGAGATGGGGACCCGATGCAGGACGAGCTGTTCAGCCCGACGATCCAGGAGCGGCCCGCGCCCGGCAGACCGCCGTGGCGGCCGGAGTCGATCCTGTACCCAGCCGTCTTCGGCGGCCCGCTGGCCGCAGCCACGCTGGGCGTACTCAACGGCCGGCGGCTCGGACTGGCCGGCCACCGCCTGCTCGTCGTCGGCGCGGCCGGGCTGGTGGGTTTCGGCGGTCGGCTCGCGGTCAGCGCGGCCGTCGACGGCAACTCCGCGGTGCGGCTGGCCGGCATGGTCACCGGCGCGCTCGTCTGGTTGGCGGTGCTGTTCTTCCAGCGCGCGCCGTTCCGGGTCTACTCGTATCGGGGTGGCGAGCCCGCCAGCCTGGTCGGCCCCGGCTTCGCCGCAGGCATCGGCTTCGGTGTGCTGGAGGCCGTCCTCATCCTGGTGCTGGTCCGATGACCGCGCCGTCACCGGTCCTGGCCCGGGCCGAGGCACTGCTGCTGACGGACCGGCCGCAGGAGGCCCTGGCGGAGTTGTCCAGGCTGCCCGCCGACGAGGCGGTCGAGGTGCCCGCGACCCTGCTGCGCTGCGCCGCGCTGGGCCAACTGGACCGCTGGTCCGAGGTCGTCGAGGCCGCGAGCGCCGGGCTGGCCGCCGCCGGACCGCACCCCGACCTGCTGTGGCACCTGGGCCGGGCCGAGCATCGGCTGGGTCGTCCACAGGTCGCCGAGCGGGCACTGCTCGACGGACTGGCGCAGGCACCGCACGACGTCGACCTGCTCTGCACCTACGCCGACGTCTGCGCGGCCAACGGCCAGGTGGACAAGGCGGCGAAGCTCGTCGAGCGGGCGGCGGCGGTGGAACCGGAGGCGCCGATCGTGTACGCCACCCGCATCCAGGTCGCCTACAACCGTGGAGACGATCGCGCTGCCGAGCGGATCAGCCGCGAATTCGTCGCCGCCCACCCGGAAAATCCGGCGGCGCACGCGCTGCTCGGCGGCACCAGTGCCGCCCGTGGCCGACTCGACACGGCGTACGAGGGCTACCGGCAGGCCGCCGCGTCGAGACCCACCGAGCAGGCGTTCGCCGAGTCCGCGCTGGAGCTGAGGATCGCGCGACATCCGCTGATGCTGCCGATCCGGCCGGTGCTGCGCTTCGGCCCGCTGAAGGTCTGGCTGGGCGTGATCCTCGTGGTCTTCGGGCTGCGCGCGGCCGGTCTGCCCACGATCTCGGCGGTACTCGGGCTGCTGTGGCTGCTGCTCTGCGTCTACTCCTGGATCGTGCCGCCGCTGGTGCGCCGCTGGCTTCGCCGGAACTGGCACTGAGCACTCTGGTACGCACCCACAGCATCCCGTCGCGCCGAGATTCGCCCGAATTCGCCCCGTGACTTCCCTTTTACCGGCTCGTTGTTCCGGTCAGCACCTCTCGGCCAGAGGGGTCTCCGGCTGCACTCGAACAGGGGAAGACCATGGGACATCTCCGGCGAGCGGCTTCGACGGCACTGCTGACGCTGGCACTCACGAGCCTCGCCAGCCTCGGCCCGTCGGCGGCGCACGCGGCGGCCGGTGACGCGACCGCCCGGACCAGTTCCACGCTCTCCGCCGTGGCTCAGCCGATCGTGGGGATCAACTCGGTCGCCCCGGAGAGCGGCTCGACGCAGGGCGCGTTCGCGGTCACGGTCACCGGGGTCGGGTTCGTACCGGGCCAGACCAGCGTACGGATCTGCGACATCGACCTTCCGCCGGCCAGGGTCCAGGTCAACTCGGCCGGAAACGTCCTCACCTTCACCGCTCCGCCGTGCCCGGCCGGGCAGACCCAACTTCTCGTCACCACACCCACGGGGTCGGCCTCGACAGTCTTCGGGTACTACGCCGAGGGTGATCTTCCGGTCACCGGCAACCCGGTCTGGCTTCCACTGCTGGCCGGAACGGCGCTGACCGTCACCGGCGGGCTCGTCCTGCTGTTGACCCGCCGCAGGTCGCCCGAGCGAATCCAGCCAGAACGCGGCGTCAGGCGAAGGATGTAGCCCGATTTCCTCAGCGGGCAGGAGGGTGCAGAGGTCCTGTACGGCCTCCACCAGAGCGTACGCAGCAGCGACGCGGCGCGCGGCTGGCGTCTCGTCCCGCACCCGCGTGCCGGGTCGAGCCGGAGAGTGCGGGTTCCGGTGGGTGGCCGAACGTCCGGCCACCCACCGGTAATCGCTACTATGATCCGATCGTCAGCTCTGGTACGCCTCCAGTTCCCAGAGTGAGTAGCCGTAGCCGGTACCCCGGGCGGTGCCGTTGATCCGCAGGTAGCGGCCGTTCGCGCCGAGCCCGGTGTGCTCGTCGGTGCCGCCGTCGGCGCCGGTCACCGTCTTCACCGTGGTCCAGGCGGTGCCGTCGGCCGAGGTCTGGATCTGGTACGCGCTGCCGTACGCCGCCTCCCAGACCAGCTTGACCCGACCGATCGGCTGCGCCGAGCCGAGGTCCACCCGAATCCACTGTGGATCTGTGAACAGTGATGACCAGCGGGTCGCCGGGTTGCCGTCCACCGCCGCCGAGGCGGGCACGTCGGCACCCTCCGTACTGGACGCGGTGGCCGGCTTGTTCAGCAGCAGGTTGCCGCCACCACTCGGGCCGCCGGACGGGGTGCCGTAGACCTCGAACTCCCAGAGCGAGTAGCCGAAGCCGGTGCCCCGGGCGGTGCCGTTGATCCGGACGTACCGGCCGGTGCCGGTAAGCCCGGTGTGGTCGTCGATGCCGCCGTCCGCGCCGGTCACCGTCTTCACCGTGGTCCAGGCGGTGCCGTCGGCCGAGGTCTGGATCTGGTACGCGCTGCCGTACGCCGCCTCCCAGTTCAGCCGTACCCGACTGAGCTGGTACGACGCCCCGAGGTCGACGGTGATCCACTGCGGGTCGGCGAACGCCGAACCCCACCGGGTGGCCGGGTTGCCGTCCACCGCCGCCGAGGCGGGTACGTCGGCGCCCTGCACGCTCGACGCGGTGGTCGGCCGGTTCAGCGCCAGGTTGCCGGTCGGCTCCGGATCCGGCCCCGGCCCGCCGCCCTCGCCGGACAGGGTGAACTCGTCGATGTCGTAGAGCCCGCCACCGGTGCCCCGGAACACCAGGTACAGCTCGTGCGTTCCGGTCGGCGCGGTGATGCCACCGGTCACCGCACGGAACTCGCCGTAGCCGCCGGTCGCCGGCACGGTCGCCGAGCCGATCAACTGGCCGGTGGGCGAGCCGACCCGGAACTCCAGGGTGTGCCCGCCGACGTTCGCGCCGACCCGGGCCGAGAACGACCGTACCCCGGTCAGGTTGTACGGGCTGAACGCGATCCAGTCCCCGTTGTCGATGTACCCGACCGCCCGGCCGCCGTGCGCCTGCCCCGGCGCACTGGTCTGTACGCCGCTGCTCGACGAGTAGTGCTCGGCCTGGCGTACCCGTGGTTGCAGGATGCTCTGCGCGTGCGTGGTCAGCGGCGCCTGGCCACCCCCGCCGTTGTCGGTGTACTCGGCGTCGAAGACGCCGAAGATGTTGGCCGAGACGTCGTGCTCGCCGTCGGCCAGCGTACGCAGCGTGCCGGTGCAACCCTGCGCGCTGGTCAGCAGGTGTGCGTGCGCGTCGTGCCCGAGCAGATAGCTGACCTTGACCCGCGAGCAGTCGATGGTGCCGTCCTGCGGGTCGGTGACCACCACCCGGTACGGCACGGTGTCGCCGAAGGTGAACGTCTGACCGTTGGCCGGCAGCTCCAGCCGGACGGTCGGGGCGGTGTTGCCGACCGTGATCACCACGCTGGCGGTGGCGGTCTTGCCGGTCGAGTCCCGGACGGTCAGTGTGGCGCTCCGGGTGCCGTTGGTGGTGTAGGTGAAGGTCGGGTTCGGCGCGGTGGAGTCGGTGCTGCCGTTGCCGTCGAAGTCCCAGGCGTAGCTGATCGGGTCGCCGTCCGGGTCGAGGGTGCCGGCCGAGGAGAAGGTGACGGGCAGTGGCGCCACCCCGGAGGTCGGGCTGGCCGCGATCTTCGGCTGCGGGGCGCGACCACTGCGGGCGTACTCGATGCGGTAGACCGCCGAGTGTTCGTCGCCGTTGAAGAAGCCGGTGCCGTAGTCGAGGACGTAGAGCGCGCCGTCCGGGCCGAACTCCATGTCCATCACCTGGGTACCGGTCCACGGGAACGGATTGATCTTGAAGGGCTTGCCCGCCTCGTCCAGCACGATGTTCTTGATCCAGCGCCGGCCGAACTCACCGGCGAAGAACGTGCCGTCGTAGTACTGCGGGAAGGCCACCTCGGAGGTCGACGCCGGGTTGTACCGGTAGACCGGCCCGGCCATCGGCGACAGCCCGCCGCCCTGGAACTCCACCGGCTGCGACCCGGTGTACGGCAGCCAGGCCGGAATCGCCGGCGGCAGCGTACGGATTCCGGTGTTGTTCGGCGAGTCGTTGGTCGGCCCGCCCGCACAGTTGTACTTCGGCCCCGACGGCCCGCTCGGAAAGGTGAACTCGTTGTACGCGTCGTTGTTCCCCGTGCAGTACGGCCAGCCGTAGAACCCGGGCGCGGTGATCCGGGCGAACTCCACCTGCCCGGCCGGTCCCCGGTTCGGGTCGGCGGTGCCGGAGTCCGGCCCGTAGTCGCCGAGGTAGACCGCGCCGGTCGCCTTGTCCACGCTCATCCGGAACGGGTTGCGGAAGCCCATCGCGTAGATCTCCGGCCGGGTGTTCGCCGTGCCGGGCGCGAACATGTTGCCGGCCGGCACGGTGTAGCCGCCGGTCGCGCTCGGCCTGATCCGCAGCACCTTGCCGCGCAGGTCGTTGCTGTTCGCCGAGGTCCGCTGGGCGTCGAACGCCGGGTTCCGGCCGGCCCGCTCGTCGATCGGGCTGAACCCGGCCGAGTCGAACGGGTTGGTGTCGTCGCCGGTGGAGAGGTAGAGGTTGCCGGCGGCGTCGAAGTCGATGTCCCCGCCGACGTGGCAGCACATCCCGCGACTGGTCGGCACGTCCAGCACCAGCGTCTCGCTGGCCAGGTCGATGGTGTTGTCGGCCCGTACGGTGAACCGGGAGAGCCGGTTCACGCCGTTCCACGGGGCGAAGTCGGCCGGCGTACCGGTGGCCGGGGCGCCGCCGCCGGGGGTGTTCAGCGGTGGCGCGTAGAAGGCGTACACCCAGCGGTTGGTGGCGAAGTTCGGGTCGGCCTTGATGCCCTGCAACCCCTCCTCGTCGCCGGTGTAGACGGCGAGCCGGGCGGCGATCTTGGTGTTGCCGACCGCGTCGGTGTGCCGGATCGTGCCGTCCCGGGCGGTGTGCAGTACGCCCCGGTCGGGCAGCACGGTCAGGCTCATCGGCTCGCCGACCTCGGCCACCCCCTTGGCCAGGGTGACCTGCTGGAAACTGCTGTCCACGGTGCCGCCGCAGACCCCGGGCTCGGCCCCGGCCGCGCTGCGCAGCCCGCCGAGCAGGTGGGTCCGGAACTGCGGCTCGGCGAACGACTCGTCGGTGTGCCCGCCGCCGGTGTACCAGGACCGCCCGCCGTCGTAGTTGTGGCACCAGGCGATCGGGTGGTCGTGCCCGTTGCCCCCACCGGTGTACGTCGTCTCGTCCAGCGTGGCCAGCACGTGCACCTTGCCGCGCGGGTTGGCCCGGAAGTTGTACCACTCGTCGCTGCGGTTCCAGCGCAGCGGCAGCGAACGGGTGGACGGGTGCACCCGGTCGGCGACCTTGATGGTGGCCGGCTGCGGCGCCGGATGCGAGGCGAAGTACGCCCCGACCAGCCCGCCGTACCACGGCCAGTCGTACTCGGTGTCCGAGGCGGCGTGCACCCCGACGTATCCCCCGCCGGCCTGGATGAACCGTTGGAAGGCGCCCTGCTGTGCGGTGTCGAGTACGTCCCCGGTGGTGGAGAGCCAGACGACGGCGTCGAACCGGGCCAGGTTGGCGTCGGTGAACGCTCCGGCGTCCTCGGTCGCCTCGACGGCGAAGTTGTTGGCGGCACCGAGTTGCTGGATGGCCGCGATGCCGGGGCCGATCGAGCCGTGCCGGAAGCCTGCGGTCTTGGAGAAGACCAGCACGGTGAAGGCGGGGGCGGCACTCGCCGCAGGCGGCGTGACCACCACCCCGACGAGTACGAGAAGCATGCTCAGCGCAGCGCCGAGCCAGGATCGTGGTGTCCTACGCACGGACCGGTCCCTTCGTCGACCGGGCGGTCCGCCGTGTCACGCCCTATGGCCCGCGCCACCGGCGATCGCCGGAGCGCGAAAGATGTGCATACATCGTTGCCAGCGTGTTGCCACGACGTCAAGCGGTGCCGCCGAAATTTCCGAGAGCGCTCTCCGGCCCGGTGTACGCGGCGGCCTACCCGATAGGTCCGGTGTACGGGGGCGGCCTACCGATAGCGGCGGACCGACGCCAGCCCACCAGCCGCGCTGCGGTCAGCCGGCCAAGCGACCAGCCGGCCAGGCGATCAAGCGATCAGCCGGTCAGGCGGTCAGGCGGTCAGGCGGTCAGGCGGCGAGCCTGTCGGCGACGGCGGCGACCCGCTCGTCGGTCGCGGTGAGCGCGACCCGGACGTGCCGGTCACCGGTCGGGCCGTAGAAGGCGCCGGGCGCGACCAGGATCCCCCGCTGGGCGAGCCAGTCCACCGTGGCCCAGCAGTCCTCGCCCCGGGTGGCCCACAGGTAGAGCCCGGCCGAGGAGTATTCGATCTCGAAGCCGGCCTTGACCAGCGCGTCCCGCAGCAACTCGCGGCGGGCGGAGTATCGGATGCGCTGCTCGGCCACGTGCTCCTCGTCGCCGAGCGCCGCCACCATCGCCGCCTGCACCGGAGCCGGCACGATCATCCCGGCGTGCTTGCGTACCGCGAGCAGGGCGTCGACCAGCGTCCGGTCACCTGCGACGAAACCGGCCCGGTAACCCGCCAGGTTGGAGCGCTTGGAGAGCGAGTGCACCGCCAGCAGGTTGGCGTGGTCGCCGCCGGAGACCGCCGGATCGAGGATCGAGGTCGGCGTCTCCTCCCAGCCCAGCGAGAGGTAGCACTCGTCGCTGGCCACCAGCACGCCGCGCTCGCGGGCCCAGTCGACCACCTTGCGCAGGTGCTCCGGCGGCAGGACCCGACCGGTCGGGTTGGACGGCGAGTTGACCCAGACCAGGCGTACCCGGGGGTCGGGGCCGAGCGCGGTCAGGGAGTCGGCCCGGACCACCTCCGCGCCGGCCAGCCGGGCCCCGACCTCGTAGGTCGGGTAGCAGACCTGCGGGATCACCACCACGTCGCCGGGACCGAGCCCGAGCAGGGTCGGCAGCCAGCCGACCAGCTCCTTGGAACCGATGGTCGGCAGCACCCCGACGGTCTCCGGATCGGCCCCGCAGTAACGGGCCACCCACTCGGTGAGCGCCGCCCGCAGTGCCGGGGAGCCGGCGGTCAGCGGATAGCCGGGCGCGTCCGAGGCCGCCGCCAGGGCGGCCCGGATCGCGCCGGGCACCGGGTCGACCGGAGTGCCGATCGAGAGGTCGACGATCCCGTCCGGGTGCCGCCCGGCCAGCGCCTTCGCCGGCTGGAGCAGATCCCACGGGAAGTCGGGCAGGTTGCCGGTACGGCCGGATGGTGTCCGGCCGGCAGCCGGTGTCGTGCCGCTCAGTGCTCACCTCGCGGCGGCTGGGCCGCGACGAACGGGGTGTCCTTCTCGATCTTGCCGGTCTTGGAAGCCCCACCCGGCGAACCGAGGTCCTCGAAGAACTCGTAGTTCGCGGTGGTGTAGTCCTTCCACTGCTCCGGCACGTCGTCTTCGTAGAAGATCGCTTCCACCGGGCAGACCGGCTCGCACGCCCCGCAGTCGACACACTCGTCGGGGTGGATGTAGAGCATCCGGTTGCCTTCGTAGATGCAGTCGACCGGGCACTCCTCGATGCACGCTTTGTCGAGCACATCCACGCACGGCTCGGCGATGATGTAGGTCACCGATCTTCTCCTCCGCAAGCCACGCCGCGATCGACCGCGACGGTAAGAGCCTAGTATGTCGCCGGGGAGGGGGTCGATCGTGCTCGGACGCCGCGATGTGGGACACCGGATCGTAGTTCGCCGGATTGTCGGAAATCAGAGCGGACGTACCCTGTTCAGCGACGCTCTCGGCGAACTGGTCGACCTGACCGAGACCCATCTCACGCTGGCCACCGCGAACGGGCCGCTCCGGGTGCCGCTCGGCGAGGTGCACCGGGCCAAGCGGGTACCGCCGGCCCGCCGCCCGAACGCGACGGCGGTGGTCGAACTCGAACTCGCCTCGGACGAGGCGTGGCCCGCCCCGGTACGCGAGCGGCTCGGCGACTGGCTGCTGCGTACCGCCGAGGGCTGGTCCGGGCGGGCGAACACCGCGCTGCCGGTGGGCGACCCGGACCGGCCGCTCGACGAGGCGATCGACGCGGTCGTGCACTGGTACGCCGAGCGGCGCCGGCCACCCATGGTCAACGTGCCGCTGCCGCTGGCCGCACCGGTCGGCGCCGCACTCGACGAGCGGGGCTGGTCGGCCCGGCCACTCGTACTCGTCCAGACCGCCCCGCTGGCGACGATCCTGGACGCCGTCCCGGCCCGGCCGAACCTGCCGGTGCCGGAACTGGCCGAGTCCCCGTCAGCCGGCTGGTACGCGCTGGCCGCCCGGCGCAAGGCGAAGCAGAGTCGCGACCACGCCCGGCTCGACGCGGCGCCCGACAGCTCCGCCGGACGCCCGCCGATCCCGGACACCCGCCCCGGGTCGCCGGCCCCGCCCGGACTGCCGGACGCGGACGACCCGGCCGAGTTGCCGGCCGCCGCCCGGCACATCCTCACCGCCGTGCGGCAGGTCCGCTTCGTCCACCTGTACGCCGCGCCGCCCGCCGGCCGTCCCGGCGCCGAACGGGAACTCGTCGCGGTGGCCCGGGGCACCGTCACCGGCCAGGGCCGGTGGCTGGGGCTGAGCCTGATCGAGGTGGTGCCGCAGGCCCGCCGGCAGGGGCTGGCCCAGCAGATGATCCGGGCGCTGGCGGAGTGGGCCGGCGGGCTCGGCGCGACCCGGGCGTTCCTCCAGGTCGAGGAGCACAACGAGAGTGCCGTGTCGCTCTACCGGCGGCTCGGCTTCACCACCCACCACACCTACCAGACCCGGGTCGCCCCGCAGTGACCCGAGGCCGGCTGGCGGGGACGGTCAGCGGCGTACCACCCGGCGGGGCTTGGCCTGCTTCGCCTCGGCGTACCGCTGGAGCGACCGCGACCGGTAGTCCCGGCCGAACGCGGTCAGCAGCAGATAGCCGACGAGTACGCCGCCGAGGGTGAAGCCGGCGTAGAGCCAGATCTGCGAGAAGAACGCCCCGGCCCCCGAGGCGAACGGCTGGCTGCCGCTGATGAACGGCCCGACGAAGATCGTCAGCACCATTCCGATCACCACGGCGAGGGCCATCTCCCCGCCCCAGTCGGGCAACGGACGGCGCTGCCCGCGGATGAACGCGAGGACCGCCAGGACCACTCCGATCGCGGCGAACATGCCCAGTGAGATCCGGTCCTGCATCTCGGTGTCGTCCCCGAAGCCGAGCCGGGCGACCAACCGGGCTACGACGTTGATCCCGAACAGCACACCCGCGAGTACTCCGACCGGCAGCCAACGCTCCTTCATCGCACGTCCTCTTGGCGTCGGGCCCCCGCCGTCCGGGGGCGTCCTGCCACAGAGTTCTACCACCCGTCGCTGAGTGGATCCATGGTGCGAGCGGGCCGGAGCCGGGCGGCGACGGACACCGGGGCGAGTACGCCGCCGCGCCGAACTCCAGGTCGTCCGGGTGGGCGACGATGGCGAGCCCGCGTCGTGTCAGAGCTGGAGCCCCGGAGGTTCCGGGCCGCGCGGATTCATGATCATGCGGAAACCCATCACCGCGAAGGTCACCGAGCCAGCGAAAATCATCACCAGTCCGACCCAGTTGTTGGCGGCGATCAGCACGTCACCCTCGGAAGTGCCGCCCGCCGCGACCACCATCAGCGCGAACCACACCACGGCAGGCAGTGCGAGCGCCCACCGCCGGCCCACCACCCGGGGCGCGAACCAACCGAGCGCCACGTTCGCCAGCACGGTGACCAGCACCGACACCCCGATCAGCACCCCGCCGACCCGGAGCATCGACAGGATCAACTCCAGCACGGCGGTGACCGCCGCGGCCACCACCGAGAGCACCCCGCCGACCACCCGCAGCGCCAGGTCGACCACACCGCGCAGCGCCGACGGGGCGGCGGGCGGCGCGACGGGTTCCAGCTCCGGCGCGGGCTCCGGCGGGATCGACACGGACGGGCTCGGCAGGCTCACCGCGCGCCCGCCTCGACCGGCGTACCGGTCGGAGGCGTCGGGAGCGGGGTGCTCGGGGCGGCTCCGGTCCGACCGGCGTCGGCCGGTACGGGCACGCTCCGGGCGGCCCCGTCGGCCACCGGCAGCCCGGCGAACAGGTCGTCCTCCCAGCCGTACGGGCCGGAGCCCGGCCCCCGGGTGCCGACCGCCAGGGTGTAGAACTCCACTCCCATGAACTCGCCGCCGAAGTTGCTGGCGATCGAGTAGAGCCAGGAGTTGTCCGGGATCTGCGTGCCGTGCGCCCGCATCGCCGCCTCCTTGGCGGTGTGCTGGTCGGTGCCGTCGATCCGGGCCGCGATCTGCTCGTCCGGAGTGCCGAACGGCAGGTCGTCGGCCCGCTCGGTACCGGCGAACGGGTTGTCCCCGGCGTCGGCGAAGGCGACCAGGCCGGCCTCCAGCACGCTCTTCGGCATCGCCGTCCAGTAGACCTTGGCCGGCCCGAAACCCTCGGCGGCGGCGAGCTCGGCCGCCCGCATCGCCACCCGGTGCGCCTGGATGTGGTCCGGGTGGCCGTAGAAGCCGTTCGGGTCGTAGGTGACCAGCACCTGGGGGCGTACCTCGCGGATGATCTCCACCAGGTAACCGGCCGCCTCGTCCAGATCGGCCTGCCAGAAGGCGCGCGGGTGGTCGTTGGTGGCCAGCCCCATCATGCCCGAGTCGCGGTAGCGCCCGGCGCCGCCGAGGAACCGGTGGTCGCGTACCCCGAGGGCGGCGCACGCGGCGGCCAGCTCCGCGATCCGGTACCCGCCGAGTTGGTCGGCCTCGGTGGCGGCCAGCCCGGCCAGCGCCGGTACGTGGATCTCGCCCTCCTCGCCGAGGGTGCAGGTGACCAGGGTGACCCCGGCCCCCGCCGCCGCGTAGTACGCCATCGTGGCGCCGGTGCCGATCGCCTCGTCGTCGGGATGCGCGTGCACCAGCAGCAGTCGCCGGGCCGGATCGGCGGGACCGAACGGCTCGGGCGAGCCAGCCGGAACGGCCGCCTCGGTCGGGTTCGTCACCCGGGCAACTCTACGCGCCGGGGCCGGCACACCCGACCTCGGGACGTGTCGCCACACCCGGAGAGTGAGCAGCCCACTACCGATACCGGACGGTGGTCGCGATGGCCGCTCGGCCACATAGCCGACCGCCCGGCTCTACGATCACGGTGTGAATTACCCGGAGTTGGCCGCCCGTACCCGTCGGTTCAACCGTGGCGCGCCGCGGTCCGTGACGGTGGCGGGCGACGGCTCACGGGTGGTCTTCCTCCGCTCCGGCGGTCCCACCGACCCGGTCGACGCGCTCTGGCTGCTGGACGTCGCCACCGGCACCGAACGACTGGTCGCCGACCCCGCCGGCCTGCTCGCCGAGCGGGCGGTCGACGCGGACCCCACCGCCGCCGACCCGGACGCCGACACCGGCGGCCCGGCGGCCCTGCCCGGCACCGCGCCGGCCACCGAGACCCGCCCGGCCGCCGCCGCCCACTCGACCGAACAGGCGCTGCGCGAACGGCTCCGGCTGAGCGCCTCCGGCATCGCCTCGTACGCCACCGACCCGGCCGCCCGGGTCGCGGTCTTCGCGCTCGACGGCCGGCTGTTCCGGGCCGACCTGGTGCACGGGGACGTGGTCGAGGTCGCCGTCTCCGGCCCGGTGGTCGACCCCCGGCCGGACCCGACCGGCCAGCGGCTCGGGTACGTCACCGACGCCGCCGGCAACGGCGGCCGGGTCGGCCAGTTGCGGGTGGTCGAGGCCGACGGCACCGACACCCTGCTGGCCGGCGAGGACGCCGGGGTCACCTGGGGACTCGCCGAGTTCGTCGCGGCCGAGGAGTTCGACCGGTTCCGGGGCTACTGGTGGGCGCCGGACGGCCGGACCATCCTCGCCGCCCGGGTCGACGAGTCCCGGCTGCCCCGCTGGCACCTGCACGACCCCGGTGACCCGGCCAGCCCGCCGCGCTCGGTGGCCTACCCGCGCTCCGGGGGGCCGAACGCCGAGGTGAGCCTGCACCTGCTCGACCTCGACGGCGGTTGGGTCGACGTGCACTGGGACCGGGAGACCTACCCCTACCTGGTGTCGGTGGAGTGGGCCGAGACCGGGCCGCTGATCACCGTACTGCGCCGGCTGCAGCAGCACGGGCTGGTGCTGGCGGTGGACCCGCGTACCGGCGAGACGCAGGTGCACGCCGAACTCGCCGACCCGCGCTGGGTCGAGCCGGTCGCCGGCACCCCCCGACACCTGCCCGACGGCCGGGTACTCGTCGGCGGCGAACTCGCGCACGACGGGTACGACGCCCGCTGCCTCTTCGCCGACGGCACCCTGCTCACCCCGCCGTCCCTCTACGTCCGGCGGGTCGTCGGCTGGCTGCCGAACCGCAACGGCAGCCCCGACCTGCTGGTCGAGGGGAGCGACGGCGAGCCGAGCCAGCAGCACCTGTTCCGGGTGCGTACCGCGATCGGGGCCGGCGGGATCGACGCCCGGCGGCTGACCGCCGACCCGGGCTGGCACAGCGCGACGGTCGGCGGCGACGTACTCGTGGTGCAGTCCCGCTCGCTCGACGCCGCCGGCAGCACCTGGACGGTCTGGCAGGGCGACCGGGAGGTGGGTCCGCTGCGCTCGCTGGCCGCGACCCCGCCGTACGCGCCCCGGCCGGCGCTGGAACGGGTCACCGACCGCCGGCTGCCGGCCGCGGTGGTCTATCCCGGCAACCACGTCACCGGCCGCCGGCTGCCGGTGCTGCTCGACGTCTACGGCGGCCCCGGCGTCCAGCAGGTGGTGGCCGCCCGGTCGGCGTGGCTGGAACGGCAGTGGTGGGCCGACGCCGGCTACGCCGTGGTCACGATCGACAACCGGGGTACCCCCGGGGTGGCGCCGTCGTTCGAGAAGGTGGTGCACCGGCGGCTGGCCGACGTGATCCTGGCCGACCAGGCGGACGCGCTGACCGCACTCGCCGGCAAGCACCCCGATCTCGACCTGGGTCGGGTGGCGATCCGGGGCTGGTCGTTCGGGGGCTGGCTGGCCGCGCTGGCCGTGTTGCGCCGGCCCGACCTGTTCCGGTGTGCCATCGCCGGTGCCCCGGTCACCGACTGGACGCTGTACGACACCGCGTACACCGAGCGCTATCTCGGGATGCCGGCCGACAGCCCCGAGGTGTACGCCCACCACTCGCTGCTGGAACTCGCCGCCGAGCCGGTACGCGACCCGGAGGAGGCCCGGCCGATCCTGCTGGTGCACGGGCTGGCCGACGACAACGTGGTGGCCGCGCACACGCTGCGGCTCTCCGCCGCGCTGCTGGCCACCGGCCGCCCGCACTCGGTGGTCCCGCTGACCGGCGCCACCCACATGGCCGCCGGTGGCACCGCCGAGCGGCTGCTCGCCCTCGAACTCCACTTCCTCCGCCAGTACCTCTGAACGGCGGAGCGGCGGACCAGCGGAGCCGAACCGGATCCCGGGGCGATGCCCGAACCGGTGCCGGGGCGATGTCCGGACCGGGTCCCGGGGCGATGTCCGGAACGGTCCGCCGGTACCGACGTCTCCAGCGAACCGGCACCCGACCGGTGCCGACGGAGAGGAGTCACCCGTGAAATACATGATCATGATGGCTGGTTCGCAGCGCGACTACGACGCGATGGCCGGCAAGGGCAGCGAGGGCGCGCCGGCCTGGACGCCGCAGGACATGGCGGCGCTGCACGAGTTCATGGCCGCCTGGAACAACGAACTGGTGGAATCCGGGGAGTTCGTCGACGCCCGGGGGCTGAGCGCGCCGGTACACACCCGGCGGGTCCACCTCACCGACGGCGTACCGGTGGTGACCGACGGGCCGTACCCGGAGACCCAGGAGGTGCTGGCCGGGTACACGATCGTCGAGTGCGACAGCTTCGACCGGGCCACCGAGATCGCGGCGAAGCTGGCCCGTACCCCGCATCCGGAGAACGCGATCCTGACCAACGAGTGGTACGTCGACATCCGGCCGGTCGCCGAGGGCATCGAGGACCTGTAGCCGAGCCGCTCCCGTGTCGGACAACGAGGTCGAGGACCTGCTGCGTCAACTGGCGCCGCAGGTCCTCGGCGCGCTCGTTCGCCGGTACGGGCACTTCGACACCGCCGAGGACGCGGTGCAGGAGGCACTGCTCGCCGCCGCCACGGGTTGGCCGGTGGACGGCGTACCGGACAGCCCGCGCGGCTGGTTGATCACGGTCGCCTCGCGCCGGCTGACCGACCTGCTCCGCAGCGAGCAGGCCCGGCGCCGCCGGGAGGACACGGTCGCCCGCTGGACCCTCGCCGACCAGCAGCTCGCCCCGGCCGCCGACCGTCCTCCCTCGGAGACCGACGACACCCTGATCCTGCTCTTCCTCTGCTGCCACCCCGCGCTCTCGCCGGCCTCGCAGATCGCGCTGACCCTGCGCGCGGTCGGCGGCCTGACCACCACGGAGATCGCCCGGGCCTTCCTGGTGCCGGAGGCGACCATGACCCGGCGGATCACCCGGGCCAAGCAGCGGATCAGGGACAGCGGCGTTCCCTTCGGGATGCCGCCGTCCGCCGAGCGCGCCGGGCGGCTCGGCGCCGTGCTGCACGTGCTCTACCTGATCTTCAACGAGGGGTACGTCAGCACGTCCGGCCCGACCCTCTACCGCACCGAACTCTCCGCCGAGGCGATCCGGCTGGCCCGGCTGCTGCACCGGCTGCTGCCGGAGGACGCCGAGGTGACCGGGCTGCTGGCCCTGATGCTGCTCACCGACGCGCGGCGGCCGGCGCGTACCGGGCCGGACGGGGAGTTGGTGCCGATGGCGGAGCAGGACCGGAGCCGCTGGAACGCCGCGCAGATCGCCGAGGGGGTGGCCCTGGTCGGCGAGGCGCTGCCGAAGGGCCCGACCGGGCCGTACCAGGTCCAGGCGGCGATCGCCGCACTGCACGACGAGGCGCCCAGCACCGAGGAGACCGACTGGCCGCAGATCGTCGCGCTCTACGAGGTGCTGCTGCGCGGCGCCGCCAACCCGGTGGTCGCACTGAACCACGCCGTGGCGGTGGCGATGGCGCACGGCCCGCGCGCCGGCCTGGACCTGCTGGACCGGCTCGGCACCGACGACCGGATCGCGGACGACCACCGCACGTACGCCGTCCGGGCACACCTGCTCGAACTGGCCGGCGACCACCCGGCCGCCCGGCAGGCGTACGCGAGCGCCGCCCGCAAGGCCACCGGCCTGGCCCAACAGCGCTACCTCAACACCCGCGCCGCCCGCCTACCCCCCGACCCGTGACCGCCGGGCGGGGCCATCTCAGCCGGCGTTCCCCCAGGAGCGGGTGGAGAGGACGAGGCGGTAGCCGTCCGGGTCCTCGACGGTGACACCCCAGCGGTCCCAGTACGGGCCCTGGGAGACGCGCCGGCCGCCGGCGGCTTCGAGGCGGGCGACCAGGGTGTCGTCCACCGGCCCGGAGAGGTAGAGCACCAGCAGGTCCTCGGCGGTGGGCGACGGCCGGACGGTGAGGTTCGCGCCGCCGACGATCTCCAGGTGCCAGCCCGCTCCGGGCCAGCCCAGCATCAGCAGGTCGTGTTCCCCGGGGGCGTTGCCGGCGCCCCGGTACAGCACCTCCAGGCCAAGCCCGGAGACGTAGAAGCGCTCGATCGCGGCAGGGTCACGGGTGGGGCGGGCGAGCCGGAGATGGGCCTTCGGATCGATCGTCAACGGAGTACTCCTCGGGTCGGGAGGGACCAGCCTGCAACGTGAACGCCGCTTCAGGTCAACACACGGTTCGTACCCCGAGGACGCGTCGCCGCTGGACAGGCCGGTCCGATTCGCCGCCGAGCCCGGAAGTCGATCATCGTTGCAGGTCGGCGACCCGGATCACCGTCCCACAGTGCGCGAAGATTTCGGCCTTCTCGGGTCCTTTCCGGTAGTCTCGATCTCCGGGTCGAGAGGCGCTGCAACGGGCAGAGACGCCCGCCACGCTCGACCCGAGTTCGATCTTTCCAAGGGCGCCTCCGTTCGACGACGGAGGTGGCCAATGGGTACGGCTTCGAGCGGCACCGGCACGCGGGCGGCGCGCACCCGGGCACTGCGGGAGCTGCTGGCCGAGCGGATCGTGGTGCTCGACGGTGCCTGGGGCACGATGCTCCAGGGCGCCGGCCTGACCCCCGCCGACTACCGTGGCGACCTGCTGGCCGACCATCCGCAGGACGTGGCCGGCGACCCGGACCTGCTCAACCTGACCCGGCCGGACGTGATCCTCGACGTACACCGGCGCTACCTGGCGGCCGGCGCGGACATCACCTCGACGAACACCTTCACCGCGACGGGCATCGCGCAGGCCGACTACGGCCTCCAGGCGCTGGTCCCGGAGATGAACCTGCGCGGCGCGCAGCTCGCCCGGCAGGCCGCCGACGAGGCGGGCGGCAAGTTCGTCGCCGGCTCGGTCGGGCCGCTGAACGTGACCCTCTCGCTCTCGCCCCGGGTCGACGACCCGGCGTTCCGGACGGTCTCCTTCGACACCGTCCGGGAGTCGTACGCGGAGCAGATCCGGGCGCTGGCCGAGGGCGGCGTCGACATCCTGCTGATCGAGACGATCTTCGACACGCTGAACGCGAAGGCCGCGATCGCCGCCGCCCGGGAGGTCGCGCCCGACCTGCCGCTGTGGATCTCGGTGACCATCGTCGACCTGAGCGGCCGGACCCTCTCCGGGCAGACCGTCGAGGCGTTCTGGAGTTCGGTCGCGCACGCCGAGCCGCTGGCGGTCGGGGTGAACTGCTCGCTCGGCGCCGCCGAGATGCGCCCGCACGTCGCCGACCTGGCCCGGCTCGCCGGCACCTACGTCGCCTGCCACCCGAACGCCGGACTGCCGAACGCGTTCGGCGGCTACGACCAGCAGCCCGAGGAGACCGGCCGGCTGCTCCGCGAGTTCGCCGACGCCGGCATGGTCAACATCGTCGGCGGCTGCTGCGGCACCGGCCCGGACCACATCGCGCAGATCGCCGCCGCCGTCGCCGGCCAGCCGCCCCGCGCGGTGCCGGCACCGACGGCGCAGACCCGGTTCAGCGGGCTGGAGCCGTTCGCCATCGGCGCCGACACCGGTTTCGTAATGATCGGCGAGCGGACCAACGTCACCGGCTCGGCGCGGTTCCGCCGGCTGATCGAGGCCGACGACCACCAGGCCGCCGTCGACGTGGCGCTTGAGCAGGTACGCGGCGGCGCCAACATCCTCGACGTGAACATGGACGCCGACCTGCTCGACAGCGAGCGGGCGATGACCACCTTCCTCAACCTGATCGCGACCGAGCCCGAGGTCGCCCGCATCCCGATCATGATCGACAGCTCGCGGTGGAGCGTGCTGGAGGCCGGGCTGAAGTGCGTACAGGGCAAGGGGATCGTCAACTCGATCAGCCTCAAGGAGGGTGAGGAGGCGTTCCTGGCGCAGGCCCGACGGATCCGGGACTACGGCGCCGGTGTGGTGGTGATGGCCTTCGACGAGACCGGCCAGGCGGACACCACCGAACGCAAGGTGTCGATCTGCGCCCGCGCCTACGACCTGCTCACCCAGCAGGCCGGGTTCGCGCCCACCGACATCGTCTTCGACCCGAACGTGTTGGCGGTGGCGACCGGGATCAGCGAGCACAACGGGTACGCGAAGGCGTTCATCGACGCGCTCCCGCTGATCAAGGAGCGCTGCCCGGGGGCCAGGACCAGCGGCGGCATCTCCAACCTGTCGTTCTCGTTCCGGGGCAACGACGTCGTACGCGAGGCGATGCACTCGGCGTTCCTGTTCCACGCCGTACGGGCCGGGCTGGACATGGGCATCGTCAACGCCGGTCAGCTCGCCGTCTACCAGGACATCCCCGCCGACCTGCTGGAACTCGTCGAGGACGTACTCTTCGACCGCCGCCCGGACGCCACCGACCGGCTGGTCACCTTCGCCTCCACGGTCAGCGGCTCCGGCACCCGGCGCACCGTCGACCTCTCCTGGCGGGAGAACCCGGTCGAGGAGCGCCTGTCGTACGCCCTGGTGCACGGGATCGTCGACTTCATCGAGTCCGACACCGAGGAGGCACGCAAGCAGGCGGACCGGCCGCTCGACGTGATCGAGGGCCCGCTGATGGACGGCATGAAGATCGTCGGCGACCTCTTCGGCTCCGGCAAGATGTTCCTGCCCCAGGTGGTGAAGAGTGCCCGGGTGATGAAGCGCTCGGTCGCCTACCTGGAGCCGTACATGGAGGCGGAGAAGGAGCAGGCCCGCGCGGAGGGGCGGCTCGACACCAACCGTGGCCAGGGCAAGGTGGTGCTGGCGACGGTCAAGGGCGACGTGCACGACATCGGCAAGAACATCGTCGGCGTGGTGCTCGGCTGCAACAACTACGACGTGGTCGACCTCGGCGTGATGGTGCCGGCGGCGAAGATCCTGGACACCGCGATCGCCGAGAACGCCGACGCGATCGGGCTCTCCGGGCTGATCACCCCGTCGCTGGACGAGATGGTCTCGGTCGCCACCGAGATGCGGCGGCGGGGCATGAACCTGCCGCTGCTGATCGGCGGGGCCACCACCTCCCGCCAGCACACGGCGGTGCGGATCGCCCCGGCGTACGACGGCAGCACCGTGCACGTGCTCGACGCGTCCCGGGTGGTCGGGGTCGTCTCCGACCTGCTGAACCCGACCCGGGCCGCCGAACTGGACACCCGGAACCGGGCCGAGCAGCAGCGG
Organism: Plantactinospora endophytica; assembly: GCF_016862915.1. Classification (GTDB taxonomy): domain Bacteria; phylum Actinomycetota; class Actinomycetes; order Mycobacteriales; family Micromonosporaceae; genus Plantactinospora; species Plantactinospora endophytica. The sequence continues at coordinate 182,243 of NZ_BONW01000002.1, read as the reverse complement.
CTGCGCGAGCAGCACGAGGGGCGGGACCGGGTACCGCTGCTCACGGTCGAGCAGGCTCGGGCCAACCGGGAAGAGGTCGACTTCGCCGGGCTGCCGGTGCCGGCCTTCACCGGGGTACGCGTCGTCCGGCCGGAACTGACCGCGCTGCGCGAGATGATCGACTGGCAGTTCCTCTTCCTCGCCTGGGAGTTGAAGGGGAAGTTCCCGGCGATCCTCGACCAGCCGGTGGCCCGGGAACTCTACGACGACGCCAACACGCTGCTCGACCAGATCATCGCGGACGGCTCGCTGACCGCCGTCGGTTCGTACGGCTTCTGGCCGGCGCACTCCGACGGCGACGACATCGTGCTGACCGGTGAGGCCGCCGCCTCCTTCCCGATGCTGCGTCAGCAGACCACCAAGCCGGCCGGCCGGCCGAACCGCTGCCTCGCCGACTACGTGGCGCCGGCCGACGACCACCTCGGCGGCTTCGCCGTGGCGATCCACGGTGCCGAAGAACTCGCCGCCGGCTTCGAGGCGCGGCACGACGACTACCGGGCCATCATGGTGAAGGCGCTGGCCGACCGGCTCGCCGAGGCGTTCGCCGAATACCTGCACCTCCAGGCCCGACGGGACTGGTACGAGCCGGATGCCGACCCGGCGATCGAGGACCTGCACGCCGAACGGTTCCGGGGCATCCGCCCCGCCCTCGGCTATCCGGCCAGCCCCGACCACAGCCTCAAGCAGCGTCTCTTCGAGCTGCTCGACGCCGACACGCTCGGCATGGGCCTGACCGAGTCGTACGCGATGACTCCGGCCGCCAGCGTCAGCGGGCTGCTCTTCGCGCACCCGTCGTCGCGGTACTTCACCGTCGGGCGGCTCGGTCGGAACCAGGTCGAGGACTACGCGGCCCGGCGCGGGCTGCCGCTCGCCGAGGTCGAGCGCTGGCTCCGCCCCAACCTGGGCTACGACCCCGAGCAGTAGGCAGGTCAGCCGGCACCATACGCCCCGCTCTGTCCGATGTCTACCGTACTGTCCCACCGATCAGTGGAGCTGGCCTCCACCCATTCGTCCCCACCTATCCCCCGTTCGGCTCACTACGCTGGTCAGTGGCGGCCGACGGGAGGAGACGCCGGTGGAACTGCGGGGCCCGCTCTCCTGGCGGATCGGCGTTCGCAGATGGGACTACCTGGTCGACTGTGCGTTGTGGATCCGGGCGAGCGAACGGATCGAGGTACCCGCGCACCGGCTCGTACCCGGTCCACTCGACCTCGACGAGCCGCCGGCACCGAGCCGACCCCTCGGCTTCGTACCCGGCACGGAGTGGCTCGGCTGGTGGCTGTCGCTGGTCGACCCGGCGGGGCAGCGAACCCGACCGCGCGCCGACCTGGAGCCCGCCGACGACACCCCGGACCCGCTCGGGCTGGCGCCGTGGCCGGCGCTGCGCCGGGTGGTCGCGGAACGCTGGCCCGAGGCACGCGACTGGCACGCCGCCCGGCAACGGGACGGACTCGACCGGTACGGTCCGGGCAACGCGGCCACCAACAACGTGGTGCGCCAGGTCGAACAGTCGCTGGGCCGTTCGATCCGCCCGTTCAGCGTCGAGATCGTGCTGCTGCCGGTACGTGACGACGTGATCCGTCGGGTGGACCACGAGCGCTACCTCGTCCCGGAACGGGTGCACGACAGTGCCCGATGGTCGGTCTGGCTGCGCGGCCTGGTGCTGCGGATCGGCTGAACCGGGTCACCGCTGCCGCCCCCTGCGCCGGCCCGCCGTGGCCCGGGAATGTCGGTGGGGCTGGGTAACCTCCCGAATCGGACCTGCCCCCGCACCGGGTGCTCGAAGGGAGTCGCAGATGCTCGACCTGGAACCTGCCGCGCAGGAGGTGATCCGGCTGGTCGGCGGCATTACCGACGACCAGCTCACCGCCCCGACGCCGAGCACGGACACCTCGGTGGCGGATCTGCTGGACCACCTGACGGGCCTGGCCCTGGCCTTCACCTGGGCCGCCCGGAAGTCTGCCGAGGACGTGCCCGGCGCCTCGGCGCCGCCACCACCCGCCAGCGCCGACAACCTCGATCCACAGTGGCGCACCCTGCTGCCGGCCCGGCTCGACGAGCTGGTCGAGGCGTGGCGGAAACCGGACGCCTGGACCGGGATGACCATGGCGGGTGGAGTGACGCAGCCGGCCGAGGTGATGGGCATGGTCGCGCTCGACGAGCTGGTGCTGCACGGCTGGGATCTGGCCAAGGCGACCGGGCAGCAGTTCCACTGCGATCCGGCCAGCACCGAGGCGGTGCTGGCGTTCACCACCGAGTCGGCCCGGCCCGAGCAGGCCGCCGGCCGCGAGGGGCTGTTCGGCCCGGTGGTGCCGGTGCCGGCGGACGCGCCGCCGTTCGACCGCGCCCTCGGCTTCGCCGGTCGCGACCCCAACTGGACGCCAGCCTGACGAGCACTGCTGACGAGCACTGCCGAGGAGTAGGGTTCCGCCGTGGCAAATCTCTTGAAGGGTGTCAGGGCGACGGTCAGCCGGATCACCAGGCGTAGTCCCGCTCCCACTCCTGGCCAGATCCCGGCCCAACTCGCGCGGCGCCGCCAGGTCGCCGCGTTGCAGCGTCGAGAGCTGCTCTACGCCCCCGAGCTGGACGGACAGGCCGATCCGGGCGAGATCGTCTGGACCTGGGTGGCGTACGAGGACGACCCGCGCCAGGGCAAGGACCGCCCCGTACTCGTGGTCGGGCGGGTCAGCCGGACCCTGTTCGGGCTGATGCTCTCCAGCAAGAGCGACCGGGACGGTCAGCGGCACTGGCTCGCCCTCGGCCCCGGCGAGTGGGACCGGGACAACCGGCCGAGCTGGATCCGCCTCGACCGGGTGCTCACGATGCGCGAGGACAGCATCCGGCGGGAGGGCGCGGTACTCGACCGGGCCCGCTTCGACCGGATCGGCCGCGCGCTCCGCGCCGGCTACGGCTGGCGCTGACCGACGCCCGAGGAGCTGTTTCCCGCCTAAGAAGCTGTTCCTCGCCTGAGGAGCTGTTCCTCGCCTGAGACGTGGCCGGGCCCCCGGCGGAACGGGTACGACCGTTCCGGCGGGGGCCCGAGGCGTTCCGGCGACTACTGCTTGATGTGGCTGTTGTAGAAGACCGGTACGCCGAACTGCTCGGAAACGATCAGGCCACCGACCTTGGCACCGGTGACCAGGAACGTGTTGTCCTGGTAGATCGGCACGACCGGGACGTACTTCTCCATGATCGTCTGATCGATCTTGGCCCACTCCGGACCCGCCTCGCCGGCCGGCAGGTTGCTCACCCGGTCGATTTCGGCGTTCACGTCGTCGGCGTTGAAGTACGACACGTTCGAGTTGCCCTGCGGGCCGAGCTTGCGGCCGTCCCAGAGCACCGGGATGGTCGACACCGCGCTCGGCCAGTCCGCCGCCCAGTTCGACAGGTAGATGTCGTACGGGTTGCCCCGGGTCCTGGCCGTCGGGTTGTGGTCCTCGACGTACTGGACGGTGACGTCGAAGCCCGCCTTCTCCAGGCTCTGCTCGACGATCGGCGCGGTCTGCTGCCCGAAGGCGGTGGCCCGGGACATGAAGACCAGCTTTGGCTTCTGCCCGCCGAGCAACTCCTTGGCCTTCTCCGGGTTACCGGTCGGCCCGCCGTCGTACGGGTTCGGGTACGCGGTCCGGCCGATCGTGGTGTCGGCAAGCAGGGTGTGGGTCAGCTTGCCGGAGGCGTCGCCGCCCTGGGTGGCGAGGATGCCCTGCTTGTCGATCGCGTACGCGATCGCCTGCCGCACCTTGACGTCCTTGATCCGCTCGTTGTTGATGCTCAGGTACCAGACCGACGGGGAGGGCTTGCGCACCACCCGCTCACCGAGCGAGGAGTCGCCGAGCACCTGGTTGACCAGTGCCTGCGGGACCTCGTCCCAGGCCACCGCGGTCTGGTCGGCGCCCTGGCCGGCAAGGGCCCGCTCGGTGGCGGCGGTGTCGTTGGGGCCGATTTCGACCTCGATGGTCTCCGGGTACGCGTGCCGCAGCGGGTCGGTCTTCGGGTCCCAGTTCGGGTTGCGCTCCAACACGAACCGGGTGTCCTTGACGTACTCCTTGATCTTGTACGGCCCGGAGGAGACCACCCGGCGGTCGTACTCGGTCTTGGTGTCCTGGGCCTTCGGCACCGGTACCGAGGTCGGCAGCGACAGCGCGAACGGCAGGTCGCAGTGCGGCTTGGCGAAGGTGAAGACCAGCGTCCGGTCGTCCTTGACGGTCAGCCCGGGGACGGTGTCGCTGCCCGAGGTGTACGGCCCCTTGTAGGTCGCGTTGTACTCCGCGTTGTCCGCCAGCCACTCCTGGACGTACGTCGGGCCGCCGTCGATGGTCTCCTCGAAGGAGCGGGCGATCCCGTACGCCACGTCGGCGGCCTTGATCGGCGTACCGTCCTCGAACTTCACCCCCTCCTTGAGGGTGTACTCCCAGGTCTTGCAGTCCTTGTTCACGTCCTTGCCCGGGTCGGTGGCCAGGTCGCCGACCAGCAGCACGTTGCCGTTGCCGTCCTCCTTGAAGACGGTCAGCGTCCGGACGAACATCTGCTGGATCGACATCCCGAAGAAGGTGTACGTCCGCTGCGGATCCAGGTGTTCGAAGTCCTGCTCCTGGATGAGCTTCAGCGCGCCGCCGGGCTTCGCCCCGGGCACCTCGGCCGCCGGCCCCTGCGAGTCCTTCGGGTCGGTCGCGATCGAGCTGGTGAACTGCTTGCCGCCGCCGTTGTCGGAATCACCGTTCTCGCCGGTGTTCTCCGAGCAGGCGGCCAGCGCACTGGACGCGAGCACGAGCGCGGCGCTCGTCGCGGCCACCGCGAGTCTGGGTCGCATAGGAATTCCTCCTGGTCTCGTTCCCGCAGGACGGATCGGCGATGATCGGTTGAAGGAAATATTCACTCAAAGTTGCATGAAGGTAAGTTTCATAGCAGTAACGATGGGACAACGGTTGGGCTCATCCGAGCCGGACCCGGGGATCGACCACCGCGTACAGCATGTCGACCAGGACGTTGGCCGCGACGACGAAGACGGCGGCGAGCAGCACCGTCGCCATCACGATCGGCATGTCCAGGTCGAGCGCCGCGTTCAGCGCCGTCCGGCCCAGCCCGGTGAACCCGAAGACCGTCTCGGTGATGACCGTGCCGCCCAGGTAGGCGCCGAGATCCAGCCCGGCGATGGTGATGATCGGGGTGATCGCGGCGCGCAGCGCGTGCCGGCCGTACACGGTGATTTTGGACAGTCCCTTGGCCCGCGCCGTCCGGACGAAGTCCTCGGAGAGGGTCTCCAACATCTGCGCCCGGGACAGCCGGGCGTAGGTCGCCGAGTTGAGGAAGCCGAGCGCGAACCAGGGCAGGATCATCGCCGACGCCCAGGCCAGCGGATTCTCGGTCAGCGGGGTGTAGCGCGGATAGCCCAGCAGGCCGGTCTCGTAGACCAGCCCGATCAGCAGCAGGGGCCCGAAGAGCAGGATCGGCATCGACGCACCGACCAGCGAGGTGCCGACCGCCAGCTTGTCGAAGGCGCTCCCCCGGCGCAACGCCGAGACCATCCCGATCGAGACGCCGAGCACCAGCCAGACCACGGCCGCGCCGAAGACGATGCTCAGGGTCACCGGCAGGGTCCGGCCGACGATCCCGGTGACCGGCTCGTCGCTGCGGAACGAGAAACCGAGGCAGGGCGCCGGGCAGTCCCGGGCGGTCGGGCCGGTGCCGATGGTACGGCCGACGAACACCCCCCGCATGAACTCGGCGTACTGCACCGGGATGGGCTTGTCGAGCCCCATCCGGCGCTCGATCATCTCGATCCGCTCCGGGCTGCACACGTTCTTGCTGTCCCCGCACATCAGCTCGGCCGGGTTGTTGGGGACCGCGAAGAACATCCCGAAGGTGATCACGCTGACCGCGAGCAGGGTACTCAGCGCCAGCAGTACCTTCTTGACCACGAACCGCAGCACGCCCGACCCCTCCTACCTGCTCGACTTCGGGTCGAGCGCGTCGCGCAGCGAGTCGCCGAAAAGGTTGAACGCCAGCACCAACAGGAACAGCGTGGTCCCGCCCACGATGGTGAAACTCGGTACGTCCCGGATGTAGCGCACGCTGTCGTTGATCAGCCGGCCCAGGTCGGGCGTCGGCTCCAGCACACCGATGCCGAGGAAGGACAGCGCCGCCTCCGCCGTGATCAGCGCCGGCACGTTCAGCGAGAAGGTCACCAGGATCGGCGCCCAGAGGTTCGGCAGGAGTTGCCGGAACAGGATGTGTCCCAGACCGGCGCCGGAGGCGCGGGCCGCCTCGACGAACTCCCGCTCGCGCAGCGAGAGCACCTGCCCCCGGACCAGCCGGGCCGAGATCGTCCAGTTGAACAACACGAAGATCAACACCAGTAGCGCCGGGCGGAACCAGGACGCCACCTCGTCGCGCGGGCCGTAGAACTGGTTCACCGCCAGCGGTACGAAGGCGAAGCAGAAGATGTAGAACGGGAAGGCCAGCGCCAGGTCGATGATCCAGGTGATCACGGCGTCCACCCAGCCGCCGACGTACCCGGCGACGATGCCGACCACCACGCCGAGCGCGATGGTCAGCACGGCGGCGGTGAACGCGATCATCAGCGAGGTACGCAGCCCGTAGACCACCTGGATGAAGATGTCCCGGCCGATCCCCGGCTGGATGCCGAACCAGTGCTCACCGGAGACTCCGGCATAGCCGAGCGGGAAGCCGTTGCGGTCCAGCCGATCCGGGAACCGGTCCTCCGGCCCCTTGCCGTACAGCCGGGCCACCAGCGGGGCGGCTGCGGCCAGCAGGACGAAGAAGACGAGTACCCCGCCGCTGACCAGCGCCACCCGGTCCCGGCGCAACCGCCGCCAGGCAAGCTGCCCCGGCGACCGGCCGACGAACTCCCCCGCCCCGACGGCAGCGCCCGGCGCCGTGGACCCGGCCGGGGTCGTACCCTCGGCCGGAGCTGGCGTCTCCGGGTCGACGCCGGCCGCCGCCGCGACCACCCCCGCCTGGGCGGCCATCTGCTGCTCGCTCATCGCAGCTCGCCTTCCTCCGGGAAATGGCAGGCGACCGTGCCGGTCCTGTCCGGTGGTCCGGTCAGCGCCGGCTCCTCGGTCGCGCAGACGTCCTGGGCCTTCCAGCACCGGGTCCGGAACCGGCAGCCGGACGGCGGGTCCAACGGCGTCGGTACGTCACCGGTCAGCCGGATCCGCCCCGCCGGCCCCAACTTCGTCACGTCCGGTACGGCCGAGAGCAGCGCCCGGGTGTACGGGTGACGCGGCCGTTCGTAGATCTCCGCCCGGTCCCCGGTCTCCACGATCTTCCCCAGGTACATCACCGCGATCCGCTGGCAGAAGTGCCGGACCACGGCGAGGTCGTGCGCGATGAAGACGAACGCCAGTCCGAGGTCCCGTTGCAGGTCGCGGAGCAGGTTGACCACCTGCGCCTGGATCGACACGTCCAGTGCGGAGACCGGCTCGTCGGCGACGATCAGCTTCGGCCGCAGCGCGAGGGCGCGGGCGATCCCGATCCGCTGCCGCTGGCCGCCGGAGAACTCGTGCGGATAGCGGTTGTAGTGCTCCGGGTTCAGGCCGACGAGTTCGAGCAGTTCCCGGACCCGCTGCTTCACCCCGCCGGGCGGAACGATCCCGTTGACCTGTAACGGCATCGCCACGATCCGCCCGACGGTGTGCCGGGGGTTCAGCGAGGCGTACGGGTCCTGGAAGATGATCTGGAGGTCCTGGCGGAGCGGCCGGAGTTCGCCCCGGGAGGCGTGCGTGATGTCCCGCCCCTCGAAGACGATCCGGCCGGCGGTCGGCTCCAGCAGACGTACCAGCAGCCGGCCGGTGGTGGTCTTGCCGCAGCCGGACTCGCCGACCAGTCCGAGGGTCTCCCCCGCCCGGACCTCGAAGTCCAGCCCGTCCACCGCGCGCACCAGACCGCTGCGGCGGAAGCCGGAACGTACCGGGAAGTGCTTGGTCAGCCCGGTCACCGTCAGCAGCGGCTTGCCGGCTCCGGTGTCGACCGGCCGCTCCGGTGCCACCGCCGCCGTCTCGTCCACTGTCATGGTGCCACCCCCACCTGGGCGATCTCGTCGGCGTAGAACCGCTGCCGGTCAACCTCGGGCAGGTGGCAGGCGACCCGGTGACCGGCCTCGGCCACCGGCAGCAACTCGGGCCGCTCGGTCGAGGAGCGCCCGTCGGTCCGGTCGGCGTACCGGCAGCGGGGGTGGAAGGCGCAGCCGGGCGGAAGGTTGATCAGGCTCGGCGGGTTGCCCCGGATCGGCACCAGGTCCGCGCTCGCGTCACCGCGCAACGACGGCACGCTGGAGAGCAACCCCCAGGTGTACGGATGCTGCGGCCGGCGCAGCACCTGCTCCACATTGCCGTGCTCGACGGCCCGCCCGGCGTACATCACGAGTACGTCGTCGGCGACCTGGCTGACCACCCCGAGGTCGTGCGTGATCAGCACGATCGCCGAGTTGAACTCGGATTGCAGGTCGGCCAGCAGGTCGAGGATCTGCGCCTGCACGGTGACGTCCAGCGCGGTGGTCGGCTCGTCGGCGACCAGCAGGTCGGGATCGTTGACCAGGGCCATCGCGATCATGACCCGCTGCCGCATCCCGCCGGAGAACTCGTGCGGGTACTGCTCGGCTCGGCGGGCCGGCTGCGGGATGCCGACGCGGTCCAGCATGTCGACCGCACGCCGCCACGCCGCCCGCCGACCGGCCTCCGGATGGTGCACCCGGTACGCCTCGGCGATCTGCCGCCCGACCGAATAGTAGGGGTGCAGCGCGGAGAGCGGGTCCTGGAAGACCATCGCCATGTCCCGGCCGCGCAGCCGGCGACACTCCGCATCGGACAGCCCGACCACGTCCCGCCCACCGACGAGGATCTCGCCACTGATCTCCGTACGCCTCGGGTCGTGCAGGCCGAGCACGGCCAGGCTGGTCACGCTCTTGCCCGAGCCCGACTCGCCGACGATGCCGAGGGTGCGACCACGCTCGACCCCGAACGAGAGCCCGTCGACCGCCCGGACCACCCCGTCCTCGGTCCGGAACCGCACCCGCAGATCCCGCACCTGAAGGTACGGGTCGGCCTTTGTGGTCTCGGACGACGACGCCTCGGACGACGCTGCCGATCCCGGCGTTTCCACCAGCGTCCCCTCTTCCTGCTCCGTCACCGGCTCCGTCGCTCACCCGGCTGACTTGGGTGAACCCGGGGAGCGTGAAGGTAACCTACAACAGAGTCCAGAGGGTGAAAATAAGCTACAGGTGCCGATTCCTGGTCCACCGGCCTCCCCCGGGCCGGAGAACCAACGTATCGCCCTATTCAAATGGCTCCGGTGCGGGCCTGTCGACCCCACCCGCCCCATCCACACCCGACCGTCGAGACGAGCGGCAAGATCACCCTATTTCTCTGAAGCAGCGGCTAACCGGAATTCCCGGCGCGCTACATCGGTGAAGTAGCACGATCTTGCAGGTCGTGACGGAGAAGGAGACTGTGGGGTCGGGTCGCCGTGGGAGACTTGGCGGCGTATGGAGGCGAACCGACAGGACCGCGACGACGAACCGGAGGTGCCCATGACCGCGACGGTGTTCAGCCACGGCGGGCCGTGGACCGAAGCGGAGTATCTCGCCTTCGGCGAGACCCGGGATCGCGTCGAACTCTTCGACGGGAGCCTTCACGTGACCCCTGCCCCCACCCCTCGACACCAGCACATCTCGCGCCGGCTGGGCAACGCGCTGGAGCACGGCGCGGAAGCCGCCGGACTGCACGTGCTCGAAGCCGTGAACGTGCGGCTGCGACCGGGTCGGATTCCGATCCCCGACCTGGTCGTGACCGGTGAGATCGACTTCGACGAGTCGGTCGTTGACGGTTCGGCGGTGCGGCTGGTCTGCGAGATCAGCTCACCGGGCAACGCCGCCACCGACAAGGTGCTGAAGATGCACTACTACGCCACCGCCCGGATCCCGTGGTATCTCCTGGTCGAACAGGAGACCGGGACGCTGCGGCTGCACCGCCTCGACGGTGGGCACTACGTCGAGCACGCGGTGGCGAAGCCCGGCGACACGCTCCAGCTCACCGAGCCGGTGGTGGCGGAAATCCGCCCGGAGGATCTGCTACCCGGGCGCTGAACCCTCCTCCTCGCATAAGGTCGTCCCATGATCGGATCCGGCGCACGCCGGACCGCCGACCGGACCACCGACCGGGCGAACGCGACGAGGAGATGCCGATGGTCGAGTTCGACGTGGCGACGGCGGCGGTGCAGGCCGCCCTCGACGCCGGCGCCCGGTACGCCGACGCCCGGGTCATGCACCGCCGCTACGAGTCGATGACCGCCCGCAACGGCGAGATCGAGTCCGTCACCCAGGACGAGAGCGCCGGGATCGGGGTACGCGCCCTCGTCGGCTCGGGATGGGGCTTCTACGCCGTACCCGATCTCTCGGAGTCGGCGGCTCGGGCGGCGGGTGAGCGGGCCGCGCGGATCGCCGCCGCGAGTGGCCGGGTCGCCGGTCCCGGCAGCACCCTGCTGCCGGTGGCCGCCAGCACCGGATCGTGGCACTCGCCGTGTGCCGTGGACCCGCTCTCGGTGCCGCTGTCGGACAAGGGCGACCTGCTGGTCCGGGCCACCGGCACGTCCCGGGAGCACGGCGCCGACCTGGCCGAGGGGCTCTACCAGATCTGGGACACCCGCAAGTGGTTCGTCTCCAGCGAGGGGCACCGGATCGACCAGCACATCCGGGAGTCCGGGGCGGGGATCTCGGCCACCGTGATCGGTGACGGCGAGACGCAGCGCCGGTCCTACCCGAGCTATCGCGGCCAGTACGGCACCCAGGGCTGGGAACTGGTCGACTCGCTCGACCTGACTGCGCACGCCGCCCGGATCGCCGAGGAGGCCCGGGAACTGGTCACCGCGCCGCTCTGCCCGGCCGGCGAGACCACGCTGATCCTCGGCGGCGAGCAGATGGCGTTGCAGATCCACGAGTCGGTCGGGCACGCCATCGAACTCGACCGGATCCTCGGCTGGGAGGCCGCCTTCGCCGGTACGTCCTGGCTGGACCTCGACCAGCTCGGCGCGCTGCGCTACGGCTCCGAGCTGATGAACGTCACCATCGACCCGACCATCCCCGGCGCGCTGGGCAGCTTCGGCTACGACGACGAGGGCACCCCGGCGGCGAAGCGGGACGCGGTCCGGGAGGGTCGCTGGGTCGGCACGCTGGCCGGCCGGGACTCGGCCGCCGTCGCCGGACTCGACTACGCCGGCAGCGTCCGCTCCGACGGCTGGGCCCGGCTGCCGATGGTCCGGATGACGAACGTCGGGCTGGAGCCCGGCCCGCACACCCTGGACGAGATCATCGCGGCCACCGACGACGGCGTGCTGATGGACCTCAACCGCTCCTGGTCGATCGACGACAAGCGGCTCAACTTCCAGTTCGGCTGCGAGATCGGCTGGGAGGTCAAGAACGGCCGCCGGGGCCGGATGCTGCGCAACCCGACCTACACCGGGATCGGCCCGCAGTTCTGGCGGTCGATGGACATGCTCTCCTCGGAGACGGTCGCCTGGGGTACGCCGAACTGCGGCAAGGGGCAGCCCGGCCAGGTCGGCCACACCGGCCATCCGGCCGCCCCGGCGCGGTTCACCAACGTCCGGGTCGGGGTGCACGGGTGAGCGCGAGGAGTGAGCCGATCTTGCGAGCCCCGCAGTCGCGAACGGAAGGCGAGCACGGGTGAGCGAGGCTATGGAGGCAGCGATGACAGACCCACTCGACCTTGCCGGCCGGGTCGTCGACCTGGTCCGACAGGTGGCCGGGCCGGGTGCCGAGGCGGAGGTCGGCACCGAGTACGCCGAACTCGCGCTGACCCGGTTCGCGAACTCGTTCATCCACCAGAACATGGCCGACGCCGGTACGACGGTGCGGCTGCGGCTGCACCTGGACGGGCGTACGGCCAGCGGGGCGTCCACGGTGGTGACCGCCGAGGGCCTGCGTGACCTGGTCGAACGTACCGTCTCGGCGGCTCGGCACTGTCCGCCCGATCCCGGCTGGCCGGGGCTGAACCGACCGGCCACCGTGGACGAGGACGGCAACTGGGACGAGGCGACCGCCACGGCCGGGCCGGAACAGCGGGCCGAGCGGGTACGCGAGTTCGTCGAGACGGCCGGCGGGCTGGAGGCGGCCGGCTACTGCCGTACCGGGCACCGGAGCGGGGCGTTCGCCAACACCGCCGGGCACACCGCGCACGGGCGGCACACCGAGGCGGCGATGGACGGGATCGCCCGGTGCGGCGGTGCTGACGGGGTCGCCCGGCTGGCCTCGTTCCGCCTCGCCGACCTGGCCGGCGGGGTGCTCGGCGCCCGGGCGTCGGTGAAGGCGCGGGCCGGGGTGGCACCCGTCGAACTCCCACCGGGGCGGTACGAGGTGGTGCTGGAGCCGACCGCCGTCGCCGACCTGCTACAGAACCTCTCCACCTGGGGCTTCAACGGGAAGGCGTACAACGAGCAGCGGTCGTTCGCCGTACCCGGGACGGAGCAGTTCGACAGGTCGGTCACGCTGGTCGACGACGCGCTCGCCGGGCCGGCGCTGCCGTTCGACGCCGAGGGAACCGCCCGGACCCCGGTGGCGCTGGTCGAGCACGGTGTCACCCGGACGGTGGCGCACGACCGGCGTACCGCCGCCGAGGCCGGCGCCTCCTCGACCGGGCACGCCGTGCCGGGCGGTGCCGCCGTCGGAGCCGTCCCGCTGCACCTGGGGTTCGTACCGGCCCCGTCACCGAACGGTCTGGCCCGGGCGGGCGAGGTCTCCGGGCCGGTCGTGGACGCGGACACCGCCGCCCTGGTCGCCGAGGTACGCCGTGGGCTGCTGGTCACCGACGTCTGGTACACCCGGGTCCTCGATCCGAGAAGTCTGGTGGTCACCGGGCTCACCCGCAACGGAGTGTGGCTGATCGAGGACGGCGAGGTCGCCGCCGCCGTACAGAACTTCCGGTTCACCCAGTCCTATCCGCAGGCCCTCGCCCCCGGCGCCGTACTCGGGATCGGCCGGCACACCGCGTTGCAGTCGCACACCTTCAGCAGCGCCTGGTGGTCGGCCCTGCCGCTCCGGCTGGCCTCGTGGAACTTCACCGGCGGCGCCTCCGGCTGACCCGACCCGGCGGGCGGGGTGGGAGCGCGCGGGGATGCCCGGATCGCGTCGCGGTGTTTCACTGTGTGGCGTGACGGACGACGCGAGCACCCCGGCCGCCGACGACGCGACCAGCGGCACCCGGTACGGCTCCGGCAGTACGGGACGCACCGGACCGACGGACAGCACGGGGCGCACCGGGACGACGGGCAGCACCGGGCGCACCGGGACGACGGGCGGGGCCGACCCGGCCGGGTCGGCGGGGCGGGACGGTGCCGTACCCCCGGGGTCGTCGGCCGCGAGTGACCGCGCGGCAGAGCAGCCGCGCCAGCCCGACCCGGCCGCCCGGCGGCGCCGCCGGCTGACCATCGCCGGGATCGCCGGTGCGGCGGTCGTCGTACTGCTGGTCTGCGGCTGCCTCGGCGCGTTCGCCGCCGGAATCGGCCGGTTCGCCCGGGAGTCCGACCGTGAGCGGACGGCGCAGGCCCGCGCCGATTCGGCCTGCCACGAGTTGGAGCAGCGGCTCAACCGGCTGACCCCGCCCGGTGCCACGGCAAGTCCGGGCGAGCGGGCGGCGGCGATCCGGGACGAGAACGCGGCCGTCCGGCCGTTCCTGTCCGAAATCGAGCGACTACGCGGCTGGTGGGACGACGACCGCGACGACGACCGCGACTCCGACGATCATCCGCGCGGTCGTGGCGAGTCCTGGCAGCGGCTGGTCGACGCCCGTACCAGCTACGCGGACGCGCTCGACCGGCAGGTGACCAACGGCGAGCCGGCGTTCTTCATCGCACCGCGTGACCCGGTGGGCCGACCGCTGCTGGACCGTTTGCAACGCGGGCCGGCGGAGTGCGGCGCCGCCGCCCGGCGGCTCGCCGCGCCGGATTTGTAGCCACCGAGCCGATCGGCCGGCCCGCCGTGGGCGCGGTCCGGTCTCGGCGCCACCGGCTTCGCCGGTTCAGCGAACCGTCGGCGTTGGGAGGCGCAGACGGCCCGTCACGGTCCGTCGCCCCCGGTCACGCCGAGTGCGGATCGAGTGAAGTTGTGCACAACCGTGCCCGGATCGGCGAGCAGGACTTTCGTAATCGGCGGGAAACCCGCGAGACTCCCTTGCGCATGTGCCCGTAAACGTGCGGCGTAACGTGTGCACCGACGCGGACGCAGGTAGCGCGGCTGCGGGTCTTCCCCTGCCCCGCGCGCCCCGCCGGAACACCATCCGTGCCCGTCAGCCAGATCGGGCCCCGTCAGGGAGACATAGATGACTACGAGGACGGCCCCACCTCCGGCCGGACTGCCGGGGAGCGTGCGTCAGCGCGCGGCCATCACGGCAAAAACCCTGCGTACCGACCGCTGGTGGTTCGCTCCACTGATCACGGTGATCGGGCTCGGCGCCTGGGTCACGTACGCGACCGTGCGGGTGTTCATGCACGACTTCTACTGGGTCGAGGACTACCACTACCTGACCCCGTTCTACTCGCCGTGCGTGACGGAGACCTGCGTTCCCGAGGCGGCACACTTCGGCCGGGTACTCCCCGGCTGGTGGATCATCCCGGACGCCGCGCTGACCCTGCCGTTCCTGCTGCTGTTCCGGCTCACCTGCTACTACTACCGCAAGGCGTACTACCGGTCGTTCTGGCTCTCGCCGCCGGCCTGCGCGGTCCCGGACGGGCACAAGACCTACTCCGGCGAGACCCGCTTCCCGCTGGTCGGGCAGAACCTGCACCGGTACGCCTTCTACGCGGCCGTGATCATCTCGCTGATCAACACCTGGGACGCGGTACTCGCCTTCCACAGCCCGAAGGGCTTCGGCTTCGGCCTCGGCAACATCGTGCTGCTGGTCAACGTGGTGATGCTGTGGGCGTACACGCTCTCCTGCCACTCCTGCCGGCACATCGCGGGCGGCCGGTTGAAGCACTTCTCCAAGCACCCGGTGCGGTACCGCTTCTGGACGTTCGTCTCCAAGCTCAACGTCCGGCACATGCAGCTCGCCTGGATCACCCTGGGCACCCTGGCGCTCACCGACTTCTACGTCATGGCGCTCTCCGCCGACTGGTTCAACGACCTGCGGTTCATCAACTAAAGGGCCTCTGACATGACTACCCGAATCGAACGACACCACTACGACGTCGTCGTCATCGGTGCCGGCGGCGCCGGCCTGCGGGCGGCGATCGAGGCCCGGCTGGCCGGGAAGCGTACGGCGATCATCTCGAAGTCGCTGTTCGGCAAGGCCCACACGGTGATGGCCGAGGGCGGCGCCGCCGCCGCGATGGGGAACGTGAACAGCCGGGACAACTGGCAGGTGCACTTCCGGGACACCATGCGGGGCGGCAAGTTCCTGAACAACTTCCGGATGGCCGAGCTGCACGCGAAGGAGTCGCCGCAGCGGATCTGGGAGCTGGAGACGTACGGTGCGCTCTTCGACCGCACCAAGGACGGGAAGATCTCGCAGCGCAACTTCGGCGGCCACGAGTACCCGCGACTCGCGCACGTCGGCGACCGGACCGGTCTGGAGCTGATCCGCACCCTGCAACAGAAGATCGTCTCGTTGCAGCAGGAGGACAAGAAGACGCACGGCGACTACGAGGCCCGGATCAGGGTCTTCGCCGAGACCACCATCACCGAGCTGCTGCTCGACGGTGACAAGGTCGCCGGGGCGTTCGGCTACTACCGGGAGTCCGGCGAGTTCGTCCTCTTCGAGGCGCCGGCTGTCGTGCTTGCCACCGGCGGCGTCGGCCGCTCCTACAAGGTCACGTCGAACTCCTGGGAGTACACCGGGGACGGGCACGCGCTGGCGCTGCGGGCCGGCGCCACGCTGATCAACATGGAGTTCCTCCAGTTCCACCCGACCGGCATGGTCTGGCCGCCCTCGGTGAAGGGCATCCTGGTCACCGAGTCGGTCCGGGGCGACGGCGGGGTGCTGAAGAACTCCGAGGGCAAGCGGTTCATGTTCAACTACGTCCCCGACGTCTTCCGCAAGCAGTACGCGGAGACCGAGGAGGAGGCGGACCGCTGGTACACCGACCCGGACAACAACCGGCGCCCGCCGGAGCTGCTGCCCCGGGACGAGGTCGCCCGCGCCATCAACGCCGAGGTCAAGGCGGGTCGGGGTACCCCGGCCGGCGGCGTCTACCTGGACATCGCCAGCCGGCTGCCGGCCGAGGAGGTACGCCGTCGGCTGCCCTCGATGTACCACCAGTTCAAGGAGCTGGCCGACGTCGACATCACCGCCGAGCCGATGGAGGTCGGCCCGACCTGCCACTACGTGATGGGTGGCGTCGAGGTCGACCCGGACAGCGGTGCGGCGCACGGGCACGTGCAGGGGCTCTTCGCCGCCGGTGAGGTCTCCGGCGGTATGCACGGCTCCAACCGGCTCGGCGGCAACTCCCTCTCCGACCTGCTGGTCTTCGGCAAGCGGGCCGGCGAGCACGCGTCGGCGTACGCCGAAGGGCTGACCGCCCGCCCGAAGGTGGCGGCGGCGGACGTCGAGGCCGCGGTGGACCGGGCGCTGGCCCCGCTGGAGCGCGACGGCGGGGAGAACCCGTACACGTTGCAGCAGGACCTCCAGGCGGTGATGGGCGACCTGGTCGGCATCATCCGGCGCAAGGGTGAGCTGGAGGAGTCGCTGGTCAAGCTCGCCGACCTGCGGGACCGGGTGACCCGGGTGGCCGCCGCCGGCGGTCGCCGCTACAACCCGGGCTGGCACCTGGCGCTGGACCTGCGGAACATGCTGGTGGTCTCCGAGTGCACCGCCCGGGCGGCGCTGGAGCGCGAGGAGTCCCGGGGCGGCCACACCCGGGAGGACTTCCCGACGATGGCGCCGCAGTGGCGGACGGTCAACCTGGTCTGCTCGCTCGACGGCGACAAGGTACGGCTGGAGCACAAGCCGCTGCCGAAGATCCGGGCCGAGCTGATCCAGCTCTTCGACCGGGCCGAGCTGGCGAAATACCTGACGGACGAGGAACTGGCGGACTTCGACGCCCTCACCGGGGACGCGCACGCTGAGGAGGCGGCCAAGTAATGGCGACACAGAACGCGCCGGGCGGTACCGGCAAGGCCGGCACGACCCGCAACTTCAAGGTGTGGCGCGGCGACGAGTCCGGTGGCGACCTGACCGACTACCAGGTGCAGGTGAACGAGGGCGAGGTGGTCCTCGACGTCATCCACCGGTTGCAGGCGACCGAGGCACCCGACCTGGCCTGCCGGTGGAACTGCAAGGCCGGCAAGTGCGGCTCCTGCTCGATGGAGATCAACGGCATGCCCCGGCTGGGCTGCATGACCCGGATGTCGACGTTCGACGAGAACGAGACGGTCACCATCACCCCGCTGCGGACCTTCCCGATCATCCGGGACCTGGTCACCGACGTCTCGTTCAACTACGAGAAGGCGCGGGAGACCCCCGCGTTCGCGCCGCCGGAAGAGCTGAAGCCCGGCGAGTACCGGATGCAGCAGGTCGACGTCGAGCGGTCGCAGGAGTTCCGGAAGTGCATCGAGTGCTTCCTGTGCCAGAACACCTGCCACGTGGTCCGGGACCACGAGGAGAACAAGGAGTCGTTCTCCGGTCCGCGCTACTTCATCCGCGCCGCCGAGCTGGACATGCACCCGCTGGACGCGAAGACGGACCGCAAGGAGTACGCCCAGGCGTCGCAGGGGCTCGGCTACTGCAACATCACCAAGTGCTGCACCGAGGTCTGCCCCGAGCACATCAAGATCACCGATAACGCGATCATCCCAATGAAGGAACGCGTCGTCGACCGACGGTACGATCCAGTTGTGTGGCTCGGTAGCAAGATCTTCCGCCGTGGCAAGCAGAACGAGGCCGCGCAGGCCCAGACCCCGCGCGACCCCGACGAACTCGGCTCGGTGCACTCGCACGCGGGTGCGTCGCACGAGCCGGAGGCCGAGGTCGGCGCGGAGCGTGGCGTGCACTGGGCCCGGCAGGTCCCGCACCCGACCGCACCGCCGCTCGACTCCCGGGGCCGACTGGCGATCAGCGAGTTCACCTTCGACAAGGCGGCGGCACCTTCGCCGTTCGGCGACGACGTGACGTTCCCGCTGCCGGCCGAGGGGCTCAACTACAGCCACCCGGACCAGCCGCGCGACAAGGACTGACCCGACTCGTGACGCGGGCCGGGGTCGCCTCGCGGTGACCTCGGCCCGGTCAGCGGGCTACTGCCGACAGGCTCCACCGGTGACCCGGTTGGTTGGTCAGTCAGTTCCGGGCGCGCCGGCCAGCACCGGACGCAGCGCCGCCACTATCGGTACGTCCGCCGGCAGCCAGGGCACGCTGTCCAGTTCCTCCGGGCGCAGCCAGCGGATCTCGGAGTGCTCCAGGGGCTGCGGCTGGTCCCCCGGCACGAGCTGGGCCAGATAGACCCGGAGCACCGAGCGGCCATGTCCCATCCGGACATCCCGCCCGATCCGGTCACCGATCTCGACGCGTACGCCCAGTTCCTCGGCGCACTCCCGGACCAGCGCGGCCACCTCGGACTCGCCCGGTTCCACCTTCCCGCCCGGGAACTCCCACCGGCCGGCCACCTCCGGCGGGTGAGATCGCGCACACGCCAGTACCCGTCCGGCGACGACGATGGCGGCCCCCACCACTACTTTCGGCTCGCGCCGCCCGCGCCCGGAATGTCCCCCAGTCGACCCGTCACGGTCGTTACCGTTCGCCCAATCGGTCCGCACGGGCGTCCAGCGTGCCAGATCAATCGGGAATTCGGGTAGCGCAGCCGGCCCACCGGTCACTAGAAGACGGAAGGGTGGACGTGGACACACCAGCCGGCCAGCGACAGACTAGGGAGCACCGACCGAGACACGGGATGGCGACGATTTGGCCACAAGCCGGCAACGACGCCTGGGAGGTATGGCGATGCGTGCTCTGTGGGGTGGCCGGATGGACCGTGACTACCTGAGCGACGCACTCACCCTACTGGGCGACTGGTCCCGCGAGGGACAGCAGATCAAACGGACCCTCGTCCTCGACGACACCCAGCACGCGGCCCTCACCGAGCGGATAAAGGTCATCGCTGACGCGTTGCATCTCCGCCCGGAGATCCGCCGGCTGGACGGCCGTACCCAGATCAAGATCGGTCCCCGGGACGACACCGAGATCACCGAGGGTGAGGTCACCCTCGCCGCCCGGATCGAGGACGTCTACCGCGCGGTGACCGGGCCGAACTGACCGCCGGAAGCGCCGACGGGCGGTACTGGCGCACCCCTTTTACCCTCGGATCATGGCCAACGTCACCTATGACCGTCGCGAGCAGCTCAAGCAGATCGAGACCGGCCTCCTCGACGGAGAACAGGTCATCGCCGTCTACGACGCCATCGGCGCCGGCACCGGGTTCATCGGGCTGACCGATCGGCGGGTGATCATCCAGGACAAGTCGTTCGTCGGCAAGAAGTTCGCGATCACCAGCATCCCGTACTCGAAGATCACCAGCGTGAGCGTGGTGAGCAACAAGTCCTGGGGTGGGTCGTTCTTCTCCACCGGTTCGATCGCGATCCACGTCGGTACGCACACCTACGAGGTGGAGTTCCGGGGCGACCAGAAGAGTCACCACGTGCACAACGTCATCCTGCACTACATCTCGTAGGCCCGGCGGACGTCGAGGGTCGGCGCTCCCGCGCCCCGGACGTCGATCAGCGTTCCCGGGTCCCGGACGTCGAGGTCAGCGTTCCCGGGTCTCGTCGTACGCCCGGCGGGCGGTGAAGACGTCGTCGAGCCGGCCCTCGACCCAGCGGGTCAGCGCCGACACCTGCTCGGCCACCTCACGGCCGACCGGCGTCAGCGAGTAGTCGACCCGGGGCGGGATCACCGGTTTGGCGGCGCGGTGCACGAAACCGTCCCGTTCCAGGGTCTGCAACGTCTGCGCCAGCATCTTCTCGCTCACCCCGCCGACGTGCCGGCGCAGCTCGCTGAACCGGTACGACCGGTGCAGCAGCGCGGAGAGCACCAGCACGCCCCAGCGGCTGGTGACGTGTTCGAGCACCCCCCGGGAGGGGCAGTCCGCCCGGTTGACGTCGGGCACGAGCCTCTGCGGTGCGGCGCCGGTCGGCGACACTTCGCTCACACTCACGTCAGTACCTTACCTGAGAGTGCGTACTTCCCGACAGATCTGTACTAGCCCTAGGGTAAGTGGCAGGTCCAGGAGCTGGGCATCTGCCACGTCTAGGGAAGAAGCACGTCGATGAGCATCGTTCTCACCGGAGCCACCGGCCAACTCGGTCGCCTGATCATCGCGGACCTGCTGGCTGCCGGCGTACCGGCGGACGGGATCACCGCCATCGCGCGGAGCAGGGCGAAGGCGGCCGACCTGACAGCCCGGGGCGTCCGGCTGCACCTCGCCGACTACGACGAGCCCGCAACCTTCGCCGGGGCGTTCCGGCCCGAGGACCGGGTACTGCTGATCTCCGGTACCGACGTCGGCCGCCGGGTTCCCCAGCACGCGGCGGTGGTCGAGGCCGCCCGGATCGCCGGTGTCGCCCAGCTCGGCTACGTCAGCGTGTTCGGCGGCCCGAAAGCCGACTTCCAGCTCGCCGCCGACCACCGGGAGACCGAGCGGCTGGTCCTCGACTCCGGCCTGCCCCACACCCTCCTGCGCAACAACTGGTACTCCGAGATGTACGCGGTCAACGAGCTGCCCGGGATACTGGCCCGGGGCGCCGTCGTCACGAACGTCGCCCCGGGAAGCCGGATCGCCACCGCAAGCCGAGCCGACTACGCCGCCGCCGCAGCGGTCGTACTCCGCGAGGACGGGCACCTGGGCAGGGCGTACGAGCTGAGTGGCGACACCGCGTGGACCTTCGACGAGTTCGCCGCGGAGGTGAGCCGGCAGAGCGGCCGGACAGTCGTACATGAGTCCCTCGCCCCGGCCGAGCGGGCGGCGATCCTGACCAGCGTCGGTGTCCCCGCCCCCTTCGCCGACGTACTGGTGGACGTGGACGACGCGATCGGCCGAGGGCTGCTCGCCGGCACGCCCGGCGAGCTGTCCCGACTGATCGGCCGCCCGACGACCCCGATCGCCGACACCATCGCGCTGGGCCTGGCCGCCCAGACCGCCTGAGTCCTGCCGACCGGAGGGGGCGGCCCGGGGCGCCGGCATCGGTCGGCGCCCCGGGCCGATCAGGCCGGGCCGGACCGCTCCCCGACGCCACACTCTTCGAACAGGTGTACTAGACGCCCGGAGTTGCCCTGGATGGCATGGGAGCCGAGTGCGACACGCTCCTCGCAGGCCGCTGTGCTGCGGGATGGCTCGATCTGGTCCTACGCTTGGCGCAGAGGGAGGTGTCATGGCTGACGTGCACGATGTCGCCGCCGCTCTACTTGAGCGCCTGGGCGAGATGACCGCGATGAAGCTGGAAAAGCTCGTCTACTACTGCCAGTGCTGGCACCTCGCCCGCCACGATTCTGCCCTGTTCGACGAGCCGATCCAGGCATGGCGGGAGGGTCCTGTGGTGCCCGCCCTCTACCAGCGGCACCGGCGGCGCTACACGATCAGTTCGTGGTCGGACGGCGATCCCACCACGCTCGACAGCTCGGCACGTGCGACCGTCGACTGGGTCGCGGACAGGTACGGCCGGTTCTCCGCAGTCCAGCTCTCCCGGATGACCCACGCCGAACTGCCCTGGCGTGGGGCCCGGGACGGTCTGCCGGACAGTGCTCCATCGAGCAACGAAATCCGTCGGGACATCATCACCGTCTACTACGCCCGCCAGCGGGCCGATGCCGAAACAGCCGTCACCCTGGCGACGGCGAGCGCGGCGCTTGAGGGCATCGAGTTGGACGACGAATGGCAGGACCGTCTTCGAGACCTCGCCACCGGCGTTCTCAGCGCAGACGAGTTGATCGCCGAAGAGATTGCCCGGTCCGAGGGTGCCTGATCCGTACTGTTGGCCGGGCACGGAGTGCCTTCGCAACAGGCTCGGAATCACGGACGGTCAGCGGCTCGCCCTGCTCGAAGCGAGAATCGTCAGCGTTCGTGAGGTGGAGGTCGCCCAGGAAACGATCCCCGGCGACTACAACCTGGAGCACCTTAAGCTCTTCCACCACGCGCTCTTCCGCGACCTCTACGACTGGGCCGGGGAGACCCGGACGGTGGACATCGCGAAGACCGGATCCCAGTTCTGCCACTGGCGCTACGTCGACGACCAGGTGAGCGCCGTGTTGGCCGAGCTTGCCGGCGACGGACATCTGATCGGGTTCAACCGCCACGCGTTCGTCGAAGCGCTGGCGCACTACTACGGCGAACTGAACGCGCGGCACCCGTTCCGCGAGGGAACGGCAGATCGCAGCGGGCCTTCCTTCGGCAGCTCGCGGCGGCTGCAGGCCTCCATCTCGACTGGTCCGAGCTGAGCAAGAACGACAACATCCGAGCATGTCGGGCCAACCTGCTGACCGCCGACACGAAGCTGCTGGTCTCGGTGCTGGAGCCGGTCGTACGACGGATCTGAGCCGTACCGGGCTCAGCCGTCGGGGACGACTCGACCTGGTCCCGTCAGCGTTGGGCATCATCTCGCCGTGCCGGACGCAGCGTCACCGCCACGACATCACCCTCGCCCAGGTCCTCGGCCTTCCTGACGGCGTCCTTCAGCGGCACCAGATAACGGCCGTCCTTGGGGAAGAGTGCCGTCCTGAACTCGGTGCCGCCGATGACGACCTGCACCGGCACCTGGCCCCAGTAGATCAGTGACCGCGCCTCCTCCTTGAGTTCGGCGCTGTCGGACTCGGACATGGCCACGAAGAAGTACGGTGCCGGGCCGCGCCACTCGATGATCTCGCCGTCGAACACCCACTCCACGGTGATCCATTGAACCAGCACCTTGGGCCGACCGAGAGGGCCCGGCTGCTCCCGGTCAGCCAGCAGGGCGATCCGGTTCAACGTCCGTGGAAGCCCGATTCATGCTGGGCGAGGTTGCTGCGGATGTCGCGGTTTCACGCCGACCGGAGCGGGTGGATCCTGTCGAGGGTGTCGCCGAGCGCGTCCCTCTCGATTTCGAGGTCGTACCGGTTCTGGAGGTTGATCCAGAACAGGGCTGTCGTGCCGAAGTAGCGCGAGAGCCGAAGGGCGGTGTCGGCCGTGACACGCCGCTTGCCGTGGACGATCTCGTTGATCCGCCGGGGCGGTACGCCGATGGCGACGGCAACCTTGTGCTGGGTGATCCCGAGCGGGGCGATGAAGTCCTCCATGAGCACCTCGCCGGGATGAATCGGAGCCAACTTGCTCATCCGTTCACCTCCGCTAGTGGTAGTCCACGATCTCGACGTCTTCCGGACCGGTCTCGGTCCACGTGAAGCAGATCCGCCACTGGTCGTTGATCCGGATGCTGTGCTGCCCCTTACGGTCGCCTTTGAGCCCTTCCAAGCGGTTTCCGGGCGGCACCCGGAGGTCGTCGAGAGTCACCGCCGCATCGAGGAGCACGAGCTTCCTCAGTGCCGTTCGGAGCAGCCGAGGATCCGGAGCTCCGACTCGTTCACGCTGCCAGAGCCGCTCGGTGTCCCGGCTTCCGAATGACCGGATCACGAGCCGAGCATAACGCGCTACGGTAATAACGTCACACGTTAAAGCGGAACTCGACCACGTCGCCGTCCTGCATGACGTAGTCCTTGCCCTCGATCCGTACCCGGCCGGCGGCCTTGGCGGCCGACATCGAGCCGGCGGCGACCAGGTCGTCGTACGAGACGATCTCGGCCTTGATGAAGCCGCGCTGGAAGTCGGAGTGGATCACACCGGCCGCCTCCGGGGCGGTCGCCCCGACCGGTACGGTCCAGGCCCGCGCCTCCTTCGGCCCGGCGGTCAGGTACGTCTGCAACCCCAGTGTGCGGAAGCCGACCCGGATGAGCTGGTCGAGACCGGGCTCGGACTGCCCGATCGACTCCAGCAGTTCCCGGGCCTCGTCCGGCGGCAGGTCGGTCAGCTCCGACTCGACCTTGGCGTCCATGAAGATCGCCTCGGCCGGTGCGACCAGCAGGCGCAACTCGTCCAACAGGTCGGCGTTGTTGAGTTCCGCCTCGTCGACGTTGAAGACGTACAGGAAGGGTTTGGTGGTCAGCAGGTGCAGCTCGCGCAGCTCGGCCACCTCGATCCCGGCGTTGGCCGCGCCCGCGTAGAGGGTGACGCCGGTGTCGAGCAGTTCGGCCGCCTTCTTGGCGGCGGTGACGGCGGCGGCCCGGTCCTTGCGGACCTTCGCCTCCTTCTCCAGCCGGGGCAGCGCCTTCTCGATGGTCTGGAGGTCGGCCAGGATCAGCTCGGTGTTGATGGTCTCGATGTCGTCGCCGGGCGAGACCTTGCCGTCGACGTGCACCACGTTCGGGTCGGAGAAGACCCGGACGACCTGGCAGATCGCGGCGGCGTCCCGGATGTTGGCCAGGAACGCGTTGCCCCGGCCCTGCCCCTTCGACGCGCCCCGAACCAGGCCGGCGATGTCGACGAAAGAGACCGGCGCGGGAAGGATCTTCTGCGAACCGTGGATCTCGGCGAGCTTGCCCAGCCGCTCGTCCGGCAGGCCGACCACTCCGACGTTCGGCTCGATGGTGGCGAACGGGTAGTTCGCGGCGAGTACGTCGTTCTTGGTCAACGCGTTGAAGAGGGTGCTCTTGCCGACGTTGGGCAGGCCGACGATGCCGATGGTCAGTGAAGTCATGCGAACGCGACTGCCTCTCTCGTAGCCTCCCGCAACCCGGTGTGGTCCACCGGCCCGGCCCGGAATGAAGTCTACGGACGCGCCCGGAGCACCGCCGCGATGGGCAAGCCCGCCCGGACCGCCCCGGCGACCACCTCGGTCGGCCGTTCCGTGCCGCCCGACGGTGACCCCGGCCACCCGAGGGTCGGGTACGCACGGTGAGGTCCGATTTCCGCGAGTCAACGCGTACGGCAGGCGGCACCATCGAGGGTATGGAACTGGACTTCGAACGGTGCTACCGCGCGGTGGACAGCCGGGACCAGCGGTTCGACGGCTGGTTCTACACCGGGGTCACCACCACCGGCATCTACTGCCGGCCGTCGTGCCCGGCGACGACCCCGAAGCGGGAGAACGTCCGGTTCTTCCCGTCCGCCGCCGCCGCACAGCGGGCCGGGCTGCGCGCCTGCCGGCGGTGCCGCCCCGACGCCGCCCCCGGCTCGCCGGAGTGGAACGTCCGGGCCGACGTCGTCGGCCGGGCGATGCGGCTGATCGGCGACGGTGTGGTCGACCGGGAGGGGGTGCCGGGGCTGGCCGGCCGGCTCGGCTACACCGAACGGCACCTGAACCGGATGCTGGTCGCCGAGGTCGGCGCCGGACCGCTCGCGCTGGCCCGGGCCCAGCGGGCGCAGACCGCCCGGATCCTGGTCGAGACGACCGATCTCGGCCTGGCCGAGATCGCCTTCGCCGCCGGGTTCGGCAGCGTGCGGCAGTTCAACGACACGATCCGCGAGGTGTACGCGGTGGCGCCGTCCCAACTGCGCGACGCCGCCCGCCGCTCCGCCGCCGGTGCGGCCTCCCGCCGTACCGGTTCCCGGGCGAGCCGGAGCGGCGTTCCCGGTTCGGCGGTACCGAACCCGAGCGGCGCCCCGGGCAGAGCGGGAACGGCGGGCACACCGGGGGCATCGCCGACGCCGGGCGCACCGGGCACTGCGGGGACGATCACGTTGCGGCTCGCGTACCGGGCGCCGTTGCACGCCGACGCGCTGCTCGACTTCCTCGCCCTGCGGGCGGTACCCGGGATCGAGGAGGTCGACGCCGGGTCGTACCGCCGGGGTCTGCGGCTACCGAACGGGCCGGCCGAGATCGCCATGACCCCGATGCCCGGGTACGTCGCCGCCACCCTCCGGCTCGCCGACGTCCGTGACCTGGCCCCGGCGGTGGCCCGCTGCCGTCGCCTCTTCGACCTGGACGCCGACCCGGAGGCGGTGGACGCCGTCCTCGGCGCCGATCCGGCGTTCGCCGAGGCGGTGGCGAAGGAGCCCGGCATCCGGGTGCCACGGGCGGTGGACGGCTTCGAGATGGCCGTCCGGGCGATCGTCGGCCAGCAGGTCTCGGTGGCCGGTGCCCGTACCGTGCTGGCCCGGCTGGCCGCCGCGACCGCCGCGACCCCTGCCGACCCATCGGCCGGATCCGACAGCCCGAACGGTCCCGCCGCCACCGCCGGTCCCGACGGCCCGGCCCGGGCCGACAGCGCAGGCGGAACCGGCAGCGCGGGCGGACCGGCCGGGCTGCGCGCGTTTCCGTCAGCCGAGGAGGTGCTGGCCCTGCCGGACTCCGCGTTCGGCATGCCGGCCGCCCGGCGGGCGACCATCCGGGCGCTGGCCGAGGCGGTCGCCACGGGCGACCTGGACCTGGACCCGGGCGCGGACCGGGCCGAGCTGGTCGACCGGCTGACCGCGCTGCCCGGGATCGGCGCCTGGACCGCCGGCTACGTCGTGATGCGCGCGATCGGCGACCCCGACGTCTTCCTCCCCACCGACCTCGGGGTACGCCGGGGCGCCGCGGCGCTCGGCCTCCCCGACGACCCGAAGAGCCTCGACGCGTACGCCGGCCGCTGGCGGCCCTGGCGCTCGTACGCGGTGATCAGACTATGGAGAGCAGAGTGAACGAGATGTACAGCAGCCGGATCGAGACGCCTACCGGACCACTGACCGTACTCGCCGACCCGGACGGCGTGGTGCACGCCGCCGGCTTCACCACGGACACCGCCAACCTGCTCGGGCTGGTGCACCCCCGACTGCGCCGGGAGGTACGCGAGCGGCCCGAACTCGGCCCGGTCAGCGCGGCCGTACGGTCCTATCTGGACGGTGACCTGACCGCGATCGACGCGGTACCGGTCGTCCAGCACACCGACGGCGAGTTCCTGGCGCACGCCTGGGAGACGCTGCGTCGGGTCAAGCCGGGCGAGCCGGTCACCTACACCGAGTTCGCCGAGTTGTCCGGCCGCCCCCGCGCGGTCCGGGCCGCCGCGATGGCCTGCGCCCGGAACGCGGCGGCACTCTTCGTGCCGTGTCACCGGGTTCTGCGCACCGACGGCGGCCTCGGCGGCTTCCGGTGGGGGCTGCCGGTGAAGACCTGGCTGCTCGCCCACGAGCGCCGGGCCGACATCGGCTGACGGACCGCCGGTGCTGAGTCGCCGGTCAGCACCGGGCCACTCGCCGGTACTGAGTGACCGGTCAGCGTCAGGATGCCGGCCGGTACCGGGTGCAGCGCGATCGCGGTGGCGAGCGATGGCGACAGGTGACAGCAGGCCGTGGCGAAAGGTGACAGCAACACGACTCAACCGCCACCCATGTTTGCCGATACCGTCAGGGCATGGCGCCGGATCGTGACGACGAGCCCACGGTCCGGGGCCGGCCGGGCTTCCGGCTGCCCGTGAGACGGCTGTCGGCGAAACTGCGGGCGCACCGGCCAGGTCTCCTGTCGCCGGGAGAGGACAGCCGAACCGGCGACCGGCCGACCCGTTGCCGGCTGGCCCGTCCGGCCAATCCGTTGCCCCGCAACCTCTGGCGGCTGCGGCACTACCTCCGCCCGTACCGGGCACAACTGGTCTGGCTGATGCTGGCGGCGTTCGCGGCGACCGGGGCGGGCATCGCCGTACCGCTGGTCGTGCAGCGGGCGGTGGACGGACCGATCGCGCACCGCGACTCCGGCGGTCTGCTCCGGCTCGGCGGGCTGGCGCTGGTGCTCGGGCTCGCCGAAGCAGGCTTGATCTTCATCCGGCGGTGGGCCCAGTCCTCCTCGGCGGTGGGGATGGAGGCCACCATCCGGGACGACATCTACGCCCACCTGCAACGGCTGCACATCGGCTTCCACGACCGCTGGCAGTCCGGCCAGCTACTGTCCCGGGTGACCAGCGACCTTTCGGTGATCCGGCGCTTCCTCTCCTTCGGGCTGCTCTTCCTGGTCGTCAACGTCACCACCTACGTCGCCGTGGTGACGCTGCTGATCACCCTGCACCCGGGGCTCGGGCTGCTGGTGGCGGCCGGTGCGGTGCCGCTGTTCCTGGCGAGCCGGCGGTTCACCCGGGCCTACCTGCTGGCCGCCCGACGGCTCCAGGACGAGCAGGGCGACCTGGCCACGCTGATCGAGGAGTCCGCGCAGGGAATCCGCACCGTCAAGGCGTTCGGCCGGCGGCCGGAGATGACCAGCAGGTTCGCGGCCGGCAGCCGTACGCTGCACGACACCGCGACCGGCAAGGGCCGGCTGCTGGCGCGTACCTCCGCGCAGTTCGACCTGATCCCCAACCTGACCCTGGCCGCGGTGCTGGTCGCCGGCGCTGTCGCCGTCGCGCACGGCTCGCTCACCATCGGCGGACTGGTCGCCTTCGTCAGCCTGCAACTGATGCTGATCTGGCCGATCGAGTCACTGGCCTGGATCATCGCCACCGCGCAGGAGGCGATGACCGCCGCCGACCGGATCTACGAGGTACTCGACACCCGGCCGACCGTCGTCGACCGGCCGGGCGCGGTGGCGCTGCCCCGGGTCGAGGGCGCCGGCCGGGGCGGGGAACTCCGCTTCGACGGGGTGTGGTTCGGCTATCCGCAGGGGCCGCCGGTGCTGCGCGGCGTCGACCTGACGGTGCAGCCCGGCGAGACGCTCGCCGTCGTCGGCACCACCGGCTGCGGCAAGACCACCCTGTTGTCGCTGGTGCCCCGCCTCTACGACGTGACCGCCGGCCGGATCACCCTGGACGGGCAGGACATCCAGGACGTCCGGCTCGACTCGCTGCGCAGCCGGGTCGGGGTCGCGTTCGAGGAACCCACCCTCTTCTCGATGTCCGTGCGGGAGAACCTCACCCTCGGCCGGGCCGACGCGGGCGAGGAGGAGGTGCGGGCGGCGCTCGCCGTGGCGCAGGCCGATTTCGTGTACGACCTGCCGTGGGGGCTGGACACCCGGATCGGCGAGCAGGGGCTCTCCCTCTCCGGCGGGCAGCGGCAGCGGCTGGCGCTGGCCCGGGCCATCCTCGGCCGGCCCGGGGTACTGGTGCTGGACGATCCGCTGTCGGCGCTGGACGTACACACCGAGGCGCTGGTGGAGCGGGCACTGGCCCGGGTGCTCCGGGACACCACCGCGCTGGTGGTGGTGCACCGGCCGTCGACCGTCGCGCTCGCCGACCGGGTGGCGCTGCTCGCCGACGGCCGGATCGTCGCCGTCGGCACCCACGCCGAACTGCTACGCGAGGTGCCCGCGTACCGGTCGGTGCTCTCCGCCGAGGACACCGACGACCTGGGACTCGTCCGGTCATGACGGCATCCGGCCCGGTCGACGGCGCGGCGGCGGTCGGATCTGCCCCTGCGTCGGTCGAACCCGCTGCGTCGGTCGAACCCGCTGCGGCGGCCGGCTCCGTCGACGACCCGACGACGACCAGCAGCACGACGAGCGGCACCACGACGACCGGCAGCACGACGAGCGGCCCGGACCTGAACCGGTGGCGGGGCATCGCCGCTGACCCGGAGGCGGACCGTACCGCCGCCGAGACCGGCACCGTGCAGGGCATCGCCCGGCTCCGCAGCCGCAGCCGGGTACTGCTCGGTTCGCTGATCCGGCCGCACCGCCGGCTGATCGGTGTGGCGGTGGTCCTACTGCTGCTCCAGAACGCGGCCGGGATGGCCGGGCCGTACCTGGTGATGCTCGGCATCGACCGCGCCATCGCACCGCTCCGGGCCGGGAACGCCGGTCCGCTGGTCGCCGTCGCCACCGCGTTCGGGCTCGCCGCCGTCGCCGAGTACGCCGGCAAGCGCGGCTTCCTCACCCTCTCCACCCGGATCGGCCAGGCCATCCTGCTCGACCTGCGCCGTCGGGTGTACGACCACTTCCTGCGGCTGTCGGTCAGCTTCCACGAGCGCTACACCTCGGGCCGGCTGGTGGCCCGGCTGACCAGCGACATGGACTCGATCGCCGAACTCGTCGACGGCGGCATCGACGACCTGGTGCTCGCCGTGCTCTCCATCGTCTCGGTGGCCGGTGTGCTGCTCTGGCTGGACCCGCCGCTGGCCGTGGTCACCCTGCTCGCCTTCCCATTCCTGCTCTGGCTGTCCCGCTGGTTCGCCCGCGCGTCCGCGTCGGCTTACCGGCGTACCCGGGAGACCGTCGCACTGGTGATCGTCCACTTCGTCGAGTCGCTCGGCGGGATCCGGGCGGTACAGGCGTTCCGCCGCGAGCCGCGTAACCAGCAGATCTTCACCGCCGTGAACGACGACCACCGTCGGGCGAACCTGCGGGCGTTCCGGCTGATCGCCACCTACTCACCGGCGATCAAGGTGATCGGCAACGTGACAATCGCGGCGGTACTGGCGTACGGCGGCATGCGGGTGCTCGGCGGGCACGTCGAGATCGGCGTACTCGCGGCGTTCCTGCTGTACCTGCGCCGGTTCTTCGAGCCGATGCAGGAGTTGAGCCAGTTCTACAACGCGCTCCAGTCCGCCACGGCAGCGTTGGAGAAGCTGGCCGGGGTACTCGACGAGCGGCCCGGCGTACCCGAGCCGACCCGGCCCCGCCCGCTGCCGGCCGGCCCGGTCCGGGGTGCGGTGGACCTGACGGCGGTCTCCTTCGGCTACCGGACCGACACCCCGGTGCTGCCCGAGCTGACCCTGTCGATTCCGGCTGGTCAGACGGTGGCGCTGGTCGGTGCGACCGGGGCCGGCAAGTCGACGGTGGCGAAGCTGGTGGCCCGGTTCTACGACCCGACCCGGGGCACGGTCACCCTGGACGGGATCGACCTGCGCGACGTCGCCGACGCCGAGCTACGCCGGGCGGTCGTCATGGTCACCCAGGAGAACCACCTCTTCGCCGGCTCGGTGGCGGACAACATCCGGTTCGGTCGGCCGGGGGCGGACGACGCCGACGTGGTCGCGGCGGCGGACGCGATCGGCGCGCACGACTTCATCGCCGCGCTGCCCGCCGGGTACGCCACCGACGTGCACCGGCGCGGCGGCCGGCTCTCCGCCGGGCAGCGCCAGCTCGTCGCGTTCGCCCGGGCGTTCCTGGCCGATCCGGCGGTGCTGATCCTCGACGAGGCCACCTCGTCGCTGGACATCCCGAGCGAGCGGCTGGTGCAGCGGGCGCTGCGGACCATCCTGGCCGACCGGACCGCGATCGTCATCGCCCACCGGCTTTCCACTGTGGAGATAGCCGACCGGGTACTCGTGCTGGACGGCGGCCGGGTGGTCGAGGACGGTCCACCGGAGTTGCTGGTCACCCGGGACGGCCGGTACGCCGCCCTGCACCGGCAGTGGCAGGACTCCCTGCTGCACTGAGCCGCCGACCCGGCCCACCTCTCCACGTCGACGTGCAGGGCGTAGGAGGCGCCACCACCGAAGCCCGACCGTCGGAAACGGATGCGGTCCCGACCCGGCCGGTACCCGGGTGCCTCGTTTACCTCAGGTTCGCACCGGTGCTCCTACCTTCGCCCCATGACCAAGCACTTCAGGCTCATGGTGGTGGCGATATCCCTGGCGGCGCTGGCCGCCTGCACGGCGGAGAGCGGCCCGTCGGAATCCGGGTCGAGTTCGCCGGCCGCCGGCGCCCACTGCGACGGCCGGGTCGACGCCGCCCTCGGCGCATGGGCGCGGGCCGGGTTCAGCGGCTCGATCGCGATCTCGACCGGTGGCCGCTTCGACTGCCTGGCCAGCTACGGGTCGGCAGAGGACGCCGCCGGCACCCCGAACACCGTCGACACCGTCTTCAGCATCGGCTCGGTCACCAAGGCGTTCACCGCCGCCAGCGTGTTCCGGCTGGTGGACGACCGCAAACTGGCGCTCGACGACCGGGTCGGCAGCATCCTGCCGGAGCTGACCGGCCCGGTGGCCGGGGTGACCGTCCGGCAACTCCTGCTGCACACCAGTGGGCTGAACGGCACGCACGGCACGGACCACAAGCCGCTGGACCGGGTCGGTGCGCTGTCGGCGATCGGCGGCCTGAAGCTGGCCTTCGCGCCCGGCACCGGCTACGTGTACTCGAACGCCGGCTACACCCTGCTGGCCCTCGTCATCGAGAAGGTCTCCGGCCAGAGCTACCGGGACTACACCATGGCGACGACGCTGCCATTGCCCGACGGTCGGATCGCCGGCGGATTCTGGGACGGCGAGCCGGCCGCACCGGGTCCCCGTGCCGTCGGGCGGCTCGACGGCGGTCGGACCGGTGAGTCGGGAAGCTTCGCCGGACCGCACTGGGCGGTCGACGGCAACGGCGGCCTGGCGATGACCACCCGGGACCTGGCGGCCTGGACCCATGCGCTGTTCACCGGCCGGCTCGTCTCGGCCGCCGCCGTGCGGGCGATCGGCACCCCGGGACACGACCTGGGCAAGGGCAGGTCGGAGACGCCCGGCTGGGTGGCGTACGACGCCTCCGTGTACGGCAAGCCGTTCCTGGCCACTGCGGGTGGAGGTGGCGACATCGGCCACAACGCCGTGCTGGTGTGGGTACCCGAGGGCGAGCGGGTGATCGCGATGGCGTCCAACCGGCCGGAGGTGACCGCCGAGAAGCTGCTCGAAAAGCTGGGTCCGGCGCTGCTTGCCGGCGGTCCACTGCCGACGCCGAGCCCGCCACCCGGCGGCACCGCTCCGGCCGCTACCGTCGGGAAGTACCGGCTGGGAACGGGAGGTGGGTTCGAGGTGACCGCCGCCGGCAACCAGATGTCGATCTCCGCGAGCGGTGCCGACGCCGTCTCCGCCCTGTTCCCGCCGCGCGGCGTTCCCGCCGACGAGCTACGGCGGCACGAGGAACGGGTGCTGGCGCTGCTGGGCGGTAAGACCCAGGAGGGCCGCCGGGAACGCAAGGCGCTGGAGGCCGCGTTCGGCCGGGTCACCGGCATCGCTCCCGCCGGCACCGTCGTCCGGGACGGCGAACTGCGCAGCTACGTCACCGTCAGCACCGACACCCGTACCGTCCTCGGGTGGTTCGCGGTCAACCAGGAGGGCGGAGTCGAGGCCGCCGAGGTGGACACCGCACCGCCGGCCCTCACCCTCGTCGCGGCAGGTGCCGGCCGGTACCGTCCCGACGATCCGACCGGCAGCGGCCCGGAGGTGACCGTCGAGTTCGGTACCGGCCGGCTGACCGTCACCGGCCCCGGCGGCCCGTACGTCGCCGAACTGGCCCGTTGACCGGCCCGGTCCCCGAGAGCCGCGCATGCGAATCCTGCTGGTCGAGGACGACCCCGATCTCGCCGAGGTGGTCGCCCTCGGCCTGCGCAACGAGTCGTACGCGGTCGACCTGGCCGCCAGCTACGCCGACGCCGAGGAGCTGCTCCGGACCACCGGGTACGACGTCGCCTGCCTCGACCTCGGGCTGCCGGACGGGGACGGGCTCGACCTCGTCCGGCGGCTCGGCCGGGATCCGGCGCTGCACCGGCCCCGGCGCTGCCTGGTGCTCACCGCCCGGGACGCCGTGACGGACCGGGTGGCCGGGCTCGACGCGGGTGCGGACGACTACCTGGTGAAGCCGTTCCACTTCGCCGAACTCCTCGCCCGGCTGCGGGCGCTCGGCCGCCGGGGTGACGCGTCCGACTCGACACTGCGGGTCGGCGACCTGACCCTGGACCTGGCCGCGCACCGGGCGTGGCGGGCCGGCACCGAACTCGGGCTGACCGCCCGGGAGTTCTCGCTGCTGCGCTACTTCATGCACCATCCTGGGCGGGTGCTCTCCGCCGAAGACCTGCTGGAACACGTCTGGGACGCGCACGCCAACCCGTTCACCTCGTCGGTGCGGGTGATCCTCAGCCGGCTGCGCCGCAAACTCGGCGATCCGGCGCCGATCGTCACCATCACCGGCGTCGGCTACCAGTTGACGGAACCGTCGTGAGCCGCCACTGGCGGTCGCTGCGGGTACGCCTCGCGGTGCTCGGGTTCCTGGCCAGCTACGTACCGGTCCTGCTGCTGTTCGGCGTGACCCTGGTGACCGACGTCGAGACGACGGAGGCGCTGACCGGTACGGCACCCGTCGAGGACACCACCACCGACTCCTCCGGCGTGGTGACC
Source organism: Plantactinospora endophytica (assembly GCF_016862915.1). Lineage (GTDB taxonomy): Bacteria > Actinomycetota > Actinomycetes > Mycobacteriales > Micromonosporaceae > Plantactinospora > Plantactinospora endophytica. The sequence goes on along the minus strand of NZ_BONW01000002.1, from coordinate 148,175 downwards.
TGGACCGTCCTCGCCCTCGCTCCGGTCGCTGCCGGACTGGCCTGGTGGTGGGCCGGCCGGGCGGTCGGCCCAATCGACCGGATCCGGCGGGTCGTCGAGGAGATCGAGGGGGCGGACCTGAGCCGGCGTACCGGACTCGACCGGGGGCCGACCGAGTTGGTCTCGCTCGCCGCGAGCTTCGACTCGATGCTCGACCGGCTGGAGCGGGCCGCCGACACCCAGCGGCAGCTCGTCGAGGAGACGAGTCACGAACTGCGGATCCCGCTGGCCGTACTGGTCACCAATGCCGAGGTGCTGCTCACCCATCCGGAGCCCACCGTCGAGGTGTACCGGAGGGGACTCGAACGGTCCCGGACCGCGGCGGTACGGCTGCGGTCGACCCTCGACGAACTCCTCGCCGACGCCCGGGGCCGGGCCCGCGTCCTCGACCGGCAACCGGCCGACCTGACCGGCATCGTCGGTCGGGTACTGGAGGACGCCGCAGTGCTGGCCGCGCAGCGACGAATCCAACTCTCGGCCGGCGGGCCGCCCGACGCGAGCTGTGCGGTGGACGAACCGACCGTACGCCGTGCCGTCACCAACCTCGTCGACAACGCGATCCGGTACGCCCCGGCCGGCTCGGCGGTACGGGTCGACGTCGAGGTCGGCGAGTCCGAGGTGGCCGTACTGGTCACCGACCACGGCCCCGGCATCGCCGCTCACGAGCAGGAGCAGGTCTTCCAGCGATTCTGGCGTGGCCGGCGGGACGTCCCCGGCACCGGTCTCGGCCTGGCGATCGCCCGGCAGATCGCACAGGCACACAACGGCAACCTCACACTGCGCTCGCCGGGGCCCGACGGCGACGGTTGCGAATTCCGCCTCACCCTGCGCCGCTGACCCCGGGCCCAGCACCGTCCCCGGCCCAGCCGGAACAGCGTCGTGCTCAGTTCAGCCGGGGCAGCAGCAGGCGGGCGACGTCGAGGGCGCGGCTGGCCGGCGACGGGTCGCCCGGTTTCCAGTCCTCGGCCGTCCAGACGTCCGAGAGCACCGCCATCACGAAGCTCCAGCCGACGACCCGGTCCACCGGCATCGCCAGCAGGTCGGCGAGTTGTTCGACCCGGGCCGGCACGAGCGCGGTCAACGCCGGGTCCCGGTCGTCCGGCTCGGGGTTGTAGAGCAGCGCGCCGACCTCGAACCCGGGATCGCCGACCAGCCCGTGCGGGTCGATCGCCAGCCACGGCTCCCGCTCCGCGCGCAGGATGTTGTCGTGGTGCAGGTCGCCGTGCAGTACCGTCCGCTCGGTCGCCGACGCGCACAGCTCACGCATCAGTCCGCCGGCCCGGCCGACCAGGTCACTCGGCAGCGGCCCGCCGTCGCCGTGCACCCGCAGATAGTCGTCGAAGCCCGCGCCGTAGCTGGAGAGGTCCGGCAGTGCGCAGTCGGGCGGCGCGGGCACGGCGAGCCGGCGCAGCACCGCCGCCGCCACCGACGTCGCCTCGGCGTCCTGGGAGGGCACCAGGTCACGCAGCCGCCAGCCGGGCTCGGCCCGCTCCAGCAGCAGCGCACCCCGGTCGAGGTCGGCGCGGAGCAGGCGTACGGCGCCCCGGCCGTCGAACGCGGCCAGTGCCGGTGCCTCGTTACCCAGCGACTCGGCGCCCGGCACACCCAGCTTGAGTACGGCCGGCCGCCCGTCGGCACACGTCACCGCAGTCACGTAGTGGAACGAGAGGTCGTACGGCTCGCCGACGGTCAACTCCCAGTCGGCGGCCACCTCGACCAGGGTCCGGGGCAGCTCGGCGAGCCAGCGCTCCCCGTCCGCCCGCCACACCTGCCGGACGTTGCGCGCCAGTGCGTCGGGAATCACGGCGCCAACGGTAGCCGGCGATCGGCCGCCGGTTCGGAATGTCGTACCCGGGCGGCAGGATGCGGGTCGACCGGAGTTCGTGGGTCGCGTCGGGCCGACGGGCGGGGCGGTCAGCCGGGCCGACGAGGCGCCGACGACGTGCCGACGAGGTCGACCGGAGGAACGGGGTCCGTGGCGATACAGGTGATGAGCCGGCGACGGTCGGCGGCGACGATCGAGGCGGCGGCACCCGGCGCGTTGGTGCTGGACGTGACGTCGCGCGGTCCCGATCCCTGGGTGCGGCTCAGCCCGTTCTATCCACACGGCGGCATTCCGGTGCCGCTGTCGCCCGGCGTCACCGGTGCGTCGGTGGAGGGGATCTGGCAGGCGCTCAAGGTCTTCGCCGACACCGACGTCGATCCGAGCCGGTTGGGTGTGACCACCATGAAGGGGCTGAAACGGACCGTGCGCCGGTACGGCCCGGTCCGCGGGCACCGGTCCGGGTTGAACGGCGACCGTCTGTTGGGCTACGAGGAGGCGCGGCGCCGGATCTACCTGCCGGCGTACCGGTGGGTGCTGGAGCATCCGGCGGCCGACCTGGTCGCCGAGTTGCGTCGGCTCTCCGCCGCCCGGGACGTGGTGCTGCTGGACTACACCACCAACGCCGACGTCACCGACCTGGGCAGCCCACTGTCGCACGCCGCCCTGGTCCGCTCGTTCCTGACCGGCCACTGGCCGGCCTGATCAAGCACAGTCCAGCCTGCCCAGGCACAGGTCCGGACCGACAGGCACAGTCCGACCTGACCGGGCACCGGCCGGGTCTGGCCCGGCACCGGCCGGCCGGACCGGGGACCGGGCAGCGGAGTCGCCAGCCGCCGGACAAGCCCCGAGTCGGGCGGAGACGGGCTGCCCGAGCGCCGATGGGCCGGGGCGGGAGCGGTGAGAAATTCCTGGTCGGCCGGCCGGTGGTCTCCCGTACCATCAGCCAATGACGGATACGGAGCGGCACCAGCGCACCGGTGTCCCCGAGCGGCCGAGCCTCGACGGCCTGGCCGACAAGTGGGCCCGCCGCTGGCAGGAGGAGGGGACGTACGCCTTCGACCGGACGAAGAGCCGGGCGGACGTGTACTCGATCGACACTCCGCCGCCGACCGTATCCGGCGAACTGCACATGGGGCACGTCTTCTCGTACACCCACACCGACACGGTGGCCCGGTTCCAGCGGATGCGCGGCCGGACGGTCTTCTACCCGATGGGCTGGGACGACAACGGCCTGCCCACCGAACGCCGGGTGCAGAACGTGTACGGGGTGAGCTGCGACCCGACGCTGCCGTACGACCCGCAGTGGCAGCCGCCGCAGCGGCCGGTCGGCGAGGCGGCCCGGAAACAGCCGGTCTCGATCTCCCGACGCAACTTCGTCGAGCTGTGCGCCGCGCTGACCGCCGAGGACGAACAGGTCTACGAGGAGCTGTGGCGGCTGCTCGGGCTGTCGGTGGACTGGTCGCTGACGTACACGACGATCGGCCGGACGGCGCGGGCCACCGCGCAGCGGGCGTTCCTGCGGAACCTGGCCCGGGGCGAGGCGTACTCCACCGAGGCGCCGGCGCTCTGGGACGTCGGTTTCGGCACGGCGGTGGCCCAGGCGGAGTTGGAGGACCGGGAGCGACCGGGGGCGTACCACCGGATCCGGTTCGAGGTGCTGGCGTCCGGGCCGGGCAGCGCGGGTACCCCGGCCGGTCCCGGCCCCGGCCGCGACGACCCGTACGTGTACGTCGAGACCACCCGTCCTGAGTTGCTGCCGGCCTGTGTGGCGCTGGTCTGCCACCCCGACGACGAGCGCTACGCCGACCTGGTCGGCGGCCGGGTCCGCACCCCGCTGTTCGGCACCGAACTGACCGTCTACGCCCATCCGCTGGCCGATCCGGCCAAGGGCAGCGGTCTCGTAATGACCTGCACCTTCGGTGACCTGGCCGACGTGACCTGGTGGCGGGAGCTGCGACTGCCCACCCGGGTGGTGATCGGCCGGGACGGCCGGCTGCTGCCGGAGCCACCCGCCGGAGTCGACCCGACCCCGTACGCCGAACTCGCCGGCCTGCGGGTCAACGCGGCCCGGCGGCGGATCGTGGAACTGCTGACCGCCTCCGGCGACCTGGTCGGCGAGCCGAGGCAGATCACCCATCCGGTGAAGTTCTACGAGAAGGGCGACAGCCCGCTGGAGATCATCTCGACCCGGCAGTGGTATCTGCGCAACGGCGGCCGGGACGCCGAACTGCGGGCCGAACTGCTCGAACGAGGACGTGAGCTGCACTGGGTGCCGGGGCACATGCGGCACCGCTACGACCACTGGGTGAGCGGGCTGACCGGGGACTGGCTGATCAGCCGGCAGCGCTACTTCGGGGTGCCGTTCCCGGTCTGGTACCGGCTCGACGACACTGGCGAGCCGGACTACGCCCAGCCTCTCACGGCCGACGAGTCGACGCTGCCGGTGGATCCGAGCTCCGACACTCCGGCCGGCTACACCGAGTCGCAGCGCGGCCGACCGGGTGGTTTCGTCGCGGACCCGGACGTGATGGACACCTGGGCCACCTCGTCACTCACCCCGCAGATCGTCGGCGGCTGGCTCGACGACCCCGACCTCTACGCCCGGGTCTTTCCGATGGACCTGCGGCCACAGGGGCAGGAGATCATCCGTACCTGGTTGTTCTCGACCGTGGTGCGCGCGCACCTGGAGGCCGGGGTGCTGCCCTGGCGGGACGCGGTGCTCTCCGGCTGGATCCTCGACCCGGACCGCAAGAAGATGTCCAAGTCCAAGGGGAACGTGCAGACCCCGATCGCACTGCTGGAGGAGCACGGCCCGGACGCGGTCCGGTACTGGGCGGCGAACGGGCGGCCCGGCACCGACCTGGCGTTCGACCCGGGCCAGATCCGGGTCGGCCGCCGGCTGGCCACCAAACTGCTCAACGCGTCCAAGTTCGCGCTCGGCCTCGGTGCCGGCGACGCCCTGCGGGCGCCGGTCACCGAGCCGCTGGACCGGTCGATGCTCGCCGGACTCTCCACCGTGGTCGCCGCCGCGACCGCCGCCTTCGACCGGTACGACCACACCGAGGCGTTGCAGGTCACCGAGGCGTTCTTCTGGCGGTTCTGCGACGACTACATCGAGTTGGTGAAGGAGCGCGCCTACGGCGAGGGTGCCGGCGCCGAGTCGGCTCGGGCGGCGCTGGCCGCCGCGCTCTCCACCCTGCTGCGCCTGTTCGCCCCGGTCCTGCCGTACGTGAGCGAGGAGGTCTGGTCCTGGTGGCGGTACGGCTCGGTGCACCGCTCGCCGTGGCCGACGACGTACGAGATCCAGCGGGTGGCCGGGGACGGCGACCCGGCGCTGCTGGAGCTGGCCGGCGCGGCACTGACCCAGGTGCGGCGGGCGAAGTCGGAACGGAAGGTCTCGATGCGTACCGAGGTGCCGCTGGCCGAGGCGCTCGGCCCGGCGGCGATGCTGGAACAGCTTGCCAGCATCGCCGGTGACCTGAAGGCGGCCGGCCGGATCGGGAAACTCGACTTCCTTCCCGACCGCACTCCCGAACTCGTCATCGCCTGCGCGTTCTGAACCGAACCTACTTCCCGCCGAGTTGGTGGGACAGCCAGTCGGGATGCCCGGCCCGCAACTCGTCGCGCAGTTCCGGGGTGCCGAGCAGTACGTCGGCGCCACCGTCGTACGGGGCGTAGAGCCAGGACAGGTCGGGCGGGGCGACGACCACGTCCGTCACCCGGCCGTCGGCGACCGCGCGGAGCAGCGGCTCCAGCCGGTCGGACTGCCGGGGAAGCGGGCTGACGTAGGCGTGCGCGAAGAGGAGCTGCGGGTGCAGGTCCGGCCAGGAGAGCACCGTCCAGCACTCCGCGTCGGGCAGCAGGTCCGCCATGATCGGCGTACGGTTGCCCGGCACCGGCCGGCCCGCCAGCTCCAGCGTGATCACCAGCAGCTCGGGAAGCTCGCCGCGAAGCTCGTCCAGCAGGGTGTGGTGCCGGTGCAGCACGGTGGCGTACTCGTCCTCGGTGCCGGGATGACGCCTGGCGTCGGGCAGCACGTGGAACCGTACCCAGTGGTCGCCCAGCCATCTCAGGCGGTGACCGACCGGCGGGGTCTGCGGCCAGCGGGCCTGCCAGGCGACCCGCAGCGGGTGGTCGTCGGCGCCCGGCGGCGGCCAACTCCGCACCTCCCCCGGCGGTACGCCCTGCCGGCCCGAGGCCACCACCTCGCGCAACGCGAGCACGTACGGGTCGGCGGTCGGCTTGTCCAGGTCGGCGTCGAAGACCGCGACCAGGGTGCCCTCGTCCCAGCTCCAGCGCTGCACGTCGCGCCAGACCCGCAGGTTGGGGTGCGGCACCTCACGGCACGCCTCGGCCGGGGTCAACAGTTCGATCGCCGCCGCGAGCTGGTCCCGGTCGAGCCGCACCCAGCCGGTGTCGCCGTGCCAGTCCGCCACCGTCGCCAGCACCGCCGCGGACAGCAGCGCCTCCCCGTCGTTGACCCGGACGAACGAGATCTCCGACCCGGTCTCCCCGAGCACGGCCTGACCGCCACCGTCCGGGCCGTCGCCGTTCGCACCCTCGCCGTCCCGACCCTCGCTCTCGGCGGGCGCGAACCCGATCCCGTGCAGGACGGGCCGGGTCCATTTCAGTGCGGCCTCGAATCGGGCGCGCGCCTCGCGGATCTCGTCGAGTGTCTGCCAGCTCTCCGCCATCGCGAGATCATCCCAGCCGGCGCCTGTGCCCGGATCGCCGACCCGGGCGCGAGCGCCTACCGGTGCCCGGATCGCCGACCCGGGCGCGAGCGCCTACCGGCAAGGGCCCACCGGAGGACGCCGGGCGGCGGGATCTCGCTTTCCGGCGGGCCGAGGAGAACTGGCGCTAGATCGTCATTTAGTCCCGCCTTGCTGTCAAGAAACCCGACATCACCCGGTTGCAGCCAATCCACTGTGGAGTGAACCAGGTCAACCCGGGTGGCGGGTGGTATACGCGGGAACGGTCGTCGTGGTCAGGCGTCGGCTCGCCAGCCGGCCGCTTCCAGCCCGGCCCGCACCTGGCCGGCCACCTCCGCCGGCCGGCTACGAACCAGGAAGGCCGGAAACCGCAGGATGCGGTCGCCCGCGATCCAAATCTCGTTCTGCCGGCGCAGGTCGGCCGCCCAATGGCGTACGTCCATGTGGTGTGCGCCGTCCACCTCGACGTGCAACCGCCACCGCCGCCAGTACGCGTCCAGGTAGCGCCTCCGCCCGCTGGTGTCCACACGATGCTGCTGAAGGTCCGGGGCGGGCAGTCGGAACCGGCGGCACAGCGCCACGAAATCCAACTCGGAGAGCGCCTGTGCCCCGCCCTCGACATCGTCGAGCGTACGCAGGATCAACGGCCGTCGGCACAGTTTTGGCAGCTCGGCCGCCACCGCACGGATCTCGCCGGCCGTCGTACGCCGCTGTTGGCAGCCGGCCGCGAGAATGCTCCGCGCCTCGTCGTCGGAGCGGGCCCAACCCGCCGCATCGGCCAGCGCCCGAGCAGTGGTGGTACGCGTCGGCCTGCCGAGCTGCAGGTGCGACTCGGGCAGGACCGCCGTCCGCCGTACCAGTACGGCCGGCATGTCGAGCGGTAGCCGACGCAGTGCGGTGGAGGCGCGCCGGGCGGCGGGGACCAGCACGTGCAGCGGCTCCCGCCGCAGTCCGCGTACGCCCGCTTCGCCGGCGGCAGTGGCCCCGGCCAGTACCGCCCCCTGCCCCGCAACCAGTACGGCAACCCAGAGCTGCTGGTCACGGGTGAGTCGTCCGTTTCCGGTGAGCAGCAGGCCCCGACACAGCGAGCGCCACCGACCCGACCTGACCAGGCCACGGACAGTTCCCCGGCCCAGCAGCCGTTCCGCCTGGCCGCTCGTCAGGACGCCGGCCTGTTCGAATGCCAGCCAGTCGAGCTCGCCGGCATCCTCCGCCGGCAGCCCCGACAGTCCCGGCAGTCCCGAAAGTCCCGGCAGTCCCGATATTCCTGGCAGCCCTGGTCCCCGCAGGCTCGCCGGCCTCGGCAGGCCGGGCCGCCGAGGTGGCTTCGGCGACTGCTGACGAGGCCGCTGTCCGCCGTCGACGGCGATTCCCGGTTGACGGGGAGTGACAGGCTGACCGGAAGGGACAGGCTGACGGGGAGTGACAGGCACCCGACCAAGTGTGCGGACCCGCCCACTCACCCGCAATGACAACCCCTCCGCCTGTGGACAACGCCCGGACACATCCGGGGCCCCAAGATCCACGGCAAGTTGTGGTTAGCCACGAACCGCAATTCTCCAAGATCCTTGGCGACCGCCCACCACCCCGAGGTGGCCGCCAGCGCGGGGCGGACGGGGCGCGGAGCGATCGGCGTCAGCGGTCGGAGGGGGTCCAGCCGGTGGCGGTGAAGCGGGTGGCGTCGGTGCCCTCGCCGGAGAAGAGCAGACCGTTGGTGCCGACCGCGAGCAGCGCGTCGACGTACACGCCCCGGCCTCGGGAGGTGGCGTCGGTGGCGTAGCTCCAGCGCAGGTGGGTGGTGCCGACGGGCAGTTCGGCGAGCGCCTGCCACCAGCGCCGGCCGCCGTAGCCGGTGACCGATCCCTCGGCGGTCCACCGGCCGGTCAACCCGAGCAGGGTCACGTCGACCGGCGTCCAGGTCTCGCCACCGTCCGCCGAGGTCTGGAAGTGCAGCACGTCGTAGCGCGGCTCGGTGTCGTACCAGAGTCGGAAGCTGGCCACCGCAGCCCGGCCGGCGGCGCGGCGCAGCGGCGCGGTGAGGGTGACGCTGCCGCCGTCGCGGTCGTCCGCGCGCCAGGCGGTGCCGCCCAGCGGCGGCCGGACCGGGATCGCGTACGCGAGGTCGCGGGCCAGCGCCCGCCGGGCGACCGTGTTGGTACCCCAGTTCCGGTCCGGATGTACCCGGTTGGTGAGCAGGATCAGGAAGGTCTGCGACAGCGGGTCGACCACGATCGAGGTACCGGTGAACCCGGTGTGCCCGAAGGTGACCGGCGAGGCGAGCGGCCCCATGTAGCCGTGCTTGTTCAGCTCGAAGCCGAGCCCTCGGTCGCTGTCCGGATAGCGGGTTTCCAGCCCGGCGTTGTAGTTGACCAGCATGTCCCGCACGGTGGACTCGCGGAGGATCCGGGCGCCCCGGTATTCGCCGCCGTTCAGCAGCATCTGGCAGAAGATCGCCAGGTCGGCGGCGGTGGAGAAGAGTCCGGCGTGCCCGGCCACCCCACCCAGCGCCCAGGCGTTCTCGTCGTGCACCTCGCCCCAGACTATGCCCCGGTTCGCGTACGGCTGGTATTCGGTGGCGGCGATCCGGTGCCGCAGCGCCGGTGCCGGGTTGTAGCCGGTGTCGTGCATCCGCAGCGGCCCGGTCACCTCGGCGGCGACGAGGTGTTCCAGCGGGCGGCCGGTCACCCTTTCCACGAGTACGCCGAGCGCGATCAGCCCGAGGTCGGAGTAGACGTACTGGTTGCCGGGGGTGGCACCGGCGGCGAACGGGGTGGCCAGGGCGGCTGCCTCCCGGGCCTCCGGGGTCGGATAGGCACTCCACAGTGGAGCAAACGCGGGCAGCCCGCCGGTGTGGGTGAGCAGCATCCGGACCGTCACCGCCTCCTTGCCACCGGCGGCGAACTCCGGCAGGTAGCGCACCACCGGCGCGTCCAGGTCGATCGTGCCGCGCTCGACCTGACGCAGTGCCACCACAGTGGTGAAGAGCTTGGAGATCGAGGCGAGGTCGAAGATGGTGTCCCTGCGCATCGGGATCTGCTGGTCGGCCGGCAACTCGACCCCGACCCGGCCGGGTGCCGGCCCGACCGATTCGTATTTCACCGCCATGCCGAGCGCGTCGTGCCGGACCACCACGCCGTCCTTGGCGGCGAGCAGCACCGCTCCGGCGTACGTGGGGAAGTTGGGGTGGTCCGGGGTCGGCGTGAGGTACGCCTCGGCGTCGGCGCGCAGCCTGTCGACGTACTCGGGAAGCAGCCCGACCTCCTGCGGCCGGCCGGTCCGCAGCGCGCGCCGCTGGAAACGGATGTCGTCGGGGTCGACGGCCGGCGGCCCGTCCTGCCGGCCCACCCGCTGCACACCGCCCACCACCTGGCCGACCTTCGGCCCGGCGACCAACTGACCTACCTTCGGGCCGGCGACCGCCTGACCTACCTTCGGGCCGGTGACCATCTGGCCGACCTTCGGGCCGGCGAGTGCTGGTTGTGGCACGGCCAGGGCCGTGACCAGGAGAACCATGCCGGTTCCGGTCCCGATGACGCTGGTGCCGATCCTCCGACGACGCATCGTCGCACCTCCCTGTCAGCTTGCCAGCCATCGACCGACCTCGTCGACCACGACTCAGACCAGGATGAAGCTTTCCTTCGACCTTGGCAATAACAGGGAAGCTTCTTGCCCAGCACCGGGGCGGACGACTAATTTATAGGGTCGGATGAATCACCGGGAGGCGCCATGCGGAGCCGGCTACTGGCATCGACCGTCGCGAGCGCACTGCTCGTCGCCGCGGGCGTGGGCATCGGTCCACCCGCCCGGGCCGGCACGGCGGCCGGCAAACCGTCCCCTGTGGACCGGCTGATCGCCCGGATGAGCCTGCCGGAGAAGGTCGGCCAGCTCTTCGCCACCTACGTCTACGGCGGCTCCGCCACCGCGCCGAGCGCCGCCGACGCCACCGCCAACCGCCAGGCGTACGGCGTCGGCACCGGGGCCGAGGTGGTGGCGAAGTACCACCTCGGCGGGGTCATCTACTTCTCCTGGTCGCACAACCTCGACTCGCCTCGGCAGATCGCCGAACTCTCCAACGGGCTCCAGGCGAGCGCCGCCGCCAGTGGGCCCCGCATCCCGCTGCTCGTCTCCACCGACCAGGAGCACGGCATCGTGCAGCGGCTGCCGGCCCCGGCCACCCTCTTCCCCGGCAACATGGCGCTGGGCGCCGGCCGCAGCCTGGTCGACGCGTACTCGGCGGCCCGGATCACCGGGCGGGAGCTGGCGGCCGTCGGCATCCAGCAGGCGTGGGCACCGTCGGCCGACGTCAACGTCAACCCGGCCAACCCGGTGATCGGGGTACGCTCCTTCGGCTCCGACCCGCTGCTGGTGGCCGGGATGACCGCCGCCCAGGTGCTCGGATTCCAGTCCGGTGCCGGGGTGAGCGTGGCCGCCAAGCACTTCCCCGGACACGGCGACACCCGCGACGACAGCCACACCGCACTGCCGGTGATCCACCACACCCGGGCCGAGTGGCAGCGGCTGGACGCACCGCCGTTCCGGGCCGCCATCGCCGCCGGAGTCGACACCATCATGACGGCGCACATCGTCGTACCCTCGCTGGACGCCTCCGGCGACCCGGCCACGCTCTCCCCGCCGATCCTCACCGGACTGCTCCGCGAGCAGCTCGGCTTCCGGGGCGTGGTGGTCACCGACTCGCTCGCCATGGCCGGGGTACGGCAGAAGTACGGCGACGACCGGGTACCCGTGCTCGCCCTCAAGGCCGGCGCCGACCTGCTGCTGATGCCGCCGAACCTGGACCTGGCGGTCAACTCCGTGCTGGCCGCGGTCGCCTCCGGCGAACTTCCCGAGGCCCGGATCGACCAGTCGGTACGCCGGATCCTCACCGTCAAGCAGCGCCGGGGCGTACTCGACGGGGTGCCGCCGGTCGACCCGGCCGGCGCCGAACGGATCGTCGGCCAGCCCGCCCACCAGGCCGAACTTCGGAAGATCGCCGACCGTACGGTGACCGTGCTGCGCAACGACGCGAAACTGCTGCCGCTGCCCCGGGCCGACCGGTCGGTGCTGGTCACCGGCTGGAACTCCAGCGCCTTCGACAACGTCGGCACCCTCGCCGCCGGACTGACCGCCCGGGGCAACCGGAGCACGGCGCTGCCGACCGGGCTCCCGAACGACGCGAAGATCGCCGAGGCGGTGGCGGCGGCCCAGGCCAACGACCTGACCATCGTGCTGACCCAGAAGTCCTTCGACACCACCGTCAGCGACCCGAACGCCCGGCAGCAGAAGCTGGTGCACGCGCTGGCCGCCACCGGAAAGCCGGTGGTGGTGGTCGCGGTGCGGGACGCGTACGACGTCGGGCACTTCGACGACGTGCCGACCCAGCTCAGCACGTTCGGCTACACGAAGGCGTCGATGGAGGCGCTGACCCGGGTACTCACCGGAGAGGTCGCGCCGGCCGGCAAGCTGCCGGTCAGCGTCCCGGACCCGGCCGACCCGACCGCCGTCCGCTACCCGTACGGCCACGGCCTCACCTGGCGACTCCGCCGATAGCACCCCCTCCGGGGAGGACGGCGTACGACTTCAGGCGTACGGCCGGGACGCCGACGACCAGCCTCGGGGCGGTCGGCGGGCGGCCCGGCCGTGCCTAGCGTCGAGGTCATGATTGAGGCACAGGCGCTGACCAAGCGCTTCGGCGGCACCCTCGCCGTCGACGAACTGTCGTTCACGGTCGCCCCCGGTCAGGTCACCGGGTTCCTCGGCCCGAACGGGGCCGGCAAGTCCACCACCATGCGGATGATCGTGGGGTTGGACCGGCCGACCGCCGGCACGGTCACCGTGGCCGGCCGTCCCTACCGCGAACACCCGGCACCACTGTGCCAGGTCGGTTCCCTGCTCGACGCCAAGGCGGTGCACCGGGGCCGCAGTGCCCGCAACCACCTGCTGGCGCTGGCCCAGACGCACGGGATCGGCCGGGGACGGGTCGACGAGGTACTGGAGACGGTCGGGCTGAGCACCGTCGCCGACCGGCGGGCCGGCGGCTTCTCGCTCGGCATGGGGCAGCGGCTCGGGATCGCCGCCGCCCTGCTGGGCGACCCGGCGGTGGTGATCCTCGACGAGCCGGTCAACGGGCTCGACCCGGATGGGGTGCTCTGGGTGCGCAACCTGCTCAAGGGGCTGGCCGCCGAGGGACGTACCGTGCTGGTCTCCAGCCACCTGATGAGCGAGATGGCGGTCACCGCCGAACACCTGGTGATCGTCGGCCGGGGCCGGCTGCTCGCCGACACCACCGTCGCGGACCTGATCGCCCGGGTCGCCGTGGGCAGCGTGCTGGTCCGCTCGCCGGACGCGGGCGAACTCGCCGAGCTGCTCACCGCGCACGGTGCCGCGCTGACCGCCGTAGAGCCGGGTCTGTTCCAGGCCGCCGGGCTGGGCGCGGAGAAAATCGGCGAGCTGGCCCGGGGCGGCGGGCTGGCCCTGCACGAGCTGACCCCGCGACGGGCGTCGCTGGAGGAGGCGTACATGGAGTTGACCCGGGAGGCGGTGGAGTACCGATGAGGATCACGTTCGCCCGGGTGGTGCGTTCGGAGTTCACCAAGCTCCGGTCACTCCGGTCCACCTGGCTGACCCTGGGTACGGTGCTGCTGCTCGCGGTGGGACTGGCCGCCGCCATCGGTTACGGCGTACGCCGCTCGGTGCAGTCCGGCGAGCCGGCCCCGAGCGTGGCCGACGCGGTCGCGGTGGCGCTGCTGCCGATGGACTTCCTGATGCTGGTGATCGGCGTGTTCGGGATACTCCAGATCTCCGGCGAGTACGGCAGCGGCGCGATCCGGGCCACCCTGACCGCCGTACCCCGGCGCTGGCCGGTGCTCGGTGCGAAGGCGGTCGCGTTGATCGGGCTCACCGCGCCGGTACTGGCGGTCACCTGTCTCGCCGCGTTCCTGGCCTGCCAGGCCGGGATCGGCCCGGACGGCGCCACCCTGGGCGACCCGGCCGTGCCGCGCGCGATCGCCGGGGCCGCCGGTGCGGCGGTGCTGATGGGGCTGCTCGGGCTCGGCATCGGTGCGATGCTGCGGCATACCGCCGGGGCGATCACCACGCTGGTGGTGCTACTGATGGTCGTACCGGTGCTGCTCGGACCGGTACTGCCCGGCGAGCGTGAGGAGAAGGTGCTGAAGTTCGTGCCGGCCCTGGCCGGCCAGGCCATGTACTCCCTGCACGGCGACGGCGCCCCGTTCGAGATGCTGACGCCCGGCGCCGCCGTCACGGTGCTGGTCGGCTGGGCCGCCGCACTGCTGCTCGGCGGGGTCGCCGTACTCCGCCGCCGGGACGGTTGACCACTCCACGGCTGGAACGGTTGACCGCTCCACGGCCGGGGCGGTTGGCCACTCCACGGCCGGGATGGTTGGCCACTTCGCCGACGGGACGGGGCGACCATTCCACCGACAGGACGGGCGACCGGCGGGCCGAGCCGAGGAGGAGGTGATCCGATGCGGGACGTTCCACCGGCCCCGCGTTCCGGCGCGGGTTCGGTCCGGCCCGTGGACGAGTTCGGGCCGGCGGTGTTGCGCGGGCTCCGGGACCGGCTCCGGCGCCATCCCCGCTGGGTGGACGCCGGCCTGGTCGTGCTGCTCGGGCTGGTCAGCGGACCGGTGGCACTCGCCGACACCGGCGTCGCCGCCTGGCTGTGGTTCGGCGCCGTGCACGCCCCGCTGGTCTGGCGACGCCGGGCCCCGGTACTGGTCTGCTGGTCGGTGTACGGCCTCGCGGTCGTCTCGGCGGTGCTGGAGGGGATCCGGGTCAACGGGATACATCCGGAACTCGTCGTCGCGGTGGCGATCTACACCGTCGCCCGGTACCGCCCCCAGCGTTACGTCTGGCCGATCCTCGCCGCCACCGAGATCCCGGCAGCCGTACTCCTGCTGCCGGGCGGGCCGCACTGGACCGCGCTGGGATTCGTCACCTGCGGTCTCGCCGCGACGGTGCTGCTCGGGATCACGGTCCGGATCCGGCGGGCGTACCTGGCCGAGTTGGAGGAGCGGGCCCGCCGGCTGGAGCGGGAACGGGACCAGCGGGCCCGGCTCGCCGTCGCCGCAGAACGCGCCCGGATCGCCCGGGACCTGCACGACATCGTGGCGCACAACCTCGCCGTGATGGTCGCGCTCGCCGACGGCGCCAGCTACGCCGCCGGTACGGCGCCCGAGCGGGCCGCCGAGACGATGGCACAGGTGTCGGCGACCGGGCGGCAGGCGCTCGGCGAGATGCGTCGGCTGCTCGGCCTGCTCCGCGACGACGCCGTCGGCCGTGCACCCCAGCCGGGACTGGACGACCTGGCGGCGCTGGTGGCGCAGGTACGCTCCGCCGGACCGCGAATCGGACTGACCGTCGACGGTGCACCGACGGAGTGCGGTCCGGGTGTCGGGCTCGCCGCGTACCGGATCGTTCAGGAGGCGCTCACCAACACGTTGAAGCATGCCGGCCCGGCCGCCGAGGTGCGGATCCGGCTGGACTTCCGGCCGGACGGCCTGCACCTGGAGATCGTCGACGACGGCGCTGGGCGTACCGCCACGCCCGGTGCGGGCGACGGGCACGGACTGGCTGGGATGATCGAACGGGCCACGGCGTACGGCGGCGAGGTCGAGGCCGGTCCCCGGCCCGACGGCCCCGGCTGGCGGGTACGGGCCCGGCTGCGGCTCGACGACGAGAAGCCGACGTGAACGGGCGGCGGCGAGAGGCCGACGTGACCGGGCGGCGAGGAGAAGACGACGTGACCGGGCGACCAAGGTGATCGCGGGACGGGGCAGGGGGACGGCGTGACCATCAGTGTGCTGCTCGTCGACGACCAGCCGCTGCTCCGGCTCGGCTTCCGGATGGTGCTGGAGAGCCAGCCCGACCTGGTGGTGGTCGGCGAGGCCGGTGACGGTGCGCAGGGCGTCTCGATGACCCGTACGCTGCGCCCGGACGTCGTACTGATGGATGTCCGGATGCCGGTGCTGGACGGCATCGAGGCGACCCGGCGGATCGTCGAGTCCGGCGCGCCGGCCCGGATCCTCGTGCTCACCACGTTCAACCTCGACGAGTACGTCTTCGCCGCGCTGCGGGCCGGGGCGAGCGGCTTCCTGCTCAAGGACGTACCCCCGGCCGACCTGCTCACCGGGATCCGGGCGGTGGCGGCCGGCGACGCGGTGGTGGCGCCGAACGTGACCCGGCGGCTGATCGACGCCTTCGCCGGGTACCTGCCGGACCCGTCGACCGGGCGGTCCCCGCTCGACGAGCGGCTGCACCGGCTCACCGAGCGGGAACGGGAGGTCCTGGTGGAGGTGGCCCGGGGCCGATCCAACGCCGAGATAGCGGCCCTGCTCACCGTCTCCGAGGCGACCGTGAAGACCCACGTCGGCCGGATCCTCGGCAAGCTCGCCCTGCGGGACCGGGTCCAGGTGGTGGTCTTCGCCTACGAGGCCGGAATCGTACGCCCGGGTGACGACCGCTGACCCGGACCTCGGCGGCCGGTCCGGCCGGCCACCCGACCGGTCAGCCGCCCAGGAGGCGCGTCAGAACGGCCAGTCGCGCAGGAAGCGCAGGCCCAGCAGGAAGGCGATCACCGCCGGACCGACCGCCAGGGTGACCGCCTGGGCCCGGTAGGCGATCCGGTGCCGGAGCAACTCCAGCCCGTTGGCCAGGATGATCACGCCGCTGACCATCATGAACGCGCCCCACCAGCCGGTCGCACCGAAGTCGAGCACGTCGTTGACCAGCAGCAGGAAGGTCACCCCGAGCGCGGCGGCGTTCAGCGCCAGCATCGCGACCGTGCGGTGGAACGCCTGGGGCAGCGGGTCCGGCGACCGCCACAAGTAGGTGCCGGCGACGGCCAGCGCCGGCAGGGTGATCATGAACGGCCAACCCTTGCCCATCACCCCGAGCATCAGCAGCGCACCGACCGCGAAGACCAGACCGCCGACGCAGGCCAGCAGGTATCCGACGAACGCGCGCCCGCCGCCACGGGCCAGCAGCGGTCCGCCGGACGCCGCGATCAGTGCTCCGGGTACCAGGACGAAGCCGGCCCACCAGTGGAACCGGTCGATCGACTGCGCGGTCACGGTCACCACCACGACCCCGAGTCCCGCTGCGGCCAGGCTGGTCAACCAGCGTCCGGCGACCATCGGCCGGCGCCTCCCCACGGTCTCCACCTCAACGCTCACAGTTGACGACTCTGCCGGCTCGGCCGACGGGAGACCATCCGGTCAGCCCTACCATCCGCCGGACGGTTAGCCCGACGCCGGCACGGCGACCCGGACATTCACGCCCGGGAGCTAGAAATCTCCGCCGCCGCCGAAGTCCCCGCCGCCGAAGTCGCCACCACCGAACCCACCGCCGCCGAAGTCTCCACCGCCAAAATCGCCACCGCCGACGTCACCGCCGCCGACGTCACCGGCTCCGCCCGCGTCGCCGTAGTCCGCGCCGTCCGCGAAGCCCTCCTGGTAGCCGGCGTCGTAGCCGTACCCGGGGTCGGCGAAGGCGGGTGAGAAGAGCGCGTCGGCGATCAACATCCCGCCCAGCACCCCGGCACCGGCGGCCAGGCCGGTCTTCCACCACGGGGTCGAGTACCAGCCGGCCGGCACCGGCCGACCCTGCATCCGCCCGCCCGGGTAGTAGTACGGCGTCGCCGACCCCGGGTTCGGCCCGGCCCGGAACGTCTCGCCCTGGACCTGCACCTCCCTCGGCACGGTGATCGCCCCGGTCCCCCGGGCGGCGGCCAGCGGCGGCAGCTCGGGGCCCGGGTCGATGCCGAGCGCCGTCCGGGCCGCCCGGACGTACGCCAGCCCTTCCAGGGCGGTTTCCCGGGCCAGCGCGTACTGCCGGGCGCTGCGGGCCTGTTCGAGCTGGCTACCGGCCGCGTTGTACCGCTCACCGGCGTCGGCCAGCGCCTGCCGGACCGCCGGCTCGTCGCCGTGCAGGTTCATCAACTGCCCGCCCAGCCGCTCGTACCAGCGGCCGGCCTCGGCCCGGGCGTCGGCGAGTTCCCGGGCCTGCCGGGCCGCGCTCTCCCGGCGCCACCAGAGCAGTCCGCCGCCGACCAGCACCACCAGCAGGAGGAACCAGATCACCTCACCCATCACCCCACGGTACCCACGCCCGGCGAGTAACCGCGCAGGTCGAGCGGGCGCCTGGCATGCTCTGTGACGTGAACCTCTCGACCGTGGCCGTGGTGATCGTCTGCCTCGTCGCGGGCGGGACGGTCGGCTGGCTCGCCGCGACCGCGCGGTCGACGGCCGAGATCGCCCGGCTGGACGCGACCCTGCGGGCGACCCGGGAGGGCGAGGGCCGGCTGGAGCAGTCGCTGCGGGCGCTCTCCTACGAGGCGACCGCCCAGTCGCAGGAGGCGGTGGCCCGGGCGGTGGCGCCGCTGCACGAGACGCTGCGCCGGTACGAGCAGCGGGTGGCCGAGCTGGAACGCGACCGGGTCGACGCGTACGCCGAGCTGCGTGAGCAGGTCCGCGCGATGACCTCGGTCTCCGGCGAGCTGCGTACCGAGACGAAGCAGTTGGTCGCCGCGCTGCGGGCACCACAGGTGCGGGGGCGCTGGGGCGAGCACCAGCTCCGCCGGGTCGTCGAGGCGGCCGGGATGTTGGAGCACTGCGACTTCGCCGAGCAGGTGACCGCCGCCACCGACCAGCAGGTGGTCCGCCCCGACCTGGTGGTACGCCTGCACGGTGGCCGGTCGGTGGTGGTGGACGCGAAGGCGCCGTTCGAGGCGTACCTGACGGCGATGGAGGCGCGCGACGAGCAGGGGCGGGACCGGCACCTGGACGCGCACGCCCGGCACCTGCGGGCACACGTCGACGCGTTGGCCGCCAAGTCCTACTGGGCCGCCTTCGACCAGTCCCCCGAGTTCGTGGTGCTGTTCGTACCCGCCGACCCGTTCCTCGACGTGGCGCTGCAACGCGACCCGACGCTGCTGGAGCACGCGTTCGCCCGGGACATCGTGCTGGCCACCCCGGCGACCCTGGTGGCGCTGCTGCGTACGGTCGCCTACTCGTGGCGGCAGGAGGCGCTGGCCCGCAACGCGGTGGCGGTGCACACGCTGGCCCGCGAGCTGTACGGCCGGCTCGGCACCCTCGGCGAGCACGTGTCGAAACTCGGCGGTGCGCTGGGTGGCGCGGTGACCGCGTACAACCGGGCGGTGGGCTCGCTGGAGGCCCGGGTGCTGGTCAGTGCGCGCAGGCTCGCCGAGTTGGGGGTGGCCGGGGACGACCTGCCGGTGCCGGCACAGGTGGAGACCGCGCCGCGCCAGCCGCAGGCGCCCGAGTTGGTCGATCCACCGACGGCGGTACCGTTCGGAACGTCCCGCCCGAGCCCGCTTCCGCCGTCCCGATCGGACGTCTGATGCCGTCCCGATCGGATGCCTGATCAGGTAGTTATCGGCGCCGATCCACCCGAACCGCACGGGGTTCGGTCCACTCAGGTCACGGGCTGGTCACAACGCACATGGCGATAGTGACAGCGGTGCGCGCGGCAGCCGAGGATTCCGGTCACGTGTGCCCTGCGTTCCAGGGCCTGTTCTCCCGGAGGACATGAAACGTGAGTAGATCCCGTACGTGGCGCCGACGGACCTCTGCCGGGGTACTCGCCTCGGTCGTGGCCCTGAGCGGCCTGACCCTGGCCAGCGGTGCCACCCCGGCGAGCGCCGATCCGACCGCCGCGCCCGATACCCTGAAGTCCGATCCCACCGACACTCTCGGTCCCCGTGACGTCGAGTTGCTCGCCGAGGCGAAGTCCCGCAAAGAGTCCCGGGTGACGCTGCTCATCGCGGCCGACAAGGGCAAGTCGGGCAGCGTCGTCACCGGGCTGCGCAAGCTCGGCGGCACCATCGCCAAGCGCGCCGACGAGGTCGGTTACCTGCGCGCCAGCGTACCCACCTCGGCCGTGCAGGCCGCCGCGTCGCTGCCCGGCGTCGCCGCCGTCGACCTGGACGACAAGGTGAAGCTGCCGGAGCCGGAGCCGACCCCGACGCCGGCCGGCGCGCAGGCGCAGGCGCGGGCGAAGGCGGCGGCGGCCGGGCCCGGCGCCGACACCCCGGCCGACAACCCGTACATGCCGACCGCCGAGATCGGCGCGGTGGACTTCAAGGCCGCGCACCCGACCTGGGACGGCCAGGGCGTCACGATCGGCATCATGGACACCGGGGTCGACCTCGACCACCCGGCGCTACAGACCACCTCCACGGGTGAACGGAAGGTCGTCGACTGGTTCACCGCCACCGACCCGATCTTCGACGGCGACGCGACCTGGCGGATCATGCGTGACCAGGTGACCGGCCCGACCTTCAGCTACGCGGGTGCCACCTGGACCGCGCCGGCCGGCACGTACCGGATCAACCGGTTCTCCGAATCGATCACCGCCGGCAGCGCGCCGGGCGGCGACGTCAACCGGGACGGCGACACCACCGACGCGTACGGCATCCTCTACGACCCGGTGACCAACGACATCCGGGTCGACGCCAACCTGAACCGGAACTTCACCGACGACCCGGTGATGCGCCCGTACGGCCAGCGGTACGACGTGGGCCACTTCGGCACCGACAGGGCGGAGACCGCCGTACGCGACCAGACGCCGTTCGTGGTCGAGTTCCGCGAGGACGTCGACACCACCCCGGCCGGCCTGCCCGGGGCGTACGACTTCGTCAACATCGGCATCGTCGAGGACCCGCACGGCTCGCACGTCGCCGGCATCACCGCCGCGAACGACATGCTCGGCAACGCCAACTTCGACGGCGGCGCACCCGGCGCGAAGCTGGTCTCCGGCCGGGCCTGCTCGTGGGGCGGCGGCTGCACCTTCGCCGCGCTCACCGATGGCATCGTCGACATGGTGGTCAACCGGGACGTCGACGTCGTCAACATCTCGATCGGCGGCCTCGGGCCGATGAACGACGGCAGTGACCTGCGCGCCGAGCTGTACCACCGGATCGTCAACGAACTCGGCGTGCAGCTCGTCTTCTCGGCCGGCAACTCCGGCCCCGGCATCAACACGATCGGCGACCCGTCCACGGTCACCGACATCGTCAGCGTCGCCGCCGGGATCAGCCAGGAGACCTACCTGGCCAACTACGGCTCGGAGACCCGCACGCCGTACCAGTTGCTCTACTTCTCGTCGCGCGGTCCACGCGAGGACGGCGGATTCAAGCCGAACATCACCGCTCCCGGGTCGGCGATCTCCACCACCCCGCTCTGGCAGCCGGGCAGCCCGGTCGCCGAGGCGGGCTACCCGCTGCCGCCGGGGTACCAGATGATCAACGGCACCTCGATGTCCGCGCCGCAGGTGACCGGCGGCATCGCGCTGCTGCTCTCGGCCGCGAAGGCGAACCGCAAGCTGGTCACCACCGCCGCACTGCGCCGGGCGATCTACTCGTCGGCGTCCTGGATCGACGGGGTACCGGCGCACGGCCAGGGCAACGGGCAGCTCGACGTACCGGGCGCCTGGCAGTTGCTGGCCGGAGCCGCGCTGGAGACCCGGGGGTACACGGTCGACGCGCCGGTCTGCACGCCGCTGGCGGACAAGCTGGCCACCCCGTACCGGGGCACCGGCGTCTACAACCGGTGCGCCGCCGACTCCGGCGGGCAGAAGCCGGGCGTGGCGAAGACCTACAAGGTGAAGGTGACCCGGAACAGCGGTCCGAAGGGGACCGTCCGGCACGACCTGCGGCTGGTCGGCAACACCGGCAACGTCTTCGGCAACGTGCCGGCCCACCTGGACCTGCCGCTGGGCAAGACGGTGACGTTCAGCCTCACGGCGACGGCGGGCGTCGGGGCACACAGCGCGATCGTCGAGGTCGACGACCCGGCGACCCCGGCGGTCGACTTCGAGATCATGAACGTGGTCACCGTCGCCGAGGTGCCGAAGAAGAAGAACTTCTCCTTCTCGGCCGGCGGCAACGTGGACCGCAACCTGTTCAAGACGTACTTCGTCACCGTGCCGGAGGGCGCGGGGTCGTTGCAGGTCAACCTGACCGGCGTCGCCCCCGGCTCGCAGACCCGGTTCATCGCGATCAACCCGTGGGGCGTACCGGTGGACCCGACCGCCAGCACGGCCTGCTTCACCAACTTCTCCGACGCCGCCGTCTGCAAGCCGGAGGAGCGGTCGTACGACAACCCGATCCCGGGTGTCTGGGAGATCGAGGTCGAGTCGCGGCGTACGTCTCCGCTGCTCGGCAACCCGTACCAGATCCAGGCGCGGGTGCAGGGCATCCAGATCAGCCCGGACGAGACCGAGCTGCTCAGTGTGGAGGCCGGGGAACCCACTCCGGTCACCTGGGACCTGACCAACGACTTCGGTCCGGTCGTCGTCACCGGTCAGGGCGGGCCGCTCGGCAGCACGCTGGAGGCCCGGCCGACCATCGGTCACCACGAGGTGCTGTCCTACGAGGTGGTGGTCCCGGCCGGGGCCAGCCAGCTCGACGTGGCGATCGGCAACACCAGCGACCCCGGCGCCGACCTCGACCTGTACGTCTACAAGGACGGCGTGCGGGTCGCCTACGACGCCGACGGTGACTCGGAGGAGTCCGTGTCGGTGGCCAACCCGGCAGCGGGCACCTACGTGATCGAGGTCGAGGGCTACTCGGTGCCGGCCGGCACCACCGAACTCGACTACCGGGACGCGTTCTACTCGCCGGCCCTCGGCAACCTTTCGGCACCGGCCAGCTACGACTCGCTGGCGTACCAGGAGTCGACCAGCATCACCGGTTCGGTGACCGCGCTGGCGGTTCCGGCCGCCGGCCGGCAGCTCTCCGGCGAGCTGCGGGTCGTCACCGTCGAGGGTGCCGTGGTGGCCAACGCCGTGGTGAAGGTCGACGCGGTGAACTGACCGCACTGACCCGCTGAACCCGAACGGGGTCCGTCCCAGCCTGGGACGGACCCCGTTTCGTCGTCTGGAGAGCCTGCCGATCGCGCCGGCCGTTCTCAGTATCCGCCCGTACGCCACGACCGACACGCTAGGACTCTGATGTCAGGCATCAGCCCGGCGGAGGCGTTCGGCTGCCTGTGCCCGCAGCACATCGCCGCCCGCCGGACTGCCACCGCACAGTGCCATCTCCCAGGCGTTGTACGCGGCCATCCACAAGCTGGCCGCCCATGCGATCTCCAGCTCCACAGCCGTGAACATGCGCCCTCGAATGTCCTGATAGGCCACCAGAAACGCCTCCGAGCTTTCGATCGGCGCCAGCGTGGGCGGCCCGGCACTGGCGAACGACCCGCTCGCCGCTCCTACCAGCGCGGCCTCCGGCTGCCACGCCAGGCTGTCCCAGTCGTGCACCGCCCACACCTGGCGACCCCGCCACCGCAGGTTCTGCGCCTCGAAGTCGGCGTGGCCGAGCACGCACGGCAAGCCGGCGGCCAGCAGCCGCTTCCGGGCCCGCTCAGCCGTCTGGACAATGTGCTCGGGCACGACACTCTGGTCCCGGCTCGCGAGAGAGTCGATCGCCGGCCACACCCCGGAATCGGTGTGGTCCCAACGCACCCAGGGCGGATTCGGCAGCGGCGGTGCGACGGTCACGCCGGCAAGTTCGGCCATCAGCCGGGTGAACACCTCCGCGCAGCGCACGGCTATGTCCGGGGAGTCACCGTGCAACACCTCGCCGCCGGGCCGGAATTCCTCGGCGTGCACAGCCAGCGCACCGACACCGAGCACCGGCGTGAGCGGCCGGGCACACGGAAACCCGCGCTCGGCCAGCCGGGACTGCGCCGTGACACACGACGCGGCCCGGCCGTCGTCGGCGCGCGCCTTGACCACGACGTCGCTGCCATCGGCCAACCGCAGACCGAACACCGTCGAGACCTGTTGCGACCGGAACAGCACGCCCGCGGGCTCGCCGCCCAGATGGTCAAGACACCATGCCGGTAACCAGTCCGGCAGCTCGTCCAACGGCACAGTGCGAACTGTGCCACAGACACCGAAGGCACCGGCGGCGAGATCGTCTACTGGACGATCACGTCGGGTGCTAGGCGCGCCGGCCGACCTTGTCGATGAAGGCGTGCCAGGCGGTCGACCCGAAGCGCAGCGCCGGTCCCTGCGGGTCCTTGCTGTCCCGCACCAGAACTCGGCCGGGAAGGTTGTCGGCCACCTCTACACACTCACCGCCCTGCCCGCTGCTCCGGGAGGACTTCCGCCAGCGCGGCACGTCGATCAGCCCCATGACTCCGCCGCCTCCATGATCAATTCGAGGGATGGTCGTGCGGGTAAAGCGTACTCGCGGATGGCCTCCCAGACCTCTTCGAGCGCCGCCACCCGGTCCGGGTCCTCGATCACTCGGCCATCCAGCGGATCGTCCAGGAAGCCGACGTTGCGACCGTCGACAGTGGCAAGCGCCAGCGGCCCGTTGAGACCGGGATACGCCCCCGCCGACGCCGGCACCACGGTGACGCTGACGTTCGGCAGGGCGCACGCCTGCACGATCGCGTGCAACTGGTCGGCCATCACCTTCGGGCTGCCCACGGGGCGGCGCAACACCGCCTCGTCGACCACTGCGAAGAGCCGGCACGGCTGGTCGTCCCGGCGCAGGATCTCGGCTCGGGCGAGCCGGCTCGCCACCGCGCCGTCCAAGTCCGGGACGCGCGTTCCGGCGTCGCGGAGAAGTGCCCGCGCGTACTCCTCGGTCTGAAGCAGCCCGGGGACCACGGTCGGCTGGAAGCTCCGGATCATGGTGGCGCGCTGCTCGAACTCCAGCCAAGGCCTGATGAAGACCAACTCGCCAGAGAACGCCCGCGCCTCGGCGGCCGACTCCTGGAACATCTCACCCGAGTCGAACACCGCATCGAGATCTCGGGCCGTGTCGTGCTTCGGGATTAGTCGATTGGTCTCGAACTTGGCGATGAGCGAGGTCGACACGTTAAGTCGCTCGGCAAGTTGATCCTGAGTCATTTTTGATCTGGAACGGGCGAACTTGAGCATTCTTCCGAGCCCGCCATTGTGATGCGACATTCCCCGCCCTTCCCGGCGCACTATCGGGTCCGTCATTTTCGCTGCCGACTGGTTATCTTCCGCCTCTCAGGGACCGAAGTCCAAGGTGGAATTCAGGCAACATCGCCCGGTTCCCCGTGCAACAGCCCTCCGATGCCGGGCGGTGATGCCGACGGGGGCAGTGCCAGGTCGGAGCCGGGCGCTGCCCCCGTTCACATCCAGCCGACGGGAGGCAGCAATGAGGTTCAGATCCGGTCGCAGGGCGAAGCCTTACCACCGCCGGGACTGGCGCCGATTCTGGCGGTACTGCCGGTGCGGGTGGCGCTGGCGTTGCCCGGATTCCGTCGAACTCGTCCCGATGCCCTACCAGCCGCCACCTGTGCCGCCGCTACCAGGCAGAGCCCTGCGAGCCCGGGACCGGATGCGCAACCACCGGTTGGCGTGGGACACCCGATCCGGGTTCCATCCGGCGCTGTCCAACAGTCGCACAGGCACCCTTCGTCTGGCCGGAAAGAGCCACGCCGGGCAGGGCGAGCAGGTCGGCCGGAGATGGGCGTGATCGGGCCGCAGGAGCGGTGGCACCGGCACGTACCGGCACATCCGTCGTACCGTTGTCGCGCCTGCGGCGTCCCCTGGCCGTGTCAGCACGCGCGGCTGGCGCTGGTGACCGCGTTCAGGGGGGACCGGGTCGGTCTGATGGTGTACCTCGGTGCCCAGCTCGCCCGCGCACTGCGCGAGCTGCCCGACGTCCATCCCGCGCTGCTCGCGGGCCAGATCCTCTACTGGGTACCCCGGCGCCGCTGACCGGCCCGACGAGACCCCCGGCACCGCATCCGCACCTGGTGATCGACACCTCAGTCAGCGATCCACACAAGGGCGCGCACCTGATTCAGGAGCGCCTTGAGGAAACGCGCCCGAGTTCTCGATCCAGCCAGCGGCGTCCACGCCACAGAATCCCACGACCCAACGATGGCTTAGCGACATGCCGTCGGCCGGAGAGGCAGCGCCGCCGTGACGCGTGACGAGGGCCGGTTTTCAGTCCTGCGCCTCAAGGTCACGCAGCGCGAAGCGCAGGTGCTCCCACTCCTCGTCGAGGATCACGTGAAGGCAGCGCAGGACGGAAACATGGTGTTCAGGTGACCATGCGCTCGGCCGCGACTCGGCAAGAAGATCCGGCGTGACGGTCGCCAGGAAATCCCGGACCATGGCCTGCCGGTCGGCACGCACCTGGAGTACCTCGGCGAAGGTCGGCTTCTCCGTGGCGAGGATCGACATGTCGTAGCCATCCGTCTCGTACTCGACGTGCGGCTGACCGAGCGGGTGGAAGGGCTGTGGCAGGCGCAGGATCGCCTTGCCGAGCCATGCATCGGTGGCGAACGCGAGGTGGCGCAGCGTCTGTGCGAACGACCACTCGCCGTCGATCGAAACGTCAACGGCGCCCTCGGGCATGGCGAGGGCTCGGGTAACCAGGACTGCCCAGGCTTGTTCGAGCGCTGTCCAGGCCGTACGCAGGCCGTCAGGGTCCCTGGCCTGCCTCAGCTCGCGCCCCGGGAGGCGCCGGTTGAGTTCAGCCTCGACGAGCGGCACGACGTCGACGCCGTTGACCAGGAGTGCACCGTCGGCCAGCCAGGGCGCGTCGATATCCAGCCCGCGCACATCGACGCCGCGCATCACCGCGCCGGCCAGCGTCGACCTGTTGAACCGCGCACCCCGCAGGTCCTTGTCCACAAAGGTTGTAACGCTGTCCTGGACCATGGCGCCCTCACACCCCTTCAACAGTGACGGCGATGCTAACGCTCGGGTCTGACCGCGTAAGTAGCCCCGACCAGTCCGAAGGGGGCGCGTACCGACGCAGGGCGGGCGATCGGGCGGCCAACCCGCCGCCCGCGCAGCCTGAGCCAACACCCGCGAACGTGCGTGGTCACCGCACTAGCTCCGGGTGGCGCTCTGCACCTGGAACGGGGTGCCCTGCTGACAGGTGGTCATCAGGTCGGCGCGTACCTGGCCGACGACCGTCACCCGGGCACCGGCGGTGAGCACGTCCCGGGGACCGCCGACCAGCAGGTAACCGTCCAGCAGCAGGCAGTTGGCCTCGACCCCGGCCTGGACCGTCCCGCTCAGCGTGGTCGTCCCGCTCGGTGCCGCCCCGCCGCGCGGCGGCTTGGTCGGGACGGCCGGATCCGTCGCCGGACCGCCGGGAGTCGTCGGGGCGGGGCCGGACGGAGCGGCCGAGGTCGGGTCGGGCGAGGGCGACTGCGTCACCGGACTTCCTTCCGATGCGTTCGGCGGCGGCGTCGAGCCGGAGTCCGCACAGGCGCCGAGGGCCAGCCCGAGCGCCAGCACGGCGCCGACCATCCACCGCATCGTCATGACAGGTTCGACGTGTACGCCGCCCCGCCCGTTCCGCGTCCCGCGCGCTGACCCTTTCCGCGTCCCGGGCTGGTCGGCGCCGGCACCCGTACCCCGGTCAGCCGTTCGCGCCGCTCGCCGCGAGCGCGTCCGCCTGCTCTGCCGCCGCCTTGGCCGCGGCCTTCATGTCGCGCCGAAGTTCCTGCGGCAGGGAGAAGGTCAGCCGCTCGTCGGCCGTGGTCACCTCGGACACGTCGGCGAAGCCGCGTGCGGCGAGGTGGTCGAGCACCTCCATGACCAGGTCGTCGGGGACGCTCGCGCCGGAGGTCAGGCCGACGGTGGTGGCGCCGGCCAGCCACTCGTCGGAGATCTCGGAGGCGTAGTCGACCAGGTAGCCGGCGCGGGCACCCGCGTCCACCGCCACCTCGACCAGCCGGACCGAGTTCGACGAGTTGCGGGAGCCGACCACGATCACCACGTCACACTCGGCGGCGATCTCCTTTACCACGTGCTGGCGGTTCTGGGTGGCGTAGCAGATGTCGTCGCTCGGCGGCGACTGGAGCAGCGGCAGCCGGCGCTTGAGCCGGGCGACGGTCTCCATGGTCTCGTCCACCGACAGGGTCGTCTGGGAGAGCCAGACCACCTTCTCCGGGTCCCGTACGGTCACCTTGTCGGCGTCGTCCGGGCCGTCCACGAGCTGGATGTGCGCGGGCGCCTCACCTGAGGTGCCGATCACCTCTTCGTGCCCCTCGTGACCGATGAGCAGAATGTCGTAATCGTCCGCCGCGAACCGGCGGGCCTCGTGGTGCACCTTGGTGACCAGCGGGCAGGTCGCGTCGATCGCCTTCAACGAGCGGGACTTCGCCTGCTCGTAGACCTCCGGCGCCACGCCGTGCGCGGAGAAGATCACTGTCGAGCCCTCCGGCACCTCCTCGTTCTCCTCCACGAAGATGGCACCCTGCCGCTCCAGCGTGGAGACGACATGCTTGTTGTGCACGATCTGCTTGCGGACGTAGATCGGCGCCCCGTAGAGCTTGAGGGCCTCTTCCACGGTCTGCACGGCGCGGTCGACGCCGGCACAGTAGCCGCGGGGCTTGGCCAACAGGACACGCTTACCGGTCTGAGGTGTCGCCTGAGCCTCGGTCACCCGCCCAGTCTACGTTCCGCCCGTCGTACCGCCTGCCCGCCAGTTCCGCCACCCGGTCCGGGGCAGGACAGGGAGCGGGCCGGCCGAGGGCGGACTGACAGGTACCGGTGCCGGGTCGGGCGCCCGGACCGGCGGCGCCGGGGCGGTCGGCGACGGTCGTAGGCTGACCGGATGACCGAGGCCGGCATCCCGCGCAGTACCCCCGAAGAGCCGTGGCCGGTCCGGGTGGTCAGCCAGAAACTGAGCGCCTGGATCGGCAAGCTTGGCTGGGTCTGGGTGGACGGCCAGGTGGCCCAGCTCAGCCGGCGCCCCGGTGCGGCAACCGTCTTCCTGACCCTGCGCGACCCGTCGGCCGACCTCAGCCTCACCGTCACCACCAACCGGGACGTACTCGACGCCGGTGCGCCGGAACTGGCCGAGGGGGCCAGGGTGCTGCTGCACGCCAAACCCGAGTTCTATGCCGCCCGGGGGACGTTGAGCCTGCGCGCCGACGAGATCCGGCAGGTCGGGCTGGGCGAACTGCTGGCCCGGCTGGAGAAGCTGAAGAAGCTGCTCGCCGCCGAAGGGCTCTTCGACCGGTCCCGCAAACGCCGGCCACCCTTCCTGCCCGGCCGGATCGGGTTGATCACCGGTCGGGCCTCGGCCGCCGAACGGGACGTGTTGACCAACGCCCGGCGGCGCTGGCCGGCCGTACAGTTCCGGACCGTCAACGTGGCGGTGCAGGGGCCGACCGCCGTACCGCAGATCGTCGACGCGCTCAAGGTGCTGGACGCCGACCCGAGCATCGAGGTGATCGTGCTGGCCCGGGGCGGGGGCGGGGTCGAGGACCTGCTCCCCTTCTCCGACGAGGCGCTGTGCCGGGCGGTCTTCGGCTGCCGTACCCCGGTGGTCAGCGCGATCGGCCACGAAACCGACACCCCACTGGTCGACTACGTCGCCGACCTGCGCGCCTCCACCCCGACCGACGCCGCCAAGCGGATCGTGCCGGACCTGGGCGAGGAGACCCGACTGATCCGGCTGGCCCGGGACCGGCTCGACCGGGCGATGATCGGACTCGTCGACCGGGAGACGCACCGGCTCGACGCGTGGCGCTCCCGGCCCTCGCTCGCCCGTCCGGAGGTACTCCTCGACCAGCGGGCCGCCGACGTGACGGCACTGCGGGACCGGGCCGTCCGGTGCGTGGAACACCGGCTCGGCACCGCGACCGGTGAACTGCGGCACACCGTGGCCCGGCTCCGGGCGCTCTCCCCGGCCGCCACCCTGCACCGTGGGTACGCGATCGTGCAGCGCGCCGACGGCCACGTCGTACGGGCACCCGACGACGTCACGGCCGGCGACCCGCTGCGGGTACGCCTCGCCGAGGGCGAACTGGGCGCTGTCGTCGAAGGCGAACTGGGCGCGGTCGTCGAGCCGTAGCCGTCGCCGGGGGTGTGTGCGCGGGTCGGCGGCCGGCGGCGGTGTGCTGAGATGGGACCACCATGACTGATAAGGCAGAACGCGTGAGCGGTCCGGGCGACGGGCTCAGTTACGAGCAGGCCCGGGCCGAGCTGGCCTCGGTGGTCGAACGGCTGGAGGCCGGCGGCACCTCGCTGGAGGAGTCGCTGGCGCTCTGGGAGCGGGGCGAGCGGCTGGCCGAGATCTGCCAGGGTTGGCTCGACGGTGCCCGGCAACGGATCGACACCGTCCGGCAGGCCCGGGAAACCGCCCAGAACTGACCCGTCCCCGCCACCGCGTCTGCCCGGAACCGGTACGTGCCGCACCCCCGGGCTGACGCGGCTGTCGCATCGAGCCGACGGGCCGGGTGGAGTGGCCGGAGCCATCCACCCGACCCGGGTACTCACTTGTTGAACAGGTCGTACGTCTCCGGCGACGCCTCCACCACCTCGGCTGCCGGCGGCGCCTTGGCCGGGCTCGCCGCGCCGTAGTCGGAGTAGCCGACGGTCAACTCCTGCGCCTTGCCGCCGCCGACCGCCGGCAGCTTGATGGTCATCGCGGTGAGCCGGCCCTGCCCGTCGAGCGTGGCCTCGAACGGCAGCTTGGCCGCCTCGGCGCCGAGCAGCTTGACCGCGTCCTCGTCGACCATGCCGGCGCCGGTCGCCTTGGTCAGGTCGATCGTCCCGGTGTACGCGCCCTCGCCGGTCTTCTGCACGTCGACGATGGCCTTGGTCAGCGCCTCGCTGCCGGCCGGGTCGACGTCCTTGAAGTCGAAGCCCAGGCCACGGCTCCCCGTGATCTTGGACTGGTCGAGGTGCTGGTACTTGCCGGAGTTCAGCTTCTCCAGCCCCGGTACGCCCTCGGCGCCGGTGATCGTCAGCTTCACCCAGCTTTCCGGCTCGATGTAGACGATCTGCATGTCCATCGAGAACTCGCCGTCACCGGCCTTCATGTTCATCTGGGCGCTTTTGCTCGGCAGGTGCACAAAGCCCGCACCGTCCAGGTCCGCACCCTTCATGGTGAACTTGAAGTTACCCTTGGTGATCTCCTTGGTCGACGCGAGCAGCGCCTCCTTGGCGTCCGTCGGAACCGCTCCCGCGTCGGTACCGGACGTGCCCGGCTCGGTGCCCGCGCCCGCGCAGCCCGTCAGAGCCGGCACGAACAGGGCCGCCGCAGCGAGCGTGGCAACGCCCCACCGTCGGAATGTCACGGTCGTTCCTCCCCAGAGTGTGCCCGGTGAGCGTGTGCCCACCGTGATACGCAGACACGCAGCGTACCGGCGGGCGACAACTACCGCAGGGAAGCGACCATCTGCTGAAGCTCACTCTCCGGTGCCTGGCCGACCACCAGTACGGTCCGACCGGGCTCCACCAGCACCAGAGCCGACTCGTCCGGGCGGGCCGTGTAGCGCTGCCAACTGCGCCCGCCCACCTCGACCGTGCCTCCCAGTGGCCGCCCGTCGCGGGTCAGCTCGCTGCGCAGCAGCCCGTCGGCGGGCAGACTGCTCTGCACCATCTGCACACCCCCGCCGTCCGGGGCGATGTACCCGATTCGCAGGGTCGCCCCGCCGGCCTCCCGCCGGAACTCGGCCAGCACGGTCCGCCAGCCGTCGCCCAGGCCGGTCGGCTCGCTGACCGGGAAGGCGTTCGCGGCCCTGGCCTCCTGCAACACCGGCGCCGGGTCGATTACCACCGGCTGGTCGGCACCGAGGAAGACCCGGGCGAAGCCGATCACGAGGGCGATCGGGACCAGCAGCACCAGCAGCGAGATCACGATGTCCTTGGTCGACCGCTGCGACCGCATCGCGGCCGGCACCACCTGCTCGTCGCCGGCCCCAGCACCCTCGGGCGGGGCGGCGACGGCCGTCGCGGGCTGGGCCGGAAGCGGGGCGGCGGCGATCCCGGGCTCGGCCGGAAGCGCCGCAGGCTCGGCCGGAAGCGTCCCTGGCTGAGCCGGGGGCTGGTCGTCCGGCGTACGGTCGGCGGGCTGGGCGGAGTTCACCTCTCTATCTTGACAGCCCCGCCGGTGGACGCTCGCCAGCGGCAGCGCCGCCCGTCGGCCCGGTCACCCGTCGAGCGGCGGGCCGGGACGTGGACCCGGACAGCCGACCGGTTACCGGGATCCGGACCACCCGCCCCCCGAACCGGCGTTAAGTTGACCAGCGTGTCAGGATTCCTGACAAGGCCGGCGGCGGCGCGCCACGCCTGTGCCGGGCCACCCCGCAGTGCCGCGAGGAGGAGCCGACATGACCAACACCAGGACCCGGGTACCGCAGAATCTGGACCGTAACCTGGCCCTCGACCTCGTCCGGGTGACCGAGGCGGCGGCGATGGCCGCCGGCCGATGGGTCGGCCGGGGCGACAAGGAGGGCGGCGACGGCGCGGCCGTCGACGCGATGCGCAAGCTGATCAACTCGATCCCGATGCGCGGCGTCGTGGTGATCGGCGAGGGCGAGAAGGACAACGCCCCGATGCTGTTCAACGGCGAGCAGGTCGGCGACGGCAGCGGGCCGGAGGTCGACGTCGCGGTGGACCCGATCGACGGGACCACGCTGATGAGCAAGGGGATGCCGAACGCCCTGGCAGTGCTGGCGGTGGCCGAGCGCGGCGCCATGTTCGACCCGAGCGCCGTCTTCTACATGGAGAAGCTGGCGGTCGGCCCGGTCTACGCGGACGTCGTCGACATCAACGCCGGGGTGGCGGAGAACCTGCGTCGGATCGCCAAGGTCAAGGGCTCGGAGGTCTCCGACGTCACGGTCTGCGTACTCGACCGGCCCCGGCACAGGGAGCTGGTGCAGCAGATCCGCCGGGCCGGCGCCGGCATCGCGTTCATCTCCGACGGCGACATCGCCGGGGCCATCGCCGCCGCCCGGGGCGAGTCCGGCGTCGACGTGCTGATGGGGATCGGCGGTACCCCGGAGGGCATCACCGCCGCCTGCGCGCTGAAGTGCATGGGCGGGGCGATGCAGGCCAAGCTCTGGCCGCGTGACGACGAGGAGCGGGAGAAGGCGCTGGCCGCCGGGCACGACCTCGATCGGGTACTCGGCACCGACGACCTGGTGACCGGCGACAACGCCTTCTTCGTGGCCACCGGGATCACCTCCGGCGACCTGCTACGCGGGGTGCGCTACCGGGCCGGTGGGGCGTACACCCAGTCGATCGTGATGCGGTCCAAGAGCGGGACGATCCGGGTGATCGACTCGTACCACCGGCTGGAGAAGCTGGCACTCTATTCGGCGGTCGACTTCGACGGCCGGCCGCTGGCCGAGCAGGAGTAGCCGGCCCGCTCGTGGCCTGCGTTCAGCGGGGCGCCGCCGGGGCTGCGAGCCCGGCGGTCTCCCGCAGCGCGGTGTCCAGCCCGGTGGGCTCGATGCCGAAGGTCGCGGTGGCCGCGGACGAGTCCAGCACGAACGGCCGACGGAACTGGTACGCCGTCTCCCGCAGCTCACGCACCGTCGGGTCGAAGACCCCGCCGAGCCAGAGCAGCGCGGGCGGCATCGTGCCGAGCCGGGGCGCCGGGGCGCCGGCCAGTTCGGCCAGCCGGGCGGCGAGCGCCCGGATCGACACCGGCGGCTGACTGGGTACGTGCCACGGCCGTCCCCAGGCCCGCTCGTCCGCCGCAACGGCGACCAGGGTACGGGCCACGTCGCCGACGTACGTCCAACTGTGCGGGGCGTCCAGGTCGGCCGGCACGTACGCCGGCCTGCCGGCCAGCACCTTCGGCACCACCAGTCGGGTGACCAGGGTCTGTGCGCCCGCGCCGAGGTAGTCGGAGCCGCGTACCTCGGTGACCCGAACCCGCCCCGCCTCGTGCGCGGCCAACGCGTCCTGCCACATCCGGGCCCTGACCTCGCCCTTGTGCCCGTACGGGCGCAGCGGCGCGGCCTCGGTGATCGGCCCGAGGACGGGGCCGTACCCGTAGAGGTTGCCGGTGGTGGCCAGCACGGCCTCGGTGCGCTCCGCCACGGCCAGCAGCGCGGCGGCGATCGGCGGCCAGTCGGTCGGCCAGCGGTGGTAGGGCGGGTTGACGCAGTTGTAGAGCGCCACCGCGCCCTCCGCCAGCCCGGCCAGCCGCTCCTGGTTACCGGCATCGGCGCCGATCCGCTCGATCCCGGGATGCTCCGGCCCGGCACCTCGCCGACTGACCAGTCGGACCCGCTCACCTCGCTCGGCGAGCAGCCGGGCGAGCCCTTGCCCGACAGGTCCCGCGCCGACGACCACCTGGAGTGCCATCCGCCCACCCTTCAGATCAACTCTCCGAACCGAGAGCACCGCTCTCGCCATGCCTTCCCACCTTGCGCGACGAACAGCACCGGCGTCAAGAGCACAGCTCCGTATTCTGAGCACTGCTCACGCTCTGAGAGCAGTGCTCACGTCGGCCACCGGCGCGTCGGACCGTTTCCGTGCCGGAACGGTCGCTCTCGGCCGGGTTCCGGGTGTGGCAGGGTGACGGCATGTCCGCACCATCCATTCGGGCCCGGGTCCGCGCAGAGATCATCGAGGAGATCAAGGCGGTCGCCCGGCGGCATCTCGAAACGGAGGGCGGCAACCTCTCGCTCCGGGCCGTCGCCCGGGATCTCGGCATGGTCTCGTCAGCCATCTACCGGTACTTCCCCAGCCGGGACGCGCTGCTCACCGCGCTGATCATCGAGGCGTACCAGGCGCTCGGCGACGCCGCCGAGGCCGGGGACGCGGCGGTCGCCCGGGACGACCTGCGCGGTCGGTGGCTGGGGGTGAGCCATGCCGTACGGGCCTGGTCCCTGGCACACCCCGCCGAGTACGCCCTGCTCTACGGCAGCCCGGTACCCGGTTACGCCGCACCGTCCGAGACGGTCGTACCTGCCCAGCGGGTGGTCTTCGCGCTGGCCGAGATCATGGTCGACGGGGCCGCCGCCGGCCGACTCGCCCCGCCCGAGGCCACCCCCGTGCCACCCCGGGTACGCGTCGACCTGGCCCGACTGCTGGCACCGCGCCCCGGCGCGCTCACCGAGGACCAACTCGTCCGGTGCATGGCCGCCTGGAGTCAGCTCTTCGGCCTGGTCAGCTTCGAGGTGTTCGGCCGGCTCGCCCAGGGCGTGGTCGAGGACAGCGAGGCGTACTTCGACCACCAGATGCGGCTGACCGCCGACCTCGCCGGCCTACCCGCCGAGCCGGGCCACGCCGACGGGCGCGACGAGGCCGACGAGCCGAGCCACTCCGAAGAGCCCGACGAGCCGGGACGCCCCGACGAGCGCGACGAGCTGCGCGGCCGGGACGACGACGAGCCGGGCCACGCTGCGGCACCGGCCGGCGGGTCGGGTCAGCCGGCGTCGGAGGAGTGACCGGGGAAGAGGTGTGCGGCCGGGTTGATCACCACGGCGGCGTTGTTCACCGCCGTCGCGGCCTCGCCGAAGCCGGTGGCGATCAGCCGGACCTTGCCCGGGTATTCGGTGATGTCCCCGGCGGAGAAGACCCGGGGCAGGTTGGTCACCATCGTGCTGTCGACCAGGATGTGCCGCTTGTCGAGGGCCAGCCCCCATTCGGTCAGTGGACCGAGGTCGGCGGTGAAGCCCAGTGCGGCGACCACGGTGTCGACCGGGATGGTCTCGGTCTCGCCGCCCTTGACCGCGATGTCGGCCCCGGTCACCGTCGTGTCGCCGTGCAGCGCCGTCACCTCGGCGTTGACCACGATCCGGACCGGCAGGTCGCGTACCCGGTCGACGGTGGCGGCGTGCGCCCGGAACTTCTCCCGGCGGTGTACCAGGGTCACCGACCGGGCCAGTGGTTGCAGCGCCAGCGCCCAGTCGAACGCCGAGTCGCCGCCGCCGACGATCAACACGTCCTGCCCGGCGAGATCCGCCAGGTGCGGTACGAAGAAGACGATGCCGCTGCCGACGAAGTTCTCGGCGGCCGGCAGCGGGCGGGGCGTGAAGCTGCCCAGCCCGGCGGTGACGATGATGGCCCCGCAGCGCAGGATGTCGCCGTTGGCGAGACTGAGCACCGGCCGCCCGTCCAGGTAGGACAGCTTTTCCGCGCGTACCCCGAGCAGGTATTCCGGACCGAAGGCGTCGGCCTGGGTGACCAGGTTGGCGACCAGGTCGCGACCCTTGATCGCCGGGAACCCGGCGACGTCGTAGATCATCTTCTCCGGGTACATCGCGGTGACCTGTCCGCCCGGCTCGGGAAGCACGTCGACCACCGCGACCGACAGCCCCCGGAAGCCGGCGTAGTACGCCGCGAAGAGCCCGGTGGGGCCGGCCCCGATTATGGCGACATCGACCTCACGCATGTGCTCACCGTCGCTCTCCGACTACGCACTGATCAACAGCTGTGCTGATCCGACCGTAGGCGGACAACAGGCATCGAAGCAATAGCCGTCCCACCGGCGGGTGTACTGGTCAGCGGCAACGCGTCGCCCCGGCCAGCCTCACAGTCAGGGCAGCGTCATCGTCGACTCCGACCGGTACGGGTCGTCGTCGCGGGGCCGGCGCCGCCGGAAGACCACCGCGGCCACCAACCCGCCGAGCAGTCCGAACAGGTGCCCCTGCCAGGAGACCGGCTCGTCGGTGGGCAGCACCCCGAGCAACTGCCAGCCGTAGAGCAGGCCGACCAGCAGCACCACGCCGAGGTTCCACCAGCTCCGCTCGACGATCCCGCGCATGAAGAGCAGGCCGAGGTAGCCGAAGACCACACCGCTGGCGCCGACCACGATCGACTGGGGCGACCCGGTGATCCACACCCCGAGCCCGCTGACGAACATGATCAGGAGGGTGGAGTAGAGGAACCGCCGCGCCCCGGTGGCGAGTACGAAGGTGCCGAGCAGGATCAGCGGCACGCTGTTGCTGTAGAGGTGGTCGAAGCCGTGGTGCAGGAACGGCCCGAAGAAGATGCCGTCGAGCCCGGCGATGCTCCGGGGCATGATCCCGGCGGCGGTGTCGAATCCGGCGTTCAGCCAGACGTCGAGCGCCTCGATCACGAAGAGGACGGGCACCACGGCACACATCGCCACGAAGGCCCGGCCGAGTGCGGCGTAGAAGGCTTCGGTGCCGAACCGGTTGGGGTCGTTGCCGTGGGACATCGGGTCGAACGTCACCCTCATGTTGCTATCAGCTTCCCGCCCCGATTGCCACCGGACGCGGAAGCGGGGGCTCGGACCAGTCGGTCCGGCCCCCGCTCCAAGGTCGTGCGCGGGTAACTAGTACCAGCCGACGTCCTGGGAGTGCGCCCATGCGTCACAGGGCGTGCCGTAGCGGCCCTTGATGTAGCCCAGTCCCCACTCGATCTGGGTCGCCGGGCTGGTCTTCCAGTCGCTGCCGGCCGAGGCCATCTTGGTGCCGGGCAGCGCCTGCGGGATGCCGTACGCCCCGGAGGACCTGTTCTCGGCCTTGTGGTTCCAGCCGCTCTCCTTGTTCCAGAGCTTGTCCAGGCAGGGCATCTCGGCGAGTTTGAAACCCTCTTCGAGCAGCAGGGCACAGCCGATCTTGCGGTTACCGCTGTATTCGTTGCACGAGGCGGGGATCGGCCCGGTGTACGGCTTCGTCGCCGTCTCCGCCTCCTCCTTCTCCTGCTTCTCGCGTTCGCGCTTGCGGCTCGCGGCCTGGTCCGCCTTCTTGGCCCGGTCCGCCGCCGCCTTGGCGACCTCGGCCGCCTTCCGGGCGGCCTCCGCCTCGGCGGCCCGCTGGTCCACCGTGGCCAGGATGTGCGCCGCGTGCCGCTCACGGAGCAGGTCCCACTCGGCCTGCTGCGCGTCGAACGCCGACTCGGCCTCGATGCTGTGTTGCTGGGCTTCCCGGTCCTCGCCGAGGTAGTAACCGCCGCCGACGCCCCCCAGAAGCAGGGCCATGGCGACACCCCGGACACCGAACCGGCTCCACAGCCGACTCACAGAGTGGTCCTCTCGTCGGGATCAGGGTCGCGGCGCAGGCGGACCGGAAGGCCCGCTGGTCACGCCGCGAGCGCCCCGACCCCGGTGGGCCGCGACCCCGACCGACCGCTGTCCGTCGGTGCCTCCGCCGCCGGGGGAAGCTGATCTCCAGCTATCCCCCGGGGGCGTGGACGCTCGAAAGACACCATTGCGCAAGGTGAGGCTTCTGGGAAATGAGTGGCAGAATTTGTGAACTGAGTCACGCAATTATTCGCCCTAAACTAGGGCAAATAGGCCACTACCCAGCGTCCGCCGGCTACAACGGGATGTCCTCGAGCAGATCCGTGACCACCTCTGCGATCGGTGACCGCTCGGACCGCGTAAGCGTCACGTGAGCGAAAATCGGGTGCCCCTTCAGCGCCTCGATCACCGCCGTCACCCCGTCGTGCCGGCCGACCCGCAGGTTGTCCCGCTGGGCGACGTCGTGGGTGAGCACCACCCGGGAACCCTGGCCCACCCGGGACAGGACGGTGAGCAGCACCCCACGTTCCAGCGACTGGGCCTCGTCCACGATGACGAAGGCGTCGTGCAGGCTCCGCCCCCGGATGTGGGTCAGCGGCAGCACCTCCAACATCCCCCGGGACAGCACCTCGTCCATCACGTTCTCGTGCACCACCGCGCCGAGGGTGTCGAAGACCGCCTGGGCCCAGGGCGACATCTTCTCCGCCTCCGAGCCCGGCAGGTAGCCGAGTTCCTGGCCACCGACGGCGTACAGCGGGCGGAAGACGATGACCTTCTTGTGCCGCCGCCGCTCCATCACCGCCTCCAGGCCGGCGCAGAGCGCCAGCGCGGACTTGCCGGTACCGGCCCGGCCGCCGAGCGAGACGATGCCGATCGACTCGTCCAGCAGCAGTTCGAGGGCGACCCGCTGCTCCGCCGAGCGGCCACGCAGGCCGAACGCCTCCCGGTCACCGCGAACCAGCCGTACGGTCTTGTCCGGCAGCACCCGGCCCAGCGCGGAGCCGCGCGGCGAGTGCAGCACCAGGCCGGTGTGCGTGGGCAGCCCGGCGGCGTCGTCCAGGTCCAGCGCCGCGCCGTCGTAGAGCTGGTTGACCTGCTCCTCGCCCAACTCCAGCTCGGCCATGCCGGTCCAGGTCGGATCGCTGGCCTGGCCGTGCCGGTACTCGTCGGCGGTCAGCCCGACCGAGGCCGCCTTCACCCGCAGCGGCATGTCCTTGCTGACCAGGGTGACCGACCGGCCCTCGGCGGCCAGGTTGAGCGCCACCGACAGGATCCGG
This sequence comes from Plantactinospora endophytica, assembly GCF_016862915.1. Taxonomy (GTDB): domain Bacteria; phylum Actinomycetota; class Actinomycetes; order Mycobacteriales; family Micromonosporaceae; genus Plantactinospora; species Plantactinospora endophytica. The sequence continues at coordinate 109,586 of NZ_BONW01000002.1, read as the reverse complement.
GTGTCGTTGGACTCGGTACGGAACCCCGGCGGCAACACCCCGTCGTCGGCGTGGTTCAGCTCCACCCGCAGCGTGCCGCCCGAGTCGTTCGCCGGCACCGGCTGGTCCAGCCGGCCGTGCCTGACCCGCAGCTCGTCGAGCATCCGCAGCGACTGCCGGGCGAACCAGCCCAGTTCCGGATGGTGGCGCTTACCCTCCAGCTCCGAGATCACCACGAGTGGCACCACCACCTCGTGCTCGGCGAACCGGTGGAAGGCACCGGGGTCGGAGAGCAGTACCGAGGTGTCCAGGACGTACGCCCGGCACTCTGGTGCGGGCTCCGCACTGGCGGCCGGCTCGGACGTCCGGGTACGGCGTCCGCTCCGGGCGCGGCCCGGGGTCTTGGTGGCGGCCGGGCTCTGGTCGTCGGCCCGAGGGGTGGTACGGCGAGTCGTCACAGGCCTGCTCCGGCGGGTGTGCACCCGTCCACCCGCGTTCCGCCTCGTCCGGTGCCCGGAGACACGGGGTCGGATGCGGGCCCCGTGGCACGTGCAGTCGCAGAGTCCGGGCCGGCCGGCTGGCCCGGGATGACCCCGTGCCATGCCTAGAAGCTAACCGGAAAATGCCAGCTTGGGCTAGGGGACCGAGCTGTGCGACTTCGCACGGCGCTCGGCGGACCGGCCGGGATGCATGCCCCCTGCGCGCATCCCGGCCGGTGGGATCACCGTCACCGGTCTGACGTGATCCCGACGGTGCGGGTCCTTTCGGAACCTGCGCACCGCGCTCGCGGGTGACCGCTCACCCCACCGCGCCGCCGGTCAGGCATTCCTGCCGGCGAGGGCGTCGGTGGAGTGCCGTCCGCCGTTGGTCGCGGTCCCCGCGAAAGAGGCGCCCGTATACGTCGTTCCCTGACCTACGACGGTGTGGGCGATGTGCGGTGCAGTGGGTGATGGCACCGCCAACACCGAGGCGATGGCCGCCTGCGCCTCCCTACGCCGACGGTTCCAGGCGCCCCGGTCCCCGTCGAAGTACCCCTGCCGGTAACCGAAGCGGTAGCCGAGCCGGTAGCTGAGCTGCCCGTGCAGCCGGCCAGCGGCGTAGCTCGCCGAGGCGAGCAGGAGCAGGAGGAAGACCACGAAGAAGGGGCTCACCGGGTCTCCTCGCTCCGTCCGCCGACGCCATCACGGGTACGCGGCCCGAGCCGGCCGGTTCGCTCGCATCTCTCGCTCACGCAATCTCCTCGCTCCGCTCGTCGTTGTCCTGACTCCATGCACACCCACCGGTCCGCCCCGTTCGCCCGGTCACGTCCCCTTCCGGGCGGTCACGTCTCCCCCGTCCCCCGGGCGGTCACGTCTCCTCCGGCTCGACGGTGGTGGGGTCCGGGGCGGTCGGGTCCAGCGCGGTCGGGTCGGTGACGAGCAGCCGGTCGAGATCCTCGGTGCTCACCTCCTCGACCAGTTCCACACTGATCCGGCAGCCGTCCAGCACGACCTCGGCGACCGAGGCCCGCCGGATCTCGCCGCCGGCGTCGTACACCCGGACGCTCAGCTCGGGACAGCCGAGGTGGGTGCGCCACGAGTTCCACTCGGCGCGGTCGCCGACGTTCAGCGAGAGGTACCGGCAGCCGCGCGCCAGGTAGAGCCGCCACGGCGCGCTGAGACCGGCGGCGACGCCATCGGCGATCAGACCGAACGCCTGGGCCCGGGTTGCTAGTTCGGTCACCGGACTCCTCCAGTCGACGGTGTCCTCTCGCGAGCACGAAACGTCTCATGCACGCGACATACGGTAGGACGTCACGTACGCGTGACAGTATCAGCTTTTCGTCTGATTACCCCCACACCTACGTACACCTATTGTTGCCACGTGATACCCCTCGACACAAGCAAGAGCACCGCGCGGCGGAAAAGTGAGCCGTTGTCACGCACGCAGTACAGGTTGACCGCAGTCCCCCCGGAACCGGGCGGCTGGCCGTACCGTCACCGGGTGCCGGACCGCGCCCACGGACGGAAGATCGCGTTCGCTGCCTTCGTACGCAAGGCACTCGACGACGCCCGCGCGACCCGCGCCTGGACCGGCACCGAGGTCTCCCGGCGGACCGGCGTCTCCCGCCAGACCATCAACCGTTGGGTACGCGGCGAGTGGGCCAGTGATCCGGAGGCCGAGCGGGTGGTGGCGTTCTGCGAGGGGCTGGGACTCGACCCGACCGTCGCCTTCGGAGTGCTCGGCTGGGACCGGGCCACACCGTCCCGGCCGGCTCCCAGCGCCCCGCCGATGGATCCCGACGTCGAGGCACTGCTGCGCCGGCTGGTCGACCCTAACGTCTCGGACGCGGAGAAGTTCCACATTCGAGAGACGATCCGTTATCTGGCGTATCGTCCGACCCTGCCGCTCGACGTCCGGAAAGGGCGAAAGCAAGCCGGGTAGTTACTCAGATGGCGCAACTTCGCGCATGAGTCGCATTGAATCAGCTCCAGGAATCAATCAGTCGCGCTAACGTCGCTCTTCGTACTGCTTGGGCTCGTCGTCGGCGGGGGGACGGGACAAGGCCGAATTCAGCCCTGCGGGACAGAAGGAGGGTCAGCCATGACCCTGAAGTGGATGGCTGTCGTTGTCGCGGCGGTGTCCCTGACCCTGTGCGTGACCGCGAACGTCGTGGTCGGCACGGCGCACGGCGGCGACCCGGTGCCGTTCCTGGTGAACGTGCTCGCCATCACCGCCACCGGCACCGCGATCGTGCTGGCCGTCGTCGCCGATCTGCACGAGCGGCTCAACGCACGGATCACCGCACTCACCGAGTTCCTGATCGCCCGACTGAACGAACTCGACCACAACACCGGCGACCACAACACCGGCTTCGTCGAGGGCTACCTGCTCAGTCGCCACCAGGACCCGGCGGTGGTGCCGATCGGGCCCCGACTGCACGGCCGCCGCGCCATGCTCGGCGGAGACGACTGAGGTCACCCGGGGCGACGAGGAAGATCGCCGACCGGGATCACCAGGCCCGCTTCGTCGGCCGCGAGGTGGAGCGCGGCGACAGGAGAGAGCGCCGCCCGAACCCACCGGAACCGCCACCCGAACCACCGGAACCGCCGGCCGGCTGCCGGAACAGCCACCGGCGAGTCAGTACCGATACCACGGACGGGTTGCCACCGCGACACTACGAGGTTGCCGCCTCGGCGAGTGAGACGTTTTCGCTTCGACGTCTGCGGCGGCAACCCGCCGGGGTACGCTGACGCCCGTGCGGCCGATCAACACGGGGGACGAGCCCTCGACCCGTCCTCTGACTGCGGAGCAGGCATGGCGGGCCACCGCCGAGCGGGCCGACCGCTGTGTCCTCTTCTTCGACTTCGACGGCACGCTCGCCCCGGTCCGGGACGATCCGACGACCGTCGAGCCGGCCCCGAAGGCGCTGGCCGCGATCACCGCCCTCACCGAGGTGGTGCAGCGGGTGGCGATCGTCTCGGCGCGTCCGGTGGAGTTCCTCCGGGACCGGTTCGCCGGCGCGCCCGGGGTGGACCTCTACGGGCTCTACGGGCTGGAGCACCTGCACGCCTCCGGCGAGACCGTCACCGAGGAGGCGGCGCTGCCGTTCGTACCCACCATGGCCGAACTGGCCGACCACGCCCGGGCGGAGCTGCCGGACGGCACGCTCGTGGAATACAAGCGGCTCTCCGTCGCCCTGCACTACCGCACCGCACCGCACCTGGCCGAGGAGGTCGAGCGGTGGGGCCGGGAGCGGGCCGACCGGCTCGGCCTGCGGGTGCAGGTCGGCCGGATGGTGCTGGAACTCAAGCCCCCCGTCGACCGGGACAAGGGCATGGTGATCGACGAGGCGGTCCGGGACGCCGGCTGCGCGTGGTATTTCGGTGACGACGTCTCCGACATCAAGGCGTTCGCGGCGCTGCGCGCCCGCGAGGAGGTCGATCCGGACTTCTTCGGCGTCTGCGTCGCGGTGGCCAACCCGGAGACCGGCGACGAGGTCTCCACCGCCGCCGACCTGAACATCGAGTCCCCCGAGGCGCTCGGCGACTTCCTCACCGAGGCCCTGCACCGGCTCACCTGAGCCGTCCCGCTCACCCGCCGCACGGCGCCACGTCGATCCGAGCGACGGCAGCTCCGGCGCGGTCCGGTCGAGGGCGGCGGGATCGGTCCGGACCTCCGCCGCCCCGCTGGGCGGGCGCCGGCTAGGCGCCGTAGCGGCGTTGGCGGTTCGCGTACGAGCGGAGGGCGCGGAGGAAGTCGACGTGCCGGAAGTCCGGCCAGTTCAGCTCGCAGAAGTAGAACTCGGAGTGCGCCGACTGCCAGAGCAGGAAGCCGGAGAGCCGCTGCTCGCCGCTGGTCCGGATGACCAGGTCGGGATCGGGTTGCCCCCGGGTGTAGAGGTGCTCGGCGATGTGGTCGACGTCGAGCACCTCGGCGAGTTCCTCGATGGTGCCGCCGGCCGCCGCGTGCTCGTAGAGCAGGGACCGGACCGCGTCGGCGATCTCCCGCCGGCCGCCGTACCCGACCGCGATGTTGACCTGCGCCCCGCCGACCCGGTCCTGGGTGCGCTCCTCGGCCGACTTGAGCGTGATGGCGGTCTGCGCCGGCAGCAGGTCGAGCGCGCCGACCATCCGCAGCCGCCAGGGGTTGCCCTCCTCGGCCAGCTCGACCACCAGGTCCTCGATGATCTGGACCAGCGGATCCAGCTCGCTGGCCGGCCGGCGCAGGTTGTCGGTGGCCAGCAGGTAGAGCGTGACGTGCCCGATTCCGGCCTGGTCACACCAGCCCAGCACATCTTTGATCTTGGCCGCGCCGACCCGGTGCCCGTCGTTGGGGTCGACGTAGCCCATCTCCCTGGCCCAGCGCCGGTTGCCGTCGCACATCACGCCGACATGCTTCGGCACGGGCTTACCGGCGAGCTTTGCCGTCAGACGTCGCTCATACACCGAGTAGATCAGGTCGCGCAGACTCATCCCCTGCAGCGTACCGATCAGAGTCGACGACGGAAGTGCCGCCCGGCCGAGCCGGCCACCGCGCCGGCGACCATGGTCAATGTCCGGGCGTCCAGCCGGCCGTCACCGAGGCCCAGTTCGACAAGTACCCGGAAGACCCGGGCGTCCCGGTCGGCGGCCCGGACCACCCCGTCGACGACCAGCGCCCGCCGGGCCAGCCAGGCCACCGCCGAGCTGTCCCGCAGGTGCCGCCCCAGCCGGGTACGCAGCGCGGCAGCGTACCGGTCGGCGGCGGCCTGCGGTGCCGTCGCGGCGGCTGCTCCGGCCAGCGCCCCGGAGAGGACCGCGTAGAAGATGCCCTCGCCGGTGAACGGGTTGACCAGCGACAAGGCGTCCCCGGCGAGCACGATTCGGCCCCGGCCCGGCGCCGGGCGGCGGGTGGAGAGCGGCAGGTGGTGCGCCCGCAGCCCGGTGACCGCCGCCGGGTCGATCTCGGGAAGCAGCGCGGCCAACCGGTCCAGTAGCTCCGTCCGGCGCAGTGGCCGGCCGGCCAGCACCTCGCCGTAGCCGACGTTCGCCCGGCCGTCGCCGATCGGAAACGACCAGGCGTAGCCGGGCCAGTGCGCGGCCGAGGTGACGATCCGCTGCTCGTCCGGGGCGGTGGCGTCCGGGGCGTACCCCCGGATGGCCAGGGCCAGGTGGCCGTCCGGGTTGGCGCCGTGCCCCAGCGCTCGCCGGATGACCGAACCGGCGCCGTCGGCACCGACCACCGCGCGGGCGGCGAGCGTACCGTCGAGCACCACCAGGCCGTCGGCGGCGCACTCGATCCGCCGGACCGCGTGCCGGCGCAGCTCCGCGCCGGCCGAGCGGGCCGCCGCCACCAGCCGGGCGTCGAAAACCCGGCGGGGCACCGTGTACGCCGGACGCGGCAGCCGCCGCGCCACGTTCCCGCCGCCGGGCGCCACCAGCCGCAGCGCCGGCACCGCCCGGTACCCGGACACCGCGTCCGAAACCCCCAGTTCGGCGAGTACGTCGAGCGCGTGTGCCGCGATCCCGTCCCCGCACGCCTTGTCCCGGGGAAAGTCGGCCCGGTCCAGCAGCAGCACCCGGGCCCCGGCCCGACGGGCCGCCAGCGCGGCGCTGGCCCCGGCCGGCCCGGCACCCACCACCGCGACGTCGACGGTCTCCACCGCCGGTCACCTCAGCCCGGCGAGGCGGCGACGGGTGCCTCGGCGCCGGTGCCGTTCCGGGCCGCCCGGCCGGCCCGGTGCAGCGCGTAGAGGGTCAGCGCGGCGGCGACCACCAGCGGCACCCCGTCCCGGAGCAGGCCGTCGACTCCGAGCAGCAGCCAGCAGAACGCCAGGTCGACGGCGACCACCAGGACGCTGATCAGCACCAGCAGCCCGGCCGCCCAGCTCTTGCCCCGGAGCAGGAAGAACGTGCTGAACAGCACCGCATAGCTGACTCCGATGCCGATACCGAACCACAGCACCACGGTAGGCACCGCGAGCAGCCGCCCGTCGATGATCGTGCCGATTGCCACCAGGCAGGGCACCAGCGTCAACGGCCCGTACGTGAACGCCGAGACCCGGGCGGTGAGCAGCCAGCCGGCGACCGGCGGCCGGCGCGGGGCGACCTCCCGCCAGGAGACGCCCCGCCGGTCGATCACCAACCGGTTCGGATGCCGGACCAGATGCTCCTGGAGCGCGGGCGACCGGTAGAGCAGCCAGACGACGGCGGCGCAGAGCAGGGCCAGCACCGTGAAGCCGAGCACCCCCGGCAGCGCGGGTACGCCGGCCCGGGGCACGATCAGCCGGCCGACCGCGAAGACCGTGGTCACCGCGAGGATCAGCCCGAGCGGGCGGGCACCGGCCCGGCCCCGCCGGACGTGCCGGATCAGGATCAGGAAGCCGATCGTGCGCAGCAGCGCCCAGCCGCTGCGTACCGCCAGTCCGAAGCCGCGCTCGGGGGCGTACCACCAGTTGAGCGCGTCGACCACGACGGTGGCCGCCGCCGTCGCGGCGAGCAGCCAGGTCAGCGCGCGGACGGCGGACGGCCGCCGGACGGTGGTCGTCGCGGCGGCCGTCGTCATGCCGTCGATGATGCCCGGTACAGGCCACCCGCACACCCGCGCGGGCGGCGCCCCCACCGGACCTGGTGGTCGGCTACCGGCCCGAGCCGGGCTGGTCCACGCCGACCCGGACCGCCTCGTCGTCGAGCCGGGCCCGCAGCGCGTCCAGCTCGGCCCAGAGCACGCCCGGCAGCTTGTCGCCGAACTTCTCGAACCACTCGGTCACCATCGGCAGTTCGTCGCGCCACTCCTGCACGTCGACCCGGGTGGCGATGCGCAGGTCCTCGGCGCTCATGTCCAGCCCGTCGACGTCGAGCGCGTCCGGCGCCGGTACGAAGCCGATCGGCGTCTCGACCGCCTCGCCCCGGCCCTCCAGCCGCTCGACGATCCACTTCAGTACCCGGGAGTTCTCGCCGAAGCCGGGCCAGATGAACTCGCCGTCGGCGTTCTTCCGGAACCAGTTGACGTAGTAGATCTTCGGCAGCTTCGACTCGTCGCCGTCGGTGCCCTTGCCCATCTCGATCCAGTGCCGGAAGTAGTCCCCGCCGTGGTAGCCGATGAACGGCAGCATCGCCATCGGGTCCCGGCGGACGACGCCGACCTCGCCGGAGGCGGCGGCGGTGGTCTCCGAGGAGAGCGTCGCTCCCATGTAGACACCGTGCACCCAGTCCCGGGCCTCGGTGATGAGCGGGATGGTGTCCTTGCGCCGCCCGCCGAACAGGATCGCGTCGATCGGTACGCCGTTCGGGTCGTTGAACTCGTCGGCGACGATCGGGCACTGGAGCAGCGGGGTGCAGAACCGGCTGTTGGCGTGCGACGAGAGCTCGCCGCTCTCCGGCGTCCAGTCCCGACCCTTCCAGTCGATGAGGTGGGCCGGCGGCTCGCTCATCCCCTCCCACCAGATGTCACCGTCGTCGGTCAGTCCGACGTTGGTGAAGATGGAGTTCCCGAGGTCGATCGTCCGCATCGCGTTGGCGTTGGTCTTCCAGCCGGTGCCCGGCGCCACGCCGAAGAGCCCGTACTCGGGGTTGACCGCGTAGAGCCGGCCGTCGGGGCCGAACTTCATCCAGGCGATGTCGTCGCCGATGGTCTCGACCTTCCAGCCCGGGATGGTCGGTTCCAGCATCGCGAGGTTGGTCTTGCCGCAGGCGGACGGGAAGGCGCCGGCGATGTAGTGCACCGACCCCTCCGGCGAGGTCAGCTTCATGATGAGCATGTGCTCGGCCAGCCAGCCCTCGTCCCGGGCCATCACGCTGGCGATCCGCAGCGAGTAGCACTTCTTGCCGAGCAGCGAGTTGCCGCCGTAGCCGGAGCCGAAGGACCAGATCTCCCGGGTCTCCGGGAAGTGCGAGATGTACTTGGTGTCGTTGCACGGCCACGCCACGTCCGCCTGGCCCGGCTCCAGCGGCGCGCCGACCGAGTGCAGCGCGTGTACGAAGTCGGCGTTCTCCCCCATCCCGGCCAGCACCTTCGTGCCCATCCGGGTCATGATTCGCATCGACGCGACGACGTACGGACTGTCGGTGATCTCGACGCCGAACATGGGCTGTTCCGCCTCGAGCGGACCCATGCAGAACGGAATGACGTACATGGTGCGTCCGCGCATCGAACCCCGGTAGAGGTCCGTCATGACGCGCTTCATCTCGGCCGGGGCCATCCAGTTGTTCGTCGGCCCGGCGTCGGCTTCGTCCACAGAGCAGATGAAGGTGCGGTCCTCGGCCCGGGCCACATCGCCAGGATCGGTACGTCCCCAGAAGGAGTTCGGCTTCCGGTCCGGATCGAGCCGTACCAGCGTGCCGGCGTCGACCAGTTCGTCCGTGAGTCGCTGCCATTCCGCGTCCGAGCCGTCGACCCAGACGACCTGGTCAGGGCTGGTGAGTTCGGCTACCTCTTTGACCCAGGCGAGTAGTTTCGGATGGCTTGTCGGAGCTTGATCGAGACCCCGGATAGTAGCCGGAGCGGCCATGACAGTTCTCCTTTGGTCGACGCTGACCGATTGCAGGGCGTGCGGGTGCCGTCAGACCGGCGACCGCGTCGCCTTGTGAAAGCCTGGGATTTCCGTCAGCGTAAACCGAGCCGGCGTTCGGGGCAGCGAGACTGGTTGTGAAGAACTGCACAAGATGCGGGGACGCTGCCGTAAGTCGATTCTTTCCCCGCTCCCACGCGCAGTTTCACGCAAATCCTTCCGGGCAACGACATTGCGTCACGACGTCCTCACAGCAGTCATCGACGCCACCCGACCCGATGGTCACACCCGACACTTCCCTCCGGACGCGTACACGGATCCCGGCCGCGTTCGGCCCGGGAGATCGCCGGTTGCGACCCGTACGCGCCACCGGCAACCGGTACGCTCAAGCCGTGTTCGAGACCGCGACCGGCGAACAGCCCTCCCCGCCGGGCGCACGGCGCGGCATGATTCGCACCCTTCTGGACCGGTTCGGTCACCTCATCCATGAGCTGGGCAAGTTCGGCACGGTCGGCGGGGTCGCGTTCGCGGTCGACTTCGCGCTGTTCAACTACGCCAACGCGAGCCTCGGCTGGGAAACCCTCACCGCGAAGACGTTCTCCACCGTCATCGCCGCGACCGTCGCGTTCGTCGGCAACCGGTTCTGGACCTGGCGGCACCGGGAACGCTCCGGGATGGCCCGGGAGTACTCGCTCTACTTCTTCTTCAACGCCGTCGGCCTCGGCATCGGCCTCGCCTGCCTGGCCATCAGCCACTACGGGCTCGGCAGCATCTGGCCGGGGGTGTTCAAGTCGCTGGTCGCGGACAACATCGCGGCCAACTTCGTCGGCGCCGCACTGGGCACGTTCTTCCGGTTCTGGTCGTACCGCCGGTTCGTCTTCGTCGGTCCGGCTTCCTCCGACGCACCCGACGTGATCACGCAGAGTCACAAGAGGCAGTGACCGCGAACCCACCTCGTACGGTCGGCGCACCCCACGCCCGCATCTGCCCTAAGGTGGTCGAATGCGTTTTGCCCGTCTGTTGCCCGAGCGCTGGCAGAAGTTCCTGCGTGAGGTGCTGAAATTCGGTGCCGTCGGGGGTTTGAACGCCGCCATCAACTACGCGGTGTTCAACGCACTGGCGCTCACCGTGTTCGCCGACGGGCAACTGAAGGCGAACGTCGTGGCTACGGTCGTCGCCACCGTCTCGTCCTATCTGATGAATCGGCACTGGACCTACCGGGACCGGCCGAAATCGGCGATGCGCCGCGAATACACCCTGTTCTTCCTGTTCAACGGCGCCGGACTGCTCATCGAGCTGGGCGTACTGGCGGCGGCCAAGTACGGCTTCGGCATCAGCGGCCTGCTGGCGCTCAACGTCGCCAAGACGGTCGGTGTCGGTCTGGCCACCATCTTCCGGTTCTGGTCCTACCGCACCTTTGTCTTCCGGAAGTCCCCGACCACGCCGTTCGTCCCCAGCGAGACGGGGAAGGTCGGCAAGACCACCGGTGCGGCCCGGGACGGCGAGCCGGACGGCGACTTCCTGGCCGAACTCGACCCGGTGGCCGAACTCGCCGAGGCGGTCAGCGAGCTGACCGAGGCCGAGGAGACCGCCGACCGGCACTCCGAGACCCGGACCCGCGAGGCCACCGGCACAGCCGCGACAGCCACCACAGCCGGCTCAGCCGCCAAAGCCGGCACAGCCGCCACGAACGGCACGAACGGGGTACGGGCCGCCGCCGACGCGCCGGCCGGCCCCGCCCAGCCGCTGGAGGTCCAGTTCGCCGAGACCATCGGCGCCGCGCTGGAGACCGAACTCGCCGCCGAGCTGAACGCCGCCCCACGGCGTTCGTCAGCCCGCTGAGCGCGGTCGTGAACCGCTCGGGTACCGGAGCGCCGGCCGAGCTGTTCTTCGAGGACCTGACCCCCGGCCGCGCCTTCGACCTCGGCACCACCGTCGTCGACGGTCGGGAGATGGTCGAGTTCGCCCGGCGCTTCGACCCGCAGTGGTACCACGTCGACGAGGAGCTGGCCCGACGCAGCCATCACGGTGGGCTGATCGCCAGCGGGTTCTTCACCGTCAGCCTCTTCATGCGGGCGTACGTCGACCACGTGCTGGCCCGGGCCGCCGGGGACGCGTCACCCGGGCTGGAGGAGCTGCGCTGGCTCGCCCCGGTACGGGCCGGTGACCGGCTGGCGACCCGGCTGACCGTACTCGGCAGCAAGCCCTCCACCGCCCGACCCGGCTTCGGCACGGTGACGCTGACCGCCAGCATGGACCGGCTGGACGACCAGGGTCAGCCGGAACGCGAGGTACTGCGTACCCGCTTCCGCGGCTGGTTCGTCATGCGCGACCCGGCGCTGCCGGGCTGACCCGACCCGTCGCTGCCGGGCGGAGTGGCCCGGCGCTGCCGACCTGATCCTCCGGCCGGGAACGTTCTGTCCGGAAGGGTCCCTGCCCCGGTCGACACCGTCGGCAAGGGACCCTTCCGCGGCTCACTTCGACTCTTCGCGTACCGGCTTGGCCTCTTCGCGCAGCGGCTTGCCCTCGGCCATGTCGGCCATGATCTCGCGCATCTCGCCGTCGCCCAGCGAGTGCTTGTCGTGGTTCGCCTCGACGATCTCGTAGAGCATCGTCTGCACCCGCTCCACGCCCGGGATGTCCGAAAGCACCGACTGGCCGCGCTCGCCGGCCGACTCGATGGTGAGCGTGCCGCAGCCGAGCAGGCGTTCGATGAACTTCTGGTTCATCGAGTGGTCGTTGATCCGGCCCAGCGGGATGTCCCGACGGTCCCGGGAGAAGACGCCCTGCTGCAACAGCACCCGCTCGTTGGTGAACAGGTAGTGCGTGGTCCGCCAGACCAGGTACGGCCAGATGCTCAGCCAGACCACCAGCACCAGCGCCACCGCCGCGATCGCGTAGCCGAGCACGGTGCCGGCACCGCCCGACGGCAGCAGGACGAGGCCGGCGACCACCGCGGCAACGGCCAGGATCACCACCACGACCGGTCGGATCAACGCCTTCCAGTGCGGGTGCAGGTGCGCTACCACGTGCTCGTCCTGGGTGAGCACGTCCTCAGGGAAAGCCACCCCAACCTCCTCGTCCATACACGAATGTCCGCGGTGACCGTAGCGGTTGCGGGCTACCCCCGTGGTATCCGGTATCGACTCTTTACCGAGGGGCGACCGGATCGCCGTCGACACGCCACCGAGCCGGCGACGGAACACTTCCGGGTGCGGGCCGGCTCCCCTTCCGGACACGCCGCTCCCCGCCGACGTGCCTCCGAGCATGCGACCGTCAGCGCAGGTGCAGGACGTCTCCGGCGGCGACCCGGCGCTCCCCGTCGGCGGTGACGAGCACCAGTTGCCCGTCCGGGTCGATCGTGCTCGCGGTACCGAGCAGCTCGTCGCCGCCCGGCAGCAGTACCCGTACGTCGCGGCCGAGGGTCGCGCAGTTCCGCACGTACGCCTCGTGCAGCCCGCAGGCGAGCGCGTCGCCCCCGGCGGCCCGCCACTGGCCGTACCAGCGGGCGACGCCGCGCAGCAGAGCCCGGAGCAACGGGTCGCGGTCGGTGGCCGTCGCGCCGGCCAGTTGCAGCGAGGTGGCGGGCAGCCCGGTCGGGTTGACCGGCAGCTCGTCAGGGCGCAGCGTCACGTTCACCCCGATCCCGACCACCACCGCCGGTGCCGCTCCGCCGGCCCCGGTCACCCCCTCGGCCAGGATGCCGGCACACTTCGCCTCGCCACCCGCCCCGCCGGCTGCCCCGTCGCCGGCACTGGCGGCCGCACTGGCACCCGCGCTGCCGACTGCCCCGGCGTCCGCGCTGCCGGCTGTCCCGTCGCCCGCGCGGCTGCCTGTCCCGTTGCTCGCCTCGCGGGCCGCGCCGCCGCTGGCTCGGTGGGTCGGCTCGGCGGGCCGGACCAGGAGGTCGTTCGGCCACTTCAGCGCGGAGTCCAGCTCGGCCAGCAGGTCCACCGCCTCCACCAGCGCGACACCGGCCAGCAGGGGCAGCCAGCCGTACCGGGTCGGCGGCACGGCCGGCCAGTCCCGGGCCGGGTCGGGCACCCCCGGCCGGAGCAGCACGCTGACCGCGAGCCCGGCCCTGGCCGGCGACTCCCAGGCGCGGCCACGCCGGCCCCGTCCGGCGGTCTGCCGCTCGGCGACCACGACCAGCCCCTCCGGCTCTCCGGCCCGGGCCGCCTCGGCCGCGTCGGCGTTCGTGGACCCGGTCTCGCCGTGCAGCACCAGCCGGGTCCAGAGGCTCTCCGGCGTGATCAGGGCCCGCTGGAGCCGCCGCGCGTCGAGCGGGGGGCGGTCCAGGTCGGTGTACGGCGATCCCGGCATCAGGCCAGCGTACGGGCATCGCGGCAGCCGGGCCGGCCTACCCGCTGCGCGCCGGACGCCGACCCGCCGGACCCACATACTGACCGCCCGACGGTTGGTACGGCCCAAGCACCCGACCGCCCAACCGGCTGGTACGGCACCCACGCCGACCGCCCGACCGGGTGGTACCGCGCCCACACCGACCGCCCGACCGGGTGGTGCGGCACACGCACCGCCACCGGGCGGTGGCCTGGGTGCCGGTCGTAGTTACGATCGCGGACGTGACTGGGCAGCGGAGCACCACCGACCTCGACCCCCACAGCACGGCGGGTCGGCTGGCGGACCTGGACCGGCGGGTGGACGAGGCGGTGCACGCCGGCTCGGCCCGGGCGGTGGAGAAACAGCACAGCCGGGGCAAGAAGACCGCCCGGGAGCGGATCGAGTTGCTCCTCGACCCGGGCTCCTTCGTCGAGCTGGACGAGTTGGCCCGGCACCGGTCGACCAACTTCGGGCTGGACCGCACCCGCCCGTACGGGGACGGCGTGGTGACCGGGTACGGCACCGTCGACGGTCGGCAGGTCTGCGTCTTCGCCCAGGACTTCACGGTCTTCGGCGGCTCCCTAGGCGAGGTGTTCGGCGAGAAGATCGTCAAGGTGATGGACCTGGCGATGAAGATCGGCTGTCCGGTGGTCGGCATCAACGACTCCGGTGGCGCCCGGATCCAGGAGGGCGTGGTCAGCCTCGGCCTGTACGGCGAGATCTTCTTCCGCAACGTCCGGGCCTCCGGCGTCATCCCGCAGATCTCCCTGGTGATGGGCCCGTGCGCGGGCGGTGCCGTCTACTCCCCGGCGGTCACCGACTTCACCGTGATGGTCGACCAGACCTCGCACATGTTCATCACCGGGCCGGACGTGATCAAGACGGTGACCGGCGAGGACGTCGCGATGGAGGAGCTGGGCGGGGCGCGTACCCACAACACCAAGAGCGGCAACGCGCACTACCTGGCCACCGACGAGGACGACGCGATCGACTACGTCAAGGCACTGCTGTCGTACCTGCCGAGCAACAACCTCGACGAGTCCCCGGTCCTCGACGCGCCGGCCGAGTTGGAGGTCACCGACGTCGACCGGGAGTTGGACACGCTGATCCCGGACTCGGCGAACCAGCCGTACGACATCCGCCAGGTGATCGAGCACGTCGTCGACGACGGGGAGTTCCTGGAGGTCCAGCCGCTCTACGCGCAGAACATCGTGGTCGGCTTCGGTCGGGTGGAGGGCCGCCCGGTCGGGGTGGTGGCGAACCAGCCGATGCACTTCGCCGGCTGTCTGGACATCGCCGCGTCGGAGAAGGCCGCCCGGTTCGTCCGCACCTGCGACGCGTTCAACATTCCGGTACTCACCTTTGTGGACGTACCCGGGTTCCTGCCCGGCACCGGTCAGGAGTGGGACGGCATCATCCGGCGGGGCGCCAAGCTGATCTACGCGTACGCCGAGGCCACCGTGCCGAAGGTCACCGTGATCACCCGCAAGGCGTACGGCGGGGCGTACGACGTGATGGGTTCCAAACACCTCGGCGCGGACCTGAACTTCGCCTGGCCGACCGCGCAGATCGCGGTGATGGGCGCGCAGGGCGCGGTGAACATCCTCTACCGGGGTGAGCTGGCCGCCGCCGACGATCCCGCCGCCGTCCGGGCCGAGAAGATCCGGGAGTACGAGGACACCCTCGCCAACCCCTACATCGCGGCCGAACGCGGCTACGTCGACTCGGTGATCCGGCCGGCGGAGACTCGGAGCCAGATCGTCCGGGCGCTCCGGATCCTCCGCACCAAGCGGGAGACGCTGCCGCCCAAGAAGCACGGCAACATCCCGCTCTGACCCGCACACTCGGCCTGCCTCTCGGCCGGTGACGGGAACGCCATCGACGGGGACGCCCGGCGGTGGGAACGCGGCGACGGACCCGCTGGCGATGAGGACGCTGGCGGCGTCAGCAGCGCGGGTTCGCGACCTCGCAGAGCCGGCCGGCGGCGCCCACGGTCAGTGCCCGGGCGCGTTGCGGGTCCGGCATCTCGTCGACCCGGTCCACCGCCGCGACCAGGTCTCCAACCCGGACGACCCCGATCAGGCGACCGGCCGACCCGTCCACCACCGCTGCGGTGTCCTGCCGCCGGATCGTGGTCTGCCACTCCAGCAGCACCGACTCGTCCCCGGCGAAGCCCTCGGCGAGTACCCGCCAGCGGTGCTCCGCGTCGACCGGAAGGCGGCGACCGTCGATCTCGAACACGCCGGAGCTGACGTACCGGGCACAGAGGTCGGGAACGGCACGGGCGTCCGCGAAGACCCTCGGGGCCGCGTCGGGGGCGAGCCGGAACACTCTCTCGTGTACGACCGCCTGCCCGGTCTGCGGATCGTCGGGTACCGTCGGCGGCTGCTGCACGGTGTGCCGTCGTACCAGCCGGGCCAGCCCGTCGTAGCGCTCGTACGCGCCGTATCCGGGGCAGTCGATCACCACGCTCGGGTCGATCAGGTCCACCGGCGCGTCCGCCTGGACGTCGACCCGGTCCACCACCAGTCCCGGTCCCACGTCCTCCGGCTGCACGAGCGCCGACGGCGGGATCACGAACGGCGCACTTGTAGGTGTTGATGTCGGTATCGGTCTCGGTGTCGATGACAGGGCCGGCGCCTCCGCCGGGCCCGGCTGCCCGCCGTACCGCTCGACGAGGCCGACCGACCCGGCCGTCACCGCGACGACCACCGCGACCGTGCCGGCCGCCGACCGGATCCGGTTGCGCCGCCGGGCCCGCGCCCGGATCTCCTGCGGCGCCGGCCAGGACACCGAGGCGGCCTCCAGGGCGACCTGGTCGACGAGGCTCGGCGACCAACCGGGCACCTGATCCGGCGACCGCCCCGACAGCGGATCCGCAACGTGCCCCGACTCCGGGCTCGGCATCAGGTCGAAGCGTTGCCCCGGCCCCGCGCCGGGCCCGAGTTCGGAAAGCTGCCCCGGCTCCGGGTCGGGCAGCCGGGAGGGAGTCGGCTCAGGCATCGGCCACCTCTTCCAGATCGACGACCGCCAGCAGTCCGGCCAGCGCGGCCCGGCCCCGGGCCAGCCGGGCCTTAACCGTGCCGACGGGCGCGCCGGTCTCCCGGGCCACGTCGGCGACCGGCAGACCGAGCAGGTAGTACAGGGCGATCGCGGTACGTTGCTCCTCGGGCAACTGGCGGAGCGCCGCAACCACCTCCACGGTTTCGGTGCCGGGGGCCGGCGTGTCGGCCAGCACCCCGTGCCGCAGGTACGCGCGGGCTCGACTGCGCAGGCTACGCCAACGGCTGATCGCCACCCGTACGGCCACCACCCGTACCCACGCCTCCGGATCGGCGTAGTCGCGTACCCGGGACCAGCGCTGCCACGCCCGGATGTACGCCTCCTGTACCGCGTCCTGGGCTTCTCCCAGGTCACCGGTCAACAGGTAGACGTACCCGAGCAGCCGTTGCCGGCTCCCTCGGTAGAACTCGTCGAAGTCATCGACGTCGGGCACCTACGACCTCCCGTGGCGGACATAGCCAATACGCCTGGGCCGTGGGGTGCGGTTGCCTGACCGAAGCGAAACCTTGCCGGCGGACCTCGGTCACCGATGCGGCCGGCGCGGTCGGCCCGGCAAACGCGGTCGGCCCGCCAGCACGGTCAGCCCGGCAACGCGGTCGGCCCGCCAGCACGGTCAGCCCGCCAGCACAGTCAGCCCGGCAACGCGGTCAGCCCGCCAGCACAGTCAGCCCGGCAGCGCGGTTAGTTCCGCGATGGGGAAGGCGCCGGGCGGAATGCGCTCCTGGACCGCCCGGCGCATCGCCCGCTGCACCGTCGCGTTGGCCGGGGTCGGCACCCCGTGCAGCCGGCCGAGGAGCACGATCTCGCCGTTCAGGTAGTCCGTCTCGGCCGAGCCGGCGTCCCGGGCCAGGCTCTGCCAGGTCGAGCCGCCCTGCCGGGACTGCCCGGCCACCGGTACCACCTCCACCCGGTCGCCGCGCTCGGTGGCCTCCTCGGTCACCGAGGTGTAGGGAATGCCCGCCGCCGTGAGGACTGCCTCACCCTCGGCCCGCACCGCCGCGAGCAGCTCGGCTACCTGAGCCGCCCGACGCTCGTCCACTCCCCCGTCGGCGCTGCCGTTGGCGCTGCTGTTGGCGCTGCTGTTGGCGCTGCCGCCGAGGCCGAAGAGTGCCTGGATGGCGTTGCCGAGGTTGCGCAGCAGTTTGCCGTACTTCCAGCGCATGATGTCGTCGCGGACCGGGGCGAGGATCCGGGCCGCCGCCAGGTCCGCACTGACCTGCCGGGCGAGGTCGTCCGAGCCGGCCGGGAAAGTGCCGAGGTGCAGCATCCCCGAGTACGGATGTCCACTGGCGACGACCCGGCCCGGCTCCAGGTGGGTCGCCGGCAGCCAGACGCAGACCGGATAGACCCGGTCGAAGAGCCGGGCGGCGGCGCGTTCGTTGGCCACCCCGTTCTGCGCAGTCAGCAGCGGCAGTCGCTCCGCCGCCGTGCCACCGCCCTGGACGGGCAGGTCGGCCCAGCTCCGCAGCGCCGCCTCGGTGTCCTGCGACTTGACGGTCAACACGAGCACGGTGTCGGGAGTCAGCGTCGCGTCGGTGACACCGGAGTCGGGGGCGGCCGGGTCGCCGACGGCGGGAATCCGGGCGACGTACTCGCCGTCCGGCGTGTTCAGGGTCAGCCCGTCTGCCCGGATCGCGGCCAGGTGGGCACCCCGGGCCGCCAGGGTGACGTCCCGGCCCGCCTCGCTCAGCCGTACCCCGATGGTGCCGCCGACCGCGCCGGCTCCGATGATCACGTACCGCATGGGTTCCTTGCTCTCCTCGCTGTGCACCCGGTGCCCGTAGCGTCGGCGGTGCGTACCGTCGATGGTGCGTACCGTCGGCGGTGGTCAGCCGGGCAGGCTGGCGGAGTTCAGTATCGGGCCGGTGAGCAGGGCCGCACCGGCCAGCAGGGCGAGCAGGTTGACCGCGCCGAAGATCCCGACCCAGACGAGCCCGGGTACCCCGGTGAGCCAGGCGAGTTGGTCCGCGTCCGACTGCGGCAGTTGCCCCCGCCGCCGAAGGGTCTGGAGTTCACCCACCGGCCGAACCCCGCCGAGCAGCAGGAACCACACCCCGGTGTACGCGAACGCCGCCTGCACCTCCGGCGAGGCCATCCAGGACACCCCGAGTACGACCCCGGTGGTGACCACGATCGAGATGATGCCGAAGACGTTGCGGATCATCACCAGCATGGCGAGCAGCAGTGCGACGGCGACCCAGAGCAGCAGGGTGATCCGGTTGCCACCGAGTACCCACGCACCGGCCAGGCCGACCAGGGAAGGCGCCAGATAGCCGGCCAGCAGGGTGAACACCATTCCGGGTCCGGTCGGCCGCCCGGCTGACAGGGTCAGCCCGGAGGTGTCCGAGTGCAGCCGGATCCCCTGCAACCGCCGCCCGGTGAGTACGGCGGCCAGGGCGTGCCCGCCCTCGTGCGCGATGGTGATCGCGTTGCGGCCCACCCGCCAGGGCACCCGGGTGAGCACCACGGTGAGGGCGACCAGCCCGGTGATCAGGACGAGTAGCGGGGGTGGGTCCGGTTGCGCGCCGAAGAGCTTGTTCCAGAGCTCTGTCACGCCGTCCACTGACATCCGAGCGAGCCTAGCTCACGTCGTCGCTGCCCAGCGGGCTGCCTACTTGCTGTTCTCGGTGACGAAGACGCCAAGCCCCGGATGGCCCTGCACCAGCCCCTTCGCCTTGAGCCAGCTCACCGCGCCGCGCACCACCGTGACGGAGACACCGTATTGCGCACGCAGCGCTGCGGTGCTCGGCAGTTGGTCGCCCGGCGCCAGCGCTCCCGATTCGATCTGCTCGGTGAGGTCGTTGATGATCTTCTGTGTCTTCGAGGTGGGCACGATGCACTCCCTGGTCCGCAGTGACATTTGATCACGGCAAACCGGGCAACCACAAGCATCAGGAGGCATCTAGATGCATATAGTCTTGCCTTGCTCTACCTTATGCATTAAGTTGCTGTGAGCCGATTCCTCCCTGGTCCGCAGCCTGGCGGGGGTCGGTCCCCCCGCGCGGCGGCTCGTCTCTCGATGGCGGCCGGCGAGCCGCCGCGTGTCCCGCAACCGCCGGAGGTCCGCAATGGAACGCGAGCACTCCATGGCAATCGTCGAACGACATCGGCCGGCACCACTCTGGCGACTGCTCGGCCTGTGGCGGTGCATCGCCTGTCGAGGCCGCTGGCCATGTCCGCGCTACCGCGACGCCCGCAGCAGCCTGCTCGCCCAGAACCGACACGACGTGACGGAGGTCGCCCGGCGTCTGAACACCCGCTGGCCCCGCCCCTGACACGACTTAGCGGCAGCGGGACCTGTCATCACCTGCACGGTCGATAACTGATCCGGCTGCCGCTACCGTCGTGACCCGATCCGACGAAGCTTCGTCGGTGGTGCCCTGCTCAGACCGGGCTGGTCCTCGCTTCAGCGGAGCTGCCCGGCAGAACCGGCCCTCGCCCGGCCCGTCGCCGGCATGGCGACCCGCGCCGGGAGCGCGGTCCTGTTCGGCACGCCTCGCCGCAGCAGGAGCCAACCGCCGACCGTAGCGACGGCCACGGTCACGACGCTGGCGAGCGCGATTAGCGCGACCATTCCGACGCTCGCCACCAGCAGGGCAAGGTCGCCGATGGCGACCAGCATCCAGAGGGCAATGCTCGGCTTCGTCGCATGATGTCGGGAACGCATCAGTCGTACCTCCTTCCGTCGAGATCACCACTACCCCGACGGAACTGAGGTCATGCCTGTCAACTCTTCACGGGTTGGAAACCCTCCGAGTGATCTCCCTCGGCATCAGTCGCGCGCGGGCTTGAACCCGTCCACGATGAGCTGGAAGTTGGGAAGGTTCTCGTCCCACTCGTCTGCTGCGGTATCCCATCGGATCGCGTACGCCTTGTCCGGCGCCGTCACGAAGCCACGGTTGCGCACGTGGATCCGGACCCCGTCCACAGTCTCCAGCCAGTCCCAGTCGGCGCACTTGTCCCAGTAGTCCACCGCACGAATTTGTCCGACACGCTGGTAGTTGACGGTATTGTCCCGCCGGTATCCTTCCTTGCTCTTCCAGTCCGCTACCGGGTCAGGCTCGGGCCGGTTCGTCTGGTCGATCAGCAACTGTCCGGGGCCGTTCGGGTCACGGAACCACACGCGGACGGCGTCCGCCGCCGACCCGGTCTTCTCCCGGCTCACCTGCCAGCCCTCCGGAACCGGTACCGAGAAGTTCGTCGGGTCCTTGTGCATCCGCCAGCCGGTAGGTAGCGAAACACCTGGTTGACCGGTGGGGGTGGCTGCTGGACCAGTCGGGGAGGCCGATGCGGTAGGCGTCGGTGCGCCGCCCGTGGTGGCTGGCGGAGTACGCGCCGGCTGGCTGGTTGGGGCCGCACCCGGGTCGGTCTTCTGGTCATCTTCGCCCGATCCGTTCCGAGTCAGCGGCACCACCACGACGAGGGCAAGCAGGAGCAGCACGACCAGCCCGCCGAGCAGCCAGATCCGCCGATTGCCGGCCGCGACGGCGGCGAGCGGACCACGACCGTCCCGGGACTCGTCGTCCAGGCTGGCCGGGACCGCTGCCCGGCCCGCCGGCAGCGCCTCGGGCGAGCCTGGCTCCGCCTTGGGCTGTATCGCGGTCGGCGCAGGATCCGACTTCGCCCCGGCCGCATCGGCCGACACGGCCGCCTCGCCGGGTACGACGACGACCGCCGGCTCGGCAGGCTTCGAACGGCTCTCAGAACTGTCGGAGCTGTCGGATTCTGTCGGCGTCTCCGCCGCTGCTGGCTCCGGTACCGACTCCTTTTCGGCCGGCGTGGCGGCCGGTAGCTTCGTCGTCTCGGCAGCCGGCGGGGCGGCCGGCAATTTGGTGGTCTCGGCGGCCGGTGGCGCGGAAGGCAGCTTCGTCGTCTCCGCAGCCGGCGGCGCCGCCGGAAA
This sequence comes from Plantactinospora endophytica, assembly GCF_016862915.1. GTDB lineage: Bacteria > Actinomycetota > Actinomycetes > Mycobacteriales > Micromonosporaceae > Plantactinospora > Plantactinospora endophytica. Next base: position 88,332 of record NZ_BONW01000002.1, on the reverse strand, counting down.
GGCAGCCGCTGCGGCCGGCGGCGTGGCGGGGGCCGGTCGGGGCGCCGGCAACGGAACGATCCGGGTACGCGGCTCGCCCGGTTCGCGCGGGCCGTTCGGCCCCGGTCGACGTACCCCGTCAAGCAGTGACATCCCGGGGTTGCGGCGCCGGCCGGACGCGCGACGCAGCAACCGCTCCGCCACCTCGGCGTTGATCCTGCTCGCCGGGTCCTTGCGCAGCAGGCCGGCGAGCACGGTCTTGAGCGGACCGGCCCGGCGCGACACCGGCGGCGGCTCGGTGGCCAGCGCCGCCAGCGTGGCGATCGCGGACGGCCGGGCGAACGGCGACTGCCCCTCGACGGCGGCGTAGAGCGTCGCGCCCAGCGACCAGAGATCACCCTCCGGCCCGGCCGTGCCGTCCCGCGCCCGCTCCGGCGCGATGTACGCGGGCGAGCCCAACACCAGCCCGGTACGAGTCACGTTCGGGTCCCCGGGCACCGTCGCCAGCCCGAAGTCGGTCAGTACCACCCGACCGTCGTCGCCGAGCAGCACGTTGCCCGGCTTCACGTCCCGGTGCATCACCCCGGCCCGGTGCGCGGACTTCAGCGCGCCGAGCACGCCCAGCCCGATCTCGGCAGCCCGGGTCGGCGACACCGGCCCGTCACTGGCCAGCGTGTCCTGCAACGACCGCGACGGGATGTACTCCATCACGATCCACGGATCACCGTCGGTACGCAGGACGTCGAAGACGCGGACCACGTTCGCGTGGTTGAGCCGGGCGATCGCCCGCGCCTCGCGCAGTGACCGTTCGCGCATCTCCCGGCGCTCGTCCTCGGTCAGCCCCGGCGGCGGGACCAACTCCTTGATCGCGACGTCCCGGTGCAGAACTTCGTCACGCGCCTTCCAGACACGACCCATCCCGCCCTGGCCAAGCGGCTCGACAAGCCGGTACCGGTCAGCGATGAGTTGTGGAGGCGCACTAGACACGCTGGGACCGTACCCAACGGCAACAAGTGTCACACCCTCGGCACGCCTATCTGAGACTCCGACCAATTGACGACGACGTACCCTCATTGCCATGGCTGACGAAGAACCGCTGCTCCGGGTGCTCCGAGGTACGCCCACACCGGAGGAGCTGGCGGCGCTGGTCGGGGCGGTCCTGCTCCGGTCCCGACCGGCCACATCGGTCCGACCGGCTGCCACGTCGACCTGGGCACGACACGGTCGCGCTGGCACAGTGTCGCCGTCCGGCATGCCGACGCGTACCGGCCGTGACGCCTGGCGGCTCTCCGGCCTTCCACACTGACCTGCGCCGGGCTACCTAACGGGGCTGCCCACACCGGCACATACCCACTAACCTTGGTATGGGGCAGTACGTAGCACCTGGGGAGAAGACGTGATACCTGAGGAAGACCGTGGCCCTGCGTGGCTGCGCGACTACGGCGGTGCCATAGAAGCTGACATCCAGCGCATGGAAGAGTTCGCCCAGCAACTCCTGGCCGAGGTCCAGAAGAACTACGTCCCACACATGGAGGAAGTCCAGTCGGACATCCTGCCGAACCTGCCTGAGCCGCACGAGAGCTTCGCGGAGTTGGTGTCGTTCTTCAAAGCGCACCGGACTGTCCAGCAGGACACTTCCACGCGGGTCTGGGATGTCGGAGACGGCACCGGCGGGCTCGCCACGGCCGCCGAGACGGTCAGTAGGAACTACGGCCAGGCCGACGCGTTCTCGCGCGCTCGGGTCAGCGACGTCGAGAGCGCGCTCGATGAGACCGGTGCAGCGGCACCGCCGCCGCCGGGATCGCAGAACACGACCACACAGCAGGACGGCACGGCAAACACGGGGAGCCCCAATGCTTGATGACGGAGGCGGCGGGAGCGGCCAGATCTCCGGTACGACCAACTGGACGTCGCAGAACGTTCCCCAGATGTGGGCGCTGCTGGCCAACCAGCAGACAGACACACACTGGCAGCACGTCAGCGGCTGGCGGAAGACTTCCGAGCTCAGCTCGCTGCACCTGTCACGGTTGAAGCAGTACCGCGACAACCTGATGGAGGCATGGCCGCCGGAGAGGAGCGAGGCGTCGAGGGCCTACGTTTCACGGCTCGACTACCTCATCCAGACCGTGCAGGGCGTCTACGACACTGCCGTCGCCAACCAGCAGACCCTCACGGGCGTCACCCAGGCACTTTGGGAGTACCGCAGGGACCTGGAGGAGATCAACCGGGAGTACGAGGCGAAGGCGAAGGCCAAGGAACAGTACGACGCGGCGGTGCTGGCGAACAACGGCAAGCCGCCTACTGGCCAGCAGCCCACCACCCAGGCCGACCTGGAAGACCTCAACTGGCGCGGCCGACACGTCATGTACGGCCTCAGCAGCGAACTTGCCACCGCCCAGGTACAGCTCCGAAAGCCTCCGGTTTACAAGAATCCCAAGGGCTCGAAGGACGAATCCGAAAGCGGAGGCGGTTCGGGTGGTAGTAGCGCGATGGGCGGTTCGAGCCCACCGGTGCTTCCGCCCGTTGTGCCGATGCCAGCGGGTGGGGGTGCGAGCTACAGCCCGCCTCCGACTCCGGCCATCCACACTGTCGTGCCGACGCCACCTGCGCCTAGTACAGGTCCGATACTCGGTGGCACTGGGCCGATAGCTCCCCCGGCGGTGCCGCCAACGCCACCGAGTGTTATCCCACCACCTCCGCCAACCACCGGCCCCGGTCTTCCTCCACCCCCAGTTCCCCCTGGACTACCACCTGGGACCAGGCCACCGGGTATGCCGTCAGGGGCCAAGCCGCCCGGGCTATCTCCCGGATATCCCACAACATCAGTAATGCCGCCGGGTACTGGGCCAAACAAGGCAGGACTTGGCCCAAATGTGCTCGGCCCCAGAGCCATGCCGCCCGGTGGGCTGATTGGTGGCGCCCCTGGCACGGGCCTGTCGCAGCCAACTGCGGGAACCGGAGGCGCCCGGCGCATCAATCCTGTTGGTGGCGTGATCGGTGGAAGCGGATCCGCGCCAATCGGTAGTGCCGGAGTCAAATCCTCCATGGGTGCAGGCCGTTCAGCTATGGGCACAAGCCACGCATACGGGATGGGTTCAGGCTCGCGGGCGAGTAGCCCGAGCAGAGAAGAGGAAAATAGCCGCCACTGGGATCCAGACAACCCTTGGGAAACGGATGAGGGGGTTGCACCGGTCGTGATGCCAACTCGCGAAAACGGAAGAATCGACCCTGGCCCAGCGATCGGCTATAAACGGTGATCTTCCGCACGGCCCGCACGGCCGTGGCGCTTCTTTGCGCCACGGCCGTCGCCTTTTTGCCAGCAACGGCAGCCAGGGCCGACCAACTGCGTAGCAATCAATGGCATCTGAAGTACCTGAAGATCGCTGAAGCACACAAAGTTAGCCAAGGTCAGGGGGTGACTGTCGCCGTCATAGATACCGGCGTCGACCCCCATCCCGACCTCAGAAATAACCTGCTACCAGGCACTGTTACCGCCGCGAGGGGTTCAGGAGACGGGCGCCGAGATAGCGACCCTGGCGGGCACGGAACCGGCATGGCCGGCTTGGTTGCCGCCCACGGCCGCGGAAGTGCTGGGGCTTTAGGAATCGCACCCAAGGCCAAGATAATGCCGATACAAGACGGGACGGGAACTGGCGGGGCCGGCGACATCGACGATACCGCCAAGGCCATTGAATGGGCAGTATCGAAACGAGTCGACGTAATCAGCATTTCCTCAGGCGGGGGATCGACACCTCGCCTCAATGCCGCACTGCGGGCGGCATTCGAGGCGGATATCGTAATCATCGCAGCAGCCGGCAACAGGCCAGGGGATTTTCTAATCCAATTTCCGGCCGCAGCAACGGGAGTCGTCGCAGTTGGCGCGACCGACCAGAAAGGAGAGCACGCCGACATCTCCGTGACGGGCAGCAGGCTTTCTCTTAGCGCACCTGGGGTAGGAATTGTTAGTACCTCCGTAGATGGACGTTATCGAACCGGCACTGGCACCTCGCCCTCGACGGCGATTGTTGCTGGGGCGGCTGCGCTCGTACGGAGCAAGTTTCCGGATCTGTCGGCGGAGGAAGTCGTACACCGGTTGACGGCGACTGCTGACGACAAGGGTGCGCCGGGTCGGGACGAGGAGTACGGGTACGGCGTACTGAACCTGGTCAAGGCGCTGACGGCCGACGTACCTCCGCTGGAGGGCGGCGCGAACGCCACTTCGAGCGCCGCGCCGAGCCCCACTCAGAGCCAACCCGCCGGCAACGCCGCTCCAGATCCCGAGAACAAGTCGAGTGTCGGCTCGACGATCCTCGTCGGCGCCCTGGTCGCTCTCGTTGTCATCGGCCTGTTGGTGACGCTGTTGGTGGTACTGCTGATGCGCCGACGGCAACAGCCGCGCCGGCTCTGAACCGACGACCCGCGCAGGCCCGGCCCGAACGTAGGTTGTCAGCTCCGGGCCGGGTAGCGTTGGCCGCCGTGCGTACGACAAATCGGCTACGCCTGGTACTCGCCTCGGCGAGCCCGGCCCGACGCAAGCTCCTACATGCCGCCGGCATCGAGCCGGAGGTGCTGGTCAGCGGCGTCGACGAGTCGCAGGTGGACCCCTCGACCCCGGAGGCGCTGAGCCTCACACTGGCCCAGTTGAAGGCACGGACAGTAGCCGAGCGGCTGCGCCAGGACCGCTCCAGCAGCGCTGACGCCAGCACATTCAGCGGCAGTAGCGGTGGCAGCCTCGGCGACGCCGAACCACACCCGGTCGATGGACGGACGCTCGTGCTCGGCTGCGACTCGGTGCTCGCGTTCGACGGCGAGATTCTCGGCAAGCCGGCCGACGCGGACGAGGCGGTCCGCCGCTGGCAGGCAATGCGCGGCAAGAGCGGCGTACTGCACACCGGGCACTGCCTGATCGACCTGTCGACCGGACGCGAGGTGGCCCGGGTCGCCGCCACCGCTGTGTACTTCGCGGAGATCACCGACGACGAGATCGTCGCGTACGTGGCGACGGGTGAGCCGTTGCAGGTGGCGGGCGCGTTCACCATCGACGGGCTGGGCGGCCCGTTCGTCGACCGGGTCGACGGGGATCCCGGTACCGTGATCGGGCTCTCCCTCCCACTCTTCCGCAACCTGCTCGGCGAACTCGACCTGCGGATCACCGATCTCTGGTCCGACGGGGGTACGGCGCCCGCCGGCCCACACTGACGAACCGGTACCCGCCGCCGACAATTGTGGAATAGCGTCGAGCCGTGCCGACGAAATCAATTCCGCTCACCGCAGACCTGCACGCGTACGTCCTGGCGCACGGCTCGCCGCCGGACGAGCTGACCCGGGAACTGATCGACGAGACCGTGTCCCTGCTGCCGGCCGACGCCGGTATGCAGATCGCTCCGGAGCAGGCCGGACTGCTCACCTTCCTGACCCGCCTGGTGAACGCCCGGCAGGCGGTCGAGGTCGGCACCTTCACCGGGCTCTCGTCGTTGGCGATCGCCCGTGGCCTGCCCGACGACGGCCGGTTGACGTGCTTCGACATCTCGGAGGAGTACACGGCGGTCGCCCGCCGCTACTGGGCGCGGGCCGGGGTCGAGGACCGGATCGAGCTGCGGATCGGCCCCGCCGCCGACACGCTGCGCGCCCTGCCGACGGAGCCGTACCTCGACTTCGTCTTCATCGACGCCGACAAGCCGGGCTACCTGACCTATTGGGCCGAGTTGGTGCCGAGGATGCGTACGGGTGGGCTGATCGTGGTGGACAACGTGCTTCGGGGTGGCCGGATTCTGGCCCCGCAGACCGTCGCCGACCAGGCGATCGCCGAGTTCAACGAGGCAGTGCTGACGGACGGGCGGGTCGAGTTGGTGATGCTGCCGATCGCCGACGGCCTGACCCTGGCCCGCCGCCGCTGATCGGCACCGGCACCGGGAACCGCACGACATCGACCCGACCAGGCAACGGGTGGAGCCGGCGAGAAACCCGACTCCACCCGTACCCGTCGAGCAGCCCGTACCCGATGGGTAGCGTCAGCGGACGCTGCGGGCGAACTCTCGTGCGGCCCAGACCACGGCGAGCGCCGTGATCACCGCCATCACCGACAGGCCCTGCCAGACCGCGTCGTTGCCGAGGTCGCCGGCGAAGAGCGCCCGGGCGCCGTCGACCGCCCAGGAGAACGGGTTCCAGTCGGCGATCCCCTGCAACCAGCCGGGCGCGAAGTTCAGCGGCAGCAGGATGCCGGAGAGCAGCAGGACCGGTTGGGCGATCGTGTTCATCAGCGGCGCCAGCGCGTCCTCGCTCTTCACCACCAGTGCGATCCCGTACGACAGGGCCGAGGTCATCAGTGCGATCAGGGCCAGCATCAGGTATGCCAGTAGCAGGTCCCCGATGAACACCGAGAGCCCGAAGGCCAGCGCCAGCAGGGTGATGATGATCGCCTGGGCGATCAGCGACACCACGTCGCGCAGCGACCGGCCGAGCAGCAGGGCGAGCCGGCTGACCGGGGTGACCCGGGATCGTTCGATCACCCCGGCGCGCAGCTCGGCGATCAGGCCGAAGCCCTGGAACAGGCCGCCGAAGATGGCGAGCAGCACCAGCAGGCCGGGCACGAAGATCCGGTACGCCTCGGCGTTGCTGGACGCCTGCAACGCGGGCTTGAGCAGCGGGGCGAAGAGCAGCAGGTACATCACCGGCTGGAAGATGCCGACGAAGAGCCAGACGGGCTGGCGGACCAGCAGCAGGAACTGCCGCTGGAAGATCAACCATGTGTCGCGGGCGAATTTCATTCCAGGTCTCCTGTTCGGCGGTACGCGGCGAGCGGTCAGGACTCGCGCAGCGAGCGGCCGGTCTTGGTGAGGAAAACGTCGTCGAGGCTCGGTCGGTGCAGCTCGATCGAGCTGAGCGTGATGCCGGCGGCGTCCAGCGCGCGGAGGATCTGCGGCATGTCCCGGGCGCCGTCGTTGACGTAGAGCCGGAGCCCGCCGTCGTCCGTGGCCTCCAGCCGGGTGACGTAGGGCTCGGTCTCCAGCACCTTGCCGGCGGCCTCCGGGGCCGAACCTTCGATGGCGACCAGCACCACGTCGCCGGAGATCTCCCGCTTCAACTCCGCCGGAGTCCCCTCGGCGACCACCTCGCCGTGGTCCATGATGGCGATCCGGTCGCAGAGCGCGTCCGCCTCGTCCAGGTAGTGCGTGGTGATGAAGACGGTCATCCCCTCGGCGCGCAGCCGGCGGATCTCGTCCCACATGTGCGCCCGGCTCTGCGGGTCGAGGCCGGTGGTCGGCTCGTCCAGGAAGACGATCTTCGGCTCGTGGATGATGCCGAGCGCGATGTCCACCCGGCGACGCTGGCCGCCGGAGTACGTCTTGCACTTGCGGTCGGCGTACTCGGTGAGTTGGAACGCCGCCAGGGCGCGTACGGCCCGCTGCTGCGCCTCGGCCTTGCTGAGGCCGTACATCCGGGCGTGCAGCACCAGTTCCTCGCGGGCGGTCGACTCGTCCCAGGTGCTGCCGCCCTGGGCCACGTAGCCGATCCGGCGCCGCACCTCTCCCGGATTGGTCCGCAGGTCGACACCGGCGATGTTCGCCTCGCCGCCGTCCGGCTCGATGAGTGTGGCGAGCATCCGCAGCGTGGTGGTCTTGCCCGCGCCGTTCGGGCCGAGGAAGCCGAAGATCTCCCCCTCGGCCACCACGAGGTCGACGCCGCGGACCGCGTCGACGGACTTCTTCTCCCTGCCCTGTCGGGAGCGGAACGACTTCCGCAGCCCCTTTGTCTCGATCATGCCTGCTCCTGGTCAGCCGGACCGGCATCCCCACCGGCCCCATCCCCCGGGGCACGCCAGAAGGCGCCCACCGCAAACGCTGCCGGCAGGCTAACGCGATATAACGCATCTAGTCAACGTTGATTATTACGCGTCGACCTACGTTCTCTCACCGTCCACCGTCGGGGACGGCTGCTCCCGGGACGACCGCTCCGGGGACGGCTGATCCGGAGACGACTGATTCGAGGACGGCTGATCCGGAGACGACTGATCCGGGGACGGCCGGTCCGGCGTCGGGCCGCCGTGCCAGGTCGCCTCGGCGACCAGGGTGCCGAACTGCGCCCACGCGGGCTCCTCCGCGTAGTCCTCCGGCAGGTACGGCACCCCGGCGTCGATCAGGTCGGCGATCCGCTCGCACCAGCCGATCTCCCCCTCCGCCCGGGCGATCGACAACTGCCACATCCAACCGACGTGTACCGGCTTGTCGTCCTTCATCCAGCCGGACTCCATCGCCGCCCGCAGGCTGTCGTTGACCGCCCGCAGCAGCCGGGCCCGGTTGCGCAGCGCCGCCGACGCCTCGTCCCGGGGCAGCGCCGGCAGGAAGGAGAAGGCCGCGAAGAACGGGTCGACCACCTCGCCGAGGTTCCACCAGTGTCCCCTGAGCAGGCCCTGGAACTCGTCCTCACCCTTGGACGTGATCCCGTACGTGACCCGGGCCGGGCGGGCGCCGACCTGCTCGGTGGCAACCTCCCGTAACAACCCCTCCTCGGTCAGCTTGCGCAGCGCGTGGTAGATCGAACCGGGCTGGACGTTCGCCCACTTGTCCGCGCTCCAGCTCAGCAGCTCGCGACGTACGTCATAGCCGTGCACCGGTTGCATCCACCGGACCAGGCCGAGAATCATCATTCGGGTGGCTGACACGTGCACAAGCGTAATAACCAAAATTGACTAACTCCAAACGCCGCCCCGTGGCCTGGCCCGCCTTCCGGAACCCGCCGGGCACGAGCGCGGTCGCCGTCGTTGACAATGTCCCTGGCACCGTCGCTGGCAGCCATGCCGGTGACCGCCGATGGTGGGACGCGAACTGAGGAGGAGCAGCCGCGTGCGCAAGGTACTGATCGCCAACCGGGGCGAGATCGCGGTGCGGGTCGCCCGCGCCTGCCGGGACGCCGGATTGGCCAGCGTCGCCGTCTACGCCGACTCCGACCGGGACGCGCTGCACGCCACCCTCGCCGACGAGGCGTACGCGCTCGGCGGCGAGACCGCGACCGAGACGTACCTGCGGATCGACAAGCTGCTCGACGTGGCCGCCCGGTCTGGCGCTGACGCCGTACACCCGGGTTACGGGTTTCTCTCGGAGAACGCGGACTTCGCGGCGGCGGTGATCGACGCCGGCCTGACCTGGATCGGGCCTACGCCGCAGGCGATCCGCGACCTCGGCGACAAGGTCACCGCCCGGCACATCGCGCAGCGGGTCGGCGCTCCCCTGGTGCCCGGCACCCCCGAGCCGGTGAGCGGCCCCGAAGAGGTACTGACCTTCGCGGCCGAACACGGCCTGCCGGTGGCGATCAAGGCGGCGTTCGGCGGCGGCGGCCGTGGCCTGAAGGTGGCCCGGACGTTGAAGGAGATCCCGACGCTGTTCGAGTCAGCCACCCGGGAGGCGCTGGCCGCGTTCGGCCGGGGCGAGTGCTTCGTCGAGCGCTACCTGGACCGGCCCCGGCACGTCGAGGCACAGGTCCTCGCCGACCAGCACGGCAACGTCGTGGTGGTCGGCACCCGGGACTGCTCGCTGCAACGCCGGCACCAGAAACTCGTCGAGGAGGCGCCGGCACCGTTCCTGACCGACGAGCAGCGGGCGCAGATCCACGCCAGCGCGAAGGCGATCTGCCGGGAGGCCGACTACCACGGCGCCGGCACCGTCGAATACCTGGTCGGCGCGGACGGCACCATCTCCTTCCTGGAGGTCAACACCCGGCTCCAGGTGGAGCACCCGGTGACCGAGGAGACCGCCGGCATCGACCTGGTCCGGGAGCAGTTCCGGATCGCGGCCGGCGAGAAGCTCCGGTTCGATGCCGATCCGACCCCGCGCGGGCACTCCATCGAGTTCCGGATCAACGGCGAGGACCCGGGCCGGAACTTCCTGCCGGCGCCGGGGACGGTGACCGCGCTGCGGCTGCCCACCGGTCCCGGCGTACGGGTGGACACCGGGATCGTCGCGGGCGACGTGATCGGCGGGAACTTCGACTCGCTGCTCGCCAAGGTGGTCGTCACCGGGGAGACGCGGACCGAGGCCCTGGAGCGGGCCCGCCGGGCGCTCGACGAGATGGTGGTGGACGGGATGGCCACCGCGCTGCCGTTCCACCGGCTGGTCGTCCGGGACGAGGCGTTCACCGCCGAGCCGTTCGCCGTGCACACCCGGTGGATCGAGACCGAGTTCGACAACACGATCCCGGCGTTCAGCGGTGCCGCGCCGGCCGACGAGCCGGTCGGCGCCCGGGAGACCGTCGTGGTCGAGGTGGCCGGCAAGCGGCTGGAGGTGAGCCTTCCCGCCGGCTTCGGCACGGGTACGGCCACCGCCGCCGGCCCGGTCACGTCGGGTTCCGCCGCCCGGCGCCCGGCCCGGCGCGGCGCCCGGTCCGGCGCGTCCGGCGGTGCCGCCGCCGGTGGCGACGCGCTCACCTCCCCGATGCAGGGCACCATCGTCAAGATCGCGGTTGCCGACGGCGACACCGTCGCCGAGGGGGACCTGGTGGTGGTGATGGAGGCGATGAAGATGGAGCAGCCGCTGCACGCGCACAAGGCCGGCGTGGTGAGCGGACTCGCCGCCGAGGTCGGCGGGGTACTCACCGCCGGGGCGGTCATCTGCGTCATCGGCTGATCGCCCCGTCCCCGGGCCCACCCGGCGGGCCCGCCCGTCGCGTCATCGGCTGATCGCCCCGTTCCCGAGCCGACCCGGCGGTGCCGCCCGTCGCCGGCCGGGCCGACCGGCGGGCCGGGTGGAGCGCGCTGCGGCATGATGACCAGGTGCGGTTCATCACCGGTACCCGGCCCGACCAGGATCTGACCTACAACGACGTCTTCCTGGCCCCGGTCCGCTCGGCCGTGGAGTCCCGGCTCGACGTCGACCTGTCCAGCAGCGACGGGACCGGCACCACGATCCCGCTCGTGGTGTCCAACATGACGGCGGTGGCCGGCCGCCGGATGGCCGAGACGGTGGCCCGGCGCGGTGCGCTCGCCGTACTGCCGCAGGACATCCCGATCGAGGTGGTCGCCGACGTGATCGGCTGGGTCAAGCAGCGGCATCTGGTGCACGACACCGCGATCACCCTCGGCCCGACGGACACCGTCGGCGACGCCATCCACCTGCTGCCGAAGCGGTCGCACGGTGCGGTGGTGGTGGTCGACCCGGACGGGCGGCCGGTCGGCGTGGTGACCGAGGCCGACACCGTCGGGGTGGACCGGTTCGCCCAGTTGCGGCATGTGATGTCCACCGAACTGCACACCGTGCCCGCCGAGGCGGACCCGCGGGCCGGGTTCGACCGGCTGTCCCGGGGGCGCCGCCGGCTCGCTCCGGTGGTCGACGTCGACGGCCGGCTCGTCGGGGTGCTGACCCGCCGGGGCGCGCTGCGGGCCACCCTGTACCGGCCGGCGCTGGACGGCAAGGGTCGGCTGCGGATCGCCGCCGCGATCGGCATCAACGGCGACGTCGCCGGAAAGGCCGGCGCGCTCTTCGAGGCCGGGGTGGACACCCTGGTGGTGGACACCGCGCACGGCCACCAGGAGCGGATGCTGCGGGCGTTGCGGGCGGTCCGCGCGCTCGACCCGCCGGTACCGGTCGCCGCCGGCAACGTGGTGACCGCCGAGGGCGTACGGGACCTGGTGGCGGCGGGGGCGGACATCGTCAAGGTCGGTGTCGGGCCGGGGGCGATGTGCACCACCCGGATGATGACCGGGGTGGGCCGGCCGCAGTTCTCGGCGGTACTCGACTGTGCCGCCGCCGCCCGCGAACTGGGCCGACACGTCTGGGCCGACGGCGGGGTACGCCATCCGCGCGACGTCGCCCTCGCCCTGGCCGCCGGGGCGTCCAACGTGATGATCGGCACCTGGTTCGCCGGCACGTACGAGTCGCCGGGCGATCTCTACACCGACGCCGACGGCCGGCGCTACAAGGAGAGTTTCGGGATGGCCTCGGCGCGGGCGGTGAGTGCGCGTACCGCCGAGGACAGCCCGTACGACCAGGCCCGGAAGGCGGTCTTCGAGGAGGGCATCTCCAGCGCGCGGATGTACCTGGACCCGGCCCGACCGGGCGTGGAGGACCTGGTCGACGAGATCGTGGCCGGGGTACGCAGCGCCTGCACCTACGCCGGTGCCGCCGATCTCGCCGAGTTCCACGCCAACGCGCTGGTCGGGGTGCAGAGCGCCGCCGGCTACACCGAGGGAATGCCGCTGCCCACCAACTGGTGACCCGCCCGAGCCCCCGTACGCCCCGCCCGGCGGCGCGCGGTGACCTTCTTCTCCGGGATGTGCGCGCCCGTCCGACGGGGCGTAGGGCTCAACCGGGTTGGGCGAAGAGGAGCCGGATGACGCTGCGTGCGGCGGCCTCCGGGTCGTCGCCGACCTGGTCGGCGGGGAGCGCTCCGCCGAGCCAGAGGGTGGCGAAGCCGTGCACGATCGACCAGGCGGCCAGGCCGGCCTGCGCGGCCTCGTCGCCGACGGGTGCCGCCGGCAGCCCGGCCACCCCGGCCCGGAGCGCCGCGTAGGCCCGCTGCTGGGCGGCGGTGAGCCCGGCGTCGTCCCGGTGGAAGAGTTCCGGCCGGAACATCACCTCGAAGTGGGCCCGGTGGCGCACGGCGAACATCACGTAGCCGACCCCGAGTTCGAGCAGGTCTCCGCCGGACCTGTCGTGCACCCCGGCCAGCGTGTCGGCCAGCATCTCGAAGCCCTCGGCGGCGAACGCGGTGAGCAGCCCGGCCTTGTCGCCGAAGTGGTGCGCCGGGGCGGCGTGCGACACCCCGGCGCGCCGGGCCAGGTCGCGCAGGCTGAGCGCGGCCGGGCCGGACTCCTCGATCGCGGTCGCGGCGGCGGCCAGCAACGCCCGCCGTAGGTCTCCGTGGTGGTACGGCCGCCCGGCGGCACTTCCGTCGCTCATCCCACCAGCATATCTTGCCATCGACAAGATGTGCCTTCCGGCCGCGCCGACTCAGAGCCCTCCCGGCCGCGCCGACTCAGGGTAGGAGTTCCGCCGACCGGCCGGCCACCACCCCGTTCACCAGAGCCAACGCGTCCGGTACCGCCATCGGGTCGAGGCCCCGGCCGTCCCGCAGTCGCAACGCCACCTGCCCCGCCGCCACCTCTCGGGCACCCAGCACCGCCGCGTACGGCACCCGGCGCTGGGCGGCCTCCCGGATCCGGGCACCGAGCGAGCCGTCGACCACCAGCTCCGCCCGCAGCCCGGCCAGTACGCAGGCCCGGCGAAACTCCTCGGCCGCCGCCACCTGCTCCGGGCCGACCGGCAGCACCCGTACCTGGACCGGGGCGTACCAGGCCGGGAAGGCTCCGGCGTGCACCTCGATCAGGTACGCGAACAGCCGCTCCATGCTGCCGACCAGGCTCCGGTGCACCATCACCGGCCGGCCCCGCCGGCCCCGGCTGTCGGCGTAGGAGAGGTCGAACCGGGCCGGCTTGTCGAAGTCGAGCTGGATGGTGGAGAGGGTCGACTCCCGACCGGCCGCGTCCCGTACCTGGATGTCGATCTTCGGCCCGTAGAACGCCGCCTCCCCGGGCGCCTCGACGTACGGCAGTCCGGACAGCGCCGCCCGGAGCAGGTCCTCGGCGTGCCGCCACTGCTCGTCGTCGCCGACGTACTTCTCGCCCGGTCCACGCAGCGACAGCCGGAACCCCGCCGGGCGTACCCCGAGCGCGGCGTGCGCCACCCTGATCAGCTCCAGCACCTCGGCGACCTCGGCGCCGACCTGCTCCGGCAGGCAGAAGTTGTGCGCGTCGTTGAGCGAGATCGCGCGTACCCGGCTCAGCCCGCCGAGCACCCCGGACCGCTCCGGCCGGTACATCCCGCCGAGTTCGGCGATCCGCAGCGGCAGTTCCCGGTAGGACCGCCCCCGGGCCCGGTAGACCAGGGCGTGGTGCGGGCAGAGCGCCGGGCGCAGCACGAACTCGTCGTCCGGCGACAGCCGCAGCACCGGGAACATGTCGTCGGCGAAGTAGCCGAGATGTCCGGACAGCTCGAACAGCTCCCGTTTGCCCAGCGGCGGCGAGTAGACGTGCTGGTAGCCGGCCCGGCGCTCCAGCTCGCGGACGTACTCCTCGACGCTGTGCCGGGCGGCGGCGCCGGCCGGCAGCCAGACCGGCAGGCCGGCCCCGGACAGCGGATCGGCGTGGAACAGCTCCAGCTCGCGGCCGAGCCTGCGGTGGTCGTCCATCTTTCTCTCCCAGATCGGTACGAGGCCCGGCGGCGGCTCCGGCCGGGGCGGCGCCGATCTGGTGGGTACGACGAAGCCCCGGAGCGGATCGCCCCGGGGCCAGTCGACGAAGAATTCTTCTGCGTCAGCGCGGCACGCCGGGATGTCCCGGCGTCGTCGTCTCCCGCATCGCGCTGTGCATGACGGCCACGCTACCGCCGCCCGACGCGACCCCGCAGCCCATTTCCGCCCGGCCCCGCAGCCCTGGCCCCCGCCGCAACCCGGCCCCGCCGCAGCCGGCTCCGCTGCCCGGCTCCGCACCGGGGGCGCGGCTCAGCGCAGCCGGGTGATGGTCACCTCGACGCCCTGCCCGGTGTTGGCCGGGCCCGCGTAGACGCCCTTCAACGGCGGCACGTCCCCGTACTCCCGACCTCGGCCGACCACCACGTGCCGCTCGCCGACCGGTACCCCGTTGGTGGGGTCGAAGGCGGTCCACCGGCCGACCCACCACTCGACCCAGGCGTGGCTCTGCCCGACGACACTGTCCCCGATCGCGGCGTCCGGGGCCGGGTGCAGGTAGCCGGAGACGTACCGGGCCGGGATGCCGACGGTACGCAGCAGCCCCACCACCAGGTGGCTGATGTCCTGGCACACCCCCTTGCGCTGCCGCCACGCCTGTACGGCGTCGGTCTGCACGCCGGTGGCGCCGGAGGCGTACTCGACCTCGTCCCTGACCTGTTCGCAGAGCGCCATCGCGGCGGCGTGCGGGGTCGGCTGGGCGTCCCGGACGGACTCGGCCAACCCGGTCAGCTCCTCGTCCAGCGCGGTACGCGGGGTCGGCAGCAGCAGTTCGTACCAGCGGTCCAGGCTCTCCGGCCCGCGCAGCTCGGCCCAGCCGATCCCGTCGTTGGTCGCCAACTGGTCGCCCGGACCCAGCGTCTCCACAGTGGAGATCGCGGTGACCTGCAACGAGTCGTGTGCCGTGTGCACGTCGAAGGCGGTCACCACGGTCCCCCAGTAGTCCTCGTACCGGTAGGTCCGGGCCGACGGCCACACCTCCACCCGCGCCTCCAGCACCGCCTGGCGGGCCTCGTTGCGCGGCGACATCCGCGCCTCGTTGTAGGACGAGGCGACGTTGCCGGCGTAGGTGAATCCGGTCTGATGCCTGATCTTCAACCGCCAACTGCCCACCGTCACCGCCGCCCTCTCCGTCCCTGATCCCGCCGGGCCGCCTCGGTCATGCGACCGCCTCCGGCAGCCAGGCCACCGCCGACGTCTGCCGGAAGTAGCGGCGGGAGACCGCGTCGTTCACCTGTGAGCAGGTCCGTTCCAGTCCGGCCAGCACCACGGCGAGGTCGCCGATCAGCTCGTCGGCGGCCCGGAACTCCAGCCCGGTACGGGCCCGGCCGATGATCCGCTGCGCGTCGGTGGAGACCCCCGTCCGGCCGGACTGCCCCGGCCCGCCCGACGGTTCCAGCTCGCTCAGGCACGCCTCCGCCCGGGAGAGCGCGGCGAAGACCGAACGCGGGAACAGCCGGTCGAGCAGCAGGAACTCGGCGGCGTACCGGTCGTCGAGCGAGCCACGGTAGGTGCGCAGGAACGTCTCCCAGGCGCCGCAGGAGCGCAGCAGGGTCAGCCAGGACGGGATGCTGCCGCCGGCGCGTACGTGCGTGGAGAGCAGCCGGGCGGTCATGTCGACCCGTTCGACGCTGCGGCCGAGTACCAGGAACAGCCAGCCCTCGTCCCGGCTCATGGTGGCGTCGGTCAGCCCGGCCATCACCGCGCAGCGCTCCCGGACCCACCGGAAGAACGCGTGTACGCCCTGCTGCTCGGCCCGGCGCCGGACCGCCGGCAGGCCGTGCCAGGTCGAGTTGAGGCACTCCCACATGTCGGCCGAGATCGTCTCCCGGGCGCCCCGGGCGTTCTCCCGGGCGGCGGCCAGCGCACCCACCACCGAACTCGGGTTCTCCTCGTCCAGGCCGAGCACCCCGACCACCCGGGCGGCGGTGACCGGCTGTTCCAGCGGCCCGACGCCCATCACGGTGAGCAGGGAACGGCAGGCGGTCGCCTCGTCCACCCACGGGTCGGCGACCATCCGGTGCAGGTGTACGTCGAGGATCCGCGCGGTGTCCTCGGCCCGCTCGACGTACCGGCCGATCCAGTAGAGCGACTCGGCGATCCGGCTCAGCATCCCGACCACCCCGCCGGTACGCGGACGTCCCGGGCGGACTGTTGCTGCTGTTGCTGCTGCACGCTGACCAGCCCGGCGTCCGGGCCGGGGTCGGGGCTGCGCGGCGCCGGCACCGGGGGCGGCATCGCGAGGTCCGGTTCGGCCGGCTCGATCCCCGAGGTCAGGTCCACCGGGCTGAGCAGGGACGGCGACTCGGCGAGGATCCAGGTGTCCTTGGAGCCGCCGCCCTGGCTGGAGTTGACCACCAGCGCGCCCTCCGGCAGCGCCACCCGGGTCAGCCCGCCCGGCAGCACCGTGACCCGCTGACCGTCGTTGACCGCGAACGGCCGCAGGTCCACGTGCCGGGCCCGCAGCCGGTTCCCGACCAGGGTCGGCACCATGGAGAGCGCCACCTCGCGCTGGGCGATCCAGCCGCGCGGGTCGACGGTGATCCGGTGCCGCAGCTCGGCCAACTCCTCGTCGGTCGCCTGCGAGCCGATCACGATGCCCATTCCGCCGGAGCCGTCGACCGGCTTCAGCACCAGTTCGTCGAGCCGGTCGAGGACGTGGTCGCGGACGTCCGGGTCCTCCAGCCGGTACGTCTCCACATTGGACAGGATCGGCTGCTCGGCGAGGTAGTAGCGGATCAGCTCCGGGACGTACGAGTAGAGCAGTTTGTCGTCCGCGACCCCGTTGCCGACCGCGTTGGCCAGGGTGACCCGGCCGGCCCGGGCCGCGTTGAGCAGCCCGGCCACCCCGAGCACCGAGTCGGCCCGGAAGTGCACCGGATCGAGGAACTCGTCGTCGATCCGGCGGTAGATGACGTCGACCCGCTGCTCGCCCGCGGTGGTACGCATGGCGACCTCGTTACCCACACAGACCAGGTCCCGACCCTCGACCAGCTCGACCCCCATCTCGCGGGCCAGCAGGGCGTGCTCGAAGTAGGCCGAGTTGTGCACGCCGGGGGTCAACACCACCACCGTGGGATCGCCGACCCCGACCGGCGCCGCCGCGCGCAGCGCCCGCAACAACTCCCCCGGGTACGACTCGACCGGTCGGATCCGGGTCGCGGCGAAGACCTCGGGCAGCACGTGCGCCATCGCCCGGCGGTTCTCCATCACGTAGCTGACCCCGGACGGCACCCGGACGTTGTCCTCCAGCACCCGGAAGTCGCCCCGCTCGTCGCGGACCAGGTCGACCCCGGCGACGTGGATGCGTACGCCGTTGTGCGGGACGATGCCGGCCGCCTCCCGGTGGAAGTGCGCGCTGGTCACCACCACCCGACGCGGTACCACACCGTCGGCCAGCACCTGACCGGCGCCGTAGATGTCGGCGAGGAACGCCTCCAGTGCCTTCACCCGCTGGGCGACCCCGGCCTCGACCACCCGCCACTCGCTGGCGGCGATGATCCGGGGCACGATGTCCAGCGGGAACGGCCGCTCGACGCCCTTGAGCGCGAAGGTGATCCCCTGGTCGAGGAAGGCCCGGGCGAGTACGTCCGCCCGGACCCGGAGTTCCACACTGGACAGCGGTTGCAGGGTGGCGTGCAGCGCCTCGTACGCGTCCCGGGGCATGCCCGGGGCGCCGAACATCTCGTCCCAGCCGGGGCCGAGGCGGTAGTCCTCGAACAAGTCCGCCATGGCCTGACGTTACGCCGACCTCGTTGCGCCCGCGTAACACGCCGACGACGCATGATCGCGAAAAACTCCGCCGCACACCTGGTCAGCGAGCTGTCCGAGCTTCGCGCAGACCATATTGATCTTAGATTTGTCGATATTACCGATTCGTGTTCACCTGTCGGCGGGCGGCTCGTCAGGGTGCGGGTGGCGTCGGTCGGCGTGCCGGCCGAGGGCGACCAGCCGGAGCGTCTGCTCCCGCCGGAGGAGTAGGACGAACCCTAGGACCAGGGCCGCCAGCGGCACCACGGTCAGCGCCGCCCACTGGACCGGTTCCAGGTAGATCGGATGTCCCATCTGCTGGTTGGAGTACGCCCAGCCGGCCAGCCCGTATCGGACCGTCAGGAGTACCGCGACGATCGGCGTCAGCAGCACCAGCAGGCGGCGCCGGACAGCCGCTGGTACGCGCCAGACTGCGACCGCGACCACCAGTACGCCGACCGGCAGCAGCAGCCCGATCGTCAGCAGCAGCACTGGATTGCCCGGTCCGGGGAAGCTCAGGTAGTTCTGCACCGCACTGCCGGCCAGGATCAGCGCGGATACGCCACCGATCGTCAGCAGCCGGCGCCGGCCGAGCACCGCCAGGGCCGCCCGACGTGGTGCCGGCACGGTCAGCGCGGCGGCGCAGATTACGCCGATCAGCGTCTGGGCCGACATCTGGAGCACCTGCACCGGGTCCACCGCGTAGCGGGTCGGCAGCGCGACGAGTTCCACGACCACGGCCGGCCAGGCGAGCAGTGCGGGCAGCCAGCGCGGGCCGGTGACCGCCGCCAGCAGGGTCAGCGCCCACAGGCCGGTCCGGGTCCACAGTGCCGGGTCGGGATACCAGTACGGTACTTCCTCGCTCGGCCACGCCGACGCCCAGACGAGTTGCCTGACCAGCGGCAGCGCGTGCAGGTAGCAGAGCAGGATCGCCAACAGCAGGCCGGCGGTGGCCGCCGCGTCCGCCCAACTCCGGTCGGTGACGGCGCGGGCCGCGACGCCGAGCCGGGCTCGGAGGGCGGTGAGGGCGAGGTTCGCCGCGTCGCCCGGTGCGGGCCAGCGCTGACCGGGCCGGGAGTCGGCCAGCAGCACCCCGAGCATTTCCTCTTCGTACGCCCGGCGGTGTTCCCACGGATACCAGGCGAGCAGGCGCCGGTAGCGGCGTTCCAACTCGGCGTGCCCGCCCGCCCCGTCGCCGGTCATGCCTGGCCTCCCTCGACCACGAAGCCAGCGTTGCGCAACCTGGTCGAGGCGGCCGTCGCGTTGCGGCGCAGCCGCCCCACCTCGTCTGCGAGGCGCTGCGCGCCCAGTCCGGTGATCCGGTAGTAGCGCCGTAGCCGGGACTGCACGATCTCCTCGCGGTCCACCTCGACCAGCCCCTCGGTGCGGAGCCGGTCGAGCACCGCGTAGAGGGTGCCGGCCCGCAGCCGGACCCGGTCGTCGGAGATCCGGCGTACGTCTTCCAGCACGCCGTAGCCGTGCTGTGGCTGCTCGGCGAGCGCGGTGAGGATGAGGAAGGTCGGTTCCCGGAGCGCCTCTGTCATGCCGAGAGCATATACAGATTACAAGTATATGGATGCCCCGCTGACCGATCCGTCGACGGAGGGTTCGAAGAGGGTTGGCGGTCGCATACGGCGCGCTCCGGTGAGGTGGGCCGCCGGCGCGGGACCCGCCGGCGGCCCGGCGGCGAACCGCTTCGACCAACGGGAACGGGGGACCCGACGGGATTCGGCTCGCGCCCGGACAACGGTACGCCGGCCGGTCCGGCGGCACCGCCCCGCGAAGCAATCCGTACCACCGTGCGGTACCGCCCGGGAAGACCCGAAGCCGTTACTCCAGCTCGTGCAGCATCAACTGCCGGGCCGCCTCCGTGATCGAGCCGGACAGCGACGGATAGATGGTGAAGGTCATCGCCAACTGGTCCACGGTGAGGTTGTTCTCCACCGCCATCGTGATCGGCAGGATCAGCTCGCTGGCGTTCGGCGCCACCACCACCCCGCCGACCACCTGTCCGCTGGCCGGCCGGCAGAACAGCTTGACGAAGCCGTCGCGCAGGTCGGCCATCTTGGCCCGGGCGTTGCCGGCCAGCGGCAGCATCACCTGACGGGCCGGCACCTTGCCGGAGTCCACCTCGTTCTGCGACACCCCGACGGTCGCCAGTTCGGGGTCGGTGAAGACGTTGGCGGCGACGGTACGCAGCCGCAGCGGGGAGACCGCCTCGCCGAGCGCGTGCCACATGGCGATCCGCCCCTGCATCGCGGCCACGCTGGCCAGCGGCAGTACCCCGGTGCAGTCACCGGCGGCGTAGATGCCGGGCACGTTGGTCCGGGAAACCCGGTCGGTCGTCACGTAGCCGCCCGGGGCCACCGTCACGCCGTACTCGGTCAGGCCGAGGTCGGCGGTGTTCGGGACCGAGCCGACCGCCATCAGCGCGTGCGAGCCGTACACCGTCCGGCCGTCGGCGAGGTCCACCTCGACGCCGTCGCCGACCCGGCGCACCGCGTCGGCCCGGCTGTTGTTGAGGATCTCCATCCCCCGGGACCGGAACACCTGCTCGATCGCCATCGCGGCGTCGGGGTCCTCGTGCGGCATCACCCGGTCGCGGCTGGAGACCAGGGTCACCGCCACCCCCATCGCCAGGTACGCGCTGGCGAACTCGGCACCGGTGACGCCGGAGCCGATCACGATCAGCCGTTCCGGCAGGTCGGGCAGGTCGTACACCTGGCGCCAGTCCAGGATCCGCTCGCCGTCCGGGACCGCGCTCGGCAGCACCCTCGGGGTCGCGCCGGTGGCGACCAGCACGGTCGAGGCGTCCATCGAGTACGTGGAGTCACCGTCCGACGGGGTGACCAGCACCCGGTGGGTGTGACCGAGCGTGTCCTCGCCGAGCCGGGCCCGGCCGGAGACGAAGGTCACGCCAGCTTTGATCAGCTTTGCCTGGATGTCGGCGGACTGGGCCAGCGCGAGCCGCTTGACCCGGCCGTAGACCGTCGGGGCGTCGACGGTGACCGCCTCCAGCCCGTCCGAGTGCACCCCGAACTCCTCGGTGTCCCGGTATCCGGTCACCACCTCGGAACTCGCGATGAACGTCTTCGACGGTACGCAGTCGTGCAGCACGCACGCCCCGCCCGCGCCGTCGGTCTCGACGACCGTGACGTCGGCGTCCAACTGGGCGGCGACCAGGGCCGCCTCGTAGCCGGCCGGCCCCCCGCCGATGATCACAATCCGGCTCACAGTGTTCGCCCTCCGTCGGTGCTTCCAGTGACAATCTTGTGCAGAACCCGTCCGACACGCACGGTCGTATTCTCCCCCACCCCTCCACCGGGCTATCGTCATCGCCGTGCGTCATTACGCCGCGTACGGCTCAAACCTCGATCCTGCCCGGATGCGTGCCTACTGCCCGCACTCGCCGATGGTGGGCACCGGCTGGCTGGAAGGCTGGCGGCTCACCTTCGCCGGTGAGGGGGTGATCGGTTGGGAGGGTGCCGTCACCACCGTCGTCGAGTCGCCCGGTGACCGGGTCTTCGTCGCACTCTACGACGTGCACTCCTGGGACGCCGCCCAACTCGACGAGGTCGAGGGGGTGGCCTCCGGCACGTACCGGAAGCTGCACGTCCGGGTGGTGACCCTGGACGGCGAGATCACCGCCTGGGTGTACGTCTTCGCCGGCTACGAGGGCGGCCTACCGACCGCCTGGTACCTGTCGGAGATCGCCAACGCGGCGGAGAAGGCCGGTGCGCCCGACGACTACGTCGCCGAACTGCGCTCCCGCCCCACCGGCACCGCCTCGGCCTGAGCCGACCCGCATCCTCAGTCCCGCCGCTGCGGCAGTGGGCAGGGGATCTCCACCGTCACCCGGGTCGGGCCGCCGACCGGGCTGTGCACGGCGAGCGTCCCGTCGAAGGCACCCAACCGGCGCTGTACGCCACGCAGCCCGCTGCCCCGGGCCGGATCGGCGCCGCCCCGTCCGTCGTCGACGACCGTGATCCGCAGCACCGTGCCGGTGTGCGTGAGATCGATCTCCACGCTGCCCGCCCCGCCGTGCCGGCTGGCGTTGGCCAGCGCCTCCAGCGCACAGAAGTACGCCGCCGACTCCACCGGCGGGTCGAGCCGGCCGGGTAGCTGCCCGGTGACCCGTACCGGGACCGGGCTGTCCAACGCGACCGCCCGGAGCGCGTCCGGCAGGCCCCGTTCGGCGAGTACCGGCGGATGGATGCCCCGGACCAGGTCCCGCAGCTCGGTCAGGGCGGTGGCCGACGCCTGCCGGGCCTGCGCCACCATCGCCTGCGCGGCGGACGGATCCTCCTCGATCAGCCGCTCCACCCCGGCCAGGCTCAGCCCGACCGCGATCAGCCGGGCCTGTGCCCCGTCGTGCAGGTCCCGTTCGATCCGGCGCAGTTCGGCGGCCTGGGTGTCGACGGCATCGGCCCGGGTCTCGGTCAGTTGCCGTACCCGCAGCGCCAGCTCGGCCGACCTGGTCGGCCGGAGCAGCAGCCGGTCGTAGCGCAGGCGCAGCCGGAGCAGGGCCGGGCCGAGCAGTACGCCGAGGCCGGCCAGCACCAGGCCGAGCAGCGCACTCGTCCAGCCGGGGATGGTGGCGAGGTCGGGCGCGGCGTACGTGACGGCGTACCAGACGTACCAGGGGGTGACCCACTCCCCGCTGAACAGGCCCAGCGGAACCGCCCACGGCGCCCACCACAGCGGCTGGCCGACCAGCCCGAACAGGCCGACCGAGACGAGTACGGCGGGGATCAGCCCGAGCACTCCGACCAGCGGGTTGGTGGCCATCCAGAGCTGGTCCCGCCAGAACGCCGGGTCGGTGAAGAGCCACCCGTACTCCTGGACCCGGACGGCGGTGGTCCGGTCGGCGTAGAGGGTACGGCCGACCCGGTAGCGGCCCTCCTCGTCCGGCGGGGGCGGCTCCGGCAACGGCCGGTACGGCTCCGGAACGACCGTCCCGGTCCACTTGCGCGCGTACCTGCGGTAGCGGCTCACCAGCGGTCGGGTCAGCTTCGACACCTGCGGTGACAGCCCGCCCCACGACACCAGCAGGGTCACCAGGTTGAGCAGGAAGCCGCCGAACGCCGCGAAGCCGAGGCCGACCAGTCCGGCACCGTTCCAGGTGGCGCCCGACCGCCGGCTCGTCCAGCCGGCCAGCCCCGACCGGTGCCACCAGGACTGTTCCGGCGGCTGGAGCAGCAGCCGGGTCCACCGGGCGTGCAGCCGCAGCGCCGACGGCGCGACCGCGAAACCGAGTACGACCAGCGCCAGCCCGACCGGCAGCGCCAGCGCAGGCGGCGGCGACGTGCCGAGGCCGGGTACCGCGCCGCCGGTCAGCCCGAGCGCGCCGAGCGCCGTCCCGGCGCCGACCAGCACCGGCGGGACCAGGGTGGCGAGACCGCCGGCGAACGGCGTGAGGTGCAGCCAGCCCCACTCGCGGAGCAGCGCCGGGTCCTCGCTCCGCCAGGTGAGTTCCGTCAGGTACGTCGGCAGCCGGGGCGAGCGGTACAGCTCGTTGTCGTGCACGTACCAGCCGTCGGGCCGGCGCCTCGGCGCCGGTGGTCCCGGACGGTGCTCGACGGGCACCGGAACGCCGCCCCAGCGTCCGGCCAGCCGCCGGCCCAGATCGGCCAGCCGCTTGGCGGCCCGGGCCGCCGGCAGGTACGGCACGACCAGGGTGGCCGCCGTCACCAACAGGATGGACATCAACAGGCCGAGCAGCCCCAACCCGGTCTGGGCGAGGCTACGGACGAACGCGAGAGCGTACCGGCGTGACATGTGTCCAGTCTGGCCGCCGGGCGGTTCCGGCGGACTGCTGCTGAACGCCGGGCGAGGGTGTAGTTACCTGCACCCCCGCCGGGCAGGTGGACGCATTCCGGGGAACCTCCGCGGTTCCTAGCGTTTTCCCCATGACAGTCATCGAGGTCAGCAACCTGCAGAAGCGGTACGGCGACCAGGTCGCGGTCCGCGACGTCTCCTTCGAGGTACGCCCCGGCGAGATCTTCGGGATCGTCGGCCCGAACGGGTCCGGCAAGACCACCACCGTCGAGTGCCTGACCGGGCTGCGCCAGGCCGACGGCGGGACGATCCGGGTACTCGGCCTGGACCCGACCCGGGACCGCGCCGAGCTGCGCCACCAGGTCGGCATCCAGCTCCAGGAGAGTCACCTGCCCGACCGGCTGAAGGTCTGGGAGGCGCTCGACCTGTACAGCTCGTTCTACGCCGAGCCGGCGGACTGGCGGGCGCTGATGGACGAACTCGGCCTGACCGCGAAGCGGAACACCGTGTTCGCCAAGCTCTCCGGTGGGCAGAAGCAGCGGCTCTCGGTCGCGCTCGCCCTGGTCGGCAACCCCCGGATCGCGGTACTCGACGAGTTGACCACCGGTCTGGACCCGCAGGCCCGCCGGGACACCTGGCAGCTCGTCCGGGACGTCCGGGACCGGGGCGTGACCGTCGTCCTGGTCACCCACTTCATGGACGAGGCCGAGCGGCTCTGCGATCGGCTGGCCGTCGTCCGGGCCGGCGAGGTGGTCGCGATCGCCACCCCGGCCGAGTTGGTGGCCCGGACCGAGTTGCCCGGCGTCGAGCGGCCCACCCTGGAGGACGCCGTCCTCGCCCTGACCAGCCCCACCGCCACCGGCCGCACCGCCACCAGCCCGAACTGACGTCTGCCCGAACTGAGTCCGGCCGAGGCGTCTCCGGCCCGAACCGACCTGTGACGTACCGCCCGAATCGAAGGATCGAGGAATCCCATGAACGCCACCGCCCTTCCGCAGCACGTCTCGGCCGGCAACGGCGGCCGGTCGGCCCGGCGTCGCAGCGCCGGCCGGAGCACCGTGAAACTGATCGTCACCGAGGCGAAGCTCTTCGTCCGGGAACCCCTGGGCGCCTTCTTCGGGGTGATCTTCCCCGCCGCCCTGGTCCTGATCCTCGGCGCCGCGATGCCGGGCTTCGACGAACCGAGCGCCGACATCGGCGGGCGCCGGCCGATCGAGTTCTACCTGCCGATCACCCTGGCCCTGGCGATCGGCACCGTCGCACTGGTCAACCTGCTGAACGCGCTGGCCGCCGACCGGGAGAAGGGGGTACTCCGCCGGCTCTCCACCACCCCGGTCTCGCCGATCCGGCTGCTGGTGGCCCAGATCGTGGTGAACGTGGCCGCGCTGCTGCTCGGCTCCGGGCTGGCACTGCTCGCCGCCGTACTCGCCTTCGGGGTCGAGGCCCGGCCGGACGTACCCGGAATGCTTGTCGCCTTCGTGCTCGGCTCGGCCTCGATGGCGGCGCTGGCCCTGCTCGTCGCCGCCTTCACCCCGACCAGCCGGGCAGCGACCGGCATCGGCAGCCTGGTCTACTACCCGATGCTCTTCGCGGCCGGGGTCTGGACGCCGGGTCCGCTGATGCCGGACGCGGTACGCCGGGTCGCCGACTTCACCCCGCTCGGCGCCGCCTCCCAGGCCCTCCAGGACGCCTGGAGCGGCGACTGGCCGCAGCCGCTGCACCTGGCGGTGCTGGTGGGCAGCACCGTACTCTTCGGCGGCCTGGCCGCGAAGCTGTTCCGCTGGTCATCCTGATCCTCGGCCCGCCCCGGCAGTCCTGACCCTCATGCCCCGGGAGTCCTGATCCTCGGCCCGCCGGTCCGCGCCTCGGACCAGCGGGCCGAGTCGGGTCTGGTCGGGGCCGGGTCTGGTCGGGGCCGGGTCTGAGTCGGGACGGGCGGGCGGACGGGTGGTGGTGGTCGGGTGGACCGGGGTCAGTCCAGGTTGGGCGGGGACATCCGGACTCCGGTCAGCGCGGCACCGAGCAGGTTGACCAGTTCGGCCCGCTCCGCCGGGTCGAGCACCCCGAACGCCTGGGCCACGATCCGGTCGGTCACCGACTCGACCCAGAGGCGCCGCCGGACCAGCGGCCCCACCGGCGGGTACGGCGGCGTCCAGCCGTACGCCACCGCGCTGGACTCGCCGTCGGGACCGGCGAGGATGATCTCCATCGCGGTCATGCCGGCCGCGCGTACCGCCATCAGGCTGGCGCCGGAGTAGTACTCGAAGAGCAGGTGCAGGAAGACGGCCGCCCGCGCCGCCGGTGCGGCGTCCGCCGGTATCGGCATGCCCCGCCAGGCCGCGAACAGCGGCATCCCGGTGGCGTCGGCCGCCACCACGACCGGCTCGACCAACTCGATCAGCCGCGCGATCGGCGGGAAGCCGGCCAGGTAGTCGATCCCCCACCGGCAACACTCGGCCCGACTGACCTCGGCCACCGCGCTCGGGGTGGCCACCCGGACGGCGGTCTCCCAGCCGTCGGCGACCGCGTCCGGCGAGAGGATGCCGATCGCCGCCGCCACGGTCTCGGTCCGTACGTCGCCGAGGACCGCACCGCGCCCGGTCACCAGGAACGCCCAGCCCGAGATGCCCATCTGGCGTGCCCGGCGCAACGTGCGGGGACACTCGATGAACGCGCTGCCCAACTTCAGCACGGTCGGCCGGGCCGAGCCGGCGGCCTGCTCGGGGGTCAACGAGACCGCCTTCCGGTTCGAGTTCCGGGTTCCGCCCGCCTCACCCGGTTGAGTCTGCCTCGCGGACGGTCATTTCGGCAGTCCCGACCGCCAGCCGCGCCGAAACAACCTGTGTGGCGGTGCCGGCCCGCCCGATCCGCGACGATTGCCGCCGACGCGTCACCGTGGACCGTCGCCCTCCGCCGCCGGTGACTACCTGCCGAGCGGTGCCGGCCCGCCCGATCCGCGACGCCTCCCGCCGTCGCGTCACCGTGGATCGTCGCCGTCCTCCGCCGCCAGTGCCTCGACGGCCGCCTGTACCTCGCCCACCCGGCGCCGGGCAGCGACGGCACCCCGCTCGGCCGCCCGGCGGGCCAACTTGCGCCGGCCGGACTCCCGCTCGGCGGCGGCCCGCCGTCGCTCCAGTTCGGCCAGTTCGGACTCGATCGCGGCCAGCGCGGCGACGCCGTCCCGCTCGGCCGCCACCGCCGCCGCCAGCTCCGCCTCGGCCCGCTCCTGCCGGGTACCCGCGTCGGCCAGTGCCCGGTCCAGGGCCCGGCGCCGGGCGGCGCGGGCGGACTCCTCGGCCCGCGCCGCCCGAACCGCCGCCCGCTCGGCGGCCGAGGTACCCGCCGCCCCTGCTCCGGTACCCCGACCGCGCGCCGTCTCCTGCTCCGCCGCCGTCCGGCCCCCCGCCCGACGCCCCGTCCTGGGCGTCGCCCGCACCGACTCGTCCACCACCGCCTCGGCCCGTTCGTCGGCGGTACCGCCGGCCAGCCCTGCCACACGGCGCTCGGCCCGCTCGGCCAGGCCGCTCTCGGTCAGCTCGGCCACGTCGGCCCCGGTCAACTCGTCGCCGGTCGGTTCGTCCTCCGTGTCCGGGCCGCCGACGATCAGCCGCAACTGTGGCCGGGGCACCTCGCCGAAGCCGGCATAGCTCGCCGCCCGGACCAGCCGGCCGGACCGGGCCTGCTCGGCGACCTCCACATCGGCCAGCGCCGCGTTCAACGTCGCCTCCACCTCGGCCAGCGGGAGCTTGCCGGCGGCAGGTCGCGGGTCCGCCTGTTCGGCGAGCGTCCGGGCCTGGCCGACCAGCGCGGACACCACGCCCCGCCGCCGGACGGAGAGTTCGCGCAGCCGGTCGCCGCGCAGTTCCCGCTGGGCGGTGCGCAGCGCGGCGGAGAGTTCGACCAGTTCGGCCATCAGTTCCGGGCGGCGCAGGGCGAGCAGGTTCACCAGCCAGGCCGCCACGGTCGGCTTGCGCAGCTTGGCGATCTCCCGGGCGGCGGCCGGATCACCGGCGGCCCGGGCGGCGGCGACCGCCTCGGCCCGGGCGGCGACGAAACCGTCCGGCGGGGCGGCGTAGAGCCGCTCGACGAGGTCACGGGGCAGGCCGGCCATCTTCTCGGTCTCCCTGTTCAGTCGACGGCGTCGGGTACCGGGCAGCCAGCGTGCGGTCCGCGCCCGCCCGTACGCGGCAGCTCGGCCGGTACGTCCAGTTTGGACGTCGACGCGCCGCCGCCCGCCACCCGTACGCGCCCGAGGTCGTACGTGACCAGTCGCATCGAGACTTCCCGGTCACCGAATCGTGATGTCCTCAGCGCAGTCTGCCGGAACCGGGACGACTTCGCGGCGCGTCTGACGGAACGCCTCGACGGGGGCCTGAGGAACGGAGGGGACATGAGCGGACGAAGAGGGAGCGAGGCCGGAGCCGGCCGACGTCGCCTGGCCGGAGTGCTCGGTGTGCTGACGCTGACCGCCGCGCTGGCGCTGGCCGGCTGTGGTTCCGACGCCGGGGACCACGCCTCCAGCGGCACGGCCGCCGACGCCCCGGCCGGGGCCGAGCAGGCCCAGCCCGGCGCGGCCGAGGCACCGGCGGGCGGGGTCGGCGAGGCCGACACGTCGGCCAAGGAGCCGACGACCGAGCTGGGCGTCAACCAGCGGGCCATCGTCTACACCGGCTCCGTCACGGTACGGGTGGACGACGTCGACGCGGCGGCGGCGCGGGCGGTGGGCATCGCGACCGGAGCCGGCGGGTTCCTCGGCGGCGACAACCGGAGCAGCGACGAGTCCCGCTCGGAGGCGACCCTGCAACTGCGGGTCCCGGCGGACCGGTTCGCCACGGTGGTGGACGAGATCGCCCGGCTGGGCGAGCAGTTGCGTCGGGACATCAAGACCGACGACGTCACCGAGGAGAGCCTCGACCTGGACGCCCGGATCGCCACCCAGAAGGCCAGGGTGGAGAGCGGCCGGCGGCTGCTGGCCCAGGCGAACTCCCTGTCCGACCTGGTGATGCTGGAGGGCGAGCTGGCCAAGCGGGAGGCGGACCTCGCCTCGCTGGAGGCGAAGAAGCGCCGGCTGGCCGACCTGACCGCGCTCTCCACGATCACCGCCGTGATCCTCGGCCCGAACGCCCAGGTGCCGGAGGACGAGCCGGCGGGCGGGTTCCTGGCCGGCCTGGAGGGCGGCTGGACGGCGTTCGTCGCGTCGCTGCGGGTCCTGCTGACCGTGTTGGGCGCGCTGCTGCCGTGGGCCATCGGGCTGGGCCTGCCGCTGTTCGGGGTGCTCTGGCTGGTCCGCCGGTTCCGGGCCCGGCGCCCCCTGCCGGCGCTGACGGCTCCGGCTCCGGCCGCCCGGGTCAACCTTCCGGTGCCGACCCAGGCGCCGGCACCACCCGACTGAGCGGTTCCCCGGGTACGCCGGGTGCCGGTCCGCCGGTACCCGGCCGCTCGGCCCGCCGCCCGCCGCGCCGGACTCAACCGGCGAGTGCCTTGAGGGCGGTCTGCACCAGCAGCCGTACGCCCACCCCGATGGCCCGCTCGTCCACGTCGAAGGTGGCCCGGTGCAGGTCGACGTTGGCCGCCGTCCGCCCCACGCCGAGTCGGGCCAGCGCACCCGGTACGTGCTCCAGATACCAGGAGAAGTCCTCGCCACCCATGCTCTGCGGGGTCTCGGCGACTCCGGCCGGACCGGCGGACGCGACTGTCGCGGCGGTGAGTACCCGGATCGCGCCGGCATCGTTGACCACCGGTGGCCGGCCCCGCAGGTATTCGACGTCCACGGTGGCGCCGGTCGGGGCGATCACGTCCCGGACCACCTGTGCGACGATCTTCGGCGCCTGGTCCCAGGTGTCCCGGTCCAGCACCCGGAGCGTGCCGGCCGCCATCGCCTCGTTCGGGATGACGTTGTACTGGGTGCCGGCCGACGCCTGCCCGAAGACCAGCAGCAGTCCGCTGTTCGCCGGCACCCGGCGGTTGACCAGCGCCGGCACCTCGGTGACCAGTCGGCCGAGCGCGTCGACCAGGTCCACGGTCAGGTGCGGCCGGGCGGTGTGCCCGCCGGGCCCGGTCAGCCGGACGGTGATGTTGTCCGCCGCCGCGGTGATCGGGCCGACCCGCAGGCCGACCTGGCCGACCGGCAGGTTCGGGTCGCAGTGCAGGGCGAAGATCTGGGTGACGTCGGCCAGCCCGCCGGCCTCGATCACCTCCAGCGAGCCGCAGGGCAGGATCTCCTCGGCCGGTTGGAAGATCAGCCGGACCCGCCCGTCCAGCTTGCCGCGCTTGGCGAGTTGGGCCAGCAGCAGGCCGACCCCGAGTACGACGGTGGTGTGCACGTCGTGCCCGCAGGCGTGGCAGGCGCCGTCCACGGTGGACCGGTAGGGGACGTCCTTGACGTCGCTCAGCGGCAGTGCGTCGAGATCGGCCCGGAGCGCGACCACCGGCCCGGACGGCCGCCCGTCGATGTCGCAGATCACCCCGTTGCCCTTGGGCAGCAGGCGCGGCTCCAGGCCGGCCACCGCCAACTCCCGGGCGATCAATGCGGCGGTGTCGAACTCCTGCCCGGACAGCTCCGGGTGGGCGTGCAGGAACCGGCGGGTCGCGATCAGGTCGGGCAGCCGGACGTCGAGCATCCGGTCGAGCCCGAAGGGCAGGGGCTCGGCCCCGGGTGGCGTCTCGGATTCCGACGACGCCGGCTGGCTGCCGGTCGGCAGTTGCAACGCACTCGTCACGTCGAATTCTCGATCACTGTGGATGGGATGGGACTCGGACAGCCTAGACCGCCGACGGTGACGCTGCGCAACCTCGTTCTGGTAGTGATCAGACAGCACAGCGTCACGAAAGCCCTGGTAGGAGCGCTCGGCGATATACGGAACGCTACTAACCCCGCCATCAGACCCCGCCATCTGTGCCACACCTCCTACAACGCGTGACGGTTTCACCAGTCACGATCTAGCGCGACAGCGACACCGCTCGTCCGATTTGTCGAGCTGTCCGACGCATCCGGGGCGAACGGGCGGTGGAGCACCACCGGGTGGGTGGCGGGGCTCCCCAGGGTGCCAGCCGGTGTCAAACAGGCCGCGGACAGGCTGTCCGTCGTCGTGCCGGGATTCCGACTGCCTTTCCGATACCCGGAAACCCGGGCCGGCACTCCACGGACAGCCGATCATCCGGCCGAGGGCGGCAATCCAGGCGACACAGGCGCCTCCGGCCGGAGCGACAGGCGCCTCCAGCCGGCCGACCCAGGCGCCTCCGGGCGGACGGGTCAGCGCGGGCCGCGGGGGTCAGAACCGGTCGCTCGGCCGGTACGTTCCCCAAACCTCGCGCAGCACGCCACAGACCTCGCCGACGGTGGCCCGGGCCCGCAGCGCCTCCCGCATCGGGTAGAGCACGTTCTGGGTACCCGAGGCGGCGGTGCGCAGGTCGGCGAGGGCGTGCTCGACGGCGGCCGAGTTCCGACCGGCCCGCAGTTTGGCCAGCCGTTCGCGCTGGGCCGCCTCGATCGCCGGGTCGACCCGGAGCGGCTGGTACGGCTCCTCCTCGTCGACGGTGAACCGGTTCACCCCGACCACCACCCGGTCACCGGACTCGATCTCCTGCGCCACCCGGTACGCCGACGACTCGATCTCGCGCTTCTGGAAGCCCGCCTCGATCGCGTCCACCGCCGAGCCGTACCCGGCGACCCGGTCCATCAGCTCCCGCACCCCGACCTCGATCTCGTCCGTCATCGACTCCACCACGTAGGAGCCGGCGAACGGGTCGACGGTGGCGGTCAGGTCCGTCTCGTACGCCAGCACCTGCTGGGTACGCAGCGCCAGCCGGGCCGCCTTCTCGGTGGGCAGCGCGATCGCCTCGTCGAAGCTGTTGGTGTGCAGCGACTGGGTGCCGCCGAGCACCGCGGCGAGCCCCTGCACGGCGACCCGGACCAGGTTCACCTCCGGCTGCTGTGCGGTGAGCTGCACCCCGGCGGTCTGGGTGTGGAAGCGCAGCATCAGCGACTTCGGGTTCCGCGCGCCGAACTCGTCCCGCATCAGGTTGGCCCAGATCCGCCGGGCGGCCCGGAACTTGGCGACCTCCTCCAGCAGGGTCGTCCGGGCCACGAAGAAGAACGACAGCCGGGGCGCGAAGTCGTCCACGGCGAGCCCGGCGTCGAGCGCGGCCCGGACGTAGGAGATGCCGTTGGC
This sequence comes from Plantactinospora endophytica, assembly GCF_016862915.1. Taxonomy (GTDB): domain Bacteria; phylum Actinomycetota; class Actinomycetes; order Mycobacteriales; family Micromonosporaceae; genus Plantactinospora; species Plantactinospora endophytica. Next base: position 56,419 of record NZ_BONW01000002.1, on the reverse strand, counting down.
CAGGGTGAAGGCGATCTCCTGCACCGGGGTCGCCCCGGCCTCCGCCATGTGGTAGCCGGAGATCGAGATGGTGTTCCACCTCGGCACCTCCGCCCGGCAGTACGCGAAGGTGTCGGCCACCAGCCGCAGCGAGGGCTTGGGCGGGAAGATGTACGTGCCCCGGGCGATGTACTCCTTCAGGATGTCGTTCTGGATCGTCCCGTTCAGCGCCGGTCCGGCCACTCCGGACTCCTCCGCCACCAGTTGGTAGAGCAGCAGCAGCACCGATCCGGGCGCGTTGATGGTCATCGAGGTGGAGACCTTGTCCAGCGGAATCCCGTCGAACAGCGTCCGCATGTCCTCGACGGAGTCGATCGCCACGCCGACCTTGCCCACCTCGCCGTGCGCGATCGGGTGGTCGGAGTCGTACCCCATCTGGGTGGGCAGGTCGAAGGCGACCGAGAGACCCATGGTGCCGGCGGCGAGGAGTTGGTGGTAGCGCGCGTTGGACTCGGTCGCGGTGCCGAAACCGGCGTACTGGCGCATGGTCCACGGTCGGGAGGTGTACATGGTCGGATAGACGCCCCGGGCGTACGGGAACTCGCCGGGCGCGCCCAGCCGGGCGTCCAGCCCTCCCGGTACGTCGGCGGCGTCGTAGACCGCCTTGATCGGGAAACCCGACTCGCTCGACCGACCGTCACTCATAGTCGGCATGGTAGAGCCGACCCGCTGACCAGGCACTGGTGGGCCGACCCACCATCGCCGCCACCCGGGTGTCGGAGCCCGTTTCCGAGTGCCGCTCGGGGCGTGCCGGAGTGCCCGCTCGGGATGTGCCGGAGGGCCCGGTCGAGGCGTACCGGAGTGCGCCGTCGGGGCCGTTTCGGAGCGCCGGTCGGGGGCCGGTGGCCGGGTGAGCGGACCGGCACTCGCCGTCGATAAATGCGAACGTTGAGTGAGAGCGTCAACACGTACGGTCGAGTTATCGGGAACTCCGGCGGTTGTCTTTCCCTTCTGCGGTCGGAACCCGCAATATAGGGGGGTTCTGTCCTGTGCCCCTCGATTCTCTTCGGTGGCTTCTCTGTGACTCAGATCCCGACGTGGAGTGGCGGACCGGCCAATCCCACCAACGGACGTGCGGCACCCGGCATCACCATCGGCGGTCGGTACTCGTTGCGGGCGGCGGTCGGCCACGGCGGCATGGGCACGGTGTGGCGCGCGGCCGACACCCTGCTGCGCCGCGACGTGGCGGTGAAGGAGGTCGTGCTCCCACCGGGGCTGGCCCCCAGCGACCGCGACGCGATGTACGAACGCACCCTCCGCGAGGCGCGGGCCGCGGCGGCCCTACAGCACCCGGCGGTGGTGCAGGTCTACGACGTGGTCACCGAGGGCGGGCGGCCGTGGATCGTGATGGAGCTGCTCGACGCGCGCAGCCTCGCCGACATGGTGATCGAGGACGGCCCGCTCGCCCCACGCGCCGTGGCGAAGATCGGCATCGCCCTGCTCGGCGCGCTGGAGGTGGCGCACGCGATCGGGGTACTGCACCGCGACGTCAAGCCGGCCAACGTACTGATCTGCAACGACGGCCGGTGCGTGCTCACCGACTTCGGGGTGGCCCGGATGCCGACCGACGTCCAGCTCACCACCCCCGGCATGGTGCTCGGGTCGCCGCACTTCATCTCGCCGGAGCGGGCCATGGGCCAGGACTTCGGCCCGCCCAGTGACCTCTTCTCGCTCGGCGTCACCCTCTACACGGCGGTCGAGGGCCGGCCGCCGTTCGACAAGGGCGACCCGATCGAGACCATGCACGCGGTGGTGGAGGACCCGCCCGCCCCGCCGGTCCGGTCCGGGGCGCTGACCCGGGTGCTGCTCGGCCTGCTGGAGAAGGACCCGGCCCGCCGGCTCGACGTGACCGCCTCCCGCACCATGCTCCGCGAGCTGCTGGCCGGCCCACTGGCCAGCAACGCCGCCGGGCACATGGTCACCGACCCGTACGCGGTGGTGCCGAGCCAGCGTTCGCCGTGGCAGCAGCCGGCACCCGGCGCCGCCCCAGCCGGCGCGGCGCCGAACTCCACCCGGCCGGCGAACGGCGAGATCGGCGGCCGGGCGATGCTCGCCCCCAACGAGTCCCCGACCGAGCGGCTGAGCCGGAACGCCCGCGACGCCGCCGGCTCGAACCGGCCGCCCGCGACCGGCGACGACCCGCTGGACACCCCGACCGGGGCGATGCCCGGCACGGGCGGCCGGCGCGCGGCGCTCAACACGCCGACCGGGGCGATGCCGGGGCACGGCGGTCGGGGCGGTACGGTGCACGTGGCCAGGGGCGGCGGCCTGGGGCGTGGCCTTTCCGGCGCCCGGCAGACCGGCGGCTCGGTGCTCGATACGGTCAAGGGCTGGCCGCGCAACATGCAGCTCGCGGTGGCCGGCGGGGTGGCTGCGGTGCTGCTGATCGGCATCGTCGCCCTCTCCCTCGGCGGCGGTGACGACGACCCGGCCGGCACACCTCCGCCGCAGGCCGGGCCGACCAGCCAGGCACCCGTCCAGGCGGCGTTCGCCACCCAGGCGCACAGCGCGAAGGGTGTCTCGGTGAACGTCCCGAAGGGCTGGAAGAAGAACGTCGGCGGGGTCTTCACCGACTACACCGATCCGGAGGACAGCGGCCGGCGGGTGCGGATCCTGGTCGAGTCCGGCAAGACGCCGATGGGCTTCATGAAGGTCGCCGAGGGCGGCCTGAAGAAGAACAACAGCAGCTGCAAGAAGCCGTACGCCCAGGTGGCGCTCCAGGAGGTCGAGGTCGGCGGCAAGCCGGCCGCCGAGCTGGAGTACACCTGCGGGGAGGGTGACGGCAAGCGGCACGGCGTCTGGCGGGCGGTCACCGAGGACGGCAAGGCGTACTCGTTCTACCTGACCACCCCGGACGAGCGGTTCGAGGAGAGCAAGCCGATCTTCGACGAGATGGTCAAGTCGTTCCGGCTCACCAACGCCGGCTGACCCCACCCGCCGCCGGCTGACGAATTCGCCCCGGCCCCGTCTGGCGTACACCACGCCGGGCGGGGCCGGGCTGCGTCCGGGATCGGTGGACGTGCTATCACAGTCCGATGGCGGCGAAACCGAACCAGCGGGACGACGTATCCCCCGACGAGTTGACCGGGCTGCGGGCCCGGGCGCAGACGTGGCTCGACGACGACCCCGACCCGGCGACCCGGGACGAACTGCGGGCCGTCCTCGACCGGCTGCCGGCCAGCGCGGCCGAGTTGGCCGACCGGTTCGCCGGGCCGCTCACCTTCGGCACCGCCGGGCTGCGTGGGCCGCTGCGCGCCGGCCCGAACGGGATGAACCTGGCCGTGGTCACGGCGGCGGCGGCCGGGCTGGTCGGCTGGCTCGCCGGCCGCGACGCGCCCGGCCCGCTGGTGATCGGGTACGACGCACGGCACGGCTCGAAGCAGTTCGCCCAGCGAACCGCCCGGGTGGCCACCGGGGCGGGTCGACCCGCCGTGGTGCTGCCCCGGCCACTGCCCACACCGGTGCTGGCGTACGCGGTCCGGGCCCTCGGGGCGGTCGCCGGGGTGATGGTCACCGCCAGCCACAACCCTCCGCAGGACAACGGCTACAAGGTCTACCTGGGCGCCGAACTCGGCGGTGTGCTGGGCGCGGGTGCGCAGATCGTGCCCCCGGTCGACGCCGAGATCTCGGCCGCCATCGCGGCGGTCGGGCCGCTCGCGGCGGTACCGCTGGGTCCGCCCGGCGAGGTGCTCGGCGACGACGTCGTGGCGGCGTACGTGCGGGACGTGGCGGCCCTGGTCGCACCGGACGGCGCGCGGGAGCTGACGATCGCGTACACGCCGCTGCACGGGGTGGGTGCGGCGGTCCTCACCTCGGTCTTCGCCCGGGCCGGGTTCGCCGTACCGGGGGTGGTGGCCGAGCAGGCCGAGCCCGATCCGGACTTCCCCACCGTCTCGTTCCCCAACCCGGAGGAGCCGGGCGCGACCGACAAGCTGCTCGCCCTCGCCCGGTCGATCGGGGCGGACCTGGCGATCGCCAACGACCCGGACGCCGACCGGTGCGCCGTGGCGATCCCGGACCGGGTACGCGGCTGGCGGATGCTGCACGGCGACGAGGTGGGGGTACTGCTGGCCGACCACCTGGTCAGCCGGGGCGGCAGCGGGCTCTTCGCCACCACCATCGTCTCCTCCTCGCAACTGCGCGCCCTGTGCGAGGCGGGCGGCCGGCCGTACGCGGAGACGCTCACCGGGTTCAAGTGGATCGTCCGGGCCGAGTCCGGGACCGAGCCGCTGCGGTACGGCTACGAGGAGGCGCTGGGCTACTGCGTCGCCCCGGAGCTGGTCCGGGACAAGGACGGGATCAGCGCCGCACTGCTCTTCGCCGAGCTGGCGGCGACGCTGAAGGCGCGGGGGCGCACCGTGGCAGACCGGCTCGACGAACTGGCCGGCACACTCGGCGTGTACCTGACCGACCAGCTCGCGGTCCGGGTCGACGACCTGCGCGAGATCGAGAACACGATGACCTACATCCGGACGAAGACCCCGACGACCCTGCTCGACGAGCCGGTGACCTCGGTGGAGGATCTGGCTCCGGCGGCGGACGTACTGATCCTGCGTACCGGTTCGGCCCGGGTGGTGGTTCGGCCGTCCGGGACCGAGCCGAAGCTGAAGGCGTACCTGGAGGTGCTGGAGTCGGTGCCGGACGGCGACGTACCGGCGGCCCGGGAACGCGCCGCCGCCTCGGTACGCGCGCTGCGCACCGAGACCGCCGCCGCCCTCGGCATCTGGTAGGCCGCCCCGGTACGCCGGGCCCTGCCGGTCAGGCCCGGCTGCCCAGCGCGGCGTCGATGGCCCGGGAGAGTGCGGCGATCACCAGCGCCACCGAGGGCCGGATCGTCGACTCCTCCAGGCTGACGTCGTCGGTGAACCCGGCTCCCCGGGCGATCGCCGTCAGCCGGTTCCGGGCGTCCTCGGCGGCCGTGCCGGTCAACCCCAGGCTGGGCTGTACCCGGATCGCCGCCATCACGGCGGCCAGCGCGGCGGTCCGCTCGTCCGGTACGCCCTCGCCGGTCAGCGCGCTCGTCAGCCGGTTCCGGATCTCGGTCTCGACCGACGGGTCGAGCACCGGATAGCGGTGGACGTGGATGTAGCCGAGTTCGGTCTCGTCGACGTCGCTGATCACCCCGCGCGCGCAGAGGCCGGTCAGGATCCGGTCGCGCAGCCCGTGCCGGAGCCGCTGCACCCAGGAGGCCGGCGTGTGCGGGGTGTCCGCGGCGATCCGGGCGAGTACGTCGTCGGCGACCGGGTCGCCGGTCGGTGTGGAGTCGGTGGCCACGATCGAGCCGTCGGAGAAGGCGACCCGGCCGGCCAGGGCGAGGTCGACCAGCACGGCGGCGGCCATCCCCAGGTCGAGGCCGATCCGGGAACCTGTCGCCTTACCGGACTTATCGTCGTAGCCGAGCAGGAGCAACTCTTCGGCCAGCCCAACACCAGTCATGGCCCGAGACGGTAGCCGCTTCGCGCCAGCCGCGCATGTGTCCTGGCCGGACCGGGCCGGACGCCCGCCGGAATCGGCGCCGGGCCGCTGCTGCTGACGATCGGGGTGCTGCTGCCCGGCCGCCGGAATTCGGCGCGATCAGAACCGGGGCATACCGCCGAACTGGCGGTCGCCCGCGTCGCCGAGCCCCGGCACGATGAACATCTTGTCGTTGAGCCGCTCGTCGATGGCGGCGGTGACCAGCCGCAGCGGCAGCCCGGACCGGTCCAGCCGCTCGATACCGGCCGGCGCGGCGAGTACGCAGAGCACGGTGATGTCGGTGGCGCCCCGGTCGGCGAGCAGTCGGCAGCAGTGCTCCAGCGAGCCGCCGGTGGCCAGCATCGGGTCGAGCACGAGTACCGGGCGGCCGGTCAGGTCGGGCGGCAGCGACTCCATGTAGGCGCGCGGCTCGTACGTGTGCTCGTCCCGGGCCAGCCCGACGAAGCCCATCGACGACTCGGGCAGCAAACCGAGCGCCGAGTCGGCCATGCCCAGTCCGGCGCGCAGCACCGGTACCAGCAGCGGCGGGTTGGCCAGCCGGATGCCCTGGGTGGGCGCCACCGGGGTGTCGATCGGGAACTGTTCGACCGGCAGCGAGCGCGCGGCCTCGTACACCAGCATGGTGGTGAGTTCGTGCAGCGCGGCGCGGAACGACGCCGAGTCGGTCCGGGCGTCGCGCATCACGGTCAGCCGCGTCTGGGCCACGGGATGGTCAACCACGAGTACGTCCACGGTCGCTCAACCTACCGGTAACCCCGACCGGCATCTTCTCCTGGTCACCGGCTTCCGGCCGGCCGGCTTCCCGGCGGGCGACCGGCGCGGGCAGCGGGTGGGTATGGCCAAGATCACACGCATGCGTCGGTGCGTAGACTTGCCGGCATGACGGCGACAACGGCGTCGGCGCGGTCCGACCTGTCCGAGGTGGGGCGCTCCGAGGCGACCCTGCGGACCTTCCTGCACGGCCTGCCCGGGGTGGACCAGGTGGGCGCGGAGCAGCGGGCGGCGATGCTCGGCACCCGCTCGATCAAGACCAGTGCCAAGGCGTGGGCGATCGACCTGGCGATCCGGATGGTCGACCTGACCACGCTGGAGGGCGCCGACACGCCCGGCAAGGTACGCGCGCTGGCCGCCAAGGCGCTGCGCCCGGACCCGGCCGACCCGTCGTGCCCGTCGGTCGCCGCCGTCTGTGTCTATCCGACGATGGTTCCGGTGGCCGCCGCCGTGCTGTGGGGCGGGACACCCGGCCCGGCCGGGCCGTCCGAGGACGGGACCGGCTCCGACGGCTTCCGTGCCGGGAGCGGCTCCGACAACGGCAGCGTTCCCCGGCTGGGGCTGCTCGGCGAGCCGTCCGACGGCCGGGGCCCACGGGACGGCACGGATCGTGCCGGCGGTCGGCTGGCGCTGCCCGGCCCCGCCCCCGCCAGCCGGGTGCACCTGGCCAGCGTCGCCACGGCGTTCCCGTCCGGCCAGGCACCGCTGGAGGTGCGGCTCGCGGACACCCGGGCGGCGGTGGCCGCCGGTGCCGACGAGATCGACATGGTGATCAACCGGGGCGCCTTCCTCTCCGGCCGCTACCAGGAGGTCTACGACGAGATCTTCGCGGTGAAGGCGGCCTGCGGAAACGCCCACCTCAAGGTCATCCTGGAGACCGGCGAGCTGGCCACCTACGACAGCGTCCGGCGGGCCTCCTGGCTGGCCATGCTGGCCGGCGCCGACTTCATCAAGACCTCGACCGGCAAGGTGCCGGTGGCCGCCACCCTGCCGGTCACCCTGGTCATGCTGGAGGCGGTCCGGGACTTCCGGGACGCCACCGGGCGGCAGGTCGGGGTCAAGCCGGCCGGCGGGATCCGGACCACCAAGGACGCGATCAAATACCTGGTACTGGTCAACGAGACCGCCGGCCCCGACTGGCTGCACCCGGACTGGTTCCGGTTCGGCGCCTCCAGCCTGCTCAACGACCTGCTGATGCAGCGCACCAAGCTGAGCACCGGCGTCTACTCCGGCCCCGACTACTTCACCCTGGACTGAACCGATGTTCGAATACGCTCCGGCGCCGGAGTCGCGCGCCGTCGTGGAAGTGAAGCCGTCGTACGGGCTGTTCATCGACGGCGAGTTCGTCGACGGCGAGGACCGCAACAAGACGGTCAACCCCGCCTCCGAGGAGGTACTGGCCGAGGTCGCCTGGGCCGGCCCGGCCAACGTGGACCGGGCGGTACGGGCGGCCCGCCGGGCGTACGACGAGGTCTGGGGTCCGATGTCCGGCCGGGACCGGGCCAAGTACCTGTTCCGGATCGCCCGGATCGTCCAGGAGCGGTCCCGCGAACTGGCCGTGCTGGAGTCGCTGGACAACGGCAAGCCGATCCGGGAGTCCCGGGACGTCGACCTTCCACTGGTCGCCGCGCACTTCTTCTACTACGCCGGCTGGGCCGACAAGCTCGGCCACGCCGGCTACGGCCCGGACCCGCGCCCGCTGGGCGTGGCCGGCCAGGTCATCCCGTGGAACTTCCCGCTGCTGATGCTGGCCTGGAAGATCGCCCCGGCGCTGGCCGCCGGCAACACGGTGGTGCTCAAGCCGGCCGAGACCACCCCGCTGACGGCGCTGCTCTTCGCGGAGATCTGCCAGCAGGCCGACCTGCCGCCCGGCGTGGTCAACATCGTCACCGGGGCCGGCGAGACCGGCCGGGCGCTGGTCGAGCACGACGGGATCGCCAAGGTGGCCTTCACCGGCTCCACCGAGGTCGGCCGGCAGATCGCCCGCTCGGTGGCCGGCACCCGCAAGAAGCTCACCCTGGAGTTGGGCGGCAAGGCGGCGAACATCGTCTTCGACGACGCCCCGGTCGACCAGGCCGTCGAGGGCATCGTCAACGGCATCTTCTTCAACCAGGGCCACGTCTGCTGCGCCGGCTCCCGGCTGCTGGTCCAGGAATCGGTGTACGACGAGGTGCTCGGCTCGCTCAAGCGCCGGATGGCCCGGCTGCGGGTCGGCGACCCGCTGGACAAGAACACCGACATCGGCGCGATCAACTCGGCGGCACAGCTCGACCGGATCCGGGAGCTGAGCGAGATCGGGTCGTCCGAGGGGGCCGAGCGGTGGTCCCCGCCGTGCGAGCTGCCGGACCGGGGCTTCTGGTTCGCCCCGACCATCTTCACCGGGGTCAGCCAGGCACACCGGATCGCCCGGGAGGAGATCTTCGGGCCGGTGCTCTCGGTACTCACCTTCCGGACCCCGGCCGAGGCGGTGGAGAAGGCGAACAACACGCCTTACGGACTCTCGGCGGGAATCTGGACCGACAAGGGCTCCCGGATCCTCTGGATGGCCGACCGGCTGCGCGCCGGAGTGGTCTGGGCCAACACGTTCAACAAGTTCGACCCCACCTCGCCGTTCGGCGGCTACAAGGAGTCGGGCTACGGCCGGGAGGGTGGCCGGCAGGGGCTGGAGGCGTACCTCGATGTCTGAGCGGATTGCGGTACGCAAGACGTACAAGCTCTTCATCGGCGGGAAGTTCCCGCGCAGCGAGTCGGGGCGGTCGTATCCGGTGCAGAACTCCAACGTGGCGCTCGCCTCCCGGAAGGACGTCCGGGACGCCGTGCTGGCGGCGCGGGCGGCGGTCAAGGGCTGGTCCGGCGCGACCGCGTACAACCGGGGGCAGATCCTCTACCGGGTCGCCGAGATGCTGGAGGGGCGGCGGGACCAGTTCGTCGGCCTCGGCGTGCCGGCCGCCGAGGTGGACGAGGCGATCGACCGCTGGGTCTGGTACGCCGGCTGGGCCGACAAGCTGACCCAGGTGTACGGCAACGCCAACCCGGTCGCCGGGCCGTACTTCAACCTCTCCGCGCCGGAGCCGACCGGCGTGGTCGGGGTGCTCGCCCCGACCGAGCCGGCCCTGCTCGGGCTGGTCAGCGTGGTGGCCCCGGCGATCGTCAGCGGCAACACGGTGGTGGTGCTGGTCGCCGAGGCGAGCCCGCTGCCTGCGATCACCCTCTCCGAGGTGCTGGCCACCTCCGACCTGCCCGGCGGGGTGGTCAACCTGCTCACCGGTCGGCCGGCCGAGACCGCGCCCTGGCTGGCCGGGCACATGGACGTGAACGCGCTCGACCTGACCGGGGTCGACGACCCGGAACTCGCCGCCGAGTTGGAGCGGGCCGCCGCCGGCAACCTCAAGCGGGTACTCCGGCCGGCCGCCGGACCGGTGGACTGGACCGCCGATCCCGGTGTCGGCCGGATGACCGCGCTGCTGGAGACCAAGACCGTCTGGCACCCGAAGGGTGTGTGACCGGCCCGGGTGTCTTTCCCGGGCCGGTGCCGCACCGGCCGGTCCGGTCAGATGCGACGGGCTCCCGGTCGGCCGTCCTGCACCACGACCGAGGCGTACGTGGACTCCGGCGTTTCCGGCCGGCGGGCGACGGGGCCGGACCGGTACGACAGCGGGTAGTAGAATTGTCGCGTGACGCGACTCGGTGATCTCGAACGTGCGGTGATGGACGTGCTCTGGGACCGGGGCGCCGGTGCCGGGGCGACCGTACGCGAGGTGGCCGAGGCGCTGCGGGACCGTGAGCTGGCGTACACCACGGTGATGACCGTGCTCGACCGGCTGGCCGGCAAGGGCATGGTCGAGCGCGAGCGGGAGGGCCGGGCCTGGCGCTACCGGCCGGCCGCCAGTCGGGAGGCGCACATCGCCCGGCTGATGCTCGACGCCCTGGACCTGGCCGGCAGCCGGGACGCCGCACTGGTCCGGTTCGCCCGCTCGGTGACCGGTACCGAGGCCGAGGTGCTGCGCGCGGCGCTCGACGAGGAGGCCGGCGACACCCCGGCCACGGCCGGTCCGGTGGCGACCGACCGGCCGCCCGTCGTGAAACGGCAGGTCTGAGTCGATGACGTACGCCCTGCACTTCGCGCTCGCCGTCCTGGCCTGCTATCTCGCCGCCCGGGCGCTGACCCGTTCCGGCCGGCTGGGTGCCGGTTGGGCCTGGCACAGCCCCCGGGTCGCGATCATCTGCTGGCAGGCGGTCGGGCTGGCCCTCGGGCTCTCCGCGATCGGGCTGCCGATCTCCGTCGGACTCGCCCCGTACGGCCTGGGTCCGGGTTCGGCACTGCGGGCGCTGGCTGTCGACCTCTTCACCGGCGACGACCTGCCGCCCGGCCTCGGGGTGACCCACCTCGGCCTGGTCGGGATCGGCCTCGGCGTGGCGGCGGTACTGCTCGGCTCGACGGCGCGCAGCCTGCTCGGCGCGCTGCGCGCCCAGCGGCGGCACCGGGACCTGCTCACCCTGGTCGCCCGGGACGATCCGGCCGCGCCCGGCGCGCTGGTACTCGACCATCCCAGCGCCGCCGCCTACTGCCTGCCCGGGGTACGCCCGCAGGTGGTGGTCAGCGCCGGCACCCTGAGCCTGCTGGACCGGGCCCAGCTCGCGGCCGTACTCAGTCACGAGCGGGCGCACGCCGACGAGCGGCACGACCTGGTACTGCTTCCGTTCACCGCGCTGTGCCGGGCGCTGCCCGGCGTCCGCTGGGTACGCGCCGCGCACGAGGCGGTGGCACTGCTGGTGGAGATGCGTGCCGACGACAAGGCCCGGCGACTGCACGCCGACGGCCCGCTCGCCGCCGCCCTGCTACGGTTCGCCAGTGCCGGTTCCCGGGTCACCCCCGTCGGCGCCCTCGGGATGGCGGACGGCGAACTCGACGCCCGGGTGCAGCGGCTGCTGGCGGCCCGTCGGCCGGGTCGGCTGCCCGGCGCGACCGCGCTGGTGCTGGCCACTGCCCTGGTCAGCCTGCCGGTGTCGCTGTTCCTGCACTGAGCCGCCAGCTTCTACTACACCACGTAGTAAACTGGTCCTGTCAGGGAAGCTGACCGAAAAGATGCGTGGTATGGGAATTCGCGATGGTCGTCGGCCGGGTCGGCGGGTCCGGACGCTGCCGCCGCCGGCACCGTCCCGGGTACCGCCACCGACCGACGACCGCGTCCGCCAGGGTCCGCCGGTCACCGGCGCACCGGGACTCCGATGAGCCGCCGCCGCCGCCCGTTCGATCCCCGTCTGCTGCACCGGGTGCCCGGTGCGCGGCGGCACCTCGGGCTGCTCGGCGCGCTCGGGATCGCCGCCGCCGGACTGGTCATCGCCCAGGCCACCACGCTCGCCACGGTGCTCGCCGAGGCGGCCGGCGGACACCTCGACCGGGTCGCCCTGGCCGCCTTCCTGGCCAGTGTCGCCGGCCGCGCCGCCCTGCTCTGGGCGCAGGGGACGGTCGCCGCCCGCGCCGCGGCGACGGTCAAGGCGGCACTCCGCGCCGACCTGCTCGACGCCGTCGGCCGGCGTGGGCCGGGCTGGCTGTCCGGGCAGCGTACGGGCCAGCTCGCCACGCTGGCCGGGCGCGGGCTGGACGCGCTCGACGCGTACTTCACCGGTTATCTGCCGCAGCTCGTGCTGAGCGTCACGGTGCCGCTGGCGGTACTGGCCCGGCTGGTCTTCGCCGACTGGAGCTCCGCACTGGTCATCGCGGTGACCCTGCCGCTGGTCCCGATCTTCGGTGCGCTGCTCGGCTGGCAGGCCCAGGCCGCGACCGAGCGGCAGTGGCGCCGGCTGGCCCTGCTCGGCGGCCACTTCCTGGACATGGTGCGCGGACTGCCCACCCTGCACCTGTTCGGCCGGGCCCCGGCCCAGGTCGCCGTGGTACGCCGGATGGCGGACCGGCACCGGCTGGCGACCATGAAGACGCTGCGGATCGCCTTCCTCTCCGCGCTGGTACTCGAACTCGTCGCCACCCTCTCGGTCGCGCTGGTCGCGGTACCGATCGGCCTCCGGCTGCTCGGCGGGGGCCTCACCCTCCAGACGGCGCTGCTGGTGCTGCTGCTCGCCCCCGAGGCGTTCCTGCCGCTGCGCGCCGCAGGCAGTCAGTTCCACGCCAGCCAGGAGGGGCTGACCGCACTGGACGAGGCGCTGACCCTGCTCGACCCCGACCCGACGACCACCGCCACCGACCCCTCGGCGACCAGCCCGGCCGACCGCCCCACCACCGACCCCGCCGAACCGGCAACCACCGGCCCGCCGTCAGCCCTCGGCCGGCCCGAACCGTCAAGCACCGGCCCGCGCGGACGGTCGATCGACCGTCCGGGCGGCACCGAGGTTTCGGAGCGGGTCGCCGTCCGCTCCCCCGGCCCGGCGGGTTCGCTCGTCGGACCGGAGACCGGCTCGCTCGTTCCCGGGCAGTCGGGCGGCGCTCCGAACGGGGTGCGGGCGGACGGCGAGATCAGGTTCGAGTCGGTCACGGTCGACTACCCGCGCACCACGGCGCTGCGGGACGTCAGCCTCACCATCCGGCCAGGTGAGCGGATCGCCGTCGTCGGGCCGAGCGGCGCCGGCAAGAGCACGCTGCTGCACCTGCTGCTCGGCTTCGTCAGCCCGAGCAGCGGGCGGATCACCGTCGGCGGCACCGACCTCGCCGCCCTGGACCTGGCCGGATGGCGCCGGCAACTGGCCTGGGTACCGCAGCGGGCACACCTGTTCGGCACCTCGCTCGCCGACAACATCCGGCTCGGGGCGCCGGACGCGCCGGAGGAGGCGGTCCGGGCCGCCGTCCGGGCTGCCGCTCTGACCGAAGTGGTGGACGGGCTGCCCGAGGGTCTCGACACCCGGCTCGGCGAGGGCGGCCACGGGCTGTCCAGCGGGGAACGGCAGCGGGTCGCGCTGGCCAGGGCCTTCCTCCGGGACGCCCCGATCGTGCTGCTCGACGAGCCGACAGCCCGGCTCGACGCCGGTTCGGAGGCCGCCGTACTCGCCGCCACCGGGCGGCTGGTCGCCGGGCGTACCGCGCTGCTGGTGGCGCACCGGCCGACGCTGCTGGCCGGGGCGGACCGGGTACTCCGGGTCGAGGACGGCCGGGTGACCGAGCAGACCCGGCTCGGGTCCGGGCCGGCGGTCGGGCCCGGGACACCTGCCGTCGAGGAGACGCACCGGGAGGTGGTGGCGTGAGGCTGCGACCGGAACGGGTCGTCTGGCGGCTGGCCCGGCCGTACCTCGGTCGGCTGCTCGGCGCCGGCCTGCTCGCCGCCGGCACCGAACTCGCCGGGCTCGCCCTGCTGGCGACCGCGACCTGGCTGCTGGTCAGCGCCGCCGGCCGCCCACCGCTGGACACGCTCACCGTGGCGATCGTCGCGGTACGCGCGCTGGCGATCAGCCGAGGCGTGCTGCGCTACACCGAACGGCTGGCCGGGCACGACGCCGCGCTGCGGGTCGTCACCGAGGTCCGCGCCCGGGTCTTCGCCGCGCTGGCGGCCCGGCGCGGCAGCGCCGCACAGCACCGCGCCGCACAGAACTCCGCCGGGCGGCACTCCGGCGACCTGCTCAGCCGGCTCGTCTCGGACGTCGAGGCGGTGCAGGACCTGCTGCTCCGGGTACTCGTCCCCGGGGTGGCCGCCGCGCTCGTCGGCCTGCTCGCCGTACTCGGCGCGTCCGCCGTGGAGCCGCTCGCCGGGCTGGCCCTGGCCGGCGGGCTGCTGCTGGCCGGGGTGGTGCTGCCGGCGCTGGCGGCGATGCTGACCCGGCGTACCGCCGCCCGGGTGGCGCCGCTGCGCGGTGCGCTCGCCGGTGACGCGGTGGACCTGACCTCCGGCGCCGCCGACCTGGCCGCCTTCGGCGCCACCCGGGCGGCACTGGACCGGGCCGACGCCCGGGCCCGTGAACTGGCCGGGCTGGAACGCCGGACGGCGGCGCTGGGCTGGGCGGTGGACGGTCTCGGAATCCTGGTCGCCGGTGCGACCAGCGCCGCCGTGCTGACCGTGGCGCTCCGGGCCGGCGTCGACGGCGTACTCGTCGGGGTGCTCGGGGTCGGCACGCTCGCCGCCGTCGAGGCCGCCCTGGCGCTGGTCGGCGCGGCCCGGCAGTGGACCCGGCTGCGTACCGGCCTGACCCGGGTGGCCGACCTGCTGACCGGCGCCGACGGCGGCCCGGAGTCGCCGGACCGCCGCCCGCCGGACGCACCGGAGCCGACCGTCGGGATTGGAGCCGCAGACTCGGAGAAGGTCGCGGGCCGGTGGCACTGCCGGGTGGAGCGGGTGCGTCTCCGGTACCGCCGATCGGGCCCGCCCGCGCTCGACGGGATCGATCTCGACCTGCCGGCGGGCAGCCGGATCGCCGTCGTCGGGCCGAGCGGTGCGGGCAAGAGCAGTCTGCTCGGCGTACTGACCGGCATGGTCCGGCCGGACAGCGGCCGGGTCACCCTGAACGGCGTCGACCTGGCCGACCAGCCCGCCGAACGGCTGCCCCGGATCGTCGGCGGGCTGCTCGCCGAGGCACACGTCTTCCACGCCTCGGTCCGGGAGAACCTCCTGCTCGGCCGGACCGGGGCGACCGAGGAGGAACTGGCCGGCGCGGCCGGGGCGGCCGGCCTGCTGGACTGGGTACGCCAGCAGCCCGCCGGCTGGGACACGGTGGTGGGCGAGGACGGCGGTCAGCTCTCCGGCGGGCAGCGCCAACGCCTGCTGCTGGCCCGAGCCCTGCTCGCGGCCCCGGCCGGGATCCTGGTGCTGGACGAGCCGACCGAGGGTCTCGACCCCGGTGCCGCCGACCGGGTGCTCGCCTCGGCGACCGCACACGCCGGTCCGGACCGTACGGTGGTGCTGGTGACCCACCGGCTGTCCGGTTTGGACCGGTACGACGAGGTCATCGTGCTCGACGCGGGCCGGATCGCGCACCGGGGCAGCCACGCCGAGTTGGTCGAGCAGTCCGGCTGGTACCGCGACCAGTGGCTGCGCCAGGCCGGCGCGGAACGCGACCACCTCTCCGTCGGCTCCTGAGCCGCCAACCTGGCACGACGGGCCGAATCAGCGCGCCGAATCAGCCAGGGGTGCCAGGCGACGGCAGCGCGCCGGATCAGCCAGGGTGCCGGGCGAGGGCAGCGCGTCGGATCAGGCAGGTGTGCCGGGCGAGGGCAGCGTGCCGCCGCCGAGGAACTGCCCCACCGTCGAGCTGAACTCCTGCCAGTTGGACCGCTCGCCCGCGAGGGCCCGCTGCCCGGCGCCGGTCAGCTCGTAGGTCCGCCGCTCCCGGCCGTTGACGGTGCTCCAGGCGCTGCTGACGTAGCCGGCCCGCTCCAGCCGGCGCAGCGCCGGATAGATGGTCCCGGTGGGCAGGTTGAGTACGCCGCCGCTGCGGGCCCGGAGCGCTTCGATGATGGCGTACCCGTGCAGCGCACCGCGCTCCAGCACCGCGAGCAGCAGCGCATCGAGATGGCCGTGCAGCGCCTGGGCGTTCATAAGTAGCAAGACTACTAATATATGCACGGAAGTCCAACGGGGTGCCGGCATCCACGCCCGCCGCCGGCCTACTAGGGTGTGTGCGCAGAGTCACCGATCCGCCGGCTCCCTCGCCGGGTCGGGTGCCCATATCGAGCGCACACGGAGGTCAGCGTGGCCCGCCAGTCGTCCCACCGGCCCGACACCGAGCCCGGCAACGAGCCCGCCGGCAGCGACGGGGCTGTCGACCCCGGGCAGGTCGACGCCGGCTCCTCGGAAACCACCGACGACACCGACGCCGACGGCGCGGCGACGTCCGGCAGCACGGACCGGTCGCTCTGGGCGGAGACCCGGATCGATCCGGTCGAGATCGCCCTGCCCAGCGGCTCCGGCTTCACCCTGCGGACGTACCGCCCGGCGAGCGAACTGACCCCGACCGACATCGAGGACCGGGAGCAGGACGACCTCTTCGCCAGCAGGTCGCGGCAGGCCGAGGTGGACGAGGACGAGGACGACGAGACGGTCGTGATCCTCGACGAGGAGCTCGCCGACCAGTTCGCCGAGGCCGACCGCGAGGACGCGGAGCGGGACGGCAAGGCCGAGGACGCCGACGCGGACGCCGAAAAGGCCGAGGAAATCGAGGAGGAGACCGACGAGGTACCGGCCTTCCTCACCCACCGCGGCAAGCTCCTGCTTTTCAAGAGTCCTGAGGCACTTGTCACATTCGTCAAGTCCGGCGCGCCGCACGATCTGGCCGGTCTGGACACCTGGGACCGGCTCGCCGAGCGGATCACGCCGGCCGACGTCGCCCCGCTCGACGAGGACTCCTACGAGCTAGACCTCGTCGTGGAGAACCTTCGCGGCGGGCACGACGTCTGGGACGCGACGCTGCTCATCGAGGCCGGCGAGGTGGCCCGCGACCTGGCCTACGCGCTCCGGCTTCCCGCCGTACTGGATATGCTTTCTTCCGGCTCCAGCCTGGACGACCTCGACGAGGCGCTCCGGGCGACCGAAGCCGGCGGCCTCGGCAAATTCCGGGGTCGGCGGCGACTCAAGAAAATCGGGGCACAAACCGCAAGTCTCGGGTGGCGCACGATTATCGGCAAGATCTCTGCCGCCGTGGACTGGCGCGACTGACCCCTTACCAGGGAGCATCAGTCTTTGGCACACCACTTGTGTCTCGGGAGGAGGACGACGCCGTGGCGCTCGTGCGGGTGTACTGCGGTCTGGCCTCTGCGGATACGGCGGGTCGGCCGGCTTCGGCCGGCGCGACGCTGACCTCCGCGGTGGTCGACGACGCAGGCAGGCTGCTCCATGTCTGCGAGATCACCGACGACCCGGCCGGGTACGCCCAGCTCGGCACGGTGCTCGTCGAACGGAGCAGCGGACCGAGCGGCGCGGCCGTGGCGGCGGACAGCGACGACCACATGGTGACCTCGCTGTTGAGCGCCGCCGGTCGTCCCCTGGTCATCGCAGACGACGACTCCGTCGACGACTTCGCCGAACGGTTCGCCGACGACGAGTCGGCCGAGGAGCGGGAGTCCGCCCCGGCCGAGCGCCGGGCCGTCGGGCTCGCCCGGGCGTTGCAGGCTGGTGCGCTCTCGGCGGCCACCCTGCCACCGCCGCGTGAGCTGATCAGCTTCAAGCCGGTACTCGCCGCGCACGCCGCACTCGCCAACGGCCGGCACGCCGCCGCCGTGGCGCTACGCGAGGTGCTGCGCGAGCTCTACCCGGCGGCGCTGCGGGCGTACCCCGACCCGGCCGAGCCGGTCTCGCTGGCCGTACTGGACGCGCTGCCCGAGCCGGGCATGCTCGGCGGGACGAGTGCGCGTGGCCGGGAGAGTTCGGTGGCCACCGACGCCATCGCCGCGCACCTCGCCGCCGACGGTGTCGCCGAGGCCGACGTCATCACCGAGGCGGTCACCGCGCTGCGGGTCGCCATCGCGGAGACGCCCCGGCGCGGCCCCGCCACCAACAAGGCCCTCACCTCCGCCGCAGCGGAGACCGTACGGCAGGCGGTCGCGGCCGTACGCGCCTGCGACGCCGGCTGCGACGCGCTGGTCGCCACCCTGAGCGCCCGGGTCGTCACGACGCCGTCGGCTCCGGGCCGGCGGGCCGGGCGACGCAGTGCCGCCGAGGTACCCACGTCGGCGCCGGCCGGCACCGGGCTGCCCGGTGCACCGCGCGAGCCGGTACCCAGCTCCGGGCGGCGCACCCGGCACCAGCCGGCGGCGGCCGGCAACGGCCCGGCCACCCCCCAGCCGATGGGACCGCCTCCGGTCGCGCCGTCACCGGTCGCGCCGCCGCCGATGGCGCCGCCACCGGTCACCCCCTCGTCCGCGCCGCCGCTGTCGCCGGCCGCCACGCTCTCCATGCCGGTCGTACCGGTCTCCGGCCCGCCCCGCGAGTCCCGCTCGGCGATGCCCTCCTCCGCGCCACCGGCGTACCAGGGCGACCCGATGGCGAACCGGCCGGTTTCCGCGCCGCCGCCCCCGCCGCCCGGGATGACTCCGATGCCGCCGGCGCAGCGCAGCCCGATCCCGCCCGCCGAGGCCGGCGAGCCGTTCCGGGCCACCCTGACCACTGCGGCCATCAACAGCGCCCGCAACGAGCGGCGGCCGACGCCGATCACACCCCGGCCGAAGACCAACGGGGACCCGGCGTCCCGTCCCGGCACCATCTCCGCAGCCGGCCTGACCGTCTCGCTGCCGGCCGCCCGGCCCGAGCCGCCGGCACCGCCGCCCGGTTCCCGGGCCAACTGGCCGCTGATGAACTCCGACGACGAGCAGGACGCCCGGTCGACCGGGTCCGGCTATCCGGGATACCCGGGTGGGCAGTCCGGCCAGCGTGACGCACCGGTCAGCCCGGCACCCGGCGACGGGCGGGTGACTCCGCCGTGGCAGGCGGACGACCTGCCGCCGGAGCCGCCCACGCTGCGCCTGGTCGAGCCGCCACCGCCGCCGCCGCTGGCGGACCGTGGCCTGCGCGCCAGCCTTCCCACCGACAACCCGCCGCTGCGACTGGTGGATCGGGAGGAGCCGACCGCGACCGGGTCGGGCCTGCCCCGCCGCGGCGTCGAGCCGAGCGCCCCGCCCGTGTCCGACGAGGGCGACGGCGACCTGCTGATCTTCGGCGCGGTGAGGTCCGCCTGGTTCACCGGCCAGTCCGAGGAGGACGAGATCGAGTGGGCGTCGAAGGCCGACAGCGGCTGGCAGGCCGCCCAGCAGGCGGCGAAGCCCTCCGTCGGCGCCTCGACCAACGCCGGCCTGCCCAAGCGGGTGCCGCAGGCCAACCTGGTGCCCGGCTCGCCGCTGCGGGACGAGCGGCCACTGCGGATCGTGCGTGACGCGGCCCGGATCGCCGAACACACCACCGGCTACTTCCGGGGCTGGCGGCGCGGCCAGGAGATCGGCGGCTACGCCGTCGGCGGTCGGCCGGGCCGGGAGGCCGCGGGTGGCTGGGACTTCAGCCGGGACCCGGACGAGCGGGCCGACAACCTCGACTACGAGTACCGTTCCGCCGGCTACCGCTCCTGACCGACCGACCCGGCGGCGCTCTTCCACCGAGACCCGCACCGGCCGTCCGAATCCTCGGGCGGCGCCGGTGCGGGTCTTCGCATCAGCGGACCGACCGGGACCGGTGCCCACCAGATCTACCTGCCGTGGACCGGTCCTCATCTACGTGCCGTGGACGGTCGTCGTCTACGTGCCGTGGCCCGGTCGGCGCGGGGCAACGATCGCGGGAGTGGTGGCCGGCTGGTGCCCGCACCGTCCGTCGAATGTCCTCGCAGGTCGGCGCGGCTGCGCGTGGCCGGCTGGACACGCTCCGCGCTGTCCGGACCAACCGGTCGACCGACCGGGCGGTCCGTCCGGACAGACCCCGTCGGCTGACTGGCCAATCAGCCTCAGATGTACGTCTACCTGGTGTTTCTCACCACACTGACGGGAGTTGACGACGCCTGGCAGGGGCCGCCAACATACCCCGGGACCGTAGGCGACACCTACGACCAGCGTATGGAGGTGGCACGATGGCCGAATCGGCAGTCGAGGCGTGGACGCTGAGCCGCCGGGGCCTCCTCGCGGCGGCGGCCACCACCCTGATCGCCGCCTGCGGGCGGAACGACGAGGGCAACTCCGGACCGAGCGGTCCCGGCGCACGGGAACTCGTCGTCGGCGCCAGTCTCGAACTCACCGGCGTCGGCCGGGCACTCGGCGTACTCCAGGAACGCGCGCTGAAGATCACGGCTGACAAGCTCAACGAGAGCGGCGTACAGGTCGGCAACCTGCGCCGGAGTCTCCGGCTGGTGATCCGGGACAACGCCAGCGAGCCACGGCTCGCCGCCCAGCACGCGACCGAGCTGGCCACCCGGGAGAACGTACACGCGCTGGTCGGCGGCTGCCTCGCCGAGACCTCACTGGCGATCATCCCGATCGCGCAGCAGCAGCAGGTGCCGTTCATCTCCTACGCTGCCGCCGACAACCTCACGGTGCCGTTGGCGCAACGGACGTACATCTTCAAGCTCACCCCGGACGCCCGCGACGTGGCACGGGCGCTGGCTGCGCTGATTCGCTCGCAGGGCCTCGAAAAGGTCGGCCTGCTGGCCGCGGCGGGCGCGCACGGCGACTCGGGCGTACGGGCCCTCACAGCGGCTCTGCGGGCCGTGGACGTCGACCTCGTCAGGGTGACGAGGCTGCCCGAGGAGGAGAACGCCGACTTCCGGCCGGCGGCCCGGAAGGTGACCGGCCCCGACCCCGAGGCGGTGGTCGTCTGGGGAACCGCCCCGTTCTCCGGTACGGCAGCCCGCGCACTGCGGCAGACCGGCTTCGAGGGCCGGATCTTCTTCGACGCCGGAGCGGTCGCCGAGGACACCCTGTCGGAGGCGAACGCGGCGGCGGTCGAGGGCGCGTACGTCGTGCATCCCGGCTCGCTGGGCAGCTCGGCGCTGACGAACACCACCACGGCCGGGCTGGACCGGCGGGACTTCATCTACCGCTACATCCACCTGCACGGCTCGTTCAGCGGCTTCGCGCCGTACGCCTCGGACTCGCTACGGCTGGTCGTCAACGCGGCCCGGCTCGGCAAGAGCGTCGACCGTGGCCGGTTGCGCGCCTACCTGGGTACGCAGATCACCGAGGGGATCGCCGGGGCGTACTCGTTCGCGCCGATCCGGCATGGCGGGATGGAGCCGGACTCGCTCGGGGTCTTCACCGTGGTCTCCGGCTCCTGGAGCAGGGTCTCCTGACCTCTCGGTCCACTGTGCCGGCCTTGCCACGCGCGCCGGTCCACTGCCCTGTGTCGTCGCGTCTGCCTGGGCGCCGGGTCTGCCCGTCGTCGGGTCTGCCGGTGTCGCCGGGTCCACTGTGCCGGCTGGTACCGCTGTGCCGGGCCGGCTGGTGCCGCTGCGCCGGCTCGTGCCGGTCGACGGAATCTCTGGACAACCTTCGCCGGTCCGCCGGTACTGGCCTGCCGGGGATGTGGAGTCGTCCGATCCACCGTCTGCGACCCGGGAAACCGTCACGGGCCTACGGTGCGGGGATGCGGCCTGCCGGCCGCCGAACGTGGACCGGGACTGGCCCCCGATCAAACGGCAGCGGATCGGGCCGGGTGGGTGACCGCCGGAGCGGATGGCGCCGACACCTGTCGCCGTCCGCCGCTGTCACGACAGTGGACGGTGCCGTGGGGGCGGTGCCATGGAGACGGTGGCGTGGCGTCGCACGGGCGGACTCGGCTGACGGTGCAGCACGCGTACCGCGCCGTCGCCGCCGGAGTACGGGCAGCCGTCTACCCGGCGCGGGCCGGGCGACCGCGTCGGGCGTGACGGCACCGGCCTACGGCCGGGCCTCCCGACGGGCGACGTACCGCGCCGGTCAGGCCGGGGCGACGGCGCGCGAGCGCCGCATGGTCAGCACGTACTCGACCAGCGAGATCAGCACGTGCTTGGTCGACTCCCGGTTCCGGGCGTCGCACGCGACGACCGGCACGTCACTCGAGATCGCCAGCGCGTCCCGCACGTCCTGCGGGTCGTGGTACTGCATACCGTCGAAGCAGTTGATCGCCACGAGGTACGGCAGCCGCCGGTGCTCGAAGAAGTCGATGGCCGCGAAGCAGTCGGCCAGCCGACGGGTGTCGACCAGGACGACCGCACCGATCGCGCCCCGTACCAGTTCGTCCCACATGAACCAGAACCGCGTCTGGCCCGGGGTGCCGAACAGGTAAAGGATGAGGTCCCGGTCGATCGAGATCCGACCGAAGTCCATCGCGACCGTGGTGGTCGTCTTGCCCGGCACCTGGCGGGTGTCATCGACACCCACACCAGCCGACGTCATGATCGCCTCGGTGGTCAGCGGCGTGATCTCCGAGACCGAGCCGACCAGTGTTGTCTTGCCGACGCCAAAGCCACCGGCGATGACGATCTTCGCCGATGTCACGCGCCCGGCCGTTGGGCGGTGCGACATGTCAGAGCCTGCGAAGTCCACTCAGCACCCTCTCCAGCAGTTCAGTGCCCACCGCGTCGTTTGAGTCGTCCAGAATTGTCGGTTCGTGCACCGCCACCAGGCCATCGGCGGCCATGTCGGCGATCAGGACCCGAGCCACTCCGAGCGGCAACTGCATCCGCGCCGCGATCTCCGCGAGCGACTGCAGCCGACCATCACACAGCGCGGCGATGTATTGATGCTCCCGGCCCTGGCCGCCATTGCCGTTACCGGCGGACCGACCGCGCACCGTCGTCTCGACGAGCGCCTCCAGCGCGATGTCGAGCCTCGGCCTGGTACGACCACGGGTAACGGCGTATGGCCTTACCAGCGCGCCCGTCGGCTCGTCGCGTTCGGCCATCATCGCCGTTCACCCCCTTCTCGTCGTGCCCGAGACTCAAAGCCTGGAGTTCGTCATTGTTCCATTGTCGTCGCACCAGCCGGCGAGGCGCACCGGCCGGGTACCACCTAGCTCAGCATCCCCGCGGCGGCCCGGGGTGGCGGCGTCAACGCGTCACCCACCCGGTCGACGAGCAGTGCCATCTCATAACCCACCTGCCCGACGTCACAGCTCCGGGCGGCGAGGACCGCGAAGGACGATCCGTCGGAGATGGACATCAGGAACAGGAAACCATTGTCCATCTCGACGACCGTCTGCAACACCGCCCCACCCTCGAAGCAGCGCGCCGCCCCCTGTGTGAGGCTGACCAGGCCGGACGCGATCGCGGCGAGCTGATCCGCCCGGTCGCGCGGAAGGTCCCGTGACGACGCGAGGAGCAGGCCGTCCGCGGAGACGGCAATCGCGTGGGCGACGCCGGGCACACGATCGGCGAAGTTGGCCAACAGCCAACCGAGATCCTGCGTAGATGTCATCCTTCATGCTCCTTCTGGCCGCTTGCGTTCGCGGGGCCCACGTCGGCCTGCGGGGATTGCTGCCCTGCCGGAGTCCCCTCCGGGTTGGTCGACTGGTCGTCCGTCGGATGCGTGCGGCCACGTTGCACCCCACGGTGGTACGCGGACAGCAACCCGCGTACCGCCTCCGGCGTCCGACGCTGCACCGAAGTCGTCGGCTTCTCCACGGCCCCGGGCACCAACTGCGCCATGGGTACCCGCTTGGGCAGTCCGGTCTGAGTCGTCTGGACATCCGTCGTCCTGGCGGCTGTCGTAGCCGCCATGGCTGCCCGCCAACCGTCGTCCGCAGCCGTACGCCAACCGCCTGCCGGCTCACCCGGTCGACCGGTGCCGTTGGTGACCGGCCGACCCGCCGGCTGCTGGCCGCCAGGCCCCGGCCCGTGCGCCGCCGCGTTGCCTGTCGTTGCTGCGGTTCCGGCCTGGCCCGCGTCGGGAACGGCGGTGTCCACCGCGACGGCCTGGCCGGTCGTCTGGGTAGCCGTACCGGCTCCCTGGGGCTGACCGCCGGTCTCCTCTGGCTTCCGGCGGGTGCGGAACCAGGCCGACTCCAACTCGCGGAAGATCGGTAGTTCCATGGTCTCGTCGGCGAACTTCGGCCGGGCCTCCACGTTCGCCGACGCCTCGGTGGCGGGCGTCCGGGCCATCCGGGGCAGTTCGGCGGTCATGTCCAGCGCCGCGGCCAGCCGCTCCGGAACGGGTGGCGCGGCGGCCTCGCGCTCCGGCGCGTTCACCGGTGGCCAGGCCGGCGGCGCGTTGAACGCCGGGGCCTGCGGCTGCGCTGCCGGAGGCATCATCGGTGCCGGTGGCGGCGCCTGCGGCGGCGAGGTCAGGCCGAACGGCGGCGCGGAGACCGGCGGCTGCCCGGCCGGCGGTGCCGAGACCGGCGGTGCCGACACCGGCGGCAGCGCGGTCAGCCCGCTCGGCTGCGGCTCCGGCGTCACCGGACGCTGCCGTGGGATGAAGCCGGACATCGTCGTCTCGTTGGTCGACAGACCCGACGCGTCCTGCTCGGTGGCCCGCCGCTGCGGCAGCGGCTCGATGTCGTGCCCGTTGGGCAGCCTCGGCGTGAACGGGTCGCTGCCGTTGCGGCCGGCCCGGGCACCGGTCAGGTCGGACCACGCCGGCATGTCCCGGGGCTGGCTCGGCTCGCTGGTGTGCCCGCCGCCGTTCATGGCCGGTTCGTACGGCCGGCCGAGCGGCGAGACGTCCCGGCTGCGGTCGCGGTCGCCGAAGGTCGGTGCGGGCGACGGCGTGGCCGGGCCGCTCTCCAGGGCGAGCGGGGCGCCGAGCGCCGGACGGGCGGCCGGCTCCGGCGGGAGCGGGGGAAGACCACCGGGCTGCTGGGTCCGGCCGGACAGGGCCCGGGGGATCAGCATCGAGGTGGGCAGCGTGACGTCGGCTACCGTGCCCCGGTCCGGGCCGGGCCGCAGCTCGACCTTGACACCGTGCCGGGACGCCAGCCGGGCGACCACGACCAGACCCATCATCCGGGAGACGGTCACGTCGACGGCGGGTGGCGTGGCGAGCCGTTCGTTGAGGTCCTGCAACTGCTCGGCGGTGATGCCGATGCCCCGGTCCTCGACGAACAGGGTGGCGCGGTCACCCACCCGGCGGGCCTCCACCATCACCTGCGAGTCCGGCGGCGAGAAGGCCGTGGCGTTGTCGAAGAGCTCGGCGACCAGGTGCACCAGGTCGTTGACGGCGCTGGCCTGGACCTCGAGATCCCGGTCGACCATGCCGAACTCGATCCGGGTGTAGTGCTCGACCTCGGACTGCGCGGCCCGGAGCACGTCGATCAGTGCCGCCGGCTCGCGCTGCACCCGGGTCGAGTCGGCACCCGCGAGCACCAGCAGGTTCTCGTCGTTGCGCCGCATCCGGGTGGCCAGGTGGTCGAGCTGGAAGAGCTCGGCCAGCCGGTCGGGATCCTCCTCGCCCCGTTCCAGCCGGTCCAGGTGGCCGATCAGCCGGTCGACCAGGATCTGCGAACGGCGGGCCAGGTTGACGAACATCGTCGCGACCGACGCCCGCAGGGCGGCCTGTTCGGCGGCGGTCCGGACGGCTTCCAGGTGGACCGCGTTGAACGCCTCGGTGACCTGGCCGAACTCGTCCTTGCTCCGCACCGGTAGCGGTTCGGCGATCTGGTTGGCGACCTGTACGGGCGACATCTGCGCGGTCACCTGCGGGTCACGCAGTCGGGACACCGCGTGCGGCAGGCCGTACTGGGCGATGGAGAGCGCGCCGTGCCGCAGCTCGCGCAGCGAGCGGGCCATCGAGCGGGCGACCAGGTACGCGAAGAGCACCGCCAGCAGCAGCATGCTCAGCAGCAGACCGGTCTCCAGGAAGACCTGCCGCTGCACGTCGTCGCGGAGCGCACTGGCCTCGGTCAGCACGTCGGCGTCGAGCCGGCCCTCCACCGCGCGGATCAGCCCGGCGTTGCCGACCATGGCGGAGTCCCAGTCCTCGGCGTCGAACGGGGCGTCTGCCATGCCCTCGTCGGTCCGACCCCGGATCCAGCCGCCGTAGCTGTCGACCTCACGCACGTCGGCGCCGGTGACCGTCTCGTCGTAGAAAGCGGACTCGGGACCGGTGGCGATCGCCTTGAACGTCTGCAACGCCTGCTGCTGACCGGTCTCGGTGGCGATGTAGTCGGTCTGCAACGCGGCGGTCAGCCGACCGTCGATCAGGGCGCGGTGCACCACGACCCGGCGCATCGACAGGAACTCCTTGCCGCGCGCGTTGGCGGCGGCGGCCCGCATCCGGTCGCTCAGCGAGGAATCGCCGGCGAGCTGCGAGGCGAGGTCCCGGATGTTCAGCAGGTCGTTGATCAGACCCTCGTACGACTGTGCCGCGTCGGTCAGCTTGAGCTTGGAGTTGATGACCTGGCTGCGGATCCCCGGCAGGTCGGCCAGGCCCTGGTCGATCTGGCCGAGCAGCGCGTCGAAGTTGGCCGGCAGCTCGTCGAGCTGCGCCCGGCGCTCGGAATACGGCCCCTTGGCCTTGTCGACCTCGGGGTGCACCTTGCTGTAGGCGTCGCGGTTCGTCTTCTTCGCGGCCTCGTTCCGCGAGCCGAGCAGCAGGACCGCGCCCGCCCGCTCGTCCTGCAGGTCGTGCACGAGTTTGCCGGAGGTCTGGGCGAGCGTCGCCAGGTTGTGCGCCCGGTTCGCGTCGTCCAACGTCTCCATGTGGTCGACGATGCTTGTCGTACCGACCACGACGACCGCGATGGTCGGCGCGATCATGATAAGACCCAGCTTCGACCAGATCGGCATGTCGCGCAGCCGGCCGGCGACCGGCCAGCGGAGACGCGACAGGATCGGGCTTGATGTCTTCGGCCGCTTGCTCACGTCACCGCCTTCCCATCCAGTGCCCGGCCAATGGCCCAGGGCACCGCTGATCGACCGACCCGGGCGGGTCGGACCTCCGAGATTCCATCACGCCGCAACTCAAAGAGAAAGCCCAGGTTGTCACCGACTGGAAGCGCATCGGGATGTCCCCGCGATTTGACAGCATTCTGTCTTTCTGGCGTCACCCAGGGTAGTCACGCATCCCGTCCATGCTCTACTGCCATCGACCGTCCAGATGGACGTTCGCTGGTCGGCCCGTACCCGGGACCCGCACCGCAACGTATCGAACGTTACCGGCACGGGGAAACCCTACGCCCTCGCGTCGGGTGGCTGCGTCCGGCTCCGGTGTCACCCACGAGCCTGGCACTCGCACAGCGGAGAGAACCATTGCCCGACCGGTCCGGTACGGCAAGGTCGAAGTGCCGGATTACGCGATCCGTGCGGACCATCGAATGGCCGGCCGGACATCCCGACTGGGCCGGCCCGGCAGTTTTCGCTGCCGAAAGAGATAGCGTGCCGGAAATCGTGCGACATGCCGGCCGCCCGGTGTCTCATCCGGACATCCGCCGGAGTCGGGTAACCGTCAGGAGAGCAGCTTCGCGTACGCCGGCTTGATCACTTCGTTGATGATGGCGAGCCGCTCGTCGAACGGGATGAAGGCACTCTTCATCGCGTTGATGGTGAACCACTGCAACTCCGCGTACCCGTAGCCGAACGCCTCGACCAGCAGCGCCATCTCCCGGGACATCGAGGTACCGCTCATCAGCCGGTTGTCGGTGTTGACCGTGGCCCGGAACCGCAGGTCGCGCAGCAGCCCGATGGGATGCTCCGCGATCGACGGCGCCGCACCGGTCTGCACGTTGGACGACGGGCACAGTTCGAGCGGGATCCGCTTGTCCCGGACGTACGCGGCCAGCCGGCCGAGCACCGGCCGGGCGTCCCCGGGAGTGATGTCGTCGACGATGCGTACCCCGTGGCCGAGCCGGTCCGCCCCGCACCACTGGATCGCCTGCCAGATCGAGGGCAGCCCGAACGCCTCGCCGGCGTGGATGGTGAAGTGGAAGTTCTCCCGTTGCAGGTATTCGAAGGCGTCCAGGTGCCGGGTGGGCGGGAAGCCCGCCTCCGCACCGGCGATGTCGAAGCCGACCACGCCGGTGTCCCGGTGCCGGACGGCCAGCTCGGCGATCTCCTGCGACCGGGCGGCGTGCCGCATGGCGGTCAGCAGCGTACCGATCCGGATCGGGTGTCCGATCGCCGCCGCCTCGGCGGCGCCCTCGGCGAAGCCGGCCAGCACCGCCTCCACCACGTCGTCGAGACCGAGGCCCCGCTCCAGGTGCTGCTCCGGGGCGAACCGGACCTCGGCGTAGACCACGCCGTCCGTGGCCAGGTCGAGGGCGCACTCGGCGGCCACCCGGCGCAGCCCCTCCACCGTCTGCATCACCGCCACGGTGTGCGCGAAGGTCTCCAGGTAGCGCTCCAGCGAGCCCGAGTCGGCCGCCTCGACGAACCAGCGGCCCAGCTCCTCGGGGTCGGTGGTGGGTAACCGGTGCCCCACCGCTCCGGCCAGTTCCACGATCGTCGCCGGGCGCAGCCCGCCGTCCAGGTGGTCGTGCAGCAACGCCTTGGGAACCCGGACGATCTCTTCGTAGCCGATTGCCACCATCCCCCGACCCTAGTGTCCCGGCCGCTCCGACCCGCGCCGGGACCACCGGTCGGCTGGAGGACCGGGCCACCGCCGGGCCCCGTCCGGCCCGCGCACTATCGTGACGGGGTGCCTCCCGAGGTCCTGCGGCGGCTTCGCTGCCCGGTCTGCGGCCGGCCGCTGGCCGGCGTACCGCCCACCGCCGTGGCCGCGCTGGGCTGCCCGGCGGGGCACCGCTTCGACCTGGCCCGGCAGGGGTACGTCAACCTCACCGCCGGGCGGGCCACACACTCCGGGGACAGTCCGGCGATGGTGGCCGCCCGGGAGGAGTTCCTGGGTGCCGGCCACTACGACCTGATCTCGACAGCGCTCGCCGACCTCGCCAGGGCGGTCGTCGGGGCGGCGACGGAGACGTACCCGGAACTGGTGGTGGACGCCGGAGCCGGCACCGGCCGGCACCTCGCCGTGGTGCTCGACGCCCTGCCCGCCGCAGCGGGGCTTGCGCTGGACGTCTCCAAGCCGGCGCTGCGTCGGGCCGCCCGCGCCCATCCCCGGGCCGGCGCCGCGCTCTGCGACACCTGGCGCGGGCTGCCGCTGGCCGACGGCGCCGCCGGGCTGCTGCTGAACGTCTTCGCCCCGCGCAACGGGCCGGAGTTCCGCCGGGTACTCCGGGACGACGGCGCGCTGCTGGTGGTCACCCCGGCCGCCGACCACCTCGGCGAACTGGTCGACCGGCTCGGCCTGCTCCGGGTCGACCCGGCCAAGGAGGCCCGGGTGGCCGGCAGCCTGGCCGAGCACTTCACGCCGGACGGGACAGCCGTGCACCGCGACACGCTCCGGCTGGACCGGACCGAGGTACGCACCCTGGTCGGCATGGGCCCGAGCGCCTGGCACACCGACCCCGCCCGGCTCGACCGGCTGATCGACAAGCTGCCCGAGCCGATCCCGGTGACGATCGCCGTCCAGGTGGCCGCCCACCGCCCACACTGAGCGCCCCCCGAAGCCAGAGCACACCGCCCGGAACCAGAGCACACCGCCCGCAGTCGGAGCATGCCGCCCGCAGTCAGGTGGAGAGGTCGATCTCCTCCCAGCCGGCGGGCGGGTCGTGGAACGGCCCCCGGAACACCACCGCCCACTCCAGCGCCCACCGCCGCTGCCCGATCGCGTTGCTGTCGATCATCCCGGGCAGTCGCAGCCCCTCCTGCTCCGCCTCCAGGTAACCCCAGTCGAGGCAGTAGTAGAAGTCGAGTACGGCGGCGACCTCGGCCGCGTCCCGGGGTGCCGCCAGGGTGCGCGAACGCCACTGGCCGAAGTTCTCCCCCGCCGCCAGGTTGGGCAACTGCTCCATCAGCCGCTCGTCGCTGGGCTCCGTCGGATCCAGGTGCCGGCTCAGTCCGAGTACCCAGGCCAGCGCGAAGACCGCGTCGTGGTGCAGTACGAAGGACCGGTGGTCGCCCCGACTGCCCATCACGAACTGCCACTCCGGCGGTGTCACCTGCTCCACCAGGTGCGAGCCGAGCAGCCAGCTCATCCCCGCCTCCGGCGGCATGCCGAAGCACCGCGCCAGCACCAGGTGCAGTACGGCCGTCCGGGCCTCGATCTCGGCGGTGGGTCGCAACTCGACCGCGTCGCCCGGCTCCCAGACCAGCGGAAACTGCTCCGGTGGCACCGGCAGCCCCAACCGCTGCAACTCGGTCACGTTGGCGGCCCGGACCGCCTGCGGGTCGGGAGCGGATACGGTCACAACGTTGTTTCCCGTCACGTCGGAGTCGCCTCGGGCGCGCGGCGCCCACGGCACCGGGTGCGGTGAAGCTCGGCGTCGAGCCGACCGCGCACCCCGTGCTACCCCCCGGCGACGGAGGATAGCGGGTCGACAGCGCGTACACCATGGGCGCTCGGCGTGGCAGTCGTGCCGGCGCCGCGCGTCCAACCCGGACCACCCCGGCAGCGTGATCCACCTGGCGCCCGGCGCCCCGGATCGGGCCGACGGGCCGGCAGACCGACGACCCGACGGTACGGTCCGACATGCGCGGCGCCGATCGGACCGGAGACAGACTGACTAACCGATCCGGTCGACGACCAGCGGTGGCAGGGCCGGCCGCTCCGCCGAGATCGACACCGCCGCCTCGGTGACGGCCCGGGCCGCCGGAATCCGGTCCGGGTCGTCGGCCCGGAGTTCGTAGAGCGGCTCACCGGCGCGTACCGGATCTCCCGGCCTGCGGTGCAGCAGCACCCCGGCCCCGGCGCTGACCGGGTCCTCCTTACGGGCCCGTCCCGCGCCGAGTCGCCACGCCGCGATCCCGATCCCGTACGCGTCGACAGCCGCCACGAAGCCGTCCCGGTCCGCCCGGACGACCTCCACCTCCGGGGCGACCGCCAGCGGGGCGTCCGGGTCGCCGTCCTGGGCCCGGATCATCGCCCGCCAGACGTCCATCGCCCGGCCGTCCCGCAGCGCCCGCTCCGGGTCGGCGTCCGGCAGCCCCGCCGCGTCCAGCATCTCCCGGGCCAGCCTGACGGTCAGCTCCACCACGTCGGCCGGCCCGCCCCCGGCCAGCACCTCGACCGACTCGGCCACCTCGACCGCGTTCCCCACGGCCAGCCCCAGCGGCGTCGACATCTCCGTCAACAGGGCCACCGTCCGCACCCCGTGCGCGCCGCCCAACTCGACCATCGTCCGGGCCAGTTCCCGGGCGTCCGCCTCCGACTTCATGAACGCGCCCGAGCCGACCTTCACGTCCAGCACCAGTGCGCCGGTACCCTCGGCGATCTTCTTGCTCATGATCGAGCTGGCGATCAGCGGGATCGCCTCCACCGTCCCGGTGACGTCACGCAGCGCGTACAGCTTGCGGTCTGCCGGCGCCAGCCGTTCGCCCGCCGCGCAGATCACCGCGCCGACCTCGCCCAACTGGGCGATGAACTCGTCGTTGCCGAGCGCCGCCCGCCATCCCGGGATCGACTCCAGCTTGTCCAGCGTCCCGCCGGTGTGTCCCAGCCCTCGCCCGGAGAGCTGCGGTACGGCGGCACCACACGCCGCCACCAGCGGAGTCAACGGCAGCGTGATCTTGTCACCCACACCACCCGTCGAGTGCTTGTCCACGGTCGGCCGGCGTACCCCGGACAGGTCCAGCCGTTCCCCGCTGGCGATCATCGCGGCGGTCCACCGGGCGATCTCGCCCGCCGTCATGCCCCGCAGCAGGATCGCCATGGCCAGCGCCGACATCTGCTCGTCGGCGACCAGCCCCCGGGTGTACGC
Organism: Plantactinospora endophytica; assembly: GCF_016862915.1. Lineage (GTDB taxonomy): Bacteria > Actinomycetota > Actinomycetes > Mycobacteriales > Micromonosporaceae > Plantactinospora > Plantactinospora endophytica. Next base: position 25,055 of record NZ_BONW01000002.1, on the reverse strand, counting down.
GTCCACCACCCAGTCGATCTGCTCGTCGGAGAGCACCCCGCCGTCCCGCTTCACCCGGATCACGTCGACCGCGGCAAACCCACCCACAGCTCTTCCTCACGTTTCTCATCGGATCCCGGCGCCGTTGCCGAAACCTCGGACCTGTCACCGCCGTACGGCCAGCGCCCACCGAGCCGGGGCCTGCCGTGCCCGGCGGAGGGATCAAGCCTGACCGCCCGGAGCCGGGCACGGCAGGCCCCGGCCCACCCACGCCACGCGGGGGAACCCCCTCAGCCCAGCCACCGACCAGCTCGAAAACAACCCACGACACCGGCAGCGACGGACCGGGCCGGACGGGAAAACTCAGACGCCCCAACGTCGAGGGATTTCGGCCGGCGGCTCCCCCTCACCCGCCCAGAACATCGCCCCGTCCGCGTCGACCACCACCACCCGGGGCGTACGCGCCTGCCCCCAGCTCACCGCCTCGGCCGGGTCGTCCCAGGTCGGCGCCTCCTCGAGTACCCCGGTCTGCGCCCCCTCGGCGTCCCCGGCGGCCCGCTCCCAGTATCCCGTCCAGACCTGCCGCCCACCGGAGACGTCCGGGTGCACGAAGACGGTCCCCCGCCCCCGCCAGGCGGCCAGCTCCTCCGGCACCGGAGGCACCTTCACCGACGCCGCGATCGCTTCGAGATCCTCCACCCCGAAGGCGTGCGGCAGCAGCTCCGCCATCCGCAGCGGAACGGGATCGGCCTCGATCAGGCACTCCGGCCCACCGTTCTCCCAGAGAAGCTGCCGGCACCGCCCGCACGGCATCAACGGCTCACCGGTCGCACCCACACAGGACAGCGCGACCAGCCGCCCGCCACCCGAGGCGTGCAGCGCCGACACCACCCCGCACTCGGCGCAGAGCGTCACCCCGTAGCCGGCGTTCTCGACGTTGCAGCCAACCACCATCCGGCCGTCGTCGACCAGCGCCGCCGCCCCGACCGGAAAGTTCGAGTACGGCGCGTACGCGTGCCGCATCACGTCGGTGGCGGCGGCCCGCAGCTTCGCCCAGTCAATCTCCATGGTCACGTCCCCATCCTGCCCCGCCGCTGGTCAGCCCTTGATGTAGGGCTTGCCGTCGGCGGCCGGCGCCCGCACCTTGCCGACCAGGCCGGCGACGGCCAGCAGGGTCGCGAGGTACGGCAGCATCGCCAGGAACTCGCTCGGAATGCTGCTGTCGATCGCGCTCAGGTAGGTGCCGAGCTGGTCGGCGAAGCCGAAGAAGAGCGCCGCCAGCAGCGCGCCCGTCGGACTCCACCGTCCGAAGATCAGCGCCGCCAGCGCGATGAAGCCCTTGCCGCCGATCATGTTCTTGCTGAAGGTGTAGAGCGCCAGGGTGTACGACGCACCGCCGACCCCGGCCACCATGCCGGCCAGCAGCACGTTCCGGTACCGCAGCGCCAGCACCTTCACCCCGAGGGTGTCGGCGGCGGTCGGGTGCTCGCCCACCGAGCGGGTCCGCAGCCCCCACCGGGTACGGAACAGCGCGACGTGGATCACCACCACCAGGATCAGGGCCAGGTAGAGGAAGATGTTGCCCCGGAACAGCGCCGGCCCGAGCACCGGGATGTCGGACAGCACCGGGATCGGCCACGCCTCGAACCTCGGCGGCTGGTTGTACTTCGTCGCCTCCGGCTGCATCAGCCGCTCGTAGAGGAACCCGGTCAGGCCGACCGCGAAGAGGTTCAGCACGATGCCCATCACGACCTGGTCGACCAGGTAGCGGATGGTGAAGACCGCCAGCAGCAGCGAGATCAGGGCGCCGCCCAGGGCCGCCGCGATCAGCCCGACCCAGGCGCTCGCCGCGATCGTGCCGACCAGGGCACCGGCGAAGGCGCCCATCAGCAACTGGCCCTCGATCGCCACGTTCACCACGCCGGACCGCTCGCAGAGCACCCCGGCCAGCGCGCCGAAGATCAACGGCAGGGCCAGGATGAAGGTACCCCGGACGATGTTGACCAGTGGCATGAAGTTCTGCCCGGTCGGTGCCGCCGACACCTGCCAGCAGAGGAAGGAGAGCACCACCCCGACGATCGCCACCCCGAGCAGCGGCACGAACCAGCGCTTCGGCAGCCCGGCCAGCAGTGCCGCCCCGGCCGCCGCCGCGACCAGCCCGAACAGGATCGCCCCGAAGGTGCCCTCGACGGCCAGCGCCGCGCCGCCGGCATCCTCACTCAGCGTGAACCGCGCGTCCGCACCGGTGGCGAGCGAGCCGAAGAGGCCCGCCGCGAGCAGCCCGAGCAGTAGGGCTCCGGCGCCGATCTTGCGGTCCCGGGTCCAGAAGCCGGTACGCACCGCGACGGCGACGTCCTCGACAGCCATGGTGGACATCAGTGCCGCCTTCCGTTCGCGACTGCGGGGCTCGCAAGCTCACTCCTCGCACTCACTGGCTCACCAGCCCTTTGCCATGCTCGTGGACAACCGGGCGGCCCGGGCGGCCCGGAGCCCGAAGATCGCCTTCACCAGTGCCGGCGCGGCGATGAAGATGACGATCAGCGCCTGGAGCACGGTGACCAGTTCCAGCGAGATGCTGGCGTACGACTGCATCCGGTTGCCGCCGGCCTGGAGCGCGCCGAAGAGCAGCGCGGCGAGCGCCACGCCCCACGGCTTCACCCGGCCGAGCAGTGCCACCAGGATCCCGTCGAAGCCGATCTGGGCGATCACCAGCGGGGTGAGCGCGGTGGCGGTGCTGCCGAGCACCATGTTCGCGCCGCCGAGCCCGGAGAGCGCCCCGGCGATCACCATCACCAGCGCGTACGTCCGGCCGACGCTGATCCCGGCGGTCCGCGCGGCGTCCGGGTTGGCGCCGACCGCCCGCAGTTCGAAGCCGAAGGTGGAGCGGTTGAGCAGCCAGCCGACCGCCCAGGTGGCGGCGACCGCCAGCACGATGCCGAGGTGTACCCGCAGGTCGCTGCCGAGCAGCCGGGGAAGCTGCGCGGAGCCGTCCACCGGCCGGCTGATCGCGTCCGTCCGGTCCGGATCGTGTACGCCGTCCTGCACGATGATCCAGGCCAGGAAGGAGATCGCGACGTAGTTGAGCATGATCGTGGTGATCACCTCGTGGGCACCGGTACGCGCCTTCAGGAAACCGGGGACGAATCCCCAGATCGCCCCGCCGAGCGCGCCGGCCAGTACGGCCACGATCAGGTGCACCACCGGGGGCAGCGGGAGCAGGAAGCCGGCCAGCGCGGCCAGGATCACCCCGATGGTGGCCTGGCCCTGGGCGCCGATGTTGAACAGGCCGCCCCGGAAGGCGAGCGAGACCGCCAGCCCGGTGAAGACCAGCGGGGCGGTGTAGGTCAGCGTCTCCGAGATCGGCGCGAAGACCGGCTGCCAGCCGCCGGTGCCGTTCGCCCACGCCTGCACCGCCGCCGGGTCGACGACCGCGCCCTTGAACAGGTTCGCGTACGCCTCGCTGACCACCGTCCAACTGGCGTTCAGCGCATCGGACGGCTGGGCGGTGAAGTAACCCCAGGTGGCGAGCACGTCCGGGTCGGAGACGACGATCAGGACGGCACCGATCAGCGTGGCCAGCACGATCGCCAGCACGGTGACGGTGACGGTGTTGGCCGCCCAGAGGTTGTGCACGAACGCCCGCAGCAGTTGCCGGCCGCCGCCGTGCCGGTCGGTCAGCCCGCCACCGTCCGGCGGCGTACCCCCGGAATCGGCCGGGGTGTCCCCGGAGCCGGCGACCGGGCGCTCGGACCCGGCCTCGCCGACCACGCCGACCGCCTCGGTCTCGGGCCGCCGCCCGGCCGGGATCTTCTCCGGCGACGCTGTCCCGGGCTCGTTCACGTCGGTCATGGGTTGTTGTCCTCGCTACCGGCGACGTCGGGAGCCGGGGTCGCCGGCCCGTCGGGGGTTGCGGCCGACCCGGCACCGCTGCCGTCGGCGGCCCCGGTCTGCTCGGCGTCGATCTGTTCGGCGTCGGTGATGCCAGGCTGTTCGGCGTCGGTGATGCCGGCCATCAGCAGGCCGATCTCCTCACGCGGGGTGTCCGGGCCGACCATGCCGATGATCCGGCCCCGGTACATCACCGCGATCCGGTCGGCCAGCCCGATCACCTCGTCCAGCTCGCTGGAGACCAGCAGTACGGCGGTGCCGATGTCCCGCTCGTGGATGATCCGGCGGTGGATGAACTCGATCGAGCCGACGTCCACCCCCCTGGTCGGCTGGGCCGCGACGAAGAGCTTGAGCGGCCGGGACATCTCCCGAGCGATGATCACCTTCTGCTGGTTGCCGCCGGAGAGCGTGCCGACGGCCGCCTCCGCCGAAGGGGTGCGTACGTCGAACTCCGGAATCCGCTCCCGGGCCGAGGCGGTGATCGCGTCCGGTCGGAGTACCAGGCCGGAGCCGAACGGCGGCCGGTCGTAGATGTCCAGGACCAGGTTCTCGGCGACGCTGAACTCCTTGACCAGCCCGTCGACGCTACGGTCCTCGGGTACGTAGCCGACGCCGGCCCGGAGCACCCGCTTCGTCGGCCAGCCGTCGATCCGCTGACCGGCCAGGCTCACCGTGCCGCCGAGCACCGGGCGCAGTCCCATCAGCGCCTCGATCAGTTCGGTCTGGCCGTTGCCCTGCACACCGGCGATGCCGAGCACCTCGCCGGCCCGTACGGTCAGGTCGACGCCGTCGACCGCGCGTACCGACCGCTCGTCGTCGACGACCAGGCCCGCGACCTCCAGCACCGGCTCGCCCGGAGCGGCGGCGGCCTTCTCCACGGTCAGGTTGACCGTGCGGCCGACCATCAGCGCGGCCAGCTCGTCCTCGCTGGCGCTCGGGCTGGCGGTGCCGACCGTACGCCCCCGGCGGATCACGGTGATCCGGTCGGCGATCGCCTTGACCTCTTTGAGCTTGTGCGTGATGAAGACGATCGACTTGCCGGACTCCTTGAGCGACCGCATGATCCCGAGCAGTTCCTCGGTCTCCTGTGGGGTCAGCACGGCGGTCGGCTCGTCCAGGATCAGCAGGTCGACGTCCCGGGTCAGCGCCTTGAGGATCTCGACCCGCTGCTGTACGCCGACCGGCAGGTCCTCGACCACCGCGTCCGGGTCGACCCGCAGGTTGTAGCGGCTGGACACCTCGGTCACCTGGCGCCGGGCCCGGCGCCGGTCGAGGAAGCCGGCGATGCCGCCCCGGACCTGCTCGGCGCCGAGCATCACGTTCTCGGCCACGGTGAAGACCGGGACGAGCATGAAGTGCTGGTGCACCATGCCGATGCCGGCCGCGATGGCGTCGCCGGGTCCCTTGGCGTTCAGCGGCCGGCCGTCGACCAGTACCTCGCCCTCGTCGGGCTGGAGCAGGCCGTACAGCACGTTCATCAGGGTGGACTTGCCTGCGCCGTTCTCGCCGAGCAGCGCGTGGATCTCTCCTGGCTCCACCGTCAGGTCGATGTGGTCGTTGGCGACCAGTTCACCGAACCGCTTGGTGATGCCGCGCAGTTCGAGTCTCAGCGCAACCTCCTGGAGTGCGGGCGATGGTGCAGCCTAGCTGCTGCTCCGACCGGGTCGACAGGGTCTCATCCGGCGATCGCGACGGGCTGTTCGGCCCGCCGTCGCCGGTTTCCCGGCCGTCCCGGCCGGTGTAGAAACCGGTCGCCCCGATCGGCGCGGAGAATTGTCTCCACGACGGTCGGAGCGACCGGATCGTCGGCGTCGCAGCCGTACCGGTCGACCGCCCGAGCTGGTCGGACGGTCGACCCGGGGGTCACTTCGGCTGGCTGGCCGAGGTGACCTTGATCGCACCGGAGCTGATGTCGGCCTTGAGCTTGTCGATCTCGCCCTTCAGCTCCGCCGGCACCTTGCTGTCGAACTCGTGGTACGGCGCCAGCGAGACGCCGTTGTTGGCCAGGGTGCCGAGGAAGCCGGGGTCGTGGGCCAGCTTCTCGCCCTTGGCCGCCGTCACCACGGCGTCCTTCACGGCGTCGGAGATGTTCTTGACCACGGTGGTCATCAGGGCCGGGCAGTTCGGGGTGCTCTGGCAGCCGTCGACGTCGACCCAGATCACCGAGTACTTGCCGCCGGAGGCCTGCGCCGCCGCCGTGGTACCCAGACCGGCACCGCCGGCCACCGGCATGACGATGTCCGCGCCCTGCGCGACCAGGGTGTCGGAGACCTTCTTGCCCTCGTCCTGCTTGACGAAGTCGTTGGTGAACGACCCGTTCTGGGTCTGCTTGTTCCAGCCGAGCACCTGGACGTTCTTGCCCTTGACCTTGTTGTACTGGGCGACCCCGTCGACGTAGCCGTCCATGAAGATGGTCACCGGACCGATCTTCATGCCGCCGTAGGTGCCGACCTTGCCGGTCTTGGTCATCCCGGCCGCCAGGTAACCGGCGAGGTAGCCGGCCTGCGCGGTGTCGAACTGCATCGGGAAGACGTTGCTCTCCGGCAGCTTCGCGTCGACGATGCCGAACTGCTGGTCCGGGTTCGCCTTGGCGATCTTCGAGGTGGCCTCGCCCATCAGTCCGCCGACGGCGAGGATGAAGTCGCAGTCCTGGTTGACGTACTGGGTCAGGTTCGGCTCGTAGTCGGCCTCGGCCTTCGACGCCACGTACTTGATATCGATCTTGCTGTCAGCGGCCTTGGCCGCCTCCAGTCCCGCCCAGGCGGAGGTGTTGAACGACTTGTCGTCGATCCCTCCGACGTCCGTCACCATGCACGCGGTGTACTTCTCGGCCGCGGCGCCGCCCGCGTTGCTATCGCTCGGTGCCTCACCACACGCGGCGGCGGCGCCCAGCGCGAGCCCGCCCACCGCGAATACCGAGACGATCCGCATCCCACGCACAGAGCGCAAGACGGTCTCCTTCCCATTGCACACCGCCCACCGCGGTGGCAGCCCTAAGCCGGCCTGCGCGTTGCCGCCGGCTGTCCCACGTTACGGACGGGAGCGTACGCCCGCGCCTGTCCACCGGCCGACAATCGTGCCTGACTGTTGAGTGCCCGTTACCCTTACGTAACTTCAGGGTGCGCGACATCACTGCCAGGCCCGTCCGATGCGTGGCCTCGACCTATGGGACGTCCCGTTTCGCGTGTTCTGCCCCGGGCGGCGCGTCCGGAGTGGCCCGGCCGGCGGGTTAACAATTCGGGCTGCGGGTTAACGCCAGAAGACCGCGATCGCGGCGTTCACCAGGGTCAGTCCGATGATCGCCAGGAAGTGGCCGCGGTTGACCTCCTCCCGCTTCCGGGAGAAGAACACCATCACGAAGATCATCAAGCCGATCACCAGCTTGGTGGCCAGCTTCGCCGGGGCCGGCTCGTCGCCGTCCCGCAGCGGCGCGGAGAGTCCGATCCCGGTCAGCACCTGGATGGCGGCGCCCCAGAGCATCAGCGGGTTGATCCGGATCCGTCCGGTGGCGTACTGGGCGGCGGCACCGCCCAGCAGCAGGGCGAACCCGATCAGGTGGGCATAGAGGAGGATCAGCCGGAGAGGTTCCACGGCCGCTATCCTCCCCCATCCCCTCCACCAACGCCGCCCCCCGCCCTACCACCCCAACCAGCCCCGACGCGGTAAGACCGCTCTTCCCGCGCCGACGCGGGGAAGATCGCGCTCTTTCCGGGATGGAGTGCCTTCCCGGACCTTCCGAAGGCACTCCATCGCCGTACGAGCACGATCTTCACCGCGCGGCGATCACCGCGCGGGGGCTGCGGCGGGGGCGGCGGGCGTGGTGGGGATCGGGTCGGGGCGGGTCGGGGCGGGGGGCTTCGCCTGTCGGAGGTGGCCGAGGGCGACCAGCAGCAGGCCGCCCACGGCGTACCCGGTGAGGACCAGCAGCGGGGTCGTCGCCCCGGCGCCGTCGAAGAACGCGGTGGAGCGGAGCAGGGTGCCACCGGCGCCGACCGGCAGCCACTGGCCGACCGCGCCCCAGGGCTGGGGCAGCAGTTCCGGCGCCGCACCGACTCCGGAGAGCGGGTTGCCGACCAGGAAGACGAGTACCGCGCCGAGGCCGAGCCCGGGCCGGCCGAGCAGCGCGCCGAGCCCGCAGACGGTGGCCGCGACGGCCAACCCGACCAGCCCGAGGGTGGCCCCGACGGCCAGCGGGTCACCGGGCAGCAGGCCGAGCCAGCCCTGTAGCACCAGCGGTCCGGCGACGCCGACGAGCAGTCCGAAGCTGACCAGGCCGGCCAGCCGGGCGACCCAACCGCTCACCAGCAGGAACAGCAGCGCCCCGGCCACCATGCCGGTCAGCGCGATCGGCAGGAAGCCGGCCGCGAACCCGGCACCCCGGGGATCGTCCGGGTCGGCCGGTACCACGTCGACCACCCGGACGGGCTGCCCGCCGGTCGCCTGCCCGGCGGAGAGTTGCCCGGCCGCCTGGGTGAGCAGCGCCGCCACCGTGGGGCCTGCGGCGCTCGCCGTGTGCAGGGTCGGCCCGTCCGGGCCGACCACGAAGGCGGCGTACGCCTCCCGGTCGCGCAGTGCCCGGTCGGCCGCCGCGCCGTCGGGAAGCCGGATCAGGTCGAAGGCGCCCGGCGCGGCGGCGTCGAGCCGGGCGACCAGTTGGTCGGTGGCCGACGCCGGGCCGGCGACCACCACCGGCAGGTCGCGCGGCTCCAGGTGGGCCGCCGGAGCGGCGAAGAGGGGTATGAGCAGCGACTGCAACAGCACCACCGCGACGGCCAGCAGCACGGCGACCCGCAGCGGTCGATGGGGCCGCGCCGAGGTGGCCGGGGTGGAGTTGGTCGATCCGGAGCTGGTCGACCCGGGGGTGGACGGGGCGGAACCGGACGGCCCGGACCGGGCCGGTGGACGAGTCATCTCGGGACTCCTTCGAAAACGAACGCTCGTTCTCTTAAAGAGAGTCCTCCGCCCCTGCCCAGCAGTCAAGAACGAGCGTTCGTTTTACAATGTGTGCCGTGCCACGCGTATCCGACGAACATCTGGCGGCCCGACGCCAGCAGATCCTCGACGCCGCCCGACGCTGCTTCCTGCGCAACGGCTTCCACGCCACCTCGATGCAGGACGTGATCAGCGAGGCCGGGCTCTCGGTGGGCGCGGTCTACCGCTACTTCAGCAGCAAGCACGAGTTGGTCACCTCGATCGCCCAGTCGGTGCTGGACGGCGCCGACGACCTCTTCGCCGACCTCGCCACGGCAGAACCGCCGCTCCCCCTCGTCGAGGCGCTGGACCGGGCGCTCCAGTTCGTCGAGGCCCAGACCGGCCCGGACGGCGTGTTCCCGCTCGCCGTGCAGGTCTGGGCCGAGTCGCTGCGCGATCCCGCGCTGGCCGACTTCGTCGCCCGGCTCTACAGCGGCTTCCGGGCCCGCTTCGTCGTCCTCGCCCGCCGGGCCCAGCAGGCCGGCGAGTTGCCGGCCGACGCCGATCCCGAGGCGGTCGGCGCCGTCCTGTTCGGCCTGGTCCCCGGCTTCGTACTGCAACGCGTGCTCGCCGCCGGCCCCGACCCGAAGACCTATCTCGACGGTGTACGCGCCCTGCTGGCCAGCCACGGCGTTGAGAAGTAGGTAGGACGCAAGCCATCCCGTCGGGACGGGTCCGGGCGGGACGGGCAGGCAGCCGCGGCCCGAGGTCAGGGCGTACTGGATCTTCCACCGTTCCGGCGGCCGGGCTACCATCGGCCAACCCGGGGTTGACGACCCGGCCCGGGTGCAGGAGCCCCGGCTACGCCACGACCGGCCGGCAGGGCGGACGGGAGTTCACGCTGTGGTGTTGGCCAGGAACGTGGCCGGGAGCAGTCGCCGACCGGCGATCGTGTTTCTCGCGCTCGTCGAGGCGGCGGCGGTACTGCTGGCCGTCGGCATCGCCGGGTTCGCGGCCGGCGGGGACGATCCGCCCGGCCGGCCCGCTGCCGCCCCGGCGACCGCGACTCCGGTCGCCACCCCGACCGTGCTGCCCACCCAGGCCATCGGCACGGCCCCGGTGATCCGGCCCGGCCGGCCCGGGGAGTCGGCCCAGGTGCTCCGGCCGGACCAGCTCACCCCGCCGCCCGGGGCGCAGCACAACGCGGCCGACATCCGCTTCGTCTCGATGATGGTGCCGCACCACGAGCAGGCCCTGGCGATGGCCGCGCTGGTGCCGGAGCGGGCCGGCAGCACCGGCGTGATCGCGGTCGCCGACCGGATCCGGGCCGGCCAGCAGCCCGAGGTCGAGGTGCTGAAGAGCTGGCTGCGGGACCGCAACCTCGACTCGCTGCTCGGCGGGACCGGGCACGAGCACGCGACCATGCACGGCATGCAGAGCCCGGAGGCGATCGCCAGGCTCACCGCGACGACCGGTACGGACTTCGACCGGATGTTCGTCGAGATGATGAGCGCACACCACCAGGGCGCCATCGCGATGGCCCAGGAGGTGCTGGTCAACGGGGTCGACCGGCAGATCCGGGAACTGGCCCGGAACATCGCCTTCGAACAGGCCGTCGAGGTGAACCGGATGCGCGAGGTGCTCGACCCGCAGTCGAAGTGAGACTCAGGGCAGCCGCCACACCTGGAAGGTCGGGCCGTCCCCGGGCAGCGTCAGCGCACCGTCCTGGTCCGGGCGCAGCGCGTCCGCTCCGCCGTACAGGTTGACGGCGTCGTCGAGCGGCGGCAGGCCGGACAGCCGGATCGGGGCGGCAGCGGCACGCCGGGCCAGCACCAGCACCGACTCCGTCGGCGACTCGCGCAGGAAGACCAGGCTGTCCGCGTCGGCGTACGCCCAGCGCAGGCCGCCGTGCCGCAGTGCCGGCAGCGACCGGCGCAGCCCGACGAGTCCGCGGTACCGGTCGAACGTCGCACCGTCCCAGCTCTCCGGCCGCGCCCACGGCATCGGGGTACGCGAGTCCTCGCCGTTGCGCCCGGTCAGCCCGAGTTCGTCTCCGGCGAAGATCATCGGGGTACCGGGGAGGGTGCAGAGCAGCCCGACGGCCACCTCCTGCCGGTCGGCGTCGCCGACGACGGTGCGGATCCGGGCCGAGTCGTGCGAGCCGAGCAGCAGCCACGAGTGCGTCAGCGCCCGCCACGAGACCAGCGAGCCGAAAGCCCGCATCGTGGCCAGCACCTCCGGCCCGGCCCGCCGGGGCACCCCGTCCGGTACGCCGAGGAAGTCCGGCAGGTCGAGCCCGTCGACGCGCAGCCAGTTCCACACCGGACGGCAGAAGCCGGCGTAGTTCATCGTGCCCTGCCAGCCGTCGGCGTCCAGGTCGCCGGTGAAGTCGTGCCCGTGCTCGGCGACGAGCAGCCCGTCCGGCTTCGCCGCCACCACCGCCGCGCGCAGCGCCGCCGCCACCTCGGAGGTGTACGCGTCCCGCCCGCGTCGGCCGGTCATGTTGGCCACGTCCACCCGCCAGCCGTCCAGCCCGTACGGCGGGCGCAGCCAGCGGGCCAGCACCGAGTCCGGCCCGGCCAGGAAGCGGCGGCGCAACTCGGCGCCGCCCCAGTTCAGCTTCGGCAGCGACTTCACGCCGAGCCAGGACTCGTAGTCGCCGGACTCATCGAAGTAGTACAGCCCGCGCTCTGGGGAGTTGACGTCGGAGATCGCGTCGACGAACCACCGGTGGCTGTCCCCGGTGTGGTTGCTGGTGACGTCGCCGAGCAGCCGCCAGCCCCGGGCGTGCACGGCCGCGCCGAGCCGGGCCAGTGCGGCGTCGCCGCCGAGCAGCGGGTCGACGGCGTCGAAGGTGGCGGCGTCGTACCGGTGGTTGGAGCGGGCCGGGAAGATCGGAGTCAGGTAGACGGTGTTCACCCCGAGCCGGTCGAGGTGGTCCAGCCGTTCGGCGATGCCGTCCAGGTCGCCGCCGTAGAACTGGTACGGCGTCTCGGGGCCCCGACCGATCACCGGGGTCCGGTCCCAGTCGCACGGGATGGCCCAGTCCGGCACCGCCCGACCGTCGGCGCCGGCCGAGCGGGCGAACCGGTCCGGGAAGATCTGGTACACCACCGCGTCGCGTGCCCAGGCCGGCGGCGGGTCGTACGCCACCAGCCGGAAGTCGCTGTTGTCCGGCACGTCGTACCCGAAGACACCGCGCCCGTTCAGCCAGCGCTGCCCGCCGCCGGACGGCCCGGAGTCGACCAGGAAGCGGTAGTTGGTCACCGGGTTTCGCACCTGCACCTCGGCCCGCCACCAGCGCTCCCCGCCGACCTCCCGGTCCACGACGGCGGTGCCGTACCGGGGTTCGCCGTCGGCGACCGAGCGGACCCGGACCGACCGCACCGACGCGGGCGTCCGGACGAAGACCGGCACCGTCTCGCCGAGCGCAGGCGCCTGCTGCGGCACGTGCAGTTCGGAGCCGTCGTGGTGGGGCAGCCCGAGCATGGTCATCCCTTCGTCGAGCGGGTCGTCGGCGGCATGGTCAGCCCTTTACCGAGCCGGCGGTCAGCCCGCTCACGATGTAGCGCTGGAGGAACTGGAAGACCAGCACGGTCGGGATCGCGGTGAGCAGCGAGCCGGCGCAGAAGATCCCGAAGTTGGTGTTCCGGGACTCGCCGCCGAGCAGCCCGTAGAGCCCGACCGAGAGCGTCTTCGCCTCGGTGTCGGTGAGGAAGACGTTGGCCAGCAGGAACTCGTTGATGGTGGCGATGAAGACCAGCAGCCCGGTGACCGCGATGATCGGCGTCACCAGCGGCAGGATGATCCGGAAGAACGCCTGGGCGTGCGAGGCGCCGTCCATGGTGGCCGACTCGTCGAGTTCCTTCGGCACGGTGTCGAAGAAGCCCTTCATCAGCCAGGTGTTCACTCCGAGCGCGCCACCGAGGTAGAGCAGGATCAGCCCCCAGGCGGTGTTGAAGCCGACCGCCGGCCAGAGATCGGTGATGGTGGTGAACATCAGGTAGATGGTCACCACCGCCAGGAACTGCGGAAACATCTGGATCATCAGCAGCGAGAGCAGCCCGACCCGGCGGCCCCGGAACCGCATCCGGCTGAACGCGTACGCGGCCAGCATGGAGATGAAGATCGCCGCCGCCGAGGCGAGCCCGGCGATCAGCAGCGAGTTGCCGTACCAGTTGACGAAGGCGTGCTCGGCGAACAGGTCGACGAAGTTCCGCAGGGTGAACCCGGTCGGCAGCAGCTCGCTGGAGGAGAGCGTGCCGAGCGGGTTGAGTGCCGCCGAGACCACGAAGACGATCGGGAAGAGCGAGAAGAGCACCGCCGTGATCCCGACCAGGTGCCGCCAGCCGACCTGTTTCACCCAGCTCACGAGTACACCTCTTCCTGCGCGCGGGTCCGGCGGAAGGCGACCGCCGAGATGACGGCGACGATGGCGAAGATGACCACCGAGATCGCGGCGGCGAAGCCGTACTGGGCGCCCTGCGCGTCGAAGGCCAGCCGGAACATGTACGTGATCAGCAGGTCGGTACCGCCCGCTCCCGGGTTGTCGGCCGGGAACGGCGCCCCCTCGGTGGTCAGGTAGATCGCGGTGAAGTTGTTGAAGTTGAACGCGAACGACGAGATCAGCAGCGGCGAGAGCGCGACCAGCAGCAGCGGCAGGGTGACCCGGCGGAACTGCTGCCACGCCCCGGCACCGTCGATCCGGGCCGCCTCGCCGACCTCCTTCGGGATCGCCTGCAACGCCCCGGTGGCCACCAGGAACATGTACGGGTACCCGAGCCACAACTGCACCAGGATCACCGCGATCCGGGCCGACCAGGTGCCGCCGAACCAGTCGACGTCCAGGTCCAGCATCCGGTTGAGCAGCCCGAAGTCGGTGTTGAAGATGTCCCGCCAGATCAGCAGCATCGCGAACGACGGCATCGCGTACGGCAGGATCAGCAGGATCTGGTAGATCCGCCGGCCGCGCAGCTTCGGCGAGTGCAGGGCGAGTGCGCAGAGCAGCCCGAGCGCGAAGGTGCCGAGCGCCGAGCCGGCGGCGAAGGCGAGGTTCCAGACCAGGATGCCGGCGAACGGGCCGGCGACGGCGCCGTCGGTGACGATCCGGGTGAAGTTGGCGAACCCGACGTTGACCTTCCAGCCCTGGGCCAGCCGTTCGCCCACGTCGTTCACGAAGACGCCCTCGTCGTCGTCGGCCCGCCACACCGCTCCGGTGGCGGTCTCCCGGACACAGTCGCAGTCGGCGTCGTAGAGCCGACCGGCCTGTCCCTCGTACGCGGCGGAGATGCCCTGCGCCCGGATCGCGCCCCGGTCGGTCGGCACGGTGAACTCGGTGACCTCGGGTCCCCGAGCGGCGGCCTGACCGATGTTGAGCAGCGAGTACCCCTCGGCGGCGGTGACCCGGCCACCGTTGACGGTCGCCCCGGACAGTGGCCGCAGCCCGTCGGCGTCCCCGACGAAGGCAGCCCCGGCCGGGTCGACCAGCAGGAAGACCAGTGGGCCGGTGCCGGCGGTGCCCCGGGTGGCGACCGAGAGGGCGTACTCGGTGGAGCCGGCCACCCTGGTCACCGAGGAGGTCTGGATCGCGACGACCGCCTCGGCCTTGCTGCCCCGGTGCCCGTCGCCGAAGTTGGTGACGGCGGTGCCGACGGTGTAGAGCACCGGCACCACCTGAAAGGCGATCAGCAGCAGGGTGCCCGGCAGCAGGTATTTGGTCGGTACCCGGCGGGGCGACAGGTAGACGTAGCAGATCACCGCCACGACGGCGATCTCGATGCCGAGCCCGAGCCACTGCCGTTGCTGGACCAGCGGAAACGCTGCCCACACCGCCAGCGCGACGGTCACCGAGAGCGCGACGATCTTTCCGATTTGCCCACCCAGGCCCACCGAGCGTGGTGGCCGGGGCACCTCGTCCGAGGCTTCCCGGCCACCACGGTCCAGGAGCGGGGTGGCCGCCTTTCCGGCCACGTCCGACCTCCCGCCCGGCTACTTGATCTTGTCCGTGATGGACTTGCCGGCCGCCGTCACCGTCGCCGGTACGGCGGCACCGCCGACGATCGCCGCGGACGCCTTGCCGAACGGGTCCCAGACGTTCGCCATCGCCGGGATGGCCGGCATGATCGCGCCACCCTTGCCGGCGTCCATGATCTTCGCGACGTCCGGGTCGGACGCCTTCACCTGGTCGAACGCGGCGGTCAGCGCCGGGGGTCGCGGCTCGGCGTCGTAGAGCACCTTGGCCAGTTCCGGCTTGGTCACGTAGTTGGCCACGAACTCCTGGGCGATCGCCTTGTTCTTGCCCTTCGCCGCGACGTAGAACGCCTGCACCCCGACGAACGGCTGGGCCGGCTTGGCACCGGCGAAGCCGGGGATCGGCTCGATCTCGTACTTCACCCCGGCCTTCTTCACGTCCGCGATCGACCACGGACCACTGATCATGAAGGCGGCCTTCTTGCCGGTGAAGAGCGAGAGCGCGTTCTCGTGCCCGATCGAGCGCTTCAGCGCACCGTCACCCTTCTCGCCGAGCTTGCGGATCTTCTCGAAGGCGGCGATCGAGGCCGGGTTACCCACCCCGACGTCCTTCGGGTCGTACTCGCCGTCCGGCTTGACGCCGAACAGGTAGCCGCCGCCGGAGGTGTAGAGCGGGTACATGTGGTAGGCGTCGCCGACCTGGCCGACCGGCATGGAGAGGATCTCGGTCGCCTTGCCGGACTGCTTGAGCTGCTTGCCCGCGGCGACCAGCTCCTCCAGGGTGGCCGGTGCCTGCGGGGCGAGTTCGGTGTTCCGGAACAGCGCCAGGTTCTCCACCGCGTACGGCACGCCGTAGACCTGGCCGTTGAAGGTGACGCCCTTGACGGCGATCTCGGCGAACGACCCGCGCTGCGCGTCGGTCAACTGGATCGGGTCGATAGCGCCGTTCTGCACGAGGTTGCCGATCCAGTCGTGCGCGCCGATCATGATGTCCGGCGGGTTGCCCGACTGCGAGGCGGTGACGAACTTCGGGTGCAGGTCCTCGGAGACCGCCTGGATCTCGATGGTGACGCCGAGTTCCTGACCGAACTTGGCGACCAGTGGCTTGAGGGCGGCCGTACGCTTGTCGTCGGCCCAGATCATCAGGCTGCCGCCGGCCCCGGCGGTGGCGCTCGGCTCGGCGCTGGGGGTATCGCTGCCGCAGCCGGCGCCGGCCAGCGCCAGCCCCATCGCGGCGACCACACCCGCGGTACGGATGCGCATCGGAACTCCTGTCGTCATGGTCGGCCCGGGGGACGGGGCTACCCGACCGGTGGGGGTGCTGGGTACGCGTGTCGGGGGTGCGTGTTACCAGGTATCAGGGGTGCGTGTTGCCGGGACGTTAGCAAGACGTTGCAGCCAATGGAAGGGCTTGCAGCACCCTTCGCAAGAACTTGCCGGATAAGTTAAAGTGCGGCCATGCGTGCACGACTGGCCGACATCGCCCAACAGGCCGAAGTAAGCGAGGCCACGGTGTCGCGGGTGCTCAACGACCGCCCCGGGGTGGCGCCGGAGACCCGGCAGGCCGTACTCACCGCGCTCGACGTGCTCGGCTACGAGCGCCCCGCCCGGCTGCGCAAGCGCAGCGCCGGCCTGGTCGGGCTGGTGGTGCCGGAGCTGGAGAACCCGATCTTCCCGGCCTTCGCCCAGGTCGTCGAGTCGGGGCTGGCACAGGCGGGCTACACCTCGGTGCTCTGCACCCAGACCCCCGGCGGGGTCACCGAGGACGAGTACGTCGAGATGCTGCTGGACCGGCAGGTCTCCGGGATCGTCTTCGTCTCCGGACTGCACGCCGACACCTCCGCCGACCCGGCGCGCTACCGCACACTGATCGCCCGGCCGCTGCCGATCGTGCTGGTCAACGGGTACGTCCCGGGGGTCCCGGCGCCCTTCGTCTCCTGCGACGACCGGGAGGCCGGCGAGCTGGCCGTGGCCCACCTCGTCGCGCTCGGCCACCGGCGGATCGGCCTGCTCACCGGGCCGGGACGGTTCGTGCCGGTGCAGCGCAAGGTGGCCGGCTTCAAGGCGGCGATGAAGCGGCTGGTCGGGCTCCCCGACGCGGAGCTGGACGAGCTCGCCGAGCTGTCCCTGTTCGGTGTGGAGGGTGGCGAGGTCGCCGCCGCCCGGCTGCTCGACCGGGGCGTGACCGGCCTGGTCTGCGGCTCCGACCTGATGGCGCTGGGTGCGATCCGGGCGGCCCGGCAGCGCGGCCTGTCCGTACCGGCCGACCTCTCCGTGGTCGGCTACGACGACTCCCCGCTGATGGCCTTCACCGATCCGCCGCTGACCACCATGCGGCAGCCGGTGATCGCGATGGCGGTGGCGGCGGTACGCGCCCTGGTCGACGAGATCCACGGGCACGCGGCACCGCACTCCGAGTACATCTTCCGGCCCGAGCTGGTGGTACGCGGCTCGACGGCCGTCGTACCCGGGATGGCCGAGCGGCCGGCACCGGTCTCCGGCGCCTCGTCCGGACCGGCTGCGGAGCCCCGGCCGACGACGGAGCTGGCGCTGCCGGTCTGACCGGCCCGGCCGCCTGCGGGCGGTCCTCTTGCGCAAGAACTGCTTGACTCTTGCAGAGCCCGCCGGGCATCCTGCTGAGAGCCGCCAGACCCCTCCCCCGCACGCCCGAGCGCCGTCCGCGCGGCACGCCTCTGCCCGCGACGGCACCCGCCGCGCGCCCCGGAAGAACGGAAGACCCCCGCATGACCGTGCCCCCCGAACAGCACCGGCCGGCCGAGGACTGGTGGAAGTCCGCGGTGGTCTACCAGGTGTACGTCCGCAGCTTCGCCGACGCCGACGGCGACGGCACCGGCGACCTGGCCGGGGTACGCGGTCGACTGCCGTACCTGCGCGACCTCGGGGTGGACGCGCTCTGGCTGACCCCGTTCTACCGCTCGCCGATGGTGGACGGCGGCTACGACGTCGCCGACTACCGGGACGTGGACCCGATCTTCGGCACGCTCGCCGACTTCGACGACATGATCACCGACGCGCACGCGCTGGGCCTGCGGATCATCGTCGACATCGTGCCGAACCACACCTCGGACGCGCACCCGTGGTTCGTCGCCGCCCTGGCCGGCCCGCCCGGCTCGGCCGAACGGGACCGGTACCTGTTCCGGGACGGCCGGGGACCGGACGGCGGACTGCCACCCAACGACTGGGAGTCGATCTTCGGTGGCCCGGCCTGGACCCGGGTCCCCGACGGCCAGTGGTACCTGCACCTCTTCGACCCGGCCCAGCCCGACCTGAACTGGCGGCACCCCGAGGTACGCGCCGAGTTCGAGGACGTGCTGCGGTTCTGGCTCGACCGTGGCGTGGACGGCTTCCGGATCGACGTGGCACACGGGATGATCAAGGCGGAAGGGCTGCCGGACGTCGGCAAGACCGTGCCGCCCGGCGAGCGCCAGGTCGAACTGCTCGGCCGGGGTCGGCTGCCCTACTTCGACCAGGACGAGGTGCACGACATCTACCGGGCCTGGCGCCCCATCCTGGACAGCTACCCCGGCGGCCGGATGGCGGTCGCCGAGGCGTGGGCCGAGACCCCGCAGCGGCTGGCCCGCTACATCGGGCCGGACGAGCTGCACCAGGCGTTCAACTTCGACTTCCTCGACGCGACCTGGTCGGCCGACTCGTTCCGCAAGGTCATCGACACCGCGCTGGCCGAGTCGGCGATCGTCGGCGCCCCGACCACCTGGGTACTCTCCAACCACGACAAGCACCGGCACGTCACCCGGTACGGCGACGGCGCGCTCGGGCTGCGCCGGGCCCGTGCGGCAGCCCTGCTGATGCTGGCCCTGCCCGGCAGCGTCTACCTCTACCAGGGCGAGGAACTCGGCCTGCCGGAGGTGCTCGACCTCCCCGACGAACTGCGCCAGGATCCGGCGTTCCTGCGCACCGGCGAGAGTCGGGACGGCTGCCGGGTACCGCTGCCGTGGAGCGGCGACGTCCCGCCGTACGGCTTCGGTCCGGACGGCGGCGCCCCGGCCTGGCTGCCGGCCCCGCCCACCTGGCGGGCCCTGTCGGTCGCCGCCCAGACCGGCGCCCCGGACTCGACCCTGGAGCTGTACCGGACGGCGCTGCGACTGCGCCGCACGCATCTTGCGCCGACCGACGGATCGACCGATCCGGGCGGGGTGACCTGGCTGGACGGCGAGCCGGGGGTACTCGCGTTCCGTCGCGCGGCGGCGGGCGGTACGGCGGAGCTGACCTGCGTGGTCAACTTCGGTGCCGAGCCGGTGGACGTGGCCGGCTACGGCACTCCGATCCTGGTCAGCCAGCCCTCGGGCGGGGCGGACCCGGCGCCGCTGCCGACCGACGCGGCGGGGTGGTTCATCCGCCCGGTATCGGGGTAACCCCTCTTTCGACCTGGTCGTCCGCCGCGCTCCGCGCCGACGGGCGACCGGGGCAGCGACCCCTTTGTGGTGGAGGGGATGGTGGTGCCGGTGCCCCGGGAGTGCACTCCCGGGGCACCGGCTCGTCGGCGTGCACTCTCGGATCGGATCGCCCGGCTTAGGCGGAGGGGCGGGTGAGCATGGCTGCGATCCGGGCGATGCCGGCGCGTACCTCGGTCGGGTCCGGCGCCTGTCCGGCCTGCGCCGGTGCCTGCACGCTCTCGCCGATCACCTCCTCGGCGCCGAGGTCCTCGTAGTCGCCGTAGATGCTGGTGTCGTCGAGGTCCGCCGCCTCGTCCTCGGCCTCGGCCGCGATCTGCGCGGCGGCGATCTCCGCCCGGATCTCCTCGGCGGAGACCCGGGGCAGCAGCGGCTCGACCACCGCCATCAACTCCTCGTCGGCGACCACCGACTCGGCCAGGGCCAGGGCGTGCGGGCGCTCGTACGGGCCGCAGACCACCGGCTCCCACTCCTCGTCGTCGTCCAGCGGCCCGAAGGTGATGATCCAGGGCAGGGCGAGGATCGGCGAGTCGTCCGGCAGTTCCAACGTCACTAGTGCGCCCACGGGACTCATCATCGCGGCGATCCACGTGCCGTTAGTGGCTTTTGCCCGAATCGCAGCGCTGGTCTCTTTCCCCTCGCCCGGTCACGCTCAGCCGTCGCCCGGCCGCACGCCCAGCCACCCTCGCCGGGTCACGTCCGGCCGCCGCCGCTCGGGGTGTCCGGATCCGGCTCGGTCGACGCCGGCTCCGGGCGGGCCGGATCGGGCACGTGTGGTGCACCGGTCAGGTCCCGGACCCGCCCCTGGTGGCTGGTTGCCGCGATCGCCGCTCCGAACAGCAGCAACTGGTTGAGCACGTACAGGTAGATGAGCAGGCCGACAGCGCCGGCCACCACCGTGTACGCCGGATTCCGCTCCCAGCGCACCACGTAGTAGCGGCCGACCGAGTTCAGCAGCGTGACGCCCAGCGCCACCAGCAGGACCGCCGGCAGCCAGCGCCGGAAGCTCATCCGCAGCCTCGGTACGGCGAGCAGCAGCGCCGAGGCGAGCAGCATGTTGATCAGGAACGCCAGGAACCAGCTACAGATCGTGAGCCCGATCGACCGCGCACCCAGCAGCCAGCTCAGCACCGACTCCAGCGCGTCCACCGCACCGACCGAGAGCCCGAGCAGTACGAAGATCACCAGCAGTACGGCCAGGTCGACGAGCTGGCGCAGCACGATGTAGCCCGGATGCTGGGCCAGCCCGTGGATCAAGCGCTGCGAGGAGCGGATCGACTCCACCCAGCCGATCCCGGTGACCGCCAGCAGGATCAGCCCGATGATGCCGGGGCGGCTGCTGCTCTGCCGGATCTGCTCCGGGTCGACGAACGGCAGGTTCCGCTTGAGGAAGCCGACGATCACCTGGCCGCTCTCCGCGCTGTCCCCGAGCAACGCGCCGAGCACGGCGTACGCCACCAGGCCGAGGGCGAAGACGGCGAAGAAGCCGTAGTAGGCGATCGCCGCCGCCAGGCGGGCGCCGAGCACGTCGGTGTAGCGGCCGACGGCCCGGGCAAGGTGGTCGAACCACGGCGACCGTCGACGGTACGCCGTCAGCCGCGTGTCGACGCGCAACACCACCCGCTCGAACGCGTTCACGCCGTCATCCTTGCCCATCACCACCCGCCACGGGGCCCGCTGGACACGGCACGCCGCAGCACTCACCCTGGGCGGGACCCGAACCCGCGACCGGGGGATTACGAGTCCCCTGCTCTGACCTCCCGACGGGGTCCGGCCTGAACGGTCCCGGCGGGGTCAGCCGCCGAGCGGGAAGTCGCGGCGAGGCTGCCAACGCGCTTCGCCGTTGTGCGAGAAGAGGGTGAACTTCTCGACCTTGAACAGCGCGGAGAAGTCGGCCAGGTCCTCGTACACCCGGTCCAGGGCCTCCGGCGCCACGTCCTGGGCGACCGTGATGTGCGGGTGGTACGGGAAGCGGCTCTCCCGCCGCAGTTCGGGCGCCTGCCCGATCGCCGCGGCGAGCATCTCGCACTCGCTGATCCCGGCCGCGACCACCACGAAGACCACCTCGGTGATCGGCCGGAAGGTGCCGGTGCCACGCAGGTGCACCAGGTACGGCCGGTGCGCGGCGGCCACCTCGGCGAGGTGCCGTTCCACCGCCGGCAGGCTCGCCAGCGGTATGTCGGTCGGCCCGAGCAGCGTCAGGTGCGCCGGCACGTACGCGGCCTGCGGGTCTCCGGCCTCCGCCCGCCTGCGGGTGAGGAACTCGCACCACGGCTCCGGGACGTCCACGGCGATCCCGACCCGGGTCACCGGGGTCGCGGGATCCTGCGATCCGTCCGTGACAACCACACTCCGCTCCACTCACCCGCCGGCCGGCACCGCGCCGACCGGCGGCCACGTTCCGTTGCCCCGGCGGTCCGAGCCCCGCCGGGCGTCGGGCGGGCTCAGCCGTTCCGGCTGCCGGGCAGGAACCCCACCCGGTCGTACACCTCGCGCAGCGTGGCCGAGGCGACCGCCCGGGCCTTCTCCGCGCCGACCGCCAGCAGCTTGTCGAGCTGCGCCGGATCGTCGAGGTAGCCCTGGGTGCGCTGCTGGATCGGCCGGACGAACTCGGCCACCACCTCGGCCAGGTCCTTCTTCAGGTCGCCGTAGCCCTTGCCCGCGTACGCCCCGACCAGGTCGTCGATGCTCCGGCCGGTCAGCGCGGCGTAGATGGTCAGCAGGTTGGAGACCCCGGCCTTCTGCTCCGGGTCGAAGACGATGTCCCGGCCGGTGTCGGTCACCGCCGACCTGATCTTTTTGGCCGACTTCGCCGGGTCGTCCAGCAGCATGATGATGCCGGCCGGCGACGAGGACGACTTCGACATCTTCGCCGTCGGGTCCTGGAGGTCGGTGATCTTCGCGGTGTCCCGGACGATGTACGGCGCCGGCACGGTGAAGGTCCTGCCGAACCGGGTGTTGAAGCGCTGTGCAAGGTCGCGGGTCAGCTCCAGGTGTTGCCGCTGGTCCTCCCCGACCGGCACCGCGTCGGCCTGGTAGAGCAGGATGTCGGCGGCCTGGAGGATCGGGTACGTGAAGAGGCCGACGCTGGACCGGTCGGCGCCCTGCTTCACGGACTTGTCCTTGAACTGGGTCATCCGGCTCGCCTCGCCGAACCCGGTGATGCAGCTCAGCACCCAGGCGAGCTGGGCATGCTCCGGCACCTGGGACTGGACGAAGAGGGTGGTCCGCTCCGGGTCCAGCCCGACCGCGAAGAGCTGCGCCGCCGCGACCCGGGTGGAGTGCCGCAGCGCGACCGGGTCGTGCCCGGCGGTGATCGCGTGCAGGTCGACCACGCTGTAGAACGTGTCGTGCGTCTCCTGCATCGCCACCCAGTTGCGCACCGCGCCCAGGTAGTTGCCCACGTGGAACGAGTCGGCGGTCGGCTGGATCCCGGAGAGCACCCGGGGCCGGGCAGGAACGTCGGACATGCCGGCAATTCTGACAGCATCCCCGGGAAGGTGCCCGCAGGCCCCTGTGCCATTCCGCCCGACCCCGTCCCACCACGGTCGCTCGCCGAAGTCCCGACGCGGTCGCCGCCGAATTCCCAGCCTGATCGCCGCCGAGTTCCCAGCCTGGTTCCCGTCGAAGTACCAGCGTGGTTCCCGTCGAAGTCCCAGGGTGATCGCCGCCGAGTTCCCAGCCTGGTTCCCGTCGAAGTACCAGCGTGGTCCCCGTCGAAGTCCCAGGGTGATCGCCGCCGAGGTAGCAGCCCGGTCCCCGTCGGAGTCCCAGCCTGGTCCCCGTCGAAGTCAGGGGAAACTGGGAACCGGCTGGCAGCACGGTGACTCGTACCCTGAAACCGGAGTCGGTCGGCGGCTTCGGCGCAGCCGGCTGCGCCGTACCGTCCGGCCGGGGAGGACAGCGCTTGGCACGGGAACGGGGCGGACGCGCCACCGGACGCGACCGGGGCGCGGTGGACGAGGCGATGGGCGAGCTGTACCACGCCTGCTACCGGCGCCTGGTCGCGCAGGTCTACGCGTTCACCACGGACCTGACCGAGGCGCAGGACGTGGTGCAGGAGGCGTTCGCCCGGGCGATCGCCCGGCCGCAGGGGCTGGCCGACGTGGACAACCCCGAGGCGTGGCTGCGGACCGTCGCGGTCAACGTGGTCCGGCGACGCTGGCGGCGACGCCAACTGCTGGACACCATCCTGCTGCGGGACCGTCCGGTGACCCGACTGGTCGAGGCCGCTCCCGGACCCGAGCGGACCGACCTGCGGGAGGCCCTGGCCGGCCTGCCGGTCAGCTATCGGGAGGTGATCGTCCTGCACTACTTCGCCGACCTGCCGGTCGAGGAGATCGCCCTGCTGCTCGGGGTACCGACCGGCACGGTGAAGTCCCGGCTGTCCCGGGGGCGTACCGCGCTCGCCGCCCACCTCGGCGACTACCGGGGCACCGGCGAACCCGCGCCGGGGACCGGGGCGTCCGGACCGGGTGGCCGGACAGGTACCTCCAGCAGCACAGATTTGTCGGGCAGCCGGCCGGATCCGATGGCCGCCAGAACGGAACCACCGGCCCGGGTACGGCCGGCGGTGCGACCGGGGTGAGACATGCCTGACCGAGACCCTTCCCGCTCCGCGCTCGACGCACGGCTGGCCGCCGGGCGGGCGGCCCTGCTGGACGACATCGACCAGCCGCCGATGGCCCGGATCCGGGACCGCGCGGCGGCCCGGCGCCGCCGTCGCCACTCGGTCGCCGCGGCGGGCGGCGCGGCCCTGCTCAGTCTGGCGTTCGTGGCGACCCTCCCGGTACGGCCGTGGGCGGCCGACGGCACCGACCCGGTACCGCCGCCGGTGGCCGACGCCCCACCCGGCGGGCCGGTCTACACCGGGGCCGGGATCACCGTCAACGGGCTCACCGCGTCCGCCGTCAGCCACGTGCCGGGGACGATCGCCGACGTCGAGTTCGTCGATCCCGACCACGGCTACCTGCTGGCCCGCTGCGGGCCGGCCGAGCCCTGCCCGGCCAACCTGGCCCGGACCTCGGACGGCGGCCTGACCTGGCAGTACACCGAGCTGCCCGGCACCAGCGCCGGGCAGCGGGAGCTGGACCTGACGGCGTTTCCCGGCGGCCGGCTGCTGGTCGGCTTTCCCGGCGGGGCGTACGCCTCCACCGACGAGGGCCGGACCTGGCAGGTCACCGGGACCGGCACCGGGACGGCGACGATTCCGGCAGGCCGGGGCGACCTGCTCCGGGCCGGGCCGGGCGGTGGCCGGTGCGACCTGACCGTGGAGGTCTGGCGGCCGGAACTGGCTCGGGCCGGTACTCCGACCAGCCGTCCCGACCTCGACGTCTGCTGGGTCGCGTCGGCGGCCGGCGCCGACGGCACCTGGTGGGTCGGCGGCGTCCGGAACGGCACCGCCGCGGTGGCGATGACCCGGGACCTCGGGTCGCACTGGCGGACGGTGGAACTGCCCGGATCCGACGTGCCGGCCGGTACGGTCGAGGTGGCCAGCCTGGGCAGCCAGGCGTACGCGGCGGTGCTCGGCACCGGCCGGACCCTGCTGGCCCTCTTCCACTCCACCGACGGCGGCCGGTCCTTCACCCGGATCGCCCGGACGGCCCGGTCCGGCCCGCCGACGGGGCTGTCCGGCGCGATGGTGCCGCTGCTGGACGGGCGACTGCTGGTGACCGGCACCGACCGGGTGCTCTACGTGAGCGCCGACGATGGCGTCACCTTCCAGCCGGCCGGTGGCAGCCTGCCCACCGTCGAACGACTGGACCGGACCGTCGCCGGCTACGTCGCCTACGACCTGTTCGGTTCCGGCTGGGCGGCCTACTCGGCGGACGGCGCCACCTGGCGCAAACTCCAGATCGTCTGACCATCACGCAG
>NZ_BONW01000001.1 GCF_016862915.1 Plantactinospora endophytica | reverse complement strand
GTTACGCAGATCGGACCGGACGACAGGTCGTCTGACGTTACGCAGATCGGATCGGACGACGGTCGTCCGATCGGCGCCCACCCGGAGCAGCCGGGGACGTTGCCGGATCAGCCCGGGACTCGCCGGTTCAGCCGGGGACGGGCTCCGGTGCCTCACCCGGTTCCCCGTCGGTGCGCGCAGCCGGCACGCTGGCCCGCTGGGGCTCCGGCAGCCGGGCCACCGCGACGCCGATCCGGGCCACCCGCCGACCGTCCACCGCCAGTACCCGCAGCAGCCAGCCGTCCTCGTCGAGGCCGCCGTCCGGATCGCCGCCATTGCGGGAACCGCCCGTCGACCGGCCCGGACCGGCGGCAGCGGATCCGCCCAGTTCCTCCCCGCCCGGCACCGGTACCTCGTCACCGCAGACCGGCAGCCGGCCCAGGGCGGCCATCACGAACCCGCCGACGGTCTCGTACGGGCCGGATGGCAGGGCGAAGCCGACCCGTTCGGCGAAGTCGGCGAGGTTGAGCCGGCCGTCCACCTCGGTCGGGCCGCCGGTCGGTACCGGGTCGGGGGCGTTGTCGTACTCGTCGTGGATCTCGCCGACCAGCTCCTCGATCAGGTCCTCCAGGGTGACGATCCCGGCTGTGCCGCCGTACTCGTCGACCACGACCGCGAGGTGGTGCCGCTCGCGGCGCATCTCGGTCAGTGCCGCCAGCACCCGCTTGCTGCCCGGGATCTTCTTCACCTCCCGGGTCAGGTCGCCGATGGTGGTGCAGGCGTCCCCGTCCGGGCGCAGCAGTACGTCGCGCAGGTGCACGAAGCCGACGACGTCGTCGGAGGTGCCGTCGACCACCGGGTACCGGGTGTGGGTCTCGACCCGGACGAGTTGGGCCGCGTCCGCCAGGGGCAGCCCGGCGGCCAGGAAGACCACTTCGGTCCGGGGCATCATCACCTCCCGGACCAGGCTGGCACCGGCCACGAGTACCTCGTCGATGATCCGCCGTTCGACCGGGTCGAGCCGGGTGTTCGCGGCGACCAGGTCACGGAGTTCCGCCTCGCTGATCTGCTCGCGGCCCGCCGTCGGGCTGGCCCCGAGCAGAGCGGTGACCAACCGGGTCGAGCCGTCCGCCGCCCGTACGATGATCCGGGCCAGGGCGCGGGCGAGCGGGCCCGGTTGCCGTCGAGGACGCCCCGGCGATCGTCGCCGGGGCCCGGTACTGCCGCCGTCCCGCATGCCAGAGATGGTAGACACCGGAGGTACCCGATGTGGGCACCTACGGGCCCGCGTCACCCCACCGACCGATGTTCGACTCTGTGCAGAATTGACGGAACATGGTGGAATGCTGAGGGCTCCGGCCGAACACGAAGCCGACACAGCATTGCCGACACAGCATCGCCAGCATCGCCAGCGACGTCGGCACGGCGCCCGTCGTCGCGAGTCAGAAAGGGCACAGGCGTGAAACTGCTCGTCACCGGAGGTGCCGGTTACGTCGGCAGCGTCGTCACCCGGCTGCTGCTCGACGCCGGACACGACGTGGTGGTGCTGGACGACCTGCGTACCGGGCACGCCGAGGCGCTGGCCCCGGAGGCCACCTTCGTCCGGGCCGACATCGCCGACGTCGCCGAGGTGCTCACCCCGGACTCCGGCTTCGACGGCGTACTGCACTTCGCCGCGCTGATCGCGGCCGGCGAGTCGATGGTCAGGCCGGAGCTGTACTGGACGGTCAACACCGTCGGCTCGCTGGCGCTGCTCGACGCCGCCCGGCTCGCCGGGGTGCCCCGGTTCGTCTTCTCCTCCACCGCCGCCGTCTACGGCAACCCGACCGAGTCCCCCATCAGGGAGACCAGTACCCCGCTGCCGACCAGCACGTACGGCGCCACCAAGCTCGCCGTCGACCTGGCGCTCACCTCGATGGCCACCGCGCACGGGCTGGCCGCGGTCTCGTTGCGCTACTTCAACGTCGCCGGGGCGTACCTGCGGGCGCCCGTCGGCGAACGCCCCGGGGTGGCGCTCGGCGAGCGGCACGATCCGGAGACGCACCTGATCCCGATCGCCCTCCAGGTCGCCGCCGGCCGCCGGGACAAACTGCAACTCTTCGGCGACGACTACCCGACCGACGACGGCACCTGCGTTCGGGACTACATCCACGTCGAGGACCTGGCCCGGGCCCACCTGCTCGCCCTGGCGGCCGCCAAGCCCGGCGCGCACCAGGTCTTCAACCTCGGCAACGGCTGCGGCTTCTCCAACCTCCAGGTGGTGGAGGCGGTCCGCGAGGTTACCGGGCATCCGCTGCCGGTCGAGATCGCACCGCGCCGCTCCGGTGACCCGGCCGCGCTGGTCGCCTCCGCCGAGCGGGCCCGGGCCGACCTGGGCTGGACCCCGGCGAAGCCGGCCCTGCCGGAGATCGTCGCCGACGCCTGGACGTTCTACCAGGAGCAGGTGCTGGGCGGGGCCGCGTCGTGACCGGCACCCCCGACCTCACGCACCGCCCGGCCGCGACGGACCACCCCGACCAGCCGGTCGGGCCGGTCGCCGAACGCGCCACCGCCGGCTTCACCAGCGAGTACGCCGCCCGTCCCGTCGGAGTGTGGGCGGCACCCGGCCGGGTCAACCTGATCGGCGAGCACACCGACTACAACGACGGCTTCGTACTGCCGTTCGCGCTGCCGCAGCGCACCGTGGTCGCCGCCGCACCGGAGCAGGGCAGGCGCTGGACGGTCTGGTCCGAGCAGGCCGGTGAACGGATCTCGTTCGGCCGGGCCGACGCGGCCGAGCCGGGCCGGGTCCCCGGCTGGGGGGCGTACGTCGCCGGGGTCGTCTGGGCGCTGCGCGAGGCCGGACACGACGTACCGGTGGCCCGGCTGGCGATCGCCTCCGACGTACCACTCGGGGCCGGGCTCTCCTCCTCGGCCGCGCTGGAGTCCGCCGTGCTGACCGCGCTGGCCGACCTCGGCGAGTTGGACGTGCCGCTCGCCGACCGGCCGGCGCTGGCCCAGCGGGCCGAGAACGGCTACGCCGGCGTTCCCTGCGGCATCATGGACCAGTCGGCCTCGCTGCGCTGCCAGCCGGGGCGCGCGCTCTTCCTGGACTGCCGGACCCTCGCCGTCGAACAGGTGCCGTTCGACCTGGCCGCCGCCGGGCTCGCCATCCTGGTGATCGACAGCAACGCGCCGCACCGGCACGTCGGCGGCGAGTACGCCGCCCGCCGGGCCGCCTGCGAGTCGGCCGCCGCCGCGCTCGGGGTGCCGGCACTGCGGGACGTCGCCGTCGACCGGCTCGACGCCGCGCTGGCCCGGCTCGACGACGAGACGGTACGCCGCCGGGTGCGGCACGTCGTCACCGAGAACCAGCGGGTACTCGACACCGTCGAACTGCTCCGCGCCGGACGGCTCGCCGAGATCGGGCCGCTGCTGACCGCCTCGCACGCGTCGATGCGGTACGACTTCGAGATCACCGTGCCGGAGGTGGACACGGCGGTCGAGGCGGCCCTCTCCGCCGGGGCGTACGGGGCCCGGATGACCGGGGGCGGTTTCGGCGGCTGCGTACTCGCCCTGGTCGACGCGGCAGCCGCCGGAACGGTGGCGTCGACGGTCCGCCAGGCGTACGCCGAGCGCGGTTTCCGGCCGCCGAGTGCCTTCACCGCGACTCCCGGCCCCGGAGCCGGACGGATCGGCTGACGGTGAGCAGGACCTGCTGCGCGCCGTCAGCCGGCCTGCGGTCACGGCGACTTACCCGGCACGGGCACCTTCTGCCGGCCGACGCGATAGGCGCGCAGCGCATCCCAGCGGGTCGCTTCGTCCCGCTCCCGGTAGGCGACGAGTCTGATGCCGACGCAGCTCGGTCGGTCGCCCCGGTCGCGCGGCGAGAGGTGGCGGAACCGTTGCCCGGTGACCCCGTGCGGCGGGCTCAGATAGGAGCCGCCGGCGAGTCGGAAGGCGCCCTCGAAACGCCGGTCGTCCTCGAACTGCTCGTGCGGCAGCTCACGGACGAGTTCGTGTACTCCCCCGCAGCAGTCGTAGACGCCGTCCGGTGACCGACCGGCGACATACGTACCGACCGGGCTGAGCCGACTGTCCGGGGTGAACCTGAGGTTGGCGTGCAACGGCGTCGGCGGGTCGAGGCCCCAGGGGTACGGCTGGGAAACGCAGCCGGCAAGTGTGATCCACTCGGCGACCGTGGGCACGTCCCAACGCCAGTCGTCACGTTCCGGCGGACGGGGCAGCGAGCCGAGAAGGTTGCTCAGTTCCCGCCACATCCCGGCGAACGCGTACCCGTCGGCCTGTTCCGGGGCAAGGACGTAGGGCGTGGCAGGGCTGGCGCCACCTGGTCGGCGCAGGATGGCGTCGACCTCGCCGAACGTCAGTGGGAATCGCATCGCCTGGAACGGGTAGGGGCAGACGGCGCTGGCGGCGAAGCTGACCAGGTCGGGATCGAACAGCCCGGGATTGGCGACCGCGCCGAGCCGGCCCAGCAGGATCCGCACCCGCTTCAACGTCGCCGGGTTGGTGCCGCGTTCCCTGAGCAGACCATCGTGCTGCTGGAGAGCATCGCGGATGAGCCGCAGCGTCACCGGGTCGTCGCGGGTGACCTCCATGAGGAAGTTGACGTTCGGATAGAGCCGCTTGTGATCATCACCGCAGTGGTTGATCGCCTCGCTGATCAGGGTGCGGGTCAGTCCGGGCTCGGGTTGGCCGGCGGTGGACCTCAGGTGGTTGTCGAACAACCACTGCCACATCGCGGTGAGACGCGGTACGGCGGCCGGTTCCTGACGCAGGATGATGTCGGTCTCCCGCAGCAACCAGCGCTGCAGGCCCAGGCCACCGTCGTGCAGGATCGAGTCGATCAGCATGATGGTCCAGAACCGGTCGACGCTGTCCACGGGTACGTCGCGCGGCCGGTACGCGGTGCGGACCTGGACATCGATCTCCGGCAGCGAGCGCGCGAGGAACTCGTCGAGCGGTGCCAGAGCCGGAAAAACCTCCCCGGCCGGCCTGCCGCGCAGCAATCCCTCGGACACGCCCCGCCGTTCGAGGTAGGACATCCATGCCCTGGCGGCGATGCGGACGTGGGCGACCGGCGGAGGCTCGACCGCGTCGTCCGGACCAGCATCGGAAGACCGCACCGGGACCGGCGCCGCGACCCGAATCGGCGGCTCGACCGGCCCCGGCGCCTCGACCGGATCCGGCGCGGGCACGGTGGACGTGCCGATGGCTGCCGGGGACGCGGTGGCGATTCCGTCTCTCGCCAGGACCAGCGTGGAAATCGCAGCTCCGAGGCTCGCGACGCCGGCCAGCCAACTGGCCACCTCCAGGCTCTGCAACCCGAAGAATGTGGCTGCGACGGCCAGACCCGCGACGACGACGAAGCCGGCGACCCAGTAGACCGCCGCCCGTCGCTTCACCGTCACCGATACACCGCCTGCGAACAGGACAATAGCTGTCGTCGACCGACCTGCCGTGCCCTCGGGAGTGACTCGAACACCCGTCTGCGGCTCCGAGGGCCGCCGCTCTATCCCCTGAGCTACGAGGGCCGTACGGAACCCGAGGCGGGTTCCACTGTCGATGGTAACGGCAGAGGTCCACCTCGGAGCCGACCGGAGAGCCGGGACGAGCGGGCCGGGCGGTCGGTGTCAGTGGCGTGCTCGGTCGCGTCGGCACCGCACCGCCGGGCGTGCCGGGCGGCGGCGGGCAGGGTCAGGAGCCGCTGGCCGCTGGCCGGGCAGCGGTCGTCCGCTCAGGATCGGCGGTCACGTTCCCACGCGGCATGGTCCGCCTCGATCCGCTGCCACACCTGCCGCAACCGCTCCTCCGGTACGTCGTCCAGCGGCAGGTGGAACACCTCCCGCAGCACGGCCCGCCATTCGGCGTACCCGGAGAGCTGCCGGACCGTCGCGGAGCCGGCCACCGGCCGCTCGGAAAGCACCAGGCCGCGGATGCCCTGGACGCCGGTCGGGGTTCGGCGCTGCGCCGTCACCACCCGCACCATCCCGGACGTCGGCGAGGTGGAAAGCTCGACGTGCTTGTCCCGCAGGTCGCTGGTCGGCCCGGTCGCGGCGGTGGAGAAATCCATCCCGGCGAACGAGCCGCCGGGCTCGTGGTCGAACCGCCAGCCACCCGGCACCGAGTCCGACGGCCGCAACCGGAACCGGTCGTCCGGACCGAACGCCCCGGCGACCAGCGGCACCGGGTCGAGCGGGCCGTCACCCAGGCCGGTGTCGAGCCACCAGCCCTGACCGTCGAGGACGGTGGTCAGCGCGAGATGGTTGCCGCTGTCCCCGACCGAGTCACCGGGCTGGCCCTGCACGCCGGCCCGATGCCAGGTCACCGGATAGCCGAGGGTGGTCAGCAGCGCGGAGAAGGCGCCGTTGAGCTGATAGCAGTAGCCGCCACGCCCAGCCACCAGGTAGCCCGCTGCCGCGACCGGATCCAACTCACGCCGCTCGCCCAGGGCAATCCAGACGGTCTCGTACGGCACCCGCTCGACGTGCGCGGCATGCAGGCGGTGTAGCTGCGCCACCGACGGCCGCTCCGCCCGCTCGGCCATCGGGTCGAGACCCAGCCGGCGCAGATACGCGGTGACGACCTCGTCGGCGAGCGCCGACGGCCGCCACGGATCCGCTGCGGTCGAGGACATGCTGATCACGCGGTGAGCTTAGCCAGGGGCACCGACAACGACGGGCGGCCGACGTACCGTGCCGGATCGGTCAGCCTGGCGACTGGTACGACGATGATGCCCACGCGGGCGGCGGGGAACTCACCTGGGACACCACCCAGCAGGACGGATCCTGATCGGAGGGTCGGGGCTACGAGCAACGAGGTTATCCACAGGTTCCCGACTCTAGGGTGACGAGGCGGTTGCGCTTCGTGCTATAACCTCCGAGGCAATTTCACCTGTAATCGGGGGTAACGGGATCATGGAGACAACCGAGCCGGGCGGTCGGCCGGAGTACCGCGGCGGTCACCCAGGGCTCCTCGGCGACACCGGGCCGGGTAGAGGGCTCGACGCGCCCTCCTCTCCAGGTGTCCCAGCAGAGGAGGATCATCGTGCCTAAATCCGGCAGTGACTTGGGAGTCGACCTCTACGAGCTGTGGGTCGCCGGCGACAGGATGCTGCCGGCGGTTGCCGATCAGTTCGCCGAGGCCGGAAAGTGCTTCGGCCAGACAGAGTCGGGTGACGGCTACTTCTCCCGTCCGGCCGAGATCGGCGGTGGCGGCTACGGCCCGGCGCAGCGCGCCTTCGCCGAGTTGCGGATGACGATGTCGGCGGTGTTCCGAGACAGTGAGAGCAATCTGGAGCTGGCTGGGCAGGCCCTCAAGATGGCCGCAGACAACTACGATGCCTCGGACCAGGCAGCCATGGATCAGTTCAGCGCGATGAAGCGCGATGCCGGGCAGGGACGCTTCTGATGGCCGGCTACACGTACGAGAACCTTGCCGCTGGGGCGGAGGCGTTGCGTAGAGCGGCCATCAAGACTGCCTGCGAACAGGCGGCGATCCCTCCCCTGCCGGAAGCCCAGTCCGGCCAGCAGAAGCAGGACGTCATCACTATCGAGGCCGGGTTTGCCGGCGTACCGGCCATGTTCTATCCGTTCCTTGATATGCCGAGACCGGAGAGTTTCGACGGCATAATCGATGATCTACGAAACAGCGCCTTGGTACTGATGACAACACAGAACTCGCCGGATCCGGCCCTTGGGCTCCACGCGCCGAACAACAACAAGTTCTCCGCCGTCACGACCGTCGGAGACAACCTGGCGAGCTGGAGTGGTGCGGCTGCGCGGGAGTTCAAGTCGCAGTATCTCGACAAGCTTCCTCCTCAGCAGGCCGGCCAGTTCAACGTCGTGGTGACCTGCTTGAAGCTCATTGAGCAGGAGAAGAACATCTGGGCGGAGGCTCGCAAGAATGTCGCGGATGTGGTCAACCAGGCTATCGCGGTACTGGAGGACATGCCGCGTCGATGCAGCAAGAACAGTTGGACGGTGGCGTTCACGGTGGTCGCCGCAGTGGCGGGCGTCGCCGCCGCGCCGCTCGCCGCCGCCGGCGCCGGCATTGCGGTCGGTCTTGCCGTCACCGACAAAGTAGCCGGGGGTGCCTCGCTCTTCGTCAAGGACGACCCGCCAGAAAACCGGCGCTTTGGAGCGTCGACGGCGGACGGCGTCATCCGCGAGGTCGATCGCGGGTTGAAGGAGCTGATCGCACGGATCATCGAGCAAGAGGGCAAGATCGCGACCGTGTTCACCGGCGCCAACTCGGTGGTGCTGGACGAACGCGACTCGTTCGTACCGAAGCGGCCGCTACTCGCGAAGGCAACCCCAGAGAACGTCACCGACCAGGACATGCTGGGATTTTCGAGCTAAGGGAACGGACAGAGCAATGGGCGCTATGGCCGACCGGATCAACGCCATTCACGTACATGCCTCGGCGCCGGGCGGTGGGGTGCACGGCGAGGTACGCGGACACAGCGGCGTCGAAATCTACTTCTCGTCCGGCTACTACGACCAGGCAAACGAGCGCCAACTCGAACGGCAACTCGAAAGCCTAGCTAGGCTGCTGTGGACAGCCCGGGAACGCGCCCTCCGGACGAGCATGGAAGAGCTCAACGTCTACTCCGACGAGTCGATCTTGTCTTACGAAGACGAAACGTTCCACGAAGAGCGCGCCCAGATGATCGCAGCCGGCCAGTCGGACGACGACCGGATCTCGGTATCGGTACGCGGAATGCAGGAGTGGCGAGTCCAACTCGCCGCCGGGACGCTCGATGCCCTCAACGAGCGCTCCTTCCTCGCCGGGTTGCAGATCGCCGCGAGCCGCCTGATAGACGATCAACTTCAGCAGATCAACCAACTGAAGGTGCGGGTGTACCAATGAGCCGCCGGACCATCCTGCTCGCCACCGCGCTCCTAGCCGTGCTATTGCTGGTCATGGCGGGCGCGTGGTGGGTAATACGGCCGGGCGACGAGCCAACGACCGCAGTCTGCCCGTACCCGGTGATTTCCAACGGGGTGACCTCAGCGGTGCCGAACGGCGACAATCGGACGACGATCACGGCGCCGTCGGGCGGCGCCGTGACGGTAGTCGAGAGCGGCTTCACGCAAATCGCGGACCAGAGTCAGGTCAGCATCGGCGCCGTCGTCGAGAATAACAGTTCCCAGGTGGCGTACCGGACCCGAGTGATCTTCGGGGCCTTCGATGTGGACGGCGACTACGCATTGGAGGAGGCCAGACGGTTCAACTATTTCTTTGAGATCCCGATCATCCGGCCCGGCGAGCGAGCGATGATCGGCACCTACGCGTCTGTGGACGCAGCCAACTTTACCCGGACCGGAATCTGGACCACCGTTGTCCGAGCTAGTCTGCATCTAATTCAAACGCAGTGGATTCCGGCAGCGGATACCGGGACGTTCCCGGCGATCACCGCTCGGCTCAACCCTGAGAAGCCACCAGTGGCAGAGGACGGTAGGGTCACCGTGCATCTCGCGGCGAACTCCGACGCTTGCCGGGAACTCGGTGGCCGGGGCATGGCCATGGTGTTCCGCGACGGCGTCGGGGCGGTGGTCGGCGGAGCGTTCGACGGTATCCGGAACACCGAGCTTTGCGTGGCGGGCGACTTCACCGCACGGGCGCTGACCTTTGACAGCAACCCGCCGAAGGCGGATCTGACTCGCACCGAGGTCGACGTCTACTGTGACCTGACGCCGAGCAGCTACCTGCCGGCGAGCCCGACTCAGCCTGTCAACTGACCTGGCTGGCGACGGTCGTCCGGCCGGCTTGGGCACGCTAGATGTTTAACGTGACGCGGCCCGGCAAGGAGCGGGTGGACCATCGCCCATGGAGTCAGCGGCTCTGGCAGCCGTAACGTTCCGCAACTCCTCACCACGACGGGTCCACCCGCCCATCGCCGGCTTCCACCACCAGGCCGAGGTTCACGGGGGGGCGCGCGCTTGATGTCGCGGTGGAAGACCCCTTCACCCCGGAGGTGGTCGACCGCGACGGACAGGTAGTCGGATTACGTCCTCAGCTCGTCGACGGTAGGCCGACCGTCCTCGCGGAGCTTGCGGGCGAGCGTCTTCTCGCCGGCATGCTCCAGGACGATCATCCAGCGCGGCGGAACGTGGATCGGCTCCTCCCGGGCCAGCCGGATCATCCGGGAGTCCTTGCGCTACTCAAGATTGCGATCGTCGCCCGGCCGGGCCAACTGCCCCGCCCCGAGGACGACAACGGCCTCGGCCGCACCGGGGCCCCTTCCCGAAGTAGAAAGAGCCCCGGTGCGGCAAGGACCAGCGGTGGCGCCAATCAACGCCGGCACCAGATCAACGGCGGCGCCAGGTCAACGAGAAGCCGAATACTCCGGCCACCGCCGCCAGCACCCCGCCGACGGTGGTCCAGAGCCAGCGCGTGGAGAACGCGGGCACCCAGTCGAAGACGCCTCCGTCGTCGCCTGCCGCCGCCGGGCTGGGCGACGCGCCGGACTGCCCTGACGCGGTCAGCACCGCGCCGGGCCGGGCCGGCGGGGCCAGGGGTGCCCGCAGCTCACCGTCGTCGGCGTCGGATCCACCGTCCGTGGTGCCGATCAGCAGGTCGACCTCGACCGGCAGACCGAGGTCCGCCTCGGGCAGCTCGACAACCGACAACTTGGCGTAGTAAGTCCCGGGGAGCGGGTCCCCGGACCACGGCTCGGCCCAGGACCGTACCCGGCGCAACCCGCAGCCGAGGCGTACCTCGGTGGCATCCCTGGCCGCCGTCGGCGTCTGCGCGCCGGCCGTGCACGCCTGCCGGCGCCGAAGCCCGTCGAACACCTCGATGCTCCACGTCGACGCACCGGTCCGCTTCGCACCGACGGGAAAGCGGAGGGTCGCCACGATCTCCGTCACGTCACCGGCCGCGCCCGGAAACGACCAGTAGAGGTAGTCGCCGGTAGAGGCGTCGAGACGTACCGGCTGGCCGGCGGTGACCGGCGCGGCGGTCAGAAACGACGTGCCGGCCCGGTCCAGCGGAGTCGCCCCGGGCGATGGGGTGGGTGCGGCGAGCACGGCAGCCGGGGTCAGCACTCCGAGCAGGACGGCCGGAACCGCGAGGGCCGCCGCGACGACGGCCGGTCGAATCCGGGTACGCATCAGTTCGTCCTCCAGGTCGCGATCCACCACCGGGTCAACCAGCCCGCCAACACGCCGGTGAGCAGGCCGGCCGCGCCCAGCACGAGCAGCAGCATCCAGCCCCGGCCGAGCCCCGGCGCGTCGGGCGTGTCCGAGGCGGACACCACGTCCACGACCAGCTCGAACGGCAATCCGGGCTGCCCGTCCTGCCGATCTACCGGGGCGAACGAGTTGCTGATCACCAGGCAGACCTCGGTGGGTTGGGCACCTTCGCCCTCCGCCCCTTCCTGCGACGACTCCGGGTCACCTGCCGACGGCTCCGGTTCACCCGCCGACCAGCGCAATCCGGCGGACAGTACGTCGGTGCGCCCGCTGCCCGCGTCCGTACCCCGAACGAGCTCCCGCCCGTCGGCGGCGGTGGCCCGCAGCAGCACCCCGTAGTCGCGGTGGACCGGGCGGTCCGGCGCCACGCTGACCGACACCCGCAGTTCCTGCCCGTCGGCCACCGGCACCCGGTACCACCGGTGCTCGGCGGGCTTCTCCCGGTCGGCGTAGACGCCGGGCCCGAGCAGTGGTGCGCCGGCGCACTCCCGAGCGCCGGCAACCGGTGCCGGGGCGGGAGTGTTGGTGTCTTCGGCCCGCCGCACCAGTTGCCTGATCCGCTTGGTGAGTTGCTCCGGCGTCTGTGCGGCGGTGTACGTCCCGCCGGTCGCACCGGCGATGCAGAGCAACTGCCGACGTACCTTCTCGTCAGGCGCGAGGCCGAGGGTGTCGACCACGAGTTTGGTTCCCTGGGCCGCCAGCTCCCGGGCCACGTCGCAGGGGTCCGGCGGGGCGCAGGTGTCCTCGCCGTCGGTGATCAGCACGATCCGCCGGTTGCCGCCCTCGGTGCCGAGGTCCCCGGCGGCCTCGCGGAGCGCGAGGCCGATCGGCGTGTGCCCGGTGGGTCGCAGCGTGGCGATGGCGTCCTTGGCAGCCGCCCGGTCCACCGGCCCCACCGGTACGAGCTGCTGGGTGTCCCGGCAGGCCACCGCCTTGTCCTTGCCCTGATACGTCGCGCCGAGGACCCGGATGCCGAGATGTGTTTCGTCCGGCAGCGCGTCGACCACCTCGTTGAACGCCTGCTGGGCGACCGAGATCCGGCTCCGGCCGCCGATGTCGGCGGCCCGCATCGAGCCGCTGACGTCGAGTACCAGCTCGACCCGGGACGGTTCGGCGACCGGTTCAGGCTCGTCGGCGAGTGCCGGCGCTGCCACAAGCGAGGAGAAGACAATGGACAGTCCTAAGAGGACTGTCAGGGATCGTGTTCCGTTGAGCACCCGAGCATCTTAGTGATCAACAACCGTCACTGACCGCCGCACCCCGTCGTGCGTCCGGGACCGGAACCGTCAGCCTGCCTCGACGATCATGCCGGCGCCGACCGTACGGTTCGTCGACTCGTCGATGACGATGAAGCCACCCGTCGTACGGTTCCGCCGGTACTCGTCGGCGAGCAGCGGCACCGTCGTCCGCAGCCGTACCCGGCCGATCTCGTTGAGCCCCAGTTCACTCGCGGACTCGTCGCGGTGCAGCGAGTTCACGTCGAGCCGGTACCGCAGGTTGCGGATCACCGCCCGCGCCGACCGGGTGGTGTGCTTGATGGCGTACTTGCCGCCGACCCGCAGCGGCCTGGTCTCGTCCATCCAGCAGATCATCGCCTCGATGTCCTGGGCCACCGCCGGCGCGTTCGTCGGCCGGCAGATCAGGTCACCCCGGGAGATGTCGATCTCGTCGGTCAGCCGCACCGTCACCGACATCGGCGGGAACGCCTGCTCGACCGGGCCGTCGGCGGTCTCGATCGCGGCGATCCGGCTGGTGAACCCGGACGGCAGCACCATCACCTCGTCGCCCGGCTTCAGCACGCCCGAAGCCACCTGTCCGGCATAGCCCCGGTAGTCGGTCACCGTCGTCGACTGCGGGCGGATCACGTACTGCACCGGGAACCGTACGTCGACCAGGTTCCGGTCCGAGGCGATGTGTACGCGCTCCAGGTGGTGCAGCAGCGACGGCCCCTCGTACCACGGGGTCTTCTCGGACCGGCTGACGATGTTGTCGCCATGCAGCGCCGAGATCGGCACCACGGTCAGGTCCGGTGCCTCCAGCTTGGCCGCGAACGCGGTGAACTCGTCCGCGATCCGCTCGAACACCTCCTGGGACCAGTCGACCAGGTCCATCTTGTTCACACACAACACCAGGTGCGGCACCCGCAGCAGCGAACACAGGAAGGCGTGCCGACGCGACTGTTCGACCAGCCCCTTGCGGGCGTCCACCAGGATCAGCGCCAGATCCGCCGTCGACGCCCCGGTCACCATGTTCCGGGTGTACTGGATGTGCCCCGGAGTGTCGGCGATGATGAACTTCCGTCGGGGGGTGGCGAAGTAGCGGTACGCCACGTCGATCGTGATGCCCTGCTCGCGCTCGGCCCGCAGCCCGTCCGTCAGCAGCGCCAGGTTGGTGTACTCGTCACCCCGGGCCGCACTGACCGCCTCCACCGCCTCCAACTGGTCGGTGAACAGCGACTTCGTGTCGTACAACAACCGCCCGATCAGCGTCGACTTCC
Source organism: Plantactinospora endophytica (assembly GCF_016862915.1). Lineage (GTDB taxonomy): Bacteria > Actinomycetota > Actinomycetes > Mycobacteriales > Micromonosporaceae > Plantactinospora > Plantactinospora endophytica. The sequence continues at coordinate 632,755 of NZ_BONW01000001.1, read as the reverse complement.
CGTCGTCGACACTGCCGGCGGTGGCGAACCGCAACAGGTCCATCGCCCGAATCTCCGCCGGAACTGCGGTCGCCGTCATCAGAAGTACCCTTCCCGCTTGCGGTCTTCCATCGCCGCCTCGCTGACCCGGTCGTCGCCCCGGGTGGCGCCGCGTTCGGTGATCCGGGTCGCGGCCACCTCCTCGATCACCGACTGCACCGTGTCGGCGGCCGACCGGACGGCGGCCGTGCACGACGCGTCGCCGACGGTGCGGTAACGCACCTGCTCGACGAAGGGCGTCTCGCCGGCCCGGGGCGAGATGAACTCGTTGACCGCGTAGAGCATGCCGTCCCGCTCGACGACCTCGCGCTGGTGCGCGTAGTAGATCGTCGGCAGGTTGATCTTCTCCCGGGCGATGTAGTGCCAGACGTCCAGCTCGGTCCAGTTCGACAACGGGAACACCCGGATCGACTCGCCCGGGTGGTGCCGGCCGTTGTACAGCGACCACAGCTCCGGCCGCTGGTTCTTCGGATCCCACTGGCCGAAGTCGTCGCGGAAGCTGAAGACCCGCTCCTTCGCCCGCGCCTTCTCCTCGTCCCGCCGGGCGCCGCCGAACAACGCGTCGAACCGGTACTTCTCCACCGCGTCGAGCAGCACCGGCGTCTGGATCCGGTTGCGTACGCCGTCGGCGGGCTCCTGCACCAGCCCGGACTCCAGCGCCTCCTGCACGCTGGCCACCACCAGTTGCAGCCCCATCTCGGCCACCCGCCGGTCGCGGTAGTCCAGCACCTCGGGGAAGTTGTGCCCGGTGTCGACGTGCATCACGGGGAACGGGATCCGGGCCGGCGCGAACGCCTTCTCGGCCAGCCGGAGCATGACGATCGAGTCCTTGCCACCGGAGAAGAGCAGCACCGGCCGTTCCAACTCGGCCACCACCTCGCGAATGACGAAGATGCTCTCCGCCTCCAACGCGTCCAGGTGGGAGACCCGGTAGGCCGCCGGCGCGGTCATGCCGTCGTCCTGCGGCGCCCGGCGACGACACGCGACTTACCGAGGCAGAGCCTGCCGATCCGCCCGCTGCGCGCGCTCATGTCGTCGCCGTCCGTCGATCGTGCTGCTCGCCCATACGGATTCCAGACCCTTCCGATCGGATAAGTCTCCAGGCCCCGCCTAGGGTACCCGGAGGTGGCGCTGCAACGCTGCGAGCAACCGGGGAGCGAGATCCTTACGGCACACCACGAGATCCGGCAGACGGGGATCGGCCTGGTTGTATTTCAGCGCGGATCCGTCGATTCGGGAAGCGAAAAGTCCGGTGGCCGTCGCCACAGCCACCGGCGCCGCCGAGTCCCACTCGTACTGCCCGCCCGCGTGCACGTACCCGTCGACCTCGCCACTGATCACGGCGGCGATCTTCGCGCCGGCCGAGCCCATCGGCACCAGCTCGGCGCCGAGTTCGGCGGCCAGGTCGGTGAGGAACACCGGCGGCCGGCTCCGGCTCGCCGCCAACCGGACCCGCCGGCCGGTGCCGTCCGGGCCGGTCGATCCGGTACGCCCGGTCGCCGCCGCCAGCGTCATCGGCGGGTACGCCGGCGGCTGGTCGGTGCCGAGCACCCGGTGCTGGGCCGGCAGCCCGACCGCACCACCCACCAGCCCGTGCGGGGTGTGGGACCGGCTGGCCCAGAGCGCGACGTGCACCGCCCAGTCCGTCCGGCCCTCCTCGGCGAACTCCCGGGTGCCGTCCAACGGATCGACGATCCAGACCCGGTCGGCGGTCAGCCGGGGCGCCACCGCCGGCTCGGCGTTCGCGGCCCAGGCCAGCCGGGCACCCTCGTCCTCCTCGGACAGCACCGCGTCGGCCGGTCGCCACCGGGCCAACTCGGCGCGGAGCAGTTCGTGCGACATCTTGTCGCCGGCCGCCTTGAGCGCCCCCGGGTCGGAGAAACCCATCTCGGCCCGCAGCTCCAGCAGCGCCTGGCCGGCCCGACCGGCCAGCCAGCGGGCGAACTCACCGTCGATCACGGGTGGCGCGGCCATCAGCGCACCTCCGGGAAGCCGGCTCCGTCGGCCGGCGGACACGAGATCATTACTGTTAGCCTCCTCACCCGCGGCGAAAGACTACCGCTCGCGGTGCGGACGACGGGGGGACCAGCGGCCCGCCACACCGGCGCGGTCCGCCGACCGCCGGTCAGGTGCCGTGGTACGCGTTCTGCGCCCACTCCAGGCCACGGCTCACCGCCGCCTCCGCCGCGTCGGCCGCCCGGTCGACCAGGAACTCCAGCTCCTTGCGCTCGGCCGAGGAGAAATCCGAGAGTACGAAGTCGGCCGGGTCCTGCCGCCCCGGTGGCCGGCCGATGCCGAACCGCACCCGCAGGTAGTCCTTGGTCCCCAGCGACTTGGACATGGACCGCAGTCCGTTGTGCCCGCCCTCGCCGCCGCCCTGCTTCAACCGGATCTGCCCGTACGGGATGTCCAGCTCGTCGTGTACGGCGACGATCTGCTCGACCGGCACCTTGTAGAACTGGGCCAGCGCCGCCACCGGCCCACCCGACAGGTTCATGTAGGTCATCGGCTTGGCCAGCACCAGCTTCGGCCCGCCGAACCCGAGCCGCCCCTCGGCGACCTCGGCTACCGCCCGGCGGTGCCGGCCGAACTTGGCGCCCACCCGCTCGGCGAGCAGGTCGGCGACGAGGAAGCCGACGTTGTGCCGGTGTCGCGCGTACTCCTTGCCGGGGTTGCCGAGCCCGACCAGCAGCCACGGATGAAGCTCCTCCGCCATGCCGCTCTTCTCCCCCAGTTCTGCTGCTCATCCACCCGGAAGGTGTCGGTACGGAAACAGGCGCCCCCGAACGTCCGGGGGCGCCTGTCAGACGGTTGTCGCTCAGGCCTCGGCGGCAGCCTGCGCGGGCGCGCCCTCGTTCTCGCCCTCGGCCTCGGCGGCCTCGGCACCGGGGCCCTCGGCACCGGCTTCCTCCTCGGCCTCCTCGGACGGCTCCTCGCCGGCCTCGGCGGCGAGCTGCTCCGCGGTCGGGGCCTGGCTGACGACGGCGAGGATCTGCTCCGGGTCGCCGGCCAGCTCCACACCCTGCGGCAGCCGTACGTCTGCCGCGGTCACCTGCGAGCCGACCTCGAAGCCCTCGATCGAGACCTCGAAGCCCTCCGGCAGCCGGGTGGCGTCGGCGGTCACCGACAGGGTGTTCTGCTCGTGCACGACCAGGGTGTCCCTGGCCGCCTCGCCGGTCAGGTGCACCGGCACGTCGACGGTGACCTTCTCGCCCCGGCGGACCAGGATCAGGTCGATGTGCTCGAAAGTGTCCTTGATCGGGTCACGTTGGATGGCCTTCGGCAGCGCGAGCGCCTGGGTGCCGTCACTGATCTCGATCGCGAACAACTGGTTGGCGCCACCGTGCCGGATGGCGGCGGCGAACTCACGCGCGGGCAGCGCGATGTGCTTGGGCTTTTCGCCGTGGCCGTACAGCACGGCGGGCACCTTACCGGCCCGGCGGGTACGACGGGCACCACCCTTGCCGAACTCGGTGCGGGGCTCGGCGCTGATCTTTACCTCGGACACGGGAAGACTCCTGATACGGTCACTGCGGCGCTACGTCGGCTGGCGGTCTGCGGTGCTAGGGCGAGGGGCTCACTGGGGGGCGTCTGCGTGTGGCCACTGCCCGGAGCACCGCGTCGATGACGGTGCTTCCGTGCGGCGCTTGCTTCAGCGGCCCGCAGGGCACCCTCGCCGTGGCAACCGCACCAGTCTACCCGAGCCCTGATGCGGGTTTCCGGCGCACCCCACCCGGCCAGCCCGGCATCATTCGGCATCCGCCAATTCCACCTCTGGATCACCCCGGCCCACCCCGGAAATCACCCCGGTAGGGCGATTCCCCGCCCACCCGCCGACGGTCGGTACGACCTGCGACGGGCAGCCCGAACCGGCGGACGGCAGCCCGAACCGCCGGCCGTCAGCCCAGACCGGCGACCGTCAGCTCAGGCCGCCGAAGAGGGTGGTCACCGAGCCGTCGTCGAAGACCTCCCGGATGGCCCGGGCCAACAGCGGCGCGATGGAGAGCACGGTGAGCTTGTCGAGCTGCTTCTCCGGCGGCAGCGGCAGGGTGTTGGTCACCACCACCTCGCTGATCCGGCTGTTCTTGAGCCGTTCGGTCGCCGGGTCGGAGAGCAGCGCGTGGGTCGACGCCACGACCACGTCGGCGGCCTTGGACTCGTGCAGGATCTCGGCCGCCTTGCAGATGGTGCCACCGGTGTCGATCATGTCGTCGACGATCAGGCAGACCCGACCCTCGACGTCCCCGACCACCCGGTTCGCCACCACCTGGTTGGGCTTGAGCGGATCGCGAGTCTTGTGGATGAAGGCCAGTGGGCAGCCGCCGAGCCGGTCGGTCCAGCGCTCGGCGACGCGTACCCGGCCCGAGTCGGGGGCGACCACGGTCATCGGGCGGCCGGCGTACTTGCGCTGGACGTACTCGGCCAGGATGTCCATCGCGAACAGGTGGTCGACCGGCCCGTCGAAGAAGCCCTGGATCTGTGCGGTGTGCAGGTCGACGGTGAGGATCCGGTTGGCGCCGGCCGTCTTGAGCAGGTCCGCCACCAGCCGGGCCGAGATCGGCTCCCGGCCACGGTGCTTCTTGTCCTGCCGCGAGTACGGATAGAACGGCAGGACGACGGTGATCCGCTTGGCCGATCCGCGCTTCAGCGCGTCGACCATGATCAGGGTCTCCATGACCCACTTGTTCACGCCGTGCGTGACGGACTGCACCACGAAGGCGTCCGAACCACGCACCGACTCCTTGAACCGTACGAAGATCTCACCGTTGGCGAACTCGTAGGCGTCGGACGGTGTCGGCGCCACCCCGAGCACCTCACCGATCTCCGTTGCCAGCTCCGGAAATCCCCTTCCGGAGAAGAGCATCAGACTCTTGCGATTTTCGGCGACGATGCTGCCCATCGGCTCGTCTGCTCCCGTTTGTCGGTGGGTCACCCGGCGTTGGGCCAGAGACTATTCGGTTGCAGTATCTCCCGAGGCCGGACGACCTTCACCCGCTACGGGAGCCCCGTGGATTGGCTCACCTTCGCTTGCGCCGGGCGCCTCCTGTCCGGCACGCTCCGCCGCCGCCGCCGACTTGGTGCCGGGCCGGCGGCGTAGTACCCAGCCGTCGATGTTGCGTTGCTGGGCGCGGGTCACCGCGAGCGCCCCGGGTGGTACGTCCTTGGTGACCGCGCTGCCCGCCGCCACGTACGCCCCGGCGCCCACCTCGACCGGCGCCACCAGACTGGTGTCACAGCCGACGAAGGCCGCCTCACCGACCACGGTGTGGTTCTTGTTCACCCCGTCGTAGTTCACGAAGAGCGTTCCGGCACCGATGTTGGCCCGGGCCCCGATCGTGGCGTCGCCGACGTAGCTGAGGTGGGGCACCTTGGCCCCCTCGCCGATCTCCGACTTCTTCACCTCGACAAAGGTGCCCACCTTCGCCTTCTCCCGCAGCGTCGCCTCCGGCCGCAGGTACGCGTACGGCCCGACGCTCGCACCCGGGCCGACCGCCGCACCCATGGCGTGCGCGCGGATGACGGTGGCCCCGGCGCCGACGGTGGTGTCGATCAGGGTGGTGTCCGGGCCGACGGCGGCCGCCGGGCCGACCGTGGTGGCCCCGCAGAGCTGGGTGTTCTGGTCGACCACCGCGTCCCGGCCGAGGGTGACCGTCACGTCGATCCAGGTGGTCGCCGGGTCGAGCAGGGTCACCCCGGTACGCATCCAGCCCTCGTTGACCCGGTCCCGCAGCAGCCGGCGCAGCGCCGCCAGCTCGACCCGGTCGTTGCAGCCCAGCGTCTCGGTGGCGTCCGCCGCCACGTGTACGGCCACCGTCTCGCCGGTCGCGGCGAACTGGCCGAAGACGTCGGTGAGGTACTCCTCGCCCTGGTCGTTGTCGGTGGAGAGCTTGCCCAGCGCGTCGCGCAGCAGTGCCGCGTCGAAGGCGTAGATGCCAGCGTTGATCTCCCGGATCGCCCGCTGCGCCGGGGTGGCGTCGCGCTCCTCGACGATCTGCTCCAGCCCGCCGTCGCCGCCCCGGACGATCCGGCCCAGGCCGGTCGGATCGGCGACCTCGGCCGCCAGCACCGTCGCCGCCGCTCCGGCCGCCTCGTGCGCGGCGACCAGTTCGGTGACGGTCTCCGGGCGTAGCAGCGGCACGTCGCCGTTGAGCACCACCACCGTGCCACCGGCGTCCGGCGCGCTCTCCAGGGCGATCCGGACGGCGTGCCCGGTGCCGTGCTGCTCGGCCTGGAGCACCGGCTCGGCGTACGGGGCCACCTCGCGCAGGTGCGCGCTGACCTGGTCTGCGCCGTGCCCGACCACCACCAGCGTGCGGTCCGCCGACACCGGGGCCGCTGCGGTCAGCACGTGGCCCAGCAGGGTACGGCCGAGGATCGGATGGAGCACCTTGGGTAGCGCCGACTTCATCCGCTTGCCCTCACCGGCGGCGAGGACGACGACGGTGCGGAGGCGGGGCTGGGACACGAGAATGCTCCCGTCGGTACGACTGGCAGTTTGCGGCCTCATGCTAGCCGTACTCCGGAGGAGGGTTCGCGGGTTCTCGGCCGGACAAACGGCCCAGGAGGGCTGAAGTGGGAGCTCGGCCGCCAGGACTCGAACCTGAAACACAAGAACCAAAATCTTGGGTGTTGCCAATTACACCACGGCCGAAGGTGTGCGGCCTTAGCCTAGCGCCTCGCCCTCGGCCGACCCCACCCCCTCGGTGCCGGCAGTGTCCAGGGCGGCGATCACGCCCTCGATCCGCCAGTAGAGCTGCCGGCTGCGCGGGACGTCGACGATCAGGCACCCGTGGTAGTCGTCGCCGGTGTTGTAGCGGACCGTCTTCGGTTGGTGGCGCTTGAGCGTGGGACGCCGGAACCGGTCGGCCGGCAGCCCCAGCGTCGCCTGCCACCACCGGGTCGCCGCGTCGACGTCCGCCGACTCGTGGATGCTCAGTCGATAGCTCGGAACGCTGCGGTCGATCCCGCAGCTCTCCAGGAAACGCAGGAAGATTCCGAGCAGCCGTACGTCGCTGTTGATGACGACGACCCGGTCGTCGCGGCGCCACGGTTTCGACTTCGTCCCCTCGCACCAGTAGATCGCGGCACCGGCGATCAGCAGGTCCCGGGCGCTCGGTGGGCCGACCTCCCGCGCCGCACGACCGTGCTCGTGCGCCTCGGCGGTTTCCCGGGCCGCCCGGTGCCGCGCCCAGCGCTGCTCCGACATCCGGTGCGCGTGCGCCCGCCGCCGCGCCTCGGCTTCCGGGTCGGGGTCGAGGGGCAGGTGCCGGACCCACCGGTACGCGGTCGACTTCGCCACCCCCAGCTCGGCGGCGATGCGCGGCACCGACCAGCCCGCCCCGCGCAACTCGACGGCCCGGACCCGCAACTCGTCCTTGGCGTTCGGCCGTTTCGTCCACTCGGGCGCGGGAACATCCCGCAACAACGCCGACAACCGCTCCTTGCCGATGCCGAGCCGGCGCCCGATCTCGCGCCCGGAGAGCAGTTCGACGGTACGCAGGCGGCGCGCCTCGGCGGCGAGTGGATCGACCACGACCAGGAGATTAGGACCTGTGTACGACAAAATCCGTCGATGGCTGCCAGCGGATTCCCAGTTCCCGTCCATGGCAGACTACGACAGCGTAGGTTACGGTGACGTAGGCGTAAGTTACCGATCTTCCCCCTACGCTCAGCGAGGTGCCATGTCCTCCGTCCTGCTCGAACCCCCGGCCTCCGGCGCCACCAAGAAGGGTCCAAAGCCGCTCACCGACGGCGTCCAGTCGAAGGGCATTCTCTTCGCTCTCTGGTCCTTCGTCACCATCCCCTTCCTCGCCCTGGTCGCGGCCGTGCCGGTTGCCTGGGGCGGCTGGCTGAGCTGGACCGACATCGCGATCGCCGGGGTGTGGTACGTGGTGGCCGGGCTCGGCATCACGGTCGGCTACCACCGGTACTTCACGCACGGGTCGTTCAAGGCGAAGCGCTGGTTGCGGGTCAGCCTGGCGGTCGCGGGCTCGTTCGCCGTGCAGGGCAACATCACGCAGTGGGTGGCGGACCACCGCCGGCACCACGCCTTCTCCGACCTGGAGGGCGACCCGCACTCGCCGTGGCGGTTCGGCAGCAGCGTGTGGGGCCTGACCAAGGGTCTGTTCCACGCGCACGTCGGCTGGCTGTTCAAGCGGGAGCTTTCCAACCGCGAGCGGTTCGCCCCCGACCTGATCGCCGACAAGGACATCAGCCGGGTCGACCGGCTCTTCCCGCTGCTGGTGGCCCTCTCGCTGCTCACCCCGGCGCTGCTCGGCGGTCTGGTCACCTGGTCCTGGCAGGGCGCGCTGACCGCGTTCTTCTGGGCCGGCCTGGTCCGGGTCTCCCTGCTGCACCACATCACCTGGTCGATCAACTCCGTCTGCCACGTCTACGGCGAGCGCCCGTTCGAGGTGCGTCAGGGCGACAAGGCGACGAACTTCTGGCCGCTGGCCATCCTGTCCTTCGGGGAGAGCTGGCACAACCTGCACCACGCCGACCCGACCTGCGCCCGGCACGGCGTACTGCGCGGGCAGGTCGACATCACGGCCCGGACGATCTGGCTCTTCGAGAAGGTCGGCGCGGCGTACGACGTGCGGTGGCCGAAGCCGGAGCGGGTTGCCGCGAAACTACTCAAATCAGCACCTTCGCGGTGACCTGCGGTGCGCCCGGGCACCCGGCCACGAGCGTCTGCCTGGCAGGATGGCCAGGTGACCGAGCGCAGCGAGGGCGCCACCAGGGACGATACGAGTCGGCGCGGCATCGCGGGACGGCAGCGGGATAACGAGGTGACCGACGGCCCACGCACCACCCGCGGCGTCGGGCGCAGGCAGAGTCCGGCCCCGACGCCACCACCGCCGCCCGCCAAACCCGGATCCCGGGTACGGATGTCAGCGGCGCAGCGCCGGGAGCAGCTCATCGCCATCGGCCGGCAGGCGTTCGCCGAGCGCGGGTTCGACGCCACCTCGATCGAGGAGGTCGCCGCCCGCGCCAAGGTCTCCAAGCCGGTGGTCTACGAGCACTTCGGCGGCAAGGAGGGCCTCTACGCGGTCGTCGTCGACCGGGAGGTACGCGCGCTGCTCGACCGGGTCACCACGGCGCTGACCGCCGGGCATCCCCGGGAGTTGCTGGAGCAGGCGGCGCTGGCCCTGCTCGACTACATCGAGGAGGAGACCGACGGCTTCCGGGTGCTGGTCCGGGAGTCGCCGCTGCTCTCCGCGACCGGCAACTTCAGCAGCGTGATGAACGACGTGGCGCACCAGGTGGAGCACATCCTGGGCGCCGAGTTCAAGAGCCGGGGGTACGACCCGAAGCTGGCCGAGCTTTACTCGCAGTCCCTGGTCGGGATGGTGGCTTTGAGCGGTCGCTGGTGGCTGGAGGTACGCAAGCCGCGCAAGGAGACGGTGGCGGCGCACCTGGTGAACCTGGCCTGGAACGGGCTGTCCCACCTGGAGGCCAAGCCGACCCTGCTCACCCGCCGTACCCGCTGAGCCGCCCTCGCCGGGGCGGCCGGGGACGGTGCGCTCAGCGGCCGGGGCGGGCGCTGGAACTGCTGCGCATCTCGCGTTCCGTCTCGGCGTGCTCCGGCGGGCCGACCTTGTCGTACAGGCCGGTGGCCAGCAGGACCAGGCCGAACAGCATCGAGACGATGACGGTGGAGACCGAGAAGTTGAGGATGTTGGCCTCGGTCTGCAACACGGTCAGCATCGCCAGTCCGACGACCAGGAAGACCACTCCGGCGGTCAGGTTCATCAGGTGCCCGAGGTTGCCCCGGTGCACCGCGCCGAAGAGCACCACCAGGCCGAAGATCACCGAGACCAGCGCGAACGCCATGTTGGTACGCAGCCCGAGCACCCAGTGGCTGCCCCGACTGAAGAAGTCGTCGCCGGCGGTCTCCACCAGCCCGAAGACGCCGAAGACCACGATGTAGAGGCCGATCAGCCCGGCGAGTACCCGGTACACCGGTCGGGCCGGATGGTTGATCGGAATGTGCGCCATGACCCCCTCCTCCGCCACCGGTGAGCGACTTTCCTACCGGATTGTCGCCCGGGACGGAGGAGGTTGCCCGGCGAACGCCGCAGATCAGCGCCGCCGGGATCGGCTCGGAGCAGCCGCCGGGATCGGCTCAGAGCACCAGGCGGGCGTCCTGGAAGGCCTTGGCCTCTTCCTCGCTGCCGACCTTGCCGTACATGCCGCAGAGCAGCAGGACCTGGCCGAGCACCATGGTCACGATGGCGGTGGCGAGGGTGAAGTTGAGGTAGTTGGCGTCGGTACGCAGCACCGCCAGGCCGGCGAGGCCGAGCGCCATCAGGCCGTAGCCGAGCCACGTGTCGACCAGTACGTCGACATTCCGGCCGGCCAGGGTGGCGAGCAGGATGACGATGCCCAGCCCGGCGGAGATCACCGAGTAGCCGAGGTTCGTCCCCTGGCCGAGCACCGAGCTGTCGTCCTGGGCGAAGAACTCGCCGCCGCCGGCCTGGACGAAGCCGAGCACGCCGAAGGCCACCAGGTAGAGGCCGATCAGCCCGCCGATCGCCCGGTAGATCGGCCGCGCGGGATGGTTGACGGGGTTGTGGGCCATGATCAGCAGTCTCCAACGCCGTAGCCGGTGGGGGTCGAGGCCAATTCTTCCGCATGGCGTCCGGGTGACGCCGCACACCCCCGCCGGGCACCCCGGACGGTCCTGGTACGCCGCCCGCCGAACACGTCAGCCGGCCTGCACACCACCACCGCCGAACACCCGGCACGCAGCCGCCGAACACCCGCCGCGCAGCCGCCAAAGACCTGCCATGCAGCCGCCGGACCAGCCAGCTCAGCCTTCGGGTACCTGCTCGGCGAGGGCGAGCCAGGCTTCCTCGGTCTGCTCCCGCTCGGCCCGTACCGCCCGGAGTTGGTCGTCCAGTTCGCTGATCCGGGAGTAGTCGGTGGCGTGCTCGGCCATCTGGTCGTGCAGGGCCGACTCGCGCTGTTCGAGCTTGCCGATCTGCCGCTCCAGCCGGCTCAGCTCCTTACGGGCCGCCCGCAGCTCCCCGCCGGAGAGCCTGCCCTCGACCCGTTCGGCCGGCACAACCGGCGCCGTCTGGCCGGCCCGCCCGTTCGACACGGGCGCGCCGGGCGTGCCGGCTCGGGCCAGGTACTCGTCGATGCCGCCGGGCAGGTGCACCAGCCGGCCGTCGCCGAACATCCCGTACACCACGTCGGTGACCCGTTCGACCAGGTAGCGGTCGTGACTGGCCACGATCAGCGTGCCGGGCCAGGAGTCGAGCAGGTCCTCCAGCGCGGCCAGGGTGTCGGTGTCCAGGTCGTTGGTCGGCTCGTCGAAGAGCAGCACGTTCGGTTCGGCGGCGAGCAGCCGCAGCAGTTGCAGCCGGCGCCGCTCGCCACCGGAGAGGTCGGAGACCGGAGTCCAGAGCCGCCTGTCGTCGAAGCCGAAGATCTCGGCGAGTTGGGACGCGTTGACCTCCCGGTCGCCGAGTACGACCCGTCGGGCCACCTCCTCGACCGCCTCCAGTACCCGCAGGTTGCCCGGCAGCTCGGCCAGCTCCTGCGACAGGAATGCCGGCTTGACGGTGGAGCCGGTGCGAAGCTGCCCGGCGTCCGGGCCGCGTACCCCGGCGAGCAGCCGGAGCAGGGTGGTCTTGCCGGCACCGTTGGCGCCGACGATGGCGATCCGGTCGCCGGGGCCGACCTGCCAGGTCAGGTTGTCGAGGATCAGCTTCGGGCCGGCGTTCAGGGTGACGTCGGTGAGGTCGTACACCTGCTTGCCGAGCCGGGCGGTGGCCATGCGTTGCAGCGACACGCTGTCCCGGGGTGGTGGCACGTCGGCGATCAGCGCGTTCGCCGCGTCGATCCGGAAGCGCGGCTTGGAGGTCCGGGCCGGCGGGCCGCGCCGCAGCCAGGCGATCTCCTTGCGCAGCAGGTTCTGCCGGCGGGCCTCGGTGGCGGCGGCCACCCGTTCGCGTTCGGCGCGGGCCAGCGTCCAGGCGGCGTAGCCGCCCTCGTAGGCGCGTACCGTCCGGTCGGCGACCTCCCAGGTGTCGGTGCAGACCGCGTCCAGGAACCACCGGTCGTGGGTGACCACCACCAGTGCCCCGCGCTTGCCGACCAGGTGCCGGGCCAGCCAGTCGACCCCGGCCACGTCCAGGTGGTTGGTCGGCTCGTCGAGGATCAGCAGGTCGGCGGTGCGGACCAGCAGGGCGGCCAGGGCGACCCGACGCCGCTCGCCGCCGGACATCGGCCCGACCGGCTGGTCGAGCCCCAGGTACGGCATGCCGAGCCCGTCCAGGATGGCCCGTACGCCCGCGTCGCCGGCCCACTCGTGCTCGGCGCCGAACCCCTCGTCGAGCCAGGCGGTGCCGAGCACCACGTCGCGGACCCGGGCCTCGGGGTCGAGTACCAGATTCTGCGGCAGCCAGGCGACCCGCAGGTCGCGGCGGTGCGTCACCCGACCGCTGTCCGGCTCCTCGGTCTTGGTGAGCAGGCGCAGCAGGGTGGACTTGCCGGCACCGTTCAGCCCGACGACGCCGATCCGGTCCGAGTCGTCCAGGCCGAGCGAGACGTCGGTGAGGAGTTGCCCCGCCGCGCCGTAGCCCTTGGAGACCCGGTCCAGATTGACGATGTTGGCCATGTGCTCAGACGGTAGTCAGGTGGTCAGCCGACCCGGGCGCCGGGGACCGGGCCGTACGCCGTCCGGACGGTCCGGCACAGCCCGGAGGCGGTCAGCTCGGCGGCGACCCGCTCGGCGTGCCCGGCGTCGCTGGCCAGGAAGACGCAGGTCGGCCCGGAGCCGGAGACGATGCCGGCGAGCGCACCGGCCGCCTCGCCGGCCTTCAGCGTCTCGGCCAGCGCCGGCCGCAGCGAGAGGGCGGCGGCTTGGAGGTCGTTGCCGAGCGCCCGGCCGAGCCGGGCGGCGTCCCGGCCGCGCAGCGCGGCGAGCAGCGCGTCCGCGTTGCGCAGTGGCGGCGGGGCGGCGTACTCGGCGCGCAGCCGGTCGAGTTCGCGGTAGGCGGCCGGGGTGGAGAGGCCGCCGTCGGCGATCGCCACCACCCAGTGCCAGGTGACCGGGCGGGCCAGGATCGGGCTGATCGTCTCGCCGTGGCCGGTGCCGAGCGCGGTGCCGCCGTACACCAGGAACGGGACGTCGGAGCCGAGCCCGGCGGCGATCCCGGCGAGGTCGTCGCGGCTCAGGTCGGTGCCCCAGAGCGCGTCGCAGGCGACCAGGGTGGCGGCGGCGTCGGCGCTGCCACCGGCCAGGCCGCCGGCCAGCGGGATCTGCTTGCGCAGGTGCAGCCGGGCGTGCGCGGGCACCCCGGCGTGCGCGGCCAGCGCCCGGGCCGCTTTGATCACCAGGTTGGTCTCGTCCAGGGCCAGCTCACCGGCGCCCTCGCCCTCCATGGTCAGGGTGAGGGTGTCGCCGCGCCGGGCGGTCAGCTCGTCGTGGATCGAGATCGCCTGGTAGACGGTGTTCAGCTCGTGGTAGCCGTCCGGACGCAGCGGGCCGACCCCGAGGTGCAGGTTGACCTTTGCCGGCACCCGGACCCGGACCGGGCCGACCATCCCCCGGCGCGGACGCTCGTCCTCGTCGTCCGGCCGCCATGCCTCGGTCATGCAGCGGTGTCCTGGCGCAGCGGTCGGGCCTCGGACGGCGCGAACCCACCCGGTTCACCCGGCCTCGGCTGCCGGGACGCGGGATCGACGGGCCGGGTCGTCACGACCATCTCCTGCTCCTGCCACACACCGCGTCAGCCTACTCGGCGGCCCGCGCGGCCACGGGGGCCGACGCGGCGATCGCGGCGAACTGCCCGACGGTCAGCGACTCGCCCCGGGCGCCGGGGTCGACCCCGGCGGCGACCAGCGCCGTCGCCGCCCGGTCCGGGCCGCCGGCCCAGCCGGCCAGCGCCGCCCGCAGCGTCTTGCGGCGCTGCGCGAACGCCGCGTCGACCACCGCGAAGACCTGTTTCCGGGGTACGTCGGCCCGGGGCGGTTCGCGTCGGGTGAAGGCGACCAGCCCGGAGTCGACGTTCGGCACCGGCCAGAACACGTTCGGTGGCACCCGTCCGGCGTTGCGGGCGTCGGCGTACCAGGCGAGTTTGACCGACGGAACGCCGTACGTCCGGGAGCCGGGGCCGGCGACCAGCCGGTCGGCCACCTCCTTCTGCACCATCACCAGCCCGTGCCGCAGGCCGGGCAGTTCGGCGAGCAGGTGCAGCACCACCGGCACGGCGACGTTGTACGGCAGGTTCGCCACCAGCGCGGTCGGCGCCGGGTCACCGAGCTCGGCGGCGGTGATCCGCAGCGCGTCGCCGGGGTGCACGGTCAGCCGGGCCGCACCGGCCGGGCCGGCGTGCCGGTGCACCGTTTCCGGCAGCGCCCCGGCCAGCACCGGGTCGAGTTCGACCGCGTGCACGTGCCCGGCAACCGGCAGCAGGCCCAGGGTGAGCGAGCCGAGCCCCGGCCCGACCTCCAGCGCCGCGTCCTCGGCGGTCAGCCCGGCGGCGGCGACGATCCGGCGTACGGTGTTCGGGTCGTGCACGAAGTTCTGGCCGAGTTTCTTGGTCGGGTGCACGCCGAGCCGGGCGGCGAGTTCCCGGATCTCCGCCGGTCCGAGCAGGTCTGCGGCCATGCTGCAACAGGGTACGGCCCGTCGGGGCGGCCGGTGCCGCACACCCGGCCGGGGTCGGGTTCTCCTACCTCTGACAGCAGATGTCAGGGGTACCCCCGCAGGATCGTCGGTGTGCAGAACGACTTCGACTTCCTTCTCGGTTCCTGGAACGTGTCCAACCGGCGGCTCCGGACGCTCTTCGCCGGCAGCGACGACTGGGACGTCTTCCCCGGTACCAGCGTCAGCCAGAGCATCTTCGACGGCCGCGGCAACACCGACGAGATCATCTTCCCGACCAAGGGCACCCGGGGGTTCACCCTGCGGCTCTTCGACACCGCGCGCGAGGAGTGGTCGCTCTACTGGGCGGACAGCCGTACCGGCCTGCTCTATCCGCCGGTGGTCGGCACGTTCCGGAACGGCCGGGGCGACTTCTACGGCGACGACACCCACGAGGGCAAACCGATCCGGGCACACTTCGTCTGGTCCGAGATCACCGCCGACTCGGCCCGCTGGGAGCAGGAGTTCTCCGCCGACGGCGGCCGGACCTGGGAACGCAACTGGATCATGGAGTTCACCCGGGCGTAGCCCGGCCGACGGCCCGGCCGCGCTACCCGTCGGCCGGGCCGGCTAGCTACTCCCGGCCGGGGGTGACCGGGGTACCGGCGAAGTGGCAGGCGGCGACGCGTTCCCCGGCGACGGAGGGTGCGTCGCCCTCGGGGACGAGCAGTGCCGGGGTCTCCCGCGCGCAGATGTCCTGGGCGATCGGGCAGCGGGTGTGGAACCGGCAGCCGGACGGCGGGTCGACCGGGCTCGGCGGGTCGCCGGCCAGCACGATCCGCTCCCGGCCCCGCTCGCGCGGATGGCGTACCGGCACGGAGCCGAGCAGCGCCCGGGTGTACGGGTGGGCCGGGTCCTGGTAGACGGTGCCGGCCGGGCCGAGTTCGGCGAGCCGGCCGAGGTACATCACCGCGACCCGGTGCGAGACGTGCCGGACCACCCCGAGGTCGTGCGCGATGAAGACCAGGGCGATGCCGAGCCGCTGCTGCAACTCCGCGAGCAGGTTGACCACCTGGGCCTGTACCGAGACGTCGAGCGCGGAGACCGGCTCGTCGCAGACCACCACCCGGGGTTCGGTGGCGAGTGCCCGGGCGATGCCGATCCGCTGCCGCTGCCCGCCGGAGAACTCGTGCGGGAACCGACGCATCATGTCCGGGGCCAGCCCGACCATCTCCAGCAACTCGGCGACCCGGTCCCGGCGGGCGACCGCGCCCCGGGCGAGTTTGTGCACGTCGAGCGGCTCGGCGACGACGTCCAGGATCGGCATCCGGGGGTTGAGCGAGGTGACCGGGTCCTGGAAGACCATCTGCACCGCGCGGCGCAGTTCGCGGCGGCGGGTGCCCCGGGCGGTACCGACGTCGAGCCCGGCGAAGCGGACCTGGCCGGAGTCCGGGCGTTCCAGCCCGACCAGCAGCCGGGCCAGGGTGGACTTGCCGCAGCCGGATTCGCCGACCACGCCGAGGGTCTCGCCGGCCGCCACGGTCAGGTCGACCCCGTCCACCGCGTGTACCCGCGAGCTGCTGCCGAGGCCGCGCCCGGCCCGGTAGGTCTTGCGGAGCCCGGTGGCGACCAGCAGCGGCTCGCCGGTGGTCGGGGCGTCGGCGGTCAGCGGGCCGGAGGTGTTCGGGCCGGCGGAGGCGGAGAGCACGGTCGGGGTACCGACGGTGGTGGGGGTGGACCCGGCCGGGCCGGCGGAGGCTGGGCCGGGCCCGGCCGGGTGGTCAGACGGGGGCATCGACGGCCTCCTCGGCGTGGTGGCAGGCGGCGCTCCGACCGGGTACGGCGAGCGCCCGCCGCTGCGGGCGGGTCACCGTGCACTCCTCGGTGGCCCGGTCGCAGCGCGGATGGAAGGCGCAGCCGCTGGGCAGTGCCAGCAGGTTCGGCGGGCTGCCCGGGATCGGCCGCAACCGGTCGCCCGGCTGGGCCAGGTCGGGTACGGAGCGCAGCAGCGCCGCCGTGTACGGATGGGCCGGCCCGTCGAGTACCTCGGCGACGGTGCCGGTCTCGACGATCCGGCCGGCGTACATCACGGCGACCCGGTCGGCGATCTCGGCGGCCACCCCGAGGTCGTGGGTGATCAGCAGGACGCCCATCCCGAGTTCGGTGCGGAGCCGGTCGACGAGTTGCAGGATCTGCGCCTGCACGGTCACGTCGAGCGCGGTGGTGGGCTCGTCGGCGATCAGCAGCCGGGGGCCGAGCGCGACCGCCATGGCGATCAGGATCCGTTGCCGCATGCCGCCGGAGAACTGGTGCGGGTAGTCGCGTACCCGTCGGTCCGGGGCCGGGATGCCGACCAGCCGGAGCAGTTCGGCGGCCTCGGCGCGGGCGGCCCGGCGGGAGAGCCCACGGTGGATCCGGAACACCTCGCCGAGCTGGTCGCCGATCGAGAGCACCGGGTTGAGTGCGGAGAGCGCGTCCTGGAAGACCAGCGCCATGGTCTTGCCGCGCAGCTTGCGGACCTGTTCCGGGTCGGCGGCGGTCAGGTCGTGCCCGGCGACCACGGTCTGCGCGGACCGGACCTGCACGCCGCCGGGATCGAGCAGGCCCATCACGGCGCGGGCGGTGACGGACTTGCCTGAGCCGGACTCGCCGAGCAGCACGAGTACCTCGCCGGCCGCGATGTCGAGGTCGACTCCGCGTACCGCCGGGACGGTGCCGCGCCGGCCGGTGAACGTGACGTCGAGATCCCGGACCCGCAGTGCGGCCGGCAGGTCGGCATCGGGTGACCGCCGTGAGCTTGTTACCCCGCTAGTCACTACACCTCCCGAATTTCCGTGTTGTTTCCCGCCGTAACGATTTCTGTCGCCCAGCCTCTGATCTGCGCCGGAGTTGGCCAACATGTTGACACGCTGCGCCTGATCCTGGCAATCTCTGCTCCCACATCGCCGACAATCCACACCCAGATCAGGTCGCGGCGCCGAAATCAACCGCGCGCCCGGCACCTGGCACCGACCCGAAGGAGGGAGCGGCGTGCTCGACCCGGCCACGCGTTACGACGGATACACGTCCTACAGCTACCTGGAGGCAGGAACCGACTACCGGGAGTTCAAGCTGGCTCCGGAACTCGGCCGGGTGCCGGCGTACCAGGGCATCTCGCTGACGGACGGGCAGCGGGACCGGGTCCGCCGGCTGCTCACCGACAACGTCGTCATCTCCCTGCACGACCATCCGTCGGTCTTCCCGGAGGAGATCGACCAGACCGTCGACTACAACCGGACCGCCCGGCACCACACCGGGTACGCCGGCCTGGCCCGCTCCGGCATGACCGCCGTCTTCGACAACATGATGGACGGCACCTGCTGCGTGACCAGCCAGATGGGCTGGAAGTGGACCGACGTCATCGCCGACCTCGGGATGCGGCTGTCCGACCTGGCCCACCAGGACTACCTGATCCGGGTCGAGAAGCTCGCCGACATCCGGTACGCCCACGAGACCGGCCGGATGGGCCTGGTGCTCGCCACCGAGGCGGCCACGATGATCGAGAACGAGCTGGACCGGATCGACATGCTCTACGGCTTCGGCGTCCGGCAGATGGGTATCGCCTACAGCGAGGCGAACACCCTGGGCAGCGGGCTCAAGGAGCGGGGCGACGGCGGCCTCACCTACTTCGGCGAGAAGGCCGTACGCCGGATGAACAAGCTGGGCATCGCGATCGACGTGTCGCACTCCGGGGACCGTACCTCGGCCGACGTCATCGCCGCCTCCACCAAGCCGATCTTCATCACGCACGCCGGATCGCGTACCGTCTGGCCGACCAACCGGATGAAGCCGGACGAGGTGATCCGGGCCTGCGCCGAGCGCGGCGGGGTGCTCGGCCTGGAGGCCGCACCACACACCACGCTCTCGCCGGCCCACCCCGAGCACAGCATCGAGTCGGTGATGGACCACTTTGTGCACTGCGTCGAACTGGTCGGCATCGACCACGTGGCGTTCGGCCCGGACACCCTCTTCGGCGACCATGTCGGCCTGCACGACACCTTCGCCGCACACCTGTCCATCGCCGAGGCGCACGGACACGTCGAGCACCCCCGGGTGTCCTACGTGGACGGGCTGGAGAACCCGGCCGAGTGCTACTGGAACATCGTCTCCTGGCTGGTCAGCCACGACTACTCGGACGACGAGATCGGCAAGGTCCTGGGGGGCAACATCATGCGCGTCCTTGAGGAGGTCTGGCACTGATGCGTACATTCCGGCGCGCTATCGCCGTGGCGGCGGGCGCGCTCTCGATAGGGCTGGCGGCAACCGCCTGCTCACCCAGTAACCCGGACAGCCAGGCGGGCGGCGGAAGCGGCGGCGCGGCGGACCGGATCACGATCGGCACCACCGCCGACGTGCTCAACTACAACCCGCTGGTCGGCAACAGCCGTACCGACACCTGGGTCACCAACCTGATGTATCCCCGGATGATGAGCATGGGGATGGACGGGGTGCGGTCGCCGTACCTGGCCAGCAAGTGGGAGTACCTCGACGGCGGGCGGAAGGCGAAGTTCACGCTGCGGGACGACTTCACCTGGAGCGACGGGGAGAAGGTGACCGCCGACGACGTGGCGTTCACCATCGACGCCGTCGCCAAGGAGAAGATCGGCGTCGTGGCGGGGCTGATCTCGTCGTACCAAAAGTCCACGGTCATCTCCCCCACGGAGATCGAGTTCCAGCTCTCCCAGCCGGACGGGACGTTCCTGGAGAACGTCGGCTTCTGGATGCCGGTCGTCCCGGAGCACGTGTTCAGCAAGGTCGGCAGCGTGCAGAAGTTCGCCAACGACAAGGACTGGGTCTCGGCCGGGCCGTACAAGCTGACCACCGTGGAGCGGGGCCAGCGGTACGTGCTGGAGCGGATGGAGAACTTCCCGCTGGTCGAGGGCGGTCCGAAGACCAAGGAGGTGGTCTTCCGGGTCTTCCCGGACGTCAACACCGAGGCGCTGGCGCTGCGCAACGGCGACGTCGACCTGATCGCCAACGCGCTGCCGCCGCCGCTGGCCAAGACCCTCGAAGGCGACAGCAAGCTGAAGCTGGTCAAGGTGCCGTCGCTGGGCTGGGCGCACATGCAGTACAACACCGCGCGGAAGCCGCTGGACAAGCTGGAGGTACGCCAGGCGCTGGCCGCCGCCGTCGACTACGAGGCGATCCGCCGGGTGGCGTTGCAGGGCAAGGCGGTGTCGTCGAACTCCTCGGTGCTGACCCCGACCCTGAAGCAGTGGCAGGACCCGTCCGCCAAGGAGTACGCGCACGACCCGGCGAAGGCGAAGTCGCTGCTCACCGGGGCGGGCTTCAAGGACGGCAACGGTGACGGGCTGTTCGACGGGCTCAGCCTGCGGATGATCTACGACCAGGCGGACCCGAACATCTCCAAGTGGGCGCAGCTCGTCCGGGACTCCGGCAAGGAGGCCGGGATCGAGATCAAGCTGGAGGGTCTGGAGCGGAACACGTACGTGGAGAAGTACACCGCTCGGGACTACGACATCTACGCCGGCTCGTGGGCGATCATGGAGAACCCGCCGGCCAACCTGGCACTGGCGTTCAAGTGCAAGGGCTTCATCAACTACGCCAACGCCTGCGACCCGGAGCTGGACGCCCTGATCGACCAGGCCCGGGGGCAGTTGGACCAGGCCGGTCAGAAGGGCCCGATCCAGCAGGCCGCGAAGATCATCACCGACAAGGTGTACGACAACGTGCTCTACGTCGAGGAGTTCACGATCGCGCACTCGGCGGAGTGGTCCAACTTCCTGGTCCAGCCGAGTGAGCTGCTCTCCATCGTCAACCCCGTCTCGGTGGCCCAGGCCACCAAGGGCTGAGCAGTCCGCCGAGGCGGTCGGGGCGGCCCCGGTCACCGACCAGGGTCCGCCCCGACCGCCGAGCCAAGGGAGGAGAAGAGGCCATGCCCGCTGGCGCCCGGTTCGTCACCCGCCGCCTGCTGCGCGGCGTACTGACCATGTGGTTCGCGGTGACCGTGACGTTCTTCCTGCTCCGCCTGCTGCCCGGTGACCCGGCGCTGGCGGTGGCGGACCCCGGGATGACCGAGGAACTGCGGGCCGACCTGCTCCGCGACTACGGCCTGGACCGGCCGCTGGCGGTGCAGTACTGGGAGTACCTGACCCAGTTGCTGCACGGCAACCTCGGGGTGTCGTTCCGGCAGAACCAGCCGGTGCTGGACATCCTGCTGGAACGGCTGCCCTGGACCCTGCTGCTGGCCGGCTCCGCGCTGGTGGTGACGGTGGCGCTGGGCATCCCGCTCGGTGTGGTCGCGGCGACCCGGGCCAAGGGCACCCTGGACCGGCTGATCCAGGTCGGCGGCATCACCGGCCAGTCGCTCTTCATCCCGAGCATCGGCGTGTTCCTGCTCTACGTCTTCGGGGTGGTGTTCGGCATCCTGCCGATCGGCGGCGCGATGGACGACGACGTCTACGGGCTGGCCGCGTACGGCAGCATCGCGCTGCACCTGATCCTGCCCTGCCTGTCGCTGGTACTGGTGCAGCTCGGCTCGTACGTGCTGACGCTGCGCAGCACGCTGATCGACGCGCTCGGCGAGGACTACTGCACGCTGGCCCGCGCCAAGGGGCTGCCGAACCGGAAGGTGGTGTGGCGGCACGCGCTGCGCAACGCGCTGCTGCCGACGACCACGCTGGTCGGGCTGCAACTGGGCTTCCTGGTCGGCGGGGCGGTGCTGACCGAGTCGATCTACGCGTACCCGGGGGTCGGCCGGGCCATCTTCGAGGCGGTGAGCCAGCTCGACTTCCCGGTGTTGCAGGGCGCGTTCCTGATGCTCGCCTTCGCGGTGATCGCCGCCAACCTGCTCACCGACCTCGCCTACGGCCTGCTCGACCCGAGGGTGAGGACGGCATGACCACTACTGATGCGCTGATGCCGCCGCCCGGCGACGCGCCGCCGCCGGCCGCCGCCGCGACACCGACGGCCGGTGGGCTGCCGCCGTCGGAGTCGGTGGCCCGGCAGACCTGGCAGGCGTTCCGGCGCAACCCGCTCGGCCTGGTCAGCGCCGGGGTGCTGATCCTGCTCGGCCTGGTCGCGCTGGCCGCGCCGCTGATCGCCGACTACCCCAGCGGGTACGGCGAGGACGTGCTCGCCGGCCCCGGTGCCGGGCACTGGTTCGGCACCGACGACCTGGGGCGGGACGTCTTCGCCCAGGTGGTCTGGGGGACCCGGGTCAGCATCGTGGTCGGCCTGGCGGCCAGCCTGCTGGCGATCGTGATCGGTGTGCTGGTCGGCGTCGCGGCGGCGTACTTCCGCCCGGCCGACCTGGTACTCGGGGTGATCGTCGACGTGTCGCTGTCGCTGCCGGTACTGCCGCTGATGATCCTGGTCGCCGCGCTGGCCGGGCCGAGCGTACCGACCCTGGTGGTGGTGATCGCGGTCTTCAGTTGGCCCGAGGTGGCCCGGGTCGTCCGCTCCCAGGGACTGGCCGTGGTGCCGATGCCGTACGTCTCGGCGGCGCACGTGATCGGCGGTTCGCACCTGTGGATCATCCGTAAGCACGTACTGCCCGGCGTCGCGCCGGTCGTCGCGGTCTCGGTGGTACTCACCACCTCCCGGGCGGTGCTCTCCGAGGCGGGACTGTCGTTCCTCGGGCTCGGCGACCCCAACAGTTGGTCCTGGGGGACGATCCTGCACCAGGCGCAGCGCTCCGGCTCGCTGGCCACCGCCTGGTGGACCACCCTCTTCCCGTCGCTGGCCATCCTGCTGCTGGTGGTGGCCACCACCCTGCTCGCCGTGGCGTACAACGACGCCCGCAATCCGAGGACGAGGTGACGAGCCGGTGCGACTGGCCGCTTCCTTCTACGCCACCCTGCACGAGACCGTCCGGGCCGAACTGGACCGGGCCGGGCTGGACGCGCTGCTGCTGGACGATCCGCTCGACGTGGCGTACCTGACGGGTTTCTCGCACTTTCCCAACGAGCGCCCGGTCGCCGCCTACCTGGCCCGGGACGGCGCCGTGTTGTTGCTGGTCCCGGACCTGGAGCGGGAGTACGCCGCCGACCAGCGGGCCGCCGCCGAACTGGTGGTCTATCCGGAGTTCCCGGGCGAGCGGAGCCCGTTCGCCGTGCTCCGGGACGCGGTGCCGGTGCCGCCGGTCCGGGCCGGGTACGCGCCGTCCACCTCGGTCGCCCGGGTCGCCGGGCTCGGCCGGGCCTTCCCCAACACCGCCTGGGAGCCGACCGACCTGGTCGGGGCGCTGCGGCTGCGCAAGACTCCGGAGGAGATCGCGCTGCACGCCGAGGCGGCCCGGATCGCGGACGCGATGCTGGCCGAGGGCGTCCGGCTGGTCGCCGACGCGGTGGCCGGCGGCGGTGAACTGCCGACCGAGACGGAGCTGGCCGGCCACGTCACCCGGTACGGCGCCGCCAAGATGTACGCCGAACACGACGACGTCGTGGTGGTGCCGATGCTGACCGGCGGCCTGGTCTACGGCGGCCCGAACTCGGCCCAGCCGCACCGGCTGCCCGGCGGGGACCGGCTGCGGCCCGGCGAGCCGTTCATGCTCTCCCTCGGCTGCGCGGTCGGCGGCCGGTTCGTGGAGAGCGAGCGGACCTTCCTGCTCGGCGAGCCGACCGCCGAGCAGCGCCGCTACTACCAGGTGGTCCGGGAGGCGCAGCAGGTCGGCACCGAGGCGCTGCGCCCGGGGACCAGGTGTGTGGACGCCAACCGGGCCTGCCTGGACGTGATCCGCCGGGCCGGGCTGGGTGAATACCTTCGGCACCGGCAGGGCCACGGGATCGGGCTCGGCTTCCACGAGCCGCCCTGGGTGGCCGACGGCGACGACACGGAGCTGGCGCCCGGCATGGTGCTCTCCAGCGAACCCGGGGTGTACGTCCCCGGACACGCCGGCTACCGGATCTCGGACACCGTACTGGTGACCGACGACGGGCCGCGCCGGCTCACCGGTTATCCCCGGGACCTCGACGAGATCGTGATCGGAGCATGAGCATGACCGTGAGCAGCGAACCGACGATGGTGGAGATCAACGGCAACCGGCTGAACGTGCTGGTACTCGGCAACGACGCGCCCGGGCAGGGCGACGCGCCGGAGAAGCCGGTGATGATCGTGCACCACGGCGCGCCGGGGCTGGGCTCGATGGCCGAGCCGAGGGCGTCCTTCGCGGCCTTCGCCGACGAGTACCGGGTGGTGGTCTTCGACGCCCGGGGCTCGGGGGCGAGCGAGGGGAACGGGCCGTTCACCCACGAGCAGTGGGCCGCCGACGTGGACGGGCTGCGGGAGTGGATCGGTGCCGAGCGGATCGTGATGGCCGGCGGCTCGTACGGCGGCTTCGTCTCGATGGAGTACGCGATCCGCTACCCGGAGCGGGTGACCGCGCTGGTGCTCCGGGACACCGCCGCCGACAACGCCAACCAGGAGCTGGCGCTGCGCAACGCGCTCGACTCGGCCCGGGTGGAGATCGACCGGGTGAAGTTGGACCGGATCATGTCCGGCACGGTGAAGGACGACGACGACCTGCGGGACTGCTGGGCGGAGATCCTGCCGCTCTACGACCACGACCTGGATTGGGACAAGGTACGGCAACGGGTAGAAAGCACCCCGTACCGGTACGCCACGCACAACTTCGCATTCGCCGTAAACCAGCCCAACTACGACATCAAGTCGTTGCTCCCGGCGATCTCCTGCCCGACCCTGGTCACCGTGGGTCGACACGACTGGATCACGCCGGTGGAGTGCAGCGAAACCATCGCCGGGCTGATCCCGGACGCGAAACTGGTGATCTTCGAGCACTCCGGGCACTCCCCGCAGTTGGAGGAGGCGGAGCGGTTCCAGCAGGTCGTCCGGGAGTTCCTGGCCGGCGTACCGGCGCTCCGGGCATGATCCTGGGCGAGACCTACGACCTCGATCCGACCGACCGACGGATCGTCGCCGCGCTCCAGGTCAACGGCCGGGCGAGCTGGACGGAGATCGCCCAGCTCACCGGTACCTCGGTCACCACCGTGGCCCGCCGGGCACAGCAACTCTTCGCCGACGGGCTGGTCAAGGTCGCCGCCGCGCCGCAGCCCGGCGGCGGCCCGGCCGACCTGCTGATCGTCCGGATCCGCTGCGCGGCGGGCAGCCAGCTCGCCGCCGCACAGGCGCTGGCCGCGATGCCGGAGATTCGGTTCGTCGCCCTGGTCACCGGGGTCTACGACCTGGTCGCCGAGGTACTGGTGCCGAAGGGGACCAGCCTGCACAGCGTGCTGCTGAACGGGTTGCAGAAGATCCCCGGGGTGCAGGGCAGCGTCGCCGACCTGGAACTGCACACCTACAAGTCGACCCACGAGTGGTCCCGGCACCTGCTCGGCACCGAGAGCCAACTCGTCGCCCCGCCGCCGGTGCACGACTGTCCCCCCGCACACCTCGACGAGTTGGACGAGCGGATCATCTCGGCGCTGCGCGAGGACGGCCGGAACAGCTTCCAGGCGGTGGCCGGCGGGCTCGGGGTCAGCGAGAGCACGGTACGGCGACGGTTCGAGTCGCTGTACAACGCGGGCTGCGTACAGGTGATCACGCTGGTACCGGCGGCGGCGCTCGGCTTCGAGGCGGAGATCCTGTTCTGGCTCTCGGTGGCACCGTCCCGGCTCGACGGGGTGGCCCGGGAGCTTGCCGCGCTGCGCGGCGTCCGCTACGTCGCCGCCACGCTCGGCCAGGAGTCGCTGATGTGCGAGGTGATCCTGCCGACCCACGCCGACGTCTTCGAGTTCACCACCAAGACACTCGGCGGGATCGAGGGCATCCAGGCGTGGACGGCCGGGGTGCAACTGCTCACCGTCAAACGCGGCTTCGTGATCACGCCCTGGGCGGCCCGACGACTCGCCGCCGAGGGCATGGCCGCCGAGGGCCTGACCGGCGACCTGGTCCCGACCCAGCCAAGTGGCGGCACCCCGGCCACCCCCAACCCCCGCACCACCCGCAACCGCCGCGCCGCGACCTGACCGGCGCGGTTGCCCGGGGCGCTACTTCCCGGGAACGGGGCGCTACCTCCCGGAACCGTGCGCTACCTCCCGGAACCGCAGGCGCTACTTCCAGGAAATAGGGGCCTCGGGCGCTGACGGAGGCGACTCTTTCCCGGAACCAGCGCGATCTTGTGCCCGTCACGAGCGGCACGGGCGGCACGGGCGGCCGGCGGTCACCAGGGGCCGAAGACCCGGTTGCCGGTGGCGGAGATGGCGGCGCAGAGTTCGCCGAGGTCGGCGCCGGTCGTCTCGGCCAGCGACCGGACGGTCAGCGGAATCAGGTACGACGCGTTCGGCCGTCCCCGGTGCGGCATCGGGGTCAGGTAGGGCGCGTCGGTCTCCACCAGGATCTGGTCCAGCGGGGTGATCCGGGCCGCCTCGCGCAGCCCGGCGGCGTTGCCGAAGGTGACCGTCCCGGCGAAACTCAGCACGTACCCGCGCCGGACGCACTCGGCGGCGAACTCGGCGTCGCCGGAGAAGCAGTGCAGCACCACCGTCTCCGGGGCGCCCTCGGAGTCGAGGATCCGCAGCACGTCGGCGTGTGCGTCCCGGTCGTGGATCACCAGCGGTTTGGCGTACCGCTTGGCGATGGCGATGTGTGCCCGGAAACTCGCCTCCTGGGCCGCCCGACCCTCGTCCCCGGTACGGAAGAAGTCCATCCCGGTCTCGCCGATCCCGCGTACCCGGTCCTCGGCGGCCAGGGACTCGATCTCCCGCAGCGCCTCGTCGAGGTCGGCGAGCCGGGGCGCCTCGTTCGGGTGCAGCGCCACAGTGGCGAGTACCGCCGGCTGCCGCGCGGCCAGCTCGGCGCCCCACCGGGACGAGGCCACGTCGACGCCGACCTGCACCAGCCGGTCCACTCCGACCCCGGCGGCCACCTCGACCGCCGCCGCGACCGGATCGGCCGGCCGGCCGTTGGACGGCGCGCCGGACCCGCCGGACCCGCCGTTCCCGGGCGGGGGGCCGGCCTCCGCCAGGGTGATGTCCAGGTGGGTGTGACTGTCGATCACCGGTAGCGGCAGTGGCTCCGGTACCGGTGGAAACTCTCCGGCCCGGCGGGCGGCCCGCGCCCGGCGGCTCTCGGTCGGCTGCTGACTCATCGCCGCCAGCATCACATACCGACCCGGTGCTCCGGGCTCGGGCTCACGACGTCGGGCCCATCGCCGCCGGCAGCACACCGGCCCGGGGCGCCGGGCTCGGGCTCACCAGGCCGGGCTCATCGCCGTCAGCAGCACACCGGCCTGGTGCGCCCGGCTCGGGCTCACCAGGTCGGGTGGTTGCTGGCGGGTGTCCGCCGGATCAGCGGGTGCTGGCACCGAATTGGCGGGCGTCCGCCGAACCGGCGGGGGCGGGCGGCCGAACCGGCGGCGGGCGGCCAGCCGAACCGTCAGTTCGCGCTCGGAGCGGCTCCGACGACCCCGGTCTGTAACCCCGTGTTCACCGGGTCGGTGCCGACCGGTCTTAGCGTCGGCGCGGTGAGCGTGTCCCCGCCGGCCAGTGCGGTGCCCGAGACGCCGGCCGGACTACGCGTCCGCTACGGCGGCGCCGTGCACCCGGCCGAGGAACTCGCCCGGGGTGCCGCGTACGAGCTGTTCAGCACCGAGTCGACGGGCGGGTTCGAGCGGGACCGCCGCCCCGACGCCCGCTACCCGTTCCACCGGTACGCCCACGCCAGCGAGGTCGGGGTCCTGCCCGGTGCCCGGTCGGGCGGCGGCGGTACCGGTGGCGGTGAGCGGGCCAACGGGCTCGGCGTGGCGGACACCCCGCTGACGGCACCACTGCACCGGATCTGGGGCTGGTCGGACATCCACGGCCTCAGCCAGAGCCCGGCTGCCGCCGAGGACCCGGTACTGGTCTCGGTACGCGAATCCGCCACCGTGCGGCGGGGCAGCCAGATGGTCAAGGCGCTCTCCGCCCAGCAGTTCGCCGGTTTCCTGCTGCGCGGCTGGCTGCCGTACGGCTTCTGCTACCGCGAGTACGACGTGGCACACCTGCGGACGCCGGCCGACCAGATGCTGCTGCGTACCGACTCCGAGGCGGGTCGGGCGGTGCCCGAGGTGGCGTACCTGCTGCGCTGGCGGGCCACCGACCCGCTCGACTTCGTCGCGCCGCTGGCTGCCGGGCACCGGGGACTGATGACGATGTCGCCGCACGACCGGGTCGGGCCGCCGGTGCTCGGCACCGGGTTCACCCCGAGCGGTCGGCACCTGATCCCGGAGTTCGTCACCCGGGATTTCGCCGACCTGCCGCTGCCGGCGAACGCGGCCCTGCTGGCGCACACCTCGGACGGGGACGAGGTGGTGCTCTACACGTACCAGCCGGAACAGCGCGGCTGGCTGCGGATGGCCGGGCCGCGCTGGCGGCACCTGCTGGCCGCGGTGCCCGGCGTCTCCCCCGACCAGGAGTACGTCTCGACCAGCGACGCGATCCGGTCCACCCTGCTGATCGGCGGCTACCGGGGGCAGGAGCACGAGGCGGTCGCCGACCCGCCCGGCGAGTTCCGGGTACTCGCGATGACCCGGGCGGCCCGCTATCCGGTGGAGACCCTCGTCCGCCGGGCCCGGTACGTCCACTGGCGCGACACCCGCTGCCTGGTGCTCCGCGAGGAGGGCGGCTGGCTGCGGGTACGGCTCTGCCAGCCGGACCCGGACAACGTGGCGGCGCTCGGTGCGCAGTGCTACGAACGCGGGGTCTACGAGTCCTGGGCACCCGGGGTCGAGGTGACCGACGACCAGCTCCTCGACGTGCCGTACGAGATCTGAGGGCTGGGCGGGGTCGCGCCGGCCCCTTCCGGGCGCGGCGCCGACCGGGCATTGTGGTCCCGGTGAGCGACGTCGCCCTCTACTTCCCGTACGTCAACCTGCCCGGGGACGCATGGGTCAAGGCCGCCGCCCTGCACTGGCCCCAACTCGGCCGGATCCGCCCGCGCGGTTACTACAACCTGCGCGACTCCGACACCGTCAAGCGGCTCAGGGACGAACTCGACTTCATCATCGACGTGCGCCCCGGCTGGGGGCGGCTGCCCCGGAGACGGCAGTCCTGGGTGGACGACGAGGTCCTCACGAGGGTGGACCGGTTCTTCGGCGACCGACGCCGGTCGGTGGACACCGGGGACCAGGTCGACGCGTTGTTCTACGACTTCCTCGACCGGTACAAGGACGAGATGATCCCCCGGTACGGCACCGAGGCGCTCGGGGTCGAGTCCCTGCGCACCTGGGACGTGTACGACGAACTCCTGCCGCTCGACCCCCGCCTACAGGAGGTCCATCCGGGCAAGATGTCGTACGGACTGGCGCAGCAACTGGCCGCGGACGGCCTGCTGGTGTCCCGGCGATACCAGTGGCGCCGCGCGTCCGACGGGAAGGTGCTCGTCGTCGGCGACCTGGCGATGCACCAGCGGCTGGCCAGGCTCTACCTGACGATCCTCGCGGACGTCGTCGCCCAGGAGAACGCGATGACGCCGATCACGGACCAGCCGTTGTTCTCCTCCGCCACCTCCGGCTGGACGATCGAGGCGATGGCGCGCATCCTGCTCTCCGACGACGCCGATCCCGAGCCGGAGGCCGGGACGGACTACGGCCAGGTGTTCGCGGTACTGGCCCTGCAAACGGTGCTGCCCCGCGACCTGGCCGACGTACCGGTCGAGCGGATCATCGAGGCGAGACGACGGCTGTTGCCGCAACTCCTGAGTTATCGCGAGTTCCTCGACTCGCTCACGCCCGACTTCGTGGCGATCAGCGAGGTGCGGGATCCGGACGTACGGGCGGCGAAACTGCGCAACCACGTGCAGAGCAGGATCGCCCATCCGCTGGAGGAGATGGAGCGGACCCTCGGCACGCTCGGCCTGCAACCGGTCCGGGCCGTACTGACGCTCCAGACCCTCGCACCACCGGCCGCGCTCGGGGTACTGGCCAACGCCCTGCACCTGCCGCCGGTCGTCACCAGCACGGGTGTCGTCGCGGGCTGCCTGGTCGGGGCGGTGAGCAGTGCGCTCGACCAGCGGCGGCAGGTCGTCGCCGGCCACCCGGCCGGTTACCTGTTGGACCTTCGGCACGAGCTGGCCCCCTCCGACGCCGTGGCGCAGATCCGGTCCGCCATCCGACGCGCGGTTCCCGAGCGACGAAGCCGTCGATAACCACGGAAGTCGGTGATTCGCGGCTGTCTGTCGCGAATGGTCGCCGCTAATATCTCTGTCGATGACCGGAGCCGAATCACACCTCGGCTGTCGGCGCTGGCGGCATGCCGATGCCATTGATCTTCCGCACCCGGCCGCCAAGTCTCTCCACCGCCACTACGGCGGCATTCCATTCTGCAATCCCACTGCATTTCACGAGAAGAGAAAGGTACGTCGCCATGGACCAGGACCGGACGACCGTGCCTCGCCGGCAACTCGGCCGATATCTGCGTCGGCTGCGGGACGAGGGCGGCATGACGATCAGGACGGCCGGCGAGGCGATCGAGTGCTCGACCGTGAAGATCTGGCGGATCGAGAGCGGACTCCAGCAGGTCCGCACTCCGGACGTGCAGGCGCTCTGCGACGTCTACCAGGCGCCACCCGAGGTGACGGAGACGTTGGTCAAACTCGCCCGACAGACCGCCGACGGCTGGTGGCAGGCGTACGGCGACGCCGTACCCGACTGGTTCGAGCTGTACGTCAGCATGGAGGAGGCCACCGACCGGATTCGGCACTACAACGGCGAACTGGTGCCGGGGCTGTTGCAGACGCGACGGTACATGGAAGAGATGATGCGAATCGGTCGGCCGGACTGGACCGACGACGATCGTGAACGCCGGGTCGAGTTGCGGCTGAAGCGGCAGCGATTACTCGGTCGGAAGCGGCCTGCCGCGCCGCAGCTCGATGTCGTGCTCAGCGAAGCGGTGCTGCGGCGGCCACTGGCCGATCATGCCGCGATGGTCGAGCAACTCCGTCATCTGACCACGCTGAACGAGCGGGCCAACGTCCGGATCCGGATACTGCCACTGGCCGTGGGGCCGCATCGCGCGTCGATCGGGGGCGCCTTCACTCTGCTCACCTTTCCGCAGCCGAAGCGGGATCGAGGTGACCCACCGATGATCTACCAGGAGGGACCAACCGGAGCGCTCTATCTCGATCGACCGGAGGACATCGGCGTATACGACGCCATCTGGAGGGACCTCGCGCGGCTCGCCCTGTCCGAGGCAGAATCGATCGACGTGATCGACTCGTTTGCAGGGGAGAGGCGATGACCGATCTGACCGGTGCGGTTTGGCACAAGAGCAGCTACAGCGGAGCGGAAGGCGATTGCGTCGAGGTCGCGGACAACCTGCCCGACCTGGTGGCCGTACGGGACAGCAAGGACCCGTACGGGCCGGTCCTGGCCTTTGCTCCTGGCCCCTGGCGGCAGTTCGTCCGAGGTGTCCGGCGAGGCTCTGAACTGTAGGAGACGCTTACGCGTGGCGGGCGGTGCGAGAGTTGCCGCACCGCCCGCCACGTGCCTACGACCGGGGATCAGCCTCGGGCCGGCGTGGGTAGGTGTTCGCCGAGCAGGCCCTCGCCGAGGATTCCCTCGTCTACCGCACGCTGACCGGCGTAGCAGGTCCAGCGCAGGCCGGCCGCGTCCTCGCCGACACAGCCACCGGCGACGTTGCCCCGCTCGTCGGTGAACGCCTCCTTCCGGTCCGTGAAGTCGCGGACGATCGGCACACGCGGGCGCTTCGCCTCCGGAATCTTGGAGAGGTCGGGTAGCGGATCGTGCGGGGCGCGGTCGAGGGTGCAGGTGAAGACGACGTTGTCCTCGGTCGTACACGTCGGATCGGTGCCCTGGAAGATCGCCGCCGCGCCGGGCATGCCTCGGCTTACGGTGTCGGGGCTGAGCAGCGCCACCGCCGCGAAGGCCGCGCCACCGCCGACCGCCAGCACCCCGGCGGTGATCGTGCCGAGGAACGCGGCCCGGGAGCCGAACAGTCGGCGGCTTCCGGACCGGCGGCC
Source organism: Plantactinospora endophytica (assembly GCF_016862915.1). GTDB lineage: Bacteria > Actinomycetota > Actinomycetes > Mycobacteriales > Micromonosporaceae > Plantactinospora > Plantactinospora endophytica. The sequence goes on along the minus strand of NZ_BONW01000001.1, from coordinate 601,143 downwards.
GGCGGCGATCTCCCGGCCGACCGCGTGTTCGAGTTCGTTGCCGAGCCGGACCAGGTCCGGGTGCAGGTCGTTCGTCATCAGGATGCCCTCCTGGTCCGGGTCGCCCGGGTCGGTCTGGTCGGTCGGAGCCTGCTGCGCAGGGCGGTGAGGCCACGGGAGACCCGGATCCGGGCCGCGCCGGGTGAGCAGTCGAGTGCGTCACCGATCTGCTGGTAGCTCTGGTCGTGCAGCACGCGCAGCTCGACCGCGCTGCGTTGGGCCGCCGGCAGCGCGGCGAGCGCCGCCTCCAGGTCCGCGTCCAGGCCGTCGAGCCACTCCTCGTCCGGGGTCACGACGGCCCGATCCTGGCGTACGTGCAGCCGAGCGCTCGCCTCGGCGAGGATCCGCCGATCCCGTACCGCCCGGAGCAGCAGGTTGCGGGCGATGCCGAACAGCCACGGTCCGACCGATCCGGCGCGCTGGTCGACGAACCGGTGCCGCGACTGCCACGCCTGGGCGAAGGTTTCCGCCGTCAGGTCCAGTGCCGCCTCGTGGTCGCCGGTACGCCTCCGGCAGAAACCGTGGATCGCCTGCGCGTAACGGTCGTACAGCTCTCTGAAGGCGTGTGCGTCGTGGTCCGAGGCCACGAGCAGTTCGATGTCGGTCCTCACCCGTGCCCCGTTCCGGCCGGCCCTCGGACGTGTTCGTCCAGCAATGTGTCCCTCCCAGGTCGTGGTGCCCTGCCACCCTTGCTATGCCGCAGACCTGGTCGGTTGTTTCAGTTCCGCCGACCGCGATTGACGAGTGGATTCAAGGTTCACGTCCAGACGCCTACAAGGGACGGACCGCACGATTGACGGTGTTCGGGTGACGGCCGCAGGCATCGCGATCGTCGCCGGCTGACCGCCGGGTCGACCCTGTGCCGCTGTCCCCCAGTTCCCGGGTCGGCCCGGCTCCTGCCGCTCGGTGCGACCATGGGGGCATGGCAGAGCGGGAGGCGTTCTTCGTCGGGCGGCCCGACCCCCTGGTGGAGCGGGCCCAGCGCTTCGTGAGCACGTTCTGGTCCGACGGGGGCGACGACGACGAGGTACGCGCGGATCTGGCGAGTTCCGCCGCACACGTGGTGACGGCGGGCCTGGCCGCGTTGCGAGCCGTGCTGGACGATCCGTCGAAGGGCTGGACCCTGACCTATCTGGTCGAGATCGACGCGAACCACAGTCTGGACGAGTGCACCGAGGCCGCCGCCCGGACCTTCCTCGAAGGATGCGTCGCACTGGCCGAAGGCGTACTCGAATCGGCCCGGCGGCCGTAGTCGGACCGGCGGTAGTCGGACCGGGCGGGCTCAGGGCTTGCGGAACACCACGCCGCACTCCATGGAGCGCTGGTTCTCCGGCACCGACTCAAGGTACGGCCGCAGCGGCTCGTCGACGTGTGCCAGCAGCGGCTGGTCGGGGTCGGGACGCCAGTCGACGACCTTCACCAGCCCCGGCTCCAGCAGCTCCGCCCCGGTCAGCGCGCCCAGCAGCTCGGCGACCTGCTCCGTCGTACGGTTGCGCCAGGCCAGGCCAAGTCGCCTGGTCATCTCGTTGCCCTCGTCCACCGTCGCCTGGTCCACCCCGACCACCTGGGAGAACGCGAGGTAGCTGCCGGAGGCGAGGCTCTCCCAGACGGTGACGAGCATGTCGCGCAGCAACGTGTCGTCGACGATGGAGTGCCCGATCGACAGGAACAGCGCCGCCGCCGGCTGGGCGAAGTCGATCAGCTTCCGCGTCTCCGGGTCGCCGAGGATCCGCTTCGGCTCGGTCATGTCCGCCGCGATCACGGTGGTGGTGCGGTCGTCGGCGAGCAGTGCCCGGCCGTGCGCCAGCACGATCGGGTCGTTGTCGACGTAGACGACGTGCGCGTCCGGCTGGAAGCGCTGGGCCACCTGGTGCACGTTGGCCTGGGTCGGCAGTCCGCTGCCCATGTCGAGGAACTGCCGGATCCCGGCGTCGCGGGCCAGGAACCGCACCAGTCGGTAGAGGAACAGGCGATTGTTCCGGGCCTCGTGCACACCCTCCGGGAACTGCTTGTGTACCGCCAGCACCGCCGCCCGGTCGACCGGGAAGTTGTCCTTGCCACCGAGGCAGTAGTCGTACATCCGGGCCGGGGTGGGAACGTCCTGGCGGATCTGGGGCTTGCTTCCGTCGTTGGGCGCGGTCACGACACCGACTCCACAGTTGACACCGTCTCCGACTCGGGGGAAGTGGGAAACACGAATCCTACCGAGTGAAGTGGATCAATCGCCGAGTCGGGCGAGTTCCTCGTCGACGATCGACGGGTCGAGCTTGCGGAACACCGGCTTCGGCGCGGCCAGCGCCCGCCCCGCCTCGACCGGTACCGACTCCCACTTCGCCCCGACCGTGTAGTCCCCGGTCAGCACCGGGTACGACGGCCCGCCGTCGAGGTCTTCGACCTCCACGATCGACGGCATCGGCGCGTGTACGCCGGTACCGCCGAGCAGCTCGTGCACCCGCTGCGCCGAGTGCGGCAGGAACGGCGTGAGCAGCGTGTTGGCGTCGCTGACGACCTGGAGCGCGACGTGCAGGATGGTGCCCATCCGGGGCTTGTCGGCCTCGCCCTTCAGCTTCCACGGGGCCTGCTCGGAAAGGTATTTGTTGGCCTCGGCGACCACCCGCATCGCCTCGCCGATCGCCTGCTTTTGCCGGTGCTTGGAGATCAGCTCCCCGACCGTGGCGAAGCCGGCCCGCGCGGTGGCCAGCAGCGCCTCGTCGGCCTCGGTCAGCCCGGCGGGATCGATCGGCGGGATCGCGCCGAAGTTCTTCGCCGCCATCGAGATCGACCGGTTGACCAGGTTGCCCCAGCCGGCCACCAGTTCGTCGTTGTTGCGGCGCAGGAACTCCGCCCAGGTGAAGTCGGTGTCCTGGCTCTCCGGCCCGGCGACCGCGATGAAGTAGCGCAACGCGTCGGCGTCGTACCGGGCCAGGAAGTCCCGTACGTAGATCACGACCTGCCGGGACGAGGAGAACTTCTTCCCCTCCATGGTCAGGAACTCGCTGGAGACCACCTCGGTCGGCAGGTTGAGCCGGCCCAGGTCGCCGGGCTCGCCGCCCCGGTCGCCCTCGCCGTCGTAGCCGAGCAGCAGCGCCGGCCAGATCACCGAGTGGAAGACGATGTTGTCCTTGCCCATGAAGTAGTAGCCCCGGGCGTCCTTCCCCTGGGCGTCCGCCGCCCACCAGCGCCGCCACGCCTCCGGGTCGCCGGAGCGCCGCGCCCACTCGATCGACGCCGACAGGTAGCCGATCACCGCGTCGAACCAGACGTAGATCCGCTTGTCGGTGCGGTCGCGCCAGCCCTCCAGCGGGATGGGTACGCCCCATTCCAGGTCCCGGGTGATCGCCCGGGGCTGGAGGTCGTCCAGCAGGTTCTTGGAGAACCGCAGCACGTTGGGCCGCCAGCCCTCCCGGCCGTCCAGCCACTTGCCGAGCGCCTGGGCGAAGGCCGGCAGGTCGAGGAAGAAGTGCTCGGTCTCGACGAACTGCGGCGTCTCACCGTTGATCTTCGAGCGCGGGTTGACCAGGTCGATCGGATCGAGCTGGTTGCCGCAGTTGTCGCACTGGTCGCCCCGGGCGTGCTGGTAGCCGCAGATCGGGCAGGTGCCCTCGATGTAGCGGTCCGGCAGGGTACGGCCGGTGGACGGCGAGATCGCCCCCATGGTGACCTTGGGCACGATGTAGCCGTTGCGGTGCAGCACCTCGAACAACTCCTGCACCACCGCGTAGTGGTTGCGGGTGGTGGTGCGGGTGAACAGGTCGTAGGAGAGGCCGAGCCCGTGCAGGTCCTCGACGATCACCCGGTTGTAGCGGTCGGCCAGCTCGCGGGGGGTGACCCCCTCCTTGTCCGCCTGCACCTGGATCGGCGTGCCGTGCTCGTCGGTGCCGCTGACCATGAGTACGTCGTGGCCGGCCATCCGCATGTACCGGCTGAACACGTCGGAGGGGACCCCGAAGCCGGAGACGTGGCCGATGTGGCGCGGGCCGTTGGCGTACGGCCAGGCAACCGCCGCGAGAACGTGACTCATGGGAAGCAAGCCTAGTGACCGCGCTCGGCGTACCGCGAACCAACGCCTGACCCGGGCTCCGAGGTGCGGCGCGGGGCCGGCCGGGGGCTCGGGGCATCGACGGGTACTTGAGGGGAAAGATCGCCCAACCTGCCAATATTCAGACTGATATCCGACTTTTTTCTCCTTCGACACGCGCCCCGGGCTGTCCGGCCGGGCCCGGCCAGCGTTGTCCAATGGACGGGTGACGGGCCAGGAGGGTGGGCAGCAAGCAGCGGAAACGTGCCCTTCCGAGGCCGATCCCGACCCGCCGGCCCCCGCCGCCACGCAGCCCGTACCGCCCGACGAGCAGCCCTCGGCGGGCGAGCAGCCTGCGGCGGGCGAGCGACTTCCGGCCGAGGCCCCGCCCGCGCCGGGGCAGCCCGTGCAGAGCCCCGAGGTCGCACCGGCGCCGCAGCAGCGGCCGGCCCCGGCCTACGAACCCGCGCCGGCCGGACCGTTCCGGGGCGCCACCCCGGCACTCGGCTCCGCCTGGCTCGGCGCCCCCGGCACGGTGCCCGGGCCGGCCGGCATCGAGGCGACCACCGGCGCCCCGATCACGATGCTGCCCCAGCGGGCGCCCCGGGCGTTACCGACCTGGCACGGGCCGACCGGATCGCTGCCGACCATCCATCCGGGCGCGGACCCGGAGACGGTCGAGGAGGAGGAGGAGTTCTGGCTGCCGATCGAGGAGGTCCACTGGGACGGCACACCCGTGCAGCCCACCCCCCGGACCTGGTACGGCCGCCCGAAGGACCCGGCCGCGACGGCAGCCCGGCAACGGGCGCCCCGACCACCGAAGCCGCAGCGGAATCCCGCGCTCGGGCTCGCGGGCGTGATCCTCTGCTCCCTCGTCGCCAGCTTCTTCGCCTGGGTCAGCGCCGAGCCGTTCTGGCTCGCCGTCGGACACGGCGAGCGGGGTACGGCGACGGTGGAAACCTGTACCGGCCGAGGACTGGCACAGCACTGCCGGGGTGACTTCCGCACCGACAGCGGCCTGTTCCGGGTGCACGACGTCCGGCTGGTCGGGGTCGACGGGCAGTACCGGGACTTCGGCAACCGCCTGGCGGCCCGGATGACCGGGGCGGAGAGCGGGAAGGCGTACGTCGGGGTGGGCACCGGCCTGCTGCACCTGCGCTGGGTACTCGGCTTCGCGATGCTGCTGCTGTGCTGCCTCGGAGCCGGTTGGGCCACCGGGGCGCTCCGGCTGCCCGACCGCCGAAACAGGCACGCCGCAGCCCTGGTCAGCGTGGCCGGCCCGGTACTGCTCACCGCCGGTTTCCTGGCCGCCGCCTACTGATCCCGCTCGGGCGGAGAGAGCCGTCAGCCGGCCGTCGGCGGGTGCACGGCGGCGTAGACGTCCCGGCGGCGCAGGCCGTACTCGACGGCGACGGCGGCGATGGCGTCGCGTCGGGACGTACCCCCGGCTTCCAGGTCGGCCACCGCGGCCCGCAGGTCGGCAACGGCCGGTGCCGGCGCGGCGACCGCCGGGGCGCCCGCCACCACCAGGGTGATCTCGCCGCGCGGCTCGCCCTCGGCGGCCCAGGTCGCCAGCTCGCCGAGCGGGCGGCGCAGCACCTCCTCGTAGGTCTTGGTCAGTTCGCGGCAGAGTGCCGCCGGGCGCTCGGCGCCGAACGCGGCGGCCAGGTCGGTGAGCGCGGCGGCGACCCGGTGCGGCGCCTCGAAGAAGACCAGGGTGCGCTCCTCGGCGGCGAGCGCCCGCAGCCGGGCCCGGCGCGGGCCGCCGGTGCGCGGCAGGAAGCCCTCGAAGCAGAACCGGTCGGTCGGCAGGCCGGAGAGGGCCAGCGCGGTGGTGACCGCGCTCGGGCCGGGGGCCACGGTGACCGGCGCTCCGGCCTCCAGCGCGGCCCGGACCAGCCGGTAGCCGGGATCGGAGACGCTCGGCATCCCGGCGTCGGTGACGAGTGCGACCAGCGCGCCGTCGAGGACGGCGTCGACGAGGTCGGGGGTACGGCGGTCCTCGTTGCCCTCGAAGTACGAGACGATCTTGCCGGTGATGGTGACGTCCAGGTCCCGGGCCAGCCGGGTGAGCCGGCGGGTGTCCTCGGCGGCCACCACGTCGGCCCGGCCGAGGGCGTCCCGCAGCCGCGCCGAGGCATCACCGGGGTTTCCGAGCGGCGCCCCGAGCAGGATCAGCCGGCCGTTACCGGGCGAATTTTCCACCAACTGACTCCTTCATCGATACCCGTCATCGCACATAGCGAGCGTCGTGCCCCGTTTCGCCCACTGGCAGCCTACGATCACGAGGTGACTCTGGCGTCGACAGCGCAGACCGAGAGCCCGGGCACCGCCGGGCCGCCGGCAGGCCCGGTGGTCGAGGTGGTTTCGGCCACCCCGGGCGGGACAGCCACCACCGAGCGCCGCGAGCGCCCCGGCGGGGGCGTACCGGCGATCATCAGACGTCGGCTGGCGCCGTTCGACGCCCGGCTCGAACCGTGGTCGTGGCTGGCCACCGCCGTCGTGGTGCTGATCGCCGGCATCCTCCGGCTGGTCGGGCTGAGCAGTCCCAAGGGCAAGATCTTCGACGAGATCTACTACGCCACCGATGCGCACAACCTGCTGCTGCGCGGCATCGAGTGGGACGACAAGAACAACAGCGCCGCGTACGTGGTGCATCCGCCGCTCGGCAAATGGATGATCGCGATCGGCGAGCAGATCTGGGGCTACAACGAACTGGGCTGGCGGTTCTCCGCCGCGATCATCGGCACGCTCTCCGTACTGCTGCTGATCCGGATCGCCCGCCGGCTGTTCGAGTCGACCGTGCTCGGCTGCACCGCCGGGCTGCTGATGGCGCTGGACGGTTTCCACCTGGTGCTGTCCCGCACCGCACTGCTCGACATCTTCCTGATGTTCTTCGTGCTGGCCGCGTTCGGCGCCCTGGTGATCGACCGGGACGTCCGGCGGAAGCGCTGGCTGCGGGCGGTCGAGTCCGGCCTCGACCCGAGTCAGCCGGGCCGGCGGAACCGGCCGCCGTTCCGGTGGTCCGACGGGGTGCCGTGGTGGCGACTGCTCGCCGCCGTACTGCTCGGCTGCGCGTTCGGGGTGAAGTGGAGCGCGCTGTACTTCGTACCGGTTTTCGCCCTGCTGGTGGTGCTCTGGGAGGTCGGCACCCGCCGCTCCGTCGGGGTACGCCGGCCGTGGCGGGACACCTTCCTCGACGAGGGGCTCTGGCTGCTCGGCGCCGGGTTGCTGATCGCGGTCGTCTACCTCGCCACCTGGTCGGGCTGGTTCGCCAGCGACAACGGCTACTTCCGGAACTGGCGGGCCGACACCGGCCAGTCCAGCCCGCCGGTCATCGGCAGCCTGCTCAACCTCTGGCACTACCACGAAGAGGCGCTCAAGTTCCATTCCGGCCTCGACGACAAGCACGTGTACCAGTCCTGGCCGTGGCAGTGGCTGCTGCTCGGCCGGCCGGTCGCGTTCCACTGGTCCGACCAGGGCGCCTGCGGAGCGGCGAGCTGCGCCTCGGAGATCCTGCTGCTCGGCACCCCGCTGCTGTGGTGGTCGTTCCTGCCGGCGCTGGCCGCGCTCGCCTGGCTCGGCGTGGCCCGGCGGGACTGGCGGGCCCTGGCGATCCTGCTGCCGGTGGGCGCCGGCCTGCTGCCGTGGTTCTACTTCGCGCTGGACGGCCGGACGATGTTCTTCTTCTACGTCGCGCCGGTGGTGCCGTTCCTGATCCTGGCCGTGACGTACGTGCTCGGCGTGATCATCGGTCCGGCGCGGGCACCGGCCCCGGTCGGCGCCTCGGCCGGGACGGATCCACTGGACGGATCGACCATCGACGGTGACCGGGCCGGGCGGAACAGCGACCGCCGCCTGATCGGCGCCGTCATCGCCGGCACGTACGTGCTGCTGGTCGCGATCTGTTTCGCGTACTTCTATCCGATCTTCGTCGGGCAGGTCCTGCCGTACGCGGAGTGGTCGACCCGGATGTGGCTCGGCAACCGCTGGATCTGACCCCTTCGTGCTCCTCCGTGACAGCCGGCCGAGCACGACGGTCCGGCGGACGTACCGGCCGGGGCGGACGCACGGGTCCGTAGCCGCTCGGTCCGGTGGGGCTCCGTACCTTCACAGCTCGGCAAATTTCCGGTGGGCCGCCGGTGACCAGGTAGCCCGGCTGCCGGGGTCGGGTGGGTTGCCCGCGCCCGAACTCGCCGAACTGGTCACCGGATTCCGCTCCCGATACGGATCAGCTCCATCGTGGACGGTCGGCGCCGGCGTTGGCCGAGGCATGGCTCGGCCGCGACGTGGCTCGGCTATGTGTGACTCGGCCGCAATGTGACTCGGCCAGGCGTGGCTCGGCCGCGACGTGGGTTGGCCGCGACGTAGGTTGGCCGCAACGGCCGATGCGAGGCGGAACGGGGCGATGCGGAACCGGGGCGGCAGCGGCGGGGCGCGCTGGTGAGAGGCGACGGCCCCGGGCAGGGTGCCGGACGAAGACGCCGCACAAAAGGTGCGCGCCCCGATCGCCTGCCACGGGGGAAGCGGGCGATTGGGGCGCGCACCAAGGAGCTTAACCACCCGGGATCAGCGGCACAACGGGTGGTGTTAAGTCAGATTTCCGACCGACGCACCGCCGAGCACAACGGGCGTATGGGGCGGAGTACTCGGACGGGCATCAGCCGGCCGGTCAGACAGGTTCGACCCCGCCGACGACAGGTGCCTTGCACCGTCCCCGCTCGGTGCCCGTTCGCCGTCGTCCGCCCCGGAAACGTCGGCATGGTAGGCGTCACCGCTACCGCCGGCTCGGCCGGGCGAGCGTCCGACCGGCCGTGGCCAACCGGCCACCGGTCCGAGCCGATCGCCCGGTCACGGCCGGGCGATCACCCGTACGCAGGGCATTCTTTGATCAATACGATCATCCGGTGATCATCGAGCACGACCCGCCCAGCCACCCGCCTCGCCGCCCCGGCTCCGACACCTCCCCGCCCGAGCCGACCACCAGCCCAGTGGGGCACGACGAGCCGACTCCGACCGGCGACGTGGCAGACGAGCCCACTCGGACCGGCAACGTGGCAGACGAGCCGACTCCGACCGGGGGCGTGGCAGCCGAGCCAGCTCCGACCCGGGACGTGGCAAACGACGACGGGGCGTCCGACGACACGCCATTCAGGTATCGCGACAACGGCGGCAACGACGACACCGTCCTGCTCCGACCGGTCGAGGCCGACGCCGGACTTGCTCCGGTGTTCGTGGACGCCACCGGCCGCCGCCGGCGACGGTTGCGCAACCTGACGTACGCGATCGGCGCGCTCGGGTTCGGGTATGCGCTGCTGGTCGGCGTGAGTGTTGCCGGCGGGTCGACGTTTCCGCAGGTCCTGATCCCCCTGCCGGAACAGGCGGACGGCCGGCCCCCGGCCCCGGCCAGCACGCCGACGCCACCGACCGCGACCGGCACCCCGACGGCCGGTACCATCTCGCCGTCCAGCACCGGCCGGCCGGTTTCCCCGGACCGGAACAGCGGCCCAAGCCCGGACGACAGGCCGACCGCGACGGCCAAACCTTCCGCCACCCGACCCGGAAAACCGGTCGGGCCGCCGCCGACCACCACGGCTCCGCCGGTCCTGGTCACCCCGCCCCCGGTCGAGCCCAGCACCGAACCGACCGTCGATCCCACCCCGCCGGCACCGGACCCGCCGGACGGGGATTCGGCCGTCGCCGGCCTCGCCGACCTCCGATGACCCCTGCGGTGACCGGCGGGACAGGGCCCGAGTCGAACCGGCCGCGCAACCACCGCCCCGCCCGCAACCGGCGGGTCGTCCCCCGACCGCGCTGGACGGCGGGCCTGCTGCTGGCCGCCGCCTTTGCCGGCATCCTGCTCTTCGAGGCGTTCGTGAACGCCGAGTTCGTGCCGGACCACGAGGCGACGGACGCGCCGCAGGCGATCGTGCCGGCGGAGATCGTCAGCGGCGGGCCGATCATCTACGCCAGCCCGGAACGCACCGGGTCGTACCGGCTTCCGCCGAAGACGATCGCGTTGACCTTCGACGACGGACCGGATCCACGCTGGACTCCCGAGGTCGTCGCCGCGTTGCGCGAGTACGACGTACCGGCGACGTTCTTCGTGGTCGGTTCGGCGGTCGCCCGCCACCAGTCGCTCACCCGGCAGCTCGTCGCCGAGGGGCACGAGTTGGGCGTGCACACCTTCACCCATCCCGACCTGGGAACCATCTCGGGGCAGAGCCGGCGCCTCCAGTACGCGCAGACCCAACTGGCGATCGCCTACGCGACCGGGGTGCACACGTCGCTGCTCCGGTTCCCGTACTCGTCGAAGCCGGAGGCGATCGACGACCACGACTGGCCGCTGATCCAGGAGGCCGGTCGGCTGGGCTACCTGACCGTGGTCAACGACACCGACAGCCAGGACTGGGCCCGGCCGGGGGTCGACAAGATCGTGGCGAACATGACACCGACCGGGGACGACGGGGCGGTCGTACTACTGCACGACGCGGGCGGTGAGCGCTCGCAGACCGTCGCCGCACTCCGCCGGTTCATCCCCGCGATGCAGGCCCGGGGCTACCGGTTCACCACCGTCAGCGAGGGCTTGGCGCTCACCCTGGGCGGCGCCGGCACCCCGGGCGGGGCGGATCCCCGGGCGGGCGCGGGTACGGCGTTGACGACGAGTCAGCCGCTCTCCGCCGGTGACCGCTGGCGGGGTGGTTTCCTGGTCTGGACGGTACGGATCGCGGACGGAACCCTGAGCCTGCTCTGGGTGGCCTTCGTCGTGGTCGGAGTGCTGGCGGTGGTGCGTACCGTGCTGCTGTTCGTCCTCGCCGGCCGGCACGCCCGGCGGCGGCGCTCGCCCGACTGGGCGTGGGGGCCACCGGTGACCGAGCCGGTGTCGGTGATCGTGCCGGCGTACAACGAGCGGGCCGGCATCGTCCCGGCGGTCCGTTCACTGGCCACCGGAGACCATCCGACGATCGAGGTGATCGTGGTCGACGACGGCTCCACCGACGGCACGGCGGACCTGGTCGAAGAACTCCGGCTGCCCAACGTACGGGTGGTCCGGAAGCCGAACGGCGGCAAGTCGAGCGCCCTGAACGCCGGGATCGCGTTCGCCAGTCACCAACTGATCGTGATGGTGGACGGGGACACCGTCTTCGAACCGGACTCGATCCGGCTGCTGGTGCAACCGTTCGGCGACCCCGGGGTCGGCGCGGTGGCCGGCAACGTCAAGGTGGGCAACCGGGGCAGCCTGGTCGCGCGGTGGCAGCACATCGAGTACGTCATCGGCTTCAACCTGGACCGCCGGCTCTACGAAACGCTGCGGTGCATGCCGACCGTGCCGGGGGCGATCGGCGCGTTCCGCCGGCAGGCGGTGGTCGGCGCGGGCGGGATGACCGACGACACGCTCGCCGAGGACACCGACATCACCATGGCGATCGTCCGGGCCGGCTGGAAGGTGGTCTACGAGGAGCGGGCGCGGGCCTGGACCGAGGCGCCCGCGACGCTGGGACAGTTGTGGAAACAGCGCTACCGGTGGAGCTACGGCACCATGCAGGCGATGTGGAAGCACCGGCGGGCGCTGGCCGACCACGGGGCGTCCGGCCGGTTCGGTCGACGCGGACTGCCGTTCCTGGCCCTGTTCGGGATCGCCCTGCCGCTGCTCGCCCCGGTCATCGACATCATGGCGGTGTACGGCCTGCTCTTCGCCGACCAGGCGGGTACGGTGCTGGCCTGGCTGGGCATGCTCGGGTTGCAGGCGGTGACCGGTGTCGTCGCGTTCCGGCTGGACCGGGAGCGGTTACGGCCGCTCTGGGCGTTGCCGCTGCAACAGTTCGGCTATCGACAGTTGATGTACCTGGTGCTGATCCAGTCCGTGGTGACCGCGTTGAGCGGCGGGCGGCTGCGCTGGCAGAAGTTGCACCGTACCGGGCAGGACCTGGTGCCCGGGCAGCGGTGAGGGGTCGGCCGGGCTCCGCCGTTCACGGGATGCCGGCTCCACCGATCATCAGACTGGGATGCCGGAACGATCCGACATTGAAATGACCGAATGGCGGTGCTGACGGGGTTGCCCGTGGTGGGCACACTGTTGCGGTGACCGGACGACTGCGTTCAGGAAGTGCCTCGGCACCGACCCGGCTTGCCGTGGTCGGCCTGGTGGCCGTGCTCGGCCTCACCGCCTGCGAGTCCGGTGGCGGCGACCCGCCCGGCGAGGTCACGCCGAGCTGGTCGGGCAGCGCCAGCCCGACCCCGGCCGCCTCGGGTGACGCCAAGCCCGCCGCGTTCACCGGCTGGTCCGATCCGGCCCTGGTCGGCAAGCCGTACGGGAGCAAGGTCCAGGGGCTGCTGACCTTCCGGGGCAATCCGACCCGGACGTACTACGGCACCGGGCCGATGCCCCGGAAGACTCCGGCCCGGAAGTGGCAGTTTCCGCGCAGCGGTGGCCTGTGCGGCAAGTCGACCGACGAGAAGGGCACCCGGGTCTGGTGCGGTACCGGTTGGACCGGCCAGCCGGCCGTGTTCGAGCGGGACGGGCGGACCTGGGTGGTCTTCGGGGCGTACGACCACAAGATCCACTTCCTGGACGCGGAGAGCGGCGAGCGGATCCTGCCGGACTTCCCGACCGGCGACATCATCAAGGGCTCGGTGACCATCGACCCGGACGGGTTCCCGCTGGTCTACTCCGGATCGCGGGACAACTTCTACCGGGTGATCGCGATCGACCGGGGCAGGCCGACCGAGCTGTGGAAGCTGTCCGCCCGGGCGGTGTCGCCGACGCTGTGGAACGACGACTTCGACGGCGCCGGCCTGATCCTCGACGACTACCTTTTCCTCGGCGGCGAGAACAGCCAGTTCCACATCGTCAAGCTCAACCGGAAGTACGCCGCCGACGGCAAGGTGACGGTCAAGCCGAAACTGGTGTTCAACGCCCCCGGCTGGGACGCGCAACTGCTCCGCGACGTCGACGACCGGATGGTCTCCATCGAGAACTCGGTGGCGGTCGTCGGCAACGTCGTCTACTTCGCCAACTCCGGCGGGCTGGTGCAGGGCTGGGACATCAGCGGCCTGAAGCAGGGACGCAAGCCCAAGCGGGTGTTCCGGTTCTGGACCGGTGACGACACCGACGCCTCGATCGCGGTCGACGAGACCGGCGCACTCTACGTCGGGTCGGAGTACGAGCGCGGGACGGCCCGATCGAAGCAGGTCGGGCAGATGATGAAGCTCGACCCGAAGCGCAGGGACAACCCGAGCGTGTGGCACGTGGACGACCACGCCCGCAAGCCGGCCGGCATCTGGGGCAGCCCGGCGTTGCACAAGGACATCGCCATCTTCGACACCCAGGGCGGCGAGGTGCTCGGGGTCGACCGGGCGGACGGGACCGTACGGTGGCGGTTCGAGCTGCCCGGCCCGACCTGGCAGTCGCCGGTGGTGGTCGACGACGTACTGGTGATCGGGGACTGCAACGGCGTGCTGCACGCGTACGACGTCGCCGACACCACCGCCGCGCCGAAGCCACTGTGGAAGATCAAGCTCGGCGGCTGCATCGAGTCGACTCCGGCGGTCTGGAAGGGCCGGATCTACGTCGGTACCAGGGCGGGCGGCTTCCACGCCGTCGCCGCCCGCTGACCCGGCCGACACCGCACAGCGGTCCGGCACCGTCGCACCGGTCGGGCCGGACGGGCCGACCGAGCGAAACCCGGCGGTACGCGAACCAGGGGTGAACGCAGAGAAAGAAACCTACACAGCTACTTCCGCGCGACGCAGGAATCTGCCAACCTGGCATCTACCTTTGCCTATGTCAGGAGGCCAACCTTGTCGCTGACCCGCCGCTTGGTTCCTGTGCTCGCCGCCCTCACCGTCCCGCTCGTCACCGCCCTCACCGTCGGGCTGGCCGCCGCGCCCGCACACGCCGACGCGGGCACCTACACCGCGCTCGGCGACTCGTACGCCTCCGGCACCGGCACCCGCGAGTACTACTCGGACAGCGGCTCCTGCCAGCGCTCCCGGCACTCGTACCCGGTGCTCGACGCGGCCCGGCTCGGTGCCACGCTCAACTTCCCGGCCTGCGCCGGAGCCACCATCTCGAACGTGCTGAGCAACCAACTCGGCAGCCTCAACTCCGCCACCACCTACGTCACGGTCCAGGCCGGCGGCAACGACATCGGCTGGTCGTCGGTGATCGTGCAGTGCGCGCTGCCCTGGCCCACCACCTGCTGGTCCCAGATCGACACCGCCGAGAACACCATCCGGAACACCCTGCCGGGTCGGCTGGACCAGCTCTACTCCCGGATCCGCAGCCTCGCCCCGAACGCCCGGGTCGCGGTGGTCGGCTATCCGCGCCTGTTCAACGGCGAGGAGTGCAACATCATCGCCCGGATCTCCCCCGGTGAGCAGGCCGAACTCAACGCCGCGGCGGACCTGCTGGCCACCACCATCGCGGCCCGGGCCGCCGCGCACGGGTTCGCCTTCGTCGACGCGCGCGGGCCGTTCACCGGGCACGCCGTCTGCGACGACGTCGAGTGGCTCAACGGCACGTCGAACCCGATCGGCGAGTCGTACCACCCGAACCGGGCCGGACACGTCGGGTACGCCGGCATCGTCGAAACCGCACTGCGCGCCGCCGCCCGCAAGTCCTGACCGGTACCCGCATTCCTGACCGTACCCGCATTCCTGACCAATCCCCGCAGAACCCGAGCGGTACCCGCACGGCCCCGCCCGATACCCGCCGGGCGGGGCCGGCGCCTAATCCCGTACCGGTGGCGGAAAATGCGACCGGCGACGTTTTCCACTCTTCCCGACCTGATCGACGGAATTGGGTCGGACAATTCGTCCGGCGCCCCGGCCGACCGGAGTCACTAGGCCGACAGATCGGCATCCATCCCCTGGCCACATGGGACGATGACACCGGCTGACCCCCGGCCGGGCGCCCGAGACGTGCAATCTCCGGACCACTCTTGTCATGGCCGCCGCCCTGTTCGCAGCAGGGCGGCGGGACCAATTGGCGCAACCGGTCAACCACTCGCCACGCGTACTGGTCTATCAGGGGGGAAATGACCACATGACCGACCATCTGAAGAACCTGCCGGTTTCCCGGCGGGACATCATCCGCATTTCCGGCGGTACCACCGCCGCAGTGGCGCTCGGCTCGCTCGGCGTACCCGGGCAGGCCGGCGCGGCTCCGGCCCAGGCCGCACCGGCGTCCGACGTCGGCCAGGTCAGCGGCGGAGTCGGCTCGGCGTCGGCCAGCTCCGGCGCCGGAACCCGGCTCCGCTCCACCGGGGCGGACCTGCTGATCCGGGACGGCTCACCGCACTGGTGGCTGAGCCCCGACATCTGGGCGGTGCCCGGCACCGACCCGAACGGCGCACCCGGTACCCCGGCCGCCGGTGACGTCGCCTACGTCTGGGCCCGGGTGCAGAACACCGGCCGGGAGGACGCGGTAGGCGTCCAGGTGAAGTTCTACTGGGGCAACCCGTCGGTGCAGATGCTCTACAGCACCCTCAACCTCATCGGCACGGCGTTCGCGGACGTCGACGCGGGCGACACCCAGGACGTGCTCTGCCTGGTGCCGTGGAACGTGGTCACGGTGAACGACGGGCACGAGTGCCTCGTCGCCGTCGCCAGCCTGCCCGGCGACCCCGCCCTGCCCGACGCCGTCGACCCGGTCGGCTACCCGAACGTGGCCCAGCGCAACCTGACGCTGGCCAGCGCCCGGAAGTCCGACTTCAAGCTGACGCTGACGGTCAACGCGGCGAAGCGGGCGCCGAAGCAGATCCGGATCAGCGCCGAGATCGGCGGCGAGCTGTCCAAGGAGGCCCTGCACACGCTCGGCCTCGCCGAGCGGCGACCGGTCGGCAAGCCGGTGGTCGAGGTCGGCTTCTCACTCAAGCCGATCACCGACCCGGGCGACGGGATCGGCGACCCCGAGCTGGTCGTCGAGGTACCGGCCGGGCGCAGCGTGCCGGTGCACCTGACGGTACGCGGCGGCGCCGGGCTGGGCACCGGGGAGTACCAGCTCGTGGAGGTACTGGAACGCGACGGCGATCGGCTGCTCGGCGGCATCTCCCTCGCCGTGGTCGCCGGGAAGGAGGAGGAGAAGTGAGCGCGACGCCGATGCTGGTGCAGACCCGACCGTTCGCCATCGAGCCGCTGACCAGCACCATGCTGCCGGACGGCATCTTCGACAACGCGCTCTACAAGCTCCGGATCGCCTGCCACTACACCAACACCTCCGGCGGCGACCTGACCAACGTCACCCTCTATCTGGAGAGCGTCGGCGACCCGGGGATCGTGGTGACCGGGCAGACGTACACCTTCGGCAGGATTCCGGCCGGGGCGTCGGTACTGGTCTCCTGGGCGGCCGACTTCCAGCTCGCCTCGCCCGGCAAGCCGCTGGTCAGCTTCGTGGCCCGAGCCGACGGGTACAGCTCGGCCCGGTCGATCCGGCAGATCTTCGTCTCGCAGACCCGCTACGACCAGAACACCGACACCTACTCGGTGACCATCCCGGAGGGCCGGCTCGAACTCTCCAAGCCGACCGTGATCCCGCCGGCGAAGGGCGGCTGGTGGCCGGGTGACAAGCCCGGCGACGACAAGGAACGGCCACCGTGGACCGGGCCGTACGTGCCGACCGGCGCCACGATGGTCTGGGTGCCGAACCCGGCGTACCCGGGTACGCACGGCGAGCTGCCGTTCGACGACCCCTGGTGGAAGATCCTCGGTTGGATCGTCTTCGCCATCGCCAGCCTGGTCGGGATCATCGCGGCGGCGATCGGCGGCGGCACCTTCAACGTCGGCGTCAAGGGCAAGTTCGAGGAGACCGATCCGGGGCTCGGCGTCGAGTGCTGCAAGCCGGCCCCGGGCGACGGGCTCAAGGGCGGAGTCACGGTCGCCGGGGTGGCCGGAGTGATCGCCTCCGGTGCCCTGGTGGTCGGGCTCGCCGACGACGCCGACCCGCACTGGCGCGGGCAGGAGGCGACCCCGCCGGCACCCGGCGAGCTGACCACCGCCGAGCGGGTCGACGCGCGGTGGAAGCTGCTCGACGAGCCGCACGCGGGGCGGGCGTACCGGACCGACGTGGAATGGTCGTACCAGCGGATCACCACCGGGGCGACGTACCAGCACGGGGTGTCGGAGCGGCAGACCAACGTGCACGTCACCGAAGAGGTCAAGGTCGTCACCCCGGACACCGTCACCTCGCCGGATCTGCTCTGGGTCCGGTCCACCTTCACCCGGCCCGGCGGCATCCTCTACAAGGGACCGGAGCTGTACGCGTTCGCCCTGTTCCGGGCGCCGCAGGGGCTCTACTTCCTGGTGCCGCTGACCGACGACGGGGTCGGCTTCGACGCGCGCCCGGGCGACGGCGAGTACACCGCCGGGCTGCCGCTGCGGAACGCGCTGCCGGAGCTGGAGAAGGCCAAGCAGACGCCGTACGGGATCTGGCGGGTCTTCGTCTTCGCCCAGGACGTCAACCTGGTACCGCCGGGCACCCCGGCCGAGATCGCCGCGCAGACCGTCGGCGGGTTCATGGTGGCCAGCGCCATCCAGATCACCTTCGACCCGAACCAGCCCTGCCCGCTGGAGGCGCAGAGCAGCATCAAGGTCGTCTGACCTGGTCCGATCGGTGGTACGGCGGGGGCCCGGAGCGGGGCTCCCGCCGTACCCGTCGGGTCTATTCGCAGGTCCAGCGGACGGCGGCGGTGGCGGCGTCGTCCGGGGCGACCGAGACGACGCCGCCGACCACCCGGCCGTCGTCGCTGACGCTCACCGCCGCCGGTCCCTCCTTTCCGGGTACCGCCCCGGCCGGCATCGGGAGCACGATCGTCCGCTCCCCGGCCAGCACCGCCGGAGTCTCGACCCCGGACGCGTCCCGGACGAACCCGGCCACCCAGCCGTACCGGTTGATCGCCGACACCCAGGCCAGCCCGGTCAGCGGCGCCACCTCGCCGGTACGCAGGTTCCACCGCGTCGGTACGACCTTCTCCTCGCCGCCGGCCGGCGGATACGACCAGCCGAGCACCCAGCCATGCCGGATCGACAGGTGGCCGGGGTTGACACCGTGCCCACGCGGAGGTGCGAGGGTCCGCCGCTTCCCGTCCGGCGGCCACACCGTCATCCGGGCCGCCCGGTCGGCCCCGAACTGCACGGTGCCCCCGACCATCGTCCCGTCGTCGTCGAGCCCGGTGACGTACGGCTCTCCGCTGCCGTCCCCGGCCAGCCTGGTCGGGCTCCGCTCCGCGTCCGCCGCCCAGACCACCGGCTGGCGCCCCGGGACGAGGGTGTGGTCGTCGGAGCGTCCACCGCCCGGCGCCGGGGTCGACGCTCCGGCCCCGTCCCCCGGCGTTCCGCCCTGGCCACCCGGCGGCTCCGGAGGGCCGCCCTTCGTACCGGCCGGCTTTCCCTGTAGGGCGAGGGTGCGGACACCGCCGAGTACGTCACCGTGTTCGTTGAGGTCCAGCACGTCGCCGAGATAGCTCCCGGCCGAGTCGGTCAGGTCGACGTAGCGGCCGTACCGGTAGACCCAGGAGACGCGTACCGCCGTGCCGTCGCGCACCGCGATGCCGTCGCCGGCGACGACTCCCTGCGAGTTGACCAGCAGTTGCGCCGGGTCGGTGGTCGGCGGTTCGAGCACCGACAGAACGCCACGGTCCCAGCGCAGCGTCCAGGTACGCGCCGTCCGACCGTCGCGGGCGATGCCTACCAGGTAGCGGCCGGACGGGTCGCCGTCGAGCACCTGGCTCTCGGTGGCGCCGGGCGGCAGCGGCAGGCGGTACGGCGTGCACCGGGTCGGGACCGGCGGCGGGGTCAGGCCGGTGGCGTACCGGTCGTCCGGTGTCGGGTAGCCAGGCTGGGCGACCTGGCCGGGGCCGGCGTCGCGTACCGCCGCGAGCGCGACCGGGACCGCCACCAGGACGACGGCGGTGGCTGCGGTCAGACCGCCCCCGGCGAGCATCCGGCGACGGCGGACCCGACGGCGGCCGGCCCGGAGCAGGGTCTCGACCCGCACCGCCGACGGCTGGTCCGGATCGCCGTCGAGCGGGCGCAGCAGCTTCCGGGCGCCGTCCTCGTCGATCTCCTGCATCTCAGCTCCTACCTTTCGCATCCGGAAGGCCAGCCGCGATGGACGGGGCGGCAGCGGTGGACGGGGTGGCGAGCGCGGCCACCGACGGCTCGTCGAGCAGCCGGCGGAGCGTGGCCAACCCGTGGAAACTCTGGCTCTTCACCGTCCCGGGAGCGCAGGACAGCGCCTCGGCCACCTCGGTGACGGACATGTCGCAGAGGAAACGCAGCACCAGCACGGCGCGCTGCCGGCGGGGCAGCCGGTCGAGCGCGGCCCGCAGCACCGTCCGCTCCTCGACGTCCGGCCCACCGCGTGGCAGCGGCTCGGGCGGCGAGTCGGTGAGCCGTACCCGCCTCGACCAGAGCCGCCGCTTCTCGCCCTGGAAGAACCGGATCAGGACGGTCCGCACGTACCCGTCGAGGTGGTGGACCGTACGCACCCGGGGCCAGCGTACGTAGAGCGTGGTGAAGGTCTGCTGGACGAGATCGTCGCCCCGGTGCGCGTCGCCACAGAGCAGGTACGCCAGCCGCCGCATCTTCGGCATCGCGGCGGTGACGAACTCGACGTACTCCTGCTCCCAGTCCGGCTGCATCCGGTCGACCCTCCCGAAGACGATTCCGGCACTGGGATGCTCGCGGACCCGTCGACGGTTGTATCCGCCGGCCGGGAAGTTTCGGGGCTGGAGACTATTCGGTCGTGCCGACGGACTATTCGGTCATGCCGACCGGGTCGGAGCGGACGAAGGCCATCGTCCAGCAGCCGTCGGCGCCCTGTTCCGGCCGCAGTTCGTAGAGGTGGTCCGCGCCGGGCAGGTCGGGCGGCTCGTGCTGGCTGCTCAGCACCCACCGCTGCGGTGGACGGCCACCAGGTGCGGCCGGCAGTTCGCGGGCGGTGCCGTCGGCGGGGCCGCCCGCGAAGCGTACGGTGACCCACTCCACGGCATCATGTTATGGCCGGTCGGACCCGAGATGCCCCTGGAACGGGCAGCCGGGCGTGCTCCGATCTTGCGGCTCCCACCTACCCTGTCCGCATGTCCCGGACCGGCAGCGTGCGCCATCAATAACACCCTGCCGTCGTTCCGGAGCGGTGTGATCGCGTTCTGTCTCAGCGCGGCGCCGCTGCTGCTGATCGCCGGCCTGACGATCGGTCCGCCGCCGACCCCGGTCGGGGTGCCGCTGGACGGCACGGTGGTCAGTCACACGCCGACCCGGACCGGGAACGGCACCGAGGCGGTGATCGCGGTACGGGGGGCACCGGACGGTCAGCTCCTCTGCGGCATCGAGCGGATCCTCTTTCCCGACCGCCGGCTACCGTTGGTCGGCGCGCCGATCACCGTCTACTACGCCGACGGCATGTGCAGCCCGGAGCCGGCCGACAACACCGGCCTACGGGTGGGACTCGTCCTGTTCGGCGGGACCGGGGTCGTCGGGGTCACCGTCTACTTCTGGCAGAGGTCGGGGCCGGGTCGACGGTTCCGCGCGGCGCGGGCGGCGGCCCGCTGGCGCCGCAACCGCAGGCCGCGTACGCCACGCCCGCCCCGGCCGGTCAAGTGATCTGCTGACGCTGAGCTTCAGCCGGGTCGAGGGCGGCCCTGACCCGCTCGTCTCCGCTGTGGCCGCGCAGCCGCGATAACCGCGCCGATCCGGCCAGAACTGGTCCCGCAGATCTTGCGAAGCAGCATTTCCGCTGGTCAGATGTGTTTCTGGTGGAGCTGAGGGGATTTGAACCCCTGACCCCCTTCTACCAACCGTCACCCTGCGGGTGGTGGTCAGGGTTTGAGGACGACCTTCTCGCAGTGGTCCTGCTTGTTCTTGAAGATCTCGAAGCCACGTTCTGCCTGGTCAAGCGGCAGGGTGTGGGTGATGACCCGGGTCGGGTCGATCTCCCCACGCTCGATGCGCTGCAGCAGCGGCTTCATGTAGCGCTGCACGTGGCATTGACCGGTACGCAGGGTCAGCGCCCGGTTCATCCACGCCCCGACCGGGAACTTGTCGAGGAAGCCGCCGTACACGCCGATCACCGACACGATGCCGCCGCTGCGGCACGACAGGATTGCCTGCCGCAGCGCGTGCGGGCGCTCGGTCTCCGAGCGGACTGCCTGCTTGACCCGGTCGTAGGCGTGCACGTGCGCGCTGCCGTGGCTGGCCTCCATGCCGACCGCGTCGATGCACTTGTCCGGTCCTCGCCCACCGGTCAGTTCCAGCAGCCGGGACCGCACGTCCACCTCCTCGAAGTTCACCGGCGTGTAGCCCGCCCGCTCGGCCATCTGTAGCCGGTAGGGCTCCTTGTCGATGGCGATGACCTTCGCGGCGCCGAGCACCCGGGCGCTGTCCATCGCGAACTGGCCGACCGGGCCGGCGCCCCACACCGCCACCACGTCGGTGGACTGGATGTCACACAAGTCCGCACCCATGTAGCCGGTGGGCAGGATGTCGGAGAGGAACAGCACCTGCTCGTCGGTCAGATCGGACTCGATCTTCAACGGACCGACATCGGCGAACGGCACCCGCGCATACTGTGCCTGACCGCCCGCGAAGCCGCCGGTCAGACGGGAATAGCCGAACATCCCGGCGACCGGGTGACCGAACATCTTCTCCCCGAGACCGGCGTTGGGGTTGGAATTCTCGCAACAGGAGAACAGCTCGGCGGCGCAGGCGCCGCACGCCCCGCACGCGATGGGGAACGGCACGACGACCCGGTCCCCCACGCGCAGCCGACCCGGATCGACACCCCGGCCGACCTCGATCACCTCGCCCATGAACTCGTGACCCATGACGTCGCCGTCCTGCATCGTGGGCACGTACCCATCGAGCAGGTGCAGGTCCGAGCCGCAGATCGCCGTGGAAGTGATCCGTACGATGGCGTCGCGCTCGTTCAGGATCTTCGGGTCCGGCACGTCGCGGACCTTGACCTTGTTGCGGCCGGCCCAGGTGTTCGCCCTCACGCGTCCGCCCCCTTGGCAAGCTCGGCATCCGACAGCGGTTGCGCCGGACGCTGCGGGAACTCCTTGCGGGCCCGCTTGCCCCACGGGGCGCCGTCGGACCGGACCACCTGGCCGGTCTCCATCACCTGCTTGAGCCGGCGCAGGTCGTCGTCGAGCTGCTGGTGCGGTTCCTCGCCGAAGTACCTGGCCACCGCCTTGCCGAGCGCGCCGCCCGGGATGTCGTACGACAGAACGACGTGCACCTCGGTGCTCACACCGTCCGGGGCGGGCCCGAACCGGACGGTACCGGTGTTCGGCACATCCGCGTTCCCGGTCGACCGCCACGCGATCTTCTCGCCGGGTGCCTCGTCGACGATCTCCGCGTCCCACTCGACATTCTTTCCGAACACAGGGCTGGCGGACCAGTGGCTCGTGCGATCACCGGTGGTGCGGACCTCCTCAAGGTGAGTCATGAACGTCGGGAGGTTGCCCAGGTCGCGCCAGAACTCGTAGACCTTGGGTGGGGGTTTGCGGATGGTTGTCGTGGCCGTCAGTTCCATGGATCCTCCTTCGCGTAAGCCTCGTACCGTCCCGATCCTTTTCGCCCGGGTGGCCTGCACGGCGGTCAGCAGGTCTACCACCGTGATCCCGACGACGGCGCCAGTGACACCGACGAGACGACGCCGGCGGCGCCCGGCACGGTGGGCGATGGCCACCCCGAGAGAGGCCAGGTCCATCGCGTCGCCCAGGACCCGGGTCCACGCCCAGATGCTCTTCCGCCGGCTCGTCAACAGCCCGGCCGCGTGTGCCAGCTCCCGCGCGCCGACCAGCGGCACCACCATCCGTGACGTCGGGGAGTCGTCCACTCCGCTGATCCGGCGCACCGCGTCCGGTGCCGCCAGCTGTGCCATGCCCAGACCGAGGCTCATCCAGCCGAGCCCGCGCCCCCGCCGCTGAATCTCGTCCTGCCTGGCCTTTACCGCCTCCCGGATTGCTAGTTGAGTCACGGGTAGCCTCCGTATCCGGTCACACCGGCCGCGCATTCCGGTTCACGACGGTCCGGACGACCCATAAACATCCGTATACCCCTCGGAAACCACCTCAACCCGCCCATCGGCCGCAGTATGGAGGCGACCACTGTCCCGCTGCTCAGCACGACGTCGCGGCCGATCACCAGCACCGGTACGGCCAGCGAAGCCCGCCCGAGGGTGGACAGTTCGGCCACCTGCCCGCCGCACCGCCGGTGCCTGTGGGAACAGGCGCGTCATGCGCGTGTGCTGCCTGTCGCAGCGGGTAAGGCAGGCAACCCCACTCGTACTCGGAAAGGCCGACATGACCCTCTCCAGCGATGCGATCGAGTTGCCGTCCGGCCAGACGATGCCCGTGCTCGGTCAGGGGACCTGGTACCTCGGCGAGCGCCCCGCGAGGCGGCGGGACGAGATAGCCGCCCTACGCACCGGGCTCGACCTGGGAATGACCATGATCGACACTGCGGAGACGTACGGTGACGGCGCTTCCGAGGAACTCGTCGGCGAGGCGATCACCGGACGACGCGACGACGTCTTTCTGGTCGACAAGGTGCTGCCGTCCAACGCCAGCCGAGAGGGAACCATGCAGGCGTGTCGCCGCAGCCTGCAACGACTCGGCATCGACCACATCGACCTCTACCTGCTGCACTGGCGCGGCACGCATCCACTCACGGAGACGATCGAGGCGTTCGCCGAACTCGTCGACGCCGGCGACATCGGGCAGTGGGGCGTGAGCAACTTCGATCTTTCGGACATGACGGAGCTGCTCGACGCGGGCGGAGATTCCTGCGCGACCAATCAGATCCTGTACAACCTCACCCGCCGCGGTCCCGAGTACGACCTCCTACCGTGGCTACGCGAGCACCGTATCCCGGTGATGGCGTACTCGCCGATCGAACAGGGTCGGCTACTCGGCCACCCCCAGATCGAAGAGGTCGCCGCCCGGCACGAGGCCACGCCCGCCCAGGTCGCGCTGGCCTGGCTGCTGCGGCAGGAGACGGTCGCGGCCATTCCCCGATCGTCCAAGCCAGAACACACCCGGGAGAACGCCGAAGCGCCCGACGTGCAGCTGACCGAGGAGGACGCGGCGGCACTCGACACGGCGTTCCCGCCGCCGGCCGACCCACAACCGCTGGAGATGTTGTAGGGCCAGCGGCCGGTCCGGCGAGATCGCCGTCGAACTGGTGGCGCGATGTCGTCGGGGACGCCGGTAGTCCCAGGTAGGCAGGCCGACGACCGGCATCACGGGCATGGCCTGGCCCCACACCACCCCGAGCAGCGAGTACGGGCTGCCTGCCGGAACGCACGCACTTGGGGGCTTCGCCGGCAGCCACGCCGAGTTCATCCGCGTCCCCTGCGCCGACCAGGGTTGCCTTCAGTGAGCGACGCCCACTTCACCTTCCGCTGTCGGGATGCCCGTCTTTCACGTCCCCCCAGCCATCGGGTTGGGGATGGTAGCCGTAAGCGGCAGCCCGGACCGTTTCCTCGTTCTCCAGCCCGGAGCCGATCGCCCCGCCGACGGTGGCCAGCGAGCTGGTGATCCAGGCGAGCGTCAGATAGTCGGTGAAATCGACCGGCTGCTGCAAGGTCTGTTCCAGCACGGATCTGTCGATCAGCAGCAGCCCGACGAGCGCCGTTCCCACGAACAACACCACGTAGGACACTGCCGTGGCCAGAGTGAGAGTGAGGATCGTCCCCAGGTTGAACAGCCGTGCCAGCTCAGTTGGTGTCTGGCGGTCTGGCTTCTCCCACAGGTCGTGCGCCACGATCAGCCAGGCCACCAACGCGGTCAGTCCGAGAAGCATGATCACGGAGAGCCGGAGTACGCCGAGTACATCGCCCATCTGCCAGACGGTGTCCGTGGTGAGCGCGAACGCGGCCGTGCCGAACGCGCCGACCAGCAGCTTGGACAGGCCCAGCAGGGCACGCCCCGGGCGGTTGGCGCGGACCATGCCGGCCAACAGCCGCGCCCGGCCGATCAGCCCGGAGGCGACGTAGCGCCGCTCGCCGGCGTCGGCCTCGCCGACCACTCGGTGGACGGCGGGGATCCGGCGTGCCATCTCGGTCGGTGCCCGCGCGGCCGGCGGCACCCGCTGATCGGACGCGTCGGTCAGGAGTCGGCTCACCAGATCCGGAACGGCGGCGCGGACTGCTCGTAGCTGGTGCAGTCCCAGCGCGGGCAGGGACACCACCGCGACTTGGCGCCGGGCGGAGGTCTGCGCGACCAGCGGCACCCGCTCGGCATCCAGGGGCAGGTCGGTCAGGCAGATGGCGACGTCCCATTGGTCGTCGACGCGCCGTCGTGCAAGATCTTCGAGCAGGGCCTCAACGCCGCCGTCGCGGCGCGGCGCCACCTCGCCCCAGCCTTCCCGGACGGTCCACCGCACATCCGCGTTCACCCGCGCGGCGAGCCCCCGGGCCAGCTCGGCGGTGAGCCGCGCGACCACCCGGGCCGGGTGGTCCGGTGGGGTTGCCACCAGCCCGACGACGATCTCGGGGCCTTGCTGTTCGCCGTGGGTCATGGGTACTCCTTACCGGTAGCCGGGCTCGACCGCCGGCGGCGAAAACCGGGAGCGTTACGCGCCGTCGTGGCAGCTCCCGTGCCGACTGACGTAGTGATAGAGCCACGCCGCCGAGAGAAGCACCCCCCGACCAGTCCGTACAGCGCCACCGCGAGGCCCTCGTCGAAGCGGCGCCCCGCCCACGCAGCCTAAAAGACCACCCTGACAGCTGCAGCGGATTCTGCGCTGAGGGCGAACCTCTCGTCGGCATGGAACGGCGTCGTCAGTTCGCTGCGCAAGGGTTGAGCGCACCGTGCGTCACCGACGTACTACATCGTCGAAAACACGGCCGCGTCCAGGCCACGTCTCGCTCGCCTTCCTCGCCTACGCCGCCGTCAAGCCCGCGATCGGCGACGGCGTTTGTGGGGGTTTTCGGGGGGGTGGTTCGAAATCACATAGATAAACTTAAGGCCCTGACCGACATACTTCCTGGTCAGAGCCTTAGTGTTGTGGAGCTGAGGGGATTTGAACCCCTGACCCCCTCGATGCGAACGAGGTGCGCTACCGGTCTGCGCCACAGCCCCTGGAGCAACCCGCCAGAACGGCGAGCCGGCGCCAAGGCTAACAGGTCGGTCGCCCCGAGCGCGAACCAACCCCCGCCGGGGTGGGGCACCCCGGCGGGTCGAGGTCCGGTCGGTCACCGACCGCCGGCCTCGTAGGGTCGCCCGCGCAGACCGCCCGTGCGGCGGTAGGAGACCGAGCCCGCCGCCCGGCCACCACCGCTGGCCGCCGGTGGCAGGTCGGCCATCCGGTTCATCCCCAGCGCCGCCCGGCGTACCACTTCACGCTGGGCCGCCAGCCGGCGTTGCGCCTCCCGACGGGCCTGCGCCCGGCGGGCCTGGGCGCGCCGGACCTCGGCCTGCCGGGTGGCCAGCCACGCCGCCTCCCGGGCCTGCACGCGGCGGCGCCGGCGGTCGGCGATGGCCCGGCTCCGCAGGTGTACGAGGTACGCGGCCAACAGCGTGCCGGTGACCGAGAAGCTGATCCAGAAGCCGGGGCTGACCAGCACCACCCCGACCAGCTCGACGAGGTTGAGCAGCAGCAGGGCGGCGAAGACCCGACGTCGCCGGTAGACGGCCGGGGTGTGCCGGGCGGGTGGCGGCCGGCGGCGGGCAGGTCCCGGGTTCCGGGGCACCGAGCGCAGCCGACGGCTCCGCCGGCCGGTCGCGGGCGGCCCGGAGACCGGCGAACCCGGGCCGGCGGCCGGCGAGACGGGCTGGTCGGCAGCCGGCCCGGCAGGCGGTACGCCAGCACGCAGGGTGACGATCCGAGTGCGGGGCGGGTTGAGTGGTTGCCGGCCCGGGACACTCCGCTGCCGCCGACGGCGCTGGAGCACCCGCGCCGTCGACTGCGCCCGCTCCGCGGCCAGCCGCTCCGTGGCGTCGTACCGGCGGACCAGTGCCGGCGCCAGGGCGAGCAGACCGGCTGCGGCGAGGACGGCGAGGAGCACCGAGGCCGGCACCCTCATCCCTCCCGTCAACCCACTCGGGCAACCGACCGGACGAGCACCTCGCACCCATCCCGTCGGAACCGCGATCGCGGGTCGCGAAGTGCGGCTCAGCTGCCGGGCTGAGGCGGGTTCGTCCGGCGTTGCCGCACGTCCCGATTACTTCAGGTTATGGTGAACACACCGGGAAAATCGTGCGGCGCGCCGGCCGACCAGCGACAGAGAAGATCAACAGCGCGGAATCGGCGGGATCAGGAGGCGGCGGCGCGCAGCCGGTGCCAGCGGGCCAGCAGGCCGCCCTCCCGGACGATCTCCTCGCTGGTCATGGCGTAGCCGATGTGGTCCCGCCAGGCGCCGTCGATGTGCATGTAGCGAGGGTGGTACGCCTCCTCGCGGAAACCCAGCTTCTCCACCACCCGGCGGGACGGCCCGTTCTCCGGCCGGATGTTGACCTCGATCCGGTGCAGCCCGCCCGGCCCGAAGGCGTGGTCGACGGCGAGCGCCATCGCGGTGGGCATCACGCCCCGCCCGGCCACCCGGCCGTCCACCCAGTAGCCGGCGTACCCGGAGCAGAACGCCCGGCGCACGATGTTGCCCAGGTTGAGGTGCCCGACCAGCCGCTCCCGGCCGCCCTCGACCAGACAGACCGCGAACGGCATGCTCTCGCCGCGCCGCGCCTGCTTGCGCTGGTCCCGGTGCACCCAGCGGAACGCGGCCGGCGAGTTCAACTCGTCCCAGCGGCCCGGCGGCGACGACTCCCACGGCGCCAGCCAGCCCTGGTTGGCGCAGCGCACCTCGGACCAGGCCGACGCGTCCGACCGCCGGTACGGCCGCAGCAGCACCGCCCCGTCCCGGAGTACGACCGGCCAGCCCGGGGTCACGGCGAAGTTCACGCCCGCTGTCCCGTCGGCAACCCACGCCCCCTCGTCGACCTCGTCGCCGCCCCGACGCCGTCTCCGGGTCGGACCCGGCAGTCCGCCGTCACCGGCGCCGATCCAGCAGCAGCACGTCCACGGTGGAGCCGGCCGCCGCGCTGGTCACCCGCTCGCCGAGCACCATCAGCCCGTTCGCCTCGGCCAGCCCGGAGAGCGTGTACGGCCCACCGCGCAGCGGCTGCACCGTGTAGCCACCGCCGCGCCGCTCGGCCACGTGCGCCGGCCGGAACTCCCGCAGTCCGGACGGCGAGGAGACCGTCTCCAGCAGGTGCGCGCGCACGCTGGGCCGGAACACCGGCTCGGCGCCGGCCAGCAACTGGATCGCCGGCCTGGCCAGCACCTCGAAGCCGATCAGTGCCGCGCCGGGCTCACCGGGTAGACAGACCACCGGCACCTCCTCGGCTCCGACCGTACCGAACCCGAGGGCGCTGCCGGGGTACAGGGCGACCTCCATGAAGGTCACCGGGCTGGCCCGGCCGCCGTCCCGGCGGGACAGTACCCGGCGGATCATGTCACCCGGCCCGGCACCCGTACCACCCGTCGTGATGATCAGGTCGGCCCGGAGCGTCTGGTCCTCCAGCAGCCCACGCAGTCCCTCCGGGTCGTCGTCGCAGATGCCCACCCGGTACGCCAGCGCGCCCACCTCGGCCGCCGCCGCCGTCAGCGCGTGCGAGTTGACGTCCACCACCTGCCCCGGCTGGCTGCCCCGGCCGACGTCGACCAACTCGTCGCCGGTCGCCACGATCACCACCCGGGGGCTGGGCCGGACCACCACGTGCCCGATGCCGGTCGCCGCGAAGACCGCGACCAGGGCCGGCGAGATGTAGGAACCGGACCGGGCCAGCAGGGTACCGGCGGGCAGCTCCTCCCCGGCCCGGCGCAGCCCGTAGCCGCGCTTCGGGGTACGGAAGATCTCCACCGCCGCCATGCCCTGGTCGGTCCACTCCACCGGCACCACCACGTCGGCGGCGATCGGCAGCGGCGATCCGGCCGCCACCGAGAAACAGGCTCCCGGGGTCAGCCGCACCGGCCGCCAGCTCGCCGCGCCGAGGTCGCCGACGACGTTGAGGCGTACCGGGCGGGGGTCGCCGAGCCGGCTCGGGCCGTAGCCGCCGGCCAGGCCACCGGTACGACCCGCGCCGGAGATGTCCTCCCAGCGGGCCGCGTACCCGTCGATCGCCGCCTGGTCGAACGCCGGATAGGCGTGCGGCGCGACGACGTCCTCGGCGAGCACGTTGCCGTACGCCTGGGTGAGGTCGAGGTCGAGCGGGGGAAGCGCCCGCAACCTGCGCAGCACGCTGCCCAGGTAGTCGGCGAGCGGCGTCAGCTCGTTGGCGGCCGCCTCGGCATCGGCCGTCGCTGTCACACCGTCACCTCACCAGGGGCCGTCATGTGCGGCGGCCGGCGTCGGAGGCGACGAACTCGCCCAGCCACTGCCGGAACTCCGCACCGAGATCCTCGCGCTCGCAGGCCAGTTGCACCACGGTTTGCAGGTAGCCCAGCGGCATGCCGGTGTCGTAGCGGGTGCCACGGTAGACGATCGCGTGCACCGGCGTGCCCTCCTTCAGCAGCAGACCCATCGCGTCGGTGAGCTGGATCTCCCCGCCACTGCCCTTCCCCGTACGCCCGATCGCCTCGAAGATCGTGCTGGGCAGCACGTACCGGCCGAGCACCGCGAGGTTGCTCGGCGCGTCCTCCGGCTTCGGCTTCTCCACCAGCCCGGTCACCTCGACCACCTCGCCGAGGTCGGCGAACTCCGAACCGGCCGGCGCCACCGAGGCGATGCCGTACCGCTTGGTCTCCTCCGGCGGCACCTCGAAGAAGGCGAGCACGATGCCGCCGGTCCGGGCCTGGAGGTCGAGCATGGCCGGCAGCAGCGGCTCGGACAGGTTCACGAACTCGTCGCCGAGCATGACCGCGAACGGCTGGTCGCCGACGTGCGTCTCGGCGTACCCGACGGCGTGGCCCAGGCCGAGCTGTTCCGGCTGCCGGCAGGTGTAGATCTGCGCCAGCTCGCCCGGGCGGCGCACTGCGGCCAGCAGCGCCGGGTCGCCCTTCTCCTCCAGCCGCGCCTCCAGGTCGGGCCGCCGGTCGAAGTGGTCGACCATCGCGGTCTTGCCCCGACCGGTGATCAGCAGTACGTCGTCGATACCGGCCTGGGCCGCCTCCTCGACGATGTACTGCAACACCGGACGGTCGACGACCGGCAGTAGTTCCTTCGGTACCACCTTGGTGGCGGGGAGGAACCGGGTCGCCAGGCCGGCGGCCGGGATGACCGCCTTCACCGCCCGTCGTCCGGCCGTCGGCGTGGAGGAGTTGGCTGGGGTCGCTGCGTGCTCCGGCATGTCGCGAGACTATCGGCCACGACCCTGGCGCGGCGGTTGTGGCCCGGATAACGCGCCGTCCGGGCCACCGTCCGCGGCGACCGGTCCGTCCACACCCGCCCGGCCCGTCCGGGTCGGTCCCTCTCCCCCGGGTCGACCCGGCCGGGTCGCTCCCTCCGCACCGGGTCGGCCCGTCCGGGTCGACCGGCCGCCGGCTCCGCCCAGCGTCGGCCGGCCGCCGGCCCAGGGCAACCCGTCGTCCGGCGTCGCGGCCCCGGCCCGTACCGGAATCTCCTCGACGGTCAGCCGCCCGGCCACGGTGGCCAGCTGATAGGTGTCCCGACCCGCCGCCTTCGCCGCGTACAGCGCCTCGTCTGCGGCGACCAGCAACTGCGGGCCGGTGGCGGCGTGGTCGGGATAGACGGCGACGCCGATCGACACGGTCACCGAGACCAGGCCCCGGACCGGGGCGATCGCGCCGGATCGGGGCCGGATGGCGATCGGGGTCTCCCGGACGGCCGCGCCCAGCCGCTCCGCGACCGTCGCCGCGCCCCGGGCGTCCGTCTCCGGCAGCAGCACCACGAACTCCTCGCCGCCCTGCCGGAACGCGAGGTCGACCTCCCGCATCGCGCCCCTGATCCGCCGGGCGAACTCGGCCAGCACCGCGTCCCCGGCCGCGTGCCCGTACGTGTCGTTGACCTGCTTGAACCGGTCAAGGTCGAGGGCAAGCACGCTGAGCATCCGGCCGAACCGGCTGGCCCGTTCGATCTCCCGCCGGATCGACTCGGTGAGGTAGCGGTAGTTCCACAGCCCGGTCAGCGGATCGGTCAGCGACAACCGCTGCGCCTCCTCGTGCATCCGGACGTTCGCCACCGCCACCGCCGCGTGGTCGGCGAAGGTACCCAGGGTCACCAGGTCGGCGTCGTCGAACTCGTCCGACCCGAGCCGGTCGTACAGGGCCAGTACGCCGACCGTCGCCCGGCCACCGATCGGTGTCCTGCCCGCCCCGAGGGTCCGGCCCGGACGCGCCGTACCCGTACCGGGCGTCCCGGCCGGCCAGCCACTGGCGGTCGCCGGGCGCAACGACGGCGTACCAGTCGACGCCGTACCGGTCGACGCCGTACCGGTCGACGGCGTACCGGTCGACGCCGGCTCCGGCAGCGGAAACGGCACCTGTGCACCGGTGTCGGCGGCCGGGAGCGGCACGGCGACGTACGTCCGGCAGCGCGGCTCGCGGCCGTACAGGCGCGGGCCGTCCCGGTCCAGCCGGCCCCGGCGCGGTTCACCGGCCGCCGCGACCACGCCGAGCAGCCCCTTGCCGAGCGGTATCCGGAGTGCCGGCGGTTCGCCCTGGCGCGGCCGGCCGGCCGTCGCGCGGCCCGGCAGCCCGTCCACCAGTTCCGTCCGGGGCCGCCCGTCGGTGGGGCCGTCCCGTCGACCGTCGAGTTCTCCGGTCCCCCCGCCGTCCGGTTCCCGAGTCCGGTCGCCGTCGTCGTTGCCGGGTGGCCGTGGCGCGACTCCCACGCCGCGCCGGTCGAGCCCTTCGGCACACTCGCCGACCAGGACGCCGGTCCTCGGGTCGAGCAGCAGCACCACCCCGGCCCGGGCACCGGTCGCCGCCATCGCGGCCCGGAGCAGCACCTGGAAGATCCGGTGCAGGTCGTGCGTACTGGCCAGGGTGTCGCCCAGCACGGCGAGTTGCTCACGCAACTGGTGCCGGCTGATCACCAGGGCCCGCAGGTAGGACTCGGCCTCCCGGGTCATCCGGTTGAAACTGTCGGCGAGCCGGCCCACCTCGTCCGGAAAGCGCACCGGTACCCGGGTCGCCAGATCGCCCTCGGCGACCCGGTCGGCGGCCCGGGCCAGTTCGGCCAGCGGCCGGGTGGTCGACCGGGCCAGCCGCCCGGCGGCGAGTACCGCGAACACACCGGCGAGCACCACGACGACCGCGAGGGGGCCGTACCGGACCACCGGCGGGTCGCGGGGCACCGACAGCACCAGCGGCAGCGGCTGGCCGGGGGTGGGACCGACCCGGCGGACGTACCGGCCGCCGTTCGCCTGGACGATCTTGTCCCCGGTGATCCGCTGGGCGGCGGCGAGCACGGCGGCGCGGGCGGCCGACGACTCGGTGCTCGGCGACTCGGCACCCTGCGGCCCGGAATCCGGCGCCCCGGCACCGGGCGCATCGCTGCCAGCGGCAGGTGTTCCGGGATCGGAGCCCGACGACGAAGTCCCGGCGCCCGACGAGGCCAGGTCCGACGGCCCGGTGCCGGTACCCGACGAGGCCGGGTCCGACGGCCCGGTGCCAGCGCCGGACGGAGCCGGGCCGGGCGACGACATGCCAGCGCCGGGCGGAGCGAGGCCCGCTGACCACGTGCCAACGCTCGACGGGTCCGGGCCGGATGACGAGGTGCCGGCGCCCGGTGAGTCCGGCGCCGATGACGAGGTGCCGACACCCGATGAGTCCGGTGCCGGCGGGGTGGGGCCGGCGCCAGACGGCACGGCGTCAACGCCTGACGGCGCCGCTCCCGGGCCGGACGGCGCGGTCCCGACGCCTGAGGGCGCAGCACCCGGGCCGGACGGCGCGGTACCGGCGCTCGACGGGGCAGGGTCGGGAAGTGCGGTGGGCGGCCCGGGGTCGTCCCGGAGCAGGGTCACGGCGGTGCCGCCGGCGGCGGCAAGTCGCTGGACGAACGCCGCGTCGAGCACCTGTGCGGCCCAGACCACCCCGGTCAGCGTGCCGGCGCGGTTCCGGAGTTCGACCCCGGCCGCTAGGGCGCGCGGGGCGGGGCCGGAGCCGGCCGGGCCGGAGCAGGACGCCCAGGGCCGGGCCGGCGCCGCCGGGGTGACGAAGGCGACGCCGCCGGCCCGGTCCGTGACCAACACAGCGGTGGCCAGCCCGCGCGTCACCACCTCGCCGGCCGC
Source organism: Plantactinospora endophytica (assembly GCF_016862915.1). Classification (GTDB taxonomy): domain Bacteria; phylum Actinomycetota; class Actinomycetes; order Mycobacteriales; family Micromonosporaceae; genus Plantactinospora; species Plantactinospora endophytica. Next base: position 567,894 of record NZ_BONW01000001.1, on the reverse strand, counting down.
ACCGGTCCGGCTGGCCGGATCGGCGAGTACGGCCAGCGCACCGGCCGTGGCGTGCAACTGTTGGCAGAGCGCGCCGATCGACGTACGGACGGCGTCGGCGGCGAGGTTGAGCCGGTGTTCGGCCTGGTGGCGACTTGCCGTGGCGACCGTACCGGCGACGGAGAGCGCGCCGAGCAGCACCGGCCCGAGCACGACGGCGAGGAAAGCTGTGGTCAACCGTCCACGCAGCGTCACTCATCCCCCCGGAAGCTCCGCACCCGATGCTGCGATGCTGACCCAACCGCAATGGTTAACCGGTGTTCTCCCGGGAGTGTTACGTGCCGGATTTTTCGGATGAAGCTGGCGGCCCGAGCAAGACCGGCCTCCGGGGCACCATGCTGGCCCGGCGTCGGGCACTGTCGGCCCCGGCCCGGCTGGCCGCCGCCGAGCGCGTCCAGGCCGAACTCCGCTCCCTGGTGCGGCGGGTACGACCGCACCGGATCACCGCCTACGTCCCGGTCGGCACCGAGCCGGGTGGACCCGACCTGCCGGACGTACTGGCCACCGAGCTGGGACCGGGCGGTCAGCTCCTGCTGCCGGTACTCCGGCCGGACCTCGACCTGGACTGGGCACCGTACGCCGGACCGGGCTCGCTGGTCGCCGCCGGCCGGGGACTGCGCGAGCCGTACACCGAGCGGCTCGGCCGGGCTGCCGTCGGCACCGCCGAGTTGGTCGTCGTACCGGCGGTGGCGGTGGACCGGCGTGGGGTGCGGCTCGGTCGCGGCGGCGGCTCGTACGACCGCGCCCTGTCCCGGGCGGCGGCCGGCGCCCTCACCGTGGCACTGCTGCACGACGGCGAGTTGATCGACTCGGCCCCGGCGGAGGACCATGATCGCCCGGTACGTGCCGTGATCACCCCGTCGGGCGGGTTCTGCCACCTGGAGTCCGATTGACGGCTCCCGGCCGGGGTCCGTCCGACGTCGGCCCGGACACTTCGGCTGGACGAAAACGGGTACGATGCCGCACCATTGGCACTCGGATACGTCGAGTGCCAACAGACTTGCAAGATCCGGAGGGGAACGTGCCCACCTACCAGTACGCCTGCACCGAGTGCGGCCACCAGCTCGAGGCGGTGCAGTCCTTCACCGACGAGCCGTTGACCGAGTGCCCGGCGTGCGAGGGTCGCCTGCGCAAGGTCTTCAACTCGGTCGGCATCGTGTTCAAGGGTTCCGGCTTCTACCGGACCGACTCCCGGAGCAACGGTTCGGAGAGCGGCGCCGCCGCCACGGCGGCCAAGTCGGACTCGGCCAAGAGCGACTCGGCCAAGAGCGGTTCGGGCGGCGACTCGGGTTCGAGCAGCAGCGGCACGTCGAGCACGACGAGCAACGGCGGAGGGTCCGGCTCGGCCAACGGCGCGACGAGCGGAACCGGCAGCAAGCCGAAGGCGTCGTCGTCCTCGTCGTCGTCCTCATCCTCGTCGTCGAGCAGCAGCACCTGACGGGCTGCCGGGCGGTTGTCCACAGGGCACTGAGTTATCCACAGGACGGCAATCTTCCGCCGCCTGGCCAGGCCGTACTCGCCTAGCCTGCTGCGCACCGGACGGCACCGACCTCGCTGGGGCCGCCGGTCGAGGGAGGTTCGCCGTGGCGCTCGACCGTAGGATCACCCGTCGCGACGCCACACTGCGACCGACCCGCTGGCCACCGCGCCCCGGTACTGGCTCGGTGGTGCGCTGGGCGCTGGTCGCCGCCCTGCTGGCCCTCGCGTTCGGCGCGCTCTACCTGCGCGAACCGGCCTCGTGTCCGGCCCCGTCGGCCGGTTCGACCACTGGTCGGGCCGACCAGCCCCCGTCCTCCGCCGGTCCGAGCGGCGGGACGACGCCCGGCACCCCGGACGGCGCCGGCCCGACGCGGGGCAGCGCACCGACGACCCGGCCCAGCGGATCGGCGGGTGTGCCGGGCGCTTCCGGGATGCCGGTGCCGTCGGGCACGGTGGGCGTGCCGATCCGGCTCGCCGAGCCGGCCGCGCTGACCGTGGCCCGGCCGGGAGCCCGGGTGGATCTTCTCGCGGCGCCCGGCGGCGAGCAGGCGGGCCGGGCACCGAAGCCGACGGTCCTGGCCACCCGGGTACTGGTGCTCGACGTACTGGATCCGGGCCAGACCGACGGCGCGGCCAGCGCGATCTACCTCGCCCTCCGGCCTGACCAGGCGCACCGGGCGGTCGGGATGCCGGAGTCCACCCGTTTCGCGATCATCGTACGGTCGTAGCGTCCGGATCAGTCCGAGCTGAAGTCGGCCGGATCAGCCCCGAGCTGCGTCCGGTCAGGTCGGCCCGAGCCGGATTCGACCGGATCAGCCCCGAACCGTGTTCGGCCAGGTCGACCCGAGCCGGATTCGACCGGATCAGCCCCGAACCGTGTTCGGCCAGGTCGACCCGAGCCGGATTCGGCCCGATCCGCCCCGAGCCGTGTTCGGCCGGGTCAGCCCCAGTGTGGCGGGCGCTCGGCCAGCAGCCGGTCGTCGTTGGACTCGGGCCGCTCGCCCCAGCCCCGGTCGGTGTCGTCCACCGACTGCTCGGGCAGCACCCGGTGCTCGCCGGCCCGCTCGACCGATCGGTCGTCGTTCCGCGTGACACTCGTGGGGTGCTGCTTCTCCGTCCCGGGCACGGGGCAAGCTTACCGGGGCCTCGGTGCCGTTCCACGACCCGAGGAGGCCGAGGATCACCGGGCCGGCAGACCCGCCGGGAACACCCGGCGAGGGGCCGGGGACGGCTTGGGTTGGTAGCGTCGGACAGCGTGACGACGCAGAGCGGGAACTCCGCCGAGGACGCCTTCTGGCGTCGGCCGACCGGACCACCCGCCGACACCCCGGAGTCCGCCGCGACTCCGGCGCCGCCGCCCGTACGACCCGAGATCCAGTATCCCGGCCCACCGCCGAGCATCACCCCGCCGCCGGGCTGGCGCCCACCGCTGCACGTCCAGCCGGCACCGCCACGGCCACTGCCGGCCCAGGACCACGCCGCCCTGGACGCCGACGAGGGCAGCGCACGGACGCTGACCTACGGCGTCGGCCTGGTGGGCGGCGCGGTGGTACTGGTGCTGATGTGCCTGCTCTGCTCCCGAGCCCTCTTCTGAACGCCGCCGCACCCGAAGCGCCGACCAGGAGTGCCGACTAGCCGACCAGTGGTGCCGGCCTAGAGAACGCCCTGCCAGACCGCCTCGGCGCCGGTGTCGCCGGTGAGATAGACGTACCAGACGTTGAGCGCGGCGAGCACCACCACGATCGCGCCGAGCAGCAGGGCCAGCCACTTCGGCAGGGACCGGGCCCGGGGCCTGGTCAGTACGAGCAGCACGATGGTCACCACACCGAGGGCGAGGCTCCACCAGAACGTCAGGTCGCCGTAGCCCTGGTGCTCGTCCACCTTCTGGAGGATCTCCGGGCCGTAGTTCTTGGCGATCAACACGTCGCGCAGTTCCTCGCCGGACTGCATGGCGAAGAAGGCGGAGACGGGGGCGACCACCGCCAGCACCGCCGCCGCCCAGTCGAGCCGGCTGCGGAACCGGGGCAGCACCGCGTACCCGGTCGCGACCAGGCCGAGCAGCGGCACGAAGACTACGGCCGCGTGCACCAACAGCGCGTGCGCGGGGAGACCCATGACTTCCCTGAACACCGACGCCTCCTTGCTCCGCTCCCACCGGGAGACCCTGACGGTACGAAAATCCGGTCACGTCATTCGTGACCTATACCGGTACACGGGCATCGAGTCGGCCCGGTTCAGTCAGGTTCCACCCCTCGGTGCGGGGCTTCGGGTGGTGTGGCGACCGCCACGATCGGCCGCCATCCGCCTTGTTGGTGCCCCATCGACGTGCTGTGATAGGGAGATGACTGGCGAGGAACTGCTCCGGTCGAGGGGCCTTCGGGTCACCCGGCCGCGTCTCGCCGTCCTCGAGGTGCTGGCCGGTGGCGGCCATCTGGAGGTCGAGGAGATCACCAACCGGGTACGACGGCGCCTCGACTCGGTCTCCACCCAGGCGATCTACGACGTGCTCGGCGCGCTGTCCCGGGCCGGGCTCTCCCGCCGGATCGAGCCCGCCGGATCTCCCGCCCGTTACGAGGCGCGGGTCGGCGACAACCACCACCACGTCGTCTGCCGGGGCTGCGGGGAGATCGCCGACGTGGACTGTGCGGTCGGTTCGGCACCCTGTCTGGACCCGGTGACCTCGTACGGCTTCGAGGTCGACGAGGCCGAGGTCACCTACTGGGGCCTCTGCCCCGCCTGCCAGGTGCGGCGAGCCACCGACGACTGAGCCGGGCCGGCCGTCTCACTCCGCCCGCGCCCCGCCGCAACCGGGACTTCCTGCCGTGGGAGGACGAACGTCGGCTGGCAAGTCGACGCTGGTCAACGCGCTGATCGGCCGACGGGTGGCGCCGTCGCCCGGCCCGGTTCCTGGGTCACTCCGCTGCCCCGTCGCCCGGCTCGACGGGGGCCAGTGCCCGCTCCACCGCCGACCAGGGCTCCCGCTCGGGGGCGTCCGCGCCGGCCGGGCAGCTCCGGCGGAAGTCACACCAGCCACAACGGATGCCCGGCGAGACCGGGAACGCGTCGTCCGGATCCGTACCGTCGGCGACCGCCCGCTCGGCGGCGATGATGTCCCGCGCGGTGTCCTCGGCCCGGGAGAGCTGTCGGGCGAGCGACTCCACGGTGTGGTCGTGCCCGGCCACCGTCTGGGTCGGCAGGTGGTGCAGTTCTACCCGGCGGCACGGCTTCCGGAAGACCCGCTCGGCGGCGTAGGCGTAGAGCGCGAGTGCCTGTGAGCCGCGGGCGTCGTCGGCGTCCAGCCCGGTACGCCCGGTCTTGTAGTCGACGATCACCAGCTCGGGGCCGTCCGGGCCGGGGCGCGAGTCGATCCGGTCGGCCCGGCCGTTGAACGCCAACACGCTGGTCTTGACCGCCACGACCCGCTCCACGCCCAGCGGCTCGTCACCGGGGTCGAGCGTCTCCACGTAGGACTCCAACCACTCCAGGGCCCGGCGGAACACCGCCCGCTCCTGCTCGTCGTCGCGGTAGCCCTCGCGCACCCAGGTGCCCTTGAGGAGTGTCGGCAACGCCTCGGGGCGACGGCGGTCGATCGGCAGGGCGTACCAGTTGCGCAGTGCGGTGTGCACGCTCGCGCCGAGCGAGTTGTGTGCCCAGGGCGGACCCTTGGCCGGGGCGGGCCGGTCGACATAGGAGTAGCGGTATCGGCGCGGACAGTCCGTGTACGCGCCGAGTTTGCTCGGTGTGCAGACGAAGAGTCGCTCGGGCATCCCGTCGAAACCCAACTGCTCGGGCTGGCTGCCACGGGGTCGAGGAGTCCGGTTGCCGGCGGACGATGGCCTTCGCACGCCCCGATCCTGCCATGCCGGTCCGACACCCCCGTCGATCCGACACCCCTTCCCGATCACGACGGCACCGACCCGGCACCTCGGTCGGCAACGTCGACGGCAGCGGGCTGCTGCTGCGGCGGCCGTCGGCCGAGGTCAGCCCGGGTCGGTGAGTACGCCGATCCCGCTCGCCGCCGCCACGATCCGCTCGTACGCCTCGACCTCGGTCGTGTACGCGCCGAGCCGGACGGTCTTGTGCGCGCCGTGGAAGTCCGACGAGCCGGTGACCAGCAGTCCCAGCTCGGCGGCGAGGGCCCGGACGTGGTCCCGCTCGGCCGGCGAATGGTCCTCGTGCTCCGCCTCCAGGCCGGCCAGCCCGGCGGCGGCCAGCTCGACGATCAGCGAGTCGGGCACGATCCGGCCCCGCCTGGTCGCCCGGGGATGGGCCATCACCGGTACTCCGCCGGCCTGCCGGACCAGCCGGACCGCGCGGAACACGTCGATGTCGTCCTTGGGCAGCCGGTAACGCTCGCCGAGCCAGTTCGGGGTGAACGCCTCGGCGGTCGTCGCCACCAGACCGGCCCGGATCAGCGCCTGCGCGATGTGCGGCCGGCCCACCGTGCCGCCACCGGCACCGGCTTGGATCTCCGCCCAGTCGACGTCGACGCCGTCGGCGCGGAGCAGTTCGACGATGCGCTCGGCGCGTACCTCGCGGGCCGCGCGTACCCGGGAGAGCTCGGCGACCAGCTCCGGCGACTCCGGGTCGAAGAGGTACGCCAGCAGGTGCAGCGGGATCGACGGCTCGGTGCCGTACCAGCGGCAGGAGAGTTCGGCGCCCCGGACCAGGGTGAGTCCCGGCGGCCGGGCCGATGCCGCCCGCTCCCACCCGCCGGTGGTGTCGTGGTCCGTGATGGCCAGTACGTCGAGTCCGGTCTGCCGGGCGGCGCGGACGAGTTCCTCGGGGGTGAGGGTGCCGTCGCTGGCCGTCGAGTGGGCGTGCAGGTCGATCCGGACCCGGTGACCGGGGTCGGGTGCCTCGGGCCGGCGGGACGTCACCGGACCGAGGTTACCGGCCGGCAAGCTCACTGCCCGTCGGCGGGTGCGGTCAGCCTCGGTACAAGCTGCCAGTCCTCCGGTACGCCCTCGGGCAGCGGCACGGCCTCCTCGGTGCCGTCGGTGCGGCAGCGCACCACGTGCGCGTCGTTTCCGGTCACCACCGTCCGGTCGTCGGCCCAGACCGGCGGAACGTCGCTGGCGGCCGGGCAGGTGACGAGTGCCGTTTCGCCGTCCAGGACGCGGTCGACGTCGATCAGGGCGACCTCGGCGCCGCGCCGCTCGGCCAGCCAGCGGCCGTCCGGGGCCAGCCCGCCTTCGGTCGCCTCGGCGCGCAGTCCCAGCCCGCAGCCGCCGCTCTGCGCGGGTTGCAGCTTGCCGCCGGTCGGCACGATCCTGGCCAGGCAGCGCCGACTTCCGCCCTCCTCCCGGACCAGCCCCACCAGCCCGTCGCCGCGTACCCCGTAGATCGTCGTCACGGCGGCGTTGCGGGCCGGCTGCTGGGCCTGACGGGCGAGGTCGACGAAGCCGTAGCCCCGGGAGCCGCCGGAGACCACCACCCGGTCGGCGGCGATCGCCACCGGCCAGGTGTTGGCGGGTACCTCGACGGAGTCCATCAGGGCCAGCCCGGCCGGGCCGATCCGGGCGACGTGCAGGGTCGTGTCGAGTTGGAACGCCAGTTGGTCACCGTCGCTGCTCACCGCCCACCTGTCGTCCTCGCCGCTGAGCGTGACGGAGCTGCCGTCGGGACGGAGGAACCTGACCTCCCTGGCTCCGGCGTACACCCAGCCGCCGGGTACCCGGTAGATCCGGGTCACCTCGCCGACACCGGTCAGGGTCAGCCGCCGGCCGTCGGTCGTCCAGAGCTGGTCACCGCTGCGGATGTCCAGCCCGATCCCGGTGTCCCGGCCGGGGGTCGGCGGCTCCACCGGCCCGACCGTCACGTCGGCCAGCGAGTCGACACCGAACCCGGCCGCCGGTCCCGACCGGCGATCCGGCGGCCACCCGCCGCCCAACGAGGCGGCCCCGGCGGTGACCAGGACCAGCGCCGCCCCCACCGCCACCAGCGAGCCCATGGCGCGGCGTCGGCGGGCGACCCGGCCCCGGCGGATCACGGTGCCGGCCGGGTCGTCCGCCACCGGTGGGGTGTCGACCTGGGCGGCGAACATCTCGCGCAGCGAATCTTCCAGCATGGGCGTCACGCTTCCGCTCCGACCGCCGGAACGGGCTGGGCCGGTACCGGAAAGGCGGTCGCGGGTCGCCGGGAGGCGGCCTGGCGCGGTCGGGGCAGTTCCGGTGCCGGGACGGGGAGCTGGCCGTTCGCCGCCCGCGCGGGCGCGAACGCTCCGGCGCCGCCGCCGGCATCTCCGACGGGTACGGCGGCCAGCCCGGCCTCGGCCGCCGGCATCGCGCTGTCGGCCTCCGCCCCGAGCCGGCGCCGCAGGGTGGAGAGCGCTCTGGACGTCTGGCTCTTCACGGTGCCCGGTGAGATGTCGAGCAGCGCCGCCGTCTGCGCTTCGGAGAGGTCTTCGTAGAACCGCAGCACCAGGACGGCCCGCTGCCGGACGGGCAGGGTCCGGACGTGTCGCCACAGCCGGTCGCGTTCGAGCTGCTCCTCGATCTGGTCCGGGGCGGGTCGCTCCGGCAGCACCTCGGTGGGGCGCTCGCCGTGCCAGCGCCGCCGCCACCAACTGGTCGCCGTGTTGATCAGCACCCGCCGGGCGTACGGCTCGACCGCCTCGATCTCGCCGAGCCGCTTCCAGGCCAGGTAGGTCTTGGTCAGCGCGGTCTGGAGCAGGTCCTCGGCGGTCGCCCAGTCCCCGGCCAGCAGGTACGCCGTACGCAGCAGGGCTGCCGAGCGGGCCGCGACGAACTCGCGGAACTCCTCGTCCACCGAGTGCTTCGGCGTCACTTCCGCCTCCCCCCGCCGGTGCCAATTCGAAAGGCTGCCACAGCGGGGACCCGCAGGTCTACGGCGGAAAGGTGCGATTCAGTTCGATGTTCGGGGGAGAAATTGCCGTTTTCGGCAACGGTGCCGCCCTCGACGTCGTCGGCATCACACCTCGGTCGCCGCCGGACGGCATGCCGACCGGGTCCGGCCGGCAGAGTGCGCGTGCCGCGCCTCGGTAACGGTGCGACGGGTCCGGAGCACCCGGTCGGCGCCCGCCGAGCGCCGGCGCCAGCGGGCTCGGAGGTGAGGGGTCCCGCCGTCCGTCAGGCGCCGTCGTCGGCCTTGGCCTCCTCGGCCTCCTTGCCCAGCCGCGCCTCGACCGCCTGCGGCTCGTACATCTCCTCGACCACCCGCAGGTAGAGCTCGTTCGGGTTGGGCAGGTACTTGACCTCGCGGAGCGCCTGCTCCTGGCCGGCCGACTCCAGCACGAAGGTGCCGTAGTTGAGGGCCCGGCCCAGCGGCGACTGCTCGTATTTCATGTCGGTGACCCGGAGCAGCGGCATCATCGCGACCTGCCGGGTGATGATGCCGTTGACCACCATCACCCGCTTGTTGGTCAGGATGAACCGGTCGAAATACCAGTCCGCCACCTTCCAGGCCACCCAGCCCATGATGCCGAGCCAGATCAGCACCGCGACGGTGGTCAGCGCGCCGACCTCCTGCCCGGCGAGGAAGCCGGAGAGGTAGCCGAGCACGAAGGTGGCGAGCAGGCCGATCAGCAGCGGGGTGGCGAGAGAGATCTTGTGCCGTTTCCACTCGCCCCGGTAGCGCTCGGTCGGGAAGAGGTAGCGGGCCACCAGGGAGGTCGGCTCGTCTTCGAGCGGGAGCACCCGGCGGGGGCCGAGCGGCATCCCCGAGGCGTCGACCCGGAGGCCGGCCAGCTCTTCCTCGGAGATCTCCGGGCCCTGGTCCGGGTCGCGTACCCAGCCACGGGTGCCGGCCCGGCGCTCGCTGCCGGCGTAGCCGATGTCGTCGGAGTAGGCGGGTCCGTCCGAATAGGAGGGACCGTCCGAGAAGTCCGGCCCGGTCCCGAACTGCGGACCGTCGTCGGGTCGGACCCGTGGGATCGGCTCGGTGTCCCGCTCGCGCCGTCGACGTTCGTCGTCGTCCTCGGGCTCAGGGGGTTCACCCGACGGATTGCCCATCGACGGCTAAGCGACGAGGTCGGTGAAGAAGTCGCCGAAGCCCTGGGCAACGTCCAGCAGACTGCCGCCCAGCGACTTGAAGACGTCGGCGGCGGAGGACGGCTGGTAGGCGATGAAGAAGACCAGGAAGGCGAGACCGCCCCAGGTGAGGACCTTTTTAACCATGGCGGGCCATCCCTCCGTGCGGTGCCGGGGCGCTAACCGCGGCAAAACCCAGAGTATCAGTCTGCTGTCCTGCGGTGAATAAGCCGCGTACCCGCTTCGTCCCAGCCTGGCTGGCCATATCAGACCCTCCCGTGCAGGTAGGGGGACGGAGCACCGTACACAAGCTCGGGCGGTGTCCACTCGGTGAGGTCGTGGAGTTCGACATCTTCCGCGAGGAGGTAACCCGCGCTCGCCGGCCAGGCTATCGCATAGAGCCAGATCCCCCGAGCTTCACCGGCGTAGGCGCTCCGGTCTGTCGGAGATCTGACCGACCACAGTGGAGTCGGATGGCCACCGGCACGCACCTTGGCGTGCGCGATCCGCTCGGCGTGTCCCGGGCCGGGATCGGTCAGCGCCTCGGCGAGTTGCGGACCCGGGTCCGGCCCGGCGGTGCCGGCGAGCCGGGTGCCCAGGCCGACGCCGGGCTCCTCGGCGACGAGTACCAGGTCGGCGGGGCCACCACCGAGCGGGTCCGGCCCGGTGCAGGCCACCGCGGTCGCCCGGACGCCGCCGCGGTCGTCACCGGCCCAACCGACGCCGGTCATCGTCCAGCCCTGCGGGAGCGGCCACGGACACCAGAGCGGCATCGGGGAGCCGGCTCTCGACCCGGGGACGCCGGACTCCTGGTCGGCGGGGTTCCGGTCGACCGTGATCCGGTCGACGGTGCTGGCCACGATCTCCGGCCCGATGTGCTCCGCCACGTGCAGCGGGGAGATCGGGCCGCAGTCGGGACATCGCCAGGCAGTGTGCATCAGGTCCGGCGCGCGCACCGGACCGCCGCAACGTGGACAGCTCACCGCAACACCCACGACAACTACAGTCCCCGTACCAGTGCCTCCGAGTCAAGGCGAACCGGCCTTTTCGGTCTGTTTCCGTACGGTAGGGGCACCCTTTGCCCGGTCCGACGCTAACCAACCGGCAGTCGGGACGCAGAGGGACGGCGGGGAGTCGGAGGGCTCAGGCCGGTGTGGCGGGTGGGGTCATGCCGTACGTCCGGATCCAGGCGTGCATGGCGATGCCGCTGGCCACCCCGGCGTTGATCGAGCGGGTCGAGCCGTACTGGGCGATGGAGAAGACCGCCGAGCAGGCCAACCGGGCCGGCTCGGACAGCCCCGGCCCCTCCTGCCCGAACAGCAGTACGCAGCGGCGCGGCAACACGGCGCTCTCCAGCGGTCGCGACCCGGGCAGGTTGTCGATGCCGATCATCGGCAGGTCGGCGGCCCCGGACCAGTCCAGGAACGCCTCGATCGTCTCGTGGTGCCGGACGTGCTGGTAGCGGTCGGTCACCATGGCGCCGCGCCGGTTCCACCGCCGCCGCCCCACCACGTGCACCTCGGCGGCGAGGAAGGCGTTGGCGTTCCGGACCACGGTGCCGATGTTGAGGTCGTGCTGCCAGTTCTCGATCGCCACATGGAAGTCGTGCCGGCGCAGGTCCAGGTCGGCGACGATCGCCTCCCGCCGCCAGTAGCGGTACCGGTCGACCACGTTGCGGCGGTCGCCGTCGCGGAGCAGTTCCGGGTCGTACCGGGGATCGGTGGGCGGCTCGCCCGGCCACGGCCCGACGCCGACCTCCAGCTCGACCTCGGCACTCTCCACGGTTGCCGAGGGTACGGCCCCCGGTCAGCCGGCCGGGCGCAGGCCCAGCGCCTCGCCGAGCTGGTCCAGCACCCGGCGCTGGTCCGGGTCGACCGGATCGCCGAACGGCCGGGGCCGGCCGTCGGAACCGGCCGCCCGGCAGACCCGGGCCGCGACCGACTGCACCCACTGCCGGTACGCGGCCGAGTCGGCCGGATCGGCGTGTCTGGTCAGCGTCCCGACGGCGGTCCGGCAGGCCCGGAGGAGTTCGGTGAGTCCAGCGTCGACATCTCCGGTGCGGACCGGTGCCGACTGCCCGTCGTCGGACTCGGCGTAGATGGCGGCGACCACCGCCCGGACCAGCTCGCTGTCGAACGACCGCCCGGCGGCGATGCCGTCCAGGCCGGCCAGTCCCTCGGTGACCGCCCGGACCGGGTTGTCGGGCCCGGCCGACGAGGCCGCGACGATCACCCGGCCGGGCAGCCGGACGAGTAGTTGCCAGTCGTCGGGCGGGTAGCCGGTCGTGGTGGCCCGGCGGGCGCGGTGCGTGGCACCGGGCGAGTCCGGAGATCCGGTGTGACTCATGGCGCCTCCCGGCTCAGCATATGCCGCTAGTAGGCGGAAGGCCCGGTTCCGCCCGAAAAGCGGTAGTGCTGGGTGTCGCCGTCGGCGGCATGTGTCGCCGGACCCTGAAGTTGAATCCCGAGGTGAGGCGCCGGAGGGTGCAGCCACCCGGCGCGCACGGCCGGAGACGCGGTGGCGTTAGCGGTGAATTGAAGATGGCGTGCCGGACGGGGCGGGAAACCGACCCCGGACGCAATGAGCGGCGGGGCCCTCCCCGGCACCCGCCGCCCACGCTCTGATGGGAAAGATTCTGCCCGACCCGACCCAGTCGACAAAAGAGTCCGCCACGAGATCGGGGTCACAGTTACCTTTTTGTAATGTTACTCAACGTGAACAGACGTACGCAGCAGGACATCCGTTATGTCACCTGTTTCCGCTTGCCAACCGGCAACTTCGCGGATCACACCCGAACTGGCCAGCAGAAGCCTTGGAAACGCTCCCATAACTACCCGTCACCGGAGTGTGTCATCAATGTTTCACTTCCGGATCCGGCCGATCAGGGACCCGCGTCGATACCGCTCCGTAACGTGACGCGCCCCACGATGACCGTTTCAACCTGCCGTGCCGGGGAATTCGGAGGAGGCCAGCTGGGTTTCCCAGTCGTAAGGCCAATTGCGGTGATCGGAGTGATCAATGGCGACCGTTGAGCTGACCACAGCCAACTTCGACGAGGTGACCGAGCAGCCGGGCATCGTGCTGGTGGACTTCTGGGCGGACTGGTGCGGTCCGTGTAAGCGCTTCGCGCCGGTCTACGAGCGGTCCTCGGAGAAGCACCAGGAGATCGTCTTCGGCAAGGTCGACACCGAGGCGCAGCAGGAGATCGCCGCGAAGTTCGACATCCGGTCCATCCCCACGATCATGGCGGTCCGGGACGGCGTGATCGTCTTCGCCCAGCCGGGCGCCCTGCCGGAGTCGGCGCTCGAATCGCTGATCGAGCAGGTGCAGGCGCTGGACATGGACGACGTACGCAAGCAGCTCGCCGAGCACAGCCACTGACGACGACAGCCGGGGTAGCCACCGCCGGCAGGTAATCAGGTAACCGACCGCGTTCCGGCCGGACACCGCGACGGTGTCCGGCCGGAGTCGTCCGGTGTCCGGCCGGAGTCGTCCGCGCGGTCGGCGGAGGCGCACACCGACGGTGCCCGGATCTTGCGGGTACCGCGTAAGGTCTCGAACCGATGGACGCGTTGCCGAGGCGGAGCCGGACTCTCCGGGTGGGCCTCACCCTGCTGGCCGGCGCGGTGCTGCTCGCCGGCACCCTCTGGGGCCAGGACGACCACTTCCCGTTCGGTCCCTTCCGGATGTACGCCGGCTCCAACCCGCCGGACGACCCCGCCCCGGACACCCGGGTCGAGGGGGTCGACGCCACCGGCGCGGTGATCGGGCTCGGCGAGGACGCCACCGGCATCCGCCGAGCGGAGATCGAGGGCCAACAGGGCCGGTACGAGGCCGACCCGACACTGCTGCGTCAGGTCGCCGACGCGTACGCCGAACGGCACCCCGACGCACCGCCGATCGTCGAGGTACGCATCGTGATCCGCTGGTACGGCATCACGGACGGCCGGCCGACCGGCAACGCCGTCGACGAGACGGTGGTCCGGTGGCAGTCCTCGTGAGCACGTCGAGACGGATCGGCGCCGCCGTGTCGGGCTGGCTGACCGAGCCGGTGCCGCTGGGGCGGGTCGCTGCGTTCCGTACCCTGGTCTACCTCTTCGTCGCCGCGGACCTGCTGTTCTTCACGCCCTGGATCCGCGACAAGGCCAGCATCCCCGGCGAGCTGTACCAACCACTCTTCGTCGGCCGGCTGCTGCCGCTGCCCACCCCGACGCCGCTGCTGGTCAACGTGCTCTTCTGGGCGCTGCTGCTGGCCGCCCTCGCCGCCGCGACCGGACGGGCGCCCCGGGCGCTCGGCTGGACCGTATTCCTGCTCTATTTCGAGTGGATGGTCATCGCGATGAGCTACGGGAAGGTGGACCACGACCGGTTCGGCTTCCTGGTCGCGCTGGCCGTACTGCCGACCGTCGGGCGGGCCCGGCACGGCGACCGGACCGAGAGCGAGGCGGCCGGCTGGGCGCTGCGGGTCACCCAGATCGCCGTGGTCTGCACCTACTTCCTGGCCGCCTGGGCCAAGCTGCGGTTCGGCGGGCTGGAGTGGATGACCGGGTCGGTGCTGGCCCGGGCGATCATCCGGCGCGGCACCGAACTCGCCGACCTGATCGCCCAGGTGCCGTACCTGCTGATCGCGGCGCAGTTCGGCATCATCGCGTTCGAGCTGCTCAGCCCGGTGGTGTTCGTGGTGTCACCGCGCTGGCGGCAGGCCGTGGTGGCGTTCTTCTACTCGTTCCACCTGGTCACCGTCGCCACCATCACCATCTCGTTCGCCCCGCACCTGGTGGCGATGACCAGCTTCCTGGCGCTGGAGCGGCTCCGCCCGGTCGAGCGGCTACGCCGGCTGACCGGCCGACGCGGCGGGCCGGAGAGTGCACCCGGCGAAGCGGAGGGCGCACCCGGCGGCCAGCCCGGGAAGGGCGGCGGGCCGGAACTTCCGGGCCACGGGCCGGGCGACGGATCCGGCGGGCCGGACAGTCGGACGGACGCCGGAGTGATGCCGGCCGGGCCGCCCGGTCAGCGGTCGCCGGTCGTGCCGTAGAGCCGGTCCCGGGTCGCCTGCGGCAGCGAGCAGGCGGCCGTACCACCGGGCAGGCGGTGCCGGTTGCGGGCCACCCAGCGGTACGTTGGCCAGGCGAGCAGGCGTACCGGGGGCAGCCGCAGGCCGGCGCCGAGCAGCCGCCAACCGGGGCGGCTCGCGCCGAGCAGCCGGGCGATCGCGTCCGGGCCGGCGACGCGTACGCCGTCGGTGCCGACCCACCAGACCGCCTCCTCGCACTGCGCGGCGGTCAGCCCGAGCGCGTCGAGGTCGGCGAACTGCCAGGGCACCACCCTGGCCCCGGTCGGGATCCGCCGGCCGATGAACTCGGCACAGGTGGTGCAGAAGGCACAGTCGCCGTCGTACACGAAGGTGGGCTGGTCCATGTTCACCAGTCTCCCCCGTGTGCGACGGTGCCGGCTAATCCACGTGGGCGAGGTAACCCGACAGGGTGCGGTCCAGGATCTCCGGCCCGGGCCGGGCCCACACCTCGGCGTTGAAGACCTCGACCTCGATCGGCCCCCGGTAGCCGGCGGCGTCCACCGCCTCCCGGAACCGGCGCAGTTCCACGCAGCCGTCCCCGGGCAGCGCCCGACCGAGCAGTACCCCCTCGGGCAGCGGGGTGGCCCAGTCGGCGACCTGGAAGCAGGCGATCCGCTCCTCCCGGCCGGCCCTGGCGATCTGCGCCCAGACCTGGTCGTCCCACCAGATGTGGTAGGTGTCCACCACCACCCCGACCGTCTCGACGGGATGCGGTGCGGCCAGGTCCAGCGCCTGGCCGAGGCTGGAGACCACGCAGCGGTCGGAGCAGTACATCGGGTGCAGCGGCTCGATCGCCAGCCGTACCCCGGCGGCGCGGGCGTGCGGCACCAGCTCGCCGATGGCGTCGCCGACGTGCGCCCGGGCCGCGTCCACGTCCCGGCTGCCGTCCGGCAACCCGCCGGAGACCAGCACCAGCACCGGCGCGCCGAGGGTGGCGGCCTCGTCGATCGCCCGGCGGTTCTCGTCGTACCAGTCGGGGGTCTGGAAGAAACCGCCCCGGCACAGTGAGGTGACCGCGAGCCCGGACTCCCGCATCAGCGTGGCGGTCTTGTCCAGACCGTGCTCAAGGGTCTCCTCCCGCCACAGCCCGAGCTGGGACACCCCGGCCGCCAGGCAGCCGGCGACCAGCTCGGGAATCGGCCAGTACTTGGCGGTGGCCTGGTTGAACGAGAACCGTGCCCGAACCTCGCTCACCTGGTCTGCTCGCCGTCGAGGTCCGGGATCTCGATGCGCCGGCCCTCGCGGGCGGAGGCCAGCCCCAACTCGGCGAGCTGTACGCCGCGCGCACCCGCCCACAGATCCCAGCCGTACGGCTCGTCCACCACCACGTGCCGGAGGAACAGCTCCCACTGGGCCTTGAACCCGTTGTCGAACTCCTCGTTGTCCGGCACCACCTGCCACTGTGACCGGAAGTCCTCGGTCGCCGGCAGGTCCGGATTCCACACCGGCTTCGGGGTGGTCGCCCGGTGCTGGACCCGGCAGTTGCGCAGCCCGGCGACCGCGCTGCCCTCGGTGCCGTCGACCTGGAACTCGACCAGCTCGTCCCGGTAGACCCGGACCGACCAGGAGGAGTTGACCTGGGCCACGATCCGGCCCGGCTGCCCCGGCCGCTCGATCTCGAAGATGCCGTACGCGGCGTCGTCGGCGGTGGCGTCGTAGCGCTCGCCCGCCTCGTCCCAGCGCTCGGGGATGTGCGTGGTGACGTGCGCCGTCACCGCCGCGACCCGGCCGAAGATCTGCTCCAGCACGTAGTGCCAGTGCGGGAACATGTCGACGGTGATGCCACCGCCGTCGGCGGCCCGGTAGTTCCAGGACGGCCGCTGCGCCGCCTGCCAGTCGCCCTCGAAGACCCAGTAGCCGAACTCGCCGCGTACCGAGAGGATCCGGCCGAAGAAGCCGCCCTTGACGAGGCGGTCGAGCTTGCGCAGGCCGGGCAGGAAGAGTTTGTCCTGCACCACGCCGTGCTTGATGCCGGCCGCGTCGGCGAGCCGGGCCAGCTCGATCGCCCCGGAGAGGTCCTCGGCGGTCGGCTTCTCGGTGTAGATGTGCTTGCCTGCCTCGATGGCCAGCTTCAGCGCCTTCTCCCGCTGCGCGGTGACCTGCGAGTCGAAGTAGATCTGCACGTCCGGGCGGGCCAGCGCGGCGGGCAGGTCGGTGGTCCACTCGGTCAGCCCGTGCCGCTGCGCGATCTCCTGGAGCTTCGCCTCGCTGCGGCCGACCAGGATCGGTTCGGGCCAGAGCCGGCGGCCGTCGGGCAGCGGCAGCCCGCCCTGTTCCCGGATGGCCAGCAGTGACCGGACCAGGTGCTGCCGGTAGCCCATCCGGCCGGTCACACCGTTGAGCACGATGCCGATCGTGGTGCGTCCCATGTACGTCGCCTCCTCAGGCTGGCTGATCCGCGGGTGCCACTCGTCGAGCGCGCGGGGTACGTGGTGCGGTGGGGGTCGTCCTGGCGCGCGATGGTCGCGGTGGAGCACGCCGTACGTCGGTAAGCGCTTTCCCGAGTACGCTACCGACTCCGTTCCGATTCGGGCAAGAGCCTCCCACCGCCAGAGGTGATCTCCCGCCGCCCGGGCACCCGGCCCGCGACGGCCGTGAATGGCCCGAAGTCCCGCCGCGATATCCTCACCTGCAACCGGCCACCCGGCGGCCGTGAAAGGACGGGTCGATGGCCACTCTGGCGGATGTCGCGCGGCGGGCCGGCGTGTCACCCGCCACCGCGTCCAGGATCATCAACGGCAGCCCCAAGCCGGTGACGGACGCGCTCCGCGAGCGGGTGCTGGCGGCGGTCGAGGAGTTGCAGTACGTCCCGAACGCGCACGCCCAGCAGCTCGCCCGCAACCACCGCAGCGCGGTCGGGGTGATCGTGCACGACGTCTCCGACCCGTACTTCGCGGAGATCACCCGGGGCCTGCAACGCGTCGCCACCGAGCACGGCCGGCTGGTCATCATCTGCAACACCTACCGCGACCCGGACAAGGAACTGGAGTACGTCGAACTGCTCCGGGCCAACCAGGCCGCCGCGATCATCCTGGCCGGCTCCGGCTACCACGACGAGCAGTTCACCCACACCCTCGACGCCAAGCTGCGGGTCTACCAGTCCACCGGCGGTCACGTGGCGGTGATCGGCCGGCACGAGCACACCGGGCACGCGGTGATCCCGGCCAACGAGGCCGGCGGACACCTGGTCGGCGCCGAACTGTACGGCCTGGGGCACACCCGGATCGGCGTGGTGGCCGGGCCACGACACCTCACCACCACCACCGACCGGATCGCCGGGCTGCGCCGGGCCGCCCGGGAGCACGGCCAGAAACTCACTCCCCGGCAGATCGTCTACGCCGACTTCGACCGCTCCGGCGGCGCCAGCGCCACCGCCACGCTGCTGGACACCCAGCCCGGACTCACCGCCATCGCCGCGATGAACGACTCGATGGCGATCGGCGCACTCTCGCTGCTGCGCTCCCGGGGCATCGACGTGCCCGGCCAGATCAGCGTGATCGGCTTCGACGACATGCCGATCGCCCGCGACGTGACCCCCGCGCTCACCACGATCCGGCTGCCGCTGGCCGACATGGGCGCCCGGGCGATGACCCTGGCGCTGCAACCTCCCGAGCCGCTGAACACGCCGCAGATCGAGCACGTCGCCGCCGAACTGGTCCGCCGGGAGAGCAGCGCCGCGCCGGCCGGCGATCGGTAGCGACAAACCTTTCCGGTACTCCGCTACTCCCGTACTCCGGTGTCGCCGAACCGTCGGCGTCGGGCGTGGCGGGTTGCGCGCGGTCTCGTACGTATGTTCGAATGAGGGCCATGCGCTGGGAAAACCTGTTGTCGGCTCCCCCCGACACCGGCACCCCTCCGGGGGCAGCGCCAGCGGCTCCACCCCTGCCGCTGGCGCTGCCCGGCGCGACCGTCCGCACCTTCGACACCCCCGGCTTCGCCGGCATGACGTTCTACGAGGTACGCGCGAAGTCGATCATCAACCGGGTGCCGGGCGCCTCCCGGGTGCCGTTCCAGTGGACGATCAACCCCTACCGCGGATGCAGCCACGCCTGCGCCTACTGCCTGGCCGGCGACACCGCGATCCTGCTCGCCGACGGGCACACCCGGCCGCTGGCCGAGCTGCGGGTCGGCGACCAGATCTACGGCACGGTCGCGCAGGGCAACCACCGGCGTTACGTCCGGACCGAGGTGCTGGCGCACTGGTCGACGGTGAAGCCCGCGTACCGGATCACCCTGGCCGACGGCACCGAGCTGACCGCCAGCGGCGACCACCGCTTCCTCACCCCACGCGGCTGGAAACACGTCGTCGGCGCGCTGCCGGGCGAGCCACCCCGGCCCTATCTGGCGATCACCGACAGTCTGGTCGGCACCGGCCGGGCCACGCCCGGTCCGGCCGAACTGCCCGCCGGTGGTCTCGACGGGACGGTCCTCGGCGGCCGGGCGGTGCTGCGGATCCGCCGGATCGAGCCACTCGACCGGGAACTCCAGCTCTACGACATCACCACCGGCACGGGCGACTTCGTCGCCAACGGAGTGGTCAGCCACAACTGCTTCGCCCGGGGCACGCACACCTATCTCGACCTCGACGCCGGCCGTGACTTCGACAGCAAGGTGGTCGTCAAGGTCAACGCGGGCGAGCTGGTCCGCCGCGAGCTGGCGGCACCGAAGTGGTCGGGCGAGCACATCGCGATGGGCACCAACGTCGACTGCTACCAGCGGGCCGAGGGGCGCTACCAACTGATGCCGTCGATCCTGGCGGCGCTGCGTGACTTCGCCAACCCGTTCTCCATCCTGACCAAGGGCACCCTGATCCTGCGCGACCTGCCGCTGCTCCAGGAGGCGGCCACGGTGACCCGGGTCGGCATCTCGATGTCGATCGGCTTCGTCGACGAGCGGATGTGGCGGTCGGTCGAGTCCGGTACGCCCAGCCCGCGACGCCGGCTCGACGCCGTACGCCGGCTGACCGACGCCGGCTTTCCGGTCGGGGTACTGATGGCGCCGATCCTGCCCGGCCTCACCGACACCGACGAGTCGATCGAGGCCACGGTGGCCGCGATCGCCGAGGCCGGGGCGGTGAGTGTCACGCCACTGCCGCTGCACCTGCGTCCCGGCGCCCGCGAGTGGTACGCGGGCTGGCTGGCCAGGGAGTTTCCGCAGCTCGTACCGCACTACCGCACCCTCTTCGGCCGGGGCTCCTACCTACCCCAGGCATACCAGCGCGAGCTGACGGCCCGGGTCAGAATGGCGGCCCGGCGACACGGCCTGCACCGCTCCGAGCCCGGCGAAACCCGCCAGGTGGTGCCGGCCCCGGCGCCCGCCGTCGAGCAGCTCACCCTGCTCTGACCGGCTCCCCACCACCCTGTGCCGCCGTTGCGGCCTCCCGAGTTCCGGCAGATTCGAGCACACGGAACGCGAGCTACAGTCGCGGGGTGCGTAGCGCTCAGCAGATCCTGGCCGAGGCCGGAGTGATCGCGGTGGTCGGGGCGTCCCGCGACCCCGGCAAGCCGGCACACAGCGTCCCGTTGCTGATGCAGCGGTACGGCTGGCGGATCATCCCGGTCAACCCGAAGGCGGGAGAACTCTTCGGGGAGCCCGTCTACCGCTCGCTGGCCGAGATCCCGCATCCGGTCGACCTGGTCGACGTGTTCCGGCCGGCCGAGGACGCCGTGCAGGTGGTCCGCGAGGCGGTCGCGATCGGCGCCCCGGCGGTCTGGTTGCAGCTCGGCATCGTCTCGGCCGAGGCCCGGCGGATCGCCGAGGAGGCCGGCATCGACTACGTCGAGGACCGCTGCCTCGTGATCGAACGCGCCGCCGCCGGCCTGTCCCGCCAAGCCTGAGCGGTCGGCCCTCCACCGCAGGGTGCGTGATCGGGACATTTGCCGTGCGGAACGGCGTCGGCCGGTAGCGTTCCCGGATGAGGAGGGCGACGCTATGAGCTACCCAGCGCCGGGTGAGCCGCAGGATCCGGAAGGATCTCGGGCGCAGCCCCCGCCCGGCTCCGGCGGGCCGCCCGACCAGCCCGGCTACCACGGCGACCAGCCCGGCTACCACGGCGGTCAGCCCGGCCAACCAAGCCAGCCTGAACAGCCCGACTACTACGGCCAGCCCGGCCAGAGTGGCTATGGCCAGAGTGGCTACGGCCAGAGTGGCTACGGGCAGCCCGGCCAGTACGGCTACCAGGACCAGCCCGGCTACTACGGACAGCCGGGCCAGCCCGGTTCCCAGGGCGAACCCGGTTACTACGGTCAGCCCGGACAGCAGTCCGGATTCAACGTGCTGGCGATCCTGTCGCTGGTCTTCGCCTTCGTCTTCGCGCCGGCCGGCATCGTGCTCGGGCACCTGGCCCGGCGACAGATCCGGCGTACCGGTGAGCAGGGCGGGCAGTTGGCGACCTGGGGACTGGTGCTCAGCTACATCTTCACCGCGCTCTACCTGATCGGCTGCTGCGGCTGGCTGGCCCTGGTGAGCTGGGCCGGCGCCGAGGGCGACGGCGGCACGTACTGAGCGCGGGTCGGGCGGGGCGGGTGCCGACCGGGGCGGGCGAGGGGTCGCGGCGGTGTCGGAGCACCACCGCGACCGTCCACCCGTCGGTGGTACGCGCGTCCGGGGCTACCGGTACTCCGCCTCCCGCACGCTGTTGCCGCCATCGACCACCAGCATCTGACCGGTGATGTACGAGGCGGCCGGCGAGCACAGGAAGGCGATCGCGGCGGCGACCTCGTCCGGGGTGCCGGGCCGGCCGACCGGGGTGCCGAGCCCCTGCTTCAGCTCGGCCATGGTGGACGCGGCCGTGTAGATGGTGCCCGGCGCCACCGCGTTGACGGTCACCCCGTCGGCGATCATCTCCATCGCCAGCGCCCGGGTCAGCCCGACCACACCCGCCTTCGCCGCCGCGTACGCCGCCTCGGTGGGCAGGGCGTTGACCGGGCCGGCGGTGGCGGCGAGGTTGACGATCCGGCCCCAACCCCGTTCGGCCATGCCGCCGCTGAACGCCCGGCTGCACAGGAACGCGGTGCTCAGGTTGCGTTCGATCTCCCGGTGCCACTCGTCGTAGCTCAACTGGCCGACCGGCCGGAGCACCTCAGGACTCGCCCGGCTCGCCAGCCCGGCGTTGTTGACCAGCACCTCCACCTCGCCGAGCTGCTCGACGATGGCGTCCGCCAGCGCGCCAACCTCGGCCTCGTCGGTGAGGTCGGCGACGAATCCGGTCGCGCCCAACTCGGTCGCCCGGTCGTGGATGCGTCGGGTGGTCGAGACGATCGCCACCCGGGCACCGAGGGCGCAGAGCCGCCGCGCGGTGGCGTACCCGATCCCGTCCGGACTGCCGGCACCGGTGACCAGCGCGACCCGGCCGTCCAGGCGCATTGTCACCGGCTCGACGTCACCGCCCGGCGCTCCGCTGCGGTCCGGGTCGATGCTCTGCGAGACGGTGCCCTGCGAGCCGTTACGGGGCCGGCGGGCCAGCGCGGGGCGCGTGGCGTCCCGACGAGGCCGATTACCGGATCTGTCCCCGGCGCGCGCGTCGAATACCATGCCCGCGATCCTGCCCGGTCCAGGCGATACGGGCAACGCCGCAGCGCCGTGGCCCGGCCGACCGGCCGCGCTGCCTGAGGTACTCAGGCGCGGTATGAGGGTCGCGGCCGAGGCGGCGGGCCGGATATGGGGACACCGATCTGGCGGACGGCGACTACCCTGGCGACGCATCCCGAACGGACGAAGTGAGAGACCTCGAATGACCGACCCCCAGCAGAGCGGCTACTCCAGCGATCCGTCCTGGCAGGCGCAACCACCGGCGCAGCCCGGGGGATACCAGGATCCGGGCTACCAGCCGATGTACCAGGACCCGACGGTGCAGCAGACCGCCGCTCCCGCCCAGCCCTACCAGCCGGGATACCCGGCCGACCAGGGCTACCCCACCCAGTCCTACCCGGCCGGCACCGACCCGATCAGCGGCCAGCCGGTGGTGGCGCCGGGCTACCCGGCCGGTTACCCGGCAACCGGCTACCCGGTCGCCGCCCCGGGCCCGTCGACCAACGGGTTGTCGATCGCCGCGATGGTCGTCGCCATCGTGGGTGCGCTCGGCCTCTGCGGGTACGGCCTCGGCGGCTACCTCGGCGCGGTCGGGGCGATCATGGGGCACGTCGCCAGCAAGCAGATCCGCGAAAGCGGCGAGAACGGCGCGGGATTCGCCAAGGCCGGCATCATCGTCGGCTGGATCTCCACCGGCATCGCGGTGCTCGCCACCATCGGCATCGTGATCTTCTTCGTCTGGTTGGCCAACCAACCGACGTCGTCGTACGACACCGGCTACTGAGCACCCGACCAGTAGGAGACGCCGTGAACCCAGGCACCGCCGGCAACCCGTCCGAACCCACCAGCGACGCCGGTGTCGTCGCCCAGCCGGTCGTCGACCCGGGGCAGCAGTACCCGGGGCAGCAGTACCCGGGGCCGGCCGGCGAGGCGCCGCAGCCGGGCTGGACGCCGGGCCACCCCGGCTACTCCGGCTACCCCTACGTGGTGCGCCGGCCGACGAACGGTATGGCGATCGCGTCCATGGTCACCGGGATCGTCGCCCTGTTCAGCTGCCAACTGCTCGGCGGCGTCGCGGTCTACCTGGCGAAGAAGGCGCGTACCGAGATCCAGGCAAGTGGTGAGGAGGGCAGCGGCTTCGCCACCGCCGGTCTCGTACTCGGCTGGGTCTCGCTCGGGATGGCCGCCCTCGGCCTGCTGCTCTTCCTCGCCTACCTGGGCTTCATGGGCGTGCTCTTCGCCACCACGGCGAACACCGGCTGATCCCGGGCCGCACGCCGGGGCTGGCCGACGCCACGGCTGGCCGACGTCAGGGCTGGCCGACGTCAGGGCTGGCCGACGTCAGGATTTGGCGCCCCGGACGGGCCAGGCCGCGACCCGGATGGGCGGCGGCGTCGCGCGGACCGTCGCCGTACCGTCCGGAAGACCAGCCAGCCGAGCAGCGCGACGGCCACGGTGACCAGGACCCGCCACCACCAGGGCTGCGGCCCACGCTCCGGACCTCCGGGGTCGTCGACCACCCGCAGGTCCGCCAGCAGGCCGTCGGCGAGTCGAAGCTGGTTGACCCGGGCCGGTCCACCCGGCCCGTCCGAGATCGTGGCGACGGTCCGGGCGGCACTGCCGTCCACCGGGGTCCGGCGGATCTCGTAGTCCCCGTCCAGCATGCCGACCAGCAGGGTGTCCGGCGAGGACCAACCGAGCAGCTCGGCCGGGTGCGGCAGCCCGGGCAGCGGCGCGGGCACCGGGGCCGACCCGCCGGTCGGGTCGACGAAGGCGAAGCCGCCGCTCACGGCGCCGAGGTGCTGCACCACCAGCAGCCGGCCGTCCGGCGACCAGGCGTTGACGCCGGTCAGGTGGTAGCCCTCCGGCAGGGCCAGGGTCCGGCGCACCGCGCCGGTGAAGTCCAGCAGGTCGATGCGGCCGGACGTGGGTGACCCGGACGTGGACGACACGGCCAGCAGGGTGCCGTCCGGCGACACCGCCGCCCCGAGCATCGAATCCGGCGACGTGTACTCGCCCAGCGCACCGAGCCGGCCAGCCGGCACGTCGAGTACGGCCAGCCGGTAGCCCTGCCAGCGGCTGTCGAAGGGGCCCCGCTCCAGCCGGAAGACCACCCGGGACCCGTCCGGCGCCCAGGCCAGCGGCGACAGTATGGCGGGCGGGTCGAACGCTATCTCCCGTACCCGGCCGGTCCGCAGGTCGACGATCTCGACCCGGCCGCTCACCCGATGGTCGTCGGCGACCACCACCTGGCTGCCGTCCGGGCTGAGCAGGGCAGACGCGGCACTCCACTCCCCGTCCGCCTCCTCCGCGCCGCGCCGCTCGGCCAGGTCCAGCCGGCGGTACGTCCGCCCGTCGACACCGAGTACCAGCACCTGGCTGGTGCCGACCCGGGTGCCGAGCGTGCCCTGCCGGTAGAGGGCCACCGCCGGACCGGGCGGATCCTTCGACACCGGCGCGGTCAGCAGCGACATCCCGGCGAACCGCGCCGGCAGTGTCGGCGCGTCGGGCAGCCCGGCCGGCGCCGAGCCGCCACCCGGCCGGAGAGCCGGGGCCAGCGCGACCCCGGCGAGCAGCACGAGTACGGCCACGGCGGCGAGCACCGGGCGTCGCCAGGCGGCCGGAACGCGGGTACCCGAGCGGGCCGCGCGGGCGCGTAACCGCTCGGCCGGCGGCGGCACCACCAGCGGTTCGTCGGCCACGCCCCGCAATCCGGCGATGATCCGGCGGTCCAGGTCAGTCGTCATCGAGGTGCTCCTGGAGGACGGCGAGCGAGCGGTGCAGCAGCGACTTCACGGTCCCCGGCCGGCAGCCCAGCGCCGAGGCGATCTCGTCGACCGGAAGGTCGAGGTAGTAGCGGAGGAAGACCACCGAGCGCTGCCGTGGCTTGAGCCGGGCCAGCGCCGCCCGTACGGCGGTGGTGGTGCCGTCCGGTGGTGCCGACTGCTCCGGCGGCGGTGCCTCGGTGTCGCCGTACCGGCGTTCGAGGATCCGTCGGCGCAGCCACGAGGTGCTCCGGGAGACGACCGCCCGGCGCAGGTACGGCACCGGCTCCCGGACGTCGTCGCGGCGGCGCAGCCACTCGACGAAGACCTCCTGCACCAGGTCCTCGGCGGCCGGCCGGCTGCCGGTGGTCACGTACGCCAGCCGGACCAGCGGGTCGTACTGTGCGGCGTACACCGCGTCGAAGGTCGGTTCCGCAGGAGCCGACGTCTGCACCACCACACTGCTATGGCGCACGACTCAACCGTTTCGTTGCGGACCTCCGAGGCCCGGCCCGGCGTCCCGCACCGGGTCGGAGTACCCGGGTGCACCGGTCTCCGGATCGGCGTACCGGGGTGCACCGGTTCCCGGCAGTGGACCCGCCTCCGGTGGGGCGGGTAGCGGCTCCGGATCGGCTGCCGCGCCGACCCGGCGGGCGGCCCGCGCCTCGCCGTGCAGTACCACGGCGACTCCGGCGAGCAGCAGGGCCAGGCCGGGCAGGGCGGCCGTCCGGGGCACCTGGCCCAGCCAGGCCCAGGCGAGCAGCGCGGCACCGGGCGCTTCGAGCAGGAAGAGCACACTGATCGTGGTGGCCGAGATCCGGCGCAGCGCGTAGTTGAACATCGAGTGGCCGAGCAGTTGTGCCCCCACCACCAGCCCGAGGACGGCGAGCCAGGTCGCGGCGTCGTACCCGCCGAGCCGTACGCCTCCGACGAGGCAGACCAGCAGCAGCGCCGCCGCGCAGACCGCGTAGCAGATGGTGGTGTAGCCGACGGTGCTGATCGTGCTGCGGGCCCGCTCGCCGAGCGCGGTGTAGACGGCCGCCGCCATGCCACCGGCGACCGCGAGCAGGTCACCGGCGACGGCACGGCCGGAGACCCCGAAGTCGGCACCGACCGCCCAGATCGCGCCGACCACCGCCAGTCCGATGCCGACCCAGGCGAGCGGGGACAGCCGGCGCCCCTGGGCGAGCGCGATCAGCCCCTGCCAGACCGGCTGGGTGACCACCAGCGCGGTGGCGGCGGCCACCGAGGTCAACTGTGCGCTCGGCATCCAGGTGGCGAAGTGCACGGCGAGGGCGAGACCGGCCAGTACGCAGTAGCCGGCGTCCCGGCGGCCGGCGCCCCGGGTCAGTGCCCGGAACTCGGCCCGGCGCCGGAGCAGCGCGACCGGTCCGAGGACGCCGAGCGCGAGGAAGTTGCGCCAGAAGGCGATGGCCAGCGCGGGTGCGGCGGCGAACGCGATCAGCGGGGCCGACGACGACACCGCGGTGATGGCGATCACGACCGCGCCGACGGTCAACGGGTCGATCGGGGTACGGGGCGGCGGTACGGCTGGCACGGAAAAATCCTCACATGTCACTGCGGGCCACCATCTGGTCGACAAGTCGTTACGATCGTCCGATCGCACCAGGCTTCATCCGGTGCTTCATCCGGTTCTGGAGGCTGCTCCCCCATGCCCACATACCGGTTCCCCTCCCCGACCGACCTACGTACCGCCCCCGACCCCCGACCGCCGCACCCCGCCGAGGTCGACACGCACCCGGACGTCCGCCCGGCCCCCGACCTCGACAGCGGATCCGACCGGCCGGGCCGGGACCGGGGACGACCACCCGCGTACCAGGCGGTGCTCTTCGACTTCTTCGGCACGCTCACCCGGGCCACCCGGCGGGGCAGGCGGCACGCGACGGTCGCCGCACTGCTCGGCTGCCCGGTGGAGGCCCTGGTGGAGGTGCTCGACAGGTCGTTCTACCTGCGCGCCACCGGAGCACTCGGCGACGCCACCGCCACCATGCGCTGGATCTGCGAGCAGACCGGCGTCCGACCCTCCCCCGCCGACCTGCGGGCCGCCGTCGCCGCCCGGATCGAGGCGGTACGCGCCGACACCCGACTCCGCCCCGAGGCGGTAACGGTGCTGCACGCCGTACGGCGCCGCGGCGCCCGGACCGCGCTGGTCAGCGACTGCACCCACGAACTGCCCGAGTTCCTGCCGCAACTACCGGTCGCGCCGCTGCTCGACGTACGGGTCCTCTCGGTGCAGGAGGGCCGCTGCAAACCCGATCCGGCGATGTACCTGGCCGCCTGTCACCGGCTCGGCGTCGCCCCCGCGGACTGCCTCTACGTGGGCGACGGCGGCAGCCAGGAGCTCACCGGCGCCGCCCGGACCGGGATGACGGCGGTCCGGCTGGCCGGCGCCGACCTCGACGGCCACCTCGTGTTCAACCGTGACGACGGCTGGACCGGTCCGGCCCTCACCTCGCTGGCCGAGGTACCCGGGCTGCTCGACGTACCCGGGACGGGCCGGCCCGGGTCGGCGCCGGCGGGTTTCGTGCCGGTCCCGGGTGGGGCAGGATGCGGGGTGTGACGGACGAGCAGGAGGTCCCGGTCCCGCCGCTGGTGGCGGAGGCGGTGAAGAAGGCCGCCGTGGCGTGGGTCGCGGTCGGCGACCGTCCCCCGGTCGCGCTCTGGTGCGTGCCGCTGGACGGCGGCCTCTACGTCGTGAGCGGTCCCGGCGAGCAGTCCGCGCCGGGGCTGGCGGAGGCCGGCACGGCGACGGTGACCCTGCGCGGCGACCACGGCGGACGGATCGTCACCTGGCCGGCCGAGGTGACCCGGATCGCGCCGGACAGCGAGCAGTGGGCGACGGTCGCCCCGCAGGTGGCCGCCAAGCGGCTGAACGCCTCCGGCAGTCCGGCGGAGCTGGCCGAACGCTGGACGGCCGGCTGCGCGCTCAGCCGACTGGCACCCGCCGGCGCGCCGCTGGCCGCCGGAGAGTCCCTGCCGGACGACTCGCTCGCCGCTCCGCCGCGCGAGACCACGGCGGTCCGCAAGACCCGCCGGCCGTTCCGGCTGCACCGGGTCCGGCGGCGCTGACCGGAGTACGTCGGCGGCGCCGGTCCGGGACGCGCCGGTGACATCGGTCGGGGGCGCGTCGGCGGCGTCGAGGTGACCTGTCCGGACAGCGGCGCCAAGCGGAGTGGCGATCCGACGGGTGGAAGGCGATCCGACAGGCGGAAGGGTTGCCGGCAGCGGCCCGAAAAAGCGCCGCGCGCCTCAAGGGGCTAGGCGCGCGGCGAGCTTCAACGATCGTCGCACCCCGGCGGGTACGGCGTCTACCGCCAAATCGCCAATTTCCCCACCCATGGCTGAACGCCCGACTTGCCGCCCACGCCGTGCTGAATCGTGCCGGTTACTCTTCGTACCCGTCTGTCCAGGTGCGGCCGGTCGGTCGGGCCGCCCGGCGACGTAGCATGGCGAACATGTCTGCTCCCGCCGTTCCCGGCCAGGAGGCCGCCGCCTCCGGCACCGACTCCGCCGTCGGGCCCACGAACGCCGTCGAGGAGGCGGTGCACGCCGCGCTCGCCACCGTCGACGACCCGGAGATCCGCCGGCCGATCACCGAACTCGGCATGGTGCGCTCCGCCGTACTCGCCGAGGACGGCACGGTACGGGTGGAGCTGCTGCTCACGGTTGCCGGCTGCCCGTTGCGGGACAAGCTGCGGACCGACATCACGGCTGCGGTCTCGGCGGTGCCCGGGGTGACCGGTGTCACGATCGACTTCGGGGTGATGAGTCCGGAGCAGCGGCAGGCGCTCCAGGCCCGGCTGCGTGGCGGCGGGGCGAGCCAGGAGCCGGTGATCCCGTTCGCCCAGCCCGGCTCCCGGACCCGGGTCTACGCCGTGGCCAGCGGCAAGGGCGGCGTCGGCAAGTCGAGCGTCACGGTCAACCTGGCCGCCGCACTCGCCGCCAAGGGCCTCTCGGTGGGCGTCGTCGACGCGGACATCTACGGCCATTCCGTACCCCGGATGCTCGGCGTCGACGGCCGGCCGACCCGGGTGGAAGACATGATCATGCCGCCCCAGGCGCACGGGGTGAAGGTGATCTCGATCGGCATGTTCACCGACGGCAACGCGGCGGTGGTGTGGCGGGGGCCGATGCTGCACCGCGCGTTGCAGCAGTTCCTCGCCGACGTGTACTGGGGCGACCTGGACGTCCTGCTGCTGGACCTGCCGCCGGGCACCGGCGACGTGGCCATCTCGCTGGCCCAACTGCTGCCGAACGCGGAGATCCTGGTGGTGACCACGCCGCAGACCGCCGCCGCCGAGGTGGCCGAGCGGGCCGGCGGGATCGCCCTGCAGACGCACCAGCGGCTGGTCGGGGTCGTCGAGAACATGTCGTGGCTGGACCTGCCGGACGGCTCCCGGATGGAGGTCTTCGGCTCGGGCGGCGGCGCGATGGTCGCCGAGTCGCTGACCAGGGTGATCGGCGCGCAGGTGCCGCTGCTGGGTCAGGTACCGCTGGATACCCGGGTACGCGAGGCCGGCGACGCCGGTGATCCGGTCGTACTCGCCGCGCCGGAGGCGCCCGCCGCCAAGGCGCTGAACGCGGTCGCCGACCGGCTCGCGGTCCGCCGGGAGTCCCTGCTCGGCAAGCCGCTGGGGCTGCGCCCTTCCGGCCGCTGACGGACTACGCCGCTCCGGCCGCCGGGTCGGAAGTGCGGCGGCGTGCGGGCGGTCCGTGAGGGTCAGGTCGCGTCGACGTCGAAGACCCGGCGCTGGGCCGGCGTCACCTCGCTGCCGCTGGCCGGGGCCGAACCGGTGTTGCCGGCCGTGGAGGTACCCGACGAACGGAGATCCGCCGCCGCCGCGACGTCGTCCACCTCACGGCGTACGTCGGTCAGGTCGGAGCGGATCTTCTCGAACGTCCCCTCCAGCGGCTTGCGGATCGCCTGCTCGTCTTCCTCGCTGAGCAGGTGCTTGCGGATGAACGCCTTCGGGTGCAGGTCCTCGAGCTGGATGTCGGTGCCCAACTCCCGGCTCAGGTCGCCGGTCGCGTTGCGGGCCATGTTCCGCAGGTTGCGCAGCATCCGGAGGCCGTCGCTGATCACGTTCGGCAGCCGGTCACCGAAGATCAGCAGGGCCACCAGCAGCAGCGCACCGATCTCCCACCAGTTCAGGTTCTCGAACACGGCGGCCTCCTCATCCCCGTCCCCGGCAAGAGTACGCACGCCGTGGTGGCCGGTGGGAGGGGGAGCCGCCAGCTACTTCCCGCCCACGACCGACGTCACTTCGCGTCGGCGGCCAGGGTCACCGAGGCGGCCTGCCGTTCCGACCCGCGCCGGTACTCGACGTTCACCACCGAGCCGGGCGCGTACTTGCGGACCAGCGCGATCAGGTCGCTCGGGTCCTCCAGCGCCCGGCCGTCCAGCCGAAGCACCACGTCACCGGCCTGCAAGCCGGCCGCGGCGGCCGGACCCGACGGCTCGACGGCCGAGATCCGCACCCCGCCCGACCCGCCGGAACGGGTCCCGCCGACCGTCGCGCCGATCACCGTCCGCCGTGCCTTGCCGGTGTCGATGATCTCCTGGGCCAGGCGCTTCGCCTGGTTGATCGGAATCGCGAAGGCCAGCCCGACGTTGCCGGCGGTCTCCTCGTCGGCGGCCGGCGTTTGGATCACCGAGTTCACCCCGATCACCCGCCCACCGCCGTCGACCAGCGGTCCACCGGAGTTCCCCCGGTTCACGGCGGCGTCGGTCTGGATCGCGGCGTAGTAGCGCACCTGCCCGCCCGCCTCGCCCTGCCGGAACGTCCGGTCCAGCGCGCTGACGATGCCGGCGGTGACGGTGTTGGCCAGCGACAGCGGGGTACCGAAGGCGAGCACCGGGTCGCCGACCGCCACCGTGTCGGAGTCGCCGAACTCCACCGGCTTGAGGCCGGTCCGGGACACCTTAATCACGGCGATGTCCGCCTCGGGGTCCTTTCCGACCACCTCGGCCGGCGCGGTGGACCCGTCGTTGAAGACCACCGTCGCGGTGTCGGCGCCGACTCCGACCACGTGGTCGTTGGTGATCACGTAGCCGTCCTGGGTCACCACGAACCCGGAGCCGAGACCGATCCCGCCGTTGCCGCTGACCCGTACCGTGACGACGCTCGGCAGCAGCCGCTCGGCGACCCCGGCCAGCGAGTCGGGTGGACGCCGGGCGGTGGCCGGCGGTTCCCCGGCGGTCGAGCCGAGCGCGGTCGTACCGCCGGCACCGCCGCGCACCGCGAAGGCGTAGCCGAGCGAGCCTCCCAGCGCGCCGGCCAGCAGCGCGGTGATCAGCGAGACCAGGAAGACCGGGGTCAGTCCGCGGCGCCCGGGCGCGTCCGGGTCGGAGACCGGCTCCGGCGCGGCGCCCACGCCCGCGACCGGCGACGCCTGCACTACCACGGCCACCGGAGTCGCCGGGTTCCGCCAGGGGTCGTGCAGCGCGTCGGACCACCACGGGGACGATCCCGGGTCGGCGGCCGACCCGGACGCCGCCGGAGCGCCGACTGTCGGGGGCGTCGACGGCGGGGGATTCCCCGGCGTCGCGGTCCCATCGGGCTGGCGCCAGTTCCAGCCGTCCGTCACGTTCGCTGCCTCCCAGTCCGTCCCTGAAGCCGGGCGCCGCGCGGGCACGGGCGACCGGTTCCGGTCGCGGCGTCCGGGTTCCGTGTCCAGGATCGCACGGATGGCCGAATACCCGTCAGCGGTTGGTCCGAGGCATGGTCGCCGTCCGAGGTACGCGCCTGTCGATCACGTACCACCACCCTTAGGCTCATACCCGCAACCCCGCCCGGTCCGCCGTCACACCGCCGCCGGCTCCACTGTCGCCCGCAGCACCGCCGCTCGAATCACCGCCGCCCGATCCACCGTCGCAACGCGTACCCGCCGTCCGCAAGCTCAGTTAGCCGGAAATCCCACACCCGCCCGCACCAGCGCCCCGCACCGCCGACCGAGTTCCATCCACAGCCGAGTTCCCTCGCCGCCCGGAGGTGCCGCCATCGCCACGGTCGCCCGGTCAGTCAGTACGACGACCGCCCAAGCCCTCCAGTTCGCCGAAGCGTACGTCGCCGAGGACCTGGTCCTGCGTACCGCCCGTAGCCTGGCCAGGGAGGTCGGCCTCGACGCCGTGACGCCGGGTACCGGTGCCACGCTCCGGCTGTTGGCCGCCGCCGGCAGTGCCCGGGCCGTCGTGGAGATCGGCACCGGCACCGGAGTCAGCGGGCTCTGGCTGCTCCGGGGGATGCGCGCCGACGGCATCCTGACCACGATCGACGTGGAGACCGAGCACCAGCGGATCGCCCGGCGGATCTTCCAGGAGGCGGGCTTCGCCTCCGGGCGTACCCGGATCATCACCGGCCGGGCCCTGGACGTGCTGCCCCGGCTCGCCGACGGCGTCTACGACCTGATCTTCGTCGACTCGGACGTCGCGGAGTACAGCGCCTGTGTCGAGGCGGCGCTGCGGCTGCTCCGCCCCGGCGGGGTACTCGCGCTGCACGGCACGCTGGCCGCCGGCCGGATCGGCGACCCGGCGGCCCGGGACGTGGAGACGGTGACGGTCCGGGAGGTGGTCAAGGCGGTACGGGAGTCGGAGGAGTGGACCCCGGCACTGCTGCCGACCGGCGAGGGCCTGCTCGTCGCGGTCAAGCGCTGACCCGTCCACCGGCCTGCCCTCGGTTCCGCACCGGGTGGCGAGGGGCTGTCGTCGGTCCCGTCGCCACCCGGGCGGAGCCTGTCCCGTCGCCAGCGGGGCGGAGTCGGTTCCGTCGCCACCGGGGCGGAGAGCTGCCGGCAGGAGGCGACGGGGCACCTGGCCGGACGCCGGCTACGGCTGGGTGGCCAGCCAGCGCAGCAGGGTGCGTACGCCCCAGCCGGTGGCGCCCTTGACGAGTTCGCCGTCGTTGCCGTCGGCCCAGGACGGCGCCGACATGTCGACGTGCACCCAGCGGTCCCGCAGGTCACCGGTGAACTCGCGCAGGTAGAGCGCGGCGAGCACCGATCCGGCGCCCTGGGTCGGGGCGCTGTAGAGGTCGGCGATGTCGCTGCCGAGGTATTCGGCGTAGTCGGTCGGCAGCGGCATCCGCCAGGCCCGCTCGCCGGCCGCACCGGCCGCCGCCAGTACCGCCTCGGCCAGCTCGTCGGTGTCGCTGTAGAGGGCCGCCGTCCGCTTGCCGAGCGCGACCGCGTTCGCCCCGGTCAGCGTGGCCAGGTCGACCAGCAGGTCCGGCGCGAGGTGCCGCACCGCGTACCCGAGGGCGTCGGCGAGTACCAGCCGTCCCTCGGCGTCGGTGTTGGTGCTCTCGCTGGTCAGCCCGTTGTAGTGCCGCACCACGTCGCCCGGCCGGTACGCCGAGCCGCTGGGCATGTTCTCGGCGAGCGGGGCCAGCGCGGTGACCCGGACCGGGAGGTCGAGCGCGGCGGCACCGAGTACGGCGGCGACCACGGCCGCGGCACCGCCCATGTCCTTGCGCATCAGCTTCATGCCGTCCCGGGGCTTGATCGAGATGCCACCGGTGTCGAAGGTGATCCCCTTGCCGACCAGTACGACGTGCCGGTCCGCGCCCTCCGGCCGCCAGCTCAGCTCGACCAGCCGGGGTCCCTGGGCCGATCCCCCGCCGACGGCGAGGATGCCGCCGAATCCCTCGGCGGCGAGCCGGTCCGGCTCCCGGACCTCGACGGTCAGCCCGGGCCGTCCGGCGGCGGCCTCGACCACCCGGTCGGCGAACCAGGCCGGGGTCTTCAGCGAGGAGGGGGTGTTGGTCAGGTCCCGGGCGAACCGGGTCGCCTCGGCGACCGCCCGGGCGGTGTCCAGGGCCGCCCGGTAGGGCTCCGGATCCGCGACCGCGAGCAGCACCTCGGCGAGCGCGGGCGGCTCGGCGCCGTTCGCACCGGGCATCCGGTACCGGTACGACGCCAGCCACACCCCCTCGGCGACGCCGCGCACGACGCCCGGATCGG
Source organism: Plantactinospora endophytica (assembly GCF_016862915.1). Classification (GTDB taxonomy): domain Bacteria; phylum Actinomycetota; class Actinomycetes; order Mycobacteriales; family Micromonosporaceae; genus Plantactinospora; species Plantactinospora endophytica. The sequence goes on along the minus strand of NZ_BONW01000001.1, from coordinate 534,037 downwards.
CATCGAGCGGGATCGCTATAGTGATCGAACTCTCACGGGTGCCCGCCCGGACCACCGCCGCCCCGGCGGACCGCCAGCCGGCCTCGTCGCCGGCACCCACGCCGGCCAGCAGCAGCCGGGTGGGGGTGCTCTGCGGCCGGATCGACCGGTGCACCGCGCCCGCGCTCCCGGGCTGGTCGAGGTAGGGCAGCAGCGCGGTCGCCTCGTTGGCCAGCCCGGCCGGCAGTCCCGGGTAGGTCGGCAGGAGTCGACCGGTCGGCTCGGCCGTGTCACCGGAGGCGGGGCTGGCGCCCGGAGCCGGCTCGGCCCGCCCCGGTCCGTCGGTGGGCCGGTCGGGCGCCTCGACGGGGGCGACCGGCAGGGCCAGGGTGTCGAAACCGGTGGGGTCGACTACCAGACGGATCGACAGCACGCCGACCTACCTCCAGAGGATCTTGTGGGGAACGGGGTGGACGCTACCCCGCCGGACAGAACGACCCTGGGCCACCGGCAGCACCGCCGGTGGCCCAGGGTGAGAAACCCCGCCGGACGAGACGTGCCGCCCGGAGGAGTCGGCGTTCACTTAGCCGGCGGCGGCCTTCAGCGCGTCACCGAGCGCGTTGGCCTCGTCGGGAGTCATCTCGACGACGAGCCGGCCACCACCCTCCAGCGGAACCCGCATGACGATGCCCCGGCCCTCCTTGGTGACTTCCAGCGGACCGTCGCCCGTCCGCGGCTTCATCGCCGCCATGTTGTCTCCCCTCAGACCTTCATCAGGGTCGGTGGGTTACCCCACATCCATTTGGTCAGCATCACCGCCCAAGGCCGCGGTGCCGACCAACGATTTTCCCTGATGAACACCGCCGGACCCAAACCGAACCAGCGTTGATGTAACAGCACCTAGCATATCTTGAGAAGGGGTGTCACAATGTGCGGTCATGCAGGCACGGTCGGCACTCTTCGACCTGTATGGCGACTACCTCCGCTCCCGGGGTGGACGCGCACCAGTGTCCGCGCTGGTCAAACTACTATCCCCGCTGGGCATCGCGGCACCCGCGGTCCGTACCGCGGTCTCCCGGATGGTCCGGCAGGGTTGGCTGCACCCGCTCCGGCTGGCCGCCGGACCGGGTTATCTGCTCACCCCGAGAGCGGCCCGACGACTCGACGAGGCGGCTGCCCGGATCTACCGCACCGGCAAGATCGGGTGGGACGGTCGATTCGACATGATCGTGCTCGAAGCGGGCACGAACCGGCGAGATCGCCAGCGCCTCGCCGCCAACCTGAGCTATCTCGGCTACGGCATGCTCGACGAGCAGAACTGGGTCGCCACCCGGCCCGGGGAGGACGTGGACGGCCTGCTCACCGAGGCCGGCGTGCGCTACGAACGGTTCACCGCCGCACACACCTCCGGCACCCCCGGCGCGATGGGGGTGGTCCGGCGGGCCTGGGACCTCGACGAGATCGCCAACGCGTACCAGGAGTTCGTCTCGGCGCAGCGGCCCCTGCTCGCCTCGGTGACCGTACGAAGCTGCGACGAGGACGCGTACGCCGCCCGGTTCCGGCTCGTGCACGCATGGCGTACCTTCCTCTTCCGGGACCCGCAACTGCCTCCCGCGCTGCTGCCCGAACGGTGGCCCGGGACCAGCGCCGCGGCGTTCTTCGACCGGCACGCCGCCCGGCTCCGCCCGGCCGCCGACCGCTTCGTCGAGCAGTGCCTCGACGGTTCCCACCGGATCGCCCGACAGAAGGGTCCACACTCGTGACCGCGCCGCTGCTCATCGACCGCTCCGACTCCGTGGTCACGCTGACCCTGAACCGGCCGGCGGCGATGAACGCGCTCGACGTACCCCTGAAGGAGGCGCTGCGGGACACGCTGGCCGACCTGGAGCACGACCGCTCCTGCCGGGCGGTGGTGCTGGCCGGCGCCGGCTCGGCCTTCTGCGCCGGCCAGGACCTGCGGGAGCACGCCGAAACGCTGGCCGGTGGCAGCACCGACCCGCTCGGCACGGTACGGACCCACTACAACCCGATCGCCTCCCGGCTGGCCAGCCTGCCCAAGCCGGTGATCGCGGCGGTACGCGGCATGGCGGCCGGCGCCGGAGCCTCGCTGGCCTTCCTCGCCGATTTCCGGATCGGCGGACCCGGCACCAGCTTCCTGCTGGCCTTCGCCAAGGTCGGCCTGGCCGGCGACACCGGCGCCTCCTGGTCGCTGCCCCGGCTCGTCGGCCACGCGAAGGCGGTCGAGCTGCTGATGCTGGCCGAGCCGGTACCGGCGGACGAGGCGTACCGGCTCGGGCTGCTGAACCGGCTGGTCGACGACGAACTGGTACTGGAGACCGCGCAGGAACTGGCCGCCAGGCTGGCCGCCGGACCGACGGTGGCGTACGGGGCGATCAAGCGGCAGCTCTCGGTCGGCGACGCGGGCACCCTGTCGGAGGCGCTGGCCGCCGAGGCGCAGGCGCAGGCCATCTGCGGCGCCACCGCCGACCACCGGGCCGCCACCGCCGCCTTCGTGGAGAAGCGCCGCCCGACGTTCGACGGCCGCTGACCACCGGGCCCACTCAGGGCGTCGGTGGCGAGCTGGTGACCAGTCCACTCAGAGCGTCGGTGGCGAGCCGGTGACCAGTCCACCCAGGGTGTCGGCGGCGAGTTGGGGCCGCACGTCGTCGGCTCGGGCGCCGGTGGCGCAGACCGTTCTCGATTCCCGGCCTTACCGGGCTCGTACATTGCCCGCCTAGGGTCGGCCGCATGGTCGATCGGGACGCAGTCGTGCACCTGTTGCGCCGCGCCACCTTCGGGCCGACCGCCGCCGAGGTGGACGCGGCCGAACGTGCCGGGCTGGCCGGCACACTGGACCGGTTACTCGCCCCGGTCGGCGCCGACCCGGGCGCGGCGGCCACCCCGGCACCGGACCTCGGCGCCGACCCGTACGCCGGGATCGGCAAGGACTCCAGCCGGGAGCAACGACAGCAGGCCCAGAAGCAGCGGGCGGAACAGGCGCGTGGGCTGGTCGACTGGTGGCTCGACCGGATGGTCGCCGCCGAGCACCAGCTCACCGAGAAGTTGGTGTTCTTCTGGCACGGGCACTGGGCGACCAGCGTACGCAAGGTCAGGTCGGCCCAGCTCATGCTCGGACAGCTCGACACCTTCCGCAGGTACGGCCGGGGGCCGTTCGAGGAGCTGGTCCGGGCGATGGTCCGTGATCCGGCCCTGATCCTGTGGCTCGACGGGCAGAAGAACAGCCGTACCGCCCCGAACGAGAACCTGGCCCGGGAGCTGATGGAGCTGTTCACGCTCGGCATCGGCCACTACACCGAGGCGCACGTGAAGGCCGGGGCGCGGGCGTTGACCGGCTGGCAGGTCGACCGGCGTACCGGAAAGGCCCGGTTCGTCCGGCGCCGGCACGACCCGGCCGAGAAGACGATCCTGGGCCGGACCGAGGCGTTCGACGCCGACTCGTACGCCCGACTGCTGGCCGCCCGGCCAGAATCCGCCGCCTTCGTCGCGGCCCGGCTCTGGGCCCGGTTCGCCGGCACCGACGTACCGCCGCCGGAGCCGCTGTCCGGCGCGAACGGCGGCACCATAGAGGTACTCCGGGCGGTCCTCACCGCACCGTCGTTCGCGCAGACCCGGGGCGGGCTGGTGAAGCAGCCGGTGGAGTGGGCGGTCGGTGCGATGCGGCAGCTCGGCATCCGGCCCGGGAAGCTCCCCGACCAGCAGCGCAGGGAGCTGGTCAACCGGCTGGCCGGGATGGACCAGGTGCCGTTGCGACCACCGAGCGTGGGCGGCTGGCCGGCCGGCCCGGCCTGGTTGACCACGTCGTCGTTGCAGTCCCGGATGCGGCTGGCCGCGCTGCTGGCCAACGCGGCACCGGCGGAGCTGACCCGGCGGCTCGCCGCCGCGCCCCGGGACGACCGGCCGGCGGCGCTGGCCCGGCTGCTGGTGGTCGACCGGTGGACGCCACGCACCCGGGCCGCGCTGACCCCGCTGGCCGACGACCCGCGCCGGCTGCTGGTCGCCGGGCTGGTCAGCCCGGAATACACCGTCTGCTGAACGAGTACCGCACCGTCTCCCGACGGACGAGCTGCTGGCCGACGGACGAGCTGCTGGCTGATGGACGAGCTGCTAGCCGAGCTGATGGATAGACGAGTACACCGTGCGACGAGTGCGCGCCGGCTGCTGACGGACGAGCACACCGTCTGCGCAACGAGAAGGAGACGAGCGGATGGACATCCTCACCCGACGCAGGTTCCTGCTGGCCAGCGGGGTGGCCGGGGCGGGTGCGCTCGCGGCCGGCGCCACCGCGTACGGCCTGTCCGACCTGTTCGACACGGCCGGTGACCGGGACCCGCAGGCCCGTACCCTGGTCCTGGTCACCCTGTACGGCGGCAACGACGGCCTGAACACCGTCGTCCCGTACGCCGATCCGGCCTACCAGGACGCCCGCCCCGAGCTGGCGTACTCGGCCGACGAGGTGAAGCGGCTGGACGACCGGGTCGGGCTGAACCCGGCACTGGGCGGGCTGCACCGACTCTTCGGCGACGGCAGGCTGGCCATCGTACGCGGTGTCGGATATCCGACACCCGACCGCAGTCACTTCCGCTCGATGGACATCTGGCAGACCGCCCGCCCCGACCGCCCCGAGCAGACCGGCTGGCTGGGCCGCTGGCTGGACGGGGTCGGCGGCGATCCCCGGCTCGCGGTCTCCTTCGAGCCGACCCTGCCACCGCTACTGGCCGGAGCGCGCAGCGCGGGTGCCGCCGTACCGGTCACCGAGCGGAAGGCCCGCCGTCCGGTCGGCGACCAGACGCTGGCGAAACTCGCGGTGGCGGAACCCGGCGAGCCGGCCGGACAGGCCCGCGCCGCTGCCTGCTTCGCCGACCTGCGTGCCGTCGACGCCATGATCACCGAGGTACGCGACGCGGCAGCGGCCGACGAGGCCGACGACGGCGGTACCGACGAACGTCCGGCGGCGACCGCCACCGGCGGAGCCCGCAGTGCGCTCGCCGCCCAACTGGACCTGGTCGCCGAGTGCGTCGAGGCCGGGGTGTCCAGCCGGGTCTTCTCCGTCTCGCTGGGCGGCTTCGACACGCACGCCGACGAGAAGCAGCTCCAGGCGATCCTGCTCGGCCAGTTGGACAAGGCGCTGACCGCCTTCGTCGACCGGATGGCCGGCACCGAGGCCGGCCGCAAGGTGGTGGTGGCGGTCTACTCCGAGTTCGGCCGGCGGGTCCGGGCCAACGCCTCGGACGGCACCGACCACGGCACCGCCTCGGACGTCTTCCTGCTCGGTGCCGGCGTACGCGGCGGCCTGCACGGCGAGCCGCCCGACCTGACCCGGCTCGACGACGGCGACCTGCGGTTCACCACCGACTTCCGGGACGTCTACGCCAGCCTGCTGGAACGGGTACTCGACACCGATCCGGAGCAGGTGCTGGCCGGCTGGCGCGGCCGACTCGACGCCGTGCTGACCTGACGGAACCCGGGCAGGCTGTGCGTGCCGCCGGGCCACGCACGCCGACGGACGGGTCCGCACTCCGTCGCGATCGTGCGCGCCGCCGGAAGGCCGGTCGTGCGGCCGGGGTGGGCAGGCTCAGTCGTCGTCCTCCTCCGGATCCTGGTTGGCCTCGACCCCGAGCACGAACGCCTGCATCGCCAGCTCGTCGTCGGACGGCGCCACGAACGCGGGCAGCTCGCGCGGACCCAGCTCCTGGACGTACGCCCAGAACAGCCGGACCGCCTCGGCCGGTGACCCTGCCTCGATCGGCAGGTCCAGGCTGACCAGGTAGTTTCGGCGCTCCGGCGTCGGACCGACCCGGCCGGCCAGCTCCTGGTAGACCGCCGGATCGACCCGGGTGACCGGTCCGTCGAGGGCGAGCCGGTCGGCCGGCACCGGCGCGTCGAAGACCTGCCGGGTGTACGTCACCGCGAGCGCACCGGCCTCGTCCTGCTCGGCCTGCGGATCGTCCGGATCCCGCTCCTCGACGCCGTCGGCACCGAGCACCCGACCAAGCGCCACCACCAGCGGCGGCTGCTCGTCGCGCACCACCAGGACGGGGTCGCCGGGGCCGGGCCGGAGCCCGCCGCCGAGGCCGGTCAGTTCCAGGGTGTCGTGGTGGAAGAGCCGCTCGGCCTCGTACCGCTCGCCAGGGATGACGACTGCCCACGTCCTGGCCGGACCGACTGCACCCACTGCGCTCATGCCGTTATCCCATCACGGCGGCAGCCGGCGGCTTCACGTGGCAACCGTCGAGATGATCGTCGACCATGCCGGTGGCCTGCATCAGCGCGTACGCCGTGGTGGGGCCGACGAACTTGAAGCCGCGCTTGCGAAGCGCCTTGGCCATCGCCGTCGACTCGGTCGTGATCGCGGGTACCTCGGCGAAGGAGCCTGGTCGGGTCACCCGGGCCGCCGGGGCGAACGACCAGAGCAGTGTTGCGAGCCCGTCCGGCAGGTCGAGCGCGGCCCGCGCGTTGGCGATCGCAGCGTCGATCTTGGCACGGTTCCTTACGATCCCGGCGTCGGCCATCAGCCGGGCCACCTCGGCATCGCCGTACCCGGCGACGGTCTCCAGGTGGAACCCGTCGAAGGCGAGCCGGAACGCCGGTCGCTTGCGCAGGATCGTCAGCCAGGAGAGCCCGGACTGGAACGCCTCCAGGGTGAGCCGCTCGTAGAGCGCGTCGTCGCCGTGCAGCGGCCGACCCCACTCCTCGTCGTGGTAGACGGCATAGTCCGGGGTGCTCGCCCCCCAGCCGCAGCGGGCCAGGCCGTCGACGCCGGTCACCAGATCAGTCACGGCACCAACGGTAGGCCAACCGCCCGACATCCTGCCGGTGACCAGGGCCACCACCGGATGTGTCAGGGGAGTTGGCCGCGTTCCACCAGCCGGGCGAAGCGCTTCAGTGCCTGGCTGAGGCCGAACTTGGACCCGGGCCAGAGCACCGGCCAGGCGACCCGGCCGGCCGAGCCCCCGGGCAGGTGGAACCACTCGTGCCAGACCACCTGGGTCCGGTCCCGGTCCATCTGGGTGCAGCGCAGCACTCCTGGGCCGCGCAGCAGCCGCCCGCAGTGCACCACCCGCACCTCGTACGGCGGGTCCAGCCGGACCACCCGCATCTCGTCGCGGAGCACCGCCGGCCCGACCGTGGTGACCGCCTCGACCAGGCTGCCCTCGCCGCCGTCGCCCTCGACCAGCCGGACCCGGGTGAACGGAATCCAGTCGCCCTGCCGCTCCCAGGCGGTCAGTGCGCTGAACACCCGGGCGGCCGGAGCGGCGACGATGACGGTCGCGGTGACCTCCCCGGCGCCGGGCTCGGCCGCCGCGCGGAGTCCCTCGGTACCGTCCGGATCCGCACCGTCCGGATCCGCACCGCCCGGATCCGCACCGCCCGGATCCGCACCGCCCGGATCCGCACCGCCCGGATCCGCACCGCCCGGTTCCGCCGCGCTCACGCCCGCTCCGGCTGCTCCGCCGGTCCGCTCGGCCCGCCCGCCTGCGTCGGCCGCCGGGCCGGCCCGTTCGAGGTCCCGTCGGCCGGCTCGCCGGACTCGGCGGAGGCATCCGCCTGCGCCGGCCGTCCGACTCGCGCGGTCGGGGTCTCGTCAGTCGGTTCGTCGGACCCGACAGCCGCAGCCGCATCCACGTCCGCCGGCCGCCGTACCCGCGCGGTCGGGGTCTCCGCCACCGGCTCGCCCGGCTCTGCCAGTGCGCCCGCCGGCACGGGTCGGGTCCGCCGGGTCGGCTCCTCGTCGTCGCCCTCGTCCGCGTTCCCCGGCGCGGCGTCGGCGGTCGCGGCCGGCCGGAGCGGCGCGGTGGGCTCGGCCAGGTCACCGTCCTCGGTCTCGATCACGGACCCACCAACCCGGAGCGGACGGGTCGGCGCCCCCGGGTCGATATCGTCCGCCCGCTCGCCCGCCCGCCCGGCATCGCCGGCCCGGTCGGCGTCGTCCGCCCGGTCGGCACCGTCCGCCCGGGCGCCCGTCGACGCCGTGCCGTGCTCGGCCGGGGCGGGCTCGGGCCGATCGGAGCTGTCGGGCCCGAACTCGGCGCGCTGGAATTCGAGCGGCGCGGGTGCGGTCGGACCGGACCGCTCGCCGGACCCGCTCGCGGCACCGGAGACCGACGGCACCGGAGACGAGTGGACGCCGAGCCCGCCGGTCGTCGCCCCGGCGGCCACCGTGGGCGCGAGGGAGCGCTCAGCCGTGGTGTCCGAGGCGGTACCGGCCGACCCGGCCGGTACGAGGGACGCCTCGCGGGCCCGCCGGAGCACGTCGGCGTCGCCGACCCGGCCCTCCCGCAACGCGGTGACCTCCGCCTGGAGCACCCCGATCAGTTCGTCCTTGTAACCGATGTCGTACGCGGTCCGGCGCAGCGCCTGGTCGACCTGGGCCATCCGGTAGCCCCGCAGGGCCATGTCGAACCGGACCTGACCGACGTCGGTCTCCAGCAGCGGCCGGTTGCCGGGCAGCGGCACCGCCCGACCGTCCGGCTCGGCGGCGCCCAGCCCCGGATCGGAGCCGGTCACCAGCACCGTCACCCCGAAGACCACCGCCGCGACGGTCAGCGCCACGACCAAGAGGAGCAGAACCTGACCCATCCGCCGATGGTGGCATGACGAGCCGGGCCGGGCGACCCCGCCACCCCGGTCATTCTTCGACAGACGTGAAAGCCTGCCCGCCGGAACGCCGCACCGACCCACTTCCGGCCCGGCCACCGGCGTACCGGCAGCGGCCGGTGGGGTGCCCGCGCCGGGTCCTGCGGACGGATGCGTGGTGACGCCGGCCCGGGGCGTACGTAGATGATCATCACGAGCGGGCGGCGGCGGGTCGGGTCGGGTCGGCACGCCGGGTCGGGGCGGTCGCCCGCACTGGGTACGCGGGACCGCCGCCGACTAGCGTGATCAGCGCGGGGACCGTGCCGGGGCGGAGCCCGTGGAGGAGGAGTGGATGGCGGACGCGCTTCGACTGGGGCGGCGCAGCTTCGCGCCCGGCCACCTGGCCGTAATGGCGATCGTGAACCGTACTCCGGACTCGTTCTTCGACCGGGGGCTGACCTTCGCGGCCGACAGTGCGCTGCGGGCCGTGGAGCGGGCGGTGACCGAGGGCGCGGAGATCATCGACATCGGCGGGGTGAAGGCCGGTCCCGGCGACGAGGTGGACGTGACCGAGGAGATCCGCCGTACCGTCGGCACCATCGCGGCGGTCCGGGCCGAGTTCCCGGACGTGGTGATCTCGATCGACACCTGGCGGGCCGAGGTGGCCGTCGAGGCGGTCGCGGCCGGGGCGGACCTGCTCAACGACACCTGGTCGGGTGCTGATCCGGCGCTCGCCGAGGTGGCCGCCGCCACCGGGGCCGGACTGGTCTGCTCGCACGCGGGCGGGCTGACGCCGCGTACCCGGCCACACCGGGCCGCCTTCCCGGACCTGCTGGCCGACGTGGTGGAGACGGTCACCGGGCTCGCCGACCGGGCGGTCCGGCTCGGGGTACGCCGGGACGGCATCCTGATCGACCCGGCGCACGACTTCGGCAAGAACACCCGGCACTCGCTGGAGATCACCCGCCGGCTCGGCGAGCTGACCGCCACCGGCTGGCCGGTTTTGGTGGCCCTGTCCAACAAGGACTTCGTCGGGGAGACCCTCGACCTGCCGGTGGACCAGCGGCTGGAAGGCACCCTCGCGGCCACCGCGGTCTCGGCCTGGCTGGGCGCCCGGGTGTTCCGGGCCCACCAGGTACGCCCGACCCGGCGGCTGCTGGACATGGTCGCCTCGATCCGGGGCGACCGCCCGCCAGCGGTGTCCCGGCGCGGACTCGCCTGAGCCGTCCGCTCCCAAACCCCGCGCGGCAACCCGCCCGTCCCCACCTCATCGCCGGTCGCTACCCGCCGGCCCCCGCCGGATCGCCGGCCGCTGCCCGTCCAGCCTCACTGGGTCCAGCGGAGGATGTTCTTCCGCCAGGCGTAGAGGATGCCCAGGGCGAGTACGGCGACGAAGATCGCCATCTCGACCACCGTGACGAGACCGAACCCGGGCTTGTCGAAGACCACCGCCCAGGGGAAGAGGAAGACCGCCTCGACCGCGAAAAGGACGTAGAGGTAGGCGTAGACGTAGTAGCGGATCTGCATCTGCGCCCAGTCGCTGCCGACCGGGTCGAGCCCGCACTCGTAACTGGCCCGTTTGCCGGGCGGCTCCGCGGGACTCGCCGGCCGGAGCACCCGGTTGGCGGCGAACGCCCCGACGAAGACCAGTACGCTGGCGAGCAGCAGCAACCCCAGCGTCGCGTACGACCCCAGGTATCCGGTCATGTGCGGCAGCCTACCGTCCGGTGTCGGGTTTCCGCCCCGCAGAATTCGCCGCCCGAAGTTCGGTGATCTGGATAACGACTCTGCTTTCGGGGTGGGACGAAAGCAGGCTAATACTGCCATTACAGCGTCCCATGTGACGGACCTTGGGCAAGGATCACCTAACCATCGACGTAGGCTCTGCAATGAAGGACTGGAGCGGGCCGGGCCTCACCACCGCCAACCCGCCACCGGCGCTCAAGGAGGACATGTGGCCGAGCAAGGCGAGGTCACCCCTGAGCTCAGCCCGTCCGACCGGGCCGAGCGAAGCGAGGTGCAGCAGTGAGCAAGCAGGTCCAACAACTGGATCGGGTGGTCATCCGGTTCGCCGGGGACTCCGGCGACGGCATGCAGCTCACCGGCGACCGATTCACCTCGGAAACCGCTCAACTGGGCAACGACATCTCGACGTTGCCCAACTTCCCCGCGGAGATCCGCGCCCCCGCCGGCACCCTGCCCGGAGTGTCGAGCTTCCAGGTGCACTTCGCGGACTACGACATCCTGACCCCGGGCGACGCCCCCAACGTCCTGGTCGCGATGAACCCGGCCGCGCTGAAGGCCAACCTGGCCGACCTGCCGCGCGGCGCGGACATCATCGTCAACACCGACGAGTTCACCAGGCGCAACCTGGCCAAGGTGGGCTACCAGGCCAGTCCGCTCGACGACGGCTCGCTGGACGGCTACGTGCTGCACCCGGTGGCGCTGACCTCGATGACCGTCGGCGCGCTGGCCGAGCACGACGTCTCGAAGAAGGACGCCGAGCGGGCCAAGAACATGTTCGCGCTTGGCCTGCTCTCCTGGATGTACTCCCGGCCCTACGAGTCGACGATCCGGTTCCTGGAGCGCAAGTTCGCGGCCCGGCCGGAGCTGGTCGCGGCGAACACCGCCGCCTTCAAGGCCGGCTGGAACTTCGGCGAGACGACCGAGGACTTCGCGGTCCGCTACGAGGTCAAGCCGGCCAAGATGAACCCGGGAACATACCGGAACATCACCGGCAACGCGGCGCTCTCGCTCGGCCTGGTCGCCGCCGGTGTGCGGTCCGGGCTGCCGGTCTTCCTGGGGGCGTACCCGATCACCCCGGCCTCGGACATCCTGCACGAGCTGAGCAAGCACAAGCGGTTCGGTGTCACCACGATGCAGGCCGAGGACGAGATCGCGGCGATCGGGGCGGCGCTCGGCGCGTCGTACGGCGGCGCGCTCGGTGTCACCACCACCTCCGGCCCCGGTGTGGCGCTGAAGGGCGAGACGATCTCGCTGGCGGTGGCCCTGGAGCTGCCGCTGGTCATCGTCGACGTGCAGCGGGCCGGTCCGTCCACCGGCATGCCGACCAAGACCGAGCAGGCCGACCTGAACATGGCGCTCTTCGGCCGGCACGGCGAGGCACCGGTCGCGGTGATCGCCCCGCGTTCGCCGTCGGACTGCTTCTTCGCGGCGCTGGAGGCGGCCCGGATCGCGCTGACCCACCGCACCCCGGTGATCCTGCTGTCGGACAACTACGTGGCGAACGGCTCCGAGCCGTGGCTGCTGCCGGACGTCGACTCGCTGCCGGACCTGCGGGTGGAGTTCGCCACCACGCCGAACGGCGAGGACGGCAAGACCTTCCTTCCCTACCTGCGCGACCCGGCGACGCTGGCCCGGCCGTGGGCCATCCCGGGCACGCCGGGGCTGGAGCACCGGATCGGCGGTCTGGAGAAGGCCGACAAGACCGGCGACATCTCGTACGACCCGGCGAACCACGACTTCATGGTGCGTACCCGGGCGGCCCGAATCGAGGCGATCGAGGTGCCGGACGTCGAGGTGGAGGATCCCGACTCGGACGCCCGGGTGCTGGTGCTCGGCTGGGGCTCGACGTACGGGCCGATCGGCGCGGCCTGCCGTGGGCTGCGCCAGCGCGGCCTGCCGGTGGCCCAGGCGCACCTGCGGCACCTGGCTCCGCTGCCGGGCAACCTCGGCGAGGTACTGGGCCGCTACGAGCGGGTGGTGATCCCGGAGATGAACCTCGGCCAGCTCGCCCACGTGATCCGGGCCCGCTACCTGGTCGACGCGATCCCCTACAACCAGGTCCGGGGGCTGCCGTTCACCGCCACCGAGCTGGAGACCATGCTGGAAGAGGTCGTGAAGAATGCCTGAGCCCGTCGCCCTCAAGCTCACCACCAAGGACTTCAAGTCCGACCAGGAGGTGCGCTGGTGTCCCGGCTGCGGTGACTACGCGATCCTCGCCGCCGTCCAGTCGTTCATGCCCGAGTTGCAGATCCCTCGGGAGCGGATCGTCTTCGTCTCCGGGATCGGCTGCTCGTCGCGCTTCCCGTACTACATGAACACGTACGGCATGCACTCGATCCACGGCCGCGCCCCGGCGATCGCCACCGGGCTGTCGGTGTCCCGGCCGGACCTGTCGGTCTGGGTGGTCACCGGTGACGGCGACGCGCTGTCGATCGGCGGCAACCATCTGATCCACGCGCTGCGCCGGAACGTCAACCTCAAGATCCTGCTCTTCAACAACCGGATCTACGGGCTGACCAAGGGCCAGTACTCGCCCACCTCAGAGGTCGGCAAGGTCACCAAGTCGACCCCGGTCGGCTCGGCGGACGCGCCGTTCAACCCGCTCTCGCTGGCGCTGGGCGCCGAGGCGACCTTCGTGGGCCGGACCATCGACTCGGACCGCAAGCACCTCCAGTCGGTGCTGCGGGCCGCCGCCGAGCACGAGGGTTCGGCGTTCGTGGAGATCTACCAGAACTGCAACATCTTCAACGACGGCGCCTTCGACGAGTTGAAGGAGCCGGCCACCCGGGACGACTACCTGATCCGGTTGGAGCACGGCCGGCCGATCACGTTCGGCGCCGACGGGCAGTTCTGCGTCGTACATCCGCCGGGCGGGTTCGGGCTGGAGGTCCGGGAGACCGCGTCGGTACCGGCGGACGAGATCGTGGTGCACGACGCCACGGTGACCGAGCCGGCGTACGCGTTCGCGCTGTCCCGGCTGCCCGGCTTCGACCTGCGCAACACGCCGATCGGGATCTTCCGGGACGTGCGGCGCCCCTCCTACGACAGCGTCGTGCAGGAACAGGGTGCGACGGCTCGGGCGAAGAGCACCGGTACCCCGGAGGAGCAGCTCGCCGGCCTGCTGAGCAGCGGCGACACCTGGACGATCCTCTAGCTCGTCCGACACGCACAGGCCCGTTGACCGGTAGGCACCGGTCGGCGGGCCTGCGTCGTCCCAACCGACGCCGATAGCGGAACGGCTCGACCTCAGCCGAGCCAGGCGGCGTCAACCGGACCAGGCGGCAGCAGCGGGGCCGGGCGGCGTCAGCGGGACTGGTCGGCGGTGGTGTTGCCGCTGCCGGACCGGTCGTCGCGGACGTAGACCAGCATGTCGCCGGTCTCGATGGCGGTGGCGGCCTGGTCGGAGAGCGAGACCACCTTGCCCCGGCGGACCAGGGCGATGACCAGCGCCTCCAGTTGGCGTGGCGACACGCCGACCTCGTCCCGGGTAGCCGAGCGCATCGCCAGCGCCATGCCCTGGCCGGGGGTGAGCAGGTCCTCGACGACGTCGATCAGCGGCGGGGCCGAGGTGGAGACGCCGAGCAGCCGGCCGGCGGTCGCCGACGAGACGATGACGTGGTGCGCCCCGCTCTGCCGCAGCAGCGGGGCGTTCTCGGCCTCCCGGGCGGCGGCGATGATCCGGACCTGGCCGGCGGTGAGCTGCCGTACGGTCAGCGTGACCAGTACGGAGACCTCGTCGCTGTCGGTCGCGATGATCACGGACTTCGCGTGCCGTACGTGTGCCTCGTTCAGCGTGGACGACCGGGTGGCGTTGCCCTCGATCACCACGAGCCCGGCCGAGGTTGCCTGCCGGACGGCCGCCGGATTTCGCTCGACGACGAGGATCCGCTGCTTGTCGAAGCCTGTTTCGAGCAGTGCGGAGATCGCGCTGCGGCCCTTGGTGCCGTAGCCGCAGATGATGACGTGGTCCTTCACTTTCCTCCTCCACCGCGTCAAGCGGAGGTTGGTGCGGTACTGCTCGGTCAGGACTTCCAGGGTGGTGCCGACCAGGATGATCAGGAACAGCACCCGGGCCGGCGTGATCACCAGTACGTTGATCAGGCGGGCCGAGTGGGAGATCGGCGTGATGTCGCCGTAACCGGTGGTGGAGAGGGTGACCACCGCGTAGTAGAAGGAGTCGAGGAGGGTGATCCCGTCCTCGTTGACGTCACGGTAGCCGTCGCGGTCGAGGTAGACCACGGCGACGATGAGCAGCACGAGGCCGACCGCGGCGAACAGTCGCTGGCCCAACGCCCGCAGTGGCCCCCTGCGGATGGCGGGAAAGTGGATCACTGCCCACCCCGCCTCATCGCCGCCCCCGCCCGCACGCCCACAACATAGCCCGGATCATCGCACCGGACCGGCCGGCCGCCCGGATCGGGGCCGACAACCCGGGTTGTGCTCCGGCGTCCGGCCGTGCGTCGAGCTGAAATTTTGGTGAGAGACATTGCGCTGGGTACCACCGAATTAGCACGCTGTGACGTCAGATGCGGTCATTCGCCCACCGAACCCCCCGCGCCCGTACATCTCCCACGCCGCCTGGAGGTGCCGTGACCACGCTGCCCGCAGTTCCCGACCTGACTGTCGGGACGGTACTCCAGCTACGCAAAGAGGACTGGCGGTACGGCGGCCACCCGCTCCGGCTCCGGGTCGAGCAGGTCCGGCACGACATCTCACACTATTACCAGGACGAGTGGGTCTGGATCGTCGGCGAGCGGCTCGACCGGCACGGCTCGGCACAGGGCCGGATCGAGGCGCTGGTCAGGGTCGCCGCGCTGGGAGAGTGCGACTGAGGACGGTACGGTCCGACCGGCCGCGACCGTACGGGGGATGGTCCATGGTCGATCGAAGGCTTGCGTCCTCTGCCCCGGTGTGAAAATTTCCTTCCAGCGGCATTGGTGTGTCGGTATAAAACGCCGACAGCCCGGCCGCCGTGCCCCTCCCCGCCCCCGGGGAGCCCAAGGAAGGGACGCACCGCATGAAGCCATATCGGCTCGCAGCCGCCGGGCTGGCCGTAGCGCTGCTCGGTTCGCTCGTCGCCGCCACACCCGCGAACGCCACACCCGGCACACCCGCGGACGCCACACCCGCCACCGCCGCTGTGAACCTCGGCAGCGGCGGTGCCGACTGCCCGACCGATCCCGCCACCCCGAAGCGCCAGTTCCGGGCGATGTGGATCGCGAGCGTGGTCAACATCGACTGGCCGACCAAGGCGTCGTACACCGCGCCGGACCGGATCGCCGCGCAGAAGGCGGAGTACACCGGCTGGCTCGACCTGGCCCAGCGGCTTCACCACAACGCGGTCGTCGTGCAGGTCCGGCCGACCGCCGACGCGTTCTGGCCGTCGCCGCACGAGCCCTGGTCGGAGTACCTGACCGGGGTGCGCGGCCAGGATCCCGGCTGGGACCCGCTGGCGTACCTGGTCGCCGAGTCGCACAAGCGGAACCTGGAGTTCCACGCCTGGTTCAACCCGTACCGGATCTCCATGCCGGACGGTGCCGGCGCCGACGTCGGCAAGCTGGCCCCGGGCCACCCGGTCCGGGAGAACCCGGACTGGGCCGTCGCCTACCCGCTCAACGCGGCCGGCTCCCGGCTCTACTACAACCCGGGCATTCCCGAGGTACGCCAGTTCGTCCAGACCGCCATGCTGGACGCGGTCAAGCGGTACGACATCGACGGCGTGCACTTCGACGACTACTTCTACCCCTACCCGGCCGCCGGGCAGGACTTCGCCGACCAGGCGACCTTCGAGGAGTACGGCGCCGGCTTCGCCAGCAAGGCGGACTGGCGGCGGCACAACATCGACCTGCTGGTGCAGGAGATGGGTCAACGGATCAAGGCGACCAAGCCGTGGGTGAAGTTCGGCGTCAGCCCGTTCGGCATCTGGCGTAACAAGGCGGCCGACCCGCTCGGCTCGGAGACCAACGGCACCCAGTCGTACGACGCCAACTTCGCCGACACCCGCAAGTGGGTGAAGGAGGAGTGGATCGACTACATCGTGCCGCAGGTGTACTGGAACATCGGCTTCGCCGTGGCCGACTACGCCAAGCTGGTGCCCTGGTGGTCCGAGGTGGTCGCCGGCACCCGGGTACAGCTCTACATCGGACAGGCGGACTACAAGATCGCCGATCCGGCGCAGCCGGCGCCCTGGCAGGACCCGGCCGAGATGTCGAAGCACCTCACCTTCAACCGGGACCATCCGCAGGTGGCCGGCAACATCCACTTCAGCGCGGTGCAGGTCCGGGCCAACCGGCTCGGCGCCACCGACGTCTACGCGGCCGAGCACTACTCGCGTCCGGCCCTGATCCCGACGATGTCCCAGCTGAGCGCCAAGCCGCTGATGTTCCCGGTGCTGACCGGCGCGTCCCGGCAGTCCGACGGCGTACGGCTGCGCTGGCGGCAGCCGGTCGACGGGCTCGGGCCGTTCGGCCGGGCGGCCTCGTACGCGATCTACCGGTTCGACGGGATCGACCTGCCGGGCTCCTGCGGGTTCGCCGACGCCGGCAACCTGGTCGGCACCGTCCGGGCCACGGACGGTCCGGTGCAGTCCTGGCTGGACGGCACCGCCGAGCCCGGCCGGCGGTACAGCTACTACGTGACCGCGCTGGACCGGCTGGCCAACGAGAGCCAGCCCAGCCCGCCGTGGTTCGTCCTGCGCTGATCGGGACCGACCGGCACCGACACCACGGGTGCTCCGGGGTACGGCACCCCGGAGCACCCGGTTGTTCCGGCATCGGTCAACGAGAATAAAGGTCCGATAGAGATCGGCACGAGACTATCCCCCGTGGCTGTCGCCATCCGGTCATCGACCGGTGACAGCTCCGTCCCACCCCGGGTCTTCCCCACGAGGGAAGCCCTCGATTCCGGAGGTAGTCCTTGTCCCGTCGTCTGCTCACCATGCTGACCGCCAGCACGTTCGCCGTAGCGGCGCTGCTCGGCTTCGCCGCGCCCGCCTCGGCCGCGGTAACCCCCGCCCAGAAGCTCGCCGCCCTGTCGAACTTCACCCAGACCAGCGTCAGCAGCTACAACTCGTGGAACTCGGCGCGCCAGAACCAGGGCGCCTGGGCCGAATACGCCTTCAACTGGGGCACCGACTACTGCTCGTCCAGCCCGGACAACCCGCTCGGGTTCAGCTTCGAGCTGTCCTGCTACCGGCACGACTTCGGTTACCGCAACTACAAGGAGGTCGGCCAGTTCGACCCGAACAAGGCACGTCTGGACGACGCGTTCTACGCGGACCTGCAGCGGGTCTGCGCCACGTACAACGCGTTCGTCCGCCCGGCCTGCTACAGCCTGGCCTGGACCTACTACCAGGCCGTACGCGTGTTCGGCGCGCCGGTCATCACCCAGGCCGAGCTGGACAAGGCGGCCAAGCTGAAGGCCGACGGCGAGCGTCGGGCGGCTGCCGCCGCGGCGGCAGCCCGCTGACGCCACGCCCCGGTATCGCACTCTGATCCGGTCGGGACCGGCGCCGATTGCCGTCGGCGCCGGTCCCGACGCCGGTCCCGGCCCGGGTTGCCGGCCGGGCCGGGACCGGCAGGCTCAGATCGAGCGGCGGGCCGACGGTCCTCGGCGCGGCCGGTTCGACGGGGTCGCCCGAGGCACGCCGTCGCGTTGCCCCGCCCCGGCGGCCGGGCCGAGGGTGCCGTCCACGCCGGCGGCGGCGGCCGGCCGGGCCGGGTGGCCCGGGGCCTCGTTCACCGGCCGGCGCGGCCGACCGGCGTCCTGGTCCCCACCGGCCGGCTCGGCCGTCGGCCGGCCCGCGCGACCACCAGGTGGCCGGTCCCAGCTCGATCGCTGGTTCGTCGGACGGACCCGGGCCGGCGGCGCCGGCTCGTCGGCCGGCCCCGACGACCGTGCCGACAGGACCGGTGGATCGGCCGGCGGTACCGCCACCGTCCGGTCGGGACATCGCCACCGGTTGCCGCAGCGGCAGTACCGCCAGAGTCGGCGCCAGTCCCGCCGATGTCCTCCGGGTGTACGTCGTAACCAGCTCATGGCGCGACCCCCTCCGCCTCAGGTCTGGAGGCGGGGACCGCTCGTGCGGTGCCGGCTCCGAGCGGTCCCCGCACGGGTGCCGCTCTCCCCCAAAACGATCCCGGAGCGGCCCCGTCGGTGACAGTCTGGTGTAGAGATAACTACTGTAGACGTCGATACGGCCTGTTTGCGCAGTTCAGCGGCGGGGTACGCGTAGTCGTGAGTGGGCCGCGTAGATTCCGGCACATTTCGAGTGGAGGATGCGTGATGGGTGCTGCCGTGGACCTCCTGGTCGAGGAACTGATCGAGGCACGAACCTCCCGGGCCATGACCCAGGAGGAGTGGGCCCGGGCGGTCAAGTTCTCCCCGACGCACGTCAGTTCGGTGGAGACCCGACACCGGCCGCCGACCGCCGACTACGTGGCCGCCGTCGACCGGGCGTTCCAGACCGGCGGCGCGTACACCCGGCTGCTGGCGAAGCTGGCCGGTTTCGACAGTGCGCCGATCTGGCTGCGGGACTGGATCGAGATCGAACGGGAGGCGGTACTGCTCCGCTGGTTCGAGCCGGCCTACGTACCCGGGCTGTTGCAGACCGAGGCGTACGCGCGGGCTACCCTGGCCGGCGGCCGGTTCACCGCCGAGGAGATCGACCGGCACGTCGCCTCGCGGCTGGCCCGGCAGGCGATCCTCAGCCGGGAGGCCCCGCCGCAGCTCATCGCGGTGGTCGACGAGGCGGTGCTACGCCGGCCGGTGCCCGACCACCCGGGTCTGATGCGCGAACAACTGGAGCAGATCATCACCCTCGCCGAGCTGGACCACGTCCAGGTGCAGGTCGTCCCGGCCGCCACCGGGATCTACCTCGGGCTCGCCGGCCAGTTCATCGTCGCCGAGATGCCCGACGACAGCCGAGTGGGATATGCGGACAATCAGCTCAAAGCGCAGATAGTGGACCAGGCGGGCGAAATTGCTAAACTCGTTCGGATGTGGGAAGTCGTGCGAAACGACGCTCTTCCCGTCAAACAGTCGCTCGAACTGATCAAGGAAGTGTCTAAGATATGGATGTAACTGGGGCGAAGTGGCGTAAGTCAACCCGGTCCGGTGGTAACGGTGGTGCCTGCGTCGAGGTGGCGGACAACCTGCCGGGGGTGGTCGGCGTACGGGACAGCAAGGACCCGACCGGCCCGATCCTGGTGTTCCGCCCCGAGTCGTGGCGCAGCTTCGTCAACCTCGCCAAGGGCCGCTGACCGCCGCACCACCCCGATGCTCCCGCACCCCGCCCGGGGTACGGGAGCATCGCCGTTCACGACACCGCCGCCACCCCGACCTGCTCGCTCGCCGTCAGCGGTCCGCCTCGCGGGGGGTGTCGACGCTCTCCCGAGGGCGCGGACGCTGGGCCGGGGGCTCCACGGCGGAGAACCTGATCGAACCGGCGGCCAGGTCAGGATGGTCCACCTCCAGGGCCACCGCCGCCGCCTCCTCCAGGGTCAGGTCGGCACCGGCCGCGTACGCGGTGTCGAAGGCGTCGTCGCCCATCAGGTTCCGCAGCGCCGTCTGCTCCTGAAGCCAGTACGCCCCGAAGGTGCCCGGCGTGCAGCGCATCGCCGAGCGGGTGAGCTGGGCCGCGCCGAAGAGCCGAGCCGCCGAGCGCGGGTCACCGCCACCGGCACAGCGCACCGCGATCGCGTTCACCGTGTCGCAGGCCCTGGCCAGATAGCCGTAGCTCATCCGGGACCGCAGCGCCACCACCAGGTGGTCGTGCGCGGCGACCAGGTCACCCCGGGCCAGCGCCACCATCCCGAGCAGCATGTCGACGGAACGCTTGCCGCGCTCGGTCGGTCGGCCCGCCTCCACCGGTCGGGCTCCGCCGAGCAGTTCCGCCGCCTCGTCCAGGGCTCCCCGCCGCCACAGCAGCTCGGCCAGGCTGTAGACGGCGAGCAGCGCGTCACCGGTCACGCCCTCCGCCTCGGCCTCGGCGATCACCTCCCGGCAGACCCGTTCCGCCTCGCCGAACTGTCCCATGTCGATCAGCGGCGCCGCCCGGCCGCCGAGTACCCGGATCAGCAGGCCCGCGTCGCCGGCCTGCCGGGCGGCCGACTCGGCCCGCTGCGAGAAGCGCAGCTCCTCGGCGAACTCGCCGTCCGCGCCGGCATGTTGCGAATGCATGTGGTACGCCGCCGCCAGCTCCGCCTCCGGGATCTGCTCCCCGGTCTCGGCGATCCGGCCGTAGAGCCGGAACAGCCACAGCCGCCCCTCCCGGGCCAGCCCCCGCTCCCGCCACCACTCGTCAAGCCCGCTGGCCAGTTGCAGCCCCTGCCGCGCGCTGCCGCCGGTGACCGTCCAGCGCAGCCCGGCCCGCAACTCGTCGGCGAGCGGGTCGAGGGCGTAGAGCGAGAGGGTGACCGGCCGGTCGTCCGGGCCGAGGTACGCCCGCTGCAACGCGTGCAGCGACCAGGCCACGTGCCGGTCCCGGGCGGTCTGCTCCTCCCCCGCGTCGACCAGCCGACGTGCCGCGTACGCCCGGATCGGGTCGAGCATCCGGTAGGTGCTGCCGGAGACGTTCGGCTCGGCCTGGATCATCGACTTGTCGACAAGTACCGACAGCGGATCGAGTGGGTCGTCGTTGAGCAGCCACTCGACGGTGGCCAGGTCGACGGGGCCGGAGAAGACCGCCAGCCAGCGCAGCAGCCGGGCCGCCCGGGGGCCGAGGGTGCGGTAGGACCAGGTGACCGTGGCCTGCATGGTGACGTGCCGCTGGGTCGCCGAGCGCTGCACCGCGCGTACCCCGGCCGGCGGTGCCACCCCCCGGGCCGCCGCCGCCAGGTCCACGGTGTCCTGCTGGTTGGCGACCCAGCTCCGGCTCACCGCCGGGGCCGGCTCGACGTCGTCCCGGCCCGCGTCCAGCGCACCGAGCACGTCGTCCAGCCGTTCGGCGAGCTGGCTGGCGGAGAGCACCCGCAGCCGGGCCGCGGCGAGTTCGATCGCCAGCGGCAGTCCGTCCAGCCGGGTGACCACCCGTTGCAGGTCGGCCGACTCGGCCGGCCCGGACCGGCGCCCGCCCCGGGCCGCCGCCGTACGGTCGAGCAGCAGCGTCACCGCCTCGCTGGGGCCGCCGCCCGGGGCCGGGTCGACGGAGAGCGGCGGAATCCGCCAGATCACCTCGCCGGGCAGCCCGAGCGACTCCCGGCTGGTGGCCAGCACCCGTACGCCGCTGCCGCCGGCGAGCAGCCGCGAGATCACCTCGGCGCAGGCGGCCGGCTGGGCGTCGCAGGTGTCCAGCACGACCAGCATCCGCCGGGGCGCGGCGAACTCGACAAGCGTCTCCAGCATCGGCCGGCCCGGCTCCGGCCGCAGCCCGAGGACCGCGGCGACCGCGAAGGCGACCAGCCCGGGATCGGTCACGGTGGCGATGTCGACGAACCAGACCCCGTCCGGGTACGACTCGACCAGCCCACCGGCCAGTTCGACCGCCAACCGGGTCTTGCCGGCCCCACCGGCACCCACCACGGTCACCAGCCGGTGGGCGTCGATGAGCTGGTCCAACTCGTCGCGCTCGGCCTGTCGGCCGACGAACGAGGTGACCTGGGTCGGCAGGTTGTGCGGGATCGCGTCGGCGGTACGGGGCCGGGGGAACTGGCGTTCCAGCCCGGGTGCGACGAGTTGGAAGAGCCGCTCCCGGTCGTCGAAGCCGCGCAGCCGGTGCAGGCCGAGGTCGAGCAGGGAGGCGCCCGCCGGCAGGGGTGCGGCGTGCCTGGCCGTCGCGCCGGAGCAGAGCACCTGACCGCCGTGCGCGGCGGCGGCGATCCGGGCGGCCCGGTGCACCTCGGCGCTGGCGTACTCGCCGTCGCGCGGTTCGGCGTGTCCGGTGTGCAGTCCCATCCGGACCTTCGGGGTGGCCTCCGGCGTCGGCCACTCGTGGTTGTTCAGTGCCCGCTGGGCGGCCAGCGAGGCGTCCAGCGCGGCCGAGGCGTCGGCGAACGCGACGAAGAACGAGTCACCCTCGGTGAAGAGTTCGGTCCCGTCACTGGCTGCCAGCGTCGCCCGCAGCAGGCGCCGGTGCTCGCTGAGTACCGGGCGGTAACCCGAACCGAGCATCTGGGCGAGTCGCGTGGAGCCCTCGATGTCGGTGAACATGAATGTCACCAACCCGCTCGGCAGGTGGATCCGTGCCGACATGCCTGGAACCTCCCGCCCCCTGGAAGTCGCGTTCATGCTGCCGCATATTTACGGGTTGGCCCATCGTAGAAACGGACGGCGCGACCCCGTACCAAGGTGCTAACCGGGGACTGTGCCACGAAACCGACATCACGGTCGCGAACTGTCCTCACTGTCCGGAGCGGGAGGGGGCCGGCTCCGGACCGCCGGATCACGGCCTCAGCAGCCGCAGCCTCCGCCGCAGCAGCCGCCACCGCTCGGGGCGGCCGGTGCCGGGGCGGAACCACCCGCGCCGCGACCGGTGAAGGCGACCGTCGACAGTAGCTTGACCGTGTCGGCGTGCCCCTGGGGGCAGGACGCCGGCGCCGTGGCCTCGGCCATCGGCCGGTTCATCTCGAAGGTGTCGCCGCAGGCGCGGCAACGAAACTCGTACCGGGGCATAGGCACAGCGTACGGCCAGACCTGACGTTCGACGGTCGATGGGTAATACTCGACGGGTGGCGGAGCGCGAGGAGACTTCTACGACTCGACCACTGCGACCCGCGGCACCCGTCTTCGACGGACCGCTGGCCAGTTCGGGTGCCGCCCCCGATCCGGACCTCGATCCACCACCGGTCACCGTGCCACGCCCGCGTACCGGCACCGAGTCGGTTCGGCGCGACGTACCGGAGCCGGTCACCGAGGCCGCCCCGCCCGCACCCGGCGCCGAGCCGGACCCGCTGACCACCCCCGACCCCGCGTCGACCACCGGGCCCGGCCCGGACCCGACCGACGCGTCCCAGGCCGACCAGGACACCAAGGCCGAGGCGGCCCCGGACACCGAGCCCGAGGCGGACCCGGCCGACGTGCCGAAGGCGGACCCGGCGGCCAAGCCCGGGACGGACCTGGCCGCCAAGGCTGGGTCGGACCCGGACACCGCGCCCGAGACGGAGCCGACGCCCAAGGTCGCGGCGCAGTCGGCCACCGAACCCGACGCGGGCGCGAGCAACGGCGCAACCGGAGCAGGCTCGACGGTCGGAGCAGGCGCGACAGTCGGGGCAGGTTCGGCGGTCGGGGCGGGGAGCACGGCGACGCTCGCCGCGGCGACCGGCAAGCCGGCGGCCAAGCCCGGCGAGACCGTCATCGACCTCGACGTGGCGCCGACCGAGCCGGCCGGGCGGAACCGGCGGATCCGGGTCCGGTTCGCGCACGCGGTGGCCCGCTGGCCCTCACCCGGTGCGGTCCGGGCCTGGTCCCGGCGGCCGAGCGGCCGGCTCACCCTGCCGGCGCTGCTGCTGTTCGCCCTGGTCGCGGCGACCGGCGCCGCAGGCGCGTTCCTGATCCCGGCCACCGCGCGCCAGGCCCAGCCGGTGGGAGCGGACGCCACCACCGGCGTCCCGACGCCCGAGCCGACCGCTCCCGGTTTCACCGTCGGTCCCGGCGGACTGCCCTCCGGGCTGCCGAGCCCGCCGTCGTTCGGTACGCCGAGTGTGCCGGCGCCGCCCTGGAACGCGACCGGCGGACGCCCCTCCGACGTACTCGCCGGCTGGGCGGGGCAGATCGGTCCGAAGGTCGGGATCTCCACCACGGCGATGCAGGCGTACGGCTACGCCGAACTGCGGGTCACCCAGACGACGCCCGGCTGCCAGCTCCGCTGGACCACGCTGGCCGCGATCGGTCAGGTCGAGTCCGGACACGGGCGGGCGAACGGTGCGGTGCTGGGCGTGAACGGGGTCGCCGCTCCGGAGATCATCGGCCTGCCGCTGGACGGCAACGGCGGCCGGATGCGGATCATGGACACCGAGGACGGCCGGCTCGACCGGGACGCCACCTACGACCGCGCGGTCGGCCCGATGCAGTTCATCCCGACCACCTGGGAGGAGATCGGCGCGGACGCCGACGGCGACGGGGTCGAGAACCCGCACAGCATCGACGACGCGGCCCTGGCGGCCGGTAACTATCTGTGCAAGGGAGGCCGCAACCTGTCGGTCGCCTCGGACTGGTGGAGCGCCATCCTTTCCTACAATGACGTGCGGCCATATGCCCAAGCGGTGTTCGACGCGGCGAACAAGTACGGCACGGACAGCAGGACTTAGCGTAATGTCCTCGACACATTGAAGAACTGGGCACTTTCGCCAGGCTGCGGTTGACGGCAAGCTAGACGGGTGATGGTGCGCGAGTGGGATCCCCGGACCGCCCCGGCCGCCGAGATCGAGTCGTTCCTCGACGCGATCAACGCGGTTTTCGCGGCCGATCTTCCGGAGGACCCTCTGTGGGAGAACGGCCTGCTCCGGGAGTACCTCTGCGAGGTGATGCCCGGCGAACGCCGGATCTCCTGGGTCATCCAGGACGAGCCCTCGGCCGACGGGCAGCCGGGACGCATCCTCGGGCACACCCATGTGCTCCTGCTCGGTGACATCGGCGTGCTCGAGGTGCTGGTGCACCCGACCGCCCGGCGTCGCGGGCTCGGCCGCAAGCTGATCGCCACGGCGGCCCGGCGGACGTACCAGGAGGGCTTCCGCTCGATGGGCGTCGAGGTCATCGGCGAGACGCCTGCGGTCGGTTTCTACGAGGCCCTCGGCTTCGCCCGGGAGTACGAGGAGAACCGCAGCGTACTGCGGCTCGGCACGGTCGACTGGGGCGTACTCGGCGACATGGCCCAGGGAATCGGCACCGGCTACCGCCTGGAGTTCTGCCCCGGCGGGCCGCCGGACGACCTGATCGAGGCGTACGCGATGGCCAAGGCGGAGATGCGCGACATTGACGACGGTGACCTGGATCTGCGCCCGAGTTCGTACGATCCGCAGCGCCTCCGGGACAGCCTGAACTGCCTGCACCGGCGGGGCATGAAGCCCTACATCGTGCTCGCGATCGAGGAGAAGACCGGGGTGGTGGCCGGCCTCACCGAGGTCGTCGTGCCGGCCCAGCACCCGACCCGGGCCGACCAGTACGACACCATCGTCGGCCAGGAGCACCAGGGCTTCGGCATCGACCGGGCGATGAAGGCGCGGATGCTCTTCGAGTTGCGTTCGGCGGAGCCGAAGCTCTCCGAGGTGCAGACCTGGAACGCCCGGACCAACGAGGCGATGCGGGCGGTCAACGCCGACCTGGGGTTCCAGGCCGACCGGGAGTGGTACGAGTACGGCGTCGACGTGGCCGAGCTGGTGCACCGGCTGGACGCCGGCAACTGAGCCAGAACTCGGAGAGCGGACGGCGCGGGCGGCTCAGTAGCGGTCGCGGAGCATCCGGGCCGCCTCGACGGCCCAGTAGGTGAGGATGATCTGGGCGCCGGCCCGGCGGATCGAGGTCAGCGTCTCCAGAACGGCCCGGTCCCGGTCGATCCAGCCGTTCGCCGCCGCCGCCTCGACCATCGCGTACTCGCCGGAGATCTGGTAGGCGGCGACCGGTACGTCCACCTCGGCCCGGACGGCCGAGAGCACGTCGAGGTACGGCAGGGCGGGCTTGACCATCACCATGTCGGCGCCCTCGGCGACGTCGAGGCGTACCTCCCGGAGCGACTCGCGCAGGTTGGCCGGGTCCTGCTGGTAGCTGCGCCGGTCGCCCTCCAACGAGGACTCGACGGCGTCCCGGAACGGGCCGTAGAACGAGGAGGCGTACTTCACCGCGTACGCCAGGATGCTCGTGTCGGCGTGCCCGGCGGCGTCCAGGGCCTTGCGGATCACCCCGACCTGGCCGTCCATCATCCCGGACGGCCCGACCACGTGTGCCCCGGCCTCGGCCTGCGCCACCCCCATCTCGGCGTACGCGGCCAGCGTGGCGTCGTTGTCGACGGTGCCGTCCGGGGCGAGCAGCCCGCAGTGCCCGTGCGAGGTGAACTCGTCCAGGCAGAGGTCGCTCATCACCACCGTGGCGTCGCCGACCTCGGAGATCACGTCCCGGATCGCGACGTTCAGGATGCCGTCCGGGTCGGTGCCGCCGGAGCCGGTTTCGTCCTTGCGGACCGGTACCCCGAACAGCATGATCCCGCCGATGCCGGCGTGCACCGCCTCGGCCGCCGCCTTGCGCAGCGACTCCCGGGAGTGCTGCACCACGCCCGGCATCGAGGCGATCGGCCTCGGCTCGGCCAACCCCTCCTTGACAAACATCGGCAGCACCAGCTCCGCCGGGGCGACCCGGGTCTCCTCGACCAGTCGGCGGATCGCCGGGGACCGCCGCAGCCGGCGCGGACGGATCTCTGGGTACGACATGACGACTCCTCACGGCCGACCGGCCGGCACGCGGCCCGACGTCTGCCGGGCCGCCGGAACCGCCGACGACCCCGTGCCGTCGACGGCTCTAGGACCGATGGTGCCTCAGGTTCGAGCGGGCTTCACCACTTTTTGGTGCTACGTGAATCCGACAGCGATTCACCGGAACGTCACCGGAACCGCAGCGCCGTCGGGCCCTGTACCTTCGAGCCCCGGCGCTGCTTCGCCGGCATCGCGGCCAGCTTCTCCCGCAACTCCACCGCGTACGACGCGAGCGCCTCCACCAGGTCCGGCACCGAGGCGTGCGCCGGCTGGGCGTCCACCCGCAGGCCGAACTCGGTGGCCGTCTCCGCCGTCTTCGGGCCGATCACCGCGACCACCGTCCGGGCGTGCGGCTTGCCGGCGATGCCGACCAGGTTGCGCACGGTCGAGGAGGAGGTGAAGAGGACCGCGTCGAAGCCGCCCGACTTGATCGCGTCGCGGATCTCGGCCGGCGGCGGCGCCGCCCGCACCGTCCGGTACGCGGTGACGTCGTCGACCTCCCAGCCGCGCTCGGTCAGTCCGGCCGCCAGCGTCTCGGTGGCGATGTCGGCGCGGGGCAGCAGTACCCGGCCGACCGGGTCGAGGATCTCGTCGTGCGGCGAGAACTCGGCGAGCAGGCCCTCCGAGGACTGCTCCCCGGACGGGATCAGCTCCGGTTGGATGCCGAATGCGCGTACGGCGTCGGCGGTGGCCTCGCCGATGCAGGCGATCTTGACGCCGCCGAAGTGCCGGGCGTCCAGCCCGTGCTCGCCGAACTTCTCCCAGACCGCCCGGACCGCGTTCACCGAAGTGAAGATCACCCAGGCGTACCTGCCGTCGACCAGGCCCTTGACCGCCCGCTCCATCTGGGCCGGGGTACGCGGCGGCTCGACCGCGATGGTCGGCACCTCGCACGGGATGGCACCGTATTCCCGCAGCCGGGCACTCATCACCCCAGCCTGCTCCTTGGTGCGCGGGACGAGCACCTTCCAGCCGTACAGCGGGCGGTTCTCCCACCAGCTCAGCTTGTCCCGGTGCGGCACACCGGCACCGAGGGTGAGCACCACCCGGCCGGTGAAGCCGAGTGCGGCGGCGACGAAGCTGTCCACCGTCGAGGTGGTGGTGTACTGCGTCTCGCCGGTGCCGTCCCCGGTCACCGCGACCGCGGTCGAGCCGTCCACCCCGACCGCGAGCAGCCCGTCCCGGATCGCGGCCAGGTCACCGGCGTCCACGGCCAGCGCCAGCGAGCCACGGCTGACCGCCGCCGCCAGTGCCTCGAAGTCCATCGCGGTGACGTCGTCGACGTCGGCGGCGGTGCGTACCCCGGACAGCGGTACCCCGGCGTAGGTGGCCACCCCCTCGGCCTGGCCGACCCCCGGCACCACCTCGAAGTGCACGGCGGTACGCGCCACCGCCTGCACCTCCTTGACCACCGAGTCGTGCCCGAACGGGTCACCGGCGACCAGGTGTACGGCGGACAGCCCGGACCGGGCCGCCGAGAGCAGCACCTTGGCCACGTCGCCCGGCGCCCCCTCGGCCGGGGTGAACTGCGCGTCCTCCTTGGCCTCGGCCTTGACGACCGTGAGCAGGGCCTCGGGAACGCTGCGGTCGTATACCACCTGGTCGGCGTCGACCAGCGCGTCGTGCGCCCGGCGGGTCAGCAGACCCGGGTCGCCGGGTCCGGCCCCGACGAACGCGATGCGGCCTGCGGGCTTACGGGTGCCGATCATTCTGTAGCTCCAAGATGCTGGGTCCTCGCGCCGGATTCCGTAGGCGTGCCGAGGATCGAGTCGGCGCCGAGGTCGAGGAGTTCGGCGGCGAGCGCCTTACCGATCTCCGTCGCCTCGGCGGGCGTACCGGTGCGGGACAGCCGGATGTCACGGGTGCCGTCCGGGCTGATCACCGCCCCGCGCAGATAGATCTCATCGCCGTCGTCGCCCTCGGCGAGTTCGGCGTATCCGGCGACCGGGGCACTGCACCCGGCCTCCAGGGTGGCCAGGAACGCCCGTTCCGCGGTGACCGCGGCCCGGGTCGGTGCATGATCGAGTACGCCGAGCAGCTCGACCAGTTCCGCGTCGTCGATCCGGCACTCCACCGCCAGCGCACCCTGGGCGGGTGCCGGCAGCATCAGCATCGGGTCGATGGTTTCGGTGATCTCCTCGGCCCGACCCAGTCGGACCAGCCCGGCCCGGGCCAGCACCACCGCGTCGAGATCCGCCTCCGGGCCGTGCACCCGCCTGACGCGGGTGTCCACGTTGCCGCGGATCGGTACCACCGTGAGCTGGAGTCCGAGCGCGTGCAACTGGGCGATCCGGCGCAGCGCACCGGTGCCGACCGTGGCGCCGGGCGGCAGTTCGGCCAGCGTACGGCCGTCCTTGGCGACCAGCGCGTCGCGCGGGTCCTCCCGGGGCGGTACGGCCGCGATGTGCAGCCCCGCCTGCCCGGCCGTGGGCAGGTCCTTGTACGAGTGGACCGCGAAGTCGATCTCGTTGGCGGCCAGCGCGTCGCGCAGCGCCGAGACGAAGACCCCGACCCCCAACCGGTGCACCGGCGCGCTCGACCGGTCGCCGGCGGTGACGATCTCGACCAGTTCGACCTCGCGGCCGGTGGCCGCCGTCAGGGCGTCGGCGAAGCCCCGGGACTGGGCGAGGGCGAGCGCACTGCCCCGGGTGCCGAGCCGCAGCGCGGTCATGCCGTCACCCCGCTCCACGCCGTCACCCCGCTCCACGCCGTCATCTCGCTCCACGCCGTCGTCCCGCTCCATGCCGTCATCCCGGTGCACCCGGCGAGGTCGCTCCGCGCCGCGCCGGCGGCCCGGCCGGCATCGGCCCGAACCTGGGTCATCGTTCTCCTCCGGACTGCTGTCGGGGCACCGGGGCGCGCAGGGCGGGGCCGGTGCCGAGGTCGGCCTGACCGCCGATGGCCGGCAGGTCACCGAGGCCGGGCAGGCCGGCGAGACCGGTCAACCGGTTGCCGGCGGGCACCCCGGCCAGCTCGGCGGCGGCCAGTTCCGGAACGGTGTCCGCCTGGGAGGTGACCGGTACCTCCAGGTCGAAGAGCTCCCGGAGCAGGGCGGCGTACTGGTCTCCGCCGGGTTCGGCGGCGAGTTGCCGGACCCGCACCGTCGGCGAGTGCAGCAGCCGCTGCACCACCCGGTGCACCGTGTGGCTCACCTCGGCACGCTGGTCGTCGGTCAGGTCCGGCCGGCGCTGCCCGAGCCGGCGCAGCTCGGCGCTGACCACCTCGTCGGCACGGGCCCGCAGTGCCGCCACGGTCGGCGCGACGTCCGCGCCGCGCAGCCAGGTGAGGAACGCCTCGACCTCGGAGGCGACGATCTGGGTGACGGCGGCGGTGTCGGCGGCGGCCGGTCCGATCGGCTGGGCGGCGGCCAGTCCGTCGATGTCGACCACCACCGTGCCGGGCAGCTCGGCGATCGCCGGCTCGATGTCCCGGGGTACCGCGAGGTCGAGCAGCACCAGTGGATCGGGCCGGTCCGTCGCGCGGTTCCCCAGCGCCCGGGCCACCGTCTCCCGGGTGAGTACCGGCTCGATCGACGCGGTGGCGGCGACTACTATGTCCACTGTGGATAGCGCGGTGGGGAGTTCGGCGATCGGCACCGCCGTCGCGCCGTACGCCTCGGCCAGCCGGAGCGCCCGGTCGTGGCCCCGATTGCTTATCCCCACCGGGCCGGCGCCCAGCCGGGACAGCGTCGCCACGGCCAGCGCGCCCATCGAGCCGGCCCCGACCACCAGCACCGGGCGGCCCTCGACGCTGCCGCCGAAGTGCGTGGCGGCCAGGTCGAGCGCGGCGCTGACCACGCTCTGCCCGGCCCGGTCGATGTCGGTCTCGGCGTGTGCCCGCTTCCCCACCCGCAGCGCCTGCTGCATCAGCTCGTGCAGCAACCGGCCGGGCGCCTCGGCCTCGCCGGCGGCGTGGTAGGCGTCCCGCAGTTGGCCGAGGATCTGCGCCTCGCCGACCACCATCGAGTCGAGCCCGGCGGCGACCCGGAAGGCGTGCTCGACCGCCGCGCCGTCGTAGTGCACGTAGAGGTGGTTGGCCAGCTCGGCCGGGGCGGCCCCGGCGTGCCCGGCCAGCACCGCGCAGATGTCCCCCAGCCCGCCGTGGAAACCGGTGACGGCGGCGTAGACCTCGACCCGGTTGCAGGTGGAGACGACGACCGCCTCGCCGACGTACGGCTGGGCGAGCAGCCGGGCGAGCATCTCCGGCAGCTCGGTGCCGGAGACGGCGAGCCGCTCCAGGATGGCGACCGGCGCGGTGCGGTGGGACGCACCGACGACGAGCAGATTCATGAGCCGACAGCCTCCGCGTTCGTCGACCGGAGCGTTCCGGTGGGCGCCGCCTCGGTGGTGCCGGTGGCGGCGAGCCCGCCCGGCAGGGCGGTCAGCCCCGCCGGGGAGGAGCCGTTCGATGTGGCCCGTCCGGCGCCCGCCGGAGCGAGTCCCGACCCGGCGGTGGCCGGCAGCCCGGTCAGCGCCGCCTTGCGGTGCTCGTGGAAGGAGAGGATCTGTAGCTCGATGGCGAGGTCGACCTTGCGGACGTCGACGCCGTCCGGCACCACGAGCACGCACGGCGCGAAGTTGAGGATGCTGGTCACCCCGGCGGCGACGAGTTGGTCGGCGACGCCCTGCGCGGCGGTGGCCGGGGTGGCGATAACCCCGATCGCGATGCTCTCCTCGGCGGCCACCTGCGGAAACTCGTCGATGTGCCGGACCACCAGCCCGTTGATCACTTCACCGAGCCGGGCCGGGTCGGCGTCGAAGAGCGCCGCGATCCGGAAGCCGCGACCGGCGAAGCCCGCGTACCCGGCGAGGGCGTGACCGAGATTACCCACGCCGACCAGGGCGACCGCCCGACACTGGGTGAGCCCGAGCACGAACTCGATCTGGTCGATCAGCAGGGCGACGTCGTAGCCCACGCCCCGGGTGCCGTACGAGCCGAGCTGTGAGAGGTCCTTGCGCAGCTTGGCCGAGTTGACCCCGGCCGCCGTCGCCAACTCCTCGCTGGAGACCGTGTCGTGGCCGGTTTCGGCGAGATTGTGCAGGGCACGTAGGTATTCGGGGAGCCGGGCGACCGTCGCCTCAGGAAGATCCGGAAGCGCCGGCACGGCGCCGACGCGGCCGGGCGTGCCTACGGGGCGGTGCTGACTCATGCGACTCCGTGCCATGCGATCCTCGACCAGCCGGACCGGCGGGTCGTTCCGGGGCACCCGCTGGCGACCGCTGTGACCGGCTGTGCTAGCAGGGCTCGTCGGAGTAACAGAGTAGGCGCTTGTGAAGACACGCACAAATCGCGATCTTGATAGACCGCGATAACGCCTCACCTGGGCCTCCACAAACAAGATCAGTTACGCGACCCAACCGGAGCCGTCACGGCGATTATTACCTAAGTCCGACTTATCTGACCAACTCGCCGCTTCTACGCCGGCCGATCGGCCAGCCCTTTCGACCGATCCAGCAATCACGATGCGCCACGGATTTCCTGAGCTCCACCATCGCATTCGGCGACAATCCCCTGGGGTCCACCGGATATCCGTCGGTTATCCGGTCGCCGGATCCCCGACCGGAACGGCGCCGCCGGGGCCGGCGGAGGCCACCACCCGGTGCTGTCGACGGCGCGGATTCCGCCCCCGGGTGGGGCCAGCCCTACCGTGAAGAGGCCAGCCGATGGGATGGGGACACACCACGCCGATGCCTAGCGTCGAGAACATGACCACGACCACCGCTACCAGCGTGGCCGCCGGCACCGAACCCGGCGCCGGCCGCACCGTGCTACGCCAGCTCGCCATCGACTCGGGGTACGTGTTCCTCGGTCTCCCCCTCGCCCTGGCGAGCTTCGTGGTGCTCGTCACCGGGGTCGCGCTCAGCGCCGGACTCGCGGTGACGGTGACCGGACTGCCGATCCTGGCCGGCACCCTCTACGCCGCCCGGGGCTTCGCCGACATCGAACGGCTGCGGATGCCGGCGGTGCTCCGGCAGCCCCGGGTACGCCCCCACTACCGCACCGCCGACCCGGGGGCGAGCGCCTGGCGGCGGATCTTCGTACCGATCGCCGACGCGCAGTCCTGGCTCGACCTCGCCCACGGCTGGGTACGGCTGGTGGTGGCGCTCGGCACCTTCATCATCACCGCGGTCTGGTGGCTCGGCGCGCTCGGCGGCTCCCTCTACTGGGCGTACGACTGGGCGATCCCGCAGAGCCCGGACGACGAGGGTCTGCACCAACTGCTCGGACTCAGCGACACGGCCGCCGCCCGGATCGGTGTGAACACCGCCCTCGGGGTGTTCTTCCTGATCACCCTTCCGGTGGTGGTCCGGGGCTGCGCCCTTATGCAGGCCGGGCTCGGCCGGGCGCTGCTGACCGGGGTGGCCGAGATGCGCAACCGGATCACCGTGCTGGAGGAGCAGAAGCGGGCCGCGGTCTCGGCGGAGGCCACCGCACTGCGCAAGCTGGAACGGGACATCCACGACGGGCCGCAGCAGCGGCTGGTCCGGCTGGCGATGGACCTCAGCCGGGCTCAGCAGCAGCTCGACTCGGACCCGGAGGCGGCCCGGCGCACCCTGGACGAGGCGCTGGCCCAGACCCGGGACACCCTCGCCGAGCTGCGTGCGCTGTCCCGGGGCATCGCCCCGCCGATCCTGGTCGACCGGGGCCTGCCCAGCGCGCTGGCCGCACTCGCCGGTCGCGGGCTGATCCCGGTCGAACTCGCCGTCGACCCCCGGCTCGGCACCCGGGAGGGCCGGCCCGACCCGGCGATCGAGTCGACGGCGTACTTCGTGGTGGCCGAGGCGCTGACCAACGTCGCCAAGCACAGCCGGGCCACCGAGTGCTGGTTGACGGTGACCCGGGAGGACCGGTCGCTGCGGATCGTCGTGCTCGACGACGGCGAGGGCGGCGCCCACCTCTCCAAGGGGCACGGCCTGGCCGGGCTCGCCGACCGGGTACGCGCCAACGACGGCACCCTCACCGTGCTCAGCCCGCCCGGCGGACCGACCGAGATCAGGGCCGAGCTGCCGTGCTGAACGTCCCCGGCATCCCGTACGACATCGACCCCAAGCCGGTCGCCCTCGACGAGCAGTCGGACGAGCAGCCGCTTGCCGTCCTGGACGCGGACGCGGCGGCCCCGGCTCCGGTGCCGGCGGGACGCCAGCACCCGCAGTACGGGCCGGAGGTGGTAGACAACGTCATGCGCGTAGTGATCGCCGATGACGCGGTGCTCCTCCGGGAGGGTCTGGTCCGCCTGCTGACCGAGCACGGCCACGAGGTGGTGGCGGCGGTCGGTGACGGCACGTCGCTGGTCGAGGCCATCGTCACGCACCGCCCCGACGTCTCGATCGTGGACGTCCGGATGCCGCCCTCGCACACCGACGAGGGGCTGCGGGCGGCGGTGGAGGCCCGGCAGCGGGTACCCCGGACCCCGATCCTGGTGCTCTCCCAGTACGTCGAGGTGTCGTACGCCGACGATCTGCTCGCCACCGTCAAGCCGAGCGGTGGCGTCGGCGGTGGCGGCATCGGCTACCTGCTCAAGGACCGGGTGGCGGCGATCGACGAGTTCCTCGACGCCCTGAACCGGGTCGCCGGGGGCGGCACCGTGCTCGACCCGGAGGTGGTCGGCCAGCTACTGGTCCGGCGCCGCCGCGACGACCCGCTGCGGGAGCTGACCCCGCGCGAGCGGGAGGTGCTCGGGCTGATGGCCGAGGGTCGCTCGAACACCGCCATCGCCCGGGCCCTGGTGGTCAGCGACGGTGCGGTCGAGAAGCACGTCCGGAACATCTTCACCAAGCTGCAACTGCCGCCGGACGAGGAACAGCACCGCCGAGTACTGGCCGTGCTCGCCTACCTGCGCGGCTGAACCGACCCCGCCACGCCCGCTCGGCCGGCCGGCAGCGACGGCCGGCCCGGTCGCCGGCCCTGCGACCCCGGCATCGTCAGTCCAGTTTGGCGGCGAGTTCGACAGCCTCGGTGAGCGAGTCGGCGACCGGCCATCCGGCGGCGCGGAGCCGGGCCGAATCGGTGAACCCGCCGGTGTAGAGGACGCACCGGGCACCCACCGAGTCGGCCGCCTCGGCATCGTCGATCGAGTCGCCGATCAGCACCGCAGACGTACCGTCGATGCCGGACTCCGCCAGGTGCCGGGCCAGGTGGCCGGCCTTCCGCTCGCCGCCGACGGTGCCGCGCAGCCCGTCGACCCGGCGGAACAGGGCGGTCAGCCCGTACCGGTCGACGGCCGGCACCAGCTCGTCGTGGAACCACATCGACAGCAGCGACTGGGTACCGGTCCAGGACCGGATCGCGATGGTGGCGTCGGCGGCCAGCTCGCAACTGGCCAGCCCGACCCGGTACGCCTCGTGGAACAACTGGTCCAGCCGGCCGAACTCCTCGGCGTCCACTGCCCGGCCCAGCACTTCGGCGTAGTAGTCGGCGATCGGCCGGCGGAACTGCGTACGGTGCTCCTCGGCGGTCACCGCCGGGCCGCCGGCACCGGCCAACGCGACGTTCGTGGCGGCGACGACCAGGGTCAGGTCGTCCAGCAGGGTGCCGTTCCAGTCCCAGACGAGGTGCTCACGCATCCGAGCACGATACGCGGCGGCACCGACCCGGCTCACGCCGCCGGCCGCCCGCTGCGGCGCGAAGTCACCGACGTCACACGGCCGACGGGATCGGCCTCGGCCCACGGGTGGTCGCCTCGGCCCTGAAGCAGTCGGAAAGGGCGGTCGGTCGCGGACCTCGGTCAGTCGCGGGGGGCGGTCAGGTCGCGGAGCAGGCGCTCCTCCTCGACCCGCCAGTAGCCGTGCTCGCGGCCGTCGAGCAGCACCACCGGCAGCCGGTCGCCGTACTCCCGCTCCAGTTCGAGGTCGCCGGTGACGTCCCGCTCGGTCCACCGGTCGCCGGTCACCGCCACCACCCGGTCGACGGCCTCCTTGGCGACGTCGCAGAGGTGGCAGCCGGGCCGGGTGATCAGCGTCAACCGGGGCTCACTCGTCGTCACTCGCGCCCCTCTGCCTGATCACCGACCTGCGTACCCGGCCAATCGCGGAGAGCGGCAGGGACCGGACGAACTCTATCCTGCTCGGGCACTTGAACCTGGCCAGGCTGCGGGCGCAGTGTGCGGCCAGCTCCTCGACCGAGACGCTGCCCTCCGGGGCCCGCACGACGTACGCGGTGACGGCCTCGCCGGCCACCGGATGCGGTACCCCGAACACCACCGACTCGACCACCTCCGGGTGGCTGCCGAGGACCCGCTCGACCTCCTGCGGATAGACGTTGAAGCCGTTTACCAGGATCAGTTCGCCGAGCCGGTCCACCAGGAAGAGGTCGGCCTCGGCGTCGGCGTACGCGACGTCGCCGGTCCGCCACCAGCCGTCCGGGTCCGGTCCGCCGTGCCCGTCCGGCCAGTACCCGGAGAAGAGGTTGGCGCCCCGGACCACGATCTCGCCGGGGTCGGTGCCGGGCGAGTAGAACTCCAGGCCGGGCTCGTCCGCGTCGTCCCCGTCGTCGTCCGGCTCGACGGCGGAGCCGTCCCGCCACAACTCCTCGCCGTCGGCGGCGACGAGCCGCAGTTCGACGCCGGGGATCGGCCGGCCGATCGAGTTCGGTTTCGCCGCCGGCCCGGACAGCGTCGTGGTCAGCACCGGGGCGGTCTCGGTGAGGCCGTATCCGACCTGGATCTGCCGGCCGGTCGCCTCGGCGAACCGGGTGGCGCCGCCGACGGCGAGCGGGGCGGCGCCGCAGATGGCGACCCGCACCGAGGCCATCGCGGCGCGGAGCGCGGAGCCGGCCGGCACCCCGGCCGCCGCCGGTGCGTCCGGCAGCATCGTCCAACCGAGGAACATCGACGGTACGCCGACCAGCACGCTCACCTGGTGCCGGGCGATCACCTGCAGTACGGCCGCCGCGTCGAACCGCTCGACGAGCACCCCGCACGCCCCGTGGTACGCCACCGCGCCCAGCCCCGCGTTCAGCCCGTACGCGTGGAACAGCGGCAGGGCCAGCAGCACCCGGTCGTCCGGCCCGACCACCGGTGGTTCGATCCGGCCGATCTGCTCGTGGTTGGCGAGCAGCGCCCGGTGCGACAGCATCGCGCCCTTCGGCTCGCCGGTGGTGCCGGAGGTGTAGAGCAGCACCGCCACCGCCTCCGGGTCCGTCCGGATCGGCGGGTCGACCGGCTCGCCGCCGGCCCCGGCCACCACACCTGCCGGACCCGCGCCCGCTGCCGCTGTCGTCGCTGGTCCGATGAGGCTCGACAGGCTGGTGTGCAGTTCGGTCAGTGCCGGCAGCTCCGCCCGGACGGTGTCGACGGCCGCCCGGACCTGGTCGGTGCAGACCAGTAGGGTGGCCGCCGAGTCGGCCAGGATGTGCCGCAGTTCCGGGCCGGTCAGCGCCGGGTTCACCGGCACCGCGACCAGTCCGGCCCGCTGGGTGCCGAAGAGCGCGACCGCGAAGTCGGGCGAGTTGGCCAGGGCGATCGCGACCCGCGCCGGACGGCCGTCTGCCGGCTCGGGCACCCGGGCGCGGAGCGCGGCGGCGACCCGGTCCGCCGCACCGTCCAGTTCGGCCCAGCTCAGTACGCCGTCCGGCCAGAGCAGCGCGGGATCGTCGGGCCGGGTGGTGGCGGCCAGGCGTACCCGGTCGGCCAGGGTGACCACGGCCGGTTCGGTGGAGGTGTCCGGTCCATCCTGCACGGTCGCTGAGTCTGGCACAGTGCCGGGCCGGACGCGCACCTGTGCCGCCGGCCCTTCCAGCGGTCGCACAACCGGCCATCCCGGACCGACCGGTACGTCCGCTCCGGACCGACCCCCGGCGCCGGCATCTCTCGACATGGAACCTCTCTCGACTTCGCCTGCCACCCGGTGTACGGTCCACGAGACCGTAGGGGGTTTCGGATATAGACCACCCCGGACGGTGCCCCGCTTCTAACACGTCCCACGCGGCACGCCCAAGGCCTGCCGCGCATTGGCGTGTCTCCACGTTCTCCCTGCTCAGAGCGCTCGCCTACCCATTGTCAGGCATCTGACAACGCACAAACTGTGCGCCCCGTTCGGGTGGCTTTCGGAAATACTTTGGCTCTGTGTAACGGACTTGCCGCATATGGGTGACGTTGGCCCTATCATCACTCGGGTCGGCTCACCCCTTTTGCCGTGAGTCGACACCCCTCAGCCCGAGGAGGCCGCCGTGCCTGTGAGAGCACTGCACCAGCAGCTGTGGGGCGTGTGCCGTCGTACGGCGCACCCCGGAACCGCCGTGCCGGATCGCGCCGACCCCGGCGCGGGTACGGCCACCATCGCGGCCCGGTCCCGGCGACCGGTCCCGCGACCTCGGCTGGCCGGGGAGGTCCAGTGAGCGCATACGGATACGTCGACGGAGCGACCGGCGGCAAGCTGCGGAACACCCGCCTCGCCCTCACCGAGGGCCTCGACCGGCTTCGCGTGTCCATGGACGACATGTTGAGCCTGGCGGTACGCGGCGACGGGGGCTCGAAGCGGATCCGAAACCGTCCACATCCGAACGAGACGCCGACCCGGCACAACACCCCGGGTGGCAACGCCCGACCGGTCGGCGGTCGGGTGGCCAGTCCCACCCGACCGACCATGCCCGCGCAGCCGGGGGCCGGGTCGTCGCCGGCCGAGGCAGGCCCCCGGACCGACGCGCCGGAGACCGAGACGGCGGTGCTGCCGGTCGTACCGGCCACCGAGAAGTCGACGGGCTCGGGCGGCGGCTCCCCGACCGGCTACCCGGACCGGCCGGACCCGTCCGATCCGGCCCGGGAGGTCTGGGCACTCGTCGAACGGGCCCAGGCCGGCGAGCCCGAGGCGTTCGGCCTGATCTACGACCGGTACGTCGACACCGTCTTCCGGTTCGTCTACTTCCGGGTCGGCAACCGGCAGCTCGCCGAGGACCTGACCTCGGACACCTTCCTGCGCGCACTGAAACGTATCGGCAGTTTCACCTGGCAGGGCCGTGACCTGGGGGCCTGGCTGGTGACCATCGCCCGGAACCTGGTCGCGGACCATTTCAAGTCCGGCCGGTACCGACTGGAAGTTACTACGGGTGACGTTCTGGATGCGGACCGCGAGGATCGGGGTCCGGAGGGCAGCCCGGAAGCGGCCGTGGTCGAGCACATCACCAACGTGGCGCTGCTGACCGCCGTCAAGCAACTCAACCCCGAGCAGCAGGAATGCATCGTTCTGCGATTCCTACAGGGCTTCTCGGTGGCGGAGACGGCCCAGGCGATGGGCAAGAACGAGGGTGCGATCAAGGCGTTGCAGTACCGCGCGGTCCGGGCACTGGCCAGGCTGCTGCCGGACGGATTCCAGCCGTGAAGCGCTCCCACACGCCCGGTCGACGCTCCGTGACCCCGCTCACTCTTCGTAGTATTTCCCGGCGCGGGCCCGTAACCGCCCACCCCCGCCGACCGTTTGTCCCGGTGCGACCGGTGGTTGGTTCGACATCCTTCCGGCCGGTCGGTCGGACAGCGGATCCGGCCCCGGGCACCGTGGCCAGGTCCTGAAGTCAGCCACCGTCGCATCCGCAGGCGGCGAGACGACGCCGACCGCAGTGTCGCGACCAGCGAAGGGAGGTGTCGGCGGTGAGTTGGAAGACCTTCTACCGCCAGCGCGCCGAGCGCTTCGCGCAACTGCTCGACGAGGCCAACGGGGGCCGTCGCCACCACATCCGGTCCCGCGTCGACGACGACCTCGCGCAACCGCTGGCGATCGGGCAACGGCTCCGGGACGCCCGCTCCACCGTCGAGGTCGACCCCGACTTCCGGGCCGGCCTGCGGGCCATGCTCGTCGCCACCGCCGAACGGGAGGGCATCGGCGCGACCGCCACCGACGACGCCATCGTCGACGGCGGCGGGCAGCCGGCGACCCGCCGTACCGGTCAGCCCGCCTTCCGGGGTCCGCGCACCCGGGCCCGCGCCCGTGGCGCGGTCGTGATCGGCGTCGCGGTCGGCGCCATCGCGGTCTCCGGGATGTCCGCCGCCAGCGAGAACGCCGTACCCGGCGACGCGCTGTACGGCATGAAGCGGCACACCGAACGCGCTCAGCTCGCCCTGGCCAGTTCCGACCTCAGCCGTGGCCAGCTCTTCCTCGACTTCGCCCGTACCCGGCTCGCCGAGGCGGTCGCGGTCGGCGGTCAGAACTTCGGCTTCTCCGCCGTCCTCGACGACATGGACGCCGACACCCGGCAGGGCATCAAACTGCTGACCAGCGCCTCGGCGCAACGACGGGACCCGGCCGCGCTCGACGCCGTGGACAGCTTCCTGCGCCAGCAGCGACCACAGGTCGTCCGCCTCTTCGAGGACACCACCCGGGCCACCCGGAGCCGGGCCAACGACTCGCTCGTACTGCTCGACGCCGTACAGAACCGGGCGGACAGCCTTCGGGCCGCACTGGCCTGCGGTGCCGGCGCGACCGGCCGAGCCGACTCGATCGGACCGCTGCCCCGGGCCTGCCCGGTGACCCGGGGCTCGACCAGTACTCCGCCGGACACGTCGACACCGACGGTCGAGGGGGACAGCGGCAGCCGTACCGAGGCGGAGCCGCCGCGTACCCCGACGGAGCGGACACCGGCACCCCGGGACCCGGCCCCCACGCCGAGCCAGGAGCAGCCGCCCCCGGTACGCGACCGGACCACCAGCGAACCCGTACACCGGGTCGGCGGCTGAGCCTGCGCATCCCGTCGGCGCACCGGCCTCGGCCTCGTCCTCGTTCGACGTCCACCTCGGCCCGGAACGGGCGGCGACCGTCGGACTCCGGGTACGTCAGGGCCGATCCGGCTACCCTCGCTCGTCGGACTCCGGGTACGTCAGGGCCGATCCGGCTACCCTCGCTGTGTACGCGTAGCGAGGAGGTTCCCGCGTGGCCCGGGCCCGCAAGGTGACGATCAGCACCGACGAGCACGGTCACACCGCAGGCT
The DNA here is from genome assembly GCF_016862915.1 of Plantactinospora endophytica. Classification (GTDB taxonomy): domain Bacteria; phylum Actinomycetota; class Actinomycetes; order Mycobacteriales; family Micromonosporaceae; genus Plantactinospora; species Plantactinospora endophytica. The sequence goes on along the minus strand of NZ_BONW01000001.1, from coordinate 493,406 downwards.
GGGCCGCCTCGGGACCGGACGCCCCACCCACGGCCCCGGCCCGGACCGACCCCTGCGCCGCCGCCTTCTTCGACGTGGACAACACGGTGATGCAGGGCGCCTCCATCTACTGGTTCGCCCGTGGCCTGGCGGCCCGCAACTACCTCACCACCGGCGACCTGGCCCGGTTCGCCTGGCAGCAGCTCCGGTTCCGGGTACTCGCCGTCGAGCACGCCGGCAGCATGTCCCGGGTCAAGGAGGCCGCGCTGGCCTTCGTCGCGGGCTGGCGGGTCGAGGACGTCGAACGGCTCACCGAGGAGATTTTCGACGAGCTGATGGCGCCCCGGATCTGGGCCGGCAGCCGGGCCCTGGCCCAGCAGCACCTGGACGCCGGTCAGCGGGTCTGGCTGGTCACCGCCGCCCCGGTGGAGATCGGCCGGATCATCGCGGCCCGGCTCGGCCTGACCGGCGCGATCGGCACCGTCGCCGAGATCCGGGACGGCGCGTACACCGGCCGGCTGGTCGGCGACCTGATGCACGGGCCGGCCAAGGCGGACGCGGTGGCCCAGCTCGCCGCGGTGGAGGGGCTGGATCTCGACCGCTGTGCCGCGTACAGCGACTCCGCCAACGACCTGCCGATGCTCTCCGCCGTCGGTCGGGCGGTGGCGATCAACCCGGACGGCACGCTGCTCCGGCACGCCCGGGAACGGGGCTGGTCGGTCCACGACTTCCGGACCGGCCGGAAGGCGGCCCGGATCGCCGTACCCTCGACCGTCGCGGCCGGGCTGGTGGCCGGCGCGGTGACCGCCGGCCTGGCGATGCGTCGCCGCCGACTGACCCGCTGACCCGCTGACCGACTGACCCGCTGACCCGCTGCCCGGACGGGTGGACGGTGAGCGGGTGGACGGGTGAATGGCTGGACGGGTCTCGACGCGGGCCGACGGAACGGCGGGGTCAGGGGCCGAACGGGTCGGGGCGCTTCTCCAGCAACTGGTGCAGGGTCTGCTGGATGGTCTCGCGTACCTGGTCGGCGAGGTTGAAGACGACAAGCGGATCGTCGGCCGAGTCGACCAGGTGGTCGGTGGGGATCGGCGGGCAGAACTCGATCAGCCACTTGCTGGGCAGCGGCACCGCGCCGAGCGGACCGAGCCACGGGAAGGTCGGCGTCACCGGGAAGTACGGCAGCTTGAGCAGTCGGGCCAGCGGCTTGATGTCGGCGAGCATCGGGTACGTCTCCTCGGCGCCGACGATCGCCACCGGGATGATCGGGGTACCGGTACGGAGCGCGGCGGAGACGAAACCGCCCCGGCCGAACCGTTGCAGCTTGTAGCGGTCCGCGTAGAGCTTGCCGACGCCCTTGAACCCCTCGGGGAAGACGCCGACCAGTTCGCCCCGGGCGAGCAGCCGCTCGGCGTCCGGGTTGCAGGCGACCGTGCCGCCGGTCTTGCGGACCAGCTCGGAGACGACCGGCATCCGGAAGACCAGGTCGGCGCCGAGCAGCCGCAGGTAGCGGTGCGCGGGGTGCCGGTCGTGCAGCACCGCCGACAGCACCAGCGCGTCCATCGCGACGGTGCCGGAGTGGTTGCCCACCACCAGGCCGGCCCCGTCGACCGGCAGGTTCTCGATGCCGAAGACCTCGGTGCGGAACCAGTCGCGGTAGAGCCGGCGCAGCACCGGATGGAAGACCTGGTCGGTCAGCTCGGGGTCGAAGCCGAACTCGTCGACCTCGTACTGGCCGGAGAGCCGTCGGCGCAGGAAGGCCAGCCCGGCGGCGACCCGCCGGTCCCACACGTCCCCGGGCCGGTCGGCCACCGCCGACCCGATCGGCCGGGGCCGGTGCCCGTTGCGCCGCGCCGGCCGGTCCAGCTCCGCGACGTCGTCCGCCGGGGGTACGCCGTACCGCGGCTCGGCCGCACTCTCCGGGTCGTGCCGCACCGCCGCGTTCTCCCCGTCTCCACCGGTCCCGATACCCCGACCGTCCCCGCCACCGGCACTCCGACCGTCCCCGCCGGTGCCCGCACTCCGACCGTTGCCGTCGGCGGCACTCCGGCCGTCCCCGCCGGTCCCGGCACTCCGGCCGTTGCCATCGGCGGTACGCCGGCCGTTGCCGTTGTCGTTGGCGTTCATCGGTCGCCCCGCTGCACCGGCCCGGCGCCGTCGGCCTGGCCGAGTTGACCGATCCGCTCCCGGACGGTGGCCCGGGTGTGCCGGACGCCGTCCATGATCGCCTGTTCGGCCCGCCGGAGCTGCTCCGGCCCGAGCACCGTCCCGTCGGTGTGGCTGGCGATGAACTCGTCGAAGGCGGCGGCGGTGGAGCGCGGGGTGAAGCCGTATTCACTGGTCAGCCTGGTGGTGTCGACCACCCGGCCGTGCACGAACAGGTCGACCTGGTCGAGGCCGTACCGCCCGAAGCCGAACACCCGGGCGAGCCCGGCCGCGCCGGAGAGCCCCGGCTCGACCACCGGCAGGGCGACCCGGCCGGCCCGGCGGATCGCCTGGGACAGCGCCAGCACCCCCGGCCCGGCGACGTTGAACGTCCCGGCGTGCTCCTCCACCACCGACCGGTGCAGCACCTCCAGCACGTCGTCGAAGTGCACGAACTGGAGCCGGGGGTCCCGGCCGAGCACGGTCGGCACCACGGGCTGGGCGAAATACCTGGTCAGAGTGGTGTTCGCCATCGAGCCGATGAACGGCGCGAAGCGCAGCACGGTGGCGGTGACGTCGGGACGGCGTCGACGGAAGCCGCGGACGTACCCCTCGATGTCGAGGATGTCCCGGGCGAACCCGCCGCGCGGCACCGCCCGGGGCTCGGTGTCCTCGGTGAAGACCGCCGGGTCCCGGAACGACGCCCCGTACGCGGCGGTGGACGAGCGCACGACCAGCTTGCGCAGCCGGGGTGCCCGCTGGGCGGCGGCGAGCAGTTGCATCGTGCCGATGACGTTCTGCTCCTTCATCGCCGCCCGGCCGCCGTGTTGCGGATCGGCGGCGGTGAGCAGCGCAAGGTGCACGACGGCGTCGGCACCCAGCTCGTCGACGATGGTGCCGACCGCACCGGCGTCGGCCCGGACCCGCTCGACGCCGTCGAGCAGCCCGGCGATCTCGGGCGCCGGTTCGTGCACGTCGAGACCGACGACCCGGGCGATCCGGTCGTCGGCGACGAGTCGCGCCGCCACGTGCGCGCCGAGGAACCGGCTGACTCCGGTCACCACGACGACCCCCGGCGCACCGGGGGTGCTACCGGGGGTCACCTCGCGCTCCGCGCGGGACGACCCGGGCCGGGCCCGGACCGCCGCGACGTCGTCACGTGGGCCTCCGAAGGTCGACAGCTGACCGGCTCACCGCCGGCCGGGCGAACGCCCGGCCAGGGTCACTTGCCGAGACGGCGACGCTGGACGCGGGTCTTGCGCAGCAGCTTGCGGTGCTTCTTCTTGGCCATGCGCTTGCGGCGCTTCTTGACCACCGAGCCCATACGACAGCCCTTCTGATGCGACGTGCTGATCGGACCGGAGTCACCCGAGGGTGCCGCCGGCTACCGAGCTGGACAACGGACCGGACCGGCACGACGGGTTCACACCCAGATCGGCACGTGGCCACGGTCGCGGTCCAGACTAGCGCTGCGTCGTCGGCCGGGCGAAAGCGCCCCCACGCCGAGCCGCCCGGCGCGCTCCGGAACCCCCGACCGTCCCGCGCCGGTACCGGCCCGCCGAGCGCCCGCCGTCGTCGCCGATCAGCCGTCAGGCGGTCTCCTGAAAGGCGCCGCGCAGATATTCGTGCACGGCGTGCTCCGGTACCCGGAACGACCGACCCACCCGGACCGCGGTCAACTCGCCGGAGTGCACCAGCCGGTAGACCGTCATCTTCGACACCCGCATCAACGTCGCCACCTCGGCGACGGTCAGGAACCTGACCTCCGGCATTCGGCTGTCCGGTTGTGGTGATCCTGCCATGGCTCACCAACCCATCCCAATCCCCGGCGCGTGCCCGGCGGGATGCTTCCGCGCCGCAGCTACGCGCGTGTTACCAGTACGGTAACGGGACGGCTGTGACCGACGCGATCCCTTCGGGCAATTGATCATCACTGACTCGCCCGTCGACACCTGGGAACGCCCGCCGGACCCCGTCGACCCGGACGACGGGGCCGGTTCGCCCCATCCGTCACCCCTGACGACCAGAGAGCGGGAGGGAGGGTCGAAAGGCTCGCCGACGGTCATTCGGCCCGGAGTGCCACCACCGGGTCCAACCGCCCGGCCCGCTGCGCCGGTACCACCCCGAAGACGATCCCGACCGTTGCCGAGACCCCGAAGGAGAGCGCCAGCGACCACCAGGTGACCACCGCCGGTACCGGGGAGAGGGCGGCCACCAGCAGCGCGGCGCCCACCCCCAGACCCATCCCGAGCACCCCGCCGAGCGCGGTCAGCAGTACCGCCTCCAGCAGGAACTGGATCCCGATGTCCCGGGGCCGGGCGCCGACCGCCTTGCGCAGGCCGATCTCCCGGGTCCGCTCGCGTACCGAGACCAGCATGATGTTGGAGACCCCGACACCGCCCACCAGCAGCGATATGCCGGCGATCGCGGCCAGCACCCCGGTCAGCACGCCGAGGATGTCGCCGAGTACGCCGAGGATCTGCTCCTGGGTCACCGCGCTGAACTCGGTGTCGGGATGCCGCCGGGACAGCTCGGCGACGACCCGGGCGCCGAGGGCGTCGATCTCCGCCCGGTCCGGTGCCTTGATCGCGATGCCGTCGATCCGCTGGGTGCCGTAGAGCCGGTGCGCGGCGGTCACCGGGATGTGCACCTCGTCGTCCCGGTCCACCCCGAGACTCTGGCCGAGCGGGGCGAAGACCCCGACCACCCGGAACCGTACGCCGGCGATCGCCACCTGCTGGCCGACCGGTTCCCGGTCGCCGAAGAGGGTACCGGCCACCGTGGCACCGAGCACCGCCACCCGGCGACTGGTGTCCACATCGGACGCCGTCAGGTAACTGCCCTGGTCGAGTTTTCGGACGAACACCTCGGGCGTGGTCTCCAGTACGCCCTGCACGGTGGTGAACGCCGAGCGGGTACCGGCGCGTACCGTCTCGCCGGAGGTGACCGTGACCGCCACCCGGCGCGGATCGCCGACCACCCGGTTGACCGCCTCGACGTCGGCCAGCGACAGTCGGGAGACGGCCGGCGCCGCGCCGAAGTCGAGCCGGCCGGGCACCACCACGACCAGGTTCGAGCCCAACCCCTCGACCTGCTGCTCCACCTCCCGCCTGGCGCCGGTGCCGATGGCGACCAGCACCACCACGGCGGCCACCCCGATCACCACCCCGAGCATGGTGAGCATGCTTCGCAGCCGGTTCGCCGCCAGCGCGTCCAGCGCGACCCGCCACGCCTCGGCGATCCTCACGAGGCGCTCCCCGGGCTCTCCGCGCTCCCCGGGCTCTCCGCGCTCCCCGGGCTCTCCGCGCTCCCTGCGCTCTCCGCGCCTCCCAGGCTCCCCGCGCTCCCGAGGCTCCCCGCGCTCGCCGCGCTCTCCGGCGACTCGTCGCCGACCCCGCGGCGTCCGGTGGCTCCGGTGGCGCCACCGGAGCCACCGGACGGGTGCCCCGAGTCGCTTCCGGACGCTCGTCGGGGCTCCGCGCTGGGAGCGGGGTCTACTATCTCAGGCCGCCGCCGGGCCGCCGGCACGACCGTCGCCGAACCCGGCCCGGTCTCCGCTCCCGGCTCCGCCGCTGCCGGTACGACGACGGCTCCGTCCCGCATCACGACCTGCCGGTGCGCCCGCCCGGCGACCTCGCGGTCGTGGGTCACCAGCACCAGCGCCACCCCGGAGTCGGCGTTCAACTCCTCCAGCAGGGTCAACACCGACTCGCCGGTCGCGCTGTCGAGATTGCCGGTCGGCTCGTCGGCGAGCAGCAGCACCGGATCGGTGACCAGGGCCCGGGCGATCGCCACCCGCTGCTGCTCCCCGCCGGAGAGCTGGTTGGGCCGGTGGTCCAGCCGGTGCCCGAGGCCCACCCGGCCGAGCATCGCCGCCGCCAGCTCCCGCCGTCGCCGCCCGCCGATCCCCCGGTAGACCAGCGGCAGCGCTACGTTGTCGACCGCCGAGGTCCGGGGCAGCAGGTGGAAGGACTGGAAGACGAAGCCGATGGTCTCGTTGCGCAGCCTGGCGAGTTCCCCGGCGTCCAGGGTGGCGACGTCCCGGCCGCCGATGACCAGCCGGCCGGAGGTGGGCCGGTCCAGGCCGCCGAGCAGGTGCATCAGAGTCGACTTGCCCGATCCGGACGGCCCGACGACCGCCACGTAGTCCCCGGCGGCGATGGTCAGCGAGACACCGCGCAACGCGCTCACCGACACGCCGCCCAGGTCGTACGTCCGGACCAGGTCGACCGCCTCGACCGCCACGCCGGAGCGACGGCCCGGTCCACCGGCCACCGGGCGACCGGGTCGGCGAAGTTCGACCCCGCCCGCGCCCGATGATCCGTCCTCGGAGCTGCCCACCGGCGGTCCGGTCACCGGACCCGCTCTCCGGACCGCACCTGGTCCGCCCCGCTGACCACCACCTGCTGGCCGGGCTGCACCCCGCTGACGATCTGCACCAGTTCCTGCCCCTGCACCCCGACCGTCACCGGCACCCGTTCGGCTATCCCCTCCCGGACCACCCAGACCGCGTCCCTGGCTCCGTCCGACTGCACCGCCGCCGCCGGCACGGTCACCGCGCCGGTCGCCTCGCGTACCCGGAGCCGGACGACCGCGCTCATCCCGGGGCGGGGAGCCGGGGCGGGCCGCCCGTCGGTGAACCGTCCCGGACCGAGCGCCAACCGCACCCGGTACGAGACACCGCCCCGCGCCGACGCGGTCGGCAGTACGTCGACCGAGCGGACCCGGGCCGAATACTCCGCCCCGGTGGCGGCGTCGAGTTCCACGCTCGCCGGCACCCCCTCGGCGACCAGCAACACGTCCGTCTCGTCCACCTCGGCGACCAGTCCGAGGTCGGTCAGGTCCACCACGGTCAACACCGGGGTACCCGCACTCACCCGGCCGCCGACCGGCACGGCGCCGTCGACCCCGGCCACCGGTGCGGTCGGGCCGCGCCCGCCGGGCCCACCGGCCGGATCGACCCCGGCCGGCAGACCGAGCCCGCCGGTACCGGCGAGCAGTCCGGCCAGCGCGTCGGCGGGAACGCCACCGGCCGGCGACGCGGGACCGCCGAGCTGCACCACCCCGCCGATCGGGGCCCGCAGCACGAGGGCGTCGACGGTCGCCTTCGCCAGGTCGTACGCCTGCTCGGCCTGGAGACGCTGGGCGGCGGAGAGCGCCCGTACCGCCGAGCCGAGTCCGGCGACGCCCCGCTGCACGGCTCGTACCGCCTCGCCCACGCTGTCGGCCGCCGCCGTGTACTGCCGCTCCGCGATCCTGACCTGGGCGAGCAGCGCGGCCCGGGCCTGTGGGTCGGTGATCCTGCCGGCGGCGGCCCGAGCGGCCCGGAACGCCTCGTCCGCCGCCCGGTCCGTGCCGCGCCGCAACCGGGCCAGGTCGGCGCCGCCGCCGATCCCGCGCCCGGCGCTCCGGGCCGCGTCGAGGGCCCGGCGCGCCCTGGCCAGCCGCTCCCGGGCCGACGGCGAGTCGATGACGGCGAGCACCCGGCCCGCCCGGACCCGGTCACCGGGGCCGACCCGCAGCTCGGCCAGGGTGCCGTCGGCGGGCGCGCTCAAGGTCGCCGCAGCGCGGGCCGTCACGCTGGCCGGCGCGTCGACCAGTTCGGCGACGTCGGCTCGGGCCGCACTGGCCAGCCCGACCTGCTCGTCGGACTCGCAGGAGGCGGCGGAGAGGCCGAACAGGACGGCGGAGGCGAGGAGGCCGGCGGCCAGCCCGGAACGACGGGGCCGCGGAGCTGCGGGCAGGCGCGGCGGAGAGGCGCGACGCACGCCGCCATGGTACGAGCTACCACCCGCCGCGCCGGTCAGGACGCGCGGGCGGCTGCGCCACACGCCGTTGCCACCGCACCACACACCGTTGTAGCCGCGCCACACGCCGTTGCCGTCGAGTCACGCGTCGTTGCCGTCGAGCCACGCGGCGGCGAGCCCGTCGAGCCGCCTCCGGTCAGGAAGCGGTCTTCTTCACGTACGCCACGCACTCGTCGTGCAGCTTCGCCCAGTCCCGGCCGAACGCCTCCCGCGAGGCGTCCACCTCGGAGCGGCTGTCGTGCACCACGAGTTTGAAGAAGTTGAGCACCTTCTGCTCGCCGAACCGGTCGACGAGGTGCCGGACGGCGAGGTAACCGACGCCGTAGCTGCCGGCGACGTGCCAGTCCTCGGAGCCGCCACTCGGCGCCACGTCCGCCAACTCGCCGTTCCAGCCGGAGTCGACCAGCCGCTCGACCTCGGCCAGGCTGTCGTACCGGCTCGCCGCCCGGCCGCCGGCCGCCGCCTGCTCGGCGACCCCCTCCACCAGCCACCAGGCGTCGTCGGGAATCCGGCCGGCGCCGGCCAGCGAGGAGGCGTGGGTCAGCTCGTGCCGCATCAGGTCGGCGTACTGGCCCGGCACGACGGCTTTCGAGTTGAGCACCAGGTCGTACTGGTCGCCGCCGACCGAGACGGCGTACCCGGCGGTCCAGTCCGGGCGGTCGCCGCCGTACCAGCGTTCCCATTCGTTCGGGCCGGCGTAGAAGATCAGGTAGCGCTCCGGCGGGGACCCGTCCACGGCGTACCGGTCGGCGACCTTGGCCGCCCGCTCCCCCTCGCGCAGCAGGTCCGGCAGCCGGTCCCGGAACGCCCGGGGTGCGGCGACCAGGGTCCGCTCGCCGATCGAGGCGACCAGTTCGTCGCTCTCCCAGGGGCGTGGCCGGCTCGGCCCGCCGGCCTCCTCGGTGTCGATCGCGAAGAGTCTCGGCTTGCCGGCGGTGTCCTTCCACCGGGTGACCATGGTGATCTCGTTCGGCTCGCAGGTCGGGCTCACGAAGCAGTGCGCGACGGTGAGGTTGGCCCGCCACTCGCCGGGCGTACCGAGTTGGCTCACCTTGCCCCGGACCACCGGCTGCCACTTGCTGACCCGCATCGCGCGCAGGGTCCGGAAGTCCCGCCGCAGTTGCCGGGCGACCGGCGTGTTCGGCTCGGCGACCGCGAGGTACCCGTTCTCGTCGCCGCCGAGCAGCGCCTTCGCCTGCCCGTCGAGCAGGCCGGCGATCTGCTCGGTGAGCCAGTTACCGGTGACCGGGACCGGGTCGCCGGCCTTCGGGCTGGGCGCCGCCTCGACCGCGCCGGACGCGTCGGCGGGACGGTCGGCGGCCCGGCCGAGCAGGACCGCCCCGATCGCGACCGGGGCCGCGCAGAGCAGGAGTGCCATGACGGTGCCGAGGGCCACCCACAGCGGCCACCGGCGGCGACGCGGTGCCGCGACGAGCCCCGCCGGTGGCGGATAACCGCCGGGCGGCGGATAACCGCCCGACCCCGGGTACCCGCCCGGCACCGGATAGGCCGGCGGCACCTGGTACCCGACCGGCGCCGACTGGTACCGGCCAGGCTCGTAGCCCGTGGGCTCGTGGCCTGCGGTCTGGTAGCCGCCAGGCTCGTAGCCGCCGGTCTGGTAACCGCCGGTCTGGTAGCCGCTGGTCTGGTAGCCCGAGGGCTGGAAGCTGCCAGGCTGGTAGCCGCTCGGCTGGTAGCCGGCGGGCTCGTAGCTGGTGGGCTCGTAGCTGGTGGGTGTCTGCCGGTGGTGGGGTTCCGGTTCGGCGCCGGGGTGCGCCGATGGATAGCCGGGCGGCGGCTGGTCGTCGGCCGGTGGGCGGTGGCGGATGTCCCCGTCGGTCACGGCCGGAGAGTACGACCAATCGTCCAGCCGTGCGAACCGGCCCTCAGCGGCTCGCCCCCGACCTGGCCACTCGTGTCGCCACACGAAGGTCCGGCCGCTCGGCGGCGGCCAGCCAGCAGTGTCGGGCCGAGGCGAGCAGCAACGCCGACGAGACGGCCCAGCCCACCCCGCCGACCAGTACCCGCACGCCCCCGTCCCCGGGCGCCAGTACGGTCAGCAGTGCACCGCAGACCATGCCGACCCCGACCACCACCGAGGCGAGTACGGCGGTCAGTCGGATCGCCGCCAGCCGGATGTCGAAGTGCCGCAGTCCCCAGCGCAGCAGGACGGCCGCGACGACGGCGGCGACCAGGGCGAGCCCGGAGAACACGTCGGTCGCCCGGGCCAGCCACAGGTACCCCGGCCCCGGCGGGACACCCTCCCACAACTGCTGCCAGCCGCCGGTCCGGCCGAACAGCTCGGACCCTGCGTACTGGGCGCCGAGCACCACGAACAGCAGCAGCGCCGTACGTCGGCCCTGTGCCACCGCCAGCACGTGTTGCAGGTCGGCGGCGATCTGCCGGGCCGGCCCGAACTCCCGGACGGCCTTCCGCTGCGCCTCCGGGCCGGTCAGACCGGCCCGCTGGTACGCCTCGGCGGCGTCGACCAGCCCGTCCCTGATTTCGGCCAGAATGTCCGCTCGCAACCGGACGGAACCGCGCAACCGGTCACCAATCGCCGAAACGTGGTCGTCGATCAGGCCACTCACCTGCTCAGTCTCCCGACGGTGCGTCCGTGATGCCATCCGGAGGAACCCTGACCCTGATACGGACGCTTTCACGCGGGTACCACCGCAACGCGCCGGATGGGCGCCCTGTGCTCGATGTACGAATTGTGCCCCGGCCGGCCGCCTCAGAACGTTAGGGCGATACGTCCGACGAAGTCACGACCTGCTTTTCCTGCCCGAAATTGGATTGCCACGATCTGGCCCGCATCGATCCGGTTAGCGCTTTTCGAGCGTGGAGCGGCCTGAATTCCACTGGTTCGTGGGTTTTCTTCATATAGGCCCGCGATGCACTGATGGTGGCCGTACGGTGACGTTAAGTGGCTACAACCTATTTGTGGCCCTCCGCGCCCCAGTTGGTGCGGCCGTGTCTTGTATTCGAAAGGCAGGGAGCTTGATGTCCGAATTCCAAGGGAGCCACGTGGATCCCGGTCAGCCCACGACGCGGCCGAAAAGGCGGCGGTCCCGCTGGTTCTTAGCCGGGGGAATCGTCGCCGGCAGCCTGGTAGTCGGCGCGGCCGGCCTGGCCGGCGTGGCCACGATGGCCGGAGACAAGGGTCTGGCAGACGTGGACCTGGGGCAGTTGTCCGTCGTCGCCGCCGACAACGACAAGGACGGCGGCAAGGACCCGGGCAAGCACGATCCCAAGGACCCGAAGGCCGGACCGGCCGACCCGAAGGACCCGAACGGCAAGCACGAGGGCGGGGACCCCCGGGGCGGCAACTGGCAGGACTACTGCAAGCCCGGTGGCGGCTGGCAGGGCCACGACGACAAGAAGGCCGAGGACCCCAAGGACCCGAAGGCCGGACCGGCGTCCAAGGACCCGAAGGCTGGACCGACGGCGTCCAAGGACCCGAAGGCCGGACCGACGGCGTCCAAGGACCCGAAGGCCGGGCCGACCGCGACCAAGGACCCGAAGGCCGGGCCGACGGCGTCCAAGGACCCCAAGGCCGGACCGACGGCGACGAAGGACCCCAAGGCCGGACCGACCAAGGACCCGAAAGCGGAGTCCGAGAACAAGGACTCCAAGGAGTCGCACGGCGGCTCCGGCTGGCAGGGCGGCTCCCAGGGCGGCTCGCAGAGTGGCTCGGAGGGCGGCTCTGGCTGGCAGGGCGGCTCCGAAGGCGGGTCCGCCTGGCAGGGCGGCTCGCAGGGTGGCGGCGAGAACAGCGGGTCCGGGGAGGCTCCCGGCTCCGACAGCACTCGCTGGCACGGCGGGTCCCAGGGCGGCGGCGAGAACGGCTCGGGCTGGCAGGGTTCCGGCTCGACCGGCTCGGGCTCGGAGGGCTCGGGCTGGAACGGCGGGTCCGAGGGTGGCCGTGAGGGCTGTGGCTCGGACAAGCGCGAGGACGAGAAGGTGACGTCCGTACCGTGCGACCCCGACAAGCTCATCGCCGCACTGGTCCACGCCAACGCCGAGGGTGGCGGCACCCTCAAGCTCGCACCGAAGTGCACCTACACGCTCACCGCCTCGGACCACAGCGGCGAGAAGCACAACGGCAAGGGCGGCAAGGGCGAGAAGAACTTCACGCCGTCGTCCGAGTCGGCCGAGGGCACCAGCACCATGGATGCCACGGGCACCACCGGGGCGAAGGGCGCCACGGGTACCACCGGCGCCACCGGGACGACCGCTGTTCCCGGTAGCACCGAGGCCCCGGAGACCCTGGGCGGCGTCGAGGGCACGAAGTACCCCAAGAAGAGCAACGACCGGTCCGGACTGCCGGTGATCAAGGCGCCGATCAAGATCAAGGGTGAGGGCGCGACCATCACCCGCGACACGTACGCCAAGGACTTCCGCTTCTTCACCGTCCGGGACGGTGGCGAGCTGGAGTTGAGCGAGGTCTTCCTGGAGAACGGGCGGGCGGACGAAGGCGGCGCGATCTCGATCGACCACGGCGCCACGGCCACGATCAAGCGGGTCACGATCTCGGACAGCACCGCACTCGCCAAGGACGGCGGCGGCGGGGCTATCTTCAACGACGGTCACCTGGCCGTACACGAGAGCAAGTTCGAGGACAACAGCTCCGCCGGCAACGGTGGTGGCCTCCTCAACGGCGGTGTGCTCACCGTGGAGAAGTCCGAGTTCTTCAACAACAGCGCCGACAAGGCCGGCGGCGGGCTCGCCAACTACAAGGGAGCCGCCGACATCACCAAGAGCGCCTTCGAGCACAACAACGCGGCCGAGGGCGGCGGCATCGCCAGCGTCTCGGCCCGGACGAAGGTCTGGGACGGCGAGGTCAACGGCAACACCGCCAAGGTCGGCGGCGGCCTCTTCAACAAGGACGCCACCCTCACGATCCGGGGGCTGCACGTCAGCAAGAACCTCGGCACCAAGGACGGCGGCGGTATCGCCACCATCAAGGGTCTGCTCACGGTGGACGACAGCAAGATCGTCAAGAACACCACCCGAGGCGACGGCGGCGGCATCTTCGCCGAGAAGTCCGAGGTGATCGTGCGGGAGACCGAGGTCAGCAAGAACAGCGCGGTCGGCGGTCGTTCGGTCGGCGGCGGCATCGCGGTCGAGGGCGGTTCACTCGAACTGAAGCGGAGCAAGATCGTCGAGAACGACGCCACCAAGAAGGGCGGCGGGCTCTTCGCCGAGCACGCCAAGGTCAAGGTGGACGACGACACCGTGATCAGCAAGAACCGGCCGGACAACTGCGCCGGCGAGAAGATCGAAAACTGCTTCGCCTGATCCTCGACGACCGAGGCGCGGGTGACCGGTGGCGGGTAGCCGGTAACGGGGACCACCGCCGGTGACGAAGCGGACGCATCCGGTCCGCCGGGGCAACGATCAGCCGATCGGACCCTCGGCGGGCCGGATGCGCCTCAGGGACATCCCGGGAGGCGGGGCGGCACGGGTCACGGCCCGGCCGCCCCGCCCCCGTTCGCCTCAGGCCACGTCGACCCGGGCACCCCGCCTCAGGCACCCCCGACTCAGGCACCCCCGACTCAGGCCACCTCGAGCACCCGGCGTACCCGGGAGAACCGGCCCGCCGTGAGATCCGGACCGCCGATCCAGAACGAGACGCCGACCAGCTCGCCCCAGGCGGTTCCCTCCTCGGCCTCCAGCGCCAACAGTGGCCGGTGGCCGGCCGGCCCGGCGAGCTGACTGTCGAGCCAGCCCAGCACACGGTGCCGTACCGTCGGCAGCCGGTCGCGGATCTCGGTGGCCAGGCCCATCACCCGGATCGGGTCCGCCGAGAAGAGCGCCGCGAGTTCCGGCTCGGTGTAGTCGGGAGCGGCCAGCACCGGGGCGGCGACCAGCGGCAACGCCGGAACCACCCCGGTCCCGGCCGGGGCGTCCCGGCGCGGCGCACCGGCGGGTACGTGCAGCACGGCGCAACCGTCGTCACCCGGCCCCGTCCCGAAGTCGGCGTGGAACCACTCCTCGGAGAAGAAGAGCAGCACCCCGTCCCGGGGCAGCGTCCACTCCGGACCGAGCAGCGGCGCCAGCGCGGCGCAGTCGAGCTGGGCCAGCAACGTCATCGGCCGGCCCCGGTGCTCCGGCCACGGCACCCCGTCCGGCAGCCCCGGCAGTCCGCCGTACCAGCCGGCGACGGAGTCCGTGGCGGCACCGTTGCGGGACCGGGCCGGTACGGCCAGTCCGATCGAGGGGCGAACCAGGTCGAGGACCTGTTCGACCAGGTCGGGAGCGGCCTGTGCCCGGGATGAGTCGGCGAGTGCGGTCCGTAGTGCCGCCATCGCCCGGTGGAAGTCCATGGCGTCCGAGGATGCCAGGCCGAGCGGCGCGATCCCAGTCCGGTCGCCGACGGTGGCTGCCGTCGCTCCGACGGTCGGTCGGCCGGGCGGCCGGCAGCGTTTGCCGCGGCCCGCCGAAGATCCGCGAGGCGCAGCCCGCCAGAGATCCGCGAGGCGGCCCCTAGCGTCGGCTGGCCACGGCGCGGGCGAAGAACGCCAGGTTGGCCGGGCGCTCGGCGAGCCGGCGCATCAGGTAGCCGTACCAGTCGGTGCCGTAGGGCAGGTAGACGCGCACGGTGTGGCCGGCCTCGGCGAGCCGGGCCTGCTCGTCCGGGCGTACGCCGTAGAGGAGCTGGAACTCGAACTGGTCCGGCGTACGGTCGAACCACCGGGACCGGTCCTCGGCGATGGCGATCAGCCGGGGGTCGTGGGTGGCGATCATCGGGTACCCCTGCCCGGAGAGCAGGACGTTCAGGCACCGGACATACGACTTGTCCACTTCCCGCGCCGACTGGTACGCCACCGACTCGGGCTCCTTGTAGGCCCCCTTGCACAGCCGCACCCGCGACCCGGCGGTCGCCAGCTCCCGACAGTCGGCCTCGGTACGCCGCAGGTACGCCTGGAGCACCGCCCCGGTACCCGGAAAGTCCTTGCGCAGCTCGGCCAGGATGTCCAGGGTCGAGTCGGTGGTGGTGTGGTCCTCCATGTCCAGGGTGACCGTGGTGCCGGCGGCCGAGGCGGCGGCACAGATCGCGTGCGCGTTGTCCCGGGCCAGCCGCTCGTCGAACTTCTGGCCCAGTGCCGACAGCTTGACGCTGACCTCGGTCGCCGGGGTGAGCCCGGCCTCGGCGAGCCCGCCGAGCAGGGCCAGGTATTCGTCCCGGACGGTGACGGCCTGGTCTCCGCTGACGGTGTCCTCGCCCAGGTGGTCGATGGAGACCGCGAGACGGTCGCCGACGAGCTGGCGGGTGGCGCGCAGCGCGTCGTCGGTGGTGGTGCCGGCGACGAACCGGCGTACGACGTCCCGGGTGAACGGGGCCGTCTCGACGAGCCGCTCGATCCGGGTTGACCGGGAGGCGGCGAGGATGACCGATCGGAGCATGAGCCGAGCGTAACGCCAGCCGGTCGACCGTACGCGGGGACGGCGGCCCTCCGGCCCCCCACCTCGGCGGACGGGTCGGCGCGCTGGCGGGCGGGGTGTCGGCGGTGGCGCGGATCGGTTACAACGATCTCGTGGAAAAAGTTTCGCGACGCCGTCTCCGGTCCGCGAGCGTGCAACTGGGCGCGCTCACCGCCCTCGCCGTCACCCTCTCCGGGTGCAACCAGGTGGGCGACGACGACTGCGACTCCCGGTCGAGCACCCCCCGGCCCCGCTCGCTCGCCCTGGCCGCGTACGCCCCGGCGGTTGCCGGGACCGGGTCGGCCGGCGCCACCACCGCCGGTGCCACCACCGCCGGAGTTACGACCACGGGTGCCTCGACGACGACCGGCGGCGGGCCGACAGGTGCCGCCGACGTGCTGCCCGAGCAGGGCGGCTTCGGCACCCACCTCGCCTCCTGTGGCGGTTGACGGTGCGCCGGGAGACCTGCACGCCGAGGCCGGACTGGTCCGCGACCGTACGCGCCCAGGGCCTGGTCTACGCCGACACCGAGCTGCCGGACGGCGGCTTCATGTCGTACTGGGACGAGAGCGCCTGCTACGCCTTCGATCTCGACGAGGTGCTGCGACTGGAGGAGGCGACCGAGGAGCTGCACCGGATGTCGGTGGCCGCCGCCGAGCACGTGGTGGCGCGGAACCGGTTCGCCGAGTTCGGCATCCCGTCGTGGGCCGCCGAGGCGGTCAGCCGGTCGCTGCGCGAGCAGCCGCCCACCCTCTACGGCCGGTTCGACCTCTGGTACGACGGCTCGTGGCCGCCGAAGCTGCTGGAGTACAACGCGGACACCCCGACCGCGCTGGTCGAGGCTTCGGTGATCCAGTGGTACTGGCTGGAGGAGACCCGGCCGGAGCTGGACCAGTGGAACAGCGTGCACGAGCGGCTGGTGGCGGCCTGGCAGCGGATCGGTGCCGGCCTGCACGACCCGCTGGTGCACGTCGCCTGGTCGGACGAGGAGGAGACCGGCGAGGACCAGATGACCGCCGGCTACCTCGCCGAGACCGCCCGGCAGGCCGGGCTGAAGACCGAACTGCTGCCGATGCTCCGGATCGGCTGGGACGGCCGGCGGTTCACCGCCCCGGCCGGCCCGGACGGGTCCACCACGCCGATCCTCACCTGCTTCAAGCTCTATCCCTGGGAGTGGATGCTCGCCGAGCCGTACGGCCGACCGGCGCTGGCTCCGGGCACCCCGACCACCTGGATCGAGCCGGCCTGGAAGCTGCTGCTCTCCAACAAGGCGCTGCTGGCCGTGCTCTGGGAGCTGTATCCCGACCATCCCTACCTGTTGCCGGCCTATCTCGACTCGCCCCGGGGGATGACCGAATACGTGGTCAAGCCGCTGTTGGGCCGGGAGGGCGGTTCGGTGCGGATCGTCACCGGCGCCGGAGAGATCGACAATCCAGGGATCTACGGGGACGAAGGATGGTGTTACCAGCAATTCCGCGCACTACCGTCGTTTTCGGATAACCACCTGGTGCTGGGCAGTTGGGTGGTCGACGGCGAGGCGGCCGGTGCCGGGCTGCGGGAGAGCACGAGTCTGATCACCGATGGCTACGCGCGGTTCCTTCCTCACTACGTGGACGCGCCACGGGAGCCGTGAGTCGTCTACGGTTGTCGGGTGAACTTCGACGCGTACGCCCGGACCGGGGTCGATCTCGTCAACGCGCCACTCGACGACCTCGATGACCTGCGGGCCGTTTTCACCGACGAGCACGGCTGGATGCGCGACGAGGTGACCGAACGGGACGTCGCCGCCTTCCGACGGGCACAGAAACGCCTGCGGGACGTCTTCGAATTCGGTTCCTCGGGACGGGACGCCGACGCGGTGGTCGAGCTGAATTCGCTTTTGGAGAGCTATCCCGTCCAGCCGCGCATCTCCGGACACGACGCCAAGGACTGGCACATGCACGTGACCAGCCGGGGCGCCTCGGTGAGCGCCGAGTTCCTGGCCGGTGCGGTCTGGGGCCTCTCGGTGTGGCTTTGTGAGTACGGCAGTGCCCGGTTCGGCGTCTGCGCCGACGACCGGTGCGGCAACGTCTATCTGGACACCTCGTCCAACTGCTGCCGCCGGTTCTGTTCGGAACGCTGCGCCACCCGTTCGCACGTGGCGGCGCACCGGGCCCGTAAGCGGGCGGCCGTGGAGGCACAGACACCGGTCGGGGCGGCCGTGCCGGCGAAGGCACCGGCCCCGGTCGGCTGACCAGGGCCGGAGCTCGCCGCATCCGACCGCGAAGCTGCCCCGGCCGACAGGGGCAGGTTCGTGGCCCGGCGCAGGGTCGACGGTGACGGCGCCCCCGCCTCACGGGCAGGGGCGCCACTGCCCGCCCTCGTGCACCATCGGGATCTGCACCGTCCGGACGTCACCGCCCGGATAGCTGACCTCGATGGTGATCGTCGCCGTCTGCCGCCCGTTGTAGTTGCCGACATTGGTGCCGGTCAGTTCGTATCCGGTCGCCTTCGGGCCGGCCTCCTGACCGGCCACGAACTCCTGTTCGGTCATCAGTCGACGGGTGGCGGCACACGTCTGCGCGTTCGCGGCGGACCAGTTTCCGGCGTCGAGGTCGGCGACGTACCGGGTGCCGGCGTCCCGGGCCGGTCCCACCGCCTCGGAGACGCTGCGGAACAACAGGAATCCGAGACCGGCACCGCCCACACAGCACACCGCCACCACGATCGCGACGACGATCAGCACGATCCTGGTGGTGTTGCGGGACTTCGGTTGTGGTGGTGGCGGTGGCGGGAAGAACTGCGGTTCGGCCGGTTCGGCCATGTTTCCGAGGCTAGGAACGACCTGCCACGGCCGTACCGGCGCGGACTGGGCGATACCAGTGGCTAATCGGCGTCGGTACGTGAATTTCTGCGGAAGTCCGCAGCGTTACGGAACCGTCGAGTCCGATTCGGACGGACAGTCGAGATCACCAGTGGCGTCACCGGCTCCTCTTCCGTACCCCCGGGCAGCAGCTCGGTCTGCCGGTGCACCAGCCCACGGCAGGCCGTCAGCGCTCGTCGCGGAAGTCGACGTGCCGGCGGAGCACCGGGTCGTACTTGCGCACCACCAGCCGGTCCGGGTTGTTGCGGCGGTTCTTGCGGGTGACGTACGTGTAACCGCTGCCGCCGGTGCTGCGCAGCTTGACGATCGGGCGGACGTCGTTGCGTCGGGCCATCAGATCATCACCTCCGCCGCGCGCAGCCGGGCCACGACCCGCTCGACGCCGTTAGGGTCGACGGCCCGGACCGCCCTGGCGGTGAGGGTCAGCCGGACCCGCTCGCGCTCCGAGGGCAGCCAGTAGCGGTGATTCCGCAGGTCGGGGCTCCAGCGGCGACAGGTGCGCTGGCGGGAGCGGGACACGGCGTTGCCGAAGCCCGGCCCGGTGCCGGTGACGACACATCGTCTGGACATGCGGTTCCCCCTCGGATGCAGACTATAACGGCAACCATTTTCATTTACGCCGTCGCCCCTCCCGGCACCACCACCCACCACCGGTCGCCGACGAACCCCGGCCCGGAACTCGCCCCGCCCGGCAGTGCCCGGCGGTCACGCGGCAGCCGGAGCGCCACAGGTCGGAGTCGTCGACCCACCCGCCCCCTTCGGTCCCGCCCGCCGAGTTCCACGCACCGGCCGGCTCTAACCCGGGCGATCGCGGTCAACACATACCGACAACCTGCCCGTCACGAAATGTCCGGCCCGGTCAGGTCGAGCCGCCAGTCGTTGGAACGCATCAGCCGCCCCTTCGGGAACTCGAACTCGGTCTCGCCGAGCAGCGCGAAGCCGGCCTTCCGGCAGACCGCGTTGGAGGCGCCGTTGTCGACCGAGGGGTAGGCGTGGGCGTACCGGTGGGTCCGCCGGGCGCGAGCCACGTCGACGACCGCCAGCAACGCGGCGGTGGCCAGCCCTCTGCCCTGGTACGCCGACAGGATGCTCCAGCCCAGCTCGTAGACCCGCTCGCCCCGCCAGTCCCGCTCCCAGTAGCCGACGCTGCCCACCGGCACCTCCTCGGCCACCGCGACCACCCGGAACATGCAGCCCTGGCCGGAGGCGCCGAACCGGACGTAACGCTCGTGCCTGGCGACGACCTGCTCCTCGGTCTCCGGGCCGCCGAGGTGCCGTTTCATCTCCGGGCTGTTGATCTGGCGGAGCAGGTCGAGGTCACCCCTGCTCCACGGCTCGATCCGGACCTGTCTCGACTCCCCGGTCACCTCGCGCGCACCTCTCCGTCGGTCTCCCACCTGCCATTCAAGCCGGCCGGACCGACAGTCCGGCCGGACCCCGGCGGATCGGGGTACACCCACCGGATCGGGGTCCACCGGCAGAATGCTCGGATGGCGAACCAGGAGTGGGACGGAGTCACCCGGGGCGCGACGCTGAAGGGCGAGGTGACCGCGATCCGGCACGAGCTGGCCGACCGGGCGCGGGCGTACGACTGGCCGGGGGTGTTCGACCTGCTCCGGCAGGACCCGGGCATGGTCAACGCGATCCGGCCGGACGGCCGTTCCTGGTACGCACCACTGCACCAGGCCGCCCACGGCGGTGCCCCGGTGGAGGTGGTCGATCGGCTCGTCGGGCTGGGCGCCTGGCGGCTGCTGCGTACCGCCGACCGGGACCGCCCGCTCGACATCGCCCGGCGGCGGGGCCACCGGCACCTGTTCGAGATCCTGGAGCCGCGACCCGTCCACGACGTACCGGCCGGGGAGCTGGCCCGGATCGAGGAGTTGTTCCACGAGGTGATCCGGGGCCGGGCCGGACAGTTCGTCGACGAGCACCAGCTCCGGCTGCCCGAGTTGGCGGTACTCACCGAACCGGCGGACTCCGCCACCTGGTGCCCGGTGCCCGGGATGTACGGCGGGTTCAGCTTCCGGTTCGCCGACACCGGGCCGGGCAGTCGACTGGTGTCGGAGAGCTGGTGCCGGGTGGTCGGCGGCTCCGGACAGCGGCACGAGATCACTGCCGAGGGCGCCCGACTGGTGGCCGAGGGATTCGTCTGAGCCGCCCGCCGGACCGCCGGGTCGGCCGACACCGACCAGCCAGACGGACCTTCGGTCAGCCGCCATCCGTAGGCCCGGCGGAGCCGCGATCGGCAACGGCATGTCGCCGACCGGGGCGTACCGGCCCAGTGGGCGGAGCCGTGACCGGAAAGTCGTCCGGTGGGTAGACGACCGACCACGGGCGCGGCTGCCCGGCCGGCAGCACGGTCGGGACGGCCGGGTCCGGGCCGGCCAGGATCTCGGCGGCGACCTGCGCGAACGTGGGCGCGGCCGGATGCGCGGACCGGTCCGGCCAGACCGCCGAGGTACGCCTGTCGAGCACCGGCTCGGTGAGCGGTCGCCAGGCGACCCGGGGCTCGCGGCGGGCCGTCGACTCCGGTTCGAACGCCACGCACTCCCGGGCCAGCACCAGGCCGAGCAGGAACTCGGGGTTGCCGGCGTGCCGGACCCGCCGGGGCGTGAAGCCGTGCCGGCGGCACACGTCGAGCACCTGGTCGTGCCACTCCGGTGCGGTGGCGCGCGGGAAGATCACCAGATCGTGCCCGGCGAGGTCGGCGAGCGCGACCTCCCGCAACCGGGCCAGCGGCGAGGCGCGCGGCAGCAGTACGCCGAGGCGGATCTCGACGACCGGCCCGATCCGCAACGCCCCGGCGGGTACCGGATGGTGCACCAGCCCGACGTCGAGCCGGGCCTCGGCGAGCATCCGGAACTGCTCCGCGCTGGTCAGCTCCTGGAGGTCCACGTCGAGGCCGGGTGCCCGGGCGGCCAGCCCGCGCAGCAGCGCCTGGAGCGTGACGGCCGGGGTCTCCGGCGGTACGCCGGCCCGCAGCGTCCCGATCTCGCCGTCCCGGGCCTTGCGCATCACGATCCGGATGCGTTCCTCGGCGGCCAGCAGGGTCGGCGCCTCGGCCAGCAGGAGTTGGCCGGCGGTGGTCAGACTGATCTGGCGTCGGGAGCGGTCGAAGAGTTGGACGCCGAGTTCGCGTTCCAGCCGCTGGATCGACTGGCTCAGCGGCGGCTGGGCGATGCCGAGCAGCTCGGCGGCCCGGCCGAAGTGCAGCTCCTCGGCCACCACGACGAACTGTCGCAGGTGCCGGGCCAGGTCCACCGGCCGATGATATGAGATCGGATATCGGACGGCCGAGGCCGGGCGCGACGGCGGTCGTGCCTGGCGTGCGGAGGTTATCGTCGCGCCGTGCCGACCTTGGGACGTATCACGCGGATTTTCGACGATGTGGGGGTCGACGCCCGGCTGCACGTCGTCGACATCGACGGCGGGGCCGAGCTGGGGATCGAGGCGGACGAGCAGGTGGTGATCGCCTCGATCTTCAAGATCCTGCTGGTGCTGGAGTTCGCCCGGCAGGCCGCCGCCGGCCAGCTCGACCCGACCGAGCGGATGCTGGTCCGGGCCGAGGACCGGTTGGGCGGTTGGGGCACCGCCGGCTGCGCCGACGACGTCGAGGTGTCGTTGCGGGACCTGGCGTACTTCGCGATGACCGTCACCGACAACTCGGCGGCGGACCTGCTGCTGCGCCGGGTCGGGCCGGACGTGTTGCCGCTGCTCGCGGCGGAGCTGGGGTTGGGGCGTACCCGGATCGTCGGCGGTCCCCGGCAACTGCTGGAGTCGATGTACGCCGACGTCGGCGCCCGGGACGACGCCGAGTTCGCGCAGATCTTCCCGCTCCTGCCGGAGCAGCGGATCCGGGCGATGCGGGTCTTCGACCCGGAGCGGACCACCTCCAGCACGGCTCGGGAGATCACCCGACTGCTCGGGTTGATCTGGCGGGACGAGGCCGGCCCTCCGGCAGCGAACGCACTGGTCCGCGAGTTGATGAGCCGGCAGCTCTTCTGGACCCGGATCGCCTCCGGCTTCCCGCCCGGCGTACGGGTGGCCGCGAAGACCGGTACGCTGCCCGGACTGCACATGGAGGCGGGCGTCGCCGAGTACCCGGACGGCGGCCGGTACGCGATCGCGGTCTTCGCCCGGACCCGACGGCTCGCCACCCGCCGGATCGACGTCGACCTGGCGATCGGCGAGGCGGCCCGGACCGCCGTCGAAGCCCTCCGCGACGGTCGACCCGCACCCTCGCCCTGAGCTGGCCCGATATCCAAGCGCATATCAGCCTTCCGCTCATACCGGCACCGGATTCAGCGCCGGGTCGGTCCCGGGGCGGTGCCGGATCGGTCCCGGGGCGGTGCCGGATCGGTCCCGGGGCGGTGCCGGATCGGTCCCGGGGCGGTGCAGGGTCGGTCCCGGGGCGGTGCCGAGGCCCCGCCGAGGTCAGGCGAGCAGGAAGCGCTCGACCGGCAGTGGCCGGTCGGCGATCCGGATGTCCCCGATCCAGCCGTAGAAGCCCTGCTGGACGATCCGGTCCCGGTGCTGGGCGCCGACCAGCCACGGTTCGTCGGAACCGGCCAGCCCGGTGGCGACCGCGGACGGATTGCGGAGCAGCCGCGCACCGTCGACGTAGAGGGTGGTGTGCCGGCCGTCGTTCACCACCGCGACGTGGAACCACTCGTCGGGCCGCACCTCGTGGCCCCAGTTGCTGACGAGGCCGTTCAAGTTGACCGGGAAGACCACCCACTTCAACCCCATCCCGGCGGTGAACCCGAGGGTGGCGGTCGGTTCCGCCGGGTCGGGGCCGGTCTTGCCGGCGTCCCGGCCGGTACCGAAGCGGCTCAGCACACTCATCCCGCCGTGCCCGGCGGTCCGGACGTCGGCCGGCAGTTTCACGAACGCCTCGACGGTGTAGCCGTCCTCGAAGGTCGCCGCGTGCAGCGGAGCGCCGTCGACGGTACGCAGGTAGCCGCCCCGGGCCGGCTGCTGCCCGCCATCGAAGTAGAGGCTGCCGTGCCCGGGCTGGTCGTCGTGGTGCCCGGTCGACCAGCGCAGCGCCGCCGGCCCGCTGCCCGGCAGGGTCACCCGGGTCAGGTGGTTGCCCCGGCCGGAGAGGTCGTCGATCCGGAACCCCTCCGGTACGGCGCTGCCGTCGGCCCACCCCTGGTCGAACCGCCAGTACGCGACCGTGCCGTCGACAAGTACGGCGGCCGGGACACGTGCCGGGCGCCGGGCCACCGGGGCGAATCCGGCGAACCGTTCGGCGAAGTCGACGGCCAGGCTGAACCGGTTGCCCGGATCGGTCAACTCCACCTCCCGCCGGGCCGGTCCGGTACGCCACTCCGGCCGCTGCCCCAGGATCCACGGCGAGAACGTCTCGACGTCGATGGTGCCCCGGGCCAGGTCGAACGAGTACAGCCGGAGCATCCCGCCGCCGCCGTAGTAGCGATCCTGGTAGTTGGTGATGTGCACGTGCACGTCCCGCCCGGCGGCGTTGGGCCGGACCAACCGGCCGGGTGGCCAGAAGTGCCCGTTGAGGGTGAGGAAAATCTGGTCGCTGTCGTGGATCAGCCGGTCCCAGAGCCGCTGGCCGTGCTCGGAGAGCCAGGTCGCGCCGGAGTGGTCGGCGTCGGCGAGGTCGTGCGTGGTCAGGATCGCCGGGCTGGTCGGATGCGCCGCGAGCACCGACCGGGCCCAGTCGAGGCCGGCGTCCGACGGCCGCCAGTCCAGCGCCAGCAGCAGCCAGTCGCGTCCGGCGGCGCGGAAGACGTGGTACGTGTTGTAGCCGTCCGGAGTCCCGCCCCCGTACGTCGGCAGCCGGCGGAGCCGGTGTGGCCCGAAGACCTCCAGATAGGCGCTCGGCCCGCGCTGGTCGGTCCGGGACGCGTCGATGTCGTGATTGCCGGCCAGCACGCTGTACGGGGTCCCGTGCCGGTCGAGGATCTCGAAGATCCGGCCCGCCTCGGCCAGTTCGGCGGCGGCCCCGTTCTCGACGATGTCGCCGAGGTGGGCGGTGAGCACGATGTTCCGCTCCGCCTGGTGCGCCACGATCCAGCGCAGCGTTGCCGCCAGTGGTTCCGGGTCACCCCGGTCGCCGTCGAAGAGGTACTGGGTGTCCGGGATGACCGCGAGGGTGAACCGGGGTGACGCGGGATCGGGACGATAGTCGTCGCCGCCGTCGCCGAGCCGTCGCCAGGCGAGCGTGGCGGGTGGTAGCAGCACGCCGGCGGTGGCTCCGGCGCCGACCAGTCCCGCCCCGACCAGTCCGGCGCCCTGGAGGAATCCGCGTCGTGTCGGGCTGCGTCGCATGGTCGTCCTCCTCGGGATCGGGACGGTCCGCTGACAGTACGTGCCATCCGGACCAACACCGTTCGGGCCGACAGGCAACGCGGCTCGAACTCGGCGTGAACCTCTCGCCTGGTTTCCGGGTCGTGACGGTGCCGAACACCCGTCGGCCCAGCCGCCGGTGACGTTGAACGCCCCGGGCACGGTCGACGTCGGACGCCGGGCGACCGGGATGCCCGAGGCGGTGTGATCCAATGGCATCCATGATTCGACAGCGGGTTCTCGCCGTCCTCCTGTTGGTGATCGGCTTTCTGGCGTTGGCGCTCTCCCAGGCCTTCCCGGTCCTCGACGATCTTCCCACCCTGGCCAAGTCGGCGATCGCGGTCGCGGGGGCGGCTTCTACGCTCACCGGGGTGTGGTTGTGGTTCCGTAAGACGCCGGAGGGATCCTCGCCGCAGACGACCGGCGACGACGGCCGTTGACGGGGCCGGGCCGGGCCGACCCGGACTGGATCGCCACCACGACAGGGACCTGGGGCGGGCTGTGACCAAGTCGGACATCAAGCGGGACCGCAAGGACCTCTACGCCCCCCGGGCCGGCAGGTTCGAGCTGGTGGAGGTGCCGGAGCTGCCGTACCTGATGGTCGACGGCGAGGGCGACCCGAACACGTCGACGGCGTACCAGGACGCGGTGACCGCGCTCTACTCCGTCTCGTACGCGGTGAAGTTCGCCAGCAAGCGGCAGCTCGGCCGGGACTACGTGGTCGCCCCGCTGGAAGGGCTGTGGTCGGCCGACGATCCGAGTGTCTTCGTCACCCGGGACAAGCACGAGTGGCGGTGGACGATGATGGTCACCCAGCCCGAGTGGATTACCCCGGCCATGGTGGAAGAGGCGATCGAGCTGACCGCCGCGAAGAAGCAGCTACCGGCACTCGACCGGCTACGTTTCGAGCGGTACGCGGAAGGGCTGTCCGTGCAGGTCCTGCACGTCGGCTCGTACGACGACGAGGGGCCGGTGCTGGCCCGCCTGCACGACGAGTTCATGCCGGCCAACGGGCTCGCCTTCAACGGGCCACACCACGAGATCTATCTCAGCGATCCACGGAAGACGGAGCCGGCGAAGCTGCGTACCCTCCTCCGTCAGCCCGTCTCCCGGCGCTGACCGGCCGGTAAGGACGAGGCGGTAGCACAGGGTTTCCGGCGGGTCTGCCTCCGAGGCGCGGCGTTCGAAATCGGTAGCGGGACGGGTCGCGCAGGGCATCTATGGTGGGCGGATGATGATGCCGGCGCCACCCCCGCCACCCCGTGGGTTCAGGGCCACGGACATCCTCTCCGGCCAGGTACGACTGCACGGCTATCCGCTGACGTTCGTCTGCGTCGAGAGCCTCGGCGGGTTGGGCACGAGTGTGCTCCAGACCAGCTTCGCGGCGGCGGAGCTGCTGGAATCCCAGGGCTGGCGGGTGGTCAACTTCTCGGACGACGCCCGTCGGGTGTACCTCCGTCGTGAGCACCGCCCGGTGCCACCCGGCCCGTTGCCGGTCCAGCCTCCCGGTCGGTAGTCGGCGTCGCCCCGAGCAGGGTCGGTCAGTCGGCGTCGGGGATGGTGAGCTGCTCGTCGGGCGGGTGGCGATGGACCGAGGAGATCGCGCGGCCGTTGCGGGCCGACGGCTTCCGGCCGAGGTCTGGATCGATCATGGCAAGATGCCCGTCGTGCCGCGCCCCGTGCGGCCAGAGACCCGGCGCCCGGACTCCGTACTCGTGCACCGCGGCGTAGGCGAGAAGCAGGACGGACAGCATGATCAGGGCTATCTCCGCGACGGTGAGCAGCAGTGCCCACACCGGGGTGTCGGCCTCGATCACGGCATCGATGCCGACGGCGTAGAGCAGCACGACGGCACCCAGCAGGAGCACCCCGATGCCGTACGCAATCATCCGGTGGCGGCGGGTCAGGGCGACGGAGAGGACGGTGAACGACACGACGTGACCGCAGTGTCCGCAGGAGATGCCGTGTTCAGCCCTGCCGTGTGCCGGGCGGGTGACGGTCCGGGCGGTCTCGCAGTACTGGACGAAGTGGACGCCGGGCGCGGACGACCGGCCGAGGACGTGCCCCGCTTCGAGCCGGATCTGCCTCCGGACGCGCCAGAACGCCACCGAAATCCTCCCGCAGCTCGGACATCCATGTACGACTATCCTGGCACATTTCGCCATCGATACACTGTGATGGCTGACTCGGCCCTGGATGCATGGACGTGCGCCACCACGGTCAGAGACCTGCGCCACCACGGTCAGGCACGTGCGCCAGCGCGGTTGTCGGGGCGGCCGGCAGCATCGACCCGGCCGAGCGGGGGCTCTGGGCGGGCAGTCTTCCCGGGGTCCCGGGGCGCGACGCTAGCGGTAGCCGCCCGGCGGGGACGGCGGCTCCTGCCCTGGAAGCGGGCCGGAGTACGGGTCCACCGGTGGCGGCAGGTCCGGGTCGAGCGGCAGGCTGGCGTACGGGTCGACGGGTGGCGGCAGGTGCGGCTCGGTCAGCGCGTGCGGGTACGAGCCGGTGGGTGAGCCGGAGGTCGGCTGGTACGGCATCGGTGCCGGACCGAGCACGGCAGGACTGCCCGGACCGTAGGCCGGTGAGGCCGGCGCGACCGGCGGGTACCCCGGCGACACGGGTGGTACGCCGTGGAAGTGGCCGGTCGGCGGGGCCATCATCGGCGGCGGCCAGCCCGGTGCGTGCGGCGGTGCGGCGTACCAGGGGCGGTGGGCGGCCCGCCACCGTAGCCAGGAGCCGTTGAGGATGCCGGCGTGGGTGATGCTGACCATCCAGCTCAGCAGGAAGATGCCGGACGCCAAGTCGGAGAGCGCGCCGCCCGCGAACGTGCTGCCGACCAGCATGAAGCAGGTCCAGGAGACCAGCAGGTAGCCGACGCCCGGCAGCCACCAGGCCGGTCGCCGGGCGCGGAGTCCGATGTAGAGGAAGCCGAAGCCGGCCAGGCAACTGAAGCCGACGACCGGCAGCAGCAGCCACCAACTGTGGCCGATCCGCCACCACACGCTCGGCCCGGGAGGCGCGGAGGGGTGTGCCGGCTGAACGGGCTGCACCGGTGGGTGCCAGGTACCACTAGGCACGTACGACATCGTGCTCCTCTTGCCCCGTCCGCTCGGTGACGTCGGCCTCGTGGTGCCGGCCGGTGGTGCACGCCTCGATCGATCCTCCGAGGGGCACCCTAGTGGAGGCAGCGGACACGGCGGGGGCACAGTCGCCTGGCGGTGAGATGCCGGCCAGGGTCAGAGAGCGGGTGCGACGTCCACCATGGTGTCCCGGTGCAGCCGAAGGGCCGCCCGGTCCGGCCGATGTTCGGAGCGGGTCGGCAGGCGGAGAGGCTGACCGTCGTAGTCGGCGTAGTGGTCGCGGACGCTGGCGGCGAGGCGTACCCGGTAATCGTCGTCGATCCAGAGCAGGCCACGGTCGAAGATGTTGTGCAGGTCGGCCCGGAGCAGCAGACCGTTGCTGACGGTGTTGGTCGCCGGACCGTCGTACGGGCTGATGTGTGCCGCCTGGAGCGCGGCGTCGACGTTGCAGCCGGAGATCGCACACCTGCCGTCGTACGCCTGGAAAAGCTGGCGGCGGAAGTCCGGCTGGCCCTGCCGGACGGTGACCTCGGCTTTGCGGCGCCGCCGGCCTTCGGCCTGTTCGGCGGGCGCGGGCATGGGGTTGGGTTCGTCGGGCGGGCCCGACGGCCCGTCCGAGGTGGCGGGTCCGGCGGTGGCGTCCGGACGGGCCGGCAGGTTGGTGCGGAGTTGGTGATTGAAGCGCGGATTCAGCCGCGACACCAGCGCCGCCTTGAGCTTGAGCCGATCCTCGGTGACCCGCCAGCGGAGCGTCCGCCCGCCCAGCCAGCCGGCGATGTCGTCGGCGGAGGCGGTGGTCGTCCCGCCGCTGTCCAGTTCCTCGCCGACCTGCTTGTGCAGCACCGACGAGCCCCGGTTGCCGCGCAGGTGGGTGCGGAGGCGCTCCCGCAGATGGCCGGTCTCGCCGACGTAGACGACCTCGCCGTCGTCGATCACCACGTGCACGCCGCCGACGGTCGGCGCGGTGGAGACGAGGTCGACGGTGTAGGGCCGGGGCGGGGTGAAGTCGGCGAGCAGCTCTTCGGCGGACGGGTCCGGCATGCGGGAACGGTATCCGAGGACGCTTCGGAGAAGCATCGATTTGTGGGCCGGGTCTGGCGGTCGTTGTCGTACCGTCGTGGTCCGTTCGGCGGCCGGTGCCCGCCGGGCGGGCGGCGATCCGACCGCTCGGGCCAACGCCGGCCGGGTCGGGCGTAGTCAGCCGGCGCACGGCCCGGGGTGGTCGACGAGCTGGTGACACCGCCGGCTGCCGGGGCCGCCGCGAGGTTCGCCGACCGGGGCGTCACACCAGATTCGGGTACGCGTCGACTGCTGGTCCTCGGGCGAGATGGTTGCTTCGCCGAAGTCGAGTACGGGCACGTGGGCGAGGGAGGCTCGCAGGGCCGTGAGCAGGTCGACGGCCGCTTGGTGGTCGGTGAGGGTGGTGGGTAGGTGAATGACCCAGCGGGGTGCGCTCACCAGTGGCCGCCGTTGCGAGGTTGCTGGTCCTGGTCGGTGGGGTTGGCGAGGCGGCGGCCGGTGGTCGGTCCCTGGTGTGATGGAGATTGCGGGTCGGGCTCGGCGGATGGGTCGGCGAACTTGCAGCCGATGTGGCGGACCTGCCACTGGCGTAGGCCCTCGCGGGCGCGTTCGGCCTTGGCCTGCGCGGCGGTGACCTCGCGTTGCAGGCGTTCCATCTCGCCGGCGACCAGGCGGAGGAACTCGTACACCTCCATGGGGTCTAGGCCGCGCCAGCGGCGGCGCATCACGGCGAGCGCTGCCCGGATGACGGAAGGGCGCAGGGGGTCGCCGGTTCGTTCGTAGGTCATCGCCGTACCGCCGTTGCCCGGTAGTGGGCGACCAGGGCGGTTATCTCGGTGGCGGTGAGGCCGCGTTGGGCGAGGACGCGTTGGCCCCAGCGGTGCAGGCGGCACGGGTGCGGGGCGTGGTCGTTGCGGCAGAGCGGGCCGGTGGGCCACTGCTCGGGAGCATGGACCGCGATCGCCCGTACCGCGAAGTCGACATCCTCGGCCGTCACGTACGGCGGCAACGGCAACTCGTCCAACGGCTCACCGACCTGACTCATGACCCTCCATCGGTTGACGGGTTGATGGGTTGGCGCCGAGGCGGGCGGGGACGACCGGTACGACCGCGCGTGCCGTACCGACCGGAGCCCAGCACCCGCCCCGGGCCACACATCCACCCTGGTCAGCTCGCGCCTCTCAGGGCAGGACTACGCCACGTACTTGTGCGGTATCTATCCGGCACGCACTGTCGGTAGGCTGCACAAAGACCGGTCTCGGCTTGATCGGAGACGACTGAATGGCAACCGTCCAGAGGTGGACCGGCCGCGAGACGCGGGCACTGCGCCAGGCATTACGGATGAGCATCCGGAACTTCGCGGAGCATCTTGGGGTGAGTGACCGCACGGTGTCGAAGTGGGAGGCCGGTC
This sequence comes from Plantactinospora endophytica, assembly GCF_016862915.1. Classification (GTDB taxonomy): domain Bacteria; phylum Actinomycetota; class Actinomycetes; order Mycobacteriales; family Micromonosporaceae; genus Plantactinospora; species Plantactinospora endophytica. The sequence continues at coordinate 463,355 of NZ_BONW01000001.1, read as the reverse complement.
AATCGAACGTTCGCCCACGCCCTGAAATGCAGGCCGCGCTCGATACCGCCCTGGCCAGGGCGGAGACCGACATCCAGCGCCGCTTCGACTCGATCACAGGCACCAGCGCCCAAGTCCAGCAGCCGGACGAGCAGGTACCGGCCAATTGCCTCGCGGGCGTAACGGCCGTCTACCGAACCCGCGCCGAACTTATGACGAACCTGCCCCACGAGCATCTGCTGAACGGTGCCCGCTTGGTGCGGGCGGCGGGCCTCTCGTTGAACGTCCTGTGCCAGCACTATGCCGATCACCGCTGGCGAGAGCTCATCCAGTCCGGGACGCACGCCCAATGCCTGTTCCTCGACCCGGCCGGGTCAGCCATCCAGGCCAGGGAGGCCGAGGAGGGCTTTCCGGCAGGCCATCTGGCAGCACTGACGAGACTCAACATCGAGACCATGTTGCGGATCCGTGATCGACTACCCGAGGACCTACAACAGGGTGTCGCTGTTGGGGTCTACGACGAGACGGTCAGGTTCAACATCGTCATCGTGGATGACCTCTGCATCACCCAGCCCTATCTTCCTCAGAGCAGAGGAGTCGATGCGCCGGCCTTCGTGATCCGGCGCGGGCAGCCCTCGGGGCTGTACCCCGTCTTTGAACAGGTCTTCACCGCGCAGTGGGAGGGGAGCCGGCAGTTGTGACGGCGTACCACGAGCTACTGCCCATCGCGGTGAAGGCGATCGAGCGGGCGAGCACTGTCCTGCGGGAGCAGCCGCCGGGGGCGCTGACACCGAAAGGTGAACGCGACGTCGTGTCTGAGCTGGACTACCAGATCGAACGCGATCTACGAGCCTTCCTTCACGACCTGACCCCGGATATCGGATTCCTTGGCGAGGAGGAAGGAATCAGCGGATCCGGCGACTTGCAGTGGGCACTTGACCCAATAGACGGGACCGCGAACTTCGTCCGTGGGCTGCCCCTCTGCGGGATCTCCCTCGGGTTGATCGATGGCGGCCAGCCAGTTCTCGGCGTCATCGACCTACCCTTCCTCAACCGTCAGTACGTAGCGGCGAGAGGCGAGGGCGCGTACGCGAACGGCCAGCGAATCGAGGTCAGCAGCACGACGACCCTCAACGAGGCCATCGTCGGGATCGGCGACTACGCAGTTGGTCCGGGCGCGACGGGGAAGAACGAGCTGCGCTTGGCGCTGACGGCTCAACTCGCCCAGAAGGTGTTGCGCATTCGGATGACCGGATCAGCGGCTCTCGACCTCGCCTGGCTCGCCGAAGGGAGGCTTGATGCCGCTCTCACGCTCTCCAACCATCCGTGGGACATGACGGCGGGCGTCGCCATCGCCACCGAGGCCGGTGCGGTCATCGTTGACGGGGATGGAACGCCGTACACAAGAGACTCCTCTGTCACCCTGGGCACGACGCCTGCCCTGACAGACCTGGTGCTGTCGCATCTCGCCGCTGCTCGGGCAAGCACGACGGGCTGCGGGAGAGGCGGCTAGCATGCGAATCGGCGCCGGCCAGCTCATAACCGCTCTCGACGTGTGCTAACAGATGATCAGCCACCGCACAGCTGACCAGGGTGACCTATCGCGGCAGCGCCTCGTCCTACACCTCATTGTCTGCGCGGCTCCTCCTGCACTCCAGATTCGGGAACTTGTTGAGGTGTTGATGAGGGATGGCTGGGCAGTTTGGGTGATTGCCACCCCGACAGCCGCGAGTTGGATCGAGCGTGACGGCTTGGCGGAGCAGACTGGCAACCCGGTCCGCTCCGAACGGCGAACGCCGGATCAACCGGACCTACTGCCGAAGGCGGACGTGGTGCTGGTCGCTCCCGCCACGTTCAACACGATCAACAAGTGGGCGCTCGGCATCAACGACACGCTTGCCCTCGGCATCCTCAACGAGGTACTCGGCCTCGGCCTGCCCATCCTCGTCTCCCCATACGCCAAGAACGCGCTGGTCACCCACCCTGCCTACCGAACCCATGTGCAGACGCTCAGCGACTCCGGGGTCACCTTTACCGCAGCCAATTTCATCCGGCCGACAGAGCCAAACGCACCATTCCAGTGGCCCCGGTTGGCCGGTGAGCTGGCACGGCTACGCCCTTCGACGCCGCAACTGGACTGAACGAGCCACGTGCCCCAGGCACAGACTTGATCCGAAGCAGCGCACGAGCCGCTAGCCTCTCCGAGGTGACGGAGCTGGCGCGTGGCATCTACGAACATCTCATCACCAACGAGCTCGCCGACAAGCTTCAGCATCTCGATCCTGAACTGGTCGAGCGAGCCGAACTTGATCCAGCGGATGCCCACGTAGTGCTGGCGAGGCATCTCACCGGGCTGGCGCAACGAGCGCTGCGCTCCGTCAGCGGCACCGACAGCGACCGACTTGCCAGACAGATTGAGATGGCTAACCGCATCGCGGAGAGCATCGCCGAGATCGAGCCACGGGCGGCCGGCAGCGATGACCAACTAGCCGAGGCGCACAGGCAGCTCCTCACCGCCATCGCCCACCCCCCGATTCCACCGGCCGCACCACACTTTCCTGTCCGACCCACCACTCCGCTGTCGACCGGCGCCCTTCTGGTGAACGGCCGGCATCAGCCACGCATCGGCCACGAGGTCAACAGTGAGATGGCGTCGGCAGACAACGTCGACCTGCTCTGCGCCTTCATCACCTGGTACGGCGTGCGGATGCTGGAAGGGTCGGTGCAGGAGTTGATCGCTCGCGGCGGTCGCCTCCGGATCATCACCACGACCTACCTCGGCGCTACTGACCAACGCGCCGTGGACCGGCTGGCCGAACTCGGTGCCGAAATCAAGGTCTCGTACGAGACGAAGACCACCCGGCTACACGCCAAGGCATGGCTCTTCCGCCGGAACAGTGGCGTCGTCACCGCCTACGTCGGCTCCTCGAACCTGTCCAGGGCGGCCCTGGTCGACGGCCTGGAGTGGAACGTCCGTGTCTCCAATGTTGAGCAGCCCCACGTCATCGACACCTTCGAGGCGACGTTCACCGACTACTGGAACGATCCGGCCTTCGAGACGTACGACCCGGCTGTGCACGGCGACCGGCTGCGTCAAGCTCTGCAACACGAGCGTCGTCAGCGGCTCCCACGTGGTCAACGCCTGGTCGACACCGCCGAGGCCGATGTCGAGATCACGAACATCGACGTCCATCCGTACGGCTATCAGCAGGAGATTCTCTCTGACCTCGAAGCCGAACGCCTGGTCCACGGTCACCACCGCAACCTGGTGGTGATGGCCACCGGCACCGGAAAGACCGTGGTCGCCGCCTTGGACTACCGCCGTCTCTGGAACAACCGCAAGGTTGACAGCCTGCTCTTCATCGCACATCAGGAGCAGATCCTTCGGCAGAGCCGATCGGTCTTCCGGAAAGTCCTGCATCAGGGCAGCTTCGGCGACGTACTGGTCGGGGGCGAAAAGCCGCGTGACTGGCGATACGTCTTCGCCTCGATCCAATCACTGCATCGACTCGGTGATGAGGACCTGCCGGCCGACCGGTTCGACATGGTGATCGTCGACGAGTTCCACCACGCCGAGGCACCCACGTATGCCCGCGTCCTGAAGCGGCTCCAACCCCGCGAACTCCTCGGCTTGACCGCGACGCCGGACCGGGCGGACGGCGGCAATGTCCGGCACTGGTTCGACGGACGAACCGCCGTCGAACTGCACCTGTGGGAAGCTCTCGAACGGCAACTCCTCGCACCGTTCCAGTATTTCGGTCTGCATGACGACGTAGATCTGTCGACCCTGCGCTGGCGGCGCGGCCAGGGCTACGACCTGGGAGAGCTAAGCCGGCTCTACACCGGCGACGACGCACGGGTTTCCAAGATCCTGCATGCAGTACGCAACAAGATCGACGTAGCCCAGATGCGAGCGTTGGGCTTCTGCGTAAGCGTCGACCACGCGAAGTTCATGGCCAAGTCGTTCAACCAGTCCGGCGTGCCCGCCGCCGCCGTGACCTCGCGCCTCGATGGAGACCAGCGCAGGCGGCTGATCGACCAGTTTCGGCGTGGCGAGTTGCGGATCCTCTTCACTGTGGACCTGTTCAACGAAGGTATCGACCTGCCAATGGTCGACACGATCCTGATGCTGCGCCCTACCGAGAGCGCAACCGTCTTCCTTCAGCAGCTTGGCCGAGGACTGCGTCTTGACGAGGGCAAAGCCTGCCTCACCGTGCTCGACTTTATTGGTGGGCAGCACACCAACTTCCGCTTCGACCTCAGATGGCGAGCACTGACCGGAGTCAGCCGCCGATCGCTAACTCACGCGGTCGAGCATGACTTCCCCCACCTGCCGAGCGGATGTCACATCGAACTTGACCGGGTGGCGAAGGAAATCGTCCTGGCCAACCTCAAGGCAGCCTTACCCAACTCGACTAGAAGCCTCACCAACGAATTGCGAGACCTCGGCGACGTCAAGCTCGCTGACTTCCTGCGGGAGACTGGCTTGGAGCTGGAGGACATCTACCGTCGCAAGAGTCTCGGTGGCTGGACCGGGCTTCGCCGTCGCGCGGGCTTGAGCCAGGGCCGCATCGACCCGGATGACGTCACACTTGGCGCTGCGATCGGCCGGATGCTGCACCTGGACGACCCGGACCGGCTTGCCGTGCTTCGCGAAGCGGCGAATAAGCGACGCCCTGACGCTGGCCGGCTCGGAGACCTCCTGCACATCATCCTCTGGGGCAACAAGATCCCTCTTGAGCGCAAAGAGGAGGGACTCCAGCGGCTCTGGGCGCAGCCGCATCGCTGCGACGAACTTGATCAGCTTGCTGAGCTGCTACAACAGCGCATCCATCGCGTCACGACCGGTCCAGCCTCCACGACGGTCCCGCTACGGGTTCACGCCCGGTACAGCCGCGATGAGGTGTGCGCCGGCTTTGGTGTATCGAACCCCACTCAACTCCGCGAAGGTGTGAAGTGGGTTCCGGAGGAGAACGCGGACCTCTTCTTCGTCACCCTGCAAAAGTCTGAACATCACTACTCCCCCACCACCATGTACGCCGACCGCGCCATCACCGACGAGCTATTCCAATGGGAGTCGCAGAGCACCACGACGGCGGCGTCTCCGACAGGACAGCGCTACATCCACCATGTCGAGCGTGGTTCGACTGTGCATCTCTTCGTCCGCGAGACCAAGATCCGCGACGGAGACCTCGGCGCTCCGCCGTACTTGTATGCGGGGCCGATAACCTACGACTCGCACAACGGCAGCCGGCCAATGCGCATACTGTGGCAGCTCGATAAGCCACTCCCACCCGACGTCTATTCGGCTGCCCGGAACATCGCAGCCTGAGGCCGCTTAAGTCAGGTGTGGTGAAGTCATGCCTCGGTGGGCTGCGATATGTCCTAGGAGGGATTGGTTGGCTTCCCAGCCGTCCGGGAACTTGACCGGTACGTTCAGGTGCACCGCCTCGGTCGACGGATGGGCGTCCAGCAGCTCGCTGATCCCCGCCCGAGCCACCACCACACACGCGTGCCGGTGCCGCGACACCAGCACACACAACCGCCCCGCCTCCAGATGGAAGGAGGTCGCGTCCCGCCGCCCCGACAACGGATGCAGCACGATCACCACGTCGTACTCGCGCCCCTGCAACCGGTTCGCCGTGTCGACCGTGATCCCCGCCCCGGCCGCCCCGAGCTGCGCCCGGATCGCCGCCACCTGGTCGCGGTGCGCCGCCCCGACCGCGATCCGGTCAGCGGTAACGGGAGCACCCCCAGGAGAACGCTCCGACACCGCCACCGCACCCCGCTCCAACACCCGCAACGCCAACCGCGCACAGGCCGCCGCAGCCTCAGAATCAGTCCGCAAGGTGTGCCGCGCCGGCAGCTCGTACAACGCCCATCCGGTAGTGGCAGCCATCTCCAACGCCTCGTCCACCGCCCCACCCCCGAACCCCGCCGCAGCAAAAGACAAGGACCGCTGCCCAGCAGTAGTCCCCGCCGAGAACCCGGTAAAGGGATAGAACGCCTCCGCCACCACCGGGGCCGCCGACGCCGGCAGCCGCCACGACACCGGCAACCGGTGTACCGGCAGCTCCGGGTTGTGCCGCAGCAGCGCCGCCACCGCCGACTGCATCGGATCCCAGGTCAGCCCGGTCCAGCGCTCAGTTTCCACCGTCGAGAACGGATCCAACTGCCCCGGATCACCGACGAACAGCGCCCGGTCGAACCGCCCCGCCACCCGCAGCAGCGCATCCGACCGCATCTGGTACGCCTCGTCCACGATCGCCCAGGGCCAGCGCCCCTCCGGCACCAGTGCCCACTTGGCGGCCGTACCGATGATGACGGACGACCCGCCGAGGTCCGCGACCTTCGCCGCGACCCGGACCGTCGAATAGTTCTTGATCCGGTCCGTCGCTGTGTAGTCGTTCGCCGAGAGCCGCCCGATCGGCAGCTCCGGCTTCGCCTGCGCCAACCGGTCGATCAGGTCGTCGACCTGCTCGTTCGTCTGCGCGATAACGATCAGCGGCTCACCCGCCTCGGCCAGCTCACCCGCCGCCCGCACCACAAGCGTCGACTTCCCCGCCCCCGGCGGCGAGTCCACCACCACCCCACGATGCTGACCGCTGTGCAGGTCGGCCAACACCTCTCCGATCACCTGCCGCGCCGCCTCACCCGGCGGCAACACCAACCGCCCCGACCCGCCACCACGGGGCACCAGCAGCCCAGAAGAACTCACGCCCACTCCTCCCGAGCATCCTCGACACTCGGCGCGACCGGCTCCTCGTACGCCTGCGGCGGCCCGCCGTGCGTCCACGGCGTCTCCTCCCGGCTCGGGAATTCTCCCGGCGGCATGAACGAGTCCGACAGCGTCGTGTAGCAGAGCCGGTCGCCCACCTCCGGCACGCTCCCCGGCGCCGGGCTCAGCGACCGCCCCAGCCCACCCGACAACTCCAGCACCACATCGGTCTGCCCAGTCGACAAGTCCGGCGTCACAAAAACCACTCGCGCCTTCTGCCCCGGCCGGCTCGGCGAGTGCAGCACCGCCCCCACCGTCACCAGCACCACATCCCCGGTCGTTACCTGGATCCGAGGCCGCAGCACCCGCCGCTTCCCGCTGTCGTCGATCCGGTGCGGGTCCGCCAACGTCACCTCACCGACAAATGCCTCCCCGGTCAGCCGATGATCGGCCATCACCAGCGGGTCGTCGTAGGCGCGCTGGACGGCGTACGACTGGAGGGCGCGTTCGAGTCGGTGCAGGCGTTGCGCCGCGTTGACCGCCCCGTCCCGGCGCGGCTGCGGATAGCCACCCCCGTCGACATACAGCGTGAAATTGCTGAACACGTCCCGGTCCTCGGCCCAGCGCCCGTCCACCCGCGCCCCGGCCGGCAGTCTCCGGAGCAGCGACACGCCCCGCCACATCAGCTCCCAGGTCGGCGTGAGCTGCGACCGCACGGCTTCTTCGAGTACGCCCCGAGCCCGCGACCGCCGTACCTCCTCGCCACTCGCCGCCGCCTCCTCGTACGCCGTCATGGCCGGCGCCAGAATCTCGTTGTCGAAGGTCGGATCCGTGGCCGGCCCGGCCGGCGGCCAGCGCAACGGGTCCTCGGCCACCACCGCCGCATCCGCCCCGGTCAGCCCGTCGCCCGGGTCGATCCAGGCGAGCAGCGCCGCCAGGTGCGCGTCTTCCAGCGCGGACTGCCCGGTCGCCCAGTGCAGCCCGAGTGCCTCCGTCATCGCCAGCAGCATCCCCGAGCCCGGATGTTCGGCCCGGTCCGCCAGGAACGTCAACCACTGCCCGAGCAGCGGCACCGACGGATGCACCGGATAGTCCCCGTCGGTACGCCGGAACCGGGTCGACCGCCCGAACAGCCGGACGAACCCGATCCCCGCCGAGTTGGGCACCAGTACCTGCGGCGCGTCGACGTACCGGTAGCGGACCTCCCGGCCCCGGTTGGCGGCGACCGCCTCCGTGACACCCCGGAAGCTGTCCAGATAGGGCAGCAGCACCTCGGCCAGCTCGGCGGCGAAGCCGAACCGCTGGTCCCGGTTACGCGGCTGCGGCACCACCAGCAGTTTCGGCTCGACCGGGTCGGTGCCGACCAGCGCCCCCAGCGGTGCGTTCGCCTCGCCGGCCATGCTCAGCGGCAGGAACACCAGCGGCCGGTCCGACACGTGCAGGTGGCGTACGGTCGTGATCCGCTGGGCGTGCCCGGCCGCCACCGCCTCGGCCCGGGCCAGCGCGGTCAGCGTGCTCACGCCACCGCCCCGGCAACCGTCCCCGCCCGGCCGCCCCGTCTGTGCACCCAGCTCGACAGTCTCCGCCCGAGGTGGTGCGACCCGGCTCGCGCGGAAAGGATCATCCCGCCGCCCCGGCCACACTCGTCCCGGCCGGCGCCAGCGTCGGCGGCAGCGTCACGCCGGCCGGTGCCAGCAGCTCGGCGCGGAGCCGGGCGGCGTTCCGGAGCAGTGCCGCCGCCTCCGTCTGCTCCTCGGCCGGGGACAGTTCGCCCTTCGCCAGCGCCAGCGCGGTCTCGACCTGCTCGATCCCGCCCAGTTCCTCCCGGGCCGAGGTGCCGAGCGCGGCGGTGCAGCCGCGTGCCTCGGCCCGGCAGAAGTAGGCCAGCTCGCAGACCGACAGGCAGTCCGGGGCGTATCGGGCGTCGACCGTCTGCAACGCGTCGACCAGCGCCTCCGGGGCCCGGGTCGGCACCCCGTCGGCGTCCGGCGCCAGGTCGAAGGTGAGGTTCGGCGGCAGGGCGGCCAGCATCGTGTCGACCTTCGTCATCCGGCCGAGCTGCCGCCGCAACACGGCCAACTGCTTGCGTACGTCGACCAGCACCGCCGTCGGCGAGTTGGAGAAGTCGCGCGGGCAGATCAGCACCACGTCGTGCGCCACGATCTCCGGGTCGTACCCGGCCTCGGCCAGCATCTGCCGCATCGCCAGCACGTAGACGGCGGACTGAATCGCCGCCGCCGACACCTTGCCCGGGTCGGCCTGCCCGTCCACCACCGCGAAAGACTTGATCTCGACGACGTGGAAGCGCCCCTCGTGCTGGAAGGCGATCAGGTCCGGTTCGAGGTAGACCCGCTGACCTGCCACGTCCAGCCCGAGCAGCGGGTGGTCGAAGAGCGTACCGGCGCCGTCCTCTCCGGCGGCGGCCCGGAGCAGCAGGGCGCGGGAGCGGGCGTACCGGACCTCGGGGGTCTCCTTCTCCCGCCCGGTCACCGTCTCCAGGTCGTCGTACGCCACCTCGGGGATCGGCAACCCGAGCCGTTCCCGGAGCAGTTTCACCAGCTCGGCGGCGCCGCTCGCCTTCACCTGGGACTCGAACGCGTTGCCCCGGGCGATGGCGAACCCGGACTGCCCGAACCGGGCCGGAAAGTCGATATAAGCCGCCAGCCGCTGCTTGTCCACCCCGGCCGTGTCGAGTACGGCCCGCCGGGCACAGCCGGGGTTACGGGTCAGCGCCGCGATCGTACGCGCGTTGTGCCGCTTCGGCTTCGCCCCGCCCCGGATCGTGGCCAGCCGCTCGGCGGTGTTCCTGCTGGTACCCATGCTGATGCTCGTCATGCCGTCTTCTCCTGGGCCGTCGGGTTGCCCCGCAGTACTGCTCCGCCCCGCCGGGACACGTTTCCCACGTTCCCGGCCAGCGTCCGCAGCGTGTTACCGAAGAGCTGGTCGACCTGGTCGAGCTGTCGGCGGGCCCGCTCGGCCGCCGCCGTCCGGTGCGCCCGGTCGGCGTCGGCGTGCACCACCCGTTCCGCCTCGGCCGCCCTGATCACCGTCACCGGGTCCACTGTGTCTGGTCGGCCGGCGATGTCAAGCGCACCGGGGATGTTGCTGGCGAACCGCCACACCAGCCGGGCCAGCATGGGGTTGCCGGCCGGCACCGTATTGGCGCGTTCGGCGACCCGGACGGCCGCGGTGAGGAAGTCGACCCGGGGGCTGAGCGGGCCGACGACCCGCCGCTCCAGCGGCCAGGTGGAGACCGCGACCAGGCCGCGCGCCGGGGCCAGGTGCTCGGCGGTCAGCGCCGCGCAGAGATAGTACGGCCGGGCGTACGGCGCTGTGGAGAACGAGCGCTTCTCGTCCCGGCGCAGGTGGGTGAGCTTGCCGGCGGCGAGCGCCCCGGCCGCCGCCGCACCGAAGAACGCGGCGTGCACCTCGGCGACCAGCTTCGGCGCCGCCGGCACCGAGAGCAGGGTGAGGGCGTGGTGCACCTGCTCGCGTACCGGAAGAAGCGAGCCGGCGGACGATCGGCCGGCGGTGGCCGGCGGCGCGGCACCGGCCGACGGGGCGTCGCCGGCCTCCTCCGCCAGGTCGGTGATGGCCTCTTCCCACTCCTGCTCGGCGGTGCGCAGTTCGGCGCGGAGCCCCCTGGTGCGGGCCGTGTCCCGGGCCACCACCGAGCGCCGGATCTCGGCCCGGAGGGCGTCGATCCTGCGTTCGAGCGCTTCCATGGACTCGGCCACGAGCCGGAGCGTACAAGTTCCAGTGTTCTCCAGCAATTACCCGTATATCGTGTCGCCGCCGAAATGCCGGTCAGTTACCGAGTCGTTGCCGGGCCAGGAACTTCGGCACCACCATCCGCCACGCCTCGGTGACCAACTCGGCCATCTGCTCGTGGTCGAGCCGGTCCAAATGGCAGCAGACCCAGTGGAAGCGCAGATTGGCCGCGTCGGGCAGGAAGAACAGCTCCGGATCGCTGGCGACCAGGGCGTCCCGCTCCTCCTTCGGATAGCCGAAACCCATCGTCGTCTCGTCCCGGGAGAACGCGACGTAGACGATCGCGCCCACCCGGAACTTCACCCGGTCGCGGATCAGGTGCTCGCTGCTGCGCGGCAGTGTCCGGGCCAGCGCCCGTACGTCGGCTACGGTGACCATCCGCCGATGGTATGGACCCGCCCCGACATCCCGCTCCGACGGAAAGCGGTACGACGAGGTTGCGGACACACACTAGGCTGCCCGCTCGTGTGGAAATCGATCTCGCTCGTGGTGCTGGGAGTACTGCTGGTCGTCGGCCTGGCCGGCTCGACGCCGCCCCCGGCCGACGCCCGGGTGAGTCCGCCCATCTCCGTCTTCCTGGCCGACGACGTCACCGAGCCGCAGAAGCGGGCGGTGGAGGCGCGGCTGCGGGCCGTACCGGACCTGTCCGAGTTGGTGTTCGAAAGCCGGGAGCAGGCATACGCGCGCTTCGCGGAACTCTTCGAGGACGAGCCCGCGATGGTCGAGCAGGTCCAGCCGGAAGATCTGCCGGAGTCCTTCCGGTTCACCCTGCGCGACCGGGCCGCCTTCGACCGGACCGTCGCCGGTCCGCTGCCGGCGGAGCTGCGCGAGCTCGCCAGCGTCGACGACGTGGTCTACCCCGGCGGGCCGAAGCAGGAGCAGGAGTCGGTGAGCCGGTGTGTGCACGACTTCCCGGCCCTACCCGCCGTACCGGGAATGTCGACGTCCGTTCCCCTCGACGTCCGGGTGATGCTGGACGACCGGATCAGCGAGGCCGACCGGCGGGCCGTGGAGGCGAGACTGCGTGCCGTACCGGGCGCGACCGGCGTACGGCTGGAAACCGCCGAGCAGGCCGCCGCACGGTTCCGCGAACTGTTCGCGGACGTACCCGAGACGGCCGGACTGGGCAGGCCCGAGTTGCTCGGCGACTCGCTGCTGCTGCGGCTGGCCGACGAGACGGCGGTGGCCCGGGCCAACGACACCGAACTCGACGTCGAGCTGTGCCGGATGCCGGGCGTCGAACTGGTCTCGATCCCGCCCAAGATCCTCAGGTGAGCCGCAGCGGTGGTTACGGGGATTCGATCTCTGGCACGAGTTGACGGACGAGTGCGCGCATCCGGGTGCGGTCAGCGGACGAGGTGGACACCTGCTTCAGGCCGGCGGCGCTCGGTGTCGCGAAGAAGCGGCACGGCGACGAGCAGCGTCACCATGTGGCCGCCGACGATCCGGTAGTCGACAGCCAGCGTGGCCGCGATCGCCGAGAGATCCGCAAGAGTCAGGTAGCCCGCGTCCGCCGCCCGACTGGTGGAGACGACCGAGACCGGGAGTGATGGTGATGGCGCCTCGGATCCGGCTGACGACTGACCCGTCATGCCACGCCCCCTCCGTACCCGCGCCGGCTGCGGTTGCGCAGTTCTCGCCACAGCCGCACCGCCGCCTCTTCGGCGTCTGCGCCGGGTGCCCGGTGGACGTCCCAGACGATCTGCAACGGATCCGCCAGCGGCAACGGCGCGTCCCGCTGCGACGTGACCGGGACGCCCAGTGGCCACACACCCGGATCGCGGGGCACGACGAACTCCAGTGTCGCGTCTTCCTCTGACGCCGGTACGAATCCGGCCTCGGCAGGGTCGACGCCGATGCGGGCGTAGACGACCGCGCGATTCGGAGCGCGCCACGGCGCGATGAAGTCGGCGGCGACGTCACCGGACAGTACGGCCGTGGGCTGGTCGAGCGCATCGGTCATCCGAGTGACCGTATCGACTTGCTCAAGCATCGCGCGCGCCTGGACGAGAGCGGGGTCGAGGCTGTACCAGTACGTGCTCAGCCCGCCAGGGCCGGGATACTCCGCCAGCCACCAGCCCAGCAGGCGGTCCAGGTCCCGTATCCGCCAACCGGCTCCGGTGTGCTCGGCCAGCCCCTGCTCGACAAACCCCCGAAGCGCCTGCGATGCCCGGGGCTGCGAAATTCCCGTCAGGTTCGCCAACTGCTGCTGGGTCGCGTACGGCTGTTGCAGGAGTCGGCGGGCCAGGGTGAACGTCCCCCAGGGCACCGGTCCGCGTCGGCGTCGATCCGGAAAGCGCCGCTGGACGTCGTTGCCGGAGACCCCGATGTCCAGCCGATGCCCCGCAATTCGCAGCACGCCTGTGACCCGCCGACCGTCATCGACCAGCCAGGACCAACCAGCGGCATCCAGCATCGCTCGCACCGCAGAGGACGCCGCCGGCACGATCAGCAACCCCGGCTCTGTCTGCCGGGCGAGGAGATGGGCGAAGTCGAAGGGGTGCAGTGGCCTCGTCCGGGCGAGGACTCTGGTCGAGGAACGGCGGGCGGCAAGACGTAGCTCGACGCGTTCGGCATCGAGCGGCACGACAACAACACCGGCGTCGACCAGGGCCTGCCACGGTCGGGGCGATATAAGCATTGTTAGCTCTCCTCCAATAACACTTATATCATCCACCGGAGCAGCCCGTGTCGGTGTCCGGGCGGTCGGCCCGCCCCGAAAATCTCCCCAGGGGCGTGCAACCCATCTCCGGTCCCGCGCCGATAGCGGGTGTACACCGTGCAGAGGGGAGACCGGGTGTCGACGGCGGAGGAACAGGACTACGTCGAGTACGTCTCGACGTCGATCGAACGATTACGGCGCACCGCGTACCTGTTGACGAACGATCTGAGCCGGGCCGACGACATCGTCGCGTCCACCCTGCTCTCGGTCTATCTGCACTGGTCGCGGATCCGCACCGTGGAGAACCTCGACGGCTACGTGCACCGCATCCTGGTGCGCCGGTACGTCGACGAGAGCCGCAGGTGGTGGTCCCGGATACTGCTCGCCCGGCCGGTACCGGAACAGGTGGCGAAGCCGGCCGCCAGCACCGAGGACGCCCAGGCGATCCGGGACGCGCTCGCCACCCTTGGTCGCGGCCAGCGGGCCGTACTGGTGCTGCGGTTCTTCTGCGACATGTCGGTGGCCGAGACGGCCGCCGTACTCCACTGCTCGACCGGCAACGTCAAGAGTCAGACCGCCCGGGGCCTCGCCACCATGCGCAGGCTGCTGCGCGAGCAGTGGTCGGTGGACGAGGGGGCACAGTTTGCGGAGGTGGGGGAAGGATGAGCGGGATGGACCGGAACGACTTCGGCGTACACCTGCGGGACCGGATCGGCGCCGAGACGCTGCCGCCGAGTCAGATCAGCGCGACCGGCCTGGTCACCGAGGGCCGGCGGGTCCGGCGCCGCCGCCGGTACCTGTCAGTCGGGGCCGGCGCCTCGACCCTGGCGGTGCTGGCCGGTGTCGTACTTTCGCTGCCCGGCCCCGACCGGCAGTCGGGCCCCGACCCCGCCGCCGGTACCGCCACGGCGCGGGTGCCGGTGCCCCAGAGCGAGGCGGCGGCCTCGGCGCTGTGCGCGGGGCAGCGCCTGTCGCTGCCGTCCGGGGCGATCCGGGGCGAGGTACGCGCCGGCTCGCCGGACGGTCGCTACCTGGCCGGCAGCTACAGCACGGCGGAGCGGCCGGTGGTCGCGGTCCGCTGGGACGGTGACCGGGTCGAGCGGATCCCGGTCGACGGTTGGGCCTCGGCCGAGGGCGTCAACGACCGTGGTGTCGTGGTCGGCTCGACCACCGTCGGCAAGCGGCAGATCGCCTGGGCGTACGTCGACGGCAAGGTGGTCGAGCTGCCGGTGCCGGCCGGCTACAGCGGCGCCGCCGCGTTGGGAGTCAACGCTCGGGGCGAGGTCGCCGGGGTCCTGGACCGCGGCACGAAGAGCATCCCGGCGGTCTGGCGCGGCACCAGCGCCGACGCCCGGGTGGACGTGCTGCCGACGCCGACGGTCGACAAGGCGTGGGCGCTCGGCATCTCCGAGTCGGGCGCCGTGGCCGGGCTCGTCGGCCCGGCGGACGACGCCTACCGCTGGGACCGTTCCGGTCGCGGTGGCGCGCTGGCTCGCCCGGACGGGCTGGGCCGGGCGATCGTGCAGGGCGTGCGGGGCGAGTTGGCGTACGGCCTGGCGCACTCGACCGAGGCGACGAGTCCGCCACCCTCGCCGAGCCGGCTGCCCGACCACCCCGAGTCCGATGTCGGAGTGCTGTGGGACCTGGGTACCGGCGCGGTGACCGTGGTCGGCAGGGGCAGGGTCGGCGCGGCCAACAGCCGGGGGTACGTGGTGCTGAACCGGCGCAACGGTGGCGAGGTGGTGCTGCGCGCCCCGGACGGCAGGTTGCGACAGCTCTCCACCGGCATCAACCCGAGCGCGTCCGCCGCGACGCTGAGCGAGGACGGTACCCGGATCGGCGGCCGGAGCCGGGAGCACTGGCCAATCCGCTGGACCTGCCCGAGCTAGCCGTCCGTCCCGAAAGCTAGCCGTCCGTCCGGAAGGGTCGTCGGCCGGTACCCGGAAGAATTTTCCGGGTACCGGCAACCGATCCACCCGTCCACTCCGATACCGAAGTGGACGCCGTGGAGAGGAGCGCCGATGACGGCGGAAGAGGACGAGGACTACGCCGAGTACGTCTCGGCGTCGCTGGAACGATTACGACGGGCCGCATATCTGCTCTGCGGGGACGCCAGCCGGGCCGACGACATCGTCCAGTCCACACTGGTCTCGGTCTACCTGCGCTGGTCGAGGATCCGCACCGTCGACAACCTCGACGGCTACGTGCACCGCATCCTGGTACGCCGCTACGTCGACGAGAGCCGCCGGTCCTGGGCCCGGGTGCTGCTCGCCTGGCGGCTGCCGGAGCTGGCGGCGAAGCCTCCGGCCAGCAGCGAGGACGCCGACGCCGTACGCGCCGCGCTCGGCACGCTGACCCGCAGCCAGCGCAGTGTGCTCGTGCTGCGGTTCATCTGCGACATGTCGGTGGCGGAGACGGCGGCGGTGCTGAACTGCTCGGCCGGCACCGTCAAGAGCCAGACCGCCAAGGGGCTCACCGCGATGCGGGCCCTGCTGCGCGACCAGTGGCCGACGTCGACGGGCTCGGCGATCGCGTCCCGGGTCGCAGACACCCCGAGCGAGTTAGAGGAAGCGGGACGACAGTGACCGAGTTGGACGACGAAGACGCCCGGTACCTCCGAGCCCGGCTGGGCGCGGTCGCCGTACCGGCGGGGCGGCTCAGCGCGGACGGGCTGCTCGCGCTCGGCCGGCGTACCGGTCGACGGCGGCGTACGGCGGCGACCACCGCCGGGGCGCTGCTGCCGGTCGCCGCGATCGTGCTGGTCACCGGCGGGTTCCTGCCCTGGGACGGCAACGCCGGTCCCGGCCCGGCCGGAACGTCCACCGCCTCTCCCGCCACCCCGTCCCCGGCAACGCCCACGTCGGCTCCGGTCACCGCCGACTGCACCCTCGAACGGCTGCCGATGCCGTCCGGTGCGAAGACAGGTTCGGTGCTGGCCGGCTCACCGAACGGGCGTCACCTGGTCGGCAGCTACAACCCACCCGAGGCCGCGAACCTGCCCGCCTGGTGGGTGGACGGGCGGCTCCAGGAGATCCCGGTCGAGGCCGACGCCATCGCCAGGGACGTCAACGACAGCGGCATGGTGGTCGGCGACGGCAGCGGCCCGGACGGGAAGAGCGCCCCGTGGGCGTACCTGGACGGCAAGCTGATCTGGCTGCCGATCCCGCCCGGCTTCACCGATGGCTCGGTCAACGCGGTCAACGCCCGGGGTGATGTCGTCGGCACCCTGGGCGGCGATCCGGATCGAGCCGTCGTCTGGCGCGACATCACCACGTCGCCACGGGCGGACCTGCTGTCGGCATCGAAGGACCGCACCCACGCCGACGGCATCTCCGACTCGGGGGTGGTGGTCGGCGGCCTGTCCGACCGTAACCTGCCCTACCGGTGGGACGCCGACGGGCGGGGCGCCCCGCTGCCGCTGCCGGACGGCGTGGACCTCGGCTCGGTGCGCGGTGTACGGGGCAACTGGGCGTACGGCACGGCGGCCAAGAGCAACGGCGTACCCGCGTTGGGCAGCGGGCCGCCGATGCCGGTGTTGTGGGACCTGGAGAAGGGCACCGCCACCATCGTGGGCGACGCGATGTCGATGCCTGGTGCCGGTAACGCCCGGGGGCAACTGGTGCTGCAACCGCGCGACGACGACGGCGTCCTGCTCCGCGATCCGGACGGTACCCTGCGGAAACTGCCCGGCGAGGAAGGCTGGCGCTACGGCGCGCGGGCGCTGGACGACAGCGGTACCCGAATTGGTGGTGGCGGCGGTGCCCGCCCCGTCCGGTGGATCTGCCGGGAGTAGTCCTCGTCAGCGGGCGTCGACCGGGGTCGGTGCGGCCAGGTGCTGGCGGGCGAACTCCAGCGCCGCCCGCAGGTCGTCCTCCCGGTCGGCGCGGCTGCGGGCCCGCCGGGTGGAGACCTCCACCGCGACCGAGCCGGTGAAGCCGCGGCCGGCCAGCGAGGCCAGCAGCTCGGCGCAGGGCTGGGTACCCCGGCCGGGCACCAGGTGCTCGTCCCGGCCCTCGCCGGTGCCGTCCCCGAGGTGTACGTGGGCCAGCCCGGACCCCATCGTGTCGGCCATCTCCAGCGCGTCGCTGTGCGAGGCGGCGCAGTGCGACAGGTCCAGGGTGTAGGCGGGGTAACCGGTGTCGGTCGGGTTCCAGCCCGGCATGTAGGGCACGAACTCCCGGCCGGCCATCCGGACCGGGTACATGTTCTCCACCGCGAACCGGATCCCCGGGTGCTCGCCGCCGAGCCGGGCCAGCCCGTCGACGAACGAGCGGGCGTAGTCCCGCTGCCAGGTGAACGGCGGGTGCACCACCACCGTCGACGCCTCCAGCGTCTCGGCGAGTACCGCCGAGCGGCGCAGCCGCTCCCACGGGTCGGAACTCCACACCCGCTGGGTGACCAGCAGGCAGGGCGAGTGCACCGAGAGCACCGGTACGCCGTAGTGCCGGGCCAGGCCGCGCAGCGCTCCGGCGTCCTGGCTGACCGCGTCGGTCCAGACCATCACCTCGACGCCGTCGTAGCCGAGCGCCGCCGCCATCTCGAAAGCGGCGGCGGTCGGCTCGGGAAAGACCGAGGAACTCGACAGCAGTACGCGGGTGGTCACGGTCTCAGGGTAGCCCGACCCGCCAGCTCGCACCCGGTGGCGGACCGCACGCGACGGGACTCCGGGGGACGAAAGCGCAGCTCAGACGGGCTCTCGTGGGCCCAGTGCCGGCTCCAGCAGATCGAGCCGGCGCAGGATGACCCCCTCCCGCAGCGCCCACGGGCAGATGTCCAGGTTCTCCACCCCGAGCCGGCGCATCGCCGCCTCCGCCACGATCGCGCCGGCCAGCAACTGGTGCGCCCGGCGGGCGCTGACCCCTTCGAGTTCGGCGAGCTTGCTGGGCGGTATGTGCCGGATGAACCCGATCACCTGCCGCAGCCCGGTCTGGGAGAGGCTGCGTGGTGCCCAGAGCCCGTCCGCCGACGGCGCCGCCCCGGCCAGCCGGGCCAGGGTCCGGAACGTCTTGCTGGTGGCGGCGACCCGGTCCCAGCCCACCTCGACGGTGTCGTCGACGACGGTGTCCAGCATCTCCTCGACGTACGCCGCCAGCTTGGCCACCGCCGCCGCCGACGGGGTGTGGTGGCTGTCCGGCCCCACCTCCAGCCACTCCCGGGTGAGCCGGCCGGCGCCGAGCGGCAGCGACTGGGCGAACTCGGGCTCCTCGTCGATCCCGGCCGCCATCTCCAGCGAACCGCCGCCGATGTCGAGTACCAGCAGTCGCCCCGCCGACCAGCCGAACCAGCGGCGTACGGCAAGGAACGTCATCCGGGCCTCGTCGGCGCCGGAGAGCACCTGGAGGCGTACCCCGGTCTCGGTCCGGACCCGGGTCAGCACCTCCGGCGCGTTGGTGGCGTCCCGGACCGCGGAGGTCGCGAAGGCCAGCAGGTCGTCGGCGGTCAGCCGGGCCGCCGACATCTTCGCCTCGTTCACCGCCTCGACCAGCGCGTCCGCGCCCGCCACGGTCAACTCGCCGTCCCGGCCGATCTGCTCGGCGAGCCGGATCACCGCCTTCTCCGAGTGCGCCGGCCAGGGGTGTGCGCCGTGGTGCGCGTCCACGACCAGAAGGTGCACGGTGTTGGAACCGACATCAAGCACGCCGAGTCGCATGGGAAAGACACTAGACGCAGGTCGCGGGCGGATAGCGGGCGTAGGCTGACCGGGTGGCAGCAGCACGCAACCAGCTCCGGATCCTGGTGGACGACCCCGCCGACCCCCGCAGCCGGGAGGTCCCGCTCGACTTTCCCCGGGAGTGGCTCGAGTTCGCCGACCCGGCCGACCCCGAGCACCTGATCCGGGCCGACCTGACCTGGCTACTCTCCCGCTGGACCTGTGTCTTCGGGCAGACCTGCCACGGCATCATCGCCGGCCGGGCCGCCGACGGCTGCTGCTCGCACGGTGCGTTCTTCACCGACGCCGACGACGAGAAGCGGGTCCGGGCGGCGGTCAGGCGTCTCACCCCGCAGACCTGGCAGCACTACCGGCGGGGTTTCAAGAACTACACCGAAATGGACTCGGTGGACGGCGAGACGCCGGCCCGGCGTACGGCGACCCGCAGCGAGGACGCGCCGTGCGTCTTCCTCAACGAGGCCGGCTTCGCCGGTGGCGGCGGCTGCGCGCTGCACGCCCAGGCGCTGCGCGACGGCGTACATCCGCTGGAATACAAGCCGGACGTCTGCTGGCAACTGCCGGTGCGCCGGGACCAGGACTGGGTGAAGCGTCCCGACGGGACGAAGGTGCTGGTCTCGACGCTTGGCGAGTTCGACCGGCGCGGCTGGGGCGCGGGCGGGCACGACCTCGACTGGTGGTGCACCTCGTCGCCGGAGGCGCACGTCGGGACCGAGGCGATGTGGCGGTCGTACGAGCCGGAGTTGACGGCGTTGATCGGCAAGCCGGCGTACGCGAAGTTGGCCGAACTGTGTGCGGAGCGGGAGCGGCGCGGCCTGGTGGCGACGCACCCGGCGACCGCCGGGGCCGACCCGGTGCTGGGCGGGCGGGCCGAGGGCGGCCGGGAACCGGCCAGCCCGAAGGCCGCCGCCGCTGGCCGCCGGCCGGCAGCGCAGCGCCGGCCGCGCGGCACGAAGGGCTGACCAGCGCCGTCCTGTGGTGCGCGTCGCCGGCCTACGGCTCGAACTTGTAGCCCAAGCCCCGGACGGTGACGATGAACCGTGGCGCGGACGGCTCCGGCTCGACCTTCGAGCGCAGCCGCTTGACGTGTACGTCGAGGGTCTTGGTGTCGCCGACGTAGTCCGCGCCCCAGACCCGGTCGATCAACTGCCCCCGGGTGAGCACCCGCCCGGCGTTGCGGAGCAGCAGCTCCAGCAGCTCGAACTCCTTGAGCGGCAACTGCACCGGGGCACCGTCGACGGTGACCACGTGCCGCTCGATGTCCATCCGGACCGGGCCGGCGGTCAGCGTCGGGGTGCCCGGCTCGATCGTCTCGTTGCCGCGCCGCCGGAGTACCGCCCGGACCCGGGCGACCAGTTCGCGCGGCGAGTACGGCTTCGTCACGTAGTCGTCGGCGCCGATCTCCAGCCCGACCACCTTGTCGATCTCGCTGTCCCGGGCGGTGACCATGATGATCGGCACCTGGGAGCGCTGGCGGAGCTGCCGGCACACCTCGGTACCGGACATCTCGGGCAACATCAGGTCGAGCAGCACGATGTCCGCGCCGGTACGGTCGAACTCGGTAAGCGCCGCCGTGCCGGTCGCCGCGGCCGAGACCTCGAATCCTTCCTTGCGCAGCAGGTAGGAGAGGGCGTCGGAAAACGACTCCTCATCCTCGACCACGAGTACGCGGGCCACGGACTTTCCTTTCTGGTGACGGTCCGCTCGGAACTAGCCGAACGAACCGGTCTCGATCTCAACTGACGGGGCTGGCGGGAGGAAGGCGTCCGGCGGACGCGCGGGAAGCCGGAGGGTGAACGTCGAGCCTCCACCCAGGGTGCTGGATACCTCGACCCGGCCGCCATGGTTGGTGGCGATGTGTTTGACGATCGCCAGTCCCAGGCCGGTGCCGCCGGTCTGCCGCGATCGGGCCTGGTCGGCCCGGTAGAAGCGCTCGAAGATCCGGTCCACGTCGTCCGGGGCGATCCCGATGCCCTGGTCGGTGACGGCGATCTCGATGTGCTCCTCGGTGCTCCGGATTCGCACCGTGACCTCGGTCCGCTCCCCGGAGTACGCGATCGCGTTCTCCACCAGGTTGCTGACGGCGGTGGCGATCTGGCTGTCGCTGCCGTACACCGTCAGGTCCCGGTCGCCGGAGATCACCACGGTGATCTCCCGGGCGGTGGCGGCGGTACGGGTCCGGTCGACGACCTCGGCGGTGACCCAGTCCAGCGCGACCGGTTCCGGCGCGGGCAGCGGCTCCGCACCCTGCAACCGGGTGAGTTCGAGCAGCTCGTTGACGAGCTTGCCGAGCCGGGTGGACTCGTGTTGGATCCGCTCGGCGAACCGGCGGGCCGCGATCATGTCCTCGGACGGGTCGAGCGCGCCGTTTCCGGCGGTCTGGTCGGTGGCGTCCAGCAGCGCCTCGGCGAGCAGTTGCAGCGCGCCGATCGGGGTCTTCAGCTCGTGGCTGACGTTGGCCACGAAGTCGCGGCGGACCCGGGCGACCCGGTGCGACTCGGTCACGTCGGCCGCCTCGACGGCGACGTAGCCGGAGCCGAGGCCCATCGCCCGCAGGTGCACGCCGAGCGGGTCGGACATTCCGCCCTCGCGGCCCCGGGGCAGGTCCAGCTCGACCTCGCGGCGCACTCCGGTGCGCCGCACCTGGCCGGCCAGGGTACGGATGATCGGGTGCGCGGCGACCGTGCCGGGTGCGTTGCCGACCCGGAGCAGTCCCATCGCCCGGGCGGCCGGGTTCACCAGGACCGGGACGTCGTGCGCGTCGAGTACGACCACTCCGACCCGGAGCGAGTCAAGACTTTTACGGCCGAGTCCGGGCAGCCCGCCGGCCTGCTCGTCAGTGGCTATCGCCGGCCTCCTGTTACTACGTACCCCGCCCCGTCCGGGCGCGGTACCGCCGGCCGAGAACCATCCGGCGATCCGGTGGCGGAGCGGACCGGCGGATAGGCCGAGGCCAAGCCCGACGAGTACGCCCGCGACCACCCCCCATTCCACGCGGCGATCGTAGGGTCATCGTTAACCTGTCGACCAGGCAAAATTGGGCGAATCACGCTCGCATCCGAGAATGTTCACCAGCCGGCCCAGCGCCGTTCACCGATGTTCACCACGCCGCCGCCGGATCCCCCTACCGTGGTCCGGACCGACAGCGGTAATACCGTCCGTGCGCGAACCCGTCACGGGCGCCGAAACCACCACTCCCAGCAGGACGTGATCATGCGCGAGGAATTCCGGGTCGACCTGAACATCGTGAGCCAGTTGCTGGTGGACATGGCCGAGGCGATCCGGGCCGCGATGCGGCACGCCACCCGGGCACTGCTCACCGCCGACCGGGCCGCCGCCGAATCCGTGATCGAGCGGGACGCGGAGATCGACTCCCTCTACCGGCAGGTCGAGGAGCGGGTCTGCGACCTGCTGGCCCGGCAGGCACCGGTCGCCTCCGACCTGCGCGCCCTGGTCACCGCCCTGCACGTCGCCGCCGACCTGGAGCGGATGGGCGACCTCGCCGACCACGTGGCCAAGACGGCGGTCCGCCGGCACCCGTCGCCCGCCGTACCGGCCGAGCTGCGCCGGGTCTTCACCGAGATGGCGGGGGTGGCGGACCGGATCGCCGACAAGATCGCAAACGTACTCTCCAAGCCCGACGCCGACCTCGCCGCCGAGCTGGACCGCGACGACGACGCCATGGACGACCTGCACCGGGAACTCTTCGCGGTGCTGCTCGCCGACGACTGGCCGTACGGGGTGGAGACCGCCATCGACGCCACCCTGCTCGGCCGCTTCTACGAGCGGTACGCCGACCACGCGGTGAACGCCGGCCGCCGGGTGGTCTACCTGGTCACCGGCGAGACCGTCACCGACTGACTCCGCACACGTCGAACGCCCCTTCCCTGGGCCGGGAAGGGGCGTTCGACGTCGGAGAAGGTCAGCGGCCCTGGTTGGCGACCGCTGCGGCGGCGTCCTTGGCCGCCTCGGGGTCGAGGTACGCCCCGCCGGCCACCAGCGGGCGCATCGACCGGTCGAGGTCGTAGCGCAGCGGGATCCCGGTCGGGATGTTGAGCTTGGCGATCGCCTCGTCGGAGATCCCGTCCAGGTGCTTGACCAGCGCCCGCAGCGAGTTGCCGTGCGCGGCGACCAGCACCGTCCGGCCGGCCAGGATGTCCGGCACGATCGAGTCGAACCAGTACGGCAGCATCCGGTCGACGACGTCCTTGAGGCACTCCGTCTTCGGCATCAGCTCCGGTGGCAGCAGGGCGTAACGGGGGTCGCCGACCTGGGACCACTCGTCGCCGTCGGCGATCGGCGGCGGCGGGGTGTCGTACGAGCGGCGCCAGAGCATGAACTGCTCCTCGCCGTACTCGGCCAGGGTCTGCTTCTTGTCCTTGCCCTGGAGGGCACCGTAGTGCCGCTCGTTGAGCCGCCACGAGCGACGCACGGCGATCCAGTGCCGGTCGGCGGCGTTCAGGGCCAGTTCGGCGGTGCGGATCGCCCGGCGGAGCACGCTGGTGTGCAGTACGTCGGGCAGCAGGTTGTGCTCGCGCAGCAGCTCGCCGCCGCGCCGGGCCTCGCTCTCCCCCTTGGCCGTGAGGTCCACGTCGACCCAGCCGGTGAAGAGGTTCTTGGCGTTCCAGTCGCTCTCGCCATGCCGGAGCAGCACCAACGTGCCCACCGTGGCTCCCTCGCCTGCCACCACGGCTCCCTCCGGCCCAGTACTCGTGCTCGCAGTCATGGAACTCATCCTGCCGGACCCACCGGGCAGGCGTGCGGCGACCCAGGGTGACGACCGACACGTGGAAAACGGGATGACCCGGCCGGACGGGGCGCACTAGTTTCGTAAGGGTTTCAAGACCAACTGGTCATTACAGGTACGGGGGGCACTGGATGCGGACGGTCCGGAACTGGTTCCAGGACACCACCGGCGGCCTACCCCGGACCTTCTGGTACCTCTGGGCCGGCACCCTGGTCAACCGGCTCGGCTCCTTCGTCATCGTCTTCCTGGCCATCTACCTGACCGCCGAGCGGGGCTTCTCCGAGTTCCAGGCCGGTGTGGTGCTCGGGCTCTGGGGCGCCGGCGGTGCGGTCGGCACGCTGACCGGCGGGACCCTCGCCGACCGGTGGGGCCGGCGACCCACGCTGCTCACCGCACACCTCGGCGCGGCGACGATGATGTTGGCGCTCGGCTTCGCCCGGGAACTGTGGCTGGTCGGGCTCGGCGCGCTGCTGCTCGGGATGTTCGCCGAGGCGGCCCGGCCGGCGTTCGGCGCGATGATGGTCGACGTCGTACCCGAGCGGGACCGGCTGCGCGCCTTCACCCTGAACTACTGGGCGATCAACCTGGGCTTCGCCTGCGCCGCGATCCTCGCCGGGCTGGCCGCCGAGGCGAACTACCTGCTGCTCTTCGTGGTGGACGCGACGACAACGGTCACCACCGCACTGATCATCTTCTTCAAGGTGCGCGAAACCCGCCGGGTGCGGGCGGAGCCGGCGACCGGGCCGGCCGCCCCGCACCGGGGCGGGCTGGGCAGCGCACTGCGCGACCGGGTCTTCGTCGGCTTCGTCGGGCTGAACATCCTGATGGCGTTGGTCTTCATGCAGCACATCTCGATGCTGCCGATCGCGATGGGCCAGGACGGGCTGTCGCCGGCCACCTACGGTTCGGTGATCGCGGTCAACGGGGTACTGATCGTGGCCGGGCAACTCTTCGTGCCGCGACTGATCCGGGGGCGGAGCCGGTCGGGGGTACTCGCGCTCGCGGCGCTGATCGTCGGGGTCGGCTTCGGGCTGACCGCGTTCGCGGACGCGGCCTGGTTCTACGTGCTCACCGTGCTGATCTGGACCCTCGGCGAGATGCTGAACTCGCCGTCCAACTCCACTTTGATCGCCGAGCTGTCCCCGGCCGCGCTGCGCGGTCGCTACCAGGGACTCTTCTCACTCTCCTGGTCGGTGGCGACCTTCGCCGCCCCGATCGCCGGCGGCTTCGTCCGGGAGCAGTTCGGCAACGCGGCGCTCTGGCTCGGCTGCGCGGCGCTCGGCGGGGTGGTGGCGGTCGCCCACCTGCTCTCCGGACCGGTACGGGAACGGCGGGTCCGGGAACTGCGCACGGTCGACGCCGTCCCGGCCGGCCGGGGTGGCGTAGCGGCGCCGGCACCAGCCGTCGAAGCGGCGCCGACCAGACCATCGGCCACCGCCAACGTCTGAACCCTCGCACGGCCGGGACGAGGTGGCGCTCTCCGACGTCAGGTAGCAAGAAATTACGTAGTTACGTAGACTCGACTCATGACCATCGAGGAACGGGTCGCGGAACTCGAACGTCGACTGACCGCCCTGGAGGAGCGGACGGCGGCGCCGCCCGCCCCGGCGCCGCCGGCGCCGACCGAGGGCGACTTTTGGGCCCTGGACGGCCTCAAGACACGGCTCGCCGCGCTCGGTGCCGAGCAGGGCGGGGTGCTCTTCACCGGAACGGTCCGGCTGGCCACGAACGAGCGCTACGACTGGCAGTACGGGCTGCCGACCGAGGCACTGCTCGACGGCGAGGAGGAGGACTGGACCCGGGCGGCCGACGCCTTCGCCGCACTCGGCCATCCGGTCCGGCTCCGGCTGCTCCGCGAGATCCTCGGCGGTCGGCGTACCGTCGCCGAACTCACCGCGCTCGAAGACCTGGGCACGACCGGACAGGCATACCACCACCTGCGACAACTCGCCGCGGCCGGCTGGCTGCACAGCCCGGGTCGCGGTCGCTACGAGGTGCCGGCGGGACGGGTGGTGCCGTTGCTGGTGGCGATCGCCATCGCCCGCGCCTGACCGGGGCGCCCGCACCGCCGACCCGTACGCACGCCCGAAAGGAGACTGGCGATGCTCAAGGCACTGATGATCCTGCACCGCTGCTGCTGGCTGGCCTTCCTGGTGATCCTGGTGGCCGGCTTCTTCCTCGACTTCACGTCCCTGTGGGGCTGGCTGGCCATCGCGCTCGCCATCGCCGTGCGGGTGGTGCTGGGCCGGATGCTCGCCCCGCGTGGCGGCCAGGACCCGGCCGGGGAGCGACCGGTCGAGGTCGAGCCGCCGGTCACCGGACGATGGTCGGCACTGAACAGCCCGACCAGCAAGGTACCCAGCCACGGCGTACGCGCCTACGGCCAGGCGTACGCGATCGACCTGGTCGCCGAGCCGGTGGAGTCACCGCGTCCACGCTTCGGCTGGTGGCCGCTGGTCCGGCGCAACCGCGACTTCCCCGGATTCGGGGCACCGCTGCTGGCCGTCGCCGACGGCACCGTGGTCCGGGCCGTCGACCGCAACCGGGACCACCTCAGCCGGAACTCGTACCCGGCACTGGTCTACCTGATCTTCGAAGGGCTGTTCCGGGAGATCGGCGGCCCCGGTCAGATCCTCGGCAACCACCTGATCCTGGATCTCGGCGACGGCCGGTACGCCGCCTACGCGCACCTACGGCGCGGATCGCTGCTCGTCCGGCCCGGTGACCGGGTCCGAACCGGTCAGCCGGTCGCGGAGTGTGGGAATTCCGGCAACTCGTCCGAACCGCATGTCCACTTCCAGTTGATGGACAATCCGGATCCCGATGTCGCTCGCGGAATTCCGTTCGACTGGCGGGAAATCGGCGTACCGGCCAACGGAGAGATCTTCTCGGTCGCGTCCACAGCCGTACGCTAACGCCGAATCGGGGTCGGCGCGGAAGCCGCGCCGGACAGACTGGACCGGCGGCGGCGGGCGACGTTCACCCCCGTAAACGTCGCCCGCACACACCGCCGGTTACAGGTGGCGGCGCCGTCCCCCAACGGCCTCAACTGCCACCCGTCCCCCAGGCGCCAGTGCTCGGTGCACAGATCTGCGCGATCCGGCGTTCCCCCGAACGCGTCCGAGCGTGGCGCGTGCAATAACGTTAGTTGTCGCCGGATGACCGACACAAGCCGGTAACTCTGTCTCGCCCATCACACCCAAGGGCGATCGATTTCCGGCACCTTGGTAGTGCAACCACCCGAGGCCGCCGGATCATTCCCGGCCCGCCCCTGGCGATGCTCACCCGTCCTCGCGCATCGGCGATTCGGTACGGAAGAAGTTGCTCTGCCGACCGTCGGAAAGCTGCTCCTGGTAAATGAAATTCAGTTGGCGTAGGTCGAAGGTGTGGAACCACTCGTCCCAGCTCACCGGCTTCAGTCGTCCGCCTTCCCGCCAACCGGGGAAGTCAAACGTCAGTACGCCGAGCCGACCCTCGCGTTCGGTGCCCTCGATCGTCGCCGGTTGGGCGTTCCGGGCCTCCGCCCAGCGCTGGATCACGTCGTGTTCCCGGGTTACCAGGCTCCGCCCCGGACGCTCGGGAGCGTCCTGCGCCGAGGAGATCGGCTGGGCGTACTTCAGCGACTTGGACTGCCCACCGCCGCCCGACGTGGACTGCCGGGCCTGCGCGGTGGACGGGCCACCGGTGCTCTTCCGGGCGGCCGTGCTGCTCTTCGCGGCCGTACCCTTCCGGGCGGTCGTGGTGCTCTTGGCCGCCGTACCCTTCCGGGCCCCGGTCGCCCGGCCGGCCGGTGCGGAGGTCGACTTCCGCGCCCCGGTCGTCTTGCGGGCGGCCGTGGTGCTCTTGGCCGCCGTGCTCTTGCGGGCTCCGGTGGCCTTGCCCGGTCCGGTGGCGCGGGCGCCGGTCGCCTTGGCCGGTCCGGTCGCCTTCCGGGCCGACGTGGCGCCGGTCCGGCGGGTACCGGTCGTGGTCCGGGCGGAGGTGACGGACTTGCGGGCCGGCGCCTTCCGCGCGGCGGCCACGGTCTTGCGGGCCGGTGCCTTCTTCGCCGCGGCCTTCCGGGCCGGCGCCTTCTTCGCGCCGGCAGCCCGGGCGGTGGTGCTCTTCCGGGCCGGCGCCTTCTTCGCGGTCGCCTTGCGGGCCGGCGCCTTCTTGGCGCCGGTCGCCCGGGCGGTGGTGGTCTTCCGGGCCGGGGCCTTCTTCGCCGCGACCGTACGGGCCGGCGCCTTCTTCGCGGTGCTCCGCTTGGCGGGCGCCTTCTTCGCGGTGGCGCGCTTGCTCGGCGCCGCCGTGGCCTTCCGGCCGCCTGGTCCGCCCTCCGCCCGCAGCGTCCGGACCAGGCTCTTCACCAGGTCCATCTTGCGCAGTGCAGATATGCCCGAAATACCACGTTTCCGGAGCTGTCCCCGGATGTCCTCGGCCTTCATCGAGTTGATCTTGCTCTCGTTGATGTCAGCCGTTTTGCTGGATCGGCGCTTCGTCGCGGTCGCGGTTGCGCCGCGACCGGAACTGTTCCGCTGAGCCATGAGATCCTCACGCTCCTTCTGACAGTCTGACCTCGGCAGGCGGCGCGGCCATCGCCACATCCTGGTGCCGCCGCCGGGGCATACCCGTCAGGGGCGGTCCAAACCCGAGTTATCCGCCGCCGAACGCTCGAACAGGTGCGCGAAGGCCCGCAGGTTCGCCAGCGACTCGCCCCGTTTGACCCGCCACTCCCACTCCCGGCGGATCGCCGTACCGAAGCCGATCTCCAGCATGGTGTCGAACGACTCGTCCGCGTACGTCAGCACCGAGCCGAAGAGCCGGTCGAGTTCCTCCTCGGTCACCCCGGCCAGGCCGACCCGGCCGGTCAGGTAGACGTCGCCGACCGCGTCGACGGAGAACGCCACCCCGTACATCCGGGCGTTGCGTTGGAGCAACCAGGTGAAGAGTTCCTCACGCCGCTCGTCCGGCTGGCGCATCACGAACGCCTCGATCCGCAGCGCGTGCTCGCCGACGATCAGGTTGCAGACCGTCCTGAGCTTGTGCGTACCCGGCAGGGTGACCGCGTACGAGAACTCGCCCGTCGACTCGCAGGGCAGCTCGCGATCGGCACAGGTTGCCTCGATCAGCCGACCGATCTCCGCCCGAGAGGCCATCCCGGCACCCACCTTCCCGTCCTCGGCGACGTCGAGCCCGAGGTCGATCAGCTCCCCCGTCGGTTCCGCCAGACGCCGCCAGGCGCTCGGCTCAGCAGGCCGCCAGTGGCAGCGTCGCCGTACCGTCCGCGAGTTCGGAGGCGAGCCGGTCCCGGTGCTCCGCCACCGCCTCACGGTAGACCCCGAGCAGCTCGGTGGCGGTACGGGCCCAGGAGAAGGCACGGGCGTGCTCCACCGCACCCCGGGACAGCTCGGCCCGCCGCCCGGGTGCGGCCAGCAGGCCGCCGAGCACCCGGGCCCAGTCGCCGGGGTGGTGCCCGTCGACGAGTACCCCGCTGGCGCCGTCCCGGACGGCGGTGATCAGCCCACCCACGGCAGCGGCGACCACCGGAGTACCGCAGGCCTGCGCCTCCAGGGCCACCAGGCCGAACGACTCGTTGTGCGACGGGACCGCCACCAGGTCGGCGGCCCGGTACAGCGCCGGCAGGTCGTCACCGGTCTGCGGCGGCAGAAAGCGCACCGCGTCGCCGACGCCGAGCTTGGCGGCCAGTTCGATGAGCGAGGTGGGCTGGTCCAGGCCGCTGCCGCTCGGCCCGCCCGCGATCACCACGGTGACCGACTCGGCGGTCCGGGGCTGCCAGTTCCAGAGTTCGGCGAGCGCGTGCAGCAGCACGTCCGGCGCCTTCAGCGGCTGGATCCGGCCGACGAACGCCACGACGGTACCCCGCTCGGGCAGCCCCAGCCGGCGCCGCGCGGCCAGTCGGCCCGCCTCCTCCTGACCGGCCGGGGAGGGGGTGAAACGGTCCAGGTCCACGCCGGGGCGTACCACCTCGACCCGGTCCGGGTCGGCGTCGTACCGGGAGATCAGGTCCCGGGCCTCGACCGTGGTGTTCGCGACCAGCCGGTCGGCCTCGGCCACCACCTGCTCCTCGCCGATCACCCGCGCCTTCGGCTCGGGCCGGTCCCCCACGGCGAGCCGGGCGTTCTTGACCTTGGCCAGGGTGTGCGCGGTGTGCACCAGCGGCACCCCCCAGCGCTCCTTGGCCAGCCAGCCGACCTGCCCGGAGAGCCAGTAGTGCGAGTGGATCAGGTCGTAGAAGCCCGGCGGGCGGGCGGCCTCGGCCCGCAGTACCCCGGCCGTGAAGGCGCAGAGCTGGCCCGGCAGTTCCTCCTTGGCCAGCCCCTCGAACGGGCCGGAGGTGACGTGCCGGACCTTGACCCCCGGGGCCATCTCGACCACCGGCGGCAGGTCGCTGGCGGTGGCCCGGGTGAAGATCTCGACCTCGACGCCGGCCTCGGCCAGCCGTCGGGAGACCTCGACGATGTAGACGTTCATCCCTCCGGCGTCACCGGTGCCGGGTTGGTGCAGCGGCGACGTGTGTACGGAGAGGGTGGCGATCCGGCGCGGCGTCGGCCACGGCTGGATACCTCGTTGCCGGGCCACCCCGGTGTGCAGTTCCGCCACGTCCGCTCCTTCTGTCAACGTGTTACGCCGTCCCGCACGACCGGGTCACCTCACAGCGCAACCACCGCTGTGGGTGTCATCTTCCCGATCGGGCGACGGTCAATCGTCCGGGTGCCCGACGAGGTGACCGACCTCATTCGGGCCCAGACCGCGACCCCGGGCCGGGTTGGGCCAGAATGTCCCGATGACTCGTGTCGCGATCGTCACCGGTGCGTCCAGCGGGATCGGCGCCGCCACGGCCCGCCGGCTGGCCGCCGAGGGGTTCTCCGTACTCGCCGCCGCCCGCCGGGCCGACCGGCTCGACGCCCTGGTCGAGGAGATCCGCCGCTCCGGCGGTACGGCCACCGCGCAGCCCTGCGACGTCACCTCCGACGAGTCGGTGGCGGAACTGGCCGCCGCCGCCGGAAGGCTCGGCGGCCCGGTCACCCTGCTGGTCAACAACGCCGGCGGCGCGCACGGGCTGGACCCGGTCGAGTCGGGCTCGGTCGCCGACTGGCAGTGGATGTACGACGTGAACGTGCTCGGCACGCTCCGGGTCACCCAGGCGCTGCTGCCCGCCCTGGAGTCCTCCGGCGCCGGCACCGTGGTGGTGGTCAGTTCCACCGCCGGTCTGATCGTCTACGAGGGCGGTGGGGGCTACGCGGCGGCCAAGCACGCCCAGACCGCGCTCACCGGAACGCTGCGGCTGGAACTCTGTGGACGGCCGGTCCGGGTGATCGAGATCGACCCGGGGATGGTGCGAACCGAGGAGTTCGGGCTGGTCCGGTTCGGCGGCGACGCGCAGCTCGCGACGGCGGCGTACGCCGGGGTCGCCGAGCCGCTGGTCGCGGACGACGTGGCGGACTGCATCGCCTGGTGCGCCACCCGCCCGCAGCACGTCAACGTGGACCGGCTGGTGGTCCGGCCGCTGGCCCAGGCGGCCCAGCACAAGGTGCACCGGGTCGGGACCGACGCCGGGGCGTGAGCCGGGTGGCGCGGCCGGCAGGGCCGCCGACCGGACCGGGGCGGGGCGGGCCGGCCCGCCCGGTCGGAGCGGTGACCCGGGGGACCACCAATCCCAACCGGCTGCGCCGGGTGGACAACTGGATCGCGGCGACCTGCGGCGACCTGCTCCGGGACGCCCGGGACCCGCTGGTGGTGGACCTCGGCTATGGCGCCAGCCCGGTCACCGTGGTCGAACTGCGTGCCCGGTTGGCCGCCGTCCGGCCGGACGTCCGGGTGGTCGGGCTGGAGATCGATCCGGTACGGGTGGCCGCCGCAATGCCCGCCGCCGACCCGCCGGGGCTCACCTTCGGCCGGGGCGGCTTCGAGCTGGCCGGGCTGCGCCCGGTGCTGGTCCGGGCGTTCAACGTGCTCCGGCAGTACGCCGAGCCGGAGGTGGTGCCGGCCTGGCGGACCATGACCGGGGCGCTGGCGCCGGGCGGGGTGCTGGTCGAGGGGACCTGTGACGAGCTGGGGCGGCTGGCGAGCTGGCTGCTCGTCGACCCGTCCGGACCCCGGTCGCTGACCCTGGCCGCCCGGCTCTCCACACTCGACAGTCCGGCCACGCTCGCCGAGCGGCTGCCGAAGGCGCTGATCCACCACAACGTGCCGGGGACGGGCGTAAACGGGCTGGTCCGGGCGTTGGAGGAGGGCTGGCGGGACGCGGCCCCGTACGCCACGTTCGGTCCCCGGCAGCGCTGGCGGCGTACGGTCGAGGCGGTCCGGGCGGCCGGCTGGCCGGTACTGGACCGGCCAGCCCGTTGGCGGCTCGGCGAGATCACGGTGGCGTGGCCGGCGGTGGCACCACCCGATTCAGAGCTATTGAGGGAAATTTCCTAATTTGTGCGAGCTGCGGGGATACCGTGGCTGGTGTGATCAGTGGGGCGACCGGGGCCGCCGAGACAGTCGTGCCGAACGCGCCTGCCGGAACTCCGACTCCGGCGCCGCCCACCGGCCGCGCCGAGGATCCGGCACCGGACCGGGACCGCTATCTCGACCTGCTCCGGGCCGGCGCACTGGTCCGGGTGCTGGTCTACCACGTGTCCGGCTGGCTCTGGCTGAGCCTGCTGCTGCCGGCGATGGGCCTGATGTTCGGCATCGGCGGCTCGCTGATGGTGGCGTCCCTGGACCGGAGCGGCAACCGGGCCATCGGCCGGCGACTGCGACGCCTCCTGCTGCCGTACTGGGCGTACGGTGCCGCAGCGCTCCTGTTGGTCACCGCCGCAGGTTGGCGTACCGCGCCGGCCGGTCCGCTCGGCTGGGGCGAACTGCTCTGGTGGCTGGTACCCCTGCGGGTGCCACCGGCCGGCGACCAACCCTGGTCCTGGGCGCTGCACCTCGGCCTCTGGTACGTCGTCACGTACCTCTGGCTGGTGCTGCTCTCCCCGGCCCTGCTCGGCGCGTTCCGCCGCTGGCCCTGGCCGACCCTCGCCCTCGGCACCGCGCTGCCGGTCGGGCTGCACCTGGCCGGCGTCGGCGTCGGCTACTTCGTCGCCAGCTACCTCGCCTGCTGGCTGCTGGGCTTCGCCCACCACGACGGGCTGCTGCACCGCATCCCCGCCCGCTGGTACGGCTGCCTGGTGGCGGGCCTGGCGGTGACCGGCGGAAGCTGGCTCGCGGTCGCCGTGGCGACGAACGGCGACCTCGACCTCAACCACATCCCGGGTGGCTCCACCCTGTGGTCGATGGCCTGGGTCGCGGCGCTGCTCCGACTCCGGCCCGAACTGCACCGGTTCGCCGGCCCACGCCCGCTGGGCCGGGCCCTGCGGCTGGTGAACGCCCGCGCGGTCACCATCTACCTCTGGCACATCCCCGCCGGGTTGGCGGTCACCATGCTGCTCGACCCGCTGCTCCCCTTCGACTCGGCCGCCCATCTCGGCCTGCGGCTGGCCGGCGTGTGCCTGCTGACCGCCGTGGCGGTGCTGCTGCTCGGCTGGATCGAGGACATCGCCGCCCGGCGCCGGCCGGCGCTGCTACCACCGGCAACCGGGTCAGCCGATACCGGCCCGGGCCGGTACGACGGTGCTGAGACGCGACATCCGGAGGGCCAGGTAGCAGGTGGCGGCGCCGAACGGCACGAAGAGCGCCAACAGCAGCAGGGCCAGTGAGCCCAGGCCGGTGTCCTCGAAGCCCAGCAGGTCGAGCAGGACGAAGACGGCCACGCAGCCGAGCAGCATCGCGGTGGCGGCGAGCTTGTCCCGGATCAGCCAGAACCGGGAGAGCCAGACCAGCGCCGCGACGGCGACCGGGACGACGTGCCAGGGCCGGACCGCCCCGAACGGCACGGCGACGGCCGGCACCAGCACCAGGAACGGGCCGAGCCCGCAGCAGACCAGCACCAGTGTCTCCAACGGGCCCCGGCGCCGGGGCGGGACACCGAACCGCTCCCGGGCGTCCGCGCCGAGCACGGCCGGGTCGCCGAGCCGGTCCAGCATCGCGCGTACCTCGGCCAGGGTCCGCACGTCCGGCTCCGCCCGGCGTACGGCGATGTGCTCGCCGATCTGGTCGAGCACCTCCTGCCGGCGGTCGGCCGGCAGTGGCGCGAGTTCGGCGCGCAACCGGCGCAGGTATCGCCGGACGAGTGTGTCAGGGGTGGTCGGCATCATGCGGTCTCCTTGGGGATGACGAGGGAGTCCACGGCGTCGCGGAACCGGATCCACTCGCCGACGAACTGGTCGAGCCGATTCCGCCCGGCGGTGGTCAGCCGGTAGTACCGGCGGGGTGGTCCGCTCGGGGACTCGTGCCAGGCGGTCTCCACCAGACCGTCCCGGCGCAGCCGCGACAACAGGGGGTAGATGGTGCCCTCACTGGTCACCATGCCGTCGACCGCGCCGAGTTCCCGGACGAGGTCGAGGGCGTAGTGCTCGCCGGACCGGAGCAGCGCGAGGACGCAGTATTCCAAGGTGCCCCGGCGGAGTTGGCCGGGCAGCGCCTCGGGTTTCGGCGCCGACATCTAGCGGTACCAGGCATCGACAGTAACCATGCTGGACATGGTACCTTGCGCCGCAAGGGACTTCGCCGGGCGCCTCCCACCGACGGAGGTTGATCTCCGGAACCCGAGGTCAGAGGGCGCAGTTCAAGAGGCGCAGCTCAGAGGGCGCAGTTCACCAGTACCGGCTCCGGGTACAGGGTGGCGCCGAAGCGGTCGTGCACGCCGTCCCGGATCTCCCGGGCGAGCGCCAGCAGGGCCCCGGTCGAGCCGCCGTTCCGGTTGGTCAGCGCCAGGGTGTGCTTGGAGGAGATGGCGACCCCGCCGGAGCCCTGGTAGCCCTTCGGGTAACCGGCCTTGTCGATCAGCCAGGCGGCGCTGACCTTCATCGTGCCGCCCGCACCCGGCCAAGACGGCGGTTCGCCCAACTCGGCCGCCCGCTCCCGCAGCGCCTCGTACGCCCCGGCGTCCAGCACCGGGTTGGTGAAGAACGACCCGACCGAACGGGTGTCCGGGTCGGCCGGATCCAGCACCATGCCCTTGCCGGCGCGCAGCGTGCGTACGGCCGACCGGGCGTCACCCAGCGGCACCCGGTCGCCGACCTCGACGCCGAGCGCCCGAGCCAACTCGGCGTAGCGCACCGGGGCGGAGAGCGTCGAGCGGAACAGCCGGAAGTCGACGGTGAGCACCGTCCACCGGTCGTTGTACTTGAAGACGCTGGACCGGTAGCCGAAGCCGCACTCGGCCGCGCCCATCCGGGTCACCTCGCCGGTAAGCCGGTCGTACACCTCGACCCCGACGACCGTCTCGGCGACCTCCTGCCCGTACGCCCCGACGTTCTGGATCGGGGTGGCCCCGGCCGAACCCGGGATGCCGGAGAGGCACTCCACCCCCGACCAGCCGGCCTCGACGGTGGCCGCCACCAGGTCGTCCCACGGCTCGCCGGCCGCCACCCGGACGGTCACCGTCGCCTCGTCCTCGGCGACGACCTCGAATCCCCGGGACCGGACCAGCAGCACCGTACCCGGGAAACCCTCGTCGGCGACCACCACGTTGCTCCCGCCGGCCAGCACCAGCACCGGCTCGGCCCGCAACTCCGCCTCGCGCAGTTTCTGGCTGATTTCATCCGTTCGGGTGGCGGTGACCAGTTGCCGGGGCGCCCCGCCGAGCCGCAGAGTCGTATAACCGGCCAATCGCATCGGATCGGCGGAGTCGGCGGCACTTATCGGACGGGCATTAACGTCTGGCACACCAATCACCCTAGGCTGAGAGGTAGCCCGGCCGGTGGCGGCCCGGTCGCACGGGAGGATCGTCATGACCAGACTGCACGGCACCAAGGACTTCTGGATCGGGGCACTCCGTGCCGAGGGGCCGACCTTCGGCGCCGCGGTCGCCGAGGCGCCGCTCGACATCCGGGTGCCGTCCTGTCCCGAGTGGACCATGACCGATCTGGTGCACCATCTCGGCTCCGTCTACGCCCGGGCCCGCCGCATCGTCAGCCGGGGCGACACCGAACGGGCGGCGCCGCTCGCCGTCCCCGAGGGGCTGCCGACCGGCCCGGCCGCAGTCGAGTGGTGGCGGCAGGAGTTCGACCAGCTCATGACCGTGCTGGACCGGCTCGACCCGGAGGCCCCGGCGTGGAACTACGCGCCCCAGCCGAAGAAGGTCGGGTTCTGGCACCGCCGGATGGCCCAGGAGACCGCGGTGCACCGCTGGGACGCCCAGATGGCGGTCGCCGCCGGCGAGCCGATCGAGGCCAAGCTCGCGGCGGACGGGGTGAGCGAGGTGCTGGACACCCATCTGCCGGCCGGCCGACGCGCCGCCGAGCAGCCGTTCCACGGCGTGGTCCAACTGGTCGCGACCGACGCCGGCCAGGAGTGGTACCTGCGGCTGCGCGGTGAGGGCGTCGCCCTGCTGGACACCGACACGATCCTGGACAGCGACGACCATCACGCTCGGGCCCACATCTCGGGTACGGCCAGTGATCTGCTGCTGGCCCTCTGGGGCCGGCTCGGCTTCGACGCCCTGGACGTGGCCGGTGACGCCCGGCTGTTGCAGGGGCTCCGCGTCGGCTGACCGGTCAACCGGCCCCGTCACCCCGCCCGACGGGGTTGTTGACCTTCAGTCGCGCGTGGAACCATTTCCCCGGCGGCTGAGCTGAGGAGCGGAGATGGCGGTGACCCGCGCGCGGCCCACGCTGGAGGCGGTGGCTCAACGGGCCGGAGTGTCCCGAGCCACCGTGTCCCGGGTGGTGAACGGCTCGACCACGGTCGCCGAGCCGATCCAACAGGCGGTCCGGCGGGCCGTGCGCGAGCTGGGCTACGTGCCCAACCTCGCCGCGCGAAGCCTGGTCACCCAGCAGACCGACTCGGTCGCCTTGATCCTGCCGGAGGCGTCCACCCGGGTCTTCTCCGACGACCAGGTCTTTCCCGGGATCATCCTCGGGGTCAGCCGGGAGTTGGAGGCCGCCGGCAAGCAGCTCGTGCTGACCCTGGCCGAGTCGGCGGCCAGCCACGAGCGGGTCGAACGGTACGCGATGGGCGGGCACGTGGACGGCGTACTCTTCGCCTCGCTGCACGGCGCCGACCCGTTGCCCGGCGCGCTCGCCCAGGCGGGCCTGCCGGTGGTGTGCAGCGGTCGCCCGCTCGGCCACGCCCCCGTCCCGGTGCCGTACGTCGACGTCGACCACGTCGTGGGCGTACGCGGCGCGGTCCGGCACCTGCTGAAGTCCGGCCGGCAGCGGATCGCCACCATCGCCGGGCCGCAGGACATGGTGGCCGGGATCGACCGGTTGGCCGGCTACCGGGCCGAGATCCGGGACGCCGGACGTCGACCGGTCGAGGTGTTCGGGGACTTCACCCGGGAGTCGGGTGCGGTCGCGATGCGGCAGCTGCTGGCCCTGGATCCGGAGCCGGACGCCGTCTTCGTCGCCTCCGACCTGATGGCCCACGGCGCCCTGCGTACGCTGCGCGAGGCCGGTCGGCGGGTGCCCGAGGACGTGGCGGTGATCGGCTTCGACGACATCGAACTGGCCGGCTACACCGATCCGCCGCTGAGCACCGTACGGCAGCCGATCCAGGACCTGGGTCGGGTGATGACCCGCCAGTTGCTCCGGCTGGTCGCCGGTGAGCGGATCGAGCCGACCGTCCTGCTCCACACCGAACTCGTACTCCGCGCCTCCGCCTGAGCTTCCGCGCTAGCCGAACTGCTGGCGTACCCGCAGCGCGGTCGCGGTGGTGGCGGCGTCGAAGAGCACCAGGCGGGCGGTGGCGACGGTGGCCGGCCGCGCGGTGGTCAGCACGGTCAACGCCTGCCGGACCGCGTCCTCGACCGGCCATCGGAAGATCCCCGACGAGATCAGCGGGAACGCCACCGAGGCGGCGCCCAGTTCGTCCGCCACGGCCAGGCTGTTGGTGTAGCAGTTCCGCAGCAGCGCCGAACGGTCCTCCTCGGCGGACCAGACCGGCCCGACGGTGTGCACCACCCAGCGGGCCGGCAGGTTGCCGGCGGTGGTCGACACCGCCTGACCGGTGGGCAGACCGCGCCCGTACCGGGACGCCCGCAGCGCGCGGCACTCGGCGAGGATCGCCGGCCCGCCCCTGCGGTGGATGGCGCCGTCCACACCGCCGCCGCCGAGCAGCGACGAGTTGGCGGCGTTGACCACCGCGTCCACCCGTTGGGCGGTGATGTCGCCCTGGACCAGCTCGATCTCCAGCACGCCGGCTCCCCGGGTCAGGCCGGCACGGTCGGCCGGTCGATCGACTGGCCGAGGGTGCGGCGGGCCAGCAGGGTGGCTCCGGCGACCGCGGCCGGGGTGAGCAGCACCGCGCCCAGCGGGATCAGGAAGCAGAGGAAGACCGCCGCCCCGAAGCCCAGGGTCAGCGGCCGGTGCTCCCGCAGCGCCCGCTGCCGGTCCGGCAGCCGGAGACCACGCCGCTGGAACGGCACCCCGACCATGCCCATCGCCAGGAACCAGCCGCCGACCAGCGCGGCGATCACGGGTACGACGAACTGCCCGACGAGCGGGATGAAGCCGGCGAAGAACAGCGGTACGCCGAACAGCAGCGACCGGACCAGCAGCCGCGCCGCGTCGGCGATGCTGCGCCGCAGCGAACGCCCGAAGGAGAGTTCGACCTCGTCCGGTACCCCGCCGAGCCGCTCCTCCACCTCTTCGGAGATCTTCTCGTAGAACGGGTCGCCGATCACCAGCGTGATCGCGGTGAAGGTGAGTACCCCGAGCAGTCCGCCCAGGCCGAGCAGGGCGAGTCCGGCGGTCAGCCGGAGGATGTCGCGCGCCCACTCCGACCAGTCGTCGGCGAACGGGGTGATCAGCGCGGCGAGGTCGTCGGAGAAGTAGATAAGCGTGCCGAGACCGGCCAGGTAG
Organism: Plantactinospora endophytica; assembly: GCF_016862915.1. Classification (GTDB taxonomy): domain Bacteria; phylum Actinomycetota; class Actinomycetes; order Mycobacteriales; family Micromonosporaceae; genus Plantactinospora; species Plantactinospora endophytica. The sequence continues at coordinate 424,913 of NZ_BONW01000001.1, read as the reverse complement.
AGCGTCCCGGAGATCACCGCGGGCACGATGCCCAGCAGTACCAGCTTGGGACTGCGGCCGTAGACCGCGAGTCCCCGGAACAGCAGGCCGACGCCGGAGCCGAACGCGGAGAGGAACGAGCCGATCCGGCGGGGGCGCGGCTCGCTGGGGGTGGGGGTCTGCACGAGCGGCAAGCCTAACGGCCGATCCGACTTCCGGCGGTACGGCGACGCGTGACCCGGCCGTCGGCGGAGGTGTCGGCGGCAGCGGGCAGGATGGAAGCATGCGCGCCGCCCGGTTGATCTCCCTGGTCCTGCTGTTGCAGAACCGCGAGTCGATGACCGGCGCCGAACTGGCCCGCGAGTTGGAGGTCTCGGAACGGACGATCTACCGGGACGTGCTGGCGCTCAGCGCCGCCGGCATCCCGGTCTACGCCGACCGGGGTCGGGCCGGCGGCTACCGGCTGCTCGGTGGCTACCGGACCCGGCTGACCGGCCTGAGCCGGACCGAGGCCGACGCGCTCTTCCTCTCCGGGCTGCCCGGACCGGCCGGCGAGATGGGCCTCACCGAGGTGGTGGCGGCGGCCCGGCTGAAGGTGCTGGCCGCGTTGCCGAGCGGGCTGCGGGACGCGTCGACCCGGGTGGAGCGGCGGTTCCACCTCGACGTGCCGGGATGGTTCCGGGAGGCGAAGCCGCCGGCCGGGCTCGCCGCGCTGGCCGAGGCGGTGTGGCAGGACCGGACGGTCGAGTTCCGCTACCGCCGGGCGGGCCGGGAGGTGACCCGGACCGTCGAGCCGTACGGGCTGGTGTGCAAGGGGGGTGGCTGGTATCTGGTGGCCCGGGTCGGTACGGGGCACCGGACCTACCGGGTGGACCGGATCACCGAGGTGACGGTGGGCTCCGAGACGTTCGTCCGGGACGACGGCTTCGAGCTGGCCGAGTACTGGGCCGACCAGGCGGAACGGTTCGTCCGGCACCTGCTGGCCGACGAGATCACCGTACGGCTCAGCCCCGAGGGCCGGTACGCGCTGCGGTTCGTCGCCGAGCCGCCCGCCGTACGGGAGGCCGAGGCGAACGCCGGAGAGCCCGACGAGCAGGGTTGGGTGGTCACCCGGCTGCCCGTCGAGTCCCCCGACGTCGCGTACGGCCAACTGCTCAGCCTCGGCCCGGAGGTCGAGGTGCTGGAGCCGCCGGGGTTACGTGCCCGGCTCAGCTCGGCCGCCCACCGACTCGGCCGGCTCTACGAGAGTCAGCGGTAGCCGCCGGCACGGAGAGTCGGCGGTAGCCGCTGGAAAGTCGGCGGCTACCGCTGGGACGACGGTCAGCGGTAGCCGGTGGGGTCGGCGGGTTTGCCGGCGGCCTCCACCTCGACGATGTACCGCCAGGCGTCCGGCTGGCTGCCGTCGAGGTCGGTGAAGCCGTACACCTTGGCGAGCTGGCCGCTGGAGAGGGACTGCCCGGACCAGCGGGCCCTGTCCGGGTCGGCGGCGAGCGCGGCGACCGCCCGGCCGACGAACGCCGGGCTCTCCGAGATGACGAAGTGCGGCTGCTTCTCCGCGGCGTCCTGCCAGTTCTCCTCGGTGACGCCGAACTCGTCGAGCATGAACTCCGAACGCAGCCAACCCGGGGTGAGCGCGACCGCCGTGCCGCCGTGTTCCTTCAGCTCGTGCGCCCACAGGAAGGCGAGCCGGTTCACCGAGGTCTTGGCCAGGTCGAAGAAGGCCGACAGCCGGTAGTTCTCGTCGTTGTACTCCTTGGTGCCGTCGCCGACCTCCACCACCAGGCCGCCGGGATTGCGGATCAGCAGCGGGATCGCGAAGTGGCTGGTGATGATGTGCGTCTCGACGGCGAGCCGCAGGGTGCGAAAACCGTCGTCCAGGTTCTGTTCCCAGATCGGCTTGTACCACCCGACCAGCCGGTCGGCTCCCCAGACGTCGTTGACGAGTACGTCCAGCCGGCCCTGCTCCCGGTCGATCCGCTCGACCAGCGCGCGTACCTGCTCGGGAACGAGGTGGTCCACCTGGACCGCGATCCCGACGCCGCCGGCCCCGGTGACCAGTTCGGCGGTCTCCTCGATCGTCTCCGGCCGGTCCACCTCGGAGCGGTTCGCCCGGGTGCTCCGGCCGGTGGCGTAGACGGTGGCGCCGGCGGCACCGAGTTGCACGGCGATCTGCCGCCCCGCGCCCCGGGTGGCCCCGGCGACGAGGGCGACCTTTCCGGTCAGTTCTGCTGTCATGGCCCCGACCCTGACAGCGAAATCTGACAACGCGCGTCCGGATTTCCGCCGCAGGTCGGAACGCCCGGATTCTCCGGAGCGAGGTCAGTTGACGAGCCGGACCCGTACCCGTCGGTTGGCCCGCCCCTTGCTCTCCACCTTGACCACCTGGATCTTGCCGATCTGGGCGGTCGAGGCGACGTGCGTGCCGCCGTCGGCCTGCACGTCCAGCCCGACGATGTCGACGATCCGGATCTCCTGCTCGTCGGCGGGGATCAGGTTGGACTGGGTACGGATGATGTCCGGCAGGGCCAGCGCCTCGTCCCGGGGCAGCACCTTCACCGCGACCGCCCGGTCGGCGGTGACCTCGCTGTTGACCAGCTCCTCCAGCCGGGCCTTGAAGTCGGACGGCACCTCCGGCAGGTTGAAATCCATCCGCGCCTCGCCCGCTTCCATGTTGCCGCCGGTGACCAGGGCACCGAAGTCCCGGAACACCACACCGCAGAGCACGTGCAACCCGGAGTGGGTACGCATCAGCAGGGTGCGCCGCTCGTCGGCGAGCGCGCCGGTCACGGCGGTACCGACCGGGGGCAGCGGGTCACCCTCGGCGGGGATCAGGTAGAGGTCGTCGCCCTTGCGGGTGCCGACGATCCGGGTCTGCACGCCCTGCCAGAGCAGTACGCCGTGGTCCGGCGGTTGACCGCCGCCGCCCGGGTAGAAGGCCGACCGGTCGAGCACGATCCCCTGCTCGGGATCGGCGGAGAGCACCGTGCACTCCCACTCCCGCAGGGTCGGATCGGCGAGGTCGAGCCGGTGCGTCCGGCCGTGCTGGGAAACGCCCATGGTGCGCCACGTTACCCCGGCCGGTCTGGCTGCGGTGCCACCGGAAGCCCGCCGGGACGAGCCAGAACTCGACGCCGGCGGGACCGCGCTCGTGCCGGTCGCTGACGCTGTCGCGGTCACGGTCGCGCCGGAGGTGCCCCGGCGGTCAGTTGAGGAAGCCGGAGATCCGTTCGCGCAGGTCGGTGCGGTGCGTCCAGAGCAGGCCGGGCTTGTCGTAGACGTGCAGGGTCGCCGCCGGCAGCGCCTCGGCGAGCTGCTCGGCGACCGCGACCGGATGCAGGTCGTCGCCGGCACAGCCGATCACCAGGGTACGGGCGGTGACCGCCGCCAGGGCCGAGCGCTGCCGGACGGCGACCTGACCGGGCAGGCTGGCCAGCCCGGTGGCGAGCCCGTCCCGAGTCAACTGGTCCACCCGCTGCCGCAGGTAGGCCCAGCCGGCCGGGGTGTTGCGGACCGCCGCTGGCACCTCGAAGGCGACCGCCTCGGCCACCTCGGCGGCGTCGCCGCTGCGTACGGCGGTGAGCAGTTCGGTCAGCCGGCGCCGGGCCACCTCCGGCCGGGGCTCGTCGAGTACGGCCGGCAGCACGAAGACCGCCCGCTCGAAGCGTCCCGGGCTCTCCCAGAGGAGTCGGCAGAGCGCACCCGCGCCGAGGCTGATCCCGAGCGCCCGACTGGCGTTGCCGAGGTCGGCGACGGCTCGCAGGTCACGGGCCAGGTCGGCGTAGCTCCACTCGCCCTCCGGCGCCTCGGACCGACCGTGGCCACGGAACTGGAAGAAGATCTTGCGACCGTTGACCGCGCTGCCCAGCGGCCGGGTGGTGGAGATGCCGGTGCCGAGCCCGTGTGCGAACACCGTGACCGGGTCACCGTCGCCGGTCACCAGCCGTTCCAGCCGTACGCCGTGCGGGGTGGCGACCAGCTCGGTCTCCGGATCGGGCAGCGCCGGCCGACCGCTGCGCGGGGCGGTCGGCCCGGGGCCGTACGTCCGTGGCCCGCCGTCGGGCGGCGGTGGCCAGCGGAAATCTCTCACCAGAAGCCTTTGCCGTCGGTCAGGTCACGCAGTCCGACCCGGACGTCGAGCAGATAGATCAACGCTGCTGCGATGCCGATCAGCGCGAAGATGTTGATCGGCTGGTAGAGCAGCAGGGTGAGCACCAGGCAGACGGCCAGGATGGCGACCCAGGCTCCCTTGGGGAGCGTGCCGATCGCCGGGAAGGCGTCCGAACGTTGGGTGATGCAGTGCACGAGCGCGACGCCCTGGGTCACGAGGGCGAAGACGATCAGCACCAGGTTGATGATGAAGACGACGTCGGTGTAGAAGATCGGCGCGGCTGTGCCCATGGCGTGAAGCTTATGTCGGTGACCCCGGGTGTGTGCCACTTGCCGCACCCACCCGGGGTCACCGGTCGCCTACTTCCCCGCCACCGGGCCTGTTTCGCCGGTCCCCGATGGCCCGCTCCGGCTCACCCGACCACGTTCTTGTCCCCGCCGTCAGCGTGATTCGCCGGTCGCCCGGCCCCCGGTGGCCTGCTTATCGCTGCTCTCCGGCCTACTCGTCGGTCGCCGGGCGGGTGCGCTTGGTCGCCGGGCGGGTCGACTTCGCCGCCGGGCGGCGCTTCGTGACGGCCTTGGTCGGCGTGGTGTCGGCGGCGGTCGCGGCGGCCTCGGCCGACGCGGCCGGCTCCTTGACCTGGTCGACGACCTCGGCCGGGGTGGTGCTCAGCACCGGCTGGGCAGGGGCGCCGACCGCCGGTGCCTCGGTGGCGGTGATGTCCGCGTTGACGGTGTCGGCGGCCTGCACCACGCCGGAGCCGACGACCCGCTCACCCCGGGCGACGAGGTCGCCGTAGACGGCGACGGCACGCTCCTGGGCGGCCTGGGCGCCGGCCACCACCACCGCCGCGTTGCGGATGGTCGCCTCGCGCAGCCGGTCGAGGTCCAACTCGCCGTTGGCGGCCCGGTGCCGCAGGTTCGCCGCGCCAGAGTTGGCGTTGCGCAGGGTCAGCGCGGCCTTGTCCCGCAGTTCGGCGGTGGTCGCCACGGCCTTCTCCCGCAGCTCGGTCCGGGTGGCCTCGTCGCCGAGCCCGCTCACCACGGCGGGCAGCCGGCGCAACTGCTGGTACGCGAGTTCGCCGGCACCGGCCACCGCGTAGAGCGGAGCGGGGATCCGGGCGGTTCGGGGCTGGGTCATGACTGCTCCTCCTCGTCAGGGGCCGAGGCGACCGTCGGAGCCGACGGCCCGGCCTTCTTGACCGCCTTCCTGGCGGTCCTCTTCGTGGCTGCGGCCGGCGGCGTGTCCTCCGCGCCGGTCCGGGGTCCGGTGGGTGGCGCGGCGGCGCCGGCCTCGGTCACCGCCACCGATTCGAGTACGGCTTCCGCCGGGTCGTCCGCCGGCTTCGGAGCGCTGGCCGGCACCTCGGCGCTGTACCGGTCGCTCTCGGTGCGGGCGGTTTCCCCGGCGGCGGCGCCCGGAGCGCCCGGTTCGGCCGGTACGTCGCCGTGCCGGATGTTCTCCCGACGGAACGTCTCGTAGATCTGGCTGAGCGACTGCTTCTGCGGCATCGTCAGGTCCGGATCGGCCGCGATGGCGGCGAGCACGCCCTGCCCCTCGCGGTCGTCGAGCAGGCCGGCCCGCAGGTACATCACCGGGGTGGAGACCCGCAGGGCGCTGGCCAACTGCTGGAGCACCTCGGCGCTCGGCTTGCGCAGCCCGCGCTCGATCTGGCTCAGGTAGGGGTTGCTCACCCCGGCCTGCTCGGCCAGTTGCCGCAACGAGATCTTCGCGTTGCGACGGAGGTCGCGGATGAACCCACCGACGTCCCGGGGAAGGTCCTTCGGATTGGCCATGACTCGACGGTAGCCACCAACGCTTGCTCCTGCAAGCAGAATGCTTGCGAAAGCTAGCAATAGTTAGGCACGTCTCAACGCCACCGACCGGACCCGGGACACGCCTTCCGGGTCAGCAGCGTCAGCGCCGCCACCGCCGGGTCACCAGCCCGGAACACGCCGATCACCAACCCAGGGCGTTCAGGTCACCAGCGGGTGCGTACCGATCAGGACGTTCAGGTCACCAGCGGGTGCGTACCGAGCCGACCGGCTCGCCGCCGCCGTGCAGCGGAGACTCGGCCAGTTCGTCGAGGATCGGGGCGTCCACCGACAGCCGGCGCAACGCCGAGACCAGCACCGGCATCCGGGCCCGCATCCCGCCGTCGTCGATCTTGGCGGCCACCGCGCCGACCCCGGGTACCGCCACCGCGACCACGCCCTCGGCGCCACTCTTGGCGAGCAGTCCCGGAATCCCGGTCATCAGTCGGGTGTCGTACGCCTCGTCGCCGGTGCCGGCGACCATCTCCGGGTACGCCCGCATCGCGTCCGCGACCGTACGGGCCGGCGAGCCCGGCTCGGCCGAGACCAGCCGCAGGTACGCCGCGGCGAGCCCGGTCAGCGAACCGGCGAGTACCGGCGCACCGCAGCCGTCGATCCCGACCGCCGCCGCCGGCTCGCCGGTGAGCTCCTCCACCGTGGCGGTGATCCGCTGCTGGAGCGGGTGCTCGGGCCGCCAGTACCCGGCCACCGGCCAGCCGGCGGCGAGGCAGGTGAGCAGCATCCCGGTGTGCTTGCCGGAGCAGTTCATCCGCAGCCGGGACGGCCCGCCACCGGCCCGCAGCAGCGCGTCCCGGGCCTGCTCCGACAGCGGCAGGTCCGGTGGGCAGTGCAGCGCCGAGGCGTCCAGCCCGGCCCGCCGCAGCAGCGCCTCGACCCGTTCGACGTGCGGGTCCTCGCCGTGGTGGCTGGCGCAGGCGACGGCCAGGTCGGCACCGGTCAGCGGCAGCCCGGCCCGGAGCATGCCGACCGCCTGGAGCGGCTTGTTGGACGACCGTGGGAAGACCGGGCCCCGGACGTCACCGGCCTCGGCCAGTACCGCGCCGGTCGCGTCCAGCACCACCACGGAACCCCGGTGTACGGACTCCACGAAGCCCGACCGGACCGCCTCCACCAGCGGAACTCCGCCGTCGTAGATCTCGCCCATGGTCGCGGACGGTACCCACCGGGCCGGTGACCCGACCCGGCGCCCCTCACCGCTGTGCCGCGAGTCCCAACAGCTCCCGCGCCTGGGCGGGGCTCAGCGGCGGGCGCTGGGCGAGCTGGGCCAACCCGACCGCGCGGGCCACCAGTTGCATGTTCGACTCGACCGGGCGCCCCTTGGCGTAGGTGACCGTGTCCTCCAGGCCGACCCGCAGGTGCCCACCGGCCGAGACCGAGGCGAGCATCACCGGAATGGTGCTCCGGCCGATGCCGGTCGCCGAGAACGTCGTCCCGTCCGGCAGGTCCCGCAGCGCCTGGAGGCAGGCGACCAGCGCCTCGGTGCTGCCCGGCATACCGCCCGGCACCCCCATCACGAAGTCGACGTGCACGTGCCCGCCGGCCGGCAGGCCGTACCGGTCGAGCAGGCGGCGCAGCGCGGTCAGGTGGCCGAGGTCGAAAATCTCGTACTCCGGCACGACGCCCCGGTCCTGCATCCGGGTGTGCAGCTCGACGATGAACTGCCAGCGGTTGAGGAAGACGTCGTCACCGAAGTTGACCGTACCCATGGTGCAGGAGGCCATCTCCGGTTCGGCGTCGAGCACGGCCAGCCGGTCCGCCTCCGGATCGGTCACCGCGCCCCCGGTGGAGAGCTGCACGACCAGGTTGGTGCCCTCCCGCAGCGCGACCACGGTCTCCCGCAGTCGGCCCAGGTCGAGGGTGGGCCGGGCCTGGTCGTCCCGGATGTGCACATGGATCACCGCGGCACCGAGCGCCTCGCACTCCTTGGCGGTGACCAGCAACTCGTCGAGGGTGACCGGCAGCGCCGGCACGTCCGCCTTCGCCGACTCGGCGCCGGTCGGCGCGACCGTGATCAAGGTGCCCGTCATGCCGGGGATCCTAGTCGAGCCCGGACCGGGCTTGCCCAGGTCGATCACGGCAGGCCGGCCCGGGTCGATCACGGCGGGCTGGTCCGGATCGATCGCGGCAGGCCGCCCCGGGTAGATCGCGGCGGGCTGAGTCGATCGCGGCGGGTCAGTCCGGGTCGATCGCGGCGGCCGAGCCCTCGACCAGCAGCGCGGCGTCGTCCGGTACCGACCGCTTCAGCACCGCCAGCGCCACCGGTCCCAGCTCGAAGTGCCGGACCGCCGTACCGACGAAGCCGATCGTGCGCCCGTCGACGGTGACCGGGGCACCGGCCGCCGGAAGCTGGTCGGTGGTCACCCCGTCCAGGTGCAGCAGCGCCAGCCGGCGCGGCGGCCGGCCCATGTTGTGCACCCGGGCCACCGTCTCCTGGCCCCGGTAACAGCCCTTGTCCAGGTGTACGGCCGGAGCCACCAGCCCCACCTCGGCCGGAATCGTCCGGTGGTCGGTCTCGAAGCCGACCCGTGGCAGCCGCTGCGCCACCCGCACCGCCTCGTACGCCCACAGTCCGGCGACCGGGATGCCGGAGGCGGTCAGCGTGTCGACCACCTCCGCCATGCTCCCTCGGGGCACCAGCAGGTCGACGCCGAGCCGGACCCGACGCGCCCAGCCTCCACCGACCAGCGGCCGTACGTCGTACACGACGGTCGGTCGGGGTGGCACGGAGCCGGCGGCGAACTTCGGACCCGGCACCCCGAGCAGGTCCGGTTCGGCCAGCCCGGTCACGCCGAGCGTGGCGACGGCCTCGACCGCGCGCGGGCCGACCAGGGAGAGCAGCGCCCAGTCGGCGGTGGCGTCCCGGGGGTCGACCGGGGTGAAGAAGCGCATCTTCTCCAGGTAGGTCAGCAGGCCGTCGGTGTCCCCGGGCTCGGTGTCCAGCCAGGTGGTCTCGCCGTCCTCGGCGACCATCGCGTGCTGCTCGACGTGCCCGTGCGGGGAGAGGACCAGCAGTTCGCTGCCCTGGCCGGCGGCGAGCGAGGCGAGGTGCTGACTGGTCAGGGTGTGCAGCCAGTTCGCCCGCTCGACCCCGGGTACGGCGATGATCCCCCGGTGCGACCGGTCGACCAGGCCGACGTCGGTGGCGAGCAGCCGCTGCTCGCGCATCGGGTCGCCGTAGTGCGCGGCCACCGGGCGTACCCCGGCCGCGGCGTGTTCCGGTGCCGGCCGGTCCCGCGTCTCTTCGTCGATCGCCTCGACAGTCACCGCACCCGCGATCTCGATCATTCCCGCCGCTCCTCGCAATCGCTCCGGCCACAGACACCGAAGAGTGCCACGTGCCCGATGTCGACCTGGAAGCCCTGTTCGGCCGCCAGCTTCTCGCAGAGCGGCCCGAACACCTCCGGATCGACCTCGTCCACCGCCCCGCAGATCCGGCAGACCAGATGCACGTGGGTGTCCTCACCCGCGCTGTGGTACGTCGGTGACCCGTGGGACAGGTGCGTATGGGTAACAAGTCCGAGGCGTTCGAGTAGTTCCAGAGTCCGGTAGATCGTGGTGATGTTCACTCCGGCGGCGACCTCGCGGACCGCCGAGTGCACCTGCTCGGGCGTGGCGTGCCCGAGTTCGAGCACGGCTTCGAGGACCAACTGTCGCTGCGCCGTCAGCCGCAGTCCGCGGGCACGCAGCATCTCCGCCAGTGACGATTCCGACACCGTCAAAGCATAGTTCGCATCGGCGGGGACCGACGCTTCGGCGGTTACCCTCGGCGTCATGTCCAGCCAGCAGCCGGTCGCGCCGGGCGAACAGCCGATGTTGCCGGGCGAGCAGCCGGTGGGGCCGGGTGAGCAGCCGGTGGGGCCGGGCGAGCAGCCGGTCGTCGCCGTGCTGGGTCGGGGGGTGGTGCCGGCCGGCGAGCCGTTGATCCGGGCCGACGACCGGGGCGTACTCCGGGGCGACGGGCTCTTCGAGACGATGCACGTCAGGGGCGGCCGTCCCTGGCTGGTCGACGAGCACCTGGCCCGGCTGGGCCGGGCGGCGCAGGCGCTGGACCTGCCGCTGCCCGGGGCCGGCGAACTACGCGAACTACTCGACACCGCCTGCGCCGGCTGGCCGGCCGGGACCGAGGGCGCGCTGCGGCTGGTCTGCACCCGGGGGCCGGAGGGCGGCGGCGGGCCGACCGTCTACGCCACCCTTTCCGGGGTACCGGCCGTGTCCCGTCGGGCCCGTCGGGACGGCATCCGGGTGGCGACGCTGCCGCTCGGCGTCGCGGCCGACGCGCGTACCGGCCGGCCGTGGCTGCTCGGCGGGCTCAAGACCACGTCGTACGGGCTGAGCGAGGCGGCCCGGCGCTGGGCCGCCGGCAACGGCGTCGACGACGTGCTGTGGACCTCGACCGACGGGTACGCCCTGGAGGGGCCGACGGCCAACCTGGTCTGGCTGGCCGCCGGGGTGCTGTGCACCGTACCGGCGGAGGAGACCGGAATCCTGCCCGGTGTGACCGTGGACTGGTTGCTCCGGCACGCCGACGAGCTGGGCTGGACGGCGGCCCACCGGCTGGTCACCCCGGCCGAACTGCACACGGCCGACGGGGTCTGGTTCAGCTCGTCGGTACGCGGACTCGCCGAGATCCGCGAACTCGACGGTGTCCCGCTGCCCGTGTCGCCGCACACCGCCGCCCTCCGCGACCTGCTCGGCTTCCCCGCCCCGCCGGGTTGAACGCCCGCCCGGGGCGAGCATCTCCCGGGCGTGAGCGCCTACCCGGGTGAGCGCCCGAGGTGGGCGCCCGCCCGGGTGAGCACCTACAGAATGAGAGCTGCGCCTGCCGGCGGGGTGAGACTGCCGTGCCTCAGCCGCCGACCCGGACCAGCCGGGCGGAGAGGTGCGGCGAGAGCGGGTGACCCACGGCGGCCATCTCCTGGGCGTACAGCAGTGCCCCCTCGACGATGCCGAACAGCCGGTGCCCGCCGGTGACCTCCTTGGCGGTCGCGGACCGCACCACCGCGTCGGTGGCGATCTCGACCCTGGTGCCGGTGACCTTGCCGAGGTGCAGCTCCATGATCCCGGTCGGGGTGGTCAGCAGCACCTCCAGCTCGTCGGTGCCCCGGCCCTCGGCATCCAGCACCGCCCGCCACCAACCGACCTCGCGTCCGGCGGGCCGGACCGGCCGGCTCTGCTCGTCCAGGATCCAGGCCCGCGACTCGTAGTAGAGGAACGGCCGCCCGTCGTGGGTGATCCGGATCTCCTGGGCGTAGTCGAAGTCCTCGATGCTGGGGAACCCGCCCCGCCCGCGCCCCCGCCACAGCCCGACGTACGGCAGCAGGCCGAGCAGCGCCGGATGCAGGTCCGGCCCCTTACGCAGGTCGTACGTCTCCTCGTACGGGTACGGCTCGACCGGCGGCGCGTTCAGCCAGGGCGGCGGCCCGATGGGATTGTCGCTCACAGTGTCCCTTCCGTTCGTGACTGCGGGGCTCGCAAACCCGGCTCACTCCTCGCACTCACCAACGTCCTCTCGAAATTCTCACGGCCAGATAGATCAGGTAGCCGGCGAGCGCGCCGAATCCCGCCACCAGCAGGCTGACGAACCCAATCTCGGTAACCATGACGGGTAGATCCTATGCTGGCGGCATGGCTCGTACCCTGGTCGTCAAGGCCACCGCCGGTTCGGATTCGCCGGAACGCTGCGCCCAGGCGTTCACCGTGGCCGCCACCGCGGTCGCCTCCGGCGTCGACGTGTCACTCTGGCTGACCGGTGAGTCGAGCTGGTTCGCCCTGCCCGGTCGGGCCGAGGAGTTCGAGCTGCCGCACTCCGCACCGCTGGCCGAGCTGCTGCACGTGATCCTGAGCAGCGGCCGGGTCACCGTCTGCACCCAGTGCGCCGCCCGCCGGGAGATCGGCGAGGCCGACGTGCTCTCCGGCGTACGCATCGCCGGGGCGGCGGTCTTCGTCGAGGAGGCGATGGCGGACGGCGCCCAGGCGCTGGTCTACTGACCGTGCTCGCCTACTGCCCGTGCTCGCCTACTGACCGGGCTGGTCCACTGACGGGACTGGTCTGCTGACCGGGCCGGTGCACCGGCTGGCCGGCGTCGGTCAGAAGGGGCAGCCGCTGGTGGTGGCGACCCGGATCCGGCCGTCGCCGCTCTCCACCACCACGCTGAGCGGGCCGCTGCGGTAGGCGTACAGGTCGGCGGTGTCGGCGACCACGACGGCACCGGCAGGCCGGGGCAGCAGGGCGCTCGGCGGACCGGCCGGCACTCCCCGACCGGCGGAGCGCGCCGTCCAGACCTTGCCACCGCCGGGACAGTCCACCGCGATCAGGCTTGGCGGGGTCGGCTCGGTGGCGCCGAGCGCGCCGAGCAGCAGCAGCGGATCCTGTTCGGCCGGCCGCAGCGGCGGGACGAGGCGGTCGTCCGGGTCACCGGAGACTGGTCGGCAGCCGGTGCTGACGGTGAACTCCAGCACCCCGGGGCCGCGTTGACCGCCCTCGACCGCGACGAAGTCACCGGCGTCGGCCCGCAGCGCGTGCCGGCTCCCGTCGGCGCTGTGCCGCACCACGGCCTGGTACGCCGCCGGCAGCCGCTGCGCGATCCGGTCCAGCACCACGGGTACGTCCGCCTCCGGCGCGCGTACGACGACCGTCGCGTCCAGGGTGGCACCGTCCCGGAGCACGGTCAGCTCGCAGTCGTCGCGTACCTGTCGTTCGGCGAGTTCGACGGCCACGTCCGGGCCGGCCGCCGCGACGAGTTCGCCGAGTGCCCGATCCACCACCGGTACGGCCTCGGCGATGCTCCGCTGCTCTTTCACGGTCGGCTCGTCGCGCTGGACCGAGACGACGGTGAGCACCAGCAGCAGTACGCCCCAGCCGACCAGGCCGGCGAGCAGCCAGCGCCGCCGTCGGGGGTTGACCGGGGGATCCGGCTGACCGGGCCAGGCCGGCGCCGGGGTGTCTGTGCTCACGCCCGCCATGGTGGCACGGCGGCACCGGAGCGTCGGGGGCGGCTGCGGTCGGACAGACCGGCCGGGGCGGGTCGGCGCCCCGGCCGGACGGTCAGTGTGCGGGAGCCAGTCGGTAGCCGACGCCACGCACGGTCTGCACCTGCGGCCCGCCCTCGACCGCCCGCAGCTTGCGGCGCAGCCGTTTGACGGCCGAATGCAGGATGGCGGTGTCGCCGAGATAGGCGCCGCCCCAGACCGAGCCGAACAACCGCTCGTACGTCCACACCCCGAGCGGTGCGCTGGCCAGCCGGGCCAGCAGTTCCCTTTCCAGCCGGGTCAGCGCCAGCGGTTCGCCGCGCCAGGTGACCAGATGGCCGCCGGGATCGACGGACAGGTCACCGAGGCTCACCGGCCCCGGTTCGGAATCGGTCCCGTTGCCGACCATCGGAAACAACATTGCCCGCAACTCGGACAGATCCGAGCAGATCACAACGGTACCGAAGTCGTCCAGTCGTCGAACCACCCGTTCCCGCACCGCGACGTCGGTCGACACGCACACGACGAGCGGGACTTCTCCGCTTGCCACCTCGCTCCACTCCTCCCCCGTCGGCTGCGGCCCTAGCCAAACGGGTTTGACCGGGCGAGTCAACAGCGACGCTAACCGATGTAAGGCAATCGGCTCATTCCTGACCGACATACGCCCGGTTACTGCCTAGATACTGGCCGACATACGGCATTGATCACTACCCCGGCGAGCAAGAGCATTACTCCAAGCCGATGTGGGGGGCGCTGTCCGTAAGCAACCGTCGGACCCACGCGGGCCGGCAGCGCCGGACGTCCCGGAGCTGGGTGATGGCACCCGAGACGGCTCGGGATGCCGAAAGTGGGGGAGGAAGCATGCCGTACCGATCCGGACGAAGCCGGGGTGACCGGCCAAGACGCTGGCGCCTGGTGGCTGCCGCAGCGGCCGTGGTACTCGGCGTCACCGCACAACCCGCCGTCGCCACGGCGGCCGGCCCCGAGGCCGAGGTGAGCCGGGAACTGCTCGCCGAACTCGCCGCCGAGGGCAGCACGACCTTCACCGTCTACCTGCGGGAACGCGCCGAGTTGAGCGGGGCGGCCAAACTCGCCGACTCCGACGACCGGGCCACCGCCGTCTACCGGGCACTCACCGCCACCGCCGAGCGCAGCCAGCGCGACCTCCGCACCGAACTGGACAAGCGCGGCGCGACGTACCGGTCGTACTGGATCGCCAACGCGCTGCGGGTACAGGGCGACCGGGCCCTGCTCGACGTGATCGCGGCCCGGGACGACGTGCAGAGTCTCGAACCGAGTCGTACCTACGAACTGATCAGACCCGAGCCGTTCCGCACCACCACCGACGCCGGTACGCAGGCGATCGAGTGGAACATCAACAACATCGAGGCGCCCCGGGTCTGGTCCGAATTCGACACCAGGGGCGAGGGTCTGGTCGTCGCCAACATCGACAGTGGCGTCCAGTTCGACCACCCGGCGCTGCGCAACGCGTACCGGGGCAACACCGGCGGCACCTTCGACCACAACTACAACTGGTTCGACCCGGCCGACGTCTGCGCCAACCCGGCGCCGTGCGACAACAACGGCCACGGTACGCACACCATGGGCACCATGGTCGGCGACGACGGTGCCGGCAACCAGATCGGCGTCGCCCCCGGCGCCCGGTGGATCGCCGCCAAGGGCTGCGAGACCAACGGCTGCTCCGACGGGTCGCTGCTGGCGGCCGGCCAGTGGGTACTCGCCCCGACCGACCTGAACGGGCAGAACCCCCGACCCGACCTGCGCCCCGACGTCGTCAACAACTCGTGGGGCGGTGGCCGCAACGACGAGTGGTACCGGCAGACCGTGGTCTCCTGGCGGGCCGCCGGCATCTTCCCCAGCTTCTCCGCCGGCAACGACGGACCGGGCTGCAACACCACCGAGAACCCCGGCGACTACCCGCTGAGCTACGCGGCCGGGTCGTACGACAGCAACAACAACATCTCCAGCTTCTCCGGCCGGGGAACGTCCAGCATCGACGGTTCGATCAAGCCGAACGTCTCGGCGCCGGGCAGCAACGTCCGGTCCAGCCTGCCGACCAACGGCTACGGGCTGGGCAGCGGCACCTCGATGGCCGCGCCGCACGTCTCCGCCACCGTCGCACTGGTCTGGTCGGCCGCCCCCGGGCTGAAGGGCAACATCCCGGCCACCGAACAGCTCCTCGACGACACCGCCACCGACGTCAACGCGCTCACCTGCGGCGGAACGGTCGACGACAACAACACCTTCGGCGAGGGCCGGCTCAACGCGTACCAGGCGGTCAACGCGGCGCCGCGCGGCGACACCGGCCGGGTCTCCGGCACCGTCACCAGCGCCGCCACCGGTGACCCGGTCGCGGGTGCCGAGGTGCGTACCGGCTCCTTCACCGCCCTCACCGACCCGGACGGCAAGTACTCCCTGGTGCTTCCGGTCGGCACCCACGAACTGACCGTCGGCGGGTACGGCTTCACCCCCGGCACCGCCACCGTGACCGTCGCCCGGGGTGACCTGCTCACCCAGAACTTCGCCCTGGCCACGGCCCGGATGGTCACCGTCGCCGGCAAGGTCACCGACGGCTCCGGCCACGGCTGGCCGCTGTACGCGAAGATCCAGGTCTCCGGCCGGCCCGGCGGCCCGGTCTGGACCAACCCGGTGACCGGCGCCTACTCGTTCACCGTGCCCGGCAGCGCCACCTACCGGCTCGACACCACGGTCAACTACCCCGGCTACCGGCCGGTCAGCACCGAGGTGGCGGTCGGCACCGGCTCGAAGACCGTGAACATCAGCGCGGCGGTCCTGCCGGCCTGTACCGCCGCCGGCTACACCCCGGGGGTCAGCGCCCCGGTGCTGTCGGAGACCTTCGACGGCACCTCGGCACCGGCCGGCTGGTCGGTGGTGAACCGCACCGACAAGGGCGGCTGGGTCTTCAACGACCCGGCCGGCCGGACCAACCTGACCGGCGGCAGCGGCAACTTCGCGATCATCGACAGTGACGCGCTGGGCAGCGGCAACACCCAGAACACCGACCTGGTCACGCCGCCGCTGGACTTCTCGGCGGTGAGCGCGCCGCTGCTGCGGTTCAACAGCGACTGGCGGGCGGTCGGGGTCAGCGACACCGCCGACATCGACGTCTCCACCGACGGCGGCACCACCTGGACGAACGCCTGGCACCAGACCGCCAGCCGGCGCGGCCCCCGGGTCGAGGAGGTACCGCTGGACGCGGCGGCCGGCGCGTCGGACGTCCGGGTGCGGTTCCGGTTCAACGGCACCTTCGCCTGGTGGTGGGAGGTGGACAACGTCCAGCTCGTCAACCGGCTCTGCACCCCGAAGCCGGGCGGCCTGGTGGCCGGGTTCACCACCGACGCCAACACCGGCGACGCGTTGAACGGCGTCACCGTGGTCAGTGACAACCAGCCGGCGGACAAGGGCGTCTCGTCGGCGACGCCGGACGACCCGAACATCGCGGACGGGTTCTACTGGCTGTTCTCCGGGCTGACCGGGGCGCAGCCGTTCACCGCCAGCCTGTCGCCGTACCGGGCGTTCACCAAGCAGGTGACGGTGGTCGCGGACGCCACCCGGCAGGCAAACTTCGCACTCAAGGCGGCCCGGTTGACGGCCACCCCGACGAACCTGGAACTGCACCAGCCGTACGGCAGTACCCGGAACGTCAGCGTGACGGTCACCAACACCGGCAACGCGCCGGCCACCGTGCAACCGCTGGAGCGGGGTGCCCGGTTCAGCCAGCTCTCGGCCAAGGGTGCCGAGTTGGTGGAGTACAAGATGAAGGGTCTGAGCAAGAGCCGGACCGGGACCGCGTACGGACCCGGCACCGGTACGGCCGCCGCCGCGCCACTGGTCGACGCGGCGTGGACCCGGGTGGCGAACCTGCCGGCCTCGGTCTACGACAACTCGGCGGTGACCCTGGACGGCAAGGTCTACTCGATCGGTGGCGGTGCCGACACCGGCAACGAGCGGAAGACCTGGGTCTTCGATCCGGCGACCAACGTCTGGACGGCGCTGCCGGACATGCCGACCGCGCGGTCGAAGCCGGCGGTCGCCGCGCTGAACGGCCGGATCTACGCGATCGGCGGCTGGGGTGCCGGTGACGCGCCGGTGGAGACGGTCGACATGTTCAACCCGGCGACCGGGACCTGGAGCACCCTGCCCGGGGTGAGCAACCCGGCTCCCCGGGCGGCGGCGGCGTTCGCGACCAGCGGCGGCAAGCTCTACATCATCGGCGGCTGCGGTGACAACGAGTGCTCCGTCGACACCCCGGACGTGACCGTCTTCGACCCGCTGACCAGCAAGTTCGACAGCGCGGCCGACTATCCGCAGGGTTCCTCCTGGATGTCCTGCGGCGGGATCGGCGGCAAGGTCTACTGTGCCGGCGGCGTCGGCACGGTGGAGTTCAAGAACGGGTACGTGCTCGACCCGGCCACCAACGCCTGGAGCCCGCTGCCGGACATGCCGCTCGACCTCTGGGGCTCGCAGTACGCGGCGGCCGGCGGCATGCTGGTGCTGGCCGGTGGCGCCACCGCCGCCTCGACCACGCTGACCAACCGGACGGTCGGGTACGACCCGGTGGCCGGAGCGTGGGTGAACCTGCCGAACGCGCAGTTCGCCCGCTACCGTGGCGCCGGTGTCTGCGGCGCGTACAAGGTGGGTGGCTCGCCGAGTTCGTTCGTGGGGTCGGCGGAGTCCGAGCGGCTGGGCGGGCTGGAAGCCTGTCTGGAGGCGGGCGAGGCGTCCTGGCTGAGTACCGCGCCGGAGAGCTTCACCCTGGCGGCCGGGGCGTCCCGGACCATCACGGTCACCCTGACCGCCACCGCGGCGGCCGGGGTCGCCCAGCCGGGCACGTACACCGCCGAGATCGGGCTGGTGACGGACAGCCCGTACCCGGTGCCGGTGATCGGGGTGGAGATGAACGTCTCGCCGCCGGGCAACTGGGGCAAGATCCAGGGCACGGTGATCGGCGTGACCTGCGGTGGCGACCGGATACCGCTGCCGGCGACGGTACGGGCCAATTTGGTCGGCGATCCAGCCACCGGGCACACCCTGTCGGCCAGCAACCGGGGCGGCTACTCCTGGTGGCTGGCGCGGGGCCGGTACGACGTGATCGTCGCCAAGGACGGTTGGGTGCCGCAGGTGAAGCGGCAGGTGATCCAGCCCAGCCTGGTCAGCACGCTCGACTTCGCGCTGGAACCGGTGAACCCGTGCCCGGCCCGGTTGGGCGGGATCTGACCGGCGGACCGGCCGGGCGCTGACCCGGCGGTGACTGCCGAACGGCGGTGCCCGCCGTCCCCCTCGGGGGGCGGCGGGCACCGCCGTAGTCGGTCGGGCTCCGGTCGCCGCCGCGGCCGTCCGGTGCGTTGTGCACCGCGCGGGGCGCGTCGAGTACCCGTCGACAGACCGCCCGTACCCGTTGACAGTGCGTCAGTACCCGTTGGTAACGTGCCGGGCGTGATCGACGAGGCCGGATCGGTGCCGCCGCCGCACGTGCTCTGCGTGCTCGGCACGGGACTGGACCTCGACCTGGTGGCCCGGCTCGCCGCCGAGATCGCCGGCCCGGACTGCACCCTCGACACCGAATTTTCCCGTCCCGAACCCGACCGCCGGATGGTCGCCTCGTTCCGCTCCTCGCTGACCGGTGCGAGTTTCACCGACGCCGACCGGCGGTCCGTGCGGGAGCACGACACGGTGGCGTACCTGCTGTCGCCGCCGGCCACCCGGCGGACCGCGATCGAGGTGTCCCGGCGGATGCTGGCGCTGACCGCCGCCCTGCTGCGCAACGGCGCGACAGCGGTACGCAACGAGAGCAGCGGCCTGGCGCACGGCCGGGACCGGTGGCTCGACCTGGCCGACCGGGCTTCCGCCGCGACCGACGAGCCGACCCTGGCCGTGGTGCTGCACCGGTCCTGGGTCAAGCGGCCGATCACCGACGGCGTCGCGCTCTACAGTTGCGGGATGCACCTGCTCGGTGCCCCGGACGTCGAGCTGCGGGCCGGGCGCCCGACCGGGCCGGACGAGGTCGACGCGCAGGTACGCCTGCTGGACGCGCTGGCCCGCTATCTGCTCACCGAGCCACGGGCCCGGGAGATCCGCGACGGCGAGACGTTCGCGCTCGCCGCCGACGCGCCGCACTGGGTGCTCGGCCGCCGGGAGTGTGCCCGCTACGACCCCGACGACCTCTACCGCAACCCGTACGGCTACTGGTGCCTCACCCCGGGACAGCCGACCCCCTGAACCCGGTGAGCCGGCGGTCAGTCTCCGGCCCGTACGCCGTCCGGCGGGTCGTCGGCACCGTCGTCGGGGGCGCCCTTCTCGAAGGAGAACGTGGCGTCCTCGAACCGGGAGCCGAGAAAGAAGCAGAGCCCGAGCACGGTTCCCGCCGTCAGCACGGTACCCACGCCGCCGGTCGAGGTGTCCAGCCCGAGCAGGCCGTGCACCCGGGGCAGGACGACGAGCAGGACCACGTTGACCAGTACACCCGTCGACAGCCAGCGCAGTTTGATCCAGCCACCGGTGCGTCCCGACAGCCAGCCGGAGTACCCGGTACGGGTGCCCACGCTGTCGAGGACCGCGTTGCCGAGGTAGACGACGAGCAGGGCCGTCGCCCAGCCCCAGAAGCCGTCCAGGTGCAGGCCGTCCATCGGCAGGGTCAGCAGTGCGAGGGCGGCGGTCGGCAGGACCGCGACCGGGCTGAAGGTCAGGCTCAGCCGCCAGCTTGTCCCTGCCATCCGCGTCCTTCTCACCCGTGTGGAATACGGCGGTGTTGCGGGTCGGGCGCCGGCACGGCGGCGTCTGCACCATTGTCGCAGGGTCGACCCGAAAAGTGGACCTGCCGACCTAGCCTGCGGCAGTGCCGCTGACGTTCCCCTCAGGCGTGCTCGGCGTCGCCGTACACATTGGACATTGTCGGCCGTTGCGGAGCTGGCACGGCCCGGCACCCGCCCGGCCGGCGCGGCCCGGGGTGTTCTGGACCGTCGCGGTCGCGGTCACCGCCGCCGGGGCGATGACCGCGACGCGGTTCCCCGGCTACGCCCGGAGGTGGGTGAGCGCCGACTCGGCCACCACGTACGCCGAGTGCCGCTTCGAGCCGTCCATCACGGCCTGCCAGTTGTAGTTCACCGGGGTGCCCCAGCTCCACAGCCCCATCTCGTAGACGGTGTAGCTGCCGATGTTCTCCGACCAGTACGGCGGCTCGGGCGCGGGTGCGCAGGTATACCAGGCGTCGACCCAGGACGGGTAGGGATTCATCTCCCAGTACACCTCCGTCACGTTCGGGGTCGCGTGGCAGTACGGGACGAAGCGCTGCTGGACCCGCTCGAACGCGCCGATCAACAGGTTCTTCAGCTCGGTGGTGCCCAACCGGGCCTGGGCCCGGGCCACCAGGGCGATCGGGCCGACCGTGCCGAGCGCGATGCCGAGCTGGTTCTTGGCGGTGAGCGTGCTGACCGCACCCCACAGGCTGTTGATCAGCGTGACGCAGGAGGTGACGTCCTGCGCCCAGCGCTGTTTGAGGCTGAGCGGGAACTCCTCGATGTCGGCGAACTCCAGCAGATGGTGCTCGGCGCAGGCCCTCGCCTCGGCGGTGGCCAGCGCGTCGAGGTGGGCCATGATGGTGTCCCGGGTCCTGCCGATCTCGACGAGGATCCGGCTGGTCGCCTCCTCGATCGTCATCCCGCCGTCTTCCGCGCTGTTGAAGTAGCTGTACGCCGCCTGGGCGAACTGGGCCACCGCGATGATCGTGCCCGCGTCCACCGCCTGGGCCGGCCGGGCCGTGCCCGGTACCGCCAACCCCGTCGCCAGCACCGCGGCGGTGACCGTACCGAGCAGCCGTCGTCGCCAACCTCCTCGCCACATGCCGCGTCGCTTGATCGGGCCTCGCTCCATGCCGCCTCCGTGAACTCGGCCGACCCGCAGCCGCCCGGCCCTCCGGCGGCGGTGCGGTCCGGCTCGGCGGGTGGGAAGGCGGACGCTGGCATCGGCGTCGGTCGACGCCACCACGGCGTCACGCGCACGTTAACCACGCCCGCTGGACACCCACTGGACTCGCACTGGACCGCCGGGGCGATCCAGTCAGTCTCCAGTGAGGGTCCAGCGGAGTCCGGCAGCCTGCCAGGACGGAAGGTGAGAGGAGATCCCGGATGAGAGCCAGACTGCTGCGCGGATTCGCCGCGACGGCCCTCGCGCTCGCCGTCGTGCTGCCCGGCACCACGCAGCCGGCGCACGCCAACCCCGACGGCACCAACACCTCGCTGATCGAGATGATCGACCTCGCGCTCAGCCTGGTCGGCCGGGTGAGCAGCGGCGCCGTGACACCGGCACTGCTGTTCCAGATGACCCAGGACGTCATCAACGCGGTCGACCGGAGCGAGGCGGCGGTGATCGCCCACATCGACGCGATCGCCTCGGCCGACATCCGGGGTGCCACCCGGAGCGCCGTCCTGGAGTTCGGCGAACTCAACAACATGGAGGAGGACAGGCTGCTGGACTGGGTCATGGAGGTGACCGGCAACGCCATCCGGACCAGCACCTACCTGGACGCGGTCTCGGATCTCAAGGCCGTGGACGACATCGGGTACGCCCTCATCACCATCTACCCGATCGCCCTGGTGGCCCGGGCGAGGGCCGGCTTCAGCACGACCACCACCCGCACGCTCTTCCGGAACGCGCTGCAACGCCTGGTCGACCGGTTGACGCCGACCTGCGACACCTACCTCGTCGATCCCCGGATCCCGGTCATCCGGATCTACGAATGCAAGGTGTACGGCAGCCACACGGCCCAATACACCGAGTACAACCTCAACGGGACGTGGGACATCAGCGGCCGGGCCGCGGTCCAGGCCGCCGCGTCGGCGAACACCAGTCGGCAGGTAGCGATCGAGGTCCTGAACGACCTGCCATAACCGCCGTACCAGTGGGAAGAGAGGCGACATGAAGGTTCCGCCGCTGCGTGCTCTCGCCGCCGCAGTCCTCGCGGTCACACTCGTACTGTCCGGCCCGGCCGCCCCGGCACACGCCGCCCGGACCCAGGCCAACCCGAACGGCCCCAACACCTCGCTGCTGGAGATGCTCGACTTCGCCCTCGACGTGCTCAGCCAGGCCGGCGACGGCGACGTGTCGCCGGAGGATCTGGCCGTGCTGACCCAGCGCGTCATCGACGCGCTCAACCAGGCCGAGTCGGCGGTGATCGCCCACCTCGACGCCATCGCGGTGGCCGACCTCCGCAGCAACGCGACCCACGCCGTCGTCGAGTTCGAGGACATCAACAACCTCTCCGAAGACGTCCTGTGGGACTGGGCCCAGAAGGTCAGTGGGGACGCCCTCCGGGCCACTGAATACCTGGACGTGGTCTCCGCCGGAAAGGCGGTCGACGACGTCGGGTACGCCGTCGTCACGATGTTTCCGATCGCCCTGGTGGCCCGGGCCCGGGCCGGCCTGGGCACGACGAATCTACGCAACCAGTTCCGGGCCGCCGCGCAGAAGATCGCCGACAAGCTTGCGCCGACCTGCCGCGACCACTACCCGGAGCCGAACTCGATACCCCTGATCCGCGCCTACACCTGCACGGTCTACGGCCCGCACACCGTCACCCAGTTGGAGCAGAACTGGCTCGGCCACTGGCAGTTGGGGCCGATCGACGAGGCGGCCGTGCACGCCGCGTCGTACGCGAACACCAGCCGCGCCGTCGCGGTCGAGTGGCTACGGCAGTTGCCGTAGCGTTTTCCGCCGAGTCCGGGGCGCGGGCCTGCGCCGTCACCAGGCGCAGGCCCGCGCCCCGACGGCAGGCCGAAATGTTCGGTTCCTGGCCATCCAACCGCCGCCCGAACCGGGCGGCGGGCAGCGATCCAGGTCGTTATCCTCCCGGTAGCGTACGTGTCCATTACGGGGGTTACCGACATGCGCTCTGCGTTCCTGCGCGCCACGACCGCGACTCTGCTGCTGGTCAGCGCGGTGCTGCTGCCCGCCTCCCAGGCCGGGGCAACAACCGCCGGCCCGTATGTCGACATCAGCCCGCCGGCCGTCGTCGGGGCCGGGCTCAATCCGACCGACCTTCCGGTGCAGGTCGTCAACACCGGCGGTACCGCCCACTTCTCGATGCGGCTGCGGCTGACCGTCACGCCGGTGGCCGGCAGTGCGCTCCGACCGCTCGCCGCCACGCTGGTGCTGACCTACCAGTTCGGTAGCCAGTACCGTCAGCTCGGCTACGAGTCCCGTGGTGACACGCTCGTCGCCACCACACCGGATCTGTCCGGAGTGGACGCCGACGGCACCGCCACGGTGCGCCTTCAGGTGTCCACCCGGCCGACCAGTTCCGCCCCGCACGTCGACGACGTGACGGTGCAGGTGACGACCGAGGCGCTGGACGACCACGGCACGACCTTCGCGGCCGATCCCGAGCCGGACCGGATGACGATGGTGGAACCCCGGGCCGAGCTGACCGGCTGGCCGGCCCAACTTCCCGTCGGAACCCCGGCCGTCGTCACGATGACGCTCACCAACACCACGCCGCTGCCGTACCTGCTGCTGAGGCCGGCCCTCGCCATGTACCGCTCCGGCAACGATCAGGTCACCGTCGAGCGGCTCGACGGTGGGCAGTGGACCCCGGTGTCCGGGCCGAGCAGCAGCTACTACTGGTGGTACGCCGACGGCTATCCGAGCCTCCAGCCAGGGCAGACGTACACGGCGACCCTGCGGGTCACGTTCACCGACGAATCGGCCGCCGGTGAACAGAGCACGGTCCACCACCTCGGATACACGTACTTCGGCGTTCCGGTCACGGTGGCGAGCCAGCCGTACACGATCGTGGCACGCGACTGACGCGACCACCCGGCGTCTGGGTCGTCGGGTGGCGGCCAGTCGGGCGGGGGGTGTCTGTTCGCCAGACTGTCGAGCTGGGTGCACAAACGGGGCAGCCATCGCGGCCGTGGCGTCGGACGAATACCGGCACGACGTGACCGGTTCCGGAGAATAGGGTGGCCGGATGCAGCTTGTGCCGCACAGCCCGGTCGACGGCGTGTACCCGGCCTCCGACGACTACGTCCACGCGATGGAGGTCCGGGGCGCCGAACGGCTGCTGTTCGTGGCCGGGACGATGGGGCTCGACCACAGTGGACAGCCGGGTGCCGACCTCGCCGAGCAGCTCGACCTGATCTGGGCGAACATCCGCACCATCCTCGCCTCGGCCGGAATGACGGTCGACAACATCGTCCGGCTGACCAGCTACCTGCGCGACGCCTCGTATGCCGAGGCCAACGCGGCGGCCCGGGTGGCGGCGCTCGGCGGCCGGGTCGTCCCGACCACCGCGATCGTCGCCGAGACCCTGGTCAGCGACTGGCTGGTCGAAATCGAGGTCATCGCGGCCGGCTGACCGTCTCTGCAGTCGTGGTGTGCGCACCGGGGCGCACAGGCGGGGCAGCTCGACACCCTGCGGATGAGCTAGGGCTTCCGCAGCCAGGTCTTCGGATCGGTCACGAAGACACCCCTGCCCTGATATCGGTCGATGACCTCCAACGCTTCGAGACGCACGAACACGAGACGGATAGTCGACGGACTGACCTTGTACTGATCGCACAGCGCGGCGATCGACGGCAGCTTGTCTCCGGCTTTCATTTTGCCGGCTCTTACGTCGGCCATGATCGCGTTTGAGATTCGGAAGTAGTCCGGCAGGGCAGGCATAGCACTCCTCGCGTGGCACCTCCGATTTGATCACGGGCTACCGCATGGAACAAGCCTTCGACGTTTTTCGTGCGAACGTTGACGTCCGCGTCTTCCGCACATAAGTTGTCAGCGAGCACTCCTCGTGTGGCAGCTAGGAGCGCTCCTCCCCAGGTCGGGGCGGGTAGCGACAGGAAGGGGATCGCCCGTCCCGGCCCGCCCCACCTCCACCCGTCGGAAAGGTGCTCCGCATGCGCAGACTGTTCCGATTCCTCTTCCGGACCCCACCGCCGGCCGTCCCGACCGCCCCGAACCGCCCACCGAACGCCGGCAACCATTACCCACCCGTCGCGTACCCGCCGCTGACCCCCGGCCAGATCCGCTTCCAACGGTTTTCCGGAGTGCGACGCGGACTCGATCCGGAGGAGGTGCGGACCTTCCTGTACCGGGTCGCGGACGAGTTCACCGAGGTCCGGACCGAGCTGGCTCGAACCCGTACCGAGAACAACCGGATCAGGAACGCGCTGCGGGACTCCCAGTCCCGCCACGGGCGGGCGGGCCGGGTATGAGCCAGGAGACCGCCGTCGCCGAAGACGGGTCGACGACCGGCAGACCCCGCCAGCGGTACGTCGTGCATCTCACCATCACCAGCACGGACCTGCCGGCAGCCGAACTGCTGGCCCGTACCCTGGCCCGGTCGCTGCGCTTCCTGCCCGACCTCGTGCCCGGCGAGACCACCGTCGCCCTGGCAGGCGATCCGTCGACCCGGCGTCCGGTCTTCTGCGACCGGCCGCTCGACGGCGGCGACGGCGACCGGTGCCCGCTGCGCGCGGGCCACATCAACAACTGCCAGCGGATCGACCCGGAGGACGGCTGACCTACGAATCGCGTGGCGCGGACCTTGGTCAGCCCGGGGCGATGCGGCTTAGGTGCTCCCAGGACCGGTACAGATCCACTTGGGCCTGGCCCATCTCCAGGACGTGATCGAAGGACTGGCTGCCGATGATCAGCCGTCGAGGCGGCTCCGGCAGTGCGACCAGCTCCATGATGACCGGAGCGGCGGCGCTCGGCTCCGGGCCGACGGCGTCGCCCCACATCGCCTCCATCTCGGTACGCAGGGACTGGTACTCCGCCATGGGTTCGGTGGTCGTGGTGCCGGTGGTGAACAGGCCGGTGTTGTAGCCGCCCATCTGCACGATGGTGACCTTGATGCCGAACGCCTCGACCTCCATCGCGAGTGCCTCGCTGACCGAGTCCAGCGCGGCCTTGCCCGCGCCGTAGAAGCCGACGGTGGCCATGCCGCCGCCGGTGCCCATCGAGGTGACCTGGAGGAGCCGTCCGCCACCTTGGGCGCGCAGGTGCGGAAGGACCGCCTGAGCCACCCACACGGCGCCGAAGAAGTTCACCTCCAGATGCGCCCAGATCTGCTCTTCGGTGGCTTCCTCCACCATCCCGTAGAGCATCGTGCCGGCGTTGTTGACGACCACGTCCAGCCTGCCGAACGCCGCCGCCGCACGCTCCACTCCGTCGAACACGCCCTGACGGTCGGTGACATCCATCGGAAGCGGAAGAAGGTGCTCGGGGTACTTCTCGTGCAGTTCCGCGAGGGGCTCGACGTTGCGGGCGGCAGCCACCACGCGGTCACCGGCTGCCAGGGCGGCCTCGGCGAACGCCCTGCCCAGGCCGCGGGATGCACCGGTGATGAGCCAGACTCGTGCATTCGCCACGGCGTTCTCACTCTCAGTAAACAAAACGGTTCGTCTCGGTTCGTTTCGAGGTTAGAGCCTCCCTCCCCGCCCGTCAATACGGACCGTCTCGTTTCACTTCGGGTAGGCTGAACGCGTGTCCCACGAGAAGGGGCCGGACCACTCCCGGCGCAAGGAGCGGTCCCGGCAGGCGATCCTCGCGGCGACCCGCGCCCTGGTCACCGAGGAGGCGTACGAGAAGGTCACGCTCGAAGCCATCGCTGCCCGGGCCGGCGTCGGCAAGCAGACGATCTATCGGCGGTGGCCGTCGAAGAGCGCGGTCGTCTTCGCCGCCCTGCTGGCGCTGAGCGAGGATGCGGACGGGCAGTCGGTCGCGCTGCCGGACACGGGAGACCTTGAGGCAGACCTCAAGCTGGTCATGCGGGCCACGGCGGAGGAGTTCACCGACCCCTCCTTCGACCGGCTGATCCGGGCCCTCAACACCGAGATCGCCAACGATGCCGCGCTGGCGATCGAATACCGCGAGAAGCTGGCCCAGCCGCTGGAAGAGGCGAAGAAGGTACGTCTGCGCAGCGCCCAGAAAGTCGGCCAACTCGACGCCGACGCCGACCTCGACCTGGTCCTAGAAGTGCTCTACGCCCCCCTCTTCCAGCGGTGGCTGCACCGCAGCGGTCCGCTGACCGCCACGTACGCCGACTCACTGGTCGACGTGACCCTGAGAGCTTTCGGGAAGACGGCCTAGTCGGGCAGGCCGCGCCAGGTGAGCCGGGGCGCCAGCCCCAGCGTCGACTGGTAGTCGACCGCCGTCGTCTCCCGACCCCACTGCGGCATCCCGGCCGGCAGGTCCTGCCGGTCCAACAGCACCTCGACCACCGTAGGCCGGTCCGGCACGCCACGACCCAACCCGGCCAGCACCCGGGCCAACTCCCCCTCCGTGCCGACCAGGTACGAGTCGACCGCCACCTGCCGGTTGAACACACCCGGCAGTTCCGTGTACCGCCAGTTGTCGATGTCGTTGTACGGCTGGTGCCGTCCGTCAACGGCCCGCTCCACTGTGTACCCGCCGTTGTTCAGCACGAAGATGACCGGTCGCTGGCCGGTGGCGATCATCCGACTGATCTCCTGCGCGGTCAGTTGCAGCGACCCGTCCCCGGTGAGCAGTACGACCCGGCGTTCCGGTGCCGCCGTCGCCGCGCCGAACGCGGCCGGTACGGCGTACCCGATCGCTCCCCACAGCGGCGCCTGTACGCACACCGCGCCCCTCGGCAACCTGATCGACGCGACCCCGAACGACGCCGTGCCGGTCTCCGGTACCACGATGTCGCCCTCGGTGAGCAGCTCCGACACCGCCGGCCAGAGCCGGGCCTGGCTGATCGGTGCGTTACTCGCCGGGTCGAGCCGTGCCGACGGTGGCCGGCCCGGATCGGGCGCGGTCGCCCAGTCGACGGCCCGGACCGGCCCGAGGCTGTGCAGCCGGGCCAGTGCGGCGGCCGGGGCGACCGGTTCGAAGAGCCGCCCGCCAACCGAACTCGCCCCCCGGCCGATCGAGATGATCCGGGCCGGGTCCAGGTCGGCGGTGAACAGCCCGTCCCAGTCGAAGAACTTGACGCCGACGCAGACCAGCACGTCTGCCTCCTCGACGATCCGCCGGACCGGCTCGACGCTGTCCCCGCCGTCGTAGACGCCGACGTAGTTCGGGCCGGTCTCGTCGAGCAGCCCCCGGCCGAGGCCCTGGGTGGCGGCCGGCCAGTGCCGGTCGGCGAGCAGCGCGGCGATCTCGGCACCGAGGCCGTACCGGAGGGCGAGGTTGCCGACCAGCATGGCCGGGCAGGTAGCGCCGTTCAGCAGCCGCTGGGCGGCGGTGTCGAACGCGTCGAGCTGGTCCGGGTCGCCGGCCGGCGCGGGCCGGACGAACCGCCGGGACGGCTTCGGCACCGGCTGCCGGGCAACGTCACCGGGCAGCCGGAGGTAGACCGGGCGTTGGCGGGTCCAGCACTCCCCGAGTACCCGGTCGATCTCGACGGTCGCGTTGCCGGCGGTGAGGGTGGCCTGGGCGACCGTCACCTCACGGGCGACCCGGACCCACCGGTCGAAGTCGCCGTCGCCGAGCGAGTGGTGCATGGCGGCCCGCCGGTCCATGATCTCCGTCGTCGGGCCGCCGACGATGGAGACGATCGGCACCGACTCGGCCATCGCGCCGGCCAGGCCGTTGACCACCGACAGCTCGCCGGGACCGAAGGTCGTCACGATCGCGGCGAGGCCGGCCAGCCGGGCGTACCCGTCGGCGGCGTAGGCGGCGTTGACCTCGTTGCAGTTACCGACCCACTCGATGTCCGGGAACGCCTCGACCTGGTCGAGGAACTCCATGTTGTAGTCGCCCGGCAGGCCGAAGATGTGCCGTACGCCGAGGTCGTGCAGCCGGCAGAGCAGGTACTCGCCGACGCTGGTGGTCGCTGCGGAATCGTCCGGTCCCACGGCCCTCGTCCCGACTGTCGTCCGGTGTCCGGTGTCCAGTGTCCGATGTCCGGAAGCCTCCGGAGGTCACCGGGCGATTCCCCGCCTGCCGCTCCGCACACCCGCCAGGGCGGACGATTGGCAATCGGAGCCTCCTCCGGATAACGTGGGAAACTAGCGGAGGGCTACCTCCGCTTCGATCGCAGGCCCGCCCACCGCGAAATCGGGCCCGCCACCGCGAAGTCGGGCCTGCTCCACCGGGAAATCGGGCCCGCCACCGGGAAGTTCGATAGACGGCCCGTCATCGGGAAAGAGGCAGGACATGAGCGACAGCCGCATCACCACCCCGTTCGGCGCACAGTCGACCGCCGCCGAGGTCATCGCCGGGGTCGACCTGCTCGACCAGCGGGCGATCGTCACCGGCGCCGCCTCCGGCATCGGAGTCGAGACCGCCCGCGCGCTCGCCCGCGCGGGCGCCGACGTCACCCTCGGCGTGCGCGACATCATGGCCGGCGAGCGGGTCGCCCGGGAAGTCGCCGCCAGCACCGGCAACGACCGGGTACGCGCCGCCGTGCTCGACCTCGCCGACCTGGGATCGGTCCGGGCATTCGTCGCCGACTGGACCGGTCCGCTGCACATCCTGGTCAACAACGCGGGTGTGATGGCCCCGCCGCTGACCCGGACCGCACCGGGCTGGGAACTCCAGTTCGCCACCAACCACCTCGGACACTTCGCGCTGACCACCGGCCTGCACGACGCACTCGCCGCCGCCGGGCGGTCCCGGGTCGCCTCGGTCAGCTCACGAGGACACCTTCGCGGCCAGGTCGACTTCGACGACCCCAACTTCGAGCGGCGCGAGTACGACCCGTGGGTCGGGTACGGGCAGTCCAAGACGGCAAACATCCTGTTCGCGGTCGAGGCCGACAAGCGCTGGGCGGCCGACGGGATCACCGTCAACTCGCTGCACCCCGGCGCGATCCTCGAATCCAACCTGAAGCGGCACATGAGCCAGCAGGAGATCGACGCGGCGGTCGCCTCCGGCCAGACGTTCAAGACGCCCGAGCAGGGCGCGGCAACCACCGTACTGGTCGCCACCTGGCCGGGCCTGGACGGAGTCGGCGGCCGGTACTTCGAGGACTGCAACGAGGCGCGTCCGCACGCCGCCGGGGTGACCGGCGTGGCGGAGTACGCGCTCGACCCGGAGGCCGCGGCCCGGCTGTGGCAACTCTCGACGGAGCTGATCGCCAAGGCGGGCTGACCGGTCGCCAGAGCGGGCTGACCGGACGAGGAATCCGCGTGCCGTCTCCGGGACTCCGACGTCGCCCTCGGTGAGCGGACCCGACTACTCCATGTTGGTGGCGAGCAGGTTGTTGGCGCCGACCAGCAGCTTGCCGCCCCGCAGGTGGTCGCCGGCCAGCATCACGTTGTCGCTGATCAGCCAGCGGTCGCTGGTGCCGCTGGTGATGATCGGTCGACCCTGTCGCTTCGGGGTGCCGAGATCGTAGAACTGGTTCCCGATCACCTGGCAGTACGAGGAGTCGTGGCCGCGTACGCCAGCGTCGCCGTTCTCGTAGACGTCCAGGCCGGTCACCCGGCTCCGGGGGCAGGCGTCGAAGCTGGCGCCGTTGGTGGCGTTGCGCCACAGCCGCCCGCCGACGATCTGGGTACCGGTGACCTGCCAGGCGTTCAACCCGCTCCCCGTGCCACCGGTCCCGTTGGTCTCCAGGTAGACGTTCTGGAAAATGGTGCCGTCGGCGCTGCGCCGCAACTCGACGCCGTTGCCCCGGCAGCCCCAGACATGCAGGTTCTCCAGCAGGCAGGAGCCGCTGGAGATACGCATCCCCACCTGGCACTCGCCGATCCAGGTGTTGAGGAACTCGTTGTCGTAGCCGTACGGGCCGATCACGATGCCGGTACCGACACAGTCGTCGATGTTGATGTCGGTGAGCTTGTTGGCGTGCGCCGAGGTGTTCGGCGCCGTACCGACGAACTCGATCGCGTGCGCTCCGGAGTTGCTCAGGTGCAACTGGCTGAACATCGACCGGGCCCGGCGGATCGTCAACAGGACACCCGAGGTACCCGCACCGTGGAACTGGAGGTGGGAGATCCGGTTCCAGCCCCCGGTGCTGACCAGGCGGCCGGTGTAGCCCGCCGCCGGGCGGATGACCGACGCGCCGAGGCTCGCGCCGGTCAGCGAGACGTTGGCCGGCAGAGTCACCTCCGTACCCAGGCCGAGGGTGCCGGGTGGCAGGTAGACCTCGCCACCGCCGGGCAGCAACGCGAACGCCGCGTTCAGTTTCGCCGCCTCGTCGCTGCCGTCCAACAGGCAGCCGACCCGGGGATCCCGGAGACTCAACGGCCCCTCGACCACCGCCACCGCGTCAACCTTGGTGCCCGCGTTGAACGTCTTGTCGACCGCCTCGGCGGCGGCGACGGCCGGGCCGGGCAGTGTCGCCGCCATCGCGGCTCCCGCCCCACCGGCGAAGAGCGCCCGCCGGCCGAACCCCGGCGACGACGACCGGCCGACTCCGGCCGAGCCGACGGCCCCGGTTCGCTGTTCTGTCCCGCCTGGACCCACAGTGCCTCCCCCGATCCGCGCGCCGGCCGGCAACCGTCCCTTCACGACGGTGCGGGCCACACGGTTCACGGATCCTAGGGAGGTGTCTCCTCTCCCGCCACCCCTCCGATCCCCGCCGCCGGCAGAAAGCAGCGGACAGTGCGGGCAGGAGAACGACCGGGGCCCCGCCGGCATCGCGGAAGCGACGCGGGCGGGGCCCGGTGAGGTTGCGAGGGTACGACAGGTCAGGCGACCGTGACGCCCACCTCGTTGACGCCCCGGCCAGCGGTGACCGAGGTGTCGCCGTTGCCGTGCCGGGACAGTGCCCGCAGCGTCCAGGTGCCCGGTGCGGCGAAGAACCGGAACTGCCCGGCCGGCGAGGTGACCACCTCGGCGGTGAACTCACCGGTGGAGTCGAGCAGCCGGACGTACGCCCCGGGGACGACCTCGCCGTTCTCGGCGCTGACGATCCCGGTGATGACGGTTTCCTTCTCCAGGTCCAGGCCCGCCGGCAGCGGAGCCGCCTGGTCGGGTGCCGCACAGCCGGCGGCGATCGGAGCTGTCATGGTGGTCACGCCTCCCCCGGCTCGTCGCCGAGCGCCACCGGCACGCCGACCAGCGAGCCGTACTCGGTCCAGGATCCGTCGTAGTTCTTCACGTTCTGGTGCCCGAGCAGCTCCTTGAGCACGAACCAGGTGTGCGAGGAGCGCTCGCCGATCCGGCAGTACGCGATGGTGTCCTTGCTGCCGTCCAGCCCCGCCTCGCCGTAGATCTTGCGCAGCTCGTCGTCGGACTTGAAGGTGCCGTCCTCGTTGGCCGCCTTCGACCACGGCACGCTGAGCGCGGTCGGGATGTGGCCACCCCGCTGCGCCTGCTCCTGCGGCAGGTGCGCCGGGGCGAGCAGCCGGCCGGCGTACTCGTCGGGGGAGCGCACGTCGACCAGGTTCTTGACGCCGATCGCGGCGACCGTCTCGTCGCGGAACGCCCGGATCGACAGGTCCGGCTCCTGCGCGGTGTATTGCGTGGCCGGACGGGAGACCGGGTCGGTGACCAGCGGGCGGGCGTCCAGCTCCCACTTCTTGCGGCCACCGTCGAGCAGCTTGACGTCGCCGTGCCCGTAGAGCTTGAAGTACCAGTAGGCGTAGGCGGCGAACCAGTTGTTGTTGCCGCCGTAGAGGACGACGACGTCGTCGTTGGAGATGCCGCGCTCGGAGAGCAGCGCCTCGAACTGCGCCTTGTTGACGAAGTCCCGGCGTACCGGGTCCTGGAGGTCGTTCTTCCAGTCGAGCTTGATCGCACCGGCGATGTGCCCACCGTCGTACGCGGTGGTGTCCTCGTCGACCTCGACGAAGACCACGCCGGGAGCGTCGAGGTTCTTCTCGGCCCAGTCGGCCGAGACGAGTGCGGTGTCGCGACTCATCAGATCACTCCTTGGTGAGGATTGTGTGAGCCTGCGCGTGTGGATCGACCGATGTTGTTGTCGCATGTCACGCGCGGGACCCATGGTTAGGACGGGATCACGGGTACGTGCGACGGCGCCGCTGCCGGGCGTGAGGGAAGGAGCTAGAGGGTACGCAGAACAGCCCCGCCGTCAGATGACGGGGCGACACAGGCAGGTGGCCACGCGGCACAGGTCGACCGCGCGCCGTTTGGTGAGGAGCGTCCCCATGAACCGGGAGCTTACCAGTGCGACGGAGAGGTCACCCAGATCAACCACGATCCGGGATCGAGCGACCCCGAAATCCGGGGCTCTGATCAGCTAACCTCGCTCAGCGCCACGTCACGGGCGCTGGCCGTGACCGCGAGTCCGGACGGCAGTGCCCGCACCTCGTGCAGTTGCAGCGCGAACGGCAGCGGCGGCAACGGCACCCGGACAGAGAGCTGCCGGGCGAAGTTGTTGACGAACGTCTGCACCAGCGGGTTGTCCGGCAGGTCGGCCGAGGTCAGCCGGTCGAACCCGATCACGATGTGGCTGCCGTCGACCGTCACGTCCGCGGTGCCCTGGACGGTCAACTCCTGCTCCAGCACCGGTACCCGGACCGGCGCGGTGACGCCGAGCTTGCCGTCCTGCTCCCGCAGTTGCACCCCGGGCCGGTCGATCAGCGCCACCACACTGTCGTACGTCACCGTGCCGGTGCCCTGGACGGTCTTCGCGGTGACCTCGCCCTGACCCGAGCGGAGCGTGTCGAGCGAAGCGGTCACGTCCCGCGCGTCGACCGTCAGCTCCGGCACCTTCACGGTGGCGTCGCTCCCCTGCACCGGCCCCTGTACGTCGCGGAGCAGCACCTTGATCGAGTCGTACCGGCCGTTCAGCACCTGGGTGAGGAACGGGAAACCGCCGACCGTCACCTCGGGGGCGGACGCCTGCACGTTCTGCCGGGAGATCTCCTGGTTGATCTGGTCCGCGACGACCCGCTCGGCGACCCCGGCGGCGACCCGGTCGGCCACCACCAGCAGCCCGGCCAGCACCAGAAGCAGGATGACCAGGATGACGAGTGCTCGACGCCCCCTGCGGCGACGGGGCCGTTCGCCGTACGTCCCGTCGTCTGCCGGATAGCTGTCTGCCACGCCGCCGCCTCCCTGATCGCGGATGCCGGTGCACCCGCGTGCCGCCCCGTCGTCGGGACAACTATCTACCCGACGCGGCACAACTCCAACCGTCGGGGTACGCCGCTGGCGTGACGGGTGCGGAGGGCCGCTTTCCGGCCTGGAGCACGGCGATCCGGGCCGCTCGTCACAGGAAGAAGACGCTCATCGCGTACGCCGCCGGTGCGGCCAGCGCGAAGCCGCCGAGCGGCCCCTGCATGTGCCGGGCGACCCACATCGTCGGCGGCTCGCCGGCCATCTGCCGACCCGCCTCGGCGTAGCCCACCGCGAGGTCGGCCAGGGCTGCGGCGGCAGCGGCGACCAGCCCGACGATCGCTCCGCTGGTCGGGGTGAACACGACCAGGTAGCTGCCGAGGATGCCGGCGGCGAGGGTGCCGAGCATCGCCCCGATCACCACACCGGCGGCACCGCGCGGCACCTGCGGGGCCAGTCGCGGCCAGGGCAGCAGCGCGTCGGTCAACCGGGCGACGGTCAGTGCCACCGCCGCCGCGGTCAGACAGACGAAGATCGCCTGGGTACCCTTCGGGATCCGGCTCAGCACGATCAGGGTGCCGAACGAGACCACGCCGACCACGATGAACAGGGTGGCGCCGAGCGACTCGGTGACCCGGGCCCGGTCGGCCCGACGGACGAGCTGGCCGAGCACGCCGACGAGGAACCCGCCGGCCGCCACGTACCCGAGGGGGCCGAGCGCCGCGATCTGGGGCAGTACGGCCGCCGCGTCGGCGGCGACCGCGACCACCACCGCGACCCCGCCGACCAGCAGCAGGGCCGGCGGGCGCATCGCCATGGTCCAGGCGAGGACGAACAGCAACTGCACCCCGAGGACGACCACGGCGAACGGCAGCCGGGCACCCGGCCCGGCGGTCTGCGCCCCGAAGATCAGGCCGACGCCGAGCAGTCCGGCGAACCCGGCGATCGCCACCGACAACAGCCGGCGAATCGGTACCGGCGGCAGTTCCTCCTCGCCGTCCAGGTCCTCCGGGTCCGCCTCGCCGTCCGGCCGGGCGCCGTCCGTCGTCCGGCCGCCGTCACGGCCACCGTCACCGGGGCGTGGACCGTCCGAGCCCCGGTGGCCGTCGCCAGCCCGGTGGCCGTCGCCAGCCCGGTGGCCGTCGCCGGCCCGGGGGGCGTCCGGGGTACGCGGGCCGTCGGCCGGGCGCGGGCCGTCGAAGGGGCTGCGGGATTCCGGACCGGCGGGGCGACCGCGCGGGTCCGGGGCGCGGTGCGGGCCGGCCGGACCGGAGCGGTTCTCCGGCCAGGGGTCGCGGCCTGTCTCCGATGGCGTCGAGGGGTACACGCCCCGATCGTGCCAGACCGACCGTCCGAACGCGCCGGGCCGGGCGTCCCCGGGCTCCGAACACATCCGGAAACCTGCCTGTAATGACCGATCACACAAGCTGTGAACCGAACGTGTGAGAACGCT
The DNA here is from genome assembly GCF_016862915.1 of Plantactinospora endophytica. Classification (GTDB taxonomy): domain Bacteria; phylum Actinomycetota; class Actinomycetes; order Mycobacteriales; family Micromonosporaceae; genus Plantactinospora; species Plantactinospora endophytica. Next base: position 389,593 of record NZ_BONW01000001.1, on the reverse strand, counting down.
CGCCCGAAGTTCCGATAGGGTTAAGCCTTACCTGCCCGTCAGTGACGCCGGGAAAACCCCAGTCTCCAGCGGTCCCGGAGTCCCCCGCCCGCACCGCTGGCCACCGCGCGGCGCTTCAGGTGCCGCCGGGACGGAGGTGATGTGTGGAGATCCTGCTGCTGGTGACCGCGCGCGCAGGCGAACCTTCCGTAGTGCTGCCGGCACTCGACCTGCTGCCCCACTCGGTGCGTACCGCTCCGCGCGATGTCCGCACCCTCGTGTCCGGGCCGAGCCCGGACGCCGTACTCGTCGATGCCCGCTCGGAGCTGAGCGAGGCGCGGGCGACCTGCCGGATGCTGCACGCCACCGGGCTCGGCGTGCCGCTGATCGCGGTGGTGACCGAGGCCGGTCTGATCGCCCTGAACGCGGACTGGGGCGTCGACGACGTCATCCTGGCCAGCGCCGGACCGGCCGAGGTGGAGGCCCGGCTGCGACTGGCGGTGGGCCGGCTCAGCAACGCGACGGCGGCGGCCGGCGGGCTGATCCGGGCCGGCGAGCTGACCATCGACCCGGACACCTACGCCGCCAAGCTGAAGGGCCGGCCGCTCGACCTGACCTACAAGGAGTTCGAGCTGCTCAAGTTCCTCGCCCAGCACCCGGGGCGGGTCTTCACCCGGGACCAGTTGCTCCGCGAGGTCTGGGGCTACGACTACTTCGGCGGCACCCGCACCGTCGACGTGCACGTACGTCGACTGCGGGCGAAACTCGGCTCGGAGTACGAGTCGATGATCGGCACCGTACGGCAGGTCGGCTACAAGTTCGTCACTCCGCCGTCCCGGCCGCTGCCGGAGACGGAGAACGTGCCGCTGCCCGTCTGAGCCGATCCGGCGGCGATCCCGACTCGACCAAGAAGGCCACCCGGCGCGACCGGGCGGCCTTCTTGTTGTCCCGGCACGAACGTGAAGCAAAGTACGAACGTGAAGCGAAGTAACCACAAAAGCGAGAAACACTGAGAATTCAGGCAACCCGTACGTAGCCTTGACCGGAAGCATCCGGAGGAGGCAGACGTGGCATCAGCGGTTTCCACGGCGGTTTACGGGGCGGGCCGCTGATGTCGGCCATGTCGAGAACCCAGATGCTCGCCGTCGCCACGGTGGTCACCGCCACCGTGCTCGGCGGCGCCTACGCGCTCGGCCACACCCTCGGCCGACCCGGCGGGCCACTGGCGGTGCCCGAGAGCCGGGCCCAGCACGAGGCCGACCTGCGGTCCGGGGAGCAGCCGGACGGAGGGTCCGGAAACCGGTCCGGCGGGGCCACCGAGAAACGGGCCGATCCGGGACAGCCGGGCGGACCGGCCGGGGGCCGGACCGGACCGGTGCTCCCGGCACCGCCAACCCCGACACCTGGCGGTACCCCGAAACCCAGGTCCACGGATCCGGACCGGACGCAGCCGTACGCGCCGCCGCAGCTTCCGGCCGAGCCCGGTGGGCCGTACGGCGCCCGGGTCAGCACCGGCGCCCGCTACGTCGCGCTGACCTTCGACGACGGCCCCGATCCCCGGTACACCCCGCAGATCCTGGACATCCTGCGGGAATACCACGTCAGGGCCACCTTCTGCCTGGTCGGGCAGAACGCGCAGGCGTACCCGGAACTGGTCCGGGCGATCGTGGCCGACGGCCACACCCTGTGCAACCACTCCTGGACGCACGACGTCAAACTCGGCAGCCGGCCCAGCGCCACCATCCTCGCCGACCTGGTACGCACCAACGAGGCGATCCGGGCCGCCGTGCCCGACGCGCGGATCGCGTACTTCCGGCAGCCGGGCGGCGCCTGGACCGCGTCCGTGGTCGCGGCGGCCCAGCAGTTGGGCATGACCTCGCTGCACTGGGCGGTTGATCCCCAGGACTGGACCCGGCCCGGATCCGGGGCCATCGCGGCGCGGGTGACCGCCGGAATCGCCCCCGGGGCGATCGTGCTGCTGCACGACGCCGGCGGCAACCGGCAGGGCACGGTGATCGCGCTGTACTGGCTGCTCCCCGACCTCGGCCGGCAGTACGCGCTCGCCGCACTACCGACCGGCCCGCCGCAGACCACCCCACCGAGCACCAACCAGCCACCGCTCGCCCCGCCGGCCAGCGGGCCAGCACCGGGCGGCGGGCCAACGCAAGGCAGCGGCCCGGCATCCGGCGGCGGATCAGCACCAGGCGGCGGGCAGCCCGGCACCGGTACTCCGCCCGGCGGGCTGCCGGCGACCCGTACTCCGACGGGCGGGCAGTCGTCGACCGGTGACCCGGAAGTCGGTCAGCCGGCGACCGGTGACCCGGTGGGTGGGCGGCCGGTGCGGTTCTGAGCGTCCGGTCGGCGGGCAGGGCCGGAGCAGGGGCTACGGTGGGAAGATGATCAGGGGGCAGGCGGCGGAGCCACGGGTGACCAGGCTCGAAAGGCTCGCACCGGACGAGGTCGAGGGGATTCTCGCGTTGGCCGGCGCGGCGAGCGCCGCCGACGGTGCCGACCCCCTCTCCGAGCACGTCACGCTCCGCCTCCGGCACGCCGGAGAGGGGCCCGCGACCCACCTGGTGGTCCGGGACCCGGCCGGCACCGTGCTCGGGTACGCGCACCTGGAACCGCAGGACGGGGCGGCCGAGGTTTCCGCCGAACTCGTCGTACATCCGATGTGGCGCCGGCACGGGCTCGGCCGCGCCCTGGTCTCGGCGGCGCTGGAGGCCGTACCCGGAACCGGCGCGCTGCTGGTCTGGGCGCACAGCGACCATCCCTCCGCCGCCGCGCTCGCCCTCGACCTGGGACTGGACCGGTCCCGGGTGCTCTGGCAACTGCGCCGGTCGCTGCGTGAGCCGTTGCCCGGATTCGAGCTGCCGGCCGGGATCTCGCTGCGCGCGTTCCGGCCGGGCGCGGACGACGACGCCTGGCTGGCGGTCAACCGGCGGGCCTTCGCCAGCCATCCGGAGCAGGGCCGCTGGACCCCGGCCGACCTGGGACTGCGGCTCGCCGAGCCGTGGTTCGACCCGGCCGGCTTCCTGCTCGCCGTCGAGGAGTCGTCGGGGCGGCTGCTCGGCTTCCACTGGACGAAGGTGCACGGCCCCGCCGAGGTACGCGGCCGGACCGACGAGCACGGCCCGACGGGGTCCGCCCCGATCGGCGAGGTGTACGTGCTGGGCGTCGACCCCGACGCGCACCGGCTCGGTCTGGGCCGGGCGCTCACCCTGGCCGGTCTGCACCACTTGCGTGACCGTGGACTGACCCGGGTGATGCTCTACGTCGACGAGTCGAACACCGGCGCGATGGCGTTGTACACCCGGCTCGGCTTCGCGAACTGGCTGCGGCACGTGCAGTACCGCCGCCCGACGACCTCCCCGGACACCCCGGCCTGACCGCAGCCGGACCGTGGTCTGAACGGAGCAGCAGCCGAAGCCCGGCCCGACCAGAGCCGAAAACCGCCCCCTCCGGGGCTGCCGTCCGGCGTGGACGGTCGGAGGCCGGGCGGCCGATCGGCGGTGACCGCACGGCGGCCGGCACTGTCCGCCCGGTGGACCCACACGGTCCGTACGGCGCAGCGGCAACTGGCCGTCCGGTTGGCCCGGGCGGGTCACGAACCGTACTAATAGCACTAGATGTCGCACCGGTCCCACGGTTCACGGAACGGACATCTTGCCCTCAGGATCCGGCCATCCAGTCGGCCACCCCTGTTCACCCTGCGTTCACTCACGACGGGCGAGCCGGCTACCTGGTGCTCCTAACTTTCCCTACTAGCCGGTCACCAGCCGGCCCCCGGGGCGGCGCCCCGGGCTTGCCTCGTACAAGGTGAAGGGACCCTTTCAGGTGAAGCTCCAGCGGCACGGCACCATTGCCTGTCTCGCTCTGGCCACGGCACTGGCAGTCAGCGCGTGCGGCTCGGACAATAACGAGCCCACCGAGCCATCGGCCTCCGGGTCCTCCGCGGCGGCCGACTGCGCCACGGGGACCATCAACGCCCAGGGTTCGTCGGCGCAGAAGAACGCGGTCGACGAGTGGCGCAAGGCGTACCAGCAGAAGTGCGCTGGCTCGACCATCAACTACGAGCCGAGCGGCTCCGGCGCGGGCATCCAGGCCTTCATCGCCGGCACCGCGGACTTCGCCGGCTCGGACTCGGCGCTCAAGGACGAGGAGCAGCCGAAGGCCGACGCGAAGTGCTCGGGCGGCAAGGCCATCCACCTGCCGATGGTGATCGGCCCGGTCGCGATCGTCTACAACGTGGACGGCCTGGACAACCTCCAGCTCAAGCCGGCCACCCTCGCCAAGATCTTCGCTGGCAAGGTCACCAAGTGGGACGACGCCGCGATCAAGGCGGACAACCCCGGCGCGACCCTGCCGTCGAGCACCATCCAGACCGTGCACCGCTCGGACGAGTCGGGCACCACCGACAACTTCACCGACTTCCTGGCCAAGACCGCCGAGGCCGACTGGACCTTCGGCAAGGGCAAGGCGTGGAAGGCCCCGGGCGGCACCGGTGCGGCCAAGTCGGACGGTGTTGCCAGCGCGGTCAAGCAGGCCAAGGGCAGCATCAGCTACGTCGAGATGTCGTACGCCGAGAACGGCGGCCTGAAGATGGCCAAGATCGGCAACGGGGCGGGCGAGTTCGCCGAGCTGACCCCGGAGTCGGCCGGTAAGACCATCGCCGGCGCCGAGGTGGTCGGCCAGGGCGACGACCTCAAGATGAAGATCGACTTCAACACCAAGGAGGCCGGGGCGTACCCGATCGTCCTGGTGACCTACGAGATCGTCTGCTCCAAGGGCCTCGCCGCCGACAAGCTGGCGCTGGTCAAGGGCTTCCTGAGCTACGCCGCCAGCACCGACGGGCAGGCCGACCTGACCGAGCTGGGCTACGCCCCGCTGCCGGAGACGGTCCGCACCAAGGTCGAGGCGTCGGTCAAGGCTCTCGCCTGATCCACCGATAGATCATCCTCATAACTTCGTCAAACGGAGCGAGCGAGCAGATGGGCGACACCCCAGACCGCTCGGCCAACGCCGGCACCGGCGGACCTCGTGTGACCATCGGTCACGCCGGGTCCGCCGGTGCCGCGCTGTCGGTCGACGTACCCGTGACACCCGCGGACCGCGCTCCCGACGGAGCCGGCTGGCGCGGCGGCGGCGGTGGCGGAGGTGGTACCGGCCTGGGTGGCGGCGGTGCCCTGCCCCGGCGCAGCGCCTTCGGCGCCGAGCGCCTCTTCCAGGGCTTCACCATGGCGGCCGGCACGATGGTGCTGGTCATCATCGTGGCGATCGCGATCTTCCTGATCGCCAAGGCCGTACCGGCGCTGAACGCCAACACCGCCAACTTCTTCACCTTCGAGGGCTGGTTCCCCAACGAGGCACAGCCGAGGTTCGGCATCGGCGCGCTGGCCTTCGGCACCGTACTCACGTCGCTGCTGGCCCTGCTGCTGGCCGTACCGGTGGCACTGGGCATCGCGCTCTACCTGTCGCACTACGCGCCCCGCCGGGTCGGTACCGCGCTGGGCTTCCTGATCGACCTGCTGGCCGCCGTACCGAGCGTGGTCTTCGGGCTCTGGGGCCGGGACTTCTTCTACGGCCCGGTCCAGGAGTTCTCGGTCTGGCTGAACAAGTACTTCGGCTGGATCCCGATCTTCGGTGGTGAGGGGCCGTTCGGCCGGTCGATCCTGCTCGGCTCGCTGGTGCTGGCCATCATGGTGCTGCCGATCATCACCTCGCTCTCCCGCGAGGTGTTCCGGCAGACCCCGACCGCCAACGAGGAGGCCGCGCTCGCGCTCGGCGCCACCAAGTGGGAGATGATCCGCACGGCGGTGCTGCCGTACGGCCGCCCCGGCGTCATCGGCGCCACGATGCTCGGCCTGGGCCGGGCGCTCGGCGAGACCATCGCGCTGGCGATGACCCTCGGCATCGTCTCCAACATCTCGTTCAACCTGATCGAGAACGGCGGCAACACCGTCGCGGCCAACATCGCCAACGCGTTCGGCGAGGCCAACGACGTCGGCCGGGGCGCGCTGATCGCCTCCGGCCTGGTGCTCTTCTCGATCACCCTGATCGTCAACATCACCGCGCGGGCGATCATCTACCGGCGCCGGGAGTTCACGGAGTCCGCAGCATGACGACGACAATGACACCGGCACCTCCCTCGGCCGCGCCGGGGCAGAGCCCGCAACTGCGTACCCGCAAACTGCCGGTGGTGGCGAGCCTCGGCATCGCGGTCGCCGCCGTGGTACTCGCCGCCGCGCTGGTCTACGGCGCCGGCATCGGCGGCACCGCCCTGGTCGTCGCCCTCGCGGTGGTCTTCTACCTGGTCGGCCTCTTCGCCGCCAGCAACGCGGTGGAGGGGCGGCGGCAGGCGCGCAACCGCACCTGGAGCGCGCTGATCCACTCCGCCTTCGTACTCGCCCTGCTGCCGCTGGCCTCGGTCACCTGGACCCTGGTCAGCAAGGGGATCGAGCGGCTGGACGGCGACTTCTTCGGCAGCTCGATGAACAACATCGGCGCCCGCGACCCGAACGGCGGCGCGTACCACGCGATCGTCGGCACGTTGGAGCAGGTCGGCGTCGCCACCCTGATCACCGTGCCGCTCGGCATCGCCTGCGCCATCTACATCGTCGAGTACGGCCGGGGCCGGTTCGCCTTCACCATCCGGTTCTTCGTGGACGTGATGACCGGCATCCCGTCGATCGTCGCCGGCCTCTTCGTGCTGGCCTTCTGGATCCTGATCGTGTCGCCGTACTTCAACGACGGCCGGCCGGGCTACTCGGGATTCGCCGCCTCGCTGGCGTTGAGCGTGCTGATGCTGCCGACCATCGTCCGGTCCACCGAGGAGATGCTCCGGCTGGTGCCGGCGCCGCTGCGGGAGGGCTCGTACGCGCTCGGCATCCCGAAGTGGAAGACGATCCTGCGGATCGTGCTCCCCACCGCACTGCCCGGCATCGTCACCGGCGTGATGCTGGCCGTCGCCCGGGCGGCCGGCGAGACCGCGCCGGTGCTGCTGGTGGCCGGCGGCGGCGCGGCGATCAACTTCAACCCGTTCGAGAACAACCAGTCGTCGCTGGCGCTCTTCGTCTACCAGCAGGCCGGGGACGCCTCCCGGTACGCGCCGGCCCGGGCCTGGGCCGCGGCACTCACCCTCGTCGCCCTCGTGCTGGTCCTGACGATCGCGGCGAAACTGCTGGCCCGCCGCAACCGGTTCAGCCGCTAACCCGAAGGAATGATCATGGCCAAGCGTATCGACGCGACAAGCGTCACCGCGTACTACGGCGGGTTCAAGGCGATCGAGGACATCAACCTCACCGTCGAGCCGAAGACCGTCACCGCGCTCATCGGACCCTCGGGCTGCGGCAAGTCGACCTTCCTGCGCACCATCAACCGGATGCACGAGGTACTGCCCGCCGCCCGGGTCGAGGGCAAGCTCACCATCGACGACCAGAACATCTACGAGCGGGACGTCGACGTGACCGCCGTACGCCGGATGATCGGGATGGTCTTCCAGCGGCCGAACCCGTTCCCGACCATGTCGATCTTCGACAACGTGGTCGCCGGGCTGCGGCTCAACGGGGTACGCAAGAAGTCGGTCCTGGAGGACGCCGCCGAGCGGGCGCTGAAGTCGGCGAACCTCTGGGACGAGGTCAAGGACCGGCTCGGCAAGCCCGGCGCGGGCCTGAGCGGCGGGCAGCAGCAGCGGCTCTGCATCGCCCGGACCATCGCGGTCGAGCCGCAGGTCGTGCTGATGGACGAGCCCTGCTCGGCGCTGGACCCGATCTCCACGCTGGCGATCGAGGACCTGATGTTCAAGCTGAAGGACCGCTACACGATCATCATCGTGACGCACAACATGCAGCAGGCGGCCCGGGTCTCCGACCGTACGGCCTTCTTCTCGATCGAGCAGACCGGCGACCCGGGCCGACTCATCGAGTACGACGACACCCAGAAGATCTTCAGCAACCCGAGCGTCAAGAAGACCGAGGACTACATCACCGGCCGCTTCGGCTGACGGCCTGACACACAGTCCTTCGTGATCCCGGAGAGTTCGGCTCGCCCAGACCGGCCGAACTCTCCGGGATCACGTGGTTCTCCGCTTCAGTCGAGCACGAAGTGCGAGGTGCCGTCCTCGGCCTGGGCGAAGCGGGGCATGACCGGGATGGAGGCGTCCCGGCCGGCTGCAGCGGCGGGCAGCGCGGCCAGGTCCGGGCAGTTGCCGATCTCGGTCAGCGTGATGATCGTGGGTGGCAGCATGGTCATCTCGCCCGCCTCGTACCGGGCCAGCGCCTCCGTCGGGCGGATCCACATCGTCTGGTCGGCCTCCCCGGAGACGTCCCGGGGCACCTGCCCGGTCGGCAGCAGCGCCACGAAGAAGTACGTGTCGAAGCGGCGCGGCTCGAACTCCGGCGTGATCCACCGGCTCCACGGCAGCAGCAGGTCGGAGCGGAGGGTCAGCCGACAGTCCCGGAGCAGGTCGGCGAAGCCGGTACGCCGGTTCACCAACGCCTGCCGGGCCCGCTCCCACTCCTCGCCGCTGACGTCGCCGACCACCGTCTCGTGGTCCGGGCCGGCGAGGAGTACGCCCGCCTCCTCGAAGACCTCCCGGGCCGCCGCGCAGACCAGCGCCTGGGCCGGGCCGGGCGGCTGACCGAGCCGGTTCCCCCAGTCCGCCGGCCCGGGGCCGGACCAGTCCAGCCGGATCTCCGAGTCGCCCGGGTCGACGCTGCCGCCCGGGAAGGCGTACATGCCGCCGAAGGTCATCGTGGCGGCGCGGCGGATCATGTACACCTCGAAGCCGTCCCGGCCGGCGGCGTCGGGCCGGAGCAGCAGTACGGTCGCGGCCGTCCGGGGCGGCGCCGGTACCCCGCCCTCGGCGTAGAACCGGCGGGCGTGTGCGGCGATCGACTCCGGGGCGGCAAAGCTGGTCATGCAGCGAGATTAGTGCGGCGGCCCGGCCAGCCGCGATCTTGTGCACCACGGCCGTGCTGGTGCACCAGAGCCGTGCTGGTCTGCCACAACCGCGATCTTGTGCGGCGCAGCCGCGATCTTGGCTGCCGGGGCGGACGAAGGGGGCGGCGCCCGGCTCGGCTACCGTGCCGGGCATGACACGTTGGGGCATCCTGGCTACGGGCTACATCGCCGCCACCTTCGTCGAGGACCTCAAACTGCTGCCGGACGCCGAGATCGTGGCGGTCGGCTCGCGTACCGAGGAGAGCGCCCGCGCCTTCGCGGACCGGCACGGGGTGCCCCGGGCGTACGGGTCGTGGCAGGAGTTCGCCGCCGACGACGACATCGACGTCGTGTACGTCGCCACCCCGCACGCGGCGCACTTCGACGCCACGATGGCCTGCCTCGACGCCGGCCGGGCGGTACTCGTCGAGAAGCCGGTCACCCTGGAGCGGGCCACCGCGCAGCAACTCGTCGACATGGCCGGTGCCAAGAACCGCTTCCTGATGGAGGCGATGTGGATGCGCTGCAATCCGGTCGTACTCCGGATCCTGGAACTGATCGCCGACGGCGCGATCGGCGAGGTGACCGGCGTGCAGGCGGACTTCGGGGTCGGCGGGCCGTTCCCGCCCGAGCACCGGATGCGGGCCCGGGCGCTCGGCGGCGGCGCCCTGCTGGACCTCGGGGTGTACCCGATCAGCCTGGCGCACCTGCTGCTCGGCCTGCCGGACCACGTCCGGTCCTGGGCCAGGATCAGCCCGGAGGGGGTCGACGAGAACACCGGGATCGTCCTCGGCTACGACTCCGGCGCGGTCGCCACGCTGAGCTGCGGCATGATCGGCGCGACCCGGGTGGCGGCGGTGGTCACCGGGCGGACCGGCCGGATCGAGCTGGCGCCGCCGTTCTACCGGCCGGGCCAGGTCACCCTGCTGCGGGACGGTGCCGATCCGGAGCTGCTGCCGGTGGACCTCACCGGGTCGGGCTACCAGCACGAGGCGGCCGAGGTGCAGCGCTGCCTGGCGGCCGGGCTGCTGGAGAGCCCGCTGGTGCCGCACGCCGCCACCCTTGAGGTGATGGGCCTGCTCGACGAGATCCGCGAGCAGATCGGCGTGACCTACCCGTGAGGAGGCGCCCCTTCCCGTCGACGGGAAGGGGCGCCCGGCCGACACCTCAGAAGAGCGGGTTGACCAGTACGTACATCAGGGCGCCGATGGAGCCGGCGGCCGGGAAGGTGAGGATCCAGGCGCCGACGATGTTGCCGGCCACGCCCCACCGGACGGCGGAGAGCCGCTTGGTGGCCCCGACGCCCATGATCGCCGAGGTGATGGTGTGCGTGGTGGAGATCGGTGCGCCGAGCACCAGGGCGTTGAAGTAGAGCACGCCGCTGGCCACGGTCTCGGCGGCGAAGCCCTCCGGCGGCCGGAGGTCGATGATCTTCCGTCCGAGGGTACGGATGATCCGCCAGCCGCCCGCGTACGTGCCGAGGGCGAGCACCGTCGCCGAGGTCCAGAACGCCCACTCCGGGATGTGCTCGGCGCTGCTCTGGTAGCCGCCGACGAAGAGGGCGAGCACCACGATGCCGATGGTCTTGGCAGCGTCCTGCATGCCGTGCCCGACCGACATCGCCGCCGCCGAGGCGGTCTGGGCCCACCGGAAGCCCCGGTTGAGCTTGCCCGGCTGCCCGTTCCGGAAGATCCACTGAACGGCGATCATGACGAGGTAGCCGAGCAGGAAGCCGACCACCGGCGAGAGGATCATCGGCAGGACGACGCTCTCCCCGATGCCGTCCCAGAGCACCGTGCCGGAGGCGGCCAGCGTCGACCCGACCAGCCCGCCGATCAGCGCGTGCGAGGACGACGAGGGCAGCCCGAAGTACCAGGTGATCAGGTTCCACACGATCGCCCCGATCACCCCGGCGAAGACGATGCCGAGGCTGGAGACGCCGCGCGGCAGCTCGACCAGCCCGGAGCCGACCGTCTTGGCCACGTCGGCACCGAAGTGCGCGCCGATGAAGTTGCCGATCGCCGCCATGCCGAGCGCGACCCGGGGCGTCAGCGCCCGGGTGGAGATGCTGGTGGCGATGGCGTTCGCGGCGTCGTGGAAACCGTTGGTGTAGTCGAAGAGCAGCGCGACGGCGATCACCGCCAGTACGGCGATGAGTTCAGGGGTCACCGGAGATCAGCTTTCCTTGACCGCGATGGTCTCGACCGTGTTGGCCACGTGCTCGAACGCGTCGCAGGCCGCCTCCAACTCGTCGGCGACCTCCTTCATCTTCAGCACCGTCAGCGCGTCGTACTCGCCGGAGAAGAGCCGGACCAGCAGCATCCGGTACGCCTGGTCGCCGTCGTTCTCCAGCCGGTTGCACTCGATCCAGTAGTCCTCGAGGTCCTTCATCGCCCGCAGCCGGGGCATCGCCTCGGCGGTGAGCTTGGCCTGCTGGTCGAGGACGTTCACCAGCTCGTGCATCTCCCGGGGCAGCGACGGCAGCTTGGTCAGCCCGTAGAGGTAGAGCAGGTTGCCGACCGCCTCCAGGTGGTCCATCACGTCGTCGAGCAGCGAGCCGAGCCGGTAGATGTCCTCCCGGTCGAACGGCGTGACGAAGGTCGAGTTGATCTTCTTGTACAGCTCGTGGGTGATCTGGTCGCTGTCGTGCTCGACCTCGGTGAGCCGCTCGCTGACCGACTGCACGTCGACCCCGGGCAGCGCCAGCTCGTTCAGCAGCTCGGTGCCCCGCACAAGGTTCTGAGCGGCTCTGGTGAACAACTCGTAGAACGCACCCTCGGAGGGGCGGAGGGAAAACTTCACGGCTCGGGTACCTCGTTGCGTCGGCGGACGGGTGACGGGCCGCGGGAGGCTGCCCCTGGGGAATGCTAGGAAACCTCGGATCGGAGTTTTCGCCCGCCCACCCCTGGTCAGGGCCGGTTCACTTGCCATTCACCTGTTGTTCACCTTGCGGCCCGGCATGACGGTACGAAGGTGCCCGAACAGGTCCGCTCCGAACCCGGTGTGAGATTCGCCGCGTCGACCTGCGCGGATCCCGCCGCCGGGTGCGGAGCTAACCTCGCGGAAGGACGTACGGCGGCGGGGAGGCAGCGGTGCGGGATCTGGCGAGCGAGTTCGAGGCCGAACGGGACCACCTCACCACGGTCGCGTACCGGATGCTGGGCAGCCGGGCCGAGGCGGAGGACGCCGTACAGGAGACCTGGCTGCGGTACGCCGCCGCGCTCGGCACCGAGCAGGCCCGCGCCGAGGTACGCGACCTGCGCGCCTGGTTGACCACCGCCACCGCCCGGATCTGCCTGGACGTCCTCCGCTCCGCCCGGGTACGCCGGGAGTCGTACCACGGCCAGTGGCTCCCGGAGCCGGTGGTGAGTCGACTGCCCGCCGGCCCGGACGGCTTCGCCCCCGACCCGGCCGAGCGGGCCGCGCACACCGAGCAGGTCGGCATCGCCCTGTTGACCCTGCTGGAACGGCTCACCCCGGAGCAGCGGGTCGCGTTCGTCCTGCACGACGTCTTCGCCGTGCCGTTCGCGGAGATCGCAACGGTGCTGGCAACCAGCCCGACGGCGGCCCGGCAGCTCGCCTCCCGGGCCCGCCGGGCGCTCACCGAGGACGCCCCACGGCGGTCCGCCGACCCGGCCGAGCACCAACGGCTGGTCAGCGCGTTCCTGCGCGCCGTCGAGTCCGGCGAACCCGAGCGACTCCTCGAGGTACTCGCCCCGGACGTGGTCTTCGTCGGCGACGGCGGCGGTCTCTTCCCGACCTCCCGGCATCCGGTGGTCGGCGCGACCAAGGTCGCCCGGTTCGCCCTCGGGCTGACGCGCCGGGCCGCCTGGGAGACCAACCACCTGCGGATGTGCCCGGTCCTGGTGAACGGGGAACTGGGCGTGCAGGTCGAGGCGGAGTACCGGCCCGGGATGCCGCTGCGCGGCGTGATGTGGTTCACCGTCGCCGACGGCCGGATCACCGCCGCCTACCACCAGGTCAACCCGGAGAAGTTGACCCGGGTGCCAGGGATCGCCGAGGACGAGCACTCCTGGCAGCTCCCCCGCTAGACACCCGGTCGACTTCCCCGCTAGACACCCGGTCGACTTCCCCGCTAGACACCCGGTCGACGCGGCCGGTGACGCGGGCCAGCGGGCCGGGCAGGCGGGTGCCGGGTCAGACCACCAGCGCCAGCCACTTCCGGTACGCCGACGCGAACGGCTCGGTACCGTCGCCGAGCGCGCCGTACAGCCACTCCGCGGCGGCCCGGGCCTGCGCCACCGTCTCCTCCGGATAACCGAACCGGACCCGGTGCTCGGCGAACTCGTCCTCGTCGCGCAACTCCACCAGGCCGGTGCCCCGGCGGCGCACCACGTCCAGGTCGAGGTCGATCAGGTGGACGGTGTCCCCCTCCCAGCGGGCCGGGCTGGCGATGTCGCAGTAGACCTCGCTGGTCCGGGGTGGCGGGTTGAACATCGTGCTCCACCACGCGTCGTGCGGCACCAGCAGCACGAACGGGATCTGCTCCACCGACGGCTGGCCGTGGTAGATCGACTCCGTTCCGGCGGTCACGCCGAGCCACACGCCGAGGTCGTCCTCGGTCAGTCTGCGGGCGGGGTAGTCCCGGTGCGCGGTGCCGTCGTACTTGCGGTAGACGACTCGGACCACATCGCTCGACATGCCCGCACCCTAGCCGATGTCGCCCACGAGGAGTGGTGCGCGAAGCGTCCGGTAGACGTCGAAACCGCCAACGTCACCGCCGTACCGGACGACCTGGCACGGCGTACCGGACGCCCCGGCACGGCCGTCGGGCGAGGGAGCGCGGCGGTGTCGGGATCGGCGGGTACGGTCGCACAGTGACCGTGCCCGCCACCGATGCCAGCTTCCCCACCCTGATCGGCTCCGAGGCGGAGGACTCCGGCCGCCCTCCGGCACCCCGGTCCCGCCGACGCCGCCGTGCCGACCGGCCCACCGGCTCGGAACTGCTGGCCGCGGCGGTCGGCGCGGTACCCGGCGGCACGGCCCGGCCGGGGCAGCAGCAGATGGCCACCGCGATCGAGGAGAGCATCCTCTCCGGTGAGCACCTGCTGGTGCAGGCCGGCACCGGCACCGGCAAGTCGCTGGCGTACCTCGCCCCGGCGCTGACCGTCGACGGCCCGGTGGTGGTCTCCACCGCGACCCTCGCGCTCCAGTCCCAGCTCGTCGACCACGACCTGCCCCGGCTGGCCGACGCGGTCGCCCCGGTCCTCGGCGACCGGCCGACCTTCGCCGTGTTGAAGGGCCGGCACCACTATCTCTGCCTGGCCCGGCTGGAGAACTCCACAGAGGACGAACCGGAGGACACCCTCTTCGACGCGCCGGCCCGGGGCGGCGGTGGCGGTGGCGGTGGCGGGACGAAGTGGCTCGGCGAGGCGGGCCGGCTGGGCAAGCAGATCGAGCGGATCCGGGACTGGGCCATGGAGACCGACACCGGTGACCGCGACGAACTCGACCCCGGCGTCGACGACCAGGCGTGGCGGCTGGTCTCGATGCCGGCCCGGGAGTGCGTCGGCGCCAGCCGCTGCCCGTACGGCACCGAGTGCTTCGCCGAGGCGTCCCGGGCCCGGGCCCGCGAGGCGGACGTGGTGGTGACCAACCACAGTCTGCTCGCCGTCGACATGCTCGCCGGCCGGCACATCGTGCCGCCGCACAAGCTGCTGGTGATCGACGAGGCGCACGAGCTGGCCGACCGGGTCTCCTCGGCGGCCCAGGCCGAACTGATCCCGGAGCTGATCGACCGGGCCGCCCGGCGGAGCCGGCCACTGCTCACGCCGGAACTGGCCGACTCGCTGCTGGCGGCCGGCGACGCGCTGGCGGTCGGGCTGGCCGAGGCACCGGCCGGACGGATCACCGGCGAGCTGCCGGCACCGCTGCGCGAGGCGTGCACCCTGCTGGACGCGGCCACCCGCTCGGCGCTGGAGAAAATCGGCGACGTCAAGTCCGACGACCCCGACCCGGTACGCAAGCAGCAGGCCAAGGCGGTACTCGACGACCTGTCGAAGACCGCACAACGACTGCTGGAGGATGCCGATCACGACGTCGCCTGGGTGGAGAAGCCGGACGGCGGCGGCACGGGCCGGCGGGCCCTGGTCGTCGCGCCGCTCTCCGTGGCCGGCACCCTCGCCACCCATCTCTACGAGGACCGTACCGTCGTCGCCACCTCGGCCACGCTCGCGCTCGGCGGCCGGTTCGACACCGTCGCCCGGGCACTCGGGCTGGCCGCCCCGGCGGATCCGGCGGCCGACCCGACCCGGCCGCATCCCCGGGCGAACGCACTGCGTACCGTCCGGCCGGATCCGACGGCCCCGGAC
Organism: Plantactinospora endophytica; assembly: GCF_016862915.1. Classification (GTDB taxonomy): domain Bacteria; phylum Actinomycetota; class Actinomycetes; order Mycobacteriales; family Micromonosporaceae; genus Plantactinospora; species Plantactinospora endophytica. The sequence continues at coordinate 374,342 of NZ_BONW01000001.1, read as the reverse complement.
CGGACGTCGAAGCCGGACAGCACCTCGAAACTGGACAGCACCGCGAAGTCGGACAGCACGTCGAAGTCCAACCGTTCGGAGTCGGACGACGGCTGGCGCTCGCTCGACGTCGGATCCCCGTTCGACTATCCCCGCCAGGGCATCCTCTACGTCGCCGCGCACCTGCCCCGGCCGGCCGCCTCGGGCCTGCCGGCGGCGGCCGGCGAGGAACTGCTCGGGCTGGTCGGCGCGCTCGGCGGGCGTACCCTCGGGCTGTTCTCGTCCCGCCGGGCCGCGTTGCAGGCCGCCGAACTGCTCCGGGCGCGTACCGACCTGCCGATCCTGTTGCAGGGCGAGGAGGCGCTGCCGCTGCTGGTCCGCCGGTTCCGGCAGGAGCGGGCGAGTTGCCTGTTCGGCGTGATGTCGCTGTGGCAGGGCGTGGACGTGCCGGGCGACGCGTGCCAGCTCGTGGTGATCGACCGGCTGCCGTTCCCGCGCCCGGACGAGCCCCTCGCGGCGGCCCGGGCGGCGGCCGTGGACGCCTCGGGCGGCTCCGGGTTCGCGGCGGTCAGCGTGCCGATCGCCGCTGTACGGCTGGCCCAGGGGGTCGGTCGGCTGATCCGGTCCACCGGGGACAAGGGCGTGGTGGCGGTGCTGGACTCCCGGCTGGAGACGGCCCGGGGGTACGGCGCCTTCCTGCGGAAGTCGCTGCCACCGTTCTGGTACACCACCCGGCCGGAGGTGGCCCGGGGCGCCCTGGAGCGGCTCGGCAAGTCCTGAACCGCCGCACCGGATTCACGAGAATCTCCAGGGGCGTCAGGTACGGCGGGTCGGCAGCGGGCGGCTCGCGGCCGGTCCCGGGCGCCGCCTGCGGGCGCGGGTGGTCACGGCGCCTTGGCCGCGATCACCACGGCGTCCGGCGGCACCTCCGGCGGGCGGCGGTGCGCCAGCCGGCGGACCGCCGTGTTCAGCACCGCGATCAGCGGTACCGAGACCAGGGCGCCGACGATGCCGGCCAGCACCACACCGGCGGCGATGCCGACGATCACCGCGAGCGGATGGATCGCCACCGCCCGTCCCATGATCAACGGTTGCAGGATGTGCCCCTCGACCTGCTGCACCCCGATCACCACGCCGAGGATGATCAGCGCGGTCACCCAGCCGCTGTCGACCAGGGCGACCAGCACCGCCACCGCGCCGGAGAGGGTCGCGCCGACGATCGGGATGAACGCGCCGAGGAAGACCAGCGCGGCGAGCGGGAACGCGAACGGGATGTCGAAGACGACCAGGAAGATGCCGATCCCGACCGCGTCGATGAACGCGACGAGTACGGTCGCCCGGACGTACGCGACAAGCGTCGCCCAGGACGCCCGGCCCGCGTCGTCGACCCGCCACCGGGCGGCCACCGGCAGCAGCCGGACCAGGAAGCGCCAGATCTTCTCACCGTCCCGCAGGAAGAAGAAGGTGGCGAAGAGCACCAGCAGGGCACCGGTGAGCAGTTCCGCGACGGTCGCGGCGGTGGAGACCGCCCCGCTGGTCAGCGCCTGGGTGTTCTCGTTGATCCACTGCTCGCCCTGCTCGATGTACGAGTTGAGCTGGTTGTCCGACATGTGCAGCGGCCCGGTCTTCAGCCACTCCTGGATCTGCCGGATACCGCTGGTGGCGTTCCGGCTCAGGTCCGGTACGCCCTGGATGAACTCGTTGACCACCAGGGTGAGCGTGCCGACCACGGCGGCCAGCCCGGCGACCAGCACCACGGCGGTGGCCAGGGAGCGGGGGAACCGGGCCCGGAGCAGCAGGCCGACCAGCGGGGCCAGCAGTGCGGAGAGCAGCAGGGCGATGGCCAGCGGGATGATCACGATCCGGACCGTGCCGACCACCCGGAGCAGCGCCCAGGCAACCAGGCCGATCACGATCAGTCGCCAGGACCACGCGGCGGCGATCCGCAGCGCGTGCGGTACGTCCGCGTCGTCCCGACTGGCCGTCGACGGGTGCAGTTCCGTGCTGGGCTCGGCCTCGACCGGGGGTGCCGGGGCGGGTGTCGGTGGGGGCGTGGCCGCCGGACGGGCCTCCGCCGGCTCGGCGTACCCGCCGGAGGAGTCGGTCGACCGCCCGAACGCGTACGCGCGACGGATCCTTGCTCGTAGCTGCTCGAAACGGCGCAAGCGCACCTCCCACGGCGGAATAGGCTCTCCTACGGTAGCCGCACCGGCACAGGTCGGCTCGGTACGGCCTGCGGGCCGACGCCACCAGCCTGCCTGGTGGCGGCGCACGGTACCGTCTCGGTCGTGACCGGCGAGGAGAACACCGACAACGGCCTGCCCATCCGTCTGCTGCACGACCGGGTGCTGGTGCGGGCGGACGGCGGCGAGGGCGAACGGCGCTCGACCGCCGGCATCGTGATCCCGGCGACCGCCTCGATGGGCCGACGGCTGGCCTGGGCGACCGCGGTGGGCGTCGGACCGAACGTGCGCTCGATCGTCTCCGGCGACCGGGTGCTCTTCGACCCCGACGACCGGTCCGAGGTCGAACTGCACGGCCGGGAGTACGTGCTGCTCCGCGAACGGGACGTGCACGCCGTGGCGGCCCGGCGGGTGGAGACCGACTCCACCGGGCTCTACCTCTGACGTCGACCCAGCGCGGGTAGAGCCCACTGACGCCGATTCAGCGCGGGTACAGCCCTCTGCCGCCGACTCAGCGCGGGCACGGCCCGCTGGCGTCGACTCAGCGCGGGTACGGCCAGGCACCGCCCGGTCCGGCACCGGGCGCGGGCGGTCCGCCGTACGGGCCGGGAGTGCCGGGGTACTGGCCGGGGGTGCCGGGGTACGGGCCGGGCGGCCCACCGTAGGGGCCGGGCGTGCCGGGGTAGGGGCCGGGGTAGGCGGGACCGACGGGGGCCGGTGGGCGCGGCGGCGCCACCAGTACCACCGGGATCGGCACCACCGGCTCGGCCGGCGCCGGCAGGGTACGGCGGGAGCCGTCCGGGAACGCCAGGTGGTAACGGGTGCCGTCCCAGATGCCGGCCGGTGTCTGCGGATCGCGCCCCACGAAGACCCGGCGGCTGGCCTGGAGCGCGTCGAGCAGTCGGCGTTCCTCGCCCTGCCTGCGGGCCAGTTGCCCCGGCCGGGACTCCAGCCCGCGCACCAGTCCGTCGCGGAGCAGGGCCAGTCGGGTCGCCGCGACCTGGAACGCCCGCATCGCCTTGAGACCCTCGTCACCGGCGACCCGTCGGGCCCAGCGTCGGGCGGCGTGCCGTCGGCCGAGGGTGCCGAGCGCGGCCAACTCGGGCGGGGTGAGCCAGCCCGTCGACACGTAGTCGGGCAGCCGGCGCTGGGTGAGCCGCCCCTCCCAGCTCCGTACCCAGACGGCCAGGCCGACCACGCCCAGGAAGATCGGCACCATCAGGCCGAGGTAGCTGTAGAGCAGGATCAGCGGTTCCCCGACGACCTGGGTGAGGGTGGCGGCCCCGTTCCAGGTGCCGTGCAGGATCATCGCCAACAGCAGGCCGGCCAGCGGGGCGAGGATCCGGATCGGCCGGCTGGCCGACCGCACCGCGATGCCGAGCCCGATGCCGGTCATCGCGGTGAACAGCGGGTGGGCGAAGCCGCTGATCAGGACCCGCAGGATGAAGATCCCGAAGACGTTCTGCGCACCGGTCGCCGGCCCGTACTGGTCGACGCCTTCGGCGTAGCCGTGCAGGCCGAAGTAGAGGATGTTCTCGACCATGGCGAAGCCGACCGCAGACAGGCCACAGTAGACGATGCCGTCGGTGATCCCGGACCACTTCCGGCGCTGGTAGAGCAGGAGCAGCAGCGGCCCGAGCGCCTTGGTCAACTCCTCGATGAACGGCGCGACCAGCACCCCGACCACCGGTAGCGGCAGTTCGAGGGTCTCCGACGCGAAGGTGTTGGTGCGGAGCGCGCAGAAGGTCGACACCGCCGCGCCCCAGGCGAGACAGAAGGCGAGATACCTGATCGGCTCCGGGTCGTACCGGTCGAGCCAGAGGAAGCAGGCGACCAGCACCGGTACCGGCAGCGCCGCCGCGCCCAGCCCGATCAGCGGCGGCGTCACCCCGGCCGGCGACACCAGCTCCCAGGCCATCAGCACCGCGCAGACCACGATCAGCGTGATCGCCCCGATCGCGATCAGCCGACGGACCAGGCTCCGCTCGTCGGGCGTCGCCTCGACCTGCGGCGGCGTCGACATCGGCGACGGAAGGTGCTGCGCCGGGGCGGGCGGCCACGGTGGGGTCGACGACGGCGGCTGGGGCGCCGCCGCGCCGGGCGGAGTGTCGGCCATGCGATCAGCGTAGTTCGTCCCGACAGCCTGGTCGGACCACATCCGGCCCGGTTATGATTCCTGCCAGGTCACGAGTGCCAGCGTCCAAGCCCCGGCTTGCTGGCCGGCAACCCTCGTCGAGGTTCGCGGTGGGGTGCCCCGGGTGATGACCGGGCTCGGTGCACTCCCGCACCGGGCAAGCGCGGACCCCGCTCCCACCCGCCCCGGGGTCCCTGGCACCGGAGGCATCTCGATGAGTACCAGTCTCGTTTCCGCGCCCACCCGACCCGCCGGCCCGGCCCGGCCGACCGACCCGTCGGGGGTGGAACGACTGTCCCGGACCGCCCCGGCCGGTCCGGCCGGGCCCGCTGCGGCACCATCGGCCGCGCGGACCCGGACGTCACCGGTCGAGCCGGTCGAGGTCACGATCGGCACCGGTGTCGAGGCGACCGGGCCGCTCCAGGTGCTCGGGGTACCCGGGCAGGTCAACCTGGACTATGCCGCCACCGCGCCGTGCGCGCGGGCCGCCGCCGACGCGGTGGCCGAGCTGTTGCCGTGGTACGGCAGCGTGCACCGGGGCGCCGGGGCGCTGTCCCGACGCAGCACGCTGGCGTACGAGCGGGCCCGGCAGGACGTCGGCGACTTTCTCGGGGTACGCCCCGACGACTCCGTCGTCTTCACCCGGAACACCACGGACGCACTCAACCTGCTGGCCCGGGCCCTGCCGCCCGGCACCCGGGTGGTGACCTTCGCCGCCGAGCACCACGCCAACCTGCTGCCCTGGCCCACCGGGGCGGTGCGGTTGCCGGTGCCCGACTCGGCCGGTGCCGCCGTCCGGGCGGTAGACGCGGCGCTGCGGGAACTGCGCCGGGGCAGTGGCGGCGAGGCGCCGATCCTGGTCGCGGTGACCGGGGCCAGCAACGTCACCGGCGAGTGCTGGCCGATCGCCGACCTGGCCCGGATCGCCCACCGGCACGACGCGCGGATCGCGCTGGACGCGGCCCAACTCGCCCCGCACGCCGAACTGGACGTCACCGCCCTGGCGGTCGACTACGTGGCCGTCTCCGGACACAAGCTGTACGCCCCGTTCGGCATCGGCGTACTCGCCGGACGGGCCGACTGGCTGGACGCCGCGCCGCCGTACCTGGCCGGTGGCGGGGCGACCCTCGGGGTCGGGCCGGCGACACACGACGTCCGCTGGGTCGACGGGCCCGGCCGGCACGAGGCCGGCACCCCCAACCTGCTCGGCGCGGTGGCGCTGGCCGCGGTCTGCAACGCGTTGGCCGAGGCGGACCGCGCCGCGCTGTACGCGGACGAGCAGGCCCTGCTCGCCCGCCTGCGGTCCGGGCTGGCCGGGCTGCCGGACGTGGTCGAGCTGCGTACCTTCGCCGTGGACGCGCCCCGGGTCGGCATCGTCTCGTTCGTGGTCGCCGGTCGGGACTCGGCCGAGGTCGCGGCCGACCTCGCCCAGCACTGGCAGATCGGGCTGCGGGACGGACTGTTCTGCGCGCACCCGCTGGCCCGCCGGCTGCTCACCGAGGCGGCCGACCGGAGCGGCCGACGCGACCTGCCGCCGACCGCGCTGCGCGCCAGCATCGGGCTCGGCAGCACCGCCGCACACGTCGACCGCCTGCTGGCCGCCCTGGCCAGCCTGGCCACACCACGCTGACGGGCGGGGCGGCGACCGGGCTAAGGCCGCGCGAAGGCACGAGCGGCACCGGGCAGGGTGCCACGCGAAGACACCGGCGGCACCGGGCTGGGGCCGTGCGAGGGCACGAGCGATCACCGGACGGGGGCCGCGCGAAGGCACGGGCGATCACCGGGCGGAGCCGGCCTCCGACGATGGTGTGTCCGAGGGGCGGTCCGAATTTGTGGCACGGGGCTTGCCGGCCGCCGCCTCGGCGGCCTCGCCGGCATGCCCGCCCGCCGCCCGGCGCACCAACTGGTTCGCTTCGAGCCGTTCGATGCCGGTGGCCCGGAGCAGGTCGCTGCCGGTGGTACGGACCTGCGCGATCACCACGCTGCCGGAGAACCCGACCCCCTCGGCGTACGCCCTGCCGGCCTGGCCGATCGCCTGCAACGCCTGCTCCCGGGTGGCCTCCGGGCGTACCCCGAGGCCGAGGTCCTTACGCAGCAGTCGTACCGCCTCGGCGAGCAGCGCCACCGCGTTGGACATCTCCTCCGGGACCGGCTCCCCGTCCTCCAGCACGGTCACCGCCCGCCGGATCAGCGTCCCGCTGTTGTGTACGGCGTGCTCGATGTACTCGGAACTCTCCACGTACTGGGTGAGCGCTCCTCGACGGTGCCAGCGCACCGGCGCCAGGATGGAGGTCTCCCGGCCACCCTCCAACGCCTCCTCGAAGCCCTGGAGATGGTTCTCCACCTCGCGCAACCGGTCCAGCGCCGCCTGTGCCCGGGGCGCGTCCCGGGTCTTCAGCGCCTCGGCGGTCTCGGAGAGTTCCTCGGCGAGCCGGCCGAGCGGCGGCCGGGCCGCCCGGTCCACCACCCGCAACGGGTTCAACGGCAGCACCAGTGCGATCACCACGAGCCCGGCGAAACCGCCGATCAGGGCGTCGATCACCCGGGGCGACTCGATGTTGGCCTGCTGCGGCATGTCGACGGTCACGATCAGCACGGCGGTGGCCGCCGCCTGGGTCACCACCGCCGGGCCGCCGCCCAGGAAGATCGTGACCATGATCGACAGGGCGACGATCAGACCGAGCTGCCAGGGCCCGGTGCCGGCGGCAAAGACCAGCGCGTCGCCGAGGCCGATGCCGACCGCCACCCCGATGATCAGTTCGACCGTACGCCGCAGTCGCTGGCCGACCGAGGAGGCGAGGGTACCGATCGCGGAGATCGGCGCGAAGACCGGCGACGGGTTGTCGAGGAACTCGTGCGAGCCGACCCAGGCCAGCGCGGCGGCCACCCCCGCCTGGAGGGCCAGCACCAGGTTGAACCGTACGGCGTGCCAGCGGTCCTTGACGGTGGCCCGGGACCGCTTCCGGAACTCCTTCGCCAGGTTGGTGATGCGCTCCCGATCGAGGTCCACCGGCGTTTTGGCCACGGTGTGCCGGAGGGAGCGCATGGCGGGGACTACCCACTCCCGAACCCGCCGAACCCGCCGAACCCGGACGTCAGGATCATCCGCCGAACCCGGTCGTCGGAATCCATCGAACCCGGACGGCCGGCTCCGTGGGGCGGCTGGTCAGGACCTGCGGGACCCGGTGGTATCGGCGCCTCTCGTCCCGGTTGTCCGTCGCCGTACCGGAAACCGCCGTGGTCGGTGTATCCGTCGGGCGGTTAGCCTGCCAGGCATGCCGGATCTTCTCGACGACCTGCGGGCGGCGCTCGGCGAGTCCGCCGTACTGACCGATCCCGATCTGCTCCGTGGCCACCAGCGCGACGAGGCCGACCTCTGCGCGGCCGGGATGCCGGCCGTGGTGGTCCGGCCACGGACCACCGCCGAGGTGGTCGCCGTGGTCCGGGCGGCGGCGGCGCACGGTGCTCCGCTGGTACCCCAGGGGGCCCGGACCGGACTGGCGGGCGCGGCCAACGCGGTCGACGGTGCGGTCGTGCTCTCCACGGTGCTGATGGACGAGATCCGGGAGGTCGACCCGGTGAACCGGATCGCGGTGGTCCAGCCGGGAGTGGTCAACGCCACCCTGGCCGCCGCCGTGGCAAAGCACGGCCTGCGCTATCCGCCCGACCCCGGCTCCTGGGAGTCGTCCACGATCGGCGGCAACGTGTCGACCAACGCGGGCGGAATGTGCTGCGTCAAGTACGGCGTCACCACCGAGTACGTCCTCGGCCTGGAGGTGGTACTGGCCGACGGGGAGATCCTGCGCACCGGACGGCGTACCGCCAAGGGGGTCGCCGGGTACGACCTGACCCGGCTCTTCGTCGGCTCGGAGGGCACCCTCGGGGTGATCACCGAGGTGACCGTCTCGCTGCGGCCGGCCGCCGAGGAGTCACTGACCCTGGTCGCGGTCTTCCCGTCCACCACCGCCGCCGGCCGGGCGGTCGCGGAGATCTCCGCCCAGGGGCTCACCCCGAGCCTGCTGGAACTGCTGGACCGGACGCACCTGGGCGCGATCGAGGCGTACCGGCCGATGGGGTTGCGTACCGACGCCGAGGCGCTGCTGCTGGCCGCCGCCGACACCGGTCCCCGGGCCGCCGCCGACCTCGCGCGGCTGGCCGAGGTCTGCACGGCGAGCGGTGCCGACGAGGTCTTCGCGGCCACCGACGCGGCGGAGGCCGCCGCGCTGCTCCAGGCCCGCCGGTTGGCGCACCCGGCGATGGAACGGTTCGCCGCGCAGACCTATCCGGACGGCAACGGCGGCCTGGTCATCGACGACGTGGCGGTACCCCGGGACGCGCTGGCGGCGCTCCTCGACGGGGTGGCCCGGATCTCCGCCGAGCACGACGTGCCGATCGGCGTGGTCGGGCACGCCGGTGACGGCAACATGCATCCGAACATCGTGGTCGACCGGGCCGACCCGGAGAACGTGCAGCGGGGCCGGCGTGCCTTCGACGCGATCATGGAACTCGGGCTCTCCCTCGGCGGCACCTGCACCGGGGAGCACGGGGTCGGCCTGCTCAAGCGGGACTGGCTGGCCCGGGAGATCGGGCCGGTCGGTGTCCGGGTGCACCAGGCCATCAAGGACGCACTCGACCCGACCGGACTGCTCAACCCCGGCAAGGTGCTGTAACCCGCTGACGGGCTTTCCTGCTGACCCGCTGACTCGCTGACCCGCTGACTCGCTTCTCCGCGACGTGCTTTCCGCCGGCGTGCCTCTCCGCGACGGGCTGACCGGGCTGGTTTGCCGGGCCGGCGGCGGTCAGCCGGGAAGTTCGATCTCGTCCAGGCCGGCGCTCGCGCCCCGGTCGGCCGCGAAGCCGCGTACGTCCGGCGCGCCCACCCGGGCCGCGTCGGCCGTGGCGTCGTCCGGCATCCGCTGGGACTGCCGTTCCGCCTGCACCCGGGCCAGGTAGTGCTCGACCTCGCGGGCCCGCACCGTGGCGTCCCAGCCGAGCACCCGACCCATGATCTCGGCCGCCTGCTCGGCCGACTCGGCACCCCGGTGCGGCGTCTCGAACGAGATCCGGGTACGCCGGGTCAGCACGTCGTCCAGGTGCAGCGCCCCTTCGGCCCGGGCCGCGTACGCCACCTCGGCGGCGAGGTATTCCGGTGCCCCGGCCAGCGGTGAACCGAGCAGTGGATCGGCGTCGACCATGTCGAGCAGGTGCGTGGTGAGGTTGCCGTACCGCTCCAGCAGGTGTTCGACCACCCCGGCCTGCACCCCGTGCCGGCGGGCCAGGTCGGCCCGGTCCCGCCACAGTGCCGCGTACCCGTCGGCGCCGACCAGCGGCAGCTCGGCGGTGCGCGACGGGCGTACGCCACCGAGCCGGCGGGCGGCCCGGTCGACCACGTCGGCGGCCATCACCCGGTACGTCGTGTACTTCCCACCGGCCACCAGCAGCAGTCCGAGCATCGGCTCGTAGACCGCGTGCTCGCGGGAGAGCTTCGACGTCGAGTCCGCCTCGCCCGAGAGCAGCGGGCGCAGTCCGGCGTAGACGCCCTCGATGTCGGCGGTGGTCAGCGGCCGGTCCAGCACCGTGTTGACCTGGTCGAGCAGATAGTCGATGTCCCGGGCCGAGGCCGCCGGGTGGGCCCGGTCGAGCCGCCAGTCGGTGTCGGTGGTGCCGATGATCCAGTGCCCGCCCCACGGGATGACGAAGAGCACCGAGGTGGGCGTACGCAGGATCAGCCCGGCCTCGCCGGTGATCGCCGAACGGGGCACCACCAGGTGTACGCCCTTGGATGCGCGGACCCGCAGCCCGCGGCGTACCCCGACGTCACCGAGCAGTTCGGACATGTCGTCGCTCCACACTCCGGTGGCGGCGATGACGGTGCGGGCGCGTACCTCGAACTCGGCGTCCGGGGAGCCGGGCGGCGCCTCCATGTCCCGGACCCGTACCCCGGTCACCTCGCGGGCCTGCCGGACCAGGCCGACGACGCGCGCGCTGGTCGCCATCGCCGCGCCGAGGCTGGCCGCCGTGCGGGCCAGGGTGACCACCAAGCGGGCGTCGTCGACCTGGCCGTCGTAGTAGCGGATGGCCCCGGCGATGGCGTCGGCGCGCAGGCTGGGAAAGGTCCGGCGGGCGCCCTCGCGGGTGAGGTGCCGGTGCAGCGGCATCCCCCGCCCGCCGGCGAAGACCCCGGCGAAGGCGTCGTAGGTGGCGACTCCGGTGCCGTAGTAGGAGCGTCGCCAGGCCCGGCCGGCCAGCGCGGCCCGGCCGTGGCCGGGCGGCAGCGGGATCAGGATCGGCACCGGGCGCACCAGGTGCGGGGCGAGCCGGGTGGCGAGCAGGCCGCGCTCGGTCAGCGCCTCGTGGACCAGGTGGAACTCCAGTTGCTCCAGGTAGCGCAGGCCGCCGTGGATGAGTTTGCTGGACCGGCTGGAGGTGCCGGAGGCGAAGTCGCGCGCCTCGACCAGGGCCACCTTGAGCCCACGGGAGGCCGCGTCGAGCGCGGCGCCCGCGCCGGTCACCCCACCGCCGATCACGAGTACGTCGAACCGCTCGCTCCGGAGCCGACGGAGGTCGGCGGCGCGGCGGGACGGGGAGAGCCGGCTGGCCGTGTTCCGGGAAAGGCTGGGGTCACGCACCCGTCCACGGTAGCCGCAGCGGTGCCGGGGGCGGGGCCCCCGGGTAGCACCGTCCGGCGGAGTCGCCGACCGGACATGTTGACAGCGCCCGTAGACTTTGCATTGCAGAGTACAGTGCTGATGCAAAGCTAAATGCCGACGCAAAGCTGAACGCCGACACGAAGTGGAACGCCGGCACAGAGTTCGACGCCGACACAGAGCTGGAAACGCTGACGCAGAGTTGAGGGGGCGACGATGAGTTCCACCGACGGGAAGCGGTCCGTGGAGATCCTGGCCGAGCTGGACCGGTTACGCGACCGCACCCGCACCCGGACACACAACGGCGCCTGGCTGCCGGCGCTCGCCGTCGCCGTACTGTTACTGGCCAGCACCGCCCTCTACCGCACCCCGTTCGCGCAGTCGAGGACCACCGTCGTGCACCACCCCTACTGGGCCGGGCTCCCCGACGAGCAGCGGCACCCCGTCCTGTCGTACGTCTTCTGGTTCGTCGGCGTGCCACTGCTGGTCGCCGCCACCGGCACCTGGTACGGCTGGCGGGCCCGTCGGCTCGGACTGCGGGTCTCCTGGCCACTCTTCGCCGGCACCGGCCTCGGCGTGCTCCTGCTGCTCGCGGTCGTCGCGGCGGTACCGAGGACGGAAATCCAGCCCGGCACGCTCGTCGACCAGCAGCCAGGGTGGTGGCACGGGATGCTGACCCCGCTGCTGTCGATCGCCGTGGCCGTACTGGCGCTCGCCTGGGCCGAACGCAGTCCGGCCCTGGCCGCCGCCGGAGCCTGGATCGCACTGCTCACCGCCTGGCTCTGCGGCTCGCCCCGGCTGGGCGAGCTGGCCCCGTGGGCCACCGACATCCTCGGTTGGCAGAGCGGTTCGCTCGGCGGTCAACTCGCGCTCCGCCCCGGCCACTACCTTGTGCTGATGGCCCTGCCGCTGGTGGTCTTCGCCGCCGTACGCGCCGCCCGCAGCCGACGGCGTCCCGATGCCTGACCGGCCGGTGCCGCCGCACCCGGCGCTGGCCCTGGATGACACCGTGCACCAGCGGGTACGCCTCGGCATCCTCACCGTGCTGAGCGAGACCCGGGAGTGCAAGTTCGCCACCCTCCGGGACGAGCTGGGGCTGACCGACGGCAACCTCAACCGCCACCTGCGCATCCTCGAACAGGCCGAGCTGCTCCGGGTGGTCAAGGGGTACGAGGGGCGCCGCCCGTGCACCTGGCTGCGACTCACCCGACAGGGCCGGGCAGCCCTACGCGCCGAGGTCGCCGCGCTGGAGCAGTTGGTGAGTCGGCTGCGCGACGCCACCGCCGAACCGGAGCCCGAGAGCTGACCGTGGCCGTACGCGGGCCGGCGGGTGGCGGCGGCGGGCCGGGCGGCACCGTACTGTTCGGTCATGCAGGATGGTCCGCCGCCACCACCGCCCGAGGAACCGTCCCCACCAGCCTCGCCGGCCACCCCGCCCCCGCTGGCCGAACCGTCGACGCCCGACGAGCCACCGTCCCCGCGCGGCGACGGGCAGCCGTCGCCGGACGGACCACCGTCGACGCGGGACGTTGGGCAGCCGCCGGTCGTGTCACCGCCGACGCGGGGCGGCGGGCAGCCGTCGCCGGGCGTGGCCGGCCAACCGTGGCCGAGCGCACCGAACCAACCGTGGCCGAGCACGCCCGGCCGGCCGCTGCCGGTCATGCCGAACCAGCCCTGGCCGCCGGGCGGGACGCGGCAGCCGTGGCCGGTGGGACCGGGCCGGCCGGCGCCGCCCGCCGGAGGTGGCGTGTGGCCGGTGGTCGCCGCCGCGCTGGTCGGAGTCTGGGCGGTCGGGACGACCGTCGGCAGCCAGAGCATCGCCTGGCTGGTCGAACAGGTCCTGCTCGTTGCCGGACTGGACCAGCAGAATTGGCTGTGGCCGACGATCGCCGTCGCCAATGCACTGCTGGTCGGGGTACCGGCCGGACTGCTCGCCGCGCTGCCCCGGTCGCCGGCTGTCCGGGCCGCCGGTCGGGCCTGGCTGCTCGGCGCGATCGCCCTCGGCGCGCTGGGGCTGCTCCGGGCGATACCGCCCACCCTGCCGGAGGTCTACCTCGCCGGGGTCGCCGTTGTGGCCGGCCTCGCCGCCCTGCTGATCCGGCACCTCGGCGGCCGGCCGAGCCAGGCCCGGCAACCGGAGTCGGCCCGACAGCCCGAGCAGCACCCGCAACTTGAGCACCACCCGCGACCAGCGCAGCACCCACAACTGGCGCAGGCCCGACAGCCGGAACCGAACCGGCAACCGGAACCGGAACAGCAGCCGGCACAGACCCGGCAACCGGAACCGGAGCAGCCGGCAAAGACTCGGCAACCGGAGTCGGAGTCGGCAACGATTCGGCGGACGGAGTGGGTCCGGGCCGAGCCGGCGGCGATCGGGCTGAGCGTGGCCGCCGGGCTCGCGCTGCTGCTGCCGTGGGTCTGGCTCGGCGCGCTGGGCGGGGTACTGGAGACGGCGTGCGGGCTGCTCGCCTCGGCTGCGGTGGGCTGGCTGGCCGCCACTGTCCTCGATGGACGATTCTGGGCCGGCTACGAGCGGACCACGGCGCGCCGGGGCGGCGCACCCGCACCGACCCGACCGGTGGGCGGCGCCCGGCTGGTGCTGGTCGGCGGCTTGGTGGCCGGGGTGGCACTGGCACTGGTCGCCGGCGGGATCGGCCAGTCCGGCGCGCAACTCGCCGCGCTGTTCGTACTTCCGCCGGCCGGCTTCGCGATCGCCGCCCTCCGGGTCGCGTCCCGGGCCACCCGCCCGACGGCTGTCACCGACCAGGCCCGGCCGACGGCGGCGCCCGGCCAGGCCCAGCCGACAGCTGTCGTCGACCCGGCTCAGTCGACAGCGGCGCCCGGCCAGGCCCGGTCGACGGCGGCGGTCGGCCCGGCACAGGTGGAACTCCGGCCGGTCGGCGCCGCCCCGGTCGGCTGGCTGGTCGGCATCGCCGCCGTCGGGCCGCTGGCCCTGGTCGATCCGGAGGAGATCACGCTGCTCCTCTCCGGTGCCCGGGACGTGCCGTACTGGACCGCCGTCGCCGCCGCCGGCTCGCTCGCCGTCGCGGTGCTGCTCGGCATCGGGTACGGCTTCGGCTTCGGCCGTGCCGGTGCCTCCGTACCGCGCCGTGCGGTCGCCGCGACCGTGGCCGGCGTACTGCTGGTCGCCACCGGTGCGGTGTACGTCGGGCTCGGCGCCCCCGGCTGGCACGGCGAGCGGCTCTTCGTGGTGTTGAAGGAGCAGGTGGACCTGACCGGGGTGGCGACCGGCCAGACCGGCCCGGCCGGCCGGGAGGCCCGGGGTCGGGAGGTGTACCGCCGACTCGTCGAGACAGCCGACCGGTCGCAGGCGGACCTGCGCCGGGACCTGGACCGGCTGCGCCTGGACCACACGCCGTACTACCTGGTCAACGCCGTGGAGGTGGAGGGCGGCTCGGCGGTACGGGCCTGGCTGTCCCGCCGCGCCGACGTCGACCGGGTACTGGTCAGCCAGCGGTTGCGACCGCTGCCGGCTGGCGGGTCTCCGACCCGGGGCGACCAGCCGGCGCCGACCGCGCCGATCTGGAGCCTGCGCACCATCGGCGCCGACCGGGTGTGGTCGCAACTCGGCGTCGACGGCTCGGGCGTCGTGGTCGGCGGGTCGGACTCCGGCGTGGACGGCCGCCATCCGGCGCTCTCCGCCGGTTTCCGGGGCGGCGACGACTCCTGGTACGACCCGTGGAACGGCTCCCGCTCCCCTACCGACCTGGGCGGCCACGGTACGCACACCCTGGCCACCGCAGTCGGCGACCAGCAGGTCGGTGTGGCACCGGGTGCGCAGTGGGTCGGCTGCGTGAACCTCGACCGGAACCTGGGCAACCCGGCGCGCTACCTGGACTGCCTCCAGTTCATGCTCGCGCCGTTCCCGCCCGGTGCCGACCCGTTCACGGCCGGACGCCCGGAGCGGGCGCCACAGGTGCTGACCAACTCGTGGAGTTGCCCGGCGATCGAGGGCTGTGCCCGGGACACCCTCCAGCCGGCCACCTCGGCGTTCGCGGCGGCCGGGGTCTTCTTCGTCGCCGCCGCCGGCAACACCGGCTCGTTCTGCGGCTCGGTCGACGACCCGCCCGCGCCGTATCCGGACGTCCTCACCGTCGGAGCGGTGGACCGGCAGCGCCGGGTCACCCCCTTCTCCAGCCGTGGCCCGACGCCCGGCGGACTGACCAAACCGGACCTGGTCGCCCCCGGCGAGGAGGTGCTCTCGGCACTGCCCGGCGGCGGGTACGGCACGCTGAGTGGTACGTCGATGGCGACGCCGCACCTGGCCGGGGTGGTCGCGTTGATGTGGTCGGCCAATCCGGCGCTGGTCGGCGATCTGGAGACCACCCGGCGGATCCTGCTCGACACCGCCACACCGGCCGAGCCGACCTTCCGGTCACGGCAGAGCGCCGACACCTGCGGCTCGGAAGGCAACATCACCGGCGCCGGACTGGTCGACGCGTACGCGGCCGTCCAGGCGGCCCGGCAACTCGGCCGGTGAACCGCCTCGATCCGGGCGGCCCGACCGGGCTCGGTTATGGTCGGCGACCATGAGCGCGGAGTTCTCCCTCACCGAGCTGACCGAGGACCAGCTACCTGCCGTCGTACGGCTCTGCCGGGCGGCGCTGGACCTGCCCGACGACTCGGCCGAGGCGGCGGAGATCGTGGCCCGGCTCCGGGACGACTCGCCGCTGCCCGGTGCCACCGGGCGACGCCGTGTCACCGGGGTGGTCGGGTGGCAGGACGGCGCGCTCGTCGGGGTCGCGCTCGGCTCGATGGCGGACCGGGGTGCGGATCCGGCGGCCGGCCACCTCGACCTGGTCGCGGTACACCCGGACCGGCGCCGCCGGGGGCTCGGCCGCGCCCTGGTGTCGCGGCTGGAAGCGGCGCTCGCCGGGCTCGGTGCGACCCGGGTACGCATCGCCGGGAATCCGCCGCACTACGTCTGGCCCGGCATCGACGTCCGGTACACCCCGGCAGTCTGCACCGCCCTGGCGCTCGGCTACACCCCGGACGGCACCGCCTGGAACATGACGGCCGATCTCTCCACCGAGTCCTCCCCGGCGCTGCGGTCCACAGAGGCCGCCGAGCGACGGCTGGCGGACCAGGGCATCACGGTACGCCGGGCGGAGCCGGCCGACCTGCCGATGCTGACCGGGTTCGCCCGGTCCGCCTTCGGCGGCAGTTGGGACGTCGAAGTGCTGCACTCGGTCGGTCGGGAGGGCGCCGGCTGCCACGTCGCCGTCCGTACGCCTGCCGGCAGCGGCGGGGAGCCGGAGTTGCTGGGCTTCGCCGCGTACGGCTCGTCCCGGCCGAGCTGGTTCGGGCCGATGGGTACCGCACCCGCCGCACAGGGCCTCGGGATCGGCGGCGTACTGCTCCGTCGCTGCCTGCGCGACCAGCGGGCGGCCGGACACCTGCGGGCGGAGATCGGCTGGGTCGGTCCGGTGCCGTTCTACGCGGGCAGCGCGGGCGCGCGGATCGAGCGGGTGTTCTTCCTCTACCAGAAAGAGTTGCGCAACGACGGGTGACCGGCCGATCCGGAGCGGCTCAGATCGATACCACGCCATTTTCCCGTGTTGCCGGCCGACCTCTCCTACCGTTTGCGGTGGAGGAGGAAGTCATGGCAAAAGACGACGAACCGGTTGACGAGCTCCATTCGGTCGCCTGGCCGCCGATAGCGGATGTCTCCACCCGGACGCCGGTTTCCCGGCTCGACTACGGGGACGCCGACCAGCGGGCTGAAATGGACGAGGTCGACGACTTATCCGCCGAGGAGCCGGTCGCGCTGGTGGATGCGCCGATATCGATCCGGGAACCGTTCAGCCAGGCGGAGAAACGGCGCAATCAGCGACGGATGCCGACATGAGGAAGGGGCGGACCGCTGACGC
This sequence comes from Plantactinospora endophytica, assembly GCF_016862915.1. GTDB lineage: Bacteria > Actinomycetota > Actinomycetes > Mycobacteriales > Micromonosporaceae > Plantactinospora > Plantactinospora endophytica. The sequence continues at coordinate 357,508 of NZ_BONW01000001.1, read as the reverse complement.
GGCCCGCCCCCTCGACGTTGGAGCCTGGACTCAGAAGTCCATGTCCCCGCCGCCCGGCGCAGCCGGGGCAGCCGGGTTCTTCTCCGGCTTGTCCGCCACCACAGCCTCGGTGGTCAGGAACAGGGCCGCGATCGACGACGCGTTCTGCAGTGCCGAACGGGTCACCTTGGCCGGGTCGATGATGCCGGCCTTGAGCAGGTCGACGTACTCACCGTTGGCCGCGTTGAGGCCGTGCCCGGCCTCCAGGTTGCGGACCTTCTCGACCACGACGCCGCCTTCGAGGCCGGCGTTGACGGCGATCTGCCGCAGCGGGGCGTCCAGCGCGATCTTGACGATCTGCGCGCCGGTCGCCTCGTCGCCGGCCAGGTCCAGCTTGTCGAAGGCGGTCTTGCCGGCCTGGACCAGCGCGACACCACCACCGGGGACGATGCCCTCCTCGACGGCGGCCTTCGCGTTGCGCACCGCGTCCTCGATGCGGTGCTTGCGCTCCTTCAGCTCGACCTCGGTGGCCGCGCCGACCTTGATCACCGCAACACCGCCGGCCAGCTTGGCCAGGCGCTCCTGCAGCTTCTCGCGGTCGTAGTCGGAGTCGCTCTTCTCGATCTCGGCGCGGATCTGGTTGACCCGACCGTTGATCTGGTCGGCGTCGCCGGAACCGTCGACGATGGTGGTCTCGTCCTTGGTCACCACGACCTTGCGGGCCCGGCCCAGCATGTCGAGGCCGACGGCGTCCAGCTTGAGGCCGACCTCCTCGCTGATCGGCTGTCCGCCGGTCAGGATGGCGATGTCGCCCAGCATGGCCTTGCGGCGGTCACCGAAGCCCGGCGCCTTGACGGCGACCGACTTGAAGGTGCCCCGGACCTTGTTGACCACCAGGGTCGCCAGGGCCTCGCCCTCGACGTCCTCGGCGATGATGGCCAGCGGCTTGCCCGACTGCATGACCTTCTCGAGGATCGGCAGCAGGTCCTTGACCGTCGAGATCTTGCTGTTGACGATCAGGATGTACGGGTCGTCGAGCACGGCCTCCATCCGGTCGGGGTCGGTCATGAAGTACCCCGAGATGTAGCCCTTGTCGAAGCGCATACCCTCGGTCAGCTCAAGCTCGAGCCCGAAGGTGTTGCTCTCCTCGACGGTGATGACGCCTTCCTTGCCGACCTTGTCCATCGCCTCGGCGATGATCTCGCCGACGGTGTTGTCACCGGCGGAGATGGAGGCGGTGGAGGCGATCTGCTCCTTGGTCTCGACGTCCTTGGCGAGCTTGCTCAGCTCCTCCGAGACGTTCGCGACGGCGGCCTCGATGCCCCGCTTCAGGGCCATCGGGTTGGCACCGGCCGCGACGTTGCGCAGGCCCTCGCGGACCAGCGCCTGGGCGAGGACGGTCGCCGTCGTCGTGCCGTCACCGGCAACGTCGTCGGTCTTCTTGGCGACCTCCTTGACCAGCTCCGCACCGATCTTCTCGTACGGGTCCTCGAGCTCGATCTCCTTGGCGATGCTCACACCATCGTTGGTGATGGTCGGAGCGCCCCACTTCTTCTCGAGCACGACGTTGCGGCCCTTCGGGCCCAGCGTCACCTTTACGGCGTCGGCGAGGGTGTTCATGCCCCGCTCGAGGCCGCGGCGCGCCTCCTCGTCGAACGCGATCATCTTGGCCATACGGCGTTGTCCTCCTGGACACTCACGGCCGCCGGAGCCTTTCCGACCCCGACCTGCCGCCTGATTACGCACCTTCGGACGTCACTACGGCACTGGCGGACGGGGCCCGCCGGCACCCGCAGGTGCCCGCTCGACTCCGTCGCGCTGTGCGACAGTGACGTCCGCCGGCCGGGCCGGACAGCCCGCGACGACCGGCCATGTGCCGCGCACCCGCTCCCGGACCCGCGACCGTGGCCCTACCGCCCCGACCATTGGCACTCACGGTGTGCGAGTGCCAATGACTTGTTTAGCACTCTCCCCAGGCGAGTGCAAGCGAGTGGGCCGGTCCGGCCGACTCCGGGAACCGGTCACGGGCCGGCCGGGCGCGCTGGGCGACCGGCATGCGTACGACAGGGGAACGGCAACCGAACCGCCGGTGCAGGAACTCGTCCGGCCGGCGTACGGCCGGCACCCCGGCGCGGTCCCGCCGTCGGGCCAGCCCTGGGCCTCCGGCCGCGCCAGGCGTGCGACCCGCCCACCCCAGTTGGCCGGCAGGTCGGATCCGCCACGAAGGCGTCACGGGGCCCGGCGTTCAGTTCGCGGCCCACCGCCCGGCGAAATGCGCGGTTATCCGCGTCCTGGGAAGTTCGGCGGCGGCGCCGGACGTGGAAGTGGTCGGTCCAGGCGCAGCCCGCCCGCGCCGAACACCCCCGCCGACGCCACTCGGCCGGGGGCGACGAGTAGTGCCGCGCCGGGAACACGCCGGATCACCCGGCGGCACCTTGCGCGCCGCTCGGGCGCCCCACCGGGGCGGGGGATCGCGGGCTTGTCGCGTCGGTCGGCGGGCACGCTCACCGGCGCCACGCGACAGAACGGCAGGCAGGCACCGGAGACGGACCTGCGCCGTACGTGTCCACGGGGCGGGGATGATCCGGACTCGGCCGGCAACGGAACCCGGGCAGCGGCGTACCGGCGACCGGGTGGTGCGGAGCGAGGACGGTCCGGAGCGGTGGGCGGATCGCCCGACGACTCAGGCGATGAGCCGGACCTGTTCCGCCTGCGGGCCCTTCTGGCCCTGGGCGATCTCGAACTCGACGCGCTGACCGTCGTCAAGCGCCTTGTAGCCGTCCATCTGGATCGCGGAGAAGTGGACGAAGACGTCCTGCCCGCCATCGACCGCGATGAAGCCGTAGCCCTTTTCGCTGTTGAACCACTTCACGGTGCCCTGCGCCACGGTGCACTTCCTTACTTCGGTCGCGTCGGAGCTGCCCGAGCTCCGGCGACGCCGTATGCCTGCCGGGGCCGCCGAGTCGCTTTCCCCAAATGGATCATGTAATTGAACGGATCCAACGAATCGAGCGGCCGAACCCGCACCGTACACCAAGGTCGGTCGGCAGCGCACTAGGCCAAATCGGTCACCGGGCCGGGAACCGGGCGATCGTTTTCCGGCCTCTCACCTATTGGCGGCGGTCTCTGCGCAGCTCATCCGGCGGGTACGGAAAGCGGCGGCGGCTCCGTTACCCGCCGAAACTGGTCGCCGTACGCCGTGCGACCATGGCGGACGTGCCGGCTTCCATCCCGCAGACCGCCATCGAGCCGGAGTTCGGCCCCGCCGCCGAGCGCCCCGGCTCAGCCGCTGCGGACCGGGCCGCCGGACCGGCCGATTCCGGTCCCCGGCCGGACCTCGCCCTGCCACCGGTCCGCCGGGTACGTCCGACCGACGCCGCCCGGGTCCGGGCGATCCGCCTGGAGATGCTCGCGGACTCGCCGCTGGCCTTCCTGGAGACGCTCGCCGACGCGGCGGCCCGGCCGCACGCCGAGTTCGCGGCCCGGGTCGCCGGGATGTCGACCGGCACCCGGACGGCCGCGTTCGTCGCCGAGGTCGACGGGCGGGTCGTCGGGCACGCCGGTGGACAGGCGGCGCACGGCCAGCCGGGGGTGAGCGTGGTCTTCGCCGTCTACCTCAGCCCGGACTGGCGGGGCAGTGGCCTGCTGGCCGCCCTGGTCGACGCGGTGGCCGCCTGGTCGAGGGCGGCCGGCCGGCCGGAACTGATGCTGGAGGTGGTGGTCGGCAACGACCGGGCGGTACGGGCGTACGAGCGGCTCGGCTTCGTCGACACCGGGGTACGGGTGACGCACCCGACCGTACCCATCCTCCGCGAACTCCAGATGGCCCGGCGGGCCTGACCCGACGGGCCGGAGCGCCTGCGCCCGAGCCGGTGAAGCGTTCGAACCCGGCTCCGGAACGGGTCCCGCCGACCGAGCGGAACCCGTCCGTGACGTTCAAACGGGTCCCGCTGAGCGGGCGGAACCCGTCCGTGACGGTCAGTTGTGCCGGCGGGCCTGCACCACCCGGAACCGGTTGGCGACGTAGGCGCCGTCGGTGAGGGCGGCGTTCGCCGCCGGGTTGGCGCCGCTGCCGTGGAAGTCCGAGAACGCCGCCGACTGGTTGACGAAGACGCCGCCGGTCAGGTTGCAGGACAGGTGTACGCCGCTCTCGATCGCCGCGGTCTCGGCGGCGTCCAGCACGGCCTCGTCGGTGGAGTAGACGGCGGCGGTCAGCGCACCCCGCTCGGCTACGGTCTGCCGCAGGATCGCCAGGCTGTGCGGGGTGGAGTCGGTCGAGATCACGAACGAGATCGGCCCGAACCACTCCCGCCCGTACGTGCCGAGGTCGTCGGCGCCGAGCTTGGCGATGACCGGGGTACGCACCACCGCGCCGGGGTAGTTGGGGTGCTCGACGGAGCGGGACGGCAGCACCGGTTCGCCGACCCCGGCGACCTCGTCGAGCCGGGCGAGTACCCCGTCGTTGACGATCGCGCCGATCAGCTCGACCGCCCGGGCCGGGTCGCCGGTGAGCTTGCCGACCGCGCCGGCGATGCCGGCGGCGACCTCGTCGACGCTCTTGTGCCCCTGGTCGGTCTCGATGCCGGCGGCCGGCACCAGGATGTTCTGCGGGGTGGTGCACATCTGTCCGCTGTAGAGGGTCAGCGAGAAGCCGATGTTGCGGCACATCCCGGCGAAGTCGTCGGTCGAGTCGACCACGATGGTGTTGACGCCGGCCTTCTCGGTGTAGACGGCCGCCTGCCGGGCGTTCGCCTCCAGCCAGTCGCCGTACTCCGTCGAGCCGGTGAAGTCGACGATCTTCACCTCGGGGCGGAGCGCCAGGGTGGAGGCGAGCCGCTCGCCGGGGGCCTCGGGGGCCAGCAGCATCAGGTTCGGGTCGAAGCCGGCCTCGGCCAGCACCTCGCGGGCGTAGCGGACGGTGACGGCGAGCGGCAGCACGGCCCTCGGGTGCGGCTTGACCACCACCGGGTTGCCGGTGACCAGCGAGGCGAACAGCCCCGGGTAGGTGTTCCAGGTCGGGAAGGTGTTGCAGCCGATCGCCAGCGCCACGCCGCGCGGTACGACATGGAAGTTCTTGGTCATCCGCAGCGGCTCGCCCTTGCCGGCCGGCTTCTCCCAGGCCGCCGTCGCCGGGTGCCGGGTCATCTCCCGGTACGCGTAGGCGAGCGCCTCCAGCGCCCGGTCCAGCGCGTGCGCGCCGCCGGCCTGGAACGCCATCACGAACGCCTGGCCGCTGGTCGCGTGCACGGCGTTGGCCAGCTCGAACACGTTGGCGTGCAGCCGGGCGAGGATCTCCAGGCACACCCCGACCCGGGTCTGCGGCCCGGCGTCCCGCCAGGCCGGCAGCGCGGTCGCGGCGGCGGCCAGCAGCACCTCCGCCTCGGCGTGCGGATAGCTCACCCCGAGGTCGATGCCGAACGGGCTCGACTCGGTGGCCACCCAGTCGCCGGTGCCGGGCTGGTCGAGCGGGAACTTGCCGCCCAGGTACGCCCGGAAGGCCGCCTCGCCCTCGGCGGCGGCGGTCTCGCCGTAGACCCGGGGGCTGGGCGACTCGGGGTAGGCGGACCAGTAGGCCCGTTCGGTGATCGCGGTCAGCGCCCGGTCCAGCGTGTCGGCGTGCCGGGCGAAGAAGGGGTGCGGGGTCTCCGTCATGCCGCCATCATGCCGCACCGGGCCGACCGGTCCCAGCCTCCCGCACCCGGCGGACGGCGCTGGTCAGAGCGTCGTCTGCCAGGTGTTGAGCCCGGCGACCGGGCGGAACCCCATCGCCTCGTTGATCGAGATCATGTACTCGTTCGACGCGGCGTTGTAGGTGTCGATGGTCCGCAGCGCCGACTCGTGCGCCAGGATGTGCCGCAGGTTGTCGACCTTGATCACGGTGCCGAGGCGGTGCCCCCGGTGCGCCGGCTCGACCAGGGTGATCTGTTGGAACGCGTGCCAGTCGCAGCTCACGTTCATGCCGATCCCGGTCCAGGCCACCAGCCGGCCGGTCGCGTCGTGCCGGGCGCCGCTGTTGTACCAGTACTGGCCGCGCTCGTGGTGCGCCTGCTCCATCTCGCGCAGCCGGGTCACCTCCGGTTTTGCCGCCTCCCAGGTGACGTCGCCGAGCGGCGCGTCACTGATCAGCCGGCTGTCCAGGTAGGCGACGTCCTCGGCGTACTCGTCGGGGGTCGCGCCCTGCCAGCGGACGATCGAGTAGCCCTCGGCCCGGGTCAGCGCCTCGGCCAGCAGCCGGTCGAGTTCCGCCTCGTCGAGCCGGGTCAGGTCGAGCCGGCGGCGTACGTCGGCCAGCGCCGCCTTGGCACCCATCGCGGCGGCGAAGGCGTCGCCGGGCGTCGTCGGGGCGGCGTCCGGGTTCATGTTGGCGACCTCGCCGATGATCCGCTTGCGCCCGGCGCCCTGGACGATCCGCGTCGCGTACTCGTAGAGGGCCCGGCCGACGCCCCGGCGGCGGTGCTCCGGATGGACGGCGAGCACCAGCCCGGCGTTCTCCAGGTTCTCCCGCTGCGGCAGGGAGACCGACAGGTAGCCGACGGCCACCCCGTCGAGATAGCCGAGTGCGTGCCGGTCGTCGTCGCCCGGCCAGGGTCGCCGGAGCCCGGCGAAGAAGCGCTGTCGGGACAGCACCGGCACGTCGGGCTGGTCGTTCGCCCGGGCGGCGGCCTCGATCTCGTACGCCCGCTCGGTGGCGGCGGTGTCGGCGACGTCCAGCGGGGTGACGACGATGTCCATGCCGTCGAGCGTGCCGCTTACACGAACGGGGCGCGACCGAATATCCGTGCACGGTCACCGGGATCGATGGATCGGCGGCAAAGCAAACGGCCGGACGAGGGGAGTCGTCCGGCCGTTGCGAGATTTTGGTCGGGAGGACGCCCGCACAACGCCTCCGGCGTCGGGTCGTTAGAGCTTTGAAAGTCTACGGCGGTGCGTCCTCCCGCACGGAGCATCTTGCGTCCTGCAGATGCAGGCGTCAAGCCCTCTACCGCGTGTTTTCGTTACGGGCGGCAAAACTACAGCTACGGAGCGCATCCGTACCACCGGGCGAGGCGCTCGCCCGGATCGATGAACGGATCTCACCTGCAAGTTGCACGTGCATCTTCCCGGTCGCCCGTCCAGAGGCTGAGGAAAATTTTTTCGAGATTTCAGCCGAGCAGGCCGGCGTCCCGGGCCGCCCGCAGCGACGGCTTCACCCGGTAGGTCGGACCGACCTGCGCCGCCACCGCGTCCAGGGTCTTCAGACCCTCGCCGGTGTTGTAGACCACGGTCTCGGCGTCCGGGTCCAGCCGGCCGCTCGCCACCAGCTTGCCCAGCACGGCCACCGTCACCCCGCCGGCCGTCTCGGCGAAGACCCCGGTCGTACGCGCCAACTGCCGGATGGCGGCCCGGATCTCGTCGTCGTCGGCGTAGTCCATCCAGCCACCGGTGCGGCGGACCGCCTCCAGGGCGTAGAGCCCGGCGGCCGGGTCGCCGATGTTGAGCGACTTGGCGATCCCGGTCGGTCGGACCGGGGTGATCACGTCGGTGTCGCCGTGCAGCGCGACGGCGATCGGGTTGCAGCCGGCCGACTGGGCGCCGAAGACCTTCCAGCCGTTGGCCGGGGCCTCGACGAGTCCGATCTCGACCAGCTCGCTGAACGCCTTGTCGATTTTGGTGAGCAGCTCGCCGCTGGCCATCGGGATCACCACCTGCTCGGGGATCCGCCAGCCCAACTGCTCGGCGACCTCGTAGCCGAGCGTCTTGGAGCCCTCGGCGTAGTACGGCCGGACGTTCACGTTGACGAACGCGGTGTCCTCGAACTCGTCGGTCTCGACCAGCTCGCCGCAGAGCCGGTTGACGTCGTCGTACGAGCCGTCGATGGCGACCACGTCGCCGCCGTAGACGGCGGTGGTCACCACCTTGCCCTGCTCCAGGTCGCCGGGGATGAAGACGATCGACGGCACCCCGGCCCGGGCCGCGTGCGCGGCGACCGAGTTCGCCAGGTTGCCGGTCGAGGCGCAGGCGAACCGGGTGAAGCCGAGGCCACGGGCGGCGGTCAGCGCCACCGACACCACCCGGTCCTTGAACGAGTGGGTGGGGTTGGCGCTGTCGTCCTTGACCCAGAGCGGCGCCCGGATGCCCAGTTCGGCGGCGAGGCCGGCGGCCGGCACCAGCGGGGTGAGCCCGGGGTTCAGGGTGACCCGGGTGGTCGGGTCCTGGCCGGCCGGCAGCAGGGCGGCGTACCGCCAGAGGTTCTGCGGGCCGGCCTCGATGTCGGCCCGGGTGACCCGGGCCAGCGTGGCGGCGTCGTAGCCGACCTCCAGCGGGCCGAAACACTCGTAACAGGCGTGCTGGGCGATCAGCGGGTATTCGGTGCCGCAGCCGCGACAGACGAGCACCCGGGCGGGATTGGGCGCCACCGGGCTGGTCTGGCTGGGGGTCGCGTCGATGATCGACGTCATGGCGAGGCCGTCCTCTCATCTTTCCCTGGCGCCGCACCGCGCGGCGGGGACGGATTTGGCACCTGCTCCGCCGTGGAGTGGTTGCCGGGGCGTCATCGGGCCGTATCCCTCAGCCCCTCTGGATGAGGTATGAAGTTGTGCCGCCAGTCTACGGGCACCGCGAGCCGCTGTCCCGGCTGCCTTGCCGGTGTGAGCAAGATCCCCGGACCGGCGGCCGGACGGCCACGGCACCACCCGCTCAGATAGTTACCTTAGGCTAACGAAAACTGACGAAGATTCGGCACGGCCGGCGCGGACAGGCCGGCCGGGCAGGACGGGAGCGCGACGTTGCAGGACGCGATGCAGGCCGGAACGGTCCGGATCACCGGGGCGGGCGGCGACGAGATCGAGGCGTACCTGGCCCACCCGCTCGGGACGGCACCGCGCGGCGGGGTGGTGGTGATCCACCACATGCCCGGGTACGACGAGGCGACCAAGGAGATCACCCGTCGGTTGGCCGGCTACGGGTACGCGGCGATCTGCCCCAACCTCTACTCCCGGGAGGCACCGGGGGCGAGCCCCGACGACGCGGCGGCCACCGCGCGGGCCGCCGGAGGCGTACCGGACGACCGGCTGGTCGGCGACGTCGACGGCGCGGCCGAACACCTGCGCGGGCTGCCGGGCTCGAACGGCAGGGTCGGGGTGATCGGGTACTGCTCCGGCGGCCGGCAGGCGTTCCTGGCCGCCACCCGGCTGCCGCTGGACGCCGCCGTCGACTGCTACGGCGCGTTCGTGGTCGGCCACCCGCCGGAGACCTTCCCGCTGGCCGTCACGCCCCTGCTCGACCAGGCCGACCGGCTCTCCTGCCCGCTGCTCGGGCTCTTCGGCGCCGACGACCAGTACCCGTCGCCGGCCCAGACGGACGAACTGTCCGCGGAACTGACCCGGCTCGGCAAGCCGCACGAGTTCCACACCTTCGACGGCGCCGGGCACGGCTTCTTCGCCGTCGACCGGCCCGGTTACCGGCCGCTGGCCGCGACCGAGGGCTGGCAGAAGGTACGCGACTTCTTCCACCGCCACCTCGACGCCTGACCGCGCCGATCCCACATCGTTTCCGTACCGAGCCCGAGGAGGCCGGCATGTGCACGTACGTCACGGTGAAACGCGAGGTCGACGGCAGTGGCAAGGGTGCCGACGGCTGGTTCCCGGTCACCGACACCTGCGTCTACGTCGACCATCCGACGCACGCCCCGTACGCACACACCCTCAACATCGACTTCCTGAACCCGGCCGCCGGTCCGGCCGCCCGGGTCGCGGTGGAGTTGACCGAGGAGTCCGCACTCGCCCTGGTCGAGGCGATCCACGCGGCCCTGGCCGCCGCACCGGCCGGGCTGGCCAGCCGCGACCAGAGGGTCTGACCCGGTGGACAAGGTCTGAGCGCGTGACAAGGTGACCCGGTGACCCGGGGCCGGCGGTGCCGGGCCGGCCCCGGGTACCGGTGCTCGGATGCCGGGCCGACGTGCCGCCCGGCGGTGCCGGTCAGAGCGTCCGGGACTGCCGGACCAGGGCCCGGCCCACCCCCGCCAGCGCGACCACGCCGACCAGGCCGAGCAGCAGGAAGTACGGCCAGGCGCCCGGGAAACCGCGCAGCAGCGCCTCCCGGAGCGCCGTCACCCCGTAGCTGACCGGGTTGACGGCGGCGACGATCTGCTGCACCGGCCCCAGGTTGTCGAACGGGTAGAACGACGGGCCGGCGAAGAGCAGTACCGGGGGCAGCACATTCACCAGCACGGTGAACCGCTGCACGTCCTCGACCAGGGTGGCGAGCAGCAGGTAGAGCGCGTTGAAGGCCAGCGCGGCGAGCACCGCACCGCAGAGCAGCGCCGCCCACCGCTCCGCCGGCCAGTGGGCCCGGAACAGTGCCGCCGACACCGCCAGCGCGGCGACCGTCTGTGCCAGGACCAGGCCGGAGCCGGCGAGCAGCTTGCCGGCGATGTACTGCCGGCGGGTCAACGGGTACGACCACAGCTCCAGCGCCATCCCGTTCGCCCGCTCCTGGAACAGCGCCGTACCGGAGATGGCGGCGGCAGCCAGCAGCGCGGAGAACATCAACGCCGGGATCACGAAGTCCGGATAGCCGACCGGCCGGCCCCGGTAGCTCACCTCGGGAACCAGGTCGGCGATCGAGGTGCTGAGGAGTGCGAGGTAGACGACGGTCGGCACCACCCCGATCAGCAGGTTGGCCCGGTTGCGGGTGAGCAGCAGCCACTCCCGCCGCAGGGTGGCGGTGAGACCGGAGCCGTGCCAGGGCGGCGCGGCGGTCTCCTCGTCGGCGAGTACGGGCGGCATCACCGGCTGGTCACCTCCGATCGGGTCAGGGCCGCGAACGCCTCCTCCAGCGAGGCCGTCGCCAGTTCGACGCTGTCCACCGGTACCCGCTGCTCGGCCAGTTCGGCCAGCAGCCGGGGCAGCCGCTGCCGGAGTTCCGGCCCGGTCAGCACGATCTCGTCACCGCTGCGGGCGGCGGCCAGGCCCAGCCGCAGCGCCCCGGTGGCGATCGCCGGCCAGCCGTCCACCGAGCCGCTGCGCAGTACCGCCCGCGCCTCGCCGCCCTCGTTGCGCAGGTCGGCCGGAGTGCCGTCCCGGATCAGCCGGCCGTGGCTGACCACCAGCACCCGCTCGGTGTTGCGCTCCACCTCGTCGAGGTAGTGGCTGGTCAGGATGATGGTCAACTCGTGCTGCCGGCGTAGCTGGTTGAGGCTGACCCAGACCCGCCGCCGGCCCTCCATGTCCAGGCCGGCCGACGGCTCGTCCAACAGCAGGATCCTCGGCACCCGGAGCAGCGCCCGCACCACCTGGAGCCGGCGCCGCTGCCCGGCCGAGAGGGTGTGCACGGGCCGGTCCTCGCTGCCGGCCAACTCGAAGGCGCCGAGCAGTTCCTCGGCCCGGGTACGGGCCCGGCGCCAGGGCAGGCCCCGGAACGCGGCGGCGGTCCGCAGGTTGTCCCGGACCGTCAACATCAGGTCGAACGGTCCGGACTGGTGCACCACCGCCACGTCCCGCCGGGCGGCGGCGTCGGGGCTGCGGCCGTGCACCAGGATCCGGCCGGAGCTGACCGGGCTGGCTCCGCAGACCAGTTTGAGCAGGGTGGTCTTGCCGGCGCCGTTCGGGCCGAGCAGTCCGACCGCCTGGCCCGGCGGGACGCTGAAGGTCAGCCCGTCGACCGCCGGGGCGGTGGCACCGGGGTACACCTTGACGACGTCGGTCGCGACGACGGCCGCAGTCATGACGCACCGCCCAGCACCGGCTCCGGAAACCCCGGCAACGGCGGTACGCCCAGCGCGGCGAGGATGATTCGGATCGCGCTCGCCGGCCCGGTCTCCGACAGCGGCGGGCCGGTCCGCAGATGGTGGTCGACCTCGTCCGGGGCGATGACCGGGGTGACCTCGTCCGGGGCGGCTGGGCCCGGCTCCCCGGCGGGACCGGCGGGACCGGCGTCGGCGACGGCCGCCGGGTCCCCGAACCGGCAGCCGAGCACGATGTCGAGCCGGTGCGCCGGCCGGGCCGGGCGGCTCCGGCTGCCCAGGCCGGTACGCAGGTCGTCCACCGGGCGTACCGCTGCCGGGGAGATGCCGACGGTCACCCCGCCCAGCGCGTCGAGGGCGTCCAGGGCTCGGCGTACCCGTTCCGGGAGGGCGGAGCCGGCGGCGAGGTGACGTACCCGGATCCCGGCCCCCCGACGCCGGACCCCCGGCACCGGAAGCTGGTGGTCGGTCTCCGGTACGGCCCGGGCCGCCGCGCCGGCCAGCCAGAGCGTGACGCCGTCCGGCAGCGGGACCGGTGGCCCGCCGACGGCCGGCGCCCGCAGGCCACCGGGAGCCCGGACGGCGACCTGCGGCACCCGGCCGAGCACCGCGGTCCGGGGTACCGGCGGGTCGTAGAGCGGCAGGTTGTCGCCGGCCGTCAGCAGGTGGTCCGGCCGACGGGCGACCACCCGGTGCACCACGATCCGCTCGCCGCGCTGGTACGCCACCACCTCGCCGGAGCAGATCTGGTCGAACTCGACCGGTTCGACCACGACGGTGCCGTCGGCGAGCGCCGGCAGCATCCCGGAGCCGGTGACCGGCAGCCGGGCGAGCCGTCCGGCGGCCAGTGCCGCCCGTACCAGTTCGGCGGAGCCGCTCCCCCTCACCGGTCGGCCTCCCCGTCGGCCGGCTCGGCGGCCCGGAGCAGGTCGCGGGCCCGCAGCAGCGCCACGAACTCGCGGACGTCCCGGGCGACCACCTCGCGTTCCGCCTCGTCGTCGCCGCCGAACTCGTCGGCCAGCTCCCGGGCGACGGTCTCCACGTCGCTGCCGGCGGCGATCCGGCGCCAGATCTCGGCCGCGCTCGCGTTGAGCGTCTGGAACCTGCCGTCGTCCGGGTGGTAGATCCGCACCTCGTCGCTGTCGTCGACCCAGACGATCTCGGGGTTGATTCCGACCGTCACGCGGCACCTCCCGGTCCGGTGGTCAGCAGGGTCCGCGACCGGCGTACTCCGGACGGAGGCCGGCTGCGCCAGTCGTCGTCCGGGTACGCCGAGCCGGCCCGGACCGGCCGGAACCCGGTCGTCCCGGATTCCCGTTCCCGCAGGCCCGCGCCGCCGGAGCCGGTGCACGTAGCAGTGCCGGCAGTCGGCCGCGCCTGCGCCCTCGACTCCGCCCTCGAAGACCTCGTCCGGCTCCGGGCCGGCGTCGGCGGAAGCGGCGAACATCTGCCGCAACGGCTGTTCCCGCAGGTTGCCGACCCGCTGCGGTGCGCCGGTGACCGACTCGCGGGCATGGACGTCGCCGCGCGGGTCGACGTAGATCTCGATGCCGCCGAGCCCGCAGTCGGCCCGGACCCCGCACGGCCGGACCGCCTTCGGCGCCTGGCCGAGGACCGTCCGGGCCACCGGACCCGTCCAGGCGGACCGCCGTACCGCCGGATGGGGCTCCCAGCCGAGTGGGACGCCGTCCCAGCCGCCCCGGCCGGTGGCGCTGTGCCCGACGGCGGTATGGCTCATCATCCGGACCCGGCTGAACTCGATGCCGTCCAGGAACGCCATCAGGTTGTCCAGCGCGGCGATGTTCTCCGGCGACACCACGTGGTCGATCGCCGGCTTGACACCGGCCGCGTTCAGCAGGGCCAGCCCGCGTACGGTCTGCGCCACGGTGTCCTCGCCCGGGTCGGCCCCGGGCACCTGCTGGGCACCGCCGTCCAGGCTGACGGTGACGGCGGCGAAGGTGTCGGCGACCCGCCGGGCGGTCTCCGCGTCGCGGATCCGGCTGCCGGTGGTGACCAGGTTGACCCGCAGGCCCCGGGCACGCGCGCGGTCGGCCACGTCGAACAGGTCGGGTCGCAGCATCGGCTCGGCGCCGGTCAGCACCAGCAGTTCCGCACCCAGCCCGGCGATCTGGTCCACCAGGTCGAGCGACTCCGCCGGCTCCAGCTCGCCGGGCAGGCTGCGGGCGCAGGAGCCGAGGCAGTACGGGCAGCGCGGGTGGCAGCCGTCGGCGACCGCGTAGTGGACCGTTCCCAGCGCCGGTTCGGCCGGCCCGACCCCGGGCGCCTGGTCGGGCAGGTAGACCAGCCAGTTCAGCACCAGGGTGGCGAGTACGCGTTCGAGCGGGTCCCGGCCGTCCGGACCGGCGTACCCGGCCGGCGGGTCGGCGCCGTCGGCGAGCGCCCGCAGCAGCCCGAACTCGTCCTCGGTGAGCACCGTCCAGGCGCCCAGGCCCGGATTCTCCACGAGATACCGGTCCCGGCACCGGAAGTAGCCGAGGTCGTCCGGGACGACCAGGGAACTCCACATCGTCGACAGCCGCACGCACCACTCCCCCGTCCGGCGGCGAGGAACCGCCGTCGGACGGTTCCCGCACTGCCCTGAGGTCCCTCCGGCGGGTCTCGCCGACGGGACTCGAACCCAGCAGAAGAATCACCCACCGTCATCACGTGGTGCCAGAAAGCAAAAGTGTCGTCTTGACAACCGATCGGCAGGGATCTAATGTCCGGTTCCCTGCCACCCCACCGGCCCGGGTCCAGGAAACGCCTCACCGGCGGAAGGCGAGGTGCCGTCTCTCGTGTCCGCGATCTCGGTCTCCGTGGTCGACGACGACCGGATGCTGCTGGACGGCATGGCCGCCTGGCTCGGCTCCATTCCCGACCTCCGGCTGCTCTGCACCGCCGCCACCGTCGACCAGCTCCTCGACACCGAACCGGGCCGGGCCGACGTGGTCGTACTCGACCTGCTGCTGGCGGACGGGTCCGCGCCGGTGGACAACGTCCGCCGACTCGTCGAGACCGGCCGGCCGGTGCTGGTGGTCAGCGTGGTGCCGCACGTGGTGCACGGCGTGGACGTGATCCGGGCCGGCGCGTCCGGCTATCTGACCAAGGACCACGACCTGCCGAGCCTCGCCGACGCGATCCGTACCGTCGCCCGGGGCGAACTGGCGCACTCCCCCGAGCTGGCCTTCGCCTGGTCCTGCGACGACCGGCCGGACCGGCCCAAACTGGCACCCCGGGAACGCGCGGTGCTGGTCGCGTACGCCTCCGGCATGACGTTGACGGCGGTGGCCCGCAAGGTCGGCATCCAGCCGACGACGGCGCGACAGTACCTGGACCGGGTCAAGGCGAAGTACTGCGACGCGGGCCGGCCGACGTACACGAAACTCGACCTCGCCGACCGGGTACGCGAGGACGGCCTGCACCGCTACCCGTCCGCCTCCGGCGACGACGCCGGCCAGAGCAGCTCGACACTGGTGCCGTGACCGGGCTCGGAGAAGAGTTGCAGCTCGCCGCCGACCTCGGTCATCCGCTCCTCGATCGACCGACGTAACCCGAAACCTCCACTGACACCGTCGGCGTCGAACCCCTTCCCCCGGTCGACGATCCGCACCCCGAGCACGTCGTCGTACCAGTCGACGGTCACCCACGCCTCGCCGGTACCGGCGTGCCGGGCCACGTTGTTCAGCGCCTCCCGCGCGGCGTCGCAGACCGCCCGTACGACGTGCCGGGGCAACTGGACCGGCACGTTGCCGGAGCGCAGGTGCACCCGCAGGCCCAGCCCGGTCGCATCGGCCACCACCTCGGCCAGGCTGGTGGCGAGCGTGGTGTCCGCCTCGGCCCGGTCCTCGGTGACCAGACTCCGGATGTAGTCGGCCTCCCGGCCGCAGCGGCGCCGGACGTCCTCACCGCGATGGTCCAGCCCGCCCCGGGCGATCGCGGTCAGCGTGGCCAGCGCGGTGTCGTGCAGCCGCCGGTAGTGGTGCAGCCGTTCGGCGTACCGGGCGGCTCCGGCGGCCGTCGCCGTCTCGGCGGCGAGCCGGCGCTGGGTCGCCTCGTCGACCGCGCTGGCCTGGGCACAGAGGAACCGGCGGATGAAGTACAGCACCAGCGCGAACCACAGGCTGGAGTTGACGTGGTTGACGAAACCCGACTCCCAGGGCGGCAGCCCGCCGATCTGCACCGAGGCGGCGGCCACCGCGGTCAGTACCAGCAGTCCGAGCCCGACCAGCAGCCCCCGCAGGCTCAACACCGCGCCGACCAGCGCCGCCGAGCCGAGGGCGAACTTGCCGGCCCAGTTCGCCGCCGACAACTCGAAGCCGGACCGGATGTTCATGTTGACCACGACCAGCAGCCCGCAGGTGATCGCCACGTCGACCACCACGTTGCCGTAGCTGAACCAGCCGCGCCGCCACACCAGCGCACCGAGTACGACGTTCCAGCCGACCGCGCCGACCAGCAGCGCGACGTTCAGCGCGGGACTGTGGTAGCGGTCGGCGCTGCTGGTCATCCCGAGCAGCGCCGGCACGATGTAGCTCGCCCGCTGGCAGAAGAGCACCACCGCGACGAGCCGCAGCGCCCGTTCCCGGCCGGGCATCGCGACCATCAGCCGGGCGTCCACCCAGCCCAGTCGCGCCTCGGCGAGGAACCGGTTGATCCGCCGGGGCGGTCGCCCGACCCGGGTGGCAAGGTCCAACACCGGCCCACCCCTGTCGCAGAGTCACCGGGCCGCCACCCGCGACCCCGACCCGCCGCCGACTATATGGCACAAGTGCCCCGCCCGGACTACCCCTGGTGTCCAGGTCGATGCCGGGCCGGCGCGGGTGGCGGGGCTACGACACCACGTCCTTGCGGGTGAAGCGCCAGAAGGCGAGCGACCAGAAGACGGTGGCGTAGCAGATCGCCGAGATGGCGCCCTTGACGATGTCGTCGGTCTGCACCGGAGTGGAGAGCAGGCCGAGCCAGGCGCTGCTGTAGTGGGTCGGCAGGAAGTCCCGGAGCACGCCGAGCGCGGTGATCTGGTCGAGGATGCTGGAGAGGATCCAGAGCAGCACCGCGCCGCCGACCGCGCCCAGCGCCGCGTCCGTGGTCACCGACAGCAGGAACGCCAGACCGGCCACGACCAGGAGTACGACCGCCAGGTAGCCGAGGATGCCGAGCAACCGGAGCAGTCCCTCGCCGGCCGGGATCTGCGCGGCGACGGTGCTGGACAGCGGCGACCAGCCGTACCGCAGGGTGCCGGCGAGCAGGGCGGTGCCGGCGAGCAGCAGCAGGGCGAGCAGCGAGTACCCGAGCGCGACCACCAGCTTGACCGCGAGCAGCCTCGCCCGGGGCACCGGTACGGCCAGCAGGTAGCGCAGGCTGCCCCAGCTCGCCTCGCTGGCCACCGTGTCGCCGCAGAAGAGTGCCACCACCACGACCAGCAGGAACGATGACGAGACCAGCAGCGCGAAGAGCGCGAAGTTGAGCCCGCCGGTGGTGGCCAGCTCGATCAGGCTGCCGAACTCGCCCCCGCCGTTGTCGTCGTCGCCGGAGCCCTCGAACTCAAACGCGACCAGGATGATCAGCGGCAGCAGCACCATGAAGCCGAGCGCGAACTGGGTACGTCGGCGGGACGCCTGCCGGCGCCACTCGGCGGCGAGCGCGAGCGTGGCCCGGGGCCGGTACCCGGCGGCGCCGCCGGCCGCGTCCGGTGCCCTGGTCTCCGTGGCGGTCATCAGCGGTCCCCGCTTCCCCGAGAGTTCTCGCCGACCAGGGCGAGGAAGGCGTCCTCCAGGCGGCGGCGCGGCATGACCCGGTCCACTCCGACGCCGGCCCGGACCAGTTCGGCGACCACCTCGCTCCGGGCGGTGCCGTTGGTGTCGACCACCAGCGCGCCGTTGGTCTCCGGCAGCACCCGTACCCCGGCCAGCCGGTCCAGTACGGCACGGGCGGCGTCGACGTCGGAGACGTCGAACTGGGTACTCGGCGACTCGCCGACGATCTCCTCCACCCTGCCGGCCGCCACGATCTGCCCCTTGTGTACGACGACAGCGTGCGTACAGGTCTGTTCCACCTCGGCGAGCAGGTGGCTGGAGACCAGCACCGCCCGGCCGTCGGTGGCATACCGGCGCAGCACCCGGCGCATCTCGGCGATCTGCGGCGGATCGAGCCCGTCCGTCGGCTCGTCCAGCACCAGCAACTCCGGCAGCCCCAACATCGCCTGGGCGATGGCCAGCCGCTGCCGCATGCCGTGGCTGTACTTCTTGGTCTTCCGGTGGATGGAGTCACCGAGGCCGGCGATCTCCAGCGCCTCCTCGAAGTGCGCGTCCGCCCACGGCCGCCCGGTCGCCCGCCAGTACGCCCGCAGGTTCTCCAGGCCGCTCAGGTGCGGCAGGAAGCCGGGCCCCTCCACCAGGGCACCGATCCGGGACAGCACCGGTGAGCCGGGGACCAGCCGGTGGCCGAAGACGTGGATCTCGCCGGTGGTCGGCTGGGTCAGCCCCATCAGTACCCGTAGCGTGGTGGTCTTGCCGGCGCCGTTCGGCCCGAGCAGTCCGACCACCTGTCCCCGGTGCACCTCGAAGTCGATCCGGGAGACGGCGACGAAGCCGTCGGCGTACTCCTTGCGCAGGTCGCGGACGACGAGCGGGGTGTCGGCGTACTCGGGATGCACCGACGTGTCGTGCCGGCGGTGCCGGCGGCGGAGCACGGCCACCACCACGACGAGTCCGAGCACGATCGCCGCGACCAGCCCGACCAGCGCCCACCGCCAGGCCACCGCCGGGGTGGCGATCGGCTCGCCGACCACTGTCGGCAGCGACACCTCGGCGCCGGTCAGCGCGGCGCCGGCCGGCATTCCGGGTACGGCTTCGGTGGCCGGCCCGGCCAGTGCGACGGTGTAGGTGGCCGGCTCGACCGGGGTGGCGTACCCCTGGTCGGAGGTGGCGACGACGATCCGCAGCCGGTGTCCGGCCTCGATCCGGCGCACGATCGCCGGCAGGGTGACCCTGACCGGCGTCGCGGTGGCGACGTCGGCGGGCAGCCCGGTCAGCCGGATCGGCGCGACCAGGCCGTTGGAGAGCGCGGCCGGGCCGTTCGGGTCGACGTCGTAGAGCTTGACGAAGAGCACCGCCTCGCCGGTCGGCGACGCGGCCCGGAGGGTGACCGTCGGCGAGCCGACCACGTCGACGGCCCGGTCCAGCGGGGCCGACTCGAACCGGGCGTGCTGGCCTGGCAGGTCCCCGGCGACGCCGTCGAGCAGGGACGAGAAGCCGCCGCCGAACGGCAGCGCGGAGATCGCCGCCGGATTGCCGGCCGGTGGGTTCGCGATCCGCTGCGCCGGGCCGGCGACCGGGATCGACTCGGCGGCCGTGCCACCGACGCCCGGGTAGTCGGTGACGGAGAAGCCGGTGGCGACCAGACCCCGGTCCAGCGCGTCGAAGCCGGCAATCCGCGACCAGGTGAAACTGCCCGACGGCGTCTCGCCGGAGCCCTTGACGTAGTGCTCCAGCCACTGTGCCATCAGGAAGCGCAGCCGGTCCTGGTCGGTCTGCGGGCCCTCGCCGCCGTCGTGTCCGCCGGTGAACCAGGCGACCCGGACGGGGGTGCCGCCGGCCGCGATGCCCCGGGCGTTGGCGTCCGCCTCGGCGAGCGGGAAGAGGGTGTCGGCGGCGCCCTGGATCAGCAGGGTGGGCGCCTTGATCCGGTCGAGGACACCGGCCGGGCTGGACCGGCGGAGCAGTTCGACCGCCGCCGGGTCGCCCCGGCCGGTGGTGGCGATCCGCAGGTACGCCGCGCAGACGTCGGCGGCGAACCGCCCGCAGGCGGGATCGGCCGGGGTACCGCCCGGAGCGGCGCCCGGCACCGCGCCGAGCACCGGGTCCTGGCCGGCGCCCGGCCCGCCGTCGCCACCGGAGTCCTCGTTCCCGTCGTTGCCGGAGTCGCCGCCCGGGGCGGCGCCGGGTGCGCCGAGCCCGCCCAGTCCGCCGAGGCCGCCGGTGCCGCTACCGCTGCCGAAGAAGATTCCGGCCCAGCCCTTCTTGAACACGCCGTCGGCCGGCTCCCGGCCGGTGGACTCCGGCAGGAAGGAGCGGGCCAGGTCGTTCCAGGTGATCATCGGCACGATGGCGTCCACCCGCTGGTCCTGGGCGGCGAGCAGCAGCGCCAAGCCGCCGCCGTACGAGCCGCCGACGACTCCGACCCGGGGGTCGCCGGCCGCGTCCTTGCGGATGTCGGGCCGCTCGGCGAGCCAGTCGAGCAGTCGGGCGGCGTCCCGTACCTCGTAGTCGGGGTGGTCCAGGTGGATCTCCCCGCCGCTGCGCCCGAACCCCCGCGCGGTGTACGTCAGCACCGCGTAGCCCAGCCCGGCCAGGTCCTCGGCGTCGTCCTCGACCGACCGCTTCGTGCCGCCGAAGCCGTGTGCCAGCAGCACCGCCGGAACCGGGCGGGTCGCGCTCGCCCCGTCCGGCAGGTAGAACCGGGTGTCCAACTCGACCGGCTGGGCGCCGTCCGGTCCGGACCGGACGGTGATCATCGAGTCCGTTGTGGAGTAGGGCGGGCTCTCCGGCCACACGGCCCAGCCGACCAGAGCGGCCAGCAACACCACCACGGTGGATCCGGCGACCACGCGGCGCCGGGTCGGCCGGGCACGGCGCAGCCGCGCCAGCAGTCGGGAAGGCATGGACCACACCGTACGGCGCGGGACCTGAGCATTGGCTGAGATCCGCCGTACGTCCGTCCGGGTGGCCCGTTCGGTGCCTGGGAATCGTCGTCCGAGTAGGCCGACCCGGTATCCGGCGCGGCAACTTCGGATCCTGTGAATTCCGATATTTTGGGACACCAGGCTTCTAATCGATACATGCGCCTTGGCAACTATGTACAAGGAGTCACTTTTTTGCTCACCCGGTGTTACCTGTACCCAAGTGACGCATAACTGACTGCTCGGCCCGGATCGTACGGGTCTGACGTCTACTAGTTTTCCGGTCCGGTGGACGGGACCGGCGGCCTCCCCACGCCCGCCACGCTGATCGACCCCCCGTGCCGATGGAGATGGACGATGACACTTCCCGCGCAACGGTCCCGGCGCGCGCCGAACCGGAACGGCACCGCGCTGCGAGTGCTGCTCGCGGTCGCCCTGCTGGTCCCGGCCGGCGTGCTGTTCAGCTCGACCTGGCGGAGCAACGACGACCAGTTGGCGGTCGCCGAGCGCGAACGGCACGGGGTCGAGTACCTGCGCTCGCTCGGACAGCTCACGCTGGCCCTGGTGGACGCGCAGTCCGGTGCCGTGGCCGGTCGGTCGGCAGCCGCCGCCGCACTGCGTACCGCGGTCGAGCAGACCAGCGCGATCGACGTCCGGTACGGCGCCGAACTGCGTACCAGCGAACGCTGGGCGGGGCTGCACGCCAAGATCGAGGCGCTGCCCGACCGCCCGCCGGCCAACCGCCAGGAGTCCTGGTCCACCTACACCGAGACCACCGACCTGCTGCTGGCGCTGTACGCCAAGGTGCGGGAGACGTCCGGACTGATCCGCGACCCGGAGTCGGACTCGTTCCACCTCCAGGACGCGGTGGCCGAGGAGCTGCCGGAGGCGCTGGTCGCGGCCGGCCGCCTCGCCGACCGTACGGTGCTGGCGAGCGCCCGCTCGGCCGACCGGCTGCGTACCGCCGCCGACCTGGCGCTGGCTCGGGCCGCCGTGCTCGAGCCGGCGGACGACCTGGTCGACAACCTGCGTGCGGCGGTGGAGAACACCAGCAGCCGAAGCCTCGGCGGCAACCTGCTCAGCCGGCTCGACGGCTACCAGCGCGCGGTCGAGGATCTGGCCCGGCTCACCCGGGACCCGGCGGCGGCGGACCCGATCCAGGTGGGTGCCGCCCGGTCCGCCGCGCAACTCGCCGGCTCCGGCCTTGGCACGATCATCCTGGCCGAACTCGACATGCTGCTCCGGGACCGGGCCGACGGGCTGACCGGCGACCGGCGGATCGCCGTCGGCGCGCTGGCGCTGACCGTACTGCTGGTCCTCGCCGTCGCCGCGTTGCCGCTGCTGGCCGCCCGGACCGCCGCACGTGGTGCCGCCGCGCGGGCCGAGGCCGACGACGCGGCCGACGCCGGACTCCGCCCCGCCGCCGGCACCGAGCCCGGGTCACCGCCGACCGGGCCGCCGCCGCTGGCCGAGTCGCCGCTGCCGGCCGGCGGCCTGGGGCCGCTGCCCGAGCGCCGGCCGCTCCGTCCGGACCAGGGCGGCGACCCGGGCCGGCGGTCCCCGCTGGCGGACTGGCAGGACCCGGTACCGGCCGGCCAGTCGACAGGCCCGGACAGCCAGGCGCCGTGGGGACGTCCCGATGCTCGATAGGCTCCGGATCCGTGGCCGGCTGGCCCTGCTCGTCATCCTTCCGCTGCTCAGCACCATCGGCCTCGCCGTGCCGGTGCTGGTGGACCGGATCGGGTCGGCCCGGAAGGCGGCCGACACCGCCGAGACGGTACGCCGGGCCGGTCGGGTCGGCACCCTCGTGCAGGATCTCCAGCGGGAACGGCTGCTCTCCATCGGCTACCTGCTGAACCTGGTCGAGCGCACCGAGTTGGTGCAGCAGACCGCGCAGGTCGGTGACCGGATCGCCGACCTGCGTACCGAGCACGATGTCGAGCTGACCACGCGGATCGAGGACGCCGTCGACGGCGTACGGCGGCTCGCCGAGGTGCGGGCCGGCGTACTGGCCCGACGGGCCAACCCCGACCAGGTGCTGGCCGCCTACGGACAGGTGCACGCCGCACTGATCGACTCGCTCCGGCTGGGCTGGGGCGCGGACGCGACCAGGCCCGAGGGGCGCCAGATGATCGCCCTGGACGCGGTGCTCCGCACCGACGAGGGGATCAGCACGGCGGCCACCCTGATCGTGCTGCTCGCCGGCACCCGGAGCACCGCCGTCGGCACCGCGTACGTCAGCGTGATGTCCCGGCTGGACGCACACCTGGAGCGGTTCCGCAGCTTCGCCACCCCGGCCCAGAACGACCTGTACAACCTGATCGAGCGGGCCACGGCGGCCCGGACCAGCCCGGAGTTCTCGGCCGGCGGCGTCGTCGACCCGGCCGAGGCGATCGCCGCGCTGGGCCTGGAGGGGACCTTCCCGGCCGCCTCCTCGCTGATCACGCTCGGCCAGTTCATCGAGAAGAAGATCGTCACCGACGTGGTCGCCGAGGTAACCGACCAGCGGCAGCGGGCCATCGTCGAGGCGTACGTCGTCGGGCTGCTGGTGCTGCTGATCATCGCGCTGATGATGCTGCTCAGCCTGGCCGTGGCGCGTACGGTCGCCCGGCCGCTGACCCGGCTGACCGTCTCCGCCGACCGGATGGCCCGGGCCGCCGAGGAGGAACTGACCCGGATCGTCGACGACGAGTCGGAGTCGTACCACCCGATCCGGCTCGACCCGGTCGACGTGGACGGCCGCGACGAGATCGGCGACCTGGCCCGGGCCTTCGAACGGGTGCAGGGCACCGCCGCCCGGCTGGTGGAGCGGCAGTCCGCCAGCCGGCGCAACGTGGCGCAGATGTTCGGGCACGTCGGCCGGCGTACCCAGAACCTGGTCGGCCGGCAGATCGCCCTGATCGACCGGCTGGAGCACCGGGAGACCGACCCGGGCCGGCTCCAACACCTGTACCGGCTCGACCACGTCTCCAGCCGACTGCGCCGCAACGCCAGCAGCCTGGTGGTGCTCTCCGGCGGTGCCGGCGGCGACGGGCACGTCGCACCGCTGCCGCTCGGTGACGTGGTCCGGCTGGCGCTCGGCGAGATCGAGGACTTCACCCGGGTCGACGTGCAGGTCCGGCTCGACGTCGGGGTGGCGCCGGGGGTCATCGGCGACCTGGTGCTGACCCTCGCCGAGCTGATGGAGAACGCCACCGCCTTCTCCCCGCCGCACACCCGGGTCAGCGTGCTCGCCGAGGTGATCCCCGGTGGGGTACGCCTCAACCTGGTCGACCACGGCATCGGGATGACTCCGGAGCGGCTGGCCGAGGAGAACGCCCGGCTGACCCGGCGCGAGCGGCTCGACCTCGTCCCGACCGAGGTGCTCGGGCTCTTCGTGGTGGGCCGGCTGGCCCGCCGGCACGGCTGGCGGGTCACCCTCTCGGCGACCACGCCCGGCGGCGGGGTCACCGTCGGGGTGGAGATCGACGACCGCTTGCTGGTCACCCGGCGTCCGGAACCCGAGGTGCCGACACCCCGGGCAGCCGCCTCGGCACCGCTGCCGGTCCGCCCGATCACCGTCCCGACGGCGGGCCCACCGCCCGCCCGGCCGGTACCCGCGACCGTCGCACCGGCACCGGCGTTTCCGCCGGCAGTCGCCCCGGCGGTCGGGACGGCACCCGCCGTCGCGCCGGCACCGGTGCCCACGACCCCGGAACCGACGCCGGTACCCGTGCCCCCGGTACCCGCGACTCCGGCGCCGGCCCCCGCCACCGCCACCGCCACGCCGGCACCGACGTTCGGGCTGCCCGAACTGATGCCGGTGGCGGTACCGGCCGGACCGGTCTTCGACGAGGAACTGATCCGCCGGGCCACCCGGTCGCTCACCGACGGCCAGCCCTGGAACGCCTTCCTGGCCCGCCCGGCCGCCAGCGCCGACCCAGGTACCGGCGGCACCGGTGCGCAGCCGGTCGCCCAGCCGGCCGGCCCTGGTCCGCTGGGCGACCGGCCCGGCGTCCCGGCGACGGCGGCCGGCCCGGCGACCTCCGGCGGGTCGGTCATGCCGCCCCCCGCCGACAGCAGCCCGGGACCCGCACCGTCCGGCCCCGGCACCGGGCTGCGCCAGCGGGTCCCGGGCGCCCAACTTCCGAACACCCCCGCCCCGACCCGACCCGAGCCGACCCCGGCCGACCCGTCGGTCGTCCGGGCCCTGATCGAGGAGTTCGAGGCCGGGGTACGCCGGGCGCAGCGCGAGCAGCAGCCCCGGCCGGACGGCCCGGAGCCCCGACCGGAGCCGACCGGCACCGCACCCGGTCATCCACACCAGGCAGCGCCCCGACCGGTGCACCCCGGTCCGGCGCAGTCCGACCCGCGCCCGCCGGCAGCAGTCACCCCGCCCGCAGTCAGCTCACCGGCAGCCACCCCGCCGGAGCGGACCGGCCCGCGTGCCGAAGCCGGCAACCTCGGGCCGGCAGGATCGGCGACCCGGCCCAACGGCGCCGGGCCGGCAGCGGGTACGCCCACCGCCTCGGCGGGCGCTCCGCCTCGACTCAACCGGCGGGTCCCCGGGGCCAACCTCAGCGTCCCGCTGCCGACCACCCCGCTCGGCCAGGCGCCGTCCGTCTCCGCCCCACCGGACGACCCCGACAAGGTCCGCGAGCTGATGATGCAGTTCGAGTCCGGCGTCGCCCGCGCGCTGAGCGAAGTCCGCACCGATCATCGCCACGAAGAGGGAACCCCACGATGAGCACTCCCTTCATCCGTACCGAGCAGGACCAGCAGGCAGCGAGCACCGGCGAGTTGAGCCAGGAGGCGCGCACCTTCAACTGGCTGCTGGACTCGTTCACGTCCGGCACGGCCGGCGTAAAGGAGGCGATCGCGGTCTCCTCCGACGGGCTGCTGATGGCCATGTCGTCGATCAAGGACCGGTCCAACGCGGAGCGACTCGCCGCGGTGGTCTCCGGGATGACGAGCCTGGCCAGCGGAGCCGCCAACTGGTACACGCTGGGCGCGCTCAACCGGGTGGTGGTGGACATGACCGACGGCTACCTGCTGGTCAGCGCGATCAGCAGCGGTTCGGTCCTCGGGGTGGTCGCCGACCGGTCGGCCAACCTCGGCACCGTCGCCTACGAGATGACCCTGTTCGCCGGTCGGGCCGGAGGCGCGCTCACCCCTCGGCTGATCGTCGAACTGAAGAACTCCGTCCAGTCGTGACCACGGGTGCTGCGGTGGACGGCCAGCCACGCCGTACGCCGCGCGACGACCCGGGGCGGGGTGAGGGGCCGGCATGACCGAGCGGAGCGAGGGCATCGGCGAGCCCGGCCGTCGGCCTGCCGGCGGGGAACGGAGCGAGTCGCCGGAACCGGAGCCGGAGACCGCGCCGGAGATACTGTCGACGGTCCGGATCCGCCCCTACCTCCAGGCCGCGCTGGCGGAGGAGGAGGCCGAGCCGGAGGCCGACACCGGGGAGCTGCCGACGGTGGCGCCGGTGCCGACCGGGCTGCGCCCGTTCGTGCTGACCTCCGGACGGGTCGCCGGGGCCGATCCGGCGATCGGGTTGGAGACCCAGGTGACGGCCAGGATCGACGGCATGTCCTGGACCAGCCCGCCGGTCGACCGGCTCTCCTCGGAACTCCAGGAAATCGTCGCGCTGTGCGTCGAGCCGATGTCCGTGGCGGAGATCTCCGCGCGGCTGCGGATGCATCTCGGCGTCACCAAGATCCTGGTCGGTGACCTGCGGGCCGCCGGCCACCTCGACGTACACGTCTGTGCCGTCGAGGATGCCCACGACCCCGACCTCATTATGCGAGTGATCGATGGACTTCGTGCGATCTCCTGACTGGCCCGCCTCGCCGCCGGCCGGCCCACTGGCGAACAGCGCACCCGGCCGGTACGGCAGCCCGGCGGGACACGGCCTCGCGGCCGGGCGTGCGCTGCCGGCCGGGTACGCCCCGCCCGCCCGCCATGTCCCGCCCCGGCACGCCCGGGACGCCGGAGGCGACCCGGCCGGGGCGAGCCGGCCCGAGCAGCGGCGGGGCACCGCGCCGCCGATCCCGGTGAAGATCCTCATCGCCGGGGGCTTCGGGGTCGGCAAGACCACCACGGTCGGCGCCATCTCGGAGATCGCGCCGCTGACCACCGAGGCGGAGATGACCACCGCCGGAATCGGCGTCGACGACCCGGGAATCCGGTCCGAGAAGACCACCACCACGGTGGCGATGGACTTCGGGTGCGTGACCATCGACCGCAGCCTGAAGCTGTACCTCTTCGGCACGCCGGGACAGTCCCGGTTCGGGTTCATGTGGGACGACCTGGCCCGGGGCGCGCTCGGGGCGCTGGTGGTGGTGGACTCGTCCCGGCTCGACGACTGCTATCCCGCCATCGACTACTTCGAACGGGCCCGGCTACCCTTCGTCGTCGCGGTCAACGCGTTCGACGGCCAGATCGCGCACGACCTGACGGCGATCCGCTGGGCACTGGCGATCGGGGAACACGTCCCGTTGGTCCAGTTCGACGCCCGAGATCGACTTTCGGTACGCGACGCCCTACTGATCGTGCTGGATCGGGCCCTGGATCGAGCGATCCGGGAGCGGGACACTTAGCCCGCGACGGTCCGCCGCCACGGGTCGGTGGCGGGCCGGGGAAGGTGACACGATGAGGGGCGAACTGGACGACGCACTGGCACGGATGGAGCGCCGGGAGGCGCTGCAACGGCGGCGGGCCCAGGAGGCGGCGGCCCGGGCCGGATCACCGGTCGACGAGGTGACCGAGGCGGTACTACGAGTCGTCGCGCAGCATCCGAACGTGGCGGTCACGATGTGGGTCGCCGACGGGCCGAAGATCTCGGCGATGCACGTGGCCTGGACGGACGGCGAGGTGACCGTACGACCGGCGGCCGAGCCGGCGCTGCCGAGCGCCGGGCAGCCGCCGCACTCCTGGCCGATGTCGGTCCGGACGGTGCCGAGCTGGGCGGCTCCGGAGGACCCACCGGCACCGGACGCCGCCGCCCGGCTCGCCGACCTGATCCGGCGGGACCCGTCCCTGCTCGGCCCCGACGACCATCCCTGACCCAGCGCGGTGGTGGCGTCCGCCTCCGCTGTCGGCCCCGACGGGCGCGGCTGAGCCGGCGTGTTGACGCTGTTTCGGCGGCGGTGACCGGTCGACCGACGCCGTCGACGGGCGACGGAGGTCCGTGACCGGAACCGGACTGCCGGTCACGGGGCGTCGTCGTGTCCCGGCGGCTGGCTCCCGGTCGGTACTCTCGGCCGGTGACGGGTCGGGATCTCACGCTCACCGCCAGCCTGCGGCCGGCCGCGCTGGACGCCCGCCGGGGCATCGTCCGGCTGCATCCGGAGGTGCTCACCGCGCTGGGCCTGCACCCCGGCGCCCCGGTACGCCTCACCGGGCGCCGGAGCACCGCCGGGATCGTGGCCCGGGCGGAGCCGTCCGCCAGCCGCGCCCTGCTCTACGCCGACGACCTGGTCCTCGGCAACCTCGGCGTACGGGACGGCAGTCAGGTCACCGTCGCGCCGACCCCGGTGGTGGCCGCCCGTCGGGTGGTGTTGACCGGGCCGCCGGAGATCGTCGCCGTCGTCTCGCCGGAGATGCTCCGCCTCGCACTGCTGGGCAAGATGGTGACCGCCGGTGACGACGTCTCCC
The DNA here is from genome assembly GCF_016862915.1 of Plantactinospora endophytica. Taxonomy (GTDB): domain Bacteria; phylum Actinomycetota; class Actinomycetes; order Mycobacteriales; family Micromonosporaceae; genus Plantactinospora; species Plantactinospora endophytica. The sequence goes on along the minus strand of NZ_BONW01000001.1, from coordinate 329,492 downwards.
TGCTGCCCCAGGACGTACTCCCCGACGCGGCGGTGCGGACCCTGGTGGAGGCGGCCCGGCGCAGTCTGGCGAACACCGTCGGCTACGCCTGGACCAGCACCCTGCTGACGGTCACCTCGGCGGAGTCCGCGACCGGACCGACCGGTCCGGGTGGGCTGACCGGATCGACCGGTCCGACCGGGCTGGCCGACACGGACGGCGGGACCGGTTCGGTGCTGGTCACCATGGACAGCGTGGTCGGCTGGCAGGACGGCCACGCCACGCACGGCACCACGGCGGCCGAGGTGCGGGCGGTGACCGCCGGCCCGTCCCCGGGGGCGGCGACCGGGCCGGTGCCGGATCCGGCGCCCGGCCTGGACGAGCTGCCCGGACTGCGGGCCCAGGCCGAGGAGCTGACCGAACTGCTGGACCTCGGCTTCCACCACCGCGAGGTGCTGGGCCGGCTGGGCACCACGGTCTCGCTCGGCGTACTGCTGACCGGTCCCGCAGGCTCGGGCAAGTCGGCGCTGGTCCGGGCGGTGGCCGGCGCGGTGGGTGCCCGGTTCGCCGCGATCTGGGCGCCCGAGGTCGCCGCGCTTACCAACGACGCCGCCGCCCGCCGGCTGCGCGAGGCCGCCGCCTCGGTCCGGGAGACACCGCCCGCAGTGCTGCTGGTCTCCGACGTCGAGGCGCTGGCCCCGCGCGACACACCCAACCCGGTGGGTACGGTCTTCCGCCAACTGCTCGCCGAGACGGTACGTGCCGGAGCGGCCGTGGTCTGCACGACCAGCCGCCCCGAGTCGGTGGACCCGGCACTGCGCGCCCCCGACCTGCTCTCGCTGGAGATCGCGATCCCGTTGCCGGACGCCGCGCTGCGGCGGGAGCAGTTGACGGTGCTGACCCGGGGGATGCCGCTGGCCGAGGACGTCCGGCTGGACGAGGTGGCCGCCCGTACCCCCGGATTCGTCGCCGCTGACCTGGCCGCGCTGGCCCGGGAGGCCGGGGTACGCGCCGCGCTGCGGCAGAAGGAGGCGACCGCCCCGACGGTGGCGATGGCGGACTTCTCGGCGGCGCTGGAGGTGGTCCGGCCGACGTCGATGGCCGAGTCCTCGATGCTGGAGCTGGCCGACGTGACCCTGGACGACGTCGGGGACATGGCCGAGGTCAAGGAGGTGTTGACCGAGTCGGTGCTGTGGCCGCTGAACTATCCGGACACCTTCGCCCGGCTCGGCGTGCAGCCACCGCGCGGCGTACTGCTCTACGGGCCGCCGGGCTGTGGCAAGACGTTCCTGGTCAGCGCGCTGGCCGGTACCGGTCGGGCGAACGTGCTGTCGGTGAAGGGCGCGGAACTGCTCTCGAAGTGGGTGGGCGAGAGCGAGCGGGCGGTCCGGGAGCTGTTCCGCCGGGCCCGGGAGGCTGCCCCGACCCTGGTCTTCCTGGACGAGGTCGACGCGCTCGCCCCGGTACGCGGCCAGGCCACCGACGGCGGCACCACCGACCGGGTGGTCGCGGCGCTGCTCACCGAACTGGACGGGGTGGAGCCGCTGCGCAACGTGGTGGTGATCGGCGCGACGAACCGGCCGGACCTGGTGGACCCGGCGCTGCTCCGGCCGGGCCGGCTGGAACGGCTGGTCTACGTACCGCCGCCGGACGCCGCCGCCCGGGCCGAGATCCTGAAGGCGGCGGCCCGGTCGGTGCCGCTGGCCGAGGAGGTGGAGTTGGCGTCCCTGGCCGAGGAGCTGGACGGCTTCTCCGCAGCCGACTGTGCGGCGCTGGTCCGGGAGGCGGCGCTGGCGGCGATGCGGGAGTCGCTGGAGGCCAGTACGGTGCACGCCGGACATGTGGCCAGCGCCCGGGACCGGGTCCGGCCGTCCCTGGACCCGACCCAGGTCGCCTGGCTGGCCGCCTACGCCGCACAGCGGTGACACCAATGCCGTCAGTTCGGCCCCGATCCCGTGCGGCAGGCTCGGGCCGGTCCCGCACGGCAGGGTCGGGCCGCTCGGGCCGGTACTCGTTCTCGGAGGAGGGTGACCTCGGATGACGTCCCGGTCCGCCGACGCCGGCCGGCCGCTGCGCGCCGACGCGCAGCGCAACCGGGCCCGGATCCTGGCCGCCGCCGAAGAGGTGTTCGCCGAGTACGGGGCGGCGGCGTCGACGGAGGAGGTGGCGGCCCGGGCCGGGGTCGCCATCGGTACGGTCTTCCGACACTTTTCCACCAAGGACGACCTGCTCGCCGCGATCATGAAGAACCTGCTCGCCCAACTGGTCGAGGAGGCGGCGATCCTGTCCCGCGACAACCCGACCGGCACCGGGCTGGGTACGTTCTTCGGCCGGACCGTCGAGCAGGCCGCGACGAAGAAGCCGGTCGCCGACCTGCTGGCCCGGACCGGTGTCGAGATCCAGCTCCCGGCGGTACTGGACGTCCTCGGAGAGGCGGTACACGGGCTGCTGCGTCAGGCACAGGACGCCGGCCTCGTTGACCGGCGGGTACGCCTGCCGGAGGTGATGGCGCTGCTCGCCGGCCTGTGCCAGGGTGCCCTGCACGGCAACTGGGACGCCGGGCTGCGGGAGCGCACCCTGGAGATCGTCTTCGCCGGCCTGCGCCCGGGCGCGGTCGACTGATCCGCGTCGCCGTGCCGGCCTCACCAGGCGCCGGCCACGTCCTCGCTGACCCCGAGCCGGATCTCGGCCCGGATCGCCGTACCGTCGCCGTGGCCGTCGCCGGTGTCGTCGCCGAGCACCGCGCCGCAGCGGCGCAGCAGGTTCAGCGCGGGCAGGTTGTCCGCCCGGGTCTCGGCCACCACCCGCCGGGCGCCGGCCTGGACCGCCTCGGCGAGCAGCAGCCGCAGCGCGATCAGTCCGATGCCCTGGCCCCGGGTGGACTTGCCGAGCCACATCCCGGTCTCCAGGGTGCCCGGCTCGGCACGCCGCCGGCCCAGCCGGACCATGCCGACCACGTCGCCGTCCTGGACGATCGCGTACATCAGGTTGCCGGTCGGCCCGTCCAGGCCGCCGAAGTTCGCCCGGTGGAACTCCCGGAAGGCGTCGCGGCGGGCCTGTGACCAGCCGGCCGGCGCCTCGACCGGGGGCATCACCTCGTCCGGCTCCGCCTCGGCGACCGCCACCGACAGCAGCGGTTCGAGATTCTGCTCGTCTACCGGCGTCAGCCGTACCTCACGAGTCACGGCTCCGATGCTTCTCGCCGGGGCGCCGCCGCGTCCACCGGTTTGTCAGGTCCGCGCCGTTCGGGCCACCCCGACCCGACCGGTGACCCCCTCACCGACTGGCTGGTCGTGCCGGCTCCGGCACCGGCCGGCGGACCCGGAACGCACCCCGGACGGGCAGGGTAGGCGCCGCGCCGAACCGCAGCAGGCTGGCGATCACCGACACCGCCGGCTCAGGACGCCCTGATGGCCACCGCCACCTGCTCCGGGAGCGGGTACGGCCGCTCGGCGGGGAGCAGCGCACTCGCCGCGTCCCGCTCCCCGGCCCGCAGGTGTGTCCGGATCGCCTGCGCGACCGCCGTGACGTCACGAATCTCGACGGTCCACTCGTCGACGTACCGCTCGACGGCCGGGCCGCTCAGCCCGACCTGGAGGGACCGGTACGGCAGCGGCGCCAGCTCAAGCGAGCGCTCCGGATCCCACTGCACGCGTACCGGGCTGGTCTTCAGCCGCGCTGCCCAGTCCGACCGGCTCGGATAGCGGTCCCGGTCGTAGTGGCTCAGGCAGGCCCGGCCGAGCGCCCACTCGAAGCCGTCCCGAGTGATCTCGACCGCGAGTACCCGCTCCTGACCGGGCTTCCCCGCCCAGCCGCAGCGGTACATCATCCACCGGAAGGACGGCTTGATCCAGGTCATCCGCTCCCGCTTGAACGGGGCGACGAATCGGCCGGCAGCCAACGCGGGCTCGGCGATCACCGGCGAGTACGCCTGGTAGACCGTGATCGTCTCGTCGGTGAAGCCGGCCCGGACCTGCCGCTGCGGGATCGTCACGACGCCGATCGTCGCCGTACCCGACGACCACCGCCACCCGTTTCCCACCCGGCCCCCGCGCCCCCACCCGGGCCGACCGGTGCTCAGTCGTCGAACTCGCAGAGCACGGCGGTCGCGTCGTCGTACCGTTTGAAGCCGCCGCGCTGATGGCCGTCGCCGGCCTCCACCAGCCGTACCCGGCGGATCAGCTCGCCCGGCCCGGCCTCGGTGAGCAGGTCGAGCAGGCCCCGCCAGTCGAAGAGGCCGAACTGTTCGACCGCGACCGAGGCGCCGTCGGTCAGCAGCGCGGCCCGGCGTACCCGGTCCGGCCCGCGCAGCGGCAGGGTGCCGGCGACCGCGTGGTACGCCGCGTCGGGATTGGCGGCGGCGACCCAGTACCCGTGGGTCTGGTTCATCTGCTCCCGCTGCAACGACACCGACCGGCGGAACCGGGTTGCCGGGTCCGCCTCGCCACCGATCCGGGCCACGGTGTGCGCCTTCTGCCGCAGGTCGGCCATTGCCGTGCCGAGCCGCTCGTCGGAGATCACCTGGATCCGCTCGCCGAGGTCGAGTACCAGTGGGCTGTCGCAGAGCACCAGGTAGTCGACGGAGTCCCCGCCGTGCCGGAGCAGGCAGACGGTGGCCGACGGGGTGCCGGGATGATCCAGGTCGCAGGCACCGTCGTGGTCGGCACGTACCGCGAGGATGGCGGCGGCGAGGTTGCCGGTCAGCGCGGCGGCGGGCCGGTCGGCGGCGGCCAGGCCGAGCCGTGCCGCGAGCCGCCGGACGTACCAGGCCGGTCCGTGTACGCAGCCGGTGTCGAAACCCTCCGGCACCGTCGCCCCGTCGAGTACGCCGACCAGTTCCCCGTACCGGAAGACGTGGTCCTCGTTCTCCAGCCGCCCCGGCGCCGGCACCGAGGCCGAGCGCACCCGCATCATCGGCGGAATCCCGGCTGGTCCCGGCCTGGCGGTGTCATCGGCGGCTCCCGGCGCTGCGACGGATGGATCTGCGTCCTGTCCGCGGGGTGGGTCTGCGTCCTGTCCACGGGATGGACCTGCGTCCTGTCTACCGCGAATCGCCACCCGGCCCGGCAGGAATCGACGGGTCACCGATATCCGATCGCTCGCTCGGCGGCCGGTCGGGCGGGGCGGCCCGAACGCCTCCGCCACCGGTCGCGCCGGAGCGGTCATGGCGGCAACGGTACCGACGGGCCCGGACCCGACGGCGATCCCCGCCGGCACAGGGCGGGGCGGGACCGCAGCATGGTCCGGCGAGCGATCCGGTCGAACCGGAACCCGGGCGCTCGACACACATCCGGGTAACCCGCCGACCAGCGGGGATTACGCACGGTAGCGTCATCCGCAGGGGCCTGACCGCGAGGGGGGATCGCAGATGTTGGAGCACCTGCACCGGATGGGCCTGCGGGCCGAGCACATGTACATGGCGGGCGCGGCCAGTATCGGGCTGTCGTTCCTGAGCTGGTGCCTGTCGAAGCAGATGGAGTCCGCCGGTATCGACCGGGCCGACCGCTGGGGGATCTTCATCGGCGAGTGGGCGCCGACCTTCATCGCACTCGGCAACGGGCTGCGCACCTACGAGAAGTAGCCGACGCCGGAGCGGACGGTAGCCGGTCGCCGGTGGCCCGAGTGGCGCCGCGTCGGCGACCCGGACGGGTCAGCGGCGGCGGTTGCGACTGCGGGCGGCACGCAGCCGGCGGAGCCGGGCGACCAGTACCGGCTCGGCCTCGATCGCGGCCGGATTGTCGAGCAGCCCGTTGAGGAGCTGGTAATAGCGGGTCGCGGAGAGGTCGAACGCGTCCCGGATCGCCTGCTCCTTGGCGCCGGCATGTTTCCACCAGCGCCGTTCGAAGGCCAGGATCTCCCGCTCCCGTTCGGAGAGCGCCGGGTCGGCCGGTCGCGCCGGGGCGGGGATATCCGGTACGTCGTCGATCTCGGGTACGTCGTCCGACTCCGCTCCGGGGGCGGAACGCGGCTGCGGAACGTGTGCCGCCCCGGCCCGTCCGGCGGGACCGCCCACCTCGTCGCCGGCAGCCGGAATGGCTCTTCCGTCGGCCGGGACGGACCTCCCGCCGGCCGGGATGGATTCGTCGTCGGCCGGAGCAGAGGGGTTCCTCATCGGCGCTCCTCCGGGGGTCAGACACGGCACGACCTGCGAACAGTTCACCAGCCTACCGACGCCCGGCCAAGACCGCACCGACCGCCGGGGGCGGCGCCCCCCGGCCGCCGCCCCCGACCCCCGTCAGCCCGACGGGGCGACCGGGACCGTCAGGTGATGTCCCGCCGCCGCATCGACCAGATCGCCCCGCCGAGCACCACCACCAACGAGACGGCGAACAGGACCGACGAACTCTGCCAGGTGATGTCCCTGGTCAGCGGCTCGCACTCCCCGGTGTACGACGCCTGGCAGGCGGCCCAGTCCTGCAACGTCACCTTCTTGTTCATCCAGGCCAGCAGGTACGTCGGCAGCAGCCAGCTCTCGATGAACCTGACCTGCGCCATCGCGAGTACGACGCCCAGACCGAACTGTCCGACCACCATCACCCCGAGCACCCCGCCCAGCGCCAGTGCGGTGTGCCGGCCGAGCGAGGCCAGGCCGAAGCCGAGCGCACCGGCCAGCAGTACCAGGGCGAGCCCGCGCAGTCCGGTCAGCCCGAACGACTGCCAGGCCCCGGCGGTCATCCCCGCGGTGCTGCCCCGGAGGCTGCCGGTCGCCCAGAACGCCGCCGTCCAGAGCACGCCGGCCAGCACCGTCACGCCGAACAGCGCGGAGAGCAGCGCGCCCAGCTTGGTGAGCAGTACCCGGATCCGCTGCGGTCGCCAGAGCAGCAGGTTCATCATGCCGCCGGTACTCCACTCGGCACCGACGAACGACGCACCGCCGACGAACGCGACGAGCGCGAGTACGGCGGTCACGGTGATCAGCGTTTCGGCGAACTCCTCACGGAACTCGAAGGTGGCCGGCAGGTGCCATTCGGCCTGGAACGCGTCCCGGGGCGGCGGCGTGATGCTCGAACAGTCCTCGGGGAAGCGGTCCCGTGGGGCGTCGCCGGCCACCTTCGCCCGCTCGCACTCCGCCCGGAACTGCTGCGTCATCGCGACGTTCTGCTGGTAGTCCCGCTCCGCGACGCGTTCCGCCTCGGCGACCTGGGCCGGCCCGATCTTCTGGTTGGTGAGGAACATGCCGACCGCGACGGCGACCAGCACGAGCAGCCCGGCCAGGGTCAGGTAGCGGACGAACCGCCGCTTGCCGAGCCGGCGCAGTTCAGTGGTGTAGAGGTTCACACCCCCCACCCCCCGTTCGACGTCGTCGGGTCGCCGGAGGAGCCGTCGACCACCACGGACTGGTCCACCTGGCGGTGCTGACCGGGTACCGGGGCGGTGGCGGTCAGTTCGAGGAAGACGCTCTCCAGGTCGACGGTGAGAGTGGCCAGTTCGCTGACGTAGAGGTTGGCGGCGGCCAGGGTACGGGTGACGGTGGCCGGCTTGTCCACGTCGTACACCAGCAGGTGGTCGTCGTGCGGGGTGACCCGCGCGCCGGCCCGGGTGAGCAGGTCGGCGGCGTGCGGCAGGTCGGTGACCGCCTCCAGGCGTACCCGCAGCCCGTTGCCGGAGTGCTCGGCCAGTACCTCGGCGACCGGCCCGGCGGCGACCCGGCGGCCCAGCGAGATGATGGTGACCGAGTCGCAGATGAGCTGCACCTCGCCGAGGATGTGGCTGGAGACCACCACCGTCATGCCGGAGGCGGCGAGGTCGCGCATCAGGCTGCGCATCTCCCGGATGCCGCCCGGGTCGAGACCGTTGGCCGGCTCGTCCAGGATCAGCAGCTTCGGGTTCTTCAGCAGGGCGGAGGCGACGGCGAGCCGCTGCTTCATGCCCAGCGAGTAGGTCTTGACCCGGTCCTTGGCGCGCTCCCGCAGCCCGACCAGCTCCAAGACCTCCATCACCCGGGTCTGCGGCACACCACCGGCGCCGGCCAGCAGCGAGAGGGTGTCCCGGGCGGAGAAGTGCGGGAAGAACTGCGGGGACTCCACGATCGCGCCGACCTGGCCGGCGACCGAGGGCAGCGCCGCCGGCACCTCCTGGCCGAGGATCGCCATCCGGCCGCCGTTCGGCCGGATCAGCCCGAGCAGCGTACGCAGCGTGGTCGTCTTGCCCGAGCCGTTGGGTCCGAGGAACCCGTGCACCTGTCCGGCCTCGACCCGCATGTCGAACCCGTCCAACGCCTGTCTGGTCCCCCGGCGTCTACTCCGGTAGGTCTTGCGCAGACCCTCGATCTCCAGTACGGCAGCCATCTCGGCCTCTCTGGTCACGTCCGGCATCGCTTACGTCCGGTAACGACCGACACCGTACCATCGCTTTGCACGCTACCACGCTATACACGCTACTTCGGTTGCGAAGCCCTCTGCCCAACACAGCGCGAAGCCCTCTGCGTTGGGCAGGGGGCTTCGCTGTGGTGCTGGTCGTCGCTGGTTCGTCGGTAGCCTCGTCAGCCGCGCCGGAGCGACCGAGGGCCGGCGGGCCGCCCGCTCCCGGGCGTCGGCCGAGCGCCCCATCGGGTACGCGGCCACGGCTTCGCCACGGACAGGATGGTGGCGCCCCAGAGCGCGACGGTGAACCCGGCCAGGCATGCCGTCAGGGCGATGCCGGTGGCACCCGGCTCGGCGGTCGGATCGACCGTACGCAGCGCCAACTCGTCGGCGAGCGCACTCTCCACGGTCCCGGCGAGCAGCGGGATGCTCACCGAGATGGCGAACTTGACCAGCACCCACCAGTGCCGGACCAGTCCCCACTTCGTACCGAGCGAGAGCACCAGGCCGGTGATGATGGCGAGGAACATCGACGGGATCGCCGCCGCCAGGTCGACGACGTGCAACACCTCGTACGCGCCGCGCCGGAGCGCGTGCGACTCGGCGGCGCTGCCGACAATCGCCAGTACGGTCATGGTGAGCGCCACCCCGAGCCAGCCGACGCTGAAGCCGACGTGCAGGATCAGCCAGATCTTCCGGATCCGGGGCGACATTCGGGGAAACCTCGGCCGACTCAGCGCCAGGATGGTCAGCGACAGCGGGATACCGAGCAGCGCGACCGTGGCCGGGATGCTGAAGACGAACTGCGCCAGCGCCATGACCAGGTGCAGCACGATGCTGATCCGGCGACCGCGCTCCGGCCCGCGCAGCGCGGCGACCACCGACAGCAGCACCGCCACCGGGTAGCCGACCAGTGCCGCTGTGCGGAGTACGGCGGCGTCGGAGCCATCGAGCAGCATCCCGACGGCCAGCGCGGCGAAACCGACGAAGACCCAGTGCAGTGCCGTGACGAGGGCGGGCCGGGACCGACGGGGGGCCGGCCCGGCGAGTTCGGGTCGGAGATCGATAGACATGCCCCGACGCTAGGTTCGGCCGATCCGGGCGCCATCGGCCGAGCTGACTCGACCCGCCGCCCGATGGTCGCCCGGTGTCGGCGCCCGGCACTACTTTCGGATGAGTCCAACGGCCGAGGCGACACGTCGCCGACCTGCATAGACTTCTCCGGCATGGGTCCCCGCCAGCGCCTCGCCGTGGACCTGCCGCTCGTCGCGGTCTGCGTGCTGGCCGGCGTGTGGGACGGGTTCCAGTCCGGACTGTTCGAGGGCTCCCCGCTCGTCGGTCGTCGCGCCCCGCTGGCCGTCAACGCCGTCCTCGGGGTGCTCACCGGGCTCGCCGTACTGGTCCGGCGCGATCGGCCACTGCTGCTGTACGGCTCCGCGCTGCTCTGCTGGGCCGTCGTCGGGGCGTACCCCGGGACGATCCTGGCGCAGTACGCCGTCGGCGCCCATCTGCGCTCGGCCCGGCTGCGGATCGCGCTCACCGCCGTCATGGTGACCGCGGTGGCCTGGCCGATCTGGCGGTCCAACGGCGGCGACGCGGGCGCACCGCTCAGCATCGCGCTCTGCATCCTGCCGGTACTGGTCGGGCTCTATCTGTCGTCCCGCCGGGAGGTGCTGGCGAACCTGGAGGAGCGCGCCCGGCGTAACGAGCGCGAGGAGCGGCTCCGGATCGACCAGGCCCGGGCCGAGGAGCGGGCGCAGATCGCCCGGGACATGCACGACGTGGTCACGCACCGGGTCGCGCTGATGGTGCTGCACGCCACCGCGCTGGAGTCGACGCGGGGGCGGGACGCGGTGGCCATCGCCGGCCGGATCCAGGGCATCGGCCGGGAGGCGCTGGCCGAGCTGCGTACCCTGGTCGGCGTGCTACGGGACGGTGCCGACGCGCCGCTTCGGCCACAGCCCGGCCTCGACGACCTGGCCGAGCTGGTGGCCGCGTCCCGGGCGCTCGGGCACACCGTCGAACTCTCCGTGCAGGCCGGACTCTCCGCCCCGGCCCTGGTGCAACACGCGGTCTACCGGGTGGTGCAAGAGACGCTGACCAACGTGCACAAGCACGCTTATGACGCCCGTACCACCGTGGCGGTCGGCTCGGACGGCGACGGACTCTGGTTGGTGGTCCGGGACGACGGCGGCACCAGCGCACCGGCCGTGGCGCCGGGCGGCGGGCACGGGCTGCTCGGCATCGCCGAGCGCGTCCGGCTGGTCGGTGGCACCCTGGGCACCCGTCGACTGGCCGACGGCGGGTTCGAGGTCTCGGCCCGGCTCCCGCTGGCGGACCCGGACCTGGAGGCTCGGTCATGATCCGGCTGCTGGTCGTGGACGACGAGTGGATGGTCCGGGCGATGCTCCGGACCATCATGGACCCTTACCACGACATCGAGGTGGTCGGCGAGGCCGGCGACGGGGACGAGGCGGTGCGCCAGGCGCGCGACCTGCGCCCCGACGTGGTGCTGATGGACATCCGGATGCCCCGTGCCGACGGGCTCGACGCGACCGCCGCGCTGGCCAGGTTCGTGGTGCCGCCGAAGGTGGTCGTGCTGACCACCTTCGACCTCGACGAGTACGTGGCGACGGCGCTCCGGCACGGCGCGGTCGGCTTCCTGCTCAAGGACGCCACCGCCGACCAGATGGCTGCGGCGGTACGCAGCGCCGCCGCCGGTGATGCCATGCTGTCGCCGCAGGTCACCCGCAGGCTGTTGCACCGGTTCGCCGAGCCGGCCGACCCGCACCGGCACGATGCCCTCCGCCGGCTCGACGTGCTGACCGACAAGGAGCGGGAGGTGCTGGTCGCGCTCGGCGAGGGACTGACCAACAGTGACATCGGCCGGCGACTCTATCTCAGCGAGGCCACCGTGAAGAGCCATGTCAGCCGGCTGCTCGCCAAGCTCCAGCTCAGCAACCGGGTGCAGGCGGCGATCCTGGCGCACCGCGCCGGTCTGGTCCGCTGAGCCGGGTCGGCCGGTTCGGTCCGTCGGATGCTCAGAAGGTGCTGATGCTCAGAAGGGGCTGATGCTCAGAAGGTGCTGATGCTCAGAAGGGGCTGATGCTCAGAAGGTGCTGATGTCGAACCGGGTGGCCCGGGCGCTCACCGGCCCCCGGCCGGTCTCGTTGCCGTCGATGTCGAGCCCCCGGTAGGTGCCCTGGCTGGTCAGCGTGTCGCCGCGTACCTCGGCGTGGTGCAGGGCCCGGACCTCGCCGTTGTAGCGCAGCGGCATCCCCTTCAGGTCCTCCGGCAGCACCTGCCAGAGGGTGAACGTGGCGGTACGCCGCCCGGTCGGCTCCCAGCGCCCGGTGGCGATGTGCATCCCCTGGGCGAAGGAGAGGAAGAAGCCGTCCGGCAGGAAGGTGAAGAGTGCCACCTCCTCCTCGTGCGGCAACGTGACGACACCACGCCAGGTACCCACGACCGGGCTGTCCGGCCTCCGGCGGTCCGGTGGGGACGCCTGGGCAGCCCCGCCCGGACCCACCGCCACCCCGCTCGCGGTCACCGCCGCACCGATCGCCACCGCGCCGGCACCGGCGGCCCGCCGCAGGAACCGCCTCCGCTCGTCGTCGTGTCCGGTCATCGGAAACACCTCGCCATCACTGATTCGGACTGGACGGAGACGACCGTACGGCGATGCCCGGTTCGTCCACATCGCCCGTTGGTGGCCCGAGACGCCGCTCCGCCCCGCCCTTCGAACGAATCGTTCGGCTGAATCGTTCTGCCGAGTCGTCGGCCGAGTCGCTCGGGCTAGCGGGTTTCCGCTCTCCAGAGTTCCCAGGCCAGCCAGGCCGAGCCGATCCCGACGAGCACGCCGTGCGTGATCCGCACCGCTGCGGGCGTGAAGAACTGCGGCAGGAACAGGGCGAACCCGAGTGCGAACGGGATCCCGCTGTAGCGGGCCAGCGTCCCCGACCGCCAGACCGCCAGCGCGGCCAGAATCGCGCCGACGCCCAGCGCCAGCAGTCCGATCCCGAAGGTGCTGACCGCGGCCGGACCGAAGCGTACGGCCTCGACGACGGCGAGCAGGTCGAACGGCTGGCCCTCGGCGGCCTCGCGGGCGAGGGCGTTCAGGCCGAAGTCTTCGGCGCCGTAGTACGGCAGGACCAGCCCGGCGCCGATCCACCCGGTCAGCAGCGCGGCGACCGCCGGCCGTTGCCCCGGGGTGCCGTCGACCGCTCGACGCAGCGCGAGAAGCCCGAGAGGAAGCAGGACGAAGCCGATCATGGCGAACAGGTGCGAGGTCACCCACGCGGTGGAACCCATCGCCGCGACCGCTCCGGCCGGGGTGGACTCGTCGCCCCAGGGCCGGACGGCCGGATAGAGGACGAACAGGGCACCGACGGCGGCGAGCAGGACAGCACCGGGTCGGGTCCGGGTGACGGCGGACGGCGGGGGCGGAATGACCTGCGGATGCTTCATAGCCATATAGCTAATGTGATTAGCTTTAGCCTGTCAAGCGGCCCGCAAGATTGACTACGGAGCGACGTCGGGCAGGTGGAGCGTCGGACGGCCGCGAGCGGTCCCGCCGTCGGTGGAGGATCAGGCGGTGACGACGTTGACGCCGGCGTCCCGGAACGCCTGCACCGTCGCCGGGTCGGCGCCGGAGTCGGTGACCAGCGTCTCGACGCGTTCGATCGGGCAGATCCGGGCGAAGGCGTGCCCGCCCAGTTTGGACGAGTCGGCAATGATCACGACTCGCTTGGCCCGCGCCACCATCAGGTTGTTCATCGACGCCTCGCCCTCGTGGTGCGCCGCCGCACCGAGCTGTACGTCGATGGCGTCCACCCCGAGCAGCGCCACGTCCAGGGTGACCTCGCGGAGCAGCGCGCCGCCGAGCGGGCCGACCAGTTCGAACGACTGCGGCCGGACCACCCCGCCGGCCACCACGATCTTCATCCGGGACCGGACCAGCAGCTCGTTGGCGATGTTCAGCGCGTTGGTCACCACTGTCAACTGGGCGCCGTCGGCACTGCTGTTCAGGTCGGGCCGGACGGCCAGCCCTCGGGCGACCTCGGTGGTCGTGGTACCGCCGTTGAGCCCGACCACCATCCCCGGGGCGACCAGGGCCGCGGCGGCGGCACCGATCCGCTGCTTCTCGGCCGAGTGCTTGGCCGTCTTGTAACGCAGCGGCAGGTCGTACGAGACGCCGTTGGCGACCGCCCCACCCCGGGTACGCGTGATCATCTGTTGTTGGGCGAGCTGGTCGAAGTCACGCCGGATGGTCGCCTGCGACACGTCCAGCCGGTCGGCCGCGTCCTCGACACTGACCCGACCGGTGTCGGTCAGCAGTTCGAGTAGCGCGTTCCATCTCGCGTAGCGATCCACCCCGGGCCTCCAGCTTCGTTGCGGAGATTCCGTGCACAATAGTGCGCGAAACGCGCAGCCGCAAAACTCTGTTCTGCGCAAAGCTGCGCGCGGTTGCCAGGGCGGCGGTCTTTCGCGCAGAATGACGCGCGAAAGACCGTTAAACCGAGCCGTATTGCGCAGGCCGGTCCGCCGTCACATGGCGCCGCCTGCCGGTGCGGATTTCTCGCCCGCGAGGAGCTGCGATGGGCCACGTCGACGCGGAGATCAGCAGTCAACCCGAGTGCTGGCGACAGGCCGCCGCACTCGCCGCCGACTCCACCGGCGCACTGCCCCGGCCGGGCGAACGGGTCGCGGTCGTCGGCTGCGGCACCTCCTGGTTCATGGCCATGGCGTACGCCGGGCTGCGCGAGCGCGCCGGGCACGGCGAGACCGACGCCTTCCAGGCCTCCGAGTTCCCGCTCGACCGCCGCTACGACCGGGTGGTGGCGATCACCCGCTCCGGCACCACCACGGAGGTGCTGGACGTACTCGCCGCGCTGCGCGGGCGCCGGCCGAGCACCGTGATCGTCGGCGACGCCGGTTCACCGGCCGTGGACCTCGCCGAGAAGTCCGTCGCGCTGCCGTTCGCCGACGAGCGGTCGGTGGTGCAGACCCGGTTCGCCACCAGCACCCTGGCCCTGCTCCGCGCCCACCTCGGCACCGAGATCTCCGCACTGGCCGCCGACGCCGAGGTGGCGGTACGCGCCCCGCTGCCGTTCGACCCCGCCCGGGTCGAGCAGATCACCTTCCTCGGCAAGGGCTGGACGGTCGGCATCGCCCACGAGGCGGCGCTCAAGTGCCGCGAGGCGGCCACCGCCTGGGCCGAGGCGTACCCGGCGATGGACTACCGGCACGGACCGATCTCGATCGCCGCGCCCGGCCGGGTGGTCTGGGCGTTCGGCGACATCCCGGACGGGCTGGCCGAGGACATCGCGGCGACCGGGGCGGCGTTCGTACACAGCCGGACCAACGGCGTACACGCGGTGATCGGCGGTTGGGCCGCCGGCCGGCCGCCGCTGGACCCGATGGCCGACCTGATCCTGGCGCAGCGCTTCGCGGTCGCCCTGGCCAAGGGGCGCGGGCTCGACCCGGACGCGCCCCGGCACCTGACCCGGTCCGTGGTGCTGGCGTGACCGACAGCGCCACGCCGGGCGCGGGCACCGCCAACGGTGACCGGACCGGCGACGTGGTGATCGCGCTCGACGTCGGTGGTACCGGAATGAAGTGCGCGCTGGTCAGGCCGGACGGCCGCACTCTGCACACCGAACGGCACCACACCCGGGCCGAACGGGGGCCGGAGGCCGTGGCGGCGAGCATCCTGGACGTCGCCGAAGGGCTCGCCGGCAAGGCCCGGGCCAACGGGCTGATTCCGGTCGCCGTCGGGCTGGCGGTGCCGGGCGTGGTGGACGAGACCACCGGCCGGGCGGTCTGGTCGGCCAACCTGGGCTTCCGGGACGTACCCCTGCGGGAGATGGTCGGCACGCGGCTCGGACTGCCGGCGGCGCTCGGCCACGACGTGCGGGTCGGCGGCATCGCCGAAGCCCGGCTCGGCGCCGGACAGGGCACCCGGCACGTGCTCTTCCTCGCCATCGGCACCGGAATCGCCGCCGCGCACGTGGTCGACGGGTCGGCCTTCGCGGGCGCGCACGGCGCCGCCGGCGAGCTGGGCCACGTCGTCGTACGCCCCGACGGACCGCCCTGCGGCTGCGGCCGGCTCGGCTGCCTGGAGGCGGTCGCCTCCGCCGCCTCCGTCGGCCGGCGCTACACCGCGCTGACCGGCATCCCGGCGACCGCCGCCGAGGTGGTCGCCCGGGCGGTGGGCGGCGAGCAGAACGCGACCCAGGTGTGGCGGGAGACGATCGACGCCCTGGCCGACGGCCTGACCATCGCCCAGGCGCTCTACGACACCGAGGTCGTCGTGCTCGGCGGTGGCCTGGCCGAGGCCGGCGCCGACCTGCTCGACCCGCTCGGCACCGCACTCCGGCAGCGTCTGACCTTCCAGACCGAGCCCCGGCTGCTGCGCGCGGCCCTCGGCGACGAGGCCGGCTGCCTCGGCGCCGCCCTGCTCGCCCTCGACGCCCTGAACACGACGTGACCGGGCACGGCGGAGCCCCCGGCCGGCACGGTCCGGGGTCTGATGGCGGTAACGAGCGCGGCGATGGCGAATGCGGCGGGGGAACGACCTTCCCGGGCCTGCCGAGGTGATCGGCCGGCCCGGTGCGACACGTCACGGCGACGACGAACGCGGCGAGGAGACGAGATGACCGTCCGGGTCAGTGGCAAGGTGGTGACCCCGACCGGAGTGATCCGGCAGGGGTGCGTGGAACTGGACGGCGAGCGGATATCGGCGGTCGCCGAGTATCCGTCGATCCGGGACGGGCACTGGATCGTCCCCGGCTACGTGGACATACACACCCACGGCGGCGGCGGGCACACCTTCACCACCGGTGACGCCGACTCCGCCCGGGCCGCCGCCGCCTTCCACCTCACGCACGGCACCACCAGCCTGCTGGCCAGCCTGGTCAGCTCGCCGTACGAGCTAATGCGAGAGGCCACCGAGGCGTACGCGCCGCTGGTCAAGGAGGGCGTGCTGGCCGGCGTGCACTACGAGGGGCCGTACCTCTCGGCGGTGCGGTGCGGTGCACAGAACCCGAAGTTCCTCCGCGCCCCGTCGCTGGACGAACTGACCGAACTACTCGCCGTCGGCGACGGTGCGGTCCGGATGGTCACCCTCGCCCCCGAGCTGCCCGGCGCGCTGGCCGCGATCGAGTTGCTGGTCTCCCGACGGGTCGTCGCGGCGATCGGGCACACCGACGCCAGCTACGAGCAGACCGGTGCCGGGGTGATCGCCGGCGCGACCGTGGCCACCCACCTGTTCAACGGCATGCCCAGCCCGCACCACCGGGAGCCGGGACCGGTGTTCGCCCTGCTCGGCTCGCCGAACGTGGTCTGCGAACTGGTCGCCGACGGCGTACACCTGCACCAGGGCACCCTGGCGTTCGCCGCCGGGGTGGCCGGACCGGACCGGGCCGCGCTGATCACCGACGCGATGGCCGCCGCCGGGATGCCGGACGGCGAGTACGAGTTGGGCGGCCAGCCGGTGGTGGTGGCCGACGGCACCGTACGGCTCGCCACCTCGGACTCCTCGCCGGGGGCGATCGCCGGCAGCGTGCTGACCATGGACGCGGCGCTGCGCGCGGCGGTGGCCGCCGGGGTACCGATCGTGGACGCCTGCCGGATGGCCGCCACCACTCCGGCCCGGGCGATCGGGCTCGGCCAGGTCGGCGCCCTGCTGCCCGGCTGGCGGGCCGACCTGCTGGTACTCGACGACGACCTGAACGTCGTCCGGGTGATGCGCGCCGGGGAGTGGATCGAGTAGTAGCGCGGACCCGAGAATCAACTCCTCGCCGAACGCGCCCGAACGCGCCTAGCCGCCGGTCCAGTGGTCCGCCGATCCAGCCGGCGGCAGCGCGGCCGGTGGCGCCGGAGTGGGTGGCAGCGCGGCCGTCGGTGGCGGGGCGGGTGCCAGCGCGGCCAGCGATGCCGGGGCGGGTGGCGCCGCCGGCATCACGGCGGGCGTGGGCGTACCGAGCATCGACGCGTCGGCGCGGCGCATCCGGCGGTGCAGCAGTACCGCGCCGGTGAAGACCATCGGCGCGACGGCCGCCCGCAACGGGATGGACGGTACGCCCAGCAACAGCCCGCTGGTGGCGCCGAAGCCGATCGCGCTGGCCCGGTGCCGCCAGACCGCCCGGAACTGCCCCCGGAACGTCGACGTGCCGTGATGGTGCAGCGGGATCGCCAGCATCAGCAGCCCGACGAGGAAGCCGTTGAAGACGGCCACCGTACCGATCGCCACGAACACGTTGAGTCCGGGAACCAGCAGCAGCGGCACGAGCAGCAGCCAGCCGAGGTGGACCGCCAGGGTGATCAGGACCGCCTGCCGGACGGCGACGCCGGACGCCCGCCACAACGAGGGTGTCGGGGTGGGACCGGCCGTTGGATCGACCGGACCGAGCCGGCGTTCCAGTCGCCGGGCGAGCATGACGTAGCACGGTGCGCCGAGCACGATGCTCAGCGGCAGTACGAGATAGCCGAGGGCGAAGTGCACGGCTATCCGTACGCCCCAGTGCAGGATCTCGCCCAGGGTGCTGTGGATCCACTGTGGCCAGCTCTCGGCGAAGGACGTGAGCCAGCCGATCACGACGGCGGCACCGGCCTCGACGGTGTGCGCGAGCCCGAGCAGCACCAACGCCAGCAGCACGAGCGGGGCCAGGGCGTAGAACCAGAGCACCGGACTGCGGAGGAACCGCCCAACGCCCCGGAAGAAGTAGCCGATCCCGGCGAAGAGGTTGACGATCGGCCGGCTCCCCCGGGTGGCGGCCGTACGGGCCGTCTGCGCCGCGCCAGCGGCCACCGCACCAGCAGTCTGCGCGGCACCGGCGGCAACAGTCCCGGCCGTCTGCGCCGCGCCGGCAGCCACCGCCCCGGCGGTCTGCGCCGCACCGGCGGCGACGGCGGCGGCGGTCTGGGCCGCACCGCCGGCCATCGCCCGGCCGGCCTGGCGAATCGCCTCGACGTTCGGGACCTGCCGTGGAATCCACTGCCCGCGCGGAGCGGGCGGGATCGGGTCCACCGGCGCCAGCGCCGCCGCCTCGGGCGGGACGACCGGGAACGGGTCGAGGCCCGGGGCGGCGGCCTCGGCAGGTCGGGTCGGGACAGGTGGTTCCGGCTCAGGCGTACGCATCAGCCTCGACGACCTTCCGTCTCTCGAAGAAGCCGTAGCGGTCGGGGCGAGCGCGGACGATGGCGGCAGTTGCCGGACTTCCGGACCCCGGCCATCGAGCAGTGTAGTTCCCGATCCGGCTGATCGACGTCCCGTTCCGGAGATACGGAAATGCCGGCAGAAGAAAACCGTGCCATGGGGCGGGAGTACGGCGATCGGTGGTGGTGCGCGGCGGGCAGCGGCTCAGACGAGCCGGCGGATGTCGCCGTACGCCCGGTAGAAGCCGCCCCGCCCCGACTCGCGTACCTCGCTGACCAGGTAGCGGGCCCGGGGCTCGCGGATGCCCTTGGGGAACTGCACCAGCCAGTCCCGCCGGTATCCGTCGGAGAGCACGTGGATCCGCAGCCGACCGCCCTCCTCGACGCACTCCACCAGCACGCCGTCGCCGGCCACGTGGGTGATCTCGACCGTGGTGGACGGCAGCACCGCCGGCATCCGGGGTGGCGCCTTCACGTCCACCACCTCCGGCACACTGCCCTGCTGTGCCGCGTGGATCGCCGGCTCGCTGGCGTCGATGCAGGCCAGTGCGCCGGTGGTGGTGACGATGTAGAGCCGCTGCTCGTGGTACTGCATCGAGTAGGCCGAACCGCACCCGGTGCCGAGCTTCCACAGCCGGTTGCCGGCCGCGTCGAAGCAGTAGACCGAGGAGGAACTGTCCCCGGCGAAGACGTACTCGCCGCCCGGGGCGGTGGCACAGGAGTAGATCGGGGCGTCGCACTGGTAGATCCGCTCCGACTGCCCCTGCTTGCTGAGCCGGGCCACCTGGCTCGCCGACGTACCGGCGTAGACCGCGCCCGGCTCCTGCCAGCCGAACAGCACCGGACTGGTCCGCTGGTGCCAACGCTGCTGCCCGGTACGCCAGTCGTAGCTGGTCACACCCTTCGAGGCGCCGTGGTAGATGGCGTCGACGTCGCACCGCACCATCCAGCCGGACGAGCCGTGGCCCTGCCGTCGCCAGATGAACTCGTCCTCGTGGTCGATCGCGGCGATCCCGCCGCCGGAGTCGGAGACGCCGAGCACGCCGTCGTAGATGTCGAGCCAGTAGATGTCGATGTCCGGCGCGATCCGGTAGGCCAGCCGGGGCACCTTGCCGGAGATGTCGTAGACGTTGCCGTCGTCGCAGCCGGCGTAGCGCCAGTCGTCGTCCGCGACGATGCACTTGACCCCGTCGGGCAGCCGGTACTGCTGGACCACCTCGGCGTCGTGGTTGAGCGTGGTGATCACGCCGTGCTCGTTGCCGACCATGCAGCCCTGCCGGTCGACGAAGATGCCGAACGCCGGGGCGCCCGAGTCGTAGCGCCAGAGCACCGGTGCCCGGCGGGCGGTGGAGCGGGTGCTGACGATCTGCCGACGCGAGACCGACCGCTTCTGTCGCTGCCCGGGTACGGCCGGGGCGTAGCCCTTGCGCACCTTCTCCCCGACCTTCTTGGCCGCCTCCTTCCGAGCCCGGTCGGGATTGGCGAAGCTGGTCCGCTTGACCTGTCCCTGGTCACCGATCCGGCCGTAGCGGACGGTCAGCTCCGAGCCGTCGACGGTCACCTCGTAGAACTTGTGCGAGCCACCGTCTGCTTCGGACAGTTCGAGGTAGGTCGTCTCCTGCGACATAACGGTCTACGCCTCCGGGGGTGAGGGTGACAGCCACCGGCAGAACACCAGCGGCGGCGACGAAGCAGACGGTAACCAACGGGACCGACAGAATCTGGTCGTCGCGCGAATGTCCCCTTCGGAGCGTGGTCGCCCCCACGCGGCGATGACCCGCCGTGGCTTCGGCGCCGCCGCAGAAGAGCCGGCGCGGCCCGGTGGGAGGGTCGGGCGACCCGCACCCTCCCACCGGGACGGAGCGCTAGTTCTTCGGTACCACCGTGACGATCCGGCGGCGCCGGGTGAACACGTAGAGCAGGACGCCGAGGGCGATCGCCGCGACCCCTACCCCACCGGCGATGCCGGCCTTCACACCGGTGACCGGCAGACCGCCGCCACCGCCGCCGCCACCGCTCGTGTCGATGGAGAGCGGCACCACGTCGTTACCCGGCACGTTGTCCTTCGACGGGCCGAAGCTGGTGACCTTGATCGTGCCGTTGTCGCCCGGCTCGGAGATGATCCGTACCTTGATCGCACCCTGCACCGTGCCCTGGCCGGACGCCTTCGACGGCCACTCGCTCTCGATGCCGCAGCCCACCTCGGGCAACTCGTCGGTCCGGTGGCCGTTCTCGTCGAGGAAGTAGCACCACTCGTCGCCGCCGCGCACCAGCACCGTGCCGGTCGGCGCGACGATGCGCCAACCGGCCGCACCGTCCGACGGACCGTTGTTGACCAGGGTGTACGGCACCGTCACGGTGTCGCCGACCGCGCCGCTGACCGGCTCGGCGGTCACCGCGAAGTCGTTGGTGTTCGCCTTGGTCCAAATCTTGTAGAAGACGGCGTTGTCGTTGGTGTCGACCTCCCGGGCGACGCCCTTCGCGCCCTTCTTGGCGCTGCCCAGGCTCTTCACCGCGTCGGCGAACGACTTGCCCGTCCCCTTGCGCGTGGCGACCCGCGCCGCGTTCTCGCCCAGGTCGTCGAGCAGCCCGACCTCGAAGAAGCCGTCGGTCTCGGTCGGACCCGCGAGGTTCTTACCGAAGTACGCGTTGAAGATCGACTCGCCGCTCTCCGGGTCGAAGAGCAGGAAACCCTCGTCGGGCGCGAGCGTCAGCGGAGCCGTGCACACCACCTCGGACGGCCCGTACGCGTAGCCGTCCGGGTGTTCCCCCGGCCAGTAGTCGATGTACGTGCAGTCCTCGTACTGGTCGATCCAGCGGCCACCGGTCGGGAGCTGGATGCGCACGAAGAAGCCCTCGGCGGGGGTGTCACCGTCGTTGTAGAGGGCACCCCGGAACCCGACCTCGTCCCCAGGACCGACGCGGCTGTCCGCGGTGTTGAGGTTCTCCGCCTGGGCGACCAGGTCGGGGCCGGTCGGCACGATCGTGACGTCGAGGTCGCCGCCACCGCTGTGCGTGCTGCCGTCCGGTGCCACGCCCCGGATCGTCGCCTTCACGGTGCCCGCCGGACCCGGCTCCGACCGTGGCTTGCTGGCCAGCGTGAACGGGTAGACCATCTCGGTCTGCCCAGGCGCGAGGTCGGGGTACTCACACGTCACCACCGCACCCGCGAGCTTGCACTCCTCGGCGTACTCCCACGCCTTGATGGTGACGTCGCGCAACCCGCTGGCGTCGAAGGCCACGGTCACGTCGGTCGCCGGAGCGTCGCCGTAGTTGTACAGGTAGGTGGGAACTGTGGTCTCGGTGTTGTCGATCCGCGCCTCGATGGCGTACGAGACGGAGAGGGCGGGGCTTGCCTCAGCAGCCGCCGCCGGGGGTGTGACGGCGTTGACCGACAAACCGGCGAGCAGGGCGGCAGCCGCAGCGGGAGCCCATCGGGTTCGGGTTCGGGACATGAGGCGGGAAGCTACCCGACCAGGTGCCCGGCGCGTCGCCCCAATTTCGCCCGGAACGGTCGACAACCACCGTCTGCTGCCCGATCGGTCGGCGAACGTCGGCCGAGGGTGCCGGGTAGACCCGTCCGGAAGGCCGACCGATGTGCGGGAATCAGCACCCGTTCGATCGCCACACATCAGGGTCCGTCGTGGACGTCTCGGCGGCACTCCGGCGCGCGCTCCGGACTGGCGGCCGGCGCTCCTCGCCCGACGGCAGGCGGCCCAGGCGCGGACGTCGGGCACGGACGGCGGCGGATCCGCCTCGGCGACGCGCCGGTTACGTCCTCGATAGGATCGTGGCCCGCGTACCCGGTCGGAGGCGAATCACGATGAGCAACCCTGAACCGCCGGCCGGGCAGCCGCCGGCCTCCCCGCCGGGCCCACTGCCGCCGGGATACGCTCCGCCGTCCGGTCCACCTGCCGGTCCGCCACCTGCGTCCGGGGCACCTGTCGGGCCGCCACCGGTGCCGGGACAGTTCCCGGCGCCACCCGGCTACCCACCGGCTCCGCCGGTTCCGCCGCAGCCCGGCCCCGGCGCCGGACCGTACCCGCCGCAACCCGGGTACCCGGCCGCCGAGCCGCAACCGGGCTACGGCACCCCGCCGGTACCACCACAGGGATACGGACAGCCAGCGCAGGGGTACGGACAGCCACAGCCCGGCTACACCCAGCCGCCCGGCCCGGCACCCGGTTACGGCCAGCCGGGATATCCGTACCAGGGTGGGCAGCCGGTGCCGCCGCCGAAGTCGGGCTCGAAGACCGGGTTGGTCATCGGGATCGTGGCCGGTGGCGTCGCGCTGCTCCTGCTGCTGGTCTGCGGGGTCGGCGGTTACCTCTGGTACCGGCAGAGCAACGACGACGGCGGCGACCTCTCCGGGGTGGTCAACTATCGGCAAACCAACCCGGGCGCCCTGGCCACCACCCACGTCGACGCCCCGGTCAGCTACCCGATGACCCCGCCGGCCGGCGGCCCGCACTTCCAGCGCTGGCAGAACTGCAACGGCGACGTCTACACCGCGCCGATCGAGGACGGCAACGCCGTGCACAGTCTGGAGCACGGCGCCGTGTGGATCACCCACCGACCGGGTCTGCCGGCGTCCGAGATGGGCAAGCTCATCACCCGGGTACGCGGGCTGTCGCACATGATGCTGAGCCCGTACCCGGGGCAGTCGGCGCCGATCTCGCTCCAGGCGTGGGGCTACCAGCTCACCGTGGACGACGCTGACGACGAGGCGATCGGCGCCTTCATCGAGGCGTACCGGGTGCGGGCGGCGATCGAGCCGGGCGCACCCTGCGGCGGCGGGATCACCACGACGAGGTAGCGGCGGGTCAGCGGCGCCGGACGGCGTAGCCGAGCGCGCCGACGGCGAGTACGGCGACGCCGGCCAGCACGCTGGCCAGCGGCAGGGTGACCGCGAGCAGCAGGCAGCCGGCCAACCCGAGCCCGGCCAGGGCCCGGACCGGCAGCCGGCGGTCCGGGTCGGGCCCGAGGGTCAGCGCGGCGGCGTTGGTGATCGCGTAGTAGACCAGCACGGTGCAACTGGAGAAGCCGATCGCCGTTCGGATGTCGCCGGCCAGCACCACCAGGATCACCACCCCGGCGACGGCAAGCTCGGCCCGGTGCGGCACCCGGTACGTCGGATGCACGGCGGCCAGCCCACCGGGCAGGTCCCGGCGGCGGGCCATCGCCAGGGTGGTCCGGCCGACCCCGGCGACCAGCGCCAGCAGCACCCCGAGCACCGCCACGGTCGCACCGGCCCGGACCAGCCAGGTCAGCCCGGTCAGCCCGGTGGCGTCCACCACCTCGGCGAGCGGCGCGGCCGAGCCCGCCAGCCGGGCCGGCCCGAGCACCGCGAGCGTGACCACGGCCAGCCCCAGGTAGATCACCAGGACCAGCCCGAGTGCGGCCGGTACCGCCCGGGGGATCGTGCGGTCGGGCTCGCGTACCTCCTCGCCGAGCGTGGCGATCCGGGCATATCCTGCGAACGCGAAGAAGAGCAGCCCGGCGGCGGTGAGTAAGCCGACACCCTGCGCACCACCGAGCCCACCGAAGACATCGCCGCCCGGTTCACCGACGGTGTCGCCGAGCCGGGCCGGTCGGAACTCGCCGCCGAGCAGCCCGACCAGCGCCACCAGGAGCAGCACGCCGAGGGTCACCGCCACCAGCCACCGGGTCACCCGGGCGGTCTTGTGCACACCGCGCAGGTTCACCCCGGTCACGGCCACGACGGCGGCCACCGCGACCGGCCGGGGATACCCGGGCCACAGGTACGCCCCGATGGTCAGCGCCATCGCCGCGCAGCTCGCGGTCTTGCCGACCACGAAGCCCCAGCCGGCGAGGAAGCCGGCGAACGGACCGAGCCGTTCCCGGCCGTAGACGTAGGTGCCGCCGGACTCCGGATAACGGGCGGCGAGCCGGGCCGAACTGGTGGCGTTGCAGAAGGCGACCAGGCCGGCCAGGGCCAGCGCGCCGAGCAGGGCCGGTCCGCTGCCGGCGGCGGCCGTCGCCGGGGCGAAGACCACGAACACCCCGGCGCCGAGCATCGACCCGAGGCCGATCACCACCGCATCGGGTACGCCCAGTCGTCGTTCCAGCCGCTCCACGCCGTCGAACCTAGAGGTCGTCGGTGAACACTCCGCGTCGGTGCACCCCGCCGGGCAGGGCCGGCAGCGGTACGTCGTCCCACGGCACCCGGCTGAGCAACCGGCCCAGCACCAGCCCGATCAGCAGCCCGGCGATCGAGTCGGTGATCCAGTGCCAGCCCAGGTAGGTGGTGGTGCAGAAGACGATCGCCGGTGGCGCGACCCGGATCACGAGGTACAGGCCGGGTGGGGCGTCCAGCCGGTTGAGCGTACGCAGCAGCGCGGCGAGCAGGATCGCGATGGCCGCGTACCAGACGATGGCGTTCGCCACGTGCCCGGACGGGTACGCCGTGCCGCCCTCGGGGTCGCTGAACAGCCGCTCCGGATGCGCCAGCTCGAAGTTGTGCGGATAGCCCCGGTCCAGCCACAGCTTCAGCGGGCCGACGGTGAACGAGGTGAGTACGAACGCGCCGATCGGCACCAGCAGCGGCCGGACCGACCTGGTGCGCCAGCCGACCAGCACGGCCAGCCCGAACGCGATGGGCATCAGGAACCAGCCGCCCTGGCCCAGCGAGTTGAACACCCGGGCCACCCAGTACGCCGGTCCCGGCCGGTGCGCGTCGACCCAGTCCCGGACCGCCAGGTCCAGCCCGAGCAACTGGCCGGCGGCGAGCGCGGCGGTCAACGCCACCACCGCCGCGACGAGTACCCCGTCGAGCCACCAGCCGGCCGGACGGACGGGGCGCAGTCGCAGCGGTCGGCGTACCGTCGTGGTTTCCCGCATTCCGACCACGCTACCGGGCGGGGCGCACCGAGCCCGCGCAGCACGGCGGACGGCCGGTTCCCGGCGCGCGGCGGTCCCGGCGCGACGGGCAGCGCTGGCCGCCGACGAGACGACGGTCGGCGTCCAGCGGCGCGACGGGCGGCGATGTGTGCCCGCACACGTGATGCGGCGCCGGGCGGCCCGGACCGGCATGCTTGTTGCCGTGCGGATCACCTCGGCCCTCGTCGACCCGGCGCTGCTCGACCTTCCCTGGTCGACCCCGCTGGAGGAGTGGCCCGCCGACCAGCTCGTGGCACTGCCGCAGGGAATCTCCCGGCATATCGTGCGATTCGTCCGCCTCGCCGGCACCGTGTACGCGGTCAAGGAGACCGGTGAACGGGTGGCCGAGCGGGAGTACGACCTGCTCCGGTCGCTGGAGCGGATCGACTTCCCGTCCGTGCAGGCGGTCGCGATCGTCGCCGACCGGCAGGACGACCGGGGCGAGCCGCTCGACCCGGTGCTGATCACCCGGCACCTCCAGTTCTCCCTCCCCTACCGGGCGCTCTTCTCGCACACGCTGCGCCCGGAGACGCTGAACCGGCTGCTCGACGCGCTCGCCGCACTGATCGTCCGGATGCACCTCACCGGCTTCTTCTGGGGCGACTGCTCGCTGTCCAACACGCTGTTCCGGCGGGACGCGGGCGCCTTCGCCGCCTACCTGGTCGACGCCGAGACCGGCGCGCTGCGTTCGCAGCTCTCCAACGGGCAGCGGGACGAGGACCTGGAGATCGCCCGGGTCAACATCTTCGGCGAGGCGCTGGACCTGGAGGCCGCCGGGCTGCTGCACCCCTCGATCGACCCGGAGGTGGTCTGCGAGGAGGTGGTACTGCGCTACCAGCGGCTGTGGCACGAGATCACCTACGAGCAGCAGATCGAGCGGGAGGCCCGGCACGACATCGAGGGCCGGATCCGCCGGCTCAACGAACTCGGCTTCGACGTCGCCGAGGTGGCGATGTCGGTGGTGGACAACGGGCGCTACCTGGTCCGGCCCAAGGTGGTCGACGCCGGCTACCACACCCGACGGCTGCTCCGGCTGACCGGGCTGGACGCCGAGGAGAACCAGGCCCGCCGGCTGCTCAACGACCTCGACACGTACCGGGCGGAGAGCGACCTCACCGACGAACAGCAGGCCGCGCACCGCTGGCTGACCGAGGTCTTCGAGCCGGTCGTCCGGGCGGTACCGGCACACCTGCGCGGGAAACTCGAACCGGCCGAACTGTTCGTGCAGGTCATCGAGCACCGTTGGCGGCTGTCAGAGCGGGCCGGCCGGGACGTCGGGCTGGCCCCGGCCGTGCAGTCGTTCCTGGCCGACGAGCTGGTGCACCGCCCGGACGAGCAGGCCGTACTCGGCGTCGAGGTCGGCTGACCCGTTACCCCGTCACGGGGGGCGGGCTCACTGTGGGGGCTCGGGGCGCCGGATCGGTGGTGGATTCGGCTGGCTCCGCCGGGGCGTACGGGTCGGCTGGCTCCGGGTACCGGCCGCCCGGCCCGGCTGGCCGGACTGCTCACCGCTGCGGGTCGCCGACCGGCCGGACTGCCGGGGCACGGTACGCCGGCTGGGCCGGCTCGGGTCCGAGGACCGCCCCGCCGGATCACCCGGTCGTCCCGCCGGATCAGCCGGACGACCAGCCGACCCGGCCGAGGACTCCGGCGGCGGCGGTGGCTGCGGCGTACTCGCCTCCCGGAGCAGCCGGTTCAGCCCGGCCCGCCGGACCACCACGGTCAACACGTCGCCGGGCCGGAGCCGGTGCCCCGCCGGTGGCGCCCACTCGGAGCGCCGCTGGCCGGCCCCGGTCAGCGCGAGCACCCGGACCCACTCGGCCTGACCGACCACCCCGAGTTCCCGACCGGCCAGTGCCGAGCCGGCGGCGATCGGCACCTCGGCGACCAGCAGCGCGTGCCGGGCGACCGGGATCGTGGCGATCACCGCCCGGTTCAGCAGTGCCGCCGAGAAGGACGGCGCGGCCAGGTACGAGACGCTGCGGGAGAGGCCGATCCGGAAGGTCCGCTGGATCCGTTGCGCGAAGTCGCCGTCGAAGAGCCGCAGCACCACCCGCAGGTCGCTGCGGAGCGCCCTGCCGTTCAGCGCCGCCTGGAGGTTGGTCACGTCGTCGGTGGAGACCACCACCAGGGCCTGGCTGGTGCCGACCGAGGCGGCGTCCAGGGTCTCCTCGCGGGCGGCGTCGCCGATGATCAGCGGAATGTTCAGTCGGCGGGCCACCGCAGCGCCCCGGGCCTCCGGGTCCTTGTCGATGGCGACCACCTCGATGCCGAGGTCGTTGAGCTGCCACATCACCCGGGTACCGACGTTGCCCAGCCCGACCACCACGACGTGCCCGCTGCGCTCGCTGGGCAGCAGGCCGGCGTCCAGCGCCAGTCGGGCCTTGACGATGCCGTCCACCACGGCGGCGGTGATCAGCGGGATCAGCGCCAGCCCGGCCAGGTTCAGCACCACCTGGAGAACCTGGGCCGGCGCTTCCTTGGTGATGTCCGGATCGGCCCCGACGATCGTGGTCACCATGGTCAGGTAGATCGCGTCGCCGATGCCGGTGTGCTCGGCCTGCGAGAGCAGGAAACCGAGCACCACCACCACGACCAGCACCGCGATGGTGGCCATCCCGATCTTGCGGGTGGCGAACGACCGTACCGCCCGGAGCAGGGCCGAGGTCCGGCGGCGCCGCCAGCGCTGCCGGCGCAGCAGTCGACGCCGGGTGGCCTGCTCCGGACCGACCTGCCCGACCTGGCCGTCCGCCTCGGCGAGTACCAGGTCGGCGGTGGTCGGGTCGGCGGGCAGCACCACCGGGTGGTGCGGGTCCCGGGTGTCGGCCAGGCCGCAGACCACCTGCTCCGGCCGGACCTCCGCCCGGGGCGCGACGAAGAGGGTACGACCGCCGTGCCGGAAGTACGACGGTGCGACCTCGCCGAGCGCCGCCGCCACGAACGCGGGCGCCGCCATCGAGGCGTCGGAGAGTACGGCGCTGTTCGGGAAGAGTTGGCGGATCCCCTGGCCGAGGCTCATGTTGAACATCCGCAGCACCACCCGGAGGTCCGGCTCGACCTCCTGGGCGCAGAGCGCGGCGTGGATGTTGCCGACGTCGTCCTGGTGCAGCAGGGCCAGCCCGGTCGCCCCGGCCAGCCCCGCCGTGCGGAACGTCTCCTCGTCCAGCCGGTCCGACCGGATCACCCGGACACCGCGGATGGTCCGGATGTCCGGCCCGTCCGGCCGGCGCCGGTGCGGCACCACCACCGTGACCCGTACCGCGCCGCCGCCCTGCGGATCGTTGCCCAGCAGCTCCTCGACCAGGTGGACGGCGAGCGCGTCCTGGCCGCACACCACGTAGTGCGGGCGCTGGTCGCCGTTGGTCCGCAGGCCGTCGCGCAACCGGGTCTCGAACGCGCGCCGGGCTCGCGTCCGCCAGAGATCCGCCATGCCCGGATGGTAGTCACTGTGATCAGTACGCGTTGGCCGCCCGGAAACGGGCCGGGACAGTACAATCACGCAGCGTGTCGACGCATGCAAACCCTGGTCACGGGTAGTGCACCCGGATGCAGACGTTCCTGCCCTATCCGGACTTCGGGGAGACCGCCCGGAGCCTGGATCCGCTGCGCCTGGGCAAGCAGCGGGTCGAGGCGATCCAGGTGCTGCGCGGGCTGGTCCGCCCCGGGTACGGCTGGCGGCACCATCCGGCGGTGAAGATGTGGGCCGGCTACGAGGAGGCGCTGGTCCGGTACGGGCTGGACATCTGCGCCGAGTGGGTCTCCACCGGCCGGGCCGACACCTGTGCCGCGACCCTGGTCACCGATCTCGGCACCGGCTGCGGCCTGACCGAGGTACGCCGACAGCCCGAACTCGCCGCCGCCGGTGACCTGCCACCGTGGATCGGCCGGGAGGACCTGCACCTGAGCCACCGCTCCTCGCTGCTCCGCAAGGACCCCGTCCACTATCGACCGATCTTCGGCGACCTGCCCGAGGTGCCGTACGTCTGGCCCGCCTCCGACCGTCCCCCGGGCTGCCGCCCGCCGGTCCCGCCGTCCGGCCAGCCCTGATGCGCCGGCCGCCGGAGCGGGTACGCCGCGACACCAGCGCACTGGTGGTCGGCGGTGGCGTCGCCGGCATCTCGGCAGCGGTCGTCCTCGCCGAACGCGGCGTACGGGTCACCGTGCTGGAGGGCCGGTCCCGGCTCGGCGGCCGGCTCGACACCCGCGCCGAAACGCTGGCCGACGGCACCGCCCAGCCGGTCGACCACGGCTTCCACGCCTTCTTCCGGCAGTACCACAATCTCCGGGCGATCCTGCGCCGGATCGACCCGGCGCTCGACCTGCTCCGGCCGGTACCCGGTTATCCGGTGTTGCACGCCGACTGGCCGGCCGAGGACTTCGGCAGGCTGCCGGCGAGACCGCCGTGGAACCTGCTCGCCCTGCTGGCCCGCAGCCCCAGCCTGCGGCTACGGGATCTGCGCCGGATGGACGGGCGGGCGGCGCTGCCGCTGCTCGCCTACCACCCGCGACGCACGTACGCCGACCTCGACCACACCACCGCCGAGGAGCTGCTGGACGCGCTGCGGCTGCCGGACCGGGCCCGGGCGATGCTCTTCGAGGTCTTCTCGCACTCGTTCTTCAACCACGAGGCCGAACTCTCCGCCGCCGAACTGGTCGCCAACTTCCACTTCTACTTCCTCGGCAATCCGGAGGGGCTCGCCTTCGACGCGCCGGACCGGGACTACGAGTCGGCGATCTGGCAACCGCTCGCCGAGTACCTGCGCCGGCACGGAGCCCGGATCCAGCTCGACGAGCCGGTGACCTCGGTGGTGCCCGACGACGGCGGCGGCTGGCGGCTGGAGACCGGCAGTGGGGCGCGGTACCGGGCCCGGGACGTCGTACTGGCCGTGGATCCGCCGGCCCTGGTCGCACTGCTGGCCGGCTCGCCGGAGTTGACCGCCCGGGCACCCGTACTCGCCGGGCAGGTGGCCCGGCTCGGCACCGGCCCGCCGTACGCGGTGGCCCGGTACTGGCTGGCCGGGGACGTGGCGACGGACCGGGCGGTGTTCAGCGGAGTGTCCCGGCAACCCACCCTGGACTCGGTGACCCTCTACCACCGGTTGGAGTCGGAGGCACGACAGTGGGCCGCCCGGACCGGCGGATCGGTGCTGGAGTTGCACGCGTACGCCTGCCCTGACGGCGTACCCGCCGCAGAGCTGGCCCGGCGGATGCTGGCCGAACTTGCCGGGCTCTGGCCGGAGGTGGCCGACCTGCCGGTACGCGACCTGCGCTGCCGGGTCGAGCGGCAGGCCCCGGCGTTCCGACCCGGCGACTCCGCCGACCGTCCCGGGGTACGCACCGACGCGGACCGGCTCTACCTGGCCGGCGACGGAATCCGGACCGAGCTGCCCAGCGCGTTGCTGGAGCGGGCCGCGTTGACCGGGATGCTGGCCGCGAACCACATCCTGCGCCGGGCCGGCGCCGCCACCACACCGATCCGGACCATCCCCCACCACGGCCTGCTGGCCCGCCGGCACCGCCGATCCTGACACCCGCCGCCGTCCCCCGCCCGGCTGTGACCCCGGACCGATCGGCACCCCGGCCCGTCCAACTGGTCGCTCCGCGCCCAACTCGTCACGGATCAGGGCTGCCAGCGGCCTCGCCGTGCGTGCTGCTGCCGGGGCGGGGTGGGCTGCGGTCAGCGTTGTCCGCCGACGGCCGCCCAGCCGACGGCGGCCAGGCAGATCAGCAACACGATGCCACCACGGCTGGTAGCGATCCGGGTCACCGTCCAGGCGGTCTTCCGGAGCCCCGGCAGGGTGGCCCTGGTCTTCCGGTAGTCCACCCAGGCCCGCCGCGCCACCGCGTACGCGGTGCCCGCGAACAGGCCGAACGCCACTCCGACGAGCAGGATGGCGACACCGGGGCGGTCCATCCGCCCACTGTCACCGGCACAGGTCCACGATCGCCATCACCCGATACGGTGACTGACCGTAATGGCGGCCTGCCCGTCACCGGTCGGCGGGCAGCCGGTCGACGATGTGCCGGGCGATCTCGAACGAGCTGGTCGCGGCCGGCGACGGCGCGTTGAGTACGTGCACCTGCCGGTCCGCCTCGACGATCAGGAAGTCGTCCACCAGTGCGCCGTCCGGGCGTACGGCCTGGGCGCGTACGCCGGTACCGGCCGGGACGATGTCGGCCTCGGTCACCTCCGGCACCAGCCGGGCGAGGCTGGCCGCGAACCGTTTCCGGGACAGCGACCGGAGCACCTCGGTCAGCCCGTACCGGTGGTGCCGGCGGGCCAGCGCCCACAGTCCGGAGTAGCCGACCTGCTCCCACACGTCGCGCGGGTCGAACCGGCGCCACGAGTACCCCTCGCGGGCGGTGGCGAGCACGGCGTTCGGTCCGGCGTGCACGGTGCCGTCGATCATCCGGGTCAGGTGCACGCCGAGGAACGGGAACTGCGGGTCGGGTACCGGGTAGATCAGTCCACGCACCAGCTTGCGCCGCTCCGGGACCAGCTCGTGGTACTCGCCCCGGAACGGCACGATCCGGGCCGGCGGGTCGATGCCGGCCAGCCGGGCGATCCGGTCGGCGTGCAACCCGGCGCAGTTGACCAGTACGTCCCCGGTCAGCTCACCCGCGCTGGTGCTGACGGTCACGCCGCCGGGCCGGCCGTGGATTCCGGTGACCATCGTGTCGAGGCGCAGTTCGGCACCGTTCTCGGCGAGGAGCTCGGCAAGTCGTCGGCAGACCGCGCCGAAGTCGACGATGCCGGTCGAGGCGACCCGCAGCGCGGCGACGGCGGCGACGTGCGGCTCGTACTCGGCCGCCTCGACCGGGTCGACCAGGGTGACCGGCAGCCCGTTGGCGACGGCCCGCTCGTGCAGCGCGTGCAGCCGGGGCAGTTCGGCGGCCTCGGCCGCGACGATCAGCTTGCCGCAGATCTCGTACGGCAACTCCTGCTCGGCGCAGAACCGCACCATCGACTCGCTGCCGGCCCGACACAGGGTCGCCTTGAGGCTGCCGGGCTTGTAGTAGACCCCGGCGTGGATCACCCCGGAGTTGTGCCCGGTCTGGTGGGCGGCCCAGCCGGACTCCTTCTCCAGCACGGTCACCGTGTCCCGGGGACGCTCGGTACGCAGCCGGTGCGCCACGGCGAGCCCGAGGATTCCGCCGCCCACGATCACGTACCTGGTCATCCGCGCTCCCCGGCCGCTGGCATCGGAGCCCGATCGTATGTGCCGACCCGCCCGGCGGGGCGCCTGGACATGTGCCGCGACCAGCGCGTGTCCCGGTACGACACTGTCGGGTTGGCGACTGTTTCCTCCTCAACCCGGCAAGTCACGACAAATATCAATACTGGTCTGGATCGCCCCAATTCTAGATAACTATTCACAATAGGCAGGTCCGATGCCGACCTATGCGCAATTACAGACTGAATCGTGGTGGGCACGGGAACTCGTCACGCCGGAACTGGACTGGCTCGGCGACGAACTGTGCCGGCGTACCAGGCGCCCTCGGGGGGCGTTCGGCAACAAGGGTGACAACAACCATCTGCGGGGAGCCCACCGGTCCCAGGAGTGGATTCTGAAGTCCAGGTACTGCACCTCCCGGACGTACACGGTGCAGGCCGGGCTGACCGCCGTGCAGCAGCGGCACGTCGCCGGGGTCGACTTCACCCCGGGCTCGGCCGCCGAGATGGTCGCGCAGTGCAAACGGATCTACACCGCCGTACGCACCGGCACGCTCGAAGAGGTACGCGAGTTCTACGGCAACGTCGACGGCGACAAGGTCGTCGACGGCTGGGACAACGTACGCAACCGGGCCGCCAGCAGCGATTCCAGCCATCTGTGGCACTGGCACCTGACCCTCGACCGGCGCTGCTGCGCCGACAGACGTGTGATGGAGCGGATCCTGGCGATCGCGCTCGGCGACCCGACGGAGGAAGACGTGGACGACGCGACGATCGACAAGATCGCCACCCGTACCAAGACGAAGGTGATGGCGGACAACGGCATCCAGCAGTTGCTGGCCCGGGTGCAGCAGTTGACCGTCGACCAGGCCACCCTGCTCGACGCCGTCGGTCGGGACACCACCGACGAGAAGGCCATCGTCGACGGCGTACTCGCCGGGCTGGGCCAGCGCGACATCGACGACGTCGCGGCGGCCCTGAAGCACGCGTTCGGCGAACGGGCGGCGGAACTGGCGGCGAAACTGGGCACCCCGGCGAGCTGACGTGTGGGCGAACTGGCGAATTTTCTCCCGGCCGGCGGCTTCGGTGCCGTCGGTGTCGGGGGCCTGCTCGTCACGATCGTGGCGTACCTGCTCAACGCCAACCGGGCCGACCGCAAGGAGTACCAGGAGGCGATCGACCGTGCCGAGAAGCGCGCGGACGAGGCCGCACGCCGTACCGATGCGGCCGAGCAGCGGGCCGAGGGGTTGCAGCAGGCCGTCGACGAGGCCCGGCGGGCACGGCGGGCCGCCGAGGACGCCCTCGCCCTCGTCGAACGAGAACTGCACCGCTACCGCCCGGACGCTCCGTCCTGACTGCCGGGGCCGACCACGTTCCGACGGGACCGCCAAAGCTGACGACATTTCGGTGCGACCGGCGAGGTCAGCCACGTTCCGGTGTGACCGCCGAGGTTGACGCCGTTTCGGTCTGACCGCACGGCGGGTGGCCGGAGCGGGAGCGCAGCGAGGAGACGCCATGACCGAGGAGACGGAGACCTTCCGCCGCCGGATGGACCGACGCATCCGGCGCCGGCTCGTCATCGTGGTGGTGGCGACCGCGCTGGTCGCGGCGGCCGGCGGCTGGGCCTGGGCTCGGCTCGGCCGGCAGGCCGCCGTGGAGCAGCGCCGCGCGGCGACCGCCGTCTCCGGCGCCGAGCAGCTCTGCCAGCAGGTACGCCAACTCGGCGGCGAATGCGTCGTCGATCCCGCCGACCTGCGGGGTGCGCAGGGCCCGGCCGGTCCGGAGGGGCCACCGGGGCCGCCGGGTCTGCCCGGCCGGGACGGCCGACCCGGTGATCCCGGTCCGCCCGGTGGACCCGGGGCGCAGGGCGAGCCGGGGCCGGCCGGCGAGCCGGGACCGCCCGGGGTGAACGGCGATCCGGGCGTCGCCGGCCCCGACGGCGCGACCGGTCCGGAGGGCCCGTCCGGGCCGGAGGGACCCGCCGGTCCGAGCGGTGACCCGGGTCCGTCCGGCGAGCCGGGGCCGCCGGGCCCGACCTGTCCCGCCGGTACGACCCTGCTGACCCTCGCCGTCGTCACTCCCGAGGGGCCACGGCAGATCGCCGCCTGCGTGGTCGACCCAACACCGCAGACCCCCACCCCGTGACGGCCGACCACCGCGGCCCGGTCAGGCCGGTCGCGCGACCGGCTCCCCGATCGGGTACGCGACGCCGGTCAGCCGCTCCGACTCGCTCCACAGTCGACGTTGCTGCTCGACGTCGTGGGAGAGCGGACTGGAGTCGACCCGTTCGGGGTGGCCGGTGAACTGGGCCCGGCCGGGTGGGCCGTAGTACTCGCCGCCGCGTACCCCCGGATCCGTCGCGGCCCGCAGTGACGCCAGGGCGCCCCGGTGCGGGTCCTGCATCAGCCACCAGGTGACCGCCCGGAGCTGCGGCAACATGGCGATCCGGACGAGCGGGTGCATGTCGCGACCGAACTCGGTACGCGCGTTGCCCGGGTGGGCGGCGACCGAGACGGTCTCGGCCCCGGCCGCGTCGAGCCGGCGGTGCAGTTCGTAGCCGAACATCAGGTTGGCCAGCTTCGACTGGAAGTAGGCGTGCTGGAAGCGGTAGCCACGGGTGGCGTGCAGGTCGTCGAAGTTCATCCGGCCCCGCCGGTGCCCGATGCTGCTCACCGTCACGATCCGCGAGCCTGGCACCCCGAGCATCCGGTCGAGCAACAGCCCGGTCAGCGCGTACGGGCCGAGGTGGTTGGTGGCGAGGGTGGCCTCGAAGCCGTCCTCGGTGACCTCGTAGCGGGGTCGGATGCCGCCGGCGTTGTTGACCAGCAGGTCGATCCGGGCGAAGTCGCTTCGGAGCTGTTCGGCGGCCCGCCGCACCGAGTCGAGCGAGGCCAGGTCGAGGTGCTGGCTGTGCAGTTCCGCGTCCGGTACGGCGGCGCGGATCCGGGCCACCGCGCCGGCCAGCCGGTCCGGGCTGCGGCCGGCCAGCACGACGGTGGCGCCCCGCTGGGCGAGCACCAGCGCGGTCTCGAAGCCGATTCCGGTGTTGGCGCCGGTGACCAGCGCCGTCCGCCCGTACTGGGCGGGCACGTCCGCAGCGGTCCACCGCCGCCGCCGTAGGGTTTCTGCCATGGTCCTACCCCGTTTCGTAGGTGGTGGGACGGCTAGAATCGGGACGACCGTCCCGGTTAACTCGACGATACGGGATGCCCATCCCGGTTGTCCATCCGTGTGGAGGTCCCGCCCCCGATGGCGCACACAGAGGACGGTCGGCCGCTGCGCGCCGACGCCCGACGCAACCGGGACCGGGTGCTCCGGGTGGCGGCGGAGGTCTTCGCCAGCGAGGGGCTGGCCGTGCCGGTGCAGGAGATCGCCCGGCGGGCCGGCGTCGGCACCGGTACCGTGAGCCGGCACTTCCCGACCAAGGAGTCGCTGTTCGCGGCGATCCTGCTGGACCGGGTGGCGGCACTGTGGCGCCGCGCCGACGAACTGACCGAGGCACACGAGCCCGGTACGGCGTTCTTCGCCCTCTTCGGCGCCCTGATCGAGGAGGGCGCCAACCATCGCGGGCTCGCCGAGGCGCTGGCCGGCGCCGGGTACGACCTCGACCGGGTCGCCGCCGAGGCCGGGTACGACGTCGCCGGCCGGCTGCGCGACCTGCTCGACCAGGCCCAGCGCGCCGGCGCCGTCCGCGCCGACATCGGGTACGCCGACGTGAAAGCCCTGCTGACCGGCTGCCTCTCTCGGGACGGCGACGCCGAATCCCTGCGCCCGCTCATCGCCGTGATCACCCAGGGCCTACGCCCCTGAACCGCCACCCGATCGTGACGGAGTACGGGGGCATTGATCACAATCAGGTAGTGGAGCGGTTACCCGACCGGTGTACCGTCCGGCGTGGGTGGGTGCTGAAGTAGCGGCCGACACCCCGCCACCCAGACCGCTTGACTGGAAACCTCACCATCCAGTCATGACGGCCGACTCCTGGCAGCGGAAAGCTCAGGCCATCGTCGCCAATCGGGCCTACTGGGTCGCGATCTGGCTCTTCCGGGTGGCGAACCTTGTCGGCGTTCCAACCGTCCTCTGGTTCTTCGGATTCGAGATCGGATTCCTGCCCGCAGCGCCCGTCTGGGCAAACGTGATCCTCTTCGGCGTCGCAGCGCTTGCGTTACTCGCCGGCTGGGGCCTGCTGCTCCGCGCCGGTCTACTCCGCCCGATGTTCATCGATCACGACCCGAGAATCTCCGGCATGGTCGCCGCGAAGGTGCGGAGAGACATCATCCCGCACCGCCGTACCCGGTCGTGACAGTGGAGCCGGCCGAGGATCGGACGTACGCACCGGCGACGCTGGACCCTGCGGCCACTCGTCGCCGCCATCGGCCAGGCCCACGCCTCAGCGCCTGTGGACCCAGCGACGACGGCCGGGCCCGCCCCAGCGGTAAGCGAGTGGTCTTCGGGATCAATCGATCAGGCTCTTGGACCCACTCACCGACGTCTGCGCTGGCGGGCTGGTGCTGGAGCCCCCGGTCGGACTCGAACCGACGACCACTCGCTTACAAGGCGAGTGCTCTGGCCAACTGAGCTACAGGGGCGCAATGTTCGTGGTCAGCATAGCGACAGATGCCCTCCTACCATGGGCGGCACCGATTCCGATACCCGACACCGGACGGCAGCGCCGACGGATGGTGGCGGACCGTGCCCAGATGCCCGAAATGTTCGTCGGATACGTCCCAGGAACCCCGCCCCACCTTGGCATGTGAGAAAAACCCGTTTACCGTGGCGTGACGCGGATGACACCGGCTGCCCACGGCTGCCCCGGCGCCCTCCACGGACCGGCACGGCAACGCGCCGGTCGCACTTTCACTCGGATCGTCCGGCACGTTCCTGCCGGTGAAAGGAAGCGCTGCACCATGGCTACGGTTACCTACTCGAAGGCCACCCGGATCTACCCGGGTACGGAGCGCCCAGCGGTCGACCACCTCGACCTGGAGATCGGCGACGGCGAGTTCCTCGTCCTGGTCGGCCCCTCCGGCTGCGGCAAGTCCACCAGCCTGCGGATGCTCGCCGGGCTGGAAGACGTCGACGACGGCTCGATCCACATCGACACCCGGGACGTCACCCACCTGCCGCCGAAGGCCCGCGACATCGCGATGGTCTTCCAGAACTACGCGCTCTACCCGCACATGACGGTCTACGAGAACATGGCGTTCGCGCTCAAGCTCCGCAAGACCTCGAAGTCGGAGATCGACCGGCGGGTCAAGGAGGCAGCCGCGCTGCTCCAGCTCGAGGACTACCTCAGCCGCAAGCCCAAGGCCCTCTCCGGCGGTCAGCGCCAGCGGGTCGCGATGGGCCGGGCGATCGTCCGCGAGCCCCAGGTCTTCCTGATGGACGAGCCGCTGTCCAACCTCGACGCCAAGCTCCGGGTGCAGACGCGTACCCAGATCGCGACGCTCCAGGCCAAGCTCGGCGTCACCACCGTCTACGTCACCCACGACCAGGTCGAGGCGATGACCATGGGCCACCGGGTGGCGGTCATGCTGGACGGCGTACTCCAGCAGGTCGACACCCCGCGTGAGCTGTACGACACCCCGGCGAACGTCTTCGTCGCCGGCTTCATGGGCTCCCCTGCGATGAACATCAAGACCGTTCCGCTGACCGACAACGGCGCCATGTTCGCCGACCTGGCCATCCCGCTGACCCGGGAGCAGGTCGCGGCGGCCAAGGCCGAGGGCGGCACCGGCAAGGTGACGGTCGGCTTCCGTCCCGAGGACTGCGACCTGGTCTCGGAGAGCGAGGGCGGTCTCGCCGTCGTCGTCGAGCTGGTCGAGGACCTGGGCTCGGACGCGAACGTCTACGGCCACGCCGCGATCGACGGCAGCTCGGAGCGGTTCGTGGTGCGTACCGACCGTCGGCACATGCCGAACATGGGCGACACCGTCTACGTGAAGCCGCGTACCGGTCGGAACCACGCCTTCCACGCCGTCACCGGCAACCGGATCTGATCCGGCAGCGTCAACCGCGTCGGGGCGGTCACCTCCTTCCGGAGGTGACCGCCCCGATCGCTTTCCACCGGACCTCCCGCCAGCGTCGCGGTGCCGGGCGACGCTGGCGGGCGTCGGTCAGGGCAGCAGTCTGCCCGT
This sequence comes from Plantactinospora endophytica, assembly GCF_016862915.1. Taxonomy (GTDB): domain Bacteria; phylum Actinomycetota; class Actinomycetes; order Mycobacteriales; family Micromonosporaceae; genus Plantactinospora; species Plantactinospora endophytica. The sequence continues at coordinate 290,841 of NZ_BONW01000001.1, read as the reverse complement.
CACAGGCCGATCCGGCCGGTACCGGCGCCGCTGGTCACGATCGACTTCACGCTGCTGGCACTGTCGAGCTGGTACGAGTACGGAATCCCGGCGACACTTCCGCCGCCGCTCTGCGGTGAGCCGGAGCCGACGAAGTAGTTGTTGCGCTGCACGACCGCTCCGGGGTCGGAGTCGGCGTACCCGACCAGGGTCGGCTCGTCGACGTTCTCGAAGTAGTTCCCCTCGACCAACACCCCGGCGTTCATCGTGGAGGCGACGCCGTACTCGTTGTTGTAGTAGTAGTTGTTGTAGACGTGCACCGGGTTGCCGAACCGTACCCGGGGGTGCCGGGTTCCGGAGCCGTCGAACCAGTTGTGGTGGTAGCTGACCCGCAGGTGCCCGACGTCCTGGCTGGCGTTGTCGTCGCTGTGGCCGAGCAGCATCGACTTGTCGTGCCCGTAGACCCGGTTCCAGGAGATCGTCACGAAGTCGGAGCCGCGCTTCACGTCGACGGCACCGTCGTACCCGTCGGTGAAGCTGTTGTGGTCCACCCAGATGTTGGTGGCCCCGGTCTCGACGTTGATCGCGTCGTCGTCCCAGCCCCGGAAGTTCAGGTTGCGGATGATGACGTTGCGGTCGCCGTTGATCGTGAAGCCGCAGCCGGAGATGGTGGCGTTCGCGCCGACGCCGAGGATGGTCTTGTTGGACCGGACCCGCAGCATGCCGGAGCAGGAGATGGTGCCGGAGACCCGGATCACCGCCGCGCTGCTGGAGCCGACCGCGCTGGTCAGCGCCGAGGCGCTGGTCACCGTCGTGGCGCCGGCGTTGCCGCCGCCGGAGGTACCGCCGTTCTGGGTGGCCCAGCCGACCAGCCCGGTCTGCGGCGGCACCGGCGGCCCGGTCGTCGACGGCGGGGTCGTCGGCTGGCCGGTCGGCGGCCGGGTGGTGGCGGTCGGCGGGTTGGTCGGCGGCTGCGAGCCGACCGTGTCGACGCTGACGTCGTCGTAGATCGCGCTGGCGAAGACGGTGACCAGGGCGATCCGGCCGGCGGTCTGCGCCGAGCTGCTGCCCGAGCCGACCTGGGTACCGTTGACGAAGCCCTGGATCGTGCTGCCGTTGACCACCAGCCGCAGGGTGTACCAGCTACCGGTGGCGACGGAGACCGACGCCGAGCCGAGCACCGTGATGGCGCTGCCGTTGACCGCCTGCAACTCGGCCCGGTTCGCGTTCAGCAGCGCCAGCCGGTACATCCGGGTGGCGCTGTTCGCCCGGGCGGCGATCGCGACGACCCGGTTCGCGCCGTTGAACGACAGCGGCTTGACCCGGGCCTGGACCTGGTAGTTCGTCCAGCCGTTGTCCCCGGCGAAGCCCCGGGCCAGTTCGCTGCCCGAGTTGGCCTGCCGGTACGCGGGCGACCCGTCGGTGGCGACCGCCCAGTCACCGCCCGACTTCGACCACCCGTCGGCGTTGCCGTCGTCGAAGTTGTCCGAGTACAGCGTGGCCGCCTGGGCCGGGTTGGTGATGATTCCGACGGTGAGCGCGACGGCGAGTACGCCCGCGCCGGCCGCGGCCAGCAGGCCGCGACGAGTTCTTCCGTTCCGCACCTCTTCCTCCATTGGGCTTTGCGCGCAGCGTTGCGCGACGGGGTGGTGGTGGAGCCACGGCCACCGCGGTGCACGGTGTGCCGAGCTGGTTGTGCAGGGGGCCGGCGACCGACCGGAGCCGATCGCCGGCCACCACCTGCACCTGTTGAGCCGCTACCTGCACCTGTTGAGCCGCTACCCGAACCTGTTGAGCCGCTGTCCGAACCGTGTTCGGAGCGCGGTCAGATCCGGCCCGCGCCGGCACCCGCCGTGACGGATGCCTTGACGTTGCCGACGTTCTCGGCCGTGTAGCTGTACGGAATCGCGGCCACGGTGCCGTTGACCTCGCAGGGGCCGGAGTTGGTGAGCGAGTTGTTCCGGGCCACCAGCCGGCCGGGGTCGGAGTCCGCGTACCCGCTCGCCGACCAGCACGCCTGCAGCACGTTCTCGAAGACGTTGGCCTCGACGAGTACGCCCGCGTTCATGGTGGAGGCGATGGCGTACGACGCGGTGTTGTTGTTGACGTTCAGGTAGTAGTTGTTGTAGACGTGCACCGTCTCGCCGAACCGCACCCGGGGACTGCGCTCGAAGGTGCGGTCGAACCAGTTGTGGTGGTACGTGATCCGCAGGTGCCCGACGTCCTCGCTGGAGTTGCCGTCGGAGTGGCCGACCAGTGAGGTCTTCCAGTGGTTGCGGACGATGTTCCAGGACACCGTGATGTAGTCGGCGGCATGGGTCAGGTCGATCATGCCGTCGTAGTAGTCGGGGTCGCTCTCGATGGTGCTGGAGAGCGTGTTGTGGTCGATCCAGATGTGGCTGGCGTTCTCGACCTGGATCGCGTCGGTCCCGGGGTTACCACGGATGTTCAGGTTCTGGATGATCACGTTGGCCGGTTCCATGTCCTCGATGTTGAGGGTGGTACCGGATATGCCGGAGTTGGCGCCGACGCCCCGGATCGTCTTGTTGGCCGTCACCTCGATGGTTCCCGAGCCGCTGAGCATGCCGTTGACCAGGATGGTCCGGGCACCGCTGGCCTGCGCCTGGGTCCGCAGGTCGGCCCAGCTCGACACGGTGACGGTGGAACCGCCCGCACCGCCGGTCGTACCACCGGCCTGGGCCGCCCAGCCGACCAGACCGGTCTGCGGCGGCGGGCCGGTGGTGGGCGGCGGGGTCGTCGCGGGCGGGGTGGTGGTGGGCGGCGGCGTGGTGGTCGGCGGCGGGTTGGTCGGCCCGCCGGGCAGCCCGACCCGACCGACCCCGGCCTGCGCGGACACCACGGCCTTCATGTCGCAGGCGGTCTGGATGGTGTACGCGTACGGCGGGTTGCTGACGCTGCCGCCGGTCTGGCCGGCCCCGGAGTTGACCAGGCAGTTGTTCCGGGCGACCAGCCGGCCGTCCCCGGAGGACGCCTCGCCGAGGTGGTACGGGTCGTCGACGTTCTCGAAGTAGTTGCCCTCGACGATCACGCCCGCGTTCTCGGTCGACGCCACACCGTAGTTGCCGGTGTTGAGGTAGTAGTTGTTGTAGACGTGCACCTGGTCGCCGAAGCGGATCCGCGGGTTGCGCTGGTTGGTGTTGTCGAAGAAGTTGTGGTGGTAGCTGACCTTCAGGTAGCCGACGTCCTGGGCGGCGTTGCCGTCGTCGTGCCCGAGCAGCATGTTCTTGTCCGTGCCGTCGGCGTGGTTGTACGACACCGTCACGTACGACGAGCCGCGCTTGATGTCGACGCCGCCGTCGGCACCGGTCGTCCAGGTGTTGTGGTCGATCCAGATGTGGTGCGAGAACATCTGCACGTTGACCGCGTCGTCGTCCCAGTTGCGGAAGTTCAGGTTCCGCAGGATGACGTTGTGCACGGCGTTCGACGGCGGCGAGGTGATGTCGTCGTCGATCGGCAGGCCGATGTTGAGTCCGCCGCCGGTGAAGCCGGAGTTCGAGCCGAGGCCTACGATCGTCTTGTCCGAGCTGACCTCGTGCATCGGGCCGGGCAGGTCGATCATGCCGTTGACCTGGATGATCCTCGGTCCGACCGCAGCCGCCTCGGCGACGAACGCCGCCGCCGAGTTGACGGTGACGGTCGGGCCGCCCGCGCCGCCGGTGGTGCCGTTCTGGCCGAGCGCGTTCACCGAGGCCCAACCGTCGGCCACGTTCGGGCCGGGGTTGCCGGTCGGCGGCGGGGTGGTGGTCGGGCCACCGGTCGGCGGGGTGGTCGGCGTGCTCACGCTGTCGCTGACCAGTACGTCGTCGAAGCTGGCGGTGGCGTTGAAGGTGGCCACCCCGATCCGGCCGGTGCCGTACTGGCTGTCGCTGCCCTCGGTGAGCAACGTGCCGTTGACGTACCCGCGCAGCGAACTGCCGGAGACGTCGAGACGCAGCGTGTACCAGGTGTTCAGGCCGACCGACACGCTGGCGGTGTCCAGCGTGGTCGAGGAGCCGCCGGAGAGCCGCTTCAGCTCGACCGTGTTGTTGCTGCGCAACGCCAGGTAGTAGTAGCTGGTGTTGCTCTGCACCCGGGCCAGCACCGCGACGAACCGGTTCGAGCCGTTGAACGCGGTCGGCTTCACCCGGGTCTGTACGGAGTAGTTGTTCCAGCTCGTGGTGCCGGCCAGGGCCCGGGCGTCGCTGCTGGTGCCGGTCTGCCGGTACACCTGACTGCCGTCGGCGGCGACCGACCAGGAACCGCCGCTGGCGGTCCAGCCGGTCGAGTTGCCGTCCTCGAAATTGTCGGAGAAGAGCGTCGCGGCCTTGGCGGTGGCGCCCATCCCGATCGCGAGCGCGACCGCGACGAGCGCGGAGCCGGTCGCGAGCAGGAGACCACGACGATGTCTCCGCCGGGTTTCGGTGGTACTCACGGAACCTCCTCGGTTATGCGTTTGCCCTGACGGGCACCGGCCTCGGATCTGATGGCGCAATTGATCGAAGGTTGTCAATCTTCAAGGGTCGGGTCGACCCGGGACGGGTGACGTCGACCAGGGGGTTGGACAACAGGACGGGCCGATACGGCGGGCTCCGTCCGGAGAAGTGGTCTGTCGGGGCCGCGCGCGGCGGTGCGGGGGTGCGGTGGCCCGTACCGCCGCGCGCGGGGTCCTAGAAGGGCAGCTTCCCGGTACCGCTGCCGGCCATCACCGTCGCCCGGATGCCGTTCGGGTCGGCGACGGTGTACGGGTAGAAGGTGCTCGGCTCGGTCACCGAGCCACCGGAGTCACCCGGCTCACTCGTACCGGCCAGCACGTTGTTCCGGGCGACCAGCCGTCCCCGGGAGCCGGAGTAGCTGATCGACCAGGGCACCTCGACGTCCTCGAAGTAGTTGCCCTCCACCACGCAACCGGAGTTGAGCTGGCAGGCCACCCCGACGTCGGTGTTGTAGACGAAGTAGTTGTTGAAGACGTGCACGGGATCGCCGAACCGGACCCGGGGATTGCGCTGCGGCGTACGGTCGTACCAGTTGTGGTGGTACGTGACCTTGAGGTAGCCGGTGTCCTGGGCCGCGTTGCTGTCGTCGTGCCCGAGCAGCATGTTCTTGGTGTGGTGGTGGGTGTGGTTCCACGACACCGTCACGTAGCTGGCACCGCGCTTGATGTCGATCAGGCCGTCGTAGCCGGCCGACAGGTCGTTGTGGTCGATCCAGACGTGGTGCGAGAACATCTGCACGTTTATCGCGTCGTCGACGGTGTTCCGGAAGTTCAGGTTCCGGATGATCACGTTGTGGATGGCGTTCGCCGGTGGGCTGGTCGCGTCGCTGACCGCCAGGCCGATGTTCAGGCCGCCGCCGGTGATCCCCGAGTTGGCGCCCACCCCGACGATGGTCTTGTCCGACATCACGTCGTGCATCGGGCCGGGCAACGCGATCATGCCGTTGACCCGGATGTTCAACGGACCGGAGCGGCTGATCGCGGTGAGCAGGTCGGTGGCGTTCGAGACGGTCACGGTCGGGCCGCCCGCGCCACCGGTGGTGCCGTTCTGGCCGAGCGCGTTGACCGAGGCGAAGCCGATCGGCGGGGCACCCGGGTCCAGCGGCGGACCGGTCGGCGGCAACGTCGGCCCGCCGGTCGGGCCACCGGTCGGCGGCGTACCGGTGACGGTCGAGACCTCGACGTCGTCGAAGGAGCCGCTGGCGTACGAGGCGGCCAGCCCGACCCGCCCGGAGGAGAGCACCGAGTCGGTGGCCTGCACCGACAGGCTGCCGTTGACGTACCCGCGCAGCGTGCTGCCGGTGGCCTCCAGCCGCAGCGTGGCCCAGGTGTTCACCGGTACCGCACCGGTGCCGCTGGCCAGCGCGACCGGCGCCGAACCGTCCCGCTTGACCAGTTGCACCCCGCCGGTGCTGGTCACCACGAGCGCGTAGTAGCGGCTGCTGCTCTGCGCCCGGGCGATCACCCCGACGTGCCGGTTGGCGCCGTTGAACCCGGTCGGCCTGACCCGGGCCTGCACCGCGTAGTCGCTCCACGAGGTGGTGCCGGTCAGGGTACGGGCGTCGCTGCTGGTGCCGGACTGCCGGTAGACCCGGCTGCCGTCGGTCGCCACCGACCAGCTTCCGCCGGAGGTCGACCAGCCGGACGAGTTGCCGTCCTCGAAGTTGTCGGTCAGCAGGGTGTCGGCGAAGGCGGCCGGCATCGCGACGGTCATCGCGGCGGCGGTGAGCAGTCCGGCCGCGCCCGCGACGGCGGTCAGCCGCCAGCTCGGTCGTCTCCGGCGCTGGTTCTCGTGCACGGTGAACCTCCCTGGGTGGTGGGGGGTGGTGGGCCGCCGCCGGCGCGGCGACGGCGGCGTGTGGGGGTACTGCGTTCCGGCGGCGCCGCGCCGCCGCTGGGCTGGACCCGGCGGGACGACCGGGGCCAGCGAGCTACACCGGCAGCCGGCCGGCGCCGGCCAGGGCCTGCACCACCAGCGGTACCAGCGGTGCGGGCAACACCGGACCGGACCGCAGGGTCGGCGTCCAGCCGGCGTCGCCGCCCAGGTCGGGCTCGTGCTCGGCGTTGTACGCGGCCAGCAGGCTCACCGGCCGGGCCGGCTTACGGCCCTCGCGTGCCCAGTTGCCCCGCTCGGTCAGCACCGTGCCGTCCCAGTCGTAGAGCAGGTCGGCCGCCGTAACGCCGTCGCCGAGGGTGAAGTGGTTGTTCTCGGCGTACACCGCCGACTGGACGCCGATCCCGATCGCGTAGCCGAACGCGTCCCCACCGAGCCGGTAGGCGTTGTTGTAGATGTCGACCCGGCCGAACCGCACCCGGGGCAGCCGCTGCATGGTGCCCTCGAAGAGGTTGTGGTGCAGCGTGACGTCGAGCCGGCCGACGTCCGGGCCGACCGTGTTGGAGGACCCGATCAGCATCACCTTGTCCCGGGCCACGAACCGGTTGTACGAGGCGGTCACCCGACTGGCGGTGTGCGTGACGTCCAGCGACCCGTCGTGCACCATGTACGGCCGTCCGAAGTAGACCGGCAGTCCGCTGTCCGGGTTGTCGCCGTCGGTGAAGGTGTTGTGGTCGACCCAGACGTTCTCGCTGCGGCGTACCGACATCAGGTCGAACTGGGAGTTCCAGTTGCCGGCGTCGCCGTCCGTCGGCGACCAGGCCGGGAAGCAGTCCCGGGCGTCGGCGAAGGTCAGGTTGCGTACGATCACGTTGTTGGCGGTGTCCACCATCAGGGTCAGCCCGGCGAGGGTGGCGCCGCGCAGCCCGACGATCGTGGTGTTCGGCCCGACGTTAATCTGGGTCTGCCGGGTCTGGTTCGCCACCGACCGCACCCGGGCCTGCTCCAGCGGCCCGGACGGCGCCACCCGCCCCCAGACCGCCGGATCGTACGCGGCCAGATAGGCGTCCAGCGAGTATTCCGGATCGGCCAGGTCGGCGCAGTCGAGCAATTGTCCGTCGACGTGCTCGAAACCGTCGACCACACCCTTGACATAAATGATCTTCGGAGTAGCGTTGGTCCTGTTGGTGGCATTGTCGCCACCGAGCGCCTGGACCAGTTCGGCGCGTGTCCGCACCACGTGCACCTGGTCGGCGGTGGCGGCCGAGCCGCCGGTGGTACCCGGTCCGGCGGCGGCCCAGCCGTCATCGGCCGACAACACCTGCCGGCCCAGCAAACGGGCCACCCAGGACAGTCCGTCCTTACCATGTGCGCTGGCCGTCGCGGGCGCCACCAGGGCGCCGGAGACCACGAGAAGACTGCCGACCACGGCGGCGGTCAACCTGCTCGATCGCATCCCACTCTCCGCGTCTGTCTACCGTCTGCCGGATCTCGTAACTGTTACGAAATCCTTCTGTTATTGAACGGTAGGTAAGAGCACTTAAAAGTGTCAATGCATTCTGTTTGCAGGTATGTTGCACCGGAGAAAGGCAATAACAATTGTCTCGGCGACCGTTTGCCGAGAAGAGGGATATTCGGTCCGATTTCTATCGAACAGTTGTCCCCGGGATTTGCAGCCTGTCGTCGGTTTTCACGCAACCGGTCCGGTCGTCACGCATCGCCCGTCTCCCTCTCCACCGCCGCCCGGTGCGGCTTCACCGCCCACGGCACACCCAGCTCCGACAGCAGCGCACCCTCGGCCGCCGCCCGGCGCAGCGCCGCGTTGATCCCCCGGATGGTCAGCACCCGGTCCGCACCGGTACCGGTCGAGACCACCCGCTCCCCGCCGACCAGTTCCGGCTCCGGCGCGGCCGAGATCGCCTGCACCAGGGCGGTGAACGCCGCCGTCCGGGAAAGCGGCGCGATCAGCGGCACCGCCGCCGGATCGGCCCGGTGCGCCAGCAGGTTCTCCAGCAGGTTCACCCGACCCGGCACCTCACGCGGTCCCGGATCACCGGGCAGGGTCAGGTGGTCGGTCGGATACTCCAGCACCGCCCGGCCGGCCGTACCCTGCACGATCACCTCACCGGCGACGAAGTCCTCGCCGGCCAACGTCACCGCGGCCAGCACCGGCAGGCCGCAGCCGAGCGTCGCCCGCAGCGCGGCGGTGTCGTCGACCTCGATCGGCCGGGTCCGGTAGCGCTCCAACTCCATCTGGGCCGGCCAGTCCGGCGGCGTGCCGTCGGCACCGGCCAGCCGTGCGACCGCACCGGCCGCCACCGCCGCACCGGCCACCGCCAGGCACTGCATCACCGCGTGGGCCAGCGGATTCACCAGTACGCCGTCCAGCGCCGGCCGCCCGTCCAGGCTGCGCCGGCCGGCCCACGGCGCCCGGGCGTAGTAGCCGTCGGTCCGTTGCCAGGAGGCCACGGTGGAGATTCCGGTGACCCGGCCCAGCCGGCCGTCGGCCACCGCCGCGACCAGCTCGTGCAACGCCACCGAGCCGAGCGCCTGGAAACCGATCTGCGCCACCCGGCCCGCCTCCGCCAGGGCGGCGGCCAACGTACGGTGGTCGGCCAGCGACAGCACCGGCGGCTTCTCCAGCAGCAGGTCCGCGCCGGCCCGGATCGCGTCCAACGCGATCGGCAGATGCGTGTGCGGCGGGGTGCAGATCACCACCACGTCCGGCCGGGTCGCCGCGAGCATCTCGCGATGGTCGGTGAAGACCCCCGTCCCGGCCGGCACCGGCGCGTCCGGTGCCGCCTCCACCGGCCGTACGTCGACCAGGGCGACGAGTTCCAGCCGGCCCGCGTCGTGCAACGGGGCGATGATCCGGCGGTGCCACAGCCCGTGCCCGCTCGCCCCGACCAGCGCCACCCTCGGCGGCGCCCCGACCCCGGTCATGCGACACCTGCCAACGTCTTCTCCACTCCGTGCCGGTCCAGCGCGGTCAGCCACTCGACCACGAGTTCGCGTACCTCGTCGTCGGCGGCGAGTTCCGCCGGGAAGACCTCGGTCAGCCCGAACAGTGCGTCCACCACCCCGGCCGGCGAGTCCTTGCCGGCGTCCAGGGCCGCCCGGATCCGGTCGGCGAGCGGGTCGTCCAGCGGCAGCGCCGTACCGTCGTCGGCCCGGCCCTGGGCGAAGCGCATCCAGGCCGCCACCACCAGGGCACCCCAGCGGGCCCGGCCGCCGGCCGCGCGTACGTCGGCGATGGTGTGCAGTACCCGCTGCGGCAGCTTCTGCGAGCCGTCCATGGCGATCTGGATGGTGCGGTGCCGGATCACCGGGTTGGCGAACCGGTCCAGCACCTCCTCGCCGTAGTCGACCACCGAGACGCCGTCCGGCGGGGTGAAACTGGTGGCCACGTCCTCGGCGATCAGCCGACGCAGCACGGCGGTCAGGTGCGGGATCTCCAGCGCCTCGGCGATGGTCTCCCGGCCGGCCAGCGCACCGAGGTACGCCGTCGCCGAGTGCACGCCGTTCAGCGCCCGCAGTTTGAGCCGCTCCCACGGGCCGGCGTCGTCGGTGATCACCGCCCCGGCCCGCTCCCAGGCCGGTCGCCCGCCCGGAAAGCGGTCCTCGATCACCCACTGCCGGTACGGCTCGGCGGCCAACGCCGCCAGGTCACTGACCCCGAGCGCCGCCTCCGCGTCGGCCAGGGTCTGCGGGGTGCTCGCCGGCACGATCCGGTCCACCATCGAGCAGGGGAAGCTGACGTTCTCGCGCAACCAGTCGGCGATCCGCTCGGAGCGGCCACCGGCCGCGTCGCCGACCACCTGGAGCGCCTGGCCGACCATGCTGTGCAGCCGGTCCCCGTTGGACGGCAGGTTGTCGCAGGTCAGCAGCGTGATCGGCCCGGCGTCGGCGACCGCCCGGGCGAGCAGCCCCTGCACCAGCAGGCCGGGCACCGTCTGCGGCGGCCGGTCGGTGGTCAGGTCGGCCAGCACCGCCTCGTTTGGCTGGAGCCGGCCGGTCGCCGGGTCGAGCTGGTACGCCTTCTCCGTCACCGTCAACGTGACCACCCGGATCGCCGGGTCGGCCAGCAGCGCCACGATCGCCGTCGGATCGCTGGCCGCGTGCCGGACCTCGGCGAGCGCCCCGACCACCTGGGTCCGGTTGCCGGCCCCGGATGTGCTGGTAACGCTGAACAGGCAGTCCTGGGCGGCGAGCTTGGTCACCATGTCGGTGCTGCGCGGCGCCACCCCGACGATGCCCCAGTCGCCGCCGGCCGCCGCGATCGCCGCCTCGGTGTAGACCGCCTGGTGGGCCCGGTGGAACGCGCCCAGCCCGAGATGCACGATCCCGGCCGGTACGGCACCGGGCCGGACCAGCGGGCGGCTCGACTCCGGCAGCCGGCGCAGTACGCCGAGGCCCAGCCTCGACGCGCCGACGGTCACGCCCATACCGGGCCGGCCGGGAAGGAGTACTCGGCGATCGACGAGGGTTTCATCGTCGCGCTGTAACCGGGCTGCTCCGGCAGCAGGTAGCGGCCCTCGCGGGTGCGTACCGGGTCGACGAAGTGCTCGTGCAGGTGGTCCACGTACTCGACCATCCGGCCGTCCAGCGAGGTGCCGACCCGCAGGTAGTCGAAGATCGCCAGGTGTTGCACGTATTCACAGAGCCCGACGCCACCGGCATGCGGACAGACCGGCACGCCGAACTTGGCCGCCATCAGGATCACCGAGAGCACCTCGTTGACCCCGCCGATCCGGCAGGCGTCGATCTGGCAGACCCCGATCGCCTCGGCCTGCATCAACTGCTTGAAGATGACCCGGTTCGCCGCCACCTCACCGGTGGCGACCCGGCAGCGCCCGCCGGAGAGCCCGGTCACCGCCTCGGCGATCCGGGCGTGCCCGAGTACGTCGTCGGCGTGCGTCGGCTCCTCGATCCAGTACGGGTCGAACTCCACCAGCCGGGACATGTTCTCGATCGCCTCGTCGACGTCCCAGACCTGGTTGGCGTCCATCATCAGCAGCGCGTCCGGGCCGATCTCCTCGCGGAGGATCCGCGCCCGGCGTACGTCGTCCTCGACCGGCCCGCCGACCTTCATCTTCATCGCCCGCCACCCCTGGGCGTACGCCTCCCGGGTCAGCGCCCGGACCTTGTCGTCCGGATACCCGAGCCACCCGACCGAGGTCGTGTACGAAGGGAAACCCGTCTGCTCAAGCTCGGCGAGCCTGTCCGACCATCCGATAGATCCCTTGTCGAGCAGGGCGACGGCCTCGGCCGGGTTGATCGCGTCGATGATGTGGTGGAAGTCGACGTTGCGGACCAGTTCCTCGCTCGGCATTTCGGCGAGCAACCGCCACAGCGGCTTGCCCTCCAGCTTGGCCCGCAGGTCCCAGACCGCGTTGACCAGCGCGCCGGTCGCCATGTGGATGACGCCCTTTTCCGGCCCCAGCCAGCGCAACTGCACGTCGGCGGTGAGCGACCGCCAGAATGCCACCGGCTCGGCGACGATCTCCGCCATCGTCCTGCCGACCACATGGTGGGCCAGGGCGCGGATGGCGGCGCAGGTCAGCTCGTTGCCCCGGCCGTTGGTGAAGGTGAACCCGGCCCCGAAGGTCCCGTCCGGCGCGTCGGTGCGCAACTCGACATAACTGGCCGAGTAGTCGCCCCGGTTGATCGCGTCCGAGCCGTCCCCGGCCGCCGCCGTCGGAAACCGTACGTCGTGCACGTCGACGCCGGTGATGGTAACCGTCACTGAGCTTGCCTTCCGTTCACGACTGCGGGACTGGATCGCTGCGCTCGCACATTCCTCCCACTCACTGGCGAGCATCCCCGAGCTTGAAGACCTTCTTGGGCAGGTGGTAGGCGAGGTCGACGACGGTCTCGGCCGCCTCGTCCAGCGGTAGCCGGTCCTCGGCGACGAGCCGGGCGAGGAACCCGGCGTCGATCCGCCGGGCCACGTCGTGGCGTACCGGAATCGAGCAGAACGCGCGGGTGTCGTCGACGAAGCCGGCGGTGTTGTAGAAGCCGGCGGTCTCGGTGACCGCCTCGCGGAACCGGCGCAGCACCTCCGGGGAGTCCAGGAACCACCAGGGCGCGCCGAGGTAGAGCGCCGCGTAGCCGCCGGCCAGCGGGGCCAGTTCCCGGGTGAAGGTGTACTCGTCCAGCGTGTAGACGACCACCCGCAGCCGGGGGTCGTTGCCGTACGCGTCGAGCAGCGGGGTGAGCGCGTGCAGGTATTCGGTGGCCTGCGGGATGTCGCCGCCGACGTCCCGGCCGTGCTTGGCGTAGAGCCAGCGGTTGTGGTTGCGCACCGAGCCCGGGTGGAGCTGCATCACCAGACCGTCCTCGATGGACATCCGGGCGAACTCGACGAGCATGTGCGCCCGGAACGCCTCGGCGTCCTCCGGGGTCGCCTCGCCGCGCAGGCCACGCTCGTAGAGGGTGCTCGCCTCGGCCTCGTCGAGCCGCAGGGTCAGCGCGGTCGGGTGGCCGTGGTCGGTGGAGGTGGCCCCGGCCGCGATGAACGCCTCCCGGCGCCTGCGCAGCGCGGCAAGATAGCCCGGGTACCGCCCGGTGTCCTCCCCGGCGATCTCGCCGAGCCGTACGACGTTGTCGGCCCAGCCGTCGAACTCCATGTCGACCACGTTGTCCGGCCGGAAGGTGGTGACCACCCGCCCACCAGGCCCGCCCCAGCCGTCGGCGGCCAGCTTGGCGTGCCGACCCAGCTCGTCCAGCGGCGACTCGGTGGTGGCCAGTACCTCGATGTTGAAGCGCTCGAAGAGGGCCCGGGGCCGGAACTCCGGCTGGGCGAGCTGTGCCGCGATCGCGTCGTAGATCTCGTCGGCGGTGCCGGGGGTAAGCCGGGTCGTCACGCCGAAAACGTTCCGGAAGGTCTCCTCCAGCCAGAGCCGGCTCGGAGTACCCCGGAACAGGTGCCAGTGCGCCGCGAACCGCCGCCAGATCGTCCGCCCGTCGGTCTCCACCGGCTCGCCGTCCACCGCCGGTACGCCCAGCTCGGCCGGGGTGACCCCCTGGCTGAGCAGCATCCGGGTCAGGTAGTGGTCCGGCACGATGATCAGCCGGGCCGGGTCCGGAAAGGCGACGTCGTCGGCGAGGATGCCGGGGTCCACGTGCCCGTGCGGCGAGATCAGCGGCCGGTCCCGGACCAGCGCGTACAGCTCGCGGGCGATCGCCCGCTGGCTGGGCTCGGACGGGAAGAGCAGGTCGGGCCGGTCGGACGGTGCGGACACGGGTCGGCTCCTTGCGATCAGGGGATGGTGAGCAGCTCGGCGACGCGGACCGGCTGCCCGGTTTCGAAGGAACGGTTCGCGGCCAGGCCGGTGAGCAGGGCGAGCGCGCCGTCCCGGGCGGTGGCGGCCCGGTCCATCGGATCGGTGTGGCCGCCGAACAGCACCGCGGTCATCCGGGCGTCCGCGCCGCCGTGGCCGGTCCGGGTGTACCCGGAGACCGGCACCTCCCGGGGCTGCTCCCAGAACGGCCGCACGGTGATCCGCGCCGAGCCCTCCTCCACGGCTGCCTGTACGCCGTGCAGCGCCGCGCCCTTCAGCTCGCCGGCCGCCTGCGGGCTGACGAAGTCGCTTTCCACCACCTCGAGTTCGAGCCGCCCCCGGCTGCCGTTGAACATCACCCGGTAGCCCTCCCAGGGGGCGTACGCGGTGAGGTGGTAGGTCATGGTGGCGCCGCTGTCGTACTGCGCCAGCACCGCCATGTCGTCCTCGATGGTCACCCCGGGGGCGAAGACGTTCTGGTCGCGGTGGTAGCCGTCCTCGGCCTCCGCCTCCAGATAGAGCGCCCGCAGCCGGGGGTGCTCGGCGAGGTGCAGCGCGAACGGGTCGTCGGTGGCGGCCGGCGAGCCGTGCGCCCGGTCGTACCCGCGGGCGTAGCCGTGCCGCCGACCGGCCTCGTCGCCGTAGAAGAAGAGTCGACCCGAGGCGTAGACCTGCACCGGCTGCGCGTCCAGCCACCAGTTGACCAGGTCGAAGTGGTGACTCGCCTTGTGCACCATCAGCCCGCCGGAGTTGGCCTTGTCCCGGTGCCAGCGCCGGAAGTAGTCGGCACCGTGGCGTACGTCGAGCAGCCATTCGAAGTGCACCGAGCCGATCTCGCCGATGGCGCCCTCGGCGAGTACCTCCCGGACCTTCTCGTGCAATGGGTTGTAGCGATAGTTGAAGGCAACCGAAACTTTCCGGCCGGTTTCCGTAACAGTGCGCAGGATTCGCTCGCACCGCACCACGTCGGTGGTCATCGGCTTCTCGGTGATCACGTCACAGCCGGCCCGCAGCGCCGCGACGATGTACTCGTCGTGCGTGCGGTCCACACTGGTCACCAGTACGACGTCGACCCGTTCCTTCTCCAGCATGGTGGAGAACTCGCTGGCCAGGTACGTCGGCACCGGGTCGAAGTCCAGCTCCGCGAGCCAGCCGTTGTGCGCGTTCATCCGGGCCTGGTTGACGTCGGCGAACGCGACGAGTTCGGCCGTGTTCGGGTGGTCCAACACCAGTGCCCGGACGAACATCTCCGCCCGCGCGCCCGTACCGACCAGGGCGAAGCGCTGCCTTCCCGGGGTAACCGACATCCCAGCTCGCCTCCGTTGGCTGCAAAGGTTTGCAGGAGAAGTAACCACGCAAGCCGGGCGGCCGTCAACGACCTGCGGCAAACCTGCGACCTTTATCCGTTTTTGCAACTATGGGAGCACTCCCATGGCTGCGTACCGCAACAGACCCGTAACCAAGCACCGTTGACACCTGAGCAACCGTTTGCATTAATTGGCCAACCACGTGACGGCAGACACACCGGCAGCCACAGAGAGGACTCGCGTGCCAGCCACCATTCGAGACGTCGCGCGCGCCTCCGGGGTGCACATCTCCACCGTCTCGCGGACGTTCTCGGCCCCGCACCTGGTCAACCCGGAGACCCGCAACCGGGTGCTGGCCTGCGCCGAACACCTCGGCTACCGGCCGAACCGGGCCGCCCGGGCGCTGATCACCGGGCGCACCCACAACATCGGCCTGATCATCGCCGACATCGCCAACCCGTTCTTCCCACCGCTGATCAAGGCGGCGGAGAGTCAGGCCCGGCAGCGCGACTACCACATCTTCATCGCCGACACCAACGAGGACCCGGCGGCCGAGGAGGACCTCGTGCACGCCCTGGCCAAGCAGGTCGACGGCGTGCTGCTGTGCAGCCCCCGGATGAGCAACAGCCTGATCGAGCAGCTCAGCCGCGAGGTGCCGCTGGTCGTGATCAACCGCCAGGTCACCGGGCTGCCGGCGGTGGTGATGGACGTCGGCCAGGGCGCCCGACTCGCCGTGGAACACCTGACCGGCCTCGGGCACCGCGAGCTGGCCCTGCTGGGCGGGCCGCGCGGCTCGTGGACCAACCGGGAGATCCGCCGGGCGGCGACCACCGCGGCCCGGGCCGCGGACGCCTCCCTGACCGTGCTCGGCCCCAACCCGCCCACCGAGGGCGGCGGCATCGCCATGGCCGAACAGGTGCGCCGGACCGGTGCCACCGCCGTGCTCGCCTACAACGACCTGATGGCGATCGGCCTGATGGAAGGGCTGGACTCGCTCGGGCTACGGGTGCCCCAGGACATCAGCGTCGTCGGCATCGACGACATCGCGCTGAGCCGACTCACCCGGCCCAAACTGACGACGGTGGCCACGCCAACCGCGGCCGCCGGCCGGACGGCCGTCGACATGCTCCTGCAACACGACGGTTCCTCCTCCGCACGCGCCGGGCGCGGCGGCGGACGGACCACCACCACCGACGACCGTCGTACCACCGCACAGGTAACGCTGCAGACCGAGTTGGTCATCCGCGACTCGACGGGCGTCGGTCCGGCGGCTTCGGCCGTCCGGCCCGCAGCGGCGGCAGCAGCCGACCGCCCGGGCGCGGCACCTCCTGCTGACCCGGGCCCGCACGGCCATCCGGACCCGGGCAGCGCGACCGCGGCCACCCCCGAAAGTGTCGCCTCCTAACGCCAAGGAGTGAGCGCAATGCACCCCGCCACACCCCCGACGGCAAACGCGCCTGCCGCGCGTGGCCACCGTACCCTGCACCGTCGTGGCCTGCTCCGGATCACCGCCGCGATGGTGGCCCTTCCCCTCGTCCTCGGCGCCACCGCCTGCGGCGGCGACGAGGAGCCCAGCACCGATCCCAACGCCAAGGTCGAACTCTCGATCTTCTGGTGGGGCGGTGAGGCACGCGCCAAGCTGACCGAGGAGGCCCTGGCGCTCTACACCGCCAAGCACCCCAACGTGACGTTCAAGAAGACCTGGCAGGCCAACCAGGGCTACTTCGACAAGCTCGCCACGCTGACCGCCGGCGGCGACGCCCCGGACATCTTCCAGATCGACGACAACTACCTCACCGAGTACGCGTCCCGGAACACCACTCTGGACCTGACGAAGTACAAGGACGAGGGCAAGCTCGACGTCTCCAAGTTCCCGAAGAGCCTCTACGAGTACGGCGTGGTGGACGGCAAGTTCGCCGGGGTCGCGTTCGGGGAGAACACCCAGGGCCTGGTCTACAACAAGTCGCTGCTCCAGAAGCACAGCCTGCCGGAGCCGACCACCGGGATGACCTGGGAGGCGTTCATCGCCTGGGCGGCGAACGCCAGCAAGGTCACCAAGGTCCCCGGCACGATGGACCCGAGCGCCGACTACAAGGCGCTCTGGGTCTGGCTGCGCCAGCAGGGCAAGGACCTCTACAAGGGCAAGGAACTCGGCTTCACCGCCGACGACGTCACCAAGTGGTTCGAGCTGTGGAAGGGCGCCCGCGACCAGGGGGCCACCCCGACCGCCGACGTGATCCACGAGGGCAACGCGACCGACATCACCAAGCAGCTCGTGGTGACCGGCAAGGCGGGTACCTCGTTCGTCTGGGCCAACCAGATGCCGGAGCTGAAGAAGAACACCAAGGACGAGCTGGGCGTCATCGCGTACCCGGGTGACCCGAGCGCGCAGTGGGCCCGGGCCTCGATGTACTTCTCGGTGTTCGGCAAGAGCAAGAAGGCCGACGTCGCGGTGGACGTGATCAACTTCCTGGCCAACGACCCGGAGGCCGGCAAGGTGCTCGGCACCGACCGTGGCCTGCCGTCCAACCTGGACGTCCGCAAGACGGTCAGCGACTCGGTCAACGACCCGGCGATGAAGCAGTCGATCCAGGTCTCGAACGACCTCGGCACCAAGTTCGGCCCGTCGCCGCAGGTACCGCTGAAGGGGCACAGCAAGGTCCGCTCCGAGCTGATCAAGTTCGCCGAGGAGGTCCAGTACGGGCGGCAGCAACCGGCCCAGGCCGCAGCCGCCTACTTCGAGGCCGCCAAGGCAGCGATCGCCTAGCCGCCGCCCGGTCACACGTTCGGAGAGGAGTTGGCTCGTGGCGTTGACCACGGCGCCCAACCCGACTCCGCCGGCCAGGGAAACCGTCCGGGCCTCCGCCAAGTCGCGGAGGCCCGGACGGACCCGGCACGGCGAGGGTCTGGCCGGTTACGTCTTCCTGTCGCCCTGGCTGCTCGGCCTGATGGCCGTCACGGCGATCCCCATGCTGCTGTCGCTCTACCTCAGCTTCACCAACTACGACATCCTGACCGACCTGTCCGACGTCGAGTGGGTGGGGCTGGCGAACTACGAGCGGATGTTCACCGCCGACCCGTCGTACTGGCACGCGGTGCAGGTGACGTTGTCGTTCGGGCTGATCGCCGTACCCCTGAAACTGGCCGCGGCGCTCGGCGTCGCGCTGCTGCTCAACCGTGCCTGGCGCGGAGTCGGGCTGTTCCGGGGTCTGTTCTACCTGCCGTCGCTGCTCGGCGGCAGCGTCGCGCTGGCCATCGTCTGGGTCAGCATGTTCAACCGGGACGGCGCGTTCAACTCGTTCCTGAGCCTCTTCGGCATCGAGGGCAAGCCGTGGGTGAACGACCCGGACTGGTCCCTGGAGACGCTGATGGTGCTCGCCATCTGGCAGTTCGGCGCGCCGATGGTGATCTTCCTGGCCGGGTTGAAGCAGGTGCCGACCGAGCTGTACGAGGCGGCGGCGGTCGACGGCGCCAACAAGCTCCGGCAGTTCCTCAACATCACCCTGCCGATGCTCTCCCC
The DNA here is from genome assembly GCF_016862915.1 of Plantactinospora endophytica. Lineage (GTDB taxonomy): Bacteria > Actinomycetota > Actinomycetes > Mycobacteriales > Micromonosporaceae > Plantactinospora > Plantactinospora endophytica. The sequence continues at coordinate 272,426 of NZ_BONW01000001.1, read as the reverse complement.
GGTGATCTTCTTCAACCTGGTGCTCGAAACGATCAACGGCTTCCAGGGCTTCACCGCCGCGTTCGTGCTCAGCAACGGCACCGGCGGGCCGGTCGACTCGACCCTGATGTACACGCTCAACCTCTACATCACCGGCTTCACCGAGCTGGAGATGGGCTACGCCTCCGCGATGGCGTGGGTCTTCCTGGTCGCGATCGCCCTGATCACCGTCGTCTTCTTCAGCACCGGCCGGTTCTGGGTGCACTACTCGGACGGAGACGGAAACTGATGGTCGCCCAGACTCCGACCCTGCCCCGCCCCGGCGCCACGGCGACCGCCGCCCGGCGCCGGCGCAGCGGCGCCGGCCGCCAGGCGATCCGGCTGCTGATCCTGGTCGCCATCCTCGCGGTGGTGCTCTATCCGCTGTTCTGGATGCTCGGCACCTCGTTCAAGTCGCAGGAAGAGATCGTCAACAACATCGGGCTCTTCCCCCGCGAGTTCACCCCGGGCAACTTCACCGACGGCTGGACCAACTTCGACGTCAACTTCGGCCGGTTCTTCTTCAACAGCGCGTTGGTCAGCCTGCTCACCGTGGTCGGCAACGGCGTCTCCTGCCTGCTCGCCGCGTACGCCTTCGCCCGGCTGCGGTTCCGACTGCGCGGGCTCTGGTTCGCCGTGATGATCGGGACACTGCTGCTTCCCGGGCACGTGCTGATCGTGCCGCAGTACATCCTGTTCCAGAAGACCGGGATGGTCGGCGCGGCATGGCCGTACCTGCCGCTGGTGCTGCCGCAGTTCCTCGCCACGGAGGCGTTCTTCGTCTTCCTGATGGTCCAGTTCATGCGGGGTATCCCGCGCGAACTGGACGAGGCCGCCAAGATCGACGGCGCCAGCTCGTACGGTATCTTCCGGCATGTGATCCTGCCGCTGAGCCGCCCCGCGCTGGTCACCACGGCGATCTTCTCGTTCATCTGGACCTGGAACGACTTCTTCCGGCAGTTGGTCTACCTCTCCGACCTGGAGGACTACACGGTGCCGGTGGCGCTGACCCTGTTCATCGACTCGACCAGCCAGAGCGCGGTCGGCCCGATGTTCGCGATGTCGCTGCTGTCCCTGCTGCCGGTGTTCCTGTTCTTCATCGCCTTCCAGCGGATGCTGGTCGAGGGCATCAACACCAGCGGGCTCAAAGGGTGAATCGGAGGGTCACGGCGGGGTGATCTCGTGGTGGCGCAGAGAGGTGCAGGTGACGAGGATGGCCGAGGTGCCTCGTCGTGGGGCGGAGAGCGGTCCGGGCTGGCCGGAGGAGCCGGTGGTGGCGGCGCCCCGGCCGGACTGGCGGGAGACCCTGCGTACCGCCAGTGACCTGGCGCTGCTCGGCATCGTCGTCGCCCTCGTATCGCTGCCGGTGGTCACCGTGGGAGCCGCGGTCGCCACCGCCAGCGCCGCGCTGCACACCTGGATCGAGACCGGGAGCTGGCCCGGACTGCGCCCGGTGCTGCGGGACTTCCGCCGCGCGGTGATCCCCGGCATCCTGCCCACCGTGCTCGCCGGGATCGCCGCCGCCGTACTCGCGGTGAACCTGCTGGCGCTGACCCGGGGTGTCGTGCCGGGCGGGGTGCCGCTGATCGTGGTCACCGCCGCGCTGACGGCGGCGGCCGGCGGCTTCGCCGGACTGACCGTCGTACGCCTCGGCCAGCAGGGCGGGCCGGGCTGGCGCGACGCCGTCCGGGGAGCCGCCGGATGCGTACGGGTCCGCCCGGCGACCCTGCTCGGCACGGCCGGTACGGTCGCGCTGGCCACCCTGCTCTGCGTGCTGATCCTGCCGCCGTTGACGCCGATCCTGGTCGGCTACACCCTCTTCGGGCTGCACGCCACCACTCGCCGGCTGGCCGGGCCGACTCCGTCCTGACCCGGACCGCCCCCGCCGAACCCGCCCGACCGTTCCCGCCTCCGCCGAACCCGCTCCCACCGGACCCGCTCCCACCGGATTTGCCCCCGCCGTTCCGCCGCTGACAGGGGACCTGGGAAGCCGTCGGTCGTTCCGCCCGGCGAGCGCCGGGAACCTGATCACCGGTGAGTCGGAGTCGCGCCTGTTCTGTCGACGATCCGACCCCGGGCAGGTCGAGGTGGGGACATTCGGCGGACCGGTCGGGCCACTTCGGCCGGACGCGAAATCGATTCGGCCACATCGCTCCGTCGATCGCGCCATTAGTAGCTGCGCGTACTGATTTCGATCACTCGGCGCCACTAACATCGCAGTCCCACTGCCGGGACGGAGCCGGGGGTATTCCCTTGATCGAAAATGGCGCGCCGGATCCACCCTCCAAGCCGGAGCCGCGACGGGACGACCGCTTGTCGGGGCGCCGCAAAAAGGAGATCGACCCGGACATCCGCAGCGAGTTCGAACGCGACGTCGACCGCATCTCCTACAACTACTACTTCCGCCGACTGGCCGAGATAACCCAGGTGTCGTCGGGGCACGGCAGGTTGCTCCGGCACAACCGGATGACGCACTCGCTCAAGGTGGCCCAGGTGGGTCGCCGCCTCGTCCAGTACCTGGAGCACGACCCGAAGAACAGAGCCGGAATCGAACGGGCCGGCGGGATCGACCGGAACGTGGTGTACGCCGCCGGACTGCTGCACGACGCCGGGCACCCACCCTTCGGGCACATCGGCGAACAGCAGCTCAACCGGCTCGCGGTGGAGAAGGGGCTGGAGGACGGCTACGAGGGCAACGCACAGACCCTGCGGATCGTCCTGAGCCTCACCACGCACCACAGCAGCGATCCGGGGCGGACGGAGCGCCGGGACCGGCGCAGCTTCGGGCTCGACCTGACCCGCGCGGTCGTGGCGGCCTGCGTGAAGTACCCGTACGCCCGGCAGGACCGGCGGCAGGACGGGAAGTGGGGGTACTACGACCCCGAGGCGAAGCTGTTCGAGGAGTTCGTGGCACCGCTGCTGCCGGCGTCGGGTACACCCACCCTGGAAGCCGAGATCATGGACTGGGCCGACGACATCACGTACGCCGTGCACGACCTCCAGGACTTCTACGTCGACGGGATCATCCCGCTGCACTACCTGCGGCACCGGCGCACCGGCGACCGTTACGAGGCCGTGCACCAGGAGGAGTCGAAGGACTTCTGGCAGTACGCCGCGCACAAGCTGCGGAGGTTCCGCGACGACGTGTCGACGTCCGAGATGCGCCGCACCTTCGAGGAGTACGCGTGCCGGTTCCCCGAGGGGCCGTACCGGGGGACGCGGGCGGAGACCGCCGAGATCGAGGCGCTGGCCTCGCAGGTGATCACCGACGCCAGCAAGGAGGCCATGGTCACCCCGGACGGCCGCCTCTACGTCACCCCGACAATGCGCGCGGTGATAGCCGCGATGAAGCAGGTTACCTGGTACTACGTCATCGACCACCCGGACCTCGTGGCCAGTCAGCTCGGCCAGCGCTCACAGGTCAACCTGGTCTTCGGAAAGCTCTACAAGCGGGTCGAGTACTGCTTCCGTCAGCGGGACAACAACCGCATCCTCTCCCCGGACGAGCAGTGGACCCGACGGCGGCGACTTCCGGCACCGCTGCGGGAATACACCGAACAGTTGCTGGAGGCGAACTACGGCAACGGGGCGTACCCGAAGCGTTCCCACTGTTACGCGCGGGGGGTCATCGACTACATCGCCTCGATGACCGAGGTGGAATTCAAACGGGTACGCCAGTTGCACGCCCCGGGCGAGGGCTACCCACCCGACGACGACACCGATTTCTATCGCGGCAACGAAGGTTCCTAGCCGGCGACCGGCCCGGCGGAGACGACCCAGGAAAGGAATTCGGATGGACGCGGACCCGACGTTCTACGAATACGAGCGCCGGTTCCTGGTGCCCGACGCCGCCGCCCTGCTCGGCGAAGAGCGGGGCAACCTGATGGTGCAGGCGTACCTGTTCTCCCGGAACGGGTACGCCGTCCGGGTGCGCCGCACGCACTATCCGGACCAGGCGGGCGGCCACCGCGAGGGGCCGGCGTTCGTCGCCGCCAAGGGGCCGCGCCGGCACGGGGCACGCGAGGAGTACGAAATGGAGGTCCCGCCGTCGTTCGCCACGGAGCTGATCAAGCGTGCCGAGCACACGGTGTCGAAGACGCGGTACCAGGTCGTCGACGGTGGCGAGACCTGGGACGTGGACGTCTTCCACGGCGACAACCACGGGCTGGCCATCGCGGAGTGCGAGTCGCGGAGCGTACGCCGGATCGAGGTACCGGCCTGGTGCGGGGCGGAGGTCACCGACGATCCCCGGTACAACAACGAGAACCTCGCGGAGACGCCGTTCACCCGGTGGGCGGCGTCATGAGGGACCTCGAACTCGACGAGTGGCTCTCCATCATCGGCCTCGTCCTGGCGGTACCGCCGCTGGTCGCCTTCTTCTTCAGCCTGCTGGCCCGGGTCCGGCGGGCCTCGCCCCGCATCGCCCTGCACGAGTTCCTGCTGCTCGTCCGCCAGCCGTGGCACGTCGTACTGGTGCTGATGGTGCTCGCCGGCACGTCGTACGTGCTGGCGTTCCCGGCGGCCGGCTTCCCGCAGCGGCTCGTCGTGCTGGTCCCGGTCGTCGCGGCGGTCTCGCTGACCGCGTCGTTCTTCCTGGCGCAGAGCCGGCAGCTCAGCGGCGCGGTGATCGTCAACGAGATCCGCCGGCTCTCCCGCTCCGTCCAGGGGCACCGCAAGCCGATCTGCTCCGCGATCCGGTTCGACGTGGACCGGCTCAAGGCCATCACCAACTACTCGCCGCAGGTCGGGGAACGGATCCGGGAGACGGTTGCCGAGGTGATCGCCGAGGAGGTGGGGCGGCTGCGACGGCTCGGGCTGGAGGTGGCCGCGCTGGAGATCCCCGGCGAGGACGAGACGGTCGTGATCGTCTCCGGCCTCTCGGTCGACGAGGCGGCGGACGTCGCGGACGAGGTGCGTCGCCGGGTCAAGCAGAAGGTCCGGAGCATCCCGTACTACGCCGAGGCGGTCGCCTTCGTCGGACAGGGCATGAGTACCCCGCCCACCCGGGACGAGGAGCGGGAGGGCATCGGTACCGTCAGCGCCGGGGTCGCGGCGGACCGGGGCATTCCCGAGATCCTGCTCTCCGACGTGTCGGCCGCCGTCAAGGAGTCCAAGACGCACGGGCGCAACAAGACGGTGATCTACCGCCCCGGCCAGGCGGCGGAGATCCGCAGCGACTACCGGGACGGCGGCAGTGGTTCGACCGGCGTGAACGGTACCGGCCAGCGCCGCCCCGCCGAGGGCGGAACGACGAGCGGCTAACCCAAGCCCGCGACCCCGGCCCGCCCGGCCGCCACCCGCCCGACGTGCCGGCCGGTGCGCCGCTCCGGCCCGTGGAGCCGGGGAAACGTACCGGTCAGAGCGGTTCGGAGTCGCGGTGTCGGACCGGCGTGAAGCGGACCGGGATCGACTGCGGGGTACGCCCCCACGGCGACGGCACGGCCACCAGTTCCTCGACGGGGATCGCCAGCCGTACCCCCGGCAGCAGGTGCAGCGCGGTCTCCACGGCGGTACGGACGATCAGCCGGGCCGGGATCTGCGCCGGGCAGGCGTGCGGGCCGGCGCCCCAGGACAGGTGTGCCCGGTTGCCTACCTCCCGCCACGGCTCGCCACTGGCGTGGATCCGGGGGTCGGCGTTCGCGGCGGTCAGTCCGAGGATCATCGCGTCGCCGCGCCGGACCGGCTGCCCGGCCAGCTCGGTGTCCCGCAGCGCGTACCGGGCCGGCGCGTTCGTCATCGGCGGGTCCCGCCACAGCACCTCGTCGAGCGCGTCGTCGACGCCGAGCCGGCCGCCCCGGAGCCGCCCGGCGAACCGCTCGTCGGTGAGCATCAGCCGCAGCGTCTGGGCGATGCAGCTCATGGTGTTCTCGTTCGCCGCGACCAGGGTCAACACCATGGTGTCGTAGATCTCGGCGTCACCGCGCAGGTTCGGGTGCTCGACCAGATAGGTGGTCAGGTCCCGGGACGGGGTCGCCCGCCGGGCCGCCACGACGTCGGCGAGGATCTTCATGACCTTCTCCCGGGCGGCCAGCGCGTCGGCGCCCCAGGCGAACATCGCGGCCAACCCGGCCTGGAGTTCGTGGCTCTCGACGGTGTTCAGCCCGAACCGATCCGCGATGGCCAGTACCGGGACGATCGCGGCGTAGTCGGCGACCAGGTCCGCCTCGCCCCGGCCGGCGAACGCGCCGATCACGTCGGTGCAGAGCGCGGCGACGGCCCGGCGCATCGCCCGCTGGTCGATCTCGGCCATCCCGCCCGCGATCGGGGCACGCAACCGGCGGTGCCGCTCGCCGTTGACGAAGAACGCGTTGTCGTACGGCGACATCATCGGGCGGAGCAGGGAGTCCGCCGGCAGGCTGCCGTCGTGGTGCGCCGACCAGTCGTTCGGATCGCAGGAGTAGACCTGTTCCTGCCGGGTGACGGTGAGGATCTCCTGGTAGCCCATCACCAACCAGGCGTGTACGCCCGGTTCGAGTTCGACCGGGGCCACCGGGCCGTGCTCGGCCCGGAGCCGCCGGAAGACGTGCTGCGGGTCGGGGCAGGCCGTCGTCGCGGCCAACGGCACCAGCCCGGTCAGCTCGGCCAGCGGTTTGCGGGCACCGGTCGGACGGTCGAGAGAAGAGGTTGTCACGAGACCATTTCCTCAGGCGACGGGGATGTCCTGCGGTACGTCCGCCGGGCGGTCGGCGGAGACGTCGAGGGCATGCTGGACGAGGGCGGTGAGCGCGTTCAGGGCCGAGGCGCGGTCCCGGGCGTCGCAGTCCAGGATCGGCGTCTCCGGCAGCAGGTCCAGGGCGGTACGCAGTTCGTCGGCGCCGTGCGGCACCGTGTCCGGGAAGTGGTTGACCGCCACCACGAACGGCAACCGGATGCCGAGTTCCAACTGGTCGAAGACCTCGAAGCTGGCCTCCAGCCGACCCGGCCGGGTGTCGACGAGCACGAGTACTCCGGCGGCGCCCTCGGCCAGCCCCTCCCAGAGGTCCCAGAAGCGCCGCTGCCCGGGAGCACCGAAGAGATAGAGCGCCACGCTCCCGTTGAGGGTGATCCGGCCGAAGTCCATCGCGACCGTGGTGGTGCGCTTGTCGTCCACGCCGGTGAGGTCGTCCACCCCCTCGCTGACCTGGGTGACGGTCTCCTCGGTACGCAGCGGGGCGATCTCGCTGACCGAACCGATCAACGTGGTCTTGCCGACCCCGAAACTGCCGACCACCAGGATCTTCACCGACCTGGTCACGGTCTCGGGCAGGTAGCCCGCGGAGCCGTCAGAGGGCACGGAGGCCATTGAGCACCTCTTGCAGTAGGTCCCGGGGAAGCTGGGCGGACCGGGGACTTCCGGCCCGTGCGGTCAGGTGGCCGGAGTCGACCAGGTCGCTGGCGAGCACGCGTACGACACTGACCGGCAACTCCAGCCGGGCGGCGACCTCCACCAGCGACAGCAGCCCCCGACACATCGCCAGCAGGGCGCGTTCCTGTCGACCGGCCGAGACCGGCAGCGGCGGCGGCGGATCTGTCGCGATCAGCAGCGTGTCGACGCTTATGGTGTTCCGCGACGGGCGGGCCCGCCCCTTCGTCAGCACGTACGGCCGCAGCGCCGAGTCGCGGTAGCCGCCGCTCCGGTCGTCAGGTGGGGTCATCGGCGCTCCCCGGCCCGTCGGTCGCGCCCCGCTCCGTCGCCCGGTCCCGCCGGGCCGCCGCGTCCGGTCATTCCCCGGCGCCGTTCCGGGCCGTCGTGGCGAGGTTCCGCTCACCGATCTTGTTGACCTGGGTCTGCATCTGGTGGGCGATCAGCGCCGGATCGACGGCCGCCTCGGTCACCACCGCCAGGTGTGAACCGTCGCCGGCCCGCCGGACGAAGAGGTAGCCGCCGTCGAACTCGATCAGCAGGTGCCGGAGGGAACGCCCGCCGGACCCGAACTCCCGGCCCACGCTCCGGCCGAGCGACTGCAACCCGGAGCAGGCGGCGGCGAGCCGGTCGGCGACGTCCTGCTCGGTGTGCTCGGACCGGACCATGCACAGCCCGTCGGCGGAGAGCACCACGGCGTGCCGGACGTACGGCACGGAGACGACCTCGGCCAGCATCCAGTTCAGGTCTTGCTTCGTAGTCATCGTTCGTCGTCCTTCGGGTTGTCGGCGGTCAGCGCGAGCCCTCCGGGCCCGGCCCACCACCGGTCCGGCCGCCCTCGATGAAGGCACCCATCCAGGAACCGGCCTGCTCCGGCGTCGGGTCGGACGACCCTGCCGCCGGCTCGATCTCAATCTGGTCGGCCCGGTCGGCCTCGCTCCGGGCAGCCTCGGCCGGAGTGGCCTCGCCGCGCCGGGAGCGGCGCCGGGGCAGCGTCACACCGGCGGCCGGATCGGCGGGCTCGACCTCGACCGTCCTCGGTCCGGCCGTCGGCGGCACCGTCGCCGTCGCGGCCGGCGGGCGCATCACCACCGCCTCCGGCGGGTCCACCGTCTCCACGACCTTCGACGGGATCAGCACCACGGCCCGCAGTCCACCGTACGGCGACTCGCTCAGATCCGCCCGGAACCCGTGCCGGCGTACGTAGTGGCCGACGACGGCGAGCCCGGTCTGCGGAATCTCGCCCAGTTCGCCCAGCCCCACCGGGCGACGCCCGGAGACCGTCTCCCGAGCCTGGTCCAGCCGGTGGTCGTCCATGCCGATGCCGCCGTCGTCGACCTCGATGACCGCGCCGCGCTGCACCCGTCGCACGGTCACCGGCACGGTGGTGGCCGGCGGCGACGACTGGGTGGCGTTGGCCAGCAACTCCGCCACCAGGTGGATGACCGGCTCCACCACCTCGGCGGCGACCGCCACGTCGTGGTCGCCGGAGACCTCGATCCGCTCGTACGCGAGGATCCGGGCCGACGCGGCGCGGACGACGTCCACCATGGCCAGTGGCTCCTGCCACTGCTGCCCCGGCCACTCGCCGCAGAGCACGGCAAGGCTCTGCGCGTGCCGGGCCTGCTGCGCGGCGGCGTGGTCGACCCGCATCCCGGCCTCGACCACGTCCGGGTCGTGCTGGTGCCGGTCGGCCATCAGCGACACCTGCTCCTGGATGGAGTGTGCCGCCGTCTGCACCCGTCGGGACAGGGCCACCACCGCGAGCCGCAACGACTCCTCGCGCTCGTCCGACCGCTTCAGCGCGCTGGTCGCCTCCGCCAGGACCTCGTCGACGAGTACGGCGGTCCGCTCGTCCAGCTCGGGATCGCGGGGCGCGGACGGCACCGGCGCCCCGGCCAGTACTGCCGAGAGCCGGGTCCGGAGCAGGTGTTCGAGGGCGTTGTGCACCGCCGCCGAGCGGGCCTGCGCCCGGTTCCGCCACTGTGTCTCGCGCTCGGCCAACTGGTGCTGGTAGCTGAGCACCTGCCGCTCGAACTCCCGTTGGCGCTCGGCCAGGGCGGCCCAGGCGGCCCGCTGCCGTCGGCGCAGTACGGCCAGCAGCAGCAGCGCCAGCCCGGCGGCCACCGCCGCCAGCAGTGCGACCGCCGGCCCGGGTGGATCGGCGCCGCGCACGGCGGCGACCACGGCGGCCGTACCGGCCAGGGCGATGAGGAGGAAGGCGGCCGACCACATCAGACGGCCCCCGGGTGTGGGACGACCTGACGAGACAAGAGGTGTCATTTTCACCTTCGAGCGGAAGATCCAGGCAGGACGGGATGCCAAACCGCAGTTCAGGCAGGTGGTGGATCAGGATCGTACCTGATCGGAACCGGATCACAACCCCCCTAACCGGACAGTCGTGACTCGACGTGGCCACGACCGTACGGTGGAGTCGGTCCCGCCGTTCGGCGGGCGCTCCACTCGGTCTTGGGACAATCGGCGCAGGTCAGGGCGGGGTGGGTCAGGGCGGGGTGGGTCAGTTCCCGGTGAACCGGGCGACGACGAACTCGGCGCGGGCGCCGCAGACGACGACGGTGCTGTTCCAGCTACAGGTGGCGGTGGCCACCTGCTTGAGCTGGCCCAACTCGGTCAGCTTCCCGGAGCCGGCGACCACCCCGGCGACACTGGCGTCCTGGCCGTATGTGCTCGGATCCTTGTCGAAGACCAGCAGGTTGCCGCCGTCGACCCGGACGGCGAACCCGTCCCGGCTGAGCTTCTCCGCGCCGTCGGCACCGAACAGGTTCTCCACCGGCTCGCTGGAGGAACCGGTCCGGACCAGCGGGTACTCGCCCACCGCTCGCAGTTCCCGCCCCTGCGGCACCTTCTTCCGCCACGCCGCCTGCTGACTGCCGGACCGGTCGGTGCGGACCGCCACCAGCTCGGTGGTGTCGCCGTTCGCGGCGGCGGTCTCCAGCAGACAGACCTGATGCTCGCCGCAGGGTTGCAGCTCGGTCGGCCGGCGACTCTTGTCCACCGCGTTGTAGATGTTCGTCGGCGGGCCGAGGTCCGCCAGGTCGTACCGGGCGAGACCGTAGCCGTCGCTGGACGGGGCGACGAAGAGCTGCCCCTCGTACGCCAGCACCTTGTCGTCGACGTCGGCGGCGTCGGCCCGGGACCTGAGTACCCGGCCGTTCGTCACGTCCACGACCCGGATCGAGTCGTCCGCGCCGATCTGCACGAGCTGCGGCCGGTCGCCACGGTTCGGCAGCGCCGGATCGCCGCTCGGCTCGGCGGCCCCGCCCACCTCGCGGGCGGTCCGCACCGGATGGACGGCGGAGTCGCTGGAGTACTGGCCCTTCGGGTTCGGCAGCGTCCATTCCTTGCCGGTCCGGGCGTCGATCCCGACCAGCGCGTCGGCGGTCTCGTCGAGGATCACCACGTACTCGTCGAAGAAGTAGAACCCGTCGTCGCCGCGTACCGGCCGGCTCCACAGTTTGGCGCCGTTCGCCGGGTCGAGGGCGATCACGTCCTGGGGCGTGGTGGTGCCGATGACCTGCGGCTTGACCAGCAACACGTCCGGCAGCGCCTTGATCCACTCCCACCGCTCGGCGGCGGCGTCGGTGGTGAACCACCGCTCGACCTTCGCCGACCCGGCCGTCAGCACCGCGACGTCGAGCCGCTGGTCGGCCCGCTGGTAGGCGACGTACGCGCGCTCGCCTGCGGTCGCGGTGAAGAGCAGGGACGCGTTCTCCTCCCGGGCGGCGATCCGGTCGACCTCCTGGAACGGTTCGAACTGGATCCCGGGATAGGGGTCCCGGGTCAGGTAGAGCAGGGTCGCGACGACCACCCCGAGCAGCGCCAGCGCCGCCCCGGCGACGATCTGGACCGGGCGGCGGCGTACCAGGCCGGCCAGCCCGACCGGCGCGGCGGCGCCCGGCGGTGCGGCCGGACCCGGCGGATAGGCCGGCCCACCGGCTGCCCCGAACGGCGGCGGGCTACCCGGCCCACCGGCCCCGAACGGCGGCGGGCTACCCGGGACGGCCGGTGAGACCGGCTGCCCGGGATGGCCGGTGGCGAGCGGCTGGGGTGGTCCTGCGGCGGTGCCCTGGCCGGGCGGGGCCGAGACCGCCGCGACCCGGCCGGCCTCGTACCCCCGGGACTGGCCCGGCACCGTCGCACTGCCGGCGGCGGCCGGACCGGCCGGCACCCCGGCGGCGCCCCGGACCGCCGGTGCCGACGTGACCGGAAGTTCGGCCAGTGCGCCCTCGGCGACCGGCAACTCCGGCTGTTCGAGTACGGTCGGCGCGATCCCGAGTTCGGCGTGCAGCATCCGGGCCACCAGCGGTACCCGGGAGGAGCCGCCGACCAGGAACAGTCCGGCGAGCTGGTCGACGCCCAGCCGGCAGTTGGCGATCACCGAGGCCGCCTCGAAGACCCCCCGGCGCAGCAGCGGGGTGACCACGCCCTCCAACTCGTCCCGGGTCAGGTGCAGCGCCTGCTCGACGCCGGGCACCGGAACCGGCGCCGTCGCGGCCCGGGACAGCATCTCCTTGGCCCCGCGTACGTCGTCCCAGAACTGCCGCCGGCTGCGCCACTGGCTGGCCGTGACCGGCCGGCTGAGCTGCTCCCAGACCGGCCCGTGCGCCGTCCGGATCACCCCGCCCAGGTGTTCCACCAGCGCCGAGTCGAGGTCCAGCCCGCCGAGGTCGGCGACCCCGCCCGAGCCGACCACCACGAACCGGGCCCGACCGCTCTCGTCGGTGCCCTCGTTGCGGACCACCGCGATGTCCAGGGTGCCGCCGCCGAAGTCGAAGACCGCCAGTGCCGACCGGACCGGTACCGGCCGGCGCAGCACGTCGGCGAAGTAGCGGGCGGCGGCGACCGGCTCCGGTACCAGCAACGTCCCGGCGGTCGACCGGATCGCCGGATCGGCGTTCACCGGCGGCCAGCCGGCCCGGGCGACGGCGGCGGCCAGGGTGTCCCGGCGGCGGGCCCCCCAGGTGGCCGGATAGCTGAGTACGGCCGGCGGCAGAAACCCGACCGCCTCGACCGCCGCGCCCGCCACCGCGCCGAGCACACCGGCCAACAGGTCGACGGTGGGGATCTCGCGGTCACCGAGGAGTACGGCCGGCTCGTCGATCCGCCGCTTCGGGTTCGGCTCGTAACGGCTCGGGTCCGCCTGGGCGAGCCGCTGGGCGTCCCGCCCGACGTGCGGTCGCCCGGCGCCGTCCAGGAACACCCCGGACGGCAGGATCGGCTGACCGTCGAAGAGCAGCGGCCGGGTCCGGCCGTCGGGCCAGCGCAGCACCGCCACGGTGTGCGAGGTGCCGAGGTCGACGCCGAGCCCGTAGCCTCCGTCCTGACCTGCCATAAACCGACTCCTCCGCAGGGCGAGGGGTTGCCCGGCCATGCATGTTACGGCCCGCCGCCCAACACCGACCGGCACCTCCACACCCGCCGCCGCTGCACGGGCGGCGGGCCGGGAAACCCGCTACCGACCGGCTCCCGGTTGACCCGGCAGTCGGCTGGCGGTGGTGGTGCAGAGCAGTTGGTCCACGGTGCTCGGGCGGCCGGCCGACCGGGTGCGGCGACCGGCCGGTCGGTGGATCAGGCGGCCAGGCGGCGCCGGGAGACCTCGGCGAGCGCCACCGCCGCCGCGACGCTGGCGTTGAGCGACTCGACCTCGGAGACCATCGGAATGCTCACCCGCAGGTCACAGGTGGCACCGACGAGCCGGGACAGCCCGCGTCCCTCGGAGCCGACCACCACGACCAGCGGGCCGATCGCCGCCTCCAGGTCGTACAGGTCGGTTTCGCCGTCGGCGTCCAGCCCGACCACCAGGAAGCCTTCCTGCTGGGCGAGCTTGACCGCCCGGGTCAGGTTGGTGACCTGGCTGACCGGCACCCGGGCCGCCGCGCCGGCACTGGTCCGCCAGGCGGTCGCGGTGATCCCGGCGGCCCGCCGCTCGGGTACGAAGACTCCCTGTGCGCCGAACGCCGCCGCCGAGCGGATCACCGCCCCGAGGTTGCGCGGGTCGGTGACGCCGTCGAGTGCGACCAGCAGCGGCGAGGGCTGCTCCAGCGCCCGTACCAGCATGTCCTCGTACGGCTCGTAGGCGAACGGCGGCACCTGCACGCCGATCCCCTGGTGCAGTACCCCGCCGGTCATCCGGTCCAGCTCGGCCCGGCTGACCTCGATGATCGCGATGCCCCGGTCGGCGGCGGTCCGGACCGCCTCGTTGACCCGGTCGTCGATGTCGATGCCCTGCGCGACGTAGAGCGCGGTGGCCGGTACCTGCGCGCGGAGCGCCTCCACCACCGGGTTGCGACCGACCAGCAGCTCGGCGGCGTCCCGGCCGGGTGCGGACCGGCGGCCCGGTGCGACCCGGGGGCCGCCCGGACGCGGGGCCGGCTTGCCGCCGCTCCGCCCCGCGCTGGCCGCGCCCCGCCCGACGCTGACCGACTTGCGACCGCCCTTCTTGGTGCCGGCGCCACCGGCACCCCAGGTGGTGTCCTTGCTGCCCGGTACGCCGACCTTCGGCGCCCGGCCCTCCTCGGCGGCGGCCCGGCGCTCCTTGGCCTGCTTCCACGCGGTGCGCTGCGGCAGTTGCTCGGTGCCGGAGTATCCCTTGTGCCAGGGGCGCTCGTCGGCGGGCAGCGTCCTGCCCCGGCCCTTGAGCGCACCCTTGTTCTTGCCGCCGGAACCCGTGGTGGCGCCCTTCTTCGCGGTGACCCGACGCCCTTTTCGGGCCGAGTTTCCGGGCATCAGTCCTGTTCTCCGATCGTCCAACGCGGCCCGTGCGGGGTGTCCTCGACCACCACGCCCGCGTGCTTGAGCTGGTCCCGTACCGAGTCGGCGGCGGCCCAGTCCTTCCGGCTGCGGGCCTGTGCCCGCTGCTCCAGAGCCAGCGCCACCAGCGAGTCGACCACGGACCGCAGCTCACCATCCTGCCCGTTGCTGGTCCAGGCGGCGTCGAGGGGGTCGAGACCGAGCACGTCGAGCATCGCCCGGACGGTCGCGAGCGCGGCCCGGGTGCCGGCGTCGTCGCCGCCGGCCAGCGCGATCTGGCCGTCCCGGACGGTGTCGTGCAGCACCGCGACGGCGGCCGAGGTGTTCACGTCGTCGTCCAGGGCCGCGCCGAACTCGGCCGGCAGTTCGCCGAGCGCGCCCGCGCCGACCCGTTCGACGGCCCGGCTGACGAAGCCCTCGATCCGCCGGTACGCCACCGCGGACTCGCGCAGCGACTCGTCCGAGTAGTCGATCCGGGACCGGTAGTGCGGCGCCACCAGGTAGTAGCGCAGCTCGACCGGACGGACCCCGATCGAGGCGACGTGGTCGAGGTCGACGACGTTCCCCAGCGACTTGCTCATCTTGGCCTCGCCGAGGTTGAGCAGCCCGTGGTGCACCCAGTACCGGACGAAGGGCAGCCCGGCGGCCCGGGACTGGGCCTGCTCGTTCTCGTGGTGCGGGAAGGTCAGGTCGAGCCCGCCGCCGTGGATGTCGAACTCGGCGCCGAGGTAGCGCCAGCACATCGCCGAGCACTCGATGTGCCAGCCGGGCCGGCCCGGCCCCCACGGCGACGGCCAGGCCGCGTCGGCCGGCTCCCCCGGCTTGACGCCCTTCCAGAGCGCGAAGTCGTTGGCGTCCCGCTTGCCCCGCTCGGCGGCCTCGACCGCGATCTGGGTCTGGGTCGCCTCCGGCCGCTGACCGGACAGGTCGCCATATTCCGGGTACGACCGGACGTCGAACCAGACGTCGCCGGAACCGTCCTCGGCCACGTACGCGTGCCCGTCGGCGATCAGCTTCCTGATCAGCTCGTGCATCTCCGGGATGTGCCCGGTGGCCCTCGGCTCGTACGTCGGCGGCAGCACGTTGAGGCTGCGGTACGCGGCACCGAGCAGCACCTCGTTGGCGTACGCGATCGACCAGAACGGGCGGTCCTGCTCGACCGCCTTGACCAGGATCTTGTCGTCGACGTCGGTGATGTTGCGGATGAAGGTCACCTGGAAACCGCTGCGCAGCAGCCAGCGGCGCAGCACGTCGTAGTTGACCCCGCCCCGGAGGTGCCCGATGTGCGGCGGAGACTGGACGGTGAGACCACACAGGTAGATCCCCACCCTGTCGGCGTGCATGGGGACGAAGTCCCGCACCGATCGGGTGGCGGTGTCATACAGGCGTAGCGTCACCGTACAAGGGTACCGACCGATGTCTGTCGGGGCTCACCCCGCGACCACCGCCCGGGACGCCCGGCCCGCCCTGCCGCCGAACTGCCCGCTCCCGCCCCGGCCGGCCCCGGCCGTACGCTGCCTGGTGTGGCGAGGGCGGCGAGCGACGCGGCGGCCGGCCCGGCGGAGGAGCCCGCCGGTCGGGCCGGTGAGACGGCACAGACCCTGGACCGGGGCCTGCGCCTGCTCCAGCTTGTCGCCGACGCGTCCGGTGGACTGACCGTGACCGAGGCGGCGGCCCGGTTGGGCGTCGGCCGGGCAGTGGTCTACCGGCTGCTCGGCGCGCTGGTCGAGCACGGGATGGTGCGCCGCGACGCGGGCGGAAAGCTGCGCCTCGGCGCGGGGCTGCTGCACCTGGCCCGCCGGGCCCAGCCGCTGCTCGCCGACGGTGCCCTGCCGGCCCTGCGCCGGCTGGCCGAGCAGACCGGGGCCACCGCACACCTGACCGTGGTCGACGGCGCCGAGGGGGTGGCGCTGGCGGTGGTCGAGCCGAGCTGGACGGCGTTCCACGTCGCGTACCGGACCGGCGCCCGGCATCCGCTGGCCCGGGGCGCGGCGGGCCGGGCGATCCTGGCCGGTCGGCAGGGCCGGGCCGACCCGGTGGCGTCCAGCGGCGAACTCCAGGCCGGCGCCTACGGCGTGGCCGCCCCCGTCCTCGGCGTCCCGGGCCTGGAGGCCAGCGTCGGCGTGGTCGCCCTGGCCCCGCTCGACCTCACCAAAACCGGCGCACAGGTCCGCCTCGCCGCCACCGAAATCGCCGCCGCCCTCGCGTGACGGGGGCTCGCCCGACCGCGGGCTCGGCCAGGGGCGCACAACTCCCCGGAAGGAGCGGCTTCCGACGCACGGACAGCCCCTCTTTCCCGGATCGTGCGTGATGCACGGAGTCTCCCGGCGCGGCGCCGAACCCTCAGGGGTGGGTCATCCGGAGGACGTCGAGGGCCTCGTCGAGCTGTTCGGCGGTGAGCTTGCCCGCCTCGACGTGTCCCCGGGCGAGCACCACCTCCCGGATCGACAGCTCCTTGGCCAGCGCCTCCTTGGCGATCGAGGCCGCCTCGTCGTAGCCCAGGTAGCGGTTGAGCGGGGTGACCACCGACGGCGACCCCTCGGCGTACGCCAGGGCCACGTCGACGTTCGCGACCAGGCCGGTCACGCAGCGGTCGGCGAAGAGCC
Organism: Plantactinospora endophytica; assembly: GCF_016862915.1. Taxonomy (GTDB): domain Bacteria; phylum Actinomycetota; class Actinomycetes; order Mycobacteriales; family Micromonosporaceae; genus Plantactinospora; species Plantactinospora endophytica. Next base: position 255,689 of record NZ_BONW01000001.1, on the reverse strand, counting down.
GGCTCACGTTGGCGAGCAGCCGGATCGACTCCAGCACGTTGCGGGCCAGCACCGGCAGCATGACGTTCAGCTCGAAGTCGCCCTGCGAACCGGCGAAGGTGACCGTCGCGTCGTTGCCGATCACCTGGGCGCAGACCTGGCGTACCGCCTCGCAGACCACCGGGTTGACCTTGCCGGGCATGATCGACGACCCGGGTTGCAGGTCGGGGATCTGGAGTTCGCGCAGCCCGGCCCGGGGACCGGAACCCATCCAGCGTACGTCGTTCGCGATCTTGTAGAGCCCGACCGCGATCGTGCGGAGTTGGCCGGAGACCTCGACCAGCCCGTCCCGGGCGCCCTGCGCCTCGAAGTGGTTACGCGCCTCGGTCAGCGGCAGCCCGGTCATCTCGCGCAGCTTCTCGATCACCTTCGGCGCGAAGCCGGCCGGGGTGTTGATCCCGGTGCCGACGGCGGTACCGCCGAGCGGCAGTTCGGCTAGCCGGGGCAGGCAGCTCTCCAGCCGCTCGACACCGTACTGGAGCTGGGTGGCGTACCCGGAGAACTCCTGGCCGAGCGTCACCGGGGTGGCGTCCATCAGGTGCGTACGCCCCGCCTTCACCACCTCGGCGAACTCGTCCACCTTGGACTCCAGGGCGAACTCCAGGTGCCGCAGCGCCGGCAGCAGGTCGTGCACCACCGCGTACGTGGCGGCCAGGTGGATCGAGGACGGGAAGACGTCGTTGCTGGACTGGGCGGCGTTCACGTCGTCGTTCGGGTGCACCTCGCGGCCCAGTCCACGGGCGGCCAGCGTGGCGATCACCTCGTTGGCGTTCATGTTCGAGGAGGTGCCGGAGCCGGTCTGGAAGACGTCGATCGGGAACTGGTCGTCGTAGCCGCCGTCGGCGACGTGTCCCGCCGCGGTGACGATCGCCCCGGCGATCTCCGCCTCCACCACTCCCAGCTCGGCGTTGACCATCGCGGCGGCACCCTTGATCTGGGCCAGTGCCTTGATGTGCGCCGGTTCGAGCCCGCGCCCGGAGATCGGGAAGTTCTGCACCGCCCGCTGCGTCTGGGCCCGCCACAGCGCGTCGACGGGCACCTCCACCTCGCCCATGGTGTCGCGTTCGATCCGGTAGCCGGCCGCCTCTGGTGTGGTCACGCTATCCATCCTGCCCCGCACCGGCCCGGCCCGCAGATGATCGCCGTCACCGCTCCGGCCGTCGGCCGAGCCGAGCCGCTCCTACCGGGGACGAGTCCCCTCCTCCCCCTGCGGCGTCCAGCGGGTGAGCGCGGCGCGGCCGCCCGCTCGGCAGGCGGGGCCGGGCCGTCGGTGGTCAGTCCAGTTCCGCCAGTTGCCGCCGTACCTCGTGCTGGTCCGGGGACTCGACCTGGACCAGCAGTCCCAGCGACCGGGTCCAGTACGACCGGGCTGCCGCCGGATCGGTCTCGCGCAGGCACCGGGCGAGGCCGTCCAGCGCGCGGGCCTGCTCGTACAGATGCTGGATCTTGGTCGCCCCGAGCAGGGCCTGCCGGTGCAGCTCCAGCGCGGCGGTGGTGTCCCCCAGGTCCAGCAGGGCCCGGCCGAGCAGGTTGCGGGCGGCGCACTCGCCGGCCCGGTCCCCGGCGTCCCGCATCGCACCCAACGCCTCGCGGTGCCGGGACGCCGCCACCTCCGGCCGGCCACACGCCCGCTCCACCGCGCCGATCTCGTTCAGCAGGTCGGCGGTGGCGAACAGGTTCCCCCGGGCCGTCTGCTGCACCCGCAGCGCCACGTACATCCGGCGCAGGGCCAGGGAGTGCTGGCCCATCCGGCCGTAGATCGCGCCGATGCCGCCCAGACTGTCGGCCACCAGCGCGGTCCGCCCCACCTGGCGGGCGGTGAAGAGCCGGTTCCGCATCGCCCGCAACGCCTCCGGATAGCGGCCGAGCTGCATGTAGCCGCTGGCCAGGTTGGTCAGCGCGTTAGGCATGCTGTGCCAGGCCGCCGTCCGCCGGCCCAGCGCCAGACCGAGTTCGAGGTACCGCACCGCCTCCCGGGTCCGGCCCAGCATCAGCAGCGGCAGGCCGAGGTTGACGTACGCCCCCGACTGTCCCGCCACGTCGCCGAGCCGCTCCCAGAGCGCGATGACCACCCGCAGCGACTCCACCGCCCGCTGGAACTCGCCGAGCCGGAAGTACGCCGACGCCAGGTAGTTGTGCATCGTCGCCACCCCGGCGTCGTCGCCGAGCGCCTCGGCAGCCCGCAGCCCGTCGGTGTGCGTCTCGATCAGCTCGTCGAGGTGGCCGCCGAGGAAGAGCTGCCGCCAGTTCGCCCGGGCGAGCCGCCAGCCGTACCGGTGCAGGCCCTGCTCGACCGCGAGATGGACCAGCGCGACCAGGTTGCGCCGCTCCGCCTCCAGCCAGCTCCGCCCCTCGGCAGCGGCGGCGGCGACCAGGTCGGGCCGGGCCGGCTCCCCCGGGATGGCGACCCGCAGGTTGGCGGTCGGCTCGAACGCCTGGCTCACCGAGGCGGCGGCGTGCAGGTAGAAGTCGAGCAACGCCTGGAGCGCGCGTCGCCGCTCCGGCTCGCTGCCGACCACGGTGACCAGCTCGGCCGCGTACTCCCGGACCAGGTCGTGCAGGCGGAACCGGCCCGCGTCCACCTCGTCGACCAGGTGCGCGTCCACCAGCTCGTCGACGTGTTCCCGGGCCACCCCGAGCGGCAGCTCGGTCAGCGCCGCGCAGGCGTACTGGTCGAACTGCGTGCCGGGGTGGATCCCGAGCAGCCGGAACGTCCGCTGTACCGGCTCCGGCAACTGGGCGTACGACAGCGCGAACGCGTCCGCCAGGGTCCGGTGCTCGACGGCGAACTCGGCGAGTACCGGCCGTTGCGCGTCGCCGAGCCGCTGGACCAGGTCCGCCACCCGCCAGCGCGAACGGTGCGCCAGCCGGGCGCCGGCCAGCCGGATCGCCAACGGCAGGTACCCGCAGCGCCGGACCACCTCGGCGGCGGCCTCCGGCTCGTCCCGGACCCGTTCCGGGCCGACGATCCGGGCCAGCAGGTCCACCGCCTCACCCGGCTCCAGCACGGTCAGCGACTGCGCCCGTACCCCGTCCAGGCCGACCAGCCGGCGCCGACTGGTCACCACCGTCAGGCAGCCGGGGGCGGCCGGCAGCAGCGGTCCGACCTGGGCGGTGCTGGCCGCGTTGTCCAGCACCAGCAGCGCCCGCCGGCTGGCCAGCTCGGTACGCCACAGCGCCAGCCGGTCGGCGAGGTCGGCCGGCACCCGCTCCCCGGGTACGCCGAGCTGGCGCAGCAGCGTGGCGACGGCGGTACTGGTCGGCAGCGGGCTGTGCAGACTGTGTCCGTGCAGGTCGACGAAGAGGTGCGCGTCCGGGTACGCGGTGCCGAGCGCCGTCGCCAGGTGTACGGCGAGCGCCGTCTTGCCGCTGCCCGGCATCCCGTCGATGACGTAGACGGCGGAGAAGTTCGGCCCGGCCTCCTCGATCTCCTTCCGCAGCCGGGCGACGGTCTCGTGCCGGCCGGTGAAGTCCTCGATCGCCCGGGGCAGGGCCCGTACCGGTGACCGGAGCGGCTGCTCGTCGTCCGCCGACCCGACCTCACCGGCGAGTACCCGCCGGTGGATCTCCCGCAACGCCGGCCCCGGCTCGATGCCCAGCTCCCCGGCGAGGATCTCCCGCCCGGTCCGGAACACTGCCAGCGCCTCGGCCCGGCGTCCACTGTCGCCCAGGGCGAGCATCAACTGGCCCCGGAGCCGTTCCCGCAGCGGATGGCGTTCCACCAGGTCGGTCAGTTCGGCGACCAGGTCGCCGGTCCGGCCGAGCCGCAGCTCGACCTCGAAGGCGTCCTCCATGGCCAGCATCCGCTGCTCGTCCAGCGAGGCCGCGCCCCGGCGCACCGCCGTGCCAGAGATGCCGGCGAGGGCCGGGCCGCGCCAGAGGGTGAGGGCGGCGCGGTAGCCCTCCCGCGCCTCCGGCCAGTTCTGTTCGCCGGCGGCGGCGCGGGCCCGGGTGACCAGCCGCTCGAAGAGCTGCGCGTCCAGGTCGTCCGGCCCGAGCACGATGCGGTACCCGGCCGGCCCGGTGACGATCGTCTCACCCGGCACCCCGGCGGCGGCGAGCAGCCGGCGCAGCCGGGAGACGCAGGTCTGCAACTGCCCCCGCGCGGTGACCGGCGGGTCGGCGTCCCAGACCGCGTCGACCAGTTCGTCGACCGGTACCACCTGCGGGGCATGCAGAAGTAGCACCGCCAGGACAACCCTGTCCCGGCCAGCGGTCACCGTCGACTCACCGCCGCTCACCTGAAGCGGCCCAAGGATTCCGAACCGCATGTCGGCTCCTGACCGAGGTCGTACCCGGCAGCAGAGTAACCCGACAATCACGCGCAGCAGAATCGACTTGATAGCGGGGTGGCAGTGGAACGAGAGTGCCACCGCACACACTGTCCGCTGGGACGCACGACACACCAGGTGAGACACATCGACGGGGGCGGTGCGTCCGCCGGCCCGTGGGGGCGACGGACGCACCGTGTCGGAGCAGCGGTTTCGCCGCCTTCCACACCTGAGGAGACGCCAGACATGGACGCCTCTGCAAGACCCGAACGGTCCCGGCCCGTGCCAGCCGCCGGGGACGTGTTGCAATTCGACGAGTCCGACTACTGCTACGGAACGGGGCCGCTCGTCCTCCGGGTCACCGGGGTCGGTGCGGACCTCGGCCGCTACCCGCAGCTCGAGTGGCTGTCGCTACGCGGCGTGGAGCTGCGCGGGGACGGCAGCGCCGGCCCCGAACGGCAGGTACTGGTCCGCACCAGCGCCCTGGCGCGCACCGGCTGACCAGTCCGGCACCGTTGTCCGTCGGTCAGCGCCGCCCGACGGTCAGCACCGCGAGATCGCGCTCCATCCCCGAAGGAGCGCCCACCAACGCTCGACCAGGCCCCTACTTCACTGATGTTGCGCGATCTTGGACAGCGCGTCTCGGACAGCGCGTCTCGGTCAGCGGCGGCCGACGGTCAGCACGGGTTTGGTGACCTCGGCGAAGAAGTCGTTGCCCTTGTCGTCTACGACGATGAAGGCGGGGAAGTCGACTACGTCGATCTTCCAGACCGCCTCCATGCCGAGTTCCGGATATTCCAGGACCTCGACGTGCTTGATGCAGTCCTGGGCCAGCCGGGCCGCCGGGCCGCCGATCGAGCCTAGGTAGAACCCGCCGTGCTGGTGGCAGGAGCGGGTCACCTGACCGGACCGGTTGCCCTTGGCCAGCATCACCTGGGAGCCGCCGGCCGCCTGGAACTTCTCCACGTACGCGTCCATCCGGCCGGCCGTGGTCGGACCGAACGAGCCGGAGGCGTACCCCTCGGGCGTCTTCGCCGGCCCGGCGTAGTAGACGGCGTGGTCGCGCAGGTACTGCGGCATCGGCTCGCCCGCGTCCAGCCGCTCGGCGATCTTGGCGTGTGCGATGTCCCGGGCCACCACCAGCGGGCCGGTCAGGGAGAGCCGGGTCTTCACCGGGTACTTCGACAGCTCGGCCCGGATCTCGTCCATCGGCCGGTTCAGGTCGACCTGGACCACCTCGGAGCCCTGGTCGAGCTGCGCGTCGGTGACGTCCGGCAGGAACCGGGCCGGGTCGGTCTCCAGCCGCTCCAGCCAGACCCCGGACGGAGTGATCTTGCCTACCGCCTGCCGGTCCGCGGAGCAGGAGACCGCTATCGCGACCGGGCAGGAGGCGCCGTGCCGGGGCAGCCGGACCACCCGGACGTCGTGGCAGAAGTAGCGCCCGCCGAACTGCGCGCCGATGCCGAACTGCCGGGTCAGTTCCAGCACCTCGGCCTCCAGATCCAGGTCCCGGAAGCCGTGCGCCAGCATCGAGCCGGAGGTCGGCAGGTTGTCGAGGTACTTCGCCGAGGCCAGCTTCGCGGTCTTCAGCGCGTACTCGGCGGAGGTGCCGCCGATCACCACGGCGAGATGGTACGGCGGGCAGGCGGCGGTGCCGATCAGCCGCAGCTTCTCCTCCAGGAACTGCATCATCCGGGTGGGATTGAGCAGCGCCTTCGTCTCCTGGTAGAGGTACGACTTGTTGGCCGATCCGCCACCCTTGGCCATGAAGAGAAACTTGTACGCGTCCGGGTGCCCGTCCGGGTCCTCGGCGTAGATCTCCACCTGGGCCGGCAGGTTGCTTCCGGTGTTCTTCTCTTCCCACATGGTGAGCGGGGCGAGCTGCGAGTACCGCAGGTTCAGCCGGGTGTACGCCTGGTAGACCCCCCGGGACAGCGCCTCGTCGTCGGAGCCGTCGGTCAGCACGTGCCGGCCGCGCTTGCCCATCACGATCGCGGTGCCGGTGTCCTGGCACATCGGCAGTACGCCACCGGCGGCGATGTTGGCGTTGCGCAGCAGGTCCAGCGCGACGAACCGGTCGTTCGGGGAGGCTGCCGGATCGTCGATGATGGCCCGGAGCTGGCCGAGGTGCGCCGGCCGCAGATAGTGGGAGATGTCGTGCATCGCCTCGGCGGTCAGCGCGGTCAGCGCGGCGGGCTCCACGGTCAGGAAGCGGCGGCCGCCCGGCCCGTGGACCACGTCGACGCCCTCGTCGGTGACCAGTCGGTACTCGGTCTGGTCGGCGCCCACGGGCAACAGAGGGGAGTACGAGAACGGCGCGCCACTGCTCATAGCCGGCAAGCCTAGGCCAGCCGACCGGGGCCGGCCCACTCGCCGGGTCGACCCTGCGATGCCGCTCTCATCCGTACCGTCCCGACCCGGCGCTCCGGCCCCGGCGTCGGCGGCGGCCAGGTCCCCGGCGGAGCCCGTCGGCGGCGGTCGGGTCCCACGTTTCCGACTCGACCAGCCGGGCCATCCCGAGGGCGGCGTGCCGCGCCCGGACACGAGTCGGGGTCAGCCGTCCTTGCCGTTGTCGGGTGGACACTCCGGCTGCTTGGGGCCGCCGCACTCGGCGCCGGGCCCGGAGTCCTGGCCGCCCGGTCCGGCGGTCGGCGCCGGCCCGCCGGTGGAGACCCCGGCGAACTGGAGGTACCCGATGTCGCGCCCGTCGCCGATCACCATCCCGGCCGGGCCGACCGCGAGTACCTCGGCCGACGAGCGGACGTTGGCCAGTTCCCGCCCGGTGCGCGGGTCGAGTGCGATGATCCGGTTCGGCCGGCGGTCGATCAGCAGCGCGGCGTTCCTGGCCAGCGCGGCGGCGCCCTCGGGGCTGACCTTCCGGGTCCACCGGGCCCGGTCGATGGCGAGTTCGCTGCCGATCACCGAGCTCTGGTCGGCGGAGCGGGACAGCGCGTACCGGTCGTCGACGGCGAGCAGCTTCTCGCCTTTCGGGCCGGTCCAGAGCACCCGCCCGTCGTACGCGTCGACGACCGTCTCCCGGGCGTCCGGCGCGACGCCGACGAAGACGTTCTCCCCGCCCTGCGGATCCTCCCGCTGCTTGCAACCCGCACCGTCGGCGGTACGCAGGTTGAGCCCGTCCCGGCGCCACACCTCCTGCCCGGTCGCCGGATCCCGGGCCACCACCGTGAAGTAGCAGGTGCCGTCGGCGGCGCGGGCCTCGATCCGGAGCATCCGGCCGCCGACCACCACGATCCGGTCCTCCTGCCCCGGCTCCACGTCCTGCATCACCCGGCCGGTGGCGGTGTCCACGATGTGCACCCGGCCGTCGACGGAGAGCCCGATCAGCGGCGGCATCTCGACCGGGCCGTTCGCATGCTCGTGCACCTGCCGAGTGGTCAGCCGCCGGGTGCCGAGCGTGTCGGGGTTGCCGGCCAGCGGCCCGGTCTCGACGCCGGGCAGGAACGTCGTCCAGATCGGAGCGCTGCCCCGGGGATCCCAGGCGGTCAGGGTGCAGTCCAGCGGCTCCCGGCAGCGCGCGTCGACCAGGGCGTTGCGGTAGGTCCAGACGCCGACCGCCGCGGTGTCCTTGCGGCGTACCGCCCCGGTCTCCGGGTCGAGCAACTCGTAGCCCTTGCTCAGCAGCTTGCCGACGGCGACCACGGCGTCCCGGTCGCCACCGGCGACGGCGGCCCAGTCCGCCTTGCGCTCCCAGAGCCGCAGGCCGGTGGCGAGACTGCGGGACTCGACCCGGGTCCGGTAACGGATCACCACCGTGTTGCCGGCGATGGTCACGCTCTGCGGCGTACCGCCGACGCGCTGCTGCCAGACGACGTCCGGCTCGGAGATCGGTTCGTCGCGGTCGATCCAGTCCCAGACCCCGGGGAACGGATTCCAGACGTTGGTCGCGGCCAACACGATCACCGCGATCAGCGCGATGGCCAGGGCGGACATCACGCCCGCGCTCCGGGCGCTCCCCTTGGCCATCCGCATACCGTAAACGAGACGGTCCGGCAAGTGTCGCTAGGGCGTTATGTCCGTGTCGTCGATCTTCGCGCTTTCCGTCGCCGCCCCGCTCGCCGTGGCGGGAGTCGACGCCGGCACCGGCGCCGCGGTCGAAGTCGACGTCGGCAGCGTGGTCGGAGTCGCGGGCGGCACCGTGGTCGGAGTCGACGTTGGCACCGTGGCCGGAGGCGACGGGAGCGCCGTGGTCGGGTCGGCGTTGTCCGGGCGGAGCCAGCGCCAGAGCAGCAGGGTCGCGGCCATCGAGGCGACACCGGCGAGCGCCATCACCCGGCCCGGCGCCAGCCACTCGGCGAGTACCCCGGCCAGTCCGGCGGCCAGTCCCTGTGCGGTCATCAGCCCGGTGGCCAGCAGCCCGAACGCCTGCCCCCGACGCTGTTCCGGCACCGCCGCCAGGAACCGCCGGGCCAGCCCGAGCTGGAAGGCGAACCCGAAGGTGGCCAGTGCGTACAGTGCGGCGGCAACGGCCAGTCCCGGCCCGGCGACGAAGCCCAGCATCGGCGCGCCGAGCAGCAACGCCAGCCACGGGGCCAGCCGCTCCCGGCGGGCCGGTGCCACCCATCGCCCGACCACCAGGTCGCCGACCAGCATGCCGCCCGCGGAGGCCGCGAACAGCACCCCGGCGCCCGCCCCCGGGCCGAGCCCGTCGGTGTACGGCACGATCACGCCCTCGGCACCGACCAGCAGCGAGCCGGGCAGCCAGTGCGCCAGCAGCAGCCCCCGGATCCGCCGGTCACCCAACAGTTCCCGGTTGACCTGCCAGGTCTGCCGGACCACCCCGCGCCGGTTCACCGCCCGGTGTGGCCGCTCCGCCACTCCGAACCGGACCAGCAGGGCGGAGACCGCACAGGTGAGTACGGTCAGCCAGAGCGCGCCGTACGGGCCGACGAGGGCGAGCAGCAGGCCGCCGACGGCGAACCCGAGCACCTGGGTCGCGCCCGCCGCGACGGTGAAGAGCGAGCGCCCGAGCACGTAGCCGTCCCCGTCGAGCAGCTCCGGCAGCAGCGCGTTCCGCGCGGCGGTGCTGACCGGGGCCAGCAGCCCGACCGCGAAGACCAGCCCGAGCATGCCGGCCGGCGGCAGCACCCCGAGCGCGAGCACCGCGACGGCGGCGAGCCGCAGTAGGTCGTAGCCGACCATCAGGGCCCGGGGCCGCCACCGGTCGGCGAGGGCGAGCAGCAGTACGCCGCCGATCGCGTGCGGCAGGAAGCCGACCACGTACGCCAGCGCGGCGAGCAGCGGCGACCCGGTCCGGTCGTAGACCAGTACGGCGAGGGCGAGCATCTTCACCGTCTCGCCGACCATGAAGACGCCGAACCCGCCGAACAGTGCCCGGAACTCGGGTACGGCCAGCACGCTGCCGAAGGTCGCGGGGCGGTCGGCCGGGTCCGGCGTACCGGTCCGGCGCTCGGCCGGTCCTGTCGTTGTGCTCACCCGGCCAGCCTGGGCGACCCCGCCGGGCACCACTAGGGTTTCGGTCACCAGCGAAAGGTCACACCCGGCCCGGACCGGCACCCCGTCGACGGCGCACCGGGGCCGGGCGACGGAAGGAGAGACCCTTGATGATGCGGATCGAGGTGACCTCGGCCGACGTGGCGGCCAGCCGCTTCACCATCTCGCCGCTCGGCGAGGCGATGTCGGCGCTGCGGCTCTGCGCCGGGCAGCACCACTCGGCGGCGCTGGCCCCCTGGGTGACCCGGGCGCGGGACCGGTACCTGCGGTTGCGGCGCGAGCGGCCGGCGGTCGGGGCGCTGCTGACGCTGCTGCGGCGGGACGGCTACAACGCGGACTTCATCCAGCCGCCGCCGTCGGACGTCGGGCTGACCCTGACCGACGAACTCGCCGCGATCCGGGCCACCCCGCTGGCCCAGGCCCGCGACGAACTGGCCCGGAACCTGGCCGGGCACCGGACCCCGCCCGCGTACGCCCGGCGGGTGTTCGAGGCGCCGCAGGTGGTGGACCTGATCGCCGACGCGATCGAGGCGGCCTGGCACACCCTGGTGGCGCCGGACTGGCCACGACTGCGGGCGATCCTGGAACGGGACCTGCTGCGCCGGGCCGGGCAGCTCGCCACCTACGGCTGGGCCGCCGCGCTCGCCGACCTCGATCCCAAACTGCGCTGGGTCTCGGACGGGGCGCACGGGACGATCGAGGTACGCTGCCACACCGGTCGGCGTTCGCTGGCCGGTCGGGGACTCCTCTTCGTACCCAGTGCCTTCGGCCCGCTGATCACCTACACCGAGCCGCCCTGGCCGTACGCGATCGTCTATCCCGCCCGTGGCGTCGCCGACCTGCTCGGCCCGCCGCCACCCGGTCGTACCCCGGACGCGGTCGACCGGCTGATCGGCTCCTCCCGGGCGGCGGTCCTGCGGGCCCTGGCCGTCCCCGCCACCACCAGTCAGCTCGTCGCGCAGCTCGGCGCCGGGCTGGGCACCGTCGGCGGACATCTCGCGGTGCTCCGGGACGCCGGGCTGGTCGCCCGGACCCGGCTCGGCCGGTCGGTCCGCTACGAACGCACCGCGCTCGGCGACGCACTCGCCGCCGAGGGGCCGCCAGCAGTCGAGGGGCCGCTCGCCGAAGGGCCGCCGGCCGCCGGGGAACCGCTCTCCGTCGGCGTGGTCCCGGCCGCCGAGCGGAGCAGCGGGAGTACCCGGTAGGGGATCTTCTCCGCCAGCGCGATGATGCTGGACGCCCGGGCGATCTGCTCGTGCGAGACGATCTGGTCCAGCACCCGTTGCAGGTCGCTGTTGGACCGGGCGACTATCCGGCAGAGCACGTCGCCGGAGCCGGTGATGGTGTGCGCCTCCAGCACCTCGGGGATGTCGCGCAGGTGCGTGGTCACCGGGTCGTGGCCGGGCCGCTGGTTGATCTCCAGCGTGACGAAGGAGGTCACCCCGAACCCGAGCGCCACCGGATCGAGCTGCGGCCCGAGCCCCTGGATCACACCCCGGGCCAGCAGCTTGTCCAGCCGGGCCTGCACGGTGCCCCGGGCCACCTGGAGCCGCCGGGAGCACTCCAGTACGCCGATCCGGGGCTCGGCCGCGAGCAGGTCGATCAGTTTGACGTCGAGCTGGTCGAGCTGGACAGCTTGCGCAGTACTCACGGCTACCCACCATACTAAATGCACAACCTGCCCAGCATTTCGCGAGGCGGTTGCCCAGGTCATCGCCGGGCGGGATGCTCCCGGAAAGACGGCCGCGCCGCCGGCCGGCAGTCGCACCCTCTCAGGGAGGCAGGACGATGACCAGCGCACTCCACCAGCCGGCCACCGCCGGCTCGGCTCTGGACTCCGACGTCGACCTCGACCGGCTCGTCGGCGCGGTCGGGCACGAGGACCCGACCGACCCCTTCCCGGTGCAGGGCATCGACCACATCCGGTTCATGGTCGGCAACGCGAAGCAGACCGCGCACTACTACTCGACGGCGTTCGGGATGACCCTGGTGGCGTACCGGGGGCCGGAGCAGGGTCACCGGGAGCACGCCGAGTACGTGCTGACCAGCGGCTCGGCCCGGTTCGTCTTCACCGGCGCGGTCCGCCCCGACGCCCCGGACGCCGACCACGTGGCCCGGCACGGCGACGGCGTACTCGACATCGCGCTGGCGGTACCGGACGTCGACGCGGCGTACGCGCACGCCATGGCGCAGGGCGCCACCGGCCTGACCGCCCCGTACGACGTGACCGACGAGCACGGCACCGTCCGGATCGCCACCATCGCCACGTACGGCGACACCCGGCACTCGCTTGTCGACCGGTCCCGCTACCAGGGGCCGTTCCTGCCCGGTTTCGTCACCCGGGGCCCGATCGTGGACCGCCAGCCGATGATCGACGCAGGCGTGCAGCCGAAGCGCTTCTTCCAGGCCGTCGACCACGTCGTCGGCAACGTCGAACTCGGCCGGATGGACGAGTGGGTGGAGTTCTACCGCCGGGTCATGGGCTTCACCAACATGGCCGAGTTCATCGGCGACGACATCGCGACCGACTACTCGGCGCTGATGTCGAAGGTGGTGGCGAACGGTACCCGCAAGGTCAAGTTCCCGCTGAACGAGCCGGCGGTGGCCCGCCGCAAGTCGCAGATCGACGAGTACCTGGAGTTCTACGGCGGCCCCGGCGCCCAGCACATCGCGCTGGCCACCAACGACATCCTGGCCAGCGTCGACGCGATGCGGGCGGCCGGCGTCGAGTTCCTGGACACCCCGGACTCGTACTACGACGACCCGGAACTGCGGGCCCGGATCGGCCGGGTACGCGCCCCGATCGAGGAGCTGAAGGCCCGGAAGATCCTGGTCGACCGGGACGAGGACGGCTATCTGCTGCAGATCTTCACCAAGCCGGTGCAGGACCGCCCGACGGTCTTCTTCGAGCTTATCGAGCGACACGGATCCCTCGGTTTCGGCAAGGGCAACTTCAAGGCGCTCTTCGAAGCCATCGAGCGGGAACAAGAGGCACGCGGAAACCTGTAACACTGTCCTGCGTGACCCAGCAGCCTCCGTCCATGCCTCCGCCCCCCGGAGAAGGTCGGCCGTCGTCCGGTTCGCCGCCCGGCGGGTTCGTGCCGCAGCCCCGGCAGCCCGGCTACGGGCCACCGCCGGGCTACGGCCCGCCCGCCGGTTACGGCCCGCCGGGGCACGTGCCGGGGCAGCCCGGGTACGGCCCGATGCCCGGTTACCCGTTCCGGCCACCGCCGGCCAGCCCGTCCGGCCAGCCGCTCGCGTCGTTCGGCGACCGGCTGCTGGCGTACCTGATCGACGGCGCGATCCTCGGCGGGGTGGTGCTGTTGATCTCGATTCCGGCGTTCGTCGTCTTCTTCTCGACGGCGGGTGCGGACTTCTTCGTCACCCTGGAGCCGGACGCCACCACCGGCGTCGCCGAGCCGGACGTGTTCGGCTTCCTGGTGCCGTTCCTGCTGCTGGAGGCGGGCCTGCTGGTCGGCGGCTTCGCCCTGCAGTACGTCTACCAGGTCGAGATGGCGAAACGGACCGGCCAGACCATCGGCAAGCGGGTACTGAAAATCAAGGTCATCCCGCTCGACCCGGCCGCCACGGTCGGCCGGAGCCACCTCGCCCGGCGCTATCTGGTGCAGGTGGGCAGCGGCCTGGTTCCCGGGCTGGCCTACGTCGACGGGCTGTGGCAGCTCTGGGACAAGCCGTACCAGCAGTGCCTCCACGACAAGTTCGCCAAGACCGTGGTGGTTAAGGTTCCAGCGTGAACGTCAGGACTCAACCAAGGTCGTCCCGGTGACGGTGCAGCCGGGCTGGTACGCCGATCCCGCCGAGCCGACCACCCAGCGGTACTGGGACGGGGACGGCTGGGTGGGCGCGCCGCTGCCCGTCGACGCCACCCCGCCGCCCGGTCCACCGCCGGCCGACGAGCCCGAGCCCGTCCCCACGCCGTCCAGCGGTGCCGGGGCACCACCGGGCACATCCGGAGCACCAGGAGCACCCGGCACCGGGGCAGCGCCGGGCTCACCCGGCTCACCGGCACCGCCGGCAGCACCGGGATCGCCCGGTGGCCCGGCTGCGCCGTGGGGCGGACCGCCCTGGGGCGGCCCACCGGTCAGCGGCCCACCGCCGGGTGGGGCCCCGCCGGTCAGCGGCGCGCCGCCGGCCTCCGGACCGCCGTACGGCTGGCCCGGCGCCGGTCCGGCCGGTCAGCCGTACGGGCCGCCGCCCGGGACGCCGCCGTACGGCCCGCCGCCGGGCTGGCCGGGATACTGGCCGGCGCCGCCACCCCGGCCGCACGGGTTGGAGCTGGCGCCGCTCGGCGCCCGGGTGCTCGCCCGGCTGATCGACATCAGCCTGGTGCTGCTGCTCAACGTCGTGGTCAACGGCTGGTTCGTCTGGCGGTTCGTGCAGGAGATCGAGCCGGTCTCCCGGGAGATCTTCCGGCGTGCCCTGGCCGGCGAGTCGACCACCGAGGGCCTGCCCCAGGCCAGCGCGCAGGCCGACGGGTTGCAGGTGGTCATCCTGCTGATCGCGGTCGCGCTCTGGTTCGCCTACGAGGTGCCGTCGGTGGCCAACACCGGGCAGACCTTCGGCAAGCGGGTCATGGGGATCAAGGTCGTACCGCTGGCCGAGACCGAGCAGTTGGGCTTCGGCCGCTCGTTCCGGCGGTGGAACATGCTCGGCCTGCCGGTCTTCCTCTGGAGTTGCTGCGGCATCGGCTTCCTGATCCAACTCGTCGACTGCGCGCTCGCGTTCTTCGACCGGCCGCTGCGGCAGTCCCTGCACGACAAGCGGGGCCAGACCGTGGTGGTCCGGCTCGCTCCACCGGCCGATGCCCCGCCCGGGTCCACCGGCACCCCGCACGATCGCATCGGAGGCCCCGCGTCATGACCGGTCCGACCAGTTCCACCCCCGGCCCCGAGCGGCGGGCCGGGGCACCCCGGCTGACCCGCGCCGACCTGGACGCGCTGCCGAACTACGTACCCGGGCGCAGTCCGGCGGACCTGGCCCGGGAACTGGGCCTGCCGGAAGCGATCAAGCTGGCCAGCAACGAGGTGCCGTACGGACCGCTGCCCGGGGTGGTGGAGGCGGTCGCCGAGGCGGTGGCCGGGGTGCACCGCTACCCGGACATGGGCGTACTCGCACTGCGGGCCGCGCTGGCCGAACGGTACGGGGTGGCGGCGGACCGGATCGCCACCGGCTGCGGGTCGGTGGCGCTGGCCGAGCACCTGGTACGCGCCACCTGCCTGCCCGGTGACGAGGTCGTCTACTCGTGGCGCTCCTTCGAGGCGTACCCGATCATCGCGGCGACCAGCGGCGCGACCAGCGTGCGGGTGCCGAACACCGCCGGCCACGGGCACGACCTGACCGCGATGGCGGCGGCGGTGACCGACCGGACCCGGCTGATCCTGGTCTGCAACCCGAACAACCCGACCGGGACCAGCCTGCGCCGCGCGGAGCTGGACCGGTTCCTCGCCGCCGTGCCGGACGACGTGCTGGTGGTGCTCGACGAGGCGTACCGCGAGTTCGTCACCGACCCGGAGGTGCCGGACGGCCTGGCGGCCTACGGCGACCGGCCGAACGTGGTGGTGCTGCGCACCCTCTCCAAGGCGTGGGGGCTGGCCGGGCTGCGGATCGGCTTCCTGGTCGGGCAGCCGGAGGTGGCGGCGGCGGTACGCAAGGTGGTCACCCCGTTCTCCACCAGCCTGGCCGCCCAGGCGGGGGCGCTGGCCGCGCTCGCCCAGGCCGACGAGGTGCACCGGCGCTGTGCGCTGGTGATCGCCGAGCGGGACCGGGTGACCGAGGCGCTGCGGAAGCGGCTGCCGGCCGACCCGGCCGGCGGAGGCGTGCCGGAGAGCCAGGCGAACTTCGTCTGGTTGCCGCTGCGCGACCGTTCGGTGCCGTTCGCCCAGGACTGCGAGGCGCGGGGCATCATCGTCCGCCCCTTCGCCGGTGAGGGCGTACGCGTCACCATCGGCACCCCGGCGGAGAACGACGCCTTCCTCGCGGTGGCCGACCAGTTGACCAACCAGTCCTGACCCGCCGGACCTGACCCGCCGGACCTGACCCGCCGGACCTGACCCGCTCAGGTGCCGGCCAGGATCACCGGCTGGGCGGCCAGGTAGTAGCGGTCGTCCCCGGCGGTCGGGTCCACCGGCTCGGCGAGCCGTTCCACCGCGACGAAGCCGCTGGCGGCGTACGCGAACCCGGGCGACCAGGTGGTCGAGTCCCGCCCGTACGTGAACGGGAAACGGGACCGTTCCGCGCCGGTCGCCGCGTCGAGGGTGACCAGGTCACCTCCGGCGGTACGCAGGTGCACCCGGCCCGGTTGGGCGGCGATCAGCCGGGCCGGGCCGGTGTCGGACCAGCGCCACAACTCCCGCACCTCGTGACCGGCACTCCCAGGCTCGGCACCGGTACGCACCGAGCGGGCCACCAGCCCGGTCCCGCCCGGAGCCACCGCGACCTCGCCGACGAGTACGGCCGCCGGATCGTCCAGCGCCGGGGCCGGTACCGGACGACCGCCCTCGACCAGCCAGCCCCGGGTCACGCCCCCGGCGACGGTACGCAGCGCCCGGCAGCCGGAGCGGCCGGCGGCGCAGCCGACCGGGACGACCTCGACCGGCTGGCCCGACTCGTCGGGGCGCCAGCGCCCGGCGAGGGTACCGGTGGCGACGTCGTGGAACTCGACCTCCCGCGACCCGGCGCAGGTGTCCAGGACGGCGAACAGACCGTCGGCGGTGGTCAGCCCCTGCCCTGTCCCGGCTGCGGCCTCGTCGTCCGGACCGCCGTCCCGGCAGGCCGGATCGGCGGCGAGGCGCCAGAGTTCCCGGCCGGAGTCGAGGTCGATTCCACGCCGGTCGGCCGTTCCGCCGACCACCAGCACGGGCCGCCCCGCCGAACTGCGCGCGGTGTAGAGGCCGGTCGGGGCGTAGACGGTGGCGGCGCCGGTACGCCGGCCGAGGTAGCCGTGCCCCGGCCGGGGTCCGGTGGCGTGCCAGCGGACCGTGCCGCTGCTGGCCTCCAGCGCCACCAGTTCGCCGTCGGACCAGCGGGTCAGCACGGTCCCGCCGTCGGCCACCACTCCGGCCAACTGGGCCGGCCAGCGCCGGTACGACCAGTACGGCGTGCGTCGGGTCGGCGCGTCGACCGGCAGGTCGGCCCGGACCCCTCGGGTGGTGCCGTAGACCCGGATCCGGTCGTCGACGATCAGCGGTGCCGCGTTGAGGGTGCCGACCACACCGGGTCGGGCGGTCACCGGGGCCGGATAGTCGGCCCGGGCCGGGGTGCTCACCTCGGCCGGCGCCAGCACCCGGTGGACGATGACGGCGGACCCGACCACGAGCAGCACCGCCACCGCGATGGTGACCGCCGTCCGCGGCCAGTTCCGCGCGCCGTTCGGCGTTGCCATGCCCGGACACCTCCGCCGGAACCCTATCGGCCGCCGGCCGGCCGCCGCCTGGCAGGTACGTGATCCGGTACCCCGGCCGGCCGCGCCCGGCCAGCTCAGGCGGCTAGCACAGCTCGGGCGGCGCGGTGGCTCAAGCAGCGCCGGGTCGGCAGTTCGAACGGCTCAGGAGGCGGCGCGGGCAGCTCAAGCAGCGAGGGCGGCGCGGGTGACTCAAGCAGCGGGGGCGGGGCGGGTAGCTCAAGCGGCTCAGGGGGCAGCGCGGGTGGCTCAGGCAGCGCGGAGCGGGGGCTCAGGCGGCGACGGCGGGGTCGATCCGGCCGGGGACGGTGGCGGTGGCCAGGTCGGCCAGGTCCCGACGCAGCGTGCCCTCACCGGCCCGCGCGGCGAGCCCGCCGAAGATCACGGCCAGCAGCCGGCCGTACCGGGCGGTCGGTACGCCCTCGTGGTTGACCGTGACGACCGTGCGGCTCGGGCCGGCCCGTCGCGCCGCGCCCCGCCGACCCCGGCCCGGCCTCCGCGCCTGGACCGGCGAGAAGGTGTACGTCGTCAGGTAGTCCACCCCGTTGCCGGAGGAGCTGACCACGAGCCGGCGCGGCGGTACCGCCTCCAGGACCGTGAACTCCTCGATCGCCACGGTGCCGTCGGGTCCGCTACGGCTCTCCCGCCAGACGGTGCCGACACCGACCCCGGCCGTAACGCCGCACTCGCCGCGCCCCACCGAACCGTCCCGTCCTGCCGATCCGTTGTAGGGGAGCAGCTCGCCGTTTCGGGCGAGCACCTCGACCTCGTCGACCTGGCAGAGCCATCGGGGTCGCGCGGGCAGGTCGGTGAAGACCCGCCACAGCTCGTCGGCCGGTGCCTCGATCAGCCGGCTGAACGCCACGGTCGACATGGGCGCCTCCCCCCGTACCACGGTACGGCGCGGAGAGGGCGGGGCACAGCCCGGGCCGCCGCAGAGTGATCAGAACGTGACAGGGAGACGCGGGCGGGTGTCGACTCCCCGTGACCGCGCGGTTCCAGCGGTGTCCGGAACCGCGCGGTTGTCTCACTCAGCTTCCGAACGCGCCCGTCCTGGTCGCGGCCACGAACGCCGCCCAACTGCCCGGCTCGAACGACAGCACCGGGTCCGGGTCCTTCGAGTCACGCACGCCGACCACCCCGGGCAGGTTGTCGGCCACCTCGATGCAGAGTCCCTGGTCGTTGGAACGGCTGCTCTTTCGCCAGCGAGCAACTTCCGCGTTGAACATGTTCGTACCCTTTCAAGGTGAATCACACTTGATGACGGGTTTGTCACCGTCCGGGTAAGTCAACGCGTGATGAAGCGATCCTGTTACTCGCTCCGGCTGCTCAATCGCACACTTCGTCCGACCGGTCGGTACCGAACTGTCTGAACGCCGACTGGGCACCGGCTGTGCGTACGCTGGGCGGAACCAGAAGCTGCCGGTGCCGCACGCAGCGGAATCGCGGCCGGCGCCGAGGTCAGTCCGGGCGGGCCGGGGCGATCGTGCCGACCACCTCGCCCAGGCCGACCGTGGTGCCGTCCGGCCCGGGCGCGGTGGCGCCGATGGTGACCGTGTCGCCGTCCGCCAGGAAGGTCCGGGTCGAGCCGTCGGCGAGCAGTACCTTCTCGGCCCCGCCCCAGGTCAGTTCCAGGAACGAGCCGACCTGGTCGCGCCGGGGTCCGGAGACCGTGCCGGAGGCGTAGAGATCACCGGTACGCAGTGCCGCGCCGTTCACGGTCAGGTGCGCGAGCTGCTGGGCCGGCGTCCAGTACATCCCGGCGAACGGCGGCTCGCTGACCCGGGTGCCGTTCCAGTCCACCGTCAGCCGCAGGTCCAGCCCCAGGTGCGGTACGTCCCGCAGGTAGTCGAGCACCGCCGGCTCCTGCGCCGGCGCCGGCACCCAGGCGTCGGCCAGCGCCTCCAACGGCACCACCCAGGGCGAGATCGAGGTGCAGAACGATTTGCCGAGGAACGGCCCCAGCGGCTGGTACTCCCAGGCCTGGATGTCCCGGGCCGACCAGTCGTTGAGCAGCACCACCCCGAAGACGTGCGCGGCGAAGTCGTCGACCCCGACCCGCCCGCCCAGCGGCGACGGTACGCCGACCACGAAGCCGACCTCGGCCTCGATGTCCAGCCGGGTCGACGGCCCGTACACGGGGCCGTCCGGGGTGTTGCGCTGGCCCATCGGGCGGACCACCGGGGTACCGGAGGCCACCACCGTGCCGGCCCGACCGTGGTAGCCGACCGGCAGGTGCCGCCAGTTGGGCAGCAGCGACTGGCCGCCGGGGCGGAAGATCTGCCCGACGTTGCTGGCGTGGTGCTCGGAGGAGTAGAAGTCGACGTAGTCGCCGACCTCGAACGGCAGCACCAGTTCGACCTGGTCCAACGGGACCAGCAGCGGCTGCACCGCCGCCCGGTGCTCCTCGGCGGTCAGCAGTTCGACGATCCGGGTCCGGACGGTGGTCCACTGCGCCCGGCCGAGCGCCAGGAACGCGTTCAGCGTCGGCTGCCGCAGCGCGTCACCGGCCAGCACCAGCCCGGCCGCCTCCGCACCGTCGAGGTCCAGGACGAAGTCCCCGACCCGTACGCCGATCCGGGGCGACCGCCCCGCCGACCGGAAGACCCCGTACGGCAGGTTGTGCACCCCGTACGCCGATCCCGCCGCCTCCGCCACCCAGGTCACGCCATCTCCTCCACTGTCCCGGCCCGGGGCTGGTGTCCCGGCCCGAAGCTACTGTCCCGACCTGCGAGCTACTGTTCCGGCTCGAAGCCGCTGTCCCGACCTGCGAGCTACTGTTCCGGCTCGAAGCCGCCGTTCACCAGTCCCAGCCTGACCAGGTCGATCAGCGGCTCCATCACGCTGCACGAGCCGAAGCCGATCCAGAGTGGACGGTGCTCCTCCCGGCGGGACCTGGCCGCCTCGACCAGCGGCAGCGGGTCGGTCCCGGCCAGCGTCTCGGCCACCTCGGCGACCTCGGCACCGGCGCAGGCCACGGCGGTGCCGGCCAGGACGTTGACGAAGCCGTGGTGGGTGAAGCCGGTCTCCGGGTCGATGTGCCGGATGGCGTGGTGCAGCCCGGCGGTGAGCTTGAACGGCAGTTCCCGGTCCCGGCAGGCGCCGATCACGGCGGCCAGCTCGACCGGGGTGGGGAAGAGTTCGGCGGCCAGCCCGCCGGTGCGGAACTTGGCCGCGATCCGCTTGCCGGCGACCCGTTCGTCGGCCAGCCGGTCGAGCGCGCCGAGCAGCCCCCAGGTGAGCGGGATCTCGGCGTAGACGTCGGCGTCGTCCAAGTGGGCGGGCAGGCCGGCGAGGGCGGCGAGCCCGGGCAGCGGGTCCTCGCCGCGCTTGGCCACCGCCATCTCGACCTGCCGGATCCGGATCCGGGGGTCGGTGCGGTCGCGCAGCGGGTACAGCTCGGAGACGGGTACGTCGCCGATCACGCCGACGTCGATCTTCTCGTCTTCGGCGAGCAGGGCGGGCAGGTTGGGCAGCGCCGAGGCGGGCAGCAGCAGTGGGCCGACCAGCGGGGCGTACCAGGCGCCCCGGTGCCGGCGGTGCGCGGTGACCGCCTCGGGCAGCGTGGCGCTGCCGGGCGGGAAGACGGCGGCGTCGTCGACCAGCCCGGCGAAGAGCCGGGGCACCTGCGTTGACACGAACAGAGAACTTACGGGACGCTACGACTAGCGGACAACACCGTCCGATTATCGGACGTTCTCGGCCGGTGACTGGGACAAAAGGGAGGCGATCATGCCGTACTACCGCAGCGTCGGCGAGGTTCCCCGGAAGCGCCACACCCAGTTCCGGCAACCCGACGGCAGCCTCTACGCCGAGGAGTTGATGGGCCAGGAGGGCTTCTCCTCCGACTCGTCGCTGCTCTACCACCGCCACCTGCCGACCGCGATCGTGGCCGCCGAGGAGTTCACCCCGCCGGCCTGGCAGCGGGTACCGAACCTGCCGCTCAAGCCCCGGCACCTGCGTACCCACAAGCTCGACGGCGGCGCCGGCACCGACCCGATCCTCGGCCGGCAGCACCTGCTGGCAAACGACGACGTGCGGATCTCGTACGTCGTCGCCGACCAGCCCTCCCCGCTCTACCGCAACGCGACCGGCGACGAGTGCCTCTACGTCGAGTCCGGCGCCGCCCGGGTCGAGTCCAGCTTCGGCGTGCTCGGGGTGACCGCCGGCGACTACGTGGTCATCCCGACCTCGGTGGTGTACCGGATCGTGCCGGTCGCCCCGGAGCCGCTCCGGATGCTCGCCATCGAGGCGTCCGGGCACATCGGCCCGCCCAAGCGCTACCTCTCGGTACGCGGCCAGTTCCTCGAACACTCCCCCTACTGCGAGCGGGACGTACGCGGCCCGGAGGCGCCGCTGCTGGTCGAGGAGACCGACGTCGAGGTGTACGTCCAGCACCGCCGGGGCTGGACCCGGCACGTCTACGCCAACCACCCGTTCGACGTCGTCGGCTGGGACGGCCACCTCTACCCGTGGGCGTTCTCCATCCACGACTTCGAGCCGATCACCGGCCGGATCCACCAGCCCCCGCCGGTGCACCAGACCTTCCAGGGCCCGAACTTCGTGATCTGCTCCTTCGTACCCCGCAAGGTCGACTACCACCCGCTGGCGATTCCGGTGCCGTACAACCACCACAACGTCGACTCCGACGAGATGCTCTTCTACACCGGCGGCAACTACGAGGCGCGACGCGGCTCCGGCATCGAGCAGGGCTCGATCTCGCTGCACCCGGCCGGCTTCACGCACGGCCCGCAGCCCGGCGCCCCGGACCGGGCGATCGGCGCCGACCGCTTCGACGAGCTGGCCGTGATGGTCGACACGTTCCGCCCGCTCGACCTCTGCGGCCCCGCACTGTCCTGTGAGGACACCGGGTACGCCTGGACCTGGTCCGGCCGCACCACCGGCTGAGCCCCCAGCAGGGCGGCGGCCCCGTCACCGGCGTGCCTCGACCAGGGGCTGAAGCCTACGCTGGAAGGCCGTCTCGTCGATGCCCCTGGCCAGTTTCCGGTTGTAGCTCATCTGGTAGGGACAGTTGTCCTCGCCGCCCTGCCGCCCCGGCACGGTGAACTCGCTGACCAGTTTGCCGCTGCGCGCCTCCCGCACCGCCACCTGGTAGACGCTCTCGAACAGGTTGAAGGTGAACGGCCTGCCGCCGCCCAGTATGGCCCGTTCATTTGCATATTCGCAGATCACGTCCTGCCGCGAGTCCCGGGTCGCCTCGACGCGTACGCAGACGAGGAGTTGCACCTGGTCGAGGTTCCGGGCAGAGGTGCCCGGCTCGTACCGGGGTTCCCAGTCCCTGGGCAGCAGGATCTCGGCGTACTCCATCTCGCGTTCGTCGGAGTATCTGACCGTTGCCATCAGGTGCGGGCCCCGGCCGGAGAAGGGCCGGGAGGTGAGGTTGTAGACGTAGAGCTTCGGCGACCGGCACGGGTCGGCGGTGTCCGTGCTGCGGGTCTGCGTCGGGCCGGACGGCGCCGGAAGAGGTGGAAGTTGCCCGGAGGACGGCGGGCCGCCGGGCCGATCCGGCGGCCAGGTGCACGGCCCGGTCAACGCGACCGTGAACCGCCCGCTGTCCAGAGCCATCTCGACGAGCACCTCGGTGCCGTCGTCGTGCTTGGCGGTTATCTCCCGGACGTCGACGGGCGAGTCGACTCGCAACCGCTTGTCGTGTTCGGCAAGGCCCTCGCGGATCAGCCAGGTGTCCACGTCGTCGAGGTACTTCCCGGTCTTCTCACCGGCGGTGACCGTCAACTCGGCTCGTGGCCGGACACCCCAGCTCGGTCCGCCCTCGGGCAGATCGGCGCAGCCCACCCGTTGAGAGTGGCTCGGCGGGGTGGCCTGCGCGGGCGGCTCCAGCGCCCCGTCGACCGCGCGGGACAGGTGTTCGGTGAGCCGCTGCGCGAACTCCTGGGTGGTCACCTTGGGCGCTGGCGCATCCGGCCCGCTCTCGCCGGTGCACCCCGTGAGCGCCAACACCCCGCACACCGTCACACCGAGCCGGCGACGCCACCGCTGCGTCCACTGCTGCCGAGCCATCGCTCCCCCGATCTTTCGGTCGGCACGGGTCAGCCTAGAACAAACGGGATGTTCTGTCCCAGGCGCTACCTGTCGATCCCCGCCGTCCGGTATGGGTGATGCCGTCAGTCGCGGTCGGGTGACCAGCCGAAGAGCACCAGCAGCTCGGTCGCGGCGGTGGCGAGGATCGCCAGCACCAGCGGCCACGGGGTGCCGATGATCGCGTAGAGCATGATCAGGCATGGACCGGCGATCACCGCGTAGACGGCGAACGCCAGCATCCGGTCGGTGCGGATCAGTTCGGGCAGCCGCCCCCGGCCCAGGTTCGGCACCCGGCGGGCGAACCGCCAGACCAGGATGCCGCCGGTCACCGCCGCCAGCCCGGCCCAGACCCGGGACGACACCGGATTGCCCGCCGCCAGGCAGGCCACCAGCACCGAGACGACGATGGTGTAGCCGGCGCCGTACATCAGCAGTTGACGCAGCCCGACGCCGATCGCCCGAGCCCCGTCCCGACTGGTCGGGTCCAGTGCCGCCGCGTCCGCGAGATGTTCCAGCGCCTCCGCGTAGCGCCGCTGCTCCAGCCGGATCACTCCGATGTTGTGCTGGGCCGCCGCCAGCTCGGGGTCGAGCCGCAGCGCCTCCCGGTACGCCCGCTCGGCCAGGTCGAACATCTCCATCCGGGCCGCCACCAGGCCCAGCACCAGGTGCGCCTGCGGTTCCTCCGGCGCCAGCTCGACGGCCCGCCACGCGGCGTTCAACGCCTGCTGGCCGTTGCGCGACTCACCCAGGATCGCCGCAGCGCTGCGCTGGGCGTACGCGTCGTCCGGCCCGAGCGCCAGGATCTCGTCGGCCACCGCCGCCGCTTCCTTGAACCGGCGCAGGTCGGCCAGGGCATGTCCCCGGATCACCAGCGGGTGCACGAGTTCCGGGGCGACGGCCACCGCCGCGTCGGCCGCGCTCAACGCCTCCTCCGGCTTGTCGCCGGCGAGTCTGACCATGGCGAGCATGACCAGCGCACGCACATCCGACGGGTCGAGCGCGATCGCGAACCCGACTTCGGCGGCAGCTTCGTCGTACCGGCCGAGTTCGGCGAGCAGTTCGGCGCGCTGGACGTACCCTTCGGCGGAGGAGGACTGGTCGGAATCGGCGTCGCTGGACACGAGCCGAGCCTATCCGGCGCTGTCCCGTCGGAGGTCCACGCCCGACCCGCCGAACACCCCCTCCCCGGGCAGTTAACGATCGGCCGCCGGCCAGTTGACGGGCGACCCGCCGAACGCCCACTCCCCACCGGCGCGGATGCGCGGTACCGTAGACGGGACCAAGCCTGGCGCTCCCCCCGTGGCGTCAGGCTTGGTCCCTTAATGCCGCCGACACCTGGTCGGACGGCGTCCGCTCCCGAACCCGACTCGTCTTCCCCACGGTCGTAGCCGCGCGGGATCCCGTCAGCGGGACCCTTCCGAGGCCCGCACGCAGTAACCGCCCCTGCGTCGGCGCTGCCCATCTTCTGCCGACAGCAGCACCCAGTCCAGGGTGGAATCACCGGAACCGTTCAGCAGGCCCGACCGCAGGGCGGAACCGAGCGAGGTCGTTCCGTTCGGTACCGGAGAAACTAGTCCGGGGACGCGAGACTCATTCCCTTTTCGAACCGGCCACCTCCTCGTGCGCGGCCGGGCTCGCCACCCGGGCCGAGACAGTCAGCTCCGGCCGTCCGGCCTGGAGCAGGCCGGCGAGTTCGAGCAGTGTGTTCGCGCTGCCGTCCAGCGACTCGGGCCTCACATCGGTCGCGGCGCCCACCCCCGTCGTCGGCAACCTATCGAAGGTTACGATAGCCAGCTTTCGCCACGGCAGATCCGACGCACTGGACGGCGCGAAAACCGGAATGGCGCGAGACCTGCGGCCGGCTCAGGACCGCCGCTGGATCAGCGCAACGGCGATGCCGGCCAACCCCTCGCCCCGGCCGGTCAGGCCGAGCCCGTCCGTGGTGGTACCGGAGACGGTGACCGGGGCACCGACCGCCGCCGTCAGCGCCCGTTGCGCCTCGTCGCGGCGGGGACCGATCTTCGGGCGTACCCCGATGACCTGGATCGAGACGTTGCCGATCTCGAAGCCGGCGGCCCGGACCCGGCGGGCGGTCTCGGCCAGCAGCGTCACCCCGGCGGCACCGGCCCACTCCGGCTCGGCCACCCCGAAGTTGCTGCCGAGGTCGCCGAGGCCGGCGGCGGAGAGCAGCGCGTCGCAGGCGGCGTGTGCGGCGACGTCGCCGTCGGAGTGCCCGGCCAGCCCGTCCACACCGGGCCAGTGCAGGCCGGCCACCCAGCAGGCCCGGCCCGACTCGAACCCGTGCACGTCGGTACCGACACCGACCAGGGGAAGGATCACGTGCGAAAGCGTAGGCGATCAGTGGTGCCCGGCGAGCGGCACGGCGCTGAGCAGGTGCTCGGCCAGGGCCAGGTCGAACGGGCGGGTGATCTTCATGGCGTATTCGGAGCCGGGGACGCAGCTGACGGGTACCCCCAGTTTCTCGACCAGGCCCGCGTCGTCGGTGAGTGGATCCGCGGCGGCGGCGTGCGCGGCGGCCAGCACCGACCGCCGGAAGCCCTGCGGCGTCTGTACGGCCCGCAGCGCGGACCGGTCCACGGTGCCGAGCACCACCCCGGCGGCCGTGACCTCCTTGACCGTGTCGACCACCGGCAGCACCGGGATGACCGCGTCCTCGCCGCCCCGGACGGCCTCGGCGACCGACTCGAACAGCGTGGTCGGGGTGAGTGCCCGCGCCGCGTCGTGCACCAGGACGATCTCCGGGCCCGGCGGCACCGCCGCCAGCGCGGCGGCGACGGACTCCTGCCGGGTGGCTCCGCCGGTCACCACGGTCAGCTCGGCGATCGGGGCGAGCAGTTCGCGGACGGCTTCGGCGTCGCCGGGCGGTGCCGCCACCACGACGGTGTGCACGGGTCCGGCGGCGGCGATCCGGCGGACCGCGTGCACCAGCAGCGGCTCGCCGCCGATCCGGCGGAGCGCCTTCGGGCCGCCCGGCCCGAGTCGAACTCCGGCACCCGCAGCCGGAACGAGGACCGCGACGTCACCGCGCGGATTGAGCTGCGCGGTCACGTCGCGGTCCTCGGACTTTCTCGGGGTACGGCGTCGGCACTGGCGGAGCGTGCCAACATTGGGGGCTATGCCTCGGTGAGCACCTTGTCGAGAAGAGTTTCCGCTTCGTCCTTGGTGCTCTTTTCGGCGAGTGCGACCTCGCCGACCAGGATGTCACGGGCCTTGGCGAGCATGCGCTTCTCACCCGCCGACAGGCCCCGCTCCCGCTCCCGGCGCCAGAGGTCGCGAACAACCTCAGCCACCTTGAGAGGGTTACCGGAGGCCAGCTTCTCCAGATTTGCCTTGTAACGCCGCGACCAGTTGGTCGGCTCCTCGGTGTGCGGGGCACGGAGGACATCGAAGACCTTGCCCAGGCCCTCTTCGCCAACCACTTCGCGCACGCCCACGATCTCGGCATTCTCGGCGGGCACCCGGACCGTCAGATCACCCTGAGCGACCCTGAGGACGAGGTACTGCTTGGGCTCGCCCTTGATGACCCGAGTCTCGATTGCCTCGATGAGTGCGGCCCCGTGGTGGGGGTAAACAACGGTCTCGCCGACACTGAAAACCATAGGTTCGAAACCCCTTTCGCTGTGTCTAGGGTAACACGCTCAGGCACCGATGTCCCACCGCAGTCCTGACCGTTAGCGCAGCTCAGAGGCCCTGTGAGAGGTCTTTCTTCGGCTTGACAAGGCAGTGATCCGTAGATTTAGGCACGCTGCGTGACACACGGATCACCGGCCGACAAGGCGGATCGGAAAAATCGGATGTAGGGCGTTGCGGTCCTCCTAGCATATCTCTTCCGCACCCGCCCCCGCCGCCCACTGGCGGTACGACCTCCGGTGGGGGAGGCTGGAGCGGAACCCGCTTCACACCTCAGGTGAGCAGCCAGGGGGTGCCATGAGCACATCGGCGGACAACGACGGCCGGCCGGACAACGGCCCGTTCGACGGCGTGCCCGACCTGCCTCCCGAGTGGGGTCGGATCGTGATTCCGGACGATCCCGCCGAACTGGCCGCCGAAGCCGCCGAGCTCCGCCGCGAACTGCGGTCACAGGCCCGCCGCGAGGGGTGGCGCCGACGCCTCGGACTCCCCTCGGCCAGCTCCGGCCCGTCGCCGCTGCGACTCTCCCTGTTGATCATGTCGATCGCCCTGCTGGCCACCCTGACCAGTCTCTTCGCGATCACCTGGCCCGGCCCGCACCGCCCGTCCGCGACCGGCCGGAGCTCCCCGGGCAACCCGGGCAGCCCACCCGGGCGGTCGCTGCCCGCCCTCGACCTGGTGGGCGAGGACGGCCGGGTCGTCCCGTTGCGCGGACTACTGCCCGCAGTGATCATGCTGATCGACGGCTGCACCTGCGGCGACGAGCTCGACGCCGCCGTCCGGGCCGTACCGCCGGGCGTGGCCGTGGTGGCCGTCAGCACCCGCCGGACCGTACCGAGCGCCCGGACCATGCCGCCGCCGGGCGGTGGGATGCCGCGCTTCCTGACCGACCCGACCTCCGAGCTGCGGACCGCGCTGCACCTGGGCGCCGGGCGGGGAGCGCCGGCCGTCGTACTGGCCGGCCGGTCGGGCCAGCTTCTGCGTACCGTGCCGGAGTCGACCTCGCCGGCCGACTACCAGGCCGACCTGCCCCGCCTGCTGACCGCCGCCTGACACCCACGCCGGCAACCCGCCGCTCGGCGGGAGGCTCGTCGAGCCGGCCCCGAATCCCGCCGGCCAGCGGGACCGGTCCGGGCGCGGGTGCCGGGGAGACCGGTCAGGACAGCGCCACCACCTGGAGCGCGACCTCCACGTGCCGGTGGTTCAGTCGGCGGGCCCCGATGCTCAACTCGTCGTCGTCCGCGACGAACTGCACACTGCCGAACGGTCCCGGGCAGCTCACCGACTTCGACCAGCTCTCCGTCACCCCCCGGAGCACCCGAATGTGCAGTTCACCAGGGGTGAGACAGACGTACTGGAGCAGGTAGCGGCCACCCGGGCGGGTGTCGACGGACCAGGTGACGAACCTGCGCTGGTTCAACGTCTCGACCTGCCGCCAGACCGTGCCCGGAAACTGCGGCAGGCTCTGCCCGGCCACCGTCCCGCTCCCCTCGCCGGCCAGGTCCGCCCCGCCGATCCCGGGCGCGACCTCCGAACCGCCGACACCGGACTGCCCCGGCCGGGCCGGCTCCGGCGCCGACCGGACCGACCACCAGCCGCCGACCCCGACCAGCAGCACCGCCGCCGTCGTCAACGCCAACCTGCGCACCGGTCGTCTCCTCCCACCGGTCCGACGGACATCTGTTCAGGAGTCACCTCGGCCGGCCCCGCTGGCCGGCAACGTGCCGTCCGCCCGGGCGCCCCCCGGCCGGAGGTGCAGCAGCGCCGCATAGAGGGTCAGCCCGGGTCCGAACGCGAGCATCACTACGGTACGGGGTGGAACCGCCGCCCGCCGAAGTCGTTCCAGGATGAGCAGGGACGTCGGCGACGAACAGTTGCCGTGGTCGTCGAGTACCGACCGGGAGGTGGCCAGGGCCTCCGGCGGCAGCCCGAGTTCGGACTCCACCACGTTCAGGATCCGCGGGCCGCCCGGATGCACCGCCCAGCCGTCCACCTCGGAGATCCGCCGCCCGTGCCGGGCCAGCAGGTCGGTGACCAGGTCGGACACGTGCGCCGCCAGCACGTTCGGCACCTTCGGCGACAGTCCCATCCGGAACCCGGTGTCGGTCAGCTCCCAGGTCATGTGGTCGGCCGTCGAGGTGTCGGTGACGGCGGTGACCTCGCCGACGGCGTACCCGGGGCGGTTGCCGGGGGCGACCACGGCGGCGACGGCGGCGTCGGAGAAGAGCGCGTGCGAGATGATCTGCTGGGTGTCCATCCGGGCCGTCGAGGGCTGGATGTGCAGGCTGGTCAGCTCGGCGCAGAGCAGCAGCGCCGGCCGGCCCCGGGCGGCGACGAAGTCGTTCGCGGCGGCCAGCCCCGGCAGCGCGGCGTAACACCCCATGTGCCCGACGAACATCCGCTGGGTGTCCGGCGCCATCCCCATGTCCCGGGCCAGCAGGATGTCCAGCCCCGGAGTCGCGTACCCGGTGCACGAGCAGACCACGAAGAGGCCGATCTCCCCGGCCGCCAGGCCGGCGTCGGTCAGCGCCCGGCCGACCGCCTCCTTGCCCAGCGGCAGCGCCTCGATCTGGTACCGGCGCATCCGGCGCTCGGTCGGCCAGTCCGAGACGTCCTCCAGCAGCGGGTTCACCGCCGCCTGCCGGTGCCGTACGCCCGAGTTGACGAAGATCCGTTCGGCGAGCGCCCGGGTCGCCCCGGAGAAGTGCCGTGCGAAGAAGCCCGCCCACAGCTCCTGCTGACTGGCGGCCGGCGGCAGGGCCACACCCATGCCGACGATCACCCCGGAGCCGTCCTGCCCGCTTCCGCTTCCCATCCCGTCCTCCGATCGCGACTGCGCACTCCTGCGCGCTTCGCGCGCCCATCGAGCCCAACCCCCGAGCACGACCTCGGGACTCGCCGGCCGGACGTGCCCGATCGCGGTACGCCGGCCGGTGGTGGTGGTCGTGCGGCCGGTCGGCGACCCCGCGCCCCGGCCTTGCTGTGCGGAGTGGAGGGCAGCGCACACCGTCAGGTACCCCGGCAGCGGGCGGCTCACCACCGGGGTGTCGAGGCGTCCCGGTCCGGGTCGCCGCCGAGCGCGGCGATCCCGAGCCAGTCCGCGCAGACGTCCGAGGTCGCCGGGTGCAGCGAACCGCACCGGGCGTCCCGGTAGAGCCGTTCCAGCGGATGGCCGCGCCGGGTGGCCGAGGTGCCGGCCGCCTCCACCATCGACGCCGCCACCTCGGCCGCGGTCGTACCGGCCAGCAGCTTCGCCCGCCACACCCAGCGGTTCGTCTCGGCGTCGCCCGGCGCCTCGTCGACCCGGCGGGCCGCCTCGGTCACCGCCAGCGTGGCGGCGGCGGTGGCCGCGTCGGCCCGGCCGACCCGGGCGCGTACCGCCGGCAGGCCGGCCAGCCCTCGCGCGGTCAGGTGTTCGACGGCGGCGTCGACCGCTGCCCGGGCCACCCCGACGTAGACGGCCGCGTAGCTGGCCACCAGCCAGTGCGGCATGAGCTGGGCGACCACCAGGGCCAGCCCCTCCACCCCGCCGAGCAGCCGGTCGGCCGGCACGGTCACGTCCAGGTGCAGGTCGTGCGAGGCGGTGGCCCGCATCCCCAGCGAGTCCCAGGTCGGCTCGACGTGCAGCCCGTCCGGCCCGGCCGGTACCAGGAACTGCGACACCACCGACTGGTCGGCGATGCTGCGGGCGGCCACCAGGTAGGCGTCGGCGTGGCCCGCCCCGGAGCAGAAGGTCTTGGCGCCCTTGATGTGGTAGCCGCCGTCCACCGGCTCGTACGTCGTGGTCAGCTTCGACAGCCGGGAGCCGGCGCCGCGCTCGCTCATCGCCACCGCGTACCAGGCGCCGGCCGCCGCCTCGGCGAGCAGCCGGTCCCGGGCCGCCAGCGCCTCGGCGGGTACGCCGAGCGCCTCGGCCAACTCCTCGGTCAGTGCGCCGAGCGCCCCGGTCACCGAGGCGTGCATGTTGAAGACCAGCGCCGTCGCGCCGTTGCCCCGGGCCAGCTCGGTGGCGACCGCCGCGTACCCGGCGAAGGTGGCGCCGAGCCCGCCCAGGTCGGGCGGGACCATCAGGCCGAGCAGCCCGGCCGAGCGAAGGTCGGCGAAGTCCTCGACCGGGAACGTGCCCTCCCGGTCGTGTTCGGCCGCCCGGGCGGCCAGTCGCGGCGCCACCCGGCGTGCCGCTGCGAGCGCGTCCACCGTCATCCGTGTCCTTCCCGCACCGGCCCGGACGGCCGGTGCTGCCGCCCGCCCTACCCCTGCTTGGCCCCCCACCCCTGGTAGAGCACTGCCGCCGAC
The DNA here is from genome assembly GCF_016862915.1 of Plantactinospora endophytica. GTDB lineage: Bacteria > Actinomycetota > Actinomycetes > Mycobacteriales > Micromonosporaceae > Plantactinospora > Plantactinospora endophytica. The sequence continues at coordinate 224,480 of NZ_BONW01000001.1, read as the reverse complement.
CAGGTCGGCACGATCCGTGGTGCGTCCCCGCCCACCAGGGACACCCCGGCCCGGCGCAGCAGCCAGCGCACCGTCCCCCAGGCCGCCGGCCGTACGCCCCGGACCCGCAGCGCGATCCCGTGCCGGGCGCACTCCCGGATCAACTCCCGGGCGTCCACGAAGAGACGGGGGTCGTGGATTCCCCTGGGTACCCCGGGGAAGAGTTCGGCCACCCGCACCGCCAGCAGCCGGCTCAGCGCGGTGGCGTTGAGGGTGTCCAGCACCAGCGTGCCGCCGGGCCGGAGCAGCCGGGCCGCCTCGGCCACCACCCGGGGCCAGTCGGGTACGTGCTCCAGCACCTCACCGGCGGCCACCACGTCCGCGCAGCCGTCGGCCAGCGGTACCGCCCCGGCGTCGCCGTTGACCGGGGTGACGCCGTGCGCGGCGGCCCGGACCAGCGCGGAGCGGACCAGGTCCACCCCGACGTGCCGGTAGCCCAGGCCGGCCAGCCGGGGGGCGAGCAGTCCGGCGCCGCAGCCGAGGTCGACCAGGGTCGCCCCCGGGCGGGTCGCCGGGGGCACCAGCGCGGCCCGCGCCTGCGCCAGCCAGTGCAGCATGGCGAAGGCGCCGTCCGGCTGCCACCACTCGTCGGCCAGGTCGTCGTACTGCCGGGGGTCGTTGCGCGGCAGCCGGCGGACCCGGCCGCCGGGCGCGGCAACCCCGGCATCCGCCCTGGTCCGCCCTGTCGGCATGGGATCGAGCCTGGCACGACCGAGCGGTAACAACCAGACTTCCCATATGTCGCATGTGGTGTTAGGGCTGGTCCGGGCGAGCCACCCCGAGCCGGCGGTCGCGGTCACCACCGTCTCCGCGCTGCTCGCCTGGGGCGTCGGCCACCCGCCGGGCGGCATCGCGGCGGTGGCCCTGACCGTGCTCGCCAGCCAGCTCGCCATCGGCTGGGTCAACGACCGGCTCGACGCCGACCGGGACGCCGCCGTCGGCCGCCAGGACAAGCCGGTGGCCAGCGGCATGATCGGCCGCCGGACGGTCACGGTGGCCGGGGTACTCGCCGCCGTGCTGACCCCGCTGCCCGCGCTCAGCCTCAACCCGACCGCCGCCGGGGCGGCCACCCTCGCCCTGGTCTCCGCGCTGCTCTACAACTGGCCGCTGAAGTTCACCCCGTTCTCGGTGCTGCCGTACGCGGTCTCGTTCGGGACGTTGCCGGCGTTCGTCGTACTCGGGCTGCCCGGCGTCCCGACCCCGCCAGCCTGGCTGGTCGCGGCGGGTGCGCTGCTCGGCGCCGGGGCGCACTTCGCGAACGTACTGCCGGACCTGGCCGACGACGCCCGGACCGGGGTACGCGGCCTGCCGCACCGGCTCGGCCCGGCCGGCTCCCGGCTGGCCGCCGCCGGACTGCTGCTGGCCGCCACCGCCACGCTGGTGGCCGGGCCGCCCGGGCCGCCGTCCTGGGCCGGCCTGACGGCGGTCGCGGTCGCCGCCGTGGTCCCGGCGGTCGGCTGGTACGCGAGCCGCGCCGCCGCCGCCCGGGGCGAACGCCCGGTGGCCGTCTTCCGGGCCGTGATGCTCGTCGCGCTGATCGATGTCGTGCTGCTGGTGACCAGCGGCCGGGTGGTCTGACCCGTCCCCGCCCTCGGTCGGCACCCCTGCTGCGGAGCCACCCGGGTTACCGGGTCGGCGTACGGGAGCCGATCACCGCCCACTACCCTGGAGCCCGTTGGGCCCGGGTACGGCCACCGTGCCCGTTCCGCCGACCCGGCAAGCGCGACGGCGCCCGGGATCGTACGAAGGAGGACCAGGTGACGCGCTCGATCAGGGGGGCTCGGCGAGCCGCTGCGGTGCTGGCCGGTACGGCAGCCGCCACCACCCTGCTGCTGTCCGGGTGCGGTGCGGGCCAGATCGCCGAGACCGCCGCCAAGGTGCCCACCAGTGTCGGCGCCAACGTGCAGTCGGCCGACAACACCTTCAAGGTCCGCAACCTGTCGATCGACTACCTGAACACCCAGGGCTACCCGGCCGGCGGCGACGCCCCGATGAACGTCGCCCTCTACAACGACTCCGGCGAGACCGTCACGGTGCGGGTCAGCACCACCGGCGCCCGCTCGGTCTCGCTCGCCGGCGCCTCGACCGCGCCGACCCCGGGCGGCACCGTCTCGCCGAGTCCCTCGCCGACCACCGGCAGCCCGTCGCCGGGTGCCACCTCGGGCAGCCCCGAGCCGGGCGGCTCGCCCTCGGCGAACCCGACCGAGGGTGCCGCCGCCAGCCCGTCGCCGACGGCGTCCCCGACGCTGCCGGCCGAGATCCGGATTCCGGCCGGCGGTTTCGTGATCCTGAACAAAGCCGTCGGCAACTGGTTGCAGCTCTCCGGGCTGACCGAGCCGCTGGCGCCGGGTGGCAACATCGAGCTGACCTTCGACTTCGGCGGCACCGTGGTGCCGGCCCGGGCCCCGGTCGCGGTGCCGTTCACCCCGGCCCCGGTCGGTACGCCGGTCACCGGCGAGGACGAGGAGCACGAGTAGGCCGGCAGGCCCCACGAGCCGGTCGGGCACCGGCCCGCACGGCACGCCCACAAGACTGCGAACGACCCGGTCGGCACGATGCCCGGCCGGGTCGTTCGGCTTCCGTCGTACCGATTGGTTAGCGTGCTCGGGTGACGACCAGCCGAGCCACGCCCCGCGCCGCCGCAACCGGGCGCGGTCGCGCCGCGAGCCGTGAGCCCCGCCCCGCCTACGAGTGCGACGCCTGCGGCCACCAGCCGCCGAAGTGGGTCGGCCGATGCCCGGAGTGCGGCGAGTGGGGCGCGGTCGTCGAGTCGACGCTTACCGGTCCCACGGTCTCCGGCCGGGTGGTCAGTTCCCGGGCGCCCGCCGAGCCGGCCCGGCCGATCGCCACCATCAGCGCCGCACCGGCCCGGGCCCGGCCGACCGGGGTGCCCGAGCTGGACCGGGTGCTCGGCGGCGGCCTGGTCCCCGGCGCGGTGGTGCTGCTCGCCGGTGAGCCCGGGGTCGGCAAGTCGACGCTGCTGCTCGACGTGGCGCAGCAGTGGGCGGCCGGCGCCGGCAGCCCGTCGCTGGTGGTCAGCGGCGAGGAGTCGGTGAGCCAGGTACGGCTGCGGGCCGAGCGGATGGGCACCCTGCACGACCAGCTCTACCTGGCCGCCGAGAACGACCTGTCGGCCGTGCTCGGCCACCTCGACGCGGTCAAGCCGGGCCTGCTGGTGCTGGACTCGGTGCAGACCGTCTCCACCCCTGGCACCGAGGGGGTGCCCGGCGGGGTCACCCAGGTCCGGGCGGTCACCGCCGCCCTGGTCGCGGTCGCCAAGGAACGCGGCATCGCCACCGTGCTGGTCGGGCACGTCACCAAGGACGGCCAGGTGGCCGGTCCCCGGGTGCTGGAGCACCTGGTCGACGTGGTGCTGCACTTCGAGGGCGACAAGCACTCCTCGCTGCGGATGGTGCGCGGCGTGAAGAACCGTTTCGGCACCGCCGACGAGGTCGGCTGCTTCGAGATGCACGAGGGCGGGATCAGCAGCCTGGCCGACCCGTCCGGGCTGTTCCTGACCCGGTCCGCCGATCCCGTTCCGGGCACCTGCGTCACGGTGGCGATGGAGGGCCGGCGGGCGCTGGTCACCGAGGTGCAGGCGCTGATCGGCGCGACGGTGGCCGGCTCGCCCCGGCGTACGGTCTCCGGGCTGGACAGCGCCCGGCTGGCGATGGTGCTGGCGGTGCTGCAACGCCGGACGGAGCGACTGACCCTGCACGACCGGGAGGTCTTCGCCGCCACCGTCGGCGGGATCCGGGTGGTCGAGCCGGCGGCCGACCTCGCGGTCGCGCTCGCCGTCGCCTCCGGCGGGCTCAACCTCGCCATCGCGCCGAACCTGGTGGCGATCGGCGAGGTGGGGCTGACCGGCGAGGTGCGCCGGGTCGCCGCCGTGCCCCGCCGGCTCGCCGAGGCGGCCCGGCTCGGGTTCCGGCACGCCCTGGTGCCGACCGGCTGCGGTCCGTCGGCGAGCGGGGTGACGCCGGAGAACATGCGGGTGATGGAAGTCACCGACGTACGATCGGCGCTGCAGTGCGTAGCCCGCGTGTCGGCTGAGTAACCATACGGTCACGCCGGGCTGCGGCTCGTCGAGGCGTGGCATGCTTACGGCCGTCGCCACCTGCGGTCGAGCGGGTCGCCATGCCCGACAAGGCTTGCTATTCAGCTACAAACTGGACACTACCGCCGCCGGTTCCGGACGGTACCGACAGCGCGCCGATGGGAGGAAGCAGGCACAGTGGCACGTCACAGTAACCGCGACAGCACCGAACGCAGGGCGGTCCGTAGAATGTCCGGGTGCCAGTCGACCGCGACGCGAACCGAACCGCCAGCGCGGCTTCCCCTGTCCGCACCAGCGCCGGCGCCTCGGCCCGGCCCGTCGGTGGCGGCATGACCATGAACGGGACGGGGCCGACCGGGGATCCGTTGCGGGCCAACCTGGCCCTGATGGCGCCGGGCACGGCGCTACGGGACGGCCTGGAGCGCATCCTGCGCGGCCGTACCGGCGCCCTGATCGTGCTCGGCTACGACCGGGTCGTCGAGACGCTCTGCACCGGCGGCTTCCCGCTCGACGTCGAGTTCTCCGCGACCCGGGTCCGCGAACTGTGCAAGATGGACGGCGCGGTGGTGCTCTCCAGCGACGGCACCCGGATCGTCCGGGCCGCCGTGCACCTGATGCCCGACCCGTCGATCCCGACCGAGGAGTCCGGCACCCGGCACCGCACCGCCGAGCGGGTCGCCCGGCAGACCGGCTTCCCGGTGATCTCGGTCAGCCAGTCGATGCGGATCATCAGCCTCTACGTCAACGGCCAGCGGCACGTGCTCGACGACTCCGCCGCGATCCTGTCCCGGGCCAACCAGGCACTGGCCACCCTGGAGCGCTACAAGCTGCGCCTCGACGAGGTCTCCGGCACCCTCTCCGCGCTGGAGATCGAGGACCTGGTCACCGTACGGGACGCGGTCGCCGTGGTGCAGCGGCTGGAGATGGTACGCCGGATCGCCGACGAGATCGCCGGTTACGTGGTGGAGTTGGGCACCGACGGCCGGCTGCTCGCCCTCCAACTCGACGAGCTGATGGCCGGCGTCGACGCCGACCGGACGCTGGTGATCCGCGACTACCTGCCGACCGGCCGCAAGGCCCGTACCCTCGACGAGGCCCTGGTCGAGCTGGACCTGCTCACCGCCACCGAGCTGATCGACCTGGTCGCGGTCGCCAAGGCCATCGGCTACCAGGGCGCCTCCGACGCGCTGGACGCGGCGGTCAGCCCGCGCGGGTTCCGGCTGCTCGCCAAGGTGCCCCGGCTGCCGGGGCTGGTGGTCGACCGACTCGTCGGGCACTTCGGCAGCCTGCAACGGCTGCTCGGCGCGACGGTGGAGGACCTACAGGCGGTCGACGGGGTCGGCGACGCCCGGGCCCGGGGCGTACGCGAGGGCCTGTCCCGGCTCGCCGAAGCGTCCATCCTGGAGCGTTACGTCTGACCCTGCCGGCCCGGCGACGATCCGGGCCGAACCACGCCCGAGCCTAGGCGGCAGTCCGGGCCGGTGCCACGTGCCGAGCCCTGGCGACGGTCCGGGCCGAACCACGCCCGAGCCTAGGCGGCGGTCCGGGCCTGTAGTACCAGTCCGAGCCCCGACGACGGTCCGGGCTGTAGTAGGTCTGAGCCTTACCAGCGGTCCGAGCCGAACCACGGTCTGCGCTTTGGAGGCCCGGCGACCGTCCGGGTCGTACGTGCGGCCGGCATCTTGCGTGGTGCCGGTCGCTGGTCGGCTGGTCAGCCGGTGATGGTTATCCGGACCGGTTCGCTGTGCTTGTCACCGAGCCGCCCGAAGAGCTGGTAGGTGCCGGCCGCCGGATAGGGCCCGGCGGCGAGCTGGTTGGCGCACTTGGAGCTCTCCCGGCCGTTCCAGGCGATCGTGTACTCGTTCTCGTGGCTGGGCGGGAACGGCCGTGGGTCGTTGGACCGGACCTCGCTGCACACGTCCGACGACCAGACCTTCCGGGCCCCGGACTTGATGTAGAGCTCCTGGAGGTCGGCACCGACGTCCCGGTTGCAGGTCCGGCCCGACACGTTCTTGATCTTGAGTTTCAACTCGATCGGCTCGCCCCGCTGCGCCGAGGTCTGAGAGGGCACCGGGATCACCGAGATCTCCCGGTCGGTGCACTCGTTGTCGACCGGTGGCGGTGCCGTCGGCACCTGGCCGCCGCCGGCCGGCTCGACGGAGGTCTCCTCCTCGTCGGCGGGCGGCGCGTCGGACGGCTCACCACCACCCGGGCCGCCCGACTCGGGCACACCGGACGGGGACGGGCCGGAGGCCGACGGGTCGACGTGCGGAGTCAGCGTCGGAGACGGCCCAGGGTTGGCTGTTCGGTCCTTTCCTGACTTGCCGGTGTCACCTGTGTTGACGCAGGAGTAGAGCACCACGATCAGGAAGAGCACGAGGGCGCCGAGCACGACGGCTCGACGCCGCCAATACACGGCGGGCGGAAGGGGGCCAACCGTCAGACGCATAATGGTTTCACCGTATCGGCACGCGTGGCGTCGGCCCTCGCGACGCGCCGGGAGCCCGCGACGCCGTATCGGCGCGGAGCCGGGCAGCCGGCCCCGGCCGACCTTCCCGAGCCGGCCCGCCGTCGCTCAAAGGTAGACCTTGCGCTGGTAGACCGCGTGCGCTCCGGCCACTCGGTCCAGGAACAGTCGACCGGCGCAGTGGTCGATCTCGTGCTGTAGCGCCCGGGCCTCGAAGCCGTCGGTGACCAGCCGGACGGCCGTACCGGTGCCGGGCAGGACCCCCCGCACCACGACCCGGCTGGCCCGCTTCACGTCGCCGGTCAGGTCGGGAACCGACATGCAGCCCTCCCGCCCCGGCCGCCAGCGGCTCGCCTCGACCACCTCCGCGTTGCAGAGCACGAAGGTGCCGTGCGAGGTGACGGTCTTCGGATGTCCGGTCACGTCCAGCGCGAAGACCCGGGCCCCGACCCCGACCTGCGGCGCGGCCAGACCGACGCAGCCGGGCGAGACCCGCATCGTGGCCACCAGGTCGGCGGCGAGCCGGACCACGTCGTCGTCGAGGGGGTCGACGGTGTCGCCGGCCCGGCTCAACACCCCGGCCGGCGCGGTCACCACCGGACGGAGCTTGCCCGGGTCACCGAGCGCCGCCAGCGTCCAGTCGCCCAGACCGGAGACCTCGGCCATCCCTGAACCGTCCTCGGCCGTCGTCACAGTAGATCCGAGTCGGCTCGCCGGAGGGTGACCTCCACGTCCAGTCCGGCGGCCACCTCGGCCAGCCGGCCGGCGACATCCTCCGCCGCGTCCGGCCGCAACTCCACCTCCGCCAGCAGCACGTAGAGCGGCCCGGTGAGCCGGGTGGTCAGGTCTGTCACGTTGCCACCGACCTCGGCCAGTACCCGGGTCAGGGCGGCGACGATGCCGAGCCGGTCGGCGCCGTGCACCGCCATCAGGTACGGCTCGCCGAACGGCGTACTCGTCGCCTCGGTGCCGACCTGGCGGACCGTCGCCACCAGCGGGCCGTCCGCGACCACCGGGGCCAGCGCGGCCTCGGCCTCGGCACCGGACGGGCCGACACAGATCAGCGTCATCGCGAAGTGCCCGCGCAACCGGGTCATGGTCGAGTCGGTCAGGTTGGCCCCGAGCCGGGCGAGCGCCTCCGTCACGTCGGCCACGATGCCGGGTCGGTCCGGACCGATGACGGTGATCGCAAGCTCGTTCATCCGGGCAGTCTGCCCGATGACCGGGGCTTTGCGCGGGCCGACCCGGCGCCCGGCCCACGCTCCGGGACGGCGACACCGGTCGCCCGCCGCAACGTCAACGCTTCCCAGGCATCCGCCCCGCCCGCCGGGCTTCCAGGAAACCGCCCGCCTTTCTGCAAGGGGCCCCGCCCGGCTTCCCAGAGAGCCTCCCGCCTTCCCCAGGGGGCCGCCCGCCGGGCTCTCGCCCGCCGGCCTTCCGCAGACAGCCGCCTTCCCGGCTTTCCCGGGGAACCGCCCGGCTTTCCCGGGCGGGCCACCGAGGGGCCGGACTTCCTCGGCGAGACCGACCAGCAGGAGGGAGCCGCCGGGCTTTCCCAGGGCCGCCCCGCCGACCGGACACCCCGGCGGCGCCGGGCGCGGCCGGGCGGCGGGGCATGACAGGATCGACGGCGCCATGTCGACAACGCAGCTCGCCGCCGAGGCCATCCGGTGGTACGACGAGAACGCCCGTGACCTGCCCTGGCGGGAGCCCGGCATCGGAGGCTGGCCGATCCTGGTCAGCGAGGTCATGTTGCAGCAGACCCCGGTGGTGCGGGTACTCCCCGCCTGGCGGGCCTGGCTGACCCGGTGGCCCCGGCCGGCCGACCTGGCCGCCGACACCCCGGCCGAGGCGATCCGGATGTGGGGGCGGCTCGGCTACCCCCGCCGGGCGCTGCGGCTGCACGAGTGTGCGGTGGCCCTGGTGGCGCGGCACGACGGCGAGGTGCCGACCGGGCTCGACGAGTTGCTGGCGCTGCCCGGCGTCGGCGACTACACGGCCAGGGCGGTGGCCGCGTTCGCGTACGGGCGGCGGCATCCGGTGGTGGACACCAACGTACGGCGGCTGGTGGCCAGGGCCGTCGCCGGAGAGCCGGACGCCGGTCCGGCGACCCGTCCGGCCGACCTGGTCGCCACCGAGGCGCTGCTGCCGGCGGCACCCGAGCGGGCCGCCCGGGCCAGTGCCGCGTTCATGGAGTTGGGGGCGCTGGTCTGCACTGCCCGCTCCCCCCGGTGCGTCGACTGTCCACTGGCGGCCCGGTGCGCCTGGCGGGCCTCGGGGCGTACCGCGCCGCCCGGCCCGACCCGCCGTCCGCAGCGGTACGCCGGCACCGACCGACAGGTCCGGGGAAAGCTGCTGGCCGTACTCCGGGAGGCGACCGGTCCGGTGCCCCGGGCCCGGCTGGACCTGGTCTGGTCCGACGACCTGCAACGGTCCCGGGCACTCGCCGGGCTGATCGAGGACGGTCTGGTCGAGATGCTCGACGACACCTGCGTACTCGCCGGCGAGCAGCCGTCCGCCGACGGGTAGCCGTACCGCGAAGACGAATTCGGCCCGGTGGCGACTGCCACCGGGCCGAACCGTTACCGCCTACCTGAGCTGCCGTGCGCCTACTCGTCCGCGCCGGCCGCGGCGGTGTTGCCGAGGTCGGCCGGCACCGCGTCGGGCACCGGGACCGGCTTGTCCGCGCCGCGGAACACCAGCTTGGACTTGTCGACGTTCTCCGGGTCGCCCTCGCAGTCCACGACCACGATCTGGCCCGGGGTCAGCTCGTTGAACAGGATCCGCTCCGACAGGTTGTCCTCGATGTCGCGCTGGATCGTCCGCCGCAGCGGCCGGGCGCCCAGCACCGGGTCGAAGCCCTTCTTCGCCAGGTACTTCTTGGCGTTGTCGGTCAGCTCGAGGCCCATGTCCTTGTTGCGGAGCTGGGTCTCGATCCGCTGGATCATGATGTCCACGATCGAGAGGATCTCGGTCTGGTTGAGCTGGTGGAACACGATCGTGTCGTCGATCCGGTTGAGGAACTCCGGCCGGAAGTGCTGCTTCAGCTCGTCGTTGACCTTCTGCTTCATCCGCTCGTAGTTCGAGTCGGAGTCCTCGGAGGCCTGGAAGCCCATCGAGACCGCCTTGGCCACGTCCCTGGTGCCCAGGTTGGTGGTCAGGATGATGACCGTGTTCTTGAAGTCCACGATCCGGCCCTGGCCGTCGGTCAACCGCCCGTCCTCCAGGATCTGGAGCAGGGTGTTGAAGACGTCCGGGTGGGCCTTCTCGATCTCGTCGAACAGGACCACCGAGAACGGCCGGCGGCGCACCTTCTCGGTGAGCTGGCCACCCTCGTCGTACCCGACGTAGCCGGGGGGCGCCCCGACCAGCCGCGACACGGTGTAGCGGTCGTGGAACTCGGACATGTCGAGCTGGATCAGCGCGTCCTCGCTGCCGAAGAGGAACTCGGCGAGCGCCTTGGAGAGCTCGGTCTTACCGACGCCGGACGGGCCGGCGAAGATGAACGAGCCGGACGGCCGCTTCGGGTCCTTCAGGCCGGCCCGGGTACGCCGGATGGCCTTCGAGACCGCCCTGACCGCGTCCTCCTGGCCGACGACCCGCTTGTGCAGCTCGTCCTCCATGCGGAGCAGCCTGGAGGTCTCCTCCTCGGTGAGCTTGTAGACCGGGATACCGGTCCAGTTCGCCAGCACCTCGGCGATCTGCTCGTCGTCGACCTCGGACACCACGTCCAGGTCGCCGGCCTTCCACTCCTTCTCCCGCTGCGCCTTCTGGCCGAGGAGCTGCTTCTCCTTGTCGCGGAGCTGGGCGGCCCGCTCGAAGTCCTGCGCGTCGATCGCGGACTCCTTGTCGCGGCGCACCTGGGCGATCCGCTCGTCGAAGTCGCGCAGGTCTGGCGGCGCGGTCATCCGGCGGATCCGCATCCGGGCTCCGGCCTCGTCGATCAGGTCGATCGCCTTGTCCGGCAGGAACCGGTCGGAGATGTACCGGTCGGCGAGCGTCGCCGCCGCGACCAGCGCGGCGTCGGTGATGCTCACCCGGTGGTGCGCCTCGTAGCGGTCCCGCAGGCCCTTGAGGATCTCGATGGTGTGCGCCAGCGACGGCTCACCCACCTGGATCGGCTGGAACCGCCGCTCCAGGGCGGCGTCCTTCTCCAGGTGCTTGCGGTATTCGTCCAGCGTCGTCGCGCCGATGGTCTGCAGCTCGCCACGGGCCAGCATCGGCTTGAGGATGCTCGCCGCGTCGATCGCGCCCTCGGCGGCACCCGCACCCACCAGGGTGTGGATCTCGTCGATGAACAGGATGATGTCGCCGCGGGTGCGGATCTCCTTGAGCACCTTCTTGAGGCGCTCCTCGAAGTCACCGCGGTATCGCGAGCCGGCGACCAGGGCACCCAGGTCAAGCGTGTAGAGCTGCTTGTCCTTGAGCGTCTCCGGCACCTCGCCCTTGATGATCCGCTGGGACAGCCCCTCGACGACCGCGGTCTTGCCGACCCCGGGCTCGCCGATCAGGACGGGGTTGTTCTTGGTACGGCGGGAGAGCACCTGCATCACCCGCTCGATCTCCTTCTCCCGGCCGATGACCGGGTCGAGCTTGCCCTCCCGGGCGGCCTGGGTGAGGTTGCGGCCGAACTGGTCCAGCACGAGGCTGGTCGACGGCGCGGCCTCGCCCGGCGCGGTGCCGGCGGCGGCCGGCTCCTTGCCCTGGTAGCCGGAGAGGAGCTGGATGACCTGCTGGCGGACCCGGTTGAGGTCGGCGCCGAGCTTCACCAGCACCTGGGCGGCGACGCCCTCGCCCTCGCGGATCAGGCCGAGCAGGATGTGCTCCGTACCGATGTAGTTGTGGCCGAGCTGCAACGCCTCGCGCAGCGACAGCTCCAGCACCTTCTTGGCCCGCGGCGTGAACGGGATGTGCCCGCTCGGCGCCTGCTGGCCCTGACCGATGATCTCCTCGACCTGCTGGCGGACGCCCTCCAGGGAGATGCCGAGGCTCTCCAGGGCCTTTGCCGCCACGCCCTCACCCTCGTGGATGAGGCCGAGGAGGATGTGCTCCGTACCGATGTAGTTGTGGTTGAGCATCCGGGCTTCTTCTTGAGCCAGGACGACAACCCGCCGCGCTCGGTCGGTGAACCGCTCGAACATGCCCTCGTGCTCCTCACGTGCCGTGCGCACTCGATCTTGATGGTCCAAGCATCGTGGCGGGGCCACCACCCGGACGTCCGGGGCGGACGACCGTGCTCCCTTACTCTATCGCCGCGAGCCGACTCTCCTGAGGTCGTGTGTTCCCGGAATGAGCCACGTACGCGACGTTTTTCCCAACCGCCCACGCTCAGCGATGCTTCCCAGACCATCCGCTGTACGCGCAGAGCGAAATTCGAGCCCCCGCCCGGGCGACGCGGCCCCGCGTCATCCACAGGCTGTGGACAACTTCGTCCACCGGCTGTGGACAACGCCTGGGCCGCCAGGATGTTCCCGGGTCACGAACCGGACACTCCCGTCAATCATCCCATACAGCCCAAGATGCCAAAAACGCGTGGGGTGGGTGGACGACCGGTCGTCCGTACCCACCCCACGCGGGGGTCACGAAAGTACCCGCGCCTAGCGGCCCGCCTTCGCGTGGTACTCGTCGACGATCTCCTGGGGGATGCGCCCACGGTCGGAGATGTCCTTGCCTTCCTTCTTGGCCCAGGCCCGGATCGCCTTGTTCTGCTCGCGGTCGGCGGTGGCGCCACCCCGCCCCCGTGCGGCACGACCGCCGACCACCACGCCGCCGCGACCCACCTTCGAGCCGGCCGCCACGTACGGGGCGAATAGGTCCCGCAATTTGCCCGCGTTCTTGTCCGACAGGTCGATCTCGTACTGCACGCCGTCGAGCGAGAACTTGACGGTCTCGTCCGCGTCTCCGCCGTCCAGGTCATCGACCAGCTTGTGAATGATCTGCTTGGCCACGTGTCGCTATCCTTTCGAGCAGGTTCTCCGCAAACAAGAGCACAATAGCCCGCTAGATGCTTGCTCCGTCAATAGGACGGCGAAACTACGCGAGAGGTTGGGCGGCGGGAACTACTCGGGGCGGACCATCGGGAAGAGGATCGTTTCCCGAATTCCGAGGCCGGTGAGGGCCATCAGCAGCCGGTCGATTCCCATTCCCATGCCTCCGAGCGGCGGCATTCCGTACTCCATGGCCCGCAGGAAGTCCTCGTCGAGCCGCATCGCCTCGTCGTCGCCCTTGGCCGAACGCTGCGCCTGGGCGACCAGCCGCTCGCGCTGCACCACCGGGTCGATCAGCTCCGTGTAGCCGGTGGCCAGCTCGAAACCGAGCACGTAGAGGTCCCATTTCGAGGTGAGGCCCGGCTCCTCCGGGTGCGCCCGCACCAGTGGGCTGGTCTCTTCCGGGTAGTCCCGGACGAAGGTGGGCTGGCGCAACGAGGGGACCACCAGTTCCTCGAAAAGCTCCTCGGCGAGCTTGCCCGGACCCCACTTGGGATCGACCGCCAGGCCGACCTTTTCCGCGTAGCGCACCAGGTCGGCCATGCCGGTGCGGACCGTCACCTCCTCGCCGAGGGCCTCGGAAAGGGTGCCGTAGAGCGTCACCGACGGCCACTGCCCGCCCACGTCGAACTCGGTCCCGTCGGCGTGCGTCACCACATGCGACCCGGTTGCCGCGACGGCGGCCCGCTGGACCAGGTCACAGGTGAGGGACGCCATAGTGTCATAGTCACCGTACGCTTCGTACGCCTCGAGCATCGCGAACTCGGGCGAGTGGGAAGAGTCGACCCCCTCATTACGGAAGTTACGGTTGATCTCGAAGACCCGGTCGATGCCGCCGACCACCGCCCGCTTGAGAAAAAGCTCGGGGGCGATTCGCAGATACAGATCCGTGTCTAACGCATTGCTGTGCGTCACGAATGGCCTGGCCGTGGCCCCGCCCGGCAGCGGTTGCAGCATGGGGGTTTCCACTTCGACGAAACTCCGGTCGTGCAGCGAATCGCGCAGACTACGCAGCGTCGCCGCCCTGGTGCGTACCATCTCGCGGGCCCGGGGCCGCACGATCAGGTCCACATAACGCTGCCGGACCCGGGCCTCCTCGCTAAGCGGCTTGTGTGCCACCGGCAGCGGCCGGAGCGCCTTCGCGGTCAGCTCCCAGGAATCGGCGAGCACGGAAAGCTCACCGCGCCGGCTGGTAATCACCTCACCGGTCACCCCGACGTGGTCGCCGAGGTCGACCAGACGCTTCCAGGTGTCGAGCCGGTCCTGACCGACCCGGTCCAGCGAGAGCATTGCCTGGAGTTCGGTGCCGTCGCCGTCCCGCAGGGTCGCGAAACAGAGCTTTCCGGTGTTGCGTACGAAGATGACCCGGCCGGTGACCGCCGCGACGTCCCCACTCGGGGTGTCGGTCGGCAGATCCGCGTAACGGGCCCGGATCTCTGCCAGCGTCGCGGTACGCGGATATCCGGTCTGGTACGGCTCGACGCCCTCGGCGAGCATGCGGTCCCGCTTCTCCCGGCGCACCCGCATCTGCTCGGGAAGGTCGTCCACGGGATCGGCGGGGTTCGGGATCTGCTGGCTCACGGCATGCTTCCTCGGGGAATGTGTGATCGGCGGAGTTCGGCCCCGAGCGTACTCAAGTGCCGGGGCGGCGGGGCACTGGATAACCTTCGACCCATGGTCGATCAACTGCACGCGCTCTCCTTCGGCGTCGCCGCGGACGCCTACGACAGGTACCGGCCGAGCTATCCGGAGCCGGCGATCGACTGGGCGGTCGGCCGATCCGCGCCGGCCCGGGTGGTCGACCTGGGCGCCGGCACCGGCATCCTGACCCGGGTGCTGCTGGGCCTGGGCCACGACGTGACGCCCGTCGAGCCGGACCCGGGGATGCGGGCCAGGCTCGACGCCGCCACCCCGGGCACGGTGGCGCTGGCCGGCTCGGCCGAGCGGGTGCCGCTGCCGGACAACTCGGTGGACGCGGTCGTCGCCGGGCAGGCGTACCACTGGTTCGACCAGCCGGCGGCGCACGCCGAGGGGGCCCGGCTGGTGCGCCCCGGCGGGACGTACGCGGCGGTCTTCAACCACCGGGACGAGTCGGTGCCGTGGGTGGCCGAACTGACCGCGATCACCGTCGAGGTGCTCGGCGGGCGCGGCGCCCGGGACGACGGATCCGGGATCGACGGGTACGGCCCCGGGTTCGGGCCGGTGGAGCGGGCCGAGTTCCGGCACGAGATGACGCTCACCCCGGAGACGTTGGTCGGGATGATCAGCACCCGTTCCTACTACCTAACCGCCGGGCCCGAGCGGCAGCGGGAGGTGGCGGCGCGGATCCGGGAACTGACCACGAACCATCCGGACCTGGCCGGACGGGAGAGCTTTCCGTTGCCGTACCGGACGCTGGTCTTCCGGGGCCGCCGACGCTGAACCGGCCGGCGGACCCTCGCACGGTCGCGACCGGCGGGGCGGGCGCCGCGACCGGCCGGCGGCGGCCGACCGGGACGTGGCGGTCAGCGGTTGCGGTCGTAGACCATCCGCAGCCCGATCAGGGTGATCATCGGCTCGTGGTGGGTGATCGTCCTGCACTCGCCGATCACCAGCGGCGCCAGCCCGCCGGTGGCGATCACCGCCCGCACCTCGCCCAGCTCCTCGACCATCCGCTCCACGATCCGGTCCACCTGGCCGGCGAAGCCGAAGTACATCCCGGCCTGGAGACACTCCACGGTGTTCTTGCCGATCACCGAGCGGGGCACCGCCGGCTCGACCTTGCGCAACTGCGCCGCCCGGGCGGCCAGCGCGTCGAACGAGATCTCGATGCCGGGCGCGAACGCGCCGCCGAGGAACTCGCCCCGGCCGCTGATCACGTCGAAGTTGGTGGTGGTGCCGAAGTCGACCACGATCGACGGCCCGCCGTAGAGGGTGTACGACGCCAACGTGTTCACCACCCGGTCGGCGCCGACCTCCTTCGGGTTGTCGATCGCCAACTGCACCCCGGTCTTCACCCCCGGCTCGACGATCAGGCTGGGGATGTCCGTGTAGTAGCGGGCCAGCATCGTACGCAGCGAGCGCAGCGCCGCCGGCACCGTCGAGCAGGCGGCCACGCCGGTGATCTCCACCGCGTCGCCGGCCAGCAGTCCGCGCAGCTTCAGGCCCAGCTCGTCGGCGGTCGACCGGGCGTCGGTCTTGATCCGCCACGAGTGCACCAGCTTCTCGCCCTCGAACGTGGCAAGCACGGTGTTGGTGTTACCGATGTCGATACAGAGCAGCATGTCGTCAGTCCCGGGCCCCGAGTCGTGGCGCGTCCCGCCGCTACGCGGCGCGCGAGCGGAGGTCCAGTGCGATGTCCAAGATAGGCGAGGAGTGGGTCAGCGCCCCAACCGACAGGTAGTCCACGCCGGTCGCCGCGTACTCGGCGGCGGTCTCCAGGGTCAGCCCGCCGGTCGCCTCCAGCTCCGCCCGGTCGCCGACCGTCGTCACCACCTCGGCCAGCAGTGCCGGGGACATGTTGTCGCAGAGCAGGAAGTCCGCACCCGCCTCCACCGCCTCCAGCGCCTCGGCCACCGTGGTCACCTCGACCTGGACCGGCACCGCCGGGAACGCCTCCCGGACCCGCCGGTACGCCGGTGCGATGCCGCCGGCCGCCAGCTTGTGGTTGTCCTTGATCATCGCCACGTCGTACAGCCCGAGGCGCTTGTTGGCGCCGCCGCCGGCCCGGACGGCGTACTTCTCCAGCGGGCGCAGCCCCGGGGTGGTCTTCCGGGTGTCCAGCACGGTCGCCTTGCTGCCGGCCAGCGCCTCGACCCAGGCCCGGGTGTGCGTCGCCACCCCGGACATCCGGCAGAGCAGGTTCAGCGCCGTCCGCTCGGCGGTGAGCAGTCCCCTGGTCGGCCCGGTCACCGTGGCCAACACGTCCCCCTCGGCGACCTCGGCACCGTCGGCGGCCACCGGCAGCACCCGTACGCCCGCGCCGCCGGCCAGCTCGAAGACGGCCGCCGCGACGGCCAGCCCGGCCAGCACCCCGTCGGCCCGGGCCACCACGTCGGCGGTGTCGACCTGCGTGTCCGGGATGGTGGCCACACTCGTCACGTCCAGCCGCTCCGGCCCCAGGTCCTCGGCGAGCGCCGCCCCGGCGATCCGTGCCACCTCCGCCGGGTCGAGCCCGGCGTCCCGCAACGCCCGAGCGGTCGGGTCCGTCAGTCGCGTGGTCGGGTCCGTCGGCGTGGTCGGATCCGTCAGCACAGTGCCTCCCAGTCCTGTTCGAGGTTGCCCACCGGGCCGATCGACCCGACCAGGTGCCCGAGCCAATCGTCGCGTGATTCCGAGTAATCCTCACGCCAATGACAGCCCCGGGTCTCCTGCCGGGCGTACGCCGCGCCGACCAGGGCGGCGGCCACGGTCAGCAGGTTGGTCGCCTCCCAACTCGCGGTACGCGGCGCGGCCCGGGTCGCCCCCAACGTTCCCAGCTCGGCAGCGGTGGCCCGCAACGAGTCGGCCGAGCGGAGCACCCCGGCACCCCGGGTCATCGCCCGGGCCAGCCGCTCCCGTACCGCCGGGTCGACCGTCGCGCCCTCGCCGCCCCGCCACGCACCCGTCGGCGCCGGCTCGACCTGGGCCGGCAGGTCCCGGGCGATGTCCTGGGCGATCCGGCGGGCGAAGACCAGCCCCTCCAGCAGCGAGTTGCTGGCCAGCCGGTTGGCGCCGTGCACGCCGGTGCAGGCGACCTCGCCGCAGGCGTACAGGCCGGGGATGGAGGTGCGGCCGTGCAGGTCGGTGCGTACCCCGCCGGAGGCGTAGTGCGCGGCCGGGGCGACCGGGATCGGCTGCTCGGCCGGGTCGATCCCGGCCGCCAGGCAGGAGGCGACGATGGTGGGGAAACGCCGGGCCAGGAACTCGGCACCGAGGTGCCGGGCGTCCAGGAAGACGTGGTCGGCGCCGGTGGCCAGGAGTACCCGGTGGATGCCCTTGGCCACCACGTCCCGGGGAGCCAGCTCGGCCAACTCGTGCTGGCCGACCATGAACCGCTTGCCGTCGGCGTCGACCAGGTACGCGCCCTCGCCGCGCAGCGCCTCGGAGACCAGCGGCTGCTGTGCCGCCCGTACCGGGCCGATGCCACCGCCGGCCGCCGCGTCCAGGGCGAGTCCGGTGGCGGCCGGGGCCAGCAGCGCGGTCGGATGGAACTGGACGAACTCCAGGTCGGTGACGGCGGCACCGGCCCGCATCGCGAGCGCGACCCCGTCACCGGTGGAGACCGCCGGATTGGTGGTGGCGGCGAAGACCTGCCCCATCCCGCCGGTGGCCAGCACCACCGCCCGGGCCAGGATCGCGCCGACGCCGTCCTCGCTGCCCTCGCCGAGCACGTGCAGGGTGATCCCGCACGCCCGGCCAGGGCCGGCCCAACCGCCGTCCGGGGCCCGGAGCAGGTCGAGGACGAGGGCGTGCTCGACCAGCCGGATCCACGGATCCCGGCCGACCGCGGCGTGCAGCGCCCGCTGCACCTCGGCCCCGGTCGCGTCGCCACCGGCGTGCACGATCCGGTCGGCCCGGTGCCCGCCCTCCCGGGTCAGCATCAGCGAGCCGTCGGCGTTCCGGTCGAACTCGGCACCTGCCCGGATCAGCTCCCGCAGCCGGGTCGGCCCCTCCTCCACCAGCACCCGGACCGCCGCCGGGTCGCAGAGCCCGACCCCGGCCAGCTCGGTGTCCGAGGCGTGCGCGGCCGGGGTGTCCAGCGGATCGAGTACGGCCGCGATGCCGCCCTGCGCCCACCGGGTGGAGCCGTCGTCGATGTTGACCTTGGTCACCACGGTCACGTGCAGTCCCGCCTCGCGCAGGTGCAGTGCGGCGGTGAGCCCGGCGATGCCCGACCCGATCACGATCACGTCGGTCGTCTCCACCCAGCCGGGTGCCGGCGCGGCCAGCAGCCGGGGTACCACCGGCAGGTCGACGGTCGGAAACTGCATCATTCCAGTCAACCGCGTACCGGCGGTGTCGGGTGGGCCGGGGGCAGGAGAAGTGGCCTACGACGCTTCCCGATCCGGACGATCGGGGCGACTCTGCCGGATCGACCAGGCTGCCCCGCCCGGAATCGCGCCGGTCGATCCGGCCGGACCGACCGGGTCACCGGGTCCGGATCGGCAACCCGCCGTTGCCGGCGCCCTTTAGGGAACGGGTGAACTTGCCGTCGGAGACCCACAGGTAGCAGCGCACGCCCCGGTTGCCCGAGGTCCAGTCGTCCCGCCCGCCCGGCAGCGTCACCACCCCGGTACGGAACCGGATCGTGCTCTGCGACACCCCGACGAACCGGGCGGCCACCGTGTAGCAGCCGTCGTAGAACGCCTGCCAGTCCCGTTCCGCCGCTGGGTACCTCAGCGTCGCGGGCGCCCGCCACACCCCGGCGAACTCGGTGTTGTGCCGGGCCGAACACTCCGCCGGGGGCATCCGGTCGATGGTCTCGGTCCGGGTCAGCGTGGTGGCGTAACAGCCCAGCCGCAGCGGCCCGGCCTCGCGCAACGCGCCCTTGAGGGTCGCCGTCCGGCCGACCACGTCGCCGTCTTCCTCGACGTTGGACAGTTCGGTGACGTCACAGCGGAACCACCGGGCCCCGGCTCCCCAGCCCTTCGGCGAGGGCACCGCCACCCCGAGCCACAACCGGGCGGTACGCCAGTCGGCGCCGAGATAACCGCGCGCCCGGTTGTCGCACTCGGCGTACGCGGCGGTGAACTGGGCCGAGCCCGCTGCCGGCGGTACCTGCGCGTCGCCCGGCGGCCCGGCGAAGGTGCCGACGTGCACGGTCTCCAGCCGGTGGTTGGTGGCGCAGTCGACCGGCAGGTACGACGACAGGTAGACGGTCTCGGAGAAGTCGGCCGAATGGCAGGTCTCGGCGGCCGGGGTGAAGACCACCGGCTCGCCGACCGCCGCCCAGTCGTCGGTGAGGTCGCCGTCCGTACCGCCGGGCGGCGCGCAGCCGGCGACGCCGAGCACCACTGCCCCGGCCACCGCCAGGGCGCTCATCCAACGGCGCATCGCGTCCTCCCCAGGGCGACCAACGGTCCGGATGGCTGCACCCTACGTTAACCCGCCCGGTCACCCGACCAGCGAGATCATCCATCCGGCGGGTCGTCCGGGAGGTCGGCAGGGTCGCTCCAGAATGGTCGGATCCGACGGGGAACGGCGTTCGACACCGCCGCATCCGACGGCGGCGCGGCGACGATCAGAAGGCGAGGCGACCGGGCCGGGTCCGACGGCGCGGCGACGGTCGACAGCAGAGCGACCAGGTGGGGTCAGGCGGTCGCGACGAAATCGCCCCGGACCGGGTCGCCGACCATGCCCGGCACCGCGCCGGCCGGGTCGGTGCCCAGCTCGATGATCCGGTTCGCCGCGTCGACGTGCACGATCCGGGGCCGGTACGTCCGCGCCTCGGCGTCGTCCATCTGGCCGTACGAGATCAGGATGACCAGGTCGCCGGGGTGCACCAGGTGTGCGGCGGCGCCGTTGATGCCGATCACGCCGCTGCCGCGCTCGCCGGCGATCACGTACGTCTCCAGCCGCGCCCCGTTGGTGATGTCCACGATCGCCACCTGCTCGCCGGGGAGCAGGTCGGCGGCGTCCATCAGGTCGGCGTCGACGGTCACCGAGCCGACGTAGTGCAGGTCCGCCTGGGTCACCGTGGCCCGGTGGATCTTCGACTTGAGCATGGTGCGGAACATGGGGTACGTCCTCCGTGGAGCAGGGGTTTCGTCGGGCGGTCGGTCGTCGGCGCTCGACGCCTCAGCCGCCCGGCGCGGGAACCGGAGCCAGTTCGACCGGCAGGTTGTCGATCAGTCGGGTGTCGCCGACCCAGGCCGCCACCAGCATCCGCCCCGGTCCGGTGGCCGGTGCCGGGCCGAGATCCGGGTCGGTCAGCACCAGGTAGTCCAGCTTGGCGCCGGTCGTACCCTCGCCGAAGGCCCGGTAGGCGGCGGCGAGCGCACCGTCGGCACCCCGGCCCTCCCCGGCGGCGGTCGCGCCCGCCCGTAGCGCCGCCGACAGCCGCAGCGCCGACGTCCGCTCCTCGCCCGAGAGGTAGCGGTTGCGGCTGGACAGTGCCAGCCCGTCCGGCTCGCGTACGGTCGGCACGCCGACGATCTCCACGTCCAGTTCCAGGTCCCGGACCATGCGACGGATCAGGGTGAGCTGCTGGTAGTCCTTCTCGCCGAAGATCGCGACGTCCGGCCGGACCAGGTTGAGCAGTTTCAGCACCACGGTCAGCACGCCGTGGAAGAAGCCGGGCCGGCTGGCGCCCTCCAACTCCTCACCGAGGTCGCCCGGGTTCACCCGGACCATCGGCTCGCCGTCCGGGTACAGCTCCTCGCGGGACGGCGCGAAGACGTACCGCACCCCGGCCGCCCGGCAGATCGCCAGGTCGGCCTCGAAGGTCCGGGGGTACCGGTCGAAGTCCTCGTTCGGGCCGAACTGGAGCGGATTCACGAAGATCGTCGCGAGTACGGTGTCGGCCTGCTCCCGGGCCGCCCGCAGCAGCGCCTCGTGCCCGGAGTGCAGGGCGCCCATGGTCATCACCACCGCCAGGCTCCCCGGCAGCGGCGCCAGGGTGGCCGCCAACTCCGCCCGGGTACGCAACACCGTGGTCATCTCCGCTCCCCACTCCGCCGTGACCGGAGCCCGGTCGAACCGAGCGACCGGATGCCGTGCCGCTGCATCCCGCTCTGCCGGATGCCGTGCCGCTGGCTCCCGCTCTGCCCGATGCCGTGCCGCTGGCTCCCGCTCTGCCGGGTGCCGGGCCGCTGCCCGCCGCGCCCGGTCATGCGGCGGCCACCTTCCGGTCCCGGTCGGCGAGCACGCCGAGCAGTGCCTCGGCGTCGGCCGGACGGAGCCGACCGGCCGCGATCGCCCGGTCGGCGGTGCGGCGGGCCAGCGCCAGATAGCCGGGTACCGAGTCCGGGGCCGTGCCGGCGAGCCGGTCCAGGTGCCGGGCGATCGTACCGGCGTCACCCCGGGACACCGGCCCGGTCAACGCCGCGTCGCCGAGCCGCAGGGCGTTGTCCAGCGCGGCCCGGAGCAGCGGCCCGAGTACCTTCTCCGGCCGGCCCACCCCGGCGGCCCGGAGCAGTTCCGCCGCCTCGTTGACCAGCGTGACCAGGTGGTTCGCCCCGTGCGCCAACGCGGCGTGGTAGAGCGGGCGGTCCGGTTCCGCCACCCACTCGGGTACTCCGCCGAGGTCGGCGACCAGCCGGACGGCGAACGGCCGCAGCGCCGCCGGGGCGGTCACCCCGTACGAGATGCCGGGCAGCCGGTCCAGGTCCTCGGCGGTACCGGTGAAGGTCATCGCCGGGTGCAGCGCCAGCGGATAAGCCCCCACCGCGACCGCCGGGGCGAGTACGTCGAGTCCGTGTGCGCCCGAGGTGTGCGCCACCACCTGCCCCGGACGCAGCGCACCGGTCCCGGCCAGCCCGGCGACCACCCCGGCCAGCGAGTCGTCCGGTACGGCGATCAGCAGCAGGTCGGCGGCGTTCCGGGCCACCTCGTCGGCGGGGCGTACGACGGTGCCCGGCAGCAGCCGGTCGATCCGGTCCCGGGCGGCGGTGGAGACCCCGGCGGCGGCGACCACCCGGTGACCGGCCCGGCCCAGCGCGGCGCCGAGCACGGCACCCACCCGGCCGGCACCGATCACGCCGATGGTGAGCTGGCGGGGGAAGAGAGGTTGCGGCTGGCCCTGGCCGGCCGGGTCACGGCTCGGGCCGGCGGCCGGTGGCCGGACCGACCCGCCGGAGGCGGCGGTACGCGGGCGCGCGGAAGCGCTCATAGCAGTGATCCAGTCCTCGACAAGTGGTACCGGTCGATCGCAAGTATGCGCCGTCCGGCCAGTTCAGGACCAAGAGGTTGTGAAAACCTTCACCGCCGCGCCGTCGTACTCCCGCGCCCCCGTCCAAGGCCCCGTCCAGGCCCCGTCCGCGCTCCCGTCCACGGCCCCGTCCCGCACTGCGCCCGAAGCGGGCGATCGGGCGATCGGGGGCCGATCGGGGGCGCATAACCTGGGTCGGTGCCGATCGGATGGCGAGCCGCGATGACCACCGCGCTCTACGGTGACCAGGGGTTCTTCGTCGACGGCGCCGGACCGGCCGCGCACTTCCGGACCAGCGCGCACGCCGTACCGGTGCTCGGCGACGCGCTGCTGCGGATGCTGGACCGGCTCGACGCCGCGCTGGGCCGGCCGGACCCGTTGGACGTGGTCGACGTCGGCGCCGGCCGGGGTGAACTGCTCGACACCCTGTCCCGGCTCGCGCCGCCGGCCCTCGCCGCCCGGCTCCGGCTGACCGCCGTCGAGCTGGCCCCGCGTCCCGAGCTGTTGCCAGGAACGATCGGCTGGCGGGCCGACCTGCCGGAGCGGACCGTCGGGCTGCTGGTCGCGACCGAATGGCTCGACAACGTACCGCTGGACGTGGCCGAACCCGGCCCGGCCGGCTGGCGACGGGTACTTGTCGACCCCGCCACCGGAACGGAGTCGCCCGGCGGCCCGCTCGACCCGGCCGAGACGGACTGGCTCGCCCGGTGGTGGCCGACCGAACCGCACCCATCAGGGCGGGTCGAGATCGGGCTGACCCGGGACACTGCCTGGGCGACGGCGGTCGGCAGCCTGCACCGGGGGCTGGCGCTCGCCGTCGACTACGGACACCTGCGGAACACCCGCCCCCGCTACGGCACGCTCACCGGGTTCCGCGCCGGTCGGCAGGTGGACCCGGTGCCGGACGGCAGCCGCGACCTGACCGCGCACGTGGCGGTGGATTCGGTGGCGGCGGCCGGTACGGCGGTGGCCGGCCTGCCGTACACCCTGGTCGACCAGCGCACCGCACTGCGCGCACTCGGGGCCGACGGACGACGACCCGCGCTGACCCTGGCCTCGACCGACCCGGCCGGCTACGTCCGCGCGCTCGCCCGGGCGTCCACGGCGGCCGAACTGACCGACCCGGCCGGCCTCGGCGGCCACTGGTGGCTGTTCCAACCGGTCGGCCTCGACTTCCGGCCCCTGGACGAACCCGGCTAGCGATCCCGCCTGCCCGCGCCCGTGCCCGCTCGGCGACCGGCCCGCTCGCGGAACGGCGGCAGGCGGCCGACGATGCGACCGGGCGGATCGCGGAACGGCCGGACGCGGATGAGCGGCGCGCCAGTCTTCCCGGCTCGAATCCCCGACGGAACGCGGCGTGGTCGTCCAGGCGGCCGGCGTTGCGGCCGGGCGGATCGTGGCACGATGGCGGGCATGACTGCCGACACCGGAACGCTGCGGGAATTGACCGTCGGCACCGGGGCGGGCCTGGACACCGCCGACATGGTGCTCAACATCGGGCCGCAGCATCCGTCGACGCACGGCGTGCTCCGGCTCAAGCTGGTACTCGACGGCGAGCGGGTGATCTCCTGCGAGCCGATCGTCGGCTACATGCACCGGGGCGCGGAGAAGCTCTTCGAGGTACGCGACTACCGGCAGATCATCGTGCTGGCCAACCGGCACGACTGGCTCTCGGCGTTCTCCAACGAGCTGGGCGTGGTGCTGGCGGTCGAGCGGCTGATGGGGATGGAGGTGCCGGAGCGGGCCGTCTGGCTGCGTACCGCCCTGGCCGAGCTGAACCGGGTGCTCAACCACCTGATGTTCCTCGGCTCGTACCCGCTGGAGATCGGCGCCATCACCCCGATGTTCTACGCGTTCCGGGAACGCGAGACCCTCCAGGCGGTCATGGAGGAGGTCTCCGGCGGCCGGATGCACTACATGTTCAACCGGGTCGGCGGGCTCAAGGAGGAGGTACCGGCCGGCTGGACCCGGCGGGCCAGGGCGGCGATCGGCGAGGTACGCCGCAGCCTGCCGGACCTGGACAACCTGATCCGGCGCAACGACATCTTCCTGGCCCGTACCGTCGGCGTCGGGGTGCTCTCCGCCGCCGACGCCGCCGCCTTCGGCGCCTCCGGACCGGTCGCCCGCGCCTCCGGGCTCGACCTCGACCTGCGCCGCGACGAGCCGTACCTGGCGTACGGGTCGCTGGAGGTGCCGGTGGTGACCCGGACCGCCGGGGACTGCCACTCCCGGTTCGAGGTCCTGCTCGACCAGGCGTACGTCTCACTCGACCTCGCGGAACGCTGCCTGGAGCAGGTGGACCGGATCAGCGGTCCGGTGAACGTGCGGCTGCCCAAGGTGGTGAAGGCGCCGGAGGGGCACACCTACGCCTGGACCGAGAACCCGCTCGGCATCAACGGCTACTACCTGGTGTCCCGGGGCGACAAGACCCCGTGGCGGATGAAACTGCGCACCGCCTCGTACGCCAACGTGCAGGCGCTGGCCACGCTGCTGCCCGGCTGCCTCGTACCGGACCTGATCGCGATCCTCGGTTCGATGTTCTTCGTGGTCGGGGACGTCGACAAGTAGTGCTCCGGGGCGGGTGACCTCGGCAGGTCCGGCGTTCCGTCCGGAGCCTCACGGCCAGCCGTCGGCGGTCGACGGTCCGGATCGGGCGCCGACCTCACCGCCAGCCGCCTACCTCACCGCCAGCCGTCGGCCTCCGGGTAGCCGTACTCCGAGCGTCGGGTGCCGCCGGCCCGGGGCGACTCGTCCAGCGGCGGGTAGCCGTACTCCTCGTCGTCCCGGTGCCGCCGGCCACGTCGTGCCGGCTCCGGCTCCGGCTCCTGGCGCGGAGGACCCCAGACGGAGGCCGGGTCCACACCACCGGCGGGCAGGGCCGGCGCACCGCCCGACCGGTCCCAGCCCCGGTCCTCACCCGGCTCACGGCCACCACCACGCCGCTCGTCGACCGCATCACGCCCGCCACCACGCCGCTCGTCGACCGCATCACGGCCACCGTCACGCCGCTCGTCGGTCCCGGACCAGCCGCCCGAGCCGTACTGGCCGGCGGAGCGCCGGTCGTCGTCGCGGGGCTCCGACCACTGGCGACCGGCCCGCCGGTCCCCGCCCGGCCTCGGCTCCTCCTGGCGTACCTCCGCCCAGCGGTCCTCGACCCGCAACTCCGTACCCGACTCGTCGCTCCGCATCGACGCCCGGCGCTCGCCCATCCGGGCCTCCCGGCCCCGGTCGTCGCTGCGTACCGAGGCCCAGCGCTCGCCGGCCCGCAACTCGGCCCAGTACGAGTCGTCGGCCGGGTCCCCGGTCACCAAGTCCGGGTCCGGCTCCGTCGAGCGACCGCGCCAGCCGCCACCGTCGCCGGGCCGCCCGGCCCGCCCCGGGTCGGTGGGCTCGCCGGCGGACCGGCCCGGGGCAGAGCGCCGGTCCCGGTCGTCGGGCTCCTCGGCACGCCCTTCCCGACCACGGTCGCCGCCACCGTAGTTGCCGCCGCTCCCGCCGCCCTGGTCACCGGTCCGGTAGCCGTCGCGCTCACCGCCGCCGTAGCCACCCCGGTCCCCGGCACCGCCGTACCCGGCACGATCGTCGTCGCCGTGGCCCCGACGGTCGCCACCGCCATAGGTGCCACCCGCGCCCCGGCGCTCGTCACCGCCGCCGTAGTTGCCGCTGCTCCGGCGCTCGTCGCCGCCGCCGTAGGTGCCGCCGCTGCCCCGGCGTTCGTCGCCGCCGTAGCCGCCGGCGGCCCGAGCGGCCCGGTCCTCGTGTCCGCCGTAACCGCCGTCCCGACCGGCCCGGTCCCCGCCACCGCCGTAGCCGCCACCGGCGCCGTAGACACCGCCGCCGTAGCCGCCGGCCTGGGCACCACCGCCGTAGACACCGCCACCGTAGGTTCCGGCGCCGTAGCCGCCCGCCTGGTGGTCGTCGTCCTCGTGTCCGCCGACGATCGTCTGCCGGGTGGTCACCTGCACGGTCTCGGTGTGCCGGACCACGCCGCGACCGAGCGGCGGCCCGGACGGCATCCCGCCGGGACCGCCCCGGTGCGGCCGGGCGCCCTGCGCCCACGGCTGGCCGTACTGGCCGGAGTCCGCCGCGTCGTCCCGGCCGTGGCCCCGGCGCCCGGACCCGCCCCGCTCTCCGCCGGACGAGTTGCCTGCCTGGTAGCCGCCGCCGGACCGGCCGTGGTGCTCGCCGGTGTCGTCCTGGCCGGCGCCGTACGACGGCCCCGGCCCGGCGGCGGCGCGACGTGCTCCTTCCGGCCGGGAACCGGATCCGTCCCGCCCCGGCCCACCCGGCGCCCAGCCCGCCGAAGCCGGCTCACTCGTCGCCCGCCCGGCCCGGCCGGGATCGGTCGAGGCCCAGCCCGCTGAAGCCTGCTCACCCGACGCTCGCCCGGCCCGGCCCGGATCGGTCGAGGCCCAGCCTCCCGAAGCCGGCTCCCCCGACGCTCGGCCGGCCCGGCCCGGATCGGTCGGGGCCCAGTTCTGGTTCGGCTCGCCCGAGGCTCGGCCGGTGGGCACACCGGCGGCACCGGTGACCGCCGCGGTGCCCGTCGGACCGGCCGCCCCGACGGCGGAGGCGGAAGCGGACGGGGGAACGGGAGCGGGAGCCGCGCTGGCCGCCGGCACGGCGGCGCTGGCCCGTACCGCCTCTATCTGGCCACGCAGCGCCTCGACGTTGCCCTGCACGACCTCCAGTTTCTCGCCGAACGCCTTGTGGGTGGCGCGGGCGGCGGTGGCGATGTCGTTGCGCAACTCGCCCCGCAGGTCGTCGAGTTCCTCGACGAGGGTCTCCTCCATGTCCAGCCGGACACCCTCCGAGTCGCCACGCAAGGTGATCGACAGTCCGATGAGTACGACCGCAAGCACGGCCAGCACCGCCGCGATCCGGAGCGGCCCGTTGCCCTGCCCGACCAGGAGTAACAGGGCAGCCAACGGAGCCAGCCCCACCCCGACCCAGAAGAGTACGGTCAGCAGCGGCCGGCGGCGGGATTCCTCGGGGGCCTCGCGGGCTGACATGGCAGTCGAGCCTACCCACAGTTGCCGGGGACCGAAATGGCGGCGCCGGCAAACGAGGGGCCGACCGACGCCACCCATGGTGACGTCGACCGACCCCTCGGTAGTTCCGCTGTCAGCCCGGCTCGTCGACCCGGCCCCGCGCCGCCCGGCACGCCGCCGGGACCGACGTGTTCGCCTCCGCAGAGCGCGGCACCGCCGTGCCGTCGAGCGCGCTGGTCGTCAACCCGCGTCGAGCATGCCGGTCGTCAGCTCGTGGCGAGCGCGCCGTCCGACGAGAACACCAGCCCGACGCTGATCGCACCGGTGGTCAGTGCCGACTTGGTCTGCGGGCCACCCGCGTCGAGCGAGTCGAACCGGCCTGCGTTGAAGTTGTAGACCTGGATCAGCCCGGCCTGGCACTTCGGCCGCTGCGGGCACTCCGGCGGGCCGCCGAGTACGGTCGCCGAGCCGGAGCACTTGGCCGCCAGGTCGCTGAGCGTACGCACGGAGTACTTGTCGGCGAACTCCTTGGTGACCGCGAACGCGTTCTGGTCCTGCGCGGCGGACGGCTTGCCGAAGGTGATGCCGACCTTCTCGCCGGCCGCCTTCAGCCCGGTCACCGTCTGGTTGAGGTCGGGCGAGGAGATCGGCGGCGGGGTGGCGCCGGACTTGGCGTTCACCTTGTTGTTCAGGAAGTCCGCCATCGTCGCCGCGTACTCCGGGACGACCTGGATCTGGCCCTTCTCCAGCGCCGGCTCGTACAGTTCGCGGTTGCCGATCTGCTGCACCCTGACCTGGTAGCCGGCGGCGGTGAGAGCGATCCGGTACAGCTCGCCCAGGGTCTGGTTCTCGCTGAAGTTGGCCGCGCCGACGGTGATGTTGCCGGTGCCGCCGGTGGGAATGCCGGCGGTCAGGTTGTTGGCCGAGGCGAACTCCTCGGCGGCCACCTTCGGGGTCTTGCGGTCCACGTCGACCGCCTTGTTCAGGCCGATCAGCTTGGTGGTGTCGAGGCTGTCCGAGACCTTGTCCAGGGCCGCGACGAGCTGCGGCTGGGCCACCTTGCTGTTGATCGCCGGAATGATGTTGTCGGTGTTCTGGAGCTTCTTGTCGTCGTCGAGCACGACCAGGCTCGACCCGGCCACCGGCGCGCAACCGGCGGCCTGCGCCCCGGTCGCCGGAGCCTGGGTGCCGGACGAGCCGGCACCGCCACAGCCGGCGAGAAACCCGGCCGCGACGACGGCACCGGCGGCGCCGACTGCCAGACGTGTACGTGTGCGCATGAAACGCCCGCCTCCTGTGTCCCGGCGCGGCCCGGGGTGGGCCGGCCGCGTGTCCGACGGGCGACATCTCAGGACGGCCGCCCGCGACCTTCCACGAAACATCCTCCCGTCTGGTACGACAATCCGAGGCGCGCTTCGTCACCGGATCGTCACGCAAAGGGGCACGAGGTGCGCAGAGATGATTACCAAGGGTTAAAGTCACGCCTGGCGGGCGGTCCGGTCCGGGCCTGAACCGGGACGCCATGGGTGATCAGACACACACCGCGTCGCCCGGTCAGGAGCCGGTGATCGCCGCTGCCGCCCGCTGGTCGGCCCGCCGGGCGACCCGGCGGCGGTTGCGGCGCAGCGGCCGGGGCGTGACCACCCGTTCGACCAGGGCGAAGGCCAGCTCGACCAGCAGCGCGAGCAGGGCGACCAGCAGCCCGCCGGCCAGGATCTGCCCGCCGCCGATCGAGATGCCCAGCCCGAAGCCGGCACTGATGATCTGCCCCAGCCCGCCTCCGTTGACGAACGAGGCGAGCGCGGCGGTCGCCACCACCTGCACGGCGGCGGTACGGAACCCGGCCGCCAGGTACGGCACCGCGAGCGGCAACTCCACCCGGCGCAGCAACTGCCCGCCGGAGAGCCCCATGCCCCGTGCCGCGTCCCGCACCTCCGGATCGACCTGCCGAATCCCCGTGTACGCGTTGGCCAGCAGCGGCGGCACCGCGAAGACCGCCAGCGCGATGATCACCGGCGGCTTGCCGAAGCCGAGCGCGGTCAGCGGCAGGATGGTCAGCAGCGCGATGGTGGGGATGGCGAGCGTGACGTTGGACACCAGCACCACGACCCCGCCGCCCCGGCCGGTGTGGCCGAGCCAGAGCCCGAGCGGCCAGGCGACCAGGCAGCCGAGCGCCACGGCGGCGCCGGAGATGCCGAGGTGCTCGACCAGGCGGTCGAGTACGCCGCCGGGGTTGGTCCAGTTCAGCGGGTCGTTGAGCCAGACGACCGCCTGCTCGATCGGGTTCATCGGGCCGCCCTCCCCGGAGTCGTGCCGGTGTGCCGCGCCGTGGTCGTGCCGGTGTGCCGCGCCGTGGTCGTGCCGGTGTGCCGCGCCGGGGTCATCCGGCCGCTCCCCGGCGCCGCGCCCACGGGGTGAGCAGCCGGGCCAGCCCGGCGAGTAGCAGGTCGAGAACCAGCGCCAGCAGTACGCAGAGCAGCGTTCCGGTCATGATCTCCGCTTTGAAGAAGTTGTTCCGGAAGCCGCCGAGGATGAGCTGCCCGAGCCCGCCGTGCCCGACGAGTACGCCGACGGTGACGAGTGCCACCGTGGAGACGGTGGCCAGGCGCAGGCCGGTGAAGATGCCCGGCAACGCCAGCGGCAGGTCGATCCGGAGCAGCCGGGCGAACCGGCCGTACCCCATGCCCTGGGCCGCGTCCCGGACCTCCGCCGGCACCTGGTTGAGCCCGGCGAGCACGTTCCGGATGATCAGGAGCAGGGCGTAGAGCACCAGCCCGAGCAGTACCGTCGCCGTCCCCGTCCCGAGGTACGGTGCGACGAAGGCGAACAGCGCCAGTGACGGGATCGTGTAGAGGACACCGGAGAGTGCGAGAATCGGCCCGGTGAGCGGCCGGAACCAGTACGCCAGCACGGCGAGCGGGATCGCGACCAGGGCGGCGATCAGCACCGCCTGGGCGGTGAGGGCGGCGTGCTCCCGCAGCGCGGCGAGGATCGTCTCCGAATTGCCCTGCACATAATCCCAGGAGAACCACGGATTACCCGGGTCAGCCCGGTCGATCACCCGGAAGGACATACGTGGACGTTACCCCGGAGGCCGACTCCGCCGGGTCCGCCGGCACCACGGGTGCCGCCGCGATCACCCTCGACCAGGTTCGCAAGCAGTACCCCGACGGCACGGTGGCGGTCGGCGAGCTGAGTCTGGAGGTCAAGGCCGGCGAGTTGGTGGTGCTTATCGGCCCGTCCGGCTGCGGCAAGTCCACCGTGCTGCGCATGGTCAACCGGCTGATCGAGCCGACCGCCGGGCGGATCCTGCTCGGCGACGAGGACGTCACCCGGGTCGACCCGGTCCGGCTGCGGCGACGGATCGGCTACGTGATCCAGAACGTCGGGCTCTTTCCGCACCAGACCATCGCCACGAACGTCGGCACCGTACCGAGGCTGCTCGGCTGGCCGAAGGCCCGGACCGCACGACGCGCCGACGAGCTGTTGGAGCTAGTCGGCCTCGACCCGGCCACCTTCGGCCCGCGCTACCCGCACGAGCTGTCCGGCGGGCAGCGGCAGCGGGTCGGGGTGGCCCGGGCGCTCGCCGCCGACCCGGTGGTGCTGCTGATGGACGAGCCGTTCTCGGCCGTCGACCCGATCGCGCGGGCCCGGCTCCAGGAGGAGTTCCTGCGGCTCCAGGCCGAGGTGCGCAAGACGACTGTGCTGGTCACCCACGACCTGGACGAGGCCGTCCGGCTGGGCGACCGGATCGTGGTGCTCTCCCAGGGCGGCAGGCTGGAGCAGTACGCCAGCCCGGCGACCCTGCTCGGCGAGCCGGCCTCGGCGTTCGTCCGGGAGTTCGTCGGGGCCGACCGGGCGATCCGGCGGCTCGCGGTCACCCCGGTCACCCGGGACCTGCTGCGCCCGCTGCCGGCCGACCCGGGCGAGACCGCCGGGCTGCCGACCGTGCCGCTCGGATCGTCGCTCTACGACGCGCTGGCGGTGCTGCTCCGGACCAACTCGGACGACGCCCGGGTCACCGACGAGGGCGGCGAGCCGGTCGGCACCGTGAGCCGGCACCGGATCCTCAGCATCGACTACCCGGCCGACCCGGTCGGCGGGTAGCCGCACCCCACCCGCCCGTCACCACCGGAACCGCGCGACGCCCACAGGCCACAGGCGTGCGGACAGCACGGCGCCCGGAGTGTGCCGTCGCGGGAGGGGCGATCGGTCACTCCGGGCGCCGTCGAGCGGGCTTGTCCGCCCGAGGGGTGCCGAGGTCGTGCCCGGGGGGTGGGGCGCCGACCTCAGCGCCGTCCGCGCCAGCCGCCGAGGGTGGCGATGCCGACGATCCAGCCGACGAAGAAGCCGTACCCGGCACCGCTGCCGGCGGCCTGGAAGGCGCCAAGCAGCGACGGGTTGCTGCCGATCAGCGTGGCGAAGAGCGCCGCGAATGCACCGGCGAAGACGTACGCCGACCAGCCCGCCAGGAACTGGCTGAGGGTGCCCCTGGCCCGGGCCAGTTGCGAGCCGGGCAGCAGGTAGAGGAAGACCCAGGTGAGCACCACCACGAGGATCGCCTTGAGATCGGCGGCGATGATGTTCTGGATCGTGTCGTCCGAGTCGAACCGCCAGGCGGGCCAGGCCAGTAGCCGGAGGAACCAGCCGCCCGCCGTGTCCGGATCGGTCTCGTCCCGGGCCCAGTCGGCATACCACGGACTGCCGAAGACCAGGACCAGTACGAGTGCGGCGATCGTGCCCGCACCCGTGGCCGTCTTGTATCTGTTGGTGAGAGCCATGCGCCGGTAATTCCCAGCGGAATCAGTTCCCGAAACCCGGTGCCGGATTTCCAGGAATGCGCTTGGCTTGAACCGATGCGCGCCCTGGAGTACCAATAGCGCGTTTTTAGTGTTTCTGAAGGTAGTCGATGAAGGCGGCCCGGAGCAGCGGCGCGGTCTCCTCGTAGCCGTGGCCGGTGAACTCCCGCCAGAGCGCGACCGCCTCGTCCACCGTCGGCCCGGCGGCGTTCGGCGAGCCGTCCAGCGCCGCCGCCTCGTCCGCGTTCGGCAGGTGCCGGATCACCGACCAGAAGAAGCCGATGTCCCGCCGTTCCCGGGCCAGCGCGAAAGCCCGCTCGCGCAACTCCTCCGTGGACAACGCGTCCAGTTCGGCAAAGGTGGGCGTGGTACGCGACTCGGCACCCGATTCCGTCATAACGCCGAGCCTATCCGCCCGAACCGCCGCAAGCCGCACCGGCCGGCGCGCCGCCGAAGGTCAGCGGTTCGTACCGTCCCACCGGTCGCCGCCCCACCGGTCGGTCGGCTGGCCGGGCAGCGAGGTGTTCCACGGCTCGGGCGGCTGGGCCTGGGCGGTGTCCCAGCTCGCGGTCGTCGCCGGTTCCTCGACCCACTCCGGCTCCCGCTGGGCGTACGAGCGGGGGCGGCCGTTCGCCTCGACCAGGCGGGTCACCACCAGGCCGACGGCCACCACCACGGCGGCGAGGGCGGCCGGCGCGATGTCCAGGTTGCGCTCGTCGGCGTACCCGATGAACAGGGTCAGCGCGACGGTGGCCAGCAGTCCACCGGCGATCCCGCCCCGCCGGCCGAAGGCGCTGGCGCCGCCGAGCAGCGCGGCACCCATGGCCAGACCGGTCCACTCGATGCCGGTGGTCGGCGCGACCGGCCCGGTGCCGCCGGCCGCGATCAGCATCCCGGCGCCGACGGCGAACACCGACGACAGCACCAGGCCGAACGTGACGAGCACACCGGCCGCAGCGCCCCGGCGCAGTGCCGGGTCGCCCACCGGCCGGAACCGGCCGACGGCCCGGCGTACGGTCTTGACGGTGCCGAAAAGGCCGGCCAGCACCGCGACGGCGGCGAAACCGCCGAACAGGTAGAGCGCGTGCCGGGTCGGGTCGTACTCGCCCTGCACGTCGACCGGGGCGGTCCGCTGCTGAATGAAGACGATCACCGCCAGTCCGGCGGCGAGGCTGGCCGCCCAGCTCGGCACGTGGAAGCCCACCACCAGTACGGCGATCACCAGGCCGACCACCACTCCGGCGAGTACCGCCGGCAGCATCGCCGAGACGACGCCCCGGTCGGAGTTCTCCGCGAAGTGCAGGGCGGCGGCGACCGCCAGCGGCCCCAGCGCCAGGTTGGGGGCGGCGGTCCGCAGGGTCAGCCCGGCGCCGAGGGTGAGCAGCCCGAGCGCGGTACCGAAGACGAGCAGGCTCTCCCGCTGCGCGCCCCGGAGCAGGTCGGGATAGTCCCGGTTGCACAGGAAGAGCAGCCCGCCGACCACGACCAGCAGCACCAGTTCCCAGAGCAGGTGCACGGCGATCCGGTCCCGCCCGGGCTCACCGTGTGCCGGGTCGTCGAAGACGTTCTCCAGCGCGGCCGGCGAGACGTTCCGCCGGGTCCGGGTCGACTCGACCGGCTCCGGGTCGGCGGCGATGGTCGGCTCGCCACCCATGAACCGGCCGGTGACGTGGCCGGACCCGCGCATGTCGGCGTCGTCGTGGTATCCCGCGTCACCGCCGTACCGGGGATCCTCCCGCGCGCCGGTGCCGACCGGGTCCATTCCGGCGTCCCGGCGCCGGTAGATCGAATCGTCGTACGCCATCTCGCGCGCCTCCTGTTTCGTCCCGCCGAGCAGGCTTCGACCCGGGGCGCCATCCGGGACCGGAGCGGTCGGACGTGGGCCCGATCCAGCGAGGGGGGCGGATCTGGCCCGGTCGCAGGCACCGTACCCGCGTCCGAGGCCAACCGTCACCCCCGGTACGCATCGATTCCGGGCCTGCCCTGGTCAGCGCTCGTCGCGCCGCCCCCGTTCGTCACTCTCCGAATCGCGGTCATCACGATCGGGCACCCGACAGGAGCGTTCCAGCCAGAGCGCCGCCCCGACCAGCGCCAACGACGCGGCGAGTCCGGCACTGGCCGCCGGTACGTCGTTCGCGGCGGCCCGGGTCCGCTCGATGAGCAGCCAGGCGTCCAGCCCGGCGTAGAAGCCGGCGAAGATCGCCCCGGCCAGCGCCGACGCCTTGGCCAGTACGACGAACCGGGCCACCGCCAGCGGTTCCACCGGATCCCGGCCGGGCTTGCGCTCGATCCGGGCCTTGGTGTTCGCCGCCGCGTACCCCTCCAGGGCGGCGAGCCCGAGCAGGGTGACGATCGGCAACCAGGGCAGCGGCGGGATGTGGCTGTAGAAGCTGCTGACCAGCAACCAGGCCACTGCCGCCGAGGCCAGTCCGGCCACCACCAGCGAGGCGGGCCGGGTCGGACCCATCCGCCCCTGGTCGGGGGCCGGGCCGCGCGTCGGGGGTCTGCGCTCGGTCACAACTCGTCCTCACTCCGCTCGTCGCCGCCGGTACCGTCGGGACCGGATCGCGCGGCACCTGGCCCGGCCGCCGAAATGGTCCGCCGGCCGCCGCTGCGGTGCCGTCGCCACCGCGGTCACCGTCAATCCGACTCTATCCGCAGATCCGGACGGGGGCGCAGGTCCAGTACGTCGCCGGCGACCGGCTCGGTCGACATCAGGTCGGTCAGCCAGCCGTGGCCGGGCAGCCGCCCGTACGGCTGGATGTCGATCCACGGCCGGAGCACGAAGGCCCGCAGGTGCGCCCGGGGGTGCGGCAGGGTCAGCTCCGGGTCGGCGCTGTGCACCGGCTCGCCGTCGTCGGCCCAGACCGTGATCACGTCGACGTCCAGGCTGCGCGGCCCGAACCGGCGCTCCGGGTCGCGGACCCGGCCGGCCGCCGTCTCGGCGGCCCGGGCCCGGTCCAGCCAGTCGCGCGGGCCGGCGGTGTCGTCCCCGACCAGCAGCACGGCGTTCAGGTACGCGGGCTGGTCCGGGTCGCCCCACGGCGGCGTCTCGTAGACCCCGGACGCCACCAGGAGTACGTCCCGCAGTCCGGTCACCGCCGTGCGCAGGTGTCCGAGCCGGTCGCCGAGGTTGCTGCCCAGCGAGAGCACCGCCCGGGTCATCCGGTCACCGCCGCCGGGTCACGGTCACCGCCACGTCGGCGAAGTCGTGCGGGATCGGTGCCTGCGGCTTGTGCACGGTGACCGAGGTGAGCAGTACCCGGGGATCGGCGAGGCAGGCGGCGGCCAGCCGTTCGGCCAGCGTCTCGATCAGGTTGACCGGCTCGCCGGTCACGATCGCGACCAGCCGGTCGGCGAGTTCGCCGTAGTGGACGGTGTCGGCCACGTCGTCGGTGCGGCCCGCCGTGGTGAGGTCGAGTTCCAGCACCACGTCGACGACGAAGTCCTGCCCCTGGGCCCGTTCGAAGTCGAAGACCCCGTGTCGGCCCCGCGCCCGCAGCCCGGTCAGCACGATCCGGTCGCTGCCGGGCCGGGCCGTTCCGGCGGGCTCGCTCAGCACGGCGTCGCGCCCGCTCTCCGCCCCGGTCATCGGGTCACCTCCGTGGTTGCCAGCCGGGGCCGGCCGCTGGCGGTCCAGACCGCGAGCGCGTCCACGGTCTCGCGTACGTCGTGCACCCGTACTCCCCAGGCGCCGGCCGCGACCGCCAGCACGCTGGTGGCGACAGTGGCGGCGGTACGCCCCTCGGTCGGCCGGGGCGTGCCGTCCGGGTCGGCCAGCAGCGCGCCCAGGTACGACTTGCGGCTGGCCGCGAAGAGCAGCGGGTAGCCCAGCGACAGCAGTTCCGGCAGCCGGGCGGTGAGCTGCCAGTTGTCGGCGGCCCGTTTGGCGAAGCCGAGCCCGGGGTCGATCACGATGCGGTCGGCGGCGACCCCGGCGGCGAGGGCGTCGTCGACCCGCTGGGCCAGCTCGGCCCGTACGTCGGTGACCACGTCGGTGTAGCGGGCCAGGTCCTGCATCCGCTTGGCGTGCCCGCGCCAGTGCATCAGGATCCACGGGCAGCCGGCCTCGGCGACCACCTTGGCCATGTCCGGGTCGGCCAGTCCGCCGGAGACGTCGTTGACCACTGTGGCTCCGGCCGCCAGAGCGGCGGCGGCGACGCCGGCCCGGTAGGTGTCGACGCTCATCGGCACCCCTCTGGCGGCGAGTTCCCGGATCACCGGCAGCACCCGGGCGGCCTCGGTCTCCGCGTCGACCCGGTCGGCACCGGGCCGGGTGGACTCGCCACCCACGTCGACGAGCTGGGCGCCGTCGGAGTGCATCTGCACACCGTGCCGGACGGCGGCGTCGAGGTCGGCGTACCGGCCGCCGTCGGAGAAGGAGTCGGGCGTGACGTTGAGGACGCCCATCACCACCGGCCGGGGCGGGCGGAGCAGGTCGCCGACGGTCGGGGGTCCGCCGCCGGTCGTGGCGGGGCCCGGGACTGACTCGGTCACGGGTAGACGTTACCCACCAGCCCCGGTGCCTTCCTGACCGGCCGGCCGGGCCACCGGTGCCCGAGGGGCGGCTCCGGGGTCGTGCCCCGACGCTGATCACAGGCGGTGAGCCGGGCAATCCGGCGGGTACGGCGGGGCACGTGAAACTGCCCGCCCGGGGCGGATCGGTGGCACTCGGCGCCGCTTGTTCCAAACAGGCACGCGCCGTACGCTCGCATCAGCCAGATGCCAGAACTTAAGAGATGGGCCGAATCAGGACAAAGATGCCCACAAACCATCACCCTTCGCGGTGATTGCGAGACGCAGGGTCGATCAACACCCCACGACCGACCCGGTTGACCGGGCTTGACAGCAGTGCGGTGCCGAGACGGGGCCGCACCCGGGGAGGATTCCGATGTTCGCCATGGAGCTGGTGGAGACGGCATGGCCGGCTGCCACGCACGCGCTCCACACCCTCGCGTCCGTGACGGCGGCCGAGCCCGAGGGCAATATCGACACCGATGGGATTGTCGGCTTCTTCGCCACCAACATCGCGCCCATCCTGCTCGCCGTACTCGGAGTGATCTTCATCGGTCGAGCCAGCAAGGGCGAGGTCTCCAAGGTGCTGACCAGCTCGGCGATCGCGCTGCTCGGCCTGGCCTTCATCGCCGGGGCGGCGACGCTGTTCTTCGTCGGCGAGAACCTGATCAACCTGATCTTCGAATAGACCGCGGAGCACGAGATGCGGCTGCGCACCGACGACGACATCTATCGGGCCCGCCTGGTCTACCTGGGGCCGCCCGGCTACACACTGCCCATCCACCTGCCTTACACGCAGTACGGGCTGTTCATGTTGCTGGTGCCGCTCTTCATGTTCATTCATTGGACGTTCACGCTCAGGGTCGAGCTGATCCCCGCCTGGGAGATCGCGCTCGCCATCGTGACGACCTCGTTCGTCTTCCGGTACGTCGACCCCGACCGGCCCGCCCGGATGGTGATCCGGACGGCACTGACCGACTGGCGGCGCACCCGCGAACCGGCGACAGAGCAGCGCGACCCACGACTGGTCGCGACCCGTATCCGGATCCGGGAGCAGTTGACATGACCGACCGCAGCGAGGTGACGGCGTGACCGAGCGAACAAGATCTCTCCACCGCCGTGCGGTGGAGCCTGCCGGGCTGGGCGAGGCGGCGGTATGACCCGCCCCTCTCCGCCGGGCTCCTCGCACCCGGCAGGTCGACCGGCCGACAACCCCGGTAACGGTACGCAGTCCTCCGGCTACCACGGGTCCGAGCCGGCCGAGGAGACCGAGTACGACGCCGCACTGCTCAGCAACACCGGGCACGGCGGGGTCGCGGTCTTCCAGGCGCCGCAGCCGCCGGCCCGGAACCGTCCGGCCCGGCCCGCCGCCGGCACACCGGCCCGGCCACCGGCACCGGTCGAGCATCCGGACATCGACTCGCCCTTCCTCGACCTCTTCGGTGCCGGGCCGGTCCAGTCGGCCCCCGCCGGCCCACCGCCGCCGGCCGCACCGGCACCCCGACCGGCGCACCGCACCCCCTCGCCGCAGCCACGCGGGCGCTGGGGCGAGGACCCGGACGCCGCCGCCGTCGGCCTGCCGGCCTGGAAGCGGGACGAGACTCCGACGACCGACACCACCCGGCGGGAGACCTCGGCCGCACCTGCCCAGCCCGCCGCCCGGTACGCCCCACCGGCCGCCCCGCCCGCCCGGCCGGCGCACGACGACACCGCCACCGCCCGGCTCGACACCACGGCCACGATCCGGCAGGTGGAGCCGGCCCGCCCCGATCCCGGCCCGGCGACCGCCGCCGGCTGGCCCGCCGAACCGCCCGCGCCCCGGTCCGGGCCGGACGCCGCCTCCGAGGCGTACTCCGGGCGGCCGAGTCCGGCGCCGCAGCAGCGCGGCGGCGAGCACTCCGGCGCGCTGCCGCTGGTCCGCGAGCCGGCCGAACAGCCGACCCGCCGGTCCGGCGGCCGCCCGGACCGGGACAGCACGGCGGTCGCCCCGAAGCAGCGCCGGAGCACGCCGAAGCCGACCCGGCCGCAGTCGCTGACCAAACCCCAGCGGGTACGCGCACCGAAGCTCCGCTTCGGCGACCGGGATCCCGCCGTCGAGCTGGCCATCACCGAGATCGCCGGGCACCTCACCTTCACCCCGAACACCGTCACCGCCTGGTACTGGCTGCCGGAGGTGCGCTGGGCGTTCCGCCCGGACGCCGAGCGGGAGGCACTGCTCTCGGCCATCTCCGAGCAGTACGCCGGCCTCGCCGGGTTCCGGCTGCACCTGCGCCGCACGACCCGGCCGTTCCCGGCCGACGAGTGGGCCCGGACGATCGACACGCACACCCCGGCGCCGCTGGCCACCGTGGCCGGTGCACCGAGCTGGTCGGACCACCTGGTGGCGGCGCAGCGGCACCTGCTCTCGGTCAACCACGCCGAGGGCCAGACCTACCTCGGGGTCACCTTCGCCCGCCGGTCGCTCGGCAACTCGCTGGCCGAACGGTTCCTCCGGGCCTTCGGCCGGGGTACCGCCGACGGGGAGCGCCGCAAGCTGGGCCGGACCGTCGAGCAGTTCGACGAGGTGCTCGGCGCGTTCGGGATGCGTGGCCGGCAGGTCACCGCCGAGGAGCTGGAGTGGCTGATGTACCGCTCCGTGGCGCTCTGCATGGCCCCGCCCGGCGCCCTCTCACCGGTCACCAACGGCCACTGGGAGCGCGGTGACCTGCTGGCCCTGACCGAGCAGGTGGAGCGCTACCGCACCCCGTACGGGTCGACGGTGAAGCTGGTCAACCGGATGACCGGGGAGGAGCGGCACGTCGCCGTACTCGCGGTGGGTCGGATGGAGCCGCTGGAGATCCCGGAGCGGCACGAGCCGTGGCTGCACTTCCACGAGCGGCTGCCGTGGCCGATGGAGATCTCCACCCGGGTCGACATCCTCGGTTCCGGCGACTCGTTCCGCAATCTGGAGCACCGGCTGCGGATGATCCGTTCCCAGCAGCTCGACTACGCCGAGCACGGCATCGACGCCCCGCCCGAGCTGGAGCGGCTGGCCAAGCGGGCGCTGGTGATCGGTGACGAGATGACCACCGGGCTGCCGGTGGACTCGGCCCGGGCGCACGGCTGGCACCGGATCGCGGTCGGCGGGCGGACCAGGGAGGAGTGCCTGGAGCGGGCCCGGCGGCTGATCCAGCTCTACTCGCGGGAGCTGCGGATCTCGCTCCAGCATCCGAAGAACCAGGACTGGCTGGCCCGGGAGTTCATTCCCGGCGAGCCGATCGCGAACACCGGTTACCTGCGCCGGATGCCGGTACCGCTGCTGGCCGCCGCGCTGCCGCAGGCGGCCTCCACGGTCGGCGACCGGCGCGGCGACCTGATCGGGCGTACCGCCGGCACCTGCCGCCGCCCGGTCTTCCTGGACCTGCACTTCCCGATGGAGGTACGCGAGCGGTCCGGCCTCGCCGTCTTCGTCGCCGAGCCGGGCGGTGGCAAGTCGACCCTGCTCGGCGCGCTCGGCTATCTGGCCGCCCGGCGCGGGGTGCAGGTGACCCTGCTGGACCCGTCCGGCCCGCTGGCCCGGCTCTGTGCGATGCCGGAGCTGCGACCCTATTCACGCGTGCTGAACCTGACCGGTTCCGAGCACGGCACTTTGGCACCCTACGCGCTGATCCCGACGCCGCTGCGCAGCGAGTTCCCGACCGGGGCGGGCGGCGACCGGGAGTTCCAGATCGCGGTCTCGAACGCCCGGGCCGAGCGGCGGATGCTGGTGCAGGACATCTGCATGATGCTGGTGCCGCCGCAGGTGGCCCGGGAGGCGTCCACCGCGACGCTGTTCCGGCACGCCGTCCGACAGGTGCCGGCCGAGGAGACGTCCACTCTGGACGATGTGGTGGCCTGCCTGGCCGGGCTGGAGGACGAGGGCCGGGAGCTGGCCAACCTGCTGCTGGACACCGCCGAGATGCCGCTGGCGCTGCTCTTCTTCGGCCGGCCGCCGGAGGGGCTGCTGGGCGCCGACGCCACGCTGACCGTGATCACCATGGCCGGGCTGCGGCTGCCCGATCTCAAGATCGAGCGGGAGTACTGGTCGGCCGAGGAGGCGCTGGCGCTGCCGATGCTGCACACCGCGCACCGGCTGGCGGTACGCCGCTGCTACGGCGGCTCGATGGGCTCGCGCAAGCTGGTCGGTCTCGACGAGGCGCACTTCATGGAGGGCTGGCGCTCCGGCCGGTCCTTCCTGGTCCGGCTGGCCCGGGACTCCCGCAAGTGGAACCTCGCCGCACTGGTCTCCTCGCAGAACCCGAAGGACATCCTCGGGCTCGACGTGCAGAACCTGGTCTCCACCGTCTTCGTCGGCCGGATCGCCGAGGACGTGGACATCGCCTCCGAGGCGCTGCGACTGCTCCGGGTACCGGTCAACGACGGCTACGAGGCGACCCTGGCCTCGCTGTCCAACGTGGACACGTCGTCGGCGGACCGGCTCGGTTTCCGGGAGTTCGTGATGCGCGACGTCGACGGCCGGGTGCAGAAGGTACGCGTCGACGTGTCGTACGTCTCCGGCCTGCTCGACCACCTGGACACCACCCCGGTCACGGCAAAGGCCGCCGTGGCCAACCTCCCTTCCCCCATCGCGGACCTGGAGGCTTGACCGATGAACCTTCTTCGACCTCCCGTTGCCGTCCGCCGTGGCCGCCAGCGCCGCGCTGTTCGGGTTGAAGAGGGTTCGACGGCGAGGAGCGGCGCCCGCGTCGCCGCCCTGCTGCTCGCGATCGGGGTGCTCGCGACCGCCACGCTGGTCTGGCCGGTGCTGGGCGGCGCGGCGCCCGCGTCGGCCGCGCCGGTCCCGACCCAGGCGAAGGCGGCGCTCTGCACCACCGCCGAGTGGGAGGCGAACTTCCGGGACTGTGTCGACCGGCTCGCCGACGTCGGCCAGAACATCCGGGACTGTGTGAACGCACCGACGCCGAGCGCACCGGACCAGGGGCTCGGCGGCTGGTTCGCCACCCGCCCGGAGGCGAGCAGCCAGCCGGGCGTGAAGGGCATGTACACCGAGTACGGCAACGCCGGCTACAGCTACGAGACGTACGACGACAGCGGTGGCTGCGCCTCGGACGTGATCGACCCGGGCAGCAAGGTGTTCAACAAGATCGCGGACGGCGAGATCCGGATCGCCGCCGCGATCATCGGCGCCTCGAACGCGCTGCGCGAGCGGGCCTGGGATCCGCGCACCATGTGGGACTGGGCCGATCCCCTGGTCGAGCAGGCCACCAAGGCCGTCTACGAGCGGGTGTTCAGCGTCTTCGGCATCATCACCCTCTGCGTCGTCGGCGTCTACCTGCTCTGGCGTTCCCGGCAGTCCGACATGAGCAACGCGATGACCACCGCCGGCTGGGCGGTACTGGTGATGGTCGCGGTGACCGCGATCGCCGCCTGGCCGGTCCGGTCCGCGAACGTCGCCGACGGCACCCTGGTGACCACGCTGAACGTGGTGCACGAGGCGGTCGGCCCCCGGGACAAGAGCATCCCGGCCGACCGGTGCGGCTCGCTCAACCCGGCCGGCTGCAAGGACAACCGGCCACCGGCGCTGCGGGCCGGCGACACCGCCACCGAGACGATGCTCTACCGCAACTGGCTGCGCGGCGCGCTCGGCTCCTCGGACAGCGAGACGGCCCGCAAGTACGGCCGGGCGCTCTACGACGCCAAGGCGTTCACCTGGGAGGAGGCGGCCCGGATCGCCGCCAACCCGGCCACCCGACCGGCGACGGTGAAGGAGAAGCAGGAACAGTGGATGAAGGTCGCCGAGCAGATCAAGCAGGAGGACCCGGAGGCGTACGAATACCTGCGCGGCGCCCGTGACTCGGACCGGATCGGTGCCGGACTGATCGCCATCCTGGCCGCGATCCTCTTCGCGATGTTCGACCTGACCGCCTCCCTGCTGGTGCTGCTCGGCTTCCTGCTCTTCCGGTGGGCGGTGATCGCCGCCCCGGTGCTCGGCACGGTCGGGCTGCTCCGCCCGGCCAGCGCCGGTCTGCGCCGGCTGGGCAACGCGGTGGTGGCCGCCGTGTTCAACATCGCCATCTTCGGCACCGGCGCGGCGATCTACCTCTTCGCCGTCGACCTGGTGATGAGCACCCCCACCATCCCCGGCTGGCTCCAGGTGGTGCTGGTCTGGCTCTGCGGGGTGGTCGGCTGGCTGCTGCTGCGGCCGTACCGCCGGATCACCCAGCTCGGCGGCAAGGACAGCACCGAGGTGATCGGCTCGGCCGGCTCGTGGCACCGCCGGTTCTTCCGGGACGTCCGGGCCGCCTCCCGGCTGGAGAGCGAGTCCGAGGAACGCGACGTCCGGGTCAAGAACCGCAACGTACTGGTCCAGCAGACCAACGTACGCCCGGAGGCCCGGCACGAGGACCCGGCGCAGAGCGGTGCCGCCAGCCGCCCGGAGACCGGTACCGCCCCGGGCACCGACCCGCCCGACGCGCCCCCGGCGGACGCCCCTGCCGGCGGCGGTGGTGGTTCCCGGCCGGCCCGTGGTCGGCCGTCGTCCCGGCGCCGGCCGGCCGAGTGGACCGAGCCCGACGTACCGGTCGAGAACCCGTCCTACGTCATCTACCGGCCCGACTCGGCACCCGCCCCGGACCCGGCACCGGCACCCGCGCCACGGATCCGCTCCGAGGCGAGGTGACGCGATGCGGCGGGCGATCGAGTTCCTCTTCACCCGGATCCTCCGGTCCCGGCTCGGCATCGCGATCGGGCTGGCCGTGGTGATCCTCGGCATCATCGGCGCGGCCCGGCTGGTCGCCGGAGGTGGCGACGGCGGGCCAACCCTGATCGGCGGGACGCCCGGCCCGATCAGCGTCACCGATCCGGAGGCCGGCGACGACGGGCTGACCGTGACCGCGGAGCCGACGCCCCGGACCAGCCCCGGCGCGCCCGAGCCGGAGGCGGTGGCCCGGTCGTTCACCACCGCCTGGCTCGACCACCAGGACGTGACCGCGCGGGAGTGGCACGACAGGCTCCGGCCGCTCGCCACCGCGCAACTGGCCGAGCAGTTGACCGGGGTCGACCCGGTCACCGTGCCGGCCGACCGGATCACCGGCGAGCCACGGGTCGTACCGCAGAACGACAGCCTGGTCGAGGTGGTCGTACCGGTGGACTCCGGTGAACTCCGGCTCGGGCTGGTGGCTCCGGAGGGGCGCTGGCAGGTCGACACGGTGGACTGGCAACGGCGCTGAGCGGCGCGGGGAGGTGGGTGGGGGATGACCGACCGCGGTACGGCCCGACGGCCGGTACGCCGGGTCGCGCTGGCGATGACACTGACCGGCGTACTCGCGCTGCTCTGCTGTGTCGGGGGCACCGGGGCGTTCCTGGTGACCATGTTCGCCTCCGA
The DNA here is from genome assembly GCF_016862915.1 of Plantactinospora endophytica. Classification (GTDB taxonomy): domain Bacteria; phylum Actinomycetota; class Actinomycetes; order Mycobacteriales; family Micromonosporaceae; genus Plantactinospora; species Plantactinospora endophytica. The sequence goes on along the minus strand of NZ_BONW01000001.1, from coordinate 180,433 downwards.
GGAGGAGAACCTGGCGGCGACCACCTTCGGCTGCGGCAACAGCGACCCGATCAAGATCGAGGGTGAGTTGCCGCTGGTCGGGCCGTACAAGGCGAGCCAGATGCGGAACGCGGCGATCATCATCAAGGTCGGCCGGGAGATGAAGCTGCCGCCCCGGGCCTGGGTGATCGCGGTCGCCACCGCCATGCAGGAGTCCAACCTGACCAACCACGGGCACCTCGGCGACCGCAACGACCACGACTCGCTCGGGCTCTTCCAGCAGCGGCCCAGCACCGGCTGGGGCACCCCGGAGCAGATCCGCAACCCGGAGTACGCGGCCCGGAAGTTCTACGAGAAGTTGAAGACCATTCGGAACTGGCAGAAGCGCTCCCTCACCCGGGCCGCCCAGGCGGTGCAGATCAGCGCCTTTCCGGACGCGTACGCCAAGCACGAGCCGCTGGCGACCGAGATCGTGAACGCGTTGACCGGTGGCGCCGCCCGGGCCGCCGGTACCGACCTCGACCTCGGTTGCGCCGACGGGGCGGAGATCGCCGCCTCCGGCTGGACCGCGCCGATTCCCGGCTCGGTCGGCTCCGGGTTCCGCACCGCCGCCCGACCCTCGCACAACGGCGTCGACATCGGGGCACCGAAGTACACCACCGAGATCAAATCGGCGGCGGCCGGCCGGGTGCTGGTCTCCCGCTGCGACCCGGACCGGCGGGGCCGGTTGAGCTGTGACGTGGACGGCTTCCCGGGCAAGGGCGGCTGCGGCTGGTTCGTCGACATTCTGCACGCGGGCAACGTGATCACCCGGTACTGCCATATGGTCAGCAGACCGATGGTTTCGAAGAACGACATGGTGGAGGCCGGGCAGGTGATCGGGCGGGTCGGGTCGAGCGGCAACTCCTCGGGGCCGCACCTGCACTTCGAGGTGCACCTGCGCGGCGACCGGAGCAAGCACGGCGCGGTCGACCCGGTGCCGTTCATGCGCGACCGGGGCGCACCGCTGACGGACGGCGGATGAGCCGGCGGAGCACTGCGTGAGCCACGATCCACTGCCCGATCCGTTCGCCGGCCAGCCCGACTGGGCTCCGGCGCCGCCCCGACCGATCGTCATCGCCGCCGCAGCCGGCCGGACGGACCTGCGCGGTCGGCGGGTGCTGGTCGGGCTGCCCGGGCTCGGCTGGCGGGCCGACCTGCGGGCGGACGAGCGGGTGGTGCAGGGCAGCCGCAGCTACGTGCCGGTGCTCGCCGAGCACGAGTGGTACCGGGCGGAGGCCGAACAGATCGAGGTCTTCGCCCCGCTGGTACCGGCGGAACGGGTCTGGGTGGAGACGCTCGGCGAGATCTCGGTCTGGGACGCCACCACCCCGCCGATCCCCCGGCCGGCCCGACCGGACGTGATCTCCCGGCTGGTGTCGCTGGACGCGCCGACGCACCGGACCCCGGTGCCGGTGGTCGAAACGGACGCGGTCGCCGGCCGCCGGGTGGTGCAGGTCGTCGACGGGGTGGAGCGGCGCGACCTGCGGGCGGTCACCGAGGTCTACAACAGCGCCGACGGTGACATCTGCGTACGGGTCACCGCCGAACTCGACTGGTACCGCTGGGCGTGGAGCGGCCGGCCGCCGACCACCCTGGAGGTGCCGGTACACCTGCTCTGGATCGAGTGACGCCTGCGCTGGATCGAGTGACGCCTGCCCGGGTCGGGTTAGCTCACCGGGGCGGCCTGGCAGACCCGCCAGCCGTCGTCCTGCTCGGTGCCGAATCGCCACTGCTGGTGCTCGGTCTGCGAGAGGTTGTCCACCAGGTACGAGATGACCAGTTCCACCGTGACCTCGGCGCTCTCCCCCTGGGCGCGTACCCCCAGCGGCCCCCACTTGACCACGAAGGTGATCTGGAACTGCTTCTCCCGGGCCGTCAGGTCGCTCCGGAGCGTACGCAGCGGCGCCAGCCCGGCCTTGTCGGCGCACTCGAACTGCTCGGCGAGTACGTCGTTCTCGTCGACCAGGAAGGCTCGCAGGTAGTTGTCGACCACGACGTCCGGGGCGCTCCGGTCGGGTGCGGTGAACCGGTCGTAGGCGACGTACGCGACGGCGGCACCGGCCAGGCAGAGCAGCGCCAGTGCGCCGCCGACCACCGCCAGCACCAGGCCCGCTCGCCGTCGACGCGGCGCCGGTGGCGGTGCGACCGGCGGGGCGTCGGCCTGTCCGGGCGGGGTCCGCTGGGACGGTACCCGGGACACCTGGGAATCGGTCGGGGGAGGCACTGATTCCACCCCCTGAGGCTAGCCGTTGCGGGCCGCGTACCCAATGGGCGTGAATTCCAGCTTGGTAACCAAAAGGGAGCAACCGATAACTATCCGCTATGCCGGATCGGTCGGCTGTGCGGTTCGGAGCGGTCGGCCGTGCACCCGGGGCGGCCCGGCCGGCATGGTGCCGGTGGTACCCCGGCTATCTGTGCCACGGCCGTCGCCGGAGGTCCGCGAAGATGCCCCCGCGCTGGGATACCGTCTCAGTCCAGAACGAGGGAGTTGGTGCGGTGGACACCTGGAAGGGACCGACCGGGCACGCCGCCACGCTGCGCTGGCGGGCCGCCGCCGGCACCGCCGCCGCGCTGCACCGCCGGGCCGCCGCGACCGCCGCCGCGGCGGCGACCGCGCTGGACGCGATCCGGCCGATCCCGGCCGACCAGCGGGAACAGCACGAACTCGCCGAACGGCTGCGTGCCGCGGCGAGCCTGCTCACCCCCGGTTGGCTCGGCGCACCGCTGGACGCCCAGTCCGAGGACGCCCCGCTCGGCGGGCCCGCCCAGCCGGCCTTCGTCCGGATCGGCACCGCCCAGCCGCTGGACGACGCCCGGTTCCCGGTGGTGGTGCCACTGCTCGGCACCGGTCACCTCACCGTCGACGCGGACAGCCGCGATCCCCGGGTCGCCGGGCTGCTCCGTTCCGTACTCCTCCGGCTGCTCGCCGCCGCCCCGGCCGGCTCGCTGCTGGTGCGCGGCGTCGACGCGACCGCCGAGGGCCAGCTCTTCGCGCCGTTCGCGCCGCTCGCCGACGCCGGCCTGATGCCGCCGCCGGTCACCGACCGCACCGGGCTGCGGGCCGTGCTGGCCGAGGCCGAGCAGTGGGTACGCCCCACGCGCCCGGCCGCCGCCCGCTACAACCGGCACGACCGCACCCTGCTGGTGGTGGTCGGCTCGCTGCCGGAGCTGACCGAGGCTGCCGACCTGGCCCGGATCGGTGCACTGGCCCGGGAGGGTCCCGAGGCGGGACTGCACCTGATCGTCGCCGGCTGGCCACCGCCACCGTTGACGGCGGAGACCAGTCAGGCGCCGCTCGCCCGGTCCACGATGATCGCGATGCGCAACCCGTACGCGCTGGTCGGCGATCCGCCCGGCGGCCCGTTCAGCGCTCCGGTGCCGCACCTGCCGGGCACCGGACTCAACTCGCCGGTCTTCCTCGACGAGTGCCCGCCGGTACCGCTGCTGGACCGGGTCTGCCGGGACCTGGCCGCGCGGTTCCACGCCGACTACCGGCGTACCGTCGACGACCTGCTGCCGGAATCGCCGGACGGGTTCTGGACCGAGTCCTCGGCCGACGGGCTGAGCACTCCGGTCGGGCACGACGGTGAGCGGACGGTACCGCTCGGCTTCGACGAACGCACCCCGCACTGGCTGGTCGGCGGCCGGGACGCCGCCGGCAAGAGTGCGTTCCTGGTCAACGTGCTCTACGGGCTCTGCACCCGCTACCACCCCGACGAGTTGGCGCTCTACCTGGTCGACTTCGCGGACGGGACGGCGTTCACCGAGTTCGTACCGGAGCCGGCGGACGGGTCCGACGGTACGGCGCCGGGCGGGCCGTGGCTGCCGCACGTCCGGGCCGTCGGGGTGCAGGCCGACCGGGAGTACGGCCTCGCGGTGCTCCGCGAACTCGACGCCGAACTGGACCGCCGGACCGCGCCGGAGACCCGGGTACCCGCCCAGCGGGGTGCGAGCGCCCGACCGGCGCACCGGATCCTCTGCGTACTGGACGAGTTCGCACTGCTGCTGGCCGACGAGGACGAGATCGGCACCGAGGCGCTGGCCCGACTGGAGTCGGTGGCCCGGCGGGGCCGCTCGGCCGGCGTACACCTGATCCTGACCGGGCGGCCGACACCGGTGCTGGCCGCGCTGCGCGCCCGGCGGGACTCGTTCCTCGGGCAGTTCCCGGTCCGGGTGGCGCTACCCGGCGGTGCGGACGTGCTGGAGCCGACGAACGACTCGGCCGCCGGCCTGCCCCTGGGTACGGCGGTGGTGAACACCGCCGGTGGGCTGGGCGGGCCCCGAGGCGCGACCCGGGGGCACGAGCGGACGGTCCGGTTCCCCGATCCGCACGCCGATCCGGGCGCGCTCAGCGGGCTGCGGCACCGGCTCTGGGCGGACCGTCCCGCCGGTACGCCCGCCCCCGGCGTCTTCACCGGCTACCTGACCCCACCGGCCCCGCCGGTCCCCGCACCGGGTGCCGGGCCGGACACGACCGTTCGGCGCGAGCCGGCCGTGGCCGCCCCGACGGCGGGTCCGGCAGCGGCCGGCGGAGCACGTACGGACGCGACCGACGGGCCGGCGGCGGTGATCGGCGCACCGGTCGGACTGCTGGTCGACGTGCCGCCACGGCCGGCGGAGTTGCCGCTCGACCGGTCGCCGGGCCGACACCTCGCGGTCCTCGGAGCGGACCCGGCCGGCGCGGGCGTACTGGCCGGTGCGGCCCGAGGGCTTGCCGCCCGGCATCCCGCCGGCAGCGTCGAGTTTATGGTCGCCGCACCGGCAGCGGACCCGGCCGCCGACGCGCTCACCGCCGAGTTGGCCCGGCGGCATCGGGTCGGCCGGGTGGACGCCGCCGGGCTGGCCGGGGCGCTGGAGCTGGCCGGACCCGGCTATCTGGTGCTGTTCGCGGCTGACGAGCTGGTGGCCGGCGCACACCTGTCGGCGGACCGGATCCGGGCGCTGCTGCGCGACGGGCCTGCGCGGGGTGTGCACCTGCTCGGCTGGTGGCGGGCGACGGCTCCGTTCGCCGCCTTGCTCGCCACACCGCCGCAACCCGAAGCCGCGCCGCCGCAGCCCGAGAAAGCCCCTGGTGCCGAGGAGGCCCCCGGTCCTGAAGACGTCGCCGGTGCCGAACATGTCAGAGGTCCCGAAGACGTCAGAGGTCCCGAAGCGGTCGTCGGTGATGAGGTCGCAGGTCCCGATGGGGGTGCCGGTTCCGAAGCGGGCGGGAGTTCGGAGCCGGGTGACGGTGCCGGGGCGGTTGCCGCAGGTGGGGCGACCGTGGACGGGCTGGTGCTGCTCGACGTACCCGAGACGGAGGTGGCCGGGCTGCTGGGCCGGCCGGTACGGTGGCGCCCCCGGCCCGGCCGGGCGCTGCTGTACGACCGCCGCACCGGCCAGGCCAGCCTGGTCGTGCCGTACGCCGCACCGGGCGGGGAGGGTCGGCCGTGAGCGGGGACGCCTGGCAGGACTACCTGGCCGCCGCGCAGCGGCTGGACGCGGTACGCCGGTCCGCCGCGACCGCCGCCGCCGAACAGGAGCGGGGCGTGCACAGCGCCCGGGAGGAGTTGGCCGGGGTACGGGCCCGGCTGGTGCCGCAGCAGTCCCGGCTACGCGCGTTGGGCGTCGCCGAGGCGGAACTGGTGCCGTCTGCGCCGGAGGTAGCGGTGGCCGGTCAGGCGATGGTCGGTGGCCCCCAGTCGGTGCTGGCGGCGCTGCGGGAGGCCCGTTCGACCGCCGACGCGGCCGACGCCGCCACCCGGCTGCCCGGGGCCGGCCCGCTGCCCTGGACCCGGATACTCCTCTACGGCGCGCTCACGGTGGCCCTGCTGGCGCTGCTGGCCGTGCTCTGCCTCGGCGGCGTCTACCTCGTCGGGCTGCGCGGATAGCGGCTGACCGGGCCGCCGACACGGCCCCGCCGGTCGTCCGGGCGGAAGCATGTTCCCCGATGAGCGTCATGCCAAGGAGTCATAATTACGACTACCTGGCATGACAACGACAGCAGTACTGCCCGCCAGCGAACGCCGGGCGGGTGGTCGGGCAGCGGCACGGCCGCCGGACGGCGCCGGGCGGGTGGTCGGGGCAGTCAGACGATCCGGTTGGCGTTCAGGATCAGGCTCATCGCCTCGGCCCGGGACTTGGCGTCCCGTTGCAGCAGCCCGCGTACCGCCGAGGTGATGGTCCTGGCGCCGGCCTTCTGGATGCCGCGCATCGCCATGCACATGTGCTCGCACTCCAGCACCACCAGTACGCCGCGTGGCTCCAGTTTCTCCATCAGCAGGTCGGCGATCTGCGAGGTGAGCCGCTCCTGCACCTGAGGACGGCGGGCGTAGACCTCGACCAGCCGGGCCAGCTTGGAGAGCCCGGTGATCCGGCCGTGCTCGCCCGGGATGTAGCCGATGTGCGCCGAGCCCCGGAACGGCAGCAGGTGGTGCTCGCAGAGGCTCATCACGTCGATGTCCCGGACCAGTACGAGTTCCTCGTGGTTGGCCTCGAAGGTGGTGCTGAGCACCTGGGCCGGATCGACCCGCAGCCCGGCGAAGAGTTCGGCGTACGCCCGGGCGACCCGGGCCGGTGTCTGCCGCAGGCCGTCCCGGTCGGGGTCCTCGCCGACGGCGATCAGGATCTCCCGGACCGCCTTCTCGATCCTGGCCAGGTCGACGGCGTCCTCGACCGGGCCGCCGCCGAGCCTGCCGTTGACCAGCCGGGCGGCGAGGTAGTCCAGTTCCTCGTCACCGTCCGGCTCGGTGGCCGACGCGGACAGGCCGCCGGCGTTACCGCCGACGGCCTGGTGGTCCGGTCCGCTGCTCAGTGTGGGCCGTCCGAGTTGGGCGTGGTGTTGTTGCTGTTGCGGCTGGTCCCCCCGACGGTCGCCTGCACACCGTCGGCCTCGGCCTGCGCCTTGAGCTTCTCCTTCTCCGCCGGGGTGAGCACCGGCGGCTCGGTCGACGGCTGCCGCTTGCCGAACCCGTTGTACGGCGCCATCGGCGGGCGCTTGACCACCCGGGCGCAGATCCGGGCCATGTCGGCGGTGGAGAGGGTCTCCTTCTCGATCAGCTCCAGGACGAGGTTGTCCAGGACGTCCCGGTATTCCACCAGGATCTCCCATGCCTCGTCGTGGGCCAGCTCGATCAGCGACCGGATCTCCGCGTCGATCTCGGCGGCCACCGCGTCGGAGTAGTCCCGCTCGTGCCCCATGTTGCGGCCCAGGAACGGCTCGTCACCGCTGGTGCCGTACTTGATGGCGCCGAGCTTGCTGCTCATGCCGTACTGGGTGATCATCGCTCGGGCCAGCGCGCTGGCCTTGACGATGTCGTCCGCGGCACCGGTGGTCGGCTCGTGGAAGACGAGTTCCTCGGCGGCCCGGCCACCCAGCGCGTACGCCAGGGTGTCGATCATCTCGGCCCGGGTCTGGGTGTACTTGTCCTCGGTCGGCAGCACCAGGGTGTGCCCGAGGGAGCGGCTGCGGGAGAGGATCGTGACCTTGTGCACCGGGGCGGAGTGCGGCAGCGCCCAGGCGACCAGGGCGTGCCCGCCCTCGTGGTAGGCCGTGATCTTCTTTTCCTTGTCGCTCATCACCCGGGTCCGGCGCTGCGGGCCGGCGACCACCCGGTCGATCGACTCCTCCAGCGAGTCGTTGGAGATCGCCCGCTTGTCGCTGCGGGCGGTCAGCAGCGCCGACTCGTTGATCACGTTGGCCAGGTCGGCACCGGTGAAGCCCGGGGTACGCCGCGCCACCGCGTCGAGGTCGACGTCGGGCGAGAACGGCTTGCCCTTGGCGTGCACCCGCAGGATCGCCTTGCGGCCCTCCATGTCCGGGGTGTCGACGGCGATCTGCCGGTCGAACCGGCCCGGGCGCAGCAGCGCCGGGTCGAGGATGTCCGGCCGGTTGGTCGCGGCGATCAGGATGACGCCGCCCTTGGTGTCGAAGCCGTCCATCTCGACCAGGAGCTGGTTGAGCGTCTGCTCCCGCTCGTCGTGGCCGCCGCCCATGCCGGCGCCACGGTGCCGGCCGACCGCGTCGATCTCGTCGACGAAGACGATCGCCGGGGCGTTCGCCTTGGCCTGCTCGAAGAGGTCGCGGACCCGGCTGGCGCCGACACCGACGAACATCTCCACGAAGTCGGAACCGGAGATGGAGTAGAACGGCACACCGGCCTCGCCGGCCACGGCGCGGGCCAGCAGCGTCTTACCGGTACCGGGCGGGCCGAAGAGCAGCACACCCTTGGGGATCTTGGCGCCGAGGGCCTGGTATTTCGCCGGGTTCTGCAGGAAATCCTTGATCTCGTGCAGCTCCTCGACGGCCTCCTCCGAGCCCGCGACGTCCGCGAAGGTGGTCTTCGGGGTGTCCTTGGTGATCATCTTTGCCTTGGACTTGCCGAAGTTGAGCACCCGGGAGCCGCCGCCCTGCATCTGCGACATGAAGAGCAGCAGCAGGATCACCAGGATGGCGATCGGCAGCAGGTTGACCAGCAGCGAGACGAAGAGGTTGTCCCCGGAGACCTCGGTGTCGATCGGACCGGTGATCCGGCCGGCCGCCTTGGCACCGGCCACCGAGTTCCAGACCTCGTCGCCCACCTCGTACGGGAACTGGGCCTGGATCTTGTCGGTCTCCGTGTCACCGAACTTGGCCGCGCTCTTCAGGTCGAGCTGGAGCGTCTGCTCCTTGTCCTGGAAGATGGCCTTGTCGATGCCGCCCTTGTTGAGCTGGTCGAGCACCACGTTGGTCTCGACCTTGTGATAGCTCGGGCCGCCACTGAAGAATGAGCTGAGCGCTATCGCACCGATGATCACCAGGATGATCCAGACCACCGGGCGGCGGAAGAAACGCGTACGTTCCATGCTGTTGTCGAGCGCCGTAACGCCCGGACCCTCCTGATCGACGTCCTGATCGTCTGGTTGCCTTCTGCCGCCGCCGGAGCGACGGGCCGAAGCCGCCCCGTGCGAGCCGGCCTCGACTCCGGGCGCTTGGTACCGCGCCGCGGTCATTCGACGGTACACCGTGAACGCGAGGAGCGAGCCTGCGAGCCCTGGGGTAACAGGTTCGCCCCGCCCGGGTGCCGGGTGGCGACGGACCGGTACCGGGCGCCTGACCCCGTCCGACCCGATCTTCCGGGGCAAACTGGGCAGGAGGCCCGGCGCGGGATGCTTCCGCGCCACCACCGCATACCGTAACCGCGTTTCCTGGGAGCGCGCTGTACGTCGACTCGATATTTCCGCACCGACATTCAGGACGGTCGGGGCGTACCGGATGACGATCGGGGTCGACGACGGGACGGAGGGGCCTGGACCGGACGGATCGAGCCGGATCAGGACCGGTGATCGACCCGGGTCAGGACCGGGCGTAGACCTCGGGCTTCAGCACGCCGACGTACGGCACCTCGCGGTAGCGCTCGGCGAAGTCCAGCCCGTAGCCGACCACGAACTCGCTCGGAATGTCGAAGCCGACGTACTTCACCGGCACCGAGACCTTGATCGCGTCCGGCTTGCGGAAGAGTGCCACCACCTCGACGCTGGCCGCCGCCCGGGACTCCAGGTAGCGCGTCAGCCAGGAGAGGGTGAGCCCGGAGTCGACGATGTCCTCCACCACCACCACGTGCCGACCGGCGATGTCCCGGTCCAGGTCCTTGCGGATCCGCACGGTACCGGAGGAGGTGGTGCCCTGCCCGTACGTGGAGAGGGCCATGAACTCCAGCTCGGCCGGCGGCCCGTGCCGCCCGAGCGCCCGGGCGAAGTCGGCCATGAACATGACCGCACCCTTGAGCACACACACCAGGAGGAGCCCGTCCGCCTCGTCGGCGTAGTCGGCGGCTACCTGTTTGGCCAGTTCCGCGATCTTTTCCCGAATCTGCTCCTCCGAGATGATCACGTGGTCGATGTCGGCGTCGTACCAGGAGCCCTGAGCCATGCGCCTAGCCTGCCGTACGCCGGTTCGCGGCTGTCGCCGGGGCGGCACCTTCCTGCGGTGCCCACCCCGGCTGGCCAGGCGCGGATTGTTCGACACGGTTCGTCAGCCACGGGGCGACGACCGCCAACCGCCGTTGCTGGGCCGCCAGTCAGCCGAGTCGCGGCTGTCGGCGGTCAGGCCGAGGACGGAGGCGAGGACGAGAACGAGGAAGAAGAGCGGGACGAAGAGTTCCATGGCGGCGTGACCTCCACTGGTTGCGGCCGACCCGAAACTCCGGGTCTGACCAGGTCTTTTGGTTCGCCGCCGGTGCGCACCGGCTTGTTACGACTCAAGTCTGCGCCGCCGGGTGCTAACGGGACAGTGGCAGCTTTGCCATGCACCATCGATTTTCTGCCAGTTCTCGGTTATCGTCGATACATGCTTCGCAACGTGGCAGTGATCGCCCTGGACCCGGTCGCCCCCTTCGAGCTGGGCGTGCTCTGCGAGGTCTTCGGCACCGACCGGACGGTCGACGGCTTCCCCGGCTACCGCTTCGACGTCTGCACCCACGACGGCAAGCCGGTCAGCACCCGCTCCGGCTTCGGGCTCACCCCGAGCGCCGACCTGACCCCGGTCGAGGACGCCGACCTGGTCGCCATCCCGGCGGTGCACACCATCGGCGCCCCGATCCCGGAGACGGTGCTGGCCGCGCTGCGCCGTGCCGCCGACCGTGGGGCGTACGTGTTGAGCGTCTGCTCGGGCGCGTTCGTGCTGGCCGCGGCGGGCCTGCTGGACGACCGCGAGTGCACCACCCACTGGAAGTACGCCGACCGGCTCGCCGAGATGTACCCCCGGGCCAAGGTGCGCTGCAACTCCCTATACGTGCAGGACGGCAACCTGCTCACCGGCGCCGGCACCGCCGCCGGGATCGACGCCTGCCTGCACCTGGTCCGCCAGGAGCACGGCTCGGCGCTCGCCACCAAACTGGCCCGGCGGATGGTGGTGCCACCGCACCGCGACGGCGGGCAGGCGCAGTACATCGAGGCACCGATCGCGCCCACCCCGGCCGCGCCCACCCTCGAACCGGTGCTGGGCTGGCTGATCGAGCACCTCGACCGGCCGCTCACCGTCGACGACCTGGCCGGCCGGGCACACATGGCGCCCCGGACCTTCGCCCGCCGGTTCCGGGCCGAGACCGGCACCACCCCGCACGACTGGATCACCAACCAGCGGGTGCTGCTGGCCCGGCGGCTGCTGGAGGAGACCGAACTGAGCATCGAGGCGGTGGCCACCCGGGCCGGCTTCGGCGACGCGGCCACCCTGCGGCACCACTTCGGCCGCCGGCTCGGCGCCACCCCGCACGCCTACCGGTCCACGTTCCGGGGCCGGCTCCCGGTGGCCGGGCACGAGCCGGTCAACGCCTGAACTCCGCGGGAGCGACCCGGGCGTGCGGCCGGCCGCACGCCCGGAGGACCGTCAGGAGGTGGCGACGAGTCCCACGTCGATCACCGTCGGCCGGTTCACGTCGACCGTGAACGGACCGAACCGGCCGTACTGGTAGTAGGTGGTCTCCGAGTACGGCACCAGGTCCGAGTCGGTCGCGTCACTCCCGACGTTCGGCCGGGTGAACCGCCACCGCTGCGTCGACAGCTCCACCTCGACGGAGTATCGCTTCGCCGGCACCTGGATCCGGTACGGGCCGAAGTTGTTCGACCATCCGTAGCGGTCCTCGTCGTCCACGCTCCGGGCCACATAGTGCACCGGGTCCACGATCGGCTCGCCCGCCTCCCGTACGCCGTCGGCGTCCACGTCGTGCCAGAACACGCCCTCGATCAGGCCGTTGCCGACGACCTGGAAGACCTGCTCGTCCGCGTTGTTGCCGGTGTTCGTCTCCCGTGGCGTGCTGGCCGTCGCCCGCCCTGTGAGCCGCTGCCCAACCGTGGCGCCCCGCAGTTGCGGGGTGATCCGTGCCGCCTCGGCCTTCGCCCCCGGGGCGAGTTCCCGCAGGTAGCGGCAGTCGAAGGAGACGGCCGGGTAGGTGTGGACGCAGTCCCAGTCGCTCGACGTGCTTAGCCCGTAGTTCTCGAAGGGGGCCGGCATGGTGAGGGTGACCCGGGCGCCTCTGGCCGGAACGGGACCGGCGTTGCGGACCACAGCCGAGACGCTGCTCCAGCCGTCGGTCGGCAGGATGTTGCGGGCCGCCTCGAAGGTGACGGTCACGTCGGCGGACTTCAGCGGGTTGGCCGAGGCCGGCGCCGCGACGGCGACGGTGACGGCGACGATCCCCAGGACGGCCAGCGAGCGTACCGGCCAGAGGATGGACGGTCGGGGCAAGGAAACCTCCTCAACGCACAGGTGGGCGCCAACGGTAGGAGATCTCCGCAACTGAGTGACAGCTCAGTAGCCGACCGCGCAGCCGTCGGCGCGGGGCTCCGAGCCGGCCACGTACCCGCCGTCCGGCAGCCGCCAGATCGCCTGGCCGTACCCGAAGGCGGACGCCTCCGGCTCGACGGTGACCTCGTGCCCCCTGGACCGCAACGACCCGACCACCTCCCGGCCCGACCCGTCGACCGCCAGCCCCGGCTCGACCAGCACCGACCGCCCGGCGTGCCAGTACCAGCGCGGCCGGTCCAGCGCGGCCTGCGGGTCGAGCCCGGCGTCCACGGTCGCGGAGACGAGTTGTACGTGCCCCTGCGGCTGCATGTGCCCGCCCATCACCCCGAACGGTCCCACCGGCTCGCCGTCCCGGCCGAGGAACCCGGGGATGATGGTGTGGAACGGGCGCTTGCCCGGTGCCACCACGTTCGGGTGGGCCGGGTCGAGGCTGAACCCGGCACCCCGGTTCTGCAAGCCGAAGCCGAGCCCGGGCGGCACGACGTACGAGCCGAAGCCGAGGTAGTTGGACTGGATCAGGCTCACCATCATCCCGCCCGCGTCGGCGGCACACAGGTAGACGGTGCCGCCCCGGGCCGGGTCGCCGGGTGCCGGCGTACCGGCCGAGTCGGTGACCAGCGCCCGCCGGGCGGCAGCGTACTCACGGGTGAGCAGTTCGGCGGTCGGCACGTGCACCCGGTCCGGGTCGGCCACGTACGCGTGCGCGTCGGCGAAGCCGAGCTTCACCGCCTCGATCTGCCAGTGCAGCCGCTCGGCGGGGCTCAACGCGGCCAGGTCCACCCCGTCGAGGATGTTCAGCGCGAGCAGCGCCGCCACGCCCTGCCCGTTCGGCGGCAGCTCCCACACCTCGTGCCCCCGGTAACCGGCCCGGACCGGGTCCACCCAGGTCGAGGCGTGCCCAGCCAGGTCGTCGCCGCGCAGCGGGCCACCGGTCCGGGCCGCGTACCCGGCCAGTGTCTCGGCGATCCGACCGGTGTAGAAGTCCGCCGCACCGGTCTGCGCGATCCGGCGCAGCGTGCCGGCGGCGTCCGGGTTGCGCCACCGCTCGCCGGCCCGGGGCGCCCGTCCACCGTCGACGGTGAAGATCCGCCCCCACTCGGCGTACTCCTCGCCGGTCAGCTCGGCGTGCAGCTCGACCGAGCGGGCCCAGCTCGCGGCGACCCGGGGCGAGACCGGGAAGCCGTACTCGGCGTAGCCGACCGCGTCGGCGAACAACTCCGCGAACGGCAGCCTGCCGAACCGCTCGTGCAGGTCCCGCCAACCGGCCGGCGCACCCGGTACGGTCACCGGCAGCCAGCCCCGGGCCGGCATCGCCGGTCCGGCGGCCTGGGCACCGCCGTGCCCCGCCGTCGGCTCGGCACCCCGCCCGCCGGTCGCGGCGAGCACCGTCTCCCGGGTCAGCCCCGCCGGTGACCGGCCGGACGCGTTCAGCCCGTGCAACCGCTGCCCGTCCCAGACGATGGCGAACAGGTCACCGCCGATGTCGTTGGAGCCGGGCTGGACCACCGTGAGGGTGATCGCGGTGGCCAGGGCGGCGTCGACGGCGTTGCCGCCCCGGCGCAGCACCGCCAGTCCGACGGCGGCGGCGAGCGGCTGACTGGTGGCGACGGCACCGTTCGGGGCGAAGACCGGTTGTCGGGGGGTAGGCATCCCCCATGTCTACTCCGCGATCAGCACCCCGCCGCGCCGGGTCGCCCGGATGTCCCCGGGCAGGTGCACCGCGCCCTGCCCACGCCACGCGGTGACCAACGCGTTCAGCGCGGCGACGTGCCGGTACGACAGCGCCGCCGGTGGCGCACCCAGCTCCCGGCACCACAGGTGCAGCACCCGGCTCCGGACCGCCGGCGGCATCCCGGCCAGCACCGGCACGGCCAGCCCGCCGACCGCCCCGGCCGTCGGCGCCGGGCCGCTCGTCGCTCCGGTCCCGGAGACCGGCCCGGACCCGGAGACCGGATCGGAGACGGAGAGCGGATCGGGCGGCGGGACGGCCGGTGGGATGTGGGCCTCGGCGTAACCGGCCCGGGCCAGGTCGTCCAGCGCGGCGCCGTCCTCGGCCGCCAGCCGGGCGGTACGGGCCAGGTTGTCCAGCACCCCCGGACCGAGCGCCCGGACCAGCGTCGGCAGCACGTCGGCCCGGACCCGGGCCCGGGCGTACCGGTCGTCGGTGTTGTGCGGGTCCTCCCACGGGGTCAACCCGAGCGACGCGCACGCCTTCCGGGTCTGCGCACGGGTGATCTCCAACAGTGGCCGGGCCAGCGTCACCCCGGCGTACTCCCGGGTGGCCGGCATGCCGGCGAGCCCGCGCGGGCCGGCGCCCCGGGCGAGCGCGAGCAGTACCGTCTCGGCCTGGTCGTCCCGGGTGTGCCCGAGCAGCACGGTGCCGGCGTCGTACCGGTGTGCGGCCTCGACCAGGGCCCGGTAGCGCGCCTCCCGGGCCGCCGCCTCCGGCCCCCCGGGCCGGCCGGCGACCCGCACGGTCGCCACCTCGACCGGCGCGAACCCCTGCTCACCCGCCCACTTCGCGACGTCGGCGGCCCGCCGCGCCGAGCCCTCCTGAAGACCGTGGTCGACGGTGACCAGCCCGGCCGGCACCCCCAGCCGGGCGGCGACGAAGGCGGTGCCGGCGGCCAGCGCGAGCGAGTCGGCGCCGCCGGAGCAGGCGACCAAAACCGGCCCGTTCCCGGGTACGTCGGAAAGCGCCCGCCGGACGGCGACCCGGATCGCGGCTACCGGTGGCGGCAGGGCGGCCACGACAGACGCCGGTCAGCCGGTGGCGGCGACCGGGCCGACCGGGCCGTGCACCCGGGCCACCCAGGCGTCCGGGTCGGCGAGCTCCTCCAGCCGGGGCAGGGTCAGCGGAGAACTGAAGATCTTGTTGAAGCCCTCCATGCCGACCCGGTCCACCACGCCGTGCACGAACTTGCGGCCCTCCGCGTACTGGCGCATCTTCACGTCGACGCCGAGCAGCTTGCGGATCGCCTTCTCCAGCGGGTTGCCGGACTCGCGGCGCCGGTTGAACTTGGCCCGGATCGACTCGACGCTCGGGATAACCTCCGGCCCGACGCCGTCCATCACGAACTCCGCGTGCCCCTCCAACAGGGTCATCAGCGACGTCAGCCGGTCGAGTACGGCCCGCTGGCCGGGCGTCTGCACGATGTCCAGGACGCTGGCCCGGCTCTCCGGGTTGCGGATCGAGTCGGAGAGGGTGCCGACACCGCGTCGGATCCGGTCGAGGAAGTTGTCCCCGCCGGCCTGGGAGGCGTCCACGAACGCCTGCACCTCGCCGAGGAAGTGCCCGCGCATCCACGGCACGGCGGTGAACTGGGTGCGGTGGGTCACCTCGTGCAGGCAGACCCAGAGCCGGAAGTCGCGCGGGTCGGCCTGCAACTTCCGCTCCACCTCGACGATGTTCGGGGCGACCAGCAACAGTTGACCCGGGTCGGCGGAGAAGACCTCGTACTGGCCGAGGACCCGGCCGGAGAGGTAGGCCAGCACCGTGCCGGCCTGCACCCCGGTCAGCCGGGACCCGATCGTGTCGGTGATGACCCCGGGCGGCTTGTCCCCGGAGAGGCGGGTGATCAGCGGAGTGATCACCTCACGCAGCCCGGCGATGTTGGTCGCCGCCCAGTCCCGCCGGTCCACCACCCGTACCGGCGGATGGGCCACCTGCGACCGCAACCCCGTGTACGCCAGCACGTGGCCGGCGGCCTCGTCGGTCAACCGACGCAGCTCGGCCACCACCTCGGTCGCCTCGTCGTACGAGACGCGTGGTCCCGACTTTCCCAACGCCCCGGCGGTGGCGGCGGCCAGATCCCAGTCCACGAACTGCGCCATACCACCACCGTACCCGGGTGTTCACACCACCACCCCTGCCTCGGGTGCTCAGCGGCAGCCGCAGCCGGCCAGGGTGGTGGCGATCCGGTCCAGCTCGGGCTGCGCCTCGTCCTGCCCCACCGGCACCCGGTTGGCGAGTACGGCGAAGGCCAGCAGTCGGCCGTCGGCGGTGGTCACCACGCCGGAGATCGCGTGCACCCCGCTCAGCGTGCCGGTCTTGGCGCGTACCACGCCGGCCCCGGCCCTGGTCGGTTTCTCGCCCGACCGGTCGAACCGGTCGCTGAGCGTGCCCGACCAGGCCGCCACGGGCAGCCCCGGGAACAGTCCCGCGAGTTCCGGCCGGCTTCCCTTCGCCGACAGCGTCAGCACGTCGGTCAGCAGGCTCGGGGTGACCCGGTTGGCCCGGGACAGCCCGCTGCCGTCGGCCAGCGCGCTCTCCGCCACCGGCAGGCCGAGTTCGCCGACCATCTCGTCCACCGCCTCCGCCGCGCCGACGAACGAGGCCGGCTTGTCGCGGGTCAGCGCCACCTGCCGGGCCAGCGCCTCGGCCACCACGTTGTCGCTCTCCCGGAGCATGAACTCGACCAGCCGGATCATCGGCGGGGACTCGACCCGGCCCAGCTCCGCACCGGCGACCGGTGGGCCGGCGCTCTGGGCGCCGGGGCTGGCACTGGCCGCCGCAGCGGGTGCGGTGGCGGCGGCGGCCGGTGCCTTGCCGCTGACCACCGCCGAGTTCGGCAGCCCGAGCAGCTTGGCGAAGGCCCGACCGGCCGCCTCGTCGGGCTTGGCGTACCGCTCCTGGCCCCGGCCCTTGTCCTCCGGGTCCTTCCGGGCGCCGTCGGTCATCAGCGCCGTGATCACCGCACCGAACCCGCCGGTGGGGATGTCCGAGTCCCAGTCCGGCTCGACGACCGGGCCGGGGAAGAGCGTGCCGTCGACGACAACCTTCGTCGGGGCGGTGCCGCCGAGCGCCTTCTTCACCTGGGCGGCCAGCCGGTCGAGCCGGCCGGCGCCCGGGTACCAGCCGGTGGCGTTCACCGCCAGCGTCGGGTCACCGGCGCCGATCAGCACCACCTCGCCCGGGTTCGCCCCGGCCACCGCCCGGGTGCCGATCCGGTACGCCGGCCCCCGGGCCGCCAGTACGGCCGCCGCAGTCACCAGTTTCGTGGTCGACGCCGGTACGGTCGGGGTGTCCTGCCCCTTCTCGTAGAGCGCCTGCCCGGTGACCGCGTCGACCACCGAGATGTTCACCTCGTCGCCGAGCGTGGAGCCGGTGAGCAGCGGGGTCAGCGCGGCCCGTACGCCCTCCGGGGTGGGCACCGGCGCGGTGCTGCCGACGGCGGCGAGTACGGGTGGTGGCGCCGGTTCGCTCGGGTCGACCGCGCCGGGGGTGGCGGAGTCGTCCCCGCCCAGCCAGCCGTCCACCGGCCCGGGGCGGAGCACGGCCACCCCGGCGACGGCGAGCGCGAGCACCAGCAGGGTGGCGAGCGTGCCGACCAGCCTGCCCCGGCGACGGCCGCCCGGCGCGGGTACGCCCCCGGGAACCGTCCCGCCCGGTGGCGTGGCGCCCGGTGGCGCGCTGTTGCCCGACGGCGGGCGGGCCGGAGCCGTCGTACCCGGAGGTGGTGGACCACCGAGGGCGCCCGACGCACCCGGCGCGTCACCGGTCGACCGGCCCGGCCAGGCCGGCGGCGCGGGCCGGTCCGACCAGCCGGAACCGTCGACCGGAGAACTTCCCGGCCCGCCGGGCGGAACGGCCGGGTTCTGCCCCGACCAGCCGGCACCGGCCGGCGGGGTCGCCCGCCCCGACCCGGCCGGCGGTGCCGGAACGTTCTGTCCCGACCAGTCGGCCGCAGTGGGTGGCGGGGTGGGCACGTCCGGCCCGGCCCGGCCGGCGGCGCTCGGCGGAATCGGGAGGTGCTGCCCGGACCAGCTCTCGGCGGCGGGCGGAGGCGTGGCCCGACCCGACGGGTTCGGTGGCGGGTTCGGTGTGTTCGACGGCGGGATCGGCACGCTGGCGGGCAGCGGCACGACCGCCCGGCCACGGGCAGGCGGCGACCCGGCGGGCGGCTGCGGCCCGCTGGCCCCCGGCACGACCACCCGGCCCTGCGCCGGACGGTCCGGCGGGTTCTCTCCGGTCAGGCCCGAGTGTGAATCTTCACTCCCCACCGGCCCCTCCTCCCCGTCGAAATCTGCCTAGGCGACACTACTTTGGTCCGAACACCGCACGGGGGCCGGCGCAGCAAGGTGAATCGCCCAGATCACCCGCGCAGGTGCCGACCGTTGTGGTTCCGTTGGCCAGCGCCGGCAAACGAGGGAGCGTGCGAGATGGATTTCGACGTCACGGTTGAGATCCCCAAGGGTCACCGCAACAAGTACGAGGTGGACCACGCGACCGGCCGGATCCGGCTGGACCGCACACTCTTCACGTCGACCCAGTACCCGGCCGACTACGGTTTCATCGAAGGCACGCTGGGTGAGGACGGCGACCCCCTCGACGCCCTGGTACTGGTACCCGAACCCACGTTTCCAGGTTGCCTCATCCGGTGCCGGACGATCGGCATGTTCCGGATGACGGACGAGAAGGGCGGCGACGACAAGGTCCTCTGCGTGCCGTACGAGGACCCGCGTCAGGAGCACCTCCGGGACATCCACCACCTCGGCGAGTTCGACCGGCTGGAGATCCAGCACTTCTTCGAGGTGTACAAGGACCTCGAACCGGGCAAGTCGGTCGAAGGCGCCACCTGGGTCGGTCGGACCGAGGCCGAGGCCGAGATCCGGAGTTCCTACCGTCGGCACCAGGAAGCGGTCGAACGGGGCGAGTCGCCGCACTGACCCCACCCGGACAGCGAACGGCCGGCGGCATCCCCGAGGGGAGCCACCGGCCGATTTCATGATCAGCACGGCCGGCCCGGGCCGGCCCGGGCGTCAGCCGAGCAGGCCCCGGGCCTGGGCGTACAGGCCAAGCACCGCGCACGCCACCGGCACCACCGCGACCACCATCAGGGTGTCGATGATGTCGGCGGTCCGCCCGAGGTACGGCCCCGGCTCCCGCTTCGAGTACGTCGCGCCGGCCCCGACCACCACCAGGGCGAACGCCAGCCCACCGGCGGTGAGCAGCAGCAGGCCGGTCTCCTGCGCCCGGAACAGCAGGGCGATCCCGAGCACCACGGCGGAGCCGACCCCGGCGGCCATCAGCGGAACCCGTTGTCGAACCGTGACGAACAGCCGCGACCGGAGCAGCAGGGCGGCGGCCGAGACCGCGACCATCAGCCGGCCCGAGAACCCGCCCGCGACCACCAGCACCAGTGCCGCCAACACGGCCAGTACGGCGTGCCCGACCAGCATCCCGGTGAGCATCTCCTCGGTCCGGGCGACCGCCGCGAAGACCCGCCCCCGGTCCGGCCGCTCGCGTACCCCGCTCGCCACCGGGCTGGCCGCCGTGAAGCCCTCGGCCGCCTCGGCACCGGTCGGCAGCGTGATCGGCGGCATCGGCAGCTTGCCGAACCGGATCGCCAGCAGCGGCAGCATCCCGATCGCGCAGACCAGCGCGGCCATCAGGATCGCGGCGGAGCCGGCCGCCGACAGCAGGAACCCGACCAGCGCGGTCACCGCGCCGAGCAGCCCGACCGAGACCCCGGCGGCGTAGACCCGCAGCCCGGCGGCGACCCCGACCATGCCGAGCACCGCGATCAGCAGCAACGCTACCGATCCGGCCAGTGCCTCGGGCGCACCGAGCCAGCGGACCGGACCGACCACCCCCACCGGGTCGCCGGAGGCCACCAGCAGGGCACCGCCGAAGAAGGCGAACGGCATCGCGTACCCGCCGAGGGCGGCACCGGCCGTGGCGTCCCCGTACGCCCGGGAGGCCACCACTGCGGCCAACGACAGCAGTACGGCCGCTCCGAGGGCCACGAAGGCGCCCAGTTGCCACGCCGTACCACCGGCGATCACCGCGAGCAGGCAGACGGTGAGCAGGGCACCCGCCGCGCTCAACGTGCCGATCCGGGTGTTCCGGCCGGACCAGGCGCTACCCCGGCGGCGGGCTCCGTCGGCGATCGCCTCCACGACGTCGTCGTATTCCAGTTCCGGCCACTGTGCCCGGGCCGGCACCAGGTGCAGCACGTCGCCGTCGCGTACCCCCTGCGGCAGCAGGGCCTTGCCGGCGGCCAGCGGTTCGCCGTCGGTACGGCGCAGCAGCCAGCCGCCGTGCTTCTCGCCGTCGTCCGCCAACCCCTCGCCGGCATGCCGGAGAACCTCGGGCAGAAGTTCGGCCAGCGGCAGGTGTTCGGGCAGCGCGACGTCCACCCGTCGCTGCGGCGCGCTGATCGTGACGCGGGCGAGCCCGGTACTCATCGACAGTCCTCCATCGAGGGGGCAACCCATGGCTGCGCGGACGACCGCACTTTACCTAGGATGGGTCAAGCTCGTCCGACCGAGCGCGATGACATTTGCGACGCGGGGGCGTCGGATGGCCCGCCGGGACGGCCAACTACGACCGTCGGCGCGGCCTTAGGGGAGGTGGCGACCAGTGCCTGGTTTCCTGTCTTTCGCCAGCAGGTCCCATGTGGACCACGGTGGCCTGCGCCACGGTGCTGCCGGCCGAGCGGGCGGAGGCGACCGGTGAGCACCGTCGTCATCAAGCGCCCGCCGCGCCGGCCGGCGCCGGACATTCCGACCGGCGAACTCGCCGTCGAGGCGCCGCCCGAGATCCCGCAGGCCACCGGTGGCAAGTGGCAGCAGCTCATGATGGTGCTGCCGATGCTCGGCG
This sequence comes from Plantactinospora endophytica, assembly GCF_016862915.1. Lineage (GTDB taxonomy): Bacteria > Actinomycetota > Actinomycetes > Mycobacteriales > Micromonosporaceae > Plantactinospora > Plantactinospora endophytica. Next base: position 159,545 of record NZ_BONW01000001.1, on the reverse strand, counting down.
GCTCCGTCGCGATGGCGATGATGTTCGGTCGCGGCGGCGGCGCGTACTCGTACGTCGTCGGCGCGATGTTCGGCGTCTCCTCGCTGGCCATGGTGGCCTCCTCCTGGGGCAGCGCCTCCGGCTCGCCGAAGAAGTCCGAGATGATGCAGGCCCGCCGGGAATACCTGCGACACCTGGCGACGCTGCGGCGACGGGTCCGGGAGACCGCCTCCAAGCAGCGGGCCGGCCTCTTCTACCGGCACCCCGACCCGGCCCAGCTCTGGTCCACGGTGGGCAGTTACCGGGTCTGGGAGCGGCGCCCCAGCGACGGCGACTTCGGCGTGGTCCGGGTCGCGGTCGGCCCGCAGACCCTGGCCACCCCGCTGGTGCCGCCGGTGACCCGGCCGCTGGAGGACCTGGAGCCGATGACCGCCGGTGCGCTGCGCCGGTTCCTCGACGCGTACTCGGTGGTGCCGGACCTGCCGGTGGCGCTCTCCATCCGGGGTTTCGCCCGGGTCTTCGTGCGCAACGGTCCCGGCCAGCGCGACCTGTCCCGTGAGCCGTCCGGCGGCGACCCGCAGGCGCTGGCCCGGGCGGTGCTGACCCAGCTCTCCGTCTTCCACGCCCCGGAGGAGCTGCTGGTCGCGATCTGCGCCGGGCCGGAACGCCGGGCCCGGTGGGAGTGGGCCAAGTGGCTGCCGCACGCCCACCACCCGACCGCCGTCGACGCCCTCGGCCCGGTACGCCTGGTCGCCAGCTCCGCCGTGGAGCTGGAGAAGCTCATCGACGACGTGGTCGGCAACCGCTCCCGGTTCAGCCTCTCCGGCCCGGCGACCGACGGCCCGCACGTGGTGATCGTGCTCGACGGCGGCGACCTGAACGGCGCCAGCTATCTGGCCGGGGACAGCGGCATCGACGCGGTCACCATCATCGACCTGGACAGCCCGCCGCCCCGGTTGCTCGACCGGGCCACGCTGGTGCTGGAGACCGTCGGCGACCGGCTGAACACCTTCACCATGGACGGGGACGCCGAGGTCGGCACCCCGGACCGGCTCAGCGTCGAGGAGGCCGAGGCGGTCGCCCGCCGGCTCGCCCCGCTGCGGCTGGCCGCCGCCCAGAAGGGCTCCTCGGACGCCCCGCTGGTCAAGGAGATGACCCTGGGCGAGCTGCTCGGGGTCGGCGACCCGGAGAACTTCAGCACGGTGCAGGGCTGGGCGCCCCGGCCGAACCGGGACAAGCTGCGGGTGCCGATCGGTGTCGGCGCCGACGGCGGCGTGGTCGACCTGGACCTCAAGGAGTCCGCCCAGGACGGTATGGGCCCGCACGGCCTGCTGATCGGCGCCACCGGTTCCGGTAAGTCCGAGCTGCTCCGCACCCTGGTGCTCGGGTTGGCGGCGACGCACTCGTCCGAGGCGCTCAACTTCGTCCTCGTCGACTTCAAGGGTGGCGCGACCTTCGCCTCGCTGGACCGGCTGCCGCACACCGCCGCCGTGATCACCAACCTGGCCGACGAGCTGCCGCTGGTCGACCGGATGGTGGACGCGATCAACGGCGAGATGATCCGCCGGCAGGAGTTGCTGCGTAAGGCCGGCAACTACGCCAACCTGAAGGACTACGACAAGGCCCGCTCCGGCGGTGCCGCGCTGGCCCCGCTCCCCTCGCTGCTGATCATCTGTGACGAGTTCTCCGAGCTGCTCAGCGCCAAGCCCGACTTCATCGACCTCTTCGTGCAGATCGGCCGGCTGGGCCGGTCGCTCGGGGTGCACCTGCTGCTCGCCTCGCAGCGGCTGGAGGAGGGCCGGCTGCGCGGGCTGGACACGCACCTGTCGTACCGGATCGGTCTGCGTACCTTCTCCGCGCTGGAGTCCCGGGCGGTGCTCGGCGTGCCGGACGCGTACGAGCTGCCCCGGGCACCGGGACACGGCTACCTGAAGTTCGGCACCGAGCCACTGGTCCGGTTCAAGGCGGCGTACGTCTCCGGGCCCTACCAGAAGACCGCAGTGGGTGGGCCGGGCGCGCAGGGCTACACCGGGCCGCTGCTGCTGTCGTACTCGACGCACTTCGCTCCGGTCACCAAGCCGGTGGTGCCGGCCGCCCCGAAGCCGGTCCCGGAGGACCCGACGGCGCAGAGCCTGCTCGACGTGATGGTCTCCCGGCTGGTCGGCCAGGGCCCGCCGGCCCACCAGGTGTGGCTGCCGCCGCTGTCCCAGGCCCCGGCGCTGGACGAAATCCTCGGCCCGGTGGTCACCGACCCGGCGCGCGGGCTCACCTTCGGCAACCCCGAGCTGCACGGCGCGCTCCAGGTGCCGGTGGCGATGATCGACAAGCCGTTCGAGCAGCGGCGTGACCTGCTCTGGCTCAGCCTGGAGGGCGGCGCCGGGCACGTGGCGGTGGCCGGCGGTCCGCAGTCCGGCAAGTCCAGCCTGCTGCGCACGATGATCTGCGGGCTGGCGCTCACCCACACCCCGGCCGAGGTGCAGGTCTACTGCCTCGACTTCGGTGGCGGCTCGCTGGCGGCGCTGCGCGACCTGCCGCACGTCGGCGGGGTCGCCGGGCGGTCCGAGGCGGCGGCGGTGCGCCGTACCGTCGGTGAGATCTCCACCCTGCTCAACGAGCGTGAGCAGCGCTTCGCCGAGCTGGGCGTGGAGTCGATGCCGGCGTACCGGAAGCGGCGCGCCTCGGCCGGCGGGGTCGGGGTCGGCGCCGACCCGTTCGGTGACGTGTTCCTGGTCATCGACGGCTGGCCCACCCTCCGCGGCGAGTACGACGACCTGGAACCCCTGGTCACCGACATCGCCACCCGTGGCCTCTCGTACGGCGTGCACGTGGTCGCGGCGGCGCCCCGCTGGATGGACTTCCGGCCGGCGATCCGCGACCTGTTCGGCTCCCGGCTGGAGCTGCGGCTCGGTGACCCCACCGACTCGATCGTCTCCCGCAAGGCGGCGGTGAACGTGCCGGAGAAGACGCCGGGTCGGGGCATCACGGCCGAGAGCCTGCACTTCCTGACCGTGCTGCCGGAGCTGTCCAGCCTGAGCGGCGGGCAGACCCAGGCCCTGGTCAAGGCGGTTGCCGGCAACTGGAGCGGCGCACCGGCACCCCGGGTCCGGCTGCTCCCGCCGGTGCTGCCGTACGCCGACATGGACATCGCCGGTGCGGCCGGCCTGCGGCTGCCGATCGGCATCTCCGAGGCGGACCTCCAGCAGGTGGCGGTCGACTTCGCCTCCGAGCCGCACTTCCTGCTCTTCGGCGACGCCGAGTGCGGCAAGTCGTCCTTCCTGCGCGCACTGGCCACCTCGATCACCAGCCGGTACACCCCGGAGCAGGCCCGGATCATCCTGGTCGACTTCCGGCGCAGCCTGCTGGGCGTGATCCAGTCCGACCACCTGATCGGGTACGGCACCGCGGCCCAGGCGACCAGCGAGCTGATCGAGTCGGTCGCCGGTTACATGCAGCGCCGGCTGCCGGGGCCGGACGTCACCCCGCAGCAGCTCCGGGACCGCTCCTGGTGGACCGGTCCGGAACTGTTCGTACTCGTCGACGACTACGACCTGGTCGCCACCGGCCCGAACAACCCGCTGCTGCCGCTGGTGGAATACCTCCCGCAGGCTCGGGACGTCGGTCTGCACCTGGTGCTGACCCGGCGCTCGGGTGGCGCCTCCCGGTCGCTCTACGAGCCGATCATCCAGCGCCTGCGGGAGCTCTCCTCGCCCGGTCTGGTGATGTCGGGCAGCAAGGACGAGGGCGCGTTGATCGGCTCGGTACGCCCCGGCCCGATGCCGCCCGGCCGGGGCCGGCTGATCACCCGCAAGGAAGGCGTCCGGCTCGTGCAGCTCGCGTACCTGCCGTCCACCTGATCCGACCATCCGTCGAGCCTGGAGGCCCGGCCGACCCGATCACCGGGACGGCCGGGCCTTCCGGTCTCGGGGCGGTGGACAGTCGATCTCAGATCGGTTGCAAAGTTTCACCACGCGACGGGGGTGAAACGGGGTAACCTCCGTGCATCGTGTGACCCCCGGGGTGAAATGACCATGCTGTGACCAGGCTGCCGCATCAACACGAACGTGCTGTCGCCCGGGTCGCCGGAGCGGCGCTGCTCGCCACGGCCGGGATCGCCGGATCGCTGGTCGGTCCGCGCCCGGCACCGGCGACCGCCGCCGTGCCGGCGCCGCCGGTCAGGCTGCCCGTGGTCGCCGACGCGGTGCGCGACGAGCAGTGGCAGTTGGCCGCGTTCAACGCCAAGGCCGCCTGGAAGGTCGCCACCGGCAAGGGCATCACGGTGGCGGTGGTCGACTCCGGGGTGGACGCCTCGCACGCCGACCTCGCCGGCCAGGTGCTGCCCGGCATCGACCTGGTCGAAGGGACCGGCAACGGGCAGACCGACCCGGTCGGGCACGGCACCACCGTCGCCGCGCTGATCGCCGGCCGCAACGACGACACCCGGGGCGTGGTCGGCCTCGCCCCCAAGGCCAAGATCCTGCCCGTCCGGGTGCTGGACGAGGAGAACCGCTACGACGACGCGCTGATCGTGGCGAAGGGCGTCCGCTGGGCGGTCGACAACGGCGCCCAGGTGGTCAACCTGTCGCTCGGCGGTACCGGGGACAGCCCGGCGCTGGCCGCCGCCCTCGACTACGCCGCCGCCCGGGACGTGGTCGTGGTCGCCTGCACCGGCAACCTGGGTTCGTCCGCCGGCAAGCGGGTCTGGTATCCGGCCCGGGAGCCGGGCGTGGTCGCGGTGGCGGGCCTGGAACGCGAGAGCGACGCGCTCTGGTCCGGCTCGATCACCGGCCCGGAGACGGTGCTCTCCGCCCCGGCCACCGGGCTCACCGGGGCCCGCCCCGGCGGTTTCTGGCGGGTCCAGGGCACCAGCTTCGCCGCACCGCTGGTGGCCGCGTCGGCGGCCCTGGTCCGGTCACACTGGCCGAAGATGTCCGCCGGTGACGTGGTCAACCGGCTGATCAACACCGCTCGGGACGTCGGGCCGTCCGGCCGGGACGACCGGTTCGGCTTCGGCGTCGTCGACCCGGTCGCCGCGCTGAACGGCGAGGTGTCCAGCGTACGGACGAATCCGCTGGACGACGGCGAGGCGCCGCCCGGCGTCGCCGGGTTCGGCTCGGCACCCGGCCAGGAGCCGACCAGCCCACCGGCCTCCGAGGGACCGGAGGGCGTCGGTACGGCGGCGTCCGGCCGCTCGGCCGACTGGACCGCCGAACCGGCGGGCAACCAGCTCGGCCGCCCGCTGTCCGCGTTGTGGAACGGCGGCGGAGTGCTCTTCCTCGTACTCGCCGCCGGGGTGGCCCTGGTGGTCCGCCGCCGGCTACACCGCGACCGTCCCTGACCGAGCCCCTCCGCCGCCGGCCGGCTGCCCCGGCCCCCGTCAGGTGCGGGTTCCTCGCCGTGCTCGCGGGCTCCTCGCCCGGGAGCCGTCGGCTGCCGCCCTGCTCCCGTCAGGTGCAGGCGCCGGTGTTGGTGACCCGGGTCCGTTCCAGGCCGGTGCTGGCGGTGGACCGGGCCTCGTCGGCCGTCACCGCGAAGCCGGTGTTCGGGTCGTCCGCCGCCGCCGCGAAGATCACCCCGAGTACCTGGCCGTCGGGTGCCACCAGCGGGCCGCCGGAGTTGCCACTGCGCACCAGCCCCCGGATCGTGTAGATCTCCCGGTTCACCCGGCCCGACTCGTAGATGTCCGGCCCGGCGATCTCGCCGACGTCCCGGATCCGGGCGGGCTGCGCGTTGTACGGGCCGTCCAGCGGAAACCCGAGCACGATGGCGTCGTCCTCGATCGCCGCCTCGCCGGTGGCGAACCGCATCACCGGGGCGGACAGGTTCGGCACGTACAGCACGGCCAGGTCGCGGTCGGGGTCGTAGACGACGACCCGGGCGTTGTGCCGGTCACCGTTCACCTCGACGGAGACGCTCCTGGTGCCGGCCACCACGTGCGCGTTGGTCATCACCCGGTCCTCGGCGTACACGAAACCGGAGCCCTCGATCCGGCGCTGGCAACTGGGCGCGTTGCCGAGCACCTTGACCACCGAGCGTCGACCGTTCACCACGACCTGTGAGCCGGCCAGGGCCGGATCGGGCGAGGCCACCTCGCGGGACCGGGTCGGGGCCAGCCCGCCGAAGACGTCCGGGAAGCCGTTGGTGTCGACCGTGTCCCGCAGCGCCCGGGACAGCGCCTGCGCCTCGGGCGGCAGCACCCGGTCCACCACGGTCAGCAGTGCGCTGTTCCGGACCGCGCTGGCCAGCCAGGGCAGCGACGAGGAGGCCAGCGGGACGGCCACCAGCCAGGCCACCAGGAGTACGGCGAGCAGCGAGACCACCGCACCGCCGACGTCGTCCGCCGTACGGCCGGCCTGGCTGGTGATGGCGTGCCGCAGGTGTGAGCCGAGCCAGCCGGCGAGGGCCTGGCCGAGCACCGCCAGTCCGAAGATCGAGACGAGTGCGACCACGACCCGGGTCGAGTTGCTGGAGAACTGCTGCGCGAGCAGCGGGCCGACCTGCAACCCGATCAGGGCGCCGCCGAAGAACCCGGTGAAGGAGAGCAGGCCGATGACGAACCCCTGCCGGTAGCCGCTGATCGCGAACAGCAACATGAGCAGAATCAGTACGACATCCACCACCGACACCCGTTAAGGGTACGGGGGCGATCTGGGAATGGCCCGGGCCACCGCAGTAGACAACCGAATCTGTTTCCGGCCGCGTGCCGTCGTCCCGCAGGCTGAACGCCGCTCAGGGGTGTGCTGTCGCTTCGTCGGGCTCGCCGGTGCCGGCCGTCGGAGTCGGTGGCGGGCTGGTCGGCGGCAGGTCCAGCACCCGGTCCTGCGGCCAGGGCCGCGCCCAGCCGGCCATTTCCAGCAACGTGGCCAGGACTCCGGCGGTGAAGCCCCAGACCAACATGCCCCGGGACTGGAAGGCCGGGCCGATCCAGCCGCTGGGATGGCGTACCCGGACCCGGTTGGCCGGGTCGACGAGTTCCGCGATCGGCAGCCGGGCCACGTGTGCCACCTCGGCCGGCTCCCGGGAGTGCACCGGATGCGGTCGGTGCCACCAGGCGAGGATCGGGGTGACCACGAAGCTGCTCACCGGAATCCACAGCCGGGGAAGCTGGGCCAGTACGGTGACGCTCTCCGGATCGAGGCCGACCTCCTCGTGCGCCTCGCGCAGGGCGGTCGCCGCCTCGTCCTTGTCGTCCGGGTCGCACGCCCCGCCCGGAAACGCCGGCTGCCCGGCGTGCGTACGCAGGGTGGCGGCCCGTTGCAGGATCAGCACGTCGAGCCCGTGCTCCGGCTGCTCGCCGAGGAGGACCAGTACGGCACTGGCCCGCCCGCCGTTGGCCGGGGTGCGTAGCCGGGTGAAGTCCTCGGCACGGGCCGACCTGACCCGGGTGAGCAGCGGCTCGCACCATGCCGGAAGCTGCGGCTCGGTCACGACGGCACCGCCACCCCCAGGTGCTGCCGGACCAGTGCGGTCAGCTCGGCGTCGTCGAGTACCCCGGTCTCGTCCCGGTGTTTGATCCGCCCCTGCGCGTCCACCAGAAGCGTGACCGGCAGGACTGCCCGGCCGCCCAGCCCACGCAACAGCTTCTGGTCGCGGTCGTAGAGGTTCGGGAACTCCAGCCCGAAGTCCTCGCCGATCGACCGGGCGGCGGACCGCCCGTCCCCGGTGTTCACGCCGACCACCCGGATCCGGTCGCCGGCCCGCTCGGCGAGCCGCTGGAAGGCGGGCAGCTCCTTGCGGCACGGCGGGCACCAGGAGGCCCACAGGTTGACGACGGCCGGCCCACGCAGCTCGCCGACGGCGACCGGACCCTCGCCGACGAAACAGGGCAGGGACAGCGCCGGCAGCACCCCGCCGGCTCCGGCTCCGGCCGGCGTGCCGGACGCGCCGACCGGGGTGTTCGACGCGGTGGGCGCGGCGAGCGGGGTGGTCAGGGCGCCGCAGTCGGCGAAGGCCGTCGTCGTGCCGCTGTCGTCGCCGGATGCCGGGCCGGTCGTCTCCGATGCCGCGTCCGGGCCGGTGCAGGCGGCGGCCAGCAGCAGCACCGCCAGCAGCGCCCCGCCGAACGGCAGCCGCTTCACGGAACGTCGCCGACGGCGGCGGTCGCCGGCACCAGGTCGGGATCGACCCCGGCCTGCACCGCAAGCTCGCGGGCCCGCGGACCCTTGAGCAGTTTCGCGGCGGCGGCCGGATCGGTCGGGCCGAGGCCGTAGGAGGGGCAGAGCCGGGCCAGCGTGCAGGCGCCGCAGGCGGGTTTGCGGGCGTGGCAGACCCGCCGCCCGTGGAAGATCACCCGATGCGACAGCATGGTCCAGTCGCGCCGCTCGAACAGTGCGCCGACGGCGTGCTCGATCTTGACCGGATCGGTTTCGGTCGTCAGCTCCCAGCGATGCGTGAGCCGGTCGAAGTGGGTGTCGACGGTGATCCCGGGCACCCCGAAGGCGTTTCCGAGGATGACGTTGGCGGTCTTCCGGCCGATTCCCGGCAGGGTCACCAGGTCGGTCATCCGGCGCGGCACCTCGCCGTCGTACCGCTCGACGAGCTGTCGACCCAGGTTGATCAACGAGTTGGTCTTGTTCCGGAAGAAGCCGGTGGGCCGGATCAGCTCCTCCAGCTCGGCCCGGTCCGCCCCGGCGTAGTCGGCCGCCGTCGGATAGCGTGCGAACAGCCGGGGCGTCACCTCGTTGACCCGCTGGTCGGTGCACTGGGCGGAGAGGATGGTCGCCACGGCCAGTTGCAGCGGCCCTCGGTGGTCCAGTTCGCAGTGGGCGTCCGGGTGCGTCTCGGTCAACGCCCGGCCGATCCGCCGGGCCCGCCGCTTGCGGCCAAGATCGGATTCCACCGTACGTCGGCTCGGCCGCGCCGCCCGGATCGCCCGGGTCGCCTCGCCGGGCGCCACCCCGACCCCGGCGCCGTTCGCGGAGTCGTCTCTCGCACTCACGCCGGCCAGCCTACGTCGCGGTTCGGACAACAACGCCCGGGAGCCCGACGCGGCCGAACCCTGGGACCGGAACCGCACCCGCTCCTCGGCTCAGCCCAGGCCCGACCCAGCCATCTCCAGCCCACTCAGCTCGGAACCGGCCGGCTCACCTCGGGCGCGGTCGACTCGGCCCAGGACAGACCAGCTCAGCTCGCGGCGGTCGGCGGTGAGATCTTGCCGTCGGCGGCCAGCTTCGCCCCGGTCTTCGGAAAGTCGGACTTGCACAGGTCCCGGACAAGGCCGGCCGCGCGCCGCTGCGAGTCCATCGTCGGCTTGCCCGCACCGTTCATGTACGTCGAGATGAGCTGCCCGCCCGCCCATTCGCCCTCGGCGGTCAGCGACACCTTCAACACGGCACCCCAACCCAGCCGCCCGTTGTTGCTGAGCGTCCCGCCGCCACCGGCGAAGTTGCCGAGGCTGTACGCGATCAGCCGGCCCTTGTAGAACTCCAGTGCCCGCATCACGTGCGGCCCGTGCCCGACGATCAGGTCGGCGCCGGCGTCGATCATCGAGCGGGAGAACTTGACCGGATCGCCCCGGTTCTCGCCGAGGAACATCTCGGTGCCCGGCCGTACCCGGGTCTTGTCCGACCCCTCGCCGCCCATGTGCACCTGCACGACGACCAGGTCCGCCATGGTGGCGGCCTTCTGGATCACCTTCTTCGCCGAGCTGATGTTGATCAGGCTGTTGGACCAGACGTACGACGAGAAGCCGGCCACGGCCACCTTGACGCCCTCGACGTCGACCACGGTGATCTGGTTGGGCGCGCCGGTGTGCTCCAGTCCGTACTTCTCCAGAGCTTCCTGGGTGTTCTCGTAGCCGGCCTTGCCGTAGTCGTACCCGTGGTTGTTGGCCTGGTTGAGCAGCTCGAAGCCGGCGTCCTTGAGGTGCGCGGCGTACGACGGCGGGGCCCGGAACTGGTGGCAGCGGGTGGAGTTGGCGCCGCACTTGGAGGTACCGGTGTCGTCGGTCAGCGGCTCTTCGAGGTTGCCCATCACCAGGTCGGCGGCGAGCGCCTTCTCGACCGAGTCGAAGAAGCCCTTGCCGCCGTTGGACGGCAGCCGGCCCGGTGCGTTGCCCATCACGATGTCCCCGGTGGCGGACATCGAGATCACCTTCGGCTCGGGCTCACCTGTGGGCGACGCGTCGGCCGAGGCGGAGCCGGTGGCGCTGGGCGCCGCCTGCGGCCCGGCCGGCTCGTCGTCGCCGAGCATGTTGAACGCCGCCACGCCGGCCACACCCGTGCCGAGCAGCACGACGAGGACCGCAGTAACGACGAGGGCCGTCCGGCCGGCGCTGCGGGGCGAACGACGGGACTTCGGGGTGTGCGGCTCGGTGTCGTACATCGCTCGGGAACAGTACCGGGATCGACGGGCCGGGGCGACCGCCGACCGGGCGATGTTGCCGCGCCGCCGGTCGGGACTTTCCCCGGACGGCGCACCGTCCCGTCACCTCCGGCTGGTCACGTCACTTCAGGGTGATGGTGCCGGTGTTGCGGGTGTCGCGCCGCTCGAACGCCTCCTTCCGCCCGTCGTTCCCGGCGACGGTCGCGCGGGTCCGGTAGGTCACCGACAGCTTCCGCGTTCCCGCCGGCACCCGGAACGCCTCGGACCAGGTGACCGGGACCGTCAGCGTCGAACCCGGCGCCTGATAGTTGGGCACCGTCACCGTCGTACCGGCCGGGATCCGCAGCACCTGCCCGGCGGCCGTCTTGATGGTCAGGCTCCGGGCCAGATCGATCTTGAAGTTGACCCGGGTGGGATTGGCGTGCAGTTTGACGCCGACCCGTGCCCAGAGGGCGCCGTCCGGGGCCGCGCCCCGCTTCTCGTCGGATTCACGCAGTACGACCTCGACGTCGACGTCGATCAGGGCGTCCCAGCCCATCCCCGGATCGCGGCGGGGCACGGCGACGTAGTCGGCCAGCCGCACGGAACCCGAGGCGACCGGCCGGCCCGCCGTGGGCGCGGTCGTCCTCGGCGCCACCGGCTTCGGCGACGGTCCGACGAGCTTGCCGGTACGAATGCTGATCGACTGGGTCTGCCCGCCCTCGGTGACCGCGAGGACCGCGTCCGATCCCGCCGGTACCGAGACGACGACGACCGCGTTCGGCAGCAGTGCCGTCTCGCCGAGTTCTCGGGCCTCGCCGTCGACCAGCACCGCCGCCTTCGGGAAGCGGTTGGAGAGGGCACGTTCGCGCTGGTCGCGCTCGGTCAGGTGGAGCAGTAGGAACTCCCGGCCGTCACCGGCCAGCCAGGGCGCGGCCTGCGCCTGACCCCGCAGCCGCAACTCCCGGACCGCCTCCTCGGTCAGCTCGGTCGCCACGCCGTACCGGCCCAGTGCCACCTCGTACTCCGCACCGACGAGTACGGCGTCGTCGGGCAGCTCCCGCGACTCCAAGTCCAGGTCGCCGAACGGGTCGGTCAGCCGGGAGGTGCCCTCGACGACGAAGGTCTCCGGGACCGGCAGCAGGCCGGACTTCTCGCCACCGCCACCGCCACAGCCGGCGACCCCACCGGCCAGCGCGAAGGTCAGCAGGATGCCGCCGAGTCGTCGCATCGAATCGCTCCCCCGTAGCCGGCACGACGCCGTGTCAATCAGATCGACGGGAGTCATGATGGCGTACCCGGGCTGCCGCCGCAGCCCCGCTTTCACCGCCTCGACCAGGGGACGGTCGGCCGGGCGCCGCCGTCGCGTACCGCCCGGTGGGCGGCGCGGGCCAGCCGGGCACCCCAGTGCGACCTCGGTCCGCCGTACGGGGCGGCCGGGCCGTCGGGCGGGCAGAGCACGGCAACCGCGTCGGTGGCGGTACCGGTGGCCGGCAGGCCCAGGTCGCGCAACGCCTGCGCCTTCGCCTCGGTGACCGTGGCGACGGCGTTGACCAGGGCAGCGTCGGCCAACCGCTCCGGCAACAGCGCGACGATGTTGACCGTGCCGACCGGGTAGGCCGGGCCGACCGGATGCGCCGGCCCAATCGGATGCGCTCGGCGGATCGGATGGGCCGGGCCGGTGAGGTGGGCCGGGCCGGCCGGGTTCGGTGCCTGGTTGGGTGCCGGGTTGGGATCGGCCGCCGCCCAGATCGGGGCACCCAGGCCCACCGTGGCCCAGACCCGGACACCGGCGTCGTCGGCGATCACCACCTCCGCGACGTCGACGCCGGTGAGCAGCCCGATCCCGGGTCCGCGCAGGCCGAGGTGGTCGGCCAGTTCACCGAGGTGGGCGTCCGGGTCGTCCCGGCGGTACGACATCGGCACGGTCGCGTTGACCACCCAGTGTCGTACCCCGATCCCGCCGCCGAGCGGGCCGGAACTGATCGCCAGGGCCGGCCGGTCGAGTCGCCAGACCAGCAGCGGGACGTCCCGCCCGTCCTCGGGACGGTGGGTCAGCAGCGGCTCGACAGGCACCGGCCGACTCTACGGTCCGGCCGGTCCCCGCCGCCGCTCGGCCGTGCCCTGGATCGTTCCGGACGTGGCTGGCGGAAACCGGCGCCAACCCGATCGGACGCACAAACGGGGCAGCTCGACAGTCTCGCAGCCAACCAGTGTCCGGTGCCTCTACGCGGTTCGGGCGGCACGTGACCCGCCCGGCCCGGCACACTGCGCGGCAAACCGGGCGTACCCCCGGCCCATCTGGGGTTACGTGCCCCGGCACCAGATCAAGATTCCAGGGGTGCTCCTCCGATTACTCTTCACATGCGCCTAGACTTGGCGGCGCGCGCCGGATCGCCGGCCGGAACCCGGCCGCTGGACGGCTCGCGTGGGCGGAGGTGCGCGATGGACGAGGTGTTGGCTCGGAGCGGGATCTTCCAGGGCGTGGACCCCGAGGCTGCCGAGGCACTCGCGAAGGACATGGAGACGCTTGAGGTCCGCAAGGGCGAAATCGTCTTCAACGAGGGCGAACCAGGCGACAGCCTCTATATCGTCCTGAGTGGCAAGATCAAGGTTGGTCGACGGGCCGCTGACGGCCGACAGAACCTGATCGCCGTGATGGGCCCGTCCGACATGGTCGGCGAACTCTCGCTGTTCGACCCCGGCCCGCGTACGGCGACCGCCACCGCCGTGATCGACACCCGGCTCGCCCGGCTGCGCAAGCAGGCCCTGCGCCCGTGGCTGAACAATCGGCCGGAAATAGCAGAACAACTGCTCCGGGTGCTCGCCCGCAGGCTGCGCCGGACGAACGACAACCTGGCCGACCTGATCTTCACCGACGTACCCGGCCGGGTGGCGAAGAACCTGCTCCAGATGGCGGGCCGGTTCGGCACCCGGGACGGCGGCGTACTCCGGGTCACCCACGACCTGACCCAGGAGGAGATCGCCCAGCTCGTCGGCGCCTCCCGGGAGACCGTCAACAAGGCGCTCGCGGACTTCGCCTCGCGCGGCTGGCTGCGCCTGGACGGCAAGAGCATCATCATCCTCGACCCGGAACGTCTGGCCCGCCGCGCCCGCGTCTGACCGCGTACGCCTCCAGCCCCGCATCACCGCCGACGGGTGGTGCGGGGCTCCTGCCTCTCCGCCCCGCCATGCCGTCGGTGCCCGGGTCGGTTGGATACGGTGTTGATCACTCTGGAGCCGACCCGACCGACCCGTCCACCGCCGCATCGGCGGCCCGGACGGCAACCACCGTCGAGACCGCCGGTACCAGCAGCGCATCGCCGGACCGTACCGGCAGTGGCAGGTAGTCGTCGCCGATCAAATCCAGGTACGCGACGGCGGTCCGAAACGCCGGGCAGTCCGGCGTCCCGCAGACCGGACAGCCATCAGCGGCGGTCGGCCAGTGCTCAGCGACGATCCGCCGAGCGGCCAGCCTCAGAGTACGCCGAGTGACCCCCTCGACTGCCCAGTCGAGCAGGACGCATCCCGCCGTTCCGTCCGCTCTGGAGTGCCAGCACCGCCCAGCGGTCCGACGCATCGCGATCACGGTCCGGGCAATCACCAGCCCCGGGCGGCGACCGCTCCCCGCCTGCTCCGTCATCGGCCGATACCGTCCCGCCGGTACCCGCGCCGCCGGCCAGTTCCGCCGGCCCTGTCCGGCTCGTCGATCTCCCCGTCCGTGCTCGGCTCTGCCCCCGCAGGCGATGGCTCCTCGGGTGGCGCGGGCGGATCCGGTGGTTGCCGCTCGGCCGGGGCGGCGCCCTCGGCGTAGCCGCCCCGCTGGGCGGGATAGGTCGTCGCCGGTCCCACCAGGTCGAACGTCGCATCGGCCCGGCGGGCCCGCCACCATCCGCGCATCGCAGTCTCCTCGCCGCCAAGTCCTGATTCCTGAGAGCGCGGCGGCCGGGCCCACACGGCACCGACCACCGCACCCGTCGACCAGGTACGAAGCGGTAAGGGGAAGCCGTCTCGCACCTGCGGAGCGGACGCGGCACCCGCTATGCCGTTTGCCGACGGGGATCGGGGCGCCACTTCCGTGACGGCAAGGCTACGGATTGCTGAACAGTGGGCTAATTACTCACGGTTATGCGGCAGCATCCACACCGAACCTGCGGGCAAGGATCCGCAGGTCCTCGGAGACCGAACGCCGTCGCGCCCGGCGAACCATCGTCAACACCGCGTCCCGGGCCAGCGGGTTCAGCGCGAACGGTGCCGGCGCGGCGCGTTCGGCTCGCATGAACGCCACAAGCGCCTCTCGATCGGACCGGCCGGAGTGCGCCAACGCCCGTCCGAGGTCCATCCAGTACGACGAATGCCGGATGGCGGCTCGCAGCGCATCGGGACGGACCGAACGGCTCAGTTCGAGCACCCGGCCGTACTCGCCGCATTCCGCCGCGATCGACATCTCCCAGAGCCCCACGTTGGTCGGGCCGAAGCCGCAGTGGTTGAAGCCGGCACCGTCCTCGGGCTCACCGAGGCCCTCCGCCTCCCGGCTCGCCTCCGCCAGATGCGCCCGGGTGTCGTCGAGCCGGCCGTCCACCGTGGAGGTGAGGGCCGCCGACAGGTGCAGTTGACCGAGCATCTGGCGTACGTCCCGGGCTGACGCCGCAGCCTGGAGATCGGCCAGGGCCCGATCGGCAACCCGACTCGCGATCCCGGCCGCCTCGATCGGCAGTGCCTGGGTACAGGCGAATCGGGCCGCGCCGATCCAAGCCGGCGACTCGGCCGCCTCTGCGGCGGCCAACGCCACCCGGGCAGCCGAGAGCGCCAGATGCCGATAGCCGAGGTGTCGCAGGCACGCCGCAGCGTGGTACCCGACTTGGGCTAGGTACACCCCGCCGAGGGCGGCGGCATCCGGCATCAGGCCCGGCAGCAGACGGGCGATGGCCGGGTAGTCCGCGCGGTCCCGCAACTCCGCGCTGTACGCGATCGCGGCCGTCAACTCCGCGTCGGTCCGGGTCGGGGGACGCCGCTCGCCCTCCTCGATCTCGATCAGGGCCGCCCAGATCGCCGGTACCGTGTCGGCGGCGCCTGCCTTGACCGGATCGGTCGGATCGCCGGGCAGGCCCAGCAGGTCGGCGACGGTCACCTGGAGCGCCGAGGCGATGCCGACCAGGGTCGACCGACGTTCGACGCCCTTACGTCCCGCCTCCACCTGCGAAATGTACGACTGCGAGACCCCGGCCAGCCCAGCCAGCACGGCCTGGGTCATGCCGCCCCGGCGTAGCCGCCAGTACCGGATCCGCGCCCCGATCGTGTCCGTCTGGGTCATACCCGCGACAACCTTCCCGGCAAAGGGACTGGGCGAGGCTCAGCCGCTGACAACGGTGAACGCCCCTCTCGGACGGTACACGCGACGTTCGTACTCAGCGGAACGACAGGACTACCGGTGTGGTTTTCGGTGCCGACGGGGACGGGGCAGCCGGCTCGTGCCGACCGCCCCGGACGATCACTCGCCGTCGATCTCGACGTCGATGCCGACGTCCTCCAGTGCGTCCTCCAGCTCGTCGAGGTCTTCCTGGACTTCCTCGATCAGTTCGTCGAACATCCTGTCGACCTGCCCTTCAACCCGAAGCCAACTGCCCCGGCACGACACGGAGCAGGCACAACGTACTATCCACATAGGACGTCGTCAACCAACTCCAAATTACGGCAAGGCGACCTTTCGGGCCTCATCCACCGCCCGTCGACGACGAGCTGTTGTCTGACGAGTTGCCTGAGCGTGACGTGTATCGGCCCGCCCGCCGCCCGGCCCGCGCACGCCGACCCAGTAACCCGATGATCACCAGCAGTAGCGCGGCAAAAAGCACGATCGAACCGGCGATCACCACCAAGGCCGCACCCGACATACGCGATCGCCTCTCTGCGGGCCTACGACCAGGTCGGTTCGGACGACCCATTCTCCCACGGTAGGAGCCCTGCACCGGACGACCGGAAAGCCGCTCCCACCTGACAGAAACAAGCAGGCTTGACTGTTTGTTTCGGGGCAGGCAGGCTGGGCAGATGTCCGGCACCCCGACCCGTACGCCCCAGCGGGAACGCAGCCGGGCCACCCAGGCCCGGGTGCTCGAAGCCACCGTGGAGTGCCTGGTCGAGCGCGGCTGGTCCGGCACCACCACAACCGTGGTGGCGGCCCGGGCCGGCGTCTCCCGGGGCGCCCAACTGCACCACTACCCGACCAAGAGCGCGCTGGTGATGGCCGCCGTCGAGCACCTGGCCGAGCGCCGGGCGGCCGAGATCCGCGCCGAGGCGGTCGACCTGCCGGCCGGTCCCGAGCGGCTCGACCGGGTCGTCGACATGCTGGCCACCGCGTTCACCGGGCCGCTCTTCGTCGCCGCCCTGGAGCTGTGGCTGGCCGGTCGGACCGATCCGGAGCTGCGGGACGCACTGGTGCCGCTGGAGGCCCGGGTCGGCCGCGAGATGCACCGGCTCACCGTCGAACTGCTCGGCGCCGACGAGCGGCAACCAGGGGTACGCGAGGCCATCCAGGCGACCCTCGACCTGCTCCGCGGGCTCGGGGTGGCCAACCTGCTCTCCGACGACTCGGCCCGACGCGCCGCCCTGCTCGGCACCTGGAAACGACAACTCGCCTCGATCCTCGCCACCGCACCGCACTGACCCGTCACCGCCGAGCGGCAAGGAGCCCCGCATGGTCGACCTCGACAGTCTGCTGACGGATCTGGCCGCCGAGTCGGCGGAACTGGAGACCCTGGTGGTGGCGCTGCCCGAGGCCGACTGGAGCCGGCCCACCCCCGCGCCGGGCTGGACCGTCGCACACCAGATCGCCCACCTCGCCTGGACCGACCACGTCGCCACGCTGGCCGCGACCGACGTCGACGCGTTCGCCCACTCGATCCGGCACGCGGCCACCGATCCGGACGGCTTCGTCGACCGGGGCGCGGCGGAGTTCCTGGCCCCGCCGCCCGAGTTGCTGGACCGGTGGCGGAACGGCCGATCCGCGCTGGCCCTGGCCCTGCGCGGGGTACCGGCCGGCGAGCGACTGCCCTGGTACGGCACCCGGATGTCGGCCACCTCGATGGCCACCGCCCGGATCATGGAGACCTGGGCGCACGGCGGAGACGTCGCCGACGCGCTCGGCATCACCCGTACGCCGACCGCCCGGCTCCGGCACGTCGCCTACCTCGGCGCCCGTACCGTCGGACACGCCTTCGCCGCGCACGGCCGCCCGGTCCCCGACGCACCGCTACGGATCGAGCTGACCGGGCCCGACGGCGACTCCTGGCAGTTCGGGCCGGCCGACGCGGCGGACCGGATCTCCGGGCCGGCGCTGGACTTCTGCCTGCTGGTCACCCAGCGGCGGCACCACACCGACCTGGCCCTGGTCGCGGTCGGGCCGGTCGCCACCGAATGGCTCGGCATCGCCCAGGTCTTCGCCGGCCCACCCGGCCCCGGCCGACAGCCCGCCGCCCACCGCACACCGGTCGGCCACGACGGACCGAGCGAAACGGCAGTGTCCGGACCGACCGGGGCTGCGCTGTCGGGGCCCGACCGAGCAGCGCTGTCCGGGCCGGGCGGGGCGGCGTGATCGGGGCCGGCGCGGAGGTGCTGCGGATCGGCAACGCGTCCGGGTTCTACGGCGACCGGTCCAGCGCCTGGCGAGAGATGCTCGACGGCGGCGACCTCGACGTGCTGACCGGCGACTACCTGGCCGAGCTGACCATGCTGATCCTCGGCCGGGACCGGCAGCGCGACCCGCAGCTCGGTTACGCCCGCACCTTCCTCCGGCAGCTCGAACCCTGCCTCGGCAACGCGCTGGACCGGGGCGTACGGATTGTGACGAACGCGGGCGGACTCAACCCGGCCGGGCTGGCCGCCGCGCTGGGTACCCTCGCCGACCGGCTCGGGCTGCCGGTCCGGATCGGGTACGTCGACGGCGACGCCCTGGACCGGCCGGGCACGTTGACCGCGAACGCGTACCTGGGGGCGTTCGGCATCGCCGCCTGCCTGCGCGAGGGGGCGGACGTGGTGGTCACCGGACGGGTCACCGACGCCTCGCTGACGGTCGGCCCGGCGATCGCCCACTTCGGCTGGACCCGGGACGATCTCGATCCGCTCGCCGGGGCCACCGTCACCGGCCACCTGCTGGAATGCGGCGCCCAGGTCACCGGCGGCAACTTCAGCTTCTTCACGGAGTTGCCGGACGGCGGGCGCCGGCCCGGTTTCCCCGTCGCCGAACTGCACCCGGACGGCTCGGCGGTGCTCACCAAGCACCCGGGCACCGGCGGCGCGGTCACCCGGGAGACGGTCACCGCCCAACTGCTGTACGAGATCGCCGGCCCCGACTACCTCGGCCCGGACGTGGTCAGCCGGCTCGACACGGTCATCCTGACCGACGCCGGCCCCGACCGGGTACGCGTCAGCGGGGCGCGCGGCACCCCACCGCCACCCACCCTCAAGGTCGGGGTGACCCGGCTCGGCGGCTTCCGCAACTCGATGACCTTCGTCCTCTGTGGACTCGACATCGAGGCGAAGGCGGCACTGGTCCGAGCCCAGCTCACCGACGCGATCGGCACCGACGGGCTGGAGTTCACCCTCGCCCGTACCGACCACGCCGACGCGGCCGACACCGAGACGGCGAGCGCGCTGCTGCACGTACACCTGACCGACGCCGACCCGAAGCGGGCCGGGCGGGCCTTCTCGGCCGCCGCCGTCGAACTGGCCCTGGCCTCCTATCCCGGCTGCACCCTGACCACCCCGCCCGGCGACGCCAGCCCGTACGGAGTCTTCGCCGCCGAGGAGGTCGCCCAGGACCAGGTACGCCAGGTCGCGGTCCTGCCCTCCGGCGAGCGCGTCGAGATCGCACCCCCGACGCTCACCGCGCCGTACGCCGACCACCCCGAGCCCGAGCCCAGCAACGGCTACCGGGCCGGCAACGGCCACAACGACGGCAGCGGCGACGGCAGCGGCGACGGCGACGGCGACGGCGAGAGGAACCGTAACCGCAAGAGCAACAGCGTGAGCGAGCGCGATGGTTCAGCGGCGGAGGACGGCCCGACCCGGCGGTTGCCGCTCGGGGTGCTGGTCGGGGCCCGGTCGGGCGACAAGGGCGGCGACGCCAACCTCGGGGTGTGGGCGCGGTCGACCGACGGGTACCGCTGGCTGCGCGGCTGGCTGACCGTGGAGCGCCTGCGCACACTGCTGCCGGAGGCCGCCGCGCTGCCGGTGGATCGCTACGAACTGCCGAACCTACGGGCGGTCAACTTCGTCCTGCATGGCCTGCTGGGGGCCGGCGCCGCCGGTTCGACCCGGTTCGACCCGCAGGCCAAGGCGCTCGGCGAACTGCTGCGCGCCCGACTCGTCGACCTGCCGGCCCGGCTGCTCGACGAGCCGCCGACCAGTCCCGCCGCCACCTCATGACCGCGCCGGAGAGTCTCGAACGGCGGCAGCTCCGCGAGCTGACCCGGCGGTTCGTCGTACGCGAGGTGCTGCCGCACCTGGACGGCTGGGAGCGGGCCGGTGAGGTGCCCCGGGCGCTGCACGCCACCGCCGCAGAGCTGGGCCTGCTCGGGGTCGGCTTCCCGGAGGCGGTCGGCGGCAGCGGCGGCGACCTGCGGGACAGTCTCGCGGTGACCGAGGAGCTGATCCTGGCCGGCGGTTCGTCCGGGCTGGTCGCCGCACTCTTCACGCACGGCATCGCGGTGCCGCACATCGTCGAAGCCTGGCAGCACGCCGACCAACCGACAACCGCCGACTCCGCCGACAGACCGACAACCGCCGCCGCCGGCCGACGGGTGACCGGCGACTCCGCCGAGTTGGTCGACCGGTACGTTCGGCCGGCCCTGGCTGGGGACCGGATCGGGGCGCTCGCCGTCACCGAGCCGGACGGCGGCTCGGACGTCGCGGCGCTGCGTACCACCGCCCGCCGGGACGGCGACCACTACCTCGTCAACGGTGCCAAGACCTTTATCACCAGCGGGGTACGGGCCGACTTCGTCACCACCGCCGTCCGGACCGGGCCACCCGGTGCGGCCGGCATCTCACTGCTGGTGGTCGACAAGGACACGCCGGGCTGCACCGTCGACCGCCGGCTGGACAAGCTCGGCTGGCACTGCTCGGACACCGCCGCACTGTCCTTCACCGACGTTCG
This sequence comes from Plantactinospora endophytica, assembly GCF_016862915.1. Classification (GTDB taxonomy): domain Bacteria; phylum Actinomycetota; class Actinomycetes; order Mycobacteriales; family Micromonosporaceae; genus Plantactinospora; species Plantactinospora endophytica. The sequence continues at coordinate 139,117 of NZ_BONW01000001.1, read as the reverse complement.
GGTGCCGGTGCGGAACCTGGTCGGCGCCGAGAACTCCGGCTTCGGCGCCCTCATGCGGCAGTTCGGCACCGAACGGCTCTCCCTGGCCACCCAGGCGTACGCGACCGCCCGGCGCTGCCTCGACCTGACCCTGGCCTGGTGCCGGGACCGGCACACCTTCGGCAGTCCGCTCGCGCGGCGGCAGGTCGTCCGGCACCGGCTCGCCGAGATGGCCACCCGGACGGCGGCGGCCGGTGCGTACGTCCGGGAGGTCGCCGACCGGGTGGCGGCCGGCGAGAAGGTGCCGGCGGAGGTCGCGATGGCCAAGAACGCCGCAGTTGCCGCCTGTGACTGGGTGGTCGACCAGGCCGTCCAACTGCACGGCGGGTACGGCTACCTGCGGGACTCCGAGGTCGAACGGCACTACCGGGACGCCCGGATCCTGGGCATCGGCGGCGGCACCACGGAGATCATGAACGAGATCGTCGCGGGAAGCCTGGGGATCTGACCGTGGCCGGGGTTACCGATCACCCGATGGTGTCGCCCATCGGGGACCGGGACAGGAGGTCCACCGTGGACAGGAGGAGCTGGTCGTGAGCGTGTTGCGGACGGCCGTCGATCCGGCGGCTCCGACGTACCTGGAGAACCGGGCGGCGATGCTGGACCGGCTGGCGGAGCTGGAGGCCGCGCTGGACGCCGCCCGGGCCGGCGGCGGAGAGAAGTACGTGACCCGGCACCACGCCCGGGGCAAACTGCTGGCCCGGGAACGGATCGAGCTGCTGCTCGACCGGGACGCCCCGTTCCTGGAACTCGCCCCGGTCGCCGGCTGGGGCACCGACTTCCCGACCGGCGCCAGCGTGGTCACCGGGATCGGGGTGGTCGAGGGCGTCGAGTGCATGATCGTCGCCAACGACCCGACGGTACGCGGCGGCGCGGTCAACCCGTACACCCTGCGCAAGACCCAGCGGGCCGGCGAGATCGCGCTGGCGAACCGGCTGCCGATGATCAACCTGGTCGAGTCGGGCGGCGCCGACCTGCCCAGCCAGGCGGAGATCTTCATCCCGGGTGGGCGGGTCTTCCGGGACCTGACCCGACTCTCGGCGGCCCGGATCCCGACCGTCTCGGTGGTGTTCGGCACCGCGACGGCCGGCGGGGCGTACGTGCCGGGGATGTCCGACTACACCATCATGGTGCGCGACCGGGCGAAGGTCTTCCTGGCCGGGCCGCCACTGGTCAAGATGGCCACCGGCGAAGAGGCCGACGACGAGTCACTGGGCGGCGCGGCCATGCACGCCGGCACCTCCGGACTGGCCGACTTCGTCGCCGCCGACGAGCGGGACGGACTGCGCCTGGCCCGGCAGTGCGTACGCCGGCTCGCCTGGCGCAAGCACGGCCCGCCGCCCCGATCCACCGTCCCCGAGCCGCCGAAGTACGACCCCGAGGAGTTGCTCGGCATCCCCAGCGGCGACCTGCGGGTGCCGTTCGACCCGCGCGAGGTACTGGCCCGGATCCTGGACGGTTCGCAGTTCGACGAGTTCAAGCCGGCGTACGGCCGCGCCCTGGCCACCGGATGGGGCGAGTTGCACGGCTATCCGATCGGTGTGCTGGCGAACGTCCAGGGGGTGCTGTTCTCCGAGGAGGCGCAGAAGGCGGCCCAGTTCATCCAGCTCGCCAACGCCGCCGACACCCCACTGCTGTTCCTCCAGAACACCACCGGCTACATGGTCGGCACCGAGTACGAACAGCGCGGCATCATCAAGCACGGCGCACTGATGATCAACGCGGTGTCGAACTCGACCGTTCCGCACCTGACGGTCAACCTCGGCGCGTCGTACGGGGCGGGCAACTACGGCATGTGCGGGCGGGCGTACGAGCCGAGGTTCCTGTTCACCTGGCCGAACGCGAAGTCGGCGGTGATGGGCCCGGCACAGCTCGCCGGGGTGCTCTCGATCGTCGCCCGGCAGGCGGCCCAGGCCAGGGGCCGCCCCTACGACGAGGACTCCGACGCCGCCATGCGACTCATGGTGGAGCGGCAGATCGAGGCGGAGTCGGCCGCGCTGCACCTCTCCGGACGGCTCTACGACGACGGCATTGTCGACCCCCGGGACACCCGTACGGTGCTCGGGCTCTGTCTCTCCGCCATCCACAGTGGACCCGTCCGGGGTGCCGACACCTTCGGCGTCTTCCGGCTCTGAACCACCCCGGCCCGGCTGACCCGCCCGGCCGAACAAACCCTCCCAGCCCGAACAAACCATCCAGCCCGAACGAGCGATTCCGGCCCGACCCAGCGATCCCGGCCCGAACGAGCGATCCCGGCCCCCGCGAACGGACAACTCCAGACACACCACCCGAAGGAGGAACGGCGGATGATCCGCAGACTGCTGGTGGCCAACCGGGGCGAGATCGCCCGACGGATCTTCGCCACCTGCCGGTCCCTCGGCATCGAGACGGTCGCCGTGCACTCCGCCCCGGACGCCGACGCCCCGTACGTCGCCGAGGCCGACGTCGCGGTGCGGCTGCCGGGTGCCGCGCCGGTCGACACGTACCTCCGGGTCGACCTGCTGGTCGCGGCGGCCCTGCGGACCGGTGCCGACGCGGTGCATCCCGGGTACGGCTTCCTCGCCGAGCACGCCGGCTTCGCCAGCGCGGTCGGGGAGGCCGGGCTGACCTGGGTCGGCCCGCCCGCCAAGGCGATCGCGGCGATGGGCGACAAGACCGAGGCGAAGGCGCTGCTGGCCGACGCGGGCGTGCCGATGCTGCCGACGTACACCACCGCCGGTCAGGTCGGGGCGTTTCCGGTACTGGTCAAGGCGGCGGCCGGCGGCGGCGGGCGCGGGATGCGGATCGTCCGCGACCCCGATGAGCTACCCGGGGCGATCGAGTCGGCCCGGCGGGAGGCGGCAGCCGCGTTCGGCGACGGCACGGTCTTCGTCGAGCCGTACGTCGAGCGGGCCCGGCACGTCGAGGTGCAGATCGTCGCCGACGCGTACGGCACCGTGCTCTCCCTCGGCGAGCGCGAGTGCTCGATCCAGCGCCGGCACCAGAAGATCGTCGAGGAGACGCCCTCGGTCGCGGTCACCCCGGAACTGCGGACCGGGCTGGAGAGTGCTGCGGTGGCCGCCGCCCGGGCCGTCGACTACCTGGGCGTCGGTACGGTCGAGTTCCTGCTCACCCCGGCCGGCGAGTTCCACTTCCTGGAGATGAACACCCGGCTCCAGGTCGAGCACGCGGTCACCGAGTGTGTCACCGGCACCGACCTGGTCCGACTGCAACTGCTGGTCGCCGAGGGCGGCGCGCTGCCGACCACCGCTCCGCCGACCACCGGACACGCCATCGAGGTACGCCTCTGCACCGAGGACCCGGCCGCCGACTGGCTGCCGGCCACCGGCACGCTGCACCGGTTCGCGGTACCCAGGGTGACGGTCGAGTTCGGCACCGACCCTCGGCACGACTCCGGGCTGCGGCTCGACTCCGGGGTCCGGGACGGCTCGGTGGTCGGCGTGCACTACGACTCGATGGTCGCCAAGCTGGTCGCCTGGGCCCCGACCCGGGACGAGGCGGCCCGGGCCCTGGCCAGCGCGCTGCGCCGGGCCGAGCTGCACGGCGTACCGACCAACCGGGACCTGCTGGTCCGGGTGCTGCGCTCGCCGGAGTTCCGGGCCGGCGAGATCGACACCGGTTTCCTGGGCCGGCATCCGGAGGTCTTCGCCCCGCTGCTGCCCCCGGACCGGATCGGGCCGGCCTGCCTGGCCGCCGCGCTGGCCGGGGCCGCCGCAGCCCGGGCTGCCGCCCCGGTGCTCGGCACGCTGCCGTCCGGCTGGCGCAACGTGCCGAGCGGCCCACAGACCATCGGGTACGCCGGCCCGACCGGCCCGGTCGAGGTCGACTACCGCCTCGACCGCTCCGGCAACCTGGTCACCTGGACGGTCCGCCCACTCGACACCCCACCACCCGAATCCGCCAAGCCGAGCGGACCCGCCGAGCCGAGCGAACCCGCCAAGCCCGCCGGATCCGCCAACCCGCCCGAATCCGCCCAGCCGAGCGGGGCGCCGGAGGTGGCCCTGCCCGAGGTGGCGTTGCTCGCCTGCGATCCGTCCCGCACCGTGCTGGCGGTCGACGCGGTACGGGTCGCCTTCGCCGTACACCGGGTCGGGCCGGTCTCCTTCGTGGACGGTCCGGACGGCGCGGTCACGCTGACCGAGCTGCCCCGGTACGCCGAGCCGGCACCCGAGCTGGCCGCAGGCTCGCTGCTGGCACCGATGCCCGGCACGGTCAGCCGGGTACTCGTGACCGCCGGCCAGCGGGTCGCCGCCGGAGCGCCGCTGCTCGTCCTGGAGGCGATGAAGCTCGAACATCCGGTCACCAGCCCCACCGACGGCGTCGTGTCGGAGCTGCCGATCGCCGCCGGCGCCCAGGTGGAGACCGGCGCGGTACTCGCCGTCGTCACCCCGCAGCCCCCCGAAACCCCACAGCCGCCCGAAGCCGCGCAGCCGTCCGAAGCCGCCGAGCCCTCCGGAGCCCCGGATTCGGCGTGAACCGGCCGGCCCAGCCCACGTCCACCCGTCGGAAGGCACCTCGTATGGACTTCGACCCGACCCCCGAACAGCGGCAGCTCCGCGACGCCGTCCGGGCCCTCGGCCGGCGCTACGGCCACGACTACTTCGTCGCCAAGGCGAAGGCCGGCGAGCACACCACCGAGCTGTGGGACGAGGCCGGCCAGCTCGGCTACCTCGGCGTCAACATCCCCGCCGAGTACGGCGGCGGTGGCGGCGGCATCACCGAACTGGCCATCGTCTGCGAGGAGCTGGCGGCGGCCGGCTGCCCGCTGCTGCTGCTGGTGGTCTCGCCGGCCATCGCCGGCACGGTGATCGGTCGGCACGGCACCGAGGCGCAGCGGCAGACCTTCCTGCCCGGGCTGGCCGACGGCTCGCTGAAGATCGCCTTCGCGATCACCGAGCCGGAGGCGGGCTCGAACTTCCACCGGCTCGGCACCACCGCCCGCCGGGACGGCGCCGACTGGGTGCTCTCCGGCCGGAAGTGCTTCATCTCCGGCGTGGACGAGGCACCGTACGTCCTGGTCGTCGCCCGGGTCGCCGACGACTCGGCGAACGACTCGGCAAACAACTCGGCGAACGACTCGGCAAACGGCTCGGCGGACGCCGGCCCGCCGAGCGGGGCCGGCGGGCCGGCCGCCGAACGCCTCCGGCCGGCGCTCTTCCTCGTCCCGACCGACGCCCCCGGGCTGACCAGGTCGAAGCTGGAGATGGAGATCGTCTCTCCGGAGAACCAGTGGCTGCTCTACCTCGACGAGGTTCGGCTGCCGGCCGACGCCCTGGTCGGCGGGACCGCCGAGCCGGGTGACCGGGGCGGGCTCGACGCCGGGCTGCCGGCGCTCTTCGCCGGGCTCAACCCGGAACGGATCACCGTCGCCGCGATGGGCGCCGGCACCGGCCGGTACGCCATCGAGCGGGCCTCGACCTACACCGCCACCCGCCGGGTCTGGGGCCGGCCCGTCGGCGCGCACCAGGGCGTGTCACATCCCCTGGCACACGCCGCCGTACAGGTCGAACTCGCCCGACTGATGATCGCCAAGGCCGCCACCCTGTACGACGCCGGCCGCGACGTCGAGGCCGGGGTCGCCGCCAACCTGGCCAAGTACGCCTCGGCCGAGGCGGCGGCGCTGGCCGTGGACACCGCCATCCAGGTGCACGGCGGCAACGGGATGACCACCGACTACGGGGTCGCCACCCTGCTCGGCGCGGTACGGGCCGGCCGGATCGCGCCGGTCAGCCGCGAGATGATCCTCAACTTCGTCGCGCAGCGGGTACTCAACCAGCCGAAGAGCTACTGACGGCGGCCGGGAGTGCGGAACAGTGCGGCACGGGCTCAGGGGACGGTGGTGGCCGTACGGCACTCCGCGTCGATCCGGTTCACCGGGCGTACCCGCCGACCCATCCCCTCCAGCAGCGAGTCCTCGACGTGGAAGCCGTGGATCCGCAGCCGGTACCGGGGCAACTCCTCCTCGGTCGGGCAGAGCACCTGCTCCTCGACCTGCCCGGTCGGCACGTACCGGACGCCGCCGCGCTCCTGGAGGATCACCATGCTGACGTCGTCGGTGGTGATCACGTGTCCCCGGATCCGCTCGACGCCGCCGTCCACGGCACCCGGCGCCGCCGGTCCGGTGCCCGGGTCGCCCGGCGAGCCGGTTCCGCCGCCGTCCCCGTCGGCCCGGATCGTGGTGACGGTCAGCGGCAGCACCGGGGTGGTGATCACGGGCAGCGCCGCCCAGCACAGCATCGCCAGCACCGCCAACTGGACGGTCATGGCGAGCGGCCGGGCCACCGCCACCGGTACCGGCCCGGGGACGAGCAGGGCCAGCAGCGGCGGCGCCGCGATCACGAGTACGGCGAACGCCTCCCGCTGCTGCCACGCGTCGCTCAACGTCGGCAACATCAGTACGGCATAGCCGGCCAGCAGGGCGGCGAGCAGCAGCAGTCGGGGAATCCGCCGCTCGTCCAGCCGGGCCGGGCCGAGCTGGAACGCGGCCGTGAACGCCGGCAGCAGCAGCGGCAGGTAGAGGATCGGCCAGGTGGCGAGCGCGACGGCGAAGCTGGCGATCACCACCCAGGGCGGGGTGATGGCCCGCCAACGGGCGAAGAGCGGTGGATGCCGGCCGATCCGGTGTGTCGGCGCGGCCTCGGCGCTGGCCAGCAGCACGGCGCCGATCGCGAAGACCGCGACCAGCCCGGCCGAGACCAGCCGGGCGGCGGTGGTGACCAGCGCGGCGGCCAGGTTCACCGGGTTCACGTTGGCGACCAGCAGCAGCGTGGTCTGCAACTCGCCACCGGCCTCCACTCCGAGCCGGAGTACCGAGAAGATCGCCGGTACCCCGACCACCAGCGTCCAGAACGACTGGCTGGCCCGGGATCTCCGCTCGGCGGCGTCGGCGCCGGACGGCCAGCCGATCGCCGCCCCGGCCGCCGTGCCGTCGCTCCGGCCGCCCGCCCCGCCCGGTGCCGACCCGCCCGACGCGTGGCCGCCCGGTTCCGGCCCGGCCCCGCCACGCCACCCACCGATCCCCTGATCCCCACCGGCCGGGGCGTCCGCCGACGCGGTGTCGACCGGCGGGGAATCCGACGCGACGTCGACCGGCGCGGTGTTGACCGGCGGGGAATCCAATGCGATGTCGACCGGCGGGGAATCGGGCGGCGGAGGGTCGGCGGAGGCCGGTCGGGGTGTCGTCGACTCCCGCCCGGGAAGGGTCACACCGGCGCCTTCTCGTCGAAGTCCACCAGGTCCGGCACGTTCAGCGGCGGCGGCTGCTGGCGGTCCGGCCCCAGCCACGGCCCAAGATTCCGGTGGTACGCGCTCAGCCACGGGCTCGTCCGACCGTTACGCCCGTCCTGGTAGCTCTTCTGGAGGAAGAAGGCGACCAGGTCGCGGAGGGCGGGATCGCTGATCGGCACGCCGACCCCGAGCTGCTCGCTGGTGCCGAACGGCATGTCGACGATCTCGAACTGCGTCGGGTGCTGGGAGCGGAACCCGGCCAGGATGGTCTCGTCGGAACTCACCGCGTCGTACCTGTTGTCGATGATGCCCTGCACGCAGTCCCGGACGTTCTTCACCACCAGCGTTCTGACCTCGTGCTTCTCCAGCTCGGCCTCGGTGGTCGAGCCGCCGCCGACACAGATCCGCAGCCCGGGGCGGCGCAGGTCCTCGATGGTACGGATCTCGCTCTTCAACCTGACCGGGATCATCACCTCCTGGGTGGTGACGAAGTACGGCCCGGCGAAACTGACCAGCTTCTGCCGCTCCTCGGTGATGGAAAAGCTGGAGACGACGATGTCGACCTGCCCGCTCTGCAGAGCGGGGATGCGGTCCTCGGTGGCCAGCCGGACGAACTCGATCCGCTCGTCCCCGGCGTAGCCGAGCGAGGCGGCAAGATATCGCGCGATGTCGATGTCGAAGCCGATGTACTTGCCGTTGTCGTCGAGTACGCCCATCAGCGGCTCGAAGGTGGCGACCCCGATCCGCAGCTTGCTCTGGCCGTAGATGTGCGACTGCTTCAGCTTCTCCTGCACCGACGGGGGTTCCGGGCCTCGTTGGCTGTCGCAGCCCGCTCCGGCCGCGAGCAGCAGGGTGAGCACGACCGCCATGGTCGTGCCGAGCAGGCGTACCCGGCCTCGGAGCGATGTCTCGGTCATCGGCGGACCCCGGTCTGGAAGGGACACTACCGCCGAGCGTAGTCGCCAATGTCCACTTCGGTAGGCAGCCCGGTGGCCGAGATCAGTCCGTGCTCAGGGTGGGCCCGGTGAGCCGGTCGACTCCCTTGCCGGCGAGGCAGCGGAACGTACGCCCGGCCTCCTCGACAGCCGGCGGCAGCACCTCGAACCGCCACCCGGCGGTGTCGATCAGGGTGGTGGTGTGCCGGAAGACGGTCGCGTTGCAGACCTGCCGGACGACCGCGTCGGCCCTGACCGCCGGATGGTCGGCCGGGTCCACTCCGGTCGGCAGCTCACCCTCGGCATAGGACTCCCAGGTGTGCCGCCCGGCGCAGAGCACCTCGTCGGCCTCGGCCCGGACTCCCCGGAGCCGGACCGGCCCGAAACACTCCAGCTCGGCCGGGCACCGGGCCACGGTCGGCAGCGGCAACTGGCAGCCCGGCAGCGCACCCACCCCGGCCGAGGGGCGGGTCGGGGTGGAACTGGTCGTCGGCGCCACCACCCGCTTGCTCGGCGTCGGCCCCGGCAGGCCCCGGGTGGCGACGAACCAGGATCCGCCGAGGATGGCGCCGACCAGGACCAGCACGCCCAGGCCACCGAAGAGCCAGAAGCGACGCTTGCGGCGGGGCCGGGACACGGTCGGGTCGGCGTCGGGCTGCGGCGGGTCGGAGGCCGACCGGGGCGGCGGGGGCGTGTAGGACGCCGACAGGTAGACGCTCGGCGGCGCACCGCCCGAGGTCGGCACACCGGACACTGGTACGCCCGACACCGGCACCCCGGAGACGGGTGCGCCGGAGGTGGGCGTCCGGGGCGAGGGCGTACCGGCGGATGTCGAACCGCTTCCGACCCCGGCCGCGCCACCGGAGGACGGGTCGCCGGACCAGGACCCGCCGGAGACCGAGCCGCCGGAGACCGGAATCCCGGAGACCGGAATCCCGGACACGGGTACGGCGGCGGTCACCGTCGGGTTCGGCGCCTTCGCCACGGTCGGCGGGTCCAGCGGTACGGCGGCGAGCAGGTCCCGCAACTGCTCGGCGCTTGGCCGGTCGCCGGGGTCGTTGGCCATCCCGTAACGGAGCAGGTCCAGCATCCGGGTCGGTACGCCGGGCAGCTCGGGGATCGGCTCGGTGAAGAGTTCCAGCAGGGTGAGCAGCCCCGGATTGCGGTCGGCCTGCCAGCGGGGCGGCTTGCCGTGCATCACCGCGTAGAGGGTGGCGCAGAGCGCGTACACGTCGACGGCCGGCGAGGGCGGGCTGTGCCGGAACATCTCCGGTGGCGCGTACGCCGGGGTCAGCACCTCCAGGGTGATCGCCGAGTCCCGCGCCTCGGCGAGTACGGCCAGCCCGAAGTCGGCCAGCGCCGGCTCGTTGAACCGGGAGTAGAGGATGTTGGCCGGCTTGACGTCGCGGTGCAGCACCCCGAGCTGGTGCGCGTCGGCGAGCGCGTCGGCGATCTTCACTCCCACGTCGCGGGCCTCGGCCGGCGTCAACGGCGAGGTACGCATCCGCTCGGCGTACGACCCGTCGCAGAGTTCCATGATCAGGTATGGGTGCTGGTCCTCGGTGACCCCGGCGTCGAAGAGGTCGACCACGTGCGGATGCGACGACATCCGCCCGGCCGCCCGTGCCTCGCGGAGGAAACGGCGCTGGTCCCGCTCGCTGTCCAGGGTGCGGTTCTCGACCTTCACCGCCACCTCGCGCCCCACGGACTGCTGGGTCGCCCGGTAGACGGTGGCGTAGCCACCTCGGGCAAACACCTGCAAATCCGTCAGGCCGGGCACGACGGGCAGCGGCAGCGCGCCTGGCGGGGTGTCGGTCACAGACTCGAAAATACCGAAGACATGAGCGGGTTCAGCCCCCCGCACCCGTGGCTGTTACCGGCTGGTTGCCATTCCGGTGCCGGTCGTACCAGAGCGCGGCGCCGGTGGCAACCGCACCGAGGCCCTCCCAGAGGGCCACTCCGAAGAACCGGGCCGGCGCCGCGTCGGTCAGCACCAGCACGGTGAAGACGGTGAACGTCACCAGCCGGAAGACCACGGTGAACCCGAAGAACGGCCGCCAGTCCTGCCATGCCGCGAGCAGGTAGTAGACCCCCATGTTGAACGAGGCCATCGACGACGCGATCACGAAGGTCCGGGTATGGTCCCCGACGGCGCGCTCGGCCGGCCGCAGCACCTCGAAGCCGAGCAGCTCCAGTGTCGTCTCCGGACGGATCAGGCCGACGGCGCCGAGCAGCAGGGCCAGCGCGCCGAAGACGGCGATCGTCCAGCCTGCGGCCGAGCTGGGCAGCCTCACCTGCGGACCCTCCGGTGCCGGCGCCGGTCCGGTGTGGACGGCGGGTGGACGGCGGTGGATCTAGGCTAACGGCTGCCCGGGTTGGGCGGTATCCCGAAGATCGATGGAATCGAACCCAGCGTCGAAACCCGTGCCGGCATCGGCGGTACGCTGCCGGATCACCACGCCCCGCCCCGGCTCCGCCGGCTTCCGGAGCAGCCGGTCCCGCAGCGCCTCCGCCGCCGCCCGCTCACTGGTCTGCTGCGTCGAGTACGCCAACCGGACCGCCTCCTCGGCGATCTCGGCCGCCTCCACCGGCTGCCCCGCCGCGACCAGCGCCTCGGCAAGCACCCGTACGGCGATCACCCGGCTCCGGACGTCCTCGCCCGGTGCCTCGACCGCCTGCCGGGCCCAGTCCAGCGCGACCGCCGTCCGCCCGTCGGCGAGCAGCGCGGACGCGTACCGGGCCAGGGCCTGGCGGCGGCTGAACAGCACCGAGGGCACCGCACCGGCCGCCGCGATCGGTTCGAGCAGCTTCACTGCGGTCGGCGCGTCACCGTCGGCCAGCCGGCTCGCGGCGAGCAGCATCCGGGGACCGAGCTGGGTCGGTGCCGACGGGTTGTGCGGCTCCACCGCCGCCAACACCGCCTCGGCGTCCCGTTCCGCCGCCGCGACGTCGCCCCGGTCCAGCGCCACGAACCCGCGCAGCGTGCCGGCCAACCCGGTGAGCAGCGGGTGCGAGGTGCGCCGGCCGTACCCGAGCGCGTCGGTGAGCAGGTCGGTGGCGTGCTCCGGCTCGCCCACCCCACGCGCCACGGCACCGCGTACGACCAGGGCGAAGCCCCGGCCGAAGTCGTCGGAGGCGGCGACGAAGTCCCGGTACGCCCGCCGCGCCTCGCGGTCGGCCTCGGCCAGCTCGCCCAGCTCGGCGGCGGCGAACGCCTCCACGGCCCGCAGCGTGCCCACCGCCCACGCCTCACCGACCCGCTCGCCGAACGGCAGGAAGACCCGGGCCAGCCGGCGGGCCTCGCCGAGCCGACCGGCGAGCAGCCGGGCGAACGCCGTCGTGCCGCGCAGCCAGGCCCGCCCCACCGGGTCGTCGATCTGGGCGAAGAGCCGGGCCGCCCGGCCGAGCACCGCGTCGGTGCCGGCGAAGTCACCCCGGGTGGTGGTGACCCAGGCCAGGTTCTGTAGCGACCACGCCTGCCCCCGGGGGTCGTCGGCGTCCAGGTTCACCTGGTACGCCCCGGCGAACCGGCTGCTGGCCTGGCTCAGCCGACCACTGACGAAGTCGGCCATCCCGAGCCGCCGCATCGCCGACGCCCGTGGCCCCGGCAGGTTGGCCCGGGTGGCCACCTGCAACGCCTCCTGCCAGGAGTGCACCGCCCGCGCCCGGTCGCCCTGGGCGAGGTACGCCTGACCGGCCACCAGCAGCGCACCGGCCCGTACGGCGACGTCGTCCCCGGCGTTCGCCCCGATCTTCTCGGCGAAGGCGAGGGCGTCGGCGCCCCGGCCCACCTGGAGCAGGGCTCGGGCGTGCACCAGCCGGTCGCCGCCGGGTACCGACTCACCGGCGAGCCGGGCGGCCCGCTCGGCGTACTCGACGGCCTGCGCCGGCTCCCCGGCGGCGAGTGCGCGGCGGGCGGAGCGGCCGAGCGCGGCCATGCCGAGCGGCGCGACGTTCCGGGCGGTCGCGTCGGGCCGCAGGCTGACCACGTCGGCCAACGCACTGGCCCGCTCGGCGTGCTCGGCGACGAAGGCGTCGCGTTCGGCGGGCGGCAACCCGCTCGCGCCGGTACCGACCCGGACCGCCTCGTTCGGTCGGCCGCCGGCGGGCGGCGGCGCGGCCCACTCGGCGAGCGCCGCGTGCCGGTCGGCGAGGTCGGCCTTGCCGATGCCGGCGTAGACCGCCTCCCGCATCAGTGGGGTGGCGAAGATGAAACCGTCCCGGTTGCGGTGCAGCATCCGGCGCTGGAGCAGTTCCTCGACGGCCCGCTCCAGTTCGACCGCGAGTACGGCGGTCGGTCGACCCTCGCGCCCGGCCCGCCGCTCGCGCAGCGCCTCCAGCGCACCGGCCGGCACCGTGTCGCCGACCACCGCGGCGTCCCGCAGCGCCGCCCGGGCATCCGGCGGCAACGCGTCGATCCGGGCCGCGAGTACGGCGGCAAGGTCCCGGGAGAGCAGCCGGCTGCCCAGCGAGCCGGGCACCAGCCGCCACGTGCCGGTGGCACCTGGAACAGCACCGACGCCCGTACCGCCCGAGCTGCCGACGGAGCCCGTGGCAGCGGCGACGGAGTTCGGCGCGGTCGGCAGGCCGGCACCGGCGACCCCTGTCCCACTGGCCCGCCCGGCGGAACCGGACCCGCTCGTACCGGCCCGACCAGCCGTACCCGCGACACCGGCCCGTTCGGCCGCCCCAGCGACACCGGCCGGTTCGGTTGCCCCAGCTACACCGGCCCGACCTGCCGCGCCCGCGACACCGGCACGCGATGCGGCCCCCGAGACGCCCGCCCGTTCGGCGGTCCCGACGACGCTGCTCGCCGGTGCGACGACCGGGGCGACGGCGGTGGGCCGGAGCGGTGCCCGGTCCAGCACCGTGGTGAGCGCGCCGCGCTCCATCAGCAGGGTGACCAGCTCGGCCAGATAGAACGGGTTGCCCTGGGCGGTGGCGAGCAGCCGGTCCACGTCGGCCTGCGGCAGCCGCCCCCCACCCAGGTACGCGGTCAGCAGCCGGGCGGCGTCCGCGCCACGCAGCGGCGGCAGGGCGTGCACCTCGGCGTCGGCGACCCGGGTCAGCGCCCCGGCCGTACGGACCAGTTCGGGGCGGCCGAGCAGCAGCACCAGCACCGGACCGGTCAGCCGGGACAGCGTCACGCCGAGTGCGTCGGTGGTCTCCGGGGTGGCGTCGTGCAGGTCGTCGACGATGACCGCCAGCGGTGTCTCGGCGGCGAGCGCGCTGAGCAGTTCGGCGACGGCGGCCGGGATGGCGTCGGCGGCCGGGGCGGGCTCGCCGGCCGACCACTCGGCGGGTCCGGCCGCCACGGTGCCGTGCGCCGCCGGCAGGTCGGCGTAGCCCAGCAGGGCCAGCAGAAGGTCGACGGCGACCGGCGGCGGGTCGGGGCGGTGTCGGGAGAGCCGCTGGCCGAGCCGGCGGAGTCGTTCCTCGACCACCGGCCGGGTGACCGCCGTCGCCGGGCCGTCCGGCAGACCGACCGCAGCCCGGACCAGGTCGGCGAGCGGAGCCAGCCGACGGCGCTCGCCGAACGCCGCGCACTTCACCGAGAGCACCCGGGCGCCGGTGTGCGTCGCGTACCGGCCGGCGCCGACGTCGTAGCCGGCGGCCAGCCGCTCCACCTCGGCGGCGAACCGGGACTTGCCGATCCCCGCCTCGGCGGTCATCAGCAGCACCCGGGGCTGACCCTGGTCGATCACCTCGGCGAGTCGACCGGCGACCCGGCCGATCTCGGTCTCCCGACCCACGAACGGCGCCTCGTCACCGAGCCCGGACCGGGTGCCCGGGGCGTCCAACAACCCCAGCAGCTCGTACGCCTCGACCGGCTCCCGCTTGCCCTTGAGCCGCAGCGGCCGGAGCTGTCGCCAGGAGGCGACCCGGCGGGTGGCGGCGGCCGTCCGGACACCCGCGTAGACGGCACCGATCGCGGCGGCGTCGGCCAGCCGGGCAGCGGTGTTCACGGTGTCGCCGATGACTGTGTATTCGATGGAAGCCTGGATGCCGGCGACCACGTCACCGGTGTTGAGCCCGACCCGCAGCCCAAGCGGGGCGCCACCGCCCTGCTCGTCGTCGAGCACCCGACGCACGGCGCGCTGCATGGACAGCGCCGCCCGGACGGCCCGCTCGGCGTCGTCCTCGTGTGCGACCGGGGCGCCGAAGACGGCCATGATCCCGTCGCCGGTCAGCTTGTCGACGTGCCCGCCGAAGGTCTTGACGGCTCCCGCGAGCGCGGCGAGAACCCGGTCGGTGACCGTACTGACCCGCTCCGGGTCAAGATCCTCCGACCAGGAGGTGAAATCGGACAGGTCGCCGAAGAGCACCGTTACCACCCGGCGCTCCGCCTCCGGAAGGGTCGCGGCGGCCGGGAGCGCGACTCCGCAGTTGTGGCAGAACCGCGCACCGGGTACGGCAACGGTTCCACACACCGGGCAGGTCACGGACTGTCCAACCCACCGGCCCCCGGGCCGGATTCCCGGTTCTCGTGATCAAGATAGGCGAGTTGGGCCCGGACCGACCATTCGGCGGCGCCCCAGAGCGACCGGTCCACGTCCGCGTAGACCGCCGCCACCACCTCCGGGGCGGTCCGTGCCCCCTGACGCACCGCCGCGCGTACCTGCTCCAGCCGGGCCCGCCGGTGGGCCAGGTAGAACCGGGCCGCGGCGGCGCAGTCGGCCAGCGGCGGGCCGTGTCCGGGCAGCGCCGGCACCCCGGAGAACTCGGTCAACGTCTCCAGGCTGGCGAGGTAGTCCGCCAGGTCGCCGTCCGGATGGGCGACGACCGTGGTGCCCCGGCCGAGAATGGTGTCACCGGTGAAGACGGCCCGCTCGCCGCCGGGCTCGACCGGGAACTCGCCCGCATCCTCGACCGGGCCGTCGGCGCGCTCGACCACGAAGCAGAGTGAGTCGGCGGTGTGCCCGGGGGTGACCAGCAGCCGGATCCGCAGCCCGGCCAACTCGATCGTCGACCATGCGCAGCGGAAGACCAGCGGCTCGGCGCCGGTCAGCTCCAGGAACCGGTCCAGCCCCTCGGCGTGGTCGGGGTGACCGTGCGTGACCAGCACCCCGGCGACCGGACCGCGCGCGGCGACGGCGGCCAGGTGGGCCTCGTCGAGCGGGCCGGGGTCGACCACGACCACCTCACCCGAGCCCGGAACGCCCAGCACCCAGGTGTTGGTGCCGTCCAGCGTCATCGGCCCCGGGTTGGGCGCACGAACCAGCGTCGCCCAACTGGGTAGCTGGTCGGCCAGCGCCGCCGCCGGCGCCGTCACGTGCCCGGTCATGGCTGAGATGGTACGACCCGCAGACGACAGGACCGTGACCTGCCGGTGTCGCCGGTCGAACAGACCGTCGCCGCCGCCCTCGGCCCGGTTCGGTACGGCTCAGGCCACCTCGACGATGACTTCGACCTCGACCGGTGCGCCCAGCGGCAGTTCGGCGACCCCGACCGCGCTGCGGGCGTGCCGACCTGCCTCGCCGAACACGGTGCCGAAGAGTTCCGAGGCGCCGTTGACCACGCCGGGCTGGCCGGTGAACCCGTCGGCCGAGGCCACAAAACCGGTCACCTTGACGATCTTGACCACGGTCTCCAGGCCGACCAGCGCGTCGATCGCGGCCAGGGCGTTGAGCGCGCACCGCGCGGCCAGGTCCTTGGCCTGCTCGGCGGAGACACCCGCGCCGACCTTGCCGGTGGCCAGCAGTTTGCCCTCGGAGAACGGCAACTGACCGGAGACGTACACCTGCCGACCGGACTGCACGGCCGGTACGTAGTCCGCCAGCGGGGCCACCACCTCGGGCAGCGCCAGGCCCAGCTCGGCGATCTTGGCGTGTGGACCAGCGGTCACGACTTGGCCCGCTTGAGGTACGCGACGAGCTGCTCCGGGTTCGGGCCGGGTATCACCGCCACCAGTTCCCAGCCGTCCTCGCCCCAGTTGTCGAGAATCTGCTTGGTGGCGTGCGTGAGCAGCGGCACCGTGGCGTACTCCCACTTCTGCATCGCTAGAGGTCTCCTCGTCTCGGAGTAGTCGGCGACAGCCTACGGCTGCCGCCCCGACGACATGCGTACGCCTCCCGATCCGGTTTCCGGCGGCGCCCCCCGTACGCCCGACCGTGGCTGCTCCGGATGGCCCGCCCGGGATACCCTCGCCGGGGCGGGTCACCATGCTCCTCCGCCACGTCCACGGACCACGCCAGCCCTCCCGACCCGCCGGCCGGCGCCTTGACCACCGCATCGGGGCCCTGCGGGGATTGGGGACAGCATGAGGCAACCGACCGACGGCGACGAACCCACCCACCCGCCGGCCGAGCCCTCCCCGTCGACCAACCCATCCGACCCGCCCGGCCTCCCACCCCAGGACGAGCCGGCCGACGCCCGGGTTCAGGACGAGCCGGCCGATCCCCCGGCCAGCCACACCCCGACCGACGCCTCGTCCGAAGCCAACCCGGCCGACTCTCCGGCCAGCGACGAGCCGGCCGACCTCCCGGCCAGCCACACCCCGGCCGGCTCTCCGGTCCAGGACGCCCCACAGGACACGACGGCCCTGTCCGACACAGCCGCCTCGGAAATCACGGCAGCGTTCGGCACCGAGGCTGGCCCGGCCGAGACAGCCGCTCCGGCCGACGGACCCGTGCCGCCGGTGCCGACCGAGCAGTCGCCCTGGGCGCCACCGACCTCCGCACCACCGTTCTCCACACCGCCGACCTCCGCACCACCCTTCTCGGCAGCACCTGGCCACGCTCCACCAACCTCGGCAGCACCCGGTTACGGGCCGCCGACGTCGGCGCCGCCCGGATCCGGTCCGCCGGGACCGGGCCAGCCGATCCCGGGACAGCCCGGTCCGGGCGGTCACCACCCCGACCAGCCCGGGCCGGGCGCCCCGGTGCCACCCGGCTATCCGGGACCGCCCGGCTACCCGATACCGCCGGTACCGCCCGGCTATCCGGTACCGCCGGGAGCGGCCGGGTACCCGGCGACGGGGGCAGTCGCGCCGTCGAAGAAGCGGCGTGGCCTGGTCATCGCCTCGGTCGCGCTGGTCGGGGTACTGCTGCTCTGCGTGGTCGGCGGGGTCTCCGCCTTCCTGGTGCTCCGAGGCGCGGAGCGGGGCGCGGGGGCCACCGATCCGGTCGTGGCGGTGGACGAGTTCCTGACGGCGGTCTACACCGAACGGGACGCCGACCGGGCGACCGGCCTGGTCTGCCCGGCCGCTCGGGACGGCGAGCAGATCGCCGCCAAGATCCAGGAGGTGGCGGATTCCGCCGGGCGGTACGACACGGCGCGGTTCCGGTGGACCACGCCGAAGGTCGACGAGCAGGACAAGGAACGGGCGCTGGTGTCGACCCGGCTGACCATGACGACCGCTGACGAGCGATCGGTGGACCAGCAGTTGGCCTTCGTGGTGGTCGCCGACAGCGGCTGGTGGGTCTGCGACGTCATCTGACCGGCCGGGCTGGTTAGGCTCGGAAGATGCGAGCGGGCGAGGAGTCGGACGAGCGGGCGGACGCCGACCGGGCGGGTGCCCGGTGGCCGGCCCGGCTGCACGTGATCACCGGTAAGGGCGGGACCGGCAAGACCACGGTCGCCGCCGCGCTGGCGTTGGCGCTGGCCAGCGGTGGTCGCCGTACCCTGCTGGTGGAGGTGGAGAGCCGGCAGGGGATCGCCCAGCTCTTCGGCACCGACCCGCTGCCGTACGAGGAACGCTCGATCGCGACCGCGCGCGGCGGCGGGGAGGTACGCGCGCTGGCCGTCGACTCCGAGGAGGCGCTCCTCGAGTACCTCGACATGTTCTACAAGCTCGGCGCGGCCGGCCGGGCCCTGCGCAAGCTCGGCGCGATCGACTTCGCCACCACGATCGCCCCGGGGCTGCGTGACGTACTCCTCACCGGCAAGGTCAAGGAGGCCACCACCCGGACCGCCGACAAGCGCCGGGTGTACGACGCGGTGGTGCTGGACGCCCCGCCGACCGGTCGGATCGGCCGGTTCCTCAACGTCACGGCGGAGACCGCCCGGCTGGCCAAGGTCGGCCCGATCAAGACCCAGAGCGAAGGGGTGGCGGCGCTGCTCCGCTCGCCGATGACCGCCGTACACGTGGTCACGCTGTTGGAGGAGATGCCGGTCCAGGAGACGATCGACGCGATCACCGACCTCAACGCCCTGCGGATCCCGGTCGGCCGGCTGATCCTGAACGCCACCCGGCCGGCGCTGCTGGCCGGCAAGGTCACCCAGGCGGAGCTTCGCCGGGGCCTGGCCGCCGCCGGCCTGCCGACCGACAAGGCGATGGTCGCCGGCCTGCACGCGGAGGCCCGCGACCAGCTCGTCCGGCGGGAGCTGGAGGAGTCGCTCCGCGCCGACCTGTTCGAACTCGGGCTGCCCCTGGTGGAACTGCCGCTGTTGACCGAAGGAGTGGACCGGACCGGTCTGGACCTGATCGCCGACTCGCTGCTGGCCGCCGGCTGACGCCCACCGCCGGCCCGCCGCACACCCAACCGACGCCCGACCGGCCGGCAGGACCGCTCGACGTACAGCCGATTGACTCACACCTGAGCGCCACCACGCCGTCGGCGCCGCGCTGTCCCGATACGCTCGGTTGGTGCGTCCCGATCACCCAGCACCGGAGCTGGACATCGACCAGATCCTCGCCGATCCCGGCGTGCGGATCGTGGTCTGCTGTGGCGCGGGTGGGGTGGGCAAGACCACCACCGCGGCAGCGCTCGCGCTCCGGGCCGCCGAGCGGCACGGCCGGCGTACGGTGGTGCTCACCATCGACCCGGCCCGGCGGCTGGCCCAGTCGCTCGGGCTCAGTGAGCTCGACAACACCCCACGGCAGGTCAAGGGGATCGACGTCGAGACCAGCGGCGGCGAACTGCACGCCATGATGCTGGACATGAAGCGCACCTTCGACGACGTGGTGCTCGCGCACACCGATCCGGCGAAGGCGGCGGAGATCTTCGCGAACCCGTTCTACCAGGCGATGAGTTCCACCTTCGCCGGTACCCAGGAATACATGGCGATGGAGAAGCTGGGCCAGTTGCACGCCCGGGACGAGTGGGACCTGATCGTGGTCGACACCCCGCCGTCCCGGTCGGCCCTCGACTTCCTCGACGCGCCGGCCCGGCTCTCCCGGTTCCTCGACGGTCGGATGCTGCGACTGCTGCTGGCACCGGCCCGCAGCGGTGGGCGGAGCATGTTCAGCCTGGTCACCGCCTCGTTCGGGATGTTCTCCCGGGTGGTGCAGAAGGTGCTGGGCGCCCAGTTGCTCACTGACCTGTCCGGCTTCGTGGCGGCGCTGGACTCGATGTTCGGGGGCTTCCGGCAGCGGGCCGAGCAGACGTACCGGGTGCTCCAGGCGCGGGAGACGGCCTTCCTGCTGGTCGCGGTGCCGGAACCGGACGCGGTCCGGGAGGCGGCGTACTTCGCGGGCCGGCTCGGCCAGGAGCGGATGCCGCTGGCCGGGCTGGTGCTCAACCGGGTGCACCGGCCGGCGGTGGAGCGGCCCACCGCCGCCGAGAGCCTGGCCGCGGCCGAGCGACTGGTGGAACTGGGCGGGCACGCGGCGACCGTGGAGACCCTGTTGGCGCACGCCGCGCTGACCCAGCAGGCGGCGCGGGAGCGCCGGGTCGCCCGGGTCTTCACCGACGCCTTCCCGGCGGTACCGACGGTGGCGGTGACGGCTCAGCCCGCCGACGTGCACGACGTCGACGGGCTGCGCACGATAGGTGCCGCGATCAGCCGGCGTTGACCAGGACCTTGTCCTTGTTCTTCAAGGCGGCCTCGAACATCTTGCGCCAGCTCGCGACCTGCGGGTGCCGACGCAGCAGCGCGCGGCGCTCCCGCTCGGTCATGCCGCCCCAGACGCCGAACTCGATACGGTTGTCGAGCGCGTCGGCCAGGCACTCGTACCGCACCGGGCAGCTGCGGCAGATCCGCTTCGCCACGTTCTGTTCCGCGCCCTGTACGAACAGCGCGTCCGGATCACCGTTCTGACACGCTGCCAACGTGGGCCAATCTGTGACCATGCCCATCTGTTCCTGTCCCCCCTTGCTGTCCCGCTACCGACCAGAGCCGGTCAGCCGGCGATAACCCCCCGGCCACCCGTGCCGCCCTCCCCCGGGCACCACGGACGACATGCGTTTCTCTCGCTCGACCATCATGCTCTGTAGTCAACTGATTACGCAACGTTGTCAGCCAAATCCGTCAACCCGGACATTTCCTGGCCCTTCGTCCGGCAATCCGGCCCTGACTACCCGGCGGCGATCAGCGAAAACGCTGCGGAGACTTCCCGGAGGGAGGAGACTCGGCAGCAGGAGCCCGCAACCGCACACCAGGGGTCGTGCGTTTAACACAACGAGGCCAGCGCCCGCAGGAAATGGGGAAAGTACGCAGGGCGCGACCGCTGTGCTGACTCACGTACCCTGTCGAGGTGACCTGGATGCGGAAGCGTGACCACAATGTCTTCACGAACGCCGCGTCGCTGCTGATCTGTGGGCTGCTGGCCGGCGTGGTGGTAGCCGCGGCCGCATTCCCCGCAGTGGCGATGTCCGGGCTGGCCGCCAAGGCCGGCTCGGAGACGTTCGACAAGCTGCCCACCGAGCTGACAGTCAAGAAGGCTCCGCAGATCAGCTACCTCTACGCCTCGGACGGCAAGACCCCACTCGCCACGATGTACGACGAGAACCGGCGGGACGTGCCGCTCAAGGACGTGGCACCGGTGGTGGGCCAGGCCCTGATCGCCGCCGAGGACAAGCGTTTCTACGAGCACAACGGCGTCGACGTCAACGGCGTCGCCCGGGCGTTCGTGGCGAACAACCAGGCCGGTGTCACCACCCAGGGCGCCTCCACCCTCACCATGCAGTACGTCCGGCTCACCATCGCCTACTCGGCGACACATCCGCAGGACGTCGTGGCGGCCACTGAGGACACCAGCGCCCGGAAACTGCGCGAGATGCGGTACGCCCTGCAACTCGACGCCGACCTGAGCAAGGACGAGATCCTCGAGGGCTACCTCAACATCGCCCCGTTCGGCAACGGCGCGTACGGCATCTTCGCCGCCAGCCAGGTCTACTTCGGCAAGCACCCGAAGAACCTGAAGCTCGAAGAGGCGGCGATGCTGGCCGGGATGGTCAAGGCCCCCTCGGACAACGACCCGACCACCAAGAGCGGCTACCCGGCCGCCCTCGAACGGCGCAACTGGGTGCTCGACCAGATGGTCGAGACCAAGGCGATCACGCCGGAGGATGCCGCCAAGGCCAAGGCGATCAAGCTGGTGGTCAAGGACAAGCGCACCCCGAACGGCTGCGTCGACGTCGGCAAGAACGACTGGGGCTTCTTCTGCGACTTCTTCTACCGCTGGTGGATGCAGCAGGAGACCTTCGGCCGTACCCAGTACGACCGGGAGCGGCGACTGAAGAGCGGCGGGTACACCGTCGTCACCACCCTCGACGCCAAGACCCAGAAGGCGGCCAAGGACGCGGTTGAGCGCAACGTCAAGACCGGCAAGAAGGAAGCCATGATGGTGGCGGCCGTCGAGCCCGGCACCGGGCGGGTCCGCGCACTGGCGGTGAACCGGAACTACAAGCTCGACGACCCGAACAAGCCGGCGAACAAGATCAGCACGAACCCGGCGAAAAAGAAGAAGAGAATCCGGGGTACCTACCCGAACACCACCAACCCGCTGCTGACCGGTGGCGGCGACATCACCGGCTTCCAGGCCGGCTCGACGTTCAAGATCTTCACGGTGGTGGCGGCGCTGGAGAACGGGTACCCGCTGGAGACCACCATCAACTCCAAGGCGTTCGCCCAGACGAAGTACATCGTCGAGCCCGGCTCCCCGGCCGCCTGCCCGGGCACCAACAAGTACTGCCCGAAGAACGCCAGTGCGAGCATGACCGGCGTACACAATATGTGGAGTGCGTTCGGGTCGTCGGTGAACACCTACTTCGTACCGCTCCAGGAGCGGGTCGGCGCGGCCAAGGTGGTCGACGCGGCGAAGCGGATGGGTATCACGTTCCGGGCCAGCAACGACGCGAACTTCGCCGCCACCAAGCAGTCGGCGAACGGCTGGGGCGCCTTCACCCTCGGTGTCTCCCAGACGACCCCGCTGGAACTGGCCAACGCCTACGCCACGCTCGCCGCCGACGGCAAGTACTGCGAGCCGATCCCGGTGCAGTTGATCCGGGACCAGGAGGGCAACAAGCTCGACATCGCCAACCCGCGCTGCTCGCAGAACATCAAGGTCGAGGCGGCCCGGGCGGCCGTCGACGCGGCCCGCTGCCCGGTCGGCGACAACTCGTCGACCTCGCGCTGCAAGGGGCGTACGGCCGGGAACGTCCGGGGCATCGTCGGCAAGCCGGTCGCCGGCAAGAGCGGCACCACCGACAGCGAGAAGAGCGCCTCCCTGGTGGTGATGACCAAGCAGCTCGCGGTCGCCGGCATCCTGGCCGACCCGGACTGGGCCGAGACCACCCAGAACATGGGCCACAACGAGCCGGGCGGGGTCAACCACGCCGTCTACCAGACGCTCCGGGACGCCATGAAGGGCAAACCGTCGATCCAGTTCACCCCGCCCGGCGGGAAGATCGTCAATGGTGACCAGCGGTCCATCCCGAACGTCAAGTGCCAGCCGGTCCAGTCCGCGCTCTCCCGGGTCAACGGCGCCGGCTTCGAAGCGGAGCTGGGCGGCCGGGTCGACTCCGACTGCCCGGCCGGCACCGCCGCCGGCACCAGCCCCGAAGGAAAGACGATCAAGGGCGGCGCGGTGAGCATCGAGGTCAGCAACGGCAAGAAGCCGGCCGCCGGCGGCAACGGTCCCGGCGGGCCCCGACCACCCGGCCGCTGAGCCGGACGGCCTGGATCGGGTCGGACCATTCCACCGACCCGATCCGGCCACCGACCGAGTCACGACGACGGGCGGGCCTCCCCTGCGTGGGGAGCCCGCCCGTCGTCCGTCCGCCGTCGTCTCGCCCGCCGCCGTCGAGCGTTTCCGACCCGACCAACCCGACCGACCCGACCAACCCGCACGCGCCCCGTCGACGGTCGGGCACGGCCGTCAGCCGGCCGAAACCGACCCGTCGAGAATCGCACGGCCCTCAGCCGGCCGAGATTGACCCTTTGAGAGCCGCGCGGCCGTCAGCCGACCGAAACCGGCCCGTCGAGAATCGCGCGGCCGTCAGCCGGCGCCGAGCTGCCGGCGTACCTCCGCGGCCACCCGACCGCCCTCGGCCCGGCCGGCCACCGCGGCCTGGGCCGCCTTCATGGCCGGGCCCATCTGGCCACGGTCGGTGAACCCGCCGGCGGCCAGCGCCCCCGCGACCAGCTCGGCCAGCTCCTCGTCGGCGAGCTGCTTCGGCAGGTACCGGTCCAGCACCTCGCCCTCGGCCCGCTCCCGCTCCGCCTGCTCGGCCCGACCCGCGTCGCCGAACGCGGTGGCCGCCTCGCGGCGCTTCTTCGACTCCTTGGTCAGCACCGACAGCACCTCCTGGTCGGACAGCTCCCGCTTCTCCTTGCCGGCGACCTCGGCCGTACCGATCGCCGCCAGCGCCATGCGCAGGGTCGAGGTGGTCAGCTCGTCACGAGCCTTCAGCGCCGTCCGCATGTCCGTGGTGAGGAGGTCCTTCAAGGTGCCCATGGACGGTCAAACTACCCTGAGCGGCATGCGAAAGCGCACCTTATTCCGGCTGGCCGCCGGTACGGCCGTCGCGGGCGGCGCCGCCCTGGCGTACGCCTCACTCGTCGAGCGCAACCTGTTCACCCTGCGCCGGTACGACGTACCCGTGCTCGCCACCGACGCCGAGCCGCTGCGCATCCTGCACCTGTCCGACCTGCATATGATGCCCGACCAGCGCCGCAAGCAGACCTGGGTGGCCTCGCTGGCCGCCACCGACCCGGACCTGGTGGTGGTGACCGGGGACAACCTGGCGCACCCGGACGCGGTACCCGGGGCGCTGCGCGCACTGCAACCGATGCTCGACTTCCCCGGCGCCTTCGTGTTCGGCTCCAACGACTACCGGGGACCGGTCTGGAAGAACCCGTTCAGCTACCTGCTGCCCGACCGGGAGTACGTGCAGGGCGTCGAACTCCCGGCCGAAGACCTCCGGGAGGTACTGGTCGGCGCGGGCTGGCACGACCTGAACAACGCGCGTACGTCGATCAAGGCCGGCGGTCGGAGCATCGAGCTCGTCGGCGTCGACGACCCGCACGTCGAACGGGACGACTACGCCTCGGTCGCCGGGCCGGTACCTGCCGGTGCCGACCTCGCCATCGGGGTCACCCACTCGCCCGAGCCCCGGGTACTCGACGAGATGGCCGCCGACGGCTTCACGCTGCTGCTCGCCGGGCACACCCACGGCGGTCAGGTCCGGGTCCCGCTGGTCGGCGCCCTGACCACCAACTGCGGCCTACCCCGCTCGATGGCCCGCGGCCTGCACCGCTGGCCCGAGACGGAATCCTGGCTGCACGTCTCCGCCGGCCTCGGCACCCACCCCACCGCCCCGGTACGGTTCGCCTGCCGACCGGAGGCGTCGCTGCTGACCCTGATCCCGCGCTGACCTGCCCCTGCCGGCCCGGTCCACGGGCCGGGGTGGGGCGGGACGCACCGGGCGGGATACCGAATTTGCCCGACGGGGCGGGTGGGCTACTATTGCTCGGCACGCCTCGGGGTGTGGCGCAGCTTGGTAGCGCGCTTCGTTCGGGACGAAGAGGTCGTCGGTTCGAATCCGGCCACCCCGACCAGGTGTAGAGGGCACATCCGGATGGATGTGCCCTCTGGCATTTCCCCCCTCGCCCGGTCAGTCGGCCGCCCGTCGCCTGGCCTCTTTCCACGGTGCCATCTCGAAGTCCTCGCCGTTCTCGGCCTTCACCCACCACCCCGTGTCGTCGACGTAGTGTTCCAGCCACTCCGCCAGGCTCGGCGTGTCCACGAACCACGCCTCGTCGGGGTCCCCGGGGTTCGGCTCGAAGAGCAGTACGGTGCCCGCGTCGCTCCGGCAGTCGACGCAGGCGTACATGCCGCAGCCCCAGGTCAAGATCGGAAGCACGCCCTCCGGCCAGGCCCACTCGGTACCGGCGCCTTCCGCCCGTGCCTTGAGGTAGCAGTCCACCGCCTGCTCGGACGTCGGCCCGTCGGTCAGACTCAACAGTTGGTACTCGGGGCCGAAGCCGCCGTTGGCGAAGTCCCGGTAGAGCGCGGCCAGCAACGGATGCAGCCTGAACCCCAGCCGCTCCTCGGCCCGCTCGATCGCGGCCTGGGAAAGCGGAGCGGGCAGGTCGTCGACGACCGGCAGGTCGGGGTCGTCGCGGCGCGCTCGTGCGGCGATGGCGGCCAGTGTGGCGGCGTGATCCGTCATGGGCAGCGATCCTGCCACCGACGGCCGACAGAGCCGGACCACGCCGACCAGACCGGTTCGCCCACCAGGATCTCCGGGCGCTGACCGCCGGGATGCCGGGGCGTTGACCGCAAGTATGTCCCGGGCGTCGACCGCCAGGGATGTCCGGGCGTCAACCGTCAGCGGCTCAGGCGGGTGTTGAGCCGGGCCGCCTGCCGGGTCAAGTGGTCGCGCTCGGCGAGGTTGGCTGCCTTGCGGGCCGCTTCGGCGTACAGGCGGGCCGCCGTGGGCAGGTCGCCGTCGCGCTCGTGCAGGTACGCCGCCACCGCCGTGTGGCGGGGCAGGGACGCGTCCAACGCCGCGAGTGCGGCCAGGCCGGCGCGCGGTCCGTCGGCCTCGCCGACCGCCACCGCACGGTTGAGCCGGACGACAGGGCTGTCGGTCAGCCGGGCGAGTTCGTCGTACCACTCGACGATCTGCACCCAGTCGGTCTCCTCGGCGACGGGCGCGTCGGCGTGCAGTGCCGCGATGGCGGCCTGGGCCTGGAACTCGCCCAGCCGGTCGCGGGCGAGCGCGGCTTGCAGGATCTCGACGCCCTCGGCGATCGACACGGTGTCCCACCGCCCCCGGTCCTGCTGGGCAAGCGGCACCAGGCTGCCGTCGGACGCGGTCCGGCTGGCCCGCCGGGCGTGGTGCAGCAGCATCAGGGCGAGCAGCCCCGCCACCTCGGGGTGGTCGATCGCGGCGGCGAGCTGCCGGGTGAGCCGGATCGCCTCGGCGGCGAGGTCGACGTCGCCGGAGTAGCCCTCGTTGAAGACCAGGTAGAGGACCCGCAGCACGGTGGCGACGTCGCCGGGCTGGTCGAACCGTACGCCGGAGACGGTGCGCTTGGCCCGGCTGATCCGCTGCGCCATCGTCGCCTCGGGTACGAGGTATGCCTGGGCGATCTGGCGGGTGGTCAGCCCGCCGACCGCGCGCAGCGTGAGCGCGACGGCCGACGACGGCGTCAGCGACGGGTGGGCGCACAGGAAGTAGAGCTGGAGCGTGTCGTCCACCTCGAGTACGGGTCCGGGCGCCGGTTCCTCGTCGACCAGGTCCTCACGGCGGCGGCGGGCGGCGTCCGCCCGGGTCGCGTCGAGGAACCGGCGCCAGGCCACCGTGATCAGCCAGCCCTTCGGGTCCTGCGGCGGATCCGCCGGCCAGGCCCGGACCGCCTCGACCAGCGCGTCCTGTACGGCATCCTCGGCCGCCGCGAAGTCGGCTCCACGGCGGACGAGGATGCCGAGCACGCTCGGCGTGAGGCTCCGGAGCAGGGCCTCGTTCATCGCAGCGGTCACTCCGTGATGGTGGGTGGCTCGGTGAGGAACGGGCGCAGTTCGAGCCACTCGTGGATCGGCTTGCCGCCCGCCCCCGGGGCGGCCGACAGCTCGCCGGCCAGTTCGACGGCGCGCTCGTAGCTGTCGACGTCGATCACCATCCAGCCGGCGATCAGGTCCTTGGTCTCGGCGAACGGGCCGTCGGTGACCGGCGGGCGCCCCTCTCCGTCGTACCGGACGAACGTCCCCTCGGGGGCGAGTGCCTGGCCGTCGACGAACTCGCCGGTTCCCTCGAGCCGGGCCGCGAAGTCGCGCATGTACTGCATGTGCGCCGAGATCTCCTCCGGCGTCCACCGGTCCATCGGCACGTCGTTCACTGCGGCCGGGGCGCCACGGTAGTGCTTGAGCAGCAGGTACTTGGCCATCGTCGTTCTCCTCGGTGCTGGTGCGACCCATTCTGGTCACGATCACCACGGGGACGGAGCCGGGCCCGGATTCTCGACATCGCCGTCGAAAAATCTTGGCTTCGTTGTCGAGCCCGGGTGAGTCGTCCCACGCTGCCCGGGTCGACGGCGTGGCACCGCGGAACCGTCAGCCGGCCCGGCATGCAGCACGGAGTCCCGAGGGCGGCCGGGGGCACCGGCCGTCAGCCGCAGGTGATCAGCGATCAGCCACGGGTGATCAGCGACCGGAAGGCTGCCCTGACGTTGGCGTCGGAGGCGGTGACGTAGACCTCGGAGGGCGGGCCGGTATCGATGAGACCCGTGTAGCGGGTGTAGGTGAGGATCCTCGGGCAACTCGTACCGGTGATCTGTATCTTGCCCGTGACCACGAGCTTCCCCGTCCGGAGTTCGTACGCCTTCATCGGGATCGCGATCTTGCGAAATGCCACGGTGGTCGGGAACTGGGGGAAGAGTTTGTTCTCGTACGGGCAACTCCGGACGGTTGTTCCGTACTCCTTCTGGCCCAGGCAGACCACCAGCACGGCAGCGGTGACGTCGGTCGCCCGCCAGGTACCGGGCAGCTTCTTGGCGTACTCGTCGTTGCCGTAGAACAGGGCGCGGTTCGTCCTGCCCTTGACGTACGGAGCGGCCGCGCTGTACGCCGCCGGCTGGGTGCAGTACCTGGGTTGGCCGCTGGTCGTACCGTCGAGCAGGCTGCGGACCGTCGCCAACTCGATGGCCAGACCTGCCTTCTTGACTCCCTCGGCCGCCCGGACGTTCAACTCCTGCCCCTGGCCCGGGTACTGGTCGAGAAGCTGCTGATAGCGCGTCCGGGCCAGCGCCCAGTAGGAGCCGGTCATCAGGCTGTCGGCACAGCCGACCAACGCCGCCGGCGCGGTCCGGGGCACGACCTCGGCCGACCGATCCAGTGCGTTGTTGGTCGGCTGCCGCTGGCGGAGCCAGTCGGTGACCGCGACGGTCCGGCACGGGTCCGGAGTCGGCAGCCCGCCGAGGAACCTGTCCAGGGCGGTGTCGACCATCCTGTCGTGGCCGGGCAGGTCCGCGAGGACGCGGCCGAGACCGTCGAAGCCCGCCGTCAGCCCGTCGGTGTTCCCGGTCAACCCGTCGGCGAGCCGCTCCTCGGCGACCTGCAACCGTTGGCAGGCTTCGACGCTCCGCTCGCCACGGACGGTCAGCGGTGCGTCGGCGACCCGGTGGCCGAACGACACCCCGTCCAGTGCGGTCAGCGCCCGCGTGCAGTCGCCGCTGCCCCGAGCCTCGGTGACGGTCCGCTCGATCCCTGCCGCGTCGAACCGCAGCAACCCCAGGGCCAGCAGCACCGGAACCGTGACGGCGAGCGCGACCAGTTGCTGGTCATGCTGTACCGCGCCCTGCCGGCGCCCGCCGGCCAGGAACCACGCGTGCCCGACGAGCGCCACCCACCAGACGAGCACGACGAGTTCGGCCCAGGTCGATCGTGCGCCCCAGACGAGCGAGGCGACGAGTACGACGCTGACCAGCGTCGCGGCCGCAGCCAGCCTGATCCGCCCGAGCATCAGGTAGCCGACGCCGATCAGCGAGGCGTTGCCCAGCGCGGCGGCCAACGGGTCATGGCTGCGTGCCGCCGGCTCGCGTTCCAGCCCGGCCTCTTTCACGAGATCCATCTGATCGCCGCCCGCCGCGCCCCACCGCATATCGACATCGTTCCACGAACAACGGTCATCGCACCCCGACCGATCCCTGCGGAATTTCGCACGGCGTCCATCGTGTACAGACCATCAGAGCCACGGCCGCCTGAGCCGTCATCATCGGCGGATCTCGTACGACGCGTACGTCTTCGCGGTCGCGGCGACGCCCGCCCGCCGGCACCGCCCCGTCTGGTCGTGGCGGAGCTGGCGGCGGATCTGCCGCTGCGGCGCTGACCTGCCCTGTCGGATACGCCACCGGATCCCCTTCAACCGGGGCCACCGGCCCGACGAGGAGCAGCGGTGAACGGCCGGCACGTTTCGCGTCCGCCCCGGGGCGGTCAGCCGGGCAGCACCAGGTGGCTCATGGTGGCGTCGGCACCTTCCCTGATCGGCGCGGTCCCGCCGTCGGGGCGGAAGCCGTACCGCTCGTAGAGCCGGCGGGCGTCGGGATTGCCGTCGGCCACCCAGAGGTCGACCGACAGCCCTCGATCGTGGGCCCAGCCGACCACGTGGTCGAGTACCCGCCGGCCGATGCCCTGGCCGCGCCGGTCCGGCTCCGTCCACATCGCCACCACCATCAGCCGGCCCGGCTCGTGGAGCCAGCCGGCACCGATCCCGACCGGCTCGTCCCCGGCGTACGCGAGCACGGACGGCCCACCCGTGCCGTCGAGCCGAGACCGCCAGGTCTGCTCGGTGAACGCCGCCTCGTGTTCGTGCGTGGAGCCGAACGCCTCCGGATCGTGCTGGAGGGAGCGCAGCCGCACGTCCCGCCACGACCTCCAGTCGTCGGGTCCCACCGTCTCGGTCCGGACATCAGCCACCCGCAACTCCTCCTCCACAGGGCTGCCGTGGCCCGGCCGGTCGAAGTGTGGCACTGGGGCAACGTCGGTACAGCACAGCCACCAGGTCATCATCGCCAGCCGGTCAAGGAGATTCCGCTCCCGCCCGTCCGGGCACGATCATCCGGGGCAGCAGCGGGCGCCAGCCCTCCGCATCGCCCACGGATCAGCCGTCGCACGATCATCCAGGGCAGCGACGGGCGCCGACCCGCCGCATCGCCCACGGATCAGCCGTCGCACGATCATGCAGGGCAGCGGCGGGCGCCGGCCCTCCGCATCGCCTACGGGTCGGCCGTCGGTCGATCGTGGCCGTGCCGAGCCTGAACGGTGATCGTCGCCGGTCACCGTGGAACCATGCGTATCCTCCGGACGGCACTGCTGCTGCCACTGGCTCTGACGGTCCTCACCGGCTGCACGCCGGCGGACGAGCCGCTGGCCGCGCTGGCGATCCGCGACGGCGAACCGACCGTCCTGCTGGTCGGCTGCGACTCGGGCCCCGCGTCGATCCACGTACGCGAGGACTCGACGATGGCCTCCGCCAGTCCGCGCCCGACCCGGAGCGCGACAACCGCCACCCCCGGCGGCCCGAGCGCCGGCCCGTCGGGCGCCAGCACCACCGGTTCCCCGCAGTGGTCGCTGCACACCGACCGGGCCCAGCCGGTCAACGAGATCCCGTTGCTCGACGCCGACCCGCCCGCCGGCTGGATCGTCGACGAGTCCACCCTGGGCCGGATCGAACCCGGGATCTGGTACGGCATCTCCGCGTACGGCCGCCGGGACGCCCACCCGGTCCGGTTCGACACGGACGCCTTCGCGAAGCTGGACGGCGAGCACGTGCTGGCTCCGGTCAGCCACCGGAAGCAGGAGATCATGACCCGGGCCGAGTTCGAGCGCGACGCCAAGGAGGCGTGCCCGTCCAGTTGACCGGGCCGACCGTGTTGACCGGGCCGACCGTGTTGACCGGGCCGACCGTGCCGTTGTCAGCGCGGCGTGCGCGGAGCGTTCCCGGACGGCTTGGGCGCGGATGGCCGAACCGGACCCGTCGCCGGGCCGGTCTCAGGGTGCCGGGACCGGGTCGTTGTTGAGCTGGGCGGTCACGATCGCCACCAGCCGGTTCCGGGCCTCCAGGAGCTGCCGGGACAGTTCGTCCAGGGCGCGCGGGTCGACGAGCTGGCGTACGTAGGTCTTGTCGTCGAACAGTTCCCAGCGCTGTACGGACTCGTCGGGGGCCTCGCTGACCCACATCGCGGAGACGACCGCGTGCCGCTTGGCGAGCAGTTTCGCCGCGATCTCGACCACCGGCAGGTACGCCTGGCGGTATTCCGGGGTGGCGAACTCGACCGAGCCCCGGGCGGCGCGTACCGGCTCGCCGGGTCTGGCGAGTACCTCGAACGCGTTGCCGCCGGCCTGGTCGGCGCCGATCCAGGCCAGGATGAGTTCCAGGTCGCCGGCAGCGATCGTGATCCGGCCGATCGCGGCCACCACCTCGTCGGGCAACCGTGCCATGTCGGGCTCTCCGTCCTCCGACTTCCCGTTCCATGATCACGAGGCGTCAGTGCTCGCCGAGCGTCCATGATCACAAAGACTGTGGCCGATCCTAGCCAAGCGCCGACCGGCGTACCCGGTCCGGCCCGGCGTATTGACCGACCGCCGGGCCGCCCCGACCGCCGTCCACGTGCGGACGCCGCCCCGAGACGAACCCGGCGTCGACGGCCGTCCGGCGGCCGTAGCGTAAGGCATCGGGGCCGTCCGGCGGCCGTGGCGTAATCTGCAATACCTGCGTCATTGACGCCACAACCCCGCCGCGAGCAGCATGAATACATGCGACGACGGGTGGTGGCAGTTACCTTCGAGGGCTTCCAGAACCTCGACCTCACCGGCCCGGCCGACGTGTTCGCGCTGGCGAGCCTGATCGTCGGCGAGAGCCGTGGTTACCGGCTTGACGTCGCGGCGGTACGCCCCGGCCCGGTGACGGCCGGAAACGGGGTCGCCACGCTGGTGCCGCTGGCGCTCCACCAGGTCACCGGCCCGATCGACACGCTGGTCGTGGTGGGCGGTCTCGCCGTACCGGCGCACGTCGCCGACGGGGAACTGGTCAGCGGCATCTCCCGGTTGGCCGGCATCGCCGACCGGGTCAGCTCGGTCTGCAACGGCGCACTGCTGCTCGCCGAGGCCGGGCTGCTCGACGGCCGGCGGGCCACCACGCACTGGCTGACCGCCCAGGAACTCGGCGACCGCTATCCGGCGGTCGAGGTGGACGCCGACCGCATCTACATCCGCGACGGCAACGTCTGGACCTCGGCCGGGGTCACCGCCGGCATCGACCTCGCCCTCGCGCTGGTGGCCGAGGACCACGGCCACGAGATCGCCCGGCACGTCGCCCGTGGGCTGGTGGTCTATCTGCACCGGCCCGGCGGGCAGAGCCAGTTCAGCACCCCGATGCGGACCGCCGTGCCGCGCAACGAACCGCTGCGGGAACTCCAGACCTTCATCGACGGCAACCCGACCGAGGACCTGAGCGTGCCGGCGCTGGCCCGCCGGGCCGGGATGAGCGAACGGCACTTCTCCCGGCTCTTCACCGAGCAGACCGGCGTCTCTCCCGGTCGGTACGTCGAGCGCAGCCGGGCGGACGCCGCCCGCCGGCTGCTCGAACGGACCGGCCATCCGCTGGACCGGGTGGCCCGGGAGTCGGGGCTCGGCGCCGCCGAAACCCTCTACCGCGTCTTCCGCCGGCACTGGCGGACCGCGCCCGGCGACTACCGCCGCCGGTTCCGGTCGAAACAGACCTGACCCCAACCCACCGGGTACGCCCACCGCACCTCCGACGCCCACCGGCACTCCGGTGGCCCCGGAGCCGACCCCGCACACCTGAAAACGGTCGGTGACCCCGGAGCCGACCCCGCACGCCCGAAAACGGTCGGACGCAGCCGCCCCGACCGGTCGATCCCGCGCGCCCGAACACACCTGCGGCGCGCGCCCGAACACACCGCACAGCACGACCGGAAACACCACCAACCACGACCGGAAGCACTTCCGAACTCCGAAGAAGGAGAAACCGATCATGCATGTCGCCATCCCGCTCTACCCGCAGTACACCGCTCTCGACGTCGTCGGGCCGTACACGGTGCTGGCCTTCGCGCCCGGCGTCACGGTGACCCTGGTCGCCGCCGAGCCCGGACCGATGGTCGACGACCGGGGCAGCCTGGCGCTGACCGCCACCGCCAGCTTCGCCGAACTGTCCCGCCCGGACGTGATCGTCGTCCCGGGTGGGCCCGGCACCCGGAAGGCGCTCGCCGACGCCGCGCTGGTCGGCTGGATCGCCCTCGCGCACCAGTACACCCGCTGGACGACCTCGGTCTGCGCCGGCTCGTTCCTGCTCGGCGCGGCCGGGCTGCTGACCGGGCGACGGGCGACCAGCCACTGGGCCTGGCTCGACCAGTTGACGGCCTTCGACGCCGAGCCGGTCCGGGAGCGGGTGGTCCGGGACGGCAAGGTGATCACGGCGGCCGGCGTCTCGGCCGGCATCGACATGGCGCTGACCCTGCTCGCCGAGGCGACCGACGTGCCGACCGCGCACAGCGTCCAGCTCGCCATCGAGTACGACCCGAAGCCGCCGTTCGACGCCGGCTCCCCGGCGAACGCCCCGGCCCCGCTCCGGCAGGCCGCCCTGGCGTTGATCACCTGACCGGACAGTCCGGGCAAGCGGTCCCGGGGAGGCGGGGGTCACTCGTGCCCAGCAGATTCTCAGCACCCTGAGTAATCTTGGTCCGGCCCCTCCCACCCCTGCACCCCGGATCGGAAACGGTGTCCCTCGACCACTCCCGCGTTGTCCGCGACGTGACCACCCGGCTCTCCACGGCGTCCACCGCCGTGGAGGCCGGCCAGGTGACGGTGGCCACGCTGGGCCGGCACACCCCCGGCCGGATCGCCGTGCTGCTGTGGGTACGCGACCGGCTCCGCTGTGTCGCCGCGACCGGATCGTGGCAGGTCTTCGCCTCGGTACCGGCCGGCGCGGGAACGGTCGGCCGGGTCTACGCCTCCGGCAAGACCGAAACGGTGCCGGAGGTGACGAACGAGCCCGACTACGTAGCGTTGCGCCCGGATGTCCGGGCCGAGATCTGTGCCCCGATCCTCGACCGGGCGGGGCAGCCGATCGGCGTACTCGACCTGGAGTGGCCGACCGCCGAGATCGACCTGGACGCCTGGCGGCAGACCGTCGAGCGGGTCGCCTCGCTGCTCGGCATCCGGATCGGGCAGCTCGGCGGGCCGCCGGCCGAGACGCGGAGCGAGAAGCTGCTCCGGCACGCCTCCGCGCTGACCTCCGCCGCCACCGAGTCGGAGCTGATGACCGCCGCCGTCTCCGCCGCCCGGGACGTCTCCGGGCTCGCCTCGGCGGTCTTCGTCCTGGACGGGCCGACCGGGCCACGGGTGGCCACCCCGAGCCTCGTACCGGACGGGTTGGAGTCGCGGGTGCACGCCGCGTTGGCGGGTGCCGGCCGTCCGGTGCTGGAACGGCTCCGGGGGCAGGCGCACCGGTACGGCGCCTCCTACACCCTCGGCGAGGGGCACCACCCGACAACGGCCGACCAGGACGTGCTGATCGCCGCCGGGGTACGCACCCTGATCTCGGTGCCGCTCGGCCCGACCGAGTTCTGCGGTGTACTCCTGGTCGGCGACACCCGTACGCTGCGCCCCGACCCGACCACCGTCAACCTGATCGAGCTGCTCGCCGCCCAGTCGTGGATCTGCCTCGAACGGCTGCGCGGGCTGGCGCAGTTACGCGAGCGGGCCAGTTCCGACCCGCTGACCGGGCTGCGCCACCAGGGGTCGTTCGGGGAACGGATCGCCGAGTCGAACCCGGGCCGGACTGCCCTGCTCGCCGTCGACGTCGACGACTTCAAGACGGTCAACGACACCTACGGCCACCAGGCCGGCGACCGGGTGCTCGTCGATCTCGCCCGGGCTCTCCAGGGTGCGCTGCGGCACGGCGACGAGCTGTACCGGATCGGCGGTGACGAGTTCGTGGCCGTGGTCGAGGTGCTCCGCCCCGAGGAGGCGGTCGGCATCGCCCAGCGCCTGGTGGAGGCGGCCCGCCGCACCGGCCGTACGGTCAGCATCGGCGTCGCCGTGCAGCAGGACGGCGAGTCACCCGACTCGACCCTGCACCGGGCCGACGACGCGCTCTACCTCGTCAAGCGCGACGGCCGCGACGGCGTACGCCTCGCCGCCGACTGACCCGCCGCCCCGCCCCGCCCCGCGCCGCCAGGCAAGATCGCGCTCGCTCCTGGAAAGAGTGGCCTGGACGACGGGTCGAGGCCACTCCCGCGGGGAACCAGCACGATCTTGCCCCCGGGCAGCGAAGTAGCACGATCTCGCCCAGGGCAGCGACGCGCGCGGACAGCGACCCGGGGGCAACACGGCCCGGCGCGGGGGCGGCGGTCAGCGGGCGGCGAGGAACTCGGCGGCGAGCAGTTCCGCGATCTGCGCGGTGTTCAGCGCGGCGCCCTTGCGCAGGTTGTCGCCGGTCACGAAGAGGTCCAGAGCACGCGGGTCGTCGATCGAGCGGCGGATCCGGCCGACCCAGGACGGGTCGGTGCCGACCGCGTCGATCGGCATCGGGAACTCGCCCGCCGCCGGGTCGTCGACCAGGATCACCCCGGGCGCGTTGCGCAACGCCTCCCGGGCTCCCTCGGCGTCGACCTCGGTGCCGAAGACCGCATGTACGGCGACCGAGTGCCCGGTCACCACCGGCACCCGTACGCAGGTCGCGGAGACCTTCAGGTCCGGCAGGCCGAGGATCTTGCGCGACTCGTTGCGCAGCTTCAGCTCCTCGGACGACCAGCCGCCGTCCCGCAGCGACCCGGCCCAGGGGACCACGTTCAGCGCCATCGGCGCCGGGAACGGGCCGAGGTCGTCGCCGACCGCCTGCCGCACGTTGCCGGGCCGAGAGCCGAGCACCCGGTCACCAGCGATCTTGGAGAGCTGGTCGTGCAGGGTGTCCACCCCGACCTGCCCCGTCCCCGACACCGCCTGGTACGACGAGAGCACCAGCTCCCGGAGGCCGTACTCGCGGTGCAGCGGCGCGACCGCGATGATCATCGTCAGCGTGGTGCAGTTGGCGTTCGCGATGATGCCCTTGGGCCGGTTGCGTACCTGCTCGGGGTTGATCTCCGGCACCACCAGCGGCACGTCCCGGTCGGCACGGAACGCGGCGGAGTTGTCCACCGCCACGGCGCCCCGGGAGACCGCGACCGGCGCCCACTGCGCGGAGACCTCGTCCGGTACGTCGAACATGGCCACGTCCACGCCGTCGAACGCCTCGGCGCTCAACGCCTGGACGGTCAACTCCTCGCCCCGGCACATCCGGGTCTGCCCGGCCGAGCGCGCCGAGGCGATCAGCCGGATCTCACCCCAGACGTTCTTCCGGGCGGAGAGCAGGTCGCACATGACGGTGCCGACCGCGCCGGTCGCCCCGACCACCGCGAGCGTGGGGAGCGTGCCCATCCCGGACTACCTCCCGGTCCCGGCGTAGACCACCGCTTCCTCGCTGCCGCCCAGGTCGAAGGCTTCGTGCACGGCCCGGACCGCGATGTCGAGGTCGGTGTCCCGGCAGACGACGGAGACCCGGATCTCGGAGGTCGAGATCATCTCGATGTTCACCCCGGCCTCGCCCAGCGCCGCGAAGAAGCTGGCCGCCACGCCCGGGTGCGAACGCATTCCGGCGCCGATCAGCGACACCTTGCCGACGTGGTCGTCGTAGAGCAGGCCCTTGAACTTGACCTGCTCCTGGACCTTGCTCAGCGCCGCCATCGCGGTCGGCCCGTCGGTCTTGGGCAGGGTGAAGGAGATGTCCGTCCGACCGGTGCCCTCGGTGGAGACGTTCTGCACGATCATGTCGAGGTTGATCTCGGCCGCGGCCACCGTCTCGAAGATCCGCGCCGCCGCGCCCGGCTCGTCCGGTACGCCGACCGCCGTGATCTTCGCCTCACTCCGGTCGTGCGCGACCCCGGTGATAAGTGCTTGCTCCACGGGTAGGTCCTCCGTCGATCCGGTCACCATCGTGCCGGTGTTGGTCGAGTATGACGAACGTACGCGGATCGGCAACCCGGCCCTTCGGGCGTACTCCACGCTCCGCAGGTGCAGTACCTTCGCGCCGCACGCCGCCAGCTCCAACATCTCCTCGTAGGTGATGGTCCTGATGTGCCGGGCGTTCGGCACGATCCGCGGGTCGGCGGTGAAGACGCCGTCGACGTCCGTGTAGATCTCGCAGACGTCCGCGCCGAGGGCCGCCGCCAGGGCCACCGCCGTGGTGTCCGAGCCACCCCGGCCCAGCGTGGTGATGTCCTTGGTGTCCTGGGAGACGCCCTGGAAGCCGGCGACGATCACCACGGCACCCTCGTTCAGCGCCGCCCGCAGCCGGCCGGGCGTGACGTCGATGATCCGGGCCCGGCCGTGCACCGAGGTGGTGAGCACGCCCGCCTGCGACCCGGTGTAGGACCGCGCCTCGTAGCCGAGGTTGTGGATCGCCATCGCGACCAGCGCCATCGAGATGCGCTCACCGGCGGTGAGCAGCATGTCGAGTTCGCGGCCGGGCGGCAGCGGGCTGACCTGGTTGGCCAGGTCGAGCAGTTCGTCGGTGGTGTCGCCCATCGCGCTCACCACGACGACGACGTCGTCGCCGGCCTTTCGCGCGGCGACGATCCGCTCCGCCACCCGCTTGATCCGCTCGGCGTCGGCGACCGAAGATCCGCCGTACTTCTGCACTATCAGTGCCACGACGGTGCACTCCTTCCCCTGGTCCGGGCGAGGCGCACCGGCCTGAGCGTGCCGACGCCGCCGGGTCGAGACCGGCGGCGCCGTGTGAGACAACCTCAGGGTACCGGCCACCGTCGTCGCCCCGACCAGGCGTTCCCACCATCCGACCGATCGACGACACGCGAGGGTAGCTGGACTGACCGCCCGTTCCGACGGCGTACCCCGAGAATGGCGGGGTGCATCCCGGCGTAGCCCCTCTGCCCGGCGCCGACCGGGACCGGACCGTGATCCTCCCGACCCGGGCCGCCGCCGCGCCACGCTGGACCGGCATCCTCACGACCCGGACTCCCGCCACACCGCACCAGTTTTCGGTCCGCTCCGACCGAAACGCCGCCGCACGGCACCAGGTTGCCATCCCGGCGGCCGGAAACGCCGCCGCACCGCCGTCCGCCGGTCGACGGTCGTCTGTCGGCAACCCGTCGCCGCAGCGCCGGGAGGACGTCCGCCCGCGCCGGGCCGGCCTCGGCCCGCTGGTCGGCGTGCTGCTGCTGGCCGGGCCGGCGCTGCTGGCCGGCTGCGGCGCGGACGACCCGGCACCGGCGGCCACCACGCCCGCCCCGGCGACGACCAAGCCGACCCAACCCCGGGAGCAACTCGCGGCGCTGGCCGCCGCCGCGCAGGACCGGCAGATGACGGCCGTCTACACGTTGACGGTGTCCGGCCAGCCGAACCGGTCGATCTCGGTGTTCCGGGCGGCGGACCGTTCCTGGCGGGTGGACATTCCGGCCGGCGCGCTCGGCGGTACCGCCGACGTCTCGCTGGTGCAGAACGGCGCCGGGCTCTTCCAGTGCGCGCTGCCCTCGGCCGGGTACCCGGAGTCGGCCGGCTGCGTACGGGTGGCCGACCCCGGCCAGCCGCTCGACCCGGGCATCGACCCCCGGATGCGGCACCCGTTCACCGACTGGCCGGAGGTGCTGACGGACCGGCGGGCCCCGCTCTCGGTCGCCACGGCCGAGTTGCCCGGTGCCCAGGGCTCGTGCTTCGCGGTCGAGTCGACCTCGGCCTCGGTCGGCCCGCCGCTCGATCCCGGCATCTACTGCTTCGCCGCCGACGGCACCCTGACCGCCGCCCGGCTGCCCGCCGGCACCCTGACCCTGGCCGGTACGCCCGCCGCCGCGCCGGCCACCGTCGCGCTGCCCGGTCCGGTCGTCGTCCGGGAGCCGCTGCGGATCGCCGGCCCGCCGGGCGGGTCCACCGACGACGGCCAGCCCGGCGGCGGCGAGCAGACCGGCGGCGGTTCCACCGACAGCTCGTCCTCCGACGACTCGTCCTCGGACGGCGGGGCGGAGACCTCTCCCGGGGGTACCGGCGGTTGATCTCCACTCACGTTGTGGGTGCGCTCGGTCACTTCTGGTGACCCCGGCTCGGGGACAGAGTGGCCGATACGGCACACTCGGCACCATGGCCCAGCTCTCTCCGATACTGGCGACCCGGTGGAGCCCGCACGCCTTCGACCCGGTCGCCGACCTCACCGACGCCGAGGTCGCCTCGCTGCTCGAAGCGGCCCGCTGGGCCCCCTCCGCCGACAACACCCAGCCCTGGCGCTTCCTGGTGGGCCGACGCGACGACGAGGCGTTCAAGCGGATCCTGACCAACCTCTCCGCCGCCAACCAGCGGTGGGCCGGCCACGCCTCCGCGCTGCTGCTCGGCGCGCACGCCACCACCGGCCCGACCGGTGGCCCGCTGCCGCACGCCGCGTACGACCTGGGTCAGGCGGTGGCGCACCTGACGGTGCAGGCGACCGCGCTGCGCCTCTACGTACGGCAGATCTCCGCGTTCGACGCGGCCGGGCTCCGTACCGACCTGGAACTCTCGCCCGAGGTACGCCCGCACGTGGTGGTCGCGGTGGGCCGGCTCGGCGACCCGTTCTCCCTTCCCGAGGACCTGCGGGCCCGCGAGATCGGCCTGCGGCAGCGCCGCCCGGTGGCCGAGCTGATGCTGCGCTGAGTCGCCGACCCGGTGCCGCACCGGATTCCGGACCGACGCGCGGAAACCCGCCGCCACCTGGGCGGTTCCCAGATTGCGGACTACGCTTACCCGATCGCGCACCGAGCACTTAAGGTGACTTTGTCATGTGGCAGGCCCTGCTCCTTCGCTGCCGCGACGAGGCTCCCCAGGCCGGCACCTCGTCGCGGAGTTGAAGCGCGCCGTCCTGCATTCCGGCCGTTCCCCGTTGCGGCCAGCCTCTTCTCCACGATCCGGCTCCGCGCCGAAGCGCCCGGATCCGACGCGAAGATCCGACACCTCGATCTGACCTACGGCGCTTTCCGCCACATGACCACGGGAGCTTCTCGCCATGGCACAACCTGCCGGCACCACCACCGACGGTGATCCGATAGCCCGTCAGCGGCCCAGCCGCATGCCGTTCCAGCGCTACCAGCCCTACCACCAGCAGTTCGCGGTCGACCTGCCGGACCGGCAGTGGCCGACCCGACGCATCGAGACGGCGCCCCGGTGGTGCGCGGTCGACCTACGCGACGGCAACCAGGCGCTGATCGACCCCATGTCGCCGGAGCGCAAGCGGCGGATGTTCCAGCTCCTGGTGCAGATGGGCTACAAGGAGATCGAGGTCGGCTTCCCGTCCGCCAGCCAGACCGACTTCGACTTCGTACGCCAGCTCATCGAGCAGGACCTGATCCCGGACGACGTCACCATCCAGGTGCTGACCCAGTGCCGGGAGCACCTGATCGACCGCACCTTCCAGGCGATCCGGGGTGCGAAGCGCGCGATCGTGCACTTCTACAACTCGACCTCGACGTTGCAGCGCCGGGTGGTCTTCGGCCTGGACAAGGCCGGGATCACCGACATCGCCACCTCCGGCGCCCGGCTGTGCCAGAAATACCACGAGATCCACGCCCAGGACACCGACGTCTTCTACGAGTACTCGCCGGAGTCGTACACCGGGACGGAACTCGACTACGCGCTGGAGGTCTGCGCCGCGGTGATCGAGGTGATCGACCCGACCCCGGACCGGCCGCTGATCATCAACCTGCCGGCGACCGTCGAGATGGCCACCCCGAACGTCTACGCCGACTCGATCGAGTGGATGCACCGGCACCTGCCCCGCCGGGAGAGCGTGATCCTCTCGCTGCACCCGCACAACGACCGGGGTACCGGGGTCGCCGCCGCCGAGCTGGGCGTACTGGCCGGGGCCGACCGGATCGAGGGCTGCCTGTTCGGCAACGGCGAGCGCACCGGCAACGTCGACCTGGTCACGCTGGGGCTGAACCTCTTCTCCCAGGGTGTCGACCCGGAGATCGACTTCTCCAACATCGACGAGATCAAGCGCGCGGTCGAATACTGCAACCAACTGCCGGTGCACGAGCGGCACCCGTACGCGGGTGACCTGGTCTACACCGCCTTCTCCGGCTCGCACCAGGACGCGATCAACAAGGGCTTCGACGCGCTGACCACCGACGCGCAGGCGGCCGGGGTACCGATCGACGACTTCGACTGGGCGGTGCCCTACCTGCCGATCGACCCGAAGGACCTGGGCCGCACCTACGAGGCGGTGATCCGGGTCAACTCGCAGTCCGGCAAGGGCGGCGTGGCGTACGTGATGAAGACGGAGCACCACCTGGACCTGCCCCGCCGGTTGCAGATCGAGTTCTCCGGTGTCGTGCAGCGGGTCACCGACGACGACGGCGGCGAGGTGGAGCCGGCCCGGATGTGGCAGCTCTTCGCCGAGGAATACCTGGTCGACCAGCAGCGGGAGCCGGTGGTCCAGGTGGAGAACTACTCCATCGGCAGCGTGGACGGCAAGGTCGAGATCGAGGCGGACGCCCGGTTCGGCGCCGGCCGTCGCGCGCTGTCGGCGACCGGCAACGGCCCGATCGACGCGTACGTGAACGCGTTGCAGGCGCTGGACGTCCGGGTACGGGTGCTCGACTACCACGAGCACGCGATGTCCTCGGGCGGCGACGCGCAGGCCGCCGCGTACGTGGAGTGCGAGGTCGACGGTCGGACGGTCTGGGGTGTCGGTCTCGACGCCAACATCGTCACCGCGTCCGTCCGCGCGGTGACCAGCGCCGTCAACCGCGCCCTGCGCTGAGCCCGCCGCTCCTGCCCTGACACCCGTGCGGGTCGGACCGGTCACCCCGGCCGGCCCGCACGACAGGCATCGCCGCCACCCGACGTGCCCGCCCCACAAGGCTGGGCACCGCCTGTCGGCACCGCTACGAGCGGCGCCGTTCCGCCGCCGACCGGTCCGCACCCTGGTCCGGTTCGTGCAGGTGGGTCGGGGGCGGCGGCAGGGCCGGGCAGGGTCGGGACTTCTTCGGTTCCCGCTCCGGCCGGTGCACCAGGACGAGGGCGAGCAGTGCGCCGAGCAGCATCAGCCCGGCACTGATCAGCACCGCCTGCCGGTACGCCGGGGTGAGTTGGCCGGAGTTCGCGTAGCCGCCGCCGGAGAGCCCGACCACCAGCGGCAGTGCGGAGACGGCGAGCAGTCCGCCGACCCGGGAGGCGGCGTTGTTGAATCCGCTGGCCGCTCCGGCGAGCCGGTCCGGGGCGGCGGCCAGCACCGAGGCGGTGAGTGGGGCCACCACCAGGGTCAGGCCGAGCCCGAAGAGGGTGATCCCGGGCAGGACGTCGACCCAGTACGAGTCGCCCCGGCTCACCCCGTGCAGCAGGAACAGCCCGGCGGCGGCGATCACGGGGCCGACGGTGAGCTGCGGGCGTGGCCCGATCCGGGAGGCGAGTGCGCCGGACCGGGCCGAGCCGACCAGCAGCAGGATGGTCATCGGCAGGGTGGCCAGGCCGGTTTCGAACGCGGAGTAGCCGACGGCGTTCTGGAGGTAGACGGAGAAGAAGAAGGTGAACCCGCCGAACGCGGCGTAGACCAGTACGGTGAAGACGTTGAGCACGCCGAAGAGCCGGGCGCCGAAGAGGGTCGGCGGGAGCATCGCCCGTTCGCCCCGGTGCCGTTCGAGCAGTACGAAGCCGACGGCGGCGGCCACCCCGAGTACGGCGGCGCCGACCACCTGCCCGGAGCCGGGTCCGAACTGCTGCGCCTCGATCAACGCGTAGGTCACGCCGGCCAGGCCGAGCGCCCCGAGCAGCGAGCCGGCCACGTCGAACCGCCTGCCGGCCGCGCCGTCGGACCGGCTCTCCGGGGTCCAGCGCAGCGCGGCGACGATCACGATCACCGCGAGCGGCAGGTTGAGGAAGAAGATGGCCCGCCAGGAGAGCGCGTCGATCAGCCAGCCGCCGAGGAACGGGCCGAGCGCGGTCGACACGCCGGCCAGCCCGGACCAGGCGCCGATCACCCGACCCCGCTCGTCCGGATGGAAGCTCGACTGGAGCAGGGCCAGCGATCCGGGGGTGAGCAGCGCGCCGCCGAGCCCCTGGAGGAACCGGGCCGTGATCAGCCATTCGATGCTCTGCGCCGCGCCGCAGAGTACGGAGGCGGCGGTGAACGCCACCACCCCGGCGAGGAAGACCTTCCGGCGCCCGAGCCGGTCACCGAGGGCCCCGCCGAGCAGCACGAAGGCGGCCAGGGTGAGCAGGTAGCCGTTGAGCGTCCACTGTAGTCCGGCGGTACTGGCCCGCAGTTCCGAGCCGAGGTGCGGCAGGGCGACGTTGACCACCGTGGCGTCCAGGAAGACCATCCCGGAGGCGACGACCGCGGCGAGCAGGGTGCCCCGGCCGGCGGTGCTGGACATCCGCAAGGGTGCTGACGAATCACTCACGGTGTCAATCTGCCCTGCCCTTGCCGTAAGATGCCGCGAAACGCCGGAACCGCCACCGGTTGCCCGGACCGGTCCACATCTCGCGAGCTGGAAGCGTGCCGTTCATCCGTACCAGATCACTAGCACGGTCGGGAACAGCCGCCGTGCTCTTCGGCCTGCTCGCCGTCGGCGCCGCCGCCTGCACTCCGGTGCAGGGCCCGGCGCCTGAGCCGTCCGGGCAGCCGGCCGACACCCAGGCCCAGCTCGACCAGCTCTCGGTGGCCAGCGCCGGTTCGATGCGGGGCTACAGCCGGGACCGCTTCCCGCACTGGCGCAACGCCGGCAAGAACTGCGACGTCCGGGACACCGTGCTTCAGCGGGACGGCACCGGGATCAAGCTCTCCGGCTGCAACGTGGTCGGGGGTCGCTGGTCCAGCCGGTACGACAAGCGCACCCTCGCCGATCCTTCGGACGTGGACATCGACCACATGGTGCCGCTGGCCAACGCCTGGCGGTCGGGTGCCGACGAGTGGGACGACGACAAGCGGGGCGACTTCGCCAACGACCTGGACCGGCCGCAGCTCGTGGCGGTTTCGGCGAGTTCGAACCGGGCAAAGGGCGACCAGGACCCGTCCCAGTGGAAGCCGTCGAACCGGGACGACTGGTGCCAGTACGCGGAGGACTGGATCGCGGTCAAGCACCACTGGCGGCTGTCGGTGACCTCCGCCGAGAAGGCCGCGCTCGACGACATGCTGGGGAGCTGCTGATGGGCGAGACGGGAACCGCCGCGCAGAGCACCGACATCACCGCCGGCCCGGGTGGGGTGA
This sequence comes from Plantactinospora endophytica, assembly GCF_016862915.1. GTDB lineage: Bacteria > Actinomycetota > Actinomycetes > Mycobacteriales > Micromonosporaceae > Plantactinospora > Plantactinospora endophytica. The sequence continues at coordinate 95,001 of NZ_BONW01000001.1, read as the reverse complement.
TGACCGACGACGTCGGGGTGATCACCGGGGAGCTGACCCTGCGCACCGAGCTGGACGGCGGGCAGGCCGTACTCCGGGTGCAGTACAAGGACGCCGCCGAGTGGTATTCCGTCACCGGCGGCCGGGCGGCGTTGGCCGATCCGGCCGACCTGGCCGCCGTGCACACCATCGCGGTCGGCCTGCTGGACCGCCCCGAGGGCTGAGACCTCCCGCTCCACCACGCGCTTCCGCACATCCGCTCGACCACGAACTTTCGCACGCCCGATTGACAAAATTTTGTTTTACGTACAGGATGGTTTTTGCCATGAGAGACGTGATGTACCTGGAGCAGATCGAGCAGGCCGAGACCCTGCTCAAGCCGCAGCGCATCGAGGTGCTGCGGCAACTCGCCGAGCCGCACACCTGCACCGAGGTGGCGACCCAGCTCGGCCAGACCCCGCAACGGGTCTACTACCACGTCAAGCGCCTGGTCGAGGCGGGCCTCGTCGACCAGGTCTCCGAACGCAAGGTCCGCGGCATCACCGAGGGCATCTACCAGGCGAGCGCCCGGTCGTACTGGCTCTCCCCCCGGCTCGTCGGCCGGCTCGGACTGCGCAAGGCGCAGGACGAGATGAGCCTCGGCTACCTGCTCAACCTGATGGAGGAGGTCCAGGCCGACATCGCCGCCCTCGACCGGGCCGCCCCCGAACTGCCGTCGATCGGCGTCTCCGGCGAGATCCGGGTGCCGGCCGAGCAGCGCCAACAGTTCCTGACCGACCTACAGACCGCACTGCAAGAGCTGTTCACCCGCTACGGCGGAGCCGAAGGCGACGCCTTCAAGCTCGCCGTCGCCTGCTATCCCCATGGAGGCACGAAATGACCGCACCACTGACCCTCCGCGCCCGGGCCGCCGCACCGGTCAAGGTCGTCTGGCACGCCCTGACCGACGCCGCCGAGCTGCGCGGCTGGCTCGCCGAGCACGCCGAGGTCGAACTGCCGGACCGGTACGAGTTCTGGGGCAGGTACACACCGGAGGGCGACGCGCCACACCAGCGCCTGCTGGCCGCCGACGACCACACCCTGCGGTTCACCTGGCTGCTCGACGGCGAGGAGACCACCACCGAGATCACCCTCACCGAGGAGAGCGCCGAGTCCACGATCATCGCGCTCGCCCAGACCCACTGGAGCGTCGAGGACGTGTTCAGCGGGAGCGTCCGAGGCGTGCTCCAGACGTACTGGTCGCTGGCGATCGCCAACCTCGTCGACCACGTCGAGGGTCGGCCACTCACCCCGAGGACCGACTTCACCTCGACGACGTTCCGCGAGGAGATCGTCATCGACGCCGTTCCCGAGGCGCTCTACGAGTCGCTTACCGACTCGGCCAAGGCCACCGAGTGGTTCGGCTACCCGATCGGGATCGAGCCCGTCGTCGGCGGCCGGTACGCGATGGGCGGTTTCGAGAACAACCCGAACCCGGCCAAGGTGCTCGACCTGACCCCCGGCAAGGCGATGTCGGTCGACTGGGGTCCGATCGGGGTGGTGAGCTGGGAACTGGAGGCCAGTGGCGGCAAGACGAAGCTCTCCTTCATGCAGAGCGGCTTCGACCAGCCGCCGTACGCGGGCTGGACCGGGTGGCTCAGCGGGCTCGCCGAGCTGCGCCGCTATCACGAGCTGACCGACTGGCGTCCGATCTGGCTCTACGACCCGACCGAGAACGTACCCGCCGAGGCCCACGCCGAAGGCTGACCCCCACGCCCGTACGCCCGGCCCGGATCATCTTCCCGGGCCGGGCGTCGTGGCGTCAGACGAACGAGCCGGGCTCGCTCGGTGCGGAGACGACGCCGGGCGTCTCGCCCTCGTCCTCCGGCCGGACGATCTGCGCGGTCACCTTGTGCGGTCGGATCTCGCCGCTGTTGATCTGCTCCGCCCAGTGGCAGGCCACCCGGCTCTCGCCGATCTGGCGCAGCACCGGCCGCTCGTCGGCGCACCGGGTCGGCTGCGCCCACGGGCAGCGGGTGTGGAACCGGCAGCCGGCCGGCGGGTTGGCCGGCGAGGGCAGGTCACCGGCGAGCAGGATCCGCTCCCGGCGGTCCTCCACCTCCGGGTCCGGCACCGGCACCGCCGACATCAGCGCCCGGGTGTACGGGTGCAGCGGCTCCCGGTAGAGCCGGTCGCTCGGCGCCTCCTCGACCAGCGCGCCGAGGTACATCACGCCGACCACGTCGGAGATGTGCCGCACCACGGCCAGGTCGTGCGCGATCACCAGGTAGGTGAGCCCCAACTCGTCCTGGAGTTCGTCGAGCAGGTTCACCACCTGGGCCTGGATCGAGACGTCCAGGGCGGAGACCGGCTCGTCGGCCACGATCAGCTCGGGGCCGAGCACCAGGGCGCGGGCGATGCCGATCCGCTGCCGCTGCCCGCCGGAGAACTCGTGCGGGTAGCGGGACAGCGCCCACTTGGGCAGCCCGACCGCGTCCAGGGTCTTGGTGATGATGTCCCGCCGGGCCGTCCGGTCGGCGCCGATCCCGTGTGCCTGCAAGCCCTCGACCAGGATCGACTCGACGTTCTGCCGGGGGTCCAGGCTGGACATCGGGTCCTGGAAGATCATCTGCATCCGGCGGCGCATCGACCGGAGCCGGTTCGGCGGCAGCTTGGTCAGCTCGACGCCGTCGAAGTTCACCTGGCCGCCGGTCGGCGGGGTCAACTGGAGCAGTGCCCGGCCGAGCGTCGACTTCCCACAGCCGGACTCGCCGACCAGCCCGTACGTCTTGCCGCGCGGGATGGTCAGGTCGACCCCGTCCACCGCCTTGACGTGCCCGACGACCCGGTCGAAGAGCACTCCCCGGGTGATCGGGAAGTGCACCTTCAGGTCCCGGACCTCGACCAGGTTCCCGGACTGCCCGGTCGCGCCGGACTCCTCGACGTCGGTCACGGCCGCTCCTCGCTTCGTTCGTCGCCGCCACGACCTGGCGTACCGCGTCTCCCGACGCCCTCGCTCCGCCCGGTCATGCCGACTCCTCCTCGCGCGGGGCGGGCGGCGTCGCCCGCTCCGCCACCGGTGCCGGCGCGTCCTCGGCCGGTGCGGGCGCGTCCTCAACCGCTGCCGGTGCGTCCTCGGCCGCCGTCGCCTGCGCCGGCACGATCCCTTCGGCCGCCGGCTCCGCCGCCGTCGGCGACGCGGGCGCGGGCGAGCCGGCCGGCGGCACCGGGTTGACGCACCGGTACGTCCGGTCGGTGTGGGTCAGCGCGAGCTGCGGCGGCTGGCCCAGGCAGGCGTCCACCTGCCGGTCGCAGCGCGGCGCGAACGCGCACCCGTCGGCCCAGGGCAGCACGTCCCGGACCGAGCCGCGAATCGGGGAGAGCCGTTCGCCCCGGCCCGCGTCCAGCCGGGGAATCGACCCGAGCAACCCCACCGTGTACGGGTGCCTCGGCTCGGCGAACAGCGGCTTGCGCCGGGCGGTCTCCACCACCCGGCCGGCGTACAGCACGTTGACGGTGTCGCACATGCCGGCGACCACACCCAGATCGTGGGTGATCATCACCAGCGCGGTACCGGAGTCGCGTACCAGGTCCTTGAGCAGTTCCAGGATCTGCGCCTGGATGGTCACGTCCAGTGCCGTGGTGGGCTCGTCGGCGATCAGCAGCCGGGGTCGGCAGGCCACCGCGATCGCGATCAGCGCCCGCTGCCGCATCCCGCCGGAGAGCTGGTGCGGATATTCCTTGAGCCGCCGGTTCGGGTCCGGGATGCCGACCCGGTCGAGCAGTTCGGCGGCCTCCTTGCGGGCGGCGTCGCCGCTCAGTCCCCGGTGCCGGGCCAGCACCTCGGTCACCTGCCGGCCGATCGGGATGACCGGGTTCAGCGAGGAGAGCGGATCCTGGAAGATCATCGCGACGTCGCGGCCCCGGATGTCCCGCATCGTCCGCCGGTCGACCCGGAGCAGGTCGGTACCGTCGAAGTCGGCCCGGCCCTCGACGGCGATCCCGGGCTGCCGGGGCAGCAGCCCCATCAGCGCCAGCGAGGTCACGCTCTTGCCGCAACCGGACTCGCCGACCAGTCCGACGACCTCGCCCGCGTCCACCGAGAACGAGACGCCGTCGACCGCCCGCACCGTACGCTTCCCGCGCTGGCGGAACGTGACGGAGAGATCCTCCACATCAAGCAGTGCCATGACAGATCACTTCCGCAGCTTCGGGTCGAGGGCCTCACGCATCGCCTCACCGAGCAGGGTGAAGCCCAGCGCGGTGATGATGATCGCCACCGCCGGATAGATCGCCAGCGCCGGCCGGATGCCCAGGTACGGCTGCGCGTCGGCGAGCATCACGCCCCACTCCGGAATCGCCGTGTCCGGGTTGCCGAGACCGAGGAAGGAGAGCGCCGCCGCCTCGATGATCGCGGTGGCCAGGGTCAGCGTCGCCTGCACGATGACCGGGGCCAGCGAGTTCGGCAGTACGTGGCCGATGGCGATCTTCGATCGGCGTACCCCGAGCGAGGTGGCGGCGAGTACGTAGTCGCTGTTCGCCTGGGCGATCATCGAGCCGCGCAGCAGTCGGGCGAAGACCGGCACCGAGACCACGCCGACCGCGATCATCACCGTGGTCAGGCTCGCCCCGAGCAGGGCGGCGATGCTGACCGCCAGCAGCAGGCTCGGCAGCGCCAGCATCATGTCGACGACCCGCATCAGCGCGGTGTCGATCCAGCGCCCCCACCGGCCGCCGAGCCCGGCGGCGGCACCGGCAACACCGCCGACCAGCGCGCCGATCGCCAGACCGATCAGGGTGGAGACCACCCCGACCAGCAGGGTCTGCCGGGCGCCGACGACGAGCCGGCTGAACTCGTCCCGGCCCTGGTGGTCGAAGCCGAACCAGTGGTCGCCGGACGGGCCGGGGATGATGCCCTGGCCCGACTTGACCAGTCCCTCCCGGATCCCGATCGTGTCGGTCGGGGCGTACGGCACGAAGAACGGCCCGACGATCGCGACCAGCAGGAAGAGGCCGAGTACGACGGTGCCGACGATGGCGGCCGGGTTGCGCCGGAGCCGGCGGAACGCCTCCTGCCAGAGGCTGACGCCGCGCTCCTCGTCGCGGGCGGCGGAGAGTTCGCCGAGCCGGTCGAGCTTCTCGGCCTTCTTCCGGGCCCGTTCGGTGATCGTCATCGGGCCCACCATCCGTTCGCGCCGCCGGGGCTGCCCCGGAGCGCTCGTTCTGTCGTCCTCATCGGACCCTCACCCTCGGGTCGATCAGGCTGTACGAGAGGTCGACCAGCAGGTTGACCAGTACGAAGACCACCGCAATGATCATGATGAAGCCCATCAGCACCGGGTAGTCCCGCTGGCTGATCGAGTCGGCGATGAACGCCCCGATGCCGCTGAACGCGAAGACCGTCTCGGTGAGCACCGCACCGGAGAGCAGACCACCGGTGAGCAGGCCGATCGTGGTGGCCACCGGCAGCATCGCGTTACGCAGCACGTGCCGCTGACGTACGACGCGCTCGGTCAGGCCCTTGGCCTCGGCGGTCCGGACGAAGTCCTCGCCGAGCACCTCCAGCACGCTCGCCCGGGTGATCCGGACGATGATCGCCAACGGGATGCTGGCCAGGGCGAGACCGGGGAGCACGAGATGCCAGAGCGCGTCGGCGGCGGCGTCCCACTCGCGGGTCATCAGTCCGTCGAGGACGAAGAAGTTGGTGATCCGGGTGGCCTCGATCGTCGGGTCCTGTCGGCCGCTGGCCGGGAAGAGGTGCAGGTTCTCCGCGAAGATCGCTTTCAGCACGTACGCCAGGAAGAAGACCGGGATGCAGACACCGATCAACGATCCGGCGACCGAGACGTGGTCGAGGAGCCGGCCGCGACGGCGGGCGGCGAGGTAGCCGAGCGGGATGCCGACCAGGATCGCGATGATCATCGCGGTGGCGGCCAGCTCGACGGTACCCGGGAAGCGTTGCAGGAACTCGGTGGTGACCTCGCGCTTGGTGGCGATCGAGGTGCCCAGGTCGAGCCGGAACATGCGCTGCATGAACCGGCCGTACTGCACCAGGATCGGCTCGTCCAACCCGAGGTTCTCGCGGATCGCGGCCCGCATCTCCGGGGTGCCGCGCTCGCCCAGGATCGCGGTCTCCGGACCGCCGGGCAGCCGGTGCAGCCAGATGAACAACAGGATGGAGAGCCCGAAGAGCGCGGGTATCAGCTGCAACAGGCGTCTGACGATGAACCGGAACACGGGCGGCCTCTGGCGGGGTGCGGAGGGTCGCGCGGGCGGGCGCTGGGCTGATCTCCGGCCGGGGTCTACCGGCCGGGATCAGGGCGCGCCCGCCCGCGGTCCCTTTTCTCTATGTCAGGACTTGAACTCGGCGGTGGCGAACCGCTCGTCGGTGAGCGGGCTCGCCTTGACGCCGGTCACGTCCTTACCGAACACGATCGCCGGCGGCGAGTGCGAGATCGGCACACCCGGCAGGAACTCCATGATCTTGGCGTTGAGCTCCTTGTAGAGCTCGTACCGGGCGGCGGCGTCCGCGGTGGTGTCGGCCTTCTTGAACAGCTCGAACAGCTCCGGGTTGTTGAAGCCCCACTCCGGCTTCTGCCGGTCGAACATGGTGCCGATGAAGTTGTAGCCGTCGCCGTAGTCACCGGTCCAACCCAGGAAGTGCAGGTCGTGCTCGGTGCCGGTGCTGGTGGCGTTGAGGTAGTCCGGCGTCCACTTCAGCGGGATCGGCGTGATCTTGATGCCGACGGCCTGAAGGTCGGCCGAGAGCAGCTCGAAGAGGTCCTTCGGGTTCGGCATGTACGGCCGGGTGACCTCGGTCGGGTAGTGGAAGCGCAGCGTCAGGTTGCTGGCGCCCGCCTCGGCCAGGAGCTGCTTGGCCTTGTTGACGTCGTAGCTGTACTGGGTGACGTTCGAGTTCCAGCCCTCCACCGTGTCCGGCATGAACTGGGTGGCGACCTTCGCGCCCGGGGGCAGCTTCGAGTCGACCAGCGCCTGCCGGTTCAGGGCGTACGCGATCGCCTGCCGGACCTTGGGGTCGGCCAGCTTCGGGTTGCCCTTCTGGTTGATCGCCAGGTAGAGGATGTTGAACGCCGGGCGGGTGAGCATGTTGAAGCCCTCGCCCTTGAGCGGCTCGACGTCGGCCGGGCCGACCAGGTCGTACCCCTGGATGTCGCCGGAGCGCAGCGCCTGCTTGCGGGCGTTCTCGTCCGAGATCGTCTTGAAGATGAGGGTCTTCAGCTTGGCCTTCGGGCCGCCGGTGTACTCCTCGTTCCGCTCCAGGGTCAGCGTCTTGTTCGCGACGTCCCAGGACTTGAACTTGAACGGCCCGGTGCCGGTCGGGTGCTCCATCGCGTACGACGGGTACTGGATGTTGTCGGCGCTACCGCCGATGGTGCTGGCCTGGTACTGCTCCAGCGCCTTCGGGCTGTGGATGGAGAACGAGGGCAGCATCAGCGCGGCCGGAACCTTGCTGGAGACGCGGGTGAAGGCGAGGTCTACCGTGGTCGCGTCCTTGGCGGCGCAGGACTTGAAGAGGCTCGGCGGCAGGTCGGTCCGCTCGTTGGCGGCGAAGCCACCCATCACGTCCTGCCAGTACGGCGTGACGTCCGGGCTCTGCATCAGACCCTTGGCGTTGAACCAGCGGTTGAAGTTGGCGCAGACCGCCTCGGCGTTGAAGTCCGTACCGTCGTGGAACTTCACGCCCGACTTGAGCTTGAAGGTCCAGACGGTGCCGGTCGCGTCCGGGGTCCAGCTCTCGGCCAGACCAGGCGTGATCTTGGTGCCGCCCTCCTCCGGGCGGACCAGGGTCTCGAAGACCTGACGGGCCACCCGCAGCGACTCGCCGTCACTGGCGAGGCTGGGGTCGAGCACCTTCGGGTCGCCGGCCACGCCGAAGACCAGTGTGTCCTTCTGGCTTGCGCCCGAATCGCCGCGGTCGCTCTCGGCACAGCCGGCTACCGCGAGGGCCGCGACCGCTACGGCCGCGATGGCGACCTTCGGTCTTGGTGCACGCATGGTGCTTCACCTCGTCCTGTGGATACGACAAACGCGGTGACGGGGGCCACCGATGGCGAGACACTAGCCGCCGGGCGGACCGGGCGGAAACGGGCCACGAACGGGTTGGTACCGGATCGTGTCTTTACCGTCATGGCACCAGCGACAGAGCGTTGCGCATGGTCAACAATCAGGGTGTTTGTCCGGATCTGACTATGCGAATTTGTTACATCGCACAGCGGGTTGATCACCACCGATGTCAGACCCGCGCCAGGCTGCCGACCGCTCCGAACCGGCTCGGATTCTTGACGGGTCATGGCGCGGTTCTTGGCGGGTTGTGGCGCGTGCCCGGCCACAACCCGCCGAGAATCGTGGCGCGCCACCCGCGTCCAGCGGCGCACGCTGGGGCGGCGGACTCGTGGTCGACCGGGACCCGACTGCGTGGAGCGGGTCAGACCGCCCGGCGGCCCTCGAAGGCGCGGCCGAGAGTGATCTCGTCGGCGTACTCCAGGTCGCCGCCGACCGGCAGACCGCTGGCGAGCCGGGTCACCGAGATGCCCATCGGCTTGACCATCAGCGCCAGGTAGGTGGCGGTGGCCTCGCCCTCGGTGTTCGGATCGGTGGCCAGGATCAGCTCGCGGACCGTACCCGTGCCGAGCCGGGCCAGCAGCTCCCGGATCCGCAGGTTGTCCGGGCCGACGCCCTCCAGCGGGTTGATCGCCCCGCCGAGTACGTGGTAGCGGCCCCGGAACTCGCCGGTCCGCTCGATCGCCACCACGTCCTTGGGCTCCTCCACCACGCAGAGCACCTCTTCGGTGCGGCGTGGGTCACGGCAGACCCGGCACTGCTCGGACTCGGCGACGTTGTAACAGGTGGTGCAGAACCGGACCAGCTCCTTGACCCGGCGCAGCGCGGTGGCCAGCCGGGTCACGTCGGCCGGGTCTGCGGAGAGCACGTGGAACGCGATCCGCTGGGCGCTCTTCGGGCCGACTCCTGGGAGCCGGCCCAACTCGTCGATCAGATCCTGGATGGCACCCTCGTACATCGCGGGGTGGCTCAGAAACCGGGCAGGCCGAGGCCGCCCATGCCGCCGGTGACCGGGCCCATCTTCTCCTCGGTCAGCTTGCGCACCTCGTCGTGGGCGTTGTGCACGGCCGCGAGTACGAGATCTTCGAGGGTCTCGACGTCCTCCGGGTCGACCGCCTTCGGGTCGATCTTGACAGCCTTGATCTCGCCGGCACCGGAGATGGTCACGGTGACGAGTCCGCCCCCGGCGGTGCCGGTCAGCTCCGCCTCGGCCAGCTCCGCCTGCGCGGCGGCGAGCTGCTGCTGCATCTTCTGCGCCTGCTTCATCATCTGTTGCAGGTTGGGCTGTCCACCCGGGCGCACGGCGACTCCTCGGTTGCGGAAAACTTGTCGACTCCAGCCTAGTCCGGCCGGTCCCGGGCGGCTCGACTGCCCGTGACGGGCCGGCGGGTCGGTCAGTCCGATGCCCGTGACCGGCTGCGGGTCGGTCAGTCCCGATGCCCGTGACCGGCCGGCGGGTCGGTCAAACCGGGTCGGGGACCACCCGTTCCGGGACTACTTGAGGTCGACCTCGCCGATCCGCTCCGCGCCGAGGGTCTGCTGCAACAACTGCACCGCCTGCTGCTCGCTGGTCTGCCGGGCGGTCCGCTCGTCGATCACCTCGTCGAGCGGCTCGTCGCCCGGGTCGAAGCCCTCGTAGCCGATCCCGGGTGACGGGCGCGGGCCGTCGTAGTCGGGGTCGTAGGGCGGCTCGCCGGCCCAGTCCCGGTCCGCCGTCCGCTCCGGCGCCGGTGCAGGCTTCGGGCCACGGCCGGCCGCCGCCGCACGGGCCGCCGCGAGCCCGGCACTGACCGTGCCACCAGCGCCAGAACCACCTCCGGTACGGCCACCGCCCGTCGCGCCGGCTCCGTTGGCGTGCCCGCCCGGGCCGTTGCCGTTCGCGCTGGAACCGTTGGCCCGAGGGCCGTTTCCGGTGGCAGGGGCGGCGTTGCCACTGTTCGTACCGCCGCTGCCAGCCCGGGTGGCGTTACCGCTGTTCGGGCTGCCAGTGACCGCGCTCCGGCCGCCGTTACCGGTCGACGCGGCACCGCCGGCAGCCCCAATGCCGCTGTTGGTGGCGGAATCGTGGGTGCTGCCGCCCTGAGCCGGTGCGGCGGCGGAGTCGCCGGTCGGAGTGGCCGATCCGGCACCGCCGGGCGCGGCCGGCTCGGGCCAGTCGTCGTCGGTCGCCGTTCCGCTCGGCGCGGCGCCACCGGGTCGGGCCGGTTCCGGCCAGTCGTCGTCATCCGCGCCGGACGACGAGGCGCCGCCCGGGCCGGATGGGCTGGTCGTCCGCTCCCGGCCGGCGGTCGCCGCCCGGCCGGCCGGGGACGTGCCGTTGCCACCGTTGCGGGGCGGGGCGCCGTTGCCGGCCGGACCACCGTTGCCGGCCGGTTGCCGGGGCGCGGCGGTCGGCGCCGGCCCGCGCTGCTCACCGGCCACCTCGCAACGGATCTGCCAGCGCCCGCCCAACTCCTCGTAGAGAGCGTCGGTGAGCACACTGGCGGAGTTGGCGAGCATCTGGGCGAGTACCGGCGACTTGACGGTCAGCACCAGGGTGTCCCCGTCGAGGTCGCGTACGACGGCATCACGCATCAGGGCGGCGATCCGCTTGTTGGTGCGGTTGACCATGCCGACGACATCGCCCCAGACCCGGCGTACGGCGGCGGCGTCGAGTTCACCCGTCGGCTCGGTACCGGCCGGCATCGGATCAGGCGTGACCGGGTCGGGCATCACCGCCTCCGGCGGGACCGGGCGCCGGGCCGGCGGCTCCGACCGCTCTTCAGCCGGAGCGGCGGGCGCGTGGCTGGGCCCGGGGGCGGCGGTTTCGCGTACCTGCGGAGGAGGAGCGACCGGTGCGACGCTGGCGGCGGCCGGCGGTGCGGGAGTGGGCGCGGGCGGCGGGCCCGGGTCTGCGGCGGCGGCCGGTGCGCGGACGGGCGCGGCGGGCGGAGTTGGCGTCGCGTCGCCGGAGAGGGTGAGACGGCGCTCCATGCGTTCGAGGCGTTGCAGCAGGCTGCCGGTGGAGTCCTCGGCGCCGGGGAGCAGCATCCGGGCGCAGATGAGTTCGAGCAGCAGTCGGGGTGCGGTGGTGCCGCGCATCTCGACCAGGCCGTTGTGCACGATGTCGGCGCAGCGGGAAAGTGTCGCCGGGCCGAGGCGTTCGGCCTGGGCGGCCATCCGCTCGATCTGGTCGGCCGGACCGTCGATCAGGCCCTTGGCGACCGCGTCCGGCACCTGACGCAGGACGATCAGGTCACGGAGGCGTTCGAGCAGGTCGGAGGCGAATCGGCGCGGATCGTGCCCGGCCTCGGCCACCCGGTCGATGGTGGCGTACGCGGCGGCGCCGTCCCCGGCGGCGAGTGCGTCGCACATCTCGTCGATCAGGGCGGCGTCGGTCACCCCGAGCAGGGCGACGGCACGGGAATAGCTGACGCCCTCGGGGCCGGCACCGGCGATAAGTTGATCCAGCACCGAGAGCGAGTCCCGGGCGCTGCCGCCACCGGCCCGGACTACGAGCGGGAAGACGGACGGCTCGATCTTGACGCCCTCGGCCGAGGCGAGTTGCTCCAGGTAGGGGCGGAGCACGCCCGGCGGGATCAGCCGGAACGGATAATGGTGGGTCCGCGACTTGATCGTGCCGAGGACCTTCTCCGGCTCGGTGGTGGCGAAGATGAACTTGACGTACTCCGGCGGCTCCTCGACCAGCTTGAGCAGGGCGTTGAAGCCCTGGGTCGAGACCATGTGCGCCTCGTCGATCACATAGATCTTGAAGCGGCTGCTGGCCGGGGCGAAGAAGGCGCGTTCGCGCAGCTCACGGGCATCGTCCACGCCACCGTGGCTGGCCGCGTCGATCTCGATCACGTCGATCGAGCCGGCCCCGTCGGCGGCCAGGCTCTTGCAGGAGTCGCAGACGCCACACGGCTCCGGGGTCGGTCCCTGCTCGCAGTTGAGTGAGCGGGCCAGGATCCGGGCGCTGGAGGTCTTGCCGCAGCCACGGGGGCCGGAGAAGAGGTAGGCGTGGTTCAACCGACCGGTACGCAACGCCTGGGACAGCGGCTCGGTGACGTGCTCCTGGCCGATCACCTCGGCGAACGTGCGGGGCCGGTATTTGCGGTAGAGCGCCAGTGCCACTCGTCCCGCCTCCTCTCGACCGGGCCATTCTCCACCCGGCGCCGCGCTGCCGCCTGCCAGGTTGTCACGCGCGCCCGACGATTTCCACGTCGATCATGTGGGGGTCGGGGGTGGTGGGTGGCGTTGGTGGTGACAGACCGGGTCGATCATGGGAGGGCAGTGGCGTGTCGACCGGTCGGCCGGGCCGGGTCGGCGGCCTCGGGCCTGGTCAGCGAGTGTCTAGGGGGAATACAAGGCCCCCCGTGCACCCGCCAGAGCTCGCTTATCCTTGCTGCCTTCCGGCCCTGGGGAGGTTCACGAGGTGACGCCACACGGGGGGTGCCGCCAAGTGTACCCGGCCCCTCGGCGGAGCTTCGGGGGGATGGGCGGGGTGGGCGTACGGCGGGGAGCCTGTATCCTGTCGGACGGAGGATTCGCCTAGAGGCCTAGGGCGCACGCTTGGAAAGCGTGTTGGGTTCACACCCTCACGAGTTCGAATCTCGTATCCTCCGCTCGCCTGAGCAGCACGTATGTCGAGGCCGGTCCTGTAGGACCGGCCTCGGCTGTTCTCAGGGGCTTTCGTCTTGTTGCTCTGATCAGGCCGGCAGCAGCTGCCTGCCACCGAACCCCGTCGTCCTCTTCTGAGGACACTTTGAGTCCGACAAAGGATGAGGAGACGGTGGGCGCACGGGGACGGAAGCCACCGCACCCGCTGCTAGTGGTGGGGTTACCTAACCTGCCCGACTAGCAGGAGACCAGCTCCTTGACGGCCTCTTTAGCCCGCCGGACAAGCTCGCGACGAGAAGCAGGCAGGGACTGCTTCGCCGCAATCGTCAGTGCCTCAATCGCGAAGCTAGCTACCGGCTCCAGCACCTGATTCTGCTCAAGGCCCGGAGGGAGCGCCCATTCGCGTTCGAAGATAAGGCGATGGCGATGCGCAACACCAACCGTCACATAACGGCGCCGAGGCGATCGAAAAACGATCTGATCGAGAATTCCGGCGCCTTCGTCTTGCTCAACGCTTGCGAGATCCTCGGGCGACAGCGGCACGTACAGCCAGAGCGAAAAATCGCCGGTGTAGCCGAAGGCGCGCCAATAGAGGTGGGCTCCACCGTGAGCTTTGATGACACCTAGAGTAGGAACGCCATTATAGCGATCGAAGATTTCTACCTCGTCGATAGCCGAAAGGGGCGCCCACGCAAGGCTACCAACCTCGGGCATCAGCGACTTACCCATGAGCATGATCCTCCCCCGCGCCAGTGAAGCACTCATCAAATGCCTTCGCCAGGGATGTGTCCCACTCCACAGGGCCAACCTCGCCCTGAGGCGGAAATACGGACACATGGAGAGGGCTACCCTTCGTAGGCGAGTGTTTAACAACGAAACCGCGCCGCCTCAGAGCGCCAGCCGTGGTGTAGCGAGCAGCCGCAACCGGTGGCACCGTCTTGGTTACCAGCAGTGCGGCTGCCATGGCTGTCTGCCTTCCTAAAATCAGCGAAAGATCTAGTTCGCCTATCTCTTCTCTGAGAGAGTTACGAAACTCCTGCCCGTGTTCGCCATATTGGGTAAGCTCCGTATCGTCCGTCAAGATCTGGATGTCTGCGGGGCGAGGGGACACTACGTCTGCCTTCGGCCGGTCTATCCTGCGAGGGTTGCTAGAAGTTACCAGCATCTTGCAGGGAGTAGTGTCGGCTTACCGACAGCTATGACTACTGGCTGTAGTTGTATCGTGTACGATCCTCTGCCCAGACTAGCCGCCGTTGACGCCTACCGCAGCCGCTGTTCGGATGATGACTCTCGTTCGATCGGCGTCTATGAGCAAGAATCCCCACTCTGGAGCGGCCCCTTAGATCAACGTCGGCCTGTGGACGAGGGGCCAATCGCGGGCAGATCAGGGCACGCCGTGATCAGCTCGATGGCACGACAACAGTCGCGCGGCGCGAGGCCGATCTGGTCGAGTCCCAGCCCGGAACGAAGATCATCCGCTTCCCCCCTGCCCCTCCAAGGTGTTCTCAGCCCACCCAGAAGAACGCAGACACGCTCCCTGCTCCGACCTGTGGGCCCGCCTGTGCTGACGAGAGGAGGACCGTGACCGCCGCACTTGCCCCTCTGGATCACCTCAACGCTCGCTCGGCACTCGCCGAAGCCTGCCTCGCGGTCGGCCTCGATCCTGCCGGCGCCGAGCTTGTCCGCCTCGGCGAGAACGCGGTCTTCCGGCTACGCCGAGAGCCCGTCATCGCGCGGGTGGCCCGCTCGCCAGCGCGTCGCCGTGCGGAGCGCGAAATCGCCATCTCCCGCTGGCTCGACGCGGAGGGCATTCCGGTCATCCGCACCCTGGAGTTACCACAGCCGATCCTGGCTCAGGGACGCGTGGTCGTTTTCTGGAAATCCGCCGCTGACACGACGGCGTACGGCAACACCGCCGAGTTGGGTGAGATCCTCCACCGGCTGCACAGTCTCAGCCTCCCCGCAGAACTGTCGATGCCGCCGCTGGATCCGGTCGCTGGCGTCCGGCAACGCATAACTACGCTCACCAGTCTCTCCGAGAATCAACAATCGTTCCTCGACGCTCGGTGCGCGGAGCTTCTTTCGAACTACGGAGCCTTGGCAACCGAACTACCGACCGGGGTCATCCATGGCGACGCCAACGTCGGCAACCTGGTCCGGGGTCGCGACGGACACCCGGTTCTAGCGGACCTCGACGGGTTCGCGTACGGGCCACGGGAGTGGGATCTCGTGCTCACGGCCCTGTACCACGAGCGGTACGGGTGGCACACCCGTAAGGAGTACCAGCAGTTCGCCGATGCCTACGGCTACGACGTACTCCAAGCGGACTGCTACCGGACGCTTGCGGACCTGCGTGAGCTGCTCATGGTGGCATGGCTCGCCCAGAACGCCTCGCACGACCCGAAGGCGATGCAGGAACTGAACAAGCGGCTCACCACCCTGCGGACGGGAATCGGGCACCGGGACTGGCAGCCGTTCTAGCAGCCCTCCCTTGCTGCTCGACGATCCCACAGTCGATGTCCTACCGCGCCTTCTGTGAGGTCGCGATAGGCGCGGTGCCCAGCGAACCGGCTCGCCCGGGAGCGGAACTCCCGGACGTAATCTTCGCAACGAGCCGACTTGAGCTGCGAACCCAGGTCGAGCGCGTGCCGAACGGTACGGCAGGCTTCCTCGATCTCGCCGAGGTCGAGATAGCCACCGGCAAGCTTCATGGTCACGAAGAACGTCGTCCGGACCGATCCTCCACCCGAGGCGAGGTACCGCCCAGCGCTGGCAACGGCATCATTTCCACGCTGAAGGTCGCCGAACGTGTGACTTAACTCTGATGCCATCTCGGCGTCGTCGAAGTACCGGATCCACTGTGGGTCGTTTTCGGGCGATCTTCTCTCGAACATCCTGACCGCCTGGCCGAGGGCCCGTTGGGCGTCGCGGGCATCCCCGGCGGCCGCGAGGGCTCTTGCCTCCATGACGTGAAAGTGCGCGGTCAGCGTCGCAGTCGCGCAGCCACGTGTCCCGGTCCTGGCGGCCCGGGCGAGGTTCGCGGCATCCCGTGGTTTGGCCAGGTAGGTGGCCTGATGGCTCATGGCGTCGAGGATGCCTCCGGCGAGCAGCACGTCGTCGGCCGACTGGGCGAGCCGAAGGGCCTGCACGAAGTAGCGCTGGGCCAACCCGTGGAGTCCGGCGTCGTACGACATCCAGGCGGCGAGCAGCGCGGTCTGCGCGACCGCGGCGTGCAACTGCCGACCGACGGTCTTGCTGTACCGCGCCGAGAGGAGCGCGGCGACATCCGAGCGAAGGTACTGGATAAGTGCACGTCGGGCGTGACCACCGCCGAAGCGTTCATCCAGTTGGGCGAAGAGATCGCAGGTAACACGCACCGCTGCGATATCGGATGCGCCGATACGTAGTCCTCCCGGTCGGTCCTCAGTCAGATCCGCGCCCGGCCTGACGAGCCAGCTGAGCGAGCACTCAGACCAGGCACGACTTTCGGTCGGGGCGCCGAGGATCTCTCGCACCTCATCAAGATCGGCTTGCCACAGGCGTTCAAGCGCGTGGATCGCGTCACTTGCGCTGTCGCCGTAGACCGTTCCCACACTTCTGTCGACCGACTCCGGCTCGCCCATGCCAATCGCCACAAGCGAGACTGACCGCGCCAGTTTGACACCGAGTACCTCCGCGATGAGACGCGCCGTCCTGGCTCTTGGCCGCGTGCCGGCGAGCCATCGGCTCACGGATGTGTGATCGCAGTTGATCGGAGTGCCAGTTCGTCCGGAAAGCTGACGTACCGCACGGGCAAGGGCCTTGTTCGACATCCCGGCGGTTCGCATGACCTCAGCCAGTTGATCGTTGGGCGACGTGCCTGGCAATGCTCGGCCTCCTTTCCGCCGACGGGACGCACACCTCAGACCATCTTGCACATTTGCGCCCCCGGATGCGCCCTGCCCACGCCCGCAAATTCCCGCCACGCTGGTTTCAGCAATATCCATTTCCAAGCAGGCAGCCGGCCAGCGGGTGCACTCGAACTGGATGTGACGAGCGCGAACTCTTCAGCCTCCGGCCGCAAGTCACATCCGCCACGGCCGGGGCCGGTGTCTTCCCCGTACACCGGTCCCGGCCGCACTTCGACCGGGTGCGGCGGTCGGTGCCGGGTCGGGCCCGGCCGCCGCGCCCCACCGATCGAGGAGGTCAGTGTGAGTCTGTGGCGACGGTGGCGGGAGTACCGCCTCGACAAGTGGACGGCCGAGGTCGAGCGGGTGGCGCGGGCACAGGATGCGGCCGAGGCGGAGGCCGCGCGTCAGCGGGTACTCGAAATGGCCCGCCGGCAGCGCGACGACCCGGACCGCGGCACCGGTCCCGAACCCGCCCAGCCCGCCCACACTCGGCCCTCCCCGACCTCCGCTGTCGGCCTTCCTCCGGTCACCTATCTACCGGTCGGGACAGCAGTGCTGAGCTGGCTCCGACGCTGGTGGTCAAGGCGTTGGCCGATTCACCCCCAGGACTACCGATGGGACGGTCAGCGCTGGCGCCGGTACCAGGAATGGCGATGACCGAGCCGCACCCGACCGTCAACCCGCCCGTCGAGATTCCGGAGCTGCCGGTCGGCACCCTGCTCCGACTCCACCCCGGCGAATGGTCGCACTGTGCCATCGTGCCGCTCGGGATGTACCTGGAAATGACCCTGTCCCGGATCCACCGCAACACTGTCCACGCGGACCGGGCGGCGCTCTGGGTCTGGGTCGTCGGACACGAACACCCGGCCTGCACCTGGGCGCATGTCGATTCGCATCCACCGTGCCTACATCTTCTGGTACGGATCGACGTCCTCACCGCTGCCGCAGACCGGTAACCGCCTCCACCCGCACCACACGGTCTCGCCTCCACCGCCTCGCGAATCGCGGACGTCACAGTGGAAGATCGTCCTCCGAACGGCGGAGCCGGGCGGCAAGATCCGACTGGCATCATGTGTGCACCGCCAAATCACGAGGAGAACATCGTGCGCCCTCGCCTGCGCTGGTGCGCCGTGCCCGCTTGTGCTGCGGCGGTCGTGGCCATGCTGCCCACGACCGCTGTCGGAGCACCCGTAAAGCCACGGCCCACCACGCCTATCACCCGGGACAGCGCGGGGATCGACGTCCAACGCGTACGGACCTCCGGTACGGCCGCTCCGAAAATTGCCGCTGCCGCCACGACCTCACGTCTCGACATCGATCGTGACGGCAAAGACGAACTCGTCGCGGGTGGCTTCCTCCTGCGCGGTTACGGCGTTGTCGTCACCTATTCCGGCCTGCCCTACCGCGACCACATCACCGCGCCGATCACGTCGCCGACCCGGCCGAACTTCGGCGACTCGATGACCTCCGGTGACTTCAACGGCGACGGCTACGCCGATCTCGTGGTCGGCAACGCGGGCGAGTTCACCGCCACGGGCGACGCCTTCGGCGGTGCGGCCTGGATCTTCTACGGCAGCGCCACCGGCCTCGACGTCGACCGCCCTCAGCATCTCAACCAGGACACGCCCGGCGTGCCGGGCGACATGAGCTACTACGACAGGTTCGGGTCCGCGCTCGCCGCCGGTGACGTCAACGGCGACGGCCGGGACGATCTCGCGGTCGGCTCTCCCGGCGAAACGGTCAACGGGTCGCGCAACGCCGGCTCGGTCACCCTGTTCTACGGCAGCGCGACGGGGATCACGACGGCGAACGTCCAACTGGTCAGCGCCCCGGACCTGGCCATCGTGCCCAGCGCCGGGTTCGGCACGTCGGTCGCCATCGGCGACACGACCGGAGACGGGTACGCCGAGCTTGCCGTAGGGGCTCCGATGGACGGCGAGGACTACGAGACGCCGTACCGGGGCGGGTTCGTCAGGCTGCTGCGGGGCGGCCCCGGCGGGATCACGACCACCGGGGCCACCACCCTCTACGGTTCCAGTTTCGGCATCGGTGCTCTCGGCGACGAGACGACGATCGCCGACGTAGACGGTGACGGGGACGGCGACGTGGTCGCCGGTGCTCCGAGGAGCTGGGTCGGCTACATCGTTTCCGCCCCGGGCACGCCTGCGGGCATGGACACCTCGAAGGCCAGGGCGATCAGCATGGAGACGCCGGGGGTTCCCGGCGACCCGCACACCCACGTGGAGGGCGACTCGCCGCACTCGTACTTCGGCAACGGGCTGTCGGCCGGGGACGTGACCGGGGACGGACGGGCCGACGTACTCACCGGGGCGATCCGGTACGACCTCGGTACGGTGCAGGACGCCGGAGCGGTGCTGCTGATTCCCGGTACCGCCGAGGGGTTGACCGGAGCCGGCTCGGTCATGCTGACCCCGGGCTCCACCACCGGACCGCTGCACGACCCGCAGCCGAACCTTCTCGGGTCGCCGGTCCGGGAGGGCTATTTCGGCGAGGCGACCTCGATCCTCAACCTCGACGGCACCGGCGCGCTCGACATGCTCGCCGCGACGAGCATGTCCGGCGACGGCGGGCTGCTGGCCGAACTCGACGTCTGGTACACGGTGAAGCGCCGCCCCACCGACAGCCGGACGCTCTCCGGGCTGACCGTCGCCAACGTGCGGACCGGCACGGGGTTCGGGGCGTACACCCTCGGACACACGCTGCTGCACCGCTGAGCAGGGCCACACCGGGCCGAGCCGGGCCAAGCGCCCGGCCGGCCCGGTTGCCGGTCACGCTGCTGTTCGGGTCACTTCCTGACCCGGTACCGGAGGTGGGTGACGCCCGCACCCTCGACCACCTTGACCGGGCCGTCGAACTGCGCGGGTACGGCGGCCAGGTCGGCGAAGAGGGGCGTGCCGCTGCCGAGCACCACCGGTACGAGTTCGATGCCGATCTCGTCGAGCAGGCCGGCTTCGAGGCACTGCCGGGCCATCTGGCCCCCGTTGACGACGACGTCCTTGTCACCGGCGATCTCCTGCGCCTTTGCGACGGCGGCCCCGATGCCCTCGGTGACGAACACGAAGTTCTCGTCCGCCACCGGCCGATCCTCCGGTAGCCGGTGGGTGAGTACGACCACAGTGACTCCCATCGGATGACGGCCGCCCCAGGCGTTGGTCATGTCGTAGAGGTGCCGGCCGACGACCAGGGCTCCGGTGTTGCCCCACTCCCCTTGCAGCAGTTCCGCGCTCGCGGCCGAGAGCCGCAGCGGCGGTACGTTCGGACTGGCGGTCGGGATCTCGACGTCGCCGTTGCCGTACCACTGGAACAGCAGGTCGAAGCCGCTCTCGTTGGGGCCGGCGATGTAGCCGTCGAGTGACATCGTGCCGCCGGTGATGACCTTGCCCATGTCTCGGTTCCCTTCGTTTCTGGTCTCCTGTCAACACGTCGTCCGGCCGGACCGCCGGCAGGACATCCGGCGCCAAGTTTTTTCGCGCGTCCTTCCCCACCGCCTGCAACCTGGGCGCCTACGCCGCGAACCGGATGGGTTTCGATCGGGTCGGCCGACCAGGCCTCGACGATCGGGGCTCCGCCGACCAGCACCGTCGCCGCGAGCCGACAACCTGGGACCGGCATCCGAAAACAACGGATCCCCGTACGCCCGCGCAGGGCGTACGGGGATGTGAGGGGTACGGGTCAGGCGCAGATCGCGTACGCCTTGACGGCCCACGAGTTGCCGTAGCCGCCCTCCTCCTCGGCGCCGGTCACGGTGACCGTGGTGGACGAGTTCGCCCACATCGCGGTCATCCGGACCTCGCCCTGGCCGTTGTCGATCTCGCCGCCGACGCCGTGCACCCGCTTGCCCTCCGGGCACCGGGCGACCGCCGTCTTCGGGGTGGTCGAGTCGAGCGTCCCGAAGCCGGTGATCCGGACCAGCCCGGCCGGCGGCGTCGCGCAGATCGCCTTGCCGACCATCGTCCAGTTGTCGAGGTAGTCGGTGCCGCCGTCCTCCATCCCGGCAATCGAGATCTTGGTCAGGTCGGCGCTCGGCCGCAGGTCGTCGATGACCACCCGGCCCATCCCGCCGGACATCTCCGCGCCGAGGCCGAGGACCTTCTTGCCGGGCGGGCACTCGACGTCCATCGTCTTGCCGACGTTGGAGTTGTTGTCCGAGAGCTGCGTGCGAGTCTCCAGCCCGGCCGGGGCCGGCGCGCAGAGCGCCGAGGTGGTGATCGACCAGTCGCCGCCGAAGCCGTTGCCGTCCTCCCGACCCGTCACCGAGTACGCCTCGCCGCCGACCAGCGGCAGCATGGTGTCCATCACCACCTGGCCGTTGCCGTCGGAGATCCGTCCGCCGCCACCGAGCACCGTCGTACCGACCGGGCATTCCGCGTTCGTCGTCTTCCAGTCGCTGTTGTCCGGGCCGCCCGCCACCTTCAACACCAGGCCGGGTACCGCGCTGGCCGGCGCGACCAGCGCCAACTGCGCCACCAGCACCGCGGCGGACGCCAGGCCCGCCGTGCTGACGATCCGCCGGACCCGCCCAGCACCATTCCGTCGTACGTACATCGGGCAGCCTCTCCTCATTCTTCATCCCGTATTCGGGTCGGCCGGACTGTCAATTCGCCGACAGTTCCCCGAACTCGCTTTCTTTCGGGGCCGACCCGCCTCCGACCTGGGTTCTCCCGGTCGAGAAAGACGTTACGAGAAAGCAGTCCACACCCGACTCACCAATTCGTGCCGCCCTGGCGGGCAGCACGGGGCGGCCGGTCGACGCATCAGCGCGACGGTGCCGCCGATGCCCGGGGTACCGCCGGATTGTCCGCGCCGGTGCGGCGCAGGACGACCCGGATCAGTTCCATGGCCGCCCCGGCGGCGACCGCCAGCCCGACCGCCACGCCCGGCGCCGTCGTGCCGACCAGGCTCAACTGGAAGAACTCCTGGAGGAACGGCACCACCAGGATGACCGCGAAGGCCAGGCCGAGGGCCAGCACCAGCAGGATCCGCCACCAGGTGTACGGGCGGGCGACGATCGCCACCGCCCAGAGCCCGACCAGGAAGAGGGTCAGCGTCGCGGCCGAGGTCTCCGCCGCCAGGTCGCCGCCGTAGACGCTCCGGGCGAAGAGGTACGACGTGATCGTCGCCGTCATCGCCACCACCCCGGCCGGTACGGCGAACCGGAGCACCCGGCCCACGAAACCGGGCCGCGCCCGCTCGTGGTTCGGTGCCAGGGCCAGGAAGAACGCCGGAATGCCGATGGTCAGCGACGAGATGATGGTCAGGTGCCGGGGCAGGAACGGGTACGGCACCTGACTCAACACCACGATCACGGCCAGCAGTACCGAGTAGACCGTCTTGGTCAGGAACAGGTTCGCGACCCGTTCGATGTTGCCGATCACCCGCCGCCCCTCGGCGACCACCGCCGGCAGCGCGCCGAAGTTGTTGTCCAGCAACACGATCTGCGCCACCGCCCGGCTGGCCGGGCTGCCCGAGCCCATCGCCACGCCGATGTCCGCGTCCTTCAGCGCGAGTACGTCGTTGACGCCGTCGCCGGTCATCGCCACCGTCTCGCCGGCAGCCTGGAGCGCCGCCACCATGTCCCGCTTCTGCTGCGGCCCGACCCGGCCGAACACGGTGTGCTTCGCCATCACCTCGGCGAGTTCCGCCGGATCGGTGGGAAGTTCCCGGGCGTCGACCGGATGCTCGGCACCGGGCAGTCCGAGGGTACGGGCGACCGCGCCGACCGAGAGCGCGTTGTCCCCGGAGAGGACCTTCACCGCCACCCCCTGCTCGGCGAAGTAGCGCAGCGTGTCCGGCGCCTCCGGCCGGAGCCGCTGGGCGAGCACCACCAGCGCGACCGGGTGCACCGGATCCCGTGCCGACCCGTCGGAGACGGCCCGGGCCAGCAGCAACACCCGCAGGCCCCGGGCGCCGTACGCGTCCACCTCGGCCAGCGCCGGATGCCCGGCCGGCAGCAGTACGTCGGGAGCGCCGAGCCGCCACTGCACACTGATCCCGGACGGGTCGGTGAGGGTGGCACCGCCCCACTTCCGGGCGGACGAGAACGGGATCCGCTCCCCGATCCGCCACCCGTCCGACGGCGCCGGATACGCCTCGACCACCGCCCGCAGGCTGGCGTTCGGTCGCTCGTCGGCCGCGCCGAGCAGGCCGAGCAGTCCCGGCACCGGGGCGGTCGGGTCGAGTCGGCGTACCTCGGCCACCGCCATCGCCGCGTCGGTGAGGGTGCCGGTCTTGTCCAGGCAGACCACGCTGACCCGGGCCAGTCCCTCGATCGCCGGCAACTCCTGCACCAGGCAGCGCCGCCGGCCGAGCCGGATCACGCCGACCGCGAAGGCGACCGAGGTGAGCAGTACCAGGCCCTCCGGCACCATCGGGACCAGCCCGGCGACCATCCGCCGTACCGCCTCCGGCAGGTCGTCGGAGTTGACCAGGTACTGGCTGACGATCAGGGCCAGCCCGGTCGGGACGATCAGCCAGGTGACGAACCGCAGGATGGTGTTGAGCCCGCCGCGCAGTTCCGAGTTGACCAGGGTGAACCGGCTGGCCTCCTCGGCGAGCCGGGCCGCGTACGCCGCCCGGCCGACCTTGGTGGCCCGCATCGCCCCGGCGCCGGCCGTGACGAAGCTGCCGGAGAGCAGCGGGTCGCCGGGCTGCTTCACCACCGGATCGGCTTCGCCGGTCAGCAGCGACTCGTCGACCTCCAGTTGCTCCGCCTCGACCACCACCCCGTCGACCGCGATCTGGTCGCCGGATCCCAGCTCGATCAGGTCGTCGAGGACCAGGTCGGCCGAGGTCACCTCGACGGCCTGACCGTCCCGGCGTACGACCGGGCGGGCCGCGCCGACGATCGCCAGCCGGTCGAGGGTGCGTTTGGCCCGCAACTCCTGCACCACACCGATCAGGGTGTTGGCGATGATCACGCCGCCGAACAGGGCGTCCTGGATCGGGCCGACCGCGAGGATCACCCCGAACAGTACGCCCATGATCGCGTTGATCCGGGTGAACAGGTTCGCCTTGACGATCTCCCCGACGCTCCGCCCCGACCGCACCGGTACGTCGTTGACCTGCCCGGCCGCGATCCGTTCCGCCACCTGGGCAGTACTCAGCCCGGCTTCGGTTGTCAGCATGGGCTCGACGCTACGAATCGGAGGTACCGGTCGGCTGCACCCGATGGTCAGCGGTCGACCCTGAGCTTTCTCAGGGTTACCGGCGTCGACTTTTCCGGGTCGGCGGGGCGGCGTCCCCGATCCTCGGCAGCGGAGCGGCTGCGTACCGTCGGAACGGTGCGACGACCCGCCGCGCTCAACTGGACGCTGCTCCGGGACGTACTGCTCTGGGCACCGCTGGCCGCCCTGGTCACCTCGGCCTGGACCGGGCACCGGGCGTACCCGATCGGGTTGCTGTTCGGCGGCCTGGCAGTCTGGGGCGGCGCGGTGGCGGTGCGGCGCCGCCTGCCGCTGGTCCCGCTCTTCACGGTGGTGCTGCTCTGCACCCTGGACGGCAACTACTGCTTCGGCCTGCCGCTGGTCAGCTATCTGCTCGGTCGGCAGATGGCCGGCACCTGGCCGGCGGCGGCGAGCTTCTCCGCACTGGCGGTACTCGGCACCCCGCTGGTGCTGACCTGGTCCGGCTTCGTCGCCTGGGCGACGATGGCCGGCGCGCTGGTCTACGCCGGCCTCTTTCCGTGGCTGGTCGGGCGCTACCAGCGGCAGCAGCGTGCGCTGGTCGCCGCCGGCTGGGAGCAGGCCGAACAGCTCGAACGCGAGCAGCGGATGCTGGCCCGGGAGGTACGGCTCCGGGAACGGGCGCGGATCGCCGAGGACATGCACGACTCGCTCGGCCACGAGTTGAGCCTGCTCGCGCTCCGGGCCGGCGCGCTGGAGCTGGCCCCCGACCTGGACGAGCGGACCCGGGCGGCGGCCGGCCAGCTCCGGGCCGGCGCCGCTGCGGCAACCGGACAGTTGCGGGACATCATCGACGTCCTCCGGGACGATCCGGCGGACGCGGACGGAAACGAGCCAGCGGGCGTGGACGTGCCGGCAGCCGGTAACGAGCCGGCGGATGCGGACGTGCCGGGGGCCGGGGACGAGTTGCCGGGCGGGGACTGGCCGGCGGGCTGGAGCAGGCCGACGGCCAGGCATGGGAACGAGCCGGCGGGTGCGGACCGGGGTGAGTCGGTGGGCGCTGTGGCGGTGGGCGGTGCGGCGGTGCGGGCCGGCGTCGACGGCGTCGTCGAACTCGTGCACCGGGCCCGGTCGGCGGGGATGCCAGTGGCACTGACCCACACGACCGAACCCGAATCGCTGCCGCCGCTGGTGGCGCGGGCCGTCTACCGGGTGGTGCAGGAGTCGCTGACCAACGCCAACAAGCACGCCCCCGGCGCGGCGGTCACCGTCCGGCTCGGCACCGACGAGGCAGCCGAATCGGTGCTGGTCAGCGTCGTCAACGCCCGGCCGCCCGGTGCACCGCCGTCCGCGCCGGCTCCGGGCCGGGGCGGGCGCGGGCTGGTCGGGCTCCGCGAGCGGGTACGACTGGCCGGCGGCACCCTGCACACCGGCGAGCGGGACGGCGGCTTCGAGGTCGTCGCCCGACTGCCCAGCCGGGCCAACCGTCCCAGAGCCGCCCCGCCGCCGGCCTTTCCGCAGGGGTCGACGACGCCCAGCACCGTTTCGACGCCCAGCACCGTTTCGACGGCCGGGTCCGGGGTCGGTTCGGCGGCCGATCGGCGTCGGCGGGTACACCGGGAGGCCCGGCGGCGCCTGGTCGCCGCAGCCATGGTGCTGACCACGCTCGCCGGTACGCTCGGCGGCGCGGCGCTCGGCTACTACCTCTACGCGACCAGCAACTCCGTACTCAGTCCCGACCGGTACGCGAAACTGCGGGTCGGCCAGGACTGGGCCACAGTGCTGCCACTGCTGCCCCGCCGGGAGATGCTGGAGCCGCCGGACCCGGATCCGCTGCCGAAGCCGCCCGGCGCCGAGTGCCGCTACTACCGTTCACACGGCGACGTGCTCCAGCCCCGGCTGGACGTCTACCGGCTCTGCGCCGTACGCGGCCGGCTGGTGGCGAAGGACCTGCTCGCGACGCCCTGACGGGTCCGCTCACGACGCCGCCCGTCGTGGTGAGCGATGCTGCCCCGTCGAGATCGGTGATGCCGGCTGTCGGGGTCAGCGGTGCTGGACCCAGACGTTGGGCTCGACGTAGACGCCCTGATCGGCCTCGCGGTCGACGTGGAGTGTGCTCAGGCCGCCCGGGATGACGAAGTCTCCGGAGTCGGGCAACTCCAGGCCGGTCCAGCGCTGCCACTCGGCGACGGTGCCGGTGATCACCTGTGACCGGGGTGCCGTCGCCAGGATCCGCGCGCCCAGCCGCAGGTGGGTACGCAGCCACGGGTCGAACGGCAGGCCGTCCGGCCGGGTCCAGCCGGCGTACCGGTCGATCGGGGTGAGCGGATAGCGGGCCTTGTGGGTCGGCCGGACCGGGCAGATCACCCGCTGCCCGGCCGGGGCGAGGTCGCCGAGCGCCCGGAGCAGTTCACCGGCCAGCCCCCGGCCCTGCCGATCGGGGCGGACCTGAGCGGCGAGCACCGCCAGGGTGTCCGGCGGCCTGCCGGCGTCGTACGCGTCGAGCGCCCGGGCCAGCGAGTCGGTGTACCCGGTCGGCAGGTCGTCGACGGCGCCGGTCCAGCACAACGGAACCGCCCAGCCGGCCGCCACGACCTCGGCACCCTCGGCACCGCCGGCACTGCCGACGTTGTCGGCACCGTCAGCGTTGTCGGCACCGTCGGCGCTCTCGGCACCGTCAGCGCTCTCGGCGCCGTCGAGGAGGACGAGTTCCAGCCCGGCGAAGAGTTCGCGCACCCGGCCGAGGTGCCGCGCGGTCGCCTGGTCGTGGAAGACGAACTCCGGCCAGCCGTCGGCGAGCCAGGCCAACTCCTCCGCCGGTCGGGGCCGGGTGTGCAGCGGCTGCGCGATGATCACCATTACCGCATTGTGTCGGCGCGATCAGCTCGGCGTAACCGGTTTTCTTCGTACACACGTGCTATCCACAGGGTGTGGATGCGGCTCCACCACCCCGGCGAACTGGGCGAATCGGGGATAAACTACGCTGTGCTGCCGGAGGGTTACATGGAGGCACGAAAAGTCGTACGGATCGTGGCGGTGCTCGTGGCGGGCGCGGTCGCGCTCTGCCATACGTACCGGACGGTCTCGGACGAGCCGGCGGCGACGCCCGCGTACGGGCCGGACGTCCTCCACCTCAAGGGGCTACGCGACATCGAGTTCGGCGACACCGAGCAGGAGCTGCTCAGCCGTGGCCAACTCCACACCGAACCCGCACCGACCTGCGGCGCGAGCCTGGCCGGTCCGCCCACCGTCAGCCCGGTGTTCGCCGAGGACCGGCTGGTGCTGCTCTGGGCCAGCCCACCCGTACGCACCCCGGAAGGGGTCACCGCCGGTACCCCGGTCGACCAGGTCGAGGCCGCCTATCCGGCCGCCACCCGGCTGACCGCACCACCCGGCACCTACCGGTACGACGGGCTGCTGGCGAGGCAGGGCGACCGGGCGTACCTGTTCCTGCACGACGGGCGGACGGTCCGGAAGACCGTCGCCGGGTACGCCGACTACGCCAGGCGCCTCTTCGACGAAGGCTTCGGCGTCTGCTGACGCTCCCAACATCTGCCCGCTCAGGATGTCGGCGGTCGGCGATATGGTCCGGCGGTGCAGGGCAGGATCTGGTTTCCCGGCAACCCATGGCCGGACGGGCACCGCGTCACCGAGTTCGCCTGGACCGGCCGGCTCGACGGCACGGGCCGGCTCTGGTTCGACCTCATGCTGGAGAGCGCCGACTACGACGCCGACGACGAGGACCTCGAAGAAGCCGAGGACGAAGATATCGATGACGACGAGGACGATGATGTCGAGGACTTCCTCGCCCGCAACGTCTGGCAGAACTACCACTCCTGCACGCTCGGCTCCACCTGGGAGGACGCGACCGGGCTGGTCGCCGCGACACCCGGACGACCGTTCCGGCTCGCCGGCCCGGAGCCGCAACGGCTGACCGCCGACCCGCTGCCGATCGCCGATCCGCACGCCGCACCGGCGTTCCGGATCTACCTGCTCGGTCACGACTCGGTAGCCGAGCACCAGATCGAGATCACCCCCGAGCCAGGCGGCGGCGAGCGCTACCGGATCGGGTGGCAGGGACGGGTCGCGCTCACCTACACCGGGGACAGCGAGTTCCGGTACACCTTCCGGGCCGACCTGCGGGACGTCGAGCTGGGACACGTCGACATCCCGGAGACGCTCTCGGTCGACGAGGCACGCCAGCGGCTGACCGAGCTGGTCAACGTACCGGAGTGGTTCGTTCCGGCCGAGGTCGACGGGCGTACGGTGCTGAAGCTGGTCGGGCCGACCACCGCTACTCCGGTTGCCTGAGCCCGAGCAGGGCGCCCAGCCGGGTCCCGCCTGCCGGAACGCCACGTCCGATGGCCGCCAGCAACGGGCCACGCCGGCCGGCGAAAGTTGTCGCATGCACATCGTTCCCGGACTCAAGGTGCTGTACTTCGGCACCCCAGTGGTGCTGGTCAGCTCGCGCAACGCCGACGGCACCGCCAACCTCGCCCCGATGTCGTCGGCCTGGTGGCTGGGCCAGTCCGGCATGCTCGGGCTGGGCAACAGCGGCCAGACGACGGCCAACCTGCGACGGGAGCGGGAGTGCGTACTCAACCTGCCGTCGTCGGCGATGGTCGGGGCGGTGGACCGGATCGCACTGACCACCGGGAAGCGGACCGTGCCCGCGCACAAGCTGGCGCAGGGCTACCGGTACGAGCCGGACAAGTTCGCCCTCGCCGGGCTGACCGAGCAGCCGTCCGAACTCGTCCGGGCGCCCCGGGTCGCGGAGTGCCCGATCCAACTGGAGTGCCGGGTCGTCTCGGTGCTGCCGATGGCCGAGCCGACGCCGGACTGCACGGCCTTCCAGGTCGAGGTGCTCCGCGCCCACGTCGACGAGTCCCTGGTCATCCCCGGTACGCACTACGTCGACCCGGTCGGCTGGGATCCACTGATGATGAAGTTCTGCGAGTTCTTCGGCGGCGGGCACCACCTGCACCCGTCGAGGCTGGCCGACGGCTGGCAGATGCCGCACCAGCTACCGGCGGTGTCGAGCACGGTCAGCGAGAAGGTGGCCTCTGGTGGATCGCGCTCATGATCGCCGCTCCTGAGGCAGCCGCCAGCACACCGAGTGCCACCCCGATGCCCAACATCCGGAAGGAAGCGGGGCCACTTTCCGGGCGCCCGTACCGGCCGCTGCCCGGGTGCCCCTGACGACGCGCTTCTTCCAGCGCCTCGTAGGGACGCAGCGCCGGACCGGCCGCGACAGCTTCGCGGTACTGCTCGTCCAGCAGTCGGAAGAATCGCGCCCGGCGTCCGTACCGGTCCTGCCGCGCCGAACCGAACCTCTCCCAGTACTGTCGGGGCACCTCGCTCTGGAACATCCGCGCCGCGAATCCGCGCAGTCGCTCGGTGGACAGGTCTCCCGAACTCCACGCGTCGTACCAGTAACTCAGGATGCTGCTGACGTAGTAGTAGAGCCGCTCGTCCTGATGGATTTCGGCGACCCCTGGCCCCCAGCACTGGCCGTACCCGGGATTCTCGTAAGGCAACCTCATGATCGCCTCGTGCGCCTGGCGGGTCGCCCGAATGTGCTCCAGGCGGGCCTGCCTTCGCTGCATGAGCAGGGAGAGCGAGACTCCCGCCACCGCCAGTGCCGACAACAGCGCCGACACCGCGCCGTACGTCTGCCCGATGTTGCTCAGTTTTGCCCAGTCACTGCCGTCGCGGTCGATCAGCAGCAGGACGAATGGCGAGGTCGCGACGGCGATCAGCAGGATGACGACAGCGACGGTGGCACCTGTCAGCCGAATCGCCGTCGCGACGGCACGGCGGAGCTTCGCACGCCGGAGTTCCTGATTCCGCAGGCTCAGAGTTGAGAACTTCTTCGGCTGCATGTAGCGATTCTTGTCGCTGTTGTCCACCGATTCCGGCGTCCTCACCCGCATCCTCCGGGCGCCGTGCGTCGCCTGGACGGGTGGCCCGGACCGGTCGGCGGGACGGTCCGGGCCACCCGGGATGGGGGTGTCTGTCAGCCGATCCGCTCGATCACCGGCCGCCGGATGACGAACTTGCCCGGCTCCCGGACCTGCTCGTACGCGGCGTTGTTGAGCAGCAGGCAACTGCCGGACGGGCTGGTCACCTTGACCGTGATGCTCTTGTTGTTGTCCAGGTTGGTGACCTTCAGCGTGGTGCCGATCGGGAAGGTACCGCTGGACGCGGCCGGTCCGGCATCCTCGTTGAAGAGCGTGAGGGTCGAGCCCGCGCAGACCACCTCACCACCCGCTCCGTTCGAGCCGCCGCCGGTCGAGCCGTTGCCGCCACCGGAGTTGGCCGGCGGCTGGGCGGGCGGCTTCGGCGGCTGGGCCGGCGGCTTCGCCGGGGTCTTGGTCGGCTCGGCCGCCGGCGGGGCGGCGGGCGGGACCGGCGCGTCGGCGCGTACGTCGGCGGTGCAGCCGGCGGTGGCCCGGCGCTGCTGGATGAGGTCGACGACCGCCTGCCGGTTCTCGATCCTGGCAGCGGACTGGGCGTCCGGGTTGGCCTGCTGGCCGGCGATGAAGTTCAGGTTGTTCCGCAGTGCGGTGTCCAGCCCGGCGCAGCTCTCGCCCGCGTTGCCGAGTCCGGTACCGACGGCCAGCGCGCCGCCGAGCAGGGCCGCCGCCGCCACACCCAGGAAGATCTTGCGCCCCCGGCTGGGCGTCCTGCGTCGCCTGTTCATACACCGCTCCTCGAATCACCGCTGCCCGGTTGCAGCTACCGAGCAGTACGTGGGCGGGTTCGAAGTGGATCAGTTCAGATTCCTAAATGTTCTTTAACTACGCACCGCTACATCTTCGGCGCGATCCGGCGCGGCACACTTGACCACCCGACATCGACAGCCCTACCTTTCAGGGCACCGGAAAGTTTCCTAACTGTTCTGCCGACGCTCCATCCCCCGCTTCAGGAGTGCATATGCGCGGATCCGTTCTCCGTCGACTCAGCACCGCGACCGCGATCACCGCGGTCACCGCCCTGCTGGCCGGCATCGCCGTACCCTCGGCTTCGGCCGCCCCCGCCGCACCGTCCACGCACGACGGTGGCCGGGGTGGCGACTTCGTCAAGGTCGGATACTTCACCCAGTGGGGCATCTACGGCCGGGCCTTCACCGTCAAGAAGCTCAACGACTCGGGCGCGGCCGGCAAGCTGACCCACCTGAACTACGCCTTCGGCAACGTCAGCCCGGACGGCCGGTGCTACGTCGACGGCGCGGCGCCCGAGGGCGACGCCTGGGCCGACTACCAGCGGCCGGTACCTGCGCAGGAGAGCGTCGACGGCGTCGCCGACACCTGGGGCGAGCCGCTGAACGGCAACTTCGGGCAGCTCCAGAAGCTCAAGGCGATCCACCCCGACCTGAAGGTGCTGATCTCGCTCGGCGGCTGGAGCTGGTCGACGCACTTCTCCAACGCCTCCCTCACCCCGGAGTCGCGGCGGAAGTTCGTCGCCTCCTGCATCGACCTCTACATCAAGGGCAACCTGCCCAACCCGGACGGCAGTGCCGGCGGGCCGGGGTCGCTCGCCGGGGTCTTCGACGGCATCGACCTGGACTGGGAGTGGCCGGGCTCGGCCGGTGACGTCGACACCGTCTTCCGCCCCGAGGACAAGCAGAACTTCACCGCCCTGGTCGCCGAGTTCCGCCGTCAGCTCGACGCGGTCGGCAAGCCGGCCCGGAAGCACTACGCGCTGACCGCGTTCGTACCAGCCAACCCGGCCGCGATCGACGCCGGCTTCGAGGTCCGGAAGGTCTTCAAGAACCTGGACTTCGCCACCGTGCAGGGGTACGACTTCCACGGCACCTGGGAGCCGATCGCCAACCAGCAGTCCGCGCTGCGGGTACCGGCCGGGGCCACCGAGCCGGACTTCGCGGTGGACCGCACCATCGACGCCTGGCTCGACCGGGGCGCCGAGCGCCGCAAGCTGGTGCTGGGCATCCCCTACTACGGGCGCGGCTGGACCGGGGTCACCGGTGGGCGCAACGGCCTGTTCGGCACCTCCACCGGCGGCGCCGCCCCGGCCACCTTCGAGGCGGGCTACGAGGACTACAAGGTCCTGAAGACCAAGGTCGGCAAGGACGGCTACCAGGTCTACCGCGACCTGCGCGCCGGCACCGCCTGGCTCTACGACGGTACGACGTTCTGGACGTACGACGACCCGGCCGTACTGCTCCAGAAGACGCTGTACATCCGGTCGGAGCGGCTCGGCGGCGCGATGATCTGGTCCCTCGACGGCGACGACGACCAGGCCACGCTGACCCGCACCATCGACCTCGGCCTCTGGACGCCGTAGCCGACGACGGCACCGAACCCGACCGGTACGCCCGGCCGATCCACCCGGATCGGCCGGGCGTTCAGCGTGTGGTCGCACTCTCGTCCGCTTCCGCCGGCACGTCGAGCAGCCCGCGTAGTTCTGCCCGGCCGGTGATGCCGAGCTTGGTGTAGATCCGGGCGAGCGCGTTGTTGACGGTCGGCAGGGCGAGACCGAGCTGTTCGGCGATGGACCTGCTCGGCTGCCGGGTGGCGAGCAGGGCGATCTGCCGCTCCCGTACGGTCAGCAGGCTGCCGAGGTCGGCGTGGGCCAACAGCGGCGTACGCACACCCGGGCAGTTGGCCCGCCATTCGGTGGCGGCGGCGTTGGCCAGGGCGGCCCGGGCGGGGTACCCGGCGGACCGCAGGAGCCGGCCGGCGGCGGTGGCCAGTTCGGCGGCGACGAGGTGGTGACCGAGGCCGGCGAGCTGCTCCGCGACGCGTACCATCGCCGGTCCGTCGGGTTCGGACAGTGCCCGCGCGGCGGCGGCCAGCAGGCCCGGCACCGGTCCGGGCAGCGCCGCCATCCGGGCCAGGTCGGCGCGCCCGCCCAGCCGGATCATGTCGTAGCGGGCCTGGGCTTCGACGCACGGCATACCTGCGGCGGCGGCCAGCTCCGCGCCGTGCTCGGCGTGCCGGACGGCGGCGGCGGTGTCCCCGCCGGCCAGTGCCAGCCAGCCGCGCCAGGTGGCGATCCACGGGGCGAAGAGCTGGTTCGTTCCGTTGTCGGTCCGGTCGGCGTCCGCCATCAGTTCCGCCGCGACCGCGTACTGGCCGCGCAGCGCGTACCCGAAGGACTGTGCGGCCAGGCAGGCACGCCGCAGCCGGAAGGTGTCGCTCTGGTCGAAACCGGCCCGGGCCTCGGCGAGCCGGACCTCGGCGTGCGGCAGGCGCCCCTGGACGGTGGCGACGATGCCCTCGTAGAGGGCCCACGCGCTGACCATCATCGGTACCCCGCCCTGGGTGGCGGTGCGGTGGCCCTCGGCCGCTACCGCCGCCGCCGTCTCCGGATATCCGGCGGCCAGGTGCGCCAGACAGGCCCCCACCTCCATCTGGAACCGCCCCCACGGCAGTGCCGAGGCGTACGCGGTGGCGGTCGTCATGCCCCGCAGCCGGACAGCCTCGGCCCGGTCGAGATGGCCGAGGAAGCCCAGCGAGGCGGTGGCCGCAGCGGCGGCCCAGACCAGCGCCTGCGGATCGGCGTGCTCCCCGTCGAGCACCGTCTCGGCGGCCCGCAGCGCGTCCCCGCACCGGCCGGCGAAGACGAGGATGAACGCCCGCGCGCTCTCCACCCGGGGATGCCCGGCGGCGGTGTCGAGTACCCGTTCGGCGGTGGCCAGGTCACCACGACCCCAGTAGAACCAGTCCGCCCGGGTACCCGCCCAGGCGAGCCGTTCGGTCGGCTGCTCCGGCGGGCTCACCGGCAACAGCGCGGCGGCCTCCTCGCTGCGCCCCTGGTATTCCAGGATCTCGGCCAGCAGCCGGTCGGCCGGCGGGCCGGGTTCGGCGGAACGGGCGGACCGGGCCAGCCGTTCCGCCAGGTCGAGCCCGGACCGGCCGATCGCCTGCCGGGCCCCCTCCCGGACCAGGTCGGCCCGGACGATCCTGCCCCCCTCCACCTGCCACAGTGCGGCGCGCAGGGTGTCGTCCCGGCGCCGCAGCGGCGTCGCCAACAACTGCTCCGCGAGATCCCGGTACGCCTGCCGGGACCGGGCGGCAGCCATCCGGGTACGCAGCACCTCGCCGAAGAGCGGATGGTCGAGTCGGGCCTGCACCCGTACGCCGTCCCGCTCGGCGGCCACCAGTCCGCTCTCCTCGGCGGTGGCGACCACCTCCGGGCCGGCGAGCCGTTCGAGGAAGGCCAGCGGCACCGGCTCGCCACAGGCCACCAGCTCGACGACCCTGCGGGTGGCCGGATCGAGCCGGTCGAGCCGGGCGGCGATCAGGTCGGTCAACCCGCCCGCCACCGCACCGTGCAACAACTCGCGCAGGGCCAGCGGGTTGCCCCAGGCGCCCGCGCGCAGCCGGCGCCGCTCGATCGCGTCGACGGTGCCACAGGTGCTGTGGTCGATCAGCCGGTCGATGACCGGAGTGGGCAGCGGCGCCAGGTCCAGCAGTACCGCCTCGCCCTCCTTGGCCAGCCGGGCCAGGCAGTCGGCGACCGGCTCACCGGTACGCACGGTCAGCACGACGAACGCCGCGGAACTGGAGACCAGGTTGGCGACGACCGTACTGGAGGCGTCGTCGAGCAGGTGGGCGTCGTCGACCCCGACGGCCACCCGGGTCCGGCCACCCCAGCCGGCGACCTGGGCCGTAAAGGCGCGTACCAGCCCCACCGGCCCGACCTGGGTCAGCGGCGCCCCGTCCGGCAGCCGCATCGGTTCGTCCGGCGGCTCCGGCGTTTCTTCCGGCAGCCGGGACGGCTCGTCCGGGAGCAGGTGGGCCAGGGCGCCGAACGGGATGGCGGTGGCGGCCCGGGTGGCGGCCACCCATCGGGTACGGCAGCCGAGCCGGTGCAGCGCCTCCCGGGCCAGCCGGGTCTTGCCCAGCCCGGCCGGCGCCATGATCAGTACAGCGTTCGTGGCCGAGTCGGTGAACGCCTCGACCACGGACGCCAGTTCCGTGTCCCGCCCCTCGAACGGCCACACCGTCGGCGACCACTGCGACATGACCCTCCACCCCCGTAGCCAGGCATCTGTCCCGCAGGAAGATGCTGGCAGCCGGGACTGGAGGGCAACTGAACGCGATCATCTCGTCGCCCCGGCGGGGTGGATGGACAATTGTCCGCAGGTCTCGTGCCCGGGAGGACGGGCCGACCGCCCGGGGCAGGGCGGGCGGCCGGGTCGACCTCGGTCGTCAGTGGGGATCGAGCTGGGCCGTCGGGACGGCCGGGTCAGGGTGTGGTGTTGACGGCGCCCACGTAGACCTCGCGGATCACGTCGTCGCCACCGCACCTGGTGTGGATCACGGCGTAGACCCGGACCCGCGAGCCGACCGGGGCGTCCCAGGCGATCACGAAGGGCCGGACGGCGCCGGTGTCGGACGGGGTGGTCTCGACCGTCCTGATCACGATGTCGTTCTCGTCGACGAAGGTGAACCGCATCGTGCGGCGGGGTCGCTGCACCCCGGAAAGAGCGAGGTACCGCCGTTCCAGGTCGTTGGTGCTGAGCACGATGTCGCGGGGACTCCGGCTGTCGCTGCCCGGACCGCGCCACCGGCCGTCGGCCGTGGTCTGGTAGAACTCCGCGTACTCCTGACCGCAGACCAGCGGGCCGGCCTGGGCGGGGTCCGCGCCGGCCAGGGCCACGGCGCCGGTCACCGCCGCCGCCAACGCCAGCGCCAGTCCGGTACGCCGGGACATCGTCACCGCCTGCGGCGGCGAGCCGGCGCTTCGTACTGTCGACGTCACCACAGTGCAACTCCTCTCGGTGCTGATCGACCGCCGTGGCCGGCCCCGGTCGAGGGGCGGCGAGGACCGGCCACGGTCGGCGTCGGGATCACGGGACGGTGTTGATGGCTCCCACGTTCACGGTCTTCGGCACGTCGTCACCGCCGCACCGGGTACGGATGACGGCGGTGAACCGGATCCGGGTACCGGCCGGGTAGTCCCACGGAATGACGTTCCGCTCCTGCCGGACGACGCCGCCGTCGTCCGACGCCGTGGTGGTGTACTGCCGGATGAGCGCGTTGTCCTGGTTGTAGAAGTTGAAGACGATCGAGCGGCGCGGCCGGTGCACGCCGGCCAGGAAGACGTTGCGCACCGAGGCGGCGCTGGCGCTGATGTTGAACTCGGTCGGGTTGAACAGGCTGTCGATGCTGGGCCCGCCACCGCTGCCGCCGGGCGGCGTCTGGTGGATGTAGGCCCGCTCCGCACCGCAGGCGGGCGCGGCCATCGCCGGGCTCGCCCCCACGAACGCGACACCGGTCATCGCGGCGGCCAGCCCCAGCACCAGTCCGGCGCGGCGGGTGAGGCCGGCGGCGCGGCGGGGCGTACGTGCCGGGGTGGTCGGCGCGTCCTGTTCGGTCGATGTGAGCACAGTGGACTCCTCTCCGTGACCATCTGACTGGTCTTGGTAACAGACGGTAGGTGTCCGAGGAGCCTGCTCGACAGATCAGCCGGACTGACCCATAGCGCAAGATCGAAATGACCGGCTAACCCATCGGATCGGCCACCGAGCAGCGGCGTCCGGGCGGGTTCGACCGGCACTATCGGTCCGGTCGGCCGGGTGGGCCGGGTCGAGCGGCAGGTACCCGCCACCGGCCTTGGATGACGGGTTGGGGCGGGCCGGGAGCTCCACCGGCGGGGGGCGGCGCCGACCGAGACGGCCGTCACTCGGCGGACGTTGCCTTGACATCGGCGACAAGGTCTAGCGTTGCCGATACGGGCTGGTGGAGGAGGTCGGATGCTGATCGGCGAGCTGGCGGAGCAGGCCGGCACGAGCACCCGGATGCTGCGCTACTACGAGGCGCACGGGCTGGTACGCCCGGCACGGGCCGCCAACGGCTACCGCCGCTACGACGAGGCGGAGCTGCGGGTCGTACGCGAGATCCGGGAACTGCTCGCGGTCGGCTTCGGCCTCGACGACATCCGCCCCTTCGTCGCCTGCCTGCGGGCCGGAAACCCGTCCGGGGACGCCTGCCCGGACTCGGTGGCCGTACTGCGCCGCAAGCTCGCCGAGGTCGACGACTGCCTCGACCGGCTCGGCACGGTACGGCGGCACCTACAGGAGCAACTCACCCACGCGCTCGCGACCCGGCCGCAGTAGCCGATCCCGCCGACCGTAGGGCGCTGTGCCGGCCTGCCCGACCGGCGCTGGCCCGTTCGGGCAGGTGTGGTCGGATCCGGCGCCCCCAAAAGTGGAGTAAGACGCGATGAAGTTCGCGATCAGCTACAGCACGCCCTTCTACGGCGTCGACCCCGAGAAACTCGTCGGCTACGCCCAGCACGCCGAGTCGTGCGGCTTCGAGTCGCTCTACCTGCCCGAGCACATCGTGCTGTACCCCGGCGCGATGTTCGGCCAGTCCGAGATTCCGCCGACCCTGCCGTACGCCGACCCGCTCGACTGTCTGAGCTTCGTCGCGGCGGCCACCCGGCGGATCCTGCTCGGCACCGGCGTACTGCTGCTGCCGTACCACCACCCGGTGACCCTCGCCAAGCGGCTGGCCACGATCGACGTGCTGTCGAAGGGGCGGATGCGGCTGCTGACCGTGGGACTCGGCACCCTGCCCGGCGAGGCCCGCGCGGTCGGTGTCGACTTCGCCAGCCGGGGCCGCCGCGCGGACGAGTCGATCGACGTACTGCGGCTGCTCTGGGGCGGTGGCGAGGAGGGCGTCAGCTTCCACGGGGAGTTCTTCGACTTCGACGACCTGTGCAGCTTTCCGAAGCCGTACGGCGTCACCCAACTGCCGATCCACGTCGGCGGTTCGAGCCGGGCGGCGGCCCGCCGGGCCGGACGACGCGGTGACGGCTATTTCCCCGGCGGCGCGCTCACGCCGCAGGAGCGGGCCGGCCAACTCGACCTGGCCCGGTCGACCGCCGCCCGGGCCGGGCGGGACCCGGACGCGATCGAGTACACCCGCTGGGGGTCGATCGACATGTCGACGGAACGGGTAGAGGCGTTGGCTGCGGAGGGCGTGACCCGGGTGGTGGTCGGCGCCGGCAGTACGGAGCCGGAGCGGCAGCGCGACGAACTGTCCGCGTTCGCCGAGCGGTTCGGCCTGCTGGACAGTCGAGTGGACCAGCCCGGCCCGGGACCGGGCTGACGGCCTGGAACGGCACGGTGACAGCGTCCTGAGGCGGCGCGACCAGGCGGAACATCGTGTCAGTGGCCGTGTCAGGGCGAGGTCAGGGCAGTGACAGGCCAGCCGCTGATAGTTGCCACATGACGAACTACAGCGCTTCCCTCTCCGACCAGGACAAGATCACCCTCCGCACCGCCGGGTACGGTGCCGTCGAGCTGCTGTCGATCGCCGGCGTCGCGGACTCGCCCCACAAGATCGCCACCAACGGCTTCCTCGCCCTGACGTCGGCGACCGGCCTGGTCGGGCACGTACTCGCCGAGAAGCCGAAGGGCGAGAAACTGAACCGCAAGTCCGCAGCCGCACTCGCCGACCAGGTACTGCCGGCCCTGACCGATTCCATGCACCTGCTCAAGAAGCAAGACCCGGCGGAAGCCGACAACTTCCGCAACACCGTCATCGTCGCCGTCAACGCGGCTGCCGGGGCCCAACGTGGCGAGGTCAGTCCGCCGATGGCCGAGATGATCCGCAAGATCACCGAAGCCCTCGACGCCGCCTGACGGCACGTCGAACCCCGCAACTGGGGGCCACAGGCAGAACGCCCGGCAGGTCGTTTCGACTGCCGGGCGTTCTGCTTGTTCAGTGGCGGTGGCGGCGGGATTTGAACCCGCGGAGGGCGTAAACCCTCACACGCTTTCGAGGTCTGCGATCATGCGTCCGGACCGGTCCGACAGTGGCCGTGACCAGCAGTCCGACTGTCTGTCGGACCGGCACGGACAACCTTGTACGACAGCGAATGAGACCACAACTGAGACCGTTGGTCCCAGTTACCCGGGCTCCTCAGGTGGAACCATTAGCTTGGGAAGCATCGGAGGTGCGCTGTCCGGCCAGCCGCGCCTTGGTCACCGTGGTCGGCGACCGCCTCAATTGACCTCTGTTGTCCTGGTTCGATGCTAAACTGCATCGGCCGATGCCGGCAGCAGGCCAGGCCCAGAACATCAAGCTAGCCGCTCAGCCGGTCCCGCTCTGAGACGCAAGGATTCTGTCGACCTAGAAATCGCTGTTGTACGGTCAACGGCACCGCCAGACACGCGCCCCAAACCGAGTAGCGCGCTCTCAATCGCCCGCAATCTATCAATCACTTCTCGGGCAGAATCGGCAAAAGCCTCTTTCGCCACCTGTTCATCTTCAACAATCCAGGCAAGAACCGCATTAAGCAGCACGCGTTTCGCTTCCCGGCGCTTTCGTTTATCTTTCTCTGAAAGCGCGCGTTCGGCATCATCTTTGAAGCAAGAGGGGTAGTACATCTCAAAGTCGGTGCGGTTCAAGTTGATGAAGCGATCCGCTGGCCAACCGGAGAAATTTCGCCTCAAAGTTTCGATGACCGCGATTCCCGACCGATCTCCATCTGCGATCACCCACGCGCGACCCCGATACATCGGCTCAAGGTGAGCGAACAAAAAGAGTTCTCGAAAGTCCTGCATGATCGGCTCAAGCCGTGAAGTGCCGCTGGCCGCTAACGTCCTAAGGCGAAGCAGGCGAGGAGCAAACCAGGGGATAAGGAATTCTCTGGCCAAGCGCTCGGCGCTGGACTCCTCGAAAATGAGCCACCCCTCTCCGAGATCGAGATCGGCCAACTCATAGCCAAGGTCCTGCAATACGGATATCCGCGAGGCCGGCGAGTTGATAACGTCATAGGAACTCGTTGGTGGAATCTCGCCGTCACTCGTGGTATGAACGACTACAGCACCAGGGATGGCGCCAAGCTTAGCCATAACGATGCTGCTATGAGTCGTTATGACGAACTGATTCTCAGCCGAGGCGGCAAGTATCAAGCCTAGAAGCGATTTCAACGCCTGCGGGTGGAGATCATTCTCCGGCTCCTCGATTAGGAATAACTTATTTCGACTTGCACTTAAGCTGAGAAGCAGGTTCAGAGCCGAAGTAATTCCCGCCCCCATCGCATGTAGCGGTATCTCGGTGAAACGATCGACTTGAATGCCCAGCTGCTGCTGCCCATGCTCGTTTGTCAAGATGTTCAGGCTGACGCCAAGAACATCTCGGCATGAAGTACGGAACGCGCGGGCCTCGGGTATCTCCGAGGTAGCGAGAGCCATCACTCTCGAAACGAGATTCGAATCGGTTGGACTGACAGTTATGGCGGAATTTCGTCGAACTTGCTCTTCATAGCGTGATTGACGTCGGGTAGCTAGAACTGGGTATATAGAGTTTCTTGGCTCCACATTACCAGCCAGCGGCACAAACGATTTGGCCCTCTCCGTAATTTGACCCCTGAGATTCTGCCCCACTCCCTTTAGCCGAAGGACAGATCCCGGCGCGATTTCGCCTGCATGCCTCGAATCGCTGAAATTGTGCCATTGACCCAACGTCAAATCGATCTCATACGAGGAAGCCCCAACGCGGACGTCACTTTCTCCCTGCTGCGCCCCCTCTTGGGACAGATAAAGCGCACGGATGACGGTCGATTTTCCCGAGTTATTACGACCGACAAGCAAAGTCACGGGACCAAGCGGAATTTTACCGGAGTCAACGACCGACCGGAAGTTTCGTATCGATATCGAGGTGTAAAGCATTTTTCCCCTCAATCCACCCCAAGGGTGCTACAGACGATCTAATGCGTCAATTTCGGAGCTAGAGGCACCTTCGTGCGAGAAGCTAATTGCATCGACGCAGCTTAAGCCCTTCTCTGCCATCCCGTCCTCCGCCGAGCCACGGCTGGAGGGGCCAAGGCCAGGGTGACGAACGGGGCAGTTCCCCAACTACCCACCCACCGAGGCTGTTCGGCAACTCCATCCTGGAGTCGTCTGGCCCCACCGGGGGCAGAGCTCTCTGCCCTCACCTCCGCTCCTTCCCTCCCTGGGGCCTCAGCGGCGGGTACGGAGCGTTCAGCGCAGGGCAGTACTGGCCGCAATCAGGGCCGGCACCAGCGTCTCCCAGTCCATATCCGCAAGGTACAAGCCTCGGTCGCGCCGACTCCCCCACTGCCCTCGCCTCCCCTTAACCAGAGGCTCCGCCGGAGACATCGGCTCTGACCGTTACTCGCTCGCGAATGTCGCGAATCCGTCAGCAACTAGACCGTGTCTCGGCTCTTGTCTTCGTGTATGCAAGGTGGATGGATCTCGATGTCGCACACACAGCCTCCGCCGTGATGCCATACGCAACCGCCGTAGTCGCGGCCTACGGCAAGGACACCGTTGACAAAATTCGTGAACTCGCGATCGCGCATGCTTCCGACGCAACAGTCAACCTCGGGCAGCAGTTACTCAACCGGATACTGAGGCGCGAGCAGTCCAGGGCTTCCATCGAGGAAGCCATCAACTACGCAGCCGGCGGAGAAAAAGATGGAGATGCAGCGCTACGCCTGCAAATTCGCCAGGCCCTTGCCGATGACGCCGCCCTGGTTCGTGACATAGCGGCCATGTTGCCTCCGGCTGATATCGAGGCAGTCGGCGAGCGTTCGATCGTGATCGAACAAAATAGTGGAATCGCTAGCACTGGCAACAACGCATTCAATGTGAGGGAACAGCATAATCATGGCTCCGGCG
The DNA here is from genome assembly GCF_016862915.1 of Plantactinospora endophytica. GTDB lineage: Bacteria > Actinomycetota > Actinomycetes > Mycobacteriales > Micromonosporaceae > Plantactinospora > Plantactinospora endophytica. The sequence goes on along the minus strand of NZ_BONW01000001.1, from coordinate 53,701 downwards.
TCTTCATCGGTCGCGACTACAATTTCGGATCGGGTAGTGAATGACCGCGTCTACTCCCGACCATGGACCTCGGGATCAACACAACCACAGTAGCGGCATCTTCGTCGGTCGCGACCTGAACATAGAAACCCTTGACGCAAAGACCAAGGCACTGCTGGCCAAGCTTTCAAAGGATGCCCCCGCGCTGGCCAATCTTCTCGCCACAGCGCTACGGGATGGCGTCATCTCCCCCGACGTGGCCTTCGCTCTTGGAGCCGCAGCTCGCAGCATCAACGAGGATGTAGCCAGCCTCCTGTACCGCGCGAGTCGTTGTATCAATGAGGACGTCGCCCACATGTTGCGTCGCGCAGGCGAAAGTATAAACCCGGAAGTCGCGCAGCAAATAAGCACCGCGTCCACAACCCTAGAGCAGGCTTTACGTGAATTCACAGACCTGACAGGAAGGATTCGGAGCGCTACGTCCTCGCTTCGGAACACAAGCTCCGAGATCCGAGAGTGGGAGCGCGTCGCCGACGCAATGGACGTCGCAGCTCAAAACATGGCCTACGCAGCTCAGGCGCAAGAATCTAGTACGGTTGGATGGTCGTGGAAATCCTTCGGCTGGGGCGCTGGCGTTTGCCTATTTGCCATCATAACTATCTTAGTGTTGTGGACTGCTGGCGTGCATAAGTGAAGAAACATCCTCGGCTTGACTTGTAGTGGGCACTTGTAGCGGCTGGGCGCCTGGATGACCACGACGGCCGGCGATCTGACGGCAAAGCGGCAAAGCCAGTCCAGGTGGTCATCTCTAGGACCCGCACCGGGTCGCTTCACCCGGGCACCAGAGGCTACCTACGTGCGGGCTTTCGGCCCGGTCGCTTTTCCGCTAAGCCAGCGGCGGCGGGCGGGCAACGACGACGTGCGCCGAGTTGGGGCGGCTAGGAGCGGGTGAAAATGGGCCGAGTATCACACAATGTGAATCTCAACCACTGCACCAGACGGCTTGAGCACCGTCAACTGCCCGTCAGAATCGATGTGTCGCCAGATTCCCGCTGCCAGTCGGAGTGCCTTGCACACTGCCTCGGTCTGGTCCCGGGCGGGGATCCGCTCCAAGGCCGCCGCAGCATCGGCGGTCAGGTTCATCGTCACTCGACGTCCGGCCACTCAGTCCATCCCCGTAGTCCCGCGAACCTGCTCCGTCATCGGCGCCACCTAGGTCAGTGGAGCTTGCAGCACCGTCGTGGCCGCCGGCCGGCAGCCGCACGCGTAGACCACCGGCACCAGTTGCAGACGGCCACGCGCGATCATCCGCTTACACACCCGCGATCCTGCGGGTCGCGGCCAGCCCGCCGCTTGAGGTAGTAGCGCAGGCATTCATGCGGCCTGGTCACGGCTGGTTCTCGGCGGCGCTGCACAGGACGCTCAGCGACACCAGCACCTCGGTACACGGCGGGTGCGGCTCGCGGTCCGCCCGGTTGCAGGCAGGTTCGTGGCCGGAAACCCACGCCCACAGGTAGCCGTCGGAAAGCACCACACGCCGATGCGTCTGGGTCACTACCAGGTCCAGGCCGTTCATCGGCCTTCGGAGGTGCCGCAGCCCTGACGTCTGCTGTTCTACCGTGCACCACTGCGCATGTTGTAGCCGTAGCAGGGTGCCCTCTGGCAGCTCGGGAACCTCGACCCGCACCGCTGGGCGGCCCCGATCGCTGCTCAGACTCAGGGACCAGCGTCGAGAACGGTTGTCGATCACCGCTCCCACACCCGGTACCCGTGGTCCCGGCCCTAGGTAAACGACGGAAGGCGATCCAGCCGGGTCGGCGCCTCGCAGGGCGGCTGGTCGGCGATCGCCCCGCCTCGGTCCCCGGATGGCGGACGCGGGACGTTCGGTGTAGTGCAAGCGGCGGAAAGGCCAGACCATGACACGCGCTCCCTCCGGTCGCGGCGCCCCGGACCACCGGTCACGGAGCGCCGCTCTCACCTTGGCGGTCGGGCCGGATCCGCACGGGGTTCGAACCCGACTCGACGGGGCGTGGTCCCATCGGGTACCGCTACCTGGTTGACCACGCCCTATAGATAGCCTTCCGGTGCCGCCTGTTAAAGACCAGGGGACTGATGTTCGCCAGCTTGTACGCGGACAAGCGGCATCTGTCAGTCGCCGAGCGTCATGGCGTACTGAATGGCCATGAGGTCCGAACGCATGACAAAGCGAGTCACCTCGAAGGGCGTGCCGTTGTCATCATGGGCGGCGTGCAGGACGACGATGACGGGCACGCCTGGCTGAAGTTTCAGGGCGAGTGCTTCGTCTCGGGTGGGGAATCGGGTCGTTACCTGTTCCCTGATGTGGGTGATTCGGTGGCCGAGATCCTCGAACCTGGCGAAGAGTCCACCGGCTCCGAGGTTCTTCTTGCTCGCGATTGCCGACGTCCCGGCGATGTGCAGGGGTATATACGTCTGACCGAGTTGCACCGGCTCGCCGTCGGCGAAGTACCGATTCTCCCGGCAAATTACGCTCTCTCCTGGAGTCAGCAATAGCAGGGTGGCTATATCGCTAGGCGCTGGCTGCCGGGTGACCGACTGACACTCGGTGACTGGGATCCGGCCCTGCATTGTTGCTTCCGCGCGAAACGGTGTCAGGCCGGTTGCCTGTCGGATTCGCTGCGAGTAGCGGTCTGTGCCGAGGCGTGTAAGCGGTGGCCGGCTACGCACGAAGACATCGTAAAGCACGGTTGCGGCTTGCGCCCGACGGGATGCACTGCCAAGCGTCGACCTCCTGGGGGAGACTGACCCTGCTGACGCTGCCGGCCGAGTGTCCATATGATGGACGTCCGAATTCGTCAAAAGCGGCGGAACTACCGGAGAGGGTTCGGTTTCCCAATCATCCCGCGCGTTGCCCGCCAGTCGTTCAAGCTGGCCGTTGGCGTCAAGGGCCGCGTCGAGCGCTTCGGCTATGTGAGGAGTGGGTGGTTTGGCGCCGCTCTCGATGTCCCACAGGTAGGTGTGTGAGTAGTGGACGATCTTCGCCAGCTTGCGGAACGAAAGTCGCTGCTGCCGCCGTAGTTGCCGCATAAGACGGGGAAAGTCTTGCTCACCGAGCATCGTGCACCGTCTCAGTCCGTATCGGGGCGGTGGCCTTGGTGGTGGATTTCGGGGTGCGGCGCTGCACAAGGGCGACGCCTCCGAGAACAAGAAGCATTCCGCCGATCATGGGAGCTGTGACTGGTTCGGCGACGACCAGGGCTCCGAGGATGACGGCAACCACTGGTAGGAGATAGGTGGTGATGGAGGCGAGAGTTGGCCCTTCATCGCCGATGAGTCGATAGTTGAGCACGTAGGCGACGCCGGTGCCGAGGATGCCGAGAATGACCAGGCTGGCCAAAGCGTCAAGGCGCCATTGTGGTGCGGTGAACCCGCCGAGCGGCAGCGCTAGGACCATCAGCAGGGTTCCGGCTGCGAGCTGTGTGGCGGACAACATGATCGGAGAGGTTCCCCGGTTCGCCAGGAACCGGCCCATGTAGACGTAGGAGATGCCGTAGCTGGCAGAAGCGATTAGGATGGCGACTCCTCCCCAACTGGCTATTTCGTTGGCCGACTCCCATGGCGTGAAGATGAGCACAGTGCCGACGAAGCCGAGGGTCAAACCCAGGCCGCGCGACCATGTAGCGGTGCGATCGGTCCCGACCCCAAAGGCGAACAACGCTGTCCATAGTGGTGTGGTCGCGTTGATGACTCCAGCCACGTTTGAATCAACGGTGCGTTCACCAACTGCGAATAGGGTGTAGGGGATGGCGTTGGCAACCAGCGCCGCAACGAACAGGTGTCCCCATGTCCTGCGGTCAGTGGGAAACCGTAGGCCCCGATGAAGTGCTATGGGGACGAGTACCAGTGCGCCGAGGGCGAGACGGACAAGGACGATCTGGACCGGGGAGAAGCCGCGTAGTGCCAGCTTGATCCAGAGGAATCCGGACCCCCATAGAAGTGCGAGCATCAACAGCCGAACCAGACTGCCGCGACTCATCTGGCACCTTTCGTCAGTCCTCGACGGGCATTTCGTAGTCCAGTCCGTTCAGATCACCACGCATGACGAAGCGGGTGACCTCGAAGGGCTTGTGTTTATCGTCAAAGCTGGTGTGCAGCACCTCGATGACCGGTACGCCGGGCGGCATGCTCAAGCCGGTGAATTCCTCGTGGTACGGCATCCGGGCCGAGATCTCTTCCCGGATGCGTGTGATCCGGTAGCCGAGGTCTTCGAACCTCGCGTAGATGCTGCCTTTGCCGAGAGTCCGCTCTGAGGCGAGCGGCGAGTCACCGGCCACATCGACGGGAATGTAGGTCACGCCCACCTGTACGGGCTCGTCGTCAGCGAAGTACCAGTTCTCGCGGCGGATGACTGTCGCGGTGTTCGGGTCGAGCCCGAGCCGATCGGCAACGTCTGCCGGTGGCTTGTCCCGGGTGACGGACCGGCACTCGGTCTTCGGTGTCCGGCCCTGTTTCGTGACTTCGATGCGGAACGGCGATAGCCCGGTCTCACTGCGCAGGCGCCGCGAATACCGGTTGGCGCCGAGCCGCATCAGGGGCGTCCGTGGGCGGACAAAGACGCCGCGCCCGTGCTGCGCAACGACCAAGCCCTCCCCTTGCAGGATGCTGATTGCTTCCCTGGCGGTGTTGCGGGCCGTCCCGTACTGGGCGGCAAGCTCTCGCTCTGACGGCAGCTTGGCCCCGGGCGCCAACTCGTCAGATTGAATGCTCGTGCGCAGGTCATCGGCGATGCGTCGGCTCGGGGGACGCCTGTCTGTGCCGGCTTGATCGTCCATGGTTTGCCTGCCTGGGGTCGGTGGTCCCTGCCGTCGACCAGCCTACCGCAACTGGCTCAAGCCACCTCTTGACAGATGTCCGTCACGCCTCCCACACTGGCTCAAGCCAGTCAACTGGCTCAAGCCAGTTGCTTCCGCTCCTAGAGGCAGGGAGTTCGCGTGCACCCCCATCTGTCCGTCGATGACGACCCGACATCCCAAGACCTGGCCGCGATCGACCGTGAATGGCCGTTGATCGAGGCTGAGTTGGCACTGTTGGACGCGGAGATCACCGCGCTCAACGCCGACGGTGGCCCGTCGCCGCTGGACCGGCGCCGGATCCGGCGGGCCGAGCAGCGGGTGATGCGGGAGGCCGCCGCCCTGGGCGAGCTGCTGCCCGAGTCGCCGCGCGTGTGGAAGGCGGTGGCCTGATGACCACGCCGTCCATGAGCGCCTACCCCCGGGCCGTCGAAGACCTGATCCCCGCCGCCCGTGCCCTGGCCGACAAGCTCGGCCGAGTCCCGTCCCGGAACCTGCTGATGCGGGAGCTGCGGGTGGGTTCACCGAAGGCGACCGCGCTACGGGAAGCCCTCGCCACCGCCGAATTCACCCCCACCGCCCCACCTGCTGCGGCCCCGGTGGACACCCCGCCGGGTCCGGCAACCGAGCCGGTCCCGGCCGAGCCAACGACCGAACCTGAACCGTCATCTTCCCTCGCCGAGCCGGTCACCGGCCCGGAGGTGTCTACGCCGGTCGCGGTGGTCGGACACCCGAGTTCCACGATCACCACCGGCCCGGTTTCGGCTGTGCGGAAGCCGATGCGGTCATGGGTGTTGCTGCTTTTGGCCGCTCCCGCGTTCGTCGCCATCTGGTCGGGGTGGGTCGGACTCGGTGAACTCACCGGGTTCGGGGTGGTTCACCCGCTGCCGGGGATCTGGGACAGCTTCTCCCTGAACACCGCGATCACCCTGCCGGTCGGTGTCGAAGCCTATGCCGCCTACGCGCTGCGGGCGTGGCTGTCCGGTGACGGCGTACCTCGCCGGGCACGCCGGTTCGCGGCCTGGTCGGCGATCGGGTCGCTGCTGCTCGGCGCGGCCGGGCAGGTGGCGTACCACCTGATGGAGTCTGCCGGGGTGACGTCGGCCCCGTGGTGGATCACGACCCTCGTTGCCTGCCTGCCGGTCGCGGTGCTCGGCATGGGCGCTGCCCTGGCCCACCTGCTGCACACCCGCGACGGGTCCTGACTTCGCCCGGCGGCGCGGCCTCTGGCCTCGCAAACCTTCGCCGCGCCGCCGGCCCTGCCATCTGAGATCACCAAACCCCTGATGGAGGAACACCAATCATGACCTCCCCCAACGATGATCGGTTCGACTGGACGGCCGCCGAAGCGGACCTGTCCGCCGATGCAGAGGTCGTCGACCTGGCCGCCCGCCGCCGCAAGCCCACCGACAGCGTGAAGTCGTTCACGGTCGACCTTGACGACGAAGCCGACGACCAGGAGGCCGACACCCCGCCACCGGTCGACCCGCCACACGTACCAGCACCGTCGGCGTTCGCGTCGGTGCTGGCAGGCAAGACCGCGACCCGCCGCCCGATCGTCCCCGCGTGGCTACGGTCTCGGGTCGATTTGGTCACGGCTGGCCGGTGGGCGTTCTCGCACTACACCCACGTCAGCCTCTACCACCTCACCCGGTCACCGAAGTACACGCTCCGGCTGGCGTGGCGGGCACCGTTCGGCGTAGCCCGCGTCCTGGGCGCCACCGTCCGATGGGTGTCCGACGCCGAAGGCATCCCGGTCCGGCTGGCCGCCGTCCGCCGCGAAGACGCCGAGCTGTACCTGAAGCTGTCCCGGCAGCGGGATGCGCGGGTGCGCTGGCGCGGCATCGTCGTCACGGCCGTGCTATTGCTCGGCGTACCGACGGTCGCGGTGCTGATGGCCCTGGCCGGTTCATGGCAACGCTGGGCCATCCTCGCCGGAGCGGTAGCCCTGCTCGGCCTGGCGGGCACCCCGAAGGACAAGCCGCTGCTGGACGTGGCCGCCGTAACCCCACGCGCCCGGAAGCTGTCGGCCGACGTCGTGACGCGGGCGTTCCTGGCCGCCGGCCTGTGCAAGGTCGATGACCCGATCACCTTCCCGATGCCGATCATGCGCGACGGTCCCGGCTGGCGGGCCGTGGTCGACCTGCCGTACACCACCACCGCCGACAAGGCGATCAAGAGGCGGACCGAGCTGGCCGCCGGCCTCGACCTGGACGAGGTACAGGTGTGGCCGGAGCGGGTACGCGGCACCTCCGGCTCCGCCCGCCGACTGTCCCTGTGGGTGGCGGACGAGGACCCGTACGCAAAGCCGTCCGGGCTGTGGCCGCTGATCGACCGGGGGAGCGTGGACATCTTCGCCCCCTTCCCGTTCGGCCAGGACCAGCGCGGACGGCCGATCCCGTTGCTGCTCATGTTCACGTCGCTGCTCGTTGGCGCGATCCCGCGCATGGGCAAGACGTTCGCGGCCCGTCTGCCCGTGCTGGCCGCTGCCCTGGACCCGATCGTGGAACTGCACGTCTACGACGGCAAGGGAGGCCAGGACTGGCGGGCATTCGAGCGGATCGCCCACCGTGCCGGCTACGGCGTCCGGGACGAGATCGTGGAAGCCCTGGTGGAAGACCTCCGGGCACTGGTGGTGGACATGAACCGGCGCTACGACACCATCTCCACGCTGCCGCCGGACCTGTGCCCAGAGTCGAAGGTGACCCGAGAGATTGCCGAGAAGCGGTCACTCAAGCTGTGGCCGGTCCTCGTCGCGATTGACGAATTCCAGCGCTACTCCGGCCACCCCGTACACGGGGATGAGATCGTGTCGCTGCTGACCGAGCTGTGCAAGGTCGGCCCGTCGGTCGGGATCATGATCCTGCTCGCGACGCAGAAGCCGGACGGCAAGGCCGTACCGACCGATCTGCGCGACAACATCGGTACCCGGTTCGCGCTCAAGACCATGACGTGGCAGTCCTCCGAGGCGGTGTTGGGCGCAGGTTCGTACCCGGCTGGCTACGACTCCTCCCGCTTCCAGCGCGCCCACAAGGGGGTCGGGATTCTGCTCGGCGCCGACGACTCCGGCGCCGTGGAAGAAGCGGTGACCGTACGGACCAACTTCGCGAAGACCGCGCACGTGGAAACCGTCGTGGCCCGCGCCCTGGCGCTGCGGCAGAAGGCGGGCACCCTGACCGGGCACGCCATCGGCCAGGCCCCGGAGCAGACAACCAGCGCCGGTGACATCCTGCTCGACGACATCCTCACCGTCGTATCGGCCACCGAACCGAAAGTGTGGTCAGAGACCGTCGTCGCCCGCCTGGCCGAGCTGCGCCCCGACGTCTATGGCGGATGGGAACCCGCCCAACTCGCGGCGGCACTCAAGCCGCACCGCATCCCCGTCGGCCGACAGGTCTGGGGCACCGACCCGACCACCGGCAAAGGCGCCAACCGCAAGGGCATCCACCGCGACGACATCACCAACGCCGTGACCGAACGTAATCGGCGACGCAAGGCCGGATAGTCCGGCGCGGGCCGCTAGGTCTAGCCCCCGGCACAGCTAGACCTAGCGGCACCGCTAGCCCTTGATCTGAACCCCTGCCAGGACGCTAGCGATCTAGCGGCCTCAGCCCCACACGCTCGAAAACCGGCCCTGGAGGCACCCGTGGACGCGTCTGCGATCATCGCTAGCCTGCTCTGCCCGATCTTCACCCTGATAACGCTTGGTTACCTCGGAGTCTGCGCCGTCTCGCCGTTCGGAGCATGCCGACGCTGCCACGGCAACGGCCGAGGACGCACCTACCGGCACTGCAACCGCTGCGACGGCACCGGCCGCCGCATCCGCATCGGCCGGCACATCTGGAACGAGATCCGCCGCGAACACCGGAACGGCACCCGATGAACCAGCACCTGCCACACACCGACTGGTGCACCCGTGACCACCGCTGCAACCTCGGCGAACACCGCTCGGCGCCCCTCCTGGTCGACCTCCCCGGACACGGCCGCGCCGTCCTCACCCGCGTCCGCACCGACACCGGCCGCGAACACGCCGAGATCCGCGTACGCGTCGCCCTGGCCGCCACCGAACCCGCCGCCCGCCGGCAACTCGCCAGCCTGCTCACCGACCTCCGCCAGGTCGTCACCCGCGCAGCTCTCGCCGGCCGACCACGACCACGCCACGCCGCCTGACCAATCCGCCGCCCGCCAGAAGGGAGAAGCCTCATCGTGACCCGAGCACCCGCGCATGACCTGAACGCCGAGCAGGCGGTCATCGGCGCCGCGCTCCTCGCCCCGAACGTGGTCGCCGAGTTGGCCGGCACGCTCGCACCGGCCGACTTCTACCGACCCGTACACGGCCGGTTGTGGGAGGCGCTGTGCGCCATGCAGGCCACCGGCCAACCGGTCGACCCGATCGCCCTGGCCGCCCGCCTCGCCGACTCCGGAGACCTCGGCAAGGTCGGCGGAGCGCCCTACCTACACACGCTGATTCAGTCGGTACCGACCGCCGCGAACGCCAGCCACTACGCCCGGATCGTTGCCGACCACGCCCGCCGCCGGCAGGTTGCCGACCTCGGCGTCTACATCGCCGAACGGGCCGGCACCGACACCGACGTCGCCGAAATCGTCGCGACCGGCCGCGCCATCCTCGACCAGGCCGCCGCAGGTTCCCAGTGGTCACCCCTCATTCCGCTCGGCAACCGGCGGCACCTCCCCGACTTCCCCGGGTACGTCCTGCCCGAGTGGGTCGCCAACATGGTGTACGGCGTCGCCGAGTTCACCCAAACTCCGGTCGACCTGGCCGGCTGTATCGCCCTGGCCGCCCTGTCCACCGCCGCCGGAGGCCGCGCCGAGGTAGAGGTACGCGGCTCATGGCGCGAACCAACGAACCTGTTCACAGTCGTGGTGCTGCCTCCGGGGTCGCGAAAGTCGGCCGTGTTCGCCGCGATGATCGGGCCGCTCCTAACCGCCGAAAGGGCATTGGTGGAGCGGACCAAGCCCGCGATTGTGGAAGCCGAGCTGGCTGCCCGCGTCGCCGGCAAGGCAGCCGAGAAGGCCGCGAACGCCGCAGCAAACGCCGACCAGTCCGGGCGGGACACGCTGTTGGCGGAAGCGACCGCCGCCGCGATGAACGCCGACGCCGTGACCATCCCGGTACTGCCGCAACTCGTCGCCGATGATGTGACCAGCGAAGAAGCCGCTTCCTTGCTGGCCGAGCAGGGCGGACGCCTGGCCGTCCTCTCCCCGGAGGGCGGCATCTTCGCCACCATCGCCGGCCGCTACTCCGGCACTCCCAACCTAGAGGTGTTCCTGAAAGGCCACGCCGGAGACATGCTCCGGGTCAACCGGCGCTCCCGCTCGCCGGAACACGTCGAGCACCCGGCGCTCACGCTCGGTCTGGCCGTTCAGCCCGACGTGTTGCGCGACATCGCGGACATGCCGGGGTTTCGCGGTAAGGGTCTCCTGGCGCGGATCCTGTTCAGCCTGCCGGAGAACACCGTTGGTCGGCGGAAAATCGGCGCCGATCCGGTGTCGGAGCAGGTAGCCAGCGCTTACACGGCCAACCTCGGCGCCCTGGTGATGACCCTCGCCGAGTGGACCGACCCGGCCGTGCTGCCGCTGACCCCCGAGGCCAACGAGCGGGTGTTGGACATCGAACGGGCGGTAGAGCCGCGCCTTGCTCCCGGTGGTGCCTGGGGACACCTCGTGGACTGGGGCAGCAAGTACACCGGGGCCGTCGTCCGGCTGGCCGGGCTCATTCACCTCGCCGAGCACCTACGCGATGGATGGGGGAAGCCGATCCAGGCAGAGACGGTCGAGCGGGCCGGCCTGCTCGGCGACTACTTCGCCGCGCACGCCCTGGCCGCCTTCGACGACATGGGCACCGACAAGAGCACCCGATACGCCAGGCTCGTGCTGGCCTGGATCGAACGCACCGCCGCCACCACGTTCACGAAACGAGAGCTGTACCGGGGTGTGCGGAGCCAGATTCCGACCGCCGCCGATCTTGACCCGGTGCTGTCGCTGCTGGAGATCCACGGCTACCTCCGGCAACTCAATGCGCCGGCCCGAACCGGTGCCGGCCGACCCGCGTCGCCATCTTTCCTGGTGCACCCCGAGGTGCACGGCAGCGCCGGCACGGTCCACGGGCTGCCCGGCTGGGCCAGCCGGAGGCCAGCGTGAACCCGTGGACGGAATGGCCGGAATGGCCAATATCCGGGGCCGAGCAGGATTCTGGCCATTCTGGCCATTGCGGCCAGGGCACTCCACGGCGATCCGAGCGGGCCGGCCGAAGCCCGCCCCGCCGCCCACACTCACCGACCCCTCAAAACACCAGCCTGAGCCGAAACGCGCTCCACACGGCGATGAAGGCAGGCAACACGCGCTCCACCGCAACACCGACTGGGGAGGAATCCGTGAGCACCGCCGACAACCGCGTCGTACTCACCATCGAAGAAGCCGCGAAGCGACTCGGCATTGGCCGAACCACCATGTACGCCCTCGTGATGACCGGCGAGATCCGCTCCGTCACCATCGGCCGGCTTCGCCGCGTACCCGTCCGCTGCCTGGACGAATACGTAACCACCCTGCTCGACCAGCCCATGACCCCGGCTGCCTGAGGGAGGCGTACATGCGACGGAGGCCCAACGGAGCATCCAGCATCTACCAGGGCGCCGATGGTTCGTGGCACGGCCGGGTCACGGTCGGTACCAAGGACGACGGCACCCCGGACCGGCGACACGTTCGCGGTAAGACCGAGGCCGCAGTGACCAAGAAGGTTCGTCAACTCGAACGGGATCGGGACAACGGCACGGTTCGCAAGCCTGGGCAGCGCTGGACGGTGAAGACCTGGCTCACGCATTGGGTCGAGAACATCGCCGCGCCATCCGTACGGGAGAACACCATTGCCGGCTACCGCGTCGCCGTGAACCGGCATTTGATCCCCGGTCTCGGCGCCCACCGGATTGACCGCCTGGAGCCGGAACACCTTGAACGGTTCTACGCGCGGATGCAGGCGAACGGCAGCGCACCGGCTACCGCGCACCAGGCCCATCGGACTATCCGAACCGCGCTCAATGAAGCAGTGCGCCGTGGTCACCTCACCCGCAATCCCGCCTCGCTGGCAAAGGCGCCACGCCTATCCGACGAGGAGATCGAGCCCTACTCGGTCGCGGAGGTGCGGCGGCTCATGGCAGCGGCAGCATTACGACGGAACAGCGCCCGATGGGCAATCGCGCTTGCCCACGGCCTCCGCCAGGGCGAAGCCCTCGGATTGAGATGGGCGGATGTCGACCTGGACGCCGGAACCCTCATCGTGCGTCGTGGTCGGCAGCGCCCGAGGTGGCGGCACGGTTGCGCCGAACCGTGCGGCCGGAAGCACGGCGGACACTGCCCCGATCGGCAACCGACCCGGGCTGCTACCGCCGACACGAAGTCGCGCGCCGGGCGCCGCAGCATCGGGCTTCCCGACGAGTTGGTGGCCCTGCTTCGGAAGCACCGGGTCGAGCAGGACCAGGAGCGCCAGAAAGCCGGACAGCTCTGGCACGACGGCGGTTGGCTGTTCGCCACGCCGACCGGCGAGCCGGTCAACCCACGCACCGACTACGACGAGTGGAAGCGGCTGCTCAAGCTGGCCGGCCTCCGGGACGGCCGACTGCACGATGCCCGGCACACGGCCGCCACGGTGCTGCTGATCCTCGGCGTGGCCGAGCGGGCAGTGATGGGCATCATGGGCTGGTCCAACTCCGCCATGGCGGCAAGGTATCAGCACCTCACGGCGGAGGTACGTCGGGATATCGCGCAGCGCGTAGGCAATCTGATTTGGGATGATCACCACTAATGTGAGTTGCCACCCCTTGCGAGTGACCGCATCATCACAGGATGACGCCGGAAAGACGAGTGCCACTGGCAAGCATCAACTTCCCGGAGGCGCAAGCCAGAGAAGCTGCCACTCAGAGCTTGTACCTAGACGAGCTTGGTCGACAGGCACGACTAGCTAACGACGGCATTGCCCATGCCCTAACCCTCGGCCAGACCACGCCGGATACCCGGGATCCCTCCGTGTGGGCCGCCCTTCAATCTGCCCTCTTTGCCTCCATAGTTGTAGCACGGCTACTCAAACCTATAACGAAGTGCAAATATCCCGGCATGACTTATAGCCAGACCAAGCAATACGCAGAAAATCGCGGAACTGCTTTGATGTCCCTCCTGGACATCGACCCCTCGTCGCCACTCTTTTCCGTCTTCAACGTTCGAAACGCGTTCGAACATTACGACGAGAAACTAGACTCGCACATCGTAAGTGATATTGCCTGTCTATCCGATTGGTATATCTCTGACGGAATAGCCCTGGCCACGCCTGCGGATAGCACCAATCCGGCAAGGGCAGTCGGACTAAGGGTCTTCTATCCAGGTGGAGGTCTCTTGATCTTTGACAGCACCATGCTGGATCTGTTCGCACTAGACGTGGCCCTACTCGATCTACGAGTCCAGGTCCGGGACAAGCGAGAAGAACTTCGTCAACGCATCCGAGGCAGAGCGTTGTACGGGGGCCATGTCGTCGTCAGGCTGCTGCCGCCAGACAGAGCCGACTCTCGCCACGCTGAGTGGCAGGCGGTCCGGACGGCAGCGGAGGCAGACCTTGCCTCGACGGAGCCGTCACGACCTGACACAGGGACCGTCAGTCCCCAGACCACGGATCAACCCGACTGAGACCAAAACTGAGACCACAGGCAGAACGCCCGGCAAGTCGGAAGCGACTTGCCGGGCGTTCTGCCTGTTCAGTGGCGGTGGCGGCGGGATTTGAACCCGCGGAGGGCGTAAACCCTCACACGCTTTCGAGGCGTGCTCCTTAGGCCACTCGGACACACCACCGCCGAGAAGGGTACCCGACGCCCCGGGGCGACGTCGCGGCGGTATCGACCGGACCGACCTGGCAGGATGACCCCACATGAGTACGCACATTGGCGCCAAGCCTGGCGAGATCGCCGAGCGGGTCCTGATGCCGGGCGACCCGCTGCGGGCCAAGTGGATCGCGGAGACCTACCTCGAGGACGCCAAGTGCTACTCGACGGTCCGTGGCATGCTCGGCTTCACCGGCCGCTGGTTCGGTACCGAGGTCTCGATCCAGGGCTCCGGGATGGGCATGCCGTCCGCCTCCATCTACGCCCACGAGCTGATCAACGATTACGGCGTGAAGGCGCTGATCCGGGTCGGTTCCTGCGGGGCTCTCAGCGAGGACCTCCAGCTCCGGGACGTGATCGCGGCCAGTGGCTCGTCGACCGACTCGAACATGAACCGGATGCGATTCGACGGGTTGATCGACTACGCCCCGGTCGCCGACTTCGGGCTGCTGCGTACCTCGGTCGAGGTGGCCGAGCGGCGCGGCATCGCGATGCGGGTCGGTCCGATCCTCGCCGCCGACGCCTTCTACACCGACCGTCCCGACCTCTACGACACCCTCGCCGACTACGGCGTGCTGGCGGTGGAAATGGAGTCGGCGGCGCTCTACACGATCGCGGCCCGGTTCAAGGCGCGGGCGCTGACCCTGCTGACCGTCAGCGACCACATCAAGCGGGGCGAGCAGACCACCGCCCAGGAGCGCGAGCAGACCTTCAGCCAGATGGTCGAGGTCGCCCTCGACACCATCATCGCCTGACGGTCACCTACACCATCATCGCCTGACGGTCACCTACACCGTCATCGCCTGCCGGTCGGCAGATTCAGCATCGCCCCGACGGTCGGCGAGACCTGACAGCCGGCCGGGCAGGCACGACGTGACCGGGTCGGGGGTACCGCGCGAACGCGTACCCCCGACCCGGTCCGCCATTGTCACGGCGTGGCGAGCGCCTCGGTCGGGGCCAGCCGGGCGGCCCGGATCGCCGGGTAGAGCCCGGCGAAGGCGCCGATCAGCAGGGTCGCACCGACCCCGCCGACCATCGCCCAGCTCGGTACCACCGTCGGCCAGTCCCGGGACAGCGCGTAGCCCGAGGTCACCCCGATGCCGATCAGCACCCCGCCGACCCCGCCGAGGGCGGAGAGCAGCAGCGACTCGGCGAGGAACTGGGTGCGTACCTGGCCCCGGGTGGCGCCGAGCGAGCGGCGTAGCCCGATCTCGGCCCGCCGTTCGAGTACCGAGATCACCATCGTGTTGGCCACCCCGACCCCGCCGACGAGCAGCGCGACGGCGCCGAGCCCGAGCAGCAGCCCGGTGAACGCCTCGTCGGTGGCCTGCTGTGCCTCCAGCGCGTCGGACGGCCGGGAGACCTTGACCTCGTTCGGCGCCTCCGGGTTGGCGGTGGCGCCGAGCACGGCCTGTACCGCCTCGACCGACTCCTCGACCGACCGGGTGTAGACGGTGGTCGGGTGGCCGTCGAAGTCCAGGTACGTCGCCGCCGCCTCCCAGCCGACCAGCGCGGAGAGGTCCAGCTCCGGCGCCAGCGGTACCTTCGC
Organism: Plantactinospora endophytica; assembly: GCF_016862915.1. Lineage (GTDB taxonomy): Bacteria > Actinomycetota > Actinomycetes > Mycobacteriales > Micromonosporaceae > Plantactinospora > Plantactinospora endophytica. The sequence continues at coordinate 38,462 of NZ_BONW01000001.1, read as the reverse complement.
CAGAATCCCGACCACGGTGAACCACCGGCCGCCGAGCTGGACCTGTACGTCCGGTCCGGCGCTGCCGAGCCCGAGCCGTTCCGCCGCGGTCGCCCCGAGTACGACGGCCGGATAGCGCGCCGTCGCCCCGTTCAGCCAGGTGCCGTCGGCCATGGTCGCGCCGACGGTGTCGAGCAGGTCCAGCCGGGCCGCCCGGGCGGCGATCCCGCCGCTCTCCACCTCGGGGATCTGGTCCGAGCGGTAGACCCGGGCCTCGGTGAGCTGCCCGGTGGCGGAGACCTGCTGAACCGGGCCGATCCGGCCGATCATCGCCACCGACTCCTCCGGCAACTGCGCCGCGTCACCGAACATGGTGTTGCCGGGCCCGACGGTCAGCAGGTTGGTGCCGAGCGAGTCCAGCATCCGGTCCAGCTCCGCCCGGGACGAGGACGAGATGCCGACCACCGAGACCATCGCGGCGATGCCGATCGCGATGCCCAACGCGGAGAGGAACGCCCGCAGCGGCCGGGTACGCAGCCCGACCCCGCCGACCCGGAGAATGTCCCGGGGCCGCATCCGGGCCGGCACCAGCCTGCGCCGCGCCCCGGCCATCAGCCGACCCCGTTCGATGCGATCGGCGCGAACCGGCCACCACCCACGGCGCCACCAGGCGCAGACCCGACGGCAGCGCCGGGCGCAGAACCGGGCGCAGACCCCACGGCACCACCGGGCGCAGACCCAACAGCAGCACGGGCAGGGCCGCCGGCAGCGCCAGCAGCCGTGTCGACGGCAGCGGCGCTGTCCGTCAGCACCACGCCGTCGCGCATCTGCACCTGGCGGGGCAGGCTGGCGGCGATCTCCCGGTCGTGCGTGATCACCACCACCGTCGTCCCGGCCGCGTTCAACTCGCGCAGCAGCGCGAGCACCCCGGCACCGGACGCCGAGTCGAGGTTGCCGGTCGGCTCGTCGGCCAGCAACAGCGCCGGGCTCCCGACCACGGCCCGGGCGATCGCCACCCGCTGCCGTTCGCCGCCGGAGAGTTCGTGCGGCCGGTGGTCGAGCCGGTGCCCCAGCCCGACCCGGACCAACGCGGCCTCCGCGCGCCGCCGCCGCTCCCCGAGGGGTACGCCGGCGTAGAGCAGACCGTCCGCCACGTTGTCCAGCACCGGTACGCCCGGCGCGAGGTGGAACTGCTGGAACACGAAGCCGATCCGGGACGACCGTAGCGCGGAGAGTTGCCGGTCCGACAGCTTCGCCACGTCGTACCCGTCGATGTGCACGGTGCCGGTCGACGGCCGGTCCAGGGTGCCGATCAGATGCAGCATGGTGGACTTGCCGGAGCCGGACGGCCCGACGATCGCCACCAGCTCACCGGGCCGGATCGCCAGCGTCACGCCGCCGAGCGCCGTCACGCCGCCCGGATAGACCTTGGTGACCCGGTCGAGCACCACTACGCCGTCGGTGCCGGCCGGCGGGTCGGCGAGGAGGATGCCCGCAGCCACCGGATCCCCGCTCACTTCGGCATCCCCACGGTCGCCCCCTCGACCAGCCCGTCGCCGGTCACCTCCACCCGGCCGGAGGCGAACAGCCCGGTCTGCACCGCCACGATCCGGGTCGCGTCGCCCTCGACGAGTTCGACGCCGTACCCGCCCTCGGCGAGGGCGAGCAGTGCGGCGACCGGAACGGTGAGCACGTTCTCCCGCTGGGAGGCGGTGAATGCGACGTCGACCGAGGCGCTGTCGAAGCCGGCCAACGCCTTCGGGTCGGCAGCGGTGACGGTCACCTCGATCTTGGTTTCCGGCCCGCTCTGCTCGTTGCCGGTGTCGATGATCGTCTCCGTCGCCGCGATGGTGCCGGCCGCCTCCTTGCCGTCCGGCAGCGTCACCGTGACCTTGGCGCCCCGCTTGGCCAGCCGCTGGTCGTCGACGTCGAGCGAGACGGTGACCACCCGGGAGGTACCGCTGTAGCTGAGCACACTGCCACCGGGCTGCACCGCGCTGCCTACCTCGGCCTCGGTGCTGTCCACCCGGACCCCGCCGGTGGCGTAGACGACCTGGCCCAGCTCGACCCGGCCGGTCTCGTCGAGGCCGAGGTCCTCCTGCCACTCCTCGACCGCGTCGGCGGTGGCCGAGGTGTACTCGTCGTCGACGGTGAACCCGTCGTAGCCGAGCGCGCTCAGGTTCTTCTCGAACTGCTCGACATCGTCGCCGCTGTCGCCCGAGCGCAGCGTCCGGTACGCCGGCAGGCCGCCGTAGAGCAGTACGACCTTCGCGTTGTCGATCGAGTAGAGCGGCTTGCCCCGGGTGACCTGGGAACCGGCGGCGGCCATCGAGGTGATCGTGCCCGCCTTCCGGGCCGCCACGGTGCGGGTCTCGCCGTACCCGAGTTCGCCGTCGGCGGTCTCCGAGTCGATCAGCGTCTGCCTGGTGACCTGGGCGTTCGCCGGTGGAAGATTGCTGGCCGTCGCCGTACCCGGGTCGTCACCGCCGAAACCGACGGCGGCGGCGACTCCGGCGGCAACCGCCAGCGCGGCGGTGGTCACGACCGCCACCGCCCGGCCCCGGCCGGCCCGGCGCCGCCGCCCAGGCCGGTCCCCGGCCGCCGGAACCGCCCCCGTCGCGGTCGCGGTCGATCCGGCATCGCCAGGTGCGTCGGCCGCCGGACCCGCCCCGTCCGGGGACGGACCGGTTCCGGTCACGGAGGTGCCCGCCGTCATTGGCCGCCACCCGTGATCCGGACCGGGGCTTCAGTGCGGCACTTCTCCATGGCGGCCTGGAACTTCGGGTCGTCCATCTTCATCCCGCTGCCCTGGTTGACCTGCAGGCTGCCGTCCGCCCCCGGGTCCGGGAAGTCCGGCACACCGTTCTCCCGCATGCACTTCGCCATCTTGCGTAACTGCTCGACCTGCTCCGGGTTGAGCTGCATCTGTCCGCCGTTCGGCAGCAGTTGGCGGCATTTCTCCATCGCCGCCTTCGTCTTGGCCGGATCGCCACCGGCGTCCCGCTGGACCCGGATCCCGCCCTGACCCGGCTCCGGGTCCGGCATCTCCACCCCGTTCTCCCGCATGCACTTGGCAAACTCGAGGCGGCGATCCTCGTTACTCATCGCAGCGGCACTGGCACTGGCCGTCGGGCTGGCCCCGGTACCGCCCTGGGCGGTGGCCACCCCCGGCGCCTCGTCGGCCCGTGCGCAGCCGGCGAGCGCCAGGCCGAGGACGGGGAGGGCCAGCCAGATGCCCGACATTCGTCGGCGCATGGCACAACTCCTTCCGTGGGCCGGCGCGGTTCGCCGGCCGATACGGACAAAGTCAAGTCGGGTGCCCGTATCCGGGGCGTAACCGTCGACGTTTACGGCGCGGTTATCCGCGGGCGCGTCACCATGGGACGGTGCGGGTACTGGTGGTCGAGGACGAGAAGCTGTTGGCGGACGCCGTCGCGGAGTGGCTGCGCCGGGAGGCGTTCGCGGTAGACGTCGTGTACGACGGCGACGCCGCCCTGGAACGGCTCGGCGTCAACGACTACGACGTGGTGGTACTCGACCGGGACCTGCCGGTGGTGCACGGCGACGACGTGTGCCGGGCGATCATGGAGGGCGGGGCCGAGACCCGGGTACTGATGCTCACCGCCGCAGCCGCCGTCCGGGACCGGGTCGCCGGATTGGCCCTCGGTGCCGACGACTACCTGATCAAGCCGTTCGCGCTGGTCGAGCTCTCCGCCCGGGTACACGCGCTGATCCGGCGGGCCCGGCCGGCCACCCCGCCGAAGCTGGCCCGGGCCGGCCTGGTGGTCGACCCGGCCCGGCACGAGGTCTACCGCGACGGTCGGTACGTCGCGCTGTCCCGCAAGGAGTTCGCGGTGCTGTCCGAGCTGATGCGGGCCGGCGGTGCGGTGGTCTCCGCCGAGGAGTTGCTGGAACGGGCCTGGGACGAGCACATCGACCCGTTCACCAACGTTGTCCGGGTGACCGTGATGAAGCTGCGCCGCAAACTCGGCGATCCGCAGATCGTCGAGACCGTACCGGGAGTGGGGTATCAGATCCGGTGAAGAGACTGACCATCCGGGCCCGCCTGACCCTCGTCTACGGCGGCCTCTTCCTGCTTGCCGGGATCGTCCTGCTCGCCGTCACCTACGTCCTCGTCGAACAGCGGATGCCCGGCACGTTCGGGGTGCAGGTGAACGGCGTCAATCCGCCGCCGGGGTCGCCGGGCACCCCCCGACTGATCACGCCGGACAACGCCGAACAGCTCCGGATCTTCGCCCGGCAGATCCAGGACGAGGCCCGGGAGCGCGCGTTGCAGACCCTGCTCACCCAGGGCGGCGTCGCACTCGCCATCGTCTCGGCGACCGCCTTCGCCTTCGGCTGGCTGATCGCCGGACGGGCGCTGCAACCGCTGCACCAGATCACCGGTACCGCCCGGCGGATCGCCGGAGCCGACACGGCCGGACGCGGTCTGCACGAGCGGATCGCGCTGGACGGCCCCCGGGACGAGGTGAAGGAACTCGCCGACACCTTCGACCTGATGCTGGAACGGCTGGACCAGTCGTTCGACGGGCAGCGGCGGTTCGTCGCCAACGCCTCGCACGAGCTGCGTACGCCGCTGGCGCTGAACCGGTCACTGCTCGAACTCGCGATCACCCGACCCGACGCCCCGGCCGAGTTGAAGCAGCTCGGCGACACCCTGCTGGCGGTCAACGAACGCCACGAACGGCTCATCGACGGGCTGCTCACCCTGGCCGACTCGGAGCAGCAGGTGGTCGACCGTACCCCGATCGACCTCGCCGAGGTGGTCGGGCACGTGGCCGAGCAACTCCGTACGGAGCTGCCGGTGCACCGGCACCTCGCGTCGGCGCGTACCGCCGGTGATCCGGTACTGCTGGAGCGGCTGACCCAGAACCTGCTGGAGAACGCGCTGCGGCACAACGTACCGGCCGGCGGCCAGGTCTGGGTCAGCACCGGCACCGTCGACGGCTGGGCGACGCTGGTGGTGGCGAACACCGGGCCGGTGGTGCCGGGGTACGAGGTCGAGACGATGTTCCAGCCGTTCCGGCGGCTGCGCCAGGAGCGGGTCGGCGGCGGTCGCGGGTTCGGGCTCGGGCTGTCGATCGTCCGGGCGGTTGCCGGCGCGCACGGCGGCTCGGTGCGAGCCGAGCCCCGGCAGGGAGGCGGGCTGGTCGTCACGGTCCTGTTGCCGGCCGAGGCGTCGATCCGGACGGTACCGGACAACCTGCCGTCGACTTCCGCCCCCGCCGCAGCGATATCCACAGCCACGTCCACGGTTCCCGCTCTACCGCACAACGGGCTGCCCATCAGCAACGGCGGTGGTACGCCACAGCCGGCCCGGAGACGCTGACGCGAGGGTTTTCCACAGGCGTCCCGGGTTATCCACAAGGGTGTGCACAACCCGGGACGGGTAATCGTCGCCTCGGCATCGCCGTCGACCCGGCGCGGTGGTCAACGCCCCGACGGACGGTCGCCAACCCGACGGACACTCGCCGACCCGGCGGACGGTCAGCGATCGGGCGGACGGTCAGCGGAAGAAGGCCCGGAACGCGGCGGCACACTCGGCCGCCAGTACCCCGCCGTAGACCTCCGGGCGGTGGTTGAGCCGCGGGTCGCGTACGACGTCCCAGAGCGAACCCACGGCACCGGTCTTCGGCTCCCAGGCGCCGAAGACGAGGGTCGAGATCCGGGCCAGTGTCAGCGCACCGGCGCACATCGTGCACGGCTCAAGGGTCACCACGAGGGTGCAGCCGGTCAGCCGCCAGGCGCCGACCGTTCGCGCCGCCCGGCGCAGCGCCAGCACCTCGGCGTGTGCGGTGGGATCGCCGGTCAGTTCGCGCTCGTTGCGGGCGCTCGACAACTCCGTACCGTCGGGGCCGTAGACCACCGCGCCGACCGGCACGTCCCCGGCCAGCGCTTCGGCGGCCACCTCGGTCACCCGGCCGCCCGGCTGGTCCCCGCCCGCCGGGCCGGGGTCGGTCGGGGCGGCGGAAACCTCCAGCGCCCGCCGCATCCACGCCTCGTGCCGGTGCCGACGCCCGGTCAGCGGCGGCTCCGGCACCTCGGGTACGCCCGGCGGTCGACCCACTGCTCCGGTCACGCCTCCCGGAGTTCCTCGACCTCGTTGTCGCAGCCGATCACCTTGCAGACCTCCGCCAGCACGTCGGCCGGCAGCATCCCCTCGTGCGCGCAGAGGGTGAGCAGGCGGTGCGCCGAGATGCCGAGGTCGGCGAGGAGATCGGCGTCGCCCACCGGATCGGCGTCGGGATCGACGGTCGGCTCGTTCTCGTCGTCGTCGTCCGACGACCCGGCCGTCCGATCGACCGGCTCGACGACGTCGTCGATCTCCAGGGCCGGAGCCTTGATGTCGCCGACCAGCAGTGCGCCGAGCCGCGACTCCTCGGCGAACGCCGAGTCCGAACCGAAGACCCGGAGGTCCTCACCCTCGTCGAGGCGCATGATGGCCAGATAGGTGTCGTCGGACTCGACGAACAGCAAGGAGATCTCGGCGTCCTGGTCGACGTCGCGGAGCAGGTCGGCGACCTCGTCGATGTCGCCAGCACCATTGAGATCAACTTCTGCCGCGTTCCAGCCGGACGGGCGGCGCACCACGGCCGCAGCGAAGTACGACACGGTCCCCCCAATTACCCAGCGGCCCCCAGCCGCAGATCACAGCCGACTTGCGATTTCACCGCCGGCCCCACTGTTACGCGTGACGGTATCCGGTCGTATCCAGCAGAGCCCACGCAACTCCCCGAAGGAGACCCGGGGAATCGAAGTGGGCGGGGTCGCCGCTCAGTTCGCCAACCGGCGGCGGGTGGCGATCAACTCGCGCAGCCGGTCGACGCGGGCGCGTCGGGGATGCTCACGCTCCCGCACCGACTTCGCCCCGGCCAGCTCGGCAAGGAGCTGCAACCGACGGCGGCTGCGGTCAGGGTCGAGCCGATGCTCTGTCCAGGCCATAACGCCGAGAGTGCCGAGTCCCGGCCGGTTCGTCAAGGCCGGTAGCGGTGTGCAGCGACGACCTCACGCAGCGCCGTTGCCACGAGGAAATTTCGGCCGGTTCGCCGACTCGTCGACACCGCTTCGAGCGGCCGGTCCAGGCGGCTTCGAGCGGCCAGCTAGAGCGGCTTCCAGCGGCCGGAGCCGGACGGCGGGGCTACCAGAGCGGCCAGTCGGCGCTGGTGTACCAGCGGGTGGCGAGCGCCGCCACCGCGATCGCGCAGCCGACCCCGGTGGAGAGGGCGATTCCCGCGCCGACGCCCCGGTTGCCCCGGGCCGTCAGCGCCAGCGCGACGAGCCAGGCCAGGCCGCCGGCCAACAGGGTCCAGAGCACGTAGCCGCGCAGGTCGTGCCCGAGCAGGCCGAAGGCCAGCAGCCAGACGGCGGCGGAGCCGGCACCCGCGGCGACGGCTCCGGCGCGTACCGGATGGGGCTCGCGGTAGGTCGGGTGGGTGTGCGGGGGCGGCGGGCTGGCCGGGAAGAGGCCGGACGGACTGTGCCCGGCGGGGCGCGGATGCCAGACCGGCGGTGCCTGCCCGGCGCCGGGCGGCAGCAGCAGGCCGGGCTGCGGCACCGCGGTCTGGACCGGATGCGGCGTACTGGGCTGGGCCGGCTGCACCACCCCGGGTTGGGCCGGGCCACCGAACTGGAGCACGCCAGGCTGGGCCGGCTGAGTGAGCTGGGTGGGCTGCGGGGGTGTAGGCGGCTGCGGGGGCGTCGCTGGCTGGATCGGCCCGGGCTGCGGTACGCCGGACCGGGGCTGGAGAGCCGGCTGATCCGTCATGACGCCGCTCCTTCCCACAGGTGCGCTGCCCACCCGTTCCGCGCGATTTTCCCCATCCGCAGCCTACCCGGCCACCGCCGGGGACCGGCCCGGTCGCGCCCGCTGCCCGTACGGGTTCGGCGGCACCGGGGACGGCGGGTACAGATCGGTCGCGGCGGCGGTGGCGGCGGTTCCGGGCCGACGGCCTCCGGGCCGGTCTGCCACTATGGCCGAATGCGTTGGGGAGGATCAGCGGTACCGGGCCGGTTCGACCGGCGGCGGGCGTACCCGGTCGCCGTGCTGCTGGTGACGGTGACCGCGCTCGTCGCGGGCTGCGCAGACACGAGGCAGCCGACCGGCGCACCGGCGTTCGAGCCGATGGAGACGCCGACGGCGAGCGCGGGTGCCGACGGTACGCCGACCGCACCCCCCTCGCCGACCGCCAGTGCGAAGCCGACCGGCTCGCCGTCGAAGAAGCCCACCACTCCGCCGCCGACGACCAGCGTCAGTGCGAAGTACGTCTTCCCGGTGCAGACCGGCAACGTCGCCTACCACCCGACCCACTCCGGATACCCGGCCACCGACATCTTCGCCAACTGCGGTTCACCGGTCGTCGCCGTCACCGCCGGCCGGATTCTGGAGGTGAGCCGGGTCGACCGGTACAGCAAGTCGGGGCCGCAGGGGCCGGACAACGGCGGCAAGTCCGTCTCGCTGCTCGGCGACGACGGCGTCCGCTACTACGGCTCGCACCTGACGACCGTGGCCGGCGGCATCGAGGCGGGTGTCCGGGTGCGCCCCGGCCAGCAGGTCGGCACGGTCGGCAAGACGGGTAACGCCAACAACGTCTGTCACCTGCACTTCGGCATCTCCCCGCCGTGTCAGAAGACGGCCGACTGGTGGATCCGACGTGGCGTGGTGTGGCCGGCGTCGTTCCTGGACGCCTGGCGGAAGAAGCGGAACACGTCGCCGTCGGCCAAGGTCAAGGACTGGCGCGCCGACAACGGCTGCCCGAAGGCGCCGTAGCCCCGGCCGGTGTGCGAGAGTTCCGGTCGTGGACGTCGCGGTGATCGGGCTCGGTCTCATCGGCGGCTCGGTGCTGCGGGCACTGGCCTCGACCGTTCATCCGGTGCTCGGCTACGACGCCGACCCGGCGACCAGGGCCACCGCCCGGACCGCCGCCGCACAGGCGCCGCCGGCCCACCGGTGGCAGGTCGCCCGGACGGTACGCGACGCCGTGGCCGGCGCCGACCTCGTGGTGATCGCCGTACCGCTGCCGGCGGTGGCCGGCGTACTCGACGAACTCTCCGGAGTCGGCTACACCGGGCTGGTCACCGACGTCACCTCGGTCAAGGAGCCGGTACGCGCCCTCGTCGACCGCCATCTGCGTGGTGGTACCGACCGGCGGGCCGGGTTCGTCGGCGGGCACCCGATGGCCGGCCGGGAGACCTCCGGGTTCGGTGCCGCCGATCCGGCGCTCTTCACCGGCTGTGCCTGGGTGCTCTGCCTCGAACCGGACGTCACGGCGATCGCCGACTGGCTGGAGTTGGCGGCGCTGCTGACCGGCATCGGCGCCCGGGTGGTACCGGCGGTCGCCGCCGAACACGACCGGGCGGTGGCCGCCGTCAGCCACGTACCGCATCTGCTGGCCACCGCGATCGCGGCGGTCGCCGCCGACGATCCGCTCGCCGGCACCCTGGCCGCCGGCTCGTTCCGGGACGGCACCCGGGTGGCGGCGACCCGGCCGGACCTGGTCGCGGCGATGTGCGGCGGCAACGCGGCGGCGGTCGGGCCGGCCCTGGACGCCGTACTGCGCGAGCTTGCCCGGGCCCGTGACGCGGTCGGTGCGGCGGATCCGATCGGGGCGCTGCGGAACTGGCTGGCACCCGGCTCGGCGGCCCGGCTGGCCTGGCCGCCCCGGCCGGGCAGCGCGGTGGAGCTGACGGCGCAACCCGACGCGCTGCTCCAGCTCGGCCGGGCGGGCGGCTGGGTGACCCGGGTCGCCGAGGACCGGCGTACGGTCACCGCCGTCAGACCCGCTCTCCCCGATCCAGCCTGATCACCCGCCGCTCGGTGACGATCGCCGTGACCAGCTCGTACGGGGTCACGTCGAAAGCGGGGTTGACCGCGTCGGCCGGACCGTCCTCCCCTGCGGAGTGGCCGTAGGAGAGCACCTCGGCGGCGCCCCGGTCCTCGATCTCGACCTGGGCACCGCTGGCCGTCTCCGGGTCGACTGTCGACTCCGGGGCGACGACGACGAACGGGATGCCGGCCCGGCGCGCGCCGAGCGCGTGCGCGTACGTGCCGATCTTGTTGACCACGTCGCCGTTGGCGCAGATCCGGTCGGCGCCCAGCACCACCCCGTCGACCTCGCCCCGGGCCATCAGGAACGGGCCTGCCCCGTCCACCGCCACCCGGTACGGCACGCCGGCCCGGCCGAGCTCCCAGGCGGTCAGCCGGGCGCCCTGCAACAGCGGCCGGGTCTCGCTGGCCAGTACGCCGCCGAGCGCGTCCCGGCGGTGCAGTTCGAGTATCGCGCCGAGGGCGGTACCGCCGACCACCGCCGCCAGCGCGCCGGTGTTGCAGTGGGTGAGCAGGCGGGGCCGTTGCCCGCACAGTTCGGCGAGCAGGTCGGCGCCGAGGGTGGCCATCGCGGCGGACGCGGCGATCTCCTCGTCCCGGACCGCCAACGCCTCGGCGAGTACCGCGTCGGCGCCCTGCGGCAGCTTGGCGGCGGCCCGGCGTACGCCTCGGGCCAGGTTGACCGCCGTCGGCCGCGCGGTCTCCAGCCGGCGTACGTCGGCGGCGACGTCGCCCGCCCGGTACGCGGCGAGCGCGACCCCGAGCGCACCGGCCACCCCGAGCGCCGGGGCGCCGCGTACCGCCAGCCGCTGGATCGCCGCGACCAGGTCCTCGACGGTGTCCAGCCGGAGCACGGTGAGCCGCCCCGGCAGGGCGGTCTGGTCGATCAGTTCGACGGCACCGTCAACCCAGTCGATCGTGTGCATGGCCGCCAGGGTACGGCGGCAGCACCCGGCCCGGCGAGCCCGCGCGCCCCGCCCCGCCGGGCCGCCCGTACGAACGAGAGTCAGCTCTCGCCGAACGACTTCAGCGCCTCCAGCAGGGTGTCCCGGCTCTTCTTCTCCAGCAGTTCGCTGCTCCACGCCTCCTGCAGGGCCAGCCGGCGGCCGTCGTGCAGCACGATCTCGGCCTTCAGCGGCACCTGCTTGCGGATCGTGGCGCCGGCGACCTCCTCGAACGGCAGGAACTGGTGCCGGCCGGCCAGTTCGGCGACCGGCGCGGAGCTGACGAGTTCCTGCAACCGCTTCGTACCCTTGTCGGACTTGCCGGGATTGCCGACGAAGACCAGGCCACGGTTGAGCATCAGCACGTCGTGGTCCACGCCGTCGATCTTGATGTTGGCGAGTCCGGCGAGCAGTCGGGCGCCGTCGGCGGTGGCGCGGCGCTGCACCACCCGGCCGTGCGTCGGGTCGATGCCGAGCGCGGTCAGCCGGGCGACGGCCTCGGGCAGGGTCTGTGCCGCGACGGCCAGCTCGGCGATCGGACCGAACGAGATCGGCCGGCCGTCCCGCCCGACGAGCCGGGCCGGCTCCGACCACGAGTGCTGCCACCAGGCCGCCTGCGCGGCGACGGCGGCGCTCTGCAACAGCGTCTCCATCGGCTCGGCGAACTTGTGGGCCGCCTCCCGCCGGGTGGCGTTCGAGAAGAACTGCTCGGCGAACTCGCCGAGCCGGCCCGCATGGATCACGTCGAACAGGACCGGCAGGCCCGGTTCGGGTGCCCCGGTGAACCGGCCGAGGGCCCGGAAGACGGCATCGGTCTGCCGCTGCGCGCCCGCCGCCACCATCGCGTGGGTGAACTGCGGCCAGGGCAGCACCTTGCGGTCACCGACGTCGACCATCCGGTCCTGGAGCCGGCGGCCGAGCGACGCGATGTCCGGGAGCAGCACGTAGGCGGGCCGGTTGTCGGCCGGGCGGGGTACGTCGGGAGCGGTCGCGATCACCGAGATCCGCTCCGGGATCGGCGGGTGGGTGTCCCAGCGCGACCCGTTGCCGTCCGGCTCGGCGCCGCGCAGCTCGTCCAGTTCCGCCTTGCGGGCGGCGACCAGCGCGTAGAACCCGCCGAAGAGGTCGTCCGGCACGAAGCCTGCCTCCCAGCCGGGGTGGACGTACCGCTGGAAGTAGAAGTCCCAGGCCGCGTCGAGGACCGGCAGTTCCCGCAGTGCCGAGGCGGCGGCGACCCGGCCGGCGACCTGCACCGAGGACCGGTCCGCCTCCAGTTCCTGGCGCCGCGAGGCGGCGTTGTCGACCAGCAAATAGAGCCGGGCGTAGCCCTTGAACACCCAGCCGACCGGGTTGCTCGGGCCGATCCGGCTGATGGTGCCGCCGAGCGCCAGCCGTCCCCGGTACGCCACCGCGCCGAGCCGGGTGTGTTGGCCCGAGTAGTGCCCCAGCTCGTGGGCGAGTACGGAGCGGATCTGGTCGACGCTCATCGCCTGGAGCAGTGGAAGTCCGATGTAGAGGATGCGTCGGCCGCTGATCAGGCCGAGCAGTTTGGCGTCCTCGGTGACCGCCGCGTTGACCTCGGGCAGCAGCCGGATCTCGTCCGGTACCCGGGTGCCGACCACGCCGGCCAGCTCGTGCACCGTACGCCACAGTTCCGGGGCCTGGTCGGGGCCGACCGGTAGCCCTTCCGGGGGCGCCGGCTTGGCCCGGATGGCCTTCCAGAGCGCGACCGACACCGCGCCGACCGTGGCGACGAAGAGCGGGAACACGATCTTCAGTGCGATCACGCCGGTGAGTACGGTGCTGAGCCAGATGGCCAGGGCCACCGCGCCGCCCAACTGGACGAGCGCGACGACGTAGAACCCGGCGAGCATCACCACCGACGCCAGGGCGCGGAAAGTGGCGACCATTGTTTCGTCCTCCCCCGTGGTTACCTGCGCCGCTCGACCGGACGTGCGGAGCGGCGGACGGACAGTACGACGTAGGTACACACTCGGCAACCCCCTTGACGCCGAACGTCAAGAGACGGTCGGTGGAGCCGGGCAGGTACCCGAACGGCGGTGTCGACGGCCAGCCCTGACTAACCTGGTCGGGCATGGGCAGACGCGCTGAGGAGGCGGCATGACCGAACGGGATCCGCTGGCCGACCTGCGCCGGATCGCCTTCCTGTTGGAGCGGGCGAACGAGGCCAGCTTCCGGGTCAAGGCGTTCCGGTCGGCCGCCAAGACCCTGGCCGAGCTGCCCGCGCAGGAGCTGGTGGACCGGGCCGAGGCGGGCACCCTGACCGAGCTTTCCGGCGTCGGCGAGGTGACCGCGCGTACCGTCACCGAGTCGCTGCGCGGCGAGGAGCCCGTCTACCTGCGCCGGCTGCTGGCCACCGAGGGGCTCGACCTGGACGAGGAGGCCGCCGCGCTGCGGGCCGCGCTGCGCGGCGACTGCCACACCCACTCCGACTGGTCGGACGGCGGCTCGCCGATCGAGGAGATGGCGTTGGCCGCCGTCGAGCTGGGGCACGAATATCTGGTACTCACCGACCACTCGCCCCGGCTGACCGTGGCCCGGGGGCTGACCGCCGCCCGACTGCGCAAGCAGCTCGACTACGTAGCGGCGGTCAACGACGCGCTGCCGGAGGGCTTCCGGATCCTCACCGGGATCGAGGTCGACATCCTCGACGACGGCTCGCTGGACCAGGAGGAGGAGTTGCTGGCCCGGCTGGACGTGGTGGTCGGCTCGGTGCACAGCAACCTGCGGGACCCGCAGGCCCGGATGACCAAGCGGATGCTGGCCGCGATCGCCAACCCGCACCTGGACATCCTCGGGCACTGCACCGGCCGGATGGTCGCGGCCCGCCCGCCGGGGGTGACCGGCCCCGGCGACCGGGGACACCGAGCGCGTACCCGGCCGCCGAGCGAGTTCGACGCGGAGGCCGTCTTCGCCGCCTGTGCGGAGTACGACAAGGCTGTCGAGATCAACTCACGGCCGGAGCGGCAGGACCCGCCGAAGCGGCTGATCCGGGTGGCCGTCGAGGCGGGCTGCCGGTTCGCCATCGACACCGACGCGCACGCCCCGGGTCAGCTCGACTGGCAGCAGTTCGGCTGCGAGCGGGCGGCCCGGTGCGGCGTACCGGCGGAGCGGGTGGTCAACACCTGGTCGGCCGAGGAACTGCTCGACTGGACCGGCTCACACGCGGGCTGACGGGGTCAGTTCCGGCGCCATCCCGGTCGGTACGGCGGGACGTCGGCGCCGGGCGAAGAGGCCCTGGGAGACCGCCACCCCGGCCAGGACGATCGCCGCGCCGACCGGCTGGTACCAGGCGAGGTGCTCACCGAGGGCGAGCACGCCGATCAGCACCGCGAAGATCGGGATCACGTAGGTGACGGTGGACGCCGTACTCGCCCCGGCCACCCGGATGTTCCGCAGGTTGATCACGAAGGCCAGCCCGGTGCCGAGCGCGCCCAGCGCCAGCACGCTGGCGATCACCTCGCCGGAGAGGCTGGTCGGTGCGGGCGGCGCACCGGCGATCAGCGGCGCGGCGATCGCGAGCTGCGCCGTCGCCATCAGCAACTGCGCGGCGGAGAGCGCCAGGCCGGACTCGGCCCGGTCCGCGACGAACCGCTTCTGGTACGGGATGGCCACGCCGTAGCAGGCCGCCGCCGCGAAGCAGAACAGTTGGCCGGTGAACTGGGCGCCGCCGAGGCCCTGCCACACGCCCAGCACCACGAGTACCCCGACGAAGCCCAGCCCGAGCCCCACCGCCCGGCGTACGGTCATCCGCTCGGTGCGGAACACCAGCACCGCCAGCGGCAGCACCACCAGGGGTGTGGTGGCGTTCCAGATGCCGGCCAGCATCGAGGAGACGTGCTGCTCGCCGTAGCCGAAGAGGGTGAACGGCAGGGCGACGCCGATCGCCGAGTAGAGCGCGGTGTGCAGCCACAACTTCGGGTCCCGGGGCAGCCGGTCGCGGAGCACCGCCAGCACCACCAGCAGGGTGATCGCGCCCGCACCGACCCGGCCGAGGGTGACGTAGACCGGGTGCATCTCCCGGATACCGACCTTGATGAAGAGGAAGCTCGATCCCCAGATCGCACCGAGCGCGAAGAAGCCCGGCAGCCACGACTTGAGAGCGGCTTTGTCAGGGGCGGTAGCCGTAGTCACCCCTGACACTTTGCAGCAGCCGTACGACAAAATCTCGCGACTTTCGGTCGTCGTGTCCAGGACCACACCTGCCGGCCCGGACCCGACGGCCCGCGTATCACGGATGAGTCGAAGTGCGCCGATCACGTAGGGTCGTGGCGTGGGACGAATCAACGAGTTGGCCGACCGCCACGTCGACGAGTGGGCCCGGCTCAATCCGATCGGCGCGACGTTCGTCGGCATCGGCGGCCACGACGACCAACTCGGCGATTTCTCGCCGGACGGCTTCGCGGCCCAGGCCGAACTGACCCGGCGTACGCTCGCCGACCTCGCCGCCACCGAGCCGGACTCCGAGGCCGAACGCACCGCCAAGGAGGCGATGCAGGAGCGGCTGGGCCTGGAACTCGCCCGGTACGACGCGGGCGAGACGGCCAGCGAGTTGAACGTCATCGCCAGCGGGCTGCACGAACTCCGGCAGGTCTTCGACCTGATGCCGACCGAGGGTGCCGAGGCGGTCGGCAACATCGCCGCCCGGCTGGGCCAGTTCGCGGGCGCGCTCGACGGGTACAAGACCACGCTGCGTACCGCCGCCGGGGCCGGGCACGTCAGCTCCCGGGCTCAGATCGTCGAGGTCGCCAAGCAGTGCGACGTCTGGACCGACCCGGACGGCGACAACTTCTTCCACACCCTGGTCGAGCAGCTCTCCGCCGACCCGGCGCTCGCCGCCGAACTGCGCCGGGGAGCCGCTGCGGCCACCGCCGCCACCGCCGAGTTCGGGCACTTCCTGCGCGACGAACTCGCCCCGCTGGGCCGGGCCAAGCAGGCCGCCGGCCGGGAGCGGTACGAACTCGCCTCGCAGTACTTCCTCGGCGCCCGGGTCGACCTCGAAGAGACGTACGCCTGGGGGTTCGAGGAGCTGGCCCGGCTGGAGGCCGAGATGCGCGCGGTGGCCGCGGAGATCGCCGGGCCCGGCGCCGACATCGAGGCCGCGGTGACGGCGCTGGACGCCGACCCGGCCCGCCAGATCCACGGCAAGGAGGCGTTCCGGGACTGGATGCAGGCGCTGGCCGACAAGGCGATCGCCGAGCTGCACGGTACCCACTTCGACATCCCGGAGCAGGTCCGCCGGATCGAGTGCTGCCTCGCGCCGACCAGCGACGGCGGCATCTACTACACCGGTCCGAGCGAGGACTTCGCCCGGCCCGGCCGGATGTGGTGGGCGGTGCCGCAGGGAATCACCGAGTTCTCCACCTGGCGCGAGGTGACCACCGTCTTCCACGAGGGCGTACCCGGCCACCACCTCCAGGTGGCCCAGACCCAGGTCCGCGCCGACCTGCTCAACCGCTGGCAGCGGCTGCTCTGCTGGACGTCCGGGCACGGCGAGGGCTGGGCGCTCTACTCCGAGCGGCTGATGGACGACCTGGGCTACCTCGCCGACCCCGGCGACAAGCTGGGCATGCTGGACGGGCAGGCGTTCCGGGCCGCCCGCGTGGTGGTGGACATCGGCATGCACCTGGAGCTGGAGATCCCCCGGGACAACCCGTTCGGCTTCCGTCCGGGTGAGCGGTGGACCCCCGAGCTGGGCTGGGAGTTCATGCGGGCGCACTGCCGGGTGCCGGACGAGAACCTGCGCTTCGAGCTGAACCGCTATCTTGGCTGGCCGGGGCAGGCACCGTCGTACAAGGTCGGCGAACGGATCTGGTTGCAGGCCCGGGAGGACGCGAAGGCTCGCAAGGGCGCCGACTTCGACCTCAAGGAATTCCACCGGAACGCACTCAACCTGGGCTCGATCGGCCTGGACCCGCTCCGCGCCGCACTGACCAGAATCTGAACACTGTTGCCCCCGCTTCGGTGCGGACAGCAGTTCACCGCCTGACGCCTTCGCCGGAAACGGCCGGCGCAGAGAGCACAAGGGCGTGTCCACCGACCCGACGAGCTGTCGGACCCTGCGTCGCCGGACGCGGCTCGGCCTGACTCCGGCACTCGTCGGGTGGATGGCCGGCTTGGTCAAGCTGCCCAAAGGCTGGCACTGTGCGTAGCCGACCGGTAGACTGAATCATATCGTCGGATCATGATTCAGAGCTTGGGGGTGGAGTGTGACCAGGCCGGACGTGGGCTCGTTGATCGAGCGCGCCAGAGGGGCAGCAGGGCTGAGTCAGCGCGCCCTCGCCGACAGGACCGGCATCTCGCAGTCCACCCTGTCGCGGATCATCTCCGGTGACCGCGCGGCGAAGATGCCTGAAATCGTGGCAATCGCGTGGGCGACCGGGCACACGGTGGCCCAACTTACCGGGGCCGGGACAGTGGCCGACCGAGTCCAGAGCGCGGCCCGGGCCACCAACGGCTCTCGCATGCAGGAGATGCACCAGGCCCTGCTGCACTTCCTGGAACTGGACGACTACTTGGAGGAACAGGCAATCCCGGCAGTCGATCTGATGTCGGCGGAGAACCGTGACCGCTGAGGCCGAGGGGCGGGCTGCCGCCGCCAAGTTTCGGGAAGAGCACGAATTGGGCGTGCAACCCCTGGGTGATCTCATTGCGATCATCGAGCAGACGACCGGGATCGATGTGGCCGTGCTCGATGCGGGGCCGGACGAGCACGGCCTGACGATGCGGGATCCGGAGCGCGACACCACGTTCATCGGCGTCGCGCGCGGCCAGCACCCGATGCGGCAACGCAGCACGCTTGCGCATGAGCTCGGCCACATCCAGTTCGGAGACTGGGCGGATGCCGACGCGGGCAACTGGAGCGACCGGTCGCCGGCTGAGATCCGGGCCGACGCCTTCGCCAGGAATCTGCTGCTGCCGGTGGACGGCTTGCGGAAACTTCTCGGAGACCGTAAGCAGATGACGCGGTCCACCCTCTCCGTGGTCGTCCAGCGGTTCCTGGTGTCGCCCGCAGTCGCGGCTATCGCGCTGCACCAGGCGGGATACATCGACCCCGCGACGAAAGTGGACTGGATGGACCTGTCCACGCCTCAGTTGGCGGTCCGTTTCGGATGGATCGACCAATACCACGCCCTGCGGGCCGACTCGAACAAGCAGAGAGCGCCGCAACGACTGCTCGCCCGTGCGACCAAGGGGTATGCGGAGGGTGTGCTGTCCGCGCAGGCCATCGCAACCTTGCGCGGTATCACGGTGGAAACCGTGGAGGCGGAACTGCGGGAGGTGGGCATCGTGCCCGTCGAACGTCCGATCGCCTGGGCCGACCCTGCCGAACTGCCGGACGTACCCGTTGACTGGGCGGCCCTGGACGCGGACCTGACCGCGCCGGACGACCAGGAGGACCCGGCGGCCGAGACAGAAACACGATGAGCCGGCGGCCGGTCATCGACGCCGGGCCTAGCTTAAACTTCTTCTCGATAAACAAGGAACGGCTTCTCATCAGCGTTCTCGGACCGCTCAGCGCTCCGGAGACGGTGCGGGCCGAAGTGCTACGCAAGTCCCGGGAGGATGTGCGCTTCCGCTCTGCCGCCACCGTCTGGCGCAAATTGACACCACGCTGGCTGGAGATACTTTCCGACGACGAGACACCCGAACTGGCAGCAGTCGTGCACCGAATCACTCAGCAACCGATGCGTGAGCGGCTGAGGCATCCGAGAGACCTGGGCGAGATCATGGTGGTGGCGCATGCCGTCGTCGCCGCCGAAGCGGGCGGAACGACGGCGGTACTCATCGACGACGGGGCAGGGGCCCGGATCGCTACCTCCGAGTTGAGCCGACTGCAACGGCTTCGCGCTCAAGGTCGCCCCGTGGGATCGATCAGACTGGTAAGCACGCTGACGGTCCTGGAGCGTGCGGCCGGCAGCGAGCACGTTCCGGACAAGACCACGATGCGGGACATCTACCAGCGGCTACGCGGTCTCGACGACGGTCTACCGCCAGTCGAGACGACAAATCTTCTAGTCTCGCCGTTCTGGGACCGTGGCAACAGCGAGCGTTCCTGAGGTCGCGGCGATTAGCGGCGTCGGGGGACCCAGTGCAGGATCTGGCCTGCGATCAGTGCGGGGTGCGTGTCGGGGAGTTCTTCCAGGGCGCGGGCGAGGTGTGCAGCGAGGTAGATCATCAGGCCCACCCGGTTGCCCCGGAAGTCGATCAGCAGGGAGAGCCGGGCCGGCGGACAGGGCCAGGCGGCACCGCAGGCACGACAGCGGTACGACGGGTGTAGCGGGACGTGGACGCCGGTGCCGCGACGCCGCCGTGCGGCGAAGCGGTACCACCGCTCCTGCGGCCCGATCACCGGTCACGCCCGCTCGTGTTGCCGGGGACGATTCCACCCGGGCCATTGATTGATCGTCCGGCGCGGCGTCGACGCATGGGCGTCCGGGCAGCGCCAGCGGGCCCCGCATCGGCAGTACCGCCACAGCCGTCGCCAGTCCCGTCGGTGTATTCGTTGCGCCTGCTGAAAACGCATCAGTCACCTCCTAGTGGTGAGCGGGACGAGGGCCGTATTGCTCCGCCGTGTCCTCGCCCTTATCTCCAGGACGGGGGTCGGATGGAATCGGCCCGAGCGGGCATTGATCCCGCCAGAGTCGAGGGCGGCTCGGCAACATCGTCGGATTCCACCCTGGACCGTGAGCGGACGGTGACGGAAGATAATCGGCGGGCAGTAACGCTGGATACTCCGGTTCGCACTCAGCCTCAGGGGAGCATTGAACGTGAGTAATCTTCCGGTGAGACTCAGAGAACTACGGGCCGAGCGGGGCGTCACCCAGGACCAGGTTGCCGATGCCGTGCAGGTCAGCAAGTCGCTGATCGCGGCGTTCGAGACGAGCCGACTGGCCCCGCAGCAGGATACGGCGGCGGCCCTGGACGCCTTCTTCGGCACCGGCGACGAGATCCAGAAACTGTCGGCGGAGGCCAGAAAGAACCGCAAGCCGGGTCCGAGTTGGTTCCGTCCGTGGCGGGACGTGGAGGAGACAGCCGTTATCCTCCGCTACTTCCAGGCGACCCTGATCCCCGGTCTACTACAGACGGAGGCGTACGCGCGGGCGATCTTCGCCAGTACCGGAATGCTCTCCGACGACGAGGTGGCGGAACGGGTCGCCAACCGACTGGAGCGACAGGCCGCGATCCTCGACCGGGCCGACCGCCCCGCCTTCGCCTTCATCATCGACGCCGCCGTACTCCGATGCGGCCCTCCCGAGATAGCCAAAGAACAACTGCTGCACCTCGCCGACACCGGCGCTCGGCCGAACATCTTCGTCCATGTCCTCCCCGACTCCGCCGGGCTGCATCCAGGCCGTAGCGGGTCGTTCGCCTTGGCGACCTTGGAAGGCAGTGGTGCGGTCGGCCTGCTGGAGGACTTCTACGAAGGCAGAGTGATTGCGGAACCAACTCGCGTGACCGGCCTGGAACGAGCGTGGCAGACTGTATCGGCGGTCGCCTTCCCGCGTGACCAGTCGAGAGACCTGATCTTGAGGTTGGTGAATGACTATGAAGACCGAGCAGCCGATCTGGCGCAAGTCCAGCCGTAGCGGCCAGAGCGGCGGGGACTGTGTGGAGGTTGCGGACAACGTTCCTGGCCGGATACTCGTCCGGGACAGCAAGGACCAGCAGGGACCCGTGCTGACCTTCACTCCCAAGCAGTGGCAGGCGTTCGTCAGCCTGACGAGCCAACACTGCTGACGTTCACACCCTCCGCCGAGTCGTGCTCGGCAGGACTCGTGTTGAGCACCCATCTGATTCCGATGATGGTGAGTAGATATGACGACCCAGCAGCCGACCTGGCGCAAGTCCAGCCGTAGCGGACAGAACGGCGGAAACTGCGTCGAGGTTGCCGACAACCTTCCTGGCCGGGTACTCGTCCGGGACAGCAAGGACCAGCAGGGACCGGTCCTGACCTTCACCACCGAGAAGTGGCAGGCATTCGTCAGCCTGGCAAGCCAGCAGCACTGACGATCACACACTTTCAGCGTGTGCCTGCCCGCAGGCGCGCGCTCATGCCCGGACGGTACCGAGAGCCGGCCGGGGCGGAGTGCCCCGACCGGCTCTAGCCGTCCTACGCGTCCGTCATCAGCGCTGTCGAGGAGCACCCGCCGGTACGCCGCCCGGCCCGGCCACCGCCGCCGGCTCCACGTCGGCGACCGGCTGGGAGAACTGCGCGTGGTAGAGCCGGTGGTACGCGCCCTGCGCGGCCAGCAGCTCCGCGTGGGTACCCTGCTCGACGATCCGGCCGCTCTCCATCACCAGGATCAGGTCGGCGTCCCGGATGGTCGACAGCCGGTGGGCGATCACGAAACTGGTCCGGTCCGCCCGTAGTGCGGCCATGGCCCGTTGCAGCAGCACCTCGGTACGGGTGTCCACCGAACTCGTCGCCTCGTCCAGGATCAGCAGCGACGGGTCGGAGAGGAACGCCCGGGCGATCGTGATGAGCTGCTTCTCGCCCGCGCTGACGTTGTTGCCCTCCTCGTCGATGACCGTGTCGTAGCCGTCCGGCAGACTGCGGACGAACCGGTCGACGAAGGTCGCCTTCGCCGCGGCGAGGATCTGCTCCTCGGTCGCCTCCGGGTTGCCGTACGCGATGTTGTCCCGGATCGTGCCGCCGAACAGCCAGGTGTCCTGGAGCACCATGCCGATCTCGGAGCGCAGGGTGTCCCGGCGCAGTTCGGTGAGGTCGACCCCGTCCAGGGTGATCCGGCCGGAGTCCAGCTCGTAGAAGCGCATCACCAGGTTGACCAGGGTCGTCTTGCCGGCGCCGGTCGGACCGACGATCGCCACCGTGTGTCCCGGCTCGGCGACCAGGGAGAGGTCGTCGATCAGCGGCTTCTCCGGCTCGTACCGGAAGGAGACGTGCTCGAACTCGACCCGGCCATGCCGCTCGCCGAGCCGGGCCGGCGCCACCGGGTCGGCGCTCTGCTCCTCCGCGTCCAGTACGTCGAAGACCCGTTCCGCCGACGCGACCCCGGACTGCAATAGGTTCGCCATCGCCGCGACCTGGGTCAGCGGCTGGGTGAACTGCCGCGAGTACTGGATGAACGCCTGTACGTCGCCGAGGGTCATCGCCCCGGACGCGACCCGCAGCCCGCCGATCACCGCGATCAGCACGTAGCTCAGGTTTCCGATGAACATCATCGACGGCATGATGATGCCGGAGACGAACTGGGCGGCGAAGCTCGCCTTGAACAGTTCGTCGTTCTTCGCGGCGAAGGTCGCCTCGACCTCGCGCTGCCGGCCGAAGACCTTCACCAACTCGTGCCCGGTGAACGCCTCTTCGATCTGGCCGTTCAGCGCCCCGGTGTGCGTCCACTGTGCGATGAACTGCTTCTGCGACCGCTTCGCGATCGCCTTGGTGACCAGCACCGACAGCGGTACGGCGATCAGTGCGACCACGGCCAGCAGCGGCGAGATCCAGAACATCACCCCCAGTACCCCGACCACGGTGAGCAGCGAGGCGAGCAACTGGCTGAGGGTCTGTTGCAGGGTCTGCGCGATGTTGTCGATGTCGTTGGTGACCCGACTGAGCAGTTCGCCCCGGGGCTGACCGTCGAAGTACGGCAGCGGTAGCCGGTTGAGCTTCGCCTCGACGTCGGAGCGCAACTGTCGAATGGTGTCCTGGACCGCGCCGTTCAGGATGTAGCCCTGGAGCCAGCTCAGCAGGCTGGCGCCGACGAAGAGCAGGACCGCCAGCAGCAGGATCTGGCCGAGCCGGGCGAAGTCGATGCCGGTGCCGGGGATGACGTCCATCTTCAGCAGCAGCTCGGCGAAGCCGTCGTTGCCGGCCGCCCGGGCCTGCTCGGCGGCCTGTTCGGCGGTGGCGCCGGCCGGCAACTGCTTGCCGATCAGGCCGGAGAAGATGACGTCGGTGGCGTACCCGAGGATCTTCGGCCCGGCCACCGACAGCCCGACGCTGGAGATCGCCAGCAGGATCACCACGACGAGCTGGACCCGGTGCGGCCGGAGCAGGCCCAGCAGCCGCCGGGCCGACGGGCCGAAGTTCATCGACTTCTCGGCCGGCATCCCGGCGGTGGCCCAGCCGGGGCCGCCCCGGGCACCACCCCCGGGCAGTCGGGCCGGTGTGGCCCGGTTCGTCTTCTGGTTCATCGCCCCGTCCTGGGTGTTGCCGTCCGCCGGCCGCCTCTCGGCGCCGGCAGCCTGTCCGTGCTGTTCGCCCATCGCGCCGCTCCCGTTGGACACGGCATCGCTTCCGTTCGGCGCAGCACCGCCGGTGGCCGGAGCGGCACCGCTTCCGTTCGGGACGGCGCCGTCGCCGGCCGGGCCGGTCGGGCGGCTCATGCCGACACCTCCACGGTGAGCTGGGACGCGACGATCTCGGCGTACGTCGGGCAGGTTTCCAGGAGGTCGTCGTGTCGACCGGCGCCGACGATCCCACCGTCCTCCAGCACGATGATCTGGTCTGCCTCGATGATCGTGGAGACCCGCTGCGCCACGATCACCACCGCCGCCTCGGCGGTGACCGGTTTCAGCGCGGCGCGCAGCCGGGCGTCGGTGCCGAGGTCGAGGGCGGAGAACGAGTCGTCGAAGAGGTAGATCTCCGGTTGGCGTACCAGGGCGCGGGCGATCGCCAGTCGTTGCCGCTGCCCGCCGGAGAGGTTCGTCCCGCCCTGCGCGACCGGGGCGTCCAGTCCCTCCGGCAGCGCCTCGACGAAGTCCCGGGCCTGGGCGACCTCCAGGCTGGCCCAGAGTTCCTCGTCGGTGGCGTCCGGCCGGCCGTAGCGCAGGTTGCTGGCGACGGTGCCGGAGAAGAGGTACGGCCGCTGCGGCACCAGGCCGATCCGCTCCCAGAGCAGGTCCGGGTCCAGTTCGCGGACGTCGGCGCCGTCGACGAGTACCGCGCCGCCGGTGACGTCGAAGAGCCGGGGTACCAGCCCGAGCAGGGTGGTCTTGCCGGCGCCGGTACTGCCGATGATCGCCGTGGTCTGGCCGGCCCTGGCCCGGAACGAGACGTCCCGGAGCACCGGGGCCGCCGCGCCCGGGTACTGGAAACTCACGTCCCGCAGCTCCAGCTCGCCCCGGAGCCCGACCTCGCGTACCGGTGCCGACGGCTCGGCGACCGAGGAATCGGTGCCCAGCACCTCCATGATCCGCTCGGCGCAGACCGCCGCCCGGGGCACCATGATCAGCATGAAGGTCGCCATCATGACCGACATCAGGATGAACATCAGATAGCTCAGGAAGGCGGTCAGCGCCCCGATCTGGATCTGGTTCGCGTCGATCCGGTGCGCGCCGAACCAGAGCACCGCCACGCTGGAGACGTTGAGCACCAGCATCACGATCGGGAAGATCAGCGCGGTCAGCCGGCCGACCCGCAGGGCGGTGGCGCTCAGGTCCTCGTTCGCCACCTCGAAGCGCCGGGTCTCGTACGGTTCCCGGACGAACGCCCGGACCACCCGGATGCCGGTGATCTGCTCCCGGAGCACCCGGTTGACGGTGTCGATCCGGGTCTGCATCAGCCGGAACTGCGGCACCATCCGGCGGATCACCAGCCCGATCGCCAGCACCAGCACCGGTACGCAGACCAGCATCAGCCAGGAGAGGCCGACGTCCTCGCGCAGCGCCATAATCACGCCGCCGACCAGGGTGATCGGCGCCGAGACCAGCATCGTGCAGGTCACCACGACCAGCATCTGCACCTGCTGGACGTCGTTGGTGGTGCGGGTGATCAGCGACGGTGCGCCGAACTGGCCGACCTCCCGGCCGGAGAAACCCATCACCCGGTGGAAGATCGCTGCGCGTACGTCCCGGCCGAGGCTCATCGCCGTCCGGGCGCCGAAGTAGACGGCCGCGATCGAGCAGGCGATCTGCAACAGGGTGACCAGCAGCATCCAGCCGCCGGTACTGACGATGTAGCCGGTGTCGCCCCGGGCGATGCCCTTGTCGATGATGTCGGCGTTGAGGCTGGGCAGGTAGAGCGAGGCCATGGTGCCGACGAGTTGCAGCAGCACCACGGCGGTGAGCGGTCGGCCGTACGGCCGGAGGTAGGTGCGGAGTAGTCGGTTCAGCATCGATGTTCCTTCGAACCGGGGACCCGGGAACCGGTCGTGGCCGGTCCGCTGGGGTTCTGGTCAGCGTGGTGGTCCGGGCCGGACGGCTCGGCCGGTCGGTCCGGGTCCGCCGCCCCGGGTTCTCGTACGCCGTCCAGCAGCACGGCGGCGATCAGCTCGGGGCTCAGCGGTTCGTTGTCGGTGATCCGGGGGTGCGAGCCGGCGAAGGTCAGCAGTCGCAGCAGCCGGGCCACCTCGGGCAGTGGATAGCGGAAGCGGTCCCGATCGGGTTCCAGCACCCGGACGATGGCCTGGTAGATCTGCTCGTTCGGCGGGTGGAGCTTCGCGCCGCCGGCCGGCGAGTCCTCCGGCGGGCCGTGCATGCCGACGGAGTGCAGCAGGTTGAAGATGCTGGTCAGCCGGAGCTGGAGGATCGCGGCCAGTCTGGTGAGGCGCTCCCGCAGCGGGATGTCGAGGTCGAGTTCCGCCAACTCGGCCAGGAGCGGGGCCGGGTCGAGCGCGGTCTCCACGGCCACCCGGACCAGCCCGTCCTTGTGCGGGAAGACCCGGAAGATGGTCCCCTCGGCCACCCCGGCCGCCTCGGCGATCTGCCGGGTGGTGACCTTGATCCCGTGCTCGGTGATCAGTGCCAGGGTCGCGGTGATCAGCGCAGCCCGCCGCTCCTCGGGTGGTAGCGGTCGGGCCCGGCCGGACGGGGTCTGCGAAGTCACGGCGGCAACAGTAATGAGTGAGCCACTCACTCACAACCGATTTTCCGGGTTCCCGTCGTCCCGGTGCCCAAGCTCACACGGTCAGGTCGGCTGGCACAGGCCCGACCGGGGAGCGGGGTCGACGTCCCCACCCGGAGCGGGACGGCCCGGGACTAGAGTTTGGGCGCGCGTACCGGAGGGAGTTGTCAGGTGCAGCTGGCGGATTTGCACGGCCGGCGGGTCGCGGTCTGGGGCACCGGCCGGGAGGGCGTCGCGGCGATCGACGCGATCGCCCCGGTCGGGCCGGCCGAGCTGGTCGCGGTGATGGACCGGGAGACGTACGCCGCCAAGCCCTGGACGGGCCGGCTCGCCGAACTCGCCCCGCTGCACACCGGCCCCGCCGCGCTCGACGTCCTGCTCCGGTCGGACGTGGTGGTCCGGTCCCCGGTGATCGGCGAGACCCACCCCTGGGTGGTACGCCTGCGCGAGCGCGGGGTACCGATCACCAGCGGCACGGCGCTGTGGATGGCCGAGCACGCCGCCAGCACCATCGGGGTCACCGGCAGCAAGGGCAAGAGCACCACCACCAACCTGATCAGCCACCTGCTGACCGCCGTCGACCACCCGAACGTGATGGGCGGCAACATCGGCGTACCCGTGCTCGACCTGCCCCCCGCCCAGCGGTACGTCCTCGAACTCTCGATGTACCAGTGCGCCGACCTGACCGACTCGCCCGACGTCGCGGTGCTCACCTCGCTCGCCCCGGAACACCTGGACTGGGCCGGCGGAGAGCCGGAGTACTACCGGCACAAGTTGAACCTCGTCGAGCACGGCCCCCGGTGGGTGGCGTACAACGCGCAGGACGACCGGCTCAGTGCCGAACTCGCCGCCCGTCCCGGACTGCCGCTGCTGCCCGCCAACACGGCCAGCGTCCCCGGTGCCGAGCCCGCCTTCCAGGTGACCGCCGACCCCGACGGCACCCGTCAGGTACGCCTCGGCGACCAACCCCTCTTCTCGCGTACGGCGTTGCCGCTGCTCGGGCGGCACAACGAGGGGAACCTCTGCGTGGCGCTCACCGCACTGCGGGCGGTCGGCGTCGACTGTTTCGCCGAGCGGGACCGGCTCGCTGCTGCCCTGGCGACCCTGCCGGCGCTGGAACACCGGCTCACCCCGATCGAGGACCCGTCCGGGATCACCTTCGTGGACGACTCGCTGTCGACGATCCCGCAGTCGGCGATCCACGCCATCGAGGCGTACGCCGGTCGTCCGCTGACGGTGATCGTCGGTGGCGAGGACCGTGGCGTGGACTACGCCCCGTTGCGGAACTTCCTCGCCGAGCAGGAGGTGGTGGCGACCCTGATCGGCATCCCCGACAGCGGTCCCCGGATCCTGGACGTGGTCAAGGACCTGCACACCATCACCACGCTGACCGCCGACGACCTTCACGAGGCGGTACGACTCGGCCGGGAGCGTACGCCGGCCGGCGGGGTGGTGCTGCTCTCGCCGGCCGCGCCCAGCTACGGCCGGTTCGACAACTACGCACACCGCTCCCGGGTCTTCCGCCAGGCAATCCAGGACACCGCCGAGTAGCACTCTTCTGGCACCGGCACCAGCACCAGCACCAGCACCAGCGGCGGTAACCATCGCCGGGACAGCCGGGCGGGGCGACGCTCCGACACACGAAGAAGGGGCCGGTCCACCGACCGGCCCCTTCTTCATTGCCCTAGCGGATTACCGCTGCTCGAGCCGCTCCTTCAGCCCGGCCACGGCCGCCTCGATCTGCTCCGGCGTGCGGACCCCGGAGGAGTCGACCGCCGTCGCCGAACGGGCGCTGGACGTGCCCCGGTCGATGTCGACGATCCCGATGTTGGTCGGGTTCTGCACGAAGGTGTGCCCGCCCGGGCCGCTGATCCAGGTGCCGGCCGGCGCCTGCTGACCCGCCGAGAGGACTGCGGCGGAGCCGAACATCAGCGCGGTGTCGAGCGAGCCGCTGTGCTCGTCGAGGAAGAGTTCCGGCTCGAAGGAGAGCGCGGACTCGTTGCCCCGGGTGAGCAGCAGCGGACCGTTGATCGTCGCCATCAGGGCACCGCCGGAGAGCGCGTCCGGCCAGTCGACCCCGGTCGCCAGCCCGGCGTGGTTGGTGCCACCGAAGAACGCCCACGCGGTGAAGAGGGACGTCTCGTAGCGGCTGGAACCGAAGATCTCGATCGGGTTGTACGGCGCGGTCGCCTGCGCGCCCTGGAGGCCGATGCCGACGACCCGGGAGCCGTTCCCCGCCACCCGGTCGAGGTAATTCTTGGTGCCGGTCGACAGGGTGTAGTCGGAGGTGAGCACGACCACCGCGGACTGGCCGCTGCCCGGCACGTTGAACGAGCCGGCCGCCGCACCGGCCGCGAGCGCGTCCGGGAAGTTGAGCCCGGTCGCGGCGAGCACGTAGGTCGGGTTCGGGTTGATCTCGTTGGCGATCGCCACCGAGGTGCTGAACCGATCCTGGCCGGCGAGCCGCTCGACCTGGTAGCCCAGCGCCTTGACCTGGTTTTCCACGGTGGTCGAGATCGCGCCGGGGCTGCCGAGCAGGTAGACGGTCCTGCCGACCGGCAGGATCCGCCGGATCTCGGTCTCGGTGACCGCGTTCAGCCCGGTCGGCGGGGTCATCAGCAGCGGACCCTGCTTCGCGGCGGCCAGCGCCGCACCGCCGAGCGCGTCGGCGAACAGGTCCGACCGGGAGAGCACGACCGCGTCCGCGAACTGGCGCGGGTCGTTCTGGTCGGACGCGGTCGCCCAGTGCGCCTGGGAGACGGCGTTCGCCGTGGTGAACCGGTCCTGCCCGGCGAGCCGGGCCACGGTGTCGGTCCGACGCGGCTGGTAGGACGGGATGCCGGCCAGGCCGGCCACCGGGACCGGGTTCGCCGCCTGGCTGCCGTCCGCCAGCGCGGTCGCCACACCGGTGCCCTGGGCGAACGCCACGGTGGTGCCGGTGGGCGAGAAGGTCGGGTGGTCGTGGGTGGCCGCGTTCGAGGTCACCGCGACGACGCCGGTGCCGTCGATGTTGGCGACGTAGATCTGGCCGCCCCGGACGAACGCCACCTTCTTGCCGTTCGGCGAGATGGACGGGTTGCTGGCGTCGTCGGCGATCGTCGTGAAGCTGGAGCCGTCGAAGACGCCGACCTGTGAGGTCCCGGACGGAGCGTCCGCGCCGCCGCCCTGCGACTGGTAGACGAAGGTCGAGCCGGGGCCGGAGTCCGGGTTGGAGTAGTGCTTCCCGTCGGCCGGGGTGACCTGGCGCGGGAGGAAACCGCCCGAGGCGACCTGCGCCTCGATCCGCCACGGCGAGCCGGCCTCCTTGGCCGCGAAGAGCACGCCGATGCCCTCGCTCCGGTAGACCGGGCTGCGGTACTCGACCGGTCCCTCTTCGGGCGAAGGGGGTGAGACCCACCAGTAGTTCGCACCGTCGTTGTGCCGGAGGGTCGCGATCTCACCGTTCTCGGTGGCGAAGATGGCCCGGCTGCCGTCCGGCGCCCAGGCGGCGCCGTTCACCGTGGTGATGGTCGGATCGCCACTGCTGAGCCGGAGCGTCGACCCGTTGTTGAACCGGATGGTGTTGGTGCCGTTGCTGGCGCTCAGCAGGCCGTCGGTGGTGCCGGGGTGGCTCGCCTGCGCGGCCGGGGCACCGAAGACAACAGCGGTGGCGCTGAGCGCGACGGCCGAGGCAAGCGCCATCGACCGGGAAAAAGAACGTGGAGGCAAGGGGACTCCTCGCAACAGGTACGCGTCGCACTGCCCAGATAAGGGACGGTGGCCCCCCGTGGGGCGACGCCCGAGTTACTTTAAGGGTTCCTTTATTCGGCGCGCTGCCCCGTTTCGGTTTTCCGCACCAAGTCGGACCGTTAGGCCAGTCACACCCCGACGATCCGATGGTTCCTTGCTGCGAAAGCCACCATGTGGACCGGTCCGGGCGAGTAATCCGATTTGCCGTCCACAAGGGATGGTGTATTACCGTACCACCACTCGGCCACCTATCCGGATTGTGATTATCCGAGTACGCAGAACAGATTGCGTATCGACCGGACGGCGGACCGAATTTCCTGAAGGTACCGGTCGGCGCCCACCGGCTCGGCCGGCCCGTACCCGGTCAGTCGGCTCGGGTCCAGCCCGATCGTGTCCACCTCGCACCCGTAACCGAGACCCAGCGTACGGATCGCGTCACAGTGCTGGAACGGCACGTAGAGCTGCGACGTCAGCACGAGTACCCGGTCCCCGGCCGCCGGACCCACCTCCGCCGCCCAGAAGTGGTACGTGTCGGAGGTGTGCGCCCGCCGGGTCTCCGGCTCGGTCGACGGTGCGGCCAGCACCCGCAGCACCGGCCCGACCGCCGGCCGGTACACCGCGACCGACCACGACCGGTGGGTGACGTCACCGGCCGAGCGGCGCTCCTCGACCGGCGCCGGGCAGCCGAAGCCGACCCGGACACCCACGTCCATCGCGTCCACTTCGTATCCGCCGTCGAGCTGTCGGTAATGGTCGTCGGTAGGGACGGGCAACGGTTCGAGTCCGCCGTCGAGTTGTCGGTGGTGGTCGTCGGGCGGAACGGGCAGCCGGTCGAGTTCGAGCGGGCGGAGCGGGCGGAAGCTGCCCAGCGCGGAAACCTCGCCGACCTCGACCGCACCGCTGCCGACCAGCAGCGCGGCGTACCCGGTCCGTTGCAGGCAGGACCGGGCCAGCCCGCCCAGCACCAGCAGGTGGTCGTACCGCCGCTCGGGCACGGGGCGCGGACCGGTCAGGCCGAGCGCCTCGGCAGCCGACCGGACCAGGTCGGCGACGGCGGGATCGAGACCGGACTCGACCACCTCGTCCCGCTCGACCGCACCGTGCCGGCGCCGGAAGTCCCAGTGCCGGGCCGAGAAGTCGTCCAGCCAGGCCAGCAGCTCGCCGGCGCCCATCCGGTCCGGCAGCTCGTCGCCGAACGCGGCCACCAGGTCCCGCAGCGGCCGGGACCGGACCCACCCGGTCAGCCCGGCCACCAGGTCGTCCCGGCGCACTCCGGCGGCCCCGCTCGGCAGCGGTACGGGCTGGTAGCCGCTCACCCTCGTCCTTCCCCGTCCCCGGGACGGCCCACTCCCGGAAACGCCCCACAAAAGCGACTGCGGGTCCGGAACCGGTGACCGGCCCCGGACCCGCAGTCGCGTCAGTTCAACTCAACTGTCGGTCCGTACTGAAACCGTCTTTCACAGCCTGGCACACTGTCCCGCCGCCGGGCCGCGTACCGTGTTCGGCCGGCCGTCGTTGCCCGGAGCCGGCGTGTTGGCCGCGCAGGCCAGCGGTCCACCGATGGTGTTGCCGGCGACCACCAGCGGCTCGCTGCCGGAGTTGCCGAGCAGCGAGACCGGGCCGCCGACGTTGACGGTGTCGAGACGCACCCCGCCGCTGTTCAGCGCGAGCGAGACCGGCCCGCCCACCCGGCCCTTCTCGACCAGCACCTCACCGGTCGCGGCGACCACCGAGACCGGGCCGGAGACGGTGGTACCGCTCAGGGTGAGCAGCTCCGCCCCGGTGGCGGTGACCGGACCGGCGATGCTGCCACCGGTCGCGATCAGCGACGCGCCCGGCAGCACGGTCACCGGACCGCCGACGGTCGCGTTCTCCAGGCAGGTGAGCCCGGAGAAGACGGTCAGCGGACGGCTGTGCCGGCCGGTGATCGTCGTGGTGCACTCCGGGCCGGGCTGCCCGACCGCCGAACGCGGCGCCGGGTCGGCGGTGACCGGCGAGTTGTCGGCGAGGTAGTCGGTCAGCATGGTCAGGTCGTTGTCACCGGTGGTAACCCGGTCGGTGCCACCGGCCAGCGCGGCGAAGTTGTCCCCGCCGGAGGCGAGGAACGAGTTCACCGTCAGCCGGTAGCTGCCGGTCGGGCTGATCGGCGTGCCGTTCAGCGACATCGACGTGATCCGGGCGCCCTGTGCGGCCGCCGGGTCGTAGGTGTAGCTGAACCCTTTGGAGACACCCAGCCAGAGCACCGGCCGGGACGCCCCGGCCGGCTGCCACTGCTGCTCCAGCACCTGCTTGAGCTGGGCCCCGGTGTACGTCTTCGTCACCACGTCGTTGGCGAACGGCTGCACCGCGAACGCCTCCGAGTAGGTGACCACGCCGTCCGGGGCGTGCAGCAGGTCGGCCCGCAGGCCACCCGGGTTCATGAACGCGATCTGCGCCCCGCCCCGGCCGGCCGCGCTGGTACCGGCGAGCTGCACGTCCGCGATGAAGTTGCCGAGTACCGACTCCTTGCCCCGGTCCTCGTTGCCGGCCTCGTTGTAGGCCCGCCTGATGTCCGCGGTGATCGACCCGAGTGGCCGCTGACCCAGCTCCTGGGCCCGGGCCTTGGCCGCCGCCACGATCTCGGCGACCGCCGGGTCCTGCGGCGCGCCGACCACGTCGACGAGCGCGGCGTCGGCTGCGGTGACCGCACCGGTGGCCGGGTCGAAGGTCAGCTCGACCTTGCCCAGCCGCTTGCCGTAGTCCTCCGCCTGCACGACCGGCCGCAGCTTGTCGGTGCCGGGGATCGGCACCTCGAAGGCGTACGGCTGGTGGGTGTGCCCGCTGAAGATGACGTCGATCGTCGCGTCCGCCCGGGTGAACTTCCCGAAGACCGGGTCGTTCGCCAGTGCCTCGGCCGAGTTGATGTTCTCGGTCGCCGCGCCCTCGTGGGCGAGCAGCACCACCACGTCGGCCTCGCCGTTGGCCGGGTTGCCGTCCTTGAGCTGTGCGGCCACGGCGTTCGCCTCGGCCACCGGCTCCCGGAAGCTGATCCCGGCGATGCCGTCCGGGCTGACCAGCGAACCGGTCTGCTCGGTCACCACGCCGACGAAGCCGACCCGGATCCCGCCGACGGTGCTGACCGAGTACGCCGGCAGCGCCCGCTCGTCGCCCCGGTACACGTTCGCGCCGAGCAGCGGGAAGTCCGCCCGGTCGGCGACCCGGCCGGTCAGGTCCGCGATGCCCTTGTCGAACTCGTGGTTGCCGACCGCCGAGGCGGCCACCCCGATCTTGTTCAGCGCGTCGATCGTCGGGTTGTCCTCGTCGATCGCCGAGATGAACGTGGAGGCGCCGATGTTGTCACCGCCGGAGACGAACGCGGTGTTCGGGTTCTCCGCCCGGAGCTGGTTGACCAGGCCGGCGACCTGGGCCGCTCCGCCGACCGGCCGGCCGTCCGGGGCGTTGCCCGGCGACTCCAGCCGACCGTGGAAGTCGTTGACGCTGAGCAGTTGCAGGTCGACCGGTCCGGTCGCCCCGGTCTCCAGACCGACGACGATCGGGTTGTGGTCACTGGCCCGGTACGGGTTCTCGGCGAAGAACGCCGGGTGCCCGTCGTACTGGAAGGCGTACGACTCGTGCGAGTTGATCTGCCAGACGTCGACGCCGGTGACCCGCTCCTTCAGCGACGCCGAGGCGACCGCGTGGTCGAGCGAGCCGGACTCGCCGCCGAAGACGTAACTGGCCTTGCCGGCGTCGTTCAGGTCGACGTACCCGGCGTCGTAGAGGACCTTCATCGGGTCCTCCTGGGTGTACGCGTTGAAGTCGCCGAGCAGCAGCACCTGGTCGCTGCCGCTGTCGGTCTTCAACCGGTCGACGAACGCGGTCAGCGCGCGGGCCTGGCGGACCCGGTCGCCGTTGAACGCGCCCTGCCCGTCCCCGCTGTCGGCGTTGTCGCCGGTCGCCGAGTCGGAGCTGCTCTTCGACTTGAGGTGGTTGGCCACCACGGTGAAGGTGGTCGCGCCGGCCGTGAAGGTCTGCGCGATCGGCTCCCGGGCGTTGAACCACACGGCCTCGTCGTTGACCGACCGGGACGCGCCCTTCGGCTGCGCCTTGGCCGGCTTGAAGATGATCGCGGTGGTGATGAAGTCCTGCTGGGCCGCGGCCGGCAGCTCCGCCGGGGTACGCACGTAGTCCCAGGTGCCCGCCCCGGCCGCGGTGTTCAGCGCGGCGACGAGTCGCTTGAGCGCCTTCTGCGGGTCGGCGGCGTCGAACCGGACCGAGTTCTCGATCTCCTGGAGCGCGACCACGTCGGCGCCGAGCGCGTTGATCGCCGAGACGATCTTCGCCTCCTGCTTGGCCAGCGCCGCCTCGTCCGCGGCACCCCGGGCGTCGCCGCCGAAGTGCACGAAGTAGTTGAGCACGTTGAACGCGCCGACCTTGAGGTCACCGCCGACGTCGCCGGGTGCCGGGGTACGCGGGTTGGTCACCTTGAAGCTGGTGCGGGCGGCCGGCGGGGTGTCCGCGCTGACCGGGGTGGTCGGCTGGAGCCGCCACTCGTTGAACCCGTAGGACAGCACGGTCGGCCCGAACGCCTCGACCGAGTCGCCGACCCGCAGCGGGCTGCCCGGAGCCAGGTACGGCGGCAGCAGGCCCGCGTCGGCCAGGTTGGTGGTCCGGCCGTCGTCGACCAGCAGTCGGGCCAGCTTGTTCGCCGCCGCCGCGTTGCGGGCTGCGTCCGTACCGGGCCGGGCGATGTCGGTGGGGATCACCGCAGCGCGGTCACCGGCGGCGAGCACGACCTCGCCGTACCGGTTGGTGTTGTAGACCTCGGCGACGGTGTACTGGCCGACCGGGGCGACCAGCATCGACTCGACCGACTCCCGGGCCGGGACGTCCAGCGGCAGCGAGAGCGCGACCGGCGACGGCAACGCGACTCCCTGCTCGCAGACCTGCACGTCGGTCTTGGCTCCGATGCTGACCTGGGTGAGCCCGTTGAACTCGCTCGCGTTGCCGCTGACCCGGACCCGGTCGCCGAGCGCGACGCTCGGGTGGTTGGCGGCGTTGCTGGTCAGGTAGACGAAGATGCCGTCCGAGGCGGTACCGGCGGCCGGCGTACGCCCGCCGCTGCCGGCGGTCTGGAGGTAGATCCCGTTGTACCCGCCGGTGCGGTGGTCGCCGGTGACGACACCCTCGACGGTCACCCGGGTACCGGCCAGCGGCGTCGCGTCGCCGGTGCCCTGCACCTGGGCGATGGTGTGGCTGACGGGGGTGTCGCAGCCGACCGGGTCCGGATCCGGGTCCGGGTCGCCGCCTCCGCTGTTGCGGGCGCCGAAGCTGTTCTGTGCCGGGGCCCGCCACGTGCCGTCGATCCGCTGGAGCGACTGGCCGACCGGGGTGGCGCTGCCCTCGGCCACGCCGATGTCGGTGGCGGCCTGCCCGTTGGCGGGTCCGCCGACCCCGGTCATCCCGCCCTCGTAGCTGAGGAACTCGGCGACCGTACCGTCCGGCGCGACCAACGCGACCGCGTCCGGCGAACCGTTCTGGATGCCGTCCGTCGGGTACGTCGCGACGACCACCCCGGCCGCCGGCACAGTCCCGCTGAGCGTCCGGGTGTTGTACGGCGCACCGTTGTTGCCGTTGTAGAGGACGAGCTGCCATCCGGTCAGGTCGGTACCGGCCGGAGCCTCGACCTCGATGGCCTCGCCGGTATCCGTACCGACATTGTCGTAGTGAATCTCACTGAGGAAGGGCGTCGCGGCGGGTTCGGCGGCGAAGGCCGCGACTCCGCTGGTTACACCGAGCGCACCACTGGTGAGCAGTACGCCCAGCGCCTTGAGCGAGCGTCCGCGTCTGTTCCGGCGCATCAAGTTGCCTCCGATAGGGGGTAGACGGTCGGAGCATATGCGGGCTCGGTGGCTTACCGAGATCTGCCAGGTGTACGGAACCCCATGGATGTTCGGTCCTAACGCATCCGAAGATCGGACCATTCACCTTTTTCGGCTCGGTCCGGGACGCAGCCGCCCCGGCACCGTCCACACCGGTCGGGTCAACTCCGAGGTCCCGGCACTGCACGGGTAGGACGAGGTCAGGCCGCCGCCGGCCGACCCGTTGCCCGTTCTGGTCGAGTTTTGGCTACCGTAGTCGGTCAAGGTCCTGCCGGCCGGGCCGAATCCCCGCCCGCCGCATCGCGCTGATCGAGGTGTCCGTGAGTCAGTACGGCGAGAACAGGGTGCCCGCCGACGAGCGGCCGACCATGCAGATGGCCGCCGTCTCGGTGCCCGCCGAGGATCGCCCCACCATCCAGATCACCGCCGTGACCCTGCCGGTCGGACAGGAAGCCGGCGGCGGACCGGTCGGCGCCGCCGGGGGTACCCCGGAGACCGTCACCGCCGCATCGGCCGGCTGGGACGCTCCGATCTCCCGTCCCGACGCCTCCGGCGCCCCGGGCGCCCCCGGACAGCCGGCATCCCGGCGCCGGCTGCGGCGGGTCCTGATCGCCGGTGGGGCGGCCTTCGCCGTGCTGGTCGCCAGCGGTGCCGCCACGGCCGGCTACGCGTACGCCGGCGAGGTGCCCCGGGGCACCAGCGTGCTCGACGTGGACCTGGGCGGCAAGAGCCGGGCCGAGGCGGTCCAGGCGCTCCGCGCCGCCCTGGACTCCCGGGCCAGCACCTTCACCACCCCCGTCCCGGTACGCATCGGCGACCAGACCGGCGAGGTGACGCCGGCCGAGGTCGGCCTGGCGGTGGACGTCGAGGCGACCGTCGAGGCGGCCTCGGCGCACCGGCCCGGCCCCTGGGAGCTGCTCTTCGGCTCCCGTGAGGCCGATCCGGTGGTCACCGTCGACGCCGAGAAGCTCGACACCGAGCTACGGAAAATCGTCGGCCGGACCGGGCCACAGATGACGTTGCCGGCGATCACCTTCAGCGGCACCACGCCCCGACCGGTCTATCCGAAGCCGAGCAAGGGAATCCGGGCCGAGGACTCCGCGAAGGCGCTGCGGGACGGCTGGCTCGGCGGGCAGGCCGTGGTGGTGCCGCTGGTCGAGACGCACCCGGCGACCACGACCGAGGAGGTCGACAAGCTCGTCACCGAGCTGGCCCGGCCGGCGGTCGCCGGCCCGGTCACGGTGACCAGCCAGCGGGGCAACTTCAGCATCCCGCCGGCCGCGATCGCGAAGAGCCTGGTGCTGACCGCCGACAAGAAGGGCAAGATCTCGCCCCGGGTGGACGAGAAGAAGCTCCGTGCCGCGCTCCCGAGCCAGCTCGGCAAGGTGGAGGTGGAGCCGAAGGATGCCACCATGTCGATCCAGGGCAACAAGCCGAAGGTCGTCGCCGGCACCGGCGGCTCGCAGGTGGACACCGCCGCGCTGGCCCGCGACCTGATGGCGGTACTCCCGAAGGCCGACGGCCGTACGGTCGCCGCGCAGCTCAAGGCGGTCGAGCCGAAGGTGACCACCGACGACATCAACAAGATGGGCATCAAGGAGCGGGTCTCCACCTTCACCACCAACTTCACCGGCGGCCTCAGCTCGGCGCGCAGCCAGAACATCGTGACGATCGCCCGGGACGTGGACGGCACGGTGGTGAAGCCCGGCGAGACGTTCTCGCTGAACGGGCACACCGGGGAGCGCGGCTACGCCCAGGGCTACCGGGACGCGCCGGTCATCCTGGACGGCAAGCTGGTGCCGGGGGTCGGCGGCGGCACCTCGCAGTTCACCACCACGCTGTTCAACGCGACGTACTACGCCGGGTTGGAGGACGTGGAGCACAAGCCGCACTCGTACTGGTTCAGCCGCTACCCGGCGGTCATCGAGTCGACCATCTTCTGGCCGGACCTCGACTTCAAGTTCAAGAACGACAGCCCGCACGGCGTACTCATCGACACCTCGCACACGTCCAGCTCGGTCACGGTCTCGATCTGGAGCACCAAGGTCTTCGACAAGGTGACGACGGAGTACAGCCCGCGCCGCAACATCACGAAGCCGAAGGTGATCAAGCTCCAGCCGGGGCCGTCCTGCATCCCGACCAACGGCATCGACGGCTTCACCCAGGACGCCTTCCGGCTCTTCCACAAGGGCGGAAAGGTCATCAAGCGGGAGAAGTTCACCTGGAAGTACCTCGCCGAGCCCCGGTACAGCTGCGGTTAGCCGGTCCCGTCGCCCGGTGGTATGACACAACCGGGATGACATCGGCACATTGCGATACACCGATGGAGGTCCATACGCTGCCGGCATCGTGATCTCAGGCGCGCCCACAAGGCGCGTCGTCGATGCTCGGAGAGGACCCCCATGGCTCGTTGGCGCTCCCTCACCCGCCTGGCCGCCGCGGCGTTCGCCGCGGTCGCCGTCGGCGGCGTCACCCTGGCCGCTCCGGCCAGCGCCGCACCGGAGAACACCGACGTCACACCCTTCGTCGTCGGCGGCACCCGCGCCGCACAGGGCGAGTTCCCGTTCATGGTACGACTCTCGATGGGCTGCGGCGGTGCCCTCTACAGCCCGCGGCTGGTCCTCACCGCCGCACACTGTGTCGGGCGTACGGGGAGCAACACCAGCATCACCGCCACGCTGGGCGTGGTGGACCTCCAGTCGACGAGCGGCCGGATCCAGGTCCGCTCGAACTACGTCTACCGGGCGCCGGGCTACAACGGCAGCGGTGACGACTGGGCACTGATCCGGCTGGCCAGCCCGGTCACCGGGCTCAGCACCCTGCCGATCGCCACCTCGACGGCGTACGACAGCGGCACCTTCACCGTCGCCGGCTGGGGCGCGGCCCGGGAGGGCGGTGCGCAGCAGCGGTACCTGCTCAAGGCATCGGTGCCGTTCGTCAGCGACTCGGTCTGCAACGGCCCCTCGTCGTACGACGGTGACGTCATCGCGGCCGAGGAGATCTGCGCCGGCCCGCTCTCCGGCGGTACGGACACCTGCCAGGGTGACTCCGGCGGTCCGATGTTCCGGCAGGGCGGCAGCGGCCTGGTCCAGGTCGGGATCGTGAGCTGGGGCAACGGGTGTGCGCGGCCGAACTACCCTGGCGTCTACACCCAGGTCAGCTACTTCTCCTCGGCGATCATCTCGGCGGCGGCGAGCCTGGGCGGCTAGTCGGTCCGGGTGTGTTGGTCGGGGTCGTGGGAACCGACCAACCCCCGACCAGCACATCATCGGTGAAAA